>NZ_FOFM01000046.1:2351-5685 GCF_900110875.1 Pseudovibrio axinellae | reverse complement strand
TCCAAGTTGATGCTTTGCGTTGTTTAGTTTTAGGCAACTTTATGAGTTACCATTTATGATTATAGCTTAATGGGAGTGATCAAGATCAATCGAGCTATTAGTAAGGCTCAGCTTCGCACATTACTGTGCTTCCACATGCCTCCTATCAACGTGGTGGTCTTCCACGGCTCTCAAGGGAATACTCGTTTCAAGGTGGGTTTCCCGCTTAGATGCCTTCAGCGGTTATCCCTTCCGTACATAGCTACCCTGCAATGCGGCTGGCGCCACAACAGGTCCACCAGAGGTACGTCCATCCCGGTCCTCTCGTACTAGGGACAGATCCTCTCAATATTCCTACACCCACGGCAGATAGGGACCGAACTGTCTCGCGACGTTCTGAACCCAGCTCACGTACCACTTTAATCGGCGAACAGCCGAACCCTTGGGACCTGCTCCAGCCCCAGGATGTGATGAGCCGACATCGAGGTGCCAAACAATGCCGTCGATATGGACTCTTGGGCATCATCAGCCTGTTATCCCCGGCGTACCTTTTATCCGTTGAGCGATGGCCCTTCCACGAGGGACCACCGGATCACTATGACCGACTTTCGTCTCTGCTCGAGTTGTCACTCTCGCAGTCAGGCAGGCTTATGCCATTGCACTCAACGAGCGATTTCCGACCGCTCTGAGCCTACCTTCGCGCGCCTCCGTTACCATTTGGGAGGCGACCGCCCCAGTCAAACTACCCGCCACACACGGTCCCGGATATTGTAGTACCGCGGTTAGATATCCATGAGGACAAGGGTGGTATTTCAAGGATGACTCCACCCAAGCTGGCGCCTGGGTTTCAACGTCTACCACCTATCCTACACATGTCATCACGAATACCAGTGTGAAGCTGTAGTAAAGGTGCACGGGGTCTTTCCGTCTGACCGCAGGAACCCCGCATCTTCACGGGGAATTCAATTTCACTGAGTCTGTGCTGGAGACAGCGGGGAAGTCGTTACGCCATTCGTGCAGGTCGGAACTTACCCGACAAGGAATTTCGCTACCTTAGGACCGTTATAGTTACGGCCGCCGTTTACTGGGGCTTCAATTCGCTGCTTGCACAACTCCTCTTAACCTTCCAGCACCGGGCAGGCGTCAGACCCTATACGTCGCCTTGCGGCTTCGCAGAGCCCTGTGTTTTTGATAAACAGTCGCAACCCCCTATTCTGTGCCCCCAATACAAAGTTGCCTTCATATTGGGCTCCCTTCTCGCGAACTTACGGGAGCAATTTGCCGAGTTCCTTCAGCACAGTTCTCTCAAGCGCCTTGGTATACTCTACCTGTCCACCTGTGTCGGTTTAGGGTACGGTCTTAGCGTGGGAGCTATTTCCAGGAACACCTTCACCGCATCTCCAATCCAATAAGGAGATACGATACACGGCATCCGTCACTACCCACTGGCCGGGGAATATTAACCCCGTTCCCATCGACTACGCCTTTCGGCCTCGCCTTAGGGGCCGGCTAACCCTGCGCCGATTAGCGTTGCGCAGGAACCCTTGGACTTTCGGCGAGAGGGTCTCTCACCCTCTTTATCGTTACTCATGTCAGCATTCGCACTTCTGATACTTCCAGCAGCCCTCACGGGTCCACCTTCATCAGCTTACAGAACGCTCCGCTACCGCTTGTCAAAGACAAGCCCGCAGTTTCGGTGTATGGCTTTAGCCCCGGTACATTTTCGGCGCGGAGACCCTTATTTAGACCAGTGAGCTGTTACGCTTTCTTTAAATGATGGCTGCTTCTAAGCCAACATCCTGGTTGTTTTGGGATCTCTACATCCTTTCCCACTTAGCCATAACTTAGGGACCTTAACTGGCGGTCAGGGTTGTTTCCCTCTCCACAATGGACGTTAGCACCCACTGTGTGTCTGCCCTGCAGTACTTCCTGGTATTCGGAGTTTGGTTAGGATCAGTAAGGCGGTGAGCCCCCATAGCCCATCCAGTGCTCTACCCCCAGGAGTATTCACAGGACGCTCTACCTAAATAGATTTCGCGGAGAACCAGCTATTTCCGAGTTTGATTGGCCTTTCACCCCTAGCCACAAGTCATCCCCGAATTTTTCAACATTCGTGGGTTCGGTCCTCCAGTGCATGTTACTGCACCTTCAACCTGCTCATGGCTAGATCACTCGGTTTCGGGTCTAATCCAAAGAACTATGTCGCCCTATTCAGACTCGCTTTCGCTACGCCTACACCTATCGGCTTAAGCTTGCTCATTAAATTAAGTCGCTGACCCATTATACAAAAGGTACGTTGTCACCCAGAACAAATCTTGGGCTCCAACTGTTTGTAGGCATTCGGTTTCAGGTACTATTTCACTCCCCTCGTCGGGGTACTTTTCACCTTTCCCTCACGGTACTGGTGCGCTATCGGTCGACTAGGAGTACTTAGGCTTGGAGGGTGGTCCCCCCATGTTCAGACAGAATTTCACGTGTTCCGCCCTACTCGAGGACTATAAATCTTTCTACCCGTACGGGACTATCACCCACTAAGGTCAAGCTTCCCAGCTTGTTCCGGTTCTTAATTTATAGCCACTGGCCTGGTCCGCGTTCGCTCGCCACTACTAACGGAGTCTCGGTTGATGTCCTTTCCTCCGGGTACTTAGATGTTTCAGTTCCCCGGGTTTGCCCCCTTGCGGGTACACCTTACGGTGTGGGTTGCCCCATTCAGAAATCGTCGGATCAAAGCTTATTCGCAGCTAACCGACGCTTATCGCAGCGTATCACGTCTTTCATCGCCTCTAGTCGCCAAGGCATCCACCAAATGCCCTTAAGACACTTGATCACTCTCATTAGCTATAATCATAAAAGATGCTTTGTTAAAAACATCCATTTACGAACCAACAAAAGCAAAGCTTGATTTCAACTTGGCGCATCCAACATATGTCAGATGCTTTTTTGGTTGCTACACAACAATCAAACGTCAAACGCTCAATCATCATGCTGCAGATACAAATTAATGTATCAAAGACATACAAAATGTATGTCTAGACCAGTTCATGAGACATAAATGGCGGGGCAGCGGTCAAGCGCCCCCGATCAATACCCTGGCGGGCATTGGTAACTGGCTAGCTGACACATCCGGCAATCCCCTAAGGAACTGGCGCCAGATGCGGCCAATTATGTCTTCTCTTCAAAATGTCACAGAACAAGCAAGCCTTAGAACAAAGCTCGCAAAACGAATACTCTCTTTAGTAGATCAAAATTGTAACCGACTTTTCTTTCAAAAAGGCGTTGGTGGAGCCTAGGAGGATCGAACTCCTGACCTCCTGAATGCAAATCAGGCGCTCTCCCAGCTGAGCTAAGGCCCCAC
>NZ_FOFM01000044.1 GCF_900110875.1 Pseudovibrio axinellae | reverse complement strand
CCGGGCAGATAGGGCTGGAAATGATAGCCGCATAAGGCTTGAATACAAACAATGGATCCTCACAAAAACTGGAGGAAACTTGGGTCTCAGGTCACTACAACTAGGTAAAATAGCGAAAATCGGCCAACACGAGATACTTACCCCCAAAATATAGTTGCATACCCGCCGCAGCCCACATGCTGCCAACAGCAGGTTTTTGAGTATTAAAGATTCACCGAAAAGCCTTTGCTGACATTAGTTGCAACACAGAGCTTAGCGGCTGCAGTATGGGGCTGTGTGACTGAAGGAGACAATCAGGCAAACCTTGCCCTGTATGGGGCTGCCCTGGGTCTGCCTGGATGTCTGCAAAGGCCAATCTTTAACACATTGAACTGGTGCCAAAGTTGCCGTGACAACGCCCGCTTGTGAATGCTCTTATATGCTTGCACCGGAAAGCTGAGTCTTTTCTTGTCCGGGGTTTTTGACGTTAAACAGGATTGCGTAAAGTACTGGGACCACGATCAAGGTGAGCACCGTTGCGAAGCTCAGGCCGCCCATGATGGTCATGGCCATGTTGACAAAGAAGGCATCCTGCAAGAGCGGAATAAGGCCAAGAACCGTAGTGGCAGCGGCCATAGCGACAGGCCGCATTCTGCTAACGCAGGAATCCACAATAGCAAGGTAAAGGTCTTTTGTTTCTGCCTGCTGATCTATTTCTTCAATAAGCACAATGGCATTCTTGATCAATAAGCCTATCAGGCTCAAAGCGCCGAGGAGTGACATGAAGTCAAAACTGCCGTTCATAGCGAGTAAGCCAGCCGTTATGCCGATGATGGCCAAAGGGACCGTCAGCCAGATGATGAGTGGTTGACGTACGGAACCAAACAGCAGGATAGAGGTGACAATCATCAGAGCAAAACCAGCTGGCAGAGCACCATAGATACCCGCCTGCGCCTCAGCTGAATCTTCATATTCCCCGCCCCAGCTGAACGAATAACCGGGAGGTAATTCAATTGCTTCGACGTCCCCTTTTATGCGGTTGAACAGCGGCGTCGCCAACTCCCCTTTCGGATTGGCTGAAGCGATTATGGTTTGCATTCGGTTTCGGCCCCGAATAACAGTCTCTTCCCAAACCGTATCAAAGCGGTTCACCACCTGTTGCACTGGGACGGATCTTTGTAAGACCGGGCTCCAGACTTCAACATCACGAATATGGGAAACGTCTTTTCTCTCCGCCTCTGGTGGGCGAACGACGATAGGAAGGAGGCGCGTCCCGTCTCTGTAAATCCCGACCTGGCTCCCCTCAAAGGCCTGCGCTAATGCCACTGATAAATCCTGCCGGTTGATACCTAACTGGCGGGCGACTTGTTCGTTGAATATGGGTTTGATGAGCTTTTGCGGTTGACGCCAGTCTGTTCGCACATCCTTGGAATCTTCATCAGCCCTCATGATGCGCATGGCTTCTCCTGCCAGATTTCGCAGAAGAACAGGGTCTGTTCCGTGGAAGCGCGCCTCGATTTTTCCATCTCGGCCGGGCCCAATACGCAGCGGTTTGATAATTGGGTCGAGCTGCGGCATTTCCTCAAACATGAACTCTTGAGTGGCGGCCCAGACATCCGGTATCTGATCGCGGGTCTCTGTTTGAACGATGATCTGGGCGTAGGCCGGACTGTTTTCCTTCGGCTCATAAACCAAAGAGAACCGCGCATCACCGCCGCCAATCAAGGAGGTGGTTTGCGTTACCCCCGCCTGGTTGCGCACAAACTCCGCGACTTTGAGGGTATCGTCGCGGGTTTTACGAATGTCGGTTCCCTCAACCTCCCAGATATCAACGAAAAACATCGGCGTATTGGAGTTGGGAAAGAACGCCTGTGGCACGTAACCAAACCCGACCAATGCAGCCAAAAACAAACTGAAAGCTGCTGAGACCGTAACCCAGCGGAACCGAATGGCGGTTTCCAGCGCGCTTCTATAACTCATGTAAACCCTGCCGGCATAAGGGTCTTTTTCTTCGCTTTCCTCCGTCTTTTTATCTGGCCTTAGAAAGAGCGCGCACAGCAACGGTGTGGTGCTGACTGCAGTTATCCAGCTTAGGGAAAGTGATATAAGAATGACGTAGAATAACGAACGTGCAAACTCCCCTGTGCTGGTTTGAGAAAGCCCGATGGCGGAAAATGCAAGGATGCCGATTACCGTCCCACCCAGAAGAGCCATTGCATTGCTGGAAACCACTTCGCTTGCAGCTTTTGCCGCCTTCATACCTGCTTTGATACGAATGAGCATACCCTCTGCAATCACGATTGCATTATCGACAAGCATACCCAAAGCAATGACCAGAGCTCCCAACGAGACCCGCTGTAGCTCAATATTAAACAGCTGCATGAACCACAGCGTTCCGGCCACGGTGATCAGCAGCACTGCGCCGATTATGAGACCGGTTCTGAGCCCCATAAAAAGCAAAAGAACAACAATGACGATGACAATCGCTTCACCCACATTGACGATGAATCCGCTGACGGATTGATCCACCGCTTCTGGCTGGTTGTAGATGATATGGCCTTCGATACCGATTGGTATCGTATCGACAAGCTCTTCAAATTTTTCGTTGATCGCCTTTCCGGTGTTGACTACGTTCTGACCGGGCAACATCGAAATGCCAAGGGTCAGCGAGGGCAGTCCGTTGAAATAGACCATCTTTGAAGGTTGTTCTTCATAGGCACGAGTAATGGTTGCTATGTCGCCTAAGTAGACAGCCTTTTTATCGGCTCCTTCATCCTCCGAGCTGATGAGCAAGCCGCTGATCTCTGCAACAGAGTTAAACTCTCCCGTTGGCGAAATACGAATGTATTCATCACCAACTCGAACGCTGCCTGCATCTGCAACAATATTCTGCGAGGAAAGCAACTCCGAGATACGCTCAGCAGAAAGGCCGAGTTCGCCAAGACGAGCGCGTGAGATCTCGATATAGACGACCTCCTGCTGCGCACCGCCAATAACGATCTTTCGCACACCGGGAACAAGAACGAGTTGGCGTTGAAGAGTTTCAGCCACATCCTTCAGATCGCGGTAGGTATACCCCATGCCAGAAATAGCAAGATAGATGCCGTAGACATCTGCAAAGTCATCCACGATTACCGGCTCTCCAACACCGGGAGGAAGCTTGTGCCGTACATCTGCAATCTTCCGGCGCAGTTCATCGTAAATGTTGGGAAATTGCTCAGTCGTGTATTCATCTTTAAACTGGATCTGGATATCGGAATATCCGGGCCGGGAGATCGACATCTTTATGCGTTTGAGCTGAGGGAGTTTCTGGACCGCATCTTCGATGTGGTAGGTGACTTCTTCTTGTGTTTGCTGCGCCGTCGCTCCCGGATAAGTCGTAATTATCTTCGCTTCTTTAATCGTAAAATTGGGGTCTTCCAGCTTCCCCATCTCATCAAAGCCAAGAATGCCACCACCGACCAGCACAATGATGAGGAGCCAGGAAACAACTCTGTTTTTTACCGAGTAACCGCCAATATCCATAGGAGTATCCTTGGCCTTGTTTATTCTGGCTTCTCGTCTTCACCACCAGCTGCCGGTGTTTGCGAGGACTGCGCTTTTTCTTCCGCTGACTTACGAATGCTCACGTCCTCCGGTCGCTCCTCAGCCTGCTCTTGCGTGCTCATTAAACTGACCTTCATCCCCTCAACCAAAAACGGAACGCCCGCGGTCACAATGCGGTCTCCTGGCTCAAGTCCATCCGTCACAGCGATCTGGTTGCCGCGAAGATCACCAACCTTGATGTGGCGTTTTTCCAATGCCCGACTCTCAGCGTTGACAATCCAGACATGCGGCTCAAGGTCATTTGTAGACATCACTGCTTCGGAGGGAATGAAGGTAACATTGGCGGCCCTGATGTATTTTGTGAGGTCGATGACAACGTTTGCTGTCATGCCGGGTAAAACGTTGATGTCGTCTGGTGTAGGCATGATGTAGGTTGCTTCAAAAGTACGCGTTGCAGGGTCCGCAGTGGCTGCAACTTCCTTGAATTCCAGCGCATATCGGTTGTTTGGGGCCGCATCAAAAAATACGATTACATCCGGTTCGATGCGCGTTTCTTTAAGCTCTTCGGAGGCCTCACGAACCAGAAGCATGATCTGCTCGGGAACATCGAATTTCACTTCAAGCGCTTTAAGGTCTCTAAGTTCGATAATGACCTCTTTCGCCTGAACCTCCTCATAATTCTCGACCAGCCGTTTGGCTATACGTCCGTCAAAGGGGGCTTTCAAAGTGGTGTAAGCCAAATCCTGTTTGGCCATATCCAGCGACGCCTTTGCACTCTTCAGATTGTATTCCCTGCGATCCTTTTCTCTGACCGTAGAAAATCCCCTTTCTGCCAGAGGTTTGATGCGTTCAAAATCTCGGTCCGCCCGAAAAAGTTCCGCTTCTCGTTCCTGCACAACCAACTCAAAATCAGTGGAGTCCAGCTGCGCGATAGTCTCCCCTTTCTCAATCGCTTCTCCTTCCTTAACCGGAAGTTCAACAATCGTACCGGGAACGCGAAACGATACCTCAGCACGTCTTTGAGATTCTATGCGTGCAGGGAAAGAGCGTTTTCCGCCAGATTCCGGTGTCAGGACTTCAAAGGTTTTGACAGGCCGAACAACCTCAGGCGCGCTCGTATGAGGGGCCTCGCCGCACGAGGCAAGGCCCAGTAGAAGTACACCTGCGGAAACAATATAGGAGTGAAGTCTTAGCATCGGCGAACACCAGTCTTCGATGGTTGCTGAACACAATCGTTTTGGCTTGCTATCTGTGCCTTATCACGGTGCTCTAACACCATTGTTTATTCTTGTTTTTACTGCCTTAAGAAGACAGCTGTTGTTTTTTGGGCGGAGCGTGAACTGGATTAAATCATGCAAGTTAATGGGTGTCTATAATGCCGATCATATAGTGCTTCGGAAAGCAACGTAATCTACATTTTGAAACAACATAAAAATTTGGCAAGTATATGCTATTGATTTTATTTTCGGTTCATTAGTTGATTGTTAATCAAAGCTGAGAATTCCTTGATTACTTAGCACTTAGAAGAGCAATTGGCAGCATAGTTCAATGAGTAATTCTCGGTTTGAAGCGATCGGAGAGATTAATGCCTGTGACACTACGTGGTTCTGCAATTTTTGTTAGTGCGCTTTTTATTTCGATCAGTGCAACGGCAGGTATATTCGGCGATGCGCCTGATGTTGTAATCTGTCCATTAGAGAGCACTGTAAACCGAGAGGCCGGTCATGTGGTGTTCTACATCGATGGTACTGAAGATGACATCCCGTTCTACAAACCACTGGGCAACAACGCCGTACAGCTCTCGGTAAACGACAATGGAACACTAGACACCCGAATACCCAGCTGCGCCGGCAAATCGTTGGACGACCTAAGGCAAGGAGGTCTGGCTTTTGACTTCAACTGATGAAGGATACTGCAAGGAGGATTGTCAGCTGAGGACCTCGAATAACCTTATTTTTGAAGCGCTTGGAGTTGGAAACAGGCGTGGCGGTTGTTTGTGACCATCGAAGATGGGGTGATTTTACCGCTCTTGAGGTCTTGCCTTAGCCTCGTTGGCTACGTAACGGGCATGCGTTGCAGTTGGACCATCCGATGCATGTTGTAGACTAGGTTGGCGAGGCCGATTTTTGTGGTAGCCCGTGCCTGCCCTACAGAGCGGACGCACAACCCCATCACCTGTTTCTGGCAGGCAAAGACATGCTCCACCGGTGCTCTACGTTTTGATTTGGTGTTATTGCCACGGCGCACATTGGTGGGCATAGGCTTACCTTTCGGTTTGCGACGATGAACCTGCGAGACA
>NZ_FOFM01000043.1 GCF_900110875.1 Pseudovibrio axinellae | reverse complement strand
GCGGTTACAACCTCAAGTCGATCTCCTAGAACATACTGTTGATTCAAAAATCATCTGTTTGTTGAGACCAGAACAAACGCCTATGCGGACAAAGCTACCATTGGTTAACATGTGGAACCAACCACAATGGAGCGACTAGAATAAGAGGCTGAGTGTTTTGTTCTCCATTCTTGGGATCCGATTGTTGACTTACGGACTGTTCGGTCCTAAATAACCTCCATGACACTCGGTAGACCAATGGAATTTGACCCCGACGAAGCCTTGGACGCGGCGATCCATGTATTTTGGACAAAAGGGTTTGAGGCGACTTCCACCAAAGATTTGATGGAGGCGATGGGCCTGTCAAAAAGCAGTTTATACCAGACCTTTGGGTCAAAAAAGGAACTGTTCATGCGAAGTCTCGTTCGGTACTGCGCTTTCGCGGGGGGACGCGAGCGTGCATCACTGGACGGGCAGAAACCTGGGAAGTCATTCATTGTCGCCATGCTTCGAGCACTAAGCAATCCAGACCGATTTCCGGATGATCCAAGAGGGTGTTTGCTTGTAAATTCGACAGTAGAGCTGGGCAAACGTGACGAAGAGGTAAGCGCTTATGTCAACAATCGGTTGAGATTATCGCTCGAAATGTTTGAAGGGGCCATCCGAAATGCTCAAGAATCCGGTGAAATATCTCCGGAAAAAGACCATGCCAGCCTGGCCAGAATGCTTGTCATGAGTATTCACGGCCTAAAGGCGATGTCGCGCCTCAATGTTGACCAAAGTGACTTGCGGCCCGCCGTTGAAGAGGTTCTCAAGCTGTTGGATTGAGTGCCTTTTATTTTACTGAAAATGGACCGTTCGGTCCTAAATGGAGATGAACAATGAAAACTACATCGAAGCAACCATTGCAGAATGAGCTGATCTATTGGAGAAGAACAGCAGCCTCTCCGCGTCCTGCTGTAATGCGTTGGATTGCAATTGCCATTGCGGTCATGGTTGGTCGTGCATCGGCGCTTTATTTCATGCAAAACCTTGGGGAAGTTGGGACGCCAATAAGCTGGCTTATTCCCTGGGGGGTTGATGCCTTTTTGGGGCTTTCAGCATTGATCGTGTTATATCTATTCCGGCAATATAGGGGTGTTTATGTCTGGGGTGCTGTTTTGGCATGGCATGTGGTTGGTGCTGTGGATCTCGTTGGTGGGGCATTCATGGCCCAGGTTGATCCGTTCGTGTCGCCGATTGCGCTGCCAGCAGATCCAGAGGTGATTGTGATGACCTTATTGGCCATTCAGCTTGCGGCGATTACATTGCTTTTGAAGCGAAATGTCATATCATTCATGGTATCTAGCAATATGCCATGATGCCTGGAAAAGGGCACATGTTAAAGAAAATCGATCCGGTCCAAGCGCCCAAAAATGACGCTCTAGAACGTTTTGCCCTCGCCCGTTTCAATACAAGTGGATCGGATGTCCTTGAACCAGTGGTCGAAGAAATCATCAAAAGGCTGAACTGAAAACTTTTTATTTACCAACAAAAGGACCGATCGGTTCATAATGGAGAGACAATGACCAACTCATCTGAAACAACTTACCCTCACGCTGTCAGTACCGAGACTGAAATTAATGGCTCTGCCGCCGAGGTTTGGGAAGTTCTAGCCGACTTCTCAGCCGTCGATACATGGGTGCCGTTCGTCGAAAGTTCGCACATCGAGGGAACAGTCGAACGGGGCGTTGGAATCGAGCGCCGTTGCGACATTGGGAAGGCCGGAAATATAAGCGAAACTGTGATCGATTGGCAAGAAGGGGAAAGCCTCAGTTATCGCGTATCTGGATTTGGGCCGATGAAAGGTCTTCTTAATAAATGGACTGTTGTGGAAACTAGTCCGTCCACTTCGCTGGTGACAGTCGAGCTACGCTACAAAGTGAAATTCGGACTGCTTGGACGGCTTTTAAACTTCTTGGTTTTGGCACGCGTTTTGAAGAAGCGAGTTGGTTCTGGTGCAGTGATGCTTCTGAAGAAGCGCGTCGAAACTGGCGAAGTTGTCAGACCAAGACGTGCTCCCGTGGGTCATCCTCAAACTTCACCTGCCAACGCGAGATAATTAGTTGGGGGCCAGGACGGCGAATTAGGAACTCGCCTATCTGAAATTCTCATGGCTCCTTAGATATGGCTAAAAGCTAGTTTTATTTGGCCACCGAATGTCTCCACCGCCTTCTCCAGGAGGGTCTGCTCCGGGCTCAGTACGTTCAGTGGCTGCCAGGGTATCGAGTTGAGAAGAGTTTACCCACAAAGCCCTGCTGCATCGCGGACCTGATGTTACCTCAACCCATAATGGAAACGCCCGAAGGTCAGCTCATGGCCCTCGACGCCAGCCGTAGCCTCTCATTGATCTGAGTCCTCGCAGTGCAGCGAATGGCGGGTAATGGCTCTCAGTACCTTCCGCGCTTGAGCCCGCACAGGGATTTTGCCGTTCTTAGCCACTGGCAATTAGCGGACAAAGCCGACCTTTGGTGATGCCTACTGCGCCCGCTTGAACGCGGCCGTCGCAACACCCATCGCAATCAGTGTACTACCGCCAAGACGAGAGAACCAAGACAAAACTAACGGCTTCGCAATTTTAGCGCGTAGCCTATCTGCCAAGAGTGCATATGCGAGAGCATTGATCGCGGCCAAGCCTACGAAGGTTACGACCAGAATTGCGAACTGAGGCAGGAGTGGGCTGTCCACCACAACGAATTGCGGCACGAAAGCAATGAAGAAGACGATGGACTTCGGATTCAGCGCGGTCACTGCCGTCGCGTGACCAAAGACACTGGACGCGCTGGTCTCTGTAACCTTTTCTAGATCGCCAAGCGAAGCCGTTGATGCGCTACGGAAAAGCTTGATGCCCAGATAGACGAGATAAGCGGCTCCGGCCCACTTCAGAACAGTGAACAGCGTCGCAGAAGCCAGAACTAAGGCCCCCAGTCCCGCCAACGATGCAGACATTGCGATGAAATCGCCTAGAGCTACGCCCCCGACCGTCGCAATAGCTACCCGTTTTCCATGGCTGATCGCATAACTAAGAACGAGCAAAACCGTCGGTCCGGGAATGAGTAAAAGAGCGATTGAGGTTGCAACAAACGCCAACCAGATCTGAAAATCCATAAAGCATCCTTTCTAGGTTGGTTTAAGTCAGCCATAGGGGCGGCCAATTGTAAAGAGAGAAGAACCCAACGGTTTGCTGCATAGCAGCATCAGTCAAAATGGGCTCTATGAGACCCACTCAAGCGGCCAAGTCGACTAGTGAAAGAGTAAGCCAACAAGGTGCTCAGAGGATCCTCTACACAACACCAACAACTCATGCGGGAAACGCTCGAATGTCCGGTTATGACCCTGCTTGCAGGCAACGGCCTCTCTCTTACCTCAGTTCACGCAGTGCAACGAAGGTCCAATTCGTCCGCATCTTACCAGTTCAAAATCACCAAACTTGGGTGAATGAGATTCAATGTTCCCTTGTTGTTCTTCGTAACGCCCAAATGTGCACTCTCGGTCCAGTTGGGCCTTACTAGCGGGGATTATGGGGCTGGGATGCAGCATTGGTGTGCGCAAGATGGCTCGGATTTCAGCCAACATCACCGAAAGCGAACTGGAACATGCAGTTAACTGGCGCTTCTCGCTTGAAAACATTCGCGCTGCAAATGATCTGGTGCTCAAAGCCATGAATGAGATGGAACTGCCCAACCTCTATCGCCGCGATGCGGAGCTGCTGCACACAGCCAGTGACGGACAGAAGTTTGAGGTGCGAGGTGAATCGCTTCATGCGGCACGATCCTTCAAATATTTTGGCCAAAGTCAGGGGGTAAGTGCCTATACCTTTGGCGATGAGCGCAATTTACTCTGGCACTCACTGATGATCAGCGCTGCCGATCGTGAAAGCGCTTATGTCATTGATGGTCTTATGCATAATGATGTGGTTAAAAGCGACATCCATTCAACCGACAGTCACGGCTACAGCGAGAGCATTTTCGCACTTACACACCTTCTCGGGTTTTCCTTCGCACCCCGCATCAAGAAGCTGCATAAGCAGCGGATCTACCTGTTTCGGGGTCATGACCGCAAGCTGCGCGAAGGCTGGCGGATCAAGCCAAGCAATTACGTCAATGATGCTTTGATCCAGGACAACTGGGACGACCTGCTGCGTCTGGTTGCCACCATTAAGCTGAAAGAAAACACCGCCTCAGACATCTTCCGCAGGCTCAACTCCTACTCGCGCCAGCACGCCCTTTATCAGACCCTCAAAGCCTTCGGCCAAGTCATCAAGTCATCAAGTCATTGTTTATCCTGCGCTATATTAAAGATCTCGGACTACGGCAGGCCATCGAAAAACAGCTTAATAAGGTCGAACTGGCAAACCGATTCACGCGTGCCATCGCTGTCGGTAACCCTCGTGAGTTTACTCAGGCAGAAAAAGAAGAACAGGAAATCGCAGAGGCGTGCAATCGTCTGATTAAAAACAGCATTATTTGCTGGAACTATCTCTATCTCACCCGTCAGGTCAACAATTGTAAAGACCAACAAACCAGACAGACACTGCTGCGCACTATCGCCGCCCATTCCCCAATTTCGTGGGCACACATCAACATGCTTGGTGAGTATGATTTCTCAGAGGAAAAGCTCAAGGACACTATCGGGATTCTGCCAGTGAAACTGGCAGCCTGAGAACCCTACAAAACCAGCAGGTGCCGTTTCGAAATAAGTACTTTTGAACAAAGGAAGATTCATACTATCCATGTCGCGGTTGGTACCTTTGTTGGGATCTACCCTACAATGTGATTTTTGGATTGCGAGGCTGACAGATATCGCGTCTCCAATCAGTGCTATTATTTGTAAATGCGCTCAAATGAGATTGTCACATGCTTATTGCAGAAATAAAGCAAAACGGTTTTATTAAAAAAAGTCAATTAATTGATTTATTTAATAAAATACGAGGAAATGGCCATGTTTTGATAGTGAAATCCGATGGAGACCGGGATGAAAATTCTTATACCTGCATGGCCTTGTTGCAGGGGTCGCTCAGTGTCTGTAATTAGAAGGCTTGTTCGTCTTCATAAAGCTATCCGATGCCCCACAAATTCAACGCCAGCCGTCGTCACAAATTTGACTAGAAGAAATATCGTGTCACGAACTGGCGGGCCTATAACGAAAGTCTTCGTAATCGTGGTGATTTGACGATCTGGGTCAACCGTGAGATTGGGAAGGAGTGGTCAGCGCAGCGCCGGACCACTCGCGGAGGGCAACGCAAGTATTCTGATTTGGCCATTGAGCGACCCCTGCAACAAGGCCATTCACGACCCATGCAACAAGACCCCTTAAATATACAGTACAATCATTTCACGAACTTTTGCTCTGTTAAGATGAAAGAACCAATATCAAATTGAGAGATGAAACCGTCCCAATGTTGGGCGAAGATTTGATTATCGACCAGCCACATATGCATTATACAGCTTGCGTTCGACTTCACTAAATTCTCCTGATTTGCAGTAGTAGCTTTCTCATTTTGGAACTCTGAAATTCGACACCCAAGAAGGTTTTCGTGGCGATCTCGAATTATGAAGTTCAGATACCCCTTCTCTAGAAGGTAGTCAGCTGCTTTTGATAAATAAAGCTCCAATGACCCAAGAGGAATTTCTAGCGTTTCAGCAGGAATAGCAGCCTTAATGCATTCGCTGAAGTCAGTTGATTGGTGTAACATTCGACCACCCTGTTTCTACTCGATCTAACAATTGAAATTGAACTCCTCCGCCAGGTCTTCCAAAGTTTGGGTTTACTTCACCTGGGCCTTGTTGCAGGGGTCGTGAATAGCTTACAACACTCCCAAACCCGTCAATTCAGGTCATGAGATTGCTTCGAACGCGGGCCTGCCGAGTTCGGTTATTGTGTTGAGTATGCGAACGCCAATCTTTGTTTCGGTCCTCTGATTGTTAAAGGTGCGTGCCTTCAGTTTGTTGCCGATGACTTGCTTCCAGCGTCCCATCTGGGTTTCAATTCGGGAGCGCTGATTGTAGCCTGTTTGTTTTTTGCCAGCCGAGGCGCCCTTTGTCTTTGATCGCAAGAATATGTTTATCTCGCGATGACGGATTCCGGTCAGCCTCAGGACTTAAAACAGCTG
>NZ_FOFM01000041.1 GCF_900110875.1 Pseudovibrio axinellae | reverse complement strand
GGGTGGAAAACGATGGCGTTTGTAACTGATCGGAGCACAAGTCATGTTGCCCAACTACCAATCGGAGCTGGAGCCAAAGTTAACTTGATAACACCGTTTTAACGGGCTGTTCGCACAAGACAAGGCCTCGGAAATGGCTTGCGTTGCACATATCAGGCGCAAATTCGTGGATATCCACGCCTCGCAAGGATCAAGCGTGGCTGGTGAGGCCATCCAGCGCATCGCAAAACACTATGAGATCGAAAAAGAAGTGCGCGGGAAGTCACCGTCTCAACGATTTTGCTAAGTGGAAGCAAGCGGCAATGATCAACGCCTGACTTGTGCCTGGAGGGAGGCTTTTGCGATCAAACTCTGGTTAACGTGACAGCACTGGTTTTTCTATATACCCACCAATACAGTTCCACTGACGAACCCGGCTCCAATGGCAGACAGTAACAACTTGTCGCCTGTCTTATAGCTGCGTTGTTCACGGCATTTGGACAGGCTAAACGGGATAGTCGCTGCTGAGCTGTTGCCGTATTCCCCCAGTGTCATCAGTGTCTTGTCTGAGTTTAACCCAAGATTAGTTCCGACAGCGTTTATGATCCGTGAGTTGGCCTGATGTGGTATCCAGTGGTCAACATCGCTTGGTTTAAGCCCGGCTTTATCCAGAACCTTCATGGCAGAGTCTGTGAGGGTGGTCACCGCTTTGGCGAACACTGTCTGACCGCCTTTCAGGCTCATCAGATATTCGCTCGGGTCCATATCGGGGCGATATGGATTGCTGCTGCCGCCGCCAGAGGTCTTGATGAGGTCGTAATAGGTGCCATCAGAGGCAAGATCCGCTGCAAGGATACCCTGCCCACCATGCGTAGGCGGCGTAACTACGACAGCGCCTGCTGCATCGGCAAAAAGCACGCGGCTGGCGCGTTCCATGGGGTTTATGCGGCGGCTTAGAATATTGGCAGCGACCACAAGGACGGCCGTGCCCTGCGCTTTGGCATAGGCGTCAGCCATGGCAAGTGCGTAGAGGAAACCCGCGCAGGCGCCTGCCATGTCGATACCGCCGGAGTTTGGCAGGCCAAGCTTATGAACCAGCAGCGGAGCTGAAGGTGGTAAAAGATGGTCTGGCGTGCTGGTTGCCAGCAAGGTCACGCCGATCTTTGTTGGATCAATACCGGCATTTTCAATGGCCATCTGCGCGGCTGGCAGAGCGATATCCGTAAGAGCCTGATCAGGTGCCGCATACCGGCGGGCGCGAATTCCAGTACGGCGCTCGATCCAGCCTTCTCCAAGTTCCAGGTCTTGCTCGATTTCAGCATTTGGCACGCGTCTTTCCGGTGCATAATGCCCGAAGCCAATCACTCCACCGCGATCATTAAAGGAGTTCATCAGCTGCCTCGGCAATGGCGTCGTAGATTTGGTTAATGTCACCCTGCGTTACGCAGTAGGGCGGCATAGAATAGAGTGTATTTCCAAGTGGGCGCAGCAATATGTTCTTCTTTTGAAAGAACGCATAAAGGCGTGGCCCAATGTCGGATAGGTAACCGTGATCCTTAACGTTGATGTCCATAGCGGCGATGGTGCCGGTCTGGCGAATGTTGGTGAACCGGTCATCGTTTTCGAACCGCGCCAGGCCTGCTGCTTGCATTTTTATGAGCTCTTCGATGCGGTCATAGACTGGCTCGTTCTCCCAGATTTCCAGATTTGCAACTGCGGCTGCGCAGGCAATTGGGTTTGCGGTGTAGGAGCTTGAGTGGAAGAAGGTCTTGCTTCTGTCTGATGAATAATGCTCGTCGTAAATCGCGGCAGAACACATTGTAACAGCAAGTGGCAACGATCCGCCTGTCAGGCCTTTGGAGTAGCACGCAATGTCCGGTGTGATCTGCGCATGCTCGCAGGCAAATAGTTTGCCAGTGCGGCCCCAGCCAGTCATTACTTCATCAGCGATAAATAACACGTGGTGCTTCTTGCAGATCTCATAGATAGCACGCAGTATTTCAGCGGAATACATCAACATGCCGCCAGCGCCGAGAATAAGCGGTTCTATGATGAAGGCTGCCACATCGCCCTGCGCGCAGACTTTTTCCAGCTCATCCAACGTATTTTGCGCGTTGCTTTCAAATGGAAAAGGTACCCTGGCCACATCAAAGAGAAGTGGATTGTAGGGTTGATTGAAAACACCGCGCTCGCCAACAGACATCGTGCCAATCGTATCGCCGTGGTAACTGTTTTCCATAACGACGATACGCTGACGTTTTTCCCCCAGATGATGCCAATAGCCGAGCGCCATTTTCAAAGCCACTTCCACGCTTGTGGAGCCGCTGTCGGAAAAGAACACATAGTCCAGCCCATCAGGCGTGCAGCTGAGCAGCTGACGTGCCAGCTGTTCAGCCGGTTCGTGTGTGTGGCCAGCGAAGATCACTTGATCCAGCTTTTCGGCTTGCTCTTTGAGAGCGCCAATTACGTGCGGGTGGCAATGCCCATGGGTAACGACCCACCAGGAGGCGATGGCATCCAACAGCTGTTCGTCATCTGCTTTTGTCAGGTAGGCGCCTGAGCCGCCAGTAATCCTGATCATTTCCTGCTGCACTGCGTGCTGCGTGAACGGGTGCCAGATCGGTGAACTCTTCGACATTAAGTGGGCTCTCCGGTTTGCGCGTAAAAGTCTTCCAGACAGAAGTTTTCTGCAAACGCTGTTCCGATTGTTTCTGGGGTGATCTCTTGCAGTTGCGGCAAGCGGCCAAGGCTTTTCACGTTTGCGTATTGTGCAACAGTGCGCTCAGAATCTGGCACTTCATCACCGATGAATACGATGCCCAGCAAATTGCAGCCTCGTGCGCGCAGCGCCTCTATAGACAGGAGACTGTGATTGATGGTGCCAAGACCGGTGCGGGCACACAAAACAATTGGTGCCTGCCATTTCTTGAAGAGGTCGACGTAAAGCGTTTCACGGGTGAGTGGGACCATGAGGCCACCTGCCCCCTCAACCACCAGAGGACCATCGACTTCCGGCAGGGTCAGGTTGTCGACATCAATCAGGACGCCTTCTTCTTCAGCAGAAAAATGCGGTGATGCCGGCGCTTGTAGGCGATAAGTTTCTGGCAAAGCCTTGCATCCCGTGAGGCGCGTCACGGCTTGCGTGTCCGTCTCTTCCTCCAGACCGGACTGGACAGGTTTCCAGTAGGTGGCGGAAAGAGCCTGTGTCAGCGCTGCAGAAAAGAGCGTTTTTCCGATACCAGTGTCAGTGCCGGTAACGATGATTGGTTTTGTCATAACGGAACCAGTTCCATTTCTTCTGCAAGCACTTCAAACATGCTGGATATGTCGCTCTTGCTGGCGTGCAAGGTTAAAGCAATACGTAGCCGGGAAGTGCCCCGTGGTACTGTTGGCGGGCGAATGCCGCGGATGTCGTAGCCTCGCTCTTGCAGGGCCTTGGCAGCTTGCATGGTGCGTTTGTCGTCGCCAATGAGAAACGGCAAAATATGTGTTCCACTGCCTTTTTGGCCGCAAAGACGTTCCATTTCCACATTTGCATGGGTGACGATGCCCGCCAGTTGCTGACGCCGCTGTGGCTGGTTCTGTACCAGCTCCAGAGACGCACGCACGATAGCTGCTACCAATGGTGATGGTGCTGTGGCGTAGATGAACGCGCGGGCGCGGTTAATGAGATAGTCGATCATCACCGCCGGGCCACAGACAAGGGCGCCGGACGCACCAAGTGCCTTGCCACAGGTGTGGAGTGAAATAATGTTTTCTCGGCCTTCGAACTCAGAGGCCAGACCTCTGCCACCTTCGCCCAGCACACCGGTTGCGTGGGCTTCATCAACAAGCAGAAAAGCGTCATATCGGTCGGCGAGTTCTACCAGCTCCCGGATTGGAGCTTGATCACCATCCATGCTGTAGAGGCTTTCGCAGGCCAGCCAGATACGGCCTGTTCCGCCTTGCGCACGCCATTGCGTGATACAGGCCTGTGCATCGTCAACCTGATTGTGACGGAAGGCCATGGATTGAGCGGAGCCCAGCTTGATGCCATCATGCGCACTGGCATGGATCAGGCTGTCGTGCAGAACCAGATCGCCATTTTGCGGAAGTGTTGAGAACATGGCCAGATTGGCGTTGTAACCACCACCGAAGAATAATGCGCGTTCTGCGCCAAATAGTTTTGCTGCTTCGCCTTCCAGTGCTTCATGTTCAGCGGCATTGCCACGCAGAAGACGGGAGCCGCCAGCCCCGATACCAACGCCTCGTTGCAGAGCGTTTTCAGCAGCTAAACGCAATTCCGGTGCTGTTGTCAGCGCAAGGTAGTCGTTGGAAGAGAAATCGCAGCCATGCGCTTTGAGCAGGGAACGGGATCTGCCCCGTTCTGCCAGACGCTCAAGCGCACCCCGATGCTTATTCAGCAGGTTCATGGAAAGTCGCACAGTTCTTCAGCCCCAATTGGGCGGATACCATTTAAGAGTGTGAGGTCTGGGGTGAAAATAAAGTATTATCCCGGTTGAAGTCATCATTTTTGTGCAGCCAATCGTTCAAAGAGCCGAAAGCGATCATCCATCGATTTTGTCCTTCGCTAATCTTCTGCCTGTAAGC
This sequence comes from Pseudovibrio axinellae, assembly GCF_900110875.1. Classification (GTDB taxonomy): domain Bacteria; phylum Pseudomonadota; class Alphaproteobacteria; order Rhizobiales; family Stappiaceae; genus Pseudovibrio; species Pseudovibrio axinellae. Next base: position 1,898 of record NZ_FOFM01000041.1, on the reverse strand, counting down.
AGGGAAGACACTAATACGTTGTGTCATTACAATTCAACATAGACAGTAGTTTTAAAGTATTGGAGTGGTTTTCGCTGTAAGCGCTCGGTGAACCCGACCTGACGATGCTAGCTTTGCTGCTCTTGTCGGTGAGTAATAAAGTTCCATACTCAGTAATAAACTATCATACTGGAATGCCCTCCGTTGACCCGAATTGGCCTCTCAGCGTGATGCGCTTTTACAACTGAAGAGCGGACAATCCGGTCATTCGCTGCACCGCGAGAATTCAAGCAAGTGAGAGGCTGCGGCTGGTGTCGAGGGCCAGAAACTACCATCCGGGCGTTTCTATCAAGGGTTGCGCAAGTCTTTGCAGATGAGACTACGGTCTCGTTCTGGAGAGCTCTTCTCAGCATATGATTATGTGAATCGCCCGATAAGATAAGGAGCATTTTGAGCCCAAAGCGGCGCTGGAATGGAGTTGTCCCCGTTGTCCCCCTCAGATATATCGTTGAGGTTTTTGCATCTATGCAGGGCAAATAGAAGTGCGAAATCTGATCTCGATCATATGTGAAAAAGTATATGTTTTCATTGAATTAAATGCGAAGCCGTATCAGTAAGAAAACACTAACCAAGTGTTAACGCACTATTTTCAATGTATTTTCCCAATAAAAATCTATTTATAATTTGAGATATGAAATTTTTAAAAGAGGCTTTTCTAATAAAAAATAGTGCAATTTAACATCACTAATATCTATGGGCATATTTCTATTGGGAGAGAAGTAAAATTGAATACATTTATTTATTCTTGTGAAAATAGTTAGACTCCTTTAGATGATGGGTAATAGCTTCACCTTATAAATCAGGCGCACATTCCGTAAGGTAAGATTGTTGGAGGCATTATATGTAGGGGCGTATAAAATGAATTCGTTGACTGCTGCACTAGAATTTGTTGAATCTATTAATAACGAAAAGGCACCTGATGGTGTTTCTAAGCGTCTTGCTGAACTTGGTCAGTCTTTTGGCTTTACAAGTTTTTGTCTCGCTGCGATCCCCGAAGCTGGCGCATCATTTGATGGGTCAATTATGTTGAGTGGTTGGCGATCTGAATGGCAACAACGTTATCTCGACCGTGATTACGTACAAAACGATCCAATTGTCGCGAAAGCGCGCACCGCTAGTCGTCCATTCCTTTGGTCCAGTGTTGCCCGTGATCGCAACCTTTCTGCAGCTGCACAGCAAATCCTGTCAGAAGCGCGCGATTACGGAATGTATGACGGCGTTTGTGTGCCAGTGCGTGGCCTTCAGAACTATCAAGGCATGCTGATTTTTGGTGGAGCAGAAGTGCGACTGAATGAACGCGAAATCAGTGTTCTTCATCTGGTTGGTATTTATGCGAGTAATAAGGTGCGTGAACTAGCTGGTGCAAACACCACCCGTTCTCGCCATCGCCTTACTCCTCGTGAACTTGAGTGCCTGAAGTGGGCAGCTGCAGGTAAGACAAGTTGGGAGATCAGTCAGATCCTAAACATCTCTCAGCATACTGCGGACTGGTATCTGGCTTCGGCTGCGAGAAAGCTGCATGCATCGAATAGAACACACGCGGTAGCTGAGGGTTTTCGGTTCGGCCTTATTCGATAAGTCTTAACGACACCTGCTTATGCTCTCGGCAGGATTCGCACCGCGCTTCCTGCTGTTTGCACTTTTACTGCATCCCGATTGTCGCAATTCATCCGATCTGTAAGGTGCAGCTACTCGCGAGGAGAGCTGGCTTGGGAAATTCGGACAGGTTGTCTAAGTGGATTTAGCTTCTGAAACTGGCATGCTGCCAAGAACAGGAGACCACCATGACCAGACGTGCTCGTCGAAACCATAGTCCGGCCTTTAAAGCAAAAGTCGCGCTTGCTGCTATTCGCGGAGAG
>NZ_FOFM01000012.1 GCF_900110875.1 Pseudovibrio axinellae | reverse complement strand
CGGGACAGTGTCGAAAAGTCTGGAACTAACAAATCAATTTTCATCAATCGGACCACAGAGCGCATTAATCCTTGCGTCTGCCGCAACGCCAGGGCATACACGCTACGCAGTGTCAGCCACGCCTCAATGGCCAAATCAGAATACTTGCGTTGCCCTCCGCGAGTGGTCCGGCGCTGCGCTGACCACTCCTTCCCAATCTCACCGTTGACCCAGATCGTCAAATCTCCACGAATACGAAGACTTTCGTTATAGGCACGCCAGTTCGTGACACGATATTTCTTCTTGTCAAATTTGTGACGACGGCTGGCGTTGAATTTGTGGGGCATCGGATAGCTTTATGAAGACGAACAAGCCTTCTAATTACAGACACTGAGCGACCCCTGCAACAAGGCCTTAATAAGGAACTTGCGGCTGTTGGTGCGCGTGTAAATGAGCTAACCGGAAAACAAAGTGATGCTGCTTCAGCTGATGCACTCATTATGGGCATCGGTCTTTTTGTATTCTGGCCAAGCCTATTCCTGCTTGCTGCGACAGAAGACAATAAAGAGGAACTGGCTCGCCTGAAAGGCGAATACGATGCGCTCCAAGCATCGGCAACAGAGAAAAACTGTAAGCCGCCCGCGCCATCAAAAAGCTCTTAAGCGCAATTGAATTTCAAACCATATGCGCCGTTTCAGGGATAACTTGCCTTAGAAGATCAAGCCATCCCTGAGCTGCAACTAAGCCCCGGCGAACACCTGTTCGCCGGGGCTTTCTCAAACACCACCAACGCAGACGTACTTGATTTCTAGGTAATCATCGCAACCATATTTTGAGCCTTCGCGCCCAGACCCTGATTGTTTGATTCCACCAAACGGGGCCACCTCGGTGGAGATTAGACCCGTATTCACGCCAACCATGCCGTATTCCAAAGCCTCGGCGACTTGCCACACCCTTGATAAATCGTTTGCATAGAAATAGGAGGCCAAGCCGAAAATTGTATCGTTGGCTTGCTCAATCACATCGTCGACGCTGTCGAATTTAAAGAGAGGAGCAACCGGACCAAACGTCTCTTCTTTTGCAATACGCATACCTTGTTTGACGCCAGTCAGCACGGTTGGCTCAAAGAAGGTTCCACCAAGCTGGTGCCGGGCACCGCCGGTCACGATTTCAGCACCTTTGTCGGAGGCATCTTTAATGTGCTCTTCAACCTTTTTCACGGCAGCTTCACTAATAAGCGGCCCGGCAACAACGTTTTCTTCAAAACCATCACCGACCTTCATTTTCTTTACAGCAGCAACGAGTTTCTGGGTGAAGTCTTCGTAGACGGCAGCCTGCACATAGATTCGATTGGAACACACACACGTTTGGCCGTTATTGCGAAATTTGGAGATCATAGCGCCCTCAACAGCGGCATCCAGATCAGCATCATCGAAGACAATAAGCGGCGCATTTCCGCCAAGCTCCATGGAGGTCTTCATTACCTGATCAGCAGATTGCCGCATTAAAATGCGCCCAACCTGAGTAGAGCCGGTGAACGTGAGCTTTCGCACCTTCTCGTTCTCGCAAAACTCCTTGCCGATATCTGAGCTTAGGGTAGAGGTAATGACAGAAAAGAGGCCCTTGGGCAGTCCGGCCTCTTCTGCAAGCAATGCCATTGCCAGCGCGGAAAGCGGCGTTTCATCTGCAGGTTTTGCTACAAACGCGCAGCCAACAGCAAGAGCAGGGGCGATCTTACGGGCGATCATCGCATTTGGGAAATTCCACGGGGTGATTGAACCGACAACGCCAATCGGTTGTTTGAGCACCATAATCCGCTTATCGCTCTGGTGCCCTGGTATAATATCGCCATATACACGTTTGGCTTCTTCACCAAACCACTCAACGAAACTCGCACCATACATAATCTCCCCTTTTGCTTCCTGAACGGGCTTTCCCATTTCTGCGGTTAAGATCACTGCAAGGTCATCAGCATTGGCAACCATGAGTTCAAACCACTTGCGCAGCACGGCTGCTCGTTCCTTCCCCGTTCTCTTTGCCCATTCTTTTTGCGCAACATATGCAAGGTCAATCGCGGTTTTGGTCTCTGCTCTCCCCATATTAGGAAGGCTTGCAATCAGATCATCGGTCGAAGGATTAACCACATCAAACAGAGCGCCATTGTTACTGGCAAAGTCGTTTGAACTTATCCATTCACCGCCTACAAAGGCCGCGTTGATAAGCAAGTCTTTCCTCACGAGTCGCTGCTCGAGGCTCTTGTTTGGTTTAGACATAAGTGGTCACCTTGACGATCTGAGAACTCCAAAAAGTGTGACCGAGAAATGTCCTCGCCCACACTAAACGATCAGCGAATTGCAATCGGGTTGATGAGCATTTGCACAGCACCCTTCAAACGCGCTGGTCCAAGTACAAACATAAATTCGTTGACATCATCTGCAACAAGCTGACGTGTTTCCATATTCTCCAGAATGTAAATCCCGTTTTTGGGGATCAGTGTCTGATGAACCGAGAACACTCCATCGTTTTCGCCTCAATCATTGCCCACTTCCTTTGATTCTGCCCTAGCTTCTCTTCAAGCTTGCCTGAAGTCGAAGAGATGCAGACTGAACGCTCTATTGCGGTCTCGTTTGAAGCGTTCCGCTGATGGGCAGTTTAGGTTCATCCCGGTTTATGTTCGGCGAGGGGACCGCAAAGTGCCACGCATCAATGATATCTGGTATCTTCTATCTGGATGAGTTTTTCGTCAGCATCGACGGCAAGAAACTTTATCTCCGGCATGCCACTGTCCATGGTAGGAATGTGTTTGACGAAATCGTGGAAAATCGATGCAATAGAAGACCTCACCCGCTCACTCAAAACTCGCAAAAAGAGGGTCCCGTATTGCACCCGAACTTACAGAAAGCGGCATAAGGTCGTAAACCGGTTCGCCAAGCTCAAACACTAGCGCAGCATTGCAATGTCACACGATCGCTGTGCCAGCATATTCAAATCCGCAATCTAGATCGCCGCAATAGAAATATTCTGCTGACCTTCGGCTCAAGTTAACGTTTCATCGCCGTGCCAACCCACCAGTTCCTATCTCAACTGCATCACCACTGCCAAAGTTACCTTTGAGATCGCCCGATCTATCCAACTCCATATAGCCAAGCTAAACAAAGCTATAGAAAGTCTCGATTGGCATAGGGTAAACATCCTGTCAAATGACAAGCATGTCTAAACTAATATACCAAAGATCATTTTTTTCCTGTATTGCCGTCCTTTTGCTCGGATATATCACAGGATTGCAACTGGGGCGAATTACTCCATACGCATTCCGTCTGACTTCAGAATATGGCTTCAGCCTACCAATAATTGGTTGGCTCACTTCGCTAGTGACGCTGTTTGTGGCCATTTTTGCACTGCCTGCTTCCCGACTAATTCCGACATTCGGGTTAGCACGCATGGTTAAGGTTGGAGCGGCGACCGTGGCGACAGGGGCCTTCCTGTTCATCTTTGCTGATACCCTCACAATGATGATAGTCGTTCGGATTGTCGAAGCGACAGGTCATATAATCACTGTAATTTCAGCACCTTCATACATAGTAGCCAAGGCACCGGAGAACCTTAAGGCTGTCTTCCTTGCTCTATGGAGCAGTTTTGTTCCAATTGGCTTTGCTCTTTCAAACACTTTGGGAGGAACGCTACAGAAACAAACTGACCTGCAGATCATCTGGTCTTACTATGCAATTGCAGCAGTCGTTGTAGCTATATTTGTCTTTCTGTCTTTGCCTAACACCCCTCTAGAGAAACCTGATAGCCCAAACAATTTGAATAAGACGAGCATAGCCTGGATCCTTGTGTATTCATTTGGCACTTATGGGTTTCTATCGATTGGTTTTTTTGCCTTTATGCCCTCATTTATCAAAATGACTGGCCCCCAACTCCTGGCCCCTGGCGTAATCCCACTGTTTGTACCGCTGGGAAGCTTTTGCGCTGCTTTTCTTTTTGCGCGAGCGAGCCTGGCTTTGGCCTCAAGGACCATTAGCGTTGGATTTCTAATCATCGCAATCGCGTCTTTTTTCTGCTTTCCGCTTGCTGCCTCAGATGCGTCAATCTACAGAGCGCTCTTTGCCTTTGGGTGCGGTATTACAGCAGCATCTATTTTTACCTCCGTTCCAGATCTCACTCGCTCATCAATGGAAGCGACACAAACAATCGGAGCAATTGCTCAGGCAGGCGGCCTGATGGTTTTGATCGGAGCACCCTTTGCAGGTTTTATCATTGAAATGGCAGGCTGGCAGACACTCGGGATATCATTCGGATTTGCTGCGTTCTCTGCCTCTATCGTGGCGGGTGCCGCGGCGCTGACACGTAAACTAGAGTGAGTCGAAATAGGTCTGTAACCTTATGGCTCAGGCCTCAGTCATGGTAGCGCTTTTCCAGAGGGCGATATGGGAATCACCGAGGAAGAGAAAACTCCAGCAAATTCCGAGGCATAACTTCTTAAGTTAGCGCCTATGGGGGAACTAGCCCTAAAATGCGCTTAACGCCAACGCGCAAGCCTAGGAGAAATAGTTCCCCTTGGATAGCAGGAGATTTGCGTACCTCCTGCCATGTATCATTTTAAGCAGTTGTCTTAGCTCAAGAATTCCTGAAACTCTGCTATGCGTTTCGTCAGGTCCTGGGGCTTTGCAGAGTGCTTTACGAGCTTGGAAAGCAAGTCGGTACAGCGCTGACAAGACATACGCAATGCGTTGTCTTCCTCTGTCATTTCATAGCCATCAAGGTTTTCATTGGTCCGCAATGTCGAGACGGCATGGTCCGTACGTACGATCGCCTGATTTAGAGCTTTGTCCAAGAGCATTTGATCGCGGCCTTCAAAAGCCTCTTTGCTTGCAAGGTTGGACAGGTGCGGAAGCATGAACAAAATATCGGTGGCGATCGAGCTTTTCATAGCGAAGGAAACGCGTTTTAAGGCTTTGGAAATAACGGGCGGCATGCGGCCGACGGAGCTGCCATAGCCAGCACTTTGCATGAACTTTGGCAGGTTTTGGGAGTATTTCATAATCGCAAGGTAGAGGAAACCAGAGCACTGAAACAGGTCAATCGCGGCGCCCTGTGCCACATTGTCTGGCTCTTCGTCAGCGTTAAGAAATACGGCTAATTCACTGAGCGCGTTGAACCTTTCAGTGGTGAGCTCGTGCGTTTCATCCAGGCTCTTGGCAAACGCTTTAGGTGATCCGGCTGGCGCGGTAAACGGTGATCCAAAGCTTTCAAAAAGGTCGGTCACCTTTCGGGCAGCTGCTTCGATTTGTTCAGACAAGGTTCGTCCTCTGGTCGTGTGAATTAGGCATGTTGTTTCCTACTCACTCCTTAGCTCCTATGCAATCAGCAAATTCAATGCATTAGGGACCGCAGCGAACGCTTGCGCGGTTTTGCGCGATATGTTGCGTTGGTTTGAAAGGAAGGCGGATTTTTTGCGTTTTTGCGGTGAGGGCTGTCCTGTAATCCCAACACGAAATTGCAGCGCAAAACCTGCTTGTCGAGCGCCCCTTTTACCCCTGCCTGAGCGCGACCATACACTTTCATTTAATAAAGTTTGATAGAGTCTCTTGCAAACATGAGTATTACACTCTAGTTATTTTTCATATCTTATTGGTCAGCCCGAATCTCATTTCCAGCCAGCCTGTCGCACCACATGGACAAAGCAATGGCAGGAAGCAAACCCGATACCCCAAGGGCTGGCAGACAGGCACTCAGAGTTCCCCTGACACGCACATCACGAGCACGTGTTATCACCGTGCTTGCCGGTTTGTATGTCGCACAGGCGATTCCGGTCTATCTGGTTGGCGCAGCAATGCCTGCAATTTTGCGTCAGCAAGGCATCAGCCTGGTCAGTATTGGGTCGATGGCCTTGTTGATGTTGCCGTGGGTGACCAAGTTTTTATGGGCACCTGTTGTTGACCGTTTTTATGTTGAACGGTTCGGCAAACGCAAAAGCTGGGTTGTGCCGATGCAAACTATCTGCGTGGCGATTGTCCTGTACCTTTCCACGATCGACGTACAGCAGCAACTCCAAATCCTGTTCCCCATGCTTATGGTGTTGGCACTGGCATCCTCCACGCAGGACATTGCAACAGACGGGTATGCGGTGGAACATTTGCCGCCTGAAGATCAAGCGTTGGGCAACGCGGTGCAAGGTGGCAGTGTGGCTGCTGGCGTTCTGATTGGCGGATCGCTTTCGCTATTCCTGCATGATCTTTGGGGCTGGAGTATCGCTTTAAAGGTCGCGGCAGCTCTGTCTTTCCTCACCATGCTTCCACTGCTGTTACAGCGCGAAGGGGAGAACCTGCGTGAGGATAACAGCGCACCGACAGCTCAGGCCCGCAAGCCCTCTGTTTTCCAGTTTTTCAAACGACACAACGCTTTGATGATTTTGTGTTTTGCACTTTTGTTTCGCCTTCCCGAAGGCCTGATCAAAGGCGTGGAGCAGGCTTTCCTTGTTGATTTTGGTTTCACGCTCTCTCAGATCGGATTGGTCAGCGGCGGCGCAGCTGCTGGTGTTGGGCTGGGAGGCGCTGCCATTGCTGTCCTGCTCATCAAGCGACTGGGTCTTGAAGCATTTTTGTGGGTCATCGGCATTTCGCGCAGCCTTTGCTTTGCAGGTTATGCCTGTGCGGCCCAGTTTGGGTACAGCGGCTTCGCCTTTCTTGTGGTTCTTTCCGCAGCCAATACCTTCATCCGCTACATGGAAATTGTCGGCCTTTACAGCGCCTTCATGCGGGTCAGCTCACTCAAGCAAGCGGGCACAGACTTCACCATCTTAAGCTGTGCCAACATTTTCGTTTACATGCTTGGCAGCGTCGCTGCTGGCGCTATTGCACAATACTTTGGTTACGGGCCTTTGTTCACTTTAGCCACGTGCCTGTCACTCCTTGGCATCGCCGCGAGCATGGCATTCTTCAAAAAAGCGTCGATTAGTGCAGGCCACCCTGACTTCGATGCATCTCTAACAAAACTATCAGCTTCTAAATAAGGACACATATCGTGATGACTGTAGCGCGGGGGAGCGCTTGTTCCCTGGCACGCGTGTTGCTTTGCACAACTGCCGTAATTTCACTGTTTCAAACATCGCTTTACGCATATGCACAAGAGAGTGTGAGCGAAAGCGAGGAAGACCTGACGGTTGTTGTCACCGCAAGCCGAACCGAAGAATCCGTTGCATCCATTCCCGGTGCAGTGCAGGTCATTGGCAAAAAAGAGCTAAACAAAGCGCTGCAAGGTTCTAGCGATATCAGCACTGCACTGTCACGTCTGGTGCCGGGCTTTTCACTGGATAATCAGACGCTTTCGGGCGGGGGGCAATCATTTCGTGGTCGCTCTGTTCAGATCCTTGTAAACGGAGCACCTCGCACCACGTCCTTGCGGCGGTTGTCTCGCGCGCTCAGCCTGATCGACCCGGACAGCATCGAACGAATTGAAGTCGTAAACGGCGCAAGTGCTATTTATGGCGATGGCGGAACCGGTGGTGTCATCAATATCATTACAAAGACAGCTGAAAGCGAAGGGTGGTCTGGAGACATTTCCACCACGGTATCCGCATCTGAGCGTGATGTTAGCGACAGCCTGAATGTGACGACCAGCCTTGGTGCAGGGTTCAAAAAAGACGGCGCAAGCATTCAGCTCAATGGCCAGTTCAAAAACACTGGCGATATGTTTGACGGCAATGGATCGCGCATTCCAGAAGACCCACTCACAGGCCAGGGCGGTGGCTCTGGTATTGAGCAGTACGACCTGTCGGGCCAATTTGTGTTTGAAGGCGATGCATTTGACCTGAGCGTTTACGCCAACATCGTCAAGATGGAACAGGACATTAAATACAATACGGATTACACAAGTGATCCGGTGTCGATCGATTATAGCAGTGAATACCTTGGTCTTTCCCCAATGGAAGACAGCGCAAATCTCAGCATGACGCTGAACTTTTACGACCTGGGCGCCGTTGGCGATGCAAAGCTTGAGCTTTATTACAACAATGCTGAAAAGCGAGCAGCCTACGTGCCAATTAGCGCTGCGAACATCATTGAATACGACACGGTTGCCAATGAATCCCAAACCGTTTTGTTTGCCGAACAGGCAGGCGCACGCCTGACAATCGACACTGATTTGAGCACGCTTTATGAAGGCTTGCAATTGACCTGGGGCTCTGACTACAGCTTCGACGATATCTCTCAGAGTTTGCCTGACGGTCAAGACATCATTGCGCCAATGACGCAGCATGGTATTGCAAGTTTTGCGCAGATAAAGGCACCAATCGGCGAGCTTTTTGAAGTTCGCGCTGGAGTGCGTAATCAGCTGTACTTCCTCGACATTGACAGTTTTGTACGCCCGGGTGGAACACTGCTTTATAACGGTGTTGAATACCCGCTTGGGGAACACACTTTTACCAAGGCTCAAAAGTTCTACTCCGCTCACGTTTTCAATATTGGGGGTGTGATGCATGTGAATGAAGCCACGCAGGTTTTCGCCGGCTTCTCACAGGGCTTCTCTGTACCTGATGTTGGTGGGTTCACGCGCCGCGCGCTGCCTGCAAACTTTACGGTTGATGATGTGATCGATGTCTCAGCGATCGCGCCTGAAGCAGCAATCACGAACAGTTTTGAAGTGGGATCGCGCTACACGACTTCTAACCTCTCCATTTCTGCCTCTGCCTTCTACTCCACCTCTGATAAAGGGGTGAACTTTGATGATGCGACACAAGAGATATTGCAGGCGGAAGAACGAATCTGGGGTGCTGAGCTCAACGTGAGCGGCAAAATCACTCCAGTTTGGGGCGCTGGTGTCGTCCTGGCTTATGCAGAGGGCGTTTGGGATCAGGATGGCGATGGCAAGCTGGATGAAGACCTGCCAAACAACCGCATTCAATCTCCGTTTAAAGCAACGTTATTTAGCGATTATGACTTCAAAAATGGCTTTAGCGTGCAAGGCGAAGCGGTCATCGGCTCTGGTCGTTCTGGCAAGAAGGGAACGACTAGTTCTGGCACAGCGTACGACCTGACAAAGCTGGAGCCGAGCGTCACAATCAATGCCAGTGGTACCTATGCCTCTCAGTATGGCGACTTCCAGTTTGGGGTTTCCAACCTGTTCGACACCGATCAGGACAACGTGACGGCCACTGCTCTTAGAGACCGTGTTGTGCTTGCTGAGGGACGTCGGTTCTTCTTAACCTACAGCAAGAGCTTCTAATCTTTGAAAATGATCATAACCGGGAAGGGCTCCTTCCCGGTTATGTGCTTAGCTTTGAGGCCCCAATGAAAAAAACAGGCAGCGCAACTCTTTCCCCATCACACAACATCCTTCAAGAACTTGCAGATATTTGCGAGCGTGCCGATGTTGAAGTGCACGGCGTGCCTTTTGGGCTGGTTGCCACCACCGCATTCGGCAATGTCCTTTTTGAGGTACATGCAACCACCCTTCGTTTTACCCTGACAAGCGAAACGGAGAACCAGTGTTTGCAGCTCATACCTGCTGTCGTGTCTGCGCTGAAACATTGTAGCTGCGTTGATTTGGACTCACTTGCATGGGATGGCCGCTTAAACACCAACAGACCACTCCTCAACTTCCGAAAGGTGGTCGTTGAAGAGATCCAAATGCTCTCTGAAACTATGAAGCGTATCTGGTTTAGCGCAGAGGATCTGGCGGTTTACGCCACTGAGCTTCACTTGCGTTTGCTTATACCGAAAAGTCAGACGCATGATGTTGAATGGCCCTTTTATGATGCATCAGGTTCAATCAAAAACCCCGGCACGGACAACCCTGTCCAGATGCGCGCCTATACGGTGCGCGAGCTTGATGTGCCGCGCAAACGCTTGGCGATAGATTTTTACCTGCACCACTGTCAGGGGGTGGGCTCTGACTTTGCACACAACGCCAAATCCGGCGATACGCTTGGTATCTCAGGCCCGGGAGGAGGGGGAATACCAACCGCGCAAAAGCTTATCCTTGCTGGCGATGAAACCGCTCTTCCTGCGATCCTGCGTATCTTGGAAGCTCGCCGCGCCGCCCCGCCTCTGCATGTATTCCTGCTTTTAGGTGACCAGGCAGACGAGGCTCTCATTCCGCAGGAATTTCGCGGCCACATTACATGCCATTTTCGCGCAAAAGAACAAAGCGCAAGCTGGGAGCAAAAGGTGCTCGACCAGGCTTTCCAGATGGCCGAGGCTTACAGCTGGGTTGCAGGCGAAAAGACAGCCATGCGCCGGATACGCAAAGCACTGCGAGAACAGGGCAGAGCAAGCGACACCTACTGCATCGCAGGATACTGGAAGTAGCAGCTACCTTTACGCGCACGGGCAACCAGATCATCTGCAAGGTCATAAAGGACACAAAGCGGTGCCCTTTGCTAAAACCACTGGTAAACCTTGGCGGTTGTCCAAGCGTAGTGAGGAACATAAATCGGTATCGGACAATTATGTGGCCGTAGACTCAGGTCAAGCGAAGCGTATCGCCACACAAAACGCTATGTGCATTGCCATGCTTACGGAAAACAGTGCAGCACAAGATGAAACACCTTTAGCGCGAATGCCTTCAACATCATTAAAGTAGACACCTCTTCATTGTTATCTGTTGTGCTTACCAGGCGAGCTTTGGGAGCAATATTAGTTTCGCAGGTCAGATCATTTTGCAGTCAAAAAGCTTCATGCTATTGCCGCAGCGTAGCCTCACAATTATTCACCTAAGTGTTTTTATTAGGTCATATGCTTCATACAGCTTGATTTACCCAGCTGATCTTTGAATACTGATCTGGTTTTCTAAGAGGAATCACAAGGTTTTGCCTTGTCATTTTAACTTGGCCCAACCCGCGAGCTGTCTGATGAACCCGCTCCTTGACCAGAGTATCAGTGATATTTTCAGGACCTTCATGAGCGAAGAGCCGCTGGAAAATGCGCTAAAGCAGCTGCAAACCAAGTACTCTGAGGTTCCCTTTGCCATCAACGTTCAGAACCTGAGCGATAAGGAATTCACCTATCGTAAGGTCCTCAATGTAGACCAGTTCTTTCACGATACGTTTGAACCGGTGGCAAAATACAACCCGCTTCCCAGCATATATTCTAGCATTGACCTAGGCTCGCCATTTCGGTCACAGCAGTTTGTCAGCAAAGAGGATGTGCACCCCGATTATGTCGGCAGCTTTATTGAGCCCAACAACAACATTGAGCGCTCAATTGGCATGATCATAAATCGTCACAAACACACGGCCTCATACATCAATATCTGTTTGCCTGAGGCGGTTTCTGAAAGTGATGAGAAACAGCTTTTTCAGGAAATTCAGTACCTTCAGCCGTACTTTCGAAATGCCTTTCAACTGGCGTTGCAACGGCGCATGCGCGAAACCATCTCCCTCACCAAAGACCTTGGCAAATTCTGGCTGGAACAGATGCCATACAGCGCCCTGATCGTTGATGAGAACGCGCAGGTGCAGGAGATGAACGCGCGGGCAGAAAACTTGCTGAGCGACCACGCAAACCTAGGTCTTTGCGCCAACAAGTGCATCACAGCGAAAGCGAGCGCTGATGCAAGTGCCCTTGAGAGCAAAATAAAACAGAGCCTGCAACTTGGACAGCAGGCCGAGCCGGTGGTTGTGAATAATGAATATGGGCCCAATACCTTAATCTACATCCAGCCTACTGAAAGCAAAGTGGATGCACCGTCATATCTCTCCTCGTTTTTGGTAAAGCCTCAATACTGCCTGCTGATGATTTTTGATCCGACGGACTTTATCGCAGTGCCGGACGATATGGTCAGCTACCTGCTGAACCTGACGCCCAAAGAAACCCAGGTTGTGCGGGCATTGACCAACGGCGCCTCAACCCGAGAGGCTGCTGAGCAGCTTGGCATTTCTTACAATACAACGCGCAACCACATCGCCAACGTTTCGCGCCGGCTTGGAGCCAGTTCGCAGAGCGAAATTGTACGTCTCGTAATGACAACGCTTTCACGCTACCCGTGGCCCGCTGACACCGCCTGTTAAAGCACGCCCAAACCCCTTGGTGCGGCACCCAGCGCATGTAGCGCTGGATTTAAGCCCGGTGAAAGAGGGGGGGTATCAGCTGACTTTAACTGCAGCCATTTGTGAGAGGACCTCTTCCTCCAGCTGCCCCAAACGCTCCTTACCAAAAAACATCTCATCACCCACATAGAACGTTGGAATACCGAAAGTTTTACGGGCAACAGCGGCTTCGGTATTTGCCACAAGCTTCGCCTTGATCTGGGGGTCTTTTGAGCGCTCCAGCAGCGAGGCACCATCAAGTCCAGCTTCGTTCATCACCGCCACAAAGGTGTCCGGGTCGTCCATTTTCTGGTCGTTCTCCCACATGGCAGCCATACCCGCTTCAACATAACGGGCGAGATTTCCGTCCATTTCGCTGGCAACGGCACCGCGCATCATGAGAAGTGTGTTTACCGGAAAGTTTCGGTTGAAACGGAAGTCATTAAGCTGGTGCCGTTTGATGAAACGCATGATCTCGATGCGTTCATAATCATTCTTGCCCTTGACCTTGGCGTAGGCCATCATCGGCGCCTGGTTGCCTGTGGCTTTAAATATGCCGCCCAGAAGGCAAGGCACATAATTAAACGTTGCGCCCGTACGCTTTTCCATATCCGCAAGCAAGCGGTGGCAAAAGTATGCATTCGGGCTGCCAAAATCGAAGATAAAATCTACAGAAACTGTCATTGTCATCTCTCCTACCAATTTTCTTTCCAGGGACGAAGGTCAAGTTCATGGGTCCATGCGGTGCGGGGTTGTTTGTGGAGCATGACGTAGTTTTGCGCGATGTGATCGGGGTTGAGAATTGCATCTTGCTCACGCAGCTCGTCCACCTGCGGAAGAAGCTCACGAATGAAATTTGAATCAATAGCGCCATCAATGATGGTGTGCGCCACATGGATGTTCTTGGGGCCAAGTTCGCGTGCCATGGACTGTGCAAGCGCACGCAAACCATGTTTTGCTCCGGCAAACGCAGAAAGGTTCGCGCGCCCTCGCATACTGGCGGTCGCCCCGGTAAAAATGATGGTACCGCGCCCGCGCTCCAACATGCGTTTAGCAACTTCACGCCCCATGAGGAAGCCAGCAAAGCAAGCCATTTCCCAGACTTTCTGGTAAACACGCGCCGTGGTCTCTGTAATGGAAAACTGAACGTTCGCGCCAATATTGAACACAGCGACTTCCAGTGGACCAACGCTGGATTCAATGGTCTCTACAAGCTTGATGACCTCTTCCTCTACCCGAGCATCAGCGGGCATCGCCACTGCCTTAAATCCCTCATCACGAATGGACTGAGCCAGGGCCTCAAGGCTTTGTGCGTGCCGCGGCCGCCTTACAAGGCACGACGTTAATCCCTCGCGCGCAAAAGCCCTGCCGATGGCAGCACCAGTATCATCGCCTGCCCCAACGACAAGGCAGGCCCCAACTTCCTTTGTCTGTTCCAAATTCTAATTCCTTGCAAAACCCTATGTTTTTAAATCACTAATCAATTTCCCCACGCACAGAAGACCGCACCAATTAAAAACATAGTGCGGCCTAAGCACCAGCTTCAGGTTACGGTCTTTAAGAGGTGCATGGAAACGGCTGCAACAGGATAATATCCAAAACCTCTACCAAAGATGGAGCTTGCAACTGTGTTCAGGTGCGCCTTAACGCGTTTGCTACTGACACCGTCCAATTCCGGGCCTAAAATGCCATATGTATTTGTTTAAAAGGTCTTTTTTCTTGCGGCGTGCATAGCTGGTTGCATACATTTTGACCCAACCTATAAAAATTGCAGATTTGTCAAAAACTAGTGCATTTGTATCAATCTCTCCGCTGAGAATCATGTTACCTTAACGTCAGCAAGTACGGGGTGTCGGGAGCATTCATCTTTGGGAGGTACTCTTCAGCGAAGAGGGATATCTTCTTTACGCAATTCGTCTCTACGTTGTTTGCTAATTGTGGTTTGTTTGCTTGGGAGACAAATCGCTTTCATTTTTTACACATTGTTGACTACCCGGCTCAGCCTTCTTTATTTCAAAAGGCGATGCCGGTTTTTTTATGCGCATATTACCGCTTGAACACCAATTGAGCGCATGGCACAGTGTCGTCTCTGTCCTCTTTCTTATGGTGCGGCCATGACCTCCTCTGAAACCTGTAATACGTTAGATTACAAAGGCTTTTGCGATTTCGTTGAAGCTGGTAAGCCGATTGAAAATGCTGAACTGGAGGCGAACTGGCTGGAAGGGAAGGACCTGACAGACATTGAGTTCAAAAACTGCTATTTCGAGCCGGAAAGCGAATTTGATAGTGTTGACTTTCGTAACTCTCGCTGGAAGGACACCGAATTCGCGGCCTGCACGTTTAAGAACTGCGATCTTCGCGAGGCGACCTTTGAAAACTGCGGCTTTTATTTCGCCACGACCCGCGCTGGCAGCTCATTTCGTCATTGCGATCTAAGCGATGTGGAGTTTCATAGCTGCGACTTACGGATCTCATCATTCCCGTTTGCCCACTTGTTTTGTGTCAGCTTTCAAAACTGCAGAATGGGTGGCACTTTCTTTGAGGGCAGTGATTTCGGCAAATCAATGGGCGCGCGAGCCCTTAAGCCACGTGCCTCATTTACCGATTGCCAGATGGCATATGCTTCACTGAATGACCTCGACCTTGACGACGCCATTATGACGGATTGCGACCTTTCAAACACCAACTTGTCCAATACCTCTTTAAGCGGCGCAGACTTGCAGCGCAGCTCCATTGAATACGCCGAAACCGACCGGCTTAATCTCTCCTATGCAGATTTGAGAGGAGGGCAAATCGGTACATTACTGTTGCAAACTCTAAGCGGGTATCGTGGTCTTATGATCTCGGCCAACCAACAACATCTTTTATTGACAGGCCTCGGCATCAAGGTGGAGCCAGACTAAAAAGACCCATCAACAGCTAACAGACCGATGAGCGCCATATCCAATGCCTCATGGAGCACTTCTGGCCTGTGATTGTCATAAATACAATATATACGTGCGTAAGCTGGTTTTTCGCTCGCACGTTCCCCCAGTAATGATAGATATATCACCTGTTATTCTAGGTATTTATGAGGGGCCTATGGTGCAGCACTGCGATTTTCTTGTGGTTGGTGGCGGCATTGCTGGCATCAGCGCAGCAGCTCGGCTGGCAGAACAAGCCACAACGATTGTGCTGGAAATGGAGGACGTGATTGGTCATCACTCGACCGGACGTTCGGCTGCTGTTTTTGTACGCAATTACGGCAATGCAGTTATTCGTGCGCTCAATGCTGCCTCAGAGCCGGTGCTCAAACATCCCGATGGGATTTGTGAGGGCTCTGTACTCACTGAACGTGGTCTTCTTATGCTTGCAGAGGAAGGCAAAGAGGACCAGCGGGATACCTTTGAAGTAGGGGCGGTCGGGTTAGAGCAATGCTCTCCACAGCAAGCGCTCGAGATGGTTCCAATTCTCAATCCCAAAAAAGTTTCGGGCGCGCTCTATGAACCAAATGCGCTAGACATAGACGTAGACCGTTTGTTTCAGGGCTATGCACGCCTCTTCAAATCTCGCGGCGGTGAGATTGTAGTTTCAGCACCAGCCAAAAAAATCGATCGGGAACAGGACTATTGGCGGATTACGACGCCCAAAGGCGAGTTTTGCGCACCGGTGCTGATCAATGCGGCAGGCGCGTGGGCGGATAAGATTGCCGAACTTGCTGGTGTGAGCCAGATTGGCCTGACGCCAAAACGCCGGACAGCCGCCATCATCCCTTTACCAGAAGGGATAGACCCCGGCGATTGGCCCTTGTTTGAAGGTGCAGCCGAGCCATTTTACGCAAAGCCAGAAGCCGGTAAGCTGCTTGTTTCGCCTGTCGATGAAGACCCCGTTGAACCGCATGATGCATATGTTGACGATATGGTTCTGGCAGAGGGGCTTTATCGCTTCGAGAACACCGTAAATTTCCCCATAACGCATGTAGAACACAGTTGGGCCGGCCTGCGCAGCTTCGTAACAGACCGAAGCCCTGTGGTCGGCTTTGCGCATGATGCTGAGGGCTTTTTCTGGCTTGCCGCGCAAGGTGGCTACGGGATTCAGACCAGCCCCGCGCTATCTCGCCTGGCGGCAGACCTTTGCCTAGCACGCCCAAGCGAGCTTGATCCGCAGATCATTCAGGCTCTTTCACCACAACGATTTCAATAAGCTATAGGAATAGGTATGACTGACATCATTCGGCTCAACAAGAATGCTCGCATGAGCCAAACGGTAATCTATAACGGCATCATTCACCTTTCCGGTCAGGTTGATACAACTGGAAAAACGACAGCAGAGCAGACCAAAGCAATTTTGGCGAATATTGACGCCCTGCTGGAACAATCAGGCTCTGATAAATCCCGCATTCTGCAAGCCACGATCTGGTTAAATGATGTGGCAGATTTTGATGAAATGAATTCTGTCTGGGACGCTTGGGTTGACCCTGAAAACCCACCAGCACGGGCGTGCGGCGAATGTAAACTGGCACTGGATGGCCTAAAAGTGGAAATCCTGATCACGGCAGCGGTTGGCGCATAGTCTATTGGTGTATGCAGCAAAGGGTTGCCAGCTGTGATGCCGCCTAAGGGCAACAGATGCTGAAAGCCGACTCTTCATTGGGCATGGCTCTCAGCATTGGGCTTGGGTTCTGCCCACCGGCGATGAAGCTGGTTCGCTTGCAATGCCGTGCACTATGCTGGCAGGCGTTAGTTCACTCAGGCGTTTGAGCTTGCCATGATCGTTTTCAAGCCGGCTATTCAGATACTTCACCTGTCGCAGTTTGACGTAATCGGGGGCTTTCCCCTCGCGTTTAAGCTCAGCTAAGGCCAGATCATAGGCGGGGCTCTTGTCTGTGTTGATCCTTGAGGGAACATACCGCCCTGACCGCCTCACCGCTTTGGCAAAAACCCGCCTTGGTGTTGCGCCGGGATGTCAGCAGAAAATCAATCGTATCACCACGCTTGTCGATTGCCCGAAACAAATATTTCCATTGTCCTTTCCCCCAAACATAGGTTTCATCGACACGCCAAGAGAACGCAGCCGATTTTGATAGCATAAACTATGCTTTTCTAGCTCAGGCGCGTCGTGCTGAACCCAGCGGTAGAGGCTGGTGTGGTCAACATCCACGGCGCGCTCTTTCAGAATTTCCTCAAGATCACGGTAGCCGATGCCATATTTGCAATAGCACCTCACTGCCCGAAGAATGATCTCTCCCTGAAACTGACGCTACTTGGAGTCTGACATTGATAAACTCACACAACCGAGGATCATGCAGGCAGGGTTCAAACTTGCAACAGGGTCCAACAAGTCCAGTCAAGTTGTTCACTGTGCCGAATTACCTGGTATGTGGGGTAAGAAATATGTGCAAAAGAGCGTTGTTTCATGGGGCGTTGGTCATCGTAACGCTTAAGTCACGTTGGTTTTACTGTACCTGCAGCAATAAGCTGGGTTAGCACGCGGGATACTTAATTGAGAGCAGCGACAAAAAAGCTTCGCAGCTGGTGGGTAGGGTGTTGTCATTGCCGCGTTTTCTCTAAGGTTTCGAGGCATCTATTAAACGGAACGGATTTCCAAATCCGATCAAGACGCGTGAAGAGGCACTGGTGACACAGGTTCAGCTTAAAAACCTATCAAAAGTGTTTTCTGGCGCGCCAGCGGTTGATGCTATCGACCTTGATGTGGTCAGTGGTGAATTCCTTGTCTTGCTTGGCCCCTCGGGCTGCGGGAAGACAACCACACTGCGTATGGTATGCGGGTTGGAGCAACCAACGTCAGGGTCCATCTGGTTCAACGAGGCGGATGTTACTCAGGTCTGCGTGCAAAATCGTCGTGTCGGGTTGGTTTCGCAGCGTTTTGGCCTGTTTCCGCATATGACAGTTGAACAAAACGTTGCATTTGGTTTGTCTGTTCGCGGACTACCTGCTGAGCTGCAAAAAAAGCAGGTGAATGAAATGCTCGACATTGTGCACCTTTCAGAATTTGCAAACCGCTTCCCCTCTCAGCTTTCTGGCGGTCAGTGCCAGCGCGTTGCAATTGCACGCACGTTGGTGACCAAGCCAGATGTGCTATTGCTCGATGAGCCAATGGCAAGCCTTGACACTTTGCTGCGTGCGCAAATGCGACAGTTCATTCGGGACTTACACGATGAATACGGCATGACGACCTTGCTGGTTACGCACGATCAGGTTGAGGCCATGGACCTTGCAGACAGGATCGCGGTGATCTTTGATGGACGCATTGCCCAGCTTGCAACGCCAGAAGAGATCTATCAAAATCCCGTAAATGAACGGACAGCCCGGTTTATGGGGCACTCTAATATCTTTGAGTGCACGCCCTCATCTGACGGGCATATTGAGAGTCCGTTTGGGCGCTTAACTTTGGGCACGCCAGCACGGCCCCGCGCAAATCAGCCGACAAAAGCGATGTTGCGGTTTGAAAGCATCCAGATTGACTCGCACAAAAGTGATACGCAGCATAATGTTCTTAAGGGAACGATCAAGAGAGCGGAATTTCTTGGCGCGATGATGCGCTATACGCTTCAGGTGGCGCAGGGAACGCTCACCGTAGAAGAAGCATCGACGAACATCAGAAAAACGGGCGAAGTGGTTAGTATCAGTCTTCCGCCAGAACAAATTTGGCTGCTTGACGCGAGCGCCTGAAGAACCGATTGGGAACAAGAATATGCGAAAAGCCAGTTTACGCTCAAGCCAGATGCTTCTTGCAAGCGCACTCGTTTTTGCAAATATGAGCAGTGCTTTGCTGGCTGAAAGTGCACCGGGAGTCTTTCGCAGTGAATTCTTAAAGGGCAACCTGGGCTGGGCAGATGTAACAGCCAAAGCGCGCACCGAAGGCAACGTCAACTTTTATTACTGGGGCGGCTCCGACCTCATTAACCTTTGGGTGGATCAGGTGGCTGTGCCCGAGCTTGCCGCAGAAGGGATCAAGTTAAATCCTGTGCGCATCACCGCAACAAAAGACACAGTTGATGTTGTCATTGCGCAGCTTGCGGCTGGTCGGGGCGAGGAGCAGGGCAGCGTAGATCTGGTCTGGGTGAATGGAGAGAATTTCTTTTCTTTGCAGCAACAAAACGCATTGTGGGGTGCGTTTGCAAACCGGTTGCCAAACTCTGTAAATTTTGAGTGGGACGAAGCCGATGCCCGCTCACTTCTTAACCTGCGAGATTTTGGCGTTGCGACAGAGTTTCAGGAAATGCCGTTTTCTGGCGAGCAGTATGTCTGTTCTGTCAACCGTGCTTATGTATCCACCGATCAGACACCAGCCACCTTTGCAGAGTTGAAGACCTATCTGGAAGCGAACCCAGGAAAATTCACGTATGTGAAGCCCCCCCACTATCTGGGCAACACCTTTGTGCAGTCTGTGCTTTATGCCCATAATCCCGATGGAACTGGCGCAGAGCCATACCAAAAGACCTTTGAGGATCTGGGCAGCGCTGAACTGGCGCGCCTTATCGAGCCCGGCTTTGATTACTTAAAGAGCATTGAGCCCCTGCTTCTGGGCGGTCCTTCTGGCCAAACCCGTTACCCAGAAAGCTCAGGCGAGTTAGATAATATGTTTCTCAATTCGCAGGTGCACTTCAACTGCAAATTTGGAGTATTTGCCAACCATACGGGCTTAATTACCGGCGCTTACCCTGAGCAGGCAGAGGAAATGATCTTTCCGCGCGGGAATATGATCAAGAACAAGAACTATCTTGCAATTCCTTTGAACAGCCCCAACCCCGCAGCAGCTCTTGTTGCAATCAACTACTTCTCATCCGTCGACTCACAAGCCTCCAGGCTAAAAACCGCCGGAATGCCAGTGGGCCTTGATGTATGGCGCTTAAATCAGAGCGATAAAGACCTGATTGAAGCATCTGCACCGCCTCATTACGGCATCACCCAGCAAGAGCTGGACGACAATACGGCGCCAGACACGAATGCAAGCCTTGTCGATGTTATTGAAGCCACGTGGCTCGCGGTGATTGAACGTAAAGAAGACAAGCCAATTGCAGACATTGTTGCGCAGGTTTCGGGCGAGTTAAACAACTAACCTACTCCCTTGAGCAGGCGTTCCGCCCTTTGTTCGTTTGGAAATGACAGATCTGATGCCCAAGCCGTATAAGGCACATACCGCGATAACAGGCCCGCTTGCCCGGCGGCAAACTCTGCGTGATCTTGCGCAAGTGCTGCCACTGTTTGTGGTGCTGTTCTTTCTTTTTGGCGGGGCGGTGGTGCTGGCCGTTCTGCAAAGCTTTGGGTATGCGCCCTGGTTTGGTATCAATGAGTTTCCGAGCACGCACTATTATGAACGGCTCTGGCTCTCAGCTGATTTTTGGCTTTCGCTGGGGTACACGCTCTACTATGCCATTGCTGCAACGCTTATCGGGCTTGTCATCTCCATTCCCCTTAGCATTGCGCTATGTGCCCGGTTTAAGGCCTCCCGCATTTTCAGCGCACTTATTCGCCTGCCTTTGATGGTTCCTTATAGTGTTGGTATTGCGCTGGCGCTGGTCATGCTCGGAAACGGCGGCCTCCTGTCTCGCTTCTCCGCCTTTATTGGCTGGATAGACGACCCTGCACAATTCCCGCTTATCCTGCGAACCCATTGGGGCTGGGGTATCATTGCGGTTTATGTGTGGAAGCAAGTCCCCTTCATGACGCTCGCGCTTGCTGCTGTTTTGGTCCGTAAAGGGGATGACACACATGAAGCCGCTCTGGTTTTAGGGGCAACATCCAGCCAGATTTTTTGGCGCGTCACACTCCCCCAAATCATGCCCGGTATTGTTTCTGCCTCTTTGATCTGCTTTGCGTTCAATATCGGAGCTTTCGAAGCCCCCTTTATTCTTGGCGGAGGATATCCAGATACGCTGCCGGTCCTCGCCTGGCGCTATTTTCAAGATGCCAACTACGCGTTTCAGTTGCAGGGCATGGCCGTGGTCGTTTCGCTGGCATTGGTATCTGGTCTCATCCTCTCACTTTATCTGCTGGCTTATCGCAGATATGAAAGAGCGAGGGGGCGTGTATGAAACTCAAAGGCCACACACAGCCGCGAGATTTCAAGGCTATCAACCCATGGCAACGCCTGCTTGTGCTGGCTATGGTCACGTTCACCATTGCACCGTTTGCGCCTTTAGTTATCCAGTCGCTCGCGTTTCGTTGGGCATGGCCAAACATTCTTCCAACCGTGTGGTGGCATGAGCAACGCGGTCTCTCTCCGCTTCCGCTGGCATGGGATTATGTGTTCTCATCAAGCTCTCGCGTTGCAGAAGCAACGGCCAACACGCTAGGTATCGGGATAGCAGTAACCTTGCTTTGTCTGGTGGTATGCCTGCCTGCAGCAAGGGTGCTGGCACAGAGTAATTTTCGCGGCAAAAGCCAGCTGGAATTTCTAATCGTACTGCCGCTTCTCCTTCCTGAAGCCGCAATCGGTATTGCCTTGCTGATGATCTTTATAGGGCTTGGTTTGGCCGGAACTTATGTAGGGGTCATTATTGTTCACCTGATCCCGACGATCCCCTACATGGTGCGGATGCTCACCGCTGTTTATCAAGGGCATGGAACCGAGGCGGAAGATCATGCCCGCGTGCTGGGAGCAAGCCGCTCGCAGGTCTTCTTTCAAGTTACCTTGCCCATGATATTGCCCGGTGTCATTGCGGGTTGTCTGTTCACCTTCCTTGTCTCTACCAACTTGTTTTTGTTGACCTTCTTTATCGGGCAGGGGGAGATCATCACCTTACCGACCTTGCTGTTTGCCAAGATTTCAGGTGGCGCGCTGAACGCAACAGGAGCAGGCATCGCGTTGATAGCATCCCTTCCAGGCATCATCCTGCTCTTCTTCACGGACCGCTTCATTCGTAGCTATCCGCTGGCGACATAAGCCGCGCCAGACCTCGGGCGCGGCTCCATCACTTCCGGTAATTCGTGATCGCAAATCATCTCATTTTTTGCTCTTCAATTTAGGTCGCTACCTCTCGCAAATCGGGTGGGTTTGTGCCTCCAGTCTTCCTATCGTCCTCTCATCACAACAGTGAGGAAACAAGACATGGAACTTGATGAAAAGACGATCATTATCACCGGTGCAAGCAGTGGAATAGGCGCTGCAGCAGCACAGCTTTTTGCGCAGGAAGGTGCCAACGTCGTCCTTGGAGCAAGGCGCCAGGCAGAACTGGAAGAACTCACAGATCAGATTACCCAGCAAGGCGGAAAAGCAATCTACCTTGCTGGTGATGTGACTGAGGAGACCTATTCAGCGGATCTGGTGGATGTCGCGAAGGCAGAGTTCGGCGGCGTCGATGGTGCCTTTAACAACGCAGGCATTGTCGGGGACATGGCCCCTATCTCTGACATGACAAGTGCAAATTGGGATAGTGTTTTAAGCACCAATTTAACTAGCGCTTTTTATGCAGCCAAAGCGCAAATACCGGCACTCAAAGAAAACGCCAAAGGTACAATCGTGTTTACATCCTCCTTTGTGGGGCATGCAAACAGTGGTCTGCCAGGGATGAGCGCTTATGCGGCCAGCAAGGCCGGGTTGGTTGGGCTGGTCAAATCGTTAGCAGCTGATCACGGCGCTGATGGAATACGCGTGAATGCTTTACTGCCAGGAGGGACGAAAACCGCGATGGCAGGCGATGACCCCGATGGACATGAATTTATCGCCAATCTGCACCCTTTGAAGCGACTTGCAACTGCCAATGAGATTGCGCAGGCTGCTTTGTTCATGCTTTCGGATCGCTCCAGTTTCGTCACTGGAAGTGCGATGGCAACAGACGGTGGTGTTTCTATTCGCCTTGTCTAAAACATCATAGTGCTGGCCGAAGCAGGGTCCCTTCGGCCAGCATAATTTGTAGCCTTAGATATAGACTGAGGGCGTGACCACGTTCTTCAACCCTCTTGCTTTGAGGTCCTGCGCAATGCGTTCAACATCCGCTTTTTTCATGGTCGGCCACTTCAAAGCACCTCCCTTAACGCCATGATGCTGAAACGCGTTGAGCCGTAACTTCAGGTCCACATCCAGCTCACGAACAAACTCAAACAGCTGTTTTAATTCCTGTTGGCCATCGGTTCGCTCAGGAATAAGCAAGTAACGCAACTCGTGGAGCTTGCCAGCTTCAAAAAGCTGTCTGGCTGACGCCAAAACCCGCTCGTTGCTGCGCCCGGTAAGCTTGACATGCAACGCGCGGTCAAAAGCCTTAATATCCAGCATCACCCCATCAGTTACCGGCAGGACGCTCTTCCAGGCAGCTTCCGGCAAATGACCGTTGCTGTCGATGAAGCAGGTGAGGTCATGAAGTGTTTTGTCCGCTTTGATGGCCGTAAACAACGCGATAATGAACTTTAATTGCGTCGTTGCTTCACCGCCCGATACCGTGATCCCATTCAAAAACGGCTTGTTTTTGCGCACCAGCGCCAACACGTCGTCCACGCTATATTGCGTAACTTTTGGGTTGGCGTTGATTGGGCATACATCGAGGCACTTATCGCATTGGCTGCAAATAGAGGCATCATGCAACACCTTACCCTCTACCATTGTTAAAGCGCCGGTTGGGCAGGTTGGCACGCAATCACCGCAATGATTGCAAAGGTTGATAGTGTGTGGGTTATGGCAACTCGGACAGGCGAAATTGCAGCCCTGCAAAAACAGGACAAGCCGGTTACCCGGCCCGTCCACGCAAGAAAACTTAAGGACCTTACTAACTGTAGCGAGGGCTAAGTTCATGGCTCATCACGCGCGGTGCACGCTCCAGTATCTTGCCTTTGTCAGCAGCTTCAGCACCAAGCACTGTTGTATTGGTGCGCGACCCGCCACATTCGTTAAACTTTTCAATGTCCGACAAACGCACCATATAGCCGGTGATCCGCACCAGATCATTGTTGGAGATGTTTGCAGAAAACTCGCGGAAACCTAGAGAGAAAGCACCTTTGACCAACTGCTCCAAGGCAGCGGGGTTGTTCTCGATGGTTTCATCGAGTGTCAAAATCTCAGATACACCTGAGGGATAGTAGGCGTGATGCTCAGCAAGGGCCTGTACGTGCGTTACCGGATCCGGTTCGCTGCCATATGGAATACGAACACCCGGAGTGCATCCATCATCATCGCTCAGGCCAGCTTGTGAGTGCAACATAGCTTTGCCGCGCCACACGTTTTCCATTGGCCGTGCATCTACCGCTTCAAAAAGCACTTTTGAAATACGGTGACCTAGCTTATTGGCGGTCTCATCGTGCCCGTACTGGCCAGAACGGCCTTCTTTCTCCTGAAGCTCATTCACGCATTGTGCCATGGCAAACACGCCATACATTGCGGTGAACCGGTCCCTTTGAATCCAGCCTTCCTTCACAAGGAAGCTTTCAAAGAAGCCCGACTTGTTGAAGAGATGATCGATACGCGCTTCTGTCAGACGGAAGTTAAGATCGATGTATTTGGGCAGCACATTTTCAAAGAAGTCTGTTGTGTCTTTTGAACGACGAGCCACTTCGCGCAGGTTGATACGTGTCAGTGTAGAAGCGCCACCGCATAACGGCAGCACGTTATAGCAACTTGCAACGCCGTAGCCATACTCATCAAACAATGGCTGGTGCAGCGGATTGTTTGCAATGTGAGGCTTGGAGCACTCAATGATGCTCTGACAGGCCTGGCTGAAGATCTCGTCAGAACTGACCTGCGGGTCCCAAAGGAATGTCAGGTTCGGTGCAATCTGCTTGAGCTCTGCATCAATGCGCATGATGGTACGCGCAACACGGTTATCGCTTGGCCCCACATTCGCATGCATAAATGCGTCAGGTAAAACACGGTCCAGATAACGCCAAAACAGCTTGAGTTTTTTATAAAGGTCCTCATCACTGACATCGCTGCAATACCGAAGCAGCAGATCATCAAGGCGACCAATGAACACCGGCATGTTGGTGACTGATGGCACATGGTGATACGCAATCATCAACGAGTTGAGTGCTTCATCCAGCGTGGTGGCCGGGTCTAGCTCAAGGAAGGCACTGCCCTTTTCAAGCACCACCGAATAATCCGGCATGACATAGCGTGGTTTGAACGGCGCATGGCCCTCATACATGTCGCAGATAACCCGCTCACTCAGTGCCTTAGCGGTATCCGCATCAAGAGCAGGGTAAGGCAGCGCGTTTTCTGCCTCCAGCGAAAGGTAACGCGCTTTTTGCGCAAAAGAGAGGCCAGGGTCTTCAGTAATTCCCTTAAACCGTCCAAGAAGCTCCGTCATGGGTCAATTCCTTTTGTTCTTTGGAAAAGATCTTAAACGCCATAACGGAGCAAGGAATTGAACTAACGCAATTTTTGGGTAAATTCTGACTGTGATACACACAGCAAAATAGCATGCCTTATGGTCACTTTCAGGCAGGAAACGAGTGACCACGATCGTCTGCTCGTTACCTTACAAAATGTAAAGATCAGGCGAGTGCTATCAGCCGACTTTGCTCGACGCGAAACTACCGGGGCTTGCGGGGAATACAACTGCTTTCTCACCGTTGAGGAAAGAACGCCGATGGGAATGAGCGTGAATTGCGCGTGCGAAAACCTGGCTCTCCACGTCGCGCCCCAGTGAGACAAAGTCTGCCGCAGACTGTGCGTGTGTAATCCGCACAATATCCTGCTCGATGATTGGCCCTTCATCCAGATCCGGCGTCACATAGTGGGCCGTTGCGCCAATGAGTTTAACGCCGCGCTCGAAGGCCTGCTGATAAGGCTTTGCGCCTTTAAAACTTGGAAGAAACGAGTGATGGATGTTGATAATGCGCCCCGACATCCGCTGACACATTTCGTCAGAAAGCACCTGCATATAGCGGGCCAGCACCACCAACTCAGCACCTGTTTCCTCAATGACCTGCATCTGCGCGATTTCAGCTTCGGGCTTGTTGTCCTTAGTCACCTTGATATAGTAAAAAGGTATATCGTGATTAACAACAAGCTTTTGAAAATCAACGTGATTTGAAATAACACCAACGATCTCAATCGGCAGAGCACCAACGCGAACACGATAAAGCAGATCATTCAGACAATGCCCGAAGCGCGAGACCATCACCAGAACTTTGATCTTCTCCCCATCGCGGTAAATACCAGCCTCAATCTCCAGTTTCTTGGCAATTGGGACAAAGTCAGCTTTCAGGCTTTCAAGCGTCTCGCTGTCTCTGGCTTCAAAGGTCATGCGGGCAAAGAAACGGTCAGTCTCGTTGTCGTTAAATTGGGCCGCATCAAGAATATTGCAGCCCCGTTCTGCCAAAAACGTAGAAACAGCAGACACGATGCCAATCTGAGATTTGCACTGAACAGTTAAAACATATGCGCTCATTTTAAAGCCTGTCGATAGGGGCGACGTGTTCAGCTTGCTTGAAAGCTTGCTGCCTGCACGCTCATTAATTGACGTTGATTGCCAAACGGGATTACTCATCTAAACCCCGCTCTTGAATTCCGCATTTGCTGCACTCAAAAGAGCATGCACATGGGGAAAGAAAGAGCACCAGATATCCAGACGGTACTGATCGGTTTCTTCGCGTGTCAGGATCACCTGCACGCTGTCAAAGATTGTCCGCACACCGCGACCAGAGGGAAGTTCTGCCAGGTTACGCGGGCACGAGGTATTTAGCAAAGCGGCCGCCTCGCGCCCTTTCACCCGAATGCTTCGTTCTCGGCTGGAAATATCAGTCAAGCTGTGCGGGGCACTCTCACACACCTTTGCAAGGGCTTCCTTTATGGCAGGGCGGTCATCGCACTCACAGCTCAGCACCCATTCATCCGGTCCCAGCATGAGTGCGGTACGCCCGTTAGCTGCAACCTGTAAGCTGATCTTGGTTGGCAGGGCGAGGCCGAGCGCGCGCGATAAGACGGCGATGTTTTGCTCTTTGCAACGCAGGCTGAAACGCCCTGTTGCAGGCAGGCTTTCCAAACTAGTGTTATTATTCATTGTCACACCCTCACATGTTCAGCCGTTCGCCCTCAGGATCGTAAAATACGGTTCCTGTGACGTTTGCTCTGTGCGTTTTTCCTGGCATTGGAATGTCAACGGCTCCGCCATCACGATGATGCCCACCTTCCACAAGTGCCAGAGCGATGGACCGATTGAGCGCGCTGCTCCAGTAAGAGGAAGTGACATGCCCAAGCATCTTTGCAGGAATGGCGGTATCTCCGACCTCAACGATCTGCGCACCTTCTTCCAACACTGTATTTGGGTCTTCAGTTAGCAGGCCAATCAGTTGTTTGCGGTCAGCTTGCAACATGTCCGGGCGGGATAGCGAGCGCTTGCCGACAAAGTCCGGCTTCTTCTTGCCAATGGCCCACGTCAGCCCCGCATCTGCCGGAGTTACGGTGCCATCCGTTTCCTGCCCAACAATAATGTAGCCCTTCTCGGCGCGCATCACATGCATGGCTTCAGTTCCATAAACACACAAGCCGTGTTTTTGGCCCTCTTCATGAAGCAATTCCCAAAGCGCCCGGCCATGTTCTGCTGGCACATTAACTTCAAAGCCGAGTTCACCGGTAAAGCTCACGCGAAACACTCGCGCTTCAAACCCAGCAACCAAACACTCTTTCAGTGCCATATGCGGGAAGGCTTCTGCCGATAAGTCAGCGTCTGTCACGAATGGCTCCAGCACTTTGCGCGCATTGGGGCCATTAAGCGCGATGGTGGACCATTGCTCTGTTGTTGACGTGAGCCATACATCCAGTTCCGGCCACTCCGTTTGCAGGAAGTGCTCCATCATCGTAAGTACCCGCGCAGCTCCGCCAGTTGTTGTGGTGACGTGGAACCGATCCTGCGATATACGGCCAATCACACCATCATCACGGATGAAACCATCTTCCCCCAACATCAACCCATAGCGACACCGGCCAGGTGCAAGTTTGCTCCACGGATTGGTGTAGATCCGGTTCATGAACTCGGCGGCGTCTGGCCCAACCACTTCGATTTTACCCAGAGTTGAAGCGTCAAACATTCCAACACTGGCCCGGGTTTGACGGCATTCGCGCAAGACTGCCGCATCCATATCCTCACCAACCTTGGGGAAGTATCTAGCCCGCCGCCATAGAGAGACTGACTCAAAAACAGCGGCGTTTTCTTCTGCCCAGCTATCAATGTTTGTCTTGCGCGTTACCTCAAACAATTCACCCTTGTGGTAGCCTGCAAAGCTGCCGAAGGTCGTTGGCGTATAGGGCGGGCGGAAGGTGGTCAGTCCCACAGCTGGAACCGGGCACTCCAGCTGTTTTGCTGCAATCTTCAGCCCGTTCATGTTGGAGAGCTTGCCCTGATCAGTCGCCATGCCTGTGGTCGTAAACCGCTTTACATGCTCAATAGAGCGCATGCCCTCGCGCACGGCCAAGCGAATGTCTTTCGCACAAACGTCGTTTTGGAAATCAACAAAAGCGCGCGGTGCCGATCCGCCCCCAGCTCCCGGTAGCTCCTCCATCACAACTCCGGTACCAGTGCGATCACCACGCACGTTAACAGCGTTTGGTGTTGCGCTTTGACCGAGTGCAGACAGGGCCTCTAGTGCCGCATGCTTACCATCGTCAAACGCCTGTTGCTGACCCCACAAGCCACGTCCGGCCCCTGCAATATGGCAGCGCTCTGTTTTCTCACCGGGTAGGAATACTTCATTTTCCTCATCCCAAATCAGGCTGCCCTTTGTATGAGAGAACAGGTGAAGGGAAGGCGTCCAACCACCACTCATCAACACCGTATCGCACGCAATGCTGCTCACAGCGTCAGACTGGCTGCCAGCGTTTACTTCGCAAATGGTAATACCTGAAGCCCGCTTGCGCCCCTTTACGGTTGCAACAGTATGGCCCAATCGCACTGCAATTCCGCGCTCAGCTGCACCGCGTTGCAAATCTTGGGAGGCATCTTGGCGCAGATCAACAATGACCGGAATTTTCACCCCTGCATCAGCCAGATCAAAGGCAGCAAACCAGGCAGAGTCATGCGTGGTGACCACCGCAGCGCAGTCTCCTACTTTCACGCCAAAGCGATTGAGATAAGTTTGTGCCGCGCTTGCCATCAGCACACCGGGGCGGTCATTATTACCGAAAACCAGTGGCCGCTCGATAGCGCCTTGCGCAAGAATGACTTCCTTTGCACGGATACGCCACATGCGCTCGCGCGGTGCTCCATCAGGAACTCGTGTCAGATGGTCCGTCAGTTTTTCTGCAACACCCACCATGTTTTCATGGTAATATCCGATGGCTGTGGCGCGGGTAAGAACGCGTACGTTTGGTGCTGCTGCCAGCTCTGCAACGGCCTTGGCCAACCATTCATCGCAGGCTTGGTCATTCAGTGTTGTGGCGTTTTCAAAGAGCAAGGACCCACCAAGCTCTGGGTTTTCATCCACCAGCACCACATCGGCTCCGCTTTTCATCGCAGTGAGCGCGGCTGCAAGGCCAGCTGGCCCAGCCCCAACAATAAGCAGGTCAGTGTGCAGATAGCGCGAGGCGTATGTATCTGGATCATCATGTGACGGGGCTTTTCCAAGACCCGCTGTTGCACGGATAACAGGCTCATAAAGCTTGTCCCAAAAGCTCTTCGGCCACATAAATGTTTTGTAGTAAAACCCGGCGGCGAACAAACGGTAGAGCCGGTCATTGATCTCCCCTATATCAAAATTCAGGCTTGGCCATTTATTTTGACTGGTGGTGATCAAACCCTGATAAATTTCTTGAGTGGTTGCCTTCGTGTTCGGCTCAAACTGGCCTTGACCAGCACGCGATGTGCCGATCAAGGCATTAGGTTCTTCAGACCCCGCAGTGACCGGTCCGCGTGGGCGGTGGTATTTAAAAGAACGGCCCATGAGATGAACACCATTTGCCAACAAGGCAGAGGCGACCGTATCTCCCTCATACCCCTTATAGGCTGTGCCATCAAAGGTGAAGCTGACCGTTTTATTGGTGTTGATGCGGCCTTTGCCTTTAACGCGCCAGTTGTTCATTTTTCTCTTCACCTGCACAATTGATGTCAGGACGCGTTTCGCCCATTGGATAAGTGGTGATGAACTTGTCACTCACGGTGTTGCGCAGGGCGTTGAAGTAGCGCCCGCATCCGTGTGTATGCCGCCATTGCTCGGCATGTTCGCCGCGCACGTTAGAGCGAATGAACAGGTAGTCCTTCCACTGATCATCTGGTTCATCACTTGGGTTTTGCGGGCGCGCAATATGCGCTTCCCCGCTATATTCAAATTCCAGTTCGGGCAGCGTTTCTGCGCAATAGGGACAGCGGATCAAAAGCATGAATATCTCTCCTTAGTGCGCAACGGCAGCAGCGGCCGCTTCATCGATCAACCGACCAGTTTCAAACCGTGACAGTGTGAAGGGGGCATTGATTGGGTGTGGTTCATCTTTGGCAATGGTGTGCGCAAACACATG
Organism: Pseudovibrio axinellae; assembly: GCF_900110875.1. Classification (GTDB taxonomy): domain Bacteria; phylum Pseudomonadota; class Alphaproteobacteria; order Rhizobiales; family Stappiaceae; genus Pseudovibrio; species Pseudovibrio axinellae. Next base: position 77,561 of record NZ_FOFM01000012.1, on the reverse strand, counting down.
GGCAGAACCGGGCGTTGCTTTAAAACCGCCCGTGCCCCAACCGCAATTGAGGTACAACCCACCAACAGGCGTTTTGCCAAGGATAGGGGAGCGGTCTGGCGTTACGTCTACAACCCCGCCCCATTTGCGTAACATCCGCATACGCCGAAAGCTCGGAAATACCTCACAAATTGCTGCCAGAGTATGCTCTATCAGCGGCAGCCCGCCGCGCTGTGAATAGGAAACGTATTGATCCGTACCTGAACCAATGACCAGCTCCCCCTTGTCAGACTGGCTGATATAGGCGTGGACTGTGTTGGACATAACAACCCCTGGACAGACCGGTTTAACAGGTTCCGAAACCAGTGCTTGAAGCGGATAGCTTTCCAGTGGCAGGCGAACGCCAGCTGTGTCCATAATCACCGAGGTGCCACCAGCCGCAGAAACAGCGACTTTCTTGGCCTTTACAAAACCACGCGCGGTTTCAACCCCGTTCACAGCCCCGTCTGCCCCTCGGCTAATCCTTACGACAGGACAGTTTTGTACAATATCAACACCGCGTGCAGCAGCCGCTCGTGCATAGCCCCACGCCACGGCATCATGACGAGCCGTGCCCGCGCGTTGCTGGAACGCTGCGCCCATCACAGGGTAACGCGCTGTGCTTGAAATATTGAGTGGCGGGCATTTGGCTTTGGCTTGTTCAGGACTAAGCCAGACATTATCAACGCCGTTTAAACGGTTGGAGTGAATATGACGCTTGAAGCTTTGTACGTCATGCACATTGTGCGCCAGCATCATCACACCGCGCTGTGAGAACATGACGTTGTAATTGAGTTCCTGACTTAACCCGTCCCATAGGTCGACCGCGTGGTCGTACAGGCGCGCACTTTCGTCATAAAGGTAATTGGAGCGAATAATGGTAGTGTTACGCCCTGTATTGCCCCCGCCAAGCCAGCCCTTGTCAATGACGGCGGTATTCGTTACGCCGTGCTCTTTTGCAAGGTAATAAGCCGCGCCAAGGCCATGGCCTCCAGCACCAATAATGACGACATCATATTCGCTTTTAAGCTCGGAGTTTGGCCATTGGGGCTCCACATTTTTATGACCCGATATGGCCCCACGCAAGAGCGAAAGTGCTGAAAATCTGGACAACGCCACCTCCTTGTAAGTTAAGGTAGTTTGCCGAAGTGATGAACTCGCGTATGGTACAAATGCGTAGCTATTAGAGTATATTTGCGTTAGTCGTCGGGGGAGAGGCCGTGAACAATATGAGGGTGCAAACAAGGCCAGCATTGCGTGTTGGGTTTATACTGGCCAACCGCTTCACCTTGTCTGCCTTTGCCAGCTTTGTAGATGTATTGCGCCTTGCAGCCGACGAGGGCGACAGCAGCCGCCCTATTTTATGCCGCTGGAACGTCATTGCGCCAGACATGAAACCCATCCGCGCCAGTTGCGGGATACTCATTCACCCTGACGAAAAGCTGATTGACCCCTCACAGTTTGATTACCTGGTCGTGGTTGGTGGACTTATTGAGCATATCGAACGCCTCGACCCGCGTTACGTCGTCTATTTAAAGACAGCAGTCTCCAAACGAGTTCCATTAATCGGATTGTGCACCGGGAGTTTTATCTTGCACCGTGCAGGACTTATGAATGGATATAAGTGCTGCGTTAGCTGGTTCCACCGTGCTGATTTTCTTGAACAGTTTGATGGCCTGGAACCTGTCTCCGATCGCATCTTCATTGTAGACCGCGATCGCATTTCCTGCTCGGGGGGGACCAGCACTGTACACCTGGCCGCGCATCTGGTGGGGCAACATGTAGGAGTAAAACCCGCGCGCAAAAGCCTGCACATCTTGATGGTGGATGAGGCCTTTGACGACAACAAAGCCCAGCCTTTCTTGCCAGTTTCCTTCAAAACAAAGGACAACCTTGTCCAGCGCGCGCTGTTGATCATGCAACAGGAAGTGGAAAGCCTGCGCACGATTGAACAACTGTGCCGACAACTGGGCATCGGCCGCCGTTCATTGGAGAAAAAGTTCCGCACCAGCCTTGGCAAAACGCCCGGCGAGGCCCTCACGCAGATCAGATTGGAGGAGGCTAAGCGGATATTGTCTGAAACAGATGCAACGATCACACAAACCGCCCTTCGCTGTGGTTTTTTTGATGCCTCTCACTTCAACAAGGCTTTTCAAAAACACACCGGCCGCACCGCCCGCGTGTATCGCGATGAAAACCAAAGCAGCATGAGCAAAACACTGGACTGAGGCAACTTGGTGGGCCCTTCACACCAAGCGATCAGGCAAGGGCCAACTTTTACGGGACGTTAAAGGCCCTCGCATGCGTCGCTTCAGTGCTTAACTACGTGGTTTTAGGTTCTGCGGATCGTATAAGGGGGTATAGCCAACTCCGGCAACCACGACAGGGTATATCTCGTCAAAATACGAGATATTGAGGGTTTGCCCTTCCTGACAAAACTCCCATGGGAGGTAGGCCAGAGCGATGTTCTGGCCAATGCTTGGACCAAAGGCAACTGAGGTGGTGTAAGAGCGCCGGCCAAGCTCATCGACCAGAGTTTCTCCGGTTTTCGGGTCCATCACAGGCATAGTGCCCACCGGGTAGCGCGCGACGCCCTGCTTATCTAGGTTATCTGCCATCACCAAAGTGCACAGCATCGCAGGCTGGTTTTCGCGTTCGTGGTACTTAATATGCTTGGCCTTGCCGCGAAAATCTGCCGCTTTGACTTTGGGACGTGCCAGATCAGCCTCAAGCAGGTTGTACTGAGTGTGCAGGTCAGCATTTTGCAAGCGCAGAGATTTTTCCAATCGCCGTGAATTTGCGTAGGTCTCAACGCCCACCGCAGTAATGCCCTGCGAACGCAAGGCATCCCACACTGCCAATCCATCCTCATAGGCCATGTGCAGCTCCCAGCCTTGCTCACCAACGTAAGAGATGCGGAAGGCAGAAACTGTTTTACCGGAAATCTTGATTGGCCGGATTGCTGCAAACGGGAAGTTTTCTTGGGTAAGAGCGTCGGGTTCCTCAACTATTTTTTGAAGGTTCTCACGCGCGTTTGGTCCCCAAATGCCGATGGTGGTGAACGCCTCTGACACATCTGTGATTGAGACATCAAGGCCCTTATCCTGTGCTACACGCTGCATATAGGAACAGTCACGCGGTCCAGCATCTGCACCATTCACAAGGCGGCATCTGTCGTCCATGCGAAATACCGTGAAGTCAGCGCGCACGTTGCCTTCATCATCAAGCATGTGGGTATAAATCCCTTTGCCGATGTTTTTCTCACCCCCAATTTTTGCCGCACAGAGCCACTCCATCAGCTCCACATGATCAGGGCCTTCAATATCCGTGATATGGAAGTGAGACAGGTTGATAATCCCGCAATCCTCACTCATTTCCAAGTGCTCTGCGTTAGAGACCCGCCAGAAATGCCGGTTGTCCCATTCGTTTTCGCGCACAGGAACACGATTGCCGTGTTTTTCCAGCAAGTGCTCGTTGGAGGCATATCCGTGCGCACGCTCCCAGCCGCCAAGCTCCATGAAATAACCGCCTAGGTCGACCTCGCGTTCATAAAACGGCGAGCGGCGGATGCCACGCGCATTGGCAAATGGCTCGCGTGGATGAACCGGCGGGTTGTAAATCTTCTTCGCGGTCTCCCAGCAGCGATCATGGATGTAGTCCTCACTCAGCTGAAAGTCGTTAAAGCGGGAATAGTCTATAGGGTTGTGGTCCACATGGGTCCGTCCATACGTCATCCAGTCCGCAATCAGTTTACCCATTCCCGGACCATCCTTGATCCAGATACCGACCCCATACCAAAGCCCGCGCAATTTGCGACTTTCTCCGATGGACGGCCCGCCATCAATGGAGGTTTGCAGCAGGCCGTTAAAAGAGTGACTTTCATTATAGCCAAGCTCTGAAAGGATAGGCGTCAGCTCCATTGCGCGTTCCAATGGTTCCATAACGTCTTCAAGTTCAAGATCGCGCTGGGAGGGAGAAAGTCGGGCCTGCTCCTTCTCCAGTATATCGCGCGGATGAACGAGGCGAGGGTTCTCCTCGTAATAGTAGCCCCACTCGATCTGGCCACCTTCGGTGCTCTTGGGATCTCCCGTATCACGCATATAAGCTGAGTTGCCCTGATCACGAAGTAGCGGCATCCCGATCTCTTTTCCGGTGCGCTCATAAGCTGTGTAGGGGCCAAAGAATGTGAGGGGATGGTCAACCGGCATTACCGGAAGGTCTTCGCCTGCCATCTCTGCAATCAAACGCCCCCAAAGCCCGGCACACACCACGACGTAATCAGCACTGATTGTGCCGCGTGTGGTTTTCACCCCTGTTATACGCTCGTTGTGCATGACAAGTTCAAGCGCAGAGGTGTTTGCAAAGATCTGGAGTTTACCGGCTTCAACACCTTGGTCAATGAGCTTACCAGCCACCGTTTGCGAGCGCGGCGTGACGAGGCCTGCATCGGGGTCCCACAACGCACCTTGTATTTGATCCTCTTCCAGCAGTGGAAACTTTGCTTTTGCCTCAGCAGCACTTATGATTTTAACGTTGGTTCCAAACGCCTTGCCAGAATCTACACGCCGCTTAAGTTCAGCCATACGCTCGTCATCGCCCACACGCGCCACTTCCAGCCCGCCAACGCGCTCGTAATGTCCCATGCTCTCGTAAAAGTTCATGGAATACATCGTGGTCCAGCTGGTAAGCAGATCATGGCTTGTTGCAAAGCAGAAGTCAGAGGCATGGGCGGTAGAGCCAATATCAGTTGGGATGCCTGACTTGTCTATCGCGACAATATCGCTCCAACCATTTTCGATAAGATGGTGCACTACACACGCACCAACAATTCCACCAGCTCCGACAACAACGACTTTCGCCTTTTTAGGAAGTGCGGCCATGGTCTCATCCTTTACTTCAATCAAGCTGCTTGTGGTGTGTGCGGACACGCCAATGCCCCTCTGCCATCCTCAAAAGAGTAGCCACTGTTTGGCCAATTCAAAGCTTCCCAAACTAAGCTGCATCGGCAAAAGCCGACGTCAACACGCTCCTTCAAGGTCAATCAAACTCTGCTTTAAATGCACCGGACTTCACGGCCAAAAAGGAAGTGAACTTGCCATGCTTTGCTACTGGTAGCTGTTCTTTTAAAAATCCAGTTGTTTGTTTGGAGAGATTACTTTGGCGACTTCCTGAAGGTAAAAAAAGGACATTTGCGTCACACCGGGATTATCGCCACGACATAGCCTTCAGCTTCTCATGACCAGTTAAGCAATTATTCTTCACGTCTGAAGCTTGTTCTTATTCTCATGGTCAAACTCATGAATTTAAGTATACTTATTTTAGTTTTACTTGCGGACAGAGACCGGGATGATTCGCTGATACCCTTGCGGTGATGACTATGACAGGCATACGCACAGCGAACTTTTCACCCGCATTGCAAAGAGAAAACTAGTGCATGACGCAATTGACACACTCCCCAATGACCCGATTGCGTGGGACGAACCTTAGGCCAGAAAAGCCTCGGCTTTCGGTCGGCTTTATCCTTGCCAAACGCTTTACACTTTGTGCCTTTGCTAACTTTGTAGATGTCCTACGCCTTGCAGCTGATGAGGGCGATCGAAGTCGCCCGATCTTGTGCAACTGGACGGTGCTTTCAGACCGGATGGACCCAATCCCTTCCAGCAGCGGTATTTTTGTGCAGCCCAAAGAGCGCTTGGGAGACCCAACGCGCTTTAACTATATCGTGGTTGTCGGCGGGTTGATTGACGAGAGCACCTCTCTTGGCACTTCTTATCAAGCCTTTCTGCACGAAGCTGCCGCAGCCGGGGTACCGCTTATTGGGGTATGTACCGGCGCGTTTTTGCTTCACGATGCAGGTCTTTTGAATGGTTACCGCAGCTGCGTCAGCTGGTTTAGTCACTCAGACTTTAAAGAACAGTTCGACGGGCTTGATCCGGTTGCAGACCAGATCTTCGTCGTTGATCGGGATCGGTTGACGTGTGCTGGAGGCGTCAGTTCTGCCCACCTTGCAGCCTATCTGGTTGACAAACATGTTGGTCGCGCACATGCGAGCAAGAGCCTGCACATCATGATAATTGATGATGCCCATCAGGCGGAAAAACCACAACCGGGCATCCCGCTTGACCTGAAAACGAAGAACCCTGTTGTACGGCGTGCGCTCTTGTTGATGCAGCAGAACATCGATACACCAATTTCCATACAGGACATTGCTGGTCGTATGGGGAAGAGTAAACGCCAGATAGAGCGATATTTCCGCCTCTCACTGGGCACATCTCCGCAAGCTGCCTTCTTGAATATCCGCCTTGATATGGCGCGCCACCTTATCGAGAACAGCGAGAAATCTGTTGCGCAGGTCGCAGTGGATTGCGGATTTTGCGATTCCTCCCACTTAAGCCGGATGTTCCGCCGTCGCTATGGGTGTACACCGCAGGTTTTGAGAATCCCCCCAACCGCAGACGCTAGTGTTTGAGCCTCGTAAATAAAAAAAACCACCGGCACATCAGGTACCGGTGGTGAAGTAAAGCAATTATGAGCAGCGCAATCCTCAGCGTGGCTCGCTGGCCAGACCACGTATGATCGCGTAGCACATGAGTAGCAAAACGATCGTGAACGGCAGGCCCGTCGAGATCACCATAGATTGCAGTGACTTAAGGCCCCCAGCCGAAAGCAATAAGACAACTGCGATCAACCCTTCAAAAACGCACCAGAAGACCCGCTGAGGAACCGGTGCATCCAACTTACCGCCCGCAGCAATCGTATCAATCACCAGGGATCCTGAATCGGATGAGGTGACAAAGAACACAATGACAAGAACAATCCCGATAAAGGAAGTGATGCTTGCGAGTGGAAGAGCGTCAAGCATGGTGAAGAGCTGGACCGGAAGAGCAGCGCTTTGAACCGCTGTGTAACCGTCTTGTACAACCTGGTTGATCGCTGTACCGCCGAAGATAGTCATCCATAGGACACAAACAAACGATGGGATCAACAGCACGCTAATGAGGAATTCTCGCACCGTACGCCCACGGCTTACACGAGCGATGAACATGCCGACAAAAGGCGACCAGGATATCCACCAGGCCCAGTAGAAGGAGGTCCACCCCTGCATAAAGTTAACATCCTCACGCGCTACCGGACTGGAAAGGGCAGGGAGGTATTGCAGGTAGGCGAGCAAGTAGTCAACAACGTCGGCTGCCAGGAACAATGTAGGCCCTGCAACAAAGACGAAGAGGAACAGAATGAATGCGACGCCCATATTGATCTCGGAGAGCACCTTCACACCGGCCTCTAGCCCACGAACAACTGAGAACAGCGCAATCGATGTAATTCCAACAATCAAGATAACTTGCCAGGTGCTGTCAATGGGCATGCCGAACAGCTTGTTAAAGCCAGAGTTTGCCTGAGCAGCACCGAGCCCCAGCGATGTCGCGAGCCCGAAAAGTGTCGCAAACACTGCCAGAATGTCAATAATGTGCCCTGGCCAACCCCATACACGATCACCAAAAATTGGATGAAACGCAGAGCGAATGGTGAGTGGGAGACCCCGGTTATAGCTAAAAAACGCTAGGCTGAGGGCAACAACTGCATAAATCGCCCAAGGGTGTAGCGCCCAGTGGAAGATTGACGCCGCCATACCCAAGCGGATTGCTTCTTCCTGGGTGAGGGCTGCAGCCAATGGCGCCCAGTCTGTGCGCACACCATCAACCCCAACAGCAGTTCCCCCCATGGCGGATGTGAAATGGCTGAGAGGTTCGGAAACCCCATAAAACATCAATCCAATGCCCATGCCGGCGGCAAAAAGCATGGAGAACCAGCTTGCATAGCTAAAGTCCGGCGTCGCTGTTTTTCCGCCGAGCCGGATTTTTCCATAGGGACTGACGACAATAACAAGGCAGAGGATTACGAAAATATCAGCAGCGCCAATGAAAAACCAATCAAAACTTTTCGTGACTGTCGAAAACAGCAAACTGAAAATTGAATTCGCCTGCTCAGGCATGAGCAGGGTATAAGCAACAAATGCAATTGCGCTCAGAGCTGAAATAACAAAGACGGGATTGTGAATATCAAAACCGATTGGACCAAGCTTGCCCTCAATATTGTCTTGTCCAACACTGTAGTCCGAGCTGGTTGGGTTATCAGGCGGCGTATTTAATAGTGTCCCCGCCGACGTACGGCTAGGGTCGGGTGAGTTAGGCATAAAACTTTCTCCTGTTATGGACCTGCGAAATTCTTCCGTCAGGAGAGACCCTTGGTGGACCTTTCTTATTTTTTTAAAACGCCAAAAGCATCAGTAGATAAAACTCTTAGTGCAGCGCTTCTGGCTGGCATATCACACTATCATAGTTCGACCACCACGTCTGACAATGGTGTTGCACAACAAATCAAGATCTTGCCCTGATCAATCTCACGTTGGCGAATGCCCCCACCGTGTTGCATATCAACCTCGCCAGAATGAAGGATGGATTTACACGTACCACAGATTCCCCTTTGGCAAGAGGACATTGGCAAGAGCCCCGCTTCACGAGCGGCCGACAAAAGGGTAATGCCCGGGCCGCATTCCACCACGTGACCCGTCTTACTGAAGCTGACAAAGAAGGTTTGATCGCTGATCTCTGGAGCAGCTGTTGGGTCGTCTACCGTTCCTGCTGTCTCAGCACCAAAATCGAAGCTCTCTTCATAATACCGCTCCATGGCAAAGTCGGTACTTTGCAACATGTTGCGCACACCATCCATAAAGCTGGCAGGCCCGCAGCAAAAAATTTTGCGCTCCATAAAGTCCGGGGTCATGAGCGAGAGCATCTGCATATTCAACCGGCCAGTGTAGCCTGTCCAACTGTGTTGAGCCGACGCGGTATCGCAGGTAAATCCAAGTTTCAGGCCTGGATTTTGAGCTGCAAGAAGCGCAAGCTCCTCGCGGAAAATTATATCTGAAGGGCTTCGAGCCGCATGAATGAAATGCAAATCAGATGGTTCAGACAGATCGCAAGCCGTACGGGTCATAGACATCATTGGAGTGATGCCACTCCCGGCAGAAATAAACAGAACTTTATGATCGGCTGTCGCATCAGTCGTAAACTCCCCCGCAGGGCCAGAGACATTGATCTCTTTGCCCGGCACCATATAGTCGTGAAGCCAGTTGGAGCCGGGGCCTCCGGGGACACGCTTTACCGTGATTTCTATTCTGTATGGGCGCGCGGCAGAGGCCGATATTGTGTAGCTTCGAAAAATCATACCCTCAACAGGCAGCTCAAATGTCATGTGCTGCCCCGGGTAAAACCGAAAATCACGCGGTTCACGTCCCGAAAAGAGGAAGGTCTTTACATCGTGTGTTTCCTGGCGAACCTGACGACAAACAAGAACGTCGTCAGTCTCAGGATCCCACATTGGAATGCGGGTCGCTTCTGTGAATTTTTCACTTGCGAATGGCCGAGCGTCTCCCTCGGTTTTCGGGTATGTATCTTGCGTCATTCGGCTGCAATCATGGGTTGGCTGGCTTGCAGGTGCGCCTCTAAGCGCTCCAAATACCAGCTGCAGAATGCTTCTACATGGGGTTCAGTATATTGAGAGTAAGGGCCGGGCTCATAGGCGCTCTGCTCGACGCCCAGCTGGGCAAGACGCACGAGTTCGGCATCCTGATGGTTGGTCATCTTCCACACTTGCTTGAGATTATCGAGGTTATAGTCCTGGCCCTCAATTGCGTCTTTGTGAACCAGCCAAGTGGTGCGCAGCAATGTCTTGTTAGGGGCAAGCGGTAACACCGAGAACGTTACAATGTGATCGCTCATGAAATGGTGCCAGGAATTTGGATGCGTCCAAAAACTCAAACCACCAAGCTTGGGGTCGGCCAACTCGCCTAGTAGTTTTTTGGAGGCAACTTTCGTATCCAGAGTATGCGACTCGCCTTCACCCATGAGCGGGAGGCGCATGGTTCGAAACCCTGTCACGTTGGAAAGGCGCTCTTCTTCAATGGAAGGCAGACCATTGGCTTCCCAGCGTGCATGATCTCTCTCAACCGCTGCCATATAGTTATTTACATCCTCAGAGCGACGTTCATCGACATCATCAACGGAAAATCCAAACCCAAACTCGGAAAGAGGTATTGTCAATTGCGGGTGCGTGCCCTCGCAGTGGTAACATTCGCGGTTGTTTTCTAGCGTGAATTTCCAGTTGCCTTCCTCTATCAGATCATAGGTATGAGCAACCTTACAGTTGGCAACGTCATGCGGCGCCAGATAAGGCTCGATGACGCGCGCCATTTCCTCAAAGTCTTCTGGAGCATTTTCAGCAAGGCAGATGAAGATCAGACCAGCCAGGGAGCGCACGTGAACCGTTTTCAGGCCGTGGCAGCTCTTGTCAAAGTCAGCTCCCATATGCTCCGCAAGGATCAGATCACCATCTTCGTTATACGTCCAGCCATGGTAGCGGCAGACAATGTTTCCGATGGTGGTGGCAGCTTCATCGACAAGTTTTGCGCCGCGATGGCGACAAACATTGTGGAATGCACGGATACCCATGTCATCGCCGCGCAAGATCAAAACAGATGCTGCACCGATTTGCACGGTGATGCAGTCGCCCGGTTCAGGCAGCTCTGGTTCAACAGCAACGAAAACCCAGTGTTGCGCGAAAATCGCCTCTATATCGAGGTCATGAATTTCAGGGGCTTTGTAAAAAGGCGCTTCAAGGCTCATGCCTTTTACACGACTGCGCACAAGTTCTTGAATGTCAGAGGAAAAGCGCATGTTCAGATACCTTGGCTTTGGGTGGAGACTATTTGGTTAGTCTGCGTCGGTTCCTGGGAAAAAGCCCGTGAATGGGCCGTTGCTTGTTAAACAGAAAAAGAACAAAAGACACTTCGCTGGCCGAACACCTTGGGCACGCAACCATGTCGTGGGCTAAGGCAAATACCCCAGTATTCGGCAACGGGGGAAAGGCCGAAATGCGGAAAGTTGTTCTGGCGTATAGCGCTGACTGTTAGCTGCATCCAAGCCCCCTTCTCTTAAGCGGCATGTAACCCTTTCTTAGGTCATCCTAAATGGAGAAAGGCGACATAAGAAAATCAGAGTGAACTGAAAATCTAGTGCGAATTGAACCAGGGTTGGCAGTAAGCTTGAGGCAGATATACAGTAAAAATGCGACGTGGCCGCCGAAGGTATGCTCCCTCCGATACCCGGCAGCGCTCTGAAGCACCAGTTTTTAAGTTTTTGGCATCGCGAAGGTGGAAGGCTGCATGCAGCTACAGCCTCTTTAAAGCAGAGTTTACCGGCTTCGGTCAAGCTCGTCAGGACTCGCTCAACTAACTGGATTTACTAAACATTTTCGTTCTATCGAATAAGGTCTCCAAGGTATTCATCCGGTCCTTGGTGACTTCCCAAGTTGTGGTGGTCATTGCTTCAATCATCGCCTCAAGGATGAACATAATCACCACCGTGCTGTCCCAGGCGGAAGGTGCTTCAATACGGGCGTTAAATACATACTCCGCATTCACAGCTGCAGGGGAGGCCCATTGGTCAGTAAAGACGATCACCAGCACACCACGTTCTCTTGCAAGGTCCACAAAACGCAGGATGTCATGCTCATAACGGCGGATATCGAAAACCACCACTACATCACCTGGCTTCATATTCAGCAAATAGTGCGGCCAAGTGTTTGCATTTGAGGCAATGGCAATCACGTCATCACGGATCACCTGCAAATGCGTAAAGAAATAGTCTGACAGAGCACGTGTGATACGCCCGCCAACAATGTGGACAGCCCGCTCGCGATCCGTCAACAAACGTACCGTTTCATCAAAACTTTTCGTATCGAGCTGTTGTAAGGTTTGTTTCAGGTTGTCGATGACCGCATCTGCAAATCTGTTTAGAATATGAGCATCAGGTGCATTTCTCGTCCAGCGTTCCTGCTTGGAAATAGGGTTGGAAATCGTTTCTTCAACTTCCGATCGCAGCGCCGCCTGCAGCTCGGAAAACCCCGCAAATCCAATCTTTTGTGCCATCCGAACCACTGTCGGACCAGACACGTCTGCCGCCTTTGCAAGTTCTGAAATACTGCCCAGGCCGCTCATGGGATAGTTGGATAGGAGTGTGACCGTCAGTTGGCGCTCCGCACGAGTTAACCCATTAAAGTGTAAGCGTAATTTCTCCGCTACTGTCTGCTCATTTGGGTCTCGCACGCGTCTTACCTACCTATATATGTATATTTGCCTAGATTTTAGGCTTTATGTAATGAACGATACAGACTACCATCCGCAGGAACATTTATTTCAGAATCTGTTTTACGAAAAAAACGACTGAAAGTTCAAGGAAAAACAAGATGTATCGGAGGGGTGGTCTTGTCTCAGGTCTCAAATGACCCGATAGATTCTGCCGTGGGGAATACGGTTGAAACAATCAATACAGCCGGTTCAGCACCGATTGTATTGGTATGTGAACACGCCTCAAAAGCAATTCCAGCATATTTGAACGGACTTGGCCTTGATAAGGCTGCAGCAGAAAGTCATGCGGCTTGGGACCCAGGTGCCCTGGCAGTTGCGCAAATGCTGTCTGCACGCCTTGACGCACCGCTGGTCGCCCAGAGAATTTCGCGCCTTGTTTACGATTGCAATCGACCACCGGAAGCCGATAGCGCCATGCCGGTTAAGAGCGAAATCTACGAGGTGCCGGGCAATGTTTCTCTGAGCGACGAGCAGCGTGCGGATCGGATTAACCGATATTATCTTCCGTTTCAGGCCTGTGTAAGGGACACGATCGATGCCAAGCAGGTAAGTGGTCAACTGCCGGTCATGATCACTATTCACTCGTTCACGCCGGTTTACAACGGGAAGACACGAGACGTCGAACTCGGCATTTTGCACGACAGCGACACGCGTTTTGCAGAGGCACTACTTGAGGTACTGTCGCGCTCCTCTCAATACGACATCCAAAGAAACCAACCATACGGTCCGGAAGACGGGGTTACGCATACCCTTGTGTCTCTGGCACAGTCCCGCGGCCTGCTCAACGTTATGATCGAAGTGCGGAACGACCTGATCGCGGACAGATCGGGACAGGAGACCGTTGCAAAGGTGATAGGCGACGCAGTTTTGCAAGTGCTGCCACAGTTTGAAAACGAAACGACGGCCCATGAGCCGAGGGCTTTTACGAAAACAAGGGCAGCAGACTGACATGCCAAAGCCACTCGTTATATTTGTGAAATACGTGGACTGGATCAACAAGTATGTTGGTCGCTTTGCCATGTATCTCATCTTCGTCATGCTGGGAGTGCTGCTTTACTCCTCATTTGCAAAAACCTTTTTGGCGCCGCCCCTTTGGACGCTGGAAACCGCTCAGTTCACCATGGCAGCTTATTACCTGCTTGGCGGCGCATATTCCATGCAAACCCAGTCCCATGTGCGGATGGATCTGTTTTACGGCTCCTGGTCGCCGCGGCGCAAAGCCACCATGGATGTGATGACCATCCTGCTTCTGATTTTCTATCTTGTCTTCCTCCTGTACGGCGGCCTTTCCTCGTTGGAATACGCCGTCAAATACGGGGAGGAAAGTTACTCGGCCTGGGCTCCACCAATGGCCCCTATCAAAGCCGTTATGTGTTTCGGAATATTCTTGATGCTGCTCCAAGCTATTGCGACGTTCATTAAAGATCTGGCAGCCGCCCTTGGGAGGCCTGTGCCATGAGCTATGAACTCATCGCTGTATTAATGTTCTCCAGCATGATGTTGATGCTTCTAACCGGGCAACGCGTTTTTGCTGCAATCGGATCTGTCGCTGTTATCGCCGCCCTGCTTCTTTGGGGCGATGGCGGGTCAGAAATCGCCTTTTCCGCCAGCATGAAGTTGATGAAATGGTATCCGCTCCTCACGCTGCCACTCTTCATCTTTATGGGGTATATGCTCTCTGAGTCAGGCATTGCCGAAGATCTTTATAAGATGTTCCATGTCTGGACCGGAAACCTGCATGGCGGATTGGCGATCGGCACAGTCGGCCTCATGGTGATGATTTCTGCCATGAATGGTCTGTCTGTGGCCGGTATGGCCATCGGGGCAACCATTGCATTGCCAGAACTGTTGCGTCGTGGTTATGACAAGGTCATGGTGACCGGCGTTATTCAGGCAGGCTCGTCTCTCGGCATCCTTGTTCCGCCAAGCGTTGTTCTTGTGCTGTATGGTATGATAGCGCGTCAGCCAGTGGGCAAACTCTGGCTCGCTGGCGCCCTTCCGGGCCTGCTGCTTGCTGGGCTGTTCATCTTGTACATCGTGATCCGTTGTAAGATTCAGCCTGAGCTTGGGCCAACGTTATCGGAAGAAGAGCGGGCGGAAATCACATGGTCAGAAAAGCTTCGTTTGTTGCGCGCAGGCATTATCCCGGTTGCAATCTTCTTTTGTATGACCGGTCTGTTCCTGATGGGCATTACAAGCTTGGTGGAAAGCTCCGCTGTTGGTGCAACAGCTGCCACACTCGCAGCAGCGTTGAAAGGCCGGTTATCCTTCCGCCTTATTCACATCACCACTGAAAAGACATTGCAGATCAGCTGTATGTTCATGTGGATCATTCTTGCAGCTTTGTGTTTTGGCGCAGTGTTTGACGGTCTGGGCGCTGTGCGTGCAATTGAGCGTTTCTTTGTAGGTGAACTGGGGCTTGGTCCCTGGGAGATTCTGCTCCTGATGCAGCTCTCCTACATCATCATGGGCATGTTCCTGGATGACACCGCAATGTTAGTGATTGTGGCTCCGCTTTACGTACCGCTGGTAAAGATGCTTGGCTTTGATCTTGTTTGGTACGGCGTGCTTTACACCATAACCTGTCAAATCGCTTATATGACACCGCCATTCGGGTATAATCTATTCCTAATGCGCGCCATGGCCCCGCCGGAGATTTCTTTGAAGGACATCTACAAGTCCATCGTTCCGTTTGTCGCGATCATGGTCTTTGGGTTGGCACTCGTCACAGTCTTTCCGCAGATCGCTCTGTGGCTACCAAATCTGTATTACTCGCGCTGACGAGGTGGAGACCATGTCAGCGTAGAGTTTGAAGTAATTCGCAAATTCCGGATGGAGAGAGATAAAAATCACCTCCCTCGCTATAAAAAATTCCACCGGTACTGAGGGGTTGAAAATTCATATTCCAAGGGGAATTGAGTATGACAAATAGACGTGATTTTCTTAAGAAAGCCGGTTTGACAACCGTTGCTGCTGCCGGTGCAACCACGCTTGCAGCACCAGCCGTACATGCCGCTGGTCGTCCAATCAAGTGGCGTCTTCAGACCTATGCCGGTGCAGCACTTGCACAGCACGTCATCAAGCCATCGATTGACGCCTTCAACAAGGCTGCCAACGGTGAGATGGAAATCGAGCTGTACTATGCAGATCAGCTGGTTCCAACTGGCGAGCTGTTCCGTGCCATGCAGCGCGGTACAATTGATGCGGTTCAGTCTGACGATGATTCCATCGCAGCGCCGGTCGATGTGTCCGTTTTCGGCGGCTATTTCCCGTTCGCCTCTCGTTACAGCCTCGATGTTCCGGCGCTGTTTAACCACTGGGGCCTTAAAGAGATCTGGGAAGAAGCCTATGACGAAGTAGAGGGCGTTAAGTGGCTTTCTGCCGGTGCATGGGACCCTTGTCACTTTGCGACAAAAGACCCAATCCGAAGCCTTGCGGACCTGAAGGGCAAGCGCGTCTTCACGTTCCCAACTGCTGGTAAGTTCCTCACTCGCTTTGGCGTTGTGCCGGTTACCCTACCATGGGAAGACATTGAAGTTGCAATGCAGACTGGTGAGCTGGACGGAATTGCATGGTCCGGTATCACTGAGGATTACACAGTTGGCTGGGCAGACGTGACCAACTACTTCCTCACTAACAACATCTCTGGTGCCTGGGCCGGGTCCTACTTTGCAAACGAAGAGCGTTGGAATGAGCTGCCAGCTCACCTCAAAACACTCTTTAACCTGTGCATGGACAGCTCCCACTACTACCGCCAGCATTGGTATTGGGCGGGTGAAGCGAAGCTGCGCACGCAGGGCGAAAAAATGGAACTGACCACCATTCCAGATGAAGAGTGGGCAACTGTAGAAACAGAAGCACACAAATTCTGGGATGAGATCGCAGCCAAGTCTGAGCGCAACGCGCGTGTTGTTAAAATCCTGAAGGAATACAACGCTGCGATGGCTAAGGCCGGACGTCCTTACCGTTACGGATAAGCGAGTACATATTTCAAGACTGGTCGTCCCGGACTACGGGCCGACCACCCAATTGAATTAAGATCTTAGTGCTGCTGGTGTTCGCAGGAGAGGCGACCGCATTAGCCGCTCACAAATTGGTCCTCGGGGAACAGGTATGTTGCGAGAAGAAACTAAAAAGACACGTAGAACCGGAAAGCTGACCCTTGAAGAGCTGCGTGAGCTGGTCGGCACCGGTGAGATTGACACCGTTGTCGTGGCACAGGTTGATATGCAGGGTCGTTTGATGGGCAAACGCTTTCAAGCCGAGTTCTTCGTGAACAGCGCTTGGGAAGAAACGCACTGCTGTAACTACCTGCTGGCGACAGATATGGAAATGAACACGCCAGATGGATACAAATCCACCAGTTGGGAGGCTGGGTATGGCGACTATGTCATGAAACCCGACTTAGATACATTGCGTGTTATTCCTTGGCTGGAAGGGACTGCGCTTGTTCTTTGCGATGTATTGGACCACCACACCCATAAGGAAGTTCCCCACTCGCCTCGCGCCATTTTGAAAAAACAGGTGGACCGTCTTGAAGGCATGGGAATGACCGCCAACATGGCAACCGAGCTGGAATTCTTCATCTTCAAGCAAAGCTATGAAGAAGCAGGCGCACAGGGTTACCGCGGCCTGAACCCAGTTTCCAACTACAACGAGGACTACCACATCTTCCAGACCACCAAGGAAGAGAACGTCATGCGCGCCATTCGCAATGGCCTGAACGGCGCTGACATTCCAGTGGAATGCTCCAAGGGGGAAGCTGATGCGGGCCAGGAAGAGATAAACGTTCGGTATTCTGATGCTTTGAAAATGGCGGATCGCCACTCCATTATCAAAAACGGCTGTAAAGAGATGGCATGGCAGCAGGGCCAAAGCGTTAGCTTTATGGCTAAGTGGAGCTATGAGGCTGCTGGCAACTCTTCACACGTACACCAGTCCCTTTGGGGGAAGAACGGCGAATCCTTGTTCCATGACCCCGCTGGCGAATACGGCATGTCTAAGGTGATGCGCCAGTATCTGGCTGGTCTTTTGAAACACGCAAGCGAAATCACTTATTTCCTTGCACCAAACATCAACTCCTACAAACGCTTTGCCGAAGGTACGTTTGCACCAACCAAAGCGATCTGGAGCCTGGATAATCGCACCGCCGGATACCGCGTATGCGGTGATGGCACCAAAGCCGTGCGGGTTGAGTGCCGCGTGGGTGGGGCTGATCTTAACCCATACCTTGCTATGGCCGCTCTGCTTGCTGCTGGTATTTATGGCATCGAAAATGAGCTGGAGCTTGAACCAGAGTTCCGCGGCGATGCCTATGGAAGCGCTGATATTCGCGAAATTCCGAAGAACTTGCGCGATGCCGCGCAAGAGATGAAATCCTCTAACATGCTTCGAAACGCCTTTGGTGATGATGTGGTTGAGCACTACGCACACGCCGCCAAAATCGAACAAGACGAGTATGACCGCCGCGTGACCGACTGGGAAGTTGCACGTGGATTTGAACGCGCCTGATGTTGATAGCCTTGTGCTGTGATTGATGAGTTGACCATGATTAAGACACTAAAATGTATTTCGCCTATTGACGGTTCTGTCTTTGCAGAGCGTCCGGTGGCAAACCAAAAACAAGCAGAAGCTGTAATTGCCAAGGCTAAATCCGCTCAAAAGCAATGGGCTGCCCGCCCGTTGGAGGAGCGTATCAAGCTGGTGATGGCTGGTGTTGCCAAGATTGGTGAACAAAACGACGAGATTGTACCTGAACTGGCACATATGATGGGACGCCCTGTCCGGTATGGTGGCGAGTTTGGCGGCTTTAACGAGCGCGCATCTCACATGGCTGAAATTGCAGCACAAAGCCTTAAACCCATCGTGGTTGAGGAAAGCGACAATTTCGAACGTCGCATCGAGAAGGAACCCCACGGCGTTATTCTTGTCATTGCACCGTGGAACTATCCGTACATGACCGCGATCAACACCGTTGCACCTGCATTGATTGCAGGCAACGCTGTTATCTTAAAACACGCAACCCAGACCCTTTTGGTTGGAGAGCGCCTCGCCGCAGCCTTTGCCCAGGCCGGCGTGCCAGAAGAGGTATTCCAAAACCTGTTCCTGGACCATGAAACAACATCTCACCTGATTGCAGGGCGTCACTTCGGCTTTGTGAACTTTACGGGTTCCGTTGGTGGGGGCCGCGCTATGGAAATTGCCGCAGCAGGCACTTTCACGGGCCTTGGCCTTGAGCTTGGCGGTAAAGACCCAGGTTACGTGATGGATGATGCAGATGTTGATGCAGCGGCAGAAACACTCATTGATGGTGCCATGTTCAACTCTGGCCAATGCTGTTGCGGGATTGAACGGATCTACGTGCATTCTTCCAAATACGATGCCTTTGTGAAGAAAGCCGTTGAGATTGTTTCCAGTTATAAGCTGGGTAACCCACTGGATGAGAAAACAACCATTGGG
The DNA here is from genome assembly GCF_900110875.1 of Pseudovibrio axinellae. GTDB lineage: Bacteria > Pseudomonadota > Alphaproteobacteria > Rhizobiales > Stappiaceae > Pseudovibrio > Pseudovibrio axinellae. The sequence goes on along the minus strand of NZ_FOFM01000012.1, from coordinate 58,876 downwards.
CCAATGGCGAACGTTCGCTTTGCTGAGATTGTGCGCAAGCAGGTCGCTGATGCACAGGCCTCCGGCGCAGTAGCGCAAATCGATACAGCTCTGTTCCCAGAAGACGACGGCGGGGCCTATCTTGCGCCTCAGATCCTGACCAATGTCACGCATGAAATGGATGTGATGCGTGAAGAGAGTTTTGGTCCTGTGGTCGGTATTATGAAGGCTGAGAGCGACGAACAGGCTATCTCCCTGATGAACGACAGCCACTACGGATTGACGGCTTCTCTTTGGACGCAAGATCCGGCGCGTGCGGCAAAAATCGGTGCGCAGGTTGAAACTGGAACTGTGTTTATGAACCGCGCTGACTATCTGGACCCTGCTTTGTGCTGGACTGGTTGCAAAGATACAGGTCGCGGCGGAGCTCTTTCAGAAATCGGCTACCAAAACCTGACCCGTCCCAAATCCTATCATCTTAAAAAGGCATAAGAACCATGACGCTGATAGCAAACTGGAGCTACCCGACCGCCATTCGCTTTGGTGCAGGCCGCATTAAGGAACTGGCAGAAGCATGTACAGCTGCTGGTATGAAAAAGCCGTTGCTCGTGACAGATAAAGGCCTTGCCAATCTGCCAATCACATCCAGCACGCTCGACATTATGGAAGCTGCTGGCCTTGGTCGTGGCCTTTTCTCCGATGTCGACCCAAACCCAAGCGAAATCAATCTGGAAGCAGGTGTGGCAGCCTTCAAAGCCGGTGATCATGACGGTGTGATTGCGTTTGGCGGCGGCTCAGGTCTGGACCTTGGAAAGTTGATTGCCTTTCAGGCTGGGCAAACTCGTTCCGTTTGGGACTTTGAAGATATCGGAGACTGGTGGACCCGCGCCGACGCAGACGCGATCTACCCAAATATCGCCATTCCAACAACAGCAGGAACGGGCTCTGAAGTGGGCCGTGCGAGCGTGTTGACCAACTCACAAACCCATGTGAAGAAAATCATCTTCCATCCGAAGATCCTGCCAAGTGTTGTGATCTGTGATCCTGAGCTGACCGTGGGCATGCCACAGATGATCACTGTGGGAACGGGCATCGACGCGTTTGTCCATTCCCTAGAGGCTTTCTGTTCACCTCACTACCACCCAATGTCACAGGGCATTGCGCTGGAAGGTATGCGTTTGGTCAAAGACAACCTGCCAAGGGTGTTTGCTGATCCAAACGATATTGAAGCGCGCGGCCACATGATGAGTGCAGCAGCCATGGGTGCGGTTGCATTCCAAAAGGGCCTTGGTGGCATTCACGCTCTGGCGCACCCGGTGGGCGCGGTTTACAACACCCATCACGGCATGACCAACGCTGTGATCATGCCAGCAGTGCTGAAGTTCAACCGGTCAGCCGTAGAAGAGCGCATTGAGATGCTGGCCGCTTACCTTGGCATCAGCGGCGGTTTTGATGGCTTCTACGAGTTCGTAATGAAAATGCGGGAAGACATGGGTGTTCCGCAAAATCTGAGCGCTCTTGGGGTCGGAACAGACAAGGTTGATGTGCTGGCAGCAGAGGCAATCAAAGACCCAAGTGCTGGTGGCAACCCGATCGCATTAACGCATGAAGCTGCAAGAGCTTTGCTTATTGAAGTGATCGGCGAACCGGTAAGCGCTTAACCCAACTACTCATTCATTAAAAAGCCCCGCAGCGGAGATCCGTTGCGGGGCTTTTCGTTCGATAGGGCTGCTCAAGATGTTGAAATGAAATCCCGGGTTAAATCTTAAACGTCTTGACTGGGCGCAGCGTCTTTAAAAGCTGCCAGTTTTTCAGTCTCTGCACATATGGCGTTGATGCGGGTGAGGTGAGAGCGGTCTGCGCCCCAGCGGTCGCTGTTATAAACCTGCGGGACAAGGCACAAATCTGCCATAGAGACCTGATCTCCGTGACAGAATTTACCGCTTTGCCCATCTGCCAAAAGCTCCTCAAAAGCATTAAGCCCCTTGCTGATAAACTCGCGCATCCAGCACACTTTCACGCTTTCATCGCCCCCGCTGAGCTCTACAATCCTTTGCACGATACCCAGATTACACACTGGATGAATGTCCATCGCAATAGCATGGGAAAGGATGCGCACACGGGCTCGCTCTCGCGCAGTTGCAGGCATCAAAGCCGGGGTAGGGTGGAGCTCATCCAGATATTCAATGATCGCAAGAGACTGAGTTAACATGTCGCCATCGATATCCAGGGAAGGTACGAATCCTTGTGGGTTACGCTTTAAATTCTCGCCCCCTTTTTGGTCGCCCTTCAATAGATTGACAGTCACACTCTCATAACTCAGGCTTTTCAGGTTCAGCGCAATACGCACCCGATAGCTTGCCGATGAGCGCCAGTAATCATAAAGCGTTATATTGGACATGGTATCGGCGCCCCCCTGAGCACGGTTCTGTCAGTTTGGTTCATTGTCTTGTGTGTTCGCACCCAACTCACCAACCAAGGCTTCAGCGTTATGTTGAACCTTTTCCATGAGGGTCATAAGCAGCGTTTGCTCCTCCTCACTCAAATTGGCTGTCAGGGCGGCTTCAACGTCACGAACCAATGGAATGACATCGTAAAAGATGCGCAGGCCTTCAGCTGTCAAACGCAGAACGGATTTTCTACGATCCTCTCCGTCAATATCCCGGCGCAGAAGCTCCTTTTTGCGAAGCGATTGCACCGCACGACTGACATTCACTTTATCCATGCTCGAGCGCTCAACAATTTCGGAGGCTGACAGCGCCTGATTGCGACCGAGGATGGCCATCGTGCGCCATTCAGAAACGCTCAGACCATACCGCTCGCGATAAACACTTGAAACCGCCGCACTTACGGCTGTGCCAAAAACACGAACCTTATAGGGAAAGAATGCTCCGAGCTGGAAATCATCCCTGTCTGTCGTGTTCGTCGGTATCGCCATCATTGAGACTCGTTGGTTTAGGATGAAACTATTGTAGTCAAAAATTTATATATTCCCTCTAATAGTATCATTTGAAACTATATGTCAAGGCCGAATCTTGACTTGGTGATATATATGCGAAAGTAGTATAGAGCGCTAATTTCAGCCATATTCCGGTATTTTATGTGGCTTCCTCGCCTGGCAAGAACCGTTCGCTTTAGAAAATGCTATTGACAAAGTTACAAGTGAAACTATTCTAAACTCAAATCTATGACTGACCGCCTGAGTCTTGCAAGCTTCAGCTGCGATCTTCAATTGCCAAGGATGTGTTATGACGAGTTGGATCGAGAGTGCGAACGCGCCGCACTGCTATTTCCCAATCCAGAATCTTCCCTACGGTGTGTTTGCCACATCAGGTGAAGAGCCACGCTGTGGCGTTGCGATCGGAGACATGGTTGTTGATATGGCTGTGTTGGAAGCAGCTGGCCTTCTCAAGACGGGTGCAGCTGCCACTGTGTTCGATAAACCGGCTCTCAATGACTTCATGGAGCTCGGCGCCGCGGCCTGGGACAGTGTGCGCGACCAGCTAACATCCCTTTTTAAACAGGGTGGCGATACGGCACTTTCCGGCGACCCCTCACTTCAGTCAAAAGCACTGGTGCCAATGAGCGCAGCGCAAATGTTCCTGCCCTTCAAGGTCTCCGAATACACCGACTTTTATGCGGGCAAGCAGCATGCCATGAACATCGGTACTATTCTTCGCGGCGCTGAAAATGCGCTACCTCCGAACTGGCTGCACATTCCAATTGGCTACAATGGTCGCGCCTCGACCGTAGTTGTCAGCGGCACTGATGTGGTGCGCCCGTTGGGGCAGACCAAAGCCCCAACCGCACAAGTCCCGTCTTTCAAAGCCTGCGCTCGCCTCGATATTGAGCTGGAAATGGGTGCTGTTGTTGGCACGCCAAGCAAAATGGGGCAACCAATCACCGTGCAGGAAGCCGACGATATGATCTTCGGTTACGTGCTGCTCAACGACTGGTCCGCTCGTGACATTCAGGGCTGGGAATACCAGCCGCTTGGCCCATTCCAGGCGAAAGCATTTGCAACTTCCATCAGCCCATGGGTTGTGACGAAGGCAGCGTTGGAATCCTTCCGCACCAGCACACCAGAGCGTGAAAAAGAGCTTCTGCCTTACCTCAATGAGCCGGGTCCGATGATCTACGACATTGAACTACAGGCCTACATGCAGCCGGAAGGCGCTGATAAAGCGACACTGCTCTGCCACACCAACTACAACCGCATGTACTACTCTGCAGCACAGCAGCTGGCGCACCATGCAATTGGCGGCTGCAAAATGAACACCGGCGACCTGCTCGGATCTGGCACCATTTCCGGTGTAAGAAAGTCCGAATTCGGTTCACTAATGGAACTTACATGGGGCGGTAAAGAGCCCATCACTCTGGACAGTGGTGAAAGTCGCACGTTCATCGAGGATGGTGATGCCTTGACGCTGACAGGCTGGGCACAAGGCGATGGTTTCCGCATCGGCTTTGGCGAATGTACCGGCAAAGTTCTGCCAGCTCCAGATTTCAAAGCATAACTTAGGATAATGACGATGGCTAAAGCATTTGCATCAAGTGGCGACATGGAAGCCAAAAAGATCTCTTTCACTGAAGTTGGACGCGATCTTTACGCGTTCACCGCTGAGGGCGATCCGAACACCGGCGTTATAATTGGTGATGACAGCGTCATGGTGGTTGATGCGCAGGCAACGCCTGTCATGGCCCAGCTCGTGGTTGATAAAATTCGCGAAGTGACTGACAAGCCTATCAAGTACGTAACCCTGTCTCACTACCATGCTGTACGCGTGCTGGGGGCATCGGGCTATGGTGCCTCTGAAATCATTGCCTCTGAAAAGTGTGAGGGCATGATCTATGAGCGCGGTCAGGAAGACTGGGACTCTGAGTATGGCCGCTTCCCGCGTCTGTTTGATGCCGCTGACTCTATTCCGGGCCTGACCTGGCCAACCATGACCTTTAAAGACCGCATGACCATTAACATGGGCAAGCGCAAGGTTGAGCTGATGCATCTGGGCCGTGCCCACACTGCAGGCGACATTGTTGCGTGGGTTCCTGATGAAGGCGTGATGTTCACCGGTGACACGGTTGAGTACAACTCCGCTTGTTACTGCGGTGATGGTCACTTCAATGACTGGGGCACCACACTGGATGCCATCAAGGCCTTCGCTCCAGATGCAATTGCACCGGGCCGTGGTGATGCGCTTGTGGGTCAGGAAATGGTCAACAAAGCCATTGAAAGCACCCGTGACTTTGTTGAAAGCACCTATAAACCAGCCGCCCGCGTCGCAGTACGAGGCGGCACGCTGAAAGAAGCATGGGATGCCGTGCGCGCAGAATGCGATCCGAAATTCGCTGACTACGCAATTTATGAGCATTGCCTACCGTTCAATGTCGCCCGCGCTTTTGATGAGGCCCGCGGCATCGACACACCCCGTATCTGGACTGCAGAGCGTGACCAAGAAATGTGGGCATCGTTGCAGGGCTAATGTGAATGAGTAGGAAGTGAGGTCGCGATTTGCTTGCTCCGCGCTAGTTTTGCAGTAGCCGACCTCATCATCCTTATCCTGAAAGGGATAGTGCTCTTTAAGTTCAACCTTAATAGAGGTGGAAGTTCTAAAGAAAGACGTCAGGCAATTACAGAATTTGGGTTTTGCCTCTGAGGATTGAGGTTCCCAAAAATTACAAGATACTCGCACAGAGCTATTGCTTAGACCCTTGTCTCTCTAAACGCAGCGTTTGTGATGTTTTTTTAAACACCAGATATTGCAGACTTCCTTCCACCTTCAATACCGCAGGCGAAAGCCGCCCCATATGCGTTAGAGCGCCGGATGGAACGATTGTTCCAGCTGGCTCACCAAAGTTGATTGATGTTTTGCCGGATGCTGGCTGATGCATCACACTTGCTGGGAGGCAGCGTATGACGAAAAAGATTTTCGAAGTTCCGCTTTATCCATATGTCCGCTCGCCGGATCAGGATGCGGAAAAGGCAGTGCGCCATAAGGTTGTTGTGGCGGGAGCAGGCCCGATTGGCCTTGCCGCAGCAATTGAACTGGCCATGCAGGATATTGAGGTTGTCGTCGTCGATGACAACGACAAGGTGAGCTGGGGTTCGCGCGCGGTTTGTTATGCCAAGCGCCCTCTGGAAATTCTCGACCGCATTGGCTGCGGTGACCAGTTTGTCGACAAAGGCGTTCAGTGGCATGTGGGCAAGGTGTTCTTCGACGAGCGTCAGGTCTATCAGTTCGATCTATTGCCGGAAGATGGTCACAAGCGCCCCGCCTTCATCAACCTGCAACAGTATTACTTTGAGGAGTATCTGGTTGACCGGGTCAAAGAGCTTCAGGCACAGGGCAAGCCAATCGAGATCCGCGGCAACAATAAGGTTGTCAGCGTAGATCAGAGCAGTGACGTTGCAACTGTTGAGCTGGAAACACCCGAAGGCAACTACATTGTTGAGGCTGACTGGGCGATCGCTTGTGACGGTGCTGCTTCTCCAATTCGTTCCATGATGGGTCTGGACTTTGTAGGCCGCGTGTTTGAAGACAACTTCCTGATTGCAGATGTGATCATGGATGCTGACTTCCCAACGGAGCGTTGGTTCTGGTTTGATCCACCATTCAACCGCGGGCAGTCCGCTCTTTTGCACAAACAGCCAGACAATGTATGGCGCATCGATCTTCAGCTTGGCTGGGATATAGATAAGGAAGCAGAGAAGAAGCCTGAGAACGTCATTCCACGCCTCAAAGCCATGCTTGGCGAGGACGTGAAATTCGAGCTTGAGTGGGTTTCCATCTACACTTTCCAGTGCCGCCGTATGGAACAGTTCCGTAAAGGACGTGTGATCTTTGCTGGCGATAGCGCCCATCAGGTATCACCCTTCGGTGCGCGTGGTGCAAACTCCGGCCTGCAAGACACAGACAATTTGATCTGGAAACTGAAGCTTGTCATGGACGGCAAAGCCCCGGTGAACTTGCTGGACAGCTATGATGAAGAGCGCATTTATGCTGCGGAAGAGAACATTATGAACTCCTCCCGAGCCACTGACTTCATCACGCCTAAGTCGGCTATCAGCCGTGTATTTCGCGATGCCGTGCTGGACCTTTCCGAGCAAGTCGAGTTTGCCCGTCCTCTGGTCAACTCCGGTCGCCTATCTGTTCCTGCAACATATGACGGTTCCTCGCTTAACAGCCCAGACACCGCGGGTATGCCAGCACGTTCTCGTCCGGGGTCTCCGGCGAGTGATGCTCCAACTGCAAATGGGTACTTGCTTGACCAGCTCGGCAACTCGTTCCAGCTGCTGGCCGTGAATGCAGATGTGCCAGACACTGTAGAAGTGAATGGCATAACGATTTCTGCTCTGCGCGTGGAAGCCAATGACGAGATGAAAGCCCGTTATCTTGGAGAGAAAGATTCCGCTGTTTATCTGATGCGTCCCGACCAGCACGTCGCCGCGCGTTGGGAAAGCTATGACGGTGATCAGGTGATAAAGGCCATGAACCGCACAATCGGCATTCTTGAGCAGGAGGCCGCACAATGAGCCATCTGAATACAAAGGCGAACATCGCCAAGGCCGATGACTTTTACGAAGAACTTCTGGCTCTGCATCAAGGCCGCTCGGAAAAGGAGAGTGAGGCACTCAACGCCAAGCTTGTCCTTATCCTCGCCAACCACATTGGCGACAGGGCGGTTCTTCGCGAAGCAATTGAACTGGCTGCAAAAACTCAGGGAGGGTCCAAAGCTTAATCGCTTTGGGTTGTAGACACATGAAAATTGAGCAAATTCACCACGTCGCTTACCGTTGTAAAGACGCAAAAGAAACCGTGGAGTGGTACACCAAAAACCTCAACATGGACTTCGTGCTGGCCATTGCGGAGGACAAGGTTCCTTCAACGCACGAGCCTGATCCGTATATGCACCTGTTCCTTGATGCAGGCAACGGCAACGTGCTGGCGTTTTTCGAACTGCCAACCAAGCCGGAAATGGGTCGCGATGAAAACACACCAATCTGGGTGCAGCACATTGCCTTCAAAGTGAAGGACCGTGAAACTCTGATCGAGTTTAAAGAGCACCTTGAAGGCAACGGCATTGATGTGCTGGGCGTGACAGATCATTCCATTTTCCATTCCATTTACTTCTTCGATCCAAACGGACACCGCGTTGAACTGGCGTGTCCGGATCCTGCAGAAGAAGAGAAGCTCAAGCGTCTCGACGCTGTGAAGTGGGACATGCTGGAAGAGTGGAGCCGCACCAAGAAAGCGCCGAAACACGCTGACTGGCTGCATGCAAAAGAGCTCGGCAAAGCTTAGTTTTAGAAGTGCCTGAAGAATGGGGGCTGGGAGGTTCCCGTTCTTTACCCAACAAAATGATTTTATTGGTATCTTAAGGGAGGGAGCCATGGAATTCTCGAAGACGAAAGTTGCTCGCCGCACGCTGCTTGGCATGGCAACTGCTGCGATGCTGGCACCAACTGCATTTGCAACTGCTGCCTACGCAGAAACCAAGCTGGTTCTTTCCAGCTGGTTGCCACCGCGCCACCCTATTGTGGTCAATGCGATCAAGCCTTGGGCCAAAGAAATTAGTAAGGTGACCGACGGTCGCGTCTCTGTGCGCGTTCTTGCGAAGTCTGCTGGCGCTCCACCTGCGCACTTTGACATGGCGGCGGATGGTGTTGTCGACATCACGTATGGCCTGCACTCCTTCACAAAGGACAACCGTTTCCAGCGCTCGCGTATCGGCCAGTTCTCCTTCCTTGGAGATGACGCAGTTTCCGGTTCCAAAGCATTTTGGGATGTTTACGCAAACGATCTGGATGCGCAGGCTGAGCACAAAGGCACCAAGGTTCTTGGTCTCTTCGTTCATGGCCCGGGCGTGTTCCATAACAACGTTCGCAAGCTGAACACACCAGCTGACATCGAAGGCCTTAAGATCCGTGTTCCGGGCGGTTACATTGCTGATTTGGCCAGCGATCTTGGCGCGTCTCCGCTGTTCATGCCATCCGGCGAAGTGTACGAGACCCTGTCTCGCGGCATCATCGACGGCGTGACCTTCACCTATGAAGCGTTGACCGCGTTCAAACTGCTGGACCACGTCAAATACTCCATGCGCGTTCCAGGCGGTATCTACAACACCACATGGTTCCTCGTGATGAACGAAGACAAGTGGAAAGGCATCTCTGCTGAAGATCAGGCTGCCATCATGGCGATCTCCGGCGATACTTTTGCTGAGCGTGTTGGCAAGGCATGGAACGATGCGGATGAGAAAGCAATCGAGCGCATCAACAAAGCTGGCATCGAAATCTATGATGCCTCTCCTGAAATGGTTGCGGCCATCAAGGAAAAAGCAGCTGCCTATGAGGCCGAATGGGCAAAGGCTGTTGCAGAAGATGGCTTTGACGGCACTGCTGCTCTCACAAAGTTCCGTAAATCTACCGGCGTAGAAAAGTGATCGGGTCTAACAACTCTTCTGGGGGCGCATCGCGGGTGCGCTCCCTCGCCAAGCTCATCGAGCTCGGCCTTGGAATATGTTGTGCGTTGCTCCTCGCGGGTATGACTGGCCTTACAGTCGTTGATGTGGTTGGCCGGTACTGGTTCAACACGCCGGTTCGTGGTGCGTTCGAGGTGACCCAGTTGATGCTTGGTGCATTGGTTTTTGCCGCACTGCCTCTGACCACCTCACGCCGGGAACACGTTGAAGTCGACATGATTTATGGCATGGTGCCCCCTGTCATGCAGTCATTGATGACCGCCATTGCCGGGTTCGTTTCTACCGTTGTTCTCTTCGTCTTGTCCTGGCGTCTTGCTGCCCATGCAGTTCGCTTGATGGAAGATGGTTCTGTGACAAACGCCCTGGATATTCCGCTGGCCCCGCTGTCCTGGATTGCGGCTGTGTCAGCTCTTTTGAGCGGAGCTTATACGCTCGTGCTGTTCAAAAAAGCATTCCGCAGAGGTTTTTAAAGTCATGTTTGAGTCCCTTGTCGGCTTTGCAGCTCTGCTCACCTTAATCTTCCTGCGCGTTCCAATTGCCTTTGCCATGATCCTTGTCGGCTCCGTTGGGTTTGCCTGGATCCGCGGCTGGTCGGCCACATGGCCCGTTGTCAGCACGGTCGGGTTTGAAACAAGCCTGTCGTACTCGCTCTCTATTGTTCCCCTGTTCATCCTCATGGGCAACCTGCTTACCATTTCTGGTGTAAGCCAAGGGCTTTATGCAGCCGCAAACCGATTGCTAGGGGGAGCACGCGGCGGCCTTGCCATGGCCTCAGTTGTTGCCTGCGGCGGGTTCTCAGCCGTTTGCGGGTCTTCTTTAGCAACAGCGGCCACCATGTCCAAAGTTGCGATGCCCTCCATGCGCAAATACGGTTATGCCGACAGTCTGGCATCTGGCTCTATTGCAGCAGGCGGAACACTCGGCATTCTCATTCCGCCCTCTGTGGTGATGATCATTTACGGCCTGTTAACAGAATCCGACATTGGCAAACTGTTCATTGCAGGTGTTCTTCCTGGAATTTTGGGGCTCTTGCTCTATATTGGTGCAATCTACGTTGCGACCCTCATCAACCCCTCTCTTGCGCCCAAAGCTGAAGGCGTTGAGCCTTTTACGCGCAAGGAAAAACTCGGTGTATTTGCTGTACTGGGGCTTTTCGCGGTGATTATGGTTGGTATCTACGGCGGGTTCTTCACCCCGACCGAAGCTGCCGGCATTGGTGCTGCAACTGCCTTCCTGATTGCGCTTGCAATGGGTGGCATGAAGCTGGAAAGCCTCTATCAGGCAATGCTGGAAAGCGCACGCACCACGGCGATGATCTTCATGATCATTATTGGAGCTGAAGTGTTCTCCAACTTCGTCAACTTTGCAGGACTGCCAGATACACTGGCGGAGTGGGTGCTCAACCTTGACGTTAACGCCTACATGGTGCTCCTTGGCATCGTACTCATTTACATCGTTCTTGGCTGTGTTTTGGAAAGCCTTTCCATGATCCTGCTCACTGTTCCAGTGTTTTATCCGCTTATTTTGGAATTGGATTTCGGCGTGGACGCTTTAAACGATCCTGAAGCTGTTCTGATCTGGTTTGCGGTGATTGTGGTTGTCGTGACAGAGATTAGTTTGATTTCGCCCCCTGTCGGGCTCAACGTATTCGTGCTGCGCAACGTGTTGCAAGACGTGAAACTCTCAACAATCTTCAAGGGTGTATTCCCATTCTGGGTCTCAGACCTTGTTCGTCTCGCACTGCTGATCGCGTTTCCCTGGTTCTCACTCTGGCTCATCGGGGCCATGTAACCTACTACACCAAATTTATCGCAAGGGGAGGGCATCTGCTCTCCCCTTTTTGTAGTGGTTTCATAAAGTCCGCTTGCATCCTAACTTTCGTTCCAACCGGCAATTAACCTGCAAACTCCATAGTACTTTGGTCCGCAACAAGGCTGAGGGTCACATGGGTCCGAATATTGCGATCATAGGAGCAGGCCCGACAGGATTGACCGCAGCAATCGAATTGAAGCGGCGAGGCCTAAAACCAACCGTATTTGAAGCAAGAGACTGTCTAGGCGGCCAGTGGGCCTATGAAGCGTTGCCTTCTATCCCTGTCGACATACGCGACCCACAACGGCGCAACGTCGCGTCAGCAATGTACCCAAAACTGCGGGCAAATCTGCCTCAGCGGGCCATGCAGCTGTGTGATTATAAATTGCCGGAGGAACTCAAGCTCTTTCCAGATAGAGTAGATATCCTCAGGTACATTGAGGCCTCTGCAAAGGCAGCCGGCATCACACCACTCATCAAGTTCCAGACGCCTGTCACGGGGCTTGAAAAGACACAAAACAACTGGAGCATCACGAGTGGCAAAACACGCGAACTCTTCACGCATGTTCTTGTAGCAACGGGAAAGGATAGCTACCCCAACATTCCTTTCATTGATGGCCTTGAACGCTTTGAAGGTTCGATAACACACTCACAATCCTATCGGACACCAGAGCTTTATCGCGGGAAGCGCGTAGCACTGATTGGAGCTTGTGTCTCTTCCGAAGACATTTCACTCGACCTGAGCGCTTTGGCAGAACAAGTTTACATCTGCGGAACATTTCCGCCCAATGGACATAAGTGTTATGTGCGTGAGGGCCGTTATGGGGATGGCCATAACATTACGCAGCATGCCCGCCCCGAGCGCATTGAGGCCAACAGCATCTATCTGCAAGATGGTGAAAGCCTATCTGATGTTGATGCGATCATCTTATGTACCGGGTACATCTACGAGTTTCCCTTCCTGAAAAGTGCTTTAAAGAACATAATAGTAAGCGGCGCGACAATCGGTCCGCTCTACATGAATATGTTCTACCCGGAAGACCCAACACTGATCTTCCTTGGGTTGCCGCGCTTTACAGTCCATTTTGCCAACGTACATTTACAAAGCCTGTACTGCGCAATGGTGCTCAATGGAGAGGTAAGTTTGCCGACGCTGCGTCAGATGAAACAAGAGTTGGCTGATGGGGGCTGTGTCCTTGAAAAACGAACCAGCGAACTGGAAGAATACCACAACGGTGTTTTTGAATGCATCAAGAAGATGAGTGAGCTGACCGGGCAGCCACACCTTGACTGGAGGGGGTTTTTAGGCTCGCTGAATGACCATAAACGCCTTTATCAGCAAGATTATCGCCAACACCCCTTTGACTACGACCTGCCTGAGAACAACCGTTAGCGCAGTCGCTGCAAATAACTATGCTTCTCTTCGCTTGCAATTATGCGATTCGTATACGATATGTATATCAATCGTATAAAGGGCCTTTCCATGGGTATAGTCAAAATCTCCGATGACCTTCATGAGGACATCAGAAAGGCGAGTGCAGTTATGTCTCGCTCCATCAACGCTCAGGCTGAGTTTTGGATCAAGATGGGGATGCTTGCAGAGCTAAACCCCACACTCACCTATGCAGAATTGATCCAACAGCAACTCAGATCCAGTAATATAACTCCTCCTGAGGTGATCGAAACATGAGCGCAATCATCGTGAAAACTGCCGAAGAGATTGCGCTTATGCGTCAGTCTGGCAAGCTTCTTGCTCGTGTTTTTGACATGCTAAAAGGGGTCGTTAAACCGGGTGTCTCCACGTTGGAAATCAACGATCGGGTAGAAGACTATATTGTCAACGACTTGAAATCTCGCCCCGCGAGTAAGGGACAGTATGGCTTCCAGTTTGCGCTGAACACCTCCGTCAATGAGGTCGTCTGCCATGGTATTCCCAGCAAAGATCGGCTCCTGAAAGCGACAGATATCATTAATGTCGATATCACTTTAGAAAAAGACGGTTTCATCACCGACTCCAGCACCACATTTGTCTTACCAGCGGCTTCTCGTGCATCACAAAAGCTCGTGAAGACAACCTACCGCGCCATGTGGGCTGGTATCAAAGAGGTTCGGCCCGGAGCACGATTAGGCGATGTTGGCGCAGCCATTCAAAAACTGGCAGAAACTGCGGGTTATTCCATCGTGAAAGAGTATTGCGGCCACGGAATTGGGCGCGATATGCACGAAGGGCCCTCCGTCATGCACTTCGGCAAACGCGGCACTGGCACGCTGCTGAAAGAGGGCATGACCTTCACCATAGAACCGATGGTCAATGCGGGCACAGAACTAACGGTGACCAAAGAAGACGGCTGGACTGTCGAAACACTGGATAGGAAGCTTTCCGCCCAATGGGAACACACGATCTTGGTAACTAAAACCGGATTTGAAGTGCTTACACTCAGGGATGGAGAGAAGATACCCGGATAAGAAGAAGCAAACGCAGCTTCCGCGCTCTGGTTCCTCTCAAACCTCTACACCTTCATCACAGGTCGCACATGATGGACCTCCCAGTCGGTGGGAGGTTCGCGCTTTGTAACCAACCATGCAATGCTGGCCTTAGGCCGCTTGCTACCCGATACGGTTTTACTGACACACTATCGCTGCAACACACTCAATGCCTGTAATGCTCTTCAGCTTCATAATACCTGTCAAAACCGACGGCTTTCTGGAGGTCTTCAAAGCTCATTACGGGATCAGAGAAAATACCATTTTTCATCTGGTCCAAGGCATCTTGTTGCGCCTTAATCATCGCCATCAACCCGGTTAAGGGATAGGTGGAGATGGCGTAGCCGAGCTCTTGTAGTTCAGCAGGTTGGAGGAACGGTGTAAGCCCGCCTTCCAGCATATTTGCCATCTTGGGGCCTTCTACCTCTTCACTGACACGCCTCATTTCTTCCACTGTGCGCGGCGCTTCAACGAAGGTCATGTCGGCACCTATCTCACGGAATGTTTTTGCCCGTTCAATAGCTTCCTCCAGACCATGTTCGGCCCGTGCATCTGTACGCGCCAAAATGAGAATGTCTGCACCTTCATTCTTTGCATCAACGGCAGCGCGAATACGCATGAAGGCTTCATCTCGAGCCACTACGTGTTTGCCTTTGGTGTGACCACATCGTTTTGGTGCAAGCTGATCCTCAATCATCACACAGGCCATCCCCGCATTGGCATAGCCGTTTACGGTGCGTTTAACGTTAAGTGCATTGCCGTAGCCCGTATCGCCATCCCCAATCACCGGAATGCTGGTCGCATTAGCGATCGATCTGGCCTGATCCACCATCTCAGCGTAGGAAATGAGGCCGGCGTCTGGTTGCCCCAAACGGGCCGCTGAAACGCCAAAGCCGCTCATGAATGCCAACGGGAAACCTGCTTGCTCTATAAGGCTTGCAGATAGGGCATCCCAGCAACAGGGCGTAACATTAAGTTTGCCGCTCTCAAGAAGAGCTTTGAGGACTTTGGCTTTGGACATGGTCTTGCTCTCAATCTATGTGTTGTATGGGATATACAGGGCAAGCCCTTGCCAATAGTAAAGAAGAACTGCTGTCGCCAGCATCATAAGAGCAAAAGGCCATGCACCTTTCGCCACTTCTGATAGTTTCGCCCTCCCAACGGCTTGAATAATAAACAAATTCATTCCCACTGGAGGCGTGATCAGCGCAGTCTCGATCAAGACGACAAAAAAGATACCAAACCATATAGGGTCAATCGCCATACCACTAAGCGCTGGAAACAGCACCGGCACCATGATCAGTAGCATGCTGAGGGACTCAAGGAAGAACCCAACAATGAGCAGCACCAAACCAACGGCCAAAATGAATATAGTCGGGTCGGAGATGTTGGTAGTCAGTAGCGTTGAGATATCCTGAGGCAGGCGATACAGCGTGATGGCATAGGAGAAGACCTTGGCACCGGCAATAATGAGGAACACCATTGTGGTGGTCTTCATGGACTTGTAGGTGGCCTCTTTCATCTTTTCCCAGTTCATCCGGCCCAAAGCGAATGTGATTACCAGCGCTAAGACAAAGCCAACTCCTGCACTTTCCGAAGGAGTTGCAATACCCAAGTAAATTGAACCGATGAGAGAACCGGCCAGCAACATTGTCGGCAACGCCATCAAAGTAGCGCGTTTGCGTTCACTCCAACTTGCCTTTTCAATGGGCTGATACTTGCCGCTGAAGCGAGCATACAACATGCCGTAGGTGATGAAGACACTGGCAAGGAAAAGCCCCGGCCCGATACCGGCCAGAAACAATTTAGGGATCGAGCTTTCGGTAACGATGCCATATAGGATAAGCGGGATAGATGGTGGAATGAGAATGCCGAGCGTTCCACCTGCGGCCAGCATACCCAATACAAACGGGCGGTCATACCCGCGAGAGGTCATCTCAGGGATAGCAACGGTTGCGATGGTGGCAGCTGTGGCAACAGACGAGCCAGACACTGCCGAAAACAAACCGCAGGACAAGATCGTGGCAACGCCCAGACCACCTGGCCAGTGGCCAACCCAGCTTTGCACCGCTGCAAAGAGATCTTTCCCCACGCCGCCTTTCAAAAGTACGTTAGACATGAGCAAGAACATGGGCACAGCAAGCAATTCAAAGCTGTCCATAGTTCCGTATAAGCGTTGCGGGACGGCGTTGAGAGGCAAAGGGAAATACCAGAGCAAAAACACGCCTAGCGAACCAAGCGCGAAAGCCACCGGAACACGCAAAACAAGAAGCAGCAACAGGGCCGCGAGAACAAAGAATGCGGTCATCAGATGCCCCTAAACTTCATGTCGCAGCGTTTCATCTGCTGGGATTCCAACGGTCCAGATCTTTACCGCCTCGGCAATTGCCTGCAGCCCTAACAAACCAAATCCAAACCAGACAGAGGCCTGTGTAAACCACTTTGGAAGAGCCAAGTATGTATCTGTCGTGTGACCACGAAGCGTGGATTTAAGCCAAAGGCCATAGCCGTACCAAACAGCAGTCAGGCAAAACAAGATCACCACACAAATTGCAAAGGTTTCGACAACTTTGCGGATCGTGGTATCCGGTCTGCGGAAAGCAATGTCGATAACAATCATCTCACGGTGCTTAAGCGCGAAAGCCCCAGCAAGGTACGCTGCCCAAATTTGCCCAATACGAGAAACTTCGTCGACCCAGACAGTGGGGCTGTTGAACACGTAACGAGAAATGACCTCATACGTAATGAAGAAGCCAATTGCAAAGAACACCCACGCGGCAACCTTACCGGTGAATTCTGAGATACTATCGATGAGCTTAATCACAACAGCGTACCAAATATGTTTCCTGAGGGGTAGTTGCGCGTCTCATAGATTTAAAAGGGCAACCATCCTGTCGTGAAAGGGCATTAGGATAAGGAAAATGTGCCAATGGGCTCCCTTTTAGGGTTTCATAAACGCGGCCAGTGCGACGCAAGGATCAGGCGCAAACAGGGCGCCCGAGATTCCCTACATTTTTTTGGCAGCCTCGACAGCTTGTGCCCCAACAGGGCCAGCTGCTTCAACAAAACGGTCCTGAACAGAGGCGGTAGCTTCAACCCACTTTGCCCGTTCTTCATCGCTCAAACGAACGACGTTGATTTTGTCTTCAACGCTTGCAACCAATGCATCTTCGCCAGAATAGACTTCATTACGCAATTGCTTTTCAACCACAGCTGCAGCCTCAAGAATGATCTTCTGGTTTTCGGCAGAGAGCCCCTCGAAGAAATTATTGTTGATCACTGCAACGAGTTCGATTGCAGAGTCATAGGAGAGTGTCATGTTTTCCATGACTTCGTAGAGTTTCCGACTGATTACACCTGAGGTCCCCGTCATGCCGACATCAACAGCCCCTTGCTGGTAGGCAAGGAATTGCTTGGAAGCAGACATAAGTGTTGGGGCGCCGCCAAGAGCTTCGACTGTCCAGCCCGGCACTTTACCATAGGTACGAACTTTTTTACCCTTGATATCATCCGGAGTTTTGATCGGGTCGCCGTTGTTCAGGTAAATGTTACGGCCGTAAGCCTGCCACCACAAAACCCGAGCTCCGGTCTCTTCCAATATGGCATTGTCGAGAATTTCACGCATTGGGGACCCTTTTGCGACTGCTGCGCGCAAATGCGCTTCATCACGAAAGAAGAATGGTAGATTGACGATTTCAGCGGCTGGCACAGAGCCCGCAAAACGGCCCAAGACTGCGGAGCCTGCCTCAACAGCACCAGATCCAACTGCTTCAGGAACCTCCTTGTCGGTAAAAAGCTGTGCAGAGGGGAACAGCTGAAGGCTCAGGTCTCCATCTGACCTGTCTTCGATAATCTCCTTAAAGGCATTCCAATTTTTGCCAATGCTATGCGTTTCAGGCAACTGAAGAGTGACGCGTATTGTTTCCGCAGCCATCGCTGTTGTGCAAGAAAAAACAAGGGCAGCAGCTCCCGCCATTGATATAACCTTGGTCTTCATCGGTTCCTCTCCAAAAACTTGAACAGACCCATCCTTAGCTATTAAACGCTGTTTATACCGTAGTGGCGGCCATTATTATTAAGAAACTATAAGTAGACTCTCTAGATCTCTCACTTTCATTCTATCACGCCTTGCCTTCTTGCAGGTTAATCAATCGCAAGTAGTTAACGCTCATATGCTTCAATGTGTTTCTTTCCCAGAATGTATTTACTAACCTTGTCACTGCGGAACTGTTCTTAATAACAAGCGGTTCAAATGTGCTGATCATCGCGATTTTCAATGCGCTTAAGCTTCATTTTGAATGAGCAGTGGCCGTAAGGCGCATGTATTCATGCATCGCCAAGTCAGACTTCAAGTTATATCCACCAAAAACGTTTTGAGTAAAATTCGCGAACCAACAACAAAGATCTCGAAAGGGAAGAATAAGTCATAACAAGGTGAAGAGAGCTGTTCATAAGTACGTACCAATTATGTGCTAGGTCAGTTGGACAAGAGATGCCTCAGGAAGGATGATTTCGTGGACAAACTTATGGTACTGGGCGGTGACGGCTTTTGCGGTTGGCCTACAAGTCTTTTGTTTTCCAGCCTTGGTTATGATGTCATCATTGTTGATAATCTATCTCATCGCAAAATCGACATCGAGCTGGAAGTAAGCTCCCTCACTCCAATGCAACCGATCAGCAAACGTCTGGCGGCATGGAAAGAGCTGACAGGCAATACGATCCGTTTTGAAAACCTGACAGTTGGCCAAGACTATGATCGGTTTTTGCAATTGCTAAAGCACGAAAAGCCTGACGTGATCGTCCACTTTGCAGAACAGCGTGCAGCACCTTATTCCATGAAATCGTCATGGCATCGCCGGTATACCGTTTCTAATAATTTGAATGCCACCAATGATTTGCTCTCCGCAATCGTAGAGGCAGGCCTTGATACACATATTGTTCATTTAGGGACCATGGGTGTCTACGGTTACAGCACCGTAGGCTGCGAGATCCCCGAGGGTTATTTGAAGGTATTTCTTGATGTTGATGGGAAGATGCGCGAGCAGGAAATACTATACCCAACAAGTCCTGGCTCCATATATCATATGACTAAATCGCAGGATCAGCTGTTCTTCCAGTTCTATGCAAAAAACTACGAGCTCCGTATCACAGATCTCCATCAAGGCATTGTTTGGGGCACGCAAACTGAACAAACATCCATGGATGAGCGTCTGATCAACCGCTTTGATTATGATGGCGATTACGGAACCGTCTTAAACCGCTTCCTTATGCAAGGGGCCATTGGTTATCCATTGACGGTGTACGGCACAGGCGGGCAATCACGGGCATTCATTCACCTTCAAGATACGGTGCGCTGCATAAAGTTGGCTGTACAAAACCCTCCCGAACGCGGGGACCGCGTGAAGATCCTCAACCAAATGACTGAGGTTCACCGGGTGAGAGACCTCGCTGCAATGGTCTCCAGCATGACAAACGCAGATATCGCTTATCTGGATAACCCGCGTAAGGAAGCTGCTGAGAACGAGCTTATCGTTGCAAACCATCAACTACTGGAGATGGGGCTTAAACCAATCACTTTGAGCGATGGTCTCCTTGAGGAGGTGACGCAAATCGCCCGCAAATATGCGCATCGTTGCGACACAACCAAGATTCCCTGTGTGTCTTTGTGGTAGTCGACAGCGGAGCATGGCCAATGAAAATAGTGATCGTCTCTGATGCTTGGCATCCGCAAATAAACGGCGTTGTTCGTGTATTAGAAATTACTCGCCGCGAACTCACTGCCATGGGGCATGACGTCACCCTGATTACACCTGACCAATTCCCACAAATTCCTCTGCCAACCTACCCTGATATTAAACTTGCAGTGACGCCCAGTCGTAAGCTCGCCAGGAGGTTGCGAGAGCTTGAACCTGATGCACTACACATATTGACAGAAGGCCCACTTGGCTGGGCTGCACGAAAGTTCTGTCGGCGCTACAACTACCAATTCACAAGCTCATGGCTTTCCAAATATCCAGAGTACATAGCGATCCGGACCGGGCTTTCCACATCATGGCTCTATAAGGTGTTGGCGGCCTTCCATAATCAAGCTGCATACACCATGGTAACAACCTCCAATATGATGGAAACTGCAAAAGAAGTTGGCATACCTCGTGTTGTGTGTTGGCCGCGTGGCGTAGATCTCAGCAAGTTTAGACCAGTTGCGTCCGCTGAGTTCGAAGGTCTTCCCAAACCTATCATGCTGTATGTTGGCCGTATTGCGCCAGAGAAGAATCTTGCAGCGTTCTTGGATCTGGAATTGCCAGGCACAAAAATCCTGGTGGGTGATGGGCCAGACCTCTCAGCGCTTGCAAAACGCTACCCATCTGCTGTGTTCACAGGTTCAAAGGTGGGAGACGACCTTGTCAAAGCGTATTGCGGCGCAGATGTAATGGTATTCCCATCAAAAACAGACACGTTCGGTCTTGTAAACTTGGAAGCGATGGCCTGCGGCATTCCCGTTGCAGCTTTTCCCGTTACCGGCCCCAAAGATATCATCGGCACAGCTCCGGTCGGCGCGGTGGATGAAGACTTGTCAGAGGCAATCAAACGGGCTTTGCCAATGAAGGCAAAGGATTGCATTGCGCACGCTCAAACTTTCTCATGGGATCAGGCAACACAAAAGTTCTTGAAGAACCTCGTCGCGTTCTCAGCTGCCGCGCCATAATGAACAACGCGAAAAGGTCACATCATCATACGCTCATACAGGTCAAACATAATCCACAGTGAGCCACCGACCATCAGGAAGATCAGAACCCCGGCAAAGGCCATTGCAAGAATATTCTCGACGGGCGTTTTACTGTCTATCCCAAGGAAATAGTGAAGGTGTACCGCAACCTGAAAGAGTGCAGAGATTGCTATGATCCCGAACGTCAGTTCAACTGGAAACGCCAAGGTCCAGACGGCCGCAAAGGCAATGAGCGTGAGTGCCAAAGCAAGGACAAACCCAGTGACAAGCTTTCTCGTATTGGATGAGTGTGGCTGCATGTTTCCCTCCTAAATCAGCCAGGCCGGCATATAGACGATTGAAAATATGCCAATCCAGACGATGTCTAGAAAATGCCAGAACATGCCGAGGCGGTGGAGACGAGACTTGACTGGTGAAGTAAGTCCCTTGATCAGTATTTGAAAAATCATGACCGTAATTCCGATCATCCCAAGGCTGACATGCGCTCCGTGTGTGCCAACCAGTGAGAAAAATGCCGTTAGGAACCCGCTGGTTTGCGGTGCGGCTCCGGAATTTATCATTCCGACAAATTCAGCCACTTCCAGCGAGATAAAACCAAGGCCGAAGATGATCGTGACTATGAGCCAGATGATAGCCTGTCCTTTATGCTCCCTCACACAAGCCAATGAGGCAAAGCCGAACGTTACGCTTGAAACCAACAAAAACATAGTTTCAGCGAAGACATGTTTGATATCAAAAACCTCTACAGGCAATGGGCCTGTTGCTGTGTTTTGAAACATCACCACATAGGTTGCAAACAAAAGAGAAAAGATGACTGCATCAGTCATCAGATAGAGCCAGAAACCGAAGTCCCTGACATCTAAAGTCTCTTCGGTCGGTCCGGGTGACCTGGATGTCGTTGGTCTGTATGAGTTCATGACCAGAAGTCCCCCGGTGCTTGTTTGTGTTCCGCTAAGGCTTTGAAGCGGGCAGTCTCATGGGCCTCAATCTCTGCAGCAGGGATGATCTCAAAGGTATGGTCCTGCGAAGCTCGCACGATGAGGCAGGTGAGGATGCCAATAAAGCAGAGCGCGACGAGCCACCAGATGTACCAGGTGACAGCGAACCCAAGGAGAAAACCAAGTCCTCCGAGGAATACGCCAATGCCGGTATTGCGCGGCAGGTGGATATCCTCATAGGGCGCTTGAGGGGCATAAGCCACACCGCGCTGTTTCATATCCCAGAACGCATCCAACTCACGAACCTCGGGGATCTTGGCAAAGTTATACTCGGCAGGCGGTGACGAGGTTTGCCACTCCAAGGTGCGTCCGTTGTATGGGTCTCCGGTGACGTCCATGTTCTGTTCACGATCACGATCACGTATGCTGACGTAAAGCTGCATGCCCTGGCATATTATTCCCATCAAAACAAAAAGTGCACCAAGGGCCGCAACCATCAAATAAGGTTGCCATTCAGCCAGTTCATAACGCTCCATTCGGCGGGTCATTCCAAGGAAACCAAGGGCATAGAGCGGCATGAAGGCCACATAAAAGCCGATGATCCAGAACCAGAACGAGCGAACGCCCCACTTCTTATTCAACTTGAACCCAACTGCCTTTGGAAACCAATACTGGAAACCAGCGAAGTACCCAAACACCGCTCCCGGGATCAGCACATTGTGGAAGTGGGCCACGAGGAAGGTTGAGTTATGCATCAGAAAATCCGCGGGAGGGATCGCAAGAAGCACACCGGAAACACCTCCAATTACAAACGTAATCAGAAAACCGATCGTGAATAACATGGACGGATGAAAGATGATCCGACCCTTATACATCGTGAAAACCCAATCAAAGATTTTCACACCGGTCGGCACCGCGATAATCATCGTTGCCATGCCAAAGACAGCGTTTACGTTGGGACCTGAGCCCATGGTGAAGAAATGGTGCAGCCAGACCGAGAAGGACAAAATGGTAATAGCTGCGGTGGCATACACCAGTGATTTATATCCAAAAAGCCTTTTCTGAGAGAAGGTTGCGGTCACTTCTGAGTAAACGCCAAAGGCGGGTAGGATGAGGATGTAGACTTCTGGATGCCCCCAAATCCAGAACAGGTTCACGTAGTTCATCATGTTTCCACCAAGTGCGTTGGTGAAGAAATGGAACTCTAGAACTCGGTCCAAAGCAAGCATCGCTGTAACGACTGTGAGCGCTGGAAAAGCGAATGCCATCAAGGCACTAGTGCATAAAATGGTCCAAGTAAAAAGTGGCATTTGCATGAGGCGCATGGAGGGGGTACGGCATTTTATGATCGTGACGATAAAGTTTATCCCCGTCATCGTGCTGCCAATGCCGCTGATCAATACAGCCCAGACCCAGTAGTCAACACCCACGCCGGGGCTATACAGTGCACCGGAATAAGGCGGATAGCCGGTCCAGCCTGCCGTCGAGAATTTGCCGATCACCAGGGAAACCATCACCAGCGCTGCACCTGCGGCGGTGAGCCATAAGCTGATGGAGTTCATGAACGGAAAGGCCACATCGCGCGCGCCGATTTGCTGAGGGACCACGATGTTGACCAGGCCAGTCAGGAAGGGCATTGCCATGAAGAAAATCATGATCGTCCCGTGAGAGCTGAACACCTGATCGAAATGCTCGGGCGCAAGGTAGCCGTTATTGTTTAGCGCAATGGCCTGTTGTGCCCGCATCATGAGCGCATCAACGAAGCCGCGCACCAGCATAATCAGTGCCAGTACAATATACATGATGCCGATACGTTTATGGTCCAGCGACGTCAGCCATTCCTCCCAGAAATACCGCCACTTACCGAAATAAGTGACCAGCACAAACACGGCAAGGCCGCCAAGTACAGTGACAGAGGCGCCGCCAAAAGCCACGGGGCTGTAGAAGGGAAGGGAGTCAAAACCCAGTCGGCCTAGCATGGTTTATTCCCCTCGCAATTGGTCTGGGTGGGTGGCGGCGTGTGCCGTCGCAGTGTGGGGGCAGGCCGCCTGGCATACTTTTTCAAGACCTCCTCAAACAGGCCAGGTTTGACCCAGGAGAAGAACTCGACATCATGCTCGATACTTGGCTTGGCCAGTTCGTTGTAGGTGACCGTGGACAATGGTTTACTTTGGGCTTTGACGTTGGCAACCCAGTCCTCAAACTCTTGTGTTGTCATAGCCACCGCATCAAAAAA
The DNA here is from genome assembly GCF_900110875.1 of Pseudovibrio axinellae. Taxonomy (GTDB): domain Bacteria; phylum Pseudomonadota; class Alphaproteobacteria; order Rhizobiales; family Stappiaceae; genus Pseudovibrio; species Pseudovibrio axinellae. Next base: position 35,220 of record NZ_FOFM01000012.1, on the reverse strand, counting down.
CTGCATGGAATACCCATCACCGCTGTACTGTGTGTTGCGACCACGGAAGCGGCCCGGCTCGTTGGCTTGCAGATTCAGCTGTGTGGTCATGCCGGCCATGGCATAGATTTGTCCCCCTAATGCGGGAATGAGGAAGGAGTTCATGACCGTATCGGACGTCAGCTTCAAACTGATGGCTTTATCCGCGGGGAAGGCAAGTTCATTGACTGAGGCGATGCCAAGTTCCGGGTAGATAAAGAGCCATTTCCAATCTTGAGCAATCACCTGCACATTGATGGTGTTCTCCGGCGCCGCGATCTTTTTATATGGGTCCAACAGGTGAGAATAAGTCCACACCAGATAACCAAGCGCAATAATGATGACCGTTGGAATAGACCAGACAAAGACCTCGATCGTGCGGGACTTGCTCCATTCTGGCTTATATTCTCCGCTTCCCCCTTTGGCGCGGTACCGCCAGGCGAACCAGAACACCATTATGAAAACGGGAATAACCACGATCAGCATAATAAAGAACGCAGTGTAAAGCAGATCGCGCTCCATCAAGGCAATCGGGCCTTTAGGGTCAGCGATTGGAGAGGTTTGCAAGCTGCATCCCGCTACAACAAGCAGCAGACCCAGCAGACTTATTCCCCATATGAAAGCTCTTAAAAATAGATGTTTCATCGTTTTCCCGCGCAGGATTGGGTGACCTAACGGGGAGTATTCAAGAGGCAGGGGATTACAGAAGATTTAAGGGGAAGGTGAGACTACATGAGATCCAGTAGATTTCAGGAGGTAATTCTATGAGGGGAGCAACAAAGTGGTTACTATTTACTCCCCTATGCTTTGAAGTTTATCCTGAGATCTTTGCTGGTGTCTTAATTGTTTCCAACAGCTCTGCCATTTTTGTCTGTACAATCGTCATGGCTTTCAGCGGACGCAACATCACCTTAAAGTCGTCAATCAAGCCCTCTTCATTCCAATGGATCATATCAATCCCGTTGACGATAATACCGTCAATTTCGGTCTCGAACTCAAGCACAGCATTCTCTTCACAGTCCAAAATACGTATGTATTTGAAGCTCTTATTAACACCAAGCACCTGCGAGGCGCCATAAAGATACATGGTGGTGAGCTGCTGACCTTTTTGCGGTGTGTGCAACACCGGGCTATAAAACACGCAGTCCTGTGCGATTTGAGCAGACAACTTGGAAAGGTCCTTGCCTTCCTCCAGCATGTCCAGCCACGTTTGCAAATTCTTTGAATATTTGGTCGACATAAAACTTATCCTCCCCGGAGCTTGCCTTTGAACCTTCTGCGCTATCGCTAAAAGAGGCACAGCTTTGACAGTCAAACCCATATTAACGTATTGGTCAACCTAACAGGTTGAGGGTCAGACCATAGGGGAATAGCTGCATGGGCTGCCCTGTCCATTTACACCGCGCAGATGGCTTTGGCCCAACCACCACGCGCACCGCTATTCGCACTAAACCATTCAAAAACAAACGTATTTATCTGAAACGCTGCATTTTGCGTGGTTTTGCGCGATTTTGCGTTTTTTAAGGTTTCCTTGCGTTTTTCACCGCGGTTTTGTCAAAACACTCATATGACAAAACCAAGCAATATGCAGCCACCACCAAGAGCGCTGCGCACCGCTGAGAAAGAGTAACAAACACCCAAACTGGCAAGCTCCCCTATCTGCCATCACTCAGAGCGCACATCTTAGCAAGTGCGGCATCCCGTTTTGTGACCTTTGCTGCCGTTCGCGCAGATAGCTGACAGCTCGACTAGCACGCGGTTACAACCTCAAGTCGATCTCCTCGAACATACTGTTGATTCAAAAATCATCTGTTTGTTGAGACCAGAACAAACGCCTATGCGGACTAAGGGTGAATTCGCTGCACGTGTGCAATGACTGCTTTCCGTTAGGCTAAAATCAGACTGGGCTCGCCGATAAGCGACCCAATCCGGCTCTTTACGAATGGCCATCAGCCTGAGAAGAATATTCATTCAATAGATTTAGCCCAAGCGATGAAAGCATCTACATCCAGCTCAAGTTCGATTCCGCCGGTTTGTGTGATTCCTTTCTGATAGCAACAATTGCATTGGTTGCACGCATCAATAAGGCTGCCACCTCGACCCGAACCCGCACCATCGTTTCCACCGCTGGATATTGGGATCACCCTGTCCCAAGTCCCATCAGAGGTACATACTTGGCCATCTCGAACTGCGCCAGTGCTGTAACTTTGGTCAGCATGCAAACAATCAGCCCATGCGGGCGCTGAAAAAAAACAAAAAACAATGGCGGCAGCTACGAAGTCTTTAGAATTCATCTGAATCTCTCCTGATCAGTAAATATGAAGCAACAGTGCTGTGCAAAACCGAGTGCTTTCAACACTTGAATGCCCGCTGGTGATCTTTGCACAAACTTAAGCTTCCAACCAAGTTAGCAAATTTGGGCATGAGAGGAGCAACTGCCGACGCCAGCGCAAACTTCGGACATTCGTGGGCATCGCAGCATTGGTCGCTATGGGCTCAAGAACCCCAATGTGCTCTCACCACAATGAGCACGTGGATCTTATAGGCTTTATTAAGTTTCATTTTTCGAGAAAATTCTTTCAACTATAGATAGAACAGTGCGAACGGCTGGTCATGACCCGTAGGCCGGAAGTGGGTCGCTGATCGCTTGGGATTTTGCTTCGCAACGAATTGCGGCTTTGTTCCGCACTTGAGTCCAGAACGCTATCTACCCTAACAGGCAACTCAAGATCAATATGCGCTCATCATAAAGCGCACTGCGCACCGCTGCGAGGGGGTGATAACCGTCCTCAGAGCCGACTCTCTCATGGCAAAGCTAAATTCAGTATGAGCGCCAAAGCGGGAGAGCAGCTGATTACCCTGCTTCACAGGTGCAACGCACCTTTGTCGCCTAAAAGCGATTGTTCAAATGCCAATGTTTGCGGTGTGAGTTTATTTGTAAAGCTCATTGATTATACAGCTTAGCGGGCAAGATATATTGCTTGATGTTGAACTTCAATGGCCCGTGCAGAGGACGTGTTGATGCCTTTTTCCTTGCGGTTTTCTAAGGGTGATGTCAGGCCGCTTCGCGTTGGGCGCGCCCCCCTTATTGCAATCTGCGTGCTCATCCTTGGAATAAGCGGTTTCGCGTCATCACTAGCCAATGCATCAGAGCAGGGCCAGTCCGTTGCACGTGCAAACGGTGCTCAGGTCAACTATCTGAAAAAGCTGATTGAAAGCCACGAAAACATGATCTGGATGGGGCATATTATTCCAGATACGGATTCACTTGCAGGAAGCATGCTTGCAGCATACCTGCATGGTGGTCGCTCTGGAGTTCCAAGCCCGCTCAATCCTGAGTCTCGTTTTGTTATCGACAAGTGTGATGCAGATGAACCCAGTGTCGTCGATGACTTTTCTAACATGACAGTGGGATTGGTGGACTTTAACCAAAGCACACAGCTGCCCGCAGGAATTTCGACAGGCAACATTCTTGCAATCATTGATCATCACGCAATCGGAGGCTCGCCGCTCAACATCGCCGATGTGATCAGCATCGAGATCAGGCCCTGGGGTTCCACGGCAACAATTCTTGCAGATCAGGCCGAACTGCTAGGTGTAAAACTACCCAAGACCTTGGCTTGCGTTGGCATGGCGGCAATTTTATCCGATACAGTCAACCTGACATCGCCCACCACCACAGAATACGACAAAATCTATGTTCAAAAGCTCGCCCAACAAGCTGGCATTGATGATGTTGACGCCTTTGCAAACAGCATGCTTTTGGCAAAATCAGACCTCAGCGGATTGTCTGCGACAGATATTGTTTTGCTTGACTACAAGGACTTTGAGTTCGCGGGCCAAAAGGTCGGGATTGGCGTGGCTGAAACACTCACCGCTGACGAGTTGATCACGCGGCGCTATCAGTTGAAATCAGCGATCGAAGCACAAAAAAAGGCAAGCGGGATCGATCATCTGATCTTTGCAATCGTCGACACGCGTGACCAAAAATCCTATATTCTGTGGGGAGATGCAAAGGACGAAAAGCTCGCCCTCTCTGCCTTCGGTGGTACTGTTAAAGACGATATGGTTGTTACAGATGGCACAATCTCTCGCAAAAGCCAGATCGGCCCAGCCATCCAGAAAGCAGTTGAAGCGGAAGCTGCCAAATAAGGCCTTTGCTGGCATTCAAAGGCGGCAGAGTTGTGTAATAGTTCGCTGTTGCAGCCTGGTGCGATCGGGTCGAATAGCCATCTTGTTGCGAGAAGGCAAAACCGGCGCATTCAGGAAAGCAACGCTTTCTCACACTGGAAACATGTTGCTATGTCTGCGCTTAAAGTAAGCTTGAAGAAAACTATTGCGAGCAGTGTCAGGTTAAATTTACAGCACCATCGTATCTACTCGGTCAGTGAGTCCGTGAAGATTCACTGACCGAGTTCACCATTTTAGGGCTTGAAGGTGCGTCCCGCAAATTTGCCAACTGCTCGCTTTAAGCCTAACGTTGAACGTACGTTGCTGATCAACGCATCTCGAACAGCTCCTGATGAAAACTATCAGCTCTAAGACCGCCCTCTGTCAGGTGGGTTTTGAGTGTCCGACCCATTTGGTGCGGTCCACAAAACCAAAGGCTACCTTGCTTCCACTCCGGAACCAGATGCTTCAGCTTTTCAGCAGAAAAGCCTGTTCCGTTACTATCAATAATGAGGTGAAGGTCGATATTGGCAGCCTTAGCATCCGCCCGCAGCTCTTCTTCCATTTCAGGCGTAATGGCCGAAGTAACATGGAACAGATCAATAATCTGGGAAGAGCCTGTCACTGCCAGCTGTTTCATCCGAGCCATAAACGGTGTAATACCAACGCCCGCACTGACCCAGATCTGCCGGCTTTTACTATCCCCAAAGGTAAAGTTGCCATACGGTCCTTCAATCTCGACTTCCCCACCCTCTTTCAATTTATGCGGCAGAGCAGAGGTGTAGTCGCCCAGCTCCTTTATCAGCAACCTAATGCTCTGGTTATCAGCATTCCAATGAGAGGCGATAGTATACGGATGCTGGCCTTCTTCTTTATCGAAGCTAACAAAGGCGAATTGTCCGGCATCGTGGCCCTTCCAATCCTTGTCAACTTTGACTGAAACCGACAGCGTTTTCATGCTTGGCTGGTATGTCAGGGCGGTAATCTTACCCTTGGTCCGATTGGATTGACCATGCCTTCGAGTGAGTATCAAGACAGCAGAAACAGTACCACCTACCAGAAGTGCGGCCATAACAACACCGAGCGGATGCAACCAAAGATCAAAGGGGAACAAAACGATAGAGTGAAAAACCAGAACCAGATAGCAGACGCCCAGAACCGTATGGGTTTGAAGAAACCGCTTGTAGGGAAAGTTTTTTACAAGCGCTAGAACCATCAAAACTAAGGCGATGTAAAAAGCGTACTCACCGACGAACTCTGCAAGGCCCCTCTGATTAAGCAGGGTTTCTTGAATAACCTCCAAAGCAGATTGAACAGATTGCTCGCTAATTCCGGGTGGGACGCGACTGCGATCTGGTGCTTCCAACACGCCCCAATCCACCATCCATTTCGGCAATGTGACGATAAGCCAATGGGATACGGAGACACTAAGGGCGGTAATACCAAGCCACTTGTGCAGCCGATAGCTTTTGTCCATGCCATTGAGCCATCCCTCAAACCACTTGGAACGAGTGGCCAGGATCATGGCGACCGACATTGCCCCCATCGCCAGAATGCCCGTGTAACTTGTAAGTGCAGTCCGGATTGGGAAAACACTAAAGCTCTCGGGGTAGGCTGCGGATTGGGAAAACCATAGAACAGTCAATCCTGCCAATAAGCTCCACAATGAAATTCGAATTGTCGTCATAGGTTCTGCCTTGATGTTTTTCTAAGCCCAAACAGGCCTTGTTTGACAGTTTACAAACGCACTCGCGCCGATACTGATTGATCGGGCAAAAATACTGCAGACATGGAACTTAGAGAAGGCTCAGCTAGCATCGATTATGCATTAACAAGTCGCAAAACATGCTTATGAGACAGTTTGTTACCTTTTATTGGACAGAGATAAAATCTTGGGTGGGCGATAGTTAAGGTGCGGCTCCTGATCGTATTAAGTAAGCGCTGGTTGAGCCCGACCTAACGGTGCTGGATTTGTTGTTTTATCATGCGTGTCGTTTTATCTGCATGGGCTTTGATGCTGGCTGTAAAGGCACTTTGGAAAGCTATGACGGGCAGCACTGCTTCAGGCCCGCGGCGGCTTTAAGCCCGTTTATAGGATGGGCTTTATGCTTTATTCGCACGTTCCGGCTTATGCTTTCCCAGTGAAGTGGGTCGTCGGGTTGCTCATCGCACACTGTGTTCTCAGGTTACGTGGCAGAAGTTTTCTTCTGTCGCGCCCCTTGAGAAGTCGAGGGGGGGGAATAGTTAAGTCCGCTTTCGGAAGGATGGTCGATGACACAAAGAGTTGGCCTTGTCATGCAAGGCGGAGGAGCTCTGGGCGCTTACGAAGTAGGTGCTTTGACCCGCATTTTTCAGGCGGGCTACACCCCGCAGATCATCGCCGGTACATCCGTCGGCGCATTAAATGCGGCTGTCATTGCGGCCCCTAAACTAGGTGATCCGATTGAGACGCTTCATGCGCTTTGGGAGCATCTAGGCCACTCCCCGGGATTCATATGGCATTCCAGCCAGCGGTTTTTCCGCGCCTGTCTTGGCCACCCCCGTTTGTTCAAACTGCACCCCTTTTTCGTGCTCTCTGCGACGCGGCCCAGCATTTACGACATCACACCTGCTTTGGAGACGATGGAGCAGTTTATCGACTTTGATCGGCTCAATCATCCTGACGCACCGCTTGTGGTGATCACCGCAACTAATGTTGCTACAGGGCAGATCGAGCGTTTTTCGAACCGCGACCACTGCCTTACAGCCAAACACATTATGGCAAGCGGCAGTATTCCGCCGGGGTTCCCGCCGATCGAGCTGGATGGCAATTATTACTGGGATGGCGGCCTTTATGACAACACGCCGGTTCGCTCCCTGTTACGCATTCTGGATGAACATCAGATAGCATATATGCCGATCTTTTTGATTGAGCTATTTCGCCCAAAAGGGATTATTCCCAGCACCGTCGATGAAGCAATCCTGCGCATGACCGAACTCGTATTTGAAGACAAATTCTGGCACATGCTGGATGGCGATAAAAGCGCTCAGCATTACGCTAAGATGCTTTGGGATCTGGACCAACAGGTTCCGGAGGACTCCCCCATTCGTGATTGCGAGCACTACCAGTCCCTCATGAAAATGCGGGCTCTTTCCCATATTTTCACGGTGGAAGCAGAGCACAATGCGCTCACCGGCATCGTGGATTTTGAGCCTGGCACTATCAGAACCCGTATCGAGACCGGCTATCTGGCAGCTGATGAAGCGCTTATCAGATACGCTGATCGTCTCGAAGCCATCAACATTGCAACCTGCGAGGGTCACTTAACACAGGCAATCCACTCAAAGCATATGCCCCACCCAGAAAAGACGCCTAACCGATGATAGAGGTAGATGAGTGCAAATACGACAGCGGCGCCTATGAGAACGAATGGTTCATGACCGCTGACGGCCTGAGGCTCAATTACAGGGTCTATGGTCAACCCACGCACAAAGCCCCCGCCATTATCGCTGTGCCCGGCCTGACACGATGTGTCCGCGACCTTGACCCCATGGCAGCGGAACTGGGCAAGCGCTTTCGGGTCTATACGTTAAACTTACGGGGCAGGGACCTGTCTGACTACGACCCAGACTACAGGAACTACAAGACCAGCGTCTATATTGATGATATCTATGCGTTCTGGAGATTTACGGGTGAAGAGCGCGTTGTGCTGCTTGGCTCTTCACTGGGCGCGCTGCTGGCCATGCTCATGGTGCAAGACCACCCTGATATGCTCGCCGGTACTGTGCTGAATGATCTGGGCGCAACGATTGAACTTGTCGGTATGGCGCGCATTCTCTCCTATGTAGGACGCCTAACTGATGAGCCCGATCTTGCAATAGTGATCTGCACCTTAAAGCAGCACTTAGGCAGCCAATTTGTAGATTTGCCAGAGGCCAAGTGGGAGCGCATGGCGCTTGCGATGTTCGGCCTCAACAAAGGCAAATGGCACAACCGATACGACGATAACCTTGGTGTCGCATTGCTGCGCAATAAAGAGTGGCCGCGCGACCTGTGGGCTGCTCACAAACAAGCCGCATACCTGAACCTCCCCATCCTTTCCCTGCGCGGTGCCCTGTCCGATGTAACCTCGGTCAATACCGTTCGCCTCATGATGCAGATGGCCCCCAACATGAGGGCGGCGGATATTCCTCAACGAGGTCATTGCCCGATTCTGGATGAGCCTCAAAGCCTTGAAGCCCTCACTGGTTACATGAACCAGTTTGAGAACCGTGCCTAGGCCGCACAGAAGTGGAGACAGGTATGACCCGTAAATATCTGATTCTGCTAAACATGATCGGCATTGTTGCGCTGGTTATGATCGATCAGAGCGTCATGGGCATCATCCTGCCTCCCTTACAACGCACTTACGAATTTGACCCTATCCATATGCAATGGGCGATCAACGCCTACCTTGTTGCACTGGCCGCCATGCTTATGTGTGGTGGCTGGCTCGGCGATCAGCTTGGCTACTTTGCGTCACTGCGTATCGGCGTCGCACTTTTTGCAGTGGCTTCGCTGTTTTGCGCCTATGCACCAAGCGGCGACATATTCATCATCTCTCGTGTGTTTCAGGGCGCTGGTGCAGCTTTAATGCAACCAGCAGCGACTGCCATTATCTTTTCCGCCTTTCCAAAGGAAGAGCGCGGCAAGGCCCTGGCACACTATGGCAGTGCAGGCCTGCTGTTTTTGGCAACTGCCCCACTGATTGGCGGTGCGCTGGTTCAATATTCTTCGTGGCGGGCGATCTTTCTGATCAACATACCGATTGCAATCACCGTGCTTGTCCTATCCTATTTCGTGGGCGAGCGCGTAACCAAAAAGGAAAGTGTCTCCTTTGACCTGAAAGGCGCAGCGCTCTTCATCGTCGCTCTTGTCGTTTTTACAGTCTCAATCCAATTCTTCGGCGATGATCGCCTTCACCCTATCGACGCACTCGTATCTGCAGGTGTATTGTTAGTGATCTGCTGGATGCTCTATGCACGCAGGCATAAGGTTGCCCACCCCTTCATCCAGTTTTCACTGTTTAAGAACAAGACCTATCTTGGCTGCTGCATCCTACTGTTTTGCATACCGTTTGCCTTGCTGGCGCAGTTGATCTTCGGTTCTATATTCCTGCTTAATGTTATCGAACTCACACCAATCCAAACCGGTCTTTCGATCCTGCCAATCGTCGTGACGATAACTATTTTTGCCCAGATCGGAGGCAGGTTGGTTGGGAAAGTCGCTTTCCGAAACCTAGCCTTTGGCGGCAGTATGGCCATGGCAACGGGCTTTGTTTTGCAGGCGCTTGTGGTTAAATACCATAATCTTTGGATGCTCTTTCCGGGAATGATTGTAATGGGCGTTGGGTTGGGCTTTTTGTTCAGCACGGTCTCTACCGAGGCACTCACCCATATCTCGCTGTTTGCGCGCGCGCGTGCGACGGCACTTTTGCAAACCTTCCGTCAGGTGGGCGGCCTTTTTGGCGTTGTCTGTATCGGGTCTCTCATTAATTGGCGTGAAAAGACAATGATTTCTGAGGCCGCCGCACATCTGAAGATCGATGACAAAGAGCGTGAATGGCTTCAAATTATGCTTTTCCGCTCTGCAAGTGACCAGCCTATCGCTATCGCTGTGTTACATGAACGCTGGCCTGAGGGCCTATTGGCGCTCAAATCCATCAGCAGCAGCGCGTTGTCCTCCGGCTATTATCTCGCCGCCTTTGTTTTACTCTCTGCCGCATTGGTTTCACTATGGATGTTCAAGGTCCATACCAAGGCCGAAACCAACGATGCATCTGACCCTTCCACCGAGGAAACAGAGCCCCCCTAGGCGTTACAGACATATTGGTTACAACCTGACATCTTGACGCCATAATCATTACCTAGCACTTTTACAAAGGGCTTTAAGCAAAACGGGTTTCACATGCACCTTCGGATACTTGGGGCTTTAGCAGGAGTTTTTGCTCTTGGGGCCTGCGATCAGGCAGCGCCTTTACAAACATCTGCGCCTCGGGATCAGGTGATTACAGCGCTGGACGAACAGGCCAGAGCCATCCACCTGGAAAACCCGAGCACATCCCTCAGTGTGGCTGTGGTGCGGGGCGGGCAGGTGGAGTTTATTCGCTTATATGACAGGACCGCAACGGGGCAGACGGTTTCTGGCGCGCAAGAGCCCATCTTTGAAGCAGCCTCCTTGGGCAAGCCGGTCTTTGCCTACCTTATTTTGAAGATGGTTGAGCTAGAGATCCTCAGTCTGGAGCGTCCGCTCTATCAATATGCACCTGATCTGTTTGATGATACTGACCCGCGTGTGCAAGACATAAGCGCCCGTATGCTGCTTTCTCACAGTGCTGGCTTTAAGGGCAACGCTGCCAAGGCGCAAAAAGCGCTGCGGTTTGACCCAGGCACCAGCTTTTCCTACTCCGGTTATGGCTATGGCATGCTGCAAAAGGTTTTGGAACGACGCACTGGCCTTTCGCTGGAAACGCTGGCCCGCATTCACGTGTTCGAACCGTTCAATATGCCCTCCACCAGCTTCCAGTGGCAAACAGCTTACGACTATCGCATCCGCCTTGGTTATGACAGTGACGGCAACCCCATAGGCGAGAAACGAAAGCCGGTCTCCGGCAGCGCAGCGTGGAGCTTGCATACAACGGCGGGAGACTACGCTCATTTTCTTGCAGCGATGCTGGATGAAACCCACGAACCAGCACTTAAACAGATGATGATAAAGGCTGACACAAAAATCACCGGCGCGATTGCGTGGTCATTAGGTTGGGGCTTGCAGGCCAGTGAGCCAAGTCCGTCAATCTGGCACTGGGGCAGCAACCCCGGATACCGCTCCTATGCCGTTGGCTACCCAAAAGAAGACATCGGCATCGTTGTCCTTTCCAACAACGAAAAACTATTTGAGCAAATAGAACCCCTCATCATCAACACCATTGGCGGCAACCTCCCCTCCTACCACTGGTTCTAACTCCACATGCCACGCGATCCACAAAGCAACCGGAGGGCGCGCAGAGTGGGTGTTGTGGCGTGTGAGAGGCAACCAATAACAGGCGATCAATAACGCGGTGGGACAGAAGCGGACCTTACACGAAGGTCTATCAAGGGTTGAGGCAGCCTATCCGAAATCATATAGCAACGTGCCGGAGGCAAGTAGATCCATTGCCCTTTACATTTCCACTTAAAATCGGGTCGGTCTAAGTTCGCTGCATAATATAAGCAGGCCCTCTTAACGAACAGAATCAAACTTTGCAGAAAAGCGAGACAACATATGTCACTTAAACCAGTATTCAATGTTGATGTTACAGATCGTCTACATGAACTCGTTATTTTCAACCTTTAGGTTCTCTTTGAGAAATTTGATAAATGATGAAATTCTCAGAGATGTCGCAGAGTTTTTATAGTAAATAGCATGAATGGGTTGATCAATTTTCAGCGAAGACTCTTTGAACAGTTCGACCAAGCTGCCGCTTTCTCTATCTCGATATGTCATAAAATCAGATAAACATGCAATCCCAGCACCACTTAGCGCTAGATGCCGAATTACCTCACCATTGTCTGCTCGTAAGCTACTCGTTGCTCTGAAGATTTTGTCGTTTTCATCTATAATTGGCCAATTTTTTAATACTTCAGGTTTACTGAATCCCAACAGTCTATGATTGGAAAGATCTTTGATACAACTTGGTGTACCAAACTCTTTTAAATAATCGGGACTGGCAACAATACGTATTCTGCTGTTGCCAATAAATACCGCTCTCAATGTAGAGTCTTTCAATTGACCAATACGAATAGCTATATCGGTGTGTTTCCCTACTAAATCAATATTTTCTTCGTTTGTCGTAAGCTCGATTTCAACGTCAGGATAGAGGGCCCGATAACGAGAAATACAAGGAGCCAGCCCATGAAGGATGAAAGGCGTTGCTGTATTGATGCGTAAGAGGCCTGAAGGCGTATCTTTCTGGATTCTCAATTGCTGTTCAGTTAGTTCGACCTCTTCAAGTATCTTCCTAACTTTTTTTAAGTAAATGCTTCCCTCCGATGTGACGCTTAGTTTGCGTGTGGTGCGGCTTAACAAGGTGGTTTCGAGTTTGGCTTCTAACCTCGAAATGGTACGGCTCACCGCTGCAGGTGTGAGGGAGAGAATTTCTGACGCCCCTCGTATGCTTCCTGTATCCACTACAGTAACTAGGGCTTTCATCTCATCTAAGGTCGACTTCATTCGTTACTCTGTGTCAATTCAAAATTGATTAATGTTAACTTTACAGAATTTATACTGCCGCGTAAAGTTTGTATCACCAGTTAACAATAATAAAAATTTTGGAGACATCATGAACGTACCTCCTTTTGGTGTAGGCACTTTTCGCTTAGAGGGCGAAGTGGTTAAAAGCTCAGTATTAAACGCGTTAGAAGTTGGATATCGCGCAATTGATACTGCTCAAATCTATGGTAACGAGTCGAGCATTGGGGAAGTATTAGCTGAATCAGACTTACCTAGAGAAGAGTTGTTTCTCACAACCAAAATCTGGGTAGATAATCTGTCCAAGGCTGAACTGATCCCTAGCCTCAAAGAGAGTTTAAAAAAATTAAACACAGACTATGTGGACTTAACGTTAATTCACTGGCCTGGTACAAACGAGAATGTTGAAGAGTATATGCATGCATTGCTTGAGGCAAAGTCTTTAGGGCTAACCAAGCAAATTGGTGTCTCAAACTTCAACATCGAGTTGTTAAACAAAGCTTTTGATGCGGTAGGTAAGGAAAATATTGCTACCAACCAAATTGAACTAAGTCCATACTTGCAAAACCAAAAACTGGTTTCATTTATGCGAGAAAACGGCATTCAAGTAACCTCTTATATGACGCTAGCCTATGGCGAAGTTTTAAAAGATCCTTTGATCATTGATATCGCAAGCAAGTATAAAGCAACGCCTGCACAAATTGTCCTAGCATGGGCAATATCAAAAGAGTTCGCCGTAATTCCGTCTTCAACCAAACGCGAGAATCTAACAAGTAACCTTGAAGCTCAGAGGGTCCATTTATCTAGCGAAGATATTGGCTTGATTGATGGTCTTGAGAGTAACGCGCGTAAAGTGAGCCCAGATGGTCTTGCGCCAAAGTGGGATGATTAAAATGAGCAAGGTTTTAATCATCAATGGAAGTAAGAAGTTCGCTCATTCGGATGGATCTCTCAATAATAGCTTGGCAACACTGGCTGAAAGCTACTTAACCGAGTTGAACCATGATGTTAAAGTTACTGAGATCGATAAGACCTACGACATAGAGACTGAAATCGAAAAATGGTTATGGTCGGATGTCGTGATTCATCAGAATCCGGCCTGGTGGATGGGACCGCCATGGATCGTAAAAAAGTATATTGATGAGGTGTTTACCGTTGGCCATGGTCGTTTGTATCAAAGCGACGGGAGAACCAGGAGTGATGCCGAAAAAAAATACGGTTCAGGTGGCTTAATCCAGGGCAAAAGGTATATGTTTTCGGTTACGTGGAATGCTCCGCAACAGGCATTTACTGATCCTTCTCAGTTTTTTGAAGGGGCTGGTGTTGACGGTGTTTACTTGCCATTTCACAAAGCACATCAGTTTTTGGGAATGTCTCCGATCAAAACCTTTATGTCTAATGACGTTATGAAAAATCCTCAGATAGAGGTCGATTTTGAAAGATATAAGGCACACTTGAAGGAACTAATTTAGATTGAGCTAACACACCGACACACGCAATCTTTCTCTTGACTATCCCACTTGGGGGAAGATTGCTCTTAGACAGCATAGCCTATCAACCCTCTTATGTGTCGAGAGGGTTGATGCTTTTTATGGCCCTGTTGCAAAGGTTTATTCGAGCATTGAAACTTAGAATATCATTTAATTTACAATGACTTTAGCAATAGCACCGGATATTTCATTGCGCCCAGACGAGCAAGCGTTATGGCTTTAACCTAGACTTGAATGAAATCCACCTGCAGTCGAAAAATACTTATAGCCTGAGTTCTTCCGCGCAAAGCTCCAATGTCTGCTTTGGTCAAACAGCACAATTCAGCGCCTACAAGAGCGTGCGTTCCAATTATGTATATCAGCTCTCTCTCATCGCGTGGGCGATTTGGTCCATTACGGGTTTGACGAGGTACGATAGGACAGAGCGGTTTTCTGTTGTGATGAAGGCCTCAACGGGCATGCCCGGGATAAGGGTTTTGCCCTCCAGACGCTCCAGTTCCTCCTCTGCAATCGACAGTTCCGCCAGATAATATGGGTTTCCTGTTCTTGGGTCGTACACAAGATCGGGCGAAATTGTTTTGAGCCGTGCTTTCAACTCTGGCGTTGTGCGCCTGTCAAAAGCGGGCAAGCGGATGGTGGCGTCCTGATCAGGATTGATCTGGTCCACATCCACCGGCTTGATTTTCGCTTCCACGATGAGCTGGTCTTCTTGCGGCACGATCTTCAGTACCACATCGCCCCCCATGATCACCCCGCCAATGGTGTGAACCGCCAGATCAAAAACCTTGCCGTCTTGCGGGGCGCGAATTTGTGTGCGGCGCAACTCATCCTTTGCAGCAATGCGGCGCTCTTCGAGCTCAGCAATGTGTGCCCGTGCTTGCCCAAGCTCATCCAGATTTGCGGAGCGCAGCTCCTCGTCCGTCTGCAGGATCATAAGCCTGCGTTCGCTGATGGCCTCTTGTGTTCGGGCAATGTCTGCAATAATGGCACCCAGTTCACCTTCCAGTGCGCTGCGTTCGCGCTGAAATGCCATCACCCGAGAGGCGGTCACCAGCTTCTTCTTGCGCAAGGATTCCAAGCCAGCCAATTCAGCATCAATCAACTCCACTTCAACCTGCTTGGCCTGTTGCTGGCGCATCATCCCGACAATTTGCTTTTCAAACTGCCCGATCTGCGCCTTCAACTGCTCTTTCTTGCTTAAATGGTTTTTTTGACGAGCTTCCAACATGTTGCGCTGAGTGCTTTGAACACTCAGTTGGTTCGCACTTGGGCCTTGGGATGCTCCGTTCTGTTTAAACTGAATATCCCCATCGCCCCGGATCTCGGCAAGCAGCCGTGCCTCGCGGGCATACAGCTCATCCAACTGGTGGGTTAAAACAGCAAGATTGGCGCGCGTCAGCGTATCATCCAGCTTCAGCACCAGATCTCCAGCTTTCACCGGGTCCCCGTTCCTGACCAAAATCTGTTCAATGATCCCGCCATCGCGATGTTGAACCGACTTGGTGCTGGTCTCCACCACAATCCTTGCAGGCGCAACAACTGCACCGGAAATCTCACTGATGACCGACCAGCTGCCAGCACCCAGCACCAAAACTACGGCAAGATAGCCCGCAACGCGTAAATGACGGCCAATACTTGCGCTGATATCGTAGGGTCCGCGCTCTTTCTTAACCATTGAGCACAACCTCCTGTGGTTTGCAAAGAGGGGCGATCACCTGTTTCATGATCGTGTCTTTGGGGCCTAAAGCTTCGGCGCATCCATCATTCATAACCAAAACCTGAGAAACGGCTGACGTGGCTGCAGGACGGTGCGCGACCACGATTACAATTGACCCGCGCTCACGCATATTGTGGATCGCATTGGTTAGCGCTGCTTCGCCCTCAGCATCCAGGTTGGAGTTCGGTTCATCCAGCACGATCAGGAAGGGGTTGCCATACAGCGCCCGCGCCAGTGCTATACGCTGCCGCTGACCACCGGACAGGCCGTAACCGGTCGCTCCAATATGGGTATTATAACCCTCCGGCAAACTCACAATCAGCTCATGCACATCGGCAAGACGTGCTGCCTCTATCAACTTGTCAGTGGTTGCCTCTGGCTTGAAGCGTTGGATATTTTCAGCGATGGTTCCGTCAAAAAGTTGAATATCTTGAGGTAGGTAGCCGATAAAGTCACCGCGCTCAGAGGCACTCCACTGGCTAAGCTGCGCGCCGTCAAAGCGGATGGAGCCTTTGATTGGGTCGGTAACGCCAACCATTGCTCTGGCCAGTGTTGACTTGCCAGAACCAGAGTGTCCGATGATCCCCAGGCCATCGCCCGCCTTCAGGTCCAGCGAAACATTTTTAACAAAGGACTCACGTGCTGCAACCGGGCCGCAGGACAAGGCATCAACCGTCAGCGCTGCGTCGGGGTAGGGGATGGATATCTGCTCTTTGGGTGCGCCTTGTGTTTCAAAAGTTCTGGTAAGGCGCGCAATGCCCACTCTGGCGGCAACAAAGCCGCGCCAATTCACGATCGCCATTTCAACAGGAGCCAAAGCACGCGCAGTCATGATGGAGGACGCAATCATCACTCCGGCTGAGACTTCCTGCTTGATCACCAACCATGCCCCAAGGCCCAAAATAGCAGACTGCAGCATGAAGCGCAGGGTCTTAATCATGGTGGTGAAAGTGTTGGAGCGATCAAAGGCAGCGCGCTGGCGGCCAAGATAGACTTGGTTATTGGTCTCCCAGCGCGTACGCAGGTTGTCAATCATCCCCATCGCCTCAATGCTTTCTGCATTGCGCCGACAAGTTTCAACAAGTGTGGTGCGCTTGTTTGCTTCAACTGCGGTGTTTGCTGCTGGACGACGAGAAGACAACTCGTTCAGCGCAATTAAAACACAAATGAGCAATGCGCCGCACAAGGCAGCGCTTCCTAAAAGCGGGTGAAACAGGAATACGATACCAAGATACAATGGCATCCAAGGCATATCAAAAATAGCTGATGGACCAGAGCCGGATAAAAACTGACGGATGGCGTCCAGATCACTCACGGGCCTGGAGCGTTCACCCTCAGAGCCCATAACCAGCGGGATACGGGTGGATGCCCCAAAAGCAAGACCGGAAAGTTGTTCGTCCACGCGCTGTCCAACACGCAAGAGAACCCGGTTTCTCAAGCCTTCAAGAATTCCATAAAACACATAAAGGACAGCCACAAAAAGGCTGAGAACAACGAGGGTTGGAACGGAGCTGCTGGACAATACACGATCATAAACCTGCAGCATAAACAATGGGCCTGTGAGCATAAGCAGGTTGATTAACATGCTGATACCACCGATGCCCCAAAACACGCGGTAAAGATTGCGAAAGGCGTTGGAGATATAGGATGGACGTTCTTGTGACAGCTTACCCAAAGGACCCTCCAGCTTCTTGTTCCTGTCAAGATGAGATGGGGACCGCAGCATATGCCGCTGGCCCCCAACCCGACTGATTACAACAGCATGTCATCAGAGCCATAGTTTGCAGTAAGCTCCAAACCAGGTGCATCTGTCATGGCAAGCTCAGTAGGAGTCACCGGCTCGGTAAGAGCGTCGTAAACATCCTTAGCTCCCTCTGCCAGGTCAATCACGACATTTATCGTGGCCTGTACTGGGGTTGAAGTTGAAACCCCGACCGCTATATCGACAACAACATCAACAATAGTTTCTGTCACAGCTTCAAAAACATCCGCAATCTGCTTGCCCAATACAGGCTCGCCAAGTGCTGTCGCCACACCTTCAATAACCGTTGCAATTGCTTGCGTTGCAACGTCTGCGATTGCTTCAAATGGATTCCACCAGCCCATGTCTTTTTCCCTTTCAGACAAAAGTTAGATGTGTTCCACCGTTCCCGGAAAAGGCCCCAGGTGCGATGGTGTTAGATTGTCGTGTGAGACCGTTGGCAGGAGGTCCTTTAGCTGGCTTCACAAACAGTGCTGGCTACAAAGGTTCCAAACCCAAAACGGTTTCTATGTCAGGAAAGTCTCAGCGGACCCGAACGCGGCAAATGCCACACTCAGAGTGCAAGTCTACACTACGAATATATGTCATAGCCTAGCCTCCCTGTTTCGCCATGTACTCAATTGAGTATGCCCCATAGCGACAAACATCGAAAAGGATCACACCGTGATCCTCACTCCATTTCAGTTTCCTGAAACGCAACCAAACCCCCGATACATAACTTGCAGAATTTTCACCACTCGCCCGAAATACTCATTCGAGAAGGGATTTAAACCGCAGGTTACACCCCAATGTTGAGAGGGGGCCTGATCTGCCTTCGATATTTCGCCTTAATTGAGGCTGAAATGTGTCTTAAAATTTTATACTTTAAAATCGATAATCAATATTGATCTAATGTTTAGTATAAATACAACTACAGGTATTCATATTATATGTAACAAACCTATACTTAAATTTATATTTAGATGTTATTTCATAAAATTTTATAGATAAAATGTCCTTGTTTTTCAGTGCTTTAACATGGGTGACACGCAGAATATTAAACAAACAAATCTGTCAACCGAAAAAACATGAGGCCTACATTCATTTTATGGTGAAAAGTATACACTCAGTTGTCGTTAAGGAGATGTACCTAGAGCCATTGTGACCAGATCGTGGCAAAATTAAAATTCTAAAATGCCTCATAGGCCTACCAAAACAGACGAAATTGAGGTCAGGAGTGGGCTGGTGGGCGCTGCAACAAACGTTGGTCACATATAAAAGCCCCCGACACGCTTTCGCACACCGGGGGCACCTTGCTTTAGTCGCCTGGCCTGTTTCGAATGTTCTCCGGCAGCCATGTGGCGACCTCAGGAAACGCGATCAAAACGAACACCATGGCAACCATGATCAGGAACATCGGAAACGCTGCACGTGCGATGAAGCCCATCTGATAGTTGGTCATGCCTTGCAGCACGAACAGGTTAAACCCAATCGGCGGCGTAATCTGCGCCATCTCAACCACCACCACGATGAAGATACCAAACCAGATCAGGTCAATGCCGGCCTGACGGATCATTGGTTCCACCACGGCCATGGTCAGCACCACAGAGGATATCCCATCAAGGAACATGCCCAGGATCACATAGAACACCAGCAACACCATCAGCAGCTCAAAGCGGCTTAATTCCAGCATTGCGATCATGTCAGCCAGACCGCGTGGCAGGCCCGTAAAGCCCATGGAAAGCGACAGGAACGCAGCACCGGCAAGGATCAACGCAATCATGGAGGAGGTATAAGTCGCCCCCATGAGGCTGCTTGTGAAACTATTCCACGACAGCGAGCCTTGCGACGCGGCAAGGATCAGGCTTCCAATCACGCCAAAGGCGGCGGCTTCTGTCGCTGTGGCATAGCCGAGATACATGGAGCCAATCACGACAAGGATCAGCAGGATCACTGGCAGCAGGAAGCGGGTGTTTTTCACCTTCTCAGCAAAGCTCATCTCAGGCTCTGCCGCCGGTTCCCATGCAGAGGAAACTTTGGAGGTGACCGCTACATAGGCCATGAACATGCCAGCTAGCACGATGCCCGGAACAATGCCCGCAAAGAACAGCTTGGAGATACTCTCGTTGATGGTCACGCCATACACGATCAGCGTCAGGGACGGCGGGATCATGAGGCCAAGGGTTGCAGCCCCAGCGAGCGTGCCAATGATCATTTTTTCCGGATAATCACGCTTGCGCAGCTCGGGAATAGACATCTTGCCAACGGTGGTCAGCGTGGCAGCGGAAGAACCGGAGACCGCTGCAAAGACGGTACAGCCGACAATGTTGGTGTGAACCAGACCACCGGGCAGGCGGGCCATCCAAGGGGCGAGGCCGCGGAACATATCTTGCGACAATCGGGTTCGGTAGAGGATCTCACCCATCCAGATGAACAGCGGCAGCGCGGTCAATGTCCACGAAGAGGCGGAGGACCAGATGGTCGTCAACATCACATCGCCAACAGGGCGGGTGGTAAACAATTCCATGCCAACCCATGCCACACCCATGAGCGCCAGGCCGACCCAAACGCCGGTGCCAAGCAAGGTGAACATGACAAACAGGAACAAGATGATAATGCTTATATTTTCCATTGCTCTTATTCTCCGGCAACTGCTTCTTCAAGTTCAGGCGCAATACGGTGCTTGCCAGTGAAAATGAGTTGAAGGAGGTGGTCTGTAAGAGCAATCGCAAGGATCACGGCACCAACGAACATAAAGCCCTGCGGAATCCACAGCGGCGTCCGGTCCTGCCCCTGACTGATGTCGTTGAACTTCCACGACCAGTACACAAAGCGATAAGCGTAGTACACGAAGTACCACACCGTGGCGGAACCAATGGCAAAACACCAGATTTCCAAAATGCGCTGTGCGGTCTTGCCCAGCATTTGGTGCAGGATGGATACGCGAATATGGATCCCCTTGTTCAAGGCATTGGCAAATGCAAGGAAACTGGCGGCGGCCATGGCATAGCCTGCATATTCTGCGGCGCCCGGAAAGACCTCTCCCGTCCAACGTGCCAGCATCTGCACGACAATCAACCCGAGAATGGCAATCAGACAGAGCGCGGCGAGAACTCCGGCTGTCTTGTAGATCCCATCCAGCCCAAAGCGCAGTGCGCGTGTCAGCTTCATTGTTCTTCCCCTCAAAAGAAGAAAAGCCGGAGTTCCAAACGGATCTCCGGCTTTTGCGTGCTTATTTCATTGTTTTAAAGGCGCTGACAACAGTTTCGCCGTTCTCGCCAGCAGCTTCAAGCCATTCTGCAGTCATGGTTGCACCAATTTCCTGCAGGTCTGCTTGCATCTGCTCGCTTCCCTTCTCAACCTTCATGCCGCCCTCACGCAGGCCATCAAGAGTGAAGTTTGTGTAGTCGATAGAGCGTTGAAGGCCAGTTGCTTCTGCCGCCGCCGCACAGCCCTCAATGATGCCTTTGTTCTTGTCAGAAACACCTGCCCAGACATCAGAGTTCACGAGCATGTAGTTGCGCGGCAGCCATGCATCCACTGCGTAGAAGTAATTGAGGCTCTCCCACACTTTACGGTCATAACCAGTTGCGCCAGAGGAGATCATGGAGTCGGCAACACCGGTTGCAAACGCCTGTGAGATTTCCGCTGCTTCAATTGAAACTGGCAGCATGCCGGTCAGCTCTGCAAAGCGCGCAGTTGCAATGTTGTAGGACCGAAATTTAATGCCTTCCATCTCAGCAACAGAATTGACTGCATTTTTGAAGTACAGGCCCTGTGGCGGCCACGGCACAGAATACAGCAGCGTCAGGTTCTGCTGGCCAAGAACGTCCTCAAGCGCAGGCTTTGCAGCTGTCCAAAGCTTTCCCGCCTCATCAAATGATGTTGCAAGGAATGGAACAGAATCCACGCCAAACAGCGCGTTTTCGTTTTGGTGACCGGAAAGCAGGCGCTCACCAATTGGCACCTGACCAGTCTGAATTGCCCGCTTGATATCGCCGCCCTTGAACAGAGACCCGCCCGGATGGGTCGTGACGTCGATTTCGCCGCCGGTACCAGAGGTAATACAAGCTGCAAACTCTGCACCCGTCACAGAGTGGAAGTTGGACCCTGAGTACGCCATGGGCAGGTCCCACTTTTCAGCAAACGCGGCAGTTGCGCCCAACGCCATAGCTGAAACGCTAAGTGTAACCAGTAAATTAGATTTTTTCATATGTTCTCTCCTCCAAGAAAATTTGTGACGCCCTAAGTAAACCTGTGCGGGTCGTAAGGGCTTATATCGTTATTGGGGCGTTTGCCGCTGATCAGATCGGAGACCAGCCGCCCGGTTTTTGGACCGCCCGTCAGCCCGATATGGTGATGCCCAAACGCTGCATAAACACCGCTTTTGCGCACTTCACCGATGAGGGGGAGACTGTCCGATGGCGCAGGGCGGAAGCCCAACCATTCCTCTTCGCTTGACGCTTCCAGATTTGGGAAGTTCTCGCGAACCTTTTTGCGTAGTAGAGCCAGAGGTGCTTTGGAAGCCCCCGCTTCCAGCCCGCCAAACTCAACAACACCGGCACAGCGCAACCCTTGTGCCATTGGCGTTGCCACAAATTTTCCAGAAGCCACCATGATTGGCTGGCTCGGCTGTTCACTCGGGTTCTTGAATAAAATGTGGTAACCGCGCTCTGCTTCCAGCGGCACGTTGATGCCAAGCTTCTTCATCAAAGGTTTGGACCAGACACCACATGCCAGAACCGCCCGATCGCACTCAAAACGTCCTTTGTCGGTCATAACAGCTGAAATCGAGCCGCCCGACAAATCGAAATCCTTCACCTCGGCCTGCACCAACAGGCCGCCCATATCCTCAAAAACCTGCACCAGATCCTGTACATAGGCACCTGGGTCCAGAATAAACCCATGGTCCCGCATCAATGCCAGCAGTTTGATATTTTTGGAAAGGATCGGTTCCAACTCCTGAACGGCATCGCCTTCAATAAGTTCGGGCACAAACCCGGCATTGCGGCGCAGCTCCCAGGTGTATGCGTCTGCTTCAAAGGCGGCTCTGTCGTTGTAGGCAAAGCTGTAGGTGCTTTCCTGAAGCCACTTTGCAGCGTTGGTCCCTTCCACCAACGCACGGTGCAGCTCCACGCTATCACCCACAATCGGCGCCAGCCCCTGCGCGATACGGCGGGTTTCTTTGTCCGTTGCATGTGAGAGATACCGCATCAGCCAACCCGCCAACTTTGGCAGATAACTCCAGCGCAGAAACAAAGGGAAGTTCGGGTCGAGCAGAAACTTAGGGCCTTTCATGATCAGGCCCGGCGCCGTGACTGGGGTCACTGAGCAACTGGCCAAAACACCCGCGTTGCCAAAAGATGCGCCCATCCCAGGTTCACCTTTGTCGATGAGGGTCACATCATGCCCCTCACGCTTCAGCCATAAAGCTGTTGATACACCAACGATCCCAGCGCCAATGACAACGACATTATTTTTCTTCATGCGCCCCCCATCACCGCAGTTCGAGAAAATACGCCGCGCTCAATGCTCTCCCGACGCCGGCAATCGCACAAATTTGCCAAATGCAGGATAAACACATCGCCGCTTTGTGATTTAAACAACGTTCCCATCAGGTCTTTTACTGAGAAAAACTTTGCCTGATAGAATCTGACAGCACAAGTAAGCTTCTGTATTATAGCCATCTTAGTCCTACCCCATCCAACGGCATACAGGTGCATTGCTCTCTTCTAAAGGCTGGCTCACGTTGAGGGGCCAGTTCCTTGCTTCCTTGGCAATGGCTTTAGGGTGGCGAGCCAAACACACAAGTACTGACTGATCGCTTTTGGGGGTGCGGAGAGATCCTGACGGCCGCTTCAAGTGGGTGACGGGCATCATGCAAACTCACGAGCGTTGAAAAGTCACAAGATCGAGCTACGAAATCTGCGTCACCATTCTTTACACAATGACATTCGAAAACTGACCGGTTTACCCGTCTATTCCATTTACACGCTCGTGAACTGGTTCCAATCAGGTCTTGTTCCGCGTAAGTTCGCCCTGGAACTGGATGATCCGCGTTTGAATTTAGCGAACTACGGAAGTTGATCGATGTCGAAGCTTAGTCACATTAAAGAGATAAACACAAACGGCCTGATTTTGCTTGGCTGCGGAAAAATGGGCTCTGCCATGTTGCAGGGCTGGCTTGAAGCAGGTGTGCTGCCATCCAGTACCACAGTCATTGATCCTTATCCCTCTGATTGGCTCAAATCCTTAGTCGATCACGGTCTAAAGCTAAATCAAGACCTTCCATCACGCCCAGCTGTTTGCATTTTGGCGGTGAAGCCGCAAATGTTGGGCGATGCAACCCCGCAGGTTGTCGCGATCGGTGGTGGGGGCACGGTGTTTATCTCCGTTGCCGCTGGCACAAACCTTCATACGCTTCACTCTCTTGTTGGCGAGGGCAGCCCGATTGTTCGCGCAATGCCAAACACACCAGCGGCCATTGGCCGTGGTATTACAGCGCTTATCGGTAACGCCCATTGTTCGCAGGATAATGTGGCGATGGCGCAGGAATTGCTCAGCGCAGTGGGCCAGTGCGTGGTACTGGAGAAAGAAAGCCAGATGGATGCAGTAACCGCTGTTTCCGGGTCTGGACCTGCTTATGTATTCCACTTGATCGAAACGCTTGCTCAAGCAGGGATCGAACAAGGTTTGCCGGAGGAACTGGCAATGCAATTGGCCAAGGCCACCGTTGGCGGCGCAGGACAACTGGCGGAAGATGCCAGCGACAGCCCGTCCCAACTGCGCGTCAACGTAACATCCCCCAATGGCACCACAGCAGCAGCGCTGGATGTGCTTATGAACGAGAAGGATGGCATGCCAGCGCTTCTTTCACGTGCCGTAGCAGCAGCACGTAAACGCAGCCAAGAGCTAGGCTAACAAACATTCACAGCGCAAGTAAAACCCTGCTTTCAACGCGAAGGCAGGGTTTGTTTTTAGCCAGCTTATTCCCCACGTCATTTCCTACTTGACGTGACGACGATTATATATAACCATCTGGTTATGCAACAGGTCAATCACGTTCCCCATCAAGCCAATCTGGACGCCGTATTTGCAGCGCTGGCAGACCCAACCCGCCGCGCGATTTTAACCCGTTTGGCGGACGGCGAAGCCTCAGTGGGTGAGCTTGCTGAGCCATTTCGGCTAAGCCAGCCAGCTGTCTCCAAACACCTTAAAGTTCTGGAACGGGCAGGGTTGATTGAACGCGCCGTAGACCGGCAGCGTCGCCCGGCGCGGCTTAAGGCCGGCCCCATGCGCGATGCAGTGCACTGGCTGGAAGAGTTTTCCCAGTTTTGGTCAACCAGCTTCGATCAGCTGGATGATCTACTGGAGGAATTGAAGAGATCTGAGAGTTGAGGAGGGAATAGGAATGAAGGAACTACCAAGCTATGTACTGGAGAGGACTTTCAACGCACCACGTGAGCTTGTGTGGCGCACTTGGACCGAGGCAGACTTGGTCTCGCGCTGGTACGGCCCCAATGTGGAAAGCATCGTCCATAAGCTAGATGTCAAGCAGGGCGGCCTTTGGCTGCACGAAATGAAGTGGGAGGGGAATTCCAACTTCCAGCGCGTAGAATATACAGAAGTCACCAAGCCTGAGAAACTGGTCTGGCTGCACGCCACCTCAGACGCAGACTGGAACGTAATTTCCAGTCCTATGATGGTGGACTGGCCCCGCGTTTTGCTAACCACCGTTATATTTGAGCAAGATGGTGACGCAACCAAGATGCGGTTAACCTGGGTGCCCCATAACGCGACAGAAGCGGAAATTGCTTGTTTTGAAGCTGCGATCGGCGGCATGAGCCAGGGCTGGAACGCTGGTATGGCCTTGCTGGACGAATTGCTGGCAGAGCTTCAACCTGCATAACCACATGCTCTTTTATGGAAATGTTCTGTGCCCCGACCTCACACAGAGTCGGGGCTCAACACTACCAAAGGCAGAACACCTTCAGGACAACGGTGCAGGTGTGCCCCGATGCACTTATACAAACTGGATTAGCCGAAGATTTTGCCAAGGTTCATGGCAACCATCTTATCGCCACCAATCTTGATCTTCCCCATCATCACAGCCGTCATCGGGTTGACGGAACCATCCACGAGGCCCTTGAAGGTTTTGGCAGAACAGCTGATTGTGCAATCAGCTTCAGCTTCTTCTGCACGAGCGCCCTGGTCATCGATGATGATGAAGCCTTCATCCTTGATGTTAAGTGCGATTGATTTTGACATATCGACGCCATCAATCTTTCCGTTGATACCGGTTACGATCTTCTGGATGAATTCGGACATACGTTCCTCTGGCTGTTTTCGTGTTTGGGCAAGGTATAGAACCCTGCAAAACGTCGGAGCTACTTATCGTTTATCTGGGCCAACAACAAGCCGCTCATACGTCTAGTAAAGGTAAAGGGCTAGACCAATTCGTCATAGTGCCAAGCAATATGGTCTGGCAGGAAGGTTGCAACGAAGTAGTACAGGTGATCGTATCCACCCTGCATGCGCAGGGTGAGGTCTACACCCTCCTCGCGACAAGCCTTTTCAAAGGCCCACGGTTTAAGCTGTACTTCAAGCACGCTGTCGGCTGTGCCTTGATCAATCAGAATACGACCTTTCCAGCCGCGCGCTTTCACCAACTCACACGCATCATAGCTCGCCCATGTAGAACGGTCTGACCCCAGATAACCAGAGAATGCTTTTTCACCCCATGGGCAATTCATTGGGTTTACGATTGGTGCAAACGCAGAAACGCTTTTGAACAGGCCTGGATTCTTCATCGCAAGGGTGAGTGCCCCGTGACCACCCATGGAATGCCCCGTCACGCCCAGTGCAGAAAGATCAACCGGGAAGTGTTCCTCCAAAATCTCAGGGAGTTCCTGCGTGATGTACTCTTCCATGCGGTAGTGTTTCGCCCATGGCTCTTGCGTTGCGTTGAGGTAAAACCCAGCGCTTTTGCCCATGTCCCACGCCTCATCATCCGCCACATCTTCGCCGCGCGGGGAGGTATCTGGAGACACGATGATCATGCCCAATTCTGCAGCTGTGCGCTGGGACCCACCTTTGGAAACCATGTTTTCCCATGTGCAGGTAAGGCCGGACAGGTACATCAATGTCGGGCACTCTTCGCCATTCAAAGCACGGCGCGGCAAGAACACGGCAAATTCCATCGGCGTACCGGTGGCTTTACTGTCATGTTTGTAAACCCGTTGCTCGCCATCAAAACAACGCCAGCTGGATACCAGTTCAATCATCTTAGGATCTCGCAGAAATTCGGGCCTGAATGGAAACCGTTCCCCTCAGACCCGCTTTGAATTTTAGTGGTTAAGGCCGCTTAAAAAGTTATTACAGAGCGGATGGATTTGCCTTCGTGCATCAGGTCAAACGCTGTGTTGATCTCGTCCAGCGGCATGGTGTGCGTAATCATGTGATCGATGTCGATCTTACCATCCATGTACCAATCTACAATCTTTGGAACATCTGTGCGACCACGTGCGCCGCCAAAGGCAGTACCTCTCCAGGAACGCCCCGTTACCAGCTGGAAGGGACGGGTGGAGATTTCCTGACCGGCGCCTGCAACACCAATAATGATGCTTTCGCCCCAACCTTTGTGACAGCACTCAAGTGCCTGCCGCATGGTGGTCGGGTGACCGATACACTCAAAGGTGTAATCCGCACCGCCCCCTGTCAGGTCAACAAGGTAAGGAACCAGATCGCCGTCAACTTCCTTCGGGTTGACGAAATCGGTCATGCCATACTGTTCGGCCAGCGCTCTTTTATTTGGGTTGATATCCACGCCAACAATCTGGTCAGCCCCGATCAAACGAAGGCCCTGCACAACGTTAAGGCCAATGCCGCCAAGGCCAAATACAACAGCCTTACAGCCCGGTTCAGCCTTTGCGGTATTGATCACAGCGCCAACGCCAGTGGTCACGCCACAACCGATGTAGCAAACCTTATCAAACGGTGCATCCTTGCGGATCTTCGCCAAGGAGATCTCTGGCAGAACCGTGAAGTTTGAGAAGGTGCTGGTGCCCATGTAGTGGTGGATTTTCTCGCCATTGATGGAGAAGCGGCTGGAGCCGTCCGGCATCACACCAGCGCCCTGCGTCGTGCGGATAGACTGACACAGGTTTGTTTTCGGGTTCAAACAGTACTCACACTCGCGGCACTCAGGGGTGTAAAGCGGGATCACATGATCTCCCGGCTTCAAAGAGGTAACGCCCTTGCCAACCTCACGCACAATGCCTGCGCCTTCATGGCCAAGGATAGCGGGGAACAAGCCTTCTGGGTCATCACCGGACAGGGTGAACGCATCGGTGTGACACACACCTGTTGCCATGATTTCAACCAGCACCTCAAAAGGTTTAGGGCCTTCCAGTTGCACTGTCTCGATGGAAAGAGGGGCTCCGGCTTTATAAGCAACAGCGGCGCGTGTATCCATATTTTGAACCTATACGTCTTGTTATCGCCCCGCCGGATGTGGCGGGTGCTCCCCAAAATGAATTAGGTGGCGCACACCGCATGAGTGTCACCACAAAATTTGCATCATCAACTTATAACGCGCAGCGCAAGCAAATGCATCAGCGTATTTGGAGTTATGCGTAGAGGGTGATGATTGAATCCCAATCTCTACACTAGGTATTTGAGTGCCAGAATAATCCCGCCAAGCAAGACGAGCGTTTCGCCCACAATGACAAACAGATGTTGATGCCCGAGGCTCACAAGCGTCTTAAGTGTCGTCATAACGCCCAAAGCAGAAATAGCGATCACGAGGCACCAGCTTGAGGCATCAACGAGGATTGCGTGCGGTGTCTCGGGGATCCAGCCAAGAGAGTTCACAACCACTAAGGCGGCAAAGCCGAACGCGAAATAAGGGACTGGTGCTTTCACCTCCATTGCCGAGGCAGACGGCTCATCCTTATTACGTAGCCATCTGGTTGACCAGAACGAGATAATGAAGATAACGGGCAGAAGCATCATCACCCGCATGAGCTTGACCACAGTCGCGATCTCACCTGCATCATCAGAGACTGCAAAACCTGCTCCGATCACCTGGGCAACATCATGAATGGTCGCGCCGAAGAATATACCAAGGTGAACATCATCAAGACCAAACATTTGGCCGATGCTTGGGTAAAGGATCATCGCCAATGTAGAAAGCGCTGTTACAGCGATGACCGTGAACAACGTGTTTTGCTCATTTTCCTTTGAGTTTGGCAAAACAGAGGAAATTGCCAGCGCAGCAGACGCTCCGCAAATTCCAACAGCACCGCCTGTTAGGAGGCCGAAGCTCGACGAACGCCCCAACAGCCGGGCAACCACTAACCCAACAAGCAGCATGCCCAGAACAGAGAGGATAACCAGAGCCAGCGTTTGCCAGCCAAGCTCCAGTATCTGGGAAAAAGAAACGCGTAAGCCGAGCAAAATAACGCCCAAACGCAACACCTTCTTTGCAGCAAAACTCAGCCCGGCCTGACAGCTCCCATCCTCATAAATGGAATGCACCGCCATGCCGATAAGCAAGGCATAAAGCATAACGGGGCCGCCCTGGTGCTCGGAGATGTAGCGTGCAGCAACAGCAATCACCGTTGCAATGATGAGGCCAGGTACGATCTCTCGCCCATTGTTTAACCATTTAGGAACAAGGGCACCTGGACCTTCTGGTTGATCTGGCATGCTCGACTGTGGTTGCATTGAACCTCACTTTTACAGGTGCACCTGATTGGCACAACCCGATGGAATGAGAGTGCCTGAAACCGCAGGGAATAGAGGGGACTTGCGCCTTTACCCCGCACACATCAAAAATCACCACGCCATAAAAGCAGACAAGGCGTGGTGCATTGCTTTTCTAAGCCTCGTTGGGCTCTGTTTGCGCAACCTGACTGGAGCTGAGGCTGAGCGCCAGCCCCAAAACGGTGATCAACCCCGCGAGCACAAGAACGAGCCAACCGGTGTATTCAACAGAGGTTACAAGCCCCACCAACAACCCAGAGATCGGCAATGTGATGTTGTTAAACAAGATGATCACGCCAACGGTTTTGCCATAATCTTGCGCAGGAATGATCTTTTGCCGGGCACTGCGGATATAGACATTGAACATGCTGTCGAACCCAAGAACCAAGCTGTATCCCAGCAGATAGACCCAATAGCTTGTTGTAAAGCCTGTAATCACGGCCCCAATGACCAAGCCAGTATAGGAGATAAGCCCGATCTGCGTGAGTTTTAAACGGCTCATTCCTGTAACCAACAACACCCCAAAAGTTGCCACGGCACCAACGGATTGCAACAGGGCGTAGAACTCTTCTGACTGCTCATAAAGGCCTGTCACCATACTTGCAGAAGTGGCAAGTGTTACGCCAAAAACCAGATTGACCATAGCTGTCAAAGCGACAATGCGTTTTAAACCGGGCAGGAAAAACAGATGATTAAGCGCAGTGCGGAAGGGCTGCGTCCAATGGCCTTCCAGCGGTTTAGATTCTTTCAGCGTCACATCGCTGACACGTCGCCAGATGGAAATGAACACATCTGCGCTAACAAACAGCGCCGCTGACATGACGACCACAACTTCCCAGCCAAATAGGTTGAAGAGCGCTGCAGCAATAACGGGTCCCAGCACGATACAAACCTGATCTACACTTTGTGCGTAAGACTGTACTTTGGTGAAGGCCACATTTTTAAAAATCTGTGGCAGCATCACTTCGCGGGCCATAAACCCTTGCGTGGTCAAAAGCCCGCTGACGGCTGCAATACCGACAATCCAGCCCACATGAGGCATAAAGTACTGACCCAACAAGCCCGTCGCACAAACCAGCGACCGCCCAGCTTGAGAAATCCGAACAAGGGTGACGGGCGAGAACCGATCTGCAAGAATTCCACAAACAGGAAAGAACAAAACACGCGGAAGGGTTTCAGCTGCAAATGCAAGCCCTGAGAGCGCCACGCTTCCGGTGGTTTTAAAGACAACAAGTGGGACAACGAAAAGCAACAGTTGATCCCCAAGGCGGGAACCGAACATTGAGCCAAAGAACAAAAGAACGGAGCTTTTCACTCTGTATTCCAGTCATTTCAGAATGGGACAATAAATTAGTTGGCACCTTACAGACATGTTCCACTCAAAGGTCAGGACATGATGCAAAAAAAATACCTGAAGAATGGGCTGATTAGCTGTAGTGCCGCGCTAATGGTTGGGGGTGACTTTGTCTTCAAGGTCTTTAATAAAGCGAGAGAGAGCCTCCTGATTTAAGCGAAAAAACACCCAGTTTTTAATGCGGGTGGGCGTGACCAGCCCGGCATCTGCCAATACCTTCATATGGTTTGTTGCAGTAGGCTGCGACGTACCCAGTTTGCGGGCGATCGCACCCAGGCAAACGCCGTCCTCAACCAGATCACCATTCTTTTGAGCAGCAAAGTGTGCTTCAGGGTTCTGGAGCCACTCCACAATGGTAAGCCGGTTTTCATTGGCAAGCGTTTTAAGGGTGTTCATCAAATTCATTAGATATCTATATAGGATTTCATCTATATAGTATGTGACTTATATATCTTATCCACCATACGCTTATGACTGACTAAAGCTTCGCAATCCAAACGTGTAGAACCAGTTTCACGTAACCTTAGGGGCAGCTTTCACCGGGGTGAAACGTTAAGATTGGCTTTTTAAAAAAGAAAAGCAGACCAGTAAAACTGACCTGCTCCTCGACCTTTTATAACGACTTAACGATTACTCCCGCTGCATATTACTCACGCCAGTACTCTTCTTTATTCATGCTATCTGCACATTGAACTTTACCTGTGATGGTGCCAAGGACACCAGAATTTAACTCCTGAACCATCCAGGCATTTGCATTTTTTTCTGGTATAGGGAAAGGCGCATCCAAACCCTGCTTACCTGACGGATTGAAGCCAAAGCGAGGGTAGTATTCTGGATGTCCTAAGACAAAGACAAGGTCCACTCCAGATGCTTTTAGCAATCGCAGGCCTTCCTTGACCAGCGCACCACCAACTCCACGGCCCTGCATATCTGGCAGGATGGCGAGAGGGGCAAGAATTGACGCTGTTATTTTATGTTCCGCACCTATCAATTCCACTGCTGTAAACATGATATGGCCTATGCATTTGCCATCAATTGTAGCCAAGAGCGATAGGCTTGGAGCGGCGCTAGCATCATGTAATAAGTCGGAGACAAGTGTGGCCACTTTGTTGCTTCCAAAAGCCTGATATTCAATATCTAATACTGAATCAAGATCACTGCTTGTTGATTGGCGAATGACCATCATTTCATCAATTTTCATTGTCGTCACTCCTATATATCGATTGCTGAACTGAGAGCGCACACCAAGTCGCCCTGCGCGAGATAGTCGCTGGGATTTCCCTTGATGGACTTTATAAGTTTTCTATTTTTTGGCTTACAAACGGCTTGTGGGTATGAGCCTATAAGCGCAAAGCCTTCCCGTGTCGGATAAGTAACTTCAGCAACACGGCCAGTGCTTGCTTGCTCAAAGCACACGTATCCACGTTGAGCAGATACGTGCACAACACGTTGTTCAATTCTTGAGATATTCATTAGGTTTGGACTCGTAACTATACCACGGCAACTTCAGGCTGAAGCACACGAAAACGTGCGCTACCAGACACCTGGTTGCGTCGAATGCTTCACACAAAAGTGAAACGGTACTAGTTAATTACAATCTCTAACATAAAAGCCCATTCAGATGATGGAGCGGACGTCCATCAATTCACAGAGCGTCCTACTAAAGAATCCATATTGCCACGTCAATATGGTTTAAACCCGCATTCAATAAAGTGCGCTTGGTTTCTGTCATTAGTTTATTGGCGTTATCGACACCGCAATTCCCTTTCAATAGAAACTGCACCTAATGATCAGCAATGGTTTACTGGGCTGATCAGTTTCAAAGGGATGCCCTCACGATAATAGTAAAACCAACTTGATACCGTAGATGTGAGAGCA
Source organism: Pseudovibrio axinellae (assembly GCF_900110875.1). GTDB lineage: Bacteria > Pseudomonadota > Alphaproteobacteria > Rhizobiales > Stappiaceae > Pseudovibrio > Pseudovibrio axinellae. The sequence goes on along the minus strand of NZ_FOFM01000012.1, from coordinate 2,841 downwards.
TGGCTTTAGCGCCCATTAAGTATACGCGTTATCATTTTCCACCAACATGTCACGATGCTGCGTCAATCACCATTTTAGCGGCTTTCTTTGCATCTGCAGCAGGCTCGGGAATGTTGCCAATTTGAGCTGTCACAATTGCTCCTTCAATAAGCATCAGAACCTGCCGTGTCACGCTATCAGCGTTCTTCAAACCCGCTTGTTCAACCAGCTCGAAAAGGTGCCGATATATTAGCTGTCGGTGCTTTGCTGCCCGCTGATGAATTGGATGATGCGCTTCAGGGAACTCAAAGCTGGCTTTCAGGAACATGCAACTTTTAAAGCTCTTTTCGTTAAACCACTCTGCAAGAACATCAAAAACTGCAAGCAGCTTATCTTTTGGCTCACTCGCCAGTTCATCCATATGATCGATGAAACTTTCAAAGAACCGCTTTTGTCGTAATTCCAGTACTGCAAGGATCAGTTCATCCTTGCTATTGAAGTGCTTGTACATGGACGTCTTAGAAATACCTGTCTCAGCAACAAGCATATCCATTCCGGTGCCACGGAAACCATTCCGATAAAAAATCTCGTATGCATTTTCCAAAATTTCATCGCGTTTATTTAAGCGCATAACATCTCCAAATTTTCAGATCAGCACAGCCACAATATTTTCTTTAGATTCTCAGATTATGTCTTTGGTAATAAAAACAAGCACCTAAACAAGTTTCTATCGGTTTGAGACCTTCGCTCCCGAATTAGTGATTTGACTAGATGAACAGATCAGTACACCATACCAGCGAATATCACGAGTGACCAGAAGGCACAGGGATAAAATCATGCAGATTTTGTTCCCTAGTGCTCAATCACTACGCATCGCCAGGGAGCGGCATGCGTAAGACGATAGGTCGCACAACTCGTTTCATTAAGAAGGTTGCAAGGCAAAAGACCGCGGACTTTTAGAAATATAAATTACCTAGGCTCAGGCACGCGACAGAGCGTACTCGTAATTGGTTGGGAACCGCCTCGTCAATTTTGGCAGGTCGAGACGCACGTCAGGGTGAAATACCTGGATATTTATTGAGAGGATTTTTGAATGGCGCTTGCATATGCCAAAATTGCTTTCACAGATGCCGTCCGTCGTGAGCAAGAAGAGCGTGGTTCTGCTCACATCTATGAATGGATGTTGGATGAAGACACTGGTCCGGAAAATGTGCTCAGTGCAAAAGAGGCAAGTTTCATTGAAACGATGAATGGCTTTTATCAAGCAACCGTCAACGAGCACGGGTGGCCCTACGTTCAGTTTCGCGGCGGCCCTGTGGGGTTTCTCAAGGTGCTGGATAAGACTCGCATTGGGTATGCAGACCTTCGCGGCAATCGCCAGTACTTGAGCCTCGGAAATCTTGCGGGAAACGATCGTATCTCAATCATTTTGATGGACTACGCACAACGTCGACGCCTGAAACTCCTTGGCCGCGTGGAGATCGTAAGCATTCAAGAAGATCCGGAACTGGTTAAGAAACTGAGCATAGCGAAGTATAAAGCTATTCCTGAGCGAGCTGTGATAATCAACATCGAAGCACTGGATTGGAACTGCTCCGCTCACATCCCTGTTCGTTTATCGCTCGAAGAGCTGGAACCACAACTTTACAAAATGAGAGAGGAACTGGTGGGGTTACGAGCAGAAAATGCCGAACTCAAAGCTTTAGTTAGCCAGTCCCTTTAAACGCTGGCCCCATCCAGTATGGCCTCATCGGCCACGCATAACGCCTTGAAATGCAGTGATCTCATTACGCGTGTAAGGACTGGAGCCGGAGCCCCAGTCCTGTTGTTCTTAGGCGACATACTCCCACAGACTGCGCGTATTAATAGGCATAAAGCCAACGCGCTGACAGTTGCGCTGGCTGGTTGTGTTGGGCAGGACATCGCTCATAGTACATTGAATTCCCCTGCTGTGTGCGTGTTCAATGCGTGCTTCCAGCAAAGCCCTTTGGCAACCACGCCCGCGATATGAGTCCAGCGTGACAGCATTTGCCAGAACGCCCAGTGCCCCTTCAACGAACAAGGTTGCGCAGGCGCAAGGCTCACCATCGACATAGGCAACAAAACACACAAACTGCTGCGTACAATAGAGGTGTTTGCGCTTCAGCCAGAGTTCCTCATCACATGTCAGGCCCACCAGTTTCTTTAGCAGGTCAAGAAAGGTATCAACGCGCGCGTGAGGCACTATCTCAACCCGCACATCAGACGGGAAATCTGTTTTTGGTGAAGGGCAAAAAGGATCCTGATGGGTGTTATTCATGGCCAAAAACACCAGTGATGTTGTCGGGAAGTACCCATGCTGGTTCAAGGTCTTTGCTGTCTTTGTTGTGAGCGCCTCCGGTTCAAGATCAATACGCGGACGAAGGCCTAACGAGGAGAACTTTTGCAATGCAGCAGGCACTGCATCAATATTGCTCTCACAAACCCCAAGTAAGCGATTGTCATAAGAACGGGCCTCATCAATCAACAAGGTCAGACCGCCTATATGATCAAGGTAAAAGCGACTTTCAGATGAACTTGATAAAGTTCTTTGGGCATTGAACCTGGAATAAGAGATTTCGAGGTTTTTAAGAGTGTCGTTCATTGACAAAACAGTCATTGAATTCTCCAGATGCACGAGAGGGAAGACCTCAATGAGGTGCTCGCCCGCGTTTACAGAGCAATGAGAACCGCGCTTAGCGCCGCTTCTTGTTGCCGTTCAAATTTCGGTTGGTGGATGAAGCTGCGTGGCCTTGTTGCAGAAATCGAATTCAGAATGCAGGTTGCTCTTACCCGTTCAATTCAGGTCGCGAGTACGCGCTCGAACGCCGGGCGTCCAAGTGC
>NZ_FOFM01000052.1 GCF_900110875.1 Pseudovibrio axinellae | reverse complement strand
CAGCTGTTTTAAGTCCTGAGGCTGACCGGAATCCGTCATCGCGAGATAAACATATTCTTGCGATCAAAGACAAAGGGCGCCTCGGCTGGCAAAAAACAAACAGGCTACAATCAGCGCTCCCGAATTGAAACCCAGATGGGACGCTGGAAGCAAGTCATCGGTAACAAACTGAAGGCCCGCACCTTTAACAATCAGAGGACCGAAACAAAGATTGGCGTTCGCATTCTCAACACAATAACCGAACTCGGCAGCCCCGCGTTCGAAGCAATCCCATGACCTGAATTGACGGGTTTGGGCGTGCTGTAAGCTATTCACGACCCCTGCAACAAGGCCGAGTGGGATCAAGTTCCTGTAAATCGAGTTCGCAAGGTTACGAAAGTGCCCGGTGGAATGCGTATGGAAATGGTGCCAGAAGGCCCACTTAGAAAGCGGTTTGGGCTGAAAGGGGGGGAGAATGTTAGTATTAAATATGATGATAATGGCTATCCAGATTTCAGGTCTGTTCGCAGAGAACCAAGTGGAGATGCATTAAAAGCAGTAGAGACACCAGAGGGTGGTGACGTAGCAATTGATTATGGTAAGGATAGAGCGGAAGACAACACCAAAGCGAATAAAGAACTTGTAGATCAAGATCTTAAAACAGCAAGAAAAGCAGGGGCTGCAAAAAAAAATGATGCCGCGAGAAAAAGAGAGCTGGTAAAAAAACATTCTGATGGTCGACCGGTATATACATGGCATCATCATGAAGATGGGAAGTCTATGATACTGGTTGATTTTTGGGTTCATAAACTATTTGGCCATTCAGGTGGTAGTGCCAAGCGTTGATATTAGGAGTTGTCTATGCGTGAGATAAAATTTGGGAGCCCTCTTCCCAGTAAAGGCCTGGAAAGGGGTATTGCCTATCACGAGAATGCATTTGGGTTCAGTTTTCAGGATCACGAAAGCCTGAAGCAATATTTGGCATTTTATCGGAACTGTGGGGCAGGTTATTGGCCTCTTCCTCACCGCTATGAAACAAATCAAGGTTCTCTACTAATTACGTTTTTTGCGAATCTTGCTCCACATCCAGAATATTCATTTGATGACGACGGAGATTCTGTTTTCTCTTGTACAAAAGCGCTTGAAGGTTCGATGATACGAGGTAATGTCAATGACGCCCTTATCATTGCAGGCGGAACGCATTTGTCGATTGGATTGGTTATCAGGGGCAAGTGTATTGGTAAGGTGTTTGCGCTTGAGGATATCAAGCCTCTAGTTCTTGATGATGAGATGGATGACATACCCTCTGATATTGAAGGCATAACCAAACTCGGCGATAGTTTTGAAGAATTTATCGATGCCCTGACAGCAGATGAAGAGGAAATTGAGGAATGGGAGGAGGATCATGGCGAGTAATTTTACCGGATTAACTTTTTTGATGTAGGCAGGTAAAGCTTTGCAAAAACTTTTCTTCCAGAGTGAATTTGAAACTGGCGATGTAACGCTTTTTGATAAATGGGCTGAAGATTATTTTGGTATTAAGTTACCAGAAGATTTTATAGATTTTATAAATAGTAATGGTGTTGGAAGAGAACCTATTCCTTGTCGGTTTGATGGAAAAATCGACATGGAAGAATTGATTATTGAAGCGTTCCTTCGGTTGTCTCCTTCTGATAATTTAGCATCTATTCAAGCTAGTACCGATCGGGCTATTGGCGAAGACTGGATAAGTGATGATTTTGCTATGTTCGCTGAAGGAGCTGCAGGTCATTTAAGCTTTGTCCTTGCTGTAAAAGGGCCGCATAGGGGCAAGGTTTTTGCCTTTGTAGATAGCGGTGTTTATCTGGATGGAGACCAGATCAGGCTGGAAAATGGAGCTTTGCATCTCGCCAATACATTTAGCGAGTTTATCGATGGTCTTTATGCAGATGAGAACGACATTGATGATTGGGAAGATTCTATGGATTACTTACCTGATGAAGTCAAAGAGAAATTTGGTTCTGGCTCATAAAGCCGATCGTCGTGTTGCTGGGTGAGTGGTTTAGGAATACAGGACTTGCAGAAGATTTTCACGTTAATAGAAAAGCCATAACTGGTTGCATCCCTGAAGATACTGCCACGAGGTTTGGGAATTAAAAATAATGCCTCATATCGATCCGATTGCAAAACCTGCTGATGAAAGGGAAATTAAAGCCTTTAAAGCGTGGGCTAAATATCCGGTTCCTGATGATTATCTTGCTTTTTTGAGAAAGTATAATGGTGGATATCTGGCTGGAGTTAGACCCGGTTTTTATAACAGGGATGATGAAACGGTGGCCTGTGTTTCAAAATTTCAGCATATTTCTAGTGATCCTGAAAAATGCATCAATGATCTTTTTCGAAAGAATTTTTCCTTTTCCGATGTGATGATTGAAACTGATGATATTCGAGACAACTATTATGCGCCTGATTATTATATCAAAATTGCAAATGGTGCGCAGCATGAACATATATTGATGGACCTGAAAACAGGCCGTGTTTTTGGTTTTGATGATGAGACAGAAGAAGAGCTGGAAACAACGGAAGAGTTCCTAGAAGAATGCTTATTTCTTGCAGATAGTTTTGATAGTTTTTTCTCGCAAATTGTTGATGAACTGACTGATTAAATTTACCTGAAATTTGCTTGTCTAATGAATTTGCTGCGCAATGATGAGCAGAGCAAGCTTTTAAAAGGCGCCTGAAACCAATGGCACCACAAGGGGGTAGCAAAGCGAAATAAGAAAATGCCAGTTTACTATGCAAAAAACATTGAAATGGATTTTTCAAGATTTGGTAATGTTCTTCCGTTTGAAGAGGACGATGTTGCTCGCCTTTTGAATTTGTCCGATCAGATTGAGCCTGGTTTTGTTGAGTTCTTTAAAAAGAATAATGGAATCGAATTGTGCCTAATCTATAAAGATGATTACGCCTTGGCTGATATTTCATCTATTCAAAGTATTCCAATAGTTTGGGAGAAGAATAAGTCTGAATTTAAACACATGGCGAATTATATTCTGATTTCCTATGGACCGACATACCATGAGGAATTTTACTATAAAATTCGAGGTAATCAGGCTCGGAGTGTTTTTCTTTTAGATCATTCAAATGAAGTGCATTTCGATGATGAGAGTTTTGAAGGGAAAGGCGTAACTCATCTGACTTCTTCATTCGATGATTTTGTTAAAAATCTTTATTATGAGGAATGATGCCTCTTATCGATCTGACTGTGCAGCCTGCTGATGACAGGGAAATTGAAGCTTTTAAAGCGTGGGCTAAATATCCGGTTCCTAATGACTATATTGCTTTCTTGAGGGAGTGTAATGGCGGATATCTGACGGGGGAGGATCCATGCTTTTATAACAGTAATGATGATACGGAAGCCTGTGTTACGACTTTTATGCATGTATCTGAAGAAATAGATAAATGTATTAATAAAATATTTGAAAAGCGTTTCGCCTCTTACTCGGTTCCTTTTAATACTAAAGATATGAGAAATAACTATTTTGCTCCTGATCATTACATCAAAATTGCGGATGGTGCGCAGCATGAACATATAGTGATGGATCTGAAAACCGGCCATATTTTTAGTTTTGATGATGAAATAGAAGAAGAACTGGAAACAACAGAAGCTTTCTTGGAACATTGCTTATTTCTTGCAGATAGTTTCGACAGTTTTTTCTCGCAGCTTGTTGACGAAGGGCCAGAGTGAGTTTGACTGAAACTTGATTGGCAGTCGAGTCTGCAGTGCTTAGATGAGTGTCTATTTCAGAGTCGACGTGCAGACTATAAAATCTGGATATCCAGATTTAAACGAGCACTAGATACGGGAATTTCCTATCATGGAAAGGCGTTCGAGTTCAGTTTCCAGGATCATGAAAGCCTGAAGCAGTATCTACGTTATTGCAAGGAAAGCGGAACAGGATCTGGCCCTCTGACGTGCCTTTTTGAGAAGGGTAATGGATCTTTTTGTATTGAGTTTTTCGCGCGTCTTGCTCCGCATCCAGAATACGGGTTTGCGTCGGCCACCACTGTTGTTTTTTGTCAGGGCTCGTTGCGGGCTTCATCGGATTTTGATTTTTTGATTTTGAAGGAGAGGCGAAATGCCAAAAGCAGCACGATTGGGAGATATTGGGTCAGGCCATGGCTGTTTTCCCCCGACACCGGCTATTA
>NZ_FOFM01000038.1 GCF_900110875.1 Pseudovibrio axinellae | reverse complement strand
CGCTTATCGATGGCCCGAAACAAATATTTCCATTGACCCTTAACCTTCACATATGTTTCGTCGACACGCGAAGAGAACGACAGCCGATTTTGATACCACAAACTACGCTTTTCTAGCTCAAGCGCGTCGTGCTGAACCCAGCGGTAGAGGGTGGTGTGGTCAACATCAACGCCGCGCTCATTCAGCATTTCCTCAAGATCGCGGTAGCTCATGCCATATTCACAGTACCAGCTCACAGCCCAAAGAATGATCTCTCCCTGGAACTGACGAAACTTGAATTCTGACATTGCAAATCCCCCACAACGTAGCGATCATGCAGGCAAGGCCTCAAACTTGCAACAAAGCCGTCGAACTTGTGGGCAACAAGACAGAAATAGCCATCCAGATCGTGCCAGACATCATCCTGAAATCTGTTGTGTTTCATCTCGCGATAACTTGTGGATCTGGCTTGCCCAAGCGCCGAGCAATTTCGGATACCGGCATCTTAGCCTGATCAAATTGCTCGAACAGCCGCCGATCCTCTAAGGTCAAATGCGAATAACAGCGTATAGTTTTCAATTCCATGCCGACAGTCCAATAATCTAACTAACTGATTTATATTGCTGTCGCACTTCATATGTGTATCCACCCCCCTACATGTAATGTTGCAACCAAGCAGAAGTGGCGCGGCTGGGGCAAAGCAGAAGTGTCATTGCTGAGGTAATGAACGGCACGATGTTAAACCTTGCGGAAGCGCTCTGGCCCTGGAGGGCGAAGACCTCACTCTATCGCAGGACGACAGGGCCAGAAGGTGAAGGGCACCGTTGAGGGTGCTCTGAGGAGGATGAGCTCACCAAGCGTACGAATCACGCTTCAGCACTTCGCCAACGGCAGTAGTGCGGGCGAAGCTGCTGCTTGAATATCTGTATTAAACATCCGCTTTGGCGGAGAATTTGTTGTTACGTGTGATCAAAATGGACAACTTGTGAGGAGTGACCGTGTCCAGCAGCCAGCGCCGAGAGGTTGTCAAGGGCAGCGGACCAACCGTTGCGATAGTCTTTGAAGAGATCCGGCCCGATGATGCTGGTGATTTGTAGAGTGACGCGCAGTCTGCTCCCCGTACCGCTCTTCGAAATTTCATGGCCACAGAGCGAGATCGAAATTATCTGGCCACCGACAACCAGCGTTTCCGTAAAAGACAGGAAATCAGGTGTGACGATGTGAAAAAGGCTGGCGGTATTGAATTCAGGTGCCTCTTTCGGGCCACACCGAGTTTCCTCGCGTCCTCCCGCGCGGCAATCATACTCTTCGATAGTGACAACGCTCTCGTCATTTGGCGCACTCCACTTTTGTCGTAGTTCACGGTCTGTCAGAACGTGAAAAAGATGCTCTGGGGCACAGGCAATGTCGCGTTCCAAAATCAGGGTTTCAAAGTTAGCCATCGTTACTTTCCTTTTCGATGTTCCCTGCAAGAGCGGATAGGCGGTCGAGGCGCTTCTCCCAGACGTGCCGCTGCTGTTTCAGCCACTCTTCGGCCTCGGCAATCGGTGCGGCTTCGATATAAACCATGCGGATGCGGCCGATCTTTTCGGACCGAATAATCCCGGCGGCTTCTAGCTTGCCTAGATGCTTTAGAAAGGACGGCAAGGCCATGTTGTGAGGCTCGTGCAATTCTGACACCTGGGCAGGACCGGCCACCAGTCGCACGATCACGGCGCGCCGTGTCGGATCTGCAAGGGCGGAAAAGAAGCTATCGAGATGGTTAGCCATATGGCTAAGTAACCAAATCTATTACTCGCGTCAAGAAAAAGACAACCAAGAGGATAGGTATTTATGAAACTACGCTTGCATAATGACATCGGCTACCATCTCGCAAACAAGGTCGCCTTTGCACGCTTTCCGACAATTCAGGTGATATGCAATATCCGATGCTATGGCCTCTGAGCAACCAGAACAAGGTGAAACGGAGGGGCAGTCACTCATCCTTATGTCTTCGGCTTGGTATGCTTTGTCCTGAATTCCTCCAAGATAGCCAGAGACTCTGCACGGCTGCGACCAGTACCTTGAGAGCGCCGTGCTCGCCGGGGTTTGCGCTCACGCTTCTCATAACCGCCTTTGTCAGATGAACTTTTGACCTTCACACGAGGGGGGCTGGCCTCTTGTTCTTTCTTTACAAAGGCCAGCACTTCGCCCAGACGTTTGTTCTCGGTAGCGGCTGCATGGGTGACGCGCTGCTCCTTGTCAAACACCGTGTGCGGCAGCACCCTGCCTTGCCAGCGCAGCTGCACACGGCCATCAGCAAACTGATAGGTATCAACGTATTTTCCAAACAGTTTCTTGCTCAGGTCATTGGGTTCCAGAATGAGCATCTTGCGATTGTAAGAAACGGTCAGCTGCTGCGTCACATAACGCTTCTCGCGCCAGCACAGGATGTCGGCCAGCCGGTCCGGCTCCACATTCAGCGTCCGGTGCAGGTTGTCCGGGCGCGCCGGGACCTTGGCAAATTTGACGTTGAAACGCTCCATAAAACCCTCCAGAAACGCATTGCCAGCTTCCCTATCACTGATCCCGGCAAGACGCAGTTCCTTGACCAGGCGATCCTGCAAGGTGCGGTTGGCGCGCTCCACACGGCCTTTGGCCTGCGAGGAATTGGCGCACAGCATCTCAATGTTAAGCTCCGACAGGGCGCGGCCAAACTGGGTCATGCCAGCACCGCCTTTGGCCTCAGGATTGGCCACCTTAAACACGCTATATTTGTCAGAATAAAACGCCACCGGTCGGCCATGTTTATCTAAATAGTGTTCCAGCGCGGAAAAATAGGAAAACGCGCTTTCTGAGGGCACAAACTGAAGCTGCATCAACCTGGAAGTCGCATCATCAACAAAGACGAGCAGGGTGCACGGATCACCGCGATCCTCGAACCAGCGGTGATCACTGCCATCGATCTGGATGAGCTCGCCATAGGCCTCACGGCGATTACGCGGCTGGTGAAACGTGCGCCTCTGCGCCTTGTTCAGCCAGATCCCGGCCTCGATCATCCATTTGCGCACCGTCTCGCGGGAGGCCTTCAGTCCGTGATGTTCTTCAAGCTTTTCTGCGGCCAGTGTCGGGCCAAAGTCAGAATAACACTCGGTGATAACAAGTTGCGCATACTCGCGAGTGCCATCACTGATCTGGTTGTTGGGCCGTTTGCCGCGCGCACGGTGGCGCAATCCAGCAGCACCTTCGCCTTTATAGCGCTTTACCAGCCGCGAAATCTGCCGTGTCGACAGACCCAAAAGGTTGCCGGCACCCGCATTGCTCAGTTCGCCGCGCACAACTTGCGCAATCAATTCAACACGACTTAACTCCCGCTCACTCATTACCACCCATCCCATCCCACGCTCCCCAGCATAACCTGAACCAGGCCAAGCATGACATTTTTAGTTTGCTAAGGGTAGACAGTTTAGCATTGCGATGACATGTAACAGTCGGATAATGAAACTTATGGAACTTCAATTTAGTCGCTCAAAGGCTCAGTGTTTCTTGACGATTGGCGAGAAGTGGAACCCTTGAAAGCTGTGAAAGCCAATTTGTGCCGTTTATTTCGAAAAGGAAACCTTACCTGGCCCACGATTACATTTTCCAGTAGTTTTAGGAGTAACAATTTGGGACGGATGCGCGTAGCATCTGACGCAGTTATAGATGTTTGAACTGCGGGGTTATTGTGCCGATACAAGTCATTTCTGGCTTAGACGCCATGAAAATCAGGAAGAGCAACCCTGTAGCGCAATGGCCAAATCGCGGAAGGGCAAACCGCTTTGAACCGATAGCCAGGCCCCAAATTACGAATAGTTTCAGATTGGAACCTGGCTCCACCGTCTTTACAGTTGGTTCGTGTTTTGCACGAAATATTGAAGCAGAACTGCAACGACAAGGCTTTTTAATCCCCTCACGAGATCTTTTTAAAACGACTGAATTTCAAGGGTTTAATCATTCAATCATCAATAACTTTAGCGTGCCGTCGATCTATAATGAGTTTTCCTGGGCTTTGGAAGCTGCGGGAACTTTTAAGGCAAATGACAATATCATCGAAGTTGGAGCTAACAAGTTTATTGATTTGCATTTGCTATCTAGCATTCGCCCTGCTTCATTTGACGTTGTGATAAAAAGAAGAGCTGCACTTAGCACCTATTATAAGTCAGTCACAGAGGTCTCCACTATAATAATTACTCTTGGACTCAGTGAGGTTTGGTTCGATAATCAAACCGAATGCTACCTCAACAGCAGTCCATTGCCGAAGGTGATCGATAGGTTCCCCAAACGCTTTGAGTTGCACGTTTTAAACTATATTGAAATTATATCTTACCTAACCAAAACGATTGATTTGATAAACGAAACATCAGACACCCTGCCAAATTTTCTATTAACAGTATCGCCCGTCCCTCTTTTTGCCACACACCGTGAGATGGATGTCGCGATTGCAAACACATACTCCAAATCTGTCTTGCGAACAGCCATAGAAGAAATAGTATTTAACTACGATAATGCTTCTTACTACCCAAGCTATGAATCCGTTATGCTTAGCGACCGGAAACATGCTTGGATGGATGATCAGATACATGTCACGCCGGAGATTGTAGGTGTACAGGTAATGCGTTTAGTTGACGCCTTCTGTGGGGGTAATGGAAGCACACTTAGTCGCGAACAAGTCATTGAACGGTCTCGATTGCCTATGACGCGGGCAAAGAGGGTCGAATTCTTTAATGCCTATAGCGAGCAATACTCAAGCGATCCCGAGTTTGCATTAGAGTTTGCAAGGCACCTAAATACGGTGGGCCAACATAAAAGGTCTCTCATACTACTTGATATGATAGAACTTGATGCCAATGCGATTGTGGTAAAAGCAACTGCACTTAGAAAATCTAAACAATTTCAGGAAGCATTCGATCTATTATCCCCCGCTGTGGATGGTATGTCGAAAAATCCGGAGGTTTGGCAAGAACTTGTAGCGTTGTTTTTAGATCAAAATGACCCTATTAGGGCTCAGGCCTTTGTGGCTAAATGGCTTACTGCTATGCCGGGAGCTGCCGCAAACACGTTTCGCCGTTGCGCAATACTGTTCCTACAAACTGATACCGGTACCGCGAAAGCATATTTTCAAAAGGCTCTGAATCTGAATCCGGAAAATGACTTTCTGAAAAAAGAACTGTCTAAGCTCCAAGAACTGGAGATTCCATAGTAGGCCCCTACGTTATTTCCAGCTCAGTTTGGGGGGTTTCCTGATTGCATCTGGAATAACTAGAATATCCTCAAATTACAGAGTTAGTCTCAGGAGGTCGGTGTTGCCATACCAGTTTGAACAAATGTGTTGTGTAGATGAGGAAATCCCTTTCAAAGACGTTGGGGCTCCCGCAAACGTGATGAACACACCAGGGATGCTTTCTAAGAAAGAGCGTCGACTGCTTTACACTATGGGCAAAAATGTATTCCAAGGTAAAGGGCGCATAGTAGACGCCGGGTCATTTATGGGGGCATCATGTGTCGCGCTCGCGCAAGGCGTTTCAGATAATCCAATATTCGACATTTCGAATTTCGACCAAGGAACATCAAAACGGAGTTTGATTAGCGCATATGATATGGGCTTCATGCCTGCGCAAGAAAGTGGGGACGAAAAGTTCAAACAGTTTGGTGAAGTAATTTACAGATTTGGTGATTCATTTGTTGAAATATTCTTAGACAACATCAGGCCATTTGAAAATTTCATTGAAACCAATATCGGTGACTTACTTAGTTTTGAATGGGATGAAGAACCGATTGAGCTTCTATTTGTTGATGTCTGCAAATCAGTTAAACTTAATCAGCACGTCAATAAACAGTTTTTCCCTCACCTAATACCTGGAGTGTCGAGGGTCATCAATCAGGATTTCTATTTTGACCGATTGCCTTGGTGCAAGGTGACTATGGGTTATCTTTCTGAATACTTTGAATGGCAAGGGCAGGCGATGTCATCAGCGATATATAAGCTAAAAAAACCAATTCCTAACGAGGTACTTAATTACGACCCCTTCACACAAGGTAGCCTGACTGAGTGCTTAAAGTATCATGATATGCATGAGCGCCCCTATCATGGTGATAGAGAAAGAATGCTACTGGGGTTATCGAGAGCTTTCTTGATGACCCTGAAAGGAGATAAGAAAGGTGCAATTAATTATCTCGATTACATTAGTCAGGAATACGGTGACTGCGTCCACGACCCGGTGAGAGGCGAAATGAACGCTATAAGGTACAATCGGACGGTTCAGCAAATAAAGTCAGATTCTATCCGTTGGCAATGGGGGGATCACACGGTCCCAAGCACTTACAAGTTTCAAAAAATAAGATCTTTAATGCAATCGTTTTTTGGAAAACGCCTAAGTGTACAACATCATCGATAAATAAGACAATGGCTTTGAAGCCACTGAGTCAGCTCAGCTTCGCAGGCAATGATTGTTAGAGGGATCAGTGCCTGCGTTATTGCGAGTGGTAATGTGCTTTGGTGGAGGTTATGTTGCGTGTCCTTTTATTCCTTGGGGTCAGCGATCATGGTATCTACACCTTCCACTGGGATCTCAGCATCAATGAGCCATTGGGACATTTGGGGAGTGGCGTCCTTTTCTATCTTTGGGCGTTTTTCTCCCTGTTTGTGAGATGGTGCGGGCCAAGCATACTCTGGAACCACCGCTTGGCGTTGTGTGATCTTTTCAGCTCTGTTGCATCTGTTGAGTGAAGACACTGACCTGAGACCCAAGTTTCCTCCAGTTTTTGTGAGGATCCATTGTTTGTATTCAAGCCTTATGCGGCTATCATTTCCAGCCCTATCTGCCCGGC
>NZ_FOFM01000002.1 GCF_900110875.1 Pseudovibrio axinellae | reverse complement strand
TGTCAGTTATTCCGTAACAGTAACTTGTTGCCAAGCTACTCGCGAATAACCGCCGTCCACGTTTCTCTTCCTATCATATTCAATTGTCAATGAACCGGGCTCTCACCCTATACTCAAAAGAGTAAATCACTTAGTTCAGATCATCTCTAATCCGCCTAAGCAATCAATCCTTTCGAGCAACTCAAGAGCGAAGCGTCCCGTCGCCGGCAGCACCGTCGCTCTCGATGAGCTGGGTTATAGGCCTGAGCGTGCGAACCGTCAACCCAAAAATGTCAGAAAATACAGAAACATCGCGTCCCCGTGTGTAAAACATTCCTAATCGGCAGAAACCCGCCATTCCAACTCTGAAACCAACTTTAACAGACAAATACAGGCTCACAACATCACCTTAACGGAAGGTGCGTACCTTGATTGAACGTATCTCTCTTTTCCTCTTCAATGCCGTTTCGACAAGTTTTAGGCAGTCTTTAAATCGTCGGTTCAACAAGCGTTGAATTTGCTCAGGCCTAGCTTAAACACCTGGGGTATCGTCTAGGCAGAGACTTGGAGAGAACTATGAAGATATCGGCACTCATCATAACCGCCTCACTTTCCATCGGCTTTGCGACTTCTCTGGTCCACGCTGGCCAATGCCCTCCCGGAAAAGAAGGTTCTGCCATTGATAGTCGTGCACCTACTCAGAACTACCTCGTCGCCACACAAGAACTCGATGCCATCGACCTTGGGCGTGAGAATGTCGCTATCAAAGATCATCAACTGCGGATGCGCACGATTACGGTTCAACCCGGTGGCCATGTTATGTTGCACGGGCATGAGAATCGTCCGGCTCTTGCTCTTGTGACCCAAGGCCAGTTTCTTGAGTATAGTAATGAATGCCGTGAACCTGTTGTTCACCGCCTTGGTGATGTGATCAACGAAAACTCTAACGTCCAGCACTGGGTTAAAAATGATGGTGACACACCGGCAGTCCTGACGGTCTCTGATATCCTTGATGTAAGTGACACTCAGCAGGGAAACTTTAAATAGCGTTATTGCTGTGCACTTAGGGGATTTGTCGGGCAAGTTTGGCTGGATTTTTGCTTCACACTGTTTTGTGTCATCATAGGCTTGCACCTGAGCCTTCTCTGCTGTGCTCCTTATAAGATGTAGCTTATGCTGGCCGTTGAACCTTAAAACTGGGCGACTTCATGCATGTCCTGATTGTTTTTTGTCACCCGAACCCGGAGAGCTTCAGCAAGGCAGTGCTCAATCAGGTGTTACAAACGCTTGGCGACGAACATGTAAGCTTCGATCTCATTGACCTTTATCGTGATGGATTTCAGCCAGTCCTCTCCAAGGATGAGCTGGACGCCTATCTGAACCCCAGCCAGAACCAACAAAGCGTAGAGCCTTATGTCAGTGCTTTAAACAGCTGCGATACGTTGATCTTCATTTACCCTACATGGTGGTATGGCTTGCCTGCGATGATTAAGGGCTGGTTGGATCGCGTGCTGGTGCCTGGCGTTGCCTTCACCCTTACTGCGGATGGTGCACTTAAGCCCAACTTGCAGAACGTGAAGAAGCTTGCCGTTTTTACCAGCTGTGGTGCTTCTCGCTGGCTTACCTTTTTGATGGGTGCCCCCGGTAAACGAACGGTATTGCGCGGCGTTCGCTTAGTTTGCAATCCCAAGGTCAAAACAAAGTACGCAGCCCATTATAATATGGACAGCTCTAGCGATACGTCCCGAAAGCAGCACCTGAGCGTTATTGAACGTAAGACACGCCAGCTTTGCAAAGCATAGAATGCCCCTTCCTATCAACTCTGGCCTAGAGTTCCATTGCAGGCATTGGGGAGGCGCTCATTTACGAAAATCACCTAAATGAAACGCGCGGCCACATGGTTTCCACGCGGCGTAGTTTGATGAGGAAGTCCTCTTCATCGCAGAACGCCAGATTGCGTTCCATTTTCATTGAAAACACGCCTGAAAGTCCAAAGGGCGCCAATACGGAGAATGTATTGTTCGCCTCAAGCCGGACGCCAAGGGCGTATGTTTGAACAGGATCTCTAAGGAGAGCTTCTGGTGTGCAGGTAATGGGAACTTCGTTTTTCAAGCCTACCGTTTCGTGCTGCGTGACATGGCTTGCCTGATTGGACAACTGGACCTGATATGGACCCGTACTTAAGATTTGACGGATGTGGCGCAAATAGGTGACTTCTTTTTCAAGCGCATGCTTTGATGGGTCATAATAAGAGATGTATAGCTGATTGCTGCCCGGTAATGCCGGAGTGCCCTTTAAAGCTGCCCATAAAGGCCACGCAATCGAAGGCCCTGAAATACAACAATCCGGCAGGCGCAGTGATCTGACCCCTTTCATCGCGGCAATCAAATGTGAATTGGACCTCAAAACCAACTCAAGAATGCGTTTGCGATCGTCCTCACTGGCTGTTTGAGGGTCTGCAAGCATTGCTTGATCTAAGTATTCCAAATTCGCATTGGCCAAAGCAGATTGACGCATTGTTTTACGCATAGCCTTGATAACGCCTGCCCGGTTATTTCCATTCTTTCTAAATACTAAAATATTTCAGTGAGATAATCCATTAGGGGGTTAGACCTTGGTAAACATGGCTGAAGAATGGTGACCAGAGGATACTCGTATTTTTACCCAATGTCTCCTCACTGATATTGGTAGGAGCCTACAAACGGCTTGTACTTTAGGGTGAAAGAAAGCCCTTTCCTAGCGAAGCATCAATTGTGTGACACCTCACCACGGCACAATCGTAAGTTCCTGCCAGTCTTCTGTCTGTCGGTGCGCCTTGCGGGTAAACGTCTCTTCATTCGCCAACACTTTATTGGGTAGCAATTGCATCGTGAACATTGCCTCCAACCCAAACGGGGCTTCAATTTGAAGGCGATCATCATCGTGAAGACATGCTGCGACGGAGTGTGTTGTTGATGCGTAATAGAGAAGCGACTCCAACGAACAGCCCAGTTTTGGGTAATCTATCCCAAAGTGGTCAGGAAACCAGAGGTGTACGCGTGCCTGATTGCGGGTTTCAACCTGCAAACCAAGTGGAGCACAGGCCGCAGCAACCTGTGTGATCACACGGTCCTCAGCTTCGTATGAAGTGTCCGTCTCGTCAAAGTAGATCAGATCGTAGTCGTTAATGCCATGGGTTGGATCCCGTCCTGTCAGTGCATTCCAAACACTTTGATAAATCGCACCTGACGCCAACCATGCATCTGGCAGGCGGGCATCGCGAAGGACTTTCAGCAGATCATAAAGCATAGTGGAGCGAATAACGTCTTCTATGAAGTGCACGCACCCCTGTTCACCTGCGCCGTGGCGAACAGGGGCGCGTGATTTTAAGGAGGCGATCTTCTCCTTGGGGGCTGGGTGGCCAGATGGGGATGGTTTGCTTAAAAAGACTGTCATTGGAACAAATATTCTTGCCAGAAAACGCGTGGGACTCACGTATAAAAACGGGAACAAAAAAAGATTCAATCAAGTACATAACAAGAACATTATGATAACTCACTTGCCAGATCAATCCATATAAATTTGGGGCTTGCCCCTTGCCGATAATTGACAGGTAGATTCGCTCTTGAAACCTGCGAAGAGAAGCTTTACGGGAAAGATGTGGATAGGGGTTTATACCTCCTGCTGGGATTTTCGATTTGACGTCGCGCCTTTCGTCTTCACAGCGATTTCCCTAAGCTGCATGTTTATACAGGAGCGGGCAGACCACACTTCTGTCTTGAGATCTGCTGGCAATGGGTTTTAAACCAGACCCGCGTCGCCTCTCGACCATACGGAGCATAATTATGACTGAGACCCGCCTGACCCTTCGACGGCCAGATGACTGGCACCTGCACTTACGTGATGGTGACATGTTGGAGTCAGTTCTTCCTTCCACCTCCGAGAATTTTGGCCGAGCCATCATCATGCCCAATCTGGTGCCACCAGTTGTGACCAGTGCAGATGCTGCAGTTTATCGTGATCGTATTTTGGCTGCATTGCCTGACGGCCATGTCTTTACGCCTTTGATGACGCTTTACTTGACTGAAACGACGGATGCAGACGACCTGGAAGCAGCAGCAAAGTCTGGCCTCATCACTGCCGTAAAACTATACCCAGCGGGGGCAACCACCAACTCTCAAAGTGGCGTGACTGATTTTGACAAGGTAACCGGTGTACTGGAGCGCATGGCTGAAATTGGCCTGCCTTTGCTCGTACACGGTGAAGTTACAACTTCAGACGTGGATATTTTTGACCGGGAAGCAGTGTTCATTGAAACGGTGCTGGACCCTATCCGGCGCAAGTTCCCTACCTTGAAAGTGGTTATGGAGCACATCACCACCGAGGAAGGGGTCAACTATGCCTTATCCGGTGGCGATAACCTGGCGGCGACCATTACCACCCACCACCTAATCATCAATCGCAACGACATTCTTGTTGGCGGGATCAAGCCTCATTTCTACTGCCTACCAGTGGCAAAGCGTGAAAAGCATCGCCTTGCCCTGCGCGCTGCCGCAACTTCTGGCGATGCACGCTTCTTCCTTGGTACAGATAGCGCCCCGCACCTTGACCAAAACAAACTTTGCGAATGTGGTTGTGCAGGTATCTTCTCTGCTGTGAACACAATGAGCTGTCTGGCCCATGTGTTTGAAGAGGAAGGCGCGCTGGACAAGCTGGAAGCGTTTACCTCACTCAACGGCCCGGCGTTTTATGGCATGGCCCCCAATGAGGCCACCATTGATTTGGTGAAGACAGGCGAGAAGGTCAGTTATCCGCCTCATATTCCAACACCGGATGGGCCGGTGACCGTTTTCAATCCAGGATTTGATTTATTCTGGAAGGTAGAAAATTAAAGAAACGTTTCAAAGCAGTTTGCACCTAATATGGCCGGGGCAAGCTGCTTTTTCTTAATATAAATAGGCGCGCTTTGAAAAACTGCGTTTTTTGAAATGCGCTTCGGCCACCTACTGTGACTTGAGGGACTGTGATGTTTTCCAATTCTTTTCCAGACCGTGAAGTGATGGCGGAACTGACCGCCAAGATGCTTATGGAAATCAAGGCGGTGAACTTCCGTCCAGAAGAGCCTTACATACTGGCATCTGGCCTTGCGAGCCCGGTTTACATCGACTGCCGCAAGTTGATCTCCTACCCGCGCATTCGTGGCACCTTGATGGAGTTTGCCGTAGCAACATTGCTGCGCGACGCTGGCTTTGAAAAGTTTGACGCCATTGCGGGCGGTGAAACCGCTGGTATTCCTTTTGCAGCATGGATTGCAGACAAGATGGCATTGCCAATGCAATACGTGCGTAAAAAGCCGAAAGGGTATGGCCGCGACGCGCAGATTGAAGGCGATATCCATGAAGGCCAGAACGTGCTGTTGGTGGAAGACCTGACCACGGACGGAGGCTCTAAGATCAAGTTCTGTGAAGCGCTACGTACCGCTGGGGCAGAGGTGACTGACACTCTGGTTGTATTTTACTACGACATCTTCCCGGAGACGAAGGGCAAGCTGGCTGAGCATGGCGTGAACCTGCACTACCTTGCCACTTGGCACGACATTTTGAAGGTGTGCCGCACCAACAACTACTTCACCACTGAAAAGCTGAATGAAGTAGAAAAGTTCCTTCACAACCCACTGGAATGGTCCGCTGCCAACGGCGGTGTGAGCGAGCTTCCGCTCTAACAACCCCTTGGTTGAGCCGAGTTATTAAACTTCAAAACGCAGGGCTTTTGCTCTGCGTTTTTCATTCGTGGCCTTGCACCACATGCTATTATCGAAAGCTAGATATTTGTAAAAATTGATAGTTTAAACCCATCAAGTTTTGATGCTGACTTGAGCTGGACTGGGCTCAAGCGCCTCTAGGATAGGTATATCTAAAACACGAATTGCACGCGAAACAGAACCCTAAGCTTTGTGCCCAAGCATGCGCCAGAATGCGGCGGAAAGCGGTACAAGCTGAAAAATGACCCGTTGGCCCTGCGTAAGCCCGATAGAATTATCAAACAGGGAGACAGCTATGCGGATGCATTTACTTGCGGCAGCGGTTATCGCGTTCTCGGTAGGTTATACCAGCCCGGTCGAATTTTCTTCTGTTCCAGCCAGCGCGGGACTCTTCTTATCAATTGGCCAAGCCAATGCTCAAAATGCCCAGCGCAACACTGCCAGACGCACGGCGCGCCGCACATCTCGCAGGACAAACGCCTATGTCAACTACCGTCAGTCGATATCGGGATGCAGGCCTTACAACGCTTACTACAATTGCGGCGGCGTCTATTACCGTGCTGTCCAACAAAATGGCGCAACTGTTTACGTTGTCGTGAACCCCTAATTCCGCACTACTGGAGAACAAATATGATCAAATTCATTGGCTCCATCTTCATTAGCCTCGTGTTCATGACACTGGCTTTCAGTCATGCTGCACTTTCCAACGAGCCAGCTCCGGGTGTTTTGGAAGCATGTGAGACAGAAATCACGTCCTATTGCGAGAAAGTAAATCCAGGAAACGGACGCCTCTTCGCCTGCATGTATGCGCATGAAGATCAGCTTAGCGCGCAATGTGCCAACTCGATTGATGATTTCGCAGATGCAATGGACCTTCTCTTTGCAAACGCAAACGAGGCACTCGCCATATGTGCACCTGACATTGAGACACAGTGTTCAGAGGTGGACATGGGTGGAGGCCGGATTCTAACATGTTTAAAAGAGAACCAAGCCAACGTCTCCACTGGTTGTCAGGAGGTTATTGAAGCCTTCGGCGAACAGTACGGCGTGAACTGATCTAATACCCTAGCATCAGTGCCCCGACAATTCGGAGCACTGATTTGGGACTTAACTCATAAGCTCTTGCGTGTGCTGCGTATGTTCAGCTGCAAGCATAGCTCTGAATTGTTGAAGCGCGTCAGCATTCAGCCCGGCAGCCTCAAATACTGCAGCTGAGAATGAGACTGGCGCAATTCCAGGCGCTGAAATCACGTTGCCAGCAGAGATGGCAACGGCGCTGTCACAGTAATTCTGCTCGCCAGTATAGTGCTGTACATTTTGCTTTAGATAAACTGCGTTGTTTGAGGTGTGAGCAACCTCATTGAGAAGGCCTGCTCTGGCCAGCGCAAGTGTTCCACCACAAATACCTGAGACAGTGACACCCTTTTCGTGATGCGATTGAAGCAGGCTGGAAATATCAGGGGCCTTCTCGCTCTCCCAAATCGTCCCCCCGACCACTACAATCACATTGGGTTGAAACCCCTTGATCTCATCCAAAGTGCGCAAAACAATGGCAGTCAGCCCACCCTGAGATGTCAGCTCTTCAGCTTCCGGGGCAAAAAATTCAACTTGCATGTTAAAAAACGGGCCGCCTGTTCCGGCAATCAAAGCATATTCCCAGTCTGCAAACCCCTGGGTAAGGATCACTGCGATTTTTGACATATTCAATATCCTATAGATACTCTAACCAGCCTGCGAGGCACAGGCCTGAATCAATATACGTTCACTATATGTTCTATCTCTCAGTTCGCCAAGAGTTTCTTTTCGGCAAGCCATTGCGCGCTTCCTCCCTCCCCTCCCTTGTTAGGCAGATACCTTTGATCTGAACTACTAAGTCAGATCCCAGGGATTTATGAATTGTCATAGATGTGATGCGGTAGGGCGTTCTGTTCAAAGGGGAGGCACACATGAGGCGATGGAAACTGCCTATGCAAGCTGTGATAGCGGCACTGATGCTGGCCTGCTCCGCTCTTGTTGCTTTCTCAATGGATGGAAAGCCACCACAACGCTATCCGGAACTGGTTGGACAATGGGTCGTTGTCAAAAAGGACGCGGTGTACTGGCACCGGGATATCCAAAGCCAGGAAAATGGCCCCTCCCACTTACGCATAGATGAACAAACGGGGCCTGTGCTGGAAGGGGTTTTCTTTTGGCAAGTCGGCCCCGGCTCTGGCCGCGATCATAATGGAATCTCAGAGGTTTCGAAGTCAAAAGAGCCAGTGATTGGCATGATTGGCTGGGACGGTGTTTCCGTAACCTTGGTGGAACACCCCGACAGTGGCACAATGCAAGGTCGTGTAATCAACTCTGACACCATGGAGTTATTGCACTATGAGGCAGGGCCTTATGCAACTATCTCGCGCTATCTGCTCGTGCGGCCTTGATCAGAGGCCCGACAGGCTTGAAATTACCCAGGTATTCATCAAGTCGATGAAGAATCCGCAGGTCAAAGGCACGATGAGGAAGGCCTTGGGCGAGGCACCAAACTGACGCGTTACGGACGTCATGTTCAACACCGCAGTGGCCGTTGAACCAAGCGCAATTCCGCCAAAGCCGGCTGAAATAACTGCCGCATCATAGTCTTTACCCATAGCGATAAACACGACGAAGAGAGCATACACAATCGCAAGAGCGATTTGCAGCGACATCACAAGTGCAACAAAGCCCATAAATTGCCAGACAACGAGCAAGTCCATTGTCATCAACGCAATGCTCAGGAAGATCCCCAAAGAGATGTCCGAGATCATGGCCATGCCTTTTTCACGGCCAACATTGTCGAAGTTCCGGAACAATAAGCGGCCAATGTTATTGATAAGGATACCAACAACGAGAACCGGGACGAAGACAGGGATAACAACACCAGCCTCTTCCAATGCCAGATACAGTATGTACCCTAAGAAAATCGCAAGGTTGATGAAGAAGACCGCCCCCAACACATCGTAGTAATGCAAGGTCAGTTTGCCGTCATCCTTGAAGCTCTGGCCAACGGCCTCTTCGGTACTTCTGGAGCCTGACAGCTTGTGCCTCTTCATTAAGTACTGAGCGATCGGGCCGCCGATGATACAGGCAGACACAATGCCAACAGTGTTACATGCAATGCCGATTTCCTGAGCGTTTGTAATGCCGAGCTCAGATGCAAAGATCGGCGCCCAAGCAAGCGTCGTACCGACACCACCAGACAATGAAACCGACCCTGCGATGATACCAGTATGAATTGGGTAGCCATAAACACTAGCGGCTCCCATACCTACAAAATTTTGGATTCCCAAGAACACGGAGGAGATGATGATTAATATTACCAGCGGTTTACCGCCGGTAAGAAGATCACTCACTTTAGCGCGAAGACCGATTGCGGCGAAGAAGTACACGAGAAAAAAATCGATAGGCCCCGTCGAGAACTTGAGTTTAATTCCCCACCAAACTGTGAGCACAGTTACCAAGACCGCACAGAGAACCCCTCCCGCCAGAGGGTCGGGAATAGTGAGTTTGCGTAATGCCTTATTCCTTCGAACGAGCTCACGTCCGACAAACAAAACTAAGATTGCGATTGTAATGGTCGTGAATGCATCAATCTCAATTAGTTCGGGTTGCGCGCCTTCCATATGAACCTCACTGCTCACCAGCCTTGGTTCTATCAGCTCAGCTTCACCTCTGATTTAAAAGTGATCAGCGTATTTTAATCGACGTGGTCAATTTAACTTACTCTGGCGCATCAATAAAACCTTATGCATCGCATAGATTTTGATAGAGTTATTGTGTAAGGAAGACCCTTAACTTCAATCTTACAACGGCTAACCTGTCACCATGACAAAAATTGACAATGAAGCACTTGCCGAAGCGTATAACCGAGCCTTGGACTTGGAGAAAGCCGGCAAGTTTGATGAGGCAGCAGAAGCCTATAAGCAAGTCCTAGAACTGGACCCTGAAGATCATGGGGGTGTCGTCGTTCGCCTTGCAAGCATGGGCAAGGGCCAAGCGCCTTCTAAAGCCCCTGATGCGTATGTGAGCACGCTCTTTGACCAGCATGCTGAAGTCTTCGACATGGTACTGGTTGATCAGCTTGGTTATTCCGTGCCGTTGATGGTACGCGACAGAATCGAGAAGCTAGAGCTTGGACCATTCAAGCGGCTTCTGGACCTGGGGTGTGGTACAGGTCTTTCCGGCGCAGCACTGCATGATTTTGTCCCGCACAAAACCGGCGTCGACATTGCAGAGGGCATGGTTGAAATTGCAGACGAAAAGGAAATCTATGATGACCTCTACGTTGGCGAAGTCGTTGAGTTTTTAAAGGTTGATGAAGACGAGCGATGGGACCTCATCGTCGCCACTGATGTTCTGCCATATATGGGCGAGTTGGAAGAGTTTTTTGCCGGTGTTGCCAGTAACATTGCACAAAAGGGCGTCTTCGCATTCTCTTCTGAAACACAGCCTGCAGACGTATTGGGCACTCAGCAGTTTGCGGTTGGCAAATACCATCGCTTTGCACATGCTGAAAGCTATATTCGTGACCTGCTGGCCAAGAATAATTTCTCCGTCCTCGATCTTTCTCCAATCACAGTTCGCTCTGAGCAAGGTGAGCCGGTGCCCGGGCATCTCGTCATAGCAACATTTGACAAGGATTAAGGCGTCAAAGATAACTACAAATAGCCGCGTGACTACTTATCGTTAAAATTGTGATAATCACGTACATGATTCAGAATTTTATCTGGTATTCAACCTGTGATTTTATAAGTTTAACGCGCTTAGAACAGCCAATCACCTATCCGGAGCAACACGGGTGTCCATGAACAGCACTATGGCGACTATCACTATCAATGGCACCGTCGTTCGGGCCGAGATTGATACCCCCCTCCTGGATGCTGTCAAACAAAGTGGCATGGCCTTGCAGTGCGACTGTGGGAATAACACGTGTGAGAGCACGCGCCTTACAGTCGTGTCTGGCACCGTGAATGCTAACGGAACGCAGCTGAAAAGCACCGTGCTGGCTTGCAAAGCGACCGTCATAGGTGATGCGGAAATCAGAGTACCAGTCACATCTGAGTTGCAAGCGCTCAAGGGCAATGTTTCTGCATTTCGCCGGGTTTCTGAAGACCTCATCGAATTACGCCTAAGCTTCACAAAACCCATTTCGTGGCGTCCTGGCCAGTATTATCATGTTGATTTTCGGGGCCAGGTGCAGGTGAACCTGTTCGCCAGTTTTGCTTTGGATGCTGGTACTGAGTTTAACACGCTGATCTTCTTCATTGAGCGGGCAACCACGCCTGATCTTTTTGAGATGCTGACAAAAAAGAGCGACTTTAAGGGACGTGTTGGTATTATCGGCCCTTATGGCTCGTCGTTCCTTGGACATGATGACGAACGACTCATCATGGTTGCAGGTGAGAACAGCTTGGCACCTATCTGGGCCATCGCGTTGAGCTCTGTCATGGGACAGCCACGGCGCGAGAAAGTGCTTATTCTTGATCGTTCCCTGAAAGAAGACAAGTTTCAGCAGGCATTTAACTGGCTTAATCACCGGGGTGTCCATCTGATATTTGCCGACCTTCAAAGCGACAATGCAAAGGAAATTATAAAAACACTGCTTCCAGACCTGACAGAGTTTGACATGGCTTATGTGGCTGGTTCCTTTGAGTTTTTAGCAGGTCTTGAGAGTGTATTTGTCGACGCACAGGCGACCTATGCACGTATTCCTAACTTCCAATCGTGGGACCTTGCTTCAAACCGGGAAGACAACACCGCCGCGATGGAACCTGCAGAATAATCACGACCTAGACACCAGCCTATGCCTGCGCAGCGATGACAACGCCAACGTGACCTACTGTTTTGTTTTGTTTTGCTTCTTGTTGACTTGGTCTTCTAGTGAGATTCCGTTCGCCTCTCCCAACATCCAGACCAACGCCTGGTTTGGGGGAGATGGTTTACCAAAATAATAGCCCTGTGCCTCAGTGCACCCTTCTGCTTTCAGCTGCTCTGCAATTTCTTTAGTTTCCACGCCTTCCGCTGTGGTCACAATACCAAGGCTATTTGCCAGATCGATCACCGAATTTACGATGAAACGAGCGTCATCATCCTTGCTCATACTCATCACGAAGGATCTATCGACTTTAATTCTGTCAAACGGAAAGCGGCGAAGTGTACTCAAAGACGAGTAGCCAGTCCCAAAATCATCCATAGAGATTTTGACACCGCCTTCCTGTAGCTTTGCCAAGGTTTGGCGAACACGCAAATGATCTGCCAACAGCATTGTCTCCGTCACCTCCAACTCAAGACGCCCTGGGTCCAGCCCGGTGCGTGTCAGCACATCATCAACCACGGGAAGAAGCTGTTCGCAGTAAATCTGCCGAGGAGAAAGGTTCACTGACAGATTTACCGGCTTAGGCCAGGAGGCTGCAAGAAAGCATGCTTCTTCCAACACCCAGGCACCAATTTCGAGAATGAGGCCGGTTTCCTCTGCCAGAGGGATAAACTCAATTGGAGAAATGAAGCCATAACGCGAGTGGTTCCATCGCAACAAAGCTTCAAAGCCGGAGATTTCTCCATTTTCAAGCGTCACTTGCGGCTGGAAATAGACCTCCAGCTCTCGGTTGGCAGTTGCCTTATACAGATCAGTGATCAAGGTCTGGCGTTGCTTAATCTTGGCAGCCATATCATCCTCAAAGAAGCGATAGGTGCTGCGGCCATCGTTTTTGGCCTGATACAGGGCAAGATCTGCAAACCGGATCAGCTCATCAACATTTTGGTGTCTTTTGCTAAACATCGCAATGCCAACGCTCGCCGCAACAACAATCTCATGCCCTTCCAAAAAGCACGGAGATGCAACAACCTTGAGAATTTCCTTGGCGATATTTTCGAGTTCATCGCGGGAGGCCGGAAGTTTTGACAGGATAGCGAACTCATCGCCGCCGAGACGGGCAACCATCTCTTTGTTGCTCACTTGCTCTCGCAAAATTTTGGCGACATGGCACAAAAGCTTGTCGCCAACTGCATGCCCCAGGGAATCATTGATCGTTTTAAACTCATCAAGGTCGATCCATAAGATTCCAAACTGCTCATCTTGCTCAAGAGCTGCTTGCTTCATTTCCTGCAAACGCTCATTCAAAAGAAGCCGGTTGGGGAGTTTAGTGAGTGCATCGTGCGTCGCCAAATAGCTCAGATGATCACTGATGCGCTGCCTGTCGGTGATATCTTCAAAAATTGCAACCCACCCACCGCCATCCTGGGGTTCAAGGGTCATTAGAATAACCTGTTCACTTTGCAATATCAGTGTGAACGTACTGCGCATTGTACTGGGCCACAGCTGTTGAGCGACGGAGATTTGGTCTCTCTCCTCAAATGAGGGTTCCGCCAGAGGCATTGTTTCGACCATTTCATCCCATGTTGTGCCAATTTTCGCATCACCCCGCGCACAGCCGAAAATATCATCGAAGCGTTGATTATACGCGATCAGTCTTTTCTGTGTGTCGAACATGCACAATCCATGAGACATATTGTTCAAAGCCGCATCGAACAACGTATTCTGCTTTACCAGCTCTTGCTCTTTCTTACGTAACTCCTTGTTTGTTTTCTGGATATTCAGACGTAGACTGTCACGTTCACGCGCGGACGCCTGCAGCACTTTAACGGCACGTGCAATCTCGCCCACCTCATCCATTCTTCGGGTTCCTTCGACCCGAACATCAAAGTTGCCGCCAGCGACATCGGAAAGCGCGTCAGCGATCCTCTGCAGTGGCTGGGACATTTTTCGAGACACAAACAAGGCAACGATGAAGATGATGAAGCAGGCCGCAAATCCCAGTACGATCAACCTTTCAAGGGTCTGCCCGCTGGTTTCCTCTCCTACATTACGAAGCCGCTGTTGCGCGTCCAGCAATGCTTCCAAGGGTTTGAAGGCGCAAATAACAAGAGGTGGAGGGCCGTCATCGCAAAACTCAAACGCGGTATTCAAGATTTTAAGTCTGTCCAGGCTTCCCGGTTTTTGCAGTGCTTGAACTGGTACGTTTGGCGAGGCGCCTACCAGCTTATCGTCATAGAAAATCGCGATCTCTGCCCCAGAGATCTGGCTATATTCATTTATTACCTCAGAGTTAAAGGGAAACCACCTTTGGGCAACCAATGCACCACGCCACTTTGTTCCCGGGTCGACCAGCGAAGAATATAGCACCTGCGAGACACCTGTCGAGGGTTCTCGCGGTAACAGCGGGTCAAACTGCGTTGCAGGCAGCAATGTGTATCTTATTGCCGGTCCCTTACCTATTGCAGGCCTCCAAATCGTACTCGGCGTGTGCTTCAGTTGAACTTTTAGGAGTTGCTTTTGTAACAGGCCAGGATCTTCGCGCTTGGAGGCTCCAACAATCTGCCCCCGATAGTTTAGAAGAATGATTGCATCCAGCGGAGTGCCTTCTTGAACCAGCGATAAGATATTCACATCACCAGCCCATACGCGTGTTTCAGCAGCTTTTACAATATCACCTTTTCCGCCAATCGCGGAAAGGCTGGCTGCCGTCTCGTCTAACTGCGACTGAATACGGTGGCGTACCAGGACCACGTCTCGCTCAAGCGCTGCTGAAAACTGGTTCTCCGCGATTTGGGAGAGTTGCCCACTTTGCAGTTCCAGCGTTCTTTCCCACTGAATAACAACAAGAAATGTGAGAGCGAGGTAAGATAGAGCAATAGCGACAACTGAGATGATTGCCAGTTTAAGAGAAATTGAGTACCTGACTCGTCTCATAAAAATTGCCTGCGCCGAACAATTCGCTAGTGCCCAAAATGGACAAAACCCTGTGCCGATAGGTACAGAGTTCACATAAACATGGCATGATTTTCGCGAAACAGTCTTAAGCAGGCGTGAGCACTGCGAGATAATGATCACTCTCAGTTAATGCTCACGAAACCCAGTTATTCAAATTTTGATTTATTGCTTTTATTTATGCAGAGAGCTTGAGCGTGCGGTCTGTATCTGCTCCAACACTCGTTTTAATTTCTTCTGCATTTTCAATTATTTGCGTGAGAAAAATTGAATCCAACTCTCCCATAAATGAATCCAATGCTCCCTTTAGCTTACCCCTGAACCTGCACACACCAGCTAAGGGGCATGATTTTGTCGTGTTACAGGAAAAGCACTCCACAAGTGCGAAGTTATCTTCAACAGTGCGGATAAGTTTGCCGATGTTTATGGAAGCAGGAGCATGTGCAAGCATGAGCCCACCTAAGCGCCCACGACGAGACTTGATATACCCTTTTCGGTTCAATATCTGCACGACCTTGGCGACCTGCGGACGCCCAGTGTTGGTTGCCTCAGACAAGCGATCAATCGTCCACTTGTCGTTCCGGTTGACAGCCATGAGCATCAAAATGCGAACCGCTACATCTGTCATCCCAGTTAACTTCATAGGTACCTCAACCTTACTCCAAAGCTGAAAATGCTTTTTATATTGAATTTTACTAAAAACATTAGAGCTATCATTTTTATTGCCTAGCGCTGGTCATATACTACAAGAAAGCAGTACTCATAGGGGAACATTGATCTTTATCAAAAATTATCAAAATATAAATGCAATTTACGCCTGCAAGCACCCTACCAATTACGATAGGTAAATAGAGCTAATCTTCCATACCTAGACTAATTATTTTAGTTTGTGCTTTTTTTATTCTGAGAATGACACATTCCCATGAACAACAACCCAAAGAAGTAAAAACGATAATTCAACAGGTATCGAATTTTAATGAGTGACACTATTGAGGGTCGGCTTAGGTATCACTGTATATCTTTGTCAGAACTGGAAGAATTACGAAATTCCAAAGAAATCATTATGAAGATCATGCCAAGCGTTTTGGATGATTTCTACAATCACATACGGAGCTTTCCAGAAACTCTAGCTATATTCGAAAATGATGCTCATATGGCTCATGCAAAGAGTAAGCAGCTTGAGCATTGGGGGCTCATTTGCAGCGGTGAGCTTGATCAGCATTATGCAGATTCTGTTCAGCGCATTGGCAGGACGCATCAGCGCCTGGGCTTGACCCCCAGATGGTATATTGGTGCTTATAGTTGTTTGGGCAGTTTGTTGAATGCAGCTCTAAGCAATCAGGCAACAATACGCATTTTCTCACGCGCTCAGCGGTCAGCTAGAAACCTCCAGGGTATCCTTCATAAGGTTATTTTGCTGGATATGGACCTTGCACTCACTGTCTATGATCAGACTGGCGCAGAAATCCGCCAAGCCTTTCTGCGTAAGTTAGTAGACAGCTTTGAGGGGTCTGTCGGACACGTTGCAAGTTCCATCACAAATACCGCCGATGATTTGCATGGCTCTGCGAAGTCTCTTTCCCAAACGGCTGATTTAACCAACCAGATTAGCTCTGACGTGGCAACCACGTCCATCGACGCATCGCAGAATGTAGATGCTGTGCGCAGCGCGACAGAAGAACTGGGACTGGCAATTTCCGAAATTGCAGAGCAGGTCCATAAAACGACGATTACTGCTACAAACGCTACGGAAGCATCAACAAAAGCATTTGAACAGGTAAGCCGCCTTTCGAATGTCGCAATTGAGATTGGTGATATTATTGATTTAATTAATAAGATCTCCGAGCAAACCCACCTTCTTGCGCTTAATGCAACGATTGAGGCGGCACGGGCTGGCGAGCTGGGCAAGGGCTTTGCTGTCGTCGCACACGAGGTGAAATCTCTTGCAGAACAAACTGCAAGTGCAACGGTAAAGATCAGCGCGCAGATCTCTGGAATTCAAGAGAGCACAACTGAGTCGAAACAGGCAATTTCTGATATCAAAGACGTCATTTCAGAGATGAGCCTAAGTGCCAATGCAATTGCCAGTGCAGTAGAACAACAAGGTATCGCTACTCATTCGATTGCTTCTAACATCAGCGATGCTGCGGCAGGGACAACACAGGTTTCTCAAAGCATCGGACAGGTGCAAGCGGCGGCTATGCAAACCGACACAACAGCGATCAGCGTTTTAGATGCAGCTGCAGTTTTATCTCAGCAAGCTTGCGATCTAAAAGCCTCGGTTCGGCATTTCCTAAGTGATTTAAAGTAAGCAACGCACTTGCACACATAACATACTGCACCACGAGATAGCCGATGTTTGTTTTTCAACTAAACAACGAACATCGGCTATCCTCGTTAGGGGGCACACGCTGGTGTTTTCCCTTAACTCTGCGTTCTAAGGCCACATTTCGGAAATTACGCAGAATGAATTAAATTAATCAAAGTTAAGTTTGCGCTGCAACACAATACTAAAATCAATATAGACAAAAGAATTACAGTATCTCCTATACTAATAACTAGCATTAACCTTTGGTTTAAAAACCATAAGTCGAATTGCGATTCATATTACTAACCAACTACGATTTACTCTGCGTGATATGTGTAATGTTTCCAGCGAAAGATCGTGAGACTTCACATAAGGTTCTGGGGAGGACGGGGCCTGTTCACGCTCCAAAACTGGGCAGTATGCCTTTCGGGAGGATTTCATGAGTAATTTTCGCAGGCCGATTAATCGGCGTAGTCTATTAAAGGCGGGTGCAGCCAGCGGACTGGTTCTTGCAACGCCAACGATTATTACACGTAATGCATGGGCGGATACAAACTTCCGCAATGACCCTACCAATTCTAAGAGCGTTACATTTGGTTTCAACGTTCCACAAACCGGCGCCTATGCCGATGAAGGCGCTGACGAATTGCGTGCATACCAACTCGCCGTTAAACACCTGAATGGTGAAGGTGATGGTGGCATGTTGAACACCATGAAGCCCCTTTCCCTGGAAGGGAACGGTATTCTTGGAAAGAAGGTTGAGTATGTAACTGGAGATACTCAGACCAAGTCTGATGCTGCACGTGCCTCTGCCAAGCGTATGGTGGAAAAAGACGGCGTTATCATGTGGTCTGGAGGTTCATCCTCTGGTGTTGCGATTGCTCAACAATCTTTGGCCCAGGAAATGGGCATCGTGTTCATGTGTGGCCTGACACACTCCAACGACACCACCGGTAAAGACAAGCGCCGTTATGGTTTCCGCCACTTCTTCAACGCCTATATGTCCGGAGCAGCTCTGGGCCCAGTGCTTGAAAAGCAAATGGGCAAGGATCGCCGTGCTTACCATCTGACTGCCGACTACACATGGGGCTGGACACAGGAAGAATCTATCGCCAACACCACAGAAGGCCTTGGCTGGGAGACCGTCAACAAAGTACGTACCCCGCTAGGTGCCGGTGACTTCTCGCAGTACATTGCTCCTGTTCTGAACTCTGGCGCAGATGTGTTGATCCTGAACCACTACGGTAAGGACATGATCAACTCTCTGACACAGGCTGTTCAGTTTGGCCTGCGTGACAAGCTGGTGAACGGCAAGAACTTTGAGATCATCGTACCGCTCTACTCCCGTCTCATGGCACAAGGTGCTGGCGAGAACATCAAAGGTATTTACGGAACGACCAACTGGAACTGGTCTTTGCAGGATGAAGGTTCAAAAGCCTTCGTTAAGTCGTTTGGTCAGGAATATGGTTTCCCACCATCCCAGGCTGCACACACCTGTTACGTTCAAACGCTGCTTTATGCAGATGCCTGTGAGCGTGCTGGCACCTTTAACCCTGCTGAAGTCATCAAGGCTTTGGAAGACCATCAGTTTGACGGAATGGGGAACGGTCCAACCCTTTACCGCGGCGCTGATCACCAGTGCTTCAAAGATGTGTTGGTTGTGAAGGGTAACGAGAACGCAACGTCTCGCTTTGACCTTCTTGAAGTTGTCGAAGTCACACCATCTGCTCAGGTCACCTATGACCCAGAAATCTTTGGTGGTGAGCTTGGACCTTACAAGGTCTAACAAAAACCTTTGCCCGGCTGCATCACGTCTGCAGCCGGGTCATGGCTCCCTCATGAACGGTTGACTTGCCGCAGTGGATGCCTTGCACCCTCTCACAGACATAGAAGGGAGAAGGGCCGATGGATGCCATCGTTCTTCAAATTCTCAACGGCCTTGATAAGGGCGGTGCCTACGCACTGATCGCGTTGGGCCTGACGCTTATTTTTGGGACACTTGGAGTTGTAAACTTCGCCCATGGGGCGTTGTTTATGCTGGGCGCCTTCTGCGCAGTGGCATTCAACCATGTGATAAGCCTAGAGCAAGTCGTTGTCGATCCGACCAAAATAACGGCATGGGGCACTCCTTTAGAAACCCGCACACCTTACATAGAAGTCTGGCTGGGTGACACGGGAACGACACTGCTCAACTACTCAGTTCCCTTGTCAATTTTGCTTGCAGTTCCACTCATGCTGCTCTTCGGGTATGTGATGGAGCGCGGACTGATCCGGCATTTTTACAAGCGCCCGCATGCGGAACAGATTTTGGTGACATTTGGCCTTGCCATCGTGCTGCAAGAGATTGTGAAGTCATATTTCGGCGCAAACCCAATTCCGCAGGCTGCACCAGACGTCGTGCGTGGTGCGATGGATTTGGGTACACTGATCGGCTTTGACCCCGGCACTATTGTTTACCCGCAATGGCGTATTGTTTATCTCTTCTTCTCGCTTGGCATAATCGGTTCAGTGTTCGCATTCCTACAGTTTACCACCTTTGGTATGGTTGTTCGTGCAGGCATGGCTGACCGAGAAACTGTTGGTTTTCTTGGCATCAATATCGAGCGACGTTTCACCCTTGTTTTCGCCATTGCTGCCATGGTCGCAGGACTGGCCGGAGTGATGTACACGCCAATTTTGCCGCCTGACTACCACATGGGCATGGACTTTCTTGTGCTCTCCTTTGTTGTGGTTGTGGTTGGCGGTATGGGCTCGTTGCCCGGCGCTGTTTCTGCCGGCTTTCTCCTTGGTATTTTGCAGAGCTTTGCGAGTATGAACGAGGTGAAAACCATTCTGCCAGGCATCGACCAAATCATTATCTACCTTGTTGCAGTTATTATCCTTCTGGTTCGTCCGCGTGGACTGATGGGCCGCAAGGGCGTGATGGAGACCTGAGCTATGTTGACCAAAGTTACTCCTCGCTCAGACCTTCTCATGTTTGTGTTGTTTACACTTGCTATTCTCGCAATGCCTCTTTGGTTGGCCCCTATTGGAGCCGGATATCCGGACCTTTTGCAGAAGTTCGCGATTTTTGGGTTGTTTGCCCTTGGTTTCAACATTCTGTTTGGCCTGACCGGATACCTGAGCTTTGGCCATGCGGTGTTTCTTGGCGTGGGATCGTACGCAGCTGTGTGGAGCTTTAAGTTACTGGGCATGAACCCATTGCCAGCACTGCTGTTTTCAGTTGTCTTTTCAGCACTGTTTGCGTTGGCCATCGGGTTTATTTCTCTGCGCCGGTCCGGGATCTACTTCTCAATCCTGACGCTCGCTTTTGCGCAGATGAGTTATAATCTGGCGTACTCGGTGCTCACCCCAATCACCAATGGGGAAACCGGCCTACGTGTGTTGCAGTCTGATCCCCGGTTACTGGATGGGTCTGGGTCAGATACCGGTCCGTTGATCTCTCGCCTGTTTGGTATCGAGATGACTGGCTACTCCGGCTTCTATTTCTGCGCAGTACTGCTCATCGTGGGGTTTTACATCTCACAACGGATCTTCCGTAGTCCCTTTGGCATGATGCTTCGGGCAGTAAAATCCAACC
Organism: Pseudovibrio axinellae; assembly: GCF_900110875.1. Taxonomy (GTDB): domain Bacteria; phylum Pseudomonadota; class Alphaproteobacteria; order Rhizobiales; family Stappiaceae; genus Pseudovibrio; species Pseudovibrio axinellae. The sequence continues at coordinate 735,603 of NZ_FOFM01000002.1, read as the reverse complement.
AAAACCGTATGAGCTACACCGGATTAAACACGCGCCCCTACACGCTCGCAGCCTTTGTAATCTCTGGGGTATTTGCCGGTGTTGCAGGTGGTTTGCTGGCTGTAACAGATCCCTTAGCTGGGGCAGAACGCATGCAGTGGACAGCCTCTGGTGAGGTGGTTTTGATGACCATTCTTGGCGGCGCTGGCACCTTGTTGGGTCCAATCCTGGGTGCAGGCCTTATCAAATACTTTGAGAATATTTTCTCAGCTTACAACGAGCAAACACTACATGCGATCTTCTCTTTCCTACCAGATGTTATTGAAGCGCCTGTTGTCAGTATCGCTGGATTGTTTGTTGGTGAGGGTTGGCACCTGACGCTTGGCCTGTTGTTCATGGTGGTCGTGATCTTCCTGCCTGGCGGTATCATGGAAGGCTTGAACAGAATTTCCAAGATATTCTCTCGCAGCAAACCTAAGCCCAAATTCACCAGCAGTTCACAGTCTGCTGCGGCGGCGGAATAAAGAGAGGCAACCATGGAAATTCTTAATGTATCCAACGTGAACAAGCGCTTTGGCGGCCTTAAAGCACTCGATGAAGTGAACCTTTCTGTCGAACAAGGGCATGTTCACGCGATTATCGGGCCCAATGGTGCCGGCAAATCTACATTGCTGAACTGCTTTGTCGGGCGACTTATTCCTGATAGTGGCTCGGTTACCTTTTTGGGAAAGGATCTTATTGGGGCAAAGCCTCATGAGATCAATCAGATAGGCGTTTCCCGTGTGTTTCAGACACCCGAGATCTTTGGTGACCTGACACTTCTGGATAACATCATGATCCCGACGCTCGCAAAACGGGATGGCGCGTTTTCTCTTAATGCATGGGCCCGCGTTGATGGGCTTGGAGAAATTCGGGATAAAGCCCTTCACATGCTTGAGGATGTGGGGCTTGCTGAAAAGAAGGGCATGATCGCAGACTCTCTTTCGCGCGGTGACAAGCGCCGACTGGAGCTGGCGATGTGTCTGGTTCAGGACCCTAAACTGCTTTTGCTGGACGAGCCGACAGCCGGTATGTCTCGTGCAGATACAAACAACACCATCGACCTGCTGAAGCGGATCGGCGAGCGCGGTATTACCAAGATCGTCATTGAACACGACATGCATGTGGTGTTTTCGCTTGCCAGCAAGATCAGTGTGTTAGCGCAAGGCACGGTTATTGCCGAAGGAAAACCAGAGGATATTAAAGGCGATCCTCGGGTTCAAGAAGCATACCTTGGAGGGGCACACGTATGACCATAATCGACGATCAGTTTAAAGGTGTCACCGCTCCTGGGATATCACCTGTGCGGGCAAAAGGTGGGGCACCGGCCTATTTTTCTGCTTGGGACCTGCATGCCTACTACGGCGAAAGCTATATTGTTCAAGGTGTTAGCTTTGACATCCGTGAAGGCGAGATCCTTGCTCTGCTTGGACGCAACGGGGCGGGTAAAACATCTACGCTGCGGGCTATTGCAAGGGCCAGTGACCCACAATTAACCCATGGTGAAATCTGGCTGGACCACCAACCCATTCACGAGATGCCTAATTATCTGGCCGCGCAAAACGGTATTCAGCTGGTGCAGGAAGATCGCCGGATTATCCAAGGCCTAACGGTCGAAGAGAACCTTCAGCTTGCTCAGATCTCAGGGCCTCACGGTTGGTCCATTGAGCGCATTTATGATCACTTCCCCCGCCTTGCAGAGCGTGCAAAGCAAGAGGCAGTGACCATGTCTGGCGGTGAACAGCAAATGCTGGCTTTGGCCCGTGCTCTGGCGCGGGATGTAAAGCTGCTATTATTGGACGAGCCTTATGAAGGTCTGGCGCCAGTGATTGTTCAGGAAATTGAACGCATTCTCGTTAATGTGAAAGAGCTTGGCATCACAACAATTATTGTCGAACAAAATGCTGTTGCAGCTCTGCACCTTGCGGACCGTGCAGTCATTTTGGACATGGGCGAAGTGGTATTTGATGGAACTGCGCAAGAGGTTTTGGACAACGAAGAACTTCGCCAGACCTATCTGGCTATCTAAGGCGGGTTGTTTTTCATCAGGGCCAAGCAAACTTTTCTGAGATTTCACATTCGAGCGTATTTTAGCCTAAAATCCGGGCTCACCCTAGAAAATACGTAGTGATGCCCACAAAGGTCAGCTCCAGAAAAGCAGCCTGAGTTAGCTTAAAAGCTCAACATTGCTTGACGGCATATTCCAGAGCACTTTGCTGCATGGGCCGGAATATTGCTAGAGTTCCTCCAAGGGCTATTGAGCCTGCACCTGAGCCAGAGGATTATGTCCTCTGGCTTTTTTTATTGGCAAATACGCCCCTTTAAAGGGTACTTAAAAACTCCTGATAGCTTACCGGCGTTTGATGAACAGGCTTACGACCTTGGAAACGGTTCTTCCAAAAGCTCAGGAAGAGACTAGAGAAGTCAAACGCCCTTGCCAGTATGTCGTCTCGTTCCTGAAGCAAGCGCTCTTTGGTTAGCTCTTTCCAGTCTTCTATTATGACGACTGGCAGGTCCACGAAAAGTGGATTCAAGCCCGAAGATTTGACGATCGGGATCGCACCAAGAAACAGGGCTTCCCATGTACGGTGACAATCCATTCCTTCTCCAAAGGGACTGATTGTGAAGAGAAACTGTGCGTTTTTCCGCCAGGATTGGTCTCGCGGCAGGTGATCGCTCTCGTAGTATGCAACGCTATCATCCGCCACATCCAGCACCTCGCGTCGATCTCCCCGGTGCACTGCATGATGCCAATTACAATAGCCGCGGATTTCTCTTGAGCGCAGCGGCGGAGCCATTGAGACGATTTGCCGTAATCGCTCCTCCTGCTCAAGAGGGGACTGGAACGCGCCCCATGCATGGGATTTTCGCTGTGTCAGAGTGTGATAGTCCAGCCCAATTGGGAGATTGAAGAGCTTGTCGTGTTTAATGGTCAAATTTTGAGCGAACCATGCAACAAGCAGCGGGTGATTGAGCAAATTTTGCAGATCAAGCGGAGGTAAGGCGTTTGGCAGCGATACATCCGCTCCAATCGGCAAGTCACTGTCGCCACTTAACAGCACGAATGGCTCGCGAATTTGCGTCAATTTAGTGCGCACAAAGTCCGGTAGTGCATCTGTTGTGATGTAGAGCGTTGCGCCTTTTTTATGCTGTTCAAGTAAGTCTTGATCAAGGGCTGGTATCGACGACTTTAGCTTACGGTTGCGGGAAACACAGCACTTTGCAAAGCCCCTGCTGGAGATGAACTTGCAGCAGGTCTCCTCCCTGTTTCGTGGCATCCATTGATAGGACTTGTAGTTTAGCAATGACAAGGCCAAACAACCCTCTCGAAGTTTCCGTAGGTATCTAAGCGCAGCTTGTTCAAAGGCGCCATTCTCAGATATTTCCCATTAATTCCGATAGGTCCATCTTCGCAGGCAGATGTCTTTCCTCAGTCTCCCGTAGCACGCGCTGACCATTGTTTACGCCGCTGCTGGTGCTTAATCAGCCTTCTCTCAATTCTTGTATTCGATAAGCAGTCAATTGAATGGAACTTGAACGGTCACGTTAGCACAGGATTACCATTAATAACCAAATAACAGGCAAGTTGGGTCACGTGGGGTAGTTTCCGGCGCAACACTAATCTATCTACTGGTCGCTGATCCAATCTGGGTTCTACGAGGAAAAACCAATTCATGAGCTCCTTGACCTGGCGCGAAGACAACCGTGGCGAACTTAGTGCTCCAAACGCCCCACAACTCCGCGCAGTGTGCGAGGACAATACAGCTCAACATCGTGCTCAATTGCGTCAGAAGCTATTAGACCTTGGAATGCAGGCACCGCGAGCTATTTCTGAAGCTGTCGACTGCGCTAAATTTCATGTTGTCAAAGCCGACGAGATCCTACTCGCTCAAGGCGGGATCGCTGATCGTCTATTTGTTGTTCTGGAAGGCGAGTTGGAGGTCTTTAAACAAGATCCAGATGGTACCGAGACTGTCCATGGACGACTGTTTTCCGGCGATGTTGCAGGGAAGTTAGCCTATGTTCGAGCGCAAACAGGGCCGCAACGCATGCTGGCCAGCGTTCGTGCCAAGAAAGACACAGTCGTCGCGTCTCTAAGCTGGAACCACTATGGTACGCTTGAAACTTCGATTGAAACCAATCTCTCAGTTTATCGCTGTTTTTCACAACAAGCTGCTCATCAGCTGGAGCAAAGCAGTACCTATGTGCTTGAGGAAAGCAAAATCAATGCGCAGCGTGTACAAACCTTTGCGGTGTTGCTGGCAACAATCCTGTTCGTTATGTCCTCGTATGCGTTGTTCGTAGCTCTCTACCTCCACTCCTTTAACGATAGCAATTATAGCTTCGCCGCCATGACACTTTACACCGTACCTGCGAACCTTATTACTGTCGCGATCTTGGTGCTTAACCTCAAAAAGCTCGCTTTGCCACGGCAAACATTCGGCTTGGATTTCAGCAACCTGGCAGGCCAGTTCACCTACGGTATCGTCATGACCATTCCTGTTATTTTTCTTATGGCAGGCGTGCGCTATCTGTTGGACCCGAGTGTGAATGTGTTCTCATTTCACTTTCTAGTGCATCAAGTACAGGGGCCATTTGATGGATGGAAGGAGTTTGCCTTTGCTTCCTTTTATGCACTGGTGATGTGCCCCGGCCAGCAGTTTATTGTTCGTTGTGGCGTGCAGGTTCCTATTTCCTGGGGGCTAGGTCCCAATAAATTGTCCTCCGCGCTTTGGGGCAATCTCGCAGCCTCTCTTGCCTTTGCCAGTATGCACGTCCTTTACTCCAATCTTGCTGTCTTTCTTACCCTTTTTGCCAGCTTATATTGGGGGGTGATGTTTCAGTACCGCCGCTCGTGGATTGCAGTCGCTACGGGTCATGCTATTTCTGGAATTGCAGCGTTTTATTGGTTTGGCCTGCTACACCTTGCTCAACCCTAGGAGGGCTGAGCTCACCTTTGCGGAACTTCTCCTTGGTTTTCACAGGTGTTTGCCAAGGAGGGCTTTCTGCATTTTTCCTAGTCATTTTCAGGGGCAGATTGAACGCTACCATATTTGGCTGCCTGTCCCTCTTCAATCGTCCAGCCGGCTTTTTCACGCATCCATTGGAACGTAGCGTAAAGTGTTGGAATAAGGAAGATACCGATTGTGGCAGAGAACAGCATGCCGACCAGGACTGGAACACCAACTGCCACCATGGCCCCTGCTCCGGGTCCAGTTGAGATAACCAGCGGCACCAAGCCAGCAGAAAAGGCGAGTGATGTCATCATGACAGGGCGAAAACGCAGGCGCGCACCTTCGATTGCCGATTCATAAAGTCCCATCCCTTCAATACGCTTTTCCAGGGAGAACTCATTCATCAAGATCGCATTTTTGCCGGCCAGCGCAATTAAGATGACGAGACCAATTTGAGCATACAGATCAAAGGCTAATCCGAAGACCCAAAGGCTGAGAAGAGCGCCTGCTAAGGCTGGGGCAACTGAAAGCAAAACCGGGATTGGTGTATTCCAGCTTTCGTATAGCGCCACCAGAAACAGATAGGCGAACAAGAAGGCCAACCCAAGCACAAGCGCTGTCTGGCCTGCAGCTTCTTTTTGTTCCAGTGCCAGCCCTGTCCACTCATAGGCATAACCTTTGGGCAGAGTTTCTTTCGCAACGTTGTCCATCGCACTCAACGCTCTTCCAAGCCCTGCGCCAGGAGCAGGGTTACCATTGAAGGAAACTGCGCGATAGTTGTTGTATCGCGTAATGGTGTTGGCTCCGCGCGTCAGTTCTGTTTGCACAACAGAGGAGAGCTCTACCATTTCGCCAGCATCTGAGCGTACAAAGATTGCGCCTATATCTTCCAGTCCTGAGCGATACTTCTGCTCTGCCTGTAAGCGTACCGTCCAGGTGCGACCGTACAGATTGAAATCGTTAATATAGTACCCACCCAGCGTGGCCTGTAACGCGTTATAGACACTTGCGATATTCAACCCCAATACCTGGGCGCGCTCACGATCCAGCTTGACATTGAGCTGAGGGGTATTGGCGTTAAATGTAGTGAAGAAGGAAGCGATATCGGGCTCTTCATTTGATGCAACAATCAGCGAGCGGGATATCTGAGCAAGCACGGTGGGATCTTGCCCTTCCAACGCTTCCATAATGAATTCAAAGCCCCCAACCGTTCCCAAACCATCAATTGCGGCAGGATTGACCGGGAAAAAGGTAGCTTCAGGAATTCCTGCCAAAGCTCCATAGGCACGATAGACAAACGCGAAAGAGGAAAGCTCTTTCGTTTTGCGTTCCTCGTAGTCTTTGAGCTTAACGAAAATAACACCGGCATTTGGAGATGAGCCACCACCCGCGAGCAAATCCAAGCCCATGACCATTGTGGTTGAATCAACTGCCGGATCTTTTTGAATGATCTCATCCGCCTTGCGCATGACTTCATCAGTACGGTTGAGCGATGCACCAGGAGGCAGGTTGACGAGCACCATGGCATAACCTTTGTCCTCATCCGGCACAAAACCATCTGGCGTATTTGAGACGATCAGGAAGCCCAGTAACGCGAAGAGAACAACGGCAGGTAGCGAGAGCAGCGACAGCTTCATAAGCCGTTTAATCAGATTTGCATAACCGTGGCCAATCTCATCAATCTTCTTCGAGATGCGAGCCATCACGCCTGTGAGCTCTTCCGACCTCATCAAGATTGCACAAAGTGCCGGAGAAAGCGACAGCGCGTTGATTGTAGAAATCACCATTGCTGCGGAAATTGATACGGCAAATTCTCGAAACAAAACGCCAGAAGACCCAGGCAAGAAGGCCACTGGGACAAAAACGGAGAGCAGAACTAGAGTGGTTGCGAGGACCGGAGCCGCAATTTCGCCAACAGCTTTTGAAGTGGCCTGCGCCGGGGTCAGGTGCGGGTCCTCGTGCATGATGCGTTCCACATTCTCTACGACAATGATCGCATCATCAACCACAATCCCAATCGCGAGAACCAACGCCAGCAATGAGATTGTATTTGCGGTGTAGCCCATCAAAAAAGCCACGGCGACTGCCCCGATTATGGACACCGGCACCGCAATGAGTGGAATAAGGGTCGCCCGCGCCCTGCCAAGGAAGACAAAAACCACAATGGTTACGAGCACGAATGCCTCAAGCAATGTGCTGATAACTTTTGAGATCATTTCATTTACAAAAAGGGAGGTATCAAAGATTGAAACGTAAGTCAGATCTTCTGGAAACCGCTCTGACAGAAAAGCGATACGTTCATTCACCGCTTCAGATACAGCAACAGCATTCGCTCCAGGAGACAGGTAGATACCTACCATCGCCGTTGGTTGCTGATTATACAGAGCGTTTACATCATAGGATGCACTGGAAAGTTCCACACGGGCCACATCGTCCAAGTGCACCAGAGACCCATCTGGGTTTGCGCGTAAGATAATTTTTTCAAATTCTTCTACTGAGTTCAAACGGCCCTTTGCCGTCACTGTGAGCTGAAGCTGCTGGTCAGCTGCTACAGGTGCGGCCCCGATGCGTCCAACGGCTGCCTGTTTGTTTTGCGATTGAACAGCAACAATTACATCCTCTGCGGTCAGGTTCAATGCTCTAAGTTTACCCGGATTCAACCAAATGCGCATGGAGTAATCTTGCGCGCCAAACACTGTGGCATCACCAACACCTGGTATCCGTTTCAGCTCATCAACGATATTGATCGTAACGTAGTTGGAAATGAAGAGGCCATCATGGGTTTGCTCTGGAGAATAAAAGGAAATTGCTTGCAGCAGATCTCCGGCTTTCTTGGTTACGTTGACTCCCTGGTCTCGTACCTCCTGCGGGAGCTTACTTTCAATGGTACTTATTCGGTTTTGAACGTTGACCGAGTTTATATCGGGGTTTGTGGTCAAATCGAAATAGACGGTAAGGGCATATGTGCCATCACTGGACGATGATGATTTCATATAGCGCATACCATCTACGCCGTTCACCGCCCCTTCGATGAGCTGCCCTACGCTTTCCTCGACCGTTAAAGCATCTGCTCCAATATAGGTCGCATTCACCTGTACAGTTGGTGGTGCAATTGTTGGGTATTGAGATACCGGAATTGAGAAGATGGAAATCGCACCGACCACCACTATCAGGATCGAAATCACCATAGCCAGCCTAGGCCGGCGAATGAACATGTCATAGATCATGATTACTGACCTGCCAGCTGCGCGTTGACCTTAATTCCGGGGCGAACTTTCTGAATACCGGAGGTAATCACCTGCTCCCCTTCCTTCAAACCTGAACCCACGATCACGAGCCCTTGGATTTGATCAACAACGGAAATGCGCTGCTGTTTCACTACGTCTTCTTTATCTACCTTCAGAACATATGGACCATCTTGATCCAGCAGGAGGGCAGACTGTGAGATGACCATGACCGGTTTTGCGTCTTTAGCGCTTACAACAACATCCACCAACTGACTGTCAAAGAGCATATGTTCCGGATTTTCAAAGGTTGCATAGGCGGTCACGGTATCAGTGCCCGGATTGGCCTCTGCCTCCAGAAAGTCTAGCTTCCCGTTATGCATATAGAACTTGCCATCTGACAGCTGGAGCCTGATCAAAGTGTTGTCAGTTCCGATATTGTCTAGGCGCTGCGCCTGCAAAATGATCGACTGAGGTACCGGGAATGCGACACGGATCGGATCTAAAGATGTGATGGTTGCCAATGTCCCGCTATTGGCCGTCACATAAGCTCCTTGCTTAAAGGCTGAAGTGCCAATCTGCCCATCTAACGGCGCGTGGATCTCTGTGTAACTCAAGTCCAATTCAGAGAGTTTCAAGTCTGCCTGGCGGAGTGCAAGTGTCGCGTTTGCTTCTTTCAAATTTGCGCGGGCGACATCCAATTCTGAAACTGAGATCGTATCGCGACTGACGAGCTGTTGCTTTCGGTTAAAATCCAGTTGGGCAAGATCTACGTTTGCCTGCGCACTCTCCAAATTGGCTTGTGACTGCGCTACGGCAAACTCGTAGGGCTCTTGTTGTATGACATAGAGAAGGTCTCCACGCTTGACATTTTGCCCCTCTTTAAACTCAAGCGGCTCTAGAAACCCGCCCACCCGAGCAATAAGTGCGATCTGGCTGATTGCTTCTGTACGCCCAGCGAAAACGCGTTCCTCTTCAATGGACTGCATCCTCACCAGCTCTACAATGACACCCGGTGGCGGGGGCGTTTCCTGCGCTGTCACAGCTCCCGGGACAAAAACGACACTGAGGCAAACTAACAATGGCAAGAGGGAAAAATTGCGAGCAGAGAACGATAATTGTCCATTCCGCGAGGAAGAGGTTCTTTTTTTATTTTTCATTTTCTACTCTTACACATTGAGAAATGCAGGCAGCGCTGGGGCAAGCTTACCTTAGGGAAGTAACTCAATCCTTGATGGAGCAGAGCATTTGACGGGACCACTGAAAGGTAATTAAGAGTGCTGATGAACAGGGGCTTGGCTTTTCCCTATTGTCTGGCCTGCGCCAGTTGAACCAGTTGAGAGGTTTCCTCCCAGAACCACTGCTGTCGTGCTTTGTTCCAGAGTTGGTTATCTGCAGTGATTTTGGTGTGACCTTCATAAAACCCGGCGGTCCCATCCGAGAAACTCTGCGAGAGCAGCATGTACATGGCTGGTAGGGCTGCGTAGGCAGCCGTTTTTCCAATCAGCGAACTGAGAATCCCGAGCCAGAAGCGCCTTGCCAGACTGTAATGTGCAACCTGTTTTGTTAAAACCAAGCCGGGTCCGAAGGCGTTGATGCGGGCGCCAGTGCCTTTCATTCTTTCTGCAAATTCCTTCAAAAACAGAAGATTGCAGATAGTGTGTGCTTTTCTACGATCCCATTTGCTGAGCTTGCTCTCAGGGTCGTTGAGCGCAATCATGTTGGGAGGCACAAAGCGTATTGATGGGCTTGCAAAGGAAACAACTCTTGGCTCCTGCTGTTGCTTGATGAGCGGTGCGAGCTCGTTGAGCAATCGGAATCTGCTGAGATAATTGACTGCAAAGCCTGCCTCGATTCCTTCCGGTGTAATGCCATGAAAACCCGGCGTCTCACTGGCACACAAGGCGATGCGGTTCATTTCTGGCAGGTCTCGCCGAAGAGTATCTGCAAGCCGGTCCACCTCAGAGATCAGAGACAAATCCGCGACAAAACCCTGATGTGATTGTGTTGGGCCCACATCATTGATCTCATTTAAAACACGCTTCACCTTTTGAGCTGAGCGGCCCACCACTGCAACATTTTGACCTGCATCCGCCAGACGGATCGCCAGCGCACGCCCGATGCCATCTGTTGCCCCTGTCACCAGACAGGTGTTTCTGGTCGCGCGCCACTGTTGCAGATACCCAGGCGGCGGCGGCACTGGAATGGCCCTCGCTTTTTTCATGCAAAAAGTAGAACAGAAACCCTTTAATCAGTTACAGCGTTTTTCACTAAACTCAGAGAGCGACAATGCCGGCGGGTGCAGATGCTGCAAAATCTATTTGTAATGAACGGGGAAGGCTTTGCAGACATGGCCACATTTGCTAATAATTTCTGCTCAATGGGGAAAGTGATTTTATGCAGGAAGCGATAACCGATTTTAGAGGTGCGCTGCGACGCCTTTACTTCGGACAGACCATAGCTGCACGCTCATGGCGCATCGGATTGCTTTTGTTCGATCTGGTCACAATTTTTTATTTTGTGCTTTCTGCAACCTTGCCACAGCTGGAGAGCTACCCACGTCTGGATTGGGCTATTGGGTTCATTTTGCTGATTGATTATGGGTTGCGGATTGCAATCGCCTTAAGGCCTTTCAGAGCCGCAGTTAACAGCACAGCCGTTGCAGACCTTATCGTCATCCTCTCGTTGTTTGCTGAAGCATTTATCGAAAACATGGGTTTTTTGCGGGTCATCCGCATGCTGCGGCTGTTGCGATCTTACCATGTGGTCAAGGATTTACGCGAGACATTCTCGTGGTTCCGCCAGCACGAAGAAATCATCAACTCAGCGATCAACCTGATGGTCTTCGTATTCATGGTCAGTGCTGTTGTTTATGTTATTGAGGCCCAGCTCAACCCTGACATCAATTCCTACATGGATGCGCTCTATTTTACCGTCACGACGTTGACCACGACGGGCTATGGCGACATCACCATGTCAGATACGATGGGTCGTGCGATTACCATTGTCATTATGGTGTTTGGCGTTGCACTTTTTCTACGGCTCATTCAAACCATTTTCCGCCCTTCTAAAGTAAAATACACTTGTCCTGATTGTGGCCTTAATCGTCACGATAATGATGCTGTTCACTGCAAACACTGCGGTAATACATTGCACATCCCCACAGAAGGGGAATGGCAATAAGCTCTCACGTGATAATCCGCAAAGAATGGCATAATTCTTGAGAGTAAGACCGCCAATGGGGCGTATGTTAGCATAAACAGGATTGGTCACTGCGGTTCATGGATTTCTTCATGAATTACAACAGGTTCAGTGCGAAAATCCGGCAAGAAGTGGAATGGGCATGAGTCTTCTTACAAGCGTGATTACTTTTGCTAGTGTTGCTTTTTCAAGCTTAACGCCCAATGTCAGCATGGCAGATGAAGCGGGCTGCGGTGTGAATACGCCCTGTCAGGTTGAAAGCGGCGAATATTACATTGCTTTACCTGACAAACCTGCTGATGTCGGCCAAATTGGCGCCATAATTTACCTTCACGGCTGGAAGGGCAAGGCTTCTCAGGCGGTCAATAATAAGGCCCTGCGCAGGCTTGCAAACGAGCTTGGCGTTGCGTTGGTTGTTCCGCAGGGCGTTGGTGGATCCTGGTCTTACCCCGGCTCTCCCAGTCAGGATCGCGATGAGTTTGCCTTCTTTGATGAGATGCTGAGCGACGTTTCTGACCGCTTTCCAGTTGACCGCGATAAAATCCTGCTCGCAGGCTTTTCTATGGGTGGTTCCATGGTCTGGAATCTAGCGTGTTATCAAGGTGAGAATTATGCCGGGTTTGCCCCTATTGCGGGCGCGTTCTGGGACCCTATCCCACAGGAATGCCCTTCTCCGCTGACTAACCTTTACCACACCCACGGTATTGAAGATAAAACCGTTCCCATGGTGGGGCGTGCGATTGGTGCAAACTGGCGTCAATCAGACGTGTTTGACAGTTTGGATGTGTGGAAACGGCAGGCCGGGCTTTATCGCACCGAACCCACATCCGTTATTGCTGGCGATCTGGAATGCGACGTGTGGTCATCTGAGGGCGAAAAGCTGGAGCTTTGTCTTCATGATGGCGGCCACTCTATGAAAGCCAACTGGATTCGCCGCGCGTGGCTTGACCTCGCCAACACCAAACACTGGTAAACGCAGGGTTTCATCACAGAGTAAACTACAAATTTCACGGGCATTCACGATGCCGTGTGATTTTGCAGTTTCATGTGGTGAGCTTTTACAGAGTGCTCTAACGTCTCTCCAAAATTTGCTGGATTGCTGCAAATGGTCGTGTCAGTCACCTTCCCTTTGTGGTCAATCTTGCCTCAACGCCAATGGATTAGACGGTTGAATTCTTCACGAGACAGTGAACTGCACCACTCTCCTGCACCTAATGGGCCCTTGGATGGGCTTGTTGTGCTCGACCTTTCCCGCATTCTGGCAGGTCCAACCTGCACGCAGCTGCTGGGGGATATGGGAGCTGAGGTCATTAAGGTAGAGCACCCGACGCGAGGCGACGACACTCGGAGATGGGGGCCCCCTTTTTTGAAAGGCAAAAATGGCGGAGAAACCAGCGAGAGCGCCTATTATCTAAGCTCCAATCGCAACAAGCACTCTATTGGCATCGATATGCGCAGTGAAGAGGGCGTGCAGATCCTAAAAGATCTGGCTACCAAAGCTGATGTTGTTATTGAAAACTTCAAGGTTGGAGACCTTGCCCGAAAAGGGCTGGGCTACGACGATCTTCGCGAACACAATCAGAGCTTGATCTATTGCTCGCTCACCGGATTTGGGCAGACCGGCCCATATGCGCATCGCGCAGGTTATGATGCGCTTATCCAGGCTATGGGCGGGATCATGAGCATTACGGGTCAATCGGAGGCAGAGGGTGGTCAACCTACAAAGATTGGCGTTGGAATTGCTGATGTCATGTGTGGGATGTACGCGTGTAACGCTATTTTAGCTGCATTGCACCACCGCACGAAGAGTGGGGAAGGCCAGCATATCGACATCTCTTTGCTCGACAGTCAGGTCGCCTGGCTCATCAATCAGGGCCTTTCTTACCTGACTGATGGGAAAAACCCAGAGCGACTTGGCAATGCCCACCCAACTATCGTGCCTTATGAGACATTCCCTGCCTCTGACAAGGATTTCATGGTCGCCGTTGGCAACGATGCCCAATATATGCGCTTTTGCCAAACACTGGGTTGCGTGGAATTGAGCACCGATCCGCGTTTTACAACCAATGCTGAGCGCGTGCGGAACAGGGCTGAGCTTATTCCGCTCCTGCGGCAATTTACAATCAAACACAGCGCTGAGCACTGGGCTGGTGAGCTTGAGGCTGTTGGTGTGCCTTGCGGGCCTGTGAATGATCTGGAAGGTGTATTCAACGACCCACAAATCCTTCATCGGGGCATGAAGATTTCGCTGCCCCATGCGCAATCTCAAACAGGTCAGGTCGACCTCATTGGTAATCCAATTAAATATAGTCGGACACCCGTCACATACCGGAAAGCACCTCCAACCCTTGGAGAGGACAGTTTGAGTGTCCTTTCTAAATACCTACAAAAATCCAAAGAGGAAATTGACGACCTCGCTGCGCGCGGTGTCGTTTCATTGGGGGATTCCTAAATATGCGCGGTGCTGATTTAATCGCCCAGAAACTACACCAGGCCGGAAGCCAGTATGCCTTTGGCATTCCAGGTGGCGAAGTGCTCGCTCTTATGGACGCTTTAAACCTTGCTGGTCTCAAGTTTAATCTGGTCAAGCATGAAAACGCAGGCGGCTTTATGGCTGAAGGTGTCTGGCACGCTTTGGCACGCCAAGGCGTTGATGCTCCGGTTGTTTTGCTGGCAACGCTTGGGCCAGGTGTGACCAATGCAGTCAACGTGATTGCCAATGCCTTTCAGGATCGTGTGCCGCTGATCTTCATAACCGGATGTGTGGATGGAGCGGATGCAGAGACCTACACCCATCAGGTGATGGACCATCAGCAGCTTTTGCGCCCAATTGTAAAAGCCAGCTTTAAGGCCGCTGCCGGTACGCTCAATGCTATGATGGACAAAGCAATTTCCATTGCTATGTCTGGTCAACCCGGGCCCGTCCACATTGATGTACCTATCTCTGTCGCTGAAGGAAAAAGTGCTGAAAGGCTTCGTTCTCCTGCTTATGGCATTCGCGCTGCCCAACTGCCATTTGGTGAGGTGGTAGAACAAGCACGTGACTTGATAAACTCCGCTGAGCGCCCAATTGCCATTGCCGGTGTGGATGCAGTCAATGCTTGTGCAAGTGCTGAGATCAAGGCTTTCTGCGAGGCCTTCCAAATCCCTCTCCTCACCAGCTACAAGGGCAAAGGGCTTATTCCTGAAGCCCACCGGCTGTCTCTTGGTGGGGCGGGCTTGTCTCCCAAGGCGGACAAGCGTGTTTTGCCTTTGCTTGAAGAGGCAGACCTGATTGTGCTGATTGGGTATGACCCGATTGAAATGCGGGTGAACTGGCGCAACCCGTGGAGCAACGAAACACCGGTTATCGAACTCACTCCGGTTTTGCGGAGCCACGGAATGCACCATGTGAGCCATACATTGGCAGCTGATATTAAACCAACCCTGATTACGCTTACGCCTGAAGAAAGTACAGGCCCTCTTGACGCTGAAACCGACTGGCTGCGTGACCGGATTGTGCCAACTCAAGCGGCACTCAGAGCGGACTTTGCTGCAGAAAAGAGTGACTGGGGACCAGCAAGCGTATTCCATGAGCTTCGCAAAACGCTGCCTGCCACCACGGTCGCGACAGCAGACAGCGGCGCTCACCGTATTTTGCTCAGTCAAATATGGGAGAGCGTGCATCCGCGCACGATGCTACAGAGTTCGGCACTTTGCACGATGGCATGCGCACTGCCACTTGGCATCGGGCACAAAATGGCAAAACCGGAAGATCCAGTCATTGTCTTTGTCGGCGATGCCGGTCTGGAAATGGGGCTTGGTGACCTTGCAGTTCTGCGGGATATGCAGGTGCCGTTTATTGTTTGTGTTTTGGTTGACGAAAGCTTGTCGCTTATTGAGATGAAACAGCGTGCAAACCAGCACCCTAATCTGGGCGTTGACTTTTCTGCCACAAACTTTCCGGCGCTCGCTGATGCTTACGGCGGACATGGGGTTTGGGTTGATGATACAGACACGTTGAAGAGGGAAGCTCAGGCAGCATTGAAGCGCGATACCTTCACACTTCTTGCATGCCGCATTGACCGACGAGCGTATGACGGACAATTTTAAAACAGGTACGGACTTGGATCTCGCGCTTTTTTTAAAGCGCTCGTAGATGAGAGATCTGATCGCGCCTCAGGTATTATCTGTGGCGCGGTCCGCAATGCGTTGAAAGACGACGTCTAGTTCTTCACTCAAGGAAACCAGATCCTCAGTGGCTGTATCGCGGTATGGCTGGAAGACAAAGCTTGGTGTCTTCCAAGAGAGCGTCGACGTGCCACCTGGATTTTCTGTCAAATAGAAGCGGATCGGAGCCTCAATGCCGGCCTGAATACTGGCAGCCAGCATTCGGCGGGCAAAATCATTTCGAAATACTCCGATCACGTAGTTTCCGGGAATATCTAAGCCACTGGCCTTTGCTGCGCGAGAAGCACTTGCCAAACTCACAAGAAGCATATCCTCTTCGCGAATAGCTTTTTTTAACGACTCCAGTAGGTCATCGATTAACATACTCGTTTCGATAACGCGCCAGCCATTGCGCTGAAAGATCTTACCTTCCAACGCTTGTTCAGAGGTGATTTGAGCTTGTGATGGTTGAAAGGCAGCCATAACGAACATAAACGTGCCAACAAAACCAAGCACTCCCGTAAGAATTTTCATTCCACAATCCTTCTCGTAGTCAGGTGACTTTAGAAGCAGGAGCTGAATAGCCTGTTGTACACTCCCCCTCGATTTTAATTGGCCAAGTTTTAGTGGTTTGCAGCACTAGAGCCACCGCCAGCTGTTTTATGCGTCGCAGCTGGCGCGTTCAATCCATTTTGAGCCATGATCGCACTTGCGTCCCAATGAGTGAGCCAGCAAAAGCAAAGACAAGCCACAGCCAGCCATGTAAAGAACCAGAAGTTATTCCCCCCAAATACGCCCCTATGTTGCAGCCATAGGCCAGGCGTGCTCCGTACCCAAGCATCAACCCACCAACAATTGCGGTACCAACACCCTTAAGACTAATCTGCCTGATCGGGTTGAAGCGTCCTGCCATTGCTGCCGCAATCAGAGCGCCTAGCACAATGCCGAAATTCATAACTGAGGTTGAGTCGGCAAAGACAGAGTTTTTAATCGCACCGACTTGCCCCTGCCAATACGGCCAGGTCTCCACCGGAATGCCGATTGCATAAAAAAGCTTCGCCCCCCAAAGAGCAAACCCAGATGTAATTCCCCAGGGACGACGCAGCACAATAAACGTAAGAACGCAAACCAACGCTAAAATCAACGCACCTAAAACATACCCCCACTGCCCCCGGAAAAGGGAGGTTGTTTTCCGCGGCTCCTCTAGCTTACCCCATTGTCTTTTCTCTATAAATGCCGTTAGGGCGGCAAGTATCGTAAGCGGCACAACCGTGATGAAGAGCGCACGTAGCAGCCCAAAATCGCGCAAGTAAGAAAATGCCGGTAATCTTGGAAAAGAATTCCAAAATGGAAGGTGAGCTGTTGCAATCACACTGCCCAAAATAAAGAAGGCGAGCGTGATCAACATGCGTGACGAACCACCTCCCACAGTAAACAACGTGCCTGATCCGCAGCCTCCGCCCAGCTGCATTCCAATGCCAAAAAGAAAGGCTCCAAACGCGGCTCCAACCCCAAACGGAAAAACGAAACCGCCAACCTTTAAACCAAGGTTGGACCCGTATTGCAGCAAAGGGAAACTTATTAAACAAACCAGAGAGATAAGCAAAAATTGGGCGCGAAGACCCTGCCCTCTTTTCTGCGTTACAATACGGCGCCAAGCAGCGGTAAAACCAAAGCTGGTGTGATACAAAGCAGCCCCTGCCAGAGCTCCTATCCACGCAGCACCAAAGACACGCCACCCCCTGCTGTCAAAACCCAATAGAGCAACCCCGACAAGCGCGAATAACGCCCCTACGACGATCACATATTGCGGGGTTTGAAACCGCTGGTCTGCATTTGACTGTTGATAGCTACCCATACCTGCCATGAATTCGCCACGCACTTGGTTTCTTTTAGCTTAGCGAGATTGCACAAAAGAAGCTAAAAAGAAAATCAACAAGCAGTGAAAGCTATTGATGACGATAAAATAAATATTTGAATGGACACTGCGAATAAAAAACCTAAGGACAAACTTACCGTAACTTTTGATAATAGTAATATTTCATAGGTAAAATTCAACGTCTCGTATATTTTTTACTTACGGATAGAATGATGTTTTCCATTTATTCATGAGGTTGAAATATATTTTCTACATAAACAAAGCTAGTTGATATTAAACACCTTTTTGTGTGTTGAACGTCATCGCCAGTTTTGAAAGGGTTCTGTTCAACAGACTTCCTGGCAGACTTGGGGCGTTACCAATGTGAAACCAGTGTTTCTCCACTTTAAGCACTCTCACATTGCACGGCTCATAAGTCGCCCTAACCACGGGTCGCATCCATGCGCATTGATGACCAGTTTGAATACTCGGTAACACTCTCAAACAAGAGTGCATTAACTCACTGGAATAAAACAGCTCTTGCATTTCTTGCCCATAGTGCTGCAACACCAGAATGCCTTGCGCAGACGCTCGAGGCCGACCCAGATTTTGCCATGGCACAGGCAACTCGTGGTTTGTTCTGCCTTTTACTTGGCAGACGTGAAATGACTGCAACTGCGTTTGAAGCCTACGCAATTGCTGATCAATGCCGCCGCGATACGCAAGTTACAGACCGGGAGCACGCTGTAGTTGATGCCCTCAATGACTGGCTCCATGGCTCTCTCAGCAAAGCTGCAGAACGTTTGGACGAGGTGCTTTTGAAGTACCCTCGTGATGCGCTCATCATGAAGCTGGTCCATGCGATCCGCTTCGTTCTTGGCCAACCGTCCCGCATGCGCTCTTCCATTGAAGGTGTAATCTCTGCTTATGAGGATGAGCATGTCGCCAAGGGCTACGTCCTTGGTTGCTATGCCTTTTCCCTTGAAGAGAGTGGTGATTTTGAAAAAGCCGAGCGTGTAGGCAGAAATGCCGTTGAAATTCAACATGACGATGCTTGGGGTCTTCATGCTGTTGCCCATGTGCTGGACATGACTGGCAAGAGCGAAGAAGGTATCAAGTGGCTCGATGATCGACCACAAGCTTGGGAACATTGTAACAATTTTGGCTACCATGTTTGGTGGCACCTAGCTCTCTTGCACCTGGATCGCGGGAATATCGAACGCGTCCTTGAGCTCTACGACCAGAAGTTCCGCAAGGATCACACTGATGATTATCGCGATATCTCGAATGCAGCATCGATGCTGGTACGGCTCGAGCTTGAAGGCATCAAAGTTGGTCAGCGTTGGGAAGAACTGGCGATAAACAGCGAAAAACACATAGACGATTCCTGCAATGTTTTTGCCGACTTACATTACATGCTCGCTCTGCTGGGCGACAATCGCCGTCAAGCTTCTGATCACCTCCTCTCCCGCATGCGGGCCTTTGGCGAAGAGGACAGTAGTGAGATGTCCCAGATTACAAAAACTACAGGTTCGCCCACCGCGTCGGGTCTGATGCAGTTTAAAAATGGAAATTTCTTTAGTGCTTACCACCACTTAGCTGAGGCTCGTCCTTTGTTGCGTACCGTTGGCGGCAGCCATGCCCAGCGGGATGTATTTGAACGTATTACAATTGAAGCGGCTTTGCGTGCTGGCCTTTGTCAGGAAGCAAAACGCATGATCGACGAGCGCTCACGTTTAAGAGGTGGTTCTGACACTTATGGGGAAACCCGAATGGCTCAGGCAAAACGCATGATGGCAGCCACCGACCTTATGCAAAGCGAACACCTACGTTTTCGCATAGGATAAATAGAGGTGTAGCTTCGGGGGATTTCGAGGCTGCGCCTTACCTCTTATAATTTGAATTTCAGAGTAACCGTGAACAAACACAACATACCGCCGACTCCTATGAAAACGGCAAGCCGAACAAGAGATCCTCGCCTCGATTTTTTCCGAGGCATCGCAATGTTTATAATCTTCATAGCCCACCTGCCAGCAAACGGGTGGGCATTGTGGATTCCTGCACGCTTCGGATTTTCCGATGCAACCGAGATTTTTGTGTTTTGCTCAGGCATGGCCTCAGCGATCGCATTCGGTCGCGTCTTCGAACTTCATGGCCTGGCCATGGGAAGTGCCCGCGTCTTATATCGCGTCTGGCAAGTATACTGGGCCCATATATGCCTGTTCTTTGCCGTTGCTGGCATGTTGGCATTCTTACAAATCAACGGATTATCCAGTGATGATTACGTGGGCAAGCTCAACCTTTGGCACTTTTTTGAAGATCCGATTTTTCAATTGCCTGCCTTGTTGACGTTGACTTATGTTCCAAATTACTTCGACATTTTGCCGATGTATCTCGTCATCCTAGCGATGCTGCCCTTGGTCATGGTCGCCTACTATAAGATCGGCCGTGGTGCTGTCGCGGCTCTCGTTGCCACTTTCTGGTTGTTGGCAACATTCCGGTTTGTCGACTTCCCTGCCGAACCTTGGTCTGACCGCCGCTGGTTCTTTAACCCATTTGCGTGGCAGCTGCTGTTTTTCACCGGCTTTGCGTTCATCAAAGGCTGGATACCTGCTCCTCCTGTCAAGAAACGACTGCTGTTTGTAAGCACAGCTATCATCATTCTAACCATCCCATTTGCCTATTTCCGCATCCTCAATGAGGTGCCTGAGCTGAGAAAGATCGCCGGAGATATCCGCTTTCTCACCGTTAAAACCGAAATGGGTCTCCTGCGATATATCCACTTTCTTGCATTGGCGTATGTTGCCTGGGTTGCGGTGGGCCAAGGCGGAGGTCGGCTGCTAATGGAAGGCTTTGGCGGAAAGGTCGTTCGTGTGATCAAGAGGGTCGGCCAGCAATCGCTTGCTGTCTTCCTAGCCAGCCTTATTCTTGCTCAGGGCCTTGCAGTCCTTCGCGATGAACTGGGCTTAAAGGGAACATTTTCTGGTGGGGTAATGGCAAACCTTCTTGGTTTTGCAGGTCTCATTGCTGTCGCCTACGCAGTTGGCTGGTTCAAAGGTGAGCCCTGGAGAAAACCAAAAGAAACCCCGGGCTCCTAACTAGCTGGTTCCATTAATGCAATAAGAAGCAGATTGTGCCCGACCTCGCCGCACAATCTGCTTTTTTGTTAGCGGTACCCTTAAGCGTCACCGAATGGCAGCCGCCTTGTCTTCCTTTGTAAGGCCAATTTCAATTTTGCGGTGCTCCTTATCAAGCTCCAGTAGCTCAAGAGGGGCTTTCTTTTCTTCAGGTAATGCCCAAAGGCCGGAATGTTTGAAGTACAGCCCAGGAGCTGGTTTTGATGTGATCATCGCAAATGGAACTGCCAGCAACGGACCAATAATAACCGGAAGCAGAAGCCAGGTCTCAGAGAAAGAAAAGCTCGTCATCCAAGCAATACCGCACAGACCAAACACCGTCTGAGGCCAGAACTTCTTTATCGAAAGAAGCACAGGAATGCCTGTCGGCTGCCTTGCCTGACCGTCCCACTTTGTTTTTTTACCCGCAAAGAGCTGCACGATGAATATGCTATGAGCAATTGCCATAACTGGCGCAAGCAACATCGAAAACACAAGCTCAAGCAAGGCGCTAACTGATATCAAAAGGCCCCCGCCGTATTCTCTGGTTTCCTTGGGAACTGTCAGAACATGAGCAAGCGTCACCAGCTTGGGAGCAAAAACCATACTCATAAGAATGAGGATAAGAAGGGTCCCATAAAATGGGTCAAACGACGACGTTCCTGGTGCTGCTGTCGAGGTGAGATACATCGCTGTTGCTATGAAAATCAGCCAGGCTGGGGAGCCGATAAACATCAGGATCGCCAACGTAAGCTGGATACGACCCAACATTTTGAAACCCGGAGCGCGCAGGAGTTTGAGATACTGTAGGTTGCCATGGCACCAGCGCAAATCTCTTCGAATAAACTCAATCAGATGGGGAGGGTTTTCTTCGTAGCTTCCTCCCTCTACCGGCCATACGCGAACCTCATAGCCCGCACTCACCATGAGCGCTGCTTCAACTTGATCATGACTTAAAACCGGGCCGCTCAATGCACCGCTTCCAGGCAAGGGATCATGCATACAATACTGTATGAATGGCTTTATTCTAAAAATTGCATTGTGCCCCCAATATGGACCTGAAGGCCCCTGCCACCAAGCAGCACCCAAGGTGAAAGAACGCATGCCCAAGCGCATGCCCCATTGGAATACTCGGGTGAAGAAGGAGCTGGTTGAGAGGCCAAGCACCAATGTTTGCAAAATCCCGAGGCGAGGAGATGCGTTCATTTTGCTCACAAGGTCGCAAAGCGCTTTTGCAGAAAGGAAGCTGTCCGCATCCAGAGTGACTGCATAATCATGGTGCGCGCCCCAGTTGCGGCAAAAGTCTGCAATATTGCCTGCTTTATAACCCGTATTCAGCTCTCGCCTGCGATAGAACACATCTATTTGGTTTTGCCAGCGCCCACGCAAAAGTGAGAACTCACGTATCTCCTGCGTGATATGCTCTGTGGTATCGCTGTCACTCAAAACGTACAGAGAAAAACCACCAAGTTTATTTCCTCGCTTCAAGTCCTGAAGCATCGCTTCCAGTTTTGCTGCTACTTGAAGAGAATCTTCGTTACGTATGCAGGATAGCAATGCAGTTTGCTTATTCTTAAGCGGTTTCTCATGGTCAAAGTAATCTGGTGAGTTGAGCGCATAAACTTTTCTGGTCGGGTCATGTGAGAACCTGAGCAGTAGCAGGCCAATAACAGCATGCCAAAATCCAATAACAAGCCAAGGTAAGGTTACCAGAAAAGCAAGAAGCATCACAATTTTTGCAATGGTAAAACCGCTGGTGAACAACGTCAAAACCATCAGGCCAATAAGCCCTGAGATCGAGGTAAACACAAGACCTCCAAAGACTAACCGTCGCCGATATAAGCGCTTATTTTCCTGATGTTTTTCGACGATATGGGCCGAGAGCAACTGGTCAACAAGACGTTTGCTGGCCACCTCGTGAGGGGCCGGGGATTGTTCTGTCATGTCCTACCCAAAATGTTATTGTTTCTGGAAGCACCTACATTTTTGCTAGTTTCCTTTGTTCACGTTTCCCTAGAGTATATTTGTGAAAACTAAGCGAGCCGGGGAGCGCGTTTCTTGTCTGAGATAGCCAGAGCGCTTTGGTATACTGCGCCTCAAACCATTGAAATAAGAGAGGAAAGGCTCTCTAAATCATATGGTAACCGTATTTACTTAAAAACCCATGCTTCTGCGGTAAGCAGAGGCACGGAAGCTATCGTTTTTCATGGGGGTGTACCTATCAGTGAGCGAGAGCGGATGACCGCTCCATTTCAGGTAGGGTCCTTTCCATTCCCGGTCAAATACGGATATGCAAATGTTGCAGAAGTGATTGAGCCTGCTGGCGAACTGCCAGCGGGGCAGCGCGTTTTTTCGTTGTTTCCTCACCAAAGCGCATTCCTGCTTCCGGCTAGCGCGCTTTATCCTATTCCGGAGAGTTTACCTAGTATCCGTGCAACGCTTGCCGCCAACATGGAAACTGCACTGAACATAACTTGGGACGCCTCGATACTCCCCTGCTCTCATGTTTCTGTGGTTGGTGTAGGTACGCTTGGTGCACTTGTTGGCTATATTTGCAGACACATAGCTGGTGTGCACATTACCCTGATCGACGTCAACGAACGCCGACAGGACATTGCAGATGAGTTCTCTTGTGAATTTGCCACGCCAGACGCTGCACCGGAAAATCAAGACGTGGTCATTCATTGCAGCGCATCTGACACCGGTTTGAACACAGCCATCCGTATTGCGGGGAGCGAAGCAAAAATCATCGAAGCATCCTGGTATGGCTCGCAACACTCCAACCTTGTTCTTGGTGGGGGATTTCACAGTCAACGCCTCAACCTTATCTCCTCACAGGTTGGGCAGGTTGCCCCTGCAATGAGACCAAGGTGGTCCCACCGGCGACGCATGGAGGCTGCAATCTCGCTATTGGAGGACGATGTTCTGGAAGCTTTGCTTGCGCCACCTATTCAGTTCGAAAGCACTCCAGAAGACCTGCCAGGTGTTTTCTCCGGCAAGAAGGATACCGTTTTCCAACCCATTGTTTACTCGTGATTTTATAGGGGTTTTGAGATGTATTCTGTTGAGATCAACGATCATATTATGATTGCACACAGCTTGAAAGGGGAGGTTTTTGGGCCTGCCTCGCAGCTCCATGGCCTAACAGCACATGTTCATGTTGCCATTTTCGCCGAAGAGCTGGACGAAAACGGTATAGTCATTGACATTGGCAACGCGCTTGCGGTTTTGGAAGAGATCCTGCGCCCTTTCAACTACAAGAACCTTGATGAACTTCCTCAGTTCAAAGGGCGAAACACCACTGTCGACTTTCTTTGTAGTTATATCTACCAGCGCGTAAGCGACGCTGCCTACTTGCACAAGTTAGGCCGTGAGCCCAGCGAACTGAGCAAAGTGCGCGTGACTATCGCCGAGAACCCAGATGCCCGCGCATCTTATGAGGCCCCTCTTACCGCGGCTCTGGCTCATGAGTGATTTACATCCATTCCCCAGTCAGATCGCGGCAGATGTTTCAAAGGCCTGTTACTTTGTATTTCCCGGTGACCTGAACACGCCAACGGGCGGTTATCGCTATGACCATTCAATTGTCCAAGGGCTGCAGAAGAATGAGTGGGACGTTTCACTTATCAGCCTTGCGGGGAACTATCCAACCCCTTCAAGCAGCGATCGAGGAGCAGCGATCGAGGCTCTGGGAGGGATAGAAGCGCCAGCTTTGGTGGTTGTGGATGGCCTTGCTTTGGGTGCTTCACCTGATCTTGCAAAAGATATCTCTAACCGAGCCATATTGATTGCACTCGTTCACCATCCACTCTTTTTGGAAAGCGGTATGGAGCCAAAGCTGGCCAGCGCCTTGAAGCAGTCAGAAACGAAAGCACTGACTTATGCTGAACGTGTGATTGTAACGAGCCCGTCTACGCGAAAAACCCTTGTTTCTCAGATGAGTGTTCCACCAGGAAAGGTCAGCATCGTCCTTCCTGGTATCGCCCAAGCTCCTGAGGTTGACCAGTTATCGTCAAAACGAGAAGCAGGCTCAGCACTACAATTGTTGTGCGTTGGCTCACTGGTGCCACGTAAGGGGCAGCTGCACCTTGTTGAGGCTTTGGGACGGCTAAAACACTTGAACTGGCATTTAGACCTGATCGGCGAGACATCCTTTAATCCGCAATATACGCGCCAGGTGCGCAACCAGATTAAACGCTATGATTTGGCAGATCGCATTCACATTCATGGCAACGTTTCTCAAGCTGGCTTGATGCGTTTTTATCAATCTGCGGACCTGTTTGTGCTTCCCACTTATTATGAGGGGTACGGGATGGCCTTTGCCGAGGCGATGAGTTTTGGGTTGCCCATTATCGCGAGTGGAGCAGGCGCGGTTACTTCCACAGTGCCACCCAGTGCTGGCTTTCATGTTGCTGCTGGTGATGCAACAGCTCTTGGTGACTCCATCGAGGTTTTGCTGAGAAATGATGAATTGCGCAACCAGCTTTCAGAGGGGTCTCGTTTTGCGGCCCGGGCTCTACCGAGCTGGAGTGACAGCGCAAAAGCATTTGCCGTTGTACTGGAGGGTCACCTTTGAATGAATTCTCCACCCAATGGCTCTCACTACGTCGCAAAGCTGACCGGCGGGCGCGTAACAAAGTCATAATGAAGAAATTTTGCAACTGGCTGGTCGAACATGCGCCGAAGGATGGGCCGCTCAAATTAATTGACATGGCGGCTGGGACAGGCCCTTTCCTGCATGATCTGGCGGTGCATATTGGCCCCAATCGAGAGCAGGCATGGCTCCTGGTTGATAATAACCCGGCTCTTTTAAAGGTTGCAGAAGAAACGCCACCTCCGTTCCCGCAAACCCAAAAGAGAACAGATATTTGCGAGCTGACGCATACCAATGCGCTCGATATTTTGGAGGGACAACATGGGGTTGTTACATCTGCTTTTCTGGATCTGGTAAGTGCTTATTGGCTGGATAGTCTGATTGCCAAATTGCAACAGCTCAAACTCCCTTTCCTTGCTGGGCTTTCTTACAATGGAGTGCTTTTAAGCCAGCCTCACCACCCCG
The DNA here is from genome assembly GCF_900110875.1 of Pseudovibrio axinellae. Lineage (GTDB taxonomy): Bacteria > Pseudomonadota > Alphaproteobacteria > Rhizobiales > Stappiaceae > Pseudovibrio > Pseudovibrio axinellae. The sequence continues at coordinate 710,023 of NZ_FOFM01000002.1, read as the reverse complement.
CAGATCGTCTGATCCAAAGAGCGTTTAATCAGCACCAGGCAACTGACAAAGGGTTTGGGTCTGCTTTGGGGCCGCTTGGAGGGTTTCACGCCCATGAGCGTCTGTTAAAGGCTGGTTATACCTGCTTCAAGGGTCGATCTGATTGGGTCTGTACCCCTGAAGACAAAACTCTGCAGCTTGAGTTGATCAAAGGTTGGGCGCAAGCAGCACGGGAGATTGGGGTGTCTGACATGGTCGTTGATGACTGGCTTGAGTATCGGCTCAGAGCCGTTGGCATGGGAACATCACAGCTGCAAGTCGGGCACGTTGACCTTGTTGGCCTGCCTCCGGGTTAAATAGGGCGCAGCATTTGCACTGAAAACTTGAACTAGATGTTTGATAGAGACGGGTCTCAGAGCGCCTATCACACAGGCTCAAAAAGGGCACTGGTCCTTCTTAAGCGAGTTGATGGCTGGCCTTTTCTATCATGAGTGCTTGTGTCAGCATCAATAGACGCGGACACCGGATTTCTTGCGCAGCGTGCAGAGCACACAGCTCCTTAAAGGACAGCTCGACGACCTCAATATCTTCGTCTTCATCCTGGTTGCGCCCTTCGATGTTCAGAGCAGCTGACGTGAACTCAGCTAGAAAAAGGTGTGCTCTTTCAGCCAAGCGCGCGGGGTTGATGAAGACATTTGCCACTTTGCGCAGGTTTCTCAGCTCGCAACCCAATTCTTCTTGCGCTTCACGTTTACAAGCGTCTTCGATGGATGGGTCACTAGCTTCAATACCACCAGCACACGCTTCCAGAATAACAATCTCCTCCATAATATATGGAGCTACACGAAGTTGTTTGACCAACAGTACAGTTTTGGCTTGTGGGTCATACGCCAAAACCGCAATAGAATCGCCATAAACCCAAACAGGATCGGTTGTGATGTGCTCGCGGCCATCCTCATGGACGACACGCACTTCCACGTCCTCAATCCGTCCTTTGGACTCAAAAAGGGAGGTTCGTCTGATGAGCTCTGGCATGCGTTGTATCCTTTGAGGGAATTCACGCAGGTTTATAGGAGCTTTCTCTCATGTTAGGAAGCGCTTTTGGGCGTATTTAAGGTATCATCACCTTGGGGTTGTGTCGGACAAACTCAAGTCGGCTAGCATATCTGTTCCCAGCGGGTACCAGGCAACACCAGGCCTTATTGCCTGCGAAAGGTAATCGATCGCAGGAAGTTGCATGCCGCGCGGGCCCGAGCCTATGATCAGGGGAGCAAGCATAATATGGAGGCGGTCAATCATATTCAGCTCGATAAAGCGGGACAGTGTCCAAGCGCCGCCTTCGATGAGAATACAGCGAAACTCCCGGAGAACTTTGCGGATTTCGGTACAGCACAACCTTCCGTTTGCATCAGGCTTTATCTGCAGGCACTCCACACCGTCAGGGTAGCTTACGTTCGCATCAGTGCGTGTGATCACGATACGACGGGCACTTACATCCTGCAGTAATGTGCTCTTAGCTGGCATTCGGCCATAAGGGTCAATAACAATCCGCGCAGGATTACTACCACTTACATGCCTAACTGTAAGCTTAGGGTTATCAGCTACTGCGGTGCCAACTCCAACAACTACAGCATCACAAAGCGCCCGCAGCCGATGGAGGTGAACGAGTGCCTCTATACAATTCACGTAATTGGAATCGCCAGTTAGCGTGGCAATGCGGCCATCGATTGACTGCCCAAGCTGGCCGATAACAAACTGTTTCTGCGCCTTGCACAATGGCGTAAATACACTGCCATACCCCCTAAGGTCCGGAGCTCTTCTGTCTATGGAAGCAGCTAATACTTCTTGCCATTCTTCCTCAACAAAGCCACTGGTCAGCTGAGAAGCATCCGGGTGGTCTTGCAAAGGTGTTCGCATCACCTGACCTCCTTCCATGAAGCCCCCTTGTTTTACCGAGTTCACAGCTCACCTCTCCTAAGGTTAGCCTAGTGGTATCGAAGCCTGATCCATCTGTCGATCAGGAGATTGCAGGGGCTGTTCAAGAAGCTCCAGAATTATCGGGAGAATAGGGTATGAGCCACCAAGTTGCCGGATATTCTGCGATGGCAAAAACATACCATTGGGTGGTTGCCATTTTGGTGTTCATCATGGTGCCGATGGGTTTGGTCATGTCAGACTTGGCGTCTGGCCCTTTGCAGAATGCGTTTTTCTTTTATCACAAGAGCATTGGCATTCTTCTTTTTATACTCGTGGTTTTACGTCTCCTCCAACATTGGGTCACGCCTGCCCCGCCCCCTCCGACTTCAATGTCGCCAGCACTGCGCATTATTTCCAAAGCAGTGCATGGGCTGCTTTACCTAGTGTTGATCGCCAATCCAATTCTCGGTTGGGTTGGGCTATCTCTCTACGGAGCCCCTATCCCGTTCTTCGGACTCTTTGATCTTCCTGGCATTGTTCCAAAGGACCGCCCCAATGCGGAAGCGATCCTGGATCTCCACGCCACAATTGGCGTCGTTTTTGCCTGGCTGGTTTCCTTACATGTGCTGGGGGGACTTTATCATTGGCTCATTGCAAGAGATGGCATCATCCAACGCATGACGACAGCACCCTACAAGAACCCAAAAGGATAATTTGCCAGACTTACGCCTGAACTTCGATGAGCTTCAGCTGTTCAAGGACACACTCAACACTAGAACAGCTGATACCATCATAACTCCCGGGACGCTGTATCATCGCCACTGGAATTTTGAGTTCACGCGCAGCCCTGATTTTCGCGTAGGATGAGTTTCCTCCGCTGTTTTTACTGATAAGCCAACCAACGTTCAACTGTTTGAAAAGCGCGACTTCTTCGCGCCAATCCGCACTTGGCATCCCTGCCACATACACTGCGTTTGGCAAGGCATCTTTGCGCTCAGGGACGTTTAAGCTGCGAATGACTGCGGTAAGGTCTGGCCGCTGAATAAATGGCGCAGCGACCTTGGAACTTGCTGCAAAGAATACAGTTTCCCTTGCTGGAATCAATTCCAGCGCGGCGTGCAGATCATCAACGAGGTGCCACTCGTCCTCAGGGCAGCGCTTCCACGGAGCACGCTCAAAACGCAACATTGGAATAGTTGCTCGCTTTGTGGCTTCACACGCGTTTTGGGTAATTTGAGCGGCATAAGGATGGGTGGCATCGACAACCGCAGTAATACCCTCAGCTTGAAGGTAATGCATCAAGCCTTCAGCGCCACCAAACCCACCCATTTGGGTTGTTACAGCCAGTTTGTGTGGGTTCTTGGTGACCCCAGCAAGCGAGGCGGTCACGTCATAATCGGCATTTAAAGACAGGGTCTTTATCAACTCTCTTGCTTCTCGCGTACCAGCAAGAACAAGTATCTTGAGTTTTATAGACATCCCGATCACTCCAGTTTGGCGCTATCGTCACAAACAGCGTGCCCTAAAACCTGCCCCTTTCGGTCTGTTACAATAACCTCCACACTGACAGGCGCCCCACGGAGAATTGTCAAAGCAGCGCTTTTGGCAGCTTCCGAAATGATCTGCCCTATATGGAGGTCTTCTTCAGCGGCACGTTGCGCAACATAAGAAACCAATTCAGCCTGCGCCGTTTCTGCCACCAAAGTAGGCGAGGCGCCAGCGCGCTCTAACACCTGGGCAAGCGCCGCAAAGTCAACGGATGAACGCGCGGAGTGAAGGTCCATCGCTCCTTGTGCAAGCTTTGTCAGCTTAGCAACTCCGCCTGAGATCGTCAGCTTTGGTATTGGATGCGCACGCAGGTATTTCAACAAGCCACCTGCGAAGTCTCCCATATCGAGATAGGCTTGTTCTTGCAGGTCGGGGTAAAATGACCTCAGCACATTTTCAGAGGTCGCCCCTGTTGCTGCTGCAACGTGAGATAAACCGGTTGCCCGCGCCACATCCACACCACGATGTATTGAGGCGATCCAGGCCGCGCAGGAAAACGGGCGCACGATACCTGTCGTACCCAGAACAGAAAGGCCACCGATGATCCCCAGGCGTGGGTTCATCGTTTTTTGCGCAAGCATTTCACCATCAGAGATGGATATCTCAACATCGACCGCCAGCTGCACACCATTTTCATCAGCAAGCTTTTGAAGTTCCGCACCAATCATCTGACGGGGCATAGGGTTGATTGCAGGTTCCCCCACAGGAATGGGCAGTCCCGGTTTGGTGACTGTACCGACACCCGGCCCTGCCAAAAATCTGATGCTATTGGCGCCGGGATTAAGTGTAACTTTCGCCTGCACGAGAGCGCCGTGTGTTACATCCGGGTCATCTCCGGCATCTTTTACGATTGCAGCTGTGGCAGATTTTTCCTCTGCTTTCTCAGAGGCTAATGCGAAAAGAGGCACCTCTCCTCGAGGCAACGTTATGCTCACAGGGTCAGGGAATTCACCGGTCAACAAACACGCATATGCAGCCTTTGCTGCAGCGGTTGCACAGGCCCCAGTGGTCCACCCAGTTCGTAATTTTTTTTGCCCACTTTCAACCATTGGGCGACTATACAGATTTAGCGGAAGATACCAAGCAGAACACTTTGGACTTCCTGTAGGTTTCCAATTAAATTGCTAGGCAAAACCGCCCAACTCACGAGAGCCGCTTGATCGATATCTCCCTCCCCGATTTTGAATTCCCTACTCTGGAAGCTGGATGGGTCTGGCTTGCTGGGGCTGGCCCCGGTGATCCGGGTTTACTGAGCCTGCATGCCTTAAATGGCCTGAAACAAGCAGATGTCATTGTCTATGACGCACTGGTTGATGCTCGTATACTGGCACTCGCAGATAAAACGACAGAAGTCATATATGCAGGAAAGCGTGGCGGTAAGCCTTCCGCCAAGCAGTCAGATATCTCACTCACGCTCATCCAATTGGCAAAATCAGGAAAACGTGTCCTTCGACTAAAGGGTGGAGATCCCTTTGTTTTTGGACGCGGCGGCGAAGAAGCCCTTGCGCTGGTCGACGCTGGTATCCCTTTCCGTATTATTCCCGGTGTTACGGCTGGGGTCGGCGGATTGGCCTATGCTGGAATTCCCGCGACACATAGAGGTATCAATCAAGCTGTTACGTTCCTGACCGGACATGACCAAAATGGCGTAACGCCTGATGAGCTTGATTGGGATGCACTTGCAAAAGGCTCTCCTGTGATCGTGATGTATATGGCGATGAAGCATATCTCACTTATTTCCCAGAAGCTCATGGATGGAGGCCGCCATCCGAGCGAGCGAGCTGCTGTGATTTGCAACGCAACGCTACAGGACCAAACCGTTCTGGAAACAACGCTTGGCTCATGCGCAGCCGATATAACAAATAGCGGGCTCAAACCGCCTGCGATTGTTGTTGTTGGCGAAGTGGTGAGCCTGCGCGATCAAATGAACTGGCTCGAACCTGTTTTGTCACAGTCCTCCCGCGCGCCACGTATGGAAGAGGAACCTGCCCTATGAGCATTGCGAAGGGGTTTGTCATTGCAGCGCCGTCTTCCGGGTCTGGTAAGACAACCATTACATTAGCGTTGCTGCGCGCCCTTCGTGAGACAGGACTACGGGTAGCTTCAGGAAAGTCGGGGCCTGACTACATTGATCCTGCTTTCCATAAGGCTGCCTCAGGACGGCCTTGCCTCAATTATGATGCATGGGCGATGTCTTTGGCCCAGCTATCATTGAATGCCACAGAACAGGCAGAGCACACCGATGTCGTCGTGATAGAAGGTGCTATGGGATTGTTTGACGGGGCAGCTGACGGGTCTGGTTCTGTTGCGGACCTTGCAACTCACCTTGGGCTTCCGATAATTCTGGTTGTTGACTGCAAATCTCAGGCGCACTCAGTTGCTGCTCTTGTACATGGCTTTTTAACTTACCAACCACATTGCCATATCGCCGGTGTTATCCTCAACCGTGTGGGGTCGCCTCGCCATGAGCGCATTTTACGGCAAGCGCTGGAAAAGCTGAATGTGATCGTGCTTGGAGCATTTTATCGCTCTGAAACACTTGCCTTGCCCGAGCGCCATCTGGGCCTTGTACAAGCCAGTGAGCGTGAAGACCTGGAGGCGTTTTTGATTGCTGCTGGAGCAGCGGCTGCAAAAAATATTGATATGCTTGTACTCATGCGGCTTGCAAAAGTACTCGCCATTCCTGCCAGAGAGAACAAAAAACTAACCGGCATTTCTCATCTGCCACCGCTTGGACAGCATATGGCAATCGCAAAGGATATTGCTTTTGCTTTTAACTACGAGCATCTGCTCAACAATTGGCAGAAGCAAGGGGCAACGCTCTCGTTCTTTTCTCCCCTAGCTGATGAAAGCCCATCCAGCGACGCCGACGCAATTTTCCTTTGCGGAGGCTACCCTGAACTTCACGCTGAAACACTGGCTCATGCAGACAATTTCAAGAGTGGAATGATCGCAGCTACTCAGGCAGATAAGCTGATTTATGGTGAGTGCGGCGGCTACATGGCCCTTGGTCAAACTCTAACCGACAAAGCTGGCCAGACCCACGAGATGCTCGGCCTCTTGCCGCATGACACAAGCTTTGCAAAGCGGAAGTTACACCTTGGCTATCGGAAATTACGGTGCACAGAGGCTGCAAAGAACGCCGGTTTTCCTTGGCAAAAACCTTTGGGCGCTCATGAGTTTCACTATTCAACTCTGCACTGCGCATCAAAGGCTCCTTCGCTTTTTGAAGCCCAGGACGCTGAACACCATGACCTTGATCCCTTAGGGCATATCAACGGGCGCATTATGGGCTCGTTTGCTCATGTGGTGGCAGAAAGAAGCGAAGATTGGTGGTCCGCTTCTTTCTAATCTGTGGCCTTACGCAGAAGACTTTACTTTCTTCTTGGGACGAAGGACGTGAACGTGATTGGCGTCATAAAGCGCGCTATCGCGAAATTCCTTGCCTGCCTTCAGCGCCGGACCAACAAAGATAAGCGCGGTTCTTGTAATCTTGGAAGCCTTCGCTTTTTCTCGGATATCTGCCAGGGTTCCATGAATGAACGCTTCATCGGGCCAACCAACACGATAGGCGATAATCACCGGGCACTCTTCCCCGTATAGCGGGGCAAGCTTGCGATAGATTTCGCCAAGGTTTCTCACACTGAGATGAATCGCCATGGTTGCACCGGAGCGGCCCAGTGTTTCCAGCTCCTCGCCTTCAGGCATGCCAGAGGACTTCATCGATGTTCGTGTGATGATGATGCTCTGGGCAATTTCAGGAATGGTAAGCTCAGTCTTTAGAGCTGCTGCTGCTGCTGCAAAAGCAGGCACACCTGGTGTTACATCATAGCCTATACCCAGTTCATCCAACCGGCGCATCTGCTCAGCAGTTGCACCATAGATGGACGGGTCGCCAGAGTGCACGCGCGCAACATCCAACTGTTGCGCGTGAGCCTTGGTCATCTCATCAATGATCTCATCCAGTGTCATCGAGGCTGTATCCAGGACCAAAGCATCCTTGGGGGCTGCCTCGACAATTGCCGGTGGAACCAGTGAGCCTGCGTAGAGACAGACCTTACACTTTTCGATCAGTTTAAGACCGCGCACTGTGATCAATTCTGGATCACCCGGCCCAGCCCCAATGAAATGAACCGTCATGCTACACTCTCCGCTTGTTTGTCTTGCGCATCAATCTTTTTGGCGTAACCACGGGGCGTATACACAAAGTGCAAGGAGTGACCATTTCCGCCCAAACGGGTTTGGCTGCACCCTACAATGACCGTGGTCAGCATATCGACGTCATCCACTTTGAGGTCTTTCAACGTGGTGGTCGTTATCGTCTCATTGTCACGTCCGATGTTGGCCCCCAGAATAACCGGTGTTTCTGCCGGGCGGTGCTCTAAAAGCTTTTCCCTTGCCCAGGCCAGCTGCGTCCGGCGTCGTTTGGAAACCGGATTGTAAAACCCGATTACAAAGTCACCAATCGCAGCACCTTCCAAACGCTGCTGAATTGTTTCCCAAGGGGTCAGCAAGTCAGAAAGAGAGATCGCGCAGAAATCATGGCCGAGCGGAGCACCAATGCGGTTGCTGAGTGCGATCATTGCAGAAATACCAGGCGCGGAGGCGACTTCTACCCGGCGAGCAGCATCGCTGACACCGCTTTTATTTGGCGCACGGTCTAGCAGTTCAAAGACCAAAGCACCCATGGCATAGACACCAGAGTCACCAGAACAGACAAGCGCTACGTTATGGCCCTGACCTGCTCTTTCCAGTGCAAACCTGACCCGCTCTTCTTCTGCACCCAACTGGAACGCATGACGCTGCTTGCCTTTGATCAAAGAGGACACCAGATCAAGGTAGAGGCCATAACCAACAACCTCATCAGCTTCAGCCAACCAGTGTGATGCTTCTGGCGTACGCCACGCTTCTTGTCCCGGCCCGATACCGATCACGTGCAGCCTGCCTCTGGCGCGGCCAATCAGGTTCGTGTTGACGGGAGCAGGTGCCTTGGCAATGGCAACTGTCGCATTCGCAGTTTTCTGCTTAGCCAATACAAGCTCACCTAGCGGTCCGGTCCCTGCCAAAGCAGATCCTTCGCTCACTCCGTAACAGCCAACTTCTGCAAAGACGACATCAGATGGCGTTTGCAGACGATCTTTGTGCTCGTTCAACTCACCGGCGGTGAACAGGCGGAACGGTTTCTCATAGCGGGCAGCTAGTTGGTTCATCGCCACTTCATCGGCCTTCAGGTCGATACTCGTAAACGCAGAAACCATACCAATCGTGATATTTGCCTGTTCCATGCCTTTTTGCAGGAGTTCGTCCAGTTCCTCAACTGAACAACCTCTTGAGCACCCCAATCCGACAACGTGAGTTTGAGGGTGGAACACAAGCTTCGTGCTGTGGCCTTCGACCGGTTCTTCTGTTGCAACAATCTCTAATTCTGCATCATCAGCAAGTGGCAAGGCCGCAGATTCCAGCCACTCAGCTTGTCCGGAAAGCTTTACAGTCTCGCCTGCAAGCATTTGAGCCATGACTGACTTTGCGTCTGAAGGGTTTGCAAGGGTCCACCCCTGTGGTGGCTCGTCCAATGCAACTTTGAAGACAGTGTCGCCTGCTGTCGTGATGGCAGCATGACCTTGCAAAACTTCAGAGATCTGCTGCGCAAGCGCATTCGCGCCATGATGTCCGCCGAGCAATGGAACCACGCTCGAACCGTCTTCTGACACAGCAATGACAGGAGGCTCCTGCCTTTTATCTGTTAGAACGGGCGCAAGTGCACGAATGAGGATGCCGGCAGCACAAATACCGATGATTGGCGTGCCCGACTGAAACAGTGTGCGCAAGTGCTCTGCTGAATCAGCAAACGTGAACTGGTAGTCAACGTTTGGCTCGGAGCCTTGACGGGCGAAACCGTGAATGAGGCTTTCATCCAAAACACTAGAGAGTTTTTGCGCCGTTTTGAGAGCGACCGGGCTTATCACTAGGATTGCGGGTGCAGCGTCCATGCCTCTTCTCCCTTGTATACAATTATCATTGAAAAATATGGTGCAGTCTCGTTTGGATAGTCGGCTAAACGTGCCACGACCATCTCTGGCAGCGTTGCACGTTCTACATATCCTGCCGCACCAAGTAGTCCCATTTTGTCCAGCAGAGCTTTTACACGTGGCAGATGACGCCCGACTTTCATGATCACAAAGGCATCTGATTGCTCAATGCGTCGCTCAAGTTGCTCATCCTCTAGCGGACCGGGAATGATTGTTATTACCTCGTTGCGTGCAGCCAATGGTCTGCCGAGCGCGGCCGAACAAGCGTTGATCGATGACACTCCAGGCACGACCACGCAGGGAAACTCTCCTTGCAAACGCTCATAAAGATACATGAAGGAGCCATAGACAAATGGATCTCCTTCACACAGCACGACAACATCTTCTCCTGCTGCCAGTTTCTTGGAGATTGTCTCCGCTGCCTGATCGTAGATCTCTTTGGCAGGAAAACGCTCAACCTTCATTGGCATTTCAATTGGAATTTCGCAGGTGCCTTCCGCAATAAACTGCGAGGCAATGTGCCGTGCAAAACTGGGTGTTCCAACGGCTGCTGGGTATGCAATTGTTTTCGCGGCGCAAATAAGCCTATGAGCTTTCAACGTTAAAAGCTCAGGGTCACCAGGTCCAAGACCTACGCCATATAGGGTACCAATCATGGCTTCACCAAGCTCCACTGCGTTACTGGCATCAACGGGCGCCAACCTGTAAGGCCGCCTATCGGGTCGGCTCTGGAAATAGAAAGCCTGACCAGGTCTCCACCAAACTTCTTCCAGCTCTCTGCTAGCACCTGCTCCCCCTCAAGAGTGACAGCGTTAGCAACCAGACGTCCTCCTGATGGAAGGGCATCAAAGCATGTTTTGACAATATCTTTTGATGTCAGGCCGCCACCGATAAAGATAGCATCTGGATGAGGCAGGTTTGTCAGCGCCTCTGGTGCTTTGCCTTCAACAACCTTTAGATCGGGAGTTCCCAGTGCTGCGGCGTTGCCTCGCAGAAACACGCGCCTTTTTTCTAAAGGTTCAACGGCTACCGCCTTCGTATTTTTTGCAGCTCTCAGCCATTCAATCCCGATTGAACCGCTTCCAGCGCCAATATCCCAGAGGAGTTGCCCAGGAACTGGCGCAAGCTTGGCAAGCGTCACCGCACGCACTTCCTGTTTCGTTATCTTGCCATCATGACGGAACGCTGAATCCGGCAGGCCAGGACTGCGCGATAAAACAGGGGTATTCCCAATCGACCTGGCTTCAATTGCAACCGTATTCAGGTCGGCAGCGTCGGCTGAGTAAACTTCTGCTTCGCACGTTGAAATTCTTTCCTTTGCTCCACCCAGATGCTCCAGCACAGTCAATGTGCTTATGCCATAGCCTTCATCCGCCAAAAGGTCGGCAATCTCCCCAGGAGCTGCTCCGTTGGACGTCAAGGCGATGATGCGCGCGCCTGGAAACAGAAAACCGCGCAGAACATCAATTGGTCGGCCATGTAAGCTCAAAGTTTCAACATTTTGCAGCGGCCAGCCAAGTCGACTTGCAGCCATTGAAAAGGCGGAGAGGTGAGGAATGACTTCTATCTCATCTGCACTGAACCTGCGATGAAGCGTGGCACCGATACCGAACCATTGCGGATCTCCCGTCGCGAGCACAACGGTGTTTTGTCCCTCATTGGCAGCAAGTTCCTCAATCCCCTTTGCAAAGGGAGAGGGCCAGGCCTTCAGCTGACACGAGGTATTGGCCAGCTTACCTTCCACCAGTTCTAGGTGACGCGCGCCGCCATAGACAAGCGTTGCTGAGCTGAGCGCGCACTGGGCAGCTTCAGACAGACCATCATATCCATCTTCGCCAATCCCGATAATCGTCAGCCAAGGGGCGGGGCGATCCGTCATGTTGATGCCCCCTGCGTCTTCTCTTCCGGCAAGCCAGCCGCCAGAGCGTTGACGGCAGCCGCCGCAATTGCAGACCCACCACGACGCCCCAGAAGTGTCACGTATGGAATAGAAAGGAGACTTTCCGCCAGAGCTTGCTTGGACTCAGCTGCCCCGACAAAGCCAACAGGGAAGCCAAGGATAGCCGCTGGTTTGGGTGCACCTTTCGCAATCATTTCCAAAAGGTGGAACAGAGCTGTAGGTGCATTTCCGATCGCAATGACCGCCCCTTCCAAATGTGGCTTCCACAGTTCAACCGCAGCTGCAGAACGTGTTGTTCCCAGTGATTGAGCCAAGTCAGGAACTTCCGGCTGGTTCAACTTGCAAATGACCTGATTGCCTGCTGGCAAGTATTTGCGAATGATGCCGTGAGCAACCATTTCCACATCTGTGAGGATCGGAGCACCCTTGCGCAAGGCTGCATTGGCTTTGCCTACTATATCTTTTGAATAGGCAAGGTCCTGCGGGATGTCCGTCATGCCACAGGCATGGATCAGCCGAACTGCAACGGGCTGCAGATCATTTGGAAGAGGGTCAAGGTTTGCCTCTTTACGCACAATGGAAAAGGACTGCCGATAAATTTCGGCAGGATCCTTAATGTACTCGTAAGAGGCCAGCCCTTCTTCTTTCGTACTCAAGCCCATTCTCAGGCATCACCCTTCAACATGGACTTGGGTCCGTGCGGGTGGTCTGCATGTGGGTAGGGGTGGTGGTGATGGTCATGTCCGTGATCGTCGCCGTGATGGTGATGATGCCCATAACCATGGCTGTGGCTGTGTTCGTGGCTGTGGGAATGTGTGTGTGCATCAGCGCCTTTGCTGTCGCATTCACCAGTGCAGGTTACGTCACAAAGCTTGCATTCTGCTTCATCGCCCAGCCCCTCCACATGGTGGTGATGGCTTTCCTGAGGCAGTCCAATCTCAGCTTCAAACCCCAAAACCTGCTCGCGGTATTTGCAGAGCTGGCAATTCATGTTGTTGGCGCCTTCGAGGATCTCGTTGACACGCTCCTGCATGGTATCGATGACCTTTGGGTGGTCATTGAGATAGCCAGCATTGATAAACTCAATATCAGGATGGCGCGCTGCAACATCATCAGCAAAGTTATAAATGCGCTGAACAAGCACACCTGTGAACAGGAAGTACGGGAACACGATGATGCGCTTGTAACCAAGCTTCACAGCATGCTCCAGCCCCGGCTCAACAAGCGGGAAAGTGACGCCTGAGTAGCTGGTCTCCGCCCAGCCAAAGCCAAAACCTTCCCACAACATCCGCGTTATCTTAGAGACGTTGGAGTTTGCATCAGGATCAGATGCCCCGCGCCCTACCACCATAAGCAGGGTTTCTTCTGGCTTTACATCGCCACCAGCCGCATCAATCGCTTCTTGAATGCGCGCTGCGGCGGCCTGCACCATGCGCGTATCGACAGCAAGCTCGCGGCCATATTCAAGAGAAATTTCTGGATGTTTGGCCTGATAGGTATTCAGAACAGAAGGAATGTCGTTTTTTGCATGTCCGGCAGCAAACAGCATGCCTGGAACGGCAAGAATGCGCGTGCAGCCCTGCTCTCGCAGGTTATCCAGACCCGAGTGGATCACTGGGTTTGCAAACTCAAGGTAGCCATAGTCAACAGGCAGGTCCGGAAACCGCTTTCGCAGGCCCGCAGCCAAGCGTGCGAACTCGCCGACTGCGCCTTTGTTTCGGCTGCCATGCCCGCAAATCATTACGCCGAGTTTTTCTTCTTTTTTGGTCATCATACTGGCTCTGCTTCTGGCTCTTCAGGAGAAATTACGTCTGCGCCGTCCGCACTTTCACGTGTGCCGTCCTCTTTGGAGGCTGCTCGTTTTTTCGCTTTGGCGGCAAGTCCGGCGATTATTGCAGCACCGGCGACAGCAGCGACACCAACCCAATGGCTGTGCCCTGCAAGTTCACCTAGGTGGCCTGCATGCGCAAAGGCTGCTGTGGAGGAAAGAGCCCAACACCCTATCAAGAAGGCAGGCTTTATAAAGTAAGACATGTTCTATCTCCGCTATGCAGCAATGCTTCAATTGTCACATACAATGAGGCCGCTGGCACTTAAGGAGACGTCGCAAAGACAATAGATGGACCGACGAAACAGAACACTGGCGCGTTACATGAGCACGCCGCCTTTACTCTATTTCGTCAGACAGCTTCGATTCTGGTCCCCGACATGGGTCAACCGCCACCGAAATCCATTTCAGTCCGTCACGGGACGCCGTCCATAGTTTAACGTGGGGCAAGCTAGATGGACCCTAATAAGATAGCAAGGTGCTAATTTGCGCAGCTGGACGAAAGTCTGCGTTTTCTTAGGTGCAAAATTATAAAGAAATTGATCGAAGTGTTTGACTTACATCTGCATCTAGCATTGCTATGATAAGCAGGCCCCAGTTTCCGGCGGGGGGCGCTTTTGTGGAGAATGCATTATGAAAAAAGAGCTTGTCCTTACTGTCGTTGCTAGCGACCGCCCTGGTCTTGTAGGTGACATATCCAAGGTTGTAGCTGACCATAAAGCAAACTGGATCGACAGTTCTCTCTCACGTCTGGGAGGTCAGTTTGCCGGTATTGTTCGCGTGCATGTCGAAAGCTCATCTGCCCCAGATCTTACCGCCGCGTTGACAAAGCTAGAAACCGTTGGTCTCACCATCGGGATTCACGATCTCAACACAGGAAACGCTCCAGCTGGCACTCAAGCGCTTCTTCATATCCTAGGTCAGGATCAACCCGGTATGATCAGCCGTGTGTCCAGTGTCCTTTCAAACCTTCATGTGAGCATTGAAACCTTGGAATCTCTTGTTGAGCCGGGGTCTATGAGTGGCGAGCTTATGTTCCGCGCAAACGCTCGCGTTGTCATTCCTCCGCAAATATCTCCATCTGAAGTTTCAGAGGCACTGGAAGGTATTGCTGCCGATTTAATGATTGATGTTGAGCTCAATGAAGCAGCAATAGAAGGTGATTGATCTCCTACACGCATCACGTTGATCTCAGATCTCTCGCGAGCGATGCTCTCTTTCCTCTCGCTCCGAGCGGTAATTTGCGCTAGATATGGCTGTTTGGTTCAATTCCCAAGGAAAATCTGATGCAAGAAACCGTTCGGACGATCACAGCGCTTCGCGGTCATGTGCTGCAATTTAGCGGAGATCCGTTCTGCGATAATCCGGCTGAGGCTTTAACTGACTGGCCTGACGGTCTTATCATTACAGAGAACGGAAAAATCACCGCTATTGGGGATGCCGTCGAGCTGTTGAAGACCCTGCCAAGTGATGCGGTTCTGTACGATCATAGTGGCAAGTTTATTCTACCTGGTTTCATCGACTGTCATGTCCACTACCCACAAACCGAGATTATCGCCTCTTACGGCGCTCAGCTTATTGAATGGTTGAACACCTACACCTTCCCGGCTGAAGCGAAGTTTGGTGATATTGAATATGCCCGGCGCGCAGCAGACGTTTATCTGCAGCAGAGCTTTGCCAATGGTATAACCAGCGCTTCTGTTTACTGCACGATCCACCCTGAATCAGTTGATGCTCTTTTTGAGCAAGCAGCCCGATACAATATGCGTATTGCCGCTGGTAAAGTGATGATGGATCGCAACGCTCCTGCAAACCTGCGCGATACTGCACAAAGCGGGTATGACCAGTCGAAGGCTTTGCTTGAGAAGTGGCATGGACAGGGCCGAGCGCTGTATTCTATCACCCCACGCTTTGCGCCAACGTCAACTCCTGAACAGATGGAGGCAACGGGCGCATTGTGGAAGGAGCACCCTGAAGCGCTTGTGCAGACCCACACCTCTGAAAACCGTCAGGAACTGGAGTGGGTTGGCGAGCTTTATCCAGAGCATCCTGATTACGTCGGCGTCTACGAGCACTACGGTTTGCTTGGTAAGGGTTGTGTATTGGGACATGGCATTTACCTGAATGACCGAGAGAAAGCGGTGCTTCACGAAACGGGTACCTCCATCGCTCATTGCCCAACTTCAAATACCTTTATCGGTTCCGGCCTGTTTGATGTGCGTGGTTCGCATTTCACCCACCAGCCTATTCGTGTGGGTCTGGCTACCGATGTTGGCGGCGGCTCCAGCTTCTCAATCCTCACAACAATGCGCACTGCTTACGAGATTGCACAGCTCCAGGGTTACTCCCTTCACCCCGTTCAGGCGTATTATCTGGCAACAGTCGGCTCTGCGAAAACACTCTACCAGGAAGACAGGATCGGCAACATCAAAGTCGGCATGGAAGCAGACTTTGCTGTCATTGACCCGCTTTCCACTCCACTCATTCGTCACCGCATGGGATATGCAAACAGCTTGATTGACCAGCTGTTTATCCAGATGATCCTTGGTGATGACCGCGCGATTGCTGCTACCTACGTCGACGGCAAGCGGGTATACTCCCAAGCCTAATAGAACATTGTTGGGGCTGGCTCTATGTCAGCCCTCACTTTTGAGTTTTAGTGCTATCCTTCTTTAAAAAGTAGAAGTACGCCAGCAAATAACAGAGCAGCATAAGAGCTGTCGCAATACCAAATACGAGTTGATAGCTATTCGTAGCAATGAAGACCGAGCTAGAAATCGACATTCCGATTGTGCCACCAAGCATCTGAAAACTGATCATCACACCACTGGCCTGTCCTCTTTTCTCCAAATCAACAGATTCCAATGCTGATTTCGTCGAGGGTAAGAACACAAACGGCATCCCTGCTCCCCAGACTGTAAGCGCGGGCAGCAAGAGCCAGTAGTTATCTAGCGAAATAAAAGCCGTAATCCAGATCATAGAGCCTGTCACCAACGGCAAGCCCCACATAGCGGGCGCACGTGGGCCGTACTTGTCAACCAACACACCACTCATGCTCGCGGTTACGGGGTTCAGCATGAGAGCAGCCATCAGCGCAATTCCGGCCACTAGTGGAGGAAAGCCTAGTGCTTCCTGGAAGTACAATGCTCCAAAAATGAACAACACGATCTTTGAGAACTGCGTTTGAAAAACTATGAACGCTGCTACAGCAAATGAAGGGTCCTTGAAAAAATGAAGCTGGATCAGCGGGTTTTTTCTGCTTAGTTCATTCCAAACAAATAATGTTAAGGCTGCGATGCCGACGATGCCTGCCCAGATTGTCATGTTGTCTTCCCACCCCCAATCTGGCGCCTCCATGATCGCCATCACAAAGAAGAACAGACCTGCCAGGAGCGTCGTTATTCCTAACCAATCAAAAGGGTAATCTGAAACGCTTCGGTCACCACCGTAAGCGTGACGGCCTTTTAGCGGGGCGATTGCAAATACAAGAAAAACTAACAGGGACATGGGCAGGTTGACCCAAAAGATCCATCTCCACGAAAGTTCACTTGTAAAATAACCACTCACCAAAGGGCCCGATGCCATAAAGATGCAGGCTATTGATGCATATACTCCGAATGCAAACCCTCGGTGTTTTGCCGGAAATATTCGTGATATCGTTGCGATGGGAAGTGGGAATATGATTGCTGCACCAATGCCTTGTGCGGCCCGTGCACCAATGAGAAAGTTCCCAGTGGGAGCGAAGCCGCACGCCAGTGAAGCCAGACTGAAAACAATGATGCCTGCAAAAACCAGGTAATTGATATTTACTAGATCTGCCAGTTTACCGCCCAAAGCAACGAGAGCGGAAAATATCAATAGGTAAGAATTTACCACCCAATGAGCCCCAGTGAGCGACATTCCAAATTCTTCAGTGATAGTTGGCAGCGCGAGGCTCACGACTGTTTCATCGAGAAGAGCGAGCCCGAGAATAAAGCTCATTGCGACTAAAAGCACCCACCTATGCATGGCAGATGGCTCGCAGTCGTCGCTGCAACTATTTTGAAACGTAATCGCCATCGAGAACTGGCACCTTTTGGGGCCAGAACCAGTGGGCGTGGCCATTTCAATGGGCGACTTATCACAATTGCAGGAAGTTACAGAAGAGTTCACCGGAGTGCACAGTTAACCCAGCGTTAAGACCCGAGAGAGAATTAAATAATCACTCGAGCCTAAACTTAATCATATCCGACCTTTATTCTCCTATTGCAAGGCCTTCACGTCGAGGGTCCGCGCCTCCTTGCAAGCCATCTCTGGTGATAACAATTCCATGAAGACCTGAGTTGAGGTCCCTAATATTGGTCTTGTAACCCATAGCTTCCAAAGCAGGTTGAAGCTTCTCTGCAGCGGTTCCTTTTTCCAAGTCATAGGTCCCAAAACGGTTGATCAGATGCGGCATTGAAATCGCGTCTTGAATATTCATTCCCCAGTCCAAATTAGCGACCAGAGTAGCTGCAACATATCCGATAATGCGACTGCCGCCGGGAGATCCAACAACAACTACTGGCTTATCATCCTTCATTACGATTGTTGGTGACATGGAAGAGCGTGGACGCTTGCCTGGCTCAACCCTGTTTGCAATCGGCACGCCATTTTTGTTCGTGCGAAACGAGAAGTCAGTTAGTTCATTGTTGAGCAGGAAACCGTTGGTCATCAAACGGGAACCAAAACCATTTTCAATGGTCGTTGTCATAGAAATGGCGTTGCCATCGGCATCGACGATCGAAAAATGACTGGTAGATGGAAGCTCGATGCTCTCATCATCAGCTTGCAGCATTGTATGATCCCAGGTCGGATTTCCCGGTGCTACTTTATCTGCTGGCAAGGCCTTATCACCGCTTAAGAGCTCTGCTCTGCCCTTTAGATAAGCAGGGTCAATGAGGCCTTGGGTTGGCATTGGCACGAAATCACTGTCAGCCATGTAGCGACCGCGATCTGCAAAAGCGAGACGAGACGCGTCCCCAATCAAGCGCCACGCCTGTGGGTCCCCTGAGTTCATAGCTGGTAGATCATAGGTGTTGAGCTGGCCCAAAATCTGGCCAACTGTCAGAGCACCAGATGATGGAGGGCCCATACCGCAAACTTCATAGGCGCGGTACTGCGCGCAAATCGCGGGTCTTTCTTTGATCTCGTAGCGTGCCAAATCTTCAAGCGCCAGTGTGCCTGGGTTCCCTTTGGCAGTGCGCACAGTCTCGATGATGGATTTTGCAATATCACCCGTATAGAAGCCATCGGCGCCGTTTTGTGAAATCGCCATCAATGTTGCTGCGTAGGCAGGGTTTTTAAGCAGGTATCCAACGGGAAGAGGTTTCCCATCCGGCACGAAGTAGTTCTTTGTTGCCTCAAATCGAGAGAGCTGCTCCTGATCTTGTGTGATCAGCGCATTCAAACGCGGTGAAACTTCAAACCCGTCTGTCGCCAGCTTAATTGCTGGGGCAACCAAATCCGCCCATGGGAGAGAGCCCAGCTTAGCGTGAGTATCGTGCAGCAGTCTTACAGTGCCGGGCGTCCCAACCGACAGGCCGCCAACCACGGCGTCAAAAAACTTCAGTGGTTCGCCATTTTCATCCTGAAAGAGCGATGGTGTTGCAGATGCGGGAGCTGTTTCACGGCCGTCAAACGTGGTCAGCTCACCTGTTTCAGCATCATAATAAACCAGAAAGGCCCCGCCGCCGATCCCTGAGGATTGTGGTTCTACCAGCCCCAGAACAAGCTGAACTGCCACCATTGCATCAATTGCATTTCCACCTGCTTGCAAGACATCAAAACCAGCCTTAGAGGCATGAGGATTTGCAGCAACCACCATAAATTTCTGGGCGGTTACCATTTGCTTGTCAGAGATGCCACTCGCCATTTCCGGCGCGACTTTATCGGCAGCTTCCTGTGCCTGAACGGGAGCAGCCAACCCTGCTGCCAACACGGCAGAAACCCATATTTTCTTCATTATTTTCCCTCCACAAACGGGCATTCGCCCGAAGACCAAACTATATCATAAAATTAACTCTCGTTCTTCAAAGCAAAATCCAAGACACTACGAACATGTTCGCTGGTACTGTCGATTACAGGAGCTGAAATATCCTCCTGCCCCACCAACATACCTAGCTCTGTACAACCCAAAATAACGCTGTCAGCACCCTGGCCTTGTGCTTTCCGGATTATCTGCAAAAGTGTGCGCCGAGAATCCACATTGATCTGTCCTCGACATAGCTCATTGTAAGCAATGTCATGGACGACAGCCTGCCCCCCTATGTCCGGCACAACTACTGAAATTTCATTGGTTTCTTGCAATCGACTAATATAAAAATCCTGCTCCATTATGTAACGCGTTGCGAGCAAAAGAGGCCTTTTGCTCTTTGCCATGTGAACGGCGTGCGCAGTTGTATCTGCGATATGAATGAATGGGATAGTCAACTCCTCCTGAATTTGGGGAGCGACCTTATGCATCGTGTTCGCGCAGAGCACGATACAATCAGCACCGGCACTTTCTAACTTGAGCGCCACCTGCTTTAGCATACTGCCAGCTTCGTCCCACTCTCCACGAGCAAGAAGAAACTCGATCCGTGAAAAATCGAAGGACCACAATAACAGCTCTGCGGAATGGAACCCTCCGAGCCGTAAACGTGTTTGCTGATTAATCAGCTTGTAATATGTAGCAGTGCTCTCCCAGCTCATTCCTCCCAATAAGCCAATCGTTTTCATTTATTCCTCGACATAAGATACTCGTCGTAGAACCCATGTTTGCAAATTGTGCTGATTCAGAGAAGGACGTTTTTTGTGCAATTGAGCTGGGAGGCTATGATCACGGCACTCTGCAAGTGATGTCTTCACCTTCTTGCGCTTCACAGCAGGTCCATTCAGTGTACTCGTCTGTACATGCTTCACCGCCTACTGTGCGACGGTTGCAGAGCTTGCTTGTTTCAAAGGTGTAGCGATCATCGGAGTCAATATCAGCGAACCTATGAATGGGTCCTTTAGGCGCTTCAGGTCCAATGGTGACCTGAACCTCGCATAATTCAGTATCACTTGAATCCAGAGTGATTGATGTTGCACTTGCCTTTTGACCCAGCATGAGTACTAGGAAAAGTGCCAAGAATGCAAGAGCTCCAAACCAGAGGGGGCGCTTAAAACACAGGGCCATTATCTTCACCTTTTATTTTATTTCGACTAAAATTGAAAAGAAGTCTTCTCTTCAACTTCTAGGGGAAGATAGCTGTCACCAGTAAATTTAAGCCGCAAAGTGGGCGATGGATTTTCATAAGATTACATTCAAGTAACCTGCAAAAAATCTATTTCCATCTTGTCATGTAAGCGCCGGGGTCAATTCCTAGTGTATGAATACCGCGAGCAGCGACTTCTTTGAGCAAATCGGTGGCATTTTTCATATCTGCATAAAATGGAGGCACAGGAGGGGCTATAATTGCCCCCATCCGTGTCACCTTGAGCATCGCCTCAAGATGCCCCTCATGCAACGGTGTCTCTCGTGGAACAAGAACAAGTTTGCGGCGCTCTTTAAGGATCACATCCGCCGCCCGGCTCAAAAGATTGTCGGAAAAGGAATAGGCCACTCCAGAAAGCGTTCGCATAGAGCATGGCGTGATAATCATTCCGTCTGTGTGAAATGATCCACTTGCAATCGCAGATGTCATTTTATTTGGCCCATAGGTAACAGAGGCCAGTGATTTGAGCTGTTCAATACCATCATCGCCGAGCTCATGCTGAACAGAGGCGACAGCCCCTTTTGAATGCACCAGATGCGTTTCCACATTCAATGCCTTCAGGATCTCAAGTGTCTTTAATGCAAGCTGAGCGCCGGACGCTCCAGAGACGCCAACAATGATACGCTTCGTCATGGTGCTTATTCGCCCCTTTTTGAGCCGCTCTGTGCCTTTGAGGGAGTAGTAGCATCCTTCGGTTGATCTCCACTTTCTTTTTTCGGGAGGCCACCGGGGAACAAATCATCCCAGCGCTCTTCGACCTGGCTTGTGAGGTCCTTTGGCATCCGCATCACTTCTGGCCAATCCGTACGGGTTTCTGAGCCGATTTTAGTCGTTGCATCGATACCAAGTTTGCCGCCCAAACCTTCCATACCGGATGCGAAGTCAAGCGTATCTACTGGCGTGCGATCCAAGACAACCAAATCACGCGATGGGTCCATGCGAGTTGCGACAGCCCACATAACATCACTCCAATTGCGACAATCAATATCTTCATCAACGGTGATGATCAACTTGGTCATGGTGAACTGAGGTAAGAGCGACCACATTCCCATCATGACACGGCGTGCCTGACCAGGGTAACTCTTCTTGATCTTAAGAACGGCGATGCGGTAAGAACATGCCTCCGGTGGCAACCACAGATCAACAACCTCTGGAATCTGTTGCTTCAGAAGAGGCAAAAAGACGTCATTCATGGTTTCAGACAGGACAGCTGGTTCGTCTGGCGCTCTGCCGGTAAAGGTGCTCATGTAAACAGGGTCCTTGCGGGCGCGAATACCCGACACTTTGAAAACGGGGAATTGGTCAGGGTCGTTGTAATAGCCAGTATGGTCACCAAACGGGCCTTCCTCAGCGGTGTCTACTGGTTCGGCATAGCCTTCCAGCACAATTTCTGAGGAGGCAGGCACGTGAAGGTCCACATGCTTACATGGGATCAGTTCTGGGCGTCCTCCCGAGAGCACACCAGCGATCATCAGCTCACTCACGTCTGAGGGAGTTGGTATCACAGCTGACAGAATCGTTGCCGGATCAGCCCCAATGACAACGGCAACTGGCATTCTTTCGCCGCGCGCCTGCCATAAGCGATGGTGAGCTGCCCCTCCTCGCATGGCAAGCCAACGCAGGATGGCTTTGTCTTTACCGATCACCTGTGCCCGGTAGATGCCCAAATTGTACTGAGAGGGATCATCCTTGCCCGGAGGGCGCGTGATCACAATGCCCCATGTCACAAGTGGCCCGGCATCATTGGGCCAACACATCTGAACCGGGAACTGTTCCAGATCGACAGGCATATCGACCAGAGGAGAGGAACGAAGGCGTTTGGGCCGTGCTGCCCATGCAGCCTTGGCAACGGGCAATGCATCAACAAACCCTTTGAGCCCCTTAGGAGGCTGCGGTGATCTCAGGTAAGCCAACAGTTCACCCAAAGCCGGAAGCTCCTCAGGAGTGCACCCAAGGCCAAGCGCAACACGTTCTCGTGTTCCAAAGACATTGGTGACCAATGGCACGCTGCTTTTTGTTCCCGAGCACGTGATCGTATTGTCGAACTGAAGAGTGGGGCCGCCCTGTTCAATCACCTGACGATGGATTTCGGTCGCTTCAAATTGAGCTGACACTGGCGCTTTTACTCTCACAAGCTCCTGCTTCGCTTCCAGCGTTTTTAGAAAGCTGGAGAGTGTTTCGAACTTCTTTTCGGTGCGCCAATACATTCCATTACCAGACTACAGAGGCAAACTTAGGATCAGTTCGCCAGGTTCACACACATTTGAAGGGTGAAGTCGCTCTGGTCCTTGACCTCCGTCAATGATGAGTTCCGCAATGATTAATAGGAGAGGATACAGATCAGTGGAGATTAAAATATGCTCTTTAAACCGGAACGAGGCCTGTTTCCTCCTGCCCTGCAAAAAGCTCTCGGCATCTTGCCGGTTCCTCCGCTTGGCTTTGCTCTGACCCGAGCGGTCCGTCGGCTTGCCCATACCCGTCCAGAACTCTTTGAGCGTTTGGATAGCTACAAACGAAGTCATTTCATTATCGACCCGGTCGACATCCCGCATGTATTCCGCCTTATTCCAAACGGCGAGCATGCAAGCGTTGAGATATTCAAACGCAAAGATATGCCTGAGGGCGATGCACGTATCTCTGGGCCGTTGATCATTCTGCTGGGATTGGTGGATGGAACCTATGACGGGGATGCTGTGTTCTTCACGCGTGACCTCGTTATCGAAGGGGACACAGATGCTGTGCTTGCGCTGCGTAACACCATGGAAGAAGCAGACCTGTCGCCAGCTGAGTTTGTGGGGTTCAATGGCCGTTCCCGCGATGTCGTGGACCGAGCAACCAACAAAACACTAGATCACCTGCGCCGATTGCTTGACGCGCCAACCGCCACATCTTGACCGCCGTGACAGGATGCTTGCATCCGGCGCCGACGATATGGCCCACCTCTGTTATTTCCAAAAAGGTGCCTTATGCTTGGACAGCGTAACGATAATAATCCGTCGCTGGAGCTTGTATGCCCAGCCGGCACACCCTCTGCTCTTAAAGCAGCTGCGGAAGCGGGTGCGCACAGCATCTATTGTGGCTTGCGCAACGAGACCAATGCCCGCAACTTTCCCGGCTTAAATTTCTCTGAAAAAGAATTGAATGCCGGTGTTCGCCTTGCGCATAAACACGGCTCGCATGTTCTTGTGGCGGTGAACACATTTGCACGCGCCGGAGATACCCAGATTTGGAAGCGTGCCGTTGATGCGGTAAGCGCCTCTGGAGCTGACGCTATCATCGCAGCTGATATTGCTGTTTTGGATTATGCGAAAGAAAAGCACCCAGACCTTCGCTTGCATCTTTCTGTACAAGCTGCGGCTGCAACACCGGAATCCATCAGCTTTTACCAGGATACCTTTGGCGTCCAGCGTGTGGTTCTGCCGCGCGTCATGTCCGTTGAGGAAATCGTCAAGCTCCATAAAGAGATCACGGTGGAGACCGAGGTCTTCGTCTTTGGCGGGTTGTGTGTGATGACTGAAGGGCGTTGTGCGCTTTCTTCGTATGCGACAGGCAAGTCCCCAAACCTCACCGGCGTTTGCTCTCCTCCCAGCGATGTGTCCTACGACGAAGACGGTAGTCGTCTTTTTGCACGTCTTGGCGGCTTTACGATTGACGGTTTTGAGGAAGGTGAGACTGCTGGTTATCCGACCCTTTGTAAGGGACGTTTTAAGGCAGAGGGTGAAACATCCTATCTGTTTGAAGACCCTGTGAGCCTGAATGCAGCAAGCTTGCTGCCTCGCCTGCAAAAAGCAGGTGTTACGGCTGTTAAGATTGAAGGGCGCCAACGCGGTAAAGCCTACATTTCTCAGGTTGTTAAAGCATTCCGCACCGCTGTTGACGCTTTGGATGCTGGCGGAAACGCAGAAGAAGAAGTTTCAGCCATGTTGAGCGCAATGACGGAAGGTGGCCGCGAAACCACCGGCGCTTACAAAAAGATCTGGAGATAAGGACCGATTATGAGCAAGATTGAACTTTCTATTGGTCCAAACTTCTTCAACTGGCCAAACGACAAACTCGTCGATTTTTATGCCCGTATTGCAGATGAGGCACCGGTTGAGCGCGTGTACATCGGTGAAACGATCTGCGGTAAGCGCATGCCTTTCAACGACAAGGTCTGGCCAGAGATTTATGAACGCCTTGCCAATGCTGGTAAGACCGTTGTCTTTTCAACCATAGCTCTTCCTGTCACTGTTCGCGATCGCAAGTCCATCGCGGCCCTTTCAGAAGATGCAGAGCTAATTGAAGCCAATGACATTGCAGGTGTTCACAAACGTTCTGGAAAGCCATTCGTTGGTGGGCCATTCCTGAATATCTACAATGAACAGACAGCCAAAGTTCTCATGAATCTGGGCATGGAAACATTCTGCCCACCTGTTGAACTCCCTTTGAATTCTGTAGAGACGATTGCGCAGGCTCTTCCAGATCTGACGGTGGAGTTGTTTGCCTTTGGCCGTTTGCCGCTGGCTGTATCAGGACGCTGCTATCATGCCCGGGCGCATAAACTGCATAAAGACAATTGCCAGTTTATCTGTGACCGCGATCCAGATGGCATGGACGTTACCACGCTTGATGACCAGAAGTTCCTCTCAGCAAACGGCATTCAAACCCTATCGCATAGTGTTCAGGCGATTACGCTGGGCCGTGACGAATTGTTGACCAAGGGCATTGGTCGCCTTCGTCTGTCGCCTCACGATATTGATATGGTTGCCGTTGCTGAGATCTTTCGTGATCTTGTTGATGGTAAGATTGAGAGCGGAGAAGCGGAAGCGCGTTTGCAGCAGCAACCCCTGCCAGGAGCTTTGGCCAATGGCTATGTGACCGGAAAACCGGGACATCTGTGGCAAGCGGATTGATTAAGAGAAGACTTTCGGGAAAGCGGGGCTCCGGTCCCGCTTTTATTGAGGGAGAACCATCCCCTCCATGATTTCAAAGATCATTTTACGAATTTTATCTGCTGCTGCAGTTCGTAAGTTCTTTTGAAATTCTACCGCTTCGTGCGCTTTTCCCTCATTAATGAGTTTTAAAAGGTCTCTGTGTTCCTGGTTTGAATTGACCGGTGTTCCATAGGTTTTTAAGAGCATATTTCTTGCCCTTTGGGAACGTTCCCAAAGTTGCTGGAACACGCTCACCAAATGAATATTGCCACTGAATTTGACAATATCTTCGTGGAATCTTTTGTCAGCGGAGGCCCAGACGCTCAAATCACCGCGTTCTATGGAAAGTTCCATCAGCGTAATGGAATCTTCGAGGGAGGTCAGCTGCTTCTCGCTTACAGTTCTTTCTGCAAGTTTTCGGATAGCAAGCCCTTCCACCACCTCAAGAATTTCATAGATCTCTGAGATATCGCCCGCCGTAATAGGCAATACCCGCATCCCCTGGCGAGGACGCATTTCAACGAGCCCATCTTTCTGCAACATCAACATGGCCTCGCGCACAGGCGTACGACTCATTTCAAGCTGTGTCGCAGCTTCCTGTTCAAGCACCTGCGCTCCGGGACCAAGGTGGTTCTCCAGAATAGCTTGCTTCAACTTTCTATAAGCGATGGCAACGTTAGAAGTGGATGAGGGCATTTCCAAAATATATGTTTGAACGATGATCGCTTTTCTCTAGCACCCAGCCTGCATATTGTCGATACTTCCCCTAGGGAATCTCTAGGTGCATTGCACATATAATATTGGCTTTCCCTATGATATTTAAGGGATTCCACTGATAATTCAAATTTATCTAGATTATTCGCAAAATGCCAGATTCATGGATTATCCCTGCCATAGGATGACTGCGTAATACACAAACAAGTATCTTGCGATCTTTCCGATGGAGACGAGCACCAGGAAATTCAGAAATTTCATGCGAAGCGTGCCCGCAATTACGGTCAAAGGATCACCGATAATTGGCACCCATGCAAGCAGCATAGACGCCTGACCATAACGCTTAAACCAACGCACGGTTTTCTTGTAATGGTGCTCTTTGATCGGAAACCAGGACCTGTCCTTATAGTGGGATAGAAAGCGGCCACAATACCAGTTGAACACCGAGCCTGCCACATTGCCTAATGAGGCAAACAGGAGGAGCAAAACAGGGTTCCAGTCGCCAGCGATCAGAAGGCCACTTAAAGCCGCTTCTGATGACCCTGGAGCTAATGTTGCGACCAGAAATGAGAATGCAAACAAGCCACCATAGACACCAAAAGCCACGAGCATTTTAAGAAAAACTCCAAATCACTTGAGACATAATATTTCGCAGCGTATTGAGCCCTCCTCTCCTTGCAGGCTAAGAAGAAGCTCATGAGTGGCTCTATTCGAAAACAAAATGTTCGGAAATAAGGCATTCCGACTAGTTCTGGGGGAGAACATGTTGAAGCAACAGAAAATTGATGTTGTCGACATGCATACAGCGGGTGAACCCTTACGGATTGTTACACGTGGCTATCCCGAGGTTCTTGGCGAAACCATTTTGGCAAAGCGCCGATACGCGCGCGACACCCTCGACCATCTGCGCCAGTTTCTGATGTTCGAGCCGCGCGGGCATTTTGATATGTACGGCGCGGTCCTAGTAGAGCCCTCGCACCCAGAGGCGCATTTCGGGGTGCTTTTCATACACAATGAAGGCTACAGCACCATGTGTGGCCATGCAGTCATTGCCTTGGGAAGATATGCCGTCGATCACGGACTGGTTGCGGCGACCTCACCCGTTACGCAAGTGCGCATTGAGTGCCCATGCGGTTTGGTTGTTGCTTGTGTCGACGTAAAGGACGGAATTGCAGGTGCTGTTTCCTTCCGCTCCGTCCCGGCCTTTTTGCATTCTAAAGATGTCGTTGTTGATGTGAAAGGTCTTGGTGAGCTAGCCGTTGATGTTGCTTACGGTGGTGCGTTTTACGGATTGGCTCCAGCCTCAGCCTTTGGCCTTGATGTGCAAAAATCTAGCAGCCGAGATCTGGTGGACGCAGCCAATGCAGTCAGTGATGCAGTTCGTGCTGCGGTGAGGCTGCATCATCCTGATGACGCTGATCTGGCATTCTTGTACGGCACACTCCTAACCGATGGCAATGATGCGTATAGCCCTGATGCAACGGCAAATATCTGCGTTTTTGCTGACAGTCAGGTGGATCGCAGCCCGACAGGGTCTGGTGTCACTGCACGGCTGGCTGCGCAGGCGGCCAGAGGGCTGATTGCCAAAGGGCAGACCCGGCGCTTTGAAAGCCTGATTTCAACGTGTTTTGAAGGCACCTATTTTGAAGATGCTCGATGCGGGCAACATGATGCGATCATCGCGCAAGTTGCTGGCAAGGCGCATTACAGTGGCACTGCCACGTTCTGGCGTGAGCAGGACGATCCGGTTGGAAACGGCTTCCTGCTTAGATAAGACAATGACATAACAGTAGGCCGGTTATTTCGGTAGCAATCAGGATTTTTGGCAATGGTGGTTGATCCAAAGCAGTTTCTAAGTGATTTGTTTGATGCTGCTGTGGCATCAGCCCAACCGGATAAATGCATCCCACAGTATTTGCCTGATGCGCCAAAAGGTCGGCTTATCGTCATTGGTGCGGGGAAAGCCTCTGCTGCCATGGCTCGCGCTGTTGAAGACAATTGGGCCGGTGAACTGAGCGGCCTTGTGATAACGCGCTACGGTTACAATGTGCCTTGTCGATCCATCGAGATTATTGAAGCCGCTCACCCGGTCCCTGACGAGGCTGGACTGAACGGAGCCAAGAGAATGCTGGAACTCGTCTCAGACCTATCTGAAGATGATACTGTGCTTTGCCTTATCTCCGGCGGAGGGTCTTCTCTTTTGCCTCTCCCTTATGAGGGGCTTAGTCTGGAAGACAAACAATCCATCAATAAAGAGCTGCTGAGCTGCGGTGCGACGATCAGTGAAATGAACTGCGTGCGTCGCCATCTTTCGCAGATCAAAGGTGGCCGGTTGGCTGTTGCATGTCATCCTGCCACCGTCATCAATCTGCTCATCTCAGATGTCCCTGGGGATGATCCCATAAACATCGCCTCTGGTCCCACTGTTGGCGACCCGACCACCTGCGCCGATGCCATTGCCATTGTCGAGCGATACAAACTGACACTTCCAGATCGTGCATGGGTGATACTGCAACAAGGCCTTGGCGAAACCCCAGATATGACCGATCCACGGCTTAGCAAAGTTCAAAGCCACATGATTGCAGCACCGCAAATTGCGCTTGAAGCAGCTGCCTTAATTGCTCAGCAGCAAGGTATTCCGGCCTACATTCTTGGCGATAGTATTGAAGGCGAGGCCTGCGATGTTGGTATTGTTATGGCTGGTATAGCAAAACAGGTTGCCAGATACGGACAGCCCTTTCAGGCACCGTGTGTTTTACTTTCTGGCGGGGAAACCACCGTCACCCTCACGGGCGACGGTCGCGGAGGGCGAAACGTGGAGTTTCTGCTCTCTTTTGCCATCGCGATGGATCGCCAAAAGGACGTTTACGCCCTTGCTGGTGACACTGATGGTGTTGACGGGGTTGAAGAAATTGCCGGAGCCTATTGCGATCCCTCATGCATGGAAAGAGCCTGGGCGCAGGAGACCAACCCACGGCTCTCCCTTTCCAATAATGATGGACACGGCTTTTTTGAAGCCCTTGGAGACAGCATCATCACCGGACCCACATTGACGAATGTGAACGATTTCCGGGCGATTTTTATTGCGCAAAGCGATGCAGTTTCGTGACGCTTATACTCTTGCCATTTCTGCCCTAATCATCCTCAACATCCACACCAACAACCTTCGCCGGGCGGACACCAGCACAGCCGGCTCCCATCAGCGTATGTTCCACATCTGCATTGGAGTATTCCCGGTTTCTAATTGCGGGAACTTCAACCGTCCATGGCCCAGCGGCATCGGCGGGGTTACCACCATAAATCCACGTTCCGTTTGGCAAACAGCCCAGAATGTAGTTGTAGATCGTTGTCACACCCGGGTTTCGGCCACGTCCGCCGAAGGTAAAGTTCAACTCATGATCAGATGATGCAACAGCAGATTGAACGGGCATTGCAGATAAAGCGATCACAATGGCGACGGCCATTGACTTGCAGTCGTATTTGATTTTCATTTCTTCTTCTTTCTCATCTTACAGACGCATTTGCTTCGATGATCAAGACGCGTAAAATCAGAGACTGTGAATTTGTTTTGGAGATTCGGTCAACAGCTAAGCCAGAGCTGGTTCGCGAGGGCCTTTCCAAAACCGAAACTGCACGAAGAACAAACCAGAGCGATAGATGAAATCTGCCAAGATTACACCAGCAAGACCGTAATGCATTGTGCCACCCAACAGGTAGGCCAGAGGCAAAAACACGCACCATTGTGCGATCGCTGAGACTACCCAAACACGCCTGAACCTTTGCGCACCCTGCAAGACGAAGTTCGAAACCACACCCGCGACATTAATTGGCAAGATCAAGCAGGACAGTGCAAAAACAGTGAGGAGATGTGGGGCGTTGATGGTCTCTTCCAGTAGGAGGAAGAGAACTTCTTTTGCAAATCCAAACACCAGAAGTGCGTAGCACCCGACAATCAAAACAGCGCTCACTATAATTTTCATACCAAGCTGTTGCACTCCCATTTGGTCTTTTGCGCCAAGAGCCTGACCAACCTGATTTATCGCAACCGTTCCCAACGCGTTTGCAGCGTACAGCGGCAGCAGTGCCGTTTGGCTTATCACCTGATAGACGGCAACAACCAGGACGCCAAACTGGCCAACAATCCAATAGGAGGAAAGGAGGCCAAGCGCATAAATGGTTACTTGCGAAGCTGACAGTATTGCCTTGGTCACAATATCTAGGACTAGATGCGGCGTTAATGCGCCAAGCCTCAACTTTTGCTGAACAATCGCCTGAGCAGCCGCACTGGCGTAGAGTACTGCACCGCTGGCAAAGGCAGCAAGTGTACCGAGGCCGATTCCAACGACGCCAAGATCCGGCGCCCCAGCCATGCCAAAAGCCAGCATTACAGTGACAATTACGTTTATGATTTGGATAGATACACCGATGCCAGAAACAACCCAGGCCTTGCCAACGGAAATCAGCAAGCCTCTGGTTGCCGCACACACATAATAGAACGGCGTGCAATAAAGCAGGAATTTAAGATAGAGCATTGAGGCGCTTTGGACCTCTGCATCCGGGTTTAAAAAAGCAAGTATGTCCTCGATGAAATAGAAGGAAAGGCCCGTCAGGAAAGCCCCCCAAAGAACACTCAGTATCAGGCAGAGCACAAAGGCGTCCAAAATCTCATTGTTTTCTCTGCTGGTCATAAATTGGGCGGTGAATGACTGAATCGCAACCGAAAATCCATTTGAAAACGAGAACAAGACAAAAAAGAGCATTCCGCAAATGCCAATTGCGGCGACCGAGGGCGCACCAAAAAAGCTGGCGACAAATGTGTCTGTCCAGTTGGTGAAGAGAGCTGCCCCGCCTGTGAGAAAAAACGGTAGTGCTTGCAGATAGATTTTCCTAAAAGAAACCAAAGTTAGATGGCTTTCTAAATAAAAAAGGAGGTGTTTTGCGCAGGCTGCAATTAGCCTGTGGTTTCACACCGCCCTTAACCTTGGTAGAGGATGGGAAACCAGTCCTCGCGCAATGTTTGTCCTGGCTTCATGTTATGGCCTGGAAACGGCGGAGACGTTCGCCCTGGCCGTTCAATATAGCGGGCGTCATCCCCCAGCAACCGAAGCGAGAAGGCACGGCGGCGCTGGTTTGTGGTGTTGCCGCGCGCTCCGTGTAAAGTGTAGTAATTAAACGCGACAGCGTCCCCCGGCTCCATTTCCCACTCGCGGATCTGCATCCCTTCTGCATCTGGGTCCGGCACTGGCATATAGGCATCATTGTCGGCGTAGAAGTTATCCTCTGAGAGCCAACGGGTCGGCAAGACAGCTTTCTCCCAGGTATGCGAACCCGCAACGCACCGCAATGTTGCGGCCTTGACTGCATCCATCGGAGACCAGAAGCTGACAGTCTGTCGTCCCTCAACAAAATAGTAAGGCCCGTCTTGATGCCACGGGGTAGCTTTTGAGGTTCCCGGTTCTTTGACCAGCACGTGGTCATGAAACATTTGAACGCGCTGGGACTGCATAAGGTCCGCTGCAACTTCAGTAGCTGGTGAGTGTTTCACCACCTCAGCAAATTGTGGGATGCGTTGCCAGTTGCAGTAGTCGTCGAAGAAGCGACCGCCTTCCCCTGCCTTCAGGTTTTCAGCGGCGTATTCACCCGGATTGCCCATATTGTAATCAATGCCTTCCCGGATCTGGTCGACATAATCTTTGAAGAGGCCTTTCACCAGCACAACACCCTCGCGCTGATAGGTATCAATATGGTCTTGAGTAATGAGCGACGAAGGCATTGCACAATCCAGCTGTTGGGTCAGAACCCAACCTTAGTGGAATGCGCAATACTATAAATACAACTTAAGATAGGAACAGGATACGTGCTGACTTAAGCAACCTTTACACCCTGCAAAGCGGTGGCGAATGGCTGGCCTACTTTGACCAGCGTTTCTTTGCCGGCTGCACTGTTTGCGATAAGGTCATCCCTGAACTTTACCGTGCCGGGTTCAAACACAACAACAACCGTTGACCCACCAAACTTGAAGTAGCCCTTTTCGTCCATCTTTTCGACATGGCCTGCTGTCTTTGTGTTCACGATACTGCCTACACCGAATGCGCCGACTTCCACGTAACACATGGTGCCAGCATTCTCAGTTTTGATGCGGGTGTAACAGCGCTTGTTTTCGCCAAACACATCTGGCCCAGCCCCAAGAGCAATCGGGTTCACAGAGTGATAGGCGCCAGGAAGCGCTTTTGCATCAATGATCTCGCCTGCACACGGGAAGTGATAGCGGTGATAATCTGCAGGACACAGGCGCACAATCGCCAGAGCACCACCAATGTACTGCTCTGCGATATCCGGCAGCATTTTGCGGATTGAGAACGGGTGACCCTTCACCGGTACAAACGTATCCTCCTCCAACTCAGGAAAGACCAATACGCGCCCATCTGCTGGGCTTACAATGGAATCTGACGCATTATCGAAGGGCCGCGTCCCTTCTTTAAGGTGACGGATGAAAAACTCATTGAAGGACGCAAAGCTGGCCTGCGGATCTGCAAATTCTTCAGTATCGATATCCAGTTCGTCAATCGCACTTTGGATTTTGCTTTTGGAGAGTGGGCTATCGTAATACCAGCCCATTGCCTTGCTGAGTGCAGAGGAACGGAACAGCAGCTTTTCAATCACGCTGGAGCTGGAATCCTGATAGGCCCAGCGCATCCACTTCTCTCCCAGAACCGTTTCTTCAAACGCTTTACCAGTTTCACGGTCAATCACGATAATGGGTTGTTTCTCAGACATCTGGCAGCCTTACACGCAAAAGGAAGAGGCTTTACTAGGTGAGATACAGATAGAAGGCAAGGGTTGTACGCCAGAATGCAAAGGCTGAGTGGTCGCCCTTTCAATAAAGAAACAGAAACTGAATGAACTGATGACAATTCAACAAAGCATCAGCACGCATAAACAAACCTAAATTACAAAAATCCCATACCAACACTGTTCCCGGTGGCTCAAGAATTGAAACGCACATCAGCAAAGTCTGTGAAATCGCTCAGGTTGTGCGCTTATGGATTACTACACCGGTGGCTTGAGACAGTTTATTACCAATCAGCGTTTGAATATATTTGGAAATATTTGTCTGCAACCCTGCGTCCATAAGAAACTATTTTAATCAGGGATTGGAACGCAGGATGAGACATTTCTTAAAGGCAAGTCTGTGCCTTGTGACACTGGCAGGTCTGGCAGCATGCGAGACAACAACTGTCGGACAAGGCAACTTGGGTGGGCGCAATGTCGCGTTTCATGTTACCGAAGGCGCCCTGAGTAATGATGCTGCTGTGACAGCAACCATGCCAAATGGGACTGTGTATACTGGCAAGCTCGTGACAGCCGAAGTTGTAACCACCACTGTTGGAACAAACTACATGTTCGACGATGGGTTCGATGATTTTGATGATTTCGACGACGGGTTTGATGACGGTTTTGGTGGCTTTGGTGGCTTTGGTGATTTTGGAGGCGGGCCGCTTCTGGTATCAACGGACATAACGACCTATAGCCCATATGCGCGCGGCGTGCTGACCAGCGGGAACAGGAGCATGCGCTGCAAAATTACATTAAGCAATCCAGCAGAAGGTTTCTCAGGTGGTGGCAATGGCCACTGTAGACTTTCCAGTGGCCGCGTCTTCCCTGTGACGTTCTAGAGGTTCGCAAGGATAGGCTCACACCTCAGCGTCTTCAAGCTTCTTTGGCATGCCGCGTCCGTTGTTCCACCACCGGTTCGGGTTATCGCTTTTGGGGTTATAGGCCGCCCTGCTGGCCCAATCTTCGCGCAGGAAAATGACCGGCTCTTCATAGTGATGGGCGTAAATGATTGCGTCCATGACTTTTTCGAGCTCCTTAAGGTCTCGCTCGATAGAGATTTTCAGCTCCACCATGGGGTAGGTTTCGGTCATACCTGCTTGAAAATTCTCAATGTGAGTTGTGGTCGTAGAGTGCTCTTCAGGTTGCGAGGTTTCTTTGCCCAAGGCTGAGATACTCGCATTGCGCTGATACCGCCCGAAACTGAGAGGGTGAACTTGCATTACAGCATCTAAAATACGGTCTGTGTCTTCTGGCAGCGTCTGAATTTCGATCGTCCAGACTGGTTCAAACCGCCCCGATTTTGCTTTGTAGGCCGACAGATCACTCATAGAATCTCCAGTGTCAATTTGGGTCTCGGGATTTTCCGGAGAATGTACCATAGAGCCCGACAAGGCCAGCCATGCAGATGAATGCCCCTGCGATTACATTAAAGACAGTTCCTTCGTAAAACGCAGTGTAGGCGAAGTACGCTCCATAACCGCTGATAAAGCAGGTAATAATCACATACAATATGCTGCGAAAATTGCGCATTCGTGAGCCTCGCTGGCTGGCAGGTGCATCGCTGGAACCTATCAGATTCGTTCTAATTTACACATAAATGTGAGCTATGCTCTGGTGATGAGTATGTCGCTTTTTTTCAATACGCATCAGCAGCGCTTCGCTAGGATCTTCCTCCTGAAAACGGGAGGAAAACCATGCATTTGAAATACGTCATTTTATACGTTGAGAGCCCGCGCGAGACCATCGACTTTTACTGTAAGGCATTTGGTATTAAGCCGGGCCTGATCACCGAAGAAGGAGCTTATGGCGAGGTAAAAACCGGTGAGACAACGCTATCGTTCTCCTCTTTCAAGCTGATGGAAAATCTGGGTAAAAACCCATCTCAGGCGGATGCAAGCAACCCGTGTTTTGAGATTGCATTTCAGACTGAGGATGTTGCTGGTGACCTTGCCAAAGCATTGGCTGCAGGTGCTGAGCTCGTTCAGGAGGTGAAAGAAGAACCTTGGGGGCAGACGACATCCTACGTGAAGGACATGAACGGTTTTCTGATTGAGATTTGCTCGCCGGTCACCACTCCGGCGTAATAGGGGAGCTTAGCCAAAGGCGACCGATTGGGCTTGCTGTCTGAAGCCTATATTTGCGACGAACTGCATTGGCGAAGTGCCGAACCAGCGTTGGAACTCGCGGGTCATGTGAGCTTGGTCAGAGAAACCGTTGTCCAAGGCGAAGTCGGCCCAGTTTTGAGCAGACTCGATATGGCGGGCTGCTTTGCGAATACGGGCCAGCTGGCGCCAGTAGACCGGGGAGCGGTTGGTGTGGCGCGCCAGCGTGCGCTGCAAAGTTTTGAGCGTCACTCCCAACGTTCCAGCGGAGGCGGCAATAGACAGTTGCTCCTTCTGGATGCAGCTCAGCGCTTCAAAGACCTTGTTGTTTAGGCTGGTTTGCTCTGCCAGCTGTTCGCAGATCCTTGTTTCGTCCCAGGACTTCAAGCTATTGAGTGCTGCAAGCAGTGCTGGCTTATTCACCTGTGTTCCCGGTTTGAGGCGAAAGCCGATCATGCGCTTTACGGTGATGCGTTCGATTTGGTGCGGCTCGTCAAACAGTTCTGAAACTTGCCATGAAGGGCGCTCGCCTTTCATCTCCGTAACGATCAGATCTCTGCAGCCATCTGGTAGAATTGGTCCTGACATGCCAAGTTGACCTGAATAATACCAGATTTGCGCAAGGGTCTCGGGCAGAAATCTATCAGTCTGATTGCGCTGCAAACCTAGTTTCCCTTTTTGCTTGCTCGTACCTTTCGTTATTCATAGACTGCTACTTGTATTCCTTCAATTGTATTTACAAAGATTGGATAGTTCATGCCAGTCGATGTTTCTAAGCAGTACAAGACCAGCAAAAACCTAAGGACGAGGGCTAATCTTCACCGAACTTATGCAAATAAGAGCTGGTTCAACTGGGCCTGCGGTCAGGCCGGTTTTAAAGCTGGTAGCAATATCGCCGACATAGGCTGTGGGACAGGATGGTTCTGGGATCAGAACCAGAATGCACTGCCATCCGGCCTTTTTGTTTCATTGCTGGATCAATCCGCGCAGATGGTTGCTGAAGCTCAGGAAACATTGGGTAAACTTTCCGCAATCACGCAGGTGAGCGGGCATGTTGAAATCGCCGAGGCGTTACCGTTTGAAGATGCATCCTTTGATTTCGTTATGGCATTGCACATGGTTTACCATCTCAGCGATCCCGACAAAGCACTAAATGAGATGAGGCGTATTCTGCGACCTGACGGGAAAGTGATGATTGCGATTAATGACAGTTCCAATCTCAAAAAGGTCTATGAACTTAATAGCCAAGTTTTTGATGTTGCGCCTGTTGATCCCTCGACGGTTATGGCTCCCCCCGCAAAGGTAGCCGCGATGCTCGCGCAGCGCTTTGATAAGATAACGCAGCTCATCTATGAAGATGTATATGCCATT
Source organism: Pseudovibrio axinellae (assembly GCF_900110875.1). Taxonomy (GTDB): domain Bacteria; phylum Pseudomonadota; class Alphaproteobacteria; order Rhizobiales; family Stappiaceae; genus Pseudovibrio; species Pseudovibrio axinellae. Next base: position 673,629 of record NZ_FOFM01000002.1, on the reverse strand, counting down.
GAGAATGCAGAGGTCATCTTCTCAACATTGACCTCCTACCCACCGGGCAGCAATGCCACTGAGGAACAGCAGGCACAGCTCATTTCTACTATTGGTGAACGTTTAGAGCAGAGCGGCGGGATTATTCGGTCACCTCACAAGGTTTTGCTGTTTATTGCAGAAAATCCACGATAGGCCGAGCTTTCGGTTATTGCTCTTCTTCGGCCAGATAGCGTTCCAGTTTGTCCTTATCGGCGACTTTGAGCACACGGCCTGTCTTTTCAACCAACCCCTGCTCCAGCAGCTGGCTCACAGCACGGCGATAGACTCGCTCTGAGCAACCAAAGCGCTCGGCCTCGCGAAAGACGCGTTCAAACTGGAGGGGAGGCTTGTTGCCCAGCTCACGAAGCAGCAAATCCTTAGCAATGTTATAGGCCAGTGGGTACATGAAGTGCGTTGTTACCCTGTCCATCACACCTTGATAGGTATCTGCCAGATATTGGCTAAGCCAAATGCCCACATGCGGCTTTTGGGCAAGCAGCGTTTCCAGGTCCGCTTTGGGGATCACCCGCACGCTGACATCACCATCGCAGCGGATATCAAACTGGACTGGTTTTCCGGTTAAAAATTCGATCTCGCCATACAAGCGATATTCAAGGCTAAAGCGGCCATGACTAAAGCGTCTTCCGTTGGCTGCGGTGTAGCTGACGGTACAAAATCCGTCCTCCACCCAGTATAGGTGTTCCAGTATCTGGCCTTGCCGGAGCAAATAGTCACCGGCTTCCATTCGGCGCAAAACAAATGGACCGTTTTTGATCCATTGGGTCACTTCCTTATGTCCGTTTTGAGCAAGGGTTTTAATTGTCATTTTTGCGCTATTTAATTGAACGATACGGACAATTGTCCTGTTTTTAAACCTGAGATATTTTTAGCCTGCTCCTTGCAAGCTGCATAGGAGAATCTGATGACACCGCATATCAACGCCCAGACTGGAGACTTTGCTGAAACAGTCCTCATGCCGGGTGATCCGCTTCGCGCAAAGTATATTGCTGAAACCTATCTGGAAAATGTCCGCGAAGTAACAAACGTGCGCAATGTGCTCGGTTTTACTGGGGAATATAAAGGCAAGCCAGTTTCCGTTATGGCACATGGCATGGGTATGCCGTCCATCTCTATCTATGCTCATGAGCTGATCAATTATTACGGCGTGAAAAAGATCATTCGCATCGGCAGCTGCGGCGCTGTTGACGAAGAGCTGAAACTGCGTGATCTCATTGTGGCAACCGGTGCCAGCACCTCTTCTTCCATGATCCGCGACCGCTTTGCTGGTTATGACTACGCTGCAGCACCTGATTTTGGCCTGTTGCGGACCTGTGCAGACACAGCTGACAAACTGGGCCTCTCACCACGTTTTGGCAATATTTTGTCAGGTGATCTGTTCTACGGCTCGAACCCTGCTCTGTTGCCTGCAATGCAGAAAATGAACGTTATGGCTGTTGAGATGGAAGCAGCTGCGTTGTTTGCCATTGCAGCAGAATTCCGCGTTAAAGCGCTTTGTGTGCTGACCGTTTCTGATCACCTTATCACCGCTGAAGAAACGTCCTCTGAAGAACGTCAAACCAGCTTCAACCAGATGATGGAACTGGCACTGGAAACTGCGTACGCAACAATTCCAGAACCAGTAGACGCATAATGAACATGGAACTTGTAGGCTACCTTGCCTCAATCACTGTGATGACGTCTCTGCTCATGAGCAACGTCTTGTGGCTTCGCGTGATCAATATGATCGGGTGCTCTTTGTTCACCCTCTACGGATTATCCGTTGCTGCATACCCAGTGGTCTTGCTCAATGGCATGTGTGTGCTCATCAACATCTATCACTTGGCAAAACTGAGAAAACAAAAACAACAACAAGAACTTACGACAAAAGAAGCGTAAGGCTCTCGCCTCAATAAGCCAAGAACCTAAACTAAAAGCCGGAGAGCGGAAACCCGCCTCCGGCTTCTTTATATACAGGCCCACCGTTATGGGCTGATGCATCACAACACAGTCATGCTTTCACTGGCTCCGACCAGCTGGCTGCATGAAAGATCCAAGCCATTGCACATCAGGTTGAAACCAGCTGGCGGTCTCAGAGTTTTTGCAAAATTGAATATTCTGTTCTCAGGACTGCTTTGAGTTTAATCTAGTACTACGTTCCGAGTGGCGTTGCTGGTGCGCTTTGTTGAAAGCAGCAGATTGGTCTCACTGGCGGCAATGCCATCGATAAGGCGTACACGACGTAAAACATCATCAAAATGGACCAGAGTGTCCGTTCCCAATTCAATGATTAAATCCCATTTGCCGTTTGTCGTGTGCAATGCGGAGATTTCAGTCATTTTATTGAGCTGGTTGACAATGCGGTGTGTGCCTTTTCCCTCAATCTCAATCATCATGATGCCGCGAACAGGTTGTTCGAAAACATCCCCTCGAAGCACCACGGTATAGCCGAGGATATCCCCGGCTGATCTCAGGCGTTCCATGCGCGTGCGGACCGTTGAGCGAGAAATCTTCAGCTCAAGGGCTAGATCCGAAATACTCGCCCTCGCATTTCTACGTAGTATGGCGATGATTTTTTGGTCTATTTCGTCCAAAGTGCGTAACCTTACTTACCAAATTGGCTAATGTGACAACCATTTTGATCACAATGCCAGCTTTCTACCGCCACTTCCACAAGGATAATACCCATATCGGGTTAAAATAGGAAACGGGAATGAAAAATACCGTCGTGCTTATAGGTGCACCAGTACAGACAGGAACCAACATTCAGGGCTGTGTGATGGGTCCAGATGCACTGCGCACTGCCGGGCTGCAAGGCTCCTTAGAAGCACTGGGTTACTCCGTTATAGATCGTGGCAACGTTTTACCAGAGCCAGGTCCAAATCGGGTTCATTCTAACAGTGCTGTCCACCATTTGAGTGATACAATCAGCTGGACTGAGAAGCTGCATGCCGTCGCATTGGAGGAAATGCGAGAAGGTAGTTTGCCGCTGTTTCTGGGTGGGGATCACTCCATGGCAGCAGGCACAGTGAGCGGGATTGCTCAGGCAGCAGAAGAAGCAGGTGAAGAACAATTCGTGCTCTGGCTTGATGCGCATCCTGATTTTCATAATCTGAGCACAACAAGCAGTGGCAATTTACATGGCACACCAGCTGCATACTTTTGCGGACTCTCCGGTTTTGAGGGCTACTACCCAAAGCTGAATACGGCAATCAAACCTGAAAACATCTGCATGATGGGTTTACGTTCCGTTGACAACCCAGAGCGATCTGCCCTGCAAAAAGCTGGCATCGAGACTTATGATATGCGCAGGATCGATGAAAATGGTGTCGTCAAACCGGTCACCGAGTTCTTAAGCCGTGTGAAAAAGGCAAATGGCCGCCTTCACGTGAGCTTTGATGTCGACTTTCTGGATCCAGATATTGCTCCAGCGGTTGGAACTACAGTGCCAGGCGGCGCAACCTTCCGCGAGGCTCATCTGATTATGGAAATGCTCTGCGATAGCCAACTCGTTACGTCCGTTGATCTGGTCGAGCTCAACCCGTTTTTGGATGTGCGCGGGCGCACAGCGACTCTGATGACAGATCTGGTTTCCAGCTTGTTTGGTAAGCAAGTGCTGGACCATCCAAACCGGGCCTGACCTTTAAAATAACAAAGCTTTTAGATAGGAAACCCCAATGGTCCAGTTCGTAAGCGTTTCTAAAATATTAGAATTGGTCAACAAACACGGTATTGAAAATGTCCTCAAGGGCATGACCGAGTATGTCGAAGAAGATTATCGCCGCTGGCCGCTGTTTGATAAAACACCGCGCGTTGCAAGCCACTCTAAAGTTGGTGTTATTGAACTTATGCCCACCAGTGACGGGCAGCTGTACAGCTTCAAATACGTCAACGGTCACCCTAAAAATACCAAGGAAGGCAAGCAGACAGTTACAGCATTTGGGATGCTGGCTGATGTGGATACGGGATATCCGTTCTTTTTGTCTGAAATGACCGTTCTGACTGCTCTGCGGACTGCTGCTACCTCTGTTATGGCAGCAAAACATCTGGCACGCCCGGACTCCAAGACGATGGCAATCATTGGGAATGGTGCGCAATCTGAGTTTCAGGCACTGGCGTTTAAGGCGGTGATGGGCATCACCAATCTCCGCCTGTATGATATTGATGCAGAAGCCACGGAGAAGTGTGCAGCCAACCTTGATGGCAAGGGCTTTACCATCACCATCTGCCGCAGTTCAGAAGAAGCAATCACCGGGGCTGACATCATCACCACGGTGACTGCCGACAAGCAGCAGGCGACCATCTTGACTGACAACATGGTTGGCGCTGGCGTGCACATCAACGCAATTGGTGGTGACTGCCCTGGCAAGACCGAGCTGCACAAGGATATTTTGCTGCGCTCCAAGATCTTCGTGGAATACCCTGAGCAGACCCGTATTGAGGGTGAAATCCAACAGCTGGACGACGACTATCCGGTTGTAGAGCTTTGGGAAGTGATTACTGGAACAGCTCAGGGACGCGCGACGGATCGCGAGATCACGCTGTTCGATTCCGTTGGCTTTGCCATCGAGGACTTCTCTGGTCTGCGTTACATCTACGATCTGGCGAAGCAGGAAGAAGACAGTCAAGATTTGGAAATGATTGCAGATCCTACTGATCCTCGCAACCTCTTCGGTCTTTTGGATATCAAAGAAGCGGCCGAGTAAGAGCATCACGTTCTAAAGCTCTTACCTTCTTGTCAAAGCGTTGCAAGCGCCTGTCCCTGTGGCAGGCGCTTTCGTTTTTATAAAGCTGGAATATTTGAGAAATATGGTTGTGAGGCTTGAGCAAAACGCTATTTCGCCGCAACCAGAAACAATTTAGAAGTTTCCTCAGGCTGTTAGCGAGCGGATGGGCTTCCTCTTGCTTCCCCACCTTCCTTTACCTGCAGTGCCTTTAATAGCAGAGGCACGCGCTGCTCTGGTCTCAAAATGAATAGTTTTACCGCTGCTTGCAAAAAAACCGGAAAAGATTCCGTTGAGCTTTTCTGGATCATGCTCAAAACCATGGTCCCCGTTATGATCCTTGTGCGCGTTGGCATGGAATTTGGCATGGTTGACTATCTTGGCACCGTGCTTGAGCCTTTGATGGGCTTGATGGGCCTACCTGCTGCTGCGGGTCTGGTTCTTGCCGTGGGCTTGCTGGTGAGCACCTATTCTGCTGTCGCTGTGATGATCAGCATCTTGCCGCTGCTGTCACTGTCCGTTGCTGATGTGACGGTGCTGCTTTCTGTCGTGCTTATTGCGCATGCTTTACCATTGGAACAAAGCATCTCCCGGCGTGCCGGTATCAGCTTCATTTTCTCCTCTGGTCTACGGTTTGTAGTTGGTATCAGCTACGGTATCGTGCTCAACCTGATCTACTCAAAAGGAGGGTGGCTGCAAGAACCTATGCAGCTTTCCTGGCTGCCATATACACCAAGCATCGATGAAACATGGTTGCAGTGGGGGTATTCCAGCACATCCCTGCTCTTCACCTTGTTCTGGGTCATTCTTGCGCTGATTGTTTTCCTGAAACTGTTGGAGCTGATGAAGATCACCGATCTCATCGGCTGGTTACTTTCGCCCCTGCTGCGGCTTATGGGCATCAGCAAGGCGGCAACGCCGATCACCATGGTTGGTGTGTTGCTGGGGTTGTCTTATGGCGGTGGGCTGATCATCAAAGAAGCGCAGGAAGGTAAGCTCTCCTCTCGTGATGTGGTGCTGTCGCTCTCGTTCATGGGCATTTGCCATGGCTTGATTGAAGATCCGCTGGTGATGATGACGTTTGGCGCCCACTGGTCTGGTGCCCTTCTTGGACGGTTCGTGTTCTGCGTTGCCGCAATGACTGTGATTTCACGACTGATCCTGATGGTGCCTGAAGATGCGTTCAACCGGTTCCTGTATCGTCCCGGACCAGCGGTCAAGGCTGCTGTGTAAGACGTAGCCTTTACGCAGAAACTGATCGTTTTTGAAAAACACGGTTTGCTCACCTTGCTCTGCTAGAACGCTCGTATGATCCTCGGCCATGCCGGTTGGGGATCTTTGGGCAAACGTAGAGCAGCGAGCAACGCTATGCCACCCGATACACCGCAGTCCACGCCAAATGAAGCCTGGTTTGAGTCCACGTGGTGGTGGCGCATTAAGATGAAGCTGCAGTGGACGAGTTGGCTGCAATACATTCCTAATCTGCTTGCGGGCATGCTGATGCTGCTGCTTGGTGGGTTGGGGGCATGGTCAGGCGTCTGGCCGTTGCTGCTACGCGACCTGCCTTTGGTGGTTTCAGCGCTCCTTTTTGCAAATCTCCTCTTTGATATTGCGACGGTGCGTTATGGGTTCCACCCAGCTGAGCCGGTTCCTCCACCTCCTAATTATATCGATGTTTTTGAGGTGATGCGGGCGCGTGTTTCCTGTCGTTCCTTTCAAAAACAAGCATTGACAGAAGAGCACCGCAAAACAATTCTATCGCTCGCTCAGCAGCAAAGTCGCCCGGAGAACTGCTTAAGCCCCTACCCCATCCGCTTTGAATATGTCGATAATCCGCTCGTGGTTTGGCCTGCTGTTGGGACACGAGAGTTTCTGGTTGCCATCGCCCCAAACGCCTACCACGAACTGGCTGTTGTTGATGTGGGGCGTAGCTTACAAAAGGTGGTCATCGAAGCCACTCGCATGGGGCTTGCAACCTGCTGGATCGGTCCTGGAGCGGATCATAAAAGCATCATCAAGCAGCTTGGCGATCGGTTTGTTCCTGAACGTGACCACATCATTGGTGTTTGCGGCTTTGGCTATGCCTCCCGGTATATTCCTCTTTCAATCCGGCTGATTACCAAAACACAACGACACCGCTTAGATACCTGTGAGCTCTTTTTTACCGATACATCTTTCTCACATTCCGTTGACCTAAAAATCAAAGCATATGGCAACCTTTCGCGATGCTTTGAAGCGTGTCAGTGGTCCCCCTCCTCCTACAATGCACAGCCCACCCGCGCCGTGGTTGTTGCTAAGAAGGACGCCCTCATTCGTGTTGACTTTTGTGCTGCGAGCCATTCCCGGTTTTATGCCATGGTCGCGCTAGGTATTTGGGCTGCCAATTGGGAAGCTGGCGCTGCTGCGCTTGGCAAACACGGAGACTTCGTCGAGCTAACAAAAGACCAAAGAGGAGACGGCCCATTTCCAGATTTACCACGCTATGTGGTTTCCTGGAGTGAGAGGTGACGCTGTTACTTGTCGTGTTCCTTCAGGAAGTCATTTATGATTTCGTGCAGCCGTTGACCGTCAAAGCTGGGGAAGTGGCCTCCATGAATGGTGCGCACTGGAATATCGAGCAAGCGCTTCATGCTGGCGATGTAATCGCCCATGTCTGAGTGGTAGCAGTCCGTTACGAGTGGGCCATCATATACGATATCCCCCGCGATCAGCGTTTCAGTCGCCTTTTCCCAAAGCGCTATCCCGCCCGGTGAATGGCCCGGAGTATGAACCACCTCGAAGTGGCGATCACCGATGGTCAGCACCTCGCCATCCTCCAGCAAATGACTGGCAGGGGCTGGTTTGACAGCATACTCGCTGGACTTATAGGGCTGAGGCGGGAGAGCGTCGAAAATGTTATCGCTCACATAAGGGTCAGCCAGTGTGTTCTTGCGGGTTGGGTGCGCCAGTAGCTCCGCTTCGGCTTTATGGACCAGTCGATGAGGAAATTCGTGGTGGCAACCAATATGATCAAAATGCGTGTGGCTGGCCACAGCCATGACCGACTTTTCAGCGGTCAGAGCCACATGCTCACGTAGGCTGACAACACCCATGCCACTGTCAACGAGAAGATCTTTGTGCCTGCCCCGAATATGCCAGATGTTACAGCGGTAGAATTGCTTGATGTAAGGCTCATCGATCAGCGTGATGTCATCCGCCATCCGTGTGGTGCGGTACCACTTGCTTGCAGAAATACGTTCCATCGATCTCCCCTTCCAGTCATTCAACTGCTCAGACAAGTTCATCATAACCAGCTCTGAGGGCAAGGGGGATAGTTTTATTTAGGGCTTGCGCTTCGGTTTTGCTTCGAAACAAAACAGTTCAGAAAAAACGCATTCCACGCAAACCAACGCACATTACAACGCAAACTCACTTGAGGGGGTGATGTCCCCCTTTCAGGCATTGGTATGGGGTGAGTAATCCGCCGCATTCACAGTTTTCGGACGACCTTCCAACGACAGGTTGGTGAGACGTGGCGCTGTTTGAGCGATAACCTTGCCACGACGCACGACCGCCAAGCGGGTTGCCTTCAGGCGGATTGCCTCGATCGCATCATGTGCCTGCAAAAGAACGAAATCCGCATTGCCGCCAACTTTGACGCCGTAATCCTCTAAGCCCATGATTTTGGCCGAGTTTGTGGTCACCGCCTCAAAACTATAGCGCAGGTCATCACGGCTGGCGAGCTGGCCTACATGCAGGCCCATACTGGCGACTTCCAGCATGTCTGCGTTGCCCAGCGAGTACCATGGGTCCATCACGCAATCATGGCCAAAGCCAACGGTGATCCCATAGTCCCGCAATTCGCGCACCCGCGTTTGGCCCCTGCGTTTCGGGTAGGTGTCATGACGGCCCTGAAGCATGATGTTAATCAGCGGGTTAGCGATTGCATGAACATCTGCCTCTGCCATGAGTGGCAGGAGTTTGGAAACGTAGTAATTATCCATGGAGTGCATTGAGGTCAGGTGCGACCCGGTCACACGCCCTTGCATACCCAAGCGCTGGGTTTCAACAGCAAGTGTCTCTATATGACGAGACATTGGATCATCGGATTCGTCGCAGTGCATATCCACGCGTAGTCCGCGTTTTGCTGCAATCTCCATCAAGGCCGTGACAGAGCGCGTACCATCATTCATGGTGCGTTCAAAATGCGGAATGCCGCCAACAACATCCACGCCCATATCCAGCGCGCGGAGCAAGTTGCTCTTAGTAGTCGCAGAGCGGTAGAAGCCATCTTGCGGAAAGGCAACCAGCTGCAAATCGATATAGGGCGCAATGCGTTGCTTCACGTCCAGCAGCGCTTCAACACCTAATAGGCGATCATCACAGACATCCACATGAGAGCGGATTGCCAACAGGCCCTGCGAAACAGCAAGGTCGCAATAACGCAAAGCCCGTTCAACAACAGCATCAATGGTGAGCAGTGGTTTCAGCTCTCCCCACAGGCTGATGCCTTCCAGCAAGGTGCCGCTTTCGTTCATGCGCGGCAAGCCCAGCGAGAGCGTTGCATCCATATGGAAATGCGGGTCGATAAAGGGCGCGGATACAAGCTGCCCCTGCGCCTCAATCACTTGCCCGGCGTCTGCGGTAATATCCTTCTCGATGGCAGTTATTTTGCCGCCTTTGACCGCGATGTCGACACCAGTTTCGCCGGTGGTCAGAACCGCGTTTTTTACGAGTAAGTCTAGTGACATAACCACTGCCTTTTGCTTGGAGCCGGTTTCAGCTTAGCGCTGACCACGGAAATAAGGTTGCAACAACGCGCGGGGATAATCAGCTTTACGAGCCACAAGCACCAAGGCGATGATCGACAACAGATACGGGATCATCAGGAAGACCTGCGAGGGAACAACCGCTCCAACCTCGTTCTGTAAACGGATCTGGAAGGCATCGAATGCACCAAAAAGAAGCGCTCCGAGCAAAGCTTTTCCCGGTCGCCAGCTGGCAAACACCACCAGAGCGATACAAATCCAGCCACGACCGCTGATCATGCCAAAGAAGAACGCATCAAAGGCGGACATGGTGAGGAATGCACCGCCCAGCGCCATAAGAGCAGAGCCTGCCATGATTGCGCCTATACGCAGAGCAAACACGGAAAGGCCCTGTGCCTCGACAGCAGATGGGTTATCCCCAACCGCCCGGATCGCAAGACCAAGCGGCGTGCGGTAGAGCACGTAACCGACCACCAGCACCATAGCGAGTGCAAGAAACGTCATCGCGGTTTGCTGGAACAGGGCTGGACCAATGAATGGAAGGTCTGAAAGCACTGGGATATCAAGCGGCTGGAATGCATCGATACGTGGTGGGCTGGAAACCTTTGGCAAGGCCGTGCGGTAGGTGAAGTAGCTCACCGATGTGGCGAACATGGTTATACCAAGACCGGATACGTGCTGAGAGAGCCCCAGTGGTACGGTCAAGATTCCATGCAGCAATCCAAATAATGCTCCTGCCAGTGCCGCTATGAGGACACCGCCCCACAGACCTGCGCCGAGCCAGACCGCCATCCAGCCACACATTGCACCAACGACAAAAATCCCCTCGATGCCGAGGTTGAGAACACCAGCGCGCTCACACACCAATGCACCAAGCACGCCGAAGATGAGCGGGGTTGCGATGCGAATGGCAGCAGCCCAAAAATTCGCAGAGAGAAGAATATCAATATATTCCATGACTTAAGCGTCTCCCTTGGCAGTTAGCTTTGTTTTTTTGGGATTCACGAACCGCACTTTAAAGCGAACGAACAGGCTGGAAATGAGCACGCAAATCAAAGACAAGGCCACTATGAGGTCTGCAATGTAACTGGAAACGCCCATTGCCCTGCTCATACTATCTGCGCCGACAAAGACTGCCGCAATGAAGATCGCAGCAATGACAACACCAAGAGGCGAGAGGCCTGCAAGCATTGCAACCACAATGCCTGTGTAGCCAAAGCCTGGGGAAATATCTGCTGTCAAATAGCCTTTGAGGCCAGCGACTTCGCTGACGCCAGCAAGGCCTGCAAGTGCACCGGAAATCAAGCCGACTTTGATGAAGGTGGAGGTGACTGGAATGCCAGCATGTTTTGCGGCAGAGACGTTCTCACCCGTTGCACGGATTTCAAACCCCCAAACGCTGCGCTTCATCATGATATAGATTACCAGTGCGGACACCAACGCAATCACCAGCCCCCAATGCACGCGCATTCGGGCCATCATTTTTGGCAGGGTTGCAGCACTTGTCATCGGCTCTGATTGCGGCCAGCCCATGCCCATAGGGTCTTTCATCGGCCCTTCGAGCATCATTTGCACAAAAAGCAGAACCACGAAATTGAGCAGAAGGGTCGTTACCACCTCATCTGCGCCCAGACGCGTCTTCAGTAATGTTGGGACAAGCATCAAGGTGCCACCGGCGATCATACCTGCCAGCATTATCAGCGGGATCATGATGTAAGAGGGGGCCGAGATTGCACCAGAACCAATGGCAACGGCTGCCAATGCTCCCACATAGAGCTGTCCCTCTGCCCCGATGTTCCAAAGCTTTGCGCGAAAAGCAACACTGACTGCAAGACCGGTGAAGATCAACGGTGTCGCGCGGGCCAAAAGCTCTGAAAACGCGAACTTTGAGCCGAATGCGCCCTTAAAGATATGCCCGTAAGCTGCAAAAACTTCTCCCCCTGCCGCTGCAATCGGAATTGCTGCCAGCGCAAGTGCGGTGATTCCCGCGACAATCGGCAGGGCCAGCGCGAAGAGAGACGAAACGTTTGTGCGAGGTTCAAACCGGATCATGCTGCTTGTTCCCCTTTTGCAGAGTGCCCTGCCATCATCAGCCCAACTTGCTTTTTGTCGAGCTCTTCACTCGCCATTGGTTCACTGACATGCCCACGATGTATCACCGCAATGCGATCTGAGAGCTGAAAGAGTTCATCCAGATCTTCTGAGATAAGAAGCACACCAGCCCCTCTGTCACGCGCTTCTTGCAAACGGCGATGCACATCAGCCGTCGCCCCAACATCCAACCCGCGAGACGGTTGCGCCGCCAGCACAATAGCTGGTTCCTGATCCAGAGTTCTTGCAAGAACGATCTTTTGGATATTCCCGCCAGAAAGCAACCGCGAGACAGCAAGCGGGCCAGAGCAGCGAATGTCGTAGGCCTTGATAGCTTCTTGAGCACGCTTGCGAATTTCGTTGAATCGCAGCAAACCAAAGCGCTGATAAGCTGGCTTGCGGATTTCTTCCAGAACGAGGTTTTCCTCCACCGACATCGCGCCAACAATGCCATCGTGATGTCTGTCTTCCGGAATTCGAGCCACTCCGGATTGAATGGCCGCAGCAGCATTTGCTTTTAGTGGCTGACTGCCCAGCGTCACAGCGCCAGCAGTTGGCTCTTCCAAGCCAGACAAGACTTTCGCCAGCATGCTCTGACCATTGCCTGAGACACCTGCAAGGCCAATGATTTCGCCTTTGCGGAGCGAGAGGTTTACGTTCTCAATCAGCTCACGGCCTTCACCGGCGCTAACACCCTTGAAAACAAGTATTTCTTCGCCTGGGTTGCCAGGTTCACGCTCGGCCATCTGGACCGCATGCCCCACCATGAGCTCAGCAAGCTTGTGGCGATCACACTGTGAGGTTGGAAGGTCAGCAACAATGCGCCCTCCCCTGAGAACAGCAACACGATCTGATGCGCCCAAAACCTCAGCCATTTTGTGAGAGATGAAGATGATTGCCATGCCCTTGGCTGCAAGAAGCTTCAAGGTATTGAAAAGGCTATCGGACTCCTGAGGCGTAAGAACCGCAGTGGGTTCATCCAGCACCAGAATTCTGGCATCGCGATAAAGAGCTTTGAGGATCTCCACCCGCTGGCGCTCACCCACAGCCAACTTGGAAACGCGCAGGTCCAGGTCAACTTCCAGGCCTGAGCTTTGCATCAACTCCTGCAACTTTGCCCTTGCTTTGGAGCGACTGAACTTGCGCGCAAACAGGCTCTCTGTGCCAAGGACAATGTTTTCCAGTCCAGTCAGGTTCTCAGCCAGCGTAAAGTGCTGATGAACCATGCCAATTCCAGCTTCCAGAGCGGCCTGAGGAGCACCTGGCTCCAGATCAACAAGGGTGCCTGAGGAGGTGCGCACCATCACACGGCCTTCATCCGCCACGTAGTGACCGAAGAGGATGTTCATGAGCGTGGTCTTACCTGCTCCGTTCTCCCCCAACAATGCAACAATCTCGCCTGCATGCAGGTCCAGATTGACGTTTCCATTGGCAACCAGATCTCCAAAGATCTTGGTGATGTTTTGCAGAGATAAAAGCGGATGCACGGTCTCAGTTTCTGGCATGGGATACCCTTGGCCTGACAAAAAGATGGCGGCTTACGCCAGCAAGAAGGGCCGAGATATCCCCCCGGCCCGCCGTCTCTTACATGGAGGACTTTGGTTCTTCGTCGTTGATGTCAACAGTGAAGGAGCCATCCAAAATGGTCGCTTCTACAGCCTTGACCCTACCAAGCAGATCAGCATCTACCAAGGTGTCGTCAATAACCAGAGTACCACCACCCTGGCCCATGAAGGAGTACTTGCCGTAATCCTCAGCTGTGAAGGTTCCCGCTTTTACAGCGGCGATCGCTGTATCTACAGTTGGTTCCATGTGCCAGATAGCAGAAGCAAGAATGGTGTTCGGGTAATCAGCAGCCGTGTCGGTCACGTTACCGATCGCGAAGATACCCTTTTCCATTGCGGCGTCAGAAACACCAAAGCGTTCTGCGTAAAGCACGTCAGCGCCTGAATCGATCATGGCGTAAGCAGTTTCTTTTGCTTTTGGCGGGTCATACCAGGAGTTAATGAAGTTGACCGTAAACTTCACATCCGGATTCACTGCCTTAGCGCCATTCATGAATGCGTGCATCAGACGATTGACTTCCGGGATTGCAAAACCACCAATCATGCCGATTTTGTTGGACTTGGTCTTTGCACCAGCGATCATGCCAGAAAGGTAAGATGGCTCATGAATGAAGTTATCAAACACCGCGAAGTTTGGTTCAGCTGCCGGGAAAGAAGAGCCCATGAGAAACGCAGTATCTGGGTATTCTGCTGCCACATTGCGTGCTGCACGTTCTACTGCAAAAGCCTCGCCGACGATAAGCTGATTGCCAGCTTCAGCATACTCACGCATCACGCGCTCGTAGTCCGTATTTGCAGTGTTTTCTGAATAAACGTAGGTGATTTCGCCGCGTTCAGCTGCTGCAGTCAGCGCCTGGTGAATACGGCCAACCCATTGCTGTTCAACAGGAACAGTGTAAATTGCTGCGACTTTAAGCGGTTCATCTGCCAAAACTTTTAGCGGAGAAGAAACCATGATAGCGGCCGCAAAAACAGCCACGGCTGCGAGGACGTAACGTCTCGCGATGCCGTTCAAACGTGTTGCAAACATGCACACCTCCTGAGATCAATAATTCGCGCAGGGCTACAGACCAGACTGCAGCCGCAATCTGCCTTATCTCGCATTTTTGGTGAAAGTGTCCTGCTTAAGACAAAGGCATTCAAAATGGCTGTATACGAGACAAAGCGGCTAATGACTAGGTGCCTCAGAAGTATTTTGCATGAATTCACTTTATTAAATGCAAAACACACATCACTTTTCTTTTGGTATTCAGTTGTTTACCGACAAAACAAATAACGTGGATCCACAACATAGCTGTGGATTGGCTTCGTCGTCAAATAAACACTCGAATCGAAGCAACTATATAAAACTCTACTTTTCGGTCCAAAAATTTCAATCAATAATATTCTGAAATAAATTCCATGTACTAAAATTTATTTCACAACACCATTTAACCGCATAAAATATATAGCTTTATCTACGACTGGAGAGTTGAATGCGCGCAAGTTTTCTATCAATGTGTCTGCGCAGCAAACACAATGTCTCACATAAAACAGATGAAAGGAGCTTTAGAACAACCATTCTTGAATGTATCGGCAGCCCTCCAAGGAGCGCCCAGAAAAGTGCCATAGCACTTTCCCATTCTTACGCTATATCCACACTAGGACGTGACGGTTGCTGCTTCCCAATCAGTCAGGAGTTGCATGATCTGGCGGCTGTCTTCCAGATTTGGAGCAGGTCGCTCCAGTGCTTTTTTGCCAGCTTCAATGGCTTCTCTGATTGCTCTTACCTGATAGATAAACGCATTGCCTTCTGCTGTGACTGTGCGGACATCACCTACCTTTTCATAGGGTGTCACGGTGAAGGTATTACCTTCAGCTTCCGGCAACCAAGGGTTTGAATTCAACACCAAGCTTGCTTTTGAACCCAACACTGTGAAGCTTGCATGCAAACCGTAGTCTTCTGCCGTATGCAGCTGACAAACAACTCCATTATCCAAGCGAATGCTCGCGGCCGACTCGCAGATATTCCCGTCTGTGCCACGCCGCCCCATCGCTGAGATCTCGTAGTTATCAAAAATGTGATTTGTGAAGTCACTTTGCAACAACAGGTGCATCAAAGATATTGGATAGCAGCCAAGGTTATAAAGTGCCCCTTTGCTTTGCGGATTAACAAACTGGGCAATATCAGCGCAGTACTGAGCGGATATGGATTGGATCTCCCCCAGCTCACCAGAAGTAATGACATCACGAATAGCTGCTGTGAAAGGGTGGTTCAGGTACATCAGCCCTTCAACAAAGAAGACTTCGTTATCTGCGACTGCACGCAGAGCCTGGTCCGTTTTTTCCATATCAATGGACAGCGACTTTTCGCAGAGTATTGCCTTACCCGCATTTGCTGCCTTTATCACGTATTCATGATGGATATGGTTGGGGAGTGCAATGTAGATAATATCTACGACGTCGTCTTCGATCAGCTCGTCAAAGTTATCGTAGGTGTGTTCAACATCGTATTTCTCTGCAAATACTTTCAGCGGCACTTCTGAGCGCCCGGCAACCGAATGTATCCGTGTAGAGCCCTCCGCTTGCAAGGCGTCTGCCATTGTAAGCGATATAAAGCTTGTTCCCAAAAAGCCCCAGTTCAGTTTCGACACTTTTTTCTCCCAGAACGCAGGATCCCGAGACATCACGGGAAAACTCAGAAAGGAACTCTAATCCTGTTTGATCAAGAATAAAATGCTAGAGATCAATAGCTTAGTGATTATCCAAGCATATCGATTAGTACGTAGGCGCTCTCTCTAGGGGACACCGGCCCCTTTACTGCACCAGCGGGCTTTGTGAACCGAAAAGATCAACGCCTTCCAATTCGGCAGCTCCTGCCAGAATACCAATATACTGAGAGACGGCCTTTGACCAACTTGCAGCCTCCAACCATGCTTTTATAGTTTCCTCGACATTTTCAAAGGGCATCGCTTTTCCTTCAATCTTACGATTAAGGAAAATCACGTGATAGCCAAATTTGGTTTCAATTGGCTGCTCTGTCATCTGGCCAGCTTGCATCAATTGAAGCGCCGCTTCAAACTCAGGTACTGTACTGCCCTTTGTCAGCTGCCCTAGGTTTCCACCGGCTTCTTTTGAGGGACAGGCAGAATATTCCTTCGCCATATCTGCAAAGGCCTCTGGTTTAATTTGGAGCAGCTCAATCACATCGTGAGCCCGTGTTTTGGCTATGCTGCGCGCGGTATGCTGGTCGGACCCTGCCGCAAACAATATGTGTCGCGCTTCGTAGATCGGCTCTGAGCTGAAACGAGCCTTGTTGTTCTGGTAATAGCGCTCACACTCTTCCTTTGAAGCGGAAGGCACTTCCACTTCCTGATCTATCAGCTCTCTAATCGCTGCATCCTCATCCGTCTCACTGCCATTTTTGCTCGTGTGCGGCGTAATTTCCAGACCTATCGCATTTGCTTGTTGCAAAAGAAGCTCGCGGACAACCAAGGCTCTTGCGGCAGCCTGAACAGCTTGCCCGGGATTTTCGGCTGGGTGGTTTTGAGCTTCAGCCAAAATATCCTGTTCGGAGATAAGTACACCGTTTACGGAGACCTGCGTGATCACAGGTGCGCTTTTGGGAGGCACTTTAGTGCTTGGCAGGTCGGTATCGGCCTGCGCAGCCTCTGCGTTAAGGTTCGGGTTGGTATACAAATTTGCCATATTGCTCTCATTCCGCCGGTTTGCGTGAATTGGTGGAATTGCGCTCTCGCACAACCTGATAGCCTGGACGCCATAAGTATCGAACAGGAGCACTAAGCATGTGAACCAAGCGTGTGAACGGGAAAATCAGCAGGATTGTTAATCCGACAAACAGGTGTAATTTGAAGATCCACGATGCACCAACCACATAGTTTGCAGCAGCGCCATTAAAGGTAAAGATACCTTGTGCCCAACTCATAAACTTGACCATCTCCTCGCCATTAAGGTGCATGAGAGAAACTGGGATGGTTCCCAAGCCGAGAAGCAACTGAAACCCTAACAAGCAAATGATGAAGGTATCCATAGAGCTAGAGGCTGCTCGTACCCGTGCATCATACAAACGACGATGAATAAGCATGCCTGCGCCGACTATCGCTAGTAAGCCTGCGAGACCACCGACAACAACGGCGAGAACCTGCTTTGCTCCGTGGCTTATGCCAATAAAGTCAAATAGAACGATTGGCGTTAGCAACCCAACCAGATGGCCGAAGAAGATGATCAAAACGCCAACATGAAAAAGTACAGAGCCCCATACCAGTTGCTTTCGTCGTAGGAGCTGGCTCGATCCTGCTCGCCAACTATAGGGCTCGCGATCATACCTTATGATTGTGCCCACAATCAAAACAGAAAGGGCGATGTAAGGGTATATTCCGAAGAACAACGTATTGAAGAAGCCAGACATTTCTAGTTCTCCTCCTGCATGTTCTGGGTCTTTGTATCGGTTGGACGCCTATCAGCCGCTCGCATTTGCATTCTCAAGCGGTCGGGCCCACAACTGTTTTCGCCCGCATTGCCGCCAAACCGAACTGCTTCTTCTTGCCAAATACGGTCCATTGCTTCCAGGTCGTTTGGATCATCCTCCGGCTCAGCTAAGATCTCACTGAGGAGCTCTTGAGAAGGCTGCGCTTTACTGATCTCTGAGACCGCCGCAAAAGCATTGGCGTAGATTGAGCCCTTCTTTTTGAGCCTCAGCCTCAAAGCCTCAAAGATGTGCGCTGTTTGGCCCAGCAGCTCCTGTACCTCTGGAAAAGACTGATGCGCAAGGTACTCAAGAAACAACGGAATGAAGTCTGGTAGCTCGGTGGTTTCGACTGCAAAGCCGTGGTTCAGGTACATGTCTCTTAAATCAACCAAAGCCTGACCACGATCCCGGCTTTCCCCGTGTACATGCTCAAACAAATGTAAGGAGTGGGAGCGCGTGCGATCAAACAAATAGACATACCGCTCTTGCGCTTCATATAGGTCCATGCTTATCAAATCATCACATAAGCTGCCCAGCAGTCGCTGCGCTTTTGCCTTCAACAGCCGATCCTTTTCAACGGCGTGCTTGAGTGCTGGCAGGTCCTCTAAGAGAGCTTGTGTTGGGTAACTCAACAGCAGTGACAGGACCTTTAAAGAGACAATCATGAGCCCATCTCCTTAAAGATATCCGTAGGTGTTTCGACTGCCTTTTTGCGCGATCCGCCGAAAAGATCTGTGCCGTCGCTGCCACCGGAACACCCATTCCCAAACGAAAACCCGCAGGAGCCGCGAACATCGTAGGCGTCCTCTGAGACCTCACGGTGAGTGGTTGGAATAACGAAACGGTCTTCGTAGTTGGCAATAGCCATGATTTTATACATGTCCTCGATCAACTCATTCGTCAGTCCGACTTTCTCCGCAATGGTATCGTTGATGACGCCATCTACAGACTTGGAGCGCATATAAGACCGCATGGCGAGCATGCGTTCCAGAGCCGTGACGATTGGTTCGTCTTTACCAGCTGTCAGAAGGTTTGAGAGATACCGAACCGGTATGCGCATGCTACGGACATCCGGCAAGTCACCATCCCAACCGATCTTGCCAGCTTCTGCAGCTGACTGGATTGGAGAGAGTGGCGGAATGTACCAAACCATCGGCAACGTGCGGTATTCTGGATGCAGCGGGAAGGCGACTTTCCAATCAATCGCCATCTTGTATATTGGAGAGGCTTTCGCTGCCTTAAGCCAGTCTTCCGGAACCCCATCTTTACGTGCTTGCTCAATCACTTTGGGATCGTGCGGGTCAAGAAAGACCTCTAATTGCTTCTCGTAGAGATCCTTTTCATCCTCGGTGGATGCTGCTTCTTCAATCTTATCTGCATCGTAGAGGATCACGCCCAAATAACGGATGCGACCCACGCAGGTTTCTGAACACACTGTTGGCTCACCAGCCTCGATGCGAGGATAGCAAAAGATGCATTTTTCTGATTTTCCCGAGGACCAATTAAAGTAGATCTTCTTGTAAGGGCAGCCAGAAACACACATGCGCCAGCCCCGGCATTTTTCCTGATCAATCAGAACGATGCCATCATCTTCTCGTTTATAAATAGCACCTGATGGACACGCCGCAACGCAAGTTGGGTTGAGGCAATGCTCACAAAGGCGTGGCAAGTACATCATAAAAGTGTTTTCGAACTCGCCGTATATTTCCTTTTCGATACCTTCGAAATTATAGTCTTTTGATCGCTTGGAGAATTCGCCGCCGAGAATCTCCTCCCAGTTCGGCCCCCACTCGATCTTTTCTATTCGTTCACCTGTAATTGCTGATTTTGGGCGCGCAGTTGGCATTTTTGCTGTTTCAGGTGCGCCCTGCAAATGTTCGTAGTCGTAATCAAACGGCTCGTAGTAGTCATCGATTTCAGGAAGGTCCGGGTTGGCAAAAATCTTTGCTAGTATGCGCCACTTTGCTCCCATCTTTGGAATGATTTTGCCGTTACGTTTGCGGATCCAGCCGCCATTCCATTTCTTTTGGTTCTCCCAGTCTTTCGGGTAACCAATACCGGGTTTGGTTTCTACGTTGTTGAACCAGGCATATTCAACGCCCTCACGGTTCGTCCAAACATTTTTGCAGGTTACTGAACACGTATGGCAGCCAATGCACTTATCCAAGTTCAGCACCATTCCGACTTGCGCGCGGACTTTCATTCTGCTGCCTCCTGAGAGCCATCATCCAGTGGCCCTTCCATCCAATTCACTTTTTCCAGTTTGTGAACGACAACAAATTCATCACGGTTTGATCCAACTGTTCCGTAATAGTTAAATCCATAGGACAGTTGTGCGTATCCACCTATCATGTGGGTTGGTTTGGTTACCGTTCTTGTGACCGAGTTATGGATACCACCTCGTTGGCCGGTGAGTTCTGAGCCTGGTGTATTCACGATCTTTTCCTGAGCGTGGTACATAAAGATCGTACCTTCTTTCATGCGCTGGGAGACCACAGCACGAGCCACAAGCGCACCGTTGATGTTGAAGACTTCAACCCAGTCGTTGTCCTCAATATCGGCCTTTTGAGCATCTACCTCTGAAATCCACACTACAGGGCCACCACGGTTCAGTGTCAGCATCAGCAGGTTGTCTGTGTATGTAGAGTGAATGCCCCATTTCTGGTGAGGCGTGATGAAGTTGAGCACCAATTGTTTACGGCCCAGAGACTTGTCATCAATGACAGGCTTCACGCCTTTGGTATCGATTGGCGGCCTGTAAACACAGAACCCTTCACCAAACGCTCGCATCCAGAGATGATCCTGATAGAGCTGTTGACGGCCAGAGATCGTTCGCCAGGGGATCAGCTCATGCACGTTGGTGTAGCCTGCATTGTAGCAAACGTGTTCAGACTCGATGCCGGACCATGTTGGTGAGGAGATGATTTTGCGCGGTTGGGCTACAATATCACGGAAGCGGATTTTCTCCTCTTCCTTCGGCAGTGCCAAATGAGTGTGATCTCTGCCTGTAAACTCAGAGAGCGCTGCCCATGCTTTTACCGCGACTTCGCCATTCGTTTCGGGAGCAAGAGAAAGAACCACTTCGGTCGCGTCAATATCACTATCGATCCGCGCAAACCCTTTGGTTGGCCCTTCCTCCAGAACCTCACCATTCAGCCCTCGCAAAAGTTCAACTTCATGCTCGGTGTTCCAGCTGATGCCCTTGCCGCCGTTGCCAAGCTTTTGCATGAGTGGGCCAAGAGCCGTGAACCGCTTGTAGACGTTGGCGTAGTCCCTTTCAACGACAACCACGTTTGGCATTGTCTTGCCGGGGATTGGGTCGATCTCACCTTTCTTCCAGTCATCAACATCAAACGGCTGCGCAATCTCTCCTGCGGTATCGTGCAGGATTGGAACGAGTACCACATCCTTTTCTTTGCCCAACACTTCCTGAGAAACCTCAGAGAACGTCTTGGCAATACCCTTGAAGATCTCCCAATCACTGCGGGCTTCCCAAGCAGGGTCAGCCGCACTTGAAAGCGGGTGAATGAAGGGATGCATATCGGAGGTGTTCAGGTCGTTTTTTTCGTACCATGTTGCCGTTGGCAGCACGATGTCTGAATACATGCAGGTGGTGGACATGCGGAAGTCCAACGTTACGAGAAGGTCTAGTTTTCCTTCTGGTGCCTCATCATGCCAAACAGCTTCTTTCGCACGTTGCCGCCCTTCCTCGCCTAGGTCTTTGCCAAGAACACCGTGATCTGTGCCGAGAAGGTGACGCAGAAAGTACTCATGCCCTTTACCAGAGGACCCGAGCAGGTTCGAGCGCCAGACGAACAGGTTTCTCGGCCAGTTTTCTTCTTTATCCGGGTCCTCACAAGAGAGCTTTAAACCACCAGACTTTAGCTCTGCGGCGACATACTCTTTAGGCTCCTTGCCTGCTGCTTCTGCCGCCTTTGCGATGTTGAGCGAGTTTGTTTCTAACTGAGGCGCTGAAGGCAACCACCCCATTCTTTCTGCGCGAATGTTGTAATCAATCAGAGATGCATCCCAGTCTCCATCCGGCGCGGTCGGGGAGAGGATCTCATCCACCTTCAACGTCTCGTAACGCCACTGATCTGTATGCGCATAGAAGAACGAAGTGGAGTTCATATGCCGTGGTGGGCGAGCCCAGTCCAACGCAAACGCAAGTGCTGTCCATCCTGTTTGCGGACGCAGTTTTTCCTGCCCTACATAGTGGCTCCAGCCGCCACCAGATTGACCAACACAGCCACACATCACCAGTAGATTGATGATGCCCCGGTAGTTCATGTCCATATGGTACCAGTGGTTCAGTCCAGCACCAAGGATGACCATGGACCGCCCATTTGTTTTTTCGGCGTTCTCCGCAAACTCACGGGCAACCGTGATGATGTGGTCTTTCGGCACGCCTGTGATTTTCTCTGCCCATGCTGGGGTGTATGGCTGGTTTTCGTCATAAGAATTGGCAGAGTTTGGATCGTCTAGTCCCCGACCCAACCCATAGTTTGCGACGAACAAATCAAAGACTGATGCGACAAGGGCATCGCCTTCTGTCAGTTTAACTTTTTTGGCGGGGACTTTGCGAACCAATACACTTTCATGATCCGTACCTTCAAAGTGATCATGTTCGCGGTTACCGAAATACGGGAACGCAACATCTGCAATCTCATCATGATCACCTTGTTCGATGAACGATAGGGCAAGGTCAACATCCACGCCGGAGCCATCTCGCTCCTCAAGGTTCCACTTGCCTTTTTCACCCCAACGAAAACCGACAGAGCCGTGCGGAACAACGACCTTTTTGGTCTTGCGGTCGACACCGACAGTTTTCCATTCTGAGTTATTTTCTTCGCCCAGCTTATCTGCAAACTCGGACGCGCGAAGAAGGCGCTCTGGAACGTACTGGCCGTCCTTTTTCACCAAACGGACCAATAAGGGCATGTCTGAGTACTGACGGCAGTAGTCTTCGAAGTACTTGGCTTTTCTATCTAAATGGAATTCTCGCAGGATGACATGGCCCATTGCCATTGCAAGAGCCGCATCGGTTCCCTGTTTTGGGTGGAGCCAGAGATCTGAGAACTTTGCCGCCTCAGAGTAATCTGGGCATACAACAACTGACTTTGTGCCTTTGTAGCGAACCTCAGTATAAAAATGGGCGTCGGGTGTGCGGGTCTGCGGTACGTTGGAGCCCCATAACATCAAGAAGCCCGCATTGTACCAGTCTGCCGATTCTGGCACGTCAGTTTGCTCACCCCATGTTTGTGGTGAGGCTGGCGGAAGGTCACAGTACCAATCGTAAAACGACATACAGGTCCCACCTAGCAACGACAAATAACGTGTGCCGGCGGCATATGAAATCATCGACATTGCTGGGATTGGGGAAAAGCCAACAACGCGGTCCGGACCCCATTTCTTTGCAGTATAGGCGTTGGCCGCTGCAATGATTTCGTTCACTTCTTCCCAAGTGGCACGAACAAAGCCGCCGTGACCGCGCACCTTAATGTAGTCAGTCCGTTTTGCTGGATCTTCCTGAATGGCGGCCCAAGCTCCAACAGGTGTCTTAACAGCCCGCTCTTTGCGCCATAACTTGATTAAACGTGAGCGGATAAGTGGGTGTTTTACGCGGTTGGCAGAGTACATATACCAGCTGTAACTGGCACCGCGTGAGCAGCCGCGAGGCTCATGGTTTGGCAAATCAGGCCGGGTTCTGGGGTAATCCGTCTGCTGGGTTTCCCAGGTGACGATCCCGCCTTTCACATAGATCTTCCAGGAGCATGACCCCGTACAGTTCACGCCGTGGGTTGAGCGCACGATTTTGTCATGCTGCCACCTCTTACGGTAGCTATCTTCCCAATTGCGGTTTTCGTTTGTTGTGACACCGTGCCCGTTTGAAAACGTGCCAGTGTCCTGCTTAGCGAAGAAATTCAGTTTATCGAGTAGTAGAGACATCTGAAGTGCCCTTCACGTTATTTGTCTAGCACGGAACGGAAGCACCCTTACGGGTGTAAAAGAACCAAGTGATCAACACGCAGATCACATAGAATATGCCAAAGCCCCAAAGCGCTGCATCGGGTCCACCGGTGTATGTGATGGACGAGCCATAAGCTTTGGGGATGAAGAACGCGCCGTAAGCCGCAATCGCAGATGTAAATGCGATAATGGCTGCACTCTCACGCTCTGACTGACGCAAGTGATTGGCTGCATCGAGTTGTGGCATCAAACGAGTGACTTCCTCTCGCATGATGGTTGGGATCATCTGGAACGTAGAAGCATTGCCCACTCCAGTGAGGAAAAACAGCGCCATAAAGCAGGCGAAGAACCCCCAGAATGCACCTGGGTCTTCCTTGATCGCCAGAAAGAACAGCACGCCACCTACTGCGATAGTCATGCCAATGAAGGTCCAGAACGTCACTCTGCCCCCGCCGTACTTATCTGATACCCAGCCAGTGCCAGCACGCGAAAGAGCGCCAACAAGCGGGCCGAGGAACGCATAGGTTAAGGCGTTTACTTCTGGGAATTGGGTTTTCATGAGCAATGGGAAACCAGCGGAGTAGCCGATAAAGCTTCCAAAGGTGCCGGTGTACAAAATACACATGATCCAGTTATGGGTTCTGGAGAAAATTATAGACTGTTCTTTGAAACTGGCCTTAGCATCAGCGATATCGTTCATGCCGAACCAAGCAAACAAAGTTGCGATGACAAGGAACGGAACCCAGACAAAGCCCGCATTTTGAACCCAAAGCAGAGAGCCATCCTCCAACACTTGCGGCGCACCGCCAATGGCGCCGAAAACACCGACCGTGATGACAAACGGCACAACAAACTGCATGACCGAAACCCCAAGGTTTCCTAGGCCAGCATTGAGTGCCAATGCATTGCCCTTTTCTTTCTTGGGGTAGAAGAAGGCGATGTTGGCCATGGATGAAGCAAAGTTACCGCCGCCAAAGCCACACAAAAGCGCGAGGATAAGAAAAATACTATAGGGTGTGCTTGGGTCTTGCACTGCATAGCCAATGCCTAGCGCAGGCAGAAGCAAGGATGCGGTGGTCAACGTCGTCCAGAGACGTCCACCGAAGATCGGCACCATAAAGGAATAGAATATTCTGAGCGTTGCACCTGAAAGGCCGGGCAATGCTGCCAGCAGGAATAACTGATCTGTTGTGTAGTCGAACCCAATCGCAGGCAGCCTTGCGACAACAACACTCCAAACAAGCCACACAGAAAATGCCAGCAAAAGAGCGGGGATCGAGATCCAGAGGTTTCGAGTGGCAATTGACTTGCCTTTGCTCTCCCAAAAGTCCGGATTATCCGGTCGCCATTCAATTAATGTGTGCCCTTTTGGGGTCATCTTGTCAGACATACATGTATTCCTTTTGGCTACATGCCCTCACGGGGTTGGCAGGCCAACCCAAAAGGCTTCGCTGGTTATGGGTATTTATCTGCGCTTGCTGGTCTGTCAGGTCCTTCAACTGGTTCGTCTGGTAGGTCAGATAGGTCCCGCTCGCCCTGCAACTCTGGATGGCGTTTGCGTTCCATCCGGCGAATAGCGACATGCATCCACACCGTCGAAACAGCAACGATAATGAACAGCAGCATAAAGGGCGCTGTCCAAACACCTGTCCAATCAAGCAAAACACCAAATGCAATAGGGAGAAAGAAACCACCAAGACCGCCGATCATGCCAACAAGGCCTCCGACAGCACCAACGTGATAAGGGTAGTAAACTGGGATGTGTTTATAGACGGCTGCTTTACCAAGACTCATGACAAAGCCAAGAACAACAGTAACTGAGACGAACGCGACAACGCCAAGGCCGAAGTTGAACTCAATCGGGCCTTCTATGCCGCTTACAGTGTAAGACGTTTCTGGATAGCTGAGCAAAAAGAGGCAGAGGAGAGACACGATGAATGTGAAGTACATAACGGAGCGGGCGCCCCATTTATCCGACATCCAACCGCCCAATGCGCGGAAAACAGACCCTGGTAGCGAATAGAGGCCAGCGAACACACCTGCCGTGGTGAGTTCCAGCCCATAAGCTCCAGTGTAGTAGCGTGGCAGGAACGACGCGAGCGCAACAAAAGCGCCAAATACAAAAAAGTAGTAGGTTGCGAAACGCCAAACCTGAAGATTTTTGAGCGGCGCGAGCTGTTCAGCTGCAGACACAACTTTTGCGCCTGTTTTTTTGCGCTCAGCTTGCGAGGGATCATCTTTGCTCAGCAGGTAGAACAGCACAGCCACGACGGCTAGAACAATCGCATAGACTCGTGCAGTCCCTTCCCAGCCAACTGCAACGACCAAGAACGGTGCAACAAAGTTTGTGACAGCAGCACCAACATTCCCAGCACCAAATACGCCAAGTGCTGTGCCCTGTTTTTCCTTCTCAAACCACTGTGAGACATAGGCCACACCGATAATAAAGGAGCCCCCAGCCAGTCCAAGCCCTAAAGCAGCCAACAGGAAGACTTCGTAGGTGTGAACCGACGTCAACAACCAGACACAGACAGCAGTTAGGAGCATTTGCAGCGGGAACATGATCCGCCCACCAAATTGCTCTGTCCAGATTCCCAGGAAAATACGGCTCACAGACCCGGTTAAAATCGGCGTTGCAACCAAAAGACCGAACTGAGTATCTGAAAGGCCAAGCTCTCCCTTTATCTTCACTCCGATAATGGAGAAGATGGTCCAAACCGCAAAGCAAACAGTAAAAGCAAATGTGCTGAGGCCCAAGGCCCGATATTGATCAGTGCGAGTTACACCCTCAAGTGAATGCATAGTGGTTATTCCTGAATTCTATCGCTCGAGGAGATTCACGTAGAGTTTCAGGATCAGTAACACCCAAAGGTAGAGCAACCTGTAGAGGGAACAGGATAAAACGAATAAAATTGGATCACAAAATAGATCCATTATTTCACCCTGCTTGCACAGCTACACCTACAAAAGGGAGACCAGTACTGTTATGGTTGTGGTCTTGGGGCCGAATTTTCAAAGAAACAGCAATGTCTTACATTAACAACGTTAGAATGTTCGTGCGGGTTTATGAACTTGGCAGCATGTCAGCGGCTGCCAGAGATATGAACGTCTCTCCCGCTGTAGCTTCCTCTCGAATTGGGGAGCTGGAGAAGCACCTTGGTATTCGGCTCTACAACAGAACCACTCGTTCTATTCAGCCGACTGAACAAGGCAGCATATTTTATCCCGGCGCTTTGAAGATACTAGAGGCAATGGATGAAGCTGAAGCTGCTGTTCATGAGGTCACCAATACGCCGCGTGGATCTATATACGTTTCTGCCCCTCTTGGTGTAGGGCGGCGCTTAATCGCCCCTCTCATTCCTGCATTTCACGAGGCCTATCCCGAAGTTCATGTGCGCCTTCGCCTTTCTGACCGCACATTAGACATCACTGGCGAAGGGTTGGACCTTGCATTTATTCTGGGCCAACTGCCCAATTCAGAAATGCGATTGAAGAACATTGCAGATTGCCGTCGTGTTTTATGCGCTTCCCCTTCTTATCTGGCAGCGCGCGGAACACCTGAAACTGGACAGGACCTACTGAAACAAAAGCATGCCTGTCTGCTTCTTCAGTTTCCGGGGTCATCTGAAAGCCGTTGGACTATGACAACAGAAAACGGCGCTCAAAGTTTTGATGTGACCGGACCATACGCCTCTGATGATGGTGATGTTCTTGTAAACTGGGCTCTGGATCACCGTGGCATTGTCAACGCTCCGCTCTTTGATGTCGTTGATCATTTGATAGCTGGAAGGCTGGTTGCCGTTTGTCAGCAGACGCCACCTGTCGATGTGCATCTGGCCTCACTCTTTCCGCATAAGCGATATCAGGACCCCAAAATCCGCTTGTTTCTGGAGTTCATCGGCGAGCGGCTCAAAGCATATTTAGATGAACGCTCTGAGTTACTTGCTTTGTCCTTGAAGGACCGTTCATAAGACGTCCTTTCATTTTGGGTCTTACTCGTTCTGGCAAAGCACTTTCAAAGTTATTTTGATAATAACGTCCTTTTATTAGGTTATACTCATTAATGAGGGGCGTTTGAGGTATTTGTAGGAGTGATGGTTTCGCGGCCCATAGGTGTTGCCAGCAACTTTTCAAAAACGCCTCAAACTTTGCGCACCAGGTTTATTGCATTGGTGCGTGTGCCTTCCCTTCGTTTAGGAATACAGAGCGCAACATAAGGTGAAATGCTGCCAAAAATAATGGCGCAGGCTTTAGCTAGATGTTTGAGGAATTTGACTACATATGAGTACGCATCATCTGCCCCCTTCTACCCTATATGCTCCACAGGGTGGATTGCCGCCACAGACGCAAATCATGACAGATCGCGCTGTGTTTACAAATGCGTATGCGGTCATCCCAAAAGGCGTTATGCAGGATATCGTGACTTCCAATCTGCCATTTTGGGAGCGAGCACGCGCCTGGATTATTGCACGCCCTCTTTCTGGGTTTGCCGAGACATTCTCGCAGTATATTATGGAGCTACAGCCAGAAGGCGGCTCAACAAAACCCGAGCCGGATCCGTGTGCTCAAAGCGTGATCTTTGTTGTACAGGGCGAAGTTACTGTGGTTTTGAGCAAGGAACCGCATATTTTGCCAGAAGGAGGCTATGCCTACCTTCCCGCTGGAGCAAAGTATGAAGTGCACAATAACAGCCAAAAACCTGCTGTTTTTCATTGGGTCCGTAAGAGGTATGAAGCGGTTGAGGGCATACCTGCACCCGATGCTTTCTTCACACATCAGAGCGACGCCGTAGTCGCGCCAATGCCAGATACCAATGGAGCCTGGGCCACAACCCGCTTTGTAGACCCGCATGACATGCGCCACGATATGCACGTTAATATTGTGACTTTTGAACCGGGTGGCTGCATTCCGTTTGCTGAGACGCACGTGATGGAACACGGCCTTTATGTGCTGGAGGGAAAAGCGGTTTATCGCCTAAACAATGACTGGGTGGAAGTGGAAGCCGGTGATTTTATGTGGTTGCGCGCCTTTTGCCCGCAGGCTTGTTACGCTGGTGGACCATCACGATTCCGCTATCTTCTTTACAAGGATGTGAACCGACACGCGCAGCTGGGCTCATTTCAAAGGTGACTGAAGATGAGTGATCAAAATTCAAGCGAACCTGTGATTGCCATTGAGGCACTAAGCGCAGAAACCTTCCAACCCTTCGGTGAAATCATTGAAGTTGGAACGGTTTCTCCAATCCTAATCAACGAAGATCGATGCCGCCGATACTCCGATCTGGCAGGAATGGAGTTTATTGGCGGGCAGGCAGGCATTAGCCTGTTTCAGGCCGAATTACGGAGCCTGCCGCACAAGCTGACCATATTGGAGCGTCACCCATTGGGCTCGCAGTGCTTCATCCCAATGGGTCATTCAGAATATCTCGTCATTGTGGCTGAGGACGACGAAGGGCAGCCTTCCGTTCCGCGGGCGTTTATGGCGAGTTCTACCCAGTCCATCAATATAGGACGTAATACGTGGCATGGCGTCCTGACACCGATCAAGGGGTCTGGTCTGTTTGCTGTGGTGGACCGGATTGGTGAGGGCAAAAACCTAGAAGAACATTGGCTGAAGGAGGCCTACCTCATAACGGAATAATACTGTGCGTCATTAGTAGGAGGGAACTAAGTGACTGACAATTCAATAGGCACGCTACAACAATTGCGTGATCCTAACTATATGCCTGCATTGCATAAAGCCGTTCCGCTTGGCATTCAGCATGTGCTCGCCATGTTTGTTTCCAACGTAACCCCGGCTATTATTATTTCTGGGGCTGCCGGCTTTGGATTTGGTTCAGATGCAGGGGCGCAGGGATTTCCGGACATGACTTACATGATCCAGATGTCCATGCTATTTGCAGGCATTGCAACGTTGTTCCAGACGGTTGGCATGGGAGCTGTTGGAGCGCGCCTGCCTATTGTTCAAGGCACGAGCTTTGCATTTATTCCAATCATGATTCCTCTCGTAGCGGGCAAAGGCGTTGAAGCTTTGCCTGCCTTGTTTGGTGGTGTGATGCTTGGCGGCTTGTTCCACGCCTTTCTTGGCCTTTTCATTGGGCGCATTCGTTTTGCTCTGCCTCCTCTTGTAACCGGCCTTGTTGTTACAATGATCGGACTGGCGCTGGTCAAGGTAGGAATTCAGTATGCAGCTGGAGGTGTTCCAGCAATTGCAACACCGGAATATGGCAGCCTGTTGAACTGGTCAGCTGCCCTTGTGGTTATTATCGTGACACTCGGGCTGAAGTTTTACGCGCGCGGAATTATGGCTGTTTCGGCTGTGGTTATCGGCATCATTGCTGGCTATATCTTTGCAATGATGGTGGGCATGGTTACGGTTGACGGAATTATGACCAGCATGAGCCGTTCAGCATCTTTTTCACTTCCAATGCCTTTCATCTACGGCTTTGATTTCAGCTTGGCAGCAATCGTTGGCTTTTGTTTGATGTCATTTGTCAGTGCCGTTGAAACCGTTGGAGATGTTTCAGGTATAACCAAGGGTGGTGCAGGCCGCGAAGCAACGGATAAGGAAATTCAGGGTGCAACCTATGCAGACGGGTTCGGCACTGCGATCGCTGGTATCTTTGGCGGGTTGCCCAACACCTCTTTCAGCCAAAACGTTGGCTTGATTGCAATGACAGGGGTGATGAGTCGCCATGTCGTTACAATTGGCGCTTTGTTCCTGATCCTCTGCGGGCTTGTTCCCAAAGTTGGTGCAGTCATTCGGACAATCCCAATTGAGGTCCTTGGGGGCGGCGTTATCGTCATGTTTGGAATGGTGGTGGCAGCGGGCGTCTCCATGTTGTCTGACGTCAATTGGAACCGGCGCAACATGGTCGTCTTCGCAATAGCACTCTCGATTGGCCTCGGATTGCAGCTGGACCCCAAAGCCGTTCAATATCTTCCTGATACATTGCGCATTTTGATGACAAGCGGACTACTCCCCGCTGCGCTTATCGCAATTATCCTCAACCTCGTTTTACCTGAGGAACTCTCAGCTGAAGCAACAGAAGAAGTATCTGGTGGCTTGGCCTCGCAAGATGACGGGGCCATACAATCTGTAAGCTCTTAAATGTACCCATCCCCTCGTTTATGCCTAAGGCTGAGAGGGGATGGGGCCGTCGAGCAAAGCCATTGCCATGCCGCCTCCACCTAAACAATATCGCACAACACCCGTACACACAGCTAGGGTTGATGAGAATATTCAGAGCGTTATGAAATCTATCGGAAATTTATTTATGGCGGAGAGTGAGGGATTCGAACCCTCGGAACGCTTGCGCGCTCAACGGTTTTCGAGACCGCCCCGTTCGACCACTCCGGCAACTCTCCGCATGTTCCGTTGATTGGAACTTGCGGACCATATAAAGAAGCCCTGCTTTCGACAAGCCCTACCACCTCAATCCGACCAATAACTCACAACTCCCACTGCGTTGAAGTCTCTAACAATTTTAAAAAGCTTATGCCGCCTGAACTTCCTCAAGAAACGCTTTGATCGAGCGGTTAAACTGATCAGCTTCTTCAGAAATGTTATCGGCCTGGTTGTTGATGTCTTCAGCTGTCTTGGTGGAGTTTTCAACGGTGTTCGCCACCTCAAGCATTTCAGATTCGCCAATCCTAGACTGGTCAGAGGCATCTGTTACCGAGCGCGCAATCTCACCAACCGTAACAGATTGCTGTTCCACCGCTGCGGCCACTGCTGAGGAACTGCCGGACAGCTTTTCCATCATGCTCGTCACCTTATCGATGGATCCAACGGCATCGTTAGAAACCTGCTGGATCGCATGGATCTGTTGAGAGATTTCCTCGGTTGCAGTCGTTGTTTGGTTTGCCAGGTGTTTCACCTCAGAGGCGACAACAGCAAACCCTTTACCCATTTCACCTGCACGAGCAGCTTCAATTGTTGCATTCAGTGCAAGAAGGTTTGTCTGGTCTGCGATATCCTTGATCAGATTAACGACCTGACCAATGCGCGTTGCAGACTCAGCCAGCTCCTGGATTGTTCCTGACGTACTGATGACCAAGCTTCCAACTTCATCAGCGACATCCTTAGAGTTTACTGCCTCAGATGCTACCTCTCGTATGGAAAGGGACATCTCCTCACTGGCGGAGGCTACGGTTGCAACAGATGTGGACGCCTGGCTGACAGCTTCCCCAGCCTTGCCAGCTTTATCGGAAACGCTTTCGACAGTCACATTCAATGCGAAGGACGCTTCGTGCAAAGATTGGATCGCAGAATTAAACCCGTCCCCTGCCGCAGTCGCAGCTTTTTCAAACTCGCTCACCAGCCCAGCAACTTTCTGCTCACGCACTTGCCGGTGCTTGTGGTCAGCATCCCGCGCTTCATTAAGCTGGTTACGCTCGATTGCGTTAGCACGGAATACCTCAAGGATTTTCGCCATTTTCGCAAATTCATCCCGACCGTTCGTTCCTTCAATGTTTGCTGAAACGTCGCCTTTCGCAAGCACACTCATTGCCGAGTGAAGGTTTGCAAGCGGACGAGAAATGCGCCACGCAAGGTAGCCGGCAATCATCAGGCCAACGATGCCCATCGCACCTGCCTGCAACAAAAAGCGCTGCATGCTCGCCTTTGAAGCTTGGCGATGCAAGGCAGCAGCGGTCTTTTCGCCTTCCACACCAAAGTCATTCAACTGCTTTGCAGCAGGAATCATCTCATCCAATTGTTCCAGCGCGAAGGTCATATCCTCCTGAATATCGGTATTCAGTTCTTCAATCTGCGCCAGTGTTTCGGTGTAGCTTGCCCAGATCTCATTGATTTTTCGCGCGACCTCTTCAGGCATGCTTGCAGTTTTGATCACAGAGCCGAATTGCCCAATACGGTTCTTAAATGTATTTTTCTCTACCGCATAGCCATCAACACTGATGGTCCATTCCATCGCCTGTAGGTCTTTTAAAAGTGCTGCGACCCGATGGATGTCTTTTCCAACGTTGGGGAGACGGCGCCCCTTGTTAATTTCGATTTGAATTTCAGAACTGGTCGCCTGAAGTTCTGCAATGAGACCACCGTCAGAGCTGGTTCCCCGCTCAATAGTCGCCTCAACGACTGCGCCAAATGTCTCAGAGAACCCATAGGCGTAGCCTTCCAGATTGTCGTAGAGCTCATCTTCAATACCAGAAACATTCAATGCGCGGGTTTCTTCTACCAAAATCACTACCCGCTCGCGCGCGTTTGCAGCAATCTCAGCAGCCTCTACTTTTGGGTGAAGCAGGAACTCGCCACCAATCGCACGTAGACGATTGACCGCGGTACTGATCCCTTGTGCGTTTTGCATCAGCTGATTGTACGTTTGTGTATTGTTTTGGAACTCAGCATTCTGGCTGTTCATTTGGGAAAGGAAGATCAACGCCCCACCCAGCACAAGCATCGGTAACAACCCAAGAGCCGTAACTCTGGTTACGACGGAATATATCCAAGCGAACTTTGGAATGCGCATTTTATGCCCCCCGCACACGTGCGGTTTAAATAACTTGATATCAACAATCGCGTGTTTGTTACATGCACCCCCTGTTGGTGCCTGAAGATCCTAAAGCACCTGCTCAGAACATGTACAAATCACTTTAACCAGATGTTGGAGTGCGAAGGTTTATCGATCCTTAAACTTGGTATCAAATAAAGATTGAAACCTAGCGTTATAGGTATTCTAACGTAGTATTTTTTGCCACGCTTATACTAAAGATTATAATTAAAACGAGAACAATCTCAGTATTCAAAGATACGTACACAACTGGCTTTGATCTATATCAATCAAAAAGTGTTTTTCCATCACATTCCCTGCACACACTTGTCAGGTTATCGCGGTGATTCTGAATGGAACTTTGCATCTGCTGAGTTCGTCTTAACCAGTTTGCATAGCGACGCCGCAACCAGACAATAATAGTAACATACAAAAATTATACTACACATTTACTGTCATTATTCTCTAATAATAAAGATGTGGTATTCCGAATACAAACAGTGAGCCAAAAACATATTTGTTCACATTAGTATATTCGGCTAGGTTATTTTGCAGATGCAGCATCACTCACTTTTTGCGGCCAACAAAACTCAAAACGGCCAAGAAGGGAAATGATATGCCTAAGTTAACGAACCTGATGTGTGCTTTAATCCTCGCAGGCTCATTTGTTGCCTTGCCAGTCACCTCTCAAGCTCTTGTCAGGACTTTGACGTCAGCAAACACGACAAGTGACTATTGGCTTAACCTACGCCAAGGACCCTCCACCGGTTACAATGTGGTGAGAGTCCTGAGGCCTGGCTCAACCGTGATGGTCAAATCCTGTCAAAGCGACTGGCGTTGGTGCGCCGTCTCCTACCATGGTGTCGACGGCTATGTGAATGCGCGCTACATCCACAGAAATGGCGTTCACCTCAGTACAGGCCAACACTATAACGTGATCCCTGTCAGCTACTACACGAACTAGTCTATAGACTCAGCTGAGTAGTGTGTAAAAACCAACATATATGAGCCGCCCGGAACACTGCTGGACGGCTCAATTTGAACATGTCGGTTTTGTTTTCTTCTCAGATACATGTCCCCTTTAATTAAAGCCACTACCTGAATTTTTCAGCAAAAAATTGATGTTTCGCTCCTTTCTACGGATACTGCGTTCTCTTCCCTCAAGCATATTGCCAGCTCACAGAAGCGTTGCAATTCGGTCCATCCTAGGCCTGATTATCCCTATTCTAACGAGCTTTAGCTTGTTCAGCCGCCAGGCGATACAAAGGGGGCTAACTACGCCGTTGTTGATGAGCGATCGCTCCCCCCAAAGTTCGAATAAAATGCTGAGATTCTGAGTTGACATTCCAGCCCGCCTGCGTATATTCCAGCAGCTCATAAATTGCGGGGGGACCCGCGTTTTCGCGCTGTCCGAGGCAAGACATCGAAACCGCCTTCTGGTTTTTCCAGAGTTTGCGGTCGATCTCCCGGAAACGGGACGTTCCTAGAGCAATAAGGGAAACGGTCGAAAAAGCTTGCAGTTTACTGCAACGCCAAAGGGTGCGCTTTATACAAGAAGGACATGCGTATGTTCGCAGTCATCAAAACAGGCGGTAAACAGTACACTGTTGCTGCTGACGATCTCCTGAAGATCGAAAAAGTTTCTGCCGAAGCTGGTGAAACCGTGACTTTTGACGAAGTGCTTATGGTTGGTTCAGATGCTGAAACCACCATCGGCGCACCAACTGTCGAAGGTGCATCCGTTGTAGCTGAGGTTGTTGAGCAGGGTCGTGATCGCAAGATCATCATCTTTAAGAAGCGTCGTCGTCAGAACTCCCGTCGCCGTAACGGTCATCGTCAGGCATTCACAACCGTGAAGATCACTGACATCCTGACCAGCGGTGCAAAACCAGCTAAAAAAGCTGCTGCTCCTAAGAAAGCTGCTGCTGCACCTGCTGCTGAAGGTTCCGACGATCTGAAAAAATTGCAGGGTCTTGGCCCAGCAATTGAGAAAAAGCTGATTGCTGCAGGTATCTCTACCTTCGCACAGATCGCAGCTCTTTCCGCTGAAGACATCGCCCGCGTTGAAGAAGAAACAGGCACTAAAGGCCGCTTCGAACGTGATAACTGGGTTGCACAGGCTAAGGAACTCGCAGCGAAGTAATTCGCGCTAGTTACTGTCCTAGAGATTAAACGAGGAGTACTTCGTTATGGCTCATAAAAAAGCTGGCGGTTCATCCCGCAACGGTCGCGACTCAGCTGGTCGTCGCCTTGGTATCAAGAAGTTCGGCGGCGAAGCTGTAATTCCTGGCAACATCATTGCTCGTCAACGCGGCACCAAATGGCACCCAGGTGCTGGTGTTGGCATTGGTAAAGATCACACGATCTTTGCAGTTGTTGAAGGCAAGGTAGCTTTCGAACAAAAACGCAATGGCCGAACATTTATTAATGTGATGCCGGTGGCACTCGCCGCCGAGTAACGCTGACGTGATAATCCAAATCGTCGGCGTCTCATCAGACCCCGACGGATTTGGAAAAATCCGGTTCAGATCGAAAGATCAGAAAAAGGGGAGATGGGACGCCATCTTCCCTTTTTCTTTGTCCAGTGGGATGGGCAGTGTACCGGAGTAGAAATCATGGTTGTTGAATACGAAGAAATCCCAGAAGAGAGCAGTTGCATTGCGGCCGGGTCGCCGCAGGACACCGCGCGTCTTGTCATCGACAGAGCGCGCAAGGATGATTTGGCCGACATCCTGTTTTTGGCCAACAACCGTCGGATCGCTGAAAAACTGGCGAGCATGCCTCATCCGTTCACATATGAAGACGCTAAAGCGCTTGTGAAACGGAGTGAAGTGCTGCTGCAAAGCCAGGCGACATTCGCGATCCGCATGAAGAATACAGGCCGCTTTATTGGCGCAATCGGTTTCAACCCGCTTGCCGAGGACTTTGGTGCGGTGCACCTGGGTTACTGGGTTGGCGAACCATTCTGGAACCAGGGATATGCGACTGAAGCGGTGAAATCTGTCATCGAATTTGCGTTTGCTGATGCTGGCATTAGAGAGCTCTCCGCCTCTTGCCGCGTAAGCAATCCTGCCTCGCAGCACATTTTGACCAAATGCGGCTTTAAGCAGGACGGAACGACCAAACTCCATTCACTCGGTGCGAAAGCCATGGTGGATGCGACGCGCCTTACACTGACCCGAACCCAATGGATCGCGAACTCGCGATGGGGCTCTGCGGGTTAAGTGTATCGCAGGCAAGCTGGCTGCACCTGACCGCAGCCAGCTTCCAGCAGCGCTATCACTTATAACCTTCATACAATTACAGAGAAGCAAGACATTGATTTCTAAGGCTTATTATAATGCTCACCACAACTATAGATACCCAAAGACTGAGGCTTCGCGGTTACAGACCTAAGGATTTTGAGCCCTTTTGGGATATCGGTCACTCCGACTTTGAAATTGCCCGGTGGCTCACAGGCCTATCCTGGCCTCCGCTCAGAAGTGAAGCAGAAGCCACCGCTCAATCAGCGCTGAACGCTGACCCAGCGAAGGACACTTTCCCGTTTGCCATTGAACACGATGGAAAACTGATCGGTGGTGTTGATGTCCAAAAGGCCGGCGATCTATCAGAGTTCCCGGAAATACCAACCCTTGGCTACTGGCTGTCGCAAGCCGCACAGGGGCATGGGTATATGCTTGAAGCATGTGTGGCCGCACTGCATTGGGGCTTTGCGCGAGAAGCTTCTGACAGCTTCGCAGCACGTGTTTTTGCGACAAACTACGCCTCTCAAAGAGTACTAAAAAAGCTCGGTTTTGAGCCTGTCGGCGTTTGCGTTAGATACGCTAAACCTCTGAAAACTAATGTCGAAAATGTCATCATGCATCTCCCGCGGGATCGGTTTGAGGCACTGCATGGTGACGCGTATGTGATGATGGGAGCAGCACAATGACCACTTTTCCTCGCTTGAGAACAGCCAGTTTGACACTTCGGGAGTGGAAGAAAACGGACGCCCCGCGTGTATTGGAGTTGCTGCAAAACCAGAACATTACGCGCATGTTGGCGAGTGCCCCGTACCCTTACACGAAAGCGGATGTCGAGGTCTTTCTTCAACGGTTTATGCCCGGTGATTTATCTGAGGTCTTGAACTGGGCTGTTGAGCTTCAAGGCGAAGTGGTTGGGAGCGTTGGTGCATGGCCGCTTCACAAAGCTCCTGCAATGGGGTGGTGGCTTGCGGAAGAGTACTGGCAAAAAGGTATTATGTATGAAGCAGTTAGGGAAGTGCTCCGTTACCTTTTGCTAGATCGGGAGCTGCCAGTTCTAGATGCAGACGCCTTTGATGATAACCCCGGCTCTCTCGCACTGATACGCAAACTTGGGTTCCAACAGATTGGCACAGACACTGGTAGAAGCCGAGCCCGGCCAGAGGGAGAGTATCCACTCACGCTTTTTTCTATATCGCCGCTTGATTTCATCAGCGCACAGCAGGCCAAAGTGGAGGCTCCAGTCCAATGATGCTCCCTGAACTAGACGCCAACAGGCTGATCTTTAAGCCATTTCATTCAAACGATTATGCGCATGTGACGATGGGAGCAGCACAATGACCAATTTTCCTCGCTTGAGAACAGCCAGCCTGACACTTCGGGAATGGAAGGCAACGGACGCCCCGCGTGTATTGGAGTTGCTGCAAAATCAGAACATTACGCGCATGCTGGCGAGTGCCCCGTACCCTTACACGAAAGCCGATGCAGAGGTGTTCTTGAAGCGGTTTATGCCCGGTGATTTATCTGAGGCGGTGAACTGGGCAGTTGAGTTGAATGGTATTGTCATCGGTGGCTGCGGTGCTGGGTTTTTGACGAAAAAGCCGGATATGGCTTGGTGGCTTAGCGAGATGCACTGGAAAAAAGGCGTAATGTTTGAGGCACTTAGCGAAGTTCTTCGTTATTTCTTACTGGAACGCGAGCTACCAAGCCTATTTGCTGATGCCTTCTCCGATAACCCTGGCTCCCAAGCTTTGATGCGAAAGCTTGGCTTCGTCCATACGGGACGCAGCATGGGACGAAGTCGCGCTCGTCTTGCGGGCGAGTATCCTACAGAAGAATTTACAATCACCGCTCTCAGTTTCATCGACTCCCAAAATTCCATTGTGCAGGAGGGTGCCCAATGATTTTTCCTCAGCTACAGACTAACCGGCTGATTTTAAGAGCTTTTCTTCCTGACGATTATCAGAGATTGCGTTACCTTTTCTCTGATTATGACGTCGCCCGGATGACAGCAAGCTTTCCGCATCCTTTGACAGATGATGGCGCACAGAAGTTGATCTCGCGGTTTATGTCGCAAAATCTGAAAACGGACGTGGTGTGGGCGATTGACAACGGGACTGGTTTTATTGGTTCAATTGGTGCGCATCAGATCAGTGACTCTGCATCCCTCGGGTATGCGCTTGGCAAATACTACTGGGGCCGGGGTTATATGAGTGAGGCGGTGCAAGCCGTTGTAAACTATCTTAAAATCGAACGTTGCGTTGAAAACGTAGATGCTTGCGTTTTTTTGGAGAATCCTGCGTCGTTCCGTGTTCTTTTGAAGAATGGGTTCGCACCCACCACACTGTGCAAGCACGCTTGTGTTTCTCGGGGCGAAGACGAAATTGACACGCAAAACTTCACCCTCAACCTCGTGCAAGCAGCAGTGCGACCACAGCTTGCCATGGCGGGGACAAACTAGGATGGAGTTTCCAACACTCAAAACGGGGCGCCTGATTTTACGTCAGGCGCGAGCTGCGGATTTATCCAGACTCGTTGACTATGCCAATAGCTATGAAGTGGCCTCTATGCTTTCGGGCATGGCCCACCCTTTCACACAGGAAGATGGAAATTCTTTCATTCATCGCGGCAACACCAATGACCCTGAAAAGGTGGTGCTATGGGTCATTGACGATGGCAGCGGCCTCATTGGCTCTACTTGGATGAAGCTTGATGGCGAGACAGGTTGGGTGGGGTTTTGGATTGGCAAACCCCATTGGGGCAAGGGACATATGAGCGAAGCTTTACAGGCTGCGTTGAGCTATGCATTTGATGAGCGCGGTATCTCGCGCTTTTCTGCTGGCGTGTTTCATGACAATCCAGCTTCCTTTCGGGTTCTAGAGAAGCTGGGCTTCAGTCAGACCGGCGAAAACCTTATTCCCTCAAAGGGTCGGGGTGGTACGATGGTTCCTCATATATTGATGGAACTACCTAAAGCAGCGTTCCTATGCAGTACAAGTCAGGCAAAGGAAATAGCATGATAGAGCCTGAGATCATGCCCTTTCCCGTATTGCAAGGGAAGCGACTGGTATTGCGCAAGCTGGCGCCGGCCGATTTGCCCGCAATTTGTGAGCACCTTAATAACTTTGAGGTGACCAAGAACCTTAGCACACAGCCGCATCCATTTACCGCTGCTGATGGTGCAGCCTATGTGAATGCCGTGACCGCTGAAGACCCAGCACAGAACATTACATGGGCGATCGAACATGAAGGCGCGTTTTGCGGAAACCTGCGTGCCAAGAATCTTGGAGGTGTTCCGCGCTTGGGCTACTGGTTAGGCCAAGCGCATTGGGGCAAGGGCCTTATGAGCGAAGCTGTTTTGAATGCGCTTCATTTCCTCTTTGAGGAGCGGAAAATCGCTCTCCTGCAAACGGGTGTTTTTGATGGCAATCCAGCATCGCTTCGGATTTTAGAAAAACTCGGTTTTGTGGCGACTGGAAAGTCTAACCATCCTTGCCGCGCTCGTGGCGACATTTTCCTTGAGGAAACTGAACTGGAGATGTCATCATCTCATTTCACAGAGATTCACGCCACATCTGGTTAGCCGCTTTTTAAATTGATTGGACTTAAGCATGTTTCCCGAACTCAAAACAGATCGCCTTACCCTTCGCAAATTTCGCGATGATGATCTTGAGCCAATGTGTACCTATCTCGGCAACTATGAGGTCAGCAAAATGCTGACTGTTGTTCCCTACCCTTACACCAGCGCAGATGGTGAATGGTGGCTGAACCACTGCAAGGAAGCTCCCCTCACTGAAGAAACCATTTGGGCAATTGAGACAGAACATGGGCTCTCCGGCACCATCAGCATTCGTATTCCTGATGATGGTCACCCCCGCATTGGTTACTGGCTGGCTGAGCCCTTTTGGGGCAAGGGGTATATGAGCGAAGCCGCTGAAGCCGTGGTCAACTATTGCTTTGAGGCTTTGGGAGCAAGCAAAGTAACTTCAGGTGCGTTTGAAGAAAATGACGGCTCTCTCAATGTTTTAGCAAAGAACGGCTTTCAAACGACGGGATCGAAACCGGAAGAAAGCCTTGCGAGAGGCAATGAAACCTTAACGCTGATTGACGTGGAGCTCACACGCGATCTTTGGGAAGCTATGCGCGCACTCACAGTTTGAAGTCTGCATTCATTCGCACATTAATTCGGAGGAGAAAATGTTTCCGCAGCTAACAACAGACCGGCTGGTTCTACGCGAAGTTCAGCATGGCGACCTCACCTCGCTTTGCAAGCACATAAATAACTACAAAATTGCCAAGATGTTATCTCACGTGCCTTTTCCCTATACCCGTGAGGATGGCGAATGGTGGGTCAGCCATAGCATCGAGAGCCCATTGAGTACCCAAACAGCCTGGGTACTGGATCATTTGGGCGAATTTTTAGGTGTTGTTAGTGTCCTGGACACATTAGGCGAGGAGCCGTTTCTTGGCTACTGGGTTGCAGAGCCCCACTGGAACCAAGGCTTTGCAAGCGAGGCTGTCGCCGAGGCCATCAGATATTGCTTTGAACAGTTGCAGCTTAAACGGTTGTATTCGTCCGCCCTGTCTGAAAACGAAGCCTCCCTTAGGGTGCTTCGCAAGAGTGGTTTCAAGGACTACGGGATCGGCACCGCCTCTCCACGAGCGCGCCAAGGCGAAGAGCTTGAAACAACAAAGCTACACCTGACGAAACAGGAGTGGGAGGCTGAGTTCCTCGACATCCACTTACCAAACCAATAATGAAGACGCATATTGGCAGGAGGCGACTACGAGGGCAGATTTTGAGATGACTGATCATCATGACAGTCAGCCGCGCCCTCTCCCACCAATAAGACCTCAGACAAAGAGCAGTGGGATCATTATGTGCATCGTCGCATGCAGGAAGATGAGAAAGCCTGGGCCAACCAAGAAGAAAAGAGCGCCCATCAAAAAACTGGGAACGACAACGCGCGTGGCCACCATGCCCCACACCAAGACGCTATCTGTTTCTCCCAGCTCATGCAGAAAGACAAACGCGAGTGTTGCGACAAGGATCGCTGCTGTTGCCGACCAAAAAACCCGATGCGGGTATTCAAGCATTGAAAGTGATTTAAACATACCGAAGAAGACCAACGCGCTCAGTACCATGCGGAATACAAGCTCTTCTCCATAGCCCGCAATCATACCAAACAGAAATCCCGGCCTTGCACTCTCCTCTGCAGGCACAAAGCCTGGAAGCGTATTGCCGACCACGCCCCAAACAGCACATGTCACGAGGACAGCTATTGCGACCCCCAATACCATCTGAAAAACCGGAGTGTTTTGAAGCAACCCCCTCATACCCAGTTTGTTGAAGCACCACCAACCCAAACAAAGGGATGTGAGAATGATAAGGGCAGTCGACAGGTAGATTGGCAGAATCTTGATAAACGGATCAGCCCAGAAAATATGGCTCTCATCTTGCTTGGTGAATAGAATTAGCGCCACACAGTAGAGAACAAAAACTTGAGCCCAAACAACTGTTGCGAAGAATTGATTGCGGAATGAAACGGGGTAATAGCGAGCTTGAGTAGGGGAACTCATTGTTATAACTCCTATCTTTACAGATACATCACTCGAGAAGGCTAGATCATGGTCTGCGTCAGCCTCTCAAGTGAATAGACCCATAAAACTGGCCTAATGAACTGGCTGGCTCAGATTTGCTGACCATTATTGAAGATCGTAGTGGCCGCTGGGATTGCGTTTACAACTGTTTGCAATGCCATGCAGGCTTGCTCGCTTGCATCGATTAGCGACGCAATCTTGGCTGCTTCCTCTCCAGATTCAATAATGATAAGCGTCTCGATCCCCTTTGAGAGTCCATGCATTTCCGCACCTTCAACTGCAGTCATTCCTGGAATTCTAGATTGAAACTTCATCTTCTGCTCCAGCTTGATGGAGGAGATGCTCAGCTTGCGAAACTTTGCCAAGCCATGAATATGAGTAAGCAGGCAAAAGCCGATACCGGCTGCAAGGTAAGACAGGGGTGCTGGAGCCGCGTCTGCTCCGCCGATGGATGTACCTTCATCGCAAAGAATTTCGAAGGCACCAAATCCGGGTACGTTTGGCTGCACCACGCCGCTTTTGAGGAGGCCATCGCCTGTGAGACTTGCAAGAAAATCCACTTCAAGGTCCATTCCATCCTTGGATTTCTTCACTTTGTTCAAGCTGATGTGCTCAGGTGCTGGCATGCTCTCAGCACGCGCAACGATGGGATATGTCACTGTATGATTATCAAGCATTACATTCTCCATAAGTGTACGATACTGTACCGTACACTTATGGAGAAAAAATAGCTCCCTGTCAAGCATCTCCCGTTCTCGAGATTCCCCCAATGTAACTTCACAGGTTCTCGCTAGGCGGCGTATGCCCTCATAAAACGGCAAACACAGTCTTTAACATGGTCGCGGATTTGCTGTTCATTTGGAGCTGATCGCACACCCAAGAGAAGAGCAAGGTGTGTATCCTCTCTCAGCATGCCCATGAAAATAGCAGCTGCGTTTTCAGGGGTATCGATAGAGAGAATACCCAGGTCATTAGCAAGTTGAAGCTGCTGTGCAATACTTGTCGTTGCCCTCTTAGGGCCGAGTTGAAAGAACGACTTAGTGATGTGCTGTGTGCGACGCCCCTCGCCAATCAAGACTCTCCAAAGACCCAGTGTTTTTTCGTCATAAACAAGCTTCAAAACTGTCTTGCCAAAAACAAAAAGCGTCTCTTTAAGCTCTTCACGGGAGCCTCCGTCCGCGTGTGAGTCGAGTGATCTTATTGAGAGCACCGGCCCTTCTGACAGGTTACTGACAATCTCAGCCAGCATTGCTTCCTTGTTCTTGAAGTATCTGTAGACTGTGGTTTTGGATGCACGCGCGCGCCTTACAATCTCATCCATTGAAGTATTTGCATAACCAAGCTCAATAATCGCGTCAGTTGCTATCTCCAAGAGTTCGTATTTGCGCTTTTCGCCACGCGATACTTTCTTCTCAACTTCCACCATTCCATATGTCCATCTCTACAATTAAGTACGGTACCGTATCTTATCGTAGACTCTAACCAATGTCACTAAAGGACACCAGGTGGCAATGGATAGCAGGAAGCATGAGAGAAAGGCTGATCGCCCTTCATCAAGGCCAATCAAACAACGCGAACACTAAAGGTTACGTTTGAGGTTTTAGCAGCCGGGGGCTTGGGGGTATTATGTAGCGCAGCAGCAGGGCTTGAACTACCGGCCAGATCCTAAGGGCAAGACCTAGCTTTGATCATAAATAGCTTGAAACAGGCCAAACTCAGAAAATTGGCACAAAAAAAAGAGCGCATTGCTGCGCTCTTTCTTAAATTTTAACAGCTCGAATTATACGGTTTCGAGGTTGATAGCGCTTGCGCGGCCATCACGGCCTGTTTCCAGGTCGTAAGTTACATCCTGGCCATCAGCCAGTGTAGAAAGACCAGAGCGCTCTACTGCAGAGATGTGAACGAATACATCGTTGCTGCCATCTTCAGGTGCAATAAAACCGAAACCTTTAGTGCTGTTGAACCATTTCACGGTGCCTTTGGCCATCGTGGTATCTCCTAGTTGTCGTGTCTCCCGCAGTATGCGGCAACACTATAGCGGCAGTGCAAAATCGAGTGCGCTGACGCCTAATAAAAGGAGACAGGGTGTCGATAATCATTACTCGAGGAAGCGAATGACATAAATTTTCGGGTAAGTA
This sequence comes from Pseudovibrio axinellae, assembly GCF_900110875.1. Taxonomy (GTDB): domain Bacteria; phylum Pseudomonadota; class Alphaproteobacteria; order Rhizobiales; family Stappiaceae; genus Pseudovibrio; species Pseudovibrio axinellae. Next base: position 629,553 of record NZ_FOFM01000002.1, on the reverse strand, counting down.
AAGCCAAAAGGTCCATATAAATCGAAATTTATCATTTTTTCTTGCGCATAACTGCCTGAGCCCCGACATTCTTACTAGTTTTCTATGAGTAGGCGCCCTTTACAGCGAGAGCCGGACTCCACATCACCAAATCATATCCTTAACCTCCAACTGATATTTTACATAAAAAATTCTTCAGTCTTTGGAAAATATTTCCGATAATATGGCCTAATCGCTTGCAATTGCATGCTCGCCGAGATAGTGAGCCGCCAAGCTTTTAGAGTTCCTTTCGGATTTTAATATCTCCAAAGATGCTAATGCTTGCAGCTCTTCCTTACGTATTGAGGACAGGGTCCAGGCATGGATTGATCTCAGCAACCGACAGTTCCGTCATAAGCGGATATGGGTTTGTTGATGGTGGAACCAGCTTAACGGGCACGATTGGCGCGAACACGTTACGCCGTTCAGCGACTTTCGGTTTTAGGCTGGCTAAGCCCCTTTAGGGCGAAGGATATATGAGCGAAGCTGCGGCAACAGCTTTGTACTATATCTTCCATATGACTGATCGACAGCGTCTTCGGGCCGGCATGCTATATGAGAGTCGGTGTCTCAACGGATCTTAACAAAGCTTGGTGTTGAGATAGTTGGCGAAGAGTGCAAACAAAGCCGCGCTCGCGGTAATAGAGCAGCCTCCCATTATCTCCTTGGAATGAAAAAGAGTCTTGTCGCCCTATCGCGGCAAGTGCTTCAAGAAGAATAAGAAGAGATAATAATGTTCCCGGAGCTGCAATCCGAGCGCTTGATCCTTAGGGATTTCCGCGAAAGCGATTTTGACGTTCACAACGCGTTTCTAAATGACTTCGACGTAAGCAAGATGCTTACCGTTGTTCCGCACCCTTACACCAAGGATGACGGCGAGTGGTGGTTTGACCACTGCCGCACCACGCCGCACAGTGAAGAGATCAACTGGGTCATCGACAACGGTGAAGGTCTGGTTGGCGTTATTGGCATTCGCAATGTCTCCACCACCCCGCACCTTGGCTATTGGCTGGCCAAGTCAGCATGGGGCAAGGGCTATGCGAGTGAGGCAACTAATATGATATGCAATTATGTGTTTAATCGCATGAATGCATTGGCCATGAACACCGGCTTGTTCACCATCAATCCAAAATCTTTGAATGTGCTTCAAAAGAACGGTTTTGAGATCACAGGTGAGACCAAAGAAAAAAACCGGGCGCGCGGTGATATAGAGATGGACTACACGACTGTTACGCTGACGAAAGATCGCTGGCAGTCTATGCAGGCGATCGCCGCTTAAAGAAAATCGCTTCCAAAAGAACTTTAAAAGGCTTGTGATCCGACAGGATTGCGGGCCTTTTGGTTATTCCCACACCCAACAAACTTGCATTAACAACGCAAATTATTGGCCCGAATAGCAATAAAATTAGCCAGATTTGCCGTTGTAGACTTGGCTCCACGGCAATAGGGCTTTAAGACGGCTCTCAAAGAACGTCACAGGTGGACGAAAGAGAATAAAATGAAATTCCTTGATCAGGCAAAGATCTTTGTAAAGTCCGGTGACGGCGGCGCAGGTAGCGTGAGCTTCCGGCGTGAGAAATATGTTGCAGAAGGCGGACCAGACGGCGGCGACGGTGGTCGCGGTGGTGACGTATGGGTTGAGTGCGCTGATGGACTGAATACGCTCATCGATTACCGCTATTCGCAGCACTTCAAAGCTAAAATCGGCATGCACGGCATGGGCCGCAACAGAGCCGGCGCCAAGGGCGACGATGTTGTGCTGCGTGTGCCTGTTGGAACTGAGATTCTGGACGAAGACAACGAAACTGTCATTGCTGATATGACAACAGTCGGTCAACGTCTGCTGCTCATGAAGGGCGGCAATGGTGGTTTTGGTAATGCGCACTTCAAGTCTTCAACCAATCAGGCCCCGCGCCATGCTAATCCGGGATTAGAGGGCGAAGAAAAGTGGATTTGGCTACGTTTGAAGCTGATTGCGGATGCTGGCCTTGTTGGATTGCCAAACGCTGGTAAGTCCACCTTCCTGTCCGCTGTTTCTGCAGCGCGTCCGAAAATCGCGGACTACCCATTCACAACGCTACACCCAAACCTTGGTGTGTGTGAAATCGACAGTCGTGGTTTTGTGCTTGCGGACATTCCAGGCCTTATTCGCGGCGCCTCTGAAGGGCAAGGCCTTGGCGACCGCTTCCTTGGTCATATTGAGCGTACACGCGTTCTGCTGCACCTGGTTGATGGCTCTGCGGTGGAAGATCCGGCAGAGGCTTACCATACTATTCGTGGTGAGCTGGAGGCCTATGGCCATGGTCTTGGCGAGAAGGCCGAGATTGTTTGCCTTTCCAAAGCTGACTCGTTGACGGACGAGCTGCGTGAAGAGCGCTACAAGGCTTTGGAAGAAGCTTGCGGTCAAAAACCACTGATTATTTCTTCCGCTAGTGGTGAGAATATCGACACGGCTCAGCGTATGATCATTCGTGCCATTGACAAAGATAAGCAGGACGAGGCTAATTCCAATCCGTCCAACACAGTTGAGGAGTGGCGCCCCTAATGGCTCGAAGTCTGAGCGACTACAAACGCATCACGGTTAAGATCGGCTCGGCCCTTTTGGTTGAAAATGGCCGGTTGAAACGAGAGTGGCTGGAATCTTTGGCAGACGATCTGCAGGCTCTTTCCGAAGCTGGGAAAGAAGTGCTGGTTGTTTCCTCTGGCTCCATTGCTCTTGGTCGTGGCGTGTTGGGTTTACCCTCTGGTCCGTTGAAGTTGGAGCAGGCGCAAGCCGCCGCTTCCGTTGGCCAGATTGCACTTGCTCAGGCTTACTCTGAAATTCTCGATATTCGGGGTCTGACCGCCGGTCAGATCCTGTTGACGCTTGGAGATACTGAGGAACGCCGACGTTATCTCAATGCGCGTGAGACTATTGGTACTTTGCTGAAAATGGGTGCGGTGCCAATTATCAACGAGAACGACAGTGTCGCCACATCGGAAATCCGCTATGGCGACAATGATCGTCTTGGTGCCCGCGTGGCGACGATGGCGAGTGCTGACCTGCTGGTATTGCTTTCTGATGTGGACGGGCTTTACACCGCAGCCCCTCAGCAGAACCCGAATGCGATCTTTTTGCCGGAAATTCCTCAGGTAACGCAGGAGATTGAAGCGATGGCTGGCGCTGCTGGCTCAGCGTTCTCCTCTGGCGGTATGAAAACCAAGATTGATGCTGCCAAGATTGCTCAATCTGCCGGAACGACCATGATTATTTCCAGCGGCAAGACCATGAACCCTCTGGATGCCATTGAGAACGGAGCACGGGCGACCTGGTTTCCAGCGCCCTCCTCTCCATCACGTGCACGCAAGACGTGGATCAGTGGTCATCTGAAACCTCATGGCAGCGTGCAACTGGATGCTGGCGCTTTGAAAGCTGTAAAAGCTGGCAAAAGCTTACTCCCTGCTGGTGTGACCAAGGTTGAAGGCACATTTACACGCGGCGATGCCGTGCGCATTTTGGATGACGCCGGTCATGATGTTGGTCGCGGGCTTGTTGCCTACGATTATGCAGAGGCGTCTTTAATCACCGGGCGCAACAGCAAAGAAATCGCAGCGATTATAGGCTACGCGGGGCGGGCCGAAATGATCCATACCGATGACCTTGTTCTGTCTACATCTGATTTGGATAAATCATAGAAACTGTTTGGGTTGACGCGCTCAACCCGCAATGACTTAAGGGTTTTGCAGATGCTGAATACTTCTGAAACAGCAAATACGAGCGATGTGGACGTTCGTGACCTGATGGCAAACATAGGCAAGAAAGCACGCGTAGCAGCGCGTGTTCTTGCAACTGCCCCGACAAGCCAAAAGAACACAGGCTTGACGGCGATGGCTGCTGCCATTCGCGCTGCAACCCCCGAAATTCTCAGCGCAAATGCCCAGGATCTGGATCTGATGAAGGCCAATGGCCAACTGGATTCCTTTATAGATCGCGGAACACTTAACGAAGAGCGCGTTGAGGCCATTGCTTGCGCTCTGGAAGATATTGCGAAGCTGGACGACCCTGTCGGCAGCAGCATCGCGCAGTGGACCCGCCCAAACGGCTTGGATATTTCGCGTATTCGCACACCTCTTGGCGTGATCGGTGTGATTTACGAAAGCCGCCCAAATGTAACGGCTGATGCAGGCGCTTTGTGCCTGAAGGCAGGCAACGCTGTTATTTTGCGCGGCGGCTCCGACACAATCAACTCCAATGTTGTAATCCATAAAGCCCTGCAAAGCGGCTTGGCGGAAGCTGGCCTGCCGGTTGATGTTATTCAAATTGTGCCGATTAAAGACCGCGCCGCTGTCGGCGAGATGCTTAAAGGTTTGAACGGCAATCTGGACGTCATCATTCCACGAGGCGGACGAAGCCTTGTCGCGCGTGTGCAAGATGAAGCACGCGTGCCTGTGTTTGCTCACCTTGAAGGACTGGTCCACATCTTCGTCGACAAGAAAGCGGACCTCGACAAGGCGATCGACATTGTCACGAACTCTAAGCTTCGACGCACCGGAGTGTGTGGTGCTGCAGAGACCTTGTTGGTTGATGAAGCCGTTGTTGCGACGCACCTTCCTCCAATCCTTGCCGCCCTTCAACAAAAAGGCTGCGAGATCAGGGGCGATGAAGAGGTGCTGATGCTATGCCCAACTGCAAATGCGGCTTCTGAGGAAGATTGGGCAACTGAGTATCAAGATGCCATCATCTCTGTAAAGATTGTTAGCGGACTGGATGAGGCAATTGAGCACATCGGGGAATATGGGTCCAATCATACCGATTGTATCATTACTGAAGATCAAATTGCCGTTCGCAAATTTTTTGCGCAAGTTGACTCAGCAATTGTTCTTCACAATGCATCCACACAGTTTGCAGATGGTGGCGAGTTTGGTATGGGCGCTGAAATCGGTATTGCTACGGGCCGTATGCATGCGCGTGGCCCGGTTGGCGTCGAGCAACTGACAAGCTTTAAATATGTCGTTCGCGGGACCGGCCAAACGCGCCCATGACGTTAAACGACCAGCAAATTATTGAGCATGACGATACACTGGGACAGGTGCTTCCCTCTTGGATGCGCCTGCCCTACGCAGCTGACGGAAATCGCATCGGTTTGTTTGGCGGGTCCTTTAATCCCCCTCATCCCGGCCACTTTATGGTTGCGGAGACGGCACTTCGGCGGCTGGCTCTTGATCAGATTTGGTGGCTCGTGACACCCGGTAATCCGCTTAAGTCCCACCGTGAGCTGGCTTCACTTGAAGAGCGCGTTTCTGCGGTGGAAGCGCTGGCTCAACACCCGCGCATGAAGGTGACGGCCTTTGAAAAGGTGCTCGGCACCTCTTACACAGCCAGCACATTGCACAGCTTGTTGCGCATTCGGCCCAACCTAAATTTTGTTTGGGTGATGGGCGCAGACAATCTCTCCAATTTTCACCATTGGCAAAACTGGCAGAGCATTATAGAAGGGGTGCCGTTGGCAATTGTTGACCGGCCCAAGGCGACCCTTTCGTCCCTTTCCGCTCGCGTTTGCCAAAGGTATGCCTTTGCTCAACTAAAAGAGAAAAGTGCACGCCAGCTGCCAAAGCGCAAAGCCCCTTGCTGGACCATTTTACGTGGCCCACTGGACGAAACCTCTTCCACTTTACTGAGGAAACGAGGACACGCCTGAGGGAAACTTGCGCCTTTTGCAGCTACAAGTGTCTTGAAAATGCCATAGGGACCTGAGTATTCTTCTTGACGGAAGGCTTGAGTTTGTGCATTTCAAGCTGTTTCACCCTGCAGATGTATTCTGCTTATCTCTAACCATGGCGAGGGCTCTTAAGCTGACCATGACAACTCAACATGAAGGGACGGACACCATCGCTCCTCTTCAACCGCATGGCACCCCCGAGGACGGGGACGTGCTTGCACTGATCATCAATAGTCTTGAAGATTCCAAGGCTGAAGAGATCGTATCTCTAGATCTAACTGGCAAGTCTGCATTGGCTGACCACATGGTTGTGGCTTCTGGCCGCTCACATCGCCATGTTGGCGCTGTTGCTGACCATCTGCTGCGTGATCTGAAACAAGCAGGCTATGGTAATGCCCGTATTGAAGGCATGCCGCATTGTGACTGGGTGCTCATCGATATCGGTGATGCAATTATTCACATTTTCCGCCCGGAAGTCCGCAGTTTCTACAATATAGAGAAAATGTGGTCCGCGGATAGCACTGCACCAACGCAGTTCATCGGATAATACCTGACCTTTCGCAGGGTCCGGTATTTTGCGCAGTACAATTCAACTGCCCATTTTTCGGAATGAGGGCGCTTGGGTTTTTGTGCGCTCTTGTGGGCTTAGCTGCACCTATTCTTCTGACCTGACGGATAACCGTCATTCGACCCTCGGAGACTTCATGAAAGTCACGATTGCCTGCGTTGGCAAAATGAAAGCCGGCGCGGAAAAGGACATGTTTGAGCGCTATCTGGACCGTGCCCGTAAAGCGGGCCGCTCCGTTGGCATCACCTCAGTGTCTGTGGTTGAATTGTCGGAGAGCCGGGCAGCACGTACGCAAGACAGAAAAGACGAAGAGGCGCAACTCCTGCTCAATGCGCTTCCTTCTGGCGCGATCCTTATTGCGCTGGATGAGCACGGCAAAGCCCTTTCCAGTGAGGTATTTGCCAAAAAGGTTGGTGACTGGGCCGATCAGGGCACCTCAGATGTGGTGCTCGCCATTGGTGGTGCAGACGGGCATGGACAAGCTCTTTTGCAACGCGCTGACCTAAAGCTCGCCCTTGGCTCCATGACATGGCCGCACCAACTGGTGCGCATTATGTGTGGCGAGCAAATCTACCGCGCTATTACCATCCTCACAGGGCACCCGTACCACCGCGTGTAGCGTGGTGGCGCTGTTTGAGAACGTTTTGTTTCGGTCCCTCTTCACTTTGCCTGCGCTAACTGCACTTTCGAAATCCGTTGATTAGAGGCCGGTACAGCTCAAAGTCCATTCATTTCGGCTATCTAAGATCCTCAATCACAGATAGAAACATCGTTAGATTTAAGTCTCTTTCCTACAAATAAAGTTCTTTTCTGATGCTGACAAAACTACGCGATCGAACCGTTTATCTCGAGCCCTATGGTTTAAAACGAGTTTTTCCGGATTTGAAAGGACATGAAGCTTCAAATTATCGAGACACATTTGATGCCTCGACATTGTTTTATGATGTCTTTAGGTCACATGATGGTCGGCATATTATTATGGTCGGACCGAAGCCGCTCGGGTTTGAGGAAAAATTACTCAAAGCAAAGTTCTTTCAGGGCGACAAGCTGCTTCGTGCAAGACACAGAAAGCTCAAACAAGTCCATGAAGTCTGGATCAAGGTTTCACCTGATCAGGAAATCGCTGTCATTGATGTTGAGATAAACGGAACACACGGACAACTTGAGGTTTCTCCAAATCCTTCCAGAGACTTCAAGGGCAAACGTGTACTTTCGACGCTTTGTAAAGACACACCTGTTCCATGGATTTTGGACTGGCTGAGGTTTCATGTCACTAACCATGGTGTCGATGCCCTTGTCCTGTTTGAGAACAGTGAAGACCCTGCACACGCAGATGATATTCACCAAGCCATCTTGCAAGAGAACTTGAAAATCAGCGTTGAAATTGTTCATGCACCGTTTAAATATGGTCCACCCAAACTCCACGCAGTAAAATTCCTTCAGCGTTCGTTGCTTCAACTCCTTCGCTGGAAGTACGTTCAGCCCTCTGAAGCGCTTTTGTTTTGCGACGTCGACGAATTCGTCGTTTGCCAAGATGGAAAATCTATTTTTGACGGACTTAAAAAGAGTTTCCTCGGTTATTTCTTAATACCCGGTGTCTGGGTTGAACCTGTAACGCAGACAGATCAAAGCCAACTAAAGACACTGGGTGATCGTCGTCACCATATGTTCCAGCATACGATGGACCCACCGAAAGAAACGCATCGCAAATGGGTTGCTGCTCCTTCCAGAATTCCTAAGAGCATTCAGTTTAAGGCCCATGGGGTCAGACCAGAACCTAAATACGCAGCTTGGTTGCACCCGTTCTTCACTCGTCAAAAGCCCTATTTGAAGACTTCAAAACTGTTTCATTTCAGAGCTATGAGTACAAGTTGGAAGAGTGACAGAGAGGCAATATCTCCCGTTTCCTCTGATAAGCATAGCTTACACAAAGACCTCAACACAGCCTGCGAGACGGCATTTCCTCATTTGGCAAAAGTTCGAGAGCCCTCGTAGCTCTCGAAATGGCGTCAGTGGGCTAAACCTTGCCATTTACCAGCTTTTGGTCTGCGTTGACATTTGTGCTTATTTGAGAAGGATGCCCGAGCCTACTACCCTATGGCGGCGTGCCTGGGTTCGGTTCTTAGTCAAGTTTTATCCATTACTCCTAGCTAACCAACTTTACGGCTGCAGGCGATTACCCGTATATGCCTATGGACCAAGACGAGAAATTTCTTGATCTTTATGATAAACGCAAAGACCAATGGGTTGCCGATCAGCACGCCTATTACCACGACAAAGCCAGGGCTTCCTCGTGACGCGTCGTCAATTTATGACACTTACATTTTGAGCTCTTTCAGTGGCCTTGTTCTTCTGAAGCGCGCGCACTCGCTTGATGTTTCCAGGGGAAGTCGCTAAGCCTTCAAACGTGGTTGACTCTTCCTTAACGCTGTCGCTGCATTATCCTCAGCGTTTATTATAAGGCTGTTCCTCTGCAATTTGAGAGCACAGGCCTACATCCTTTTTAGTTGGAAGTCAGTTTCGTTCCCGTTGCTGCACTTTGGGAGTTCAGTTGTTGCGTTTTAGAGGAAACCTGATCCTCCAGTTAGTAACAGGCATTGCCTTGTTTCATGCAGGTGTTCTTTCCCTGCCGCTGCATAGTACTGCGCAAAAACTGACCAACATTTCCTTCAAAATCGAAGATAGCGATAAGGCCGACGAAGATCAGGCCGCCGCAACTATGAGGGAAATGCGGAAGCAGGAGCTTCGCGAGCTGAACGAAACCATCTCCCTTTCCAAAGAGAAGCGCGAGGAAATTCAGCGGTCCATTCGGGCACTGGAGCGAGATGGGGAAAGCCTGAGCGGCGAACTTATCCGCACTGGTGAACGCATTAAAAAGCTAGAAAACCAACTGGAAGCGACGGAAGCACGCCTAAGCAGACACAGAAAAAACGAACAATCTGTCCGCGTGTCACTGAATGAACGCAAAGGTGTATTAGCCGAGGTTTTAAGTGCTCTGCAACGGATTGGTCATCGCCCGCCACCTGCAATGGTGGTGCGTCCACAAGATGCTCTTGGAGCCGTGCGGAGTGCAATTTTGTTGAATTCGATCATGCCAGAAGTGCGGATCGAAGCGGAGGCCTTGGCAAGCGACCTTACTGAATTGTCGCGACTTAGAGGAAAAATTGAAGCGGAGCGCAACCGGATTCGTAGTGGGGCGGCACAGATGGCAGAGGAGCGCCACCGCGTTGAATTGCTTTTAGCAAAAAAGAGGGCAGCACGGCAGGAAAGGTTTGTAGCGCTGGAAGCCGAGAAGGCTCGCGCCAAAGAACTTGCCGACAAGGCAACCTCTTTGAAAGAGTTGCTTGCTAATCTTGAACGAGAAGTGGAAAGCAGCCGGCGCGCAGCAGAAGCCGCGCGACTTGCAGACATTGAACGGCAGAACCAAATTGCCTCTGGGGACCCGTTTGCTGATCCGAGCCGGTTAAAACCGGCTGTTGCTTTTTCGGAAACACTTGGGCTTTTGCCTGAACCTGTTTCCGGCACGCTGCTTCAGGACTTTGGAGTTGCAGATGGATTTGGTAAGATAACCACTGGCCAATCCATTGCCACACGCCCGAATGCCCAAGTTACCTCCCCCACTGATGGTTGGGTGGTGTATGCAGGGGCTTTCCGCTCTTACGGGCAGATGGTAATTGTTAATGCAGGCGGCGGACACCATGTGCTTTTGTCTGGTCTGGGCAATGTGATGGTAGAGTTAGGGCAGTTTATTCTTGCTGGAGAGCCAATCGCTGAAATGGGAGAAACGCGCCTCGCAAGCGCTAATAACCTTAATTTTAGTTTGGACCAGCCGGTTTTATATGTAGAATTCAGGAAAGACGGCACTGCAATCGACCCCAACCCATGGTGGTCACGCGCCGAAAACGAAAAGGTTCGCGGATGATAAGGAAAGCATCGCTTCTGCTGGTTGGCGTGGTCATGGGGGCTACGGCGGTCGTAACATATTCCCAAGCCCCGTTCAGATTTGCTGAGCCAGCCTCAGCAGCCTCTGCTGACACTTACAATCAGCTCAATCTGTTTGGAGACGTTTTTGAGCGTGTGCGCTCTGATTATGTTGAGGAGCCAACTGACTCCAAACTAATCGAAACTGCTATCAACGGCATGCTCACAAGCCTTGATCCTCACTCCAGTTACCTGCCCCCAAAGGGCTTCCGCGATATGCAGGTGCAGACCCGTGGCGAGTTTGGCGGCCTTGGTATTGAAGTGACCATGGAAGATGGCCTTGTAAAGGTCGTTGCTCCAATCGACGACACACCAGCGTTTAAAGCAGGTGTACAGGCTGGTGACTTGATCACGCACCTTGACGGCGAGCAGGTGATGGGCCTGACTTTGAACGAAGCCGTTGAGAAGATGCGCGGTCTGGTGAACACAGACATCGTTATTACGGTGCGCCGTGAAGGCATTAACGAGCCAACCGACATTACAATTACGCGTGACGTAATCCGCATCCGCTCTGTTCGCTGGAACAAAGAAGAAGATGTTGGCTATATCCGCATTACCCAGTTCAACGAGCAAACTTTCGATGGCCTGGAAAACGCCGTTGAAGAGCTGACCGCTGAAATTGGCAAGGACAAGCTGAAGGGCTTTGTTCTGGATCTGCGCAATAACCCTGGTGGTTTGCTGGATCAAGCCATTGCTGTTTCCGATGCGTTCTTGAACCGCGGCGAGATTGTTTCCACCCGTGGCAGAAATGCTGAAGAGACCCAGCGTTATAACGCTCGCAATGGTGATATGACCAACGGAGCACCTGTAATCGTTCTTGTGAATGGTGGTTCTGCCTCGGCTTCTGAAATTGTTGCTGGAGCGCTGCAGGATCATCGCCGGGCCACTATTTTGGGCACACGTTCCTTCGGTAAAGGTTCTGTACAGACCATCATTCCGCTGGGTGCGAACGGTGCTATCCGTCTGACAACAGCACGCTACTACACGCCTTCTGGTAATTCCATTCAGGCGAAGGGTATCCGCCCTGACATCATCTCCTTGCAGGAACTTCCTGACGAGCTGAAGGGCCGTGCGGAAACCAAAGGCGAAGCTGGGCTGCGTGGACACCTTCAGGCTGAAGAAGGCGACGAAGGTTCTGGTAGTCAGGCATATGTGCCGCAGGACAAAGACAAGGATGTGCAGCTGAACCTGGCAAAGGCTTTGCTTCGCGGCGAGAAGGTTGATACAGCCTTTCCACCAAGTGCAGACAGTGCAGCAAACGCATCTGACTAATTTGACTTAATACAAGCTCGCCGCGCTGAACTTTTGTTTGGCGCGGCGGCTCTTTATGACAGGGTGGGGACAGTAATGGTTAAGAGCGATTTGACAGCTCCGCTTGGAATGAACAAGCGGCGGGGCATCGGTCGGTTACCGTTTGGCTTGATTGGTGTCGCCATAATGACTGTTTTACTCACCACTGGGCTTATCTGGATCGGTATTGTTGACGACCCCAATGGCGGGGAGCCAATGGCAACCATTGAACTGTCCAGCGCCCTCGACGGTGTTTCTCCCGGTGATATTGAAATTGTTTCCCTGCCGGATGGGCGTCAGCTTGACCAGCCTGATGCTGAGAGTGATCTTGGCTCTAACGGTAATTTTCTTCTATCCGACCCGAAGAGCTCTGCATCGGCAGGTCAATCCAGTGGGCCAACCTCGCTGTCCGACCTTGCGCGCCGCGTTGATTATGAAGGCATGGATGCAGGCTTTTCTGGTGAGGCCTTATCGACAGAGCCGATCAAGCAGCTGCTCGAGCCTCATAAATTCGGCTCGCTTCCCAAGATTTCAGCTGAAGGCATACGCCCGCTTGATGTGTATGCTCGCCGCCCGTCTCCAACTACACTGACACAAGCGCGCATAGCTATTCTTGTGAATGGCATCGGTTTGAACTCCGATATGACGCTCAAGGCTATTGAAGACCTTCCTGCTGATATTTCCCTCGGCTTGTCACCCTATGGGGATGACATTGACAGCTGGATGCAGTCCGCCCGTCTTTCTGGGCACGAAGTGCTGCTTCAAGCGCCGATGGAGCCTTTTGACTACCCTGATAATGATGCAGGACCGCAAAGCCTGCTGACAAACCTGGACAAAGCCCAGAATGAGGAGCGCCTTTCCTGGGTTTTAGGGCAGACCAGCAATTATGTGGGTTTGGTCAACTTCATGGGTGACCGCTTCACCTCCAATGAAATGCGCATGAATGAGTTGCTGAGCAAGGTTCGTGATCATGGGCTGATGTATGTGGATGACGGGACTTCACCGCGTTCAAAAGCCAGTGAGGTTGCCGGAACACAGAAAGTTCCATTTGTGCAGGCAGACTTGGTTCTTGACCAAAATTTAAATCAGGAAGCGATTGGCACACAGCTTCTGGAGCTTGAAGTGATCGCGCGTCAAAGAGGCATTGCAGTCGCAACTGCGACGGCTTTTCCCGTGACCTTGGCTGCGTTGGAAGCGTGGTCTCAGCGGCTAGAGGAGCGCGGTCTTTCGCTTGTTCCGATCAGCTCAGCCATCAATTCTACTCGGTAAATATTCCCTCTTAGCGTGGACCAGACATGACTGATTACAGTGCCCTTCCTTTTCGCCAGTGTGTTGGCATCATGCTTATCAATCGCGACGGGTTTGTTTGGGCTGGAAAACGCTATGGCGACGAGCAGCCAATTCCTGACGAGTACGCCTGGCAAATGCCGCAGGGTGGATTGGACAAAGGAGAAAATCCGATAGCAGCGGCCAAACGCGAGCTTTACGAAGAGACCTCTGTAAAGTCTATTTCACTGCTTGCTGAAGCGCCTGACTGGTTCTCCTACGATTTTCCTGAGGATGTACAGCGCAACATGCGCAAAGTGAAGTATCGCGGGCAAACACAGCGTTGGTTTGCCTTCCGTTTTGACGGTGATGACAGCGAAATCAACATCCTTACACCGCCTGATGGGCACGCGCAGGAGTTTTGCGAATGGCGCTGGGAAAAGGCAGAGAACCTTCCAGGCTTGGTGATCCCATTCAAGCAGCAGGTCTACCGCGATGTTGTCGAGGTGTTTTCAGAGTTCACAGTTTAAGTGGGCCGGGGGGCTGAGCTTGCTGCCTTTTCGCAGAGGCTCCCTTGGTTTTGAACGCTGATAACCGCGAAGTGCTCTGAGCTCAAGTAAAGAACCGTTTACGGGATTCCTGTTCAATGGCATGGCGGCATTGTAAATCTGCCAGCTTGGCCATTTCACTTTTCCAAGACGGTGACCCTTTTGCCTTTTGAACGACCTGACGTTGAACTTCGATTTCTTTCTTCAGCTCAATTTCTCTTGGAACGGCCCCCGCTTGTGCCATAATTCGCATCGTAGCTGCGCTCGTATATGAGCCTGGCGCGCGCTCAGGCAATGGTTTCCCCTCTCCCTCAAGGTTATCCATCTGCCCGTCGGCTTGCGCTTTTAAAATCTGGCGCTCTGCAAGACTACTGAAGCTCATGGTCTGCCTCTTTTTTCCATTAGGGTCCCGAAAAACTAATGGTGTTTCCATAGGCCTCGTTCGAATTTTTGTCAATAAAATTGACAAAAATACAGAATAGTCCATATATAACAAATGATTAAAAAATCTAAATCTGACTTACTTTACGCAGGAATACAGATGACACGCCCCTTGTTGCGCACGATCAGTGCACGTGTGGAGGCGGATCTGGCCGGTACCGACCTTTCAGTTGGGCAGCGTGCAGTGATGGAAGCGGCTCTGGTTTTAACGCAGGCAACGGCTCCTGAGCTTACAAATTTTCTGCAGTTGAAACGCCAGTTCGTGGCGAAAGTCCTCAAAGAGCTTCTCGAAAAAGGGCATGTAGCGCAAGTGCATAACCCTAGGCACAAACGGTCTGTATATTTCCGTTTGACACCTTCAGGCAAAGCACTGATTAAGAGGGTTCGCAGTGTGGAAATGGCAAAAATAGACGAGTTTGCAAAGGCATTCTCCGAGGAAGAGGTTGAAACCTACTACCGCATGCAATGCGTCTTGAATGAAGCATTGTCAAAACCGTCTTAGCAGCTTTGACAGTTTCGATGCTCATTCATGACCGGCCGGCCTCCGCATAAAACAATATTTCAGCAAGCTCCCATACTTTTCTCGCTGCACTGTTAGAGGGCGTTATTGGAAGCCGTGCCAAATACAAGTTGCGCGGGGCGGCCGGTGCTAATGGCAACACATCTATGCCCTCTGTTTTTTCAGGAAGCGCCAATTCTGCAATGATTGAATAAGCCAGACCGGCTCTGACAATTGCTAGAATAGAGGTGATCTGCTGAATAGAGTGATCGACTCTTGGCTCACTGTCAGCTTTAGAAAACCATTTACGGACCAAGGGTTCGCTCCCTCCCTTTGTCATAATAAAGGGTTTTTGCTGAAAGCCAGCAGCTGAGATGCTGCTGGAGGTGACAGCACCTTGCGCCACGATACCAACAAGCTGATCACAAGCTAAAGGAATAGTCTCAAACTCATCGCCATCACCAATATCGGTTATCACCGCAAGATCAATCTCGCTGCGCCTTAACGCAGCAATGGTTTCCTGATCCTGAGCCTCTCGCAGTTCCAGCGCGATCCCCGGATATTGCCTCGATACACGCTGCATTAGGTCTGGCAGCAAACGTGTGGAGGCTGATGGACCACTGGAGCCAATTTTAACGCAGCCGCTTTTGTTGTGGCGCAGATCATTTATCTGGGCCATAGCGTTTTTTTCCGCAGCCTGCATGTTGAGCGCATATTCGACCAACACCTGCCCTTCTTGTGTTAGTTGCACTGGTTGAGTGCCACGGCGCAAAACTTGAACACCTACTCTTTTTTCAAGCTCAGCAATTGATTGACTGACAGCAGACTGGCTCACCCCCAGTTGATGAGCTGTTTTTGTGACCGATCCTACTTTTTGCAGCAGCGGTAAAGCACGCACAGCCAGCTCGGGCAAATGTGTTGCTGTTCTTTGGGTCTGCCTAGAGCTGGTCATGGTCGTAACTCTCAATATTATAAGCTCAGCTTATTATTTTATCGCTCCCCATCAGACTAATAGGAGTTCTTGAGATTAGCCAGCTGCCTTGGGGAAGTACTATGGACATTTTAGTGGCACTACTACCAAGCTTGGGGCTATTGGTCCTTGGAGGGCTGTTCGGTAGACGGCTGGACCAAGCAACGTGGCGCGGTGTTGATACGCTCAATTTTCAGCTTTTATTTCCTGCGCTTATGTTTTCGGCAACAGCCGCACGGCCTATTAATTTTGGCGATGCCTGGATGATCGGAGTTGGGGTCTGGGGCATTCTTGGACTTGGTTTTCTGCTGGGTGGTTTGCTTCGACCGTTCGGCCCCGCCCGCTTTCTGGATTTTGCGGCCAGTTGGCAAACTGCATGGCGTTTTAACACCGCGATCGCTTTTGTCGCGATCAACGCGCTTGATGCAAAACACGCTTCTTTGATGGCCATTGCCGTTGGCTTTGCAGTGCCCTTGGCAAATCTTATGGCGGTGACCGCTCTTTCCATGGGCAAAGGGCTTGGAGCCCGCGCCGCGATCATCAAAGTGGCTTTGAACCCGTTCTTCCTTGCAGCACTTGCAGGTGTGCTGGTGGGGTTGAGCGGCTATACGCTGCCTCTCGTGCTTGCAAACGGGCTTAATCAACTCGCGCTGGCAGCGATCCCGCTCGCATTGCTGGCGATTGGGGCGACGCTGGACTGGCAAGGCCTCATGAAGCTGGACTTTTATACTGGGGGGCTCAACGCTATTAAGCTGCTGGCATTACCATCCATTGCATTCATGATGGTTCATGCGCTCGATATTCCGCGGGAGCAAGCGTCTGTCTTGGTGGTTTTTGCTGCCTTGCCAACGGCATCTGCCGCGCATGTACTGGCCGCAGCTTTTGGGGCAGACTGCCGCCAGCCCGCAACGCTTATTGCCCAGTCCACCTTGCTTTCGTGCGTGAGCCTGCCGCTTTGGTTGGCCTTACAGGCCTCAACGCATTGATTGAAACACTAGCTCTCGTGAGAGACAGTTTCCCACTCTACTTTTACAAGTTCGCTTTGCTCATCGGCCAGAGCAGCTGATTTATGCTCTTCAAAGGCTGCTGATGGCACAAGTTGAGATAACGCCCAGACAGCCGTTGCGCGGACCGTCTCATCGTCATCCTGCAAATGTTCGACCACTTGTGGGAGAAGCTGAGCATCTGAGCTGTTTCCAGCTGCAATCAGGCAGTTTCTGATAAAGCGGTTACGACCGATGCGCTTGACTGGATTACCGGAGAAGAACGAGCGAAAGGCCGCATCATCCAACTTCAACAGGTCCGTTAGAGCTGGCTCCAGCAGGTCTTCGCGCGCTTGTAGTTTGGCTTCACTTGCAGACTGGGCAAATTTGTTCCACGGGCAAACTGCAAGGCAATCATCACAGCCATAGATACGATTGCCCATGTTCCTGCGGAACTCCATGGGTATCGGGCCGTGGTGCTCAATGGTCAGGTACGATATGCAGCGGTTTGCATCCACCTGATAGGCAGATGGAAATGCTGATGTGGGGCAAACCGTGAGACAGCGTTTACAATTACCGCAATGGTCCACTTCCGGCTCATCCAACGGCAGGTCAAGGGTTGAGAAAATCGAACCGAGAAAGAACCAGGAGCCGAGCTCTCGCGACACGAGATTAGAGTGTTTGCCTTGCCAGCCAAGCCCTGCAGAATGGGCCAATGGTTTTTCCATGACAGGTGCTGTATCGACAAAGACTTTCACATCTCCGCCGCCCTTGGACACGAGCAGACTGGCAAGTTCTTTCATCTTGCCTTTGATAATGTCGTGATAGTCACGATTTCGGGCATAGACCGAGATATGCGCCTTATCAGGCTTCTCGCGCATCTCCATCGGGTCAACATCGGGCCCGTAATTCATGGCAAGCATGATGACGGAACGCGCCTCCGGCCACAGCTCCAGCGGGCTGGAACGGCGCACTTCTGTTTCGGGCATCCACTCCATGGTGGCATGGTAGCCCTGTTCGATAAAGTGATGAAGGCGCTCAGGCGCAAGCGGGATTGCATCCGCAGTGGTCACGCGCACATCATCAAAACCGATAGCGCGCGCGCGCTTGATCAACTCAGCTTTAACGCGCGCGGCTTGTTTATCCGTCAAAGGGGTATCGGATTGCGGTTTTAGAAGTCGAGATCCGCGTAGGTCCTGGAGGCTGGCATGCCCAGCATCTTGTCTGCTAGAATCGGGCGGAAGCTCGGACGAGATTTCATCCGCGCGTACCAGCTCTTCACGTTTTCGTCCTCGGACCATGGAACTTCACCAAGATAGTCTGCACAGGAGAGAAGGCTTGCTGCGGCAAGGTCAGCAAATGACAATCTGTCCCCTGCCAACCATTTTCGTGTCGCAGCAAGATACCCAATATATCGTAGGTGGTTCAGCATATTGACCCGTGCAACCCTAAGGACGCTTGAATCTGGCTGTCCGCCACCCTGACTATCTGGCATCTCCTGTTTGTAGATGCGTTCTTGCACGATGTAGCCAATAACCTCACTAAGGAATTTTTGCAAAAACCAAGAGACGAGACGGCGTGTTTCTGCACGTGCTTCCGGGTGGTCAGGCAATAACCGCCTGTTTGGGATGGCATATCCACGAGTTTCGTCCAGATATTCCATGATGACTGTGGGCCCGCTCACAGCGGGGCCATCATTTTCCTTCAGAACGGGCAGAGTACCTGCCGGGTTCATCATTAGGAATTCACGACGACGTGCCCAAGGGTATTCCGTCTGACATTCAAACGGAATTCCGTATTCTCCAAGTGCAAGGCGCACAAAACGCGATTCTGGAGAGAAAGGATGATGATAGAGCTTGAGCATTATTCTGATTTATGAGCAAACCTGTAACCAAAAGGTTGCTATAGGAATGTAATTTGTCTCAAAAGAGTCTTGAGAGCATAAACCAAAGCAGAAAGACGGGGACAACGTCTTCAATGACAATTGCAGGAAATTCTTGGAGATCAACGTTTTATGACAACTGACAGTATCGTCGGCGCTTTGGTGCTTGGCATCATTGAGGGTCTGACGGAATTTATCCCTGTTTCCTCAACAGGACACCTGCTGCTGATTGGGCATTTCATCGGCTTTAAAAGCGAAGGGCGTGCTTTTGAAGTGATGATCCAGCTTGGCGCGATTGCAGCCATACTGAGTGTATATTTCACACGTCTTACCCGTATTGCCCTTGCTTTGCCAACCAGCGCAAAGGCCCGCCATTTCACTGCCGGCGTTTTACTCGCTTTTCTGCCAGCTGCCGTCATTGGCGCATTCGCCTATGACTTTATCAAGGTCGTCTTATTTGAGACCCCTGCGCTGGTGTGTGTCTCGCTAATTTTTGGCGGCATCATCATGTTGCTGGTAGACAGGATGCCATTGCAGGTGCGCTATACTGATGTGGAAGAATACCCGATGTCGCTCTACATCAAGATCGGATTTGCGCAGTGCATGGCAATGATCCCAGGTGTTTCGCGCAGCGGTGCTACGATTGTCGCGTCACTCCTTATGGGGACAGACAAGCGATCTGCGGCTGAGTTCTCTTTCTTCCTTGCAATGCCAACAATGGTTGGCGCGTTTGCCTTTGACTTTATGAAGAACAAAGACGCGTTAGGACAAGACGACTGGACCCTAATTATCATTGGGTTGGTGTCCTCATTCATTGCCGGATATTTTGTTGTACGCAGTTTGCTGGATTACGTTTCCAAACACGGTTTTATGCTGTTTGGATGGTGGCGCATTATCGTGGGCGGCCTTGGGTTGCTGGGCCTGATCCTCACGCAAAGCTGATCAATTCGCCTTCACGTTCGCATGAATATTCTCAGCCAAACGATAAAAACCCGCCAGAAGCGGGTTTTTGTTTAACTGGATTGTCCACCAAGCGCTACGATTTAAGCGGCTTTTGCGCCTCGTATTGGCCGTGAGGGCGGAACTTATCAAGGTAGGTTGGCAGGATTGCTTCCATTGAATGAGGCTCAATACCGAGGCCTTCAAACGTCCGTTTTTCTGAGAGCGCTTCCTTGCTTACAACATTGTCTCGTTTAAGCAGGTTCACCTGATCCACGGTCAGCATTGGTTTAGGGAACATCTGCAAAAATTTTGCCTGAATACGCGCTATTAGGAATGGCAGGGAAACAAGGGCGCGCTTGCGGCGAATAGTTTCCAGCATCAAGGACAGGCACTGCTTAAAGGAAGCAACTTCTGGTCCGCCCAGTTCATACACCTTGCCGCCTTCAACCTGACGTTCTGCTGCGTTGGCGATAGCAAGTGCCACATCTTCCACATAAACAGGCTGAAATTTGGTGTGACCGCCACCGATGAGCGGAAGCATTGGGAAGAGCTGTGCCATGCTACCAAAGCGATTGAAGAAGTCGTCTTCCGGTCCAAACACAATAGACGGACGGAAAATGACTGCATTTGGCATCGCGTCCAATACAGCTTTTTCACCAGCTGCTTTGGTTTGCGCATAAACAGACTTGCTGTTTTCATCAGCCCCAATTGCGGAAAGGTGGACCAGTGTCTCAATGCCCTGCTCTTTACAAACATCAGCAATGGTCGCCGGGCCTTTGGCTTGCACGGTATCGAACTTTTGCGCACCAGCCTCGTAGAGGATACCAACAAGGTTGATAACTGCGCATGCGCCCTCAACAGCCTTTTCGACAGACTTTTTGTTTCGAACGCTGGCCGCAACTGGCATGATCTGCCCAACCGCGCCGAGAGGTTGCAGGTGTTCAGCCAGATCAGGTCTACGCACGGCTGCGCGAATGCTGTATCCGCGTTCTGCCAAAATCCGAATGGTATGCCGACCAATAAACCCTGACCCGCCGAAAACGGTGATTATTTTCCCGTTGAGCGCTTGCGCCATTTTATTCCACCTTTGCCAATTTTTTGCAGGTCTGCGTATTAGCGCGCACAACCATCAAAAAAGCTATAATTCGTGGGATGTTAATACTCCTGCCCTTCTCCCTTGTGAAGGCGCACTGTGGAGAAATTAAAACTCTTTGCAAATGTATGATTGACAATCCAAGGCCACATCCTTAGAACCCAGCCTCACAGAGCGGCGCTGGACACCAGCAACCCTCTGATGAAAAAGATGATATGCCCAGATGGCGGAATTGGTAGACGCGCTAGCTTCAGGTGCTAGTGCCCGCAAGGGCGTGGAGGTTCGAGTCCTCTTCTGGGCACCATCTTTTTTCACACAGCTCTCCCTTAAAATCATAGAGTAACTTGACCGCTTCACGTAGAAGAGACAAAACACGTCTCATATACAAGCAGCGCTTATTCTTCGAGAGCCACAATGACAATCAGATACCATAAATATGACCTTCCAGACCTTTCCAACTACGCGAATGCCGAGGCCGTTGCCGTCGACAGCGAGACACTGGGTCTGAATCCACACCGGGATCGGTTGTGCGTTGTACAACTTTCATCTGGAGACGGCTCTGCCGATGTGGTCCAGATTGAACGCGGACAGTTGGCTGCGCCAAACCTGCAGGCCTTGCTTGAAGATGCAAGCAAGCCGAAGATTTTTCACTTTGCTCGCTTTGATGTTGCCGTATTGAAGGAGTATCTGGATATTTCCGTTTCTCCGGTCTGGTGCACCAAAATTGCATCCAAGCTTGTGCGCACCTATACAGATCGTCACGGATTGAAAGATATTTGCCGCGAACTGATTGGCGTCGACCTTTCAAAGCAGCAACAGAGTTCTGACTGGGCAGCAGAAAAACTTTCTGATGCGCAACTTGCTTATGCCGCTTCCGATGTTCTGCACCTTCATAAACTCAAAGAGCGTCTAGAGTTTATGCTAGAGCGTGAACAGCGCACTGAAATAGCGAATAAGTGCTTCGATTTTCTGCCTACACGTGCGGAACTCGACCTTGCTGGATGGCCAGACACCGATATTTTCGCGCATTCTTAAGTGTGAGATCGGGTTTTCTACCAGTATTTGCGGTTTATTGGTGCTCAACATTTGTAATTTGTTGAAGCAACCCCACTTAGGCAGCTAGTGTGTGCATACCACTTCCCTTTGGGTTCAAACCCGAAATTTGCGTATCAAATGAAGTGGTATGTGCCTGTACAATACTGGTAGCTCAGACTGACGCAGACCAGAAAATTGGCAACCGGAACGCGACCCCATGTGTGTCGCATCCAGAATGGTTCAGGACTACGAATGACAACAATGGAGAACATGCCTAAGGAGTTTGCATCGGAAGCGCAGACACGGCTTGAGAAAGCTCGGAAATCAGCGCGCCGGCACTCGCTTTTGGTTCGTCTTCTCCGTTATGCCTTGCCCGCTGGTGGCACCCTCATTGCGCTAGCGGTGGTGGGCATGGTTATTTTCCAGAATGTTCTTTCTGGCTTAAGTATTGGGGACATTAGCCTGACCACCGAAGGCCTAGTGATGTCTAATCCCCACCTTTCAGGAAATGATGGAGATCGCTCCTACAACGTGCAGGCTGATCGCGCTATTCAGCGTATTACCAATCCTCAGGTGATCGATCTGGAGAAGATTGTGGCTGAAATCACAGTTGCTCCGGGAGAAACTGTTAGTATCATTTCTCAAAACGGAACGTTTGATACCGAGATGGAGACGCTGGAACTCAGCAACGGGATCCAGCTTACATACAGTAAAGGCTACTCTGCAGAGTTTGAGTACCTTGATATCGATATGAAAACGGGGACGATCCAGACCAACGATACAGTTGATGTCATGTCCGATGGTGGTTATATCGATGCTGGATCTATGGAATTTGATCAAAAAAACAATGTTTTGAATTTTCGTCGGGGCGTTAAAATGAAGCTTCTGCCCTGGGCGCTGGAGAACGGTCAATGATTAACCGGATGAAGATATTCTCTCTATCTTGGATTGTGGCATTTGGGCTGGCTGGAATGGCCCACGCACAAACGTTCTCCGATTCATTTGCTGGATTTGGTTCCAACAACAAAGAGCCTATCGAGATTGAGGCCGCGAACCTTCAGGTCCGTGACAATGACAAAAGCGCTATTTTCAGCGGTAATGTTGTTGTTATCCAAGGTGATACCAAACTGGAAACTCAGCGATTAATCGTGTTTTACTCCGGTTCCATGGCAAATGGTGATGCAGACGGCCAAGCCGTACAGCAGTCCATCTCGCGCCTTGAAGCAAAGGGGAATGTGTTGATTTCCTCCAAGGATCAAGTCGCAACCGGGGATGATGCCAGTTTTGACATGGACAAACAGCTGGTTGTGATGACTGGCAAGCAGGTGGTGCTCAGTCAGGGGCCAAACGTTGTTGTAGGCAAACGCCTTGTGATCAATCTGGAAACAGGTAAAGCAGATCTGGATGCAAACGAAGGTGGCCCGAATACAGGCCGCGTAAAGATTCTTTTGCAGCCAAATAGCGTCG
Organism: Pseudovibrio axinellae; assembly: GCF_900110875.1. Classification (GTDB taxonomy): domain Bacteria; phylum Pseudomonadota; class Alphaproteobacteria; order Rhizobiales; family Stappiaceae; genus Pseudovibrio; species Pseudovibrio axinellae. Next base: position 606,871 of record NZ_FOFM01000002.1, on the reverse strand, counting down.
ATAAAAAGAACTAGAACAAAATAGGCCCACGCCCTTGAGCGCACACCCAATTGATCCTCAGATCCCGACGCATCAGCCAGACGGCATCACCTATGCTGATCCTTCCGAAGCCGTGCTGGAAGTTGACGGCATCGGCAAAAGTTACGGTCGCCGTCAGGTCGTAAAGCATGTCAGCCTCAACGTGAAACGCGGGGAAGCTGTTGGCTTACTGGGGCCAAACGGTGCCGGTAAAACCACCTGTTTCTACATGATTACCGGGCTTGTTCGCCCGGATCATGGCGCCATTCGCCTCGATAACTTCGACATGACGCAGCTGCCCATGTATCGGCGCGCGCGCCTTGGCGTTGGCTACCTTCCGCAGGAAGCCTCCATTTTTCGCGGTCTTTCAGTTGAAGATAACATTCGCGCTGTGCTGGAAGTGGTGGAACCGAACAAAAAGCGACGCCAAGAAGATCTGGATTCTCTTTTGAGTGAGTTTGGCGTGACGCATCTTCGCAAATCGCCAAGTATCGCGCTCAGTGGCGGCGAACGGCGACGCGTTGAAATTGCGCGCGCCTTGGCTTCACGCCCATCCTTCATGCTTCTTGATGAGCCATTTGCCGGAATTGACCCAATTGCAGTGGGCGATATTCAACAGCTCGTCCGCCACCTGACACAACGTGGCATTGGCGTTTTAATTACCGACCACAATGTGCGTGAAACGCTCGGACTGATTGATCGGGCGTATATTATCGCTGCTGGCGAAGTTTTGACTGAAGGCAAACCTCATCAGATTGTCGCAGACCCCGACGTAAGGCGCTTGTATCTCGGGGAACAGTTCACTCTTTGATTTCCAACCTATGCCGAATTGCGTAGAAGAGTGTTGCAGGCTAGCTTGCAGCACTCGGAGGATAGAACAACTCTATGGCAATCGGTCCCAGATTAGAATTCAGACAAAGCCAACAGCTTGTCATGACGCCGCAGCTGATGCAGGCGATCAAGCTGTTGCAGCTGTCGAATGTGGACCTGATTGCACACATTAACAATGAGTTGGAAAGCAATCCCTTTCTGGAACAAGATGACAGCCCAGATGGTGCAGGACCGGCGGCTGAACCTTCCCGCTCTGATGGCTCTACAGAGCATGAGAACGCACCCACGGACGCTCAGGAAGGGGATTGGCTTAGTAATGAGCTGCAGGCAACTCCTGAGGCGATTTCGAGCAAACTGGATTCTGAGCTCTCAAACGTCTTTTCTGATGATAACGGCGAAAACCAGCCCATTGATCCCGTTCAGCAAAAGGCGGAGAACTGGCAAGCGCCAAGTCACAACATGTCCTCTGGCGGCTCTGACTATAATCTGGAAGCATTCGTCGCTGCAGAAGTATCATTAAGCGAACATCTTCAAGAGCAGCTGGGCTTTGTTGTATCAGACCCTGCGGATTTACTTGTTGCACGCCAACTCATCGATTGTATTGATGAAAACGGTTATCTGCGCATTGATAGTGAAGAGATCTCCCATCGACTTGGGGTGACTGAGAGCGATCTGGATCGCGTGATCAGCCGCATTCAGGGGCTTGATCCTGTTGGTGTTTTTGCACGCGACCTCATTGAGTGCCTGAAGTTGCAGTTGATTGAGAAAAACCGATACGACCCAGCCATGCAGGCGTTGGTTGAGAACATTGAATTGCTGGCACACCATGACCTGGTAAAGCTCAAGCGCCTCTGTAAAGTAGATGATGAAGACCTTAAGGACATGATCCTTGAGATCAAAGAGCTTAACCCAAAGCCGGGTGCAGCCTTCAATACCGAGATTACTCAGGCAATTGTTCCTGATGCCTTTGTGCTCGCTGCATCCGACGGTGGCTGGACTGTTGAGCTAAATACAGAAAACCTGCCTAAGGTTCTTGTGAACCAGAGCTATTATTCCGAGATCTCTCAGGGGCCCAAAAACGACAAGGAATTGGCATATTTTACCGACAGTTTGCAAACCGCCAACTGGCTGGTGAAGAGCCTTGATCAACGCGCCCGCACGATCTTGAAAGTCTCGTCAGAAATTGTGCGCCAGCAAGATGGTTTTCTGACCTATGGCGTTCAGTACTTACGTCCGATGAATCTTCGTGTTGTTGCTGATGCGATTGGCATGCATGAATCCACCGTCAGCCGCGTCACCTCCAACAAATATATTGCAACACCTCGCGGAATTTTCGAGCTGAAGTACTTTTTCTCTGCTGCTATCGCTTCTTCAGAAGGTGGTGAATCGCACTCAGCGGAATCAGTACGCTACCAAATTAAGCAGTTAATTGATGCTGAAGACCCCAAGAAGATTCTCTCAGACGACGCTCTTGTGAAAATTCTAAAAGATGATGGTGTGGATATAGCGCGACGAACTGTAGCTAAGTACCGAGAAGCATTAAAGATTCCAAGCTCGGTGCAACGTCGCAGAGAAAAGAAGCTCCTCGCGTAAGCCACTGATATTTCTCATGGTTTGAATGAGAGGTAATCGAGTCATCTTCAGTTAATAACCTTCTTAGGATGTTTTTCCGTTCTCATAGTTTTTCTTAGGACTCGAAAACAGTGGCACTTTAAACTCAGCTGGTCCAAACTACATGTGTTGAAGGGTTCTTTGCTCTTTGGCTGAAGAACCTGTCAGCGTTTAAGTCGACACAACAAAAGAGGTTCCCATGACAATTAGAATTTCGGGGAGGAACGTGGACATTGGTGATGCAACCAGGACTCACGTTGAAGACCGGATTTCCGATGCACTGGATAAATATTTCCCAGGAGCATATACGGGTCATGTGACAATCGCTCGCGAAGGCTCAGGCTTCCGATCCGACTGCACAGTCCACCTCAGCACGGGAGTAGTGCTACAGGTCTCAGGTGATAGTCAGGATCCGCGACAGAGTTTCGACAAAGCAGCCGAACGTATTGAAAAGCGCCTCAGGCGCTACAACCGAAAATTAAATGATCACCACACCAACGGTGTTCCTGTGGAATGGGAAACATTTGGCGCGACGTCTTACGTCCTTGCCGACCCAGAACAGGAAGAAGAAGTTCCTGCTGACTACAACCCACTTGTGGTTGCAGAAACTGAAGCGAAAGTGAAAACACTGACTGTTGGTATGGCCGTTATGGAGCTAGATTTAAGTGAAGCTCCCGTTGTAGTGTTCCGCAACGCTGGTAATGGTGAGGTAAATGTCGTATTCCGTCGTGATGATGGAAACGTTGGCTGGATTGATCCTAATCTAGCTAACGGGGCTGCTCCTAACTAACAATCATGGTCACTGTGACCCTATACAAAGCCGGTTTACACCGGCTTTGTGTTTTGTATGAACACGGATCAAGGAATGGATCTGAACGAACTTCTTCGTCCTGAGGCTGTTATTGCCAACCTCAAGGCAAACAGCAAAAAGCAAGCGCTGCAGGAACTTGCCGAACGAGCCTCTGAGATTTGCGGTGAAACTGAGCGCGATATCTTTGATACGCTGCTGCAACGCGAACGTCTCGGCTCTACAGGTGTCGGAAACGGCATTGCGATCCCGCATGGAAAAATCGTGAACCTGGACGGGTTACACGGCCTGTTTGCACGTCTGGACAAACCAATCGAGTTCGACAGCTTGGATGACCAGCCTGTTGATCTGATCTTTGTTTTACTTGCACCGGAAGGAGCGGGTGCAGACCACCTGAAAGCTCTGGCACGGGTTGCACGTCTTCTAAGAAATAATGAAATCGCGAGTAAACTGCGGGCAACGACAGATGCCACTGCGCTTTACTCGATCCTGACACACCCACAGGCGTCTCCAAACGCTGCGTGAGGTAGCTCCCTATAAAAAATAGAAAGCCTGGATGAGACAGTGTCCCATCCAGGCTTTTTTATGTCTTTTACTAATGCATGCCTGCCGGAAGAGCTTCCACAGCAAGAAAAGCAGAAGCTTCACCTAATGAACGCTGAGAGCTTCCAGGTCGTTTTCAATTGCGTTTGCAATTGCTGCATTCCTAGTGTCTGTGAGGACCAAAGGCGTGCCATCAGCGGCCAGCAGCGCCCATGCGGGCAAGTCTGCGCCCTGCAGCTCTGCATCAGGAAACATGTTTTTCAAGTCTTTGGGAGAAACGCGCCTCACATAAGCGAGTTCGCCTGCTCCAAGCTCTTCAAAATTTTCGTACGGGTCGTCGGCCAGCACAGAAGGGGCGTTAGTCATCGCCTTCTCCTTGGAAGTTATTAATATTTGGATCAACGCTGAGGAAGGATTAAACCTGGCCCTCAATCCCCTGCTGAGATCTCAATCCGGCGAACGATACGCTCTGGCTCAGGACGAGCAAGATCAATAGACAACAGACCATCGCGCAGGTCTGCCCCCAAAATCTCAATACCTTCAGCCAGCACGAATGCACGCTGAAACTGACGGGCAGCTATGCCCCTGTGAAGGTACTGACGAGTTTTTTCTTCTTGTTGGCGTCCACGGATAACCAGCTGACTCTCCTCTACGGATACATCCAGTTGATCTCGTGTAAAGCCAGCAACAGCAAGGGTAATTCGGATAACTTCACCTTTCTCCTCGGAGGCAGGCAGCCGTTCTATATTGTAGGGAGGATAGCCGTCATTTGCGGCTTTGCTTACCCTATCCAATACACGTTCAATATCATCGAAACCCAACATAAATGGGCTCGAAAACGCAGAAACTCGCGTCATTGGCCAAGTCCTTCTTAAAGCGACCCAGTTCCAGACCCTCATTAGGCATCCAGTATGAAGGCATCTCGCCTTCGGTCTTTCTTTTGGAATATGGCGGTTAGCGGCCTAGGTTTCAAGTTAACTTAATGATACGCAATCAAATCTCGCGGGAACGGCTGTTTTTCACAGGCTCACCAGAGCGATATCCCAGCAAAAAGGGCTGAACTTTCAACACTCACGCCGCAATCCAATTGTCGTTGCGGGGAATGGGGATACAGCGGTGTTTTTCATCCTTTCTTCGACTGCGCTCCCAATAGAGCCCAATCTGCCGGCCTTAGCGGGCCTCGATACCATGTTCGACCGGAAGCTTGTTGCTGTAAACCAAGCTTATTCTAGCTGCTAAGGCCTGCTTCAATATCCCAGTAGGGTTGCTCGCTGCCAATACGTTTTACAAGGAAGTCGAGAAAAACACGTGTTTTTGCAGGCATATGCCGACGCTCTGGAAACACAGCAAAGAGAGCTTGTTCTGGCATCGAGAAACCTGGCAAGACCTGATGTAAGCGCCCTGCCTTGATGTGAGAACCTGCAACAAATGTCGGCAAGCGGCCTATGCCTAAGCCATCGACCAGAGCAACGCACAAGGCTTCACTGTTATTGACCCTTAAACTCCCTTTGGTACGAACACGCATTTGATCACCGTCGCTAAGGAACAGCCATTCCATAGGATCACGTGAATAGGCATAATGAAGGCAGTTATAATCTACCAGTTGAGCAGGATCTGTGGGCGCACCATTCTTGGCCAGATAAGATGGCGCTGCCACCACCACACTTCGAACTGTCGCTAATCGTCGTGCGATCAAGGCTGAGTCAGGCATGGACCCGGCTCTGATGGCAACATCAAAGCCTGCTTCGATCAAATCAACCATGCGATCATCCATGGTCAGGTCCAAGTTGATCTTTGGAAATTGTTCCAAGAAGTCTGTCACCAAAGGTGCCACATGTATTCGCCCAAAAGACATGGGAGCGCTAACTCTCAACTGCCCTGTCGGCTGGCCTTGCAAAGTGGCAACAGCATCCTCGCCTTCCCTTGCATAGCCCAGCGCCTGTACAGCATATGCCAGATAAATCTCACCAGCTTCAGTAAGAGAGACACTGCGCGTTGATCGATGAAAGAGCTGCGTCCCTAACCGGGCCTCTAAACCAGAGACGCGCTTGCTCACTGCCCCTTTGGTGATGCCAAGCTGGCGCGCAGCTGCTGCAAAGCCACCAGTTTCAGCGACCGCAACAAAGATCGGTATCGCACTAATTTCAGTCAAAACGCCTCTCTTGGGTTACTCGTACTCACCTTACTGTTTTCATATTGGATGATTATCACTCAATTGGAAACCATCTATTTCTTCTTCAGAGGAAAATAACGGATGGTTTATATGCCCAAAATACTAATAGGCGGCGCTCTTCACGAAAGACCTGTTGAAGCAGATGGAACGTTTCGGCGGATGCCAAGCAGCTATCGCCACGAGATTTCTAAGAGTCCTGACGCCATGTTTCCCGCAGCAAAGGGGCGGTATCACCTGTACCTCTCAAAAGCTTGCCCGTGGTGCCATGGCGTTGAGCTTGTTATTTCTTTGAAGGGGCTCCAAGAAACCATCAGCATTACATGGATGGATCCCCTCTCCTCACAGGATGGCTGGGTGCTCAAAAAGAATGTTGCTGGGGAGGTCGCTGGCGCACCGCAGGTAGATTTTCTTTATCAAGTTTACCAATATTTCGCGCCTGACTATACCGGCCCTATCACTGTCCCGCTTCTTATTGACCGAGACCGCGGACAGATTGTGTCCACCGAATCTGCAGAGATGATGAGGATGTTCAACTCATCCTTTAACGGGCTCGGTGCCATGGGGCCTGAGCTTTACCCCGATGAGCTTGTTCAGGAAATTGACCGCATCACGGATATGATCCAGGCACCTATCCGCGAAGGCGTATACCGTGCGGGGTTTGCCAGCTCACAACAGGCCTATTGCGAGGCAGTCTTCGCGCTCTTTGATGCATTGGAACAAGTCGAACAGGTCCTCACCTCGCGACGCTTTCTCGCGGGAGAGCAAATCACCGAGGTTGACCTGAAATTTTACCCGACACTGGTGCGTTTTGATGCTGTTTATGTGACCCACTTCAAAGCCGATTACAAACGAATATCAGATTACCCTGCACTCACGCGGTACTTCGATGAAATCAGCGCTCTGCCTGATGTAACATCAACCATCGACATGCCGCAGATCCGCGAGCACTACTTCCGCAGTCACACTCATATAAATCCCACTGGCATCATACCCATTGGTCCAGCGCACAGTCTTGTCGGGTATTCCAGGCAGGGAGGTACGGTCTGATGAGTGTATTTCTTCGTTCTGCACCGCCAACCTTGCTTATCGTTGCTATTGGCGTTTTTGTAGGTGTGAGCTACACCCTGTCAAAGGTCGCAATCCAGGCAAATATCGGGCCGTTGACTGCGCTCTTCTGGCAGCTACTGGTGGCTACCCTCCTACTGTTTGTCCTTGGCTTTTTAAGTGGCCAGCGCCTGCAAGTTACGCGCCACCATCTGATCTACTATATCGGTTCCGGTCTGTTAGGGATCAGCTTGCCCGCTCTAGTCGCCTACACGGTCCTTGAACATATCTCTACGGGTTTGTACTCCGTCCTGATAACTCTTTCACCGTTGTTTACCTTTGTTATTACGGCAAGCGTAGAGCGCAAGATGCTGCCCATATATCGCCTTTGGGGCATCATCATCGGTTTGGTCGGGATAAGCTTTGCGACCCTTGGGGGGATCGGCAAAATGGATTCACAACCGATCTGGATTGTCTTGGCGATCCTCGGACCACTGCTATTGGCAATGGGGAATGTCTTTCGCAGTCGCTCCTACCCTCAAAGTGGCGAACCCATTATGATTGCTGCGGGGACCTTGTTGTCCCAGCTCATATTATGCCTCCCCTTTGTGGTGGCGAGCGGTATGCAGGCTAACTTCGTGTCACCTACCCCCTATGAATTAACCCCAGTCCTTGGCGTCGGTTTGATTACCGCCATCTCATATGTTCTCACCTTTGAGGTTCAGCGCCGCACAGACGGCGTGACATTCGCGCAGGTTGGTTACTTTGCCACGCTTTCAGGCATCGGCATGGGAGCTGTCGCTTTTGGGGAACCAATTGGCCTTGCGCTGTTTGCCGCGCTCATCATTCTTTTTCTAGGGCTCGCCATATCGAATGGCCAAATCAAACTTTCTCGCATCAAAGCACTCTAACAAGCGCTCACGCAGCAGAGCCCCGGCAACGCCACGCGCCGCGTATGACCTCACCCCACACCCCACCTGTACCAGACAAGGAAAAATCACATGCAACTCACTAAAGAAGCCACAAGCGCCACTGTCTACGAAACGCTGGTCACAAACCTTTACCGCGCAGTTGATGCAATGGACGCCCCTAAAGTCACAAGTTTTGTAAGTGAGAATGTCATCTTTCGGCTGGGCAATTTCGATATGCTCACGGGCCGCGGGGTGTTTGAAGACGCAAATGCCGGTTTCTTCACCACAATTACTGCCATGCATCACACGATCTCTGGCATATGGACTTGCGGTGACACTGTGTTTTGCGAAGGGCGCGTGCATTACACCCGCAAGAATGGAACCACGCATGAAGTCCCTTTTTCAACTCGGCTAAAGTTCGATCATGGACTGATTTGCGAATACATAGTGTTCGTCGATATTTCCGGGCTCTAAAGTCTCCGGTTAAGGCAAACTAGTCATTACGCATTTTATTTGCGCTGCAGAACATGCTCATCCATCAGGGGCCGAAGTTTAGGATGTCTTTGTTGACTGGAATGCTCGCATCGCTTCGTCTCTGGATTTCTTCAGGTCGACGATTGGATGCGGGTAGTCTTCGCCCAGCAAAACTCCAGCACGCTGCAAAACCTCCTGAGGAGCTTCCCACGGTTTAAAGAGATAATTGTCTGGCATGGCGTTAAGTTCCGGCAAGTACCGACGGGTGTACTCACCACGGGTATCAAACTTTTCACCTTGCAACACCGGGTTAAAGATACGGAAATAAGGCGCAGCGTCTGCACCACATCCAGCAATCCACTGCCAGCTTGCACTGTTATTCGCCAAATCAGCATCCACAAGGCAGTCCCAGAACCATTGCTCGCCCAAACGCCAATCTAACAATAAATTCTTCACGAGGAAGGAGCCCGTAATCATCCGTAGGCGATTGTGCATGTATCCGGTTTGCCAAAGCTCACGCATGCCAGCGTCTACGATCGGGATACCTGTCTGCCCCCGTTGCCAGGCGCGCAGTTGCTCCCTGTTGGACACCCATGGGAACCTATCGAATTTGGTATTCAGATTGACCTTCGGCAGTGTTGGGTTGTTCATGAGCAGCGAATACGAGAACTCTCGCCAGCCCAACTCACTGCGGAAATGATCGATATCACGAGTTTCTTCAAGCATACCCAGTGCCCACCAGATTTGATTGGGAGAAATCTCACCCCAATGGAGGTGTGGTGATAACCGCGAGGTATGCGACAGCGCCGGAAAGTTGCGCCCTTCCTTGTAGTTGGAAAGCCCATGATCAAGAAAAGCGTAGAGTCGGTTCTGAGCTGCCTGCTCTCCGTGCTCCCATTTTGAACTTACGCGGGATGACCAGGGCCGCCGATCCAACAGGTTCAGGTCATCCAAAGAAAAAGCGTTTTTTTCGTCCGGCGAATGCAGTTTCATCTGCTCTGGAACAGGAAGTGGTCGCCTTGGTTCAGCGGCCTGCAAGCAGCCCTTGCGATAGAAAGGGGTGAAGACTTTGTAGGGGCCTCCGTCTGGTTTTCTTACCTGACGTGGCTCCCATAAAAGAGAAGCATTAAAGCAACTGACAGGTACCCCCTGCTCTTCCAGCTCTGTTTTGAGCTGCGCATCATGCTCGACCCGCCACGGCTCGTAGCAGCGGTTCCAGAAAACGCCAGTAATTGAGTACTCCGCAACAAGCTGTTTGATAATCTGGCGCGCATCCCCACGCATTATCAACAGATGTCCCTTCAAGCTTTCATTGAGACTTTCAAGTGATTGGTGCAGCCAGTTTTTTGATGCCCCACCAAGTTCGCGGGCGTTTTCTTCGCCATCAGTGAGGATATAGAGCGCGATGACTTGGCCAGCTTCGCAGGCTGCTGTCAGAGCTGGGTTATCACTCAAACGGAGGTCCTGGCGGAACCAATGAATCACGGTGGGCAAAGCCATGCTATTCCTCAGTTTCCCTGAAAGAAGCTAGTGATTTTCAGGAGTAAGTGCATAGCCATCATACTCCCCGATCAGTCATTAATAATTGCTTAGAAGACCTGCCCTTGGAGAGCCGTTTTTAAAACCGAGGGGCGCCTGAAAACTGCAAATGGCGATGCTAGGAAGCGAACGTCTTACGATAAAAAGACGTCTTGATCGGCTAATATGAGGATTTGGAAAGTGGAGAAAGACATTCTTAGTAGAATGATTTTGGTGGAGCCTAGGAGGATCGAACTCCTGACCTCTTCGCTGCCAGCGAAGCGCTCTCCCAGCTGAGCTAAGGCCCCATACCATGCAGCGTTCAAACGGACTTGGGTCGTCCTGCTGCGTAACATCAAGAAATCCAAAACATTCTTTGCAGAGTGTATTTGGTGGAGCCTAGGAGGATCGAACTCCTGACCTCTTCGCTGCCAGCGAAGCGCTCTCCCAGCTGAGCTAAGGCCCCATATTTTCTTCTTTAAACACGGATACTTCGATGAAGTTTCAGTGCTAATGGAGGCGGAACATAGATGGACCGCCTCCATATTTCAAGAGAATACTCTCTTCACAGCTCGCTGTTTCACAAGCTGTGGAAACTTTAGCCTTCGCTGTCGTTGTGGCTCACGACGATACCCGGAACTGAAGTCTCTTCGTCGTCCTCTTCATCGAGGAAAACATCGGAGTCATCACCGCCGATATCATCACTGATACCGTCGTCGTCCAGGTCAGGGATGTCTTCACCGCTAGCTTCTTTGTCAGCTTCTTCCAAAGACACCATTTCCGCATCGTCTTTGACCAATGCTTCCTTAGCTTCTTCTTTCTGAACAGCTTTTACAGCCTTAGCAGTTTTTGCCGCCATACCCAGATCTAACATATCACCGCACTTAGGGCAGGTGATTGGGTTACGGTTCAGGTCGTAGTATTTAGCACCACACGCCGCGCACAAGCGCTTGGTTCCGAGTTCCGGTCTTGCCACGGTTCTCACCTTTGTTTGTATCTCGTTGACGGCCCCCTTAGCCTCAGGTTGGCCGTCATGTCAAAGATAAATCTTAGAAATCTACCCGAAGTCGTACATTCACTGCCAAAATTTCGCAATAGTTCAATGCGCCCTAGGGTGACTGTCTTTTTCTTCCGTGCTAGGAGGAACTAGTTTTTTCAGTCTCGCAACCCCGGAAATGAACATGTCCCATAATTCGTCACCGCAAATTGTGACAGCACACAGCGGCTCTCCGCTCAACGGCCGTATCAAAGTTCCAGGTGACAAGTCTATTTCGCATCGTTCCCTCATGTTTGGAGCACTCGCGCTTGGTAAAACCTCCATCACAGGCCTTCTCGAATCAGAGGATGTGATCGGTACTGCAAACGCGATGAATGCCGTTGGCGCCAAGTGTGTGCGACAGGAAGATGATACGTGGACGGTCGATGGCGTCGGACTGGGCAGTCTGCTGGAGCCAGAAGCTCCTATCGATTTTGGAAATGCCGGTACGGGCGCGCGTCTGGCGATGGGTATCTTTGCGAGCCACCCTATTGCCGTCACCATGACTGGCGACGCATCTTTGTCGGGCCGTCCAATGGGCCGCGTGCTCAACCCTCTGCGGGAAATGGGTGTTCAGGTGGTCGCACGCAATGGTGATCGTCTGCCAGCCTCTATCCGTGGCAGTGATACGCCAATTCCAATCACCTATCGTGTGCCAATGGCATCTGCGCAGGTAAAGTCCGCAGTATTGCTTGCGGGTTTGAATACAGCTGGCACGACAACAGTTATTGAGCCCGTCGCGACACGCGACCATACCGAAAAAATGTTGGTTGGTTTCGGCGCGGACCTGACAGTTGAAGTCAATGAGAGCGGCGAACGCGTCATCACATTGCAAGGTCAGCCGAAGTTGCAGCCGCAGGACATCACTGTACCAGGTGACCCATCCTCAGCCGCCTTCCCGATTGTAGCTGCTTTGATCACCCCAGGCTCAGACGTCACCGTTGAAGGTGTTCTTCTGAATGAGCATCGTACTGGACTTATTACTAGTCTGCTTGAAATGGGCGCTGATATTACTATCTCGAATGAACGGGAAAGTGGCGGAGAAAAGATCGGCGATATTCGTGCTAAATATTCAAAACTGAAAGGCATCACTGTTCCAGCTGAACGTGCTCCTTCCATGATTGATGAATACCCGATCCTGTCTGTTGCTGCTGCTTTTGCTCAAGGCGATACAGTTATGCTGGGCCTTGAAGAACTACGCGTGAAGGAGTCAGACCGGTTGGCTGCTGTTGCACGTGGTTTGGAAGCAAACGGCATCCCGTGCATTGAAAAACAGGACAGTTTGACTGTTACTGGTGGGGCAAACAATATTGGCGGTGGCCGCGTTACAACGCATCTGGATCACCGGATTGCAATGAGTTTTCTTATTTTAGGGCTCGCTGCTAATGAGCCGGTTGAAGTTGATGATGCAGCGCCGATCGCGACAAGCTTCCCGACGTTCCTTTCCATGTTTAGTGAACTCGGTGGCAAGCTTGAAAATAAGAATGAGGAAACTGCATGATTATTGCTCTGGATGGGCCAGCGGCATCAGGTAAGGGAACTCTTGCCAGGCAGCTTGCTGCGCACTTTGGACTTCGTCATCTCGATACGGGACTGACCTACCGTGCTGTTGCTGCTGCGCTGCTTGCGCGCGGCTTGCCACTGGGTGATGAAGAGGTTGCAATTTCTGTTGCGCGTAACCTTGACCTGAGCAACCTGGATCGTAATCAGCTTTCGACACACGAAATTGGTGAGGTCGCCTCTCGCATTGCTGTTTTGCCGGGACTGCGTGAGGAACTGGTGCACATTCAACGTGCGTTTGCTGACCAAAAGCCAGGTGCGGTTCTGGATGGACGAGACATCGGCACCGTTGTGTGCCCTGATGCGACAGCAAAACTGTTCATCACAGCCTCTCCAGCGGCTCGTGCGACACGTCGCACAGACGAATTGAATGGCAAGGGCATCCCTGCAAAGTTTGACGAAATCCTAGTGGATTTGGAGCGTCGGGACGAGCGCGACAGCACCCGAAAGGACTCTCCATTAAAACCCGCTGAAAATGCGCACTTGCTTGATACGACAGAAATGGATATAGACTCCGCATTTCGTGCGGCTGTGGATATCATCGAACGCGCCCGGAATTCAGCTGGTTTGTAGCTGTTTCTGAAGTTCGCGTTTGTTGCTTTAAGCAACTGTAACGATACCAAATTTGGACAAGTGTGACCGCTTTCGCCGGCCCACTTACTTGTAAGTGGTTGTTTTTCAACGCGAGTTGGGAACCGGGAGTGCTTGTCCTTTAGTGTTAACACAAACCCGCCGGCGAACGCCATTCTTATGGCACCAGGAGATTTCATGGAAAATCAGAACTTTGCTGCTGAAGATTTCGCAGCTCTGTTGGAAGAATCTTTTGCGACTTCCGACCTTTACGAAGGCACCGTTGTAAAAGGCACCGTTGTTGCTATCGAAAAAGACCTCGCTGTAATCGACGTAGGTCTTAAGGTTGAAGGTCGCGTTCCTTTGAAGGAATTCGGCGTTAAAGGTCGTGACGCCGAAATGGCTGTTGGCGACGAAGTAGAAGTTTACCTTGAGCGTGTTGAAAACGCTGTTGGTGAAGCTGTTCTGTCTCGTGACAAAGCACGCCGTGAAGAAAGCTGGGTTCGCCTTGAAGTTGCTTTCGAAGCTGGTGAAAAAGTTACAGGTCAGATCTTCAACCAGGTTAAAGGTGGCTTCACCGTTGATCTGGATGGCGCTGTAGCCTTCCTGCCACGCTCCCAGGTTGACATCCGTCCAGTACGCGACGTTACTCCTTTGATGCACACTCCACAGCCTTTCCAGATCCTGAAAATGGACAAGCGCCGTGGTAACATCGTTGTTTCCCGTCGTACCGTTCTGGAAGAAACACGCGCTGAACAGCGTTCTGAACTCGTTCAGAGCCTGGAAGAAGGTCAGACCGTTGAGGGTGTTGTTAAGAACATCACTGACTACGGTGCATTCGTTGACCTTGGTGGCATTGACGGCCTGCTGCATGTTACTGACATTGCATGGCGCCGCATCAACCACCCAAGTGAAGTGCTGACAATCGGTGAAACCGTTAAGGTTCAGATCGTTCGCGTGAACCAGGAAACACACCGCATCAGCCTCGGCATGAAGCAGCTGGAAACCGATCCGTGGGATGGCATTGAAGCTAAATACCCACTGGATTCCAAGTTCTCCGGTCGTGTAACCAACATCACTGACTACGGTGCATTCGTTGAACTTGAGCCAGGCATCGAAGGCCTGATTCACGTTTCCGAAATGTCCTGGACCAAAAAGAACGTACACCCAGGTAAGATCGTTTCTACTTCTCAGGAAGTTGAAGTGGTTATCCTGGAAGTGGACGCTTCTAAGCGCCGTATCTCCCTGGGCCTCAAGCAGACTCTGCAGAACCCATGGGAAGCATTCGCACAGCAGTACCCAATTAACGAAACCGTTGAAGGTGAAGTTAAGAACAAAACCGAATTCGGTCTGTTCATCGGTCTTGAAGGCGATGTTGACGGCATGGTTCACCTGTCCGATCTGGACTGGAACCGTCCAGGCGAGCAGGTCATCGAAGAATACAAGAAGGGCGACGTCGTTAAGGCTGTTGTTCTTGATGTAGACGTTGACAAAGAGCGTATCTCTCTGGGCATCAAGCAGTTGGATGCAGATCCATTTGAAGCTGCTGGCGATGTTCGTAAGGGTGCGATCGTTAAGTGTGAAGTGACTGAGATCAAAGAAGCTGGCCTCGACGTGAAAATCGTTGATGGTGACCTCTCTGCATTCATCCGTCGCGCTGACTTGTCCCGTGAACGCGGTGAGCAAGATCCTACACGCTTCAACGTTGGTGACACTATCGAAGCTCGTATCACACAGTTCGATAAGAAGACCCGCCGTGTTGGTGTATCCATCAAGGCACTGGAAATCGCTGAAGAAAAAGAAGCGGTTGCACAGTACGGTTCTTCCGACGCTTCCTCTTCACTCGGCGACATCCTCGCTGCAGCTATGAAGAAGCAGTCCGACGACGAATAAGATCTTCTTTTAGATCTTTTCAGAAAGCCCGGTCATCTGACCGGGCTTTTTTTTTGTAATGCAGGTTCATGTTTGTCCCTTCTCCTCACGCATCACCCAGCCAACTGCCACCACTCTCCATGCTCCTAAGAAACGTTGGCATGATAGGCCGACGCCGATAACACTGCGGCGTTCAAACGCTCAAAAAGACGGCACTGCCGTTGCGTATCCACTCACTTAAGCGGGAGGAGAAATAATCACTTGATTATTGAATTCGCCCACATTCACCTAGGGCCCATAGGTTTGAGTTGATTCAGGAGAGTTTTATGAGTGAATTGAAAGTTGCCCTTATTGTTGCAGGCGGTAGTGGAATGGGTGCAGCAGCAGCACGCAAGCTCGCTGAAGACGGGTATAAGGTTGCTATTCTTTCCTCCTCAGGCAAAGGCGAAAAGCTCGCTGAAGAGCTGGGCGGACTGGGTGTGACTGGCTCAAACCTTGAAACAGAAGGCCTAAAGCGCCTTGTTGATGCAGCGATGGCGAAGTGGGGCCGAATTGATGCGGTTATTAGCAGCGCTGGCCATGGCCCCAAAGGCCCTATCCTTGAGCTGACGGACGAAGACTGGACGACGGGCATGGATTATTATCTGATGAATGTCATACGCATCGTCCGCCTTGTTACGCCAATTATGGAAAAGCAAGGGAAAGGCAGCTTTGTCAACATTTCGACCTACGCCCTGTTTGAGCCTGAAGCGCTATTTCCTACGTCAGGCGTGTTCAGAGCTGGGCTGGCCGCTTTTACGAAACTGTTTGCCGACAAGTACGCTGCCTCTCAGATCCGTATGAACAACGTCCTTCCCGGGTTTATCGACAGCTTGCCTGAGAAAGAGGATCGGTTGAATCGCATTCCAATGGGGCGCTACGGAACCTCCCAGGAAGTTGCCGGCCTGATTGCTTTCCTTGCTGGCGACACTTCCAGCTATATGACAGGGCAAAATATTCGCATCGATGGCGGCATCACGCGCTCAATTTAGGTTGGTCAATTCTATCGAAGTCTGCTTTGCAAATTGCAGACCAAGGCTTACTTGCAATTAAGCTCGCAAGCCTTAAGACCCAAAAAGCATGAGGGGCGGCAACGCCCCTTTTTTAACGCCTGACTCGCGCATTTTGCGGCGGCGAGAAAGCAATCACCTCAAATTTTTCCATTCATACTGCCTTCATTTTAATTAATCTGAACATAAATTCACATTAATCAAAATAAACATAAAATATAATCAATAGTAAATTGCACCACGATTTTAATATCAACTTTTAACTTGCTATACACCACCCAAGATTGAGTCGGTATTATAGATTTTCTATTTGTGATTTCTATTTATCTTCAAGTAACATCTATATATTACCTTACAGATAGAGCAAGAGAGCTTCTAATGTTCTCAAACTCTTTTGTGTTGTGTGTCTTGGAAACTGACTGAACCCGTTACTCATAAGAAGGTCCAGCATTTTTTAAGACCTCGTAATACCCTAGCGGTCCGCCCGAAACCGCAGGGTATATGGAAGCCCGTTTTATGCCGTCCTTGCAGCAATCGGCTTTGGGTTTCCAACAGCACGCGATGAGCTATGCCCCTAGTTCTCGCGTCAAAAATTAAGATCACTGAATATGTCGGTGTTCAGAGCAACCGATTAAACAGTGGCCCAAAAAAGACGAAAAGTCCAACTGGCCCCATGGCCGAACAGATCCCGTTCCGTTCTCAGCTCCCCCCACCTCCTGATGAACGGAACGGATTTTTTATGCGACAATCATATGCTTGTTGCGACATGCCATTTAATTCGGGTAAGACCTATCTAGGTCGGCATTATCAAGCCGGTTCCTTCAATCCAATAGGCAGCAAATAGATAATGAAAAACTCTGCTAGTGAATGTCAAAACATGGCTCAGGTCCGAGCAGAAATTGATCGGCTGGACAACGAGCTCATCTCCCTTTTCGCAGAACGGTGGACTTACATCACGCGTGCCGCTGAGATCAAAAAACCAATTGGCCTAGAAGCTCGTATTGAAAGCCGGGTTGAGGAAGTCGCCAGTAACGTGAAGAACCATGCACGTGAGAATGGCCTCAACGCCCAAACCTATGAGACAATGTGGCGACATTTGATGGAAAGCGCGATTTCACACGAAGAAAACCTGATGGGCGCCGCAGAAAGCGGAAAATAATGCCATATCACCATTTTCTCTGGTAATTTAGTCTATTAGGGTTACAACCAAGGATGTCGGAGAATTAAGCGACCACTCTTCCCAAAATTAACTGTTTGGCAGTGACAAAGCTTAAATTATGGACGTGTTTTTACCGCCTGCAGTGAAAGAACACTTGGCTTATTCAAAAGCTTAGGTATTGTTTCCCTATAGTCGCTTAAATGAGTTTGACCGGGAAGACCCCATGAGTCTAGACAGTGACGTTCTTATTGATCGCAGACGCCTGAGACGCAAAGTTTCGTTTTGGCGTGTTATTAGTTTTATAGCGCTAGCAGCACTGCTCTTGTGGGGCGGCGCAGAGGCGACGGGTTTTGGGGAGCTTGGCCGCTCTGAAAACCACATCGCTCGCATCGAAATCAGCGGTCCAATCACCTATAATCGCCGCCAGTTGAAAATGCTTGAAGCTATTGCCGATGACGATTCCGTTGAAGGCGTCATTGTTTCCGTTAATTCTCCAGGCGGAACAACATCCGGTGGTGAAGCGCTTTACAACGCACTGCGCAAAATTGCTGAGAAAAAGCCTGTGACGGCTTCTATCACCACTTTGGGAGCCTCTGCGGCTTATCTTTCAGCAATCGCCAGTGACCACTTGGTTGCACAATACACCTCTTTGACCGGCTCTATCGGCGTCCTGTTCCAATACGGGAATGCGAAAGGGTTGCTCGATAAAATCGGCGTTGAGATGGCTGCTATCAAAAGCGCGCCATTGAAGGCCGAACCTAACTTCTATGAGCCAGCAACACCTGAAGTGAAGGAAGCTCTACAAGACCTGATCGACGATTCCTATATGTGGTTTGTCGGGCTGGTTGCGGAACGTCGCGGACTTTCAAAAGAGCGTGCGATTCAGCTTGCCAACGGTCAGGTTTACACAGGGCATCAGGCTAAAACTCTTGGCTTGGTCGATAAAATTGGCGGCGAAGAGGCTGCTCTTTCTTGGCTCGTTGAAGAAAAAGGGCTCTCCAGTGATTTAGAAGTTATAGACTGGAAGCCAGAATCAGAAGAACGGATACTCCCGTTCCCTGCAAATTTATTAGGTTATTTGGGTAGTGAGAACGAAAACTTGCTTCACTCACTTCTTAAAACAGCAAAAAGTGTCGTAGAATCAAGCCTACCGCTTGACGGTCTCGTGTCTGTTTGGCAGGCTCCAGATGCGGCAACAGTCTCAGCACTTGGGGGGGCAAAGCATGATTAAATCGGAATTGGTTCAAACTATCGCGGAGCGTAATCCGCATCTCTATCAACGCGATGTAGAAAATATCGTAAACGCTATCCTTGACGAAGTTACAGAAGCGCTGATGCGCGGTGACCGCGTCGAGCTACGTGGCTTTGGCGCGTTCTCTGTGAAGAACCGACCAGCGCGCGTTGGGCGCAATCCAAGAACTGGCCAGAAAGTTGAAGTTGGCGAAAAGTTCGTACCGTTTTTCAAAACCGGTAAGGAAATGCGTGAGCGGCTGAACGACGGTATGGATCACGGCGAAGATTGATCCTGGAGTAAAAAATTGGCTCGTTTTCTTCGAAACCTGCTGCTTGTACCTATAGCAGCTCTACTTGTTGTACTTGCGGTTGCGAACCGGCATACCACGCTGATTTCGCTGAACCCCTTCAATCCAGAGGACCCCATGTTGACGTTCAACATACCGGTGTTCTGGTTGTTGTTCGGCACGCTTGGACTGGGCGTCCTGCTTGGCGGGGTTGCGACTTGGATGCGGCAAGGGCGGTTTCGCAAGGAAGCTCGTTCTCAACGACGAGAAGCAAACGAGCTGAAACACGAGGCTGATGCTCTGCGGAAGGTAGCACAAGGTGACATAGCGCCCGGGCTGCCATCTCCAGACCATAAGAAAGCAGCCTAAGCGCTTTAAATAGTCTGCCCTGAATGTTTCTCGATACGGGGGATGCGAATGCGGATCATCACTGCTCAGGAGATTGAGGCCGTGATGAACTTTCGCGACCTCCTTGAGACATTGCGGCGTGCCTTCCGTGTTGGCGTCGTCACTGGACGTTCACACACGCAGAATATTGCGCGCCCGCATGGTTTCGATCAGGGGGAACTGACTGTATCTTCGGCTTGGCATGATTTTGCTAGCCAAAATACAATTGAACGCGGGTTTATCGGCACGCGCATCGAAAGCTCTCTGCCGTCCTCAGAGGAACATCACCCTCCAAGCGTTGCGGGTGTGTACCTGCTTCAATCCGGCAAAACTGGGACGCCTCTGGCTCTCTTAGACGGCAAAGCACTCGTTAACTGGCGTGCGGCGGCAACGTCAGCGCTGGCATCCTCCTACCTTTCACGAGAAGATTCCTCCCGCTTGCTCATGGTCGGCGCTGGAAATCTTGCGCCCTATCTGATTGAAGCACATGCAGCTGTACGCCCTATCAAAGAGGTTTTGGTATGGAACAGAAGCCCGGCCGCTGCACAAAAGATGGCGGAACAGATGCAGGGCCAGCCCTTTACCGTTTCCACCACATCGGACTTGGGCGGTGCTGTGAGAGGCGCTGACATCGTGTGCTGTGCAACCAGCACAAAGAAGCCACTCATTAATGGCGAATGGCTTCAAGAAGGCACGCATCTTGATTTGGTGGGTTCAACACATCCCGATCACCGCGAGTGCGACAATGGCGTGATGACGCAGGCCCGGCTGTTTCTTGATGATTATGAGAGGACACCGACAGCTGCTGGCGACCTCAGGGTCCCGCTTACAGATGGTGTTTTAAGCCTACGGGACATCGCGTCCGATCTGGTGGAGTTGTGCCAGGGAGACCGCGCAGGGCGACGCTTTTACGAGCAAATTACGCTGTTTAAGTCAACAGGAACCGCTCTGGCGGATCTTGCTGTTGCAGGACACATCTTCTTGCGCGTGTAGCACGGCGTGTCAAACAGGTGGTGGCTTGCAAAAAAGCACATTCAAGAATTAAGCAACCTACCAATTACCGGAAAAATATTTCATTTTGAAAGAGTAGCATGATTACCCAACCCACGATAATTTTTGACCTTGATCGCACGCTTGCAGACACTATTTCAGACATTGTATCGGCTATGAACCGGACTCTGGCCAAGTACGGCATTGACCAAGTGAGCGCCTGCGAGGTCAGCCATTTGACAGGTAAAGGCGGTTTGAAGTCAATGATCAGCCACGCTTTCCGCGTAAACGATACCTCATTAGCGGATGAGTTGTTGAACGAGATTTTTGCTGCCTGCGTGGAGGATTACCGACTTAACCTCATCCATGAGACGGCCCTTTATCCAGATGTGCGTGCCGCTCTAGAGAAGTTGAGAGCTGAAGGCTGGCTGCTCGGCGTTTGCACCAATAAGCCTGTGAAACAAGCCGAAGAATTACTGCAAGGGTTGGGCACTTATGACCTATTTGCAGCCATTACCGGTGCCGATAGTTTTGAGTTTAAGAAGCCAGACCCACGGCACCTAACCCAAACTATTGAAATTGCTGGCGGTAATCTGGCACGGGCAATTATGGTTGGCGATACGCAGAACGACATCCTCACAGCACAAAATGCAGGTATACCGGTGATTGCTGTTGATTTCGGCTATTCCGAAAAACACGTCAAAGACTATAAGCCCGACCGTGTGATTTCGAGTTTCTCTGCGTTGTTCGATGAGGCCGCAAAACTAATCACTTGCCAAACCCAGGGGCCGTTATGGTCAAACGCGGACTGACTTAATCCTGATCTTTGTTCTTGGGCGGCACATAGCTGGGCAGGTACCAGTCCCATGCAATTGCTCCGCCGCGCAACGCCATGGCCATCGCAAAGCCCAGAGCAACGGCAAGGTTGCTTTCGCCGGTGGTCAAGAGCAAAACCGTATAGGTGATGGCGCCTGCAAAGGCAGCTGCCAAATAGATTTCTCGCTGTAGCAGGGCAGATGGTTGGCCTGCGATGATATCGCGCAGAATTCCGCCGAATGTCGCTGTCGCAACACCCATCAGGACCGCGACGGCCGCACTGTCATTAAGCGAGATTGCTTTTGCAGCTCCCATTACCGAATAGGACGCCATCCCGATAGCATCAAGCCACCTTAATGGCCTTCCCCAGCCTTCCACTTTGTGCGCGAAGAACCACATTGCGATGGATACGGTGAGACAGACGTAGAGATAGCTTTCGTTTTCGACCCAGAAAACCGGAACATCGAGAAGTGTATCTCGAAGTGTGCCGCCGCCAATGCCAGTCAAAGAACAAAAGAAAAGAAATGCAATGAAATCCTGTCGCAGGCGTGCCGCGACAAGGCCACCTGTTGTCGCAAAGACGGCCACGCCAATAAAGTCCAGATATTGCCAGAGTTCAGAGTGCATTGGCGGCTTTTCCGTATGTCTTTATCGTTTATCGAATTTTTTGAGGTATTACGCAGTCGAGCGCCAAAAGCAACAGGAGAACTACACTCTTCCCTCTGCAGAATTTGGATAGTCTTTTACGCGGTTAGCATTGTGTCCCTGCTTCGTTTCGCAATGCTTAAAATCGGCTTACACCGATAGCAGAGTTTACCGTTTTCAGCGCAAATGGCTATTGGGCCTATCAAGCGTTTTACCCGCAACGCAAAACGGAGGCCGTTTCCGACCTCCGTTTCCAATTCAAATGCAAGGTGCCTCAAGCAGGTTGAGACATTGTCTTGCTTAAGCTTCTTTGTCGAGTGTTGAGCCTGGCTCAGCAGCTTTATCGGCTACAACAGCAACCTTTGGCCCGCCCTTTGCAATACCAACCATGGCCGGGCGCAGAACGCGATCGCCGATGATGTAGCCAGCCTGAACAACCTTAACAACTGTGTTGTTTGGCACTTCAGTGTTTGGAACTTCATACATTGCCTGATGGAAGTGCGGGTTGAACTTTTCACCTTCAGGTGAAAGGCGGGTTACGCCATGCTTTTCCAGATGGTTGAGCATTTCGCGTTCAACCATCTCAACACCTTCAACAAGTGCTTTAAGGTTTTCATCGGTCTCGCGCGCTTCTTCAGGCAGTGCCTCGATCGCGCGACCAAGATTATCATTCACCACAAGCATGTCGCGTGCGAAGCCTGCAACTGCGTAGGTTTTTGCGTCCTTCACTTCTTTTTCGGTACGACGACGCAGGTTTTCCATTTCTGCCATCGTACGCAAAGCGCGGTCTTTCAGGGCAGAGTTTTCTTCTCTCAGCGCTTCGATTGGATCTACTTCCACAGCAGGTTCAGCGTCTGTCTGCTCAGCTTCGTTTGCAAAGGTTGCTTCGTCTACTACAGCTTCAGGGCTTACCTGCTCGTCTGCTTGTGGAGTTTTATTTTGATCGCTCATCGTCATCCCGTCTCTTGAAACTTGCTCTTTTACACAAGAGCAAAGCCACGCAGGGCAGCCCTCCGGCGCCCATGGTAAAAATATATTCGGACCTTATTTAGTCACTGTTTGCCAAAAACAAAAGGCCTCCGGCCACTTCCGTGACCGGAGATCCTCAGAATGCCCGATTTTACTCAGCATTTCCTTGCAGATACCCCCAAAATTAAGAGTACTGCTTGATCCAATCAGCAATTTTGCCTTTTGGCTGTGCGCCAACAAGGGTTGCAGCTGGCTGACCGTCCTTAAACAGGATCATGGTCGGGATTGAGCGTACACCGTAGTTCATTGCAGTTTGCTGGTTGCTATCGATGTCCAGCTTAGCAATTTTGACCTCGCCAGCCATTTCACCGGAGATTTCTTCCAAAGACGGTGCAATCATTTTGCACGGGCCACACCAAGTCGCCCAGAAATCTACGAGAACAGGGGTAGAGCTCTGCAGTACTTCAGATTCGAAGTTACCGTCTTCAACATTAATAGTGGCCATGTTTGCCTCTTCCATAATTCGTTGTGAGTCGCTCTTATAGAGAAACTCCGTTGTCCTAAAAGTAAGAACGCAAGTGCCAAGCGTCAAGCGAACGAAATCCCAACATTCGACTAGAATTTAAAAGATTTCATCAGTTCCACTGGTATTTCTATGAGCCGGGGCCCAGACGTGTACAAAAGTAACGCTCTGATTGTTCGCTCTGGATATAGCTCAGATAGCAGTTTTCGGTATATAGCCAACTGAGCAACATAGTTTTCTGAGACTTCCCGCGCATTGTGCGGAACAATGGCGTTGGTTTTCAGGTCAAGGATGATCACTTCTTCGTCATTCACCAGCAAACGGTCGATCAATCCATAAATTTCGACCGGCTTCCCATCCTCCCCTGTTAGCACGCCTTGAATGGGAACTTCGGCTCTGCCGTCGGTGCTAAATAACTCAGCAAACTCAGGGTTGTTCAGGGTGCTAAACACATCCTTTAGCAGCCGTTCTTTCCTATCTGCAAAGCGCTCGGGCAGTGCAGCAGCCAAAAACCTCTCCACTGAAGCACTACGCTGATCTTCAGCAAGCTCCGGTAAAAACTCCAGAAGTCTATGGACGAGACGGCCACGCACCAAGGGCCAGTCTTCAGGCTGGCGTGCAACTTCCAACTGGTCTTTCGGGTCTTGCTGCTCGACGGATTCTTTTGCTTCCATCTCCTCAAGCGCAGCAGACGGCTTGAGCTGGCGCATGCGCTCTGGTGTACTTACCTTGCTGGAGACCCAATCCGGCATGACTGCCTGTTGTTGCAAGGTGACTTGCTCTGGTCGCGGCAGGACCGGCTCAGGTTTTTCGATGCCACCCTTGGTCCAGATCCATGCAGAGACTTCGCCGTTGCCATCCTTTTGCTCTCGCGCCTCTTCAATCAACCCGTTGCGTGTCAGCGTGTACCAGCATTCGTCATGGGGTCCGCGTTTGGGAGACCAGCCACACACAACAAGGCGATCTTTGGCCCGGGTGAGAGCAACATAAAGCAGGCGGCGGTATTCTTCCTTTTGCTCCTCTGCAAGCAAGTCCAGGGCTTCATCGTGCCAGTCTGTGCGGTTCACTTTGTTTGGCAGCCAAACCAAAGCGGGTGCTGCATCACTATCCCCTGCCCTTTGCTTTTCCACCATCACTGGAGAATGCTGGCTAGAAACCGGAGCATTACAACCATCGGCCAGAATGACATAAGGTGCTTCCAGCCCCTTTGAGCCATGCACGGTCATGATGCGTACCATGCCCTTAGCCGCATTCAGCTCGCGCTTAATCTCTGTTGGGGCCTCTGCAAGCCAGGCAAGGAAACCTTCAAGGCCGGGCGTTCCACTCTTTTCGTAGGTCAGTGTGAGCGACAGGAACTCATCCAGCACATCATCCACTTCCGTACCAAGACGCTCACGGAATTTCTGACGGTACCCGTCTGTGCCCATAATTCGAGCGTAAAACTCGAAGGGCGGAACAAAGTCAGCTCTGTCGCGCCAGGCTTCCAGCTGCTTGCGAACAACCTGCCATTTTTCGGTCTTCTCTGATTTCCTCAGCAGCTCATGCCACAGTGTACCCGGCCGCGGAACGCCCGGCGTTTCATGCGCAATTTCGAACAGGTCGTCATCTAACAGACCAAAAAGCGGACTTTTTAAAACGCAAGCCAGCGACAGGTCGTCTTCCGGTAGCAAAATGAACCGGCCCAGCGCAACGAGATCTTTGACTGCAATGTGATCTGTAAGAACCAAACGGTCTGAACCAGCGGCAGGTACATCCAGTCGCTTGAGTTCCCGGTTCAACGCTTCAACGAACGCCCCACGCTTGCGTACGAGCACCAAGACATCTCCGGGGCCAGCAATTTTGCGTTGGTCCCAATCCTTGATCTGCTCTGCGATACGCGTTGCAAGGCGTAACATTGGATTACCAGTGCCGATGGCATCAATTGGCTGTGTCCAGTCATCTGGTTCCAACGTTTCAACGGCTTCTTCCAGTGGCCAAATTTCTACGCGGCCTGGATCATTGTGCCGGATCGCTTCGTGAACAGGTGCGACATTGTCCTGAGACAGGCCTTTAAACGTCTCCGGTGTGTCAAACACCTTATCGACAGCACCCAAGACGTCGGGTGTGGAGCGGAAGGAGAGGTTGAGTTCGATACCTTCAAAGTTCTTTTGAGCTTGCGCTGCCTTGCCTGCAAAAAACTTTCGCATCTGCGCAAAATAGGCAGGAACGGCACCTTGGAAAGAGTAAATGGACTGCTTCTCATCTCCCACTGCGAAGATCGTGCGAAGCTTTTCGCGCGCACCATCACCGGCAAAGAACTCCTCTGCCAAGGCACGGATCACCTCCCACTGGCGCGGGCTTGTATCTTGTGCTTCGTCGACAAGGATGTGATCCAGACCCTGATCCAGCTTGTACTGCACCCACTGGGCTGCCTCCGCCCGCGATAAAAGCTGCGCAGATTTAACCACCAAATCCTCAAAGTCGAGGTAGCCGCGACGGAGTTTTTCCGTCTCATAGTAACGTAAAACAGCGTCAGACAGGGTCAGGATCGCTTTGGTCCCAGATACCGTTATGACGGCGTTCTGGTGATTTAAAGCCTCCAATACACGTGTTTGCTCGGCGAACAAGCGGTCGACAACTTCCGGGAAGGCGGTTTGTACCTTCTTAGTTGCTAGTGATTTTCGCGGGCCAAGAGTGCCAGTGAGGAAGATCTTCATCCATGCAATGCGCCAGGCTTCATCGCTTTTTAGCGTTGTCGTTGCATCCAAAGCAGCTGCACGGTCCTGATCGGTCTTGGACCCGACGCGTAAGGCTTCCGCAAACGCTTTTACTTCGTCGGCAGACAAAGACGAATTGCGTCGCAACGAACTTGCGAACTCAGATATATCATAACTCGCTGCGACGGAGAAATCAGCGTATAGCGCTGAAATGGCGCTTTCCAGGTCGCCATAGGGCGCAACCCAGCGGTAGAATGCATCGCGGCGGCTGATCAGCTCTGAGAGGGCTTTTTCAACGCCAGCATCTGGCAAGAGCTCAATCAACCGCGACAGTGCTGAGCCGATTTCAGAGTCGGCCTCGATCTCTGCACTATGCAAAACACTTGCCCGCGCTTCATTGAGCAGTTCATCTGCAAGGCGGTCGTCGAGGACTGAGAAGTGGCCGGCCACGTTTGCTTCCAGCGGGAACTGATGCAACAGGGCTTCGCAGAACGCGTGGATGGTCTGAATTTTCAGGCCACCCGGCGTTTCCAATGCTTTTGCAAAGAGGCGGCGCGCATTGGCAAGCTGGCCTGGCGAGGTTGGCCGGCCTTCGATATCCTCAATCTCAGCGGCCAGCTCTGCGTCGGTCAGCTGTGTCCACTTTGCCAGTGAATCAAATACGCGCGTTGCCATTTCGGCAGCTGCTGCCTTGGTGAACGTCAGGCAAAGAATACGTGCTGGATCTGTGCCAGATAAGAGCAGGCGAACGACGCGGCGCGCAAGCACGAAGGTTTTACCAGACCCAGCATTGGCACTTACCCATGCTGAGTTTTGTGGATGTGCAGCTCGTTGCTGGCTATCAAGGGTTTTTGCTGGAATATCCATTATGCATCCTCCCTGTCTTCTCCAAGGGACCATTCTTGCACACGGGCGAGATGGTCATAGGATGCGGCCCATTCCCTCTCCTTCAGCACACGTGCTCTGGAGAGATAGCCTTTCTTCGGGTTTTCATAAGCTGCTACGAGCTGTTCCAAACGTTTCCATGCCTCTTCGGCCAGTTCTTCGGCTGTGCTTTCTTTCGGAACACGGCTTTCAAGCTTCACGGCATCACTGCCGCCTTTGAGCTGGATGTAGAGCATGTCGCTAATTGGCAGGTCGTGGGGCAAATCTTCAAACCCCTTGCGGCGGATCATGGCGACTTCCAGCGGCAATTGGGGCGAGAGCAGCGCTTCGACCTGCTTGGAGGACGGCGGCTGTCCGGTCTTGTAATCCACGACACGCAAGGTGTTATCTTTCATCTGATCGATACGGTCAGCCCGGCCTGTGAGTGTGAAGTTTCGCTCAGGACGCTGCATTTCCACTTTGCCGTATTCTTCAATAAAACGGTCATAGATTTTAGGCGCGATATCGCCTTCATAAGCGACGAACTCTTCTGCAATGCGTTCAAAGCGCGGCCACCACAGGGCGCGGATGGCGGGGAAGGCATCCAAAGGCCGGAACAGACGGCCTCCTTCGGTTATCAGTGCCCGAACTGCTTTCTCATCGAAAGGACCATCCCAGTCTTCCAGGAAGTTGGCTAGGGCATCATGAATAATATTGCCTTTGTCCGCAGCCCCCGGCTCTCCCCCGATTGGGTCAACATCGTCCAGCTTCAGGACGTTCTTGGCGTAGATCAGGTAAGGATCGCGGATCAGGTTTTCGATGGCTGTTACAGAAAGCTGTACAGGCCTTGCTTCTACCGGTGGCTTTGGTTCAGGCCGTTTGGCGGGGCGCACCGGTGTTTCAGAGCGATCAAGCACATTTGCAAGCTTTGTGTAGCGTTTTCCTTTGGCCCGCATTTGTTCTTCAACGATTTCACCTGCAAGTGTCACAATGCGCTGGAGCCAGCGGGATGCAACTGTCGGCGAGCCATCAACGCGTTCTGAACGAGACAGAACCACTTCCGGCGCACCAAGATTCCAGAGGAAGTCGTGCGCGGAGGTGCCAATTTTACGCTCTGGCGGATCAAGGCCGATCTGCCCCTTCATTGGCCGGTTCAGCCATGGGTCATTGCGGGTGCGCTGTGGCCATGTGCCTTCATTCAAACCACCAAGGACCACAAGGTCATAACGCTGCAAACGAGCTTCCATCGGCCCAAGCAGGTGAATACGCGGATCTGCCGGGGTGCGCGAGCGCACGGCCCCGCCCGTAATGAGCGCTCCAAACACGCCCGGCCATTCGTTGGCTGGCACGCACAGCCCGGCCGCATCAGCTTCTAACAAGGATGTTAGTGCCTCAGCCAGCGCCTTGCCGTTCTCCCCCCGGAACAGCTCTTCGGTGGACCCGTTTTCATCTGCTCCGATGAGCAGGACTGCGTCCACATGGGTTTTGATAAGCTGTTCAACAGGTATCTCGTTTGGCTCCTGCAACAGAGCCTCCAGCGGACCAAGTGCCTGTTCCAACCGCTCTAGCAGCCTATCAATTGCAGCCCAGTCTTCTTCCACCAGCTTGCGCCAGCGAGAGACGGGTCTATCCGCCTTCTCCATGGCTTGATCATGGGCAGCAGCCACAGCATCGCGCAGACCGCTGATGCCGGGTCTTGGGTGTGGGCCTCGCAAAACACCGCGCTCCAAGGCGCGGGCAGCGGAGCGCACTTCCTTTGCCTTCATGCCAAGAAACGCGAGCGGATGTTTGAGCAGTGCCAGCAGGTTAACCGGGTCCAAACCTTGCAAAGCGAGCTTTACGATCAAAATCGCCAGAACCATCGGCGGTGTTTGTTCCAGCGGGCGGCCTGCCGTGTCATCCACAATGATGCCCCAGCGCGTCAATTCGGATGCAACACGGCGCGCCAAGGTTCTGTCTGGAGAAATCAGGGCGGTTGTTTTGCCGGTTTCCACGGCCTCACGAAGCAAAAGCGCAATGGAAAGAGCTTCTTCTGCTTCGTTTCGTGCGGTGATCAACTGCGTACCTGCAAAAGCCTTTTCGCGATGCTCTGCCAGCTCGGAGGTAAAAAACTTCTGCCATTCTTCTGTTGTCTCAGCAGGGCGCAGCGCTTCGTTGACAATATCACAGCGCAATCGCAGCGCTTCGCTTTCTGGTACACCAAGCTGCGTTACGTTTTCGCGTTTTATGTCCAGTGTCAAAAGCAGCTGACGGAGGCTGTATTGCGGATGTCCGGGAACCCGCTTTGGTTGACTTGCGCTACCAAGCGCCTCCCAGCTTTCCTCATCCATATCCCTATCCAGGGCAGGCAAGACGAGCGCGCCGTTTTCCAGGCCAAGGACTGCTTTCATAAGCTCAGCAGTGGCAGGGAAAGAGCCAGTTGCACCAGCAACGATGACTGGGCCACGTGGTGGAGAGAGGCGTAACCGTTGGGCTTCTGAACGAATAAGGGCTGAACGACGCTCTTTGGGGTCCATCATCCCAATGGTTTTCAGGTGCTCGGGCCACAAGTCGGTCACGATCTTCAAAAACTCAAGCGTAATCTTCCAGTATTCGGCATGATCTTCAGGAACCAAACCGCTCAACTCCCCCCAGTCGGCTTCTTCCGTTTGCACTTCATCCATGAGCGTCAGCAGGTTCCCAGCCAACCAAGCGGCATCAGCGGACGAGGCCGGAACGCGGGCTGGATCATCCTCTTTCAGTTGCAAGATCTGGCGCCGTAACTGGCCTTTCCACGCCCAAACCAAGCGGGTCATAGCCAGCTTTCGCTCCATGGTGGACATGGCAGGTGGCAGCGCCTCTCCGTCTCCATGGCCTTTCAGGATATGCTCTTCTTCATCCACATCACCCAATGGAAGAATCTTCGGCAGCAGCGCTGCTTTTGAGCCCAGTGCTTTTCGCAGGACATCTGGAAGAGTTCTGGCTGCACGGCGGGTGGGGACATAAATAGTCACATCAGCCAGAGCCATCGGGTCATCATCAACCTGAAAGCCTTGAATGAGCTGACCAGATAGCAAGGCTTCCACAGTCGCCTGAAGGAATGGCGTGAAAGGAGAAACACTGAAAATATTGGGGGTGGCTGCCACAGGAGCCTCCTGAAAAGAACCGAATGGTCCTTTTTAATTCAGTTTTCGGAGGATCACACTGCAAAAAGCACGCTGTGTTTTTATATCCCCGCGCAATTCAAGTGTTTTGCGCGGTTTCATGGCAGGCAGGTCGTATTCTAACAAAGTAAGGGCAGCACAGGGATGTAGGAACCGTCGCGCGCAGCGCATTTTGATGCACCCCGGACAAGCACATCACTGATCCGGGGCAAGCTTACTGATTACTTCCAGTAATTGTTTGCAGCTGCAACTGTTTGGTAGTGAACAGCGACCACGTGTGAGGCCATTGTCAGACTATCTGCACTTGCTGCATATTCTTTGCGCAGCGTATCTCGAACCTCTGCGTCTGGCTGCGTGTATTTGACACCCATTCGCGCCAGTTTGATTGCCAGTTCAAAGCCTGCTTCAGGCGTGTCAGTAATAAGAGTTTCAAGCCAGGCCATACGTCAAACCTTCTAGTATTCGCGACAATGGATCCACAAACGAACCCTCATGATGATTCCAGTTTAAAACAATTATAATATACACCTTGTTTAGAACTGGTGTCATCCTGTGTTTTCCTCTGGCTCAAAGTACGCTAATAACATTGAGGTTTCTGCGGTGACGAAGGGAAAGGTTACCTCGTTGGCAAAAGTTTATCCCCCTTCCCCTGACCTGCTTTATTGTTAGTGATGTGCTCACGTAAACGGGCAGCTGGCGGACCGTCCGTCAGTGCGGCGTGAGCTGGGCGGAGCTACTGGAAGAAGTAACGCATCTTTCGGCGGGTTCGTTGAAACACCCCTTGAAAGCCAACAGTGCAGAGGCCAAGCGGAAGCTGGTCAACCTGGTGGGTGTCGGCACTGGTAGGTAACTGTCACAAACAGTTATTTACTCACAATGCCTGTCGGGGATGACCTTGTTTCATACAAAAACGCCCAGGCAAGGTGTTCAGCCAATGCCGAAGAATTATATTTAACAAGTAGCGCAGGTATTGCCTGCTCACCTTGCCACTCCCGCCCTCGCGGCAAACTCTAACCACCACACTGCATGGAAACCCATGCGGTGATTGAGGCGTTCTGAGATGGGTTACTGGGGGGGGGGGCAAATGGTCTGCTTTTTTCGTAACAGGCCTGCTGATAGTACAGGCCTGTTACGAGCGTTTTATCTATCACTCAATTGCGTGCTTTTGCCCTACAACTGAACCAGCTTGTCGGCTTGCGCTTTAGTTTGCGCTGTTGGCAATGGCTTGCTCGGCGTCATCCAGACCTTCTGGCGTGCCGACGTGTAACCAAAGGCCATCGCCTTCAACGCCATGGAGGCGTCCACTCGCGATTGCTTTGTCAAAGAGCACGTTAAGGGAGAATGGGCCTTCCGGCGTGTCATTAAACAGCCGAGGATGAATCATGGCAGTCCCGGAGTAAATGTAGGGAGCTACGGAGCGCTCGTCACGGCGCTCAAGCTTGCCTTCATCACCCATCAGGAAGTCCCCCTTGCCATTGTAGCCAACCGCATTCACCGTTGGTGACATCAACAAAAGGATATCCATCGTATTATCATCCCATGTCTCCACGAGAAGATCCAAATTGGGTTTAACCCCTTCAAGCCAGAAGCTATCGGAGTTTTTCAGAATAAACGGTTCTGTTCCAAGCATGGGCAGCGCTTTTTTAATGCCACCACCTGTGTCAAGAAGTTCATCCCTTTCATCGGAGATTTTTACATCCAAACCTTCAAATTTTAGTGCATGACTTTCTACAAGGTCTGCCAGGTAATGCACATTCACAACGCAGGTTTCGAGCCCAGCATCCTTCAGCCGAGATGCTGCTCGCGCCAACATCGACTTGCCGTCAACCTCGATCAGAGGTTTGGGTGTTGTCGCTGTAAGGGGCCGCATACGCTTGCCCAACCCTGCGGACAAAACCATAGCCGCTTTGGGGTGGAAGGAGGTTTCTTTAGGCATCAAATGTTCTCTGTCGTTTTGTTCTCTTGTTTCAGGAGTCACTTTGCCTCGTTTCATTTGAGGTGAGTATGACTTTGTACGATTTCTTGAGTTTCACATCCCCCAGGAGGTCAAAGCATCTCCGCACATAATTGCGGATCCGAGGGAGCATCTCTTTATATTTAGGTTTTCCGAACTGCTTATCAAGCCGCACGAAAGCCCCGAGTATTTTCGTATTTCGCTGCAGCGACAGGATTGCAACCGCCTTGCGAAACTCTATTTCATCAAAAATATGTTTATGCTTTGTTGCCAAGTTGCAATATCGTTGAAGCAAATGTTCCTGCAACTCTGCTGACATATCCACGCGAGCATCATAAACAAGCGAGGCAACATCATAAGCCGCAGGGCCTATCATTGCATCTTGGTAGTCAATTAATCCTAGCTTATTGAGGCCTGTCTCTTCTGACAACCACATGATATTCGGGCTATGATAATCCCTCAGCAGCAGGGTTTGCTCAGTTTGGAGAACAGGCGCCAGCAGCTCTTTCCAAGCTGCAACATACTCATCGCTCATTTGCTGTGTCACAGGCTCTGAGCTGGCATGCGGCAAATACCATTGCAAGTAGAGCTCCGCTTCCGTGATCAGGACCTCAAAGTCGCATTGCTTTAACTGGTGCGTTTTTCCATCACACTCCAGCTCCGGCTCCCATTTACACCCATGCAGTTTGGCAAGTTCATCAATGGCCAGCTCATAACGTTCGGTTACCGCTTCGTCGTTTTCAGCAATGGTGTGGTCTCCAAGGTCCTCCAGGAGAGCCAGTCCGTTGTCGGCATCTACTGCAACACGTTCAGCTACTCGAAAGCCGTGGTCTGCCAACGCCTTACCAACGGCGATGAATGCGGTGATATCTCTTGCACGGTGTACGGTCTCACCGTAGGTTTTACCCGAGGCCAGCAGCGGCTCTGGCCCTGTAGGGGGACTATCCATAAAGACGATAGTCTCACCGTTTTTGTGAAGGCGAAAATACGTGCGGCTGGATGCATCACCTTGAACATGCTCGCGCGCTGCGTCGATCCACCCGGCTTTGGCCAGAAGAGCGCGGCGGGCATTTAGACGCTCAAGGCGGTTCTTCCAGCTCTCACAGTTCGCTGTGAGGGTAATTTCACGGCTGTCCGGCTTGGTGCCTTCTGTCAGCTTCAGATCCAAGGCTTCCGGCCAATAGGTTTTATCGCCCATTTCTGGCCACTCAATGAGCGCTACGCCTGTTTCCAGATACTCATCAAGACCGAGTTCCTCCAGCTCTTCAGGTTCTTCAATTCGGTAAAGGTCAAAATGCGCGACAGACATTCTGGGCAATTCATAGGTTTGCACGAGCGTGAACGTAGGGCTTGGTACTTCCAGGTCCGGATCAGCAGCCAAGTGGCGCAGCAGAGCCCGGCTCAACGTAGACTTTCCTGTGCCAAGGTCACCCGAAAGAGCCAGCACATCTCCCTCTTTCAGAAGTTCGGCCAAATCTGCCGCGAAAAGTTCAGTTGCGGCCTGATTTTCGAGAAGTACTTTCATGCCATGCCCTTAACACTGACAGAACGCAAACAGCGCCCGTGTTTCCTCAAGCCTAAGCACTTGCCAAAACCAGCAAGGGAACTCA
This sequence comes from Pseudovibrio axinellae, assembly GCF_900110875.1. GTDB lineage: Bacteria > Pseudomonadota > Alphaproteobacteria > Rhizobiales > Stappiaceae > Pseudovibrio > Pseudovibrio axinellae. The sequence goes on along the minus strand of NZ_FOFM01000002.1, from coordinate 573,577 downwards.
AGCCCCCAACACATTTATCTATCTGAAAACTGAAGGAGGAGTTATTCTGCCGCTTCTAGGGAGTTAAATTGCGGCTCAAATGGGAAAGTGCAGTCAACCGCAGTTCCCTGCCCTTCCATCGAAGAGATATCCACTTTGCCGCCATGCAGCTCAACAAAGCTCTTAACGATAGACAATCCAAGGCCAACACCTTGACGGCTTCCGCCGGCACCACGGCCTACGAAACGTGAGAAGACTTGATCCAGCATCTCCTGAGGAATCCCAGCACCGTGATCCTTAATCTGGAAGCGGATTTGTTTTTCTTCTCGCTGACAGCTGACATCGATCAGACCACCTTTGTCGGAGTAGCCAATTGCATTGGAAAGCAAGTTAAACAAGACCTGACGAAGCCGGCGCTCATCCGCCTTCAGAACCCCGATATCTTCCGGCATGTGCATGCGCAGCGTAATATCGGATTCAACCAGACGGTCTTTCAGGCCTTCAACAGCTTCAGATACGGTTTTTGCAACATCAACCTCGGATATCTCAAGCTCCATGATACCAGCGTCAACCGTCGCAAGGTCGAGAATATCATTGATAATGTGTAGCAGTGCAGAGGAGGAGGACAGGATGTAATCGGTATATTCTTCCTGCTTTGGAGAAAGGTCTCCAAACTTGGCATCTCCAAGCAGTTGGGCAAAACCGATAATCGTTGTGAGAGGTGACCTCAGCTCGTAAGACACATGCTGAATAAAGGCGTTCTTAAGCTGATCAGCTTCTTGAAGCGCTTCATTGCTTGCATGCAGCGCGCGCTCGACATTGACAGTGTCGGTCACATTCACAAAGGTGAGCAGCGTTCCGCCATCTGGCAGCGGTACAGTCACGTAATCAATGACTGACCCGTTAATACGCTCCATCCGACCAGATACGCTGGTTCTGTTGTCAGACAAGCCTGTCACACCTCGGGCAAGCTCCTGCCAACTATCAGAGTCTCCTATCAGTTCTTTGCAGTTCTCGAGCAGCTCATTAATATGCGGCTCGGCTTCCAAGAACTCCTCAGAAAGGCTCCAGACCTCAGCAAAGGCCGGGTTGGAGAGGCGCATACGACCGTTAGAACCAAACACAGCGACAGCTTCGGTGAGGTGATCAAGCGTCTCACGCTGTACCCTTGTGAGCGCATTAAAGCGGCTTTCCAAATCGAGCTGCTCTGTGACGTTCTCGTAGAAGTAGGTCACACCACCCTGCGGATGCGGGCTGGCAATCACGCGCAAAGTGCGCTCGTCAGGCAAATGCCACCAGTACGCCTGAGCATCTAAGGCATGGTAACATTCCAGATGCTTGGCTCTCCAGCTACGATAGTCGGTCTGTTCTGGAAGTTTGCGGGCAGCGCGAAGGGAATCAAGGAGTTCTTCCTCTTCCGGTTTACTTTCCAGGAAGCTCTGGTCGATATCCCATAAAGAGCGGTAGGCTGCATTGTAGAACTGGAGACGGTGATCCGCACCAAACACGGCAACAGGCGTCTGGAGCTGGTCCAGTGTACGGGTATGAGACTTCAGCGTGCGACGGAGCTGTCCCTGTACGCGCTCAAGCTCCGAGATATCCTGAGCCAAGCCTGCGTTCCCGTGCTCAGAATTCACATCCGTCAGCTCAAACACGCGTCGTTCACCAGCTGCTACGACCGGCATTGGCGAATGATAAACACCGTCAGTCTGGCGCATCATATTGAGCTTGTTGCGGCCCTTAGCTTCCAGAAGCTCAACCTGTTCCTCAACCACAGAGCGAGTGCTTTCGGATTCAACTGCATCCACATATGCTGAATTGACCCAAACCAGCTTACCATGATTATCACGCTGCCATGCCGGGCCTGGCAAAGCATCCAGCAAGCTGTGAAGCGAGGAAATCTGCTCCCGCAGCTCCTTATTCTGCTCAGCGAGGCGCGCACCAAGCTGGCGATCACCCGAAAGATCTCGAAGGCGCAAGACGGCCAATCCACCCGCGGTGTGGCCAGACGCCTCCAGATAGACACCGTCAGTGGTTGTTAAGGTTAACCGAAACACCTCGCCATGACCGCGCAAATGCTCAAGGAACGCACGTAATGCCTCTGCCGATTTCACGTCCAGCCAAGTTTCAAACTCCACCAACTGCGAGAGGCCACCTGGGAGTTCAAGATTTTCTGGCAAGTGCCCTGCAACACCCGGGAGTTTACCGTCACCATCCCAGACCAGCAGCAGGCTGTCTTCCGTCTCCAGTAAACTTTCCAAGCGGTCGATGCGTGCCATCGCATCCGCACGGTCTTGGCGTAATTGCAAAATGGACAGTGCATCGCTTCGTCGAATGAGCACGAGCAAAACGGAGGCAGCAACAGCATACAAAGCGATCCCAGCCGTTGCCGCGACCCAGACAACCTTGAAGGCATCAACTGAATGACCAGAAAGAGAGGGAAGAATATCCATCGCCTGAGAGAACCCAGCAGCACCAAACAAAGCGAACACAGCAACGCCGAGCAAGTTCAGCAATAGCCGGAACCTCTTGCGCCACAGCGCGCTCACGCGCGTGTGTTTATGCCAGAATGCTGGCATGTTGTGCCCCTTTCTTCGCCGCCTCAGACTCGTGCCACACACCGCACTGGTGTCACGAATCACGAATAAGTCGCTCAACTGTCTAAGAGAACGACTGATTCGATAATCAACATAACCTGATTGATTTTTTGGAAGAAGAGGATCTTTACAAAAAGTAAACAAATTCTGTGGGCGAAATAATCATCCACTACAATCTGTAGTAAGTCCGACAAACCCACCCCCAATATATAGAAATTGAGTTTGTCGGACCCTTTAGATTTCACTGACCTGTTAACGCTAAGTGCCTCAGCATTAACAGCTATATCAATTCATATGGAATCAATACTTGTAGTGCTCAGCCTTGAATGGGCCGGTCTTATCAATGCCGAGGTAACCGGCCTGAGCGTCGGTCAACTCACTCAATGTCGCGCCTAGCTTGGCTAAGTGTAAACGTGCGACCTTCTCATCTAAATGCTTCGGCAGCACATAGACTTCGTTCTCATAGTTCTCGTTTTTGGTATGTAGTTCGATCTGCGCAAGAACCTGATTGGTGAAGCTGGCAGACATAACGAAGGACGGATGACCCGTTGCGTTGCCAAGGTTCACCAGACGGCCTTCGGAGAGAAGTATCAAGCGCTTGCCATCCGGGTACTCGATCATGTCGACCTGAGGTTTTACGTTCCGCCATTTGTAATTACGCAGAGCAGCAACCTGAATTTCATTGTCAAAGTGCCCAATGTTACAGACGATTGCCATGTCCTTCATGTCACGCATGTGGTCAGCTGTGATAACGTCTTTGTTTCCGGTAGTGGTAACGAAGATATCGCCCTCACCGATGGCCTGCTCCATGGTCTTAACTTCGTAACCATCCATTGCTGCCTGAAGCGCACAAATAGGGTCTATTTCCGTCACGATCACACGAGCACCAGCGCCGTTTAGCGATTGCGCAGAGCCTTTACCAACGTCGCCATATCCAGCGACCACAGCCACTTTGCCAGCCATCATCACATCAGTGCCGCGCCGAATTCCATCAACCAGTGATTCACGGCAGCCGTAGCGGTTGTCGAACTTGGATTTGGTCACAGAGTCGTTCACATTGATTGCAGGGAATGGAAGGTCACCCTTCTTCTGCATTTCATATAGACGCATGACACCCGTAGTTGTCTCTTCAGAGACACCATTGATGTTGGCTTTAACCTTGGAATAATAGCCAGGCTCTTTTTCAAGGCGACGTTTGATTGTCGCAAAGAGAGCCGTTTCTTCTTCGTTGGATGGCTTATCGAGAATAGATGGGTCTTTCTCAGCCTTTGCACCAAGAAGAATCATTAGGGTTGCATCACCACCATCATCTAAAATGAGGTTTGCGGTTTCGCCATTTCCCCAATCGAAGATCTTATCAGCATAAGACCAGTACTCTTCCAGGGTTTCCCCTTTTTCAGCAAAAACAGGAATGCCTTTAGCTGCAATTGCTGCTGCAGCCTGATCCTGCGTCGAAAAGATATTGCAAGATGCCCAGCGCACTTCTGCACCAAGTGCAACCAGAGTTTCAATAAGAACGGCTGTCTGAATTGTCATGTGCAGGGAGCCAGCGATTCGAGCACCTCTCAGAGGCTTGCTCGTGCCAAATTCTTCACGACAAGCCATCAGGCCCGGCATCTCTGTTTCAGCAATTTCAATTTCAGTGCGACCCCACTCTGCAAGTGAAATGTCTTTGACGTAGTAATCTTTGGATGCAGTCATCAAATCTTCCTGAATGCCTAGGCCCATAGTCCCCTCCCGCATAGTAGAAGTGCGCAACACACCGCGCACGTTCGCTGTATGCTGTTATACATCACAGGCAAAGCAGAAAGCAATAAAGATATAAAGAAACCTTTATATCTTTATTGCTTTCTGCTTTGCCTCAAGTTCCGTGATGCAGATAAGGCTCAAGAATTTCGAGGATATTTTCAGGAAACACAGTCTTTTGAGTTAAGCGAAGTTCCTCACGCGTCCACCATCTATGACGCGTCATAACTTGCGTCTCCAGCTCTGTATGCCGGGAGTAGTCAATATCGCTGTGAGGGCTGGCGACTAAAAAGTAATGCTCTTCGGCCTCAACCATCTCGCCGGACGGCAGTTGGAATCGGACTGTTCTAATATGGATCTTTTCTCCAATGGGGGCTGAGATGCCAGTCTCTTCCAGCAGCTCTCTGCGGGCGGCCTCCTCATGGGTTTCGCCGTCTTCCAGACCACCACCAACAGTCGCCCAATAATCGCACCCAGCAAGAGGACCTGTGTCGAACGTGAAATTGAAGAGCAGAATCCGTTTATCAGGATCGAGAACCAATAACCGAGAAGCGGGGCGCTTTTTCATTGATGCCTTTAACAACTGGACTTTATTTAATCTCTTTCGCCGAAACCATCCTCAACCAGATCAGTGATCGCACAAAGCGCCTCCTCTCTCTGGTTGCCGGTTATGACAACATGAATGGAGCAGCCTAGACTGGCAGCAAGCATCATGAGCCCCATGATGGAGGTCCCACCAACTGTCTGCCCGTCCTTGGAAACTTTTACGTCCGCATCAAATGTCTCAACCAGCTTCACAAGCTTGGCTGAGGCACGCGCGTGTAAACCACGGGTGTTCACGATGGTTAAATCACGTGCCAGCACTGTGCACTCATCCATATTTTTTTAGCCTTGCCCGGACAGGACCTGTGAAGCTACTGAGATGTACTTCTGTCCTGCGCTGCGGGCTTCTTCTACCGCGTCAGCAAGCGACTTTTCGTTTCGCACGCTTGCAAGTTTGATAAGCATCGGCAGGTTTACACCAGCGACGACTTCTACGCTACCTCCATCCATAACGGAAATCGCTAGGTTAGAAGGTGTACCACCAAACATATCGGTAAGAAGGACGACACCGGCGCCGTCGTTGACTGCTTCAACAGAACGCAGGATATCCTGACGACGCTGTTCCATATCGTCATCTGGGCCAATGCAGATGGTTGCTACCCGGTCCTGAGGACCTACAACATGCTCAAGAGCCGATTTGAACTCTTCTGCCAACCGGCCATGGGTGACAAGAACTAGACCAATCATATATTTCCCGCGAACTAACAGAGTGTCACTCTATGGATATTCCACACACACTTTGTTTAAGGACACGCTGCAGTGCAAGAAAAATCAGCATGTTCATACACAGAGGGCTAATAGTTGTACACTGGATTAGTAAAAATAAGTGCATTGGCCAGCCGTAGAGCTGCCAAGTGATCATCTTTTGGCACCGGTTGCCGAATTAATTTGACTACGCAAATTTCACAGGTTAGCGCCTGCTCATCTGGCAATCTGTCGATCTGATCCCGGCTTTCCAAGTCCAAGACCAGGTGGACGACCGCGGTCTCGACAGATGGAACCTCTATTACGCCATACCCTCTGAGCTCTGCTCTGCCCCTAATCGTATCCGGACAAGTAGCAACCAAGCGCCCATTCTTCTCAGCAATGAAAACACGGTCATCGGCGACTAAGGCAGCATAACGACCATTTGCCTGGGCGCGTTGCAACAGCTCAAGCGCCAAAGCAGTCTTCCCTGTGCCAGACGGTCCGCGAATAAGGATCCCCTTTGTGCCAACAACCAGACAAGTTGCATGTACCGCTTGGCCGGAAGCTGCTTGTACACTTTGTTTTTGATCGAGTGTGGTCATGAGGAAGTTTTAGCTCTCAACCGGATAACAAATCGAGCACCAAGTACTTTTTCTTCTTCCCCGTCGTTTTGGAAAGTTCGATTGATAGCGGAGATCTCACCGCGATGTGCTTCAATGATCTGCCTACAGATTGAAAGCCCGAGACCAGAGTTATTTCCAAAACCTTCATTCTCAGGTCTGTCGGTGTAAAAGCGCTCAAAAACACGCTCGCGAAGCTCTGCTCGAATACCCGGCCCGCAATCGTCAATCCAAATAATAATATGGTTGTTCTGGCGGTTTGCGGTGATCGTAACGGCTGTTCCTTCGGGCGCAAAGGAACGGGCATTGTCAATCAGGTTGTTAAAGACTTGCCCAATGCGCTGGTCATTGCCATGAATCACAAACTCATTGTCCGTGTTTGCAGGCTCGAATTTCAAGTTCACATGGGCGATGTCATCACCGGCTCGCTCATTCGCAATGGAGACGACAGCTTCCAAGAGGGTCGCCATGTTGACATCACGTGATTCTGCACGAGACATCTCAGCATCGATCCTAGACGCCTCGGAGATATCTGTAATTAGGCGATCCAGGCGCTTTACGTCATGTTGAATGACTTCCAACAGACGTTCGCGAGAATTCTCATTTCTTGCCAATGGCAAGGTTTCTACTGCACTTCGAAGCGATGTTAGCGGGTTCTTAAGTTCATGCGCCACATCAGCCGCAAAACTCTCAATCGCGTCCATCCGATCATAAAGCGAGTTTGTCATATTGCGCAGCGAACGGGCCAGATCACCAATCTCATCATAACGATCTTTAAATTCAGGGATCTCTTCCCTCGTGTTGTTCGCTGACTGGACGCGCTGCGCGGCTTCAGAAAGGCGACGAACAGGACCCGCGATTGTACCCGCGAGTAAAACTGACAGAATCATGACGACAACGGCAGCAACAATAAAGATCTTCAAGATCGCATTGCGTTCTGCTGCAACGATATCGTCAATGTCGCCACCTTGCGTGGAAAGCAGGAGCGCGCCCAATACGCCACGGAACCGTTGAATTGGCACTGCAACAGCAACAACCATCTCGCCTTTGGTGCCAACACGCACAACAGAGGCAGGGGACCCAGCCAAAGCCGCTTCCACTTCTGGGTACTCACGACCCTCGGTACGGCCAACCTCTTTATACGGCGGGTACTCACCTCGCCTCATCCAGAGCTTCAACTCTTCCCACATTTTTTGAAAAAAGCGGTCACTGGTTTCATCTGGTGGAGGAAGATCGAACCTGAATATCTGATTTTGGGCATGAAGCTGGCGTGAATCCAGCATCAGCATGCCTTCAGGGTCATAAATTCGGGCCCGCGTTTTGGTGGGCGATATCAGACGTCTCAGGATTGGCCCAACGATCTCAGGGTTGATCGGAAAATCAAGACTACCGAGTGATGAACGGGCGCTGGTGGTTTCTCCAGCTTCCAAGCGCAGCAATTGCTCTGGATCGACCATAAGAGAATCATCATCACTTGTGGTGGAAGCCGCAATTGCGCCGGCTATGATCTCGCCCTGAACCAGCAAGGACTGAACGCGCGCGTCAATCAACCCTGCTTGAAACTGGTTCAAGTACAAGATGGAGATCACCATCGCCAGCAAGCCAACGAGATTGAGAACCAAGATACGCCGTGTCAGAGATGAAAATACATAGAGACCAGCGAGCGAAATCCAACGCGTGATTACGCGTTTACGCACCTGTCGGCGCCCCAACCAGCGGAACGCACCAGTATTTTGCAGCTCAAGAGAATCGGAAGCTTCATTTGCTTCGATATCTTCCCGCTCTTGCTGTTCTCTATTTTCCGACATTCGCTCTTATCGAATTCTCTGGAACGCCTGCTCCAGAGCAGTTTCAACCCTCATGCAATCAGATCACTGGCTGCATGAGATCAATTTTCACGGAAGCGATAACCTACGCCATACAGTGTTTCAATCATATCAAAGTCATCATCGACCACTTTGAATTTCTTCCGAAGACGCTTGATATGGCTGTCGATGGTGCGATCATCAACATAGACTTGGTCGTCATAAGCAGCATCCATGAGCGCATTACGACTTTTTACAACGCCAGGGCGTTGAGCGAGAGCGAAAAGGATGAGGAATTCGGTGACCGTCAGGGTTACAGGCTTTGCAAGCCATGTACAGGTATGACGTTCTTTGTCCATCGCCAGATTGCCGCGCTCCAACAGCTTGGAGGTTTCCGTCGCAGCGCTCGCAGCGTCACGCGGTTGTGCACGGCGCAAAACGGCCTTGACCCGTTCGACCAGCAGGCGCTGAGAAAATGGCTTTCTGATAAAGTCATCAGCGCCCATCTTCAGGCCAAATAACTCGTCAATCTCATCATCTTTTGAGGTGAGAAAAATGACGGGCAGATCAGACATCTGACGAAAACGGCGCAGCAGCTCCATACCATCCATTCTAGGCATCTTGATATCAAAGATAGCAAGATCTGGAGGGTCGGCCTGGAGGCCTTCAAGAGCGACGGTTCCATCCGTATAGGTCTGGACCCGATAGCCCTCGGCTTCCAGCGCAATTGAGACAGATGTCAATATGTTACGGTCATCATCGACCAGAGCAATCGTTGGCATATCAGAGACCTTATTCCTCTCTTGCACGCTTAGCAACATTGTTGGATTGGAGATTAAGTTGCTCGCTCCCTAACCCTGAAATGAGGCAAAACGCTGTTATAGCGAGGTATTTGGAAAATTTCCTCATTTAGCGTCAGTTTTGACAAGGTTTAACCTGCCAAGTGCCATGTATTCTTCATAAAAGTGTACCGTTAAACGTCTAAAGTTGAAAACGGTGTGTGCGCCGAGTTTATTTTTATAAGCAAAATAAATCTATGCCAGCAAAAGGTCGTATTTCAATCGGTTAAATAGAAAAACACAGCTTTTCTGATCTTGCTTTTCTAAGCATGACTGTCCCATCCAAGGGTGTTGTCGCTAAATTCACTGGCCTAATGCCTTTGGATGACGCAAGGTAGATTGTGAGCCGATTAAGGACTACTGAACATGAGAGAGTTCGGACTACGGAATTCCGCATTTGGGTGTGAAACCTTCGGACTGAAGGGCCTCAAGAGTGTGTACTGGAACCTGACCGAAGCTGAACTTTATGAGCATGCTATCAGGAACGGTGAAGCTCAGATCGTCGCAGGTGGTGCGCTTTGTGCTGAAACAGGCATTCATACAGGCCGCTCCCCAAAAGATAAATTTATTGTTCGTGATGCCGAGACCGAAAATTCGATCTGGTGGGACAATAGTGGTGCGATGAGCCCAGAGAGCTTTGACATTCTCCTTACTGACATGCTTGCACATGCAGAAGGCATGGAGCTGTATGTTCAGGACCTTTATGGAGGCGCAGACCCTGCGCACAGGCTGAATGTCCGCGTTTACGATGAACTGGCCTGGCATAACCACTTTATTCGCAACATGCTCCTTCGCCCGTCCCGTGATGACCTGAAGAGCTTTGAAGCTGAAATGACGGTCATTGATTTGCCGAGCTTCAAGGCTGATCCTGAGCGTCATGGGTGCCGAAGCGAAACGGTTATCGCTTGTGATCTAACCAACAAGATCGTTCTGATTGCTGGTACTGCATATGCTGGCGAGATGAAGAAGTCTGTCTTCTCCATGCTGAACTATTTGTTGCCAGAAGTAGGCGTGATGCCGATGCATTGCTCTGCAAATATTGGTGATGACGACGACACGGCTGTTTTCTTTGGTCTGTCGGGAACTGGCAAGACCACACTGTCTGCTGACCCAGCTCGAACACTGATTGGTGATGATGAGCATGGATGGGGGCCAAGTGGTATCTTCAACTTTGAAGGTGGCTGCTACGCCAAGACTATTCGACTCTCCGAAGAAGCTGAACCAGAAATCTTTGCAACAACCCAGCGGTTTGGGACAATTCTTGAAAACGTTGTGTTGGATGACATGCGTGTTCCAGATTTTGATGATGGCTCAAAAACGGAAAACACACGCTGTTGCTACCCAATTCACTTCATCCCGAATGCAAGTGAAACTGGGCGTGCAGCGCATCCGAAAAACATCATCATGCTGACAGCTGACGCATTTGGTGTTCTGCCTCCAATTGCAAAGTTGACCGATGCGCAGGCAATGTATCACTTCCTTTCCGGTTACACGGCAAAGGTAGCAGGTACTGAGCGTGGAGTAACCGAACCGCAGGCAACTTTCTCAACCTGCTTTGGTGCGCCTTTCATGCCACGCCACCCATCGGTATACGGTGCGTTGCTGAAGGATTTAATCCGTGAGCACAACGTAAACTGCTGGCTCGTCAATACCGGTTGGACTGGCGGTGCATATGGCGTTGGTCACCGCATGCCGATCAAAGAAACCCGAGCTCTGCTTCGCGCTGCTTTGGATGGGTCCTTGAACACCCATGAGTTCCGCACAGACAGTAACTTTGGTTTCATGGTCCCGGTTGCTGTATCAGGCGTTGATACGAGTATCCTCGATCCACGAAGCACCTGGAGTGATCCAGCAGAGTATGACATGCAGGCTGCAAAGCTGGTCGACATGTTCGCTGCCAACTTCCAGATTTTTCAGGAACACGTGGACGATCTTGTCCTCAATGCGGGTCCGATTACAAAGATCGCTGCTGAATAATCTTCAAAAGCTTTTCCTGATAGGCGCTGGAACGCAAGTTCCGGCGCTTTTTTTTTGTTTTTGCTAAACACCTTTCTCTTGTTGCGTGCCCTTGAAGAAGCAGGCTAGGCTCCTCATTCTATTGGGACCCTGTTTGTTTGAGAGCTTCTGCGATGCCTGTTGTCACTCTGCCTAAAGAACTATCTGAAAATCTTGATATGCTTGCTGTTGTTGAACGCTGGCAGGCTGAAGGACGAAAGCTGGTGCTGGCAACCGTTATCGAAACATGGGGGTCTGCCCCACGCCCTATTGGCAGTCACCTAATCATTGATGAAAACGGAGAGTTTGAAGGGTCAGTCTCAGGGGGGTGCGTTGAAGGCGCAGTTGTTTCAGAGGCCATGGATGTTCTGGACAGCGGTGAAGCACGCAAAATCGAATTTGGCGTTGCAGATGAAACCGCATGGCGGGTAGGTCTTTCCTGTGGTGGAAAGATCAGTGTCTATCTGCAACCTTTGGCGACAGAAACTGACCACAGTCTCATTAGCCTGCTGAACAAGACGCGTTCCAAACGGCAACCAGCTGCTTTACTTACAAACCTTGCAACAGGGTCTAGCTCTGTCATTCTTTTTGGGTCTGACGCAGAAGACCCTTCGCTGTCAGCTGCCTTTGAGGCGGGCGTTAGAAGCGGCAAATCAGGGCAAGTCCAATCTGATGGGGGGGAAGAGTACTTTTTGAGCATGCAGGTCCCTGCTACTCGCATTGTTGTGATTGGTGCCGTCCATATAACACAAGCGCTCGTGCCGATTGCACAAACCGCCGGTTTCGACATGACGATAGTTGACCCTCGGACGGCTTTTGCTTCTCAAGAACGTTTCCCCGATACGCCCTTGCTTGCAGAGTGGCCTGAGGACGTGATGGCGCAACTTGAGCTTGATCCCTTTACCGCCGTCGTCGCCATAACACATGATCCTAAGATTGATGATCTACCACTTCAACAGGCTTTGAGAGCCGGTTGCTTTTATGTCGGCGCTCTTGGAAGCAGAAAAACACATGCAAAGCGAAAAGAACGCTTTCACGCAGCTGGAGTTAATGAAGAAGACTTTGCTCGCATTAAAGCACCTATCGGGCTTGATATTGGTGGGGTGACACCTGCTGAAATTGCTGTGGCAATACTGGCGGAAATTATAGTGACCCTGCGCGGCTCTAAAGCTGAACAAAAGAAGGCTGTTTGACGTGAAGTTTGAGACACGTTCAGTAGAGAAGTCCGTAGGTTGTTACCTTGCGCATTCAATCAAAGACCAAGGCCTGTCCCTTTCCAAGGGTCATGAACTGAGCGAAGAGGATGTACGGGCGCTGCTTACTGCCGGTTTTGCAGATCTGAGCGTTGTACAAATTGAAAGCACTGATCTGCACGAAGACGAGGCCGCAGAGCTGATCGCTAAACACGCCTGCGGCGAGGCCGTCGTTGCCACTCCGCCCTTCACAGGGCGTGCCAATCTTTATGCAACACATAGCGGCATCTTGCAGGTGAATGCAGAGAAGGTAACTCAAGCCAACTTGATTGATCCAGCTATTACGCTTGCCTGTCTGGCACCGTTTAGCGAAGTGCGCGAAGGGCGCATGCTTGCAACAGCAAAGATCATACCCTTGGCAGTTGACCAGCAGCTCGCTCAAACTGCAGCTGGTAAGATCTCTGAAGCGATATCTGTGGCAACCTATACTCCAAAAACAGTCGCGGTCATTTCAACACGACTGCCACATTTAAAAGAAACCGTCATCTCCAAGAGCCTGCGTGTGCTGCAAGAGCGACTGGATATCGCTTCCAGTACTATTTCAGCAGATATTCGCATTCAACACGATGAGGCTACGCTAGCAACAGCCCTGCAATCGCCTGATGCTAATGAAGCCGATCTGATCGTTGTTTTTGGGGCATCTGCTGTTGTTGATCCAAGCGATGTGATTCCGGCCGCCATACAAGCAGCAGGCGGAGATCTGATCCATTTTGGAATGCCCGTCGATCCTGGTAATCTTCTCGTACTTGGTGATCTAAAGGGAACACCTGTCATTGGTGCTCCCGGGTGCGCGCGCAGTCCGCAAGAAAATGGCTTTGACTGGATCCTACGCCGCTTGCTCGCTAACGTACCCGTCACACGTACCGACATCATGTCTATGGGTGTGGGCGGGCTCTTGAAGGAGATCCACAGTCGTCCGCAACCAAGAGATCACCCTCTCCCGAAAGCTGGTGAGCATGCCACTTACAGCGGCATACTGCTTGCAGCTGGTAACTCCTCACGCATGGGTGATCACAACAAACTACTGGCTCACATCGACGGCAAGCCTGTGGTCCGCCAAGTGGCAGAGAATGCTCTGGCCAGCGAGTTGAATGAGGTTGTCGTGGTAACTGGAGCAATGGCTCCTCAGATCAAAGATGCCCTATCAGGGCTCTCAGTACGCTTTCTGCATAACGAAAATTACAATGAGGGAATTTCATCCTCGGTGAAGGTTGGTATCGAAGCCATTAGCGAGAAAGCGAGCGCGGCTCTTATCCTTCTGGGCGACATGCCATTTGTTACGCCCGAAGACATAAACAACTTGTTGCAGGCGCGCAGTCCGGAGCAGGATCAGCTAATTGGAGTTTCGACAAGTCAAGGAAAGCGCGGGAATCCAGTCTTGTGGGATTGCAGTTTCTTTGAGGACTTGCTCAAACTGCGGGGTGACATCGGTGGCAAGCCGATCATTCAACAAAACCCATCAGTGGTCTACACAGTTGAAGTTGGTAGGGCCGCTCGTCAGGACCTAGACGATCCACAGGCGCTTCAAAGCGCTGGCGGGGTGCTCGGAAAACATTCCGAAAAGCCATGAATCGCCACAATTCATGAATCAATTTGGTGCTTTATGTTTATTCACTTTGCAGATTTCCACTCATGGTTAATTTTTTATAAACTCAACATAACAGCTAGACATCTGTTTTTATTGAGAGATTCAAAAGAGGCGAATGCAATTACCTTGAATTTCCTGTGTAAGTGTTTTTACACAGCTAAAAATATCTGGCTATTTGGAGAAGGGAGAGATAATCTTTTTGCCGTCCGGTAAATTTGTTTGCATCAAATGCAGCAAAAGAACTTTCCGGTGATCCCATAATCAAAAATGGTTCTACAGATTAAAATGCGCGCATGGCTCTCACGCTTCTCCCGCGTGCATGCAAGTGTTGGTCTGTGGCTCCAAAAAACAAGGGTAGGTAGATGAAAGCACCAGTTATGCCAAAGCCCGGCCAGTGTAAATGGACTGAAGGCGACAGCGGAAGTTATACGTTTCCGTGTAAGAACCGCGCCGAAAACGGCTCCTACTGCGATCATCATCGCACGATCGTTTATGAGACACCTGAGCAGCGCAAAGCGCGTGCTGAAGAAATGCGCGCAGCAAATGCCGCAGCTAATAAGAAACGGCTAGCAGCCTAATATATCAGGCTGTTTCTCCTCCCTGTTTTTTGCGATGCTGGTAAGGCACAGGGCCTTCTGCACTGCAGATACAAAAAAGCCTCGGCAATGCCGAGGCTTTTGTTTTTCTATGGCATCGATGATGCTTTTAAGCAGCTTTAAGCGCCGCTTGCAGTTCCGACAGCTGGGAAAGTACCAGCCGTGCGGCCTGCCGTGCATCTTCGTCCTTTGCGTCAGCCACATCTTCACTTGCATCTTGAATCTGCTGTGCGATGTAACCGGCATCCAGATCGGCCATTGGGATCGCCTGTTCCGCCAGAACAGTCATGCCAGACGCAGAAACGTCAGCAAAACCACCCCGCACGAAGTACTCGTGCTTGGAACCATCTTCGCTGAGCGCTTTAACAACACCCGGACGCATGGTTGACAAGAACGGCGAGTGACCAGCGCCAACACCAAACTCACCTTCAGTACCTGGCACGATTACATCAGTAACCCTTGCCGACAACAGAAGGCGCTCTGGTGAAACCAGCTCAAACTGAAATGCTTCAGCCATTTAGCTCATCCTCTATCCGTTTCTAAGAGTGACACCAGAAGCGTCACTCAAAGAAGTCACCGGTTCATAAAAACCGAGATTAAGCAGCGTCCTCAGCCAACTTAGCAGCTTTTTCGATTGCCTCATCCATAGAGCCAACCATGTAGAATGCAGCTTCTGGCAGGTGGTCGTATTCACCAGCAACAAGGCCTTTAAAGCCTTTGATGGTGTCTTCGAGCGCAACCAGCTTACCTGGGGAACCAGTGAAGACCTCAGCAACAAAGAACGGCTGGGACATGAAGCGCTCGATTTTACGCGCGCGGGTCACGACCAGCTTATCTTCTTCAGAGAGTTCGTCCATACCAAGGATGGCGATGATATCCTGAAGTGCTTTGTAACGCTGAAGTGTTTCCTGAACAGCTGTCGCCACTTCGTAGTGCTCGTCACCGATAATACGCGGATCAAGCATACGAGAAGAGGAATCCAGCGGATCCACTGCAGGGTAGATGCCTTTTTCAGCGATCGCACGGTTAAGAACCGTTGTCGCGTCCAAGTGAGCAAATGTGGAAGCAGGTGCAGGGTCAGTCAAATCATCTGCAGGAACGTAAACGGCCTGAACAGATGTAATAGAACCCTTGGAAGTGGTCGTAATACGCTCCTGCATAGCACCCATGTCGGTTGCAAGAGTAGGCTGGTAGCCCACAGCAGAAGGAATACGGCCCAGAAGTGCGGACACTTCAGCACCAGCCTGCGTAAAGCGGAAGATGTTGTCTACGAAGAACAGAACGTCCTGACCTTTATCACGGAAATCTTCCGCAATTGTCAGACCTGTCAGAGCAACACGTGCACGTGCTCCTGGAGGTTCGTTCATCTGACCGTAAACCAGTGCAGCTTTAGAGCCTTCTGCACCTTTTTCTTTGTTCACGCCGGATTCGATCATTTCCCAGTAAAGGTCGTTACCTTCACGAGTACGCTCGCCAACACCAGCAAATACGGAGTAACCGCCGTGTGCTTTAGCAACGTTGTTGATCAATTCCATGATGAGAACGGTTTTACCAACGCCCGCACCACCGAACAGGCCAATCTTACCACCCTTTGCGTAAGGAGCGATAAGGTCAACAACCTTAATACCGGTTGGCAGGATCTCAGCTTCTGTAGACTGCTCTACAAATGCCGGAGCTTCCTGGTGGATGCCACGCTTGGTTTCAAACTCGATTGGACCAGCTTCATCAACTGGCTCACCGATTACGTTCATGATGCGGCCCAAAGTGCCGTCACCCACTGGAACGGCAATAGCGCCACCAGTGTCACGTACTTCCTGACCGCGAACGAGACCTTCGGACGCGTCCATGCAGATTGTACGTACTGTATTTTCGCCCAGGTGCTGAGCAACTTCGAGAACCAGACGGTTACCGCCGTTGTCAGTTTCCAGAGCGTTCAGAATTGCAGGGAGTTCACCTGGAAAGTGAACGTCGACAACAGCGCCGATTACCTGCGTGATCTGTCCGACTTTCGTGTCAGCCATCACTTAAATCCTCGTCTCAACTCGGTCAGAGCGCTTCCGCGCCCGCAATAATTTCAATCAGTTCCGTCGTGATCTGCGCCTGACGCTGACGGTTGTACGTCGTTGTCAGCTTGTCGATCATCTCGCCGGCATTACGCGTTGCACTGTCCATAGCGGCCATGCGTGCGCCTTGCTCGGAGGCACCGTTTTCAAGAATTGCGCTGAAAATCTGAATAGCGATATTACGCGGCAGAAGAGTTTCAAGAATCTCCTGTTCGCCTGGCTCGTATTCATACAGTGCATCTTCAGAGGAACCGTCCTCAGCTTCATCTTTCGCTTCAAATTGAGCTGGGATGAGCTGTTTGGCGGTCGGAACCTGACTGATTACCGATTGGAACTGCGCGTAGAACAGTGTGCAAACATCAAATTTCTCATCCTGGAACATGCCCATGACGAGATCCCCGATCTGCTTTGTGTCGCTGAACTCAATAGATTTCAGGCCGCGTAGTTCGATATTCTCTACAATGTATTGGCCGTAACCACGTTTCAGGGCGTCATGCCCCTTCTTACCAACGGTGACGATCTTGACCGTCTTACCTTCGCTAAGAAGTTTATCTGCGTATTCACGTGCCAAACGTGCGATTGACGAGTTGAAACCACCACAGAGGCCACGCTCTGCGGTGCAGACGAGGAGCAGATGAATCTGATCCTGTCCGGTACCCGTCATCAGCTTCGGCGCATCATCTCGACCTTCGAACCCAGCCGCTAGATTACCGAGAACAATCCCCATGCGTTCAGCATAGGGACGTCCGGCTTCTGCAGCATCCTGGGCACGACGCAGTTTCGCCGCGGCCACCATTTTCATGGCCTTGGTGATTTTCTGCGTCGCTTTGACCGAAGCGATGCGGTTTTTTAGGTCCTTGAGGCTCGCCATGGGCGCTCTCGTTCCTTATCCCGTTGCTTCGAATTAACCGAGGGTCTTGACGTAAGCGTCCAGTGCAGCTTTCAGCTTGTCAGTCAAATCGGCGTCGAGTGCTTTCTTCTCCCAGATAGCGGAGAGAAGCTCAGCATGATCTGCACGCAGGAAGCGCAGCAGGCCAGCTTCGAATTCGCGAACTTCGCCAACTGGACGATCATCCAGGTAGCCGTTCACACCAGCGAAGATGACTGCAACCTGTTCTTCCGTTTTGAGCGGAGAGAACTGTGGCTGCTTCAGCAGCTCAGTCAGGCGCGCACCACGGTTCAGAAGCTTCTGAGTGGTTGCATCAAGGTCAGAACCAAACTGCGCGAACGCAGCCATTTCACGGTACTGAGCCAGCTCACCCTTAACCGGGCCAGCAACCTGCTTCATCGCTTTCACCTGAGCAGAAGAGCCCACGCGAGAAACCGAGAGACCAACGTTAACCGCTGGACGAATGCCCTGGAAGAACAGATCAGTTTCAAGGAAGATCTGACCGTCGGTGATGGAAATCACGTTGGTCGGAATAAACGCTGAAACGTCACCACCCTGAGTTTCGATCACTGGCAGCGCGGTCAAAGAACCGAGGCCATGATCTTCGTTCAGCTTAGCTGAACGCTCGAGCAGACGGGAGTGCAGGTAGAAAACGTCACCTGGGTATGCTTCACGTCCTGGTGGACGACGGAGCAGCAAGGACATCTGGCGATACGCAACAGCCTGCTTGGAAAGGTCATCATAACCAATCACAGCATGCATGGAGTTATCACGGAAGTACTCGCCCATTGTGGTACCAGCGAACGGAGCCAGATACTGCAAAGGAGCAGGATCAGACGCAGTCGCAGCAACAACGATGGAGTATTCCAAAGCACCGGCATCTTCCAGAGCTTTCACGAACTGAGCAACAGTTGAGCGTTTCTGGCCAACTGCAACATAGATGCAGTACAGCTTGTCGTGCTCGTTGTCAGAAGCGTGCAAAGGCTTCTGGTTCAGGAAGGTGTCGAGGATGATTGCAGTTTTACCGGTTTGACGGTCACCAATCACCAATTCGCGCTGACCACGTCCGATTGGAATCAAAGCATCAATAGCTTTAAGACCTGTAGACATTGGTTCGTGAACGGACTTACGAGGCAAGATGCCTGGTGCCTTCACATCAACGCGTCGACGTTCAGTAGCTTCGATCGGACCTTTGCCGTCGATTGGGTTACCGAGTGGGTCGACAACGCGACCCAGCAAACCCTTGCCTACTGGAACTTCCACGATGGCGCCGGTACGTTTAACCGTGTCGCCTTCTTTAATGTCACGGTCGCTACCAAAGATAACAACACCGACATTGTCTGTTTCCAGGTTCAGTGCCATGCCCTGAATTCCACCTGGGAATTCAACCATTTCACCTGCCTGGACATTATCCAAACCGTAAACGCGGGCAATGCCGTCGCCTACAGACAAAACCTGACCAACTTCAGAGACTTCAGCTTCTTGGCCGAAGTTTTTGATCTGGTCCTTGAGGATAGCGGAAATTTCCGCGGCCCGAATATCCATCAGCCGACCTCTTTCATCGCGAACTTAAGAGAGTTAAGCTTGGTACGTAGTGACGTATCAATCATCCGGCTGCCGATCTTCACGATCAGACCACCAAGAATGGATGAGTCCACCTTCACTACAATCTTAACGTTCTTGCCCGTAGAAGCATTAAGAGCTTCTTGTAGAGCAGCGACATGCTCCGCAGCCAATTCCGTTGCAGAAGTTACCTCAGCGGTCACTTCTCCACGTTTTGCAGCGAGCTGCGCACGGAAAGCCTGGATCATGCCTGGAACGGTGAAGAGGCGCCGATTTTTGGCAACCAACTTCACAAAATTTGCGGTAAGGCCGGAAATTCCGGCCTTTTCCAAAATAGCAGAGATCGCCTTTAATTGAGCGTCCGCACTAAAAACTGGGCTCTTGATAAGACGATCAAGATCAGCACTCTCGGTTAAGAGTGTTTCAAACTGGTCGAGACCTCTCTCCACTTCTGCAGTCGCACCTTGCTCTTCAGCAAGGTCAAGCAACGCAGAAGCGTAACGTGAGGCTACACCTGAAATGAGAGATACGTTGTCAGTCACTGGATCCGTGCTCTCCCGCGCAATCAAGATTCTTGGCGGCTGGCAAGCCGGGAATCCAAATCCTTGATAAGTCGCGTCTAATTCAATTTGAATAGCACAATCTGTGACAACTGTGCCGATAAAGCCGCGCTTCGCATAGCACACGCGTGACAGGCTTGCAACATGGCGTAGGTATTCCAACGCACACAATAAGACCCCAAACTTATTCCGCTGGACTACATGAAACTTTGGGGGTCAACATCCACCTGCACCCGAATACCACCGGTAGGCTTGGGAGCTGTGGACAACCACTTTCTTAGAAAGCCTTGTAAATCAACAGTCCTAGGCGCAATCGCAAGCAATCGGAACCTGTACCTGCCCCTCACCTGCGCCATAGCAGCCTCGGCAGGGCCGAGTATCTGCACACCTTCTGAACTAGGACTATTTATTGCAACGGCTTTTGCAAATTTTTCGGTTACCACTCTATCCGGTCCAGATATGATAAGCGCAGCAAGTCGCCCAAAGGGAGGCAACCCGGCGCTCTCACGCGACTCGATTTCCGCAGCGTAAAATTCCTCTGGATTGCCAGACAGCAATGCCCGAATCACGGGTTGTTCTGGATTGTAGGTTTGCAGCAGCCCACGGCCCTTTCCATGGATACGACCCGCACGGCCCGTCACCTGGGCCAAAAGCTGAAAAGTGCGCTCTGCTGCCCTTGGATCACCATTTACCAAGCCTAAATCAGCATCAACCACCCCTACAAGGGTCATTAATGGGAAGTTATGCCCTTTTGCGACCAACTGTGTTCCGATGACGATATCCACCTCACCGGACTCCACAAGCTTCATTTCGCGGTTTATGCGCTCTGTGCCACCCGGCAAATCAGAGGAAAGCACGAGGACTCGTGCATCTGGAAACAAGGCTGAAGCATCCTCAGCAATACGCTCCACACCAGGCCCACAAGCGACGAGAGAATCTGGCTTACTACATTCCGGGCATTTATCTGGAATAGGTTGTGAATAGCCGCAATGATGGCAACATAATTTGCCCCTAAAGCGGTGCTCGACGAGCCAAGCTGAGCAGTTTTCACAATGAAACCGATGGCCGCACGTTCTGCACAGGGTCAGTGGGGCATATCCCCTACGATTCAAGAAGAGCAGAACCTGATTGCCATTTGAGAGGGTTTGCTGGATCTCACTGACCATTGCCGGGGCGAGCCATTTTCCTCTCTCAGGCCCATCACAGCGCATATCAATGCCACGAATTGTCGGCATTTCGGCACCAGATGCACGCTCTGGGAGGACGATTCTCGTGTATCTTCCCAGTTTGGCGTTCACCTGACTTTCCACAGATGGTGTTGCACTTGCCAGCACAACTGGGAAGCCAGATATATGCCCCCGAACAACGGCCATATCCCTTGCATTATAAGGAACACGGTCGTCTTGTTTGTAGGCTGTGTCGTGCTCTTCATCCACGACCAACAAACCGAGCCTGTGAAAAGGGAGGAAAAGTGCGGAGCGCGCACCGACAACAACCTTCACCTCGCCATTTGCGACGCCTCGCCATGTTCGCGCACGCCGTTTTGGAGGTACTTGGGAGTGCCATTCGGCTGGTCTAACGCCAAATCGCTGCTCAAAACGCTCCAAAAACTGAGAGGTGAGAGCGATCTCTGGAATTAGGACGAGGGCTTGCTCATTATTTTTTAGGGCTTCGGCAACCGCCTCAAAATAAACTTCGGTCTTACCGGACCCGGTCACGCCATCAATCAAGAAGGCTTTGAAGCCCTTTCCGACGGCCTCGCACAACTGATTCGCAGCACCCTGCTGAAGGTCCGTTAGCTTTCTTCCGGGCAAGTTTGGGTCGGGATGAGGCAGCGGTGGCGTGGCTGGCAGCATGGCTTCTTCTAGCACACCTTGCTTTTTAAGACCGTCAATCACAGAGGAAGAGACGCCTGCTGCCCCCGCAAGGCCGGGGCGTGTCCAGGCCAAACCATTGCGTACATGTTCTAACACACGTTCACGAGCGGTAGTCATGCGGTCAGGCTCTTGGCCTTCCTTATAGCGCACACCGGAAAGCAGGGCTTCTGGTTCCAGCGCTTCTTCAGAACGAAGAACCATGCGCAGGACCATTCCGGGTGCGCCAAGCGTCCACGCAGCAACCCAGTCAATATATTTTCGCAGGTCTTCAGCAATCGGAGCGGAGTCATAAACGTGCAGGATACTTTTGAGTTTTTTCGGGTTCACTGCCGTATCAGGTTCCCCGTCCCACACAGCACCGATCACCTCCCGCGAGCCCAATGGCACGCGAACAATCGAACCGGGCCTGACGTTCATTCCTGCCGGTACCTTGTAGGAATATGCCCCCGCTACAGCTACCGGAACCAACACAGGCACGACGACCTCTGGTTCGCTTAACTGGACGTTTCCAAAAAACTCCTGTTGCTGACTCACGAAACTCCAATCCTTATTGCGAGATAGCGGGTTTTACTCTTGTTGTTTCTATGCACTCTGGGCTAAACACATACCAGAAATCACCCCCAAAGCCTCCCAGTACCCTAAGAGAGGCTGCTAGGAAATCAGGAGCCTTTCTGGCATGAAATTCTTCGTTGATACAGCTGACACCAACGAAATTAAAGAGCTGGCTGCGACCGGTCTTCTCGACGGTGTTACCACTAACCCATCTCTTATCATGAAATCCGGTCGTCCAATGAAAGAAGTGATCGCAGAGATCTGCGCGCTTGTGGATGGACCAGTTTCTGCTGAAGTTGTGGCAACTGACACTGCTGGTATGCTGAAAGAAGCTGAAGAGCTGGGCGCTATTGCAGACAACATCTGCATCAAACTGCCTTTGACCCTTGAAGGTTTGAAAGCATGTCGCGCTCTTTCTGACAAAGGCATACAGACCAACGTGACCCTTTGCTTCTCTGCAAACCAGGCACTTCTGGCTGCTAAAGCTGGCGCAACCTTCATCTCTCCTTTCATTGGTCGTCTGGACGACATCAATGTTGAAGGTATGGATCTCATCGCTGAAATCCGTCAGATCTATGACAACTACGGCTTCAACACCGAAATCCTGGCTGCATCTATCCGCACACCAAACCACGTTAAAGACTGTGCTCTTGTAGGTGCGGACGTTGCAACTATTCCGCCAGCAACCCTAAAGGGTCTCGTGAAGCACCCATTGACCGAAAAAGGTCTGGAAACATTCATGAAAGACTGGGCAGCAACCGGCCAGAGCATCGTTTAAGCTCTTTGGTTTTCGCAGTTTGTGACTATAGCGAGCGCAGGCCATCCGGACTGCGCTTTCTTTTTGTGAATATGGGGGCCATTGTCCGAAATCATGACGAAAATTCTGATCAGCGCCTGTCTTTTGGGAAGACCCGTTCGATATAACGGCAGCAGTTTGTCTGTTGAAAGCAGCCTTGTATCCGATTGGCGCAATTCTGGAATGCTCGTTCCGCTTTGCCCTGAGATTGCAGCGGGGTTTCCGACACCACGACCTCCGGCAGAGATCGAACACGGCAAGTTGGGACCTGACGTACTTTCAGGAGAAGCGTCCATATTTGAAAATAATGGGCGTGATGTGTCAGAACAGTTTGTTCTTGGCGCTTCTTTGGCGGTGAAGACCGCACATGAGACAGGATGTCGCTTTGCTCTTTTGGCGGATGGAAGTCCGTCATGCGGAACGACCTTTGTCTACAGTGGTCATCACGATGGCAAAACGCGTGATGGTCTGGGTGTTGTAACAGCGGCCCTACTTGAGCACGGCATCGAGGTGTATTCACAGCACCGGATCCAAGAGCTAGCAAGCCGGCTTAGATGATTGATTTTCAGGTGATGCCTTAGAGCTTTCCACTCCCACAATTCCAAGTCCGCAAGGTTCACACCCACTCATTCAGGCAGTGTGTTTGCGCACAAATCTGTATCCACCGCGTCAAACAGTGTTGGCAGGAGAATATTAATTCTCGCTCGCCAGTCTCTGATGGTGACCTTGAGCGTGTTGCGATCACTCGCATCAACACGACACGCCTTAGGTTTTGTCTTAATGCGTATCCTTAGCCGAAAATCGGTGGCTACTTTCCGGGGATACGCTAAGAAAGTAACTTCATGCGCAATCTTATTTTGCTTCCACTTGCCCTGTTCATTGCTATCTTTTGTTCAGCAGCTTCAGCTCAAACGCCTACAAGTTTTTCGCAGGCCAAGCGCCTATTGGAAAAGCACATTTACCCAACACAGGAATACCGCGAGACGTTTTATTGTGGCTGCTCCTACAGCGGCGAAAAACAGGTTGATGCGGCCAGTTGTGGCTACACACCGCGTAAGAATGCAAAACGCGGCAAGCGGATCGAGTGGGAACATGTTGTGCCAGCCTCGCGCTTTGGCAAAACCAGAGCCTGTTGGACTGATGGCAACTCTGCCTGTGTCACCAAGAAGGGCAAAGCTTATAAAGGGCGCCGCTGCTGCTCCAAAGTAGACCCGGAATTTAAACGCATGGAAGCAGACCTGCATAATCTGGTTCCAGCCGTTGGTGAGCTGAATGGCGACCGCTCCAATTACCGTATGGCCGTCATTTCTGGCGAAGAGCGAACCTACGGTGCTTGTGATTTTGAGATCGACAGCAAAAACAAACTGGCTGAACCAATGGCCGCGACGCGCGGGGATATCGCTCGGATCTATTTTTACATGCAATCAACCTACAACATGCCGCTGAGCGATGCTGAAATGGAGATGTTTACCGGTTGGATGAGTAAGGATCCGGTTTCAGAAGACGAGCAACTGCGCGATGCTCGCATTCTTGAGATCCAGGGCAACTCCAACGTGCTCATTTCTGTCGGCTTCTAAGCAGTCAACTCTTCCACTGTCATAATTGTGTGCGGACACACATACTACCCTGAGGTAAGGTAGCGTGACAGTGGGAGGGTATGATGGCAGTTGAAACCGAGAATCTAAAATTCCTCGTCGGCCCAAAAGCCGTTCTTGACCATTTGCCAGATAATCCGCTTGATGATCTGGAAGGTGAGATTATTGCTTTTTTGGACGCTGCCGAGGATACGCTTGAAATAGCAATTCAAGAAATTGACAACCCGCGCATCGCCAACGCAATCATCAACGCAAGAAAGCGCGGGCTTCGGGTTCGTGTGGTTTCTGAAGCGGATTACCTGAGCGTAGACGAACCCGCAGATGACCCACATGCCAGCGATCTTACTGTCGAAAACGAGGTCAACCGGCAGCTTCATGCAGCATTGCTGCGTGCTAAAGTTTGGGTTCGAACCGACTTTAATCCTCGCATTTTCCATCAGAAATTTATCATACGCGATGGTAATGCTGTTTTGACTGGTTCAACAAACTTTACTGAAACCGGCACGCATCGAAATCTGAACCACCTTCTCACAATCAAGAACGAGGAAGTGGCAAAGATCTTCGAACGGGAATTTCGCGAAATCAAACGCGGTCGCTTTGGGCGATATAGCGTTGACGAGAACGAAAGCGAAAACACGCCCAAAGAGGTGATTGTCGACGACATCCGCGTTAAAGTTTGCTTTGCACCTGACCATGCACCAGAGATGGAAGTGACCAAACAGATGACGAAAGCAAAGGACCGCGTGGACTTTGCGATCTTCACTTTCTCCAAAAGCTCTGGCATTGACGACGCGATGTTGTTGTTGATGGATGCAGGCCGGACGGTCCGCGGAGCACTTGATGCCCGCCAAGGCGGACAAGACTGGGCAGCAACCCTCCCACTTGCCGAGGCAGGGGCGGACCTGCATTTGGTTCGCGGCTCGAGTCGATTAGGCAAGCTCCACCACAAGCTCATGGTCATCGATGACAGTATCATGATTGTTGGCAGCTTTAATTACACTGGCCCGGCCAACCGGTTTAATGATGAGAACATTGTTGTTCTAGGAGATTCCACAGCACCTACTGAGAACCAGAAGCGGTTTGCACGCGCGGCGCGGCAAGAGATTGACCGGATCATCGAAGATCATGGGCAACCTATTGTGGTTGACTAATTTTTCTCATCGGGCTTGCAAATACGTGAATGTTTAGCATTTGGTAACCATTCAGCTAGGTTTGCCCCCTAGACTTGCAAAATGGCAATTTCCTTGGATAGCGGCGAAGACCTGCTCATCATCTGCAAACCAGATGTGAACGCAGCGATTGAAGACTGGATTGATCACCTTGGATCAGAGCGGCGACTTGCTGAGCGCACGCTGGAAGCATATGAGCGTGACGTGCGTCAGTTCCTTCGCTTTTTGACGAGCTATGAGGGTGAACCCGTTGCGTTGTTTCATCTTGAATCTTTGAAACCCAAGGATTTTCGAGGGTTTCTGGCGACACGCCGACGAGATGGGGCGCAAACGCGTACATTGGCCAGAGGGCTTGCTGGCATTCGGTCTTTTCTCTCGTTTCTCGAAGAACGCGGAGATGTTAATGCAGCAGGAGCATCAGCGGTACGCACTCCAAAACTTCCCCGCAGTCTGCCCAAACCTATTCCGATTGAAGAAGCAAAGGCTATTGTCAGCAGCGACCTCTCCTTTGAGGACACGCCTTGGGTTGAGACCCGAAATGCGGCAGTTTTTACACTGCTGTACGGTTGCGGGCTACGTATTTCAGAAGCGCTATCCTTGACAGTTGCAAGTGCTCCTAAAGCTGGTGATAAATCCATCCGCATCCGCGGGAAAGGCAACAAGGAACGGATTGTGCCGGTTCTGCCTGTCGTGGTTGAGGCGATAGAGGCGTACAAAGAGCAATGCCCGTTTGACCTTTCTGCAAACTCCTCCCTTTTTCGCGGCGTTCGAGGCGGTCCCTTGAATGCGCGCATGATACAACTTGCCATGCAAAAAATCCGTAGTGCCCTCGGCTTACCTGATACCGCGACACCACATGCATTGCGCCACTCATTTGCAACGCACCTCCTTTCTGAAGGCGGTGATTTGCGTAGCATTCAAGAGCTTCTGGGACATGCAAGTCTCTCTACCACACAGATCTATACAGAGATAAACAGTGCGCAGCTGCTTGATGCCTACGACAAGGCCCATCCACGCCGTTGATACTACGATGAGCTGGGAGCGCCTGCTTGATCTTGTTAGGTTCAACGACTAGGTTCCTATGTGCGAAACGGGGTGCCTGTAGCGAAATTGCTAAGGCTGAGATTATACTCGATGAACCTGATCTGGATAATGCCAGCGAAGGGAGCGCTCACAGCGTTGTTCAGGGATAGCACTTCTTAAATCTGCATAAAGCCCTAAAGCAACGGCTCTCTTTCGCACAACGAGACTGAGGAAAACTATGGGTCCTGTCGAAAGCGCTTGCGTAACTCTTTCTGCAATTCGTGAAAAAAGTCCGCTCGTTCACAATATGACGAATATTGTGGTGGCCAATACAACGGCAAACGCTTTGCTTGCTCTGGGAGCTTCCCCTGCGATGGTGGATGGACCGGAAGAAGCACCTGAGCTTGCCAGCGTTGCTGGAGCTTTGGTGGTGAATGTTGGCACCGTTACACCAGCTCAGGCTGACGCAATGAAGTTGGCAACAGCTGCGGCGCACAAAGCTAGTCGTCCATGGGTACTTGATCCGGTCGCTGTTGGTGCGCTGACCTTTCGTACTCAGTTTGCTGCAGAGCTTTTAAAGAACAAGCCAAGTGTAATTCGCGGTAACGCTTCTGAGATCATGGCTTTGGCTGGCAAAGGGGCTGGCGGCAAAGGCGTAGATAGCACCGACAGTCCTGAAACGGCCCTTGATGGCGCCAAAAACCTTGCAAGGCGAACAGGCGCTGTTGTTGTCGTTTCCGGCCCGATTGACTTTATTACTGATGGTGAACGGACAGCACAGGTTGAAAATGGCGATGCTATGATGCCTTACGTAACTGGCCTTGGTTGCACAGCAACGGCATTGACCGGCGCGACACTTGCTGTTTGCGATGATCCATTTTACGCCGCTGTTCATGCGATGGTTTATCTGGGTGTGATTGGTGAGATTGCAGCCAAAGAAACTGCTGGCCCGGCAAGCCTACAGCTGGATATCATCAACGGACTGTACCGGTTAAACAGCGATACCATTACCACAACAGCACGAGTAAAAATGCATGAAGCCGTTGCTTGATCTTTCCGTTTATCTGGTTCTGGGACCACAAGATTGCCCCGGACAAGACCCTGTCGACATCGCCACTGCTGCTGCAACAAGCGGAGCAAGTGTCATTCAGCTGCGCGACAAGAGGGGTACGACACGCGAACAAGTTCAATTGGCTCAGCGGCTTATGACGGCTTTGGAGCCGTTGAATGTGCCGTTGATTGTAAATGACCGGATTGACGTCGCCCTCGCAGTGAATGCCGATGGTGTTCATGTTGGCCAGGAGGATATGGATGCCTCGAAGGTGCGCGAATTAATCGGCCCAGACAAGCTGCTTGGTTTATCTGTTAGCACACAAAGTGAGTTAGACGCTGCTGATCTTGAGGCCTGTGATTACCTTGGGATTGGTGCTTGCTTCCCAACTATCAGCAAAGATGATG
This sequence comes from Pseudovibrio axinellae, assembly GCF_900110875.1. Lineage (GTDB taxonomy): Bacteria > Pseudomonadota > Alphaproteobacteria > Rhizobiales > Stappiaceae > Pseudovibrio > Pseudovibrio axinellae. Next base: position 545,724 of record NZ_FOFM01000002.1, on the reverse strand, counting down.
CTGCTCAGGTTGGAATGCAGAATTTCCGCCACCTAACCGAACAAGCCACTCTGCCTGTTGTCGGAATCGGGGGCATCTCCCTTGCAAATGCTGCGCAGGTTATCAGTGCTGGTGCAGATGGTGTTGCAGTTATATCGGCAATTTGCGGGGCGCCTGATGTGTCTGCAGCAACGAAAGAACTCAGTTCGATTGTTGCAGCCAGAAAAGACCTTGGGTGATTAGAAGAAACACGCATTTACTCCTCGCAGGGTCCGCCTACATTGATATATGAGAGGACTAGGCGGGGAGCTTTTGGTCATGACACTAAAACAGATAATACAAGCCTGCGCATTCCTAAGCGTCTTTGTGTCTCTAGCTTCGGCAGCTTACGCACAAGAGGCCTGCGAGCTGCGAAAATCCGAATTGGTGGAGATTGGCAACTGGGAAAACCCGAGCGCCAAGCTTAATGAGCTCTCTTCTCTTGAGGTTGAAGGTACTTGTATAGAGAACCAGCTCATCGTCCGGGCACGTACTTTCACCAGTTGCTCTCCACGCGACTGCAAATGGGGCTGGGCTGCTGGGGCATTAAACTTAAACGGTGCTCTTACATTTCGGTTTGGCGGATTTTTCAAAGCCCAACATATTGAACTACGCCCGATGGGTGAGCGGATGCAGGCTTATATGCGAACAGAAAACCATGATCCAACCATCCCGGAAAAGACCCGCAGCTACATTCTCATACGCCAATAACATAAAAGCCGCCTCAGTTTCCTGAAGCGGCTTTCGTTTAAATCAAAGCAGAGTGGGTCACACTCAAACCAGATTACATATGTATCGGCTTGCCAGCTGTCGCCATAGCAGCTTCTTTGACGGCTTCCGACATTGTCGGATGCGCATGACAGGTCCGGCCCAGATCCTCTGAGGATCCACCAAATTCCATCAAAACACATGCTTCATGGATCAGTTCGCCAGCACCATGGCCGAGAATGTGAACACCAAGAACGCGATCCGTTTCTGCATCGGCCAGAACTTTCACGAAGCCATCCGTGTGGAGCATCGCTTTTGCACGGCCATTGGCTGAGAACGGGAACTTGCCAGACTTGTACTTCACGCCAGCAGCTTTAAGCTCTTCTTCTGTCTTGCCAACGCTAGCAACTTCAGGAGATGTATAAACAACACCCGGAATTACATCGTAGTTGACGTGACCAGCCTGGCCGGAGATGATCTCTGCCAATGCAACGCCTTCATCTTCAGCTTTATGCGCAAGCATTGGACCGACGATTACGTCGCCAATTGCATAAATGCCATCAACATTGGTCTTGTAATGAGCGTCTGTCTTAACACGGCCACGCTCATCCAGCTCAACGCCAGTTTCTGCCAGACCCAAGCCCTCGGTGTATGGACGGCGGCCAATGGCAACCAGAACGACATCAGCGTCCATAGTTTCAGCTGCTGCTTCACCAGCTGCTGGCTCCACAGTCACTTCAAGCGCACGGCCTTTTTTCTGAACGCCAGTTACCTTTGAAGAGAGCTTGAAGGTCATACCCTGCTTCTTCAACATACGCTGGAACTGTTTGGAAACGTCTGCATCCATTGGGCCAAGGATCTTGTCCATGAACTCAACCACAGTCACCTGAGCACCCAAACGCGCGTATACGGAACCAAGCTCAAGACCAATAACGCCTGCGCCCACAACAACCATGCGGTTTGGAACTTTTTCAAGCTCAAGAGCGCCAGTTGACGATACGATGGTCTTTTCGTCGATTTCGATACCTGGAAGCGGCATCACGTCAGAACCAGTTGCGATAACGATGTTTGTGGTTTCGACAATGGACGTAGAACCGTCTTCGGCTTTTACTTCTACACGGCCTGCGCCGAGTACGCGGCCAACACCGGTGTGCACGTCGATCTTATTCTTTTTGAAGAGATAATCGATACCGGAAACGTTTCCGTCAACCACCTTGGCTTTGTGTCCCTGCATCGCCTTCCAGTCCACTTTGGGCTTGGAGGTTTTAATGCCGAGGGTTTCAAAGTTGTGGTTGGCTTCCTCAAACATCTCAGAGGCATGAAGCAATGCCTTGGATGGAATGCAACCAACATTCAGGCAAGTGCCGCCATGGGTTTTGCGTTTTTCGACAACGGCAACTTTCATACCAAGCTGAGCTGCCTTGATCGCACAAACATAACCGCCCGGGCCTGTTCCGATAACAACGAGATCGTAGGACATTTGCTACCCCTGTTAGTAGATGGGAGAAGGCTGCGACGAACGGTTTGTGCGCCAATCTCCCCATAAAGCAAATGTGCCCGACCAGTGCCGGGCACGTTTATATTAAAGGTCCAGAATCAGACGCTGTGGATCTTCCAGGCTCTCTTTGACGCGAACCAGGAAGGTCACTGCTTCCTTGCCGTCCACGATACGGTGATCGTAAGACAGAGCCAGGTACATCATCGGACGGATTTCCACCTGACCGTTGATTGCAACTGGGCGCTCCTGAATTTTGTGCATGCCCAGGATACCGGACTGCGGTGAGTTCAGGATTGGAGAGGACATCAAGGAACCATAGACACCGCCGTTGGAAACGGTGAAGGTGCCACCTTGCATATCTGCCATGGAAAGCTTGCCATCACGGCCTTTGCGACCGAGATTGCCGATTTCTTTTTCGATCTCAGCAATAGACATCTGGTCTGCATCACGAACAACAGGAACCACGAGACCCTTCGGAGTGCCAACAGCAACGCCGATGTGTGCGTAGTTTTTGTAGATGATGTCAGTGCCATCAATCTCAGCATTAACAGCAGGAATTTCTTTCAGAGCATGGGTGATTGCTTTGGTGAAGAAACCCATGAAGCCAAGCTTAACGCCGTGTTTCTTCTCAAAGATATCCTTGTACTGCTTGCGCAGGTCCATGATCGGCTTCATGTCCACTTCGTTATAAGTGGTCAGCATAGCCGCAGAGTTCTGTGCATCCTTCAAGCGGCGCGCAATGGTCTGGCGCAGCTTGGTCATGCGAACGCGCTCTTCACGAACTTCGTCGGTTGGAGCCGATGCTGCGCGAATAGCAACAGGAGCTGGTGAGGCAGCTGGTGCTGCTGAAACGCCAGCAGCCACGGCTGCAAGAACATCACCTTTCAGAACCTGACCGCGTTTGCCGGAACCAGCAACCTGATCAGCAGACAATCCTTTTTCAGCCATCATTTTAGCTGCGGAAGGTGCTGCTGGCATGCTTATACCAGATAAGGATGGAGCAGAAGCGGCAGGTGCTGCAACAGCAGGAGCAGCAGCTGAAACGACAGCTCCTTCGCCCTTAGCAATTTTGCAGAGCAAGTTGCCTGGCTCTACAGTCGCGCCCGTTGCCTGTGCAATCTCAACAACAGTACCTGCCACTGGGCTTGGTACTTCCTGAGCTGCTTTGTCTGTTTCCAGCTCGACGAGAATATCGTCAGCCTTTACAACATCACCAACTTTAACTGACCATTCGCCAACTTCAGCTTCAGTCACGCTTTCGCCAGCAGTTGGTACCAGTACCTCAACCGTTTCAGCGGCGGCAGCAGGAACTGCTTTTGCTGCTGGAGCGGCTGCGGCGGCAGGCACAGCAGCTGCACCTGCCGCGATGGAACCTAGAAGAGTGCCAACTTCAACAGTTTCGCCTTCCTTCACATCAATGCTGTCCAGCTTGCCAGAAACAGGAGCAGGCACTTCAACCGTTACCTTGTCTGTTTCCAGTTCAACCAGTGGCTCATCTGCATTCACCGCATCGCCCGGTTTTTTAAACCATTGAGCAATTGTTGCCTCGGTTACGGATTCACCCAGTGTGGGCACTCGAATTTCCGTCGCCATTGTCTCTATCTCTTTTCGTTTCAGGGCCACTTGAAGGCCTCTCGGACTTTACCTGATTACGAGGTACTTACTCGGCGAATGCATCGTCGAGGAAAGCTTGTAGCTGAGCCAAATGTTTTGACATCAAGCCAGTTGCGGTTGCTGCGGCAGCTGGGCGGCCAGCGTAACGTGGGCGATGCACTTTTGCATTCACATGCTCCAGCACCCATTCAATGTACTGTTGAATGAAGAACCAGGAGCCCATGTTCTTTGGCTCTTCCTGACACCAGACCACATCTGCATTCTTGAAGCGGCCCATCTCAACACAAAGTGCTTTGGTCGGGAATGGGTAGAGCTGCTCAACACGCAGGATGTAAACATCGGTGATGTTGCGCTTTTCACGCTCTTCAAGCAGGTCGTAGTAGACTTTACCTGTACATAGAATGACGCGGCGAATATCTTCATCCGACTTCAGCTTAACAGTTGATCCAGGATGACGTTCTGCGTCATCCCAAAGCAAACGGTGGAAGCTGCTGTCCAGATTGAAGTCTTCCAGCGTAGAAACTGCCCGCTTATGACGCAGCAGAGACTTTGGTGTCATCAGCACAAGCGGCTTACGAATGTCACGCTTCAACTGGCGACGCAGAATGTGGAAGTAGTTCGCGGGTGTTGTACAGTTGGCCACTTGCATGTTGTCTTCTGCACTCATCTGCAAGAAGCGTTCAAGGCGAGCAGATGAATGCTCTGGGCCCTGACCTTCGTAGCCATGCGGCAACAGACATACCAGACCGGACATACGCAACCATTTGCGCTCACCAGATGAAATGAACTGATCGAACAGAACCTGCGCACCGTTTGCAAAGTCACCGAACTGCGCTTCCCACATGGTCAGTGCGTTTGGTTCTGCAAGGGTGTAGCCGTATTCGAAACCAAGAACCGCTTCTTCAGAAAGCATCGAGTTGATCACTTCGTAGCGACCCTGATCTTCTGAAACATGATTCAATGGAATGTAGCGATCTTCATTTTCCTGATCATAAAGAACGGAATGACGCTGAGAGAAGGTACCACGCTCACAGTCCTGACCGGACAAGCGAACGGAATTACCTTCCTGCAGCAACGCACCAAAGGCCATCGCTTCGCCCATTGCCCAATCGATACCTTCTCCGGTCTCGATCATTTTGGCACGGTTGTTCATGAAGCGGCGGATCGTACGGTGAGCGTTAAAATCATCAGGCACGCTGGTTAGTTTCTGGCCCAGCTCCTTCAGCTCATCCATAGAAAGACCGGTTGAACCACGACGTGGCTCATCGGTTTCCTTAGCAATCTTCATCTTAGCCCACCGGCCATCAAGCCAGTCAGCTTTGTTTGGCTTGTAGGTCTGGCCCGTGTCGAACTCACGGTCAAGATGTGCACGCCAATCAGCTTTCGCCTTGTCCACGTCCTCAGCACTCATTAAGCCTTCTTTGACCAGCTTATCAGCGTAGATCTGAAGAGTTGTTTCGTGCTTGCGGATTTTGCGGTACATGATCGGCTGCGTGAACGCAGGTTCATCACCTTCGTTGTGACCGAAACGACGGTAACAGATGATGTCGATTACAACCGGACGCCCGAACTTCTGACGGTATTCCGTTGCAATCTTTGCAGCAAAAGTAACAGCTTCCGGATCATCACCATTTGCATGGAAGATCGGTGCTTCAATAACTTTAGCAGCATCAGATGGATACGGGGAAGAGCGCGAGAACCGTGGGTTAGTTGTAAAGCCGATCTGGTTATTGATGATCACATGGATCGAACCACCAGTACGGTGTCCACGCAGTGCAGACAGGCCGAAACACTCAGCAACAACACCCTGACCAGCAAACGCTGCATCACCGTGCAGCAACAACGGAAGAACGCTGCTGCGGTCAATTTCTGTCGTTTCTTTCCAGTCTGCGAGCTGGTCCTGCTTTGCGCGCACCTTACCAAGAACAACGGGGTTCACGATCTCAAGGTGAGATGGGTTCGCTGTCAAAGACAGGTGAACATTGTTGTTATCGAATGAGCGGTCAGAAGAAGCACCGAGGTGGTACTTAACATCACCGGAGCCCTCTACGTCGTCAGGAGCGTAAGAACCGCCCTTGAATTCGTGGAAGATCGCGCGATGTGGCTTACCCATAACCTGGGACAGAACGTTCAGGCGACCACGGTGAGCCATTCCCAAGACGATGTCTTTAACGCCAAGGGCACCACCACGTTTGATGATCTGCTCGAGCGCTGGAATAAGAGCTTCACCACCGTCAAGGCCGAAACGCTTAGTACCAGTGTATTTAACGTCGAGGAACTTTTCAAAGCCTTCTGCCTCAACAAGTTTGTTGAGGATGGCTTTTTTACCTTCTGGAGTGAAGGCAACGTGCTTATCTGGACCTTCAATACGCTCCTGAATCCATGCTTTTGCGGCAGGGTCAGAGATATGCATGAACTCAACACCAAGTGTCGAGCAGTAGGTCCGTTTCAAGATTTCCAGCATCTCACGGATGGTGGCGAATTCCATACCCAGAACATTGTCCAGGAAGATTCTCCGATCCCAGTCCTCTTCAGAGAAGCCATAGGTCGCGGGATGCAACTCTTCGTGATCACCTGGAACAGCGAGGCGGAGCGGGTCAAGTTCAGCATGCAAGTGGCCGCGCATGCGGTAAGCACGGATCATCATGATAGCGCGCACACTATCACGGGTCGCCTGCAACACTTGATCTTCAGTTAGCTCAACGCCAGTCTTCTGGGCATTTGCCTGAATTTTTTTGCTGACAATTTTCTCAGATGGCCAATCGCCATCGAGCGCAGACACAAGTTCACCGTTGGCGGGAACCGGCCAGTCTGGACGTTTCCAGCTCGCACCGCGAGCTTCCTTGATCACATCCTCTGGATTGTCTTCAAGCGAAGAGAAGAATTCCTTCCACTCTGGGTCGAGTGAGCCGGGGTTTTCCTGATATTGAGCATACAGCTCTTCAATATAAGGAGCGTTGGCGCCGTATAGGAACGACGTCAGCGCGAATACCTTGTTCGCGTCCTGCCGAGCCATCGTTTTTAAGCGGACTTTTGGTCCGCCCTACTTTCTTTGGGCGGGTGAAAAACACCACATACCCTTGGGTCCCGCGACTGACAACAAGCCTGGGGACTTGTTGCCTCTTATAAACTGTCGGTGAATTTCGTTCACCGACAGCCCGATGAGTATGCCCCTGAAAAGTATAAGGGGCGTTAGCTTAGGCGCCCTGCTTCAGCTCTTGAAGAAGAGCTACAAGGGTTTTGCCAAGCTTAGCAGGAGATGGAGAGACGCGGATACCCGCTGCTTCCATAGCTGCAATCTTGTCATCAGCTCCGCCTTTACCACCAGAGATCACAGCACCTGCGTGACCCATGGTACGGCCTGGAGGCGCTGTACGACCTGCGATGAAACCAACCATTGGCTTGGAACGGCCTTTTTTAGCCTGCTCCTGGAGCCATTCAGCTGCTTCTTCTTCTGCAGAACCGCCGATTTCACCAATCATGATGATGGATTCTGTTTCTGGATCGTCCAGGAACATATCCAGCATATCGATGAACTCAGTGCCTTTTACAGGGTCACCACCGATACCTACTGCAGTGGACTGGCCGAGGCCTTCCTGCGAGGTCTGGAAGACTGCTTCATAAGTAAGTGTACCTGAACGGGAAACAATACCTACGGAGCCCTTCTTGAAGATGGAGCCTGGCATGATGCCGATCTTGCACTGTTCAGGAGTGAGAACGCCTGGGCAGTTTGGACCAAGAAGACGGCTGTCGGATGCATCAAGGCGCGCTTTTACCTTCACCATGTCTGCAACCGGGATACCCTCGGTGATACAAACAATGAAAGGAATGCCAGCATCAATTGCTTCGATGATTGCTGCGCCCGCACCTGCTGGTGGAACGTAAACAACAGAAGCGTTTGCGCCGGTTGCATCTTTTGCTTCTTTCACAGAAGCGTAGATTGGCAGTTCAGCGGCACCTTCGATGCCGGAAGACCAGGTTTCGCCACCCTTTTTAGGGTGCACACCAGCAACCATCATGGTGCCGTAGTATGCGAGTGCCTGTTCAGTGTGGAAAGTACCGGTTTTACCGGTCAGACCCTGAACGATGACTTTTGTGTCTTTATTTACGAGGATGGACATTATGCGACCTCCTTCACTGCAGCCACGATTTTCTGAGCTGCATCGTCGAGATCGTCAGCAGGAATAACATTCATGCCGCTTTCGCTAATGATCTTTTTGCCAAGTTCAACGTTGGTGCCTTCGAGGCGCACAACGAGAGGAACCTGAAGGCCAACTTCTTTAACAGCAGCCAGAACGCCTTCTGCGATCACATCACAGCGCATGATGCCGCCGAAGATGTTAACCAGAATGCCCTGTACGTTTGGATCGGAAGTGATGATCTTGAACGCAGAGGTTACTTTCTCTTTGGTAGCACCGCCACCAACGTCGAGGAAGTTTGCAGGCTCAGCACCGTAGAGTTTGATGATGTCCATAGTGGCCATCGCAAGACCTGCACCGTTCACCATGCAGCCGATGTTACCTTCAAGAGCGACGTATGCGAGGTCGTGCTTGGAAGCTTCGATCTCTTTTTCGTCTTCTTCGGTCTTATCGCGCAGGGCAACAATGTCTTCGTGGCGGAACAGAGCGTTGCCGTCGAAGGATACTTTTGCATCCAGAACGCGCAAACGACCGTTTTCCATAACGATCAGCGGGTTGATTTCCAGAAGCGCCATATCCTTTTCTACAAATGCTTTGTAGAGGATCGGGAACAGCTTCATGCCATCAGCGCGTGCTTCGCCTTCCAGCTTCAGCGTATCGCAGAGAGCAGATGCTTTGTTCTCGGTCACGCCCTGAAGCGGATCGATTGGCAGAGTGAGGATCAGCTCAGGCGTGTTGTGCGCGACTTCCTCAATATCCATGCCGCCTTCGGTGGATGCTACGAAAGCAACCTGACCACATGTGCGGTCAACGAGCAGGGAGAGGTAGAGTTCGCGGTCAATGTCTGCGCCATCTTCGATGTAAAGACGGTTTACGACTTTACCAGCATCACCCGTTTGAGCTGTCACCAACGTGTTGCCGAGCATGTCAGCAGAGTGGGACTTAACTTCATCCAGAGTAAATGCAAGGCGAACGCCGCCTTTTGCTTCTGGGCCGAGTTCTTTGAACTTACCCTTACCGCGACCACCTGCGTGGATCTGAGACTTCACAACCCACAGTGGGCCTGGAAGGCTTTTCGCAGCAGCTTCAGCTTCATCAGCGGAGAAAATTGCAACACCTTCAGCAACAGGTGCGCCGTATTCCTTCAGGACCTGTTTGGCCTGGTATTCATGTATGTTCATCTGCCCTTCCCATTTCCAAGGGGCCCTGCAACCAGGGTGCTCGACTGGCAGCAGCTTGCTGCCAGCCTTTCAGATCAAAGCTTGCCTGGCTTATGCCAGAGCAGGCTGGATTTTTTTACAAGCGTCAACAAGGCCGTTTACGGAAGCAACGGATTTGTCGAACATCGCTTTTTCATCGCTATTGAGGTCAATTTCAATGATACGTTCGATGCCGTTTTCGCCAATCACAGTTGGCACGCCCAGGTACATGTCTTTCTGGCCGTACTGGCCATCAAGGTATGCAGCACATGGAAGTACGCGCTTTTTGTCTTTGAGGTAGCTCTCTGCCATTGCAATAGCTGAGGCAGCTGGTGCGTAGAATGCGGAACCAGTTTTCAGAAGACCAACGATCTCTGCGCCACCATCACGGGTGCGCTGAACGATTTCTTCGAGACGCTCTGCAGTAAGCCAGCCCATTTTCACCAGATCGGTGAGTGGAACACCAGCAACAGTGGAGTAGCGTGTCAGCGGAACCATTGTATCGCCGTGACCGCCAAGAACGAATGCGGTTACGTCTTCTACAGACACTTTGAATTCTTCAGCAAGGAAGTAACGGAAGCGGGAGCTATCCAGAACACCGGCCATGCCAACAACTTTGTTTGCTGGAAGACCAGAGAACTTCTGCAAAGCCCAAACCATCGCGTCGAGCGGGTTGGTGATGCAGATTACGAATGCGTCTGGTGCGTACTTCTTAATGCCAGCGCCAACCTGCTCCATAACCTTCAGGTTAATTTCAAGCAGATCATCACGGCTCATGCCAGGTTTACGAGGAACACCTGCAGTCACGATGACGACATCCGAACCAGCGATGCCTTCATAAGTGTTTGTGCCAGACAGACCAGAGTCAAAGCCGTCAACTGGAGAAGATTCTGCCAAATCCAAAGCTTTGCCCTGAGGCATACCTTCAGCGATGTCGAACAGAACGATATCACCCAGTTCTTTCAGACCAGCAAGGTGTGCAAGTGTGCCACCAATTTGACCAGATCCAATCAAAGCAATCTTGTTGCGCGCCATGAGGAGCTCCCCTTTACGTAACATAGAACCATGATATATGGTGCCTATTTGTCGCAGTGGGTAACGGTTTTGACGCATGCGCGCAACCCAAATGAAGCACACATCGGCGTTATTTTCCCTAAAAAGACGTTTTTTTAGCAGTTTAGATGAGCTCTCAATACGTCATTTCTGAAAAAATTGTAATTTTTTCAATTTTAGGTATTCGACTCACCTAAAACATACTCTCGGGAGCGCATTTCAATCAGGCGCGAGGCTGTACGATCAAACTCAAACGCCTCTGTTCCAGAGGACGCTACATACAGGTTTTGCGGCTGTGCTTCTGCCTGAATCACCAAGTGGACATGGTTGTCATAGAGCGTATCAATGAGATTGATAAATCGTTTTGCTTCGTTTCGGCGTGCCTTATCCATCACCGGAACATCTTCGAGGAAAACTGTGTTGAAAGCATGTGTAATACGCAGATAATCGGATGGTCCGAGCGGGGTGCAGCACAATTCTTGAAATGTGAACCACGCAATCGCGCTACAGGTCCGGCTAACAGGGATTTTTCGCCCCTTATTCTCCAATTCAACAAGGTGACATTGGAGACCGTAGGTCATACTGTCCCACAGTTTCTCCATCCGATGCAGGCTATCAGGCGCGATTGGCGTCAGGTATGTGTCTGAGCCCGACAGCTTCTCCAGCCGGTAATCTGTTGGTGCATCAAGGTGCAGGACATCCACTCGTTCATTCAGTGAGCGAAGAAACGGCAGGATGTGGTCGCGGTTCAGTCCGTCCTTATACAGTTCATCTGGCACCACATTGGATGTGCAGACCAAGACGACGCCAGCTTCAAACAGCTTACTGAACAGACGGCCCAGTAGCATCGCATCGGCAATATCGGTTACAGTGAACTCATCAAAGCAAAGAAGACGTGTGTCTTTCGCGATTTCTTCGGCAATCGGAATAATTGGGTCGCGGTCTTTGATCGTTCCAGCGCTTACCTGCTTACGCACCATAAATACCCGGTCATGGATTTCCTCCATAAACTCGTGAAAGTGCAAACGTCGCTTTTTGGGTTCAGGGCTCAGATCATAAAACAGGTCCATCAGCATGGTTTTGCCACGCCCGACAGAGCCCCACACGTACAACCCCTTTACGAAATCCTGATCGTCCTTGCCCTTGCCGAATAAACGGCCTAACAACCCTTTTTTCTCGTCGGGTTTACGTTCAACCAATTTGGCCGTTAGAGCATCAAGGCGCTTGGCCACCTCGACCTGCACCGGGTCAACATCCAGATCGCCGCGTGTGACCATTGCATTATATTGGGCCAGCACCGAGGTTGGGTTTGATGAGTGATCAAGCACGGGGGTTATATTCCTCAAACTGGATTTCCGTAAAGGAGATCTCACATTCCGATATGCCTTAGTGTCCATGGCATAAAGGAGAGCCCCACCCAGAAGCAAGTACTATGAGGGATATAAGTAAAACCACAACATCGCCTAAAGGCGACACATACAATTGATGTTGGTGCAAACGCAAAAAGCGCTGCGCCTTAATGCAGCGCAACGCTTGTCGTTATTTTGTAGGCTCAGCTTCTCTTAACGCGCGAACGAAATAGAAGAGCCGTTTGAGGTCTGACCAGCGAAATTGGTTCCGGCGCCTGAAAGGGTTGCAACATTGCTGCCGCCAGCGTCCTTCAGAACCACGTTACTGCCATTCAAATTCCATGCGGAGATCTGAGAGAGGGTCGAATCGCTACATCCACGCGTATTCGCGCGGTATCCACCACTCCACTTGGTCAGCGTCATAAAGAGCTTACAGTTGTCACCACCAGAAGAGACGCTCCAACCGCCAAGCAAATCAGTACGACCAACAGAGCCGCCTGTCGCATTTACGTTAGGAGCAGGTGGTGCAGAAACAACCTGTGAATTGGCGTTCGCATCTTGACCATCAACCAGAATCTGACCTTCGGAACCAGGCTGACCAGGAATGATCGGCGACAGGGTCTGGCCATCAATCGGCGAGATCGGGGAAGCGGGCAACGGAGAGACATAGCTACGGGTATAAGTCGTCCGTTGGCACGCCATCGTGGAGAGTGCAATTACAGAAACAAGCGCAATCGTTAAACTACGATTCATAGTGGTGTCATCCCGGCCTTGTGAACTAAGGCGTATTAACCATAAAGACCTTAAGAAACTGCCCCTAAAACAAGGCAGGTGGAAGGTTTACCCCTAAAAATAATTTGAGTTTCCCACTGAAACCCCTATTTCCTAGGGGAAATCAGCAAAAAACAGTCTTGTCTGATAGATCTTCAGCTCGCTTAAACCTAGCAAGCTGCCCGCCAACTCAGAGAATCACCAGAGAAAACCTTTGATGAGAGCGCTAAGTCTATAGATTCTTTGATCTTGCGAAATGCATCGGTCGCCTCTTTTATGTTCCGAGGCATATTATCATCTATACAAATGTGCCAGTTCAACTTGGCTGCTCGCCCCGGCCATATCGGTTGCTTGTCAAGCAGTGAACTTGGCTGCAGGCTTATTACGAAATCAGGTTGCGGCGCTTGCGGCAGCGAAAAGATTGTCCAGGCTTTAGGGTGAAGCCCTGCCTCTTCCATTCCGTTTTTGAAGAGGACCTTTTTAGTCAGCGCAGGCATATCCTCCCTTGGCAGCGGCCCACCAGAAAAGGCCCTCAATTCACCCATAGAGGTCTTGTTCAGGTAGGCCTCAGCAATCAGGCTGAGAAACGAGTTATCTACGCATACGAATAGTATATTTGCCATAGTCATGGGCACACCTCCAGTGGAGCGCCGGACACTGTCCAGTCATTCGGTGTCGCTCAGTTCCAGCACTTAATAGTGCCCTTTTTCTTCGGATAGATGACACTCGAACGGCGCATTCAAATTAGCCACGATCTGATTGCGAAAAGGAGAAGCCCGGATGCGGAGTTATACGCATGCACGACTTCCATTATAGTTGAAATCAGTTCAACTTAATTCCGGTCGGTTGTATAAGAGCCTCGGTTTTTCTGATTTTATTTGGAGATTACACAATGCCTTTTCCTTTATGGACAATTCTGATTGCGGGTTTGCTGCCATGGATTTCCGTTCTTCCTGCTAAATTTTCTCGCGACTTCAACAATTCCAATCCAAGAGATCCTGCCTATTGGAAAGAAGGGTTTCGCTTGCGTGCTCGTTCGGCAGAACTGAACGCTCTTGAAGCCTTCCCTCTGTATGCAGTGTCTGTTCTGGTCGCTACCGCCTATGGCGGCGACCCTATCTGGATCGAAAAGCTGTGCGGTCTGTTCATCGCAATTCGCGTGTTGTACATCGTCTGCTACTGGCTTGACCGGGCCTCCCTGCGTTCCATTGTTTGGTTTATTGGACTGGTTTGTTCAGTCGCGCTTTTAACGTCGCCGGCGTGGTCATAGCAGCAACTTGGGAACCTCAATATCCCCGCGATTTCAAGGTATTGTTGGGAGAGTGGTAAATAGAATTGTGCCGAAAACGGCGCAATTAGGCTATTTCTGTCAAAGTTCAATTAGGGAAAATAAACTGAGGCCCATGTGAGCCCTTCAGTTTTTGGGGGCGACAGCCCATTTCAGGAAGAATCTATCCGCTAGTGCAGCCGTTTCCTGTGTAAACGGCTTGCGCCGGCGTGACAGCAGTGCGGGGCCCGCTTCCAGTTCAGACAGGATCAAATCGTTGATCGCGCCTGCTGGGCGAACAACGTCCTTAATCAAGCCTGCTTCACTCCGCTCAACCAGCTCTTCGATTTCGCCGCGCAATACCGGGCGAATGAACGTGGCTTCTGAAAGGTCACTCAGACGAGATGGTGGGACGCCTTGATAGCGATTTTGATTGTACCAGCGTAAAACCATGGATGAACGGATCAGGTCATATAAGCGCTCTGGGACGATCTCGCTCAGCGCAACTCCATCAAACCTATGCTTCTGACGCTCCAGCCGAGAGTAGTGATAAAGCGCAAAACGCACGGGATCACAATGCTCAAGAGCGAATGAAATAAGGGAGTTAGGGAATTCATCATGCCCGGCGAACGGGTGTTTCAACTGAACCCAATCAAGTGGTTCAGGGTTGCCTTTTAGCAAAGCAATGAGTGTCTTTTTCAGATCCCAGCCAGATACATTTGCAGCGACATTTACATCAACTTCAACCGTCTCTTCAGCAGGAAATAGCGATAGATAATGCTCAATCGAGCGAATATAGATGAAGCGGCAATCAGCATAGGATGCTTCGGGCTTTTTGTTCAGATACAGGTGTGAAAGATCGCCCGCGTGTAAAACACGCAGATTACTGTCGTTTTCCAACACACGAAAGCTCTTTTCCAGCTCAAAAAAAACTGTAGAGCTATCTGACCCGATCTGTGAAGGTGCACCCACCAATATTGCCTAACCTGAAATCAAAGAGGCTTCCCCTCGTTGCACTTACCCTTGAACGCAATTCAGGGCAAGTGCAACGACGTAGTTTGCTCGCAAGCTTTTGCTTTTTCAATGACACAGTCAGGGCGGTGCGGCGTGCTATTTTTCGTCTTCTAAAAGGGCATCAAATGCGCTGAGTGCTTCAGCTGCATACATGAGGCTTGGGCCTCCGCCCATGTAAACGGCCACACCGAGCGCCTCCATGACTTCCTCACGCGTTGCGCCATACTTGATACAGGCCTTTGCATGGTACCCCAAACAAGCATCACAACGCGCAGCCACGCCAATTGCGAGAGCGATCAGCTCTTTTGTTTTGGACTCAAGAGCACCAGTTCCAATCGCCCCCTTTGCAATTTCGCTAAACCCCTTCATGACGCCGGGAATTCCTGGTCTTAGCTCGGCAATTCGTCCGTCAGTTTGTTTCAGAAAGTCTTGCCAGTTTTCGACAGCCATGCTTTGGCTCCTTTTGTATTAGATATTTCTAATATTGCTAAATCGCCGAGAACCAGCAATGACAAAAATCAAATAGCAAGTGCTTAATAGCCTAAAATCATTCGTGTTTTGCCTAATACACCGTCAAATTAGAGGCCTGCATCATTGCATTTTCTACTGAGTTATGGTTTCTGAAGAAACTCTCGTTTTTTCACTTTTGGAAGTTAAAAATGTCCATCGCAGAAATTTTGACTGCAAAGGGCCGCGCTGCAGACCTACTCAGCGCAGCCCGGGCCGCGTTCCTTTCTCAAGGCTATAAAAAAACCTCTGTTGCGGAAATTGCAGAGGCCTCAGAAATCTCGATGGCGCATATCTATAATTTTTACCCGAGCAAGATCGATCTTGCTTGCGCTGTCGTTGCTGCTGAGGTTGTGAAGCTGGTCGCCCGCCTTGAGACAATAACAGACCCCAATGCAAGCGCGTCTGCACGCCTGAGTAAGTTCCTCCTGATGGAGTTTGAAGAAACCTACCGACTGCTTGAGCTTAATCGAGGTCTTGCCGATTGCCTGCAAGTGGTGGAACGTAAACGCCCACAAGACTACGAAGAGCTGTTTCGCTTCGTCCGCCAGCCGATACACACGATCTTACACTCAGGAAATCTTGCAGAAGAGTTCGATCTCAGAGAGGTGCGCCAAGTGGCTCGGCATATCCATGCAGCTACGACCAAGTTCCGCTTTCCTCAGCTACACAGCGCGGAACCCCATGAGATTCAACGCAAAGAATGCGTCGGCGTGATCAAACTGATTTTACGGGGCGTCGAAAAGCGCTAAAGAATCGCTGAATTTTCGTAAACGCGCAGTTGGCTTCTTAGTGGTTTCGTAGGAATTACAGTTTTTCCGTAGTAACTATTCGGAAATAGCGCCTTATTGCCTGTCACTTCTGATTAGCTTTAAGGAAAATTTTCCTTTTTAAAATCAAGTATTTATAAAGAACACGGTTCTAAACTCATTTACATCAAGTTATCTATCACGTCTGAATTTTTAGCCGTGTCATCCTCTTGCGTATTTTGGGGGAACCAATGAGTCGCTTTAGAGTATTTGCGTTTGCGGTATTGGGGTTACTCGGCTTCAGCAGCCATTCCTACGCCGCTGATTACCCGCCCGGCGTCGAGGTGGACGAGTCCTATGACGTTTACGAGGAAGAGCTTGTAGACGGGCTTATCGACCCACCCGAGTATGACTGGGAGGGGTTTTACCTTGGCGTACAGGGCGGCTGGGCCCGCCTTCATGGCACCAACCGCTTTAACAACAGTGGCACGCAGTATAACGGTGGCACAGTTGGTCTTTACGGTGGTTACAACCACATCTATCAAAACATTCTTATCGGAATTGAGGGTGAAGGCGCTTACTGGGGCTTTGGCGAAGACTCCCGTGATCAAATGGCTTTACGCTCAGACTATTTTGCCGCTCTAAAAGTCCGCGCCGGACTCACCTACGACTGGTTTATGGCCTATGTCACAGGTGGGGCAGCGTTTTCGACCTTCCGCGTCACCAATCCAAACTTCGGGCCAGGCTCTGACAGCAGAACGATGGCGGGTTATGTTGGCGGTGCAGGGGTTGAAATGTTTGTCACTCACAACATTATTGTGCGACTGGACTACGAGCGGATTGTGTTTCCCGGTCGCAGCTTCGTCGTTGGCGGCACACGTTTCAAGGAAGACATCGACAGCGACGCGATCAGGATCGGTGTTTCCTACAAGTTCTAATGGTTTTGTACTGGAATGAAAAAAGCCGCCCCATTTCATGGGGGCGGCTTTTTCGCAGTTCAGTCAGCAGTTCGCGATTTATACGCGGCGCTCTACCATCATCTTTTTGATCTCGGCGATTGCCTTTGCAGGGTTCAGACCCTTTGGACATGCTTGCGAGCAGTTCATGATGGTGTGACAACGATAGAGACGGAATGGATCTTCAAGATTATCCAAACGTTCACCAGTTGCTTCATCACGGCTATCGATCAACCAGCGGTACGCCTGCAAAAGGACTGCAGGACCGAGGTAACGATCGCCGTTCCACCAGTAACTTGGGCAAGAGGTGGAGCAGCATGCACACAAGATGCACTCGTAAAGACCGTCCAATTTCTGGCGATCTTCATGGGACTGCAGCCATTCTTTTTCAGGCGCAGGTGTTGTGGTTTTCAACCATGGCTCAATAGAGCGATGTTGCGCGTAGAAACGCGTCAGATCCGGCACAAGATCCTTCACAACAGGCATGTGCGGCAGAGGGTAGATTTTGACGATCTCGTTTGAGCATTCGTCAGCACCCTTTGTACATGCCAGCGTGTTGGTTCCATCGATATTCATCGCACAAGAACCACAGATTCCTTCACGACAAGAACGACGGAAGGTCAGAGTTGGATCGACCTTGTCCTTGATGTAGATGAGCGCATCCAGAACCATTGGGCCACAATCGTCAGCATCAACATGATAAGTGTCGATACGTGGATTGCGACCATCGTCCGGCGACCAACGATAGATGCGGTACTCACGGGTATTAGTGGCACCTTCCGGCTTTGGCCAGACTTTACCCTCTCCCATCCGGGAGTTTTTTGGCAGTTTGAATTCAGCCATAACAGTTACTCCAGGTTTCGGCGCCTTAGTAGACGCGGGCTTTCGGTGCGATCTTCTTCATGTCGATGCCGCCTTGTTCAAAGGTGGTCAACGGCTCAAGAACAACCGGACGGTAGCTCAAAGTCACCTTACCATCCTCAGAGAGGTGGGAGATGGTGTGCTTACGCCACTCTTCATCATTACGACCATCGAAAGGACCGTCCTTGTAATCTTCACGAGCATGCGCACCACGGCTCTCTTTACGCGCTTCAGCTCCGTAAACAGTTGTGATTGCATTTGCCATGAGGTTTTCAAGCTCAAGCGTCTCAACAAGATCAGAGTTCCAGATCATAGAGCTATCTGACACGTGAATGTCTTGCATTTCGCCCCATATCGCGGAGATGCGCTTACAACCCTGCTCCAAGCTCTCCTGTGTACGGAACACAGCAGCGTCTTCCTGCATGGTCTTTTGCATCTTCGAACGCAGCTCGGCCGTTGGGATAGAACCCTTAGCAAAGCGCAACTTATCAAAGCGCGCCATGATCTTCTGAGAGGAAGCTTCGTTTGGCTCTGGAATTGGAGCTTCACGGTCAACAACTTCACCAGCGCGGATCGCAGCGGCACGACCAAATACAACCAGATCGATCAGAGAGTTAGATCCAAGACGGTTTGCACCGTGAACAGATGCACATCCAGCTTCACCAACGGCCATCAGACCCGGCGCGATAGCGTTTGGCTCTTTTTTAGTTGGGTTTAGCACCTCACCCCAATAGTTGGTTGGAATACCACCCATATTGTAGTGAACAGTCGGCAGAACCGGGATTGGATCCTTGGTAACGTCAACACCCGCAAAGATGCGTGCGCTTTCGGAAATACCAGGAAGGCGCTCAGCCAACAAATCAGGATCAAGGTGATCCAGATGCAGGAAGAGGTGGTCTTTGTTTTTGCCAACACCACGACCTTCGCGGATTTCCATCGTCATACAACGGGAGACAACATCACGAGAAGCAAGGTCTTTGGCCGAAGGTGCGTAACGCTCCATAAAGCGCTCGCCTTCGGAGTTTACCAAGTAACCACCTTCACCACGAGCACCCTCAGTAATCAGACAGCCCGAACCGTAGATGCCAGTTGGGTGGAACTGTACGAACTCCATATCCTGCAATGGCAGGCCTGCGCGAGCGACCATTCCGCCACCATCACCTGTACAAGTGTGGGCAGATGTTGCAGAGAAGAACGCACGACCATAGCCGCCAGTTGCCAGCACAACCATCTTCGCAGAGAAGCGATGGATTGTACCGTCATCAAGGTTCCATGCGATAACGCCTTCACACTTGCCATCTTCAGACATAATGAGATCAAGCGCGAAGTACTCGATGAAGAAATCAGCGTTGTGACGCAAAGCTTGACCGTAAAGGGTATGCAAGATCGCATGGCCTGTACGGTCTGCCGCCGCGCAAGTGCGCTGTACTGGAGGACCTTCACCATAGTTCTGCATATGCCCGCCGAACGGACGCTGGTAAATTTTACCTTCTTCCGTGCGAGAGAATGGCACACCGTAGTGCTCCAGCTCATATACTGCCTTTGGAGCTTCACGGACGAGGTATTCCATCGCGTCCGTATCGCCCAGCCAGTCAGAGCCTTTTACAGTGTCATACATATGCCACTGCCAGCAATCTGGCGTCATGTTTTTCAAGCTGGCTGCGATACCACCCTGCGCTGCAACTGTGTGCGAGCGGGTCGGAAACACCTTGGAGATACAAGCTGTTTTGAGACCTTGCTCTGCCATACCGAGCGTTGCCCGAAGGCCAGCGCCACCAGCACCAACGACCACAACGTCAAACTTGTGGTCTACAAACTCATAGGCCTTGCCGCTCTGGCTTGGCGCTGTCGATACACCGGTCTGTTCAACCATCTAGATCAGGCTCCGAAGCTGATTTTAAGCACTGCAACAACAGAAGCGAGTGCGATAATAGAAGCGAAGAATACATTTCCCATAAGAAGAAGGAATTTGAGGCCTTCTGAGTGAACGTAATCTTCGATGATGACTTGCATGCCCAGCTTCATGTGCAGGCAGCCGACCAAGATCACCAAAAGCAGCAAGGTGGAGATGATCGGGTTTGAAAGTGCTTCAGTGAAACTCGCATAATCAGCGCCCTGAAGCGCGATAACGAGGATAACAAAGAAGGAAATAAGAAACACATTTGCGACCGCGGTTAAACGCTGGCGCAAGAAATGCGTTGTACCGTCTTTAGCTGAACCAAGTCCGGTTACCTTTTTGAGCGGAGTGCGCATATCAGTCATTGCTCTCTCCTTAAGCGACGATGAAGCCGATGATCCAAAGGATCACGGTAAGGGCAACAGAACCTACGATCGTCGCGCGAGCCATCCAGTTCGCTGCTGACAAGTCGAAGCCATGGCCCATGTCCCAAATGAAGTGGCGCAGACCGCCAAGCATGTGGTGCACAAGTGCCCAAGTAAAGCCGAAGAGGACCAAACGACCCAAGAATGAGCCGAACACGTCCATTGCAAATTGATAGGATTCAGGACCTGCTGCTGCGCAGACAAGCCAGAATGCCATCAAAATCGTTCCAAAATAAAGCGCCGCCCCGGTGATGCGATGTAGAATGGACATCACCATCGTCACGATCGGCTTATAGATCTGAAGATGGGGCGATAATGGCCGGTTGGCCTTAAGGTCAGCGTTCGCCATAAATCTCTCTCCCGTCCCTGGTTATGGTTACGTTTACGTACGCGTAACAAAACAAGGCATTGTGTCAGGTTCTAATACCTTCAGTTTAAGGGTGCGTCAAAGCATCCTATGCAACTAAATGCTTTTTGTACTAGGTTTGCCCTTAAAATTGGCCAAAATGATTAGATTTTGTAGGGTCAACTGTGTTTTTTCTAACGCACCAAGCTCCAAAAACTGATAGCTTATTATCTTGAATTTTATAGTCATATTTACTTTTCTGAAAATATATAGAATTTTTCAGAAAATCTAACAAATATTATGACGTTAAAGTAAGGTACATTCACTTGAATGAACGCTTCCTACTATCACTATCAATCTAGAGCAGTGTTCTGCTTTTTCCAGTAGAGAGCGGCTGCGGGTTATCCTAGCTCTCAGCCGTTGTGTAATGCTTCTTAAATAGGTTCTGTGAGATGTTGGTGAATATTCTTACTGAAAAGGCTGTCTCTAGCATGCCGCATATCTCTGCTTTCAAGAACACGAAGAATTCGGCCAGCCTGGAAAACCGGCTTTTCACTGCACCGCAATTGACACTGTGACAGCCCCAAGAAGGCAAAAAACTTATTCTCCCTCCTTTACGCCGCTCTACTCTTAATGAGTGCTCACATAAACGGGCAACTGGCAGAACGGCCGTCAGTTAGGTGTGAGCTGGTCGGGGCTACTGAAAGAAATAACGCATCTTTCGGTGGGTTCGTTGAAACACCCCATGAAAGCCAACAGTGCAGAGGCCAAGCGGAAGCTGGTCAACCTGATGGGTGTCGGCACTGGCTGGTCACGATCTTACGTCGTGCTCTGCTCACAATGCCTTTCGGGGATGACCTTGTTTCATACAATAACGCTCGGGTAAGGCGACCAGCCGATGCCGAAGACTCATATTTATATCTCGAAGATGCATTGCTTAGTTCTAACTGTAGGTAAAGGCGCTATAGAGCGTTCTTTCCATGTACCTGACAGTTTTCCCTTTACCTTGCAGGGCAGCTTCCCTTACAGCAGCAAAGTCCAAAAAAGCGTGAAACGCGTCGGAAGCTGGCCTGGGGGGATCTGAGTTTACTTCTCATACAACGCGTTTGTAGCTGTTTGCTTTTGCGAACTGAAACAACTCCTCATATAGAGTACGCGCAATACCCTGTTGGCGTTCAGCCTTTTAAATAACGATACGGTCCACATAGAGGAAGTTGTCGTACTTAGAACAGAACCATTTGAAGTTGATAGAAAAATACTCTCCACTTTGGTCATATGCCACCAAGAGACCTGCTTCATGCCCTGCAACCCGCACATAAATTGCCTTCTCGATCAACTCTGAGAAACCATCTGGCGAAAGTGGCGACAATTCGAGCGCATGTTCCTCATTTAAGGAATGCGCCCAATGCAGATCATCAGCAACAATACCTCTTGCCGCACCCCAACTCATTTCTGAATATTATTCCTATTTATTGGATTATTGCCATTTAGACGGGCAAATTGCGTCGAGTACGAAGCTTTTTGAACATGTGCACCATAAAAATGGTTGCGAACAATGGAGTGATTAAGTTCAAAATTGGGACAGCCAGAACAAAGGCGATAATCAAACCAGCTGCAAACACTGTTCCGCCTTGTGACTTACGAAAGACCTTGGCTTCTTCAGTCGGCATGAAACGCATCGCGACGAACTCAAAATACTCACGTCCGAGCAAGTAGCCGTTGATTAACAGGAAGGCGATCTGTCCAATGCCCGGGATGAAGAAGAGCATAAGAGCGAAAATATTGGCGACGATCACAACCCCCACAAAGCGCAGCGCTGTTACAATGGATTCACCGAGGGGAAGAGCCTTACCGCGTCTGTCATTAGGGTAACTCTGCTCTTCTACCAGATCTGAAATCTGATCCTGATAGAATGCCACGACCATTGCAGAGACCGGAGCGAGCATAAAGCCCAGCCCGATCAAGGCTCCAATACCCGTTACGATGCTGACCGTCGTATCCTGCCAATCTAGTGGCAGGTCTATGAAATAGCCAACAACACCCTGGATCGCGATCCAGACAACGAGCAGGAGAAGAAGGGTAAGCCCCAAAGCCTTAAATAGCAGGCTTCGGAAACTGGGCTCAAAAACTTGTGAAAATGATTTTATTGCTGCCGATAACATATTTTGTGCCGAATTGATGAAAACAGATGGCACTTAGATAAGCATTTGCACCTGCCTGAACAAGAGCTGCCTTGGCTGAATACAAGCTCTTAGATCAGCTCACGAGTGCAACTTGATCAATCAGCTGCCAACCGAGTTTGTTGATATCAGCTGAACACGCCTCCAGGTCCACCCGATCAAACCTGAACCAGCATCCGCCTCCAACCTTAGCGGGCTGATCAAACTCACGGGCAACCGCCCTGTTCGCCAAGTGGCATTTGAGCAAAGTGCCGACTGCACCATGGCCTGAGAAGAGGACCGGCTCTTCTTGTGGCACAGACTGAAGCGCGGACTGAATTGCCGCAATGACGCGGCTTTGAGCATCTAATGCTCGCTCCCAGCCGCGAACACTTATAGCTGGGCGCGAGAAAAACTCGTCTGCTACCCGTTCGAACTCTTCTGGCGGCAGAAAACCTGTCGCGCTACGGTCGTTTTCATGCAGGTCCAGAGCCGTGGTCAGCTCAATGCCTAGATGGCTTGCAATGATTTGACCCGTTTCGATGGCTTTCTTCTCCTTGCTGGAGATCACGTGCTCAATCTCCAGCAACCAGGGTTGACGCAGACCTTGTTCCAGCCGAGCCCGGCCTTTATCCGAGAGATCCCAGTGCGGAACTGGTGTTGCCGGATCAATATCAACATTCGGATGGCTCAAATATATGCAATAGGTCATGTCTCCTCCCCCGGCGCCTTTGAGCACCTGTTAGATAACCATCGGCTCTACGCAACCATGGGTGATTATTCCTCAGTAAAGATCTTGATCAATTGATGCGCGATTGAGATGTCAGGGGGACAAATCAACCCAGATTCGGCCTCGCCTCGGATCATCTTTAGTGTCTCCTCTTTGGAAAACCACTGACAATCCTCCATTTCATCGTAGTCTATATCCAATTCAGTTGTGAGCGCTTCCCCATGAAAACCAACCATGATATTTGAAGGAAATGGCCATGGTTGGCTCGCAATATAAGTGACCTTTCCAACTTTTACGCCCGCTTCTTCAAAGACTTCGCGGCGCACAGCATCTTCAAAGGTTTCACCTGGCTCAACAAACCCGGCCAGCGTCGTATAGACCCCCTCGGCAAGCTGATACGGGCGCCCCATCAAACATTTATCCCCATGCGTAATCAACATTATCACCGCAGGGTCAGTTCTCGGGAAGTGCTGAGCTGAACAAGAAGGACAATCGCGACGATAACCAGCGTCAGCCACGTTTGTTGGCTCACCACATTTAGAGCACATCTGATGGGAGACATGCCAACGCCCAACAGCCGCCGCTTGTGCCATCATGCCAAGCACTTCACGGCTCGCAGCATTTTTCATCGCAACGCCGCGCAATCCATATGCAGCGTAAGGCCCTTGTTTTTCCAGTTCTGCTTCCAAACTATCAGCGTCAGCTTCATACCGAACAGCGAAGTATGGGCGATCACCGTCATTTTCATCAAGACCAAGGAAGATTGTGGTCCCATTGGCAATGTCCAGCTGCTCCAACACCTTGGCAGAGTGGAGCGAAGGCTCAAAAGTGGCTTCCTTATTGAAAATAAAGCCATCGTTTGCCTGTATTAAAAAACGAGTTTCTGGCAGATCCCTAAGAGATTTAACCCATTCTGTATCCTTACGCTTTTCCCCGTATCGATTGAGTGAACTTACGGAGTAGCAAAGGGCGGCGGAAGCATCAAACGCCTCAGTGGTTTCGGCCAGCATTTTGAATTCCTTAAACTTAAAAATTTGGGAAAGTGAAACCGAGATATCATCTAAATGCAATGACCGACTGGCACTTTCTTTGGCGCAACACATGTGGGATGAACACTGTTTCACACTCTCGTCCACAGTGACAAGCCGTAAACATCAAAGATGCACTTGCATAATTTAGGCAAAACGCCCATATACACGATCGGGAGGTTGGTGGTGGACGAGCCACTCGCCAACCGGGTCAGATCCGGAAGGAAGCAGCCCTAACGAGTCCATGGCACGGGTCATCGTGCCAGCCTCCCACCTAATTTTCTCCGCGCCCATACTCGACAAGCGGCCGGTCTTCGTCTTGAATGGCCGGGAATGAGTTTTACCTTGCCGTTGAGTGGCAGAGGATTTGGGCTATATGGACGGAATAGATCTTCAAGACGAACATCAAGCAGCAAACAGCGCCAAAGTGACAACTTCCGGCAGCAGTGATGGTGCTTATCGCGTTCTCGCCCGTAAATACCGACCAAGCTCGTTTGAAGACCTATATGGCCAAGAGCCTATGGTCCAAACCCTACAAAACGCATTTGAGACAGGCCGTATCGCTCAGGCATGGATGCTGACGGGTGTTCGCGGTGTTGGTAAAACAACCACAGCCCGTATTCTTGCCCGTGGTTTGAACTACGAAGTCCCTGGCGAAATCGATAAACCGACCATACACTTAGATAAACCGGGCACACATTGTCAGGCGATCATGGAAGGCCGGCATGTTGATGTGATCGAGATGGATGCAGCATCTCACACCGGTATTGATGATATTCGCGAGATAACCGAGGCAGCGCGTTATCGGCCTGCGAGTGCACGTTATAAAGTGTACATTATCGATGAGGTGCATATGCTCTCCAAGTCGGCTTTCAACGGTTTGTTGAAGACGCTGGAAGAGCCGCCTGAACATGTCAAATTTATCTTCGCAACCACCGAGATCCGCAAGGTTCCTGTTACTGTTCTCTCCCGTTGTCAGCGCTTTGACTTGCGCCGTATTGAGAGCTCCACGCTTGTTTCATTGCTGCAGGAAATCTCCGGCAAGGAGGGGATAGAAATTTCCGATGAGGCTCTGGCCCTCATTGCCCGCGCAGGTGAAGGCTCTGCGCGAGACAGTTTAAGCTTGTTAGATCAAGCTATTGCGCATGGAGCGGGCAGGATTGCAGCGGACGAAGTGCGTCAGATGCTTGGCCTTGCTGACCGCAGCCGTGTGATAGATTTGTTCGAGCATGTTATGCGCGGCGATATCGCCAGTTCTCTTGACGAACTTAAAGCGCAGTATGAGGTAGGTGCGGATCCGGCTGTTGTCCTTTCTGACCTTGCAGATTTTACGCATCTTGTAACGCGGTTGAAAGCTGTGCCGAAATCTGGCGATGAAGCTTCCGTCACAGAAAGTGAAAGAGTGAGGGGGCGTGAGTTTGCTGAGAAGCTCACAATGCGTATCCTTTCTCGCACCTGGCAGATTTTGCTGAAGGGAATTAATGAGGTGCAGACTGCACCTAAGCCCCTCGCTGCTGCCGATATGGTGCTGGTGCGTTTATGTTATGCCTCTGACCTTCCAGACCCTGAAGAGGCCTTAAAGCTCTTGAAGTCTGGTAAGTTCTCCCCGGCATCGGGTGGAGCTCCAACAGGCAATGCGCCGCAAGGCGGTGGTGGCTCAACAGCAAGTGCAGTTTCTTCCGGCCGTGGTTCAGCTCCTCAGTTGCGGACTGTTGCAGGTGGGCAAGCCATGGCACAAGCTGTTGGCGTAGCTCCTCAAACTGCCCCACAGATGCGCCGCGCCGAAGAACTGCACGAGAAGATTGCTATCCGGTCCTGGCAGGAAGTTGCTCAGCTTGCAGCCAGAATGAAAGACATTCCGGTTAAGGTTTCCGTTGAGCGCGCGCTCCGACTTGTCAACTTTCAGCCAGGTCGTATCGAAGTGCAGCCAACCGAAATTGCCACTGCTGATGCGGCGGGTGAATTGGGCCGTAAGCTAACTGAATGGACTGGCCGACGCTGGATTGTTGCGGTCAGCCGTGATCAGGGGCGTCCTACTATTCATGAGGAAAAGGAAGCTAATCAGCGACAGTTGGTTTCCGATGCGCATTCTGATCCTGAGATCGTTAAGCTGATAGCTGCATTTCCAGGAGCGAAGGTGGTCGATGTTCGCATTTTGAAGCAGGAGGAAGATATTCCCTTCGAGACAGCTTCTGAAGTTACAGACATCGATCCGACAGATTCTATTGATTTCACCGAGGATTTCTAAGGTTTCCATGGTATGAAACCTTAAGAGCAGAATTGATCGAGCGCTTAAACATGCTCAACAAAGAATAAGGAGCCAGTCGATGGACTTTCTCAAAATGATGAAGCAAGCCAAGCAGATGCAGGAAAAAATGGGCGACCTTCAAAGTGCGGTTAATGACCTTTCAGTTGAAGGTACTTCAGGTGCAGGCCTGGTTACTGTTACCTTGAATGGTAAAGGTGAAATGACTGGTTTGAAGATTGATCCATCTTTGATCAAGTCTGATGAACCTGAGATTTTGGAGGACCTTATCCTCGCTGCGCATAATGATGCGAAGGGTAAAGGCGAAGCGCTGGTGCAGGAGCGCACTCAAGAGCTAATGTCCGGTATGGGTCTGCCAGCAGGTATGAAACTCCCATTCTGATTGAAGGTGATAGATGTCACCACTGTTGCTTTTAAACCGCAAACAGGTGGTGTTTTGGTCAATCTTCTAAGGAATACTTATTCCCGCTTGCCCGCCGATTCCGGCGGGCATAGTTTATCTGGCACTGCCTGCAAACCTGATTTGCACTAAGCCCCTCTCTTTCTTGCAGTGAGCATATTTTTCCGATGAGTACACGCAAAGTCGCTGGTCCCGAAATTGAACGCCTCATTCAGCTACTTTCCAAGTTGCCCGGCCTTGGCCCGCGCTCTGCCAGACGCGCTGCCTTGCATCTTGTTCAAAAGAAAGAACAATTGCTGATCCCTCTTGCAGAAGCGATGGGCGTTGCAGTTGAACATGTGGGCATTTGCTCGCAGTGTGGCACGGTAGATACTA
Source organism: Pseudovibrio axinellae (assembly GCF_900110875.1). Lineage (GTDB taxonomy): Bacteria > Pseudomonadota > Alphaproteobacteria > Rhizobiales > Stappiaceae > Pseudovibrio > Pseudovibrio axinellae. The sequence goes on along the minus strand of NZ_FOFM01000002.1, from coordinate 518,395 downwards.
GTGATCCCTGCACGATCTGTTCAGACCCACGCAGAGATGGCACGACGATTGTGGTGGTCGAAGACGTCTCTGACCTGTGGGCGTTAGAGCGTGCATCCGCTGTCAGCGCGCACTATCATGTCCTCGGAGGAACGCTATCCCCTTTGGACGGTGTTGGGCCAGATGATCTGCATATTTCGAAGTTGGTTGAGCGGGTTGCGAGCGGCAACGTCGTTGAAGTTATCCTCGCGGTGAATGCCACCGTTGAAGGCCAAACCACCGCGCACTTCATTACAGACCAGCTTGCTCAGTTTGAGGATGTGAAAGTAACCCGCCTTGCACATGGTGTTCCTGTTGGTGGGGAGCTGGATTACCTGGATGAAGGCACACTTGCCCAAGCTTTGCGTGCAAGAACAAAGTTTTAGCCGGGTTTTGCGTTACTATGTGCGTTGGTTTGAAAGGAATGCAGTTTTTTTGCGTTGAGCTGAGAGTTTGAAATGGACAACACCGCCCCTTCCACTAGAACCGATTTTTTCACCCGCAAGACACAAAGAAATGATGTGGGTGAACTACTCGCCCTTCTTAACCAGATTATTGAGAGCGGCGGAATAAGCGCTCTTGAAAAGCCGCTGAACAAGGCTGAGTTCATTTCATGGTTCCTAGAGGCGGAGATTCTAGAGAGCAGTGTTTGTGCCATTGACCGGGAAACCGGCGAACCACTTGGTTTTCAGACCGTGAGCCATTTTGGAGATATCCCCGCAGACTGGGTTGATATCGGCACCTTCGTGAAACCGGGCATTCAGACCCGTGGCATTGGCAGCGCACTTTTCAAAGCAACGCTTGCAGCTCTGGACGGCAAAGGCATGGTCGCCATCAATGCAACGATCCGCGCTGACAATACTGGCGGCCTTGCGTACTACCGTTCTTGTGGCTTCCAAGATTACAAGGTGCTGAAGAATGCGAGACTCTCCGACGGGACGTTGATTGACAAAATTTGCAAGCGCTATGATTTCGTGTGAGGCAGCTTTGGATGTGAGCCCAAATCATTTGCCTTAGCAACTCGCCTGCCTCCAGATACCGGGTCATTGCCTCTTGTGATCTGCCCAAAGGCTCTAACTTGCCTTTTCGTTGCTTTTTATGAATTAAAAACCGACCTCAACTTTCAAAAGACGTATGCCAGATAAGGAGCTTTTGAATGTCATCTCGACTCTATAGCGAGTTTGCTGCGCAATATGATGAGGCGATCCAGGAGAACATTTACAACGCTCTTTTGGAACGCCCGACACTGCTGGGCATGTTACCTGCGTTGAAGGGGCTGAAGGTTCTGGATCTTGGCTGCGGGCCTGGTGTCTATGCTCAGGTCTTGCATGAGCGTGGAGCGGATGTGACTTGCGTAGATGCCTCTGAGCAGATGTTGAAGCTGGTGAATGCCAAGCTGGGTGGAGATGTAACGTGCCATGTAGCTGACCTGTCTTTAGGATTACCATCGCAGGTTCAAGGCCCGTTTGATCTGGTGATCTGCCCTCTTATGATCCACTACATTAAAGATCTGAATAAGCTGTTTTCTGATATTGGGAATGTGCTGGGGCCGGGCGGGTGTTTTATCTTCTCAACGCATCACCCTCTCATTGATGCGCAATGCTCCCCCAGTGGGTCCTACCTATGTCAAGAGCATGTTACGGAGGAGTGGCACACAATCGGCCAGCCGGTCAAAGTGAGTTTTTACCGACGACCTCTTTCCATGCTGTTCCGCTGGCTTTCTAACGCAGGTATGTGTGTGGTGGACTTGCAGGAGGGAACACCTGCAGAAGAAATGAAAGCGAAGTCTCCGGCGCACTACGAGAAGCTTTCAAAGAACCCGAATTTCATTTTCTTCAAATGCCAGCTCCTCAACGCCCCCTAACCCACCTTCCAGTTATACGTTTATTTTCTGATACTTAGAGTAGCTAACAAAATTGTTAGCGAGTCAAAATCGTCTCTAAACTCCGTCAGGATGCCGCGCTAAAGCTTGGCTTTACAATATTTTAAAAAATGAAAAACATGAGTCATTTCAACATTGTAATGACTCTGCGAGACTTACATTTTTGTAAGTTGCCTAAGAGTCACTTTAGTTGGCCGAATAGATCCGTTTGAAGTTTTCATAGCGCGCACGGTTTGCACCCATATCGCCATAGCCTACGCGGGATTGTGAGCGGTAGTGAACGACGCCTTCATCCTGATCAATCCAAAACTCAACATCATCGTTGTAACCCATCTGAGCGCTTGTGAAGACCGTATGCACATAAGAGCCCTCTAACGTGATGATCTTGTTCTTGCCCAATTGCGATAGGGTGTGCGTTATCGCGTTGCGAGTTTCTTCCAGCGTCGCCCGTGTTGGCAGAGGCTCCACTTTGCGAGCTGTCTCGTTGGTTTGAGAGGAAACTGCATTCGGTGAACTTGGCAGTGGGGCAAACTTGCCGTCTTGCATTCCCACATACGCAGGCACCTTTATATTTTGCCAGACCATTTTAGCAGTAACGCCAATAACCAGCGCGACCAGAAGAATTGCGATAACAGCCATTTTAGAAATACCTTCAAATATCATCGTTAGGTGAGATCTCGTTTTAGCGTAAACAAAAGCTCCATCTTAGGGCACCACAGTCAAATCCTAGTATTTTTCTTAGGTTTAGACCATAAGGGTTGCTGTGGTCATATTGTTGCACGTTACCGTAGTTCATTGAGGGCGGCAGGTATAAAACTTGACGATTTGACAAATTCGCTCTTAATTGCCCTTTTAATAGCAAAATTGCTGCTTAAATCTCTCAGGTCAGGAGAAAAGCAACAACAGGAAGCCCTTGCAGATGAATTCAGAACGCTCTACGCAGACAACTGAGCGCCAAGACGTTTCGCCACTTTTGAAACTGGCCCTTGAGCTCGGACCATTGGGCGTTTTCTTTGTTGCCAATTCCAGAGGCGCACAGCTGGCGGAACTCTTCCCAGCACTTGGTGCCTTAGGCCAACCTATTTTTATCGCTACAGCTGCATTTATGGTGGCCATTGCGATCTCTCTAAGCGTTTCCTATGCACTCACCCGTCACCTACCGGTCATGCCGCTTGTTTCGGGGGTCGTGGTGCTCGTGTTTGGTGCTCTCACCTTGTATTTGCAGGATGAGCTTTTCATTAAGCTCAAGCCGACCATCGTAAACACGCTGTTTGGTACAATTTTGCTAGGCGGGCTGTTCTTCGGAAAATCGCTGCTTGGTTATGTCTTCGACAGTGCATTTAAACTGGACGCGGAAGGTTGGCGCAAACTCACTATTCGCTGGGGCGTCTTTTTCTTTGTTCTTGCGGTGATAAACGAGGTCGTTTGGCGCAATTTTTCAACGGACTTCTGGGTGGATTTCAAGGTGTTTGGCTTTATGCCGATCACAATGGTCTTCACTATGTTCCAACTGCCGCTGATCCAAAAGCACAGCATTGAGAGCGAAGAGAAAAGCTAAACGCTTCTACATTTCTCTCCAACAAACAAATTTAAAGCGCGGTTTTAAGGCCGCGCTTTTGTATTCATATAATGATGTCGCGATGGTTTAGCGCGGTGCGCGCTTTGCCAAAATGCGCTGCAGTGTTCTGCGGTGCATGTTCAGGCGACGAGCCGTCTCAGAAACGTTGCGATCACATAGTTCGTAAACGCGTTGAATATGCTCCCAGCGAACCCGGTCAGCAGACATTGGGTTTTCAGGCGGTGGGGCTTTCTCGTTTGGGCGGCGGGTTAGCGCAGCCAGGATATCGTCAGCGTCAGCTGGCTTTGCAAGGTAATCAATAGCGCCAAGTTTTACTGCAGTAACGGCGGTCGCGATGTTTCCATAACCTGTCAAGATAATGGCGCGAGCATCCGGCTTTTTCATGCGGATTGCTTCGACGACATCCAAACCGCTGCCATCTTCAAGACGCATATCAACGACTGCATAATCAGGTGCCTGCACTGCAACTTTACTCAGCGCTTCTCTGACGCCATCTGCGGTTTCCGTTTGGAAACCCCGTTTCTCCATCGCGCGCTCTAAACGCTGTTGAAATGCACGATCGTCATCAACAATTAGAAGGCGTCCAAGAGGTGCAGCTTCTGGTTCTGTCATTTTCCAGGTCCGATTAATCTACGGTATATACAGGATACTCTAGTATATTTTTCAGTTAAAGGAAGTTCTCAAGGGCTTTTATAGCCAGATTTCGCTAAAGTAATTTTACTAGGATGCCTAGAGATTTACTCTCAGCTCTGCGGAGTCTGCCCGCCCTGATCCATGATTTCACGTGGCCAGCGGATATGAACCAAAGCACCGTGATCGGGTGCATTTCGATTATGGAAAATAACTCTTCCGCCAGATCGTTCAAGCAGTGTTTTTGCAATAAAGAACCCAAGACCCAAGCCACCGCCTGACTGGCGTTCGATTTCTAACTCCAGCTCATCGGCTTCCCCTTCAGAGATTGCCGGGGCTGTCCGTTTTGAAACGTAGGGCTCGCCCATTCTTGCGAGCACGTCAGGTGCAAAGCCGGGGCCATCATCCACGATGAAGACTTCTACGAATTTTTCGTCCCACTTCGCCTCGAAGAGAACCGTGCTTTGTGCAAAGTCGACAGCATTTTCCAGCAGATTGCCCAGACCATAGCTGATTGCTGGGTCACGAAGGCCAATTGGCTCTGGCCCTATACCCTCTGACTGGAGCTTGATATCAATACCAAGGCCGCGGTGAGGTTCAGACACATCTGCCAGCAGCAACGAAATCGGCATGCGCTGGAATACCTTGTCTGCATCGCTGGACAGGCTGGTGAGTTTTTTCAGGATTTCACGGCAGCGGGCGGCTTGAGAGTAGACCAGTTCTGCATCTTCACGCAGTGGATCTCCCTGCTCAAACTCGGTGGAGAGTTCTTTTGCTGTCAGGTAGATCGTGCCCAGCGGTGTGCCTAGTTCATGCGCAGCGGCGGTTGCAAGCCCATCCAGAGCCGACAAATGCTTTTGGTGCGCCAGAACCATGTCACTTGCTGCAAGCGCATTGGACAGCTGGCGTGCCTCTTCAGCGACCCTGAGAGAATAAGTTGCCATGAAGAACATCGAACACATGAGCGAGAACCACACGCCCACCACATACAACGGGGGTAGGTCGATCTGTGTGCCATCATACCATGGCAGTGGCATGTGAAAGGCGGTGAGCAGTGTGACGATTGCGCCAGCCAAAACACCAAGAAGGATAGTGTTGCGGGACGACAATGCTGTTGCAGACACCACCACGGGTGCGAGGATGAGGAAACAAAACGGATTGCCCAGCCCGCCTGTGAGGTAGAAGAGACCACCGAGCTGGATGATATCGTAGGCGAGCTGCAGTGCTGCTGCGTTTTTGGAAATACGTGTACTTGACGGCCAACGGATTTTCAAAATGACGTTTAGCCATGCCGAAGCAGCAACCAGAACATAGCCATAGCCAATAGGAAGTGGGAAGTTGAGAAGGTAATGCACCACCAGCAAAGAGACAGTTTGCCCAGCCACTGCCAGCCAGCGCAGACGCACAAGCGTATCCAGCTTGATCTGCGGGTCTAACAGTCGCGGCTGCCCTTCCTGTGTATTTAACATTTATTCTCGCTCCAACATCTCACAGATGCCCTTCATAAATCACAGGTGATCCACTTGCCAATGGGTTATATGGCAGAACCATGCTGTTTTGCCGCTGAAATGTGAGCATAGTCTTGTATCCTCTTCTGGGGCATGCTAGCCACCATCTAGTTGCGCAGGTACGGCAAACATTCTTTTAAGAGTGACAGTAAGTTGTACCAGTGTTTTTTATTGCGACACGGGAAAAACGATATGAGTGAAGCCAATACTGCTGGTGAACAGGGCGAAGCAGCTGCTCCAGGTATGAACATCCTTGCCCAGTACATCAAGGATCTGTCTTTCGAAAACCCAAATTCTCCTAAATCTTTGCAGCCTGGTGAACAGCCAAAGCTCGACATCAATGTAAACGTTGGTGCGAACCCAATTGGCGAAGACCAGTTTGAAGTCATTATCACTTTGAACGCAAAAGCCAACACTCCTGAGCAAGTTTTGTTTGCTGTTGAGCTCGTTTACGGTGGCGTTTTCCAGATTACTGGTGTTCCACAAGAGCATATGCATCCGTTCATCCTGATCGAGTGCCCACGCATGCTGTTCCCGTTTGCTCGCAACATTCTTGCAGACACCACACGCAATGGTGGCTTCCCTCCACTGCTGCTGGACCCAATCGATTTTGCAGCTCTGTACCGTCAGAACCTTGCACAGGCATCTTCCGCTCAACAGGCAACTGTTAGCGAAAATGGCGAAGCAAAGCCAAACTAAGAATTTCGAGTTTCAGGCATTTTCGCCGACACTCTTACAAAGCCACGCTGGGTTCCAGCGTGGCTTTTGTTTTGCATGCAATTCGATATTTCGATCTAGGAAGATATTTATGTTCGCCACCTAGACTCGCCACGACAACCATTTACAGGCCCAAGAGACTTGACAATGCGGCATCCAAGATTTCGAAATATCGTTGGCGCGCTGGGCATTACTGCCCTTATGACAGCACCTGTCAGCTCCATCGCCCAAGAGCCGGAAATCACCAGCCCGGAGAACTGGCACGCGTACAGCTTGTCTGCTGAGCAGACCACCGGAAATATTATTCTTGCTCCCGGCACGATGGAGCTGGGTACGTCAGGCGTCCTCAAAATTACCGGTGTTGAAGGATATACACCCAACCTGTTCTCTTTCTCCGGAGCATCCTCTCTCAAGCTGTCAGAGGGCAAGGTTTTCTGCGAGGAGGGCGTTGATAGTGGGTACATGATCATCGACAAGTCTCAGCCGAACTTTCTTGTCATTGATGTTTTTGGCGGAGACAAACCACCTGAACCAGGCAAGAGCATTGACCAGCAAGCCGGATTCTGCGGCTCGTTCACCTACAACAAGTCGTAGAAAGGCTGCTGAAAGGGATCAGAACCGTGAAAAATATAGTAGTCCTCGCCGCTTTTTGTTTTGCACTTATTCCAACACCGATTGCACAGGCGGAAAGTAACGCTAGCGAAAAGTGGGCTGCCTTTAGCACCACCGCCATGAGCATTACGGGTGATATTGAGGTGTCTCCCACAGCGATCACCATGAGCACCGGCAGTGTTCTACCGATTGAGGCCGTAAAGGGCGACATCCCTCATCTTTACCGTTTTACGGGTGCAGATAAGCTAAAACTGATCCGCGACAACAGCTTTTGCATGACCAACACGACAGATGGCTATATTGTCTTGAGCTATCCGACTGCTGACGAGCTTAGCATGAACGTATTTCAAGGCGACTCGCCCCCCGTTTCTGACAGCAACCTTGATAGCCAACCCAACCTTTGTGCCATTTACAACTATCAAAAGCCCCAGGCTGAGTGATCTGTGCCAGCTGTTCATCAACTGGGAACTCAGTGTTACTATTCAAAGAGTGCTGAGAGATATGCTTCTTGCTGCAACTGGCAATACAGCTCGCTCCGCACACAAGCCACTGTTGAACTTTGGCCTCTCATTTCAACTGGACTTCAATTGTTCTGAGAGCGCTTAAAAGTTCGAACCTTTTCTTCTAAGGCAGCGACACTTCTGCAATGTCTGAACGCGCATACGCACAGGAAGTTTGTTACAATCTGCGTGGTGGAAATCGCGCCTTGCTGCTAGACGCTTTTGCCAACATTCGCAAAGAGAACTTCCTGTTCCCTCCTCCGTGGCACGTGGCTATTACAACACCTGGGTATGGCCGTAGGGCTGTTTTGGATGATCCTAAGGACCTTTATCAAGATATGTTGGTGGAGCTGATTCAAGGCGCCAACATCAACACGGGTCAGCCCTCATTGTGGGCGCAGATCTTCAATTGGTCCGCTCTAAAGAAAGGCATGACGGTTTTTGAATCAGGTTCCGGGCTTGGCTACTTCACGGCTATTATTGCTCATGTCATTGGCCCAGAAGGTGTTGTCTATTTCGACGAGCCACATGAACAACTCCATGATAAATGCCAGGAAAACCTGAAGGGCTTTGAGAATATCCATGCTGATTACAACGGAGCGCTCTTAGACCGTGCCTACCTTTGTTATGGGACAACAACGGTTCCCGCTTCATTGTACCTCAACACCAAGGTGAAAGGGCAAATCGTATTTCCCTTTACCGATGACTGGGGCCATGGTTGCATTGTCAGCCTTAAGAAGAAAAAGAAGAGCTGTGAGTTGAAAGTGGGGCCCTCATGCGGTTTTGTCATTAGCCGCAATTATCGGCACACGCCTTATGCGAGCTCGCTTGGCAGGCTCTTTGATATGTCGGTGGACATCAAGATTGTAGAGCAGGCGCTGGATGAAAATGTTCTGGATATCGCCCGCATGATCCACCTTGCACTTGCGGCAAAGCCACACCCCTAAATTGCTAATTTGCCACATCGTAATCCTGCTTGCCAAACACCAAACAGCTCTATAAGCTCATTGTTATTGCACAAGAGTGTGATGCCCCGAAACGTAGCCAAAGGAGGTGTTTAATGATTGAAATAAAGGTGCCTCAGGCAGGTTCGTTTAAGTAGGCAACACGCCTTGCCTGCCTGACCCACTTTAGGGGCCGTATGCGTTTGCAACGGTGTCCTTTTGGTGATCTTCTTTTTCAGGCAAATAAATGTCCCATAAATTGAATGAGCTGGGTTGGTCAGCTCACTTTATGATGCAGCTTCATGAGCATGAGCTGCAAACCTTTCCTGTTGCGCGGATTACGCAGGTTCATAGAAACCAGTTAATCGGCATTAGCAATGAGGGCGAACTCTCTTTAAGCGTTACAAATCACGGCTCTACCGGTGAATACGCCGTTGGTGACTGGGTTGTCTTTGACGAGCACCTTCAGGTTGTTCGCATGTTGGACAGACTCACCGAAGTCGGCCGGCGGGCAGCAGGAGAAGATGTTCGCACACAACTGATTGCCGCCAATTTGGACGTACTTTTCATTACAACCTCTTGCAATAAGGACTTCAACGTTGCGCGGCTGGAGCGATATCTAGCATTGGCGCAGCAAGCGGGAGTTCAACCCGTCGTTTTGCTGACGAAAGCGGACCTTGTGGAAGATACACGCACCTATGAGTGCGAAGTTCAGAAAATCGACAGGCTTTTGCCAGTCATCGCGTTGGATACGCGCGACGAGACACAAATCACCCCTCTTTTCGATTGGTGGAAAACTGGCCAAACAGCCGCGCTGGTTGGCTCATCTGGTGTTGGTAAATCCACCATTCTCAACAGTTTAAGCGGTTCTTCAGCCAAGACCGCTGGAATTCGCGAGGATGATGCAAGAGGGCGCCATACCACCACATCAAGATGCCTGTACCCAGTGGGCGACGGGCGCTGGTTGATGGATACGCCGGGTATGCGTGCGTTACGCCTGCATGACGCGTCAGAAGGTGTTTCAGCAGTCTTTCAGGATCTGGTTGAGCTTGCAGGCAAGTGCCGTTTTTCTGATTGCAGTCACGGTACAGAGCCAGGATGTGCCATTCAATCAGCGATCCAATCTGGAGAGCTTGATTCTGGCCGTTTAAAACGCTGGCAGAAACTGGAGCGGGAAGAGCAATACAACAGCGAGACCGTTGCGCAGTCTCGTGCTCGCACAAAGGACTTTGGCAAGATGATCAAGCGCACACATGCTGGTAGCCGCCATATGAAAGGCGATTACTAGCGTTCTTCTGCGTCTCTAAGGCCGAGGTTTGCGTTGGCATACGCCCGGAACGCCCTGCTTAATGTAAACCTGCCTTAACGCACTTAGGAAGCACCTTCCCGGCATACTTTGTATGTTGGGGAGGCTTCTGGCCGCTTTGCTCCATATACTCATAGAATAAACAGGAGGCACCGTTAGCCTTTTGATGAATGAACCGCGGTTACATTTTGGAGCATATGTGCGGAAATGAGCTTATGAGCTGGTCCAACAGGGATCATATAAAGAGTGCCGAACCAATTGTGCGTGATAACTGAGGATGTGATGCGCACCAATGCGCCCCCAGTAATCGGATCGACATTGACGGTGGTCATCACCGATAGGTGCTTGTCTCTGGAGGTGAGTGCAAGTTGGCGGTCATCAATCTGTTCAACAAGGAAGAAGTCCAGATAGTCGCCCACCTTGGGTGACAGCGTTTCTTGTTGTGCGCCAAACCCCTTGATTTTTGCGATGCCTGCCGATGCAGAGATCTGGTCTCTTACCCAAAACGCTAAGGTGAGCAAGCGCGGAGGGTTGTTCGTCATTGCACGGTAAACATCCAAAGCGGTTGGATTACTGGTTATTTTAAGGGTGTTTACGTGAAAGAAATTGAGCTCAGATCTCGGGGCTATCAGCGTTGAAGCCGGTAGGGAGGACGTTTCTGGCATGATTAAATGACCTTGAACATGGCACACAGCAATGGAACATAATTGCTATCATAATTTAGAGTAGCTCTCTCTTCACAATGCACTTGATAAACGCTTAAAGCTTACACATGGGTTCAGTCCTCTCTCTGTCGCGTCATTATTTCGCCTTATGGATGCATGAAACTTAAAACGCACTCAATTAGTGTGATGTATCGCAATTTCTGACAAGGTATCCAAGCTCACAAACCCGTTTTGGGCGTCCGTTCCAAGCGCTGCGTGCTGGTGCTGCTTCAGCCATCCGTCAGATCTACCAGTGAGGGTATGATGAAATCTGGTTTCATAAGAGCTTTTGTTGCGTGCCTGGTTCTTTCCGTATCGCATACTTCTTTTGCATCCGACCTTCATTTGCAGCGAGAAGACGGGAGTGAGATCACTGCCTATCTGAAGTCTCAAAGCGGGGCAAAAGCATCTGACCTACTCGTTCTCATTCAAGGCTCTGATTGTAACAGCGTTGCAAACAACGCGCTGATCAATGAACAGTTCTCTCAGGCTCTGCCCGAAGCGGATGTTCTAACAGTTGAGAAGTACGGCATTACCTCGGACCTTGTTTGGAAGCAGGTTGACGAACGAGACGATTGTCCAGCGGATTACATCGAATATGACTCACTGGAGCGACGAACAGCGGATTACATTAAAGCTATCAAACACCTTAAAGAAGGTGGGGAATACCAGCGGGTGGTTTTACTTGGTGGCAGCGAGGGCGCGGTTGTTGCGAATATGATTGCTGCCAGAGCTGATTTTGTAACAGCCAGCATTGCGTTGAATGCTGGCGGACGTCACTTCATTGACGACGTCCTTCACAGCATGCAGTTCACTGATATGTCGGAGGATGCTTTTAAAGAGGCATCAGAAGGATTTAAAGGCTTTGCGCAGCGCGTTACCACTCATGAACCATTTGAACTCAACATGAGCGCTCATGGTTATCAATGGTGGCATATTGCGCTGAAGCTTGATCAACTCGAAGTCCTCACCCAGATTGATAGTCCCCTTTTGATTGTGCAGGGCGGACAGGACAAAAGTGTTTCTCCCAAAGCGGTTGAAGAGCAAATCACAAAGCTCAAAGCACTGCACAAAAACAACATCACATACAAAGAGTATCCAGAAATGGGCCATTCCTTTAAGGGCACTGAGGGCGTTTTTATGGTGGATCAGGTCATCTCAGACATTCAAGCATGGCTGGCACAACAGTACTCGCTTCATTGAAGTTGACGCTGACCTTCGTCTAAGACAGCTCCTGTGTCTCGCATGTTTCCCTGTGATCAGAGGCAGCGGTAAACTTTGCCTTCCACGTGCCAACGACCTCTTTAAATTCTGCAATAAACGCCCTCAGTTCCGCTAGGTCCAGACCCTGAAGAGCGATACATGACACGACAGCTGGAGGGCCGAGCGACACCGGGATGAAAGTGTAGTTGTTTTTTGCGCTATGGTTTTCAAGCAGCATTTGAACCATCAGATGTTGCGGTATCTGGGCTGTCTCTGACAGGTAGGCCATTATTTTCAATCGCTTACCGTACACCCGTATACGAATTTCTGTATGATCAACCCGCAATGAGTAGCCACCATCCTTGTTAAGGACAGGCGCGCCTTCGCCATCCAACCCGAGTTTTACCATAAGTGCTTGTGGCGTCATTTGGGGCATGACAAACCATCCTATCAATTTGACTACATGATACAGTAAAATGGCGAACATACTCCTAAGTTCGCCCGTTGAGGCAGGCAAAAGGACAGGCACGGGGTGCCATGCTGATGTGGTTTGGAAAGTGCTCTAGATCAACATTTTGGAGATGATGTTGATGTTCTGGTCTTCAGAGTTTTCCTGCAACGCTTCAATTCCTGCCCGCATGCCTTTGACCAGGGTATCAACGGACATGCTGGGAGCTCCCAGATTTTGGATCATCGCGGCCACTTCTGGCAGATGAGGCAGATGCAACCAGCCTGCCCGGACCGAAAGCTTGTTTTCTGCGATATGGTGCAGGACACCGTACATCAGGTGATTACAGCAGAACGTAGCGGCTGAGTCAGAGATATCCGTTGGCACCCCTGCATCGCGCATGGCTTGGGTCATAGCTCTTATGGGCACGGTTGTGTAGTAGCCGACGGGTCCGTCTGGTGCGGTCAATTCACCCTGAAGTGTGACACCTGCCGTATCGGTGACGTCATATCGGGCACAGTCATTGAGGTTTTGGGCGATGCGTTCCAGCGTGATCATGGAGCGACCACCATATTCACCGAGCATCAGGACGGCGCTGGGTTTCAGCTCTTCCATAGCGGCGACGGTTTCTTCAATGCAGCGGAAATACGCCCCGGAGACGATGCGTGAGACGATCCTTGCACCGGCGATCTCTTCGCCATCCAACGACAATGCCGGCTTTTCTGCCGGATTGGTGGGCGTATTGGCATAGGCTCCGAAGCCTGTGATGAGGATGGTGTCCATCGGGTGTGTGCTCCCAGTTATACCGTTTGTGCCAATGGTATCGGGAGCAGCTTAAGCGATTATGCAAAAGACAAAGACAGATGGAGAAAGTTTAAAGCCCCTGCCAGACAGAGATTGGCAGAGGCTCTTGTTCTTTAGAACTGGCCGCTCTTACAGAGCGCTCTCAATTTCAGCCACGACGGCTTCAGCAGCTGCCCGTGGGTTTTCGGCGCGGGAGATAGGGCGGCCTATGACGAGGTAATCGGAGCCTGCTTTGATGGCATCGTATGGGGTCATCACGCGGCGCTGGTCGCCAGCATCAGCGCCTTTAGGGCGGACGCCTGGTGTTACGATGCAGAGCTTGTCGCCCACTTTGGCGCGCATGGCTTCAGATTCCATTGGCGAGCAGACGATACCCCCAACGCCAGCAGCGGCGGCATCAAGAGCGCGTTGCTCAACAAGCGCTGCTGTAGGGCCAACATAGCCTGCATCTTTAAGGTCTTGCTCATCCATGGAGGTGAGCACGGTGACGCCAAGCAGGCAAAGGTCTTTGTTGCCGACTTCTTCCAGTGCCTTTACGGCTGCGCGCATGTTTTTCGGGTAAGCGTGCACGGTCATGAATTTCATGCCCATCTTTGCAACGTTTTTCACCGCGCTGGTGATGGTATTGTCGATATCCAGCAATTTCACATCCAAGAAGATGGAGTGCCCTTCCTTCGCCATCTCTTCAGCGAACTGAAGGCCGCCTGCGAACTGGAGCTGCATGCCGATTTTGTATGTACCAACGAGCCCCTGTGTTTGCTTGACGAGCTGGCGGGCCTCATCAACCGTTGGGACATCCAGCGGGAGGATCAGGCGATCAGTTGCATTTGCTGGGCGATAAGGCATGCGAGGCTCCAAATATCTGATAGATAAACGGCTCAGTTCCTAACAGTTTGTGCCGAGAAATACCAGAGGGACTAGCAGATCCTAGCTTTTTCTTGTTTAGGTATTTGCAGCGATCCCTTAGCCTGTTAAAACGGCGCGTCCATAAATGCTTATGCAGGGGTTTTGTGTGAGTATCGGGGCCAATATTTATCAAGGGACATAGTATGCGTCAGGCCAATATCGCCCGCGGCACAAAAGAAACCACGATCTCTGTTTCCGTCAATTTGGATGGCACAGGTAAGTACGACATCAAAACCGGTGTTGGTTTCTTTGATCATATGTTGGAGCAACTTTCCCGGCATTCGCTCGTTGACATGACCATTCGCGCAGATGGTGACAACCATATTGACGACCACCACACCACCGAGGATGTGGGTATTGCTCTGGGGCAGGCGTTTAAAGAAGCGCTTGGCGACATGAGCGGTATTACGCGCTACGCAGACACTCATCTTGCAATGGATGAAGCCCTGACCCGTGTGGCACTGGATGTTTCCGGTCGCCCTTTCCTTGTCTGGCAGGTGGACTTCCCACGGGACAAGATTGGCACGTTTGATACTGAGCTTTTTGAAGAGTTTTTCCGTGCGTTTGCCATGAATGCAGGTTTTACTCTGCACATTGCAAACGTTTATGGCACTAATTGTCATCATATTGCGGAGACATGCTTTAAAGCAGTTGCGCGTACTATGCGCACAGCTATCGAACCAGATCCGCGCCAGAGTGGTCGTGTGCCGACAACAAAAGGTCAGCTTGGCGGCTAACCTTTTTGGCCGCAGCTCTGTCAGTTATGGAGAATGCAAATGGCTGTCTACTATGTCATGACCGAACCTGAGGTTTCCCTTAATCACCTAAAGGACACGGAATCACGAAACATCATGTTCGTGAAAGACGGTTTTTCCTGGTGGGCGATGCTGTTCCCTCTCCTTTGGGCTCTCTATAATCGCATGTGGCTGGTCTTCCTTGGTTATCTGGCAGCCGTTGTTGCATTTGTTTTCTTGGCTCAACTCTTTGGTTCAACAACTGGTGGCTTCATCACCCTTTTGGCAACGCTCCTCTTTGCGATGGAAGCTGGTTTTTTGAAAAGCTGGAGCCTGCAACGCAAAAACTGGCAGGTTGCCGGGTTTGTTTCTGCCGCCAATCTGGATGAGGCAGAAATCCGTTTCTTTGACCGTGTTTCTAAAAACAAAAGAGAAGCGCGGCCTCCACAGGGGCCACTGGCCCCACAAACCAGCGACACAGACGTCGTTGGAATGACACTCAAACGATAACAGGAGTTCCTTCATGAGTGTGGCAATTATTGATTATGGTTCTGGTAACTTGCGCTCCGCTGCAAAAGCGTTCGAGCATGCAGCCCATAATCATCATCATACTCATGATGTGCAGGTCACCTCTGACCCTGATGTTGTGGCAAAAGCGGATCGTATTGTCCTGCCGGGCGTAGGCGCATTTGCAGATTGCCGCCGGGGCCTCCAGGCTCTCGATGGCATGGAAGATGCGCTGGCTGAAGCCGTGCTTTCCAAAGGGAAGCCGCTTATCGGGATCTGTGTTGGCATGCAGCTTCTGGCAGCCCGCGGTTTGGAGTTTGAACCAGCTGTAGGGCTGGACTGGATTTCTGGCGATGTAACAGCCATGAAGCCGGAGGATGCGAGCCTCAAAATTCCGCATATGGGTTGGAACACGATTAATGTTAGGCCCAACAGCCACCCGGTTCTGGACGGCATTCAGACCGGACCTGACGGCCTGCATGCGTATTTCGTGCATTCCTACCATTTCGCAGTCGCAAACCCAGAGCACCGCATTGCCAGCTTTGATTACGCTGGCGAGTTCACAGCTATGGTGGGACGAGACAATATAATCGGCACGCAGTTTCACCCTGAAAAGAGCCAGAAACTCGGCCTCTCCCTTATCTCCAATTTCCTCAGCTGGGCGCCGTAAGGGCTGCCCGCTGAACCACTGACAAGTCCAAGGACAAACCTATGATTATTTTTCCTGCAATTGACCTTAAAGACGGCCAATGCGTGCGTTTAAAACTGGGAGACATGGAACAGGCGACTGTTTTCAATGATGACCCTGGCGCACAGGCGAAAGCGTTTCAGGACCAGGGTTTTGAGTGGCTACACGTTGTTGATCTGGACGGTGCATTTGCCGGTGAGAGCAAGAACGGCGAAGCTGTTGATGCGATCCTTGCCAATACCAGCAACCCAGTTCAGCTGGGCGGTGGTATCCGCACCATGGAGCACATCGACAACTGGCTGGCTAAGGGCGTTGCCCGCGTGATCCTTGGCACTGTTGCTTTGCGCGACCCTGATCTGGTGAAGGAAGCTTGCATAAAATACCCTGATCGCATCGCTGTTGGCATCGACGCCAAGGGCGGTAAAGTTGCTGTTGAAGGGTGGGCTGAAACCTCTGAGCTGACCGTGATTGATCTGGCAAAGCAGTTTGAAGACGCTGGCGTTGCTGCGATCATCTACACCGATATCGACCGCGATGGCGTTCTAAAAGGCCTCAACATTCCTAGCACTTTGGAACTGGCAAACGCTGTTTCTATTCCTGTGATTGCGTCCGGCGGCCTTGCAGACATCAAAGACATTGAGCGCTTGGTTGAGCATGATTGTGACATTCTTGAGGGTGCGATTTCCGGTCGTGCACTTTACGATGGACGCCTTGACCCAGATGAAGCTCTTGCGCTGATCAAAAAGAGCCGGGAGGCCCTTTCATGACCCTAAAAGCGCGTATCATTCCATGCCTTGATGTGAAGGATGGCCGCGTTGTGAAGGGCGTCAACTTTGTTGACCTGATCGACGCTGGTGATCCTGTTGAGGCTGCAAAAGCCTACGATGCCGCTGGTGCAGATGAACTTACGTTTCTGGACATCACAGCATCAAGCGACAACCGTGACACCATCTATGATGTTGTGCAGCGCACTGCTGAAGCCTGCTTCATGCCCGTAACAGTTGGCGGCGGTGTACGCACTGTTGAAGACATTCGCAAGCTGCTCATTGCTGGTGCAGACAAGGTTTCAATCAATACCGCAGCGGTGAAAAATCCTGAGTTCATTCGGGAAGCTGCGCAAAAGTTTGGAAGCCAGTGTATTGTCGTCAGCATTGATGCCAAGCGCGTCTCTTCTGAAGGCGAACCAGAGCGGTTTGAAATCTTCACTCATGGTGGCCGTACGCCAACTGGTATCGATGCTGTTGAGTTTGCCAGAAAGGCTGTGGACCTTGGTGCTGGTGAGCTTCTGGTCACCTCTATGGACCGCGATGGCACGCAAGAGGGCTACAATTTGCCACTTACCCGCGCGATCGCCGATGCTGTACATGTGCCAGTGATTGCCTCCGGTGGCGTTGGCACTTTGGATCACCTTGTCGAGGGTGTCCGCGATGGGCATGCAACAGCAGTGCTTGCAGCTTCGATCTTCCATTTTGGAACTTTCAGCATTGAAGAAGCCAAACAACACATGGCCGATTCTGGAATTCCGATGCGTCTGGATAAGTAAATTTCGCTCAGGTATTATGGATCTATCTGCAGCGGCCTCAAAAAGGCTAGTCAAATGACCAATTTCACCCTTTCGGACCTAGAGGTTATCATCGCTGCACGTGCGAACAGTGATGATGAGCTGTCTTACACACGAAAGCTGATTTCCAAGGGTGTTTCCAAGTGCGCGCAAAAGCTTGGAGAAGAAGCCGTTGAAACAGCAATTGCCGCTGTAGAGCGTGATAGAGATGAGGTTGCTTGCGAAGCAGCTGACCTGCTTTATCATCTACTTGTTGTACTAAGGGTTTCCGACGTGCCTCTGGACGAGGTTATGGCCAAGCTGGCAGCACGTACCGGACAGACCGGACTGGAAGAGAAGGCCTCTCGCAAAGACGGCTAATTCTTACCAGCAAACGCGAAGTGGGAGGCACGACGAGCCTTGAGCGCTAACGCTATGCAAAAAGAAATTGCTCCAGTGCAAGAACTGGACCTTTCTCCATACTCTGTCTTTACAGAGAGCGAATGGGCGTCGCTGCGAGCAGACACTCCCATGACATTGCGGTTGCAGGAAATTAAAGACCTGCAATCACTCAATGACTACGTCTCCATTGAGCAGGTAAAGAACATTTACCTGCCTCTTTCGCGCCTGCTTGCTTATTACGTGGAAGCCTCGCAAAGCTTACAGTTTGCGACCAAACGCTTCTTGGGCATGAAACTTGACCGGACGCCGTTCATTATCGGTATCGCTGGTTCCGTTTCTGTCGGCAAATCTACGACAGCGCGTTTGTTGCAGGCTTTGCTGTCTCGCTGGCCTGCAAGCCCGAAGGTTGATCTGATCACCACAGATGGGTTTTTGTATCCTAATTCTATTTTGGAAGCAGAAGGCCTGATGCGGCGGAAGGGCTTTCCTGAGAGTTATGACCGCTCTGCCCTCCTCAAATTCCTCACCGATATTAAAGGTGGCGAGGGCGATGTGCGTGCCCCGATTTACTCGCATTTCTTCTATGATGTGATGCCTGGGCAGCATGTTGCGGTCGATCAGCCCGATATTTTGATCGTCGAAGGGCTGAATGTTTTGCAGACATCTCATCAGCCAAAAGCAGCGAAAGCTGTGCCCTTTGTCTCTGATTTCTTTGACTTTTCCATCTACATTGATGCGGAAGAGCAGGTGCTGCAGCGCTGGTACCTGGAGCGCTTCATGCGCCTGCGTGAGACGGCGTTCAGAGATCCTGGTTCATATTTCCATAAATTTTCCACAATTTCGAACGATAAGGCGCAAGAGATCGCGAAGGATCTTTGGCAAAACATCAATCTGGAGAACCTTCGCCAGAACATCTTGCCGACGCGCCCACGTGCTGATCTGATCCTGACCAAGGGTACGGACCACAGCATCGAAAAGGTTGCGCTTCGTAAGATTTAACCGGGCAGAGACGCTCAACAGTCATAGAACAAACAGGCGACGCTTTTGGCAAAGCGTCGGTGTGTTGTGTTTTGTGAGCGCGTCACTGGTTTGCTTGGCACTTAATGGTGTCTTTGCATACCACCTGCGCCTGTCGGCATGCGCGATGCTTGCCGTGCAGGTTACTTGCGACAGTAAAACAACAGCTGCGCACCACCGACATTTTGGCATGAACTGCGGAGCGTGAAAGCGCACCGACCGTTCCCTATTGCCTAAATTTGTAATCCCGCGATGCAACATGCGCGGGAACCGGTGCAGCTGTGCTTAAAACATGCTTTTCGGAGGAATAATGTTACAGCTTGCCAAGGTTTCCGCGTTTACGGGGCTGAGTTTTATGCTGCTTACGACAGCAGTTATAGCTGAACCAAATGCTTCATTTGGTGATAGTTTTTCATCTGATGAGCCTGTTTCTCTGCTTTCCGGGGAAGATACTCTTCCTCAAAATAAGATGACGACCTCCGGTAATTACAGCGTTTCTACGCCGATCCTTGCAAAGGGGTGGGAAACAAATAAGGACGGAACAGCAGGTGATTCCCTGCAACAAATTCTTCCTGTCGGGACACAACTGAGTGTTTTGGACTGGGCGAACGACGACACCAAGGGCGAACTTGTGCGTTTGGGTGTCGACGAGCCAGAGGAAGCCGGTGAGGCAGCCTCCGATATTTTCGTTTCCAAGGCTGATTTTGCGACTTACGGATTGAGTGAAGCAACAAAGCTAAGTCGTGATGAGGCGAACAACATCGCAGGTAGCGAAGAAGACAGCTACATTGGGTACGCTTCGGCTGTGGTTGCAGCACGTTCTGGCGGAAGACGCTCTGTTCGTAAGCGCCGCGGAATGACGTATTGCTACCGCTATGTGAAAAAGCACCTTATTTCTGAGGGCTTGGTTGATACCTACATTCCAGGTGGATCTGCTTATATGGCGATCCAATCCCTTCCTAAGTACGGGTTTAAGCGCCTTCGCGTCAGCAGCCCGGATCGTGCGCCAGTTGGTTCCATCTGCGTGTATGATCGCGATAAGCGTAACCGTCATGGCCACATTGAAGTAAAAAAGAGCGATACTTGCTATTGGTTCGGCTACGGCTGCAACAAGAACTCAATGTACGGACGCCGTGATTTCTACGACTGCTTTGCGAAAGGCGATGTAAAGCGCAGCTTTTGGGCCTCTTTGTCCTCTAAGGACAAAAAGCCAAAGGATAAACGCGGGACTTCCACTCTCATAAGGAAGAACGACCCTTCCGAACGCAAGTAGAACAGACAAGTGGTAAATGACCTTCCGGCGACGTGAGGTCATTGCCACTTTGGTACTGCAATATTCCAGAAACTGGACGTTTTCCCTGAACCGGTTTGTCTGCATATTTTACTGTAGATTGATCTTAGGGAACGACCAAGATGGCAACACAAAACAACCGAAATACTATAGGCCAGATCGTAGGCGCCGACTTATCCAGCTGGACGCCTGCCCTCCTTCCCTTAGATGAAACGATGGAGGGGAACTTTTGCCGACTGGAACGCCTTCTCCCGGCTGCCCATGCAGTAGAGCTCTATGAGGCCTTCAGCACCGATCAGGACGGCCGTGGCTGGACTTATCTACCTTATGGTCCATTTGACAATTACCCTGACTTCCTTGACCACGTGACAGATCTTGCTAGCGGCTCTGACCCGTTGGCGTTCGCCATTATTGATGTTGAAAGCGGGAGCGCTGTTGGCATAGCGACCTATCTCAGAGTTGCACCTGATGCTGGTAGTATTGAGGTTGGGCACATTCACTTTTCCCCTTTGCTACAGCGCAAGCCTGGCGGGACTGAAGCCATGTTTTTGATGATGAAAAATGTCTTCGAAAAATGGGGGTACCGGCGCTATGAGTGGAAATGTAACTCTCTGAATACAGCCTCGCGAGAAGCGGCTGTGCGCCTTGGCTTTAGCTATGAGGGAACCTTTCGGCAAGCTGGTGTTGTCAAAGGCAAAAACCGAGACACATCGTGGTTTTCTGTGATTGACAGCGAATGGCCGGTTCTTAAAGCAGCATTTGAGGGATGGTTGGCGCAAGATAACTTCGATGCAGAGGGCAAGCGTATGACCTCCTTGCCTGAGTTAATCGCTAAAGAAGAAACCACATACCAGATTAAGGCTCTTGCATTGCGGGCAGGCTGATCGCGTTGTCGCAGGATACCAACTTGGTTTTATACTAGGAGTATATTGCGAGCGGACGCGCCGCGCAGTGCTCTGGCCTAAAGCAAAAAAGCCCCGGTGCAGACAGCTGCACCGGGGCTTTTTCAATTAGTGTGTCAGCTCTGCAAGCATGCCTGCAGCGACCGAGAACTTGGAGACAGACAAGTCATTCTCCAAGATCTCATTGGTTGCTTTCAGCGTTCTTTCAGCTTTAGCACCGTTGCGTTCTAGCCAGCCATCGAAGCCATTTTCGTCTTCGAGCGCTTGAGCGGTCAAGTTACGCAGCGCTTCTACGAGCACCGTACGAGAGCGATCAAGAGCAAGGCCGTCGTAGTAATCACGGATCGCAAACTCACGCGCCAGCTCTTCGATCATTCCAAACCGGAAGTGCTCTGCAACGCGGAAGTAAGATTGAGCCACCTCATCCACATTACGATTTGCCTTCTCAGAAACGAGAACCATGTCTGGAATGACCATTTCACCGATGAGACGAGCAATGCGTGCCGCAATCATGACCGGTACGCCAGCCTCTACCAGACGGTTGGTTTCAACTTTGAGCGTTTCGGCCTGTTTTTCTGAGAGGAATGTTTCCAGACGCGGCGACAGCAACTTAACAGTGTCACGGAAGCGACTGATGACTGCCTCTAGTCCACCCTCGAAGGAAACATTGCGCAGGAACCAGATCACTTGACCAAGCACAAGGTCTTGAACCACAGAGTAGAGTTCAAGCTGTAGCTCGCCTGAGATCGTATTGTCGAGACGATCAATATCTTCGTTCAACTGGGTTAAGCCAAAGGAATCACGAACAACTGCAAATGCACGCGCTACGTCCGTCACGGCTGCACCGGTCTGATCGATGATGCGGGTCAGGAAGGCAGGGCCACCTCGGTTGATTATGGAGTTCGCCAACATGGTCGCGATGATTTCGCGGCGCAGTCGGTGTCCTTCAATTTCCGAAGAGTAGGTTTCTGCCATCTGTTCTGGGAAGTAGCGGTACAGCTCCTTACCCAGATAAGCGTCGTCGGGCACAGAGCTGTGAAGCAATGTGTCATGAAGCGTGAGCTTTGCGTATGCCAGCAACACACCCAGCTCTGGGCGGGACAGGTGCTGGCCAGCTTTTTCGCGCTCTTCGATCGTTGCATCATCCGGCAAGTCTTCAACCGCACGATCCAGAAGGTCCTGAGATTCCAGCTGGCGCATCATACGCACCTGATACCCAAGATCTTCCAGGCCACGGCGATCACAAAGGGAGATCGCGAGTGTCTGCAAGTAGTTGTTACGCAGAACAAGATCAGCGACCTCATCCGTCATATCTGCAAGAAACACATTGCGATCTGGAACGGTCAGGATGCCCTTTTTAACAGCTGCGCCCAGCGCAATCTTGATGTTCACTTCCATATCCGAGGAGTTCACACCAGCTGAGTTATCGATCGCATCTGAGTTACAACGTCCCCCAACACGGCTAAACTCGATACGCGCTTTCTGCGTGATCCCAAGGTTTGCACCCTCACCGATCACTTTCGCGCCAACTTCAGAAGCCGTGATACGGATCGCATCGTTCGCGCGATCACCAACATCGTTGTTGTTCTCATCAGATGCGCGAATGTATGTTCCGATGCCGCCGAACCAAAGCAAATCTGCCTTCATCATCAAGATCGCAGTCATCACTTCCTGCGGTGATGCTTTGGACTTAAAAAGACCCAGCAGCTTTTGAACCTGAATTGTCAGCGGAATTGACTTTACAGAGCGCGAGTAGATACCGCCGCCTTCAGAAATCAGCTCTTTATTGTAGTCCTGCCATGAAGAACGCCCAAGGTCGAACATACGTTTACGTTCATCCCAAGTCGCCGCCGGATCCGGGTTTGGATCGAGGAAGATGTCACGGTGATCGAACGCTGCAACAAGCTTGGTTGCTTTGGAAAGCAACATGCCGTTGCCGAACACATCTCCCGACATATCGCCAACACCACATGCGGTGAACGGCTCTTTCTGGATGTCCCGATTCATTTCGCGGAAGTGGCGCTTTACAGCTTCCCATGCGCCGCGTGCCGTGATGCCCATTTTCTTGTGGTCATAACCAGCAGAACCACCGGATGCGAAGGCATCGCCCAACCAGAACCCCTTGTCTTCGGAAATGGCGTTTGCGGTATCTGAGAAGGTTGCAGTCCCTTTGTCAGCTGCCACAACAAGGTATGGGTCATCCTTATCATGACGCACCATCAACTCTGGCGGCAAAACAAGATCAGCATCCAGATTATCTGTCAGATCCAGCAGGGAGGAGATGAAGATCTTGTAGGCCTCCGTGCCTTCTGCGATCCACTCATCACGACTTCCAGTTTTTGGAAGCTGCTTTGGCAGGAATCCGCCTTTAGCGCCGACCGGAACAATCACGGCGTTCTTGACCTGCTGTGCCTTTACCAAGCCAAGCACTTCTGTGCGGTAGTCCTGCGCACGGTCAGACCAACGCAGGCCACCACGCGCTGCCGGGCCAAAGCGCATGTGAACACCTTCAACGCGCGGGCTGTAAACGAAGATTTCGCGATACGGCAGCGGCTTTGGAAGACCCTCTACTTTGTGCGGATCAAGCTTGAAGGCAAATGTAGATTTCGGCTGGCCGTCTTCGTCCAACTGAAAGAAGTTGGTGCGCAATGTTGCCAGAATCAAGTTTTGGAAACGACGTAGGATTCGGTCATCGTCAAGGCTTGTTACTTCATCAAGGCTTGCGGAAACCTCATCAATCAGACGCCCCTCCTGTGCCGCACGCTCTGAGGCTGCAAGTGCAGGATCGAAGCGTGTATAGAACAGGTGAACCAGTCTTTGAGCGATCTGTGGATATCGGTTAAGAGTTCGCCACATATAATCTTCAGAATAGAGTATTCCAGCCTGACGCAAATAGCGCGAGAGTGCTCTGATCATGGCGATGTCGCGCCATGCCAAACCAGCGGTCAATGCCAGCCTGTTATATCCGTCATTTCCAGCCTGTTTATTCCACACTGCGAGGAACAACGCGCCCAAGCGTTCAATGTCTGCTTCGGAGAAATTGCGGAAGTGCTTTTCGTCCAAATACAGCGTTGTGTCGTGCAGGTAGCTCAGTTCGCGATCTGCCGGCGTAATCCGGTAAGTTCTTTCATTGATGACACGGAAACCAAGGTTTTCCAACATCGGAACACGTGCAGAGAGCGGGATTGGCTTGTTAAGGTGATATGCACGCAGCGAAATTTGGCCCTTGCCTTCTCGCTCACGCTTATAAAACCTGATGACAAGCGGCCGCTTCTCTTTGAGTTGTTCGATACGGCGAATATCTTTGGTTGCCGTCGCAGCAGGTGTTGCGGACGTGTATTCGCCATCAAACGCAGACCCATAGCGCTTCAACAACGCACCAGAGACCACATTTCCATAAACCGAGCGCAGAGCTTCCTTCAGGCTGTCAGTCCAAGTGCGGATAATCTCCTGAACTGCGGCCTCCAGCTCTGCCTGAGACGGATTTGGAGTTTCTCCGGTATACCGGCCTATGATGAAGTGCACACGGGCAAGCGGGCCTTCCGGAAAGCTCGCATACCATGCAGACATGCGGCCTTCGTATACGCTTGCAAGGTACTTGCCAACTCGCTCACGAATATTCGTGGTAAAGTGATCTCGCGGAATATACGCAATAACGGATACGAAGCGATCAAACTTGTCAGTTCTGGAGAGCAACCGAATGCGAGGTCGCTCAGTCAACTGTAAGATAGCATCGGCAAAGTTAGACAGCGTTTCAGCATCAACCTGGAACAGGTCATCACGCGGATAGCCTTCCAAAATATTGCGCAGTGCACGTCCACTATGGCTCTCTGGATCAAAGCCATGTTTCTTCATGACTTTCGCTGTCTTATGGCGAATGTATGGAATTGAACCGGTTGAGCGCGTGTAAGCCGTTGCGGTGAAGAGACCAACAATGCGCAGTTCACCGCGAAGCTTGCCTTCATCATCAAACAGCTTCACGCCGATGTAGTCCATGTGCACCTGACGGTGGACACGGCTACGGATATTGGCCTTACCGATAATCAGCGGTTCCGGCTTAAGCAGGAACTCTCTGATTTCCGGAGTCATCACAACGAACTCGGCGCCCTTGCGCAGCACGCGCACGTTCGGGTCTGCCAAGATACCAAGGCCTGAGCCTTTGATCAGGGAGAGTTCGCCAATGTCACTGGTATCATCGAAGATAAATTCTCTAACGCCCAGCAAGGTGAAGTTATCAGCAGCCATCCACTCAAGAAAAGCGATTGCTTCGTCAAACTGTTTGTTATCTGCCTTTTTACGGACCTGCTGGTACTGCTCGACGGCCAATTGAATTCTGTCGCGCATCGGGCGCCAGTCATTCACTGCCTGTCGAACATCATTGAGAACAAGCTCGAGATCTTCTTCGAGTGCCTTGTTGTCCTCTTCAGAATTCAAGCGTGTTAGATGAATGTGGATGAGACTTTCACGTCGGACTGATGGACCTCCTTGCCCAACTGTTCCGTGGAACTCTTGCAAGTTACCATTGTCATCACGCTCCACCACAAAGAGCGGGTGCAGCACGATACGCACTTCGTGACCTGCAGTCTGGATGGCTCCCATTACCGAGGAAACAAGGAAGGCCATGTTATCGTTGACGATCTCAACGACGGTGATGTCTTCTAGTTGCTTACCGTCAGCATTGGGCTGCGGGTTAAACACCCGAATTCGGTGAGTTCCAAGCGGGTGGTTTGCAAAGTCCGCCCAAGCTTCCTGCGAAAGGACTGCTAGCTCAGAAGGGGTATAGTTTAGGAGATCTTCTGCATCAGCGTGACTGAAGAGGTCTTCGGCAAACCTTGCTTCGTCTTTATTTTCATCAATCAGCAGGGCACAGGTATCGGCGATAAGCCCAGCTTTAGCCTCGGTTGTCGTTTCAGACATTCAGGCGTTCCTCATCCAACATTATAGTCGGCACAGGCTGCGCAAACATGCCACATGGACGCGGCCTATGCTTTTGAAACCTATTAAGGTGCATTTGTGCAAATTTTCAATGCGAAACACGATAAGCCCCCCGCAAAAAAGTCAATTTCAGCAGAATGTTTTCGAATGTGAGTATCATACGCGAATTCTTGTAATATTCGATAAGCCCCTCCTTTGAACCTAAGGTTGCTTGAGCCATCCTCAACTGCCAATTGAGGACAGAGGCCTAAAAAAACGCTCCCAAATCTGTGACAATGGTCGGAGGACGTTGTACAAGCTCTGAACCTTATTCCAATTTCAAGCTCCAAGGAGTCATAAATGTCGGTGCGCGTGTTCATAGATGGAGAAGCCGGAACGACAGGCCTGCAGATCCGCGAGCGTTTAGCTGGCCGCCGTGACATCGAAATCCTCAGTATCGCTCCAGAGCGGCGCAAGGAGCTGGAAGCACGTGCAGACTTGTTGAACTCTGCTGATGTTGCGATCTTGTGTTTGCCAGATGATGCGGCGCTGGAAAGCATTTCGATGATCAAGAACGACAGCACTCGCGTGATTGATGCCTCTTCCGCACACCGTGTGAGCCCAGATTGGGCCTATGGCTTTCCAGAAATGACGAAGGACCAAGCCGACATCATTTCTACGGCACGTTTTGTCTCCAACCCTGGGTGCTACCCGCAAGGTGTAATCGCAACGGTTCGCCCTTTGCTGGAAGCTGGACTGATTCCATCTACCCACGCGCTAACTGTGAACGCTGTATCAGGTTACACTGGAGGCGGGCGCAAGATGATTGAGAGTTATGAAAGCAACGAACGGTCTTCACCATTCTGGCCGTACGCCCTGCAATTTGGACACAAGCATCTACCAGAAATTCAGCTTTATGCTGACCTAGCGCATGCGCCTTTGTTCCAGCCATCAGTTGGAAACTACGCGCAAGGCATGATGACATTTGTGCCTTTACAACTAGGACAGCTGCGCAAAGCACCAAAAGGCAAAGACTTGCATGCAGCTCTTGCTGACCATTTCTCCAGCGTTGCTGGTGACGTGGAAGTCGCGCCATTCGAAGGTGTGGATGCGATTGAAGACCTAAGCCCGGAAATGTTCAACGGTACGAACCATATGCGCCTGCATGTGTTTGCAAACGACGATAAAGCGCAAGCGCTGCTCGTGGCAATCTACGACAACCTTGGAAAGGGTGCCTCCGGAGCTGCCGTCCAAAACTTGAATATTATGATGGGCTTGAATGAGAATGTCGATCTCTGCATCGCCTAGCAACAACACTGTAATGTATTCCAGAGATTCTAGGAGAATAGCCCATGCAAAAATTTGAGACATTGACAGGCGTTGCTGCACCCCTGCCGTTAATCAATATTGATACGGATATGATTATCCCTAAGCAGTTTTTGAAGACTATTAAACGCACAGGGCTTGGTACTGCACTTTTTCATGAAATGCGCACTAACGACGATGGCACCCAAAACAACGAATTTGTATTGAACCAGCCAAGCTATGAGAAAGCCCAGATCCTGGTCGCTGGCGATAACTTTGGCTGTGGGTCCTCTCGTGAGCACGCACCTTGGGCCTTATTGGGCTTTGGCATTCGCTGTGTGATCTCGACCAGCTTTGCTGACATCTTCTACAACAACTGCTTTAAGAACGGCATTCTGCCAATTATTGTTAAGCAACATCATCTTGATAAGCTGATGGATGACGCTTCCAGAGGCTCCAATGCGACCATGACGGTTGATCTGGAAGCTCAGGAAGTGCACGGCTCCGATGGTGACAAAGTTAAGTTTGATCTGGATCCGCATCGCAAACATTGCCTCCTCAATGGCCTTGATGACATTGGGCAGACACTGGGAAAAACCGACAAAATCGACACTTACGAGAAAAATCTCGACGACAGCCATCCTTGGCACTGATCGAGCGTTTAGTTGCTGATGAAAGAAAGGGCGCCTTAAGCGCCCTTTTTGCTGCCTGACTGGGTCTACGCCATATCGGCAACCACCATGGAGATTCCAACTGCAAAAACACAGAGGCTCGCGAGCATAGAAACGCGCTTACCGTTATCACTGTTTGCCAGCCATAGCCTTGCTGGTCCTGAGACAAGGCTCCCAATCCCGTAGTAGACGATTAAACACAACAGGCTGGCAAGGAAACCAAACACGAGCGCATAGATCCAAAATGGCATCGCCTCAGGCACATAAAACTGCGGTAAAAGGGAGAAGTAGAACAACATCCCCTTTGGGTTCAGCAGACTTGTCAGAAAGCCGAACTTCAGGTCATTAGTGTGCGCAGGCGCCTGCGGCTCCTCATCTGAGGTCCACATTCCCTGGGCAAAAAACAAGCGGTAAGCCAGATACATAAGGTAGGCGAGCCCGACCCACCTGATCGCCTGAAACAATCTGGGTTCAGCCATGAAAAGAGACTGAAACCCAGCCGCGACCAAAACTGTAAACACAAGGTAGCCAGCGGAAATGCCGAGTGAGGCCTTAAGAGCTGCCGGTCTTCCACTGGCCAGTGCCCTGCTCGTTACATAAAGCATATCAGGGCCAGGGACGACAATCAGACTTAGAATGGTGATTAAAAAGAGAAGAGTATTTGTTGCCATTGAGTATCATATTCGATCTAGGTTTTATTTAGTATTTTTTCCGAATATACTCCGGTCACCTTCTTCAGAATATCGAAACAATTCCGAAATATGATCAATACTATACAGCTAGACCAAACAGACTTCGCCATAATGGAGATTTTGCAGAACAATGCACTGCGCCCTAACAAACAGATTGCGGCTGAGGTTAACTTAAGCGCGTCTGCTTGCCATGAGCGCATTAAGAGATTGAAAGACAGCGGTATTTTACAAAGCAGCCACGCAGTCGCCGACCCAAAAGCCTATGGCGTCGGCTTTGAGGCGATGTTTTTCATACAACTGGATAGACACGAAGCGCTTTTGGTCGAGGAGTTCATGCAGGAGGTGGTTGAGCTGCCTGAGGTGAAGTCTGTGGCCTTAATCAGCGGGGCTTACGACATTGTTGCTCATCTTCGTGTGCGAGACATCGATCACTTGAAGAGTCTTGCCTTCGAAAAGTTCACAAAGCGAGCTTATATCACCAAGATCGAAAGCTCTATTATCTATGATTTCAAAGAGAACAGGGTCCAAAAGCCGCTTTAGCTGCGTTTGCTTGCAACTTCTTTCTTGTGGCGTTCGCTGAGCGCCTCAACTTCATCCAGTCGTCGTCCCACGCGCGCCAGTGCCGCAGTTGCCTGGGTAAACTGGTTTGCTCGATCGACGTAAAGCTTTTGTGCGGTCTCTGGAAATTCCTGAAGCATGCGCGAAAAGAGGGCACGGCGGATGCGGATAAGCTCACAGTCTTCAAGAGCAACAGCACGGGCCGGACGCTTGCCTTCGGCCATCAGCGCATTTTCGCCGAACAACGTCCCAGGGCCGTAGGTTCCTCTGGGACGAGCCACGCGTCCCATTCCGGTTTCGAGCTGCACATTACCAATTGTTAGCACTATGCCGCCGTCAGCCCGCTCACCTTCGTTAAAAACGGTTCCGCCCTTTGGCACCTGCAACGTTTCAGCACTGAACGCGAGCAGGCGCAATTGGTCCTCGGTAAATTGAGCGAGGAGAGGTACTCGTCTTAAAATTTCGATGTCGCGGACTAAACTCATAGCAATTGGATTAGCCCCTTATGCCTCAAGGTACAAGCTTATATCCACCGGCTTCTGTAACCAGAAGCTCCGCATTGGATGGATCACGCTCAATTTTTTGACGCAGACGATAAATATGCGTCTCCAGGGTATGCGTGGTCACGCCCGAATTGTATCCCCAAACCTCGTGTAGTAATACGTCACGGGTCACTGGCTTTTCACCAGCCCGATAAAGGAATTTCAGGATCGACGTTTCTTTCTCGGTTAAACGTACCTTTGCGCCGCCGTCGTCATGCATTGATTTTGCTGCAGGTTGGAATGCATAACGGCCAATGGTGAACACGGCGTCTTCGCTTTGCTCGTGCTGTCGCAAATGTGCACGAATGCGAGCCAGAAGAACCGCAAATTTGAATGGCTTGGTCACGTAGTCGTTTGCACCAGCTTCCAGACCAAGAATTGTATCGCTGTCGGTATCGTGCCCCGTGAGCATAATAACCGGAGCTCCAAAACCAGCCTTACGCAAAAGCTTCACGGCTTCGCGGCCATCGATATCCGGCAGACCTACATCCATCAAAACAAGATCAAAATGATCTTCTTTCGCTTTCTTGATACCCGATGCTGCATTGTCAGCTTGGATGGTTTCAAATTCATCATAGAGTGACAGCTGCTCTACCAAAGCTTCCCGCAGGTCGTTATCATCATCAACAATCAGAATTTTACGTGCAGTCATATTTTCATCCAATCACCGAGCTGTGCAGCTAATTCTAAAACTATATCTCACAAATACATGGCGGGTTGCCCCAAAAAAGGCGAGCAAAAACATAGTAAATCTGATTTTTTTTCGTAAAATCTAGTTCACGCTTAAGTGACCCTCACTTTATTCGGGGTCAATTATCCCAGCACCTTCCTAGGGACAACAGGTTTGTAAATGCTACCTCTGGCCGTACCCACCCCACCCGCAAAACTGCGTAAAAAGACCCAAAAGACCCTGTTTGTAAGACATACAGGTAACGACCCGCACGAAGGAACGCTCACTCTCGGTGCGGTAACATATGCGTGTTCGCTGGGTAGATCTGGCTTAACGCACACAAAACAAGAAGGCGATGGAGCAACGCCGATCGGGCGTTTTGAACTGCTAAATGTGTATTACCGAGCGGATCGTGGGTCCTGTCCAGTAACATATTTGCCGGTTTCTCCGCTCTCTCCCCATGATGGGTGGTGTGATTCTCAAGAGGAGACACTTTATAATCGCCCAGTAGACCTGCCGTTTACGCCGAGCCATGAAAAGATGTGGCGCGATGATCGCCTCTACGACATTGTAGTTGTGCTGGACTACAACATGTACCCCAGCATCAAAGGGGAAGGCAGCGCCATCTTCTTTCATGTTGCTCGAGAAGGTTTTTTGCCAACAGAAGGCTGTGTTGCGGTTTATCCGGAAGTGATGCATCAAATTCTGGAGGAAATGGCACCCGGTGACGTCCTTGAAACGTGCCCGGATTAGCCCCAAACGCATTGATTACATTAGGAGGACTTTAAAGCTGCGGGTTCAATTGTCCCAACTGACGGTTTCTCTTGTATTTTTCCTAGTAATCCAAGGTATTTTCCTCCATATAGTGCGTTCTTGACAGATTAATGCGGATGGAAACAAGCGAATGACAGATATGCTGGTTCCCTTTTTAAAAATGAACGGTCTTGGCAACGATTTCGTGGTGTTCGATGCACGCGAGAACAATGTCACCTTAACGCCTGAGCAGATCGCTGTGATCGGGGACCGGACTAAGGGGATCGGCTTTGATCAAATGATCACTGTTGAGCCAACAAAATCCGATGCATATGCATTCATGCGCATTCACAACCGTGATGGCAGTGAGGTCGATGCTTGCGGTAACGCAACACGTTGCATTGGCCGCCTGCTCATGGGTGAGGCAGGCACTCCCAGCGTTCCTATTCAGACCAACGCTGGTTTGTTGATTGCACATGCTTCTGACACAGAAACGCTGGTGAGCGTTGATATGGGTATACCTCGCCTTGAGTGGGACCAAATTCCACTGGCTGAAGAGTTTGCCGATACGCGCGCCATTGAGCTTCAGATCGGGCCGATTGATGCGCCTGTTCTGCATTCACCAAGTGTTGTAAATGTCGGCAATCCGCATGCAATTTTCTGGGTGGATGATATTGAAGCCCATGACCTTGAACGGTTCGGGCCTTTGCTTGAATGTCACCCGATGTTCCCTGAAAAGGCGAATATCTCTCTTGCTCAGATCATTGGCGAAAACGAAATCCGCCTGAAGGTTTGGGAACGTGGTGTTGGCTTAACGCGCGCTTGTGGTACCGCTGCTTGCGCAACTGGCGTTGCTGCAGCACGGACGGGCCGGACAGAACGTAAGTGCACAGTTCATTTACCGGGAGGACCGCTGGGTATTGAGTGGCGAGAAGACAATGACCACATCATTATGACCGGTGAAACCGCAATCGAATTTGAGGGTGAGCTTGATCTCAACTCCCTCACCTATAAAAAAACCGCTTCGGGGGACGCGGCAATGGAGCCATTGAAGTGAGCATTGATGTTGTGACATTCGGCTGCCGACTGAATGCATATGAGTCGGAAGTGATGAAGCGCGAAGCTGAGGCCGCAGGCCTTAAAGATGCCGTGCTTATCAACACATGTGCCGTGACCAACGAAGCTGTCCGCCAAGCACGACAGACCATTCGCAAAACCCGCCGGGAAAACCCTGACGCACGCATTATCGTGACCGGCTGCGCGGCCCAGACAGAATCTGAAACCTTCGCTGAGATGGGTGAAGTGGATTTGGTTCTTGGTAACTCTGAAAAGCTGGAGCGCGCCTCTTATGGCCGTGTCGCTCAGTTCGGCATTGAAGAAACCGAGAAGGTACGCGTCAACGACATTATGAGCGTTCGTGAGACCGCAGGCCATTTGATCGATGGGCTTGAGGGACGCTCACGTGCGTTTGTTCAGGTTCAAAACGGATGTGACCATCGCTGCACCTTCTGCATCATCCCTTTTGGCCGAGGTAACTCACGTTCTGTGCCGATGGGTGTGGTCATTGACCAGATCAAACGCCTTGTCGACAACGGCTATGGCGAAATCGTTCTGACAGGCGTTGATATCACCTCCTTTGGCGCAGACCTGCCGGGAGCGCCAAAGCTAGGCACTCTCTGTTCCAAGATTTTGAAGATGGTTCCAGATCTTAAGCGCCTGCGTCTGTCCTCTATCGACAGCATTGAAGCTGATGATGAGTTGATGGAAGTGATTGCGCATGATCATCGGTTGATGTCGCATCTGCACCTTTCCTTGCAAGCTGGCGACAACATGATCTTGAAGCGCATGAAGCGCAGGCATTCTCGTGAGGACACTATCCAGTTCTGCGAAGACGTGCGCAAGATGCGCCCGGATGTTGTATTTGGCGCTGACATCATTGCTGGTTTCCCGACTGAGACTGATGAGATGTTCGAGAACACCCTGCGTATCGTTGATGAATGCGGGCTAACACACTTGCATGTGTTCCCATTCTCCCCTCGCCCAGGTACACCAGCAGCACGTATGCCGCAGCTTGATCGTAAGATCATTAAAGAGCGCGCCGCCCGTCTTCGTAAAAAGGGGCAGGAAGCTTTGTTGGCTCATCTTCGTGCGGAAGTCGGCAAGGAGCGCGAGATCCTCATTGAGCGTGAGGGACTTGGTCGCACTGAGCAATTTACTCAGGTTGAACTGGATGCGGATACAGCAGGAACCCTTGTTTCAGCACGCATTACAGGGCATACCGAAAGACATCTGATTGCAGAACCAATTGGCAAAGCAGCTTAAGTTTTTACATCTCAAAGGTATCTTTCCAGCATGAGCGAAAAGAAACGCGGTTTTTTCAGTCGCCTGTTTGGCGGCTCCTCAGAAGAAACACAGGACCAGCAAGAGAATATTGCGCCTACCAGCTCGGAGCTGCGCGAGTCCGTTGAAGGCCTTCAATCCGTTCCGCTTGATCCCCTAAAGGGCCTTGAAGAAACGGCCGAAGCCGTCGCAGATGAAACTCTTGATCTGGAAAATCCAGAGCATGATGCTGAGCCTGAGGTCATTCAAGAACCAGAAGATACCGATAAGCCTCATGATTTGGACAAGGCAGAAACCAAAGCCTTGGAAGAGACGGCTTATCTGGATGATGACCTTCTTCATGAAAATATTTCAGCAGACGCTGAGCCAGAGCAAGATATAATTTCCTCCAAGGACAGCGATGTGGCTGCTCCTGTTGCTGAGGATACTGCCGATGGAGAATCCGATCTCGCACCAGAGGTCCCTGAAGCATCTGGAAAAGCTGAAGGACCAGAAGAAGCAGGAAGCTTTGAAAGTGTTCGAGACTTCGGAGACGCAGAAAGCAGAGAAGAACCTCGAGAAACTGCGGCAGCAGGAGAAGCTCAACGAGCTGAAAAAACTGGAGAAGTTGTTCCGGTAAAGAAAAGCTGGTTCCAACGCCTCAAAGCCGGTCTATCCCGCTCCTCCAATGCTCTGACCGAGGGCATCTCTTCCATCTTCACCAAGCAGAAGCTGGATGCAGATACGCTGGAAGAGCTGGAAGACATCCTTATTCAAGCTGATTTTGGTATTGATACCGCAATCGCGATTACGGATCGCGTGTCAGATGGCCGGTACGATAAAGAAATTTCGGGCGAAGAAGTCCGCGCAATTCTTGCTGAGGAAATTGAAAGCGTTCTGGAACCAGTCGCGATCCCGCTTGATCTTGAAAGTGGGCACAAACCGCATATCGTCCTGATGGTGGGGGTCAACGGTACCGGCAAAACGACCACGATCGGCAAGCTCTCTTCTATGCTGCGTGACCAAGGCAAAAAGGTGATGCTCGCGGCGGGAGACACATTCCGCGCAGCAGCCGTTGAGCAGCTCAAAGTATGGGGTGAGCGAACTGGCGCCGAAGTTGTCGCACGTGATACCGGAGCAGATGCTGCAGGCCTTGCTTATGATGCCGTTGATACAGCTCTTTCCAACGGTACAGATGTGCTTTTGATTGATACTGCCGGACGACTTCAAAACAAAGCCGAGCTGATGGATGAGCTTGAAAAGATCATTCGCGTGATCAGAAAGCGCGTCCCAGATGCACCGCATACGACACTTTTGACGCTTGATGCGACAACTGGCCAGAATGCGCTCTCACAAGTGGAAGTCTTCGGAAAAATTGCTGGCGTTACAGGGCTTGTGATGACCAAACTGGATGGCACTGCCCGTGGCGGTATTCTTGTTGCCATTGCCCGTAAATACAAGCTTCCAGTGCATTTCATCGGCGTAGGTGAAGGCGTGGAAGACCTGGAGCCTTTCTCTGCCAAAGACTTCGCAGCCGCAATTGCTGGCAGAGACGAAGCCTTAGATTGACAATAGAGGGGCTTAAAGCCCCTTTCAATTTTCAAGACGACATTAGACGTAAGTTCGTTGGACGCTTGCAAGGGATCAGATAAGGTAGGCTTTCAAAGCCTACCCTGCGATCTCCCGAGGCCCGTCTATGAGCTTAGAATACATTCTCACATCCTTCGTCGTTATCCTTCTGCCCGGTACAGGCGTGCTTTATACGGTCGCAGTTGGACTGGGTAAGGGGTTCCGGCCAAGTATCGCAGCTGCGTTTGGATGTACGTTAGGGATCGTGCCAGCAGCGCTTGCAAGCATCATTGGCGTTGCAGCTGTGTTTCACACCAGCGCGCTGGCGTTTCAGATCCTCAAATATCTCGGTGTTGCTTATCTTTTCTATATGTCCTGGAGCATTTTACGTAGCGGCAACGCTCTTGGAGTAAGTGGTGAGGAGCGTGAGCGCAGTTTATATCGCACCGTTCTTGACGGGGTTTTGCTGAATGTGCTGAACCCGAAACTCTCTATGTTCTTCCTGGCCTTTCTTCCTCAGTTTGTCTCACCCAACAGTGAGAATGCGACATACGCCCTGCTTTTGCATGCTTTTGTTTTCATGGGCCTCACCCTTCTTGTCTTTATATGCTACGGCGTCACAGCATCACTGACCCGCGATTATGTGATCAACCGCCCAAAAGTCATGGCTTGGCTCAAACGGGGATTTGCAGCTACGTTTGGCGCTCTTGGTGTCAAGCTGGCACTCTTTGAAAGCTGACTGGCGGATTACTCGCTAGATAGAAATAAGCTATTGGAACATAATGGATTATTTTAAGCTTAGGTTCCCGCCAGTTTTGGTTTTCGCTGGCTTTGCCATTCTCATTTGGATCACGGCGCTGTTCTTGCCAGGCAATGTACAACTACACGGAGTGGAGACGGCATTTCTGGTAATTGGCATCGGCGCTGGTGGTTATTTCGGTGTTACAGGGCTCTCAGAATTCAGAAGGGCCAGAACAACAGCAAACCCTACTCACCCTGAGAACGCCAGCGCAATTGTTTGTGAAGGGATTTTCTCCAAGACCCGAAACCCAATGTATTTGGGGCTGCAGTTTATATTGCTGGGCTGGGCCATCTATCAGGGTAATTTGTTTGCAATTCCCGTTGCTCTTGGCTTTGCCGCTTACATAACCGCTTTTCAAATAATACCGGAGGAAGCCATTTTGGAAGAGAACTTTGGTGAAGAGTATCTTAAATACAAAGCCCGCGTTCGCCGCTGGATGTAGTTTATTGGCAAGCTTTTTCAGACACCGGCGTAGCCGATTCTCAGTTGCTTCAAGCTAGGAAGACCATCGTTACCTGTTGGTAACGGGGCGTATTTAGTATTCCTGTGTGTTTTCGGGCCATTCACCTAAGAAAACAAATAAAAGGAAAACACGATGGCCATACTGATGAAGTTTAAAGGCATAGCACAGGTCTACAAAGACAAAAGCAAAATTGAGGGTGCTTTGAAAAAAGCAAAGGTTGATGAATCAAACTCTACCGCTTTTATGAAGGAGCTTGTCTCCAAACGCTCGCGGGCGGAAGATAAATTTCTAGAAGAAGTTAACAACGACTCTAAGCTGAAAAAATTTGAAGCCAAATTCACCCACTCTGACGGGGGCTATGGCAAAGAGTTGAAGGCGGCAGCCGAGCGTGTCGTCATTCAACTGGTGTATGATAGCGGGAAAGTTTCCTTGAAAATTGGCCGGGATGTCGTCGTGGCATCTTAATTGTCGTCCATCTCAACCACCACAGGTTATCATGGCCGAACGAGCGGCCATGATACTATGTTTGGGTAGCTATTCTATACCGCAGCATTTTTCAGTCAGCTGCTACGTTCCAATTACACCACCTTCAATCGCTTCCATGCGGAATGCGGCAGCCATGAGTGCTTTGGTGTAATCGGTTTGAGGGGTGTCGAAGACCTCATCTGACGTGCCTGCCTCCATCACTTTGCCGTGCTGCATAACAACCACATCATTGGCAAGCGCGCGAACAACCTTCAAGTCGTGAGAAATGAACAGATATGCTAGGCCATGGGCCTCTTGCAGATCTCGAAGCAAGTCTACGACCTGAGCTTGAACGCTCATATCCAAAGCAGAGGTTGGCTCGTCCAGCATCACAAATTTAGGCTCAAGCACCATTGCGCGTGCAATCGAGATACGTTGACGTTGCCCGCCAGAAAACTCATGCGGATAACGGAAGCGTGTCGCTGCATCGAGGCCTACTTCTTCCAGTGCAGAGGCAACCCTGGCTTCTCGCTCACTTGAGGAAAGCGCTGGCATGTGAACCTTCAACCCCTCGCCAACGATCTCAGAGACCGACATGCGCGGAGATAGAGAGCCAAACGGGTCTTGAAACACGATCTGCATATCTCTGCGCAGCGGGCGCATCTGCTTCCAAGAATACTCCTGAATTTCGGAGCCACTGAAGCTAATCCGCCCATTGGATGAGATCATACGCAGGATTGCAAGGCCGAGCGTTGTTTTACCAGACCCGCTTTCACCAACGATGCCAAGCGTTTGCCCGCGGCGCACCGTGACATCAATTCCATCCACCGCTTTGATGTGACTCACGGTTTTGCGCAGAAATCCGCGTTTAACCGGGAACCAGACCTTGAGGTCTTTCGCCTCAACGACGATGGGCTGACTTGCATCACTTGAAGGAGGAGAGCCTTTTGGTTCTGCGGCAAGCAGGTGTTTCGTGTAGTTGTGTTGCGGGCTTTCGAAGATATCGTCGGTGTGACCACTTTCAACAATTTTGCCCTGCGTCATCACACAGACGCGATCAGAGATCCGGCGAACAATGCCAAGGTCATGGGTAATGAAGAGCATCGCCATGCCGGTGCTCTTTTGCAGGTCCTTCAACAACTGTAGAATTTGCGCCTGGACTGTTACGTCCAACGCGGTTGTTGGCTCGTCAGCAATCAAGAGATCCGGTTCATTTGCCAGTGCCATAGCAATCATGACACGCTGGCGCTGTCCACCAGACAGCTGATGCGGGTACGATTTCAATCGTTCTTCCGGGTTTGGAATGCCGACTTGGCTCAGCAGTTCCAGCACACGTTTTCTCGCGCTAGTCTCACCCAACCCACGATGGATCTTCAGGATTTCGGCGACTTGCTGCTCAATGGTGTGCACCGGGTTCAAAGAGCTCATTGGCTCTTGAAAGATCATTGAGATCTTGTTGCCTCGCACCCTACGCATTTCGCTTTCAGTTGCAGCGATTAAGTCTTCACCCTGATAGGGAATCCTCCCGGTTGGGTGACTTGCTGTTGGGTACGGCAAAAGCTTGAGCACGGAAAGTGCTGAGACCGATTTACCCGATCCGCTCTCACCCACCAGAGCGACGGTTTCACCCTTTTTGATATCAAAGGAGATTCCATCGACGGCCAGATTCAACTTCTCGCCCTGGCGAAATGCGACTGACAGGTTCTCAACAGAGAGAAGCGTTTGATTGTCACTCATGTCCGATCCTCCCTTTCTCAATTCATCGTTTTTCTAGGGTCAAAGGCATCACGAACCGCTTCCCCGATGAAGATTAGCAGGCTGAGCATGATCGACAGGACAAGGAAACCCGTCATCCCGAGCCAGGGAGCTTGCAAATTGTTTTTGCCCTGCTTGAGCAGCTCACCCAGAGAGGCCGATCCAGGAGGTAAGCCGAAACCGAGGAAGTCCAATGCTGTCAGCGTGGAAATAGAGCCGTTTAGAATGAATGGCATGAACGTGAGTGTTGCGACCATTGCATTTGGCAGCAGGTGACGACGCATGAGTGTTGTATTTGAAACGCCCAGCGCGCGGGCAGCAGAGATATACTCAAAGTTCCTGCCTCTCAAGAATTCGGCGCGCACCACCCCCACTAATGCGACCCATGAAAAGGCGAGCAAAATGGAGAAGAGAATCCAAAACCCTGGCGTTAACACCGACGAAATAATCAAAATGAGATAGAGCGTCGGCATTGCCGTCCATATTTCTATGAAACGCTGCATACCAAGATCAACCCAGCCACCATAAAAGCCCTGCACCGCACCTGCCCCAATGCCGATAACAGAGGATGCCAGTGTCAAAGCAAGGCCAAAGAGCACGGAGATACGAAACCCATAGACCAGCCTTGCAAGGACGTCGCGGCCCTGATCATCGGTGCCAAGCCAGTTCCAGTTCCCAATCGTACAGTTCGGGTCGTTCACACCTTCCGGGTAGCGCTCACAGCGTTTCTCTTTGTCCATCATCCAGCTCGGGGGAGCTGGTGCAGGAACCGGGATTTCATTGTTTACCGTTTGATAGGAGTAGCGGATTGGCGGCCATAGAATCCAGCCATTAGCATCAATCTCCTCCTGTATAAACGGATCACGATAGTCGGTTGTTGCAAGGAAACCGTTGAACTTTTCCTCAGGATAGTCAACGAATATCGGTGCTAGGATCTCTCCTTTGTACGAGACCAGCAATGGCCGATCATTCGTTATAAATTCCGCGCAGAGCGTTGTTAAAAACAGGAAGAGGAAGATCCAAAGCGCCCAGTATCCCCGCCTGTTTGCCTTGAAGTTTTGCAGTCGGCGACTGTTAAGCGGAGATAGCCTTTGCCGCTTTTCAGGTGGCTGGGTTTGTTCTGGGAGTGGGTTTATCGTTTCGTAGCCCTGATCGCGAAGGCGTTTTTCGAGTTGCGAATCCATTGCGCGTTACACCTCCCGGCTTTCAAAGTCGATCCGGGGATCAATCCAGGTGTAGGTGAGGTCGGAGACAAGGTTCACAATCAACCCCATAAGCGAAAAGATGTAGAGCGTTGCAAACATTACCGCGTAATCTCGGTTCAGCGCAGATTCAAACCCCAATAGGCCAAGCCCATCCAGAGAGAAGATCGTCTCAATGAGTAGCGAGCCTGCAAAGAATGCTGAGATAAAGGCTCCGGGGAAGCCTGCGACAACAATCAGCATGGCATTGCGGAAAACATGCCCGTAAAGAACTTGCCGTTCTGTAAGGCCCTTGGCGCGGGCGGTCTGCACATACTGCTTTCTGATCTCATCCAGAAAGGAGTTCTTTGTCAAAAGAGTTGTTGTTGCAAAAGCTGACAAGGCCATAGCGGTCAGCGGCAAGACCAGGTGCCAGAAGTAATCCAAAATACGGTGCGGCCAGGACATATCACTCCAGCCTTCCGAGGTTAAACCACGTAAGGGGAAGAAATCCCAGAAAGAGCCACCGGCGAATAAAACAATCAGGATGATCGCAAAGAGGAACCCTGGAATAGCGTAGCCAATAATTATGACTGTTGATGTCCAAACATCAAAGGAAGTCCCGTCCTTTACTGCCTTGCGAATTCCGAGAGGGATTGAGATCCCGTAGGAAATAAGGGTCATCCAAAGGCCGAGAGAAATGGACACCGGTAGTTTTTCGATGATCAGATCAACCACTGCGATGTCACGAAAGTAACTCTCACCGAAGTTAAAAGTGGCGTAATCCAAAATCAAACGCCCAAAACGTTCCAGCGGCGGCTTATCAAAACCAAACTGAACTTCCAGTTCCTTGATAAACTCCGGGTCAAGTCCCTGCGCACCGCGGTATTTTGATCCAGCACTGTCTCCACCGCCCTGATTGGCAGCAGGTGAGCTTCCTAAATCATTTCCCCCACCAGAAATTCGACTGGTCGCAGACACATTATCCCCTTGCAATTGAGCAATAACCTGCTCAATCGGCCCACCCGGTGCAAATTGGATAATAACAAAGTTAATTGCCATGATGCCGATCAGAGTCGGGATCATCAAAAGCAATCTACGCAGAATATAGGCGCCCATGGGCTTCTTTTGTCCCTAATTTTCCATGTCGATGTGAGCAGCTTTTTCCAGATCTACCCACCACGTTGTTTCAACGGGGAAGTCAAATGCTGGCATGTCATTTGGAATACCGAACATGTCCCACACAGCCACTGTATGGAATGCCTTGAACCATTGCGGCACCCAATAATAACCAGCACGTAGGACTCTATCCAATGCTCTGGCAGCAGTTATCATTTCCTCACGAGAGGCAGCATTCAGCGCTTTCTCCACCAAATCATCTACAACGGGCATCTTAATGCCGGAAAGGTTGTAGGATCCAAACGTATCAGCAGAGTCTGACGTCCAGAAGTTTCGAATGCTTGGACCAAGTGTTGGTCTTAGCGAAAAACGGTGCCCGACAATATCATAATCAAAATCATCCAAGCGTTTCTGGAATTGTGCCGGATCTACAACACGTAGATTTGCTTCAATACCCAGTAGCCTGAGGTTTTTAATGTAGGGCAACACAATTCGCTCGAAAGCAGGTGAGTTGGAGAGAAACTCCACTTCCAGTTGCTTTCCATCAGGGCCAACCAGCTGCTCGCCGCTACGCTCATACCCTGCTTCTTCCAGCAGAACAGATGCTTCTTTAAGAAGCACTCTATCCTGACCAGATCCATTAGAAATTGGCTGTATGATTGCCTCTCCAAAGACCTCTTCTGGCAGGTCTTGCTTGTAAGGCGCAAGCAACGCAAGTTCAGCCTGACTTGGCAAGCCGACTGCCTTCATTGTTGAGTTCTCAAAGTAAGACTGGGTTCTGGTGTAAAGATCGTAAAAAAGCGCCACATTTGACCATTCAAAATCAAATGCATAACCAAGAGCCTTGCGGACCTTTGGGTCAGATAATTTTTCACGGCGTGTGTTCAAGAACCAGCCCTGAGCCCCTGAAGGCAAGCGGATGGCAAATTCCTTTTTAACAACACGGCCTTCTGTCAGAGCAGGAAAGTTATACTCAGTTGCCCAAGTCTTGGAGGAGAACTCCTCATGGAACGTCAAACGGCCCTTCTTGAAGGCTTCAAAGGTTGCCTGACGGTCTCTGAAAAAGTCGAGGCGAATGACCTGAAAGTTATTATGTCCCTTTTTTACAGGGAGATCTTTCGCCCAATAATTTTCAACCTTTGAATATTCAATAAACCGGCCAATTTCGTATCGCCCGACCATGTAAGGGCCAGACGATAGGGGTGGTGTCAGGGTCGAAGCTTCAAACTTGTAGCGGGTGTAGTAGGCCTTGGAAAAGATCGGCAGCGTTGCAACCAGCAAAGGAAGCTGCCGACTGTGGTTTCCCGAGAAAGCAACGGTGACGGTGTGCTCATCAGGTGCTGTTGCAGAAACCATCTCCTTGATGGATTGGCTGATGATCGGATGGCCTTTTTCCTTCAGGGTATTCAAGCTGAAGGCGACATCTTCTGCGTTGAGCACAGACCCATCGTGAAAACGGGCTTCTGGACGAATTTTAAAGATGACGAAGTTGCCATCTGCAGAAACCTGCGCACTTTCTGCCACCAGCCCGTAAACCGCATCAGGCTCATCAAAGGCGCGCACCATCAGGCTATCAAAGCAACGCTCCATTCGCGGCGGGGCATCACCCTTCAGGATAAAGGAGTTGAATGTATTGAAGGTCTGTGGGTTCTGGTTAAAGGTCCAATTTGGCGCAGTCATTGCGATCTTGCCACCAACAGGCGCCTCAGGATTGACATAGTCAAAAGCCTTGAAGTGCGCTGGGTATCTCAAATCACCAAAAACAGACAGACCGTGGCTTACTGTCCCTGCCTGTACTGGCAAGGCGCCCCCAGGAACGAGAAATGCAGCCATGGTTGCGGCACTGAACTGCAGGAAGTTACGCCTATCTATCTGACCGATCGTCATCAATTGGCCCCCTGTATCTTCTTAGCTTTTGCTTCATCCCACCACCAAACTGTTGGGAAACCGATGGAAAATTCAGGAAGTTGTTTTGGATGTGAGAAACGATCCCATCGGGCGACACGACTGAACGGGGATGTCCACCCTGGAACAACGTACTGTTCCCACATCAGGATACGATCCAGAGCTTTGGTTGCGGCAACCAAGTCTTCGCGGTTCTTGGCGTTGATGATGATATCAATGAGCTCATCGATGGCCGGGTTCTTTATGCCTGCATAGTTTTGAGAGGCTGCACTATCTGCAGCATCGGAGCCCCAATACTCTCGTTGTTCATTACCTGGAGAAAGGGACTGCGCCCAACCAGTGTAAATCATGCCGAAATCACGGCTGCGAACCCGGTTTACATATTGAGAGCTATCAACGACGCGCAATTGCAGATCAATGCCTATTTTCTTAAGTGAGGCCTGATAACGGAGCGCAACACGTTCAAAACGGCCACCATTCAACAAATACTCAATCGTAAATGGTTCACCGGTTTCTTTATCAATCAGCTTACCCTGCTTTTGAACATAGCCAGCTTCCTTTAAGAGGCCGACAGCTTTTCTCAGGTTAGACCGCTCTTGGCGCGTATCTTCTGAAACCGGATTCTCATAGGCCTCGGTGAACACCTGTTCCGGCACTGGTGCCTTCAAAGACTTGAGGGTTTCCAACTCGCGCCCTTCCGGAAGTCCAACTGATGCGAGCTTGGTTCCGTCAAAGTAGCTGGTGAACCGCGTGTATTGATCAAAAAAGATTGTGCGATTCATTTCCTGGAAATTAAGCGCATAGTTCATGGCACGGCGAACACGCTGGTCCTGAAACTTCTCCTTACGTGTGTTAAGGATGAAGCCCAGCATCAGTCCGCTTCCGCGATACGTCTGCGGAAATTTTTCCAATACAATA
The DNA here is from genome assembly GCF_900110875.1 of Pseudovibrio axinellae. GTDB lineage: Bacteria > Pseudomonadota > Alphaproteobacteria > Rhizobiales > Stappiaceae > Pseudovibrio > Pseudovibrio axinellae. The sequence continues at coordinate 474,952 of NZ_FOFM01000002.1, read as the reverse complement.
TGGTTTGCGTTGACTGCAGGGATATCGTAAGCGGTCGCCCAGTTTTTCGCGGTTGCTTCTGTCCGCCAATCAAACCGATCAGCTTTAAACGCTTCTAATTGAACCGTTTCGTCCCGGTAATAATCGTAGGAAATTGTATCAAAGTTGTTAGAGCCAACATTTACATTCAGGTCCTCAGCCCAGTAGTCTTTTACACGCTCATAACTAATTGAGCGGCCCGGTATGACCTCACCAACTCGATAGGCTCCAGAGCCGAGAGGGACCTCCAGCGTACTTCTCGAAATATCGCGCGGGTTGCCATTCTTATCCTTCGCAGTCCACCAATGCTTTGGCATAACAAAAAGCGAGCCAAGGATTTGCGGCGCTTCGCGATTGCCGGGTTTACCGAAATTAAAGCGAATCTCTGTTGGGCTTAAGATTTCATAGCCTGTGACATGTCGATAATAGTATTTTCTCGATGGATCCAGCGTTGTCCATTGATCGAATGACCAGCCCACATCCTCTGTGGTTATCTGTTTGCCATCATGCCAGCGCGCCTCGGGCCGCAAGCGGTAGATCACCCAGGAAAAGTCATCTGGGTACTTAAGCGCATCCGCAATCAAACCGTATTCGGTTGAGGACTCACTAAGGGAGGGCGTCATTAAGCTATCGTAGATAAGGCCAGCACCAATCGCCAAAACACCCTTGGTCGCTACCGGGTTCAAACTGTCAAACGTACCTGTCCAGGAAAGGCGAACTTTCCCGCCTTTCGGGGCCTCCGGGTTCACATATGGGAAATGCTTAAATCCCTTTGGCATTTGTGGTTCGCTAATGAGGGAATCTGCGTACCGCCATTCAGGTTCATTCGTTTCAGCAATTGCGGCGGAAGCTGTCAGGCTTGCAGTTGCAAGCGCCAAACCTGTTAAAGAGCTAATGAGCCTGGTGCGCAAAACAATCCTCCTTAAATACAATCAATATCTTTAGCGTAGAAAACCACTGGCGCCTTAAATTGAACTCTTCTTGCAGTTTCCAGTCTTACCTAAGCTATGATTATGGCTTAAAACGCTTCTGCGACAATGGCTTTTGCGAAGATGACAAAAATTTAACTGGAAGAAACGAGGAAAACGTTAGCATTCACGCAAATGTAGACAATAAAAAAGCCGGGACAAAATCCCGGCTCTTAGATAGCTTTCCACCCCCATATACAGGGGTGAATTGAATTCATTCTTAGTTGATAGGCACTGGGTTGTCTGAAAGCGACCGCAGGTAGGCAATCAAATCAGCGCGCTGACTATCTTTTTTCATGCCTGCATAACCCATGGACGTGCCAGAAACATGCTTCCTCGGAGCTTTAACAAACTCGTTAAGCTGCTCGAATGTCCATTCAGGATTACTCGTGCCAAACTCCCGCATTGCTGAGGAGTAGGAGAAGCCTGCATGCGTTGCAGGTGCGCGACCGACAACCCCCCAAAGAGCAGGGCCAACTTTATTTGGGCCACCTTGGTCAAAGGAATGGCATGCGGCACATTTTCTGGCCTGTCTTGCGCCGGCTTCAACAGAAGCAGTAGCGAGCAATTCTTCAATTGACGCGACCTTGGCTTCTTCCGCAGCATTATCGCCTGCACCGTCATCAGCACCGGCAACTTCAATTTCAAAACCGCGTTTTTCGTCTTCATGTGGCGCGAAGATGACTTCCGTCAAAACATTCAGGCCCATGAATGCAACCAAAGCGAACAGAATTGCGCCCGCAATTTTGTTCAGTTCAAACGAATTCATAGCTCACACGCTCCGAATATTGGTTAGGTTCGCCTAGTCAGAAAGGATTGGCGCCTAACACGATCTGTGTATTTTGCTGGGAAACTACAGTTAAGCTTGGGCGTTTGTCCATAATTTTATTAGTGTTTTTCCTAGGACTTTTGCAGTGGTGTGGACCGCCAGCCGATCTTTGCGGCCTCAGAAAAACGAATAAGGCTACCCGCCCCACCGGCGATCAGTCTAAAATTACTATAAACTACTGATATTTTCGAGAATACAGCGCGCTCTTGGAGAGAAGCCTCAAAAAACGCCTTCTGCGCCTAAGCTCAGTTAGTAGAACTTTCTGCGACAATATATCACAGATATTCCATTAGAGATCTGGGGATTTCGTGTTTCTTTTCCTTCTTCCATCTCTGCTCTGAGCATTCTTGAGCTCTTCTCACCTTATGTTTCGCCGCAGTAAACGGTTTTAGTTTTGCTTTCACACACATCTAGGGCACTTTGTAGAGGTTTTCGCTTCGCTAACCAGAGCAAAGCCTTTAAACATAACCCGTTTCTAAATACCTGTGAGTATAGTGATGTCAGAACAGCGTAAAGTCGTGTTTCAGGGAGAGGTGGGAGCCAACTCCCATATGGCATGTAATAGTGTCTATCCAGAGTACCAAGCTATCCCATGCCCGACTTTTGAAGACTGCTTCCAGGCTATCGAAAACGGTGATGCAGAGCTTGGGATGATCCCGATCGAGAACTCTGTAGCAGGTCGCGTTGCTGATATTCACCACTTACTTCCGCGCAGCAGTCTGCACATCATTGGTGAGTATTTCATGCCAATCCGCTTTCAGCTGATGGGTATTCCGGGCACCAAGATGGAAGATCTTAAGAGTGTTCAGAGCCATGTTATGGGCCTTGGGCAGTGTAGAAACTTCATTCGCGAGCACGGTTTGACGCCAATTATCGGTGCAGATACAGCAGGTTCTGCCCGTCAGGTTATTGAGGCTGGCGATAAGTCTGTCGCAGCTTTTGCTCCCGAGCTTGCTGCCGACGTTTACGGCCTTGATATTTTGGCGCGCGATTGTGAAGATGCAGCTCACAACACTACGCGCTTCGTAATTTTGTCCCGAGAAGAGAAGCTGACGGCAAATACAGGTCAGCCTATCATCACAACATTCGTGTTCCGCGTGCGCAATGTTTCTGCAGCCCTGTATAAAGTCCTTGGTGGTTTTGCTACAAACAATGTGAACATGACTAAGTTAGAATCTTACCAGTTTGCAGGCCAGTTTTTCGCTTCAATGTTCTATGCGGACGTCGAAGGACACCCAGAAGAACCAAATGTAGCCCTTGCACTTGAAGAGCTGGCGTTTTATTCGACCGAACTGAATATTCTTGGGGTGTACAATGCCAGCCCGTTCCGCGAAAAAATACGGGAGCCTGAGGCTAACCGAGCTTTACGGCCGACACCTGGAAAATAAACTCTGATAGGCCTTGCTCATGCGGTGAGCCACCTATGTATCGTTCCGGACATCAAAGAGCCGGGCTAGTTACAAGGACTTTACATGTCTGAATTCAAGTTTGATGCGTTGTGCATCGGGAATGCAATCACTGACGTCTTCTCTCATGTGGAAGATAGCTTTCTCGTTGAGCAATCTCTTGTGAAAGGCTCAATGCGGCTGGTGGACACAGAAGAGGCTCTGCGCCTTTATGATCTGATGGGCCAAACCACCCGCATTTCTGGCGGTAGCGCTGGAAATACAGCTGCGGGCATTGCTTCGTTGGGCGGTGCTCCTGCTTTTATCGGCAAAGTCGCTGATGATGAGATTGGCGACGTGTATCGCCACGACATGAACAGCATCGGTGCGCACTTCAACACCGAGCCTTTGCATGATGACCTTGCCTCTGGGCGTTCTATGATCCTGATTACGCCGGATGGCGAGCGGACCATGAACACCTATCTTGGCGCGGCAACGAAGCTGACCGCTCTTGATATCGACAAGGATGTGGTCTCCAATTCTGCAATTACCTACATGGAAGGGTATTTGTGGGACAAGGAAGCCGCAAAGAGCGCTTTCCTTGAGGCTTCGAAGATCGCGCATGCTTCTGAGCGCCTTGTCTCTCTCTCGCTTTCCGACAGCTTCTGTGTTGACCGGTTCCGCGAGGAATTTCTTGACCTCATCTGTAATGACAAAGTCGACATTTTGTTTGCGAATGAGCATGAGTTGAAAGCTCTTTACCAAACTGCAAATATTGAAACAGCTATCGCGCTTGTGCGTGAAGATTGCACGTTGACCGCTCTAACATTGGGCTCTGATGGTGCAATGGCGATCTCTCGTGAAGAGACTGTTCACGTGCCAGCTTCTGCGATTGATGGCGGCGTGCGTGACCTTACCGGCGCTGGTGATCTCTTTGCTTCTGGTTTCCTGTTTGGATTAGCGCGAGACTTCGACCTTAGCTCCTGTGCCGAACTTGGCTGCCTGTGTGCTGGTGAAGTTATCAGCCACGTGGGTGCACGCCCTGAAAAGCCACTTATGCAAGTTGCTGAGCAAAGCGGATTTACGCTCTAGCTTCAGTGAATAGCGAGTGTTGAGGCGGCTTTAGGGCCGCCTTTTTCGTAAGTAATGGCTCAATCTCTGTTGCGCTTTTGGCCTGAAAATAGAGCGGCTGCGCTGTTTCAATATGCAGTCGCTCGGTTTCTGCTTGGTCAAGCTTACATATCTTTGAAATCAACCCGCGTAGGGTGTTCCTATGCGAAGAGATAATGACGTTCTTGCCAGCGCTGAGATGAGGCAACACACTTTGAGTGAACATACCCGAGGCTCTACTTGCTGCCATCTCCAGGCTTTCCCCGCCCGGCGGAACTGCATATAGCGACTGGCGCCATTGGCGGACTTGTTCCTCACCATGCTTGCGGCAGGCATCTTGCATCGTAACGCCTGTGAGTTCTCCGTAATCTCTTTCAAAAAGAAGATTGTCTTCATTCACATGCAAGTGAGTGTGACCGGTTTCAGACAGGATCAGGTCCAGCGTCTTTCTGGCTCGTGTGAGGCCGGATGAATAGGCTAGATCAAACTGAATAGACTGAGACTTAAGAAGGCCCCCCGTTCTTCTGGCTTCAGCGATGCCCTGCTGCGTTAGGTCAGGGTTGCCCTGTCCTGAAAAAATCTTACGCGCATTCCATTCACTCTGCCCGTGACGTACCAACACCAACAAACCCATAGGAGGCGCCCCGCATACCGTTTTATGTACGTGCCTTATACAGGTTCGCTCACGCGCCTACACTCGACTATGGTTGAAAGGCTGATCGTTCTCAGCTTGGTTCGAGGATTTTTGTTGGCCAACCGTCCAGGCTGCTGGCGTTGTATTTGCGCCAGTAGTTTTCCAGCTCTTCGCGATCCATCGTCTCGTAGTAAGGCAGGAACTCCTTCTCAACCCGTGTATCTACGAGGTCCATTCGTGGGACTGTCGAACCACAAGATGTTTGTATCAACTCAATATCCAGATCAAAGATTTGCCGGCAACCGGGCAGTTCTGGAAAGAACTCAATCAGATTGTCCCACTCCGCGTCTCTGGGGTGGATAACTTTTGCCTGCCCAAATACTCGCAGCGTAAGACGTTGTTCCCCGAAAGAACAAAACATCAGTGTCATACGCCCGTCTTCGCTCACATGAGTAGCTGTTTCGTTGCCAATGCCAGTTAGGTTTAACCAGATGATACGCTCATCACTTAGGACTCTCAGCGTATCCATACCTTTCGGTGACAGGTTGATATGCCCTGTAGACGCGGCGGTGGCTACGAAGAACATAGTTTGCTCTTCAATGTGTTGTCGGAATCTGCGGTTTAGTCGCTTCGCTTTGATCATTTTGGGCTTGATTCTGTTTTAACCCGACGAGTCGGCGTCTACATATTGAGTGTTAATGCGGCGTTGTTCACTGGCATAACTTCCAGAGCGACCTGCATTGCGTTTATCATAGCCTCTTGCCCAAGACTGCCAGAACTCCGGCGGGACATTCTCCATCTCAGCAATTTCTGGGGCAGCAATTACCGTCTTAGGCAGAACCGTGTTTGGCAGCTGAACCACCTGCATCAAAGGTCGATGGCGCGGAAAACTGATTGGAACATCTTGTTTGCGCAGCTTCACATTGATGAACAAAGGTGAACAGAACCAGCTGGAGTCAATCATTGCCTCGAAACAGTCATACCCTGCGTTGGAAGGCAGATTAATCGGTCCGCGTACCCAATGGCACTGACCTTCATCTCCAATCAAGCTATAGCCAGCTCCAATTTGAACGATATCTCCTTCTGGAAATACATCCAGAAACGGCGGGTAATAGTCCTTCAATCCGTCTGGGCAGGCTTCTCGGTAATCCTCGACAAAATCAGTAAGGTAAAGCCGGTCCAACAGGGTCCAATCCCCATCAGAGCCGAGGCGGTAAAGCACTTCTGAGCCGGTCCACATCAGGTAAAAATCAACAGGAGGATAAACATACCAGCCTTGGCGAGAGGCGGTAATGAGCGGTTCGCAATACTTCATTGCCCGGGCGGGCATCATGCCGAGGTTCGTTCCATCCGCCTTGACCACGTCTGGGGCGGACTTGACCATTCTTACAAACTTCACAGAAATTCCTTCGCAGAAACAAGCTCTGCTCAAATGATTGTGAGGCAGCCTAGACTGCCTCACACAGTAAATTACTTCTTTTTGCTCTCTTCATCTTTAGGAGCAAGCCCGCCATTTAGCTTTGCTGGCTTAGCTTGTGCGGATGCTGGACGACCGTCGTTTGCAACTGAAAATTTCATAGGATACCCTCTCAATCAAATTCTTTAATTGTCATACATCTTCTGTATGCATGAGAAGGCTGGCACCTAAAATTACGCAGCGCAAGATAAATAACACTAGCAAAATCATTATCTATTATTGATAATAGAGCCCGCGTTATATTTCATATACTTATAATTTCATGGGGCTTTATGAGTGTTAATAAGTATTTTGTTTTAACATTCTCGGCAGATTCTCTTCTTATGCTCTTAAGCTAACAGTAATAGAAAAAGGCGGCCCGTTTGAGGCCGCCCTTGTTTGATTTTAGACTGCTTGGTGCAGTTTAAATTTCTGCCAGATCCTCAACAGAAAGAACCTTACCGTCTTCATCAAGGCGGTAAACAACTGGCTTTCCTGTGCCGAGTTCGCGTTTGAGGATTTCTTCCGGTGAAAGGCCTTCCAGTTCCATGATCAAAGAACGCAGGGAGTTGCCGTGTGCAGCAACGATAACCCGGTTTCCTTCAAGAACTTTTGGAAGAATGTCAGAGCGGTAGTAAGGCAAAGTGCGCTCTGCAGTCATCTTCAGGCTTTCACCACCTGGAGGAGGCACATCAAATGAACGGCGCCAGATATGAACCTGCTCTTCACCGAACTTTTGACGAGCTTCGTCTTTGTTCATGCCGGTGATATCGCCGTAATCACGTTCGTTCAGCGCCTGATCGCGCGATGTCGGCAGGTCTTCCTGACCAAGTTCACCAAGGATCAGCTTAAGAGTGTGCTGAGCGCGCAGCAGGTCAGAAGTGAACGCCAGATCAAACGTCAGGTTCATTTCTTTGAGTTTTTTGCCTGCAGCTGTCGCTTCTTCAACACCCTGCTCCGTCAGGTCTGGATTTTTCCAGCCTGTGAACAGGTTTTTCAGATTCCACTCGCTTTGTCCGTGGCGGACGAGAACCAAAAGGCGTTCCATCAAACTCTCCCCGAGAGGTTATGTGTTTTTTTGAAAACAGATGTCTTGGAAGACTGCTTTCAATAATCATTGCGCATAGCTCATTACGTTTTGAGGCGGCGAGTATGCGCTGTGTGTCATTCGTCGTTCAGGCCGAGAACATCGGCCATTGAGTAGAGGCCCGGGTGCTGCTTGTGTGCCCATATGGCAGCCTTAACAGCACCGCGTGCAAAAATTTGTCTGTCAGTTGCAATGTGCGAGAGTTCTATACGCTCTCCTTCACCTGCAAACATCACAGTATGTTCACCTATGACAGAACCACCACGTAGTGTTGCAAAGCCAATATCGCCTCTTTTTCGCTCACCAGTAATGCCATCACGGGAGCGAACACTATGTGTTTCCAAATCGATTTCACGTCCATGGGCGGCGGCTTCGCCAAGCAAAAGGGCTGTACCTGATGGCGCATCTACCTTGTGCTTGTGGTGCATTTCGAGCACTTCGATGTCGAAGTCTTCATCCAGCGCTGCTGCGGCCTTCTTCACAAGGCCTGCCAACAGGTTTACGCCCAGACTCATATTTCCCGACTTCACAATAGGGGCCGATGTCGCAGAATTGGCCAGAGTCGCGAGCTGTGCAGATGTCATACCTGTTGTGCCAATAATATGCGCAATGGAATGACGCGCGGCAGCTTCAGCAAACGCGACTGTCGCTTCTGGCAGAGTAAAATCGAGTACTCCATCAGCCTTTTCAAAGGCAGCGTCCAGATCTGACGTAATTGCTACGCCTAGTTTGCCGCATTCAGCCAGCTCACCAGCATCCTTACCAAGTTGCTCGGAGTTTTCTCGCTCAACAGCAGCTGAAACCACAACTCCGTCCATCTCGGTCACGGTGCGGATCAAAGTCCGGCCCATTCGGCCAGCCGCGCCGACTACAACCAGTCGCATATCACTCATCTCAATCCCCCGAGCTCACATGAGCCCCTCCGAACCTAAGGTGAGTGTGGGTATAGCAGGCAGTTTGCTTTGTTTCAAACCGATTAGCGCTCATGCACCCCATTAGGTTCCTTGAGTTTTTTCTCACCGCGCCGTGAGCAGAAATGCCTGCAATATAGCTTAAGTATCGTAGACATAGCTGTTTTTTTGCCTAGTCTCAGCATGTCTTCAATTTTTAAGCGTACTAGTTTCATGCTGGGTCCAACCAGATGCATTAGATCACGCGCACCGACTCTCTGAGAATTGGGTGGATTTATGGATAACATAAGAGGAAGTGCCTGGATGGTGCTTGCGATGTTACTGTTTGCTATTGAGGATACGCTCCTTAAAACAGCAACAGCGTCTGTACCTGTTGGGCAAACTCTTATGCTGTTTGGCATGGGGGGCACCCTCGGTTTCTTGTTACTCACATGGCGGCGTGGAGAGCGGGCTTTTACGCCACAAGCACTCAAGGCAACACTTTTCACACGAGCGTTTTTTGAAATTCTCGGACGGTTGTTTTTTCTTCTTTCTCTGGCGCTTAACACCCTGTCCAGCACCTCGGCCATCCTCCAGGCGACGCCAATTGCTGTTACTTTAGGTGCTGCGGTCCTTTTTGGAGAAAGAGTTAGCTGGCAGCGATGGGTTGCAATTATGATCGGGTTTGTCGGCGTCCTCATGATCATACAACCAAGCTCTGAAGCCTTTCAGGTCACCTCAATCCTTGCGATTTTGGGGATGATCGGATTTGCCGGACGTGATCTTGCAACAAGGGCCGCCCCCCCTGCCCTGTCAAACATGCAACTTGGTGTTTACGGCTTTGCTGTGCTTATCCCAACCGGAGCGTTTTACTCATTATGGTCCGGCGGCTTTGTGTCACCAGACCGTTTCAGCGGGTTTATGATTGCAGCTGGAACACTTGTCGGAATTGGGGCCTATTATTCGCTGACAGTGGCTATGCGCACCGGACTGGTATCCGTCGTGACCCCTTTCCGGTACTCTCGCCTGCTGTTCGGGCTGATGCTTGGTTTGCTGGTCTTTGATGAAAGCGCGGATGCAATGACGCTGGCAGGCTCAGCGATTATCGTCTTGAGCGGATTGTACATCCTGATGTCAAACGCAACGCGCAAATCAAGCGCCCCGACACGCGTGAGCGAGCGGACTTAAATCTAAGATGGTTTAACCGCACAAGCACGAAGAGCACCGCTCGGAGTTCTCCGGCGGTGGTAGAGCGTGATCCCCGAAAGGTCGGGGTGAGCAAGGCGAGCAGGCGATACCTGCGCATGTTAATAAATTAGTTTCTTCGGCATCAGCTGTCGCCTTGCCCGGGCATTTTGATATGGACACTTTCGCCTCTTATCCTGAAAGACACGATGGCCAGTTTCCTGGAAAGACAGTGGCTTATTCAGACAGGTTTCCCCGACCAAACAGTTCCTCCAACTTTGATAGCGAGCGGTTAGAAAACAGTTCGCTGTCACCGCGTGATGCCCTTCAGACTTGGGCCCTTCCTCTCAGACCATGCGGTCACGTCTGAAAATCATATCCAACGGACCTGCCGAAAAGATACGTTACTTCTTTCGGTAGCCCCACCCAGCCCACGCCTCACTGACGGACGGTCCGCCAGAAGCCCGTCACGTGGGCATGAGGTTAAGACTAGGCCGTTAAGTGCTGGGGGGAATAAGTTTTATCTTGCTGCGTAATCTGAGACTGCATTAAGTTTGCGCATGGTAAGGCGCTTCGGCTTTTGAGCACAAAAAAGGCCGGTCCATTTCTGAACCGGCCTTTTTCTCATTAATTTAGAAAAGCTTAGTCTTTTGCAGGTGCTGGAGCAGCTTCCTCGCGAGGAATCTCCTTGCCAGTTTCCTGATCGACAACTTTCATGGAGAGGCGAACTTTACCGCGCTCATCGAAGCCCATCAGCTTAACAAAGACTTTTTCGCCTTCTTTAACAACGTCGGTCACTTTGCCAACCTTGCGAGGAGCAAGCTGGGAGATGTGCACCAGACCGTCGCGTGCGCCGAAGAAGTTTACGAATGCGCCGAAGTCTACTGTCTTAACAACAGTACCTTCGTAGACAACGCCAACTTCTGGCTCAGCAGCAATGGAGTTGATCCAGTTGAGAGCAGCTTTGATCGCTTTACCGTCAGAAGAAGCCACCTTAACGGTGCCGTCGTCTTCGATGTTCACTTTCGCGCCGGTCTTTTCAACGATCTCACGGATAACTTTACCGCCAGAACCGATCACTTCACGGATCTTGTCTACTGGGATCTTGATCACTTCGATGCGTGGCGCATGTTCGCCAAGCTCAGAACGAGCTTCGGTGATTGCATTTGCCATTTCTTCAAGGATGTGAACGCGACCGCCTTTAGCCTGCTCCAGAGCGACCTTCATGATCTCTTCGGTAATACCGTCGATCTTGATGTCCATCTGCAGCGCGGTGATGCCGTTCGCAGAACCAGCTACCTTAAAGTCCATGTCGCCGAGGTGATCTTCGTCGCCAAGGATATCGGAGAGAACTGCAAAGCGCTCACCTTCCTTGATGAGACCCATTGCGATACCAGCCACAGGAGCTTTCAAAGGAACACCAGCGTCCATCAGGGACAGGGATGCACCACAGACAGACGCCATGGAGGAAGAACCGTTGGACTCAGTGATTTCTGAAACAACACGCAGGGTGTATGGGAAATCGTGGTGAGCAGGCAACATTGGGTTAACTGCGCGCCATGCCAGTTTACCGTGACCGATTTCACGACGTCCTGGGGAACCCATGCGACCAGCTTCACCTACAGAGTATGGAGGGAAGTTGTAGTGCAGCATGAATGCTGATTTGGTTGTGCCTTCGAGCTTGTCAACAAACTGCTCGTCTTCACCAGTACCCAGTGTTGCAACAACCATTGCCTGAGTTTCACCACGAGTGAAGAGTGAGGAGCCGTGCGCGCGTGGCAGCATGCCAACTTCAGAAACGATCTGACGTACGGTGGACAGGTCACGACCATCAATACGTGAGCCAGTATCAAGGATACGGCCACGAACGATAGCAGCTTCTGCTTTTTTGAACATGTCAGAAACAACAGTTGCTTCTGGAGCACCTTCTTCACCGGTGACAAGAGCTTCAATAACTTTTGCCTTCACAGCGTCAACAGCGTCTTTGCGCTCTGTTTTAACAGTGATGGAGTAAGCAGCGCCGAGTTCTTCAGCAGCAATGCCCTGAACCTTAGCAAACAGCTCAGAGTGATCTGGCAGGTTCAACTCACGTGGAGCTTTTGCTGCTTTTTCCGCAAGCTGAATGATCGCATCGATCACTGGCTGGAACTCACGGTGACCGAACATTACAGCGCCGAGCATGACTTCTTCAGTCAGTTCCTGTGCTTCAGATTCAACCATCAGAACAGCGTCGTTAGTACCAGCAACAATCAGGTCCAGATCGGTTTCTTCCATCTGGTCAACTGTTGGGTTCAGAACGTATTCGCCGTTGATGTAACCAACACGAGCGCCACCGATTGGGCCCATGAACGGTACGCCGGAAATGGTGAGTGCTGCGGATGCGCCAACCATTGCCAGAATGTCTGGTGCGTTCTCAAGGTCATGAGACAAAACAGTCAGAACAACCTGAGTTTCGTTCTTGTAGCCATCTACGAACAGCGGACGGATCGGGCGGTCAATCAAACGGGATGTCAGGGTCTCGTGCTCGGACGGACGGCCTTCGCGCTTGAAGAAGCCACCTGGGATGCGGCCAGCAGCGTATGCCTTTTCCTGATAATTAACTGTCAGTGGGAAGAAATCCTGACCTGGCTTTGCGTTCTTCGCAGACACAACAGTCGCGAGAACTTTTGTCTCGCCGTAAGTCGCGATGACAGCGCCGTCAGCCTGACGGGCTACCTTGCCGGTTTCAAGGATGAGCGGACGTCCGCCCCATTCAACTTCCACGCGGTGTATATCAAACATATCTCTATCCTAACGTTCGCCCCACCGGCTTGATGGTCGTCATCAAGTGTGAGGCTGTCATTTGCCGACAACGCGCGCATATTTTTCAAACCTTGAGTACCAAGGTGCGCGGTGCCTTTTCAGGCGGAACGATTGCGGGCAAGACAACAAGAAGCTCATTTCTTCATAAGCCTCTGGCAATCCTGCCAGGTCCCCATTCGCCTGTTTCAAATCTGGAAAAGAACAGTCTCTTCCATAATCTGCCTCACACACCCAAAACAGATATATGAGGGACTTAAGCAAAACGCGGCGAGCTTTCGCTGCCGCGCTTTAAAAACTTCGTCTTAGCGACGAATGCCTAGACGCTCAATCAAGGTCTGGTAACGTGCAACTTCTTTGCCCTTAACGTAGTCAAGGAGCTTACGACGCTGAGAAACCATTTTCAGAAGACCACGACGGGAGTGGTTGTCTTTTTTGTGACCCTTGAAGTGCTCAGTCAGAACTGTAATCCGGTGAGTCAGGATAGCTACCTGTACTTCTGGAGATCCAGTATCACCTTCTTTGATGGCGAATTCTTTGATCAGTTCTGCTTTTTTTTCAGGCGTAATCGACATCGATTTTTCCTTATAATTATGGAGCAGTTTTCACTGCGTGTATTTTCACGTCCCCAACGAGACGTGGTGCTCTTTCACAGAGCCATATGCTGAACTCGGGCCGTGCCAAGATGTCGTCTAGCAGGGTCAGGCCAACACATGTGGGCCGGGCAAGCATTCACTTCCCAGCGGCGGGACTATGACTGAAAATCTTCAAAAAAACCAGAGGAATCTTGAAGATGTGTTTTTCAGAGACCTCCCCGCCTAGAAAATCAAAATTATTAAAAATGTTCCAGAAACACATGTTTCATGTCGCGGTACATTCTGGAGATATTTAAGAGGTCACAACAGCGTTTTCAATTCATGGTTTTACAGGTTGAAAACGCGCCGTGGCTTAAATTCGCCTTTAGCAACTTCACCAAAAGCGATGAGTTTACCACCCGAGATCACATAGATCTCTTCCGGGCCAATTGGGGCATCAGCACCGCGCAGCAAGATTGAATTTCCTCGCTTAACGCGTGCTGCTGCATCTGGTGAAATTCGCAGTTCCTGCAACTCGTGAAGCGCAATTTCAACGGGTTTGATTGCTTCCATGAGTTCTGCGTTTTCAAGCGGGTTTTGCAGCGGAGGTTCTTCACCTTCAGCGCATTCAACCGCCATCGCATCTTTTGCAGCGCGCAGTTCGTCAAGCGTAACCATCTGCTCTTCGCCAAACGGCCCAACGAGCAGGCGGCGCAGATCAGTCACATATCCGCAGGTCCCGAGGCGCTCGCCCAGGTCACGTGCCAGGGCACGAACGTAAGTGCCTTTGCCGCATTCGGCTTCAAAGATCGCACGGTCCTGATCGGGGCATTCCACGAGATCCAGACGATGCACCTCAATCACACGCGGCTCTAGCTTCACGTCTTCGCCTTCACGAGCAAGATCATAGGCGCGATTGCCATCAACTTTGATTGCGGAGAAAATTGGCGGTGTTTGTTCTATGCGACCGCGAAAGTCGGGAAGAACCGCTTGGATTTCATCGCTTGTTGGGCGCACATCAGAGGTTTTAACCGCTTCGCCTTCAGCATCATCAGAGGTCGTCTGAGTTCCCCAGGTCACCTCAAAGCGATAGACCTTGCGACCATCCATGACATGAGGGACGGTCTTGGTTGCTTCACCAAATGCGATCGGCAAACATCCGGTCGCCAGAGGGTCAAGCGTGCCTGCATGACCGACCTTTTCGGGATGGAATATTCTCTTCAACTGGCCCAACGCATCATTTGAGGTCAGGGTCAGTGGCTTGTCCAGAACGAGCCATCCGTTTACCGGGAAACGGGGTCTGCGTCGCTGTTGCTTGCGCGCCATACTGCTGTGCTCTTACTTAATAAATTCTGCTTGAAAGAGTTCGATACCGCGCATTAGTCGCGGTCATCTTCACCCTGATCATCGTCGATACCGCCGTCAGCAAAGTCTCTGCGGATACTTGGCTCATGAAGCAGACGCGTGATGAGGTCATCATCATCAAAGCGCGTATCTGCAACAAAGCGCAGTTCGCATGTGTACTTCATGGTCAAACGGCGAGCGACTTGACCACGCAGGTATTTTGCATTGCGCTTCAGCGCCGTTAAAACGACATTCAAATCACGTCCGCCCATAGGCATAACGAGAACGTCAGCCCAACGCAGGTCCGGAGACATGCGCACTTCTGGAACGGTCACGATCACACCATCCAGATCAGGATCTGAAATCTGGCCGCGTGTAAGGATATCTGACAACTCTTTACGAACGAGCTCACCCACACGCAACTGGCGCTGAGACGGCTGGCCTGCAAATTCATCGCGTGCTTTTGCCATTGTTTTCTCTCAATTACCTTGAGTTAGTAACAGCAGAGCGCCGACGGAGTATGCCCCGCCGGCGCTGCTGATTATTCTGATTGGTTGAACTCATCTCTTATCAGAGTGAGCGCGCAATCTCTTCTACCTGGAAGCACTCGATGACATCACCGACGCGCATATCCTTGTAGTTGGTGAAGTTCATGCCGCATTCAACACCGGATTCAACTTCTTTGACTTCGTCTTTGAAGCGCTTAAGTGTACCCAGTTCGCCTTCGTGGATGACGACGTTGTCACGCAGCAAGCGAACCTGTGCGCCACGCTGAACGACACCTTCGGTGACCAGACAACCTGCAACACGACCGATTTTGGTGATGTTGAAGATTTCTTTGATGTCTGCGTAGCCGAGGAAGGTTTCGCGACGTTCTGGAGCAAGCATGCCAGACATGGTGGACTTCACATCGTCGATGAGGTCGTAAATCACGCTGTAGTAGCGGATCTCGACGCCTTCGCGACGTGCAGCTTCCTGAGCCTGTTTGTTTGCACGAACGTTGAACGCCATTATCGGTGCTTTGGATGCAATCGCCAGAGTGATGTCGCTCTCGGTGATACCGCCAACGGAAGCTGCCACAACACGTGCGCCGACTTCGTCGTTGCCAAGTTCTTCGAGCGCGCCCTGGATCGCTTCGGCTGAACCCTGCACATCGGATTTGATGATGAGCGGGAATTCTTTTTTGCCTTCTTCCTGCAAGCCCTTCATCATCGCTTCCAAAGAGCCACGAGACCCAGCAATACGTGCTGCCATCTGATCGCGTTTCTGGCGGTGACGATATTCGGAAATCTCGCGAGCACGGCCTTCGTTTTCTACAGCTGCAACCATGTCACCAGCGGATGGTGTTGCCTGGAAGCCAAGAACTTCAACCGGTTTGGAAGGACCAGCTTCCTGAACTGGCTTGCCGTTCTCATCAAGCATTGCACGAACACGACCCCATTCGGAACCAGCAATGACAACATCACCAACCCGGAGTGTACCCTTCTGAACCAGAACAGTAGCAACTGGACCGCGACCGACGTCAAGCTTAGCTTCGATAACTGTACCTTCAGCGGCACGGTTAGGGTTAGCTTTAAGCTCAAGAACCTCAGCCTGCAGCAGGATCATTTCGATCAGCTTATCAAGGTTAGTGCCTTCTTTAGCAGAGACCTCAACATCGATAACGTCACCACCCATGGTTTCTACAACAAGATCTTCACGGAGAAGGTCGTTGCGAACGCGGGAAGGATCAGCGCCAGGCTTGTCCATTTTGTTGATCGCGATGATGAGCGGAACGCCAGCAGCTTTTGCGTGAACAATAGCTTCCTTGGTCTGTGGCATCACACCATCATCAGCAGCAACCACCAGGATCACAACATCAGTGGATTTAGCACCACGAGCACGCATCTGAGTAAATGCTGCGTGACCAGGGGTATCGATGAAGGTGACCTTTTGGCCGTTCTGTTCGACCTGGTATGCACCGATATGCTGTGTAATGCCGCCAGCTTCACCGGAAGCAACGTTTTCCTTACGCAGAGCATCAAGAAGCGATGTCTTACCATGATCAACGTGACCCATGATCGTAACAACCGGTGGACGGTTGAAAAGATCAGTGTCGTTGTCTTCAACGGTGAAGAGACCTTCTTCAACATCCGCTTCAGATACGCGCTTAACCGTGTGACCCATTTCAACGGCAATCAGTTCAGCGGTATCAGCGTCGATCACGTCGTTGATCTGCATCATCTGGCCCTGCTTCATGAGCAGTTTGATGACGTCAACAGCACGTTCAGACATACGCTGAGCAAGATCCTGAATAGAAATCACTTCAGGGAGTTTTACCTCACGCGCTACCTTCTCACGAACAACCTTTTGGCCCTTACGTTTTTCTTTCTCACGGCGACGACGCATGGAAGCCAGGGAACGATTACGACTTTCATCACCACCAGTGGCGCGGGTAATCGTTAGTTTTGACTTACGGCGATCATCATTGCCTTTAGGTGCTGGCTTAGCTGGTACGATCGGCTTTTTAGGACGCGCAGCTGGCTTCAATGCCTTTTTGCTGACCTCCTTACCGGTTTCCATGCTTTCAGCTGGTGCAGCTGTTACGCCACCTGGACGACCACCTGGACGAGGGCCATTCAAGTTCGGCGGCTTACCATCACGCATTGGCGGACGACCACCACGATCACCTGCTGGACGAGGACCACGGTCACCACCTGGGCGAGGACCACGATCGCCAGCTGGACGAGGGCCGCGGTCGCCACCTGGACGAGGGCCACGATCACCAGCTGGGCGAGGACCACGATCACCGGCAGGACGAGGACCACGGTCGCCACCTGGGCGAGGACCACGATCACCGGAACGCTGTGGACGGTCACCGGAACGCTGTGGGCGATCACCGGAGCGTGCAGGACGTTCTTCGCGCTGAGCTGGCTTTGGAGCTTCAGCAGCTTTTGCAGCGGCCTCTGCATCGCGCTTGGCTTTCGCTTCAGCTTCAGCTTTTGCACGAACGGCAGCTTCTTCAGCTTCACGTTTTGCGCGGGCTTCGTCTTCTACACGTTGTTTTTCTGCTTCAACAGCACGCTGAGCTGCCAAGACTTCCTGGCGCTTCGCTTCTTCAGCACGGCGTTTTGCGTCCTCGACTTCGCGAACCTTCGCCATTTTCAGCGCTGCAAGACGTGCGTCTGCTTCGCCCTTGGTCAAGGTTTTAAGGACTGCACCACCGCTTTGACCGCCGTTGCCACCACGACGCTGACCGCCGCGCTGGTTACTGTTGCGGTTTCCGCTGCGACCACCGGCTTCACCGCGCTTTTGCGCATCGCCAGAACCGCGTCGTGCCTGCTGAGGGCCCTGACCCTGAGTCGGACGCTTTTCGGCGCGACTAGAGGAGGCCGCAGGAGAAGAAGCAGGTGCTGTGGAGCCTTCCTGGCCCGGCACAACTACTCTGCGCTTCTTCTTTTCCACGACGACTGCCTTAGAGCGGCCGTGGGAGAAGCTCTGCTTAACAGTGCCCTTCTCAACACTGCCTCCGCGTTTGAGGCCCAGCGTTTTCTTTTCCCCGCCGGAGGGATTGTCGTCGTTGTTTTTGGTATCGCTCATATTGCCTTCAGTCCTGCGCCACTGCACCCTTTGTACCGTCGTCGTCAGCCCCAACAGAAACTTCCCGGAATAGCGCAAGGCGTTGCGCATGCTTCACAAAGTTTCTGCCTGCCTCGCCGGCCAGCAGTACAGCATGTATAACGTTTTCTCGACCCAGATGCGTACTAATCTGTTCCGAGGTAAACAGGCGGATCACGCTGAGACGATCCACCTTGCCAAATCTAGAAGCGGCTACGGCCGCCAACTTACGCACACCATCTTCAGAGGCTTCAGTAGCGTGCACCAGAGCAAGAACACTCTCCTTTTTGAGAGCGGCCTCAACTTTCGAAAACCCGACAACCAAGTTGCCAGCCTTTCGGCTAATGGACAGTGCGCCCAGAGCTGCCTGCTCCAGCAGTTTGTCAGTGTGGTCGGCCAAACCGTCTTCAGCGTTAACCTGCTCCTTAAAGCCTCTCGAGAAAGCGCGCTTTTTTATCGCTTCCTGCAAAACAGACTTCTTTGCCGTCACCCAAACCCCACGTCCCGGGAGGGTGCCTTTCACATCAACTACAACAGTTTTGTCAGGAGCCATAACGAATCTGAGAAGACCTGTCACCGGTAGAACTTCGCGCGTTACAGCGCAGATGCGTTCTGTCGGCTCATTTTTTCTCGGCACTTCGTTATCCCAACTCAACTATTATTGTTATTTTTCATTCAGTTACGGGGATGTAGAATCCTGCAGCCGTAGACTGCAAATCCAACACACCCCCGCTTAAAACTTTTTTCTGAAGTCAGTCGACTACAGATTATTCAGAGGATGGCTCGCCTTTGACATCCTCTGCACCGCTCTCTTGCGCCAATTCCTCTTCGACGTCAACCACAGTCTCATCAAATGTTTCGCCTTCGAAGCCTTCTTCATCGCCTTCGATGTCGTCATCTGAGAGCTCTAGCTCTTCGTCGGAGACCTCAATGAGGTCCTCTGCAGAGATCCAGCCTGCCGCAACACGCGCTGCCATAACGATGCCTTCAGCATCGGCACGAGACAGATCAAAACCGCTCAGAGTACCCTCTACGCGAATGGTTTCTTTGTCCTTGCGTTCGGTCCAGCCAACGAGATCGTCAGCAGCACATCCTGCAAGGTCTTCCATATTCTTGATTTCGTCTTTGCCCAGCGCCACGAGCATCGCAGATGTAAGACCAGGAACCTGAACCAACTCATCAGAAACACCAAGCTGACGGCGCTCTTCTGCAAGTTTCGCTTCCTGCTCTTCCAGGTACTCACGTGCACGAGCCTGAATTTCGTCAGCGGTGTCTTCGTCAAAGCCTTCGATGGACGAGATTTCGTCGATGTCAACGTACGCGACTTCCTCGACAGAAGTAAAGCCTTCAGACGCGAGAAGCTGAGAAACCATTTCATCAACGTTCAACGTGTTCTGGAACAGATCAGAGCGAACCTGGAATTCTTTCTGGCGACGCTCAGACTCTTCAGCTTCTGTCATGATGTCAATGCCCCAGCCAGTCAGCTGAGATGCAAGACGTACGTTCTGGCCGCGACGACCGATTGCCAGAGACAGCTGATCGTTAGGAACAACAACCTCAATACGCTCGGAGTCTTCATCCAGAACAACCTTTGCAACTTCAGCAGGCTGAAGCGCATTCACGATGAAGGTTGCAGCATCGTCATTCCAAGGAATGATGTCGATTTTTTCGCCCTGAAGTTCGCCAACAACGGCCTGAACACGAGAGCCGCGCATACCAACACAAGCACCGACCGGATCAATCGAGCTGTCGCTTGACAATACGGCGATCTTAGCGCGGGAGCCTGGATCACGAGCAACAGCTTTGATCTCGATAACACCGTCATAGATTTCTGGCACTTCCTGAGCGAAGAGCTTAGCCATGAACTGCGGGTGCGTCCGTGACAGGAACACCTGCGGACCACGCTGTTCGCGGCGCACATCAAAAATCAAGGCGCGAATACGATCACCATTGCGGAAGATTTCACGCGGGATCAGCTCGTCACGACGGACAATTGCTTCGCCCTTACCGGTATCAACAACGACGTTGCCGTACTCTACACGCTTAACGACAGCATTAAGAACTTCGCCGATGCGATCCTTAAACTCATCGTACTGCTGGTCACGCTCAGCTTCACGTACCTTCTGCACGATAACCTGCTTCGCTGACTGAGCAGCGATGCGGCCAAAGTCCAGCGGCGGCAGCGGATCTGCAATGAAGTCACCAATCGTTGCATCCGGGTTGCGCTCTTGCGCATCAACCAAAGCAATTTCGGTGGAGATATTATCGACAATGTCAACGACTTGCAGCAGACGCTGCAGACGGATTTCGCCGGTTTTCTGGTTGATTTCGGCCCGAATTTCAGTTTCGGTACCATAACGGGAGCGAGCGGCTTTTTGGATTGCGTCCTCAAGAGCAGCAATAACAATGCTGCGATCGATCGACTTTTCGCGGGCAACCGCATCAGCGATCTGCAGCAGCTCCAAACGGTTTGCGCTGATAGCCATTCCTCGTCAACTCCTTCCACGCCCTGCTTGTCTTCACATTAGCAGGAACATCAAAACAAAAGGGGGGTTCTAAAAATATCGAACCGCCCATACCCCATTACGCAACAAGAACAGCCAATCAGTGATTGAGATAACTGTCATCGTCCGTGGGCTCTCCACGGGCTGCTTTTGCGGCTTTATCGGCTTTCAATGCCGCATCAATCAGTTCATCAGTCAAAACCAGCACAGCTGATCCAACTTCATCCAGCGGAAGGCGAACAGTTTCGTCCTGACCATCTTGATTTTCGGTCATTCTGATTACTGCACATCCATCTTCAACGCCGATGACGTGCCCCCGGTATCGCTTGCGCCCAGCTTGCGGCACAGACATTTCGATTTTCACAAGATGTCCGGCCCAACGCACAAAATCACCTGCGCGTACTAGCGGGCGATCAATACCTGGAGATGAAACCTCGAGATGATAGGCACCGCTGATAGGGTCGTCCACATCCAACGCGGGGGAAACTGCGTGGCTGATTTCTTCACAATCTTCAACAGCCATCATCCCATCCGGGCGCTCTGCCATGATTTGAAGGGTGCAGCCGTTATTTCCGTTCACACGGATGCGCACCAACCGGTAGCCCAGATCAACAATGACCGGCTCGATAATTTCAGCTACGCGGGCTTCGAGGCCCTTTTCCTTTACAATCCGGGGATCGTTTTCGTCCACTTGGTACCTATCGTCTTGATGCAAAGACATGCTTGGTGTCTTTGGCAGTTATTTTCGGATACCTGAACTGCGACAGTCAGGCATCAATACCGACTTAGCTAATAAAAAAGAGCGGGTCCTTTCGGTGCCCACTCCTCAATGCTCTTAACTGAGCCGATAGAGAACTCTTATCTGCAATATAGTCATTTGGCCACTGTATGCAACAGAAAATCCTAAATCAACGCAGACAAAAGCAAGACCACTTTAGGTTTTCGTCTCTTCAACTCGTAAAAATGTCAAGTAACGGCCAATTCTACGTTCACGATGCGCCTTACGCTCGTAACGGGTTCCTGGCCAATTTTGCCACGGCGTGCGCCAGTCAGACGGACACTCGGCGCTCCATTCGAATGCTGGGTGCTGGCGACAATGCGATAGCGTCCAGTCAACGTATGTATCGATATCACTGGCGAACCGGTACTCACACCCTGGCTTTAGCGCGCGCGCAATGCGTGTCAGATTGATCTGATTAACGAACCGGCGCTTCCAATGCTTCTTTTTGGGCCAGGGATCGGGATAGAGCTGATACGCCATATCCAAGGATGCCGCAGGGAGCCAGTCCAACAACTTGCCTGCATCATCGTCATACAAGCGAATGTTTTTAAGGCCAAGCGTTTCAATGCTCGTCACAGCCTTGATAATGCCGGTGCTAAATGGCTCACATCCAATGAAGCCTATTTCAGGATTTTCCTGCGCCCGGTGTATCAGGTGCTCAGACCCACCGAACCCGATTTCAAGACAAACGCTCTTGACCGGAACGGGGAATAGCTCTGCCAGATCCGCGGGAGGGGTCTGCGTGAGGTCCAACGCCAAAGCTGGCAGGACGTCCTGAAGTAATTGTGATTGTCGTGGGCTTGCTGGCTTTCCGACACGGCGGCCGAAGAAGGAGCCTTTGTAGTGATCTACCATCGTTCTCATAAATAAAAACTGGCCAGAGGTCGCCCCGGCCAGCTATTCATTCTCTAGCGTTAGAGGTTAAGCGTAGGCTTTCTCTACAGCATCACGTAGGTTATGGACAAGGTCGATTTTCTCCCAAGAGAAACCACCATCACCTTCAGCCTCTCGGCCAAAGTGACCATAAGCTGCTGTGCGCGCGTAAATTGGCTTATTCAAGCTAAGGTGCTCGCGAATTCCGCGCGGCGTCAAACTCATAACTTCGCGAATTGCTGCCTCAACCCGTTCGCCTTCAATTCGGCCTGTGCCGTGCAGGTTTACGAAGACGGATTGTGGCTCTGCAACACCGATAGCGTAGGAGAGCTGAATGGTACATTTATCAGCCAGATCTGCAGCGACAACGTTTTTCGCGAGGTAACGTGCAGCGTAAGCAGCTGAACGGTCCACCTTGGTTGGATCCTTACCAGAGAAGGCACCACCACCATGAGGAGCTGCACCGCCATAGGTATCAACGATGATTTTGCGGCCCGTGAGACCACAATCGCCATCAGGACCACCGATTACGAACTTACCCGTCGGGTTGATGTGCCAGATTGTATTGTTGGTTACCCAGTCACGCGGCAGTGCTGCGCGGATGTATGGCTCAACCACAGAACGCACATCATCAGACGTCATGGTTTCGTCCAGATGCTGAGTGGACAGCACAATGGACGTCGCCTCTACCGGCTTGCCATCTTCATAGCGAATGGACACCTGGCTTTTTGCATCGGGACCGAGCGAAGGCTCATTGCCTGATTTGCGTGCATCTGCAAGCAGGCGCAAAATCTTATGCGAATACAGGATTGGAGCTGGCATCAACTCATCAGTTTCGCGGCATGCGTAACCGAACATAATGCCCTGATCCCCGGCACCTTCATCTTTGTTGCCGGCTGCATCTACGCCCTGCGCAATATCAGCGGACTGCCCATGAAGAAGGACCTGAACATCAAGGTCTTTCCAGTTAAACCCTGCTTGAGAGTAACCGATATCCTTGACGGCGAGACGGGCGATGTGCGCCAGATATTCATTTGTAAGAATAGCTGGGCCGCGAGTTTCGCCTGCAATAACGAGTTTATTCGTTGTTGCAAGAGTTTCACAAGCCACGCGGGCTTCTGGCATTTCCTTTAGAAATGCGTCTACAATCGTATCTGATACGCGATCGCAAACCTTGTCGGGATGGCCTTCTGAAACCGATTCCGACGTGAACACATAGTTCTGACGAGCCATTGGCAAACGTCCTTCTGGGAAGATAAATATGGTCGAAGCGACGGCATCTCCGTCGCTTCCAGCTTTACATCAAACAAGGAATGTCGGTTACGTCAAGGGATTTAGATCAAAATTGCAAGAGAAATGCGAAATTTACTGGTCCCAAGCTCACTCTTCATCCCCAGCAATACTCTTCACAAGTTCGACGACTTTTTTACGAACTTTCGGGTTCTCAATGCGCACAAAAGCCTTGTTTAGAGCCAAACCGTCAGAAGATGACAGGAAGTCGACAACATAGGTTGTCTGTGGGTTATCACCAACCCCTGGCGTCTCATCCGGTGTGCCTGGCGCATCTTCGAAGAAAAAGGCTACAGGCACTTTCAAGATGGTTGCGATGTGCTGCAAACGGCTCGCACCAATCCGGTTTGTCCCTTTTTCGTACTTTTGGATCTGCTGAAATGTAATACCGAGGCTCTCACCAAGTTTTTCCTGACTCATGCCAAGCATCATGCGGCGCAAGCGGACTCTGCTGCCGACATGTATGTCGATAGGGTTTGGTGCTTTTTTGCTGGGCATTATCAAAGGCCCTCTTCTTTGGTTTTTTACGGTGCCTTACCGTGGGTTTTTATTGAAACGAGAGTACAATTCAGCAACTCTCGCAAGAACGCAATTCATCAAACCTGCATTTTGACAGTTGCCAAAGCAGCCTCAGCGTGAGGCATCGGCCGCAGGCCCATAAGTTTCTCCTCACTCAAACTCACAAGTGAGAGGAAAACCTTTACGTGTATTAGATGACGATATTTGGGTGCATTCGTCAATCTCTACGCGTAGGTAATAATTTCTCCATCACCAATAGGAGACTAACAACTAATAGAATAATTCCCCAAAAAATTGAATCACTCACCCGTACGTAAAGGGTCGGTCTTAGTATTTTAGGCAATTCGCCGTCGAAACTACCTTTTTTATTTAAAACAACTTCTGCGAGTATTCTACCATTCGAATCTACTAGACCGGAAATACCAGTATTGGCTGCGCGCACCAACGGCACACCCTGTTCAACTGCTCTAACTCTTGCCTGCGCAAAATGTTGATAAGGACCTGCCGTTTCGCCAAACCAACCATCATTTGTTAGGTTTACAAGCAAATTAGGGCGTTCAGATTCTGGAAGGATCGTTTGCGGAAAGATTGCTTCATAACAAATCAGTGGCTGGATTTTAAATGAATTATTTAAATCTATTTTCTCATGTTGCGCCCCAGCAGTAAAGTCCGCAGGAGCAGGAACCAAACGTTCCACACCAATGGATTGTAACAACCAACGCATCGGCAAGTACTCACCAAATGGCACTAAACGCACTTTGTCATAGATATCTATAAGTGCACCTTCGTGCGATACAACAAAAGTACTGTTAAAAAACCGGTTCCCGTTCGCAGAGATTTCTCTTCGAATACCACCAGTAATCAACGTTGTATGCTCTGGAAGTGCCGTTCCAATCGCTTCTAAGGCACCTTCCTCCTCATCTAACAGGAACGGAAAAGCCGATTCAGGCCAAAAAATCAGTGTCTCACCAGTATTCGCGCGCTCAGAAAGGGCCTCTTTGGTCTGTTGTAGATATAGCGGGAGCAACCTTTCCCGGTTCTCTGGCTTCCATTTGTCGGCCTGGGGCACATTGGGCTGTATAACCAGCACCCTGAGACCCGCAACCGTCTGCTGAGGGAGTTGCAATCTCTCCACGCCGTAAACAACAAGCCCCGCCCAAATAACGGCACACGTAGCGATATATGCAACGCTCTCCTTGCCTATCTTCGCTATAAACACCACTGGCATGGAAAAAAGAAACGCAACCAGAAAACCAACGCCGTAAATACCCAATGCAGAGAAGCTCTGCATCAGCATCAGGTTTTCTGCGAAAGCGTAGCCCCATACATTCCAAGGAAAGCCGCTGAGGATGTGGCCGCGCACCCAATTGGAGAGCACAAGAACAACCACAAAAACCAGAATTCGGCGCAGTCCTTCGCCCCAAAAAAGGGATGCCGCTCCAATCATCAGAGCAGGAATGAGTGCAAGTCCACCAGGCAGGGAGAACAAGGCAATGGGTATCATCCACGCATAACTCTTGGCGTCTACCAGAAACGCTTCAGCGATCCAGAAGAGTCCAACCAGAAAAAATCCAAAGAAAAACGCCCAGGAAACACAAAAGAATGAGAGAAAGCGGGCTTTTCGCTGCGCGGTTTGTGCTTTTGCTCCATCAAGAAGAACGATGAGCAGGGGCAAGGACAGCCATAGTAGTGGGAAGGCACCAAAAGGGGGGAAGGCAAAGGCAGCTAGTGCTCCCCCTGCAAACGCTAGAAGTGCGCGTCTCCACCCTGATACCCCTCTAATACTACTTATCAGAGCTCGAGGTTTATCAATGGCAGAGACCATTTCCCTCTCCAAAATGTCAAAGATAAAACCGTGGTGATTTCAATCTTATTCCGCAGCCTCAGGTCGGCGCGGCCGCATACGTTGTACCGCTGTACGCTGATCTACCCGACGTTTTAAAATACGAAGGCGCTTAATTCGCCTCAAGTCAGCATCCAGGACTTCAAATTCGAAAGCCGGGAGGCTTTTATCGATGATCAGCTCACCTCTGACGGGCACCCTATCCAGAATAGAGAACAACAAACCGCCGAGAGTGTCGACTTCCTCCGTCTGCTCCTCACCGACCTTAAAATCTGCTCCAAGCTCTTCCTGAAGATCTTCCAGATCAATACGCGGATCGACAACCCAGATGCCGGGGCTCTCTGTTACGATAAGCTCTTCTTCGTCCTTATCATGCTCGTCTTCAATATCGCCAACAACGGTCTCGACGATATCTTCAAGAGAAACGAGGCCATCGGTTCCGCCGTACTCATCAATTACCAGCGCCATCTGAACACGGGTAACCTGCATCTTTTTCATAAGATCGGACGACGACATGGAAGGGGGCACAAAGTGCAAAGGCCTGATCAGGCCTGTCGCATTCAGCGGCGTTGAAAGGTCAACACATGACAGATCCAAGAGTGCTTTTTCTTCCGCACTTTTCTCAGCAGAAGTTTTTTCAAGGTTCACAATCGTGACAGGCAAGTCGTTCTGTTTGGCCTTCACCGCCAGCTCAACAAAATAGGACATCAGGTCCTTGATGTGAACCATTCCACGGGGGTCATCGAGGTTGTCATGATAGACTGGCATGCGTGAGTGGCCAGAAGCCTGGAACAAAGCCATCACTTCCCCGATTGTGGTTGTGTCTTCCACAGCCTCAATGTCAGCCCTCGGGATCATGACGTCTTCAACTCGAGATTCACGCATCTTGAGAATGTTTGTCAGAAGCTCACGTTCGTCCATAGTGAAGGCTGCATCCGCCCCCTCACCGCCACGAGCGAGCTCATCCTCCAAATTTTCGCGCAATGAAACGGCCGCACTTCTTCGCACCGCCCTGAACAGATTCAGTTTTGGTTTCAGCCTGGTCCAAATACCAGGCCTCATCGTTTGTGGCTCAGAAGTATCTTCGGCAAAATCGGTGCCGGTACTACTTGCAGGTTCTGCTGTTTCTGCTGTTTCTGCCTGAACGGGGGTGCTTGCACCTTCTGTACTTCGAGGTTCCGGGTTCATCTCTCTCTCGTGCTCCCTATCGTCCCAATGACTAAGGGGGTATCAGTTATCTGCCTTTAACGGCGCATCTTTGTATGGGTCCGGGATTTGGAGCTTTGCCAAAATCAGGCGTTCCTCAGCTTCCATTTCCTCAGCTTCTTCATCTATTTGGTGATCATATCCAAAAAGATGAAGGGTTCCATGAACAATCAAGTGAGTCAGATGGTGTTCAAATGGAATATCAAGTTCTACAGCTTCGCGCTTTAGTGTCTCTTTTGCAATAATAATATCACCCAATAACGGGCCATATGGGGGCTCTTCCTTATCGTCTCCAGGAAACGAAAGAACATTCGTAGGCTTGTCTTTTTGCCGCCACATCTTATTCAGTTCCTGAATATGGGCATCATCTGTAAAGACAAGGGACACTTCGGTGTTTTCAATGACACTCAAGTCACTCGTCGAAAACGCGGCTTCGATTGCCTTTGTCGCAATCGTCTCCAACATTTCTTCACTTTCCCAATCACCAGCTTCAATCAGCAGGTCAATGTGAACCGGACAAGCAGCACTTAGATCCATTCCGGGAGCCTATTCTTTATTATCTTGGGCAGCTTCTGCAGCCTGCCTGCGTTCTTTAGCTTCCAGTCTCTGGCGACTTTCGTTGTCATATGCACTTACAATGCGTCCTACGAGTTCGTGACGAACAACATCTGTTTCTGTGAAGGTAACCCGAGAAATGCCTTCTACACCATCTAGGATCTTCATTGCTTCACGCAAACCAGACATCTGGCCGGCTGGTAGATCGACCTGACTTGGATCACCAGTCACAATCATCTTGGAGTTTTCACCCAAGCGCGTCAGAAACATCTTCATCTGCATTGTTGTGGTGTTCTGCGCCTCGTCGAGGATGACCACGGCATTCGACAAAGTACGTCCACGCATAAATGCTAGCGGGGCGACCTCAATCATGCCGCTTTCCAGCCCGCGCTCCAGCTTTTCCGGTGGCATCATCTCGTTGAGACCATCGTAAAGCGGGCGTAGATAAGGATCGACCTTTTCTTTCATGTCGCCTGGAAGGAAACCCAGTCTTTCGCCAGCTTCAACAGCAGGACGAGACAAAATCATACGGTCAATTTCACCACGTTCAAGCAAAGCTGCTGCATAGGCAACTGCCAGAAACGTCTTACCGGTGCCTGCAGGACCAACGCCGAATGTCAGGTCAGATCGATCCATCGCCCTTATATATGCGTCTTGCGCAGCAGTGCGCGCAACAAGCGTCTTACGACGTGTTGCAATCTGCGCGAAGGCCATACGGGACTTAGGTTCCATTGTTGGCAGTGAAAGCTGCGCTTCTGCAACTTCTGCCAAGCGGATTGCCCCATCTACGTCACCGGGAGTGATATCGTGTCCTCCCTGAAGTCGTGTATAGAGCGACTCCAGAGCAAGCTTAGCTTGCCCTGTGGAGGTTTTATTACCGCGAATGGTGACCTGATTGCCGTGCGCGATCGCCTCAACAGCCAAACGCTGTTCGATCAGCGCAAGGTTTTGGTCGAACTGACCAAACAGATCACTGACAAGTCTATTGTCTTCGAATGCCAACACCACATGCATCATATCAGATGCAGCAATGGGGCGCGTGGCCGCCCTTGAAGCGGACGTTGTCTGGGCTCTGCCCTTCAAATAATGCCTCCGTTCGCGTTAGCGCGAGAATCTGAAAGCATCATGCACTTAAACAAGACAACCTTCCAGACTATTTGCGCTTGTAGCGACAATTTCTACCGATCTGATTTCACCATACAGCTCTCGCGGCGCATTTACATGTACGGGCTGAAGCCAAGGTGAACGACCAGCAAGCTGACCTTCTTTACGGCCTTCCTTCTCGAAGAGTACATCAATTGTTTTGCCAATCAATGACGCATTGAAGTCTTTTTGTTGCGTGCTGAGCAATTCCTGTAGCTCAGCCAAACGTTCGGACTTCACACGCTCATCAATTTG
The DNA here is from genome assembly GCF_900110875.1 of Pseudovibrio axinellae. Lineage (GTDB taxonomy): Bacteria > Pseudomonadota > Alphaproteobacteria > Rhizobiales > Stappiaceae > Pseudovibrio > Pseudovibrio axinellae. The sequence continues at coordinate 446,106 of NZ_FOFM01000002.1, read as the reverse complement.
CTCTTCGATTGTGGCACCTGGAGTGCCTGGACGAGGGCTATATTTGAAGGAAAATGCAGACCCGTACGTGACACGACGGATCAAATCCAAAGTATCCTTATGGTCCTGATCTGTCTCCCCCGGGAAACCGACAATAAAGTCACCTGAGAGCGCGATATCACCACGCGCTTCGCGAATACGATCAATCAGGCGGAAATAGTCATCACGGGTGTGCTTACGGTTCATCGCTTTCAAAATTGCATCAGAACCAGACTGAACCGGCAGGTGCAAGTAAGGCATCAAAATATCCAGGTCGCGATGTGCCGCGATCAGGCTATCTTCCATATCGCGTGGATGAGAGGTGGTATAACGCAAGCGTTTGATACCATCGATCTCAGCAAGGCGGAACAAGAGCTCTCCAAGTCCCCACTCGCGACCGTCCGGGCCTTCTCCATGCCATGCATTTACATTCTGGCCGAGCAATGTCACTTCACGGACACCAGCTGCTGCCAAGCGCTCGGTTTCCATGACGATTTGGTCTACCTTGCGGGAAACCTCAGCTCCACGGGTGTAAGGAACCACACAGAAGGTGCAGAATTTATCGCAGCCTTCCTGAATTGTCACAAACGCAGTGACCCCGCGCTTGCGAACAGCTTCCTTGGAAGGCGTTGCCAGATGTTTAAACTTGTCTTGAATATCGAACTCAGTCTCAACGACTTTTGAGCCGCCTTCTGCCTTCTTCAGCAAATCAGGCAAGCGATGGTAGGATTGCGGGCCAACAACGAGATCAACAATCGGTGCACGGCGCGAAATTTCAGCACCTTCTGCCTGTGCAACGCAACCGGCTACAGACACCATCATCTGCTTACCGTTTTTGGCTTTTGCTTCCTTCAGCTTTCGAATACGGCCAAGTTCTGAATAAACTTTCTCGGCAGCCTTCTCGCGGATATGGCATGTGTTCAGGATAACCAGGTCCGCGTCATCTGGACTTTCTGTTTTGACGTAACCATCGTTGGTCAATGCATCGTTCATACGATCGGAATCGTAGACGTTCATCTGACAGCCATAGGTTTTGATAAAAACCTTACGGGTCGCATCGTTTTTCTCAAGCGCCTCCGCAGAGTTTTCGGATTGGCTCAGATTTTCATTTTCTACTAGGTTATCCATTAAATCCTCTAGTGGACCTGCAGCTACTGTATCTTCTGCATTCAATGCCTGGCGATTGAGTGCGCGTGTCAAACTTATCAGCAGCGTCAACTCTTCGCTCTCAGAATTTTGGAGAGCTTTACTCTGTTTTTCACAAAAAGAGAAGCCTTGTCTTCATCAGGTCTGAGACTGCACGTTCTCTATGGGGGCGTTTCCTTGCAATGCTGCAATGGTCATGCCCCTGACCTGTTCCTCCAATTCACGGGTTAAACGCTTGCGGTCAGATGCTTTTTCAATCTGTATTGGAGCGCCCCACGTCAACTCAACGTCCAGACCGCCTTCTTTGATAATTGCCCAGAGATGTCCAGCCAGCTCCATATCACCATACCATGCCACATGGGAGCGCCAAGAGCGTCCAAGCGGCATGCCGTGCAGCCTCACGTAAGCAACAGAAAGCGGCTGCACATAGGCAACGTCTTTCTCTCCCACATTCATGGCTTGATGCACAGCTCCGATAAGGGCTGAGCGAAATGGCAAGACCTCGTTGCCGTTGCTGGAGGTGCCTTCTGCAAACAGCACCATTGCATCGCCCTGGGCCATACGTGCGGCAACTTCCTGAGCGACACGCCCAGTGTCGGTTCTTCGCTGCCTGTTTACAAAGACAGTGCGCTGAAGCTTGGCAAACATGCCGAACACTGGCCATCCGGCCACTTCGGACTTTGCAATAAAGCTTAAGGGCTGAGTGCTTCCAAGAGCGACAATATCCAGCCATGAACAGTGATTAGCAGCAACCAAAAGAGGGCGTTCGCCTGCCATCTTACCAGTTTGATGAACCCGTAATCCGATCAAACGTGAGGCTGTTTTGTGCCAGAGCAGAGGAATTTTCCGCTGGATCGACCAACCCAGCTTCACTGCCACCCACTGAGCAGGAATGAGAAGCAACGAAACAAGCGTGAGTGCAGCAAGTGTGCAAACTGCTCTGACAGCTGCCATGCGCGATTCCTATTTTTCGTCTATCGGAATACCGTAGAGCTCCAAGCGGTGATCAACGAGTTTGAAACCAAGCTTGCGGGCAACTTCTTCCTGCATCTTCTCAATCTCTTCGCTCCGAAATTCGATAACCTCTCCAGAGCGCAGGTCAATCAAGTGATCGTGGTGTTCATCAGAAACAGTCTCATACCGTGAACGCCCATCTCTGAAATCGTGGCGTTCAATGATACCCGAATCTTCAAAAAGTTTAACAGTGCGGTAGACTGTGGAGATTGAGATCTTCGGATCGATCTGGGAAGCTCTTCTGTAAAGCTCCTCCACATCTGGGTGATCTTCAGCAGATTGAATTACATCAGCAATCACGCGACGCTGCTCTGTCATCCGCATACCCTTGTGAGCACACATTTCAATCAGCGTCATTTTTTCTTCTGCCGTCATTTGCCCCATATTCCTCAAAATCACGCGCATGCTACAGCTTTGCTCCACTCCAATATCCTACCTCCCTCTGGAGAGATAGAAAAGAACATGTTCCACCGTATCCTAGTTTTAGCGTGAGCTAAAAGCCTCATCTTGGCATGCGTAGTGTCGCTTAAAGGAGATCGCAACGCATAACAAGCGCTGTTCCACTGCCTTCACTCGCCGCATAATAGGCTTTTCTCTCTCCAACCCGCTTAAAACCCAAATTCTTGTATAGCTTTAACGCGGAGCCGTTCGCCTCATCCACTTCTAAAAACAATGCTTCGGTACGATCAGAGTAGAGTTGGAAGATAGCAGCTTCCATTAGTTTTCGCCCTACCCCTTTATCTTGTTGTTTGGGGGATACCGCGATTGTCAAAACTTCGGCTTCGCCAGCAATGGAGCGAATGACGACAAAACCCAATGAGGCTTTGGATACACGGGCAACAAGAAAGAAAACACCTTTTTGATCGAACAGCGTGGTGAGTTCTGGGGTGCCCCAGTTTTGCTGAAAGCACTCAGCATGAAGTCTTGCCAGATTGGGCAGGTCGTCTTTTTCAGCACGCTCTATAACCGGAGGCTTTTCTGATGACCACCAGGACTTCATTGGCGGCGGACCTTTCCCTTCTCTCCTGGAATGGCATCAGGCGCGCGAAGGTAAAGGGGCATCGGTGCTTTATCCTGACGGTGAGCTGTTCTTCCTAGCTTTGCGATATAATCAATCGACGCTGCGGCGGAAGCATTACAGACGCGCGACTGTTCAATGCCAGCAGCATTTGCGACAGCCAACGCGGCAGAGCCAGCTAATATTGTCTCATCATCCAAGGCATGTGCCAAGTCTTTGACGGTTGAAACTCTCGCTTCGCCGATAGGAGCACCAGCCGCATCAAATTTTTGACAATAAACCTCGTCGCGGCGCGCATCCAAAACCACCAGAATTGGCTTTTTTATAGGCGTTGCATCCAACGCCTCGTGGGCGATTGCTGCCAGTGTGGTCACTGAAACAACAGGCTTTTCCAGAACAAGTCCGAACCCGCGCGCAATTGAAAGCCCAACACGCAGCCCCGTGAAGCTACCCGGCCCCACATTCACAACAATACGATCCAACGAATTAAACGTGGTCGATGACTCCGCCATCACGCTCGCGACCATGCTCATAATTCGTTCTGCATGACCTCGACCCAGATCCTCGCATTGCGAGACAATATCCATTGTACCGCTGTCATCGTTCAAAACAGCGGCAGCACAGGTGCTTAGTGCGGTATCTATAGCAAGCAACTTCATAAGTTCGGCTTATCGTTCGGGCAATTGATTGTCGAGCAACCAATTCGTTTAACACCCAAAGTGTTTATTATGACTTGCACGAAAAAGGGCTGCCAGCGCAGCCCCTCCTAATGGAATAACATTAGCAAAAACTACATTTGCTTAACTTCTTGAACTTCAGGAATGAAATGGCGCATGAGGTTCTGAATACCATGGCTAAGAGTTGCTGTGGATGAAGGGCAACCGGCACACGCACCACGCATACTCAGATAAACGATACCTTCACGATATCCCCTGAATGTTATGTCACCACCATCTTGAGCAACAGCTGGACGAACACGCGTTTCCAGAAGCTCTTTGATCATGGTTACAGTTTCTTCGTCTTCTGCCTCGAAGAATTCTTCGCCGGTATCGCCATCGCCAGCTTCTTCACCACGCAGAATTGGTGTGTTGGCCATGAAGTTTTCCATGATCGCGCCAAGGATCGCCGGGCGCATGTGCTGCCAGTCGGTTTCATCTTTGGTGACGGTGATGAAATCATGACCGAAGAAAATTCCAACAACACCCGGAATAGAGAAGAGCTTCTCAGCCAAAGGCGAGATTCCTGCTTCTTCTGCCGAGCGGAAGTCACGCGTACCTTCTTGCAAGACGACGCGACCTGGCAAAAACTTAAGCGTTGCTGGGTTTGGCGTTGCTTCGGTCTGAATAAACATGGCTTTGTTTCCAACTTTTATACCAAAGAGAATGGGTGAGCAGCTCTTGCAAAGTGTACTCTACTCAAATCCTCAGCAATTACTGTTTCCTGCTCTATATGATAGGTAAACCTGATCAGGCAAGGGCATCTAACGCATCATCGTCCAAATTACCGGGAACGATCGTCGTCGGAATAGGAAATGTGCCAGCTGATTTCCCTGTAATTGATGAAACGAGCGGGCCTGGACCTTCTTTACTTGTGCCGGCTGCCAGCACCAAAATTGCGATGTCGGCATCGTCTTCAATCAATGAGATAATCTCGTCAGACTGGTGACCTTCACGAATAACAAGCTCTGGCTCTGTGCGTGCCGCAGCTCTTACTTTTTCTGCCGCTTTTGCCAAGATCGTGTCCGCTGTATCACGCGCTTCCTGACGCATAATATCCTCAACCCCAAGCCAATGCTGGAAGTTTCCCGGTGCGATGACGAAGAGAAGCAATACGATACCACCCGTACGGGCGGCACGTTTAGAGGCATAAACAATGGCCCTGCCACACTCTGGCGTGTCATCAACGACAACCAGGAACTTGCGGTGGTGACCTTCTTCATTACTTTTGCGAATAGCTACCATGCGCGCATGCTGCCACTTGCAGTGGTATGCGGCAAGTATTTTTCCTTGCCGCATACCACTGGGTTTTCAGTTTCCGACTGATTATTGGATCAGTTAGAGGATGAACTGAGACAAATCGACGTTCTTCGCCAATTCGCTGATGTTTGTTTTCACATATTCAGCATCAATGACAACTTCCTCGCCAGACTTATCTGGAGCGTTAAAAGAGATCTCGTCGAGAATCCGCTCCATAACCGTTTGCAGGCGACGCGCACCAATATTTTCAATGGTTGCATTCAAATCAACTGCGATCGTTGCGATTTCGTCTATCGCATTATCGGTAAACTCGATCTTAACATTCTCCGTCGCCATCAATGCTACATACTGCTTGATGAGGCTTGCTTCTGTGTCTGTCAGGATCTTGCGGAAGTCTTCCTGCGTCAGAGCTCTCAGCTCAACGCGAATTGGAAGGCGGCCTTGAAGTTCTGGAAGGAGATCTGAAGGTTTTGCGACATGGAACGCGCCAGATGCGATGAACAGAATATGATCCGTCTTCACCGGGCCATGCTTTGTGGAAACCACAGTACCTTCAATCAATGGTAGCAGGTCACGTTGGACACCCTCACGGGAGACATCACCACCACTACGGCCATCCTTGGCACAGATCTTATCGATCTCATCAAGGAAAACGATGCCGGAGTTCTCTACCAGAGCGATAGCTTCTTGAACAATTTTCTCATCATCAAGCAGCTTGTCGGATTCTTCTGCCAAAAGCAGCTTATGGCTGTCTTTTACCGATGTACGTTTTGGCTTTGTCTGACCGCCAAATGCCTTGCCCAGCATGTCAGAGATGTTCATGACACCGACGCTTCCACCCGGCATTCCTGGAATGTCGAAGCTTGGCATTTGTGGGTTAGCACGAACCTCTACTTCGATTTCCTTATCATCCAGGTCACCTTCGCGCAGTTTTTTGCGGAATGAATCGCGCGTTGCCGGGCTTGCACTGTTGCCTACGAGAGCATCAAGAACGCGCTCCTCTGCCAAAACGTGGGCCTTGGCTTCCACGTCCTTGCGGCTCGTTTCGCGAACAAGCGCAATGCTTGATTCAACCAGATCACGAACGATCTGCTCTACATCACGGCCGACATAACCAACTTCTGTGAACTTGGTAGCTTCAACTTTTGTGAAAGGAGCATTCGCAAGCTTAGCCAAGCGGCGAGAGATTTCAGTTTTACCAACACCGGTTGGGCCGATCATCAGAATATTCTTTGGCTGAACTTCTTCGCGAAGGTCCTCATCCAGCTGCTGACGACGCCACCGGTTACGAAGTGCAATCGCCACTGCACGTTTCGCATCATGTTGGCCAATGATGTAGCGATCTAACTCGCTCACGATTTCCCTAGGAGAGAAATTTGTCATTTTCTTACTTTCTAGTTCCGAATAGGTGGCAGATATGTAGTGAGAGCGGTTCCTGCAAGAGGGCGCATAACAATCCGTCGCGCCACATTCCAGCCTGAACCCAATAGCAGTACAAAACTCCCAAGAAGAACAAGGGAGGTAGCAGTGAGCTGTGATGCTGAAAAATCAGCCGAATTTAGGAAATATGCGAGCGCAAAACCAAGGTAACTCAGTGCAGCCACCAGCATTGCTCGCCGATCAATAACAAGAGCAACTGCCCCAAACACGAAGACGACCGCGATAGAAAGCAGGGCGTATAATCCCGTCAGATTCTCAAAATATGCATCGCTCAAAATGGAATGGACAATAAGGGGGGCCGCAAGCAGATGAAGCCAGAACGCCTTATCTGTATTCAATGTCTCGCGGTTCACATCTTTTGCATCAAAGTACATTGCAAAAGCGAATGTAAGCATGCCTGACACCAAGGAAACCCATGACAGATAGTCGTTGACTTGGCCATTTGTCAGATAGGAAATTTGACCAATGATCAACCCCATAACGCCAGCCATAATCACCGTTAGCGTAATCGGCACCTTAAAGCGCCAGTAGAAGATCACAGCACTTGCCAAGGCAAAAAGCGAACTCACAGTGAGCGGAGTACCATCTAAAGCACTCTTAGAAACACCTTGTGTCGCCAAGCCAAAACCCACCAGACCCATTGCAACGCCAAAAATACCAGTAAGCACAATTGAAGGAAGGGCGAGTTTCTTTTTCTTGGTGAACCACTCTGCAAGCAACCAAACTATAACAGCGGCAACGCCAGCAACTGCGGCGGTTGATAGACCATTACTGCTCAACGGGCTCCACAAGCCAACGCAATAACCTGTAAAGACAATCAAAATACCTAGGCTGATAAAGATGTCATGAAAGCCACGTGTAAAACGGACTTCTTCTGGGTCATGAAGCTTTTCAGTCGCATGAATTTTCCCGAGGTTGTCAGCCTGGAGCGTTAGATAGGAAACAAGTTTATCAGCTTGGTCAGAGCTAATAATTCCTGAGGAGACCGCTCCTGTAAGGGATGCTCGTGATATCATCAGATCCTCGTCAAGTCGAACTGAAACGTTAAGTATTCAAAATATGCCTGATTTAGCAAACTAAGCTGATCTCAAAATATCCACTTGGGCGAAGTGTCAGAGAAACTTGATCCAAGTCTTCCTGACACAGCCTTCTTTTATGCAGTTACTCTTCTTCGAGCGTCTCAATTGTAATGTTGTTATTAGTATAAACACATATATCGGCAGCAATTGCCATGGATTTACGGCAGACTTCTTCAGCCGTGAGATCCATATCAACCAGCGCACGCGCAGCCGAAAGTGCGAAATTGCCGCCGGACCCAATAGCCATCACGCCATTTTCCGGTTCCAGAACATCACCTGTTCCCGTCAGGATCAGAGAATTCTTCTTATCTGCAACAAGCATCATTGCTTCAAGGCGACGAAGGTAGCGATCAGTACGCCAGTCTTTTGCCAGCTCTACACATGCGCGCATGAGCTGACCTGGATATTGTTCCAGTTTGGACTCCAGACGCTCAAACAACGTAAACGCATCTGCTGTTGCACCTGCAAAGCCACCAATCACGGTGCCATTTGCTAATGGACGAACTTTTCGCGCAGTGCCTTTAATGACCGTGGGCCCAAGAGACACCTGACCATCCCCGACGATAACAACCTTTCCGCCTTTACGAACGGATAGAATTGTCGTTCCGTGCCACTGTTCAGGTTCACTCATTCATTTATCTCCAGAGTTCATTGGCGGCGGAGCAAACTCACGCTCAACTCATTTTCAAATTTGTTTCTGCATCAGTATGTATGTAGTCATCACCGCCTTGCCAATGCAGCCGATCAAAAAATCTCAGTTATCCTGCAGCTTTACGTGACTTGCTTCTTTCACAAAGCGCTCAACCAGCTTCTGCATTCGCTTGGCATGGTGTGCTTTCGTCAAGTCGCCATTTTCATCAAATGCCTTGGCTGCAAAGTTTATCGAGATCATTTCCGGCAATACAAGACATCCCAACGACATTTCTAAGACCGTTCGCAAATGCAACAGACCCCTCATTGATCCGTAGACGCCGGGCGTGGCTCCACCAACTGCATAAACCGACTTTTGAAAGACTTGAAGAGGCTCTTCATCAGGCAGTTGGATTCGGCTAATCCAATCTAAAGTATTTTTAAGCAGTGGTGTGATGGAGGAATTGTACTCTGGGCAAGCAATGAAAATGCCATGATGGGCTTCGATCAGCGCCCTCAGCTTAAATACGTTTTCTGGAATGCCAACGTTCTCCTCTAAATCTCCATCATATAGAGGTAACGGATAGTCTGAGAGGCAGATTGTTGTCACATCGGCCTTTGCGTGTGTCAGATGCTTGGACACGAGCTTCGCCAGCATCTTGTTATAGGACCCTTTTCTGGTCGAACCTGAAAACACGAGTATCTTTGGTTTCATAAGGCTATCCTCACGACACGGCTCAGCACTCTCTAGTTTAAGAGGGAGGTGATCCTTGGAAAAGTCGGCGTGCAGAATACCGCATACTACCCAAGCGTAAGGTTTATGGAAGACGTGCGTTTTTATGTGTATGTACTTTGGCAGCTCAAAACGCCTGATCTCTTAGAATGGTTTTCGATAGATCCAGACACGCGCTGGAGGAATATTCTTGATAATCCACCCCGTTTTTGACCAGCTAAACATTGTTGATTTCAAGGTGACTGGCGAAACCAGCGAGTAGGAAAACTGGATAAAAGGGGCACCTGGCCTCATGAGTGCAAAGGCGTCTTTAATGCACTGCATGCGATATTTCATCGGTCTAGAGACCAACGGCAAGCTGGAAACAACTGCACAAAGGGTATTGGGAGCAATATGCTTAAGGCTTGGACGCATATTGTAGGCGTCACCTTGCACAACACGCAGGCCCTCAAATTTTTCACTAAGATGCTCGCAGAAATCGTCGCGGTACTCCAAGCAGGTCAGACGATCTTTGGAAACACCTTCATCGAGTATAGCTTTGGTGACCGGCCCTGTCCCGGGACCGAGTTCTAACACTGGGTTATTTGATTGGATCGGAATAAATTCTGCCATTCTCTGGGCGAGAACAGGGCCTGACGGCGCGAGCGCCCCGGTCGTAAGTGGAGAATCCACCCACGCCCGGAGAAATCTGGATGGTTCACGAAATTTGCTCAGAGCATTTTCAGCCCGTGCCCTCGTCTCGTGAAACATTCAACTCTCCGTTGTACCAACATAGGATACTAGAGAGATATTACTACTAGAAGGAATTTTAAAGGCCTAGGCCTTGAAATTTTCTAGAAAATCCTTTGCCTTTGCAAAAAAGCCTGTAGATTCAGGATGGTTTTCGCCAGATGATACACCTTCAAATTCTGACAAAAGCTCTTTCTGCCTCTTCGTCAGGTTGGTTGGTGTCTCAACTGCAACTTGAATATACATGTCGCCTTTTTGACTAGAACGCATAATTGGCATTCCTTTACCACGCAGTCTGAATTGTTTTCCAGTCTGTGTGCTCTCAGGAACCTTAACACGCGCAGTATTGCCATCCAGAGCCGGGACTTCGAATTGACCACCCAAAGCTGCGGTCGTCATTGAAATCGGAACTCGGCAGAAGATGTCGGCACCATCGCGTTGGAAGAATTCGTGCGGACGGAGAGACAGGAAGATATAAAGGTCACCAGCAGGGCCGCCACGGGCTCCAGCCTCACCTTCGCCGGTCAAGCGAATGCGTGTCCCATCTTCAATCCCCGATGGGATATTTACAGAAAGCGTCCGTTCTTTTGTCGTGCGACCTGTGCCACCACAGCTATCACATGGGTCTGCAATGACTTCTCCGCGCCCCTGACAGGTTGGACATGTCCGCTCCATGGTGAAGAAGCCCTGAGCAGCTCTAACACGCCCTGCACCGCCACAAGTTGGACAGGAGGAAGGTCTTGTACCGGACTTCGCGCCAGAACCACTGCATGGCTCACAGGTTACAGATGTCGGAACTTCAATTTCAACAGACTTGCCTTCGTAAGCTTCTTCCAGAGAAACTTCCAAGTTGTAACGAAGATCAGCCCCGCGCTCACGACCAGAACCGCGACGACCACCGCCACCGCCAAAGAACTCATCAAAAATGTCTGCCATGGAAGACGCAAAGTCGCCTTGACCTGCTCCACCACCGCCGCCACCAAAGCCGCCGTTTTCAAAGGCTGCATGGCCAAATCGATCATAGGCTGCGCGCTTTTGCGGATCTTTCAAGGTTTCGTAAGCTTCGCTTACTTCCTTAAAGTTTGCTTCCGCTTCATCATCTCCAGGATTGCGATCTGGATGATACTTCATCGCCAGTTTGCGATAAGCGCCTTTAAGTGCCTTTTCGTCGACCTCCCGTGCTACCCCCAGCACCTCGTAGTAGTCGCGTTTAGACATTATAAAATAAGCTCCAAAGACGTGATGTCTATCTGTGTTTTGAAGTTTCAGGAGAACATAAGTTCAATCTGAGGCTAGCGGTAGCAGTTAGAGCTCATTCCAGCTTTTCAGCGAATTTACTCACCGACTGCACTCTTCTTCAAAACAATACTATTTACTGTTCGGCTGGTCTTTTAGATGCGGCTTTCAGCACAGCACACACTCCCAGCCACCCGTATGTAAGAAGTAGACCCTTCGAAGGCAACCGCACTTCAAAAGTTCTTATTCATTAAAATCTTCCCTACAGCGGGGAATACTTCAATAAAGTTTAGCTCGCAAGCCAATATGAGCTTGCGAGCTAAAAGTATAAGTTAGCTGGACTTTTTGTCGTCGTCGCGAACTTCTTCAAAGTCTGCGTCAACCACGTCGTCTACAGGCTTAGGCTCGCCATCGTCTTCGGCTTCTTCGCCAGCTTCAGCTTGCGCGTCTTTGTACATTGCTTCGCCAAGTTTCATAGAAACTTCAGCAAGGCTCTGTGTCTTCGCCTGAAGGTCTTCAAGGTCTTCACCTTCGAGAGACAGCTTCAGAGCTGCAAGTGCGCTTTCGATTGCTGCCTTGTCCTCTTCAGAGACTTTGTCGCCATAGTCTTTAAGGGACTTTTCAGTAGAGTGGTGCAGTGCTTCACCCTGGTTTCTTGCTTCAACCAGTTCCTTACGCTTCTTATCTTCTTCAGCGTGAGATTCTGCGTCCTTCACCATCTGCTCGATGTCGGTGTCTGACAGACCACCAGATGCCTGAATACGGATCTGCTGTTCTTTGCCAGTACCCTTATCTTTCGCGGTGACGTTTACAATACCGTTCGCATCGATATCAAAAGCAACTTCAACCTGCGGAACACCGCGTGGTGCTGGTGGAATACCAACCAGATCGAACTGACCAAGGATCTTGTTGTCCGCAGCCATTTCACGTTCACCCTGGAAGACACGGATGGTCACTGCAGTCTGGTTGTCTTCAGCTGTAGAGAACACCTGGCCCTTTTTCGTAGGGATGGTCGTGTTGCGGTCGATCAAACGTGTAAACACGCCACCAAGGGTTTCAATGCCCAGGGACAGCGGAGTAACGTCGAGAAGCAGAACGTCTTTAACATCACCCTGCAGAACGCCAGCCTGAATTGCAGCACCCATTGCAACAACTTCGTCCGGGTTCACACCTTTGTGCGGCTCTTTACCGAAGAACTGCTTAACAACTTCCTGAACCTTTGGCATACGAGTCATACCGCCGACGAGAACGACTTCGTCGATTTCGCCAGTTGCCAGGCCTGCATCTTTCAGTGCCGCTTTCATTGGAGCAACGGTGCGCTGAACCAAATCGTCAACGAGCTGCTCGAACTTCGCACGGGTCAGCTTCAAGGTAAGGTGTTTTGGACCAGAAGCGTCAGCGGTAATGAACGGCAGGTTGATTTCGGTCTGGGAAGAGGAGGAAAGTTCGATCTTTGCTTTTTCAGCTGCTTCTTTCAAGCGCTGCAATGCAAGCTTATCGTTCTTAAGGTCGATGCCCTGATCTTTTTTGAATTCGTTAGCAAGGTAGTCAACCAAGCGCATATCAAAGTCTTCACCACCAAGGAAAGTATCACCGTTGGTTGATTTTACTTCAAATACGCCATCACCGATTTCCAGGATGGAAACGTCAAATGTACCACCGCCAAGATCGTAAACCGCAATGGTTTTACCATCGTTCTTGTCCATGCCGTATGCAAGTGCTGCAGCGGTTGGCTCGTTGATGATACGCAGAACTTCAAGACCAGCGATCTTACCGGCGTCTTTGGTTGCCTGGCGCTGAGCATCGTTAAAGTATGCTGGAACTGTGATAACTGCCTGGGTAACGGTTTCACCAAGGAAGCTCTCAGCAGTTTCTTTCATCTTTTGCAGGATAAATGCAGAAACCTGAGATGGGGAGTACTTCTCACCTTCAGCTTCAACCCAAGCATCACCGTTGTCAGCTTTTACGATTTCGTATGGAACAAGCTTTTTGTCTTTCGCGACTGTCGGATCATCAAAACGACGACCGATGAGACGCTTTACAGCAAACAGAGTGTCTGTAGGATTGGTAACAGCCTGACGCTTTGCTGGCTGGCCTACAAGGCGCTCGCCGTCATCGCTAAAGGCAACCATAGAAGGGGTAGTACGCGCACCTTCTGCGTTTTCAATTACCTTGGCGTCTTTGCCGTCCATTACAGATACGCACGAATTCGTCGTGCCGAGGTCGATACCGATGACCTTTGCCATGTTTTCACTCTCCTTTCGGCAGACCGCCCGAACCCCGTAGGCCTTCGGATCTTGTCGGATCAGCTTCCAACCGGTCCCCAATACATTGCACTTGCGTGAGTTGTCGCAAACACGCAAGAAAACTTCAATTGGCTATATAAGAGGGGTCCCCTGCCCCTGCAAGGGAGAGGACCCGATATATCGACACAAGATCTATGGGAAGCTCATTTTGAGTTAAGAAAAAGAACTTTTCTTTGGAAAACCACACCAAAACACCTTCATTGCCACCGGCGGCACTGCATTATCCCACCTCTATGACGGCGTTTGTGGATAGAGGTCATCAAGGGAGACTGAGTGCCCGCTGCCCTGAACGATGCGAACATGCTTGCGCGAAAGCTGACGCGCTTCATCTACACCACATGCATGTGCGATCATATCGACCTCCATGCGCACACTATGGCAATAGGCTGCCACTCTGTGGCTCTTTTCAGTCGGATCCAAGCCAGCTTGAAGTGCTTTGTTATGCGTCGTGATTCCTGTCGGGCAAGTATTCTTATTGCAGCGCATCGCCTGAATGCACCCAAGAGAGAACAGGAAACCACGGGCGGTTACTGTAAAGTCAGCTCCGGCACACAAAGCCAAGGCAACCGCAGATGGTGTAATTCGTTTTCCTGATACGATGATACGGATACGATCACGCAAATCGTGCTTTCGTAAAACGAAATCAACGATGGGAAGCGCCTCAGATATACGAAGGCCCACATTGTCCATGAGTGGCATCGGAGCTGCACCCGTGCCGCCATCAGCGGAATCAATTGTGATGAAATCTGGTGCGTGTTCAATTCCCCGGTGGTTAATTTCGGTACACAACTCCTCCAGCCAAGAGCTTGAACCAATGACTGTTTTGAAACCAACTGGTTTCTTAGCAATTTTTCGAACGCGGCTGATGAAGTCCAACAGTTCCCCAGTATTGCTAATTTCAGGGTGTCTGTTTGGAGAATCGGAGGGTTCTCCAGCCTTAATCCCACGAATTTCAGCAATTTCAGGCGTTACTTTTTCGCCAGGTAATAGGCCGCCTTTACCAGGCTTTGCCCCTTGGGCGAGCTTAACCTCGACCATTTTGACCTGATCGTGGTCAGTTACTTTTTTCAGCTTATCTTCGTTGAGAGTGCTGTCATCATTTCGGCAGCCATATTTTGCTGTACCTATCTGAAAAACGATATCTGCCCCGCCTTCCAGATGGTAGGGCGACAACCCGCCTTCGCCGGTATTCATCCAGCAATTCGCCATTTTTGCACCCCGAGATAGAGCAAGCACCGCAGGCCTTGAAATTGCGCCAAAGCTCATACCAGAAATGTTAAAATAGCTTGGCGGAACATAGGGGTTTTCAACGTAAGGCCCGATCAGCAATGGCTCAGGCTCATCAATTTCTGCTTCAAGTTTGGCAAAAGGAGCGTTCACAAACAATGCCGTACCCGGTATGCTCAAATTCTTGGTGGACCCAAACGCCATCGTATTGCTTTCGGCCTTTGATGCGTGATCCACCCAGTTTCTCTCAGCTCGGTTGAACGGCATTTCCTCCCGATCCATGGCAAAGAAGTACTGGCGAAAAAATTCTCCCAGATAGCTAAAGAGTGCGCGGAATCGACCCACGACCGGGAAATTGTGACGGATCGCATCTTTATGCTGGAAGCGATCGACAAAGTAGAACACGACAATGGCGATAGCAGTGAGCAGAATGAAGAGAGATACAAATGCTGCAAATATATTGAGCACAGTAGACAGAAGCGGAGGAAGAGGGTGCATTTGTGGGTCTCCTTAACCGTGAGCTTCTATCTTGAAGATTATGCGTTAAATTCACTTTCGACAATTCTCTCCAAGTTTGCTTTTTCTGTAAGCGTAACTTTCACAGGATACACTTGGGGGAAGTGAGGTTTTATAATGCAACTAAACGACAGTTTTCCAAGCGGTTTCCAATACTTACCGGGGTACTTCTCGGCCGAACAGCAAAAGGAAATGACCGGCCTTTTGCGTGGGCTTGTCAAAGCAGCTCCTCTCTTCACTCCCACAATGCCGCGCACAGGAAAGCCCTTCTCTGTTCGGATGACAAACTTGGGTACACTAGGTTGGGTATCTGACCGGGCGGGCTACCGTTACCAACCGCACCACCCACAAAGCGGCACGCCTTGGCCAGCAATTCCTGATGTGTTGCTGGATCTATGGCGGCATGTAGGCCAATGCGCTGCCCCACCAGAAGCTTGTTTGGTGAACTATTATAACTCGACAGCAAAAATGGGAATGCACCAAGACCGAGATGAGAAGGCTTTTGAGGCGCCTGTCATTTCTGTAAGCCTGGGCGACACAGCCGTTTTTCGGCTGGGAGGCACCAAGCGTGGCGGGCCAACACAGTCGATGAAACTCAGCTCAGGGGATGTAATTGTGCTCGGTGGAGACGCACGTCTTTGCTACCACGGTATCGACCGTATTCTAGGGGGCAGTTCAAGTCTGCTAAAAGACGGAGGCAGACTCAACCTGACACTGCGGCGGGTATCTCCACTTTAGCGACATCCTCAGACCGGTGTCAGGCCTCTTGCAGTGCATCTGTGCGGAAGAACGCGCGAATGCCACTTGATACAAAGCGGATCGTTCCTTCGACAATCTCGTCCTGATCCATCTCTTCGTCATAAGGGCCTTTGGAAGCTCCAGTGACCACATACAGAGCTTCCAGCGTTGCGCTGTGCATCAGCATCATCAGCAATTGCGCACGCGGACCTGTTGGGATGTCACACTCTGTCGCTCTTGCCAGAGCTTTCGTGATCCGAAGGATAATTTTGGGTGGCTCCCATGAATGCATGATCTTCTGTCCTGATTCTGGGTCAGAAAAGACCTGACGAATAAGGACCACAAATGGAACCAGCTTCCCGGTATCTCTGGAAATGCCTTGAACAATCAAGGGCTCCATGAACGCACGGGTGATCTCCTCAACATCTGGCTGGCGCCCGCCAACCTCCAGCGTATCAAGCCTTTGCATGCGCATATCATCGATTTCTCTGAGGCGCCGCATGAAGACAGCTCTTATCAAATCCTCTTTGCTTCCGAAGTGATAGTTAACGGCAGCAACGTTCGCATCTGCTTTTTCCGTGATCATTCTTACAGAGGTTTCAGCAAGACCATGTTCAGCGAGCAAGCGTTCAGCGGCATCAATTAACCGTTCACGGGTCCCCATTTCAGAACTATCTGGCATAGCGGCACCTCCAAGAAGAGTGTTTTCACAAATGCACTGAGCGCCCTACTAAATTTCTTGTAAGAGCATAGAATTCTCAAATACTTCTCTCAATACACCTTGCTTTTAACACGTTTTACTGGACAACAACCCGCCTACAATTCATAGCATCAATTGCAATGACTATATAAAACTTAGATAAATTTATGCAGTAACTTAGCGTATTCTTATTATCTCTAGATTTCGAAGAACCACTAGGCACAAAAAAAGCGGGAACCGACGAGGTTCCCGCTTCTATCAGTCTTAATTAAGGCGCTAGAAGTAGGTTCCAAAAGCAATTACTGACAGGGCAATCGCGATGACCCACAAGGCGACCCGACCGGAGCGACTATGTTTGGCTTCCGCCTTACCAATCGCATCTGCTGTTGCCTCATCGAATCTCAAACCGTTATTAGCCATTAGCTCAAGCTGATTTGAGAATTTGCTGGCGCGGTCTGCGATAATCGGCAAATCACTTGCAAGGCGCCCAAGAACTGTAACGCCGGTTGCAAGGTCAGAAATACGTCCCATCGGGCCAAGGTTTCTTTGAATCCAGCTGGTTACAACAGGATCAGCTGTATTCCACATATCAAGATGCGGGTTCAAAGAACGCGCGACACCTTCTGCCAAAACCATATTCTTTTGAAGAAGAATGAGCTGAGGCTGAGTATGCATGTTAAACATCTCAGTCACTTCAAACAGCTGCGTTAGCAAGCGTGCCATTGAAATCTCGCTCGCATCATGTCCATGGATCGGCTCACCAATCGCTCGGATCGCCTGAGCAAACACATCCACATCCTGATCTGCTGGCACGTAACCTGCTTCAAAGTGGACCTCAGCAACCCGCAGATAGTTACGAGTGATGAACCCATAGAGGATTTCAGCAAGAAACCGGCGTTCAGCAAGGCCAAGGCGACCAGTGATACCCAAATCCACAGCGACAAGCGTTCCATCAGGTTCTACGAACAGATTGCCTTGGTGCATGTCTGCGTGGAAGAAGCCATCGCGCACCGCGTGCCGCAAAAAGCTTTGAATGACTCTGTTTCCAAGCTCAGCCAAATCATGGCCTGCTTCCGCGATACCTTCAACGTTCGAGAGCTTTACACCGTCGATCCAATCCATACAAAGCACGGAGCGAGATGTCCTGGTCCACTCTACGGCTGGCACCCGGAAGCCTTTATCTTCCCTGGAGTTTTCGCCCATTTCAGAAAGAGCTGCCGCTTCCATGCGTAAGTCCATTTCAAGGGCTACAGCACGTTCATAGGTTTCGACCATGGCGAGAGGACGTAAGCGCCGGCTTGCCGGGCTGAAACGTTCGGCCATACGGGCAGCTAGATAAAAGCTTTTCAGGTCTCTTTTAAAGCCACGTTCGACACCTGGACGAAGAACTTTAACGGCGACCTTTTGCAACTCTCCATCACGGTTACGGAAGAAAGCGGGGTGCACCTGCGCAATAGAAGCAGCAGCCACCGGTTCTCCGAATTCTTCAAAGTGATCTTCGACCGTCTTACCAAGCTGCTCTTCCACTGTTTTACGAGCATATTCCGTAGCAAATGGAGGTACGTTGTCTTGTAGTGCGGAGAGTTCTTTCGCAGCCTCCTTGCCTACAACGTCAGGTCTGGTTGCCAGAAACTGCCCGAGCTTGATGTAGGAAGGGCCTAACCGGTTCAAAGCGTCTGTCAGGCGCGCGGCGGCATCTTTCTTTTCGATGCCGCGCCGCTCCACCATGCGGGCCATCCCGATGGCAAGGCGCGGGCCAGGGGGAAGTTCCGGCAAAGAAGCCAGTCCAAACACACCTTCGCGGGCCATAACATAGCCTGCGAAAACCAGACGCATAAAGGGCACAATATTTGCGATCATAACTGGTTAGATTTTCCAGCCGGAGTGAAGAGCAGCGATGCCGCCGGTGTAATTGCGATATGTGACACGCTCGAAGCCTGCCGTCCGTATCATCTGCGCAAAACGTTCCTGATTTGGAAACTTGCGAATAGATTCGACAAGATAGCTGTAGGCATCTCCATCACCTGTCACAACCTGTCCAATTTTTGGAATGGCATGGAATGACATAAGATCATACAGCTTGTCGAACGCAGGTACGTCCACCTGAGAAAATTCCAGACACATAAAACGGCCACCACGCTTCAAAACGCGATGTGCTTCTTGTAGCGCTTTATCGATCTGCGGTACGTTTCGGATACCAAAAGCAATCGTGTAAGCATCAAAGTGCTTATCTGGGAAGGGAAGCTCTTCCGCATTTCCCAACACAAATTCAATGTTTTGCGACAGGCCCGCAGCTGCTGCGCGGTCTTTGCCAACGCCAAGCATTGAACCATTGATGTCGCAAACCGTTGACATCACAGTGCGATTGGAGCGTTCGACTGTACGCATTGCGATATCGCCAGTTCCTCCAGCGACATCCAGGTGTCGCCATTCGCGGGCGCCACTCTTGGGAGGTCGCAGGCTGGAAACCATCGCGTCTTTCCAAAGACGGTGCAATCCACCAGACATTAAGTCGTTCATCAGGTCATAGCGCGAAGCTACCTTGTGGAAAACATCATCCACTAAATCCTGCTTTTCACCTTCACGAACGGTACGAAAACCGAAGCTTGTCGCCATTTCGGACGGGTCTGTTACCGAAGCCTGCTCAGGGGTTGAGAACTCACGCGCCATAATCAAATCACTCCATTTCGCGGGCGAACATAGTACAGCTTGTTGCAAAGCGCTATTATAGAACGCAATCTTTGCCCAGCAGCAAACCACTGTACCAACGGATATCTTATGCCTGAATTACCGGAGGTTGAAACAGTCCGCCGCGGACTAGCTCCTTTTTTTGACAATGCAACAATTTGCAGAGTTGAACAACGCCGACCTGACCTTCGTTTTCCATTTGGTAACGATTTTGTAGATCGGCTGGAAAATCGCAAGGTCGTTTCCTTCAGTCGACGCGCCAAATACTTACTGCTTGATCTCGACAGTGGTGATGTTTTGGTGATGCACCTTGGCATGTCCGGTTCATTTCGCTGGATCGAAACCAAGGACCTTAAGCCAACGCAAACGGTTGAAATGTATCATGTAACTGGAAAGCACCCCCAGCATGATCACATAATTTTTCACGTGCGACCCGCTGACCGGGAAACGATCGTCAAGATAATTTACAACGATCCTCGTCGCTTTGGGTTCATGATCCTAATACCACGGAGTGAGTTGGCCACGCACCCAATGTTTGCCAGCATGGGGATTGAACCACTGGGGAATGAGCTCAATGGCGCATATCTTGCCAATTTGTTCCACAACCGCAAGACTTCTTTAAAAGCTGCACTGCTCAACCAAAAGTTCGTTGCAGGGCTTGGGAATATTTATGTGTGTGAAACGCTTTGGAGAACTGGGTTGAGCCCGTTTCACAGCGCCTCAACTCTTACAAGTAAGAGTGGGAAACCACGCCAGAAGGCTGATGAACTTTCCAATCACATTCGAGAAGTCCTGCAAGAAGCCATTGCTTCGGGAGGCTCCTCTCTCAAAGACCACAGACAGGCTGATGGCTCATTGGGATATTTCCAGCATAACTTTTCTGTCTACGACCGCGAGGGAGAGGCTTGCAGAACACCAGGGTGCACGGGCGTAATTGAGCGGAAAGTACATAATGGACGTTCAACGTTTTATTGCCCGAAATGTCAAAAATGATCTCAGCCGAGCTGATATGTCACGCGTCATCCAATTGCATTGCCGCAAGCGAATGACTAGGAGACTTTCATAATACTTTGCCAAGGGCTGTGGGCCCGGCAGGCGATAACAAAAAGGATAGCCTATGAAGATCGGTGTAGTTGGTGTTGGCGCAGTTGGAAGTACCGCAGCCTATGCCATGGCTCTGAACGGTGTGGGCAACGAAATTGTACTCGTCGATTACAACCCTCAATTAGCGGTTGCCCAGGCAGAAGATATTCTTCATGCAACTCCCTTTGCCCGCCCAATGAGCATTATCAGCGGTGATTACAGCGACCTGAAAAATGCTACGGTTGTTGTTATTGCAGCTGGCGTCAGCCAACAACCGGGCGAGACGCGTATTGAGCTTCTGGCCCGCAATGCAGGCGTGTTTGCAAGCGTCATTCCAGAAGTTTTGAAATATGCACCAAATGCCATTTTGATCATTTCAACTAACCCCGTTGATATCATGACTCAGATTGCGACCGAAATTTCCGGCCTACCGCGCAGCCGTGTTATCGGATCTGGCACAATTTTGGATACTGCACGCTTTCGTACCTTGCTTGGCAAACACCTTGGCATCACACCAAACTCTGTCCATGCAGACGTTCTTGGCGAGCATGGTGACAGCGAGGTTCTCATCTGGTCTGGTGCAAAAGCAGGCAACACGCCCCTGTTCACCTTTGCAGAACAAATCAACAAGCCAATTACGCAGGAAGTCCGTAATCGCATTGATCATGGCGTACGCTATGCCGCCTACTCCATCATTGAAGGCAAGGGCGCGACCAACTATGGCATCGGCGCTGGTTTGTCACGCATTGTAAAAGCCATCTTGACCAACGAACACGCTGTGATCAGCCTTTCGATCGTCAATGAGGAGATTGTTGGCGTGAAGGACACAGCGCTATCCGTTCCACGCGTTCTGGGTGCAGACGGTATTGAGGCGACGCTCTTTCCAAGTATGGACGATCTGGAGCGCAGTCAGTTGCAGGAGTCAGCTGTGGCGCTGGAGATAGCTGCAAAAGAGGTGCTTTCGATATCCATGAAATAAGGAAGCTTCCAAAAAAGCGCTATTTCTGCAGTTTTATTAGGCTATTGCGGAATTTTCTTATTCGTAGCTTGGCAAAAACTCGTTTTTCACCTATGCCACTGACCTAGTTTCTAATGCACAAGCGCATACGATCTCCAAGTTATCTATTGGGGTAGTTTTGCGCGTGTCTGTGCACCATATGCAGCGCGGAGAGTATTGATGACACAGGCAGACATCGGCCTTGTTGGGCTGGGCGTTATGGGAGCCAACCTAGCTCTCAACATTGCGGACAATGGCTATAAGGTGGCGGTATACAACCGCACTGCAGAGGGCACCCAGGCATTTATGGAAAAAGCCGGGCACCTCAAAGACATGTTTATCCCTTGCTACAGCTCAGAAGAGCTGGTCGCAAACATCAAAGCCCCCCGCCCTATCATTTTAATGGTTCCTGCAGGCGCTCCTGTTGACCAGCAGATCTCTGTTTTGAGAGAGCATCTGAAGGACGGCGATATTCTGATCGACGCGGGCAACAGCGACTTTCATGATAGCAACCGTCGTTACAAAGAGCTGGCAGACACGCCTTTCACCTTTGTTGGAATGGGTGTTTCAGGGGGAGCAGAAGGCGCTCGTTTTGGACCTTCCATCATGGTTGGCGCTTCCGAAGCTGCCTATGGCCGCATCGAGCCAATTCTCAAGGCTATTTCGGCAAAGCACAATGACGAGCCTTGCGTTGCACTGATGGGACCTGAAGGTGCTGGCCACTTCGTGAAGACTCTGCACAACGGTATTGAGTATGCCGATATGCAGATGATCGCCGAAGTACATGAAGTGATGACTAAATCACTTGGCCTTAGCATTGAGGAACAGGCAAAGATCTTTTCCAAATGGAACGAAGGCCCACTTGCTTCTTATCTCATTGAAATCACAGCAAATGTTATGGGTGTGATCGACGAAGAGAGCGGCAAGCCAATTCTCGACATTATCCTTGATACTGCAGGCCAGAAAGGCACTGGTCGCTGGTCAGCTGTTGAGGCCCACCTACTTGGCGTTCCTGCAACCGGTATTGATGCTGCTGTGGCTGCGCGCTGCATGTCTGCAAGCCGTTCGCTGCGTCAGGAGATTGCTGAGGTCTACCCACAGCTTGATGAAACTCTTAGCTGGGAAGAGAAACAGGAAGGCATCGATGCATGTGAGAGCGCATTGATTGCAGGTAAAATTGCTGCCTACGCTGAAGGCTTTGCTGTCCTCGCAGCTGGTGGCAAGGAAAACGGCTGGGACTTGCCGATGGGCGATATTGCCCGCATCTGGCGTCAGGGCTGCATTATCCGTTCCCGCTTTTTGGATGAAATCGCACAGTCTTATGATGAGAACCCAACTTTGGAGTCTCTTTACCTTGCGCCAACCATCGCAGAGCGCATGAAAGATGCTGTTCCGGGTCTTCGCGAAGTTCTGTGCATGGGTATCAGTAATGCAATCCCAACACCTGCACTTTCATCTGCTCTAGGCTCTTTTGACATGATCCGCCAAAAGCGCACTGCAGCCTATGTGATTCAGGGCCAGCGCGACTTCTTCGGTCAGCATGGCTTTGAGCGCACCGACAAGGATGGTTCCGGTTATCACGGCCCTTGGCCTGCAGGTGGTGCATAAGCACAAAACAACTTAAGCATGCTAGTTATTAACTAGGCTGTGCTATGCCTTATTGTAATTTCATGTAGAAACTGGCAGGACCGTCTTGCGGCCCTGCCTGTCCTTTTTTGACGAGGCTGGCACTGTGGGAGCTGCAAACCAAGCCTTTACTAGTCCCGGGAATAAGATGTGAGCGCCAATTCACCCAACGGAGCTGAGATTTATCGTCGTCTCATTAAAGCTATTGAAAGCCGTGAACTGAAACCGGGCAGTCGCTTGCGGGAAGCAGAACTGGCGGAGAAATTCGGCGTCAGTCGCACACCGATCCGCGAAGGTCTAAAACGGCTTGAGGCACAAGGACTTGCTGTTCACGAGCCAAACCGTGGAATGGTCATTCCAAGTCTGGATCATAACCAGATCAGTGAGCTCTATTTTCTTCGAGAGGTGCTTGAAGGCACTGCTGGTCGTCTCGCCGCGCAACACGCATCCGCTGCGGAAATTGAAATCCTGCAGGAAATGGTTGATTCCGATATGCAAAACCTTGCAGATGCGGAGCGCCTGATTAAGACCAATCGCGAGTTCCACCGTCGATTCTATCTTGCTTCGCACAACAGGTATCTGGTTGAGCAGATCGATCACATGCGCTTATCCCTGCTGCTTCTTGCAGGTACGACGCTGACAGATGATGACCGCCGCCGCCTTGCAATTGAGGAGCATGCAGAAATTGTAGATGCAATTTCTAAACGTGACTGTGAGCGAGCAGATAAAGCGGCACGCCATCACATTGCAGAGGCGCACAAAGCACGGTTGAAGTTCTTTACTCAGCTCACCTGAGTCTGTGTACCCTAAATGAATTTGAGGCGCGTTCTGCAAGCAGAGCGCGCTTTTTTTGTTGGGTGGCTCGGTATAAGTACCTAGAATTTATTGCTAAAAAAGCTTTACTTTTATTTATCTGAGATATCACATAAGTTTCATATGAACATAGTAGGTGTTCATATGAACGAATTATTTGCAGCATAAAGCAGATTTTGTGATGGAAGCAGTACTCTCAACCAGGCAATCAGAGATCATCTCTCTTGTACGTTCACGCGGGTTCGCGAGCGTGGAGTCTTTGTCAACGCAGTTTGAAGTAACCACCCAGACAATCCGCCGCGACATCAATAGGTTGAGCGAATTGGGACTGTTAAGGCGCGTACATGGCGGTGTAGAGGTGCCGCCCAATCGCGGAAATATTACCTATAAAGCCCGCAAGATCTTAAATTTGGACGCCAAAAACGCCATTGCACTTTCAGTGGCCAACTATATCGACGATGGCGCAACACTTGCATTTTCAATCGGAACCACACCTGAGATTGTTGCGGAGGCACTTGAGGGTCACGAAGCCCTAAAAATCTTCACAAACAACATCAACGTAGCGATCACAGCTCTTAGGAACACCTCAAATGAGGTTAGTATTACAGGCGGAAGGCTCCGTCACGGAGACCTGGACGTTTTGGGCTCCAATGCAGAGGCTTTTTTCCGAAGCTACAAGTTCGATATTGGTATCTTTGGTGTTGCGGGCGTAGACGCCGACGGAACACTGCTCGACTTCAACGAGGATGAGGCTGCCGCTCGGCAAGCAATCATGGCGAATTGCCGCCAATCGTTCCTTGTTGTGGATCGCTCCAAGTTTGGTCGTCAGGCCCATGTCCGGTCAGGCTCCCTAACAGATGTGACCAAGATTTTCTGCGAGGAAAACCCTCCCGCCGCCATCCTTGCAATCATCGAAACGTCGCCTGCAGAACTTGTTGTTTGCAAACAGGAGTCAGGTTTATGAACCACCTGAAGCACCCAGCCCATCTGGAACTTTCAAACCTGACCAAATCCTGGGGAGATACAACCGCAGTAAATCAGGTCAACCTATCTGTAACGGGTGGAAGTTTTACAGTTCTCTTAGGCCCTAGCGGGTGCGGAAAATCTACCACCCTGCGCTTAATTGCAGGGTTGGAAGAGGCAACTTCTGGACAAATCAGCATTGGCGGACGAGATGTGACCCACCGCTCCCCTGCTCAGCGAGACATCTCGATGGTGTTTCAGAACTACGCGCTGTTTCCTCATATTTCTGTCGCTGAAAACATTCTATTTGGCTTGAAAGTTCGCAAAGTTGGCAGAGCAGAGAGAGATGGACGCCTTAAACACGCTGCCGACCTTCTTGGGATTTCACATTTACTCGAGCGGAAGCCCTCGCAGTTGTCTGGGGGGCAACAACAGCGCGTTGCTCTTGGCCGGGCAATTGTCTCCCAAAAACCCGTTTGCCTTATGGACGAGCCTCTCTCTAACCTTGACGCAAAACTCCGTCAGGAAATGCGTGTTGAACTTAGAGCGCTCCAGCAACAGTTGGGCCTGACGATGGTCTATGTCACCCACGACCAGACTGAAGCCATAACCATGGCTGATCAGGTTGTGCTGATGAACAATGGACAGGTTGAGCAAGCGGCCAGCCCTAAGGAAATCTACGAACGCCCAGCGAGTGTGTTTACTGCCCGGTTTATCGGCACACCACCAATGAATATTGTCTCGCTGGATGCAATTAGGTCCGTAACACCATTAACAGTACAGCACTTGTTGCCCAAAACGTCTGTTGGATCACGACTGGGGCTTCGTCCTGAAGACATCAGACTAACTGGTGAAAACGGTATTCCAGGACAGGTCCTTAGCCTTGAGTACATGGGCGCTGATACGCTGGCTAACTGTTCTGTAGGTGGCGAAAAAATGCTTGTGCGCGTTAAAGGCACAACAGAACTGAAACCGGGCCAGACAGTTGGGCTAACTTGGGATGCGGAAATTCCCGCAACTTTCCATGGGGATACCGGCAAGCGCCGGGAGGAAATCAAGCCGGCCGAGGTGCAATTCGAACCGGCTTGAGAAACGCGCTGACGCGCATTGGAGTGCCCCGTTTAAAAAGGGCAATTAAAGGGTATAAACCTATGAAATTCATTTTCAAGTCTTTACGCCTTGCTGCATCTACAGCAGCTTTTACTCTAGGTACTGCGATCAGCGCTTACGCGGTTGATCTCCAGTTTTACTTCCCAGTGGCCGTTGGGGGAATGGCCGCGCAAACGATTGAAGAATTAACTGCTGAATATGCTGCCGCAAATCCTGATGTAAACATTGATGCAGTTTACGCTGGATCCTATCAAGACACGGTCTCAAAGGCCCTGACGGCCGCTCGTGGCGGCAACCCTCCTCAGCTTTCCGTGATCCTGTCTGTAGACATGTTCACCCTGATCGACGAGGACGTTATCCTTGCATTTGATGACATCGCAAATTCAGAGGAAGACAAAAAGTGGCTGGACAGCTTCTATCCAGCTTTCATGAAGAATTCGCAGACTGGCGGTAAGACCTACGGCATTCCATTCCAGCGCTCGACTCCGGTACTTTACTGGAACAAGGAAGCATTTAAGGCTGCCGGTTTAGATGCTGAAAAAGCACCTGCTACATGGGAAGAAATGGTCTCCATGGGTAAGGTGCTGGTTAAAAAAGATGCCTCCGGTAATGTAACCCAATGGGGCGTGCGCATCCCTTCCTCCGGTTTTCCTTATTGGCTGTTTCAAGGTCTGACCACCGAGAATGATGTTATCTTGGCAAACGCGGACGGAAACCAAACCGACTTCGACAACCCGAAGGTTGTTGAAGCGCTTGAGTACCTTGTCGATCTGTCCGCCAAGCATGGCGTGATGGCGCCGGGTATCATCGAGTGGGGCGCAACTCCAAAGGCGTTCTTTGAGGGCAACACTGCGATGATATGGACTTCCACGGGCAACCTGACCAATGTTCGCAACAATGCACCTTTTGAGTTTGGCGTTGCTATGTTGCCAGCAAACAAACGCCGCGGCGCACCAACCGGAGGCGGAAACTTCTACATTTTTAAAGATTCCAGTGAAGAGCAGGAAAAAGCTTCTATCGACTTTGTAAAGTGGATCACGGCTCCGAAGCAGGCTGCTAAATGGTCTATGGCAACGGGTTATGTTGCTCCATCTCCTGCAGCTTGGGAAACCGATGAGATGAAAGCCTATGTTGCTGACTTCCCTCCAGCACTGGTTGCCCGAGAGCAGTTGGACCACGCTGTTGCAGAGCTTTCGACCTATCAAAACCAGCGCGTGACGCGCATCTTCAACGACGCGCTACATTCTGCCATTACCGGCAAAAAGTCTGCTGAGGACGCGCTGAAGAGTGCTCAAAAGGACGCTGACCGTATTCTTTCTGAATATCGCTAATTGGTCTGTCGTCACATGAGTTGACGGGGCGCTTTCCCTTGCGCCTCGTCCTAGCATTTTCCACGGGGGATCAGATGACCAAACGCATGCAGTGGATTTACGGATGGCTATTGCTGACACCAGCAATGGTGATGTTGTTCGCCTTCACACACTTCCCGGCCATCACCACCATCATCAATAGCTTCTTCTCCACGTCACGCGGACGCCGACCTGCAAAGTTTGTTGGCCTGCGTAACTACGAGGAGCTCATTTCCGATCCAACCTTCTGGAAAGTGCTGGTCAATAACCTATGGTACGCACTGGCAACCATCCCCGCCTCCATTGGCATATCTTTGTTGATGGCAATTTGGGTGAATGACAAGCTCAAAGGCCGCAGTCTTGTGCGCATGTCGTTCTTCGCTCCGACGGTTTTACCACTGATCGCAGTCGCAAATATATGGATGTTTTTTTACACACCGGGCTTTGGTCTAATTGATCAGATCCGCATGGGTGTCTTCGGGCTACCAGAGAACTCATGGCTTGGGAGCCAGGAGACTGTGCTCATCTGCATGATGATCGTGACAATCTGGAAAGAAGCTGGGTTCTTCATGATATTTTATCTCGCCGCCCTACAGGCCATTCCGCCCTCTTACAAAGAAGCCGCGGATATTGAAGGGGCAAGCCGTTGGGCTTTCTTCTGGAAGATTACCTTTCCACTGTTAATGCCAACAACTTTGTTCGTATCTATCAACGCTGTTATTAACTCCTTCCGGCTGGTGGACCACATTTTTGCGATGACAGGTGGCGGGCCAGACAATGCGTCTTCCCTTTTGCTATTTTACATTTATGAGGTCGCGTTCAAGTACTGGCAGACTTCATATGCAGCAACGCTGACAGTCGTCATGTTGGCCATTTTATCGATCATTGCCATCGGCCAATTCTTTTTCATGGATCGTAGGGTGCATTACAAATGAGCGACCTTTCTCTTCTTGAGCCCACCCAAACAGCGCCCCCACGCCAGTTCGATTATGACAGATTTTTTAATAGTCTAGGTGCATGGACGCTTGCATTACTTTGGGCGCTCCCGTTGCTTTATGCGATCTGGACTGCCTTCCATCCGGCAGCTTACGAAGCACGCTTTGAGTTATTTGCGCCCGTGACCCTAGAGAATTTCAGCAAGGCGTGGTCGGCAGCACCGTTTGCACGCTATTTCCTCAATACATTCATGTTGGTGACGATCATTTTGATCGCACAGTTCGTTTTGGGGACTTTGGCTGCATATGCCTTCGCACGCTTTGAATTTCCTGGTTCTGGTTTTTTGTTTACCCTAGTGCTTCTGCAGCTGTTGGTGATGCCAGACATACTCATCGTCGAGAATTATAAGATGATCGGTACTCTAGGACTTATGGATACGATTGTGGCAATAGGCCTACCTTATATGGCTTCTGGTTTTGGGATCTTTTTGCTGCGCCAGACCTTCAAAACCATCCCAAAGGAATTGGATGAAGCCGCACGCGTGGAAGGCGCTGGCCCATTAACAGTGCTATGGAAGGTTTATGTACCGCTGGCAATTCCAACCTACCTAGCTTATGGGCTTGTCTCTGTTAGCCATCACTGGAACAATTTTCTTTGGCCACTCATCATCACAAACTCTGTTGAAACGCGCCCGGTGACCGTTGGGCTTTCAATATTTGCAGCAGTAGATGGTGGTGTCGAGTGGAGCGTCATTAATGCTGCAACTCTGATGACCTCAGGTCCACTTCTAATTGCTTTTCTTCTTTTTCAAAGACAATTTGTGCAGAGTTTCATGAGGGCAGGGATTAAGTAGGAAAATTGCAATTAATACCCTCAAAATTTAACTAAAATAAGTGACCTTTCAAGAGGCTGAAGGCTATTTTGGGGGAAGTGATGAGAATTTTCGTAGTTTCAACTAGTATGTTTGCAGCATTACTTGGCATTTCAGGTTGTGCGGTAGTTTCAGTTGGAGGGGCTGCCGTTTCAGTTGCCACCACAGCTGTTACAACAACAGCAAAAGTGGGAACGAGTATCGTCGGAGGCGCAGTAGATCTTGCAATTCCCGATAGTGATGACGATGAATAGCGATTAACATTCAGCGAGATAATAAGTCGTTAGAACCTAATTCTCGCTGGTAGTCTTATGTTCTGCCAAAACCACTTCAATCGCGCGGTGCAGCTCTGTCATTTGTTCTTCGTCCAGAACTTCGACAAGTTCATTTCTGGTCTCGGCGTCCAGTTGTTCGAGCGTGAAAGTCTCAACAGGCAGCTCAGAGAGCGTTTCAGCACTTGCAGAAATCAATTGAAAATTGCCGTCCAATCGCTCAGCTCTTACACGCGCGTCTTCCAAAATCACATGCACAAGGCCGCGACGGTCATCAGGTAGGTTAACCTCGGCAATTATCGCATTCACCGTCTGACGATCTCCATGCAACAAGACAGGCTGTTTCGACGTTGCAGGGTTGATCATAGAAAGCGCAGTGAGCAACGCACCCAAGAATACTAAGACAATATAAGGCATATACAGGTTTCTTATGGCCGAAATGTTAGTTCAAGCTAAGGTTATAAAGGACAGAGGTATGAAGTAATAACCGCTCGAACTGGTTCATTTCTTTATATTCTTCCAGTGTCTTACGCGCCAGTGCAGGATCATCCGTGATAATTCCATCCACGCCCATGGATATGTAGCGGAGTATGGTAGACGGATTATTAACCGTCCAAACAAAAACGAGTTTTCCGGTCTCTTGTGTTCTTCTTATGAAGCTTAAAGACGCAGAGGCAGAGGAGACAGCTACAAAATTTCCGTTAAGTTCTGACAAGTCTCCGATAGATGTGGCCGTAAGAAGGCCTATATTCCACGAGGGCTCTAATTTCCCCATTCTTTTAAGCGCAGAGCGCTCTAGAGACATAATCGCGACTTCGTTTTCCATTTTGGCTTGAGTGACAATGCGGGCGACCTTTTCCTCCAAATTTTCGACAAGGCTGCCGGCATAATATTTCAACTCAATAAGGAGAGTTGCCTTGCCTTTGACCGCCTCAAGGGCCTCTTGCAGAGTTGGTACTCTTTGTCGCTCAAACTCAGCTGAAAACCAGCCTCCCACATCAAACGCTTGCATTTCAGCCAGTGTCAGCTCCCAGGTATGGGCAGGCTTGCCAATCAACCGCATAAAATCGCTGTCATGTGCGATGATCACAGCCCCATCTGCCGTCTCCTGAACATCCACCTCAACCCAATCTGCTTTGTCTTTAACTGCTTGCTCAATAGACGCTATTGTATTTTCTGGTGCATGCGCGGAGGCTCCCCTATGGGCTATGACCAAAACGTCCTTTTGTGGCAAGTCCGTTGACACCCAATAGGTTCCAGCGAGGACAACAATGGTCCCTAACAGGGCGATCACACAACCAAGACGAAAAGGGGTCAGGGCAATGGTCCATTTGTTCTCCAGTTTTGGCGTGTCAGGTACCTCAGAAAACCTGTGCCCCTTCCCATCTGCCAAGTACAGAGCAGCTTTTAAGATCAATGCTAAGCTTCCCAGCATTACCCCACTTATCAAAGTGTTCCCAACGAAAAGCAGCACAACCAAACTGCCAAGAATAGCAGCCAACATCTCAGCGGATTGCGACACGAAAGAAATCGCGTAGGAGCCAACCTGTTCCAAAGCAACAAGGAAAAGTGCATGGACCAGTATGTCGATTAGCAACCACAAGGAAATTGCACCTGCAAACACTGGCCGTAAGCCGCGAGAGAGAAATCTTGCTCGCGAGAATGCGGAGCCCACCGGATGGTCTCTCAACACAACAAGTGGCAGCGATAGCCCCCACACAAGAATTGCGTAAAGAGGCATAATAATCGCAAGGAACAAGCCAATTCCGCCGAAGAATGCGGCAAGCCAAAACTCTACGGGTTGGTATTGAAGATAATAGTTAATGTCGTGATCTTGCAGGAAAGCAAACACAGTCAAAACAATAACCGCAACGCCGGGAACCATTGCGACCAGCAATCTTTGTGTCAGCCGCCAAGTGAAAATGCCAAGGCGCGGGAACATGCCCAACGTTGAAAGCAAAGCATTGCGCGCGGCAGGCACGGTACTTTCCGGTCTATCCAGCACCGCGAGCAAAGCAACCAGTTCCAGCAGTGCCATTGCAACAAATACAACAGTAAAAACGAACGCTCCCAACAGACCCAACGGCGTAAAAAAGAAAGAGGCAATCTCGTAATCAGCCAGCACCGCACTACCGGATAACCCGATCACAAAGTTTCCAAGACCAAGCACAATTGGCGTGATTGCAACAGCGCCCAAGAAAACAAAGGCATAATGAACCAGCAACATGCGAAGTGCATTTGCGCTCCAGCCACGGATAACCAATTGAGCAAGCGTGTGTAATCGTGCTGCCATACTTTGTTCTTATCTTTTTTGGTGCAGACAGACGGACTGATTGGGACCAATTAAATCGATTGTAACTGATGAAGGTTCCGAAAAAGCGCAAAGGCAAAACGAAGTCAAGATATGACAAACAAACAGTAACGAATGGCTCGTGGATTCCGGTGCGTTTCTGAATTTATCCAGTTCTATTTTGCGAATGATTTGCAAGAGCAAAAGTGGCGAAAAGCTATTTCATCCAATAAGTTGCATCAAATAATCATATTTAGAATTAATCTAACCTATTGAAACTGTGAAGTTTAAAACTTGACAAGAACACTCATAAATATGAAATAGCGGCAGCTTTCTCATGCTATCGGGCATGAATACCTTTGTTGAATGAATTCGTGTAGCTCGAACTGTTTGCTTGTAGCACAAACCAAAAGCACTGCACTTTTAAGGGGATCACAATGAGCTTTATCCGTGGCGTTCTGCTCGGTTCTGTCGCACTCGGCAGCCTTTCAACTGTTGCTGTTGCGGCAACTCCTTCAGACGTTCTTACAAACTACGGCGACATCGCACAGGCCGCATTCGAAGATTCTTTGACAACGGCAAAAGCCTTGCAAGGTGCAATCAACACGCTTGTTTCTGAGCCGACCGAAGAAAACCTGCAGCTGGCGCGGCGTGCGTGGGTTTCCGCTCGTAACCCTTACCAGCAGACCGAGGTGTACCGTTTTGGCAACGCTGTGGTTGATGATTGGGAAGGCAAGGTCAACGCATGGCCACTCGATGAAGGTTTGATCGACTACGTTGACGGTTCTTACGGCAGCGAGTCTGAAGAAAACCCATTGTATGCAGCTAACATTATTGCAAACGCTAAAGTGACTGTTGCTGGAGAAGAAATCGACGCAACCGAAATCACTCCTGCCCTGCTTTCTGAAAAGCTTCAGGAAGCTGGTGAAGTTGAGGCGAATGTTGCAACGGGTTATCACGCAATTGAATTTTTGTTGTGGGGGCAGGACCTTAACGGGACCGGCAAAGGGGCTGGCAACCGCCCGGCGACAGATTTTGACACCCAGAACTGTACCGGTGGCAATTGTGAGCGCCGCGTTGACTACCTTCAGGCTGCAACCAAGCTTCTTATTACCGATCTGGAAGAGATGGCTGACGCATGGAATACCGGCGGTGCAGCACGCAAGGACCTAGCCGACAAGGGTGAAGCCGGCGGTATCGCGACTATCCTGACTGGTATGGGCTCCCTCTCCTACGGCGAGCTTGCTGGTGAGCGGATGAAGCTGGGCCTGATGCTGAATGATCCTGAAGAAGAGCACGATTGCTTCTCTGACAACACTCATATGTCCCACTATAACGATGTGGTTGGCATCAATAACGTCTTCCAGGGTAAGTACACCCGCGTTGATGGTTCTGTTGTTGAAGGCGCTTCTCTTAAGGACTTGCTTGCAAAAGCAGATTCCGCAGTTTCAGCAGAGCTGGAAGGTAAGCTCAACGCTTCCGTTGGCACCTTTACAGCACTGAAAACCCGCGCAGAAACCACCGAGTCCTACGATCAGATGATCGGAGAAGGTAACACTGAAGGCAATGCGGTTGTGCAAGCCGCTATTGATAGCCTCATCGATCAGACCACTTCCATTCAGCGCGCTGTAAAAGTGCTGAAGCTGGAGAAGGTTGCCTTTGAAGGCTCCGACAGCCTTGATGACCCTTCTGCAGTGTTTGAATAAGAAACCAGGTCCCGCATCAAGCTTGCTTATGCGGGACTTACTCTCCTTTACTTCCGCTTGCGTTGAAGTTTGCGCAGTTTTGCGCGGAACAGCGTTTTTGTGAAGGCTTTTGACAATACAGGCACCAACTATGCCAGGACAGGTTCCAGCCATACTTCGCGCTTGCGCCGGAGTGATAGCCACCACCGCCATTTTTGCCAGCATCGCTATTCCGGCTGCCAATGCCATTGATCTGGACCAGCGAACCGATCTCAGCGTTGAAGACAAAACCAAGGTTCACCAGGTTTTGAACGCTCCGGCAGATTTTTCTAAAGCTGAAAAATTTGAAATGATGCAGGCGGGCAAGGCAACTTCACTCAAACACCTCAACCGAGATTCATTTTCTCACCCAAGTGCGAACCTTACCTTTGAGCAGGAGCAGAGATTCAAGCTCGGTAACGGGCTCTTCAAAAAGCTCTGGGTATCCTCTCCAAGTTCCACCAAGGCTTCCGATGGCCTGGGCCCCCTGTTTAACGCGCGGTCTTGCCAAGGGTGTCATTTGAAGGATGGACGCGGGCGCCCGCCAATTGGCGATGAGCGACCAGTTTCCATGTTCCTCCGCCTTTCAGTTGCCCCCTCAACACAGGAAGAGCGCGACCTGATTGAAAGTGGCGAACTGCCGCTTATCCCAGAGCCAACATACGGCGGCCAATTGCAGAACTTTGGCGTTCCAGGGTTGGCTGGCGAAGGTGAGATGAAAATCTCCTATAAAGAGATTGAAGTTAAGCTTTCTGGCGGGGAAACTGCATCTTTACGCAAGCCCACCTACACAATACAGAACCTGGCATACGGCCCGCTTTCGGAACACACATTGATATCCCCGCGTGTTGCCCCGCCAATGATTGGCCTTGGCCTGCTGGAAGCGATCGCACCATCTGACATACTTTCCAAGGCTGACCCGCAAGATACGAATGCTGACGGTATTTCTGGCCGTGTAAGTTGGGTTAACTCTGCTGATGAAGCGCCAAAAGCAATTGGCCGTTTTGGGTGGAAGGGCAGCAACTCGAGTATTCAGTCACAAACGGCTGGAGCCTTTTCCGGCGACATCGGAATTTCTACCCCCTACAAGCCGAACAACTATGGCGACTGCACACAGCCGCAAACCGAGTGTTTAAAGCTGGCAACAGGTGAGCAAGAACATCTGGGCGTTTCTGAAGCTCCCGATCCAGTCATGGATCTTGTCACCTTTTATTCTCAAAACCTTGCTGTGCCTGCCCGCCGTGATGTGAATGACCCTGACGTACTGGCTGGCAAGAAAGTGTTTTACGAGGCCGGTTGCATCAGCTGTCATACACCCAAATACGTCACCAGCCGCAACACGAAGACAAAAGCACATCAATTCCAATTGATCTGGCCATATACCGATTTGTTGCTGCACGACATGGGTGATGGCCTTTCGGATAGCCGCCCCGTTGGCTCAGCAAGCGGGAATGAATGGAAAACGCCGCCGCTTTGGGGTATTGGTCTGACTGAAACTGTCAATAAACACAGGTTCTTCCTGCATGACGGGCGCGCTCGCGGGCTTCTGGAAGCCATATTATGGCATGGCGGAGAAGCTGAAACAGCCAAAACCAATGTGATCGAAATGCCTGCCAAAGATCGCGCAAACTTGATCCGGTTCCTGGAGTCCCTTTGATGTTCTTTAAGACTGCTGTCTCTTTCAGCGCGCTCATCGTCTCGCTCGCGACTGTCTCATCGCCTGGTTTAGCGGCAGATGCTTCCAACTATGCCCAGTTCACGCGATCCACTGTCGTGAACTACATTCGGCCGGCAACCAAACAACTTACCGGATCGTTGAGGGAGCTTGAAGAGCGTACACAGCAAGTTTGCATCACCTCAGATCCCGGCAACTCAGCTGCTTTTGAGGATGCCTTCAGCACCGCAGTTGCCGCTATTGCAGGCGTCGACTTCCTACGGTTTGGGCCAATGGCGCAAGATAACCTTGCTCAGCGCCTTGCCTTCTTGCCAGATAGCCGCGGTGTTGTACGGCGGCAGATCAACAAGATCGTTGCAAAGCAAGAAAGTACCGTTACTACACCTGCTTCTCTTTCTGCCAAGAGCGTTGCCTTGCAGGGCCTGACTGCGTTAGAGCGCATCGCCTATGCCAGCGACGGCAAGTTGACGCTTGGTACCGGCAAAGACAAAAAATTCCTGTGTGATTATGCGCAGAGTATCAGCATAAATCTGGCAGGTGCAGGCCAGACGTTGGAAGCTGAATGGGCAGACCCCAAGGGCTTTTCCAAAGTTCTTCTTGAACCAAGTGAAGGTGGTGGTGTGGTGCATACCCACAAAGAAGCTGCTGAGCTGGTTTTTAACGCCATCACAACAGGTCTGACAGTTAACAAAGACCAGTACCTGCTTTCTGTCCTTGGCAAGACAGAGAAAAAAGCCAACCCGAAGAAAGCTCCATTTGCCCGCAGCGGCAATGCGATCACCTATCTTTCTGCCAGCCTGACTGGGTTGCAAGGCGCCTATGAGCTTGGCGGATATGCGCAGGTGCTGGACAATGAGCAAAGCTGGGTAGCAAATTCGTTAGGTTTTGAGTTTTCCAATACAACGCGAGTGCTTTCTCAGTTACCTAAACCACTTCAGGACACCGGAAAAACCCCAGATGTACGTGACAAGCTGCTTTATCTGTCCACGGTCCTCGGCGGGATAAAAGATGTGATGTCAGAAGACCTCGCCGGTTACCTTGGTCTTGCAGGAGGCTTCAATGCGTTGGACGGCGACTAAACCTATCTCCTTATCCAAACGTCAGTTCCTTGTTGGACTGGCCGCCTCAGGCGCGGTTTTAAACACATCTGCATCACTGGCGTTTGCCAATAGCCTGCCGTTCTCAGAAGCAGAAGATTTGCAGCTATTTGCCAGTGCTCTGCGCACGCCGACCGGAGGTTATGGTATTGCGGTCTTTAGCGAAGATGGAGAGATCCTCTATCAAATTCCGCTTCCTGACCGTGGTCACGCCATAGCCTATGATAGCAAGCATATGCGCCTGCTTTCCTTTGCGCGCAGACCAGAGAATTTTGCTGTGCTTGCTGACCTGACGGGGAAGCGGGAACCAATCGTTTTCACATCTCCTGCCGATCGCCACTTTTATGGGCATGGAGTCTTTTCAAAAGACAGCCGATTGGCATTTGCGCCAGAAAATGATTTTAAAAATGCACGTGGCGTCATCGGCATCTATGATGTTTCCGGTGAGCAACCAGTGCGTATTGGAGAGTTTGAAAGCTATGGAGTTGGGCCGCATGATCTGCTGCTTTCTCCAGATGGATCTCATCTCGTTGTCGCCAACGGAGGCATTCAGACCCACCCAGATAATGGTCGCGAAAAGCTCAATCTCGCTAGTATGAAGCCATCGGTTGCCTTTATTGATATCGCGACTGGGGATCTGCTTGCCCAGCATACGCTGGAGGCTGGCCTGCATCAGCTCTCCCTGCGCCACATGAGCTTTGACGGCAACGGTGATGTGTGGGTTGGCGGGCAGTTTCAAGGCCCCAAAGATACAACACCTCCGCTCATGGTGCATCTGGGACGCGATAAAGCTGCAACCCTGCTGGATATGCCAGACGGCGTCAGCGAAGGGCTTGGCAATTATGTCGGCAGCGTAGAGATGAACAGGCACGGCGACGTGATCGCAGCCTCCTGCCCGCGTGGCGGCAAGATCCTCTACTGGGATGTTGAAAGGCGCTCCTTCATCGGCTTCCAACAAGTTACCGACGGCTGCGGCCTTGCACCGCTGGATGTCGGCAGTTTTGCAATTAGTGATGGAAACGGCGCCATCCGGTATGGCGATGCATCCTACGAAGTGACGGAAATTATAAGCCAAAATGCAGGCATCAGCTGGGATAACCATCTGACAGCACTCGGCATCTTGAGCAAAACCTAAATTCTTCCCGAGCCTTTCCACATTTTCGAGGGTTGTTGTAATTGGCGCATTGCAGGGCGCGTCCGGATCGGGTAAAGACTACAACACCTCAAGGGCACCCTAGCCCCAAAGGCACCCGTAGCTCAGTTGGATAGAGCGCTGCCCTCCGAAGGCAGAGGCCATAGGTTCGAATCCTATCGGGTGCACCATATTTTTCAATAGCTTAGCTAACATTCCAGAGCAAACCTTACATGGTTCTTCCGGACCGTTTTCGGATTTGCCTAAATTTGGCTCGGACTTCCTGAGCCATGCCAGCTCTTCAAATCCATTTCTACCAGCTAACAAAAAATCCGCCAAAGGGGCTGCCACCGCGTTCAACGGATACTTTGAATTTGCACAAAAAGCTTACCGCATGGCACCGCTCAGTTCAACAAATGAAGCGCATCTCCTTGATGGAGGTGCCGCATGAGCCTCACTCTCACTCACAACGGTTTGCCAGAAGACACCGCTCGCGCTGATGTCCTCACCCTCATAGACAAGTTCGGCCCAGCAGCAGGCCTCAGCGGTACAGACATCAAGGTACTAAAGCACTATGTACTGAAAGTCCGCGATGACGATTTTCAGAAGGGTCGTATCTGCGCTGTTTGGCAAAGACTTCCAGTTACAGCTCAAGAACTCGACCTGAACGAGCGAGCAATTACTCGTGCTGAAAATAGGCTCATTAAAGCAGGCTGGCTCCTTAAGACAAATGCACCCAAAAGCCGACGTTATGGGCATAGAGAAAAGACTGGTGATCAACGCATTGCTTGGACTTCTGGCATCAACCTTCAACCTCTCATCGATAACAAAGTTCCAAAACTCCTTCAGTTGGCTAAAGAGCGCGAAGAGGCCAAACAAGAGCTTGTTGTGCTTCAATCAGACACCAAGCGTCTATTTGGCGAAATCCGTTTACTGAGTTGCTCTGAAGCGTTGGAACGTGCGCTAACGATCTTACCATTTGGTCGCCTCTCACGAGTTCGTGGAATTGAGCAACTCAATAATATCAAAACGGCCCTCTCTTCCCTTCTGTCGTTTTTCAAGAAACGCTCTGTTGAAAACCCTGTTGAAGAGCGGCATTTGGGACAGACAAAAGCGCCGTCTCGGACGGACAAAATGTCCGCACGATCTAAAACTATTCAAAAAACACATATTCAGAACAGTAGATCAAGCGTTGTTGAAATCTCGCTTCAGCGATGCCTAGATCACGCACATCCTGACGTTCTTGAGAACATGCATATTCTAGGTGGCTACACATTGGCCAACTTCATCGAAACTGCAAGCTTGCTTAGGCGGCAATTACGCATCAGCGATGAGAATTGGGCTCAAGCCTGTCAGAAGCTCAGCCGACCTATTGCGGCAACATTAGCGTCGATCCTTTACAAAAACCACCAGCTACCCGTTGAACACAGTGCTCATGTGAAATTTGGAAATGCCTGTTTTGACCAACTAGTGCGCAAGGCTGTCGCCGAGCCTCAATTTCTTTCTCGTCTCTTTTTCCGAAACGACTTTTGGGGCCAACCATCATGACTTTCAGAGGCAATGCTAGGAACAGCAAAACCACCACGACCCTCTCAGTGAGGCTGGAAGAGCAAACTGAATGTTCGCTTGAGGTGCGAGCCCTTGCCTTAGGAACGACTAAATCCGTCGTTGCAAGGCAACTCATTCATGATGGGCTCAATGTGAGTGGGACTAGAGCTGTGTCTGATGAACTTCTCGACAGAATTACAATCCAACTTGATGAAAACATCCAAAAACTCGACGCACTTATCGAGTTAGCACTATCCGCTGCGCATCTGTTCAACTCCAGTTCGGAGGATCAATAAATGCCTTTGTTTTACCGCTTGGTTTTCATCTCAATGTGCTCTGGATTCATCGCAGTCGGAGTGTACACCTTAGGTTTCGAATTCTTTCCAGCGCAGGCAAATTTCGTCGCATTCAGCAGAGAGTTCGGGGCGCTCAACTGTATACGTGCCCATCTTCAATCTTTCTGGGATGTGAATGCTCAAGCAGAATGGGGCTCATGCAAGAACTTTCTTATCAAATACGATATTCTGTGGTCGGTTTGGCCTCGTATCTATGCACTAGAAATCTCTACGCTCATAGCATTTGCAAGTGGGGTTTGGGCTTACCTGTTACACTCTGAAAGCTCTACACAAACATTGAGAGTTACCTCAGGAGGCCGGTTGCTTGAAGGTCGTGAAGCTTTGCGCGTGTTTCAAAGCTCTCTTAAGCCGCAACTTCAACAAAATGGAGAAGGAGCAGCGGTCGCTGAGGGCGTAAACTCATCGCTCAAGCAAGAGCTTCGTCACTATCTCATTCGCGGCGGAACTGGCAGCGGCAAAACACAAGTTATGCTGCGGCTTGTAAGCGACTGGATCGAAAAGCAAGAGCCTGTGATTGCCCTTGATCTAAAAGGCGCTCTTACAAGCACACTGGGAAGCAATGAAGGTCCAACGAAGCCAATCCTACTTAGCCCCGGAGACGCCCGCTCCCATGAGTGGCTCATTGGCTATGACTGTACCGATGAAGCGGATGCGCACGAGCTTGCAAATCACCTCATACCGAAATCAGAGAAAAATGCTTTCTTCTCAAAAGCGGCGCAAAACATTTTAGTTGCGATCATTTTGAAACTTCAG
This sequence comes from Pseudovibrio axinellae, assembly GCF_900110875.1. Taxonomy (GTDB): domain Bacteria; phylum Pseudomonadota; class Alphaproteobacteria; order Rhizobiales; family Stappiaceae; genus Pseudovibrio; species Pseudovibrio axinellae. The sequence continues at coordinate 406,317 of NZ_FOFM01000002.1, read as the reverse complement.
GCAGAGAAGCCGCGCAAATGGAGCTGGCAAGATCTTTACGCGCATATTTGCCTGACACCAGATGAGCTTGGAGCGATCTGTAAACGGTATTTTCCGCAATCAGCAATCTTGTTTGAAGGCGATAGCCGCTCTTCAACCATGGACGTTTTATCGACCTTAAGCACCAATCTCGTAACAGTTCGGCTGCTGGCGCACGCATGGGGCAGGAATACTCCAAAGTTTGCCATGCGCCATTGGCTGAAAAAGGGCAAAGCAAAACAGCGCTTAGTCATACTAGGTTGGAGTGAGAAGTCGCGAGAGGTATCGGCTTCATGGGTAGCCGCCTTTTCCTCCCTCATGGGTAGTTACATCGCTAGTCCCGATATACCTGAAAGCGATGCAAAGAGCGTAAACCTTGCTCTCGATGAGTTTGGGAACTTACCGAAGATGCCGGGGCTTGCGTCGGCTATCAATATGGGGCGCTCCAAAGGGTTATGTGCAGCGCTTGTGATACAGGACATAGGCCAGTTAAAGCAGGTTTATGGCTCAGACGTCGCAAATGGTTGGCTTTCAACAATCGGCAATCACATTGTTTGCCGTTTGGGGCCCGGTCCCTCCAATGACGAAGTTTCGCGTAGTGTTGGTGAGCAGGAGATCGAGGAACTCCAAGTTACTGAAAACTCCAGTGCAAACGGCAATTCGACTTCAAAACAATGGGTGAAGAAGTCACGGCCAATTATCAAGCCCAATGAGCTGCTCTCTAAGCTTCAAGTCACCGAAACAGGCTATAGTTTTTTGCTATTTGGCATTGATGCAAACGCCTACATTTTCTGGAACAGTTTCATCACACTGCCCAAACTTAGAAAAACTTTTGTCCCTTTGAAGCGGGCAAAATCTAAGCAAACCCCTCAACGGTCAACACCACAAAGCCCAAGTAAGGTCAAAGTGCCAGCACCTAAAACTGCTCAACTGAAAACCGAAAAACTCGAACGCTTGCTTAATAAAAAGCAGCCTTGAAGAGGTTAGCCCATGGTTGCTACAATCGCGGCTCGCGGCAACGCTGTTACTGCGGCCCACTATTATCTCCATCTTGAGAGTGAACCGTATTACACTGAAGGCAACGAAAGCTCTGGGCTTTGGCTTGGCAAAGGAGCTGAAGCACTCGATTTACAAGGATCTGTAAGCAAGGAGCAATTTGCTGCGCTGTTACATGGCCTACATCCGCAAACACAAGAGCGGCTTGCAGTCGTTGGTGGTAAGAAACGAACACATACGGCAGGTCATGATCTCGTTTTTAGCGCCCCTAAGAGCGTTAGCGTTCTTTGGGCACTAACAGCGGGGGAGGATAGAAGCAACATCCTCAAAGGCCATCAGAGAGCCGTTGCAAAAGCTTTGAGTTGTGCTGAAGAAAACCATGTCATTTGTCGGCGTGGTAAAGGTGGACGCATCAAAGAAAATGTTGCTGGTATGGTCGCTGCTCGCTTTCAACACTTCTCTAGTAGGGATCTTGATCCGCAACTTCACACGCACTGCTATATTTTCAACGTGGCACAGCGGCAAGATACCACTTGGGGCGCTATTCTCTCAAAGCCACTCTACCAAGTGCAAAAGCAACTCGGAGCACAGTATCGTAAGGCACTCGCCGAACAACTTGTTCAACTGGGTTATGAAGCGGAGGTGAAGCAAGAGACCATTCAGATCAGCGGGGTCTCTCGTGAAGCAGAGCTTTCATTTTCAAAACGACGCTTAGAGATACTTCAAGCAGCAAGGCTGATCCAAAATCGCACTGCGTCGCAAATGGAGCTGATCGCACTGAAGACTAGGAAACGCAAACGAGAACTCCCACTACCTACCCTTTTTCAGGCGTGGCAGGCGCGAGCTAAGAAACTCGAGATTAAGGTACCAGCACCGCGTATCCGACAAGATCAAGCACTCATCACTGAACCAACATCCCCACAGAGACGCTTTGATCGCGCCTTAAAGCGCCTCAACGCACTCACAGCACAAGGAGCAACGCAGAGGCCTCTAAGTTCGACAGTCAAGTTGCTCCGCGCCGCGATGAATAAACTTGGATTAGTACGAAAACACCGACAACAAGTCCTTTCTAATACGCCTCAGCGACCTGTGAAAGTAACACAAGACCAGAGCATAACGTCATACAATTTGTAAGCAAGAATACAGGATATACTTCAACGACATGCAGAAGCAACATTCGCAAAATGCACCTTCAGGTGCATGGGGTGTGAAAATTTCGGTATGTCAGAAAATGGTGGGTTACACGCATATTTCTTACAAATCTCAGTAACACAACGCTAAGCTGCAAAATAAGAAACATCCCTAAATAGTTAGTTTTCTTGACCGAACGTGGGCGCTCTCTTAGTCACAAGAGTAGGTAAGTTATAGTTGGAACTATCATTTTCTACAGACAGCTTAAAGGCGAAGCTGTGCGATAAAGACCTGTGCTACCGTGAACTGGGGGAAAAAAGAGGGCGATTGCTAATTGGGCTTTTGGCCGACTTTAGAACTGCATTTTTTGCGGGGGAGGTGCCGGGTGGTCCAACGACTATATCTTCAGTTCAAGGAAATTATAAGCTGATTTGGCCTTTCGACATCGGCTGTACATTAGTTACGTTGACTGACGGTGTAACAACAAGTAGTTGGAAGGATGCGTACAGAATACACATTGACTATTTAGTGGTTGATGGGAGCGAAGCCAAATGACATTAGAACCACAATGGGCATCACCACCGGGCGATACCATTCTACGAATGATGATCTTGGCAGACATTGATGAATGCGAACTTGCATCACGCATTGGCATAAGTGATGATAAGTTTCAAAAATTAATGGAGGGCCAGCTAGAAATATCAGCTTCCCTCGCAAATGCATTATCAACAACACTAGGTTCATCCGAAAGATTCTGGCGTAAACGGTATGCTGAATACATACATGACAATCGCCGTTTAGAACTCGCGGAAAAAAAAACTGATCTGGCTGAATGGTCTAAGCAATTCCCAGTTTCCTCACTTAAAAAACTAGGTTGGCTTCCCACGCACGTCAACAGGAAGCATATTGGCTCTGAGATCTTAAACTTCTTTGGGTGCAAAGACTTGCACGATTGGAATAGTAGATACTCTAGTGGAATTGGCGCTGTCGCTTTTCGAACCTCTTTTGCCTTTGAAGCAAATGAACTCTCTACTTTGGCATGGTTGCGTACAGCAGAAAAAGACACGGAAAATATCAATCTACCTTCATACTCCGCTTCTGAGTTTCAAGAACTGTTGCCATATATAAAGCAACTTTGTGCCTACAAGCATCCATCGATCTTTTTGTCAAAACTTCAAAAAGCATGCGCTGAAACTGGCGTAGCTCTTGTCACCTCGAGAACATTAGAGGGATGCCGCGCAAGTGGAGCATCTTGGCGAAATGCAAACGGAAATCCAATAATTTTATTAAGCTTCAGATATTTAAGCGAAGATCATTTCTGGTTTACGTTTTTCCATGAGGCTGCCCACATAGTTCTTCATGGTGGCGACCATATCGATGTAGATGGAACCGATCCTTCACCCTTTGGATATCAAAATTCTGAAGCCGAAGCTGATACATTCTCGCAAGATATTTTGATTGAGCCCGAGCTTCGCGCAAAGATACTACGGACGTCACTCAATCGGGCAACTATTCGAAGTTTTGCCCGTAAAGCCGGTATCACACCCGGTATTTTAGTAGGTCAACTTCAAAAGCTGGGAACTTTACGCCAAAATCAATTTAATGACCTCAAGAGAAGGTATCGATGGGAAAGCGATCCACACGTTCCTGTAGTTCGCTAGCCTCGGAAATAAACAAATCGCTCAGGGCTTTTTTGCCAGTTGCATATACTGTCTTCAATAACCTGTTTGCCTGTTTGCAAGTATGCATCGAGACTATCAACACGCGATTGCAGTACTTTACCTGTGATATTGTAATCTCTATTATCGAAAAACAGCAAGCGTGCACCAGCAAGCGGTCCTGTGGCCTTATCCAAATAAACAGACCCCGGTTCTATTGGAGCCAAGTCTAGCTTGCCGAGCATTGTTAGAAAATCGAAGCGTCCTAGACGTCCTTGACCAAACCCTGCCACCCCTCGCATTGACTTATACAATCCATCAAAGGCTTCAGCAGGATGTTGCCCTCTTTCCTTATGGATCTGCTGAACTAAATCTCTAAAGCCACCAGCCTGAGTTTGCCACTCATAATAGGTCCGGAAAGTTTCAGCTATTCTGTGGGGCTGCTTACTTTGATATTTTCGATGATTGGAGAATCTTCCAGCCACACTTTTCTGATTGAGAAGGGCAGTGTTCTTTTGCAACATCTCAAGGAAGCCACCAAGATTCGCTCCATAGGTAGAAAAGTCCCAAACTGGACCTCCCCCGAATGAACCATAAACATTAGCAGCTAACTTCCAACCATCGTCAGCGTGTTTACCAAAATGAGTCTGAATAAAAGCCAGCCAGACTGCCCCATCATAATCGCCATTTCTAGTTAAATGAATAGCGCCTTTAATTGGATCAAACATAGAAGAATGCGGATCGGCTCTCGACGGACCAACACCTCTACCAAGGACTTGACGAACAAACTCAATTCTACGGATACTCGAGACCATCTGCTCAGCTAAGCATTTTCGACGAGCTAAGCTAGACAAACCTAGCAATCGACCGTGATCATTCTCATAACGTTCTAAGTTCTCGAGGATTTCTTTAAATCTTTGCCTATGCAAGCCAACTGCCAACTACTTTCCCTCCCAATTATCTCGAGAACAAGTCCCTAATAGGAACATCTCTGTGCGCAAGTCTGTCTTGAATATACAACCGATACACCTGTGAAGTCATTGATCTCGCAATGCTAGCAATCCTACGCAGCAAGCTAATGTACTCAGAACGAGAGCTTTCCAAATTGATTGTTCTCTTGAATAGGGAATGAGCTAATAGCAAAGAGGCTAAATCCTTCCAGTATGCATCTAAGGTATTTGGCACAGCATAATCGAAATCTCCCCTACGGAAATGGCTTTCAGCCTTAAGCAACTCTTGAACTCCAATCCATGGGTCACCAGCCGGCATATGAGGCATTGGAATATGCTCGAATTTGCCACTTTTTAAGAAATTTTGAGCTGCAGATCTTGAGAGATCAGCGCTTTCTGTTTCGCTCTCTGGTTTATCGTCATATATATGTAGACTGGCCACAGAATGCTTGTATCTGCCAAGATCAACATCGAGCTCTCTGGCCGCTATTTCCTGCAACATCGTAAATGAAAATATATCGTGAGGGAGGCCCTTTACAGCATCATTGGACCGCATGTGCGTATGAAGTTGTAATTTTTTGTTCCTAATCGCAAAGTGGAGGGTGCAGGTACAGGGCTTATCTTTATTTTCGTCAAATGCGTCATCGTTAGAAAAAACTTGAATGATTGCATTTCTTGAATCAGGGCGTGTTCTCAAAGTTTCAATAACTCTGTCCCATTGGCTTTCTTTGCTTTTTCTGGCAGCGCCATCTAAACCAAACAAACGGGGTCCATATGCCCCGTTGGCTGTTATCTTATCATTAGAAAACTCATGATACTTTGGCAGGTAATATTTAATAAAATCAATACGTTGGCTTCCAGAAAGGTACCAAGTTAGCTCACCTAAAGCACTAAACACCTTACCTCGACTTTGAGACCTACTGAGCCGAGCTCTAGGGTTCCTTAACTCCAGCAAAGCTCCGAATACTTCGGTATTAGCTCCTTTTGTAGAGGATTCTACTCGCTCTACTCCCTTACCGTTTAATAAACGAGAGTAAACCGAGTTCATTAGCTCATCTAGATTTGCAGCGCTAACAGAATACATTTCACAAGGCCAAGTGCGATTGCGGATAGAATGAACTTATGAGTGATAGCCCCGCTTATCAACCTCTGGTTGCTTTAAGAGACGTTTATTCGCACCGAACTATTGCTTTTTAGTCATGAGAAGCAATAGGCACAGTTTCGATTTTCTTCTCCAAAATCTCAACCATCGGCTCAATCCAATTATTTACATCCTGATTTGATTTTAATACTTCAGGTACACGAACACCCAACATATCTGGCATATCAAAATAGAGACCAGTACTGAATGGAAAATCATTAGTCGCAGCTTCGAATAAAAAGTTTCGGCAAGCATCAATTACCGAACCGCCGTTGTATCCAAATCCAATACCTCCCGGTGGCCTAAGTCCAAACTCGATTCGTTTACTTTTCGGTAAGCTCCAATATTTTTTCTCACAAGCAGTCACTCTAGCCGCTAAATTGCGAAGCCTTATCGAGTAGACCACGGTTTCTAGTTGGCCTCTTAGCTTTGCCAATGAGTTAACTTCAATGTTTGTAAATTTTGCAGCCTCGACAGCGCCTTTTTGAAACCCATTCTCTGACAATATTATGCCCTTGTCAGCTCCTACATCAGAAACAATTTCCCTCAGTGCCAAAACATGCAGTTTAGAAACTGGTCGAGCCCAGTACTTACATTCAATCAACCAAATAGCATTCAAGCCGACAAGCTTCGAGACAACAAACACATCAATATCGTGCTTAGTTCTCACACCTTCAATCGCATAATCAGTTTTAGCTTCAAGTCCTAGTGATCGGAAGAATTCGGCTGTGTCTTCTTGATATTTTTTCCAATCAGGTATTTTCATTACTCAAAAATATCCTTTAGTTTCAAGCAATTAAAGTTCTACTTTTACCCTCAATTCCTTTTGTTTCAGTTCAGCCTTTTAGACAGCTCTACCATTTGCCGCTCAAGCTCTCTGATTATCTTTAAAGATCCAAATACGAAGACCACGGAAACAAGGAAGGCATATCGCGCTAGTGTATCACCTATCATTGTCAAATTCCCGGTGACGTATAAACCTCCCAGAAAAAGTGCTAAAATAAACGCGACTAAAGATATATTTCTTCTCTTTCGCAATTGATTAAATCGATTACGTTCTCTCGATAGATAATCATCAGCATTGCGCTGACGTTCAGCCTCGAGCTGACCTCTCAGATAGTATCCACATCGGCAAACTTCACGAGCGCGGTACTCCATTTGACCACAGCCAAAGCATTTTATAGCCGTCGCATCGTTTTCTAGGGGGCGCGAGATTTCACCATCCCGAGAGACACCCCCTCGAACTGCGGCTCTAACCTCTGTTTCACTCAAACGCCTCATGCTGCCACAAGCCTCAAAACTCGGTCAACATTTTCAACTTCGAGTGTATAGCCCGTTCTATTCTTTTTGAATTCAGCCAAAAAGAATAGAACAGTTTCATCGCGCTTTTCCGGGCGTACAGTCATCCCTAATTCAAGAATTCTCTCATCTACAACCTTGCCTATAAGCAAGGTATTTTCTGCGATTATTTTTTCATGCTCAGAAAGACTCTTCTCGCCTTCACCCAACAAAACCCAGCTCGGGTCTGCTTGAAATTCTCGGTGCAACGTCAGCAATATACTTGAAGGAAGATCGCGTTCGCCTTTCATATAATTGTGAAGCGAAGCACGGCTCACACCAAGCACTTTACAGAAGTCCAACTGCCTCAGTCCTGCTTTTTTTCTTATGGCCTCAATCCTAGCGCCTAGATCTTCATTCGACACTACAAACTCCACAAATGTATACATACATACAAATACGTCTACAAATTCATTGACTTTGTTACAATAAATACGTATGTAGACATTATTGTATAACTGCTAACATTGTAAAACAGCAGTTCACAAAATTAAACGAATTTCTTGGAGGTGTCTGTGAGTTGCCTTGAAACACCCAAAGAACTTGCTGCTCGTGTCGGTGTCCCCGTCTCTGCGGTTCGCTTGCTGATTAAAGCTCAACAACTAGATCACATTTACTTAACTCCCGGACGCAGAAATCCCAAGATTCCATCCGGAGCTTGGGAACGCTGTATCGAAGAAAATATGGTGAAAGCATGCACGGAAAAATCATCAATCCCTACCTCGAAAGAGACAGAAAGAGCCCAAAAACTGGCAATTGGTACATTTTCTGGACTGAACAAGGAAAAGGGAGCCGAGAGCGCTCGACTCGTACAAAAGATCGCAAGGCGGCGGACTTAATCTTCGCAGAGTGGAAGATTAGAAACTATAGCCGAGGGGATGCTCTACCTTGCTCGGAAGTTCTAATTACTGATGTCATCGCCAAATATCTGACACGACTAGGCGATGTGGCGGAAAAAGATGCAACGAAAAAGGCAGGTTTCGAGCGTGCTCAGTATGCCGCTATCCCACTGACGAAATATTGGGAAGGCCGTTTCGTGTCTGAAATCGATGAAGAATCCTGTGAAGAATTCGTACAGTGGCGCCAAAGTGCTAACGAAACAATTCGCCGTGACTTGGGTGTTCTAAGGGCCGCCATCAACAAATCCGTAGGTAAGCTACTTACAAGCAATGTGGAGGTTTATCTTCCCCCAAAAGAAGAGGGTAGGACGAGATTTTTGACCTTTCGAGAGGCGAAAGCGCTCTTGCGAGCGATCCAAAATCGACCAAAATCTGGCGAGCATTTAGAACTTTATTACAAGATCGCTGTGCTAACAGGGAAGCGGAAAGAAGCCATTCTCTCCCTTAAATGGAGTGACATCGACTTTGTGTCAAATTACATCGACTGGAACCCAGTTGGCAGGCGAAGGACAACAAAGCGGCGGCCAAAGAATAAGATACCAAAGCGTCTACGAAAATACCTAATCGCCAGAAGAAAGAAATATCCCGATGACGAGTATGTAATCACCTACCAAGGTAAGCCGATCAAGGATGTGAGGAAGGGTTTTGCAGCTGCGGTAAAAGAAGCTTTTGGTGGCGAAGACGGTGATGAGACAATAGTGCCCCATACACTCAGGCACACCTGCGCAACTTGGCTAATGCAAAAAGGTGTAGATCATCACGTAGCTGCAGGTTTTCTAGGAATGTCGGTCGAAACACTCATCCGAGTTTACGGACATCACCATCCAGACTTCGAAAAAGGGGCGGCAGAGGCATTTTAATGTCTCCGGATTTGTTCCGGATGTTGTACGGAGCAAAACAGCACAAAACGCACTAAATCACCGCATAAAAAATAATAACATACTGAATTTAAAGGATAATAAATGGACATCTTATCTCCGAAGGCAGAGGCCGCAGGTTCGAATCCTGCCGGGTGCACCATATTTTTCAATGACTTAGAATCACAATCAACACTGCCAAATTTGGCCTTGCCTGCACCGCCTCCCTCAAAGCTCGTTAACGTTTGAAGGCTGGTAGCGACAGTGACATAAAATGCAGGTATGCTCCTGGTTGAAGTCGTTTTCTACGAAAACCAATCATACCAGCCCCATAAGACCACAAGCTTCAACGAATACAGTGTGTCACACTCGGATCGTTGCAGCCTTTCTCTGGTCTTGGGCGTCGTGAACGTAGCATATTGCTCAGTGACCTTAGCTGCCATTTGGCCTTTTGCTGCACAGACTGCCGTAACTAGGCATCAATTCCAAGGCGATCACATCAAACTTGTTCCTAAAAGCTGAAAGTACAAGTTCGCTGAGCTCGGGATTAAGACTTGCAGGACAAAGTGGATCCAATGGCGTCTAATCTCAAGATCGTTTTGCTTACGGTATATTTGCCAGCATCTTCAAAAACACGCGATTGGTTTTACATGAATGTCAAAGAGCCGAAGGAGGCATTGCTCTAGCAGGCAATGCCAACGCCAGGTGTAGTGTGATGCTCTAACCATCGGGCAGGTTTACCCGGATACGATGTCCATCTGGATCGAGCGCAACGAAGGTGAGGCCAGATACGGCTTCTTCCAATTCTTGCTCGATTTCGACGCCAATTTCGCGCCACTGGGCGTAAAGATTTCTCACGATTTCTTCGTTTTCGACTTGGAACGCCAATTCGGAACGATGGCCCTCACCGCCAGATACAAAATTTTTCGCACTGGTCGACCAAAGACCAAATATAAGGCCATTATCGAACTCAAAAGCCTGATATGTCGGGAAACCAACAGGCGGTTCTCCGATTATTTGTTCGTAGAACTTTGCGCTTTCAAGCGGGTCGGAGACATACAGGATGAATAGGTTTGGAGTGAGCATTTTAAAGTCCTCGTGGTTAGTGATGAGATAACTTTACAGGTGACACTGCCAAATAATGGCAGTATCTTTCACTATGCGCACATCTCGATTGCTCCGTCTGCTTCAGATCCTCCGAAAGTCCCGATACCCCGTGTGCGGTCGTGAACTCGCTCAGGAACTGGGCACCAGCCTTCGGACCCTCTATCGCGACATTGCAACGCTCCAAGCCGAAGGTGCTGACATTGAGGGCGAGCCAGGCGTCGGGTACGTCCTGAACCAAGGCTTCTTCCTACCCCCGTTGATGTTTTCCGAGGAGGAAATGTTCGCCTTAATGCTCGGCATGAAGTGGGTTTCGAGGTTTGGTGATAAGCCTCTTAGCGAGGCATCAAAACAGATAATTGCTAAAGTTAAACGGGTCGTGCCGGAGACTGTGCTGGAGGCAGTTGCGGCGATACCAAACGGGGTTGGTAATCCAGCCGAAGAAACGTTTACAGGAGAAGATTTGGGTGATCTAAGGGAGGCAATACGGCGTGAGCGCAAGCTGAAGATCAGGTACAAAAATCCAGCGGGTGTAGCGTCTGAACGGATCATTTGGCCCATTGCAATCGGATATTTTCCAAATAGCCGGGTTTTGGTCGGCTGGTGCGAAGTCAGCGAAGGTTTCCGACATTTTCGTACAGACCGCATTCAGTTCCGCGTGCAGTTGCAAGACGGGTTCCCCCGAAGACGAAGTGATTTGTACATAGAGTGGCAGAACGGACAATCAACGCGTTGAACTCTAGACCATTTGAGTTATTTATCTGCCGGCATGTAAAGTGCAACAATCAGTAGTTCGGGCTCTAATTACTTAATTTCTTATTTAGTATCCGCGCTATCGTATGCTGGGAGAAGCTCTTTAGAAAGCGAGCGTAATCTCATCTGCAAAGACCGGTCACCCCTTGAAGGAAACTCTCCGGTGTCCTCTCCTGGTTGGCGCGCGTGTCTGTTCTGGGTGCTCTCAACTTTACCTTGTTCTGGACGCTGCTTTTCGTTGCCGCCCACCGCTTGCCAGTAGGCATTGCCGCAACAGTCGGCGCAGTTCAACCGCTCATCGTCATTTTCCTGACCTTCCTCATTCTGAGCCCCCACATCACTGAAACTGTACTTGCAGCTGCAGTGATAGGGATTGGCGAAACGGTCTCTATGGCGCTGGCACAATTTAAACGGAACTCATTTAACTTGGGGTATTAACGCTAGCATATCAACACCCGCAAAGGTTAGCGCACTCCACCACTCACAGCTTTGGCCAAATGCGCTTGCGCGCACCGCAACAAGCAAAAGGCTCTCCGCTTTTCTTAGGCCAATCCAGCGCCGCTGAGCCCCCCTATCTAACCATCAAATATAATGGTCTCAGAACTGAGTGATATGCTGAAGGGAATGCTCCAACAGTTTTGCTAGGCTTTCTCCCTCTCAAAGCCTTGAAACACATCGTTACGATCAATAGCAGTGTGACCCCGAAATTCCGCTTCCCGGGTTTCCTCGCGTTCCATTTGTGCGTACTCCAGCATTTTGTTGCGTTTGCCGAATAAGAAGACGCGAATATCTTCTGCAATCGCAATAAGTACCGGGATAAGGATCAGGGTGATCAGTGTTCCAAAGATTTCGCCGTAAGCAAGTGAAACAGCTGCGGGGATTAGATACATAGCCTGCTCTGAGGTCTCACGGATCAGTGGCATAAGGCCTGCTACAGTCGTTGCGGTGGTCAGAAAGATCGCCTGAAAACGATCTGTCCCGCTACGCTGTGTGGCCTCAAGATGGTCGACCCCATCCTCACGCAGGTGGGTGTAGTGGGTGACCATGACGAGAGAGTCGTTAACGATCACCCCTATGAGCGCTAGTAAACCAAAGATGGACATGAGGCTGAACGGGATGCCGATAATGACATGACCAAGCACAGCTCCAACAATACCAAAGGGCACCACAGACATGATAATAAGTGGCATGAAGTAGGACTTCAATGGAATTGCTAGCAAAACGAAGATGAGGAAACAGGTGATGATAATGGCGCGGTTCATACTTCCTTTAACCTCACCCATTTCCTCCAGCTCGCCGCCCCGCTCCACTTTCACGCCAGGGTACCGCTGTTGGAGTTGGGGCGCAACAACGGTAAAAATTTCCTGACCAAGCTCGGCCGGAGCAACGATCTGTTTGTTAATGTCAGCTTCAATAGTCGTGACCTGATCGCCATTGCGGCGATAGACGTGTCCAGGTACATACCGGGCTTCAACTTGCGCAATTGATTGCAAAGTGACCCATGTTCCCGTTTGGCTTTTCAGACGAGTTTGCAGCAAATCAACAATAGCATCACGTGCATCCAGTGTGTTGCGAACGACAACGCGCACTTCGTTGTTGCCACGCTGAATACGCTGCGCTTCACCGCCACCAAACTGATGTGAGACCTGACTTGCAAGTCGTTCAGCGGTAAAGCCCAGATGACGCGCTTCTGGCTTCAACGTCAAACGTAGCTCGGGTTGCCCAGCTTTGAAACTATCGCGAAGGTTATTCACACCATCACGCTTTTCCAGCTCTGCAATTAGCTCTGCACTTGCCAGGCGCAACTGATCGACGTCTTCGCCAATCAAACGGATCTTGAAACCACCCCCAATCTCTTCAAAGCCTGAGAACGTGAGTTTGGAGACCCCTTCCAAAGTACCGGTGCGTTGCTTCCATTGGTTCAGAATGTCTACGGTTTTGGCATCCCCACGCTCATCCAGAGGACGAAGCTCTGCATAAATTGCAGCTGTGTTGCTGTCTGAGACCACGCGGAAGACATTTTGCAAGACCCCTCCAGCGTGCGGTCGCTCCTCTTTGTATGAACGATCGATGGCTTGTACCATGTCCTCGATGGTGGTGATGTTTCGCTTTGTCAACTCAAATGGTGCGCGTGGGTCCATCTCCATGTTTACGACAATGTACTGCCCTGGAATTTCCGGGAAGAACACAGAATGGATCTTACCCTTATACATGAGACCAAACACAAGCGCCGCCACAGCAATGAAGCCAACAAACACAGCATAGCGTTGGCGTAACGCCCACCCCAAAACGTGGACATAAATGTGATCGCGGAACCAGAATAAGCCCCCCCGAGCGAAGCCCTGAACTTTGCCCCAGGCTTTGGACATTGGGTTCTTTTTTTTCTCCTCAAGAGAGATGTATGCCAGGTGTGCTGGCAGGATGAACTTACTCTCAAACAGCGAGAACATCAGCGCGAGGATAACAATGCCGGCAAAACTGCCCAGTACTTTACCAAGCTGGCTCCCCATAAGCAGCATTGGGAAGAACGCAGCTGTTGTTGTCAGCACACCACAAACGGTTGCAACGGCTACCTTGCGAACACCCTCCGCTGTACCTTTAAGCGGATTGGCGTAGCGCTTGCGCTGCTCGAACACGCTTTCGCCTACCACCACAGCGTCATCCACGAGGATGCCAAGGGCAATGATGAGGCCAAAGGTGGTGATGTCATTCAACGAATAGTCAATCCAACCAAGGGTACCCACAGCAAATGCGCCAGCCAGCGATACGGGAATACCCATAGCTACCCAGAAGGCCAGTTTGACGTTGAGAAACAATGACAGCATCAGCAATACAAGGGCTAAACCTTGCAGGGCGTTTGAGCTGAGCAGACTTAGGCGGTCTTCGATGTAATCGCTTGAGTTACCCCAGATGCCGATTTCTACGCCTGACGGCAGCGTTTTCTTGAACTCTGCAATGATCCGTTTAACATCCTCAGAAACATTGATGAGGTTATCTTTCCGACCAATGAGGATTTCCAGACCAACGGACTCCTTGCCGTTGAATCGAGCTTCCATATCGATGTCAGCAAACGCATCTTCAACAGTTGCAATGTCACCCAGCCTTGTTGTGGTGCCATCTTCCCATTGGATGATCGGTATGCTTTCGAAATCCGCTTTGTAGTAGGCCTGACTGTCGGCACGCAGAGAGATATAGCCACCTTCAGTCTTCAGCGTGCCTCCCGGGAAGTATAGTGAAGACTCCTGAATTTTCTCCATCACCTGAACAGGCGTGAGGTTCAAGCGCTCCAGCATGTAAGGTTCCAGACCAATTTTAATTTGCTCGGTCTGCAAACCCCACTGCTGCAAGCGTGACACTTCCGGGCTGGCAAGCAGTTTGTTACGCAGCTGTCGCGCGATACGTTGTTGTGTCTTAAAGTCTGCTGCTCCATAGACCTGAACAAACATGGCTGGCATATCCATGTTGTTCTTTTCGATCACTGGGCGCTCCGCCTTTTTGGGCAGGTTGTAAATACCGTCCACTTTCAGGCGGATATCATCAAGCAATGTGGTCAGCTTTGTATTGCTGGTCTTTTCAACAGAAATGACAGAAACACCTGGCTGTGAGATAGAGCTTACGTTCTTCACCCCGCTCAGGTCTTCCAATGCCTTTTCGATCTTGCGGGTAATCTGCTTGTCAACTTGCTCAGTGTAAGCGTTGGGCAGGGTTGTCGTAATTGTAATTGTATCCGCTGGAAGCTTAGGAAACCCCTCGATACGGATTGTCATCAAAGAAGACACGCCGGCAATCAGGATAAATGCCATTATCAGGTTCGCAGCAACCGGGTTGCGTATGAACCAGTTTGTAAGCCAATTCATGAATTAGTGCCCCGCTGGTGTTGGTGTCACGTGCTGACCTGGCAAAAACGCAGCCATTGGCAAGTGAACAAAACGTAGTTCTTCTTGATTGCGGAGAACTTCCGGCATTTTAACAGTGATTTGGGTATCATTGCGGGAAACAATGGATGCCTCAAACCGCTGCAGTTCGTCCCTTTGGTCTAAAAACCAAATGTAACCTTCTTGTGTGAGAGATGAAGCAGGGAGTTTCAGACTATCTTTGATGACTGTACTTTGCAGTTGAACTGTTACGAACTCACCAGGCAGCACAGTCATTTCCGGTGTGTTAAGCACCTCCAGAAACAATTGATAGCGTCTGGATACAGGGTCGAGAAAACCCCCACCTTGTTGAATTTGCGCAAGACCAATCAACTCTTTTGCTTCATTGAAAATGCGGGCCGGTTTGTCCTGCCATTCTTTCTCCAACAGGTCCCACTGTTTCTGATCCAGTGAGACCGTGATGTCCAACTGCTCTGCATCCAACAAAGTAAAGAGAGTGTCACCAGCAGAAATGCTCTGCCCCACGCTCAGATGCCTCTTGGTTACAAAACCTGAGAACGGTGCTTTTATACTTGTTGAATCCAGATCATACTGAGCGACCTCGACACGTGCGACTTCCGCTTGCAATGCCTTTTCCGCAACGCGCAGCTCTGGAATATGCACCGCCATTTCCGGAGGTTGCTTGCCCGGGTGCAAAGCGTTCCAGTTCTTCACGGCAAGAAGATGCTTGTTCTGTTTTTTTTTCAGATTGAACTCAGCTGAAGCGCGCTGATACCTTGCATTGTCCAATTGCGCTTCGTAGATGCGTTGGTCAAGCTGCGCCATCACGAGCCCTTCCGTCACTTGCCGACCTTCAAGAGCTTTTGGTGAAACGGAGAGCAATGTGCCAGACACGCGCGCTTTCAGATCCGCTTTCCAACGGGGCCGAACCTCGGCAAACACTGAAATGTAACCCACATTGTCTGATGGCTGTGCATAAACATAGCTCACGATCGGCAGAGCGGCTTCTGCAGCACCATCATTCACATCGCTTGTATCTTCCAAAAAAGAAACGTAGGTACCTACAGTAGCCAACAACACAAGTGCAGCTAAAAACCATAGAATTCGCTTTGACATTCAATGCTCCCGAGCAAAAGTCACAAAGGCTTCTTTATGAGAAAACTGCCCAGCAGCGAGGCAGTAGGCTTCATCTAGCGCACGTTGATTGTCTAGACTTTCTATTTGTGAGACGATCTTGTATCACATCACTAAGTAAAGAGACAAGTACGTCTCATAAAGAGGAGTGGATATGTTACTGCGTGACAAAAGAGTCGTTAAATCTCGCAGGGCCCTGATCGAAACCGGTATCACCGAACTGCCGCAAAATCCTTCTGCAACCCTCACGGAAATTGCAGAGATTGCGGGTATTGGTCGTGCTACGCTTTATCGTCATTTTGCCTCTCGTGAGGTGTTGATTGAAGAGATTTTGAAGGTGAGTCTTGAGGATATCATCAAGGCCTTGGCCCCGATGGACAAAGAGAACCTACGGGGGAAGCGGGCGATGATCCGCGGGCTTGAGCTGCTGCTACCCCTAGCAGACCGGATCCGGTTCATGGCTACGTTTTGGGTAGAGGCGGACAAGGTTTTGAGTAAAGACTACCGCGCCGAGTGGCTGGATGGGGCAGCTATTGAGGCAGTCGAGCAAGCAAAAGAAGACGGCGATATCCGCAAAGATCTGCCAACTCGCTGGATTGCTGATTGTTATGACGCGCTCATCTTCTCTGCATGGGAGCTGGTTACCGAAGGTGAAGTGACCACTGATGAAATGACGGCTCTCCTGGCCACTACTTTTTTTGAAGGTGTTGGGGTAAAGCCTGCAAGAGCTTAGGGCAGATAAGCTAGTTCTCACTATCGACAGTAATATCAAGGCTTCATCACTTTTTCTCCAAAGCAGCGAGCCAAAGGATTTTTCAAGAAGGAAGCTCATCAAGTGTCTCCTCTGAACGAGAGGGCGAAATGGTAAGGCGTGAGGTGATCTCGTTCAGTCTGACAAACTGTTGGAAGGCCAATGGCAGCAAGTAGCTTCCTTCGACAAATTCAAGAACATAGGCGAGGATGGCGAAGATCGAACCAGGTGTTGCCTGCCCACCAGATGCGGCAACCCAGAGCGAGCCAAGCACAAGGGCAATTGCAACCAGGTCAATCAGTGCAAAATTGCGCGCCTCAAGGTCCGAGAGGCGAATGGACCAGCGCGTCATACACTTGAAATGACATTGCATCTTGAGTGCATTTCTCTTTTCCAACGTCAGAACCTGTTTTTCGTGCTGATCATTCAGCCCACGATTAAGTCGGAAGATGCGCTTGTGGCTGATGATGTAGATAAGCCCGATTATCCCGGCAGAAATCAAACAACCGACTAAAAGGTACAAGTCCACGATGGAAAGCATCAGCAGCGCCCCGGCAATCTTGATCACAGCATTATAACTTTGCGTCAGCTCTACTTCGACAAAGCTCACCATTTCGTGGATTTGCTCTGATCGAGCAGACAATGAGGAGACCGACTGTCCCTTATTCCAACCATTGACCGCATTTTCAGAGGCAAGCTTGGCATAAATGCTGCCGTAACATCGTGTGTCGAAGAACCTGCGACCCGTTCCGACAACAATACCGCTAACAAGCAAACTACCGAGCCAGAAAACAGGCGTAAAATTACCGGATAACAGCCCGTCAATTGCCAATCCCAGTAGAAAAGGGGTCAACACCATAACCACATTCTCGATGCTGAGCAGCGTGAATATGAATACTAAGGGCATTTTGAAACGCCTAAAAATTGACCAAAGAACATGTTCACCAAGCATTACTCAACACCCAAAGCAGACTAAGTTAATTCCGTTAATAATGAGACATATTCGTCTCATAGTGAAAAATCAAGACAAATATGTCTCATTTTTATTGGTGTGCTTGTATTGTCTAGAAAGTCAAACTGGACAATTCCAACACTTCTTAAGTTAATTTTTTCGTATTTCTAAGAAGCACGGGTGCGCAGTAGGAGCGGAGCCACTTATAAACGACGGTCACCTGCGCAAACAGGACACTTCTTCAATCCGATAGATCAAAGGCTAACCGTGCATTTGCTTATAATATGGACCTGGCAGGTGACTTCATCAGAAAAGTTAAGCAGCTATATTAGTAAATTAATCAAAACTGGCCTCTAGTCTTTCACAGGTCCCAAAGGGTGGAAGTCACGCTGGCCCAAAATGGGCCGAAATTGCTGTCTCACTGATGACCCGGAGCCAGATCCATTATGAGGAAATATTTCAATTGCATTGAAATCACGGAGGGTGAGGAACTCACCAGGATCAGAGAGGATGCAAACCGGCTCATTAGAGATCAAGCAATGCCATTACGAAACGCGTTAGAAGAGCTTGAGGTTCATTTGCGCTTCTATCGTGTACCAAAAGGTCAATGCATTGTTGAGTTTGGCTTTCCTGCTGACACACTCATTCTGGTCATTTCTGGCACCGTAGGCTTACACTCGGGAGAACAGGGTAAGGAAGGTGAGGTCAGACGCAAAGTGCATAAAGGGGGGCTGATTGGTGGCGTTTCCTACATTATGGCTGCTCAAAAGTTTCAATGCTCAACCAGAAGGCTCGTTGCAGAAGACGATGTCATCATCGCATACATTGAATGGGACAGAAATGGAAAATTCCCTGTATCGGATCAGGGCAACCGACTTATATCTGAGCAAATAGGTTCACTTGAAAAGCCACTTACCGTGTTCCAAAGACACTTTCTTTTGGAAGAGTTTCTACTGAGTGAGCAACGTTTGCGCGCTTTCGGTATGATTATGATGGTCACTGTTGTTGCGCTCTCATTTCTGAATGTGATCTCCACATTCTCAACCCGCTATATCTTAGACATTCATGAATATAGCAACGTAACTCAGATCACACCATTTGCCTTTGCTATGATCACAGCCCCGATTTTGTACGTATATACACGACAAATGCGACTTCCTAAGCTTATGAGAGGGTTGTATTTTTTCAACATATCAACGCAGCTTGTCTGGGCACTACTTATAAGCCTGCCACCCTTTGTCGCAATGGTGGGTGTGCGAATGTTACTTTATCCCTCTGAAGCTGCTTTCTCGATCTTTGCCCTTTCAGATGAGACCCATTTTAAATATGAAACCCTATGGCTCATCAACCTTGGGTTTCTAGGCTACATCTTCTTTCTAGCTCCGATTCAGCAATTTCTATTCCGTAGCTGCCTGCAGGTTTCACTGGAAACTGTTCTGGGCGCGCGCCAACCTTACTCCATGCCTCTTTCGAACCTAATTATCGCAATATGCTTCTCAGTATCTCACATTATGTTTAATGTCTGGGCAGTTCTGTTGACGTTTCCAATCAGCTTATATTGGGGTTGGATTTTTCAACGGAAACGCTCACTTCTCATGGTTATTGTAAGCCATATCCTCTTAGGCACTGCTGCATTTTATTGGTTTGGACTGATCAGACCAAATTAGGGCGCAAATTCTTTGCAATAAAGCCTAGGAATACCAAAGAGCCAATAATGGTCGCTGGGTTTTAGGGGCGCCTGGTGTGCTATGTTGAGTATCTCGATGCCTCAAACTTTGTCTTTGAACAAGACTGGTATGCAGTTCTATCAAAGAGCGCCTTAGGCAAGCAGGTTACACACTGTTCAAATCAATACATCCCCAACGCGCTAGAACATCTAGCTTTGACCGCACACTGGCACTTTTTCTATATACCGGAATTGTAAGTACGCTCCCTCCAACGATCATTTACTCTCAAAATATTGTGTAATTTGAAAATATTTAATGCGCTTTACTGCATATATTTTCATCTCATAAGAGTATCCACATCACAAAAGCAAGTTGCACTCTGCATAATAAGCATAAAATATGAAATAATTTACAATATGTAATTTTTAATTACACAGAATAACAAGGTAAACTTTATTACCTTACATATATATTTGTTTTACTTAAATAACAAAAATAATTCTCCTTGAAAAGGAGGGCAATTCATGCTGTGGATTGCGACAACCTCCAATAAGAGAGACCGTCGATGAAAACCCTATTATTTGTCGCAGATGCTGGAAGTGGTCATCGGGCTACTGCAAAAGGCTTAGTACAATGTGCTCCCGAACATATGCGGCAAGGTATCTCTCTTGTTAACCCATACAAGGAGATATTTTCACCATCATCACCCCACCTAAAACGAAGAAAGTTTTCGCTTTCTGATATTGTCATTTCAATCACCGGCATAATGGGAGAACGAATTTATAATACCACGCTATCCAACCTAAAGTTTCTCGGTCCATTACACCGTATTTTAGGGCCACTCTCAGTATACATTCTAGATAAGAACACTACACGCATTAATGCTATTTTTCTTGATTATCTATCCCATGAAAAGCCTGATTTAGTGATCAGCGTTATCCCAATTTTCAACGATATTTTGGGACAGCAAACCTCTGCTTTAGGCATCCCGTTCTTAGTCGTCATGAGTGATCTAAAAGAAATATACGCCGATACATGGATCCCTCATAAAGCGGATTATTTTTGTACCTTTGGTCGCTCTGCCTACAAAATATCGCAGAAAAGAGATATCAAGAAGCCGTTTTTATTAAGTGGCCCCGTCTTGAGAACACCTTTCTTTCACCAGCACCCAATTCACTCCAAAAGATTAGCCGCTAAACTCAAATTGCATTCGGACAAAGCGACCATCGTTGTTTTTTTTGGAGGGTATGGCTCTCCGAAGATGTACAATATTGCGAAGTGTCTTGAAAACGCATCAAGACCTATACAGGTACTCTTTCTTTGCGGACATTCTAGCCATATCCAAAGAAAGATCGATAAGATGGAATTATCATATCCAAAGTTGACTTTTGGTTTTATCAAACATGTGGACCGCATCATGGAGCTCAGCTCAATTATGATAGGAAAGCCTGGTCCTGGAGCTGCATTAGAAGCGATCGCCAAGGGTAATGATGTCCTATTAGAACTCAATAAAACAACGTTGCCGCAAGAAGTTCCCAATGTGGAATTTGTAGAGAGCCTCGGGAGAGGTGAGCACTATGCCAACCATGATGATCTATTACCTAAATTAAACAGGATGTTGGAGAATTGGTCTCCTGATCAGAAAAGAAGAGCTTCTCCCTTTAGATCAGATCTTGAAATCAAATCGATCCTAAAGCAAATCTCACAAGATATTGAGCAACGAAACCCAGATTAGCAGCTTACTTCTGGCATGAGGCCCAAGTTCCCTCCGCTGGTGGCTGGAGAGTAAGAACATATTCAAAGCTGTGAAACCTATAGAGAAATCGCCAACTTTCACATCGGTAACCGTCCTCCGAAGGCAGAGGCCGCAGGTTCGAATCCTGCCGGGTGCACCATATTTCCTCATTAAACTCAACGTCTTAATGTAAATTCTGTTTGCAAGCAGTGTTGTGGAGTGTTGGGCGCAATCAGCGGTGGGTGAAATGAAGCTAAGGGTGGTTACCATGTGTGGGCGGCATAGGCTGCTTAGGTGTGAAGAGACTATCAGCTTAGTAAAAATAGCGGCGAGAAAGCTGCGCCTCAGCTCACCTTGGCAGATACGCCTCAAGCAGCTAGTCCTTCTTATAATAACTGGTTAGAACAAAAATCCAACTAACTGATTTGTATCGCTGTCGCGCTTCAAATGTGACCCCACCCTGAATATCTAACCGCAAGTTTCGCCTGAAGCCACGCCATGAAGAGTTTGCTGTTTACCCCCTTCGACGAAGACAAATCTGCGCCCTGTTTAGGGTGTCATACTTGAAACAGGCTTTTTGCTACATATACTTTAGGGAATGATCGGAACCGACTTCCGTAGAGATTCTGCAGATAAGCTGGCCATTTTCGCGGCCTATTCCATAAAATGGATGCTGATTTTAGAGTAAAACTACACAATAGAAATTCATAGGTATGTTTGCATCACAGGTATAGATGAGAACTACTTTATGAGGTCTTCCAAAATCACATGTGATTGCGCTCCTTCATGTGTTTATGACTTTCTTGAAGGTAATTATGGCGCATACACTATAAGGAGATAAGATGTCTGAGGATCCAATTGTTGTCACCGGTATGGGACTCGTAACTCCTCTCGGGTGTGGGGTAGATCCTGTATGGGAAGCGTTATTAAGTGGTCGATCCGGCATACGAGCCAATGACCGTTTTGAAACGGATGATTTGCCAACCCGTATCGCCGGTCTTATTCCTGACCACACAGAAAATGAATTTGGCCTTGATCCAAATAGTGTTGTGAGTGTGAAGGATCGCAAAAAGATCGACTTGTTCACGCTCTATGCGCTGGCCGCGGCTGAGGAAGCTTTGACACAGGCAAACTGGTCTCCTGCAACACAGACGCAAAAGGACCGGACAGCAACAATTATTGCCACCGGCATCGGCGGCTTTCCAGCCATTACGCAAGCGGTTCGCACCCTCGACAGCAAAGGCCCACGCAGGCTCTCTCCTTTTGTCGTCCCGCAGTTTCTCGGCAACCTTGCTGCAGGCAATATTTCCATTCGCTATGGTTTCCGTGGGCCGATTGGCTCACCGGTTACAGCTTGTGCAGCGGGCCTTCAGGGTGTTGGCGACGGCATGCGCATTATCGCCAATGGTGAAGCTGATGTTGCCCTTGTTGGCGGAACAGAAGCGTGTGTGGACCGGCTGGCGATTGGTGGTTTTAATGCTGCCCGCGCTCTCTCTACGGAAAATGACAATCCGGAAACAGCTTCACGGCCCTACGACAGCACGCGCTCAGGCTTTGTGCTTTCAGAGGGTGCAGGGTTGATGGTCATTGAGAAGCTCTCCCACGCGAAAAAACGTGGAGCCACACCGCTTGTCATCCTTGCGGGCTATGGCGCGAGCGCCGATGCCTACCACCTGACCGCTGGACCGGAAGATGGTAGCGGGCATGCGCTGGCGATCGGGCGGGCGTTATCTCACGCCGGGTGTAAGGCAGACCAAATTGGCTATATCAACGGCCATGCAACTTCCACGCCCGTGGGCGATTCTGGAGAAATAGCCGCCCTGCGCAGCATTTTTGGCGAGTCCTTAGCCAGTACGCCTATTTCCTCCACCAAGTCAGCGACGGGCCACCTTTTGGGTGCAGCTGGTAGTGTTGCAGCGATTTTCTCCACACTTGCAGTGCGAACCGGAAAATTACCGGCAACGCTTAACTTCAAGTCCGCTGATGCTGGAAACGAAGATCTGGACTTTATTCCGGACTTGGGACGGACAGCCAAAATCGACCACGCCCTGTGTAATGCCTTCGGCTTTGGTGGAGTGAACGCCTCTTTGGTTGTCAAAGCGATAGACGCGCCATAGGTTCAGGCGTTTTAGAGCGGGCTCCACATCAAACAGGTTGGAGCCCCTTTTCTTTCTATGACTGAGGCTGGTGGATTTTCTGTTTTGTATAGGCTGATAGCTGCATCACGAAGGCACCTAAGTCACGTTGAAGGTTTTCAAAGTTCGGGAGTTTTTCAAGTGTCTCTTCATTCAAATATAGGCCTCTATTGACCTCGATTTGAACTGCGTGCCAGTTTTGGGATGGGCGTCCTGTGTGAATAATCAGTTCGGCCCCTTTGTATGGGTCATTGATCTTCACATCGTATCCAAGACTGTTAAGAATATCTCGAGCTGCTTGGATATATTCAGGGTCACACGTCGTACCATCGCGATCGCTCAGGGTGATATCAGGACGCCTTTGCCCTGCCCCGTCTTCATACATAACGGTCGAAAATTGCTGCATGCTGTGGCAATCGAGATGGTAAGCGACACCAAACTTTGTTTGAGCCTGCTCCATCAGCCGTGTGAGTGCGTCGTAATATGGCGTGTAGTAGCTATCAATCCGGTTTTCAATCTCACCTACGCTCAGCTCTCGGTCATATAGAGCCTCACCTGTTGGTGACGCTTCTGTCCAGATTAAGCCTTTACCAAGATCACTGCGGGAATCTGGTTTTGTCTCTCTCCTCCAGCCCTTGATCCTCTGCGGACTGATGTTATCCGAGCTTCGGTTCAGATCTATATATATCCGCGCGAACAATGCCTCCAGAAAAACACCGCCCGTTTCTGGTGCCTTCTCAAAGAGTTCATGGACATAGCGGTCCTCCGCACGTTTATAAAGTGATGCTGGTACGCACGCCTTGAAGTCATCAGGATAAAATTCACCAGAATGAGGAGAGTCGAAGACCAATGGGCTGGTCACTGATGTCGGGCGGTGAACTTGGAGAATATTCTTAATGGATTGAGGCAATCTGTATCCCTCTCGTAACTTGAAGCTCACCAACCGTCATTCAAGCGGCAAGCAAAAACAGGACAGGAGGCAATTCTCCTTAGGATTGGCGAGGGTTCCTCCCAACCTCAGACTCTTAAGCGCTCAGGTCGGAAGTCTTCGAGCAGATGTTTTTCAGGTTTTCCCACTGCGGGTCGCTCAGGGTCGGCGTATTGGCGCTCTGCGGGTGTGAAATTTGATTTAGAGTATCAACGCGCTCTTGCGTCGATGGGTGGCTGGAGAGAAAACTCAGAGCTTCTTTCAGCGCGCTGTTGTGCTCATGCCCTTGCGAGACTTTCTGCAGGAAACTGGCCAATCCAGTGGGATCAACACCAGCTTTTTTCAGCATCTGAACCGCAAATAAGTCTGCCTCACGCTCCATATCTTTGGAATAAGAGCTATCGAGCATAGCTTCACCCACACTGGCGATGATGCTGCCGCCCGTGAAGTCTCCGATAAACATGGAAAAGACAATACCGGTTCCAGCTACATTTATGAGCCGCTGCATGGAATGGCGGTGTTTGACGTGACCAAGCTCGTGCGCCAGCACTGCTGCAAGTTCATCCGGACTATCAACCACTTCAAGCGTCTTTGAAAGGATAGTGATCCGACCTCCGGGAAGGGCAAGAGCGTTGGGTATCTTGCTTTCAACCATTGTCATCACCGGATCAAACGGCAACTCCATACCCTTTGTGAGGCGCTTTGCCATTTGCTCAAGCGCGGCTTGTCCTGAGGCGGCGTTGCAGATCTTCTCTTCGCTGAACGCGGGGATCAGCGTCTCTTCTACATTCTTGCCAAGCTTTTCCTCCCAGGACTTCGGAACGTTGTGGACGGCGTATTTGGAGAATGCAGGGAGGAAGTAAATCAGCGCAACAGCAATCAGAGCGATGGATGCCAGGCTGCCAAACACGATCTTCTTGGTGTTTTCCCGCTTTGGAAGGCCTGCCACCAAGCGGATTTTCCGCTCAACGGTTTTAGCGAGTTCATCCTCAGTGATCTTGATGTAAGCGGTAGTTCGGGCCGAGTTTTGCTCTACAAGCATAACCGTTGGAGAGCTCCAATCACAGTGCAGTTTCGCAGCAGGCCAGCGCACATATTCCTGATCGCCCGCCTGATCTGTCAGGACCATCTCATCATAGTCAAACCAGATCTGACAGTTGCGTACAGCTGCAGACATGCCGTCAAAGAACTCAGCGTTTCCAAGCAGTAGCTTCATGGTCAGATCACTTCAAATCCTGCATCAAGTGTATCAGCGAGCCCCATGCCGACTGCATTTTCCAAATCACCAGCAGCAATTGCATCCTTTACGCTGTGCGCGTTGATGACTACCATGCTGCTCATCTTCCACTCAAACAGCATAACTTGCAAAACCATCATGTTTGCGAAGAGAAGCACACCGTAATAAAGGGCAAAAACTGGCAGGAAAGCCAGGCTGAAAAAGCCATTCTGCGGCTCTAGTTGGACTCCAACGGTTAGAGCCAACACAGTACCAATCGCACCTACAATTGAAACACCCACGCCGACGAGCACGCCATGAATAATGTAGGCACCGTAGAATTTGGAAGCGCCGATATAGCTCTCAAAGCCGACATCGCCGATCTTTGTGGAGTTGACTTGCAGGCGGAAGATGCTTGCCATAGCAAGAGGCATTAAGAACACTGCGAGGACTAGAACTATAGGCAGCAAGGCAAGTGATTTACCTTGCGTGAATACTGTTGCCAATAACAAAATGATACCTGGGAAAAACAAGATCGCATAAACAAGTACCAATGCCCGGAAGTAGTCCTTCGCTGTCGCTGAATAACTGAAACGCTGGTTTCCGAAGTAACTGACTTCAGTCAGCATTCTGTCCAGCTTGGCCATGCGCCATGGTAAAGCGATACCCAAAGTAATGACTGACAAGATAGTCCAGAAAAGCCATGCGCCTACATAACGCCATGCAGAGCCTTGCATGTGGAAGCGAATGCCGCGCCAGCTTGTACGGGTCAGCAGGTATCGGCGGCGGCGGAACAGTGCGTAGGGTGTCAGCAGAAAACCAACAACAAACATGATACCGAAACCAACGATTGTTGCAATCGGCCCCATAAACTGGAGGCCGAAACCAAGCGCGTAGAATGGTATCAGGATCGCCAGAGCAATCAGAAAACCAATGAAAAGCTCTTTGCCCGTGCCATGGTAGCGAAGATGATCACCTTCCAGGTGGGTCGCGGACCAAAGAGATCTGCGCAGGCCCGTCATCGCCCAGAAGCGATAAATACCCAGCGTGGCAACCGTCAGAGTGACCCATGCCATAATACGTCCGAAGAACAAACCACCAGAAAAGAGAATATAACTCCGCTTTGGTGAACCCGGATTTTCCTGAGCAACTTCAATAGTCATGGCACGATCCAATTTATTTAAATAAAAACGTCTTTCTCTGTAATTCCACTCGTCAAATTACGCAAACACCCGAGGGTTGAGTGAGCATTATTCTTCTAAAGCAACTCTTAGGCTAACGAAAACAGGCGCATCTTTGCAGATGCGCCTGTGTCGAATCGATGCATGTTCTGCCTCTTAAACGAAGCAGTCCATGATTTCCTGTTCGCGAATGATACCGACCGGGCGGTCTCCGCGATAAACCGCGATTGGACCTGCGCTGTGGCGTTTCATTTCAATCACTTCGCGGATCATCTGCTTTGCTGTGCACTTTGGCATCTCTTCAACGCCCACGATCACATCAGCACTCATCTGCGAGAGATCAGTCATGACGTCTTCTGCATGCAGAACATTGAGCGGGTTCATGTGTGCGACGAAGGACTCAACATACTCATCAGCTGGTTTCTTCACGATTTCCTGCGGAGTACCGATCTGCACTACATGACCACCTTCCATGATCGCGATGCGGTTGCCGATTTTGGCAGCTTCGTCGAGATCATGGCTCACGAACACGATGGTTCTGTGTAGTCTTTCCTGCAGCTCCAGCAGCTCATCCTGCAAACGACTACGGATAAGGGGATCCAGCGCTGAGAAGGGCTCATCCATCAAAAGAATTGGCGCATCTGTTGCAAATGCACGCGCAAGGCCAACACGTTGTTGCATACCGCCAGAAAGCTCATGCACATACTGATCGCCCCAGTCACCAAGGCCAACAAGTTCCAATTGCTCTTCAACACGCTGCAAGCGCTCAGCTTTTGGAATGCCGGAAAGCTCCAGACCAAAACCGACGTTATCACGCACTGTACGCCAAGGCAGAAGGCCGAACTGCTGGAATACCATGGCAACACGTTCGCGGCGTAGTTTACGCAGGCGCGAGGTAGAGCAGGTGGTTGGGTTGACCTGCTCGCCATCATCAGCAACGAGCACTTCGCCACGGCAGACCTTGTTAAGTCCATTGATGGCGCGGAGCAGGGTGGACTTGCCAGAACCGGACAGGCCCATGAGAACGAGAAGTTCGCCCTGCTGGATGTCGAAGGTTGCGTTGGCAACACCAACCAGCTGGCCGGTTTGGTCCTGAATTTCAGCGCGGGTTTTGCCGGCGTCAATTAAGGGCAGGGCAGCGTCAGGCTGATCGCCGAAAACAATGGAAAGGTTTTTGAAGGAAACAACAGGATTGGTCATTTTTTGCCACCCTTATCTTCTGAGCTTTTGAAGAAACGGTCGAGCACAATAGCAATCAGAACGATTGCGATACCAACTTCAAATCCTTTTGCGATGTTCACTGTGTTCAATGCACGAAGTGTTGGCACGCCAAGGCCGTCCGCGCCAACAAGGGCGGCGATCACAACCATGGACAGGGACAACATGATGGTCTGTGTCAGGCCAGCCATGATATTAGGCAGCGCAAATGGAAGCTCGATTTTGAAGAGCTTTTGCCAGTAAGTCGCGCCAAAGGCTTCGCCAGCTTCCAGCAAATGTTGCGGCGTAGAGGCCACCCCGATCTGTGTCAGGCGAATAGAAGCAGGCAAAGCAAAGACCACTGTCGAGATCAGACCTGGAACAACACCGAGACCAAACAGGATCAGGGCAGGGATCAGATAAACAAAGGTCGGAATTGTCTGCATCAAATCCAGAACAGGACGCACCCAAGAGAAGAACTTGGGGTGATGAGCGGAATACACACCGACCGGAATGCCGATCAGCATACAAATGAAGGTGGAGCTTAGAATAAGCGCCAGTGTTTCTGTCGTTTCGTCCCAGTATCCCTGGTTGATGATCAACAACAGGCTGAGCGCGACAAACGCAGAGAAAACAAAGGACCGTCTGACAACAAATGCAAGGCCTGTTGCGATAACAACAATCCCGAGCGGGTGAGGGGCTTGTAACAGCCAAAGGACGCTTTCGATAAGGCATTCAATTGCAACGGAAATTGCATCAAAAAAGCCACTTGCATTGTCAGTGAGCCAGTCAACTGCCCATTTGGCCCATTTGCCGATAGGTAGTTTGTGCTCTGTCAGCCACTCCACGGGAAACCTCAGATTTTATTATTGTGTGTCAGCGCATTTGCGCCATGGAAAACGGCATGAGGCGGAACGCGATTTCATCGCATCCGCCTCACAATCTATTCTCAGTAATGATGCCTAGAGGCCGAATGCAGCTTTCGCAGCAGCCAAGCCATCTTTACCGTCAAAAGTAGTCACGCCAGCAAGCCATTTATCAAGAGACTCAGGGTTCTTCTTGATCCAAGCTGTTGCAGCGTCTGTTGGCTCTTCACCATCATTGAGGATTCCGTTCATGATCTCGTTCTCCATTTCAAGGGAGAAGGTGAGGTTTTGAAGGAACTTGCCCATGTTCGCACATTCAGCAGAGTAGCCAGCGCGCGTGTTGGTAAGAACGTCTGCACCACCAAAGTTCGGGCCAAAGAACTCGTCACCACCGGTGAGGTACTTCAGTTCGAAATTGGAGTTCATTGGATGCGGTGCCCAGCCGAGGAAGACGATGTCCTGGTCTTTGCGAGTTTTACGCGCGACCTGGGACAACATGCCAGCCTCAGAGGATTCGACCAGATCAAATTCTTTCAAACCGAATGAATTTTTCTCGATCATATCGAGGATCAAACGGTTGCCGTCGTTACCAGCTTCGATGCCGTAAATCTCGCCATCAAGGTCTCCAGAGAATTTTGCGATGTCTGCAAAGTCCTTCAAACCCTTATCGTAGGTATACTTAGGAACAGCCAAAGTATACTTGGCGCCAACCAGGTTGGTTTGCACAGTATCGACGGTACCAGCTTCACGATATTTGGTGATATCAGCTTCCATTGTTGGCATCCAATTGCCAAGGAACACATCGATATCATTATTTGCTAAGGATGCATAAGTCACTGGAACAGATAGTACTTTTACATCTGTTTCATAACCAAGCGCGTCCAAAACTGATGTTGCAGTTGCTGTGGTGGCTGTGATGTCAGTCCAGCCCACGTCGGAGAAGCGGACCGTTTTACAGGCTTCTGCTTCTGCGGCGAAAGTTGATCCAGTGATTAGTAATAGTACCGAAGCAGAAGTGGACAGTTTCTTTATCAGTTTACTAGCAACACCCATGTATATATCCCCATTTTCGATATTTATTCAGTAAAACAGGAATTTTTGGTAGAAAACACAGCCTAACCATTCCCTGTCAAACAATTAAATTTTCAAATTTCGTGGTTCACATAAGCTAATAAACACACGCTGGACTAAAGGCAAGGACTTGCCGATATATAAATTACGATGAAATCGAAGGCTTTACTTTTCAAATGCTCCAAAATGATCTAAGAACTATTTTTATTGATTGAACGTTCAATAAAAATAAATCCGAAGTGAGTGTGCTGCACATGCCTAAAGTTGGAATGGAAGAGGAACGCAAAAACTCGATTATCATGGGCACTATCAAAGCTATCCATGAAAAGGGTTACGCTGCGACCACTATGGCAGATATTGCCAAGAATGCTGTTGTTTCAACGGGTCTTCCGCATCACTACTTTGGCTCAAAAGCAGCTGTCTTCAATGCAACCATGAGCTATTTGCTTAAGGACTTGAGCAAGCAGTCTCGAAAGCGTTTGTTAAAAGCAAAGTCACCGGTAGAACGGATCGACGCGATCATTCATACCAACTTTAGCAACGAGCAGTTCCAGCCCTCAATCATCTCAGCATGGTTTGCATTTTATGTTGTCGCACGCATTGAACCGGAAACTCGCCGCCTTTTGCAGATCTACCATCGCAGGCTGATCTCCAACCTCACCGCAGAATACCATCGCCTAACTGACCGCGACGCAGCAATTGCAGCCGCGGAGGGCACCGCGGCGATGATTGACGGACTCTGGCTGCAATGTGTGCTGACGACCAGTCACTCAGATGGCGCTCCAGCGACCATATTGGTGCAGGATTACGTCCAGAAATGCCTCAAGAGCTTTAACGCTCCCGAGACCCCATAATAAACCGGAATACGGCTAATAAGCCCAAGAGAAAACAATGACCGCAGATTTCATTATAATAGGTGCAGGCTCTGCTGGATGCGCTCTGGCGAACCGGCTTTCTGAAGATCCCCAGAACAAAGTCGTTTTGCTGGAGTTCGGTGGTTCGGATATCGGCCCCTTCATCCAGATGCCTGCGGCGCTGTCTTACCCTATGAACATGTCCCGTTATGATTGGGGCTATGAGAGTGCGCCCGAGCCACATCTGGGTGGACGAAAGCTTGCGTTGCCACGCGGAAAAGTGGTTGGCGGCTCTTCCTCCATTAACGGTATGGTGTATGTGCGCGGTAATGCCTGCGACTTTGACACCTGGGAAGAGATGGGTGCGAAGGGCTGGGGCTACCAGGATGTTCTCCCTTACTTCCAGCGTCTTGAGAACACAAAGGGCGAGGCTGGCTGGCGCGGCAAGTCCGGACCTCTTTATGTTTCTCGTGGCACACGCTGGAACCCACTTTACGATGCATTCGTGCAGGCAGGTGAAGAGGCTGGATACGCCCGTACTGAAGACTACAACGGTTATCGCCAAGAAGGCTTTGGCGATATGGAAATGACGGTGCACAAGGGCCGCCGCTGGTCTGCATCCAACGCATATTTATGGCCGATCAAAGGTCGCAAAAACCTGGAGACCATTTCCGGAGCGCGCGTACTGCGTGTCCTTATGGAAGACAAACGCGCTGTTGGTGTTGAATACATGCGAGGAGGCCAGGTGCATCAGCTCAAATGCACCCGCGAGGTCATCGTTTCAGCTTCTTCAATCAACTCACCAAAACTGCTAATGCATTCTGGTATTGGTGATGCGAGTGCTCTTTCTGCTCTTGGAATTGATGTGGTTGCGGACCGCAAAGGCGTTGGTGCAAACCTTCAGGACCACCTGGAGCTTTACATTCAGCAGGCCTGTACGCAGCCTATTACGCTCTTTAAGCACTGGAATTTGATTTCTAAAGGCCTGATCGGTGCACAGTGGTTGTTTGGTAAAGCTGGACTGGGCACAACAAACCACTTTGAAACTTGCGGCTTTATTCGCTCCAAAGCTGGTGTGCAGTACCCTGACATTCAGTTCCACTTCTTGCCATTTGCGGTCCGATATGACGGACAGGCAGCAGCAGAGGGGCACGGTTACCAGGTTCATGTTGGTCCAATGCGTTCAAAGTCTCGCGGCTCCGTGACACTGCAATCAGCAGACCCTATGGACAAACCAAACGTCTTGTTTAACTACATGAGCCATGAAGACGATTGGGAAGACTTCCGTCAGTGCATCCGCTTGACGCGCGAGCTCTTTGGACAAAAGGCATTTGACCAGTACCGCGGTAAGGAAATCCAGCCGGGCAGTGATGTTCAAACGAATGATCAGCTTGATGCCTTCATCAAAGAGCATGCGGAAAGTGCTTTCCACCCATGTGGCACCTGTAAAATGGGCGATGCTTCTGACGCAAGTGCGGTGGTTGATAGCGAATGTCGCGTCATTGGCGTCGACGGCTTGCGCGTTGCAGACAGCTCCATATTCCCGCAGATTACAAACGGCAACCTCAATGCACCTTCAATCATGGTTGGCGAAAAGGCTGCTGACCATATTTTAGGAAAAGGTATGCTTCCTGCCAGTGACCAGCAGGCATGGGTACACCCAAACTGGCAGACAGAACAACGGTAAGTGTTGGATTTAAAAATGACGAAAACAGATACTCTGACAAACGAAACCCTACGTGCTCAGCCTAGTGGTTCTCACTTCATCGGCGGCACTTACGTTGAAGATACAACGGGTGAGGAGATCCTGAGCCTTTACCCTGCAACACAGGAAGTGATTGCGCGGGTTCACTCCGCAACGCCTTCAATCGTGGACAAGGCCGTTTCTGCTGCACGTGCCGGGTTTGCGATCTGGCGTTCTACCGCACCTTCCGAGCGCTCCCGTGTTCTGCGCAAAGCAGCCGACCTTATGCGTGAGCGCAACCGCGAGCTTTCCGAGTTGGAAACGCTTGATACGGGCAAGCCGCTTCAAGAAACTCTCGTAGCAGATGCTGCTTCTGGTGCGGAAGCGCTGGAGTATTTTGCAAGTGTTGCTGCAACGACGAACGGTGAGCACATTGATCTGGGCGGCTCTTACGCCATGACAAAGCGTGAGCCATTGGGCATTTGCCTTGGTCTCGGCGCTTGGAATTACCCGATCCAGATCGCAGCATGGAAGGCTGCACCGGCTCTGGCCGCTGGCAATGCAATGATCTTCAAACCTTCTGAAGTGACCTGCCTGTCTGCGCTTAAACTGGCTGAAATCTTCCGTGAAGCTGGGCTTCCAGATGGTGTGTTTAACGTTGTACAAGCAAACCGGGATGCCGCTGCTACGTTGGTCGCTCACCCTGAGATTGCCAAGGTTTCCCTGACGGGTTCTGTACCAACAGGCAAGAAGGTTGCTGAGAAAGCATCTTCACAGCTTAAACATATGAGCCTTGAGCTGGGCGGCAAGTCTCCTATCATCGTGTTTGAAGACAGCGATATCGACAACGCAGTTGCAGCAGCAATGAACGGTAACTTCTACTCCACCGGTCAGATCTGCTCTAACGGCACACGTGTTTTTGTTCACTCCTCTATCAAAGCTGAATTCCTCAAGCGCCTCAAAGAGCGGACTGAGAAAATCATCATTGGTGACCCGATGAATGAAGATACTCAGCTTGGCCCACTGGTTTCCAAGCCGCAGCTAGACAAAGTGATGGATTACATCAGTGTTGGGCAAAGCGAAGGTGCGGTGCTGTTTACTGGAGGCAACCGGCCACAGGTCGACGGTTTAGGCGAAGGCCTCTTTGTTGCACCAACAGTCTTCACCGAAGTTAAAGACGACATGCGCATTGCTTGCGAAGAGATCTTTGGTCCCGTGATGTGTGTGCTGGACTTTGATGGTGAAGCAGATGTCATCCGCCGCGCTAACGACACCGAATTCGGTCTTGCAGCTGCGGTGTTCACCAAAGACATTCAGCGCGCTTACCGGGTTATTGATCAGTTGGAAGCTGGCACATGCTGGATCAACAACTACAACCTGACACCAGTAGAAATGCCGTTTGGTGGCTTCAAAAATTCCGGTATTGGACGCGAGAACGGCCAGTGGGCATTGGACCAGTACTCTCAGGTCAAAAGTATCTATGTTGAGATGGGAGATGTTGAGGCTGGCTGGTAAGCGAGTTACTCACGCACCAAGATAAACACAAGAGAATAGGGGCTTCGGCTCCTATTTTCATTTTAAAGGCCTAATAATACTGAGGCAATGCGACTGCTGAAGCTTCGGTTTTATTGCAAAACGCCCTAGGCAATCCCTGAAATTCAATCCACATACATTGCTAATATTCCCAGTGCTTATCTCGGTCCAACCTAGAAGAGACGACTAGCGCATTTAGGGAGGACGCTATGTTAACAATCGCAGTGAGTATGATTATGGGATTCTGTTTTATGGTTTTTGCGCTCTTGTTTGTCGCCATAAAACAACGGTGAGCCGACACCTCTATAAGGCCAACGAAAAGCGAGCCGCTCAACGCGCCAAATTCTTTCTTGGTGGGCCTCGCTTTGAAGGTTTTGAAGTCATGCTGCCTAAAACTCGAAAAGCGTCCTAACCGCTCATAGGGCGGAGGCGTCAGGTGCGCCTGTCGCTTTCTCTCTTCCTCCAAAGTATCATTTACTGCAATATATTTTGTATGCAAATATTTGGCATACAAAATATATAAGGGCCGCCCATGCACGGAAATGACTGCATTTTTTACTTGCTCTCACGCAGTGCCAGGCGTAGCGCCCGCTTTTATAAAAAGCAGCTTGAAGGGCTTGGACTTACACCGGTTCAATCAATGGTGTTGCAAGCGCTTGCATTGCAGGACGGTTGCACGACTTCACAGCTCAGCAAAGCATCTGAGCTGGACAATGCCACACTAACAGGAGTGTTAGATCGGCTTAGTCCCGCCGGATACCTTGAGCGCAGGGCAAGCCCTGAGGATCGACGTACCCAACATATCTTACTTACTGAGCAGGGTCGCAGCATTGCCAGTTTGCTCGACAGTTTAACCGAAGACGCAAACTCAAAATTTCTTAGCGGTCTGAACGACGACGATAAGGATGAACTTAAGGCATTTCTGAGGCGCTTTTAATCGCAGAAATTTTCAAGAGGACGGATTAGAACAATGGATGCAAGAGTTATATCAGGTCTGGATTTCCTACAGAGCTTAAAAAAAACAGGGAACCGCCCGGCAATGGCGGTGACTATGAACGTGGACATGGACCGCATTGAGGATGGATTTGTCCGGATGACATGCACTCCAACTAACGATCATGTTAATCCTGGCGGCACTGTCCACGGGGGCTACGCAGCCACAGCTTTGGATACTGTGATCTCCCTCGCGGTTCAGACCAAACTTAAGGACGCGTTCAGTTTTCGTGGGACCTCTGAAATCAACGTCAAGTACATCCGACCAATTTCAGTCGGTCAAGCGCTTTACGCAGAAGCTCGCGTTATCAGCATGACGCGCCAAACAGGCATTTCTGTAGGTGAAATCATCGATGAAAATGGGAAAATCTATGCCTATGCTTCCGGAACTGTCATGATTAAGCCAGAAGACTAGGTGTATAAATCGGAAAAGAAGCACATACTAACCTCTATGTGCTTCTCCTATTGTGGACAACTTAGCCAGCTTAATTAATTATTCCCATGACTAGCAGAAATTGAAGTAGAGATTAGAATTCACCTAAAATTACAATATTTTAGCATAAAGATCCTGATATAATCGCACGCCAGAAGTGATCAATAAGACAATCAGATAGAAGCGCAATAATACACCGCGCTGCAGCAGGTCATATTTTACAATTGCATATATATGACAATACACGCTATACGTGCTGCGTGTAATCCTGCATTGAGAACTCCGACGTTAAATTTCCCCAACGCGCTTTCGGAATAACCTCATGCCAAAACAAAGCGGTTTGAACCATGTTGCACTCGAACTCTGACCGATCCCTTATTTCCCGCTTTGGAATTTCTCCCTGGTCAACTTCCAGCAACCGGAAAAGCGACGCAGTCTATAATTATCTGGAGGAACAGATAATTGTTGGCGCGCTCAAACCGGGCGACGCGATTGCTGAGCAACAAGTGGCAGATGCATGTGATTGCGCGCAGGGAACCGTACGTGAGGCTCTATTTAAACTGCAGCAGTCAGGCTTAGTGGTTCGCCATGATTACAAAGGCACACGCATTGCTGGGATCAGCCATGCAGAAGCGGTCGAGATCGTAAAAATCCGCATGCAACTGGAAGAGCAAGCTGGACGCATGATTGCCTCAAAAATTTCAAGTACGGTGCGCGACCGGCTCTTTGAAATTTTAGATGCCATGTGCCAAGCTGCTGATGACAATGAGATATTTCTGTGCAGTGCATATGATCGGCTCTTCCATGCTACACTGTTTAGTCAAGCAAACTTAAAGGGGCTCGAGCCTATTTTGGAGCGTTGCGCGCTGCACATGCACCGCGTAACACTATCGCACAGAGATATCCCGCTTGATGGATCGAGTATCCATGAAAAACATATTACGATCATAGAAAGCCATTGCAAGGGCTCGCCGGAAGAAGCAGCAAGAGCTGCACGAGAGCATGTTAGCTTCCTGTTTGACCGCTGGATGTCAGAGCACACATTTCGAGAGTTATCAGTCTAAAGAACTCTCTTTGATTTTTTGTAGAGAGCCCTTTGCCAGGACAATATTGCAGGGTACCTAGCCCTTCCCTTAGAAGAGCGCGATGATTTGCGGCCCTTTCAATTGAGCCTTTACCCGTTCAATTCTCTTAGCGTGCTCCCACTTATGCGGGTCAGGGCCAAGTATCAATCACACTCTCGGGACATTAGGCGACAGCGCAAGAAAAAAGCCGAGGTGCGCATGCACCCCGGCTTTTTCTTTGGACGTTATATCTGAGCGTTTTACCTAAACGTCGAGGTTTGCAACAGAAAGTGCATTTGTTTGGATGAAGTCGCGGCGTGGCTCAACTTCATCTCCCATCAATTTGGTAAAGATATCGTCGGCTGCATCAGCTTCTTTAATTCTAACCTGCAGCAAGGAGCGTACATTTGGATCCAGCGTTGTTTCCCAAAGCTGCTCTGGGTTCATCTCGCCCAGCCCTTTATAGCGCTGCATGGAAATGCCCTTGCGCCCCTGTGCGTAGACCGCACTCAACAGAGCTTGAGGGCCCCGAATTTCAATTGTTTTATCCTTGCGATTCAGCGAGGCTGCCTTGTGGTAAATTTCATCCAAATGTTTGAAATGAGAAGCCAGACGACGCGCATCTGCTGAGGCAAGCAATGCAGCATCAATTGTGGTGACTTCCTTTACACCGCGAACAGTACGGGTAAAGATTAAATCACCCTCTTCAGTTGCTTCGCCTTCCCAGCCACGCTCAAATTCATCAGCCAAAATGTCCAGACGGCGCGCAATGTAAGCAGCAGCTTCCTGCGCTTTTTCGCGGTCGTGCATGTTATCTGGGTTAAGCGCACCTGCAATTGCAGCTTGCTCAACAACCGCACGATCATAACGAGAATGTAAGCCGTTAAGAACGTTGGAAATATCGCGAGCTTCTTCTACGACACCGCGAAGGTCCTCTCCCATGCGAACTTCACCGCCGGATAAGGTCAAAGATGTGTCATCCAAGCCAGCTCTGACAAGGTATTCTTCCAGTGCCGCTTCATCTTTCAAATATTGCTCGGATTGACCACGCTTCACTTTATAAAGTGGAGGCTGTGCAATGTAGACATATCCGCGCTCAATCAATTCCGGCATCTGACGGAACAAGAAAGTGAGCAGAAGAGTTCTGATGTGCGCTCCATCCACGTCAGCATCTGTCATGATGATGATTTTGTGGTAGCGCAGCTTATCAATATTGAACTCTTCAGTACCAATACCGGTACCAAGCGCCGTGATAAGGGTTCCGATCTCCTGGGAAGAGATCATCTTATCGAAACGAGCGCGTTCGACGTTGAGGATCTTACCTTTCAAAGGAAGGACGGCCTGATTGGATCTGTCACGGCCCTGTTTGGCAGAGCCACCAGCGGAATCACCCTCCACCAGGAAGAGTTCGGCTTTAGAAGCATCACGCTCCTGACAATCAGCTAGCTTACCCGGCAAGGAGGCGATATCCAGCGCTCCTTTGCGGCGCGTAAGCTCACGTGCCTTACGAGCTGCTTCGCGCGCGCTAGCTGCTTCAACCACTTTGGAAACGATTGATTTAGCTGGCTGCGGGTTTTCTTCCAACCACGTGGACAGCGCCGCACCAACAAGGTTCTCAACGACTGGACGAACTTCTGAAGAAACCAGCTTGTCTTTTGTCTGAGAAGAGAACTTTGGATCTGGAACTTTTACCGAAAGAACACAGGAGAGACCTTCACGGCAATCTTCGCCTGTTGGGCTCACTTTTTCACGCTTCAAAACCCCAGAACTGTCGGCGTAACCAGTCAACTGACGTGTCAGAGCTGCTCGGAATCCGGCAAGGTGTGTACCGCCGTCGCGCTGGGGAATGTTGTTTGTGAAGCAAAGAACGTTTTCGTGATAACTGGAGTTCCACCACATCGCAACTTCTACAGTGATGCCATCTTTTTCGGCCATCATTGTAACTGGTTCTTCAATCAGCGGATGTTTTGCGCGGTCCAGGTAGCGAACGAAAGCCTCTAGGCCACCTTCATAAAAGAGCTCTTCCTGGCGCGCCTCAACACCGCGATTATCTGTCAGGATGATACGTGCACCAGAGTTGAGGAACGCCAATTCACGGAGGCGGTGCTCTAGTGTGTCGTAATCAAACTCAACATTGGTAAAGGTCTCCTGAGACGGCGTAAATGTAACCTCAGTCCCTGTGCGGCCAGGAGCGTCACCAACAACCTCAAGTGGCGCTGCAGCCTCTCCGTGATGGAAGCGAATGAAGTGCTCTTTATCATTGCGGAAAACACGCAGATCCAATGTTGTTGAGAGCGCATTAACAACGGATACACCAACGCCGTGCAAGCCGCCGGATACCTTGTAGGAATTGCTGTCGAATTTACCGCCTGCATGAAGCTGCGTCATGATCACTTCGGCAGCAGAAATGCCTTCTTCGGAGTGAATATCAACCGGAATGCCACGGCCATTATCTGTCACCGAAACAGAGCCGTCTGCATTGAGCGTAACAGTCACATGGTCGGCATGACCTGCGAGCGCTTCATCGATGGCATTGTCGACAACCTCATAGACCATATGGTGCAGACCAGAGCCATCATCGGTGTCCCCGATGTACATGCCAGGGCGCTTACGTACAGCATCCAGGCCTTTCAGCACTTTGATGGAATCTGCACCGTATTCGCCTGTGCCATTTTCCTGCTCAGGTCCGCCATTTTCTGGGGTCGACGTTTCGCTCATTCGAATCACTTCACACTACGGTTTTCATTGAAACTAATGTTATAATTGGTTGGGCAAATGGTTCAAGCAATCTGGGGAGTGAACCGCTCGTAAACCAAGGGAAATATAGCACAAACTCTGTTTTGTGGGGGGATAATTTACTAGGTGTGCCTCTCATGCATTCACATTCGCTCACTGTGCTCTAAGTTTCTGTTTTTACCTGCATCTTTTTTACAAAATCAAAAACTGTTTTTTGGCCACATGACACAGGCACTTTCAACAGCCATGAATGTCATTGATCGCTGTAAGAGCCTTAGGTGACCATACGAAAAAACCGCCCCACCATAAACGTGAGACGGCAGCCTTCTACAGCATTCCGCCTTTAGCAGCCGCACTGTTCACTCTTGTTGCTAGCGCGTTACCATGGTTGCAGCGACGCCAACCATTACCATGCTGGAGCCTTTGTTAAGGCGCTGAAATGCTTTTTGAGAAGACATCAGCTTCTTTGCAGAGACGGCCAGATAAGCATATATGCCGAACACCGAAAACAGCACGCAGGCCATCGTGGCTGCAAGCTCCCAATATGCGAGTAAATTGATTTTTTCCATCGGAACAATATTTGGCATCAAAGCCAGATAGAAAATCACTACCTTTGGGTTCGAAAGGTTCATGGATAGGCCGGCAAGCAATGCGGTCATTCGAGATGAAGCGTTTACGGCAACTGCATCTGCCTGAGTTGGCGCGACGCCCTTTGCATTCCACATTCCCCACGCGACATAGAGAAGATAGGCAGCCCCCACCCATTTAAGCACGACAAAGACCACGGCATAACTGGTTGCAATGGCTGCCAGCCCGGTTATCGCCAGCGTGAACCAGAATAGATCCCCACAGATCATGCCTATTACAAAAACAGGAGTTCCGCGCATCCCTTGTCCGAAGATACGCGCAAGCAGAGCGGCGACGCCCGGGCCGGGGGTAATTGCAGCAGCGAACAAAGTTCCTGCAAAAAACAAAAGTATAGCCAAATCCATTATGTTGCTCTTCTTATTGTGTGACGACTGCTGCTGCTGCGCCAAACATTGCGAAACTAGCACTCTTGTTCAAACGGGAGACCGCTCTTTCCGACGTTAAGAGCTTTCTCGCCTTCACCGTTATGCCGATATACAACGCAAATACCACCAATAATACGCTCAAGGTCACAAGCATAAGCCCCATAGAGCCCGCTGCTGTCAGCGCCTCCATTGGAACCACACTCGGCATCAAAGCTGCATAAAAGAGCACGCCCTTTGGATTCGATAGTGTAATCAGCATGCCTGAAAGAAGCGTTTTGGCTCCACCCTTGGCCTTTTCAGGTGCAACATCAGCCTGCGTAAGCAAGGACGGTGTCTGCAAGCGACTGGTTCGCCAGAGTTTCCAAGCAAGGAAAAGCAGGTAGGCCGCGCCAGCATATTTCACAGCGATGAAGGCCGTCGCATATGTCGCTGCAAGCTTCGCCAGGCCCAAAATTGCCAGCAAAAACAAGCTTATGCTTCCAAGCAACATGCCTGCAACGAATGTAAATGTGCCTTGCAGTCCAAAGCCTAGTGTGCGCGAAACCAACGCTGTAATGGCTGGCCCCGGCGTAATAGCCACAACGAACAGGGTTGCCCCAAAGATAAGGAGGGTTTGCAAGTCCATGATATCACACAGGTTAGAAGAGGAGGGACTAAACAGGTAAGACAGTTTGCATTGGAGCTAGCCAACTCAATTTGCCATAAACTATTTAACGTATATGCCTGTTCGCGCGTAAAACGGCATCACTATTTGGATAGGCGCGCCTGAGGATAATCACATAGAGTTTCAGCTAACAAGCGAGATAAATGCGCGTAGCGTACAGGTCAGCTCAATTAAAATACCGATTACTCTCGGTGAACCAGCACTTCCAAAATCTTAGCAGACTGTTCAATCGCAAGCTTTAACAGAGTGAGATGGTGCCGTTGGCAACTTCGAAAATCTGGGCACCGCTCGGCAGATCCTTGAAAAGGGTCTGATCGGTCCCTGTCATAAACACTTGTCCGCCCAAGGCTTCAAGCCTTGTAAACAGAGCCTCCCTGCGCCCGGGGTCCAAATGTGCTGCTACTTCATCCAGCAATAATATAGGCGTCATCCCTGAAATCGACGCAGTCAAGTCGGCGTGCGCTAGAACCAGACCGATCAGAAGTGCTTTTTGCTCGCCCGTTGATGCCTGAGACGCTGGCATCTGCTTTTCACAATGAACCACGTAAAGATCAGAACGATGCGGTCCATCAAGGGTGCGCCCAGCCGCCCTGTCTCTAAAGCGACCTTCGACCAAAAGCGCTCGATAGCAATCTTCACGATCTGAAGCACACAACCCAATCGTTGCAGCTTCAAAAGCGCCTTGGAGATGGATTTCTGCCGTCGGGAAGGGGAGACCAAGCTGCTTTTGGTTATCAAGGGTTTTGGAAAGAAGGCTTACTGTTTCACTGCGTGCCAAAGCCACAGCAGTCCCCAACTCTGCGACCTGCGCTTCAATCGCATCCAAAAATTCTGGGGTTCCACCATCAGAAAGCAAGCGATTTCGCTGACGCAACGCTTTTTCAAAGCTTGCAACGCTGCGCCCATGGGATGGATTGAGGGAAAGAACCAGCCGATCCAGAAACTTGCGCCGGTCAGAGGCTGACCCCGTGAACAAACCATCCATAGACGGAACAAGCCATAAGACGCGCAGGTATTCCAGCAGAGCTTCGGAAGAACGGGCTTCTTCGCCGTCAATACGAACGCGGCGCCCAGCTTCTCCAGCCGTCAGACCAGTGCCGATGCGGGTTTCGCCATATTCTCCATCCAACACAGTGCTGACAGCCCAGCCACCAGCCCCGTCAGCCCGCGCGATATCGCCAAGTGTAACACGGCGAAGCCCGCGACCTGCAGACAGAAAGGAAATCGCTTCCAAAATATTGGTTTTGCCTGCGCCGTTGTTGCCCACAAAAGCGACCATCCGGCTGCCCAACTCAACGCTGGCGGCGCTGTAGTTCCGAAAATCCGTTAGCGCGAGGCGAGAAAGCGCCACAGGCACTGGATCCGACATTCAGGCTCTCTTTGGTTACATGAACGAAAAAAGCCCTCAACTGACTAAGTTGAGGGCTAAACATTTAAACGCGCATTGGCATCAAAACGTAAATTGCTTCGTCACTGCCTTCATCACGGATAAGAGTTGGAGAACCGGAATCTGCAAGAGTGAAGAGCGCTGTGTCTGCTTCCAGCTGAGCTGCAACGTCCAGAAGGTACTTGGAGTTGAAGCCGATTTCGAACTCTTCGTCGTCGTACTCAACCGCAACTTCTTCTGTTGCAGTGCCGGAATCTGGGTTGGTGACGGTCAGAACAATCTTACCTTCACTCAACGAGATTTTAACTGCGCGGC
Source organism: Pseudovibrio axinellae (assembly GCF_900110875.1). GTDB lineage: Bacteria > Pseudomonadota > Alphaproteobacteria > Rhizobiales > Stappiaceae > Pseudovibrio > Pseudovibrio axinellae. The sequence goes on along the minus strand of NZ_FOFM01000002.1, from coordinate 364,088 downwards.
CACGGTCAGATGCGATGGTAGAAACACGATCAACTGCTTCTTTGAAGACATCACGATCAACGCGCAATTCCTTGTCATTTCCTTTTGGAATAACACGCTCATAATCCGGGAAAGTCCCGTCGATCAGTTTGGATGTGAGAATGATATCGCCAATGGTGAAGCGGATCTTGGTTTCGGAAATTTCAACTTTGATCTCGGCTTCTGGCTCATCAAGAAGCTTTTGGATTTCACCAACGGTTTTGCGCGGAACGATAATGCCCGGCATACCTTCTGAGCCTTCAGGTGCCCCAAGTTCAGCTTGAGCGAGGCGGTGTCCATCCGTTGCAACAGCGCGAAAACGCAGCTCATTGTCAACTTCCAGAGAATGCATATAGATGCCGTTGAGGTAGTAGCGTGTTTCTTCCGTTGAAATCGCGAACTGCGTGCTATCGATCAGTTTTCGGATGCCACCTGCTGTCATTGTGAAGCTGTGAGAAAACTCACCAGCCGTCAGGTCAGGGAAGTCCGTTACTGGAAGGATCTGCAACGCGAAACGGGAACGCCCGGCACGAATTTCCATGGTGCTGTCGTCACCCGACGTTTCCAAAACAACTTGGGAGCCATCTGGCAATTTGCGAACGATTTCGTAGATCATATGGGCAGGCACAGTTGTTGCGCCTGGCACCTCAACCATTGCAGCGATGCTTTCCACGACCTCAAGATCCAAGTCGGTTGCTTTCAGGTTCAGGTTGCCACCTTCTGCCTGCAACATAACATTGGAGAGGATTGGAATGGTGTTACGCCGTTCGACCACACGGTGTACGTGGGTCAGAGACTTCAAAAGCTCGGTCCGCTCAAGTGTCACTTTCATGCGAAACGTCCATTCTTCTGGGCGGAGCCACGTTCCGGTGCAACGAACTCCGCGAATTACTAATATAAACTGCCCGTTTGCCCGCCCAAAACTCCGGTTTGCGCGGGCAGTCCGCAACAAAAAATCTGAGCTTCAGTACGGTCGTCCAAACTGCACGTTTCGCCTTCAAAATGCAAGAGGGGCGCTGCAAGCAGCGCCCCAATAATCACCAATTTCCGACAAGGAGCGCTTATACTCCTGTATTAGTGAAAGCTCATTACGCGTCTAGCATACGCTTTAACAGCTCCAGCTCCTGGGCAAGACCATTATCCGCCTTGGAAAGCTCTTCGATTTTTCGAACAGCATGAAGCACGGTTGTGTGATCGCGATTACCGAAGCGACGGCCAATTTCTGGCAGAGAACGCGGTGTCATCATTTTGGCCAAATACATGGCAATCTGACGAGGGCGTACGATCGTTCTGGTACGACGCGCAGAAAGCAGATCAGCTTTTGTAACGTTGTAGTGCTTAGAAACTATACGCTGAATGTCTTCGATTTTCACACGACGAGGCTCAGCTGCACGGATGAGATCACGCAAAGTGATTTCAGCCATCTCCAGTGTTACCGGAGAGTTAGTCAGCTGATTATGCGCAACGAGACGGTTCAAGGCACCTTCCAGGTCACGACCTGAAGATGTCACGTTGCGTGCAACGTAATCCAGAACAGCTTCTGGCACCGTAAAGTTCGGGTATGAGCGCTGCTGAGCGCGCATGCGGTCTTCAATGATAGCGCGACGAAGCTGGAAATCTGGCTCGGAAATATTTACGACCAGACCACCTGCCAGACGGGAGCGAACGCGATCATCCAGGCTTTCCAATTCAGCCGGAGCGCGGTCAGCTGCAACAACAACCTGACGGGCACCATCAATCAATGCATTAAGAGTGTGGCAGAACTCCTGCTGCACCTGTTTTCCATGAAGAAACTGCATGTCATCAATCAAAAGAAGATCGATAGAACGCAAAGTATCTTTAAAGGACATTGCAGATTGTGCCTGCAATGCAGCTACAAAGCGATACATGAAGTGTTCTGCAGTAAGATACAAAACCCGGCGCCCTGCCATGCGAGCCTGGTTGGCAATCGCCTGCATAAGGTGGGTTTTACCAAGACCAACAGATGCATGAAGGTAGAGAGGGTTAAACGTTACTACGCCGCCGCCTGCAACCTGCTTAGCCGCAGCAAGCGCCAAAACGTTGGACTCGCCTTCAACAAAGCTCTCAAATACGTATTTCGGATCGAGAGAAGCGCCCTCAAGCACATCTTTGGAAGACAAGTCAGAACGACCAGCCCGACCACCCATCATTGCAGGCACCGGAGAAGTCGCCCGCAATCCAACAGGATCATTCACCTGAATTGGACGCATATCAGCAGTTTTTCCACCCAATGCGGGGCGGGCAGCTGGTTTTGCCGATGCTGGACGAGGACGAATGGCACCACGAACGGTGAGTTCAATCTTATGAATGTCGTCACATTCGTTTTTCCAAAGTCCCATCAGACGCTCTGAATAATGAGACTGGATCCACTGCTTAAGAAACCGGGTCGGTACAGACAAACGAACAGTGCCGTTGGTGTGACCTTCCATATCTACGCGTGCAAACCAGCTGGTGAATACGTCTTCACCCAGTTCCGCTCGTAGACGCTTCTTAACGCGATCCCATTGCTCCGGCCCTGGAGCTTCCTGAACGTGCATGCTCGCCTCCTTGCAGCCATTGGGTATTCCGCCACAGATACCCAACCTTCAAATCTATTATGCTCATTTTGAGCTTGGTTGTACCAGACGCTTATGGTTTTAGGTTGTCATTAGACAAAAACATCGCATCGGTGCGACGCCCACACACCGTTGCTGAATTCTAATATTTCTTGAGAGCTATCCTTGGCTCCAAGGAAGGCCTTGTGCCTTCCATCCGGAAACCGACCCTCGATGACCTTCAGCGTCATGACCGCCTTCAAAGCCGTTTGCTATGTTGTAGCATTTTTTATAGCCAAGAGCTGTCATTGCTATCGCTGCTGCCTTACTTCGAACACCAGAGCGGCACAAAAAGAAGATTGCAGCGTTTTGGTCAAGTCCTTTTTGCATCAAAGCGTCAGAAAGTTGGTTCGCAAAGCCCTCATGAGGACCGTTGGACGGAAATCCCTGCCATTCAGCGAGTACGACTTCCTTACCAATCATGGAAAGATCCGGTATACCTACGAAGGTCCATTCAGCGTTGGTTCTTACATCTACAAGAGTTGCAGAACTATCAGCTTTCAAGCTTTCGAAGACTTCCGTAACGCTTCGATCACCTGCATAAGCCGCTTGCATAGAATCTTCCATTTACTAACCTAAACGCATTCCGTTAACTCACCCAATTGAGTGGGTCACTATAAAAAGACTCAAAATCGAATTTCAAGAAAAATCAACATCGGAAAGCAATATTAAAAGTCAGCTGACGTAAAAAACCTAGCTACCTAGAAAGCAAATACTATGACCTGCGACATCTAGACTTTACGACTTCTGACCAGCCTTGCTTGACCCTCGTTCGGTTCTTCTAACTTGTATGCTGGGATCGGATAGTAACCCGACTTCTTCTTGACCATACACAGCCGATTTTGGTCCCGCAATAGCGGAAAGTTTACAAAACGCAAATGCCCTTTCTATTACGCGGGGTCAAGCTCATACCTCGTCAACGGTTAAGTTCGGCAAAAAGCAGTGAACTCAACAACTTTCTTAATATGCACTTGGTTAATGACGGGTCAGGGAAGCAAATAAAAAAAATTATTCGGCAATCTCTTGACTCGCCAAGAATCTGCTCATTTAGCCTGCGACAAAATCAACCTAGAACCAACCTTTTGTTTTTAAAGGCCTTTCTTTGACAGGCTCTGAGAGTTCCCATTAGGCGAACCGCCCAGAAAATGCCCCAGTTTCATCCTAGGGAAAGCTTATCCAGCTAACAAAAAAGCCCGGCCATGCGACCGGGCTTTTTTAGTCCAAAATACTTGGATTAGGCACTGAGTGCCTTAATACGGGCATTCATACGAGACACTTTGCGAGACGCAGTGTTCGAATGTATAACGCCCTTAGAAGATGCACGCATGATTTCAGGCTGTGCAACTTTGAATGCTTCGTTAGCAGCTGTCTGGTCACCCGCGACAATTGCTTCTTCCACTTTGCGTACGTATGTACGTACACGGCTACGGCGAGCCTTATTAGTGGCCGTCTGGCGAGCAATTTTACGTGCCGCCTTCTTGGCCGAAGGAGTGTTGGCCATGGGCTCTGTCCTGATCTGTCAGTAAGAACTGTTTTCAAATCGCGAACGAGGCCGCCCAGAGCCGCCCCGGTCAAACGAATTCAGTGACGGACAAAACCCGTCACCGGTTGTGGAGCGCTTATAGTTGGGAGTCTTAGCCTCGTCAACGAAAAAAGGAGTAGTCCTGCTTAAAAAGACCTTATCCGTCTTCAAATTCAGGTTTTCTCTTCTCCATAAAGGCTTTCATTCCCTCTTTTTGATCGCTTGTTGCGAACATAGAATGGAACAGGCGACGCTCAAAACGAATACCTTCTGCAAGTGTTACTTCGTAAGAACGGTTTACACTTTCCTTTGTCATCATAACAATTGGAGTAGAGAAACTTGCAATCTTTTCAGCAGCTTTGATTGCTTCGTCGACCAGGTCATCATTGGCGACCACACGTGAAACAAGGCCTGAGCGCTCAGCTTCAGATGCATCAATCATACGGCCTGTCAAGCACATTTCCATCGCTTTGGACTTACCAACAAACCTTGTTAGTCTTTGTGTACCACCTGCACCTGGCATAACACCAAGTTTAATTTCTGGCTGACCAAATTGTGCCGATTCTGCTGCCAGAATAAAATCACACATCATTGCCAGCTCACATCCACCGCCCAGCGCAAAACCGGCGACGGCTGCAATGACAGGTTTGCGCTTTTGCGCGATCTGGTCCCAGCTGGTGATATAATCCATCATATAGGTCTGCGGGTACTCGTAGTCCGCCATAGCCTTGATGTCTGCACCAGCAGCAAAGGCTTTTTCTGATCCGGTGATCACCGTTGCCCCGATCTCAGGGTCACGATCAAAAACATTCAAAGCCTCGTCCAGCTCAGCAATAAGGTCGCTGTTCAGCGCGTTCAGGACTTTCGGACGGTTGAGTGTGATCAGCCCAACTTTGCCGCGAGTCTCGACTAAAATATTCTCGTAGGACATACGTCCCTCCCAATAAATTCACCTTGGATTTCTGCTCTAACATTGAAGAGTGCCTGCTCAGCGGCAAGGTATCCGTTTGTCGTAGTTCAATCAGCTGAGAAGCATAGCTTGCTCTGGAAACAGAGCCGCAAGCCCCTCTTTGCTCGCAGCGCACACGCCGCGCTCGGTGATTAATGCCGTGACGTATTTTGAAGGGGTCACATCAAACGCAAAATTGGAAACTGGCGTTTCAGGCGGGCAAATGCGCACCTTCTTAACATCGCCTTCTCTGGTTTCCCCTGAGATCCAAGCCACTTCTTCGTCATCGCGTTCTTCAATTGGAATTTCTTTCACGCCGTCTCCAACGGTCCAGTCGATTGTGCTGGAGGGGAGTGCGACATAAAACGGGATTTCATTGTCATGAGCTGCAAGCGCCTTCAGGTAGGTGCCGATTTTATTGCAGACATCGCCGTGAGCTGTGGTTCTGTCCGTTCCCACAATGCACATGTCCACTAATGCGTGCTGCATGAGGTGTCCGCCAGCGTTGTCGACCACCAGCGTGTGCGGTACCCCGTGCTCACCCAACTCCCATGCCGTCAGACCTGCGCCTTGATTGCGTGGACGTGTTTCATCAACCCAAACATGGACCTTGATGCCTTTGTTGTGCGCCTGATAAATCGGCGAGGTTGCCGTGCCCCAGTCCACAGTCGCCAACCAGCCTGCATTGCAATGTGTGAGAATGTGTACAGGTTCACCATCAGGCTTATGTGCCGCAATCTCCTCAATCAGCCTCAGTCCATACTGACCAATCGCTTCATTGCAGGCAACATCCGTTTCGCTGATTTCCAGAGCGCGCTTCCAAGCTGCCTCAGCACGGCGCTCAGGGGCGAGGGGGGCAAGCAACCGGCGCATATCATCTAGCGCCCAGCGCAAATTAATTGCTGTTGGGCGAGTAGCATGAAGAACGTCCCATGCGTTGCTTAAGGCTACATCACTCGGATCACGTGCCATTTCCAGAGCCATACCAAACGCCGCTGTCGCCCCGATGAGCGGGGCACCGCGCACCCACATGTCCTTGATGGACTTGGCAGCCTCTCCCAGATTGGTCAACTCGACTTCCACGAAGTGGTGAGGAAGGCGTGTCTGGTCGATAATTCCGACCGATTTTCCAATTTCTAACGGCCATATGGATCGGTATGCCTTGCCATGCACTTTCATCAGAACGTCTCCTACCCCTGTATGCGATGTACAACCTACGTTATCGAAGTTTTCCGCGAGCTAACCTGCATTTTATTGTCTCCGGTTTCTTTTCCTCAAAAAGTTTGGCTCGCACACCTCAGATGGCCCCATCAATTTAATTGATAGTTTCAGCGCCTCTTTAACCTTAGCGAACTATGCTAGAGTGCTAGTTTACACCTCAAATAGGCTGTATTGATGAAGGAGGCCTATGATGACCCCTCAAAATGCTAGAATCCCTATGATGGGTGAAGATGGCCTTCTGACAATGTTGGAGTGGGCGGCAAGAGAAGGTTGGAATCCAGGCGTCGACGATGCTGCGCCATACTTTGCAGCTGACCCAAAAGGTTATCTCGGCTGCTATTTGGATAACCAACTTGTTTCAATGGTTTCAGCAGTTAAATACAGTCCATCCTTCGGGTTTTTGGGCTTTTACATCACGCACCCAAAATTCCGCAAACAAGGATATGGCTCACTCGTATGGCGTGAGGCGATGCGCTTGCTGGAAGGGCATACGGTCGGGCTTGATGGGGTTCTTGAGCTACAGGAGAACTATGAGAAATCAGGCTTCAAGCTGGTTCATAAAAACATGCGATATTCCGGCATGCCAAACGTTAACATACCAATGGATCAGCGGCTTTCCATCATCGGCAACGGCATTATTCCGAGCCTCGTGAAGTATGACAGCAATTACTTTCCGACAGAGCGAGCTGATTTTCTGAACCGCTGGCTTGAGCCTATGAACCCTATGCGCTGGGGTCTCTATCTGATTGAAGAGGGGGTTATTCAGGGGTACGGTGTCATCCGCGCCGCCATCGATGGATACCGTATTGGGCCTCTCTTTGCCGAAACGCCTAGAGGAGCAGACCTGCTGTTTCGCGGGCTTGCCGGTAGTGTGAAGGGCGAAATGGTCAGCATAGACCTGCCATTGCCCAACGAAGATGCAGTTGAATTGGCTGAGCGCTATGACCTGTCTCCCGTATCCTCTACGGCCCGAATGTACAAAGGGCAGGACCCCAACCTTCCGCTCAAAAACATTTACAGCTTTGCGAGTTATGAACTAGGGTAGTTTCGGGCGAACTTGGCTTATTGCAATTAGGGGGAAACATGGGTGCAGGTATCTTTCAAAAAATGCTGGATGGCACACTGCCGCTTCCCAGAGCTGCAGAAACTCTTGGCGCACATATTGTTGACGTAGACCCGAGCGCTGGCAGTATCGTTGTCGAGTTCGATGGCAAAGAAGCATTCACCAATCCGGTTGGGAATTTACAGGGTGGTTTTCTAGCTGCAATGCTGGATGACACTATGGGCCCTGCTTTAACCGCGACACTTGGCGAAAATGAATTTGCTCCCACTTTGGAGCTGAAAATTAATTTTATCGCTCCTGCACGCGTTGGCAAACTGACGGGTTACGGCCGCATTATCTCAAAAGGGGGAACGGTCTGCGTTTTAGAAGGAGAGTTGGTGCAAGATGGCGCGCTCGTAGCACGCTCCTCTGCAACGGCGCTCATTCGAAAAATTTCAAAGCCAGCACCAACAAGATAGCCTCACCAGATATAAGCGGGTTGGGGTTGATGTACCAACCCGGCCTAGGCGGATTAAACTGATAGCTTTCCGTACCTTACGATCTCTAAGCGGTCGCTTAAAGCCCCTACTGAGGCAACAATGTCTCTCGGTCCAGTTGCTGTTCGTGCGCTTCTTCCTGGAGCCATGCTTTGAAAGACTTCACCACTGGGCGCAGGGTCCGGTTTTCCGGGTAGACGAAGTGGTAGGCGGAGGAGAGTTTCAAGCTGATGTTGAACAGGCGAACCAATGTGCCAGAGGCGAGTTCTTCTTCAATAAAGAACTTTGGAACCAATGCGACGCCAAGGCCAGATGCTGCTGCTTGTGCGATCATCGTAAACTGATCAAAGCGCGGCCCCTGAAATGCGCTGTCTGTTTCTACCTCAGCCATAGAAAACCACTTTTGCCATGCGTCTGGCCGCGTTGACTGGTGAAGCCGCATCACATTCACCAAATCCTCCGGTTTGTGCAGACCATGGCGATCCCTAAATGCTCTGGAGGCAACTGGAATGACCTCTTCCTGAAACAGCGGTTCAGCTATTGCGCCTGCCCAGACAGGTTCTCCGTAATGAATTGCACCGTCAAATGGCTCTATAGAAAAGTCAAAGGGCCGAAGACGGACAGATAGGTTAAAGCTGGCTTCTGGATAGCGCTCATGAAACCGAGGTAGGCGGCGAGACAGCCAGCGGGTTCCAAATGTTGGCAAAACAGCGACATTCAAAACGTCTTCACTACCCGCAAAGGACATAACCTGACGGGTCGCGCTGGTCATTTTTTCTAGTGTACCGCGAATATCATGCAGGTAAATGCGTCCAGCATCAGTCAAGACGATGCGCTGGCGAATGCGTTTAAACAATTCAACGCCCAAACGCCCCTCAAGCAGACGAACTTGTTTGCTTACTGCTCCTTGAGTTAGGAAAAGCTCTTCTGCTGCTCGCGTGAAGCTGCCATGCCGCGCAGCGCTCTCAAAAGCGATCAAACAATCGATCGGAGGTATAAATCCACGCTTCATCCTAACCTCTCATGACACCAAAACAGCCAAACACACTTAAAACCGCAAGGTTAGGCACACCCATCACGAACAAATTTCGTTCCATCTGGCATCATCTCCTTAGAATGGCAGAACACCAAACAGACCTAAAAACATACATATCCTACTGATTTTAAATATTTTTCTTCCAAGCACAAGATGCATACGAGATTCGCAGTCATTCCATATTCGCATGAATACTGGAAAAGACGTAGCTTTTATGAACGCTCAGGACAAGTGAAACTCCTTCTAAATTTGATACCAGCCGTTGCTCACAGTTTGGAGGCTCCCATGACCGTAGGTCTGGATACCGCGCAATTCACGCAGGAAACAATTGAACTCATGGAGCGCATGGGTGTCACCCGCGCAAGCCTTGAAGGTGGTACGCTTGCTGCAACTTCCCCTATCTCCGGTGAAACTCTGGCGATGGTGAAGGAAGACAGCGTTGAGGAAACCTCCGTTGCAATTGGCCGTGCGCATGATGCTTTCAAACAGTGGCGTAAACTGCCATCCCCTCGTCGCGGTGAGCTGGTTCGTCTCCTAGGCGAAGAACTTCGCACCTACAAAAACGACCTTGGTAAGCTGGTAAGTCTTGAGGCAGGTAAAATCACCTCTGAAGGCCTCGGTGAAGTGCAGGAAATGATCGATATCTGCGATTTCGCAGTGGGGCTTTCCCGTCAGCTATACGGCTTAACCATTGCAACTGAGCGCCCAGGTCACCGTATGATGGAAACTTGGCACTCTTCTGGTGTTGTTGGTGTGATCTCTGCCTTCAACTTTCCGGTAGCCGTTTGGTCCTGGAACGCAGCCCTTGCCTTTGTTTGCGGCGACTCAGTTGTCTGGAAGCCTTCAGAGAAGACACCTTTGACGGCATTGGCTGTTCAAGCGCTATACAAGCGTGCAGCAGCAAAATTCGGCGAAGAAGCACCGGCTGGTCTGATGGAAGTCATTCAGGGCGGGCGCGACGTTGGCGAGACACTCGTGGACGATAAACGCGTTCCGGTGATCTCCGCAACAGGCTCAACGCGTATGGGCCGTCAAGTTGGTCCTCGTGTGGCTGAGCGTTTTGGTAAGTCCATTCTAGAGCTGGGTGGCAATAACGCTGCAATCGTCACGCCTTCTGCCGACCTCGACCTGACACTACGCGGCGTTGCCTTCTCTGCGATGGGCACATGTGGTCAACGGTGCACGACTTTGCGCCGCCTCATCACCCATGACAGCGTTTATGACGCGCTGATCCCGCGCCTCATCAAAGCATATTCCTCCGTAAAAATTGGCGTACCTACTGAAGATGACACGCTGATTGGTCCGCTCATCGACAAAGACGCTTTCGACAACATGCAAAAAGCCCTGGAAGCTGCAAAGGCAGCTGGTGGCAAAGTACATGGTGGTCAGCGCGTCCTTAGCAAAGAATTCCCAGAGGCATACTACGTTCAGCCTGCAATCGTTGAGATGCCAGGGCAGGTGGGGCCGGTTCTTGAAGAGACCTTCGCGCCTATTCTTTACGTTGTTCGCTACACTGACTTCGATGAGGCAATTGAAATTCAGAACGGCGTAGGGGCTGGCCTATCCTCTTCTATCTTCACCAAAGATATCGGTGAAGCTGAAACCTTCGTCTCCGTTGTTGGCTCTGATTGCGGCATCGCAAACGTCAACATTGGTCCATCCGGCGCTGAAATTGGCGGTGCATTCGGTGGTGAGAAGGAAACCGGTGGTGGCCGCGAAGCTGGCTCTGATGCTTGGAAAGCGTATATGCGCCGCGCCACAAACACCATCAACTACTCCGGCGCCCTTCCGTTGGCGCAGGGTGTAAAGTTTGACGTTGAATAAGGAATTTTCAGAATGAGTAGTGATCCAACAGGCGGTGGTGTTTTCAATTGGGAAGACCCGTTCCTGCTGCGCGAGCAGTTGGGCGAAGACGAAGTTCTCATTATGGAAAGCGCGCGCGCCTATGCTCAAGAAAAGTTGCTGCCGCGTGTAATTGAAGCCTACAGCGAAGAAAAAACGGACCGCTCTATCTTTAACGAGATGGGAGAGCAGGGGCTTTTAGGCGTAACTCTTCCTGAGCAATATGGTGGCTCCGGCGCGTCTTATGTCGCCTACGGACTTGTTGCTCGCGAAGTTGAGCGCGTTGACAGTGGCTATCGCTCCATGATGAGTGTGCAGTCTTCGCTGGTGATGTACCCAATTTACGCTTACGGCTCTGAAGAGCAGCGGATGAAGTACTTGCCAAAGCTGGCTTCTGGTGAATTTGTTGGCTGTTTTGGCCTAACAGAGCCGGATGCAGGTTCTGACCCGGCAGGCATGCGTACACGAGCTGAAAAGATCGACGGCGGCTACCGTCTTACCGGTTCCAAAATGTGGATCTCCAACTCACCAATCGCAGATGTATTTGTGGTTTGGGCGAAGTCGGAAGCGCATGACAACAAGATCCGTGGGTTCATCCTTGAAAAAGGCATGAAGGGCCTGAGCGCTCCTAAAATTGGCGGTAAACTGTCTCTGCGGGCGTCCATCACCGGTGAAATCGTCATGGATGGCGTTGAAGTTGGTGAAGATGCTTTGATGCCAAACGTTTCTGGTTTGAAAGGCCCATTTGGCTGTCTCAACCGTGCTCGTTACGGCATCTCCTGGGGTGCGCTCGGCGCTGCCGAAGATTGCTGGATGCGCGCGCGCCAGTACGGCATGGACCGTAAACAGTTCAACCGTCCTTTGGCACAAACTCAGTTGTTCCAAAAGAAGCTTGCAGACATGCAGACCGAGATTTCACTTGGCTTGCAGGGCTCGCTTCGTGTTGGCCAGCTGTTTGATCAGGGAAAAGTTGCTCCCGAGATGATCTCTCTGGTCAAGCGCAACAACTGCGGCAAGGCTCTGGATATCGCTCGTCAGGCACGCGATATGCACGGCGGCAACGGTATCTCTGAGGAGTACATGGTCATGCGCCATGCGCAGAACCTTGAAACCGTCAACACATACGAAGGCACGCACGATGTGCACGCCCTTATTCTGGGTCGTGCGCAGACTGGCCTTCAGGCTTTCTTTTGAGCCTAACTTTTTAGGAGGCTGTTTCTCTGCCTCCTGATAAAACCGGCGCTCGTAAATTCCCGCCCTTAAATTCGAGCGTCGGTTCTTTTTTGCTTTCCTTCTCTCTCGTGTGATCAGGTGTGACTATGGCGATAGCCTCAGTTGATGTTGCTATTATTGGAGGCGCTGTCATCGGGTCATCGGTGGCATACCACCTTGCTCAGCGCAACGACTTCAAAGGAACCATTGCAGTCTTTGAAAAAGACCCGTCGTATCAGCGTTGTGCCTCAGCACTGTCTGCTGCATCCATACGCCAGCAGTTCTCTTCTTCCATAAACATCGATATCTCTCTGCACGGTATCGACTTTCTGCGCAATATTGGCGAGCTTCTGGAAGTTGATGGCGACAAACCACGTATTGATCTGGTTGAGGCTGGTTACCTGTTTTTGGCAACGACTGACAAACGCAGTATTTTGGTAGAAAACCATGCTCTTCAGCAGAGTAAGGGTGCGGATATCGGTTTTCTGGAAGCGCATGCGCTTAAGGCAAAGTTTCCATGGCTCAACGTGTCTGACCTTACAGCGGGGTGCCATGGTCTTTCCGGTGAAGGGTGGTTTGACGGATACGGCCTGATGCAGGCGTTTCGCCGTAAAGCCCGCTCTTTGGGAGTGCCTTATGAGCCAGTGCAGGTTGTTCATCTGGAAAAGATCATGGGTGGCAGCTGGATCTTGACACTTTCCAACGGTGAACAGATGGAAGCTGGTGTTGTGGTCAATGCCGCTGGAGCCTCTGGTGGGATGCAAATTTGCCTGGAAGCGGACCTGAATATCCCAATTCACTCGCGCAAACGCATGATTTTCACGTTTGAGTGCAGAGAAGAGGTTCCCAATCTACCACTCCTGATCGACCCAAGTGGCACCTATGTACGACCAGAGGGAGCTGGCTTTATTTGCGGCAGTGCGCCCGCCGAGGCTAATGATCTGGACTGCTTTGACTACGATGTTGATTATACGTTCTTTGAGGAACACCTTTGGCCCACGCTGGCAAACCGAGTTCCGGCGTTTGAAGCAATCAAGCCGGGCGCGGCATGGGCTGGCCATTACGATATGAACCTGTTTGACCACAATGCTTTTGTGGGGCCAGTACCTGGCATTGAGGATTTTTATATCGCTCTGGGGTTCTCAGGACATGGCTTACAACAAAGCCCATCTGTTGGACGCGGCATTGCCGAGCACATTGTAACCGGTCACTATGAAACACTGGACCTTTCCGAGCTTGGAGTTGAACGCCTCGGCCGCAACAAACCACTGATTGAGAGAAATGTGGTGTGAATTGCGACATGCTGGAAGCATGGCGCAATCTGCATGAATATATCGGCTCTATTGCTGTTTTTCTGGCGGATCACTTAACTTAGTTCGATTTTTGATCACAAGGTCAGAGAGAAAATCTGCCAGAACCCTAACGCGCCGCGACTGGGCCAGATCAGATTGGATGACCAGATAAATTGGTTGTTCGACACCAATATCGGGCACTAGACAAGTCAACCCTGCTTTTGATGCCAAATAGTGAGGTAGCACGGCCAGCCCAAGTCCAGCTTTTGCCGCAGCTACTTGGGTCGCCAGTGAGGATGTGGTGACAGCAGGCTGACGGCTTCTTAAGACACGCTCAACCCATTGCGCAGCTGGAAGGTGTGACTGTGCTTCGCACCAGGAGATAAACTCATCATTCTCAAAGCTTCCATAGTCTATTTGCTCTTTTCGCTTAAGAGCATATTCTGAGTTTGAGTAAAGGCCATAGCCGAGTGTTCCCAAGCGCCGGAGTATCAGATTCCCTCGCTCAGGCTTCACCATCCGAATAGCTAAATCAGCATCTCTGCGGTGCAAGTTAACTGAATTTATGTCGGTGACGACTTCCACCAAGAGGTCTGGGTAGTTGGCGCGAAATTTTGGCAATGCAGGTAAAATCATACCTGTCGCGAGGTTTGCGGCCGTGGCAAGACGTAGCTTACCAGAAACTCCGGTCGCGGCGCTCGCTCCTGCAGCTAAGGCCAGCGCTGCGGCTTCCATCACTTCCGCTTTTTCCAGTAGGTCTCGGCCATCCTCTGTCAACCGGTAGCCGGATTGATGCCTGACAAACAGAGGGATTTTAAGAACCTTTTCAAGCCTATCAACCCTCCTCGACAAAGTGGCGACACCAAGATTGAGAAGTTGAGCTGAAGCGCTGAGCGTCCCTGTTCTGGCGACAGCTAAGAAAGCCTTTATGTCATCCCACAGCAAGTCATGCGGCAGTTGCTTTCCAATTATGGAAAGCTGGTTTTCAATATTGTCCATTTTTTCCATTTTTGGAATATGCCAACTCTTAAGCGGCAAAACAAGGAACCTTCTGATGAAAAAACGGCAATTAGGATCCCAACTACAAGTCTCAGCACTCGGCCTTGGATGCATGGGGATGAGTAAGTTTTACGGTCCCCGTAACGACGAAACATCCTTACGCGTTTTAGCCCGCGCAGCTGAGCTGGGCATAAACTTTTTTGATACAGCCGACATGTATGGGCCACATCACAATGAAGAGCTGATCGGCCGGTTCCTGAAGGAAACAAGCGCCCCGATTAAGATCGCTACTAAGTTTGGTATTGTGCGAAAGCCAGGCGAATACAGGCGTTCAATTGATAACACTCCCGTTTATGCGCGGCATGCATGTGAAGCATCTCTTCGCCGTCTAAACATCGATTACATCGACCTTTACTACGTTCATCGTGTCAATTCTGAGCACCCAATCGAAGAGACAATCGGCGAACTTTCTCGTATGGTGGACGAGGGCAAGATTGGGAATATTGGACTTTGCGAAGTCAGTGCCACAACACTACGCCGCGCACATGCGGTTCATCCAATCTCGGCAGTTCAAACTGAATACTCATTGTGGTCTCGCCATGTAGAAGATCAAGTTCTTCCTACTTGCCGCGAACTGGGAATTGGCTTTGTCCCTTACTCACCGTTGGGCAGAGGTTTTCTAACTGGAAGCTTTAACTCGGATGCAAAGTTTGAAGATGGCGATTTTCGTCCAAACCTGCCACGGTTCACAAAAGACGCTATTTCTATCAATCGCCGTATCTCGGGTGTGATCATTGAATTTGCAGCTGACAAGAACTGTAGTCCCGCACAACTATCTCTTGCATGGCTACTTGCAAAAGGAACCGACATCGTTCCAATTCCTGGAACGAAAAGAATGACTTATCAGGAAGAAAACGCCGCAGCAACCCAAGTTGAGCTTTCTTCAGATGAAGTGAGTGAGCTGGAATCGGAGCTTACACAACTGCCTATTGCAGGCGAGCGATACACACCAGAAGGCATGAAAGGCGTTGATGCATAAATAACAATGCCAGCCCCTGATCATTGGGGCCGGCATTGGTTTCAGTGCTTAGGTTGGCTCAGGAACTGGCTGTTGACCTTGCCAAACCGGCTCTTCAAAATTTTGCTCCAACACCTGTTATGAGCTGTCGTCACTGCTACTGCTGTTTTTCTTCTTCATCGCTTTTTCAAGGGCGTCCACGGTCGTTCTAAGGACCTGTATACGGGCGTAGCGTTTGTCTTCTGAAGAAATCAACGTCCACGGTGCATATCGCGTCGATGTTCTGTCCACCATGTCACCCGCGGCAACGGCGTAATCTTTCCATTTCAGACGATTACGCCAGTCTTCCTCTGTGATCTTATAGTTCTTGTAGGCTGTCTCTTCACGGTCTTTAAACCGGCGCAACTGTTCCTCTTCAGAGATAGCAAGCCAGAACTTACATAGGACGAAACCAGAATCCGTCAGCTCTTTTTCGAAGGCATTTATTTCGTTGTAGGCACGCATCCAATCGGCCTCGGAGCAAAAGCCCTCAACTCGCTCAACAAGAACACGCTCATACCAGGAGCGGTCGAAGATTGCGCTGCGGCCCTTTTTTGGCAACCTGCGCCAAAACCGCCAGAGGTAAGGATGCAGCTTTTCTTCCAATGAAGGTGCTGCAATGGGATGTACCTTATAGTTTCTCGGATCCATCGAACGGGTGAGGCGTCGGATTGATCCGCCCTTGCCAGCAGCATCGTTGCCCTGAAAAACAGAAATAAACCCAAATTTTTTAAAGCGTTTACGATCTGTCAGATACGCAATTTTCTCTTGAAGCTCGTCAAGCTCTTCTTTGTAGTCCTCTTTGGAGATTGTTGCGGACAGGTCTATCGCATCAACAGCATTGGCCTGAGACAAGGTCGTGACCACTGCAGGAGCAGCAACCGGCGTGCTGTTCGCGCTTTCCAGCTTTTTAGTCATGGATTGGGCGACAGTTTCAGCAAGGGCAAGGTCACGAACGTCTGGATCCTGGGAGGGAATCACAAACCATGGCGCATACCCTGTGCTGGTTTGTAGCGAGGCTTTCTCACCTGCCGTCTGGGCAGCGCGGTAATGCTCTACACTTGCCCATTCCTCAAGGAAATGGCGTCCTTTTTTGCCTGCCACCTCGATATCATGAAGCCGCTCCTGCTGCTCTTCTCTTGGAAGAGTAAACCAAAACTTCAAAAGAAGGACATTTTCATTGGCAAGCATTTTTTCAAAACGGTTGATGGTCGATAGCTGACGTTCCAACTCAGAATCGTCGATCTTACCCATAACCGCATCGCGCAAGGGTTCCTGGTACCAGGAACCAAACACGATAGACGTTTCGCCTCTTGCAGGCAGGTCCCTCCAGTAGCGCCAGAACTTTGGGCGCGCTTGTTCAGACTCGCTGCGCTCTTCATGGTAGGCGTTACAAAACAGATACCGCGCGTCCATCCATTCATATAACCGCGAAATTGCGGCGCCTTTTCCTGCACCATCAACTCCGGCAAGCAAAATGATTGTTGCAAAAGCTTTGTTTTCTTTCAACTTATGCTGAACTTCCAACAATTCCTCACGCAGCTCTGGCAGGCGTTGCTGAAGCAGCTCTTTACTCACAGTTTGAGGAATGTTTGCAGATTGAAACATGCACTTGGCCTTCGCGTCTGGGCATAGCGTTGAATTCTCATTTAAGCTCGTTCAGCTTAGCGCAAGAATAACCATTCTGTATTATTGCTTAAAGAGCTAAACAATGTTTTTCGTCATCTGAATTAACGTATGGGTTGGATTAGTGGGACTATTATGCTTTTTGCAGATTTTAGGGCTTGTTATTTCCCTCCCGAAAGGCCAGATCCCTGCATAGAAATGTATCAGTGTGTAGGCCATATTTTGGTCACCTTAGCGCCATGTATACGTTTTAGAGGGTCATCCCAGCGATCTAAGTGATTTATGAAAGAGCTAGAGACTTTTCAGTGAACGTCGATTTCGTCACCACATTCCTCAACCATATAGTAGATTTTATTACGGCAAACCCAGCTTTCGCTGGCCTGATCTGTTTTGTTGTCGCTATGGGCGAAGCGCTGTTTCTGATAGGGCTTGTCTTTCCAAGTACGGTTGTTCTTGTTGGAGCAGGAACACTGATCGGCCTTGGGGAACTGCATTTCCTGAGTATTTTCTTATGGACGACAGCTGGCGCCGTGACTGGTGACGCGTTTTCCTACTGGTTTGGCTACTTTTACAAGGACAAAGTGCGGGGTATATGGCCGCTGAGCAGGTATCCAGACTGGTTACAGCGCGGCGAAGACTATTTTGCCAAGCACGGCGGTAAAAGCATTTTTATCGGCCGCTTTGTTCCGGGTGTGAAGTCTGTTGTACCCGGCATTGCCGGAATGGCGGATATGAGCTTTGGCCGCTTCACATTCTTCAACATTACCTCTGCGTTTGCCTGGTCAGCCCTGCATTTAATACCAGGTGTTATGGCTGGCTCTGCCTTGTTTGCTATTGGCGAAATAAACACACGTCTTGCAATCATCCTTGGCGCGCTTTTGTTAGTCCTTCTGATAGCCGTCGCGCTTATTCGCTGGCTGATTATGTTTATTTTGCCAATCGTTGGCGGCTCACATCAAGCAATTGTAAACTGGCTTGGCCGGCGACCTGGCCATTTCAGCCGTTGGATCGCAAGAACATACGACCCAGAGAACCCACGCAGCGTCGGTATGCTGGTGTCTGCATTCTTTTTGCTTGTGACCTTGCCCGGCTTTATCTGGTTCACAGGCGCAGTTGCTCCAGGCATGCCCATGGCACGCGCCGACCTTGCGATCAGCAATTTCTTCCAGATAGCACGCACGCCTATCATTGATAAAGTGATGGTCATGATCACCATGATGGGTGATGGGAGTGTGACTGCAACTGTCACCCTTGCGGTGGGCATTTATCTATTTGCACGCAAAGCCTGGCGCCGAGCAACTGGCTTTGCCATCGCAATGGTCAGCTCCTCAATTTTCGTGGTTATCACAAAGGCCCTGATCGGAAGAGAGCGCCCAATTGAACTCTATTCGGGTGCCGACTCTTTTTCGTTTCCATCCGGCCATGCAACGATCAACACGGTTTTGATTGGTGTTGTTGCCGTTCTGATCGCCCATGAAAGATCCCGCCTGACAAAGACAATCATTTATTCTCTGGCTGCGACCTTTGCGATTTTGATTGCCTTTTCTCGCGTTTACCTTGGCGCGCACTGGCTTTCTGACGTTCTTGCCGGCCTGCTGTTTGGCTCAGGTACGGTCTTCTTCTTCTCGTTTGTCTTCGGGCATATCCATAACGAGAAAGTGGGAAGAACAGCACTTACGATCATCTCAATCAGTGCGCTTGCTGTTGCCTCGCTCTGGCACATCAGCATGAACTACACAACTGCAAGTGAAGCCTACCAGCCTCGCAGCAAGTCTGTCGTTATCCAGAAAACCAACTGGCGCACGCAGGACTGGCGCTTGCTGCCAGCCAAGCGCATTTCCATCACTGGGGAACTTGAAGAGCCGATCAATCTGCAATGGTCCGGCACGCCGCAGGAGTTGGAACATTACCTTGTACAACTCGGCTGGCACAGAGCCCCAGAATGGTCTTTGCCGACAGCAACAGGTTACCTGAAGGGCGAAACCCCAGCGGGAGACTTACCACCAGTGCCACACACCAATGCTGGCTTCCTGCCTGCGCTGACGATGGTTTATGAAAGCGATCAGGACCACAGGCAAGTCTTCTGGCTCTGGAAAACCCGTTTCCAGCTCTCCGATGTTAACGGAACACTATCTGATTTGTATATTGGGGGAGCGCTGGATGAAGAAACCGTCCGGCTTTTCGGTGAGTTTTCTGGCCTCACGTCTGGGGAAGAGATCCCGATCGATCTAAGAATGTTCATGAAGCTACCAAACGCATCAGAAAAACTCAGATGGGATGGTAGCTCAGTGATTATTGCAGGACCGTGATCAACCTATCTCAGGCGTTTTCCTGAGGAGCACAGTAAAGGCCATAAAGGGTTTGCAATACTGCCTCGACCTCTCTACTTGCCAAGGAGTAGTAAATCGTTTGAGCGCTGCGGCGCGTGGCAACCAGATTGCTAGCGCGCATTTTTGCAAGATGTTGTGAAAGCGCTGATTGGCTTAAATTAACAACCTCGGCCAGTTCACCTACAGTACATTCGCCCTGGACAAGACGACAGAGCACCATCAAACGCTTCGGATGTGCCATATTTGAAAGAAGCCGCGCAGCTTCCTCAGCGTTTTCTTCCAAATCTTCAAAATTTGCGTCAATCAAAGCTTGAACCCTAATCTTTAATGTTAACAGCAGCACGGCATCTATAGGATGTAGGCCAAAATAGCGGCATCATTTTTCTTGACACTCATACATAACGAAGAACACGAAACATTCAAGTAGTTGAACTGATCTAACCAAGTTTCAATTTTTTTCTTCGCGAGACAGCTGGAATATTATGCTCTCTCGCGATAATTCTAGCATAACATGGCGGGTCTATGGTAATAGCTCCAACAAAACAAATTGCAGAGACTTCTTCCTGCAAAATTACCTAGACACGCAATGATATCAGCAGAGCCAATATCGGATATTCTGCTCATTTGAGAGATCACTGTTTGACCGACTTCGACAAACTTGGTGTTGCAAAACCATTTCAGATTGCGCTGAAAGCCAAAGGCTACAGCCAGCCAACACCTATTCAGGAAAATGCTATTCCATCTATTCTGGAAGGAAGGGACCTGCTTGGTCTTGCCCAGACTGGAACAGGTAAAACCGCAGCTTTCGCAGTGCCGCTTCTACAGCGCTTGCTTGAGAGCCGGTTTCGGGCGGCACCCAAAAGTGTGCGCAGCCTTATTCTGACGCCAACACGTGAACTGGCAGATCAGATTACCAAAAACATCAAGGCCTATGCTGGCCGTACAAAAATGTACAGCAGCTGTGTTGTTGGTGGCGTGCCATTTCCTCCGCAGTTTCGCGCTCTTCAGCGTGGGCTGGATGTGCTGGTAGCAACCCCGGGCCGCCTGCTAGATCTGCACCGCAAAAACGGTGTCAGTTTTGATGAACTTGAGATCTTCGTTCTTGATGAAGCTGACCAGATGCTGGACATGGGCTTTATTGCTGAACTGGAAGAGATTGCTTATCTGCTGCCTAAAGAACGCCAGACGCTGTTCTTTTCTGCCACGATGCCAAAAGAAATCCATGATCTGGCTGATCGCTTTCTAACAAATCCTGTTGAAGTGAGTACGGCACCACCGGCGACGACTGTTGAAAGCGTTATTCAGCAGATTGCCCACTTGGAAGCTGATGCCAAGTACGCTTTACTCAAGAGCTTGATTGAAAAAGACGACTGCGAACGCGCACTGGTGTTTACACTCACCAAAAAGGGTAGCGCTCGTCTGGCAGCACGGCTCAATCTTGAGGGTATACCTGCTGAGGCCATCCACGGTGACATGTCTCAGGCCGAACGCCAAAAGACGCTCGACAAGTTCAAACGCGGGAACCTGAAAACACTGGTTGCCACTGATGTGGCAGCCCGTGGAATTGATGTTTCAGACATTTCGCACGTCATCAACTATGACATGCCCAATGCTACTGAAAACTACGTTCACCGCATCGGACGTACTGCACGCGCTGGAAAAAGCGGTACTGCAATTACGTTTTGCTTGCCGGAAGATCGCGGCATGTTACGCGCTGTTCAAAAGCTGATTGGCAAGAAAATTGCCGAAATGGAAGGCTACACGTTCTTCCCATCCGACCGCGAACCCAAAAGCGCACGCGGAAGCGCACAATTAGCGGGCAAGAAACTAAAAGGTGGCGGAGCGCGCAAGGGTGCGGGAAGTGGGAAGGCCACTAAAAAGCCGAAGGGCAAACCTACTGCAAAATCTAGCCCGAAAGCACCACCACGCCGGGCGCCGAGCAAGCCATCTGATAATACATCCTCGCCAACTGGCGGCAGCGGTGTCTATCTAAAGCGCAAGTAGTCTTAAGCGCTTCAGGCACATGCTAGAGCATTTCGCTGCATCAGACACGTCACCAAGCGGGCTGGAGGTAAAACTCCAACTCGGTGCAGGCAGCGGAGTGCTGGTTGTTGTCTTCTCACAGGTGCGGATACCTTCTGGAAAGTTTGGTCTTGAGCGTTTATTTGCCAAGACGCAGCACTCGCTTGTGTTTTTGAATGACATTGGCTCTCAATGGTATCTCAATGCCGAGCACGAAATCGACGCTGCGATTGACGACGCGATTGCACGTGAAGAGCCGAAGCGAATTATATACTACGGCGCATCTATGGGGGCTTACGGCGCCCTAATCACCGGGCTTCGCCGCGGAGACGGCGAGATTTTCGCGTTTTCACCAGAGTTGGAGCTGGGCGCTGCGGGTACGCAAAGCGTTGCTTATGTGAAGCAACCTTATCCCGACACATCCGTACTACACGCACTGCTATCACAGGCACAAGAGTACCCCGTTCACCTGTTTTTTGGATTATTCGATTGGGTGGACACCAGCGGATATCTCAATATTCAGCGACTTCCATGGGATAAGAATAGGCATTGTTATGGACTTGCCGGCCCTCATGCTTTGCATGACCAGCTATACACACTCAACATTATTCGCCAGCTCATAAAGACGTTCAACCGCAATGTTCCTGAGCTTCTTTTAGCCCGGCAACTAATGATCGCGCCAAGTATGGACGAGTGTGAAGCGCTTGTAAGCTTGGGGCGTAGGCTTGCCCAAAATGAAGCGCCCGTTGTGCAAGAAACTATGGCATCGATCTTAGGCAACCCTGGCTACGGCAAACTGGAGGCGGAGCGATTGGCCATTCATGAGAAGCCATATGAGGGCGCTCAATTGCTTTTTAAGTGGCACCGAGCGATACAAAATGACGCCGTGATGATGACAACACCAAAACGTTGGCGCAAGGAATTCCTCATACGCGCTGCGGAGCTTTACGAGCACAGCTCAGACATCAAACGGGCGAAGGATGCGCTGCTTGAGTGCACAGGGCTCTTTCCAATAGACGCACGCATGACAGACCTTGCCATCCGGCTCAAAGTCGTGCTGCCCAAAATTTACTGAATGCTAAAACCAATATTGGATTGAATTTGTTCAACAGCTTGCTAATATATTAAGAACAAACTGGGAACGAAGCGATGGAATTTGTGAAGGGATCAAATCGAGTTCAGCTCGATAACCCACTCGTTGATGGTCGGCAGTCGGAACGCGCACTCAAAATTCAGCGCGGCGTTCAGCGGTACATGCGTGTGCTTGGTCTTTCAAGCCTGCCGGAAGTCACGCTAGCCTCTGGGCGGCGAGCGGATCTGGTGGTGATTGGCAAGAAATCAGAGATATGGATCATCGAAATCAAGTCTTCAATTGAAGATTTCAAAGCCGATCAGAAATGGCATGAATACCGCCAATATTGTGACCGTTTGTTTTTTGCGACCAGCGCAGACGTGCCGCAGGAGATTTTTCCTGAAGAGGCTGGTTTTCTCTTAGCTGACGATTATATGGCAGAGATTATTCGAGAAGCGCCCGAGCATAAGCTAGCTGCGGCAACACGAAAGGCAGTTATTTTGCGGTTTGCACAGGTCGCAGCCAACAAACTGCACGATCTGACTGACCTAAATCAACAAAATTTACGCAGGGGATAAGCTGGGGAGCAATGGGCGTAAATACTTATAATTAAACATAAATTCAGATCAACTCCTTTTATTTTTTTGGTTCGAGCTGTTATTCACCAGAAGGTCCATGTTTCCGTTTAGGTAAAGGCTCTCTAACATCAAAGTTCACTACTGCTTTCTACAAGGGCAGACAGTTCAAAGTATTTGAGGTGAATTTGCGTTTTCGTTTCAAAGGTACAACCTACCTTTCGGAAGCGAGGATACGTTCCTGGGGAGGTGCGCTATGGATTTTGATTATGTGATTGTGGGCGGTGGCTCGGCAGGTAGCGTGCTTGCGTCACGTCTTTCTGAAGACCCGTCAGTTTCTGTCTGCCTATTGGAAGCAGGTGGAGAGGGCAAATCTGTGATCGTGCGCGCTCCCATTGGCATTGCTGCCACAGTGTCAGGGCGACCGTTTCCAATCAACAACTGGTCTTTTGAAAGCGAACCGCAGAAAGAACTGAACGATAGAACAACGTACCAGCCACGTGGTAAGGCCCTTGGTGGTTCGAGCGTCATTAATGCCCAACTTTATATTCGCGGCCAAAAAGAAGACTACGACGGGTGGGTTGAACAGGGCGCAGATGGCTGGTCCTACGAGGACGTTCTCCCCTACTTCAAGAGATCCGAATGCTATGAGCATGGCGAAAGTGAAGAGCATGGCGGGACAGGACCACTTCATGTTTCAGACCAACGCACTCCATTCCCTATCTCTCATGCCTTTGTTGCTGCAGCTGAAGGCCAGCAGTTCAAACGCAACGATGATTTCAACAATGGCGACCAAGAGGGGGCGGGGCTTTATCAGGTTACCCAGTTCCATCAGGCGGACAAAAAAGGGGAGCGCTGCTCGGCTGCGGCGGCCTATTTGCATCCTGTTATGGAGCGTCCAAACCTAACAGTAATCACGCGTGCTCGTTCCACAAAAGTTGTTTTTGAAGGGAAAAAGGCCGTTGGCGTGGAGTATCGCCATAAACGCAAGCTTTCGACTGTTAAAGCCAAGCGAGAAGTGATCCTTTCGGCCGGGGCCTTCCAATCCCCACATCTTCTCATGCTATCTGGGGTTGGTCCCTCTGATGAGCTGGCAAAGCACAATATTCCGGTCGTACACGACCTTCCAGGCGTGGGCAAAAACCTTCAAGACCATCTGGATTATACGCTAAGCTACCGTTCAAAAGACCCAGGCATGCTGGGCTTATGCATTTCGGGTGCCATTCAGGTGGTTAAAGAAGCCTTCAGGTGGCGGAAAGATGGTACCGGGATGCTGGCTTCACCTGGCGCAGAAGGTGGCGCATTTTTGAAGAGTAGCCCCGATTTAGATCGTCCTGACATTCAACTGCACTTCGTGACTGCAATCATCGATCAGCATGGCCGCAGTTTTCATTACGGATATGGGTTCGGTTGTCACGTTTGTGCGTTACGCCCCAAATCAACAGGTGAAGTTGGCCTAAAATCGGCAAACCCACTCGATGCCCCAAGGATCGATCCAAAGTATCTCACAGATCCAGAAGATCTGGATGTTCTGGTCAAGGGTATTCGTCTCACCAGGGATATTCTGGAAGCGCCAGAATTATCCAAGTATCGGACAAAACCGCTTCATGAGCTTGGACAAGATGAACAAAGCATCAAAGATGCTGTGCGTGAACGAGCCGAAACGATTTATCATCCTGTCGGAACCTGCAAGATGGGCAAGGATGCGATGGCTGTTGTCGGGCCAGACCTAAAGGTTCATGGGCTTCACGGATTGCGCGTTGTTGATGCCTCTGTAATGCCCTCCCTAATCTCTGGCAATACCAATGCGCCAACAATGATGATTGCGGAGAAGGCCTCTGATTTGATCCTCGGCAAGCCGATACTGAGGGCGGAGAGCCAGAGCGAACAGGGTACGACTGCCTAACGAAAACAAAGACCGGTTTCTTAAACCGGCCTTTTCACTCGTAAAGGACCGCCAGTTTAAGAAAGCTCAGCAATCTTTGTGACCAGCTGCTTTGCGACATCTTCCTTAGCCATTTTTGGCCAATCTTCGACACCGTCACGGGTCACAAGGCGGACAGTGTTGTTATCACCGCCCATGACGTTATTTTCAGGGCTGACATCGTTAGCTACAATCATGTCAGCACCTTTGCGTTCCAGTTTCCCGCGCGCATTCTCAATTAAATCATTCGTTTCGGCAGCGAAACCAACTACCAATTTCGGACGATCCTCGTGTAGGTGTCCGACCGTTTTCAGGATATCTGGATTTTCAATAAGATTTAGGGCAGGTGGGAGCCCGCTGCCGTCCTTCTTAATTTTCTGATCACTATCATGGGCAACGCGCCAATCGGCAACAGCTGCTGCCATCACCGCAACGTCAGCAGGTAAAGCGCTTTTAACAGCCGCGAGCATGGCGCTTGCAGATTCCACGCGAATGGTTTCAACGCCTCGGGGGTCTCCCAAGCTGACCGGACCAGATACAAGGGTCACTTGCGCTCCAGCCGCAGCCGCGGCTTCAGCAATTGCATAACCTTGTTTGCCTGAGGATCTGTTGGCGATGTAGCGCACAGGGTCAATTGCCTCCAGCGTTGGCCCTGCTGTGATGACAACACGCTTTCCCTTTAAGGGTTGCTCTTTTGGAGAAAGCAGGGCTTCAATCTCAGCGACAATTTCCAGTGGCTCAGACATGCGCCCGTAGCCTGCCTCGCTTTTTTCTGCCATTTCGCCTGCATTCGGGCCAATGAAGTTGATACCATCAGCCTTCAGCTGCACGATATTGCGCTGCGTTGCCGGATGGCTCCACATCTTTGAGTTCATCGCAGGAGCAACCAGGACTCGTTTGTCATTTGCAAGCAACACACAAGAGGCCAAATCATCTGCCAGTCCATGTGCCATCTTTGCCATAATATTTGCAGTTGCCGGTGCGACAACAACAAGATCGGCTTCACGCGACAAGCGGATATGGCCTACGTCATGCTCTGCTTCTCGGTCAAACAGTTCGGTAAACACTGTATCACCCGTTAGCGCACCCACGGCCAGCGGCGTGATGAACTGTGACCCGCCATTGGTGAGAACTGCCCGAACCTTTGCACCTCGCTCCTGAAGCCGGCGGATCAAATCCAACGATTTGTAAGCCGCAATACCGCCAGTTATGATGAGAAGAATGCGCTTGTCTGAAAGCATTTTAAGACCACCTTTTGTGCAGGCTTTACTATCGCCAGGCCCGCCAACTCATATACTGGGGTATTTCTATCTGTTTTCCCGAGCAATTTCATTAGTTTCCTAAAGGCCGTTCGTCCCATTGAGCAAATTGCGGCTTCGCAGCAACCTTTTAGAGCCTGAATTTGTTGGGATGTGGCCAGATTTCTTGTTCAGGTTTGTCAAATTGCATCAGCTCAATCAGATTTCTCCCCTCCAATATGAATGCAACCAGAACATTTTCCGTTGGGCTTTGCGGAGGTAGAATGACGTTCTTACCCTTAAGAGCTTCATCCAGATCGTCAACCACATAGGCAACATGCGGGATTGATTTGATGATTTCAGGAAGTGAATTATCCTCGTCAAAGTTCATCCATTCAACGGCATAGGGGCCGTCAAAGTAACCGGTTGCGGTGAGCTTGAGCTTTTCGTTGTGGTCAGCTCTTGGCAATCGTTCGTTGGTTGGAATGCCAACGTGATGGAAACGTAGCTCCTGCATCGCAACTTGCCTCAGCTTTTGAAATGGCGCGTTCGCGGATAGAACTTAAATGCTCCACATAACTGCATGGCAAATATAACCAATTCAATTGGAGCCAATGCAGACGTAAAAAAGGCCTCGCTCTTACGAGGGAGGCCTTTTACGAAAATTTAGTGACCTAAAACTGGCCAGTGAAGCTGCGAGGTGCCGGTGCGATCGGCTCTGCATCACCCTTGCCCGAAATCGCATAAACGGCCAGACCACGGTTGTTTAGGCCATTTTGCTGAAAACGGAAAATACCGTCAATCCCAAGGAAGCCATCACGGTTGGTCAAAACACGGCTTGAGAAGCGATCTGGTCCCGTTGAACGCACCAGACCAGCAGCCAGAATTGTTGCATCATATGCAAGAGAAGCGTTTCGCGGCGGCTGTGAACCAAATGCCTCACGATAACGCGTTGCAAGGCGTTCGAAGCTTTGGTTATCTGGGCCCGGGAACCAGCTCCCAACCATAACCGGAGATTGGAGTATGTCGGGTGTGTTCCACTGCCCACTGCCAATCATTTTAACTTCGCCCAGGCTTGCGCCCATCTCGGTCATAACCTGCATCACAAATGGAGGAACGCCGCCTCCTTCTGGCACAAATAACGTGTCCACCTGAGAAATAGAGCGGCTTAAACTGGAAACACGAGCACGTATGTCTTCTGCATTACCTGGCGAGTAGCGCTCAATGGCGACAATGCGGCCACTTGTCTGCCCAACAGCCTGACGGAATGCGGCTTCTGCAACAGCACCGTATGCATTATTAGGTAGGAGCGCAGAATAGGAACGACGCTCCTGTTCTGCTGCATAGGACACGATGCGATTTACATCGGATACCGGCAGGTAGCTCAGTAAGTAAGTTCCCGACTTAGCAACGTTGGTATCTGATGAAAATGCAACAATTGGCACCCCTGAGCGGCGTGCAACTGTTGATGCCCCTTTTACGGCAGATGCGAACACTGGACCAATCAGGAGCTCAGCACCTTCACTGATTGCCTGCTGAGCTGCAAGGCTTGCCCCTTCCGCTGTCCCGCCCGTATCTTTTACGAGCAACTGAATGTCGGCCCCCTGAAAATCTTCAAGAGCGAGCTTTGCTGAGTTCTCAAAGAGGGTTGCAACAGAAGTGGCTGATTGCCCATCACCCGAATATGGCAACAGCAAACCAACACGTACGGAGCCGTTGCCAATGGTGCGTCCAGAAACTAAGCCCGGCTGCATATTAGGGTCTAAATTAGGTTGATAAGGCGTATTCACCGAAGAATAGTTCGGCGAATTAACGCAACCGGCTAACAGGACCGAGATACCGAGAGTAGCTCCTGTCACGAGTTTGCGGAAGCTCATTCCACGCACAGTGGCTGTTCCTAAGCTCATGGTTGCCCCATCTATTCCGAAGGCCGTTCGATCAATCCCTCGTTTTGTAAGGAATAAAATCCGGCAATTTACAATTAGTTTGGTTTATTTCTACAGATCCGCCGGATTTAATACAGTCTCAACCCTCGGAAATCCGAGTTTTTTCAGGATTCTGTCAAAAACTCCCCGTTGTAATTAGTCATTTTGCGGTTTGTTGGTTAGATGTGCACTCTCTACTGTGCAAAACTTACTCACATTTTGTGAGCTCTCACGAGGCGATCATGGATCATTCCGAAGCTGCATCCAAACGGAAATACTACATAGGCGACCATTCGCTTACGGCTAAACGGATTGAACCGGGGCTTCATATCGTTTCGACTCCGATCGGAAATTTGCAAGACATCACAATCAGAGCTCTTGAAACGCTTGCAGCCAGCGACCTTATCGCCTGCGAAGATACCCGAGTGACGGGTGTCTTGTTGCAACGCTACGGAATTCGCACCCAGATGATGACCTACCATGAGCATAATGCACAAAAGCAGCGCCCTAAAATTTTGGAGGCTCTGACGGCAGGCAAGGCTGTGGCACTGGTTTCTGACGCGGGAACTCCGCTGATTTCAGACCCTGGCTTCCGCCTCGTCAGCGATATGGTTGAGCAGGGCCATAAAGTTGTGCCTATTCCTGGTGCATCTGCAATGCTTAGCGGGTTGGTTGGAGCAGGCTTGCCGTCTGACACGATCCTGTTTGCCGGTTTTCTGCCAAACAAAACCCATGGTAGGAAGAAAAGACTTGAGGAACTCAAGGATATTCCAGCAACACTCGTCTTTTATGAAAGCCCGCACAGAGTGGGTGCTTCACTTGCTGATATGGAAGAAACACTTGGTGACCGCGCTGCCGTTGTTGCTCGCGAACTCACCAAACGGTTCGAGACTTTTCAACGTGGAACTCTTTCAGAACTGAGTGCCTTCTTCTCGGGGGATCGCCCAAAGGGAGAAATTGTTATCCTGATCTCACCACCTGAAGAGAAAGAGCTCACTGAGGTTGATGCAGACGCGCTTTTGCTGGAGGCATTGAAAGATATGCCGGTGAGCACTGCAGCCAAAAAAGTTTCCAAAGCAACCGGGGTGGATCGAAAAACGATTTACACCCGAGCTATGGAGCTTAAAAATGCAGGAACCGCTGACGAAGGCTCAAAAAGCGACTGATAACAAACTGCACAAGAAGCAAGTCGCCTACCGAAAAGGACTGCAAGCTGAGCTTAAAGCTGAAATTTTGCTGCGGCAGGCAGGCTGGCAGATCTTGGAGCGGCGCTACAAAACCAAGCAGGGCGAGATCGATCTGATTGCCGAACAAGACCAAACAATCGTGTTTGTTGAGGTTAAGGCGAGACGAAATGTAGAAGAGGGGCTGTATGCAATTACGCCCCGCTCACAAAAAAGAATAGCAAACGCAGCGCGTGAGTGGGTTTCCTACCACAACGATGTGGTGGGAAAAACGCTTAGATTTGATGCAGTTATTTTGCCTAGGCAAGGAAAAGCACTGCATTTTCCAAACTTTTTTGAAGCCGAAATTCTTTAACAAATAATTATTTTATCTCCGAAATGTAGACAAACTGCTTTTCCAAGCACATATCAACCTCTAACTTCCATTATCTCTAATTGGATTTTACCCCGCAGTATTTTCGGAGTGCCTTATGTCACAACCAGCTTCTTCTGGTGCCAAGCGACCACTTAAGGTCGCTGTTCAGATGGACCACATCTCCACAATCAACATTACAGGAGACAGTGCTTTTGCTCTGATGTTGGAAGCGCAAGATCGTGGCTATGAACTGTACCACTACACGCCAGAGCGACTGGCCATGTGGGGCGAAAAGGTTATGTGTCGTGTTGAACCCGTTTCAGTGAAAGACGAAGCTGACAATCATTTCAGCTTCGGAGAACCGCAGCGGGTTGATATGTCTGAAATGGATGTTGTTCTGATGCGTCAGGACCCACCGTTCGACTTGGCTTATATTGCGGCAACCCACATTCTCGAAAAACTCAGCAAGACAACGCTTGTTGTGAATGACCCTATCTCCGTGCGCAACGCTCCTGAGAAGTTGTTTGTGACTCAGTTTGCGGACCTGATGCCGCCGACCCTCATCACACATGATCGCGAAGAGATCGACGAGTTCCGCAATATCCATGGCGATATCGTGATGAAACCGCTCTTCGGGCATGGTGGGGCTGCTGTTTTTCGTGTGACCCAAGACGATCTCAACTATGGCTCACTCTACGATTTCTTTTCCGTCACATTCAGAGAGCCCTGGGTGATTCAAAAGTTTTTGCCCAATGTGAAACATGGCGATAAGCGCATTCTACTTGTGGATGGAGAGTTCGCTGGAGCCGTAAACCGTGTGCCAGCTGCTGGTGATTTGCGCTCGAACATGGTGCGCGGAGGCTCTGCCAAAGACAGCGACCTAACAGAACGCGAAAGAGAGATCTGCGCTCGCCTTGGCCCTGCGTTAAAAGAGCAGGGTCTCATACTCGTTGGTATTGACGTGATTGATGGCAACCTGACTGAGATCAACGTGACAGCACCAACTGGTATTCGGGCCATCCAAAAACTCGGTGGACCTAATGTCGCCGCTATGGTTTGGGATGTACTTGAGACGAAACTGAAAAATAAAGAAGGCTGACTACACTAAGCCGTTATGTTTTTTCCCAAAGCCCCCGATAGAATATCACCTAAAACTAATAGGTGGCTTCTGTTGGGGGCTTTCGTATTTCTGAGTATTCAAGGCTTGTGAGTTTCCTATTCGTTCCTGCTTAATTACTGCAATGGCGAGGTTTGCTCGTGGCTGCAGGAGTGTCTGGTGTTTTCTCGCATCTCTACCGTTTCCTTTCAGGGCGTCGACGCGGCAAATGTTGACGTTCAGGTCCAGATCAGTTCTGGTTCCGTGCACTTCACACTCGTTGGCCTTCCAGATAAGGCCATTGCAGAAAGTAAGGAGCGCGTGCGGTCTGCATTGATTGCTTCCGGCTTGGCACTTCCCGCCAAACGCTTAACAGTGAACCTTGCACCCGCTGACTTGCCCAAAGAAGGCTCCCATTACGACCTCCCCATCGCATTGGGTTTACTGGTCGCCATGGGGGCTCTTCCGGCAGAGGTGGTTGAGGATTATCTTGTCTTGGGGGAACTCTCGCTCGATGGCAGTATTTCTCACGTAAATGGCGCCTTGCCCGCTGCAATCGCAGCTGTTTCACAAGACAAAGGGCTGATTTGCCCCGCCAGTTGTGGTTCGGAGGCAGCATGGGCTGACGAAAATCTAAAAATCGTCGCTGCTCAATCTCTGGTGCAGCTTTATCGTTACTTCAAGGGGGACATCACGCTCTCCGATCCAAAACCACGTAGCTCTCCGCAGGCTGCACCCACCCTTGATCTTGCTGATATTCGCGGCCAGGAAACAGCAAAGCGTGCGCTTGAAATCGCGGCAGCTGGCTCTCACAATTTGATGATGGTAGGCCCGCCAGGGTCGGGAAAAACCCTTCTGGCTAGTCGGTTACCCTCCTTATTACCCCCACTTTCAGCACGTGAGTTGCTTGAAGTGTCTATGGTCGCTTCGATATCTGGCGAGCTGGAAGACGGGGCCTTGAGTAATCAGCGCCCATTCCGCGCGCCTCATCATTCAGCATCCATGGCATCATTGGTTGGCGGAGGGATGAAAGCCAAACCCGGTGAAGTGTCATTGGCCCACAATGGCGTGCTCTTTCTCGACGAGTTACCTGAATTTGACAGCCCCGTTCTGGACAGCCTGCGACAACCAATTGAAAATGGTGTGGCGTCGATCGTTCGGGCCAACTACCGCGTTACCTACCCCTCCAAGGTGCAGGTGGTCGCAGCAATGAACCCGTGCAGATGCGGCTACGCAGGAGAACCAGGGCATACCTGCAGGCGGGGCGACAAGTGTGCCAGCTCGTATCAGGCTCGGGTATCAGGCCCATTTCTTGACCGAATGGACTTGCAAGTTCACGTTCCTGCTGTCTCCGTTAAGGATCTGATTAGCCCTCAGCCGTCAGAAAGCTCAAGCATTGTAGCCCAACGTGTGGCACGCGCACGCGCTACTCAGTTGTCGCGCTTTACTTCCATGGGGCTGGACATCACCGTAAACGCCCACGCCAATGCCCGAATTATTGAGCAAATTGTTGCGCTGGATAATGAGAGTAAGGCCTTGATTGAAAGGGCCTCTACGCAGTTTGGCCTGTCTGCGCGCGGATACCACCGCGTTTTGAAGCTTTCGCGCACTATCGCGGACATGGACGGTTCTGAGGCTGTTCAGCGGATTCATCTGGCAGAAGCACTCAGTTTCAAACGCTCTTCAGCGACCTTGGCAGCAGCCTAATCTGTGATATCCTAACTCTCTGCATGTTATTGGTACATTAAGATAGTTTGGGCGGAACAAAAGCGGTGTTGAAACAGAGACTTAAACCCAGTGGAAGTGCTCATGTCGTTTCCAATGCTCGCGCATCCTTAATTGAACAGACACAAACCAATGAAACGTCCTCTTCTATTTTGAAGATCCTCTCGATTCTCGTTGGTGGTATCTGCCTTTTTTTTGCGCTC
Organism: Pseudovibrio axinellae; assembly: GCF_900110875.1. Taxonomy (GTDB): domain Bacteria; phylum Pseudomonadota; class Alphaproteobacteria; order Rhizobiales; family Stappiaceae; genus Pseudovibrio; species Pseudovibrio axinellae. The sequence continues at coordinate 331,511 of NZ_FOFM01000002.1, read as the reverse complement.
GCCCTGACGGAACTGCAATCTGCACAGGGTATCTACGGTGTTTTGCTTGCTTTTGGTGCAGGTGCTATTTTGTTTCGTCGCTTTCCAGCGAGCGATATTCTCGCCCAGAGCTGGAATACTGCCCAAATTCAGAGCGAGGTGGAACAGCTTGAGGATCCATCAGGACTGCTCAGCGACGCTGATTGGCAGTTACGAGAGGCAGATGTGCGCCATCGTTCCATTCTGGATGCTCTGGGTGCCATTGTGATACGCTGCGACACCAGTGGACTGGTTCTTTCCGTTAATGATGCGGGAAGGCAGAGCTTTCCCTCCGGGTTTGGTATCGAAGTCGGCACAGGCATCCGTCTGCCTTATGCTGAAAATTTCACACCGCAACTGGAAGAGCCTAACAGCGGCACGACAGAAGATGTCGCCTTGCGCACCAATCATGGAACGCGTTGGTATTCTCTTCTTCGGCTCAGCGTTCGTGATGGAAGCGGCGGCGCTCCGATCATTCAGTGGATTTTGACTGATATGACGGATAGGCGGCATGCTGAACAAAAGCTGCGAGAAGACCGCGACCTTGCCGCCCATGCAAGTGAGGCGAAGTCTCGTTTTCTAGCTATGGTTAGTCATGAAATCCGGACACCTTTGAACGGCGTTCTGGGAATGGCCGATCTCCTTGATGACACATCTACGACTGCCGAACAGGAAAATTACATTAACGCAATCAAGGCCTCAGGGTCCTCGCTCCTGATGCTTATCGACGAGGTGCTCGACTACTCCAAAATTGAGGCTGGAAAGCTGGAGTTGGAACCTGGCCAGGTGGACCTTGTGCCAATGGTAGAACGCGTTGTGGAGCTGCTTTCGCCCAAAGCACATGCAAAGGGCTTGCAAATCTGTTCATTTATCCACCCATCCGTTCCAGATATGATCCAAAGCGACCCGGCCCGTTTGCAGCAAATTTTGTACAACTTGGTAGGCAATGCGATTAAATTCACAGAGCAGGGCGGTGTTTCCCTGACTTTGCAGGTCTCCCGAAATGCAATTGGCAAACATTTACTGGAATTTGCCGTTAAAGACACTGGCCCAGGAATGGACGGTGCGACTGCTGCCCGTATTTTCCGCGAGTTTGAGCAAGGAGAGTATGGCCGTGATCGAAAACTCGATGGCGCGGGTTTAGGGCTCGCTATTTCAAAACGGCTGGCCGAACTTATGGAAAGCAAACTGGTCGTTCACACTGAACCAGGTGCTGGCTCAACGTTTCTATTGGAAATGCCTATTGATCAGGTTTGTGAATACGTTGCAGAACCGAAAACAGACCGGATTGCAATCCTGACTGACAATCATATCGAAGCTAAACTTGTGCAGAAAACACTCCAAAGCAGCGGGTACTTGCATGCAGAAATACTCCGGCTTGATGGCCTAAAAGAGCACTTTCAGACCGCCCGGTTTGGTCGCCTTCTGGTCGGCGAAGAGTGTGTCGAACACATGCGTAGCTTCTTGGGACAGGCTACTGGGGACACTCCGGAGGTCTTTGTCTTTATCAAACCACAGGAAAGAGCTCGGATTGCTGACATTAAAACGGGAGAGTTTTCAGGTTATCTTACTCGCCCGGTTCGTCGCGCTTCGTTGCTACGGTTACTCTCACCGTCGACACCGGCCTCACACCCCAAAAACCCAAGGGAATGCTCTCCTTTGGACGACCCTACAGAGCAAACCTCATCCTCAGAAAAGACCAGCCTCAACGTTCTTGTAGCAGAGGACAACCCAATCAACTGGATGCTGATCAAGGCATTGCTCCACAAATTGGGACACGAGGCTGAACTGGCAGAGAATGGGCATAAGGCCGTCTCGATGTGCGCAAACGGTTCCTTTGATATCGTATTAATGGACCTGCACATGCCCGGTCTAGATGGGTTAGAAGCGATTTCGCAAATCAGGGACGGCAAACATAAAACAGCTGAGCAAATTCCAATTTACGTTGTTTCTGCCGATGTTATGTCTGAGGCAAAAGAAAAAGCAATAAGGGTGGGCGCAGACGGTTTCTTGGGTAAGCCACTGAAACAACAAGAACTCGAGGCTGTTCTAAAACTCTATGCAAAAAGATAAATTGGTATATTTAGCCTATTTAATATTAGTAAGCGGTGATTATACTCAGATTAACCGAGGTAGCAGCATTGTTGAGGAAACACGAGCCTGACCAGATGGATAGATGTTAGTGTAATGTCACTCAAATGTCCTAAAATGGGCTTATACTTAGATTTAACTACCTGAAATTGACATGGGTAACTCAATTAGTGCAAATTTAGAAAGGCGTTCTCACTATTGCTCGTTTTTAAAATACCAATGCAATATGAGATATTATCAGTATGGCTGGGTCTGGAATTCTTTCTCCGATGAAAATCGTAAGAAAAATCACACCAAACAAATTAGCAGGCCGACCTGCACCTCGGTGGATCCCACAGGCAATGCTTGGAAAGATGCCGGAGGCAGGGCAGAGCCTCGGTAAAGTTGGTCCGCTTGAGGTCCGTCTGTCTAATGGTGCTAAAGAGCTCAAGATGTCGCAGCGGTTGCGCTTTGACGTTTTTTACAAGGAAATGTCGGCGATTGCTGATGCGCAAACGCAGCTCACGCGCCTTGACCGCGACAGTTACGATGATATTTGCGATCACATGCTGGTGGTCGACCACAACAGCCAGGTTAGAAACAAACCATTTTCCAAACTTAAGCCACAGATCGTTGGCACCTATCGCTTGCTACGTCAGGAGCTTGCGGAATTGAATGGCGGTTTTTACACGGCAAGCGAGTTCGATATCCAGCGCATTTTGGACCGCCACAGTGATCTCAACTTCATGGAACTTGGGCGCTCCTGCGTTCTCAAACCGTACCGCACCAAGAAGACTGTTGAATTACTCTGGCACGGCATCTGGTCTTATGTGCTGATGCATAATGTGGATGTAATGATTGGCTGCGCCTCTATTGAAGGCACTGATCCAGACCTTTTGGCCCAGCAGCTTTCGTTCCTGCATCATTTTGCCAGTGCGCCGGAAGAGTGGCAAGTTGCAGCGCTTCCAGATCAATATGTCGACATGAACCGGATCGCAAAAGACAAAGTCGATCAACGTGCGGCCCTTCGTTCACTACCGCCATTGATCAAAGGATATTTGCGTCTCGGAGCCTTTATCGGTGACGGAGCGGTAATTGACCATCAATTTGGCACAACCGACGTGTTGATTATTATGCCTGTGTCCAAATTGAACTCACGCTATATCAACTACTATGGTCAAGATGCCAGCCGGTATGCAAGCTGACCAACCGGTGCGATAAAAGGGGCGGTTTGCGCTCCTTTTGGCATTTCGTGGTGTGAAAACCCGCCCTGCTTGAGTTTTTGCAACTCAAAGCACCTAATTCGCTTGAATGGCTTAACGCTCGATTAAGCGAGATTCCCTAAAATCTAAAGTGTTTATATTCGGGCCGCATTCTCCTTTTCAGGTAGAATTGCAGCCTGCACTTGTTCAGGTAGGCTCAATCTTAAATGTCGATATTGCGCCCCGGATCGAGTGAGGTTGGTACTAAGGTGGTTGAGAGAGATGGCGACACGCCAAAAAGGAAATGGCAAGCAACGGCGGCCAATGCGCCCCGGACAGCGCCCTTCCGGCAGACCTCCTCAACGTGCTGAAGGGCAGCCGCCTAAGCGACCAGCTCAGCCTCAACGCCCGCAATTGCAAGGTGTTGCTCTGCGCTCTGATGAGGAAGAAGATTATATCCGCCGCCCGAACCGAGTTGCTGCAACCAGTAAGCAGTCAGCTCGCGCGAGCGGTGGGCATGACGCTCATCGTGCACATCAACAACCGAAAAGACCAGCTGCTAAACGCCCAGCAGCTTCGCAAGCTTCTTCGCCAAAGCGGATCACGAAAAAACCAACACGTAAGGCAAAGCGACAAACGCTTGCCGCGCTGAATGCTGCAACGTCTTCCGGCAAGCCGAAAACCACCGGGAGGTTCAAAAGGTTCCTCTGGAGGACCTTCCGGTTCTCCATGTACTGGAGCGTCGTACTGGGCATATGGGGCATCGTGATCGTTGGCGGCATACTAGCCTATTATGCTGCTCATTTGCCGCCAGCTTCTGAATGGGCCGTGCCGCAGCGCCCACCCAATGTGCGTATCGTTTCTGCAAACGGAACATTGATTGCCAACCGTGGTGATACTGGGGGCGAAGCTGTACGTTTGGAGCAGTTGCCAGACTATTTGCCCAAGGCGGTTATGGCGATTGAGGACAGGAGATTCAGGTATCATTTCGGAATCGATCCAATTGGCTTGGTACGTGCAGCAATCACCAACTACACCAATGGCAGAACTGTGCAGGGAGGGTCCACACTTACCCAGCAGCTTGCAAAAAATCTGTTCCTGAAGCCTGAACGCACCATGCAGCGTAAGATGCAAGAGGTAGTGATGGCGCTTTGGCTGGAGTGGAACTACAGCAAAGACGAAATTTTGGAAATGTACCTGAATCGGGTATACCTTGGTGCAGGTGCCTATGGCGTTGATGCAGCCTCTCGGGTTTATTTTGGGAAGTCCGCGCACCTAATTAACCTTGCAGAAGCTGCCACCATTGCTGGGCTTTTGAAAGCACCTAGCAAATATGCACCAACGCGCAACGCAGCACGAGCAGAGGGCCGAGCCCAAGTTGTAATTGCAGCAATGCATCAGGCCGGCTTCATAACCGCTGACGATGCAAAAAATGCGCTGTTCAATCCCGCACATGTGGTTTCCAGCCATAACAGCAGCAGTGGAAATTACGTTGCTGACTATGTGATGGAGCTGCTCCCTGGCTATGCAGGCTCCATTCGCGAAGACATTATTGTCGACACTACGATTGACTGGGATATGCAAAAGGCGGCTGAGACAGCGCTTATCTCGCGCATTTCGGAGGCTGGTCGAGAGCTTAACGTCGCTCAGGGAGCGGTGGTGACGCTGAACCGTAATGGGGCAATTCGAGCACTTGTCGGCGGCGTTGATTATCGCAAAAGCCAATTTAATCGCGCTGTTTATGCACGCAGGCAACCTGGTTCTGCTTTTAAACCGTTTGTGTATCTCGCTGCGCTCGAGCGCGGGATGAGCCCCACAACTATCCGTAAGGACGGACCAGTCAGCTATCGAGGCTGGAAGCCTAAGAATTACACCAAGCGTTACTATGGCGACGTAACTCTGACCCAAGCGCTTGCCTACTCGATCAACACAGTTGCAGCCAAGCTTGCGCATGAGGTTGGCCCAGCAAATGTTGCGCGCACAGCCCGCCGACTGGGCATTACTTCTGCGCTGAAATCGAACCCATCTATCGCACTTGGCACTTCGGAGGTTACTCCACTGGAAATTGCTGCTGCGTATGTTCCATTTTCAAATGGAGGCTACGGCGTTGTTCCTCACATCGTGCGCCAGATACGCAATGAAAAGGGCGAGGTGCTTTATCGTCGTTCTGGCGATGGCACCGGGCGGGTTATTCGTGGTGATAAGCTGAGCGAAATCAATACAATGATGGCGCAGACCATTTATAGCGGTACTGGCAAACGGGCCTTAATGGCAGGCAGGCCGGCTGGTGGTAAAACCGGCACCACACAGGGTTATAAGGATGCCTGGTTTATTGGGTACACAAACTCGCTCACAACTGCTGTTTGGCTTGGCAACGACAACAACAAGCCAATGAAAAAAGTAAGCGGCGGGACGTTGCCCGCAGAAATCTGGGCTTGGGTGATGGAAACACAGCATCAAAATATCCCGATTGCCAGATTACCGGGCGTCCCGATCAACCTTGCTGAAACATCGCCATTGCAAAAACCGGGTACGGTGCGCGTGCGACGCCAGCCTGCGCTTGTAGCTGCACCTCAAAAACCGCAGATTGCCCAGCCTGCGGTTCAAGCAACATCTGCCCCGCCGCAAAAAGAAAACAGCACCAGCCCACTTAACCTGCTCGGTAGGTTGTTTGGTGGCGGGTGATGCGGATCGCATAGCCCTTCCTTAGGACTCTGTAGTTTTAATCTTGCCCGTATAGGTGCAGCTGAGAACCGTGCTCTTTGAGCCAGCGTTGAGCTTGCTTTGTATGTGGGGCCAGGCGCTCACAGATCTGCCAAAACTCAGGGGAATGGTCCAGTTTTGCTAGGTGGGCGACTTCATGGGCTGCCACATATTCCAAAATATCTGGCGGTGCCATCACGAGCCGCCACGAAAACGAGAGCTTGCCATCCACCGAACATGAACCCCACCGGCTTTTCGTATCGCGCAGCGTGATACTGTGATAGCCGCGTCCAAGTTCTTTGGTTAAGCGCTCTACGTGTCCTTCAATGTCTTGTTTGGCAATTTTACGCAGAAAATCTTTTGTTTTGCGGTGAAAGCTCTGCGTTTCGCCCGGCAACATAAGCAAAAGCTCGCCGGCCTCTTCCTCGCGATCGACTTGAGCCAATCCGCGCAATTTTCCTGAGGCACGCAAAGTGTGCAGCACGCCGCGCACGGGGATACGGGCATTTTCTTCAAACTTGATTGACGCAGGACGAGAGTTCAATTTTTCCGTCAACCAACCCGCATGGCGGCTCGCAAAATCTAGAGCGGTTTTCAGAGTGCCACGCGCAGGAACAGTAATTATAGGCGTCGGATCACCTGGTGGCATTCTTAAGATATAGCGCTTAGCGCGTAAGTTACGCTTTAGACGGATCCGTTGCTGCCTATGGCCCAAATCCACCTCGATAAACTCAGGCAAAGCCTTTGTCGCGAAGAACCCCATAATACCTCAAAGTCGCAGTGATTGCTCTCGTTATTGCAGAGAAGGGAGTGATTTGAAAGTCAATCAATGCGATTTGCTTTAAGTCCTCCAAGTGCCCTTAGATACAGAAAAGGGTGCCCTGTTAAAACAGAGCACCGGAGGCTTGTTATCTAAGATGGAATAGCGTCAAATTGCGTCACCTGCGGATGGTTCACCGGTTCGATTATGCCGATTTCTCATGAACCGATCGAACTCATCCTGATCTTTTGCACGACGCAGGTCTTCCATGTAATCATCAAATTCTTTGCGCATGCTTTCAAGCTTTTTGCGCTCTTCTTCCAAGCGGGCCAGCTCTTTTTCACGATAGTCGTCAAAAGCAGCATTTCCGCTACGTGTTGTGGTTTGCATGCCATCCATCACATTTTTTAAATTACTGCGATCCCACTGGCACTTAGCTTCGCGCTTCCATCCAGTCATATTGTCACCCCACAAGATATAGGCAAGCATAGCAAGACCTAGCGGCCAGAATAATACGAATCCAAGTACCATTAGTGCAATACTAAGTGGGTTCCACGACGGCTTTATTGTATTTACAGTCATTAAATTCACCCCTTCTCAAATCAACAGTCTTGAGGTGGGGAGGATTTATTTTGTTTTCAAGTGACAATCACATATTTTATTATAAATCAGGGAACATCCACTCAACGTTAATTAGTATGCACTTCTTCATTGAGACGAAGTGCCTGTTCAACCCAGCTGTCACGTGTCAAACGCCCACGGGTATCGAGGCGATCATCCAAAGCAGCTGCCTGATCTTCAGTTAAGCTTGCAATCTGCCAGTAATGGAAGATACCAACTCCATTCAAAGCCTTTTCTAACTTTGGCCCAACACCGCTGATCTGCTTCAAATCATCCGCCGTCCCCTTGGGCTCAGAGAGCAGAATTTTACGAAGCGGGTCTGACCTTAGCTTTTTGAAGAAACCCGTCGGGGAAGCTTTTTTGACAGTACGCTTTGGAGCCTGCTGTAAACGGGCATTGCTCGCGTTATCTTCGATGAACTTAATAATGCGCGGTACAATTTCAGCGCGATACTTCGAGCCGTTAAATACACCGTAGTGGCCTACGCCTTGCTGAACGTAGTGCATTCTGCGGTTGGCAGGGATGTTTTCGGCAAGTTTTTGCGCGGCCTGCGTTTGACCAAGACCGGAGATATCATCATTTTCTCCCTCAACAGTCAGGAGGGCTGTACCAGTAATTTTCTTAGGGTCCACACGCTCGCCGCGATGCATCAGCTCACCTTTTGGCAGTGCATGTTCTATGAACACCGTTTCAACCGTCTGCAGATAGAACTCAGCGGTCAGATCCATCACAGCGAGATATTCGTCGTAGAAATCACGATGTTTCTCCGCACTATCTCCGTCACCTTCGATGAGATGCTGGAAGAAGTCGCGGTGTGCCACCATGTGACGGTCCAAGTTCATGCTCATGAACCCGGAAAGTTGCAGGAAGCCTGGATAAACCTGACGACCAAACCCTTTGTGAGGGAACGGAACGTCCATGATTACATTGCGCTTGAACCAGTCGATCCCTTTTTCAACTGCCAGATCATTCACAGCTGTTGGGCCTTCACGGGTATCAATTGGCCCGCCCATGAGTGTCATCGTTGCTGGCGCGCACTGGTCTGCTTTTTCTTCCATCAGCGCCACTGCGGCAAAAACAGGCACTGAAGGCTGGCATACTGCCAAAACGTGCGTGTTCGGACCGAGGAAATGCAATATCTGAATTACATAGTCGATGTAATCATCCAGATCGAAGTTGCCATCAGCTACAGGCACCTGCCGGGCGTCTTCCCAGTCGGTCATGTAGATCTCCAGATGGGGGAGAAGCGCTTCAACCGTGCCGCGCAAAAGAGTCGCGTAGTGGCCCGACATAGGTGCGACAATCAACATTTTTGGGTCAGCACGTCTATCTTCGGGCAAATCTCTTTGAAAATGAAGAATGTCACAAAATGGCTTAGACCAGATGATCTCTTCGCTGACCTTGATCTCTTCACCATCGACAACGGTCGAGTATAACTCAAACTCAGGCTTGCCATAGCGGCGCGTTACACGCTCCATCATCTCGCAGGAGGCGGCAACTGTACGGCCAGCCTGCGTATAGGACACTGGATTAAACGGGTTTTGAAAGTACAACCGTGTCATGTCCACAGCAGCCCGGACAGGTGACATCGCTGCATGGTTCAGTTCATAAAAATGGTAGAACAGCACAGAATGTTCCCTTCCCAAATGCTCGTTTCAGCTAACTCAACTTTATCAAATTTGGTCTTTTGCTACACAAAGACACTTCACTGAGAAGTGGTGCAGCGCAAAAGCATAGGCGGCCCTATGCTTTTTCAGCAACATATACTCATGGAGATATACAAAGCGATCTCAACTTACGTTGCAGATCAATATGTTCTCATAGCTACTAAGGTAATCCCCAGTGTAACTAAGTATGCTGCATTGCACAATACGCAAATTAATAGTTCAGTCGAATCAAGTAATTCGGATGAGGTTATTTCATTAAGTCAAAATTGGTAATGAATTCTCTTGAAATATGCTAGTCAGAGGCAAGTTCAGCAATTACCGCATCCAATAGAGGAAAACCTGCTTGCGTTGCACGTATGCGGCTGTTGCCAACCCATTCCACCATGCCGTTTTCCTGCAAATGGCGCAATCGCATTGGGTCAAAACAACGACCTGAGAGTTGCTCATAAAGGGGCACATCGATCCCCTCGTGTAATCTCATGCCCATCAAAAGCAGCTCATCACTTTGTGCTTCGCGAACGAGAACCTCTTCCGAGATCGCTCCATTGCCTTTGGCTTCAACCAAGTTGAGCCATGTTTCAGGGTGTTTTTCCGTCGAGGTTGCCAGTTTTGCCCCATCTTCCAGCGTCAAACGGCCGTGCGCGCCGGGCCCTACACCCACATAGTCTCCATAACGCCAGTAAATCAGGTTGTGCTGGCATTGGGAGTTTGGCGCAGCGTGGTTGGACACCTCATAGGCCGGCAAGCCGCGTGAGGCGGTTACCTCCTGGGTGAGATCGTACATGTCGGCCGCAAGGTCAGGGTCCAACATCTCCAGCTTTCCGGCCGCATAGAGACGCTGGAACATTGTGCCGCTTTCAATGGTCAGCTGGTACATTGAAAGGTGATCTGCTGCCAGATCAATGGCACGGTTGAGCTCTTCTTCCCAGCCCTTTAGAGTTTGGTTTGGACGCGCGTAAATCAGATCAAACGAAATTCGAGAGAATGTATTGCGCGCAATCTCAACGGCTTGAATCGCTTCCGATACAGAGTGCTGGCGCCCCAAAATCTTCAGTTCTTTATCATCAAGCGCTTGAATGCCAACAGAAAGCCGGTTCACACCAGCAGAGCGATAGCCTGCAAAACGGGTTGCTTCTACGCTGGTTGGGTTGGCTTCCATGGAGATTTCGGCTGAACCCGGCAAATGCCATAGCCGGGCGATCTCATTTATGATGGTCTCAACGGTTTTAGGCTCCATCAAGGATGGAGTGCCGCCGCCAAAAAAGACCGAGTCCACGGTTCTGCCCGGAACCATCTGCGCGTATCGCGCCAACTCTTTGGCCAATGCTTTGGCATAGAGTTCCTGTGAAACCGGTTGGTGGCGAACGTGAGAGTTAAAATCACAATACGGGCACTTTGCGAGGCAAAAAGGCCAATGCACGTAAATTCCAAAACCGCCAACCGGAGACACAGTCATTCTTTTTCCTTTGTCTGCCAGAACTATTCCGGCAGGCACTCTTTTTGAAACTTAACAAAAGCGCGGGCGCGGTGAGAAACGGCCTCGCCTTCTTTTGTTTTGTGTTTTTCTTCTTTACCCATTTCGCCGAAGGTTTTTTCATACCCTTCTGGAACGAACATAGGGTCGTAACCGAAACCTTCCAGCCCGCGAGGAGGCCACACCAGGTCGCCATGGATTTCGCCGCGGTAATACTGGAGGTACCCATCGGGCCATGCAATGCACAGCACGGCAACAAAGAAGGCTCCGCGATCTGCCAACCCAGATTCTGTCAGCTTGTCCTGTACAGACTGCATTGCCATGCCGAAGTCCTTACCTGGACCAGCCCAACGCGCAGAATAAATGCCAGGATCACCGTTGAGGCCACTCACGCAAAAACCGCTGTCGTCTGCCAATGCAGGCAGGCCAGTTGCTTTTGTTGCAGCCAACGCTTTGATTGCTGCGTTAGCTTCAAATGTGTCACCATCTTCTATCGGCTCTGGCAGGTCCAGATCACCAGCAGAAATTACCGTGAAACCATGCGGGGCAAGCATATCGTGAATTTCACGCAGCTTGCCTTTGTTATGGCTGGCAAGCACAAGCTTGCCCGGCTCTAAACGGCGGTTTGTTAAGGTTTCAGCTTGCATTAGAGCACCGTTAGTTTTTGCAGCTCAACCAACTTGTTGATGGACTGTTTTGCAAGGCCCATCAACTGACCGAGTTCCTCTTCAGAGAATGGCTCACCTTCTGCAGTACCCTGAATTTCGACAATGCCGCCTTTGCCAGTCATAACAAAGTTTGCATCTGTATCGGCAGAGGAATCCTCGATGTAATCCAGATCAGCAACCGGCGTACCTTCGTAGATGCCACAGGAGATTGCAGCGATGTGATCTTTGAGAACCTTCTCAACCTTGACCATGTCGCGCGCTTCCATCCATGCCAGACAATCATGAAGCGCAACCCACGCACCTGTGATTGAGGCTGTACGGCTGCCGCCATCGGCCTGAATCACATCACAATCGATTGTGATCTGGCGTTCGCCGAGGGCTTCCAGATCGACGACAGCACGCAGGGAGCGGCCAATGAGGCGCTGGATTTCCTGGGTACGGCCAGACTGCTTGCCAGCCGAGGACTCACGGCGCATACGATCGTTTGTTGCGCGTGGCAACATGCCGTATTCAGCAGTGACCCAACCACGGTTCTGGCCGCGCAACCACGGTGGAATCCGCTCTTCCAAACTTGCGGTACACAACACGTGTGTGTCGCCAAACTTGATCAGGCAGGAGCCTTCTGCATGTTTAGAGACGCCACGCTCAAGGCTAACTGCGCGCATTTCATCTGGTGTACGTTTGGATGGACGGTTCAAGGTAAGCTCCCTCAAATTGCTTAGTAGCTACAAAGTTACGATAGATATTGCTGGTCTTTTAGCCGTGCTTTGCCCTTAGCGCAAAGGCTGGTTTTAGATTGAGAGGCGATTTTCTGCGAAAAATGCATTTTGGCTGTTCAATTGTCCTGTGTTAGGGATTGCACAAGGGCTTTGCCCAAAACCTGCTGTTGATCTGGAGTACTGGCACCGTGACGAGTGTTCCTCCTTCTGTGCCTCTTGAGGATCTTGATGAGCGTTCCCGCGAGATCTTCCGGAGAATTGTCGAAAACTACCTTGAAACCGGTGAGCCGTTGGGTTCGCGCAATCTTGCGCGCGGCCTTTCAAAGCCACTTTCCCCTGCCTCTATTCGCAATGTGATGGCTGATCTGGAACACCATGGCTTGCTTTATGCAACCCATACCAGTGCTGGGCGCTTGCCGACACAAACGGGACTGCGCCTGTTTGTTGATGGTTTTTTGGAGGTTGGCGACCTTACCAAGGATGAGCGCGAGCAAATTGCTGTTCAGGTGAAGGCAAAAGGCAGCGAGAAGACGCCTGAACAGGTTCTGACGGAGGCCAGCCAGATGCTTTCGGGGTTGAGCCGCGGGGCAGGGCTTGTCCTTTCCAACAAAACTGACGCCATTCTTCGTCACATAGAGTTTGTTCAGCTTGAACCGCTTAAAGCATTGGTCGTACTCGTCAGCGAAGACGGCTCGGTGGAAAACCGCGTGGTTGACCTGCCTCCCGGCCTGCCGCCTTCTGCCCTGACAGAGGCCTCTAACTACCTGAACTCCATCATCAGAACACGAACTCTAGCCGAGGCGCAGGCTGAGCTTGTTCGGCAGCGAAATGAATTTCAGGCCGAGCTTGATACACTCACCGCAAAGGTTGTTGATGCTGGCGTTGCGGTTTGGGGAGGTGATAAAAGCGATTCAGGCACATTGATCGTCCGCGGGCGTTCCAACCTGCTAGAAGGCGTTGGCGCGCAAGAAGACCTTGAGCGCATTCGATTGTTGTTTGATGACTTGGAAAATAAGAGCGAGCTTATCCGTCTTCTTGACCTTGCAAAGGATGGTGAAGGTGTACGTATTTTTATCGGGTCAGAAAACAAGCTGTTCTCGCTTTCCGGTTCTTCCTTGATCGTTTCTCCATACCGCGATAGTGAACAGCGCGTTGTTGGTGTTCTTGGTATTATTGGCCCAACCCGCCTCAATTATGCGCGTGTTATTCCCATGGTGGACTACACAGCCCGTCTTGTAAGCCGTTTACTCGGCTAGAATACTGGAGTTTCTGGTGCTTTCCCTCACAGCTGCTGAACTGGAACGTTATGCTCGCCACATCGTATTGCGGGATGTGGGTGGACCTGGACAACAAAAGCTGAAAGCAGCCCGTGTTCTAGTGATCGGGGCAGGTGGCCTTGGTGCACCGGTACTGCAATATCTAGCAGCGGCAGGCATTGGCACAATCGGCATTGTGGACGATGATGTTGTGTCACTTTCCAATCTGCAACGGCAAATTATTCACGATACAGAGAAGTTGGGCGAGCCAAAGGTTGCCAGTGCGGCTGAAGCCATTGCACGGCTAAACCCCAATGTACGTGTGGTGCCGCACCCAACGCGTATCAATGGCCAAAACGCGATGGCGTTGATCAACGACTATCATGTCGTGGTTGATGGCTCAGATAACTTTGCAACACGCTACCTCGTTTCTGATGCCTGTTTCTATGCTGGCCGACCTTTGGTGACAGCTGCAGTTGGGCAGTTTGATGGCTCAATCACCCTGCTTAAGCCCTTTATGCAGGATGACGACGGAAATTACGTCAACCCGACTTACCGCTGCCTTTTCCCCAACAAGCCAGAGGCAGGCTCTATTCCAACCTGTACAGAGGCTGGTGTTTTGGGCGCTTTGACTGGACTTGTTGGCACCTTGCAAGCGCTGGAAGTGATTAAGGAAGTGGTTGGCTTTGGAGAAGGCCTGATTGGCCGCTTGCTGCTGGCAGATACGCTGAGCATGCATTTTGAGAGTATCAAATACAAACGCTCGCCGAAGAACCCTTTGAACGGTGATAACCCGAAAACATGGTCTGAAATGCTCGAGGAGGAGCACAAATAGGCTGCAAGGGCTGTTTGCAAAATTTGGGCCGTCACTGCTAAGAGGTGAGCTTTGTCGCTATGTTTGCAACGTGCTTGCCCTGATAGCGCGCCATGTTCAGCTCTTTCTCCTTAGGTTTGAGAGAACCATCCCCGCCTGCGATTGTGCCAGCGCCATATGGAGAGCCACCCAATACTTCAGAAATGTCAGCGACTTCCGGGCATGTGTAAGGCAACCCAACGATGATCATTCCCTGGTGAGCAAGGGTGCTCCAAAATGAACTGATCGTCGTCTCATTGCCTGATCCTGTCCCCGTAGATGCAAACACGCTGCCCACTTTGCCCGCCAGTTTGCCCTGAACCCAGAGCCCACCGGTTTGATCTAGAAAGCTACGCATTTGTGATGCCATGTTTCCAAACCGGGTTGGTGTGCCGAATATGATGGCGTCGTAATCTGCCAGCTCATTTGGTTCAGCAATGGGTGCTTGTTGGTCCATTTTAAAATGATGAGCCCGTGCAACCTCTTCCGGCGTTAATTCAGGAACGCGCTTTACAACAGCGGTTGCACCTGCGGCGGAAACCCCTTCAGCCATCGCATTCGCAAGCGTTTCTATGTGCCCATAAGTTGAATAGTAGAGGATCAAAACCTTGGTCATTGTTACTCCTGCATGGATAAACGACGGCCAGATTCGTCTGCCATCAGCCATGCAACACTACAAACTCTTCGTTTCAGTCATATCCAGAGATTATGGGGCTAAGAGATCAAACAGGGTCAGGACACGCGCTAACCTCAAACTGGCGAATATCTATAGGCCAGATCTTCTGGGTCCTCTCTTGGTGCCTCATGATCGAGTGTTCCGCCCAAGCGCTCTGCGATACGAATGGAGCCTTGATTTTTCCGGTCGATGTAGCTGACAAGAGTCTTCAAACCAAACGCGTCAAACCCCCAACCCCGTAACGCTGTTGCTGCTTCTGTAGCGTAACCGTTGCCTTCTTGCCCCTCATAAAGAAACCAGCCAAGCTCATGCTCTGGGAACAGCGGGCCGTGATTGATGGCAACCTGTCCGATGCATGAACCTGTGGATTTAAGCTCTATCATCAATGCGCCATGCCCCATGAGGCTCCACTGCGCAATATCGTGGCAAAAAATCCCCCATGCAACATAGCGCGGCACAGGCCCACCCATGAACTTTGAGCGTTCAGATCTCATAAGCGCCAGATTATCTGGCCAGTCTTCCATACATGGGGGACGCAAAATCAATCGCTGTGTTTCTAATGTTGGAATTGCGGTCATTTAGATCTCTTCAGCATTACAGAAGCCTCTTCTCGGGATCGCAATATTTTTGCTCATATGATTAAAAAATAAGAGAATTATCTCATTAAATTGGGCTAGACATACACAATAAAACCCTTACCGTTGCGGCACAACCAAAAGTTTATGTATCAAAAATACATCCGATATTTTTTTTGTCGTGACCAATTGGGAGGTTGTCATGAAGCAAGTATTTTCGGCTTTGCCAGCGCTTTCGCTCGCCCTATTTTCATTCAGCTCTACAGCGTCCTTTGCAGAGTCAAAGGTCACGGTTGAAGATGCTAGGGCCTTTCTCAAATCCTCAGAGAAAGCCATAGAGGAAATCAGCGAGGAAGCGGGCCGTATTGCGTGGGTAAACGCCAATTTTATCACTTACGATACGAATTGGCTCAATGCGCTGATGTCTGAACGGACAACCAAACTGTATGTTTCGCTCGCCAATCAAACCAAGCAGTTTGCTGAGCTGGATTTACCGCCAGACCTTGCGCGGAAAATGAAGCTGCTGAAACTTGGCTTGACGTTGCCTGCACCGGAAAATGACCCTGAAAAGATCAAGCAGCTTGCCCAGCTCAATACAGAAATGGAAACCATTTACGGCACTGGCAAGTATGAGGTTGATGGCGAGGAACTTTCTCTCTCAAAGCTCAGCAAAATCATGGCAACGAGCCGCGACTACGACAAGCTACTGGAAGCATGGGAAGGCTGGCGCACCATTTCGCCGCCAATGAAAGACATGTATTCGGAGATGGTTGAAATCGTCAACCAAGGCTCCCGCGAGCTTGGCTTTAAAGACACCGGCTCCATGTGGCGGTCCAAATATGACATGGACCCTGATGATTTTCGGCAGGATCTGGATCGGCTTTGGGGTGAGGTAAAACCGCTTTATGATAGCTTGCACTGTTATGTGCGCGGCAGGCTCGTGGATGAGTATGGAGCCGACAAGGTACCCTCTGATGGGCCGATTCCCGCACATTTACTGGGTAATATGTGGGCGCAATCCTGGGGTAACATTTATCCGCTTGTGGCACCGGAAGGCGCGGAGCCAGGGTACGACCTGACTAAGCTGCTGGAAGATCAGAACTATGGGCCGCGCAAGATGGTTCAAACCGCTGAGGGTTTCTTTACATCGCTTGGCTTTGACCCGCTCCCTGAGACATTTTATGAGCGTTCTTTGATCACTGAGCCGCGGGACCGGGATGTACAGTGCCATGCGTCTGCGTGGAATGTGGACGGAAAGAACGACCTGCGCATTAAGATGTGTACTGAGGTAACAGGGGAAGATTTCAACACCGTTCACCACGAGCTTGGGCACAATTTCTACCAGCGCGCTTATAATCAGCAATCGCCTATGTATCAGGATGACCCGAATGATGGGTTCCATGAGGCAATTGGCGATATGGTGAGCCTTTCCATCACCCCAAAGTACCTCAAGCAAATTGGGCTGTTACCGCCTGATGCCTCTGAGGAAGTGAACACCAGTATCTTGCTGGCACAGGCACTGGATAAGATCGCATTTTTGCCGTTTGGGTTGATGGTGGACCAGTGGCGCTGGAAAGTGTTCAACGGCGAGTATGCTCCTAAGGATTACAATCGGGGTTGGTGGGAGCTTCGTGAAAAGTATCAGGGCGTCGCAGCCCCTATAAGCCGTAGCGATGATGCGTTTGACCCTGGTGCAAAGTATCATATTCCAAACAATGTGCCGTATACCCGCTACTTCCTTGCGCATATCTTCCAGTTCCAGTTTTACCGTGAGGCATGCCGCCTTGCAGGGTGGGAAGGGCCTCTGGCAGCTTGCTCCATTTATGGCAACAAGGAAGTTGGCAAGAAATTCAACGCGATGCTGGAAACCGGAGCAGCTTTGCCCTGGCAAGATAGCCTGGAAGCCTTCACCGGAAGCCGGAAAGCTGATGCAACAGCAATCCTTGAGTACTTTGCACCGCTCCAATCTTACCTGGACGAGCAAAACTCAGGAAATTCCTGCGGCTGGTAGATAGGCAGGCAACTCTGCCAAGCCTCGTTATCGTTGAGCCATACCGAATACGATCAGACCCCGTCTTTCATGGCGGGGTTTGTGTTTTGAGGAAGGCGCTTGAACCACTTATAGTTGCAGTTGCAATATGGTAATCTTGATTTAAACAATGTTTGATTTGAGATTTTTATGAGTGCAAGTGATTGGACAGATGAGGAAAATGATCTTCTCGTCGTGGACTATTTTGAAATGCTGAGGCTAGACCTTCGTGGTCAAGCCTTCAATAAAGCCGCTCGTCGACGAGCCTTAACCCTATCAATTTCCCGCTCCGACAAGGCTATCGAGTTTAAGCAGCAAAACGTGAGTGCTGTACTTGAAGGGCTCCAACACCCATGGGTGACCGGCCTTCGACCCGCGAAGAACTATCAGGGCTCTCTTGCTGAGGCCGTGCAGCGGTTTTTGAACCATCAAAATGAGATAAGTTTTGAGGATATTTCTCAGTCCTTCATAGAAATAGATGAAGTATCTGCTGAATATACCCCTCCGGCGCTACCCCAAGCATTGACCATTAAACCAAAAGCGACGGCTTCCTTCACTAGAAGACCTCAAGTTATAGATTATGCTAAGCGAGATGCAAATAACCGCGAGCTTGGGAAGCTTGGTGAAGAATTTATTCTCCAAGCTGAGAAGGAGCGTTTAGATGCTGCAGGTTCTACAACACTTGCTGAAAAGGTGATCTGGGCATCAAAGGAACAGGGCGACGGCCTTGGTTACGATATTTTGTCGTATAGTGAGGATGGCAAGCAGCGCTTTATTGAAGTGAAGACAACGAATGGTGGTTGTGAAACACCATTTTTTATTAGCCAAAACGAAGTGGACTTTGCTGCGGAGGAACCCAATAATTACATCCTCATGCGGGTCTATGATTTCTCTACCAATCCAAAGGTGTTTGAACTGCAGGTGCCACTTGAGGATCATGTTGAGCTGACGCCAACAATCTACAAAGCCTCCTTCAAATAGATTGCAGGACCTTCCTTCCCTAAAACTGATAATGCCGCTCCCACAAAAGTTATGTGACTTCAGTGCTCCAGCCCAAAAGCAGTGCGGGCTGATGTGAGTTTAGTAGCTAATGTTCCTCCCCTGTCATCCCGGACGAGCGAAGCGAAGATCCGGGACCTAGAGCTGCGCTTGATAGTTTTGTTCAGGATTGATGAGCAGGGTGCGACCCAGTGTGTGCCGTTGAAAGCAAGGGCGTGCTGTTGACGCCTTATGGGTCACGGCTCGGGGGCCGGGATGACACTGGTGGGTGGCGTGTTCAGGATCCGTTAGGTTTGCAGGTGGAAGGGTACATCCGCAGAGCATTTCTGGAGGTGCCGTTTCGTTTATCCCGGGCCTGCGGTTTGCTTTGCCCGGGATAACATCTGTATGAAGGAGTTTGGCTTGGTGCCTTGGCCCAGAAGGAAAAAAGACGCTAGTGCGCCTCTTCCCAGTTGGTTGCAGCTTCGGCTTCCACTTTGAGTGGGACGGAGAGCTGGAGGGCTGGTTCTGTTGCTTTTTCCATAGTGCTGACGACGAGTTTTTTCGTGTCTTCAGCTTGCTCTTCTGGCAGTTCGAAGATCAATTCATCGTGCACTTGCAACAGCATTTGTGCGTCTAGACCCGCCGTTTCCAGCACTTCATCCATCCGCACCATGGCACGGCGGATGATATCTGCTGCGGACCCCTGAATTGGGGCGTTGATAGCGGCACGCTCATAGAACTGACGCATATTCGGGTTCTTGGTGTTTACATCAGGGTAATGCGCACGGCGACCGAAGATAGTTTCGACGTAACCGTTTGCATGGACGAACTTTTTGGTTTCTTCCATGTACTCTTTGATGCCGGGGAAGCGTTCAAAGTAGGTTTTGATGTAGTCACCTGCTTCACCACGGGAAATGCTGAGCTGATTTGCCAGTCCGAACGCGGAAATGCCGTAGATGATGCCGAAGTTAATGGCTTTTGCTCGGCGGCGAACGCTTGAATCCATGCCCTCAATCGGAACACCAAACATTTCAGAGGCTGTCATGGCGTGAATGTCGAGACCATCAGCAAACGCCTGTTTGAGCTGCGGAATATCGGCCATGTGAGCGAGCACGCGCAATTCAATCTGGCTGTAATCGGCAGAAATGAGCACTTTGCCCTTTTGTGCGATGAACGCCTGACGGATTTTGCGGCCTTCTGCTGTGCGGATCGGGATGTTCTGAATGTTTGGCTCAGAAGATGACAGACGACCCGTCGTGGTCGCAGCCAGCGAGAAGGAGGTGTGGACGCGGCCAGTTTCCTGATTGATAAAACCGGGCAGGGCATCTGTGTAGGTGGATTTCAGCTTGCTGAGCTGACGCCACTCCACGATCTTGCTCGGCAACTCATGGCCTTGGGCAGCGAGGTCATCCAGCACAGAAGCTGAGGTGGACCATGCGCCGGTCTTAGTTTTTTTACCGCCTGGAAGCCCCATTTTACCAAACAGGATTTCACCAAGCTGTTTAGGTGAGCCAACGTTGAAGATTTCGCCCGCAACGTCATGGATTTCCGCTTCAAGCCGTGCAGCGCCTTGGGCAAAATCACCGGAGAGCAAGGAAAGCATCTGCCGGTCAATGGAGATGCCGCGGCGCTCCATTTTGGCCAAAGTCTCGACCATTGGGCGCTCAAGCCGTTCATAAACAACGCTCATCTGCTCAGCAGCGATGCGTGGTTTGAGAATTTCCCAAAGGCGCAAGGTGACGTCCGCATCTTCAGCCGCATAGGCTGTCGCTTTTTCCAACGGCACCTTATCAAAGCTGATCTGGGACTTTCCTGAACCACACACTTCTTTAAACGGAATCGGCGTGTGGTTGAGCCAGCGCTGGGACAGCTCATCCATGCCATTCCCGCCCACGCCTGCATCCAGCGTGTAAGAGAGCAACATGGTGTCATCAAACGGGGCAACCTCAACACCGTACCGCGCCAGCACGAGCCAGTCGTACTTCATGTTCTGTGCGATTTTGAGGACCGCTGGGTCTTCCAGCATTGGTTTGAGCAGTGCTATGGCGTCCTTGAGCGGGATTTGCCCTTCCAGCAAGCCGCCACCGCCCAGCAAATCACCATCGCCATCGACATGGGCCAGTGGAATGTAGCAGGCTTTGCCGGGGACACTGGAAAGAGAAACACCAACCAGACCAGCTTCCATAGCATTGAGGGCGTCTGTCTCGGTATCCACAGCCACATAGCCAACTTCATAGGCTTGCGCTATCCACTCTTGAAGACGCTCAACGGATGAGATCGTTTCGTATGCGGAACTATCTATCGGGATCGCTGATATTTCTGATGCAATCTTTTCTGCAACAGGTCCTGCGGACCACATTTTATCCTCAGGCTGTCCGGATGTATCCTCAGCTTGGGCAGCTGGTTTTACCGGGCTTTCCCACCCTTCAACCGTGACTTCAATTGGTTCAATGTTCTCCAGAACAGCACCGGTGATGTCCGCAACTTTTTTGGTGAGGCTTGTTAAGCCCATCGCCTTGAGGAAGCCAACAGCCTGCGGTCCATCGACATCACAGACAGAAAAATTCTCCACCGGGGTTTCCACCGGCACATTTTCTTCCAGCTGCACGAGGCGCTTGGAAACGCGGGCTTGATCAGCGAACTCGATCAGGTTTTCGCGACGCTTCTTTTGCTTGATGGTACCAGCCTGCTCCAGCAGAGCTTCCAGATCACCAAACTCGTTGATCAGCAACGCAGCGGTTTTCAGGCCGATGCCAGGAACGCCAGGAACGTTATCAACGCTATCACCTGCAAGGGACTGCACTTCGACGACTTTTTCCGGCCCAACGCCGAACTTTTCAAAAACCTCTGGTTTGCCAATAACCTTGTTCTTCATGGTATCAACCATGCCGATTTTGTCGGTTACGAGCTGCATCAGGTCTTTATCACCGGAAACGATGGTCACCCGGGCGCCTTGCGCCGCGGCTTGACGTGCGTAGGTCGCGATCAAATCATCGGCCTCATAGCCCTGCTGCTCAATGGCAGGAACGCCAAAGGCGCGTGTCGCCTGACGGATCAAGCCAAACTGTGGGCGCAAATCTTCTGGCGGCGGCGGACGGTGAGCTTTGTATTCAGGGTAGAAATCATTTCGGAATGTTTTGCCGGACTTATCAAAAATCACGGCAAAGTGGGTAGGCTCATCCCCTTTTTCTTTGGTGGGGCCTTCCTGCATCATCTTCCAGAGCATGTTGCAAAAGCCGGAAACCGCACCGATGGGCAACCCATCGGGTTTACGGGTGAGCGGGGGCAGCGCGTGATACGCGCGGAAAATGAAGGTAGAGCCATCGATCAGGATAAGGTGATCGTTCTCTGTGAGAGCCTGGGCAAGGGAATGTGTCGACATGGGCTGGATCATGCCCGTCAATCACTCTCAAGGAAAGAGCAATTAACCCTTTTTCAATGATGTTTTAGCAATCGCAACCGCCTTACGGCGTCTCACTGGGTTTTACAGTAGGTTTCGGCTCTTCATAAGGCATAAAACCAGACTGATTGTTGCGTATGACCGGTTTGAATTTACCTTCAGGGCAGATGAAGATCAGCTCATTTTGAATGCGAACCTGATCACAGTCTTCACTAAGCTCATAAACAAAACCACCACCGTCAGCGCTATAATAATAATCATTGGTTGCCGGTTCTTTTCCAACCTCAACATTGGGCGCGCCCAACACGGATTTGTTGCATAGGTCTCGTATTTTCTCTCTGTACTGCGAACTGCCAAGGTCTTCAACACCTTCACGCTTCATGTGCTCTTCTTCGCAGGCTGCAACAGCTGCGGGGGTGGCTTTTTTTGGCGGCACCGGCACCTCCTGTGCAAACGCGACAAGTGCGCCCGCCCATGAGAATATTGATATTACCATCAAGTAGTTGAGCGTTTGTAGGACAGGTCTTTTTGCGGTGGAGTAACTCATTCTACACTCCGGTGGTTTGTTGCCCCCCGAAAGGGAGGGAGACTAAATTGTTCTGCGTCCTCTGGAGGATGAAATTCAAAGTCTTTACTCTCATACTGAGGATCCAGGTCCCAGCCTCGGTAAGAAAGGTGCGTTTGAGGTAGCCCCTTAATTTTGTTGTAAGTAATGATCAGATACCCGGGCAGGCCGGTGTCTTCATACACCCAGAGTTGCCAATCCAGCAGATCACTGAAAAAGGCGAGGTGATGTGCGTTGCCCATTGGTAAGACCTCGCGCCCAACATAGATTGCCCGAGTGGTAATATCTTCGACCACCCGGTCCAGCTTCGGGTTTACCAAGGCAATTCCCGGCAGGGTTAACTGGAAGTCATTTTGCAATACCGTTATGAAATCTGAAGCTGTCCCCCTAAAATCACCCTGCGTGTAGATATTCCGGGTTTTGTCGAAATAGGTGATGATGCCATCATCTAGATAGATTTCGCTGAGGCCGTCCGGGCGCGGGAGGTCAATTTTCAAGTCCCCCGGACCGAAGATACGGACGGTATACTCAAAAACAAAATTCAGAGGCACCAGGTCCTTAAATATACGCTCCTCGCTCGCGTAGACCGTGAATTGCATTGCTCCAATGTTTTTGAACTTCTCCAAGACCTGGTTGAGTATTTGCTTTGCCTTGTCCGGCTCTTCGGCCGTCGCCGGAATTGGGCGCAGATCCAGCCATCCGACAAAGGACAGAACAACAAGAAACAGCAGAACCTTGAGTGACCGGAGCTTCATGAGTGGGTATTCCCTGGCCTGGCTTCGTGTTTTTTAAGGTACATGCACCAAAGCAGTTTGTGCCTGTTGCGAGTATTCCTCCGAAAACTGATGCTCACTCTTCGGGGATGTTCTGTTAGCCTATGCAAAGACTTGAAAGACCCTCTGAACTCAACCACTAAAATTAGCGATTGCCGAGGGCAGGCTGCAGATACAGGCCTTCGCCTGCATTTCTTCGGACTAATGCGAAGACTGGAGACCTATAAAATCATGCGGTTGAGATTACGCCGGTTTTTGCGATCGGTTTATCTGCCACGTAAGCCCAGGCTGGCCGTGAAAACAGAAACTGGCCATAGCCCCAACGGTTGATCATCCCAAAAAGGATTATGGGGGCAACGGTGGCTGTACAGGTAATGATGAGCGACATCAGACCTGCGTACTGAGCATTTCCAAAGGCCAAAAGGAACATGCGAGTCACCACCATGGGGAAAAAGAAGGACAGATAAATCACGATAGAGTTTTGGCCCATGTAGCGCAGCAGGCTCAACGCCTTCACTTTGGACAGCAATGCTGATGCAACGATCACGGCCAGTGCACCCACACTGCCCAGAGCAAGCGAGGCAAACGGAAGGTCGGCATATCCGTAGCCAACAAAAAGACCATTTACAGCGCACCAGAGCGCCAAAAACATCATCCCTTTCACGGTGTTGTCTCGCACCCAATCTGCAATAACGAAGAGCTTTTGCGCGAACACATACCCGGCAAAGAAAAATACGAAACGTGATGCAGTTTCATCAATCAAGACCGACCCGGTATGCACTTGGCTTATCTGAAGCACTGCGGCCACGAGTAAGGTTGCCTGCCATGGCAGCTTTAAAGCGTGCAGCACTTTACTGATTACGAAGAAGACAGGCAGAACATAAATGAACCAAAGGGTTCCGAAGGGCTGCACGAAGGCGAGAAGGTAGTCAGAAAGGGCGCCGTCCCAACCTGCTTGCGCTGCAAAGGATGGAGCTTTCACGGTAAACTGAATGGTCAGCCAAAGAATATAGAAGTAGAAGAAATGGACAAGTTTGCGATCGAGATACAGGCGCCAGTCTCGATCAATGGTCAACGCCAAAAACAAACCTGAAATCATGAAGAAGTCTGGCATACGGAAGGGTTTAGCGAAGGCGACAACTGCACCCATAAAGCCCGTCTCGCCGATTGCCTCACCAACCCCGAGCGTAGAATGCATCATGACTACGAGAAAAATGCAAAAACCTTTCGCGTAATCTACCCAATCCACGCGATCGGAAGTTTGGTGCGCTACCATTCACTATCGCCCGCCATTATATCCGTTGATTTTACAATTATAGGGTTAATTCAAAGCGATTGCTACTAGTGATAATTAAAATTTTAATTATTTTCTATCAGCGATAGCGTTCACCTCAAACGCTGATAGAAAATGGCGCAAGAATGATGAGGACTCAATCGCCACTGGTTACAGACAAGTAGCTTTCATCATCGCCGTTTGTCATCATCAGAGGTCCACGGGCTGATCTGCTCAGGGTCATTAGAGCGAGGGTGAGTTGGGTCATCCTCTTCACCATGACGTGATGAACTCCACTCATCTTCATTAAGGTCCACAGTACCGTCCTGGCGACGGTAGCCGGGGTTAACGTTGATGTTTTGTACCTTCACATGACGTGCCAAATACGAGCCAATCACCTCACGCAGCGGAGGGATAAACAGCAAAAGCCCGATCGCATCGGTAAAGAAGCCTGGAATCAGCAGCATTAGCCCTGCAAAGACGATCATAGCGGCGTGCATCATCTCATGGCTTGGCACTCTGCCTGCATCCATTTCTGCACGCATGCGCATTAGGAGCGAGAGACCTTGCTGGCGCAACATAAATGTACCGGCTGCGGCGGACGCGACGGTAAGCAAAATTGTTGGAATTGCCCCGATGATACTACCAACTTCAATAAAGAGGTAGATCTCTATGGTTGGCAAAAGAATGAAGCAGGCTAAAATGATAAGTCCGAGAGGCATGGCGTCCGCGTTTGTCCAGGTCAATTTTTGTTTCTTGATCACCTCTTGTGAAGTGATCTTTCATATAGTGGGTTGTCTTTGCTGAATTGCAATGACTGCTTTGAGCTTATACTTGCGTGGTAAAACCTTAAAAAGGCGTTGGGATGACCACGAAATAGCTGGATGTTGCTGATAGAAACCTTAAATTAGTGACAGAGCCTGTAAAAATGCGCTAGAGCTGCTTATCTAGATATCTAAGCATTTGATCATCGGCTCTTGGCAGCCAACGAGTAAAGGACCGGTCGGTACTCGGAATGAACGAAATATTCGACGTCTACAACATCATTTTCCTGATTGCGGCAGTTGTTATTTTTCTGCGCTTGCGTTCCGTGTTGGGCAATCGCACCGGTAACGAGCGTCAGTCTTATGACCCGTATTCTGCCTCACAAAAACAGGATTCAAAGAAACCTCAGGCACCTGAGAATGACGACAACGTCATTCCGCTCCCTGGTAGTGAACATGCTCACCATGACCCTGAGCGCTCAGAGCGTGAAGCACGCGAAGAGATCGAGGCTGAAATCGACAAGGTCGCGAAAAAGGGCACTGACCTGAATCACGGCCTTCGTGAAATCTGGAAAGCTGAACCATCGTTTAATCCAAGCGAGTTCACTCAGGGTGCGCGAAGCGCTTATGAGATCATCCTCATGTCCTTTGCGCAAGGTGACCGCCACACACTTCAAGAGCTGCTTTCACCGGATGTTTTCTCCGGGTTCTCAGGTGCGATTGATGATCGTGAAAGCCGGAACGAACGCGTTGAATCCACTTTTGTGGGTATAGACAAAGCAGACATCGTTGAAGCGATCTTCAATGAAAAGGATGATCTGGCAGAGGTAACTGTTCGCTTCAAGAGTCAGTTGATTACGGCAACACGCGACTCTGAAAACCGCATCGTGGATGGAGATCCAACTGCTGTAAGCGATCTGACCGACATTTGGACATTTGCTCGTGTAACCACTGCAAATGACCCTAACTGGAAGCTGGTTGCAACTGAGTCTGCATGACGTTTTCTTTCTCTCGCGATGCAATGAGTTTCTTTATAGCGCTCTGCATCGCGACAGGGATATGTTCTGCTGCGACAGCTGGGAAAGCCCTCTCAAAAGATCGTCGGTCCATGCAAAGCGTGAAGCTCTCCGAGCCATTTGATCCAAACAAAATTGATGGATGGGCTGCAGATGATCATTCTGCGGCCCTTTCCGCATTCGTGGCTCACTGCAAGGAAAGTGGCGCTCAAACCCAGAAAACAAAGGCCTCTGGCGTCGCAGATGCACATTTACGCATGATTTGCGCCAAGGCACTCAAAAGCCCAGCAGTCCATGCAAAAAGTTTTTTGGAACAGAACTTTACGTTTCATCACGTGATAGATGATGGGTTTGTTACCGGCTATTACATGCCAGAGTTAGCTGGCTCGCTCATCCGCACGGGAGAGTATACTACCCCACTTCACCGCTACCCCGACAACCTCAAGGTCATGCCGACACGCGGGGAAGTGATGGATGGTGCGTTGGACGGTATGGGCCTTGAAATTCTTTGGGTGAAAGACCCGGTCGATGCATTCTTTACAGCCATCCAAGGCTCTGCGCGCGTTCGCCTGCCAAATGGTGAGTTACGCCGCCTTGCATTTGCAGGAAAATCGGGCCACGACTATTCAGCGATTGGGCGGCTGCTTATAGCACGGGGTGCAATTTCCACGGAAAACATGGGAATGGATGCACTGCGCACCTGGTTATCCAACAACCCATCCCAGCGCGACGATGTCTTTCGGCACAATAAATCCTACATCTTCTTCGAGCTACAATCCCCGCAAACCTCCGAGGTTACAGCCGTCGGAGGCGCCGGAACAGGATTGACTGACCTTCGATCACTCGCAATTGATGATGATCTGCACACATATGGCAGTTTAATTTTCGTCTCCAGTGATTTAAGGGGATACGACAAATCTGGAGATCACTTCGCCAGACTTATGGTTGCGCAGGATACTGGATCGGCAATCAAAGGGGCTGCGCGCGGAGATATCTATGTTGGAAGTGGTGCAGAGGCAGGTGCAATTGCCGGGAATATCCGTCACCGTGCGGATTTCTATCTCCTTGTTCCAAAATAATAAATAATTGCGGACGGATCGGATAGATGACGAATGGTGATCGCTCAAAGCGACCCAAATCAAAGCAACTGAGCGAAGCAGACGAGAAGCTGTGGGCCCGTGTTAAAGCAACATTGACACCGCTTCACAAAGACCGTTTGGCCGACTTGCTTGAAGAAACGACCCAATTATCTGAACCGGAACAGGAGCTGACCCACTCTCAAAGAGCCTCTGCGGTTCAGCCCCAGCTCAAGCCACAACTGATTTCACCACTTCGACCAAAGGCACCTCACGGGAAAAAGGCTCGTGGTTTCAATAGCAAAACTGCGCCGGATTACTCCCCGCCAAAACCAGTGGTACCTTCGATTCCACCTCTGAGTCCGCTTAACAAGAAAGAGCGCAAAAAGGTTGTTCGTGGTGGGAAGGGCTACATCGATGCGCGTATCGATCTGCATGGATTGACGCAGTACCAAGCGCACCAACGCCTAACCTCCTTCATTTATCAATCTCAAGCTATTGGATATTCCCTTGTGCTTGTGATTACCGGGAAAGGCATGGATAGCAATAGTAGTCCCTACGGCGATGATCGTGGCGTTCTACGCAGGATGGTTCCGCAATGGCTTTCTCTTCCAGACATGCGCAGCTGTGTGGTAGGCTTCGACCAAGCACATGTTTCGCATGGAGGCAGTGGTGCACTTTATGTTCGCATCCGCAAGCACAAGAAATAAGGCAGGAATTTCAGCAAGATGACGCCTTTTGGAGCCAAGGTAAGAGAGCTGCGCGCTAAGCAGAACATCACTTTGAAAGAAATGGCAGAAGCCCTTTCAGTCTCCTCTGCTTATCTCAGTGCGCTTGAACATGGCAAACGTGGCACCCCAACCTGGTATATGGTTCAGCGTATCATCACGTATTTCAACGTCATTTGGGATGAGGCGGAGGAGCTTCAGCGGCTTGCAGAACTTTCTGACCCCAAGATAACGATCGATACTGGTGGTTTAACGCCAAGGGCGACTGAGCTGACCAATATGCTCGCCGCCAAGATCAATGGATTATCTGAGGAATCGCTTGAGCACCTCATTCACCAATTAAGAGTCGTTAGCTCTCGCGACAATATCTAGTCGAAGCAGACAAAGCTCTATAAGGTCACTGTGCTGACTCTTGAAGTGGACTGCTGATATGACGCCAAAAGAACTCAAAGTGGATCAACTTGTTGACCCTCATTCGCTTCTCAACGAACTCAAAGGGTTGGTTGAAAAGTATGACGGCGATGGCAGCAGCTTCAAATTGCGAAGTGAGGTCCTGACTAAGCTGAAAGATACACATAAGGCAGCGCGCACCCAGGTAGAGGCGCTCCTTATGGATGAAGGGAAAGGGCGCAGGTGTGCCGAGCGACTTTCCTGTATTCAGGACCTGATCATTCAGACGATTTACGAGTTTGCCGTTACCTATGTCTACCCGGTTGAAAACCCAACGAAATCCGAGCGTATTAGTGTCGTGGCCGTTGGAGGTTATGGACGCGGGACCCTTGGGCCGCACTCTGATGTAGACCTGCTGTTCCTGTGGCCCTACAAGCAAACGCCCTGGGGCGATCAGGTCGTTGAGTTCATCCTTTATATGCTGTGGGATATGGGCCTTAAGGTTGGTCACTCAACACGCAACCTTGATGAGACCATGAGGCAGTGCCGCGAAGATATGACGGTGCGCACAGCTGTTCTCGAAGCCCGCTATGTTTGGGGAGATGCAGACTTATTTCAGGAGCTGACCAAGCGCTTTGATAAGGAAATAGTATCGGGCACAGGGTCAGAGTTCATTGCAGCAAAGTTGGCTGAACGTGACGAACGCCATGAACGTCACGGCGCCACGCGTTATCTCGTTGAGCCAAATGTAAAAGAAGGCAAGGGCGGAATGCGCGACCTGAACACGCTGTTTTGGGTCGCAAAGTATTTTTACCGTGCTCCTAACGGGCTGGGCCTCGTTGAGAAGGGTGTTTTTTCCGGGCGTGTGCTGGCTCAGTTCCGCAAAAGCCAGGATTTCCTTTGGGCTGTGCGATGTCACCTTCATTTTCTGACTGACCGGCCCGAAGAACGCTTGAGCTTTGATGTGCAAAAAGAGATTGCTGATCGGCTCGGGTATTTGGACCATCCCGGCATGCGGGCTGTTGAGCGGTTCATGAAGCATTACTTCCTAGTTGCAAAGGACGTGGGCGACCTGACACGCATTTTTGCTGCCGCGCTTGAAGAACAGCACGTTAAGTCGGCACCAAGCATATCCCGTTTCCTTGGAAGCTTTGTTCCCGGCAACAAACACAAGCGCAGGCCAATTAAAGGAACCAAGGATTTCTTTGTTCAAAACGGGCGTATCGTTGCCGCCGACGCAGATGTCTTCGAAAAAGATCCCATCAATCTCATTCGTATCTTTTATCTCATCGACAAAACCAATCTGGATATGCATCCAGAGCTGTTGAAGATGGTTCGACAGTCTCGCCGGTTGATCAAAGCTGAGTTCAGAAAGAATGAACAAGCAAACCGTTTGTTCTTGAAAGTTCTTACCAGCCGGAGTGACCCTGAGACCGTTTTGCGGGCAATGAACGAGTCATCTATCCTTGGTCAGTTCCTGCCTGAGTTCCGCAAAGTTGTCGCGATGATGCAGTTCAACATGTACCATCACTACACGGTTGATGAACATTTGATCCGGTCAGTTGGTGTGCTTTCTGAAATTGAACGGGGAATGGGGGGCGACAGCCACCCCTTGGCAACGGACCTCATCAAATCGGTTCACAGCCGCAAAGTCCTTTATGTTGCAATGCTCTTGCATGATGTGGCGAAAGGTAGGCCAGAAGATCATTCAATCGCTGGCGCTAAGATTGCGCGCAAGGTTTGCCCCCGTCTTGGATTGTCTCCTGCGGAAACCGACACCGTTGCATGGCTCATAGAGCAGCATCTAGAAATGAGCACCGTCGCCCAATCACGTGATTTGAGTGACCCAAAGACCATCAAGGATTTCTGCCGCAAAGTGCAAAGCCTTGAGCGATTGCAGTTGCTTCTTATCCTCACCGTTGCAGATATCCGCGCTGTTGGGCCGGGTGTTTTCAATGGCTGGAAGGGCCAGTTGCTGCGCACGCTTTACTATGAGAGTGAAACCATTCTCAGTGGTGGCCATGGGCGCATGAGCCAACAGCAGCATGTTGATTTTGCGAAGCGAGAGCTTGCAGAGCAGCTGGTGAGCTGGCGAGATGATGAGCTGGACAGTTATCTGGACAGGCACTACCCCGCCTATTGGCTTCGCGTTGACCTGAAGAGCAAAATCAATCACGCAAACCTCATTCGTATGACGGACGCAGAAGAAGAACATCTTGCAACTTCGGTTGAGCCTCATGCGTTTGAAGGTGTTACAGAAATTACTGTTCTTGCGCCGGATCACCCACGCCTGCTTTCGACGATTGCGCGGGCCTGCTTTGCAGCAGGTGCCAACATTGTAGATGCGCACATCGACACCACTAAGGACGGCTTGGCGCTTGATACAATCTACATCAGCCGGGAGCTGCCAGCGGATGCAGATGAGCAACGGCGCGGCGAACGGATCAGTAGCTTGATCAAGGAGGCACTCCGCGGAACCTCACCGATACCTGAGGTGAAAGCGGCAGCTAAAAAACGCAAGGCGCGAACTAGGGCTTTTACGTTACAAACAACTGTTCTTGTTAGTAATTCCTGGTCGGAAAGTTATACGGTCCTTGAAGTAACTGGCCTTGATCGCCCTGGATTACTGTCTGATCTGACGACAGAAATCTCTGCGTTGAACCTGAACATTGCCAGTGCGCATGTAGGAACGTTTGGTGAAAAGGCTGTTGACGTTTTCTATATAACGGATCTAACGGGGCAAAAGGTTCACAATGTCGGGCGGCAGGATTCCATTAGAGATAGATTAAAAAACGCCTTTGACGGTAAAAAACCACAAAAAGCACCTATGAGCTCGCGTCGTAGAGCTTAAAACTTGCAGGTAGTTGATTTTTTATGAGCCTTTTCAGAAGCTTCGCCACGGTTGGTGGCGCCACAATGCTAAGCCGCCTCTGTGGTTTTGGGCGCGATGTTATGCTGGCTGCCTTCGTCGGGACCGGGCCTGTAGCAGATGCGTTCGTGGTTGCATTCCGTTTGCCTAACCTGTTTCGGCGGTTGTTTGCCGAAGGCGCATTCAACTCCGCTTTCGTCCCCTTGTTTGCACGCTCCGTCGAAGAAGACGGCGAGAAGGGGGCTCGGAAATTTGCTGGTGAAATCGCAGCCGGTTTGTTCTGGACTCTGATTGTTATCCTTGCACTTGCAGAAGTTTTCATGCCGCTTCTCGTACACTTGCTTGCGCCAGGCTATTATTCCGACCCAGCAAAGTTTGACCTCACTGTTTTAATGTCACGCATTGCGTTTCCCTATCTCCTGTTCATGTCGATGCTGGCATTCGTCAGCGGAATATTAAATACGTTTCAGCGTTTTCTCGCCGCTGCGTTGGCGCCTGTAATGCTCAATGTGGTCATGATAGCGGTTCTGGCTGCGATTGGGATTTATGGAATGGAGCCCGATCAAACCACTGGTGTTCTGCTGGTGAGCGGAGTGGCAGTTGCTGGTGTTGTTCAGCTTGGCGTTGTTGCGATTGGGTTAAAGCGGCTTGGGTTCAGCGTGCCTATTATGCGCCCGCGATGGACCCCTAGTGTTAAGCGCCTGCTTGTTCTCGGAGTGCCTGGGGTCATTGCTGGTGGCATTACGCAAATCAACATTACCGTTGGCACCATCATTGCTTCGCTAGAAAGCAGTGCAAATTCATACCTTTATTATGCAGACCGGATTTACCAGCTTCCACTTGGTGTTGTTGGTATTGCAATCGGCGTTGTGCTTTTACCAAGCTTGACGCGCCAACTTCGCTCCGGTCAGGAAGCGCAGGTTTATCACAGCCAAAACCGGGCCATGGAGTTTGCCTTGGCGCTGACATTGCCAGCTGCGGTTGCGCTTGTGATTATCCCAGACACTGTGATTGCTGTTCTTTTTCAGCGTGGTCAGTTTTCTGATGCTGCGGTTGAACAGACCGCTTTAGCACTAATGGCGTTTGCCTTTGGCTTGCCAGCATTTGTGGTAAACAAGGTTCTATCTCCGGGCTTTTTTGCTCGGGAAGACACCAAAACACCGATGTATTTTGCGGGCGTTGCAATGATGGTGAACGTTACGCTCTCTATCTTGCTATTTCCGGCCTATAAACATGTTGGTATTGCAATTGGCACAACGGCTGCGGGCTGGGTCAACACCTCGCTTTTGGCATTTGTGCTATGGCGGAGAGGGCACTTTGTGGTCGATACCGCATTGCTAAAGAGAATTCCGCTTTTAGGTCTTGCGAGCGCGCTGATGGGCGTGGTCGTTTACGGTGGCACTCTTGTTTTGGAGCCCTTATCGACCTCTCACTTCTTTATCGTGCGGGCCAGCGAACTTGTCTTGCTCGTTCTTATCGGTTTGATTTCCTTTGGAATTCTAGTTCAGTTGACTGGCACCGTGGATTTTCGCGCACAGATACAGAAATTGCGGCGATAAAAGCCAAGCTAATCAGGAATCCTCTTGCGCTCCCTAAAAAGCGCCGTCATAACCACCAAGCTTAATCTGCGCGAGCTGATCTAGTTTGTTTGTCACCCATTCAAGCTATGCGCGCGCAACCCATTGGCCCTTCCAACAGGCCCCAGCCTAGGGATATATTATTATGACGGCGTTTCAGCCTCGCGTTTTTTCCGGTGTTCAACCAACCGGAAACCTCCACCTTGGTAACTACCTCGGTGCTATTGTCCGCTTTGTTCCGCTTCAGGACCAGATGCCGACTATCTTCTCCATCGTTGACATGCATGCAATCACTGTTTGGCAGGACCCTGCCGAGCTGATGAAGCAGACCCGTGAAGTCACAGCTGCTTACCTTGCTGCCGGTGTTGATCCGAAGAAGTCGATCATTTTCAACCAAAGCCAGGTGAAAGAACATGCTGAACTTGCATGGATTTTCAACTGTGTGGCTCGTATGGGCTGGCTGAAGCGTATGACACAGTTTAAGGACAAGGCAGGAAAGCACGCGGAAAATGCTTCTGTCGGGCTGTTCGCTTACCCTAACCTGATGGCTGCGGACATTCTGGCGTACCGTGCAACCCATGTTCCGGTTGGCGATGACCAGAAGCAGCACCTTGAGCTCACGCGCGATATTGCGCAGAAGTTTAACAACGACTTTGCCGATCGTATTAAAGAGCTAGGCCTTGGTGTTCCAA
The DNA here is from genome assembly GCF_900110875.1 of Pseudovibrio axinellae. Classification (GTDB taxonomy): domain Bacteria; phylum Pseudomonadota; class Alphaproteobacteria; order Rhizobiales; family Stappiaceae; genus Pseudovibrio; species Pseudovibrio axinellae. The sequence goes on along the minus strand of NZ_FOFM01000002.1, from coordinate 298,116 downwards.
ACCCAGAGCCAACTCACGAAGCACCTGACGAGATCTACTTCCCAGTTACAGAGCCAATGATTACCGGTCCTGCGACCCGCATCATGAGCTTGCGTGATGGCAACAAGAAGATGTCAAAGTCTGATCCTTCTGATCTTTCCCGCATTAACCTGACCGATGATCAGGATACAATTGCAAAGAAAATCAAAAAGGCAAAGACAGACCCGGAAGCCTTGCCGAGTGAAGTTGATGGCCTTGAAGGGCGCGCGGAAGCTGACAACCTTGTTCGTATCTATGCAGCTCTTGCTAATCGTACCAAAGCGGACGTTTTGACTGAGTTTGGTGGACAGCAGTTCTCTGCCTTCAAACCAGCGCTTTCTGAGCTGGCCGTTGAAAAGCTGGCGCCGATGACCGACGAGATGCGTCGTATCATGGATGATACAGCAAGTGTTGATGCTGTTCTTCGCGATGGTGCAGAGCGCGCTGCTGCGATTGCTGAGCCAGTGCTGCATGATGTTCGCCGCATCGTGGGCTTTCTTGAAAGCCGCCGCAGCTCATAGTCAGTGCAAACCACTTTAGAAAGAGCCGCGGATCATCTGCGGCTTTTTCTGTTTTACGTACCTCTTCAAACTTCTGTTTGCACCGAAGGTAAGATCAAAAAAGGCAATAGATTGCTTGACGTAATGGTTAAATGGTGGCCTTAGGAGTCTATATCGCTGGATATTCTCTGGAGCACTTGGCTATTTCTCAGAAAATTGGCCCGAAACATGCTCTATTTGCACTGTGTTTATTGACAGAGGGCTAGTTGCACCCCTACATCCTTGCTGATTGATAGGTCGGGTACGCCCCAATACATCAGATGGTCGGATTAATGATTGAAACTCGTATTGATCGACAGTTCTCTAAGCTCAAGGCTGAAGGACGTCCTGCGCTCGTAACCTTTATTACGGCAGGAGACCCTGACCTCGCCGCTTCACAGGCAATTTTGGATGCACTTCCAGAAGCCGGAAGTGATGTTATTGAGCTTGGTATGCCGTTTTCCGACCCTATGGCGGAAGGCGTTCCGATCCAGCTGGCGACCCAGCGATCTTTGGCTCATGGCCATACGATGGACAAAACGCTTCAGATGGTGCGTGATTTCCGCAAAAAGGACGATGAAACACCAATCGTTCTGATGGGCTATTACAACCCGATTTATGTGCGCGGTAGCGCTGCGTTTGTGAAAGAAGCACGAGAAGCTGGCGTTGATGGTCTTATTGTTGTTGATGTGCCTGCCGAGGCAGATGATGAACTCTGCATTCCGGCAATTGAAGGCGGCGTAAACTTTATCCGCCTGACAGCCCCAACAACTGACGATAAACGTCTGCCAACTGTCCTGAAGAATACTTCAGGCTTCGTTTACTACGTTTCAGTTACTGGCGTTACTGGCGCAGCTGCTGCGGATTCAGAAAGTGTCTCCAAAGCAGTTAAGCTTATCAAGTCTCACAGTGACCTTCCGGTTGCTGTTGGGTTTGGCATTAAAACCGCAGAACAAGCTGAAGAAATTGGCAAATATGCCGATGGCGTTGTGGTTGGGTCTATCCTTGTCGAGGCTATTCGCAAGAGCCTTGATGAGAATGGTAAGGCCACAAATCAGACACAAGCTGCTGTTACCGATCTTGTGAGCTCACTACGTGTGGGTGTAGAAAAAGCTCGGAAATAAGTATTGCTTTACGTATGATCACTTTAATGGTCATTAAAAACTGAAATCAGAATTAGAGACAGGCGGCTGCCGTGAACTGGATTAACAACGTCGTTCGGCCGAAAATCCGCAGCTTTCTTGAAAAGCGCGAAGTACCGGAAAACCTTTGGATCAAATGCCCCGAATCCGGCGAGATGGTCTTCCATCGCGACTTGGAGGCAAACCAGTGGGTGGTGCCGAACTCAAATTTTCATATGCGCCTCTCCAGCAAGAAGCGCCTGGAGTACTTTTTCGATAACGGTGATTTCACCAAGATCGAGACTCCTGAAGTTGCTATGGATCCGCTGAAATTCCGCGATCAACGCAAATATGTTGATCGTCTGAAAGACGCTAAAGCCAAGACCGAAATGGACGACTCTGTGATTGTCGCCAACGGTAAGGTCAATGGCTACGACATGACCACCGCTGTACAAGACTTCGCCTTCATGGGCGGATCACTTGGTATGGCGGCTGGTGAAGCAATCATTCGCGGCATGGAACATGCTGTTGAAAACAAAACACCTTTTGTGATGTTCGCTGCTTCTGGCGGTGCTCGTATGCAGGAAGGTATTTTGTCGCTCATGCAGCTGCCACGCACAACTGTAACCGTACAGATGCTGCGCGAAGCGGGCCTTCCATACATCGTGGTTTTGACAAACCCGACCACTGGTGGTGTGACGGCATCCTACGCGATGCTTGGTGATGTGCAGATTGCTGAACCAAATGCTCTCATCGGCTTTGCCGGGCAGCGTGTGATCGAGCAGACCATCCGCGAGAAGCTCCCTCCGGGGTTCCAGCGTTCTGAGTATCTGCGTGATCACGGGATGGTCGATATGGTTGTGCATCGTCATGACCTGAAAGAAACCATTTCCAACCTGTGTAACCTTTTGATGAAGCGCGAAGCGCAGCTGCCAACGCTGGAAGAAAAACCAGCGGCACCAGAAGACAGCACCGAGGTTTCTGCAACATCCTAAGCCATTAAGCTTGAGGACTTGCACGTTAAATTTTAAGTCCGGCATACCGTGCCGGGCTTTTTCTTTATCCAGATGCCCAGCACGATTTGAAAGCGGATACCCAATGAACAAAGTCAATGCCGCCCTTGATCGCTTGATGAAACTTCATCCTGACGAGATTGATTTGTCTCTTGATCGCATGAAGCGGGTTCTGGCGGCACTCGGGAGCCCTGAGAAGTGCGTTCCGCCTGTTTTCCATATCGCCGGCACCAATGGCAAGGGGTCGACTGGAGCCTCAGTCAGAGCGCTTTTGGAAGCGCAGGGAAAGGCTGTTCATGTGTATTCCTCTCCCCATCTTGTGCGTTTCAACGAGCGCGTTAGGCTGGGTAATACTGGCGGGTTTGTGGATGACGCGCCATTGCTTGCTGCAATTGAGCGGGTAGAGGCTGCCAATGACGGCCATGAGCTAACCTTTTTTGAGGCAACGACAGCAGTTGCTTTTTGTTTGTTCGCTGACAGTCCTGCAGACTTTCTCGTGCTGGAAGTTGGCCTTGGCGGTGTTTTAGATGCCACCAATGTCATCGACGAACCGCTGGTCAGCGTCATCACTCCCATCTCCAAAGACCATGAGAACTTCCTTGGTGATGACCTTGAGGGCATTGCTCTTGAAAAGGCCGGAATTATCAAGCCGGGGCGTCCTGTCGTTGTCGGCACGCAGATCGATGCTCTAAGGGGTGTGATTGAGAGGCAAGCGGCGCAAAAACGGGCGCCCATCTCAATCCAGGGACAGGAGTTTTCCGCTTGGGAAGAGGGCGGGCGGCTTGTCTATCAGGATGAATCTGGCCTCATGGATCTGGCACCGCCGAAGCTTGCCGGGTTCCATCAAATCGCAAACTCAGGGCTTGCGCTGGCTGCCTTGCGGGCGGCGGGACTGCTTGAAAGCGAAGCGGCGCGCTCTGCCTGCGACAAGGCCCTACGCTCCATAAACTGGCCAGCTCGCATGCAACCGCTATATGAGGGCGCATTGCTGGACCAGCTTCCCGCTCAAAGTGAGGTTTGGGTTGATGGCGGGCATAATCCGGGCGCGGCAAAAGTGATTGCCTCTTTCCTTGCGGATTTGACCGACAAAGCATCGCGCCCGACCTATCTGGTCATGGGCATGATGACGACCAAGGATCCAAAGGGCTTTTTCCAGCAGTTCGAAGGACTGGCAAAGCATGTGCTGTGCGTTCCCCTTTCAACCTCCAGCGCGGGTCGCTCTCCGGTTGAGCTGGCTGAAATTGCGCGAGAAGCGGGACTATCAGCCTCAGCGCACGACGCAATCGATGACGCCATCTTGGAAGTTGTGCAGCGTTCTACGGAAGAGGGAGAGGCACCTCGGGTTCTGTTTGGTGGCTCTTTGTATTTAGCTGGCGAAGTTTTGGATAAGAACGGCACACCTCCGCAGTGATCCTTGATCGTTTCAGACTCGAAACGATCATGACACAAAAAAGGGAGGCATCTGCCTCCCTTAAATTCATAGGTATTTGGTTAGGGCTACGCGTCCAAACCTTCAAACAGGGCCGTCGACAGGTAACGCTCTGCGAAGCTTGGGATGATAATGACGATGTTTTTGCCCGCCATCTCGTCACGCTTGCCAACTTCGATTGCAGCTTTCAACGCAGCGCCGGAAGAGATGCCAACCGGAACACCTTCCGTTCTTGCCAGTTCGCGAGACAGAGCAAACGAATCCTCATTTGAAACGGTCACCACTTCATCATAGACCTCAGTATCTAAGATGCCCGGTACGAAACCAGCACCGATGCCCTGAATTTTGTGCGGACCTGGCTGGCCACCTGACAAAATCGGACTGTCAGCAGGCTCTACGGCAACAACATGGAGGTCAGGGTTACGCTTTTTCAGAACCTGTGAGGTGCCAGTGATGGTACCGCCGGTGCCAATGCCGGACACAAACACATCCACGTTGCCATCCGTATCATTCCAGATTTCTTCTGCCGTCGTGGTGCGGTGAATTTCCGGATTGGCTGGGTTTTCAAATTGCTGCGGGATGACTGAATCCGTAACTTCCTGAAGAAGCTCTTCCGCGCGCGCTATGGCGCCTTTCATTCCTTTTGGACCTTCAGTCAATTCAAGCTCAGCGCCCAGAAGCTTCAGCATTTTGCGGCGTTCGATTGACATCGTTTCTGGCATAACCAGGATCAAGCGATAGCCTTTTGCAGCTGCAACAAATGCAAGTGCAATACCGGTGTTCCCTGATGTTGGTTCAATCAAAGTTGTCTTGCCTGGAACGATCTGCCCCGCCGCTTCCATAGCTTCCACCATGGCGACACCGATACGATCCTTAACGCTGGAGATTGGGTTAAAGAACTCAAGCTTGGCAAGCAGGTTAGCTTTTACACCGTGAGCCTTTGCCAAACGGTCCAGACGTACGATTGGTGTATTCCCGATTGTCTCGGTGATGGAAGAGTAAATTTTTCCACGGCCTGGTTTGGAAGTACTCATCGAAATTCCCTCGCAATATTCATTATTTCAGTAAGAGTGCGGCTGAGGCAATACAAAACCTAGCTTCGAACTCTTCAAAATCTGCACTGAAATGTAGGTAGTGTCAGGGGGGTTTTCGAGGTTTCAAAAACCATGGAATTTAGAGCAAATAGAAACGAGTTGCAAATTTACCGAAATATGAAGAAAACTGTTCTACGTGACTCAAGAATTAGCATGCTCTTTTGCAAAAAAGAACTGTTTTCGCCTTAAGCACGCGGATTCTCAAGCGTCTTGAGACTCAAGAGGGCTGGTAACTCTGCCATATGACCAAATGTAACTGCACCTAGTGAACGTGCTTTCTCGATATCTGCATTAACATCTCCGGTGTAATTAAACACGCGCATGCGTGCAGCCAATGCAGCTTTAATTCCGGCGATGCTATCTTCAATCACAGCACACTTTTCTGGCTTATAGCCCATACCTTTGGCTGCATAGAGGAAGATATCTGGCGCAGGTTTACCTCTCTCGCAATCCTGCGCAGAAAACAGCACGTCCTTAAAGGTCTCCCAAAGTCCTGAGGAGCCAAGTGTCACTTCCATTTTTTCATAACGGCCTGAAGAGGCGACACAAAAGGAAACGCCTTCTGCTTTTAGCTGCGTGACGACATCCATAACACCGGGAATTGGGTCTATGCCGGTTTCAAATGCTTTTAGATAGGCTTTTCGCACCTGCGTGGGCCAGTCAGCTGGAAGCGTTTTTCCGCTTAAACGCTCAGCTTCTTCCTTAATGACTTCCATGGCACAGCCGGTAAAGCGATAATAACAATCGAATACAGAATAGTTCAGGCCGATTTCCTTCATGAAACCAGAAAGGATTTTATTCCCTATAGTTTCAGTTTCGACAAGAACACCATCACAATCGAAGATCACCAATTCCGGCCGCATTTCTCTTCCTTATTTTTTAAAATCCAGTAGAGCCAAAGCCGCCAGAACCACGCTCAGTGGTTTCCAACTCCGTTACCTCTTCAATTTGCACTTGGGTGACAGGAGCAACTACCATTTGTGCGATACGCATACCGCGTTCAATCACAAATGCCTCCTCGCCTAAGTTGATGAGGATCACTTTTACTTCGCCACGATAATCCGCATCTACGGTGCCCGGGGTATTGAGTACGGTGACGCCAAACTTAGCTGCCAGACCCGAACGAGGGCGGACCTGCCCCTCGTAGCCAGAGGGCAAAGCGACTGTAAGGCCGGTTGGAACCATCGCACGTTTTCCTGATTTTAACTCAATTGGATCAGCGTTTGCAGCACGTAAATCCATTCCTGCCGCCTCATTAGTTTGGTAGGCGGGCAGTTCTATCCCTTCCGCGTGGGAAAGACGCGTTATTTCTAGTCTCGGTGTCATAAAGAGCCCCATTCATAATCAGCTCACTCTCTAGCAAGGCTTGGCCAAACCTTCCAGTGATGACGACGCATGAATTTACGAAATGGTTTATAATTGGACTGCAAATAGTGAACAGTACTATCAACTTTACTGTATTGGTGGGGTTTCGCTGATGTAATAGACTCAATCTGACAAGAACTTCATAAACAAACCGAAACAAAAAGCGTTTCACATGAAACAATCCTCGCTATTTTTGCCTCATGGAGCACCAGACCTGGTCATAAGGCCAGAGCTTCAAGCACATCAGTTTTTAAAAACCGTTGCGAATACAGAGACTAAGCCCAAAGCGATCCTTGTGATCTCTCCTCACTGGCAAACAGAGCGGTTGACGATAACATCTGCGGGGCCTTTAAAGACCATTCACGATTTCCGGGGTTTTGCGCGCCAACTTTATGAGATTGAGTACCCAGCAAGCACGCCAAACTGGCTTGTACACCGGGTGCACGATGCCATCACCCGCTATGGTCTAACTGTTAATGAAGACAACACCCGCGAGCTCGATCATGGCGCCTGGGTGCCACTATCGCTCGCTTATCCAGAAGCCGATCTTCCGGTTTTACAGGTGTCATTACCTTATTCATACGGTAGCGAAGAAAGCTACAATCTGGGACGCGCGCTTGCACCGCTGAGCGAAGAAGGAATTCTTATTATTGGCAGTGGCGCGGTGACGCATAACTTTTCAGAGGTAGCTGACAGCGGAGATGTTCCTGCATGGGCACTGGAATTTGACCAATGGATTACCCGCCTTGCAGAAAACGGCGAAACCTGTGCGCTGCTTTCATCAAGCAATCACAAACACTACAAAAAGGCGTTGCCAACAGACGAGCATTTTTTGCCTTTGCTGGTTGCGTATGGTGCAGCAGGCGAGGGGGCATATGGTGAAAAGTTGCACGAAAGCTTTACCTACCGCTCAATCAGCATGAGCGCATTCCGGTTTCATGCAAATAAGCCAACCGAAACCACCAGCTCAACTCGCCCCAGCCCCCTCACTTGAGTCATCAGCGACCTCCACCAATGTGCTCGCAGACAAGCGAAGCGCAGAGCCGGGAACCATAACCAACAAGGCGGGTGAGTGCGGGAAAAGTTATTCCCCTGGGCCAAAGCCCCCCTATTCTAAATCCTGTGCTCACGTAAACGGGCAGCTGGCGGACCGTCCGTCAGTGCGGCGTGAGCTGGGCGGAGCTACTGAAAGAAGTAACGTATCTTTCGGCGGGTTCGTTGAAACACCCCTTGAAAGCCAACAGTGCAGAGGCCAAGCGGAAGCTGGTCAACCTGATGGGTGTCGGCACTGGTAGGTAACTGTCACAAACAGTTATTTACTCACAATGCCTGTCGGGGATGACCTTGTTTCATACAAAAACGCCCAGGTAAGGTGATCAGCCAATGCCGAAGAATTATTTTAAATAAGTAGCGCAGGTATTGCCTGCTCACCTTGCCACCCCGTTTTACGGGTCAAACGAAAACACCGCCGGACAGGTCCAGCGGTGCTAAAATAGCTTGTGACGAGTTTACAGTCTCATTCAGTGCGAGCTCAGTTCTTTTTGCTTTTGCTTAAGCGCATACAAGGCTTCGTGTGCCTGTCGCGGTGTCATATCATCTGGATCAAGCGCTTCCAGAAGTACTGAAAGCTCATTAGATACAACGCCTTCTGACTCTTGTTCCGGCTCCAGAATTGTATCAAGCGGCTGTGAGAAAGATGCAAATAACGGCAAGTCATCCAGCAGTTTTTCGGCTGGTTTATTGGTGTCTTGCTCTTCCAGCTGGACGAGTATCTTTTGAGCCCGCTTTACTACAGACTTGGGAAGACCGGCGAGTTTTGCGACCTGAATACCGTAGGAGCGATCCGCTGCGCCCTCCACAATTTCATGCAGGAAGACAACATCGCCTTTCCATTCCTTCACACGCACGGTTGCGTTGTTGAGGCGCTCCAGGCGCTGAGAAAGCGCTGTGATTTCATGGTAGTGGGTGGCAAAGAGGGAGCGAGAACGATTTGTTTCGTGCAGGTGCTCGATTGCAGCCCATGCGATGGAAAGGCCATCGAACGTTGCTGTTCCGCGCCCGATTTCATCCAAGATAACAAGCGAGCGGTCCGTTGCCTGATTGAGAATGGCTGCTGTTTCCACCATCTCAACCATAAAGGTTGAGCGCCCACGCGCAAGGTCATCAGCTGCACCCACGCGGGAGAAAAGGCGGTCAACAACGCCGATATGTGCTTTCGTTGCGGGAACGAAACTACCCATCTGAGCAAGTACAGCGATCAATGCATTTTGGCGCAGGAAGGTTGATTTACCAGCCATGTTAGGGCCCGTAATCAACCAGATCTGGCCGTTTTCAAAGCTTTCCAGCGGTCCAAGGTTTGCATTATTGGCTACAAACGGTTCACCAGATTTACGCAGGGCTTGCTCAACAACAGGATGGCGCCCACCTTCGATAGTAAAGGCGAGACCTTCATCAACAACCGGACGTATGTAGTTTTCAGCCTCTGCCAGCACTGCAAGGGATGTAGAAACATCCAAAACAGCCAGGGCCTCTGCAGCGGACTTGATGTGTGCGCCTGCTTCAACCACAGCTTTGGTCAACTCGTTGAAGATTTCCAGCTCAATTGCCAGCGCGCGTTCGCCCGCACTTGAAATTTTGCTCTCCAAATCAGCCAGTTCTGTGGTGGTGAAGCGCATCGCTCCAGCCATGCTCTGGCGATGGATAAACCGCGCTGGGTCATCCTTCATCGGATCGCATTGTGCTGTCGGGGCTTCCATGAACCAACCCAGCACATTGTTGTGCTTGATCTTCAAGGAACGAATGCCAAGCTCTGCCGAAAGGTCAGCTTGCATTTGAGCAATCACTTTGCGGCTTTGGTCGCGCAACGATTTTAGCTCATCCAAATCAGCGTGATAGCTCGGTGCAACAAACCCTCCATCCCGCTTTAGGAGAGGAGGTTCTTCAGCAATCGCCTGCATCAGCTTTTCACCCAGCGCATGCGGAGCTTGCTCCAAACGCTGGACGGTATCGGCAATTTCCTGAGGATATGCACCGCCGGAAGCCAGCAACCCAGCAATTTCACGGGCCGAGGTCATCGCAAAAGCAATGGACTGCAAATCTCGTGGGCCGCCGCGATCAACCGCCAGACGCGACAACGCCCGCGACATGTCTGGAGCGGATTTCAGCAGGCTGCGGATATCTTCGCGTTGCATAGTATCGGAAGCAAAAAACGCAATCGTATCTTGACGCTGTGAGATCTGCTGCGGGTCCGTGAGCGGGCCAGCAAGGCGGCTTGCAAGCAAGCGAGAGCCTGCACCTGTGACTGTTTTATCAATGGCAGACAGAAGACTGCCACGTCGCTCACCGGAGAGCGTGCGGGTAAGTTCCAGGTTTGCACGGGTGGCAGGGTCAATCAGCAGCTGACCAGCAGCAGCTTCTTTAACGGGAGGTTCCAGAGGAGGGCGCTCACCCAGCTGGGTTTTATCGATGTAGGCAAGAATACCACTGGCGGCAATCAGCTCTGCACGCGTGTAGTTTGCAAAACCGTCCAGTGTTCCAACTGAAAAGTAAGAGGAAAGACGGTCTTGGGCCGTTGCACCGTCAAAGAATGTACGAGGAACGGGAGAAAGAGCAGCGCCAAGTCCTTCGACTGTCGCTCGAAGCTCGGTCTCTTGCAACAGGGCATCTGCCAGCACCAGCTCTGAAGGGTCAATGCGTGCAAGAGCCGCTGCAAGGCGGACATCATCACTCTCGGCAACGCGAAATGTGCCGGTCGACATATCAATCCAGGCAAGGCCGTAGGTATTGCCGTGCGAGTTGCTGCCCCCTTTTACGCGGGCCAATGAGGCAAGGAAGTTGTTCCGCTTTGCATCCAGAAGACGGTCTTCAGTGATTGTGCCGGGCGTTACCAAACGGACAACATCTCGACGGACCACAGATTTTGAACCGCGTTTTTTGGCCTCTGCCGGGTCTTCCATCTGTTCACAAACAGAGACACGATGTCCCAGACCAATCAGCTTTTGCAGATAGTCATCAGCTGCATGAACAGGAACGCCACACATGGGAATGTCTTCACCATCATGCTTGCCACGTTTGGTCAGCGTAATGCCAAGCGAACGGGACGCAATTTCGGCGTCTTCAAAAAACAGCTCGTAAAAGTCACCCATTCTGTAGAATAGAAGACTGTCCGGGTTGGCTGTCTTGATTTCAATATATTGCGCCATCATGGGTGTGACGCGGCCTTTAGCTGAGGAAGGCTTTTCAATATCTGCAGTAGTCATGGCGCAGACACTAGCAAATGGTTCTATGTGTTTCACCCGTTCAGTTTAGTTCATCGCTTGAGAACGTGAATTTACGGGGATAATGTCAACCAACCATATTTGAAAAGAACGCTGCACATAAGGGTGAGGAATTTTTCATATGCCAACCACGGATAAAACAGCAAGCTCTCAGGTCAGCTTCACTGATCAGGACGCGCTGAACTTTCACCAGGAGGGAAAGCCAGGCAAGCTTGAGATTTCTCCAACCAAGCCAATGGCTACTCAACGTGACCTGAGCTTGGCCTATTCTCCTGGTGTTGCTGTACCAGTGCTGGCAATTGCAGAAGACCCAAGCCGAGCCTACGACTACACAACCAAAGGCAACATGGTTGCGGTTATTTCTAACGGCACCGCGATTTTGGGCCTTGGCAACCTTGGCGCACTTGCATCCAAGCCAGTGATGGAAGGAAAGTCCGTTCTCTTCAAGCGTTTTGCGGATGTGGATTCCATTGATCTTGAAGTGGACACAGCTAATGTTGAAGAATTCATCGACAGTGTAAAGCACCTTGGCCCTTCATTTGGCGGCATCAATCTGGAAGATATCAAAGCGCCTGACTGCTTTATTATCGAACAGCGCCTGCGCGAACTGATGGATATTCCTGTCTTTCATGATGATCAGCACGGCACAGCGATTATTGCTGCAGCGGGTCTGATCAACGCTGTTCACATGACAGATCGCAATATTGGCGATGTTAAAGTGGTTTGTAATGGCGCTGGCGCTGCCGGTATTGCCTGTATTGAACTTGTGAAGTCGATGGGCGTTCCCCATGAGAATGTCCTTCTTTGCGATACAAAGGGTGTGATTTATCAAGGCCGTGAAGCTGGGATGAACCAGTGGAAGAGCGCGCATGCGGTTAAGACAGATAAAAGAACACTGGAAGATGCCTTGGATGGTGCAGATGTGTTCTTTGGCGTTTCGGTGAAGGGTGCGCTGACCCCTGACATGGTCAAGACCATGGCTCCGAACCCAATTATCTTTGCAATGGCAAACCCAGACCCAGAGATCACACCGGAAGAAGCGAAGGCAGTTCGCCCTGATGCGATCATTGCGACGGGGCGTTCTGACTATCCAAACCAGGTGAACAATGTTCTTGGTTTCCCTTACATTTTCCGCGGTGCATTGGATGTTCACGCGACGACGATCAATGATGAGATGAAAATTGCCTGTGCCAATGCACTTGCAGAACTGGCGCGTGAAGACGTGCCCGATGAAGTTGCTGCTGCTTACCGTGGCAGCCGTCCTCGTTTCGGGCCCGAATACATCATTCCAGTACCGTTTGATCCACGCTTGATTTCCCGTATTCCTCAAGCAGTTGCGCAAGCAGCTATGGACAGCGGTGTTGCGCGTCGTCCTATTGTAGATATGGAGGCCTATGGCGCTCAGTTGCAGGGTCGCCGCGATCCAATTGCAGGAACATTGCAGCGGATCATCTCTAAAGTTCGCCAGAACCCAAAACGGATTGTGTTTGCTGAAGGGGAGGAGCCTGCTGTAATTCGTGCCGCTTCTGCTTTTGTTTCTCAAGGACTTGGTGAAGCTATCCTTGTTGGCCGTGAAGATGAGATTCTGGCCAACGCGACATCGGCAGGTATAGATGTAAGTCGTCCGGGCATTCGCCTTGAAAGCGCTCGCTCTTCAACCCGAAACGCTGATTATGCAGAATACCTTTACTCTCGCTTGCAGCGGAAAGGCTATCTACAGCGCGATTGCCAGCGCCTCGTCAACAACGACCGTAACTACTGGGCTTCCATTATGGTTGCGCTGGGTGATGCGGACGGTGTTGTAACGGGTACGACACGAAATTATTCCGTTGCACTGGAAACTGTCAGCCGGTGCATAGACACCAAACCGGGACACCGGGTGATTGGTGTCTCCATTGTTATCACACCGGGCAAAACCGTTCTCGTCGCCGATACTGCGGTACATGACATGCCAACCTCTGAGGAATTGGCTGATATTGCAGAGGAAGCTGCACATGTTGCTCGTCGCCTCGGCTCAGAACCGCGTATTGCAATGCTTGCATATTCCACCTTTGGGCATCCGCGCGGTGAACGCACAGAACGTCTTCAAGAAGCCGTTAAGATCCTTGATCGTCGGCGTGTAGATTTTGAATACGATGGTGAGATGGGGGCAGATATTGCACTCAACATGGAAAAGATGTCAGCGTACCCATTCTGCCGTCTGAATGGGCCGGCAAATGTCTTGGTGATGCCTGCGTTCCACTCAGCATCAATTGCGACCAAGCTTCTGGAAGAGCTCGGTGGCTCCACGTTGATCGGGCCGCTGCTGGTTGGCATGGACAAGCCAGTTCAAATCGTGCCGATGGGTGCAAAAGACAGCGAGATTTTCAATATGGCGGCGATCGCTGCTTACAACATCACTTAGGAATGAGAAGAACAACAGCTTTGAAAGCGCCGTTTTGCGGCGCTTTCTTATGCCCCTGGCAACAACAGCCCTCATAATTCTATTCAGACACGATCCTAGTGAGTTACAGCTCTTTCAAAATATTCGTGTCGCTTCAAATCTCTCTTTACTCTGCTTCTTAAATACACGCACCCAGACCATCCATCGATAGATATTATTGACCCTAAAATTGATAGGCTTTGGGAAATGACCGAAGTTGGGAGCCTGTTGATGTCTAAGGGAAAGATTGAAGTTGAAGAGCACCAATGGGCACAAAAGGTTTTCAACTTATTCTCGTGGAAGTTCGATGATCTGGATGGAGACCCAACGCCAGCCAAAATTGCTGAACATTGCAAGCTAAAGAACGAAAGCTATAAAAAAGCGCTCAAAGCCTATGACACTCAAGAGCAGGCTCTCACGAAGCAAGCTCAGAGCGATACCTTCGTATCCCTTTACAAAAACTGCACAGATCGAATTTCGGGCGTCGATAGCCACCTTAAAGACGGCGATATTGCAGATGCAAACAGTGCTTTGGATGAAGTTGAAGCCTGTCTGGAAGCGATAGGGTCGCTATTTGGTACACGATCTAGCGGGAAAAAAGAAAGCGTTAGAGACGACCCCAAGTTTGCAACTTGCCTCGCTAGGCTCAACGAGCAAGCCAAGAACTTTTCATCGTATAAATCAAAGAGAAATGAACTCCACACACCTGAACAAGAAGAGCTCTTTGATGAGCTCTACAAACAAACAGTTTGGCTTGAAAGAGAAGCGGCAAAAGAGCTTCAGGGTGGTCATCTGGAAAGAACCGATGACCTGCTGTTTCAGGTCGAGGCCAACTTGCAGGGACTAGAAAACATAACGCGTGCGGGAAAGCAGCAAACTGTTGGCTTGAACACTGCAAGAGCAAACATAAAAGATGCAAAGGCCAGAATAAACGCTGCCTATAAGCTGCGCAAAACGATCTCTGATAAGAAGCTCAGAAAAGAATTTGAAGAGCGCTATAAACAGGCGAAAAATGACATTAAGGCCGCAGAAAAGCTTATCAAACAAGAAAAAACTGAGGAAGCGCAGCCTGTCCTCGCATCAGTTTCCGCTTCAGTCGAGCAGGTAGAATATGCAGTTGGCACCAACACATGGGCTCCACTCGATGCCAAATACAGCCGCTCCACAAAATTTCATAAGACTGAAATCCAATCTTATTATCAGCAGATCAATACAATCGCAGATAAAGCCGCCAAGCGTGAATTTGAGGCGCATTATCAAAGGGCAATCAACCAGATCGCCGATTTAGAGGTCTTGATTGAAGGTGAGGGCAGGGCAGCTGAGGAGAAAGTGAAAAATGATATTGCTGCGCTGGAACAAGAAATCCAGTCGCTGGAGAATTGTTTAGTCGATGCCATAACGAAGGCAAACGCCCCCGATACGAGCAATCAAACACTAACTCAGTCGCCCCATTTGCAGTCAAAACCAGAAGAATGCAGCGCTCAGCATCAAAAACTGATGGATCGCATCAACAAACTGCTTAGCCAACATTCTGTAATTCAAGATCAAAAACTGCTTGAAGATTACGCGACCTATAAAATGCTTGCAGAACAGATGGATAGCCAAGTCTCTGACCTCCTGCAAAGAAATTACGTAAACGATGCAAGGGCTCAGCTCACCGCACTTGAAGGTTTGGCAAACAACCTTCAGGCTTGCATTGACCAAGCAATCGCTCTCAAAGCGCAGAACGACCACGAACCGAACAAGGAAAAGCCCCCGGAAAGGGCGGGGGAACACAGCGCTAACGAAAACAAAAAGGCGAGTGACTATAAAGATATCCTGAAGAACGCGAGAGCCACCCACCAGCAGCTCATCACTCAGAAGTCCAAGATTATTGACCCAGAGAAATTGAAGGAATTCAACCTTCTTATGCAGCAGATTGATAAGGCCACAGTACTGCTGGGAGATACGCTTTCGCACGCTAAATCTGATAGCCTTGAAAAAGCTGATTTACTGAGTAGAGAACTTCAAGCTGTCCTGCCAAAGGCACAGGTTATTATCGATGAAGTGCTGCTGGCCGCTGCCGAAAGGGCAAAAGAGCCAAAGCGGAAAAAGATCAAATATAAAAACAGCGCAAAGGGCGTTCGCAATAATGTCGATGCGAGAGAGAAGCCAAGCGGCCCTAACCCCGAGTTCTATTGCGAAGTTCAGGATGGCCAGTTTTGTCTTAAGCACGCAATGAATGCGTGTCTCGGTTTTGGAGCTATATCTGTTCAAGACATGGAGGACGGCCTCTTACAGGCCAATGTTGAAGGTTTTAAGACGCAGACTGAAACCCAGCTGTTTAGTGAGCTCAACGGGTATTATCCCGAGCTGACGCTGCAGGAAATGCGCAAGCAGATTAAAGCGGACCCGGACAAGCTTTATCGCAATGCCGCAAAAGCTCAATTTGGTATGCTTTTTGACGGCCAAGCACCCGCTGAGATTATAAGAGCAAACGGATCTGAGCCTACGATGGGTTTGGCGATTGTGAATGGAAAGCAAAAAGAACTTGGCCTGCCTGAATTTAAAAACACATGGCTCGAAAAACCCAAGTCCGGCGCAGACATTCAAGCCAATGTTGAAAAAGTCAAAGAGATAACGGAGAAAAATGGGGCTGATCGGCTGGTTATTGGTGCTGGCGGGCACTTCATCGCTCTTCGAAAGAACGCAGAGGATGAGTGGTTCGAGGTTGATAGCCTTGAGGATGGTTCAAAACGAATTGATCTTGAAGACTACATCAAAACTCAATCAGCACGGCATAAGAACGAGGCGCTGTCGATCTTGCATTTTGATGAGGAGCTCACCTACAAAAAGGCGGAGTAAGCCTCTCAACAGGTGAGTTGAGAAGCTATCTGAACGGTAGTGACATAGTGATTAAACGCGCTTCATGTAACCCTTGTGAACCCAGCCAATTTGTTCAGAGGTGTGCGAGTTGCGTATGCCTAACCAATTGCCTTTGCAGTCAAAAACACTGATAGCCTGATTGGGCACAAGATGGCCAATGATCCGATAGTTGGTTCCAGGTCCTGTTCTGAGGTTAAGCATGCCGGACTTCAATGGTTTTACGGCATAAACACCTGCGCAGTTTGAGTTATAACCGATTGGGACTTTGGGCTGGTATTGGTAAACGGTTTGCGCAGAAGAGTTGCTTGCAAAGCCAAACAAACCAACACATATGCAAAGGACCATCAAACTAGTGCGATCAATTCCAGATGTTCTCATTAGTTCTATCCTTCTCAGGCTCGATAAATAACTGGAACAGGGTGACAAGCCCCCATTATTTTGGTCTAACGCTCACTCTGGTATTGCTTGAACACGGTGCAAATATGGACACTTCCGCTACGATAAAAATCTGCGGCATCTCAACTAAAGAAACTGCGGATACGGTTATCAACCAGCAAACCGATATGATCGGATTTGTCTTTTTTTCTAAGAGTCCGCGCAATGTTTCCATTCAGCAGGCCAAAGAGCTGGCCGAGCACGTGCGTGGAAAGGCACAAATTGTTGCACTCACCGTCAACATGGATGATGCTGGACTGAGGGAAGTCATTGATAATGTTGCACCCGACATCCTTCAACTGCATGGGAATGAGAGCCCTGAACGTTGCGCTGAAATTCGTAAGACTTTTGGTATCCCGGTGATGAAAGCCTTTGGAATTTCCTGTGCGGAAGACCTAGAAACGGTACACGCCTACGTTCCATTTGTTGACCGTTTGTTATTTGATGCAAAGCCGCCAAAAAGTTCCGATATACCAGGAGGAAATGGTGTCAGCTTTGACTGGAAACTGCTACAAGGCTTAGAACTTGGAAAGCCAATCATGCTTTCTGGCGGCTTAGGCCCTGAAAACGTCCGTGAAGCTTTGGCTATCTCTGGTGTTCATGCTGTTGATGTTTCATCTGGCGTTGAACGAGAAAGAGGCGTTAAGGACATCGAGTTGATTAAGGCTTTTGTGCAAGAAGTGCGCAGCGTTGCCGAGTGAATTTGGGAAGATTTTATGAACCAGCAAGCCAATACATTGCGTTCCGGTCCAGATGACCGCGGACATTTCGGTGATTTTGGAGGCCGTTTCGTTGCCGAAACACTTATGCCTTTGATCCTGGATCTCGAAAAAGCCTATACCGATGCAAAAGCTGACCCCGCTTATGCTGCGGAAATCAAAAACCTGAACACCCATTATACGGGTCGGCCATCTGCGCTGTATTTTGCTGAACGCCTGACTGAAGAGCTGGGTGGCGCAAAAATCTACTTCAAGCGGGATGAGCTCAACCACACCGGTTCACACAAGATCAACAACTGTATCGGTCAGATCCTGCTGGCGAAGCGTATGGGCAAAACCCGCATCATCGCAGAAACCGGAGCAGGGCAACATGGCGTTGCAACCGCAACCGTATGTGCGCGTTTTGGTCTTCCTTGCGTTGTCTACATGGGCGCAACTGATGTTGAGCGACAAAAGCCTAATGTTTTCCGCATGAAGCTGCTTGGCGCTGAGATTATCCCGGTAACTGCTGGTGCAGGCACGCTCAAAGATGCAATGAACGAAGCTTTGCGTGACTGGGTCACAAATGTGGGTGACACATATTACCTTATTGGAACAGCCGCAGGCCCGCACCCATACCCAGAGATGGTTCGTGACTTCCAATCTGTAATTGGCGAAGAAACCAAGAAGCAGCTGATGGAAGCAGAAGGCAAATTGCCTGACGCCCTTGTTGCTGCTGTTGGCGGCGGCTCCAATGCAATTGGCCTGTTCCACCCGTTCCTGGACGATCCATCAGTTGAAATTTACGGCGTAGAAGCGGGCGGTAAAGGGCTACAGGGCGAAGAGCACTGTGCGTCCCTGAACGCAGGTAAACCGGGCGTTCTGCACGGCAACCGCACCTATCTGCTTCAAGATGACGACGGACAGATCCTCGAAGGGCACTCGGTATCAGCTGGCTTGGATTATCCTGGCATTGGCCCTGAGCATTCCTGGCTGAAAGATACAGGCCGCGTCAACTATGTCCCCGCAACGGATATAGAAGCGCTTGATGCATTTCAGATGCTAACACGCGTTGAAGGTATCATTCCGGCTTTGGAGCCAAGCCATGCGCTTGCTCAGGTCATCAAGATGGCGCCGCAAATGGACAAGGATCAGGTTATCGTCATGAACCTTTGTGGTCGTGGTGATAAAGACGTGTTCACGGTGGGCAAGCTTCTTGGATTTGACCTCTAAAAGCTTCAAATAACTAGATAAAAAGGCGGGCTCAATGCTCGCCTTTTTCATTTACGGCATTGAATCCGAAGTGAAACAATCAGTGTGCACCCGCCAAACCATCTAAAACACCGGAAACACCTGCTTCCCAACCAAGAATAGCGCGCTTTCGCGTGATACCCCAATGATAACCACACATATCCCCTTTTGCTCCAAGCACACGATGGCAAGGAACAACAAAAGAAAGAGGGTTTTTCCCGACCGCCGTCCCCACTGCTCGCGAGGCCTTGGGGTTTCCTAGGTTGCTGGCAATTTCCGAATAAGTCGTCGCTTTTCCGATCGGGATTTTCAGCAGTGTTTTCCATACGCGGATTTCAAAGTCAGTGCCGATAAAGACAACCTGCAGGGGCTGGTCCTCATTCCAAGTTTGAGGTTCAAATATTCTCGCCGTATAGGGAGCTGTCGCGGCCTGGTTCTCTTCAAACTCTGCGGCTGGCCAGCGTTTACACATATCAGCCAGCGCTTTGGCTTCGTCCCCTGGATCTGCAAATGCCAAGCCAGCCAATCCACGATCCGTGATCATCAAAAGGACGAGACCAAACGGGCACGGATGGAAGCCCCAGCTTATTTTAACGCCTGCACCACGCTTTTTATAATCACCCGGTGTCATCGCCTCATGAGTCACAAACAGGTCGTGCAGTCGCGCTGGACCAGAAAGACCAACCTCCAAAGACGCTTCCAAAATACTGGCCGACTCTTGAAGAAGTGCTCGTGCATGATCAATTGTGATAGCCTGAAGGAACTGCTTTGGCGTGATTCCAGCCCATCTGGAAAACACTCGCTGAAGCTGAATTGGTTGAAGGCCTACACTATATGCCAGCTCTTCCAATGTTGGCTGATCTCTCCAATTCTCTGAGATCGCTTGAAGCGTTTTTTGCACGACACGGTAGTCCTCAAGAGCGGACCTGTCTTCCACAAACGCACCATTTGAGAGATTTGACGGAGTAAACATCTATTTCACGGCTCTTAGTTTTCAGTGGTGTGTAAGCAAAATCTAATTGATCTTGGCAACAAGAGCCACCCGAAACGCGAGGAGCAAGCTAACGCTGCTTACGCGGCCTTTGTGGCAACTAAACCAGATCGAGACCCCGGTTTTTTGCGGAGTGTACGGCCTGTGAAAAGGCAGTTGCGAAACTGGTCCGGTCATCTGGATTAAGAAACGCACCTATGACGAGAAATAGTTGTTCAGACCTGATCAGAATTCGTGTCACGCCAATATCATCGTCTTTCTCGATATGGAGTTTCATGTGAAACGGGTTCAACACGTATTCCTGAACCTCACCTTTGTACGTGACCTGCTTAAGGCGGACTTCGAGAGGGGAAACGCTCACTTCTTCATAGGTCTCCGCTGTTGCAAAATTATGCCTGAAAGCGAGCCAGAGAAAGAGGACCGGCATAGCTAAGAGAATGGGAGCTGGCCAAAGGCCCATCAGAACAAGCAGGAGCGAATAGAAGCCCGCAATCGAGCCGGTACACCACAATACAATGTTCATTCCCCTTCGAGATAAAGAACGGTGAGGCGTTAGAACAGCCTGAAAGAAAGGGGGATAAGACTCTCGCTTTTGAAGATCATGGGGCATTGGTGCTATTTCGCACTTTGTTTCATTGCTAGTGTTTATCACGTAAGAGTATAGAGCTTTCGCCGCATACTCAAAGTCACTTATTCCCCTCGAGAGTCCTATGGTTTACGCTACGAAAACAAAGAAGATTGCAACTTCTTCCAGTCCACGCAAAAAGCCAGCTTCTAGGTCAAGGTATTCTAAAGCCGAGATTTATGAGATCTTTTCGGCATTTGAAAAAGACAACCCAGAGCCGGAAGGCGAGCTCAACCATAGCAATGAATTTACGCTGTTGGTGGCCGTGGTTTTGTCTGCACAGGCAACGGATGCTGGTGTGAATAAGGCGACTCTGCACCTTTTCAAAATTGCAGATACGCCCGAAAAAATGGTGGCTTTGGGTGAAGACAAGATCCGAGATGAGATTCGTACAATTGGCCTTTACAAAAACAAGGCTAAAAATACATTCCTTCTCTCCAAAATGCTCATCGAGCATCATGGAGGACATGTTCCTCAAACCCGCGAAGAGCTTGAGGCATTGCCAGGTGTGGGGCGGAAAACAGCCAACGTTGTACTGAACATCGCATTTGGGCAACCGACGATAGCCGTCGATACCCACCTTTTCAGAATTGCAAACCGACTAGGCCTAGCCCCTGGTAAAACACCATTGGATGTTGAGCAAAAGCTGGAAAAGATCATCCCGGAAGAGTTTATGCAGCACGCACACCACTGGCTTATTCTGCACGGCCGTTACATCTGTAAAGCACGCAAACCAGCTTGTGATCGCTGCATCATCTTCGATCTCTGCAAGAGCAAAGAGAAGGTTTTGAAGGAACCGATCTAAAGTAGCTTAGAAGTCCCTACTGGAGTTGCTTCTTACGAAGACGAACAACCACTTCTACGCGTGAGATTTCCATACCTTCTGGCGGCACTGGCAAGTTTTCTAGTGTCAAGCCACTTTCCGGAATGTCGACAACACGGTTTTCATCTTCCAAGAAGAAGTGATGATGCTCGGAAATGTTGGTGTCAAAGTAAGTCTTTGTACCTTCAACAGCAACTTCACGAAGCAAACCAACCTCGGTAAACTGGTGGAGCGTATTATAAACTGTTGCAAGCGAGACGGGCACGTTTGCAAGTATGGCTTCCTCGTGAAGGACTTCCGCTGAGATGTGGCGGTTACCCTGGGAATATAGAAGCTCAGCCAGTGCTACGCGCTGACGTGTAGGGCGAAGACCTGCGTCTCTCAGCATCCCCGTTACATCTTGATGGTCGTTAGCGATCTGCGAACTCATTTTTTCCTACTTTAGTTTTCTCGGCCGCGATGTTTTAACACCTGGGCACCATTTCTACCAGCATTAGATTAAAAGCAACCTATTGACCTACACACAAGCACTATCAATATTAGGGCGATGATCCTTGATATTTCTCAACAGGTGCGGACAAGAACAAGATGTCTGCCTGTAACAATAATAATAATAGTGTAAGTTTAACACAACTGCGTACATTGAGCACACGCAAAGACACATACATCGCTCTTTCGATATTCGGGCACGTGTGTTAGGAAGGCCCGAACAGTTAATAGTTAGAACCATCGTTACGTTTAGGTAAGGTGAACCCTACGTTTTCTCGCCTAAAAAAACGACAAATTATGCGGGAATAGAATGCACGAGAAGCGTTCAAGCTACGATAAAGAAGCTCTGCTGGCTTGCGGCCGCGGAGAACTGTTTGGCAAGGGTAATGCCCAGCTTCCTTTACCACCAATGCTGATGTTTGATCGCATCACCGAAATTTCTGAGGAAGGTGGAGCTAACGGCAAGGGCGTAATTCGTTCTGAGTTCGACGTGAATCCAGACCTTTGGTTCTTCGAATGTCACTTTCAGGGTGATCCAGTGATGCCTGGCTGTCTCGGTCTCGATGCTCTATGGCAAATGACTGGATTTTACCTAGGCTGGCTCGGTGAGCCTGGTCGTGGTCGCGCGATTTCTACAGGTGAAGTGAAATTCAAAGGCCAGGTCACTCCTGACGTAAAAGTGCTTGAGTTTGGTGTTGATATGAAGCGCGTGATGCGCTCTCGCCTCAAACTCGCGATTGCAGATGGCTGGGTCAAAGCTGACGGAGAAACAATCTTCGTTGCTAAAGACCTCCGCGTTGGTCTGTTTCAAGACGAAGCAAAATAAGTAATCAACTTATGCGAGGGTTTGTCACGTAAAATGACGAACCCTTTTTTGGAATTAGGTCCTTAAGGACCACTTTACCCACGGGAGACCTTAAATGAGGCGTGTGGTTATTACAGGTATGGGTATTGTTTCGCCTCTTGGCAATAACGCCGAAGAAGTGAAAGCAAGCCTCTACGAAGGTAAGTCTGGTATTGTTAAAGCCGACGACTACGAAAAGCTCGGCTTTCGTTGTCAAGTTCATGGCGCACCTACCTTAGACGCTATTGAAAAGCTTGGCCGTCGTACTTCCCGCTTTATGGGTGAAGGTGCTGCATGGAATTTCATTGCCATGGAGCAGGCGATTGAAGACTCAGGCCTGACAGAAGACTTGGTCAGCAACGAGCGGACCGGTCTAATCATGGGGTCAGGTGGTCCATCCACCAAGGCTATCGTTGAAGCTGCAGATATCACTCGTGAAAAGGGCCCTCGCCGGATTGGGCCAACTGCTGTTCCGAAAGCAATGTGCTCAACAAACTCAGCGACACTTGCAACACCATTTAAAATTCACGGCGTCAACTACTCGATTTCCGCAGCTTGCGCGACAACCAATATCTGTATTGGTAATGCGTATGAGTTGATCCAATGGGGTAAACAGGACGTGATTTTTGCTGGCGGCGGTGAAGAACTGGATTGGAGTCTTTCCAACCTGTTTGATGCTATGGGTGCGATGTCTTCCAAATACAACGACACGCCTTCTACAGCTTCTCGCCCATACGACAAAAACCGTGATGGGTTTGTTATTGCTGGCGGCGGCGGCGTGCTCGTTCTTGAAGAGCTGGAGCATGCGAAGGCTCGTGGCGCAAAAATCTACGCGGAAATCGTAGGCTATGGTCAAACCTCTGACGGTCATGACATGGTTGCCCCTAGTGGCGAAGGCGCAGCGCGCTGCATGAAAATTGCGTTGAAAGACGTTGATTGCGATATTGATTACATCAACCCGCATGCAACTTCGACACCAGTTGGCGATACCAAAGAAATTGAAGCGATCCGTGCCGTATTCGGTAAAAAAGTTCCACCAATTTCAGCGACAAAAGCGTTGTCTGGGCACTCTTTGGGCGCTGCTGGCGTGCACGAAGCTATCTATTCTCTACTTATGATGGAAGGCAACTTCATTGCGGCTTCTGCTCACATTGAAGAACTAGATCCTGATTTTGAGGATATGCCAATCGTCACAGAGCGCGTAAATAATGCAGAGCTAAATTGTGTTCTTTCAAACGGCTTTGGATTTGGCGGCACCAACGCTACCGTCGTCTTTAAGCGCTACAAAGACTAAGTTACGGAGAGCTGAAAACACTCAGCTCTTTCAGATATTGATTACAGGAGTTTTCTATGAGCAAGCTTATGCAAGGCAAGCGTGGTCTGATTATGGGCGTTGCCAATGATCACAGTATCGCCTGGAGCGTTGCCAAGACTCTTGCGGAACAAGGCGCTGAAATGGCGTTCACCTATCAAGGTGACGCATTTGGCCGCCGTGTGAAGCCGCTGGCAGATAGCATTGGATGCGACATGTTGCTTCCATGTGATGTG
The DNA here is from genome assembly GCF_900110875.1 of Pseudovibrio axinellae. Classification (GTDB taxonomy): domain Bacteria; phylum Pseudomonadota; class Alphaproteobacteria; order Rhizobiales; family Stappiaceae; genus Pseudovibrio; species Pseudovibrio axinellae. The sequence goes on along the minus strand of NZ_FOFM01000002.1, from coordinate 274,269 downwards.
GAAGACATTGAAAGCGTTGATAATGTCTTTGATCAGTTGAAGGAAAAATGGGGAACTATTGATTTCCTCGTGCATGCAATTGCATTTTCCGACAAATCTGAGCTCCGTGGCCGCTATGCAGAAACTTCTCGCGAGAACTTCGCTCGTACCATGCAAATCTCCTGTTTTTCATTCACAGAGATTGCCAAGCGAGCTGCAGAGATGATGCCAAACGGCGGCTCCATGCTGACATTGACATACGGTGGCGCTACAAGCGTGATGCCTAACTACAATGTTATGGGTGTTGCAAAGGCTGCTTTGGAAGCTTCTGTGCGCTATTTGGCAATGGACTTTGGTGATCAGGGCATTCGCGTAAATGCGATGTCTGCCGGTCCGGTTCGCACACTTGCTGGTGCTGGTATTTCCGACGCTCGTTTGATGTTCAACTTCCAGCAGACGAACTCTCCGCTGAAGCGGACAGTAACAAACGAACAACTTGGTGGGTCTGGGTTGTACCTTCTCTCTGACCTATCCGGTGGCGTCACAGGTGAAGTGCATTTCGTGGATTCCGGCTACAACATCGTATCCATGCCCCGCCTTGAAGAGTTGAAGGCAGCAGACAAGCTAATGCGAGAAAAAGAATCCGTATAAGCTTTTTGTCACTTTTAAAAAGATAATAAAAAAGCCTCTGAGTTTTCTCAGGGGCTTTTTTATTATGTATCAGTCTGATCAGATCAATTATTTATCGTTTCGTTCTTGTAAACACCAAACAATCTACTCTGATCTATCCAACCCTCAAAATCTTTACCCGAAACGCGGCAGTAACCATCTGTACACTCAACAACACCGGCAAGAACCAGAGGCTCAAGATAAGCGACAACATCTTCATTAGGTCCGGGCTTCCTGCGCAGCGGTGACGTTTCTGTGGTATTTTCCAACCACGGTGTTACCAGCGCGGAACGGTAACCAGTGAGCAGAGTTTTGAAAACCCAGCCGTCTTTCCCTTCCCAATCGCGGATGCGGCGCCAGTCGTCATATTCCTGTATGACTTCAACCGGCAGCCTGCTGCGCACAAAAGTCCAACCAATGTCGTGGTTTCGACTTGGGCCTTTACGAACATTTACTCTGTCTGACTTGAGGCTCACAAACCTTGGAACAGGAAGGCCTGACACACCAGAACCCACAGACTGCGCCTGAGCCGTAACTGCAAATGAAAAAACAGAGAGGAATAAAAGAAAAGCAGCTGCAAGGGCACCAAAAGCTCGAAAACTTTTATTTTTCATAGCGATACCAAAACTTTCCGTAGGCTAATCCGTGATTTTCACTAAAATCGAGACACAAGTATCATAGCTTAGATCTCGCGATTTCCGATAGTGGCTGCTATTAGATGTAGACGTGTTTGACAAGTCTTGTTTTCACCGGAACTTTTGGTAATGAAACTTTAATAGCCCCTAAGACCTTTGAGTCATTGACTCATAAGGCAGATAGGGCAGGGTTAAAAAACTTCAGATTTTTGACAGAAGGCGGGGACGATGCCAAAAAAGAAGCCTATTGTGGTTGTGACACGGAAGCTGCCAGATGTTGTTGAAACGCGGATGCGCGAACTTTTTGACACACGACTGAATGAGAACGACAAGCCATTTACGCAAGCCGAACTTGTTGAAGCCGTTAAAGTTGCCGATGTTCTCGTCCCTACCGTTACTGACCGCATTGATTCTTCCGTTTTAGCTCAATCAGGTCCCAACCTGAAGATGATCGCCAATTTCGGTAATGGCGTCGACAATATCGACGTTATCTCCGCGAACAACCGCGGCATCGCCGTCACCAATACTGCTGGTGTGATGACCGAAGACACCGCTGACATGACCATGGCACTTATTCTTGCAGTCCCACGCCGTCTCTCTGAAGGCATGAGAAAGATCCAGAACAATGAATGGGAAGGCTGGTCCCCAACCTGGATGCTGGGTCATCGGATCTGGGGTAAACGTCTTGGTATCATTGGCATGGGTCGGATCGGCCAGGCGGTCGCCAGACGCGCAAAAGCATTTGGCATGTCTATCCACTATCACAACCGGATTCGCGAGCCACACGCGCTTGAGGAGCAGCTGGAGGCAACATTTTGGGAAAGCCTAGACCAGATGCTTGCACGGATGGATGTGGTCTCCATTCATTGCCCGCATACACCCGGAACCTATCACCTTCTTTCCGCTCGCCGCCTCAAGCTGATGAAGCCTGATGCATACATCGTGAACACAGCCCGCGGTGAGATTGTAGATGAAAACGCTCTGATCCGTCAGATTGAAGCAGGTGAGCTTGCTGGTGCTGCGCTCGATGTGTTCGAGCATGGGCCAGCTATCAATTCAAAGCTCGCAGCGTCCGATAAGGTTGTTATGCTGCCGCATATGGGCTCTGCTACGATTGAAGGGCGTATCGATATGGGGGAAAAGGTGATTATCAACATCAAAGCCTTTATGGACGGCCACCGTCCACCAGATCGCGTTCTGCCATCCATGCTCTGATTAATTGCAAAGCGCTTCAGGTAGCTGAAGCGCTTATTATACGGCACTGCTTCGCCTTACTTCAGGTATTTGTTCCAGGCAGGGTCAGATTTCATTCCTGCCAGAAATTTGGCGTGCTCCTCAATCTCCTGCTCAGATAAAACAGAGGGGAGGGGGGCAGGGCGTTGCTTCGCCGCTATGCGCATTTTCGGTTCGTCGTTAAGTGCATTGAGATCAAGCGCTTCATCATCTGGCATGAGGCCTAGATTTTTCTGCTTGCCGCCGTTCAGCTCCAGATAAACTTCTGCAAGCAACTCAGCATCCAGCAAGGCGCCGTGATAGACACGTTTTGTGTTATCAACTCCAAAGCGCGAACAAAGAGCATCAAGAGAGACCGAGCCGGTCGGAAACTTTCTGCGCGCGAGCTTTAGAGTGTCCAATACCTGAGTATTTGAAATTTTCGGTTTGTTACAGCGCCCGAGCTCCATGTTGATAAAGCCCATATCAAACGGGGCGTTGTGAATGACGAGGCGGGAATCTCCCACAAACTCCAAAAATTCATCTGCAACATCAGCAAACAACGGCTTATCTGAGAGAAACTCTGCTGAAAGACCATGAATGCGGAATGCTTCTTCCGGCATGTCCCGTTGGGGATTTACATACAAATGGCAAGTTCGGCCTGTTGGGATGAAATTGATGAGTTCCACTCCACCGATTTCAACCAGCCTATCACCATCAAGCGGATTCAGGCCTGTGGTTTCAGTATCGAAGGAGATTTCACGCATAATTACACCGTTCTTGAAGCGATCGAAGACACAGCCCGCATGATTGCACTGACGGAGCGACGAGCCGATTCCCAGCTTCGGCTAGTATCAACAATAAAGTGCGCTCTTTTGCGTTTTTCTGCGTCATTTAACTGTTTTGCGTAAATAGCCTCAAATTTGTCTTCTGTCATGCCCGGTCTTTCAAGAACCCGCCTGCGCTGCACATCATATGGTGCAGAAACGACGACAACGGCATCAACTGCCTTGTCCTTACCAACCTCAAAGAGAAGCGGGACATCTAAAACAACAACTTTACGGCGGTCCTGCTTGGCTTGTTTTAGAAACTCCATTTCCATCCCCTGAACGAGCGGGTGGATCAAACTTTCAAGGAGCAGCATTTTTGCTTTGTCCTGAAGGACGATTTTACCAAGCGCTTCCCGGTCTATCTGGTTTTCTTTGACCACACCAGGAAAGGCATCTCCTACAGGTGTTACCGCTTTTCCAGAATACAGGTCATGTACAGCTGCGTCAGAGTCATAGACCGCAGCGCCAGCCTCAGCAAACAGTCTTGATGTGGTTGATTTCCCCATACCAATAGAACCGGTCAGACCGAGAATAACCATTCAGAGAAGCCCCATTTCTTTCAATATGATCCTACGAAGTTCGGTGGTCACCTCTGGTCGAACACCAAACCATTTTTCAAACCCCGGAACAGCTTGATGAAGCAACATTCCCAAACCATCCACCGTGGGATTACCTCGTTCTTCTGCAACGTGAAGCAGGTTTGTTTGTAACGGAGAGTAAACTATATCTGTAACGACTGCTGATTTCGACAGGTTATCAAGGTTCAACCCCAATTCTGGTTGCCCAGACATGCCAAGTGAAGTCGTATTCACAAGGAAGTCTACTTCTCCAAGCGTTTCCCCCAATTTATCCCAGGATATGGCAATGGTCTTTGGGCCAAAATGAGACGCAAGTTTCTGGGCTTTTTCTAAAGTTCTGTTGGCAATATACACTTCTGTGTATTCGCGTTTGAGAAGCGCCCAGATGATTGCACGCGATGCACCTCCAGCACCCAAGACAACAGCTTTATTCCCGTTGTTATCCCAGTTCGGTTGCATTTGGTCCAGATTGCCAAGAAAACCAAGGCCATCTGTATTTGAACCGTTCAAAACACCATCTTCATCGAGCCAAAGCGTGTTTACAGCGCCAATCATCTTGGCTGCATCATCCAGCTTGGTTGCTGCGTTATAGGCGATCTCTTTATTTGGAATGGTAACATTGCACCCAACAAACCCGTGTTCAGGCAAAGACCGATAAAAATTCTCAGCAATCTCGGGTGGAACGTCTTGTGCAATATAGCTGCCTTCAATGCCATGCTGCTTTAGCCAGTATCCATGGATCAAAGGCGATTTTGAGTGACCGATCGGATGGCCAGTGACCGCGGCTTTTCTCATTTTATCAAAACCTCAATTTTGCGCAGGAAAGACAGGAGATCTAACAAGGGCAAACCCAAGACGGTAAAGTAATCACCCTCAATCTTCTCAAACAACTGAACACCTTCAGCTTCTAACTGATATGCGCCTACGCTGGAAAGGATGTCGGGACCAGTTCTATCAATGTACCAATCAAGGAAGTCCGCAGTAAGTTCACGTACATGAAGAACTGCTGTCGACATGCCTTCCCAAACCACTTCGCCGTCTTTTACCACACACGCAGCTGAATGAAGCGCATGGCTTTTGCCGGAAAAGCTCTCCAATTGAGTGCGAGCAATTTGCAAATTTTCTGGCTTAACAAGACGACTTCCCTCGAAGGCAAGGATCTGATCAGCGCCAACCACATATGCACCCTGGTTTCGTTCGGAAACTTCTTTCGCTTTCGCAATGGATAATTTAGCTGCAATTGCCGCTGGATCCACACCAGTGGAAAGTAGAGGCTCTTCTATTTGGCGCTCGTCAACGTTTGCAGGAATGCGGTCAAAGATCAGACCTGAATTTTCAAGGAGAGTCGCACGAATTTTGCTTCCGCTCGCTAATACCAGTCGAGTCATACTTTACTTTCTCAGTCTGAGGATTTCTTGTGTTCTTTATTGGGATAAAGCGCAGCGCTTCTCAATATTCTTCTTTTTCTTTTTGCTCATTTTTATGTTTTCGGAGCAAATCCATAATTTCTGCTGCAGTTTCTTCAATTGAGCGGCGTGTAACATCTATCAAAGGCCACCCATGTTCAGCGCATAATCGTTTCGACATCGCAATCTCTTGAGCAATTGATTTTCGGTCAACGTAAGTGTCGTTATCTGTTTTAGCATCGAGGGAAAGTATGCGATTTTGCCGAATGTCCCGAATTCGTTCAGCAGTCGCCATCAAGCCAACGACCAGAGGCTTTTTCGCTTTCAAAAGCTGGCGGGGAGGGCGCATGTTTGGAATAAGCGGTATATTTGCTGCTTTTATCCCTCTATTTGCCAGATAAATCGACGTTGGCGTCTTCGAGGTTCGGCTAATACCGACCAATATAACGTCTGCTTCGTCCAAAGCCCCAGCTATCTGGCCATCATCATGCAGCATGGTAAAGTTCATTGCTTCCATTCTTTGGAAGTATTCCTCATCCAACACGTGCTGCCCACCCACACGCCAGGTTTCCGTGACATTAAGATAGCTATGAAAGACCTGATAAACAGGCTTTAGGATATTCACGCAGGGAAGGCCTAAGTCTTGGCACTTGCGCTCCAGGCGGCGCGCGTAGGCTTGTTCCACAAGTGTGTACAGAACGATTCCGGGTGCAGATTCAATCTCTTCCAGCACCCTACTTAACTGTTTGTCATGCCGTATCAGCGGATACACATGCTCGATTGGCTGGATATTCTCATATTGAGCGGTCGCAGCCCGTACCACAGTCATCAAAGTCTCGCCGGTAGAATCCGAAACCATGTGTAAATGGAAGTAGTTAGAGTGGTTACCCAAGGTATCATCCTCAACAATCCTCGAAGATTTGGAAAAGTACCCAAATTTCGTCATACCTTCAATTTAATGCCCACTGCCCCTATTTGGTCAACAATTCAATATTTTGAGGATATTGACTATGAAACGAACCGGGTAAACGGGATTGCACATTGCTCACGCAAAAAATACACAGGACAGCTTGTGGGATGAGCTGTGATCTGTGGTTATTATATAGATCACAACCTATTGAATCTAAGGACAAAACAAATTGTTTTCGACTCCTGTGAAGAGTCTTAGCTGTTTTTGATCTGTGACTTTTCCCATAAGTGTTTTCTGAGATAGGAATTGTGGAATGAAATTGATCCCTGCTATTCAGTCACTAATAGAAATAGAAACTTCCAAATAAGAAGATTCTTTTAAAGCAGGCTTTGGAAAAAAAAGAGGCGATTGATGCAATCTCATGAAAGAGCGGTAATGCGCGTTTTGGCAGGCGAGAAACTGGAACGCCCACCAATCTGGATGATGCGCCAAGCAGGTAGGTATTTACCTGAGTACAGAGCTGTAAGAGCTCAAGCTCCGAATTTTCTCGATTTCTGTTACAATACCGATCTTGCAACAGAGGTTACCCTCCAACCAATTCGACGGTATGGCTTTGATGCTGCCATCCTGTTTTCTGACATCTTCGTAGTTCCAGATGCCCTTGGCTACCCTGTAAATTTTGAGGAGGGTCGTGGACCTGTTCTCGAACCACTTTCGATCGAACAGGTTGAAAAGCTTGATCAAGCTCGGACGATGGAGCATCTGGAGCCTGTTATCGCAACAGTCAAACGTTTGAGAGCTGAGCTCCCGACAGAAACCACACTTCTAGGCTTCTGCGGAGCACCGTGGACGGTCGCTTGCTATTCGGTGGCAGGTCACACTACCCAGGATCAAGTGGCCGCTCGTATAGGCTCCTATAAGGATCCTGCATTGCTCACTGCCTTCATCGATCAACTCGTTGAAGCTTCCATCACATACCTTGTTGCCCAATTAGATGGCGGAGCCGATGCGCTGCAGATCTTTGATACATGGGCAGGGGTTCTTGATGACATCGGTTTTGAGCAATGGTCTGTTGGCCCTACACGCAAGATTGTTGAAGGCGTAAAAGCGCAGCGTCCAAGCGCAAAGATTATTGGTTTCCCGAAAGCATCAGCTGCTCGTTTGAAGCGCTATGTTGAGGCAACTGGTGTTGATGCCGTTGGTCTTGACTGGACGGTTCCTGCAGAAGTTGCGCAGGAAATTCAAAAAATCGTTCCTGTTCAGGGAAATATGGATCCAATGCGGCTGGTTGCCGGTGGACGAGCACTTGAAACTGGAATAGATCACGCTCTCGACGTTTTAGGTAATGGTCCGCACATCTTTAACCTTGGTCATGGTGTTGTTCCACAAACTCCACCAGAGCATGTGGCTGAGATGGTGAAGCGGGTTAAAGGGTTGTAAGCAGCAATTGTGAATAAATGAGGCGCGGATTATGGTAGATGCGTATTCTTGGGCTAAGTCCCTACACATAATTTCCGTGGTGGCCTGGATGGCAGGATTGTTCTACCTCCCGCGCCTTTTTGTTTACCACACCACCGCTGAAGTTGGTTCAGACAAGAGTGAAACCTTCAAAGTGATGGAACGCCGTTTGCTCAAAGCAATTATGGCTCCGTCTATGATGGCAACTTGGATTTTTGGGCTTTGGTTGGTTTACTTGCTCGACGCGTATTTTGATCTTTGGTTTATGCTGAAATTCTCACTTGTTATACTGATGACGATATATCACGTGATGCTTTCGCGTCATGTCACTAAGTTTGCGCAGGATCAAAATAAGAATAGCGAGCGCTACTTTAGAATTATTAATGAAATTCCGACCCTTTTAATGGTTGCAATTGTGTTCCTCGTGATCTTTAAACCCTAGATGTTCCGTAAATTTGAAACCTATATTGAAAATTAGGAAAATTAGTGGGCAATAAGCACTTGCCGAATTGAATTCGATTAGTTATTGTCCCCGCAACTTCACGATGTAGCTTATGCGATCGCTTGTCTCATAGCGATTTTCGAAGATCGATAAATTTCGTATCTAGATGAGCTACTATTCCCCCCTAACGTTTTGTGTTCGAAAGTTCTTGATCCTTCTAAAGCTAAATCAAGTCCAGAACCCATAGTAAAGACGATCCCTATTGATGCGGGAAATGAAACTCAGAGACCTGAAAACTAAGAGCGCAACTGAACTCCTCGCTTTTGCTGAGGAACACGAAGTTGAAAATGCAAGCACCATGCGCAAACAGGAACTTATGTTTGCGATCTTGAAGAGACTTGCAGAGCAAGATATTGAGATCATCGGCGAAGGTGTCGTAGAGGTCCTCCAAGATGGATTTGGATTCCTCCGCTCTCCTGATGCTAACTACTTGCCAGGCCCAGACGATATTTACGTTTCACCTTCACAGATCCGTCGCTTTTCTCTGCGCACTGGTGATACTGTTGAAGGCCAGATCCGTAGTCCGAAAGAAGGTGAGCGTTATTTTGCCCTTCTGAAGGTAAATAAAATCAATTTTGAAGACCCTGAAAAAGCGCGTCACAAGGTTCACTTTGATAACCTTACGCCGCTGTACCCAGAAGAGCGCTTCAATCTTGAAATCCCAGATTCTACGTCCAAGGATATTTCTTCCCGCATTATCGATCTTGTAGCTCCGCTTGGCAAAGGCCAGCGTGCTTTGATCACTGCGCCTCCTCGGACAGGTAAAACAGTATTTCTTCAAAATATCGCGAAGTCTATTACAACAAACCATCCTGAATGCTACCTCATCGTTCTTTTGATCGATGAACGTCCTGAAGAAGTGACGGATATGCAACGTACAGTTGATGGTGAAGTTGTTTCTTCAACGTTTGATGAGCCAGCTACGCGCCACGTTCAGGTAGCTGAGATGGTTATCGAGAAGGCAAAACGTTTGACCGAACATGGTCGTGATGTTGTTATCCTTCTGGATTCCATTACTCGACTTGGTCGTGCTTACAACACCGTTGTTCCTTCCTCTGGTAAGGTTCTGACAGGTGGTGTTGATGCGAACGCCCTACAGCGTCCTAAACGCTTCTTCGGTGCGGCTCGTAACATTGAAGAAGGTGGGTCACTCACCATCATCGCAACGGCGTTGATTGATACCGGTAGCCGCATGGATGAAGTTATCTTCGAAGAATTCAAGGGTACAGGTAACTCTGAAATTATCCTTGATCGTAAGATCTCAGACAAACGTGTCTTCCCGGCTGTTGATATTCAACGCTCTGGTACGCGTAAGGAAGAGCTTCTTGTTCCAGCTGATAAGCTTAAGAAGACTTTCGTTCTGCGCCGTATCCTAAGCCAGATGGGTACAGTAGATGCTGTTGAGTTCCTGCTTGATAAGCTACGTCAGACGAAATCTAACGATGACTTCTTTGACTCTATGAATACATAGGTCTTTATTAGAACCGAATTTCAGAGCCTCGCTCACTTCGGTGCGCGGGGCTTTTTTTATTTTTAAGCCGATTTTTGGCGCTTTTAATAGTTGGATTCGATTACGAAATTAGGGGAGGGGAATATGGAAGAGGTGTTGCTGGATAAATGCCCACGGGTTGAAACTGAGAGACTTGTTCTTCGTAGGTGGGAAGAGCGGGATCTGGAGGGGTTGACCGAGATGTGTGGGCACCTTGAAGTTATGGCATTCTTTGGTGGTGCTGAGGCACCTGCGGAAGTGGAAAGGATGTTGGATAGGATTCTGGCGAGGCAGTACAAATATGGCTATTGCTTTCCAGTGGTTGAAGACAAGCAAACTGCCCAGTTCTTAGGATTCTGTGGTCTCAATTATCAGGAAACTGACATTCCTAGCGGGCCAGGTGTTGAAATAGGGTGGAGACTTAAGAGGGAGGTCTGGGGAGAAGGGATAGCCACAGAAGCGGCTGTATCTTGGCTTGGATTCGGTTTCAAAACCTTAAAGCTACGTGAGGTCTTTGCAATTGCAGTTGAGGGGAATCGTCGTTCTGAGAACACAATGAAACGATTGGGTATGACCTACTGCGAAGGTGATGATTTTATTGACTCAGGTTTGGATGCCGGTGATCCTCTTGCAAAAAACTTCCTTTACAAGATTACATATGAGCAGTTTTGGGGAACTGGATTATGATTGAAGATGTCATCGACAAATGCCCACGTATTGAGAGTGGTCGTCTTGTGCTTCGCAAGTGGGAAGAGCGGGATCTTGACGGTTTGGTTGAGATGAACGCTGATGCTCGCGTCATGGAGTTTTTTCCGGCTGTGATGCCTAGGGTTGAGAGTGAGATTATGCTCCAGCGGTTGATGGTAAAGCAGGATCAACTGGGGTTTGCATGTCCTGTTGTTGAGGATCTTGAGAGCGGGCGTTTTCTTGGATTTTGTGGATTGAATGTACCTACCTACCCAATACCTTTACCATTCGATCCGTGTATTGAGATTGGCTGGCGTCTTATTCCTGATGCATGGGGGAAGGGGATTGCGCAGGAAGCGGCACGTACCTGGATACGATTTGGATTTGAGACGCTTCAGGCTGAAGAGATTGTCAGCTTTACGACGGTTACCAATGTCCGTTCTCAAAAACTAATGCAGCGATTGCATATGATGACTGATGCAGCAGAGGATTTTGATCATCCAATGTTGGAACCTGATCATCCTCTGGTGAGACATGTTTTGTATCGTCTGAATAAGGATTGTTTCGCTTCTGTTTTACAGAACTAAACTTAATGGGATAACAAAATAGCTTTGTTAGTAAAGTTGTGATGTTTCACGTGAATCACGTGCAAACTCAATCTTCTAATTTCTACCACTGACTCACGTGAAACTGTGAGTCAGTGGTGTTCTATTTCTTACAGAATTTGTTGTTTCACCATTTCTGATGTGGTCGCAGGAAGCGAACAGCCTTTCTCCGAGCAAACAAAAACAGTTGCTTCGCCGTTGTTCCAAGATGAGTTTTCGAGCTCTATAGGCTGAGGTGCACCTGCTGGTATTTCGTCTATGTAGAAAGCTGGGTCTGATTGTTCTTTTAGCGTATCTGAAAATGGAATCGCTTCCGTACCAGCACCCAGAACTACAAGTGCTTTCTTGAATCGTGTGCGGGTATCCAATGCATTGAGAAGTGCGGCTGTGCCGAAGACGTTCTTATGGACATCTGCGGTGAATGCATTGAAGGTGCCGTCTGCTATATCGCGTGAAGATACATCTCCTGTCAGGATCCAGTGCTCTGAAAAGGCGAGGGCGGCCACTGCGTTATAGTTTGGAGTTGCTTCATCATAGGGATGATAAGGACGAAGGATGAGATCGTCCGCGTCCTTGTCTGTCATGTAGAAACCACCATTGGCGTGCGTAAAGCGTTCTTTCAATATTTCCAGAAGCTCTTCGGCTTTTGTAAGGTAGCTCTGTTTTTCAGATGGATCTACCTCCGAACGATATAAAGCCAGCGCAGCTCTTGCCGCCCAGGCATAGTCCGATGCGAAACCGGTTTCTAAGCGCTGACCTTGCCGCCATGAGTGACTGAGCTTTCCTTCGACCAACATATGTTCTGTGATGAAGCTAAAAGCTGCCTTTGCAAAATTGCGATAAGATCCACGTGAAACTAGCTCGTCTGCTTTGATAAGTGCGCAGATGAGCATCGAGTTCCAGTCAGCAAGGACTTTGTCGTCTTTGTGAGGAGGTATGCGCGTGGCTCTGTGTTTGAGTAAGAGCGCTCGGCATTCGGCTAGTGTTTCCTCTTCAGAGGCGCTTAAAAGAGCAAGGGAGTGGCGACGATTAAGGATCGTTTGATTTTCCCAATTGCCGCTGCTGGTCACATCATAGGTGTTACAAAACAGCTCGAAGTGCTCTTCTGGCAAAATGGTTTTAAGTTCGTCATAAGTCCATACGTAGAACTTGCCTTCAACGCCTTCACTGTCTGCATCCATAGAAGAAGTGAAGCCACCTTCTGGAAGTTTCATATCCCGCAAAAGCCAATCAATTGTTTCTTGGATTCGGATATGAAACAGTTTATCTCCCGTTTCTTGATAGGCCCAACACAGATGTTCTATAAACTGAGCGTTGTCGTAGAGCATTTTCTCAAAATGTGGGACCAACCAAATAGAGTCGACTGCGTAACGAGCCAGACCTCCTGCCACGTGATCGTTTATTCCACCCTGGGAAATTGCTCTTGTGGTTCTGAGAAATTGTTCACGCATGAAGGCATTTTTCTGCCCTTTTGCCGTTCTAAAAATCAGCTCCTGAACTGCGGCCTGCGGAAACTTCGGGGCGCCCTTCATTCCGCCTTCTTCTTCATCCTGCATTGAAAAAAGTTGTTTGCCGGCAGCGGTGATCATAAAGTTTGAGAGCGGGGCGGCGACAGCGGGTGGTGTGTTTAAGGCTTGACTGATCGCCTGCCTGTTGGCTTCGATTGTGTCTCTGTCAGATGAAAAACTATGTGCGATGGCTGACAGGATTTCTTTGAAAGCGGCAGAGCCATGACGAGCCTCTTTTGGAAAATACGTTCCACCCCAAAAAGGGTCACCGGTCGGTGTTAAGAACATTGTGAGTGGCCAGCCACCTTGTTCACCTAGCATATGTAATGCTTGCATATAGATCTGATCAATGTCAGGACGCTCCTCACGATCTACCTTGATGTTAACGAAATGCTCATTCATGAGCGCCGCTGTTGCATCATCCTCAAAGCTCTCGTGGGCCATGACGTGGCACCAGTGGCAAGCGGAATAACCAACAGACAGCAGAATAGGCTTGTTTGTTTTTTGGGCTTCTTCGAGTGCTTCCTTACTCCATTCCCACCAGTGGACAGGGTTATTTTGGTGTTGAAGAAGGTAAGGGCTTGAAGCGTTCGTTAAGCGATTTCTGCTCATAAAGAAGTGATCCTGAGTTCAAGGTATTGCTTGGCGATTAGGGTAGGTTTAACGCAGTCCATATGTGATCTCATAGCGAATAAAGAACCGGGCTTAGAATGAATACACAACAGGAAACAATCTTTGCAGTTTCTAGCGGCGCACTGCCTTCAGGTGTAGCTGTTATCCGTTTATCTGGCTCTCAGTCCGGACCAGTTTTAAGAAAGCTTATTAAAGGTAAATTCCCTGTTTCACGTGAATCTAACCTGAAGAAATTGTGGGATCCTGTAGATGGTTCACTGTTAGACCACGCGTTGATCTTGTGGTTTGAAGGACCAGGAAGCTTCACAGGAGAAGACACAGTAGAGCTGCATTGTCACGGTGGACGAGCTGTTGTAGCTGCTGTTTTGCGTGTGCTTTCCAGCTTTGAAGGGTGCAGACCAGCGGAGCAAGGTGAGTTTACGCGGAGAGCTTTTCACAACAACAAGCTTGACCTTACAGAAGTTGAAGGGCTTGCAGATCTGATTGATGCGGAAACTGATGCCCAACGTCGTCAGGCACAAAGGCAGATGGATGGCGCTCTAGGTCAGCTTTACTCGCAGTGGCGCGAGACCCTTATTCGCAGCCGCGCGATGATTGAAGCTGAACTCGACTTTTCCGATGAAGACGATATTCCGGATTCTGTAGCCGATGAAATTTGGGTTGAGCTTGAGAAGCTGCGTCTTGAAATGCTGGATCATCTTTCTGATGCGCGGCGAGGGGAGAGGCTTCGTTCCGGTCTTCAGGTTGTTTTGCTAGGCCCGCCAAACGCAGGGAAATCCAGTTTGATGAACAAACTGGCCCAGAGGGATGTTGCCATAGTGACACCCGAAGCTGGTACAACGCGTGATGTGCTTGAGGTTCATTTGGATTTGGGAGGTTATCCGGTAACCCTCATCGACACAGCTGGCATTCGCGAGAGTGCTGGGATGATCGAGAAAGAGGGTATCCGCCGGGCTCTTGTACAAGCAGAAAATGCGGATCTTATACTCTGGACACATGCACCAAACGTCGAAGCTGAAGAGTTGCCGCAGAGCTTGCTGACAAGTGGAGCTGAGATTTGGCGACTGAACACCAAGAGCGATTTAGGTGATTGTGCCGGTCATGACTCTTTCGAAACAAGCGAAGTGATAGACGTTTCCGTGCATGGTACGGGGGGGATGAACTCGCTACTTTCAAGCCTCGAGTCGTTTGCGGAACGAAATATTGGCCTTATCGAAAACCCGCTGATAACGCGTGAACGTCATCGTAGTCACCTTACTCAGTGTACCGATGATCTGAACAGAGCCATTAAAGCTGTCGGCTATCCAATTGAATTGCGCGGCGAGGATCTTCGACGGGCTGCTGACCAGCTCGGTCGCATCACAGGTCGAATCGATGTTGAAGATTTACTCGATGTGATTTTCCGTGATTTTTGCGTCGGTAAGTAAAAAATACCATGTTTCACGTGAAACGTTTTTAGAAAATTGGGACTCATTGGGGAGAACTTGGTGAGTCTCGTGGAAAACAATAGTTGCGGTATCTGCGACTCAGTGCGCTGTTTTCTTTGACCCGAAGCGTGAGCTGTTGTATCAAGTTTTCAAGAAAATAGGTAATTGCCCTTCTAATTCCCCCAAGTTTTATCTGCGGCCTACATAGGTCCAGAAGCTTGCAAAGTATGCAACAGACGTATCTTTGTACTTAGAACGGCGAAATGCAGGACCGAAATGTCTGATAATTTTGATCTCGAGTTTGACACTATCATCATCGGTGGTGGTCACGCTGGCTGTGAAGCTGCTGCTGCGTCTGCTCGTATGGGTGCGCATACCGCGCTGATCACGCATCGCTTTGACACGATTGGTGTGATGTCTTGTAACCCCGCCATTGGTGGTTTGGGGAAGGGACATCTGGTGCGTGAGATTGATGCGCTTGATGGACTGATGGGACGGGTTGCTGACGCGTCTGGTATTCAGTTTCGCATGCTTAACCGACGTAAAGGACCAGCCGTACAAGGGCCTCGTTCTCAGGCTGATCGCAAGCTTTACCGTGAGGCGATGCAGGCAGAGATCAAAGCTATTGAAAACCTGAATGTTGTTGAGGGTGAAGCAGACAAGCTCGTCCGAGAGGGTGGTGTCCTTAAAGGTGTGACCCTTGCCGATGGTCGCCGAGTTTCGGCGAAAGCGGTTGTTATCACCACCGGCACGTTTCTTCGTGGGCTCATTCATATCGGAGATAAACAGATCCCGGCGGGGCGTGATGGGGAAGCACCTGCTCTTGGTTTGTCTGAGTCACTGGAAGAGCTTGGGCTTCGCCTTGGTCGTTTGAAGACTGGTACTCCGGCGCGTTTGGATGGTCGTACTATCAACTGGGACATCCTGCAGGAACAACCAGGTGATGAAGAACCAGTTCCGTTCTCAACGCTGACAGATGAAATTCAGATCCGACAGGTGCCATGTTATATCACGCGCACCACACCTGAGACCCATAAGATCATCCGTGATAACATCAAGCGCTCTGCGATGTATTCAGGAGAAATTAAGGGAAGGGGGCCACGTTATTGTCCTTCTATTGAAGACAAGATTGTGCGCTTTGGTGATCGTGATGGCCATCAGGTGTTTTTGGAACCCGAAGGATTGGATGATCCGACTGTTTATCCAAACGGGATCTCTACATCTCTTCCGGAAGACGTTCAGATTCAATTTTTACGGACTATTCCAGGACTGGAGAAGGTCGAGTACTTCAAGCCAGCCTACGCAATCGAGTATGATCATATTGATCCAACCGAACTGACCAATACGCTTGAGGTGAAGAAGCAAAAGGGCCTTTACCTCGCGGGTCAGATCAATGGTACTACTGGCTATGAAGAAGCTGGCGCACAAGGTCTTTTGGCAGGTTTGAATGCTGCCAGAACCGCTCAGGATGGCCCCGCAGTGACGGTTGGTCGTGCTGATGGGTATATCGGCGTTATGGTCGATGATCTCATTACACGAGGTGTTTCTGAGCCGTATCGGATGTTTACCTCGCGGGCGGAGTATCGTCTTACACTGCGTGCTGATAATGCTGACCAGCGTCTTACTCCAATGGGCATCGAATGGGGCTGTATTGGTGAAAAACGTCGAGTCGCTTTCGAGACGAAGGTTGAAAAGCTCATTAAAGCCAAAGACTTGATGCAGTCCTTAAAGATTACGCCCAATGAAGGACGTAAGCACGGTCTGCCAATCAACCAGGATGGCGTGAAACGCTCCGCCTTCGACTTGTTAGCATATCCAAATATCTCTCTCAAAGACCTGGCCGAGATCTTTGATGAGTTGAATGATGTTGAAATGCAGATCGCAGAGCAGGTGGCTATTGACGCAATGTATGCCGTCTATCTGGAGCGCCAGGCTGCTGATATTGAAGCATTGAAACGGGATGAGGATCTGGTCATTCCTGCAGGGATTGATTATGCTGCTCTAGCTGGGCTTTCTAACGAAGTTCGCCAGAAGCTCGAAGCTTTGCGTCCTTCAACAATCGGGCAGGCGTCACGCATGGATGGGATTACTCCTGCTGCGTTGACATTGTTGCTCGCGTTTATTCGCCGTTCAGGCAGAAATATTGCTGGTGTTGTTTAGTATGTCATTTGAAAATAGGGCTGATTACAGCCAGATTACGCCTGTGATGCGTATGTATAATGATGTTTCACGTGAAACGTTTGAGCGGCTAAGCATTTATGTGGACTTAGTCCAAAAGTGGCAACCGGCACAGAATCTCATCGCGCCATCTACGATGAATGATATCTGGATGAGGCACGTCGCTGATTCTATCCAGATACAGCGAAGCTTACCGGCGGCACGCAATTGGATTGATTTTGGTAGTGGAGCAGGCTTTCCAGGCCTTGTGACGGCTATACTCCTGAAACAAGAAGGCGACGCTGGTATCGTGAACATGGTTGAAAGTAACCAACGCAAAGCCGCATTTTTGCGGACAGTCGCGCGAGAAACTGGTTGTAATGCTAAAGTTCATGCGGGTAGAATCGAAGCCGTTACGAAAGATTGGGATACGCCAATTGAAGGTGTTTCTGCCCGTGCTTTGGCTTCCTTACCGATTCTTTGTGGGTTTTCATCGCAGTTTGTGCAAGGGGGCGCAAAGGCTGTTTTCCACAAAGGACGAGATTTTCGTCGGGAAATCGAAGAAGCATCTGCCGACTGGTCGATTGATCTGGTAGAAAAAGTAAGTCTAGTAGATCCGCTAAGTCGCGTTTTGGTCCTTTCAAAAATTGATCCAAAAACCAACTAACTAGGGTGCTGTCGGATGAGCTTACTGCCGCAATCTCCACGTGTCTTGACTATAGCCAACCAGAAGGGTGGCGTAGGCAAAACGACAACAGCCATCAATCTTGGCACTGCGCTTGCTGCTATTGGCGAGCGCGTACTGATTATTGACCTTGACCCGCAGGGTAATGCCTCCACTGGTCTTGGTATCGATCGGGTTGACCGCGAATACTCCACTTATGATGTTTTGAGCGGTGACTCCACACTTGAGCAAGCTATTTTGGAAACGGCTGTACCTCGTTTGTGGATCGCTCCGTCAACTATGGATTTACTTGGGGTCGAACTGGAAATCTCAGCTGCCGCTGATCGTACGTTCCGTCTACGTAATGCTATTTCAGGTATGGCTCAGGAGGCTGAAGAAGGACGCGCACAAGGATATTCCTATGTTCTTGTTGACTGCCCACCGTCTCTAAACCTGTTAACTATCAATGCCTTGGCTGCATCTCACAGTATTCTGGTGCCGCTTCAGTGCGAGTTTTTTGCTCTTGAGGGCCTTAGTCAGTTGCTCAGCACGGTTGAACAGGTAAAGCAGTCTCTCAATCCTGAACTGAGCATTCATGGCATTGTTCTTACGATGTACGATAGCCGTAATAACCTTTCTAGCCAGGTTGTGCAGGATGTTCGCGAAACGATGGGTGATGCCGTCTATGATACTGTGATCCCTCGTAACGTACGTGTTTCTGAGGCTCCATCCTACGGTAAGCCAGCTTTGCTTTATGATTTGAAGTGTTCTGGTTCACAGGCTTATTTACGACTTGCTTCCGAAATTATTCAGCGTGAACGTGACATGCGAATGGCGGCTGCCTGATCAGGTTGCCGCTTATACTTAAAAGAGTTTGATATTTGGCCCGCAAACGGTGCGGGAAAGAGCCTTCGACTCCGAGGCTCTTTTGGATGTAGATAGGTGGAATTGAAATGGCAAAAACTGAGGAAGCAGGGCGAAGCAATAAGCGACTAGGGCGCGGCCTTGCTACACTGTTGGGGGATGTGAACTCAGAGCCAGCTGTATCCACGACAGAACGAAGCCGTGACGTGCGGAAGGTGCCGATTGAATACCTTAAACCAAACCCACGGAACCCTCGAAAATCATTCTTAGAAGATGATCTCAATAACCTGACTGAGTCAGTCCGGCAAAAGGGGATTGTACAGCCAATTTTGGTTCGTCCTCGTCCGAATAAACCTGGTTACTTCGAGATTATCGCTGGTGAACGTCGTTGGCGGGCCGCCCAGAAAGCAGGACTTCATGATGCCCCGGTAGTTATTCGTGAGGTGACTGATCAAGAAGCGCTTGAACTTGCAATCATCGAAAATGTTCAGCGTGCAGACCTAAATCCTATCGAAGAGGCTTTGGGTTACGATCAACTTATAGAAGAGTTCCAGTACAGCCAGGTCGAGCTTTCAAAGGTAATAGGCAAGAGCCGCAGTCATGTCGCCAACACATTGCGTTTGCTGAAACTGCCAAACTCTGTGAAAGACTATCTTGCAGAAGGGCTTCTCACCGCGGGTCATGCACGTGCGTTGATCACTGCAGAAGATCCTGCAGCTTTGGCTGAGTTGATCGTGGAGAAGGGGCTTACAGTTCGTGATGCAGAGCGTCTGGCTCAGAACCCTGACTTGTTCCAGAAAAAAGAGGCTGCTCCGAAGCCTGAGAAGGATGCGGATACACGTGCGTTAGAAAAGCGTTTGGCTGATGGTCTGGGTCTTAAGGTGGCTATTGCTCACAAGACTGAAAAGGGCACTGGTGAGCTTAAGATCAAGTACAAGAATGTGGAGCAGTTAGACGAAGTTTGCCGCTTGCTGGGCATCCAGAACTGATTGTTCCCGCTTTAAGATGACGAAAAGGCCGTGTCCCTGAATTGAGGCGCGGCCTTTTTAGATTCGGAGGCAAAACTAAATTTGGTAAAGAGCGATCTCTTTTGATAGCTGTTTTTGTATTCTATCTGCAACGAGCTGCGGTTCATCAGCGGAGCGCACTATGTGATCAGCTAGGGATTTATAGATTTCGATCCGACTAAGAAATTTAAGTCGTTCATTTCCTGGCTCTAAGTCGAACCCTCGACTGACTTGTCGTTTTACAACGATGTCGGTTGCAGTCTCGACGTCGTGCGCAGGGGTTAATAAAACCGTTGTACCCAAGGAACGTACAGCCTGCTGGTTTTTTTTACAAATTGATTTTCTTTCTCTTCGATCAGGAAGCCAGAGGAAAGAGCAAAAACAGCCTCATGCTTTGCTGAGTTCATCATGTCGAAGAAACAATAAGAGTTTTGCCGAACATAACCGCCATAGCCATACTGGGCTATGAAGCTTCTTATGTTGGATATGTTAGCGCAGAAGTAATCATCTAGATCATGAAACGGCAAACATAGATTTTGCGCAAGATATGGACCTACAGTGCTTTTTCCGACACCTCCGGGGCCTATCAAAAATATATGTCTGCCTTTCACATGCATAACGAACCTCGATATCTTATTATCTCAAGTCGTAAGTATTAGCGTCGCCTGTTAGAAGCTTTCGCGACCTGTGCGATCGCCAGTAGGGTGTGTGAAACAATTGCGAATGACAGATTTGCATTTAAGCGAGCGTCTTTAACAGTATCATTCAGGCGAATGAGTGCTCGTTCTAGAAAATCTTCGTTCCAGACTTCAACCTGTCTGACGATCTTTGCACGACGTTTCCAGAAAATGGGTGGCCGCATGCCGCCGATCACATCTTCTACAGGAATACGTTGATTGGCTTTTAAACGGCACAGGTGTAGCATTTGGAAGTGGCGAAGAGCTTGAGATGCAATTACGCCGGCGTCCGTCCCTGAGGCTGAGAGGCGCTCCAGGCCATGGTCCAGTGTAACTGTGTCACCAAGAGCTGCAGCATCAATCAACTCATCCATTGCAAATGCAGATGCATCACCAATAATCTCTTCGACGTGATGTACCTCAATACGATTATCTTTCATCGCATAAAGGCATAGCTTTTTCAGCTCGCCGCGGCTGGCAATGCGGTCAGCACCTAGTAAGGTGTGTAGCGAATTGCGTGCTTCCTTGGTTATTTGGAGGCCTGCTGAGAGCGTTTCTTCGTCAATAAGGCGGTCTACGTCTTTGATGGTGTCTGCGAAGCAGGGGATCGCGATAGCCGTTTTGCTGGACTCAAATTTTTTGCGCAAACCTGCCGTTTTTTTGAGATCGCCCGCTTCTATGACCACGAACGCTGAGAAGTCGTTGTTCTTAAGGAGCGTTTCAACTGCTGGCAGCACGCTTTTTGTTCCATTCTCACGAACCCAAATGGTTCGCCGACCGCCAAAAAGAGGGATTGTCAGCGCTTCGTCGATCAGCCGACTTGGGTCTGCGGCGATGTCAGCTGCGTCTAACTTTACTTGTGAGAAGGGGTCGTCATTCTCTGCTGCAGCTTTTGAAATGAGTGCTTGCGCACGCTCATTGACCAACCCGGTATCAGGCCCATAAACAAGAATGAGGTTTACAGAGTCTGGCGGGTTGGCGATATATCGGTCTATCTCAGCAGCTTTGAGGGCTACCATAATGGTCCTATTCTACAGGATGCGTGGCAAAGAAGCTTGCGATGCGGGTGTTGATATCTGCTGCGACAACCTTAGCGGCACGGTTTTCTGCATCTCTTTCTGCCCGCAGGTTGGCAAAACGCTGACTTGAAAAGTCAAAGGATGCTGAAGCAAAGGATCGCCCGGTGTAGAGCGTTCGATCTGTTGCAATATCTGAGAGCACAAAACTTGTGTTGAGCGTAATGTTGTAAGCTGTTGGGACGTCAGCCAGCTGCTCAACACCCACCTCAGCACGGCGTTTATCTGTCAGGATTTCCAACCGGTACTGTGAAGGAAGACCTTCTCCACCGCGATTAAATGCGAAGATAAGTTCGTTCCTCAACACTTGGTTGATGCGTTTAATCGAACTTGAATCTCCGTAACCTGGAAATTCCATAGAGATCGCCGCCATGCGGTTCTGGACCGTCGGGGTTTGCTCAGAACCATCAGTAGTCAGGTTCGGGCTAACTCCATAAAGGGGGCGAAATTGGCAACCAGAAAGAAGAAGTGCACCCGCAACAATTGTTGCCCCGCCGAGTAGAACCCGGCGGGAAGGGCGACCTGATTTAGCAGGGCGATCAAACAACGACATTTACAATCCTCTGAGGTACCACGATGATTTTACGTGGGGCCTTGCCATCCAGAGCTTTCTGAACAGCCTCATGTGCCAGAGTAGCTTCTTCTACCTGCTCTTTGGAAGAGTCTCTTGCTACAGAAAGCTCACCTTTTTTCTTCCCATTGATTTGAATCGGAAGCGTAATGGTGTTTTCTACCAGCAGATCCTCTTCGATAGCTGGCCAGTTTGATGTGGATACCAGTCCTTCATTGCCAAGCATGGACCAGCATTCCTCAGAAAGGTGAGGTGTGATTGGTTCCATGAGCTGCAGGAGGAAGCCAGTTGCTTCGCGCAGAGCATACGCCATGTCCGGTTTGGACAGGTCTGCCTGAAGCGCCTTGCTGATCGCGTTGGTGAACTCATAAAGACGGGCAACAGCACGGTTGAAGCCAAGGCCATCAAAGTCTTTTGTGATGGCAGCCAGAGTTTTATGAGAAGCACGGCGCAGGGCTGTTGCTTCATCACTGAACTCAGCAGGCTTTGCGATGTTGGCTTCAGTTTTTTCTGAGACTTCACCAATGATACGCCATACGCGCTGTACGTGACGCCATGCACCGATGACACCGTCTTCAGTCCAGATGATGTCACGCTCTGGCGGGCTGTCAGACAGAACGAAGAGACGAGCTGTATCAGCGCCGTAAGTGTCGATAATGTCGGTTGGGTCAACAACGTTCTTCTTCGACTTGGACATCTTTTCGATAGAACCAATGGTGACAGGAGCGCCGGTTTCTGCGTGAACGGCCTTTCTGTCTCCTTCGGTGCTGATGATGTTGATCTCAGCTGGTGTTATCCATTTTCCATCGACATCCTTGTAGGTCTCATGGTTCACCATGCCCTGTGTGAAGAGGCCTTTGAATGGCTCCTTCACATCCAGATGCTTGGTGATCTGCATGGCGCGTGCAAAGAAGCGAGAGTAGAGCAGGTGCAGGATCGCGTGCTCGATGCCACCGATGTACTGATCAACTGGCAGCCACTCAGAGGCAACCTTTGGATCGGTCGGATTGCTGTTCTTTGGATCGGTGAATCGCGCGAAGTACCAAGAGGAATCCACAAAGGTATCCATGGTGTCGGTTTCACGCTGAGCATCCTTGCCACAACATGGGCATTTCACATTGCGCCATGTTGGATGGCGATCCAGCGGGTTGCCCGGACGGTCGAACGTGACGTCTTCGGGCAGAACGATTGGCAGGCTTTCTTTTGGCGCAGGCTGAACACCACAGTCATCACAGTGGATGACAGGGATTGGACAACCCCAGTAGCGCTGACGGGAGATACCCCAGTCGCGCAGACGGTAGTTGGTCTCGCGGTGTGCCTGCTGTTTGCCTTTGGTGCTCTGCGCTTCCAGCTTGTCAGAAACAGCATTATTCGCATCCTCGATGGACATGCTGTCCATGAACTCGGAATTAAAGATGGATCCTTCGCCGGTGTAAGCTTCGGTGCCAACGTCGAATGTGACCGGGTCTTCACCTTCTGGCAGCACAACTGCTGTGACTGGCAGTTTGTACTTGTGAGCGAAGTCCAGATCGCGCTGGTCGTGTGCAGGACATGCGAAGATCGCGCCTGTGCCGTAATCCATCAGGATGAAGTTTGCCACGTAGACTGGAAGCTCCCAAGATGGATCCAGCGGATGTTTGACGCGCAGGCCAGTGTCGAAGCCAAGCTTTTCGGCGGTTTCAATTGCTTCAGCTGTCGTGCCGATGCGGCGACATTCAGCAATGAACTCCTGCAATTCTGCGTTGTCTTCAGCCAGTTTCTGCGTAATTGGATGATCTGGTGACAGGCCCATGAAGGACGCGCCGTACAGCGTGTCTGGACGGGTCGTGAAGATCTCCAGAGTCTCATCACCGGTTGGAGCTGTTTCGGTCAACTCGAAATTGACTTTCAGACCAACAGATTTGCCGATCCAGTTCTTCTGCATGAGACGAACTTTTTCAGGCCATTCGGTCAGAGTGTCGATTGCTTCCAACAGCTCTTCGGAATGATCAGAGATCTTGAAGAACCACTGGGTCAGGTCTTTCTGTTCAACTTCTGCGCCAGAGCGCCAGCCTTTGCCGTCGATCACCTGTTCGTTTGCCAAAACGGTCATGTCGACCGGATCCCAGTTTACCTTTGCGTTTTTGCGGTAAACCAAGCCAGCTTCCAAGAAGTCCAGGAACAGCGCCTGCTGCTGTGCGTAGTAGTCTTCATCGCAGGTTGCGAATTCGCGGCTCCAGTCAAACGACAGGCCGATTGTCTTCAACTGGCCGCGCATTGCTGCAATGTTGTCGTAGGTCCAGCCCTTTGGGTGCACTTTCTTTTCAGCCGCTGCGTTTTCTGCAGGCATGCCGAATGCATCCCAACCCATCGGATGCAAAACGTTGTAGCCGCGTGCGCGTTTGAAGCGTGCAACCACATCACCCATGGAGTAGTTGCGCACGTGCCCCATGTGTAGACGACCGGATGGGTAAGGGAACATCTCTAGTACGTAGTATTTTTCGCGCGGATCATCGTTGTCCGTCTCGAAGACGTTCTTTTCGTCCCATACTTTTTGCCAGCGCGCTTCCGTTGCGCGTGCATTATACCTATCCGTAGCCATTTATTCCGCCGTGTGTTTGATTTTTTGTCTCGAAAAAGCAAATTACGTTTGTTCGGACTGTCACCAGAAATTACCAGCTTGGTCAAGCGGTAGGCAAAGGAAAAACCTAGGAGATTTGTCAGAAATTTCTCAATGGTGTGCAACTACTCTTGCTTTTGGGCCTTGGTACGCGCATTTCATGTGCCCACCATCAATTTTTGCCTGGAGTTTGAAATGAGCGATGCAGCTGCACAACGCCTCAAAGAGGTGAAGGAAAATATTGAAAAAGCTGAGAAGGATGCCAGGCGTCCAAGTGGCTCTGCAACCTTGATTGCAGTTTCGAAAACCTTTGAAGCATCAGCTATTAAGCATGTATTAGAAGCAGGACAACGCGTATTTGGTGAGAACCGTGTTCAGGAAGCGATGGGGAAGTGGCCAGAGCTTTGTGATGAGTTTGAAGGTGTCGAATTACACCTGATCGGCCCGCTACAGTCCAATAAAGCTAAAGAAGCTGTCCAGACCTTCGATGTGATTCATACTGTTGACCGAGAAAAAATCGCTCAGGCGCTGAAGACCGAAATGGATAAGCAAGAGAAGCACCCTAAGCTGTTTATTCAGGTTAATACCGGGGAAGAAGAGCAAAAAGCAGGGATAGCGCCCAAAGAGGCTGACAATTTCATTGCGAAGTGTCGCGATGAGTTGGGTCTTGAGATAGAAGGTTTGATGTGTATTCCGCCAGTTGAAGAAGCTCCAGGTATGCATTTTGCTTTGCTTGAGAAGATTGCGAAGCGGAATGGTTTGAAAAAGCTTTCAATGGGAATGTCTTCAGATTATCAGATAGCTGTGCAGCACGGGGCCACCCATGTTCGCGTTGGTTCTGCTGTTTTTGGAGTGCGAGATTATTCGCACTAGGCTCTCTGTTTAAGGGGTGGACGGGCAAAAGAGCACTTGCCCGTTTATCACTTGCAGGAGCCGATGGTTGGCGTTAAGCGATTCCACTATAGTTGAAACCAAGAGGTCATTGTTTTGTGGGCTGAGGATATCGCCTGCGATGACATGGTTGTTCGGATCACCTGATGTTGCAACGATCAGTCTCTGCTTGTGCGCGCCTCCTTTCTCAAAGTGTATATCGGTCAAGGCTGCGTCAACGGTTTCATCTTTCTCGCTATAGATAAATAGCGATGGAGCAGTTGCTTTTACAGGATCTTACTCCTGCACAACGGTGATAGATGCTGCCAACGGTAGGAATGCCACGTTTGGATAGCTGATGGGCCCACCCAAGCCGTTCTGCTTTTGACGGCTTGGTGAACAATGTTCGAGCTTTGCCTAGGGCCAAAGGCACATACTTTCTTGCAAATGGTATATCGCGGAGAAAGCCTCCTGCAGCTTTTAAGCCGAAGTTTGGCGAGAGAAACACCATTGCCGCGACATCTTCATTCAGTGGTGGCCTTGCATGGCAAGCCATGCCGACAACGTTGCGCCTGTTGAGGTGGATACAATGATTATTTTTTCACCGATTTGGCGACCAATTTCGACGGCTTCTGCAAGGTCGTTGATCCTGTCATATAAGGTAGCTTCAGCCAAAGCTTCGCCGGTGCGATCGTGTCCTGTCAGCCGAGTGTAATAAAGGTTGGCTTCCATTGCATGTGCGACGCGGCCTGAAACAGGATGGATCGCATAACTGCTTGCTGAAAAACCAGGTATATAGATGATAGACAGTGGGGTTTTGCTATCTTTTTTATCGTCGAACCAAATAATTCGCTTAGCGGTGCCCTGGCGGAGGTCTAGAAATTCATCCCCCCTTGGCAGAAGTATTAAATCGAAGCATGTGGGAGACGTGTTTTGAGGAGATAAGCGCTAAGCTTTCGCCTAAGACGCTCTTTGGCTTGAATGGGCCATGGCAAAGAAACGAGTGAGGGGAAGCTGGCAAAAACAATAAGTATGAAGCTCTTTGGAAGGACTCTCTTGCGCTGTAATCAGAGTTTTTCGCTAAGACCCTGAATGCCCATTGTACTCAGCCACGTCATAATCTTATTTGTCACGATAATGTTGTTGCCCGGACTATATAAATCTCCGGCAATAACATGATTGTTGGGATCACCTGATTGCTTGATGATCAGCCTGTCTTTCTGCGCGCCCCATTTTTCGAAGTAACTGGCTGTCACGGTTTCATCAGAAACGATATCGTTGGGATCATATATGAATAGGGCAGGTATCTTAGCTGCTTCCGGTTTAGCAATGGACACCAGCTTGATGAATTGGGCTAGAGGAAGCAAAGCTTCATTTGGGTAGCAAATATTCCAAGCATAAAGTTTGTCCATATCAGCATTAGGGTCGGTATTGCGATAAGGGCCTATTGCGAGTGGGACTATGATGTCTGCGTAAGGAGCGGTGAGCATAAAACTGCCACTGGCATAAATCTTAAAGACTGGCGAGACAAATACTATCGCAACAACATCTTTTTGCTGTGCGGGCGCATCCATGGCCGCCCATCCAGTTAAAGTGCCGCCCAAAGACGTACAAATTATAATTACTTCTTCACCAATTCTCCTGCCAATCTCGATTGCCTCAGCTAAGTCGTCGACCCAATCATTATATGAGGCCTCCAACATAGCGGCGCTTGTACGGCCGTGCCCAGGAAGGCGAGTGAAATATAGGTTTGCTCCGAGCAGCGATGCAACATTGTCCGGTACGGGTCTAATTTCTTCTTTGCTGGCAGAAAAACCATGAATGTAAATAACAGAATAGCGCGTCTTTTCTTTGGTTTGCGGGTCATTCCAGATAATTTGCTTTTCAAGGCCAGGCTTTATATCAAGAAACTTAGCCTCTTTTTCTCTTAGGTATCGCTCAACGTCGCCTGTTATTTGTGAAGGCGAGAAACTCACGGTGATAGGGGTGAATTGATTGGTGGCCCAACCATAACCCCAAACAACAACCGCAAGTACAATAAGAAAGCCAAAGAGTATCTTGATCATTACTGGTCCAGTGAGGTCTGTGGTCATACCAAGCTACGAGATCTGCTGTATGCGGGCAATCATGGGAATTTACTGGGTTTTCAGTGGTTCTTTTCAAAAATAATAATGCCTTCTGGCTTGACTCACTTGCTCGGAAGAACTAGTTAGTGCTGGAATTCTGAACAGGTTTGTTCTTGAGCCATTGACTGGGACCCGAAAAGGTATAAAGCGATCCCAGAGATCAACACCCGACAGCGCGATGCGCCCTCGGGTGATTTTTTGCTATGTAAGTTCGCATGATACGGCGAGTGCATGAGTGAAAGTCAGCGGTAAAGCAACTCACCTGAAGTTGGAACGTGTTAGTCGTTTAAACTGCACCTCCATCGTTTCGGAAAAACGAATTTGTTAAAGGAACGGCATGTTCGATAATCTGTCAGATCGCCTAGGCGGCATTCTTGATAAGCTCACAAAACGTGGTGCGCTTTCTGAATCCGATGTCAATGAAGCTCTGCGCGAAGTGCGTCGCGCGCTCATCGAGGCTGATGTGGCGTTGCCGATCGTGCGTTCTTTTGTCGATAAGGTGAAACACCGCGCTGTTGGTGCTGAGGTTGTTAAGTCGATTAAGCCGGGGCAGATGGTCGTTAAGATCGTTCATGACCAGCTTGTTGAGATGCTCGGTGAAGACTCTCATCCGATTGACCTAAATGCGCCGGCTCCGGTCTGCATCATGATGGTTGGTCTGCAGGGTGCAGGTAAAACCACCGCAACCGGTAAAATTGCACGCCGTTTGACACTGCGCGATAAACGCAAAGTTCTTATGGCTTCTCTTGATACGCGCCGGCCGGCAGCGCAAGAGCAGCTGAAAGTGCTTGGTGAGCAGAACGATGTAGATACGCTCCCAATCATTGAGGGACAGCAACCAGTAGATATCGCCAAGCGCGCATTGAATGCCGCAAAGCTTGGTGGCTATGACGTTGTTATGCTTGATACGGCTGGTCGCGGTCATATTGATGAGCCACTTATGTTGGAAATGGAGCAGATCAAAGCTGCTTCCAACCCACATGAAGTTCTTCTGGTCGCTGATGCTCTGACTGGTCAGGATGCCGTCAATCTAGCGAAGAACTTTGACGAGCGCTGCTCCATTACTGGTATCATGCTTACCCGTATGGATGGTGATGGTCGTGGTGGTGCGGCTCTTTCCATGCGTGCTGTTACCGGTAAGCCGATCAAGCTGATTGGTACCGGTGAAAAATCAGATGAACTTGAAGATTTCCACCCAAAGCGTATTGCTGATCGCATCCTTGGAATGGGCGACATTGTTTCGCTCGTTGAAAAGGCTGCTGAAGCGATTGATGCGGAACAAGCCGCTGAGATGGCTCGGAAGATGCAGAAGGGTCACTTCGACCTGAATGATCTTTCTGAACAGCTGAAGCAGATGGAAAAGATGGGTGGCATGTCCGGCATGATGGGCATGCTTCCGGGTGTTGGCAAAATGAAGAAGCAGCTTGCTGCGGCCAACCTTGATGAAAACATGTTCAAACGCCAGATGGCGATCATCTCATCTATGACCAAGAAGGAACGTGCCAAGCCTGAACTTTTGAAAGCAAGCCGTAAGAAACGTATTGCTGCTGGTTCTGGTGTGCAGGTTGCTGAAGTCAATAAGCTTTTGAAAATGCACCGCCAAATGGCCGATATGATGAAGGCTATGGGTAAGGGCAAAGGCAAGGGCATGCTTGGCAAGATGATGGGTGCCATGGGTGGCGGCATGCCTGGCATGGGCGGCGGAATGCCGAACATTGACCCCAAAGCTCTTGAGCAAATGGCGAAAGCTGGACAGCTGCCAGGTGGCATGGAAATGCCTAAAGGCTTGCCGGGTGTCGGCGGGCCGAAGTTGCCTGGTCTTGGTGGCGCTGCTGGTTTGCCAGGGCTTGGCAAGGGGAAAAAGTAATTGAGTGAGATCGAAAAGACTGAAGAAGCCAAGGTAGTCCTTGGTGCGCTTCGTTCCAGTATAGACAACATTGATGCGGCTTTGGTGCACATGTTGGCTGAACGATTTCGCTGCACTCAGGCAGTTGGTGAGCTTAAGGCAAGCCACGGCCTTCCACCGGCTGATCCAGCCCGTGAAAAACTTCAGATTGAGCGTCTGCGTCGTTTAGCGACCGATGCCAATCTTGATCCTGACTTTGCTGAAAAATTCCTGAACTTCATTGTGAAGGAAGTTATTCGGCATCATGAAGCTATTGCTGCTGAACACAGCACAGACTGAATACCTAGGAGTAATAAACAATGGCTACAAAAATTCGCCTGGCACGCGGTGGTGCTAAAAAGCGTCCTTTCTACCGTATCGTAATTGCAGACGTTCGCTCCCCGCGCGACGGCCGTTTTATCGAAGTTGTTGGTCGCTACAACCCAATGCTTCCTAAAGACGCTGAAAACCGCGTTGAGCTGAACGAAGAGCGCATCAAGCATTGGCTTGGTAATGGCGCACAGCCAACTGACCGCGTACACCGCTTCCTCGACGTAGCTGGCCTGTTGAAGCGTGAGCCACGCAACAACCCTAACAAAGCTAAGCTCGGCAAGAAAGCTCAAGAGCGTCTTGACGAGAAGTTGGCAGCAGAAGCTGAAGCAAAAGCTGCTGCTGAAGAAGCTGCGGCAGCTGGCGAAGAAGCAACTTCCGAATAAGTTAAGCATACCCGATCTGATAAGGAGACGCCGGCAATGGCAAACACGCCTGAAGACCGCATTCTAATGGCTCAGATCGGGGCTGCTCACGGCATACGTGGAGAAGTGCGGGTCAAGCCTTTTGGCGATGACCCGCTTTCTTTTGGCGATTACGGTAAGCTGGAAAGCGAAGACGGTAATCGCAAATTCAAAGTGAAACGGGCACGCGTCCAAAAGAATGTGGTAGTAACTAAGTTCGAAGGCGTGAATGACCGTAATGAAGCTGAAGCGCTTAATGGGTTGAAGCTTTATATTGCTCGCGAAAAACTCCCTGAAACAGAAGACGAAGACGAGTTCTATCACACTGATCTCATTGGCCTGAAAGCCGTTAATGAGAATGGTGATGTGATTGGGACAGTTCTTACACTTTTGAATTTTGGCGCTGGCGAGTTGATTGAAGTTGCTCCAAAAAGTGGCAACTCTCTCATGTTTCCATTCACAAAAGCTGTTGTCCCAGTCATTGACCTTGATGAAGGATATATGGAGATTCATGCTCCGACCGGCTTTTATGAGGAAGGTGAGAAAGAGCCGGAAGATGGTTCTGAGCCGGTATAAATAGGGCTTAGAAACTTCTTATTTCAGAAATTGACGCCTAATTAATGTTCTAGCATGCTACCCGGAAATCAATGATCATATTTCGGATAATTTTATGCTTACTGCCGTTCTACTGATAGTTTTTGCAGTCGCGTTCTTCTGTGTGACGATGAGTGGCGTTTTCTGGATTAATGCCTGTGCATCAAAGACGAAGGGTGATTTTCTTCTTAACCTTCGGAAGTCACTTCGATTTCTTTCGTATTTTATTCTGCTTGGGCTTAGCTTCCTCGCTTTCGGGATGGTTTTTGGGGAGCCAAGCGAAAGCATCCATGAAATACTCTCCCAAATCTCTATCCTAAATTAGGGGGAGCAGATGCTGTCGGTGTTCAACACTGCTCAAGCAATCGCTACAGTAGTGGCATTATCACTGTCCATTTTCTATTTCTATCGCATGCTAGCTGTTCGTGACGACAACGAATTCCTGCGTTGGCGGGCTAGATTGTGGAAACTTGGGATTGCCGCTGCAGTGATGCTCTTCATATTTGCCCTTGCGGCTTTGTTCATCCTCCCTGCCTGAAGTTTTGTTTGCTTTTTTTTTAGCGGGAATTGAGTTATTGCAATCTCGATGAATACAACAATAGCAGGATCACCATGAGCTTTCGTGCATCTGTATTGACCCTTTATCCTGAGATGTTTCCTGGGAACCTGGGAATGAGCATGTCTGGCCGCGCGATGGAGCGGGGAGACTGGTCATTGAGCGCGCACAATATCCGAGATTGCGCGACGGATAAGCACCGCTCTGTTGATGATACGCCTGCCGGGGGCGGAGCTGGAATGGTTCTGCGACCTGACATTCTTGGTAAAGCCATCGATGATGTCACTGAAGAGAATGACCTGCGTCCGCGCCTGCTTATGAGCCCTCGCGGTAAGCCGCTTACTCAGGCGAAGGCGCGTGAGCTGGCTGATGGCCCAGGTATTGTGATTGTATGCGGTCGATTTGAGGGAGTCGATGAGCGCGTTATTGAAGGCCGTCAGCTCGAAGAAGTGTCAATCGGCGATTATATACTCTCAGGCGGCGAAGTGGCGGCTCATGTGCTTTTAGATAGTATCGTTCGTCTTCTTCCTGGAGTTATGGGGAATAAAGAGAGCGGTGAGTCTGAGAGTTTTGAGAACGGCTTGTTGGAGCACCCACACTATACGCGCCCTGTTGACTTTGAAGGCCGCGAGATTCCGGCAGTGCTTAAAAGCGGCAATCATAAATTAATTGATCAGTGGCGTTTAGAGATCTCTGAAAAGATAACTGAAGAACGTCGACCAGACCTTTGGCAGAATTACTTAAAGAATAACCGTTGATAAGTTGGTTTTTACACTTTTATCATGACAAGCCAACAAAAATCCGGTAAACCCGCGCCGACCGGAGTGGATTCTGTCTAACGTTTACCGTTAGGGTCTTAGTTCCACTTCACTTCCCGGCATATGCCAAGGTTTGGTGTACTCGTCCCGATGGCTTGATCATTGCGGGACGCTCTGACCAATATTTATAATGGAAGAAACTGCCATGAATATCATTGAGCAGCTCGACGCCGAAGAAATGGCTCGCATCGAAGGTAAGCGTAAGCTTCCTGAGTTCTCCCCAGGTGACACCGTACGTGTTCTCGTACGCGTTACTGAAGGTACTCGTACTCGTGTGCAGGCCTATGAAGGCGTATGCATCGCACGCTCCGGCGGCGGCATCAACGAAAGCTTCACAGTTCGTAAGATTTCTTACGGCGAAGGTGTAGAGCGTGTATTCCCAATCTTCAGCCCAATGGTTGAAGGCGTGGAAGTTATTCGCCGCGGTCGTGTCCGTCGTGCGAAGCTTTACTACCTGCGTGAGCGTCGCGGTAAGTCTGCACGTATTGTTGAAGCTACCAACGTACGCGCAAAGCGCCTTAACGAAGAAGCTCGTGCTATTGCTGCTGAAGCAAAAGCTGCAAAAGCTGCTGCTAAGGTTGCTGAAGCTGAAGGTTCTGCAGAGTAAGATTTACTCGCAAACCTGTTTGGTTTCTAAAACCCCGCTGAGAAATCAGCGGGGTTTTTTGCGTCTTAGGAAAGTGTTCCACTATCAGATGCTCAACCTCATTTTGTAAGCCTTTTTGGTATATGGAATACTCTTTCACGAGGCGCTCTTAGGAGGCGTAATGCTGGCCTTCATTTTCATTTTTGTTGTTGTACTTGGCATGTATGCGGTTTTTGTCGAGCCGCTTTTATTGCTCAAAGTCGTGCGACATAAAGTCGTTAAATCTCCTGAAGCGTTGGGGCAAAAACCTCTGAAGGTCGCCGTCATTACAGATCTACATGCTTGCTGGCCCTGGATGGGGCCAGAGCGGATTACACGGATTGTTACTCGTGTGAATGAGTTGGATGCAGATGTTGTCGCGCTGCTCGGCGACTATCACACTGGAATGCACAGTCCATTTGCAAAACCGCTGGAGACGGCATCTGCATGGGCTAAGCCAATGTCGGCTTTAAGGGCTCCTCTGGGCGTTTTAGGTGTTTTGGGTAATCATGATTGGTTGGAAGGAGGAGAGGAAGCCAGAGAGGCTTTAGAAGCAAACGGGGTGACGGTTCTAGAAAACAGGGCGCTGCGTGTCTCTACGCGTGGAAACTCTCATGTGTGGTTCATAGGACTTGGTGATCAATACGGAAAAGCTGAGCAACTTCATGGGAGTGGGCGCCGAGATGATCTTGATGCAGCCTTGAGCCTGGTTGAAGAGGATGCTGCCTTAAGAGTTCTGCTGGCGCACGAGCCCGACATTTTTGTGAAGTCAAAAGACCATGTGGATGTAACGATAAGTGGGCATACTCATGGAGGTCAGGTGCGGCTGCCCTTTATCGGTGCATTAACAATTCCGTCTAGACTTGATCTAAAATATGCAAGAGGAGCTTTTGAGGAAAACGAAAGCACTTTGATCGTCGGAAGTGGTCTGGGGTGTTCTGGTCTCCCAATTCGATTTTTATGTCCGCCAGAAGTTTTGCTAATTGAAATATATGTTTAGAGCGAACATGAATGGGCGAGCTCTTCTGAATATGAGCCTGCTTCCAGTTTGCTTACATTACACCTTCATCTTGAGAGAATCTCAAGGCAAAGGCGCTTGATATTTTGCGGTTCTGGGTCAAATAATAAGGACAGTATAGCGAGTGCTGCTTTTATTGGTGGCCCCGTCAACTTAGTTATGCGGCCGCTTAGAGCTGCAAGAATAAAGTGACTGATCATTTTTCGGTTCTTGAGCGCTTGGTTGGTGCGATCAGAATTTTAACGAAGGGCAACGATCAGTTATTTCCAGGAGACAAGCGCAATGTCGCAGGCCAAAACTCTTTACGATAAGATCTGGGACCACCACGTGGTCAGTGAGCAAGAAGATGGAACTTGCCTGCTTTACATTGATCGTCATCTGGTACACGAAGTTACAAGTCCCCAGGCATTTGAAGGCCTGCGTATGGCTGGTCGCAAGGTTCGCCACCCGAAGCGTACTCTTGCTGTTGTTGACCATAATGTGCCTACAACGGATCGCTCTAAAGGCATTGATGACCCAGAAAGCGCTTTGCAGGTTGAAACACTTGCTAAGAACGCGGCCGAGTTTGGTGTCGAGTATTATTCTGAGTTGGATCAGCGTCAGGGCGTTGTGCATATTGTTGGGCCAGAGCAGGGCTTTACTCTGCCGGGTATGACTATTGTTTGCGGTGACAGCCATACATCTACACATGGGGCCTTTGGCTCTCTGGCACATGGCATTGGCACCTCTGAGGTTGAGCATGTGCTCGCAACCCAGACGCTTATCCAGAAAAAAGCAAAAAATCTGCGCGTGACTGTAAACGGCCTGCTTCCGGGCGGGGTTACAGCTAAAGACATCGTGTTGGCTATCATCGGTGAGCTTGGTACAGCTGGTGGAACTGGTTACGTCATCGAATATGCAGGAGAAGCAATCCGCAGCTTGTCTATGGAAGGTCGCATGACGGTTTGTAACATGTCCATTGAAGCGGGTGCGCGTGCTGGATTGATTGCTCCAGATGAAAAGACTTTTGAGTATCTTGATGGCCGCCCTAAGGCTCCGAAAGGGGCTGCATGGCAACAGGCGTTGAATTACTGGAAAGGTCTGTACACCGATGAAGGTGCTGTGTTTGACAAAGAAATTGTTCTGGATGCAGCCAACTTACCGCCAATCGTAACTTGGGGGTCTTCACCTGAAGATGTTGTTTCTGTAACTGGAAACGTACCAGATCCTGCTGATATTGATGATGAAGCCCGTCGTGCTTCCAAAGAGCGTGCACTTGAATATATGGGTGTCGAAGCTGGTCAGAAGATCACGGATATCAAAGTTGATCGCGTGTTCGTTGGGTCTTGCACCAATGGCCGGATCGAGGATCTTCGTGAAGCGGCTGCGGTTGTCAAAGGCAAGGTGGTCTCTGACCGTGTAAGTGCGATGGTTGTACCGGGTTCCGGTTTGGTGAAAGCTCAGGCTGAAGCCGAGGGCTTGGACGAGATCTTCAAGGAAGCTGGTTTTGAATGGCGTGAGCCTGGTTGCTCCATGTGCTTGGCGATGAATGCAGATAAGCTCAAGCCAGGTGAGCGATGTGCTTCAACATCCAACCGTAACTTTGAAGGCCGTCAGGGGTTTAAGGGGCGTACCCACCTTGTTTCTCCAGGTATGGCTGCTGCGGCGGCGATTGCAGGTCGTTTCGTTGATGTCCGTGACTGGAAGTAATCAGCTTTAAAATTTGATGTTATACGGGAAGCGAGAATAGTAGGCTATTCTCGCTTTTTTGTTGTCTTCAAAGCAATTTAGAAATATTTTTTGCGGCATAACTATTTGATATCTATAGATGTATTGAGGCTGATCATTAAATTACCCCTCATTCCTTGAAGTAAGAGGGCTAGTGACTTCACATTGTCGTCATTTACTGTCTACAATATCACAGCATCTCAAAGTGCCTCTTGTTTGGCATGGATGTTCCGAAAGAGACTTGGGAGCATGGTGTGAGCGTAATTGTTTCAGAAGGCGCCTTCCCAGCGCTGGTATTGAATGCAGACTATCGGCCTTTGTCTTACTATCCCTTATCCTTGTGGGGCTGGCAAGAAACAGTCAAGGCTGTCTTTTTGGACCGTGTAAACATTGTTTCCAAGTATGATCAGGTGGTGCGTAGCCCGAGTTTTGAGTTTCAACTTCCAAGCGTTGTTGCGTTAAAATCGTTTGTAAAAACTCAAAGAAATCCAGCGTTTACGAGATTTAATGTCTTTTTGAGAGACAGGTTCGAGTGCCAGTATTGCGGGTCTAGAAATGATCTCACGTTTGATCATCTGATACCGCGCAGTAAGGGCGGTTTGACGACTTGGGGCAATGTCATAACGGCATGCTCTCCTTGCAATCTCCGTAAGGCAAATAAGTCCTGGCAGGAAATGAACATGCGTCCGGTGCAAATGCCATTCGTTCCACGCGTTCAGGACCTGCACAATAACGGACGTTTGTTTCCGCCAAACTACCTGCATGAGAGCTGGTTGGACTTCCTATATTGGGACAGTGAGCTAGAGCCGTAATATTGAGTTAACACTCTATTATCCATTCAACTCAAAACTCTCCTCAAAGTTGATGCATTATTTCCTCTGTCACGCCCGTTATATTATGCTTGATATAAATGCACGGGTGTAGATGGTGGGCTTCAATATGGGTTACTGGGGACGGATTTCCGAAATATTCAAGCAATTCAAGCGCTCTGAAGGTGGTGTGGTTGCTGTCCTTGTTGCCTTTTTGATGGTCTTGCTCATTGTATTTGCGGGAATGGCAATAGATTTTGGATTAGCTTTTAACACACGCCGTGCTGTCAATCAGTCATTGGATGCGGCAGTACTAGCTGTAGCAAATAATCTTGCAACGACGACTTTGAGTGAAGACGACGTTCAAACAATGGTCGAAGAGTACTTCGCGGCCAACCTTGCTTTGTCGGAGGGTAGCGATACCGTTGTCGCTACTCCTGTCGTGAATTATACGGTCGGTGCCGATTTTATTTCGGCCAGTGCGACAGCCGAATTGAATAATAGCTTTAGTCCACTGCTTAATATTTTGACACGCTCAGATGATGATAGCCTTGATAAGATCACTGTTGCCACAAGTTCGACAGCGCGGTTTCCACGAAATGACGTTGAGGTGGCGGTCGTTGTTGATGTCACCGGTTCGATGTCATCTGATATCGATACATTGAAAACAGCCTCGACGAGACTGCTGGATGCGCTACTCCCAGAAGGTACGAATCAAGCGAAAAGTAAGATTCGAATGTCATTTGTTCCTTACAATGAAGGTGTGAAGCTTGCTAATGACCTGGCCGAACAAGCTACTTTCACGATAAGCGAGTCAGGATGTGTCCATGAGCGGATAACTGATCAAGCCGCTACAGACGTCGCCCATGATTTTGAAGATGATGAAGGTAATACGGACTATATCGGCGCTGGCTTTGAAGATTGTCCTGCAGATGCTGAAGTGGTCTCACTCACTGCTGATCGCAATAAAATACTCTCTGTAATTAGTGACCTGTCTGCTGATGATGGAACTGCAGGGCACATTGGGATCACATGGGGTTGGTACACAATATCCCCAAAGTGGGCGGATTTTTGGCCCTCTGGAAGTGAGCCTCTTGCTTATGAAACGGAGAATCTTCGAAAATATGCAGTGTTCATGACCGATGGAGATTTCAACCGCTATCATCGTGATAGGGACGACTATGAGGATGTTGAGGATGCAAGAAAAGAACTGATTGACGACAAAATTGACGAGGGAACTTGGACCCCTGGCCCTAATCCAGACGGGTCAAATAAGTTCACTCGCCAAGAGCATGAGGATCTGGCTGAATTTGTAGACTGGGATGAGGAATCTTCAAGCGGCCCCAAGGGAACCTCTTCTATGAGAGCAAAGGCAGTCTGTTCCAATATGAAGTCGCAGAATATCACAATATACTCTATTTATTTTGGCACTTCCAATCGGGAAAGGCGTGTGATGGAAGACTGTGCTTCTAATGATGACACCTTCTATTTAGCTACCAATGAAAGTGCGTTGATCCTGGCTTTTGAGAAGATTGCAAACGACATTAAAGATATATATCTGTCTCAATAAATTGATTTCGCAGTAAAAATTCCTCCCGCATATTATGCGGGAGGATGGAACTAGTTCTGCTGTCTTAAATGACTTCAACTTTGTTTTGTCGGTTGTCTATCAGGTCACCCACAACGGTTGGGTCTGCCAAGGTCGATGTATCGCCCAGGTTGTCGAAGCTATCTTCAGCAATTTTCCGCAGGATGCGGCGCATGATTTTTCCACTTCTAGTTTTTGGTAGGCCGGGAGCAAACTGAATGAGATCAGGCGAGGCAATCGGACCGATCTCTGCACGCACATGGTGAACGAGTTTCTTTTTCAGCTCCTCCGTCGGCTCTAAGCCTTCCATGAGGGTTACATATGCGTAGATGCCTTGTCCCTTCACATCGTGCGGATAGCCCACTACAGCCGCTTCAGAGACGTCTGGGTGCGCGACGAGGGAGCTTTCTACTTCAGCCGTGCCCATGCGGTGACCAGATACGTTGATCACATCATCCACGCGTCCCGTGATCCAATAATATCCATCTTCATCCCGGCGACAGCCATCGCCTGTGAAATACATGCCCTTGTACGTTGCGAAGTAAGTTTGGATGAAACGCTCATGATCGCCGTAAACGGTGCGCATCTGACCCGGCCAACTATCTGTGATGACGAGGTTTCCTTCGGTGGCACCTTCCTGGAAATTGCCTTCTGCATCAACAATTGCCGGCTGGATACCGAAGAACGGGCGTGTTGCCGAACCGGGTTTGAGATCAGTTGCACCTGGTAGAGGTGTAATGAGGATGCCACCTGTTTCCGTTTGCCACCACGTATCAACGATAGGGCAGCGTTGATCGCCGATTATGTTGTGGTACCACAGCCATGCCTCGGGGTTGATTGGCTCGCCCACAGAGCCCAAGATGCGAAGTGACTTGCGTGATGTGTTCGTGACGTGCTCGTTTCCAGCACCCATTAAAGCTCTGATCGCAGTGGGAGCGGTGTAGAAGATGTTGACATTATGTTTGTCACATACTTCCCAAAAGCGGGCAGGGGTCGGATAGGTTGGAACGCCCTCAAACATGAGTGTTGTAGCACCGTTTGCAAGGGGCCCGTACAGGATGTAGCTATGACCAGTTACCCACCCGACATCCGCAGTACACCAGTAGACTTCTCCTGGATGGTAATCAAAGACGTATTGGTGTGTCATGGATGCATAGACTAGGTAGCCACCAGAGGTGTGCATGACACCTTTTGGCTGCCCTGTGGAGCCTGAGGTGTAGAGAATGAAGAGTGGGTCCTCAGCATTCATCTCAGCTGGGGCGCACTCTGCAGAAACTTTCTCGATTTCCTCGTGATACCAGAGGTCTCGGCCTTCCATCATTTTGATGTCGCCACCGGTCCGCTTTACCACGAAGACTTTATCGACGTTGCCGCATTTCTCGATTGCGCGATCCGTGTTTTCTTTGAGAGGGACGGTTCTACCGCCTCGGACACCTTCGTCAGCTGTAATAACGAAACGGGATTCACAATCCTCGATGCGCCCTGCCAGACTGTCGGGCGAGAAGCCTCCAAATACAACTGAGTGGACAGCGCCGATGCGGGCACATGCCAGCATTGCATAGGCTGCTTCTGGAATCATTGGCATGTAAACGGTGACGCGGTCACCTTTCTTAACGCCGTTCGCAAGCATCATGTTCGCAAAGCGGTTTACCGCCTCGGAAAGCTGCTTGTACGTGATTGTCTTGCTTTGATCCGGTTCATCCCCCTCCCAGATGATCGCAGGCTGGTCGCCACGTTCGGCCAAATGTCGATCAATACAGTTTGCCGCTACGTTTAATGTGCCGTCTTCAAACCATTTGATGGAAACATTGTGATAGTCGTAAGACGTGTTTTTGACCGTTGAATATGGCTTGATCCAGTCAATCCGCTTTCCGTGTTCGCCCCAAAAACCGTCAGGGTCTTCAACGGACTTCTTGTACATCTCCAAATACTGCTCGTTGTTGAGCAGGGCATTCTCGGCAATCTCAGCCGGTACTGGATACACATCACCAATCATGGTCAATCTCCCCATTTTCTCCACGGGTAATCACATACCCAACTCTTGAGTGTATTATGGGCAGGTGCCGTTAGGGCGTCTAGCGCTTATGCTTCGAACTTTCGTAGGTCCTATTGTCCCTAGGTCTGGTTCAAGCTTGCACGACGATCTTACAGAGACAGGTGAATTGTGTGAGGGCAAAAATGTGCGCCCTCACCTTGTGTCCGGTTACAGTTTAGCAGAGGCGTTGGCCAGTGTTGGACGTGCTAGGACCCTAGTGAAATATTCACTGACGGCGCCTTCTGGCCACTCAAACTTAGATAGCCGGGCCCAGAACGCACAATGCCCGATGATGATATCTGCAATCGTGAATGTGTCGCCCATCGCCCAGGTATTCTCGCTGAGCCGTTGTTCGAACTGCTTCATTGAGTTTGCCCATTCAAACTTACAAGTGGCCTTAATGTCAGGAATACGTTTTTCTGCTGGATGAATAAATGAGTGCTTTGCAGCCATCCAAAGGATGGAGTCCATTTCATCCAGGGCGAAGTTTGTAAAACTATCCTGTTTCGCGCGGTCGAGGCTTCCCGCAGGAAAAGTAAGAGCGTCGTGTTTGTCTGCTAAATACGTGCAGATTGCAGTTGAATCGTAGATCGTGTCATCGCCAACCGTTAAAGCAGGGATCTTTCCTGATGGGTTTACCGCACGAATTTCATCTTGGTGAGGTTTGCAAGGCACAACCTCATAGGGCAACCCCAACTCTTCCAGTGTCCATAATACACGCATGGTTCGTGATTGCGGGTGGCCAATAACTTTGTACATGAGGTTCTCCTGTTGAGCCTGATCATCCGTGGGGATTGCAGAAAAGAAAAGGCTCTTTGATTGCTACTTGAGGATAAGGTTTCGTCAAAGAAATGAGAGTCTTTCAAATCGGCAGTGTTGACAGGTAATCGTTGCTCTAAAGCCGTCGCCCCCGATAACTAAAGGGGTGATTGGTGCAATGGGTCTTTGATAACTTAATTTCCAACAATACCCATCGAAAAAAATGCGCTGAAATGTTTGGAGGTGGCAGCCTTTTACTGGTATCGTTGCCCCTAATATTTTGGGAGAGACACCGTCTGTATTGTGGGCGTCTGGTGACATAGTTTTCATTGTTTACCCCTACGGTACTGCCAAAGGGTAGCTTGGGCTGTTCACGAAATTTATTCAGCCGCGGTGCTATCTAAGTCGGCTTTGAAAGTAATTTTTTGCCGCAAGAACTTGTAGGTGTGGAGCGACAGGATCGTGAATTTTTCGATTTATTGGATTGCGCGCAACATTCGATTTGTTTCTTTCTTTGCTGTGGCGCTGGCTGCAGCACTTTCGAGTGCCCGTGCAGATATTGCCACTTGGTTATTGCTCGATGCAGATAATGGCCGTGTTTTAGAGCAGCATGGTGCCTCTGATCGTTGGTACCCAGCATCCCTCACGAAAATGATGACTGCTTATGTCGCTTTTCAGACCATCTCCAAAGGAGAGATGGCTATGAGTGATATGGTGATGGTTTCACAAAATGCACTCAATCAGCCTCCCAGCAAAATGGGTTTTAAAGTCGGGACCACAATTACGCTCGATAATGCGCTGAAAATGATCCTTGTGAAGTCAGCAAACGATATTGCGGTTGCCATCGCTGAGCGGTTGGGAGGCACGGAAGAAAATTTCATCAAAAGGATGAATGCCACATCGCGCCGGTTAGGTATGACGCATACCAATTTTGTTAACCCGCACGGTTTGCCGGATAATCGCCAGGTAACGAGTGCGCGTGATATGGCAATTCTGGCGCGTGCACTTTGGCAGGAGTTTCCGCAATACCGTGCCTATTTGAGTCACCCTGGCATACGCTTTGGCCGCAGAACATTCCGCTCTGGGAACCGAGACTACCTGCTGCGCACTGCCGGGGCTAACGGGTTGAAAACCGGTTACATTTGTAACTCCGGTTTCAATGTGGCGACGTCAGCGACACGGAATGGCAGAACTATTATAGCTGTTATTTTGGGAGCTGCATCCAGTTTGGAACGTTCAGCGTTTGCGCAAAAACTCATTGATAGCGGGTTTAAGAAAACCAACGGAGCTAGGATTTCTTCGTTTCGAGGAAGCGGCAACCCGAATCCGCCTAAAGACCATTATTGTAAGCGCAACGCGAAACCAACAGCTCAGCAACTCGTTGACCGATTCGGCAGCAAGCGTGGTGCGGTTGGCATGATGGCTTATGCTGATGCTGCGAGCCCAAGTCCAAGTGGCAAGTCTATCCGCCTTTCTAAGAAGAAGGTAAATTGGTCTCTGGTGTATGAAGAAATTCTAGGTCCGCAACTTAAGGATTATGCACCTGTTACCGTTCGTATTGGAAACGAGCATCCTGTTGTGGCACTTAAAAAGTTAGGAAATGGTGTTCCCTTACCGATGCCAAAGCCGGGTTCTGAAACTAGTTTGGAGAACAAGCCAATCGGAGGGATCTTGAATGTCCCGATTGGAAAGGGCGCCTCTTTGCATCCGTTGAGGTCGAACACCAGAAGAGATTTGTTTGGCAGTCCTGGTGGCCTATATGCTAATACAGCTGTCTTCGGTAGAAGGCAGTAACCGTAGCTACAGGCAGTGCAGAAATATGGCTAGTACACAAGAGAGGCGGAGTCCGCCGACCCCAATTCCATTGAGTGTGATTACAGGCTTTTTAGGAGCAGGCAAAACCACGCTTCTCAATCGAATCCTGAAAGAGCCTGTTTTGGAGAATACGGCCGTTATCATCAATGAGTTTGGTGAAATCGGTCTGGATCATCTTCTGGTCGATAACATTGATGATGGTATAATTGAGCTCTCATCCGGTTGTTTATGCTGCACTATTCGCGGCGATCTCATTAATACACTGGAAGATATCTTGCGCCGTATTGATAATGGCCGGATGAAGAAGATCGATCGCGTGATCATCGAAACCACTGGTTTGGCTGATCCTGCTCCGGTACTGCACACGGTCATGCTGCACCCTTATCTGCTGATGCGCTATCGGCTAGACGGTGTGGTGACGCTTGTTGATGCAGTGAACGGTTTGGATACGATCAATTCACAGGAAGAAGCGGTCAAGCAGATTGCAGTGGCAGATCGGATTGTCCTTACCAAAACCGATTTGCAGGAACCCTCGGCAGGACTGATGACTGAGCTGAAGCACCTCAATCCAGGTGCGCAAGTTTTAAACGCGCAAGATGGCTCCGCAAGCGCCTCAGCACTCATTAATTGTGGTCTTTATAATCCTGATACAAAGATCCCAGATGTTCAAAGATGGCTGCGAGAAGAGGCATATAAGGAAGATCATGCCGCTCATGGCCATCATCATGGTGAGGGGCACCACCACTCCCATGATCAAAACCGGCATGGCAAAGATATTCGTGCATTTACAATGGAGACGGATCGGGCGATATCAAACGCTGCTCTGGAGATGTTTTTAGATCTGTTACGTTCGGCTCATGGACCTAAGCTATTGCGCATTAAAGGAATTATTAAGACCGTGGAATGCCCAGACAAACCTTTGGTCGTTCATGGCGTGCAGCATGTATTCCACCCGCCAACGCGCCTTGAAGCATGGCCTGATGAGGACCATCGCACACGCCTAGTGTTTATCACGAAGGGACTGTCTGAGGGCTTTGTCAGGAAGATATTTGATGCCTTCACAGGCGGCGTTGCGTCTGACACGCCTGATCAAACCGCTATGATGGATAACCCGCTGTCCATCGGCGGGTTTAGCGGCACGTTTAAGTAGCCGACTGCTTCAAATATTAAAAAAGCCCGCAAAGTGAGCGGGCTTTTTTGTATCTATCTATGTCTTAGCGCGTCGGGACTGGGACTTCACCGCGATAGTCGTAGAAACCGCGTTGGGTTTTGCGACCAAGCCAACCTGCTTCAACATATTTAACCAATAGTGGGCAGGGGCGGTACTTGGTATCTGCAAGGCCTTCATAAAGGACCTGCATGATGGACAAGCAAGTGTCCAGACCAATGAAATCGGCCAGCTGAAGCGGACCCATTGGATGGTTTGCGCCCAAGCGCATTGCTGTATCAATGGCTTCAACAGAACCAACACCCTCATAGAGAGTGTAAATTGCCTCGTTGATCATTGGCAGCAGAATACGGTTCACCATGAAGGCTGGGAAGTCTTCGGAAACCGCGATTGTTTTTTTCAGACCGAGTGTATAGCCCTTGGAAATTTCAAAGGTATCATCACTGGTTGCGATGCCGCGCACAAGTTCCACAAGCTCCATAACTGGAACCGGATTCATAAAGTGGATACCAATGAATTTTTCTGGACGGTCAGTTGCAGATGCAAGGCGCGTGATGGAAATAGAAGACGTATTTGTGCTCAGAATTGCTTCAGGCTTAAGAATGGGACAAACGCTTTGAAAAACCTTGCGTTTGATCTGCTCGTTTTCGCTGACGGCTTCTATAACGAGGTCTGCATCCGCTAGCGAGGATACATTTTCAGAGGTCGTGATACGTGCAAGAGCAAGATTGCGAGCCTCTTCAGTTAAGGTGCCTTTTGCGAGCTGTCGGGCCATGTTGCCGCTGATGCTGGCAAGACCGTTGTCGATCCGATCCTGGGATATGTCGTGAAGCACCACATCATATCCGGCCAATGCACTCACATGCGCGATGCCATTGCCCATTTGACCAGCGCCAATTACACCGACTTTTTTTACTTCGACCACCATTGTCAGATCCAAATTCTTACAAGCACCATTTGAACGCAGTTTGGCGTTCTCGCAAAACATACATCGCAAGCCTTGCCTTAAACAGCAAGAACCCCAGAATGAAATATTAACATCTTGGGG
This sequence comes from Pseudovibrio axinellae, assembly GCF_900110875.1. Taxonomy (GTDB): domain Bacteria; phylum Pseudomonadota; class Alphaproteobacteria; order Rhizobiales; family Stappiaceae; genus Pseudovibrio; species Pseudovibrio axinellae. Next base: position 229,971 of record NZ_FOFM01000002.1, on the reverse strand, counting down.
TTCATGAAACGCTAATCAAATATGATTAGAGGGCTTTCTCCAGCTCCGGCAGAGCTTCGAAGAGATCTGCAACAAGGCCGTAGTCCGCAACCTGGAAGATTGGCGCTTCTTCGTCCTTGTTAATTGCAACGATGACCTTGGAGTCTTTCATGCCTGCAAGGTGCTGAATTGCACCGGATATGCCGCAAGCAATGTAAAGATCAGGCGCTACCACTTTACCAGTTTGACCGACCTGCCAATCGTTTGGAGCATAACCTGCATCTACAGCGGCACGGGATGCACCGATTGCAGCGCCAAGCTTGTCAGCAACTGGAGTGATGACTTCGTTGAACTTCTCTTCGGAGCCAAGAGCACGGCCACCGGAGATGATGATCTTTGCGCCTGCCAGTTCTGGACGATCAGAAGCAGCGATTTCTTCTCCAACGAAGGAGGAGATTTCTGGGTCTGCAGCAGGTGTAGCAGCTTCAACTGTTGCCGCGCCGCCTTCGGCAGTAGCTGCGAATGATGCTGTGCGAACAGTCAGCACTTTTTTAGCATCAGTCGACTGTACAGTCTGAATTGCGTTGCCTGCGTAGATTGGACGCTGGAATGTATCGGCAGATTCCACAGCGATAACGTCTGAGACTTGCATCACATCAAGCTTTGCAGCTACACGTGGCAGGGTGTTTTTACCGTTTGTTGTAGCGGCAGAAACAATAGCGTCGTAGTCGCCTGCAAGTGAGACGATCAGATCGCCAACTGTTTCAGCGAGCTGATGCTCATAAGCTGCATCGTCAGCTACAAGCACTTTTGAAACGCCTGCCAACTTGGTAGCAGCGTCGGCTGCTGCACCGCAGTCTTTACCAGCAACAAGGATATGAACGTCTCCACCCATTTCAGCAGCTGCTGTCAGCGCTTTAGCGGTAGCTTCGTTCAATGCAGAATTGGTATGTTCAGCCACAAGAAGCGTGGTCATATTGCTAACTCCTTTTGACCTATCTTAAAGAACGCCGGCTTCGTTTTTGAGCTTTGATACAAGCTCGTCAACTGAAGCGACTTTAACGCCTGCCTGGCGTGATGCTGGTTCAGCTGTTTTCAGAACCTTCAGGCGAGGGGTTGCTTCAACGCCGAAATCTGCGAGCGTTTTCTCAGCGATCGGCTTCTTCTTCGCTTTCATGATGTTCGGCAAAGAAGCGTAACGAGGTTCGTTAAGGCGCAGATCGGTGGTTACGATTGCAGGCATATTCAGCTTAACAGTTTGCAGACCGCCGTCGATTTCGCGGGTTACGTCAACAGTGCTGTCGCCAAGGTCGACCTTCGAAGCGAAAGTGCCCTGTGCCCAGCCGAGCAGTGCAGCAAGCATCTGACCTGTCTGGTTGCAATCGTCATCGATTGCCTGCTTGCCAAGGATCACAAGACCTGGCTCTTCTTCTTCGACGATGCCTTTAAGGACTTTCGCGACTGCCAGAGGCTCAACGATATCGTCTGTTTGTACGAGAATGCCGCGATCCGCGCCCATTGCAAGGCCAGTACGGATGGTTTCAGTAGACTGTTTAGGGCCAATGGAAACCACAATAATCTCTGTTGCTTTACCAGCTTCCTTAAGGCGGAGAGCTTCTTCAACAGCGATTTCGTCGAAAGGGTTCATGGACATTTTGACGTTAGCGAGTTCAACGCCTGAGCCATCCGCCTTAACGCGAACTTTTACGTTGTAGTCTACGACCCGTTTTACGGGCACGAGAATTTTCATGTTCCTAGAACCTCCACTAGAAATGCAGGGAAGTTTGCGTCGCAACAAAGTTGATAAGACACACTTTCCGCCGGGCTGTCAGAGCCAAAAGGGAATGCATATTGCATTGCAATTTGGGCGACCGTAATCAGCAATTTGAGGGCTGTCAACGATCGCCTAGGGTAAATAGGTATCGGGTTTCAACCAATGTATAATGCGAAGTGGCCTTTAAGCGGCGATAGTTGTCCATAAGTGTTGATAGTTTACCTATTGGTCAATCGTTTGGCCGTTGCAAGAATTGGAAAAAACTAACGATATTTGCCTGCGACCCATAAAATATCGCCTTCACCTTTTAGGTTTGCGTAGCGAGAGGCGACGAAAAAGAGGTCGGACAGGCGATTGAGATATTGGAGCGCGTGTTTGTTCACTTGCTCTTTTTCTGCAAGTGCGGCGACCAGACGTTCTGCGCGGCGGGCTACTGTTCTGGCCTGGTGCAGGTAGCTTGCCAGTGGCGTTCCACCAGGTAATACGAATGATTTCAACGGTGTAAGTTCAACGTTCATCTGGTCGATAGCGACTTCCAATGAGGTGACTTGATTGGCTGTGGCGCGCAATGGTTCGTAGCCGAGATCTTCATCGGTCTCTGGTGTTGCAAGGTCTGCGCCGACATCGAAAAGGTCGTTTTGAATTTGTCCTAAGAGTTCATCCAGGTTTGGAAACTCTTTGGCTGCGTGCAGGCGGGCGAGGCCTACTACTGAGTTAGTTTCATCGACCGTTCCATAGGCATCGATGCGCAGGTCGTGCTTCTGCCTGCGTTCGCCGCTGCCCAGAGCGGTGGTGCCGTCATCGCCGGTTTTTGTATAAATCTTATTGAGAGTGACCATTTTATACCCGTCCCCCAGAGAAAATCAGGATGTGCTCGCCAGATAAACAGATATCATAATCAATATGATAGCGGCAAATTGAAGGATGACGCGGTATCTCATAAGCTTCTGTGAGCGGTTTGGATCTCCGCCGCGCATCATGTTCCAAAGACCAAGCCCAAGGACGAGTGCGACAGCAAAAAGAGCAATAGGAACAAGAGTGGCAACAATACCGCTCATCAACATCTCCAATAATTGAGTACCTCAATTGAGGTGTAAGATTAATTCAAGACCACAATAGAGATATTAAGTAGGGCTGCAAAGCTAACCCATAGGAGATAGGGTAGATAAAGCCAGGCTGCAAAGATTTGTGCTCTATAAAACAGTCGAAACGTGAAAAAACTTAGCGCGAGCAGTAGGATAAGGACAATAAGACCTGTTGTGGGGTTTTGTTGGCCGAAGAAGGCCCAGGACCAAATTCCATTTAAAAACAACAGGATAACGAATGTAACCTGAATGCTTGTTTTGGCAGGCGGTGTTGGCTTGCCTTTTGCTGGTTCGCTCATAAATTCCGTTGCTATCCAAACACTTATGCCGAGCAGGGTATAAAGGATGCTCCAGACCGGTGCGAAGACCCAGTTTGGTGGGTTGAAAGCGGGCTTGTTGAGGGATGCATACCACTCTGGAATAGCGGGTGAGGTGATGATGCCGCCGTAAGCTGCTGTGGCGTAACATAAAAGTCCCCATCCCACGAGGCGGCTCCAGACAACTCGGCTTTTAAGTTTTGCTTTTGTGGTGTCGCTCAGGGGCACGGAAATTCCTTTTGAACGGTTTTGCGCGGAATTGCGTTTTATGCGCATATCTCTGCGTTGGTTTGCGTTGTTACGTCAATGCTTGGAGTAGCGTTCTATTAGGTGCTGTATCCAGCTTGCGTTCCTCTAAAATATCAGACTAGATATTTATATTAGTTGTCCCTCTCTTCAAAGTACACTTCATGACACAACAAGCCGTTTTCGATGCGCGCGATGTGAGACTTATTCGCGGTGTCTTTTTTCTTCAGCCTATCGCTCTGGGAGCGTGGTTTCCGCGTATTGCTGAAATTCAATCGCGTCTCGATGTGAGTGATGGCGAGTTCGCGCTGGCTTTGGTTGGTATGCCGGTTGGCTTGCTGGTGACATTGATGTTCGCAGGGCGGCTGACTGAGAAAGTTGGAGTGCGGCAACTTTTGATAGGAGGGCTTTTTGGTTTCATCTGCCTGATGCCGCTTCCAACGTATGCCGGGTCCATTTTTCAGCTCTTTGCATATTTGGCGGTTGTGGGGAGTGCGCTTGCTTTTGTTGAGCTGTGCATGAATGTGATTGCGGATAAAACTGAGCGGAAAAGCGGGCAGCTTATTATGTCGGGTTGTCACGGGTTGTGGAGCCTTGGGGTGTTGGTTGGAAGTTTGGTCAGCTCTGGTTTTTCCTGGGTTGGGTATGGGCCATCTCAAAGTGTTTTGATGGTGAGTGGCATGGCTTTGTTGCCAGCGCTTTATACCTCCTACAGTTTGAGTGAAGGACGAGTGCCCGATATTGCGGAAAAGCATTCAAGCGGGTTTGAGATGCCCGGTGCTGCGTTGATAGCTGTGTGTTTCTTCGCGTTTGGCATTACTATGACAGAGGGTGCGATTGCTGATTGGTCAGCAATTTATGTATCAGATCTTTTCGACCTGTCAGCAGGTTATGCGGGGCTGGCCTACAGCGCCTTTGCCATGATGGTGACCGTTGGACGCCTAAGCGGAGACTGGCTGCGTGCTCGCGTTTCCGTTCAAAGCGCCGCGGTGGGAATTTGCGTTGTTGCGCTGGTTGGGGTCGGTATTCTGGTCGTTTCACCCAACTATATGGTCTCGCTGCTTGGCTTTGGTTTGGTGGGGCTTGGTGTTTCTGGTGGTTTTCCACTTGCGGTGACAGCAGCTGCGGAGAAACCGGGTCGTTCTCCAGCAATCAATGTGGGGCTGATGACGCAGATTGCGCTCGGTGGTTTCCTTGTTGGTCCGCTGGTCATTGGCTATGCTGCGGACCATCTGGGTATCCAAGGTGGCTTCATTTTGCTGTTGCCAGCGTTGGCGATGAGTTTGGTGCTGAGCCGATCATTGATTAAATGAGCAATGAGTGTGATTGGAATGAGAGTTAGTTTTCGAAGTATTCCCGCTGTTCTGACCTATAATTTGCGTCAGAGCGTGCTTTGGCCAGACTCGCCGATAGAGCGCGTAAAAGTTCCCAAGGATGAGCAGGCGCTTCATATCGGGGCCTACGAAGGAGAGAACTTGATCGGTGTTGGGTCATTCTTTTCCGATCTGCCCTTTGTGAGGCTGCGTAAGCTCGCGGTTTTACCTGAAAAACAAGGCTGCGGGGTGGGAAGCCGTCTCATACGGTTTGCAGCAAGCCAGCCAGACTTACAAAAAGCCGAGCAGCTTTGGTGTGATGCCAGACAAGATGCTGTTTTGTTTTATCAGCGCCTTGGTTTTCGGATAGAGGGAGACACCTTTGAAAAATCCGGCGTTGTCTATGTGCGTGCGCTTGCAGAGATTTCGGCTCTCTCGCAGTGCCCATCGCTGAGCGGGCAGAGCTTTTAGTAAGTGTTGTTGATCCAAGTTGTGTGTGACGGAAACCTGATCATCCGTGTTGCTGTCAGTCACCTCGGCAATCAAGCGGCTTTATGCTGATGTTTGGCGCACTTGTGCTAGTCGGAGACTTGGTCAGGTGGGTAGGACAGGGAGAAAGTTGCGCTTAGCTGGCAATTTCGACGGATCTTTCTCATTGTTGCTTTTCAGGCTTTTCATGAAGGCCCTTGCCTTGCGGTCTGCCTGGTCGATTTCTTTAGAACTAAGGAGTTTGGCGGTGTCGTCCAGACTCTTTAGTGCAGGTTTGCTGCCATTTTCGGCCGCAATATAAAACCAGACATATGCGCTATGAATATTCTTTTCTACGCCACTTCCCTTATAAAACGCTAGGCCCATACGGTATTGCGCATCTACATGCCCCTGTTTTGCGGCACGGTAAACCCAATTTGCAGCTTTGGTTTCATCGCGTGAAACGCCTTGCCCAGTGGCGTAGACACGGCCAAGGTTATATTGTGCTTCTGCATGGTTTTGCTTGGCGGCGCGGTAGTACCAGTGCACAGCTTGCCAACGGTTTTCTTCCAAGCCAGCACCGTTTTCGAAGGCAACTCCATAACGATATTGTGCTTCAGCATGGTCTTGCTGAGCAGCCAGACCGACCCATTTCGCCGCTTCAGCTTCGTCTTGTTTCACACCTTGTCCGGTCGCATACATATACCCGAGTTTGAATTGTGCGTCGGCAAGGCCCGCCGAGGCGGCTATACGGTACCATGCTACGGCTTCAGTCAGGTCTTTTGGCAGGCCGACCCCGTTGGCGTACATGGCGGCGAGGTTAAACTGAGCTTTGGCAACACCTTGTTCAGCGGCGCGAATGTACCATGTTGCAGCGGTGGCATCGTCTTGTGTTACACCTAGACCTAATTCATATATGCGACCAAGATTAAATTGTGCGTCAGAATGGCCTTGCGTGGCTGCAATGCGGAACCTTTCAGCAGCTTTAGAATAGTCTTGGGCTAGGCCTTGTCCATTGGTGTAGGCACGTCCGAGATTGTATTGGAACTTAGCAAGACGGTCCTCAAAGGCTACGCGGTACTCCGTCACAACATTGGCATAGTGTTGCTTCAGGTCTTCTTTGAGTTCTGCGAGGTTGTTAAGGCGACTTTTTGCAATATAGATGCCGTTATCGGCTGCTAGTCGGTACCATTTTTTTGCTTCGATATGATCCAGCTTAACGCCAAGGCCGTTGCTGTGCATATATCCGAGCTCAAACTGCGCTTTGGCATCGTCTTGATCGGCGGCGAGGCGGTACCACTTTGCGGCCTCATAATGGTCTTGCTGAACACCTTGCCCATTTTGATAGAGCTGTGCAAGTCGATATTGTGCTGCTGCTACTCCCTGATCAGCTGCTCTTTGGTACCATAATGCAGCAGTCTGGTAATCTTTCGGCATGCCTTGGCCTTTAGCATGCATGTACCCAAGCTGCCATTGCGACTCTGCATGGCTTTTCGTAACTGCTAGTCGGTACCATTTTTCAGCTTTTTTGTAGTCTTGCAGCACACCTCGTCCATTGTGATATAGGCTTGCGAGGTTATATTTTGCCCACGTGTTCCCGCGCTGAGCCGCAATTTGGTACGATTTAAAGGCTTCTTGATAGTCCTGCGGTACGCCTAGTCCTTTCTCGTACATGTACCCTAATTCAAGTTCCGCTCTGGTATTGCCTTGTTTTGCAGCGAGGCGATACCATTTCACAGCTTCCTTGGCGTTTCTGGGAACGCCATTCCCGTTATGATACAAAAGACCAAGATTAGTCTGAGCGATTGCATTGCCTTTGTCTGCGGACATCCGGTACCATTTGGCAGCTTTTGCATAGTCTTTGGGAACGCCTTTTCCTTTTTCATGCATATACCCGACGTCTAGCTGTGCGCTGGCATGGCCCTGCTCAGCGGCGAGCAGGAACCATTTTAATGCGGTCTCATAATTCCGTTCTACACGAGTGCCTTTAAGGTAGGCGTATCCAAGTTTATATTGGTGGTGGGCAGAGCCGCGTTCCGCAGATCTGGTCGTGGTATTGAGCCACGATCCGTATGCAGGGAGGAGAGACTGGCTTGGCATCAAAATGGCACAAGCCACCAGAGCTACCGTTAGAAGCCGTACCTGCATGTATCCTCCCGAATCTGCAACACTCCAAATAATAACAGAAATTACAATTTTAAGTTTTGAGAATAGCTGATTGTCATAACAATGAGAATGGCAATGTGAGCCAAATCAGCTTCAACCCAACTGATTAAAGGCTTGCCCCTTACTCCTCCGAGTTTGCAGCTCTGCGTAGGATCATGTCGACCATGGAGGTTGGCAAAATGCGGCGTAATGTGCCCATGATATAGGTTGGAACGGTTACGTAATAACGGGCTTTTGCTTTGGGGGCTTCTATCGCGTGGATGAGTTTATTGACGACTGCGTCGGGTGGAAGTTTGAATTTTGTGGTGCCGCCTTTGGCGAGCATGGCAAGGCGGCGGTTGTAGCTTTCGCGGAAATGGGAGGCGTTTTTAGCGGGTTCGCCGATCTCTTCATAGAACATTTTGACGGCTGTTTTGGAGAACTGGGATTGAATCGGACCCGGTTCGATTAAGCTAACCTGTATGCCGGAGCCATGAAGCTCCAGTCGCAATGTGTCGGTGTAGCCTTCCAATGCAAATTTGGTGGCGTTGTAGGCTCCGCGATAATCCATGGCGACGAGGCCTAGGACGGAAGAGCATTGTACGATGCGGCCATGGCCTTGCTTGCGCATGGTTGGAATGACGCGCTGTGTTAGCTCGTGCCAGCCAAAGAAGTTGGCTTCAAACTGGCGGCGCAAAGCATCGACTGGCAGGTCCTCAATTGCACCGGGCAGGCCATACGCACCATTGTTATAAAGCGCATCAAGGCGGCCATTGGTGAGGGTTAGGACTGACTCAACTGCAGCGTGGATCGATTCGGAAGCGCAATAATCCAGATGAAAAGCAGTAAAGCCTTCGTTGCACAGGCGTTCTACATCCTCTGGCTTGCGGCAGGTTGGGAAAACCTGCCAGCCGCGATCTTTAAGAATGTGGGCTGCAGAATAACCAATACCGGTGGAACACCCGGTGATGAGGATGGAACGCTTGTCTGTCACGTGTGTTCCTAACCTGCTTCAGAACTGTATTACAGTGGGTTACCCATAAGAAGTTTTGGAGATGGACCGGCCATACCAGCAGCTTCTCCAATGAAAGACTTCTTTAGGAATGGCATGCGCTCAACAAGGCCAAGGCCGATGTCTCGTACTGCACGGACCGGGTCAATGTTGTTTGAGAACAAACGGTTAAGCACGTCGGTGGTCATGCCCATCTGCCATGTGTCGAAGCGACGCCAGCTCTGATAGCGCTCCAAAATGTGAGCTGCGCCAATATCGAGGCCAAGGCGGTGCGCATCCACCAGCACTTCTGAAAGGGCGGCAACATCTTTAAAGCCGAAATTGAGGCCCTGACCAGCGATTGGGTGAATACCGTGTGCCGCATCACCGGCAAGAGCGAAGCGGTTAGAGACGAAGGAACGCGCCAGAACGAGGTTGAGCGGGAAGGCCTGACGTGGGCCTGCGAGTTTAACCTCGCCAAGGTGATGACCGAAACGGCGTTCCAGCTCAATTTCAAAGGTGAACTCGTCGCCATTGACCAAACGGTTGGCTTCTGCCGTTTTTTCGGTCCATACGATGGAGGAGCGGTTGCCTTTAAGGGGCAGGATTGCAAATGGACCTGATGGCAGGAAATGTTCTTCTGCGCGGCCATTGTGCGGGCGCTCATGTGCAACGGTGGTGACGATGCCGCTCTGATTATAGCTCCAGCGATTGCAATGGATGCCAGCCAGATCGCGCAGTTTGGAACGCACACCATCAGCGGCAATCATAACGCGGGAGTGGATCGTTTTGCCTTCGCCAAGCGTGATTTGTACGCTGGCAGGTTCAACTGCAAAGTCTTTGACGCTGTCTGGCGCGAAGATGTGAACGCCTTCCTGCGTGGCAGCATCATGCAATGCGCCGACCATATGGTTGTTCTGAACCATATGGGCAAATGGTTCGCCTTCATCGACATCACCAGCAAACGTCAGGAACACAGGGCGGACGCTGTCGTGCAGCTTGCTGTCTGTGACGATCATCTCGTTGATGGGTTGGGCTTCTGCTTCCAGTTGGTGCCAGATGCCGAGTTGTTCCAGCATACGAACTGCACCTGCGGCGATGGCCGAGGAGCGTGGATCGTTTTCAATTGCTGAGCGAGGGCGCAGGTCCACCAATGCGATCTTCATGGAGGGTTCTGATTGCTTCAAAGCAAGTGCCAGCGTAAGTCCAACATAACCACCGCCACCAATGGCAACGTCATACAGATCCTTAGTAGCAGCCTGTTTCTTGCTCATAGAACTCTTTCCTGTAATCGCTCGGTTAGCCCAATTAACCGTTGACACTATCGATATAGCGCCACACTACTCACATGCAATCGAAATCACTACAAAAATAGGTTTGTCTGCTATGACGAAGGCTGTTGAAAATTTGCTGGACCTTTTGGATCTGGAAAAATTGGAAGAAAATCTCTTCCGAGGAACAAGCCCGCAAAGTGGTTGGCAGCGCGTTTTTGGAGGCCAGGTTGTCGGTCAGGCGCTTGTTGCGGCTTCGCGTACGGTTGGTGAGGAACGGCAGGCAAACTCCCTGCATGGCTACTTCTTGCGGCCGGGCGACCCGAAGATCCCGATCATCTACGAGGTCGACCGTATTCGTGACGGTGGCAGCTTTACGACACGTCGTGTTGTGGCGATCCAGCATGGTCATGCGATCTTTTCTATGTCCGCGTCTTTCCAGCGCGTGGAAAAGGGGTTGGAGCATCAGATCGAAATGCCGGATGTGCCGATGCCGGAAGACTTGATGCCGATCTCTGACATTTCCGAGGAGTTGATCGCCACAGCGCCAGAGCCTGTTCAAAAATACTGGAAGCGTGAGCGCCCGATTGAACTGCGTCCGCTGGATCTGGGGCAGTACTTTTCTCGCAAAAAGCAGGAGCCTGTGCAGCATGTCTGGGTGCGTGCCGCTGCAAAACTGCCGGATGATCCTCGTATTCACCAGTGTGTTCTGGCCTATGCTTCAGATATGACCTTGCTGGACACGGCTCTGTTCCCCCATGGCATCAATGTGTTTGTGCCAAACTTGCAGGTCGCAAGTCTGGATCACGCCATGTGGTTCCACAGTGATTTTCGCTGTGATGAATGGCTGCTCTATACGCAGGACAGCCCACGCTCTGCCGGAGGACGCGGATTTAGCCGTGGCAGCTTGTATACGCGTGACGGCGTTCTCGTCGCTTCTGCTGTGCAGGAAGGTTTGATGAGAATGAGAGAACGCCCGGTCCCGGGTAAGGGGTAAGATCAAAGATATTTCTTGGTGCAGGGGCTATTCTGAGATTGCAGCAATCTGTTTGTTTCTTTGATTTTCAAGATAACGGGGTGTGAGTATGTTTAAGCCCAATAGCGTTATTCTCTATGTCGACGACGTTGAGAAAAGCACTGAGTTTTATTCGGATGTTCTGCAAAGCGGTCCGATCGAGAGGTTTCAGGAATTTTCGCTGTTCTCTTTGGGAGAAGATGTCACTCTCGGGTTGCAATTTGCACAGGGCATTGATCCTAAGCCTGAACCATCCTTTGGAGGGTTTGAGCTGTCACTGAGCGATGTTAGCCGTGAAAAGGTCGATCAGGTTTTTACCGTTTGGAAAGAGAAGGGCATTTCAATACTCATGGAACCGGTTGATCTGGATTTTGGGTATACGTTTGTTGCTGTTGATCCAGATGGACATCGGCTGCGGGTGTGCGCAACGGATACAACAAATGTGAGTTAGAGCCTGCCCCAAGAATTTTGAGGTAGGCTCATCAGTTCTTTAATTGGCTTGGGCGGTCTGATCTTCTTTCTGTCCGGCCAGTGCTGCATTTACCAGCGTAAAGGCTTCAGGGGATGCCCAGTCCGCGGGGCCGAACATGGTGCCGATTTCGCAGCCGTCTTCGCCAATCATGATTGTGCTTGGCAGGCCCGGTGCCTTGCCCTTGGCACGTAGGTTGTTGAACGTGGCCATGGTGTGATCTGAGAAGTATGCGAGATCCGTCACGCCAATATCACTGAGGAATGTCAGCGGCTTTGGATTATTTTCACCGCGGTCCATATTCACAGCAATCACGTTAAATGCCTCGTCACCGGCTTCGCGCTGGAGCTTATCAAGGTGAGGCATTTCTTTGCGGCATGGGGCACACCAGGTGGCCCACAGGTTGAGCAGTTTGGTGCCCTTAAGATCTGACATTTTGATCAGATTGCCGTCGGCATCGTTGAATTTCAGTTGTGAGAGGTTCAAAGGCTTCTGTGAGGGCAGAAAAGACGCCATTTCGCCGGTGGTCAAACTCTTGAGATTTTTTGCTGTATTCATTGAAGAAGCGCAGGCGAGGGCTTGTGGTTCAGCGCTTTTTTGCTGATTAAGCGCCCATACGGCTCCACCTACGACGACAAATCCCGCGAATGCTACAATAAGCCCTTTTCCAAGGCTGAACTTTCCGGTAACTGTCAGTTTCTTCATATTAAACCCAAATCATAATGAGGCTAGACATGAGCAACCGCATGTGGGGGGGCCGTTTTGCGGAAGGGCCAGACGCAATCATGGAAGAGATCAACGCTTCCATCGATTTTGATCGAAAGCTCTACCGACAAGACATAGCCGGGTCCAAGGCTCATGTTAGCATGTTGGCGTCACAGGGCATCGTTAGCGCAGAAGATGCCGAAAAGATAGCTCAGGGTCTAGACACAATTTTGTCAGAGATCGAAGGCGGCACTTTCACCTTCTCTCGTGCGCTTGAAGACATTCACATGAATATCGAAGCGCGCTTGGCGGAATTGATCGGCCCGACGGCTGGCCGGCTTCATACGGGTCGCTCCCGAAATGACCAGGTAGCTACCGATTTCCGCTTATGGGTCCGCGATTCCCTTGACGATCTTGAGGCGCAGGTGACAGACCTGATGCAGGCGCTTTCCGAGAAGGCTGAGGAACATGCTGCGGTCGTGATGCCGGGCTTTACGCACCTTCAGTCTGCTCAGCCTGTGACATTTGGTCATCACCTGATGGCATATGTGGAAATGTTCTCCCGCGACCGCTCGCGCCTTCAAGATGCGCGTGTTCGGATGAACGAAAGCCCGCTTGGCTGTGCCGCTCTTGCTGGCACCTCTTTCCCGATTGATCGCGAAATGACGGCTGCCGCGCTTGGGTTCGACCGCCCAACAGCCAACTCTTTGGACGGAGTTTCTGACCGTGACTTTGCCATTGAAGCGTTAGCGGATGCGTCTATCTGTGCAATGCATTTGTCTCGTCTGGCTGAAGAGATTGTGATTTGGTGTTCTGCACAGTTCGGTTTCATCAAGCTTTCTGACAAGTTCTCGACCGGCTCTTCCATTATGCCGCAGAAAAAGAACCCGGATGCTGCTGAGCTTATTCGCGCGAAAACGGGCCGTATTTACGGTGCTTTGAACTCTCTTCTTGTGATGATGAAGGGTCTTCCGCTGACGTACTCGAAAGACATGCAGGAAGATAAAGAGCAGGCATTTGATGCGTTGCCGAACCTTTCGCTCGCTCTTGCTGCGATGACCGGTATGATGCGCGACCTTGAGCCAAACGTGAAAACGCTAAAGAAAGCTGCTGGTTCTGGTTACTCGACTGCGACCGATTTGGCGGACTGGTGTGTTCGTGTTGTTGGCATGCCTTTCCGTGATGCTCACCATGTAACTGGTGCACTTGTTAAGATAGCTGTCGACAAAGGGGTGGAGCTTCACCGCCTGACGCTTGAAGAGATGCAAAGTGTTGAGCCGAAAATAACAGATGACATCTACAGCGTTCTTTCCGTTGATAAATCTGTTCGCAGTCGTGTTTCATACGGCGGCACAAGCCCGGTGAATGTGCGCAAGCAATCTCGCCGTTGGCTTAAGCAGCTTGAACGAGAGCAGAAGACAGAAAAGTAATCCTGTTCTTCGGATGATCTTGCAGTCACTGGTGTTCCGGTGCAGAAATGATGCAGAGAACCGGCTTGGGCTTGACTGAGCCGGTCATTAGGTAGGATTTCTGGTTTGGGAAGACCATCCAAGTTGGAGCAGACAACAATGAGCTTGCAAGGCATGACAGTTATTACAAAAAGCCGTAGTTCCAAACTTCTGATTGGCCTCACAATTGTTGCGCTTGGTCTGAGTGTTTCGGCGTGTGGGCGTAAAGGCAGCTTGGAATCACCAAGTCAGGCTCAGGCGAGTGCAGATGGTGCAACGCCGCCCCTGAATGATGCTCCTGTTCCTCAGGTTCCAGGTGACAAGGATGAAAGCCTGTTTCTGGATCCATTGATTGGTGCGGATAGCAGCGATCCCGACTTCAATTTTTAAACTGGTTTGCTAAACCCGCGAGGGTAGGACCAGCGCAGAGGACTTACATTGCACCACTTCGAATTTAAGGATGGCGTGCTTCACGCTGAAGACGTTGCGCTGACTGACATCGCGGCGGACGTTGGTACACCATTTTACTGCTATTCCCGCGCAACATTTGAACGTCACTTCAAGGTTTTTGATGGTGCGTTTGATGGCATAGAGCACCTGACCTGTTATGCAATGAAGGCGAACTCCAATATCGCCATTTTGACAGTGCTGGCTAAGGTTGGCGCTGGTGCGGATGTTGTTTCTGAAGGGGAACTGCGCCGTGCGCTGAAAGCGGGTATTCCTGCAAACAAGGTTGTGTTCTCCGGCGTTGGCAAAACTCGTCAGGAAATGCGCTTTGCGCTGGATGCTGGCATCCTTTGTTTCAATGTGGAATCCGAACCAGAACTGAGGCGTCTTTCTGCGGTCGCCACAGAGATGGGCAAGGTTGCACCGATCTCTTTGCGCATCAACCCAGATGTGGATGCAAAGACCCACGCCAAGATCTCTACCGGTTTGGCTGCAAATAAGTTTGGCATTGCCTGGGACCATGCGCGCGCTGCTTACAAAGAAGCTTCGCAACTGCCGGGCCTGAAAGTGACCGGTATGGACATGCATATTGGGTCTCAGATCACTGAGCTTGGGCCATTCGATGATGCACTGGAACGCCTTGGTGTGTTGATTGGGCTGCTCAAGGAAGATGGTATCGAGATCGAACACCTTGATGTGGGCGGTGGTCTTGGCATTCCTTACGGCGGCGGCATTGAAGCGCCTTTGCCAACAGAGTACGCAAAGATTGTTCGTAAGCATATCGAGCGTCTTGGTGTGAAGCTTATCACCGAACCTGGACGCCTGATCGCCGGAAATGCGGGTATTCTCGTTACCGAAACGATCTACCGTAAAGAAGGCGAAGCGAAGAATTTCGTCATTGTTGATGCAGCAATGAACGATCTGATCCGCCCAACGCTTTATGAAGCACACCATGATATTGGTGCAGTGAGTGAAGAGCGACAAAACGGTGAAACTATGCTCGCTGATGTTGTTGGTCCGGTTTGTGAAACTGGCGACTACCTTGCTCGTGACCGCGAAATGCCGAAGTTTGAAGAAGGCGACCTGCTGGCTGTCTACTCTGCCGGCGCTTATGGCGCGACGCAGTCTGGTACGTACAATACACGCCTGCTGGTGCCAGAGGTTTTGGTTGATGGCGATAAGTTTGCCATTATTCGTCAGCGCCAGAGCTATGATGAATTGCTCAACCAGGACGTTGTGCCTAACTGGGTTGAAAAGGCTTAACCTTATATAGAAGCCCCTAAGGTTTGCCAGATTGTCGATAGACGTTAATCGCCGTATGCTAAAAAGAAAAAAGGCAGGCGGCGATTAGCGAGGCCTAAGTGACGCATCAGAAAGAGAATAGCGCTAACAACACCCCTGAGAATGTCATTGCTTCAGCAAATGATTTGCGAGGGCATGATGGGCACTGCGGCGAAAATGCCGAGACTATCGCTTTCTGGAAATACCTGTTTTCTCAAAAACTCCCCCACAGATTGAAGAGGCTGGCTTTTGAAGCTCGGCTGTATTTGTTTTGGGAGCGGTTCTGGCCCGTTGCGCAGATTCCATTGATTATTTCCTGCTTTTATGTGGCCCTGAGCTTTCTTGGGGTTTGGCAGCTGCTTGGTTTTTATCTCTCAGCTTTCGGTTCTATTGCCTTGCTTGCCGGGTTCATGTGGAGCTGCTATCCGCTGTTAAACCTGAAACTTCCTGATGAAGCGGAGGGGTTGCGCAAAGTTGAGATTGCAAGCGACTTACTACACAGGCCCTTGCTCTCCTACAACGATGAGCAGGCAACAGGCACAGACGATGAAGCAGCCCTTGCTCTTTGGGCTGTGCACCAAAAGCGTTTACGCGAGCGACTGAAAAACCTGCGAGTAGGCGGCGTAAACCCTCGCGGTTTTACAAAGGACCCTTACGGGCTACGAGTTCTTGCCGTTATGTTGCTCGTGGTTGGATATTCCATTTCGGATGCGAACCGATGGTCGAATCTTCTCCTACCTTTCCAGTCTCAAAGTGTTGGAACTGTCATATCTGCAAGAATTGATGCCTGGATAACGCCGCCTCCCTACACTGGAGAGGCTCCGGTGTTCTTGAGCGGAGATGCAAATCAACTTCGTGACGTGGATGACGCGCTTTCCATTGCGAGTGGAAGTGAGGTGCTAGTGCGGGCACAGGGAACCAGTGATTTCTCGGTTGTCTACTTCTCTGCCCGCGGGCAGGAGTTTGTGGAGCCGGAACGGGAGCAAACAAGAGCTGGTGAAACCTCAGAGGAGCTGAAGAGCACTGAATGGCGGTTTCCGCTGAATGCGAGTGGACGTTTACAGATCTTGCAAGATGGGTCGCCGCAATATTCCTGGAAGATTGCCATTCGCCCGGACTTACCGCCCCGTATTCGCTTGTTTGACGACCCGGAGGAGCAACTTTCTGGCAGCCTTAAGCTGACTTATCTGGTTCAAGATGACTACCGCGTGGTTTCTGCCGAAGCAATCATGGAAAAAGTGCAGCGTGGCGATGCAAATGATGAGCCGGGCCGGTCTCTGGTTGAGGCGCCCCGATTTAACCTGAGCTTGCCGCCCAAAGATGCGAGCATGTCTGTGGGGCAGACCTATCAAGACCTGACAGCGCATCCGTGGGCTGGGTCTGAGGTTGCTCTTGTGCTTGTGGCCCGGGATGAGGCCGAGCAGGAAGGGCGCTCGCAGCCCGTGTATATCAAGCTGCCTGAGAGACGGTTCAACAAGCCTTTAGCGCGTGCAGTGGTTGAGCAACGGCGTAAACTTGCGATGAACGTGGAGAGTTACCCTCAGGTTGTTGATGCGCTGGATATGGTGATGATTGCACCAGAGCGTTTCATCAACGATGCAGGCTCTTATTTGCCGCTGCGGTTTGCGTATAGTGAGCTTGTTGCCGCCAACACAGATGAACAACTCACCACCATGTTGGATGTGCTTTGGAATGTGGCGCTCACCATTGAGGATGGCGGGCTTTCTGCAGCCGAGAGAGCTTTGCGAGAGGCACAGGAAGCCTTGCGACGCGCTTTGGAGCAGGGCGCTTCTGAGCAGGAAATCGCTGAATTGATGAGTGATTTGCGCAAGGCACTGGATAATTACTTGAAGTCGATGGCGCAACAAATGAAGGACAATCCGCAGCAGCTTGGCCAAATGCCGATGAATGAAAATGCTCAGCAGATTACGCCTCGTGATTTGGATGACATGCTGCGCCGTATGGAAGAACTCGCCAAAACCGGTTCTTTGGAAGCTGCCCGCGAGCTGTTGGCGCAAATGCAGCAGATGCTGGAGAACATGCAAAATGCGCAGCAACAACCAACGCCAAGTGAACAGCAACGACAGATGCTGCAAGCTTTAGAAGGCCTGGGCGACATGATCGAAAAGCAGCGCAATTTGATGGATGAGACGCATAAGTTTGATCCTGATGGCCAAAATCCGCGCGCAAACAGACCAAATGGGAAGCGGAGCCCGGCTGATCAGATGAGTGACGAGGAGGCTGAGCAAGCTTTCCGCCAACTTCAAAGGCAGCAACGAAACCTTTCTGACGAACTGCAAAAACTGCTCGATAGCATGGCGAATAACGGGGCCAAGCCAAGCAAAGACCTCGACAGTGCTGGAAACTCCATGGAAGAAGCAGGCGAGGCGCTTGGGGCACAACAAGCGGACGAGGCGGTTTCTGAACAGAGCCAGGCGCTGGAGTCTTTGCGCAAAGGGGCGCAGTCGCTTGCTGAGCAGCTGGCAGGCCAAAACGGCGGGCGAGGGCAGTCTGCCAACGCGCCGCTCAATGAAGACCCGCTGGGTCGGATGCGCCGTGTTGAGGGGCCTGAGTTTGGCAGTCAGGTGAAGGTTCCCGACGAGATAGAGGTTCAGCGGGCGCGGCGCATCCTTGAAGAACTCCGCCGCCGCCTTTCTGATCCCGAGCGGCCACAGCTGGAGCTGGAATATTTAGAGCGGCTGATGAAGCGCTATTGAGTTGGCTACGCTTCGGTGAGCTCGCCTTTAGTGGAGGCTGCGCCTCCTGCAAAATCGCTTTTTCTTTGAATTTGGGTTTGCGACCGATGAGGATCAGGGCGACACCTAAGCCAATGGTTGTTGCGACTGTGATTTCACCCGTGCCTGCAGGTTCGTGCAAAACCACTGCTCCAATTCCCAGTGTGGCAATTGGAATGAGGGCTGGAAGCGTTGCGCCCATCACCGGCCCCAAAAGTTCGGCAGAGCGATTGAAGGAATACACCGCGACGACGCTGACCAATACGCCCTGAAACCCCAGCTGTAAGAGGATGTCCCGCGCGGATGCAGTGGAGATTTGCTTGGGTAGAGCGATAATGTAGAGCGGGAGGTAAAAAAGCGCAGACCCAACAGCAACGATAGCGGTTGCGTGGAGTGCCAGGATTTTGGCTTTGCGGACGGTTAGTCCATAAAGTGCCCATAGGCTGCCCGTCAGGACGAAAAGAGCAGGGCCGATTGGAAGACCACTTTCCTCATGCCTTATCGTAAAAAGCACGCCCATGAGGATAAGCCCAATCCCGAGGAGCTGTGCCCGACCTATCCTCGTCTTAAAGGCTTGCGGTGCCAGAAAGACTGTGATGACGGCCATGAAGCCGGGGTTTATTGCGCCCCCAGCGGTGGCTGATGCGGTGGTTAAGGCGAAGGATATTAACAAAATATAGGGTGCGCCAAAGCAGGTGACTATCAAAACGATGCCCCGCAGCTTCAGCCTGTCATACGCAAAGCCATGCTTGAGTATGACAGGTATAAGAAGCATTGCCGCTGTGCCAAAGCGCAGTGCGGTGAGGTCGTAAGCATTCAAGCTCGTTGTCACCCCAAGCCGCATCAGGACCAGAGATCCGGCCCATATAAGGACGGCGGTGAGTGCCCAAAAGGTACCTTGAATGTAGTTGTTGTGGTGAGTGGTCATCCGGCTCTCCCTGTCTCGTGGGAGTATAGGCTTTGACCCAGGTTTAGAAAAACGGTAGGTTCCGAACTTATGGATCAGGTATTCTCAACATTGGAGCAGAATTTGGTGCGGGCAAGCCGGACGCTCAATCTGGATGCCCTGCGGACTTTCGTTGCGATTTGTGAAACTGGCACGTTCCGGCGCGCTGCGACCCGCGTGCACCGGTCTCCATCTGCTGTAAGTCTTCAGATTACGAAATTGGAAGAGCTGCTTAACGCTAAGCTGATGTCCAGAGACGCTCGTCATGTTCGTTTGACTGAAGACGGCGAGATCCTGCTAAGCTTTGCGCGTAAAATGTTAGGGCTCAACGATGAGGTTATCGCGGCCTTTAAAGGCTCTGCGCTTACTGGTCACTTGCGTTTGGCGGCACCGCATGATCTTGGTGTTTCGCTGGTTCCCGGTCTTTTGCGAGGGCTATCAGAAACCCACCCGGGTATCATTGTCGATGTTCGCTTAGATACCAGTCATGCCGTGCAAAGTTTGCTTGATGCCGGAGAGGCCAATCTTGCGCTTTTCAATGAAGCAACTGAACCCGATTTTCAAGTTCATCGGTTGTATTCTGAGCCGCTTATGTGGCTGATGAGGAAGGGTGGGCGTGCCGTTGAACGCGAACCGTTGCCGCTGGCGATCTCCGAAGTTGGCTGTGCATGGCGAGAGGCAGCTTTATCGGCGCTGCAAACTGCAGAGCGTGACTATCGGATTGCCTATTCCAGCGATACTTCGATGGGGCAGGTTGCGGCATTGCGAGGGGATCTGGCCATTGCAGCGTTGCCGAGATCGCTTGTTAGTCAGGAGTTGGTCGAAGTGCCAGCAGACTATGGCCTTCCTGCGTTGCCCGAGACGAATGTCTATCTGGCCGATGATGGAAGCCAAACAGCGAAGGCTTTTGTTTCAATAGTGCTGGCGTCTGCATTTCAAATTAAAGAGCTGGTCTGATTTCATTGACGTTTTTGAGGCGCTAAGAACGCGTGTTTTTGAGGGGTTTGTGTCAATGCAAAACGCGATCGCTCAGGGAGTGATCGCGTTCAAAATTCTTGGAAGTGTTCCGGGCTGTTATGCGACGGCGGTTTGTTCTGAGCTTTCATCAGCAAGGGCAACTGAAACTGCCTTGCGGATTTCAACCAATGAAAATGGTTTCGTCAGAACGTCTTTCACGCATTTGCCGACTTCTTCAGAGCGTTCACGCTGATCAGCATAACCAGTCATCAGAAGGATCGGCAGGCCGGGGTAACGTTGGCTACTTTGCATTGCAAGTTCGATCCCGTCCATTTCCGGCATTCTAATGTCGGAGAGAAGAAGGTCGAACTTACCTTGCTGTTGCAGCAAAACAAGAGCGGCTTCGGCGCCATCTTCCACAGCGGTTACTTTGTGCCCGTCCAGCTCCAATGCGCGTTTTACAAAGGCGCGGACTGCATCATCGTCTTCCGTCAGGAGTATGTGAGCCATTTTAGCCCCCCTCGTTAGTCGTCACCTTCCTGCGGCACATAGCCGATGAAAGGTAACTGTCTCCATGCATGCCCCATGTCCATACCGTAACCGACAACGAATTTATCAGGACAATTGAAGCCCGTGTAATCCGATTTAACGTCAGCTTTCCTGTGGTTCGGTTTGTCCAGAAGTGCAGCGATCCGGACAGACTTGGCTCCACGTGCGGCGATCATGTCGCGTGCAAACTTTAGAGTGCGGCCAGATTCGAGAATGTCATCTACCAAAATGACGTCTCTTCCAGACACATCGCTTTCGACATCGCGGAGTACTTTGATCTCTCCAGACGATACCGTTCCACTTCCATAACTCGAAAGGTGTAAAAATTCCATTTCCGGAGCGGAACCTGCTTTATGCAATGCACGGGCAAGGTCGGCTGCAAAAATAAAACTTCCTTTCAGCACTGCTATAACAAGTAGGTTGTGAGGATTGTCCTGCGCGATAGCAGTTGCAATGGCGTCTACACGCGTCGCAATTGCTTCTTCATCAAACAGCACGCGGATTTCCGGATTACCGGTCATCTAATGCTCGCTCTTTTTTTCTGGCGCTCTATAAAGCGCAATTGAATGTCGGCGGCTCGCTCTGGTGGATTGTCGAGCCGAGTTCTGAACCGTGTTCTGTCTCCTGGTGCAAGCCGCTCTTGTTGCGGTTCCACAATCCAGGAATGTATCTCTTGTGTGTCTTGAGAGCGCAGCGCCAGCTTGATGGCTGGAATATACGTCTCACTTCCAGTGATGTTTTCTACAGCCCCTTCTACAACGAGTATTAGGGAACCATCGTCAACCTCACGGAAGGTTCTCAGATCTTTAAAAACAAGACCACGCAGATTTACGGTCATACCAGCCAACTGGTAAAGACCAGCCAAATCGGGGAAGGCTCTTACTAATGATTCACGATATTGCACAGCTGTAAAACAGAGTGCGAGTGACATAGTAAGAAGACTTGCTCCCAGCAGGCCTTTCGCGCTTATAGCACCTGATTTGCGCGCTGACTTGGTTTTTTTTCCAGTTCGTGCCCTAGGCTTTTGTGGGGTGCCCTCAGATTGGTTTTTTTCCTTTGAGGGTTCCTCATCTGCACTGGTCGAATCCTGCGGAGTTTCATTGGGCTCATCGCCAGGACCAGAGGATTGTGGGCCAGTTGGCTTATCCTTAGAACTGATTGAATCTGAAGACACTTCTTTAGAGCCGATGCCAAGGTCGTCATCAGAAAAGGCGACATGGCGAGAGGCTCGTTTATTTGCTCCAGCTAAGGCACTTTCGTCAAAGCCTTGAGAGAAAAACGGCTCTGCGCGTTCGTTAATTGGTGTTGAATTGTTGTGTACTTCGGTATTTCCATTGAGCTCGATAGCCCACTCGTCTTCTACCTTGGACGCAACCTGCCAAATGTGATTGCAGCTTGCGCACTTCACCTTGCGACCGGTTTCGCCAACTTTATCGGCGGGAATTTTATAGGCAGTATTACATTGTGGGCAGATAATTTTCATCGAGTGCGATCCAAAAGAAGTTTGCCGTCAAATAACCTCAGGTAAACTGCTTTAATCCTTCATTTTCGCGTGTTTCTAGCTTAAAAAACCAAAGGTTCTTTTTAAAAATACGCCTCAGAGCCACCAAATATGCACAATACGCACAAGTAGCCAAAACCTAAGGCTTTGACCAGCCTAAATGCAGGGGTTTCATGTCAGATTAAGTCCCTGAAATTGAGTTTCCCAAAGCTATGAGGGCATTTATTTTCTTAATGAAGTGTTAATTTGTTATTTGGATGTCTAAAGGAACAGGCTCGCATAAATTTGCCGGGGTAAGTGTCGAACTAAATTGAACACGAGATGATTATTTTTTAGAGTAATTTGAACGAGTTTGGCCTCATTCTGCTGATAGGGCAAAACCATACGTCTGCTAGGGGAATTTTCGGTGATACGCTTTGAGAATGTGGGGCTTCGGTATGGAATGGGCCCTGAAGTCCTTCGGGATTTGACCTTTTCCATTGAGCCGCAGTCTTTTCAGTTTCTCACTGGCCCTTCGGGCGCGGGGAAAACGAGTCTTTTGCGTTTGTTGTTTCTCTCTATGCGCCCCACACGTGGACTGATCTCAGTTTTTGGTAAAGATACCACCAAGTTAGCGAAGGCAGAGTTGCCTTCTATGCGCCGCCGAATTGGCGTTGTTTTTCAAGATTTTCGTTTGCTGGACCATTTAACGACTTACGAAAACGTTGCCTTACCGCACCGTGTCGCAGGGAAATCTGAATCCGAATATCGTCCAGATGTAATCGATTTGTTGAAGTGGGTCGGGCTTGGCGACCGCATGCATGTGTTGCCGCCGGTTCTATCAGGGGGCGAAAAGCAGCGCGCAGCCATCGCGCGCGCTTTGATTACGCGGCCTGAGGTGCTGTTGGCAGATGAGCCAACGGGTAACGTTGACCCTCCTCTTGCACGCCGGCTGTTACGACTCTTTATTGAGTTGAACAGGCTTGGAACTTCCGTGGTCATCGCAACGCACGATTTTCATTTGCTAGAGCAGATTGAAGCTCGACATCTTATTCTCAACGACGGGCGGCTGGCTGTTCATGTCTGATACTCAGCAAAGAAGAGATCCGCCCATGACCGGCGCAAAGCGTGCGACAGTTAAGGCGAGAAGGCCGGATGGGGCCAGAGCGGCGACGCCTAAGAAGAAGGCAAAGCGCCCGGTCAAAAAAGCTACGCGCCCGAAATCTTCTAATCTGAGATTTAGCCTTAGAGAAAAAACAGCTCCAATTGTTCCACCTCAAGCTATTTCGGGACAAGCTTTGATGCTTGTTGTGGCGATCATGAGCTTCCTTGCCTGCCTGACCGTGGGTTTCGTTGCAATTGTCAATGACGCAGCCAATGACTGGACCAACGATCTTGTACGTGAGGTGACGGTGCAGATCCGACCAGCAGATGGCGTCAATATGCTGCTTGAGATTGACCGTACTCTTGCGTTGGTGCGCGAGTTCCCTGGAGTTGGGGATGCGCGTGCGCTTTCTGATGAGGAAACCAAAGGCCTGCTTCAGCCCTGGCTGGGTGAGGGGTTGGAGCTGGAAGAGCTTCCGATTCCGCGTTTGGTGCTGGTGGAGATCAGTGACCCTGAATTGCTGGATCTACCGGCAATGAAAAACCAGATTGAGCAGGATATTCGCGCGGCATCGGTTGATGACCACCGGGTTTGGAACCGCCAGCTTTCAGCAATGGCAAATACGGCCGTGCTGGCTGGTTTCGGTATATTGGTGCTTGTTCTGTTTTCTATGGTGCTCTCAGTTATTTTCGCAACGCAAGCTGCTATGTCCGGCAACAAGGATGTTGTTGAGGTGTTGCATTTCGTTGGCGCGGAGATTGGTTTTATTGCTTCTGAGTTTCAGCGACACTTTTTGTGGCTGGGCCTAAAAGGTGGTATCTTTGGTGGAATGATGGCTGCACTCAGCTTTCTGATCATCGGCTTTTTTGGGGGCGGCGATATTAGCTCAGTCAGTGGTAATCAGGTGCAGGCGCTGTTTGGCTCCGCGCAGGTGAGTGCAATCGGGTATCTTGGTATTGTTGCTGTTGTGGTGCTGGTCGCCGTGTTGACTGCACTCACATCTCGTCTGGCTGTCCACAGACATTTGGGAAATATGGATTAAGGTCCGAATTCTTCCTATTTTTGCCAATTCTGATATGTAGTCAGGAAAATTCTTGTTCAAGTTTGTGGCTATAACTGTAGTAGCCGTATCAGGGAGCATTCATTGAATACGCGCGATTCAGCGGCAAATATAAGAAAATCCGGGGAGCAAGGTCCGGCTGCAATCGGTTCTGAGAAACGTTCTGGTTGGCCTTGGTTTGTCGGCGGAGCCGTTCGCTTTTTTCTCCTCATTTGCTGTGTGTGCGCGATTTCTTTTATCGGCGGGTTCTTGTGGTTTGTGGAAGTGTTGCAGCCTGCCGTGCAAACTGTTGTTCCCAAACATGCAGACGGTATTGTTGTGCTGACAGGTGGTCGCGACCGGATTTCGCAAAGTCTGGACCTTCTGGAGACTGGGAGCGCGAAGCGGCTTCTTATCTCCGGTGTACACCCGTCAACCAGTGCAAAACAGATCGCTCGCATGAACTCCAAGCGGATGTGGTTGTTTGATTGCTGTGTTGATTTGGACAGAAAAGCACAGAATACGATCGGAAACGCTGAGGAAACAGCGAGCTGGGTTCGAGAAAATCAATTTAATTCACTTTTGGTTGTGACTAGCGCTTATCATATGCCTAGAGCCTTGGCGGAATTGCAGGTTCGCCTACCAAATGCGAGCCTTTATCCGAGCCCTGTCTACCACAGAGAGCTGGATTTAGAGCGGTGGTATGAAAGTTCTTCGATAACAAAGCTTCTCCTACGCGAATATGTGAAGTATATCCTCGTTCGACTGCGGGTTGAGCTGGATGTCGTGTTTCCTGTAAACCGACTCTCTTAGATTCGCGAAGTAAGTTCTAAATTGGCATTGGCTTGGGCCACTCGAATATGTTTGTGAAGGTACTATGATCGTTCTGCGTTCCATCCTCTTCAACGTTCTTTTTTACCTCAGCACTTTGATTATTATGCTGGCGTGCCTGTTTCTCTTTCTGTTGCCAACAAAGTGGTGCTGGTGGCTTCTCTCATTTTGGAGCCGTACCGAGAAATTTCTGTTGCATTGGGTTGCGGGCTTGAAGTCTGAAGTTAGGGGCCTGGAGAATATCCCTGATACGGGCTGTATCATCGTATCCAAACACCAGTCCGCATGGGAAACCTTTGCACTGGCAGAATACTGTCACCAGCCGACATATATTCTTAAAAAGGAGCTGCGCTGGGTTCCTTTCTTTGGCTGGTACCTCATGAAGTTTCGTCAGATTCCTGTCGATCGGGGTAGGAAGAGTAAAGCGCTCACGGAGATGTCCCGTAAAGCAGCTGAGGCGATTGCCGAGGGGCGCAATATCATCATCTACCCAGAGGGCACGCGCCGTCCAGCTGGAGCTGAGCCGCAATACAAGTATGGTATTGTGCACCTGTACAAGACACTGAATTGTCCGGTGGTGCCAGTCGCGATCAACTCTGGTGTTTATTGGCCGCGGCGTCGTTTCTTCCGTTTTCCAGGTACGGCGACAGCAGAGTTCCTTGAGCCAATTCAGCCGGGTTTGCCGCCGGAGGAATTCTTCAAGTTGCTCCAAGGTCGGATTGAAACGGCATCTGATCGCTTGCTTGATGAGGCTGAAAAAGCCACGCCAGATAACATAATCATCAAAGAAGCCCGTGCACTACAGGCAGAAAATAAGAAAAAATAAAGATTTTGCGTGGAAATCAGTTGTTTAGAGGAAAGAAAGCCGCCTTTGCCTTAAAGGAGGCTTCTTTTTTGACAATGCTCTGGGTCAACTTGTAATATGTTCACAGTTTGTTCTATAAAGTACTATGGGAAGTAGCAGGAGAGAACAGGAGAGTGCGTTGCAGTACTCGTTGTTTGATGATCACTTGCCAGGTGGCACGTCCGCGCGCGTGTCAGAAGAGCTAGGGTCTGGTAGTCAGTTCAAGTACTGGTCTGGTACATCCGGGCACAGGTATCTCTTCACCCGGATTTCTCCGGAGGAGACGGCTGACTATGCAGAAAATCTGGTTCTGATTAAGGATGGGAAGAGTGAAGCCGTGATTTGGCTCGGGTATATGGGTATGCCGAATGAGAAGAACCCAATGCCTGTGATCAAGTCGTCACACGAGGCTTACGTCCACCTTCTGGCTGCCGACTCTGTAGAGAGAGATCATGCTCATAACGATCTGCGCACGGGGATTTTTTCATATATCAAACCAGAGGACGAGTAGGTCGCGCTTGATCTTATAAAGCAAGCCGTCGTGCCAACCATTCTACGTTTTGATCTTTGATCCCCATTTCCTTCATGTGGGCGTGCGTGTTGAGTACATACTCAGGATTTGCGCCAGACCGCCCCACGGCTCCCTTTACAATCTGCAATTGTTTGTCTAGCGGTAACGCACCTGCATATTGCTCGTGCTTTTGGTCTGCAACGAAGGTGACAGCCCTGACTTTGGTGCCTTCGTCATCAAGCAGGCGAACGCGACGGTGTGCTTCTAGATAAACCATTGTTTGCTGCTCACGCTCGCGAAGGTACTCAAGTGTGGCTTGCCAGTTTTGTGGGGCGATCCTGAAAGCCCTGCCGATACATGCGCCACCTTTATCCAGCCCAAATACCAGACCAGGGTTCTCTTGCGTCCCGCGGTGAACCCAAGAATAAACGCAGAGCGAGCGATGCACGCCATGTAAGATTGCTGGAATAGCTTGCTCAAACGTAAAGCCGGGGCGCCAAATTAGCGAGCCGTAGCCAAATATCCATAAATCTCGCATAGCTATTTTCTCGTAGAATTCTAAGATACACACGACCTAACAGGCTCGTAATCAGCATGCAACTCACAAGCAATGTGTGAGGGTAACGGAGAGTAGATGACTGAACCAAAAGTATCCCGGCCCCCTAGAAAGTCGGCGTATTTCGTTTTAGCGATCCTTGTCGCCTTGATCATTGGCGGGTGGTCTGCCTATTGGGCAGTTGGGCGCGGCGTTGTTTCTGACGTGATCCGCAACGGCGTGATGGTTGCAGAAGCTGACGGTGGAAGTCTTGAATGTGGGGATCAAACGCTCGGTGGGTACCCGTTCCGGTTTGAGCTGACCTGTACTCCATTTCGAATGGATAAGAATGGGGAGTGGTACTTTATCAAGGAGTTACGCGGTATTGCGCTGGCGTATAATCCAAACCACCTGATTTTTGAGGCCATCAGCCCAGCTGAAGCAAACTTTGGTCAAAAGGGTCCTGCTTACTCTGCAAATTGGAAAACTGCTCAGGCGAGTGTCCTTGCGCAAGATGGCAAACCTGGGAAAATTGATGCTGTTTTCAAGGAACCAAAGCTGGCTTATACGGTCGGCGACCAATCTGTTAAGCTCGATGCTAATCTAACCGAGCTGCATCTGCGTCGCCTTGAAGGGGATAAGAATGCGCTTGAGGCAGCCTTGCTGGTTCAAGGCCTGATAGCAGAAAATGCCACTGGTGCAGTCCCGCTCGATATCAACCTACTCGTGCAGTTGCCAGCAGGCGCGCAGCTTCTTGATGGTAAGGTGAGCAACATTGCTGATTTGATGGTTGATGAAGAGCTAAAGGTCAATGTCTCAAGCGCGCAACTCAAAAGTGGTGAGTTTTCGATCCAAACCGGTGGTGATTTGGTGATTGACCGGGAGGGCCGTTTGAATGGGACACTGCCGCTGGTGATTACCGGCATTCATCAGCTTGAGGATGCGCTGAAGCCACTGTTTCCTCATGGCTCAAAGACGCTTGAAGCGCTGCAGAAGACGGCAATGAGCATTGGCAAGGGAAGTGCTGAAAATGGGGTCCCGACGCTGAGGCTGCCCGTTACAATCGAAAATGGTCGTGCTCGCATCGCGTTCTTTGATCTTGGACCTGTGCCAAAGCTGATCCTAAAAGAAAACGGCTCCTAAGAGCCGCTTTCAAAGACTGAACTTTATGCAAGTGCCAGGCGGTCAATCGGCACGATGAGACTGTCTTTATCGCCTGGTTCTGCCAGGTTCTCAAACAAGCTGTTATCGACTTTGTTTTTGTTTGGCACCAACCAACGGACGTGAACCCAGTCACGGTCCTGGCCAATTTTAGAGAGCTCTTCCACCAGTGTGCGGCCAATGCCTTTATGGCGCTGCTCTGGAACGACGTAGATATCGTCCAGCTGGCCAATTCTCAGGCCCGAAACCAGGTCTGGAATATCGAAGAAAGCGGCGAAGCCAACCAGAGTTTCGGCTTCAAATGCGCCAATAAGTTCGATTGATTTGTCGTCAATCAAGCGCTCGGCGAAAACTTCGTCAGGGCGGCGTGGCGCCCCACGCTTCAGAGCCTGCGCGTTCTGCGCAATGAG
The DNA here is from genome assembly GCF_900110875.1 of Pseudovibrio axinellae. GTDB lineage: Bacteria > Pseudomonadota > Alphaproteobacteria > Rhizobiales > Stappiaceae > Pseudovibrio > Pseudovibrio axinellae. The sequence goes on along the minus strand of NZ_FOFM01000002.1, from coordinate 201,914 downwards.
AGGGGCCAAGTTTGGCGCATCAGCAGGATTCAAGGCTCTATAAGAAAGATCAGCCATTCTACCTCTTCCCGTTCCGTCGTTAGATTTTGAATTATAAAGTGACCCCAAAAATCTTCCAAAATCAAGGGACGATAGTCTGATGGAACATCGAATTGTGTGGGAGGTTTAGCCAATGGGATTTCTTTCCGCGTTGTATTGTCGCGATCCTCATTTGATCATGGGAAATGAGCCTCTATTCCCTTCGTGTTCTTGTTGCTCGAGCGCTTAAATCAAAGTGAGGTTTCTGCAAGGAGGGCATTTATTCTTCTTGTTTGCGGTTACTGCAGCCAAAGGCTTACTGTTTGGGCAATCAAATTAGGAAATTAGCTCGAATGGTGGGTAGTTAAGCAGAATAGGGCGCTCTAAACTCCTCTTGTTTTGCAATGCAACAGGAAGCGTCATGTCTAGCTCAGAGCAAGTTTTCACCATCAGACCGCGCCGGAGTGCGCTTTATATGCCCGGTTCAAATGCGCGGGCATTGGAAAAGGCCAAAGGGCTGGATGTGGATGTCTTGCTTTTAGACCTTGAGGACGCTGTTGCACCAGATGCAAAAGAGATGGCGCGCGAACAGGTTTGTGAGGCTGTTGCAAATGGTGGGTACGGGCACCGGGAACTTGTCATCCGCATCAATGGATTGAAGACCCCCTGGGGGAATGATGACTTGAAAGCAGCGGTTGCTGCGAAACCAAACGCGGTTCTTTTGCCTAAAGTTGAGAGCCTTGCCGATATTAAATCAGTAGCGAACTACATGGCCCAGCAGGGCACGCCTGATGATGTTCGCATCTGGGCGATGCTGGAAACGCCAGGGGCAATCTTGAACGCCTCTGAAATCGCAGAGGCAGCACAGGACCCGGACAATCGCTTGGATGTCTTTATTGTGGGCACGAATGACTTGAGCAAGGAAAGCGGTGCGCAAATCTTACCGGGCCGTGCTGTGTTGATGCCATGGCTCATGACCTTCCTCGCGCTCGCCCGTGTTGGTGGTGCTGATATTTTGGACGGTGTGTACAATAACTTCTCTGATCTGGAAGGTTTTACCGCGGAGTGTGATCAGGGCGCTGAGATGGGTATGAATGGCAAAACGCTTATTCATCCAAAGCAGCTACAACCTTGCAACACAGCGTTTTCTCCAAGTGAAGCAGAGGTTGAGTGGGCCAAGAAGATGATTGCTGCTTTTGAGCTGCCTGAAAATGCCGGAAAAGGCGCAGTTCAGGTCGAAGGCAAGATGGTAGAGCGTTTGCATGCAGAGATTGGCAAGAAAACAGTCGCTGTTGCTGAGGCAATTACACGAGACGCCAACGCATAATTGTGATCGCGAACAGGTGGTCTGGCTCTAGCCTATTTCGTGTTTGGCTGATAGTTTCCGCCAACTCAACGAATAACCAAGGAAGAAGCAATGCGCCTTTACCGCCTCATCACTGAACCGGATTCTGCTAAGTTTTGTCACCGTGTGACTGAAGCTTTGAATAAGGGCTGGGAACTTCAGGGTTCTCCAACCATGACTTACGATGCAACCAAAGGCGTTACCATGTGTGGTCAGGCTGTGGTTAAGCATGTTGATGGTGAGACGTACACGCCAGAGACTAAGCTTGGTGCTTGGTAAGAACTCGATGGCGGGAGCATTCCCGCCATTTCACCAGGACGGTTGCTTGGTACTGAGTATCGCGTCCAGCACGCCCTCATAGATGGCCCGAATGCGGTCATGATGATCAGGTGAGGCTTGCCAGAAGTTCGTCAGGCCCGGCCCTGCATTGAGCTCCAAGACATTTGCTGCCCCTTCATTTAGCGATAAATCTTCACATAGAATGTCCACGCCTGCGTATTGTAAGCCGCAGGCCTGTGCTGCTTTAATGGCAAGGTCTTTAAAGTGGGGCGAGGCATGGTCTGTAACATCAATTGCTGTACCGCCCGTTGAGAGGTTTGCGTTGGAAAGAAGTGGCAGTATTTGGCCGTTGGGCACTATGGAATTAAGCTGGTATCCGGCGTCTTGAATGGCTTTTAGGAGGCGTGGATCGCCCCGTTCTATTTTGTGTCCGCCGCTGCGTGTTGTCAGCATTTGCAGTTTTTCAGCAAGTAGCCTCAAAATTGTGTCAGAGCCATTTCCCTGAATTGAAAGAGGTTGGCGTTCTATCGCTGCCAGAACTTTCCCATCCAACACAATCACTCTGTAATCGTTGCCCGTGACAGCTTGTTGAATAAGCATGCGTTCATGGTGCTCTAACGCTTGTGCGAGGTGCTCTTGCAGCGCCGCAGGGGTGTTGATTTTATGCACGTCAATGCCCTGCGTTCCCTCATTTGGTTTGATGAAGAGTGGGTAACCGAACTGCTCTGCTAGGGACTGTGCTTTGGCAAGTGAGTTGAGCCTGTCAGCAACGTGAGGGCTGGCTGTGCTGAGCTGCCTGATTGCTCTGTCTGAGTGAATGAGCTGGAATTGCGGAGTAGGGAGGCCAGCATCATGCAGCAGGCGACCACAAAACTCTTTGTCTCTTGCAGCTTCACCAGCAGCATAGCTGTTTAACGCAAACGCACCGCCCTTGATGGGAAAGCGGATGCCTTTGGCTGTTTCGATGTAGCCGAAATAGAAGAACTCGCTGTCCAGCGCGAGCTTCACTTTCTTCTTCTGGCACAGTTGGGCAAGTAAGCGAGGGGCCAGTGGAAGGTTCGGCTGGTCGGGTGAAACAGGTGCAAAAAGCATTTCAGGTCTCTAGATCATAAAAAAGGAGCGCCGAAGCACTCCTCTCTCTTACAGTATATTTCGTCTTAAAGCGTCGCCCAACGGATGCAGGCAAGCTTATTTGTTGCCGCGCTTTTGTCGAGCGTTCGCGATGTAGTCGATCTTAAATAGATCTGGGTTGGTCTTGCCATTTTCAACCACATCGTAAATCGCAACAGAGGTATCGTAGCCTTGTGCGTCGCGGACAGTCCATTGCTTCAGTTTAAAATTTCTAGCGTCGAAGATCAGCGTCAGACGGCCAGACGTGAAGCGGGTTTTATCATCAATGGTAATTGTGATGAGGTCTGGCTCGACAACCACATTGCTGACGTTTGTGTCTTTTCTCAAGTCAATTTTGTCGGAGAGCAAGAAGCGCAGAGGGGTTTGAGATAGCGGCCAGATGTCCTGCGTTTGAAGCTTGCGATCCTTCACTGAAACCATTTTACCATCGGAGATAATGTCCAACGTGGATGGTTTTTTGTAATAGAAACGCACTTTACCTGGACGGCTGATGAAGAATTGTCCCTCAACGCGCCCTCCAGTTGGGCCAAACTGAACGAACTTGCCATGCATGTTACGCACAGAGTTGAAGTATCGGCTTACAGAGTCGATGGCCTGAACGTTTGACAGCGCAACCTGTTGCGGTTTTTCTGTCGGTTGAGCGACGGAGTTTTCCGCAGTTAGTGGTGCTGACCCTATGCAAAGTGCCGCTGCAAGTGCGAGGCTCTTGCCAATCCTACGAAAAAAGATCGCTTGAAATGCAATCATAAATAAAACTCCGCTGTCAAAACTTGATCAACCGTAAAGCGAGTTGATTAACTCTTCTCTAAATCACGCCCTCAGTGATCTCTCAATCCTTATTTTGCGACGCTATCGTTACCATAAGGCGAAGATGGGGCATGTACCCCAAATTCTCATTGAATATTTGATAGCGCCAGAGGGCGTAACTTAGCGTTTTCAGAGTGCCCTAAAACTGCTCATCACTTTCTGGAAGCAGGATTTCGCGCTTGCCTGCGTGGTTTGATGGGCTAATCATACCTTCCTGTTCCATTCGTTCGATCAATGATGCAGCGCGGTTATAGCCAATGGAGAGGCGTCGCTGAATGTAAGAAGTCGAGGCTTTGCGGTCTCTGGCGACGATTGCGACTGCCTGATCGAACAGGTCGTTGGTTGCGTTTCCAGAGCCTTGTGTCAAAGCATCATAACCACCAGCTGCTTCGCTTTCTTCGGTGACATCGGAGAGGTAGGTAGGCGAGCCCTGTTCTTTGAGGTGGTTCACGATATCCTCAACTTCGTCATCAGCGACGAAAGGTCCGTGCACGCGTTGGGTTTTGCCACCAGCTGCCATATACAGCATATCACCCATTCCAAGCAGCTGCTCTGCGCCCATTTCTCCAAGGATCGTGCGACTGTCAATTTTTGAGGTGACCTGGAACGAAATACGCGTTGGGAAGTTCGCCTTAATGGTGCCGGTGATGACGTCTACAGATGGGCGCTGCGTTGCCATGATAAGGTGAATACCAGCAGCACGAGCCATCTGAGCCAGACGCTGGATTGCGCCCTCAATGTCTTTGCCTGCAACCATCATCAGGTCTGCCATTTCGTCGACGATTACAACGATATATGGCATTTCTTCCATTGGCAGCTCTTCTTCTTCGAAGATCGGCTCGCCAGTGTTTTTGTCAAAGCCGGTTTGAACCGTGCGGGTAAACCGTTCGCCTTTTTTCATCGCTTGCCCGATACGGGTGTTGTAGCCGTCAATATTACGGACACCCATTTTGGACATCTTCTTGTAGCGATCCTCCATCTCGCGAACCGTCCACTTCAAAGCAACAACTGCTTTGTTCGGATCGGTCACAACGGGAGTGAGAAGGTGCGGAATTCCATCATAAATAGATAGTTCCAGCATTTTAGGATCGATCATGATCAACTTGCACTGCTCAGGCGTGAGCCGGTAGAGCAGGGAAAGGATCATGGTGTTAACAGAAACGGATTTACCAGAACCTGTTGTACCTGCCACAAGCAGGTGAGGCATTCGTGCCAGATCGGCAACGACGGCTTCACCATTAATGGTTTTTCCTAGAGCCATAGCCAGCTTGGCTTTGGACCCGTCAAAGTCAGCAGAATCAAGAAGTTCACGCAGGTAAACTGTCTCGCGTTTGGCATTAGGTAGTTCGATACCAATAGCGTTTTTGCCCGGAATAACAGCTACACGTGCTGAGATTGCGCTCATGGAGCGCGCGATATCATCAGCAAGGCCGATTACTCGCGAAGACTTAATGCCCGGAGCTGGCTCCAACTCATATAGCGTCACGACAGGACCAGGCCGTACTGCGATGACTTCACCACGGACGCCGAAGTCACCCAAAACGCCTTCCAAAATGCGGGCGTTTTGCTCTAGGGCGTCTTTGCTCAGTCGTTGTTTGCCATCCTGCTGCGGTTCAGAGAGAAGCTCGATTGATGGAAGTTCAAATGGGGCTTGCTTGATGATCGCAGTGGATTTCTTTTCCTGCGCAAATGGACGAGGAACTGAGCGGCCTGGAGCTGGGCGAGCTGCCTGTTGAGGAGGGGCCGCTGCCATCTTAGCTGCTGCTTCCTCCGGGCTGGCGATACCAATTGGACCAAGTGGAGGGCCTAGATGAGCATCGTTTTGGAGGTCGTTGTCCTCGAAAAACTCTTCCTCATCATAACCCCGATCTTCGTAGGCTGGTTGCACGGCATCAGTACCTGCTTCCCATTCTTCTTCTGGGTAGCGTTCCTGCTGTGATGGGAAGTTAGGATCGTCGGAATGTGAATTGAATTGCACATCGTTGTGATCTTCCGGAGCTTTCCCTTGGTAGTACTCACCGAGTCCATCATCTTCATCTGGCATAAGCCGTGCAGCAACTTTGCGCCTTAGACGAGAAATAAGGCCGCCTTTTTCAGCTGGCTCTTCCTCGTAGGCTTCCTGATCATCCCACTGTTGCGGTTGCTCAGCGTCGTACTGGTCTTCTTCGTAGTCGTTTTGAGGGTGCTGTTGGTCCTGACCATCTTGAGCCGGAACCGGTGCGTATTCTTCTTCCTGCCAGTTTTGCTCGGTAACCAATTTACGCTTGAACAATGTGCGCTGGATGGCACTGCTTGCCATGAGTTTCCAGTGACTTAACGCTCCAATGATCGCGTAATACCGGTTGTTCTCACTTTCGTAGTCGTCCTCTGAATCTTCTGAGAACGGGAGCGCTTCGTGAGGGGTGTACTCATCTTCAACAGCGTCATCCTGAATGGCTTCCGCAGCAGAGCCTTCTTTGCCGATCAGTCCTGCTGCATAAGCCAGAAGAATAGTTGCGGGTAAGCCTAGGCCGACAGCACCTGTGAGCGTTCTGATGCCGGTTGAAATCTCCGGCAAGATTGCGGAGGGTATGGAGAAAATCCAGTCACCGAGGAAGCCACCTAGCCCTGTTGGAAGTGGCCAACTTGCAGGCACTGGAATGGCGGCCAACCCGCCTGCAAACAATGTTGTTCCCAAAAACCATGTCAGGAACCGTTTGCGGGTGATACCGGATGTATATTTGAGCGATAAGCGCCAACCCCAGATGAAGATTGGTACGAGGAAAACGGCTGTTGCCAGACCGATTGTCTGCATCAAAAGGTCAGCGACAACGGCACCGGTTTGCCCCAGGGCATTGTGGATTTCTGCATTAGTGGCATGATTGAAGCTCGGGTCGTCGGTTGACCATGTTGCAAGGGCTGCCGCGATACAGACACCGAGGACGAGGATTGCAGCGCCTCCAATGACGATTATGTTGCTTTTGATAAAGCGTTTAAGTGGGCTCTCTGTATCAGCAAGTGAAACAGAGTTTGCTTTTGGTCGTTGCATTGCAGCAGCCTGACGCATTCTATTACTCCAGAGAGTCCAAAATTCTTCGGAAGGATTCCTTGCTGCTTTCCAAGGTTCCTACGAGGGCGAGGCGAATGTAATTTTCACCGGGGTTTGATCCGTCCGGCATATCAGAGGCAATGTAAGAGCCGGGAAGGGCTTTCACACCGACTTCACGCCAGAGCTTCTCGGCAACCAGAGTGCTAGAACCCCAACGGGAAACATCAAGCCAGAGGAAAAATCCACCATCCTTGCGCACTGGCCCAAACAAAGGCGAGAGCATTTCTTCCGCAGCATCGTACTTTTCGTTGTACAAGCGTCTATTTTCAATCACATGCTCTTCATCACCAAAAGCACGCACGGCCAGTGCCTGAATGGGCATTGGAACCTGCGGCGCAGCAAGGTTGCGGAAATTTGCAAAGAACTGGATGAAATCCGGGTCCCCAGCAGCAAAACCGCAACGCGCGCCCGGCAGGTTAGAGCGTTTGGACAATGAGTTGAAGGTTACGACATTTTTGAGCGTTCCATCAATGGATTGAGCTGCTTCAAGAATGCCTGTTGGCGGGGTTTGGCGATAAATCTCAGAATAGCACTCATCCGCAAAGAGCATGAAATTGTGCTTGCGAGCTAGTTTGATCAGCTTTTGCCAATATTCCATTGGCGCGACAGTGCCCTGCGGGTTGGCTGGGGAAGCAAAGTAAAAGGCGACAGTGCGGTCGAGCAGAGAAGGGTCAATAGCGTCGAGATCAGGCAGAACCCCATCTGCTGGTTCGGGCAGTAAAATTTCGTCTGCGCCCGCAATATGGGCACCTGCGCCATAGGAATGATAAAACGGATTTGGCAAAATAACAGCGGGCTTGCTGTCTTTTTGCAAATAGTCGCGTGCACAAATACAACCGAACACGAGACCTTCGCGAGAACCGTTGAGCGGAATTATGCTCTTGTCCGGGTCTAAGTCCTCAGACAGGTTAAAGCGGTTCGTGAGCCATTTTCCAATGGCGGCGCGAAATTCATCTGTCCCACGAATAGCTGGATACTTGCGGAACCCATCCTTGTTTTCTTCAAGAACCTCAACGACGTAGCTTGGCGGCTCATGGCGCGGTTCACCAATTGTCATGATGATTGGATCAAGACCCGGTGCGATGTCAGCGAGTTGCTGGTTCAGTCGCTGAAACGGGTTTCCTCCATTAGATTTTTTTTCAACTTCTTTCGTGGACACAAGAATTCTCGCAGGAATGATTTACAACAATTGCACAGGACACCAAAACTCTAATGTTTTTTGGTAAATTGGCTGTTAACCAATTTAGTGTGCGCTAAGCTGAATAAGTGTTTCTTCTAGGGTTTGTCATCTGATTTTTTAGAAGTGTGAGTTTTGATAGAGCCGCTGAGTTAGGACTGAACTTAGGCCGGGATTTGTCGAAATGGCGCAAACCACAAATAAAATCGTGGCAGACCGTATTCATCTGGATTCTTCGTTTGTTGTCGTCTTTTCCAAGTTGAAAGGCATGCGTCGGTTTACGCTTGACCAATTACGTGACTATGAACTGGAAAAAGGTGAATTCTATTTGGCTTATCTTCAACGCAGTGCTGCGCAAAATCGCGAGTTTTTGGAAGAACTTGAACTTGAGCACAGCGATATTGATGAACTCCTTGCCAAAGATGTACGGCCACATTGCCATATCAGATCTTCAGGTGCCTTTGTGGCAGTTAATGCCTTCAACGAGTTGCCAAAACAGGAAAGTGGGGACATGGAGTTTGCCCATGTCTGGGTGGATGAAAGCAAAATGGTTTGTGTCTGGGATGGTCCCCTTGATGCTTTTCAAAGCCTGATCGAGAGCTTCAACAAACGCCTTCCTCCAGAAAGTACAGCTGAGTTGTGGGCGCGACTGGTGCTTGCGATCGCTGAACGCGCAGAAAGCATTGCGGAGGTTTTGCAGGACCGGATTGACCACCTGGAGGATGTGGTTCTGAAAACGGGTGATCATCCGTGGGAGAGCGAATTGGCTCATGTGCGTCGATTGGCGACGATTGTGAGACGAAGTATGCTTGCCTTTCTTGACGCCTTGAAGAATTTTGAAATCGAAAACTTTAAATGGATTGATCGTATCAACAAACGCCGGGTGCGTGAGGCAGGGGACCGCGCACTTCGAATCGCTGAAGAGATGAGCGCTATACGTGAGCGGGCAGAAATTATTCACGACCAAATTGTCTTTAAGCGCTCAGAAGCGACCAATCGCTATATGTTGATCATGGCAGCGATTGCTGTTGTTTTTCTTCCGCTGAGTTTCATAACCGGTTTGCTGGGTATCAATGTGGGCGGCATTCCAGGTAGTAATGACCCTGTCGCCTTTACTGTCGTTTCAGGCTTTTTGGTTCTCATCGGACTTGTACTGTTTGTTATTGTGCGCTGGTTTAAAATTTTCTAGCGCTCAGAAATCACTGGTGATGCCCTTAACTTCCCAATCATTGTAGCGCGCGGGATCTAGACCGCCACGGCCATCGAGCTCTTTGGGCATTGTCTTTTGGTTCGCATCAATACTGGCGCGCCGCGCTTCTGCTTCTTGCAAAGCGCGCTGTGCTGCTGGCGGTAGGTCTTCAAAGTTGCGTTTCTTTGGCTTTTCATCGACTTGCTCTGAAGTGTCGACCTCTTGCGCCTTGAAACTCTCGACGGCAGACTTTTTCTCTGTATCCATTTTATTCCCCGTTGGCTGATACAGCTTATCATTTGGGTAAGCTTGCGTTTGCCATTTGGAGCTACCACTTAAGCAGGTAGCGGTAGTTTCACAATGATTGCGTAGATTTTTGTATCATCGCGTATTCTTGACCAAACATTCGGTGTGAACTTCTCGCGAATACACACTCGATATAGGCTTGAGCGTAGGTGTTTTGCAATATGCCGAGCGCATTTAGAGTGGTTGAAAACGAGATTTTGGTTGGTAGAGCGTGTTGCATCAAACTGCGCAAATGAGCTCTACGCTAACACTTTTATTTGAGAAGAGTCTTTGCCTTTGGGGGAAACCAAACAGCGGGATTAAGCTCAATAAGACAGATTGGAGCACTTAGACAATGAACTATGTACGGACCGGCATGCTGCTTGCGGCGATGACCGCTTTGTTTATGGGCATTGGCTTCATGATCGGCGGGCAGGCAGGTATGCTGATTGCGCTTCTGATCGCAGGCGGCATGAATATCTTCTCCTACTGGAAGTCGGACCGCATGGTTCTGGCTATGCACCATGCCCAGGAAGTTGATGAGCGTCAGGCCCCTGAGCTCTATGGCATGGTACGTGCCATGGCAGCGCGAGCAGAATTGCCGATGCCTAAGGTCTACGTGATCAATAATCCGCAACCGAATGCATTTGCGACGGGTCGTAATCCTGAAAATGCCGCTGTTGCAGCGACGACGGGCCTCTTAGATACCCTGTCAAAAGAAGAAGTTGCTGGCGTTATGGCGCACGAGTTAGCGCACGTGAAAAACCGCGACACATTGATTATGACCATCACAGCGACGATTGCAGGCGCAATTTCAATGCTGGCGAATTTTGCATTCTTCTTCGGTGGGAGCCGTAATAATCCGCTAGGATTTCTTGGAACTATTTTGATGATGATCCTTGCACCAATGGCAGCCGCGTTGGTTCAAATGGCGATTTCAAGAACACGCGAATATGCAGCTGACCGTATGGGCGCGCAAATTTGTGGTAATCCGTTGTGGCTTGCTTCAGCTCTGCATAAGATTGCAGGTGGCGCAGCGCGGGTTGTGAATGAAGATGCAGAACATAACCCCGCAACAGCACATATGTTTATTATCAACCCACTTTCCGGTCAGAACATGGATAACCTGTTCTCAACACACCCTAATACCGATAACCGAATTTCAGCGCTTCGTGAAATGGCAGCAGCTGGAGGTTTTTCTGAAACGCGCAACTCCGGTAATGACCATTTTGGTGTTCGTGACACGCAAGCGCCGAGAGATGACACACGTCGCCCTAGTGGCCCATGGGGCGCTTCACGACGTCCTAGCGGAAGCGATCGGACAAGGCGTGATAAGCAGAGAAAACCCAGAGGGCCTTGGGGGTAAATGCAAGGTAATTCGCAATTGGTAGAACGGCCTTACATTTACTTTGTTGATTGTGCCGTGTTTACCTGAATAACTTTTCTTGCTTCCCAAAATGTCTTTGCAATATTAAGGGTTCTGTGGTTAGCCGAGCAGGATTTAACAGTTACCTTGTGGTTACAACTGGCAGTAATCTGCCAAAACTTCCAGTGCAACTGGAAAAAGCAGATCAGGATGCATCCTGATCTTTTAAGCATGAATGCATCATAAACGAAATTGCTGGCGCCCACGATCTGGCGACACTTTCTGGAATACATGGATTAACAATGAGCGCAGAGCGTAAAACTACATCTTCTCAGAACCAAAACTCCAAGTTCAGGGGGAGACAACGTTCTGCAGGGCCGACTAATTCAACGGAAAATGATAGAACGCCTGAAAGCGAAAACCCTGAGGGTACCTTTAAGGACCCGGGATACGCAGCGCGCAAAGCAGCAACTGATCTGCTTGGTAAGGTGCTGACCAAGCGCATGCCTCTTGATGGCGAGCTTGATCTGAACAATGGTCACCCTGGTTACAAGCGCCTTGAGCCAAATGACCGAGCGCTTGTGCGTGCTATTATTGGGACCGCTTTGCGTCGTCGCGGACAGATTCAAGATGTGATCGATCGTTTCCTTGATCGTCCGATCCCTGAGAAAACCGGACGAGTCTTGGATATTCTCCATGTTTCTATGGCGCAGCTGTTCTTTATGTCAGTACCCGACCATGCGGCTGTTTCGCTGGCTGTAACATTAGCTGGGCGAGATGCACGGGCAAAGCCATACAAGAACCTTGTCAATGCTGTTCTGCGTCGCGCAACACGCGAGGGAGCCGCGATTATTGATGGGCAGGATGCAGCAAAATTGAATGCACCTGAGTGGATGTTCGCGCGGTGGTGCGAGGTTTATGGCGAGGAGGCCGCTCGTGCGATGTCCTCTGCCCATATGCAAGAGCCGTATTTGGATTTGAGCGTACCTGCAGATCGCGATGAGTGGGCCAAAGAACTCGGTGGTGATGTTCAACTGGGCTACTCTGTGCGCTTGCAGCCAGATGGACCGATTGAAAAACTCGCTGGTTTTGATGACGGCAAATGGTGGGTGCAGGATGCCGCCGCTGCGGTTCCAGCCCGGTTGCTGGGAGATATCGCTGGTAAATCGGTTGCTGATTTATGTGCAGCACCTGGCGGTAAAACCATGCAGCTTGCCGCTGCTGGTGCGGATGTAACGGCTGTTGATATTTCTGCACGTCGTTTGCAACGCCTAACTCAGAATCTGAAACGCGTTGGGTTGGAAGCTGAAACTGAGGTTGCAGATCTGCGCGAATTCGTTCCTGTGGATTTGTTCGACGCCATTTTGTTGGATGCCCCGTGTTCTGCGACAGGAACGATACGCCGTCATCCAGACGTTGCTTGGCTGAAGCGAGAGGATGATGTTCTCAAGCTTGCAGACCTGCAATACGAATTGCTCGAGAAGGCGCTGGGTTGGCTGAAACCGGGCGGAACGCTCGTTTATTGCACCTGTTCTCTTGAGCAAGAAGAGGGTGAGCTTCAGGTTCAGCGCTTATTGCTCGAACACCCTGAGTTTCAGCGTGTCCCTGTGACTGCTGATGAGCTGGGCGGTGTTTCAGCAGCGATTAACTTGCAAGGGGACTTTCGCGCGATGCCTGGCCATAACGAATCCTCTGGTGAAACATCCGGTGGATTGGATGGCTTTTTTGCTGCCCGATTACGCCTCTCTTAAAAAGAGATGGTGGAATGTCATTAAGGATTTGCGCTAATTGGGAATGGTTAACGAGATTTAAAGAGCTTGGGCGCAAACCATTCATTAAGTTTTATTAGTGGAGTGAGCCAGAGGTATGACGGGCGCAACGGTGTCCGAAAGGCTTAGAATCCTTAGCCTTTTGACACAAAATACGGCTGAAAACGGCTTGAACTGGGCACGTGGTGGATCATTTTTCCGCCTGGTCTCGTTTGGGAGCGCTCCGTCACGTCTGCTTATTGCTCCCCAGGACCTGCGTACTGCAGACGCCACGAACGCAGCTGATATTTATGCTGGCCGATTCCTTTTTGCTGGGCATTTGGTTGAGGTCGGTGGACAGTCCCCCTTTGATATCGAGCCGCCAAACCTAGAGTGGGCGAGGGCGCTGCATGGGTTTTCTTGGCTCCGCCATCTGCGTGCAGCCGAAACCAACATGGCGCAGCAGAATGCACGCGCTCTTGTCGAAGACTGGATTAAAACCTGCGGTCGTTGGCACAGTATCGGTTGGAATCAGGAAGTCGTTGCTCGACGTGTCTTGAGTTGGATGGCTCAGTCTCCCTTGTTGCTTACTGGGTGTGAGGCGGAGTTTTATCGAGCGTTCATGCGGTCGCTTTATAAGCAAGTGCGGTTTTTACGTCGCACTATGAATAGAGCTCCGGATGGGTTGCCGCGTTTGATTGTTGCTATGGCAAATGCTTGTGCGACGGTGTCGATGGACGGGCAGGGGCGGCATATCAAGCAAGCGTTGAAAAAGCTCGATTACGAGCTTAAACGCCAGATCCTTCCTGATGGTGGGCATATTTCCCGACATCCGGGTGCTATCATCGAAATTCTGGTTGACCTGCTACCGATCCGGCAAGCGCTCATTATGCAGGGACAAACAGTGTCGCCTGTTATGATGGAGTCCATTGACCGGATGATGCCTATGATCCGCTTCTTCCGGCATGGCGATGGCTCCTTTGTGCACTTTAATGGCATGGCATCAACACCGGGCGATGTGGTTGCAACGATCCTGGCCTATGATGATGCTCGTGGCACGCCGCCTGTGAGCGCACCTCACTCCGGCTATCAGCGTCTTATTGGCGGCGATAGTCTGGTTGTGATGGATGTGGGTACTCCACCTCCTACGCGCTTTTCCAACACCACGCATGCCGGGTGCCTTTCTTTTGAGTTTTCTTCCAAACGCAACCGCATCTTCGTGAACTGTGGCGTTTCCACTCGTGGACAAGTTGCATGGAAGCTCGTAGCCCGTTCTACAGCTGCTCATTCAACAGCAGGAATTGGAGATACGTCCTCCTGTCGCTTCTTGACGTCCTCACGTTTTGAAAATGTGCTAGGAAATCCAGTTCTGTCTGGTCCCAAAAATGTGACGGCTGAGCGCCAGGATACTGAGCTGTCCGATCGGGTTATCGCTAGCCACGATGGTTATGTTGAACGCTACGGCATTGTACATGAACGTGATCTAACCCTCTCGCGTGATGGTACGGTGCTTGATGGTATTGATCGGTTTAAGCCTAATGAGGATAAAGAGCAGGAGGAGAAGGTTACGGTCCGTTTCCACCTCCACCCACGTGTAACATGCTCGATGTTGCCGATGGGCGATGCTGCTGTTTTGCAATGCGCTGATGGCGAGGCGTGGGAATTTACGGCTGAAGGACTTGCGTTCTCGGTCGAAGAATCGATTTACCTTTCTGATGTCTTCGGTCATCAGCAGACACAGCAAATCGTAATCACGCTTGCTGTTAAAGAGAGCCAAAGTGTAACCTGGATGTTGCGTAAGACAGCTTCTGGTAAAGTTCGGCGGAACACCTGACGTCAGCTATCTGTAAGCGTCTTAATAAGCTATCAACTGCTCCTAAAGGTTACCTTACAAACGGCTTTGCAGACACATTAAATGGGTTCCCACAGCTGTGAATAAGTGTTATCTGGCGGGCGTCAAACCCCGTTCATTTCCTCATGTAGAGAATAAGGCTTTTAACTATGGCCGTTGTCTCCAAAGGCGTTCCGATACCTGAACTCGTATCGGTTAAGCGTGCGCTTCTTTCTGTCTCCGATAAAACTGGTCTTGTAGAATTTGCTCGAGCTCTTTCTGAGCGTGGAGTTGAGCTTGTCTCAACCGGCGGCACTCGCAAAACCATTGCGGAGGCGGGCCTCACAGTCAAAGATATTTCTGAGGTGACTGGTTTCCCTGAAATTATGGATGGCCGTGTGAAAACGCTTCATCCGATGGTCCACGGTGGTTTGTTGAGTATCCGCGATGATGCTGAGCATGTTGCTGCTATGAACGAGCACGGTATCACTGGTATCGATCTGCTGTGTGTGAATCTGTACCCGTTTGAAGAGACTGTTGCTTCCGGTGCTGATTATGCAAACGGTGTTGAGAACATCGACATTGGTGGTCCTGCTATGACCCGTGCAGCGGCAAAAAACCATGCCTATGTCACTGCCGTTGTTGATCCTTCCGATTACGAGGAAGTGATTGCGGCAATGGACGCCCATGGTGGGCGTTCTCCAATCGCATTGCGCAAGAAACTGGCACAAAAAGCATTTGCGCGTGTCGCTGCATATGATGCTGCGGTCTCCAATTGGATGGCTGCCCAGATCGGCGAAAGTGCTCCGGACTACCGTGCAGTTGGTGGGCAATTGAGCGAAGTGATGCGCTACGGCGAGAACCCGCATCAGGCAGCTGGTTTCTACGTTACGGGCGAAAAGCGTCCGGGTGTGGCGACTGCGCAGCAGGTGCAGGGCAAGCAGCTTTCTTACAACAACATCAATGATACTGATGCAGCATTTGAGCTTGTTTCTGAGTTTGATCCAGCTCGTACAGCTGCCGTTGCGATTATCAAGCATGCGAACCCTTGCGGTGTTGCTGAAGCGCCAACGCTGAAGGAAGCCTACGAGAAGGCTCTGGCGTGCGATCCTGTTTCTGCCTTTGGTGGCATTGTTGCCCTGAATGGTACTTTGGACGCTGACGCTGCACGGGAGATCACCAAGATTTTCACTGAGGTGATCATTGCCCCTGATGCAAGCCCTGAGGCGATTGAGCTGGTTGCCAAGAAGAAAAATCTCCGCTTGCTTTTGACTGGTGGTCTTTCCGATCCGCGTGCTGAAGGTTTGTTCGTGAAGACTGTTTCTGGCGGTATGCTGGTACAGAACCGCGATAACGGTGTGGTTGATGATCTTGAGTTGAAGGTTGTGACCAAGCGCGCTCCGAGCGAGCAGGAGCTGGCTGATCTGAAGATGGCATTCCGTGTTGGCAAGCATGTAAAGTCTAACGCGATTGTCTACGTGAAAGACGGTGCGACGGTTGGTGTTGGTGCTGGCCAGATGAGCCGTATTGACAGTGCCCGCATTGCTGCACGTAAGGCAGAAGATGCTGCGCAAGCTGCGGGATTGGCAGAGCCATTGACCAAAGGTTGCGTTGTTGCTTCCGATGCATTCTTCCCGTTTGCTGATGGTCTTTTGTCAGCTGCTGAAGCTGGTGCAACGGCTGTTATTCAGCCAGGCGGTTCAATGCGCGATGACGAAGTGATCAAAGCAGCTGATGAAGCTGGGTTGGCGATGGTGTTTACAGGAATGCGCCACTTCCGACACTAAGAAATCTTCGTTTTTTGCCTTGAGCCTTCGCAGGTTATGCTTGCGAAGGCTTTTTTTTTGGGCCAGCGGTTTTAAACAATACCGCAAGTCATTCCTTAAATGCGCGATCTAAGATGGAGGGAACAATAATAGACGCAAGTGCGCGTGGTGAGAATGCTGCAGGCTTCATCAAAACTAAGATCGTTCTTGGCCTCTGATCGTTGGGCTACCTTCATAACGACCTATTTTGTCTGGCTTCTTGCGGGATACTTCTTGATCCAGACTGGTGTTCGGTATTTGGCATCCCCTGTTTTAGGGTTGGATGAGGCAGAGCAGATCATTGCAAGTCAGAGTTTGCAATTAGGATACGGGCCACAGCCTCCACTTTATACGTGGTTAACGATTTTGTTTTTCTCCATTTTTGGCAAAGGGTTATTTGCTACGGCCCTATTAAAAAATTCTCTGCTGTTTCTAGGTTATCTGGGGGTTTGGCTGAGTGCAAAGAAAGCCTCTGATATTACATTGGCCGCGATTGCCAGTGCATCCTTGATCTTTTTGCCTCAGATCGCATGGGAATCTCAAAGGGCATTGAGCCACTCAGTATTAATGTTCGCCTGCTCGGCTTGGACGGTTTACCTGTTCATTGGCTGTATGGAAAAACCTCGGTGGTGGCGGGCCGTTATATTGGGTCTGGTAATCGCAGCCGGAGCGCTTTCAAAATACAACTACTTCTTTTTGCTGGTGGCTTTGTTTGCGGCAGGGTTTTGTGTTGCAGATGCGCGTAAGTTCCTTCGCTCCAAGTACTTTTTGTGTTCTGTTGTCGTCGCTTTTGTGCTGATCCTTCCGCCCTTGTTCTGGGTGTTCCAACATCAAGATTTGATTTACTCCCGCGTTCACAAATTCGGGATCGACAGGACTGAGCACCAGCTTCTGACGGGCGTGTATTCTCTAACCAGCGCAGCGCTGCGGTTTGTAAGTGTGGCTGTGGTTTTGTATTTTTGTGCGTGGGCGACGAGCTTTTATTGGAAAGATACCGAACAGCATGATCAGTACGTAATTGAATCTACTCGCAAATTACTCACGCTCGTTGTTATTTTCGGGTTGGTTTTGGCGTTGGTCGCGGTGGTGTTGAGCGGAGCGAATGTTGTGAAAGACCGCTGGTTGCAGCCAATTTTGTTCTTAGCGCCTCTGGTCGCATCGCTTTGGTTGTTTGCTGATGTGTCTTTGCGTGAAGCGAAGATCATTCTCGGCACTGCGAGTATTTTGGCGGTCATTATCATCATCCTCATTCCTCTCAACTTTGCGTGGGGCAACTTTAAAAAGCCAAGTGCGCACGCGTTACCATCCCAAGCTATTGTCGACACGCTTGCTCAATATGGAGTGCGGAGTGTTTTTGCCACGTCGCATAGCATTGCGGGGAATATCGGAAATTTGAAACCCGGCTGGGCTGTTACTATCCCTGAGTATTCTGGCCTTGATATAAGTTATCCGTATCCTGTTGCCGTCGTCTGGACAGGGCATGGACCAAGAATACCTGCGAAGATGGCTGAACTCTATCAGACATTAAAAGGCGAGCCTTTACCCCCTTCAGAAATTCATAGGGAGTCAGCGCCATATTATTATTGGTCGAAGTACCCTTTTGATTATAGCTTTGTTGTTGTGACGGAGGGCAAGTAAAGCCCTTTAGCGGCGAGTATCCTTGTGCCGGTTCTCCCGCTTTTTTTGAGAGTGTGTTGGTCTTGGCAAAGTTGCTAGGTTCTTCAAGGCGACTGGGTTTGGGAGATTGGTCGGTGATATTTGAAGAGATTATAGTTGAGCCTGCCAGAAAAGAGGACGCGCAGCGCCTTGGAGAGCTTGTCTTTGCGATGGAGCGCGAACTCTGGCCTGAAGGTGGCTTTGATGTAGAGCGATTCAGGTTGGTCGCAGAGGATATTCTTTTTGATGATGGCTCGCGCTACTGGGCTTTTCTGGCGCGGTCTCAAGGAGAGCTTTTGGGGCTCATTACTCTGGTTGAGAAGAAAGCCATTTATGCTGGCGGGCGCTTTGGCGAAATCATCGAGTTTTATGTTGTGCCTTCCGGACGGTGTGCTGGTGTTGGCAAAACCTTGCTGAATCATGCGATGCACAAGGGCCGGGAGATGGGTTGGCCTTACCTAGAAGTGGGTGCGCCGCGACAGCCAGCCTGGAAAACAACTCTGAGTTTTTATCTTCATAACGAATTCAGAGAAATTGGCCCGCGGTTGGAAAGAGAAATTTAGGCGCATTTGCGAGTTCTTTCTGTTTGGCGCTGTTTCACTTAATTCAACAACAGAATTTCCAGAATGGGCTTTTAAGCTGGATGCAACATTCGTTGGTTTGGCCAGGAGATGCCTATGTGTTGGATGTGCAATGAAAAAGCGGGGCTGATCGGGTCCCCAGAGCGTCGTCGGTTTTTAAAAACAGCCGGCGTGTTCGGCGCAGCGCTGGCGACAGGTAGCGTGAGTCTGGCAACTTCCGCCAATGCGCAGCAGTCTCCAATTCCGAAAAATGAGATTGATGGAAGCGATGCTCTCAAGCGCCTTGTGGATGGAAACAAACGCTATGTAGAGGGCAGTGTTTCGCCTGTTGATTTCGCCAGTACGCGTGAAGCACTGGCTGCTGGACAAAACCCATTTGCCGCGATTTTAGGCTGTTCTGACTCCCGAGTTGCGCCGGAGCTAACCTTTGATACTGGACGGGGGGACCTGTTTGTAGTGCGTGTTGCAGGCAATGTGGTCACCACTGAGGGACTGGCGAGTCTTGAGTTCTGCGTTGATGTGCTTGGAACCCAGCTCATAATGGTGCTGGGTCATGAAAGGTGCGGTGCGGTAAAGGCTGCTATTTCTTCTGTTCAAAGTGGAAACCAGTTCCCCGGTCATATTCAGGACCTTGTTGATCTGATGCGGCCACCGGTGGAGAAGGCGCAGGCAGAAAAGGGCGACATCTTGAAGAATGCTATTATGGCAAATGTTCTTTGGGGCGTGAAAGGGCTGCAGCAGGCTTCTCCTATTTTGTCCAAACACTTTGCAGATGGTACTTTAAAGGTTGTTGGCGGGGTTTATGACCTTGAAACGGGCAAGGTAACGCTGGTGACATAAAAGGGTCGGACATGGTTGTTCCCATTATCAAAATTTCTGATTCCAAGGATATTCCGGCAGTGTTTGAGCTTGAGTCTCACTATATGGCTGAGCTGGAACCGCACAATTTTGAGCGCTGGAAAGCGTGCGAAGCAGTGCACCGCAAGCGTATGGAAGATGTTTTGCAGCGCACGTTTGTTGCCGAGATCGCCGATGAGATCAAAGGCTATTGTTATTGGGGGCTCAAAAACGAGAGTGCCCATATCTTCAATGTTTATGTTCATCCGGACTTTCGCAGGTACGGGTTAGCGAAATACCTGCTTGAGCGTACTGAAGAGGATATTCAGCGAAAAGGCTTTAGCCACTGGACGTTCTGCCCGATCAAAACGCACCCTGCGAAAGTGTTCATCGAGCAGCTTGGCTATAAGTTTCAAGGGGAAGATACCCAGCGGTTGCACATGACCAAAGAGCGCGCCGCAGCTTGAGGCGCTGGTTTTGTGCTGTGTCTGGAAAACCCGCATAACACCGCATGGATTCCCATGCAGTGTTAGCGCTCCTGTGTACCGTAGGAACGGGAGTGGCAAGGCGAGCAGGCAATACCTGCGCTGTTTGTTAAATATAATTCTTCGGCATTGGCTGAACACCTTGCCTGGGCGTTTTTGTATGAAACAAGGTCATCCCCGACAGGCATTGTGAGTAAATAACTGTTTGCGACAGTTACCTACCAGTGCCGACACCCATCAGGTTGACCAGCTTCCGCTTGGCCTCTGCACTGTTGGCTTTCAAGGGGTGTTTCAACGAACCCGCTGAAAGATACGTTACTTCTTCCAGTAGCTCCGCCCAGCTCACGCCGCACTGACGGACGGTCCGCCAGCTGCCCGTTTACGTGAGCACAGGATTTAGAATAGGGGGGCTTTGGCCTACGGGAATAACTTTTTTCGCACGCACCCGCCGTGTTGGTTGGGGAGAGATGGGGCAGCGCTTAGTCAGGGTGATGGAGGCAACGCCGAATTAGGGCGTGTGCACCCGTATTGGTGTCATCCCGGCTTGCCGGGATCCACCCGGCGATTGCTGCATGGCGTGAGTTCTGTGTTTACCGTCAGGCGGCTATGGCCCCCGGCTCTGCGCTTCGCTTGTCCGGGATGTCCTGGGTGGGGGATGGTGAAGGGGCACGAGGGGAGCGTTCGCTCAGGAAAGTACTGTGGTCAAAAAAAACGGGCCTTGGAGGCCCGTTTCTTTATTTGCGTTGTCTTGAATAGTCTCAGCTGGTTACGAGGTTACGCAGAACGTAGTGCAGGATGCCGCCAGCTTTGATGTATTCCAGTTCGTCTTCGGTATCGATGCGGCAAAGCACTTCGATATCTTTCTTGGTGCCGTTGGCGAACTCAACCTGAATGTTGACCATCTGGCGTGGCTTGAGGTCTGCGACGCCAAGGATGGTCACTTTTTCAGTGCCCTCGATGCCGTGAGACTGCCAGCTTTCGCCTTCTTTGAAGGTAAATGGCAGAACGCCCATGCCAACAAGGTTGGAGCGGTGGATACGCTCAAAAGACTGTGCGATTACAGCGCGAACGCCCAGAAGCTTGGTGCCTTTTGCAGCCCAGTCACGAGAAGAGCCGGTGCCGTATTCTTTACCAGCGAATACTACAAGTGGAGTGCCTGCGTCTTTGTATTCCATGCAAGCGTCGTAGATCCAACGCTGCTGGCCGTCCTTCATGGTGTAACCACCTTCAACACCTGGAACCATCTGGTTCTTGATGCGGATGTTACCGAAGGTACCGCGCATCATAACCTGGTGGTTACCACGGCGGGAGCCGAAGGAGTTGAAGTCTTTCGCTGCAACCTGATGAGACGCAAGGTATTCGCCAGCCGGGCTGTCTGCCTTGATCGCACCTGCAGGAGAGATGTGGTCGGTTGTGATGGAATCCAGGAACAAGCCCATGACTGCTGCATCTTCGATGTCAGTCAGTGGCGTTGGCTCCATGGTCATGCCTTCAAAGTAAGGCGGGTTCTGAACGTAGGTAGACGCTGCAGGCCAGCCGTAGGTCATGCCGCCTTCAACTTTAATTCCCTGCCAGTGCTCATCACCTTTGAATACATCGCCGTAGCGCTCTTCAAACATCTCTTCAGTGATGGAAGAACGGATCAGGTCGGTGATCTCAGCAGTGGTTGGCCAAATGTCTTTCAGGTAAACTGGGTTACCGTCCTGATCTTCGCCAAGAGCATCAGTTGCAACGTTGATGTTCAGGGAGCCAGCGATCGCGTAGGCAACAACCAGTGGCGGAGATGCCAGGTAGTTTGCACGAACGTCTGGGTTTACACGGCCTTCGAAGTTACGGTTACCGGACAGAACGGAACACGCGACGAGATCGTTGTCGTTGATGGACTTGGAAATTTCTTCCGGCAGCGGACCGGAGTTACCGATACATGTTGTACAGCCGTAACCGGTGAGGTTGAAACCAAGCGCATCAAGGTCTTTCTGAACGTCAGCTTTTTCCAGGTAGTCGGTAACAACCTGAGAGCCTGGCGCCAGTGATGTCTTCACCCAAGGCTTAACTTTGAGGCCTTTTGCGAGCGCTTTACGAGCCACGAGGCCAGCACCGATCAACACAGATGGGTTGGAGGTGTTGGTACAAGATGTGATCGCAGCAATTACAACATCGCCGTTACCCAAGTCGTGGTCGCGGCCTTCAACTGCAGCGCGCTTGCCTTGTTCGCCAGCTTTCTTGAACTCATCCGCCATGGTTTTAGCGAAGCCTTCAGATGCATCTACGAGGGAGATACGATCCTGAGGACGCTTTGGACCTGCGATGGATGGAACAACGTTGGAGATGTCCAGCTCAAGAGTGTCGGTGAAGACAGGCTCAGCTGCGCCGCTTTCACGGTACATGCCCTGTGCCTTTGAGTAAGCTTCTACCAGCGCGATGCGGTCGGCTTCGCGGCCAGTTGCCTTCAAGTACTTGATGGTGTCGCCGTCAACCGGGAAGAAGCCACAGGTTGCACCGTATTCTGGGGCCATGTTGGCGATGGTTGCTTCGTCTTCCAGGGAAAGGTTGTCGAGACCAGGGCCGTAGAATTCTACAAACTTGCCAACAACGCCTTGTTTACGGAGCATTTCAACAACAGTCAGAACCAAGTCAGTTGCGGTGATGCCGTCTGCCAGTTCGCCTGTCAGCTTAAAGCCAACAACTTCTGGGATCAGCATGGAGATTGGCTGGCCGAGCATTGCTGCTTCAGCTTCAATTCCGCCAACACCCCAACCCAGAACAGCAAGGCCGTTCACCATGGTTGTGTGGGAGTCAGTGCCTACCAGAGTATCTGGGTATGCAATGGTTTCGCCGTTTTCTTCTTTGGTCCAAACGGTCTGTGCAAGGTACTCAAGGTTGACCTGGTGACAGATACCGGTTCCTGGAGGAACAGCGCGGAAGTTATCAAATGCAGACTGGCCCCAGCGCAGGAATTCGTAGCGCTCGCCGTTACGCTCATATTCACGCTCAACGTTGAGTGCGAAAGCGGAGGTGGTGCCGAAGTAGTCAACCATTACGGAGTGGTCGATTACCAGATCAACAGGAACCAGTGGGTTCACTTTTTTCGGATCGCCACCCAGGCTAACCGCTGCATCGCGCATAGCAGCGAGATCAACAACAGCTGGAACGCCGGTGAAGTCCTGCATCAGCACACGTGCTGGGCGGTAAGCGATTTCGTGCGTGGATTTGCGTGAGCCGAGCCAATCAGCAATTGCCTGAATGTCTTCTTTGGTGACGGTGCGACCATCTTCAAAGCGCAGCAGGTTTTCCAGTACCACTTTCAGAGAGTTAGGCAGCTTGGAAACGCCAGTCAGGCCGTTTTTTTCTGCTTCTGGAATGGAATAGTAAGTATAAGACTTGTCGCCGACTTGCAGCGTTCTTTTGGCCTTAAAACTGTCTAGAGATTGAGTCATTCGGCGATCTCCTTATTTCGTAATCTGCGCTGAGCAGAGCACGGAGCTTTGATCTTACGAACTGCTCCGGGACTTACCGGAGTTGAGCGGCTCGTTGTCATGGCGTTAGCTTGATTAATTAACATATGCATTAAAAGTGCTTCGCGAAAATCAATCAGCTTATAGTTGTCGTCCCTATAGCGTCTTTCTGACGCAGGTTCCAGTCGAACCGCGGCAGAAGGCTAATAAATTATCCGGAGCGAGGTGGAGTTGGTACAGCACTCGCCACCCCGTCAAATTGTGATCTGTTTGTCGCGGCTTATATACATCGGTATACAATTTGTCCAGCGTTCTTTGGGCGCATGCGGGGATTTCAGGAGCGAGCACAGTGCGCGCTTTAAAAACGTCGATTCCCATGAGATACAGAGACTTCATTCTAGCTGGAAATGGGCGGATAACCGCAAGAATTATAGGAAGGGTGTCACTATGAGATCTCTCATTGTTGCAGGTGCATGCTGTTTGTTGATGAGTGGTTTTCCGGGTGCTGCGGCAGCTCAGGACTCCGAAAAGGCTTATAATGCTCCTGAGGTTCTGCTCGATAAGAGCGAGACAACGATCACGAAGCAGCCCTTTTATTATCCGAGTGAAGGGAAGGCTCAGATCACGTCTTTGATTATCACCCTTGCCCCTGGTGAGGTGGTGAAAGAGCATAAGCACCCCGTTCCGCTTTACGGATATATACTTGATGGGGAGCTGACGATCACCTATGAGGAAGAGGCTCCTGTGACCGTCAAAAAGGGAGAGGCGTTGATCGAGGCCTTAAACACTTGGCACTACGGACAAAATACCGGGACAGTGCCGACGCGAATTCTAGCCGTGTTTATGGGAGCAAAGGGAGTGCCGAATGTGATACGGCCTTCTGAATGAAGTGGTATGCGCAAAACGGGATCATGCAGACTGCTTTAAATCGTTGTTGAAGCGTATTCCTATCCGAAATTAGGATCCATTTTTCGGGGATATGGCGTGAGCTGTTGTGGTGATTTCGGGCGCGATGTTCAATTTGAAGTTAATCTGCCAAGGTGTTGCCTGTGATCGTGGTGGCCGCAGAGTATTAAACCACGTCGACTTTGAAGTTGGCTCAAGTGAAGCGCTGATTGTGCAAGGCCCCAACGGGGTTGGCAAGTCCAGCTTGCTACGCGTGATAGCAGGGCTTGTGGCAAAGGCCCATGGCTCTATCGAGCTGCATGGCGGAGTGGATGAGCGATCAGTTGCTGAACAATCTCATTACTTTGGGCATCTTGATGCTTTGAAGCCGCTGCAGTCAGTGCTTGAGAACCTGAGTTTTTGGCGAAGCTTCTTTGAACCTGCGCCTTTTGGTGACGGCAAAGAACGCGAAAACATGACTGAGCTGGAAGCGCTGGAAACTCTGGGTATCGCGCATACTGCCAGCTTACCAGCTGGGTACTTGAGCGCCGGGCAACGCAGACGCCTTTCCGTGGCGCGGTTGCTTGTGGTTCCTCGCCCTATCTGGTTGCTTGATGAACCGACATCTGCGCTGGATAAAGCCTCTGAAGAAGTGCTGCTGGGCCTGATTGCCAACCATATTCACTCTGGTGGCCTTGTTGTTGCTGCAACCCATTTGCCACTCAACCTGCCAAACACCAAGTTTCTCAACCTGTCACCAATTACGACTGAGAGTGAGCATATGTTTGCTGACAGAGATCTCGATGATTATTTTGAGCAGGGGGAGGACTGATCATGGGGTGGATGAAGAGCCTTTTTCTCCGCGAATACCAATTGGCGAATCGTGTTGGTGGCGGTGCTTTGATCGGTGTTTTGTTCTTTCTCGCAGTGGTGACCATTTTTCCATTTGGTGTCGGGCCGGATATGATTTTGTTGTCCCGCATCGGGGCTGCGATTTTATGGATCGGCGCGTTGCTGGCGACCTTGTTGGGGCTGGATCGCCTGTTTCAGGCTGATCGGGAAGATGGCACTCTTGAGCTTTTGATTATGTCTGGGCGACCGCTTGAATTGGTGGTGTTGATAAAATGCGCGGCACATTGGGCAGCTACTGGATTGCCACTCGTCCTGGCAACGCCGATCCTGTCGCTCTTTGTGGGCCTGGATTTTCAAAGTATCCTCATGGTGACACTGACGTTGCTTGTTGGGGCTCCGGCGTTAACACTGCTTGGTGCGGTTGGGGCAGGCGTTACTGTTTCCATGCGCCGTGGCGGGGTTCTGCTTTCCATTTTGGTTATTCCGCTGGCAATTCCAATTCTGATTTTTGGTGTGAGTGCGGCAACTGCGGACACGATAAGCTCGAATAACTTCATAGCTCCGTTCTTGTTCTTGTGTGCTTTGACACTTTTTGGCCTCGTTATTGGACCGCTTGCAGCAGCAGCTGCGCTTCGCATTTCAGGTGACTAACACGTGCGATTGTGGCACAGAAGAAAATACCTGAAGCATTAAGTCTATGTAAATTCGCCTAAAATTGGTGAATTTTAAAGAAGTGAAGCTACAAATTGCGCGTAATCAAAGACTGTGGTCGATCCGTGACACTATGTACACATTGATGCTTCGTCATTCTCAGTTTAGAACGGCTCTATGACCTTATACGATCTTGCAAACCCAACCCGGTTCCTGAAGCTTGTGAAAGCTGTGCTTCCATGGCTTGTCGTAGCGACTGTCGCTGCTCTTGCAGTTGGCTTGTACTTCGCGTTTTTTGCCTCTCCTGAAGACTATCAGCAGGGCCAGACGGTGCGCATTATGTTTGTGCATGTGCCAGCGGCTCAACTTGCGATGATGTGTTATGTGATGATGGCGTTGTCTTCTGTTGGCTCATTGGTCTGGAAGCATCCGTTGGCAGACGTTTCTGCCAAGGCTTCTGCCCCGATCGGCGCTGCTTTTACATTCCTTGCGCTGTTTTCCGGAGCTGTTTGGGGGAAGCCAATGTGGGGAGCGTTCTGGGTGTGGGACGCAAGACTGACGTCTTTTCTCGTGCTGCTGATAATGTATTTGGGCATTATTGCGCTGTGGAAGGCGATTGAAGACCCCATTAAGGCGGCAAAGGTGAACGCAATCATCACACTGGTTGGCGTGATCAATGTGGTCATTATTAAGTTTTCCGTTGAGTGGTGGAACACCTTGCACCAGCCAGCCAGCATTATTCGTAGCGGTGGCCCTTCCATTCACTCTTCCATCCTCATTCCGCTTGCATCGATGGCTATAGCTTTTGTGCTTTTGTTCCTGACTTTGCACCTGATGAGTATGCGTAACGAGATTATGCGCCGTCGGATCAGAGCAATGCGGATGCGTGCGGCATCCATTGCACCAGCTGCTTCGAGCAGCACAGTTACAAAAGCAGCTCCTGCAGGTGTGAGGTAAGGATCATGGATTTTTCAGAGTTTGGTCGTCACGCTGAATATGTGGTTGCTGCTTATTCGATGGCTGCGGTTGTTGTTGCCGGGCTTATCCTTTGGATACGTTCAGACAAATCACGGTTGGAAAAAGAAATGCAGGCGTTGGAAGCAAGCGGTATTCGCCGCCGCTCGTCACGTCGGGCAGCTACTGAGAAAAATCAGGTGAACTCTACTTCACCTGACGAAAAAAGTGGGACCTAGCGGGAATGGCAAACGATATGGACGAAGAAAAAAAAACGGGTATTTCACCGCTTTTTCTTATGCCACTGATTATTTTTGGGGCTCTTACAATTTTGTTTGCAGCAATGATGTTCTCGGATCGTGATCCGCAGGAACTTCCTTCTGCGCTGATTAATAAACCTGCGCCTGAGTTTAAGTTGCCTTCTGTTATTGGGCTGGAGCGTGATGGCATGCCGGTTCCAGGGTTCCAGCACAGCGATTTGCTTGGTCAGGTCACTGTCGTAAACATTTTTGCATCCTGGTGTGCGCCTTGCCGTGCTGAGCACAGATACTTGATGGACCTTAGCAAGGATGACCGTTTTCAGATCGCAGGTCTTAATTATAAGGACACCGATGTGAAGGCGAACCGGTTCTTGAGCGAGCTGGGAAATCCATATGATCGGGTTGGTTTTGACACTGGCCGTGTTGGTATCGAATGGGGTGTTTACGGCGTTCCTGAGACTTTCATCGTCGATGAGAAGGCACAGATCCGATACAAGTTTGTCGGGCCACTAAGTGAGGCCAGCTACCGCGATGTTTTCTTGCCTGAGCTAGAAAAAATTCTAAATGAAGCGAAGTGAAACCAAGGCCCCTAAGCCTAATAGTTCTTAGGGGCTCACTGGGATGTGATTCTACAGTTACCTGGTTATTGTTTAGGTTAGCCCTGCGTTAGCGATGACTTGAACGATTGCAAAGGGCCTAAATGCGGCGGTTTTCATTATTTAGTTTAGCGATTGGGTTTTTTGCAGCAGGGGCAGTGTCTGCGGCTTCTCTTGCTGCTCAGGCACAAAACCCCACAGCGGTGGTTGAGCTGTTTACCAGTCAGGGCTGCTCTTCATGCCCTCCCGCAGATCAATTTCTGGAAGATCTTGTTTCTGACCAGACGGACGTTATCACCCTTTCATATCACGTTGATTATTGGGACTACTTCGGCTGGAAGGACACGCTGGCTTCGCCCGTGTTTACGCAGCGCCAGAAGGATTATGCCAAGAGCCGTGGTGATGCACAGGTCTATACGCCTCAGGTGGTTATAAACGGGCTTACGCATATGGTTGGCAGTGACCGCGATGCGATCAAACGCGCAATCAAGGACGCGTCTGGTATGAGCGTGAAGGTTGATGCAATGCTGGACGAGCATGCGCTGGAGGTTCAGCTTTCCAGCTCATTAAAAGAGCTAGATAAGAAAGCTGATGTCTATCTTCTTGGGATCGAAAAAGAAGCTGTGGTGAAGATCCTGCGCGGTGAAAACGCAGGCACAACTCAAACCTACACAAACGTGGTGCGTAGCATTCTGCCGATTGGAATGTGGTCTGGTACCGCAGAGGTGTTCCGCTTACCGCGTACCGCGTTGAAGATGTTCAATTCTAAAAACTGGGCTGTTTTGGTGCAGGCAAACTCTGGCGACATGCCAGGGGAAATCATTGGTGCCGCGTTCTATGATGAGTAGAATTTATTGATCGAAGCCAAGAGATATTTTTTCGAGAGTCTGCGCGTAAATAAGAGAAAAATTGCCTTTTTGAATACGTTCCTTTGTTTAATATGCCGCTGAAACCTGATAGATGACGAACAACCTTCGTAGCAGTCATTGAGTTTGAATTAAGGTGGGCGTGGTAAATGGACCAGAGCATGCGCTTTGCGCTGGGCAGCATCGTTATCGGTATTTTGGTATTAGCGCTAAAATACTTTGCCTATGTGATGACTGGCTCCATCGCATTCTACTCTGATGCTCTTGAAAGTTCGATCAATATTGCCAGTGCGTGTGCTGCTGCCGGGGCGTTGTACCTGGCGCGGAAGCCTGCTGATCAAAACCATCCTTATGGGCATTACAAAGTCGAGTATTTTGCTGCTGTCTTGGAAGGTGTGCTGATCGTTCTGGCCGCAATCCTTATTCTGCGTAAGGTTTATATGGGTTTGACCGAGCCGTATGAACTTGATTTCAGCATTGAAGGTATTGCTCTGAACTTCCTTTCCTCCGTCATCAACTGCGTTTGGGCGATGGCGTTGATGCGAATTGGTAAGGTACACAGGTCACCCGCTTTACAAGCAGATGCGCGGCACATTTTGACAGATGTTTATACATCTGTTGGTGTGTTGGTTGGTATCGCGCTTGTTTGGGCAACGGGTTGGCAGATGTTTGACCCGATCCTTGCAGGTATTGTCGCGCTGAACATCATGTGGTCCGGTTGGAAGCTTATGCGGGAATCTGTGGGTGGCCTTATGGATGAAGCTGCACCGGAGGAAGAGCAAATTGCGATCCGGGCCCTGATTTCAAAGTTTGGTGATGGGGCACTGGAAGCGCATGACCTGAGAACGCGTCATGCCGGACATGTGACCTTCGTTGACTTTCACCTTGTGGTGCCCGGTGAGATGAGTGTGCTGGATGCTCATGCGATCTGTGACCGCATCGAGGAAGGCATTGCAGATAAAATGCCAGGTGCGCGTGTTACGATACATGTTGAGCCTGAAAATCACGCGAAACATTCCGGGATCGTGGTTTTATAGGTATTGGAAGCGGGTGCGCGTGGAAGGGAATGGCGGCGAATCTGCCTTTTTGACAGGCCTGCGGTCATTGGCTTAGGCTCCCTGTTTTACGAGGCAGCCTTGAAGTAATCCTCCCGCAACAGTGCCGTGCCGTCCGACTGTAGGATCCATAGTTCTTTTGAGATATTGCCGTGGGCTTTGTTCATTTTCCAGTCAGCGGAGAGAATAGCTGAGCAGTCGCCTGCCGCGACGAGTTTGGGGTTGATGTATTCCATATTGGAGAAGCCCTCGCGGATGAGCATTTGCCAAAATGCCAGAATTTCAGCGCGTCCATGATAGGTTCCAAAGGGCTGGGCTTCCATGATGGCATTGGCCTCGTAGCAATCTGCACAGCCTTCTGCATCTCCGGAGTTAAAGGCATTTCGCCACTTCTGGCTTCCCTTTTTAACTGCTGCTTCCAGATCGCTGTTCATCGTGGGGCTCCAAAGCTGGGGCGTATGCACCCCTTTGTTTGGACGTAGGATGAAGAGCGAATCTTGATTAGAAATGGATGTGTAGGGCATTCCTGAAAGTAGCACCTATGAAAGGTGAAGTCCGTCTTTCAAATGTGGTGGGCGGATTTGAACCGACTAGTAAGCTGGGGTATCAACTTTCCTAAGCTTTTGCATTGCTTTGTTTTTATAGTGTTTCCGTTGCTTACTGATCCAATCGGCTCGGTGTTGCAGGTAGAGCTTGTAAAGGTGCTGGTCGAATTCTCTGGGGGTGTACACAAAGTTACCTGCTTCAGTGAAGCTGGTCAGTTCTCCCACGTATACTTTTTGATTGTCTGAATACAGATCGACGCGAATAAAGCTAAACCCTTCGGAAAGGATGCGAGCGATTTCCAGCATCCGTTCGAGACTATCTGGTCTTTCGGGTTTCTTATTAGGGCTGCCTGGATACAGGAGCTGAGCTTTGATGGGCTCCCATTGCGGTGTGAAG
Source organism: Pseudovibrio axinellae (assembly GCF_900110875.1). Classification (GTDB taxonomy): domain Bacteria; phylum Pseudomonadota; class Alphaproteobacteria; order Rhizobiales; family Stappiaceae; genus Pseudovibrio; species Pseudovibrio axinellae. Next base: position 171,770 of record NZ_FOFM01000002.1, on the reverse strand, counting down.
ATATCCTGATAGTGGGTTCCAAACCGGTCTGTGTCCTTCCAGATCATGACTGGTTTGCCGAAAAAGCATGTGATTTTATAGTCGGGCAGGGGCAGGTTGTTGTTATCGCACAGCATCTCTTCGACAATGTAGCTTGGGCTTATATCGTGATAAACCCATTCCACCTCTTTGTTGTGTCGCAGGTCCATCCAATGCTTCGTATCCTCCTCAATTTCAGCAATGTCTGCTGACGTGAATATGAGGTGGACGCGGCCGCTTGCGTGGTTTGGTTTCAACACGAATGGCTTTGGGTATTTTTCGAGCGCGAGGTCATTGAAATTGTCGCGGACATCTAGGGCTTCAGGGAGATATCCATCCCCCAGCTTTTCCTCAACATACCCGCGAAACGCGATTTTATCGCAGATGATGGACCTTGATGCATTGTCCGGGAATGCCATGGTCCTCAAGAGTAGGTCCCTGTATTCTTGTGGCTCTAGAATATTGGGCACACTGCCGGACTTCTTTATGGGTGTTTTTTGGAAGCGAAACGGGGTTGGCCAGACCTTGCTGAGAAGCTTATTTTTCCGGCTCATCAGTTTTTGTTTTAGAAATCCGCCCATTTAGAAACCTCACTAGTATGATTTCTAATTTTTAAGGCGTATTGCGCCACGGCGGCATTCTTAATTGTTGTAGTTGGATGAAAGAAAGCCCCACATAAAGTGCGGGGCTTTCTGCTTTTTGATTAGTGAGCCGCTTAAGAGCCGCTTTTCTCTGTCACGACTTAGAGGCGCTGTGAGCCAGTTCCGAATTCAGGATAGGCTTCCACTCCGATTTCAGCTTTGTCGAGGCCCAGTGCTTCATCTTCTTCAGTGACACGCAGGCCGATCACCAACTGAATCGCGTACCATACGATGGTTGAGGCGGTGAAAGTGAAGGTGCCAATCGCAGCAACGCCGATGAGCTGGGTGACATAAGATGCGTCTGAGTTGGACAACGGAACGATGAGAGTTCCCCAGATGCCTGCTAGCAGGTGAACCGGAATTGCCCCAACCACATCATCAATCTTCAGCTTGTCGAGCATTGGAACCGCGAAGACCACGATTGCGCCGCCAGCGCCGCCAATGAGCACAGACTGAAGAACGCTTGGTGCCAGAGGTTCAGCAGTGATGGATACCAGACCAGCAAGAGCGCCATTGAGAGCCATTGTGACATCGACTTTTTTGTAAAGCGCTTGTGTCAGCATAATTGCGACCACGACACCGCCAGCAGCAGCCATGTTGGTGTTTGCAAAGATGCGGGAGACGTCTGTTACGTCGCCAATAGTGCCCATTGCGAGCTGGGATGCACCGTTAAAGCCGAACCAGCCAAGCCACAGGATAAAGGTACCCAGTGTTGCCAGAGGCATTGAGGACCCTGGCATTACGAAGACCTGACCGTTCTTGCCGTATTTGCCTTTTCGTGCTCCGAGTATGATGGCGCCTGCAAGGGCCGCCCAGCCACCGACTGAATGCACAAGGGTTGAGCCAGCAAAGTCGGCAAAGCCCATTTCTGAGAGCCAGCCTGCACCCCACTGCCAGGAGCCTGTGATCGGGTAGAGAACACCGGTAAGAACAACCACGAACAACAGGAAGGCCCAGAGCTTGATGCGCTCTGCCATGGTGCCTGAAACGATGGAAGCTGTTGTTGCACAAAAGACCATCTGGAAGAACCAGTCGGAGGCTGTGGAGTAGCCAGCATCCAGTGCATCACCGCCCACTGGATCGAAGGAGTAGGGACCGAAAGACCCCATGAATCCTCCATCAACGCCGGTGTACATGAGATTGTAACCGGTGATCCAGAACATAATGCCAGCGATGGAGTATAGGGCAATGTTCTTCAGGCACTGCATCGAGACGTTTTTTGTGCGCACTAGGCCTGCTTCCAGCATGGCAAAGCCAGCAGCCATCCACATCACCAAGAAACCACCGATCAGGAAGAGCAGGGTGTTGAAGATGTAAGCCGTGTCGACAGCAAGTGCGTATTTCTCTTGGGCCATCGCCGGAAGAGTGGAAAGTGCCAGGAATGATCCAGCGGCAACAAGGGTGGTGGAGCGTTTCATTTTCTCTATCCCCTTCAGTAGATTATATTGCTTGCGCGTCGGCTTCGCCGGTGCGAATGCGAACGACTTGATCAATGGAGTAAACGAAAATCTTGCCGTCTCCGATCTGGCCGCTTTGGGCTGCCTGGCTGATGGCTTCGACCACCTTGTCTGCCATGTCAGACGCAACTGCGACTTCGACCTTTAGTTTTGGGAGGAAGGTGACGGCGTATTCTGTGCCGCGATAAATTTCAGTGTGGCCCTTTTGGCGACCATATCCTTTGACCTCGGTTACCGTGAGACCCTGAATGCCAAGGCTGGTCAGTGCATCGCGCACCTCGTCCAGCTTAAAAGGCTTGATAATTGCCATTACTATTTTCATGTCAGATTCCCCATTCCCCTCTTTCGTCCATCGTGCCGTAAAGAGTTCTGGAGACCTCTTTGAGACCGGGAAAATGCCTGTTTTACAGGTTGCCCTGAAAATGCCCGGTCAACACGTTTGCCCCCTCTCTTTCAAAGAACGTGCCAGTTTCCATAAATATCGATTATTTTCCTATCTAGAGCGATGTAGCACGCGAAATAAATTATAAAATTCAGCGCTTTGTTTGAAATATAGTTTTCTGGCGGGATAAGGGAAATGGCTTGGAGGCTGGTGAGAGGCCTGTCAAAAAATAGGCAAACTTCAGAAAGAAGTCTGCCTATTATGTGATCAAAACTGATAGGTGCCCAAATTTAGGTCAGTCAATTTATGCGCTAAATCCACCCGAAGCCAGGAAGTCAACTTCGATGGGTGTTGAGGTGCGGCCAAGAACTTTGTTGCGATGTGGGAAGCGGCCAAATCGGCGGATGACGTCCATATGGATGAGCGCGTAGTGGTAGGTGTCCTGATCATCAAGTCCTTTGAATAGCTCCACGCTTAAATCCTGCATATCCATCTCCTCTGAGTGCTCAAAAGGCAAGAAGAAGAATGTGCGGTATCCCTTGGGGAAGGCCTTATGAAAGTTCTTGTTCAGGGATTCCAACGCAATGCGTAAAGCCTTTGCATCGAATGCGAACGCTTTTGGTGTCCCTCGAAAAATGTTGCGGGGAAATTGATCGAACAACAAAATAAGGGCCAAAGTACCGTGTGGGGTTGAGGTCCAGCTGTTGTACTCGCCACGGTCTGCTGCTTCTACGTCGGCTTCAAATTTCTCGCGAATTTCTATGTCGAACTCTTCGCCGCCGTTAAACCACTTTGGTCCGCCGGCAGACCACCAGAAATCTAGGATCTCAAGCGCTTTGTCCGTCTCTACTTTTTCGTAGTCTTCTGTAATCGACATAATCCCCCCCAAATAATAACTTTACTGTTGCTCAGAGTTCCATTAGCCCAGCATCAAGCACATTGCCATAAAGAGTAGCTGGTGAAATATTGGTGAAAGATACACAAATTCTGGACCTGAGAGGTCTCAACTGTCCGTTGCCGGTGATGAAGACCCGCAAGCACCTTAAGCGCATGACGAAGGGGGAGCAACTGGTTGTGAAAGCCACTGACCCGATGTCTGCGATCGACATTCCACATATGTGCCAAGAAGACGGCCATGTGCTGATTGAGAGCAAGATGTTGGATGATGTGCGTCAGTTCACGATTGAATGCTGACGTTGTCTAACAAGGTAAGTTAGGCGTCATATAATTGGTCTAGTTTGCGGGCCAGCTTGAAATCAAGTTCGGTTATCCCACCAGCATCATGGGTGGTAAGTAACACCTCCACTTTGTTGTAGGTGTTCGTCCATGTAGGGTGATGGTCCATTTTATCTGCCAGAATTGCAGCGCTGGACATGAAGCCAAACGCGCGTGCAAATGACCGGAAAGTGAAGGTGCGCTGTATGGCGTTATCATCTTCAGAAGATGTCCAATGCGGTAACTCTGCAAGGGCGAATTCTTTTGCGGTAGAGGTCAACAGCTCGGGCACAAGACCACCTTTCGGGTTATTGCGGAGATCACCTCAGATTTAGTAGGTTTTTCGGGCTTGTAAAATCCGCGGATATTTGGGTGGGGTCCTGCGAAATTCTGGACAGAGTTTTAGTTGGGTTAAATATTCAGGTAGTCAGATTGGGAGGGAGACGTGGTCGTGAAGCAGCGTCGTGTTCTTTTTGTATGTCTTGGTAACATTTGTCGTAGTCCCTTGGCTGAAGGTGTGTTTCGGCACCATGTCAAACAGGCCGGACTGGAAGAGCAGATTTACGTTGATTCAGCGGGTACTGCGAACTGGCATCGCGGTAAGAAGCCCGATATCCGTAGCATTCAGACCGCCCAAAAACATGGTATTGATATTTCTAATCAAGAAGCGCGCCAGCTGGAGGATGAGGACTTTGAGAAGTTCCATTATATAGTGGCGATGGATTCCACCAATCTAGCCAATATTCAGGCCAAAGCTCCGTATTTGCATACGGCAAACGTGCGGCTGCTTTTGCAAGATGAGCAGAAAGATGTACCGGACCCTTACTATGGCGCAAATGAAGGCTTTGACGAGGTTTACGAACTCGTGCGAGGTGGGACTTACAATTTTCTTCAGGAAATCAGAGATGTGATGGAACCGACGGAAATCTAAGGTTTCCTCACGCTGATTCATTGAAGCTCCGCATTGATCTGCGGAGCTTTTTTGTTTTGTGAAGGCAAGTGTTATTTGAACTTGCGCACGAAGCTTTTAACGCCTTTGGCGCACCAGCATGTAGTTGTGCTGATTTTGGTAGAAAGCCAGTTGCCAGCCTTGGTGAAAGAGGTTTCCAGATTGTCTGGTTGTGCCCATGTGGGCGTGCGCTGGTACAGATACTGGTAGACTGCAAGGATCACCAGCATGGTGATGCCCCAAGAGAGCAATGTGTCTGAGAAATAGTGCCCACCAAACGCCACGCGGTTTGCAGAAAGTACAAGCACCAGTGTTCCAATGGCAGCGGCAAGCGGAGCGCGAAGTGGTTTTGGCGCAATGAAAACCAAAGTGAGCAGCCAGATGGATGCTGAACCTTCTCCAGACACAAATGAGCAGTTACTATCACAGGTGTTAGTTGGTTGCCATACGCCGATAAATGGCAGATCCCCACCGAAAATATCTGTTTGGCGCGGTCGTGGGCGGCCCCACTGATTTTTGAAGAGCAGGTTGACGATAATCCCCGGACCCAGAATGAGGGTGGAAAGCACGAAGATAGGGTGCCTGAGATCCATCAGGGCTTTGAGTTTTGGCAGCGCGAGCTTGATGAGCAGCACCAGCACCGCAAGGCCAGCGACCCACTGGAAGATATAAATACCAAAATAGCGAACGCTGCGCCAAAACGGGTCTTTGGAAACCGGGAAGCTTCCTTCGCCATTATAAAAGAAGCTGGAAACCCAGATATCGAGCGCCGGGAAAATCAGAAAGATCGCCGAGACAATAAGGATATATGCAGAGACCGCTGTGATTGGGCGCTCGCAGCAGAAACTGGTGATTTTCTTGAGTATTGGAGACTTTGTGCCGTTTTGCACCACGGGAATTCCTGAGCTCTCTTTTTTGGGTTACAAGGCGGTATACTTGTTTTTGGGCGTTGCGCCAATGTGCTGGCTTGAAATTCCATTGCTGCTCAGCAAGATTACCTTTGTATTGCCAAGCACTCACATACGGGTATGCGAGAGAGATAATTGGTTTCCATACCGGTTCGCGCAGGTCTAACCATATACTCTGCGGTTTATCGGCATCTTTAAGCAGAAAGAGAATTAATGCCTCGGCTTGCGTTTTATTATGAATTTGCCAGCCCATATTCCTACCTGAGCGCAGCGCGTATTGAGCAAGTTGCGAAGGACAGAAGGGTTACGATTGAATGGCGCCCTTTCTTACTTGGGCCGATCTTTAGGCGTCAAGGCTATGAAAGTTCTCCGTTCCTAGAGAACCAGCGCAAATGCGCTTATATGTGGCGGGACGTTGCACGTTCGGCAGCAAACCTCGGGTTGCCCTGGACGAAGCCGCGTATCTTTCCTGCCAATAGTTTGCTGGCGTCACGTATTGCCTATGCAGGGCGCAAGGAGCAGTGGATCGGTGCATTTTCACGGGCGGTGTTTCATATGGCCTTTGCGCTGGACGAGGATATCTCCAAACCCGAGCTGATGGTTGCATTGCTGCGCGAGTTGGATTTGGATGCCGAAAAAACCTTACGGACAGCAGAAACGACTGAAGTTAAAATCGGCGTTCGGGCGGCTGTTGCGGAGGCAGAGTCTTTGGGGGTGTTTGGCGCCCCGACCTTCATCACCGAAAAAGGCGAGTTATTCTGGGGCAATGACCGGCTTGATGAAGCGCTGGACGCTTCTTTTGTTCGCATCGGTTAGGTCTAGGAATGGAGCGTGCTTTCAAGAAGGCTGTAAAGAGCTGAGGGATTGATTGGCTTTTCCAGAATTTGCGTGAAGCCTTCCTGAAAAAGTCTTGGTCGCTCTTGTTGGGCAACGCTTGCGGTGATGGCAAAGCAGGCTTTTGGTTTGGTAAGACCGCTTGCAATCATCTGTCTAAGAGTTTGTGAGCCGTCCATCTCTGGCATGTTCAGATCCAAAAAGATCACGTCAGCGGGTGTTTTCTGCTGTAATTCTAAAGCCTGTTTGCCGCTGTTTGCTGTACGCACCAGTAGGCCGAATGATGAGAAAATTGCGGCGAGCACCTCTCTGTTTGCGGTATTATCATCAACAAGAAGCACTGAGCCTGATAGCTCTGAGCGAGTGGCTACTGTCGCCTCTGCTGCGGGTTGTTTCTCGCGCTGAATTTCTTGAAGAGGCAGGATCAGCTCAAAACAGGTTTCGCGCTTACTGTTGGTTATGAGGCGCAGATCCCCGCCAATTTCGCATGCTAAGTGACGAGCGCTCCACAAACCAATGCCATGGCCATCGGCTTTCCTTTGTAGCGTGGGTGCTGCATCCATACGGGATGCCTGTTCAGGCTTTAAGCCTGGGCCAGCGTCTTTTAGCGTTACGACAATATTAGGTGTGTGATTAGAGAACTTGATATGAGCGCTAAGGATGATTGTTCCTGGATTGCTGTACAAAATGGCATTGTCGACCAAAACGGCAAGAATGCGTTGTAGCTCATCAGAGTGCGTTGTGTATGCCGACATTGCATCGCGTGACCAGCGTTTGGTGAGGGTGTGGCCAGAACTTTGGGCTTCTGGCGAGAACAGGTCCACGATATAAACCAACTGCTCTAAAATGGACTTTGGCGCGGTTTCAGCTCGGCTTGCAGTCCCGTGGTGGGTTTGGGTGTGAGAATGAGAGGAAAGGAGCTGGTTTGTCAGTTCATTTAAGGAGCTGAGGGCTTTTTGCAGCGTTTCCAGATAGTGCTGCTGCTGATTACTGAGGGGCTCTTGTGCGATCAGATCAGAGACTGTCTTCATGGCGGACAATGGTGTTTTCAGGTCGTGCACCAGCCTTGCCGTATCCTGCTTTGGGTCTTGATGTGACGCAGGCATGGGATAGCTCCTTGATCAATGCTCACAGAAGAGCTTAAAACACTGGCAGAAAAAGTTCGCCTCATTCTGCCAAGCATCCACCGAGAATTTATTGATGCAGATCGCACGTGTGTTTGCTTATGCTTTGGGGTATTGGCTTTAAAGCAGCTTGTTTGTTTTGTGTTTCATGAGCTGCTTTTGGTTGTCTTCTATCGTGTATTCCTGCCCGGAAACCGGCGGTTCTTTTCCAAGAATACACTTTAATAGTAAAAGAGAACGGGCGCGGAATGCTTTTTAGTACGCTACATGTATTGTTTCCCATTTTTGCAACTGTGGGTGTTGGTTACGGATTCGGGTATATCGGCGTTCTGGGCAAACAAGTTGGCGATAACCTCAGCACTTTTTGCATCTCGGTACTTATCCCGGCGCTTATTTTCCGAACACTGGCGACATCTAATCTTGCCGGGCTCAATCCATGGGCGCTTTGGGGCACTTACTACACTGCGCTGGCGACCAGTGCGCTGCTGGGTGGGTACACGGTTCGCAAGCTGTTTGGCCGGGAAGCAAGAGCTGCATGCATCGGTGGTTTTTCTGCGGCCTTTTCCAATATCGCATTGGTTGGCATTCCTGTCATTACATCAGCCCTCGGGCAGGATGCACTCATTCCGATCTCCCTGATTATCTCGGTTCACACACCAACGGTGACACTGGTGTTTGTGCTTGTCATGGAACGGGCCGTGGTGGTGGATGGTTATCAAGAAGCAAAGCCGTTTAAAGAGGTGGTGTATGGGCTGCTTAACACGCTGCTCAAGAGCCCGTTGATTCTGGCTATCATTCTGGGACTGAGCTGGAATTTCTCGGGGCTTGAATTACCAACACTGTTGGACGGGGTGTTGTCTCCCTTAGCGAAAGCGGCGAGCCCTGTTGCGTTGTTTTCTGTCGGCATGACCCTGCTGAATTATGGTATTCGAGGGAACATCGCGATTGGCAGTGTGCTGAGTATGCTGAAGATCGTGGTTATGCCAGCACTGGTTCTTGTGCTTGGTGCCTATGTGTTTCAATTGGAGCCGCTTTGGGTGGCTGTTGCAACTTTGGCGGCGGCGTGCCCCACTGGTGTTGTGGCTTACCTATATGCCAGCAAATTTGGCACAGGGCATGCCATGAGTGCAAACTCCATTAGTTTGACGACAATCCTATCAATAATCACGCTGAGCTTCTGGCTGTGGGTGTTGAATTTGCTGGGATACTGAAAGGCCAGATCAATTTGAGTAGCAAAGATTTAGAGATGGAAACTTGTCTTATATTCGATCTAGATGGCACATTGGTTGACAGTGAGCCCTTATGCTCGCAGGCTTTTCTAGATCTTTTGCCAGAGATAAACGTACCACTTTATGAGCTAATGAGACGCTTTAGAGGGCGCAAGCTTTCTGCGATTTTGGAAGATCTAGAGTGTATTCTTGGGCGCAGTCTGCCAGAAGGTTTCGAAAAGACGTATCGGGCACAAGTGGAGTTGTTGTTTAACGCAGAGCTTGAAGCCTTTCCCGGCGTGCACGAGGCTCTTTCTGATATCCCTATGAGGATGTGCGTTGCTTCAAGTGGGCCGCGGGCGAAGATTGAAGCAGCGCTTGAAAAAACAAACCTGAGCCAGTTCTTTGGCTCAAGAATATTTAGTTCTTATGAAGTCGGTAGCTGGAAACCTGAGCCGGGGTTGTTTTTATATGCTGCCAAAGCGCTACAATTTGCACCTGAGCGATGCATTGTTGTCGAAGATAGTGATGTTGGCGTTAGAGCTGCAAAATCTGCAGGGATGAAGGTGCTCAGATTTTGCGATGGGCCGGACCATAAAGTAAATGCAGATACATTTTCATCTTACAAGCAACTAACTGGGCTCCTATCTGTCATTGTGCCCCAGTCCTAGCGCTAAAGATGCAGTCGCTTTTTGATCTGGGAAGGTGTCATGCCGTTTGCTCGCAGTTCACGCAGGGAGGTGTCTTTGGCCGATTTGGAGAGTTTGCGGCCGTCGTCGCCTAAGATCAGATCGTGATGTTCGTAACAAGGCTCAGGTAGGTTGAGCAGGGTTTGCAGCAGGCGGTGGACACTGGTGGCGTCGTAAAGGTCCCTTCCGCGCAGTACATGAGTGACGCCTTGCAGAGCGTCATCTAAGACCACAGAAAGATGATAGCTTGTTGGTGTATCTTTACGGGCGAGTACCACATCTCCCCAGGCGGCTGGGGCGGCCTCTATTTTTCCGCCATGCGCTTCTTGCCAGAATAAAGGTATACCGACCATTTCAATCGCCTTGGCCATATTGAGGCGCAGGGCGTAAGGTGCTTCTATCTTGTAAAGGTCTGCCTGTTCTTGTTGTGAGAGCATGTTGTGATCTCCCGGGTAGAGCGGCGCTCCGTCTGGATCTCTGGCCCAAGGGGTGCCTCGCTTATCCTGCTCAGCCACAAAGCGTTTGATCTGGGCGCGGGTAAGGTACGCCTTGTAGACGAGGCCCATCGTATCCAGCTTTTGCAGTGCTTTTGCATATTCCTCAAAATGGCCGGACTGCCTGCGAACTGGTGTTTCCCATTTTATGCCTAGCCATTGCAGGTCTTCCAGCATGTTTGCCTGCAACTTGGGTGTGCAGCGTGCTGTGTCGATATCCTCTATACGCAGCAAAAACCTGCCGCTGTATTTTTGCGCGGCCTCGTAATTGAGAATGGCCGAGTAGGCATGGCCCAGATGTAGGTGGCCATTTGGAGAGGGGGCAAAGCGATAGACAGGCAAGCTCATTTGCGAAATGGTTCTACTTGGAATAATGACAGATACGTTATTAGAGCATCTTTGCCAGCTTGAGGAGGGGGCGTTGAGACCCATCGATACGCTTGAGGATATTGAGCGGGAACTTTCTGCCCTTTTGATGTTGGATGAGCGGCTTGTTCATGTGAGTGAAGTTGCCGGTGAGGTTCCATTACGCAGGCGATCTGCGGATTTCGCTGGGCTTTGTAATATCGTTGTGGCGCAGCTGCTTTCCGTTGCCGCTGCTGCAAGCATCTGGGCGCGGCTGGAAGCGCTTGTGGTGCCGTTTGAGCCGGACGTGTTGCTTTCCATAAGTGATGAAGAATTGCTTGGGGCCGGGCTCTCCAAGCCCAAACTGCGCACGCTCAAGGCTATCGCAGATGAGTTAAAGGGTGGGTTGGTACTTGATGAAGCAGTGACTTGGCCGGGGGATGTGGCACACAAACGCCTCTGCGAGATCAAAGGTATTGGCCCATGGTCTGCGGATATTTTTTTGTTGTTTTGCGCTGGGCATCCAGACGTTTTCCCGGTTGGAGATGTGGCGTTGCAAGCTGCGGTTCAACATGCTTTTGGGTTGGAGGAGCGACCCAAAGGAAAGGTTTTGGAGAGTATCGCTAAAGTTTGGTCGCCACATCGCGGAACCGCCGCGCGATTGTTTTGGGCGTATTACCGTGTGATGAAAGAAGGCAGAGAGACACTGCCAGTTTGAGGAGTTTTATATGCCTCATGAGCTTGAGAGCATCCGATTAGAGCCAAGCCATGCGCCAGTGCGAAAGTTACTGGTTCTGCTTCATGGGTACGGCGGTGATGCGGGCGACATGGAGCCGACTGGCCGTGCTTTGCGTGATGGTTTGCCGGGCACTGCTGTTGTGTGTGTGAATGGCCCTGAACCTTGTGCACATTGGGTGGAGGGCAGACAATGGTTTGCGGCTATGGATTTTGATGCACGAGAGATCTGGCATGGTGTTCAAGCTGCAGCTCCTCTGATCAACCGAGTGTTGGATGCGGAGTTGGAGCATTATGGCCTCAACAACCGTGATATGGTGCTTGGTGGCTTCTCTCAAGGTGCAATGGTGGCATTGCATGTTGGGTCGAGGCGGTTTGTTGAACCTGCCGGTCTGCTGAGCTTTTCTGGTATTTTGGCCGGGCCGTCTCACCTCATCGAACAAATGGTGGTTCGCCCACGTGTGATGCTTTTGCAAGGCAGCGATGATGATGTTGTTAATCCGACGTCTATGGATGTGGCTGAAAGCGTATTGCGATCAGCCGGTTTCGACGTGGAGGCACACATGATTGAAGGACTGGAGCATTCGATTGACGCGAAAGCTGAAGCATTCGCGCTGAGATTCCTCCGCTGGCGATTTGGAATGGACACTGCCGCCTCTTAAGCAAAGCTAACGGCTGGGCCAGACGTGTCATAAATTCCAACTGGCCTGACTGGTTCAGCTCTCGCGGTCTGCGATGTAGCGCGACAGCGTTTTAAGGGTTTGGGCTTTGTCGCCATATGGCTCCAAGAGCTCGTCGGCCTCGTGGATTAAGCGATCAAGTTCCTGACGTGCGTTCTCCTCACCCAACAAGCCAACCAGAGTTGCCTTCCCAGCTTCTGCGTCTTTGCCTGTGGCCTTGCCAACAACTTGCGCATCACCGGTTAAATCGAGCAAGTCATCTGCTAACTGGAAAGCCAGGCCGATAATTTCTCCAAAGCGGGTGAGTCGCGCGATATCATCTTCAGAAGCACTGGCGAGGATTGCTCCTGCTCGACATGCGAAGCGGATGAGTGCGCCGGTCTTCATGGCTTGGAGTTGACGGATTTCGGCTTCTGTTCTGTCTCGGTGTTCTGAAGCCAGATCGAGCATTTGACCTCCGGCCATGCCGCCGATGCCGGAAGCACGGGCCATCTCCTGAGACAGACGCAGGCGGATTGCCGGGTCTGGGTGCACTCTTTCATCAGCGATGAAATCAAATGCAATTGTTAGGAGAGCATCGCCCGCAAGAATGGCAGTGGCTTCGTCAAAGGCCTTGTGGGTTGTTGGGCGACCACGGCGGACATCATCATCATCCATTGCAGGAAGATCATCATGGGCAAGAGAGTAACAATGAATACACTCCAGCGCTGATGCAGCGATGAGGGTTCCTTCTTGTGTATGCCCGAGCAGCCGCGCAGCCTCCACCATCAGGATTGGACGCAGTCGTTTGCCGCCAGATAATGCGGCATAGTTCATTGCTTCTTGTAGGCGCTTAGGACGTGCGACTTCCTGAGAAAGCAGCGTCTCTCCAAGTAAAGATGTGAGCTTTTCTTCAAGAGACTGAGCGGTGTCGGTGATGACCGCTTTTAATGCAACAGACACAGGACCTTATCCTAACAGCAAGTAAGTACGGCGGGGTTGAAAGCGTTTACCAACGCAACAAATGATAGTCTGATCGTTTGTCCTGAAAACTGCTAAAGGTCAAGTGAAATGCTATATTACTGTTAGGATACCTCGGATTTCCGCTCATTAAATATTATGGTGAGATTTCCTGCGGAGTTGCCTTGTGTAGCTTTTTTTTATTAGGTTAAACTAAAAGTTACGTTGAGGTAGGTATTAAGAACCTCGCGACAAGGCGCCCTAGTAAGTCAGCTATAAGAGATGATAGGGGAATAAATATGCGTGTACTCTCCAAGGTTCTGGAAAGGTTCTTCCAGAAAGGTCAACTCATAATTTTCGATGCCAAAGGCCGAAAATATGTTTTTGGCAGTGAAGGAAGCGGCCCAACGGTGGCAATACGTTTTCACAGTAAGCTGCTGCCATATACGCTCTTGATTGATCCTGAGCTTAAGACCGCAGAAGCTTATATGGACGGTTTGATTACCCTCGAGCCAGGTTACAAATTGAATGATCTGACAGCCATAGTTATGATGAATAACGGTTTGATCACGGACCATCCAATTCACCGCTTACTTACGTTCATGAGAGAGGGGCACTCGCGGCGACGCCTTGGTCTGAATCTGAAAAAGAACAAGGCGAAGGTGCGACACCACTATGACCTGTCAACGGACCTGTACCGGCTCTTTTTGGATGAAGGGTTGAATTACAGCTGCGCGTATTATCGTGATCCTGATGACACACTTGAAGAAGCTCAACAGGCTAAGCTGGACCATATTGTTGCGAAGCTGGATCTTTCGCCAGGCATGTCCGTGCTGGAAATTGGCGGCGGCTGGGGGTCTTTGGCTATTCGTATGGCTCAAGCTGGTGCGCAGGTGACATCACTTAACGTTTCTACCGAGCAGATCAAGATTGCGGAGGAACGGGTAAAAGCGGCGGGTCTTGAAGACAAAGTTGACTTTGTTTGCCTGGACTATAACGAGTTTAATGGAGAGTTCGACCGTGTTGTTTCCGTCGGTATGATGGAGCATGTTGGAATAGGCAACTTGGAAGCCTATTTTACAAAAGTACGAGATTGCCTGAAGGAAGATGGTTACGCGGTGATACACTCCATCGGACGCTGTAATCCACCAAGTGTGACAGGCCCGTTTATTAGCAAGTATATTTTCCCAGGAGGGTACTGTCCGTCCCTTTCAGAGACCTTCATTGATCTTGAGAAAACAGGGCTGTGGGTGTGTGATAACGAAATTCTGCGCTTACACTACTACTACACGCTTCGGGACTGGCGGAAGAAGTTCGAGGCGAACCGCGATAAAATCAAAGAGCTGTACGATGAGCGCTTCTGCAAAATGTGGGAGTTTTATCTGTCTGGCTGTGAGATGATTTTCCTTCACGGACGACTGATGGTGTTCCAGCTCATGCTTTCGAAAAAACGGGATGCTGTGCCGATCGTTCGTGATTTCATTGCGGAAAATGAAGAGGCGATGATTGAGCAACGCGATGAGCGGCGAAAATCGGCTTAGGCAGACATCGGGTAAAAGCAGTTGAGGCGCGAAACGGCCTCAGCTTGGGCGTGATATCGTCTGAACAGACTCGTGACTGTCAGCTCAAAGGCTTTGCGTGCGGCAAGAGTGGCACAAAAAAAGGGCGCGTCCTGTGGATACGCCATTAGCCTACACCTACGAAAACGTTGAGTGGCTATTCAGCCGCTTCCAGTTCCAGCTCTGACGCTTCAAGAGCAATTGCAGAGGACTGGATGATAGACGCGAAGCGTACAGCGGTTTGTACCATCTCGGCCGTGACGCCAGCTCTGCGCAAAATAGCTTCATGGCTATCTATGCACATGCCACAGCCATTGATTGCGGATACGGCAAGTGACCACAATTCGAAGTCAACTTTATCCACACCCGGCTTGCCAATGACATTCATGCGCAATTTGGCAGGCATGGTTGAGTACTGCTCGTTCGATGAGAGGTGAACAAAGCGGTAGTAAACGTTGTTCATGCCCATGATGGATGCAGCAGCTTTGGCAGCGCTCATTGCTTCTGCGGACAGATGCGGAGCTGCTTCGGCGATCAAAGCCTTCTTTACAGTGTCGTTGCGTGTGGTGATCGCGCAGGCAACAATCAAGCCGTACTTCTGCTGCGTGCTTAGAGATTCATCAGTTGCCATTGAACTTAGGTTCAAACGAATATCCTTAGCAAAATCGCCGAGGCGCGACTTCAAAGTATCGATGGACATGTTGTTTCTCCTGATGAATTTAGCGCTGTGTTTTGTGCAAAGTGTAATTTAGTGAACAAAAAGGCCGGAGCTTTGCGATGTTTCGCATTAAAAGCTCCGGCCTTGGAAGATCCGGAATTAAGCTGCGATGATCTCGCCGCCAACTTCACGGTTACATGGGCAGAGTTCGTCGGTCTGCAGAGCGTCGAGAACGCGCAGTGTATCCTTCGGGTTACGGCCAACATTCAGGTTGGTTGCGTAAACGTGCTGGATGGTGTTCTCGTTGTCGACGATGAAGGTGTAACGGTAAGCAACGCCGTCTGGGGAGCGAACGCCGAGGCCATCGATGAGAGAGCCGTTGGTGTCAGCAAATGACCAGATTGGCAGCTTGTCGAGATCTGGGTGATCACGGCGCCATGCGAGCTTACAGAATTCGTTGTCGGAAGAACCACCGAGGACAATTGCGTCGCGGTCTTCAAATTCACCAGCGAGACGAGCGAATTCAGCGATTTCGGTTGGGCATACGAAGGTAAAGTCTTTTGGGTAGAAGAAGATTACTTTCCACTTACCATCGAAGCTTTTTTCGGTGATTGCTTCAAACGCGCTTTCGCCGTTTTCTTCATGGTTGTTGAAGCCTGGCTTTACGCCAACAACTTCAAATTCTGGAAGTTTTTCGCCGATACCGAGCATGTAACTCTCCTAAATATCCGTGGCGCCTCATGAGCGCCGATTAGTGGTTCTAATGAAGATTTGAAAATTCGCGTCTTCGTTGGGGGCTTTATGCATCTATTAACAATATCGGTCAAAACGATAAAAACGAAGATGTCTATCGATAAAATCGAACGATATGCTATGTTATCTGAGGAATGGCCGATTTCAGCCAAACTTAGAGAAATTCTAATCTACAGACTTTGATCTGTGTCATCTGGTCACACAATGTTACCCACATTAAAACAACTTCAGTACTTTAAGAGCCTCGCTAAACACCTGTCCTTTTCCAAGGCTGCAGCGGCTTGTTTCATCACGCAGTCAACGCTGTCAGCTTCCATCAAGCAGCTGGAAGGGGTGCTGGGGTGTGAATTGCTCGACAGATCCGGTCGCGCGCTGGTTTTGACAGAAACCGGCGAACGGGTCCTGGAAAAAGCTTCTTTGCTGCTACGAGATGCAGAGGACCTTGTGCAAGGTGCTCGTGCTCAAAGTAAGCCGCTGTGTGGTCGGTTTCGCCTTGGGGTGATTCCCTCCATCGCACCGTTTTTGTTGCCTCGGTTCTTGCCACACCTTCGTCAGCTATATCCAGGTTTACAGTTGTTTCTTAGGGAAGACGTCTCTCGCAATTTGATGACAGCATTGCGGGAAGGGCGGATTGATGCTGCGTTGGTGGCGTTGCCCTATGACACATCTGGATTTGAAGTGGCCGAAATCGCCAGTGATGCATTCTACCTTGCAGTGCCGAACGGGCATCGGCTGTGTGAGGCCACACAGGTCAAGATGGAAGACCTTGCAGATGAGGTGCTGTTATTGCTGGAGGACGGGCATTGTTTGAGAAATCATGTGCTTGCCGCAACGGGAGGTCGTATGCTGGCGACAAATGAAGATGCACAAGCCACATCTTTATCAACACTTGTGCAAATGGTGGATAACGGGATTGGTGTAACGTTGGTGCCGAGCATTGCGGTCGATGCTGCAATTGATCGCGGGACCTCCTTGAAGCTCATTCGGATTGCCGATAAGAAAGCGCGCCGAGAAATTGGCTTGGTGTGGAGACGGAAATCTTCTTTTGAAGGGAACGCAAAACTGCTTTGCAATGCGCTGGAAAACTTTATGGTTGATGCGCAAAGAGAAACCTCTGTTCCTCAACATTTATTGGAGAATGGTGCTTGAAGAAAGCGCGCTTAAAGGAGAAACCAGAGCCATTGAAACGCAGGATTAGGCGTTGGCTGTTAGGTGCTCTGGGGGTGATTGTGGCTCTGCCAGTGGTGCTGACATTGCTGTATTCAGTGGTTCCTCCTTATTCCAGTTTGATGCTTTATCGCAGTGTAACTGGCCAACCTGTTTGGCGTGAATGGGTGCCACTAGAGCAAATTACCGTTAATTTACAACGCTCTGTCGTTGTTTCGGAGGATGCTAAGTTTTGTCAAAACTTCGGCGTTGATTGGTCTGCTGTTCAAGGTCAGGTTGAAAAACTGATGGCAGGCAAACGGCCTCGCGGGGCAAGCACAATTACAATGCAGCTTGCCAAGAACCTGTTCCTCTGGAATGGACGCGATTATGTGCGCAAGGCACTGGAAGTTCCGCTGGCATTTATGCTTGATGCGATCTTGTCGAAACGGCGGATTCTGGAGATTTATTTGAACGTGGCAGAGTGGGGTCCTGGTATCTTTGGTGTGGAAGCTGCCTCGCAAACTTTCTTTGGGAAAAGTGCTGCAAAACTATCGCTGTCGCAGGCCGCTTTGTTGGCAACAGCGCTTCCTAATCCCGTTGCGAGAAATCCTGCGAAACCTAGCTCTGGACATCGAAGGCTAGCCAGTATAAACCGTAGCCGAGCTCAGGTGGCCGGCGATGTACTTAGCTGTATTTCGGCGACGGAGAGGTAGTGCGAAATTATTTTCGTAAAAAGGCTGGCAAATGCTTTGCTTTGCCTGTATAACCCCCGCCAATCTGACAGATTGTGTATTTCGCACGTTAACGCCGCGCTTGAGTGGCGCGTGCGTTTGTGACGAGAGAGAGAGCTACAATGGCTGTTCCTAAGAAAAAAGTATCGCGTATGAAACGCGGCTTTCGCCGTTCTGCTGACGCTCTGGCACAACCGACTTACGTGGAAGACAAGGATTCCGGCGAACTTCGTCGCCCGCACCATGTTGACCTGAAGTCTGGTATGTACCGGGGTCGTCAGATTCTTCAGGCTAAAGACGACGTCTAAGACTGAAGATATCAGCGCGAGTTGATTAAAAAAGACCGTCCTTTGGGCGGTCTTTTTTTTGTTTATCGATTCGAATTGAATAACAAAAGGCCACTTCACTATGCGGGGTGGCCTTTTGTATTGCGCTATCGTTGGCTCTCAAACGCCAGTCGTGCGGCAAGCCCAGCAAATACAGTGCCGAGCACATAATTGGCTAAGTGCTTTAGTTTGCCACTGCCGCTGAATGACTTCATGAGACGGCTGGCAGCCATAATGACCGTCCCGTTGATGATAAGCCCGACGGCGTTCAAAACTGTTGCAAGAGCTAGGATTTGTATTCCTACGTTACCAGCCTCTGGTTTTACAAACTGAGGAAACAGTGCAAGCACGAATACTACCATTTTAGGGTTGAGTAGGTTTGTCAGGAAGCCTTGCCGAAACATCTGTGATGATGAATGTTTGCGAATTTTTGACGGTAGGGTGTCGCCCTGTGGAGGAGACGTAAATGCCTTCCAAGCGAGGAATGCCAGATAACCTGCACCGACAAAGCGAACAACATCATAGGCAATTGGTACGGCCAGAAAGAGCTGAGATAAACCTAAGGCTGCTGCAAGCGCGTGGGCATAAGTTCCCATTGCAATGCCAGCGAAGGTTGCAAGTCCTGCCCGCCGGCCTTGAGCCGCACTGCGCGAGGCAATCAGCAACATATCTGGACCGGGAGTGGCAGTGAGGGCGAGGGAGGCAACTGCAAATATAAGTAGGGTTGAATAGTCAGGCACGTCGATACCACTCATGTTCGATTTGCAAACGAACGTGTATATAGAGATTGCGTGTATGTAGCAATTGAGGGCGCACAAAAAAGTGATCAAAAAAAAGAAAACCGCCCCGGATGAGGCGGCTTCATTTTTTGTTTTTCTATTTCTTATGGGCGGTTGAGCAGGTGGCTTATTGCCTCCGGCTTAACCGTTGGCGACATACTGTGCGCCGTTGATGGTCATGACAGAGCCAGTTACGAAGGCCGCGGCAGTTGAAGCGAGGTAGCAGACCATGCCTGCGATCTCTTCTGCTTTGCCAAGACGTCCGACCGGGATCTGGCCGATAATGCCCTCCAGCACCTTTTCTGGCACTGCGGAGACCATGTCTGTATCAATGTAACCTGGGCAAATGCAATTTACGGTGATGCCCTTGCGCGCTGTTTCCTGCGCTAAGGCTTTTGTGAAACCAATAACACCTGCTTTTGCTGCGGAATAATTGGTTTGGCCGATCTGGCCTTTCTGTCCGTTGATGGAAGAAATGTTGATGATCCGACCTGCACCGCGTGCGCGCATGCCATCCAGCACTGGACGGCTCATGGTGAACATGGAATCCAAGTTGGTTTTCATCACTGCTGACCATTGGTCATAGTCCATCTTGTGGAACCAGCCATCGCGCGTGATGCCTGCATTGTTGACGAGTACCTCGATGTCTCCGAGGTCGTCAGCTACTTGTGCTATGCCAGCTTCACAAGCTTTTGGGTCGGACACGTCCCACTTGTAAACCTTGATGCCGGTTTCTGCGCTGAATTTATCAGCCGCCTGCGTGTTGCCTGCATACGTTGCCGCAACTGTGTATCCCGCATCCTTAAGACCTTTGGAAATTGCCGCGCCGATGCCGCGCGTTCCACCAGTTACAATTGCTACCCTGCTCATCGATAAATCCCCGCCTTAGGAATAAAATATTGGAAACCACGTTTACAGGTAATAATAATGACGGAGCAAAGACAACTCCGTCATTAGTTAGGGAATTGACTTAAACCTTACGCAGGGACCATAAAGCTTAATTATTCCAAATACGTGGCACTAGTACCAATGTTGAGGTTATTTTCTCTCAACACACAGCGCGATACCCATGCCGCCACCAATGCAAAGCGTTGCTAGACCTTTTTTCTTATCTTCGCGCTTCATTTCATGCAGAAGTGTTACAAGTACGCGAGCACCAGAAGCGCCGATTGGGTGGCCCAGGGCAATTGCGCCGCCGTTGACGTTCAGCTTATCAGAGTCGAGCCCAAGTTCCTGACCCACTGCAAGTGCCTGAGCTGCAAATGCCTCGTTGGCTTCTACAAGGTCGAGGTCTTCAACGGCCCAACCCGCTTTCTTTAGAGCTTTCTTGGAGGCAGGAATGGGGCCCAAACCCATGTATGCAGGATCAACACCAGCAGTCGCCCATGATTTGATGGTTGCCAGCGGTGTCAGTCCGCGTTTGTCTGCAGCCTCAGCGCTCATCAACACAAGTGCGGCTGCACCATCATTGATGCCAGAGGCGTTTGCAGCTGTAACCGAACCTTCTTTTTTAAAAGCCGGGCGCAGTTTTTGCATGGATTCGATGGTTGCTCCAGCGCGGATATACTCATCATCTTCAACAATGCGCTCAGCTCTGCGTTCTTTCACGGCGATCGGAGTGATCTCGTCTTTGAACTTGCCGGACTTCAATGCTGCTTCTGCTTTGTTTTGAGAGGCAACCGCGAATGCGTCCTGTGCTTCGCGGGAAATCTGGTATTTTTCCGCGATGTTTTCTGCGGTTATGCCCATTGGATAGCCCTGGAACGCGTCGATCAGGCCATCTTTCATCATGGTGTCTGTCATCTGATAGTCACCCATCTTCACACCAGCGCGCAATTGCTGGCAGTGAGGCGACAGGGTCATGTTTTCCTGACCACCTGCAACGATGATGTCAGCGTCTCCGGACTGGATTTGCTGCATGCCCATTGCAACAGCGCGTAGTCCTGACCCACACACTTGGTTGATAACCACGGCGGTGGAATCATCAGAAAGGCCTGCATTGATCGCGGCTTGACGTGCAGGGTTTTGACCCAGACCAGCGGTAAGCACGTGACCAAAGATAACTTCGTTGACGTCGGCAGTTTCCACTTTTGCCAAATCGAGAGCTGATTTGATAACGGCAGTGCCCAGCTCAGAGGCCGGTGTGTTGGCAAAGGAGCCGTTAAATGAACCAATCGGGGTGCGTGTCGCGCTTACAATTACAACATCATTAGGCGAGGTCATGTGCAATTCTCCAATATTATATATGAGGCGGGACTTCTTTGGTTTCACGCAGATCAACAGAGCAGACAGCTGTGCTGGTGCATTGCAGCATAAGAGGTCCTTTAAATTCGTAGAACACCTAATGGCAGACTATTCAATTTGTAGGGGGGAAAGCCAGTTGAATTCGATAATTCCAATTAAGACCATAGTAGACTAATGAAACGGCTAGCGCGAAAGGTGGGGTTTAGCTTACTCTGCGGCTTACTAGTTAATTCCATATCTAAAAAATGTGGGATAAGGGGGGAGCTGGCCGAAGCAAATTGGGATAGTGTTTCTGATCAGCCGTAATCGCGCATTGAGGTACTCAAATCTGATGGCTAAGACAAGCGAAGCCACTATTATCAAGAAGTACGCCAACCGGCGCCTCTACAATACCGGAACCAGCAGCTATGTGACCCTTGAGGACCTGGCGGTGATGGTGAAGGATGAAGAGGACTTTGTCGTCATTGATGCGAAATCGGGTGATGACATCACGCGATCAGTCTTGACGCAGATTATCTTTGAGCAGGAAAGCAAGGGGCAGAACTTGCTTCCTATTGCGTTCTTGCGACAGCTTATCCGGTTTTATGGCGACAGCATGCAAAACCTCGTGCCAAGCTATCTGGAATTCTCCATGTCATCTCTTACTCGAGAACAGGAGAAACTTCGTTCGCAGATGAACCAGTCCTTTGGAACGTCCGCCTTTGAAGTTCTGGAAGACCAGGTGAAACGAAACGCAGATATTTTCGATCGTGCGATTAAAATGTTCCTGCCATTTGAGGGGGGCGATGGGTCTGATGCTCCGGCTTCTCCAAAACCGCAGGAAACAAACGCAGCGCAAAAGCCAGCGGAAAAGCAGGCTAGTAGCGGAGATATCTCTGATTTGAAAGAGCAGCTTGCAGAAATGCAAAAACAAATCGCTGCCTTGGCTGCAACGAAAAAAGACAGCTAATTCATTTATGCAGATACTGATTGAAAGCCGGAGCATTGTCTCCGGCTTTTTGCTTCAATAAATCCAAGGAAACAGGCGGCAGCGGACTCTTTGTGTGTAGTTGGTGTACCCTTTCACACTTTCGCACAGCTCGGTTTCTTCAGTTCTCATCAGAGGTAAAAAGCCAAGGAAGACCAGGGGAATGGCTATGAATGCGAAGAGCTTTGACCCTAATATGAGAGAAAGGCCTGCGATGCACATCATAAGCCCCAAATACATTGGATGGCGTATCAAAGCGTAGGGACCGCAGGTATCGACGCATTGTTCCTTTGCCAAGTCGACTTGTGCAGTGGGTCTGGCGAAAGGACTCTTGCTGAAGGTCCAGACGATGAGCGCTATGCCACACATGTATAGAAATAGGCCTCTGAGGATCGGTGTGATCTCTCCGTCTTGAGGTAGAACTTGCCAGATGTGTGCATCAAGTGCCGCTAGGAAAAAGTAGATAAAGACGGAACCAAACAATATGCCTGTAGCTTTTTGGTCTTGTTTGAGGGGAGCGGTTGGGATCGTGGTTCGTTCTCTAAACAAGACGGGGTTGATGCGGGCAAGCCAAAGGCCCACGCCGACCTGCGCGAAGTAAACCAATGCAACAACCATCCAACCGCGCGGCCACGCGAAAGATGAGCTGGCAAGGGCAATCGCTGGCATGATTGCAAGCGCAATGAATACGGCGAGTACAGCAGAACTCCTGGTTAGGCGAAGATACAGTTCTCTCTCCCTCTCAGCACGCTGGCCTGATTAATTGGAAAGCTTACGAGGAGAAATCGCGCTTGAGGGCAATAGAATGCTTATCTGCTGAATAGTGGGTTAGCGCGCTCCTTAGAATGCGGGCTAGTCGATCAGACCAAGAGTGCGGATGTAGCTGGCAAATGCCGGTTCTGTTGTAAATTGATAAGCTGTTAAACCAGCCTCGCGAGCGCCTTCGACGTTGTCGAGCCGGTCATCGACAAACAGGCTTTCTTCTGGCTTGAAACCATACTTCTCACAGAGAGTTAAATAAATATTTGGGTCTGGTTTGCGTGTGCCAAACTCGGCAGATGCGTGCCCTCGGTCTCCGAAAATGGGTTCAAGTGCGGGAGCAATTTCGTAAAGCGCATCCTGCAGCATCATGCCGTTGTTTGTAAGCAGCGCGACTTCGTGGCTTTGCTTGATTGCCTCCACATGGGCGAGCATGTCTGGCCATTCGGTCATCATATCACGGCGGATGTCTACCCATGTTTCACGTGAAATTGGATATTCCAGAAGTCTTTGATATTGCGCTAAATATCCTTCTGCTGTGTTGGGTGTGCCTTCTTCAGCAGTGTTTTCTTCCGGGCCAGCAAAGACAGTTCTGTCGATGTCTTCCTTCGACCTGCCCGTCATTTTGGAAAGAGCGGTGAGGCGTTTGGGATGATCGTAATCGTAAAGAACATTGTCCATATCAAAAATGACAAAGCTGATCTGCATAAAACTGGCCCGAAACTAATTAACTTACAAAGGTGAAGCAGTTGATGGACATACTATAGGACAACAACTGCGGCCATGTCGTGTCAGCCTGCGTCTGCTTTGAAGCCAGCAGACTCAATGCCTGCAATTGCGGCGGCTTCGTCATTTTCTGATGTGTCGCCGGTGATACCGACTGCGCCGATGATCGTTTTGTCCGCATCGCGTACAAGCACGCCACCAGGCACAGGTACATTGCTGCCGCCCGCGACGCCGTTGAGTGCTTGCACGAAGTGAGGGCGTGTTTGTGCGTTGTCGTTGAGCCAACGGGATCCAGCGCCAACTGCTACTGCGCCATAGGCTTTGCCCATTGCGATTTGAGGACGGAGAATCGATGAACCATCTTGACGCTCGAGTGCAACGAGGTGCCCGCCTGCATCTAAAACAGCGATGGTGAGTGGTTTCAGGCCGAGTTCTTTTGCTTTTGTTTATGCTGCTGAGATGATTGTTCGGGCGTGGTCAAGATTAAATTGCGCCATGAGTATTTCCTGATAGATTTTGCTGAATCACCTTATTTTATCAGAGGTTGATGATGTGGAGTATTCTTCGGTTGGGGAGCGAAGTGCTACGCCAAGCAAAAAGAGGGGTTTTCCGTGTTTAGAGATTTTCAACGTCCAGGTCGTTCACCGATATTTGCGCCGTCAGCTATGGCTGCAACATCCCACCCACTGGCAACACATGCTGCATTAGAGATTTTGCGAGAGGGTGGAACCGCCGCTGATGCGGCAGTTGCTGCAATTGCGGTGCACAGTGTTGTTGAGCCCCATATGACTGGTATTGGTGGCGACTGTTTTACGATCGTTGCACAACCAGATGGTTCGCTGTCTGGCATGAATTCATCCGGCCGTGCTGCAAAAGCAGTGACAGCAGAAAAGCTGATTGAAGGCGGTTTGCAGGATATTACGCCTGACTCTATTCATGCTGTGACTGTACCTGGTGCACTTCGCGGGTGGGAGAAGCTGCTGCGGGACCACGGCAAGATGACCTTTGCCGATGTTTTAAAGCGGGCAATTGGATACGCGCGTGATGGTTTTGCGGTGACCCCACGGACCGCGTTTGACTGGCAAAGCCGTGTTGACTTCCTGAAGCGAGATGCAGGTGCAAGCCGGTATTACCTCAAGGATGGACGCGCTCCTTTGCAAGGTGAAGTGATGCGCCTCCCTGCCTTAGCTGAGACGCTGGAAGCTGTTGCAGCAGAAGGTGCTACTGCTTTTTATGAAGGAGCTATTGCCGAAGAAATCGCTGCTGTTGTGCAGGCAAAGGGTGGTTATCTTTCTGCTGATGATTTAGCTGCGCATGAGGCGATCGACCTTTCACCAATTACGACAGACTATCAGGGTGTTACTGTGGCCGAGCTGCCGCCGAACGGGCAGGGCATTGTTGCGCTGGTGATGCTGGAGCTGATGAAGCGGTTTGACTTTAAGGGAATGGACCCTGTCGGAGTTGAGCGCTTCCACCTTGAGGTGGAAATTGCAAAGCTTGCGTATTCAGGTCGGGATCGGTTTCTTGCCGATCGTGATCATATGCGGTTCTCGCCAGAAGAGTTGCTCGGCTCCGATCAGATTGATCGCCTTGCTGCGTTGATCAACCCGAAAGCTGTTTTACCTCGTCAGCCAGAAAGAATTTTGTCTCCTAAGTCTGACACAACTTATCTAACGGTGGTTGATGATCGCGGAATGGCGGTTTCGCTCATCAATTCTATCTATCATGGTTTCGGTTCTGGAATTGCAACGCCAAAGTCTGGCGTTCTTTTACAAAACCGTGGTGCGTGTTTTACGCTGGAGCGCGGTCACCCTAATCAGATCGCGGGCGGAAAACGACCAATGCATACAATCATTCCTGCCATGGCAGTGCAGGATAATAAACCGTACATGACATTTGGTGTCATGGGTGGTGGGTATCAACCATGTGGGCATGCGCATGTGCTCTCTAACCATCTGGATTTTGGCATGGATGTGCAGCAGATGATTGATTGCCCTCGTGTGTTTATGGATGAAACGTCCTTGGCATTGCAGGTGGAAACATCTGTTCCTGGAAGCACAGTGGATGGCCTAAAAGCGCTGGGACATGAGGTCGTGCGGTCAAGCGATCCAATTGGTGGATCTCAGGCGATCTTGTTCGACCGCGCAAATAGCAGTCTCATTGGCGGTTCTGACCCCCGCAAAGACGGCTGTGCGCTTGGGTATTAGGCGGTAGTTGCAATTGGGTTGAGTAAATGCCGATCTGGGAACAGGTCGGCTTTTCAGATTGAAAGCTGCCGGATACAAAGCTGATCAACGACCCAAACTCACGCATGATACTCAATGATCCGGCCTTCGCCGATTTTGCGGGGCGCGCGGGCGGTGGTGAGGTAGCTGGTGATGCCGTCTTTGGGTTCTACACGCCGATGCTTCCTGAGATGCGGGGCGTTTTCCTTTACTGCAATCAGGTGTGCGACGAAGGCTGAATTGCTGCGGAAAATGTGTATCTTCCGGTGTGGGTCCAGATGAAGGCTGTGCGTATCAGGATGGTTGGCTGCCTGCGCATCGTTTTGTGTTGTCAGTTGTTTACCGGGATTGGCGTGATTGTCTTTGTTTGAGACAGGTGCGTCTTTGCGATCACGTTGATTTGCCGTGCGCGGGTCAACACTATCGCGATTGCGATTATTGGCGCCTACATTAGTGTTTGTCGCTTTTCCCGTGCGGGTGACACGCATGACTTAGCTCCCCGACTGTCTCAGAATGAGACGAATACCAGTTTCCTGATATTCAAGCCGCAAGGCTCATGCCAAGCTGTAAGTTTTTATTAGTATTTTAAATATTTCGGTTAGTTTATGACTGGTGTGGAAATATGAAAGCCGCTTTATTTCAGTAGGTTAAAGTTTGTCGATTTGACCTTCGGGGCCAGAGACGAGGAGGGTGACGCCATCCTCAGTAAACGTGCGCTCTATGATTTCCAGCTGTAGCAAAATGATTTGGCGTTCCAGTTCGGCACTTCTGGCGAAGCTTGCTGAGACGCTACGGGTCTTTATGCGCAACCATGGCACAAGCTCAGCCTCGCGAATTGCAAGGTTGGTCACGCCGGAGTAGGCGCGCGCCAACCCGCCCGTTCCAAGTTTGGTTCCGCCGAAGTAGCGAACAATAATGATGCCAACATCGACCAGATCAGCGCCAATCAATGTTTTCAGGGTTGGCATCCCTGACGTGCCTGAAGGCTCACCATCATCCTTGCCGCCTTCATCGATGCGGCCTTCTGGCAGCATGCGTCTGAAGGCGGTGACGTGATGGTTTGCCTTTTTGTGCTCATCGCGTAGATCCGCCAGTGTTGGAGCGAAATCAGCGTGAGGGACCAGAAAAGCGAGGAAGCGAGACTTCTTCTCCTCTAGCTCTGCATAGTACTCACGCTCGACGGTGAACAGGGGCATGGATTCATGCTCCTACCGGCTCTGTGGATTTGAAGTGCTTGGAGAGCTTGAGCGTTTGTCCCTGATAGTTGGAACCGATACCTTCGCCGTAAAGAGTCTCTGGTACGTCTTGCATGTGCTCGTAAACAAGGCGACCAACAGTCTGACCGTGCTCAACGATGAAAGGCACATCATGTGAGCGCACTTCTAGGACAGCGCGTGAGCCCGTGCCGCCAACGGTTGAATGGCCGAAGCCTGGATCGAAGAAACCAGCGTAGTGAACACGGAACTCGCCCACGAGTGGGTCAAACGGAACCATCTCGGCTGCGTATTGCGGCGGCACGTGGACAGCTTCCTGCGAGACGAGGATGTAGAATTCGTTCGGGTCCAAAATGAGTGTGGCATCGCCGCGATTGTGAAGTGGTTCCCAGAACTCTGCGGGGTCCTGCGCGTCTTTGCGGTCGACATCAATCACGCCTGTGTGGCGCTTTGCCCGATAACCAATGAGACTTCCTTTGCCGTCACCTTGCAGATCGATTGAGACCTGTACGCCGTTGTTGATGGCATCTTCATCCATACCACCAGAAACCAGTGTGTGCTGGTCATGGACTGCCTTCAGGTCTTCATCATTGATGATGACTTCGCCATTGCGGAAACGGATTTGAGAGAGGCGGGAGCCTTCGCGGACCAGAACTGGGAATGTCTTGGGAGAAATTTCTGCATAAAGCGGGCCGGTGTATCCAGCTTCGACGCGGTCGAAGGCACGGCCATGATCTGTAATGACGCGTGTAAACACATCGATACGACCGGTAGAGCTTTTCGGGTTGGCTGTCGCGGACAGTTCAGCAGGCAGGTCGAGAGTTTCCTGAAGGCGGACGATGTAAACGCAGTTTGTTTCTAGCACGGCGCCTTTGGACAGGTCGATCTCGTGCAGGATGATGTTTTCCAGCTTGTCTTCCAGCTTGGAGTTTGGACCGGGCAAGAAAGACGCACGCACGCGCCAAGCTCTGGCACTCAGGCGCAGGTCAAGGCTGGCAGGCTGGATTTGATCTTCATCAGGAGCTTTATCGGCGCAAATCACGCCTTGCTCAAACATGGCCTCAATCGCTTTTGCCGGAAGAATGCCTGTCATTTTTGATTTCGCCCACTCATATTCAATTCGTTGGTTTACTGATTAACGTAAGTTTGATCGTAGGCCAAGTCTGCAACCTGTGCTGATTGATTGACCCTACTGTATTTTCAAGGTAAAATCGCGACCTATTCCGTGGTGATTTGGTCGACCGGCTTGCAACCACGTTAAACAAGTAGCTAAAGGGTCGGGTTCTTGCACAGACCTCGGCCCGCGCCGGGGGTTTTTAATGAAGGGGTAGAATAACACCTCTTCGGGCAGGAATGAGCGATGACAGACGCAAAGAACTGGAAGCCGGCAACACGGCTTGTTCATGGGGGCACAACGCGCTCCAGCTTTGGTGAAACATCCGAAGCTATTTTCCTTACACAAGGGTATGTATACGATAGCTCTGAAGCTGCAGAAGCACGCTTTTTGGGCGAAAATCCGGGGTATATTTATTCCCGTTATGCAAACCCAACTGTTGGAATGTTTGAGCAGCGAATGTGTGACCTAGAGGGGGCCGAGGCTGCACGCGGCACGGCTTCTGGTATGGCGGCTGTTAATTCTGCGATCATGGCCTGTGTGAAAGCTGGCGACCATGTGATTGCTCCTAAGGCGTTGTTCGGTTCCTGTCGTTACATCATTGAAAAGCTTTTGCCGCGTTACGGTGTGGAATCCACGTTGATTGATGGCACTGACATTGAGCAATGGAAAGCAGCTGTTCGTCCAAATACCACAGTTGCGTTTTTGGAGAGCCCTACCAACCCAACCCTTGAAGTGATCGATATTCCAGCGGTCGCAGATATTATTCACCAAGCTGGCGGACGCCTTATTGTCGATAACGTGTTCGCAACTGCGATCTGGCAAAGCCCGCTGGCTCTGGGTGCTGATGTGGTTATTTACTCTGCGACCAAACATATTGATGGGCAGGGTCGTTGTTTGGGTGGCATTGTTCTATCGGACGAGAAGTGGATTTTGGAGGAGTTCCATGACCCGTTCAAGCACACCGGCCCAGCTATGAGCCCGTTTAACGCATGGGTGCTGCTGAAGGGGCTGGAGACGCTTTCATTGCGCGTTGAACGCCAGACCTCTAACGCAGGCAAAATCGCTGAATATCTGGCAGATCACTCTGCTGTTTCCCGACTGATTTACCCTGGGCGAGACGACCATCCGCAAGCGGACATTGTTAAGAAGCAGATGCAAGGTGGTTCAACCATGCTGGCGTTTGACTTGGCTGGTGGCAAGGAAGCGGCGTTTAAATTCTCAAATGCGTTGGATATTGTTAGCCTGTCTAACAACCTTGGTGACGCGAAGAGCCTGATCACTCATCCGGCAACGACAACACACCAAAGTGTAGCGGAAGATGCGCGCATTGAGCTTGGTATCACGGACAAGACACTGCGTTTGTCGGTTGGTTTGGAAGACCCAGAGGACTTGCTGATAGATGTTTCGCGCGCGTTGGAGAGTTTAAAGGGCTAACGGAAAGCGTGAGAGCAAGCTTTAGTTTGAAGATCAATAAGGGTGCCATTTCAGGCGCCCTTTTTACTTGGCGCATGCCATATGACGCGAAGACGCTGCTGCTGATGTGCTCTCGCCCTGGAAAACACGGCAGGCTATGAAAGCGCCTTTGTTTCGGGCCTTACCCACTTACCCCTTGCAAGCATCGTACTTAACCATCTGCGCTGACTGAAAGATCTCGCCGGGCGCCGGAAATTGTAACGATAAAGCCTGCTATGACATCTAGAAAGGTGATGGTCATGAGCAAGAAGAACAAAGGCGTTGCTGCCTCCTGAACGGAGAGGAACTCAACCAGATAGGTGACAAGTATGATCAGAGAGAGGCTGTGATCTAATAGCGATATAGCTGAGGTTCTGGTTGCCTTGATGATCTCAATAAACAGCAGCACGAGAGAGGCGGCGAGCAACAGAGTTGCTATATCCAGAGGAACCACGAGGCCAGAAGGCAGTGGGATACTGTAGAGGACAGCTGCCCAAGGGGTGACGTTATACCCCTGGTCCAGAACTGGCTCCAGATCATCGAACCAGCGAAATGCAACTGCGTTGTAAGCCAAAAGCGGAAAAAGGGTAAGTGGTATAGCTTTCATCAGGTTGGTCCCTTCGCAAGGCTGTTCAGATACACCAAACTTGCGTAAGGTTAACACAACTACCAGAAATTGCGATTCCTAGATTCCAAGGCTCTTTAGGGGCGCAGCGTTAAAGCTGTGCATTGAGCCTAGTTGGGTTGGCAAAATGGATCTGTTTTGGAAACTCAAGAGCAGAGGCAAGGGGCTCATGTTAATGATCAGAGGTAAGGTCGGTGTGTGAAACTACCTGGTCGCTACATCCTGCAAACTGTGCGCAACGTTCCAGTTCACAGGTTAAACGATTGATGCGCCCTTTCCCCATACGAACACCAGGTTCTGGCCAAAAACGTTTTACCACTAAGGCGCTTGAGGCTTTGTCACGCTTCATGTCTATGCGGCCAATCAGTTTATCTCCCTCCATAACGGGGAAGACATAATAGCCGTATTGTCGCTTGGCTTCAGGTACGAAGATTTCGATGCGGTAGTTGAAATCGAATAGGAACTCAGCGCGTTTGCGGTCACGTAAGGCCGGGTCAAAGGGGCTTAGGATGCGGACCCGCTGTGCCGGGTTGCCGAGTGCAGACAGATCTGTTTCGATCTGGGGCCGGGCGAAGCAGAGTTTTGCTTTCCCTTGGTTTGCTGCTTCAATCTCAACTGGGATGAGCTCTTGGCGTGTTTGGGCTTGTTCACACCAGGCCTTTACATCGGTAAGGCTGAGCTTGTCCCAGTACGCAGCAATTTCGCTGGGCGTTGCAAACCCAAGGCGCTCTAGTGCTGAGCTGCATGCCCATTCCACGGTGTCCTCTTTTGTGGGTTTGACTGAGCGATGTGCTGGGGGAATGACGCGTTCTGTCAGGTCGTATAGCTTTTGGAATTTCTCGCGTCGGGATACAGAGATGTGGCCTGTTCGCCATAGGTATTCAAGAGCTGTTTTGGAGGGGTTCCATTCCCACCAGCCCCCTTTGCTGCGCTTTTCATCTTTTCCGACGTCCGACGTGCCAGCTGGGCCATTTTCTTCAATCTGTCGAAGGATCAGATTGAGTTTTTCTTGATACTCAGCACCGCGCCAAACCTTCCATCTGGATTGCAGACTCTCTGCGCTTTGTTTGAAGCGATAATGCCAGTGAGGGAAGAATTCGGTTGGAATGATGGAGGCATCGTGCGTCCAATGTTCAAACAGACTGCGGTCTTTCTCCAGTAGTTGTGCAAGGTTTGGGGGGCGGTAGTTTTGACGACGGGACCACAAGATCATGTGGTGCGCGCGCTCGACTGTGTTGATGCTATCAACTTGTACGAAGCCAATTCGTTTGATCAGTGTAAGGAGGTCTTCACCTTTGGATGCCCCATTGGGAGATTCAAGAAGTGCATGTTTTTGCAGAAACAGGCGGCGCGCAGCGATGTTGTCTACTTTTAAAACCAACTGCGCCTTCATGTCTAACAGCCTCACATAGATTGAAAATGTGTGCCTAGGCTATGAGAGCCGAGGCCTTGCTGCAAGCAAATACATACAGATAGTTGTGATTTGTTCTTATTTTGTTCTTTAATGGAGATTGTAGTGGATTTTGTAGAGAAACAGCGGGGTGTGTTGCAGCGAATGGTTGTTGGAGCACTCGTAACTGCGACTGTGCTTTTATTAGGGGCACTTCTCAATCCATTTGGTTTTGCCGAAGACTGGAATGCAGTGGCACGGTTTTGGGTCGCCGCCGTCTCTATGTTGTCTCCATCGTTGTTTCTGATGATAGGGATTGGGCGTTTGGCGATGCATCGGTTTACACATGCCGATGACATCGATGGTGGAGGTCTGACACGTGGCAGTTCTGAAGCCAAAATGTTGCAGAGCATCTTGCAAAACACCCTTGAGCAGGCTGTGCTGGCAGGGTTCGTCTATGTGGCGTGGGTTGCTATTATGCCAGGTAGCACAATGTCCGTACCGCCACTTGCGGCGCTGTTCTTTGCTCTTGGACGTATCTTGTTTTTTACAAGCTATGAAAAAGGCGCTCCCTGGCGCGGCACCGGTTTTGTGCTGACGTTCTATCCAACTATATTCATGCTGCTGGCCATTATGGTTAGCTTGATGGCGGGTTTGTGAGGGAGATCGCCGAAGCCTGCTGATTATTGAGTTTGGTAATCAAGGAGCTTCAACTGTGCAGACGTTCATTTACAAAACAAAACCCGCAGTGTTTCCACTGCGGGTTTGTGAGTTTAGCTAAGCTTTTGAGCTTTTACCCTTTCAGGCGTCTGCGAGCTCTTTTGCTTTGTTCATCTGGTTCCGCTTTGCCAGTGTGCGCAGGCGCAGGGCGTTGAGGCGGATGAAGCCAGCAGCATCTTTTTGGTCGTAAGCGCCGTGGTCGTCTTCGAAGGTCACCAGCTCTTCTGAGTAGAGAGAGTAGGGGGACGCACGACCTGTAACGATGACGTTGCCTTTGTAGAGCTTCAGCTTAACAGTACCTGTTACAAACTCTTGAGACTTGTCGATCATTGCCTGCAACATCTCACGGTCTGGTGAGAACCAGAACCCGTTGTAAATGAGCTTTGCATAACGTGGCATCAACTCGTCTTTAAGATGCGCTGCATCGCGATCCAGTGTGATGGATTCCATCGCACGGTGTGCTGACAGGAGGATTGTTCCGCCTGGTGTTTCGTAGATGCCGCGAGACTTCATGCCAACGAAGCGGTTTTCTACCAGATCGAGACGGCCAATACCGTTGTCACGGCCATAATCGTTCAGCTTGGCAAACAGGGTTGCCGGAGACATGTGTACGCCATTGATGGAGCACGCGTCGCCTTTTTCAAAGCCGATTTCGATCTCGGTGACTTCGTCGGGTGCGCTGAGCGGGTCAACAGTACGCTGGAAAACATAGTCTGGAGCTTCTTCATTCGGGTCCTCCAGAACTTTACCTTCGGAAGAAGAATGCAGCATGTTTGCATCAACAGAGAACGGAGCTTCGCCGCGCTTGTCCTTTGGTACTGGGATCTGATGCTGTTCAGCGAACTCGATCAGGTCAGTACGGGACTTCAGCGTCCAGTCTCGCCAAGGTGCGATCACCTTGATGTCTGGGTTCAGTGCGTAGCAAGCCAGCTCGAAGCGTACCTGATCGTTGCCTTTACCGGTTGCGCCGTGCGCAACTGCGTCAGCGCCAGTTTCTTCTGCAATCTCAATGAGACGCTTGGAAATGAGCGGACGGGCGATAGAGGTGCCGAGGAGATAAACGCCTTCGTAAACTGCGTTGGCCCGGAACATTGGGAATACGAAATCCCGAATGAATTCCTCTCGGAGATCATCAACATAGATTTCTCGAATGCCAAGCAGTTCAGCTTTTCGTCGTGCTGGCTCCAACTCTTCACCCTGACCTAAGTCAGCTGTGAATGTTACAACTTCGCAGCCGTATTCTGCCTGCAACCACTTGAGAATAATCGAGGTGTCGAGCCCGCCAGAATAGGCAAGCACAACCTTTTTGATGTCGCCTTGGGCCATAGATTAATATCCAAATAGTGTGTTCGGGCGCGTAAAGCGCCTACGGGCCGCAATCTACCGAGCGTAGCGGACAACGCAAGTGATGATTGATGGTTGCGGGCCTGTTTATTAATCTCGATAGTTGAGAAGTTTGCAGGTATCCACAGTGGTGCGTACAGGTGATGTTGTTGTTAAGATCAACGTATATAAAGATAAATAGCTGAAAACGTAGGGGTAATGACGTATGCGCTGCAGGACGGAGCGTTTCAAGTACACCCTTAGAGTGTGTGTTTGTAGTTGATCAACTGTATCTTAGCTCAACGGTTTCTATGGAAAAACAGTATATTTTATTCGCAGAAAATAAATCAACAGTTCGCAATAAACGAACAAGTCTCTGTATTTTAGAGGATTTCACTGAAGTGTTTGTGTGTAGTGAGGTTCCTCTTATGCGCTGCCGATTTTGACGTTTTGGTCAATTTTCGCGATGGCTATGGTGTTTGATTCGGTGAAGTTCTTTATGGGCTCCAGTGTTTTGGAGCGAGTTCAAAGCCTTCAAACAAGAAGCCGGGTGCTACCGTACAGCCGACCAATGTCCAATCGCCAAGGCTTTCTGCTGATTGCCAAGCTTGTCTTGGCACAATCCCTTGAGGTCGTTGACCGTTTAATACGTCCATACCGAGTATGATCTCACTTGGATTGCCATCTTTTGTGCTGATTGATAGGCGTAAAGGGGCTCCGCCGTAGTAGTGCCAGGTCTCAATTGCATCGATCCTATGCCAATGTGATTTTTGGCCTCTCTTGAGAAGGTAGTAGATGGCTGTTGAGTAACCGCGTCCTTCTGGCCCTTCTGAATCGCGGAAGGTTTCGGTGTAGAAGCCACCTTCCGGGTGTTCCTGCATCTGCAATTCTGCAATGATTTCCTCAGAGGTTGCAGTGTTGGAAATTTGATCAAGGGACATCAAAAATTGTCCTTACGGCGGCGTATTTCCGCAAAGATATCAGCAGGTTCTGCGTTGAGCATATTTAAGCTTTTTTGAACTTCGGCATCACATACACGCAAAAATGGATTTGTTGAAAGTTCGGCTGCCATAGAGGTTGGTAAGGTTGGGCGTCCAACTTCTCGCAAGGCTTCAATACGTTTTGTACGCTCTTGGAGTGCTTGATTGTTCGGGTCAATCGTAAGGGCGAATTGTGCGTTTGACAGGGTATATTCATGGCCGCAGTAAATGGTGGTCTCTGGTGGGAGTGTGTTTGCCAGATGGCTGAGTGAGGCCCACATCATTTCTGCATCACCTTCAAACAACCTCCCGCAACCCAAGGCAAAGAGTGTGTCGCCAGTGTGGGCGATGCCAGCCTCCTTGAACCACCAAGTGATGTGGTCCAGTGTATGACCGGGTGTACCGATAGCTTTTACGGCAATTGGGCCAACGAGAATATCGTCGCCATCTTCAACAAATTTGTCGAGCCCAGATAGGTGCTGGCGGGATCGTTCTGGCCCAGTAACGACCGCTCCTGTTTTTTCTACGAGCTCGGTAAGTCCTGCCACATGGTCCCAGTGATGATGGGTTATCAATATGTCAGTGAGGTTCCACCCAGTTTCCTTAAGAACTTCAAGGTATGGCGCTGCTTCGGGCACGTCTATTGCTGCGGTGCAGCCGCTTTCAGGGTGGTGGATGATAACGCCGAAATTATCTTTAAGACAACCAAACTGTCGAACTTCAACTTCAATCATCAACCGGCTCCCAAGCACGTAATAAATTCTCTATTGGATCATGGTTGGACACGCTATTAAATTCAACTGCAAACTCATAAAACTCTGAGAGTGGTTGATGTATGCTTGCAAATCATCTCGAAGAAGCGTTGCGTCCGAGCCTTTGGCACCCCATGATAAGAATAGGCAATAGGCGGAGACCCAGTTGTATCTTGATGTTACTCACTTAAAAGAGTTCTACGATCTGCCACTTGGGCGAATGCTTCGAGTGCTGGTGGGGAGCCGCGTAAAGATGCTGTGGCCTGAAATGCGTGGTCAAAGGCTGTTGGGTATCGGATATGCTGCGCCTTACTTGCGGCCTTACTTGAAAAAAACCAATCGTGTGTTTGCAGGGATGCCCGCTGCACAGGGGGTTGTGAAGTGGCCGCGTGAAGTGGATGTGCCAAATAAAGCCTTTCTTATGGAAGATGGACAGCTCCCATTTCCAGATTCATGCATTGACCGGATATTGTTGGTTCACTCGCTAGAAATGGCGGGAGAACCCAGCGCTTTACTCGATGAGGTCTACCGTGTGTTGTCGCCCGGTGGCCGTGTCATTGTGATCGTGCCTAACCGCCGTGGAGCCTGGGCGCGCTCAGAGGTTTCTCCTTTTGGGTATGGCCGCCCTTACTCAAGGCCTCAGCTTGATAACTTTTTGAATAATCATCACTTGTCTGTTGTTTCTCGTGAGGAGGCTTTATTTGTGCCTCCAACCAATTCGAGAGTCGTCTTGAAAAATGCGCGTAGCTTTGAGCGTTTGGGTGCTGTTGCATGGCCTGCATTTGCTGGCCTGTTGGTCACCGAAGCCGAGAAGCAGGTGTACAGGGGCATTCCACTCAAAGCACGTCATGTGGCACGTGTTTTACGACCTGTCTTTCTGCCAAATGGCAAGACAGCAGGGGCGCAGGTTATGAGTGGCCATCGCGGTCAAAAAGGTGGGTCGCTCAGCAACAGAAGCGACCGGTAGCTTTTTTATTTGCGTTCCAGTAGGAAAACGGCCTGATCGCCAATCAGATTCCAAACCCACCATGGGGCATTGAAACCAATGCGTCGTCCTTTTGCGTCCAAAGCCTCGGCCTTGATGACCTTGGCGTTGACCTCTTCTGAAAGAGCGACAAAGTCACGGATCGTGCAGAAATGGATGTTTGGTGTGTCGTACCACTGGTAAGGCAGATAGTCGGTGACCGGCATTTTGCCGTTGCACAGGAGCTGTAAGCGGTTGCGCCAATGCCCGAAATTAGGGAACGAGACGACAACTTTCTTGCCTATGCGGAGTAACTGCTCAAGAACCTGTTTCGGGTCCATCGTGGCCTGAAGTGTATGGCTGAGGATGGCGTAGTCAAAGGCGTCATCTGGATAAGCTGCCAGATCATTATCAGCATCGCCCTGAACCACAGAAAGCCCGCGAGAGACGGCCTCGTTCACGCCTTGCTGGGAAGTGTCAAAGCCGCGTCCATCCACGCCTCTGGTTTCAATCAGAAGCTCCAGAAGTTTTCCGGTACCGCACCCAATATCTAAAACACGGGCACCCGGCACTACAAAATCGCAGAGAATTCGGTGGTCGCCGCGTTCGTTCTTCAAATCTGTTTTTGTCATATCGGATCTACTTTATTGAATGAACTCTGCCGTTTATGCTGGTGAGTGTGTTTCACCGTTGCCGGGAGCAGGGATGCCCCGCGCTTTTGCCGCTCCCGTCAGGAAGCCGCGCATGGTTTTGAACAGTTCAGGTTCATCAAGCAGGAACGCGTCGTGGCCGCGAGAGCTTTCAATTTCAACAAAGGAAACGTTTGCTGCTGCAGCATTGAGCGCGCGGACAACATCTTTGCTTTCAGAGGTCGGGAAAAGCCAATCCGTTGTAAAGGACATAACGCAAAAACGGGTTTCGCTATGCAAAAATGCGTTCGCTAGCTTTCCGCCATGTGCGGTTGCCAGATCGAAATAATCCATTGCCCGTGTGACATACAAATAGGAGTTCGCGTCAAAGCGATCCACGAAGGTCATGCCCTGGTGCCGCAGGTAGCTTTCAATCTGGAAGTCAGCGTCAAAGCCGAAGGTTATCCTTGAGCGGTCCTGAAGGTTGCGACCAAATTTGTTGTGTAGCGAGGCATCAGACATATAGGTGATATGCGCTGCCATACGCGCAACTGAAAGGCCTTTTGTTGGGCGTTTGCCTTCCTTTGCATATTGGCCGTGACACCAGTCCGGATCCGCCATTACAGCCTGTCTACCAACTTCATGGAAGGCAATGTTCTGGCTGGAGTGCCGTGGACCTGATGCAATTGGAACAGCGGCAAACACCTTTTCGGGATAAGCAGCAGCCCATTGCAACACCTGCATGCCGCCCATAGAGCCACCAACCACTGCAAACAGCGTTTCGATGCCGAGAGCTTCCACCAGCTTTGCTTGTGAGCGCACCATATCGCCGATAGTCACGACGGGGAGGTCGAGCCCGTAGGTTTCGCCAGTTTCTGGATTTGTGGAGGCAGGGCCTGTTGTACCAAGACAGCCGCCAAGGACATTGGCGCAGATGATAAAGTACTTATCTGTATCGACAGGCCGACCGGGACCAACCATCATTGACCACCAGCCCGGCTTGCCCGTAACCGGATTTTCCGAGGCCACGTACTGATCACCCGTGAGTGCATGGCACACTAAGATAGCGTTGGTCTTGTCCTCATTGAGCTCGCCATAGGTTTCATAGGCGATCTGCCACGGGGCAAGCTCGGTACCTTCATCAAGGCGCAGAGGGTTTTCTGGTCCAAATCGCATGAGCTTGCTGGCAGGCATTTGCATCTGCTCCGCTGCAACACTGGCTTGTGTTGAGGGCAAGATATTCGGAGTCTTCTCCGGTTTTGCGCTGGCAGTCTCAGTCATATTTTTTTCCAAAGGGTTGGATAAGCGAAGTGGATGTACCTCTAGGGGATTACAAGAGAGTTTTTGCTAGGTGTCTATGGTCAGTGTGTCAACGTTTTCTTTTGTTTCCATTCCTGTTGTTTTCTACGGATTTACACAGGTCCTGTTTAACAATTTGAATGAGTTAGCAAGGTGCACGGCTCTTTATCTAGTGCTGATGGAAAAATGAGTTAGTCTCAATATTATATGCTGCCGTATGAAGAAGATGATATATTGCATAGCGTGCGCAGATCTGATTGAGCAGATTGTTGCGGTAAACGTTGAAGAGGGTTTTAGGTCTGCTGTTTTTCAGTGGTTTCGTGATGCAAATACTATGTGCCGGAGGTTGGAGGTCGAGCTCTGTTTTGCGAATCGTGCCGTAGGGTGAATATGGTAGCAGGCAGATGCTTTGAGTATACTCAGGCATCTGTGTGAGGGAACACAAAATGTTCCGTTGGTACGACCGTATTCGTGAGTGCGCCCAGACTGTGAGATCAAAGCCCTAGATATTTATGCCTGCGATGTGCACTTGAATGGCCTGATGCCTGACTGATTAATGCGCAAAGATACTGGAGTGTTGAGTTTTTATCGCAGTTTTGAAGGTGTAGATGCGTTATTAACTGGAGCGCTTGGTCTTTTGGAGTGAGAGCGGCTGGTCTGTATTAGACAGCAGAACCACTGATGAGTGAGATATGACATGTTGGTGGATCTCGCGCGCCGCTTGACCTAGATGATGAATTTGATAGTGAAGCAGACGTAGTTCGTTAAACTGCGTGTTTTGTGAGTGAAGGATTGAAATGATGGAAGAGCAGATAGTGCGCCCTGTCGCTCGTGCTGGTGTGTTGGCAATTGACCCGTATATCCCAGGTAAGGCGAAGGCTAGTGGTGGTCATAAACTGCATAAACTCTCTTCCAACGAGTCTCCTTTAGGGGCCAGCCCAAAAGCGCTGGAAGCCTACCGCTCCATTTCTGACCTTCAGTATTATCCTGATGGCAGCGCTACGTTGCTGCGCGAAGCTATAGGTGAAGTCTATGGCTTGAATCCGCAGCGCATTATTTGCGGCTGTGGCTCTGACGAAGTGTTGAGCTTGCTTGCCTATGCTTATCTCGGCGAGGGTGACGAAGCTATTTATACCACGCATGGCTTTCTAGTTTATAAGATTGCGATCCATGCAGCTGGTGCAACACCTGTTGTCGCGCCAGAAAAAAAACTGACGACCGATGTCGATGCAATTCTGGAGCGGGTCACCGAGAAAACCAAAATGGTTTTTGTGGCGAACCCAAATAATCCGACTGGTACCTATATTCCCTTCGATGAAGTAAAGCGTTTGCATGCTGGTCTTCCGAAGTCCTGTATTTTGGTGCTGGACGCGGCTTATGCGGAGTATGTGCGCCGCAACGATTATCAGGCCGGGATTGAGTTGGTTGCGAATTCAGAAAACGTCGTGATGACGCGGACGTTCTCCAAAGTGTATGGTTTGCCTGCGCTGCGTGTCGGCTGGGCGTATGGCCCTGAACACATGATCGACGCCTTAAACCGCATTCGTGGGCCGTTTAATATGAATTCGGCTGCAATTGCGGCCGGTGCTGCTGCTGTGCGTGATCAGTCGTTTGTTGAGCAATCGGTTAGTCACAATAGTGAGTGGTTGCCATGGGTCGTTGATGAAATGACCAAACTAGGTCTTGACGTCACGCCAAGTGTCGGCAATTTCATTTTGATCCACTTCCCTGACGAGCAGGGTAAGCGAGCTGCTGATGCTGATGCCTTTTTGCTTGAGCGCGGGTGTGTGCTAAGGCAAGTGAAAGCCTATGGATTTGACAATGCGCTTCGCATGTCAATTGGTAGTGAAGAAGCCAACAGAGATGTTGTTGCTGTTCTCGCTGAATTTCTGAAGTAGCCCTAGTAGAAGGTCTCCATGTCTGAACCCTTGTTTAGCCGGGTCGCACTGATTGGTATCGGTCTGATCGGCTCCTCTCTTTCGCATGTCATGCGCCGCGAAAAGCTGGCGGGTGAAATTGTTGTTTCCACACGCTCAGAAGTTACTCTGAAGCGTGCGGAAGAGCTGAGGCTTGGGGACCGATATTATCTGGACGCAGCAGAAGCCGTTAAAGGGGCAGACCTTGTTATCGTGTGTGTGCCAGTTGGCGCATGTGGAGCAGTGGCGCAAGCTATTGGCCCGCACCTGGCTCGAGGCGCTATCGTCACGGACGTCGGCTCTGTAAAGGCTGCTGTCGTGTCCGCAATGAAGCCGCATATACCCGAAGGCGTCCATTTTATTGCAGGGCACCCGGTTGCAGGTACGGAATACTCTGGCCCAGACGCCGGGTTTGCGTCTCTTTTTGAAAATCGCTGGTGCATCCTTACTCCTGACGAGGACACCGACACCGCAGCGATTGAACGTTTGACGGCCTTCTGGGAAGGCTGTGGCTCTCATGTCGACACGATGGATGCTCAGCACCATGATCTGGTGCTCGCCGTTGTGTCGCATCTCCCACATATCATCGCGTATAATATTGTTGGCACGGCTGATGATCTGGAAACTGTAACCAAGTCCGAAGTGATCAAGTACTCAGCCTCCGGTTTCCGTGACTTTACGCGTCTGTCGGCTTCTGATCCAACCATGTGGCGTGACGTTTGCCTTAACAACAAAGAGGCAATCCTAGAGATGCTGTCGCGCTTCTCTGAAGACCTTTCTGCGCTGCAACGGGCAATTCGCTGGAGCGATGGCGATGCGTTGTTTAAGCTGTTCACCCGCACCAAGGGAATTCGTCAGCAACTTGTCGAAGCTGGTCAGGAATCTGCGGCACCAAACTTCGGTCGTGAGAACGAAAAAGGTGAGCCAGCGGAGTAGGTCTTTACTCCTCATCGCAAAAAAACCGCCCGGGTCAGAGCAAATCTGATCCGGGCTTTCTTTTGGGCAAACCCTCGATATCTTGCAGATATAACTGAGACCTTTCAATTTTGTGGGAGGCAGGACGCTATTGGTTTACCGAGGTTGCAAGGGAAGCTTTGTGACTTGGGGAGCGGTGAATACTCTCTTGCTTCATGTGGCCTTGTTAGGAGTTCTAAGACCATGAAGCTGAGTGGATGTGCAGCCATTGTTGTGGCTGGTCTTGTCGTTGTGAGTGGAGCAGGGGCGGCTGCTGAGAGCGAGCGCGTTCCTGGTGGGCCGACTGCGGTTGCAATTATGAAGGACGTTGATGGCAAGGCGGTTGGCAAGGTTGTTTTGAATGAAACACCGAGCGGCATCCTTCATATCACGGCAATGTTTGACGGGCTGCCACCTGGAGAGCATGGGTTTCATGTGCATGAAAATGGACTCTGCGAACCTACTTTTGCAGCAGCGGGAGGACATTTTGCACCGGAAGGCCATGACCACGGAATTGACGTGAAAAATGGAGCACATGCAGGTGATTTGCCAAACCTGCATGTACCGCTTAACGGCAAGCTTATCCTTGAGGTGTTTTCCAAGACGCTGCATTTGGCGCCTGATGACAAGAACAGTTTGATCGGAGGGTCTGGCCGGGCGTTGGTTATTCATGAAAACGCTGACGATTATCATAGCCAGCCGAGCGGTGATGCCGGGGGGCGGATCGCATGCGGTGTAATTGTGCCAGTGACACAAAATGCCGATGGTTTTCAGAGTTACCCTGAAGAAATGCCGAGTGACCGCAAATAGCTTTAACACCGCATGGGTTTACATGCAGTGTGGGTTTATGTGTTCCCGTAAAACGGGGGAGGCAAGGTGAGCAGGCAATACCTGCGCAGTTTGGTTAAATATGAGTCTTCGGCATTGGCTGATCACCTTGCCTGGGCGTTTTTGTATGAAACAAGGTCATCCCCGACAGGCATTGTGAGCAGATAAGTGCCAAAAACATCCATCTGCCAGTGCCGACACCCATCAGGTTGACCAGCTTCCGCTTGGCCTCTGCACTGTTGGCTTTCAAGGGGTGTTTCAACGAACCCGCCGAAAGATACGTTACTTCTTCCAGTAGCTCCGCCCAGCCCACGCCGCACTGACGGACGGTCCGCCAGCTGCCCGTTTACGTGAGCACAGGATTTAGAATAAGGGTGCTTTGGCCCAGGGGAATAACTTTTCCCGCATTCACCCGCCTTGTTGGTTGGGGAGAGGTGGGTAATTGCTGGCTTATGGTGCGCGCTAGCGCTAACTCAGGTCATGAACTAGCGTCCAACTCAGTGTCATCCCGGCCTTTGAGCCGGGACCCACCCAGCGATTGCTGCATGCTGTGAGTTTCGTTTTTCCGTGCGGTGGTTATGGATCCCGGCTCTTCGCTTCGCTTGTCCGGGATGACATCCGGTGGGGGGGCAAGGATGGCGATGGGGCGGATAGCAGGGAGGCAGGTGGTGGTGGCTGCTGAATGGTCGGTCTGGAGAGGGCAGATACAAAAAGGGAGGGCCGAGGCCCTCCCTTAAGCGCTTCATCTGAAAGATGAACTTAAGAAGCTTTGCTTGACGCACGTTCAGCGCGTTTGCGCTCGTGTGGGCACAGCAGAGCTTTACGCAGACGGATGGAATCTGGAGTTACTTCCACCAGCTCATCTTCTGCGATGTAAGACAGTGCACCTTCAAGGCTTAGCTTGATTGGAGTTGTCAGCTTAACTGCATCATCCTTACCGGAAGAACGCATGTTGGTGAGCTGCTTGCCCTTCAACACGTTAACTTCCAGATCGTTGCCGCGTGTGTGTTCACCGACGATCATGCCAGCGTAAACCTTTGTGCCCGGATCGATCATCATTGGACCACGGTCTTCAAGGTTGAACAGAGCAAATGCGACTGCGTTACCGTCACCATTTGACAGCAGAACACCCGTGTTACGGCCCTGGATAGCACCTTTGTATGGTGCGTATTCATGGAACACACGGTTGAAAATTGCGGAACCGCGTGTGTCTGACATCAGCTCAGCCTGGTAACCGATAAGGCCACGTGTTGGAGCATTGAACACCAAACGGGTACGACCACCGCCGGAAGGACGCATTTCAAGCAGTTCAGCTTTGCGTTCTGTCAGCTTTTGAACAACAGCACCTGAGTACTCTTCGTCAACGTCGATGATGACTTCTTCGATAGGCTCAAGACGCTTACCGTTTTCATCTTCCTGATACACAACGCGAGGACGACCTACACAGAGCTCGAAGCCTTCACGGCGCATGTTTTCAATCAGGATAGCAAGCAGAAGTTCGCCGCGGCCAGAAACGATGAAGGCATCTGCTTCAGCAGTTTCTTCGATCTTAAGCGCAACGTTACCTTCAGCTTCCTTCATCAGACGCTCGCGGATAACGCGGGACTGAACTTTGGAACCTTCGGTGCCTGCCAGTGGACCATCGTTCACGCGGAACATCATGGACAATGTTGGTGGATCGATTGGCTGCGCCTGAATTGGCTCAGTAACCTGAGGCGCAACGATTGTGTCTGCCACAGTTGCCTTGGTCAGACCAGCGATGGAAACGATGTCGCCTGCTTCGCCTTCGTCGATTGCTGAACGTTCAAGACCACGGAACGCAAGAACCTTGGAGATACGACCGGTTTCGACGACTTCACCATCACGCGTAAGCGCTTTGATCGCCATGTTTGGTGTCGCAACGCCAGAAGCAACGCGGCCAGTCAAAATGCGGCCAAGGAACGGGTCGGATTCGATCGTCGTTGCCAAGAGGCGGAACTCGCCTTCTTCGGACTCAGGCTCTTTTACATGCTCAAGGATCATGTCGAAGAGAGGAGACATGGATTCTTGCGGGCCAGCTGGCTCGAGTGACATCCACTCTTGCTTTGCAGAACCGTAGACAACAGGGAAGTCGAGCTGATCTTCGTTCGCGTCAAGAGATGCGAACAGATCGAATACTTCGTCGAGTACTTCGTCAGCACGCTGTTCTGGCTTGTCGATTTTGTTGATCGCAACAATCGGCTTCAGGCCAAGCTTAAGGGCTTTGCCGAGCACGAATTTTGTCTGAGGCATAGGACCTTCAGCGGCGTCAACAAGAAGAACAACACCATCAACCATGTGCAGAATACGTTCTACTTCACCACCAAAGTCAGCGTGACCTGGGGTGTCTACAATGTTGATACGTGTGTTGTTCCAGACCAAAGAGGTGTTCTTGGCAAGAATGGTGATGCCGCGT
This sequence comes from Pseudovibrio axinellae, assembly GCF_900110875.1. Taxonomy (GTDB): domain Bacteria; phylum Pseudomonadota; class Alphaproteobacteria; order Rhizobiales; family Stappiaceae; genus Pseudovibrio; species Pseudovibrio axinellae. The sequence continues at coordinate 127,679 of NZ_FOFM01000002.1, read as the reverse complement.
TCACGCTCGATATCGTTGGAGTCCATCATGCGTTCTTCGGTGCGCTGATTGTCACGGAAGACGCCGGACTGCTTCAACAGGACGTCGATCAGGGTCGTTTTGCCGTGGTCAACGTGGGCGATGATCGCAATATTGCGAAGTTTCATGGAGGCTCCGTTTGGCCATGGGAAGTCGTGACGTGTGGGAGGATCATGGGAACGCCCAATCCACGCCAGTCCTTCAATCTAGTTTTTCTCTAATGAAAGATGCGCTCTTCTATCCTATTTTATTGTTATTTCAAACCATCTCGCCAAAAAACTGCTAAGTATTTATTAGATCTCACGTTTTTATTGGCAAGTTTGGTCCGTTCGGCAGGTTACGCCCAAAAATGGACGCAAATGCGGTGATCTGAGCGTGCTCGATTTTCGTAGAAATTGATCTAAATGAAGATTTCGGGGCAGTGATGGCCTAGGCTTACTTTTCGTTCAAAAAGTTATAGTCATCATAAGAGAGCAGGCCAAACTTCCGTACCAGCCGGGAGCCCACGCTCACTTCTGCAAGGTCATATGCATGAATCCATTGGCATTTGTCGGGGCAACGCCCAATAATATCAAAGCATTGCCCTGCTGGAATGTAATATTCTTCATAGGGGACAAGCTTGATGATCTGCCCGTTCATACTTAAAAACATGCCTGAGGTCAGGGCAACAAAGACCTCTTCAGATTCTGCAAATAGGTTTCTCCAAATCCGGCCTGGAGTATCTATTTGATGATGATAGGCGTAACCGCGCTCTCGGAAACTGGCTTGTAGTTCCTGTATCTGTTGTTCTGTTTCGGACAGTTCAGGTAATAACAAGCAGTGCTCCTCTAAAAATAAGACCTTTGACTAGATCAAGAAAAATGGGCTAAAGCCATCGTCAAACAGTAGTTTGACTACAAAAAGGAATGTGGCAATCTAATAGCATTCAATATCGCAACCTTGGGTATTGCAATACCCAATATTTGCACCAACTTATTCGTGGTGGGTTATTATAAAGTAATAGAATGCCCTCATGTGCGTAATCCCAAAAGTTGTTGGAAAAACAATGCAGTTTGCAACCCAACAGTGGTTAGAAGAGTGGTTCGCCCCCCTTGCCCCAAGCGAGGGCGTGAGCGCATCCAGACATGAATGTGTAGAAGTGATTCGCATAACAGCGGCGACAAAGCCCCGCGCAGTTATGTTTTCACCAAGCATTAGAATCGTTTTTCAGGGCTTGGTTAAAGGTCACCTGGGCAGCCAAAGCTTTCTGTACTCCCAACAGAGCTATGTTGCGCTTGTGTCTCCGATCCCGCTTGAGGTCGAAGTTGTAGAAGCTTCGCGAGAGAAACCTCTCTTTGCCGTAAATATTTCTATTGATATCAATGTTCTAGCGGAGCTAATGCTCCTCATTGAACAGGAGCCTGTAGAATTTGAGTACGGTGAAGCGCTTGGTAGACCGGCTCACTTGCCTGAAGATGCGTTATTCTCTATTTGCCGTTTGCTTCAAACGCTAAGTAGCGAAGAACAAACGAAAATTCTGGCTGACAACTATTATCGCGAGTTTTTGTACCATGTCCTCAAGTCCGAGTATGGTGCCAGCCTGCGAGTGTTGTTCCAAAACAGCGAGAAATCACAGGGTATTGCGCGAGTTCTTCAAGTATTGCATGACGATTTCTCAACAAACTTGAGCGTCGATGAAATGGCGAAGATGGCGTGCATGAGTATCTCGGCGTTTCATGCTGGCTTTAAAGTGGCGACGGGCCTTTCTCCGTTGCAATATGTGAAGTCAATTCGGTTGCATAAAGCGCGCTCTATGATGCTGAGCCAAAATATGAGCGCCAGCCAGGCAGCATACCGTGTTGGTTATGCAAGCCCGTCCCAGTTCAGCCGTGAGTTCAAACGGTTTTTTGGTAGTTCCCCGACACAGGAATCTGCCAAGTTCCGTACGATGGCGTAAAAGACGATTTGTTCGATTAAGGTTGTTGCACGTGCTTTGTGATAGCAGAAGCACGTGTTTTGCGTTGTACCTTCAAGTATCCTGCCTTGTGTCGCCGCAATATTAATGAGCATCAAGAGAAATGGTGAAGCGCTTGCAGATTAGCTGCGTGCCTTGCCTTGGAAAGTTGGAATGACAAAGACAATAGGCCCATCTTCGGGCCTTAAACTTTCTGCAGGCAGAACGGCCGTCATTGGTGCAATGCTGGTGACAATTGGCCCGCTTTCCCTGGCGCTTTATACTCCAGCCTTGCCGACTCTTGCTGAAACTTTTGATACGACCGCTTCTGTCATAAAACTCACTCTGACAGTTTATTTTGCGGGCTTTACGCTCGCACAGTTGCTGTGCGGTCCTTTATCAGATGCGTTTGGGCGGCGTCCTGTTATCCTTGGGTTCTTTAGCCTTTATCTGCTGGGAAGTATTCTGGCATGGCTGGCACCTTCTATCGAGGTGCTGCTGCTTGGCCGGTTGGTACAAGGGATCGGCGCATCAAGCGGCATTGCTGTTGCGCGTGCAATTGTTCGTGACCAGTTTTCTGGAGAAGTTGGCGCACGCATCATGAATTTGATGGCCGTGATTTTGGGGATCGGGCCAGCGCTGTCTCCGAGTATCGGTGCGCTTACAATGAACGCTTTTGGGTGGCAGGCGATCTTTATTCTGATGGTTGTCTATGCCTCGTTTATTTTGCTGATGACATTGACGATTGTGCCAGAAACAAACGCTTATCGAAATGTCGCGCTTATTCGCCCCAAGAAAATGTTAGCGTCCTACTGGACCTTACTACGGTCGTTTGAATTCATGCAGCCCGCACTCATCCTTGGGTTCACAATCGGCGTTATTTATACGCTTGCATCCATTTTGCCATTTGTGTTGATTGAGCGGCTTGGTCTTACGCCGTTGCAGTTCGGTCTGGGCATGGTGTTTCAATCTGGCTCGTTCTTTGCCGGTGGGGTTGCAACCAGGTTTCTGCTCAGGTGGTTTAATGCAGAAGAGCTGCTTGCCCCGGCTTTGGTTTTGAGTGCCGTAGGTGGGCTGGCATTGTTTGGTGTAACCCAGTTTGACCAGCTGAGTTTCCTCAGCATCATGATCCCGATTGGTGTATTTGCGTTTGGTGCCTCGATGGCACTGCCTGCGCTCTCTATGCGCGGAATGGATCCATTTCCTGAGATTGCCGGTGCTGCTTCTGCGCTGATGGGCTTCATTCAGATGGCAGGCGGTTTCTTCGGCAGCCTCGTCACCGCGGTTATTGTGCAAGACTCGGTTGCAGCACTTGGTCTGGTTATGCCGAGCATGGCCTTAATCGCGCTGTGCCTTCTATTCGTGCCGCGTAAAAAGCCAACATTAGAAGAGCAGTCGCTCATCCCTTAATAATGCTCGCGGTAAGCAGTGATAGTCTACACCCAGCACTTATTGCAAAGTCGTCGGTATGGCGCTTATTTTGCTGGAAACGAAGGCAAGGGGAGGCTATGAGGGGCCAGGAATTGGGAGGGAACCCTTATGGCAGAGTTTGATCATGGATTTCTGGAGAGCTCTCAGCGTCCGCTCGTCATGGGCATATTGAATGTCACTCCAGATAGCTTTTCCGATGGCGGTCAGTTTGATGCGCCAGCAATGGCGTTGGCGCACGCGCGTGAAATGATCGCTGAGGGCGCTGATATCATTGATGTTGGCGGTGAAAGCACGCGGCCCGGAGCGACTATCGTTCAGGAGCATGACGAGCTGGAGCGTGTTCTTCCGGTTCTAGAGCTGATCAAAGAACTTCCCGTACTAATTTCTATTGATACTTATAAGGCGTGTGTTGCTGCTGAAGCTTGCAAAGCTGGAGCGCATATCGTGAATGACGTTTGGGGTTTGCAAAAAGACCCTGAGATGGCTGGTGCTGTGGCGGATGCTGGGGTGCCAGTGATTATGATGCATAACCGCACTGAGGTGGATGAGAAGCTGGATATCATGAGTGATATCGACCGCTTCTTTGAGAAGTCTTTAAGGCTTGCTTCTGATGCAGGCATTCCAGAGGAACTCCAGGTTCTTGATCCAGGTTTCGGCTTCGGGAAAACTCTCCAGCAGAACTATCAGGTTTTGAGCAGACTAACGGAGCTGCAAAAATTTGGCTGTCCTATCCTTGCAGGGGCTTCGCGCAAGCGGATGATTGGGCATGTGTTGAATAATGAAGCTCAAGAGCGCATGGCGGGCACGCTTGCAGTACACACGCTTGCACTTCAAAACGGGGCACAGATTTTGCGCGTGCATGATGTGAAGCCACATGTAGATGCTGTACGCATTTTCCAAGCAATGAAAGAGCTCGGCGGGGATCTGCGCTGAGCTGATGCCTTTGAGGTTGGAGGCACAAACTGGAACTCGTTTGTGCGCGCTGCTGGTGAGTTGGTATCGCTTGAAGGCTGGTGAGTTTCGCTCAACCCCACGCACAGAGCGCTATAAGTTGTTATGCTTATGTGCTTCTCATTAGTAATATTGAGCCCTCTTCGAAGAGGGGCTAAAAGAGAACCCTTCAGCGAAAATCCTTGTTGATATAGGGCAGCTCTTAAAAAACTTGAGCCAAAACCCCAGAATTTCCTTGGTTAGTTTTTCTCTCAGGCCTATAATTTACTGGCTAATTATTGGGGCCCAATCGTTAACCCACAAGTTATGTGTCTGATCCGCTTTGAGCGGTGAAGCCTTCTTGGTTGCACATTGTGGCGCTCTGAACATGCCGATTGGCAAGTCAGGGCAGATTGCGCCCGAGAAGTGAGGTGAGTTCAAGTGAATAATAAAACTGGTTTGATTTTTATCGCGGCGCTGGTTTTGTTAGGGGCTTATTTCTCGATTAACCCAAGTCCGTACTTATTCTTGGAGCTCGGCCCTTTTGAGCTGGCACAGGCACTCTTGATGGTTGCAAGCACACTGGTGTGGGGCAGGTTGGCAATCAACAAAAAGAAGCAGGCTGTACAAGGTGAGAGCATTCATTACACGATCGCTGTGTTTTTCGCGATGCTTAGTTTTGTCGTGCTTGGACGGGAGACCTCGTTTTTAAAGGTCTATGGGGCTGAAAGAAGCCTTGAACTCGGGCTGATGATTCTCACTGGTGTTATTGTAACTCCAATCCTAGGTGTTGTTGTTATTAAGTGGCTTCGGAATATAAGCTGCTCCTGGCAATTGTTCCGTGGCTTTATGGCTACTCCAAACTTTTTCTGGGCAATCGCTTCATTTGTGTTCGTTCTCCTTGGTGACTTTTTTGAAAAAGAGCTGCTTCCTATTCAGTCCAACCTTGTTTGGGAGGAAATGTTTGAGCTGATGGGTTATTTTGCTATATTGGTCGCGGGTTTGATTTCCGAGGATAGCGTTAGCTCTGCAAAAGCTATTGGGCAAGAAGTTGCTATAACTGAGGCTATCTCCTGATACAGAGGGTTGTGATCAACCTCCTCAGAAAACACGACTAGACAGCAGCGAATAATGACACAAGAAAAGATTGTTGCAGCCCTTGGTTTGGGGTCAAACCTTGGCGACACAAAATCGAATATCGACAGCGCGGTGGCCGCACTGGATGCTGTCGAGGGAATATCTGTCCTACAGAAATCTTCAGACTACCGCACGCCCCCCTGGGGGCCTGTGCCGCAAGATGATTATCGCAATTGTTGTATTATTGTGGAGACCGTTCTTTCACCGCGCGCACTCTTGAATGCGGGACTGGACGTTGAAAAGCAGCTCGGCCGCGTGCGTGACGTGCGTTGGGGCCCTCGTACCATCGATATCGATTTGTTGATCTACGACCATGCAAGTGTCGAGGAAGAGGGACTTCAGGTGCCGCATCCTCGTATGGGAGAGCGGGCTTTTGTTTTGATACCGCTCACCGAAATTTGGTCTGAGGCTCCGCTTTTGGGTGGACAGACGGCGGCAGCAGCTCTTGAAGTATGTATAGATAAGGAAGGCATCTACAAATTGTAGGTGCCTTCACATTGCTTAAAGCGCTTTAAGCCTGAGCCGGTACCTGGTTTAGGGAATGGGCACTAGGCGGGCTTCATTCGGGCGACGAGATTATCTTTCAAGATGAACTGATGATATAGCGCGCCAATCACGTGTAGAGCGAACGAGGCAAGTAGCACTGGCGCTGCAAGGCCGTGAACCGCAGCCGGTGAGATCGTGATGTGTTCCGGCCATGCCTGCCAGTCTCCTGCAATTGCCAGTTCCATTAGCCCTGCTAGCAACGACATGCTCATGCCAGACAGGACGAGGGCGAGTGGTGCCAGATAGAGAAGCAGGTGGATCAGTCGTGAGAGGCTGATCATAACAATTCCCCATTTTGGGTCTGGTTTGGGGCGCGGATGCTTAAACAGTAAAATGATGCGGTAGACCAGAAAAAGGCCAGTAAGAGCCCCGAGCCCTGCGTGTGACATGAAGATGTTAAGCTTCTCAGGAGATGCGGCTGTATCTTCCATTACTTTCCCAAGAACGAATACAGCAATGATTGTGACGGCGAACAACCAGTGAAGGATGATCGTCGGGCGGGTATATTTACGTGGTACAGACATTAGAATCACCTTTGGCGGTAGGACTGAAATGATTTTAATTTACATGTAAATTAGAAGTCAATAATATAATAAATTCAAAGTATTCAGGAATTCAATGACCGAAAAGATCTCATATTTACCTTCTATGGGTCGATTGCTTCACGCGCTTTCCGACGCTGCTTGTGCGCTGGCAGAAGACTACTTACGTCCCTACGAGCTATCATTAGCGCAATGGGTCGTGCTTTCTGCTTTATGGAGGCAAGATGGGTTGAGTGTATCGACGCTCTCGGAATATTCGGGAAAGAAAACGGCTGCGCTTTCTCGTTTGTTGGACCGTATGGAGAGCAAGGGACTGGTTGGCCGAAATACGGTGGAGGATGATAAAAGGCTGGTTAAGATCCATCTGACACCTAAGGGCCAAGAACTGTCTCATCTTATCGATATGTACCAACACGTGAACGGGGTTCTTCTCTCTGACTTTTCCGAGGATGAGAAAAAGCAACTGATGCCAATGCTTGAGCGAATGCTCAAGTACGCCAACAAACATGCCAAAAAGCCCTAAAACATGAAGGCCTCGTCAAAGGAGCTTGGCAAAGTCGTGTTATCGCACAAAAGAAAATTCATGAAACGGCATTTTTGCACTTGAAGCTACAGCGACTAGAGGTCTTATCTTCTCTTGCAATGAAGAAATTGCATGGAGCGGAAGATGTCCAACGCAGAAACTCGAGGCCAACAGATTTTGCCTGATGATTTGGAGGAGCAACACACCAAAGGGTGCTGTTCTGGCAAAAGCGAAGCAGAGGAGCAGAAGACCTCCTGCTGCACCTCTCATGAAACGGCTGCCAAAAGCGAATGCTGCTCCGCTGAAGATAAACATGAGGAAACCGCTGTTCATGTGCACACTGGCTGTGGGTGTGCCAGCAAGGATGAAGCGGCTATTCCTGATGTAACCAACTGGAAAGGCTCTCGTTCGTTTCGCGTTGAGGGTCTGTGCTGTGCAGAAGAGATGAGTATTCTTCGCCGCGTGGTTGGGCCAGTCGTTGGCGACCCTGAATACCTTGCCTTTGATGTTTTGAACGGAAAGATGATCGTATCTCCCGTTGCTCGGGGCGTTGCGGATGACTTGATCGTCAAAGCCGTGAACACTACGGGTATGAAAGCTGCGTTGTTTATTGAACAGGAAGCAGCTGATGCGCGTGCAAAACAACACTGGCGCCTTGGAACGTTCACCGTTGCTAGTGGCTTATTTTGGGCAGCCGCTCTCATCGTTCAAGTCGCTTATTATGTTTCTGGGACGAGCTCTGCGGATGTCTTCAGTATCTTTGAAAAAGTCCCGTCTGGACCCGTTGAAGTACTGTATATGCTTGCAATCGTTGCAGGTTTGAGGCTCGTGGCTCCTAAAGGGTGGTATGCGCTGAAAACGTTGCGACCTGATATGAACCTTTTGATGCTGGTTGCCGTTGCTGGTGCAATTGGTATTGGCGAATGGTTTGAAGGTGCCACGGTTGCTTTCCTGTTTTCGCTCTCCCTTTATCTGGAAAGCTGGAGCGTTGGGCGGGCACGCAAGGCCGTTGCCGCGCTTATGGATATTGCACCAAGTGTCGTGCGTTTGCTTAAGCCTAACGGGAGCGAAGAAGATGTTCCAGCCGACACTGTGAAGCCAGGCGCGACCTTTGTGGTGCGGGGTGGGGATCGTATCCCTCTTGATGGTGTTGTGCGCAAAGGTGTCGGTAGCGTCGATCAGGCTCCAATTACTGGTGAGAGTGTTCCGGTGATGAAGGAAGCTGGCGATGACGTGTATGCTGGTACCATCAACGGCGAGGGTAGCTTCGAGGTAGAAGCAACCAAAGGCGCAGATGATACCATGCTTGCGCGTATCATTCGGATGGTGAGTGAGGCGCAGGCCAGACGTGCAGCAGCAGAGCAGTGGGTTGAGAAGTTTGCTCGTGTTTACACTCCGGCAGTGATGGCACTGGCTATCTTGCTTGCTGTGGTTCCTCCGCTTGTATTTGGTGCAGCCTGGATGGACTGGTTCTATCGAGCACTCGTGTTGCTTGTGATTGCCTGCCCATGTGCCCTGGTTATTTCCACGCCTGTCTCTATCGTTGCTGGCCTTACCTCGGCAGCCCGTAATGGGGTGCTCATCAAAGGTGGCGTATTTCTGGAATTGCCAGCCAGGCTGAAGGCCTTGGCTTTCGATAAAACTGGTACCATCACTAATGGCCTGCCTGCAGTAACAGATGTTTACCCGCTGTCTGGTCATAGTGTTGAAGAGCTGCTTACGCGTGCTGCATCCTTGGAAGCGCGTAGCTCGCACCCATTGGCTGAAGCGATTTTGACGCGAGCGAAAGAAGATGGCGTTGAATACCAAACAGCTGAGAATGTAGAGTTGTTGCCAGGTCGCGGTCTCTCTGGCCAGCGCAATGGCAAGAGCTACTGGTTGGGGTCTCGTCGTTTCTTGAACGAAAAAGACTTTGATATTGGTGAAGCCGATGCCAAGGCAAGGGAGCTTGAAGCTGCCGGTAAAACGGTTGTTGCCGTCGGTACTGATGATCATGTCTGCGGTTTGATCGCACTTTCTGATACCATTCGCGATACTGCTCAGGAGCTGGTCGCCCAACTGCATGAAGCTGGTGTTGAAAAGCTGGTGATGCTGACCGGGGACAACAAAGCAACAGCAGAACGTGTTGCAGCTGCGGTTGGTATTGACGAAGTGCGGGCAGAGTTGCTGCCGGAAGATAAGGTTTCGCTGGTTGAGCAGCTCTCGCAGGAATACGAAACTGTTGGGATGATCGGTGATGGTGTGAACGATGCCCCTGCGATGGCGCGTGCTAGCTTCGGTGTGGCTATGGGGGCTATTGGCTCAGATGCTGCGATTGAAACGGCAGATATCGCGCTGATGAAAGATGATCTTTCTCGCCTGCCTTGGTTGATCCACCACTCTAAGCGGACCTTGAAAATTATTCATCAGAATATTGCCTTCGCGTTCATTGTGAAGGGTATTTTGGTCCTGCTGACAATGGTCGGATTTGCTAGTCTTTGGGCTGCTATTCTTGGTGATGTCGGTGCAACGCTTATCGTTGTGACGAACGCCATGAGGCTGTTGAAGGATAAGTAAGGCTAGTTTGCACCTTAGAAGAACAGTTAGGAAAAAAGCCGAGGCCCTTTGCGGGCCTCGGCTTTTTTTTATTTTACGAAGAGCGCTGTTTCGCTAGCGATCACAAGGTTGCGGCGACGTGCTGCGCCCATGATCAAGAACCAGTCTATCAGTGTCCAGATGCCCAGACCGCCTAAAGTGATGAGTTTCAAAATGCCAAGCACAACCTGGCTACAGTAGAAGCGATCAATGCCGAAGCTACCAAGGAACAGGCCAAGAACCAGCGCAACAACAGGGTTCTTTTCTTTACCTGCGAACAGCATGTCAAACTCTTCACGCTTGTCAGCTGAGACTGTGTCGCGAAGGGCTTTAAGCTGCATAAAGTAATTTGCTTTGTTCATAGTATGCCTTTTATTTGCAAATCAATGTGTTCAATTTCTTTTCAATCGATCGGCGGCAAACTACACTTTGTTTCTTAGAGCATGCAAGCTACATATTGCACTTTTGGCCTATAATTTATAGTTATTCCAATTTGATCAAACATCAGCTGATTGGGCCATGGTCATGAGGTTTTTTAAGCCACCAGCTGCCAGATGCTCGGCCTGCAATGACCCAGTAGACAAAACCCGCGATAAACCCAGCGGAAGCTGCAACAGAAGAGCCGGGTCGTAGGCCATCTACAGGTGGGGTAGGTGTTGCCGGGCCGGAAAAGGTGAAGATACTGCCGGTTTCGTTGGACGCATAAAAGAAATCAGCTGGAAATGTTCCGCCAATACTCCAGAGAATCAGGGCAATGATTCCACCTGCAGCAACGTGGTAGATCACGCTTTTCCATTTCATGAGTTCGGCAAACCCTATGGCAAACCCGCTTGGGATGAGCGAAAGCGCGCCGATGACGCTTGCAGAGATGAAGGTGCTCCATATGATGGCTAAAAGCTGAATGAGGTCTGCCTCAGCTCCGTCGTGAATTTTGAGGGTCTGAAAAAAGCCCCATGAGAGGAACAAGCCAGCTGCAATGAGTGCGAGCGAGAAACCAACAGCAATGCGGAGCAGCTGAAAGAAGAGCTTGGTTCCGTCGATCATAAATATGTTCCTTTGGTACATAGGGGGCAAGTTATTGCATCACAATGTGGGGCGCAGACTGCAACAACTCAACAGTCCAAATGCCAATTTTTTGGAATATGACTCGCCCCGACATTGAGGTAAAGCCGAGTGGTACAGTTCACTGTTTACTGTCAGTTCTTGTAAGCAGAGCCGCAACGCTAATGTAGTGAAATTCGTAGAGGTGCGGTGCCTGTCTTATCCGCTCTTCTGCACGGGCGTAGATGCTTTCGAGCAGTGCGTTGGCATTCGGCATTTCTCCTATGGCTCCTTTCAGTCCTGCTTCGGTAAAAGCTCTGAAGAAACCCGTCATTTGCTTGGCGTAGTTTGCTGCATCGCCGTCTTGTTTAAACTGTTCAACGAAGGGAACAAGCGTTTCATAACACTCTGCCTTCTCCACCCTGAAAAGTTGGCATAGGCGACCGATTCCCGGCGTTACAGGCTCCAAAAGTTGATCAAGGTTACGCAAATAAACAGGATGATAATAGCGCTCGTATAGGTCATGCGGGACTTTTCCTGATTCAACATGATCTCTCAAGGCATCATTGAGTGAATCAAGAAGGCCATCTGTGGTTGAGTGTTGATCATTTCGCCCAAATGATTGCAGTAGAAGCTTACCGCCAGCCTCGAGCTCTTCTGCACGTGCCTTGAGGAAGGCTTCTAAATCGCGCTGCGCCTGTTCATCGCAGGCTTTCCTTTCCTGTAGGGACATGGAGCCGTGCATTGTTAAAGGGCTTGGCCCATTGGGCAGAATATAACCGGGCATGCGCTGCAAAGGCCGCTGCGATAAGAAGGCAACGGAGTTGAACGAGAAGGCCATATGGACGGAGTGTGGCGGCAGAAGCTGGTTATACATAGAGCCGGGAACAATGCTGCCAAAAACCGATGACTGTGTGTAAGGCGGCCGCTCGTGATTTCCTATTGTATGCATCAAGGAGGAATAATCGTTGTCTGGCAGGTCACTATAGATCGTTTGAATTGGGTTTTTGCAGTGTTGTTGAGCTGCCTTCGCTAATTCAGTCATGATCTTTAAGGAGTTTGCGCCTTCAGAACAGCCAATGCCGACAAAGCACAAAGGGGTGTGCGCGCTCGGTATCGGCAGGGTTGTGGCTGCCTCTTGTAACCAGGGATGCAAATAGGCAATCGAAGACCACTGCGGAGCAGAGTGTTCGCTATAAAAGCCATGGCCCTTCATACCAGTGATAGTAGCTTTTTCTTGTGGGGGATGAATGGTTTCGGTCATGATCTAATGTCCAGATAATCGCACCTATTTGACTAGGGGTGATAACTAAACATCACCACATTATATAGGCAGAATTACGAAGGCCGGCGCTTTCTTAAGCGCCGGCCTTCTTAGTTTAATGCTGTTTTATGGGGTTCAGGCTTCGCCTTGGGCCTGCGCGTTTTCGAGAGCTTCACGCTCTGATTTGCGCAGACGTTCTGATGCTGACTTGAGCTGACCACACGCTGCAAAGATGTCTCGTCCGCGCGGTGTACGGATTGGAGATGCATAACCGGCACGATTTACAACGTCTGCGAACTCTTCAATCTGCTCCCAATCGGAACATTCATATGGAGAGCCTGGCCAAGGGTTAAATGGCAGCAGGTTGATCTTGGCAGGAATGCCTTTAAGCAGCTGAACCAGCTTTTTTGCATCCGTGAGGCTGTCGTTTACGCCTTTGAGCATGACGTATTCGAACGTGATACGCTTGGCGTTGGACAGGCCCGGGTAATTGCGGCAAGCATCAAGAAGCGTTTCCAGATTGTACTTCTTGTTGATCGGGACGAGCGTATTACGCAATTCGTCGTTTACCGCATGTAGTGAGATTGCCAGCATGCAGCCGATTTCATCACCAGTGCGGGCGATTTCCGGTGTCACGCCAGAAGTTGAGAGCGTGATGCGGCGCTTGGAGAGGGACAAGCCATCACCATCTGATGCGATCAGAAGCGCTTTTTTCACGTTCTCGAAGTTGTAGAGCGGTTCGCCCATGCCCATCATTACAATGTTTGTGATGCGGCGGCGGTTGGATGTAGAGGTATCCAGCCCACCTTCGGGTGCATCTGCATCCGGGAAGTCGTTAAGACGATCCTTTGCCAGCATTAGCTGTGCTAGGATTTCCTCTGCAGTGAGGTTGCGTACCATTTTCTGCGTGCCGGTGTGGCAGAAGGTGCAGGTGAGGGTACAGCCGACCTGTGAAGAGATACAAAGAGTTCCGCGGTCTTCTTCTGGAATGTAGACGGTTTCTACCTCAACCGGCTTACCTGCGCCGCGAGAGGGGAAACGGAACAGCCATTTACGCGTGCCATCCACGGAGACCTGTTCGGTAACGATCTCTGGACGGGCAATGGTAAAAGCGAACTCGAGCTTTGTACGCAAGTCTTTTGAGACATTGCTCATCTTACTAAAGTCAGAAATGCCGCGAACGTAGAGCCAGTGCCACAGCTGGTTAACGCGCATGCGGATCTGACGTTGCGGGACTCCTGCTGCAGCAAGTGCATTACCTAACTCTTCTCGGTCTAAACCGATCAAAGAGGGTTTTTCTTCCTGCACTTGTTTTGTTGCAGGAGGAGGTGTTGCTGCGCTGGTCGCCGCCGGATCAGCGGATTTGTGCGCGATGTCTAACGATACCGCCATGATCATTCACCAGTTGTTCTTAGATAGCTCTGCTTGAAGCTTTTGTGTTTTTCGTATTCCCGAAGACTGCACTCCTGTTTTCAGGGGCGCATTCGCTCGGGAACTATAGCAGGTTTATAAGCACCTGCTGCTTGCTACTTAAAATACGAGAGGCGGTCGCCAGCAGCAACCGCCTTTGTATTTGACACGCTTATAGCCGAAAATGCTTAGTTTGAAAATCCCAGATCTCAAATTGCGTAGCGGCAAGCAGGCGCAGGCAAGAGATCTATGTAATCTCAAAGAAAATTAAGCATACGGTGTCTTATCGACAAGCGCTCGATGCGTCTCCGACAGCAGCAGTGATGCCGCTTAAGGAAAACTTATAGGAAGTTTTGGTGCCGCGGGCAGACTCGCCAGAAAGAGACATAGAGCTGCCTGCCTTCATGGCATCGACCAGGCGCTTTTCTTCCGCAGCATTTTGAACCCAAGCACCGTCACCCTTGGTGAACATGGTGAACTGCTGGCCATCAACATTTGCTGTAACCAGAGAGCCTTCCTTAAATGGATAACCCACGATCAGGCTTGGTTCATTCGAGACACCTTCGCCGGGGCGGGTAGAAACGAAGAAAAAGACTTCGCCGTGATTCCTATCAGTCGGAAGCGACTGTGTTGGGGCGGATATGGCGTAACACACTTTACCACCGCTCTGGGTGTTAAAGGCGTAGGTTGCCCAATCCTTGTTTTCTTTCAAGAGGGCAGGAGACTGCGCATTTGCAGTCGCGCCCGAGATACCAAGAGCCAAAATGGCAGTTATCAGGATACGTACTAGCATCTTCTCCAAAACCGCGTTGCATACGACAAAATCTAAGATTTCGCGCGAAAACCCATAAAACTTGATGTTAGGGTTACTTTAAAGATGGTTACAAAAGGGTTGATACCCTGTTTTAACAGATGCAAAAAATATCTGCCTTTGAACCGCTGGGTGAATGCTGGCATTAAAATTCTGGCGGGAGTGTGGCACTCGCCGACATAAAATCAAGAGTGGATGTCCTAATAGATTTTTGGTGTAATTGTTTTACAGCAGTAAATATGAGTGCAGATGGTCAAGTTCCTTTAACTTACTGCAAAATAATAGTTATTTTCTGTGTGTTGGGAGGTGTGACTTAGGTGGTCTCAAGAAAATAGAGAGCGTTTTCCCTAGTAAAAAAATAGGGCAGCTTTCCACATAGTGTACACAGATTGAAAGAAAATACGTCCCGTAAGTGTCGTGGAATTACTAAATTGAAGCTGAGACCGCGCATGTGGGTACGAGGGAAGTTTCTTAAAAATTTATTCAAGGCATTTGTGATGAGGAGAAATATAGGCTGCTTTCAAGCGTTATATATCAAGAATAGCAACCTAATTTCGAATCACTCATGAGTTGCCGTCAAAGCCGGGAACTTTTCGCCCGCTTCTGAAAATTGGGGCTCCATGTACATGCTCTAAGAGTGGGTCCTTGGGAGCGCCAGCTGTTAGGGAGCGGTCTGCATACTTTCCATGAGCCATGTAACGATCATACAAAACCAAAGCGGCAGCCACCCCAACATTCAAGCAAAACTTGGTTGGGATTTTGACCACGTAGTCGCATCGGCTCTGCATCTCTTGAGAGAGGGAGCCGCGTTCTGGACCAAGCACATAAGCTGCCTGTAAGGGGTGGCCGAAGCTTGGAAGCTCGATTGCGTCGTCCGTGAGCTCAACACCAACCAGTTTACAGCCGCGTGGGAACTGCATCTCGTCAACTGAGTTCCAGGCAAAGTACGGCAAGTGATCAGGGCTTTTGGAGGTGTCGGCTTTCATCGCATGTCCAAGACCTTTGACATGGGCGTCGACTGTGAAAAAGTAGCTTGCTCCAAATGCGTGGCCTGTGCGCATAAGCGTGCCAACATTCATTGACTTGGAAAGCCCCTCGGAGCCAATAGCAAAATAACCGCGCATACCCAATTGTTCTCGTTGTTTATATTCGTGGTTACATACTCTCATCAGTGGCTTTTCTGCAAGTCCCGAGGGGCGGGCCGTGTTTTGGCTTTATGAAACTTGCACCAATGGCTGTTTTGAGCTTTGTGAGTGCTTGTGTAATTTTGGCCTGAAGAGAGAGGGCCACATATTATGAAAGCTGTTATCTGCGAAAAACTTGGTTCGCCTAATGATCTGGTTGTGCGTGAGCTGGAAGCCCCCAGTGTGGGAGCTGGAGAGGTGATGGTTCGTGTTAAAGCGGCCGCTCTCAACTACTTCGACACGCTCATTATTCAGGGTAAGTATCAGTTCAAGCCAGAGTTGCCATTTTCGCCAGGGGGAGAGCTGGCTGGTGTTGTTGAGGCTGTTGGAGACGGTGTCTCGCGATTTAAAGTAGGCGATCGCGTTGCCTCCTATACGAAATGGGGTGCGGCCAGAGAACTCTTTTTAGCCCGTGAGCATGATTGTGTTCGTGTGCCAGACGAGGTGCCACTTGAGCACGCCGCCGGGCTGCTCATTACTTATGGGACAGCGATTCATGGATTGAGAAGCAGGGCGCATTTACAAAGTGGTGAGAGTGTTGCTGTTCTTGGAGCTTCCGGCGGGGCAGGGCAGGCTGCGGTTGAAATTTCCAAATTAATGGGTGCGCGGGTGATCGCATGTGCCTCCAGTGAGGAAAAGCTTGCACATGCCAAAGCTTGCGGCGCTGATGTGCTGGTTAATTACACTGAAGGGGGCTTCAAGCAGAAGCTTAAAGACCTGACTGACGGCAAAGGGCTTGATGTTGTCTACGATACGATTGGTGGTGACCACTCAGAGAATGCATTGCGAGCGACAGCGTGGCGCGGTCGCTATCTTGTTGTGGGCTTTGCATCTGGAACAATCCAACGTATTCCCGCGAACCTGGCTCTTTTGAAAGGCTGCGATATTCTAGGTGTGTTTTGGGGGGATGCTGTCGTTCGCGAGCCCGAGGAGCATCACAGAGACTGCGCTCAGCTGTTCGAGTGGGTCGCTCAGGGCAAGCTTAAACCGCATATTCATGCGCAGTATTCACTGGAAGAGATCGCGCTTGGTTTGGAAGATATTACCAGTCGCAAAGCCAAGGGCAAAGTGCTGCTAATTCCATGACTTGCAGATAGAGTGAAAGCGGGAGGTGTCTCCCGCAATCTTTAAGTTAGTGGTTGCCGCCTTTCGCTGTCTGCAAAAGAACTTAGACTTCCAGAGTGGCCATAACAGGTGCGTGATCTGATGGTTTTTCCCAGCCGCGTGCGTCGCGTATAATCTGGACGTCTTTGGTATGCTGCGCTGTTTCAGGCGTCATCCAGACATGATCCAAACGTCGGCCTTTATTGGAGGTTGACCAGTCTTTGGCACGGTAGCTCCACCAGGTGTAAATTTTCTGATCCATCGGCATGTGTTTGCGCATGGTGTCGACATAACGGCCTGCCTCTCGAACGTCCTCAAGGCGCTGACACTCTAATGGGGTATGTGAAACGACCTTGATGAGTTGTTTATGGGACCAGACGTCATTTTCGTAGGGTGCGATATTGAGGTCGCCAACGACAATGGACTCGCCTTCAAAGTCTTTGAAGTAGGCCTCCATCTCATCCAGAAATTGCAGTTTATGCGCGAACTTCTCGTTCTTTTCCGGGTCAGGAATGTCTCCGCCTGCAGGTACATAAAAGTTATGAATGCGCACTTTACCACCATTGAAAGCAACGTCAGCTGCAATATGGCGTGTGTCTCCCATGTTGCAGAACTCTTTGCGTTCGACATTTTCAAGGGGCAGGCGCGAAAGGAACGCGACACCATGGTAGCCTTTTTGTCCATGCACCTCTACGTGACGATATCCCAACTTGTTGATTGCCGCGGTCGGGAAGCTTCCGTCTGGACATTTTGTTTCTTGTAAGCACAAAACGTCGGGTGCGTGGTCCAGCAACATTTTCTCCACGATGGGAAGACGGAGGCGGACTGAGTTAATGTTCCACGTTACAACTTTGAGACGGTTCGTCATTGGCGCATTTTTACCTGCTCTGGAGAATCATGGCCCTAAACTACGGGTCAGGCTAGGTTCTGGCTAGGAAAAATCGCAGATATTCGGGATTTTGTTCACGTTATATTCTTCAATGCGGGACGTAAATTGCTTCTAAAACCCGATGCTTTGTCAGGGCAGCTTGTTAGCGCCTTAATGGCACTCTTTTTCTGATTATGCTGACAGCGAGTTTTTGTCAGCTTGCGATTGGGATCAGAGACAGATGAAATATGCAATATTAGTAGGTTGTTGCATTGTCGTAGGTGCTGTGGCTCACCCTGCGAGTGCCAACGGTTTGTTCAAATGGTCCGGCTCCGTTGATACGCCGGGCTATAAACAGGCCCAATCGAGCGGGCGCAATAACATAATTCCACCCAATAAGCCTTTGGATCGTCCGGTCGAGCCGGGGGATAGCTTGAGGCCGGGGCAAGCACAGCCATATTTACCAACATCTCGTGATGCAGACCATCCGCAGTTAAATCCACCCCCGGGTGCTTACCCTCCGGGCTCTGCGCGCCCTGGCTCTATTCCCCCTCCAACCACAATAAATCCTACAGGGCCATTGCCCCCAACGCCACCTATTGTAGGCCTTCCCCCTGCTGCGGGATCGCCATCCGGCCCCGGTGCTGGAGGGCCTTCTTATGGAGGTACGACATATGGTCAGTAGTGTTTTACAAAGTCAGGGAGGCGTGTTTAGAGCGCTTTTGCCCTGCTGTTTTGCGGCGCTTGTGATGCTTGCAGGGCTCTTCTTTGCTAATGCAGCCTTTGCGCAGGGTGGTCATTCTGGATACACCACAACGGCGGTGAATATGAGAACGGGGCCGGGTACCAAATACCCCGTGATGACAACCATACCGGCGGGTGCTGTTGTTTCGATCAGCTCTTGCACGCAGAATGGTTCATGGTGTGATATCAGGTTTCGTGGTGCATCGGGCTGGATGTCGTCCAAGTTTCTCCGTTATGGCGGAAGTGGGCCAAACTATTCCCGCACCATCCCCTATGTTGCTCCTTTTGTCGGGATACCGTTTGTCGCCCGGCGTTATCCAGTCTACCCACGTTACCCGCGATGGCAGCCATACCCTCATCGTGGTGGCCCGGTGTATCGGGGTCGGCCGGTGCGCCCAAGACCTTACCGATAGAAAAAGCTCGCGGATTGTCTCCGCGAGCTTTTTTCTTAGATTGTGTGTTGCCATGGGGCTTGATGAAAAGCGTAGGCTTCGCCGACGCGGCGCACGTGCCCAAGGCCAGGGAAATCATGATGATTGCCAAGCACGGGGATCCGGTCCGCTGAAACTTGATCCATTATCCTGCGGCGTGTCTGGCGTGCTACTTCCTGATCTGTATCGAAGGAAATTGTCCAATCAGGGTTTGCAAACTGCAAGGCGGGGGAGTGGATTATATCCCCCCAAATCAGCACTTCTTCATTGTTGGAATGAATGCGCACCCCCATGTGGCCGGGTGTGTGACCAGGAAGGTGGATCGCATCAAATCCCTCAAGAAACTCGCCATCCTTTTCCAGAAGTGTCGTTTGCTTTTGGTAGTGCGCAGAATAGGTTCGTGTGAGATCGAAGAAGCCCTGTAGGGATTTTGGTGTTTGAGATCTGACGCCATCGTCATGCCAGAAATCGTATTCTACCTTATGCGTGATAAACTCTGCATTCGGGAATAGCTTCTCGCCAGCTTTGTTCGCGAGTCCACCAATATGGTCTACATGCAAGTGGGTTAGAACGACGGCGTCAACATCCGCGGCGTTGTAACCTGCACGCTTTAGGTTCTCATGAAAAAGCCCTGCTGTTGGGCCTAGGAGGTCATCGGTACCTGTATCAATCACGACAAGCTTGTCGCCAGTGTTCGCGATGAAGCCGTTTACGGAGAAAGCCATTTTCTGCGTGTTTGACGCTCTGAAGTTGCTGTTCAACGTATTTTCAGCAGCTTGCTGGTCAAACCCAGTGACCAGAGCTGGGTCTAGACCGAGGTAACCATCTAAGATTGCGGAGACTTCGATATCGCCAACTGTGAAGCGGTAGATGCCGGGTACCTGAGTATTCAGTTTTGGGGCTGCTGCAAATACCGGGGATGACAAAGCCGGTGTCATAGCAGCTGCGCCAACTGCTGTTGCGGTGTTTGTAAAGAATGAGCGACGGGTAATGGACATCTTGTGCTCCTTAAAAAAAATGTTCGATGAGCGCAATATTGTTGGTCTTGGACTAGAAGTGCAGAGGCCTACCTCTTATCTTGGATATAAGCGTTTCTTATGAGGGTGAGATGGACCTATTAAATTTGCTGGAAAGTCTGGTTCGCGTTATCGATAGTGGTTCTTTGAGCGCGGGGGCTCGTCTGCGCAAGATCAGTCAACCGGCAATGAGCCAACAGTTGACGCTGCTTGAGGCGCACTTCCAGCAGGAATTGGTTTTTCGAACCAACAAAGGCATCCAGCCTACTCCGGCAGGAAAGTTGATTTATGAGCACGCTCGCTTGCTCTTGCTGCAAACGACCAAAATGTATTCGGAGGTGGAAGAGCTAAGTGGCGCAGAGCGCGGTGCTCTTGTTATCTCTGTATCGCAACCGCTGGGCGCCGAAATTGTCACCCCTTTGATGTTTGAGCTTCGCAAGACCTACCCTGATCTGGCAATTTCCTTGCGCATAGAGGACAGGTTTGTTGATGTTGTCAAGGACGGTGTTGATCTTGCTATCCGTACGGGGGACATCGGTTTCACGGCAGGCATCTCTCGCCGTATTGGAACAATTGATACATGCCTGGTTGCGAGCCCTGATTACCTTGCCAAAGTGCGGGTACCAGAAGAACCGTTTGAATTAAGCGCGTTCAATTACATCCAGTATCAGGACGGAAATGACGTTACATCTCTTGAGCTTAGCCGCGATGGGCGGACAGTTATGGTGCCGGTGCAAGTCGGGTTCATCGCTGGGCACCCTCAGGTGATGATGCAGGCTTTGCTCAATGGCGTTGGGTACACGCGTGTGCCAATATTTATGGTGCAGAGTCTTCTTGAAGCCGGAACATTAGTGCGGATTTTGCCGGAGTATTCGTGCGAGGAGAAGCCGACTTATCTGGTGTATCCTTCTCGGGACACGTTAAGCAGACGCACAGAAATATTCATCGAAGCTCTAATTGAGCGCCTGCGGCATATAAAAGGCGTACGGCTTGCCGGACAGCGGACCTTGGCCGCTGCCCAGTAAAACAAGCGTTCAGCTCGCAGTTAAACCAGCTCTTTGGCGCGTTCATCAACAATTCGGATAATGTCCGACATGATATCTGTCAGGTGAAAATCCTTTGGCGTGTAAACGGCTGCTACTCCCGCCTTTTTTAACGCCTCTGCATCTTCAGTCGGAATTATGCCGCCAAGGATCAGCGGAACTTCTTCCAACCCTTCCTCTTTCATTTTGTCCAAAACATCATGGACAAGTGCCAGGTGGGAACCTGACAGGATGGACAGGCCGACAACATGGACGCCTTCCTCTAACGCGGCGTTGACGATTTGAGCAGGGGTCAGGCGGATGCCTTCGTAGACTACTTCCATGCCGCAATCTCTGGCGCGAACTGCGATTTGCTCTGCGCCATTCGAGTGGCCATCAAGTCCGGGTTTGCCCACCAAAAACTTTAGGCGACGCCCTAGCTTTTCTGATAGGTTTGCAACGCTGTTTTGAACTTCTGAGAGATCGCCATTATCGTCTTGGGTTGCTTTACCAACGCCAGTTGGAGCGCGATATTCTCCGAAGACGTCTCTTAATGCTGATCCCCATTCACCTGTTGTGACACCAGCTTTTGCAGCTGCAATCGAAGCTTCCATAATGTTGGTGTTGGAGGAGGCAGCTGCACGAAGCGTTTGCAAAGCGGTTTGCACAGCGTTGTCATCGCGCTGCGTTCTCCATTCTTGCATGCGGTTAATCGCTTCTTCTTCAACGTGCTCGGGCACTGTGAGAATGCCGCCATCTTCATCAGAGGCGAGGGGGGATGGCTCTGTTTCTGTCCATTTATTAACGCCCACAACAATCTGATCACCGGATTCGATGCCAGACAGGCGTTTGGAATTGGACTCCACGAGCTTTTGCTTCATGTAGCTGGATTCAACAGCTGCAACTGCTCCGCCCATTTCTTCAACGCGTGCAAGCTCTTCGCGTGCCTGTGCTTTAAGCTCTTCAACCTTCGCCTCAATTTCCTTTGAACCGTCGAAAATATCGGCATATTCCAAAAGGTCGGTTTCGTAGGCCATAATTTGCTGCATGCGCAAAGACCATTGTTGGTCAAACGGGCGCGGCAAGCCAAGTGCTTCGTTCCATGCAGGTAGCTGTACAGCACGAGCACGGGCATTTTTAGACAGAACCACCGCCAACATTTCGGTGAGGATGCGATAAACGTTGTTTTCTGGCTGTTGTTCTGTAAGGCCCAGTGAGTTGACCTGAACGCCATACCGGAACCGGCGGAAGCGTTCGTCTTCTACGCCATACCGTTCTCGGCAAATTTCATCCCAAAGCTCTGTAAAAGCACGCATTTTGCACATCTCAGTGATGAAGCGCATGCCTGCATTGACGAAGAAGGAAATGCGGCCAACAAGGCGTGGAAAATCAGCCTCTGAGATAACGCCGGAGGCTTTAACATTGTCCAAAATTGCGATTGCTGTTGCAAGGGCAAAGGAAAGCTCCTGTACCGGTGTCGCGCCTGCTTCCTGCAAGTGGTAGGAACACACGTTCATCGGGTTCCACTTGGGCATGTTGGTGTAGGTCCACGAAATAACGTCAGTTGTTAGCCGCATAGAGGGCGCTGGCGGGAAGACGTAGGTACCGCGGGACAGGTATTCCTTAATGAGGTCGTTTTGCGTTGTTCCGGTAAGCAGTGACCGATCAGCGCCTTGTTCATCTGCTGCTGCAACGTATAGCGCCAAGAGCCATGGGGCTGTGGCATTAATTGTCATCGAGGTGTTCATGCGCTCAAGCGGGATTTCCGCGAACAATGTGCGCATGTCGCCAAGGTGAGAAACAGGGACGCCCACTTTGCCCACTTCACCGCGAGAAAGCTGATGATCCGGATCATATCCGGTCTGGGTTGGAAGGTCGAAAGCGACAGAAAGGCCCGTCTGACCTTTGGCAAGGTTTGTACGGTAGAGCCGGTTACTGTCTGCTGCGTTGGAGTGACCTGCGTAGGTCCGGAACATCCACGGACGATCCTTTATTGCTCCTTTAGGTGAACCGGTACTCATAGTCTATTGCCTCCTTGATCCTGTCGGCATTTTATAAAGGACAGGATCCTTATTCTTCCCACACCTTTGCCTAGGTTTCGTTGTGTAGTGCAATGCAACATTAGAAGTAATGTTCTTCGCAAGTTAAGCAATAGTTGTATATATTTTACCAATTTATTGTAATGATAATTCCTAAATAGGCGATATTGACAGGTTGTATTGTTTTGCGTTGCAGCAAATAGTGAGTGCAGAGCGTTTGTCTAAGAGATGACTTCACTCTCAGAGGGAAGGGCGCAACGCAAGCTTGGAGGAGAATACCATGAGTTCCGTAGCACGGGTTGTTGAAGCCGGGTCAAAGGGAGAGCCCGACTTAAAGGACCTTTATGAGATTGGAGAAATTCCACCACTTGGTCATGTTCCGAAGAACATGTACGCGTGGACCATTCGGCAAGATCGGCATGGCTCACCGGATACGGCGATGGTCAAGGAAGTTGTGCCGACCTGGGAACTCGACAGCCATGAGGTGCTGGTTCTGGTGATGGCCGCAGGAGTGAACTACAACGGCGTTTGGGCTGCCCTGGGTGAGCCTATTTCCGTTATCGATGTTCACAAGCATCCATTCCATATTGCTGGTTCTGACGCTTCCGGTATCGTTTGGGCCGTAGGCTCAAAAGTTACGCGTTGGAAAGTGGGCGACGAAGTTGTTGTGCATTGTAACCAAGACGATGGTGACGATGAGGAGTGTAACGGCGGCGATCCGATGTTCTCTAGTTCCCAACGGATTTGGGGCTATGAAACACCGGACGGGTCATTTGCCCAGTTTGCGCGTGTGCAATCTCAACAGCTGATGCAAAGACCTAAGCACCTGACCTGGGAAGAGAGTGCCTGTTATACGCTGACATTAGCTACAGCGTACCGGATGCTCTTCGGCCATGCTCCGCATGACCTGAAGCCGGGACAAAACGTTCTGGTTTGGGGTGCTTCTGGTGGACTTGGCGTGTTTGGCGTGCAGCTGATCGCAGCGGCAGGAGCGAATGCTATTGGCGTGATCTCTGATGAGAGCAAGCGCGAGTATGTGATGTCCCTTGGTGCGAAGGCAGTTATCAATCGCAAAGACTTCGATTGCTGGGGGCAGTTGCCCACGGTGAACTCACCTGAATATGACCGGTGGACCAAAGAAGCGCGCAAGTTCGGTAAGGCGATCTGGAACGTTACCGGCAAAGGTAACGATGTTGATATGGTGTTTGAGCACCCGGGTGAAGCAACGTTCCCTGTTTCAACATTGGTTGCCAAGCGTGGTGGCATGGTTGTGTTCTGCGCGGGTACTTCTGGCTTTAACCTCACCATGGACGCACGATATGTCTGGATGCGTCAGAAGCGTATTCAGGGGTCCCACTTTGCGCACCTGAAGCAAGCGAGTGAAGCGAACAAGTTTGTGATCGATCGCCGGATCGACCCTTGTATGAGTGAAGTGTTCTCTTGGGACCAGATTCCGGAGGCTCATATGAAGATGTGGAAGAACCAGCATGCCCCTGGAAATATGGCAGTTTTGGTTTCTTCCCCAAAGACTGGCCTACGTTCTCTTGAGGATGTTATTGAGGCTACAGAGGGCTAGGTAAAACTCTCTAAGGAAGTTGACGGTCAGAGTTAGACCGTCAGCTTCATTCCTGTAAGGTTCCCAACCTATTTATCCTGAATTTGCCTCATGTTTATTTATAAATATGAGGTGCTGACCTCGCCTTTTTATATGTCATATGCATGTAGATTTTGAAGGCTATTTCTATCTGTTTCTTTTGTTTGAAAATACTAAAAATTTACTTGTTTTTCTGATCTTAAATACCTGTAAAAGTAAGTCTAAAATAGTTGTTTTGCTTGCTGGAATTTTTTTGGGGTTTGTTTTTTGTTGTTTTAGCTAATTTTCTGAGTTTGTAGAGATTTATAACTTGTTTCTGAATGTAATTACAAAGAATATCTCCCGTCATTTATTTCAATAAGATACCCGCGACAGATGTATAAGTTGACAGGTGGTCGAATATAACTATTTTGATCTCGTCAGTTGATGTGCTTAACATAGTGTGTCCTGTGTTTTGCTAGGTTTTTGACTTAGTGTGTCGGCCAGAACGACAAGCTGTCTTTGGCGGCTTTTCTCTCTGACCGGTCGAAGATGTTTTTGATTGTTGGGAGACCCCCTGTGTTAAATTTCAAATCTGCCCTTGCAGCTTGTGCAATTGCATTGCCTTTTGCTGTGTCCGCAGCAGAGGCTGCAGATCCTGTTTGTGAAATCGATCGCCCAATTGTGTTCGCCGGTTTGGACTGGGACTCCAATTCGTTCCACAACTCTGTTGCCGAGTTTATTATGCAAAACGGCTACGGTTGTGAAACTGACTCGATTCCAGGCTCAACCATTCCGCTTTTGAACGGCATGGCTCGCGGTGACATCGACGTGACGATGGAAATCTGGCCTGATAACGTGACCGAGGCTCTGGCTAAGGGGATCAAGAACAAGCAGTTTGTGGACCTTGGGGTTAACTTTCCTGATGCGACCCAAGCTTGGTATGTTCCGAAGTACCTCGTGGAAGGCGACGATGCACCTGCAAAAGGTTTGAAGTCTGTTTCCGACCTGCCGAAGTACAAAGACGTGTTTTCTGATCCGGAAGAGCCAGAAAAAGGTCGCTTTTACAACTGTATTGCGGGTTGGGGATGTGAAGTCATCAACTCTAAAAAGCTCTACGGCTACAAGCTGACCGATAGCTACGTGAACTTCCGCCCAGGTACGGGTGCTGCAATGGCAGCTGCGATCGAATCCAATATTCGCCGCAAAAAGCCAATCATCTTCTATTACTGGAGCCCAACATGGGTGATGGGTAAGTTCGGTGATGATGTAGTTAAGCTGGAAGAACCTGCTTACAACAAGGAAATCTGGGATGAGCTTTCTGCTCAGACAGACCCGTCCAAGGTTACCCAAGCAGTTGCTTACCCTCTGTCTCCAACTCATGTGTTTGTAAACACTGAGTTTCATGAGGCAGCGCCTAAGCTGGTTAAATTCCTGACAGCCTATGAGACCACAAGTAGTGATGTTTCCAAAGCGCTGGCATTCATGCAGGATACAGGCGGAACCACTGCTGATGCGGCCGTCAATTTCCTGCAGAACAATCAAGAGCTTTGGACAGGCTGGGTTCCAGCTGATGTTGCAGAGCGCGTGAATGTAGCTCTAAAAAAACAATAATCGTATCTCGAATAATGCTTGGAGGCCGCGGACATCTGTGGCCTCTTTCGCGTAGGAAGATCAAGAGGACGCAATGGAATTCAATGTGTTTCCCAACTTCGGGAAACCTATCAAAGACGGCGTCAATCAGTTCGTTGAGTATCTGGTCGTCAATTACGGTGATGCAACGGAAGCCTTTTCCGACAGCTTGCTCTACTTTCTCGTAAAGTTGGAGCGTTTGCTGCGTGGAACAGACCCGATTTATATCCTCGTTATTGTTGCGTTGATCGCTTATGTTGCCAGCCGAAAAATCTCGCTCAGCTTATTGGTTGTGGCAGGGATGTGGTTTATCGGAGCTATAGGACTCTGGAGCCAGGCGATGCAAACGGTCGCTATCTTGCTGGTTGCAGTTTTCATTTCTATTGTCATCGGGATTCCGTTGGGCGTTATCAGCGCTCGTGCCGACCGGTTTAGAGCGTTGCTCAACCCAGTGTTGGACCTGATGCAAACAATCCCAAGTTTCGTTTATCTTATCCCGGCTGCCATGTTGTTTGGTCTGGGTAAAGTTCCTGCGATCCTCGCGACGGTTATCTACGCCGTGCCTCCGCTCATTCGCTTGACTGATCTTGGTATTCGTCATGTCGATAGTGCAGTCGTTGAGGCAAGTCGTGCATTTGGTGCGACGCGTGGCCAGATCTTGCGCGATGTGCAGATTCCGTTGGCGTTGCCTTCCATCATGCAGGGGATTAACCAAACACTGATGATGGCATTGGCGATGGTTGTGATTGCCTCCATGATTGGTGCTCGCGGTGTAGGTGAGACTGTTCTACTTGGTCTGCAACGTAATGATGCTGGTACCGGGTTACTTGGCGGTATGGCAATTGTTGTTTTAGCTGTCGTGTTTGACCGTATCACGCAGGCTGCGGGTCAGCGCATGCAGGCGCATCGCAAAGTAACAGGGTAAAGCGCAGATGGCTTTAATCGAAGTACAAAACATTACCAAGATCTTTGGTAGCGCCCCTAAGAAGCAACTCGCGAAAGTCAAAGAAGGTATGGGCAAGGAACAGCTGCTTGCTGAGACTGGCCATACTTTAGGTTTACATGATGTGTCCCTCTCCATCGAGAAGGGTGAGATCTTTGTGATCATGGGACTTTCCGGTTCAGGGAAGTCAACGCTAATCCGACACTTCAACCGCTTGATTGACCCGACAGACGGGCACATTCTGGTGGATGGTGTTGATGTGATGGGCTTTTCAATCAAAGAACTTGAGGAGTTCCGCCGGCATCGTATGTCGATGGTGTTCCAGCGGTTCGGTTTGATGCCACATCGCACAGTGCTTAAAAATGTTGCATACGGCTTAGAAGTTCAGGGCAAAGCGAAAGCTGAGCGGGAAAAGGTTGCCCGTGAATGGATCGATACGGTCGGACTATCCGGGTTTGAAGAGCAGTATCCAAGTCAGCTTTCTGGTGGCATGCAGCAGCGTGTTGGACTAGCAAGGGCGCTTGCCACTGATGCCGATATTCTGCTGATGGATGAAGCGTTTTCGGCGCTGGACCCATTGATTCGCTCGCAAATGCAAGACCAGCTGGTGGAGTTGCAGGAAAAACTGCACAAGACTATTGTCTTTATTACGCATGATCTGGACGAAGCTCTGCGTATTGGCGACAAGATTGCTATCTTGAAGGACGGCGTGCTGTCGCAAGTTGGTACACCGCCAGAAATTCTCCTTGAGCCAGCCGATGACTACGTTCGAGCCTTTGTTCGTGATGTAAACCGTGCGCGGGTGCTGACCGTTGGTACCGTGATGCAGCCACCGGTTATGCGCATCACGCACGACAATATGGAAAAAGCGCTGGCGGATATGCGTCGCTACGATGAAGACTTTGGCTATGTTGTCGAAAACAAAGAGTATCGCGGGGTCGTAACGCAAGAGGCTTTGGAAGAAGAGATTGCCAAACCTGGTGATAGTCCATCGCTTTATACATTTGCGGACGACAGCAACGCGGTTGAGTTGGAATGTACGCTTGAAGCTGCTCTGCCAGCGACACTGGAAGCTGAATGTCCAGTTGCTGTGGTGGATGAAGACGGGCACCTCAAAGGTGTTCTCAGTGCTGAAGGAATGGGCAGTGTGCTCATTTCTCCGGATGGGGACAAGTTTGATCAAGGTGAAAAAGATGTTTCTGAAGGTGGGGCCAAGAAAGATAAGCCCATCCTGAAAGAGGCTTCTTAAACTCTTTTAATTTATGCAGCAAAAGGCCGGGTCATCCCGGCCTTTTGTGTGTTCACTCATCGGTGTGTTTTCAATTTGAACTTGGTTTGCCTTATTTTTGAAGTAAGTGTGGCAAAGAGATTCGAGTTTTTCAGAAAAGTGATTTTTGAATGAAGACGTTTCGTGTTGAGAGAGTTGCGGTATTTTGTGTTGTTGCGCTGGCTATGGCTGGTTGTGTCAGCAAAGATGAAACGCCAAGCTATTATCAAAACCTAGAAAGCCATTCTGCGCAGGTTGATGCAAAGGTCGCGGCTGTCATGATCTCCAGCTACCGCGCTCAAAAAGACCTGCCAGCGGTCACGATTGATCCCGATTTGATGCGGGTTGCGCAAATGCAGGCCCAAGGGATGGCGAAAGCGGAAGATGTGAACGCGGCTCGAAAAGGCTCTCTCCGGCTGTCTTCATTGATGCAAGCTGAGGGGCTGGGTAAGGTCTATGCAGTCAATAACCTAAGCGCTGGTTATCGCAGGTGGGCCGAAGCATTCTCGGGCTGGCGTGACTCTCCAAAACACAATGCGGTGATGCTGGATGCTAAAGGGACGCGTATCGGGATCGCGACCGCTTATGCACCTGGATCAAAGTACAAGGTTTTCTGGAGCCTTGTGGTTGCTGGCCCTCGCTAGTTTTCCTCACTGTTGGTGGGGAAAGGGCGACCAAAGGCCAGTTTCCCATTTTGCATTGCAGCGTTAGAATCTCTCTGGCTTTCGGGAATGATCCAGGGGATATAGGTGTGCTGTCACCATTGAAATCATATGAGGAACTGCGGAGTGAATTTCGCTGGGATATGCCAGAGCGTTACAACATTGCGTATGATGCATGTGACCGTTGGGCAAACGTAGAGCCAGAGCGCCTTGCTTTGCTGCATGTGCTGCCTTCGGGTTCTGTCGAGGAATGGCGTTATGGACAGCTCAAACGCTCCTCCAGCCAACTTGCAAACGCTCTGTACGCGTTAGGGGTTGTTCCACGAGATCGCGTGGCTTTGCTATTACCTCAAGCACCTGAAACTGCAATCTCACATCTGGCTATTTATCGCCTAGGCGGCATCGCTGTTCCTCTGGCGGCTTTGTTTGGCCCTGAAGCGCTTCGCTATCGGTTGGAAAATGCAGAAGCGAACGTGGTGGTCACCAACCGCTCTGGCCTTGAGAAACTCTCTGCCCTTCGCGAGCAGCTGCCGTTTCTTGAGCATATTGTTTGCGTTGATGGGGATGGTCAAGCGCACGGAGATTTGGATTTTTGGAGTCTGCTCCAAAAGGGGGCTGATCGTTTTGAGATCCGCGATACCAGCCCGGATGACCCTGCATTAATGATTTACACGTCTGGCACGACAGGCCAGCCAAAGGGCGCGTTACTCGCTCATCGCGTATTGCTTGGGCATTTGCCGGGGGTACAGATGGCGCATGAGCTGTTGCCTCAACCTGGTGACTTGTTCTGGACACCTGCTGATTGGGCATGGGCTGGTGGTTTGTTAAATGCCTTATTGCCCTCGCTTAAGTTTGGTGTGCCTGTTGTCACTGCTCGGATTGATAAGTTTGATCCTGAGGGTGCGTTTGACTTGATGGTTCGTCATGGCGTGAGAAATGCTTTCATTCCGCCAACAGCGCTTAAGATGATGCGAAGTGTTGATCCTAGTCCTTACACAGAGAAGCTTAAATTGCGCTCCGTCTGCTCTGCCGGTGAAGCGCTGGGGGCTGAGGCTTTTAGCTGGAGCGAAGAAGCTCTTGGAGTTACGCCTAACGAGATGTACGGCCAAACAGAATGTAACCTTGTGCTTGGCTCAGGCAAGGCTGTGGGCGTTTCTAAAGCTGGTGCGATTGGCAGGCCAGTGCCTGGGCACGAAGTTTCTGTGATCCGCCCTGACGGCTCTGTATGTGATGCGAGCGAGCAAGGGGAAATTGCAGTTCGTCGTGGCACTCCCGTAATGTTTCTGCAGTATTGGCAGCGACCAGATGCTGACGAAAGTAAATTTCTTGGCGATTGGATGCTGACAGGCGATCAGGGCGTTGCTGATGCAGAAGGCTACATCCACTTTGTGGGCCGTAATGATGATGTGATTACTTCGGCGGGGTATCGCATCGGGCCTTCTGAAATTGAAGATTATTTGATTACGCACGAAGCTGTTGGTCTGGCTGCAGTGGTGGGTAAGCCTGACCCTGTGCGCACTGAAATCGTTAAGGCCTACATTGTTTTAAAGGATGGTTATGAGCCGAGTGAGGCCTTAACGAACGACATCCGCCAATACGTGCGTGTGAGCCTTTCTGCTCATGAGTATCCGCGAGAGATCGACTTTGTCTCTGAGTTGCCGCTGACGACAAGTGGAAAGGTCATCCGTCGGATCTTACGCGATCGAGCACGCAAAGAAGTTGAGCTTGTTGAAAGCTAGGAGTTATTTGCGGCCCAATAGCTTTTTCGCGGTGCTTTTGAGGGCTAGTTTGATGGTTGCTCCAACTTTTGCGTCCCACATCGCAATACGTGCTAGCCACCCTTTGCCGATGAGAATGGTGGTATATGGAAACCTTGCTACCCAAGTTTTGTTTGCCATTTGGTTGTTTGGTGTAGACAGGGAATCTGCACCGTTGAACTCTGGGTCTTCCAGCAGCTTTAGTGTGCTGTAATAAATGAGCAATTGTCCCGGAGAGAACTTTGCAAAGTTCTGATCAAAGGCTGTTTTCCATCCAAAAATGCGCCCTTGTTCGCGCAACAGTATATTGGTTGCAATCAGCTTTTTATCCAGCTTCAACTGACCTATGCGAATGCTCTTTGTTGCGTTCTGCTTTGCGAGCATTTCTCGTGTGAAGACTGCTGCCGATTTTTTGGAAAGGAGCGCTGTACCTTGCCTCCCTTTCCAGCCTGCTGCTTCAAGCTTCAAAAACGCCTCAAGGCCCGCTTCTATATCCGCTTGGCTTTCCAACATAGAAAAGGTGAGTGTGCCTTGCTTTTCTAAACGGCGCTGACTTTTAAAGGTACTCTTCCATGACGAACGTTTTTTTAGAGCATCGAAGCTGGCTTGCCCCAATTGCCCGGGAGGCTGGAAGGCACGGTCTTCCTCAAGCCATGTCAATTGGGTCCACTTTGATGTGCAAAGCGTTTCTTGCAGAAGCTTGTAGACAGGTCCATTTGTTCCGTGGAATGGCAGGATCAGAACTTTGCACCAGCTTAAATTGGCTGCGGTTTGCAGTAGGGTGTGAACTGTAGTCCCTGTGGCTTCTGGTGAGACGAGTAGGGTGCCAAGAGGGCCGTAATCTCCTGCCAGCGCGCATGGTAATTTAAGAAACAGTCCCCACCGGACCATTACAACTGGCAGGGCTGCAAGTGCTTTGGTGCCAGATGCATCAAGCGCCAGCAAGAGCTTGACTGATCCACCTGCCATGTGTGTGTTGAAGGGTCCTATGAAGGTTTTGGAAAAGAATGGATTGGGCTCTATTGCAGTCTGAGACAGCTGTTTCCACAGAAGCTCTGAGGTTTCGTCATTGCCGGGATCAACCAGTTTGATAGTTGCGCTATCCTGCTTCATTGGTGGCTGCTTCCCGGCTTTTTATCGGCAGAATAAATGTGTGCAGGCCGAGGTGTTTGTAGGCGCTGCGATAAAGCAGGATTGCTTCGAAGAGGATGACGAGTGTCGTTGCCATAGCTGCCCCATACAGCCCGAACATTGGTATGAAGAGCGTGTTGAGAGCCAAGTTTAAGACAAACACGGTGGCATAGATTTTAGCACAGGTGTTTTGGTGGCCAGACAGTGTCAGTAAGGCGTCAGCGGGCCCAATTGCTGCGCGGGCGAGAACTCCGATGACAAGAATGTAGAGTATGGGAGTGCCTTGGGAAAACCCTTCGCCGAACAGTGTGAGCAGGAAGGGGCCAACCACCATTATGAACCCAGCTATCAATAGGCTAGGCCAGAATGTCAGCTTGGCTGCGCTTCCAACAAAGGCTCTCAGGCCATTTAAGTCATTGGCATGATAGAGACGTGCCATGCGGGGGGCACTGGCGGCGCGTACGGCGTAGTAGACAAAGTGCATCAATGCGAGTGTGCGGGAGGCCGCAAAATAGATGCCGACCTGATCTGATGGAAGCCAGATACCAATCAAGATTACATCAGAGCTCGTGATAAGTTGGAAAAAGCCATCCACCGCAAGCATGGGAAGAGACACCAGCAACCAGGACCTGAGCTGAAATCTACGGGGAGCTGGGCGGTGGATCTTATTAAGAGACACTTCCATCATGATTGTCTGGAGGACAGCGACGGTCCAGACCGCCGCGATTGCAACGATGCAAGCTGTAACGGCGGTGGCTGGGTAGCCTAGTGCCAATGCGATCAGCATATATGCAAGTACAAGCAACGGGCGGCCAATAAAATCTGGCACCATTGCTTTCAATTGCCAGTCTTGCGCTCTTGCAATGCCTTCCAACATGCCGGTGTAGGTGTGCATAGGCAGGCAGATTGCGATGAGATAAAGCGGTAGGATATAGGCGTTGCCGATGTAGTCAGAAAAGAGCCAGGTTATCGTAACCCCAAACATAGCGATCAGGGTTGAGCTGAGCAGGACCAGAAAGCGCGCGCTAAAGAGCAATCCGTTGAGGAGGCCATACTGTTTCTTTTCCAGGTACTCTGGAATAAAGCGAAGAAGCGAAACTGAGAATCCGAGGCCGGAAAAGACTGTGAGTATAACAATGGTGGTCCATACGACGATGAAGACGCCATATTCTGAAGCCCCGGTCCAGCGCGCCAGAATGACCTGCATTAGATAGGCAAGCGCTGCACTTAAAACCCGCAGTGCAAATACAATTAGGGCTGACCGCTGAGCGCCACCTGCTTCGCCTTTGCTGATGATGGTGTTGAATACCTTATCCAATACCGACAGCAGGGTCGCATAGGCGCTTTGAGGCAAAAGTACTCTCGCCCATCTGTGAAGGAGTTCTTGCACGCAGTAAGCCCTAATTTTCTCAGATTAATTATTACTAGTATGAAACTTAATTTTTTCGGAATGACCCTGTTGGTTTTGAGGATGCGACATGTCTCCGTTTGGAAACAGTGGCTTAGCCAACTTGAAGTTGCCACTGAAATGGCGCGGGAGAATTTATGAGGGTTTTTGATATTTGGCTTTGGGATGGTTTGACGGAATCAATATTGGAACAGATAGTGAACATTGAGCGTGAATTTGCTGAACTGCCTCGCGGTTTGGAGGGTCGCCTCCCTTTG
Source organism: Pseudovibrio axinellae (assembly GCF_900110875.1). Taxonomy (GTDB): domain Bacteria; phylum Pseudomonadota; class Alphaproteobacteria; order Rhizobiales; family Stappiaceae; genus Pseudovibrio; species Pseudovibrio axinellae. The sequence goes on along the minus strand of NZ_FOFM01000002.1, from coordinate 94,481 downwards.
ATCGTGCAGCTCGCGTCGGTCCCTACATCCGCCCAAACTTTGTAGGGGCCGACTCTTTTTGCTGAAGGGGCCTGAGGCAGCGTTGAGGCTATCTGATTTTGATCTGACAACCGCTAACTGTTCTAATGAGAGTGGCAGCTGGCTTAGAGGCGAGAACCTTCTTGGAGCGGCTCAACGTAGTACCAGCGTCCTTTGCGTTTCTTGAACAGGCTTAACTCTCTTTGTTCCCCAAATTTTCCTTGGGCAATGTATTTGGCGCAGAACAGGACGCTTCCAATCGCGTCACTGGCCAGTCCTTTTTCAGTCGAGAGAATTTCAAGACCCACCCATTGGGTTTGTTCTAGATATGCGGCAGTGTCGACAGCACTAAAGCTCTTTTGGTAGCGCGGCCACAAGGTGTCCTTGAGATATTCAAGTTGCTTTGTTGCATAGGCACTGTAGCGAGAGCGCATGAGTTGCTCGGCAGTTTCCGGCAGTGCCCTGCTTTCCAGAAATGGTTGGCAACAGGCTGCGAAGTCTTTTCCTGATTGGCATGGACAGGACGCTGACATGGGTTGGTTTCCTTGAAATTTGAGTGTGCAGCTAAACGACAAATTTCGTATCAGGTCAAGAAAGCAAACGAGGTCCGCCTCGGGTCATTAAAGTTCGCCTTATTGGGTCAACGCTCCAACAGAAGCTTTTGCATAAGCTCAGCCTAGCGTTTCCTAGGTATGGCAGGACGGTGATGCAAAGAGGACGAATTCTTATTGTTGGAGCAGGGCCCGGCGGATTAGCTGCTGCGATAGAGTTGAAGCGACGTGGATTTACGCCGCGTATCATCGATAAGAACTTGCGCCCTCACGTTCAATCTCGTGCGCTTGCGGTCAATCCAAGAACATTACAGATTCTTAAACCATCAGGCGTGGCTGATAAGCTCATACAAAAGGGCTGGAAGTTGAAGCACGTCCACTTTCGCGGGCCGAGTGGAGAACTGATGGAGATTGCCCTTACTGATATTAAAGGCCCCTATAAGTTTATGCTGTCTTTGCCACAATACGAAACCGAAACCATCATGGAACGGCATTTGACAGAACAGGGCGTAGAAGTTGAAAGAGGCTGTGAGTTGGTGGAGCTGGAGCAGCAGGCAGATGAAGTGATCGCTGTCGTCCAGAACGCTGATGGAGACCAGGAAGTGCTGCACCCGGGAATGGTCATTGGAGCGGATGGTGCGCATTCCGTGGTGCGTTCGAAGATGGGTTTTACATTTGCAGGCAGCTCGTACGCATATGATTGGGGACTGGCTGATGTGGAGTTGGAGCCAACGCTTTCTATGGATGGTCCCACGATGTTTGACCGGTCCCCCTATATATTTGCCGTGATCCCGATTTCGGCAAATCGTGCAAGAATAATTGCCGATCAGGAAGATCCACTAGAAGATATGCCTCCGATATTGAAGGTCAATAAAGTTAACTGGAAATCGACATTCCGTATCACTCATCGGCTGGTGAACTTGTACCAAAAAGGGCGTGTTTTTCTGGTTGGAGACGCAGCTCATGTACACTCTCCATTTGCTGGAAGGGGCATGAACCTTGGTATTGAGGATGCAGCATGGTTAGCCTGGCAGGTGTCTACGGGGCATACGCATCAATATATGCTGGATCGCCGTCCGGTTGCAGCTGAGGTTTTGAAGACCGTGGACCATGGGACGCGCTTTCTTGCCTCAAACAACGCCGCGATCCGGCTTTTTCGGCAAAAGTTCTTGCCCGTTCTTGGACGAAGTAGATACTTTCAGGGAAGGCTTTTGAGCATTGTCTCGGCTGATAGCACTCCTTTTCCTCCATGGTTGGAAGGGGAGGAATGAGTTTATAACTGCTGCTGCAAACTTTATGAGAGAGGGGTTGAGAGCATCTGGATAACAAAAAACCGCCCGAAGGCGGTTCTTTTGTTTTTTTGGAGCGGGCGAAGAGATTCGAACTCTCGACCCTAACCTTGGCAAGGTTATGCTCTACCCCTGAGCTACGCCCGCATATCCAAAAAAGTCCAACTTTGCGAAAACTCAGCTTCTAAAAGAAACTGGAGCGGGCGAAGAGATTCGAACTCTCGACCCTAACCTTGGCAAGGTTATGCTCTACCCCTGAGCTACGCCCGCATCTGTTTCGCTAGGGCCGTTTGTGGCGGCCCCGTCGGTGAGGTGGGAGCTATATGGCAAAAGCTCGGGGTGAATGCAACAAGGAATTTGAAAATGGCTGTGGGATACCCAGCCGCTTGTGGATGCAGAGATGAGATGTTTGAATAGAAAGTTTTATTATAATCATATGGTTAGAGTATTTTTAGGTGTTGTTTTGGTGCTGTGGAAATATTTGCAGATGAGAAAATTAACGTAGTTGGATTGACGGTTATTTGTCTGAGAATTTTTAGATCCGAACGCTGCAAACTCATATATCTCAATGGGATCGGTGAAAATATTTTTCCGAATGGCTTTGAGGCAGAGGTTTGACAGCAAATTTTTGAAGGGAACAACTGAGTGACCGATATAGTAACAGGGCTTTTGCTGCGAAAGGGCCGTGTCCTTATGGGCTCGCGCTCTAAGTTTCGTAGAAATTACGCTGGGACGTGGAGTTTCCCGGGAGGACACGTAGAGCCAAACGAAATGTTGCAGTGTGCTTTGAGAAGAGAGCTGGAAGAGGAGCTCGGGGTCATAGCTAAAGGCTATTCCAAACTTATGAAGACAGAAACTACGGCTACTCGCACAACGGAGGCCGTTTCATTCCACCATTATATTGTCGATGATTGGGAGGGGACGCCAAAGAACCTTGGTGATGAGCATTCCGAACTGCGATGGGTCAGTTTTCACGAGGCCTGCAACCTTCCTGATCTGGCATTTACGGACTACACGGAGATATTTCAAATTCTGCGAAAACGCGGCGACCTTCAGTGAATTGGGCTGCACGTGAATGAGTTCCAAGGCTTTTGCAAAATATCGCAACTGAAGGCTGTTCTTTGGGATTGCTTGCCTTTTTTTGTGACTGCCTTAAAACAGTTTGGTGTTTGAGTATCAAGTACTTGGCTTTTCTAATAAGTCTTTGGGGGAGGCCCATTCAATGCCAGTCAATCGTATGCAGCTCATGTCGTTCCTGGAAGGGTTAGGTATTCCAGTTTCCACTGTTGACCACGAACCAGTCTTTACCGTTGCGGAATCGGGCGTCTTGCATGAGCGTATTCCAGGTGGGCATACCAAGAATTTGTTCTTGAAAGACAAAAAAGGTAACCTTTTTCTCGTGGTTGCACTGCATGATGCGACTATCGATTTGAAGAAGATATCTGCAGTGATCGGCGCTTCTGGTCGTGTATCGTTTGGTAAAGCTGACCTGCTTGAAGAGGTGCTGGGTGTTACTCCCGGGTCTGTGACGCCGTTTTCGATCATCAATGATAAAGAGGCGCAAAGGGTTTCTGTTGTTTTTGATGCTAAGATGATGGAGCAGGATGTGTTGAATTTCCATCCGCTGCTCAATAACGCAACGACAGCGATCTCTGCTGACGGGCTTTTGGTGTTTGCAAAGGCCTGCGGGCATGAGGCCAGAGTGCTTGCAGTGTCAGCGGAAGCGCAGAAAGTCACTGAAGATCTTTAAAAACTGAGAGTTCACCGATTGTAATTGGTCTCCACTAAGACCATTTTAGGCAGCAGTTAGAGATTTTATATGAGGAGCGCTGATAAAAGCAGCTCCCAACGCAGTTAAAGGGTCAAGATTATGAGTGGATCCGGTTATTCCGTAGGTGGTAGCTTTGGCGGCTCTCTGGGCGGTGGTTATGGTGGTGGATACCAAACCAATTCGCCTCAGCCAGCACCAACTCCTGCTCCAGCGGCGAAAATTCCTGCGGCAGATCTGGTTAAAGACACGACCACGCAGAATTTCATGAAGGATGTGATCGAGGGTTCGCGCGATCATGTGGTTCTCGTGGATTTCTGGGCGCCGTGGTGTGAGCCATGTAAGCAACTTACTCCGACACTTGAAAAAGTGGTTAAGGAAGCTGGCGGCTCTGTGCAACTCGTAAAAATGAACATCGAGGAGTACCCCGAAGTTGCGGGCCAAATGGGTGTTCAATCTATCCCTGCTGTGTTTGCATTTAAGGGTGGGCAGCCTGTTGACGGATTTATGGGCGCGCAGACCGAAGGCGAGGTCAAGAAGTTTTTGGAGGGTATCGGCGTTCGGATCGGCCCTAGCGATATTGATGTGATGCTGGAAAAGGCCGATGAACTTCGCGATGCCGAGGGCTACCCGGAAGCTGCTCAGCTTTACGGTGGGGCGCTTTCACTCGATGCTGGCAATGTTCAGGCATTGAGCGGTTTAGCTATGTGTTATCTGGCACTTGGCGAAAAAGAGCACGCACAGCAGATGCTGGATATGGTGCCGGAAGATAAGCAAACCTCTCAGCACTATATCGCGGCTAAAACTGCGCTTGAGCTTGCTGAACAGGCTGAAAATATCGATGATCTTGCTGAGCTGCGTGCGCGTGTTGATGCAAATGCAGATGATCACGAAGCTCGCTTTGATCTGGCACTTGGGCTCAATGGTAAGGGTGATAAAACCGGCGCTGTCGACGAGCTCATTGAAATTATTCGTCGTGATCGTGAATGGAATGAGGATGGCGCGCGCAAGCAGCTTTTGCAGTTCTTTGAAGCCTGGGGCTTCAAAGATGCAGGTGCTGCATATGGCCGTCGTAAACTCTCTTCAATTTTGTTCTCGTAATCTTGGCCTAATGATAAGAGTGGAGAGCACTTAAGTGGCCTCGATGACCGTTGGAAACGCAACCTACGCAAGTCTGGATGACCTGCCGCAGGTTGTACCCTTGTTTGTTTTGCCGGGAGCCATCTTGCTCCCGCGTTCCCATATGCCTCTCAATGTATTTGAGCCGCGTTACACCGCCATGATTGACAGTGCTTTACGCACTGACCGCATGATTGGGGTTATTCAGCCGCAGTTCGATACAAGCAATGAGGACCTCGCAGGCAGGCCAAAGCTCTGCACCGTAGGTAGTATGGGGCGAATTACCGGTTTTCAAGAGAGTGGCGACGGCCGCTATCTGGTCACGATTTCCGGTGTTTCCCGATTTGAGCTGCGTGGTGAGCTTGAAGAGCGCGCGCCATTTCGTCGTGGCCACGTCGATGCGACCCGTTTTGCAGGCGACCTTAAAGTTGGGCTTGGTGAAGATGAGGTTGACCGTGACCAGTTGTTCTCCACTTTGACAGAATACCTAAGTGTGAACGAGCTGGAAGCTGACTGGGATAGCGTTAAATCAGCTTCTTCAGAGGTATTGGTCAATGCGCTGTGCATGATGAGCCCTTATGGACCAAAGGAGAAGCAAGCTCTGCTGGAAACCGAGAGCCTGAAAATGCGCGCTGATACGCTGATTGCGCTGGCAGAGATTGAGCTGGCGCGTGGCAATGATGCTTCTGGGAGCGCCCTGCAGTAGTCTTGGAATATGATAAGAAATGAGGGCTCTATGAGCGAATTTGAAGCGCCACAACTGGACCGGCGCCTTTTGGAGCTGCTGGTTTGCCCAGTGACGAAGACGACGCTTGATTACAACCCTGAAACACAGGAGTTGGTTTCTCGCGCTGCGAAGTTGGCCTACCCAATTCGAAACGGCATTCCGATTATGCTTGAAGAAGAAGCGCGTAAGCTTGAAGACTAAAAGTTTTTGAAGGCTAGGAGAGATGTTCTTCTAGCCTTTTTGTTAGCTCCTGCGGTTCTCCTCGAACGCGCAGTGTTTTAATGCGGGCGGTGGAGCCTGCAATGACTTCAGCTGACGATTTGGGAACAGAAAGTGCTTTTGCAAAGAGCTTTGCAACGGATTTGTTTGCCGCGCCTTTTTCTGGCACTGCGCGCACACGCGCCAACACAAGCGTCCGGCCATCCGACTGTTCGCCTATCTTTTCAATTTGATCCTTTGAGGACCTTGGGGGTGAGGCGGACGGTAATGAGAATTCCGTCAGCCTGCAATTTCCAAGGCGGTTCTTGTTCGGCCACTACTTAAAATACGTAGGGGTAGACGTAGAGGCCGATGACGCGCTCAATGAGGAAGATACCGAGCAAAAGAACAATGGGAGAAAGATCCAACCCACCCATTGATGGCAGGAACCGACGGATTGGGCGCAAAAGCGGTTCTGTTAGATTGTAGAGTGTCTGCCCAATCATTGCGATGAACTGATTGCTCGAGTTCACCACGTTGAACGCATAGAGCCACGAGAAGATCACGTTTGCAATAATGACCCATGTATAAAGATTTAGGATGATGAAAACGACATCAAGAATAGCGCGCATGGACTGGTTAAACTCCAAGTTTGCGGAGAGAATTTTCTGGGTTGCTTCCTTAAAGACAGAGCTTAGGAAACAAAGTTATTCCTCATGTAACTTTGAACAGTGACACCTGCAAGGTCCAATATGCCTCATTTTTCTATATTTAGAGCTAATTTCTTGAACCAGCCGAAGAACTAATAGGTGTTTGAGCAGATCGGCACTCTTGAATCCTGCTGTAAAGCCGGTGTCACTGTTGTTGTTTGGATGAGCCGCAATGCGTCTTTGTACTTCAGGTGAAGTGGTGCGCTGGCTTGAAGCTTTCTGGCAAATGAACTGGTTTACCCTGCTCTGGGAACATTTCCTGCATCAGGCAGACTGCGATGCGATGGGAAATTGCATAGGAAATCTTGAAGCCTCCAGTTGCCACCCACGTTTTATCTTTGCCAGGAATAAGACCAACCAAAGGATCTCGTTTTTTACATTTTGGCCGAATGCCAGCCCATCGCGTGAGGATCGGGGCACCCTTGAGTGAAGGGCAGAATGAAACCGCCTTGGACAGCATGGCCTGAATGTCCTCTTCAACGGGTTCTTTGCTTTCCCATTCCTGTTCTGAGGTTGAGCCGATAGCAACGGTGCCATTGGCATGAGAGACGACATAAATTCCATCGTCATAGATAACCGGAAGCGGTCTGTCGGCTTTGTACTCCAGCAGAAGTGACTGCCCTTTTACGCCAATGCCAATGGTTTTTCCGGCCATTTCGCTAAGAGGAGTAAAGCCCTCGTAGCCGGCTGAAAGCACAACACGATCGGCCGTCAGACTTCCGCCATTGCCAAGAGAGACAGTACCGGTTTTTTCATCGAACCCCAAAAACGGAGTGTGCTCCATGATGTCAATGCGCGGTTCGAGAAAGACTTTGAGGCCAGCTGAAACGAGGCGTGGGTTTGCGCGCGCGGCCAAGGTGTCCCAGATGATTCCGAGGGGAGCTGCCTCTGGTGTGAGCCAATCGTTAAATGGTGTTTCTTTCACCACATTGAAGGTGAAGCCTGTTTCTGCACTGTTCCAGCGTTGTTTGCTTTCCTCTACACGGTCCAAAGTATGCTCTAGTTTATGTTCGGTGTAGAGCGGGATGAGGCGGCCAGCGCGGCTATAGCCGACGGACAGGCCAGTGGCCTCTTCGAGTTTAGCTACAATATCTGAAAGCTCAATCAGGGCATCCAGTTGGAACTGCTTCTTTTCATTCCAGCGACTTGGAACATGAGGCATTAAAGCGCCGACGAGGCCCGCGCTTGCCCCTGAAGCGATGGTGTCTTTTTCCAGAAGAGCGACTTTCAGGCCCTTGCCCAATGCGGCTTTAGCGACGCTAAGTCCGAAAATTCCCCCACCAACAATAACAATATCGTAGGTCATATTTTTTTATTTCCCGGGTTAGGGTATAAGCCCTGACTGTATTTACGTTAGAGATTTGGCTTAGACATATGACAGAGTACCCAAAATTGGAATGGGATGATGCAAATGTCCCTTTTGCGTCGCAGTTTGGAGACACTTATTACTCCAAAGCCGGTGGATTAGGCGAAGCACGCTACGTATTTTTGCAGGGTAACCGGCTTCCAGATCGGTTGAAGGGAACAGGTTCTTTTCATATTGCGGAACTAGGATTTGGGACCGGGCTGAACTTTCTTGTCACGTTGGAGTTACTGCTGAGTTTGCCTGAAGCGGAACGCGCAAAGCTGACTTACGTTTCGTTTGAGCTTTATCCGATGGAGGTTGCTGAGATTGAGAAAGCGCTGTCACAGTGGCCTGAGCTGAAGAGCCTTACGGACAAGCTGTTAGCTGTATGGAACCCTCAACCCGGCTGGAACCCAATCACGATTGATGGTGTGCGGCTGCTGCTGGGCGTTGGTGATGCACGTGAAATGTTGCCAACACTATCTATCCCCATTGATGCTTGGTTCCTTGATGGCTTCAATCCTGCACGTAATCCGGAATTATGGGAACGGGAGCTGATGCTCGCCATTGGTGAGAAAACTACTGTTGGCGGGACTTTTGGAACCTACACGGCAGCTGGTTGGGTGCGTCGCAACCTGCAAACAGCTGGTTTTGATGTGGAGCGCATCAAAGGCTATGGCACAAAACGTCAGATGATGGTGGGGCAGAAACCTGCCGCCACACTCGCCTGATTGATCAGCATTCTGGCAGGTTAACTGCCAGGCCGCCCTTGCTGGTTTCTTTGTATTTGTCGCTCATCTCAGCGCCTGTTTGGCGCATGGCTTCTACACAATTGTCTAGCGGCATGTAGTGAGAGCCATCACCGCGTAAGGCAAGGGATGCCGCTGATACTGCTTTGATAGCGCCAAGCCCGTTACGCTCAATGCATGGTACCTGAACAAGGCCACCGACCGGATCGCAAGTCATGCCGAGGTGATGCTCAAGTGCGATCTCAGCAGCGTTCTCAATTTGCTCATTGGTTCCGCCAAGTGCAGCGCACAGGCCCGCTGCCGCCATGGCAGCTGCGGAGCCAACTTCACCCTGACAGCCCACCTCGGCGCCAGAAATTGATGCATTGTGTTTGATGATGCCGCCAACCGCAGCTGCTGTGAGCAGGAAGGTCTTGATGCCTTCATCATTGCTGCCCGGACAATGCTCGCGGTAGTATTTGATAGTGGCTGGGATAACACCTGCAGCGCCGTTGGTTGGCGCGGTGACGACCTTGCCGCCTGCCGCGTTCTCCTCGTTTACCGCCATTGCATATACAGAGAGCCAATCGTTTGCGACATGAGGCATGCTCATGTTATTGCCGCGCTCATCTTCCAGCTGCTTTTTGATTGCTGCGGCACGTCGTTTGACGCTAAGGCCTCCCGGTAATTCACCCTCGGTGTTCAAGCCACGCTCCATGCAGGCGTCCATGACGCCCCAGATTTTCCAGAGCTTTTCATCCAGCTGTTGCGGGTCGAGCGAGGTGACCTCGTTTGCTCGTTTCATCTGGGCGATGGTCTTGCCGGAGTTCTGTCCCATCTCCAGCATTTCTTTTGCGGTGGCAAATGGGTATGGCGTGCTTTTTAGCTCAGCTTCATCAGATTGACCGCTAGCCTCAGCGGTTTTGAGGCGTTCCAGCTCATCTGCGGTCAACACAAAGCCACCACCAATGGAGTAAAAGGTTTCCTGGAGGTGAAGGCGGTCCTGTGCATCATAAGCTTCGATGATCATGCCATTCGCGTGTCCTGGCAGGTTCGTCTCGAAATCGAAAATGACATCAGTTGCTGGGTCAAATTCCAGTTCAGGGAGACCAGACAGTGTGACCTTCTTTTCCAGTGCCACCTTTTTTTCTAGCGCTTCCGCCTCATCTGGGTCCAGTGTTTCTGGCGTGCAGCCTGCTAGCCCCAAAATAACTGCTCTGTCAGTGGCGTGGCCTTTGCCTGTCCAAGCTAGAGATCCATGCAAGGTACAGCGCAATTTTTTCGGTGCGCCAGCTCCAGGCCAAATACGCCTGCCGTCTCTCAGCTCATCCAAAAAACGGGCAGCAGCGGTCATCGGTCCCATCGTGTGGGAGGATGATGGGCCGATGCCGATCTTAAAAATTTCAAAGACGCTGAGGAACATAGAGTCGGAACCTTTCGGAAGGCTAGGGCGTTGTTTTTGTTTTGTGTTGGTTCGATTTGAGACTGCCGTCACTAAGTTTTCTGGTAATACTTGGCATAGCCCCTGATATCACAAGGATAATTTTTTACAGTTCTTGAAATTGCCGCTGCGTTTGTACAGATGAAGCGGATTTCAATTTCGCAGATTGTGTTTTTGTTAGTTCAAATATCTTTCCAAAAGTCCTATCATTGAAATAATTGAAGAAAACACTCTGGTATGTATGGTGTTGATAGAGTTGTCTTTATTCATCGAGTATGAATTTGGACTAAAAAACACCCGTCCTCCAGTTTTGTGGTGCTCCAGCGCAACAGTCTGTAGAAAACGCCTAAAGTCAGAGGTCTTCATGGCAGCCTAAAGCGTATATTATAAATGGTAATTTCGTCTTTCGAATAAGGCTGCATCTATGACCGCCTCATTACGTATTCTCGCAGGTTTAGCGCTTGCTTCGGTTTCCAGTCAAGCGCTCGCAGAAGATAATTTTACGCCTGGTGATCTGACCGAAGAGCAGGCTAGTAAGCGATATGTTGTAGACATTGGTGTGGCTGGGTTTGTAAATCCCAAATATGATGGAGCTGATGAGTACATCATATACCCGCTGCCGCTGATTGGTTTCTCTCGATTTTACCTTCCGGGCTTTGGGCAGGTCAAGGAAGGGGAAACTGAAGGTATATTTATTTATCCGTCCTTTGGGTTTGTTGGGGAACGTAAGCCTTCTGATGATGAGTCTCTGGCTGATACGACACGTGTACCGTGGGCTGGAGAGCTTGGTTTGGGTGCCGGATTCCGTAAAGATTGGTTCCGTGCATTCATAGAGGTGCGACACGGCTTTAACGGACACCGCGGGTTTGTTGGCCGTGGCGGGATTGACCTGATTATGCCAGTGACCGATCGGTTGACGTTTGTAATTGGCCCTCGTGTTGACATGGCTAACGGCTCTTACATGAATACCTATTTTAGTGTTGCCGGAGGTGGCGCATCCGGCCCTTACAATGCTGATGGTGGGTTCAAAAGCGTTGGCGGTGTTGCTAGAGCAAGCTATGCTTTGACCGATGCAATCGGCCTGCATTTGCAGGGCGGTTATGATCGTTTGATTGGCGATGCCGCAGATAGCCCGATCACGCAGAATGACAATATGTGGTCTGTTGGTTTTGGTGCGACTTACCGCTTCGCCTGGGATATGTTCTAGGCCCCGTCATTTCTACAATATGATCTTGGATAAGCCTGGGACATGTTCCGGGTTTTTTCTTTGCGGAAAGAGTTTCATCAATTAGCACTGTAAACAAGCGGTGTTCGGTGAAAAAACCCCAGTGTATAGCTTAAGAAATAAGTATGTATGCAGTATTGGTATTGATATTTATGTTACTTTAATATTTGTGTATTTCTTACGAAGTAGTCGTAAATAATACCCTCATAATAACTAGGTGAAAGACTCTAGTTATTGCTTGTGTTAATTCACGTTAAGTGTTGAGTTTAGTGAGGGTGCTTCAGTATGCGTGTTATAATTACTATGTCTTGGGTAATTTTTATTAGCCTGATTCTCGCCATGCCAGTGAAAGCTGCTTCCAACAAAGTTCTGGCCAAGATCGACCTTTCCGAACAAACTATGCGGATTTATGTGAACGGTAGAGTTCAGTATTCGTGGCGTGTTTCTACGGCCCGCCGGGGGTATCGAACGCCCATCGGTACGTTCAAGCCAACGCGGATGCACAAGCGGTACTTTTCGCGCAAATACAACGGCGCTCCTATGCCTTATTCGGTGTTCTTTTATAAGGGCTATGCAATTCACGGAACCGATGTAATTAAGCGATTGGGAATTCCAGCTTCGCATGGTTGCGTGCGGCTACATCCAAGCAATGCCAAGAGACTGTTCAGTTTGATCAAGGCAAATGGCCGAGCAAATGCGCGGATTGTAATTGTGCGGTGAGGGAGATATCGCCAATGCGAACCTGAATGGCGTAATGCGCTTATTCAGATATAGCACTTGCTGAAACGGGAGTTCCTGACTAAATCTTGAGTATGAGACGTGCTCAAGAAGCTTGTGAGCGGAAGAAGCAAGTTGGTCGCAAAACACCTGCTTCTCCCGCTGTAGCGCTGAATACGCATAACTCAACAATCAGCGTGCCTTTCTTAACGCGAAAATCTTGCCAAAAGGTTGGTACGTTGATTTTTCTGAAAGAGATTTTTAGGGATAAATCGGTTTTTCTGAGTGCCATTTCTGTGGGGGCATTTACACAAAGAAAAAGAGGGCTTCGATAATACGCTCGAAAACCCCCTTTATATTCTTAGAAGCCAATTACGCAGTACTCTGATATCGGCTGCCATTTTATTCGCAAAACACGTGCCAGTTTAGAAAAATAGAAGCGCCACCATATTTGGGGTGCGTGCGATGACTGGTGCCAAAATGCAGGTTAATTTAAGAATTTCGTTACATTCAATGCATTGCGTTTTGCAATGCGTAGCGCAATCATTAAGCTCTGCGTTTAGATCTAATTAAACTCGTGATTTAGATCCAACGTGCTGCGTTTCCCTATGCTGTCGTAATTATCATGCGCCCAGTTCTTTGCGGCCTGTCGGCCTATGTTGTGCAAGAGTTCTACAAACTCCCACTGTGCATTTACTTTGGATGATGCGCCAAAGGGTGCAAGGTCTTTGGTTGCTTCGATTCGATGCATAAACACGCGGGTGTATTCGTTTGAGTCCAACCTTCCCTCATCAATCAAACGGGTTACAAAATCAATCGCGCGTAACTCTCGCAACAAAGTAGAGTTGAACGTGATTTCGTTCATGCGCTCAGAAATTTCTTGAGCTGTATGAGGAAGCTCTACCCTTTCAACCGGATTGACCTGAATGAGTAACACGTCAGTGGAGCCGCCGTGTTTAAAAAGCGGAAATAGAGGAGGGTTGCCCATGAAGCCGCCATCCCAATATGCTTCATCTCCAATTTCGACCGCTTGATACATGTGCGGAAGGCAGCCTGATGCCATCAAGGAATCGAGTGTCAGTTCTTCTTTAGAGAAAACTCTAATTTTGCCCGAGCGTACATTTGTCGCCGCGACGAAGACTTCTAGCTGTTTACAATTGCGCACCCGCTCGAAGTTGATTTGTTTGGCGACGAGATCGCGGAGTGGATTATAATTCATAGGGTTCATCTGGTAGGGGGACATGACGCGAGACAACAGATCCCACGCTAAGTAAGTCGGCGAGTTGTCCATACTCCAGTTGCCGCAATACACGTCCATCGGACTACGCTGGAATGGGCTTGATTCAGCGGCTGTGCTGACAGACTTCCAGAAACGGGCCAATGCATCTCTTGCGCCTTGTTGCCCTCCTTCTACAAGGCCGTCGGCCATAACTGCTGCATTCATGGCTCCTGCACTGGTGCCAGAAATGGCGGTTACCTCCCAATCTTCGTTTTCCAGTAGCCAATCCAAAACGCCCCATGTAAAGGCGCCGTGAGCCCCCCCACCTTGCAGGGCCAGATTGATTTTCTTGCGCTCTTTCTTTGCTGTCTTCCGTGTTGTGGCCATGTGGACCTCCATGGGTCGCTTTGAAAAGAAACTCTGAGAATTAGTTGGCCGTTATTGTGCGGTCCAGCCGCCATCCATCGGCAGAAGTGTGCCCGTGATTGAGGCGGCTGCATCTGAACACAGGAATACGGCAAGACCGGCAACTTGCTCTACGGTCACAAACTCTTTGGTTGGCTGTGCGGCGAGAAGAACCTCTTTTTTCACCTGCTCCTCAGTCATATCGCGTGCTTTCATCGTGTCTGGGATCTGTTTTTCAACGAGCGGGGTCCAGACATAACCGGGGCAAATTGCATTGGCTGTGATGTTGTCTTCTGCAACTTCTAATGCGACTGTTTTCGTTAGGCCTGCGATGCCGTGTTTTGCAGATACGTACGCAGATTTGAAAGGAGAGGCGACGAGGGCGTGTGCAGATGCTGTGTTGATGATGCGACCCCAGCCTGCCTGACGCATGTATGGTACGGCAGTGCGGATGGTATGAAAGGCGGATGACAGGTTGATGGCGATGATTGCATCCCACTTTTCAACCGGAAAGTGCTCGATAGCCTCTACGTGCTGAATGCCGGCGTTGTTGACCAAAATATCAACAGAGCCGAGCATTTTCTCGGCTTCATGGATCATGGCGTGGATTTCGTCCGGTTTGGTCATATCGGCGGAGGAATAAACACACTTGACGCTGAAATCTTTCTCGATGCTGGCACGTTCATTTTCAATTGCATCGGCATTCCCAAAGCCATTGATCATGATGTTCGCACCTTGCTCTGCCATTGCGCGGGCGTAGGCAAGGCCTATGCCTGATGTTGAGCCAGTGATGACAGCCGTTTTGTTTGAAAGCATTTCCAGTCTCCAGAGCAAATGATGTTGAAGGAAGCGTTGGTGTGAGCTTGCGTCACTTTTTAAATTGGTTGCATTAGCAAAAAGCATAGTTGTTATGTGTGTAGTCTATAAAGAGTGCCATGTTTTCCAAAACCACATTTTGTCGTTAATGCGGGGTTAGGCTGAGATGAGTCGACCCGAATTTGTATGGCGTTTCATTTGCTTGTTCATGAGCAGGAAGTAACACCATATTTGCTACGGTTTTTACCCTCAAATTTAAGGGGGCTGACTATGCATCTGAATGACATCAAACTGATTTGAATTTGCGCTAAAAAGTTGACACAAGGTGCTGCATGCTGCACTTGCTTGCCTACAGATTTATGCCAGTGGAATGATCATGACTGACAAGAGCCAAAGCTATATTTCTACCCCATTTCCGCGTCGCCACTCCGTGGCTGTTGATGTTGGTGGGGTTACTGTGGGTGGACAAGCGCCTGTTGTCGTTCAGTCTATGACAAACACTGATACTGCGGATGCAGATTCTACAGTTGCACAGGTTGCTGCATTGGCGCGTGCCGGGTCTGAACTGGTTCGCATTACTGTTGACCGGGATGAGGCGGCCGCAGCAGTCCCGCATATTAAAGAGCGCTTGCAGCGTATTGGTGTTGATGTCCCGCTTGTTGGGGACTTCCATTATATTGGTCACAAACTGTTGGCAGACCACCCAGCCTGTGCTGAAGCGCTGGATAAATACCGCATTAATCCGGGTAATGTTGGGTTTAAGTCCAAAAAAGACAAGCAGTTCTCACAAATCATCGAAATGGCGATGAAGCACGATAAGCCAGTGCGCATTGGAGTGAACTGGGGGTCTCTGGATCAAGAGCTCCTGACGCATTTGATGGATGAGAACCATTCAAATGGCGCTCCGTTAACTGCGCAGCAGGTCATGCGGGAAGCGATTTGTCAGTCTGGGTTGCTCTCAGCAAAGCGTGCTGAAGAGTTGGGGCTTGGCCGCGATAAGATTATCCTATCCGCGAAGGTTTCTCAGGTGCAGGACTTGATTGCTGTTTATGCAGATCTTGCGCAACGCTGTGATTATGCGCTGCATCTTGGTTTAACTGAGGCGGGCATGGGGACGAAGGGCATTGTGGCCTCTTCTGCTTCCATGGGCATTTTGCTGCAACAGGGCATTGGAGATACGATCCGTATTTCTTTGACGCCTGAGCCGGGTGGAGACCGTACACGAGAAGTACAGGTTTCTCAGGAGCTTTTGCAGACAATGGGCTTCCGCAGCTTTATTCCAATTGTCGCGGCATGTCCGGGGTGTGGGCGGACAACGTCAACTGTATTCCAAGAGCTGGCACAGGATATTCAAAACCACATTCGCGAAAGTATGCCTGCATGGCGTGAGCAGTATCCCGGTGTTGAGGAACTTAATGTAGCTGTGATGGGCTGTATCGTGAATGGTCCTGGCGAATCCAAACATGCTGACATTGGTATTTCGTTGCCGGGTACGGGTGAGACGCCTGCTGCACCCGTTTTTGTAGATGGCGAAAAGACTGTTACATTGCGTGGTCCAAACATCGCAAATGAATTTAAGGCGATGGTTTTGGATTATATCGAAAAGCGCTACGGTACCGGCGCCTCCGCTGAACACGAGATTTCATAGATGTCGCTTGAGCGCTTTGTTAAAAAAGTTGAACATAAAATCAGAGAGGATGCTCCAAAGGCCAAGCCTTCGGTCCTGGTGATCTCCTCTCAGGTTGTGAGTGGTTGCGTGGGAACACGCGGTGCTGTGTTTGCTTTGGAACGAATGGGCTTCAACGTCTGGACGCTGCCAACGATTTTGTTGCCATGGCACCCTGGGCAGGGTGAGGGCACTCGAATTTCTGCCAGTGCTACTGACTTCACCAGTATTGTTGAGCAGATCTGCTCCAATGACGGTTTGAGTGACGTTAAGGCTGTCCTCTCTGGATATATGGCTAACCCTGATCAGGTTCCTGAAGTTGCAAAGATTGTGAGGGAGGTAAAAGCGCGCAACAGCGATGCGGTTTATCTCTGTGATCCGGTGATTGGTGATAAGGGCGACTTGTATGTGCGAGAGTCTATTGCTGAAGCGATCCGCGACCAGCTTTTGCCTTTGGCTGATATTATCACACCTAACCGATTTGAACTGGCCTGGTTGAGCGGGTTTGGAACTGAGATGGAAAACGAAGTTGTTGCGGCAGCTCGTACCTTGGGTGTTGAGCGTACAATTGTAACGTCATCGCCTGCTATGCGGCGTAATTCCATTTCTAACTTATTGGTTGGCCCAAATGGTAGCCTTGCCATTGAACATGCAGAAGTGCAGGGGGCTCCGCATGGAACGGGTGATTTGCTTGCCGCGCTTTATCTTGCTCGTAGTTTGAGCGGCCAAAGTGATGAAGAAGCACTTAAAAAAGCGACAGCCTCAACATTTGAGCTGGTTGCGCGGTCCGTTAAAGTTGGCTCAGACAATCTGCTTTACTCTGAGCATCAAGATCCATTGATCCAGCCAATGGCGTTGGTGAATAGTCGCCGCGTGGTCGAGGCACCAGAGCGCGCTTGATAAGCGCCGCGAATATCGCTTCAGGGCCAGCTGTAATCCAGAGTTGGACGAGCGGCGAGATACTTGGATTTAGCGCGATTTTCTTATGCCGATTTGGGCTTGATAGGTCTGTTTAGCGGCTTGCCAAAATATCATGGTGGGCGTGGTCTCCAATCCTTTGAAAGTTCTGGAACCCTTCAGTTTTCAAAATTCCTTGGAGCAATTGTGGGTCTGACCACCGCTCATCTACTTCGTAGAAAATCGATTGGATCTGTGAAAAAAAACGGGTCTTTACTAGCTCTTGAAGCACTGTTTCTTCGTGCCCTTCAACATCTAGTTTGACGAGGATATCTGTTTCTTGTGTGACCATTTTATCCAATTGCGGGGCTGCAATAAGCTGAACTTTTTCACTCTTCTTGCCTAATTGGGTCATGTGTCGATTGAGTGATGCGCTTCCGCTGTGCGTCTTTTTTAAAAAAATATCTGCAGTTCTGCTTTGGTCTGAAATAGCAACCTGTACAGGTGCTATACGAGCGGCTGTTTGGTTCAGAGATATGTTCTTTTCTAGCAATTTAAATGTGCGAGAGACCGGCTCAAATGCAAACGCTTCTACGCAGTTTGCGTTTTGAGCGGCCAATAAACTGTATAGGCCCTGATTTGCGCCAATATCTAGAAACAGGAATGGATGTTTGTAATTAGCCAAGTAATTTGAAAAGAACGTGCCGTAGCTGCCTTCGGTGCATAAGCGAAAGGTTGCATCGAAGATATTCGGTGTTAGCCAAACCCCATAGTTTGTCTGGATTCCGCGCGTTAGGCCGACGTAGGAACTTATGGTTCTGGGAAAGTGTTTTAGGTAATAGCGAAATAAGGACTTAGCGCGGCGGCGTTTGAGTTTTGATGTTTCGCTATGATATTGTTCTAACAAATCTTTTACGCGCAGCATTCCATAGCCTGACCTGATAATCGTCACAGTGCAGTAAGGACTGTTCTGTAGGGCAGCCTAGGTATCCAATAATGTAGCGTCAAACCGTAGTTATTGAGGTTTGACGCGTGGGATAGGAGCGTTCAGTAGTGGGGCGCTCGCTTCAGCGATGACTTTCTGCTCTTCAGAAACTCGGCTGTTAGAAAATAGCGATGTGAAATAGCCAAAAGCGCGTTCTGTTTCTGATGTTTGCTGAGGTGCTGGAGATGCATCCTTAGAAGCCAGCGCCAAAGTCCTGGCTGTTTTCACATCTACAGCTGTTGCCTTCGTGCTAACCGTTTTGGCAGCGTTTGTTGTAGACGCACCGCCGAAGAAGGTCGCGATTTTCTCTTTGCGGCGTTTGGTGCTTTCCATTGCCACTAGGATTTCTGCGGTCTTGCGAGCGTCTTTGTTCTGCTTCTTGGCAACAGCAACGGAAATATGTTCTGGTACTGTATAAGCAGGGCAGGCGCCGCGGGCATCGAATTTGGTACCACGTCTGTCTGCTTTTGCATCAAAGACATACTGCTTCTCGCAGACTTCGATGGATGGCGGACGCTTTGTTATTTCAAAGTGGTCGTAGCCACGTTTAAGCATACGCCAGAATTCGTAATGCTCAGAGCTTGCATTCTTGGCCATGTTTTCCGGTGTCATGCGGAATGGAAAGGCCTGTACCTGAAACTTGCGCTGGCCACCGAGAAAACTATCTCGTCCCATCGCGTAGATGTCCGCAATCTGTTCGTCTGTCATTGCATAACAGCCAGCAGATGAGCAGGCACCGTGCACCATTAGGTTGCTTCCAGTGCGATCATATGCGCGGTCAAACTTGTTGGGAAAGCCGAGGTTAAATGAGAGGTAGTAGGAAGAAAGTGGGTTCATGAGGCCGGGTGAGACTTCATAAAAGCCTTCTGGTGCCTGGCGGTCACCCTCTTTGATCTTAGGGCCGAGTTTGCCTGACCATTTGCAGATATCAAAGGTGTCCAACAGCGCGTAGTGCCCGGACTTGGTTTGCTTCCAGACTTCCAGCTCAGATTCCTGCTTAAAGAGACGCACCATGATCGGAGACTTGAGCTCCATATCTTTGGATTTCATCTTTTTAGAAAGGTTACTACTGACGGGCTTTTGATGTTTCTCCGAACCGAATTCTGTTCCTTGACAAGCCGATAGCGCTAAAGCTAACGAAAGTGCAGCAGCGCACTTTAACTTCTTGCCTGTTTCTCCCTGAAACACGTTTTTCATGTGCTTGACCCACCATGCTGGGGCTATTTTGACTGACCCCCAATCCGAACTCTACTCTTAGACTATCTGGGTTATGGTTGACCGAATGTTACCGCAGATCATTCATTTTGAGATTGATGTGTATTCCCCCTGATGCGCTTTGTCCCATGCTTGATTGGATCAAACAAAAAAGGCACCAGATATACAACTGATGCCTCTTATAGAAAGAAATATGGTTACCCACAATAAATCATAGGTTCGACTCAGCCGAGTTCACGACCTATGCGTAAGAATTTCTCTCTGCGCTGTTTCTTCAGGTCATCAGCAGATTGACCACCTAACTTGCTTAGAGTGGCTTCAATTGCGCTACCAGCGCGATCGATCACGATTTCTTTCGCGCGGTGAGCACCGCCGATTGGCTCCTTGATGATTTCATCAATCACGCCAAAGCTTGATAGATCCTGCGCGGTGATCTTCATATTGGTTGCGGCATCCTGAGCACGCGTACTGTCGCGCCACAAGATTGAAGCGCCTGCTTCAGGAGAGATCACTGAGTAAATAGAGTGCTCTAGCATCACGACTTGGTTGGTGGTTGCAATTGCGATAGCGCCACCGGAACCGCCTTCACCAATGATGATAGAGATGTTTGGAACACCAAGGCCGAGGCACATATCTGTTGAACGGGCAATCGCTTCTGCCTGACCGCGTTCTTCCGCGCCGATACCTGGATAAGCTCCAGCAGTATCTACGAAGGACACCACAGGGATGTTAAAGCGATTTGCGAGTTCCATAATGCGAACTGCTTTTCGATAACCTTCAGGGCGGGCCATACCGAAGTTGTGCTTCAGCCGGCTTTCTGTGTCGTTTCCTTTTTCCTGACCCAGAATGGCAATAGACTGGCCACGGAACCGACCAAAGCCTGCAATAATCGCGCAGTCCTCAGAGAATTTTCGGTCACCGGCAAGCGGGGTAAAGTCTGTGATCAGAGTTTTGATGTAGTCCAGAGAGTGCGGACGATCTGGGTGGCGAGCCACCAAAGTCTTTTGCCAAGGCGTCAAGCGAGAGTAGATGTCGCGGAGCGCTTGCTCTGCTTTTTCCTGAAGGCGAGCGATCTCGTCTTCCACATTAACTGCTTCGCCACCTTCCGCCAGGATTTTCAATTCCTGTACTTTACCTTCAAGGTCAGCAACTGGTTTTTCAAATTCGAGGTAACTGCGCATATTGGATATTCACTCGTAACAATCAGCGGGTTGGACCTGCCGATTAAAAGGCGTTGGGCCGCGCTATAATTTTGGCGCGACACTGGCGTCAGCTGGGTCTTCTGTCAAGGCTTTGCGACACAAATGTGGGTGTTTGAATCGCTCCAAACAAGAAGAACTGGGGTCAGAAGCGCAAATTTTATCGCGAAGCGGTTTTTTTGCGCAAACCTGACGATTGCGGCATGTTGAGTTCAGCCGCCTCCAAAACCAGAGTTCCCGTAGCTGTTGGAATAGACACTCGATAAGGGATCAGGATGCGAGAATTTCCGATTGGCGCCAACCAGGTCTCGATCTCGGAATTATTGGCCAGGTACCGCACTGCTCTTCGTTCTGGGCGGTGACCTGCGATTGGCTCCCAACGTGCAGTGCAAACCACAACAGGGCCATCGTAGCCTTTGCCGGAGACTTCTCGCACTTCTTTGAACTTCATATTGATATTAAACCGCGCCCACCCATCGTAGATTGGCAATTTGCGGTCACATACTGAGGGGTCAAGCACCTTAGAACGAGAGGGCGCGCGAACAATCGCTGCACTCAACGGGTCCATTGCATTCAGCTTGTGCTTACCTACGACCTTAATACGCGTTTTGGACGGTTTATATTGGGGGGTGACCTGTGTTGTGCGGACGTGGCCGGAACCTTGATCCAGATTGACGTAAAAGTCTCTATTGGATGCGCGAGAGGCCATGGTGTAGGTGCTGGGAAGGACGCGTGAGCCTTTTAGCCAGCCAGTCGCCTGCGCTCCACCTTTACCTGTGGAGAAGAGGGTTCCGATACCGGCAGGTTCCATACCAACTTTCGCTGAATAGGCATTGTCGCGCAGGATGAGCGAGAAGGAGCCTTTCCCCACAGTGAAGCCAGCATAAGAAATGTTGTAGATCCCACCAAGACGCTCTGTTTTCCCCAGAGCGGCTGTGGATAGTGTGCCAAAAGAGAGGGCTGCGATGGCTATTACACTGGATTTTCCGAGGAAATCGGAAATCTTTGAAAAGGATACTCGCACGATACTGTACCTCCGCAGCCGCAGACTTTCGCGCCTGACAGCTTGAGAACTCAGGAAACTGAACAAAAAAATCAAAGTCGTTGAAACATGAACGTACATAAACAAGGTAACACGGTGGTTAAGAGATGTGCGTTTGTTACAGTTTTGATTGAAATATGCGGTTCGAGATGGCAAATAGAGCGCAAAGCCTTGACGAAATCTGCTGTACTCATTATAGCAAGCCAACTTTTCCGTACAGGGCCGGAAGTGGTACCGCCGGATTTTCATGTCCGCGACCTGCCGGTTTTAACAGAATGCGCCCAAAAATGAGGGCGCCTACAATTATAAAGGGTGACCCTCATGGCACGCCGCTGCGAACTTACCGGTAAAGACGTGATGACCGGCAATAACGTGTCTCACGCAAAAAACAGGAGCCGTCGTCGGTTCTTGCCAAACCTCTGCAATGTTTCCCTGATGAGCGATACTCTCGGCGAAACCTACAAGCTGCGCATCTCTGCACACGCACTGCGTTCTGTTGAGCACCGTGGTGGTTTGGACGCATTCTTGATGAAAGCTGCAGAAGCAGAGCTTTCTCCAAAAGCGCGTTTGCTGAAGACCGAAATCAAGCGTCGTCAGGCTGCTGCTTAATCTCATCGTTCTTGAGAGGGATTGAGCGTGACTAAGTCGATCAATGCCAAAGCACTCGCGATTGCCATCATGGCGATGACTGCGGTGGTTGCGGCATCGAACTACCTCGTTCAATTCCCTGTTCAGGGAACGCTCGGGGCTGTTAACTTGGCAGACCTGCTTACTTGGGGCGCGTTTACCTATCCGGTCGCGTTTCTTGTAACTGATTTGATTAACCGACAGTTTGGCCCTGCTGCTGCGCGCAAAGTCGTGTTTGCAGGCTTTTCTGTTGCAGTTGTCGTGTCTATCGTTCTTGCGACACCGCGTATTGCTATAGCCTCAGGAAGCGCATTCCTGATTGCTCAGTTGCTTGATGTAACTGTGTTTGACCGTCTTCGTGATGGTCATTGGTGGAAGGCACCCGTTGTTTCTTCTACCCTTGGTACAGCGCTCGATACCGCATTGTTCTTTAGCCTCGCGTTTGCTGCACAGTTGGCGTTTTTGGGTCATCATGACGCATTCGCGGTAGAGGTCGCACCTTTGTTTGGTGTATTTGCGATGGAAGTTCCTCGTTGGGTTTCCTGGGCAATTGGTGACTTCGGCGTGAAGATCCTCGTTGCAATGAGCATGCTTGTTCCTTACCGCATCGCGTTGGGAGTAATCGGCACGGTACCGGCACCGCAACGCGGATAGGCTGTCAAAAAATAAGAATTCTAAAGGCATCGATATTATTTCGGTGCCTTTTTTGTTGGGCTCAATTCGGTTTTGGAGTTGGTGCCGGGACTATTTTCATGTCTTTGGGGGCGAGATTGAAGGGTTCCCTGAATGGCTGATTGTCCGTCAAGACAAAGCGCAGAAGAACAGTGCGCTGCAAGAATGACTTGTTGTCATCAGACATGAGGGACAGGATAGTCTCTCCATAAGCATTCATATGTATGCTTAGCGCTTCCATATTATCTATCTGATAACTGAAGTCAGCGGTCAGCAGCTGCTTTCCTGTATGCAGGTGACCTGAGCGCAGGTTAGAGCCATCAAGCTGCCTGATGCGCATTCCAAGGCCTTCTGAGAAGTTGAAGAGACGCTCAAGTATGAGCAGGTCACCGTTTGGTAGAAATGCTGCGTCGGTAACGTCGTAGTTACCTTGCTTTTCGATCCAGAACTTCCCTGGTGTTGGCCCACCAATTATCCAGGCTGGTCTGTTGTGTTTTAGAGTTCTGCCGCGCTCGGCGATTGTAATGATTGCGCCGGAAAGAGGGGAGCTTGGCGGGGCAACGGCTACTGACTCAAGACTCTTGTTCTTAGCTAAGCCCCTTATCTCTTTTGGAATTAGCAGGTGCTTTGCGCGCTCTTCTCCAGTTTGAAGGTGGAGCGGATAGCTCATGATGCCACCCTTGCCTTCATGACTGACGAAAATGCGTGGGTTGTTTGCTGCGCCACCGATGCTCAGGCCTTCTGTGTCAGCCCTGTGGGTGCGTTTAAGGTTTCTGCCCTGACTATCCAGCAAATTTGCTGTTTCCGCGCCTAGGAGCTTTAGAGGCTTACCGCGTGCGGCTTGGGAGAGTTGGGCTCTGAGCCAGTGGCCTCGATCTGATACTGCGATGAGGTCGCTGCCATTGTTTAGGGTCACAAGCCCGGAATACCCGCCGAAACGATTGCTTGAGCTGCTCAGCTCCAAGCCACCCAGAAACAGAAGGGAGCCGTATTGTTCGGATGGCCGTCCTGAGAATTTGAAATATTTGATTTCTTTCGAGCGAATTTTTATCGCCTGAAAACCACGCTGTTGAGCTAGGGCTTTCTGGAAGAACATGGGAGCAGCAACTGACGCTGTTGCAGTAGCTGCTGCTCCTGAAAGGAAGGCTCGACGTGTTAACTTCATCGGCGTCCGTGACGTTTGCCGTATTCCTGACTGCTTTTTTCGTCAAACAAGTCAGCAAGCTGGTCGGTCATTGCACCAGCCAGTTCCTCTGCATCCACAATTGTAACGGCTCGACTGTAGTAGCGCGTTACATCGTGTCCGATACCGATGGCGATCAGCTCCACAGGAGATCTGTTTTCGATCTCTGCAATTACGTTACGCAGGTGCTTTTCCAGGTAGTTACCAGGGTTTACTGAAAGCGTGCAGTCATCCACTGGCGCACCATCAGAAATCATCATCAGGATGCGGCGGCGCTCTGGACGTCCAAGCAGTCGCTTGTGAGCCCAGTCCAATGCTTCTCCGTCGATATTTTCTTTCAGCAGGCCTTCGCGCATCATCAAGCCAAGATTACGCTTGGCTCTGCGCCAAGGAGCATCTGCTGATTTATAGATGATGTGGCGCAGATCATTCAGGCGGCCCGGTGTAGCCGGTTTACCTTCCTTGAGCCAAGCTTCGCGGGATTGTCCGCCCTTCCACGCTTTCGTGGTAAAGCCAAGGATCTCGACCTTCACACCGCACCGTTCCAGCGTTCGTGCGAGAATATCTGCACATGTTGCAGCAACGGTGATTGGACGACCGCGCATGGAACCTGAGTTATCGATGACCAGAGTTACCACTGTATCGCGGAACTCGGTGTCGTTTTCCCATTTAAACGCAAGCGGTTGCAGTGGATCGATGACCACGCGATGGAGGCGGGCACTATCAATGATGCCTTCTTCCAGATCAAAATCCCACGACCGGTTCTGTTGTGCCATGAGTTTTCGCTGCAAGCGGTTTGCAAGACGGGAGACTGCTCCGGAAAGAGATGCAAGCTGCTTGTCCAGAAAACCGCGAAGACGGTCGAGCTCTTCCTGATCGCACAGGTCCTCTGCTGCAATGATCTCGTCGAAAGCCTGCGTGAAAACGCGGTATTCGTCAGCAGGTGGGTGGTTGCTAAAGGGATGGTCCCGACGATCTTGTTCTCCCGGTTCCTCAGCCTGATCGGACATGTCCTCTTCGGAGATATCCTGCATCTCGCTGTTGACACCTTCGGTTTCGCCAGTTTCCTGCTCTTCGCCGGAAAGCTCCATGTCCTCAGGAGCACCTTCTTGCTCGCCCTGATCCTCCTGCATATCGCCGGAGTTGTCTGAACGATCATCCTGATCCTGCTGGTTCTCTTCGCTCTCGTCGTCGTCCTCTGGGTCATCGCCCAGCTCGTCGGCCATATCGAGAGAGGTGAGAACATCTCGCATCTGTTTGGAGAACGCGACCTGATCATCCATACGGGTGACAAGCTTGTTCAGCTCGTGGTCCGCTTTCTCTTCAATGAACGATTTCCATAGATCTACCAGTCGTTTAGCACTTTGAGGAATTTCCCGGCCCGTTAGGCGTTCGCGCACCAGCAAAGCGATCGCGTCTTGCAGCGGCGCTTCATCCTTGGTGGAAACCTCTGAGAAATTGCCTTTGAAGTACCGATCTTCCAACATGGCGTCGATGTTATCGCCAGCACCGGGCATACGAATTGCACCAAGTGCTTCCACTCGGGCCTGTTCCACTGCGTTAAAGATGGAACGCGCATTCTCACCCTGCGGGATGTGCTTTGAATGAACTGCCGGGTCATGACAGGCGAAGCGAAGAGCCATGGAATCACCCAGTCCACGGGTGACTGCGACTTCTTCCTTTGTCATCGTGCGAGAAGGTTCCGGCAGGCGTATGCGCCCGCTGGTCATTCCCGGTTTATCCGGCGAAAAGACAACCTCCAGCTCAGGTTCACCCGCGATGGCTCTAACAGTAGAGCCCATCGCTTGCTTAAATGGCTGGCTGGCAGGTTTGTTCTTGACTGAGGAGTTACTGGTGCCTGCCATAAAACTCCCCTTAACTCATGACAATGTTTGCCGCTGATTCAGGAAGGTCTTCCCCGAAACAACGCTGGTAGAACTCAGAGACCAGCGCCTGCTCAGTATCATCACACTTGTTCAAGAAGGTCAGGCGGAACGCAAAGCCGATGTCACCAAAGATTGCGGTGTTTTCTGACCAAGTGATGACGGTACGAGGGCTCATCACAGTAGAGAGTTCACCGTTGATGAATGCGCTACGGGTCATGTCTGCAACGCGGACCATCTTGGAAACGATGGATCGACCTTCTGCACCGTTGTAATGCGGAGATTTGGCGAGAACGATCTCTACTTCATTGTCATGAGGCAAGTAGTTTAGCGTCGTTACAATTGACCAACGGTCCATCTGACCCTGGTTGATCTGCTGTGTTCCGTGGTAGAGGCCGGACGTATCACCAAGGCCGACCGTGTTTGCTGTTGCAAACAGGCGGAACGCTGGGTGTGGATTGATGACGCGGTTCTGATCAAGGAGTGTCAGGCGCCCGGAAACTTCGAGAACACGCTGAATAACGAACATCACATCAGGACGACCGGCATCGTATTCATCGAAAACAAGAGCGACGTTATTTTGCAGCGCCCAAGGAAGGATGCCGTCCTTGAACTCTGTCACGGTATGACCGTCTTTTACGACAATAGCGTCTTTACCGACGAGGTCGATACGAGAGATGTGGCTATCGAGGTTAACGCGCACACAAGGCCAGTTAAGGCGGGCAGCGACCTGTTCGATATGAGTTGATTTACCTGTACCATGGTAACCAGAAACCATCACACGACGGTTTTTCGCAAAACCTGCAAGGATTGCTAAAGTGGTTGGGCGATCAAAGAGGTAGTCTGGATCAATTTCAGGAACATGCTCGTTCGGCTCTGCAAACGCCTGCACTTCCATCTTGCTATCAATTCCAAAAGTATCGCGTACAGAAATTGTTTCGGTCGGCAGGGATTGAGCGGTCTGTATCGTGTCTATCATTTTTCCTCCGCGGCCCCACGTCGAAATCGGGGTAATGAAAGTCTAGAAACTCAAAAGAGAACTGGATATGGGCGATAGGTAGAACCTAGCAGTATCCTGACTTCTTGAGCACGTTGTAGGCCTGAATAATTTCGCGCAGGCGGTCTTCCGAAGAGCGGTCGCCACCATTTGCATCTGGGTGATGAATTTTTACCAGCTCTTTATAACGGGTTTTCACCTCGGCGCCACGGGCAGTTACTCGAAGGTTCAATGTTTCAAATGACCTTTTCTCAAGTGCCAGCACTTTGCGTTGTGGTTCTTGAGGTTGACTGCGGCCACCAGCTGCTCCTGCGAAGAAGTTATGCGGGTCGTTGATGCCTTCTCCGTCGGTCTTTGCGCTGCCGTCGGTGCTTGCGCTGGAAGCATCGGCTTTGGAGTTGACGCCCATTTTCCAGGTGGGGCGATGTCCGGTCATGCTGTCGCGCTGATAGCTGCGAACCGAGTCATCATCCATACCAGAAAAGTAATTATATGATTTGTTATAGGCTTTTACGTGGTCCACGCAAAAATGAAAGTACTGGCCTTCCCGATCGCGACCTTTCGGTGCTTTATGGGTGCCAGGCTGATCGCAGCCTTCCCATTCGCACTTTGGGCCTTTTTGGCTTGTGGTGCGTTCTTTGCCGGGTTTTACGCGAATACTGTCGAAAATGGAGGAAGTTTGCTTCATTTTTCGGTTTTCAGTTGCCTTGCGATTGGGTTAGCACCTGCTAAAGAGCAGGTAGCCGATATAAATAGAAAAAAGTGACCCCGTTAGGCAAGGCCTAGACGTCGCTTTCCTTCGTGAGAGATACAGAAAACATGAGCACAAGAGACATCATGATTACCAAACTGGAAGCGGCGTTCAACCCGCAGCTTCTTGAAGTCACCGACGAATCCGAGAACCACCGTGGTCATGGCGGCTGGCGTGAGGGTGGAGAAACCCATTTTCGGATTACGATCATATCCACAGCCTTTGAGGGTATGTCTCGCGTTGCTATGCATCGTGCAGTGAACGATTGTGTAGCAGATGAAATCGCTGGAGGCATTCACGCGCTCGCTATTTCTGCTAAGTCTCACTAACTCTATGTGACTCAGTTAGCCGGAGAAATCAATGCGGCAATTGCTTAGCGCGTTGTGGTTGTTCGTCTTTCACGCGTTTGCGTTGTTTTGTGCGCGGATTTGAAGGTTTTGCGATAGATTTGCGTTTTATATGCGTGTGTAAAAAAGATATGGGCCCCGTGGGGCCCATGTTTATTTCGCGGTCTTTTGAGTATCCTGAAGCGGGGTTAGCGCCATCATACGCAAGCGTGTGATGCGGTTCTTCTCGCGGCTGAGGACGGTGAAGCGGAAGCCGTGGAAGGTAAAGATCTGACGCTCTTCTGGAATCATTTTGGCTTCATGAATGACGAGACCAGCAATGGTGGTTGCTTCGTCATCAGGCAAATTCCAGTCGCTCGCTCTGTTCAGGTCGCGAATCGGGACTGAGCCTTCCACGATGACTGAACCGTCTGCCTGTGGTTTGAGACCAGGCAGTTCGATATCGTGCTCGTCCGCAATCTCGCCAACGATCTCTTCCAGAATATCTTCCAAAGTGACAAGACCCATCACTTCACCGTACTCGTCGACGACAAGGGCGAAGTGGGCTTTGCGTTTAAGGAACGCGTTAAGCTGGTTCTGCAAGCTGGTGGTGTCCGGCACGAACCAGAGCGGGCTCATGACCTTCTCCAGCTCGAACTTCTCCATATCGCCTTTGATGGTTGCGATGGCGCGCAGTACGTCTTTGGCGTGGAGCATTCCAACCATGTTGTCGGGGTCGTCGCGCCAGAGCGGAATACGTGTGAACGGGTTTGACAAAACCTCTTCCACCAACTTTGCTGGCGGCAGGTCTGCATTCAGCGCGAAAAGCTTAGTTCGGTGAACCATCACGTCGGATACTTCGAGCTCTGCCAAGTCCAGCAGGCCGCCTATCCGGTCCTTGTCTGCTTTAACAAGGCCACCTTCTTTGTGTTGTAGGTCCAGTGTGCCGCGCAGCTCGTCATGGGCAGAGAGAACCGCTGCCGACTCGTCAATCTTAAGGCCAAAAATACGTAGTACAAGGCGGACGATGACTTCAATCGCAGCAACAACCGGGCTGAACACAATCACGAGAACCCGTACAATCGGGGCAACGTTAAGCGCGAATTTATCTGCGTTGGCTATTGCCCAGGTTTTCGGCAGGACCTCAGAAAAGATGAGAACCAACAAGGTCATGACCAGCGTTGCATAAGCTACGCCAACCTCGCCAAAGTTCCGCAGGAAAAGTGAGGTCGCGAGGGCTGATGCCAGAATGTTGACCAGATTGTTGCCCAGCAATAGGGCGCCAATCAGGCGCTCGCGGTATTCGATCAGCCTGGCAACGATGATAGCTCTTTTGTTGCCGGACTTCTCCAACGCATGCATGCGGGCTCGTGATGCGGCCGTCAGGGCCGTTTCTGACCCGGAAAAAAAGCCCGAAAGCACGAGCAATAGCAGGATGGCGACAATGGAAACCCAGAGAGGGATGTCCGTCATTTGCCAAGTTTCTCCTCAAGAAATGCGCGAAGGGGTTCCGCGTTTACAGTTTTATCGACATAGGAAGTGCCAATGCCTTTTGTAAGGACAAAAGTGAGCTGACCACGACTTACTTTCTTGTCCTGGGCAATCAGGTCCATAAAAGTGCCAATTGGTGGCAGCTGGCCTGGGATCTGGTCGACCCGTGTTGGCAGGCCAACGGTTTTCAAGTGCTCAATAACCCGTTTTGTATCTTCTGGAGGACACAGACCCATTTGCTCTGAAAACTCATGGGCGAGCACCATGCCGATAGAAACACCTTCGCCATGGACCAGGCGTTCTGTCTCATACGCGACAGCGCCTTCCAGGGAGTGTCCAAAGGTGTGACCAAGGTTTAGTAGGGCGCGGTTGCCGGATTCAAACTCATCAGCTGCAACAACGGCTGCTTTGGCGCGGCAGGAGTGAGCGATCGCTTCTTCACGCTCTGGTCCACCAGAGAAGATACCTTCCCAGTTTTGCTCCAGCCAATAAAAGAAGTCCGGGTCATTGATCAGGCCGTATTTAGCAACTTCAGCGTAGCCTGAGCGGAAATCGCGTGGGCTGAGTGTGTCCAGAACGGACGTATCTGCCAATACGAGTGCGGGTTGGTTGAATACGCCCAGAAGGTTTTTGCCATGCCGGGAATTGATGCCAGTTTTACCGCCAACCGAGCTGTCCACCTGTGCAAGCAAGGTGGTTGGAATTTGCACGAACTTCATGCCACGACGGACAACGCCAGCGACGAAACCTGACAGATCGCCGACGACACCGCCGCCGAGTGCAACAACAGCATCACCGCGCTCTAAGCGCAGGGCGAGAATGTCATCACATAAACGCTCAAATATTTCAAAACGTTTGGTCTGTTCACCTGATGGTACGATGAGCGTATTGAATTCTACGCCCGAAGCTTTGAAGCTGTCTTCGAGTGTTTTTAAATGAAATTTTGCGACGGCTTCATCAGTGATGATGACTGTTTTAGAGCCAGGAAGACGGGCAGAGATTTCTTCTCCTGCGCGTTTAATCAGGTTACGGCCGATAATGATTGGATAGCTACGGTCGCCCAAGTCTACGTTAACAAGGGTCGCTTTACTCTCTTCGATCACTTTTTATCCTCTTGCTCGTCTGGAGCCTTCTTCGCAAGTGGCGGAAGTCCATCCTCCAACGCGTTCAGGATTTCTTCCATAACCGCTTCGTGTGTCACATCATGTGACCAGATTGTCATGTCAGCTTCTTCATAGATCGGGTAGCGCTCATCCATCAGCTTTTTCATGGTTGCTTCTGGATCCGCTGTTTGCAGCAAGGGGCGGGTAGGGCGCTTGCGCACGCGAGCCATGATGACGGGCAGTTCCGCCTTCATCCAGACAGATACACCCTTTTCTTTAATACCGGACCGGGTCTCGTCGTTGATGAAAGCGCCTCCGCCTGTTGCCAGTACCTGAGGACCTGCATCCAGAAGGCGGGCGATAACGCGCTTTTCGCCCTGCCGGAAATAGCTTTCTCCATGCTCTGCGAAGATCTCTGAGATGGAACGATCCGCAGCTTTTTCAATCTCTGAATCTGCATCAATAAAGTTGAGAGCGAGATATTGTGCCAAACGGCGGCCAACGGTGGATTTGCCACAGCCCATAATGCCAACAAGCACAATCGGTTTATTGCCAAGGCGTTCTAAAATATTCTGTTGTCGTTGACGTTTTTTGTCTGACTTTGTGTCGTTTGCAGTCACGCCACGCCCTCGCCGATTCATCTACTCATACTTACGCTTTGACATTATCACACCGCGTTCTGTCAAGATGCTAGAGTAAGTGTGTTGGATAGGATTTAACGCCTATTTTTTAATAGAACCGTTAGGTCGCTCTATTTGGAGGCTTTCCCTTCTGCAAAATAAGTGCTTCCTGACGGGTGTCAGGAGGTCCAGCCTGTTGTTGAACAGGTTGTCGCATCTTTATGGCCTACTGGGTTGTGAGCGTAAAAACATGCTTGGACAAACAGCCTATCTACCTTCCGTTTGGCTTCTTGGACCAATATGTCAGTTGCTTGGAAGTTGTAGGGAAAGGAAATCTCGCTCACCGCACCAATGGCTTTTCGTCGATGGGGGGATAGGCGATGCTTGCGTTTAGTTTGGGAGGTTTTTTCAGGCAAGTCTCTGATTTTAAAGCGTTGATGAGGCGGGCCTGTAATACTTCGCGAAAGAATTCTTTGTGGGCTATTAAAAATGCAATTTCAAAAATTGCGTGAGTCTTTGGCTTGAACCTGCACAATGAAACGGTCTATTTTTGATTTTGAAGTATAAAGATGTGCCCGAGCATTTGGGTGTGATCTAGGATACATACGGGAGCATCCGGTTCTGCCATGCCGACTTTGACGCGATTGCTGTCTATTATTGGATTAATTGTTACCGGTGTTGTGCTGAGCATGTATCTGCTCGTCAGTTACATTGAGCCGGAGCCACGTGAGATAATTGTAGAAATTCAAACCGAAGGCTTCGAATAGGCTTTTTATGCGCCGAGTTTTTGAGACAGAACGCTTTTTTGAAATGTTGAGCGTTGAACGTGTGAGCGCGTTTAATACGCTGGAAAGCTACCGAACCGACCTTGAAGACTTTGATAGCTTTCTCTCCACGCAGGGCGTTGATCTGATTGCTGTGCAGGTGAGTGATGTGCGGGCTTACCTGTCTGATCTGACGGATCGAGGGTTTGCCGCATCGTCTCAGGCACGCCGTCTGTCTGCGTTGAGGCAGTTCTATCAGTTCTGTTATGCTGAGGATATCCGCGAAGACGATCCGACGCGCACTGTCGCATCTCCGCGCAAAGCCTCCAATTTGCCTGGGGTTTTAAGCGAGGAAGAGGTGGACCGGCTGATTGGAAAGGCCGAGGAGTTAGCAGCTATCACGCATGATAGTGATGCAAAACAGATTAGGGCAGCGCGTATCTACACATTGCTAGAGGTGCTGTATGCCACGGGCCTGCGTGTTTCAGAGCTTGTGTCTTTGCCAGTATCCGCTGCTATCCGTGATAGCCGCTTGATTACCGTAAAAGGGAAAGGTGCAAAGGAACGTGCTGTTCCGCTGTCACTGCGTTCTCAAACTGCGATGATTGAATATGTGCGGCTCAGGGCCGCTGTGGGTGCATATGCTGACAGTGTCTGGCTGTTTCCCTCTCACGGAGAGAGCGGCCACTTTACGCGCCAAGCGTTTGGCCGAGACTTGAAAGTACTGGCTGTTGAAGCCGGGATTGATCGTAACAAAGTTTCCCCGCACGTACTGCGTCATGCGTTTGCCTCTCACCTGTTACAAAACGGCGCTGATTTACGTGTTGTCCAGCAATTGCTTGGGCACGCGGATATCTCAACCACGCAGATTTACACGCATGTATTGGAAGAGCGCTTGCAACAACTGGTGCAAGACCATCACCCGCTTGCGTGAGGTGGGCTAGGCTGGTCCACCTTGGTTTGTATGGCAACCCAAACTTGAAACTGAGGAGCCTGTAACTACGTAAAACCAATGGTTTTGGTTATAGGTGGTTTATGGAAATTAATTTAGTCCAAGACAGTGTTGACTTTAACGCCTGCATAGAGCTGCGGCGCCGGATCTTCATTGATGAGCAAGGTGTTCCTTTAGATGTAGAGCAAGACGGACAAGACCAAACTTGTATTCACGTCATTGCAAAACAAGGTGGAGTTGCAGTCGGGACCGCGCGTTTCCAATACATTGGTGACTCTGCCAAAATCCAACGAGTGTGTGTACCGAAAGAGTTTCGCGGAAAGCACATTGGAGCGGAGATCATCAAGTACATTGTTCAACATGTGAGGGATGAGGGAAGGGCCCAATGCGTTCGCCTTGGTGCGCAGGTGCATGCTCTCGGTTTTTACGAGAAGCTTGGCTTCAGGCGATATGGCTCTGACTACATCGAAGCCAATATTGTGCATACAAACATGGAGATTAATGTGGCGCTTTAACGCTGAAGTGCAAACGCAGGTGTAGCGTTGGCAGAGAGCGTTTTAAATTTTTAGGGAGATGAGTGGTGCCCCCGGCCAGACTCGAACTGGCACTTCCGAAGAAATCGGATTTTGAATCCGACGCGTCTACCAGTTCCGCCACGGGGGCAACGGTTGGTAAGGGCGGAATATATCGAGATGGGGTGGCACGTCAATAATTTGATTCAGCTAACCACAGTAATTGTGGACACTTAAGCGGATTGCTGGTGGTTTACTGAGGGTCTGCAGGCGCTGAAAACGATTATATTTACGGGGATAAGAAGCGACAGGTTGCTTTTGTTGCCATAATAGCATGATTGCTGTTGTGGTTTGCGGTAGCAGTCCGGTGCAAGGTTTGTGCGAGATATTGCCGTAAATTAGAACGAGCCAAATTCTTCGTATGTGAGTTGTTGTCTGTTTGGAGCATGTGAGGTTTATGCTGCGTCGCCTTTATGATTGGACCCTTTCCCTGTCCGCAGGTCCACGTGCGCCACATGCGCTGGGAATTGTCGCGTTTGTAGAAAGCTCCGTCTTTCCATTGCCGCCGGATCTGCTTCTCATTCCTATGTGTGTGTGTAAACGTCAGCGCGCCTGGTTTTATGCAGCGCTCTGCACTGTGGCTTCTGTGCTGGGCGGTCTGCTGGGATACCTCATTGGTGCCCTGTTGTTTGAAGAGGTCGCAAAGCCCATTCTAACGCTTTATGGCTACATGGATAGGTTTGAGCAGTTTTCCCAGATCTTCGATGATTGGGGCTGGTGGTTTGTCTTCATCGCTGGTTTGACGCCATTTCCCTACAAAGTAATTACTATTGCGAGTGGCGTTTTTGCACTGAATGTTCCAGTGTTCATCGCGGCGAGCATTGTCTCCCGAGGCATCCGTTTCTTTGTGGTAGCCGGTCTTGTGTATATGTTTGGCCCGACCATTCGGGATTTCATCGAAAAACGACTGGGACTGGTGTTTACCGCTTTTGTGGTGTTGCTGATTGGCGGCTTTGCTCTGATTAAGTTTCTGTAAAACTACGGCTCTCGCGAGAGAGTGAAGCAGTGGTTTTATATTTTGATATCGTGCGTACTTATGCAACACAGAGTGCTTGAGGAATACGCAAGAGAGGTTAACTGGAAATGGTAGGACGCATCTTCGCGCTGCTTCTGAAAGACCCGCTCACTTCCGGTGCAGCGCTTGTAACACTGGGCAGCCTTACGGCTATCAGTATGGCATGGGGATTTGAGATATTCGGTGGCTTTAAGCCCTGTCCGTTGTGCTTGCTTCAACGCAATCCGTATTACGCGGGCGTCGCGCTTGGTCTGCTGGCGCTAGGCTTTGCGCAAACCGAGAAGTTGCGCTGGGTTGCTGTTCTGGCAATGCTGGCGGCGGCTGGCGGCTTCCTATATGGCGGCGGCGTTGGTTTCTATCAGGCGGGTGCTGAGTGGGAGCTTTGGTTGGGACCGAATGACTGTGCTGCTGGTGGCAGTATGGAGCTGGGCTCGGCGGCCAACATGTTGCAGAGCCTTGCAACGACCAAGGTGGTTAGCTGCTCTGTGGCGCAGTTCCGCCTCTTCGGCCTGTCCTTTGCTGGCCTGAATGTAATCTACTCCACTGCAATGGTCTTCGTAACACTGTGTGGTGTGGTGCTGCGTCGCCAGAAGTAGACTGTATTTTGCAATCTGACATGAAAAAAGCCCGAAGCTCTTCACAGCTCCGGGCTTTTTTGTATTTGGTGAGGTCAGCTTAGACTTAGCTTTCTTCTTTGTTGTGGCGCTCGATGCTCTCTACGATGAGACGCTGCGCTTCCTCGATGCCGTGAATGCCGGTGATTTTCACCCACTTGTTTGGCTCAAGGTCTTTGTAGTGTTCAAAGAAGTGCTCGATCTGCTTGATGGTGATTTCAGGCAGGTCTTCGATTGTTTTGACTGACTCATAGCGGCGTGTCAGTTTGTTGCTTGGCACTGCGATGATTTTCTCGTCCTGACCGGACTCATCTTCCATCACCAGAACACCAATCGGGCGGCAGCTCATGACAGCGCCTGGAACGACTGGACGCTGGTTTACTACAACCACGTCGATTGGGTCACCATCACCGCAAAGGGTGTGTGGTACGAAGCCGTAGTTACCTGGGTAACGCATAGGCGTGTATAGGAAGCGATCGACGTACATTGCGCCGGATTCTTTTTCCATTTCGTATTTGATCGGCTCACCGCCAACTGGAACTTCAATGATGACATTGATGTCCTCTGGTGGGTTCTTACCAACGGGAATACGATCGATACGCATTTATGTAAACTCCAATTTCATTTTGGTGCTTGTATTACAGGGGCATCAGCGTCTTGCAAGATATATTTCGCCTGAGCGCCTTGCGCATTTAGTTCAAGCGCTCCCTCATGGATAAATCTGGGAAAAGTGGGTGCTTCATGTTGAAGAAATTTGAGACCTTCATTGCTGCAATTATCGGAATTTTTGCTTGTAATGTCGCGCTGGCTGAGAGCGTTTATTCCACCTTGGATTTGAGTGAAACCTGTGAGGTGCAAAATACCTACGACGAGATAGGGGGCTCTGCCTCTTGGGTCTGTCAGGGGTATGGTGGTGTCCCTGTTTATGTGGCGGAAGGGGATTTACGGTTTTTTGTCAGCTTTGGCGAGGTGGCGGAGAGCGAGCCTGCTGCTGGGCAAACGTTAGGCCCATGGAACCGGCTTGGCCCTACCATTGAGTGGGTGTTGGAAGAGGGGATCCCTGTTGCAACGATTTTGCGGTGGTATACGGACATTCCAGCGGATATCGCTGGGGAGGACAAGGCAGATGCTGACGGGGTCTACCACGGTGAGGTGCTTGTCATCACGCAGTTAGGCAAGGGGCGGACGTGCCATATTGGTTATGTGGACGCGCGTTCCAACAAAAACCCTAATAAGCTGGC
This sequence comes from Pseudovibrio axinellae, assembly GCF_900110875.1. Lineage (GTDB taxonomy): Bacteria > Pseudomonadota > Alphaproteobacteria > Rhizobiales > Stappiaceae > Pseudovibrio > Pseudovibrio axinellae. The sequence goes on along the minus strand of NZ_FOFM01000002.1, from coordinate 58,390 downwards.
GCGTGATGCTGCCGGATTATTGGCGGGCATTTGGGATTGTACCACTTCGCCAAAACTGCTTGGAGGCGGCGGTCTCTCGCTTGGTCTGACAGATTAAGAATAGGGGGAGGCCTCAGCGTTAAGTTGCATGGAAGCGGTTCGGTTCTATATCAGCGCTCTGATGAAGCGGTCAAATGGGGGGAGGGGTGAGAATACTCCACCTAAGCTCCATAGAACCGAACCAGCTTGGGCAACAACGCTAATCTGGCTTGGCTTCATGGCTGCCCAATGACGCAATTGGGGCGAAACCAAGAAACTAATGTGACAATTTTAACGTGTGCTCGGAAATCTCAGGGGGCGTTTTGTTGCGCGGGCAAAGCGCCCTTGTCTTGCGTTCATTATGGGATTGCCGCAGGATGGTCTCATTGTGTGCTAAACTGGAGCATGTCGCGTTCTTTTGCAGTTGTTAGGCAAGCTCAGGTTTTTTGTTTTATGCAGCGGCTTGTCGCTTGATTGACGCCAACCACACGAGTGCGCTCTTGAAACTTCGGATGATCTGAAACTCTGATCCTAACGCGGGAGGCCTTCATGAGTGAAGGAGATGACATTGCAATAGAGTCAGGGAGCGTTCGCTCTCTTGACGGTGGCCTTAATAGTGCTGCTGTTAAACGAAAACCGAACCTCCCGAAACCAATAGTTGCTTTTCATCGAACGGAACTCGATCAGATCCTCAGGCTTTATGGGCGCATGGTTGCCAGCGGCGAGTGGCGTGATTACGCCATCGGGCATGGTACTGATAAAGCGATCTTTGCTATTTTCCGCCGCGCCAGCGAAATGCCGCTCTACCGCATTGAAAAAGACCCTAAACTTGCCCGAAAACAAGGCGCTTATTGCGTTGTCGGCACAGGCGGCATGATCCTCAAACGCGGCCACGATCTTGGTAATGTGCTTAAGGTGCTTGAGAAGAAGAAACACCTGCGCGTGGTGGAGTGATCTGCAGGACACGCTGTCCGCTGCTGCATACCTCCAGTGAGCATCTACAGTTTTTCAGATTGATGTTTTGCTGACGTAAAGAGCGAAAGGCGTGAAGCTATGGGTTGGTCTCGAATTGCATTGCTTCTCCTCGTCCTCGTGGATGTTATGGGGCAAGGGCTGATTTTTCCGATCGTTAATAGCTTAGTGATGGTGCCTGGTAGCACATTTGTACCCCGTGGCGATTCCCTAGCAATTAGGGAAATCGATTTTAGTATTTTGACGGGGGCATTCTACATAAGCTGGTTCTTCGGTGGTGCCTATATTTCCAAGCTTTCGGATTATATCGGTCGCAAGAAGGCCATCCTTATTTGCCTGTTTGGTGCCTTGTTTGGGTATGCGTTGACAATCGCTGCGTTGGTTTGGTCAAACCTGACATTACTGGTGCTAGCGCGTGTAATTACCGGGTTTGCCGCAGGTAATCAGCCAATCGCACAAGCTGCTCTTGTTGACCTCAGCCGTACGAGCGAAGAAAAAAATCGCAATATGGGATACGTAACAGCAGCCATTGCCATTGGTTTGATCGTCGGGCCTTTGCTTGCCGGGGTGCTCAGTGACACGTCAATTTTGGGCAGTTATGCTTCGCTTGAACTTCCTTTTTATGCGGCGCTCGTGTTGATCTTGATTAACATTGCCCTGATAGTTGTTTTCTTCCATGAAACAAACCAGACTTGCCGCAAGATAGATTTTGGCCTGTCAGAGGTCTTTCTTGTCCTTTGGCGGGCGCATGCAAGGCCCACAATTTTGAAGCTGTGCGCAGTTTTCCTCTTTGTAGAGATTGGGCTGAGCGCCTTCTACATTTACCTCAATAACTACATGGTGTTGCGCTTTGGGTTTAATACGCTTCAAAACAGCATCTTAATGATCATCTTTGGATTGGTTCTGGCTTTTGTAAGTGCGCTCTTGGTGGGGCCTATATCCAAACGATATTCGAAGGTAGCGATTATTGTCGTTAGTGTGTCAGTGATGGCGGTTGGGCTCTTGGCCTTTACTTTGAACGATGTGGCTTGGCTATCTTATCTTCTGACAATTCCAATAGTCGCGGCCTTTGCTCTTGCTCTGCCTCTGATGTTTTCCTTGTTCTCTGCAGCAGCTGACGAAAGTGAACAGGGCTGGGTCATGGGGGTTACTATTTCAAGCTCGACAGGAGGTCAGTTCCTGCTTGCTATTGCTGGGGCATCTTTGATGACAGCTAACATTCATGGAGTGTTCCTTGCGGGCATTGCTTGCTTTGTGATTGCCTTGGGGCTTATTTTTGTTCTGTGGCGCCAAGCGGATATTCGAGCGTTGGACCATGGGTAGACGTTGGAACGGGCTGGCTGATTTCTTGAAGCATCACGCCAAAACTCTGTTCAGCCGTGCTGGGTCGATTAGTTTTGGCAGTCGCCAGATGATTGGGAGTGAGATGAGGACTGCGATAAGGATGTAGTAGGCGGGCGTGTAGTCTTCACCGGTTGGTTTACCAGGTAAGTTGCGATGATTGGCGTTGTGCCGCCGAAGAGAGCCATGCACGGATTGTATCCGAGGGCGACAACGCTGCATCGCAGATGGTCTGGGGCCATCAAGGTGAGGGCGTGATAGAGAGCGCCCAACCTATCGTGTTTGTTAAGGTGAGCGCGAATTGCCCCAGAAAAACAAATGTTGTGTTCGGCTGGAGCATCAACGACCAGCAGGGACCACCAGAATAAAAGTTGCCAGGGACCCCGCGAGCAATACAGGCCGGAAACCGAACCGGTCCGCTGCAAATCCGCAAACCGGAATAAACAGGGCCATGACAGTTAGGTTGAACGTCATCACATTGAGAGACGCTGATGAGCCAACACTTGGCACCGCGCTTAAATATGAGACCGCATAGACGTAGATCACGGCTGTTGGAAGGAGCAGGAAGACCATCTGCGCGATCAAGCCAGAATGATTTTTCAGGCTTTGCCAGACAGGGGATGAGGTATCCGCTGGGTCTTTGTTAAGCACGGTATCAGTGATGTTTCGCCTGATAATAGCGCTGAAGATGGCGACCAGTGTGCCAAAACCAAAAACCAAAAGCCATCCCCAGTCCATCATCTGTTCGGCAGAGAGAAAGTAGTTGATTGCGGCTCGGACCGCTGAGCCGACGAGGCAGCTGGAGATCATGGCACATGCAATCCATGCACCCGTGAGTGCCCGTTGCACTAACAGGACGCCGGAAGCGGTGTATTCTCCGGCAACTGCTATACCCTGAATGACCCTTATCGAAACCAGAAGTATAGCTGCGGTGATCCCGATTTGATCATATGTGGGTAACACAGTAATTGCGAAGGAGCCTCCCCCCATCAGCAAGACAGAGATGATCAGGCCGGCCTTTCGGCCTAAACGGTTTCCAATATGGTCAAAAACTACATCGCCAATGGGGCGCGCCGCGTACCCGACAGCCAGCACGGCGATGATCGAACGCGGTTGCAGCCTCGTTCGCGGTCCGGTCATTCAGCTTCCCGTTGTTACGAAAGTGAAGCGCTACGCCTTTTCAATTGTGGGCTTAGGTTGGTTATTTTTCCCTTCAGACTATGGCTGCGTTGTAGCTATGAGCATTTTGCTCTCCTGCTTTATCTCGCCAGCATTGGATAGGTGAAGAACAGGATGTGGGTGAGGTTGACGAGGAAGTGGACGCCTATTGTTGCTTCGATGCGCTCGGATTTCCAGAAGGTCGCGCCGTAGAACAATCCCGCAACTAGGGAGAAGATTGCGTAGGGCACTCCGCCATCCAAATGATAGTAGGCGAAAAACAGGGACGAGAGCACAAGCGCGATAACTCCTGCCCATACACTGCGTCCAAGCTTTTTCATGAGTTGCCCCATGACGAACTGACGGAAAAAGGCCTCTTCTGCAACACAGGTGAATAGCAGATTTGCAAAGATCCAAAGCGGTAGGAAGGGAACAAGCTTGAGGTCAAAAACAACCAGACCAGCCGCATATGTGGCGCCAATCAGAACAGCCGCTGTGGGGATGAAAAACAACAGGGTTATGCGAAGGCAGCGCAACCACTCTTTTGCAGAGGTGATGCGAGGGGCGGCGAAGAGAAACAGCAAAAACCCCAGAGCTGCCTTGTCGAAGTTCAGATAAAGTGAATAGGGCACTGCATCCGGACTGGTCTTCACATCTTGCAAGACTTGAAGATTGTGAAAGCCGGGGGCTGTGTGTGTCATCACCAAGTGCCCTGCCAGCAGCAACAGTCCTGCCATGAGCGCATATAACCAGAGCGGGTGCTTTTGCTGGAAGAGAACAGCGCTAACCACAGCCCAGCTGAGAACGAGCAATAGCGCTGTCCAACCAAGTACACCTGCGGTGACTGCAAGGACCAGCGAGAGTGCGAATAAGGTGAGTGGCACCCATCGCTGTGTGATGAGTGGGATGCTTGCTATGGCAAGGCCGAGACTAAGAAAGGCACTCAATGAAAGCAGCATGGTGAAACTTTATGGGTGTCGCAATGGTCGGAAAAATGAACTGCCTCAAACAGTGCGGTAAAGCTGCCTCTGTGTCAAATGTGTAGGGGGTAGAAAGCATCGCCCGATAGGCATAATGTAGATTTGCTGCGAGCGATGCTTATAGGGTTGGTCTGAAAATTATCCGGAATATCAGACTAGAATTTCCGCTTTCAGGCTGCTTACAAAGCCAACGGTGTCGTTGAACTCTGCTTCTGGCAGGTTAAAGGATTCCAGAGTGGCTTTCAGGTGAGCTAAGAACACGTCCCAATCTGCTTCGGTGACGCCCATGCCAGTGTGTGTGATCACCATATCACGGCCTGTGTAGTAAAGTGGGCCACCCGCGCTGTAGGCGAGATAATCAATAAGCAGTTGTTTTTCGCGTGCGATCCCGTCTTCTCCACGGTTCTGCCAGAAGCGTCCGAGCAGCTCGTCGCTCTGAAGGCGCGGGAGGAGATTGTTGACGACAGCAGAAATTGCGTCATAGCCGCCGAGACGCTCGTATAAAGTCTTGTTACTCATAAATAGACCTTTTGCTCTAGGGGGTAAAAGGCTGAGACTAAACAGCATTTAGGTAAATCTACTTGATGAATGTTAAGTCTGCATATTTCATGGATAAACAGGCTAAGGCCTCTGATTCTGGGTAAGTCGGAAAGTTTTAACTTATTGAAATTAATTATGTTTTGTGTGTGAGAGAAGAATGTTTTGAGGTAAAACAGGCCCTGCTCAGGAAACAGTGGGGTCTTCACGGTATTTCACAGTGTTTTGAGATTTTGGGATTGATTACAATGAGGTAGCTTTGGTGCCATCCTCATGCATGGTCGCTAGACACTTTGATGTGATCGCTTTTATGATCATAATGATTTTGACCTTGTAAACCGAGAGAACTCCTATGATCCGTTTTGTTGCATTGCTCGTTTCGCACACCATAGTGCTTGTTGTTGGCTTTGCGCTTGGGATCTACTTCCTGCCTATCCTGACTGCACCGGATTCTCCTGAGACCGCCGTACTGGAGCAGAAAGCTCAGAACGCGCAGTACACTGCGGAGTTTAACCGCGACCAGCGCGGCAGTGACTTCCTGCATTGGGGTGAGGGCAAGGTGAGTATCTCTCCAGAGATGATCGTTCATCAGGGCCGTCTTGCTCCGGGGCCGGATTACAAGGTTTATCTGGTCCCGGAGTTCGTTGAGCATGAAGATGAGTTCCTGCCAATCAAAGACAACTCGGTTCTGATCGGTGATGTGAAAACCTTCGATGGCTTCCTACTGGATGTGCCGAAGGGCGTTGACATTGAGACCTACAACACCGTGCTGGTGTGGTGCGAAACCTTTGGCGAGTTTATTTCTGCAGCACAGTATCGGTGATCGGCTGCTCGAAGTTTATGTGCCCGAGTGGCAGATAAGTCTTGCGCACTTGGGGCAGACGGGTAGACGTTAGGAAACGCCCTTCAAATCCCTTAGTGCATGTCGCGTTCATTTCCATTCACGCGCCAAGCCCTAAGTTTTTTTTAACGCGGATTCTTATCCGAAAACCGGAACCACTTTTCGGGAATACGCTTTAGGTAAGTGCTGCTGCTCATGACACTCACGCAAGATATTGTTGCCTCGCCACATGATGTTCTGAAAAGAGTATTTGGCTACGACGCGTTTCGCGGCAATCAGCAGGTTGTGATTGATAGCGTAATGGCTGGAGAGAGCTGCTGTGTTTTGATGCCAACAGGGGCGGGTAAGTCGCTGTGTTATCAGGTGCCTGCCTTGTGTCGTCGTGGGGTTGGCATTGTTGTTTCTCCGCTGATTGCATTGATGCAGGATCAGATTGCGACCCTGCGCGAGCTAGGTGTGCGGGCGACGTCCATCAACTCAGCGCTTTCTCGCGAGGACATTCAGGCCGCTTATCGGGATTTACGGGCTGGTGAGCTGGATCTGCTTTATGTGGCGCCTGAACGGTTGGTGCGGCCCGAGTTTGTTGGTTTGCTGGAAGAGCTGAACCAACGGGGGATGATTGCGCTGCTGGCGATTGATGAAGCGCACTGTATCAGTCAGTGGGGCCATGATTTCCGCCCTGAGTATCGTGAACTGACCAATGTGCGGGCAAAGCTTGAGGGTGTGCCTTGCCTGGCTGTGACGGCGACTGCGGATGAGCCGACGCGGAAAGACATTCAAGAACGCCTCAATCTGCCGCGCCTGATTTCCTCCGGGTTTGATCGGCCTAACATCACCTACACCGTGGGCATCAAGAGTAATCCGAAGCAGCAGCTGCGGCGTTTCCTGAAAGATCGGCCAGCTGGCGAGAGTGGCATCATTTATTGCCTGTCGCGCAAGAAGGTGGAGGAGACGGCTGCATGGTTGGTTGATGAGGGCTTTGACGCGCTTCCTTATCATGCGGGTTTTGACAGTTCCGTACGTGAGGCCAATCAGGACCGCTTCATCAAAGAAGAAGGCATGATCATGGTTGCCACTGTTGCATTTGGTATGGGCATTGATAAGCCCAACGTGCGGTTTGTGGCGCATCTGGATTTGCCGAAGAACATTGAGGCCTATTATCAAGAGACGGGCCGCGCTGGGCGTGATGGTCTGCCGTCTGAGGCGTGGCTGGTCTATGGCATGCAGGATGTTGTGTTCCTGAACCAGATGATTGACCGCAGTGAAGCGCCAGAGAGCCAGAAGCAGATTGAACGGCAGAAGCTGCGATCTTTCCTCGCTTACTGTGAAACAGCGACTTGTCGGCGCTCCGTTCTGCTGCGCTACTTCGGCGATGAGTGCGAGCCTTGTGGCAATTGCGATACCTGTTTGAATCCGCCGAAGACTATGGACGGGACTATTGCCGCGCAGAAGCTGTTGTCCTGCATTTTGCGCACTGGGCAGAGCTTTGGTGCGAACTATGTGATTGACGTTCTGCTTGGCAATGCGAGTGAGCGGATCATCTCACGTGGGCACGACCAGCTGTCGACGTTCAACATTGGTGGTGAGTTCGACAAGATTAAATGGAACGCCATTGCCCGGCAGCTGCTGGCTGCTGGCCTGATTTATGCTGATCATGATGCTCATGGGGCTTTGAAGATGACAGCGCTGGGCATGGAGTTCTTGAAAGAACGCCGGACCATTGAGTTGAAGGTGGACCAGCTTGCTAACTCTGCGAAGATGGAGCGGCGGGCGAAAGCACCGGCAAAGGCTCAGATTGAGGATATAGCGGATCAGGAGCTGTTTGAGAAACTTCGGGCGCGGCGAATGGAGTTGGCACGTGAGCGGAATGTGCCGCCTTATGTGATCTTCAACGATAAGACCCTTATTGAGATGGCAGTGGACCGCCCGCAGCGACTAGAGGAGATGCTGGAGATTTCCGGTGTTGGAGAGTCCAAACTGGAGCGCTTTGGCCCTGCCTTCCTGGAGATCATTCGCGACTAGCAAAATCAAACCCTACTAACACTCAAGTTAGTAGGGTTTGATTTGCATAACCTGTTGGATTTATGGGATTTATAGGTTCAGAAAATCAGAGAATACAGCACCCCTGCGCTCACTGCCATGCCCAGGATGACGACCAGAAAAGCGGCGATCATCTGGTTTTTGAAGAGGGACTTTAGTAAGATTACCTCTGTCAGGCTTGCGCCAGCGCTGCCGATGATGAGGGCCATGATTGCGCCCAGTCCCATGCCTTTGCCTGCAAGGGCTGCGGTGAGCGGAATGACGGCTTCTGCTCTGATGTAGAGCGGGATGCCGATGACAGCGGCCACGGGTATCGCGAGTGGGTTGTTTTCACCCGCCCAAGAGGACACCAGATCTGTTGGCATAAATCCATAGATCATAGAGCCAATGGCGATGCCGCCAATCAGGTAAGGCAGGACTTTCTTGAAGTCCGTCCAGGTGGAATGCCAGATCTTGACCCATTTGTTTTGTAGTGGCGCGGCAGATCCGCAACTGCTGCCACAAGATGACGTCACAGGGGCTGCATAGGCCTCTGGTTTAACGAACTTTTCGAAGCCGAGTTTTTCCAGCAAGTAGCCCGCAAGGATCGAAACGGAGAGCGCGATCACGAAGTAAAAGAGAGTGACACTCATACCGAAAGTTATTGCGAACAGGCCAATGATGATTGGGTTCAGCAGAGGGCTGGCAAACAGGAAGACCATCATTGTGCCAAAGCCTGCTCGTGCTCTGAGTAGACCCTTTAGAAACGGGATGGTGGAGCAAGAGCAAAAGGGTGTGATTACGCCGAGCGCTGCGGCGGTCACATAACCCTTACCGTTTTGGCTGCTGAGAATACTTTGAACGCGGCTGGGTGGGATGTACTCCTGCAGGATGCCGACGAAATAGCTGATCGCCAGGAAGAGTATGGTTAGCTCCACGGCGAGGAAAGCGAACATCTCTAGGCTGCTTATAAGCATTTCTGAGGTTAGGTACATTGGATTTGCCTTATTACGACATTTCTGGATTTATCGAAATATATGTATAAGGGGTTTGCTTGTCAAGATATTTCTAGTAATATCGAAATATCAGTCAAGATGGTGAGAGTTATGGACTTTGAAAAGACAGCTAAGGCATTGAAAGAACTTGGGCATGTAACGCGCCTTACGATCTTCAGACGGCTGGTAAAAGCAGGGCGTACGGGACTGGCTGTTGGCGCGTTGCAGGAAGAACTTGAGATACCAGGCTCAACACTTTCGCATCATTTGTCCGGTCTGGCTTCTGCTGGCCTGATCATACAACGGCGAGAAGGGCGTGTTTTGTATTGCGTTGCGCAGTACGAGCAACTCAATGCCGTTCTGCAATGTTTGCGTGAAGAGTGCTGCATTGACGAGGAGGCTTATACTGATGACCCTGGTTTGTCGGAGCTGAGCCGCGGCTGAGGATTAATTTACAGCGCTTATCTGCCAAATTATAGAACTGGCCATTCTTGAGTTTCTCTGACTTGATGCAGAGCCGACAGTGGCTAGAGTATCTGTGTTTCAAAATACAGGTATTCAATGTGATTGATCATTCAGAATTTGTGCAGGCGGTGACACACAGTGCGGGTTTGCAAGACGGTGCAAGCAATGTAGCTTCGCTTTTCTCCCGATACCCTGGATACAAGCTTTTTACCCTTACAACGGTGCATCCTGATGGGTGCGGGGTCGTGCGGCTCTATTCCAGTGCGCAAGGGGCCTATAGCACCGCAGGAACAAAACCCATTGAAAAAGAAGGGGGCTGGTATGAGCAAGTGTTTGTGCGACAGAAACCTTTTCTTGGTTACACAATTGAGGATGTAAGACACTACTTTCCAGACCACGAAAAAATTGCAGCTATGGGCCTTGGCGCAACGCTTAACTTGCCCGTGGTGGTTTCGGGCGAAGTGGTTGGAACTGTGAACCTTCTTGACCGTGACCATGCCTATACTGAGCAAACAGCAGAAAATGCCTTCCTGTGCGCACAAGCTCTTGCTCCCCTTTTCTTAAAAGCGCGAGAAAAGTTGGTTGTGGTCTAAGCTGTGATATCCAGCAGATGTGGACCTAGCCCACCTTCTGTGAGGCATACTCAGGTGCCATGACCTTTTTTAGCACTGGGCAGGAGCTGCGAATAAGAAGAAACTTGTTTGGCCCATCCTTACCTTTTTCTTTCAGATCTCTTTCACCCTGAGGTTAGAAATACCAAATTTGCTCGGCTTTCTGCCGCTTCGTTTTATGCGGGGTAACTAAGGGTGGGGCATTAAAGGTGTTCCGTTCCGTCTGCGTTTTACGCTGGCGTTTGTAACCCTGATAGAAGGGCGATACAGGCTATGGATTCTGGCGGCCAACATGAGCAGCTTGACGGGCATCTTCCGATTTTTATAACTGCGCCCGGTAGCACAGATGTTTTAATGGTCACGACTGTGATCATTGCTATTGGAGCAGTGTTGCTGGCCGGTGTTTTCTACTTCTCGCTTCATGCCTTGCCGGAGCGTATGGCGCATAAATATGGGCGCTCGCATATGCAGATCGTCGCTTTGTTGGCGATCCTGGCGCTGTTTACGCACAATAACTACTTCTGGATTGCAGCGCTGCTTCTTGCTGCAATCAACCTGCCTGATTATGAGACACCTCTCAATTCCATAGCGAAAACACTACGCAAATCGTGGAAGGGAGATAAGCCAGATGATTGAGTTTTTTCTCTGTTCGCTGGTAACGATCCTTCCCGACTATCTTTTTCGTCGATATCGGCAGGGAAAGCGTTTGGGACAGGAGATTACGTTCTTTACAGTCTGGTATGAGTTGCGTTGGGGTATTACCGCCGCGATGATGCTCACCATCGCTCTGATCACATTGGTTTTTTTCTACCATCCAACGACCTCCCACGTTTCTTCTTTGTTCCGCACAGTAACTATTTTACCTGAGGGTGCAGGGCGGGTTGAGAATGTGCTTGTAAAGAACAGCCAGCGCGTGAAAGAGGGCGAGCTGTTGTTTACGCTGGATGCGTCTACCGAAATGGCGCAGGTGGCGGCTGGCCAGAGCGAGGTGGACGAGATTGATGCTGAGATCGATCTGGCGAATACAGAGCTGATCAGCGCAGAAGCCCTGATTTCACAGGCACAAGGTTCGTATAATCAGGCTGTGAGTGAACTGGAGCGGACGCTGGATTTGCAACGGCGCAATTCAGATGTTGTGACCCAGAAAGAAATTGATACCCGTGAAAATCAGGTGGTCGTGCGCAAAGGGCAGTTGGATGCAGCGGTTGCCAATCGCGATATTGTGCAGACAAAAATATCGGTGAGCCTGCCGGCGCAGCGGTCAAGTGCAATTGCCAGATTGCATCAGGCAGAATCTGCCTACGATAAAAAGTTTGTTTATGCTGGTGTCGACGGAGTGATCACGCAGTTTGTATTACAAGCAGGTGATATAGTCAGCCCAGTCTTGCGACCTGCCGGAATATTGGTTCCAGACACTACTGGATATGGAAGGTTTCAGGCTGGCTTTGGTCAGATTACTGCGTCGGTTATCCGTATTGGAATGGCGGCAGAAATTACTTGTGCATCCCGTCCATTTGAAGTGATTCCGATGGTTGTGGTTGGGGTGCAAGATTTCATTTCATCCGGCCAGTTTCGTCCGACAGATCAACTGATTGACGCCCAGGATATCGCGCGTCCAGGGACGTTGTTGGTCGTGCTTGAGCCTCTTTACGAGAAGGATACAAGTGATATTCCGCCAGGGAGCAAATGCATCGCCAATGCTTACAGCAATTTTGGCGATCAGATTGCAGCTGGTGAATATGGCTTTTGGGGCGGGCTCTATTATCACATGGTGGATGCGGTCGCTATTATGCACGCACTCATCTTGCGGTTCCAAGCGCTTGCATTCCCAGTCAAGGTTCTGGTGCTCTCAGGTCATTGATGATGTCGGTGGTTACTTTCTGGCACCCACAAAAATGCCAGTGAGTACCATCCCGACAAGGCCGATAACCGTGGTTGCGGTGCTGCCGACGAGGAATTCCAGAACGCTGTCAGCAAGCATGAATGAGTTGCCCAAGACGGTCTTGAAGCCAGCTAGCACGAGGATCATAGCTACGGTGCCGCAATACACGCACATAAACCAGTAGGCTTTGCCTGCATAGGGTTTGATCAGTGCGTCCAATTCCTGCTTGGTTGCGAGCTTGGACTTGAGCTCCATCAGTTCATTTTGGAGCTGTGTGTTGTCATCCGAAAGTACTTGCCGGTCTTGCAGCAACTGCTCGAACCCGATTTTCGCGGGAGGGTCAATTTCTATGGGCAGCTTGGAGACTGCAGCGTCGATATCATCGACGGTGAGAGGCTTTTCGATGGTTTCGTCTAATGTGTCATCAGGCAGCATTGATCCGACCCGCCGCTGAAAGAGACTGCTCTTCTGCTAGGTTGGAGCGGCCTGCTAATGCGAGTTTGATGTAGTATTGCCGAGTGCGTTCTGTATCAATTTCAGCATTTCGGCCTTTCTCAAAATAAGCATAGGCCCAAGGCGAGTTTGCCTGATGGGTAAGGTTTGATAATTGCTGAGGTGTGTAGTTGCGATATTTCTTCCAGACGTGGTCGATAATATCCTGCTCGCTGCCACTTATATGGGCAATTGCGATCTGGCCAGTGACTGGGTCTGCGATTTCGCAGCTGGGGCCTTTGTGTCCGCCTTCTTTTATGAAGTCCCAAATCTGGCGGAAGACCGGCCCGTTTTTCCATGCTTGGGGAGCTGCATTGACCAACGGCTCACCGTTGATTGCAAGGTTCCAGCCGTTTGCGATGGCGACCAGCTTTTGAATATACATCTGCGATGGGTATTCTGAGCTGCCACGGCGCTTCAGAAATTCATTGGCGATGGAACTAGGCGAATGTCTTGGCATTTTTGCTCCCACACAAATGCTGTTGGAACAGATAGAAAATTGCTTAGAAAAACAATAGCTACGTTACGTTAAGAAATTAGACCACATACCTTGATCCTGGCTAGTGAAATTTGGTTGTATTTACGAAGAAAATAGCGGAAACGTTGCATTTGTGCCGAAGGTGCTACTGATAATTCAGTGAGAATATTGCTGTTTTAAACGGCACCTGTGGACAGACATTGAAAACAGATTGGTAAAACTGAACTACGATAAATCCATGGTGACATTGTTCAGCGAGTTATTTTGCCAAATAAAAAGCCCAGAGTAGTGCTCCGGGCTTTTATCATTTTTGTGTTCTTGATGGCTATCAGCGATTATTCGCGGTTGCCAAACAGGGACAGCAGCATGATGAACAGGTTGATGAAGTCCAAGTACAGACGCAGCGCGCCCATGATGGCTTTTTTGCCTGCTACTTCGCTGTCATCTACAGCTGCGTACATCTCTTTAATCTGCTGGGTGTCGTAGGCTGTGAGGCCAGCAAACACCAAAACACCAACCACGGAGATTGCGAACTGGAGCGCAGAAGAACCGAGGAAGAGGTTGACCACAGACGCGATGATGATGCCGATCAGGCCCATGAACAAGAAAGAACCCCATGCGGAGAGATCTTTCTTGGTGGTGTAGCCGAAGAGGCTCAGCGCGCCAAAGGAAGCGGCAGAGATGAAGAATACACGCGCAATAGAGTTGCCTGTGTACACCAGGAAGATTGAGGAGAGTGATACACCCATCAATGCAGCGAAGGCCCAGAAGGTCATTTGGGCTGCAGAAGCGCTCATCTTACTGATGCGTGCGCTCAGGAAGAACACGAAGCCAAGAGGAGCCAGCATAACAACCCAGCGCAATGGGCTGGTGTAAAGCATAACACCAAGGTTGGTGAGGTAATCACCATTGCCAAGCTGTGCAGCTGCCATGGATGAGTCTGTTGTTGTTGCAGCCATGGAGGTGAGCAAAGCAAGAACACCGGTGATGGCAACGCCAACAGCCATGTAGTTGTATACGCGGAGCATGTAGGCGCGCAGACCAGCGTCAAACTCGGCTGCATTGGCATGAGAGCCAGCCGTTCCATACCGCGTGGTGTTGTTGCGGTCGAAAGTCGCCATGTGGATCCTCTCTTCTTTCCCAAAAAATTTGGCTGTAAGGTCGCCCCAAACAGCCCGAGTGTTTTACTCGAGTTACATTACTAGAGAATATGGTAGGAAAAAGGGCGCAAGACAAGAGTGTGCCCCTTCTATTTTTTGTAAAAGATATCCGAAAGTGATGGTCAAACGGTAGAAAACTGGTAATTCCATGCGTTATTATTAACGAGATGTAATGCTCGATGGGCCTTTAGACCTTTAGATTTGCAAGGAAGCCTTGAGAGGTGGGACGGAAATTCTGAGAAAGTTGGGCAGCAGGCGCGGATCAACCGTGTCTTTTACTTGCTGCTGCCCAATCTACATTAGAGATTTCGTAGGACAGGCGCGGGTTTTTCTCCAAGAATACGCCATGTGCCTAATAGTCCGAAGCCTACCGTGAAGACCAATGCACCCACAATAGATGCAACAGCTGTCATTGGCATGAGTGCAAAGGTTCCGTCCATTACTCCCGTGATGATGAAGTAAGCTGCCAGTGAGCCTGCAAACAGCGCGAATATGGCTGTTGTGCCGCCAAGGATCAGATATTCTAAAACATATGCCTTGATGAGACGCCCGCGCGTTGCACCAAGTGTTTTGAGGATTACTGCGTCATAAATGCGGCTTTGGTGGCCTGCTGCCAGTGCGCCAGCCAGCACCAGTACACTTGCAAGCAGTGTGATGGAAGATGCACCACGGATTGCCCATGCTAGCTGACCGACAAGCTCATTCACTTGAGCAATGGCATCCTTCACCCTGATTGATGTGATGGTTGGGAAGGCCTGTGTGACTTCTTTCAGCAGATCCAGTTCCTGTTGAAGCGTTGCTTCTCCCGGCCATGCGACTGTTGCCAGGTGCGTATGTGGTGCGCCTGCAAAGGTGTTAGGGGAGAAAACCATCACAAAGTTGATGGACATGCTCTCCCAGTTCACTGTCCGGAAATTGGCAATCTTTGCAGAGATCTGACGGCCAAGAACGTTGATGGTGACCTTGTCTCCAATGCTCAGGCCAAGCTCTCTTGCGTTATCATCTGCAAAGGAAACAAGCGGTTCGCCTGAATAATCTTCTGGCCACCAAGTGCCCTCGGTGATTTTCGAGGTTTCTGGCAAGCTGTCGGAATAGGTGATGCCTCTGTCCCCACGCAAAATCCATTCGGCTTCTGGCGGCGCTGGGTAGTCGGCTGCGGGTATATTTCTGAGTGAAACAATGTTTCCGCGCAGCATCGGGACTGCGTTGAAGTCGGTTCCCTGCGTCTTTTCTGTAATGAAGGACTGGAAGGCGTCTTTCTCGTGGTTCTGGATATCCACGAAGAAGAAACTTGGTGCCTGCTCTTGTGCGGCTTGGTTCAACTCGCGTCGTAGGTTGCCGTCAATTAGTGCTAGAGCAACGAGCAGGGACAGGCCAAGGCCAAGTGACAGCACGATGGAAGGCGTTAGAGCACCTGGGCGATAGATGTTTGTGATTGCAAGACGCAGTTCGGTGGAATGTACCGTTGGTACCCTGCGCGCTGCAGCCATAATGAGACGGGCGACGATCAACAGGAGCAAGTATGTGCCTGCACATGCGCCAATGAAGATCATGGCGATGGACTTGTCGTAGGCCATGACGAGCGCAAGGCCAGCGAGCAACATTAAAGTGATTGCAGCACTTACGATATAAAGCGGCTTTGGATAGCGGTTACGCGTGCTGACCTCATCACGAAACAGAACCGTTGGTGCGATGTCGTGCGCTCTTCCAAGTGGCCAAAGGGCAAATGTGAGAGCGGTAAGGTAGCCATAGGCCATGCCGAGCAGCAGTTGAAGCGGGTATACGGACTGCACAGCGTTAATTGGCAGAATGGATTGGAGGGCCGCCATGGCAGCAAGTGGGATTAATGCACCAAGGACCATACCGATGCCGATGCCGATCGTGGCAAGAACCATCATCTGTATGAGGTAGACCTTGAAGACAAAGCCACCAGAGGCGCCGAGGCATTTAAAACTTGCGATGACCTCTCGGCGGGTATCCATATAGCTGCGCACGGCATTGGCGACGCCAACACCACCCACCACAAGCGATGTTATACCAATCAGGGTCAGGAACTGGGCAAAGCGTTGAATGTTACGCTGCAAGCTTGGAGCCGCTTCTAGTTTGGAGCGGATACGCCAACCTGCATTGGGGAAGAGTTCATTCGTGTGGTCAATAATTTGTTGGAGCTGGTCTTCCTGTACATTCCAACCGATATTGACGCGGTACTTATAGTTCACCAAAGAACCTGGTTGGATCAGGCCTGTGTCCGCTAAAGCTGCCTGTGAGATGAGAAGGCGCGGGCCAACTGTCATGCCGGAGGAGAGTTTGTCAGGCTCTAGCTCAATCGTATCAGCAATATTGAAAGTGGTTTTACCAACGGAGATTTTATCGCCAATGTTGAGACCCAGGCGTGCGAGTAGGGCTACTTCAGCGACAGCATTGCGCAAACCATCGGTTCTGCCTGTGATTGTTGATTGCAGCTCTTTACCAGAGGCAAGGTCAAAATCTCCGACGAGTGGGTATGGATCGTCAACTGCCTTCAACTCGACAAGCGTCTGGTTGCCCGCCTTTTGTGTTCTCGCCATTGCCCGCAGGCTAGAAATTCTGGAGGTGTCGCCGATGCTTTGTAAGTGAGCAAGCTGTTCTGGATTGGCCTGACGGTGGACCAGTGAGAAGGAAAGGTCACCGCCAAGGATTGCCTGACCTTCTGCAGAAATTCCTTCTGTTAACCCGCGAGAGAAGGAAGCTACACCGCCAATTGCTGCCACGCCTAAGGCGATACAGGCGATGAAGACGTAGAACCCCCTGAGGCCACCCCGCATTTCGCGCAGGGCGAAACGGGCAGCTAGCCTGAAACCGGGCTGATACCCTTTTGAATTGTCCGTGTTCATTGTGCACGAGCCTCACGCACTGGAACTGTTTCTTCATCTATGGTGCCGGAATGCACGCGAATTTTGCGCTGGCACCGGTCTGCCAGAGAAGGGTCGTGGGTTACAAGGATCAGCGTTGTGTTCGTGCGCGCTTGTGCTGCGAACATAAGCTCGATGATTTGCTCGCTTGTGGTTTCATCCAGATTGCCTGTTGGCTCGTCAGCAATAAGTATACCAGGGTTTGTTACGAGTGCGCGGGCGACCGCAACGCGCTGTTGCTCACCGCCGGAAAGCTGTGTTGGGTAGTGATTGAGGCGATGGCCGAGGCCAACGGCTTTCAACTCTTCCTTTGCACGCTCAAAAGCTTTTGGGTCGCCAGATAGTTCTAACGGTACAGCGACGTTTTCGAGTGCAGTCATATTGGGAACCAGATGGAAGGACTGGAAAATGATGCCGACATTTTGCCCACGGAAACGCGCAAGCTCATCCTCGCTCATTTGGCCGAGCTCCTGACCAGTGGCCTTGACGGTGCCTTTGTCAGCCTGCTCCAGGCCTGCCATTACCATGAGGAGGGTCGATTTGCCGGAACCTGACGGACCGACCAGACCAACGCTCTCGCCTGTGTTGATCTTAAGGTCAATGCCTTTGAGAATATGGGTGCGGCCTGCGCCATGACCTAGACTGAGGTGAACGCCGTTCAAGTCTAGTACCGAATTACCTGTCATTCTTCCACCTTTTAGCAGTTTGCATTCGAACTGCTTCAATCTATCGTAACTACAAAATCTCTACTCCGAAGGCCGCTTGGTACTTTTCGGAATGCGCTTTAATGTACAGGCGATGCAAATCCTGAAATACATACTATACTAATTTGGTTGACCGCTCTTGTGACGGCCTTACTTGGGAAGCATATGGGTAAGGTGGATTGCATCGTCCAGTTTGCTTTTAAAAAATCTAAGGGTATTGCATGCTTGCTTCACGAAAAGTTGAAACGAAACCCGGTGTGCTTGGTCTTGTGAGCGGAGCTGTTATCGCTCTGGGGTTGGTTGTTTTCAGTTCTGTCGCCAGCTTTGCGCAGGATGAGAGCAAGCCGGTTAAGTTGGTTGCATTAGGAGATAGCCTGACTGCTGGTTATCAATTGCCGCCTGAAGATGCATTTCCTGTCAAACTGGAGAAAGCCCTGCAAGAGAAGGGCTATAACGTTACTGTTGTGAATGCCGGTGTTTCCGGTGATACCACATCTGGCGGACTTTCACGGCTGGACTGGTCGGTTGGGGATGATGTGGACGGCGTTATTCTTGAGCTTGGTGCGAATGATGCTTTGCGGGGACTGGATCCTTCAAGCACACGCAAGAATCTGGATACCATGCTTGAACGCTTGGGAACCCGTGGTATTCCAGTGCTCATTGCAGGGATGCAGGCTCCGCCCAATATGGGCAGTGAGTTTGGGCAGGAGTTTAACGCTCTTTATGGTGAGCTTGCCGAGAGGCATGGCGTTCTGTTTTATCCGTTTTTTCTAGATGGTGTTGCGGCTCAGCCCGAGCTGAATCTTGGAGATGGTATCCACCCAACAGGTGAAGGTGTTTCAATTATTGTCGAAAAGATTTTGCCATCCGTTGAATTACTCATCAAACGGACTAAATCTTGATGAACATAATGAATTTGACTTCAGGCTTATGATCCGAAGGGTCTCTATCCCTGAAGTAGATTTGGCCTGAATGGGTTTTACAGGTGCAGCCGCTTTCTTTGGACGGAGAGGGTTTGTGCCATTTGTGCTTAATTAAATCCGCGAGAATAAAAGCAGCTATGTGCTGTAAATGGGGACTATATGGACTTTCGTAAATTGGGGCGTACAGACCTCAACGTTTCCAGCATCTGCCTTGGCACGATGACATGGGGCGAACAAAACACTGAAGCTGAAGGTCACGCACAGATGGACGTGGCGCTGGAGCAGGGCATCAACTTCTTTGATACTGCTGAGCTTTACGCTATTCCGCCTAAGCCTGAAACCAAAGGCCGGACTGAGGAAATCATTGGTACATGGTTTAAGAAAACTGGCAATCGAGACAAGGTCGTTCTGGCAACAAAGGTTGTCGGGCGCTCTGTACAGAACTGGCACCGTAAGGATGGTTCTGACAGCCAGCTTTCTCGCACACAGATTATGGAAGCCGTGGATTGCAGTTTGCAGCGCTTGCAGACGGACTATATCGATCTCTACCAGATTCACTGGCCTGACCGTAATGTTTCTAGCTTCGGATCCGTAAGCACTATTTGGCAGGATGTAGAGCGAGTTGAAGACGAAAACGCCATTCATGAGACCCTGGAAGTCATGCAGGAGTTGGTGAAGGCCGGGAAGATTCGTCATTTTGGTCTGTCCAACGAAAGCCCATGGGGAACCATGAAGTTTGTGCAGGAAGCTGAAGCACGCGGATTGCCGCGGGTTCAGTCTATCCAGAATGCGTATTCTTTGGTGAACCGTCTGTTTGAAGTTGGTGGCGCGGAAATCGCTCACCGTGAGGATGTTGGCCTGCTGGCTTACTCCGCATTGGCGCAAGGCTATCTGACTGGCAAATACCTCAATGGTGCGTTGCCAGCAGGTGCACGTAAAACACTCTTTAAACGCCTTGGACGCTATGAAACTGACGGTGGCCAAAAAGCAGTTGCTGCCTATTGCGCGCTTGCAGCGGAGCTGGGAATCGACCCTTCCGTCATGGCGCTTGCGTTTGCACATAGTCGTTCTTTTGTCACTTCGGTGATTATTGGAGCGACGAGCCAAGCGCAGTTGATGACTGATATCGGTGCTGCAGACTTTAAAATGACTGCGGAAATTGAAGAGAAGATCAACCAGATCCACCTTCAGTACACCAACCCGTGTCCATAACTTATGGGTTGCCTCTGTCTTAGAGGCGCACTGTGAAAATTCATGCCGGAGCCTTTCATGGGCTTCGGCATTTTTGTTTTCTGGGAGTGCGGAAAAAATCCCCTGATGTTCGTAGAGCTGTTATTTTCTACTTGTACTCTGGCGCTAAACGTGAGCTAATTTGTCATCTGCATTAGCGGAGGGTCCTGATATGCCTCGTCTTTTTACTGGTCTCGAGCTTCCAATGAGCACCGGAATGATGTTGAGCTTTTTGCGCGGGGGGCTGCGTGGCGCTCGTTGGATAGACCCAGAAAACTATCACATCACATTGCGGTTTATAGGCGATATTGATGATCGTATTGCCGACGAAGTTGCCTATGAACTGGCACGGGTTCATCGCGCCCCACTCACGATTAAGCTAATCGGGCTTGGTGCCTTCGGCGGCACTAAACCTCACACGCTTTGGGCGCGAGTGGAGCGAACGCCGGAGTTGACAGAGCTTCAAGCGGAACAAGAACGTATTTTGCAACGGTTGGGCCTACAGGCTGCAAGGCGCAAATATAAGCCCCATGTGACGCTCGCCCGTTTAAGAGGCACTTCACCGGAAGAGGTGGCGAACTGGCTTGAATTGCAAGGTGAGTTCTCGGCCCCAGCATTTACCGCTGGGCGGTTTGTTTTGTTTTCAGCCAAGGCAGCAGTTGGTGGTGGCCCGTATCTGGTGGAAGAAAGCTACCCGTTGGCAGCTTGAACAGACTGCGGGAGAGCAAAAGCTCTATGGCATACCCTGAGGCTAAGTGTTTTTGGGGCTTTGCAGGCTATGGCAAGAGTGCTGTTACCAATGCAACTAAATTGATGCCAGGAATTGTTCGCCGCCTTCTTGCCCATTAAAGCCAGCGAGTTACTGCGCTGACTTTGTTTTCGAGGGTTTCACCCTATATCGTGTCAGTTTCGATTTTGGGTAAACGCGAACCAGCTTTGATTTTGCAGTCAGTGGCTTTAACGCTGAGACAGCGGGACCATGGAGCTGGGTAAGGCCAGGGCCTGATGTGTCGCGCGGTGTGACTGCCCAAGCTTTGCTGGAAAATGAGAGAACTGCGCTCAATAGGACAATGGAAATAATCAGAGGTCGCGTCATCGCGGTCTCCATAAGTTACAAATTAATTAAAATTGTAATTAAATGTATCTTGAAATTTGCAAAATGCAACTTGGCGTGTGGAATAAAATCCAGCGCGTGCAGTTCACCCACGCGACGATTTCGCGCATCTCCAAAACCGCACAGACATCAAAAACCAGCGTATTGACCATGCTGAAGCCACAGTCATCAGAGATGGTTGAGACTAAGAAAAACAAAGGAAAGAGGTCTGTTAATGGGAATGGATCGACTCATAGAGCAACAAATCCGCCGGTCACAGATGAATGGATCTATGGATCGCCTAGAAGGTGCGGGTAAACCAATCCCCAGAAGGTCTGGTGTGAACTTCGCCCAAAGTGCGCGGATGGGTGTGATGAATTCGGCTGGCGGTGGCGTTCAGGCTGAACTTTCGTTGCGCCGAGAAATCACGTCTTTGGAGGCGAAGCTGGAAGCGGCAACATCCTCCGAAGAGTGCGTTGAGCTTAGAAAAACGCTGATGGATAAAAAGCTTGAGCTTTCAGTTTATGAAGAAGCGCGGCGTAAATAGTCGCGCTCCATCTCGTTGTATTTGTCAGTCTTCCGTTGAGACTTTAAAGCTCGGTCTCATCCAGTAGACGGCGGGCGATAACCTGCGCCTGGATTTCTGCTGCACCCTCAAAGATTGAGAGAATACGCGCATCGCAGAGAACGCGAGAGATCGGGTATTCCTGCGCAAATCCGTTGCCACCGTGAATTTGAAGAGCATTATCAGCGGCCGCCCATGCCACGCGTGCACCGAGCAGCTTTGCCATGCCTGCTTCTAAGTCGCAGCGGCGTCCACTGTCTTTCTCCCATGCCGAGAAGTAGGTCAGCTGCCGCGCGATCATTGTTTCACAAGCGATCATGGCGAGCTTGTCCGCGACACGTGGGAAGCTGATCAGTGCTTTGCCGAACTGAATTCTCTCCTGCGCATAACGAAGGCCGAGGTCCAGAGCGCATTGCGCAACACCGATTGCGCGAGCAGCTGTCTGGATGCGTGCGGATTCAAATGTCTGCATGAGCTGTTTAAAGCCCTGACCTTCGACCCCGCCCAAGAGGTTTTCGTCTTTGACTTCAAACCCGTCAAATGCGATCTCATATTCCTTCATGCCGCGATATCCGAGCACCTCGATTTCGCCGCCGGACATGCCTTCAGCTGGAAACGGCTCTTCATCTGTGCCACGTGGCTTTTCCGCGATGAACATGGAAAGACCTTTGTAACCTGGCTCCTCTGGCTTAGTGCGGGTGAGAAGGGTCATGATGTCGGCGCGTACAGGATGTGTGATCCATGTTTTATTGCCTGAAACCTTCCAAGCGTCACCTTCTTTAACCGCGCGGGTTTTAAGGGATGCCAGGTCAGAGCCGGTGTTTGGCTCTGTAAAGACGGCGGTGGGTAATACTTCGCCAGATGCAATCAGTGGCAGCCACTTGGCTTTTTGTTCGTCAGTACCGCCGCCTAGAATAAGCTCTGCTGCAATTTCGGAGCGTGTTCCCAGTGAGCCAACGCCAATATAGGCGCGAGACAGCTCTTCAGAAACAACGCACATGGATTCCTTGCCAAGGCCCAACCCGCCGTATTCTTCCGGAATTGTCAGACCGAACACGCCCATCTCTGCCATCTCATTGATGACTTCAAGGGGGATGTATTCGTTTTTGAGGTGCCATTCATGTGCAAATGGCGTGACTTTTGCCTCTGCAAATTTGCGCATTTCTTCGCGAATTTGCTCGTAGGTTTCATCCAGCCCTGTGGCACCGATGGTTGAATTGCCTTCAGCGTGCTGCATCAGCTCTGCAAGGCGAGAGCGCAGGGCAGGTTGAGAACCATCAGCGATGACAGCTTCGACAGCCGCTGAATAATGTTCGTTTGCTTCATCGCGGCTGATGCCAAGGTCTGACAAGCGCAAAATTTCACCTTGGCTCATTGGCAGGCCGCCAAAGACTTGTGAGGTGTATTCCGCAAAGCCAATGCGCAGGATCAGGTCTTCAACTTCGCTAAATGTGCCTTGTTCTTTCAGGCGTTCAGCATAGGCGTTGAGCTGTTTGAGCGCTTCTACATAGGTTCCAAGCCAGGCAAGGCCGTGGGTGGCGCGCTGCTCTTGCTCCATCAATGCGGATGCAATTCGTCCATCTTTCAGAACGCGTTGTTTTACGTTTTTGCGCGCTATGCCCAAAAGTGCCAAGAGCGACTGCAAAGCCAGATCGCGGTTCTGGTGTGTTGATATGCTTGTTTGTTCTCGTGTACTCACCGTTTCCGACACAGCTTGCCTCCCTCAATCCACTCGGTCATTGTGCACCGCAAACTTAAATGGGATGCATATTTGTGCAATGCCCTAAAGGTGGGATCTTTCTTCATGCATAATTCTTGAAGAACTGTCTATTATCTTAGTTGAAAAGAACAGTGAGGCGAACCAGATCAGTTTTATGAAGAAGTATGGTCCAGTAGGAAAAGCGTATCAGGTCCTTGCAGATGCACTCGGGCACTTCAATACTGATGATGGGTATGCTGTCGCAAGTCATGTTGCGCTATCTTCGCTGATGGCGCTGTTTCCATTTCTGATTTTTGTGGCTGCTTTCTCAGGCTTTCTCGGTCTCAAGCAAGTTGCACAAAGTGCGAGTGAATTGATTTTTGATGTCTGGCCCAAGCAGGTTGCAGGCCCGGTATCTAATGAAATCCAAGCGGTTTTGACACAGCCGCGTGGTGACCTTTTGACTTTTGGTGTGGTGGTTACGCTCTGGTTTTCTTCCAACGGTATCGAGGCCATGCGCGCTGGCCTTAATCGCGCTTATCGAGTGAGAG
The DNA here is from genome assembly GCF_900110875.1 of Pseudovibrio axinellae. Classification (GTDB taxonomy): domain Bacteria; phylum Pseudomonadota; class Alphaproteobacteria; order Rhizobiales; family Stappiaceae; genus Pseudovibrio; species Pseudovibrio axinellae. Next base: position 34,785 of record NZ_FOFM01000002.1, on the reverse strand, counting down.
ATATGCGCAGTTGGTATTGGTGCCGGGCCCAATCCATTCTTGCGGTGCTGATTGGTACCGTCGTTTTAATAGTTTCAACGTTTCTGATCGTGTTTGGTCCACTGGCATGGGAGTGGGTTGTCCACCTTGCGCCGGTCATGGAGCAATTCAGCTATAAGGCAAACATCGTTCGTTATGGTGTCACATCATTACTGTTGTTGATTGCGTTACTTGCTGCTCACCTTTACCTGCCCGCTGGCCAACGCCGACTCTGGGATGTACTTCCAGGCATCATTCTGACCATGGTTTTATGGATTGTTGCTGGCGCTGCTTTTGGTGCCTATCTGGCTCGTTGGGCAAACTATGTGTCTTTGTATGCAGGTCTGGCAGGTATCATGACAGCGATCATCTTTATGTACCTGACCGCTGTCATCTTTATTCTGGGTGGAGAGTTTAATGCCTCTTTGATGCGCGTTCGCCGGCTCAGCCGGAGAAACGAGCAGGGTTCCCCGGTCACTGACGAATAGCTGCGACTAAGCTTTCTGCCTTGGTCTGCCTGCTGCAATTGCGACCACCACAACCGCCATACCGATAAGTTGGATGACATCCAGAGTTTCATCAAACAGAAAGTAGCTCTCAATTGCTGCTGCCACTGGGGTCAGGTAGAACAAGGTTGCGGTTGTCGAAGCGGCTCCATGTTGGAGCAGGTACATGAGCAGTAAGACAGCGCCGATCGACAGCACAATGACCAACCAAGCCAGTGCGAAGATGAAGTCTCCAGACCATGTGATTACCCAGGACTCTGTGAATGACAGAGGCAGCGCGATGAGTAGAGCTCCGAAATACTGGTAAAACGTGCCCGTCACCAAATCTGTGTTGGTAGGCTGTCGTTTCTGTAACGCTGTGCCAAACGCAATGCCAAGAGTAGCTCCAAACGCTGCTGGCACCGTCCATAGAGGTATTTGAGATAGGCCAGTGCCAAGTTTTGGCAGGATTACCAGTACGATACCTCCAAACCCGGCTGCAAGACCCAGCCATTGGCGGGGCGTGACATCCTCTTTGAGCAGGAAATAGGCGAGGGTGCCTGTAATAAATGGCTGAAGGCCTGTTACCAGAGCCGTCACACCTGCTGGCATGCCATTGGCGATAGCCCAAAATACTCCAGACAGATAAACACCGTGGACGAGCATACCTGTTGTAATCGCATGAATGAGTTGATGCCTGGTGAGTGCAAAGCTTCTTCCGCTCATCCAAACAACAGCGCCCATCAACGGCAGTACGATGAGAAAACGCAGACTCAAAAAAGCAAAGGGTTCTGAATAGGGAGCACCTAAGCGTGCACCGATAAACCCGGTGGACCAAAGTAAGACGAAAATGACGGGTGTTAGTTTGATGATATTAGACAATGAGTTAGCTTATTTTTCTGTGCCAAGAAGCTATGACGCTGATTGGGTTAAGTTACAATGTTAGTTGTTTTGAGCATTCTTTGTAATCTTTAAACGATTTGTGCTTATACCTGCGAGCAGTAAATAAAAATACTGATGGTAATATTATCGGTTGAGGGGTCTCCGATGCGTTTTGATTGGAAACGAATTATTGCAGTATCGCGCAGTGGCATTTTTGCAATCACGCGTAATACAAGTATTCGGCTTAGAGCGATTTTGCTGGGAGTGATGACGCTCGTCGGGTTTGGGGCTGTCGGCATTGTTTTTATGTGGGGCCAGCAGCAGACAGAAATCGCATTTCAGCAATCTAAAGAATATACTGAGCTTGCTGAATTGAGCCAAAACATTGCGATTACGGCTGGCGTTTTGCAAGCCACGCAGAAGAGTTATGAGAATACGCCAAGCGACAGTTTGAAAAGTCGTTTTGATACGCTCATTCGGAATGCGCAAACGGAACTCGACGAGTTGAATGCGCTGCCTGTTGCGATGGACTATTTCCTTGAAATTGCAGATGCACGCGACACGATTGATGCGATCAGCGGTGCGTTTGGGATGTTACACGGATACCAGTCCACGCTTGGATATGATGCAGACCATGGTTTGCAGAAAAAGCTATCTTCTGCGCTGTTCCAAGCTGAGGCAGCGGTTAAACAAAAGCACAGACGCAGCAAAGACCCCAATACGCTGAAACTGATGCATAGCTTTAGCGATCTGGCGCGTGCTCAGTTTGATTTTGCAATCAGTGGAAGTGACAATGCGCTGGGAACGTTTGAGGTTACGTTCTCTCGTTTTGAGCGCACGCTCCCTCGGGCTGAAATTGATCCAGCTGTCGCTGAAGTGGTTAAAACCAATATTGCAGCCTACAAAAAGGCGTTTGAGGCATATACCAAGGCCTATGATAAGCGCGCGACAAGCTCCGAGTTGCTCGCAAATCTGTTTGATCTTTTGCCACCACGCTTGGCAGAGTTGAAGAACTCAGCGATCCAGGGTGAGGTTGATGCACAGGCGGCTCTGGTCGAAACACGACAGCAAACCAACTTCTACCTAGGCGTGGTTGTTGCTGGTTTTTCATTGACCCTGTTTCTTCTTGGTTCTGCGCTCGTTATTGGAATTCTTCGAAACCTCAATGCGCTGCGTTATGCAATGTCGCTTTTGGCGAAGAATGACTTGTCCGCAGTGATCCCTCTCAATAAAGGCGGACGAGAAATCTCTGCGATGGCGCGGACGCTTCAAGTGTTTCGCGACAATATTGAAGAGCGTCATAAACTGCGTGAGCAACAAGACAGCGAGAATGCAGAGAAACATGCGCGTGCTGAGCAGGTCGATAGCCTGATCATCGGGTTTGAGAAAACTGTTGCGGAGGCTCTTAACAATCTGCATTCGGCCGCAGACGGTCTTGGTGAAGCGTCTAACGATGTAGGCACCGCTGCGGACAATGTTTCCAAAGAGGCTGAATCTGCAAGCCGCGCCGTTGAAAATGCAACGGAAAATGTTTCTAGCGCGTCGGCAGCCACGGAAGAGCTGGCAATGTCCATTAATGATATTGCAGGACAGGCAGAGCAATCCACTCGTGTTGCAAGTCGTGCCGTGGAGGGCTCCAAGGCGACAGCTGAAACGATGAACTTGCTTAGCGCGGCTGCAAACCGCATTGGCGAGGCTGTGGGGCTTATTCGCGATATTGCGAATCAGACGAACCTTCTTGCGTTGAACGCTACCATTGAAGCAGCTCGTGCGGGTGAGCATGGCAAGGGCTTCGCGGTCGTGGCTTCTGAGGTCAAGATTCTGGCGAACCAAACCTCACAGGCAACGGAAGAGATCGCACAGCAAGTTGGGTCTATTCAGGAGGCTTCTGCTGAAGCTGTTGGAGCGATTGGCGACGTTAGCGACGTTATTAATGAGATGAACCAGATCGCTTCTGCGGTAGCAGCATCTGTAGAACAACAAAATGCTGCCATCCAGGCCATTACAGAGAATGTAACAAATGCAACGCAGAGTTCCCAAAAGGGCGCAGATGCGATGCAGATGGTTGAAAGTGCGTCTGAAAATGCACGAAGTACGGGTGGAACAGTTTCTGATCTTGCAGATACCCTCTCAACCCAAGCTGATCACATCAACAACACGGTTGGTGCATTCCTTGGAAAAGTCCGCGCCGCCTAAAGATTGTCACGAATTACCGTTTTAAATGTGGCGCTTGCCACTGGTTTTTGCCGGTGTTAAGCGCCACATTGCTGTTGGGCATGGGTTTTATCAAGCAAAGCAAACAGCGCAGACCTGTTGAGTTGTTTTTCTGCGCTAATACGGGTTTTGAAAATGACGAATAAGATTGTTGTTGTGGGCGCGGGGCAGGCAGGTGTGCAGGCTGCGCAAACACTCAGGCAAAAGGGTTATAAAGGTAAACTGGTGGTCTTGGGTAACGAACCGCAACCACCTTATCAACGCCCGCCGCTGTCCAAGAAATTTCTCCGCGGAGAAGTGGAACCAGATGCGCTGTTTATTCGTCCTGAGGCCTTTTACGAGCTGCATAATATTGATTTGATGCTTAATGCTCATGTGAATCATATCGATCTTGGCAAAAAGAGCCTTCGCCTTTCTGGTGGCGAAGAAGTGCAGTGGGACAAATTGTTGCTTGCAACAGGAACGCGTGCACGTGATTTGCCGCTTCCTGGGGCCGACCTTGATGGCGTTGTTACGCTGCGCTCCATTGCAGATGTTGAGCTGATGAAGCAGCTTTTTTTGCCCGGCAAAAAGCTGGTTGTTATTGGTGGTGGGTATATTGGCCTGGAAGTAGCTGCGGTTGCACGTTCTATGGGGCTGGATGTTGTTGTTCTTGAAGCTCAGGAACGGTTGCTCAAGCGCGTTGTCTCTCCTGACCTTTCCGCTTTCTTTCATAGCCTGCATGAAGAGCGCGGCGTGGAATTGCATTGCGGTACTGGCGTAACCAGCATTGAAGGCGTTAGCGGTAAGGTTTCTTCTGTCAAGCTTGCCGATGGACGAGAATTGCCTTGTGATATGGTGCTTTCTGCGGTCGGTGCTGTGCCAAACTCTGAACTTGCTGCTGCGGCGGGATTAGAGGTCGATGACGGTATCATCGTTGACGGAGCAGGGCAGACTTCCCACGAAGATGTTTATGCTTGCGGAGACTGTGTCCGGTTCTTCTCAGAGCGATATGGCCGAAGCATTCGATTAGAGAGCGTCCAGAACGCGATTGATCAGGCAAAGGCTGCCGCGCATGCATTGACTGATCCAGACAATGACCACAGTCATGATTATGACCCGTTGCCTTGGTTCTGGTCTGATCAGCATCATATCAAACTGCAAATTGCTGGGCTTTCAAACGGTTATGATGAGGCTGTTTTGGTTGGCGATACGTCTGCGGACAGTTTTTATGTCGCTTATCTGGCGAAAGGGAAACTGATTGCGGTCGATAGTGTCAATCATCCACGCTCTCATATGATGGCCCGCCGGGTTATCGGGCAAGAGTGGAAAGAAGGCTTGTTGCCACCTGCTTGAGTCGTTGTTTTTTGGAGCGCGTCGCTGTTATGGCGACACGCTCTGAAATCTCTAAAGGCAGGAGTTCCTTTTCAGAGACACGCCTTAACGGATATTTTCTAAAATAAGACGGATGACGTCCTGCGGAATTTCCATATGAACCATATGGCCAACGCCGTCGAATACATGGCAGGCCACTGGCCCCGGCAATTTGTGGCATTGGCGGGTCGGCAGGATTTTGTCCTGAGTGCCCCAAACCACTTTGATTGGCATTGGTAACTCAGCAAGTTTTTCGGTTGGCAGAACACCCTGACGGTCGCCCTCCAAAATGAGCTCTGCAACGGCTTTCAATGCTTCAGACGCGCCAGGTGTGGCGCGTTGTGTTGCAACGTATTCTGCTAGCTTTTTGGGAAGTTTAAATTCCAGTCCCACAAACTGTTCCAACAGCACTTGCTGGCCCGCCTCAGTGTGTGTTGTCGCGTAGCGACGCAGCAGCTTGGCGTTGATTTCTGGACCGAAACCGCCGGGAGCCAGCAGAGTGAGACTTGCGATGCGTTCTGGACTGCGCATTGCAATGAGGCTGGCAATTGCGCCGCCCATGCTGTGACCGACCAAATGCACCTTGTCGAGTTTTAAGGCATCCAGCGATTTTGTGATGGCTTTGGCTGAACCAACTGCATTGCTAGGTGCAAAATTGGCGAGCGCCCGCCCGTGTGCTGGCAAGTCAAACGCGATTGTCCTGCGTGTGTTTTCCATCTGAGTTTGAAGATTGCGCCATGTGCTGGCGTCGGCTCCAAAGCCATGGATGAAGATTACAGGTTCTGCGCTTTCAGGGCCAAAGGCGGTGAAAGGCAGGCAGGTTACATCTTGGATACTATCGATATTCATATAAGGCCTCCCATTGGGCGTATTATATGACCCTTTCATTGGGAGGTTTACCTGTGACTTAGGCTAAGACAATATTTTTATCAGTATAAAAACGGATGAACTTGGGAGAAAATGTTGTCTAGGCTCATAAAATTTCACGAAAATGGAATAATTGACTCGATTAAGTGCGGTTTTGCTTGGATATCGTTGATCAGATGTTGATAATGAGTCGCAATTTGAAACATATGTAAGTTGATAACCCCGAAAAAGGATTTGTTTCTCGGGGCTGATTTATTTTTTAGATTCGAAAGGTCCCGCAGGGGTGGGGGCCATCGCCAATTTCAGGGGGTGATTATGCGAGGACTACTTCGCAAGGGAATATTTGCTGTTTTTTGTACCTTGGTTAGCATTGTGTTTGTAGCACCTGCAAGCGCGGGTAAGCTGTGGAATCCAAGCACACGCCAATGGGACGTTTTCCCGGATCCGCCTGGCATGGCATCAAGTATGGCGCGCAGTAAATACAAGCGTAAGCTGATGCGGTATCGCACCAAGGAAGAGCCGGGCACCATTATCATTGATACTGATAAGCGTTTTCTCTACCACGTTCAGGAGAACGGTAAGGCGATGCGCTATGGTATTGGCGTAGGTCGCGAAGGCTTCGAGTGGAATGGTACTGAGCGTATTACGCGTAAAGCGAAGTGGCCAGGCTGGACACCACCTGAGGAAATGCGTCGACGTGAGGCGAAACAAGGTCGCACTCTACCGCGTTACATGAAGGGTGGCCCGGAAAATCCACTTGGCGCACGTGCTTTGTACTTAGGCGCAACGATTTACCGTATTCATGGAACCACCGAGGACTGGAGCATTGGGCGGGCTGTTTCGTCCGGTTGTATCCGTATGTTCAACGACGATGTTTCCTACCTTTACGATCAAGTAGATATCGGAGCTAAGGTCGTCGTCAATTAAATTGGCGCATGATTTCAGCAACAAGAAACCCGGGGTGACCCGGGTTTTTTTATGCCGTTTTGCAAGGTGCGACTAACTTCTTTGGTGCGTCAATACACTGGCTCAAGCCAAATTATGCTTTAGTGATAACCATCTGAGACGGGGCGACAACATCCTTTAAGCTCGACTGGCTTTTGTCCTGTTTGGGTGATGGTTGCTACGGCTTCACCCCACACAAAGGAATCGAGAGGCGTGTAGGTACACTGCTTTGCGGTGATGGTCATCTTGAGGTTAAATGTCTCATCCTCTGCTGTTAATAGCGTTGCACTCTCGTCTTTTTTTGATTCCACAGCCTTGAGCGGGGCACGGTGGAGCAGTCCTGCTATGTTGGAATAGGTGACGGTATTAGAGTTCCACTCTATGCTCCAGGATGGCTCTGTACCTCCGCATACTCCCAGTACCGGCAGGTCTGTTCCTGCAAATGGGATCGGCTTTGCTGGCGTTAGTTTGTCTGCATGAACCCAGCCCTCAATTTCACCAAGGCTTACTTTTTGCCACAGTATATCGCCGGCTTCCTTTTCCTCACCGTCAGAGTTGAGAATGGTGTCTCCTGGTAGCTGAACAATGACGGCAGCATCTGTTGAAGCATCATCATAGATCGGAAGCTGTGCGCCTAAGCTTTGATCAACCTGGCGGTAGTACCCGGGAGAGACATGGCGCAGTTGCGGGGCCGCTGTTTCGTCAGGAGATTCTTTAGCGCGAGGTGCTTGTGTTTCCTGCTGATTGGCAGGAGGCTCTGATTGTGCTGATACAGGGGAGGCGGGCATGCCAATGAATAGCGCGAGAACGTATGCGCTTGGCAGGTAATGGCGACTTGTAATCTTGACGAAGACTGAGGCCATCTAATGCTCCTGAGCGCCGGGATATAGAGAACCCGGTTTTGTTTTTAAGAAGTATACCGAAGTTTTGCCTAGGAAGTCTTAAGCCGGGAGCAGGGGGATGTGACCATATAAAAAAGGGCCGCCGAAGCAGCCCTTTTAATGAAAGCAGTTTATCTGGAAACTGGATCTGCCAACTGTCTTACAAGCCATGTTTCATAACGGCATCCTAACAGAATACAGGAAGCGTTTTGGCGCATGTGCTTTAAAAAACCTTATGTTGGATCAGACGAGTGCTCCATGGCAATGCTTGTATTTTTTACCAGAGCCACATGGACAAGGTTCGTTACGGCCAACGCGTCCCCATGTTTCCGGATCGCCAGCATCACGCCCTGTTGGAGCGGCAGCTGCACGTGCTTCTGTCAGCTGACGATCTGCTTCAGCCATCTCATCTTCACCAGTTAATGGGTTGGTGTGATGAGCCTCCATGTGAGCTGGCATTTGCGGCGTTTCTGGTGCCTGCTGCTGAACCAACTCAACATGCATCAGCTGTGATGTTGTGGTCTGGCGCAGTGTGCTGAGCATATTTTCAAAGAGAGTGAAGGACTCTGTCTTATACTCTTGAAGCGGGTCACGCTGTGCGTAGCCACGCAGGCCAACAGCTGAGCGCAGGTGATCAAGGTTCGCCAAGTGCTCACGCCACAAGTTATCGATGGTCTGCAGAAGAACTGCACGTTCGATCTGGCGCATGACGTCAGGGCCGTAGTTAGCAGCCTTGCTCGCCATTACTTCGTTGGCTTCCTTTTTCAGACGAGAGGTAACTTCCTCGTCCGCGATACCTTCCTCGTTTGCCCAGTCCATGATCGGGAGTTCAAGGTTCAGTTTTGTCCGTGCTTCTTCCTGAAGGCCTTCAGTATTCCACTGTTCAGGATAAGCGCGCTCTGGAATATGTGCTGCGACGAGATCTTCGACGAACTCTTCGCGCATTTCCACAACGGCTTCCTGCGTTACTTCAGGGTCCATCATTTCAAGTCGCTGATCAAAGACCACTTTACGTTGGTCGTTCATCACGTCGTCAAATTTCAGCAGGTTCTTACGGATATCAAAGTTACGTGCTTCGACCTTCTGCTGAGCTTTCTCGAGTGCTTTATTGATCCAGGAGTGAACAATGGCCTCTCCTTCCTTCAAACCAAGCTTTTGGAGCATGGAATCCATGCGCTCAGAGCCGAAGATGCGCATCAGGTCATCTTGCAGCGAGAGGAAGAATTTAGAGTGCCCAGGATCGCCCTGACGGCCAGAACGGCCACGCAGCTGGTTATCAATGCGGCGGCTTTCATGACGTTCGGTTGCTACAACGTAGAGACCACCTGCCTTGATAGCTTTTTGCTTTAGTTTTTCAACTTCAGCTTTAATGGCAGCTTCTTGAGCCGTGCGTTTATCGCCTTCAGGCATATCGCCCAGTTCGGTGGCGATACGCATCTCAACGTTGCCGCCCAGCTGGATATCTGTACCACGACCAGCCATGTTGGTTGCAATGGTCACCGCGCCAGGCACGCCTGCCTGTGCAATGATGGTTGCTTCCTGCTCATGGTAGCGCGCGTTCAGCACTGCAAAGACTTTCTCTTTGCCTGCAGTAAGCGCATAGTCGGCCAAAGCTTGCGGGTCGGAAACATCGATCTGCTTGTAGCCATGCTTGAGCAGCAGTTCTGCAAGGAGCTCGGATTTTTCGATGGACGTAGTGCCGACCAGAACCGGCTGACCGCGCTCATGACAATCATCTACCAGTTCCATGATCGCATTGTATTTCTCAGCGACGGTGCGGTAAACCTCATCGTCATCATCGATACGCAGCACAGGAACATTGGTTGGGATGTCAACAACATCCAAACTGTAAATGTCCATGAACTCTTCAGCTTCAGTCATTGCTGTACCGGTCATGCCAGCCAGCTTGTCGTACATGCGGAAGTAGTTCTGGAAGGTGATAGAGGCGAGTGTCTGGTTCTCTGGCTGGATCGAAACTTGCTCTTTAGCTTCCAACGCTTGGTGGAGGCCCTCAGAGAAACGACGACCTGGCATCATACGGCCAGTAAACTCATCGATGATGACAACTTCATCATCGCGGACAATATAATCTTTGTCGCGCTGGAAGAGTTTGTGGGCTTTCAGGCCCTGTTGCAAATGGTGAACTGCTGTAACGTTTTCCACATCATACAGCGAATCACCCTTCAGAAGTCCAGCTTCAGACAAGAGTTGCTCTAGCTTCTCGTTACCTTCTTCAGTGAAGGTCGCGGAGCGGGCTTTCTCGTCCAGCTCGAAATCTTCGTCGGCGAGCTTTGGGATGTAGGCATCGATTGAATTGTAGAAATCGGTGCGGTCTTCCAAAGGACCTGAGATGATGAGTGGCGTACGCGCTTCATCGACAAGAATGGAGTCGACCTCATCGACGATCGCAAAATGGTGCGGTCGCTGAACCATAGACTCGCGATCATACTTCATGTTGTCACGAAGATAATCAAAGCCGAATTCGTTGTTCGTTCCGTAGGTAACGTCGGCAGCGTAGGCTGCCTTGCGCTCTTCGTCGGTGACACCGTGCACAATCAGGCCGGTTGTCAGGCCCAGGAAGCGGTAAACCTGGCCCATCCATTCAACGTCACGAGAGGCAAGGTAGTCGTTCACTGTTACGACGTGAACACCCTTACCAGTCAAGGCGTTTAGGTAGACGGGTGCGGTTGCCACAAGGGTTTTACCTTCACCGGTCCGCATTTCTGTGATTTCGCCAGCATGGAGAACCATACCGCCGATAAGCTGCACATCATACTGGCGTAGGCCAAGAACACGACGAGATGCCTCACGCACGACTGCAAAGGCCGGGACCAAAAGGTCGTCCAGTTTTGCACCGTTTGCAAGTTGCTCACGGAACTCGTCCGTTTTGGCTCTCAGCTGTTCATCAGTCAGAGCTTCCATCTCTGGCTCTAAAGCATTGATCGTGTCTACTTTAGGCCTGATTGTCTTGATCCGACGGTCGTTAGCTGAACCAAATATTTTTCGAGCGAGTGCGCCGAGTCCCACCATGTGGCGGTCCTTCCTGTTTTGGGCGCGCCGGTTTTTTCACGTCGCGGCCGGGCCCTAAAAAACTTCACATTCGTGATCTATCCAGTCAAAACTCGGTGGTTCTGACATGAGTCACTGCATATTAAGCACCTGCGCGTAAAAAAGCAGGCGACAGAGAGATAAGAGTGGGCTCTAAGGTTGTCAACGGCAGTTGCCGTCGCAACATAAAGCTTTGTTGTTTTGCAACTCTTTTTAAACTCTCCATAAACAGGAAAGAAAGAGATCGAATGCTTCGTAAATTTACAAGGTTTCTCGGTGGGTCCGTTGCAGTTGCCGCACTGGTTGTGGGTCTGAATGTTGCTCAGGCTCAGGATGCAGATACTGCTCCAGATCTGAACAAGCCAGTTGCGAAGGTTGGGAACAGCGTTATTACTGAAGCAGATCTTGCTTTTGCTGCACAAGATTATGCGCAGCAGCTGCAGCGCGTTCCGCCAACTGAATGGCGCAAGGTTTTGACCGACGTGCTTGTAGAGATGAAGCTGCTTGCAGATGCAGGTGAGGCAGAGAAACTCTCAGAAACTGATGACTTTAAACGCTTAATGGCTTTTGAGCGTATGCGTGCTCTGCGCAATGCATATTTCCAGAAAAACATTCAAAGCACGATTACCGAGGATGAAGTTAAGGCGGCTTACGACGCTAAGTATGCCAATTTCCAAGGTACTCCAGAGGTTCATGCTGCTCACATTCTTGTGAAGACTGAGGATGAAGCACGCGACATTATCAAACAGCTTGAAGGTGGAGCGGACTTTGCAGAGCTTGCGAAGGAAAAATCCACTGGTCCTTCCGGCCCGAACGGTGGTGACCTTGGCTTCTTTGGAAAAGGCCAGATGGTTCCTGAGTTTGAAAAAGCTGCGTATGATCTGAAGCCAGGTGAGTTCACAAAGGAACCTGTGCAAACACAGTTCGGTTACCATGTCATCCTGAACAAGGAGACACGTACACAGCCAGCGCCAACCTTCGATGCCGTTGAAGGTCAGCTGCGCCAAGAACTGGTTTTAGCTAAGTTCAGCACAGTGCTTGAAGAGCTGAAAGCAAAGAACACTGTGGAAATCATTGGTGCTGATGCTGACCAGCCAAAGCCTGAGGAAAGCAAGTAATTCGCACCTAGCGAATAGCTCTGCTGATTATTGAAATAAAACACCTTGTTTTTGTAGCCTCGGATGGCATAGGCCTTCCGAGGCTACTTTTTTGTAAAAGCATTGTTTTCTTCGGGGGGTTCTTATGACCGCAACACTTTCTCCATTGGCTCCTGTATCCTATCCAGAGCTTCCAGCGCTTAAGGGTGTTCGTTTGGCGACCGCGGCAGCTGGGTTGAAATATGAGGGACGTACCGATGTCCTTTTGGCGGTATTTGACGAACCAGCGCAAATTGCAGGTGTGTTTACGACGTCTAAATGTACGAGCGCTCCCGTTGATTGGTGTAAGCAAAAGCTCTCAAAGGGCGTTGCGCGGGCGATCATGGTCAATTCCGGAAATGCGAATGCTTTTACAGGCAAGAAAGGGACGGCCTCAGTGGAGCTTTCCGCTGATATTCTTTCACAGGCGACAGGGTTTTCTGTCGAAGAGATTTACCTTGCTTCTACCGGTGTGATTGGAGAGCCGCTGCCAGCGGAGAAATTTGCAGGTGTTGCTGATGGTTTGGTTGCCGATGCAGTGCCAGATAAGTGGATGGATGCTGCCAAAGCAATCATGACGACCGACACCTATCCCAAATTGAGCACGCGCACTGTAAAGCTGGGAGAGACCGCGGTCACATTGAACGGAATTGCCAAAGGTGCGGGTATGATTGCACCCGATATGGCAACGATGCTCGGCTTTCTTTTTACTGATGCTGCCATCAAGGCTCCAGTGCTGCAACAACTGCTTTCTGAATGTGTCAGCGGTTCATTTAACTCCATCACGGTTGATAGCGACACGTCCACGTCTGACACTGTGCTTCTTGCAGCAACAGGTGGTGCAGGCGGGGGCGACTGGATTGATGATGTGACGGATCCGCGCTTGTCTGACTTCCGTGATGCCTTGTCGGACATGATGCTTGAACTAGCTCAGATGATCGTACGTGACGGTGAGGGCGCTACCAAGTTTGTTGAAGTGCAGGTGGAGAGCGCTGAGAGTGATCTTTCGGCAAAGCGTATCGCAATGGCGATTGCAAACTCTCCCTTGATGAAGACCGCGTTTTCAGGCGAGGATGCGAACTGGGGCCGTGTTGTTATGGCAGTCGGGAAAGCTGGAGAGCCAGCAGACCGGGATAAACTGGAAATCTGGTTTGGAGATATCCGTGTTGCGGTTGAAGGAGAGCGCGATCCTGATTACAGCGAAGAAGACGCTTCTGCGGTCATGAAAAAAGCCGAGATCACTTTGAAAGTAGGGCTTGGTCTTGGACAGGGCCGCGCAAACGTGTGGACTTGTGATCTCACGAAGGAATATGTGGCAATCAATGGTGACTACAGAAGTTAAGAGGGTTCAACCTCGTCAACCTAAGTGCGATATGGAAACATTGTACAGGCTGGAGCAGGCAAATATAAATTGCTTTCCCAGCCTCATGGCGCACCATGATGGAAGCTGGATTTCCCGGATCTCTCCGGGGAGCAGTGCGCGCAGAAATAACTCTTTGAACTTCTACGATACCAATGATTGCGATGAGGCAGAAAGCCGATTAAATGCTGCTCGTATGCGCTTTAAACGGCTCGGTTCCAAGTTTCATGTGCGCTGGACACCGCTGGTTCCTCAGGATGTAGATCAAGTGCTCGACGCTCAAAAATATACGCGGATCGATGAAACTCAGGTGCTTAGCCGGTCTATATGGGGGCTTGGTGATACTGAGGTGCCTGAAGGGTTTCAACTGACCAGAGTTCCGTTGGATGAGTGGATCTATAAGTTTGCTCAGGCATCCGGGGCTGATGGCGGCGCTCCGCTGAGTAGTGCTCACCAAGCATTGCTTGAGGTATTGTCCAAAGTGACCGTTGAGCTGCTGGGTCTTGTCCTTGAAACGCATGAGGGTACACCTGCTGCAGCTTTGCTTGGCGTGATTGATGGTGACATGCTCGGCATCTTTGATGTTGTGACGCGGGATGAATACCGCCGACAAGGCCTGGCCTACACCCTGATGTGTGAAGTGCAGCGACTTGGCGCAGAAGCGGGAGCTGAAACTGCCTGGCTGCAGGTGGTGGCCGAGAATGCTGCTGCTTGCGCGCTGTATGAAGCTCTTGGCTATAGAGAAGCCTATGCTTACCACTACTGCCGGACTCCGCCTGACTTAATATAATCAGTAAAATTTCACAGCGAACCTTTGTTATGGTTTCTCAAAGGTTTTCAAAGTGTCCTTATTTGAGACGGAAAAAAGATGAAAATTGTTATGGTCGCGGCCTGCGCACTTATTGACGCGGACAACCGGATTTTGCTTGCTCAGCGTCCCGAAGGTAAATCAATGGCTGGTTTCTGGGAATTCCCTGGTGGCAAGCTGGAGGAAAATGAAACTCCAGAGGACTGTTTGATCCGTGAATTAACAGAGGAACTGGGAATTACGGTTAAAAAAGAGTGCCTTGCGCCTTTGAGTTTTGCTAGCCACACTTACGAAGATTTTCATTTGCTAATGCCACTTTACGTTTGCAGACGGTGGTCGGGTACACCTCACGGGGCAGAAGGGCAAAACCTTAAATGGGTACGTGCAGTTCGCTTGCGTGATTACGACATGCCACCAGCAGATGAACCGCTGATTCCACATCTAATCGACCTCGTGTCTTATTAGCCGGAGACTGCGGAAATAAGAGGCAAATAATGGCGTTGAGCAACCAAGCGTTTAAGTTTCAAAAAAGCGGTTTCACAATCGCCCACATGACAGAAGACGAACGCGGTGCTGCTGCAGTTGAATACGCCATTCTTGCAGGACTTATTGTTTTGGCAATTGTTGCTGCTGTGACGGCGATCGGGTCTGCTATTTCAGGCAACTTCGAGTTTCTCGCCGACACAATGTCTACAGTCATTTCCCAATAATCAGGATTTGATTTCTTTTGTGCCAAGCGCTTCGGCTAGGCTGTGCTTTGCTGACCCGGGCTTAAGGGGCTTTTGCTGGGATTCATGCGGTGCCCAGCCCGACAAAGATGCAAAGGTGAAGGTTGCTCGAATGCGACCGTCCGCGTCCGCATAATCCTGAGCATAGATTTCAGCAGCACGCAGAAAGACTTTTTTGCTGGTTGGGGCCTTTAAACGGTCATTGAGCGGATTTGTTGCTCCCATTGCACGCAAGTCTTTGATCAAATCAAACATAGTGTCGTATCTGACAGTAAGTCGATCAATGTCGGTCACTGGAAGCGCAAACTCAGCGCGCTGAAGAAGTCCGCCCAAATCTCTTGTGTCTGCAAACGGAATAACGCGCGGAGATACGCCTCCACTGACTTCCATTTCTGCCCGCATTAGACAATCGCGCAATTCTGCAAGGGTGTCAGTTCCTAGGAGCAGGCCAAGAAAGAGGCCATCTGGCTTTAGAGCGCGTTTGATTTGAATGAGGGCGCCTGGAAGATCGTCGAGCATTTGCAGGTTAAGGGCGCAAACGATCAGGTCCAAACTTTCCGGTGCAAATGGCAAAACCGCATCGTCCAGAACCAGGTCTGGTTTGGGCAGGTTAGGGTCGGCTGCAAATATATCGGCTCTCAGTAGTTTATTGACCTTACCCGATGCCTTTAGAGTTTCATAAATGTGACCGGTGTGCCCGCCAAGGTCCACACCACAGTCAAACTGCCTGCTGATGAAGTCCAGCCTGTCCTGCAAGTCAGCTGCTGCTGCCTTCATCAAGAAATCAGCACCATCTTGAGCTTTCGTCAAAGCGGCCATGCGCCGTTTTGCTATGAGTTGACGATCAAAGAGAATGTGTTCGCTCATTGGGGCGCCCTTGGCCAGCTGGTGCAGTGTGCACTCTTGGAAATAGTATCCCGATTGAACATGGGGTGATGTTCACAGGAGGTTTTGTTAGCTTAATCTGTCTGTAGGTATATACGGTGAGCCAGAATGGGCGACAAGTTATCTTCTTTGGAATGGTTGCCCGATACAGTGGATAGAGCCCCGCTCACTTCCGCCCCCCTTACAGCAAGGCTTGCATTTCCTCGTCGTTTTAAACAGGGGCTTCAACTGCTTTTGAATGCAGTTTTTCCGCATAGTTGCCCGGTTTGTGATGAGCTGGTTCAGAGCGATGGTGGGGTCTGTCTTTCCTGCTGGCAGACACTGGAACTGATTTCGGCGCCCTATTGCGAGCGGTTGGGTATTCCATTGCACTACGAGCTTGGCCCAAACGCCTGGAGTGCGGCGGCTCTTGTTAATCCGCCTGATTATGACCGGGCACGCGCCTCTGTTCTTTATAACGGGCCGGCCAAGGAGCTTGTTAAGCGGTTTAAGTTTTATGGCGAGATTAGATTATCGAAGCTCCTTGCAGTCTGTATGCTCAATGCAGCAACTGAGCTGTTGCAGTCTGATAGCATTCTTATCCCGGTTCCTTTGCACACGGCACGTTTGCGAGAGCGGACCTATAACCAGTCTGCTTTGCTTGCACGCGAAGTGGGGACGCGGTTGGATTGCCAGTTTATATTGAACGGCCTTTTCAGGACCAGACGCACCAATCAGCAGGTTGGCTTAAAGCGTGATGCAAGAACAGCCAATGTAAGAGGAGCATTTGCTGTGTCCGACGACTTCCTGCCAAATGTTTCCGGGGCAAATGTTGTGCTGGTTGATGATGTTTTGACCACAGGTGCAACTGTAGAAGAGTGTGCAAGGGTCTTGAAAGCAGCAGGTGCTGCACGAGTGGATGTACTCGTTTTTGCGCTGGTCGATCCAGACAAGGTAAGTGAGTATAGTGACTGACTAGCTGTTGAGTTGAGTAGCAGACTTTACAGCATCGCTATGAGATTAACTTGAGTTGGGGTGGGCTTGCGGTTTATTCGGGGGTGATCCATATAAGCTTCAGTTATGATGGCTGAATTGCATTGGCCTTCGATGAGTATCCAAAGGACAAAAAAATATGGCTCAAGTTACAATCTACACCCGTGACATGTGCGGTTACTGTGCTCGTGCAAAGAAGCTTCTTGATGAAAAGGGCGTTGATTATAAAGAGTTCAACTACAGCGAAGATCCAACGATCCGTAAGGAAATGATTGCCAAGTCCAATGGATCAAATACCTTCCCTCAGGTCTTTATCGGGTCGGAGCATATTGGTGGCTGTGATGACCTGTTTGCGCTTGAGCGTCGTGGGCATTTGGATGGTCTGCTGAACGCTGATATTTAAAGAAGCTTAGAAAGCCTTTTCGTGACGTGGCTTTGAAAGTGAGTGATGATGACAAGTTTTGTGGCTGCATGTGTCCAGATGAGGACCGGCATAAACCCGCTCGAGAACCTTGAGGTCTGCGAGGCGCTGATCAAAGATGCAGCTGCTGAAGGTGCAACTTATATACAGACGCCTGAGATGACCAATGTTTTGGAACGTAGCCGCAAAGCCCAACTGGCGGCGTCCAATTTTGAAGCTGATGATCCATTTTTGGAGCGGCTTGGTGCGCTTGCTCAAGAGTTGAATGTCTGGCTTCACATTGGTTCAATGGCAATCCGCCTAGAGGGTGAAAGGCTTGCCAACCGTGGTTTCCTGATTTCACCTCTTGGTGAGATTGTCGCTCGTTACGATAAGATTCATATGTTCGATGTGGATCTGCCCAATGGAGAAAGCTGGCGCGAGTCTGAAAGCTATAGCGCTGGTGGAGTTTCTCCGGTCATTGATATGGGGGCGGTGAAGCTTGGAATGGCAATTTGCTATGATATTCGTCAGCCAGCGATTTTCCGAGAGCAATCAAAGGTTGGGGCCCAAGTGCTGACCGCACCTGCTGCCTTTACCAAGCAAACCGGTGAAGCGCATTGGCATGTTTTACAAAGAGCGCGTGCGATTGAAAACGGGGCGTTTGTCGTCACTGCCGCACAAGGTGGCGTTCATGAAGATGGACGTCATACATATGGCCATAGCTTAATGGTTGACCCTTGGGGGCAGGTGATTGCGGAGTTAGACCACGATGAGCCAGGTATTTTGATTGGCGAACTGGATATGGCAAAAGTTGGTGAGGCGCGCCAACGGATTCCAGCCATCGAGAATGCACGTGACTTTCTGGTGGCCACTGTTTCCGTTCGTGGGGAGATGGTCAGTTGATTAATTATTCGCTTGCCTGTGATAACGGGCATGAGTTTGATGGCTGGTTTCGTAATTCCGGTGACTACGACAAGCAAAAAGAGCTGGGTCTGGTAACTTGCCCTTATTGCGACAGCTCTGCCGTTCAAAAACGCCTCATGGCTCCCAATGTTTCAACGGCGCGAAGCAAGGTAAAGGCACAAGCTGAACGTCAAGTGGCGCAAGCTGTTGCCGCTGTTCAAGCAAAGGCCACTGAAAGTGCCAATGCTCCAAGCCAGCCAAAGCCCACCAATGATGCCTCAATAAGCTCTGAGCAACCCGTCGCGAGACCAGCTACAGCGGTAGACCTGCAGAAAGTTCCTGAGAAGGCCAAGGAGCTGGTGGAGGCCCTGCGAGAATTTCGTAAGCAAGTGGTATCTAACTCCGAATACGTTGGAGATAAATTTGCCGAGGAAGCTCGCAAAATTCACTATGGTGAAAGCGAAGAGCGTGGAATCTATGGTGAAACTTCCCCGGACGATGCACAGGAGCTTATCGAAGAGGGAATTGACCTCATGCAGCTTCCAGTGTTGCCAGAGGACAGAAACTGATCTGATACTGCAGTTCTAGTCAGCAACCAAAAGGCGCTTCTTCAGGAATGCGCCTTTTTATTTGGCTGGCTACTCAGGCAGTAACCCCTTTGCCGCCAGAGGCTTGTGACGTAGAGGGGGTATCTGTGTTTTTCTCGCGGCTGCGTGTCGGCGCTGATTTGCGCGGTGCTCTGCGTCTTGGCTTTGCTGGGGCCTTTGCAGTTTTGGCTTGAGCCATCGCCTTTAAGTCATCGATACTTGTAAGTGCGTCAGATGCTGCCTCTTGGGTTTTTGAGAGGGTGCCTTGCATTGTTGAGGACACTTGGCCCGCCTGACGTGAGCCCTCCTCATAACAATCCACAAAGGCCTGTTGCATGTATTTGCTTGCCAAGTGCGAGAATTCGATGCCTGTCGGGCAATTCCACATTTCCTGAACGAAATCCGTATTGGCTTTCATTCGTTTGCTCAGGAAGCTCATATTGGCGTTCAGTATTGCCTGACAATTTTCCAGCATTGCTTTGTTGTTGTATATCGCATTCTCCAACGCAGTACTGGATAATTGATCTCCACCTTGCGCCCAAAACCAGCCCTGCCATGGCAGTGAATCGGCCGCTACTGACCAGCGATCCATTGCTTCTTTTATATCTTTGTCGATGTTCAGCATGGTATTTCCTCCGGACTCCGATCAAAATCTCGGGCGGCGATTTAGGTTTTAAGACAACATTTTCCGAGCTATCAAGACGTTGGAAGAAGCTCGCGTGCCGATAACGTTCGCCATGAACCCTCTTGTTTATAGGCTAATTTTGTCAAAAGGATATTCTGGATTCTAAGGGATTTCAGCGGTTTTTTTCTGAAGATGCTGGTTAAAATTGAGTCAGCATGTTCAACGATTGATCCAGTCTTGAATGAGTTCGTTCGTGTGGGCTGGGTGTTCCAAGGGCGCTATGTGGCCACAGTGGGGGAGGATATGAAGCTCACTTTGAGTAATTGATTCATGCATCTCATAGCTCCTGTCCAGCGGGAGTAATTTATCATCAGCACCGGCCAGGATTATGGTGGGGCATTGAATTGAAGAGAGATTGGGGCGCTGATCGCGGCGATTAATGATCGCATGCTGTTGTTTTAGGTAGTTTTCTGCCCCAACTTCCTCCGCCATATCCACGATGGTCTGGCGCAATGTAATGTCTGTATGTCGTGCTGGATGAACCAGTTGGGTGTATTGGATGGCTGCGATTTTGTGATAGCCACCCTTCTTCACGATCTCCATTTGTGCTTGACGAAGCTGTGTTTGTGCAGGGAGATCAATCCGAGCATTTGTGCTGATCAATGCCAATCGGTCGACACGCTCAGGGGCAATTCGAATTGTCTCAAGAGCAATATAGCCGCCCATAGAATAGCCAGCCAGAGCGAATTTTTCTGGGGCGTGGTCCAGAAGGCGACGTGCCATCGCTTCAATCGTGTCTTGCCCAAAGGTCTCGGCAATCATGATTGCGTGTTCTTTTAGAGAGGCGATCTGGTGCGAGAATACGGCGCCGGTACAAGCGAGGCCGGGAATGAAAACGATGGTATTGGCAGGAGCTGTTACGGTCATCTTCATTCTCAGGCTGGATTAGAACTCGACTGCTATTCTGGCTTCCGAGCTATTACCATGTAGTTTACATTCAGATCGGTTGTTCTGGACCAGGTGTCTGTCAACGGATTGAAGCTTACGCCACAGCGTTCGTAGATATGCATGCCAGCTGCGTTGAGAGGGTGTTCCAGTTCTTCCGGGCGCACGAGCTTCTCATATTGGTGGGTGCCTTTGGGCAGCCAGCGGAGCACTGTTTCGGCTGCGACAATGGCAAGTGCATAGGCTTTGAGAGTTCTGTTGATAGTTGCAGTGAACATTAATCCACCGGGACGCACAAGATCTGCACAGGATTTCATGAACAGGGGAACATCGGCGACATGTTCAACAACTTCCATGTTAAGCACTATGTCGAATTGTTCACCTGCTTCTACTAAGGATTCAGCAGTTTGGGCACGGTAATCGATATCTAAACCTGATTGCTGTGCATGAAGTGTTGCTACCTTGATATTGGTTTCAGAAGCATCCGCTCCAACGACGGTTGCACCCATGCGTGCCATGGGTTCTGAGAGCAGGCCACCGCCACACCCAATATCTAAAATACGCAGTCCTTCTAATGCCTTAGGAGAATTTTCGTCCAGTTTGAAGTGGTCGCACGCATACTCTTTAATATAGGAGATACGTACTGGGCTGAATTTGTGGAGAGGACGAAACTTTCCAGTAGGATCCCACCATTCTGAGGCAATTGATGAGAAATGCGCAACTTCCGCTGGGTCGATTGTCGTTGGCGCCTGATTTTTGGCGGCGTTGCTTGGTTTTTGCGCTTCGTTCATAGCTCAACTCTCCACTTTCATCCAGGTACTGGTGGGTCCAATCGCTGTTTTTGTCAAGCCGCTGGTTGCGATAGAGAGGCGCTAGTTGTATGGATTAGCGCCGTTTGTAGTGATGATCGGTTCATCACATAGGCCCTCGGAGGAATTTGGGAAGCGATGGCCCGTTTGGTTATGAAGTTTGGCGGCACCTCCGTTGCCGACCTAGAGCGCATCAGAAATGTTGCGCGGCACGTGAAACGTGAAGTGGAAGCAGGCAACCAGGTTGCCGTGGTGGTGTCGGCTATGGCTGGCGTGACAAACACGCTGGTTGGGTACACAAAGTCAGCCGCAGCGCTGCATGATGCACGTGAATATGACGCGGTGGTTGCTTCAGGTGAGCAGGTAACGTCCGGTTTGCTGGCGATTGTGTTGCAAGATATGGGTGTGGACGCGCGGTCCTGGCAGGGATGGCAGATCCCGATCCGCACGAACGAATCCCATGGAGCAGCGCGCATTGAGAGCATCGAAGGTGAGACTCTCATCGAGCGTCTGGAGCGTGGACAAGTTGCTGTTTGTGCTGGTTTTCAAGGCGTCGCGCCTGACAACAGGCTTGCAACGCTTGGTCGTGGTGGTTCTGATACAAGTGCTGTTGCGATTGCGGCTGCAATTCAGGCAGATCGTTGTGACATCTACACGGATGTGGATGGTGTTTACACAACAGATCCGCGTGTTGTTGCTAAAGCAACCCGCCTTGAGCGCGTTGCGTTTGAAGAGATGCTGGAGATGGCCTCTCTTGGCGCAAAAGTTTTGCAAGTCCGTTCTGTTGAAATGGCAATGGTTCACGGCGTTCGCACATTTGTGCGCTCCAGCTTTGATGACCCAGATGCGCCACAGATCAGCGCTGACGGATCACCTGTAGGTACACTCATTTGCGACGAGGATGAGATTTTGGAACAACAAGTCGTCACAGGCATCGCTTATTCAAAAGACGAAGCTCAGATTTCTATACGTAATGTTGATGACAAGCCTGGCATTGCGTCCAGAGTGTTCGGCCCGCTGGCCGAAGGCAACATCAATGTAGACATGATCGTTCAGAATATCTCTCCAGATGGAAAGACGACTGATATAACCTTTACCGTTCCTGAGAGCGATTACGAGCGTGCGCGCAAGGTAATTGAGGAGAACGTGGACGAAATCGGTTTCGAGAATATCGAAGGCGCGACTGATGTTGTAAAAGTTTCCGTTATCGGCATGGGTATGCGTTCGCATGCTGGTGTTGCGGCACAGTGCTTTGAAGGGCTGGCTGAGAAGGGGATTAACATCCGTGCGATCACGACTTCTGAGATTAAAATCTCTGTTTTGATCGATTCCGCATATACGGAACTCGCGGTTCGTACTCTTCATTCGCTATACGGACTTGACGGCTAGGCTTCCTACTGTTGAGAATATTGTTGTGTCTTGGTCAGATTCCAAGGCACAACGTGGCCTGCTAAAAAGGCCTGTAGAATTATAGGTAGGGCGGAGCATGCGCAGCAGCTTGGCCGGACCGCGCGTACTCCTCCGTAAGCTTCGTGAAGTGATGGCGGAGCCGATTAATGCGCAGGAACGGCTCGACAAGATTGTACATCTGATCGCGGCAAATGTGGTTGCGGAAGTGTGTTCCGTGTACATATTGCGTGCGGATGGGGTTCTTGAGCTGTACGCGACAGAGGGCCTCAACAAAGATGCAGTTCACCAGACTTCTTTGAAGGTTGGTGAAGGTCTTGTGGGCTTGATTTCCTCTGACGCTCGACCGCTGAACTTGCCAAACGCGCAAGCGCACCCAGCGTTTGCCTACCGTCCTGAAACGGGCGAGGAAAATTACAACTCTTTCCTCGGTGTTCCTATCTTGCGTGCAGGCCGTACGCTTGGCGTGCTTGTTGTTCAGAACAAAGACCACCGGACTTACTTCGAAGACGAAGTGGAAGCCCTGCAGACCACTGCGATGGTGATCGCGGAGATGGTCGCGGCGGGTGAGTTGGAAGCTATTGCACAACAAGGCACGACAATTGACGTGATCCGACCTATGCACCTTAAGGGCGTTGCTCTTGCTGATGGTATTGGTCTGGGACATGTGGTTCTTCATGAACCGCGCGTTGTGATCACCAATCTGATTGCCGAGGATGCGGATACTGAAAAGAAACGTCTAGAAGAATCAGTTACACGGCTGCGCCAATCTCTTGACCATATGTTGGCAAGTGGGGAGTTCTCGCAGCACGGCGAACACCGTGAGGTTCTGGAAGCTTACCGGATGTTTGCCTATGACCGCGGCTGGATTCGGAAAATCGATGAAGCGATCCGCAATGGTTTGACGGCTGAAGCAGCTGTTGAGAAAGTTCAGAGCGATACACGTGCTCAGATGCTTCGGCAGACAGATCCGTATTTGCGTGAGCGCCTTCATGACCTTGATGATTTGGCCCACCGTCTCATTCGTGAGCTGATGGGTAAGAACCATAGTGGTGAAGATGAGCTGCCGAAGGATGCAATCCTCATTGCGCGGAACATGGGTGCGGCAGAGCTGTTGGATTATGACCGGGATCGTATTCGTGGTCTCGTCCTGGAAGAAAGTGGTCCTACAAGTCACGTTACCATTGTGGCGCGCGCGTTGGGTATTCCGACTGTCGGTCAGGTGGAAGACATCGTTTCACTGGTGGAATCAGGTGATGCCATCATTGTCGATGGTGAAATCGGCCAGATTTTCCTGCGTCCGGCCAGCGATGTTGAGCAGGCCTTTGCGGATAAAGTGCGTCTGCGTTCCAAGCGCCAGGAGGTTTATCGCCAGCTTCGTGATGAACCGACAATTACTAAGGACGGAATAGAAGTTAAGCTCCTGCTGAACGCCGGGTTGCTGTTTGACCTTCCAAGTCTGGAAGATGCCGGAGCTGATGGCGTCGGGCTCTTCCGTACGGAATTGCAATTCATGGTGGCTTCTGCTTTCCCAAGAATGCAGGAGCAGCACGCCCTTTACGCTCGTGTGCTGGATGCGGCTGGTGACAAGCCAGTGACATTCCGGTCGCTGGATATTGGCGGCGATAAGGTGCTGCCTTACTTGCGTTTGGCGCAGGAAGAAAACCCGGCGATGGGCTGGCGTGCGATCCGCTTCGGGCTGGATCGTCCGGGCCTGTTACGCACACAGATCAGAGCAATGCTACATGCAGGGGCGGGGCGTTCTTTGCGCATCATGTTCCCGATGGTTGCTGATGTCTCTGAGTTTCAGCAGGCGCGCGATTATGTTGAACGCGAGCTGAAACATCTGCGCCAACATGGACACGACACGCCAAAAGATCTGAAGCTTGGTGTGATGCTTGAAGTGCCAGCCTTGCTGTATCAGCTCGACGAAATCTACAAGGAAGTAGACTTCGTCTCTGTCGGCTCCAATGACCTGTTCCAGTTCTTCTATGCTGTTGATCGTGGGAATACCTTGGTTGCTGAGCGTTTTGAGGCTCTGTCTGCAAGTTTCCTGCGTGCATTGCGCAAGATTGTTGTTGTTGGCGACAAGATGGACACACCGGTGACCCTGTGTGGAGAGCTTGGTGGTCAGCCGCTTTCTGCCATGGCTTTGCTCGCCATTGGGTATAGAAACCTCTCTATGTCTCCAGCTTCAATTGGTCCTGTGAAGGCAATGTTGCGGACTTTGGACCTGTCTGCTCTCTCAGAGCAACTGCTGGTAAAGCTGGAAGCTGGTAATGGAACGGATGAAATCCGCGAGTTCTTGACGAACTTTGCATCCGAGAACAATATTCCGGTATAAGCAACGCAAATTTGATTGCTGCAGCCAAAGGTGCTAGCTGCTCATTTGCTTCGTTGCCAATCGCTTAAGGAGTTGCCGCGAAATGCTGGCGCCAGAAAAATTAGATACACTGCTAGCTCGCTTTGAAGGTATTGAGGCTGAAATGGCCTCCGGCCCTGCACCGGATGTGTACGTAAAACTTTCGCGTGACTATGCAGAACTCGATCCAATCGTACAGATCATCCGTGCTCTTCGTAAAGCAGAGAGTGAGCTAGATGGCGCTGAGTCACTTTTGTCTGATCCAGAAAGTGATGCGGAGATGAAAGAGCTTGCGCAGCTTGAGCGCGACGAGCTTGTTGATGCCGTAGAAGAGCTTACCCAGAAAGTTCGCATTGGTTTGCTTCCGAAGGATAAAGCAGATTCTCATGATGTTATTCTTGAGGTGCGGGCAGGTACCGGCGGCGATGAAGCCGCGCTGTTTGCAGGCGATCTGTTCCGAATGTACCAACGCTTTGCAGATGTGAATGGCTGGAAAGTTGAGGTCATGTCTTCCTCTGATGGGGACATGGGTGGCTTTAAAGAAATTGTCGCAGCGGTCACTGGCCAAGAAGTGTTTGGTAAGCTGAAGTTTGAATCTGGCGTTCACCGTGTACAACGCGTGCCAGAAACAGAATCTGGCGGACGTATCCATACCTCTGCAGCCACAGTCGCGGTTCTGCCGCAGGCGGAGGAAGTGGACGTGCACATCAACCCGGCGGATCTGCGTATCGATACCTATCGTGCATCGGGCGCTGGTGGTCAGCACGTGAACACGACTGACTCGGCTGTTCGTATCACCCATAATCCGACCGGTATTGTGGTTGCTGTGCAGGATGAGCGTTCTCAGCATAAGAACAAAGACCGCGCAATGAAGTTGTTGCGCGCGAAAATTTATGATGTTGAACGTGAGAGAGCTGCTAGCGAGCGTACAGAAGCGCGTCGTGTTCAGGTTGGCTCAGGAGATCGTTCAGAGCGCATTCGCACTTATAACTTCCCTCAAGGGCGCGTGACGGACCACCGTATCGGTCTAACGTTGTATAAGTTGGACCAGATGATGGCTGGTGAAGCAACGCGTGAAGTGATTGAGGCGCTGATTATGGACCATCAGGCCAATCTGCTCGCAGCCGAAGGACTTTGATGTCCAGCCTTTTTGAGCTGTCTAAGCTGGCCAACGTGCAGGCGTTGTACATTAACGTTAGGGGCCTGTTTCGTGATGCGCAGCTCGCGGAAGCCGACCTTGATGCCCGTGTATTGGTCGCCGAGGCAAGTGGATACGAGCCAAAGAACCTGGCCCTTCATTATGACGAGGGTGTTTCGGCGCAAGCTCATGCAAAGATCAGCAAATATGTTGAGCAGCGACTTGCCGGAAAGCCTGTTGGCCGCATCCTTGGCAAAAGAGAATTTTGGGGGCTTGAGTTTTCCTTGTCTGCGGCAACGCTTGAGCCTCGCCCCGACACTGAGACACTGATTGAAGCAACGCTTGCTTTTTGTCAGGCACATGGGGGCTTGGATAAGCCTTGGGTCTTTGCAGATATCGGCACCGGGACTGGTGCAGTTGCTATTGCTTTGCTGAGCGAGTTACCCAACGCAGTCTGTGTTGCTGTTGATGTAAGTGAAGAAGCTCTGCAAACAGCGCGACAAAACGCAGCAAATAATGATGTTTTGAAGCGATTTTTAACGGTTTGCGGCTCTTACCTTGACCCGTTAGCGAGATCATTTGACTTTGTTGTGAGTAACCCGCCTTACATTCGCAGTGCTGTGATTGAGGGCCTGAGCCACGAAGTAAAGCAGCATGACCCGATGCTGGCGCTGGATGGTGGCGTGGATGGTCTTACTGCTTATAAAGAATTGATAGGTAACGCTAAACGAGTTCTTAAGACAAATAGCGCACTCCTAATGGAGATCGGGTTTGATCAAGCTAATGAGCTTATAAACCTTACGAGGGAACTCGTGGGATTGGAGGTTCGTTGTGAGCGTGATCTAGCAGGTCAGCCAAGGGTTGTTGTTGTAGTTTTTCCATGATTGGAGAAGAATTCAATAATCTGCAAAAAACCCCTTGGAAAATGCGTCGGAACGAGATAGTTTCATCTCGCCGACAAGCGATACCAGCGAAAAGCTGAAAACGATGGGGATGGGCACTCACTTATAGTGAGACGAGCCTTGCAGAGACGTCGGTTGATAGTTTCAAAGCAGATAGTTGAGCGACCCTTCGTATCGTAGAACTGAGAGAGCAATGCATTTGTATTGCTGCTATCGGATGTCGGATATCGCATTGAAGCAGTTATATGATCGAGTGCGATTGCATTCCGATGTTGACGGCCTTTGGCTTAATCAACATGCAGGCTTATTAACGGCATTTGGAATCTGGGAAAACATACTCCCTTGGACCTCAAGATAGGTTCTATTGCTATTCCGGAAAGTTAACGGCAGGATGAGACCAGGAAATCAGAATAACAAGCGCATGCGTGGGCGGGGGCGTAAGGCTCCAAATCCATTGACACGTTCCTTTGAGTCAAATGGACCGGATGTAAAAATCCGTGGTACCGCATTGCATATTGCTGAAAAGTACCAGCAACTTGCGCGTGACGCTCAGGCCTCCGGAGACCGTATAACCTCCGAGAACTACTATCAGCATGCAGAGCATTATCAGCGTATTGTCGCTGCTGCTCAACCTCAGAGCTCGCAGACATCGGCTCCTCCTACTCGCGTAGAAGATGAAGCCGCGCCTGTTGCTGCTGAAACATCAAACGCTGCTGCGGCAAATGAAGAGCCAGACGGTGCAGTCACAACGACACAGCCGGTAATTGGTCTTGATACGCCTCAGCCGTTTATCAACTCCGCTCCTGAAGTTGATGGCAGCATGGAAGCTTCGGCGGATGTGTCTGCAGATGGTGACGACGATGAAGAAAAGCCACGCCGCCGCCTTCGCGGTACTCGTGGTCGCGGTGTTCGCCGCACGCCAGCGCCGTCTTCCGCAGCTCCTGCGGCTCCTGCGGCTCCTGCGGCCCCAGCAGCTCCTGCAGCCCCAGCTGCCGATGCGTCTGAGGCTGGAGAAGGCGATCAGTCAGCTCTTAAACCACGTCGTACACCGCGTGCACGTACACCTCGGGCTGCACGTTCGCAGCGTGGTCGCGCTGCTCGTGTTCCGGCTGAGGATGGAGCGGCACCTACCACACTGGAAACCACGGGAGATGGTGAAAGCTGAACACTTCTGCGTTAAGCAAGAAGCTTTGCTGGTTTCTAGGAATACTATTTGAAAACCCCGCTTTAAAATGCGGGGTTTTTTATTTTTGGTGACATGTGATGGGAGCTTAGGGTGAAGCCTTACTCAACTATGAGGGTGTCGCCGACGGAAAGAACGCCACCGTTCACAAGCTCCAGATAAATGCCGACATTGGTGTGACCAAGTGAATCGTAGAGTGCTTTGTTGATGTTTGTGTCGCGCTCAGCTGTGTCTGGATTTACGTCGATGGCGGCACAACGTCGGGTCTTTTTTACAAACCTGAATTCTACGCCTGAGCTTGATCGAATTTTCTTGTCTTCCCAATTAAATTCTTCGTAGGCAGGCAGGCCTTCAACATAGATGTTTGCACGGAAACGTTTTGGGTCAAGCTCGGTGCCAACAGCTTGTGAGAGTGCTTTGACGCTTGCAAGATTGACAACATGCACGAGGTTTTCAGCCGTGTCGGTGAACGCGTGGTTGTCGCAGTGTAGGACTTTGAGTGGTCCGGCAGCTTTATTCCCCATGTGTTCAGTGAAATATGCCGCGAGCTGCTCTTGTCCATCCTTAGTGTCTAATGAAAGTGTAACATCTGCGGCAGCTGGTTTGGACAGCGTCACCGTTTTCGTTTCAAGGTCATAAGTACATTTAACCTGCGCAACGTCGGCAAAGCGCGCGAGCACCAGAAACTTGTTTTTTGCAATATGTTTGGGAGCAGTTGCATCAAACCCGCAAGGGCCGTTTTCTATGGCGTATGCGCGATCCAGCGGAAAGACAGCTTTAGCTTGTAGAGTAGTCACCTGAAGTGGGTGGGCAGTAAGGCCTTTGACAGGGTGTGTTGCAAGTGCGGTGATATGCGCAGGCGAAAAAGTCATTTTAATTTCCGCTGGTTAAACTGATGGAAACTATGAAAAACATAGGTTTGTTACAAGACCTTGCTTCTACCCTCTTTTGTCGGCAGATAGAACCACTATATCAAGAATGCAGGGGGACGCCTCCTGCTTCGGGTGCTTTTATAGAGGCTCGGATCCTCCCAAAATGCTTGGTCATGCTTCGGGTGATGCAGCACATAGGAGATACATATGGATTTTGAAAAATACACCGAACGGGCGCGTGGATTCATTCAATCAGCGCAAACATATGCTCTGGGGCAAGGGCACCAGCAGTTCACTCCCGCTCACATCCTTAAAGTCTTGCTAGATGATAGCGAAGGGATGTCTGCCGGTTTGATTGAACGAGCAGGGGGGCGGGCTCAGGACGTGCGTCTCCAGATTGAAACGGACCTTGCTGCTCTTCCCAAGGTGAGTGGCGGAAACGGGCAATTGTATCTTTCGCCTGAAATTGCACGTCTTTTTGAACAGGCGGAGAAAATTGCCGAAAAAGCTGGCGATAGTTACGTAACTGTTGAACGGTTGCTGTTGGCTTTGGCGCTGGACAAAGGAAGTCAGGCCGGCAAAGCGCTTGCACAGGGCGGAGTTACACCAAGTGGGCTGAATGAAGCCATTAATGGCCTGCGAAAAGGGCGAACGGCAGATTCTGCATCTGCTGAAAACCAGTATGATGCGCTAAAGAAATTTGCGCAGGATCTGACGCAGGCTGCCCGCGATGGCAAGCTTGACCCTGTGATTGGCCGCGATGAAGAAATTCGCCGTGCAATACAGGTGCTTTCCCGGCGCACAAAAAACAACCCGGTGCTGATTGGCGAGCCAGGTGTTGGTAAAACGGCGATTGCAGAAGGTCTGGCGCTGCGCATCGTGAATGGTGATGTGCCGGAAAGTCTCAAAGACAAAGACTTGCTTGCGCTTGATATGGGCGCGTTGATTGCTGGCGCGAAGTATCGAGGCGAATTTGAAGAGCGCCTTAAGGGTGTTTTGAACGAAGTGCAGGCTGCTGCCGGTGGTGTGATCCTCTTCATTGACGAAATGCATACCCTTGTTGGTGCTGGTAAAACAGATGGAGCGATGGATGCTTCCAATCTGCTGAAGCCCGCGCTTGCGCGTGGCGAACTGCACTGTGTTGGTGCAACCACGCTTGATGAATACCGCAAGCATGTTGAAAAAGATGCGGCTTTGGCCCGTCGGTTCCAGCCTGTGTTTGTCAGCGAGCCTACGGTTGAAGATACCATCTCAATTCTGCGTGGTATTAAAGAAAAGTACGAGCTTCATCACGGTGTTCGTATTTCAGACAGTGCAATCGTCTCAGCTGCCACTCTTTCTAATCGCTATATCACAGACCGTTTCTTACCTGATAAAGCCATCGACCTTGTTGACGAAGCGGCAAGCCGTTTGCGGATGCAGGTGGATTCAAAGCCTGAAGAGCTTGATGAGCTGGACCGGCGCATCATTCAGCTGAAGATTGAGCGTGAAGCTTTGAAAAAAGAGGATGATGCAGCCACTAAGGACCGGCTTCAACGCCTTGAAAAAGAATTGGTTGACCTTGAAGAGGAATCCAATGCGCTTACACAGCGCTGGCAAGCTGAAAAAGATAAGCTCAGCGGTGAGCAGAAGATTAAAGAGCAGTTGGATGAAGCGCGAACTGAGCTGGAGCAAGCGCAACGAACCGGCAATCTGGCCCGGGCAGGGGAGTTGAGCTACGGCGTTATTCCCGATCTGGAAAAGAAGCTTGCTGACGCTCAGCTTGCAGAAGATGTCGACAACACCATGCTAAACGAGACCGTGAGCAGTGAAAGCATTGCTCAGGTTGTCGCCCGCTGGACCGGCATACCGATTGATAAGATGCTGGAAGGTGAGCGCGAAAAGCTGCTTCGCATGGAAGATGAGATTGCCAAACGTGTTGTGGGTCAACAGGAAGCCGTTCACGCTGTTTCAACAGCGGTTCGCCGGTCTCGTGCCGGTTTGCAGGATCCAAACAGGCCAATTGGCTCGTTTATGTTCCTCGGCCCAACTGGTGTGGGTAAAACCGAGCTGACCAAGGCACTTGCCAGCTACCTCTTTGATGATGAAACCGCGATGGTTCGCGTGGATATGTCTGAATTCATGGAGAAGCACAGCGTTGCTCGTTTGATTGGCGCACCTCCAGGTTATGTTGGATATGAAGAAGGCGGAGTGCTGACCGAAGCCGTTCGTCGCCGCCCCTATCAGGTTGTTTTGTTCGACGAAGTGGAAAAAGCACATGCGGACGTTTTCAACGTTCTGCTTCAGGTGCTGGACGACGGTCGTTTGACAGACGGGCAGGGGCGGACTGTGGATTTCCGCAACACGCTTATCATCATGACCTCGAACCTTGGCTCCGAGTTTCTCGCGGCACAAGGTGAGGGAGAGGATGCTGAAGCGATGCGTGGCCCGGTGATGGATTCCGTGAGGGCTCATTTCCGCCCAGAGTTCCTGAACCGTCTGGATGAGATTATACTGTTCCATCGCTTGCAACGGACTCAGATGTCCCGGATCGTTGAAATTCAACTGGCCCGCTTGCAGAAGTTGCTGGACGACCGAAAAATGGAGCTTGAACTGGATGATGGCGCTATGGGTTGGCTTGCCGAAAAAGGGTATGACCCTGCTTATGGTGCACGCCCCTTGAAGCGCGTGATTCAGAAGCAAGTGCAGGACCCGCTTGCTGAGATGCTGCTTTCCGGTTCCTTGTCCGACGGGCAGAGGATCAAGGTAACTAACGGGACGGATCGATTGCTGTTTGAAGCGGATTGACAGGTTTGATCATGAGTTAAAGAAGAGGGCCGGATTTTCCGGCCCTTTTTGTTGGGCATTCCATAAGGGCTTTTCTAACGCATGTTTTTTGTGCTTAGTTGTGTAGATTGAAGTTGGGGCACTAAATTTCTTGGTTAGTGGTGGCCATGAGTAAAACTGGAATTGCGATTTCGTTTGCGGCCCTAAGCTATCTCTGGCTTGTGGCAGCCGTTGCAATTGGCGGGGCAACCTACCCAGATTACAGCCATAGTTCTCAGTTCATGAGTGAGCTTGGGGCAATTGGTGCTCCTTTTGGAGCCGCTGTGAATCTTTGGGGTTTCGCAATGGCTGAGCTGCTTCTTTTACCCTGCCTTGTGATTTGCTTCTTTCACCTTATGCGTCGTCGCGCTGAATGTTTTGGTTTGCTAGTTTTTGCGGGTTACCCAATACTGATTGCTGTTGCTGCTTTCTTTCCGTGTGATTTTGAATGCAGTACCGCTGACCCAACCCAAAGTCAGCTCATTCACATGGCTGCTGGGTTTCTCGCGTATTTCTGTGCTGTTGTTGGTCTTAGCATATTGTCTGGAGCGGTCTATGAAAGGCCTTTTTGGATTGTGCCCTGCCTGATCTTAATGGCGATGCTCTTCAATCTCTCTATTGAAACCACTTTCAATGGCCTCATGCAACGTGTGCTTGAGACTGGCATCTACCTCTGGTTTTTCGTGATCCTGATGGGCAAGCGTTATCATAAAAAGCAAGTAGCTTGATGTTACTTGCTTTTTAGTAGTGAGATCCATTTGGTGAACAGAGGTCAGTTCCGAAGTGAGGCAACACGCTGACCGGAGCGTCCTGTCTCCATGAGTGCGTTGATGCGATCTCTTTCGCGTTTAAAGTTCTCCAGCACGTTCGCTTCCAAAACGCGTCCTTGAGGAACCTTAATCTTGAGTGAGTTCACGAAGCGGCCATTGACCTTCACTTCATAATGAAGGTGGTTACCGGTTGAAAGGCCTGTGGTGCCCACATACCCGATGACGGTGCCTTGTCTTATTTTCTGGCCAGCTTGAATGCCAGGCGCAAAGCGGGTCATATGATTGTAGGTGGTGACGTATCCGTTCGCGTGCTTGATCTCAACGCGCTTTCCGTACCCACCCGACCATGCTGCTTTTTGTATAATGCCATCGCCTGCTGCGAAAATTGTGGTTCCGCGCGGTGCGGCCCAGTCCGTTCCCGTATGAAGGCGGCGCGTTTTTAGGACCGGATGGCGGCGCATGCCGAAACCGGAGGTAAAGCGACCAGCAGCAATGGGCTTGCGTAGCAAAAATTGTTTGGCGCTCTGACCGTCTTCATCATAGTAGTCGACGACACCATCGTCTGGGGTGCGGAAGCGATAAAAACGATGTGTGCGGCCATTCACTGTAATGGAGGTGAACAGAATTTCCGAAGCGCCGGTGTTTTCATCAGCGTCCAAGCCGTAGAGTGCGCTGATCTCATCCCCGCTCTTAACGGCTGCATTAAAGTCAACACTATAAGAGTAAATGCGAATGAGCTCTTTAATAAGAGACTGCGGAACTTCGTTTTCCAATCCGGTCTGATAAATTGAATCATAGTAGGTGGCTCTAGGCCCTACTGAATTCTGCTGCTGTGATGCAAAGGCATCTGCTGTCATCTGAGTGGATGGTTCTGGCGCGACAACAAATTTGCCTTCATCATTACGCGCAATTGTTCCTACATGCCGTTGATTTTCGTAGATGCTGACCCGCTGCAAAATACCTTCATCCTCATCAAACTCGTCGGTGTTGAGGAAGAGGCGGAAAATCTGTCCAGCCTTGATGGATTTGATGCCAAAATTATCAGAGAACGCGCTGATATAACCATTAGCTTCCTTTTCGGAGGCCTCACCATCCAGCAATACGTCAATAAAGTCAGTTTGTGTCAGGATCGGAACGATGCGTTCTTCGATCTGGTTGGCCTGTGAAGTTTTTCTGGACTTTGCTTGGAACGAAACATTTTCCTCGGTGATCCGAACTTCGATGTTCTCAAACTGTTGTTCAGAGAGTGGAGCGAAGCCTGCATCAAAATCTTCAAGGCTCTGGACCGCAGCAATGTCCGTGGAATTGTCGAGCATGAACATCGCGGCTTTCTTAACCTGGTCCTGAACGGCCTCTTCCCTGTGATCAGGCAAAGCGACCATACTCATGGACTCAAGCGGGAAGTCTCGTTGAGAGATAGATACTTCACCTTCAATGTCCGCGCCGTAGATTGCGTCACTCGCGACCTGTAGCGGTGCCACCTGTTCTCCCTGATACATAGTGATCGGATCAAACGGTGGAATGTCAGCTGCTGTTTCTTGTTTTTTGAAGCTATCAAGGCTTGCACTTAAAAGAGCGTATGGCTTCGCCTTTACATGGTCGCGACCATCGATGCGGGTTACCGTATTCACTTCAATGACGTGTTTGTTGGAGAAGTCACTGCTCGTAGAGTTAAGTCGATCCCCTTTCCCGCCGGAATTATGCTGAGGCGCAAGATCGGAAGTGCTGCTTAAATGTGTCCCGGCGGTGCTATAGGTATATTGACCGTCGAGCGCAGCCATAAGCGCGCCTCCCATCAAAACGATAGAGGTCATACCTGTGAGGATCGTTCCGATCAACCAGCGGCCATTGAGCCGTGCGGGCTGGTCAGACGAACTTGTAAGACTATCCACCATCAAGGCAGGTTCATTGCCAAGATTGATGTTCGGTCTTCCATTAAAATGGAACCTACCAGAATTCATTGAGCTACTTATCTTTCCCCAAGTCGGCAGAGATCATCTGCAGCAAAGGATCTGCGTCATCTTTATACGATTGATAAACAATGCTGAAGATGGGAACAACTCATGAAAGAAAAATACGGCTGGAATTTGTCGCTGATACTCTGAAAACTTATAGAAATATCGAATTAATCGGAAACGAGTGATTTTATCGGCTGAATTGCGGATTTGAGCACCATACTAATTGGGGGGCTGCGGAATATGAAAAAAACTTTCCCCAACACTGTGAAAAGTTCGAAGTTTTGTTGCAAGGCTCGTTGACAGAGTTCGAATAGGGGCCTATAACCCGCTCCACACCAACGGGGCGGCGCACACAGGGCGGCTCAAGCGGTTAAAAAACAGAAGGAATTACGGGGCTTTTTAAGGTTTTGTAGTTCTGGATATTAAGGCGCAAGTCTTTGTTCATTGACAATTGAATATGATAGGAAGAGAAACGTGGACGGCGGTTATTCGCGAGTAGCTTGGCAACAAGTTACTGTTACGGAATAACTGACA
>NZ_FOFM01000037.1 GCF_900110875.1 Pseudovibrio axinellae | reverse complement strand
ACGTCCGTCAGTGTACCATAGCGGGTCTGATACTCTGCGGTGTCCAATAGCACATTGGCCAGTTCGGTTAGCTTAAGCTGCCCCTCTTCCACATAGCGGACCAGCACCTCAATTTCACTGGGATCCAAATCCCGATCAAGGACTGTATCGTAAAGCTGTGCTGCTTCCTCCAGCAGTCTCGCCTTGGCCTGATTATCAAGGCGCCGCGTTGTGACACTTGTCGTGCCGCCTTTGGTTTCCTCCATGCTCCATGTTTCCATGCCCATAGCATCAATTTCATGAGAGACCTTGATGTTTGTGTCTGTTGCAGAGGCTATAACGCCGTTGTCCCAGGTGTAGCTGCCATCCTTCAAAACAGAATGCGTGAACGTCTGCGTAACGCCATCGCGCAGGGTCGTCGTCGTCAAACCATCAGAAGAAGTGGTCGTAATTGCAGTTTTCAGGACGGTGCCGTTTTCGTCGTAGGCGGTTTCAGTGACCGTACTGCTACCATCTGCCAGTACTTTTGTTACTTCCGTTTTGTCTTTTTTGGCATCGCCGTCAAAATCATAGGTCTTTGTCACGGTGCGGCCATCAGAGCTCACCGTTCCCGTGAAGCTTGAGCGTAAAGTTCCGTCTTCTAGGCGGTCGCTACTGCTGAAGGTTGAACTACCATCCTCATGCAGGATGGTTTCATATTCAACGGTGATATCCGTTTTGCCGTCACCATTGGAATCGATAGAGGTCGTTTTTGTCAGCCCGTTTGCCGAGGTTACCGTTTCGCTGGCGTAGTGCAGGTTTTCGCCATAGTTTTCTTCAAAGACACGAACCTCACTGCCGGAGGCATCATAGGACACAGTTGTGCTGCGGGTAATCTCGGCGCTGCCGTCGCCATCAAGGTCAAAGGTATAGCTTTGCTCCGCCCCGTTGGCAGATAAAGTCTGAGTCACAGTAGAAGCCGTTGACCCATCTGCCAACAGCTGTGAGTGGGTTGTTGTCTGGTTGTCGCTCAAATCGATCTGGGTGAGGGTCTTTTGATCAATTGCACCATCACCATCAAGGTCAAGAGTGATTGTTTGCGTGCGGTTATCCTCACTGGTCACAGAAACGACTTCCCGCAGTAAGTCCCCGCCTTCTGCGAACAACTTTACGGTCTGGGTACTGCCGCCAGCAGCCCCATGCTCACGCTCAGTTGTTCTGTTGGTGGTGCCATCGCCGTCAAAGTCTGTGGTCTGCGTGATCTCCAGTCCGTTACCACTCGTGGTCTGGGTAGAAGAGGCGACGGTGTTGCCATGCTCATCTTTCGTCGTTGAGACCTTAGAAACTTCCCCACTATTGGCAAAAGTGGTCACACGGGTTGTTTGGCTTTCATAGGAACCATCACCATCACGGTCTGTACGCGTGGTAACCGTCTGACCATCTCCTGAGGTCTCATAGTTCTCCCGTGCCAGTACATCACCCTGACCACTTTGGTGGGTAAAACTGCGCATACGGCTACCGTCAGCAGCAAGGACCGTGACATCCTCTAGGCTGCGATCGGTTGTACCATTGCCGTCAAGATCAAACGCAAGTGTTGTTTCCAGACCATTGCCGCTCGAGGTGCCTGTGGTCTTGGAAAGCAAGGCACCGGTTTCAGAATAGGTGGAGCGTGTTGTCGTGGTGACGCCATCGTCGCTGATCACAGTAGTGATTACTTCATCGTTCACGCCATTGCCGTCGGTATCTACCGTGCGAGTACGTTCGTTGCCATTACCGCTGACAGTCTCAACGGTTTTTGACTGCAGCGAGCCATCAGCAGCACTCACATTGACTGTGGTGGTCCGGGAGCCGTCCGGCGCAATAACGGTGGTCGTGGTTTGCGTCCTGTCCGTCACGCCGTCGCCGTTGTTGTCTTCCTGGCGTGTTGATGACAGGCCGTCATCGCTGATCGTTGAAACTGTACGGTTCCATAGAGTACCATCTTCTCCGCTCATTGTCGTGGTGCTGGTTGTAGACCCGTTGGCATTCAGGGCCTGCTGCGTTTCAGAAATACTCTCAAAAGTACCGTCACCGTCTCGATCACTCTGCGTTGTGCCGTCAAGACCATTGGCACTGGACACCGTCCGGCTCTGGCTCTGAAGAATGCCATCGGCGTCCTGCTTCTGAGTTACGCTCTCAGTAGTACCGTTATCGGCAATGGTTTGCGTTGTCACAGTATCCGTTTTACCGTCGCCGTTGGAATCTTTCTCAGAGACTACCGAACGGCCATTATCAGAAACACTCTGCATCGACCTATTGCGCAATTCACCGAAGGCATCGCGCAGTTCACTGGTTGTGAGTATCGACCCGTCGCTGTGAAGGACACTCGTCGTGCTCTCAATGAGATCATAAGCCCCATCACCATCCGCATCGGTCTTGATGGTGGTGGTCAGTTGATCATCACTGACTTGCGTTTGGCTCCGGCCCAGCAGGTCACCATCTGCAGCTTGTGTCTCCACCGTTCTTGTGGTGCTACCATCCTGTTCAAGAACGGTCAGGTCCTCAACCACCCGCTCCTCGGTTCCATCCCCGTTCTGATCGGTTCGTGTGACTGTCTCCAATCCATCATCGCTAACCGTGACTGAGCTTGCACTGCGCAAGGTGTTATCAGCATTTCGCGTTTGCTGAACGGTTGTCTGGCTGCCATCGGCATGGAGTGTGGTTGTGCTGCGCACGCTCACATCCATGGCCCCATCTCCGTCCAGATCGCTTTGCGTGCTGGAGACAAGACCATTAGCACTGGTGTTGGCAACCGATTGACTAAGCACGGTGCCATCATTGGCGTAGGTTGTTTCGGTTAAGGTAATGGAGCCATCGCTCGCTTGTTTTTGAAGCGAGACACTATTCGCACTGCCGTCTCCGTCGAAATCTGCAGAGATCGTTTGTGTCCGGCGGTCAGCGGTCTCCTCGACCACCGTCTGCGCGAGTCGCGAGGTTCCATCACCGGCATAGGTTGATGAACTCAAGGTCGTACCACCATCAGCTTCAAGCCCTAGCGTTTCGACAGTTTTTTCTTCAATCTGACCATCTCCATCCACATCCATTGTGGTGGTCGTAGTCAAACCATCGGCACTGGTGACCACAGTGGTCACAGCCCGCAATGACCCATCCTGATTGCGCGTGGTAATGGTCCGTGTCGCGGCCCCTTGAGCATCGATTGCGGTGCTATCTGTGACAGAGACATCCGTGTCGCCATCACCGTCGCTATCGGTTTCCATCACCGTATGCAGGCCATCAGCACTGGTGGTAGAGAGTGTTTTTGCGTTGATGGATCCATCTGCATTGCGGGTCCAGACGCTGGCAATTCGATCCTGAGTTGAAGTGTCAGACACGACTGATGACACAAGTTCGCTTGCTTCAAAACTCCCATTCTGGTTCAGATCCACCCAGGTCTCCTGGCTGACCTTGTCAGCGCCGAGGGTTTGTTTGGAGGTTGAGCGTACAGAGCCGTCACCATTAAGCTCACTCACTATCTGTTCCCGGCTACCATCAGCATTGACAGTGGTGATATCCTCGGTGGTCAGATCAATATCACCATCGCCATCCAAATCAGTGAGCGTGGTGTTGGAAAGTGCATCCTCTGACTGCGTGGTCGTGGACATGTTTCGGAGCGATCCATCACCATTGAGGACCTGTATTGTTGACGTCGATGCCCCGGTGCTGGCTACTTGGATTATCAGACTCTCACGAACATCGATGTCGCCGTCGCCATCAAGATCACGAAGGATTTCCTTGGAGCGGCCATCTGCACTCACATTTTCGCTGATGTGGGAACGCTGCGAGCCGTCCTGGTTCGTTGTAGTCATGGTTTCGGTCCGGCTGCCATTGGCTTTTGTGGTGATCCTATGGGTCTCCACAGTATCGGCCGCACCGTCACCATCCACATCAACACCATCAGCACGCACGGACCCATCCGCCGTTACCGTCTCGCTGCCGCTGGAGATCACCGAGCCGTCCATGGCAAGCTGGCTGACCACAAATGTCTGGCTGCCATCATCAGCAGTCGTGCGTACTTCGCGCACACTGAACCAGCCGCCACCGGTGGCATCTCGCTCGATGATTTCAAGGGTGCCATCAACGCTTCTGGTTATGACTGTCCGTGCCGTTAAGACAGCACTGGCCGCATCAGCACCTTGCCAGTGGGTTTCTGTTTCCACCCGGTTTCCATCGGCCTTAAAAACTCTCTCAATCGTTTGGATCCGATCAATTACTCCATCGCCATTGTCGTCATAGCTCAAGTTCTTTGACAGGCCGTCATGAGACGTTTCGGTGAAAATACGGTAGGCAACAGCACCATTTTCTGCAAATGTCGTGATGCTCACATGGCGCGTACCTGCAGCATCAACAGTTTCAACTTGCTCTACCCGATAGCCTTGCCCTTCGGATACTAGCATCACATCCCCAAGCGTACCGGTGGATCCATCTGCCCATGTGAAGGTTGCTTTTCCGGTAATTATCGAACCGTCACTCAGCTCTATATTGCTGGCGTCAGCCCGCAAGCCGAGTTCTGTAATTCCCAATTCTGTAAGAGTTTTAACCGTCTGTGAACCGTCCGCATTGGTCACAAGAACCTTAAACTTGTCAAAGTCCTCATCTGCAGCACTCAAGACCCCATCGCCATTACTGTCAAAGACCGATGCGAGCGCTTCCATGTCACTGGTGGCCGTAGGATCCCATTCGGTAAACACGAACTGGCGCTGTTCCGTAATGGCGTTGCGGCCATCAGGATCAAAGAATAAGACCCCATCTCCAGCAGCGGCCCAGGCCGTGCGGTGAAGCAACCCACTCCCATCGGCGTCTATAAAGATATCAGACTTCCCGAGCCCAGTAACTTCCAACCCATTACCATTCAGGTCCAGAATTATAGGCATAACGTGGAGCCCTAAGGCATCCAGTTCATCCTTGAAATAATTGGCAGCATCTAAAGAGTTGTGGGTCCCAACAGGTATTGCGTAGTCATTGGGACGCATAAATATGTTCCCAGTGGAATCCAGTATGCCTTGCGCCAGTGTCGTTGGATTATCTACAGTACCAAGCGATGTCACTCGAGTTACTTCAGGTATTGACGCCCCTGACATGTAATTAGCAAGTGTCTTGAGCCCAATAAGAGTGGGTATTGGACCAATGGATTCTGTGAGTGATGGTCCCTGCACATTCGTAATCTCTCCAACCGCATCTGGGGCTAACCGTCCGACCTCCTCTGCAATACCGCCACCCATCGAATGGCCCGCGATATCAATTTTCTGGCCTGTTGCCTCGTAGTGCTTCTGGGCATAATCAGCGATTGCGCGCGCCGCTTGGGTTCCAACCCCCAACCCAAGACCGATGAGATTGTCGTACGCATCCATTGAAGTCCAATCATCTGTTCCACGAGGAGCAATGGTTAGTTTCCCGGTCGCTTTTTCCGTGATTAGAAGGGCTGCTTGATGGGCAGGATAGTCCACGAGACTTGAAAAATCCTTGATTTCATACTTTTCGAAGAGCTCAGGATATTTTTCTTGAAGTGCTGCGGCATCAAAATATGACAGCCTGGAGAAAAACACACGAACGGCTAATTCCGCTTTTGGCACGGCAGTTATATCGGCTTTTAGTGCAGCTTCTATATCGGCTTTTAGTGCAGCTTCAGGACCTTGCATAAGGCCAGATATTGCGCTCCCGACGGGAGCAAGAAAGGCGTCATTGACAAAACTGGCAGCACCTTGAAAGGCACTTCCTATTCCATCCGCGAAACCAGAGACTAAATTACCAACCCCTGCAACAGTATCAGAAACAAAACTGTTAAAACTCTCATTGGCAGTGCTTAAGAAGTTCCCAACACTTTCAGCCGCACCACTAAAAACATCGCCAATACTCTCAACGACCCCACCGACAAAACTGCTAATCCCCTCCGTAATTCCACTAGCTAAACTGTTGAGACCGTCGCTGGCTCGACTAGTAAAATTACTTAAACTATCAGATACGCTTCCTGCGAAATCACTTAAACTATCAGATATACTTCCTGCGAAATCTCTAATACTATCATATGCATCGCTAAAATAACTCATGGTATAAATTCCTATATTATTCGAAGGTTACCAGACTTCGAATTCAAAAATGATTGAATGCAGTGCCTCAACCCTGTTGCTTGGGGCAAGGACTTCTCAATGTCTGCTCCCGCCCGCCAATTAGGCTCACAAACCGGTTAGTAATGATCGTTTGGTAAGTGGAAATCCAGCTGCCCGGCGAGATCGCGTGAGAAAGTTTCGTATCTGCAATTTGACCTGCAGCAAACGAGCGAGGGAGAGCATAAAGCCTTGCGTCTGCCATAAAACCAGCAAATACGAGATGCCAAGGATTTGACGGACCTCGAGGACCAGATCGGTCTAACTGTGTTGAGCGCCCCGTGAAGGGCTATGTGTAACAAGCCACATCTGAGCAAGATTGCTGCTGCCCCATGTCGTCATATCACCGCGTTGCCGAGAGCTCACAATATTGGTTGACCAAGTAGTGAAGCGGTAGTGTTTTTTGGAGAGATTATGGTGGCTAGGCTCATCATACTTGTGGGACATGAAAGACCTCATGATTGCAGTAA
Organism: Pseudovibrio axinellae; assembly: GCF_900110875.1. Lineage (GTDB taxonomy): Bacteria > Pseudomonadota > Alphaproteobacteria > Rhizobiales > Stappiaceae > Pseudovibrio > Pseudovibrio axinellae. Next base: position 397 of record NZ_FOFM01000037.1, on the reverse strand, counting down.
GCATCACGCATACAACCATAAAAATATCCGTGCAACCATTTTGTCAAAAGTGCGGTGAGCTCGGAATAAGCACATAAAAAACTCATCTATTTATTCAAATTTCAGACAAGGATTAGTTTGAGCCCTTAGCAATAAGTTGAAAGAGATTGACCTGGGGTTGCGCATTTGCTCTGCTCCGGATCAGACCCGATGTCAGTAATGGTCAGTCTGTAACAAGCTGACCAAGATCAATTTACGATTGAAGTCAGGCACTGACCAGACGGGCCTAGAGTTTGATCGAATGGCAGGTATTGGTCAGTCGGGTATTTCCAGATCGTCAATAAGAGCGACTGTAGAAGCCTTCAGTTGGACGTGTCTCAACTCATAATGGAAACACCCGAATGACCGCTTGTGACCC
>NZ_FOFM01000035.1 GCF_900110875.1 Pseudovibrio axinellae | reverse complement strand
GGACCAAACTTGATCCCCCACTTGCGGATGGTTTCATAGGACAGGGTTATGCCGCGCTCCAGCAGCATCTCCTCAACCTCGCGCAGGCTGAGGGAAAAGCGGTGATAGAGCCAAACAACGTGAGCGATAATTTCGGGTGGAAAACGATGGCGTTTGTAACTGATCGGAGCACAAGTCATGTTGCCCAACTACCAATCGGAGCTGGAGCCAAAGTTAACTTAATAACACCATAAATACTCCATTTTTCTTTCGAAATTTGGTCCCAATTTTCAGCAAAATCAGCCTCGTCGAACGCGGAAGCGATCAGATGCGCTGCAAACAATGCGCTGTTGGAAACGCAAAGATCAAAATTGCAATCCGATCGCATCAGCGTTCGTTTTTAACGAGAGCGGCTCGGTGAGCCTTCCGGACCTTAGCAATTCGGCTTGCTCCTTTAATTTCGGAGTTGTCTGGGACCTCTCAATAAAAACTGAGGGAATACAATGGACTATCGTGGCACATATGACGAATTCCGTGACGCATTGCGGGCTTTCGAATCCGGTTGGGATCGTGAAAGATACAACGACGGCAGAATTCAGGATTGGCAGCTCACTGAATGGGCAGGCGGTCCGGTGCAAGACTTCTTTCCAGAGTATGACAGTTGGGGGGATCTGAACGACGACCAATGGAGTGCGATGTCTTATCGCTCCACCAACTCACTTGGGTTCGTCGGCTACCAGTTCGGTGAAGCTCTGCTTATCGATCTGGGCTACTATGATGATGATGTCTTTTACGGCAACGGCGCATCCACTAACACTTGGGATGGTACCTGGACCGGTAAAAACGGCGTCGACTCACTAGAAGAGTTTATGACTCCTGAAGCACAGGAAGTTGCCATTCAGGAAGCATTTGGCTTCAATCTTCAGATTATCGAAAATGGATTGTCCAACAGCGGCCAGTCACTGGACGACTTTATTGGACAGGATTTCACCTACGAGCAGAACGGTCAGGATGTCAGCGTAACCCTCACACTGACGGGTATTTTGGCTGCTGCCCACTTGCGTGGCGCATACGGTACACTTGCTCTCCTGCAGGGCGGCAACGTTTCTCAGGATGAATACGGCACCTCCATTCTGCAGTATGTTGAGCAATTTGGCGGCTTTGAAAGCCCAACTGTTGATGAAGCAATCGACTACTTCCAGGATCGTCTGACTGGTGAAGAAGGCCTGAACGGCACTCTGCCAGGCGTTGGTGTTCCAAAAGAAGATGCCGATGTGGTTGTCACATGGTCCTATGGTGAACAGGAAGTCGTCAACGACTTCGATACAGAAGATGGCGTGATCTTCGTTGACTGGATCAGTGCTGGCCAGCTTGAAGTAACCGAGACACCAGACGGTGTGCTCTTCTCTATACCGTCCAATGGCGGGCAGACGCTGCTCCTGGCCGGGGTTGCACTTGCTGACCTGACACTGGCAAACTTCTCCATTCAGGATGCATCAGCAGCTGAATTGATCAGAGACCTTGTTGGCGGAAACACTCAGCCTGAAGAACCAACCGATCCTGTTGATCCGGTAGATCCTGTCGACCCGGTTGATCCAGGTGATGGTGACGATGGTCATGGTCATCCAGGCGATGGCGATGATGGGCATGGTGGACATACTGGCGACATGTATATGCTCGGTCTGGACAGTGAGTCTCAGGTCATCGCAGACTTCGATCCATCCTCTGACATGATCCATATTCTGGAAGGTGTGACTGGCGAACAGTTTGAAATCTTCGAGGAAAGTGGCGACGCACTCGGACAAACAGTCCGCATCGTGATCACTGATCAGTTCGGTAACATCATGTCCACCACCATCTTCCAGGGTGTGACACTCTCCGATCTGTCTTTGGCAAACTTCTCTGTCGCAGACCAGTCTGCGTTCAATGAAGTTGTCTCTGCCATTGGTGAGACCGTTGAAGTGCCAGACCCAAGTCAGGGCGGCGGATACGAGCTTGTTTACGACAACGACGGTTCAAACCCACCAACAGTCACCGGCACGACCGATGAAGGTGGTTCCAAGTTCCGCGCTGACGTAAACGCTGACGATATCGTTGGCTTTGACCCTGATCGGGACGAGCTGGACTTCGGCGGAACATCTGTTCACGGCCTCATCGTGACCAAGTCTCCTGCTGGTGAAATTGTTCTCGACAGCCCGTGGAGCTCTTCTGCACAAATCGTGCAGGGCGTCACCTTCCAGGATGTCGACATCTCAGACTTCGGAGTGGTCGGTAATGAACACCTCCGTCAAGATCTTGGTGGCGTGGTCTCTTGGGAACAAGGCGTGGGCCCTCGCGAAGACGACACAGTCTACATCCGGTCTCATGAGTACGGCGTACACGAAGTTATCTCTGACTTTGACCCATCATCCATGAAGATCAGCTTCCTGTACTACGGTACACGTGAGCGTCTGAGCGTTGAAGAAACCGACGACGGCCTGCTGATCTCTACTCTGCCAAGTGGTCAGAGCTTCCTGTTCGAAGGCATTTCTCTTGATGATCTGGTTCCAGGTCAGCTGGAATTCCACTTCGATCAGGTTATGGAAGATAACCTTGAGGTTCCATTCGGCTTTGATCAGGGTGACGTGACCCTCGTTAGCCGTGAAGGCCTGTTGACTCCGGAAGCGCCAGCTGGCGACACAACGGATGGCCACCAGACCAGACCGGGTGACTTCGGACCAACTGATCCGGTTGACCCAGTCGATCCAACTGATCCAGATCCGGACCCAGTTGACCCGGTTGATCCAGTCGATCCGGTTGACCCAGTTGATCCGGGTACAGGCACTCCAGGTCAGGTTCCTGGTGATGGAGTGGTCGTGTTCACATGGGCTTGGGGTGAAAACAGCGTTATCACCGACTTCAACCCAGCGGAACATAAGATCAGTATTGGTTGGATCAGTGCAGACCAGATCAGCTTCACAGAATCTGAAGACGGTCTCGTGATCTCCCTGCCTTCAAATGGCGGACAAACCCTCCTGCTGGAAGGTGTGTTCCTTGAGGATCTGAATGCCGATAACTTCGACATCAAAGATCCATCTACATTGCAGGAAATCCTCGATCTGCTCAGCGGTGAAGGTTCACAGCCACCTGTCGACCCAACTCCGGACCCAGACCCAACCCCAGATCCTGACCCGGTCGATCCTGTAGATCCTGTAGATCCTGTAGATCCAGTGGATCCGGTTGACCCTGTTGATCCGGGCGATGGTTCACCTCGTGAGTTCACACTGGATTGGCAGTGGGGCAAGCAGGAAGAAGTCGCAAACTTCAATCCGGAACAGGATACCGTGAACATCGGTTGGATTGGCGGCGGCCAGTTCGAAGTGGAACAGACCGACAATGGTGTGTTGTTCACTCTGCCGGGTAACGGTGGTCGGTCACTTCTGCTGGTTGGCATTGTCGTAGCTGATCTGACAGCAAACAGCATCATCGCAAATGATGCAGCTGCTCAGGCTAAGATTGATGACTTCCTGTCAAATGCTGACAATCTGGCAGATGTGGGAACTCAGTCCGAAGCTGAAAGTGTAGACTCTACCTACATTCCAGAGGCTCCTGAAGCATCAACCACTGCACAGGAAGCAGCTGCTTCCAATGACAGAGATGATGATGCAGTAGCCGCTTCTGCTCAGGAAGCTGAACAGGAAACTGGACCTCGTGAAGCTCAGAATGCTCCTGAACCAGCTCTTGCAGCTGCGGCCAATGGCAATGGAGCAATCGGAGGCGATACCGTTCAGATCAATTGGGATTGGGCATCAGAAGAAGTCATCACAAACTTCGACCCTGCTACCGACACCATTGATTTCGGTAATCTGAATGCATCACAGGTTCAGATCACGGAAGAGAACAACAGTGTTGTGATCGAGGTTCTGGATAACGGTGGTCACACCTACACCTTGAACGGCATCAGCGTAGAAGACCTCTCTGCGGAGAACTTCGAAGCTGACGACTTCAACACCATCGTAACTGAAGAAGGCGGTGTTGTAGATCAGATGCATTCGGTCAATCAGGACGATAACTTGATCTGATCGATGAGCTAACGAAAAGAACTGCTCCCTCCCGGTCATTACCGGGAGGGGGTTTCTTGCTTTAATTCCCGAAGCAATTGAGAGAAAAGCTTATGCCCGGCAGCCAACGACAGAAAGAATCTGTAATCACCAGTGCATTCAGATCTCTAAGGTCCGCACTGGTTGGAATTGGTGGCGTCAGCATGCTGTTGAATATTTTGATGCTGACAGGACCACTCTTTATGCTGCAGGTCTATGACCGCGTGCTGGCGAGTGGGTCGGTCCCAACGCTTGTCGTTTTAGCAACCCTTGTTGGCGTCCTTTTCCTTTTCTATGGAATTCTGGAAACACTTCGCAGTCGTGTTTTGTCCCGTCTTGGGCAACGTGTAGATGCCCAGCTCTCTGGTGTTTCCTACGAAATCTCAACGAGCCTACCGCTTATTCTCGGCCCCAAAGGCGCAAAGATGCGCCCGGTTCAGGATCTGGATCAGGTGCGCAGTTTCCTTTCAGGCCCAGGCCCTGCCGCCATCTTCGACTTGCCGTGGATGCCACTCTATTTCGGTATCGTGTACCTCTTCCATCCCTATCTTGGCATGATGGCAATCGGTGGTGCGTTGGTCATTTGTGCGCTGGTTGGATTGAATGAACTTACCTCCCGCAGACCTTCAAGCGAGGCTGCAGCTGAAACAAACCGCCGCTCTGCTATTGTTGAAGCCAGTCGTTCCAATGCTGAAGTCATTCAGGCAATGGGCATGATGGAGACGATGAAGAACAGATGGCACAAGGGCAATGATGCCTACTTGGTCAAGCAACGCAAAGCAGGTGACCGAGCTGCCTTTTTCGCAACAGCCGTCAAAACCTTCCGCTTCATTTTGCAGTCCGCCATGCTTGGCATGGGCGCATGGTTGGTCATCCAGCAAGAGGTCACCTCTGGTGTCATGATTGCCTCTTCAATCATGTCTTCCCGTGCTTTAGCTCCCGTTGAGCAAGCTGTTTCCCAATGGAAAGGTTTTCTGGCAGCCCGACAAGGCCTCGCCCGTTTGCGCAAGGTAGTCGAAAATAAAGATGACACCAACAACGTGATGGAGCTACCCCTTCCGCATCAGAAGATTGATCTGGACAGTGTGGCATGTGGTCCGGTTGGTATCCGTCAGCCAATCGTGCAAGGCATCTCGTTTAGTCTTGCAGCTGGCGAAGGCCTTGGCGTGATTGGCAAGTCCGGTTCTGGCAAGTCAACATTGTCTCGCTCGATTGTCGGCATCACCAATGCGCTGACAGGGTCAATCCGGTTTGATGGCTCAGAGCTTGATCAATGGACGTCGGAGCGCATCGGTGAATTTGTTGGCTTCTTGCCGCAGGACATTCAATTGTTTGATGGCACGGTTGCGGAGAACATTTCCCGCTTCAAGGAAGACGTAAATCCTGATGACGTCATCGAAGCCGCGAAAATTGCCAGTATCCATGAATTCATCACAGGCCTGCCGGATGGTTACAACACGATTATCGGCAGTGGTGGCTATGCCTTATCTGGCGGCCAGCGTCAGCGCATCGCCCTCGCCCGTGCCATGTATGGTGAGCCTTTCCTCATCGTTCTGGATGAGCCCAATTCCAACCTGGATTCTGAAGGTGAAGCCTGTCTGAGCCATGCGATCAAACTGATGCGGGGCCGGGGTAAGATCGTCATCGTGATTGCCCACCGTCCAAGTGCGATTGCGGCGGTTAATAAGGTACTCGTGCTCAATGATGGCCGACAAGCTGCCTTTGGTCCGCGAGATGAGGTTATGAAGCAACTTGTAACCCCGGTTCAAACTCAGCAAGTCCCGCAAAAAGCAGCAATTAAAGCTCCTGCCAAACGAGGAGCAGCATAATGTATAATCATTCTGAAAGTGACAAGCAGATCAAGGGTAGCATTAGATTCCATCTGATCTGCGCTGGTCTTCTGGTTGTTATCCTTGTTGGAGGCGTAGGCCTCTGGGGCGGCCTGATGGAAATCCGCGGCGCAATTATTGCTCCCGGTACCATTGTCGTTGAAACCAACACCAAGAATGTGCAGCACATGGAAGGCGGCATTGTCCGCTCCATCATGGTGACTGATGGGGATACCGTTGATGCGGGAGACACCCTGCTCCGCCTTGATGACACGGTGACCCGCGCCAACCTTGCTGTTGTGACCAAACAGCTCGACAATCTCTACTCGCAGGAAGCCCGCTTGGTTGCGGAACGAGACGGTGAAGAAGAAATCCTCTTCCCGACACGAGCTGCAGATGATGCGCATTCTCAGGTCCTGAATACCATTCAGGAAGGCCAACGCCGGATGATGGTCGCGAAGACCAAAAACCTGCGTGGCCGACAGGACCAGATGCGTGCTCAGATTCAGCAGTATAGAAAGCAAATTGATGGACTGTCTCAGCAAAGAGATGCCAAAGAAATTGAAATCAGCTTGATCGACGGTGAATTGGAAGACCTCAACAAGTTGCTGGCCAAAAGACTGGTCACAGAGTCCCGTGTCACAGCCCTCAAGCGCGAAAAAACCAAGCTTCAGGGTGAATATGGGGACTTCATAGCTCAGGTCGCTAAGACAGAAGAAGCCATCGCAGAACGCAATATTCAGATCATGCAGATCGAAGAAGATGTGCTGACAAAGACACTGGAACAGCTTCAGCAAGTCCGGGCAGAGGTTGCCCAGCTTGAAGAAAAGAAGATCGCTGCACAGGACCAGCTGATGCGCATGGAAATTAAATCACCTCAGTCAGGCACAGTGCACGACCTGACCATTCACACCATCGGCGGTGTTATCGCTCCCGGTGAGGTGATGATGCAAGTTGTGCCACGCGAAGACGTTCTGGTGATTGAAGCGCAGGTGCAGCCAATCGATGTGGATCAGTTGACACCCAACCAGGAAGCAACGATCCGCCTGCCAAGCTTTGATCAGCGCACAACACCCGAGCTGACAGCTCAGGTGAAGACGATCTCACCTGATCTATTGGAAGACCCCAAAACCGGTCTCAGCTTCTATATGGCTGAGCTGACAATCTCAGAAGATCAGCTGGACAAACTGGGTGGTAAAAATCTGGTGCCGGGCATGCCGGTTGAGGCGTTCATTCAGACAGAAAACCGCACGGTGATCTCATACATCATGAAGCCAATGGTCGATCAGATCGCCCACGCAATGCGTGAGTAGGCCTTGTTGCAGGGGTCGCTCAGTGTCTGTAATTAGAAGGCTTGTTCGTCTTCATAAAGCTATCCGATGCCCCACAAATTCAACGCCAGCCGTCGTCACAAATTTGACTAGAAGAAATATCGTGTCACGAACTGGCGGGCCTATAACGAAAGTCTTCGTAATCGTGGTGATTTGACGATCTGGGTCAACCGTGAGATTGGGAAGGAGTGGTCAGCGCAGCGCCGGACCACTCGCGGAGGGCAACGCAAGTATTCTGATTTGGCCATTGAGGCGTGGCTGACACTGCGTAGCGTGTATGCCCTGGCGTTGCGGCAGACGCAAGGATTAATGCGCTCTGTGGTCCGATTGATGAAAATTGATTTGTTAGTTCCAGACTTTTCGACACTGTCCCG
>NZ_FOFM01000034.1 GCF_900110875.1 Pseudovibrio axinellae | reverse complement strand
ACAAAGATTGGCGTTCGCATACTCAACACAATAACCGAACTCGGCAGGCCCGCGTTCGAAGCAATCTCATGACCTGAATTGACGGGTTTGGGAGTTCTGTAAGCTATTCACGCCCCCTGCAACAAGGCCCGCCGAAAGTCCGCGCACATCCCGTTAGCTAAGTACCGGATGAGACGCTGTACATCTAATTAGAACCACTTTCATCCATCGGATCCGTTGGCTGTATATCATCGAACGTATCTGGTGGGTCCATTTGCGAATGAATATCAGACTGGGGATCAACAGAGTGCATATCCTCATCCGATCCGGTTAGGACCTCTTCCGGCACATCAAAGGTTAGAGGCTGGACATGGTCAACCCCAACTGCATTGAGGTAGGTGCTTCCTTCAAGATTCAATGGGGTTCCAGTTTGGCTCTGCATCGCGCCAACCGCTGTCAGATAAGGGCGCAAAGCGTCATCATCAACCTGTTGGTCCTCGCCAATTATAGGCTCATCACTGGCTATTGGAGGAGGTGGCGGAGGTAAGTGCAGCCCTTCATCGGTCCCGTGCACCTCGATTTGAACGGTATGGGTTTGGGTTTCGCCATCTGCTGTGTGCACCGCGACCTGAAAGCTTTCATGGGCCGTATCACCATGATCAAGGCCTTGCATTGTAGCTAGGGAATTATCAAGCTGGTAATACCACGCGCCGTGTTCATCAATGGAGAAATCTCCATAGGAACCCGAGACATGGGTCTGTTCTACAAAGGTCGGCTTGTCACCGGTGTCGGCATCCGTGGCCGTGAGATGGCCGGAAATTGTGTCCCGTAACGCGTCTTCTGTTACTGACCCGGAAGCTGCGCCAGAGATGACGGGATGATCCTCATGCCCACTCACATTGACCGTGATTTGTTGATGCAAAACTGTGCCATCAGTTGAGTGAGCGGTAACAAGAAATGTATCGGTTTCAATCTGCCCGCCACTGAGATGCTGGGTATCGAGGTTATGATTGTCCAGTTGGTAGGACCATGCACCACTGGCATCTATTTCAAAGTGCCCGTAAGTGCCTGATACAGCGTGCTGGCTCTGGAATGCTACGGTTTCCCCGCTGTCAGCATCGCTCCCCACAAGCTGACCTGTGACCGCTTGCTTATCATCTTCCTTTATGGATGCTGTGTGATGACCAGATATAACCGCAATATCATTGCTGCCCATTATATCGACGGTAACATCTCTTGAGATTAATTTCCCATGGGAATCCGTTGCCTGGATCGTCGCGTGGTCTTGTATGATATCTCCGTACTTGAGAGATTGAATTGCGGTCTCGCTATTGTTGAGGGCGTAGTGCCAGTTTCCTTGATCATCAACAGTAAAGGTGCCGTGAGAACCATTTACATTGGGATCAACTGACCAAGTGTAGTGATGGGTTTCATCGAGAACTCCGACCCCGCTGACCGGATCCAGATGACCGCTCACGCTTGTCACTTTATCCTCTGTTGCCGCTGCTCTTAGCGTACCGCGCAACGTGTAGTCTGTACTATCTGGAGCCATTGTGACTAAAAGGTGCTGTCTGGTTTGATGGCCATCACCATCCGTCGCAATTATCTCGAACTTTTCACTGGGGTGACCGCCTGAACTGGCAGAAGCGATAAAGGCTTGTTGTTTTGGCCCACCATGCATGAGCTCATAGGTCCAATGGCCATTTTGCTCGATGACCAAACGGCCAATATCCGTATCAATATTTGCAGCTGTCCCCGGCACCCAGCTTTGCCCGTTCACGGTGACACTCAGATGATCATTTTTATCGGCATCTGTTACAAAAAGATCTCCTTCCGCATGGAGGTGGGTCCCGGCCCCTTGCTTTATTGCACGCTCAGATTCCAACGTACCGCTAATACTTGGATTGTCATCTGTACCAGCAACTTTTATGGCAAGAACCGCCGAGTGTTTTTGGCCTGAGGTCTCGGTTACCGGCAGCAGGAAATTCTCTTGCAGACCTTCTCCGGTCTTTAGTCCCTGTATAGCTTTATCGCCGTTATTCAGGTGGTAATTATATGAGCCGTCTGCATAGACGGTTAACTCTCCATAGTTGCCAACATAGGTTCCCGGTTGGTCCACATGACCAACTTGTTGCCCAGGGAAGACCTGTCCCATAGCTGTGATGGAAGCATCCTCTTTCAAACTGGCAGAACTCTGCATTGTCAGAGGATTCGCTGCAATCACGAAGTGGTGCTGAGCGGTTGCTGTCATACCAGCCACTGTGTTCAGGGTTCCGTGTACCAGCAGGTTTTGATCTGACAGAGCAGCGATATCGTGCCCTGGAACATTCACTTGCCAATGATTGGCTTTAACAGTTCCGGTATAATGTGTTCCTGCAATTTCAAGATCCACGGTGCTGCCATCAAGTGCATTTGCAGTTTCGCCGCTTATTAAAAGCGGCTTGGCATGTTCACCACTGTCAATTAGATTGTCGCCGCCCACATTATTGATCACAAGAACCGGCTTGTCATGGGCGATGAAAACCTTTTGAGTTATTAAGTTCCTAGCCTGCAGGTCGTAAAACCTGAAATTGTGATCTCCCGTCAACAGATTGAAATTACTGGCATCAATTGTCCAATGACCGCTCGCATCCACAGTTGCAGAAGGGTTGTGGCCATAGAGCAAGGTTATCTCATGCCCTGGCGTTCCTGTTCCTTTGTAAATCAATGTGTTATCTGTGGTGATGAAATCAGTGTGGCTCGCACCCGTATCCTGACTGATAGATGAGACAGCAAGGGGAATGTGTTTAACATCCAACACACCATGAGCACTTGTTGTTTCATGACCATCCCCAATCGTCATCGTCACCGGAACATCGGTCAGCGTTTTGCCGTGGGCTGGCGTGAATACCCACTCCCCGCTGGAGCCTTGCGCAAATGAACCATATTGTGCATCAACCGAGACCTGAGAAACTGACAGGTGATCATGATCCGGATCTGTCGCTCCAGCCAAACCCAGCAGCTCAGTCTGGCTGAATGTTTTTGTCAGACCGTCCGTCACCTCCCCCATATCAACTGGTGCACCTGATGTTGCTGTGACAACCGGCCTGTCATTTGTCCCCGCTAAAGATATTGTAAGGTTCTGCTGTGCCTGCCCTCCATCTCCGTCTGTCACAGTCACGGGAATTGTTATGGTTTTGAGCGCGCCTTCTGCAAGGCTGTTATAGGCTGCATTCGAGGGGTCAAACTGGTAATGTCCATTCGCATTGATTTGAAACCCGTCAATTTGAGCGGTTGTTGAATATTGAAGGCTGCTTTGGGCGTTATCCACGTCTGTCGCAGACATCTGTCCCGATATAGGAGTGCCGCCTTCAGTGGCGGAGGCCGTGGCAGCACTAAGTACCGGTGCATCGTTGGTGCCGTGGATTGTAATTTGAATCTGGTGTGTTGTGCCATCGGCAGAAGAGACTTGATAGGTTGCGTGACCTTCTTGCCCCGCCGCCAATTGCTGGATCTGCGGTTTGTTGTTATCAACCCAGTAACTCCAGCTTCCACTGGCATCAATACGCAGATGCCCACCAAACGGGTCGGAAAGGGCATGCTCTCCAATTTGGCTGAACTGGAAACGTTCTTGCGAAGCCCCATCCGGATCTGAAATGTCCAGATCCCCATTGATTACAATGCGGCCGGGCACTTTGTCTTCTGTGGCAGAACCCGTGTCTGTCCCTGTAATGATTGCTTTGTCTCGAACAGCAGCAAGCGTCGTGGTTGCTCCTGTATGCGTTACACCGCCATGACCATCATGGACTTCAAACCCGAAATTGACCTGCCCGCTGTAATCTTTCTCCGGTGTAAAGGTGTATGTGCCGTCCTGATTATCTCGGATCGAGCCATGATCCGCATGCAGGTTTTCAATGGTGAGTTTACCGGCATCATTTGCATCTACATCCACAGTGTTGGCAAGAAGCCGCGTTGAGGTCAACGTTTGCGTTGTATCCTCTTTCCAGCTTTGCAAAACAACCTCGGAAGAGCAATAGGGTCGATCATTACTGCCGTGAATGGTGATATTTATATCATGAGCGGTGCCATCTTTGGAGTAAACCGTGATCGTATCCGTAACAGATTGCCCCGCACCGAGCTGGTCTATTGTCGTTCCTCGAGTCGTGGAAAGCCCACCTGTTGAACGCGTATTCCCCGCATCGGCATGATAATCCCACGAACCATCGGCATTGAGCAGTAAGTCTCCAAACCGACCACTATACGTAAAACCAAGCCCTTTGGAGTCAAACTCGGCTTCGCCCGCATCTGGATCCGTGATTGTCAGTTTACCGTGTGCATACAGCGGGCTTTTTCCAAGCTTTGACATTCCGGGCTGCGCATAATCGGGCGACATGTCCACCCCACCAGTATTCTCTGTGACGTCCCCAGTATCAACACCGCCGATCACAGCTGCATTACTCGTACCGGTGAGTGTAATCACAAGGTTCTGGGTATCGCTCGCTCCGGCTTTGTCAGTCACGGTCACCGGGATGGAGACTTGCTGTGTTGCACCTGCCGCCAAGTGTTCATAGGCAGCATTCGTTGGATCAAAGCTCCAACTACCGTCCGCATTCAATGCAAATCCTGCAGGCGCGGTTTGCACCATTGAATAGGTTTGACTATCACCACTGTCTACATCTGTGGCTGACATCTGCCCCGTTAACCGCGTGCCACCTTCTGTTGTGGTAGCGGTTGCAGCACTAAGTACCGGAGCATCATTGGTGCCGTGGATGGTAATCTGTACCTGATGCGTTGTTCCATCAACAGAGCGGACCGTCACAGTATCCGTCGCTGTTTGCCCTTCACCAAGCTGCTGAATAGCGGGTTTGCGGTTATCAATATAATAGATGAAGTCGCCGTTTCTTTGCAGCAGAACATGCCCCCCCATCGAACTATTATATCCTATACCCTGATAGGTCTGAGACCCTCGGTTGATATCGAACGCCGCTTCCCCCGGATCTGGGTCGGTGATGTCCAGATGACCATAAACCTGAAGTTCATAATGGGTATTGATGTAACCTCGATCCTCCGTAACTGAGGGAATTTTTGTATCTGTTATCACCGCCGCATCGCCAACTGCTGCCAAGCTCGTCGTAGCCCCCGTTTTCGTCACCCCGCCGTTAGCATCCTTCACATCGTAGGTTAAGTGCACCTGCCCACTGTAATCTTTCTCCGGTGTAAAGGTGTATGTGCCGTCCTGATTATCTCGGATCGAGCCATGATCCGCATGCAGGTTTTCAATTGTGAGTTTACCGGCATCATTTGCATCTACATCCACAGTGTTGGCAAGAAGCCGCGTTGAGGTCAACGTTTGCGTTGTATCCTCTTTCCCGCTTTGCAAAACAACCTCGGAAGAGCAATAGGGTCGATCATTACTGCCGTGAATGGTGATATTTATATCATGAGCGGTGCCATCTTTGGAGTAAACCGTAATCGTATCCGTAACAGATTGCCCCGCACCGAGCTGGTCTATTGTCGTTCCTCGAGTCGTGGAAAGCCCACCTGTTGAACGCGTATTCCCCGCATCGGCATGATAATCCCACGAACCATCGGCATTGAGCAGTAAGTCTCCAAACCGACCACTATACGTAAAACCAAGCCCTTTGGAGTCAAACTCGGCTTCGCCCGCATCTGGATCCGTGATTGTCAGTTTACCGTGTGCAAACAGCGCGCTTTTTCCAAGCTTTAACATTCCGGGCTGCGCATAATCGGGCGACATGTCCACCCCACCAGTATTCTCTGTGACGTCCCCAGTATCAACACCGCCGATCTGGGCCTTGTCGTCGGTGCCATTGATGGTGATTGTCAGCTTGTGGGAGGTGCCGTCGATGGAGGTGACAGTGAGACTGTCGGTGAGCTGATCACCGCTCTTCAGGCCCTGCACCGCCGGTTGCTGGTTGTCAAGCGCATAACTCCACGACCCGTCCGGCTGCACGGTGAAGCTGCCATGCGCCCCTTGGGCTGCCGATTGCCCGACAAACTGCGCTTCGCCGGCATCAGGATCGGTAACCGTCAGCTGGCCGCCGGTGGTCAGCGCGGTTTCTTCGGTCACCGTGCCGGTGGCAGTACCGCCGATCTGGGCCTTGTCGTCGGTGCCATGGATGGTGATTGTCAGCTTGTGGGAGGTGCCATCCACAGAGGTGACGGTGAGACTGTCGGTGAGCTGATCACCGCTCTTCAGGCCCTGCACCGCCGGTTGCTGGTTGTCGAGCGCATAACTCCACGACCCGTCCGGCTGCACTGTGAACGTTCCGTGCGCCCCTTGGGCTGCCGATTGCCCGACAAACTGCGCTTCGCCGGCATCGGGATCGGTAACCGTCAGCTGGCCGCCGGTGGTCAGTGCGGTTTCTTCGGTCACCGTGCCGGTGGCAGTACCGCCGATCTGGGCCTTGTCGTCGGTGCCATTGATGGTGATTGTCAGCTTGTGAGTGGTGCCGTCAACAGAGGTGACGGTGAGACTGTCGGTGAGCTGATCGCCGCTCTTCAGGCCCTGCACCGCCGGTTGCTGGTTGTCAAGCGCATAACTCCACGACCCGTCCGGCTGCACGGTGAAGCTGCCATGCGCCCCTTGGGCTGCCGATTGCCCGACAAACTGCGCTTCGCCGGCATCAGGATCAACAATGCTCAACTGGCCGCTGGTGGTCAGTGCAGTTTCTTCAGTCACCGTGCCGGTGGCAGTACCGCCGATCTGGGCCTTGTCGTCGGTGCCATGGATGGTGATTGTCAGCTTGTGGGAGGTGCCGTCAACAGAGGTGACGGTGAGACTGTCGGTGAGCTGATCACCGCTCTTCAGGCCCTGCACCGCCGGTTGCTGGTTGTCAAGCGCATAACTCCACGACCCGTCCGGCTGCACTGTGAACGTTCCGTGCGCTGCACTGGCATGTGACTGGGGCACAAACTGGTTTTGCCCGGCATCAGGATCCACAATGCTCAACTGGCCGCTGGTGGTCAGTGCAGTTTCTTCAGTCACCGTGCCGGTGGCAGTACCGCCGATCTGGGCCTTGTCGTCGGTGCCATGGATGGTGATTGTCAGCTTGTGAGTGGTGCCATCCACAGAGGTGACGGTGAGACTGTCGGTGAGCTGATCGCCGCTCTTCAGGCCCTGCACCGCCGGTTGCTGGTTGTCAAGCGCATAACTCCACGACCCGTCCGGCTGCACGGTGAAGCTGCCATGCGCCCCTTGGGCTGCCGATTGCCCGACAAACTGCGCTTCGCCGGCATCAGGATCAACAATGCTCAACTGGCCGCTGGTGGTCAGTGCAGTTTCTTCAGTCACCGTGCCGGTGGCAGTACCGCCGATCTGGGCCTTGTCGTCGGTGCCATTGATGGTGATTGTCAGCTTGTGGGAGGTGCCGTCAACAGAGGTGACGGTGAGACTGTCAGTGAGCTGATCGCCGCTCTTCAGGCCCTGCACCGCCGGTTGCTGGTTGTCGAGCGCATAACTCCACGACCCGTCCGGCTGCACTGTGAAGCTGCCATGTGCCCCTTGAGCTGCGGATTGCCCGACAAACTGGTTTTGCCCGGCATCAGGATCCACAATGCTCAACTGGCCGCCGGTGGTCAGCGCCGTTTCTTCGGTGACGGTGCCGGTGGCAGTACC
>NZ_FOFM01000033.1 GCF_900110875.1 Pseudovibrio axinellae | reverse complement strand
TCAGCTGCAATGCGCCGTGAGCCATAAGCTCGGTTTGAGGCTTCAAACTTGTCCTTGATATGAGCAAGGAGCACCATGTCCTTACGTTGTCTGGCGCTCGCAGGCCGCTTTCTCCAGGCATAATATCCGCTGCAACTGACACTCATGAAGGCGCAGAGGCTGGCAGTTGAATAAGAGGCGTTCTGTGCATCGATAAACTGATATCTCATCGACTTGTTTCCCTGGCGAAGAACGCTGCCGCCTTTATTAATAAATCTCTCTCTTGCCGTAATAGTTCGTTTTCTTTGCGCAAACGGGCTAATTCTCTACTGGCATCCTCATACGGCCCTGCCAGCAAATCCTGATCCCGAAACTCCTTGATCCAGCAGTTCAAGGTAGCTCTTCCCAAACCAAGATCGGCAGCGATTTCAGGTATGGCCGGCCACTCACTTCCACCAGCCGTCCCGCTTCCCGTTTAAACTCTTCCGTATAATGTTCTCGACCCATGAAGTTCTCGTGAATTGATCGTATCAGAAGGCTCTCCATTTTCCTGAGCCAGTCCATTATTAGCTGATTTAGATTAATGCAACACGGCCGCATCGTATAGCTTTATGAAGACGAACAAGCCTGCTAATTACAGACACTGAGCGACACGTGCAACAAGGCCAATTGGGACCGTTATCGGGAAATCAACCGAACTCAGATTACTGCTTGACAAACAGAAGCGCTTCAATCACCTAAGGTATCGTAAATGATAATAACAAATCCTGCCGTAGGCAGGTATTCTTCGGTAAACTCATAGGGTATCTCCGGTTGCATTAAATAATTTTGAAAAGAAATAATTATGAAGAAAATGGGTCTGATTGTCGCCGCGGATTCATACTTGCCGCATGCCCTAAAAGTCCATGAAGCCTTTCAAAATAAGAATTGGTCAATATCTCTAATTTTGTGTAGCCAAAACGGCCAAATTACATTGAGTAAAAGGCAGCTGAAGCGCTTTCAAGTCGCCCATATAGAAATCGAAGACCAGCACCTCTCCCTAGACGATCTCAAAAGCAACACAGGTTTCTTATGCAAATACGACGCCGTATATTTGGGGCTTCCTGCACATCATGCCCGGAATGAATTGAGAATTTTAAAGGGCACGAAAACAGACAAGCCTCCAATCACAATTAGTGCGTTTCCTGGTGTTTTATATTACATTCAGACATATGGTCAGTGGTGTCGCGCGGGCTCTGACATACTTCTTTTTAACGACAGAAGAACATTTGCAGACTATGCTAAAGCTTGCAAGTATCTATTTGGCACAACAAGTGAAAACGCTGTGTTATTCGGATACCCTTCATTCGCGAATTTGCCAGCGAATAACAATGGGAAAAACTTGGTGTATGTCGATCAGAACATACTGCCCAAACGAAAAACAGACAGGAAGAACCTATTCACCAAAATAATCTCAATTGGCGAAAAGAATGATTTCGAGAAGGTAGTATTTTTAGCGAGAAACAGGCCGGAAGAAAAATCAAATCATAATAATGCGACATGCAGTCACGTTGAAACGATTGTGTCTGAAATTTGCAATGAAGGAAGTAGTCAAATTGGTGTGGAAGTTAATTACGGCTCTCCACAAGACGTACTTTTAGATTGTAAACTCTGTTTAGGAATAAATTCAACGGTACTTCTTTATTCGATGTTTCTGGGAATTCCTACGGCCCCTCTTAAGACGCCTGGAGCTTTCGGTCGTTTTGGAGGAGTACGCCTTTTCCAAAAAACTCGAATGGCTATGTCAATAAATGAACTGTTAAATGGCAGAACAGTAAAGATGCCGACGAAAGAATGGAGCGATGCCAATTTGTTGCCTTCTACAGATGCCAACAAAAACCTTCTCCTAGAGACTGTGGAGGCTAGAATTGCCACACCGCTACCGGCGCGGTGTTTGCCAAATAAGCTGGGTACACTAATGATAGCGCGGTTTATTTGCCGTGCTTTTGATATTCTTCTCCACTATAAAGTGTGATAGTTAAAATAAGCATCAGAAATATTATGAGTTTAGTCAATTCACCAGAAAATGTAATAGCATTTATACCCGCACGAAAAGGGTCTAAAGGATTGCACCTCAAAAATACTAAAGAAATCTTGGGGTACTCGCTTTACTATCACTCGGTTCTGGCAGCAAAAGCAGCAGGAATTGATAAGATATACATTTCGACTGATATCGAGGAGATTATCCACTCTGATAACAGTGGTGCAATTGTTGTGAAGCGACCTGATCGTCTCTGTACAGACACCGCAACAATGGGGCAGGTGTTAAATCATTTTGTCAATGAAAATCTGACAAGTAATGCGACTGTTGTACTCCTTCAGCCTACATCGCCGCTTCGGCGCGCTTCTCATATTAAAAGCGCGCTTGATGTCTTTCGAAGTGGGCATCATACACTTGTTCAGTCGGTAACCGAAACGTCTAATGCACCTTTGAAATACGGAACAGTAGAAGAAGGGAAGTTTATTCCTATTTCTATGCCTCAATACAGCTTTTCAAACAGACAACAGCTACCTCGATTGTATCGGCCAAACGGAGCGGTGTATGTATTTGCCAGTAAGATGTTCGCTGAAAACTGCCTATTCGATGTAGACCGGATTGGAACCATCACTATGTCCGAGAACGATTCTCAGGACATCGACAGCCATGAAGACTTTGAAAAATGTCGCGCCTTGCTCGCCTCCGCGGAGAAAATACAATGAAGATCGCAAACAGACTTATTGGAACTCAACACGCTCCTCTCGTGATCGCAGAAATTGGCATAAATCATAATGGCAGTCTGGATGCAGCAAAGTCTATGGTTAAAGCGGCCTCTCAAGCTGGCGCCGAAATGGTAAAACATCAAACGCATTTCGTCAGCGATGAGATGACTGAAGAAGCGAAAACAGTAATCCCCGCAAATGATACTAGGTCTATCTGGGAGATTATGGAAGCTTGCGCGCTATCCCCTGATGAAGAGATTCAATTAAAGAAGTACGCCGAGGGCTTGGGGTTGATTTATATTTCCACTCCATTCTCTCGTTCTGCTGCGGACTTTCTAAATACAATTGATGTACCTGCTTTCAAAATCGGATCTGGTGAGTGCGATAATCTGCCCCTCATTCGACATATCGCGAACTTTGGCAAGCCGATAATTATGAGTACAGGTATGCAATCGATCGAAACACTTCAAGAATCAGTTGCGATTCTTGAAGAAGCCGATTGCGACTATGCGTTGTTGGAATGTACCAATTTATATCCTTCTCCACCAGAAATCGTATCCCTGCAGGGTGTAACTGAGCTTAGCTCAGCTTTCCCTAACGCTGTTGTCGGATTCTCCGATCATTCAATCGGTTCTGAAATGTGCATTGCAGCTACAGCATTAGGTGCTTGTATCTTGGAGCGACACTTCGTCGACAGTCGTTATAGACAAGGTCCAGATGTTTCCTGTTCGATGGACCCTATAGAGCTAAAGTATTTGATTGAACGCTCTAGAGAAATACACATTGCCCTCCATAACTCGAAGTCTCGATCAAAGGCAGAAGAAGCTACATATCGGTTTGCCCGTAGCTCAGTTGTCGCTGATAAAAGCTTAAAAGCAGGTCAAATTCTATCCGAAGACGACATCTGGGCTCGCCGACCCGGAACTGGCGATATTCCAGGCTATGACCTGTCTAAATTGATTGGGAAGCGCCTTAAAAAGGACAAAGAATTTAACGAACAGCTGAATTGGGAAGATATTGGGTAATTATAGGATGAGCAAAAATGGCAAAAAGATAATATTTGTTACTGGTACACGCGCCGATTTTAGTAAGATAAAAGAAGTGTCAAAGCGACTAATATCCCGAGGCTGGGATGTCTCTTTTTTTGTGACCGGCATGCACATGCTTCGAGCATACGGCTCGACTTTCATAGAAGTTCGACGAATTGAAGGCGCAACAACATATGAATATGTAAACCAACGTGAGGGCGATTCACTTGACACTATATATGCCAAGACTGTGATCGGTTTTTCCGATTGGCTACATGAACACAAACCCGACTTAGTCGTGGTGCACGGTGATCGGGTAGAAGCTAAGGCATGCGCATTTGTTTGTGCAACAAATTATGTACGCTGCCTACATATAGAAGGCGGCGAAGTTTCTGGAACTATTGATGAAGTGTTTAGGCACTGTGTCTCGAAGCTCGCGCATCACCATTTTGTATGCTCGGAAACAGCACAGAGAAACGTTGAGAGTTTAGGTGAAGATCCAGAGCGAATTGCGTTAATCGGCTCCCCAGAACTGGACATTCACGCGAGGGATCTGAGTATCGGTATTGATGAGGTTCTTTTTCACTACGACATCCCTTTCGTTAATTATGGGGTTGTTATTTTTCATCCGGTGACATCAGAGCAGAAAAGTATGGATGAGCAGGCCGCAAGCTTGTTCGGAACGCTAGATGCATCGGGTAAAAACTATATAGTCATATCATCAAATAATGACCCTGGCTCAAGAGGCATAATGGATATTGTTGGTAAGCTAAGCTCCTCCAATTTCGTTAAGCTCGCAAGCATGAGATTTGAATACTTCTCAATACTTATGAGAAATGCAGCCTGTATTATTGGCAATAGTAGCGCCGGCGTGAGAGAAGCGCCTTTTTTAGGGATTCCTACATTGAATGTTGGAACGCGTCAAACCGGTCGCGCTCACTCCAACTCCATCACCAATGTGTCAGCTAATGATTCCTATGTAATCAAAAAATTCCTTGAGGCCGAATGGGACAAGCGATACGAGCCGTCCATGGAGTTTGGGAACGGTTTAAGCGTAAGTGCATTTTGTGACGAATTGGAAAAAGACCAGTTTTGGGAGGTGCCCAAACAAAAATACTTTCGCCCACCTTTCTCACTATCTTTTAAGTCAGTCTCCAAGCATACCCGTGCTGTCACATAGAATAATTTATGGCAATAGATAAAAATGGTTACGCAGAATTCATTCACTGAACCGACCGGATTAATGTTTCATCATTTTCATGGTCACGGTCATCCTGAGGTCCAAGGCAGTATAGGCAGCGAAGACTTTCATAACATTTTGCAGTACGTGGGTATTCAAAACATACTACCAGCAAACGACTGGTTAGCAAAAGCTGGCGCGCAGCAGCTCTCATCTCATCATAGTTGCGTTACTTTCGACGATGCGCTTTTATGCCAGTATGATGTAGCCAAACCAGTCTTGGATGAGCTAAATTTAACTGCGTTTTGGTTCGTTTACACTTCGGTATTTGACGGTGAACAGGAGAATTTGGAGGTTTTCCGATATTTCAGGTGCACTTCATTTAATAATATAGATGAATTTTATGATTTGTTTTTTTCTATTGCTAGGGAGAAAGTTGGGGATAGATATCATCATGTCGAATCTATATTTGATCCTGAGGAGTACCTTAAAAACTCACCCTTTTATTCGTTAAAGGACAAGTGGTTTAGGTACTTGAGAGATCAGGAACTAGATAAGAGAACATATGTCTTCATTATGGAAAATATGATGGAGCGATGCCAGTTCGACAAAAAGGAAGCGGCTAGTAATCTATGGTTGAAGAAAGAGCAAATACAACTCCTGACTGCCGACGGCCATATTATAGGATTACACTCACATACTCACCCAACAACAATTGCAAAGTCTCCTATCTCTGTGCAGAAATTGGAATACGAAACCAATCGTAAGAGGATTAAGGAATTATCCGGATATTTTCCCACGACAGTTTCTCATCCCTGTAACTCGTATAATAAACATACTATAGATTTGCTCGGCGATATGGGGGTTGTAATGGGGTTCCGTGCAGATATAAAGCCTATGAAAAATCGCGGTCCCTTGGAATACGCGAGGGAAGATCACGCGAACTTGCTGGCTGCGTTAAGCGTTTAATTGTAGGGTTTTATCGATGAAGTTTAGTGTAAAAAAAATATATAAATATGTTTCACGTAGGTATTGGGATAAAATAAGAAAAAACATTCCGGCTAAGGCAAATCCACGGCTGACAAAACCTGACCCTCAGATGTACAATCAAATTGTGCGATTTGCTGAAAATTTTCCAGTAAATACAATCAAGTATGGTGACGAACACTTATGGCCGTACCTGCGAAACCATCTTTTAGTGCAATTGACGGCTTTAAGCATCGGAAAGATTGATGGGGCTACAACCAAGCCGTCACGTCTGCACCTTGGCACAACAGAAAACTTTGATATAGATAAAAAGCATGAGCTTGCAAAAGAGTATGGATTTCAATTCGTAGAAGATATTGACAGTAATGAAGAAGTTGATTTTCTATTCTTTACAGCACTAAATGCATCAGAACAAGTACATGTTGAGAAAAAAATATATTACCGCGTTACTGATCCAGTATTCGAAGCTGCAAAAAGGTTGTCGAGCGCGAAAAAAATAGAGCTCATTCGGAATATATCTCCGGCAATTAAAAAGACACCAAATTATTATCACAGACCTGACTTCATCTTTTCACCACATATAAAAAGGATTGGGTACTCCGATTCCATAAATATCAAATCAAATTTTTTCAGATATTTTCGCCGATTTTTCCCGTTGATTGATATCTCGCCTAAGATAATCAATGACCTTTTCGACTGGGAGCTTCACACGCGTGATTTTTATAAGGATATACTCTTGAAAGTAAATCCTAAGGTTGTATTTGTACCTTCCTTTCACTATCACGCCCCACTAATTTCAGCGGCGAAAGAACTTGGAATCCTGACGGTTGACATACAGCACGGCATCCAAGTTGGTTATAATCCGCTTTATAATAACTGGGAGGAGATCCCTTCCGAAGGTTATCGGTCGCTTCCTCACGTCTTTATGGTGTGGGGACAGAAGGAAGCAGATAACATTTCCAAAGTATTCGGCAAGCACTCCACCGCTGTGAAAATGGGGGAACCTTGGGTCCAAAAGCAGTTTGAGTTTAATGTCCCAATTAGCGAAAAGCTGATGAGTAGAATATCTCGTCACTCCCATGTTATTTTATTGGCTATGCAAAGCCAAACCGAGGTGCCGACGCTCTTTAAGACACTTATTTCAAAAGGTGGGAAAGATATACTATGGTTGGTCCGGATGCACCCAAAAGGGAAGCGGTATTCAGTCGCGGACTTTGATCCAGTAAACAAAAACGTAGTTGTCAGCAAAGAAGTTGATGATATTCCCTTAGTTTCTTTGCTTCAATATGCTGATTTTACACTCTCTGAAGGCTCATCAATAGCCGCCGAAGGCGCAACACTTGGCGTTACCGCATTAATTTCTAGTGAAACTGGAAAGCAAAATTATGAAAGTGAAGTCAAGCAGGGAACCTTTAAGTACATTCACAATCTCGACAGCTTCAAAGCAGCTATCGATGAAGACATTGGTGTAAACTCGGGAAAGAACTATACTAATGAGATTGCACTCGATGCGGTTCTATCGGACCTCCTTGCTATCCAGAAAAAACAACAACATGGAGACCGAGTGTGCGGGTAGGTTCAGCGTCGGAGCTAGGAGTTAATGGCTCAAAGGTACGTGAGTTCTATGAAAATAATTGGAATCGAAGAATTCCAATTATGGAACAAGAGTACTACAATTGGAATTTTGCACAGGCCCCTTTGAACAGGGGCGAGGATCATTGTTGTGTTGCTGTCGATAGTCAGGGTATCGTTCTTGGAGTTATGGGCCTCAACGAACGTACTTTTATCTTCCGCAATGAAAAGTTGGCCGCGGCAGAGTTAACGACCTGGATAGTTGCTCCTAAAGGACAAAACAAAGGCATTGGTCCAGCAATGCTACGTTATTTGCAGAAGCGTTACGACGTTCTTTTGGGAATGGGAATTACTCCGATGGCTGTATCCATTTATTTGAGGCATGGTTTCAGATACCTGAATCCAGTACCTCGCTATATGAAAGTGTTTGATCTTAATAAAGTTGAAAATCTAGCGTACACGGATAAGCGGACTAGCAAAATTCACCGTTACTGGCGCCAGAATTCTGTGACGAGCCAAGTGCCTTACAAAACGATTGAGGCCACAGATGATATCATTGAAGAAGTGAACTCTACTTTTTCCTCGAGAGCGAATTGTTTCGCTAGGGGTGCCACCGAGATGGCTTGGCGATATAGTCGGCATCCGACCTATTCTTACAATGTTAAGATCATTACTAACCCGAATGAGAGCGGGTCGCTCGCGGTTTTGGTGTACCGATTGCAAGACATTAATGATGGAGTTCGCATCGCACACATCCTGGATCTTTTCGGCGATTTACCTGCGATGAAATCTGCAGTTAGTTTTGTGGAAACGGAGCTCCCAAAACTCGGCGTAGACTTTATTGATTTCTATTCAACCTACGGAGAGCATCAAGGTTTGTTTCTTTCCTGCGGATGGTTCATGCTGGGCAGCGATAGTTTCTTCAACTTTCCGCATCTATTTAATCCAGTTGAACTTCGCAATCCCTCCAGCAACTCATTCGTACTGTGGGGAAGGGACGGTGCTGAGTCACTTTTTAATTTCTCCTCATGTTACATTAGCAAACAAGACTGCGATTTTGATCGTCCTTAATGTTAAATCCCGAACTGTTCCATGAGTTACGATATATCTGCACAAATGCGGGAATCCTGACAACATTATTGCTCTCGGCCGTGTTGCATTAATCTAAATCAGCTGAGGACAGAGGTGGTCTCGTTTGTTTGGACAGGTGAGCGTCTTTTATAAGTGGATCTGCTCCGATTACGCCGCAGCTTGAGTTATGGGCTGCGGGTGTTTGCAGTAAGCCTGATCCGGGGTATTCCGGTCAAGCGATGAATGTGGGCGTTTCTGATTATAAAAGGCGATGAATTTACCGATGGCCTTTCTAGCTTCTGGCACACTGTCGTAGGCCTTGAGGT
>NZ_FOFM01000068.1 GCF_900110875.1 Pseudovibrio axinellae | reverse complement strand
CGCAACATCAAAACCCAGAGAGCAGAGGCAAAAATTGGCGTCAACGCTCTCAACATCATGAACGCCCTCGGACGTCCTACGTTCGAGAAGGTCTCATGAAACCAAATGTGTGGGTTTGGGGAAACCTCAGCTCAGTTCTGACCCATGCAACACCGCCAGTTAATGAGCGCTTTTGTGAGAAGCGAGCAGGCGGTTGGAGGCGTTGGATAAGCTCTGAGATAAATCCACCAAACTAGTTCTTGACATCAAAATTAACGAAAATAATATGACTGACACGTCAGTCATATTAGGTAAACTCATGTCTCGCTCCAATAAACTCACTTCCCGTGATCGTCTTGTCCGCGCTGCAATAGAAGTGTTTGGCACCCGTGGGTATCACTCAACAAGGGTGTCAGACCTTGTAAGTCATGCGGGTGTGGCTCATGGCACCTTCTATCTTTACTTTGATAATAAGGAAGCAATCTTCCTGTATCTCATCGATGATTTTTTCACCCGCCTGCGCAATCAGACACTGGACCGCTTTCCCGGCTCGGCTGTGGCAGACACTGGTGACCTCAAGGCTCAGCTTTTCGAAATGTGGCGTTCAATCCTTGGGCACTGCCGGCGTGAACCTTTGTTGACAGTGCTTGTTTTGCGTGAGTCCTATGCGGTCTCGCCGGACGCACGAACACGCGTTGAGGAAAGATTTGCCCAAATAGTTGGCTCTATCGAGACCTACCTGAAGGAGTTAACGGAGCTTGGGCTGATCCGTCGAAGCATGACTAACGCGTCTGCATGGGGAGTTCTGGGGCTTATCGAGCGGGCTATCCATTATGCAGTCGTGGTCAATCCTGATGTTGAAGTTGATACGCTGGCACACGAGTTCCTCCAGATTGAATTGAACGGTTTGCTCGGAGATCCAGCGGAGTCTGGGACTGCGTGACCATAAGCTGACAAGAACGCGAAGATACTGCCCAAGATAGGGAGAGAATAAGCGACCTTTGGGGTGTCTTACAATGATAATCCCACCGCAGTATCGCAGTGACCTGTAGGTAGCCTTCTTGTTGACCCGATACTTAATGAGGGCTGATCGCTTAACATTACCAAAGCAAGGCCCCTCCGCCTGACTAGTAACAAGCGGGTACTGCAAGTCTACAAACAAAAAGGCTTTTTGCTGCTGACCCAGCGAACCAAAGAATTTTTTTAAGACCTAATATTAGTTATATGAAAGGCAAATTGAAATGTCATCGAAACACCTAAACGTGCCGGAGAAACGTGGTAAAATACTGATCGTGGGTGGCTATGGTCAGGTGGGATATATGATTGCCGAGAGATTAGCTCCTGAATTTCCAGGGCGCATCGTTCTTGCTGGACGAAACCTCGACAAGGCAAAAATTGCGGCTGGTACGGTCGGACACAACGCGGAAGGACGCGCCGTTGATATCATCGCAATGGATGTTGGCGATGTCCTTGATGACATTGAGCTCGTTCTTGTCTGTCTCGACCAGACCAAGATAGGTTTTGTTGAGCAGTGCCTTTCCCGTGGCATTCACTATGTAGATATCAGTGCCGAGCACGATTTTCAGTCTCAGGTGGAAGCGCTCGACGATCTGGCTAAGCGCAATGATGCCAGAGCGCTGCTCAGTGTTGGTACTGCGCCGGGGCTCACTAATCTTCTTTCTGCTCGGGCTCGCGATCAAATGGTGCGATTGGATCGTATCGACATTCTTCTGCACTTCGGTCTTGGTGATGTCCATGGTCAGGCAGCTGTAGAATGGATGTTCAACAATATCGATACCACCTATAATGTGCAGGATAATGGCCGTGCCCGGCAGGTGCGGAGCTTTGGAGACAGCATTGCTCTTGGTCTGCCAGATGGCAAACAAGAGCGTTCTGCCTACCGATTTAACTTCTCCGACCAACATGTGATCGGGAGAACCCTTGATGTTCCTTCGGTGTCAACCTGGGTACAGTTTGATGATCGCCTCACCACATGGCTCTTTGCGGTTTCATCCAGAGTTGGTCTCGGTCGCTTATTGCTACGTCCGTTCTGGCGCAAACTCGCAGTCTGGCTTTTCATGAATGTCCATATTGGATCAGATATCTGCGGTGTAGCTGTGCGAGCACGCGGGCAGGCTAAAGAGGGTGCGGAAGAGATTACACTTGGAGTAATTGGCCGCAACGAAGCGAAAATGACGGCTATTATTGCAGCTGAAATGACGCGGCAGATATTGACGATGAACCATAAGGCAGGCGTTTTTCATAGCGAGCAAATTATTGAGGTCGATCCTGTCATCGCAGAATTGAACAGTGAATTTGCCGATTTGATCGTGTCTATTTAGGGCCGTGTTGCAGACGTTGTTGCAGGGATCGCGATTTGAAGCGAATTTACTGAAGTTCAGCCAACATTTCAGATTTTTATGCCGTATAAATTCAATGCCTCACGTAGCGATAAATTTGTCAAACCTGGTTTCCGCGGGTGTTATCAAGTTAACTTTGGCTCCAGCTCTGATTGCTAGTTGGTCAATATGACTTGGTAATCCCCCCATTTATGGAGGAGTTTGGTAATAGAGCTATGCCGCCATTTTTAGTTTTGTTGCGGGCGTAATGCCACCGATGGCCATGTT
>NZ_FOFM01000081.1 GCF_900110875.1 Pseudovibrio axinellae | reverse complement strand
ATGCCGCGCTCCAGCAGCATCTCCTCAACCTCGCGCAGGCTGAGGGAGAAGCGGTGATAGAGCCAAACAACGTGAGCGATAATTTCGGGTGGAAAACGATGACGTTTGTAACTGATCGGAGCACAAGTCATATTGCCCAACTACCAATCGAAGCTGGAGCCAAAGTTAACTTGATAACACCGATGCACCGGCTCTGTTCTGGCCTTTGCTGGCTTGGTAATCTGCAAGCCACCAGCTCGCCGGGACAGTGTCGAAAAGTCTGGAACTAACAAATCAATTTTCATCAATCGGACCACAGAGCGCATTAATCCTTGCGTCTGCCGCAACGCCAGGGCGTACACGCTACGCAGTGTCAGGCACGCCTCAATGGCCAAATCAGAATACTTGCGTTGCCCTCCGCGAGTGGTCCGGCGCTGCGCTGACCACTCCTTCCCAATCTCACGGTTGACCCAGATCGTCAAATCACCACGATTACGAAGACTTTCGTTATAGGCACGCCAGTTCGTGACACGATATTTCTTCTTGTCAAATTTGTGACGACGGCTGGCGTTGAATTTGTGGGGCATCGGATAGCTTTATGAAGACGAACAAGCCTTCTAATTACAGACACTGAGCGACCCCTGCAACAAGGCCCTCCAGCAGCATCTCCTCAACCTCGCGCAGGCTGAGGGAGAAGCGGTGATAGAGCCAAACAACGTGAGCGATAATTTCGGGTGGAAAGCGATGGCGTTTGTAACTGATCGGAGCACAAGTCATGTTGCCCAACTACCAATCGAAGCTGGAGCCAAAGTTAACTTGATAACACCCGCGAAGCCACGGTCTTGACGTATATTGCGATGTTGTCAGTTCTGAAATGTGTAGCCCTTGCCCCATTCAGTCAGGATGTGTGTTGGGTTTGAGGGGGCAACTTCGATCTTTCGACGCAGACGCTTGATCAACGTATCAACTGCACGATCGTCTTTGCCTGCGTGTTGGCGTGTTCGGGCGACGGCCAGAATGTCTTCACGAGAGAAAACGACACCAGGGCTTTGTGCCAGGAATCGAAGAACTGTTGCTTCGCTTTGCGTAAGCGGTACGGTGAGGCCGTCGGAGTTGCAAATGCGGCGCAGCTGAAGATCAAACGTCCAGTCACCAATTTGCATTGTAGAGACTGTATGCGGTTTGATACGATCACGACGACGACGTAGAACGGCTCGTGCGCGCGCCATCATCTCCGGAAAAGTGAACGGTTTGACGATGTAGTCATCGGCACCAATATCAAGCAGCGCGATGATCGGGTGTTATCAAGTTAACTTTGGCTCCAGCTCCGATTGGTAGTTGGGCAACATGACTTGTGCTCCGATCAGTTACAAACGCCATCGCTTTCCACCCGAAATTATCGCTCACGTTGTTTGGCTCTATCACCGCTTCTCCCTCAGCCTGCGCGAGGTTGAGGAGATGCTGCTGGAGCGCGGCAT
>NZ_FOFM01000029.1 GCF_900110875.1 Pseudovibrio axinellae | reverse complement strand
CGCAACATCAAAACCCAGAGAGCAGAGGCAAAAATTGGCGTCAACGCTCTCAACATCATGAACGCCCTCGGACGTCCTACGTTCGAGAAGGTCTCATGAAACCAAATGTGTGGGTTTGGGGAAACCTCAGCTCAGTTCTGACCCATGCAACAACGTCCCAGATATCCGAGCTTTGTGCTCTTTTGCGTCGTAACTGACGAGTGTAAGCTGGACCAAACTTGATCCCCCACTTGCGGATGGTTTCATAGGACAAGGTAATGCCGCGCTCCAGCAGCATCTCCTCGACCTCGCGCAGGCTGAGGGAGAAGCGGTGATAGAGCCAAACAACGTGAGCGATAATTTCGGGTGGAAAACGATGGCGTTTGTAACTGATCGGAGCACAAGTCATGTTGCCCAACTACCAATCGGAGCTGGAGCCAAAGTTAACTTGATAACACCTTGTTAAAGGTGCGTGCCTTCAGTTTGTTGCCGATGACTTGCTTCCAGCGTCGCATTTGCGTTTCAATCCTGAGGAAAACTCGCAAATAATATGTATGCTACATTCGTTAATAGTTTGCTAATGGGCTGCTTTTCGATATGAGAATCTGCAGACCATGAAAATTTTTGACTGCGTCTATCAGACAAGCGAATTTGACCGCCTGCTTTTCCTCCGGGAAGACTGGTGTCAAGCCGTTTTTGACTGTTCGGAGTTGACGGTACTTGCGTAGGTTTGGGTGCAATCAGGCTCCTTCAGGGAGAAGCTAAGATAAATGTGGCAATAAAGAAAATGCCTCCCAGATGGTGGGTTCTATTAATCACGTCCTGCCTGATCTTCATAGAAATCTCTTTAAGTTCGTATCTGCCTTCAAAAGCAGGTTAGATGAGCGCTCGTGAGATTGAACGAAAAACAAATCACAATATTACTCGTTACCTTGGTTCAGGTCTCGATAGTATTTCACTGCATGCAAGTAAGTGTAAAATAAAAGTTATTAGAAGGTATCGAGATAGATGCGACATTCCAGCTCAAAACTGAAACACACAACGCTTGATTGGCTGGACCTGCATGAACTGACTTCAGAAGAAGCGCTAAAGTATTGTGATCTGATCTCAGTTAAGTATCAACCTGGCACCAGCATTTCAGATATTCGAGACAACACCGATGGTTTGATTTTTGACCTGGATCAAAGCCTGGAATATCTCATATTACCGTCCATAAATGACCTCTTGCACACTCCACACGACTTCATTGATGCATTATCTCGTGTCAAAGTAATTCGCTACAAACCGGGAGAGATTAAACTTCCTTACACTGAATGGTGCGCAGAGACCAATATCCCAATTGTTCATCTAATTTGGTCTGGGAAACCGCAAGACCTTGTTTGCCTCGCCCATGAAATGGCCCATGCGGCGCAGATGATGCTTTCAAGAGGAAAATTTATGCCTCCTGTCGCGCGGGAGGTCTGTGCATTTCTCGCGGAACTCGCCCTCATTCAATTTGTTAAAGAACAAAGCAACACTCTTTATCAAAAGCTATGTGCTGTGTGGCATCATGAGAACCAGCGCTACCTCGGCAGTAATGTCGCCCAACTGGCTGCTGATCTGAGAGCTGGACTGTCTCTCTACACCTACTGGCACAATTACCCGTTGGCTCGCGTGGCAGCCATTCATTTGTTTGGAACGACATTGCCTGAAGGCCGAAGTGACTTTTTCGCGAGCGGATCCGCCGTGATGGAGCGCTTGAACTTCCCAGAGATTTTTGAGGCCCTCGGTCAATCCTGCGAAGAAAAATCGTTTGCGGTGCTTTCCGGATTTGGAGAAGAGGCACTCGAGTTGTGCATGAGCCTATCTCCACAGGCTTTGAATGATGTTCGTACGGGAGAGATTGATTGTGCATGGCTTGACCGCTCTGCCAGTGCGGGATGTGTTGTTGGGGGGCGAGTAGGGGAAAGTACACATTTTTCTCCGCAGCACTGGATTAAGTGGAGATCACTGGGAGTACTTGCTCTTGTCGCCCTGAAACGTGGTGAAGCCCATCTACTGCCCGGAGCGTTTCTTGATAAATTTGAACAGACCGCAGAGCAACCACCTGAGCTGGCGTATGCTTTTACAAAGCCTTGGATGCTCACCAAGAAGTTTGATGCGCTGACGGCGATAGGCATCGCGATCCAGCAGCTCGCTGCTTCTTCCTATCATGAGAAGTTCAACCTCTCCTACTATCTACCTGTTGAGATTTTGCCGCCGCTTCTGGCAGGGCAGCTGCGCTGCTATCTTGATGTTGAAGGCAACCCTGCTGGCCTTACGACCTGGGCATGGCTTTCAGATAAGCAAAAGCGGGACATTCATAAAACTGGGCGGGCTCTCAAACGAGAAGAATGGAGCGGTGGGATACATCCCTTCGTCAATGACTGGATCACCGTGCCCGCAGCCTTTCGTGCAGTCATGACAGAAAAACGTGATGTGATATTTCCCAATCATATCGTCAGCAGCCTGCGTCGTAACCGCGACGCTTCTATTCGCCGCGTAAATAAGTGGGCAGGTCGAAACCTTCAAAAGAAAGCTATGTCCTCAAACGTCCATCTAGTTCGAACCCTAAAAGAGGTCTCTGTATAGTGAAGTTATCCAGTTTGACTAATTCGCTAAAAATTATGTTGTTCGGTCTCGTCATTGGGGCCAATCCCGTTCATGCGGAATTACGTTTGAATGACCCTATCGTCGATAGTTCTTACGCTCTGTCTTATCAGGAGAAGCTGTTCTCATTCGATAAAGACGGTGTTCTTGCATCTGGACCCACTCGGCGTAAAGGGGAGCCAGTTGATTACTCATCAATACTTAAAGAGGTCTATATGGAAGGTGGCTTCCTATGGACTTTGACGGAATGTTACGCTTTGATAAATTATTGCACACCTCTCCTTCGCAAATATAAAAGTAA
The DNA here is from genome assembly GCF_900110875.1 of Pseudovibrio axinellae. Classification (GTDB taxonomy): domain Bacteria; phylum Pseudomonadota; class Alphaproteobacteria; order Rhizobiales; family Stappiaceae; genus Pseudovibrio; species Pseudovibrio axinellae. The sequence continues at coordinate 8,460 of NZ_FOFM01000029.1, read as the reverse complement.
AGACCTTTATCTGAAAGTGCTCTCCGAACAAGATGCAATTTCTGCAAAAGATTTGGGGGACATAGAGAAAGTCGGAAAAGACACTCTAATCCCTTTGGGTTTTAAGATTTTTTTGGCGCCAAACACGATGGACGCCAATCTGGTGATCATTGCTGGTTCAATAAACGACCTTACTCATGAAATGCAAAAAAGAGAGGACCTTCTCGCGAGAACGGCCGTTGAAAAGTGGCAAAGTGATGAGATGACGCCCTATGTTTTTAATGGACTGTTCCTCGCAAGAAAAAATACGCCGTCATTTTGCTATGCCTCCACAAAAGACTGGGCAAAACGGAAGAAAATCTGGATTTATGTTAGCCCGAGCGGCATTTATCAATGCCTGCCACAAGCCTTGCTCTCTGCAATAGGCCTGTATCCTACCGGGCTAGATATTCCCTCCATCACAGACAGCTCGCAAAAGTATAAATATCCGACCTTTGCTGACCTATTGTTTGCCAAACTCTTATATGACGAAAAATTCCCCAAACAAGGTGGTGACGACGCAGTTAGGAAGTTTTGGGAGCAAAATGTCGGTTCCGTATGGCACCAACTCGTAAAAGATCAACTGAAAGACGGCCCTCAGCCCTCTAAGCAACAGTAAAAAGATATTTTTTAAATTATATCTATTAGAAATGGGATTTTATTACCAATGACGACGCACGCTACTTCTTATTCAGAAATGTCCGAATTTGACCTTATGGACACTGTGAGCTTCGGTGGAGGTGGTGGGGGTGACAGCTCCAGCGATGGAGGTGGCAACGTTCCCACTCCGCGCCCCAAGCCTGATATGCCAGATCGTGGTGAGGAGGATAACGAAAGTAACGTCCCCACTCCGCGCCCTAAGCCAGACATGCCAGATCGTGGTAAGGAGGATAACGAAAGTAACGTCCCCACTCCGCGCCCTAAGCCAGATATGCCAGATCGTGGCGATGAGGGCAGCGTCCCTGTTCCTCGGCCTAAGCCAGACATGCCAAATTATGACTATGAGGGCAGCGTTCCTGTTCCTCAGCCCAAGCCTGTTGGCTACTATGGTGAAATAGTTTTGGCGGGCCCAGTAGGTTGGGTGGCGGGCCCAGTAGATTGGGTGCTTGACAAAGTCTATGATAGCACAGTCGGCGTACTGGTAGACACCGGGAAGCCAGATCGTGGTAAGGAGGCCGAACAAAAATATCTCGATGATTTAAAGCAACAACAAAAATATGCCCCAGAAACTCTAACAGACTACGATAAGTTGCGATTACAACAAGAAGAACAGGCGAAAAAACTTGTTGAAGATGCTATGGGGAAGACTATTCCATCATGGAAGATTGAAGTGCAGATACCCGGTTATAAAATACGAACCAATAAAGCTCCCTGTTTCGCCAAAGGCACTCCGATCCTGACGCCCTTCGGCGAAATTTCTATTGAAAAGTTAAAGGTGGGCGATAAGGTTCTGGCTTTTGACCCTGTTTTGGAGAACGGACGTGGTCGTCTGGTGGCGAAGGAAGTAACCCAGCTTTTCCTAAACGCCACCTCTGAGTTCTTGAAGCTGACCTGGGAAGAAAACGGTGAAACGAAAGAGGTGATCACAACTCCCGGTCACCATTTCCTGCGTGAAGGTGGCCAGTTTGGTCCGATCTCAGAAAGTGTTGAAGAGGGCATTGTTCGGGTTGTTCTTAAGTCTGGCGATGTAGTGACTTGCCAAGTCGAGGCCATTGTTTATTCGGCGGAAACAGCAAAACTATTTGATCAGGCTAAAAGCCATGGAATGGCTCATTCCGGTGCTCTTGCATTAGAACTTTGTGACGAATGGGAGAGCTACAACTTCGAAGTTGAGGGCTGTCATACCTATGTCGCCGGAGGTATTCGCGTACACAATGACTGTACCGATTCCAAAGGCATTGAGGGCGAGGAGGAAATGGGCGGGCTCCACGAACACAACATGCTTATCGGCCCGATCATTCTTGATCTTGATGGCGATGGCATTCAGGTGACGCGGTTGGATCAATCGACCATCTTCATGGATGCAGGCGGGGATGGTCTGGAGCATCGCACGGCCTGGGCGGCCAGTGGTGATGGGGTGCTGTTTTATGACCCAGATGGCCGCGATGCAATTACCGAAAAACGCCAGTTTGTGTTTACCGAGTGGGACCCGACAGCCACCAGCGACATGGAAGCGCTGGCCTCCGTGTTTGACAGCAATGGCGACGGGGTGCTGAGCGCTGAGGATGAGGCCTTTGCACAATTTAAGGTGCTGGTGACCAACGCAGACGGCTCAACCAGTGTAAAGACCTTAAGCGAGCTTGGTATTACCGAGATCAACCTGACCGCAGATGCCTCCAATATCGAGCTTAGCGATGGTTCTGTGATCGCCGGGCAAACCACTTTTACGCGTGCAGATGGAACCACAGGCACAGTGGGCGACATGAAGCTTGCTGCAGAAAGTCAAGGTTATCGCGTAGAGCAGGTGGAGGGTATTGACGGTGCTGGCGCACGGACGTTGATTACGACGGCCTATGAGAGCGACGGCAGCAAAGCCTATGAGATCCACTCTGTCACCAGCGCAGACGGGCTTGTCCTCACCAACCGCTATGATGACAATGGGGATGGGGTCACCAACCGGATCCAGAGTATTGTAACGGTGGTTGGTTCTGATGGCAGCCGTACGCAAACAGAAAGCAATTTTGCTGGCAGCGACATGGCCAGTGCAGTCCTGCGCAGTCGCATTCAGACCACAACCAGCGCAGATGGGAACACCCTGACCATTGAGCGCGATATGACAGGCGGCGGCTGGTTTGACGAGCGCGAAGTACGTATCCGGCAGAGTGATGACAGCTTGAGCATTGTGATGAGTGAGCTGGCACAAGATGGCAGTGTGATTACCAGCCGCAGCGAAACCGTTTCTGCTGACGGCTCTGAGCGCATTGACGGCAGCGATCTGGACGGGGATGGGAGGGCTGATACGGTTGAAACCCATCAGGTCACCACCCTTGCAGATGACAGCCGTACCGGGACCATCACCACCACCAATCAGGATGGCTCCCTGCGCTCTTATGCGCGCGAAGAGGTCAGCGCCGATGGCCGCAGCAAGGTGGTTGAGCGTGATCTGGATGGCGACGGCGATACCGATAGCCGTGAAGAGCTGGAGATTGTCGTCTCCAGGGATGGCCAGACCACGTCTGAGCTGCTGGTGCGCAACGGGGATGGCTCCTTGCGCAGCGCTACCATCACCACCCAGTCAGCGGACGCACTGAGCCGCACCAGTGTGATGGATCTGGATGGGGACGGTGATACGGATGTGAGCGTTACAGAACAGACAGTCATCCATGCAGATGACAGCCGTGAGACCATCATCACCCAACTGAACGGTGACGGGTCTGTGCGCTCCATGCGCAAGGACACTCTGGGGGCGGACAAGGTTGCTCAGCAGACCTGGATTGACCTGAACCAGAACGGGAGTTTTGAGGCAGACGAGCTTGTGTCTTCAGTCGTGTCTGACGCTATAACTCAGGATCGAATTGCAACCAGCTGGACCCGAAATGCGGATGGTTCTGTGAACGCCAGCGTGACCTCAACCACCAGCGCTGATGGACTGCACACCGTGGTGGAAACCGATCTGGACGGCGATGGGGATACCGACGTGCGGCTGTCTGATACCACCAGCTTTAACGCTGATGGCAGCGCCACACGTACCATGACAACCCGCAATCAGGACAACTCCCTTGTGGCGCAGGTCACCTATGAAAGCAGTGCAGATGGTCTGACCACGACCACCACGCGCGATCTGGATGGGGATGGCACGGTTGATGAAAGGCTGGTTGAAAGCCTGGCGCTGGAGGCCGATGGTGGCACCACACAGACCACCTCGCTTTATTCCAGTGATGGCACCTTGCTCTCACAATCCCTTGTTGTGGAAACCGCCGACCGGCGCCAGGCGACGGTAACAACGGACCTTGACGGCGATGGCGCGGCCGATCGTGTTTCTGTACGGCAGGAACATACTAACGGCTCTGTTACCCTCACAGAAATCGACTATGCCAGTGATGGTACGGTGTCTGGACAGAGCATAACCAGCAGCAGTGCCAATGGTCTGATCGTGGAGAACGCCATTGATCTTGATGGGGATCTGGCCGCCGATATTACGGCGATCAGCACAACCACGCTGCATGCCGATGGCAGTAAGACCACGGTGAGCAGAACCCAAAATGCTGATCAGTCTTTGCGCAGCGCCAGTTCTGTTACCTCCAGCGATGACGGGCTTGAGGTGGTGACCAGCACCGATCAGGACGGCGATGGCACCTGGGAACAGGTGGTCAGCGACAATATCGCTCTGGAGCAGGATGGCAGCACAACCCGCACGGTGCAGACCCGTTCTGCTGATGACACTCTTCTGGCACAGGTGCAGACCCACACCAGTGATGACGGGCTGATCACCACCACCCGAACCGACAGTGACGGCGATGGCAGCTTTGAACTGACAAAGACCAGCACAACCACGCTTGAAAATGATGGGTCGACCATCACAACAAGACAGCTGCGTGAGCCTGACGGGACCCTGCGCAGCAGCTCAGAGCGCACGGTCTCTGACAATGGTCGCCAGGAAACGGTATTGCTGGATGACAACGGGGATGGCCAGATCGATACTGTCTTCACAAAGAGCATTGCAGATAACGGTATTACCACCAGCACCACACGGCAGCAGGATGCTGAGGGAGAGCTGCAAAATCAGAGCCAGACGGTGACCAGCGCCAATGGCCTTAGTGTGAGTACCTTGTCAGACCGCGATGGTGACGGTGTGTTTGAGACCACTGTTGAAGCGCAGAATGTGATGAACGCGGATGGTTCGCAGACCACAACCACCACGCTGACCGGTCAGGACGGCACCGTCTGGAGTCAGACCACTGAACATATCAGCGATGACGGGTTGTCCTCCAGTCTTCAGGAAGACCGCAACGGTGATGGCCGTGCAGAGCGGACCAGCTCTTCGCAAACAGAGCTTGCCGATGATGGCTCACAGGAGAGCACAACAACGGTCACGGCCCGCAATGGCTCGCTGCTGTCTGAGGCAAGTTCCCACATCAGCGGGGACGGCAGAGTGCACACGGTGAGCATTGACCAGGATGGCAATGGCCGGGATGATGAGATCATCACCACTCAGACCGAAGATGATGGGTCTGTAACCACAACAACATCCACCTGGTCTGTCTCCGGCAATCTGCTTTCAACCATCGTCAGCACGCAGAGCGGGAACGCTCTGGAGCAAACCCTTACGCTTGATCTTGATGGTAACGGCCATGCTGAGCGCACCATGAGTGATGTGACGGTTCTTCAGGCAGATGGCAGCAGCACACGCACTGTTACCCATGAAAGTGGCTACGGCCCCTTACTTGCCCGCCAGATCATGGGCGCGTCAGATGGTGGTCTTGAGGTTACAATCCGCACAGACCGGGATGGCGATTATTCATATGAAAGCCAGACCACCAGCATCACCAGTTTTGCTGATAATGGCGAGGTGAGCGAAACGTCTGTTACTAAAGATGCGGCAGGCAGTATCACCGGCTCTTCAACGCTGACCACCAGCGGGGACGGGCTGAAGGCTCTGCAGAGCACCGACTTTAACGGGGATGGCACCACCAACCGGGCCACAAGTGTGATCCAGGGCGCTGCCGGGGGCAGCACCCGCACCGTTGAGCTGCATGCCGACGATGGCGGCGTGCTGCGCAGCCTTGTTGAGAGTGTCAGCGCTGATGAGCGCTCCTATTCCCTTGAGGTTGATCTGGACGGGGATGGTAACACCGATCAGCAGGCCCGCTCTGAGCTTGATCAGAGCAATAACGAGACCACCACCTACACCCAGCTGGCACAGGACGGGGCCACGCTTTCTGAAATAACCCAGACCACTTCTGCCAATGGGTTGGAGCAAAGCTATGCCTTTGATCTTGACGGGGATGGCGATGCGGAAATCACCCGCACCACCACCACGACCCTGGATACATCCGGCAGTCAGGTGCGTGTGTTTGAAGAAAAATATGAAGGCCAGCTGTACTATTCCAGCACAGCCATCACCTCAGCCAATGGGCTGAGCACAACCACACGCACCGACATTGATGGCGACGGCATAGCAGATCTCTTCTTTGAAGATGAAACCGTGCTGCATGATGATGGCAGCACCACGCTGACCAGCACAGACTGGTACAGGGGCGGCGAACTGAGGTCATCCTACTATGAAACCACCAGTGCCGATGGTCGGACCATTACAAAGACCTATGACTTTGACGGCGACCAGGCCAGAGACAAAACCGAGGTGGCAAAGGTTCTGGCAGATGGCAGCCAGACCATTGCCGAAACAGCCTATGATGACACCGGCGTCATAGAAAGCACTGCCATTACCAAAACCTCTGCTGATGGTCTTGTTACGACCATTGAGCATGAGGGCATCACCCAGACCATTACCCGTTCGGTTCTGAAGGATGGCAGTTACGGCTGGGACAATGGTGTAACAGCTTCATCAACGCAGGCTCATATCGTTGTCAGCCATGAGTTTAACTCCCAGGGTCTTGAGACCTGGCGTATGGAAGAAACCTTCAATGGCACCACAACAGTAACCACGCAGCGTCTTGATGAGACCGCCCGTTCACAGCTGCTGAAAGACGCAGCTCAGGTCTATGACAGTGTGCTGGACCGGGACATGGAGGCTTATGAGGTCGAACTGCTGCTCAGCTTTGTCACGGATGGCCAGCTTGATGCAATGGAACTGGCAGACCACCTTCTCAGCTCTGAGGAGTATGAGGCCCGCTATGGCCCGCTCAGTGATGTGGGGTTTATCTCCAGAGCCTTCCAGAGCACCTTTGGCCGCACCCCGCTGCTCTCAGAACTGGGAGATTATCTCCTCGACCTGAAGGCCGGCACGCTCACACGCGCACAGCTGATGGCAGACCTTGCGCAATCGGTAGAAAATCAGGTGGTTGGCAATGGCCATGGTGAAACCAATAACCCCGACATTTTCCTCATGCCGTTTGATAGGGAAGAAGAGCTGATGGCCTCTTTTGGGATCGAAGGGGCCAGCTTCAACACAAACGAGATGGAGGTCCTGGTCGGTACAGACGTTGGTGCTACACTCCGGATCGATGACCAGGATATAGCCTTCAGCGGCGATGGAGATGATATTGTTACCGGCAGTTCAGGAGGTGATATCATTTATGGTGGCGAGGGCAACGATACTCTTAAAGGGGGTGCGGGGAATGATATCTATATCTACAGGCGTGGTGATGATCATGACACAATCTCTGAAGGCTTTGAAAATTATGACATATTGGTCTTGCCTGACCTTCTTGTAAAAGATGTATTTCTAACTCAGGAAGGTGATGATCTTGTTATCTACATATTGAATACAGACGATTTACAGATTCCTCTTGCTGAACTTGAAGGTTCCATTCGCATTGAGAACTGGGACTCGTCAACCGGACGTCTTTATTTAATTCGGTTTGCAGATGGGTTTGAACTTAACACTGGGCATATTGAAAGGACCATCAGAGAGGGAAATCTGCTGGATGACAGACGTCTCGAGATATGGGGAACGGATGGCAACGATCTGATTATTGGCGGAGCACTGGATGACTATATTCACGGCAGTTCCGGAAAAGACACGATTGATCCTGGCTCTGGTGCCGGAGGCATTCAGAACCTGCGTGGTAATGATGGTGATGATACCTACCTGATTGGTCGGGATTCTGGAAAGGTTGTCATTCAGCAGAGCGGAGAAATATCCGGCAGTGATACGATACGTTTCAAGGATCTGGTGCTTTCAGACCTCACCTTTGAAACACTTCCGGTTGAAGGTACGAATGATGATCTGCAAATAAGCTGGATGAATGACGGGGAACTGAGCTACCTGCTACTTTCTGAAATGGGTAATTTCATTGAGCGCTTTGAGTTTGCAGATGGGACTGTTCTGAGCGGGATCAGCATACTTGAGGACGGCCGGCTGGCGCTAAAAGGTACGGACGGTAATAATCTGATTAATGGCGGAGCACTGGATGACTATATTCACGGCAGTTCCGGAAATGACACGATTGATCCGGGCTCTGGTGCCGGAGGCATTCAGAACCTGCGTGGTAATGATGGTGATGACACCTACCTGATTGGTCGGGATTCTGGAAAGGTTGTCATTCGGCAGAGCGGAGAAATATCCGGCAGTGATACGATACGTTTCAAGGATCTGGTGCTTTCAGACCTCACCTTTGAAACACTTCCGGTTGAAGGTACGAATGATGATCTGCAAATAAGCTGGATGAATGACGGGGAACTGAGCTACCTGCTACTTTCTGAAATGGGTAATTTCATTGAGCGCTTTGAGTTTGCTGATGGTACAGTCCTGAGCAGTATTGAGTTTGATGACATCGGGCGGGTCATATTGACTGGAACCCCTGAGGATGACGTTCTCGT
>NZ_FOFM01000027.1 GCF_900110875.1 Pseudovibrio axinellae | reverse complement strand
AAACTTCCGCTTCCCGCCCCATAGAGACAAGGTGAGTGAGATCGATCTTAAGTTGAAGTCTCGCTCTGGTTGGGGCTGCTCTAAGTTAGTGCGAATGGCCGGTATGGTCACGTCGGGTAATTCCAGATCGCTCACATGGGCTACTGTAGAAGCGTCCAGAAATACCGGTCTCAACCTTAGTTTGAAGTGCTCAAGTGACCGCTTCTGGCCTTTTGGGTGATACTCTATTTTCATTTTCTGCTTCGAATGCCTATTTTCATTGCTGCTCTATCGCGGTGAAAATGAAACTTTATTTGAATTTTGAGATGAAAAGATCAGAATATTCCGTCATTCAGAGGGACACCTTATTTTCGTCCCACAGGTGACCATGCAACACCCATAAAAAAGTGTACGCTTCGCCCAGAGCGAAGGGTGCCCCGCTTAAGATTTATGCGGCCAATCTGGGGGGCGATAACCAGATATATACGCACGCGCTAACCGAGTGACCGGCTCCGATACAGCAATACGCCCTCCTTCCAGTGCTGAGACTGTAGAACGTATTGTAGCACTCGTTTTAAACCCTAACAGCGGTCCAAACTGTGCGGCTGTGAAACCAAATAATATCCGTGTTTCTCTGATTGTCTCAGCGGTCATCAGTTTAAACTGAGCATTTTTCTCAAACGCGACTAGGGCTGTGCGAAGTTCCGCCAGCGTATTGACAGTTGGGGCTATATTATCAAGAACTTCTGCCATTTCTGACGGTGTGTAGCCGAGCTTGTAGCGCGTGACCCTTACAGTTCGGTCAATAGATTTGGGGTCTAGGTTCATGGTAACCGCAATCTAAGCATGAAGAAAATTCTCATCATAAATGTCGCAATATTTACAACATATTGCAATTAGATATTGTGAATATTGCTACATTTGCAACCTGTTTTACTGAAGCTAGAGAAGGCTTGGTTGCACATATCCGTGCGCCCTGTTTTCAAGATACACTCGGTGTGCCGCTGCCTTTTGAGAAAGTTTAGTGCTTGGAATATGAGCAAGACTTGCAGCGGTTTTCTGCCATGCAATGACCCCTGGCCTACTCATCTGTTTTTGAATAGCTTGATTTAGCAGTGTGTCTGTTTGGCATAAACGCATAAGAGCTGTCACAACAAAGGCTCCATCATACATCTCAAAACATTTATCAAAAGCGCGACTATCTTCGCCTAACAAAAACGCTTCACGAGCATAATTCACCCGCTGTCTAAAGGTATTATTTTGTGGTTTAGTGAGCCGTTTCCAAGCCCTTGCACAATAAAAATCGCCCATATCATCGGTCCACTTTTTGTGGTCATTTAAATGGAAGGTTTTACAACCTTCACAATACCAGCTCGTCGAATTATCAGTGCTTCTCATAATGTGTTCCCCTCAATAATGTGTTTTTCAATGTGGCAATATTTATGACATGGAAATGGGAAATGTTGGAAATATTACAACTTTACGCTGAAGCGCTGTGATGCTTTCAAGCGGTATAAATCCACTTAAAAACGCTCTTCGTCCTTAGCAAACGAGACAACATGAGCTGAGATTTTGCGAAGCTTCAATTCTTCGACAAAAGCCTTGCAACCCGCTTCATAGGCACATCGCGATTTGTAAGGCAGTCCCAACAACAATGAGACTTTCCATTCTCCTGTGCTCATGCCCTCCCCTACCCCTTTGACTTTTAGAAGACGCACAAACGGGGCATTGAGATCAGCAAACACAACATGGGCACCGCCTTCCTCAAAATAATCGCCGTTCTGTTCAACAAACTCCAGCGTGGCTTCCAATGAAGCATCCCAAGCGGCCTCCAGCACCTCAGAAAGTGAGATGACTTCAGCGCGGTTGATTGCTGTCTGCTTTGTTGGAAATGTGAGGATTTTGGCATTCATGTTATGCTCCCTTGTGATCAAGAGACTTGAGTGGGCCGCAAAGAACATGATGCTCACTCGGTCTCGTTGAGGCCCGTTTCACTTTTCTCGTCATGGGAAGCCGTTCAGTCTGGTCAAGGTCATTCATTGAATGCCTGCTTGCAGGTTGCCTTGAGTTGACTGAAGGGAGACTTAGAGAACAGCAGACAAAGGAAGCCGCTGAGCGGCTTTCCGTCTTTCTTCGCACGAGGGACAGTCCCCGCATGGCCGAGACAGACAGTGGAGCGCTTTAGGTTGAGTTTTGTCCTTGCTGGCTCCTAAGAGACGGCAGGGGGAAATTATGAGACCTTAAGTGTGGAGGTGTCTGGCTTGGTAAGCGCCAAAGGCGCGTGGACAGGCCTGATCTGCACAGCAGACGTGCCCCTGGCCTATTGCTTCTTTTGTTCTAAAATTCGGCCCAAGATTTCGTCAAAGTTCAGATTCAAACTTTCTTACTCCTCGGGACCGCCCAGCTTGCAACCCATCAAGTCCTGCCCCTCTTCCAGAAACACGGCATACAGATTTGAAAAATAACGCTCATCAAGCTTCATCAGCTTATTAAGCATCACAAGCATCACTAAATGTACGTTTCCAGAGATACGCAATAACAGATTGATATACCTACCTTATTTCAAACGAAGAGAAAGTCACATCAGCTCACCTGAGCCCGCACTAGACAACTGGAAAATTTCGAGACCCAGTTTCAGATCGAACTTCAGAAACGATTGGCCCATCTGTTCATTTTCAAAGCAATCAAGATATTCCTCCTCATGTATTTCACCATTATTATCAGTTAGATACATCAGATATTCATCTTACAACCAGCGCTCAAATCCTTGTTGGTTATTGTTCTGCAGCTCTCATAGCAGCCAGCCCGTAAACTCCTGAGCCAATTCCAAAGCTTAGAACTTTTCAGTTTTACTACCCGCTTAAAAATCTGTTTTGAACTTCTTCCCTTCCGCTTGATCTTTCACTTGCCTTGCTCATTTCATCACCTGCAGCTCACCTGGGCTTTTTCTGTTTGAACCCTCATTTCAGATCTGAAGTTATAACCCCTGCCCTAAATTTTCAGAGGCTTTGCCGCGATCCTTCTTTGCTATTTGATAGGCCTCCTCACCTCCAGATCAAAGATGGATAAAAGCTGCGCCAACTTTTTTTTAAGCTCGACTGAACACATCGAGCAGCAAAGATTTTGCGGTTTGGATCAACCCAATAAATGCTTATTTAATCGTTCAATGAGGCCAGCCCCTACTCCCGTTCTTTTCTTAAAGCGGGTGCGTAGCGCCCAATTGCAAGTCTGTTAAAACAGGCCGCAGGCGTGTTTTAAGTAGCGCGCAGCGGCAAAGCGTGGGTCGAAGGGTGAGCAACAAGGCATAGCGCAGCGTTGCCGGCGTGCCGATCCCGTAGTCACACCCCGTATCAGCCCACCGCCTTAACCTCTTGTTCAAGAATTGCTTGAGAAGGCTGGTAAGAAAAGACCTGAAACCCTCCGCACATCTGGGGGCTCATGTGTCGGTCTCACAGTCAGAGCCAAAAGGTTGAGCCTGCGACCGCCCTGGTCGAATTGTGCTTGCAGCTCCAGGCTGTTCAAGTAGAATCGCGGTGATTGAATTTTAGATTGGTGTGCCTCCTCCGCTCTAAAGATATTCAAGAAACCTCCTATTTCGAGCACGCGCAAAATGAATCATTTTAGTTGCATGGGGCACCATGAAATCAATCGTCCTTACAGAAAAACCCTCGCAAGCCCGCAATGTGATAAAGGCCGTTGGATCTCGATATGGAGAGGTACTGCCGGCACAAGGACATTTGCTGCGGCTTCAATCTCCTGATGAGGCTAATCCAGACTGGAAAACCTGGTCCTCGGCCTTGCTCCGCCCCCAAAGTGGCCGGTACGAGCTGGTTGCGGACAGAACCAGCGGTAAGGGTGAGCGGCTTGATAAGATCAAGTGGGCCTTAAGCGGTGCCGATCAGGTCATCATTGCGACCGACTGCGACCGCGAAGGTCAGGCGATTGGTGAGAACCTTCTGCATTTTTTTCGCTTCAAAGGCCATGTGCTGCGGGCAATGTTCACGGCAGAAGATGAAAAGACGCTTCGCCAAGCATTTGCCTGTGCCAAGCCCAACACTGAGTATCGCCCGCTCTATGACGCAGCTGTTGCCCGTGCGCAGGCCGATCAGGTTTTCAATCTCAGTTTGACCAGAACCGCAACAACCAGGTTAGTGCCGTCAGGCGTGCGTGCTGTGATCGGCATTGGCCGGGTTCGCACGCCAACACTTGGAATTGTCTGCCGACGCGAACAAGAGCTATCAGACTTCAAGCCGCGAGAGTACTTTGAACTGACTGCAGATGTTCAAGGTGAACATGGGCTGTTCCAGCTTCACCACCGACCGGCAGACGGCGAGCGCTATTTTCAAAAGGCTACGGCTGAAGCAATAGCTGCTGCAGCAACCGGTTGGCATGGCCCAGCCAGCCTCACACAGGAGAACCGACGTCAGGCTCCAGGCAGACCCGTTGATCTTCCCAGCTTGCAAAAGCAAGCAGCAAAATGGGGCTGGACGTAGCACAGGCTCTTTACGAGCTTCACAAGCTGACAACCTACCCACGCGCTGCAGTGCGTTACCTTCCTGAGAACATGGTTGAGGGAGCAAGTGCAGTGTTTGTCGCTCTTGTTGGCGGCGGCTATATCAAGGATCTGGACTGGCTGGCCCCAACAATCAGGACAGGCAAACGCGGTGTATTCTCAGATGCCGGGTTAGCTGGTGAATCTCATCATGCCATCATTCCCAATCCTGCTGTGATCGATCAGTTTTCAAAAATTATTGCAGGGCTGAACGCTGACGAGCGAAGGCTGTTTGATTTCATAGCCAAGACTTTCCTTGCAGCGCTTGGACCAGACTATGAATATCACCAGACGCAGATTGCTATCAATGTGCCGGTAAATCATCTGTCTGTCGTGTTCAAGACTTCTGGGCGCTCAACAATCACTCCTGGATGGCGTGCTGTTTATGGACAATTCCTAGAGGAAAAATCCTCTTTGGATAATGAAACAGAGTTGCCACAAGTACGCGATGGTGAAGTCGTAGAGGTTTCAACCGTTGCTCTTGAGGCAAAGAAAACAAAGGCTCCGGCTCGCTATTCTGAAGGATCTTTGATTGAGGCCATGCAAAACGCTTGGAAGTTTGTTGATGATGAGGCTCAGCGGGCACGCCTGAAAGAAGCCAAAGGGATTGGTACACCGGCAACCAGAGATACGATTATTGAGGGACTAAAGAAGCAAAGTTTCCTCGCAACTTCCAAGGGCAAGCTCTTTGCAAGCGCTACGGCCATGCAGCTTTATCGGTTTTTGCAGGATCGCTGTCCGTCTCTGCTTGATCCTGGAACAACAGCAACAATGGAAGCACGACTTGATGACATTGTTCGGCGCAATGCCGGTGCTGATGAGATCATCCATGAGATTTGCGGCTCAGCAAAATCAGCAATTGATAGTTTGGTCGGGCAGGGGGCACATCTCGACATTCAGCGCAAACCGAGCCCAGCCATGGTCAAAGCAGCTAAAGGCAAAGCGGCGCGTGAAGGCAAGCGTCTGACCTGCGCAGATCTGGCAAGCTATGACACATTGCGGGCCTATCTGGGGCCAATGAAGGAGCGGGCAGGGGAGCCATCCGCTCCAAGTCCAGCACAGCTTAAATTGGCCCTGACGATAGCTGAGCGCTTGGGACAGGCTCTTCCTGATCAAGCCAAAAGCTCAGCAAGGTCTCTGAGCAACTGGATTGATGCAAATAACGTTGCCAGCGAAAGCCAAATGAAGTGGGTATCTAAGTTCGTGGATGAAGGCAAAATCAAGAAACCCAAAGGCTACCCGGATAGAGTAAAGCCCAAAGATGCCAAGGCTATTCTTGATAAAATGTTCAAGAAGAAAAAATGACGGTATTGAAAGGGTTCAATGCCTATTGGCCTTATCTCAAGTTTGGTTTGCATAAACTATGTTGCTAATGCTCAACGATGGGCATTGGCAACAGGGTGGATCTCCTTGCACAATTTCATGCGTTGACACGTTAACTAGAGTATGTCGGCGAGAGCCTCTTATGGTCACACTTCAGGCATCAATCATGGCATCGCTTTTCCATTGGGGGCAAGCATTCATGTGATGGAGGTGGGTGTCGATTGCACTGCGTTGATCTTGAGGGGGAACATGGGAGTCTTCGGCCCGATTGTTCAAGCCCTTGTGGGAGCGATGTTTCACTTCTGGCATACTTTGCGCTTGGCATCGTTGTAAGAACCAAGTTTATCGGTAATGATCCGTTTTGGTGCCTTGCCTTGTCGTTTCAAAAGGCGCATCAGTAATCGCTTTGCTGCCTTGGTATTGCGTCGGGTTTGCAGGATTTCATCGAGCACGTACCCATCTTGGTCAACGGCACGACAGAGATAGTGTTTCTTACCTTGAATGCTGACGACAACCTCATCCAGATGCCAGATATCATTGCTGCTCGAAGCTTTGCGACGTAGCCGGCCAACATAATCAGGGCCGAACTTGAGACCCCATCGGCGGATCGTTTCGTACGAGACCATAATGCCGCGTTCAAGTAGCATCTCTTCAACTTCGCGCAGGCTTAAAGAGAAGCGATGGTAGAGCCAAACCACGTGTGCAATAATCTCTGGCGGGAAACTGTGGCGCTTGTAGCTGATAAGAGCTGAAGTCATGTACCATGCTTACCCCTTTCCCATTTCTCGCGTCTCTGGTGACGGAACAATATGGGAGCGACGGATGCGCGGTCATCACTTGTTATGCTTCCGAGGGCAGGGGCCTTGTGGCCGGAAAGAAAAATAGCAAGATACGTCAAAAGTAGATGATACTACTTGAAATAAGATGCCGAAAAGTTCACAGTTGTGAACTCGATCTATAAAACGCATTAAAATCAACGCCTTACAATTTTTCACTTGATCAAACCATGTTTATCAGTCCGAAGACAGATTTTTGCAGGTTCAGTTTTCCGCCATTCGCACGGTCGATCATCGCGCGGAAATACCCGCCCGGACGTGAAATAGCTTCAGGATAACGCATGGCTTTTTCTGCCACCACCAGCAGGCAGGCGGCTGCAAGGTGCTGGCCCTGGGCCGCGCACGCAGCCTTCCAACCAGCCTCCGACAAGCCAATGAGATGGCGCAGATCCTCCGTTATCGCGAACAGGGAAGGCCACGTGGCAATCGGACTTTGCAGAACCTCGCGAACCTGAACGGCGGCTTGTTCAAGCAAGCCAATGGAGACACCGGCCAACATCGAGGTGGGCAGGGGGCCTTGTGGCTGGAAAACCCGTTGCTGGTCGCACATTTTTTTTTGAGGATCGGCAGTACTGGCCGCATGCTTGTTTTCAAAAGCTTCTTCAACGGAGCTGTAAGCTTCGTTGTCAGAGCATGATTTTAAGGATGGCTCGGAAGAGCCATGCCACCTATCTTCTACAGAAGATCTTATGTGTGATGGTGTTGTATTAGATATAGCCACGCCATTTTTGTCACCCAAGCATGCCAAATTAGTCTGTTTATCAAGAGCTTCCTGATAGATCTCATCAACTGCTGCAGCACGGGTGATAGGGTCTAGTGGCAATGCTAAAACCTCTTCCAAACGGGTAAGGATCTCGTGCCCCAACTCACCCAACAAGCTTGCCGTATCCTTCACAGCACGGGCACGGGCAATTACAAAGCGCCGCGCTTGTTTGTCCTGTTTGAGCTTCGCCTGAAACTCGTTGGCCTTCTTCCGCAGCTCATCAATACGCCTGCAGGCCGGAGTCAGATCGAGCCCATAACCATAATCCACCGCGCCGGACCGGTCGCGAACAATGAAGCGTCTGCCGTTAGGACTGTCCGAATAAGAAAGCACGCCAGCTTCTACCAGCCTCTTAATGCAGCGGCTGACCGTGCGTACAGAGCGGTCAGCATATTCCGCCAACTTCTCGTTAGAGATTGCAACCAGCGGCTTGCCTCCGGCCTTCAGGTCTTCTTTGCGCACCAAGCCAAGCAGAATATCGAGGATCTGGTAAGGCGTACCAGTAATCTTCAAAACAGGTGCGGCCCTCTTGAGGGCCATTGCCAGAAGTGATTTTTCAACATCGTCCTCAAGTCCCTTCCGGGCAAGATCCTGCGAGGCTAGAATATCGGGGTTAACCCGTCGAAACGGAGCAATTTGTTGAGCGTGCATAGGATACCATTTCCGCAGGATACTGCAGATAATTGCATGTTAACGATAGCTCAAAACGGCACAGATCATCGGTCCCTCACTAAAAAAAGCGGGGTTGAATAATCTGCTCAAACGCTCTACAAAGGAATTGCTACATTACTTTGAGGCGCTACTTGCGTTTTGAATTATATTAGGGCCTGCTTCGTGCAGGCCTTTCTCTTTTCTAGGTCATGTTTTATCCTTCTGCAGCTCGTCAAACTTCTTGACCAAATCTGGCAGTTGATTGACTAGATACTCGCCAAACTCTCGTCCACGGTCTCCTTCCCATTGAAAAGAAGCTCCTTTTGCAGAGTTTTTATACTTGGCAAGATCCCCACTCGAAGAGGGTAGGGCAGACAACTCTTTCTTCGCAGATGCTTTTTTTTCAGCAAAGTTGTGCTCAGCAGCTTTCAATACGATTTGGAACCGCTCACTACTAGTGCTGTTTTGCCACTTCGCTGAGACTTTAATTGGATTAAGTAGCTTCGCAAGCTTACCGGCATGAGTAGGGGCAGTATCAATTATCTCACCCAGTTTCATCCATGAAGGTCGGCCTACCTTAGGAGCTGGACCAATCGCCTTTATAATATCATCCGGAATCAGCCGCGGAACTTTGAGATAGTTGCTAAGCGCGCCTTTAGACTTAGCGCCAATCGCACGGATGACGACGCTTGAGGGATAATCTTTACTGAGCTTTGCCGCAAACAAGGCCGTTTCGATGAACGAGAGGTTCTTTCTCTCGTGGTTCTCCTGCCCCTGCGCAACAACCAATTGCTCATCGGACAAATCCTGGACAACAGCCTTCAGCATCACATCAAGTTCAAGACACGCTTTCCAGCGCCGATGACCGAAGGCAATCTGGTATTTATCCGGCTCGCCTAGCATTGGCCGAACCAATACAGGTACTTGCTGTCCATCCTGTCTGATTGAGCCTTTCAGTTGCTCAAAATCCTCATCATGATCTAGCTGGAGCCGATCTTCGACGAGCGAAGGAATACAGTTGTGTGGATCTATACTTTGAACCTGGTCATGGCTGATCGAGGTCTTTGACCTTCCAACCTCGGAGAGCGCATCACTCATCAAACCCAATGGACTTGTTCGGCTGACCTTTGTCGCAGCAGGAACAACAGGCGTATTATGAACACTACCGGACTTCGGCATGTCTCCACTAATGATGGAGTTCAGCAATTTTCTACCTTCGCTACGCTTAGTAGTCATAGTCTCCCCCATCCTCGTAAGATAATTTTTTCAATTTCAGCATTCGCTTGGTTCATACTTTCGATTGCTCGGTCGTATGTCTTTGGGTTGAACTGGCTTCTGTCAGATTCATAAAGCGTAAGCTGGCGTGTTCGGGCTTCCTCAACTGCGGTCGTGTTGACCATAGAATGGTCCAACACATTTTTCAGATAGCCACGCAGAATCTTAGTCACATCGTTTTGAGGCGTACTCGCTGTGTTGAAGCGAGTAATCAGATAATGCAATGTCTTGTCAGTAATGTACTCAGGCCCCAAGGCCCGTCGCACGGCTGCTTCGTATTGTTCTTGGTGTGTAATGGAAGTCATCAGATATTGAGCCATAGACTCACAATCAAGCATCTGTGGCTGGATCGTCAGTAGTAGGTGGTTAGACGCTCCGATGGCAGCATTCGAAAGATAACCAAGGTTTGGTGCTGTATCACAAACCACTACATCATAGTTATCTTGAACATCAGTCAGCGCAGCCTGTAGTCGCAAAAAATACAATCTTTGAAGCGACATACCGCGCATCGTAACCCGCAGATCATCAACCTCTTGGGACAAGCGCTCATATTCGGCGCGAGGGAGATTACCCGTCGCCAAATTGTTCTCAAGCTCAGCTAAGCGTAGACGAAGTTCACGCTCCTCGTCCATGGTCGAAGTCGTGACGCGCGGCGCATCAAATTCCCAATCAGCTACCCACAGTCCACTTGGCACAATATCCAAGTTCTCGATATATGTCTTTTGCGCAACTTCTGACATTGGTAGTGGGTTATCATAACGAATAGCTGCATAAAGGCTTTGATCGTGCGTTACCCGTTCTGGAATGATCCCCATCATTCCACTGGTTGAACCTTGAGGATCAAGGTCAGCAAGAAGAACACGATATCCCTTTAGCGCAAGATACTGAGCAAAATGAACTGCTGTGGTGGACTTTGCCGAGCCACCTTTGAAATTAACGCACGAGAGAACTGCTACCTCTTCATCATCCCTGCGTCTAGGATCATAGATACGAGCTTTTTCGATACTTGTCGTCTTCTGGGCAAGCTGCTGACGAACTGCATTGATATCGGAGAGAGTGTAGAAACGCTGCTTTGATTTGCCTACAAGCTCTGGAGCGAGGCCTAGTTCGTCCGCATGTTTGTTGAAATGAGCACGAGATACACCTACCCAACTGGCCGCTTGCACCGTCGAAAATCGTTTCAATGTCTTGATGGCAGCAGGAGGAAAATAAGCCTCCGACATGCTTGCCAAGACGCTCTGCAGTGCCTCGTGATCGGCACGCATATGCTGCAAAATATTGGATTCCTGATCAATATCTGTTTTCATAAATCAATTTCCAGATAGCAATGGCAACGCTGCCGTGTCTTAACATTCACTCACAATCATAGAAAATCAATAAACAAACGGTTAATTTGCATTAACGGTATCTCAAAAAGTGTACAAATAGCAAAAAAAGCGAAAGTGAGGGTATCTATAAACTGCATTCGCGTCGTGGTTTGTCGAATTTTGGGGTTTTTCCCGAATCAATCAGAATCGGATACAGAACGTTTTTTCATCAATACCGTCCACTTATGGGAGGCGTCTGCCGAAAGAGCGAAATACAACCTTAAGTGCACTACACATTGCTATGCCACTAAAAATTTTTGCTGTAGTAATAGGGGATTGATCACTATTGCTAGGTCGCCGAAGTGCTAACTTTTGATTTTTTCGCCGGTATCTTTGCCGGTAGTTTTGTAATGTACTTATGGACGAAAGCAGCTGCTATAGCGAAGCGCCAACGTATGAAGGCTTTTGATATCAGCGACCCGATGAACCAGCTTAGGTTTATCGAAACTTCAAGCCTGAATGCAACGAAACCAATCAACAAAGAAGCCTTCGCAGTTTATCGAAGCATTGAAGATTACATATCCTCAAATCAACGCACATACAGATTGTTGGCAGAAGTTGGGATGGGAGCATTTATAAAAACAGACTTCAATGCGGTACCAAAGGCTCAAGACAAACGTGCATTCAGCTCTTACAATAGCAAGAGAGTGGACTTTCTAGTCATCGACGCATATGGGAAGCCTATTCTGGTGATCGAATATCACGGATCAGGGCACTATCAAAACAATGCATTGGCCCGCGATGAGGTCAAAACTGCAGCTCTGAGAAAAGCTGGCATCAACTTGATGACTGTAAATTACGGCACTCCTGATAACATCATTAAGCAAGATCTAGCCCAGTATTTTTAATCCATCTTTGGCAGGGCCGTATTGCACGGGTCAGCACGGCCTTGTTGCAGGGGTCGTGAATAGCTTACAGCACGCCCAAACCCGTCAATTCAGGTCATGAGATTGCTTCGAACGCGGGCCTGCCGAGTTCGGTTATTGTGTTGAGAATGCGAACGCCAATCTTTGTTTCGGTCCTCTGATTGTTAAAGGTGCGTGCCTTCAGTTTGTTGCCGATGACCTGTTTCCAGCGTCCCATCTGGGTTTCAATTCGCGAGCGCTGATTGTAGCCTGTTTGCTTTTGCCAGCCGAGGCGCCCTTTGTCTTTGATCGCAAGAATATGTTTATCTCGCGATGACGGATTCCGGTCAGCCTCAGGACTTAAAACAGCTG
>NZ_FOFM01000040.1 GCF_900110875.1 Pseudovibrio axinellae | reverse complement strand
CAGCTGTTTTAAGTCCTGAGGCTGACCGGAATCCGTCATCGCGAGATAAACATATTCTTGCGATCAAAGACAAAGGGCGCCTCGGCTGGCAAAAACAAACAGGCTACAATCAGCGCTCGCGAATTGAAACCCAGATGGGACGCTGGAAACAGGTCATCGGCAACAAACTGAAGGCACGCACCTTTAACAATCAGAGGACCGAAACAAAGATTGGCGTTCGCATTCTCAACACAATAGCCGAACTCGGCAGCCCCGCGTTCGAAGCAATCCCATGACCTGAATTGACGGGTTTGGGCGTGCTGTAAGCTATTCACGACCCCTGCAACAAGGCCGCTCAACAGCCGGCATCACCTTGCGCTTTGCCGCTCTATAAGAACCAAGCTTGTCTGTGATCATTCGCTTTGGAGCAACGCCTTGCTTCGATAAAAGACGGGTCAACAAGCGCCTCGCAGCCTTGGTATTGCGCCGTTTTTGAAGGATTTCGTCCAGAATGTAACCATCCTGATCAACAGCCCGCCACAGGTAGTATCGTTGGTTCTGGATCTTGATCACAACCTCATCAAGATACCAGATATCCGAGCTTTGTGCTCTTTTGCGTCGTAACTGACGAGTGTAAGTTGGGCCAAACTTGATCCCCCACTTGCGGATGGTTTCATAGGACAGGGTTATGCCGCGCTCCAGCAGCATCTCCTCAACCTCGCGCAGGCTGAGGGAGAAGCGGTGATAGAGCCAAACAACGTGAGCGATAATTTCGGGTAGAAAGCGATGGCGTTTGTAACTGATCGGAGCACAAGTCATGTTGCCCAACTACCAATCGGAGCTGGAGCCAAAGTTAACTTGATAACACCCTTGCGAGTTCGCTATCCCTCTTCTTTTGTCACCAGCATCACTGCGATCAAGCCGAAAGCAATTTCCAGCAGGAGGTAGACCATAAGCAGGAAGCTGGGTATTCCATCCAACACCATGCTCAGTAGTCGTCCGGCAGCTAGCCCCCACATGAACACAATCAAAGTCCACAGAGCAGGGATGGTCACGCTTGTATTGAAAGCCCCGGCGAGCCAGAAGATGAGCATCGCGAAATAAAGGCCCATGATCGCTCTGAAAATATGGAGATGATCAAGGACCAGATTTTCAAAGCCGAACATCACGGTGAGACTCATTTGCGGTGCTGCTCCATAAGAAAGGGCAATCGGGAACAAACCAATCGCCGCCGCAATGAGGAAGAACCGTGTTAATGGCTGAGGTGACTTGATAGATCGCGCACCTTCCTCTTGCCGCTCTCCTCCGCTTTTGGAGTTATTGGGAAAAACCACTGCCTAACCTCTCTTGTGCCTGACTTTCCGGTGATGTTGGGCCATTCTCCGGTTTACGCGGAGGGAATGCCTCAAGCGTTTTCAGGTGACTTTGGACCAATCTCTGAGCTGGGCCAAACGCCCACATTTTCTCACCCAGCCAGCGAATATACATTCCCGATTCATTGGCCACCTTTTCATAGGGGTCGCGCCGCAGGTTAAACAACATTGGGGCGTTCAGCTTTACCTTCGGGCCGAACCATCCTTCTGGCTGAATAACGAAGTGCGCTTTCCAGTCATTGAAGCGAACAGCTTGGAGGTCGGTTCGCTCGTAATAAAGAACCTCATTTCGACTAGATTCATCTTTTGCACCAACAAGGAAATCCAGTTGATTATAACCATCCATGTGTACCTTGTAGCCCTCATAACCTTTGCGTAGTTGTTCGCGCAGATCTTGGGGGCCACCGGCTGCAGCAATCAGCGTCGGCATCCAGTCCATCGCATCAAAGATCTGGTTTTCGACACGTCCGGCTGCAATCTTCTCCGGCCACCTAATAATTGCCGGAACGCGAAATCCACCTTCCCAAGTCGTTCCTTTTTCTCCATGAAACAGTGTTGTACCACCATCAGGCCATGTCAAGGTTTCTGGGCCGTTGTCAGAAGTAAAGATCACGATTGTATTGTCAGCAACGCCTCGCTCTTCTAGCGCCGTCAGGACTTTTCCAACGTTGTCATCGAGCTCTTTCATGACAACATCCTGCAGCCCCTTACCATTTCCGAGCATCTTCTCGTATTTGGGTTTTAGGTGTGTCCAGATGTGTGCTCGTGCAGGTGCCATCCAAATAAAGAAGGGTTCATCGTTTTCTATCGCCCGGTCCATGAACTCAATAGTGTAGCGCGTAACATCATCGTCCAGCGTTTTTTGCCTATCAGGTGGCGCAGGTCCGTCATCCTCGATACGTTGCTTGCCAACCTTGCCCCACCTGGCTTGAATAGTCGGGTCGTCTTCCTGTTGTGCCCAGCTATGAATTAGGTTTCGCGGTCCAAATTCCTCATTGAAGGCCTTGTCTTTGGGCCAATCCGGGTCATTCGCATATTCCATAGCGTTCAGATGATAGAGCCACCCCCAGTATTCATCAAAGCCATGAACCGTTGGCAAGAAGGCGTTTTTGTCGCCAAGGTGGTTCTTGCCAAATTGCCCTGTTGCATATCCAAGCCCTTTTAAAAGCTGCGCGAGGGTGGGGTCCTCACTGCTTAGCCCAATCGGATCGCCAGGCAGGCCAACAGTGTGTAAGCCCGTTCGAATGGGAAGCTGGCCGGTGATAAAGGCTGATCGCCCCGCAGTGCACGAGGGCTGGGCATAATAGTCCGTAAACCTGAGACCTTCGCGCGCCAACTGATCAAGGTTTGGCGTCTCGGCACTCTTAAGCCCCTGATGGTACACACTCAGATTATCCCAGCTGACATCATCTGCCATTATGACAATGATATTGGGCTTGGTTTCTGCTTTCGCCTGCAAAGGCAAGGAGGAGAGGATGACACTTGCTGCAAAACTAACAAGCACCTTGGGAGTTATATTCCGAGCTTGGATTTTCATGTGGCCTGCCGATATTTTTTGTTTCGGCAAAACGTACACGTCGTCCTTCAAAAAACAGTGCTTATGCAGAGGCAAATTCAGTTGAGCGGGTAAGGCTATTCTTAAGAACACGCTCGCGGCAATTACGCAGTCCCAAGCAAGGGAAGACACTCCCAAATCGACGTGTTTCAATGTGCTAGGCAAATCACTTGGCAACGATACTCTATGCAAAAAAGTCACTTCCGATTGGTGCAACAAGCAGGCCTTCTGCTAGGCTTTATCGGTGCTTTTTTGCCTTGCGCTCGTGCTGCTGATCTTGCCTCACAGCATCTTCACCCAGGCCCAGCATCAAACTGGCGCTTTACACTTCAGCCTTACTTTCTGCCACCCACGATTAACGGAGATACCACAGTTGGCCGATTGCCAAATGTGAATATCAATGTGGGGGCCAACGACATCCTACAAAACCTGCGGTTTGGGATAATGTTTCATGCTGAGGCGCTGTATAAAAGTAAGGTTGGCGTTGGTTACGACCTAGCTTACATGAACATTGGCCGTGCAGCCGATCAGGTCTTACCCCAGGGTCGATTGCGTGCCAGCATGGGCCAGTTGATCATGGAAGTTTTTGGTTTTGTGCGCGTTTTCGATACCCCCCAATTCTCAGCAGATCTTCTTGCGGGCGGGCGTTACTGGGACAACGGGCTGAAGTTTGAAGTCTCAGGCTCCCTCTTCGGAGACTTCCAGATAAAACCTCAAGAAAGCTGGGTGGATCCATTTATTGGTGGGAGGGTCGCCTTTAACGCAACTGAACAGATAGTCATTTTAGCAAGGGCCGATATTGGTGGGTTCGACGTCAGCTCAAGCATTGCCTGGTTGTTACAAGGTGGCCTAGGATATACCTTTAATGACAGCTGGCAGGCGACACTCGAATACAAAGCCTTGAGTGTAGACTTCCACAATGATCGTTCAGGTCAGTCAGAGTATAGCTATGATACGATAACCCATGGACCTCTCGTCAGTGTTGCATTTAGCTTCTAGCAGGAGGTCACCTTGCGTTTTGACGCACTCTTCCTAATCCTAGGCCATTTCATTGTACACCCCGCCAATGCGCAAAACAGTGGGAGCTATGCCGGCTCAACACAATGCGTGCAGTGCCATACAAAAGAGTATGAAGCCTGGGAGGCCTCACACCACCGCCATGCGATGGAGCCCGCTAACAAGAGCAGTGTTCTTGGACGCTTCAGCGCACAAAAACTTGACCATGCACTTGTGCCTGCAATCCCTTTTGCAAAGGGCGGCACCTATTACATGCGCCTGCCAAACAAAGACGGCAGGATGGAAGACAAACCGATCCTTTACACCTTCAGTTTCTTTCCCCTTCAGCAATATTTGGCAGAAACAGAAAACGGACGACTTCAGGTCTTGCCTTGGAGCTGGGATGCAAGACCAGAGGGC
Organism: Pseudovibrio axinellae; assembly: GCF_900110875.1. GTDB lineage: Bacteria > Pseudomonadota > Alphaproteobacteria > Rhizobiales > Stappiaceae > Pseudovibrio > Pseudovibrio axinellae. The sequence goes on along the minus strand of NZ_FOFM01000040.1, from coordinate 2,157 downwards.
GAAGGCGGTCAACGCTGGTTACAACTCTACCCTCACGCAAAAGAAACATCTTCAGCCTTTTGGAGAGGGCCAGAGCAAAACTGGAATTTCATGTGCTCTGACTGTCACTCGACCAATGTGAAGAAAAACTTCAATAGTGAAAACAGGAGCTATTCGACCTCTTTTTCAGAAGTTAGCGTGGGATGCGAAGCCTGCCACAGCGGTATGGCCCGCCATGTCGAAGATAAACAATTGGGCTCATTCCATAACGTCACGCAAGTATCTGGCCCCAAGAATCGGCTGGACCTTTCGGCACGTGTGAAACAGTGGCATTTCGAAGCTGATAACCCAACGCGCCAACCTCAGCAAAAATCTGAAACCGACCAACACAAGGTTTGTTTTTCCTGTCACAGTCGACGCTTGCAATTGGCTGATGGGCAGGCGGTCCAGAGCACGGAATATTTTGACCGCTATTTGCCCAGCCTTCTGGATGAACCACTCTTTTTTGCTGATGGTCAGCCCAGGAGCGAGACCTTTATAATGGGATCCTTCCTCCAATCAAAAATGTTTGAGAAAGGTGTCAGCTGTAGCGACTGCCACGATCCGCATAGTGGACAGTTAGTCGCGCCTGAACCACAAGTTTGCACGCAGTGCCACCTCGCCACGAAGTTTGCGACACGATCCCACACTCAACACCCCACCAGCGAAAAGAGCCCGCTTTGCAGTGACTGTCATATGCCATCAACCCTCTTTATGGCCGTAGACGCGCGCAAGGAACATAGTTTTCGAATTCCCATGCCAGGAGTGAGTGCTGCCATCGGAGCACCGGATACGTGCACCTCTTGCCATGTTGGAAAAACACAACAATGGGCTCAAGCTAAGCTAGACCACTGGAACCAAAACAACTCTAAAAATGGAGAGGCTTCTCTGCTGTTTTTTCTGGCAAGGCGGAGTGATCCGGCAGCACTGGACGGTCTACTTACGATGGCTCAAAGTCCAGGCGAAAATACCATGAAGCGCGCTGCGGCCATTGCATACCTTGCAAACTACAAGGACCCAAGGATACCTGAGGTTCTAACGAAACTGGTGCGCAACAAAAATCATTTCTTGCGCCTTGCTGTCATTAAAGGCGCCCGCAACTTGCCGCAACAAACACGTTGGCATGTTGTTGAACCCTTGCTGTCAGGCCGATCATTGGCCATTAGAACAGAAGCAGCAAGTGTCTTGGTCGAAGATTGGACAGCCCTCAGTTGGCCCCAGAAAGAACAACTGGCACCAGCTTTGGCAGAGCGTATCGCCACACTCTCCTTTAATAGTGATCGCGCCTTTTCACATTTGGTCAAATCTGAAGCGTCACTCGCGCAAGGCTACCCCAATACTGCGAAGCAACAAATTGAACGGGCCCTTGAAGTTGAGCCAAATTCGGAAGAAGCCCACGTCGCGCGCGCCGAATTTTTGCGTTCAAAAGGAAAATCACAAGAGATGTGGGAGGCCCTTGTAAACAGCCTTAAGCTGCGGCCGGATTCCGCAACACTAAACTATTTGATCGCTCTTGAGCAGTATAGGAGAGGAGACCTGGATGGTGCACTTTCATCTTTTAAGGCATCTACCCAGCTGGCTCCTGAAGAACCCCGCTACTGGCTCGCCCTTGGGCTTATCCAAAGTCACTTAGGTCAAAAACAATCCGTTTCTTCGCTTCATCGAGCATGGAGCAACGACAGGTCTGCCCCCTATAAAAATCTCCTCTGTCAAACTCAGAAAAAATTTAGAAATAAACTTTCATCACCTTGCTCACTAGACGAACCATTTTAAGAAGAGTTATGATTATTTACCTAGAGGGAAACGGGATCTGAAGGGTAGAGGTGGTAGTTGCATCACAGTACATATTTCGCACTTGGAATAACCTTTGCCCCTGCATACTGGTGAATCAGAATCTCCTCTGCGGTAAGGGTGTTATCAAGTTAACTTTGGCTCCAGCTCCGATTGGTAGTTGGGCAACATGACTTGTGCTCCGATCAGTTACAAACGCCATCGTTTTCCACCCGAAATTATCGCTCACGTTGTTTGGCTCTATCACCGCTTCTCCCTCAGCCTGCGCGAGGTTGAGGAGATGCTGCTGGAGCGCGGCATAACCCTGTCCTATGAAACCATCCGCAAGTGGGGGATCAAGTTTGGTCC
>NZ_FOFM01000004.1 GCF_900110875.1 Pseudovibrio axinellae | reverse complement strand
CCCGATGGCACCTATTCCTTTGAAGCTGACGCCAATTTAGACAATGACCTGGCCCAGCAACTCACCTTTACGATCACCGCAACAGACAGCGACGGCGATACAACATCGGACACTCACACAATCACAATTACAGATGGCACAGACCCATTTGGCGGCGATATCATTGCGCTCAGTCTGGATGAAAGTGCTTTAGGAGAGCAAGTTGGAAATGGGGCTCCAACAGGCAACGTGGTGGGTTCAAACCCAGCAAGTGATGCAGAAACGGGCGGTGACATTCTGCAGTTCACCGCCGGTTCCGACGATATAATCAGCTTCACGATCGGGGATACTGCAAATATCGAAGTGAGAGATGACAGTGGCACACTCATCACCTCAATGAGCTGGACATCGTCAGCAGATAAACAGACACTCACTGGCTCCATACTTGGTCAGGATGTTCTCCAAATTTCTCTATCAGGGGCAAGCATAGCTGCTGGCACGACTGGCAACGCGCTCGTGACCGCAACACTTCTTGCACAATTCCCCCATGTCACCACTGGAACCAGTGATTTTACAGTCCTGGGCGTTCCCGTCGTAGCGACGGACACAGATGGCAGCACCGCGACCGGTATTACCAATATATCCATCAAGGATGACAACCCCGACGTTGATATTGCAGATTCACAGAATCTTGTATCTGAAGGCGAAACGATTACGGACACATTTAACCTTAGCTCTGGCGCAGATGGTTATTCTTCCGTCGTCGTTTATACAGATATCAACGACCCACACACAGTCAACTTGGCTCCTGGCACTCAAACCACGCTGTATACACCGGAAGGCGCACTCACCATTCACTCAAATGGCACTTGGGAGTTTACCGCCAATACAGGCTTGGATTTCTCCCAATTACAAACCCTTCAATTCTTCATATCTGTTGAAGATGGTGACGGAGACCAAGATACCGATAGCCATCTTATCTCTATCAAACAATCAGCTCCCCCTTTGATGGGCACTTCAGGAGATGACGTACTGACAGGCACCCAGACAAGTGAGCTCATCATCGGCCTCGAAGGCGAAGACCATATCTCCGGTATGGGCGGGCGCGACAGACTGGCAGGCATGGAAGGGCGAGACACACTTACAGGCGGAGCCGATCGAGACACGTTTGTTCTGGATCTATCAAACCTTACAATTGCAGATCTTATTACAGACTATGAATCTTCGGGCGTAGAAGCCGATTGCCTTGATGTGACCCAGTTGATCGGATCAGAGCAAATTACGCAGCAAAATGTTGGTGAATATTTCCACCTTTCAGGCGGAATTTTGAGTTTTGATCAAGACGGAGAGGGAACAAGCCACAACATGGTGCAGGTAATGGAGTTTTCATCTCCACCCGCCCAACTGGAACTCATTGTAGATGAAAATCAGGCACCCCTGATCGTCGTCGCCTGACGTAATCTCATAGGGGCAAAATCTGCATTGGTTTCATAACATACGCGCCGATCACACAAACATACATTGCTTAAAGAAAAATCAGTGGTTGCTGTGATTGATGCGCTGCGGATACCTGCCGCCAAACTAGAAACCCGGAAGCGATACTTCCGGGCATTCAGTTATCGGCATACGATGGTTAGACCAGCCATCTTACTGGCAGGAACAACCCAAAAGTTAGCGCGCATATATCCACCAAGATCCTTGCAATAAGCACCAAAGGCATCAAGATTATCGGCAACAAACCCAACGGCCGCCAGTTTCAAGCCCCCGCGGCCAGCTGGTGCTGTTACGCCGTAAAGGCTTTCATAGGCGCTTGGAGAGAGAACTTTGACAGTTCCGCGTGCTGTTTCGACCTCAAGTCCAAGGCTTGAAAGGCGTGCGGTCCGCTCACCAATAAAGGCCTTCAAAAACTCGTGATGGTCTGCCGGGTCATCTGCAACAAAAATTACCGCAGCCAGATCACTGACCGTATTTGGGTGAGACTGATACTCTGTCTGCCAGAAGTTTTCAGGAAACTTATTGTGGCAGGTAAAGAATCCCAATTCTGAACTTAGCGGGTCTGAGGTGAACGTCAGGTCAAAAGCAACCTGGCGCTCCTGCCCATCTGGCCCAATCGCAGTGCGTTCAAAAGAAAAAGGCGCGTACTCAACAAGGCCAGCAGCAGCAAACGCACTGCGGTCCATGTCAGAACTCATGCTATCAAGCACGAGCATGGAAGCGCCCTCTCCTTTATGAAGGAAATCACGATTGAATGCGCCAAATGAGAAAACACCCTCACTAGGCTCAGAAAGCTCTGCCCCTTCACCTATAGCCAGAACTTCAAGAAAACTGCCATTCAGTTGGATCAGGCGATTCTCAGTACCCCATGGGTGACGCGCATATGGCGTCACCTTAAATCCAAGCTGTTCCCATTGTTCAGCTGCATCCTTCAAAGAGTTTACAGCAAGAACGATGTGGTCAATTCCCTTAGTCAAAGCGCGTCCCCCAAAACCTATAGATTAAACCAGCCGGCTGTTATCGCGTGCAGCACCTACAAACGATGAGAACAATGGGTGTGGCTCAAATGGACGGGACTTCAGCTCTGGGTGGTACTGCACACCAATGAACCATGGGTGTCCCACGATTTCAACGGTCTCAGGCAACACACCATCTGGCGAGGTACCAGCAAACTTAAGGCCAGCCTGCTCCAACTTCTCACGGTAGGAGATGTTGACTTCATACCGGTGACGATGACGCTCGGAGATCTCGGTTGAACCGTAAATCTCTGCAATCTTACTGCCAGCTTCCAATGCAGCCTCGTAAGCACCTAGGCGCATAGTGCCACCAAGATTGCCTTCAGCGTGCCGCTGTTCTTTTTCGTTTCCGCGCGTCCACTCGGTCATCAAGCCAACAACTGGTTCATCAGTCGGCCCGAACTCAGTGGAGCTTGCATCACGAATGCCTGCCATATTACGAGCAGCTTCGACAACGGCCATCTGCATACCAAAGCAAATGCCGAAGTATGGGATTTTATTGACACGTGCATAATGGGCAGCAGCAATCTTGCCTTCAGAGCCGCGCTCGCCAAATCCACCAGGAACAAGAATGCCGTTCACATTGGATAGGAACTCGCTCGGGTCTTCTTTTTCAAAGACTTCTGATTCGATCCACTCGAGATTAACCTTTACGCCATTGGCGATTCCGCCATGAACCAAAGCCTCAATCAAGGATTTGTACGCATCTTTCAGGACAGTGTACTTGCCAACAATCGCAATGGTCACTTCGCCTTCAGGGCTGAAGAGTGACTCAACGATTTTCTCCCAACGGGAAAGGTCAGGTGCTGGAGCTCCTGTAATACCGAAAGCATCAAGAACCTGCGTGTCCAGACCTTCCTTATGATAGGTCAGCGGAACTTCATAGATGCTCTTTGCATCATATGCCGGAATAACCGCTTCTTCTCGAACGTTACAGAACTGAGAAAGCTTACGACGCTCGTTCTCTGGAATCTGGCGATCACAGCGAACCATAAGAATGTCAGGCTGAATACCAATTGAGCGCAGTTCTTTTACAGAGTGCTGCGTCGGCTTGGTCTTCATTTCACCAGCGCTTGCAATATAAGGCAGCAGCGTCAGGTGAATATAAACAGCCTGACCGCGCGGCAAATCATTACCGAGCTGACGAATTGCTTCAAAGAACGGAAGACCTTCAATGTCGCCAACGGTTCCACCGATTTCGCAAAGTACGAAATCATAGTCCTCGTTGCCATCCAACACAAAGTTTTTGATCGCATCAGTAACGTGAGGAATCACCTGGACGGTCCCGCCAAGGTAATCGCCACGGCGCTCCTTCGCGATGATGTCCTGATAGATGCGACCGGTTGTGATGTTATCTTGTTTGTTCGCTGGCCGACCTGTGAAGCGCTCGTAGTGCCCCAGATCAAGATCGGTTTCAGCCCCATCATCGGTCACATAACACTCACCGTGCTGGTAAGGGCTCATGGTACCTGGATCAACGTTCAAATAAGGATCAAGCTTACGGAGCCGAACCTTGTACCCGCGCGCTTGTAAAGCCGCGCCAAGAGCTGCGGAGGCAAGTCCCTTCCCAAGAGAAGAAACAACACCTCCGGTGATGAATATGTACCGTGCCATGGATCGCTACCACGTTTAAAGGGTGGAATTTATCAGTAGGGAAGCCAGTTTGATTAGCGTCTGATAATCCAATACCCTGGATATTTGAGTTATGTCTGAACGCACGAATGACGGACACTGCACAAGTGTGCGGTGCCGTCAAACGTATATTTCAACTGTTTCTGCTTTACAGCAGATTACTGAGCAGGTGGTACCTGCGGGCCAGTAGGCTGACTTTGCTGCTGAAGCTGGTCAAGCAGACCATTACTTCCACCCTGCTCGGTACCCTGTGCTTCTGAACCGGCAGGAACCTGTTCAAGCAAAGAGCCTGGACGCTCGTCGTAGCGAGCGAGCAAAGAAAGAGCGAGAGATGTTACAAAGAAGCAAATAGCAAGAATTGCAGTACCGCGTGTCAGCATATTTGCTGTACCACGACTGCTCATCACGCCACCGCCGCCGCCGCCAATACCCAATGCGCCGCCTTCGGAACGCTGAAGCAGAACCATTGCTACCAGCGCAACAACGACCATCAGGTGGATAACAATCAGAACGGTTTCCATAGGTATCCGTAGGTTTAATGAATGCGTTAGTCGGCCTTCTAACCGAATTTGCAGCGCCTTTCTACCCTAAAGGCGCCGCAAATTGGTGGACTGCGAAGAATATTATGACCGCTCCACGGCTATTAACCGCGATAAGCCTCAGCAATTCCAAGGAAATCTGCGGCTTTCAGGCTTGCACCGCCGACAAGCGCGCCATCAACGTTTTCAACCGCAAGAAGCTCTTTTGCGTTACCTGGCTTAACAGAACCACCGTATAACACGCGCATTTTGCTACCCACTTCGGCACCGAACTGCTTTACAAGCGTTGCACGAATAGATGCATGCACTTCAGCAACATCTGCTGGCGTTGGCGTCAGGCCAGTGCCGATTGCCCATACCGGCTCATAAGCGATGACGGTATTTTCAGCCAAAGCACCTGCTGGTACAGAGCCAAGAACCTGCTTTGTAACAACATCAAGTGTTGTGCCTGCGCGGCGTTCGCTTTCAACTTCACCCACACAAACAATTGCAACAAGGCCAGCACGGTAGGCTGCCTCTGCCTTTTCGCAAACATCTGCATCAGTTTCGCTATGGTCTTCGCGGCGTTCAGAATGGCCAACGATCACATATGCACCACCAGCATCGCGGATCATTTCCGCGGAGATATCACCAGTATGCGCGCCGTTTTCTTTAGCATGACAGGTCTGTGCGCCAATTGCGATTTTGTCTTGGGAAGCCAACTGGGCAACCAGCAAAGCAGGCGGACAAATCAGGAGTTCTACTTTTTCGGAAAGCGCTGAGTCGTATCCCGCGCCCATTGCATCCAGCTCTGCAGCTGCAGCCTTAAGGCCATTCATTTTCCAGTTACCAGCAACAAGTGGCCGATTAGTCATTTATTCGTTCCCCAAATATGAATTCTAACTTCCCAATTGGAATGCGTGCTCACTAGCAGAAAAAACACTTAAGTCCCATAGTGGATTACCGCTAGTGCGATGAACTTCGTATCTACTGGCGAATCTCACAGGCTTTATGTTGTGTAAACTTGCCCCCAGACAAAAGGAACACTATTATCCGGCGACCTTGCATGTGCGCGCGGGGAGATTAAGCCTCGCCTTCAACAAGAGAACGGATATAATTATGCTCGACGCGCTACGTAATAGCGTAGGTTCCTGGTTTGCAAAACTGCTGATCGCCCTTTTGGTGCTTAGCTTTGCAGTTTGGGGAATCGCTGACGTCTTTACTGGAATCGGCTCCACATCTGTCGCCTCAGTCGGTGACAAAGAAATTTCGGCTGAAGAATTCCAACGAGCCTATTCACGCGAGCTCGACCAGCTGTCACGCCGCGTCGGCCAGCCTGTCACACAGGAACAGGCCGCTGCATTTGGCGTACCAGCGCAGGTTTTGGGTCGCCTCATCGCCGAGGCTGCGCTTGACAATGAGGCATCTAAGCTGCGCATCGGCGTATCTGACGAAGCAATCATTAAAACCATTCAGGAAACCCCAGCGTTTCAGGGCGTAAATGGTTATGATCGCAATCGCCTCTCTCAGGTACTCTATAACCTTGGCATGAACGAAGATGAATTCGTCATGCAACAGCAGCTTGTTGCCGAGCGCCAACAGCTTGCAGAAGCGATCATCGGTGGTATCAAAGTACCACAGACCATGCTGGAAACCTTCGATAAGTACGCAATGGAAGAGCGCCGCGTTGAATACTTCATTCTCCCGCAAAGCTCGCTGACAGATGTCCCTGCCCCAACAAACGAAGAGCTGACAGCATTTTTTGAAAGCAACAAAGGCAACTACAAAGCACCTGAATACCGCAATGCGGCTATCATTGAGCTGACTGCTGATAAAATCGCAAACCCTGATAATATTACAGATCAGGAGATTGCGCAGGAATACGAACGCACAAAAAATCGCTACCAGAGCGGAGAGCAGCGCCGTATCTACCAGATTTCCTTCCCAACAAAGCAGGAAGCGGAAACAGCAGTTGTTCAGATGGAGTCTGGTAAGACATTTGAAGACTTGATGAACGAGCAGGGTCTGACTGAAAAAGACGTCGACCTGGGCCTCATGAACAAGGCCGGCTTCCTTGACCAGAAAATTGCAGATGCTGCTTTTGCCTTGAAGGAAGACCAGACCAGCAACGTGGTTGAAGGTCAGTTCACCAACGCAATCCTTTTTGCAAAAGAGATCAAACCTGCCGCAGTTCAACCTCTTGATGAAGTCAAAGATGAAATCCGCGCATCACTTGCACAACAAAATGCCGCTGATGAAGTTGAAGACCTTTACAACGAAATTGAAGATGCGCGCGCAGGCGGAAGTACATTTGAGGAAATTGCTGAACGTTTCAACCTAGACCTCACCACCACACCCGCCTTCGACGCTTCTGGCAAAAACGAAGCAGGTGAAACAGTGGACCTCCCAGAGGCAAATGCGCTAACCACCGCTGTCTTCTCAACTGATATTGGCGTCGAAAACGACCCTCTGGAAATTGGACGCTCCGGTCACCTTTGGTACGAAGTGAAAGAAGTTACACCATCGCGCGACAGAGAACTCTCTGAAGTGAAAGAAGCTGTAACTGCTGATCTGATGGCTGCACGCAATGCCGAGCTACTGGAAGAAAAAGCCAAAGCTCTGGTTACAGAAATTAAAGCTGGAAAATCTCTTTCTGAGATCGCGGCTGCAGAAGGCCTGACAACAAACACATCTGAGCCATTCACCCGCAATGGCGGTGCAGCAAACCTTTCCGGCGCAGCAGTAAGTGCAGCATTTTCGGGACCAAAAGGTACAGCAACTCAGGTACCTGGCAACAATGAAGATCGGATCCTTCTTGTCCTCACAGACACGACAACCCCGGCCTTCATGACAGACTCTGAGAATGTAAAGCGCATCGATACTCAGATGACAGGTGCTCTGGAAAGTTCCCTGCTCAATCAGTTCATCGCCCAACTGGAGCAGACTGAAGGTGTACGAGTAAACCAGTCAGTCTTCAATCAGTTGACTGGCCTAAATCGCTAAAAGACAAATCCTTGTCGAAAACAAGCCCGCCACACTTTTATGTGTGGCGGGCTTTTGTTTATCTCCTAGACAGCCCTCTGAAAGCTATCTAATAGTAAATCTTTGAATACACTTCGGCGTACTCTGGATAAGCAAACACGGCTTTGCAGCCAAGAGTACGCGATAGAACAAAAACTTAAGGCAGCCTGAGCGAACCAGCACAAACGCAAACTGCTATAAGATATTATCTAAGAGATTGAGGGGGTTTACCGTGAGCAATCTAAAAAGTCTCATTGCAATAGTCGCTGACGGAAACGCGTTGAACAGAGCTCAAGCTCGCGAAGCTTTCGAGATCATAATGTCAGGCGCGGCCACCCCTGCACAAATTGGCGGTTTTCTGATCGCTTTGCGCATGCGCGGCGAAACCATCGACGAAATTTCTGCCGCAGTGGAAACGATGCGTTCCAAGATGATCCCGGTCAAAGCACCCGAGGATGCAATCGACATTGTTGGAACCGGTGGTGACTCCTCTGGGTCCTACAATATCTCAACATGTACTGCGATCGTTGTTGCTGGCTGCGGCGTCACAATAGCAAAACACGGCAACCGATCACTCTCCTCAAAGTCAGGCTCTGCAGAAGCGCTTGTAGAATTAGGCGTTAACCTGGACTTAAATGCAGACGGAATTAGCCACTGCATCCAGGATGCAGGCATTGGCTTCATGTTTGCACCCAATCACCACAAGGCAATGCGCCATGTTGGCCCTGCACGCATTGAGCTCGGCACCAGAACCATATTCAATATTCTTGGTCCACTCGCCAATCCAGCAAGTGCAAAACGTCAAATGACGGGCGTATTCGCTCAACAATGGGTAGAGCCGCTTGCGAACACCTTGAAAGAGCTGGGTACAGAGAAGGCATGGATCGTCAACGGTTCGGACGGAATGGATGAAATCACAACCACGGGTCCAACCTATGTTGCCGAGCTGAAAGACGCAAAGGTCACGACCTTTACCGTCTCACCAGAAGACGCAGGCCTCCCGCTCGCAAAAGCAGAGGACCTCAAAGGCGGCAACCCTAAGCAAAATGCCCAGGCCTTGAGAGAAGTCTTGCAGGGTGCAAAAAACGCCTATCGCGACATCGTTCTTTTCAACTCAGCAGCATCCCTCATCGTTGCAGATAAAGTCTCAACACTCACAGACGGTGTTAAAATGGCCGCAAACACCATTGACTCTGGTGCGGCCCTCTCCCGACTAGATAAACTTGTTGAAGCCTCAAACGCTGCAACCGCCGCCAACATGAAACTTTAAGATCCTATATCCCATGTCAGACATCCTAAAGAAAATCGAAGCTTATAAGCGTGACGAAATCAACGCCGCGAAGGCGCTTGTTCCACTAAATGAGCTTGGCGAAGCAATCAAAGCTGCAACACCAACACGCGGCTTTGCAAACGCTTTAAAGGCCAAGCATGCCAACGGCGAATATGCGCTTATTGCTGAAGTTAAAAAGGCCAGCCCCTCAAAAGGCCTGATCCGTGCGGACTTTAACCCACCAGCGCTGGCAAGTGCCTATGAGAACGGCGGCGCGGCATGCCTGTCTGTTCTGACGGATACTCCATCCTTCCAGGGTAAGCCGGAGTACCTTATCGCTTGTCGCGACCAAGTCTCGCTGCCCGTTCTGCGCAAGGACTTCCTTTATGATACCTATCAGGTCTTTGAAGCACGTGCCTGGGGCGCTGATTGTATCTTGATCATCATGGCAGCAGTTGATGATACACTAGCAAAAGAGTTGGAAGATGCAGCGTTTGAGTTAGGCATGGACGCATTGATCGAAGTCCATGACGAAGCTGAGCTGGAGCGAGCACTAAAGCTTTCATCTCCGCTTGTCGGCATTAACAACCGCAATTTAAAAACCTTTGAAACATCATTGGAAACCAGCGAGCGCCTCGCACCTCTTATTCCGCAGGACCGGATTATCGTTGGTGAGAGCGGCCTATTCACATCGCAAGACCTTTCCCGAATGGAAAAATCCGGCATTTCAACCTTCCTCATCGGTGAGAGTCTGATGCGTCAGGATGACGTTGAAGCCGCAACAAAAAATCTGCTTAAGCGCTGAACATACAGCTATTTAACAAGCTGCACCTGAAGACCATGTACCCAGAGGCAAGAAAATGTCAGACCTTTCTCCAAAATTAACCCACCTTGATGACAGCGGTGCTGCACATATGGTCGACATCTCGGAGAAAGAGGTCACCTCACGCATTGCACGTGCTGGTGGTCAGGTAAAAATGCAGGCTGACACTTTAGACATGATCCTTTCTGGAAACGCCAAGAAAGGCGACGTCCTTGCCACGGCTAGAATTGCCGGGATCATGGCGGCGAAGAGAACACATGAGCTGATCCCGCTGTGCCATCCTCTTGCTCTTTCTAAGGTTCAGGTGGAGTTCACTCCAAACCCTGACCTGCCGGGAATTGAGATTGAGGTGTTTGCCAAGGTCTCAGGGCAAACTGGTATTGAGATGGAAGCTCTTACAGCAGCTTCGGTGGCTTGCCTTACGATCTATGATATGGCAAAGGCGGTTGATCGCTCAATGGAGATTGGCGAGATCCGGTTACTAGAGAAAAAGGGTGGAAAGTCAGGGCACTATCTGGCCGAGGAGGACATTTCCAAATGAGTCTGATCAGTATCGAAGACGCTCTCAGTCGCCTCTTGAAAGACATTATTCCAATCCAAAGCGAACAGTTGCCGCTTTTGGAAACAGGTGGTCGCGTACTTGCTGAAGATGTGAAAGCAACGCGTACGCAGCCTCCGTTCTCAGCCTCTGCTATGGACGGGTATGCTGTTAAAGCTTCAGATACAACAAACCAAGATAACCCATTGAAAGTTATCGGAGAAGTTGCTGCTGGCCACAGCTTTGAAGGGACATTAAAAGCTGGAGAAGCGCTTCGGATTTTTACTGGGGCTCCGGTTCCTGGGGGAGCGGACGCTATTTTGATGCAGGAAAATGCCCGCCGTGACGGGGATAACCTGTTTTGTCTTGAAAGCGTGAGCGTTGATAAGTTCATTCGCCCCGCCGGCCTAGACTTTCACGAAGGCCAGGTGCTCCTCACCAAAGGCACGCTGCTTGGGTTTCGTGAACTCTCGCTGGCAGGGGCAATGAACCATGCAACATTGCCGGTGCGCAAAAAGCCTGTTGTGGCAATTTTGGCCAATGGCGATGAACTGGTCGAGCCAGGTCAGACTCCCGGCCCGAATCAGATCATCGCCTCCAATCAGGTTGGCATCGCTGAGTTCGTCAAAAACTGTGGTGCAACACCAATGATGCTGGGTATTGCACCGGATCAACCTGAGGCGATTGCAGCGCGCGTCAAGCAGGCAATCCACGCAGAAGCTGACATACTCGTCACGCTCGGCGGCGCATCAGTGGGTGACCATGATCTCATTCAAGGCGTTCTTGGCGCACAAGGCATGGAGCTGGATTTCTGGCGCATCGCAATGCGCCCAGGCAAGCCGCTCATGGCAGGTGCACTGGGGCCCATGAAGGTACTTGGCCTGCCAGGCAACCCGGTCTCCAGCCTAGTATGTGCGCTTTTGTTCCTTGGCCCGCTACTGGACGAAATGCTGGCGCGCTCACAGAGCCAGGAAAGTCAAGAGGTTACCAAGGCAACGCTCGCAAAAGACCTGCCTGCAAACGATCTGCGGCAAGACTACGTGCGCGCAAGCCTGAGCACCGATGAACAGGGCAACCTGATTGCTGAGCCCTTCAGCAAACAAGACTCATCCATGCTCGCTCTCCTGACAAAAGCAGATACCTTGATCGTCCGTCCGCCACACGCACCAGCTGCAAAGGCGGGTGAAAAAGTGGACCTTCTCAAGCTACGCTAATTGGACAAGCCCGGAGTGGACAACCCCTGTCCACTCACCCATCAAAGACTGAATCCCCCAGTTCTTGCAGGACTTAACCTGAACAAACCCATTGCAGAACACAATGAGAACAGGTAGAGTACGTTCGTGTTTTGTCCTTCCAATCGTAGAAGTTGAACTTCTTTATCGCCTTGGAAGAGCGAATTCGCCTACAGACTGACTTGATCACATTATTTCAATCTGCGCCTTAGGAGCCAATGGGGATAAAAGATGCTTACACAGAAGCAGCATGAGCTTTTGATGTTCATCCATCAACGCTTGAAGGAAGCTGGCATTCCGCCCTCCTTCGACGAGATGAAGGACGCTCTGGATCTCCGCTCCAAATCCGGTATCCACCGCCTGATTACGGCACTGGAAGAACGCGGCTTCATTCGTCGCCTGCCAAATCGCGCCCGCGCACTGGAAATTCTTAAACTTCCAGAATCTGCATCCCCTGCTTTAAAACCTGCTGCAAAGGACAAAGGCTTTGCACCAGAGGTCATAGAGGGCTCTTTAAGCAAGAAGGTGGCACCTCCCCAACGCCCCACTTCGCCAGATGAAGTGCCGACACTGGAAATTCCGGTTATGGGCCGCATCGCAGCCGGTGTCCCGATTGAGGCCATTCAAACCCAGAGCCATTCCATAGCAATGCCGGCCGACCTGATGGGGCGTGGTGAGCATTATGCCTTGGAAGTCAAAGGTGACTCCATGATCGATGCCGGGATCTATGACGGCGATACAGTGCTGATTAAGCGTGGCGACACTGCAGAAAATGGCGAGATCGTTGTGGCTTTGATTGATGATGAAGAAGCAACACTGAAGCGTTTACGCAAAAAAGGCGCCTCAGTCGCGCTTGAAGCGGCCAACACCGCCTACGAAACTCGCATCTTCGGCCCGGGGCGTGTCCGCATTCAAGGCAAGATGACTGCGCTCTTCCGCCGCTATTAACTCGCTGGTTATACTAGGTAGTTTGGGGTTCCAAGGCCTGCGCTGAGCATGATATGCCCAGCGCACTTTTTCTATCTGCCCCCCGCGCTCACTCCCGCCAGTAAGCCAAATATAAACAGCACCACGTTTCCCAAACATCTGCTGGTCAATCACCAACTCAGCCCTGCAAGCTTCTGGGGCCTGCGCTTGTGTCACGACAATGGCCGCCAGGCGACAATCAGCCTCCAGCAAATCTGGAGATTTAGACTGCGCAAGCGCGACCGGGCTGATCCCGTACCGCCCGCCTTTTTTGACCTCCCGCGGGTATATCTTCAAAACACAGCCTTGTTTATCGCAGGTGCGGTCTAAAGCCCTTGCCTTATGAGCCTTAAAGGATGCACCAGACAGTCCCCCCGCTCGCAACAAACTATCTGCTGCAAATGACATACGAGAAGACGTCAAACGAAGCCCCCCATCCTCGTCATAAAAAGCAATGTGCTTTCCTGTGTCAGCGACCATGAGGTCTGGGGGCCTGTCCGCGGCAAAAACCACCACTGCTCCGCCAAGTATAGGTGCTGCAAACCATTTCAGGCGCGATGGCATCACACACAGCACAACAACGCTAGTGATCAGCATCAAGTATCCAGCCACGCTAGCAACCCCAAGGCTGGTCAGGCCATCGCTGAGTGAACTGACCCAGTAAGCTGCCTTTAAAACCAGCTGCAAGCCCGCTGCCATGCCCGAAAGGAAAAGCGCGTCAGCCCCAACTGGGATGCTCAGCAGGCTTAACAAACCAAGGGGCATAACCACGAAGGTGACAAGAGGCATAGCAAGAACATTACCAAGCACGCCATAAGGGGCGACCTGCTCAAAATGCATTGCCGCAATGGGAGCTGTTGCAGCACCAGCAATCAGCGAGGTCAACGCACATGCAAGCAACCATTTAAACGCTGTCCTCATTCCCCGTTCAAACGAGGACAGGTCTTGCCTGCGAGCAGCCTTGCCCGAACCAACTAGCCAGTTTTTGCCAATGGAATAAGAGGTCAGCAATGCCAGCACGGCGCAAAACGACATTTGGAAACCGGGTGCTAAAACCTCTTCGGGCCTTACGCTCAACAACACAAGGCAAGCAATCGCCAGCCCACGAAGGCTGAAGGCCCGCCTGCCAATGAGTGCAGCGCATAGTATCAGGACAGACATCAAATAGGCCCGTTGAGTTGCAACAGAAGCACCTGACAAACCAAGATAAACACTTGCTGCAATCAACGCCGCCACGCTGGCATAAACATGGATATGGCCTTTTAAAGCAAGCGAAGGGCTGAGCGACAAGATCCAGCGAACGGCAAAGAACACAAGGGAGGTTACAAGCCCCATATGCATACCGGAAATTGCAAGCACATGAGCAAGCCCGGCATTTCTTAAGGCCTCCTTATCGGAGTCCACAAGATGGTCACGTTTTCCCACCAACAAGGCGACAGCAAAGGCACTTTCAGGGCTATAATCCAACACCCGCCGTATCCGTTCAGCAATTGCTTCGCGCCCCCTGCCCACCAGCGGCAAAAAACTTAGTCCCGCTGAGCCTGGTGAAAGAACAGGGCGCGAAAGCCCATAGCCAACTGCCCCAATACCACTAAAAAATGCAGTTCTTGCAAAGTCATAGCCGCCCGGCCTCACAACCCCGCCAGGGGGGACCAGCCGCGCTTTAATCTGCATATTCTCCCCCACAAGCGGGGTCTGCTTCATCCCTTTGATGCTAAGGCGTATGAAATAGGGAAAGGGAGTTGTTCCCTCCTTGGTCACGGAGACCACATCAGCCAGAACGATAGAGTAAGCTGACTGCCCCGATTGCTTAACGCTACGAATGGTTCCTTCCACTTTGCGCGTAATCGGTCGATCCAGAGGGTCCCCCCTTGCAAATTCAACGCGCAAGTCCGCAAGAAAGAAACCACCAAAGAAGAACAACAAGGCAACCTGTGTTGCCGTAGCATGCCCGCGCCTCCACCGGAAAAACGCGAGTCCCCCCAGTAAGATAACCGGCATTGCACTTAAAACACCGTAGGGCTCGGCAGGAAGAGAGAAGTAGACCAATGTGCCCGCCATATGGCTCAGGGCATACCAAACGATGCCTTGCCCTCGGCTCCAATCCTGCTGCAGGACCGACCGGGCATAACTGAGCAAATGCATCTGGTCTGGCTTGAGCATAACCCTGCCCCAACCATGAACGGCAAGCCAAAGACCCACCCAAGCCTGTTTACAACGATCAAGAACGCCAACCCGCTGAACTATGGACGGAAATTCACTGTTTGCGTTGCTATGTAAAACATCTGCGCGATTTTGCGTTTTTGGCCGTGGCTTTGTATGCGCCTCATGTTCCCTCGTGCGCTGCGCAACCCCACTGGCAGAAAACTTATCCCCCTCCACGCACAGTGCGCTTACTCTGGTACCTACAACACCAGATTGCGACTTGCCTGAGGATGATTGCCCCTCTCGCACCCCTAAGCCCCTTTCTGCCCCTTGGGAGAAGCCCCGTGCTATGTTACACAGCCCACACAGATACGGCGCCCCGCCGTAATTACCCCGAATTTATCGATGTAACCTTTGAGAATTCCAAGTAGGCCTATGACCAAAAACGTCGTTACGCGCTTCGCGCCATCCCCGACCGGCTACCTTCATATTGGTGGCGCTCGCACAGCTCTGTTCAACTGGCTCTACGCAAAGCGCCATGGTGGCAAAATGCTTTTGCGTATTGAAGACACTGACCGTTCCCGCTCCACTGATGAAGCCGTGGAAGCGCTGATGGATGGCCTGTCCTGGCTGGGTATGGACTGGGACGGCGAGCCGATTTCTCAGCACGCCAATGCTGAGCGTCACCGCGAAGTGGCACAGCAGATGGTCAAAGACGGCACGGCTTACTACTGTTACAGCACAGCAGAAGAAGTCAACGCGATGCGCGAAAAGGCCCGCGCTGAAGGCCGTCCGCCGCGCTACGATGGCACCTGGCGTGATCGTGATGCCTCCCAGGCTCCAGAAGGTGTCTCCCCTGCAATTCGTTTGAAAGCACCGCTGGAAGGCGATACAATTGTGCAGGACGAAGTTCAGGGCACTGTTAAGTTTGCAAACAAAGAGATGGACGACCTTGTCCTGCTGCGCTCTGACGGTAACCCAACTTACATGCTTGCCGTTGTGGTGGATGATCACGACATGAACGTCACCCATATTGTGCGCGGTGATGACCACCTGACCAACGCAGCACGCCAGACGCTCATTTACAAAGCACTGAACTGGGACGTGCCAGTCATGGCGCATATTCCGCTGATTTACGGACCAGACGGCGCAAAGCTTTCCAAACGTCACGGCGCAATCGGTGCTGAAGCCTACCGCGCAATGGGGTACCTGCCCTCTGCAATGCGCAACTACCTTGCGCGCCTGGGCTGGTCCCATGGTGATGATGAAATCTTCTCTACCGAGCAAATGATCGAGTGGTTTGGTTTCGATGCTATCGGCAAATCCCCATCCCGCTTCGACTTCAAAAAGCTGGAAAACCTGAACGCTCATTACATGCGCTCAGAAAGCGATGAAGAGCTACTGGGACACTTCCTCACCTACCTGACAGAGATAGAAGGCGGTGCCGACGTCATGGCGTGGATTGCAGGTGACGGCAATCAGGACAAGCTGCTTGCAGCTCTGCCAGGTCTTAAAGAGCGTGCAAAGACCCTGATCGAGCTTCAAGAATCTGCAAGGTACCTTTGGGTTCAGCGCCCGCTGGATCTGGACGCAAAAGCTGAAAAGATTCTCTCCGAAGAAGCCCGCACAGTACTTGGTAAAGTTCTGCCTGCCCTGGAAGCTTTGGACGCATGGACAGTGGAAAGCACCGAAGAAACTGTCAAAGCAGTTGCAGAAGAGGCCGAACTCAAGCTTGGAAAAGTTGCCCAACCGTTACGTGCTGCACTCACAGGTCGTGGTACATCCCCAGGCATCTTTGACGTGCTCGTCGTCCTCGGAAAAGACGAATCTTGCGCACGCATCCGCGATCACGCTGCGTAATGTATTGAATTAAAAAAGAAACTACCGCTGCAAGTACTAGTCATTCGTAGCGGTAGTTACACTTATCACTGAAAGCATTGGTTGCGAGCGCTTGCCCCATCGCGGCAAATGATATAGGCAGTTTCACGACAACACTCTCCTCCGGGCGGAAACGTCAGTTCATGCAGTGTATTCAATTGTACACAAATTATACGCAGTCGCATGAGGAGATACAAAATGGGGGTTGCCTGATATGAGCGACAAAACAGCGAAACTGACTATCGGAGACCAGAGCTGGGATTTTAATATCAGTTCCGGGTCCATAGGCCCTGATGTCATGGACATCGCATCGCTTTACAAACAGACTGGCCGGTTTACTCTAGACCCGGGCTTTACGTCTACTGCCTCATGTGAATCCAAGATCACTTACATCGATGGTGACCAAGGTACGCTTTTGTACCGTGGCTATCCGATTGAACAGCTCGCCGAACATGGCGACTTTTTGGAATCCTGCTACCTGCTGCTGTACGGCGAGCTGCCAACACGCGCAGAAAAGGATGATTTCGTACATCGTGTGACTTACCACACAATGATCCACGATCAGATGAGCTCTTTCTTCAAGGGTTACCGTCGTGACGCCCACCCGATGGCAGTCATGACCGGCACCGTTGGAGCTCTCTCCTCCTTCTATCATGACAGCACCGACATCTCCGATCCACATCTGCGCATGGTTGCTTCCCTGCGTATGATTGCGAAGATGCCGACCATCGCTGCCATGGCATACAAATACCACGTTGGTCAGCCGTTCGTTTACCCAAGAAACGATCTGGACTACGCATCCAACTTCCTGCACATGTGCTTTGCTGTTCCATGTGAAGATTACAAGGTGAACCCGGTTCTGGCACGCGCTATGGACCGCATCTTCATCCTTCACGCAGACCACGAGCAGAACGCTTCAACCTCCACCGTTCGTTTGGCAGGTTCTTCAGGTGCTAACCCATTTGCATGTATTGCAGCTGGTATCGCATGTCTGTGGGGCCCGTCTCATGGCGGTGCGAATGAGGCAGCTTTGAACATGCTCTCCGAAATCGGCTCTGTTGACCGTATTCCTGAGTATGTAGCACGTGCAAAAGACAAAAATGACCCGTTCCGCCTCATGGGCTTCGGTCACCGCGTCTACAAAAACTACGACCCACGCGCACGCATCATGCAGAAAACCTGTCATGAAGTGCTTGCAGAGCTGGGCCACCAGGATGATCCGCTCCTCGAAGTTGCAATGGAACTGGAAAAAGTTGCATTGACCGATCCATACTTCGTCGACAAGAAGCTCTACCCGAACATTGACTTCTACTCCGGCATCACCCTGCGTGCACTCGGCTTCCCAACCACCATGTTCACAGTGCTCTTTGCACTGGCGCGCACAGTCGGTTGGATTGCACAGTGGAAGGAAATGATTGAAGATCCTTCCCAACGCATCGGTCGCCCGCGTCAGCTGTACACTGGGTACGCTGAGCGTGACTATCAGCCAATCGACCAGCGTCGTTAAACTCATAAAACTTATCGAAGAAAAAGGAGGCAACTTGCCTCCTTTTTTATTTGAACCCAGACCATCTGCAATAAACTTCGCAAACTATGGCAACACTTTGCCATACTCATGCCCAAACACATTCATATCTTGGTGATTTCAATGGCAGCTGGGCGAAGCAAGCCCATCAGGAAGAAGGACGTGTTTATGCGCCAGTACTGTGTTCCCGTTTCCACTGCCTTTTGCCTTCTTGCCAGCTGCCTGCTCACCTCGCCCTCCGCCTTTGCCAACATTCAAGATACGAGAAACGTCGCCTTCTCTGAGCTAACCATGCAAGATGGCTCCTCAGATAACTCTATCTGCCTTGAGCGTTATGGAAACGGCTACACGATCTCACCCTCAAAGGATGCGCCCAAGCGCTCCTACGTCAGCGACAAAGGCCATACAATCACGCTTGTCGATAGAAGTGAGATCATGGGACAGGGCATTTTTGCAGAACACGACCGTTTCATGATGACCTTTCCCAAAGAACAAGATGAGGAGATTGAAGTCACGCAGTTCGTAACTGGGTTTGCAGGGGGGGAATCCTATAGCGGTGTCTTCACCGATGGCACATGCACCGGCAAAGTCACAGTCGGTCCATGGAGCTTGCATTAGCCGTAATTCTGGCTGCACCAAAAAAACCACGCTCTACGTCAGGACCATACCGGCTAAATTCGATGAGTATTTGCTTCAAACAAATGCAGGCTCAATACAGATGTATTAAGTGACGCAGCCTAAACTTCCTCTCAACTTCAAAAGGATCATGCATCCGCATCCAAGTGCAATCCAATCCTCACACATGAGAGGCACAGAACATCGGGGGTTCAGATGGAAAAGTACATAAGTCTTGAAAAACAAATGTGTTTTGGCATAGCCTTAGCGCTCTCCCTCACAATGCTAAGCCCAGCAAACAGTCAGTTCATTAATCGTGACAACCTTTCAAATCCCTTTGCAGACAACAAGCGCCTGTCCACCATACGCACAATCGCTATAGATAGCCTACGAGCACTCAATGATGCTATTGAAGGCGATTTTTGCACCAAACGATATGGCACCGGATATAAAGTTTACCCTGACCCCAACGGCCAACAGGGGCAGTTTGTCACCGACATGGGGCATAAATTCTTTCTCTACGCCCGCAGTGAAGTGCGCGAAGACCACATCTACGCAGAACATTCACAGTTACTGACAACCTTTCCCGGCGACCCGGATAAGCAGTTCGAAGTCACACAATACGTCACTGGTTTCATAGACTCCAAAATCTACAGCGGCGTCTTTTCAGATGGCTCTTGTTCTGGAAAATTCACGGTTGTGGACGCCAAATAACAAGAAATTATAAGGTCTCGCTAAAGTGAGCTGCTAATCCAGCTCAAAGCATTTGCTCACAGAAGTCTCAGTGGTTTTATAGCTGCGAAAACCAACGGCCTCATAATACCCAAGGCCTTCCGGGTTAGATGCGCCAATCGTTGCGTCAATCTTTTGCAACCCTGCTCTCTTTGCCGCTACCAGCGTTGAAGCAAACAGCGCACGCCCAACACCACGACGTCCTGCACTTGCGCGCACATGAGTGCCAATTATGCCCCAGCCCGGCGTCACATCATAAGCGTTATGCTCACACGCCTTTTTCAGTACCTGCAGCCCCAGGAGTGACCCATCAGCATCTTCCACCACAGCACACTGAATATTATCCTCATGCTCAATGTAGTTGGAGCACACAAAGCCCTCATCACTTGGTCGGCTGCGCTTTCCAAGTGCAGCAAGTTCCTGTAAAAAACCGCTGATCTGCGCAGCATCTGCTAAAACCGCATTCCTGACCTTCATAGATACTCCTCAAACTGTATTGGTTCCGCACACCCTCATAGGCACTATAAGGATGCACAAGCGCATCGCACAGCACAAAAGCTGCAACCCGGCCAAGTCCTGCACAATGCACCACAACCTGGTGCGATCATTTAAAAACTGCTTCAAACCAGCCCGGCTCTTCAAACCAAACCTTCATCCTGACCAAGGTTTATGCAAAACTGAGGGCATGCATTAACACAGCAGGTCTAGTCTCTCTCCGCGTCAGGCGACAACAGCCAGAAGTGAGAGCCTTTATGATAAAACGCCTAAGCGCAGCTGTAAGCCTTGGTCTCCTGCTTACCATCGGCACCGCAGATGCAGCTGACAATCAGAAAGCTGATCATGACGATGAGGTTGTCACATTCTCTGAGCTAACCTTGGCAGACGGAAGACCGGATGATGGCATCTGCGAAAAACGCTATAAATCCGGGTTCACAACAGCAGAACTGTCAGGCACCCCAAGAGAGCCAGATAAGAAGACCTCAGGGCAAGAGCCTAGAGTCATTATATCATCCACCGGCGGCACGATTGGGGATGGCATTCTCTCAATGGAGAACGAATACGAGCTTATCTTTCCAAATGAAAAGAACACTGAGCCCGTAGAAATGAAGGTCTTTGCAACCGCACTGATTGGAAGCGGCTCAGCCTCGGGCGTCTTTTCAGACGGCACATGCCGCGGCAAAGTCACGATCCATTCAACTCAATAGCCAGCCATTTGCACAAAGCGGCAACAAGAGCGCAACACAGTCTCTCGCGGCATTCCTGTTCACACAGGCCCCGCAAACCCACCTTATGCAATCTATCATCGCATTAAAGAATCACTTTATATAAATAGATAAACTCATATAATTCAGTGAGATAAATAACATTATTAAACCATTTTAAGAGGTAGCTAAACCAAAACTCCAGCGGTTTCCAAAATAGCTCGAGCAGCCTTACCAGCCTGGCTGTCACCTGCTGGCAGCTTCATGCGCTCATCAATACGCGTAAACGCGTCAAGTTGAGCCTGACGCTCAGGGCTATCGTGCAGCAACCTCAAAACAGAGGCGCTCATGGCTTCCGGCGTGGCTTCGTCCTCTAGAAATTCCGGTATGGAATTATCTCCCAACACCAGATTGGGCAACACCATTGTGTTCGCCCCGATAATCTTAACATAGCGATTCATTTGCTTGAGCCGACGGAAAAACCAGTCCAGCTTATAGGCGACAGTCATAGGCACGCCAGCAATAGCAAGCTCCAATGTCACCGTACCACTGGCGGCAAGCGCTGCATTTGCTTTCCGCATTGCTGCAAACTTCTCCGCCTCTCCGCACACAATATAAGGCTTCACCGCCCAGGATTGAACCCCTTCACGAATGCGCGCTTCTTGATGAGGCACAGCCGGGATCGTGACAACCACATCTGGCTCCTGGGCACATATCAGCTCAACTGCCTTTCCAAAGGGCTCCAGCAAACGAGTGACCTCACTGCCGCGAGAGCCTGGCAGGACGATCAGCTGCTTCTTGCCAGCGCCCAACGGTTGGCGCTCGCCAGGTCCCGGGCGCAGGTCAGCAAGGCGTTCAATCAAGGGATGCCCCACATAGGTGCAAGGCGGCCCGCCAAGGCGCTGATGCGTCTCAGGCTCAAACGGCAAAAGAGCAAGCAGCCGATCCACATAAACAGCCATCCTCTTCGCTCGACCCGGACGCCACGCCCAAACAGAAGGACTGACATAATCAACGACCGGAATATGAGGCGCTTTCTTGCGAACCCGTTTAGCAACATTGTGAGTGAAATCAGGAGAGTCGATAATCAGCAGCAAATCTGGCTGCTCAGCAATCACCGCATCCACGCTCTGGTGCACGCGTTTGATAATCGTAGGCAATCGTTCCAACACCGCTGTGATGCCCATAACTGCGATATCATCAAGCGGAAACAGAGAGGAAACACCTTGGATCGCCATGCGCTCGCCGCCAATGCCGCACACCTGAAGACGCTCACCAATTAGAGCCCGTAGTGATTTAATCACTTCAGCACCAAGCTGGTCACCAGACTCTTCACCAACCACGAAGAACACCTTAAACGGCTTTGCGCGCACAATATCACTCATGCCTTAACCCTCATGCCCTTCAAAGTCTTCATTGCGCGTACAGCCGTAAAGAAAAACGCCAAGCTCATTACACAGTCGCTCCACTTCATCGCGGTGCACCACCAAGACTCGCCCAGCTTCAACACAAACGCCCTTCAACTGAGCATCAGAGGCTTTTTGTATGGTTTGCGGCCCAATGGTCGGCATATCAAGGCGCAGGTCCTGTTGCGGCTTAGAGCACTTTACAAGCACACCAGCCGCCCCTTTGGAACGCACACGCCCATTGGCACGCAGCGCAGTAATACGCTCCAGCATGGCATCTGTGCCCTCAGCCCCTTCAACAGCCACCACGCGCGCACCCACTGCAATCGCACCCTGCCCGATATCCAGCCGGCCCACAGCGTCCACGGCCTGAATTGCAAGCTCCATATCACTTAAAGCTTTGGCATCTGGCTTTGGTCCAGCCACATGGCCAGGATTTGCAACCAGTCCCGGAGCAACTTCATGAGCACCAACCACGTGCAACCCCTCTCGTTCAAATATACCGGCAACCTTCACCAGCAAATGATCATCACCACCCACAACAGCAGCGATAATACGCGGCAACCGCCACATTGTACCAAAATCACCAAGAATGGATGTAAAGTCCGGCCGTCTCTGCACTGCGCCAATCAGGACGACATCTCGCACGCCTCGCGATTTCAGTGTTGAGAACAACTTGCCAATCTGCCCCCAACCAAGCTCAACAGGGTTAAACGCAGAAAGGGAGGCATCTGCCTCCCCTTTGATTGCGATAGTAACCACATCACGACCTTGCGCCAAAGCTGAGCGAATGACTAGCCCGGGCAAATCGCCGCCACCGGCGATCACAGCAATAGGAGCCTGCTTCGTCATGAATTCAAAACAGACCCTTATTCGCCGGACTTGCGTGGTGTACAAAAGCTACGCTTTTCGTCATCCAGCATAAACTTGGTCATCGTCTGCACGCCGTCAAAACCTGCATAATTGGTGCGGGCCGCATCAGCACGCGAACGCAAGGTTCCCTCTTCACCGTTAAAGATCTCCTTGTAAGCACCTCGAAGGGCATGGATCTCTTCACGAGAAAAGTTGCGCCGCTTTAAACCAATCAGGTTCAGGCCAGCAAGACGCGCTCGGTCACCAATTACTGAGCCGTAAGGAATGACGTCAAACTCAACACCGGTCAAACCACCAATGATCGAATGCGCTCCAACCCGGCACCACTGACGCACAGCCGACAAGCCACCAAAAATGACATGGTCTTCAACTTCAACATGACCTGCAAGCGTCGCGTTATTTGCCATGATAACACCATTGCCCACCAGACAATCATGACCAACATGAGTGCCCATCATAAACAAGCAGCCATTTCCAACACGCGTAACACCACCGCCACCAGCAGTGCCAGGGTTCATGGTCGTGTGCTCACGGATCTGGTTATCTTCACCAATCTCCAAAAGCGTATCTTCACCCGCGTATTTCAAATCCTGCGGCTGATGCCCTATGCTAGCAAATGGAAAAATCTTGCTGCGTGCTCCAATGGTCGTACGCCCGGCAATAACAGCATGAGAAACAAGTTCTACATCATCGCCAAGAGTAACCTTGGGGCCCACCATGCAGTAGGGACCGATCTTGACATTCTCTCCAAGTACGGCCCCATCCTCGACAATCGCGGTGGGATGTATCTGTTGCATTAACGACCTCAATTCGCCTGATCTGAGTCGACAAGCATTGCGCTAATTTCTGCTTCAGCGACTTTCTGTCCGTCAACCATCGCAACACCTTCAAACTTCCAAATTGTGGCACGATTACGGATTTTCTTCACATGAAAGCGAACTTGGTCACCAGGAACGACTGGCTTGCGGAACTTACACTTATCAATGGTCATGAAGTAAACCAGTGAAGGTGCATCTGTGTTGTTACGTGCATGCACGCAAATAGCACCTGCAGTTTGTGCCAGGGCTTCAATAAGAAGCACGCCCGGCATAACAGGCTTACCTGGGAAGTGACCCTGGAAGTGCGGTTCGTTGATGGTTACATTCTTGATACCAACAGCAGAATTATCGCCATCAATATCAACAATCCGGTCGATCATCAAAAACGGGTAGCGGTGCGGCAACAGCTCCATCACGCGCATGATATCGGCGCTGTCCAGTATTTGGGTCTCTACATCACTCATCATAATGCCTCAATAATATCGGTTTAGACTGGGCCCGCTCCCTCTCAAGGAACAGGAGGGCTTCCTCGCCTCTCTCACCAGTCAGCTTTCGAGATATAATCCCGGCTCTAATTCTCTTTTTTCTTGCTGCCCTGCGCAGCAAGTCGGCGGATCATGGTTATTTCTTTAAACCACTCCCGTATCGGTCGCGCTGGCACACCGCCATAGCGCCCACCAGGGGCCAGGTCTTCGTGCACAGCACTAACGCCGGCAATCTGCGCACCCATGCCCACGCGAACGTGGCCGGATACACCTGACTTTCCTCCCATTACCACATAATCCTCAAGCGTAGCACTACCTGAGATTCCCACTTGGGATACAATTACACAGTGTTTGCCAATGTTGGCGTTATGCCCAATCTGAACCTGATTATCAATCTTGGTTCCATCATCCACGATTGTGTCACGATTTGCGCCACGATCAACACAGGAACCGGCACCAATTTCAACATCATTGCCAATCACGACACGGCCAACCTGCGGAACCTTTATGTGTCCGCCTGCGCCCATCGCAAAACCAAACCCATCCTGTCCCAAACTTACATTGGGATGAATGATAACGCGGTCACCCAAAACACTATGCTGCACACTGGAATTTGCACCAATGGAGCACAGCTCACCCAACTGACAATTGGAGGCAATCACGGCATTGGGACCAACAACAGAGCCCGCCCCGATGACAACACCTGCGCCAATCACCGCTCCAGCCTCTACGATAACCCCTTCGCCCAGCACAGCGCTGTCTTCCACAAACGCAGCTGCACTCACTCCCCGCTCAGATGTAGCAGGAAGTGGACGCATCGCAGAAGGGTAAAGCTTTGCCAAGACCTTCGAAAGCGAACGATAAGGCTCCTTGGCAAGCAGCGGGATCACGCCCTCAGGCACTTTCTCCAGATGCTTCTTACTCACCAAACACGCGGTTGCGTGCGTCTCGGTAAGTTGGTCAAGATATTTGGGGTTGTCAATAAACACCAGAGTCCCGGCGACACCCGCATCAAGCGGCACAACACCGGAAATGGTCAAATCGCCATCACCACGAACAATCTCCGCCCCAGCCCACTCAGCAATTTGTTTAATCGTTATCTTCTGAGCTTCAGGGAAGAAAACTGGGCTAACTTCAGGTTGATTGGATGGTTCGGTCATAGGATCCTACACAAAAAAACGGCCGCCGAGGGTGTCGGCGACCGATTATAATCAAATTTTGGCTAGATCAGAAGCGTGTACCACCACTGAGCTTGAATACCTGCGTTTCATCAACATCGTTTTTGAGGACAGGCCAAGCAAAATCAGCACGCAGCGGTCCAAACGGGGACTGCCACAACACACCGAAGCCAACTGAGGCACGCAGATAGAAGTCTTCAGACTGAACGGTATTCCCGATCACATTAGAAAGATCGCTATCAATGCCCCAAAGGGAACCAGCATCAGCAAAGACCGCACCTGACAAACCAAGCTCTTCTGGGAAGACTGGGAATGGGAACTGACCTTCAACGGTACCAGCTACGAAGTACTTACCACCAAGCGCATCGCCGCCAACGGAATCACGCGGGCCGTAACCATTGCTCTCAAAGCCACGGATAACCTCCGGTGAGCCTTGGAACTGATCAGTCACACGCAGACGATTACCGATAGATTCGATATAGCCAGCAGAACCCTTCACGAAGCCGAGGAGACCCCATTCAGGATAAAGTTCTTGGAACGCACTACCCTTAAGCTGACCACGAGCATACTGAGATATACCACCAAGTCCCGCAACTTCCTGCTCATAGGAAACGACCACACCATCGCGAGGAGACAGGTTGTTATCCAGTGTATTGTAGACGAAGGAGAAACCTGCCAGAGAAGTTGTGTACTGACCCAAAGAGTCACACACACCAAGAGACACATCCTCAGCACAGTCATTAATGTCTGTGGAGTCGCTACGAGAAAGATCGCGCTGGTAAAGCTTGTAGAACAGGTTGAGCGTCAACTCGTCTTCACGAAGCGGAAGACCGAAGTTCACAGCACCACCAGTTGTCTGCTCTTCATAAGCACGTGTGCTGTTTTGGTCGTAAACGCGACGATACACATCCAGACCAGCAGAGATACGGCGACCCATGAAGAATGGTTCAACGAACTTGAACTCGTACTTTTGGTTGTCGGTACCACCACCAACAGCAGCTTTAACGTACTGACCACGACCAAGGAAGTTGCGCTCAGTGATAGAGATATCACCAATCACACCGTCAGAAGTGGAGTAACCAACGCCGAATGAAACTTCACCGGTTGGCTGCTCTTCAACATCCACGTTAATGATCACACGGTCAGGGGCACTGCCCTGCTGGCGCGTAATGCGAACGCTTTGGAAATATTGTGTATTTTGCAGACGACGTTCAGCTTTATCCAGCAGGATGCGGTTATAAGCATCCCCTTCTGCCAGATCGAATTCACGACGGATCACATATTCACGAGTACGGTCGTTACCGCGCACGTTAATACGTTCAACGTAAACCCGAGGACCTTCTTCGATCAGGTAAGTGATCGAAACAGTCTTGTTCTCGTAATCACGCTCGCCGCGAGGACGAACCTGCGCAAATGCGTAACCTGCTTTGGAAACTTCCAGCGTCAAAGCCTCAAGTGTCTTCTCAACTTCCAAAGAGTTGTAAGTATCACCGGACTGAGTGCGTACGTATTGACGCATTGCTTCAGGATCAATTGCTGACAAAGACGTATCAACGCCGATATCACCGAATTCGTAGCGCTCACCCTCATCAACAGTGAACGTCACATAAAAAATGTTCTGCTCACGGTCCAGGTCAGCAACGGCCGAAACGATACGGAAGTCTGCATAGCCCTTCTGGTAGTAGAACTGACGCAAAGACTCTTCGTCTACATTGAGACGGTCAGGGTCATACACATCGGTTGTACGCAACCAGCCAAGGAATCCACTTTCGCGCGTCTGAATCTGCTCACGCAGGTAACCATCTGAGAACGCTTTGTTACCGATGAAGGAAATACGGGCAACGCCAGTCTTGTCACCTTCTTCGATCTCAAACACCAAGTCGACACGATTATTCGCGCGCTCAATAATCTTTGGCTCCACAGACGCACGGTAACGACCAGAGCGACGGTAAGCTTCAAGAAGGTTTTGAGCATCAGACTGAACACGCGCCCGTGTAAGCATGGAGCGTTCGGACGAACGAACAACAGACTTCAAAGCATCATCTGCCAGTCGCTTGTTACCCTCAAAGGAAATCCGACCGATAACCGGATTTTCTTTCACATCAACAATAAGCGTGCTGCCGCGTTGACCGATAGATACATCAGCAAACAAACCAGTCGCGTAAAGCGTTGTCAGGCTCTCATCGATATCAATGGCAGAAAACGATTTCCCCGGACGAATAGTCAGGTAGTCACGAACTGTCTCGTCTTCGACACGCGTCGCACCGTTGACAACAATTTTGTTAACCACTGCGGCCCGAGCAACTCCCGCTCCGATGAGCGGAGTTCCCACTGGAGCAACTGTACTAGTTGCTGCAACGGCGATTGCCAAAAGAGACACACGTGACAGGTTCTTAAATGACTGCATAGAATTGCTATGCCTTTTATTTTCAGTCTGAAGTTGCATTAGTCCCCTGATCCTTTGATCACTAATGCGTTTCAGGGTAATGGATAGAATCTGAAACACCTAGGAACTTTGTACAAGGTTTTCAGAGTAAAGCAAGGCACTTCAACTGGATTTAATGCAATTTGCCCAATCCTTTGCCTAAATTTAATCATGCAACTTACCTAAGAGCCGATTATCGATCGCAGATCATTCCATGTTGCAAATACCATTAGTAGTAGAACCAGTGTGATTCCAATACGGAACCCGAAATCCTGCAGTTTCTCGCTCAACGGCTTCCCCCTTACAATCTCTATGATGTAGTACAGCAAGTGCCCCCCATCCAGCATGGGAACGGGCATAAGGTTAAGTAAACCGATAGATATAGACAAAACTGCGGTGAGGTTAATTAGTGGTAAAATACCATGGGTCGCAACTTGCCCGGAGATTTGCGCCACACGAATCGGCCCCCCGAGTTGATCCGGGTCTTCTTTCCCTAGGAACAGGCCGCCAATATAGCCCAATGTCCTATCAAGAATATACCAGGTCTCCTTCACCCCTTCACCCAGGGCTTCCACGGGGCCAAAACGCTTAACTATGATATCTTGTTCAGATGTGTTCCGTTGAATACCGAGTATTCCGACCTTCTGCGTATTCCCGAACCCATCACTAATTTCTTTAAGTTCCGGTGTCGCAGTCAAACGCTCAATCGCATTTCCACGCTCAACATCAATTTCAATCGGAATACCCGCGCTTGCAGTCACAATGCGCTGAACGTCATTGAAGCTCTCGACGGGCGTGCCATCAATGGCGACGATAAGGTCTCCCGGCTGCAAGCCAGCCACCTGCGCAGCACTGTCAGGGCTTACCTGATCCACGCGCGGCAACGTCTCGTACTTTCCAAGGAAAGCAAACATTCCTGCAAAAATGACAATCGCAAGAATGAAGTTTGCGATAGGTCCGGCAGCTACGACAGCCGACCGCTGCCACGGATTCTTTGCAAAGAACGCACTTTTACGTGTGTCCTCATCCATTTGGGATTGACCGTCACGATCAGGCAAGCTTGCAGCATTCTCATCACCTGAGAACTTCACATAGCCGCCAAGCGGTATTGCGCATACTTTCCAGCGCGTTCCGTGCTTATCATTGCGCCCAAGCAGTTCAGGTCCAAACCCGACTGAAAACGCAAGGACTTTTACCCCGCACCAGCGCGCAACCAAAAAATGTCCAAGCTCATGAAAAAACACGACCACGGTAAGCACAGCCAAAAATGGGATGATGACTCCAAGCGAACCACCCAGAACTGAACTCAGAACGTCCATGCGAACAGCCTTACCTTATTCTCAAAAGGGAACCGAACTAAGCGGCCATCTTCCCTATAACTTCGTTTGCAACTCGACGTGCCATCTGATCCAACTGAAGAATCTCCTCCAGCTGATCTGAACAATCTAGCCTATTTTCCGCTTGAAGCCGATTCAGAACATCCTCAAGAAGTTCAGGAATCTGCAAAAAGCCGATATGACCGCGAAGAAATGCATCGACCGCCACTTCATCAGCAGCATTAAAAACTGTCCCAGCGCCGTCACCAAGTGCCATCACATGGCGGGCAAGAGAAAGCGCAGGAAAACGGCTTAAATCGGGCTTTTCAAAGTCCAGACGACCAATCATCCCCAGATCAAGCTCTGCAACAGGCGCACTCTTACGGGTGGGGTAAGACAAGCAATGCGCAATTGGACCGCACATATCCGGAACTGACATATGGGCCAATAGTGACCCGTCACAATATCTAACCATCCCATGGACAATAGATTGTGGATGGACCAAAACATCCAACTGATCAGGCTCAACTGGGAACAGATGATAGGCCTCGATCAGCTCCAGCCCCTTATTGACCATAGAGGCACTGTCGATGGTAATGCGCTGTCCCATGGACCAGTTAGGGTGCTTAAGCGCCCTCTCCGGCGTCGCAACGCGCATCTCATCGAGTGTCGATGTTCGAAATGGGCCGCCAGACGCAGTTAAAATGACTTTATCAACGGCTTTGGGTTCATCTTGCTCAAACACCTGAAAGATGGCGTTGTGCTCTGAATCCATCGGCAACAACTTTGAGCCATGCTTCTCCGCCAGCGCACATACAAGAGAGCCAGCACAAACCATGGTCTCCTTGTTAGCAAGCGCAATGTTACTGCCTGCTTTAATACCCGCAACAGTCGGCTCAAGCCCTGTTGCTCCGACCATAGCGGAGACCAGCACATCGACCTTGCGGCGCGCAACCTCAAGCACAGCCTCACGGCCAGCACTCACCTCAACATCAGTGTCAGATAGCGCATCTTTCAACGCCTCAAATTTTGTTGAATCTCCAATGACGGCCCGTTTTGCGCCAGTTTCCCGGCAAGCTTGGGCAAGTCCAGCCACGTTGCTACCAGCAACAAGGGCATCAACCTCATAGCGCTCAGGGCTGTGTGCGATAACTTTGAGCGTACTGGTACCAACCGATCCGGTCGCTCCCAGGACAGACAGTGTCTTTGTCATTTAAACAACCCTTGCAAATCAACAAAATCGCAGGTGGACCTGAAAATTGCCCGCATCACGAGGCAAACAGCATCAAGCCTGCGTTTGGATCGAACAGCTGCCCACCCAGCATAACACCAATCACATAGGAGAACACCGCAGCGGCGACAAGACCATCAACCCGGTCGAGCAAACCACCGTGACCAGGGATAAGGCGGCTGGAGTCCTTAACTTTAAAGCGGCGCTTCAGTGAGCTTTCAAAGAGATCCCCAAGCTGCGACACAGCAGAAAGCACCACAGCTAACGCGAAGGCCCACAGCAACTGCGTACCGCCAGCAAACGCAACAAAGCCCATTCCTAACAGCGACGAAAAGGCAATGCCGCCCAGAGCGCCGCTCCAGGTCTTATTCGGCGAAACAGCAGGCCAAAGTTTAGGACCACCAAAGCTACGCCCGCAGACATAGGCGCCAATATCCGTTCCCCAAACAACGAGGAAGAGGTAAATGATGAAGAAAAGCCCCTCATCCCCCTGCCGCAGGCTCAGTAAAGCGACAAGAGAAAGACCAGCGTAAAGATAGCCGTGGCTCAGCCAGCGCGCGGACCGATCAAAACCACCGGCGCCATAAAGGACCAACGCTCCGACAACCAACCCAGCTGCGATCCATATCGGCTCGGCCAGATAGTAAGCGTATCCAATAAAAAGAAGTAATACATAACCCAGTAAAGCAATGGGTCTGAGTGTATTTTGCAGGATAATCCGGTGCCATTCCCAGTAAACGATCAGCATACCCAACAGCGCAAGGCCAGCAAACCAGAAACCACCTGCCCAGGTCAGAACAAGTGCGATAGGAGCAAGAATAACGGCAGAAAGTGCGCGTAAAAGCAAATCCGGATTGGCATTCAAAACACGCCGAACAATTCCCCCGGATGAACTTTCAGAATTGTTCTGATTTTTTTGATCAGGCATCACGTCCCAGTCGCGTCACAGCTCAGACCCCCATACCGTCGATCACGGTTAGAAAACGCCAGCAAAGCATCATCAAAGGCATCTGAATCGAACTCAGGCCAGGGCGCAGGAGCAAAATAGAATTCGGCATAGGCTGCCTGCCACAACAGGAAGTTAGAAAGCCTTTGCTCCCCCCCCGTGCGGACAATGAGATCCGGATCTGGAATATCTTTGGTATCCAGACAGGCACTGACATCATCCTCCACGATGTCAGCAGCGTTCAACTCGCCAGCTTCCACGCGCTCAGCCAGCACGCGCACCGCACGAACATATTCGTCCCGTGCACCATAGTTAAAAGCAATAACCAAAACCAGGCCTGTACAATGCGCGGTCTTTTCCTCCGCATCATTCAACAGGACCTGCATGGATTTATCGAGGTTTTCCCGACTTCCGATCACACGAACTTTAACATTAGCCTGCACAAGCTCAGCCAAATCGTCGTGCACGAACCGTCGCAGCAAACCAATCAGGAAAGAGACTTCCTGCTGTGGGCGCGACCAGTTCTCGGAGGAAAAACTAAAAAGCGTCAGATAGGAGATTCCGCGCTTTTGCGCGTGTTTGACGGCAGCGCGCAGTGTTTTCACACCGCGACGATGCCCTTCAGTACGCGGGAGACCACGACGCACAGCCCAACGGCCATTGCCGTCCATAATAATGGCGACATGACGAGGCACATTCAAAAGTCCGATCTCGGAATTTGCGTCCACGGCCTGAAATTCTACGCTCGCCGTCATATAGCCCCCGCTCTCAAACAGGATTAAACCTGCTTGATCTCCTGTTCTTTCTTAGCAAGGACGGTTTCGACCTCACTAATGATGTCGTCAGTCATCTTCTGAATCTTATCAGAAGCAACACGCGCATCGTCTTCACTCATGTCACCAGCTTTTTCGAGCTTTTTAATGGAATCCATTCCATCACGGCGAACATGACGTGCAGCGATCTTTGCTTGTTCCGCAAATTTATGCGCAACTTTGACCAGTTCATGACGACGCTCTTCATTGAGCTCAGGAATCGGCAAACGCAGAACCATTCCATCCACAACCGGATTCAAACCGAGGTTTGATTCACGGATAGCCTTTTCAGTTGCCTGCATCATAGAACGATCCCAGACCTGAACAGAAATCATGCGAGACTCAGGAACGCTCACAGTAGCCACCTGGTTGATCGGCATTGGAGAACCGTAAGCATCAACAGTGATCTTATCCAGCATACTTGCAGAAGCACGACCAGTACGAAGACCAGTAAACTCATGTTTCAAAGCTGCAACAGCACCACTCATGCGGCGGTCAATATCGCCATAGTCAAGCTCAGCCATAATTTCCTCTTTCGCATATATTTTAAAGGATCGGCCTCCCTTAAAAAGAAACCGACCCTGGTCATCATTCCAACTGCCAAACGCCAGATCAGCGTCTATTAGTCTTCAATGACCGTAAACAGCCCCTGTCCGCGCAGCACATTCACAAGTGCGCCAGACGTCTTGATGGAAAAGACAACTACAGGAATAGAGTTGTCTCGGGCAAGTGCAATTGCAGCCGCATCCATGACTTTGAGGTTCTTTTCAAGAACTTCCCCCGGTGTAAGCGTGTCAAAACGCTTTGCATCCGGCTTTAGCTTAGGGTCAGCATCATAAACGCCGTCCACACTCGTCCCCTTCAGGAACACATTGCACTGCATTTCAGCAGCACGCAAAGCCGCACCAGAATCAGTTGTAAAGAACGGATTACCCGTACCACCGGCAAACAAGATAACGTCACCATCTTCCATGTAACGCTCTGCACCGCGCTGAGTAAAGCTCTCACATATGGAAGGAACCGGAACTGCGGACAGCACACGCGCCTGAATGCCTTTTTTATTCAAAGCATCGGCAAGCGTGAGCGAATTCATAATGGTTGCCAGCATACCCATGTGGTCGCCAGTAACACGATTGCCGCCCTTAGCAGACAATGCAACACCACGGAAGATGTTACCGCCACCGACAACAATACCAAATTGTGCGCCCAGGTTTACAGCTTCAGATATTTCCTCAGCAACCCGCTCAACCACCTTCGGGTCGATACCAAATTGCTGATCGCCCATCAGCGCTTCCCCTGAAAGCTTCAAAAGAACCCGTTTCCAGCGAACACCCTCAGACATAGTAAACCTCTTCTTATGCATCCAGATACAAAGAGGGCGTCGACAGAGTCGACGCCCTCAATAAATTAGTTACCAGCAGCAGCCGCAACTTCAGCTGCGAAATCTGTTTCTTCTTTTTCAATACCTTCACCAAGGGCAATGCGAACAAAGCCCGTGAGTTTGATAGGAGAACCAATTTCTTTAGCAGCTTCTTCAACGGCCTTCTCTACAGTCAGATCAGGGTTGATAACGAAAGACTGCTTAACCAGTGTAACTTCTTCATAGAACTTACGCAGGCGACCTTCAACCATCTTTTCGATGATGCTTTCAGGCTTACCAGACTCACGAGCCTGTTCCATGTAAACTGCGCGCTCACGCTCAACAGCGTCTGCGTCCAGCTCATCAGTGCTCAGCGCCATTGGGTTTGTAGCTGCAACGTGCATTGCAATCTGCTTACCAAGAGCTGCCAGCTTGTCTGCATCGCCTGCAGATTCAAGAGCAACAAGAACACCGATTTTGCCAAGGCCTTCGCCTGCAGCGTTGTGCATGTAAGAAGCAACAACGCCTTCAGACACGGACAAGCCAGCAGAACGACGAAGGGTCATGTTTTCACCGATGGTGCCAACAGCTTCCTTCAGTTCGCCTTCAACGCTCTTGTCAGAACCTGGGTAAGATGCGGCTGCAAGCTTTTCTACGTCACCGTCAACGCTCAGTGCAGTTGCGGCAATGTCGCGAACCAGCTTCTGAAAGTTTTCGTTACGCGCAACAAAATCAGTTTCGGAGTTAACCTCAACAACGACAGCTTTGTTACCTTCAGCTACAACTGCAACAAGACCCTCAGCCGCAACGCGGCCAGCCTTTTTAGCAGCCTTTGCAAGGCCTTTGGTGCGCAGCCAGTCAACTGCTGCTTCCATATCACCGCCTGTTTCTTTCAGGGCAGCTTTACAATCCATCATGCCAGCACCGCTTGTTTCGCGGAGCTCTTTTACCATAGCAGCGGTAATGCTCATGTTAGCCTCATGGACGGGAGTGTGTCATAAAAAATCAGAGGAAACCGACTTCCCTACGGCTCCATCCGATTGATCGCATAGCGACAGCGGCAATCCTGCGAATCTCGCGAGAAAGGCCACATATAAACTGGAGGGGAAGCGCATAAATGCGCTTCCCAAAAGAAAGCCTTAGCCTTCGCTCTTGTCAGCAACAACTGCTTCAACAGCAGCTTCTTCAGCAAGAACTGGCTCTTCAAGGAGTTCTTCAGATTCGCCAAGATCGATACCCATAGAACCGGATGCGCGTGCGATGCCGTCAATAGCAGCGCGAGCGATCAGATCGGTGTAAAGGGTAATTGCACGACCAGCATCATCGTTACCCGGAACTGGGTAAGTGATGCCGTCTGGATCACAGTTGGAATCCAGGATCGCAGCAACCGGAATGCCCAGACGACGAGCTTCCTGAATAGCATTTGCTTCACGGTTGGTGTCGATAACAAAGATCAGGTCGGGAATACCGCCCATGTCTTTAATACCGCCAAGGTTACGCTCAAGCTTCTGACGCTCACGGTCAAGGAACAAACGCTCCTTCTTGGTCATGCGGTTTGCATCACCACCGTCAAGCAGTTCTTCAACTTTACGCAGACGCTGAATGGACTGAGAGATCGTCTTCCAGTTGGTCAGCATGCCGCCGAGCCAACGCGCGTTCACGTAGTACTGAGCAGAGTTGCGAGCAGCTTCTGCAACAGCTTCTTGAGCCTGGCGCTTGGTGCCAACCAAAAGAACGCGACCACCAGCAGCAACAGTATCAGACACAGCTTTAAGAGCCTGGTGCAGAAGTGGAACTGTCTGACCAAGATCAAGGATGTGAATGTTATTGCGAACGCCAAAGATGTAGTTGTTCATCTTTGGATTCCAGCGGTGCTTCTGGTGACCAAAATGGACGCCAGCTTCAAGCAGCTGACGCATAGTAAAATCAGGCAATGCCATGCCGTTATTCTCCATAGTTTTCCGGTTTAATCCTCCGCAGGGCAGCACTTGCGTGCAACTCTCTAACCGGATGGAGTTCACCATGTAGGCAAACCCCGCCCTGCGTGCGGGATGGTGGGCTTATAGAACCCCTTTTCAAGAAGATCAAGCACCCAAGACTTAAGATCAACATATAGGCTTGAATTAGCAAATCAGACGCCCTTTCCCGCAGTCATGCAACCGGAAAGCTTACTCCTTAGACCGAAGTAACGAGACGCGAAACCAAACTGTTAGAGACTGACGCAAGCGCAAGCACAAAACCTTCAGCAACTCCACTCAGGAACTGATAAATCTCGGTAGAAAACATTAACACTCATGGTGTTCAGCGTGACTTACCTAGCGCCAAGGCCCAAATAGTAATGAACGCATCCATCTAACAAGATGAAATGAAGGAAAGTCCATTAGCAGAGTTCCGCCCTCAAACCACCAAGCACACCTGAATAGCTATATCCCGCAGCACCCTCACATTTCAAATTCGACACGCAATCAAAATTCATTCAACAAGCATCGAACAATCCTGATATTGCAACTTCCAATACTGCTCTGGTAGATACCGAGACTTAGTCTTTCCGCCTTTGAATTCTGTTTTGCTCTTCGAGTTCTTCATAATTCTTGCGAAGAAAATACAAAATCTGCGCAGCCGCAATAAAACCCAAACCTGTAATCATCCCTGTACCGGCGGTAAAGAATAAAGCTGTAACAGCGGCCCAAAAGTTATACGATCCCATCGCGGCTATGAAGCCGACTGCAAATGATATTAGGGATATGGCAATAATAATCATGCCAACAATATAAAAAATTCTAACAACAGTATTTGGCCTATCTTCAACATAGCGCATATCAATCTCCCCACAGTTGATGTGAGAGGCTCCCGTCAGCTAACAGTCAATGTGAAAACCAAGATTAGCACCCTCAATGGTAGAGCTATCAATACACGCGCAACTTATAAAGGTGGTTGCATGGTATTTTATGGGGAACGAGG
This sequence comes from Pseudovibrio axinellae, assembly GCF_900110875.1. Taxonomy (GTDB): domain Bacteria; phylum Pseudomonadota; class Alphaproteobacteria; order Rhizobiales; family Stappiaceae; genus Pseudovibrio; species Pseudovibrio axinellae. Next base: position 313,025 of record NZ_FOFM01000004.1, on the reverse strand, counting down.
CGGTTATTTGCCGATACTCATTATCTGTTGTGTCAGAACGAGCGGCGACTGGCCAACAATACCCGCGAGTACGTTATCAAGGAGAAAAATCCGTCTTTCAGCATGATCGTTGCTATGGAAAGTACCTGTCAGCGGACCTAGTAAAACCCACTGCATATATTCAGCGGGGTTGTTTAATAACTTGCACAAACCAAAGCCTAAGACATCTACACGTCCATCACACCTGGCAGTGTCTTCAACGCGCCAGAAAGTTGTGGTGAGAGCTGATAATTGCCTGGAAATTTGACCTCTACTTCGCGCTGACCGTTATCCAACAGCACAACGCAACTCATCTCGCCATTCGGCTCTGTTTACGCAACTTAGAATTTTACCGCTTTAACCGCAGCAACCAGCTGCTAAATCAAACTGTGGGTATGCGCATTACACATTATATTTTTTGAAAAAACCATGATTAACAAATTAACAACAAAAAGACTCAATTCGGGCATATTTTAAAATGGCACTAAACAAACTGATAGTAGCAGCGCTTGTGACTTTGACATTGGGCGGCTGCGCCAAAACCGTCAAGCTTTCGGACATTGATGCAAAGACGATCTCCAAATCCTCTGTGAAGCCCGTCAAAAACCGACATGTGAGAGAAGACCACTTCAACACCCATGGCGTCCAGCATGGCCTGCTGGGTATTGTTGTAACCACAGCCATGAATGCAGCCTCTGGCGCCTATGGCGAGATGGCCTCCATTCCCGCAGCCAAACACGATCCTCAAACCGCCATGCGCGACCGGTTGACCAAATATCTGCAGAGCACCCACAAGTTCCGCTTTAAGGGCACGATCAAGGGCCCATATAGCAAACCGACCATCAGCGAGGAAAAACGCGCAAAAGCTCTTACAAAGCTCGCCAGAGAAACCGGTTACTCTGGTTATTACTTGGATGTATCAACAGTCATCTATCAGTCAGAAATGCAGGGCGCAGGCTGGTTCGCAAATCTCTCTTACCGTTACCGCGGACGCGCACTCCTGGTTTCCGCCAAGGATGGCAAAATCCTCGCTGCCTCAACCTGCAACGTTATTGATCATGCCGATTTAACTGATCTGGCTGAGCAAGGACAAAGGCGCGTAGACCGCTTCGCCAGAAACCTTGGCTACGCCTGCGCTGAACAGGTCATCCAGAAGATCTTTTAGTGTCGGTGCAGTTAGCATGAACACCAATAAACGCAACATGCCCTAAAATAGCAAACCCCGCCGAACATCTTCAGCGGGGTTCTTTTTTGCATATCCCGAAGCAGACTAAGACATCTGAACGTCCATCACACCTGGCAGTGTCTTCAACGCGCCAGAAAGTTGTGGCGAGAGCTGATAGTTGCCCGGAAGTTTGACCTCCACTTCGCGCTGACCGTTATCCAACAGTACAACGCAGCTCACCTCGCCATCGCCCCCCCGGCGCAACTGGCGCTTCAGACTTTGTATCGGCTCATCTGAATTAAGGAAGACCCGCAAGGTCCGATGCACCCTGCCAGCCACCTTCTCCAATGGTTCCACCTGAGAAATACGCACACTCACTTCATCATCGCGCATGTCAGCTTGAACGAGCAGCACAACAGATTGCCCCGGCTCAAGCAAATCACGACACTGATTAAGCGTCTCAGAAAAAAGAACTGCTTCGTATTGCCCTGTCGGATCTGAAATTCGCACAATACCCATTTGGTTCCCGGTACGGGTCTTGCGCTCTTGTTTTGCAGTTACAGTCCCAGCCAAACGCCCGGCAGAAGAGCCTGCTTTGACTGATCGCTCAAAGTCCTTCCAAAGCTGCACGCGCAACTTGGTGAACAAGTTGTGATATTCATCAAGCGGATGGGCAGAAATATAAAACCCAACCGCAGCATACTCTTTTTGCAAACGCTCAGATGGAAGCCACGGATCAGTAGGGTTGAGAATGAGCGGCTCAGGCGCACTATCTCCGCCAAAAAAGTCATTTTGCCCAGAGGTTTTATTCTCCTCCGTACGCTGCGCCATACCAACAATGCGCTCCAGACCATCCAGCAACTGTGCACGGTTGGCGTTCATTTCATCAAAAGCGCCTGCAGCAATAAGGTTTTCGATAGTACGCTTATTAAGAACCTTAGGACTGATGCGCGTTGCAAAGTCAGCCATGTCAGCAAAAGGCTTGTCCCCGCGCACCTCTACGATATGCTCAACCGCTTGCTCACCGACACCCTTAATCGCCCCCATGGCGTAGACAATCTTTCCATCTAGAACATCAAAATGCACACCAGATTTATTGACTGAAGGGGGCACAACCTCAATGCCCATACGCAGAGCTTCCTGGCGAAAATCACTGAGCTTATCTGTATTTCCAAGGTCGAGCGTCATGATGCCAGCGAGAAACTCAACCGGATAGTTCGCCTTTAACCAAGCTGTTTGATAGGCCACCAGCGCATAGGCTGCCGCGTGAGATTTGTTGAAGCCGTAGTTTGCAAACTTAGCAACAAGGTCGTAGATCATTCCGGCCTGATCTTTATTGACCTCTTGCGCAACGGCCCCTTCCACAAACCGCGCCCTCTGAATTTCCATTTCAGCGGCAATCTTTTTACCCATCGCACGGCGCAGCAAATCCGCTTCACCAAGGGAGTAGCCAGACAACACCTGGGCGATCTGCATCACCTGTTCCTGATAAACGATAATGCCGTTCGTTTCAGTCAGGATAGGTTCAAGAAGCGGGTGAAGGTAGTCCGGCTCTTGCTCTCCATGTTTAACAGCGTTGTAGATTGGAATATTATCCATTGGGCCGGGCCGGTACAGCGCCACCAACGCAATAATATCCTCAAACCTGTCAGGCCGCATCCCAGCAATCGCCCGCCGCATGCCCTGACTTTCCAGCTGGAACACGCCAACGGTCTCACTGGCGGCAAGCAGCTTATAAGTTGCAGGGTCATCAATCGGGATTTCTTCAATCTTTACGTTGATACCACGCTTTTTGATATGCGCCACAGCTGTATCAATAACCGTAAGTGTTTTCAGGCCAAGAAAGTCAAACTTAACAAGACCGGCAGCCTCCACCCACTTCATATTGAACTGCGCGACAGGCATGTCGGAACGCGGATCGCGGTACAGTGGGACAAGCTGTTCTAACGGGCGGTCCCCGATAACAACACCTGCCGCGTGGGTTGAAGCGTGACGATAAAGCCCTTCCAGCTTTTGCGCCATCTTCAAGAGGCGATCAACCACCTCCTCCTGCTTTGTCGCTTCGCGCAATCGCGGCTCTTGTTCAAGCGCCTCGCTCAAAGTCACAGGGTTAGCGGGGTTGCCTGGAACAAGCTTACTAAGACGATCCACCTGGCCATAGGGCATCTGCAAGACACGCCCCACATCGCGCAGCACAGCCTTGGCCTGCAACGTTCCAAAGGTAATGATCTGCGCAACCTGCTCGCGGCCATACTTGCGCTGAACATAACGGATCACCTCTTCTCGCCTATTCTGGCAAAAATCGATATCAAAATCCGGCATGGAAACGCGGTCTGGATTCAGAAAACGTTCAAACAGCAATGAGAACCGCATCGGATCCAGGTCGGTAATGGTCAAAGACCAGGCAACAAGCGAACCAGCACCAGAGCCACGACCAGGGCCCACCGGGATATCCTGCCCTTTTGCCCACTTAATAAAGTCAGCAACGATCAGGAAGTAACCTGGGAATTTCATCCGAATGATGATGCCCAGCTCGTAATCCAACCGGTCCCAGTAATCTTTTTCTTCAAGGTCAGGCGCAAGTCCGTGCAGGTCTAAACGTGCACGCAGCCCCTCTTTCGCCTGACGGGTCAACTCATCTGATTCAGCGCGCTCAGCCTCCTCGCCATCTGCATCAGCACCTGCAAATCGGGGCAAAATAGGTGCTCGTTTCAGTGGCCGATAATGACACCGGCGTGCAATATTGACCGAATTCTCCAACGCTTCCGGTAGGTCAGAAAACAGCTCCATCATTTGCTGGCGTGTTTTAAAGCAATGGTCCGGCGTCAACTGCCGTCGATCAGTCTCAACAATCACACGCCCTTCTGAGATCGCAATGAGAGCATCATGTGCCTCATAATCATCAGGATTGGGAAAAAATGATTCATTGGTCGCAACAATGGGGATACTTAAAGCATAGGCAAGGTTAAGGAGCTCGGCCTCAACATCTTCCTCACCTTTCATATTGTGGCGCTGCAGCTCCACATAAAGGCGATCCCCAAACACACCCTTCAAAACTTCCAAACGGGACTTTGCGAGCGCGCCTTCACCTTCAAGCAACAGTGAGTTGATGGGCCCTTCGCTAGCACCTGTCAACGCAATCACACCCGCGGATTTATCCAGCACGCGGGCAAGAGGCACACTCGCCTTAAGACCCGGCTCGGTGTCCAAAAATGCGCGGGACACAAGGTCCATCAGGTTTTCGTAGCCTTGTTCGTTGACTGCCAGAAGCACCAAGTCACTGACAGCTTCATCCCCAACAGCGTCAGGCTGGTCACCAAAATTAACGCAAACCTGACACCCGACAATGGGCTGCAGCCCAGAGCCAAACGCTTTTTCCGAAAACTCCAGAGCCCCAAAAAGGTTCCCGCTATCGGTAATTGCAAGAGCAGGTTGCTCATCCTTGGACGCAAGATCAATCAGCTTGCCTATGGGCAAAGCCCCTTCCAGCAAAGAAAATGCAGAATGAACGCGAAGATGGACAAAGCCTGGAGATGACATCTTGAACCTTTTAGTTCGCTGAATATGAGCGACAGTAACACCTCATTTGGAGGAGCCTAAAGCAAAATGCAATTCTGGAAAAAAATGGAAGGTCGGTTATCCCGAGTTTCCCAAAGGTTCTCCCCTTTAACGCGCAGTATAAAGCCTAGGGCAAGATACGCGTCAAAGCCTCTCCCCAGATCAAACAACTGCTACCAAAAAGGACAACAGAACCGAATGCAGCAGCTTCGCGCAGAATATATGCCATAATGAACACCCACTAATTTGAACACTATTTGTACATGCTATGTTCCACAAATGTTCTATTTCACACAACCCCCAAAATAGCCCAGTTGTCCGGTTGGTTAATGATCTGTTTATGTAAGCAAGACAGGCAAACGCCAACCACTAATGGCCGAGAATTTCAGCCTTTCAAGTCAAACAGTTAACTGATTCATTTGCGTTAATACTTCTGGGGAATTACGCGCGGCAGCCCATAGCGAATGCGCTTTACATTGGTCAATGGCGAGGAGAAATATGGGAGAACATTGTCAAAATACAAAAATGCCAGCGAGGACATCGCTGGCACTTGAAACATTATGGAAGCTCGACAACCTTGCCGTCTTTGAGCGTTATTCGCCGGTCCATTTGCTTGGCGATATCAAGGTTATGCGTCGCAAGCAGTGCAGCAACTCCTGAGGCACGCACCAACGCAGTAAGCGCCTCAAACACATACTGCGATGTTTTGGGGTCCAAATTGCCGGTTGGCTCATCGGCAAGCAGAACACGAGGGGCATTTGCAACTGCGCGAGCAATCGCGACACGCTGCTGTTCACCACCAGACAGCTCTGCCGGGCGATGTGTCTCGCGATCCGTCAACCGCATATATGAGAGCAACTGCCGCGCCCGCTCTTCTGCATCCTTGCGCTTCAACCCGCAAATCATCTGCGGCAACGCAATATTTTCCAAAGCAGTAAATTCAGGAAGGAGCTGATGAAACTGATAAACAAATCCAATATCTGTGCGCCGAATAGCAGTGCGCGCTTCATCGTTGAGCTTGGAACATTCCCGCCCACCAATCATGATTTCGCCACTCTGCGGTTTTTCAAGCAGGCCAGCAAGGTGCATCAGTGTTGATTTTCCGGCACCAGAAGGCGCAACAAGGGCAACCATCTCCCCTTCATAAAGGTTCAGGTCTGCGCCCTTTAAGATTTCAAGTTTACTCGCACCCTCATCAAAACTTCTGGAAACGCCTTGCAGACTCAATACAGGAACACGCTCCTCGCCGTTCAGAGACACGCCTTCCACCGGTTTTGTTGGTTTATTCATCATTCGTAGCGCAAAGCCTCAACAGGATCGAGCCGGGCTGCACGCCAGGCAGGGTATATCGTAGCCAGCAAGCTCAAAACGAGAGCCATGAGAACAACACTCGCCGTTTCACCGGTATCCATCTCAGCTGGCAACTTCGACAAGAAATAAAGTTCAGGCGAAAACAGCTCTGTTGACGTCATCCAGGAAATTGCCTGACGAATGCTTTCAATATTCCAGCACACCAGCGTCCCCAGCAAAAATCCGGCAAATGTTCCGATGGTTCCAATACTTGCACCAGTGATGATAAAAATCCGCATGACAGCGCCACGGGTCGCACCCATCGTGCGTAACACTGCGATATCGCGGCCCTTATCTTTCACCAGCATAGTCATGCCTGAAATGATATTCAAAGCAGCCACAAGCACAATCAGTGTCAAAATCAGGAACATAACGTTGCGCTCAACTTCAAGCGCAGAGAAGAACGTCATATTGCGTTGACGCCAGTCAGAAACAAAGACAGGTCGTTCTGCGGCCTCTTCAATGAGCGGGCGCAATGGGCCAACGGCATCTGGGTCATCGGCATAAACCTCAATACCCGTAGCCAGGCCCTCCTTATTGAAATAAAGCTGCGCTTCGTTGAATGGCATGAAAGCGATCGTACCATCATACTCGCTCATGCCGATCTGGAAAATCGCAGAGACGGGATAGGCCTTCACACGCGGCGTCATACCCATTGGGGTTATACTGCCGCGCGGTGTAATCACACGCACGCTGTCGCCAATGCTCACGCCAAGCTGGCGAGCAAGACGCGACCCGATTGCGATGCCATCACCTTCATCAAACCCATCAAGCGTTCCCAGCAACACATTGTCGGAAACAAGGCTCAACTTATCAAGGTCAGACTTGCGTACACCGCGAAACAATGCCCCAAGGTCAGCACCGGGGCCCGAAATCATTGCCTGCCCTTCAACAAAAGGCATAGCAAAGTCAACGCCATCAATACCGGTCAGTTTAAGAGTGGTTTCATCAAAGTCATTGAGCGGACTATCAATGGGCTGCACCAGAACGTGACCGTTGATACCCAGAATTTTCGTCAGCAACTCAGTGCGAAACCCATTCATGACCGCCATGACGATGATCAAGGTCGCAACACCAAGCGTGATCCCAAGGAAAGAAAGGCCGGCAATAATAGAAATGAATGTTTCTTTGCGTCTTGAACGTAAATACCGCCCTGCCAGCATCCACTCAAAGGGTGCAAACCACCGTGTCCTGCCGGGATGAGCCGCCTGAAACTCTGCCGTCATACTCCACAAGTCTCCGTTTCCGCCCGTCCGCTCAAAATCCCCCTGCATAGAGGAGGTAAGGCGGAGTGCGCCATATGTGCTGGCTAAAGACCCGGCAACCGCACAGTCGCCGAATCCTGTCTCTACCCACGAATTTAGAGGATACCCCTAACGCGCACTGATATCAGCCCTTTAAGGCAGAAATCAGTTTGTTCACAGCTGCTTCTGGGGTCATCATTTCGCGTTCCCCTGTTGCGCGGTCTTTCACTTCAACTTCACCGCTCTTCAATCCGCGCGGACCAACCACCAACTGGTAAGGCAATCCGATCAGATCCATACTCGCAAACTTTGCGCCTGCACTGGTTTTGCGGTCATCAAACAGCACTTCGACACCGGCTTTTTCGAGCTCACCATAAAGGCTCTCACAAACCTCATCACACTCAGATCCCACTTTCATGTTGATCAAACCAACATGGAAAGGAGCAACTTCTTTTGGCCAAACGATACCATTGTCATCGTGACAGGCTTCAATGATAGCACCCAAAAGACGAGAGACGCCGATGCCGTAAGAGCCCATGTGAACGGGCGTTTCCTTGCCTTCAGCCGTCATAACCTTGGCGCCCATAGGCTCAGAGTATTTCGTGCCGAAGTAGAAGATATGGCCAACTTCAATGCCGCGTGCCGAGACCTTTTTGTCTTCTGCAACAGCTTCAAACGCTGCTTCATCATGCATTTCATCAGTTGCCGCATAAGGCGTGGTCCACTGATCGATAATGCCGGATAGATCGCTATTAAAGTCGATATTTTCCTCAGGAATCGGCAGTTCAAGAATGTCCTTATCAAGGAACACTTCACTCTCACCGGTAGACGCCAACACAATAAACTCATGTGAAAGGTCGCCGCCGATTGGTCCAGTATCAGCCTTCATCGGAATTGCGGTCAGCCCCATACGCGAGAATGTACGCAAGTAAGCGACAAACATGCGTTGGTAGGATTCAGTTGCGCGTTCTTTGTCCAGGTCGAAGGAGTATGCGTCTTTCATCAGGAATTCACGGCCACGCATGATCCCAAAGCGAGGGCGCACCTCATCACGGAACTTCCACTGGATATGGTACAGGTTCAACGGCAGGTCTTTGTAAGAGCGTACATAACTGCGGAAGATGTCGGTAACCATCTCCTCGTTGGTCGGACCAAACAGCATGTCGCGCCCATGACGATCCTCAATGCGCAGCATTTCCTTGCCGTAGGCATCATAACGCCCGCTTTCACGCCACAAATCAGCAGACTGGATTGTAGGCATGAGCAACTGGACAGCGCCGGAGCGATTCTGCTCCTCTTCAACAATACGCTGGATCTTGTTCAGCACACGATGGCCCAGAGGCAGCCATGCATAAATCCCGGCTGACTGTTGACGGATCATACCCGCACGCAGCATCAGGCGGTGCGAAACGATCTCGGCTTCTTTCGGTGTTTCCTTCAAAATAGGCAGGAAATATCGGGACAAACGCATTAGCTCAACTCTTCAGTTTTTAAGGCTAGTAAGCTCAGCATTACCGCCGAACTTCTTTTCTATGCCTTCTTAGCAACCAGAACGCCTGTTGTAACTGCCAACATGGCTATATGCCAATTTTCTATGAGACATTTCCCCATGCCTGCGGGTTTGGTATGCTTATTATCGTTTCAGACCGCAGAAATTCTCAATTATGTCGCCGAAAAATTAGGCAAGCAAAAAATTGCGGCGAAGTGATACAAAATAGTGACAAACCCAAATCATTAGGCTAGTGTCGCCTCCAACAACAAAAACAACACCTTTAAGCGGTGTTGCTAAGTATCGCGATCTTTAGTCTTGGGAGGAACGTTCTCGGGCGCCCGTTTGGTTGCAGCCGGCACTCTACGCAAGTGCAAAGAGAACATTTAGACGCGGAACTCGTATTTATAGCAAGGCCTCGGCCTTGCTTTTTTTTTGCAAAATCCCGCCATACTTGCGCACTCAAACTAAGCGAAATCGAGCCTACTGCCCTCATTCCAACCGCATACCCTAACTACTGCAGTCTTCAATCCCAATTGGAAAGGCCAGCGCCCAAAACGATAGCGCACGTAAAACGCAAAAAAGCGATTCCAACGAACCGCTTTTTGAAAGTTCACATCACCGCACGCCACTTAACTAATCATGTAGTACACTAGATTGTGATCGCAAGAGATTGTTATATATAACAAATTCAACACTCTTAAGACGGAGCATTACCCATAATCCGGTCAACCAGTGGGAACAGCTTTGCTCCAAGGCCGGATTCCATAAAGAAATAGAACGCCACGAACACAATGGTCGTCACCACCGTATTGATAATCACCTTCTTCAACATCTGAGGATGTTTGGGAGCGCTTTCAGCTGTTCCAGGAACAACCTCACCCTCTTCAATCTGGGTTCGTATACCAAACGGCAAGATGGCGAGAAACAAGATCCACCACATCATAAAATAGACGGCAACTAAAAGAGGGGTGGCCATACGTGCAGCTCCTGAGGTTTCTTTTTATACGAAGTTTCTAGCTTCGCTCTTTTAACACAAAGAAACCAACAAAATACAGGTTATTACCTAGCCTGCCCTGCCAAAGACAAGGACTTAACGAGTTTTTGCCAGATCAAGGCGATCAGGCTTGTTCCAGCTCGGTCAGCGTTCCTAGGAAGTCTTTGGGATGCAGGAACAGCACCAACTTACCATGTGCGCCAATTTTAGGCTCACCATCTCCCAAAATCCGGGCACCATTGGCAACCAGCTGATCACGCGCGGCGATGATATCATCGACTTCATAACAAATGTGGTGGATACCACCTTGTGTATTGCGCTCCAGAAATTTGGAAATTGGGGAGTTTTCGCCGAGAGGCTCCAACAACTCAATCTTGGTGTTGGGCAAGTCAATGAAGACCGTCGAAACGCCGTGGTCCGGCTGAGCAACTTTTTCAGAAGCAATGCCGCCCAGAGCATCACGATAGACTTTAAGGCCCTCGTCCATATCCAGGACTGCAATCGCTACGTGGTTCAAACGTCCAATCATGACGTATCCTTCCCTAAAAACATGAGTAGCTAAGGAACAGATTTACAGCACAATGTCTATTTGCCCAAAAGTCAAAGGCCGCAGACGATCCCCTCGCCCACGGCCTTTGTAAACATCATTCACTGTGAAAAGTCAGTTGGCGCTAAACACGCTGAACCAATGCCTTGCACAATGGCTTTTTGCCCCAGTGCTCAACAACAGCATAGCGACCGGCCCGCCGCGCAGCCTCACGCACCAGCTCCACATCACGGCGACGGCTTTTGGGAATGGAGATCACCGCTCCATACACCGCATCGCGAACTGCATCTTCAAACGGAGTTCCATTTTCTGTTTCATCCGGCATACCAAACAAAACCACATCAATATCGCCGAGCAGCTCTCCGCGGCCATCAACGATCAAAGAAACGGTCACACACCCTCCGTAGGAGAGCTTACGACGTTCCTGAACCCCGGTCTCTTCCGGAGGAGCCATCAAGTGGCCATCGCGAACAATAATACCAGCGGGCGCTTCGTCAATAACCTTCAAGCCACCTGGGTGCAGACGAACCATGTCACCATCGCGGATGATTTTGACATCCTTGACACCTTTGCCGCGCGCAAAGCTTTCATGGCACTTCAAATGCAACGGTTCGCCGTGCACAGGAAGAACCTTCTTAGGACGCACCAGGTTATAAACCTGATCCAGTTCACCACGACGCGGATGGCCAGATACGTGCACAAGCGCATCACGATCTGTAATCACGCGCAGGCCCTGCTCGATCAATTGGTTGATTATCCCGGACACGGCCTTTTCATTGCCTGGAATCGTCCGGCTGGAAAAGATTACAGTATCACCGGCTGACAACGCGACCTGACGGTGCTGGTCGCCAGCGATCCGTGCCATCGCAGCACGGGCTTCACCTTGAGACCCGGTGCACAGCGCAACAACTTTATCGCGGGGCAAAGAGCCGTAGGTTTCTTCATCGCGAAACGGTGCAAGCCCATCCAGATAGCCAAGGTCGCGGGCAATTTCCACAGTACGCTGCATGCTACGGCCAATGACAACAATCTCGCGCTCAGCAGCCATCGCCGCTTCTGCCACCGCACGCATACGCGCCACGTTAGAAGCAAAAGTCGTTACAGCAACACGATGAGGCGCGGCTTGAATGAGCTTGGTCAGCTCTTCTTTTACATCCGCTTCACTCGGGCTGACACCATCACGCACCGCGTTGGTACTGTCGCAAACGAAAACATCAACGCCTTCATCGCCCAGTTCACGCAAGCGTTGAAGATCAATTGCTTTACCAACACCCGGAGTGAGATCGATTTTCCAGTCACCGGAATGCAATACAAGCTGCCCACCAACACGGATCGCCAGAGCACACGGCTCAGGGATCGAGTGGGTCATGGTCACCATCTCAACATCAAACGGACCAGTTTGAAAACGGTCGCCCTGATTGACAACGGTTACAGGGATCTCGTAGTCCGCCCCATCGCCAGCCAGCTTGGCTTCCAGCAAGCGCGCAGTAAACTCTGTAGCAAAGACCGGCAGTTCCAAACGCTTCCACAGATAGGTCAGCGCACCATAGTGATCTTCATGGGCATGCGTAATAACAATCCCGTCAATACGCGAGCGTTCCTCTTCCAGAAAACGAATATCAGGAAGAACGAGATCCACACCCGGCAACTCCGGCCCGGCAAACGAAATTCCAAAATCAACAATCAACCAGCGTCGGTCATCCTCCGGCCCATATCCATAAAGGCCAAGGTTCATACCAATTTCGCCAACACCGCCCAAAGGCAGGAATACGAGCTCTTGTGTGCTCGACATTATATTCTCCTTGAAATCCTATGGGACCTGCGGCTTCGCTCATTGGAAAATACCAGTGGCGCGCCTGATGCACGTCTTTAGGAAAAAAATACATCTCCGGCTGTCACCAGCCGTTCTCCGCCTTGATCGAGCTTGACGATCAGACGGCCCATTTGATCGATATCTATAAAGACACCGGAAAATTCTTCGTTACTTAAGCGGACGCGAATGGGTTTCCCCCGGCCAACGGCACGCCGCAACCATGCAGATCGTATCTCATCAAATCCACTGGCTGCTTTCCACGTCTCAAGCCATCGGGAGAAACTTTGCGCAAGCGCGTCAAACACCTGAGAGGGCTCACATCTATAGCCCATACTGCGCAAATCCGTGACCGCATAATCACCAAGGTCAGGATGATGTGACACATTCACACCAAATCCACACACAAGGCACAGCTCACCATTAGGCCCACTTTCGCTCTCAAGCAATATGCCAGAGACCTTTTGTCCATCAATGAGCACATCATTCGGCCACTTCAGTTCAGCCAAACCAATCGTGCCTGTCGCCCGTTCAACCGCTTCTCCAAGTGCAAGAGCTGCAACAAAAGGCAGCTGAACGATCTTGTCGTCCTTCATGCCAACGCGCAGCAAAACGGAGGCAAACAGATTACCGGACTCAGACGTCCACTCACGACCACGCCGGCCGCGACCACAAAGCTGTACATCAGAGCGAACCCAGAGATTTCCAGGATGTCCGTTCCGCGCCTTTTGTAAGCCATGGGTGTTGGTCGAGCCAAGTTGGTCATAGTGCTCAAAATAAAAGCCCGGCGCTGAACGCACCGGGCCTTGATCTTTTAAAATACCTGTCATGGGTCAGGAACTAGAACAGAACGCTTGCTGCATTCGCAGCAGCATTCATGATCGGTTCCGGCATGATGAAGAACAGGCCAACAACCGCACTGGAAAGACCCAGTACAATTTTCATCTCGCCGGACATTGGCAAGAATTCACCAGTTGGCTCATCAAAGAACATCACTTTGATAACACGCAGATAGTAATAGGCTGCAACAACGCTGGCCACCAGACCAATCACCACCAGTGGCACAAGGCCAGCTTCCATAGCAGCAATAAAGACGTAGAACTTACCGAAGAAGCCGATAAGCGGTGGCAGACCTGTCAAAGAGAACATAATCACAGCCAGCAGCATCGCCATTGGCAAGTTGGTCTTGGAAAGACCAGCCAGATCAGAAATCTCTTCAACCATGCCTTCTTTACGACGCATGGACAAGATGCAAGCAAACGCACCCAGTGTCATGGCAAGGTAAGCAGTCATGAACACGATCAGGCCGTGAACACCAGCTTGTGTACCCGCAGCCAGGCCGACAAGCGCATAGCCCATATTACCGATAGAGGAATAAGCCATCAGACGCTTGATGTTCTTTTGACCGATAGCAGCAAAGGCACCAAGACCCATCGATGCGATCGAGATGAACACAACGATCTGCTGCCAGTCAGTGGTCACATCACCCAGAGCTTCAATCAGCACACGCACCAGCATACCGAATGCGGCAATCTTGGGCGCAGCTGCAAAGAATGCAGTTACCGGCGTTGGTGCACCCTCATAAACATCCGGGGTCCACATGTGGAACGGAACCGCAGAGATCTTGAAGGCAATACCTGCCAGCATGAACACGATACCAAACACAACACCAAGCGATGCCCGTTCGTCAATCAACGGACCTGCGATACCAAACACAAGACCACGCGATGCCTGCTCGTCAGTCAACGCACTTGCGATACCAACAAAGTCAGTATGGCCCGTAAATCCGTAGATGAAGGACATGCCGTAAAGCAGCATACCTGAAGACAACGCCCCAAGGACAAAGTACTTCAGGCCCGCTTCTGTTGAACGCACAGAGTCACGGTTGATCGATGCAACCACGTACAAAGCAAGAGACTGCAGTTCAACACCCAGGTACATCGAGATCAGATCGTTGGCAGATAGCATCAGCATCATACCAACCGTCGCGAGCACGATCAGGATCGGGTATTCAAAGCGGTCAAAGTTTTGAGAACGTGCGTAGGCAACCGACATTGCAATTGCAAAGCCAGAACCAATCAACACCAGCACCTTCATGTACTGGGAAAATGCATCCTGTACGAAAGCACCGTTGAAGGTCGTGCCGTAATGCGGGCTAACCAGCAGGATCAAACCTGCAACAGTAAGCAGCGCAACGCAGATACCCGTTACCAGTGGAGTAGATTTCTCTCCACCAAAAGCCCCAACCATCAGCAGCGCCAATGCACCGAGAACCAAAAGGATCTCGGGCAAGGCTGGCATTAGATCAGGCATTGCTAGAAGCTCAGCAGTCATGAGTGCGCAGCTCCCCTGTTAATGGCTAGACACTGCAGCGGCTGCATGGGCACCAAGGCCACCTGCATCAAGCGCTGCATTGTAGTTTGTGATAAGGGCATCAACGGACGCGGACGTCACATCCAGCACTGCTGCTGGGTAGAACCCGAAGAAGATGGTCAAAATGATAAGCGGTGCCAAAATCAGCTTTTCACGCCCATTCAAGTCCAACATGGACTTGAGGCTTTCCTTTTCCAGCGCGCCAAAGACAACGCGGCGATAAAGGAACAACGCATAAGCAGCTGACAAGATCACACCGGTAGCAGCAAAGAATGCGACCCAGGTGTTCACCTGGAACACACCAACCATTGTCAGAAATTCACCAACAAAACCAGCAGTACCTGGCAGACCCACATTCGCCATGGTGAAGATCATAAACGCAACTGCATAGCGCGGCATGTTGTTTACAAGGCCACCATAAGCCGAAATCTGGCGGGTATGCATCCGATCATAAATCACACCAACACACAAGAACAGTGCGCCGGAGATCAGGCCGTGTGCAAGCATCATGAAGATCGCGCCTTCAATACCCTGCGCATTGGCAGAGAAGATGCCCATGGTCACAAAGCCCATGTGAGCTACAGACGAATACGCAATCAGCTTCTTGATGTCTTCCTGAGCAAGTGCCACCAGCGAGGTGTAGATGATCGCCACAACAGACAGCGTGAAGATGAATGGTGCGAACATATCGCTGGCGATTGGGAACATTGGCAGTGAAAACCGAATGAACCCATAACCACCCATCTTCAGCAGGATCGCAGCCAGAACAACAGAACCAGCCGTTGGCGCTTCCACGTGAGCATCTGGCAACCAGGTGTGAACCGGCCACATTGGCATCTTAACAGCAAAGCTTGCAAAGAAGGCCAGCCACAACCACGTCTGCATCGCTGCTGGGAATTCACTCTCATTGAGAAGAGTTGGAATATCCAGCGTACCAGCCTGCCAGTACATAGCCATAATAGCCGCCAGCATCAGCACGGAGCCAAGCAGCGTGTACAGGAAGAACTTGTAGCTTGCATAAACGCGGCGCGGGCCACCCCAAACACCGATGATAAGGAACATCGGGATAAGGCCAGCTTCAAAGAATACGTAAAACAGCACCAGATCCAGCGAACAGAACACACCGATCATCAGTGTTTCCAGAACGAGGAAGGCGATCATGTATTCTTTCACGCGGTCCTGAATGCTCTCCCAGCTTGCCAAAATACAAAGTGGCATCAGGAAAGTCGTCAGGATCACAAACAGCATTGAAATGCCGTCGACACCCATGTGGTAGGTGAAGGTTTCACCAAACCAGTTGTATTTCTCCACCATCTGGAAGCCAGGGTTCTCGTTGGTGAACCCGCCCCAGATGAACAAAGAGACGATGAATGTGAAACTCGTCGTAATCAGCGCAACACGCCGAATATTCGTTTTCGCATCTGGGTCGTCCCCCCGCACCAGCAGGATGAAGAACACACCTACCAGCGGGAGAAACGTCGTGATGGAAAGGATGGACCAGTCGTTCATTAATGAACTCCCCCACCGGAGAACATGGCCAGGGTCACGAAGAAGGCAACCCCGATCAACATGGCGAATGCGTAGTGATAAATGTAACCAGACTGCAGACGAACAACCCAACCAGTTACCTGTTGTACGCGCGCTGCAACACCATCTGGACCAAGTCCATCAATCACAGTGCCGTCACCACGCTTCCACAGGAAGCGGCCAAGTGCCATAGAAGGCCTCACAAACAGGAAGTCATAAAGCTCATCAAAGTACCACTTGTTCAAAAGGAACAGGTAGAGAGGCTTATGACGCTGTGCCAAAGCTTTAGGCATGTCTGGTTTAGCGATATAGAAGAGGTAGGCAATGATGAATCCGCCAGCCATCGCAAGCCATGGTGAAAGTTTCACGAGCCAATGCACGTGATGCATTTCTTCAATGACTGCAAGCTCACTGCTCGTACCGCCAAAGACGTTCTTCCAGAAGTGGACGTAGTCGTGACCGATGAACGCTTCCTTGAACACCATACCAGCAAGTGCTGCACCAAGTGCAAGCAACAGCAGCGGTACAAGCATAACCCATGGGCTTTCATGGATGTGTTTCATCACATCAACAGAAGCACGGGTTTTACCGTGGAAGGTCATGAACACCAAACGCCAGCTGTAAAAACTGGTCAATGCCGCTGCAAGCACAGTTGCCCAGAAGGCATAAGTGGCAAACATGTTGTGACCAACATAAGCAGCTTCAATGATCGCATCTTTGGAGATGAAGCCAGCTGTACCGATATAGGTGAACGGAATACCGAAACCAGTCAGTGCCAACGTACCAATCATCATGGTCCAGTAGGTCCATGGAATGTGCTTACGCAGACCACCCATCTTACGCATGTCCTGCTCGTCAGACACAGAGTGAATGACGGAGCCAGCACATAAGAACAGCAGTGCTTTAAAGAATGCGTGTGTGAACAGGTGGAAGATACCAACACCGAACGCACCAACACCCAGCGCCACGAACATGTAACCCAGCTGCGAACAGGTAGAGTATGCAATCACGCGCTTTATGTCGTTTTGCACGCAGCCAATGGTCGCTGCAAAGAAGGCAGTCGTTGCACCAAAGAAGGTCACAACAGTCAGCGCCGTTGGTGCAAGTTCAAAGATTGGCGCAAGACGCGCAACCATGAACACACCAGCCGTCACCATGGTCGCTGCGTGGATCAGCGCGGAAACAGGCGTTGGCCCTTCCATCGCATCTGGCAACCAGGTGTGAAGCAGGAACTGAGCTGATTTACCCATGGCACCCATGAAGAGCAACAGACAAACAACTGTCAGTGCCGCTTCAGGCATCAACTCATAGCCAAGGAAGTTCAGGACAGGCTCTTTATTCTCAAGAAGAGAA
The DNA here is from genome assembly GCF_900110875.1 of Pseudovibrio axinellae. Taxonomy (GTDB): domain Bacteria; phylum Pseudomonadota; class Alphaproteobacteria; order Rhizobiales; family Stappiaceae; genus Pseudovibrio; species Pseudovibrio axinellae. The sequence continues at coordinate 295,594 of NZ_FOFM01000004.1, read as the reverse complement.
GGACCGCTGCTGAAAATCGTTGTGAAGTCGATGGATCCATATAGGTAGAAGACACCGAAGATACCCAGAGCAAAACCAAAGTCACCCACACGGTTGACGATGAACGCTTTCATCGCAGCCGCATTGGCAGAAGGTTTTTTGTACCAGAACCCGATCAACAGGTAGGATGCCAGGCCAACGCCTTCCCAACCAAAGAACATTTGCAGCAGGTCATCAGCTGTGACCAGTGCCAACATTGAGAAGGTAAAGAAGGACAGGTAGGCAAAGAACCTCGGACGATGCGGATCGTGGTGCATGTACCCGATGGAGTAGATGTGAACCAGACATGAAACCGAGTTCACAACCACCAGCATCACTGCGGTGAGCGTATCCACACGGATCGTCCAGTTAACCGCAAGATCTCCAGAGGTGATCCAGCGGAAAATTGTCACAATCTGCGTGCTCTCCGACCCAAGGCCGTATTGAAAAAACACCACCCAGGAAAGCAGGGCTGCGACGATCATAAAGCCGCTGGTGATGTACTCGCTGGCTTTGACCCCAAGCCGATTGCCGAATAACCCGACAATCAGGAAGCCAAGCAACGGCAGAAAAACGATTGCTGAAAACATCCGCCCCTCAGCCTTTCATCATATTGATGTCTTCCACGGCAATAGAGCCGCGGTTACGGAAGTAAACAACCAGAATAGCTAGGCCAATGGCCGCCTCTGCAGCTGCAACGGTGAGAACCAGGAGCGCAAAGATCTGACCAACCATATCCTGCATAAAGTAGGAGAACGCCACCAGGTTGATATTAACTGCGAGCAAAAGAAGCTCGATAGACATCAGGATCACGATGACGTTCTTTCTGTTAAGAAAGATGCCAAAGATCCCGATGGTGAATAGGATCGCTGCGACCCCGAGATAGTGCGCTATGCCAATTTCCATGGGCGCCTCTCAGTGCTCCCCGTGTTCTATTCAAACTCCGAAGAAAGAACCTTTTTCAAAAAGGTCGTCTCTTCGGTACGGATTAAGGTTTAAGACACGCGACATGCGCGCCTTATAGTCCCTTGCCACTTTCCACTTTGACCACTTCAATAGAGGTCTCAGGGCGACGGGCCACCTGTTCAGAAATATTCTGACGGCGAACACCGGGCTTGTGGCGAAGGGTCAATACAATCGCACCGATCATTGCAACCAGCAGTACCAGACCAGAAAGCTGGAACCAGTATATGTAGCGGGTGTAAAGCAATTCACCGATAGCGGCGATATTCTGTGTTTGCTCAACTGGAGGCGTAGGAGCAGCCCCCTCGCCCAGCATACCTGGCGCAATAACCCAACCGCTGATAACCATCAGCAATTCGGCCAGCAGAATGACACCAATCAAAGCACCGATTGGCAGATACTGCAGAAAGCCTTGACGCATCTCAGCAAAATCTACATCCAGCATCATGACAACGAACAGGAACAGCACCATGACCGCCCCCACGTAGACAACAACCAGAAGCATCGCCAGATACTCAGCGCCAATCAGTACAAACAACCCGGCCGCATTAAAGAAGCACAGGATGAGGAACAGTACTGAATGAACCGGATTGCGTGATGCAACCACCATGAAGGCAGAGGCCACCGCAAGCGCGGCAAACAGATAAAAAAACAGGGCCTGCAAAACCATTTTTAAGGTTGCCTTTGTCCTATTGTCTCGTCCCGCTAGACCCGAAGGCCATCACCAGACAAATCTCACTCCTCACCGTTAACGGTAAGGAGCATCCAACTCGATATTACGAGCGATTTCACGCTCCCAGCGATCGCCGTTCACAAGAAGCTTGTCCTTGTCATAGAACAGCTCCTCACGCGTCTCGGTCGCAAATTCAAAATTCGGGCCTTCTACGATCGCGTCCACTGGACACGCTTCCTGACAAAAACCGCAGTAGATACATTTGGTCATGTCAATGTCGTAGCGTGTGGTCCGGCGCGTACCATCGTTACGGCGCGGTCCTGCTTCAATCGTAATGGCCTGCGCAGGACAGATCGCTTCACACAGCTTACAAGCAATGCAGCGCTCTTCTCCGTTCGGATACCGGCGCAAGGCGTGTTCACCGCGAAAACGCGGACTTACAGCACCCTTCTCAAAGGGATAGTTGATCGTCGGCTTTGGCTTAAAGAAGTAACGCATGGCGAGAAAAAACGCCGAAACGAACTCCTTTAACAGCAACGACTTTGCGGCCTGTCCCAGTCCCATAGCCTTTACAGCCCTTTCTTGATCGAACATGCCACCAGCATGAATGATCGATTACAATCCAAGAGAACCAGAAAGTACTTCTAAGAAGTCATACTAGGTTCTCGTTACCCTTTCCTCTCGATTTAAGGAGCAATGCTAGCTCCGGCGAGATATCCGATGATCGGAATACCGATAATCGTCAGGGTAAAAATGAGTTTGCGGATCGTCGGTTCCGCCAGCTCAACCCAACTTTTCTCAGTTGGGTTGCGCTCTCTTCCTTTGTTGATGGCCGCTTCCACAAACCCCAGTAGGAGCCGGTAGTTCAACCACCCAAGATAAATTCCCATGACACCGCCGATTAACCCAGCGATGGACATCATGCTCCGAACCCACCAACCGGTGGTGTCCAGCCCATGAACATCAGTACAAAGGCAACGACGAACACCATACCAAGTGAAAGCGGCAGGAAGACTTTCCAGCCCAGACGCATCAGCTGGTCATAGCGGTACCGAGGGACCATTGCTTTTGCCATGGAGATGAAGAAGAACACCAACAGGCACTTAAGCAAGAACCAGACAATTCCCGGAACCCAAGTGAATGGAGCAATATCAACCGGAGGCAACCAGCCACCCATGAACAGGATGGTCATCAGCGCACACATCAGCGAGATGGCAACATATTCACCCAGCATGAACATCATGTATGGGGTTGAACCGTACTCAACCATGAAGCCAGCAACCAGTTCAGATTCCGCTTCCGCCAGATCGAATGGCGGACGGTTTGTTTCAGCAAGAGCGGAAACAAAGAACACCACGAACATCGGGAACAGCGGCAACCAATACCAGTTCAAGATAGACAGCCAAGGAACGCCCAGCATATGAGCAAGCCCGCGAGCCTGCTGCGCATAAACGATCTCGGTCAGGTTCAAAGACCCCACGCAAAGCAGCACGGTCACAATCACAAAGCCGATAGAAACTTCGTAAGAAACCATCTGCGCTGCCGAACGAAGCGCTGACAGGAACGGGTATTTGGAGTTGGACGCCCAACCCCCGATGATCACGCCATAAACTCCAAGAGAGCTGATCGCGAACACGTACAAAATACCCACGTTGATGTTGGCAATCACCCACCCGTCTGCAACTGGAATAACAACCCATGCAGCAAGCGAGAGAACCACTGTGACCAGCGGTGCAAACAAAAACAGGAACTTGTCAGACCCCGATGGGATCACTGGCTCTTTCAAAACGAATTTCAAAAGGTCAGCAAAACTTTGCAGCAAGCCCCAGGGGCCAACCACGTTAGGACCACGACGGATCTGGACAGCAGCCCAGATCTTACGGTCAGCGTAAAGGATGTAGGCAACGATCAGCAGCAGCACGACCATCAACAACACGCTCTGTAAGAGCATGACGATCAGCGGCCAACCATAATCCCAGAAAAAACTTTCCATACTCACCGTCCCCTTATTCCGCCGCCTCAGCTCGACGCTGCATGGCGAGTGCTGAACACTCCGCCATCACCGCTGAAGCTCGGGCAATCGGGTTGGTTAGATAAAAATCACTGAATGCCTGCGCAAAGCCAGAGCCGCTCATGGTGCCACCAACAGCGGAAAGCTTGGATACATCCGAAGCCACGCCAGTTGCGATACAACCGCTATTTGCCATGTGTGGCACAGCTGTTGTGAGAGCACTGCGAAGCTGCGCAAAGCTGTTAAAGGCCAGAGGCTGACCAAGTGCGCCAGACAGCGCACGAATAATCGCCCAGTCTTCACGAGCATCACCTGGTGGGAATGCAGCGCGATTTGCAAGCTGAACACGGCCTTCCAGATTCACGTAAGTGCCTGGCTTTTCCGTGTAAGCTGCAGCTGGAAGAATAGCATCAGCGCGGTGTGCACCGCGATCGCCATGGGTACCAATGTAAACGACGAATGCATCACCGAAGGAGGCCATGTCCAGTTCATCTGCACCAAGCAGGAACACAACATCGACGTCACCTTTGGCAGCTGCATCTTGAATACCACCGGTATTCAGACCGCCCTCACCCGGAACGAGCCCGATATCAAGACCACCAACACGGCTTGCAGCAGTGTGCAGAACGTTAAAGCCGTTCCACTCATCACTCACAGCGCCAACGCTTTCAGCAAGCTTGGCCGCGTTTGAAAGAATAGCCGCCCCGTCTTCACGGGCAATAGCACCTTCACCAACAATGATCATTGGCCGCGACGCAGTCTTCAAAACCTCAGCAAAAGCATGCTTGCCAGAAACGATGTCAGCAAGTGTATCTGCACCAGCACCCAGGTAGTCCACGTCATAGGTCAGGTCTGCAGGCTGGCCAATCATGCCAACCTTCACCGCGCCGTGACGCCATGCCTTGCGAATACGAGCATTGAGAACCGGCGCTTCGACACGTGGATTAGCACCCACGAGAAGAATTGCATCAGCATCTTCAATACCTTCTACCGAAGAGTTAAACAGATAAGTCGTGCGGCCAAGTGATGGGTCAAGCTGAGCGCCGTCCTGACGACAGTCCATGTTTGCAGACCCGATGGACTCCATAAGAGCCTTCAGAGCAAACATGTCTTCAACAGAAGCAAGGTCACCAGCAATCGCAGCAGTTTTTGAACCACCAGCAGCTTTGACTTTTTCAGCAACGACCTTCAGCGCATCACTCCAGCTCGCCGCAGCCAGCTTTCCGTTCTGCTTTACATATGGGCGATCCAGACGCTGTGTCTTCAAACCATCCCAGATGAAACGGGTCTTGTCAGAAATCCATTCCTCATTCACCTCTTCATTGAGGCGAGGCATGATGCGCATAACTTCTTTACCGCGTGTATCAACACGGATAGCAGAGCCAAGGGCGTCCATCACGTCAACGCTCTCTGTCTTCACCAGCTCCCAAGGACGAGCATTAAACTCGTATGGGCGGGAAGTCAGAGCACCAACCGGACAAAGGTCAATCACATTGCCCTGTAGTTCAGAGGAAAGCGCTTCTTCAAGATACGTGGTAATTTCAGCGTCTTCACCACGGCCAATCAGCCCCAGCTCAGAAACACCGGCAACCTCGGTCGTAAAGCGAACACAACGGGTGCAGTGAATGCAGCGCGTCATGATCGTTTTCACGAGCGGGCCAATGTATTTATTTTCAACCGCGCGCTTGTTTTCCACGTAACGGGAACTATCTACACCGTAAGCCATGGCCTGATCTTGAAGATCACACTCACCGCCTTGGTCACAGATAGGGCAATCCAGCGGGTGGTTGATCAGGAGAAACTCCATCACACCTTCACGCGCTTTCTTCACCATAGGAGACTTCGTAAAGACCTGTGGCGGCTGCCCTTCCGGCCCCGGACGCAAGTCCTTAACACCCATTGCACAAGAGGCAACCGGCTTTGGCGGTCCACCTTTTACTTCCACAAGGCACATGCGGCAGTTACCAGCCACAGAGAGCCGGTCATGATAACAGAACCTTGGGATTTCCGCGCCGGCCTCTTCACAGGCCTGCATAACGGTATAATCCGCAGGAACTTCAATCTCTTTGCCGTCGACGACAATCTTGGTCATGCGTTGGCGTCCTCACCCTTTGCTTCTTCGCCAAGAGAGGCTTCAAGAAGCTCAGTCACTTAAAATCCATTCGGCTTTGCTTTAGAAACCGGCAGCGCATGTCGCGCGCCAGCTCTAAAAGCACAAGTCTTACTCTGCTGCGATCTTATCGGTCGGCATACGCTGCGTGGCAACGAACTGGTCGATCCGGTCTTCAATCACAGGGCGGAAGTTCTTGATCAAACCTTGAATAGGCCATGCAGCTGCATCACCAAGCGCACAGATCGTATGACCTTCTACCTGCTTGGTAACCTTGAGCAACATGTCGATCTCTTCATAAGAGCTCTCGCCCTTCACCATCCGTTCCATCACGCGCCACATCCAGCCCGTGCCTTCACGGCAAGGTGTGCACTGTCCGCAGCTTTCGTGCTTGTAGAAGTACGATAGTCGAGCGATCGCCTTGATGATGTCCGTTGACTTATCCATCACGATCACGGCAGCGGTTCCCAGCGAGGAACCAACATCACGCAGACCATCAAAGTCCATCTTGGCATCACGGATATCTTCGCCCTTGACACAAGGAACAGAAGAACCACCCGGAATAACTGCCAGCAGATTGTCCCAGCCACCACGGATACCACCACAGTGCTTTTCAATCAGATCCTTGAAGGAAACGCCCATCGCTTCTTCAACGGTACAAGGACGCTCAACATGCCCGGAAATACAAAATAGTTTTGTACCGGCGTTGTTTTCACGGCCAATTCCAGAGAACCAGGCACCGCCGCGCTTCAAAATGCTCGGCGCAACAGCAATGGATTCCACGTTATTCACGGTTGTCGGGCAACCATAAATACCCATGTTCGCAGGGAACGGAGGCTTCAGACGCGGCTGACCTTTTTTACCTTCAAGGCTTTCAAGCAATGCGGTTTCTTCACCACAAATGTAAGCCCCTGCACCGTGGTGCACGTAGATATCAAAGTCGTAACCGTTCTTGTTGCTTTTGCCGATCAGGCCAGCATCATAGGCCTGATCAATGGCAGCCTGCAGGCGTTCACGTTCGCGAATAAACTCGCCGCGCACGTAGATGTAAGCTGCAATAGCACCCATCGCAAAACCAGCAACCAGACACCCTTCAACCAGATGGTGAGGATCATGACGCATGATTTCACGGTCTTTACAGGTGCCCGGCTCGGACTCATCTGCATTGACCACAAGGTAGGACGGACGACCATCACTTACCTTCGGCATGAAGGACCATTTCAGGCCAGTCGGGAAACCCGCACCACCGCGACCACGAAGGCCAGAGGACTTCATTTCGTCGATGATCCAGTCACGACCTTTTTCGATAATCTCTTTGGTACCTGACCATGATCCGCGCTGACGGGCTCCTTCGAGCCCCCAGTCATGCAAACCATAAAGGTTGGTGAAGATACGATCAGAATCGTTCAGCATCGCTTATCCCTCACCTTTCGCTTTGGCTTCCTCAGCCTTGCGGTGACGTTCAATGAACTCCGCAAATCCTGCCTCAGCAGGGCGTGGAATACCTGTATAACCAGCACCGCCAGTGTTCAAAGCATCACCTGCATGATGGCGTGATGCCGCGTCAGAGCCCTCAACAACAACTGCTTCTTGAGGCGCACCCTTAGTGGTGTCCTCAATACTCAGCAATGTGGTTGGGCCACCTTCTGGAGCTGCAAAGATACGATCAACGCCTTGTGGGCCTGGCAGAACAGGCTTGCCGCCTGCAATGTCATCAAGAAGCTTTTCAAACTTCTCAACGTCCAGATCCTCATAGAAATCTTTGAAGATCTGCACCATCGGCGCGTTCACGCAAGCACCAAGGCACTCAACCTCTTCCCAGGAGAAGTTTCCATCCTCAGAAAGGGTATGAGGTGTCTCAGAAATCTTGCTCTTACAGACCTTAACAAGCTCTTCAGAGCCGCGCAGCTGGCAAGGGGTCGTGCCACACACCTGAATGTGGGCTTTCTTACCGACCGGCTGCAGCTGGAACATGGTGTAAAAGGTTGCCACTTCCAAAACGCGGATACGAGGCATATCGAGCAACTCAGAGATCACACGGATCGCTGGCTCGGTCACCCAACCAACCTGCTCCTGCGCACGCCACATAACCGGAACAACAGCAGATGCCTGCCGTCCCTCTGGGTAGCGCTCAATAACTTTTTTCGCCCACGCCAGGTTCTCTGGTGTGAACTCAAAGGATTCTGGCTGTTCGTGATGAAGACGACGCACTGACATTACCGGTCAATCTCCCCAAATACGATATCGATGGAACCGATGACAGCGGCAACGTCAGCCAACAGATGGCCGCGGCACAGGTAATCCAACGCCTGCAAATGCGCAAAGCCAGGAGCCTTGATCTTGCAGCGGTAAGGCTTGTTGGTTCCATCGGAAACGAGATAGACGCCAAATTCGCCCTTAGGCGCTTCAACGGCAGCATAAATCTCGCCCTCAGGGACTTTATAGCCTTCGGTGTATAGCTTGAAGTGGTGGATCAAAGCTTCCATGGAGCGCTTCATCTCGTTGCGCTTAGGAGGAACAATCTTACCATCGGCAGAAGAAACAGGGCCTGTTTCCTTACCCAGCATCTCAAGACACTGCTTCATAATGCGCACAGATTGGCGCATCTCAAACATACGGATCAGGTAACGGTCATAACAATCGCCGTTTTTGCCGATTGCAATCTCGAAGTCCATTTCATCATAGCACTCGTACGGCTGCGATTTACGCAGATCCCACTTCGCGCCAGAACCACGAACCATCACACCGGAAAAGCCCATTGCCCAGGCTTCATCAAGATCAACAACGCCAATATCAACGTTACGCTGCTTAAAGATACGGTTGTCGGTCAAAAGACCTTCGATGTCATCGAGTGTCTTCAGGAACGGATCACACCAGTTCCACATATCGTCGAGCAAAGCTTGCGGCAGGTCCTGATGCACACCGCCTGGACGCACGTAAGCGGCGTGCATTCGTGCACCACACCCGCGTTCGTAAAAGCCCATTAGCTCTTCACGTGGCTCAAAGCCCCACAGCGGCGGCGTCAACGCACCAACGTCCATAGCCTGCGTTGTGACATTCAACAAATGTGAAAGCAGACGACCAATTTCGGAGTAAAGCACACGAATGAGAGAGCCACGCTTTGGCACTTCAATACCAAGCAAGCGCTCTACAGCAAGAGCATACGCATGCTCCTGGTTCATTGGTGCAACATAGTCCAACCGATCAAAGTAAGGCACAGCCTGAAGATAGGTCTTGTGCTCGATCAGCTTTTCAGTACCCCGGTGCAGCAAGCCGATGTGCGGGTCAACGCGTGTAACCACCTCACCGTCCAGTTCAAGAACCAGACGAAGCACACCGTGCGCCGCAGGGTGCTGCGGACCAAAGTTAATATTAAAATTTCGTACCTGAGCCTCAGCCATTCTCTACCCGTGCCTCAGTTCGATGCTTTTTCATCACCAGGGAGCGCATAATCAGCACCTTCCCATGGAGAGAGGAAATCAAAACTACGGAATTCCTGAGTGAGCTGAACAGGCTCATAAACAACACGCTTCTTAGTGTCGTCGTAGCGAACCTCAACATAGCCCGTCAAAGGAAAGTCCTTACGAAGCGGGAAGCCGTCAAAACCGTAATCGGTAAGCAAGCGCCGCAGATCTGGGTTGCCGGAGAACAGGATGCCGTACATGTCGTAGGCTTCACGTTCAAACCATTCAGCACCCCTAAAGATGGGAATAACAGAAGGAACGGGAGTGGTTTCATCTGCCTGAACCTTCACGCGCACACGAAGGTTCTGAACGGGAGACAGCAGGTGGTACACAACGTCGAAACGTTTTTCCCGAGCCGGATAGTCTACACCGCAAAGATCAACCAGCGCTACAAAACGGCACCGCGCGTCATCGCGCAGGAAACGTAAAACACTGATAATCTGTTCATGGGACACATTAAGAGTGAGATCGCCAAAAGCAACCGACCAGCCCTCAATTTTATCTCCAAGCGTGAGCTCGATAAATTCGCCGAGTTCGCTAAGTGTCTCGTCCATTACCTTGTTTCCTATAGGTTGGACATCTCAAACATGACAGGGTGACCCCTGCCAGCAATGTCGGAAAGGCCGTGCGCCAGAAAGCACACGGCCTGTAAATTATCTCTCAATCGTACCAGTGCGGCGGATCTTCTTCTGCAGCAGCAGCACACCGTAAAGCAGCGCTTCAGCAGTTGGAGGGCAACCCGGCACATAAATGTCAACCGGCACAACCCGATCACACCCGCGCACAACAGAGTAGGAATAGTGATAATAGCCACCGCCATTCGCACAGGATCCCATTGAGATCACATAGCGAGGCTCAGGCATCTGATCATAAACCTTGCGAAGCGCAGGAGCCATCTTGTTGGTCAAGGTGCCAGCAACGATCATCACATCAGACTGACGCGGGGAACCACGCGGCGCAAAACCAAAGCGCTCAGCGTCATAACGCGGCATGGACATCTGCATCATTTCAACAGCGCAACATGCAAGGCCGAATGTCATCCACATAAGCGAACCGGTACGAGCCCAATGAATAAGGCTTTCACTAGACGTAACCAGAAACCCCTTATCAGAAAGCTCATTGTTCACATTCATGAAAAATGGATCATTCTCGCCTACAGGACGACCTGTATTGGGATCAATGACCCCCTTTGGCGCTTGTGAAACAGCAGGCTTGGAGCCGTCAGAGATCAATCCCATTCCAGCGCTCCCTTCTTCCATTCATAGATGAACCCAATTGTGAGCACGCCCAGGAAGATCATCATTGAGATGAAACCAAACCAACCCAGCGCACCGTAGGCAACCGCCCACGGGAAAAGGAAGGCGACTTCGAGGTCGAAAATAATGAAGAGGATCGACACCAGATAAAACCGGATATCGAACTTCATACGTGCGTCATCAAAAGCGTTAAAGCCACACTCGTAGGCAGAGAGCTTTTCAGAATCTGGATTCTTAAAAGCAACAATGAACGGGGCAATCAGAAGCGCGAGGCCAATAACGAGGGCAACACCGATAAAGACGACAATAGGGATGTACTCCCTGAGGAGGTCTTCCATTTGAATATCCGTCCCTGGACGTAACAGGTCATGCGACCAATAAAACTCTTGGTGCACTGCATACACTGCAGAAAGTAGGGCGTAACATCAGGAAGGCCACCCTAGAATCCGGTGTATCTAGTCGCACCGCAACGCACGATTAGCTTAGCCCCACAATCTGCGCAAGACCTTACAACGGAGTAAATCGGGTCGCTAAGAGTGCCTTACGCCACGAGAACATCATAATCGCCGCCATGCAGGACAAAAAAACCGCTAAAAACCTAGAGATATATTTTATGAGTATTACCCTCATATTTGCATAGAAAAATGACGATTTCTAACAATTGCTTGGGAAAACTACTCAAGATCTAGAAACAGGAAGCAAAGGAGCTCAAAAGAACTGCGCATTAATACGTAAATAGCCTAAATGTCTATATTGAAGAGTCGCAGGACAATAACCATGAGAACTAAGTTTTGACTCAGAAATTGAGCAAAACAAGGGCGACGAAAGAGCCAAACACCCCTTCCCTCGGATTTTATAGCCCGCCAAATCTCCGAGAGGATTCAATTCATTTCAGCGAAAAGAAAATGCAGTAAATCCTAAGTAAAACCACAACGCGAAAGCGCGGCGCACCAATTAAGGTGAACACCGCGCTTTTCGAGATCATTAATGAAAGTGGCGCGAGTGACGGGACTCGAACCCGCGACCTCCGGCGTGACAGGCCGGCACTCTAACCAACTGAGCTACACCCGCAACTCTCATTATGTCTTCGTTACAGCAACATCTTCCCGATGGGAAGTGGCGCGAGTGACGGGACTCGAACCCGCGACCTCCGGCGTGACAGGCCGGCACTCTAACCAACTGAGCTACACCCGCAGCTGCAACTTAGTGTTTGGATCAAACCGACACCTCCTAAAAGGAAGTGGCGCGAGTGACGGGACTCGAACCCGCGACCTCCGGCGTGACAGGCCGGCACTCTAACCAACTGAGCTACACCCGCTCAATCCAAACGTACCTTCAACAACACTACAAAGCGCCGCACCATCCTTTTAAAAAGAATGGCGCGAGTGACGGGACTCGAACCCGCGACCTCCGGCGTGACAGGCCGGCACTCTAACCAACTGAGCTACACCCGCTTGGGTCAGCAACGTTGTGTCGTTGTTGGTGGCGCTGATGTACGGCGGGGACGGGTCCAAGTCAAGCGAAGTTGGAGGCGGTTCACGAGTTTTTCCTGAATAACCTGTTTTCACTGTGATATTTGGACTAATTGAGCGTTCAGATGTGGAAAACAAGCCCCTCACATTACGCTTTATCCCCTTCTGCGCGCATTGATTTTTTGCTTAGCATTCGAAAAAATCATTTTTGAAGAACGCGGAAACTACAAACCTTCTCCAAAAAATACAAATTAGGTATTTGTAGGCATCAAAGAAATGCGTTTTTTTGAAGAAAGACCCGTAACTTTCATAGGGTTAAGGCAAAGAGTAGCAGCAACCTCCTCGCGCCCAACACCAAAACCACTTACGCTCACTTAAAAAAACACCACTCGCATCAACCAAGGCGCTCAGGCACCCACCCGCACACTTTCAGCCATGGACCTGCAAAGCGCCACTTACTTGGGATACAAGCAAAAAAGACAGCCCCATAGAAGGAAGGCTGCCTTTCTTATCAAAGCAAGCGTGAAGATCGAGCTGAAAGCTACCAGCCTTCACGAACACGCACGACCCACGCGGTCATAAACCCAAAGATCATATGCCCAACAAGTGAGGCCCATGTGAGCTGAATGAAGCCAAGGAACGGTGGCAGACCAGCAAAAATGTGCGCCATGATATAAAGCGCAAAGACCCATAAACCGACACCAAAGCACAAACCGACAAACCACCATGGCAGCGGCGGAATAATCACGCGCGCCAGAGGACGAGCGATATAAAGGTATCCGATGGGGTAAAACACAACACCAACCACCGCATGAATGACTTCTGCAAGGAAGAGATCTCGAAAACCAAACACCGATTGCACCAGCGCAGCAGGCTGAAGCGGCCCGCCCACCCAAAACGGGGTAATGAACCGCGCCCAGATTTCCCAGCTCACATCTGCAACGATACCAGCCAGAAGAATTGTTCCGAGAGTATGCCACACCAACGGTGGGCAAATGGGATGCTTGTGACTTGAACCACTCATTCAGCTAAAACTCCGCGAAGTTATGCATCTTTGAAGCCAAGGAGCTAAAAATGCAATCAGTCAAACCCGCCATTATCCTAGGGAACCGCCCCAGCAACAACAACCCATAGATTTAACTCCGCAGGCTACTACCCCTAGCTTAGCGAGAAGATCCTGAAATCACCCTTTGCTTTTCGCAAGAATTAGCGCCTCACCTTATAACTTTGAGAAACCAATAACCCGCCCCTCCCCTTTGCGTGCAACCACACCCGAAGGCTGAGCTATAGCAGAACATAAAAAAAGCCTCCGCGGGGATCCGGGAGACTATCGTCATTTTATAAAAGGGGAATGGTGGGCGATGAGAGACTCGAACTCCCGACATCTTCGGTGTAAACGAAGCGCTCTACCAACTGAGCTAATCGCCCATCCGGACGCGTTGTACATTCCCTTAAAAGAGAATGGTGGGCGATGAGAGACTCGAACTCCCGACATCTTCGGTGTAAACGAAGCGCTCTACCAACTGAGCTAATCGCCCCCGCATTGGGTGGTACGCCGTGTGGCGTGGGGAGCTATTTAGCTGCCTCCCCTATCGTTGGCAAGTCCTGTTTTCAAAAAAAACGACGTTACCAGCAAAAAACTTATAGAGACCATGCCTTCTGTGAATTACCTGATTAAACAACAGCTTGTCCAAACCGCAAAATTCACGTCCAGACACAGGCCCAGATGCGAAAAAGCCCCTGCTGCTCAATGAACAACAAGGGCTTTTAAGCTATAACGAACAAGCCCAATTAGGCGTTGACCGCGTCCTTCAGGCCTTTACCAGCCTTAAACTTCGGTGTTTTCGAAGCTGGGATCTGGATTGTTTCGCCTGTGCGTGGATTACGGCCTTCAGTAGCCGCACGAGCGGAAACTGAGAAATTGCCAAACCCAATGATCCGAACTTCATCACCACTCTTCAGGGTTTCAGTGATTGCCTCGAAAGATGCTTCTACTGCTTCGCCTGCCTGTGCTTTGGTCAGGCCAGTTTTTTCTGCAACGGCCCCGATCAGATCATTCTTGTTCATGACAGTCCCTTTCTAAAATAACGTGGGGAATGCGTAGATTCGCACTGCACTCCTAAATCGGACATTCGTTCTAAATTGCCAGCAAATCAAGCTATAAACGGCAGAAAACAGCCATTTTCTGTGTAGTATCAACCAAAAAAAGCCTCGGAACTCGTCCGAGGCTTTTGTTTCCACAAGCAGCTGACCAATTTAATGGGCTACAACACCGGATGACTTGTCATCTTTGACCAGTGCTTCGGTGGTAGATTTTTCTTCCTCAGCGCTCCATTCGATGGCTTCAGGCATCCGAACTAGAGCATGTTCGAGCACTTCGTCCATACGAGCGACAGGAATAATTTCCAACTCGTTCTTCACATTATCAGGGATGTCAGCCAAGTCCTTGGCATTATCCTGAGGGATCATAACCGTCTTGATACCACCGCGCAAAGCAGCCAGAAGCTTCTCTTTCAAGCCCCCGATTGGCAGCACGCGACCACGCAGTGTGATTTCGCCGGTCATAGCAACATCACGGCGAACCGGAATGCCTGTCATCACGGAAATCACAGTGGTTGCCATCGCGATACCTGCAGATGGGCCATCCTTAGGCGTCGCACCCTCTGGCACATGCACGTGCAGCTCACGCTTATCGAACAACGTAGGCTTGATACCAAAGTCAACAGCACGAGAGCGGACATAAGACGCTGCAGCTGAGATGGACTCTTTCATCACATCACGCAGGTTCCCTGTCACAGTCATCTTGCCCTTACCTGGCATCATGACACCTTCAATAGTCAACAGCTCGCCGCCAACTTCGGTCCATGCCAAACCGGTAACAACACCAACTTGGTCTTCTTCTTCAACCTGGCCAAAGCGGAACCGAGGCACACCAAGATATTCCTCAACGATCTCTTCATTGACGGCAATAGACTTCTTATCAGAAGTCAGAATATCCTTCACAGCCTTACGTGCCAGCGTGCTCATTTCACGCTCAAGGTTACGAACGCCCGCTTCACGGGTGTAAAGACGGATAACCTTGCGCAAAGCTTCTTGAGAAACCTCGAACTCACCATCTTTCAGACCGTGGTTCTTAATCGCTTTTGGAAGCAAGTGACGACGACAGATTTCGATCTTCTCGTCTTCGGTGTAACCGGCAATACGAATGATCTCCATACGGTCCATCAAGGGGCCAGGAATATTCAGCGTATTGGCCGTGGTCACGAACATCACGTCGGAAAGGTCGTATTCCACTTCAAGGTAGTGATCCATAAAGCTAGCGTTCTGCTCAGGATCTAGCACCTCAAGCAGTGCGGAAGATGGATCGCCGCGGAAGTCCATTCCCATTTTATCGATCTCATCGAGAAGGAAAAGCGGGTTGGATTTCTTAGCCTTTTTCATGGACTGAACGACTTTACCCGGCATGGAGCCGATGTAAGTACGGCGGTGACCGCGAATTTCAGCCTCATCACGCACGCCGCCAAGCGACATACGAACGAACTCACGCCCGGTTGCCTTAGCAATGGACTTACCCAAAGAGGTTTTACCAACGCCTGGAGGACCAACAAGACACAAGATAGGTCCGCGCAACTTATTGGCACGCTTTTGCACTGCAAGGTATTCCACAATGCGCTCTTTGACCTTCTCAAGACCAAAGTGATCTGTATCCAGCACCTTTTCCGCCAGCTCCAGATCATGCTTAACCTTGGACTTCTTGTTCCAAGGAATACCGATCAACCAGTCAAGATAGTTGCGAACCACAGTCGCTTCAGCAGACATCGGGCTCATCTGCTTCAGCTTTTTCAGCTCGGCATTGGCCTTTTCGCGTGCTTCTTTGGATAACCGTGTTTTCTCAACACGCTCTTCCAGTTCAGCCAGCTCGTCACGGCCTTCTTCACCGTCGCCAAGTTCTTTTTGAATGGCCTTCATCTGCTCATTCAAATAGTACTCGCGCTGGGTCTTTTCCATCTGGCGCTTCACGCGTGAACGGATACGCTTTTCCACCTGCAGGACAGAGATCTCGCTCTCCATCATGCCCAGCACCTTCTCAAGGCGCTCTGCGACGGAAACAACGCTGAGCAGCTCCTGCTTGTCCTGGATCTTCACAGCAAGGTGGGAGGCAATCGTGTCTGCAAGCTTGGAGAAGTCATCAATCTGATTAACCGCGCCAAGAACTTCAGGAGACACCTTTTTGTTCAACTTTACGTAGTTTTCAAACTCCGCAATCACCGAACGGCCAAGGGCCTCAATTTCTATTTCATCACCTGAAGTCTCATCGAGAATGACGGCTTCCGCTTCATAAAGGTCTTCACGGTCAGTGAAGCTGCCGATTTCGGCGCGCGCACCGCCCTCAACCAGAACCTTTACAGTATTATCTGGCAGTTTTAGTAACTGCAAAACTGTTGCAAGAGTACCGACCTTGTAAATCTGATCAGTATCTGGGTCGTCATCCGCCTCATTCATCTGAGTAGCAAGCAAAATTTGCTTGTCAGAGTTCATGACCTCTTCCAGAGCGCGGATTGATTTCTCGCGCCCTACAAACAGCGGCACGATCATATGAGGGAATACGACGATGTTGCGCAGTGGGAGAACTGGAAAAACAGTATTTTCCGCTTCCTCTACCGGGCGCATGTCATTGTCAGCCATCTCTATTCCTTTCAAATTGCGGCCTTCCAACGAAAGCCGCGAAAAAGCGCAACACACCAATCAAACAAAGCCCAAAGGGCATTCGTAGAATTTAGAAGGCCGAATTCACTCGCCCCAAACGGGCACGAACAAATTCGCCATGCTGCGGACTAGACCTATTAGGTGGAGACACCGCCTCCAAGTGTCAAGCACTCCCACTCCAAGTCTTTCAGCGATCTGTTGATATTATAAGCTCTTTTCCCGTTTCCAGGAGCTTCCAACGCCCTCAGATCATCCTTAACACTTAAGAGGAAGAACCAACTGGTATGACCATGGTCCGCAATTACGCAAATCACTCACACGCCGCATCATGCACTAAGCATGAGACAAAAAATGGGCGGCACTCTTTCTCAAGTTACCGCCCAATTTAAACTCAATACCTGCGAGCGAAGCCTACCGGCTCATCAGTCACATACGCCTTAAGCGCTGTTTGCTGAATTTTCTGCACGATCCTCATAAATGTACAAAGGGCGTGCATCGCCATCAACGACTTCAGCAGAAATAACAACTTCCTTAACGCCTTTCAGGCCAGGAAGCTCATACATGGTCTCAAGCAGAATAGCCTCAAGGATAGACCGCAGACCACGTGCACCCGTTTTACGATCAATCGCTCGGCGAGCAATTGCCTTAAGCGCGTCTTCGTGGAAGGCCAGCTCAACGTTTTCCATCTCGAACAAACGCTGATACTGAGCAACAAGCGCATTCTTTGGCTCACCCAAGATAGAGACCAGTGCGTCTTCATCAAGGTCTTCCAAAGTTGCAATCACTGGCAGGCGACCAACAAATTCAGGGATAAGACCGAATTTGAGAAGATCTTCCGGCTCCAGCTCAGAAAACAGCTCACCAGTTTTGCGGTCCTCAGGTGCAAGCACCGAAGCAGCAAAGCCAATGGATGTTGAACGGCCACGCTCTGAAATGATCTTGTCCAGACCAGCAAATGCACCGCCACAGATGAAGAGGATGTTGGTTGTATCAACCTGCAAGAACTCTTGCTGAGGATGCTTTCTTCCACCTTGCGGAGGAACGGAAGCCACTGTGCCTTCCATGATCTTCAACAGTGCCTGCTGCACACCTTCACCAGAAACGTCACGGGTGATGGAAGGATTTTCAGCTTTACGCGTAATCTTGTCGACTTCATCGATGTAGACAATACCGCGCTGAGCGCGCTCTACATTGTAGTCTGCCGACTGAAGCAGCTTCAAAATAATATTTTCAACGTCTTCACCAACGTAACCAGCTTCAGTAAGCGTGGTTGCATCAGCCATCGTAAACGGAACATCCAGAATTCGTGCGAGTGTTTGCGCCAAATGGGTTTTACCACATCCGGTAGGACCAACCAGCAAAATGTTGGACTTGGCCAGCTCAACATCGTTGTTCTTAGACGCGTGATTCAGGCGCTTGTAGTGGTTATGAACCGCCACTGACAGAACCTTTTTGGCTCGGCCCTGACCAATCACGTAATCATCAAGAACGCCACGAATTTCTTGAGGTGTAGGGATCCCATCACGAGACTTTACCAGCGAAGATTTGTTCTCTTCGCGAATAATGTCCATGCAAAGTTCGACGCATTCATCACAGATAAATACAGTCGGACCTGCGATCAGCTTACGGACCTCATGCTGGCTTTTTCCGCAAAACGAGCAGTAAAGCGTATTCTTGCTGTCGCTGCCGCTGGCTTTGCTCATGAGATATAACCCCGCATCGTTTCGAGGGAACCGGCCCCTCCTAGATTTCTTAACTCGACAGCGAAACTTTCGTTTCGACGTTCTACTGACTTATCTGACTTATCGCGTTTTGTGCTCCGCTTCCAGAGGGAAGCTTTGGAAATCACTAACGGCCACTCACTTATGCGATATTTGGCGCGCAATAATCAACATTCCTTTAAGGCTCGCACGCAAAGTTCATTCCCTGTTAAAAAAACTTGCGTGCGAGTTAATTATTATAAACCAGTTTTATGCTGGTTCAACGACGTTTAAGCTCTCGCGATTTTCAATAACATTATCAATCAGACCGAACTCTTTCGCCGCATCTGCACTCATAAAGTTATCGCGCTCAAGCGCTTCTTCCACAGCCTCAAGTGTCTGACCAGTATGCGATACATAGATCTCATTCAATCGACGCTTCAGCTTCAAAATTTCCTGTGCATGCAGCATGATATCTGCAGCTTGACCACGGAACCCACCAGAAGGCTGGTGAACCATGACCCGGCTGTTTGGCAAAGAAAAGCGCATACCCTTTTCACCAGCAGCCAGAAGCAACGAGCCCATGCTAGCAGCCTGTCCGATACAAAGGGTCGAAATCTTCGGCCGGATAAACTGCATAGTGTCATATATAGCAAGGCCACTAGTCACTACGCCACCCGGAGAATTGATATAAAGTGCAATTTCTTTGTTCGGGTTTTCCGCTTCCAGGTAAAGCAACTGGGAACAGACCAGCGTCGCCACTGTATCTTCCACAGGACCGGTGAGGAAGATAATACGCTCCTTCAACAGCCGTGAGAAGATGTCATAGGCCCGCTCGCCCCGGTTGGTTTGCTCCACAACCATCGGCACCAGGCTGTTCGTGTAGTACTCTACAGGATCGGTCATGCGTCATCCATTTTAAATATGCAGAAAGCTTAAACAAGCTCGGTAACTTATCCGGTAAACCGGTCAGTCTGCAAGAAACTTATGTCGAAAAAAACGACATGCCCACCCATGGGATGTCGCCCTTGTCTTAAAGGCACTTGCCAAAAGGTAAAGCCACAAGGTTTATGGAGTGTTTCCATAAAGCCTATTATTCTTAGCCCAAATGCAGGGGACCTGAAAGAGCACATAAGCTCTGACAGACTAAGACAGCTTCAGATATTTCGGCTTTCCACCTCAAATTTCAAGAGGCGCAGAATAAAAAAGGGGGCACAAGGCCCCCTTCTTGAAATCCTTGGGCAAAATTCCCAAATTATGCTTCGTCTTCGTCCTGAGCCAGGAGCTCGTCTTTGGACACGACTTTGTCAGAAACTTTTGCAAGCTCAAGAATAAAGTCCACAACCTTCTCTTCGTAGATTGGGGCACGCAGGGAAGCCAAAGCCTGTTCGTTGTTCTTGTAGAACTCAAACACCTGCTGTTCTTGACCTGGGAACTGACGAACACGATCGAACAGAGCTTTCTGTACTTCTTCATCGGTAACCTGAACTTTGTTCTGCTCACCAACTTCAGAAAGAACCAGACCAAGGCGTACACGACGCTCAGAGATCTTACGGTACTCAACTTTAGCTTCTTCTTCGGTCGTTTTTTCGTCTTCGAAGGTTTTACCAGCCTGCTGCATGTCAGCTTCAACTTGCTTCCACACGCCGTCAAATTCTGTTTCCAGAAGTTTTTCAGGCAACTCGAAGGTGTACTCAGCGTCCAGTTTGTCCAAAAGCTCGCGCTTTACTTTCTGGCGGGTAGCTGCACCGAACTGGCTTTCAATCTGGCCACGAACGATTTCTTTCAGCTTCTCCAGAGACTCAAGACCCAGCTTGGTTGCCATTTCATCATCAATGGAAACGTCGCCTGGAGCTTCAATGCCCTTCACGTCGATGTCAAAGGTTACTGCGCGACCAGCAAGGTTTGCTGCGCCGTATTCTTCAGGGAAGGTCACGTCGATGACTTTCTTGCCACCAACTTTCATGCCAACAACCTGCTCTTCGAAGCCAGGAATGAACTGACCAGAACCCAGAACCAGCTGACCGTTCTCATCTTCACCACCTTCAAATGGCTCGCCGTCAAGCTTACCCAGGTAGTGCATTGTCACACGGTCACCGTCTTCAGCAGCAGCACCATCTTCGCGCGCTTCAAATGGACGGTTGCTTTCTGCGATCTGTTTGACCTGCTCGTCAACTTCGTCTTCAGAGATTTCAACGATCGGGCGCTCAAGTTCAATAGTAGAGAAATCTACGATGTCGAACTTAGGCAGAACTTCATAAGAGATGGTGTAAGCAAGATCTGCTTCACCAGCCAAAACTTTTTCAGCGTCATCGTCAGAAAGATCGATTTCAGGCTGAAGAGCCGGCTTTTCTTTGCGTTCTTCAATTGTTTTGGTGGTGGTTTCGTTGATCAGGTTGCCGATCAGTTCGCCCATCGCCTGACGGCCATGAAGACGCTTAAGATGTGCAACTGGAACTTTACCCGGACGGAAGCCGTTAATGTTTACCTTTGACTTCATGTCATTAAGGTATTCATCGAGGCGGGTCGCCAGATCCGTCGCCGGGATAACGACTTTGAGTTCGCGCTTTAGGCCCTCGGCCAGGGTTTCTGATACCTGCATGGTCTTTGCTTCGTCCTTGATTTAGGACGCGTACCGACAAACCAATATGGTTTGTCCCAGCACGGTAAACATAACACCCGTTTCGAAGAGGGGAAAACGCTTCGGGAGAAAATCCCTTAGCTCTTATCCGCCTGACGAAAAGGTGAGCATAAACCGAACTTCGACAACGCCCTCAACTTTTCCGTTTCCGATAAGCTACGGTCGTTTATCTATGCACCGTATCACCGGGGATATGGTGCGGCTGGAGGGACTCGAACCCCCACGGTCTCCCGCTAGAACCTAAATCTAGTGCGTCTACCAATTTCGCCACAGCCGCGTTGGAGGGGTAGCTAAATGGGAACCCGATAGAAGTCAACCACCTAATGCACTGTTTATGCCCAGTTCTCGGTTTTCCACGCGATTTGTACCTATGAAACTGTGCATTACGGCTTTTGAAGGTACAAATCGCTTAGATCGAGCAGATATCTCTCTTTTTAAACTTTTGTTTTTTTATCAATGAGTAACGCCCTCTTCCGCTCAGAGCAGCGTTTAGTCAGCCCCTTCCGTAAAACAACGGCGATCCAGATTACGGCATCAAAACAAAATCGGGCTGAGCAAGCATCGCACAGCACCTTCAATAGCCGCGTCAAAACCCCTCCACATATTCAACCAATTCGGTGATCACATCAGGGATATGATCGATGACTTCTTCTGCAATGAGCCCGTCTCCAGCATACTCCGCAGCGCGGCCATGAACCCAGACCCCTTTTGCAGCAGCTTGATAAGCACTAAGCCCCTGAGCCAGATAGCCACCAATGATACCCGCCAGCACGTCCCCTGTGCCAGCGCTGGCAAGCCATGGCGTACCACTTGCATTAATCGCGACGGCACCTGCCGGGTCCGCAATCACCGTATCTGCACCCTTCAAGACCACGACAGCACCAGCACGCGCCGCCGCCTGCTGCACTCTTTCCACTTTGCAAGCGGTTGATGTTGCCTCATTCAAATCAGGGAACAATCTTCGGAACTCCTCTTCATGCGGAGTTAGAACAACGCGCGCGCCAGTTTGCGCCTGTGCAATATACTCAAACAAGATCTCGGGCTTTGGCTCAAAAGACATCAGCGCGTCAGCATCAATCACAACACCGCGCTCATCTAATAAGCACTGAACGACACGCTCCTGCGTTTCGCGCCCAACCCCGACAGCTGGACCAATCACAACGCAGTTAAGGCGCTGATCCTCTAGGATCCGCTCAAAGTCCGCAATCCGATCCGCCAGACAGATCATAATACTATTCAGGTGGGCAGCATGAACATGCGCAGCCTGCTCTCGTGCAACGATACTAACAAGCCCACTGCCCGCCCTCTGCGCCGCACGCGCTGCAAGTCGGCTCGCACCCGTTGCAAACTTCGGCCCGCTCACCACCAGAGTATGACCCCGGTTATATTTATGGCCGGCCACCGCGGGCATATCGGGAATATCACCCCAAATCTTATCGCAGTTATAAAAGGCCGTCGGCCCCACCTTGGAGAGCACATCATCTTCCAGGCCAATCTGCTCAATGATAATCTCGCCGCAATGTGCGCGCCCAGGGAAAAGGTAATGCCCCGGCTTCGCCCGAAAGAAGGTCACAGTTATGTCTGCATGGACGGCTTCTCCCTGCACTTCGCCGCTCTTACCGCTCACACCTGATGGCAGATCAATAGCAACGCACTGGGCAGAGCTGGCGTTAATACGCTGTACTAACTGCAAAATCTCATAGTCTAGCGGCCTGCTCAGCCCTGCGCCAAACAATGCATCAACAATAACATCGTCGTCGCTAACCTCCTCCATCAAAGATCTCATATTTTCCAGAGAAGTCAGATCAAGGCTCATTTCATCATAGGCAAGCTCAGCATCACCTGTCAGCGCTGCCGGATCACACACCAGCGCCACGCGAACATCAAACCCTTCATCACTTGCCAGCTGCGCAACAACAAAACCATCACCGCCATTGTTGCCAGGCCCGCAGAGCACGAGAATCCGAGAATGCGGATATAAAATCTCCTGCAAGGCCTCCAAAACCACCTTGCCCGCATTATGCATCAGCGTAAGACCAGAGGTTCCCCCCTCAATTGTCAGACGATCCGCTTTCTTCATCTGCAACGGCGTCAACAACTCATACATAAAGCTCTCCAATTTCGTAGTCCTGAGGCCGAGAGAAACTCAAGGCATGCTAACGTTAGAAATCCAGCTCATCATACTCTGCTTGGTAACACGGCGCTTTGATGTCCATTTCATGCGTTCAATAACAAAGGAAGCAGCCCTGCCCTGCGACATGACCCACTATCCATCGCATAGACGGCCATCTCAGCAACATCCACAAAGCAACGCAGGCACATTTATTCGCCTCACCCCCAATAAACTCACAATCCAAACCAAACAGAACATGGCAACAGCCTTGACCTGCATGGCCTTAAGTCACCGATTAGATTTGGGGCGGTTGTTTTGTTTATTCTTCCCAGCAGTATCTGCGCGCTCATCACTAGCGATCACAACATCTTGAGGCTGCGAAAGTTCAATCAGGTTGCCATCCGGGTCTCGGATATAAATAGAAAGCAACGGAGAACTCGCACCTGTTCGAAAAACAGGCCCTTCCACGATCACAATGGCAGCTGCACTCAAGCGGGCAATCGCTGCATCAAGGTTCTCGACAAGGAAACATAAGTCTGCGGTTCCGGGAACCTGCGCCTGAGCCAACGGCTCCTGGCTCACGTCAACAGGTTGCAAATTAATCTTCTGCTGCCCGAAATGGAGAGCGCGGCGCCCCCCGCCAAAGACGATCTCCTCCATGCCAAGCACGTCCTGATAAAATCGACTGGTCTGTTCAATATCATGAACAGTAAGCACAACATGGTCGAGAGAAACCAATCTCATCACTCAACTCCCTGGCTCTTGCTAGCACAACCATAACCCCGCTTTGCGCACTGCACCAACACCTAGTTTCTAGCGAGATAAACAAATCGTACCCTGCCTAGTTTTTAACCATAACGCACATCAATTAAGCAGCAGATATATTTCAGAACAGCTCTTCACTTAATATTTAGGGGGCAAACTGCCCGTTTTAGTGGCTTTTTACGAATATTTCAAAACTGGCACGTTTTCTGCATTCATATTTCCGTAAGTTTTGAAGCACGAATTTTTTGCACATCCGTTTGTCAGTCAATGCGCATGGCAGGCAAACGGACACAGCAGATACAAGACGAATCGAGAGTGTGACGACCATGAAGAAAATTGAGGCGATCATTAAGCCGTTCAAACTGGATGAAGTGAAAGAAGCACTTCAGGAAGTTGGCCTTCAAGGGATCACAGTTACCGAAGCAAAAGGGTTTGGGCGCCAGAAGGGCCATACCGAGCTCTACCGCGGTGCAGAATACGTGGTGGACTTTCTACCGAAGGTAAAAGTGGAAATTGTACTCAACGATGAACTTGTAGAAAAAGCTGTTGAAGCCATTCGCGACGCCGCACAGACCGGTCGCATCGGCGATGGCAAGATTTTTGTCTCCAGTATTGAAGAAGCCATTCGCATTCGTACCGGCGAGACTGGCGAAGACGCCGTTTAAGCAAAAAATTCACTCGATAATCACGAGGACTAAAGCATTGGGGGGAGTAATCCCACAGGCTTGGTCTCCCAGTTTACAACACGACGCCACTGGCGATTTTAATAAGAGGAATAGGAAGTTATGACAACCTCCGCTGATGTCTTGAAAGAAATCCAGGAAAAAGACGTGAAGTTCGTGGATCTGCGTTTTTCCGATCCACGCGGCAAGCTGCAGCACGTTACCATGGATATTTCCCAAGTACACGAAGACATGTTCGCTGAAGGCGTTGCGTTTGACGGTTCTTCCATCGCTGGCTGGAAAGCAATCAATGAATCCGACATGATGCTGATGCCTGATCCAGAAACAGCACATATCGACCCATTCTTCGCACAATCCACCATGTCCATCTTTTGTGACGTTCTGGACCCTGTTTCAGGCGAAGGTTACAACCGTGACCCACGCATGACTGCAAAACGCGCAGAAGCCTATGTGAAAGCATGTGGCGCTGGTGACACTGTCTTCGTTGGCCCAGAAGCTGAATTCTTCATTTTCGACGACGTTCGCTTCGCAGCAGACCCATACAACACCGGCTTTAAGCTGGATTGCTCTGAACTGCCGTCCAACATGGACAGCGAGTATGAGTCCGGCAACCTGGGCCACCGTCCACGCACCAAAGGCGGCTACTTCCCAGTACCACCAATCGACAGCTGCCAGGACATCCGTTCTGAAATGCTGTCAGTGATGACTGACATGGGCGTAAAAGTTGAAAAGCACCACCACGAAGTGGCAGCAGCTCAGCACGAACTCGGTATGCAGTTCCAGACCCTGACCACCATGGCCGACCACATGCAGATCTATAAGTATGCGGTTCATCAGGTTGCTCATGCCTACGGCAAGTCAGCAACCTTTATGCCAAAGCCAATTTTCGGTGATAACGGCACAGGCATGCACTGTCACTTCTCCCTTTGGGAAGATGGTAAGCCAACCTTCTCTGGTAACCAGTATGCTGACCTTTCTGAAAACGCTCTGTACTTCATCGGCGGTATCCTTAAGCACGCAAAAGCGCTGAACGCATTCACCAATGCGTCCACCAACTCCTACAAGCGTCTGGTACCAGGCTACGAAGCTCCAGTTCTGTTGGCGTACTCTTCACGCAACCGTTCTGCTTCTTGCCGTATTCCATTCACCACCTCGCCTAAAGGCAAGCGCGTAGAAGTTCGCTTCCCAGATCCAACAGCAAACCCGTATCTGGCATTCTCAGCTCAGCTGATGGCTGGCCTTGATGGCATCAAAAACAAGATCCATCCTGG
This sequence comes from Pseudovibrio axinellae, assembly GCF_900110875.1. Classification (GTDB taxonomy): domain Bacteria; phylum Pseudomonadota; class Alphaproteobacteria; order Rhizobiales; family Stappiaceae; genus Pseudovibrio; species Pseudovibrio axinellae. The sequence goes on along the minus strand of NZ_FOFM01000004.1, from coordinate 269,747 downwards.
CGATGCAATGGACAAGAACCTTTACGATCTGCCACCAGAAGAACTCTCCGAGATCCCAACTGTTGCAGCATCCCTGCGTGAAGCTCTGGAATGCCTCGATGCAGACCGCGAGTTCCTCAAAGCAGGCGGCGTATTCGATGACGACCAGATCGACGCTTACATCGAACTGAAGATGGAAGAAGTCATGCGCACAGACATGACCCCTCACCCAGTTGAGTTCGACATGTACTACTCTGTCTAATCCTATTCTGGATTATGCAGCAAAACCCTCGGAGAGAAATTTCCGGGGGTTTTGTTTTTCTTTGACAATGGAATTGATAGCGCCCACGCAAAAACGCAAGAAAAACGCATTCCGCTCAAACCAACGCGCATTTCAACGCAAAACAAATTCGTATCTCTGGCCTGCACGAAATCACGTTTAAGTATATGGCTTTACTGCCCTGTAACCGCTCCGCATGGCCCACTTACGTCCAAGGCGTCATTCCCGCTGACACTTGGTGAACACGATTCTGCATTCATTGCAATGTAGGCAGTTATGCCCTCGCATAACAAATTTCATCCCCGCCCTTGAAACCACATCACTGCTTTCCTACTTATATTATAGGTCAACAAGAGGAGAACTGGATGAATCCACCAAATCAGTGGGTTGCAAGGCTTTAATGAAGCTATATGGCATTCAGTAAATCCCTCTGCAAAGGCCTGTATATATCGAAAATGACAACAGCTTGAGCGACTGCGCGTCATCAAGCGGTAAGCATGGATCGAAACCGGACGCACGCGGGCGGAAGTCAAATCAAACGCCCCAGTATAGCCCTTGAAAAGGCAAATCACGGCGATCCACCCAAAAAAGCAAGACCCCGTTTGCCCTTCGAGAAGGACACGGGGTTTTCTTTTGGCCTCGCCTAGCCAATTCACACTATTCGTTTTGTTCTTACCCTAAAAAACGAGTGAATCCCGCCCAAAACTCAGGTATAGACCTTTCAACTTTGAATTATTCAGTAAATTGAACAGGCTTGACCAATGAGCTCTTATAAATCCGAATTTATGCGGACAATGGAAGAACGCGGATTCCTGCACCAACTCTCCAATGCTGATGGGCTGGACGAGCTGTGCGCAAGCGAGACCGTCACCGCATATATTGGCTTTGACTGCACCGCGAGCAGCTTGCACGTAGGTTCCCTCGTCCAAATCATGATGCTGCATTGGTTCCAACAAAGCGGACACCGCGCCATCACCCTTATGGGAAGCGGTACGACCCGCGTTGGTGATCCAACCGGTAAAGATGAAAGCCGCAAAGTTCTGACCGATGAAAACATCGAGGACAACAAAAACGGCATTAAACAAGTTTTCGAAAAGTTCCTGACATTCGGCGATGGACCATCTGATGCAATGATGATGGATAACGCTGATTGGTTGTTGAAACTCAACTACATGGACTTCCTGCGCGACGTCGGCCGCTACTTCTCCGTCAATCAGATGATTCAGCGCGATAGCGTCAAATTGCGCTTGGAACGTGAACAGCATCTCTCGTTCCTTGAGTTCAACTATATGCTGTTGCAAGGCTATGACTATCTGGAAATCCATCGCCGTACTGGCTGTCGCCTACAGATGGGTGGCTCCGATCAGTGGAGCAACATTCTTTCAGGCGTGGACCTTGGCCGCCGCCTTGCAGATAAAGAACTGTTTGCGCTTACCACACCACTGCTGACAACAGCATCCGGCGCCAAAATGGGCAAGACCGCAGCAGGTGCAGTTTGGCTCAACGCTGACATGCTAAGCCCCTACGACTACTGGCAGTTCTGGCGTAACACAGAAGACGCTGACGTTGAAAAATTCCTTAAGCTCTTCACCGTTCTACCGATGGATGAGATTAAACGCCTGGGAGCGCTCTCAGGCACCGAAATCAACGATGCTAAGAAAGTACTGGCAACGGAAGCAACTGCTCTTCTGCATGGCCGTGAAGAAGCTGAGAAAGCTGCTGAAACCGCCCGCAAAGCTTTTGAGGAAGGCGCTAACGCTGCTGGTTTGCCAACAATTGAAGTTCCGCAAGCCGAACTTGAAGCGGGCATCGGGGTTTTAGGTCTTTATGTAACGGCTGGTCTTTGCAGCTCTAACGGCGAGACGCGTCGTAATTTGAAGGGCGGCGGCGTCCGCATCAACGACAAGGCCGAACAGGACCATACACGCACGATCACCATCGCCGACCTCACTAACGATGGTGTCATCAAGCTCTCGCTTGGCAAGAAAAAACACGTCCTCGTAAAGCCCGCCTAAGTCGGCAACCAAAAGCTTGCATAAAATATTGTTAGAAGGCCGTGCTGGCACATAGACTTAAAGCAGCCCACCTATTGTCATTAAAAGGTAGGCTGCATTTTGTAAGCAACAAAGATCATAAAAAAGCCGGGCACAATGCCCGGCTTTTTTATTGGCTCATCTCAGATTAAAAGGTCAAAACCCCTTGAAAGGATTGCTTATTTAAACTCAAAAATACGCCGGAACACACCAGGAGCAATAGCTGACACAGGATTGACTTTAAACTTTGGTTTTTCAAAGGTCCCGTCCAGTTTATAGGTCACGCCGAACAATCCTTCATCAGAATTCCCACCGCCCAAAATAAGGCCTATTACAGGAAGCTTGGCAAACAGGTTATTGATCGCGTAAGCAGGAACAAACGTGCCAGTAATATCAAGCTGACGGCTTTTTAGATTAGCAGTCCCACTAAACGTACCGCCAATAATCGCACCGCTTAAGGTTCCCTTGGAGACATTGAAGATATTACCGTTCCGCTCAAACTGTATCCTCATCTTCTGGAAGGAGGCCTCACCTGAGTTCACAGCTGCAGAGTACACCGCACCATCACGAGAACCTTTAACTTTTTTCGGCTCAATCCCCTTCAAAGCTTTAATTGCAGGGTCTTCGGTGATCGAAAAGTTATTGACTGTAAGCTGACCAGACCAGTTCGTGTTGTTCGGCATCTTAACGTCAAGTTTCCCAATCCCACCGCGCATACGCGGGAAGACATCCATAAACCTCAAAAACTCACCGGTATTGTTAAACGTCCCTTTTGCAAAACGTTGATTACCCGAACCACCAAGCGACAAGCTAAACTTCCCTCGGCTCGAAGTTGAGCCGTTGACAGCCAGGTTCACAGGGCTTCCGCCACGCAACAACCCATCCACACGAACATTTTGCGCCTGCACGCCCCTGAACCCAGTCAAACGCTTGAACGTGAGATCAACGGCCGTCAGGTCGCCACCTTTTTGAGCACCCACTGATGACTTATTGGCGCTAATTGATCCTAAGAGAGATCGTCCATCAAACCGCTCTGCATTCAAGACCACTTTGTAACCACCACCCCGACGAGGCCGAACAGTCATCTTTGCGTTATCACTGGGGCGTAAATTGAAAGCAGAGAAATCCGCAAGAACCAGTTTTCCAGCTCCATCAATCTTTACATTGCCACGCACCTCAACTCCTTCTGAAAGGAACGAGAGGTTATGTAGTGTTTTTGCATTCCCTGAGGTGGTAACGCGGAACCGAGCAGTGGCTCGAACACCCGCAGCCTTGCTCCAACCAACCTCACGCACTGTGATCGCAGCTTTGGAAAGGTCCAGCTCGAACACCTGTGTGCCAGCGGTATCCTCATAGCTGACTTTGACAGGCCCCTTGACGTAACCTTGTAGATCGATCCCGTACTCTTTTAAGTCTTTTGCCTTCGCAACAAACTTAACACCCTGTCGATCATCAGCTCCATCACCGCCACGGCTCGTGCTCAAATCAATTTCAGACTGGAAGCCATTGAGTTTGCCCTTGCCTGAAATCAGGGTCTGTTCTGTATCTGCCTGAACAATGAGGTTAGCGTTCTCTATGACCTGACCGGAGATCTTCGCTTTGCTAGTGAAGTCCTTGAGAACTAAATTGGTACGCCAAACAACGTCTTTTACCTTAAGGTCTTTAGCAAGAGGGAAAACTGCCTCGACCCGGACCTCACCAGTACCAGAAAGGTCAGCAGGCACCACTTTTAAGTCTTCCAACGCATTAATTGGCTCTGAATCCGCAAGCACTCCAAGGTCATCAGCGCGCCCAGTCAACAACACCGAAAGCTCTGCTGGCTTTACTTCAGGAGCTGCTAGTTCTTTGACCGTAAACTGGACCTCAGGAACCTTGACAATATTTCCGTCCTGCATGCGAAAATGACCGTCACTGCCTGAAATCGTGAAGGTCTCGTTCTCGACCTTACCAGACCCGGTGATGTCCCTCACCATTGGAAGTGAGTTCAGCGCCTTCACAGAGCCGTCAATCACATCAAACGTCGCAACAATACCATCACCCTGCCAAGCAGGTGTGCTGCGGTCTCCATCAAATGCTTCCGGGCCAACAGCAACATCCAAAGAAGCATTATCGACCCGGCCAACCCCTAGGTGGTCGACCAGCCATTTACGTGTCTTTGGCGCAGTAACACTCGGCCAGACTTGTAGCAGTTCACCGAAACTCAAGCTCGGACTAAAAACGGAAAGCGCTAAAGACGGGCCCGGCTGACCATAATAAAACGAGCCAGCAACATTGATATCGGCATCAAGACCAACCGCCCTTGCACGCGTTATAGTAAGGAGTGTGTTCTGCGGGTCAAACGTGCCTGAAGCATAGGCATCAGGAAACACAAGCGGCGGCGATTTAACATCTGAAGGTGCAAGTACTATCTCTCGGGAACCAAGCGAATAATTCCACTCAGCGCCCTCCGTTACAGGTGGCTGTAAAATACCTCCAAACACAACACGTGTATTTTGACGGCGCACGTAAGAGCGTCCAATCACGATGTCTGGATTGTCTCGTTGTAAGTTAAGGTCAAGAAATGCTTCGTCAATCGTGATCGAATCATCGGGACTTGTGCGGATAAAGATAGGCGATGTGCGAACACTCATATTTGCATCAACAAACTCGCCTGTCGCCCACAACTCTGCGTTCGCATCAATAAACAACCGCGTATCAGCCAGTTTATCACCCTGTGCAAAACTATGTGTAGGCAACAAATCCCGTAGAGATGCCTCTCGAAGAGTAACCGAAATATCTCGCACACCCGTTTCAGGCGTAACGGTTCGTTTCAAATCCCAAAACCAGTCACCCTCACGACCTGCAATTTTTGCATTCACCGCAAAAGACAAATTGTCCAAAAGCACTGCGTTTGCATCAATCCCGTCAGCGACAAACTCTTCGCCCTGCGCATTAATAACGAGCCGACCGTACTTAATTGCCACCTTTTCAAGGTGCCAACGCTTCAGCTCCTCAACAGCAATCACACTAAACTTGTCGATAGCAACGACACGGTTTTCAACGCGCGGCAGTGGTTCCGAACCACTTACGAGCTTGATTGTCGCAGAGGGACGCTCCAGCGCAACGCTTGTGACTTCAAGGTTGCCCGTTAAAAGACCGGATAAATTGATGCCAATTTCAGCTTTAGGGAGCAAAACAGTCGCCGCCGTTCGACCCTTAATATGAATGAGCGAATCTTCTAGGAGAATGCGGCTGCCATTTTCTCCAAACAAATCAAATTTTGCGCTGCCAACAGTCACATTCAGCGCTTTGTTTTCAAACTGACGAATGGCCCAATCTACGAGATACGGTATGGAAACCGGTCCGCTCATGACGCGGTAACTACCAATCCCAATCGCTAAAAGTAGAATGACGCAAACAACACCCCAGCCCACGCGGCGCTTTAAACGGCGTGTTAAAGAAGAGCTCTCAAGCTCAACTGTGTTCCCAACATCAACGGCCAGAATCTTATTCCCTGTTTTAACAGTCCTTACGAGTTTGTCCGAATCGTAACTTGCGCTAGCATTGCGTGATCAATGGCGCTTTGAAAAAATATTCAATAACAAACACCATCTATCAAAAAAGCCAGTCCGAAGAGACCAACGAGACGTCCCAGGAGCAAATGGATCATGCCTGATACGAAAGATGCTACACCTTCCTTACCGCAGGAAGGGATGCACGCACCAGACTTCACTATTGCCACAGATTCGCAAGGACAATTCACCCTATCAGAACATATAGGCCAGCCTGTCGTCCTTTATTTTTATCCAAAGGATGACACACCTGGTTGTACGAAAGAAGCAATAGCCTTTACCGACCAGTCGGCAGAGTTAAAAAAACACCACACTGAAATCATCGGTATCTCGCCTGATACAACATTAAAGCATGACAAGTTTAAGGCGAAACACGGACTAACTGTCACACTTGGGGCAGACACCGAGAAAGAAGTCTGCCACACCTACGGCGTCTGGGTAGAGAAAAACATGTACGGAAAGAAGTACATGGGCGTTGAACGCTCCACATTTCTCATAGATAAAGAAGGCAAGATTGTCAAGATTTGGCGCAAAGTCCGCGTTCCCGGACACGTCGAGAAGGTCTTGGAAGAACTGGAAAATCTGAGCAAATAAACAATGCCAAAACTACCGGGCAAGAATGAATCAGATGCGTTTGCAGGTCAGGCGCATCTTAATCTCCCAGAGAACACGAGCGTAAAGTCTCTAAAGGACGGAGCTCGTCAGATCCTAGCAACACCGGACCTCGATCTTAAGGTTACTCTAGCTTACTACATGGCTAACAAATGGTTTAAAGGTGCCCTCTCCATCTCCAGAGGGACCGCAGAAAAACCTATGCCCGAGCGTCCTGGGCGCCCATTGAAACCACAGCTTCTTCCCCCTCGTAATATGCCCAAGCGGGCGATAGGCGGTAAAAATGGCAAAGTTGCCCTTCTTCACTCGCTTGCTCATATAGAGTTAAACGCGATTGACCTAACCTGGGACCTTATTGGCCGCTTCACTCATGTCCCGATGCCACGTTCCTACTATGATGATTTTGTGCGCGTGGGATTAGAGGAAGCCAAACACTTCACTCTCATTCAGGATCGCTTGGCAAAACTAGGCCACACGTATGGCGACCTGCCCGCGCACGACGGCCTGTGGCAAGCTGCCCAATCAACTGGTGATGACCTGACAGCTCGCCTCGCGATCATCCCGTTGGTGCTCGAAGCACGAGGCCTGGACATCACCCCGTCAATGATCGACAAGGCAATTGCAAGTGGCGACGAAGACACCGCTAGTGTTTTGCATGTTATCTACCGTGATGAAAAAGGGCACGTTGCATTTGGCGCAAAGTGGTTTCGGTTCATGTGTGATCGCCAACGGGTACGGCCTGAACCTTGCTTCCATCAGTTGGTAAGAAAACACTTTAAGGGGCTGCTCAAACCCCCATTCAATGACAGGGCTAGATCTGAAGCCGGCTTGACGCCAGGCTTTTATCGCCCGCTTATCAAACTCACCTGATGACATTGCCCAAACGAGCTTGGCGACACACAACGCTTAGACTTTATTAACCATACCTAACTTTAATTGAACTTAACAAATCATCACCAGCGGGCAAACTGAGCAAGTGGTCATCCGATGAAACTTTCTAGCTGCAGTGATTTTTCGAACAATTACAATCAATTAAAGTTAGATAGCCCCGCATGGCTCTCACGCATCAAAGCTGAGCTATCGGTAATTCCACCGATGGCTTACTGGCTCTCCGGTCTTACAATGTCCGCAGTGGTCTCCGCAGTTTTGGCAAGCAATTTTCAGCAATCGCTCAGCGAGATAAAGTTTAACTCCACCTTATCCAGAGAAAGAGCACTCTTAAAAAACTACCAAAGCGAAATACAAGACCTAAAAATTCAGCTAAGCGAACTCCGTGGTCGAATAGGGCAACGTGAGGCAAAGCAGGACAGTGCTAACAGTCAAGATCAACAAGAAGCACTACAACAGGTCTTGGAAATAGAAGCACTCGTCAATCTCGCAGAAAGCTCGAACCTCTTTCTTTCGCTCGCTCCCCCCTCTCCGAAAAGAAAACCTCAGGGAGCTAACAATAGTTCAGCCCCCATCACAACACTGTCATACACTCAAAAGCCACGCAGTATGGCTGCCTCCGGTCTTCTGCAAACGCTGACAGCACCAACCAAGCCTATGGCTCAGCAGAACACTCCATCAGCTGCGCTCAACACAAAACAAAGGCAGGCTCAGCAGCTACTTGCAGCTTACACACAAGCTGCACTCGATGATATAAAACGCGTTAGTACTCTACTTAAAAATGCCGGAGTAGCGCAAACAACATTTACCTACCTCCAATCGTCCACTGGCGGGGTGTACCAAGACCTCCAAACAAGTGACCTCAGCAGCAGCATGATAGCAGCACGGCAGATCATCGAACAAAGAATTCAGCTCAACACAAAAGTTAACGCTCTTCCGTTCGCACGGCCCCTTCCCAACTTCACCATATCCAGCACGTACGGGGCGAGAACGGACCCGTTTTTGGGAAGAACTGCCATCCACACGGGTATAGACTTTAAGGCCCCAAGAAATACACCAATAAAGGCCACAGGCTCTGGGATAATTTCACTTTCAAAATACAACGGGGGCTACGGGCTTTCTGTAGAGATTGTCCACGACAACGGTCTCGTCACCCGCTACGCCCACATGCAGAAAATACTGGTGAGCAAAGGGCAGAGAGTAAACATTGGCGACATCGTTGGAACGGTAGGCAGCACGGGTCGTTCAACAGGTCCGCACCTTCATTATGAAGTACGCCTAAACGGAAGCCCAATCGATCCAATGCGTTTCATACGCACCGGCGATAGATTAGCAGCAATTTTCAGGCCATCACACAATACCAAGATCGCGCTTAACCTGCCATAAGCCTTCCCGCCCATTGCTAAAAAAGCCCCGAAACTAAGTTCCGGGGCTTTTTAAAGTTAGCGAGATGAAAAAGACCTAGCTTAGGTCCTCAATCGCTGCAGGGGCATTACCAAAAGCCCTATGAGCCAAGGTCGCTTCCATGAACTTGTCTAGAGCGCCGTCCAGCACGTCTTGTGGTGCCGTACTCTCAACACCGGTTCTCAAGTCCTTGACCAACTGATATGGCTGCAAAACATAGGAGCGAATTTGATGCCCCCAACCGATATCAGTCTTGGATGCAGCATCTTTGCTCGCCTGCTCTTCACGGCGCTGCAACTCAGCTTCATAAAGCCGAGCACGTAACATATCCCAAGCTGTCGCGCGGTTTTTATGCTGTGAACGTTCATTCTGGCACTGCACGACAATACCAGACGGATTATGCGTTATGCGCACAGCTGAGTCCGTCGTGTTGACGTGCTGACCACCGGCGCCAGACGCGCGGTAGGTATCAATGCGACAGTCACTTTCGTTGACCTCGATATTGATGCTGTCATCAATAACCGGGTAAACCCAGACAGACGCAAAGGAGGTATGACGCCGCGCATTTGAGTCGTAAGGAGAGATACGAACCAGACGATGCACACCGGCTTCAGTCTTCATCCAGCCGTAGGCATTCTCGCCCTTGATAAGTAAGGTCGCCGATTTAATCCCAGCTTCTTCGCCATCGTTGTATTCCATCAGCTCAACTTTATAGCCGTGCTGCTCACCCCAACGACGATACATGCGCAACAGCATGCTGGCCCAATCCTGACTTTCAGTACCACCTGCACCGGAGTTAATCTCGATATAGGTGTCGTTTCCGTCAGCTTCACCAGACAGCAATGACTGCAGCTGCAACTTATTGACCTGCTCAAGCATAACCCGCAAAGAACTCTCAGCCTCGTCAACAACAGACTGATCATCCTCCATCTCGCCCATTTCAATCAATTCCTGATTGTCGACGAGATCTTGCTCCAGCTTGCGCACACCACCGATGCCGTCATCAAGCTGCTGGCGTTCACGCATCAATTTTTGAGCATTGGTAGGGTCATTCCAAAGAGCTGGGTCCTCAGAAAGCGCGTTGAGTTCATCTAGACGGACAAGTGCAACGTCCCAGTCAAAGATGCCTCCTCAGCAGGCTTATAGCCTGCTTGATTTCGTCGACGATGGCCTCCATTTCGGCGCGCATCGGATACCTCACTATTTTGAAAAACAATCTTGCAGTCAATAACACTGCGTGTGTTGCGAACATAGTCGCAGCAGGTCATTTCTGCAATCAGGCAGACCACAGAAACTGTGGGCTGGTCGCACACCTTGTACGACCAGCCCATCAAGAGTTTTAGTAAAGACCGCCTGTCCCAGACATAACCGCGCGCCCGGCTTCAGGTGAAAGTTCCTGCTGGATTCCAATCTCATCTTGGAAGCCAATAATCGAATAGCTTTCCGGAGGCGATGTCCCAGGCTTAAACGCTTCTAGGATAGTCCCTGGATCACCTGAATTTGCAAGCAACCCGGTACGCCGATTGATCGAGACCAGACGCAAACCGTTTGGAACACGGAACTCCAGCGGCGGAACATCCTTCAAAGCATCCTTCATGAACGCTGTAAAGATAGGAGCCGCGACCTGACCACCAGTAGCCCCACGCCCCATTGGACGCGGCGTATCATAACCAACGAAGACGCCAACAGTGAGCTCAGGAGTAAAGCCAACAAACCAAGCATCGCGCTCATCGTTCGTTGTGCCAGTTTTACCTGCAACGGGGCGCCCAACCGCTTTTACGCTAGTTGCAGTACCGCGCTTGACAACACCTTCCATCATCGAAGTGATCTGGTAAGCCGTCATCGGATCAAGCACCTGCTCACGCGTATCAATTAGATGCGGTTCAGGCTGATTGTCCCAATATTCTTCCGAGCAATCTGTGCAAACAAGCTGATCATTTTGATAGACAGTCTCACCGTGACGAGTCTGTATCCGGTCGATCAATGTCGGCTGCACGCGGCGGCCACCATTAGCCAACATCGAGTATGCAGCTGTCATACGCATAACAGTGGTTTCCCCTGCCCCAAGAGACATGGAAAGCACAGGCATCATATTGTCGTCAATACCAAAGCTGCGTGCATATCCTGCAACAAGGTCCATGCCCATATCTTCAGCGAGGCGAACTGTCATCACGTTACGGGACAACTCAATCCCTGTACGCAAGGTAGATGGACCGTAGTATTTTCCGCCGTAGTTTTTCGGACGCCAGGTACCCTGGCTACCGCCTTGCTCAAGCTCAAACGGTGCATCAAGAACCACCGAGGACGGGGTATAACCGTTATCAAGCGCTGCGGCGTAAACAAATGGCTTAAACGCGGATCCGGGCTGACGCCATGCCTGAGTGGCACGGTTGAACTGGCTGTCATTGAAGCTGAAGCCACCCACAAGAGCAAGCACACGCCCAGTGTTAGGATCCATTGCAACCAGTGCACCAGAAACCTCAGGAACCTGCCTCAGAACATATTTCCCGCTTTTCAACCGCTGGACATAAATCACGTCGCCAGAGCTTAGCACTTCCTGAATGTTACGAGGCGCTCTGCCGTTGACCCGAGCCCACTTCATATCACCCAGCTGAATCTCAGCACGAACGCGTTCGGTCGAAAGCTGCCGGTTAACAAGCCGCTTCGGTCGGAGGCCAACTACAGCCTTTTGGTTGCTCACAGAAAGAACAACCGCACTCGTCCACTCACCAACATCGTTAAGAGTTTGGACTTTGTCCAGAGCCGCTCCCCAGTCATTGGAAGCTATTTCAATCTTAGAAATCGGGCCACGCCACTTACCGCGCTGCTGATCAAAACGGACCAGACCATCACGCAAGGCCTCGCGCGCTTTCAACTGCATATCGGGATCAAGCGACGTGCGGACTGAAAGTCCGTCTTCGTAGAGCTTTTCCTCACCGTATCGCGCAGCAAGCTGACGCCGAACTGCCTCAGAAAAATACTCAGAACCTTTTACGAGGTTACCAGTTGCGCGCAGTTTAACATCCAAAGGCTTCGCTTTAGCTTCGATGCCTTCTTGAACGCTCGCATAACCGTTCTCCACCATCCGGTCGATAACCCAGTTACGTCGCTCAATCGCGCGGTCCCGGTATCGGTATGGATGGTAGTTAGAAGGTCCCTTAGGAACGGCAGCGAGATAGGCAATCTCTTCCAAGGTCAGTTCATGAACAGATTTGTCAAAGAGGATCAACGAGGCCGCACCAACCCCATAAGCACCAACTCCGAGATAAATCTCGTTGAGGTAAAGCTCTAGGATTTCATCCTTCGTAAATGCCTGCTCAATACGCAGAGCAAGAAGCGCCTCTTTGATCTTGCGCTCATATTTCTGCTCACTCGAAAGAAGGAAGTTCTTTGCAACCTGCTGCGTAATAGTTGACGCACCAACGAGACGACGCCCCGAGCCACTATTGCGCAAGTTTGTAACAATCGCACGGCCGATGCCCCAAGGATCAATCCCAATGTGGTCGTAGAAGTTTTTGTCCTCAGCAGACAAAAACGCTTGTTTCACACGGTCAGGGATAGCCTGGATAGGAATGAACAAACGCCGTTCACGGGCAAACTCATACATAAGATTACCGTCAGCGGCATGCACACGCGTCATTACCGGCGGTTCGTAATCCTTCAACGCCGTATAGTCCGGCAGATCCTTGGTTATGTCATTGAGATAAATCCACAGTCCGGCAGCTGCAATCAGCCCCAGAACAACTGAAATCCCAAAGAGATATCCAATGAACTTCAAAAATAATCTCATATTCGGGCTCGTTTGCTTTCCCGCTAAGAATGTTCAAGTCATGAAGTCAGCCAATCAGAAGCGACTTTAAAAGCCGTTCCTGATGCATTTCTTTTATGGGGTCAAGAGATCTTGCCCTTAGCTCATGCAGCAGCACCGAATCCACACTTGTGTGTTACAGTTTGGCACCCAATCGCTTTTCATTATGGCAAAGCTGAGGCAAGAGCTTAGTATTTCTTTAACCACAGCAGCGACAAAAGCCCACTCAAAAGCAAACATAACAAACAACTATTGCTGCGCGATTCTAGCCTGAAAGAAGCTATTCGTCGCCTGAACAATTGCATCAGACACGCGTTCCCGCCACTCATCAGAACCTAGCATTTTCTCATCCAAATTATTGGAAAGAAATCCAAGTTCTATTAAAACTGACGGAACATCGTGACTTTTGAGCACTTGAAACCCCGCAGAACGAAGAGGATTCTTAATAACAGTTGTGGCGCTTTTAAGTTCCTCAACCACTAATCGTGCAAAATGGATAGAAAAATTCTTTGTTTCGCGTCGGGTAAGCTCCACGAGTATGTCGGTCACTTCATCTGGCTCATCAGAAAAATTCACACCGCCAATCACGTCCGAATAGTTCTCTCTGCGTGCCAGAGCATGCGCCATTCGGTCAGATGCCTTCTCAGACAAGGTGTAGATTGAAGCCCCGCGAGTGGTTTCAGCACCAGACGTGATCGAATCTGCATGAATAGAGATAAACAGGTCCGCATTTTGAGCGCGCGCTATTCTCGTTCGGTTTCCGAGCGAAATAAACCTATCTTCATCGCGGGTTAAATAGACCTGATAATGACCAAGCTCTTCCAGCTTTTGCTTTAAGAACCGGCCAAAATTTAAGACGATCGCCTTCTCCAAAGTCCCATTACTGCCCACAGCACCAGAATCTACGCCCCCGTGCCCAGGATCAACAACGATCACTGGAAGCCGATTCTCAACGCGAGGCGCCTTCGCTTCCGCAGCATCCACTTTAGCGACAGACGCAGCAGCCCCAACTGGAAGTGTATGCGAAACGGAGCGACCAACGGCGGCATCAAACTCATCTGGAGAAGTTTCAATCAAGTCAATCACCAAGCGCGTCGGCTGATCCTGAACTCCCGGCAATAAGAACGTCTTATCCAGCGCAACAGGAGAATTAAGATCCAGCACGACCCGAGAGCGCCCCTTAGAGACAGCCCCATATCGCCAGGATTTGACCAACCCCCGCCCTCTTGGCGCAAACTCTCTGGGAAACTCGAAGTCGACCGAAGGAAGATCAATAACCAGCCGGTAAGGGCGCGATAAAAAAGAAAGGCTGTATCCGACCTCCGCATCCATATCCAAGATGAAACGTGTTCTGGACATGTCACCAGCAACCCGTGCATCTGAAACAACAGAGGTCGCATTTTGAGCGGATGCAGCGCTGATAGTTGGAAGCGCGGTAAAGAGAGCAACCGAAAGGCAAAAAAAGCTGAGAGCATAAAACTTGGCAATACGAATGATCAGACCCACCTTTTACTCCCCTTCGTACAAACACTGGCAATTTAGTTTAAATCAACTGGAACGATTAAATCACCAATAACCGAAAGTCACCCCGCCAAACCCGTCATTAAGCATTGATTAACAACTACGGCTTTCGTAGCAACACATCACCAGATCGATTTTCCCAAGCTTGCCAACTGTCTCGTTGGATCGTAAAAGGTTTATTAGGACTTCGATTTGGAACTGTTCCTCAAAGTTGTGCTACATATTTTTTGAAGCTTAAATCCTGAGATTTTCGCAGTTTTCGAGCTGTTCGAAATGCTTCAAATGCCCATATGAGCCATTTGTGCCGTTTCCGGTTTGTTGATGAGGATACGGTATAAGCCAGCTAGAAGAGCAGTCCGCTCGAGAAACAAGACAGATTTTTGCCGTGACATTTTTGGTTATGGCGGGTTGTGAACAGATTTTCTGTCGGTCTGGATATGTACATTATCCCCGAATTTTCGGTGAGGTGATGCAGCTAGACGCAGGAACAGACGTTTACAAGTTGGAAGGCTGAAGAAGCGCTTCTAGTTTTAGTTTACCGCCTTAAAGGGCGGGCGAAAGAGATCATTAAGGGCGAACGGTTTGTCAAAGCTACGCGCAAATACAAATGAACACACTGAAAGAAGCAGTGCGCCGACGTGTCAGTCGGTCCCTTCTTCCCGTGCTCATGCGCGCCGCCGTCTCCCCCTTTCTACTAGTAACTTACATAGCAAGTTGACCGACCTGACGATGTATAAATTTCAGCGCCACTCGCGCCGTCTTCAGGGTTTGGTCCTAAGGAACTCACTTCATGGCAAACAAGATGCTGATAGATGCGACCCACCCGGAGGAGACCCGGGTTACAGTCGTACGTGGAAATCGGATTGAGGAATTTGACTTTGAAGCGGCAAACAGAAAGCAGCTTCGTGGGAATATTTATTTAGCAAAAGTCACGCGGGTAGAGCCTTCTCTCCAAGCAGCATTTGTTGAATACGGTGGTAACAGGCACGGCTTCCTTGCATTCAGCGAGATCCACCCTGACTACTACCAGCTTCCAAAGGAAGATCGGGAAACTCTTGAAGCTCAGCTTGCTGCTGAAGCCGCTGCTAATCAGCGCGAACGCGAGCGCAGAGAGCGCGATGAAGCAAAGCGCGAAGCTGAAATCCAAAACGCCGCCGCAACAAAAGCGGCCGAAGCTTCTGAAGAAGTTATTGCTGAACTCATCGAAGCTGAAACCAGTACACTAGAAGCTGAGCACGAAGCTGAAGCGCTTGCCAGCATGGACGCTCCTTTCCACGATGATAGCATCGAGGATATCGAGGCTGACGCCCCTGACGAAGACGACGATCGCACCACAGATGCGACCGACACCCGTCACAAGTCAAAACGATCTGGACAACGTGCTAAAGCTGCGTCCGTAGAATCAAAAGACACCGCCTCACAAGATGAAGCGAAGGACGACGGTTCTGAATCTGCTATTGCAGAATCGAGTGAAGACACCTCAGATGCTAGCGCTGACGAGAGTGAAGACGAAGCCCGTACCGAGGTTTCTGAACGCCCGCGCCGCCTACGTGACAACTACAAAATTCAAGAAGTTATCAAACGCCGTCAGCTCCTGCTCGTTCAGGTCGTCAAAGAAGAGCGCGGAAACAAAGGCGCAGCTCTAACCACCTACCTTTCACTGGCAGGTCGTTACTCTGTTTTGATGCCAAACACAGATCGCGGTGGCGGGATTTCCCGTAAAATTACCAAGCCAACGGATCGTAAACGCCTCAAACAGGTCGCTGGTGATCTGGATGTGCCAAACGGCATGGGCGTGATCTTGCGCACGGCTGGCGCAAGCAGAACCAAAGCAGAAATTAAGCGTGACTTCGAATACCTCCTGCGTCTTTGGGAAAACGTTCGTGAACTGACACTTGATTCAGCAGCCCCTACCCTCGTTTACGAGGAAGGCAGCCTTATCAAGCGCTCCATCCGCGATCTGTACAACAAAGACATCGATCAGGTTATGGTTTCTGGCGAAGAAGGCTACCGTGAAGCGAAAGACTTTATGCGTATGCTGATGCCAAGTCATTCCAAAAATGTTCAGCCATATCGCGATGCAACGCCAATCTTCACCCGCTTCGGTGTAGAGGCGCAGCTTGATGCGATGTTCTCACCGCAAGTGACGCTTAAGTCTGGCGGCTACATCGTAATCAACCAGACAGAAGCTTTGGTCGCGATTGATGTAAACTCCGGCAAGGCTACTCGCGAGCAGAACATTGAAGACACCGCTCAGGCAACCAACCTTGAAGCGGCAGAAGAAATCGCCCGTCAGCTTCGCCTGCGCGACCTTGCCGGTCTTGTGGTTATTGACTTCATTGATATGGAGGAAAACCGCAATAACCGTGCCGTTGAGCGTCGCCTGAAGGAATGCTTAAAATCTGACCGAGCGCGCATTCAGGTTGGCCGCATTTCTCACTTTGGTTTGCTTGAAATGTCACGTCAGCGCATCCGCACCGGCGTACTTGAAAGTTCATCAGTGGTTTGCCCGCACTGTCACGGATCAGGCATCGTGCGCTCTGTAGAGTCGGTTGCTTTGCATATCCTGCGTTCTTTGGAAGATCAGCTGCTGCGTGGTTCCACCCACAACCTGAGCTTGAGTACGCCAAATGAAGTGGCGATGTACATCCTCAACCAGAAGCGCCATCACCTGATGGACCTGGAGCGACGCTTCGGCCTGGAAGTTTCCATTCTGGGAGATGACACTGTCACTGAACAGCACTTCACTCTGGAACGCGGCGAGCTGGCAACACCAAGCGAACGCACCCAGCCACTTCCTGCATCTGTACAGCCAGACACGATCCTTCCTATTGAGGAAGAAGAGGAAGATGTCGCTGAAGAAGTGATTGAAGAGCCAAAACAGGAAGTTGCTGAAGAGGAAAGCAATGACGGTCGTCGCCGTCGTCGCCGTCGTCGTCGCACAAGTAACGATAAGAACGATGCTGAACAGAAACCGAAAGTATCTGAGCCATCAGAAGACGCTCCGGCTGATGAAGAAGCAACAGCAGAGGAAGGCGCCGAAGAAGCCGTTTCTTCAGATATAACTGAGGATGAAGAAGACCGGCGCCGTAAACGCAGACGTGGCCGTCGCGGTGGCCGTCGTTCTCGTCGCAGAACCTCTTCGGATGAAAACACTGAAGAAACAGAACGCGCAGCTGAAGGCACTGCTGACAGTGTTGAAGAAATTATCGCTGAGGTAAAGTCAGAAACAACTGAAGAAGCCGTCTCTGAAGCCGCTGAAGACACCACAACGACACCTGCTGTTGAAGAGCCAAAAGCGGAAGCCCGCAAGCCGCGCAGACGCCGTCGGACAAGATCCGCTGCCGCCGAAGCCTCAGCTGAAACCCCAAAGGCTCCAGAAGCTGATGAGGCCCCAGCAAAAGACACAACGGCAAGTGTGACTGAAACTAAGCCTGAAGTAACCGCCAAGGTTGCAGAACAAAACGTTGCGGTTGCAAGCGAACCAAAGGTTGCAGAACCCGCAGCAACGCCAGCATCTGCGAGTGCACCGGTTGAAAAAGCTGCTGAACCAGTGAAAGAAGAGAAGTCTCCTGCGACGGTCATCGCCAAGGTTACGGAAGAACCTGCCAAGGTCGAGGAGCCTGCCAAGGCTACAGTGTCTACTAAGGCTTCGACGAAGTCGCAGAGCACTCCTAAGCCGGTTGTGACATCACATAAGGTTGTCGAAGGCGAAACCGTTGCCGTTGACGGTGACGAAGAATCCCCACGCCGTACTGGCTGGTGGCAACGACGCTCTTTCTTCTAGTAAAGATGCAAGACATATAAAAAAGCCCGCTCAATTGAGCGGGCTTTTTTTTGCTTTCAGCTAGGAGAGCCAGTGCTCTAATCGTTCCACTGCCAACTTGATGTCAGCTTGATCGCCAGCAAAGGAAAAGCGCATATACTGGTGACCCCTGCTCAAATCAAAATCCACACCGGGCGTTGTGGCAACGTGAGTTTCTGCCAACATTTTCTGACAGAACCCCAAGGAATCGTTGGTCAACTTAGAGACACCTGCATAGACGTACAACGCGCCATCCACAGGCACGACGTCAAACCCAAGTTTTGGCAGGTGATCTAGCAACACTCTTCGGTTTGCTGCATAATTAGCTTTGATTTTTTCATAGTCTTCAACAGCCTCAAACGCGGCAGAAGCTGTTACCTGCGCCAACTCCGGCGGCGAGATGTAAAGACTCTGCGCAATACGCTCAACCGGGCGCACCAGTGCCTCAGGTAAAACCATCCAACCAATGCGCCAGCCAGTCATGCAATAGTACTTGGAAAAACTATTGACCACGATCGAGTTCTGAGTGAAGCGAAGAGCTGTTTCCTCTTTCATCTCATAGGCAAGGCCGTGATAGATCTCATCGGAGATAAACAAAATGCCGAGCTCATCACAGGCCTCGACCAGCCCCTTCAGGGCGTCAGGTGACATCATCGTTCCCGTTGGATTAGCCGGACTAGCCACCAGAACTCCCTTTAGTTGCGTCTCCCGGTGGACACGCTCCAAAATCTCTGGAGTAAGGGACCACCTGGTTTCCGGTCCAACTTCAATCTCAACACATTCCAGCCCAAGCACCTCAATAATATTGCGATAAGCTGGATAGCCTGGTGATGTGATTGCAACCCTATCTCCATGATCGAACCCTGCCAAAAATGCAAGATTAAACCCCGCAGATGAGCCTGTCGTTGCAAAGATCCGAGATTCAGGTACTTCCAGCCCGAAAGTCTGCTGGTAGTAACCGGAGATGCTTTTTTTAAGTGCGGGAATGCCATGCGCTTCAGTATACCCCAAACGCCCAGAGGACAGATAATCCTGCGCGACCCGCAAAACTTGGTCAGGCAGCGGTGATCCGGGCTGCCCGACTTCCATATGCAGCACATGCTCCCCGCGTTGCTCCAAGCGGTTTGCAGCATTCAAAACTTCCATAGCTTGAAACGGCAGCACTTCACTACGTTTTGATCCCATTAATACTGACAAATGAATTCCCTCTTATTTCTTCTTTTAAGAGCCTGTGCTTTATTTCCAGAGCTACCTAGCAATTTTGCCTAATAACTGCCTATCTTGGGTGGTTAAGGCTTATTTGAAAGTCTATGTATTACTTTAAGTGCAAACTGCTCTGCGCCGGCTAGGCCAACTAAGGGGACTTGACGTGCAATTTAAAAACCGTGCATTGAAACGAATGTTTGGCCCAGTCAAATCACAAGCAACAAAGTTTGCGCGCATTTTTCTCATTTCCGCCACCGCACTTTCTCTAATTGTACCTAATGCGGCGATCACCACGGCTCAAGCTCAACAAAAGAAGGGTCTCCCCCTTGTACGTGATGCCGAAACCGAAGACTTGCTGCGTGAGTACGCCAAACCAATCTTCCGTGCTGCCGGACTCCCAGCAGGCCAGGTAGAGATCGTTCTGGTCAATGATAAGAGCTTCAATGCATTTGTACCAGACAGCCGCAGGATGTTTATCAACCTGGGCGTGATAATGGATGCGAAAACACCTAGCGAAGTCATTGGCGTGATCGCTCATGAAACCGGCCATATTGCAGGCAACCACCTTGTTCGAATGAGACAGGCAGCTTCCAATGCGCAGATCATGTCAGTCATTGGCATGATCTTAGGCGCCGGAGCAGCTGTAGCTGGGGCAACAACAGGCAACAGCTCCATCGCACGTGGCGGTGCAGCAGCGATCACTGGCGGGTCGTCACTCGCGCAGCGCAATTTCTTGTCGTACCGACGCTCAGAAGAATCATCGGCTGATCAGGCCGCGCTTCGCTATCTCAACATTGTTGGTGTATCAGCCCAGGGAATGCTCAATACATTTGAGCGGATGGCTGATCAGGCCCTATTCTCGGCGCAGTATGTAGACCCATATGCTCTCAGCCACCCTATGCCGCGCGAGCGCTTTAACGCCCTACAAAACAGGGCGAAAAAAGGTAAGTACTTTAATAAGAAGGATCCACAGCGCCTTCAGCTTAAGCATGATATGGTGAAGGCCAAACTTCTGGCCTTCACCAGCCATAAAAACTCAGTTTATCGGGCCTACCCGGAAAAAGATAAAAGCCTGCCGGCGCAATATGCACGCGCAATTGCCAGCATGAGAGCTGACAAACTATCCAGAGCCGTCAAAAAAATTGATGCCTTGATCGCAAAAGGGCCCCAATATCCGTATTTCTATGAGATTAAAGGTCAGGCACTTCTTGAAGGTGGCAAGCCAAAAGCAGCGATTACACCCTTCCGCAAAGCACTTGCGCTTTACCCAGGTAATCCGCACTTCGAGATCTGGCTGGGCTTCGCGATGGTCGCATCAAACGACAAGAGCTATCTCAAAGAAGCGAAAGGGTTGCTGACCAGAGCCCTGCGCAAAGACAGATACTCAATGACTGGTTATGCCCAGCTTGCAATTGCAAATGCCCGCCTTGGCGACAAAGCAGGAGCCGATTTGGCAACAGCACAAAGTCACATGGCGCGCGGGGATACCCGCAGCGCTCAACGCTATGCTAAGCGCGCCCAACAAGCGCTGAAGGTTGGAACGCCAGCCTGGCAGCAAGCCGACGATATTCTGTCAATAAAGATGCCTCAAGCAAGACGCCGTTAACCGACATACAAATAAGTAATCAAATACCCGAACACGGGCACAGGAGACGTCATGAAGAAACTTATGCGCCGCGCAGCGATCACATGCGCAGCAACGCTAACACTGCTGCCAGCGACCCTTTCTGCGCAAGCAGAGCCGCTAAACCGCGTTGAAGTGGAATCAATTATTAAAGAATACCTTGTTGCAAATCCTGAAGTCGTTTTGGACGCGTTGCAAGAGCTTGATAAACGGCGCGCTGCAGAAGAAGAAAGCGCACGGAAAGCCTCAATTTCAAACCTTTCCGACGAGATATACAACAGCGACTACCAGGTCGTGCTCGGGAACCCTGACGGCGACGTAACGCTCGTTGAACTGTTCGACTATAATTGCGGTTACTGCAAACGCGCCTTGTCTGATCTTGTTCGTTTGGTTGATGAAGATAAGAATCTACGCGTTGTCCTGAAGGAATTCCCAGTTCTCGGCAAGCCTTCGCAGGAAGCAGCACGTGTGGCGATCGCAGTTTCTGACGTTGCTCCAGACAAATACGAGGACTTCCATCTTGCGCTTTTGGGACAACCAGGTCGCGCAAATATGGCAAGCAGCCTGAAGGTCGCAGAGGATCTGGGTATTTCACGGGCCAGCCTTGAAAAGTCCATGAAGTCCAACCAGGCAGCTGAAACCTTTCAAGAGGTTTTCACAATTGCGGAGCAGCTCGGCATTACAGGCACCCCCTCTTACATCCTGGGCGATGATGTGATTGTAGGAGCCGTTGGCTACGATGCGTTGAAGGAAAAGATCGCTGCCGAACGCGAGTAGACCGGTCATCCGCGCGATTATTAACCCATTTTCGAAGCTTTATTCTTAAGAACTCACCTCAGAGCGGACAAAGGTCTTCCCCTTGGTTCGCTCTGATCATATAAGAAAGCCAGTTATGTTTATTTGTCTGGCTACACTTTACCATTACGTCAATTAAACTTAACTCGTTACACAGAGTTTTTGAGAACACAACACTCGTGCTTGCGCGATTACCTTGGTTTACTTTCGAGTAAATCAGAGAGACAGATGCCTTTCTGCGCTTAACAACATGAAATTGCCTTATGCGCAGCCTAGGCAGACCAGATGCGTGCTCTTTTATGACAGCATCTTGCAACTAAAGAGTTTATGGCTATCTACGCAGTTAATAACCGGCTGCGTGTGTAGTTCATTCAGCAAGAGAATCCAGATTTGCTCTATGCAGACGGATTTTCAATGATTTTTAATGGCCGTCCCTGCTGCAAATAGCTTTTTGAGGGCCAAACCGAAGGCTCCTGTTTTCACATATCAGGGCATTTCGAACTGGACGATGAAAAAGATGACGAAAGAAACTAAATTTGATCAGGACTTGATCCGCCAGCTCGCAAATTTGCTGGACGACACCAACCTGACCGAAATCGAGGTGGAACATAAAGATCTCCGCGTTCGGGTCGCTCGTCAGCTGACAATTAACGCTGCAGCAGCTCCGGTGGCAGCACCAGTAGCAGCGGCCACAGTAGCACCAGCTCCTGTAGAGATCGCAGTATCTGCAGACCCTGCAAGCCACCCTGGCGCCGTAACCTCACCAATGGTTGGTACAGCGTATCTGGCAGCAGAGCCGGGCGCAGCGCAGTTCGTTGAAGTTGGTCAAGCGGTGAAAAAAGGCGATACAATTCTTATTGTCGAAGCCATGAAGACCATGAACCAAATCCCTTCATCAAAGTCGGGTACGGTAACTGCAATCCTGGTTGAAGATGGTCAGCCGGTAGAATTCGGCGAACCACTTATCATCATCGAATAACAGGCGAAGTCTCAATGTTCTCCAAGATCCTGATCGCAAACCGCGGCGAGATCGCACTCCGTATTCTTCGGGCATGTAAAGAGCTTGGAATTCGCACCGTTGCGGTCCACTCCACAGCCGACGAAGATGCAATGCACGTGCGCCTTGCTGACGAAAGTGTTTGTATTGGCCCGCCTGTGGCGCGCGACAGTTACCTCAACATTCCACAGATCCTGGCTGCCTGTGAAATCACTGGCGCCGATGCTGTACATCCAGGCTACGGGTTCCTTTCTGAGAATGCCCGCTTTGCCGAGATTCTTGAGGCACACGGCATTACCTTCATCGGCCCAACCTCAGAGCACATCCGTGTGATGGGCGATAAGATCCAGGCTAAGACCACAGCGATTGAATTGGGCATTCCGGTCGTACCGGGATCTGATGGTGGCATTACACCAGAAGATGACGTTCATGCAATTGCTGCGGAAATCGGATATCCGGTTCTCGTGAAAGCAGCTGCTGGCGGCGGTGGTCGCGGCATGAAGGTAGCACCAACCGCTGAAGACCTAGATCTTGCAATCTCTACAGCGCGCTCAGAATCCAAAGCAGCCTTTGGTGATGATGCACTGTACATGGAGAAGTACCTTGGCAAACCTCGCCATATTGAGGTTCAGGTACTTGGCGATGGTCAGGGCAATGCAATCCACCTTGGCGAACGCGACTGCTCCTTGCAGCGTAGACACCAGAAGGTTTTTGAGGAGTGTCCATCTCCTGCGCTGAATGAAGAGCAGCGCCAGAACATAGGCGAAATTTGTGCTGTAGCAATGCGCAAGCTCAAATATCGCGGCGCTGGTACCATCGAGTTCCTCTACGAGAATGGCGAGTTCTACTTCATTGAAATGAACACCCGCTTGCAGGTGGAGCACCCTGTAACTGAAATGGTAACCGGCATAGATCTCGTGATCGAACAGATCCGTATTGCTGCTGGCGCAAACCTTTCAATCAATCAGGAAGATGTGCGCTTCACAGGCCATGCAATTGAGTGTCGTATCAATGCCGAACACCCACTGACATTTGCCCCTTCTCCTGGAACGATCACCTACTACCACCCACCAGGTGGCTTAGGTGTTCGTGTAGATTCTGGTGTTTATCAGGGCTACAAAGTTCCGCCGCACTATGACAGCCTGATCGGTAAGCTGATCGTTCATGGACGTTCGCGCGTGGAATGCATGATGCGACTACGCCGTGCACTTAGCGAATTTGTAGTAGATGGCATCAATACAACTGTGCCGCTGTTTACCGAGCTTCTCGACAATCAGGATATCGCCAACGGCGCCTATGATATCCACTGGCTTGAGAAGTTTTTGGAAGCACACATCGCAGCTCAGAACTCAGAAGAAAACTGAGGAGATCGAGAGAGGTCTAAGCAGTCTTGCATGGAACTACAGATTACACCGCAAATTTTGCTTAAAGCATATGCTTGTGGCGTCTTTCCAATGGCTGAGACTGCTAACTCTCCTGATCTTTTCTGGATTGACCCCGAGCGGCGAGGTATCTTGCCGCTCGACTCATTTCATATCCCCAAACGTCTCGCACGAACCGTATCCGCTGACAAATTCACTGTTCGCACCTCCAAAAACTTCAAAGCTGTGATTTCCGCTTGCGCATCAACGACATCAACACGCAGAGAGACCTGGATCAACACCGAGATCCGACAGCTCTATACTGATCTGTTTGAAATGGGATACTGCCAAACAATAGAGGTCTACAACGCCACTGATAA
This sequence comes from Pseudovibrio axinellae, assembly GCF_900110875.1. GTDB lineage: Bacteria > Pseudomonadota > Alphaproteobacteria > Rhizobiales > Stappiaceae > Pseudovibrio > Pseudovibrio axinellae. The sequence continues at coordinate 245,503 of NZ_FOFM01000004.1, read as the reverse complement.
GCTTGTCGGAGGGCTGTATGGCGTATCGCTGGGTGGCGCCTTCTTTGGTGAAAGCATGTTCTCATTAGAGCGTGATGCATCCAAAGTCGCCCTTGTGCACCTTTATGGCCGACTTCTCTATGGAAAGTACAGGTTACTCGACGCACAGTTTGTGACAACGCACCTGAAACAGTTCGGTGCGATAGAGGTCCAAAAAGACCACTATGCAAAGCTGCTCGACAACGCACTCACTGTTCACGGCGATTTTAACACACTCCCCCAAGGCACCTCGGGTAAACGCCTGCTTCAGATCATTGAAGAATTACGCCCTGCCCATCGCGAAAATAAAAACGGCCCCAACTAAGAGGCCGTATCTTTATTGAAGTATTGCCAGTCGCTTTGGTCTTGGGACCGGAATCTCACCCGAAGAGACAAAGTCCTCACCAGCGAGTGGGTCAGCTTCCGCTACAAGATCAACCGCAGGGCCAGAGTAACCCTCTGGTGGCGGCACAGATGTCTTTGTCTTGCAGTTAATCAGCCAGATATCGTAGACGCTGTGCTCCACCGCATGAACGCCTGGATTACTTGCAAACATCCAACCACTGAAAATGCGGCGAACTTTACTATCAAGCGTGAGTTCATCGACCTCAATAAACGCTGTGGTTTGCGACGCTTCTGTCCGTGGACGGGAATTGCAAACACGCGGCGTGACTTGAAGCGCACCAAACTGCACGGTCTCATCAATATAGACATCAAAAGTTGTGATACGGCCGGTAATTTTATCCAGCCCCTTAAACACAGCAACAGGATTTTTGATCGGAGTCTGAGCTTGTAGAGGTAGCGAAAATGCAGCCCCGCCAATGAACGCCGCAAATGCACAAAATGCAGCACGCCCAAGATATCTACGCATCGTAAAATCCATTAAACTTTCCAGCAGCTATTGATTCAAACGCCCAACTTGTACAGGGCTTAGCATTGGAATGGCGCGGGGAAAAGGCCGTAACGTGGCAAACAGGCGGCAATTGTTGATGAAACTCAGCTAACCCACAAGCGTTGCCCATAAGTCACGGTTGTAAAACCCGAGCTTCCCACGCTTTATACGTGCCCTCCAAGCCCAAAGCCAATGCAGATGCAGGACAAGACCCAACACAACAAAAAAACGCGGCCCCGAAGAACCGCGTTTTAAAATCATCACTCACTAAAAGACATCAGCCAAGTGCAGCCAAACGTTCCAGAGCAGCTTCAATCTTTTCCTTGCGCTCAGCAAGTTCAGCCACTTTTTCTTTTTCCGCGGCAACAATGTCTTCCGGAGCTTTTTCAAGGAAGCGCTCATTCTCTAGCTTCTTGGAGATCTTGGTAAGTTCACCAACGATCTTGTCCAAGGACTTGCTAAGACGTGCCTTTTCCGCATCAAGATCGATAACACCAGCAAGCGGGAGGCAAACTGTCGCTTCACCAACAACGATCTGAGCAGAACCCTGCGGAATCTCATCTGCAGTTGTCACTGTCTCAGCGCGTGCATTCTTCATTATCGCTGCTTCGTGGATGCCAAGACGAGCCTTAGTCTGCTCAGAAGCACCACACAGAACAACAGGAACCTTGGCCCCAGCCGGAACGTTCATTTCAGAACGAACAGAGCGGATCTGGACGATCATATCGATCAGCCAGTTGATCTCCGCAGCAGCCTCTCCATCTTCACCAATTGACGTTGGCCAAGCAGAAAGCGCCAGAAGCTTCTCACGCTTGTTCTCGCCATCTTCAACCGTACGCATCCAAAGCTCTTCCGTAATGAAAGGCATGAATGGGTGCAGAAGCTTCAGGATCTCATCACGAGCCCAGGCTGTTGTGGCACGAACTTCTTCCTTAGCCGCTTCATCATCGCTGTAGAAGATAGGCTTGGTTAGCTCAACGTACCAGTCACAGAATGTGTTCCACACAAAGCGGTATGCACCACCAGCTGCATCGTTGAAGCGGTACGTATCAATCGCCTCAGAGACTTCGCGAATAGCGCGGCTTGTTTCAGTCACGATCCAGCGGTTCACTGTCTGCTTAACAAGCGCAGGGTCGAAGCCTTCAACCGCGTGACACTCGTTCATCTCAGCAAAACGGCAAACATTCCAGAGCTTGGTCGTGAAGTTCCGGTAACCAGCAACACGAGATGTTGAGAGCTTAATATCGCGGCCCTGCGCGGCCATAGCAGCAAGCGTAAAGCGTAGTGCATCAGCACTGTATTCTTCAATCAGCGCCAGCGGATCAATCACGTTGCCCTTGGACTTGGACATCTTAGCGCCCTTCTCGTCACGAACGAGGGCGTGGATGTAAACCGTGTCGAAGGGCTCGGTCTTCATGTAATGGTTTCCCATCATCATCATCCGGGCAACCCAGAAGAAGATAATATCAAAACCAGTCACGAGAACCGATGTTGGGTAATAGCGTGCAAGCTCAGGTGTTTTGTCCGGCCAACCGAGCGTAGAGAACGGCCACAGAGCCGACGAGAACCATGTATCAAGCACGTCTTCATCGCGGTACAAGGCAACAAAATCAGCTTCACCAGCATCATGTGCTGCAAGAGCGTCATTTTGCTCCATAAGCTTAACTGGCTTACCATAGAACTCGGTAGCCGCTGCTAGTGCTTCTTCTTCACTCTGCTCAACGAAGAATTTACCATCTGGACCATACCACGCAGGGATACGATGCCCCCACCACAGCTGACGGGAAATACACCACGGCTGAATGTTGTCCATCCACTCGTAGTAGGTCTTATCCCAGTTGGCAGGAACGAATTTGGTACGGCCTTCACGAACAGACGCAATAGCAGGCTTTGCCATAGTCTTTGCATCAACATACCACTGATCTGTCAGCATAGGCTCAATCGGAACGCCGCCACGGTCACCATGTGGAATCATGTTAACGTGATCAACAACCTCATCCAGCAGCCCGCGCTCTTCCAGCGTGGAAACAATCAGCTTACGTGCCTTGAAGCGCTCAACACCTTCAAGTATTTCCAGTGTCTTGTTGAGCTCGTCAGTCAACTCCAGACCATCCATAAAGCCTTCTGCTTCACGCAGAACAATATTGGCTTCACGATCCATGATGGAAATCTGAGGCAAATTATGGCGCTTGCCAATGTCAAAGTCATTGAAATCGTGCGCAGGCGTAACTTTCATCGCGCCCGTACCGGTTTCAAGATCCACATAGTCATCCGCAATGATCGGAATACGGCGACCAACCAGTGGAAGGATAATGTCTTTGCCCTGCAGCTCTTTAAAGCGCTCATCATCAGGGTGAACAATTACGGCTGTATCACCCAGCATGGTTTCCGGGCGAGTGGTCGCGATCACGATGTAATCACGGGTCTCAAACTCGGTCGCCTTGCCGTCTTCATCAAACGCAATTGGGTGCTGGTAACTCACGCCATCCGCCAGCGGATAGCGGAAGTGCCACATGTTACCCTGCATTTCGGTTTGCTCAACTTCCAGATCGGAAATCGCAGTCAGAAGTTTGGGATCCCAGTTCACAAGGCGCTTGTCCTTGTAAATCAAGTTCTCTTTATAAAGAGAAACAAAGACTTCCAGCACTGCCTTGGACAGGCCCTCGTCCATGGTGAAACGTTCACGGGACCAGTCACAAGACGCACCAAGACGTTTGAGCTGGTTAAAGATCATCCCGCCAGATTCACCCTTCCACTTCCAAACGCGTTCAACAAAGGCTTCCCGGCCCATGTCACGACGAGAAATATTGCCGCCATCAGCCGCCAACTGGCGTTCAACAACCATCTGAGTTGCGATGCCTGCATGGTCCATACCTGGCTGCCATAGAACGTCGCGACCACGCATACGCTGATAACGAACCATGATATCTTGAAGCGTGTTATTCAGCGCGTGCCCCATATGCAACGAGCCTGTCACGTTTGGCGGCGGAATCACGATTGAATAGGTCGCAGCACCATCTTCTGCACCTGCGCCTGCCTTAAAGGCTTCTGCCTGTTCCCAGGTCTCGTAAATCCGCGGCTCAACAGAGGCCGCCTCATATGTTTTATCCAGCATACCTAAAGATCTTCCACTTGTGGAGTTTGTCTGGTGTAAATCGGATGCACTCGCCTAAGTCAACCTTTGAAGCGACCATTGAACACATTTGAGCGCACAAACGCTCAATAGCTCACAGCACCTGACGGTTTCATTCAGGTTTCACACAAACTGATATTACGAAATAAGGGGTTCAAGTTACGGCCCAATGGCCGTAAATACCATTTTATTTGCCAGAAATCCGGTCAATTTCCTGCCGCACAAGTCGCTCAACCACACTCGGAAGATGTTGGTCCAACCAACCTTTCAGCATTGGTCGCAACATTTCGGCAACCATATCTTCAAGGGTTCTCGCATTTTTCGACAGCACGGTGTTTGCAAGGCCGTTAAATGCACTGGAAACAACCTGATCTGTTGCACTCGATATCAGCGTTTCAGTCAAGTCATCAGAAGAGGCCTGAGCGGGCTCGAGAATATCGTCCTGCTCTGCTGAGCTCAACCCGAATGGCTCAGAGTTTGTCTCCTCAAGAAAGCTAATGTCACCACCACCTTCTTTAGCCTCATCAGAAAGGCCTTCGACAATTTTCAACGTGGAGGAAAGCTCGTCGATCTTCTCATCTTGCGTAAGCTCGAGAACTTCAGGTTCTTTAGCTCCGCCCTCTTCCAACTCAGGCGCAGGATTAGGCTCAATCTCCGCTGGTGCATCATCAAAGAGCTTATCTAGATCATCCTGGGACAATTCGCGACCTGCGTCAGCTTCACTCAATGCAGCATCTTTCATTTGCTCTGCGCCATTCGCTTCGTCATCCGAAATAATTTTACGGATCGAGCTTAGGATATCCTCCATGGAAGGCTCGTTACCCTGTGAGACAGCTCCCATGTATTTACTCCACTTCTAGTAGCGTTTAATCCGACGGTTTCCCGACTCACTTCATTAAGAAATACTTACCAGAATATAAGAGGAAAGCCTCCTCACCTAACAGGTACAAACGAAGCAAAAACCCAATTCCCACAAGGAAAACCAACATTCAACAGGATACAGTCAACAAAAAAGGGGCAGTGAATGCCCCCTTCCTAAAAACGAATGCTCAATGAAGACTAGCGACCATCTGGTGTCCGCAAGCCAATCCATTTATCGCGAACCAAGCGATAATGTTCAGTCGGATCATAACGCGCACCACTGAGGGCAAGGTTATCATAATCAAGGCGCCCAACTGAAGACAGCACTGCGTAAGCGGCAACAACACGATCACGCTGAGCGGTTACCAAGGTTACGCGCGCATCAACCAAGTCGCTCTGTGTATCAAGAACATCAAGCGTTGTCCGCTGGCCAACACGCTGCTCTTCAATCACACCTTCAAGAGCGAGCCGCGCGGCAGCAACCTGAGCTTCAGCTGCCGTAATGGACGCGATCGCAGCATTCAAATTGCCCCATGAAGAGATAGCCTGCGCACGAATTCCATCTCGCGACACATCAACCAGAATTTCCGTACGCCCCAGATCTTCCTTAGCCTGGCGCACCACAGAATACTCACTACCATTTTGGTAAATAGGAATAGTCACGCGACCAAAGATCGATGCCGTTTTCGTCGGCTTCCCAGAAACACCTGGAAGAGTGTTATCACCGTACGAAAGAGTGCCCTGCAAATCTGCCGAAGGCAGAAGAACACCTTCACTCGTTTTCACAGCAAATTGCGCAGCATCAACCAAAAATTGAGCAGCCTGAATAGATGGATGCTCCTCTTGCCCAATAGAGATGGCTGAAGACACATTCCTCGGCAACATGCTGGAAATATTTGTCCGTGCGCTCAGATTCTTCGGGTCAATACCGATGACCTGACGAAAGACCGCACGACTTGTGTTCAGGTTTGCAAGCGCAGTATTCAAAGCTGATTGCGCACGCGCCCTTCCCGATTCAGCTTGAGAAACATCGGTTCGTGTACCTTCGCCCACATTAAAGCGGTCTTTCGAGGCGCGAACTTGCTCTTCCTGGAACTTCAAATCGCTTCGACGAAGCGAGACCAGCGCGGTATCGCGGATCACGTCCATATATGCTGTAGCAGCTTGGAAGAGAGCTGTTTGTTCTGCTGTTCTCAACTCCTCGCGCTGTGAGCGAACAATAGATTCCGCCTGCCGCGTGGAGTTTACTGTTCTAAACCCACGAAACAACGGCTGAGTAGCCTGCACTGATAGAGAGTATTCATTTCGATTTCGGTTTTGACCATTAGCTTCTTGCCACTGGTAACCGTATTCACCACTACCGATGATTGATGGTCGCCATCCGGCCAAAGCCTGAGGGACACCTTCATCTGTCACACGCAGCTGTGCACGCGACGCATTCAATGTCGGGTTATTCTGATAGGTCGCTGCCAACGCTTCTTTCATTGAAAGAGCGTTTGCGCCCTGAGCGCTTACAATCAAACTGATTACAGCAACTGTACCCGCTAAAGTTTTCCGAGAAACCACTTTTTATGCCTCAAACAAGGGTCAAACTAACAAACCGCAAACCCAACACCTTCGCCGAAAGCATACCTTATTCGGCGTCCACGAAAACCGGCGATTAAACCGTTTCCGCAAAAAAATAATCTCTGCGCCGAACCAGCAACATCCCCTTGGAACATTCACTTAATCAGATCGCAGAGTTTTAATCCCCAAAAGCTACAGTAATTGAACCATTAAGATTTTACTACTGTTTTTTCAGCCAAAGATTGAGACGTGGATATCTCTACAACATCGCAGAACATGCGTAGCTACCACCAGCTTAATAATGGTCGAAAGGAAGATTTACTCACTAACCTGAGTCGGTTTAAAAAGATGTAATCCGTATCACTTTTCAGGGTACAGAGCTGTTTTACACAACTTCTCTCTAAAGCAAAAAAGGCGAAAGTCACCTCCCGCCTTAAGCACTCTGAATTTATGGCGCTTTTAAAACTCAAAGACTTCTGGTTTTTCAAATCCCGGCAACGCACTTGCATGCGCGTTAAACGCAAATCGAGAACTAACATTGGCCCCAGACTTGGTATAGAGCTTAGCAACGCCTGCGTTCCCCTCACCCTCAACCACAACTAAGCGGCCCTCCTCTTTCATTTGGGAAGTCAGGGCTTCTGGAAGCTCATCAACTGAACCATTCACAAGGATAACATCGTAGGGCGCGTCAGCTGCGTAACCATCACTGAGTTGACCATCAATCACAGCTGCATTTTCGATACCAAGCTGCTCAAGATTTGCAGACGCCGCTTCGCAAAGAGCAAGGTCAACCTCTAACCCAACAACAGACTCAGCAAGATAAGAAACAACAGCAACACCGTAACCGGATGCAGCTCCCACAACCAGGACAACGTCCTTGTCTGAGATTTCAGCCAACTGCACAAGCCGACCGAAAATGTGTGGCTTGAGCATTTTTCGCTCACCGCCGTCATCAACACAAACGTCTTCGTCGATATAGGCCAATTCCTGAAACTTTTCAGGAACGAACTTTTCGCGAGGCACCTTACCCATGGCGCCAATAATGCGCAGATCCGTAATATCATTGGTCCGCAGCTGATTGTCGACCATCAGAGTTCTTTGTTCCGCGAAATTGACCATCCTGTCCTCACTGTCTCGCAAGATTCTTTGGCTGAGAAATATCGCTCAACCGCCGTAAACACAAGCTGCCACATGCTTAAAAGTAAAGAGTACCCTCTGTTGTTTTTCCATTTTTGAATTTTGGAGCACAAATACAATCTTTTTCAACGGTCGCGAACAGAGGAGACACGATAAAGCACCCAAGCTCTCAATTATTCCTGATAGTTTTCAGAACCCTATACATCAATGCTCCCCGGAGTAAAATTCGATCGCCCCCAAAACATCACAGAAACCCCTGAAGCCCTGCAAATAGGCGTCGTTCTTCTTCCTTTCGCCTTCCGCTGTAACGTTTTCTTGCGCAACATCTTCAAACGCCGACTACCCGATTTGATGTAAGCCATAACGATCAAAAAAAGCAGAAGGTCCGCGCGCGCTCTGCTCCTGCGCTCACCAAGTGTGAAGTAGAAGCCCCCCAACCACCCGACTTAACGGATAACTGCAAAAGGCTTAAACATGAACTTTCATAGCTGTACCACTCATTGCGGCCGCCCTATGCTGAGACAAATGGCAAAGCAGGCGAGTAAATCAATGTCTCCGGCAGAATTCAAGGCAACGCGGTTAAAGCTAGAATTATCTCAGCGCGATCTAGGTCGCATCTTAAACACTGATCAACACACTGTTCGCAGATGGGAGGACACAAGTGGCAAGCGACCGCCTAATCCCATCGCCTGCCGTGTGCTCGAATGGATGCTAAACGGATACCGGCCACCAGAGTTCCCCTATGCAAATAATGCCTAGGAGAAACCAGCGTAAACGCCATGATATTGCAACCACTCATTGCCAAAAACCTGCCTCTTGAAGCAACGCACCAATCAAGGCAAAAACAAAAATGATTGCCGTTTTTCAAAGTTGCAGGCGGTGGAATATCTCTAAAATAAAATCCGTCATTTCCAACAGCCCTGCCTCTGTCCGTTTCGGTCATTAGCACTTACCCGCTCAGCCCCAGCGCGGTCAGCCTTCACTAAAGCAACAAACCCGGCCGCGCTAAGGTTATTCTTTGTGAACCCCGCGCAATTGTTCGCACTCAGTGTGTTGCATCCCGGAATTGCGAAGGTACTCAAGACACAAATTGTAATCTTCAAGGCCCTGCAAATAGGCATCATCCTGCGTCCTTTCCCGTTCCGCGTTCACAGTCCCTTGCAAAGCCTCATGCTCTGCCTCGATAAACGCTCCTTGCTTGATCTGGTGATAAGCAATGACCGCAAGCACCAACAAAAGCAGAACGGCCGCAACCGCCCGCCCTGCTTTTGTGCCAATCAAGAATGATAGAGCGGCTCCCATATCAAGCCGCCCGCTCTTTGGTAATCAGCAGATAACCGGCAACCCCAACGCTTACCACCAGAGCAAGCGCAAAGGCCCATTGCAGAGGGCCGGAACCAGCTAAAATGCCAGACAAGCCAGAAGCTGCCATGCTTGCACGAGTGATCCCGTCAGGGCTAAGCCATGCACTAAACGCGCTGGTTTCTTCGTCAAGCGCTTTGGCCCCCTGCTCGTTTACCTGCGCATCCAAAACAGGCATTGGCGCACGTTTTAGAGTTACGTTGCTGGCAAGCTCTAAAGATCTTTCCTGCACATGGCGCACACGCCGCGACCAGCCATTTTTATTAAACTGCCAGTTCTTCAGCCGTTTCATGAATTTGAGGCGCGCAGCGCAAAGCAGGTTAATCAAAGACGTAACAGTGTGCGCCTTTACAGCTCGCAATGTTTTCAGGCCGATAACCCCATCAACCTTGACCTTAAGGATTTTCTGCAAGGTCTTTGCGGCCCGTACAGGCCCCGAATTCACCGCAAAGTCAAACACGGCATAATCGAGCCCACGCGGCAACTGATCGCCCTTCACGCTATCCCAGTATTGCGCGCGGTAGATCTTCAAAGCCTCCTCACGGCTTAAGTTTTTGACCTCCTCCACACTCACAGGACGACCGCGCCAGGCCTCCAAAATCGCCTGCGTAATGCCCAAATTGGTTGGGCCGCCCGGATCTGCTTTGCGCGATCTGTTTGCAAACCCGCCCTCACTTCCAAGCAAGTCCAAGACAATCAATTGAAAGGTATCTTTCATGCCTGCCCCCTAACGAAAAACGGGAGCCAAAGGCCCCCGGTAGATACAAAAAAAGCCGCTAAGCGGCCAGTCAGAGAATCGTTGTCAATCCATCAACTTTGTTTATCTATCGCTTGATCTTGCGACAAATTCGATTTTGATCCGGTCGGGATCTTCAAGAAACACAGCATAGTAATCTGTTCCGCCATTAGCAAAAGGGTAGCGATCCTCATAAAGTAGTGGGATATCCAACTCCAAGCAATGAGTCCGAATTCTATCTACCCGTGCTCGATCAACCACTGAAAATGCGAGGTGATTCAAACCAACACCACAGCGGTGATAAGGATGTATCGCGTACTTCTCTGCAACCTGCACAAATGTGAGGTAAGCCCCCTTACTGCTCTCAAAAGTAAAGCCATCACCCCACCGCCCACTTTCCTTATAGCCAGCAAGGGAAAACAGCGGTTTCCAAAACGCATGACTACGTTCAATATCAGAAACATAGATCTCAACGTGATGCAGCAATTCTCCCTCCCAAGCTATCCAGCTATCACATACCATTGATAACTGCCTGTACATCATCTGTTCAACATATTTTAGTATGCCTCGGTCATATTTCGAGAAATACAACTTATTCCTGCGGAATCACCGGCAAGAAATAATGTAAGGCAATGCGAACCTTGCCACCTACAAACGCCCCAGTGTCGCCATGCGCTGAAATCACAATCGGCGTATCTGCATAAAAGGCTTGCGGCCCGATCACGCCTGCATTGGTGGAGCCTTCTGCAATCCCAAGATACCCGCCGAATTTTTCAGCTTCCCCGGCAATGCCCACATGATATTGCCACACGCCGGTGACGTCCTCCACGGTGCGCGAAGAGACACAAAACACAAATGCCCGATCAGGAATCACAACCGTGCTGTTAACGCTGCTACCTGCAAGGCTCAGCTCTTCTTCAACGGTGACAAACTGGCTTTGTGCCCCGTGATCCGTTTCACTTAAAACGGTTCTTTCTTGCTGAATGGCAAGCCCGCCCGTGCCCGGATCTATGCCAAGCCCGGCCACAGCCGATAAGAGGCCCCATGCGCCATTAGAATGAACCTGCATCCCCCCGGCGCTTTCAACCCATGCACACCAGCCCGTGCCCGGCGCAATAAACCGCCATGCGCCTGTATCAAAAGCGGCAATCTGGTTTTCATAGCCAGCAAATGCGCCCGTTGCGCCCGCTGGTACAATATAGCGTGCGCCCTCAACCGGATCTGCAGGCGGCTCACCCACACTATTTGAAATCACTGAGAGTTGAACCAGTAAATCAATCAGCGCTAAGGCTTCGTTGTGTGTGACGTGCTTTTGCGATTGCGCAGCCGCGATCACCGGCAAGTTTAAATGTGCCGTGTTGCTCATATTACCGCTTTCTAGTTGTCGTCAAAAGAGAACACCCCCGGAACGCCCCGCCCAAAGGCTGCAGATATTTGGACACCTGAAGTTCATCGCGTTATGACGCTTCTCCATGAGGCACTTACGCGACTTCCCAGCCTATAGAAATACTATCATTTATCGCAGGGGTGGAGGATAAGTGGACTGCGAAATATTCACCCTCCTCAAATTGCGCCCCTGATACTTTGAGAACCCACATCTAGAGAGCGGTTTATAAACAGCTTTTGCCAAACACTTCTGAGAAAGTTGCATAACCGGCTTGACTATCAAGCTCAAATGTCAGAAAAGCCGTTCCACACCATACTGTTGGCCTCTTGGCGGAGTGGTGACGCAGCGGATTGCAAATCCGTGTACGCCGGTTCGATTCCGGCAGAGGCCTCCAACTTTCCCAAAATGTTTCATATTTCGTCAGCCGCGCGGGCATCATGTCAGTAGCGCAGCACAGCCGAACAATCTTTTTCCCCTTCTTGAATCTTAAGGCGATTAGTCAACATGCCTTGCACCTGCATGGTCGTACTGTGCATTACCGCGCTTTCCACTAACAGCATAGAACCTTTGCACCCCAAGCGCTAACAAAGCAGGCGACAACTCGCGCTCTAAAGGGGACCAGATGGCTCTCTCATTGACTCTTCCGATGAGCAAACCTGATAGCCCTTGAACCTAAAAGCATCCTGTGGTCCATTACGCTCAGCAAATCTGTTGGGATCGCGATAAAATGAAGCCGTTTCTGATATTGCAACTGCGCCCTGAAACCGATGCCTCTGATGGAGAATACCTCGCTATTCTAGCCAAATCCGGGCTGAAAGCGCACCAAACTCACCGCGTGCGGCTGGATCAACTTCAAAAACCTCCCCAAATCGACCTTGGTCAATATTCAGGTGTAATTTTAGGTGGAGGCCCAGGTTGCGTCAGTGATCCTCATGAAAAGAAGTCTCTAATCGACCAGCGCTGCGAATCTGCTGCTCTAGCTCTGATGCCAGACGTAGTCCGAACCGATTTTCCTCTGCTTGGGTGTTGCTACGGCATTGGCATTCTTGGTCATTTTCTTGGCGGGGAGGTCAGCAAAGCAAAGTATGGTGAAAAACCCGCCGCTGTGACTTGCACACTCACTCAGGAGGGGCGCTCCGACCCCCTTCTCTCAACCATGCCGACCTCTTTTAAGACCTACGTTTGCCATAAGGAAGCACTACAAGATTTACCACCTAATTGCATACATCTGGCAAGTTCCCCAGCATGCCCGTTCCAGATCATCCGTCATGGCAAAAACGTCTATGCAACGCAGTTCCATCCAGAGCTTGATAGCGCAGGCCTGGAAGTTCGCCTAAATGTGTACAAAGACCACAGCTACTTTAAACCCAGCGAAATCAAAGACCTCCTTGCCTCTGCACGCCGGGAGGATGTAACGGCCCCAGCGCACATGCTGCGCAATTTCGTCGTGCGGTATACACAACACTAATCTTTTGACTTTGCGGCCCCGCCACCATCAACGGCACCTTTCAGCTGGGCAATGCAACCATATAAGACTTGGCTTTTCAGGGACAACGAGGAGAAACTGTGCAGTAACATGGCTTCCACATGGCTCCTGCACGCTTTGATGATTACACTCAGCTGGCAAAACACCACAGCACCGCGGACAGTCTAGAGGCAGGTTTAAATGAGCGATACAATTGAGCCTCTAGAAAAACGCTCAGCCCCAACACGCCGAAAGAAAAAAAGGAGCAAAGCTGTCTTCCTATCAGAAAGTGATATGTGCACGCACTTTATCAGTAAGCTTCCTGAGGAATGGATCGCATACCCGGAGTGGGCCAACTGGGATATTCTGCTCGTTAGGAGCACAGATGGTTTTCAGGTCGGCATAGAAGCAAAGCTACGCCTAAACGCCAAAGTTATCTCTCAAGCAGCGGAATACGCATATCAAATTGATCAGCCAGGGCCGGATTGTAGAGCTGTCTTGATCCCTAAAGGCTCCAATTTAGACTTTCAACCTGTCTGCAATCTTCTTTCGCTTCAAATTATCGAGGTCGATAGCCCAGACTCAAAAAGTCAAAAAACATCAAGCTGGTACCGCCCTAAATTACCCAACGCCAATCGAGCCTCATCTGCCGGTAATTTCAAAGAGTTTTACCCGGTATCCCGACTAGAGCTTCCTGAGATAATTCCAATCGTAGAGGCAGGTAAACCAGCCCCAATAAAACTCACTCCATGGAAAATCAAAGCGATAAAGCTCGACATACTTCTAAAGAAGCACGGCATAGTCACACGTAGGCTCTTCAAAGCCTTGGGCCTTAGCCCAACTCTCTTTCTTTCTTCCGGCAAAAACTGGATGCAGCGCTGCACTAAGCGCGGAGAATGGGAACGCGGCCCTAACTTCCCGGATCTTCGCAACGGCTGCGTCGAAAACTACGAAGAGCTGGAAAAGCGCTATAAAGCCTGGTCACGTCATCTTCCACTGGAAGAGAACACCAACGCTGAGGGCACCAAAACATAAAACAACGAGACTTTCATATCACAGCAATATTCCAATGCACTATAAATGCCAGCAACCTCTCCGAAATAACACCATTTTAATTGCCCAGAATAACTGCTACATTACCTTAACGTAAACATTGTATCTGGGAGGGGACGATGGTTTTCAAAACACATGACAACACGGGAAAGTCAGAAGTATACCAAGATGCCAAACGCTATTACTGGCTCATTGCATATGCCAGTAGCAGTATCACCCTAGTTTCGATAGCATTATATGTATACACCTTGGCGTATGCCGTTCTGTTCATTCCAATCATTTACTTCTTTGTCGTCATCCCTGCTCTTGACGCACTCCTAGGTGAAGACCCCTATAACCCACCAGACGACGTCCTAGTACAAATGGCAGAGGACCCTTACTACAGCCGCCTGGTGCGATGGCTTATCCCTTATGCGTGGGTCATATTATTCACTTCTGTCTGGCTCATCGGCACTTATGAACTTCCACTTTGGCTGATCGTCGTGTTCGCATTTGGAAAGGGATTATTCGCTGGTGGCACCATCAATATGGCTCATGAGCTTGGTCATAAAACCAATAAGACAGACCAGTGGCTCGCCAAGCTGGCACTTGCAACGGTTGGGTATGGCCACTTTTGCATTGAACACAACCGCGGCCATCACATTCATGTGGCAACACCAGAAGATCCGGCAAGCTCTCGCATGGGAGAAAGCATCTATGCCTTTGCCCTGCGAGAAATCCCTGGCGCCTTCGCAAGAGGGTGGGAGAATGAAAAACAGCGCTTGCAGAAAAAAGGGCTCAGCACCTTCTCGCTGAAGAATGACATCCTTCAAGGATATGCTCTCACACTTATCGTCTTTTCCATCTGCACAGCAATATTTGGGTGGCAAGTACTTCTGTTCCTAGTCATACAAAGTGTCGTTGGCTGGTACGGCCTAACACAGGCAAACTATGTAGAACACTACGGTCTTTTGCGCCAAAAAAATGAGAATGGTAAATACGAACGCTGTCAGCCCCGCCATTCCTGGAACACCAACCATATATTCTCAAACCTGAGTACGTTTCATTTGCAGCGCCACTCCGATCATCACGCCAACCCGTTGCGCCCCTATCAGACCTTGAGAAACTTCTCAGACTTACCTCGCCTTCCAAGCGGATATCCTGGCTGTTTTGCTTTGGCCGCGATTCCATCTCTTTGGTTCAAAACGATGGACCCAAAGGTCATGGAATGGGCAGGAGGAGACATCAACAAGGTCAATCGAGGTTCGATGTCTTGCTAGCTCGCTCACTCAACCGTTTGCAACATCTGTTGAAACCCACTAATTGGCAGCACAATACATAGCAATCGCGATGCCACCCCGCTAAAACATAACCACTGTTTTGAGCGGGGTGATGCGTATGCAACATGGTGGAGATCTTTCAAAGGCAGCTGCCGAATTTGGCGGTTCCGAAAAAGATTGGTTGGACCTTTCTACTGGTATCAACCCTATCGCCTACCCTGCTTTAAATCACATAACATCACGCGGCCTCGCAGACTTGCCCAACGCAAGAGCGGAAGCAGCTCTGATCGCTTCAGCGCGCGCCGCTTACAGTGTCCCAATCGAGACTGGCCTGGCAGCAGCACCGGGCACACAGGCAATCATTACCGCATTGCCACAAATACTTTCTCCAAACTCCTCAATCGCCATCGTTAGTCCAACGTACTCATCCCATGAAGAGAGCTGGAAGACTGCAGGTGCAAAGACGCAGCTCATCGGGCGCGAAGATATTCACCACACCGATACAGACCACCTATTACTGGTGAACCCAAACAATCCAGACGGACACATATTTTCCAAACAAGAATTGCTGGAGATTGCAGCATCAAAGCAGAAAAATGGCGGCTTTCTTATTGTAGATGAGGCCTTCATGGATCTGTATCCCGAGGCTTCGATCATTCCTGAACTCGGTAGCCTCCCAATTTTAGTTCTGCGCAGTTTTGGCAAGTTCTTTGGTCTTGCGGGGCTGCGTCTTGGTGCGTTGGTCGGGCCGCAACGCATCACCAAAAAACTACAGAAGCAACTTGGCAGCTGGGCCATTTCTGGTCCTGCTCTGGATGTCGGCCACGCCGCATTTTCTGACATAACTTGGCAAGCCGAGATGCGTACCCTCCTGAAAATCGAAACAGATCTTTTCAGGCAAGTGCTTTTCGAACATCAAGTCTCCATAGTAGGGCAAACCGACCTTTACACCTTAATCGAGTACCCTTTAGCGCATCAACTGCATGAAGCGCTTGCACGAAAGCAGGTCTGGACCCGTGTATTTAATTATAACAAAAACTGGATGCGTTTAGGGCTGCCCGTGGGCGCAGAAAATCGCCTTAGATTTGCCAATGCACTAAAAACCTCTTTGAATATGCTCGAAAATCATGCTCGTCTTTGAAAATACGCTTTGGATCGTCGTACTCGCGGTCCTACTCGATGCCGTAATTGGCGATCCTGACTGGCTTTGGTCGAAATTGCCACATCCTGTTACGCTGATTGGAAAGGCGATCTCATGTATGGACAATGCCTTTAACAAGGCAGCCTATTCACGCAGAGTGCGCAAAATTAACGGTGTTCTCACTCTTGTTTTATTAGTAGGCACAGCCGCACTTTCAGGCGCCATACTTCAGTTATTGCTAGAATATGTCCCTTTGGGAGAACTCCTAATCGCTCTCATTGGCATGGTTTTGATTGCGCAAAAAAGCCTTTACCAACATGTAGCTAGAGTAAGGGATGCGCTTAAAAATTCAGGCCTACAGGAAGCGCGCAGACAGGTTTCAATGATTGTGGGACGCAATCCTGAGTACTTGGATGAAGCAGGCGTCAGTCGCGCAGCTATAGAGTCATGCTCCGAAAATTTCTCCGACGGTGTTGTTGCTCCAATCTTCTGGTTCGCTGCGCTTGGGCTACCTGGTTTGTTTATTTACAAAGCGGTCAATACAGCTGACAGCATGATCGGGCACAAAAACGCAACCTATGAAGACTTTGGCTGGGCCTCAGCGCGGTTTGACGACCTTATCAACCTCCCTGCCTCCCGTCTGTCAGGCCTCCTTATTGTCTTGGCTGCATACATATCTCGTTGCTCCTACAAAGCTGCATTGGCCACTATCCATAAAGAAGCCCACACCCACCGATCCCCAAACGCCGGCTGGCCAGAAGCTGCTATGGCAGGCGCATTGGGAATAGCTTTGGCCGGGCCGCGTCAATATGATGGATATCGCGTTGAAGACCCCTTCATGAACGCGACGGGCCGCGAAACCGCGAATGCAGATGATATTGATTCTGCACTAAAATTGATGGCTATTTCATGCGTGGTATTGGCTGTATTTCTCACAGCAGCAGCGCTTTTATAAAACTCTTGATCTTGCAATATCCAGAAGCTCATCAAGGTTAAGGTGGTCTTCAAGGTGTTCTGCCAATGCATCCAACGCCTGCTCCACACGATGCTCGTAGCCCAACTGTGATGCTGCGCCAAACCCATTCAAGAAAGCGGTACGGAACGTATCTGAACCAAATATTCCGTGCAGATAGCAACCAGCAATCAAACCGTCTTGTGAGATCGCGCCATCGACATGCTCACCCAAGTCAACAAAGGGCCGAGCACAATCTGCGCCGCTTGTCTGTCCAACATGTATTTCATAGCCCGAAACACGCTGCCCGCTTGGGATATGAACGCCGCTCTTTTGGGTCGTTTCTTTTTGCGCTGTCAGGATGGTGTGCACATCCAGCAAGCCCAGACCTTCCACGGTTGCAACATCGCCCTCAACCCCATCCGGGTCAGAGATTGTCTTGCCAAGCATTTGATAACCACCACAGATTCCAAGAACCTGCCCGCCGCGGCGCACGTGTCCATAAAGATCAATATCCCAGCCCTGCGCCCGCAAAAACGCAAGGTCTCCAACAGTAGATTTGGTGCCTGGCAGCAAAACCACATCCGCATCAGCTGGTAAAACTTCTCCTGGAAGAATGAACTCCAAGGAGACATCCTCCTCCATTCGAAGCGGATCCAAATCGTCAAAGTTTGCGATACGGCTGATCACTGGAACAGCAACCTTGAGCTTGCCGCGGTCAGCGTTCATAGAAAGATCCAGCGCGTCTTCTGCTGGCAGGTCCATAATTTGGGCAAACCATGGGACTACGCCGTTGCAATTCCAGCCGGTTTTCTCTTCAATGGCTGTAACACCGGATTCAAAGAGTGAGGGGTCTCCTCTGAATTTATTGATCAAAAAAGCCTTGATCCGTGCAACTTCTGCAGCTTCAAGGACCGCATGGGTGCCCACCAGCGATGCGATCACACCGCCGCGATCGATATCCCCGCACAGCACCACAGGAATGTCAGCCGCCTCGGCAAACCCCATATTGGCGATATCACCGGCACGTAAGTTGATCTCAGCTGGAGACCCAGCCCCTTCCACCAGAACCAGATCCGCTTTGCGTTCGACCTCAGAAAAGCTCTGCATAACATACTGAAGAAGCCTGCTCTTTTGCTTTCCAAACTCAGCACCGCGCACGCTACCAAATCGCTTACCCTGCACGATAATTTGTGAACCACTGTCGCTTTCCGGCTTCAGCAGAACGGGGTTCATATGCACGCTTGTCGGAACTTTCGCGCCCCAGGCCTGCAAGGCCTGTGCCCGGCCTATTTCCCCTCCATCAGCAGTGACCGCAGCGTTGTTGGACATATTTTGCGGCTTAAAAGGCTGAACTGAGAGCCCTTGGCGTGTAAAAGCGCGCGCAAGCCCGGCGACAAGTACGCTCTTACCAACATTAGAACCGGTGCCCTGGATCATCAGCGCCGGTCTGCGTTTTTGCAAAGCAGGGTCAGTCACAATTAAAACTCAACGCCCTTTTGCGGTTTAACGCCTGAGCGGAACGGGTGCTTGATCTGCCCCATCTCGGTCACCAGATCAGCGATTTCAATCAGCTCTTCCTTTGCATTGCGACCTGTAATAACCACATGAACATCATCAGGTTTTTCATCTCGCAAGTATGCAACTACCTCATCGAGAGGGATGTAATCATAGCGCAATACAATGTTCAGCTCATCAAGCAGAACCATCTTATAATCACGAGAACTGATAAGCTCTTTAGCAGCATCCCAAGCAGCGCGCGCAGCAGCAATGTCACGCTGGCGATCCTGCGTTTCCCACGTAAAGCCTTCGCCCATACGTTTAACGGTGACAAGGTCAGAGAACCGGTCAAGCGCCATGCGCTCTCCTGTTTCCAGTCGCCCTTTTACAAACTGAACAACAGCAACCTTGTGACCATGACCCAAACTGCGGAAAATCATACCAAATCCGGCTGTAGATTTTCCCTTGCCTTTGCCGGTGTGTACGATGAGCAAGCCCTTTTCGACCGTTTTGGTCGCCATGATCTTGTCCCGCGCAGCTTTCTTCTTACGCATCTTTTCGGCATGGCGTGCATCAAGATCCGCGTCGCTCATTTCACTCTTGGTTACCATATTATTCCCCTCCATCCATGAGCGCGTGACGCAGCTCTAACAAATCATCAAAGGCACTATTGCGCCGTGGTACCCACATATCTCTTTGAATTACTTCTAAGAACCGTTCAGTCATTTCCAAAAGCGCAGCGGAGTTCTTGTCCGCGATAAACTCTCGCACCTCATCATCATAAAGATATGCATCATAAAGCTGATCAAAATGATGGTTCGATACCGCATTGGTCGTTGCGCTAAATGCGAACAAATAATCGAGCGTTGCTGCCATTTCAAAGGCACCTTTGTACCCGTGCCGCATAACACCGGCAATCCATTTGGGGTTCGCAGCCCGGCCTCTAACAACGCGGCCAATTTCCTCTGAAAGCATCCGGATCACTGGTCGTTCAGGACGCGAGTGATCGTTATGATAGATATGAGGAGCGCTCTCTTTTAAAGTTTCAACAGTGGCAGCCAGACCGCCTTCAAACTGATAATAGTCATCAGAATCAAGGAGATCATGTTCCCTGTTATCCTGATTATGAACCACAGCATCAGTATGAAGAAGACGGGTCTTCAAATCATCCTTGGCCAGATCTCCGTCCTGAGATCGACCGTAAGCATAGCCACCCCACTCCAGAAAACTCTCCGCAAAATCAGAGCGCTTATCCCATAGTTTCTCATCGATCATTGCCTGAAGGCCAGCCCCGTAAGCACCTGGCTTACTTCCGAAAATTCGCGATGAGGCGCGTTTGTGCGCCTGACCTTCTTCAACACCTTTGGCGAGCAGACTTGCAAACTCCGCTTTAAACCGCGCTGCAAGCGGGTTGGCGTCTTCAGGCTCATCAAGCTCTGCAATTGCTGCAACTGCTGCGTCGAACAAATGTATGAGCTGTGGGAATGCATCGCGAAAAAAGCCGGAAATTCTTAAGGTTACATCAACCCGAGGCCGTTGGAGCTCTGCAAGTGGGACCACTTTAAAACCTGTGACACGGCCAGAAGCCTCTTCCCAAACAGGACGTGCGCCAATAAGGGCGAGCGCTTGGGCGATATCATCCCCGCCGGTGCGCATATTTGCGGTTCCCCAGCAACTCATAGCGATGCTTTGCAGCCACTCGCCATGATCCTGAAAATGTCTCATAATCAGCGCACTAGCGCTCTTTTCACCCAACTTCCAAGCCACTTTGGTTGGAACGGCGCGAACGTCAATGGAGTAGAAGTTACGACCAGTTGGCAACACATCCGGGCGTCCGCGAGACGGTGCACCAGATGGCCCGGGGGGCACAAACTGTCCAGCAAGGGAGGATAACACCCCTTCAACCTCAGCAGTACCAGAGGCATCAACCGCAGGTGCAATGTCTTGCTCAAGCGCTTCCAAAACTGCATAAGTCGCTGTAAATCCAGCAGGAACTTGCATTTCACCAGAAACGAAGGCAAGTGCCAGCGCTTCAAGACGCTCCACCGTGTCACCACAGCTACGCCAGGGCGCTTGGACCAGACCATCCAAAAGCATAGAGCGTTCACCAGTCCAAGGTTGCTCAAAAGCACAATCGAGCGGGTCAAAACCAACCAAATTCAAATCCTCAGAAATCGTTCGTAACAAGCTGATTTCATGAGGCTTTTCTCCGCGTGGAACACGCAGCAAGGCCACCAGAAGTTCACTGCGCTGCCCCGCTGTGGGCGACAGCCCCAAAATGTGCAACCCATCGCGGATTTGAAGCTCTTTCAGATCACATAAATAGGCATCCAGCCGCGCCAGTCGGGTATCCTCATCCATGTCGGAAGTCAGGCCGATATCCTTGTCCATACCTTCGCGCGCAGCAACGCCAAGTATCTCTTTTCCAAGCGCTTTCAGTCGGCGATGGTCCACACCGGCAGCGATGTAATACTCATCCAGCAACGCTTCCAGCTCCAAAGCGGAACCGTGGCTTTCAGCCCGGGCTAAGGGAGGGGTAAGATGATCAATAATGACCGAGGATAACCGTCGTTTGGCTTGAGAGCCTTCGCCCGGGTCATTAACGATGAAAGGATAGATATTTGGCAGTGGCCCAATCACCGCCTCAGGGTAACAAGCCTCTGACAAAGCTAGGGCTTTTCCAGGAAGCCATTCCAGGTTTCCATGCTTGCCAAGGTGAATAAGTGCATCTGCATCATAGCTGTCGCGCAGCCACATATACCAAGCCAGGTAATGATGCGGAGGAACAAGCGCAGGATCGTGATAAGTCTCTTTTGGATCAATGTTGTAGCCACGTGCAGGCTGAATACCAACAGTCACATTTCCATAGGTCTTCAAAGCCAGCTGAAAGCACCCGTCAGCAATATGTGGATCAGCCTCCGGCTCGCCCCAACGCTCTATAACACCCTGTTGAACCGCTAAAGGTAGCTTTGAAAACAGATACTTATACCGGCTAACAGGTAGTTCCTCGCCGCCTTTGCGTGGTTTTGTGGCGTCCAACGCGTTTGTCGGGCCTGAAAGCAGGTCATCTATGAGAGCTTGCGAACTTTGCGGTGCACCGGCATCAACCTCATAACCTGCTGATTTCATTTCAGAAAGTAAGAGAGTACAGGAGGCTGGCGTGTCCAGCCCCACACCGTTTGCGATGCGCCCGTCCTTGTTGGGATAGTTTGCGAGGATAACGCCCACTTTGCGTTGGTTTGCGTTTTTTCGTCTCAGCAGCGCCCAATTGGCCGCCAGCTCCGCAACAAACCGAACCCGGTCCGGTTTTGGAACAAACCGAACAAGTGGACATTGTGTTTTAGGGTCCTGCCCGCCTTCTTCCTTAAAGGAGATCGCGCGCGTCAAAAGCCGGCCGTCAATTTCAGGAAGAACCACGTGCATCGCAAGGTCGCGGGGAGACAAACCCTGATCACTATCGCTCCAGCCCTCTTCAGAGGACGAGGACAGTACAATCTGCAGAACACATGCACCGTTCTTATCAAGCACCGTTCCCGAATGGACCGAGCCAGCATTGGACAAGGCAAACGCTGTGGCATTCAAAACAATGTCGGGCGGGCATTGGTCAAATACGTTGGAAACTACGGCTGCACATTCTGCTTGTTTCAGGCTGGCAACATAAATAACAAGCGGATTTATCCCCTGCGCCTCAAGCTCATGGCATAATGCTTGAACAGGTTCAATCGCGCCGCTCTGGTACAAAGCGCGGTAAAAAACAATGGCGGCAACCGGTCGGTTTGGATCACTCCAGCTTGCACGAACATCATCAAGAGACGGAAGCGTATGCCCCTGTAAAACCAACCCTGCCCGCGGCAATGGCGTCGGCTCGGCAGGAGCTTCAACCGGCAGGCCCGTAATGTGCGCAGCATACAGCAAAGCGCTGGACAGGTTTTCAGCACCGCCCTCAATCAGGTACCGCCATAACAGGTGTGCAACCGGCAAAGGCACAGTGGAACGCGCAGCCAGTTCCTCATCCCACTTGTCATCACCGGGCAACAAAACCAGCTTAACGCCATCAGCGCGAGCGATAGCCTCTAGTCTTTCAACCCCGTAGCGCCAGTATTCAACGCCGCCCAGCAGCCGAACAACCACCAGCTTCGAAGCTTGAATTGTCTGCTCAGCATAAAGGTCGACCGAATACGGATGCGATAAGGCAAGAAAACTAGCAAGGCGAAGAGAATAGCCATCATGTTGAGCATGGGCAGAAGCAAGCCCAGCCAACTCTGTGTCAGCAGCGCTCAAAAACACCACATCAGCAGGCGTCTGGCCCAGATCGACGGCCTCTTCCCCTTCATCCAATCGGCGCGATTGTCCGACAAGTAAATGCATGGAATTTACACCGTTTCCACTTCGCCAAGCGCAGACTGTGCTGCCTGCTTATCCAGCCCGGCAAGGCCGATCACAACAAGTTTGGAATGGCTTTCACTGCCCATAGCAAACCACGCTTCAACGCGCGGACCAGCAGCTTGCACAAGAACCGGTGCGGCTTTTCCCTCCACAACAACACTGCCTTTGATCCGCAACACACCAGAAATTTTCATTGCAGCTTCCACTTGCGCTTTTACCTCTTCAAGCGAAGCAAAGCACCGTGTCGGCAAAATGAAGCTTTCAAAGTCATCATGCGAATGATCGTGATGATGGTGGTGATCATGGTCGTGGTCGTGGTCGTGGTCGTGGTCGTGAGCATGCTGCGCTTCATGGTGGGAAAGACGCAAGTCCATGTCATCTTCTGCACCAGCATCGCGGCCCAGCAAAACATCAAGAGCCAGCTCACCGTGCGAGGCAACAACAATCTCAACACCATCGCGCAAGCGACCCTTGATTGTTTTCTTCACGGCAGCCAGTTCAGCCTCATCCAGCAAGTCAGCTTTGGAAAGCACAACCAGATCGGCACATGTCAGCTGATCGGCAAACAGCTCCTCTACCGGGCTCTCATGGTCCAGCGCTTCATCCGCCGCCCGCTGTGCAGCCACAGCCTCTTCATCTGAAGCCACCTTTCCTGCGGCCACAGCAGGCGCATCCACCACGGTTACCACGCTATCAACGGTGACGCGTGGCTTAACAGAAGGCCAGTTGAATGCACGGACCAAAGGCTGCGGCAACGCAAGGCCGGAAGTCTCAATAACAATGGCATCCGGGGCCGGATCACGCTCCAGCAGCATTTCCATTGTCGGCAAGAAATCATCCGCCACGGTGCAGCAAATACACCCGTTCGCCAGCTCAACCACTTCATCAGCTGAACAGTCCGGGTCAGCACAGCCATTTACCAAAGACCCGTCAAAGCCCATTTCACCAAATTCATTCACAATCAACGCAATGCGCTTGTCCTTTGCTTTCATCAGCAAGTTACGCACGAGGGTTGTTTTTCCAGCGCCCAGGAAACCCGTGATAATCACAGCAGGGATTTTTTTTGGGGCAGCAGAGAAAGAAATAGTCATAGATAAATCTCCGGATGAACGGCAGGCTTCAGCTGCAAAGGCTGACCAGCAGCTACAAACATAACAAAATGACAAAGCTCGCCAATGCGCTGATTAAGGCGTCCAGCTTCATCTCTAAAGGCGCGGGCCATAGCATTATCAGGCACAATGCCCATGCCCACCTCATTGCCAACAAACACCACGGGGCACCGAAGCTGCGCCAGAACCAGCTGAAGCTTCTCAAGCTCGCGCGTCCAGTCTCGTTCTGCATGCATAAGGTTTGAAAGCCAAAGCGTCAGGCAATCGACCAGGATGGCGCGCTCCGCACCAGCGCACCGCTCCAGCGCGCTGACGAGTTCCAAGGGCTCTTCGATTGTATCCCAGTCGCTTCCACGCTGTGTCTGGTGAAGCGTGATACGCTCTTCCATCTCCAGATCAAAGGCCTGGCCAGTGGCGATATAAGTCGCACGTCGTCCGCTACGCAAGACAAGCTTTTCCGCATATGCGCTTTTCCCGGAACGCGCTCCGCCCGTCACAAGACAATGGCGTGTGCATAGGTCCTTGGAATGTTCAGCCATCATTTTGAGCTGACCAGCACGCAAGCAGAAGCCGAAACTTCAGGAAGGTTATAGCGAAGGACATCCGCTGTCTCACCGTGAGACAGGGGTATATGTGTCATGAGCACCTCTCGCCGTCCACCCGACAGCCGTTCTATGTCAAATCATATCTCCAGCCGGTCTCCTGGCTTGCAGCTCAACCGACTATAGCCCCTTCCCAGCCTGGAAAGGCCAGTGGGATTATCGCTATAGTCTCGCCACACACAGTTGCGGGGGCAGCTGCGGCTTATTTCCGTATAATACGGAACCGCATTCCCGTTTCATCCTTTCAGCGATGCCGAGGCAAACGATGAAAAGATACTGGAGTTCTGGCGCTAAGTGTTGGTCCCAATCCGCTCCCCTGTCAATTGCATTTGTTAGAATTCCAACACCAGCAGACATTCCAACCCTTAAAATCACCGGTTTTCCGAGATTTCTGGCTAACCCCCTTGGAAATCTCAATAAAAGAAATGAGAAACTGTCCACAAATCGAAAAATTAGCAAAAAACGACTTGGCAAACACACCATGCCTCTGTAAAAGCCTCCTCACGCAAACGGCGAGGCAAACTCGCAAGGGTGTTATGATCCCCGGTAGCTCAGTGGTAGAGCAAGCGGCTGTTAACCGCTTGGTCGCTGGTTCGAATCCGGCCCGGGGAGCCATCCTTTTTCGTTTGCAGCCATAACGGCAAGATCATCGTGATCCCCGGTAGCTCAGTGGTAGAGCAAGCGGCTGTTAACCGCTTGGTCGCTGGTTCGAATCCGGCCCGGGGAGCCACTTCTTTGATTGCAGCCAATGGCAAAATACCGTGATCCCCGGTAGCTCAGTGGTAGAGCAAGCGGCTGTTAACCGCTTGGTCGCTGGTTCGAATCCGGCCCGGGGAGCCACTTCTTTCTAAATTCCCCAAATTTAAAACCCTTTATATAACGACACGCTTCACAATATGTGCGTGTATGCGTCTATCCATAAAATAACAAAAAATAATGGGTAGAAAACCATGTTTACACGAAGCGAACAAGCAGCACTTGCAAGCGCTGGTGGCCGTCGCAAGGGCGCTCATCTGGGCAGAACCCTCTTTCGCACAAAAACCGAGGCGCTGCGCTTTGCGGCAAAACTGACCCTCCTTCTCAGTATGGTCTGACGATAACACCCCTCATTTTTAGTAGGCACCCAACCCCAGGTGAATTGTGGAGACTGTCGCTCGCTGCGACACAAGCCCCCTACCACTCCTAAACCCTCAGCTTCTCGACAAAAAAGCACCATTACCTCAAAAACTTAAGATCTCCATCAGAAATAATCGGCAATTTTGTGATAGTTAAAAAAATAGATAACGCGGCATATTTCCATGAAATACATATAGTAAATCAATACATTGAAAATTTTACATAATAACAACCAAATAGGATGAAAGTATAAATACGAGCAACATAATTTATATACAATTATTATGCCATAGATACCCTGAGTAAATACATATACCTATAAAAGATGTAGTGCATATCACCATAGTCGTTACTAGAGGATGACTAAGGAGTTGCACGCAATAAGGCGCCCCTTCTGGGAAAGTTGCTGCGTGAAAGTCAGGGAGCCATTTATGAGTGTTCATTTATCACCCTATAACCTTTTAGGGACCTTCAAGCTTACCCCTGCAAAGCTTGGGTTACTTGCCGCCTTGACTGTACTGCCGCTCGCTATGGCAACGCCCTCCCTTGCAGAAACACCGCCAGCAACGAGCGCGCCCGAAACTCCGGGGCCGCGGTTGATAGATAAGTCAAGCAGCGGCAGCACCTACGCCATGCCAGAGGACTATCTGGCCGTTACGCTGGTTCCTCCCTCAAACACCCCCTATGCCGACCCGCTCAAGAGCGACCTGTCCATCTGGGTTGGTGAAGTAGAGATTCAGGGACGCAAAACCCTTTGGGTCGAGCTGATCGATTCATATGGGGAGGTCATTTACAATTCCGAGGTCCAACCAAACGAAACCCACCTTTTGCCAGACGGCAGAGCGATCGCAGTGACGCTCATGCAGCCTGAATCTCATCGCGAAGCTTTGCAAAGGGCAGATCTTCCTAAAGATCAGGCCCGCGTGCCAACCGATGAGCGCTTTGTGGTAACGCAAAAAACAGCTTTCTCAGCATCCATGGACACACAGGTAAAACTGCTCGAAGTGCAGCCGGTTCAAAAGGAAGTCCATAACTCCTTCATGTTCCGCGCAGGTGACAACGGCGAAATCCTGTGGAAGGCGACCAAAGACGCCATCACATGGCTGGAAAGCAAATCCTGAACACAGAGCGCCACGCGCAAATCAATGCTCTCTCATTTCGCATTTAACGCACTCATTCGACATCAGAGCACCAGCTGAGCAATTTCGTTCATATCTTCGATCCTGCTTGGAACAATATCCTAGTCTGACGCACCCTTTGGCAGGCCATTTCTTGTTCTTAACCACCCGGCACAGTAGCGTGGTTCTAAAAGGGATCACACCCGTATTTTAATAGTCATGGTCACACGAATTATTTGAGAGAACTTATGGACACGTGCGCCTCTACCATCGAAGCCATCGGCAACACCCCCCTTATCCGCCTGAAGGGCCCTTCAGAAAGAACCGGCTGTGAAATCCTCGGGAAAGCTGAGTTCATGAACCCTGGTCAATCCGTCAAAGACCGCGCAGCTTTGTTCATTATCCGTGATGCTGTCAAACGCGGCACGTTGAAACCGGGCGGCATTATTGTAGAGGGCACCGCTGGCAACACCGGCATCGGGCTGGCACTTGTCGGCAACGCTCTGGGCTACCGCTCTGTAATTGTCATTCCTGAAACCCAGTCCCAGGAAAAGAAAGACATGTTGCGTATTGCAGGCGCTGAGCTGGTCGAAGTTCCCGCAGTACCCTACAAAAACCCGAACAACTACATCAAAGTCTCCCAGCGTATCGCGCAGGAACTCAACGCCTCGCACCCGCAAGGTGCAATCTGGGCCAACCAGTTTGATAATGTTGCAAACCGTCGGGGCCACCAAGAAACCACAGCACAGGAAATCTGGCAGCAAACTGATGGCAAAGTTGATGCTTTCATCTGTGCAGTTGGCACCGGCGGCACCCTTGCAGGCACAGGCATGGGGCTGAAAGAAAAGAACCCGAACATTAAAATCGGTCTTGCTGACCCACACGGAGCAGCGCTTTACAACTACTATGCCAATGGCGAATTAAAATCAGAAGGCTCATCAATCACTGAGGGCATCGGTCAGGGTCGCATCACCGCGAATCTAGAAGACGCCCCGATCGACTTCCCCTATCGCATTTCTGATGAGGAAGGCCTGCTGATCAACTTTGAGCTTTTGGAACATGAAGGCCTTTGCCTTGGTGGATCATCAGGAATCAATGTGGCAGGTGCAATGCGCCTTGCTAAGGACCTTGGCCCCGGCCACACCATCGTGACCATACTGTGCGATTACGGCACACGCTATCAAGCGAAAATGTTCAACCCTGACTTCCTGAGAGAAAAAGGCCTGCCGGTTCCGCAATGGATGGAACGCAAGTCCAACATCTCCATTCCATTTGAAGCAGCCTGATAATTCATAAGGCCCAAAAATCTGTCGTAAGAGGTTTTGACCAAAGCTCTTACGACAGTTATAAGTGAGCGCTCGCATCACAGGAGTGGAACGCTTGGAATCTTCAATTAACCTACTCCACTTATTCGCCATTTCCAGTATCTTTTTCTATGCACTGGCTGTAATTTGCGCCATTCGCGAGATCATGTACTCGCGCACCTCGCAAGGCAGCATTGCCTGGCTGCTATCCCTGTTTTTTCTGCCTATGCCAACGGTCTTCCTCTATTTCATTTTTGCCTGGAAGCGACTTGATGACTATATTGAGGTGCGTGATGACATCTCACAGATCGAAACAGATGTCTTAAACCTTCATACGCCCTATGTAGATGGCACTGCCAGCAGCAGGTGGCCGGTACACACCCGCATTGCCTCCATTCCCTTCCTGCAACACAACCAGTGCCGCTTGCTCATCGACGGGCCAGCCATGTTTACCTCGATCATTGAGGGCATTCGCACTGCCGAAAAACATATTCTGGTGCAGTTCTTCATTATCCGCGAAGACAGCATAGGACTGGAACTTGCCGATGTGCTAATCGAGCGCGCCAAGGCAGGCTTGCACGTTTGCCTTCTTTACGATGACATCGGCTCGCGCGCGCTCTCCACCCAGTACCTAAGCCGCCTGGAAGAGGCAGGAGTAAACGTTAGTGGCTTCAATAAGCGCCACCGCCTCATGCGCATACTCGGGCCAATGCGCCTAAACTACCGCAATCATCGCAAAGTGGTCGTAACAGACAGCAAGCATTGCTGGATTGGCGGACACAACATTGGCGAAGAGTACCTTGGCCTCTCCAAAGAGTTTGGCCATTGGCGCGACACTCATGTGAAAGTCTCCGGTGCTGCAGCTTTGGCAGCCACGCTTTCATTCAGCGAAGACTGGCAGTTTGCAACCGGAAATACATTGCAGTTAGAGCTTCCCGCAAGCTTTCCTAAAGCGGGCGGCGAAAACGTGATGGTCATGCCCACAGGCCCTGCCGACGTTCAGGAGGACTGCGCCATCAGCTTTGTGGAAAGCATCTCCCGGGCCAAGGAGCGCCTTTGGATCGTTAGCCCCTACTTTGTCCCCGGCATTGAGGTGCTCACCGCATTATATGCAGCTGCACTACGCGGCGTTGATGTGCGTATCCTGCTTCCCGAAAAAGCAGATCACTGGCTGGTGTGGCTTGCAAGCTATGCACATGCAGATAATCTGGCCAGCCATGGCATCAAAGTGTACCGCTATCTGGAAGGTTTCTTGCACGAGAAAGTGATTCTCGTCGACAGCGCACTGGCCGGTGTTGGCACCGTGAACTTTGATAATCGCTCCTTCAACATCAACTTTGAGATCACGCTCTGGTTCACAGGCAAAAACATGGTGCAACAAACCGAAAAAATGCTACTGCGTGATTTTGAAGGCGCCCGCCGTACAGATCGCGCAGAACTCAACAACCGCCGCTATGCCTTCCGTGTTCTGGCACAAGCAGCACGTCTTTTCTCCCCAGTGCTTTAACGCAGGCTAGTCCACTTCAGTAGACTTGCAAAAATCCAACAAAATTGTTTAGGTCTGAACTGAAAAGAATAACACTGGAGGCTTCCTGTATGTTTTTCATGCCTGAATTAAGTGTGCTGGCTGGTTTCACGCTCGCCTCCTTCATCTTGTCCCTGACACCTGGCCCTGACATGACCTTCTTTATGAGCAAAACGCTCACTCAAGGTCGCAAAGCCGGGCTGGTAGCAATGTCGGCGCAACCAGCGGCATCATGGTTCACGCAGTTTTCGCAGCAGTTGGCATTTCCGCGCTGCTGGCTGCATCCGAGCTCGCATTTCAAATACTCAAAACAGCAGGGGCGCTTTATCTGGGCTACCTTGCCGTTCAAATTTTGCGCAACGGCTCCGCCCTCACCTTGGAAAAAGGCATGGTTGCAAAGGAGCCTGTTCACTCTATCTGGGCTAAGGCAGTAACAATAAACCTCCTCAACCCGAAAATTGTGCTGTTTTTCGTCGGCTTCCTCCCCCAGTTCGTATCCGCAACAGACCCCAGCGCGACAGCCAAGCTCCTCTTTCTCGGCTTCTTCTTCATTTTACTAAGCGTCCCAAGTTGTGTCCTGATGGTTCTTGGCGCATCGGCCTTTTCTCGTTTCCTGCGCAGCTCTCCGCGCGTCATGCGCCTGCTGGATTATTCGTTCGCAAGCATTATGGCTGCCTTCGCTGTTAAACTCCTCAGCACACGCTCAACCGCCTGACCAACATAAAAAAGCGGAGCAACGCACATTTAGAACAACGCGCCTGTCTCCCTTCTTATATTCGAGATTATTTGATGACCGAACATTTATACCAAGAGGATGCTTACCTGCGCAGTTGTGAGGCCACGCTCAGCCACATCACACCGCAAGGCTGCATCGTACTGGACCGTACGTGCTTTTACCCCAATGGCGGCGGACAGCCAGGCGACAGCGGCGTCCTTGAGTTTGAGGACGGCACGCACCTCCCCATCCAAACAGCTCTGTACTCCAAAGACCGCAGCCAGATTATACACCAGCCCAAAGAAGGCACGCAGCTGCCAGATGGATTAAGCCCCGGAGCGAAATTAACAGCTCACATTGACTGGGAGACCCGCTACAAACGCATGCGCGTGCACACCGCTCTTCACCTCCTGTCTGTCGTGCTGCCCTTTCCTGTTACCGGCGGGCAAATCAGCGAAGGCACTGGCCGTCTGGACTTCAACATTCCAGAAGCAACGCTGGACAAACAGGACCTGACCGACAGATTGCACCAACTCATTGCAAATGATGATCCCGTCATACACGAGTGGATTACAGATGCGGAGCTGGAAGCCAATCCAGGTCTTGTAAAAACGATGAGCGTAAAACCACCTATGGGCACCGGCAGCATAAGGCTGGTAAGAATTGGACCAGACATAGACTTACAGCCTTGTGGGGGAACGCATGTATCTCAAACCATGCAGATCGGCAAAGCTATAATCACCAAGATTGAGAACAAAGGCCGCCAGAACAGGCGTGTTCGCATCCAGTTGGAGGACTAAGACATGGTACAGGAACCTATTGTTTCGGTAGACTGGCTCAAGGAACACCTTGATGCTCCCGATGTAGTTATTATCGACGCCTCCTGGTACCTGCCAGCCATGGAACGCAATGGAAAAGAGGAATATGCACAAGAGCACATTCCAGGCGCACTATTCATGGACATCGACGAAGTCAGCGATCAAAACTCCACGCTCCCGCACATGATGCCAGAGCCGCATATATTCTCCTCAAAAATGCGAAGGATGGGCATAGGCGACGGGCAGACCATCATTGTTTATGACGCAATGGGCATCTTCTCCGCCGCCCGCGTGTGGTGGATGTTCCGTGCCTTTGGCGTCAAAAGCGTATTCGTGCTGGACGGCGGCTTGCCTGCATGGAAGGCCAAAGGGTACCCACTCACCGACGATCAACCACCGCGTATGGAACGCCATTTTACGGCGATACTAAACCACGACATGGTGCGCAATCTGAGCGAAGTTCAAGAAGCTTTAAACTCCAGCCAACAACTGGTACTCGATGCCCGCTCTCCAGAGCGCTTTATGGGACAAGCACCAGAACCGCGTGAAGGCGTACGTGCAGGTCACATGCCGGGTGCCCTCAACCTTCCATTCGGCTTACTCCTAGAAGAAGGTAAGCTGCGCTCAAATGAAGACCTGAAAGACATCTTCCACCAAACAGGCGTGGATGCCAATACACCCGTCATCACGTCCTGTGGCTCTGGCGTGACCGCAGCTGTCATTTCCCTTGCACTGGAAAAAGTCGGCTACACCAAAACCGCGCTTTATGATGGGTCGTGGAGTGAATGGGGCGCCAGCCCACAAACTGAGGTCATCAGCGAAGAAGCCTAGCTTAAACCAGAATCACATTCACAAAGAACCCCTGCAACACATTGATATGCAGGGGTTTTTCTCATTTGAACTCTTCTCTGTGAAAGAACTGTAACTCGATCTTAAACTTGAGCACGCATTGAATCAGCCTCTCACGACAGGCCCGTAACACATTGAAAAATATAAGAATTCCCCTTCAAAGGCGAATATCAAACAGTAAACCTCTTACAAGTTCAGTCACCGACCAAAAGCAGCTGTGCACCGACCATAGCCGATGCACATATGGGTGCTACCAGAGCACCTAAGTCAGCGCACCTTGAGCCACCAGCGCTCTATCAATCGCCGTTTTGAACCGGCCTGCAACCTTGGCAAACCCTGCTGAGGTTCCATGAATCTCATCGATCCAATCTGACAGGTTAGCCATTGCCCCCCGGCAATCAACCACAATCACATTGTCATCACGAGCTGCCAGCCCCTGAAGCATTTCATAGAGTTCATCGAGCATTTTGCTGATAATTTTCCGGCCCAAGACACTTGGAATATTGCGCTCAGAAAGCGGCTCGCCCAACCATTCATCCTTTGCTGCGTGGAGAGGACTGCGCGTATCGCCCTCCCATTTATAGGGAAACACATAATCGTAGCCATGGACAAACACAGGCATGTTCCTTAGCTCATCGATACCGCGAATATCGCTGAGCACGCGTCCGTAAGCTTCTTTCAAAAACCGCAACTTCTCATCAAAAGCAGGACGATCTATATGGCCTGCAACATCTTGAATATCACCATTAAAGTCCTTCAGGATACTATAGAGCGCAGCAACACCGGTATCGGGGTCCTCGCCGATAATGTCATTACCCGCAGCAGAGAAAAGAAAACCCGAGACCTGATCCTTGTAGCTTTTCAGCCCACTTAGGTATTCACGTCGGCGTGCACGATTAGCACCAAAGACCATATTCTGCGCCGTATCCCCCGCCGCTCCGAGCGAATATATGTTGTAGTGTGCACTTAGATGATCGACCACATCATCAATGAGAATTGGGAACTGGAACCAGCTATCACCTTCAGAGATCAACATTGGTCGATCAGGGTGATCCTTGAGCGCCTCTTTAAAGCGCCAGTAGCGCCGAATGCGAGAGGCCCAGTTGCCAATTTGAAGAGCGCTCTCGAACTCCTCATCGACCCCTGTCATCTCGACCATATCTGGCTTAACGCGAAAATGAATGTCGAACGCACCTGTATGCTCAACAACATCGCAGTATTTTAGCAGCTCCTGCTCGGAAACATTTGGATCGCGAGCAATATTTAAAAACTCATCATACGTAATTTTCATAAAAGCCCCTCCAGTTTCAAATATTAAAATTCACACAACACCAACTTTTACTATTAAGATTGCCACAACCTGGCATAAATTTAAAGGTACACTGCATGACCCTTAAATTAGACAATTTAAACAGCGTGCTACTTCAAAAATCCGCCAAAAGACTGCACAAAAGACGAAAGCAGATTACAGAGACTAAAAATGCAATTTTAGCGGGCACACAAAATGAAACCGATAGCAAGGAGCGCCTAGCGCTCTACGAAAAACGAGAAGCATCGCTAGCGCTATCCCAAGGCCTGCCCATTGCGGCCCAAACCGCCCTGTTCGAAGAGGAAATCCCTGACCTTGCAACCATAGGCAAAGAAGCACTCATCGGCCTTAAGAATGACCTACTGCCCATTGAGTTCTTTGAGTACGGCCTATACGCCGCCCGCTCCGTTGGCAGACTAGAGCATAGTGAGGGACTAAAGTTCGGGACTGGTTTTCTGGTTGGACAAGGCCTGATGATGACCAACCATCACGTCCTGCAAACCCCGCAGGACGCACGATCCCACTTCTTCGAACTTGGCGCAGAAGCCAACCGGATCGGGAACCAGACGCCATCGAAAATCTGTTCTATTCATCCTGAGAAGTTCTTTTGGGCGAACGAAGAGCTGGATGTCGCGATCGTTGCTGTCGTGGATGAAGACCCCAGCTTCATTCCGCTTGAACATTATGGCTGGCATGTACTTACGCGCCAGCAAGGCATGATCAAGAAGGGAGATCCGGTCAATATCATCCAGCACCCGCTTGGCCGCAACAAGGCTGTTGTTGTTCACAACAGTCACCTCCTGCACATCGAAAATGAGACTGATGCACACATGTTCTGCTGGTATTCAGGGGACACTCAAAAAGGCGCCTCTGGCTCGCCGGTCTTCAACAACCACTGGGAAGTGGTGGCTGTCCATCATATGGCCGTACCCAAGACCAACACTGCAGGCGAAGTACTCGACAAGCACGGCAACCCAATCACAAAAGAAATTGCCCGCCACTCCCCGCATTTGATTGCGTACGCCGCCAACGAAGGCATTCGCACATCCCGAATTGTAAGCGCACTTGAGGCCGCAGATTTTGAGAAGCCCAGCCACGCTGAAACGAGGGATAACCTTTTGAACTTCTGGGCCAGACCCGGCGCCCACACCAGAGGCCTACGTGCAGCAGTCAGGAGCTCCCTCGCCGTTTAAACCCAACAACGCCGAGTCAAAGAGCATACCTCAGGGACGACGGACAGAAACAAAAAAGCCCCGCTAAAACAGCGGGGCTTTATATCGGTAACTCTGCTCAGATCAGTGATTGAGGATCTGAGAGAGGAACAGCTGTGTACGCTCGTGCTGTGGGTTAGTGAAGAACGGCTCAGGCTCATTTTGTTCAACAATCTGGCCCTGATCCATAAAGATCACGCGGTTTGCCACTTTCCGTGCAAAACCCATTTCGTGGGTCACGCAAAGCATGGTCATACCTTCTTCAGCAAGACCGATCATAACATCGAGCACCTCTTTGATCATCTCAGGATCAAGCGCAGATGTCGGCTCATCAAACAGCATCACTTTCGGGTTCATACACAGCGAACGGGCAATCGCCACACGCTGCTGCTGACCACCAGAAAGCTGACCTGGGTACTTGTTGGCCTGTTCAGGAATCTTCACACGCTCAAGGTAGTGCATCGCAATTTCTTCAGCTTGTTTCTTAGGCATCTTGCGAACCCAGATTGGAGCAAGTGTACAGTTCTCCAAAATGGTCAGATGCGGAAACAGGTTAAAGTGCTGGAAGCACATACCAACTTCACGGCGGATTTCATCAATCTTCTTGAGGTCGGAGGTCAGCTCAATACCGTCAACAACGATACGCCCCTTCTGGTGCTCTTCAAGACGGTTGATACAACGGATCATGGTGGACTTACCTGAGCCCGATGGCCCACAGATAACAATCCGCTCACCGCGCATAACCTTAAGGTTAATATCGCGCAGCACATGGAAGTCACCATACCATTTATTCATGCCGCTGATTTCGATAGCCACATCGGTATCTGAAATCTGCATTTTTGAGCGGTCTGCCTGAACATCAGCGAGATTTGCGTCACTCATTTTTTATTTCTCCGAGTTTCTCTTGGCTTGTGCCAGGCGACTAGCGATGGCCGGTATGCAGTTTGCGTTCCAGATACATCGAATATCGGGACATTGCAAAGCAGAAGATAAAGAACATGAACGCGATAAACGCATAAAGCTCAACAACAATACCATTCCAGCGTTGGTCTCCAAGTGTTGGCGCAACCAATCCGAGAGGATCCATAAGGCCAATAATCAAAACCAGCGTGGTATCTTTAAACAAGCCGATAAACGTGTTCACGATACCTGGAATGGAAATCTTGAGTGCTTGCGGCAGAATGATCAAACGCATGCTCTGCCAGTATCCAAGACCCAGCGCATCCGCAGCTTCATATTGCCCCTTTGGCAGCGCTGCCAATCCACCACGAATAACCTCTGCCATATAAGCACTGGCAAACAGCGTCACCATGATGACCACGCGCAGCACAATATCAAAATTCACACCCTTAGGCAGGAAGTAGTTGAGCAACACGTGCGCAACAAACAGCAAGGTGATCAACGGCACGCCGCGAATGAACTCGATAAAGATAACCGCCAGCGATTTCACGATTGGTAGGTTAGAGCTCCGAGACAACGCCAGAATGATGCCGATTGGAAGCGAGAACGAAATGCCCGCTACACCAATAATCATGGTGAGCAACAGGCCACCAAGCTGGCTTGATGACACATACTCCAGTCCGCCAAAACCACCCCAGATAAGGTAGAAGGCGACAAACGGATAAGCCATCGAAAAGATCAGCGCTTTACCACGCCCTGGCATATTATCCCAAAGCGCTGGCACCAGTGCCA
Organism: Pseudovibrio axinellae; assembly: GCF_900110875.1. Lineage (GTDB taxonomy): Bacteria > Pseudomonadota > Alphaproteobacteria > Rhizobiales > Stappiaceae > Pseudovibrio > Pseudovibrio axinellae. The sequence goes on along the minus strand of NZ_FOFM01000004.1, from coordinate 209,287 downwards.
CAAACAAAAGCACAAAAGCCAGTATAGGACGCCAGTACAACTCAGTCGGATAGAACCCGAACAGGAACTGGTTATAGCGCTCGCGAACAACCGCCCAGCAGGCTCCGTCACTTATCTGGCGGCATTCATCAAGCGAATTCGCATTCCAGACAGATTTAACAAATGCCCAATCCACAATACCAGGAACAACTGAAAAGACGACGAAGATAGAAAGCAGAGTCAGAACTGTGTTCAAGGAAGATGAAAACAGGTTCTGGCGAACCCAGCCAACAGCACCAGTTGTTCCTTGCGGAGCTGGCAATTGCGGTTTGTCGGAGGTCGCAACAAATGCAACAGAATTATCGCTCATCCTAACGCCCCTTCAACTTTACGGATTCATTGTAAGCATTCATCACACCGGAGATCGAAAGTGAAATCACCAGGTATGTCGCCATCAACAGCAACATGCATTCCATCTCACGGCCGGTCTGGTTCAGCGTAATGCCACCAAGCGTGCCGGTCAGATCCATGTAGCCAACAGCGATCGCCAACGAGGAATTCTTGGTAATATTCAGGTAATTGGAGATCATTGGCGGAATGATAATCCGAAGCGCCTGCGGCAACACCACAAGGCTCATCGTCCGGTTAGGACGCAACCCAAGAGCAGACGCAGCTTCACTCTGGCCCTTGCTAATAGCCATGATACCCGCACGAACGATCTCAGCAATAAAGGCACCCGAGTAGATAGAGAGCGCAAACCACAGCGCGATCAACGGCGTACCAACTTTCAAACCACCCTGCAGGTTAAAGCGACCAGCAATCGGATAATCCAGCGCAATCGGCATACCAACTGCAAAATAAACCAGCGCGGCAGGCACGATCAAAAGACCAAGACTGATAAGGCCCAATGGCAAGATCTGACCAGTTTCTTCCTGCCTTTTGCGCGCCCATTTGCGAAATACAAAGATACCAGCAACTGAAGCAAGCAAAGCACCCACCACAAACAGGTAGCCATTGCTTAAAGTCAGGCCTGGAACATAAAAACCACGGTTGGTCGCGTATACTGCGCCCTCAATAACAGGAGCTTTAAGAGCCTGTTTAGGAGTTGGCAAAACGTGAATGAAGACAGCATACCAAGCCAAGATCTGCAGCAACAGAGGTACGTTACGAACACCTTCAATGTATACTGCCATCAACCGGGACACGACCCAGTTGTTGGAAAGGCGCAGGATCCCTGCAAAGACACCCAAAACGGTGGCCGACACACATGCAAGCAAAGCAACAAGCAGCGTGTTTAACAAGCCAACAAGAGCAGCTTTCCAATGCGCTGAGGCGGCAGAGTACTCAACAAGCATCTGACCAATGTCATAACCTGCTGGTTCGGATAGGAAACCGAAATTAAAATCTTTACCAAGTGCTTCGAGGTTCTCTACAGCATTGCTGATGAGCATCATCACAACTGACAGAACAACGACAAGCGCGATAATCTGGATCGTGTAGGATCTGTATCGTGCGTCTCGCCACAATTGCGAAAACTGGAAGCTATTATCGGCTGGTACGGTTGAAGCGCTCATAAGTAGCCCGCCTTATTTATTATACTTTCAAAAAAAGGGCGCTGTTACCTGCAACAGCGCCCCTTTCGTTAGATCCAGTTCAGATCAACGGAATGGAGGAGCGTATTGCAGACCGCCTTCAGTCCACGAAGCATTCAATCCGCGAGCAAGATTAACTTTGGTTTCTGTACCCAGGTGACGCTCAAACACTTCACCGTAGTTACCAACCGCTTTAATCGCCTGAAGTGCAAAGTCATTATCTAGGCCGATGGATGCACCCATCTCACCAGAAACACCGAGCAAGCGCTTCACTTCCGGGTCCTTAGAGTTTGCAGCCATATCGTCTACATTCGCAGCCGTGATGCCTTTTTCTTCAGAAATCTTCATCGCATTGAGAACCCAGCGACCAATGTCTGCCCACTGATCATCGCCGTGGCGTACGAGCGGACCAAGAGGCTCTTTAGAGATGATTTCAGGAAGAATAATGTGATCAGCCGCGTTTTCGAAAGTCGCACGCGAAGCTGCCAGCCCGGACGCATCAGTTGTGTAAACGTCACAAGCATCTGCAAGGTAGTTCTGACGACCTTCAGTGTTTGTCTCAATAGCCAGCGGCTCGTAAGACATGCCTTCTGCTGTGAAGTAGTCAGACAGGTTCAGCTCTGTGGTGGTACCTGTCTGGATACATACAGTTGCGCCGTCCAGTTCCTTAGCTGAATTAACGCCAAGGGATTTCTTCACCATGAAGCCCTGACCATCGTAGTAGCTAACACCCAGGAAGGTGAACTTCAGGTCAACATCGCGCGAGAAGGTCCAGGTGGTGTTACGCGACAGGATGTCTACCTCACCAGAAGCCAGCATTGTAAAGCGGGTCTTGCCGGTTGCAGGAGAGAACTCCACGGCATCCGCATCACCAAGAACAGCTGCTGCTACCGCGCGACAATAGTCAACATCAAAGCCCTGCCACTTGCCGTTTTCGTCAGTGTAGGAAAAACCTGCAAGGCCGGTAGAAACAGCACAACGCAGTTTGCCGCGCTCTTTCACATCTTCAAGAGTACCAGCAGAAGCTACTGAAAAGGAAGCCGCTGCGAACGCTGCACCAAGCGCAACTGGAAGGATCATTTTTTTCATAGAATTGGAGCCTCTTTTTTGTCCAATTTTTAAATTCATCACCGGAAGTAGCAGGCTATTCCCCTTCTCCTAGGAAAACAGCCAGGACAGGCATGTCAGCGCATACCCTTAAAGCCCCCCTATTGGCTTCAACCACTTCTCATCAAGCATTCGATGATATTTCTCTAAAAACGTCAAGAGGTTTTTATTAATAAGTTAGTCTACAAAGCCATATTTGCCATCGAATGCAAAGTTTCTATGCAAATTATATCTGAGTTGCACAGGTTTTAACCATAAAATAAAATGATAAATATATTCGACTTATAAGCAAGCAAACAAAATAATCCAAACAATACTAATACAGAGATTAAATATTACTTGGATTAAGGGCGCAATGAAAAAACTAATCTTGTAAACTGCGTGCAAATTGAGAGCAATTTTCTTCAAAATTACGTATTTCCCACTAACGTTTACAATCGAATTGCACAAAATATACGCAATTTTACGAAAAAACTACGTGGAACTCTATTTCCGCAATGACCAAATAGAGTTCAGCGAAAAAAGAGCATGCAATTTGCATTTATTGCGGATAAATCTCCTAGAAATTCGGATCCTGTCGATTTTCTTTGTAGATAAGCCATAAATTTCTGAAATAAATGATCAGTCCGAGCCCCTGCCCGGCAATAAAAACGGGATCCTTCTTCACAATTGCATACGTCAATAAGAGCGATCCTCCTCCAATTGAGAAGAACCAGAAGGCCACTGGCACGATAGATCGCCCCACCCGCTCAGACGCGATCCACTGAATCATAAAGCGCATCATAAACATGAACTGCGCCACAAACCCCCAAAGCACCCAGAAATCCCATTGGGCGACGAACACGTCGTAAAACCATTCATACAGGCCAACAAACATCAGTGATCCTCCTTGGACGAACTCACGTCACAGTCCGTCAATACAACCACCTCAGGAATGACTTTTCTGCGGCGTCGCAGCCACCAAACCCCAAACAGATCCAGGATACCAACAAGCGCTCTGTCAAAGATGCCATATTTTGACACGCCATGTTCCCGCTCACGGTCAATCACATCCACATGAACGACTTCATATCCTTCGCGGATAACAAGCGCGGGCAAAAACCGGTGCCAGCTATCAAAATAGGGAAGCTTCAAAAACACATCGCGGCGCAAAAGCTTCAAACCACACCCACTGTCGCGCGTGTTGTCCTTTAAAAGCGCGCCACGCAATTTGTTGGCAGCTTTAGATGCGTAGCGCTTGAACACGCTGGCCTTGCGCCCCAAACGCTGCCCTGCTGCAAGCCCCACACGCTCGCCGCCATCCTCCACCGCTGCGATCATCTGCCGGTAATAGGCGGGGTTGTTTTGACCATCACCATCAATAGTGCCGATATAAGTGCCACGCGCATGCAATAAGCCAGTGCGAACAGAGCAACTTTGCCCCGCCGAGCATTGATGATGAACCACTTTGAGAAAGCCGTTTTGCTTGGCATAGGCCTCCAGCACCTCAAGGCTATCATCGCTAGACCCATCGTCAACGACCACAGCTTCAAACCTGTACTCCTTCAACGCCTCAGCAATTTCGTCCAGCAAGACCGGAAGATTATCTCTTTCGTTTTTGGCAGGAATAACGACACTGATGTCGATGTCTTGTACAGCATGATCGGCGTTCATTTAATTATCTTCCCGTTGGTCTCAACCCTTAAAAGACGTCCGTTGGGAATTCAGGGCTTGTGAGAGCGTCCATACACATTCCTCGTGCGGGCATTGTCTGCGTTGACAAAGGCGCGCCAGCCTTGGGTCAGCTTAATGGCCCCAGTTGGCACAATTTTGCCGTCGCGCGCATATTTGAACCCAAGCCGTCGCCGTGCCATCCAGCGGGCGCACAAATACGAAAAGGCACCTCCCACGACGAGGCCTGCAATCACATCGCTGGGGTAATGCGCGCCAACAATTATCCGGCTCATAGCCACCCAGCTCCCAGCAACCAAAAAGAGCCACCTGTACCTGGGAGCAAGCAGAGCCAGCGCAACAATCAATGCGCCAGCGGTTGTTGAATGACCGCTTGGCAAGCTGGAAAACTTTGCCTGCCATGCAAACAGGTCAAATGCCATTGGCCCTTTCTCATCAAATAAGATTGGACGAGCCCGGCCAATATTCCACTTCAGCAAAATAGCGAGCAAGCCGCTCACAGCGACAACAAAGAACAAGAACGCACCGTAAAGCGTCATTGAGGACAATATCATTTTCCTACGAAACCGAAGGCGCTGCCAATCACCAAAGGTCATGGCTAAAATCCATAGGCCGGTGGGAAAAAGGATCCAGTCTGATTTGCCAATATCAGTGATCCCCTCAAAGATATTGTGATAGGCAACGGGAAGCTGGCGCGCCCAAATTGGACTGCTGTGGTCTAAAAAAACCATCGCGATTCCACACAAGGCAAGAAGGAGTGCGGCAATATTTTGAAACTTCAGCACCGCAGGAAGTGCCGGAACCCCGACAAGCCTGCGTGCTCTGCGGTTTCGCAAGATGATCCGCAGCTTCACAAAATGCAACTGCGCATTATCAAGTACTGCTCGCAAACCGGCTTTGAGCCTCTTAAAAGCAGCACTGCCTTGATCATCAGAAAAACGAAAATCATCGTCCGCAGTCCTGTTGCCTGCTGGCGCGTCTTTTCCCCTATCCTGCTCTAAGCCCAGCTCTACAGCTGGCGCATCGTCACTTATGTGAGGCTTTTGAACCGGGCGCTCTAATGTGTCCGCGTAGCCGTCATCATTCATTGCGCAGCGCCCCCCGTTGAGAAGACGTGAACCTGCAACTTCTTGCCCCCGTTAATATTGAGGCCAGACACGCGAGGATGCACCGCTGGCTCCAACCCCAAACGATGAGCCTCAGCATCGAAACGAGGCAGCTGACGCCCTTCCACCAGCGCCACTTTGCACGCTCCAGTGGCCGCCGTGGCTTGCTGCTGGTCTGCTGCCAGAAAACGAGCAGCCTCTTCTGCGCCAAGAAGCTTGAGCTGCGTGCCCTGCAAAAACACAAGGCTGGGCTCGTGAAAGCCAGCAGCGGCAACCTCTTTGCTCTCACAACCAGGCACCCCATCAACCGCTTCAACCAAACGTGAAGACACCCAGATAGGGCTCTTGGCAGGTGCGGCAAACACCCAAAAACCGACAAACATCAACAGCGCGGAAAGTCCTGCTGCTGGCACCACCGAAACGAATTCACCAGCAACCAGCTTCCTGCCTGCTGAAACGGCAACAATGACCGACAAACCACACAAAACCGCAGCGGGAGGCGACGGCCAGAGTTCAAGCCACAACGGGGCCGCCAGCACAGCGAAAAAGATGCCCAGCGGCACCAACCAGAGCAAAAAGGCAGAAAAATACCGCAAGTATACCCCTGCCCGCGCATCCAGAGGTTTCACCATGACGCCTGCCGTGAGCAATGCCAGTACCGGCATCATTGGCAAGGTGTAGTGAGGCAACTTTGTTGAAACCAGCTCAAATACCAGCCAGGAAGGGATCAACCAGCACAGTAAGAAACGAGAGTAAGTGCTGTTCACAGCACGCCAAATCTCTTTAAACCCTAAAAGAAAAAACGACGGAATTGGCCAAAATATAACAAGACTAACCAGAAGGTGAGTGAGTGGCGGCGCACCATGGGACTCTTGCCCGGAACCAACTTTGGCCCATAAATCCCCCCCAAGTGCGTCTTTAAAAAACGTGCCATCGGTCTCGATATAAATGGCAACCAGCCAGGGGGAGACTATCGCTAGAAAAAGCACAAGTCCGGTAACAGGGGCCAGCCCTCCAAGCCAGACGAAACGCTTCTCCCACAACGAGAGCGACAAGACCGTAAGGCCACACACCAATAAAATGATGGGCCCTTTGATCAGAACGCCCAGCGCAAGACCGACCCAAAAGATCAAAGCAGGCGCCCAAAGAGCGCTCCTTTGCTGTGCAAGCCACACCCGTGCAAGCCCACCTTGCGCAAGCATGACACACGCCAGTAAAACCGCATCCGTTTTTGCCAGATGCGCTTCAGCATTCAAGATAAGGGCAAAGGCAACCAATAGTGCTGCAAGAAAGGAAGCCTGTTCCCGTAAAAAAGCCCGCGCCGTCCAGTATGTCAGTAACACAGCTACGATCGCACCGATCACAGAGGGCAACCGATATACCCAAATAGGTGCCGCCCCGTCATAACCAAGAAGCTTGGCAGCCCCAACCTGTAACCAGTATATGCCAATCGGCTTTTTATTGCGTGCAAGATCCTGAAAGTGGATAGAAACGTAGTTGTCCGTTTCCATCATCTGCTTGGAGGCCTGCGCAAACCTCGGTTCATCACGGTCCAGGGGCGGAACGGAGGTTAACCCCGGCAAGTAAAGACACAAACACACCAGGAGGAGAACAAAAGGGGCCAACCAGTCATGCCCAGCTACGCGAAGCCACAGAGCCGGCGCTTCTTGCGGCTCCCCCTCTTCCCCGCGAAGGGACATAGCAGTGTTCATTTGCTCAGACATGACCGCCCCGATGCCCTCCATGCTCCTAAGAGAACCCAGAGCTGAGAGCCAATTGTTACCTCGAAACAATAAGCAGCTCCCCATGAGGAACACATTCCCCAGAACTCCCCACTCAAATGCATGGATCCCTAATTGTTTGGAGCACAAGCTAAACAGAGCTGTTCAGTATCCATGACACAAAAGGTCAATCACGCTGGCTCCTATGATGATCTGGGAATTGCGGGGATTAAATTGGAAGCGTAAAGCTTCGGCCCCATTCACGACCTAAACTAACAGGACTTAAATGTGCATTTCGGGAATAAACGTGTGACTCTGAATTTTAAGGGAACAGCCCCCCTGTTACTGGCTGTGAGCCTGGTTGGCTGCGTGAATTTGGGCACAAGCCCCTCTGGTGAGGGTGAGCTGACACAAATTGCGATCAACAAACAAGAGGCGCTTCGCCAAACCAATGACTGGCGCAAGAAACATTCTCTCCCCCCCATTAAGCTGGACCCTCATCTCAATCAGGTGTCTCAGGATATGGCGGATCACATCGCACGGCGCGACTCTTTGAAGACCAGTCGTCATTCCTCTGCAAGCTTGATCCGCAGAACCCAAACCAACGGTTACAAGTCTTATGCTGGAGCGGAGAACCTGGGTGCAGGTTACGCAAGCATCTCAGCTGCAATGACAGGCTGGAAGAACTCAGCAGACCATAACAAAAACCTGCTTAATAAGAATGTCACCCACATGGGCATAGCCCGCACGAACAGAGCCGATGGAACCTATCGTAATTTCTGGGTCATGACACTCGCCGCCCCACAAAACGCTAGGGCTGCTGCGGACTATTCAACCACAACCATGATGCCAGCGCTCCAATAGCTGCCACCACTTCGGAATTGACTGGGGGTATTTCCCCCTCACTTCCTTTACCCAGTTGCAAATAACACCCATATTCAAGTTACAAAATTACGGCACCGCAACAGGCGCTATATTTATCGCAAAAACAATAAATGACAGCATTTGGTTAAAGCGGGTCAGCTCTACGTTTAGTCAGCCTGCTTTGAACGTTTCATCGGAGAGAATTAAAATGAGCAAGACTGAAAAGGTCCTTCTGCAAGACTGGCAAACCCCGTTTGGTCTTCCACCTTTTTCTCAGATCAAACCAGAAGATTTCGAAGCTGCTTTTGAAGACGCTTTCAAAGCAGGCGAACAGAACATTGAGCGCATTGCCAAAGCACCCACAGAGCCAACTTTTGAAAATACAGTTGCAGCGCTGGAGCTGGCAGAAGAAGCCCTTGAACAAGTTTGTGCTGTCTTCTTCAACCTTTCGCTTGCCCACACCAATGATACGCTACAGAAAATCGAGCGCGACGTTTCGCCAAAGCTTGCGGTTTATAACACCACAAAACTCCTCAACCAGGATCTGTTTACCCGCCTCGAAACCTTGATCTCCAAGAAAGACGAGCTTGGGTTGACGGCAGAACAAAACCGTTTGCTTGAGCGCTATTACACCATCTTCCAAAGAGCAGGAGCAGGCCTTGGTGAAGACGGCAAAGCCCGCATCGCCGAAATCAATGAACGCCTTGCAACGCTGGGCACCAGTTTTGCGCAAAACGTATTAGCCGACGAAGCCTCCTATAACCTTGTTTTGGAAAGCGAGCGCGATCTGGATGGTCTACCGGACTTTCTCGTTAAAGCAGCAAGCGCTGCAGCGGAAGAACGCGGAGAACAAGGCAAGTACGCCATCACGTTGTCACGCTCTTCAATCGAGCCGTTCCTCCAGTTCTCTAAGCGCCGTGATCTGCGAGAAGAAGCATTCACAGCATGGTCAAAGCGAGGCGAAAACCCTGGCGAGACAAACAACGCTGCTATCATCAAAGAAACTGTTCAGCTTCGCCGCGAAAAGGCTGCCTTACTTGGGTTCCAAAGTTTTGCAGACTTCAAACTTGACGATGTAATGGCCAAGAACACAGAAGCCGTGGAAGACCTGCTCAACAGCGTTTGGACACCTGCAAAAACGCGTGCGCTGGAAGAAGCTGCAGATCTTAAAGCAATGGCGCAGGAAGAAGGCGACAACGTTGAAATCGCTCCATGGGATTGGCGCTATTATTCTGAGAAAGTTCGCAGTGCCAAGCATGATCTAGATGAAGCCGAGATCAAACCTTACTTCCAGCTAGATCAAATGATTGAGGCCGCTTTTTACACGGCCACCAAGCTGTTTGGCCTGACATTCAAAGAGCTGCAAGGTCATGATGTCTATCACCCAGACGTGCGTGTCTTTGAGGTTCTTGATAGGAATGGCAATCACCTTGGTCTTTTCCTGGGCGATTATTTTGCACGCGCCTCCAAACGCTCTGGTGCTTGGATGAGTGCGTTCCGCGCACAACAAAAACTCAAAGGTGACATCCGTCCAATCATCGTCAACGTCATGAACTTTTCAAAGGCACCTGAGGGCGAACCAACCCTTCTCACCTTTGATGATGCCCGTACCCTGTTCCATGAGTTTGGTCACGGCCTTCACGGTCTCATGTCCAACGTCACTTACCCATTGATCTCCGGGACAAGCGTGGCACGAGATTTTGTTGAGCTTCCATCCCAACTCTTTGAACACTGGCTGGAACAACCGGAAATCTTGAAGAAATACGCCCGCCATTATCAAAGTGGTCATGCCATCCCAGAAGCATTGCTCAGCCGCCTGCTGGCATCAGCAAACTTCAACCAGGGGTTCTCCACGGTAGAATATCTTGCCACTGCAATCGTTGATATGGCGATCCACAAACAAGGCGATCTGGGTGACCTCGATCCAGAACAAGTGGAAGCTAAAATCCTTGGGGATATCGGCATGCCTAAAGAGATCATTATGCGCCACCGCACCCCACATTTGCTTCATGCATTTGCAGGGGACGGATATTCAGCTGGCTACTACAGCTATCTATGGTCCGAAGTGATGGATGCAGATGCGTTTGAAGCCTTTGAAGAGACTGGCGATGCCTTTGACCCTAAAACGGCTGGGCGACTGGAGCAATTCATCTACTCAGCCGGTGGATCCCAGGACCCCGCAAAAGCTTACATGGATTTTCGTGGAAAAATGCCAAGCATTGAGCCATTGCTCAAAGGCCGTGGCTTGGTGAACTAAACACGCGATAGACAAACAATAAAAGGGCGGACCAGCAGGTTCGCCCTTTGTGGTTTAACCGCAACGTGAAAGGCTAGCCCCTCATCATTCGGCTCAGCCCGCACAAAAACACTGTAAGCCAACCAAGGATCATCAGCATCCCTCCCGTTGGCGCAGCAAAGTCAAACAGCTTTTCGCCAACGAACAGACGCTGAGCCAAGTCACCACAAAACAAACCAACTCCGGCAAACAGCAGCAGCATGGCAAAGGAGATGCCACGCGATGATGTAATGCCATGGGCAACACCAAGCCCAACAAACGCAGCCGCATGCATCATGGTGATTTGTGAGATCGTCATGAGATATTGGTTATCGATTGCATGCGAAGCAGCGGCAGAGGACAAAATAGCAACAACACCGCAAATTCCGCCAAGAGCCAAACCAAGCCCCAATCCTTGACCGAATTTGAAGCGCACCACGTCAGAGTGTGCCACATCACCTGCATTGTCCGGCATTGCCAGCTCCTTCTCCGTTTATTCCAAACACATACTGCGCGAACCTGGTGTGCGCTGCAACTCCATATAGGAAAGCCACTAGGATTTTTAAGGTTATAGCACCTATACCTTTTTATATTGGCGCTCCTCCCCTCAAATACTTTAGATAGAGCACTGGGGGGATCAACCATCATGCAAGACAGCCTCACCATTACAGATTTAAGGCACGTACCTCATTTCCTCAAACCAGCAGCTGAAGGCATCTGGGTTGGGATTGCATTGAAGCCAACGTGAACGGTGTCGATATTTTTCGCAAATGCTTCGGGTAAAACAGCAGCGCACTATGGCTTATGCGCCAAACTGCCCCTTGGCCGGATCGGCCACATCAATGATGCGTAAAGACGGTTTTGCCTGGCCCTGCCAGGTATCAACACTCAAACTACCAGCAATGTGCAATGGTTTTCCGCGCGCATTGAGTAAGGCCTTCCCAAATGGCTGGTCTTCTGCCTTAAAGGCAATCGCCTTGAGGTTCGTGCCATCATTCCCGCCAAGCGTCACGCTCACATGACCTTTACCGACCACCTTGGCAAACTTGATCGGAACTGAGGGCAGTGCAAACACAGGCTCCGCATGTGAAGCACCAAACGGGCCCGCTTTTTCCAACTTATCCAGAAGGCTCAGATTGGCACCAGCTGGCGTCAAAACCCCATCAACAGTCAGTTCATGATCAGCTGATGCTCGCTCAACATCCTCACCCAGTCGCTCATTGAGGAACGTTTCAAACTCAGCAATCTTTTCTTTGCGAACGCTCAGACCAGCTGCCATAGCGTGGCCACCGCCTTTTACAAGCAAGCCCAGATCAACAGCTTCCCGTACAGCAGAGCCCAGATCAACACCAATGATAGATCGCCCCGAACCAGTGCCCATACCCTCTTCATTAAACGCCATAGCAAATGTTGGGCGGCGGTAGCGCTCCTTCAGTCTTGAGGCAATCAACCCAACAACGCCAGGGTGCCACCCATCAGCACCAGTCAAAAGCACAGCTGGAGGGGCGCTGTTTCCTTCCATTTTCTGGAAGGCCTGCCCTTCACCTTCTTCCAGCATCAAAGCTTCCATAGCCTGACGCTCTTGGTTAAGGCGCTCCAAAGTGGCAGCAATCCGCTCCCCCTCTTCGCGCTCATCACAAGAGAGCAACTTCATGCCAAGAGCAGAATCCCCAATCCGCCCTCCTGCATTGATGCGTGGTCCGAGCATGTACCCCAAATGATAGGGAGTGGGCTTTCCACTCAGCCGAGAAATATCGGCAAGGCATGAAAGCCCTGTGTTCTCGCGCCGTGCCATGACTTTAAGCCCCTGCACAACATAGGCTCGGTTCAACCCCTTAAGCGGCACCACATCACAAACAGTACCAAGCGCAACAAGGTCAAGAAGATCCATAAGCCGGGGCTCAGCACGCTGCGCAAAGGCACCGCGGCGGCGCAGTTCCCGGTTGAGGCCAACAAGGAACAGGAAGGTGACGCCAACAGCGGCCAGATGACCCTGCCCCGACAAGTCGTCCTGCCGATTAGCATTTACCAGTGCATGCACCTCAGGGAATTTTTCATCCACCTGGTGGTGATCCAGCACAACAACTTCCAGCCCGATGCGCTTGGCCTCTTCAAACGCCTCAAACGAAGTTGAACCGCAATCCACCGTGATCAACAACCGCGCACCACCTGCATGCAATTGGTTGACTGCTGTTGGGTTTGGCCCGTAGCCATCAATGATCCGGTCTGGAATATAAACGTCTGGCACAGCGCCAAGCTGCATCAAATAGCGTTTGAGCAGGGCCGAGGATGTCGCCCCATCAACATCATAATCTCCAAAGATTGCAATCTTCACCCCTGCCTGCAACGCGTCAGCAACGCGCATACACGCTTTGTCCATATCCACCAGTTTGGAAGGATCCGGCATCAGGTCTTTGAGGGAAGGATTAAGAAAACCAGCGGCTTCTTCCAGCGGCACGTCGCGCCCGGCAAGCACACGCCCCACAACTTCAGGCAGTTCTGTTCTTTGAGTAATGGCCAGCGCCTGTGAAAGCCCCTGATCGTCGAGCCTCTCGCGCCAAATGCGCGCACTAAGAGATTTTTGAACGCCCAGTACAACCCGTCGTTCACCGTTGCTCGCATCCATTTTCATAACCATCGAAAGAAACTGCCCAGCTTTATAAAGCGTATTCCCAAAAAGGAGATCTAATTTTCAGGATAGAATACGCGCAAAAAACAAGAATTAAAGCCACATATCTCGCATCAAGATCTGCAGGTGCTTTAAATACAAAATTGGGCGGATGTTTTTCACATCCGCCCAATTTCAGATCTATCGTGCAAAGCACTGCAAATCAATCCAGGTGGAACTTTTCCAGCTGATTATGCTGGGCTTCAATAAAGCGCACAGTCCCTGTTGTAGAACGCATCACAACCGTGTGGGTGGTGATGTTGTTGCGCCCAAACTTTACACCCTTCAGGAAGTTACCGGTTGTTACGCCGGTTGCAGCGAACAAAACGTCTCCGCCTGCCATCTCTTCCATGGTGTATTTACGGTGAATGTCGTCAATACCCATACGGCCAGCACGCTCCACCTGCTCATCACGAGTGATAACCAGACGGCCCTGCATTTGGCCACCAATACAGCGCAGAGCAGCAGCAGCCAGCACGCCTTCTGGCGCACCACCAATACCAACGTAAAGGTCGATGCCAGTCTCATCAGGATCAGTTGTGTAAATGATGCCAGCAACATCACCATCACCAATGAGGTAGATGGAGGCGCCAGTGCTACGGATATCGTCGATCAGCTTAGCATGACGTGGACGGTCCAGTACACAAACTGTCACATCTTTAACTTCACAACCCTTTGCCGCGGCAACAGCTGCAAGATTTTCCTGAATTGGGCGATCCAGATCAATGGTGCCTTCTGGGTAGCCTGGGCCAACCGCGATCTTCTCCATATAGCTGTCTGGTGCGTTCAACAGGCCACCTTCCGGCGCCAACGCAATAACAGCAATGGAGTTAGGCATGTTCTTCGCGCAGATCGTGGTACCTTCCAGCGGATCAAGTGCGATATCAACCTTTGGCCCGTCTTTCGTGCCGACCTTTTCGCCAATGTAAAGCATCGGCGCTTCGTCACGTTCCCCTTCTCCGATCACAACTGTACCGTCGATCGGGAGTTGGTTCAGCTCGCGGCGCATTGCGTCCACTGCAGCCTGGTCAGCTGCCTTTTCATCACCCCGTCCGCGAAGACGCGCTGCAGATACAGCAGCACGTTCCGTTACACGTGCAAGTTCCAGTGTCAGAATACGGTCAAGAACGTCAGTTGCGTCCTGATGACTATCCGCCATTTAAGCCTCTCGGGTGTCAAGTTGTCACGTCGAAACGTAAGGAAGTATTATTTCAAGTTTTCAATTCGTAACATCTGCGGTTTCCCAGAGGTTACATTTTCTGCAGCGATTGCATCCAGAGCTTCGCGCACTGCCAGCTCAGTGGTCTCGTGCGTAATAAGGATGACACTTCGTGGTGCTGCAGGATCACTTACACCATCCTTATCATTTCGGGAACGCGGTCCGCGTTGTACAATAGACTCAAGTGAGATGTCTTTGTCCGCCATACAGCTCGCAATTGTAGCAAATGTTCCTGCAACATCCAAAACTGCCAGACGGATGTAGTAGCCACCTTCGTGAGCACGCATGCGCGCTGGAACATAACTTTCCAGCGAAGCTGCTGTTTGGCTGAAGACTGGCATGGACACATCGCGGGCTATATCAACGATATCGGAGATCACAGAGGATGCGGTTGCATCACCGCCTGCACCTGGCCCAACCAGAACCACCTCTCCAACAGCATCACCATCAACAGCAACAGCGTTGAGTACGCCATCAATGCGCGCAATTGCAGAGGATTTTGGAACCATCGTCGGATGAACGCGCTGTTCAATACCTGTATCGGTACGCACCGCAACACCCAACAGCTTGATCCGATAACCCAGCTCGTCGGCAGCACGAATATCAGCGATCGTAATAGATGTAATGCCTTCCACGTAAATCGCGTCCGCATTCACTTCACACCCAAAGGCCAAGCTGGTGAGCAGCGCCAGTTTGTGCGCCGTATCATACCCTTCAATATCAAAGGTTGGATCGCTCTCTGCATAGCCAAGGCGCTGTGCATCAGCAAGACACTCAGCAAAGGACAAGCCTTCCTGCTCCATGCGTGTGAGAATGTAGTTACAGGTGCCATTCATGATGCCGTAAACCCGCGACACATCATTGCCAGCAAGGCTTTCACGCATTGTTTTGATGATCGGGATACCGCCAGCAGCAGCAGCTTCATAGTTGAGGCTCACACCTTTTTCATCTGCAAGACGAGAGAGTTCAACCGCGTGCTTGGCCAGGAGTGCTTTGTTGGCTGTAACAACATGTTTCCCGCAGTTCAACGCAGCCCGCACGCTTGCTTCTGCAGGGCCGCTTTCGCCGCCAATCAGCTCTACAAATACGTCAATCCCGTCAAACTTTGCAAGTTCAACGGGATCTTCAAACCAAGCCAATCCATCTAGATTAACACCACGATCTTTAGAGCGGCTGCGAGCACTCACAGCCACTACTTTGATAGGTCGGCCACATCGATTGGAAAGAACATTCGCCTTCGCCTCTAGGATACGAACCAACGAAGTACCGACGGTTCCTAAACCAGCAATACCAACTTTCAAAATATCAGTCATAAATACCCAATATCTGCAGGAGAGCGGGCGCTAAGCGCCCGTTTTACTCAATTCCTTAGAATTGCTGTCCGTATCTTCAAAAAACTTACGAATGCCACGTGCGGCTTGTCGGATGCGCTGTTCATTTTCTACCAGGCCGATACGCACAAAGCCTTCGCCATGCTCACCAAAGCCAATGCCAGGCGCTACCGCAACATCGGCTTTTTCGATCAGCAGCTTTGAGAACTCCAAGGACCCAAGGTGTTTAAACTGATCCGGGATCGGAGCCCATGCAAACATGGAGGCTTCCGGTGCTGGAATATCCCACCCGGCACGACCGAAGGAATCAATCAGCACATCACGGCGCTTCTTGTAAATCTCACGCGTTCCGCGAATGCAGTCGTCTGGTCCGTTCAGCGCAGCAGCTGCTGCCACCTGTATAGGAGTAAACGCACCATAATCCAGATAGGACTTTACGCGTGCAAGAGCAGCGATCAATCGCTCATTACCAACCGCAAAGCCCATACGCCACCCCGGCATGGAGAAGGTTTTGGAAAGCGAAGTAAACTCAACAGCAATATCCATCGCCCCGTTAACCTGCAAGATGCTTGGTGGAGGCACGTCACCAAAGTAGATTTCCGAGTACGCTAAGTCTGAAAGCACGTAGATTTCATGCTTACGCGCGAAAGCGACCACATCGCGATAAAAATCAAGCTCTGCAACGCTGGCAGTCGGATTCGCCGGGAAGCACAAGATGATCGCAATCGGCTTGGGAATGGAGTGAACAACCGCCCGCTCCAGTGCCTCAAACAATTCAGGGCCTGGAGTTGCTGGAATGGACCGCAACGAACCACCTGCCATCAAGAAGCCAAAAGCATGAATTGGATAGGATGGGTTTGGTACTAAAACCACATCACCTGGCGCAGTAATTGCCTGCGCCATATTGGCAAACCCCTCTTTAGATCCCAGCGTCGCGACGACCTGAGTATCGGGGTTGAGCTTCACACCAAAGCGGCGCTCATAATAACCAGCCTGTGCCTTACGCAGTCCAGGAATCCCCTTTGAGGAGGAATAACGGTGCGTGCGCGGGTTCTGAACAGTCTCGACCAGTTTATCAACGATATGCTGCGGAGTAGGCAAATCAGGGTTACCCATACCCATATCGATAATATCGGCGCCTGCCGCTCGCGCTTTGGCTTTCAGACGATTGACCTGTTCAAAGACATATGGCGGGAGCCGGCGTGTCTTGTGAAAGTCGTCCATGACGCGAGCCTCACTTTCTTTAATTCAGCGTTTCAAGCTATAAATAGATTAGGGTTCAAACACGGCCACGAGTCAACGCAGCCAAGTTTCCACGGCCTTTTAGCAGGTGCGAACATTTTACGCATCATTCATCAGGTGGAAAACCGAGATTTTTTTAAAGTTTTCAAAGGAGACGTGAAACATCGGCTTCATCACGAAAGGCGCAGCATTCTGCCGCTCATAGCTCAGTATCATTTTGGAACTTGAGAATTTAGACAGCATCTTGCAGGAAATACACAACTAACAGCTTTCACTGGCATCATCTATTTTCAAAGAAATTATTGCGTCTGCTCACCAGCAATAGACTTCAATTGATCAGCACTGCTTTCAAAATTGGCACCGATGCCTGCTCTCTGCTTACTTTCAGAGGAAATTGCCAATAAATTAGCCTCAATTGCAGCACGCTGTTCAGGGGACAGCAAAGAGCTCTGACTCTCTGGAGGCAGCTCGGCAATACCAGTTTGCTTGGTGCCACTGCCCTTTTCAATTGCTTCATAGACAGTCAAAGATTCACCAAAGGCACATCCTCCAACAAAACCTGCCAGCACAACAGCGCTGCAAACTCGTTGAAACTTGAGCAACATTTGATACCTCGTATTTGATCCGTCGACCACACAATAGCGGCGCACATAACTTTATTCAAAATGCACTTAGCAGTTGCGAGATCCGTAGTCCATATATTTTACCCTATTAACAACACTTAGCTTTTTACGCTAAGTCACTTACAAATAAGTAAACGCCCAACTGATACAGACAAATCATAACAAACAATTATCAATAATAAAAATTACAACATATCAGAGTATTTCAAGTTATGCCCAAAAACTAATCACATCTGTTAAGCATAAAATCAACCCAATATTTCTCACGGTTCCCCACGATTACTATAATTGCTAAATACCCATCAAGAATTCACCTAAGGACTAAGGCGACGCACGTAAATTTTCACGTGCTTGTCAAATTTCTTAGGCTATACTTGTCACACCTATTATAGGTTACAACACACCGACAGCACCTACCCTTAGGTTTAGAGCGCTGACGGCGCACCTTGAATGTAGTTGACGCTAATAAGCCTCAACCAGATATGTGATGCGAGGACTGAGCAGGCAAATGACCGGTGAAGACACCAATCCAATGTTGCAGTACATCCTCAATAACCCAGAGGAATTTGCCAAGAACCTTTCTGAAATTGCCGAGAACGGCGGCAAGGCCTTAGCTGCCTATCTAGAGCCCCGCGAAAAGGGCGAAGCCGCAATGGCTGGCAGTGAAGAGATGAACGCTGTCGTTAAGACCCTTGCTGAGGTAGGCAATTACTGGATGAAAGACCCCTCCCGCGCAATTGAAGCCCAGACAAAACTCTGGTCTGGATACATGGGTATTTGGAGCTCCACTCTAAAGCGTATGGCTGGAGAGGAAAGCGAACCGATCATCGCCCCCTCCAGCTCCGACAAACGCTTTAAAGATAGCCAGTGGGAAGAGAACAACTTCTTCGACTTCATTAAACAGATGTACCTGCAAACCAGCACCTGGGCAGAAGACTTGGTTGAAGATGCGGAAGATCTGGACGACCATACGCGGCACAAGGCTGGCTTTTACGTCAAGCAAATCTCTAACGCGATGGCTCCCTCCAACTTCGTCCTGACCAATCCAGAACTCCTGCGCGAAACAATGTCCTCCAATGGCAGCAACCTTGCAAAGGGCATGAAGCTACTGGCAGAGGACATAAAAGCCGGTCATGGAGACTTACGCATTCGCCAAACCGACCCGGACAAATTCCAAGTTGGCGTCAATGTTGCTGTAACACCAGGCAAGATCGTTGAACAAAACGACGTTTGCCAACTGATCCAGTACAGCCCGACAACAGAAGATGTTTTAAAACGCCCACTGCTCATCGTACCGCCTTGGATTAACAAGTATTACATTCTTGACCTGAACCAGGAAAAGTCCTTCATCAAATGGGCTGTAGAACAAGGCCATACGGTCTTCGTTATCTCCTGGATTAACCCAGACGAAAAGCAAGCTGATAAAAGCTTTGAGCACTACATGCGTGAGGGAATTCTCAACTCGCTCGACCGCATACGCAAAACAACACAACAAACCACTGTCAATGCAATTGGTTACTGTGTCGGCGGCACACTGCTTGCAACCACGCTCGCCTACCTCGCAAAGATCGGCGAGCAAGACCGCATTGCGTCAGCAACGTTCCTCGCCACTCAGGTCGACTTCACTCATGCTGGAGACTTAAAAGTCTTCGTTGACGAAGAGCAGATTGAACTGCTTGAACACCGCATGGAACAGAAGGGATACCTAGACGGATCAAAGATCGCGACAGCCTTTAATATGCTGCGCTCTAACGATCTCATCTGGCCCTATGTCGTCAATAACTACCTGCGTGGAAAAGAGCCCTTCCCCTTTGACCTGCTCTACTGGAACGCTGATAGCACCCGGATGCCAGCAGCCAACCATTCCTATTACCTGCGCAACTGCTACCAGGATAACACGCTTGCACGCGGGGAAATGGAACTGGCCGGAGAAAAACTTGACCTCAATCAGGTAGAAATCCCGATCTATAACCTTGCGACAAAAGAAGACCACATTGCACCGGCAAAGTCCGTCTTCAAAGGGTGCTCTTGTTTTGGCGGACCAGTAGAATACGTTATGAGCGGATCAGGGCATATTGCAGGCGTCGTGAACCCACCTCACCTCAAGAAATACAAGTACTGGACTGGGAGCAAGCCGGAGGGCTCACTGGAAGAGTGGACGCAAGACGCATCCGAAACACCCGGCTCCTGGTGGCCACACTGGCAAAAGTGGATTACATCTCAGGACGATAATCGGGTAAAAGCACGAAAACCAGGCGCTCGCCGGACAAAAATCATAGAAGACGCACCAGGCAGTTATGTTAAGGTACGCGTATAAAGAGAATATGCAGCGGTCCACCTGAAGCCCTGCTGTTCTCACGGGGTAAATGGAGGTCAAGTTGGCAGGAGATCCTAAGCTTTCACAGATGCAGCCGCAAAAGATTGGCGGCTGGGATCCTCGGCACGTTCGAAACCTGAACACGCAAAGCGCTGCATTAACCCGCCTAAACAAACCCAAGAACCTTATAGTAAGGGCATTGGCATTGCCTGCCCTTCTCACTCCCTTATGGTTTCAGCCCCAGCTCGGCTGGTTCTGGGCAGCTGCACTTTCTCTTGCAGCCGTGGCGTGGGTTTGGCTCATCCCGCCTTTCACTAAAAAAAGCACCGGCGCACAAACCTGGCTGCAAAAGGCAATTTTGGGCGAACGAATGTGGCTCAATCGGATATTTGTTCCAATTCCAACGCCCTATCACCAAAAGGCCCTTGCACTTCTCGTCATCGGCCTTCTGGCCGTCGCTGCTGCAATATGGGCGGCCAGCACAAATAACTTACCCGTAATGCTCACCGGCGCCCTACTTGCCTATCTCGCAAAATTTGCATCGCTATTTGTGATGGTTAAGATTTTTGAGCACATGAAGAATGCGCACCCACTTTACAAAAGCTGGCGCAATATTCCGGTTAACGACAACAACCTAAAAGTAAAAACTGGCTAAGCACCGCACACCAACTCCGCGAAGCCTTACTCATGTGCGCTCATCATTGAGAATACAAGCCGCGCCTCTAGCTTTCTGACAAACAGCACTTGCAAGATCGGGCAAATCTTCTTAGCCCCTCATCTCGTAGCTATGGAGCTTCGCCGAGAGCTTTCTATTTCATCAAAAATGAGTGAGTTAAGACGGCCTTTCAAGAAACAGGCCCCGCGCATTGCGCCTTATGCGCACCCCGCACAACGACAGCAGCAACCCACTCCAGCGCACAAAACAAAAAAGAGCCACCCAAACGGGCAGCCCTTTTTCGTAAAACTGTTTCCAGTATCGCGTATTAGCGCTTGGAGAACTGGAAAGAACGACGAGCTTTACGCTTACCGTATTTCTTACGTTCAACAACACGGCTATCGCGTGTAAGGAAGCCTTCTTTCTTAAGAAGACCGCGCAGCACTGGCTCGTAGTAAGTCAAAGCCTTGGAGATGCCGTGACGAACAGCACCAGCCTGGCCGGAAAGACCACCACCAGCAACAGTAACGTTGATGTCGTACTGACCATCACGCTCTGTAAGCATGATTGGCTGACGCAGGATCAGCTGAAGTACTGGACGAGCAAAGTACTCAGAGTATTCTTTGCCGTTTACAACGATTTTACCGGTGCCTGGCTTGATCCATACACGTGCGATAGCGTCTTTACGCTTACCGGTTGCGTATGCACGGCCCTGTGCATCGAGCTTCTGAACATGTACAGGAGCTTCGTTCTCAGTAGGGGCGATTGCGCCGCCCAGTTCCTCAAGGGACTGTAGCTCAGACATAATTAACCCCTTCTCGCGTTTTTAGCATTCATGCCTTTAACGTCCACGACTTCTGGAGTCTGGCCATCATGTGGATGCTCTGCACTTGCGTATACACGCAGGTTGCGCAGCTGTGCACGGGAAAGAGGTCCACCTGGCATCATGCGCTGAACAGCTTTTTCCAGAACACGCTCTGGAAAACGGCCTTCGATCAGCTGGCGAGCTGTACGCTCTTTGATACCGCCAGGGTAACCAGTGTGCCAGTAGTACTTTTTACTCTGGTATTTTTTACCAGTCAGTACAACCTTGTCTGCATTAATAATGATTACGTTGTCGCCATCATCAATGTGTGGGGTGTAGGTCGGCTTGTGCTTGCCGCGCAGACGGTTAGCGATGAATGCAGCCAATCGGCCAACAACAACACCTTCTGCGTCGATCAAGATCCACTTTTTCTCGACCTCAGCCACCTTCGTGGAATGAGTCTTCATAAGATCTACCGTAGTTTGACGGTTAAAATTCTTGGGAGAAATTCGTTAGGGCCCGAATGAGCAGCACAACGTAATAGCTCCGTCTAGGAACGGGTAGATACGCGAGCTTCGCCACCACGTCAAGAGCAAAAAGATTCACGCATAAGCAAAAGATTCAATAAAATCAATATGATACAAAATAGGTATTATAATACCACACTTTTTCCGCATGAATCTTTTGGTTTTATTGCTCAAGACGCGCCGGCAGCACGCGCCGCCGTCAAAATAAGGTCATCCACCTGCAATTCAAAGAAGACCCAGTTAGCGCTGTAACAGCTAATGTAATAACCAAGACCGGCAAAGGCCACACGGTATTCGCGCAAATTAATCGGCGCATAATGGGTTGGATAGAAGAAACGCCACCGGCTCCGGGTCAAACGGGTCGTAAGGGTGGCGTTGGCAAGCAACAAATTAAAGAAAACCAGGCTGGTAAAGACAAATGGGTCCCCGATGAAAGCGGTGTCTTGATAAAACAAAGTCTCTCGAAACTCTGCAAAAACACGAGGTTCACTAGAAACATACAGGTCAAAAAAGGCCGGAACTGCCAAGATCAGAATAATGTTTAAGGCAAGAATAGCCACATAACCAAGAGTGGCTAGCAACGATGCAAACCGAAATGGCACCAAAAGAAAATCAAAAATGAAACCGAAAAACGCACGATAAAACACAAGCCCCTCCACACCCGCCGTCCTACCAGGGCTCCCATCCCTCAAAAAACGACCTCTGGCTTTAATCCCTGAATTTTAAGTGGATTTTCCTCTTTGGATCAACTGACATTTCAAATATCAGAAAATTTAAATCAAAGAATTCAATAAATTGGTGGTTTTAGGCACTTTAGCGCAGTGCTGTTTTATAGGGCACATGTTTCATACATTGGATAACACGGGATGAGGTCTCCCATATGTCGCCTTCTTCGAATCAATTATGATGCCCAGCTCCCCTTCTCCAATCGATTAGGACACCCCCATGCGCTCAAGCTTCATCTCGGTTATGTTGTCGCTATGCGCCTCATCAGCCTTTGCTGATACTTCCTCACTCCAGATCATCATTGAGGTGGCCCCCACTCGCGCCGAGAAGGGAACCGCAACGCTAGACTTTGCACATAAACAAGAAATCACATTACAAAGGCCGCGCAGCTTCCAAAGGAATGCGCACACAGACTTACCGCAACTCAAATGTGATGGCATCCAACCACAAATTGGATCGTATGGAACAACCATGTCTTGCAGCAAACTGCAATGGACCGTCACATTCCAGAGTACCCGCCAAACACCTCGTGCCATCGCAGACCAACAAAACCTGTATTCCCCGCAGGGCTGGTGGAGCCTGATAGAGTGGAGCGACATCCCTCGTGTGAGAGGTATTTCAAACATGAAAGTCTGCGGCAAACTTGTTGGCAACGAACAAGACATGACGTGCAGCCCACTGCCAGAGAAAAGTGATCCCCCTCTGATCCTCACATGGGGAAAGGCCGCAAAGGTTTTAACCACCAATGCAACAACTCTGACCCTCTTCAAGGACGACCCAACCGATGCGTTGAACGAAGATCACATTCCCGTACTTCAAAGACAAATTGAATACCTGCAAAAGGTACTTAACACTGAAAAAATTGCGCCAAACAAGATTGACCTTATCTGGGTCGCGATCAACAAAGAACTGGGTCAAACAGCCGGAGCGGCCGGCAAGCAAGCATTCCTTGCCAACTTTGCAGTGACCGATGGCATAGCTACAGATGATAGCATCGCAAAACTTCATTGGGTCTCCGCCCACGAACTGTTTCATTTACTCGCACCGGAGCCCTACCCGCTCTGGATATCTGAGAGCCTTGCTCAGTATTACGGCTACAAATCACTGGAGAGCGCTGGCTTAACAAGCGAAACGCCAATGGAGCAATGGCAAAATTTTAAAGAGCACTACCCGTATGCAGCAACCGGCCTGTATGAAGCCCACAACAAAGTAACGCGAGAGAATAACTCCAGCTACTATCCCCTTTTCTATATCAAGGGCGCCGCATTCTGGCAGGCAGTTGATCAAGAACTGCAAAAAGCAGGCACGTCGCTCGACAAGATTGTCCCCCAAATAGAGCCAGCAGGATTAAATCATGCGACATTATCGCCAGCCACAATCGATCTCCTGAAAACTACGCTTTCACAGAAAGTCGTTTCGACGTTACAACAGCAATACCTTCACTAAGCATATTTCGGGCCCCAATGATCACGCAGGATTTAATTAAATATCAACAGCTCACAAGCATCAGGCACCGGCAAGACGGAACCCCGTGCTCAGTCCAGTCCAACGGTTTACTGACGGATATCGCGCTCACAAAGTGCGAGTTGAACAGCTTCCCACAAGAGCTAATGCATCATCGCTCCTTAAGAAGCCTGTATCTGGGACAGAACCCGATCAACGAGTTACCGCAAAGTATTTCCGACCTACAGGCGCTGAAGGAGCTCTATATCTACGGATGCAAGCTGAAACAACTGCCAGCCAGCCTCTGTGACCTTGCAGACTTAGAGATCCTGGACCTCAGTCATCAGGCACTGGAGTTTCTACCGGCAAAGATAGGCGCGTTGAAGAAACTGCGTGTGCTCTACGCAAGCAACACGGTCATGACACAACTACCCAAAAGCATTGGCGACCTTGCTGCACTTGAGTATCTAGGCTGCACCGACAACTCCATCTCACACCTCCCGGAAAGCTTCGGAAATTTGCAAAACCTGAAAGAGCTGAGGCTCTACGGCAATGGTTTACACGCATTACCTATCAGTTTTTCTGGTCTTTCATCCTTGCGAGAGGCTTATTTACGTGACAACGCCCTCACAAAGCTTCCCGATAACATAAAGGATTTGCGCCAGCTCGAAGTGCTAGATCTGCGCAACAATAAGGTCTCTCATCTCCCAGAAGAAATTGGAGGTCTGAAGAACCTCTACCAGTTGGACCTCAGGGCAAACCCGCTTGAAAAACTGCCTTCCAGCATGAGTAACCTGAAAAACCTGCGCAAACTGGACCTACGCTGGACACGCCTAACCAAAGAACCTGAGTGGTTTGAGACTTTACGTGCACAGGGCACGCTGATCTATCTGTGAGCTTCCAAGCCCCCTGAAAACCAGCGGTAGCGACGCACGCCCTGCATCTTATCATAGGGAATGCATCGTTATCTCTTGTTCACCCTATCACTCTTGCTTCTATGGGTATGGAATGCCCAAGCGCAAGAAGCTAAGTTCCGCAAACGCCCACGCAGTCTGTTTAAACAACCAGACTGCTATTGCACCAACCGTGGCCTGCGTGTCGAGCTGGGTGACTTTTCCTGCCTGTATGTAGACGGCACCGCCTATCTGGCTCAGTGCCAAATGGCTCTCAACAATCCAATGTGGCGAAAAATCCAAGACGGCTGCCCAACAACACAGTTAGACAGCAAACAACAGGCAGACTACCCCTTAAAAGATGTCGGCGGAATAGAATAAGTCGCCGTCGCATGCGCAATCAGGTCATCGCTGCCCTCTCGCACAATCTCACAATCCATCACCACCAGACGCTTCCCACCTTTTAAAATACGGCAGGTCGCAATCATGTTTCCAGCTTCTGCTTTGCGCAGAAAATTAATATTGATGTTGGTAGTCACAGCGAGAGCGTGCAGCCCCATATTTCCAAGAAGCACAACATAGGCAGCATAATCAACCAATCCCATCAATGAGGGACCAGACACAGTCCCCCCTGGACGCAGCTGAAGCTCACCCGCCTCAAGCCTAACAATCGCTTCTCCCGGCAGAACTTCATCAATGAAATATACACGGCCCAATGCGTGCATCTGCGGAAATGCCTTATCCAGAAATTCAGTCAACTCCGCTGCGTTATATTTAACATCTGGCGCCGCCAAATCACTTGCCATGAAGTTCCTCCTCCTCAAGCAAGCGCACATACTGATAGAGGAAATCTGGTTTTACCAGCTGAACAAAAGTACTAAACCGTTGCGCTAGGCTCACCTTTTGTTCACTCTGTGATTTAACACTTAATTGAAACGAGATAGCCTGCTAAAGCCATCTCAACGACTAATTACTGCACAATGGAGAACCATCATGTCTGACGCAGGCACCGCCAACGACCAAAGTGAAGCAGAACGCCCAATGCTTGGGAGCCTTTTGCACAACGGTGTTCAGCGTATCGTCATGCAACGACCAGAACGCATGAACGCCCTGTCTTTGTCGATGATGAAAGAGTTGTGCGCAGCACTGGATGAAGCCGCAGCCAACCCTGAAGTGCGGGTCGTTCTTTTAGGAGCGGAAGGCAAAGTCTTCTGCGCAGGCCATGATCTGAAAGAACTCACGGCTGCACGGGCCCAAGAAGATGGCGGAAAAGCCTTCTACCAGCAAACGTTCAACCAATGTGCTGAACTCATGCAAAAAATCGTGAACCTGCCAAAGCCCGTTATCGCTGTTGTCACAGGGGTTGCGACTGCTGCGGGTTGCCAGCTCGTCGCCTCCTGCGACTTAGCTATTGCATTAGATACAGCAACCTTCTGCACACCAGGCGTAAACATCGGCTTGTTTTGCTCAACACCAATGGTAGCGCTGACCAGAAATATTGGCCGAAAACAAGCCATGGAAATGCTATTGACTGGTGAGAGCATCGACGCATCAACCGCTAAAGAATACGGGCTGATTAATCGTGTTGTACAGGCTGACTATCTGGAAGTCGTCGTGCAGAAATACGGCGAAGCCATTGCCTCCAAATCAGCCCTGACCGTCAAAACCGGCAAGGAAGCCTTCTACAAGCAAGCCGAAATGCCTCTGGCAGACGCATACGCTTATACCTCAAAGGTTATGACCGAAAATATGCTTGCGCATGACGCAGAAGAAGGGATCAACGCTTTCCTTCAAAAGCGTAAGCCAGACTGGACAGATACCTGATAAAACTTCGCGAAACAGTGCACACTGCCGGGCGCGTTTGATAAAGGACGGTGCCAAAACGCGTCCTGAGCCCGGCAAAAGCAATCGAGCACAGGTTAGAAAGCAAGTAACGGAATGAACCACGATCACTACTCGGATGCATATCTACGAAAAATTCTAGAGACCACCAGAACCATCGCCCTTGTGGGAGCAAGCAACAAACCAGAACGCGCAAGTTTCCGGGTCCTGAATTTTCTGCTCGCACAAGGCTACACCGTCTACCCGATAAATCCGGGCCAAGCCGGAACTGAAATCTCTGGCGCCAAGGTTTACGCCTCCCTTGCAGAGCTACCAGAGCCCGTCGATTTAGTTGACGTTTTCCGCAACTCCCAAGCTGCGGCAGGCATCATTGACGAAGCCATAGCCCTGCCAACACCTCCCAAGGCGATCTGGCTTCAGCTGGGGATCATAAATGACGAAGCAGCAGCCCGCGCAGAGGCAAAGGGGACAAAAGTAGTTATGGACCGCTGCCCCAAAATCGAAATACCGCGCTTAGGCCTCTTTACGCACTGATGCTACCCATAACAAACGAGGCGCTGTAAACAGCGCCTCTTGTAACCTTCCCCTCAGGATGGAGCGTTTTGCTCCTGAAGAAACAGCGGGGGGATATCATCCGGGCGATGGAACAAAGCATCAATAGCTGTCCCCTCATAATTCCTCCAGGTTTCCAGCGAGGAGCTGTAAATTTTCTTACGCACCTGACTTACAGACGCCGTTAAAACCGAACGCTCGTTTTTGTGGAAATCAAGCACCTGATCTTCCCATGGCAGCTCAAGATATTCGAGCAACTTTTGAGTTTCACCTTCCTGATCGCTGACAACATCCTCGTAGGCGACATTATGCACAAAGCCAGGAAAACGTTCTTCCCAAAATGCCACACTGCTCTCATAGCGATCTCGCCACCACCAGATATCCTCAACCGTATTACTGTAGGGAACGTTGCGACCAAAGTTCTGTTTAAACAATGCAAAATTAGAAGCATTCACATTCCGCTTAACATGAACAACCTTCGCATTGGGAAGAATTGCCCTGATCAAACCAATATGTATCCAGTTGCCTAGTGCTTTATCGGTAAAACGATCACTATAGGATTCAAGGCGGCGAACCAGAGATAAGTACTGAGCGCCAAGCGCACTGTGCTGACGTGCATCACTGTGAGCAAAGCCTTTATAGAACGGCTCTTTGTTTACCGGAATTGTAAGACGGTTAAGGTAACTGAGCTCTCCGGCACCAACAACTGCAGAATGGCTGGAAATTATCTGTTCAACGAGAGTTGAACCACAACGCGGCAACCCTACAATGAAGATAGGGGCCTTACTTTGCGCACCACCTTTGAGTTGACTGCAAAACTCCTCAGTAAATGCTCGTCTTGTTTGGCGGACATCAGTGTCCACCAAAATGCGTAGCGTTTTACAATCCCCCTTCTTCTCGACCGCCGACTCATGGTAAAACTCAGAGGACTTTACATACTCCTTCTCTTTTTCATGAATGGTGGCAAGCCCAGAAAGAGTGGCAGAGCGCTGTGCATTATCAGAGTTTTTTCTCTCTAAGAATTTTACAGCAGAGTTATAAAGATCGTCGCCAATTTTTACTTGATTACGCTGCGCAAGCTGGAAGAAAACTCCTGCCTCAAACTCTTCCTCTATCAGTTTATTAAGCATTGCATCGGATTCACTAAAAAGTCCGATCTCGCCCATCGCTGTCGCATATTCAATCTTCAAACCACGCGAGTTCGGCTCTAGCTCAAGCGCAATTCCATAAGCAGCCGCCGCTTCTTTTACTTTCAAACAAGTACGATAAGATTTACCCAAACCGATCCAAGCAGCTGCTAGTTTGGGAGCCAGCTTAACCAGCTGCAGGTAGGCTTGCTGTTCTTCCTCCAACCACAATACACTTTTGTAGGCGCCAGCCAGTTCAAACCAACTACGTCCATTCCTATTATCGATTTTGACCACTTTTTCTCGTGCATCAACTTCTTTTGCGAACGATCCGTATTTGTTGTAGATTATCGCTAGAGTACGCCATATTTCGGTGTTATTTGGCACCTGAATTGTCAGTTCTTCTAGGATTTTGATTGCTTGTTTGCCTTCCCCGACCCCGAAAAAGGAGAAGGCTTGGAAAAACTGAACCAACCTATCATCTTCTTTGACCGACAAATAAGCATTCGCTTTTTCCAGGGCACCTGCAAAGTTTTGTGTGTCAATCAGCTTCTTAATTTGTTTTCGCATTTTCTTATTAGAAACTGAAAGTTTACCACTGGAATAGCTGCGTTCGAGCGCACCTAAGGAAAAAGTTGTCTGACTCATAATGCCTCCGCGTGCCCTAATAGATTCATTAGCCTGCTAGCACACAAATCTTGTGTGAGATTGACCTCATCCCCATCATTCCAATTTACTCACTTCAACGCGATGCCGACTCCCACTGTTTCTTGAAAAAATCTCCTACATACAGCCCCCGGCGAAAAACACCGTTTCACACTTTACCTTCGCCATCCAACCCTTGAGCTTTCTGCAAGTTTGAGGCCGACCCATTCGCCCTTCTGCGCTTGATAACTTAAAGTTGTGCCCTCATAGTCCATTACGGGAAATTGTTTACACAACCGCAGAGAATAACGCCTGTTTTAAGAGGTTGCAGTTCCAAGCAACTTGCGCAGTACCGTTCCATTCTGCATGCGCATTAAAAGGACTGCTTCATGAGCGATTCCACACCAGGTTTTGATACCCTTGCCATTCACGCCGGAGCGCAACCAGACCCAACAACCGGCGCACGGGCAACGCCGATCTACCAAACCACATCCTTTGTGTTTGATGACGTAGACCACGCTGCCTCTTTGTTTGGCTTACAGGCGTTCGGCAACATTTACACCCGCATAACGAACCCCACCACGGCTGTTCTTGAAGAACGAGTGGCAGCACTGGAGGGCGGCACGGCGGCACTGGCGGTTGCATCTGGCCACGCAGCACAGTTACTGACCTTCCATGCCATCATGACACCGGGCTGCAACATCGTAGCCTCCAAGCGTATGTATGGCGGTACCATCAACCAGCTCAACCACTCCTTTAAAAGCTTTGGCTGGGAAGTGAAGTGGGCTGAAGACCTCGATGCCCAAAGCTTCGCCGATCAGATTGACGAAAACACCCGTGCCGTCTTCATTGAGAGCCTTGCAAACCCGGGCGGTATTGTCATGGATATGCAGGCAATCTCCGCCGTCGCAAAGGAAGCAGGCATCCCGCTCGTCGTCGACAACACCATGGCCACCCCTTACCTTTGCCAGCCTATAAAGTACGGAGCCGACATCGTCCTACATTCCCTGACAAAGTTCATGGGTGGGCACGGCAACTCCATGGGTGGCGCGATCGTGGACGCAGGCACGTTTGATTGGGCTGCATCTGGCAACTACCCAATGCTGACAGAGCCACGCCCTGAATATAACGGGATTTGCCTCTTTGAAACTTTTGGCAATATCGCCTTTGCAATTTGCTGCCGCGTTCTTGGTCTACGAGACCTGGGTCCAGCAATCTCTCCACACAACGCCTTCATGCTCATCACCGGCATCGAAACACTAGCCCTGCGGATGCAAAAACACTGTGACAATGCTCTACAGGTTGCTCAGTTCCTCCAAAAGCATCCGGCAGTAAGCTGGGTCTCCTATGCAGGTCTGTCCAACGATCCATTCTACATGGCTCACCA
The DNA here is from genome assembly GCF_900110875.1 of Pseudovibrio axinellae. GTDB lineage: Bacteria > Pseudomonadota > Alphaproteobacteria > Rhizobiales > Stappiaceae > Pseudovibrio > Pseudovibrio axinellae. The sequence continues at coordinate 178,970 of NZ_FOFM01000004.1, read as the reverse complement.
AAAATACTGCCCGAAAGGTGCAGGTGCAGTCTTCACGTTTGGTCTGAAAGGTGGCTATGAGGCCGGTGTGGAACTGGTCAAGGCGCTAGAGCTGTTCTCGCACCTTGCCAATATTGGCGACACACGCTCGCTGGTTATACACCCGGCATCCACCACCCACCGCCAGCTGACAGATGAGCACAAAATCGCAGCTGGCGCAGGGCCAGACGTCGTTCGGGTCTCCATTGGCATTGAAGATGCAGCAGATATTATCGCTGACCTGAAACAAGCACTCGAAAAGACGTAATTATCTTATAAATCAATACGTTATAGTCACTATGTGATTCAGCATACAAACCACACCACAAGCGACAAAAAAGGCGCCCGTCAGGCGCCTTTTTTCCTATTATTTCAAACACTTATTCCCGCATTCGGATTCACATCCTCAGCGCTTCACCCTTTTCGCGGCGCAGCAGGCAAACCTGCTCTATAGCAAGAGCCAGAACAATTAGTGCCACTGCCTGATGTGCTAGGGCGCGGTCCATCGCAACCATACTGAGCAGCGTGACAATACCCAGGCCAACCTGCAGGATAATTGCGACCATCAACCAGCTCGCATTGCGTTTAAGCGCGCCATCCCGGTTTTCGCGCATCAGGGAGATCCCTTGTGCGAAGACAGCAACAACCAGTGCATAGGCGACCATCCGGTGCTGGAACTGGACCATCATCACATTTTCAAAAAAGTTGGACCACCAAGGCGACATGACAAACAAACCACCTGGAATGATCTGCCCATCCATCAGCGGCCATGTATTGAATGTCAGCCCTGCATTAAGACCTGCAACCAATGCACCTAGGAAAACCTGAAACAGGACCAAAGCCACAATTCCGTAAGCGGCCCACAATCCATTGCCAAACACATTCCAACCGTCATGCTTCAACTCTGGACGACGCTTTAAAACACCTGCGAGATAGTAAAGATAAGCAAAAAGAATAGCAGCTACACTTAAATGGACGGCAAGGCGATATTGGCTAACATCAACGCGGTTGACGAGGCCCGAAGCAACCATCCACCAGCCGATTGCGCCTTGCAACCCACCAAGCACAAACGCGAGCAAAAGCCGGGGCTTAAGCCAGGTGCTGACCTGCCCGCGTGCCCAGAACCACACCAGCGGAATGAAGAAAACAAAACCAATCACACGGCCCAGCAACCGGTGCCCCCACTCCCACCAAAAGATACCTCTGAACTCTTCAAGCGTCATGCCTTCGTTAAGAAGTTTGTATTGGGGGATTTGTTTATATTTTTCGAATTCTTCCGCCCACTCAGCCATATTCAATGGCGGAATGGCACCATGAATTGGCTTCCACTCTGTGATGGAAAGGCCAGAATCCGTTAGTCGGGTCGCTCCGCCAACAACAACCATGGCTAAAATCAAAAAGCAGATAAACAGCAACCACACACGAATTTGCCTGCGATTGGAAAGGTCTTGAGGGGAAAGACCTGAACTGTGGAACGGAGTAATCATAGCACCTATTCGTAGAACTTGTTTGCCCCTGTATAGGCCAGATCGATGGCCAAATCAGGAAAAATACGCAGATCCACACAGCAGTCTAGACAAATTACCTAGAATTTTTGCCCCATACCTCCAAAGCAATAGCGTTGTTCTGTCAGGAACTTAGAATGATAAATCGCAGACGAGCCAAGCTTGAGTGAGGTTTTACAACCAAGATCCTCTTGAAATATATATGCATTTTGGACTATGGCTTGCGCGGAAAAAAAAGGTCGACAAAAGAGGCCTTCAAGGAGAACTATATGATTTCGCCAGCGCGCCGTTTCATCGGCATGGTATTTCTAGTCACGTTTGTTCTTGTCTATTGCTTTATCGCGATGGTCATCGGCGACATGACAATGGCAGGCAAACACTGGTCTATAAAGCTAATCTTCTTCGCCATTGCAGGCCTGATCTGGATCGTTCCAGCTGGAATGATTATCAGCTGGACCTACAAAAAACGCTAGAGAAACTGGTTTTCAAGTTCTCTTCACAAGCGCGCGAACGCGCGCAAAGGCATGGTATGCCACAAAGGCGGCACCGCTTAGATAAACATCAACCATCCGTGGATTTTGATGCAAGCCATTTAAGGAAACACGCGGCAGACGAAAGCGGCGCTTCAGACTGCCTGTCGTCAATGTGCCTGGCTGTGTGGTAACTGCCGCTTTAAACCCCAGTTCCTCTGCAACACCTTCACAGCGCTCATCAACTGCTGCTGCAAATCCATAGGGGTAAGCGAGCACTGTCGGCTGACTGCCCAGCCGTGCGTTCATCTCTTCCATACCAGAGAGTATGTGCTGCCTGATTTCCGCAGTACTGGAGAGGCGTGCCAACATTGGATGCGTATCCGTGTGCGCACCAAGGCTGACAAGAGGGTCTTCAGCCAAATCGTTCAACTCTTCAAAGGACAAAAAGAGCTCACGGCACAGCTCTTGCCAATGCAGCCCATGTTTGTCCGCCGCATCACGAATGACACGCCGCTGTGTTCTTTCTGACAAATCGCTAATCAGAACCTTACGAGCAGCCTCAAAAGCGGCCTCTTTCTGTTCTAAAGTCCCGCAGTTAAAAGCATAGACCTTGCCCTCATCTGCAAGGGTGAGCCGCTCATTTTCAGCAATAAGCTGCTCCAGAATTGCCCACCAGGGCTCCGAGCGATGGTTACTGTATTCGCTCGTCACAAAAATCGTAAACGGAACTTCTAAGGCTTTCAGGACAGGATAGGCAACTTCAAGAATGTCTTTGTAGCCATCATCAAAGGTCAGTACCGCAAACTTTCTGTCGCTCTTATCTTCATTTTGCAGGCGCTCCAACGCCGCGTCCAATGATACAAACTCGTATCCTGCACTGCGTACTTGCAACACAACGGCCCGCAAAAATTCAGGCGTGATCTCTAGCAGCTTGTTGGGCTGAAAAGCGCGTTCGGATGCAGGCAACACACGATGAAGAGTAAAGATGACACCATCGCCAGCTGTCATACCCTTGATGAGTCTGGCAGGTCCCCGGCTGCTGAACAAGTAGCTGGCGCAATCTATAACAAAATGCTTCAAAGATATCCGCACGGCGAACCTCTAGATCCGTAATAAATTTCACTATATTTGTAACTGGCAATTATTTACGATTAATTTCAATCTAGGTTTATCTGCCTATTTATGGTTCATTCAGAGAGTGGCACTAATCGTTACTTGCAAGTTAATTAGGGCATTTCCAATGGCATTTTCCCAAGTCACGGTACAAAAAACAAACACGCAACCTGCTGGCGACAATAGAGACTTGGACCCGGGAAAGCTCACCCTTCAAATTTATAAAGGAAATGACCTCACAAAGCTTCGTGCGGATTGGCTTGCGCTGGAAAAGCAGGCCTATGGAAGCGCTTACCATGCTTATGAATGGTGCCAAAGCTGGGCGGAGCATATAGCACCTTTTGAGAACGCAACGGCGTTAATCCTGACCGGGCACATTGATAGGAAGCTTCATATTTTGCTACCGCTTGCGCTCCATCAACACAAGCGCACCAAAACAGTACGCTGGCTCGCAGAGGCTATTTCTAACCAGAACACCGGTTATTGGTCTCAAGAACTATTAGATGCGCCACACATCCACTTAGTGCGTCACCGTCTGGTCGAAGAACTCAAAGCATGGGGCGTCGACCTCATCCAGCTTGGCAATATGGCATGTCACCTGGATATCTATGACAATCCTTTGGTGCGGCCACATGACAACCTTAGTACAAACGCGACTTACCCTGCTGAATTAGCGAGACCTTTTGAGGATTTTGTCAAAACCAAACGCTCAAAAACCACTCGCAAAAGGCACCGCGGCAAACTGAACAAGCTCCAGTCACTGGGAAAGCTGGAATTCAAAGCCCACTCCTCACAGGAAGACACGGTAACAGCTGTGCAGGCCATGATTGTGCAACGAGAGATCAGGCAAGCAAAAACCGGCGTTCCCACGGCCTTTTCCCAGCCTGCATACCAAAAGTTCGTACACACCGCTTTCGCAAGCCTTCAAAAAACAGAAAGTCCGACAAAAGGCCCCGTTTACAGCCTGTCACTGGATGGAGAAGTCATTAGCACGTGCCTGGGGCTCATCTCAGGTGATTGCTATTATTATTATTGCACCTCCATCACGAGCGGGGACATAATGCGCTATAGCCCCGGCGATCTGCTCATGCAGCACGTCATTAAACAGATGTGTGAGGACGGAATGAAAGTCTTTGACTTTGGGCTTGGAGAAGAAAGCTTCAAACTTACATGGGCACAACCGGAGCACCTGAGGGACTGGATTGAACCGCTCACACTCAAAGGCAAGCTTGCAGCTGCATGGGAGCGAGCCAAACTTCATTCCAAACGAAAGCTAAGAAGCAACCATAGTTTCTGGCAGTTCTACCGCCGTATCCGTGCCCTCATTGCTCGCTTGCAAAGCTAGTGCAAGTTGAGAGGCTGAGATACACAGACAGCCGTTAAGCTGCCATGTCCAATTGATGCCAGGCAGCAACCTCATCACTGACTACGCGCTCCACCTCAACAGGTGCTTTGGTATGCTTTTCCAAAACGGACAGTGCTGTTTCCAGTTCTGGGCCAGCTGGTGATCCATCCGTCGCAATAATCACGCGATCGGCTTCAGACAGCATTTGAGCGCAAATCAAACTTGGGTCAATCAGTCCAAGATCAGCAACAATCACATCATAAGTCAGGTCAAGCGCTTCCATTATTAGGTTATACCGCCCGCCATAGACCACCTCATCGCGAATGGGAATAATACCTGACTGTATCACGTGTGCACGAGAAACAGGGTCCCGGTGAATAACATTTGTGAAGGCAGCCTCCCCCTCCAACAACTCAGAGAACCCCGGCTTCTCCAGGTTCATATTCTCCTCATCACTGGTAACACCCTCAACATCCTCTAGTGGTGTCTCTTTCAAGATAGACTGAGCGCCCTCGCCGCCTTCCGAGCGCACTTCCACCACCACAGGCATAATGCCTTTTGCTGCAATCTTGCGCGTACAGCTCAACGCAACACGAGAAGAAAGGCTTGCATCTTCAACACTTAAGACAACAACACGGCCAACTTTACCCGCCCGGTGAGAGTTGTCCGCTTTAACTTTTGCAAGCGTTAAAGAAGGCGCGGAGGTTTCATGCTCTTCAAACTCATCTTCAAACTCAGTATCCTTGCTGACCTCATCAGCGTCCAGATCGCTCACTTTTTGTTCACGAAGCGCAGACAGCTTTTCTTTTACAACCTCAGCCCCACGAACATCAGCAGGTGATACCTTCTTAGCATGCTCAGCTTCAAAAGCAGGTTTCAGCTCAACAACAGGAGCAGCTGTTGCATGACTGCGGGTTGCTGCATCAACCACACTTTCAAGCGCATTTGACGTCGCAGTGCCGGTAAATTCTTTCGGGTTAGCAGCAGGTGCAACAGGTGCCTGATAAGACTCGCGGCGCAGCACCTCGCCTGAAATCAGGGCGCGCACAATGCTCCATAAGGCCCCAAGGAAGAAGGCGGCAAAACCTGCAATTGCTGCAAGGGCGGATGGCTTGCGCCCGGATGGTTCGCTTGGCACGGAAGCGCGAGAAATAACGCGGGAATCGGCATTCAGCACCCCAACACCCTGCAGAACTTCCGCTTCACGCAGACTGACCAGCAATTGATTGAGCTGGTCCTCTTTTGAACGTGCTTGCCGCTCCAATTCCTGCAACCGAACATGATCAGCCCCAGAGCGCGCAGCCTCTTTCTTCAGCTCATTCACCTGAGCATTCAGTGTTACATAGCGGTCCTGGGCAATCTTTGTATCGTTCTCAAGTCCAATAACGATCTTCTCTGCTTCAGTCCGAATCTGACGGTCATATCCGGTCAGCTGGGAACGCAGAGCTTTAATTTGAGGGTGGTTTGGCAGCAGTGTGGTCGACAACTCAGCAATACGGTTTTCAAGCGCAAGCTGACGTTCTCGCAGTCTCTGGATCAACGTGGAATTCAGCACCTGGGTCGCCGTCTCCAAAGACCCACCATTGCTGAGCAAAGACCTAATTTGCTTGGCTTGCGCTTCCGCCTGCGACTTTGCCACAATGGCAGCCGAGACTTGAGAATTCAGCTCCGCAAGCTGCTGCTGATTCAAAGTACGGTTCTCCGAGCCAAGCAACAAATCAGCCCCAGCCCTAAACTGCGCAACTTTTTGCTGTGCAGCCTCAACCTCGTTTTGAAGACGATCAACTTGAGGAGCAAGTGCATCCGCCGTGTTGTTGGTTACAGCCCGCTTTGCATCATCTTGCAACATTCGGTACTCGCTAACGACCGTGTTCGCAACGCGAGCAGAAAGCTCCGGGTCTTTGCTGGAAAAGCGCACCGCAATCACACGCGATCCATCAACCTGATACACATTTAGGTTTCGCGTGAATTGGTTTAAAACCCACTCCGCTTCGCTGATTTGGCTTACGTTCAGCTCCAGACCCACATACGTCATGAGCTGATCGAAAAGGCCCACTTCGCTCTTTGCAGCGAACACCCTGTTGTTTTCAAGGTGTAAGTTCTGCACCACCCGGCGTGCTAGGTCCCGTGAGCGAAGCAACTGCACCTGGCTTGCAATACCTTCCTTGTCCAGCAACGAGCGCTCTTGCTCGCTGTTGCGGACCTGTCCGGGCAGCACGATCTTCGCAGTATCGATAAGAACTTTGGATTCACTGGTGTATTTGGCTGCTTGCTGGCTGGCGAAATAGAATACGCCAAAGGCGACAAGAGCGGCAAACGGGATAACCCACAGCAGCCCTATCAGCACTTTCTTAAACAGCACGCCCATATCAAGAAAGACATCTTCTTGCGGCACAGCCAGCTTCCCCATTGACTCACAAAGAACATTACAAACTTCTATCCATAAGAATGCATAGACAGGGTAACCAAGTTATTAAGCACGACGATCAAATGCTGGAAAGAATTGACATAGCACCCAACAAATTCGTCAAAATTAATTGGAAGATATTTACAATATTTATACTCTATTAACCTTGTAAGACGAAATATACACCAATAGAATTTGAGGGAATTTGTAATGCGGCCCCGCTCATTGGCACTTATTGCTGGCTTAACTCTGTTAACGAGTTGTTCATCCTATAAAAAGCCAGCACCTGCTTTTCATGAGGAGCTGGTTCAGCCCTATACACTTGCGACCAGCGACGAAGTCCGTATCATCGTTTTTGGACAAGCCAACTTGTCAAACACATACAAGATTGATCAGGCTGGTAACCTCGCGTTTCCTCTGATTGGGCAGGTCAGTGCAACCGGCCAAACACCAGACGAACTCGCCAATATAATCCGCTCTCGCTTACAAGGTGGTTTTGTCCGCGACCCCGATGTCTCTGTTGAGGTGGCGGTGTACGGGCCTATTTTTGTAATGGGAGAAGTCAATAACGCTGGCCAATATGCCTTTCTTCCTGGCATGACTGTTCAAAACATCATTGCAACAGCAGGTGGCTTTACAGCAAGGGCCCGTCAGGAGGATGTTGACCTGACACGTCAGATCAACGGCGAAATCCAAAGTGGCCGGGTTCTCATTACAGCCCCAGTGCGCCCAGGCGACACACTATATGTGCATGAAAGACTCTTCTAATTACGCACTGCACCCAATCAAAAGTTGCGTTTTATTTATCAAAAATCTAGAGTTTAAACTTCATTAACCCTGTCGATTAACAGGTCAAACAGTATTTTAAGCTTACAATAAACTTAATTGCGTAGCGGTCTGTGCTGGGGAGCATCTTAAAAGCAGGCGCGGTGGGGAGTTTGTTGCAGATGTTTACGAGCAAGCTGAAAATTATTCATTTTATACGCGCGCCAATCGGCGGCGCGTTTCGCCATATGCTGGATCTGGCAACAGAACAAATCGGTATGGGGCATGAGCTTGGGATCATCTGCGCCTCAAATGACATCTCCCCGTCCTCGTTACAGCAGCTGAACAAACTTAAACCACAGCTCACCCTCAGCTTGCTAACAGCTCCCATGGCACGCTCGCTCTCACCAACGGACATAGTTAGTTTTTACAAGCTACTAAGGCATCTGCTACCAGCAAGACCTGATGTTCTCCATGGCCATGGAGCCAAAGGCGGCGCTTGGGCACGCTCAATCAGTGCAGCACTACGTCTGAGTGGCCGCAAAGCACAGAGCATTTACAGCCCGCACGGCGGAAGCCTGCACTATGATACAACAACGCCAGCTGGCAAAGTATATATTACGCTTGAAAAACTCCTGCGACCGCTGACGAACACGATTGTATTTACCAGCGCGTTTGAAAAGGCCGCCTACCAACAAAAAGTAGGCCTTGGCGGCAACGCTCCCCGTCACAAAATCGTCCACAACGGACTACTGCAAGCAGAGTTTAAACGCACAGAAATAAACAAGGATGCAGCGGAGCTGTTGTTTATCGGCGAGCTGCGGCAGCTGAAGGGGGTAGACCTCCTCATCAACGCATTGGATGACTTGCATAGGACCAACAAGAGCAAACCCAAACTGGCAATTGTTGGCGAAGGACCTGACCGTCTCTTGTTTGAGCAAATGGTCAATGCAAGCGGCCTACAAGACTCAGTGCGTTTTTATGGGCATTTGCCGTTAGAACAAGCCCTTCCCCTTGGCAAAATCGCAGTTATTCCTTCACGCGCAGAGGCCCTGCCCTATGTTGTTTTAGAGCTTCTTGCAGCGCAAAAACCATTGATCACCACACGTGTTGGCGGCATCCCGGAGATTTTTGGCGAGCATAGCGACGCTCTTATCCCACCAGATGACCAGCAAGAACTAGTCAACGCTATATCATGGGCTCTCGCTCACAGTGAGGACCAGACCCAGCTCAGTCAGCAGCTGCAAAACCACCTCAAAACAAATTTCACACTGGCGCAAATGGCGCAGGATATCACCCATCTTTACCACCCTCTTTTGGGCGCAAACGAAGAACTGACAAACGCTTCCCAGCGTGCGCAGCAGCCCTGTTTGCACTCAAAAAACAAACTCAACTAGTTGCACAGCACAATGGTAAAACACCGCTTCAATCCAATTGAAACCAATGCTTCTTTGGACGGAATTTCCGAGGCAGAGGAACAGCTTGCCTCCCATTCACATAGCACTGATGTTGAAGAAACCAGTCTTTCCAGAGATGCGCAGGATGTGGCTGAAATGTTGCGCTCCAACACCATTTCCAAGAAGGTCTTGGATGGTGTCTTGCGGTGCGCGGATGCAAGCCTAATCCTGTTGACTGGTACTCTTGCATATCTGGGCGGCGCCCCGATCGACATATCACCGCTCTGGCTTACATTTGCAATGTTTGAGGCAGCCATAGTTGGCGTCATTCTCTTCCAAATGGCAGACCTTTATCAGGCAAACGCGCTCCACAAAGTCATCTCACAGGTAATGAGGCTGATCACGGCCTGGGCACTGGTCTTTGCAGCGCTCATCACCTCTCTGCTACTTCTTCTTCCATCCGCAGAGATACCGCAGACGTTCCTGCTAAAATGGTTTAGCACCGGCGCGATCCTACTGATAATTTTCAGGATGATCATCCGCAGCTTCATCGTGCGTTGGACCCGCACTGGCCGATTAAGTCGCCGCGCAGTGCTTGTTGGCGGGGGACAGTCAGCTGCTGACCTAATCGCTGAGCTTGAACGCCAGCCAAACAACGATATTGAGATTTGCGGGATATTTGATGACCGCGCAAATGACCGTTCTCCCCCAAGTGTCTCTGGCTATCAAAAGCTCGGAAACATTTCTGATCTCGTCGATTTTGCCCGCATTGCACAAATTGATATGCTGCTGGTCACGATCCCGATCCGAGCCGAAAAGCGTATCCTGCAGTTGCTAGAAAAACTCTGGGTGCTGCCAGTTGATATTCGCCTGTCTGCCCATGCCGACAAGCTCCGCTTCCGCCAAAGAGCGTCCTCTTTTGTTGGCGCGGTTCCATTTGTTGATGTTTTAGAAAAACCAATTGCAGATTGGGACACAATTACCAAGCGCGCCTTTGACCTGTTCTTTGCAAGCTTATCGTTGTTGCTCCTCTTCCCGGTCATGATCGCCACCGCGATTATCATCAAGCTGGACAGCCCCGGACCGGTCATTTTCCGCCAGCAGCGCTATGGCTTTAACAACGAGCTTATAGATATCTTCAAGTTCCGATCCATGCACCAAAATCAAACCGACAGCATGGCTTCCAAGTTGGTGACGAAGAATGATCCGCGTGTCACCAGAGTTGGCCGCTTCATCCGCAAAGCATCCATCGATGAATTGCCCCAACTCGTTAACGTTCTGATGGGCCAGCTCTCTCTTGTCGGCCCGCGCCCACATGCACTCTCTGCAAAAGCCGAAAACCGGCTCTATGAAAACGTCGTGGATGGGTACTTTGCGCGCCATAAGGTTAAACCCGGCGTCACAGGCTGGGCGCAGATAAAAGGCTGGCGAGGAGAAACTGACACGGAAGACAAAATCCAGAAACGTGTCGAATGCGATATCTACTATATTGAAAACTGGTCGGTTTTCTTTGACCTTTATATCTTGCTTAAAACACCGTTCAGCCTTCTGAAAACGGAAAACGCGTATTGACCGACCTGCCGCGCTCACAAAGCACAGTAAAGAACACTCGCCCCTTCTGGCATGTTCCGCTGATCATCAGCACAGAAACCATAGCAAGGTCACTATTGTTTCTGGCAGCTTCTGTGAGCGCTCTGGTCATGATTGAACCAGCGCCCTATGACCTTCTGATTGCCGCTCTTTTGATTGGCTGGTCCTGCGCGGGGCTTGAGTTGCGCAAAGATCAGTTGCCCTTGCTGGTTCTGCTCTGCTTCTACATCCTGGGCGGTATTTTGGCGCTGCCAGCAGCATCAAACACAAAAGAAGCCGTGATCTTTTATGCAGTCACCGTCTTCTTGGCCTTTTCATCCATTTTGTATGCAGCAACCTTGTCTGCAAATATGGAACGACTCAAGGCGATTGAGAAAGGCTATATGCTTGCCGCAGTGTTTGCCACACTGCTAGCGCTGGCCGGATACTTCAACCTCTTTTCAGGTGCGTACGATCAGTTCACTTTATACGGACGCGCCAAGGGAACCTTTAAAGACCCAAACGTATATGGCCCGTTCCTGCTACTCCCCACCCTTTTTATTGTCTACGATATTCTAACCAGACCGCTGTGCAAAAACATATTGAGCGCGGTCCTGCTCCTAATTCTACTGCTCGGTGCTTTCCTCTCGTTTTCCCGTGCAACATGGGGCATGACCCTTGGCGGAAGCCTTCTCGTCTTCCTGCTCGTGTTCATCAACGAGCGCAGATCCTACTCACGCCTGAAGTTGCTGGGCTTGTTTGGGCTGGCGGGTGTTGCGTTCATCATCATGATGCTTGCATTCCTGTCTGTTGATTCCATCTTTGAGATGTTCACACAGCGCGCAAAGTTAGTTCAGGAGTATGATGGGGCACGATTAGGGCGGTTCGGACGCTGGAGAGAAGGCTTCACACTCGTCACAGAAGCGCCATTGGGGCTGGGTGCTGGTGGCTTTTCCAGCATTTTTCCCGAGGACGAGCACAACGCCTACCTCAAAGCCTTTACAACCTATGGATGGCTCGGCGGACTCTCTTATATTACCCTTATTTTCTGGACTGTTTTTAAGGCAACGCCGTTGGTCTTTAAACCACTTCCCTGGCAAAAATACATCGTCTGTACATATGTTGCTTTCCTCCTACATGCTTGTGTTAGCTTCATTATTGACAGCGACCACTGGCGTCACTACTTTTTGCTGCTTGGTATATTATGGGCTGTGATCTCAGCAGAAGCTGGTATCTCCAGATACAGGCGTTTTCCACCAGCACGATAAGACCACACTCATTTGAGCCTTGATCAGACACCGTGAATTAGGTAGGAAAGTTGTAGAGAGCAGCTTTAGATCGCTCTCTAAAAAAGAATACTTGCAAATGCAGTCTTGCATCCAGGGCAAGTATCTTAAAGGTTCGGGTAGTAGCGCAGCCTGGTAGCGCACTTCACTGGGGGTGAAGGGGTCGTCGGTTCAAATCCGGCCTACCCGACCAAATATTTCAATGAGTTAGCTATAAAAAGTAAAGTGGCTCCTCGGGACGTTTGTCCCAAACGGTTATTTTCCACAACTCATTGCGGCTTATTTCTACGCCCGACTGGCGGCGTATCGAACCTTGTTAAAGTCTGATCTTTAGTTTCAAACCATAAGAGAAAAAGAATATTGCAGGCAGCATGTGCCAAGTGGTGCAGCCCGCTTTCTTTGTCTTTGCATACCCCGCTATGAAAAGCGCTGAGGTGTCTATAAAGAGCATCCCAGTTTCTTTCCCTCTCCACGCTCTGGCAGCTGTTGGCGCTGTATTTTTGGGCACCAAAAGTCAGGACAGCGCACACTTGAGCAAGCGGCCCCCAGAGATAGGCAAATAGCAAACGCATTTGCAGCTTTCCGGCGTCTGCCTTTAATGTTTGATCCTGCTTCATTGAACCATCTCCGGTGTAATTGTAACCCTGCCCGCTTCGCCGTAATCGGCGTGATAGGTGATGACTTGCGCTGACCTTCCCGAGACGTAGCCAGAAGTTGCAGAATGGGCGTCTGGTGGCGCAAGCGTTCGGTGCTGCTCCACTTTTCCATCAGGTTGTCTTCTTTGGCCTTCAGCACGTCTTTATGGTGGAAGTGGCCTATATGCGCGTAGCTGTATTTGGTCCGGCCAAACACTTCCCGATATTTTGCGGCAAGCGTTGTAGAAACCTGAGCTACACCGCGCTTGTCTCCGTGGTGAAAAAACAGGGATGTATTGCCGTGCTCATAGCAATGGAACAGGTCTGAGGTTTGGTCTACGGTTACACGCGGCTCATTCTCGTAGAGCGCTGCCAGCAGTTCGCGCAACATAACCGAGCTGGACATGTCGTGATTGCCGGACACCATGAGTAAGTGCACACGCTCATGCTTCTGCAGGAGCATGGAGACAATTTGACGAAGGACCCGTATTGCCGCCCGTACCAGCTTTTGAAACCGTGTGTCAGCGTCTAGCAAGTGGTGACTGGTTGGCGTTACCGCTGCCATGCCGTCCCAGTGCAGGAAATCTCCAAGTTGCGCAAAAATGGCTGTTTGTGAATCCGGTGCCGATGCAATTGCAGACCCAAACCACTTGATAAGCAACTCTTCAGCTAGTTTCAGGCCCCAGTCTGCAACTTGGGTTTCTTCCCCCCAAGCCATCATACCCATATGGTAGTCAGTGCAGATGTAGGTTGAGACAAGCTTATCATTTGTGCTCTCTGGCAATGGCAAAGGGGCGCTTCTGGGAACCTCATCTTTGAACCCGTCCAGCATGGCCTTGAGTGCTGCATGTGCAACCTCGGCTTTGCGGTCAGTCTTGATCCACTTTTGCTTGAGGTTCCCGTCACCATCTACAAGAGCAGACACACCCTTAATCGCCATATCAGCGGGTAATTCAAACGGCTCACCGCTGGAGCGGGTTACTCTGGTACTGCGAGCCTTAACCGTGCCCTGCCCGTCTGTTGTGACGCTCTGAGAGGAAACTTCAAAGCCATCCGGTACATTGGGGTAGAGGTCAACTAACCCTCTCAAAGCAGCGGACTTAACGCGATTGTTGAATGTACTGCGCGGAATCCCGAGGGCTTTTGCTGCAGCAGCCTTATTACCGTATTCCGCAAAAGCCCTTGCGGTTTCAAGGCATAGTTCGTCCGTTAAGGGAGGTGTAGGCATTGAGCCTCCATATACCAGATATGAAAAAGCCCCGCTCTAGGCAGGGCTGCTTTAGGTCTAACGGCAGGGCTCGTTTCGACGCCCTCACCTATCTTGATAATTCGCCCGCAATACAGGCTTTAGGCTATTCGGCCTTAGTAGCAGCACTATTACTGAGCAACTGCAGTTGAGAACTTTTCATGCATCCGACGCGATTTTCTTTCTAAGTTGCGTAAGCTTTCTTATTGTCGGCAGAAAGTCTGGTTGACTTTTATGGTGGTGACTAAAGTGCATCATCGCTTCTTGATCGCGGCCAAGCTTCATGAACATCACTCCAAGTTCGAAGTGCGATTTTGTTTGACGGCTGTCCAACTCAACAACTTTCAGATGGTTATTTATGGCATCCTCGAAAGAGCCAATGCGATACTGCGCTGAAGCTAGTTTTGCAAGGCGAACTCCATTCGGGGAGGGGTAGGTTTCAAGCCCACGTGCGAATGATCGTTCTGCAGCCACGTCTTTGCCGAGCTTTACTAGCGCCAAACCTAAGTAATAGTGCGCATCATAATTCTTGGTTGAGACCGTCGCCGCCCGCTCAAAAAACACGCGAGCCTTTTTGTATTGCGCCATACGAAAATGAGAATTGCCGATTAGAAAATAAACGGCTGACAAGCATATATCGTCAGCCACAGGCAAAAGAGTATCAATCGTATCTTGATAATTCTTCTCACGAAAGAACTTATGAGCTGCTTCAACGATGATGTCAGCGTTTCTAACTGTCTGTTCCGGTACACTGAAATTACTTCCAGTGGCAGTATGTTCGAAAAAGGATTCCATCTGCCCACGGCGTTTGAACGTGGAAAGGATGTTATGCATTGCGCCTGGCACAGCATGAAGGCGAACACTACCTGTGTTGCGGACGCGCAGGATGTTATAAAGGTCAAGACCGCTCTCAGCACCGTACCAGATGTCTATCTGCGTTTTCTCAGTCTTTGTCTCTATAAGCTTCGATAGATCATTGTATTTGACCGGAATTTTAGGGGAGTGCGGTATCTCAGGATGAAGCACAATCTGCGGACCGACTGATACAATCCGGCCAACACCCAACTTTATCCCAAACAGAAGGGCCGCATACCCACCCATAGAGCTACCTGATGTAGTGATACTCCCCCTAGGATAATTTCCGATACGGCGTTCTAATTGATCATGCAACTCGTCTGCATCGCTCGATAGCCCATCAATCGGGAGATTGTACCAGCCGCGACGTGGGTCACGCACAAAAAGAATATCAGTATCGTAGGGAGAGAACTTTGATACACCCTGAATATTCTTCGCATCCGCCGAACTGAAATAAATCAGCAAGCGGCTAGAACCTTTCGTGTGCTTCGTAAACAGGAGTTGGTCGATATCATCAACTTTAATTTTGTCTATTTTTGAAAGCATTTTACCTGTGACTAAATCGTATATTTGAGCCTTAGAGGCCGCGATTAATTTGTAAATATCGAAGTCAGATTTGCAGCGGTGAAGGTACTTCGTCGCTCTTAGTTTTGCAAGAGACTAACGGAATCTGCATACCCAATTCTACAAGTAATACTTTGACCTTAGAATCCTGCTGTTTCAATCGAAAAGGGATTAGTTGTCGCATACCCTCCGGCAATCCACTGAGATGAAATCTTTAACACACCCTATATCTAAGCGCTTTAACCGCTTCCAATAGTATCTTGTCTGGTACGGGATTTGCTGGCATGCACCGCCTCAATATATGCGAAGAATAGTAAAGCCCGCAGCAATCAGCAGCGGGCCATTGAGTGTGTTTGTCACGGCTTATCTTGCCCGCTCAGCCGGTCGTAAACTCCGGTGGCAAGTTTAAAAATCAGCCACGCGGCGCCAAGCAAGGCAACATATGGCTGGATCTCAAGCGCAAGCCATGAGGCCCAATCGTCGAAGCCAGACATAACCGCCCCGCCCGCAATTGGTATTGTTGCCAGATCAGTAGGCTTGTTCATGGAGGGCATCTTTCCTGATAGGATTTTTTGGTAATTAAGAGCATGTCTTGTGTTGGTGGCCTCATATGCACCCACTCATCCTTTTGGAATTTGAGATCATGTTTTGACCTCTCAAGAATAAGCTTGGTTGCCTGGCACCATTCAGTCTGAACGGGTTCTGGAATTCTCAAGCTTTCACAGCCCCCAAGAGCGAATAGAAAGCACAGAAGAAACCTTGTCACTTCAGGGCCTCCTCTAGCTTTTCTTGTGGCGTCATAGAGCCGACTTCACTTGCCGCCTCATCAATGCTGGAGAGGGTTATATCCCCCTCCACATTGGCCCGCTCTTGCTGCTCATAGGCCCCAAGTTTCTTGAGGTCGCGTCGCTCCAGATATGAAAAAAGACCCGAAAGGGCCTTTGAAAGAGCGGACAGAAAAGCGAGGAGATTACCGAGCATCGGCATTTTTGTTCTTGCCAAAGTTTCCGAGGCGTTGGAGTTTGGGACATACGTCCCAAGCTGATTTTAGTTGACTTGGTTTGATTGGGAAAAATGGGATGATATAGAGGGTTTTACTTCAATGAAAACAGTAGGTTGGACTACCAAGCCTAAACTGGTGGTGAAGGGGTCGTCGGTTCAAATCCGGCCTACCCGACCATTATCTTCCAAAACATATTTTGGTGCGACTTAAGCTACCCAAGCCCTTAAAACCGCCATCAATGTTGCTTTGCACATGCCCAAAGCAGCGCGCCAGAAGCGGCGAAACATCAAACGCATGCTGAACTCAGTCCTGAAAGCTTAAGCGACGTGGCGCCCAGTTCCATCACCGGCTAAAGACCAGATGCGTGTGCGGTTGCGCGCCATCTTTTCATCAATAGCGAAAGAAAGCTCAACACCATGCAGCCCCACAAGGCGGTGCAACAAAATCGCTATACCAGCTGCTTCAGATGCAACGTCGCGCGTGCTATCGCCATTTTCCACGCTCACCTGCAAAGCTTCCAGCTCTTCCCTTGCCCGCTCAATTAATGCAGTAAGATCAGAAACCTGACCAAAAGTCCTCTCGCCCCAAGCGGTAATGCTCGCACTGCTCTCAATGGTTACCATATTCACCCACTTTTATATTCCAGGCCGGATCCATTAGAATAACCCCCCGTGCCACAGAAAAATCACCTCAACACAACAGATAGAGCCCGCACTTTAAGCGTAAGAAATGATCCTCGGCAAAACATGAATAAACTTCATCAAAGCACGATCAATCAAAAACCTAGAAACACTAACAAACCGAGAGGACTCGCCCATCCCCTCCTATTCTTCAGTGAAAAAAGGCTAGACTTTGGCTTCTTCTTGATAGTTTACATGGTTTAGCGAGCAAAAATTGACTCATTCGTGGCGTGAACGAGTACGTCCAGTCAGTAATTGCCAGTTTCCTTAGAAAAAATAATGATTAGTGCCTCTCTAAGGCACCACTGATAGCTTCAACTGCTCAAAGAGCGTGGATTGCAGCCGGTCTACATTGTCCTTGGACAACCCTTTTGCGCCAGACGCCTCATCTTTATCAGAGCCCATCAAACGATCCATAAAGCCAAAGGCTCCATGTCCACTTTTCCCGTGGGTCGCAGGCTCGTCATCCGGCAACAAACCGGAAGGCAATGGCATTTGAGGCTCAGCTTCTTCTTCAAGCGGCAAATCCGCCTGCATGTCAGTCCCTGAACTGTCAACAGCCCAGTCTTCATGCGGTTCAAACACCTGCCTTTCAGGCACTAAAACCACCTGTTCCATTGCAGCTTATTCCGCACTGTGAACTGCGCCCTCACGAACCTTTGAACCATTGCCGATCTTTTGATTTCACCAATTCGTTCCTATTTTGCGCACGTGTTAGCTATACAAAATATACAGAACACAATTTTTACATAGCTTGTCAGAAGGAATCATTCGGAGCACGAACAGAGGAAAAACCTCCGCAACCACGCTTGTCTCTCTGTATTCACATTGAAAGGGCATTGCCAAGTTGATTGACGTTGGTGACGTCGCTCTGATGAAGGTCTCGAACGCTCTTTTTAGTTCATTTATCAAAGGGTCACGCAGCAAAAAGGGTCGCACAGTTTGATATCCCAGCGTGATTGGGCTGAGCGGTGTTCATGCCACGGCATTTCACTCGCCCCCTCACACCCGTAGATCGATTGCACAGTTAATTTGCTGTCCGGCGTTTGCCGCACAGTAGGTGGGGAATGGGACGCGGGCAGCAGTATTGATGTCGCGTTTGATCCACTCTCGTTCTTCCAGTTGAACCAGCGAGGTAGACAGCGCGCGATCAGTGATTGGTACCAGGTTCGTTCTTATTCCCGAGAAGCGCTGCGGAGCAGCGGTGAGTGCTAAAATGGGAACTGTCCAGCTTTTGCGCAGCAGGGCGAACTCCTTCTCATTCGGAACTGCAGTCACAATCTTGCTGGCGATTTCGGCAGCCTTGATGCCTGCCGGGGTCAAGCGGAACTCGGGGCGCAGCGGGTGACCGTGACCAGGGTTCCTCTCCAGTAGTTTTAGCTGGGTCAGATGCTCAAGACTTGCCGAAAACGACGTGCGGCCAGCGCCCGATGCAGCCAGCAGCGGTGCCTGTCTGCCGGGAACGCCGGAATGCAAGAGAGCCAGAATATTTAGAGACCAAGCCCGAGACGTGAGCTTGACAAGTGTCGTAATGTCCATAAAGTATAGTTACTTTATTTTTCAGCAAAAGGAAAATATGATGTCTCTGGTTTCTTTGGAAAATACAATTACCCTCGCGATTTCTGTTCGCGATCGTCATGTGAGCGCTGAGTGGTACACCGCCATGCTCGGCTTTGAGCTCGTTCATCACATTGATGAGGCCGGCTGGAGCGAGATGAAGACCAAAACGGCTGGCGTTACTCTTGGTCTCGGCGAGCAGGCTAAGCCTACTCCCGGCAACACGGTTCCGGTTTTTGGCATTGGTGACATTGAGAGTGCGCGCAGTTCTTTGGAGGCCGCAGGCGTGAGGTTTGATGGCGCAACCCAAACCATCGAAGGCATGGTGAGCACTGCAACCTTCTACGACCCTGATGGCAACGCGATGATGTTTGCACAAGATCTGACCGTGCCTGCGTAATACCTGCACCTGCATCGCCAATGATATTACGTGGGAAGTGCGCACCTACAAGCCGAGGAAAACGTCAAGGCAGAGTGCTGGAATGCATTTACAGAAGTTCAGAACTCCAAACAACCTGACAATGCCCTGAGACGACAAGCCAAAAGCCTATGTGAAGTCATATACGCGCAATCTCCACCAAGGGAGCCTGACCAATCACGCAACCCTAGCAAAACCTATAAAATGCAATGGGAAAGCAGGTCTGGTTGACCATAGTGTATCGTGAACTCAGGTGTTTATATTGTATCACCTGAGTCTCACATTTCATTAAATCAGCGCGCCTGATCTAGCATACGTTTACATTCCAACAACTCAAAGAGCGTGGATTGCAGCCGGTCTACATTGTCCTTGGACAACCCTTTCGCGCCAGAAGCCTCATCTCTGTCAGAGCCCATCAAACGGTCCATAAAGCCAAAGGCTCCATGTCCACTCTTCCCGTGGGTCGAAGGCTCGTCATCCGGCAACAAACCGGAAGGCAATGGCATCTGAGGTTCAGTTTCATCTTCAAGCGGAAATTCCGCTTGCATGTCAGCCCCTGAACTGTCAGCAACCCAGTTTTCCTGCGGTTCAAACACCTGCCTTGCAGGCACTAGAACAGCTTGTTCCATTACAGCTTCTGCCGCGCTGTGAACTGAGCCCTCACGAACCAGGGAAGGATCTGGGGCAACGCCCGCCGGTACAGCTGTACTCGCCGAGGCTGGAATTACAACACCAGCCCCTTCTTTCCAGACATCCATAACGACGCGCACACCTTGCTCACGCAAAATACGTTGCACGCCTTTAATCGTGTAGCCTTCCCCGTAGAGCAAATGGCGGATACCGCGCAAAAGCTCAAGGTCGTCAGGTCTGTAGTAGCGTCGACCACCACCTCGCTTCAAAGGCCTGATCTGTGTAAATCGTGTTTCCCAGAACCGCAAAACATGCTGCGGTAAATCCAGTTCACTTGCTACTTCACTAATTGTGCGGAACGCGTCGGCGCTCTTCTCCACGATGCAAACCCTCTAAACCTAAATATTTTGGGGCAGCAAATCAGCTGACGCCCTCAACCAGAGCATCATTAATGCGCTGCTTAAGAACATTGCTTGGCTTGAATACCATCACCCGGCGAGGAGAAATCGGAACTTCTTCGCCTGTTTTTGGGTTACGGCCTATGCGTTCACCTTTCGAGCGAACGATAAAAGAGCCAAAGCTAGACAATTTGACAGAATCGCCTTTTTCAAGGCTGGCAGAGATCTCTGCAAGTACCTGCTCCACAAGTTCAGCAGATTCAGTCCGAGATAGGCCGACTTTCTGATAAACCGCTTCACACAAATCTGCGCGGGTTACAGTGTGACTACCCATTCCACCCTCCTCAGGTAAAGCCATGATCCGTAAGAATAAAGCTTGCTTTCAACAAGTTACGGTATGGCCAACCGACGTCAGCGTCAACAGCTCATTTGCTAAGAATTGCAACCCTTTGGGGTTTTTTGTCGCTTTTTACCACTTAAGGAGCACTGAACCCCAGGTAAACCCGCCGCCCATGGCCTCCAACATCATCAGATCGCCCTTTTTCACCTTGCCAGCTTTAACAATGCTGTCCAGTGCCAAAGGAATCGATGCAGCCGAAGTGTTGCCGTGTTCTGCAACTGTCTTCACGACCTTTTCAGGTGCAATACCGAGCTTCTTAGCGGAGGCATCAATGATACGCTGGTTCGCCTGGTGAGGCACAAACCAGTCCAGATCATCAGCGGTGGTACCAGTCGCGTCAAAGGCATCTTCAATCACATCGGTAACCATGCCAACAGCATGCTTAAAGACTTCGCGTCCCTGCATCCGCAGGTAACCTGTCGTTTGGGTGGTGGAAGGACCACCATCAACGTACAGCTTGTCTTTATGACGTCCGTCAGAACGCAGGTGACATGTAAGAACGCCGCTCTGATCAAGAGAGGGCTCGCCTTCTTGCGCTTCCATCACAACAGCACCAGCACCGTCTCCAAACAGAACACAGGTCGTACGATCTTCCCAATCAAGAATACGAGAAAACGTCTCAGCACCAATCACGAGCGCACGCTTTGCCAGACCACCACGCAAATACGCATCCGCAGTAGTTACGGCATAAACGAAGCCTGAACACACGGCCTGCACGTCAAATGCAAAGCCGTGATTGATACCAAGTGCGTTTTGAACGGCAACAGCTGTTGCAGGGAAAGTATTATCAGGTGTCGAAGTTGCCAGAACAATCATATCGATGTCCTGCGCATCTACACCAGCACTTTCCAAGGCTGCTTGAGCCGCCTTCACAGCCAGGTGAGAGGTAAACTCTCCTTCCGCTGCAACATATCGGTTTTTGATTCCGGTACGCTGAACAATCCATTCATCAGACGTGTCAACAAACTCAGTAAGCTGCTGGTTAGTGATTTGTTTTTCCGGCAGATAGCTGCCGCAGCCTAAGAATACAGAGCGAAGTGCCTTCACTTTAAACCCTTCAATTATCTTCAGCTTCAGAGAAACGACCGCGATGGTAGTTTGCCAAATCGTCTGAGATCTTTTTAATCAGTTCATTTCTGGCCATATCGTAGGCCAGTTCAACGGCAGCTGCAAAACCCTCGGCATCTGATCCACCGTGACTTTTAATCACAATACCATTCAGACCCAGGAACACACCCCCATTTACTTTACGAGGATCCAGCTTGGCACGCAGGCGTGCAAACGCACCACGGGCAAACAGATAACCAATCTTAGACATAAGGGTACGGTTCATAGCAGCGCGCAGGTAACCAGTAAACTGCTTTACTGTACCCTCGGCAGTCTTGAGCGCGATATTTCCGGCAAATCCTTCAGTTACGACAACATCAACAGCACCCTTGCCGATATCGTCGCCCTCAACGAAACCAGAGTAAACAAGGTTTGGCGGAGAAAGGCTGCGTAGCATCTTGCCGGCAGTTCGCACTTCCTCAACACCCTTTACCTCTTCAACTCCAACGTTGAGAAGACCTACAGTTGGCTGATTGATACCATGGATAGAACGCGACATTGCACATCCCAAGATAGCAAAGTCAATCAGCTGCTGGGCATCCGCACCAATCGTTGCGCCCACATCAAGAACGATGGATTCACCGCGCATTGTCGGCCATATCGCAGCCAGTGCAGGCCGCTCAATTCCAGACATGGTGCGCAAGCAAAACTTGGCCATAGCCATCAGCGCGCCTGTATTACCAGCGGAGACAGCAACATCAGCTTCACCATTTTTCACAGCCGCGATGGACTGCCACATGGAGGATTTGCCACGGCCCTTGCGTAGCGCCTGACTTGGCTTCTCATCCATACCAATGGACACATCGCAGTGACGCAGTAGAGCAGCTTGTTTCAAACGAGGGTATTCCTCAAGCATAGGCTCGATGACTTTAAGGTCCCCGAAAAGCAAGAGTTCGATACTCGGGCAGCGTTGCAATACCATATCAGCTGCGGGCAACACCACGTCGACACCGTAATCCCCTCCCATAGCATCAAGAGAAATACATATTTTTTTAGACATTTCCAACTTCTTGCCTTGTCCCAACAAAGTCTGGCCGCTTACAGGCAGACCATGGAATATTTAAGAGCATTTTCCTAAGTACAATGGAAATGCGTGTCGCGAAGATACTCAATCATAAACGTCTCGCAACACTCATCTCTAAAAAACCTTTGCAGCAATCTAAGATTTATTTATTTTTCCAGTAAAGGCTTCAAGTGCAGCAAAGGGAGAAGGTTTTTGCTCTTCATCCTGTTTTTGTTCTTCCTCTGGGTTTGGAGCATATTTCTCGTCCATTTCAACCCCTTTCGCCCGTGCAAAAGGGTCTAAACCCAAAGCAAAATGTTCACAAATGATGGCCCCAAGGTCCACCTGCGGTCCCTCGAAATAATCCGGTGGATCGCTTTCATTAACGTCCAGATCAACTTCTAAGGTATCGTCGTCACGGCGACGACGTCCTCGAGAATCTTGTTCTGGTAAGAATGTACGATCGAATTCTTCATTAATCACGCACTCAACCGGCTCAAGCGTTACAACACACCGCTGTACCGCATTTGCACGAATGTGACCACGCGCAGCCAGACCGTCTCGGCGCCAAGGCCGCAAATCAAGGTCTACTTCCAGCTCAATCAACTCAATCAAGTCATAGGCTTTAGCTATTTGCGCCCGATCACTCTCGTTCAAAGTGAGTTTAAGATGCTTGGTTTTATTTCCAAGCCTTGTCGCATCGAATAGATAAGCCCACGGGTAATCAGTATCAGCCATCGCTGGCGCTTTCCCTTATTAGTTCTGTTTTTGGAGCCACAAACTCAATGTCGCCCGCGAGAATTTCTTTAGTAGGAAGGACAGCAAGACCTGCTACCGCCTCATGCATGTAATGAACCAGCGCCCTGACCGCAACAGGTTCGCAGCTTTGCCCATAGATGTTTCTTTCAAACGCGTCAAAGAGAGCCGTATCATCCTTGTTTTCCAGAGCTTCCATATAACTGGAAGCCCGACCGTAAAACGATTCTACCATAACCCGAACACGCCGACGTACGCCCTCGTCCCCTATACCAAGCTCGCGCATACTCTGATCCATATCCTCAAAAAAGTAATCAAAGACAGCCTGTGCAAACTTTCGTGCGACCGTATCTTCTTCCCGCAACCGGTGGAAGACACAAAAAGCGTGCAAAACGATCATCTCGAAGCGACCTTCGCTCGTATCAGGTATACCATAGCGCTCATAGAAAACTGGTTGCCGCGCCTGCGCGACAATCCGCTCATATGTTATTCTAACGGATGTGTCTTTACGTCGACGGAAAAAACCGAAGATCATAGCACCTCTCTTGAGCTTATCGAGTTACTTGTGTCCCTGCCACGAGGATGCCATAAGCACAAGTCTGAATCTAAACCGCTTGCTTGCTGCATTTTGCTGCATAATGCAAGCCAACAGGATGTTTGGAATGTTCGCATTTGCACGCCATACTGTGTTCCTCGCTTTTTTGAGCCTGCCTCTGGCTGGCTGCTTCACCCAGACGTTAACGCATGGCCAGGTCGTTTCACCTGATGCAATTCAAGATGTTCAAGTTGGTTCCAGCCGAGAGCAGGTGGAACTTCTCCTTGGGAGCCCGTCCACCACATCTAACATGGACGGCGAAGCTTACTATTATATCTCGCAAAAGAGCGAAACAGTGGCATTCTGGTCTCCATCTATCGTAGACCAGCGTGTTGTCGCAGTTTATTTTGATAGGGATGGTTACGTTAAATCTGTTGCCGATTACGGCATTGAGGATGGAAAAGTCTTTGATTACCTTGGTAGAAAGACACGCACCGGTGGTGCCGATTACGGTCTGTTGACACAGATTCTGCGCGGTGCGGCGAACCCATCGATTGGCCTGTAAAAACTCTTAGAGACCTAAGAAATTAGGTAGAAAATGCAAATTTGAGCCGATGTTCCTCGCAGAACATCGGCCTTTTTTTTTGCAATTTCGCAAAAACATATCCCACAGTATAAATGACGCGATCTCTCAGACTTCCTAAAGTGATAACCACAATATTTTTAAGGAATTTGAGATGATTGAGACATACCGAGGGTTTGTTGACCCGCACCAGGAAGACGTTTTAGGCCACATGAACGTGACGTGGTATACAGCCAAGTTTGATGAAGCAAGCTGGCACCTGTTCACCAGTGTGGGCCTCTCTAAAGATACGGTTAAATCTGAAAAAAGAGCCGTCGCTGCACTGGAAGCCAAAACAAAATTCATGGCTGAAGTCTCCGCAGGCGAACTTCTTTACATCAAGTCCGGCTTCTTGGAGGTTTCTGACAAGACCGTTCGCTTCCAACACATTATGTACAAGGCACAAGACCATACAGAAGTAGCCTCTGTACAACTTCTTGGCGTCCATATGGATTTGGAGAAACGAAAGGCCATCCCGATTCCGCAAGATTTGCGCGCGAAGCTGGAAGCCCTTCTACCCCAACTAAGCTAAAAGAAAACCCGGCGAGTTCATCGCCGGGTTTTTAATCGGATCAACCAGAGTCTATTAGTGGGCCAGCACTGCCAGGAGCAGCAAAGCCACAATATTGGTGATCTTGATCATTGGGTTTACAGCTGGGCCAGCAGTATCCTTATAAGGATCGCCGACCGTATCGCCTGTGACAGCAGCTTTGTGAGCTTCAGAGCCCTTACCGCCGTAATGACCGTCTTCAATATACTTCTTGGCATTGTCCCATGCTCCGCCACCAGCGGTCATGGAAAGCGCCACAAACAAGCCCGTCACAATCACACCAAGCAGCATAGCGCCTAGGGATGCAAAGGCATTTGCTTTGCCAGCAATTGCTTCAATCAAGAAGTAGATAACAATTGGAGACAGCACAGGCAGCATACTCGGAATGATCATTTCCTTAATCGCAGCCTTAGTCAGCATATCAACTGCACGGCCATAATCGGGGCGAACCTCACCCTTCATGATACCTGGATGCTCTTTAAACTGACGACGCACCTCTTCAACAACGGCTCCCGCTGCCCGGCCAACCGCTGTCATAGCCATTCCGCCAAACAGGAAGGGAAGCAGGCCACCAAAGAACAAACCGACCACCACATACGGGTTGGACAGTGAGAAATCGATAGAGGCTTCAGTCATCCCCTGAAAGTAAGGGAACCGATCAGAGTTGGCGACGAAGAACTTCAGATCCTCGGTATAAGCTGTAAACAGCACCAAGGCACCCAAACCAGCAGAACCGATTGCATAGCCCTTGGTCACCGCTTTAGTGGTGTTACCAACAGCATCAAGTGCATCTGTCGTGCTACGCACTTCAGCAGGAAGCTCAGCCATTTCCGCAATGCCACCAGCATTATCAGTCACAGGACCAAAAGCATCCAGCGCCACAACCATACCCGCCAGCGCCAGCATTGTTGTCACTGCAATTGCAATACCGAACAATCCAGCAAGCTGAAACGTCACGATAATACCTGCAATGATAACCAGTGCTGGAAGCGCGGTGGATTCCATGGAAACCGCCAGACCCTGAATAACGTTGGTACCATGCCCTGTCTCAGATGCACGTGCGATCGCCTGCACAGGACGGAAATTCGTACCAGTATAATACTCGGTGATCCAGATGATCAGACCTGTCACCACAAGGCCGGAAACACCGCAGAAGAACAGATCCAACGGAGTAAAGCTGACGCCGTTACTCATCGTCAGCAGTGTATCCATCCCTCCAAAGACCCAGTAGGTCAGCGGATATAGAATAATCAATGAGACAACCGCAGTCGCAATAAAGCCCTTGTAGAGCGCACCCATAATGGAGTTGGAAGCGCCAAGGCGAACAAAGAACGTTCCGATAATGGATGCGACAGAGCAAACGCCACAAATCAGCATTGGGTAAAGCATTGCTGCCTGAAGTTCAGCCGTACCTGCAAAATAGATAGCTGCCAAGACCATCGTGGCAACCAGTGTCACCGCATAGGTTTCAAACAAATCAGCAGCCATACCAGCGCAGTCACCGACGTTATCGCCAACGTTATCTGCAATTGTTGCTGGGTTACGCGGGTCGTCCTCAGGAATGCCAGCTTCAACCTTACCAACAAGATCTCCACCAACATCAGCACCTTTTGTAAAGATACCACCGCCAAGACGGGCGAAGATGGAAATCAACGATGCCCCGAAGCCAAGAGCCACCAGAGCATCAACAACTGTGCGAGATGTTGGGTCAATACCCATAGGTCCGGTGAGGATCAGATAATAAACGGCAACACCCAACAGAGCGAGGCCAGCAACAAACATCCCGGTAACTGTACCGGAGCGAAATGCGATTGACAGGCCTGCCCCAAGGCTCTGACTTGCAGCTTGCGCAGTGCGAACATTAGCCCGTACGGAGACGAGCATTCCAATAAAACCTGCAGCACCAGAAAGAATGGCACCAATAGCAAATCCAATGGCGACTGTGATGGACAGCAAATAGGCGATTATGGCGAAGATAACAACGCCAACAAGTGCAACACTAGTGTACTGACGAGTGAGGTATGCTTGCGCACCCTCTTGAATGGCACCGGCAATTTCCTGCATCCTCGCAGACCCGGTGTCAGCAGCCATCACATTTTGAATTGCCCAAATGCCATAAACGACAGATAGCAAACCGCACGCGATGGTAACGATAAGTTCAGTCATATTTCCTCCCCTAAGGGTACCCTGCTACTTATGTTTGTGTTCGTAGCAAAATCCGCACTGCAATCGTGTAAATCAACGAACACGATGACGGTATATACATGTCACTATCCGTCAAGTTGCATTTACACGGTAGAGGAAGGAAATACGTATGTTGAGAGGCTTGAATCTACTTGGAATTATTCAAACTTTAACTTCACGTCTCTCAGTAAACATCAGTGACATAACAAGAAATAGACATATGATAACGAATGGGAACACCATCATATTTACAGTTTCCCACCCAAAAACATTCAATAATTTCCCTGAGGAAAACGATGCAGCTGCAACTAAACCAAAGACAAAGAAGTCGTTTACCGCCTGTATGCGGTTTTGTTCTTCTGCGCGATAGGTTTGAGTAAGCAACGCAGAGGCTCCAACAAAGGAAAAGTTCCATCCAAGCCCAAGTAAAACAAGCGAACTCCAAAAAATCCAGCGCTCTAATCCTGTCAGTCCGACCAATGCACAAATTGCGTAGAGTACAAAACCTGCACCAATAACAGGCCCATGGCCGAATCGACCGATCAAACTACCCGTAATAAAGCTAGGTGCAAACATGGCAATCACATGCCACTGAATACCAAGTGCAGCATCATCAGTCGACAACCCGCAAGCCACCATCGCCAGTGGTGCAGATGTCATAATCAAGTTCATAATCGCATAGCCGATCATGCCCGTTGTGACAGCCACAAAGAACTTCTTTTGCTTCAAAATTTCCAGTAGCGGACGGCCACGTTCGTGCTTTTCCAGTTTTGCAGGCAGTGGTATTTTCAAAAACACGACAAAAACCAGGCCGATAGCCAACAAAACAGCTTGAGCCAGATACGTCCCGACAAACAGAAACGGCTCAAACATGCCTTGGGTCAAAATGACGGTTTGAGGACCGACCACACCAGCAAGAATACCGCCCGTCAAAACCCAGGAGATCGCTTTGGGCTTAAATGCAGGACTGGCCGTATCGGCTGCAGCAAATCGCGCCTGCTGAGTAAAGGCCATCACAAACCCGCTCCCCAATGTGGAGAGGCAAAGCAGCGAAAAGCTCCCTATATACGCAGCATAAGATGCAAGCAGAGCGCATAACATACCAAAAATGAGGGCTCCAGCCAGCCCGGCGCGGCGGCCAAAGGCACGCATCAACATGCCGGCAGGCATGGTACCAATCGCGGTTCCCAATACGAACGCTGTCACGGGCAATGTTGCTAAGGACTTATCTTCCACCAGAAGTGTCGAGGCCAAGATGGAAGTTGTCGCAAAAATTATGGGAGGAACACCACCTGCAAACGATTGGGTGAATGCCAAAAGCAGCGCGTTACGCTTTGCCAAACCGTCATCAACAAACGGAGCCGCGACAGAATTTCCCATAATGTGTACTTTCAAATGCAGGTAGGTAGCGCCAACCTAATCAATTCTACGCAATGAGCAACCACCTTACCCGTCATATCACTATCGGCTTTAGGATATATACGCATCATAAGATGAGAATACGTCATGCGTCATTGATGCTCTCAATTATGCGTGACGCGCAAAACGTTCATTTGCTAGCTGTTGAAAATATTTGTTCGGGTCCGCCTCAAACAAATCCGCCGACGAATTAGCAAGCGAAAGTTATAAAGATCATGTCTTTACCCTGATAGCTCGATGTCTCATGCGCATACGTACCACCAGTCAGTTCAGACACAGCGCTCTTCCAGAACGTCTGCGCAGGTACGTTCTCGGGAAGGACTCTCACCTGCCACTGGCCAGCGTGTGCTCTCACACACAGATCGAACGCAGCGCGCCCAACACCTTGTCGCATATGTGCTCTCAATACGAAAAACTGCCCCATATCGATCAAACGAGTGTCGTGAGGATAGCGTCTTACGAGCGCGAACCCAGCCAGCCTATTGTTGTGTAATATGAAATACGGGTGATGTTCAGGCCTATTGAAATAGGCATTAATGATTTCAGGGTCATAATCGAACTTTCCGTTATCAGCTACTTCAAGCCCAACGGATTTCGACATTTCGTAAAGATATAGCTGGAACAAACTCACCAATATTGGCTTATCAGCTAATGTTATGCCTTGCAGTTTTACAGACATCTGAAATCAACTTTGTCAGTTTAATTTGTTTCAGGAAAAGACGATGGGCCCTAGCTTATTCATATGCTCAGGCCTGCTGCACAGCTGCACAATCACATCTGCAAGTTGCTCAGGGTAGATGACATCTTCACTTTGCTGAAGTTCATCAAGTTTCCACCATCGGTAGTTCTTTTTAATCGTACTGGTTGGGTGATCGATACGCTCACGAGGGATCTCAAAGCAGGACGTTCGAATTATATAGTACCGCTCCTCTGCATTAACCCACTCTCCTGTTCCCATCTGAAACTGAGCTGTACGATGAAAAACAGGCTCCCCAACCGTCACTTTAAGGCCGGTCTCCTCAAAAAGCTCTCTGTGCGCAGCTTCCTCATAAGTTTCTCCGTCATCAAGCGCGCCGCCAGGCGTGGTCCAGTGAGTGACAACTTTAGGGTCCCTCAGCGTCCAGTCATAACGAAATAAAAGCAGGCGGTTGTCTTCATCAAGCCCAAAAAGTCGTGCAGCAGGGCGTTCTCTCATTTCAAAAACTCAAAAGAATCTTGAAGGCAGCAAAAAATAAGACTGCCCACCCCAATCAAAAGTGGGTAAAACCAGCGGCCCCGTCAAGCGCGTAGGCTTTCCCGTTCAAGCTCAGCGCGATCGCAGGTTCAGATGTGTCTGGCGCAAGCAACTCTCCAATCCGGGAGCACTGCAAGCCAGCCGCCTGAAGCGCCTCTTCAAATCCATGTGCATCTTGAGGCATCACTGCAGCGAGGATCTCATAGTCGTCCCCGCCTGTTATCGCAGCCTCAAAAAACGCCGCATCCGCCATAATCAGCGCAGAAGTTGCCGCGGAGAACGGCACATCGTCCAACCGCAACTGTACACGCACCTTGGAGGTAGCGCACATATGCCCAAGGTCAGCAATCAGCCCATCGGAAACATCCATCGCAGCCACGGCATAATCGCGCAGAGCTTGTGCTGCTTCAACGCGTGGCTCTGGCAATAAATATCGCTTCAGCAGAAAATCACGCTGTTCAGCAGAAAGGCCGGATTTGGCAGAAAGTTCCTCATCTAGCCGCAACTTCAGGCCAAGCGCTGCGTCACCGATTGTGCCTGTCACATACAAATGCGCACCGGCAACAGCAGTATTACGCCGAACAACCTTGCCCGTTGGCACCTGCCCAAACGCAGTAATGGAAAGCAACGGCCCATCAGGACACGAAATAGTATCACCGCCCAAAAGGTCAATCTGAAACTGGTCCTGAACCAGCTTTAAGCCACGACAGAACTCAGCAACCCACTCTTCGCTAATGTCTTTGGAAAGGCCAAGGCCCAGCAGATACCCTTTGGGCTCCGCGCCTTTGGCAGCAAGATCACTAAGGTTCACACCCAGCGCTTTTTGCGCAACTTCAAAAGGAGGGTCAGTCTTAAAAAAATGAACCCCTGCCATCAGCATGTCCTTGGTAACAACCAATTCACATCCAGGATCAGGGGCAAAGACTGCGGCGTCATCTTGCAAGTGTGCGGCGCCTGCGCTGGTGGCAAGCGGCGCAAAATAGCGTTCAATAAGCGAGAATTCTCCCGGTCGGGAACTGACAGACTTCTCGCTCATACAATCAATCTTCGAATTCGGACTGGCGCAGCTCGCGGGCCAAACGGTTCATAATGCCGTTGACCAGCTTTGCTTCATCCCCCTCATAGAAGGATTTCGCCACATCAATGTATTCATTGATGATCACACGGGCTGGAACGTCTTTCTTTCGCAGGAACTCAGCACAACCAACGCGAAGGATCGCACGCAAAGTGGTGTCGATACGCTTCAGTGGCCAGTCTTCAGAAAGTGCGCTATGGATACGCGGATCAATACGAAGCTGGTCTTCAAACACAGCCTGTACCAAGTCACGGAACCAGGACGCGTCTGCATCACGATACTGATCGCCATCAATATCCTGACCAAGACGGAAAGCTTCGTATTCGTTGAGCACGTCATTGAGACGCGCCCCTGTCATTTCCATTTGATAAACGGCCTGAACTGCTGCCAGACGAGCAACCCCACGTTTATTCGCAGGCTTCACTTCAGCGTTTTTCTTGTTGTTTTCAGTTGTCATTCTAAACCTTACAAACCGAACCGGTCGCGTACGTCAATCATAGCAAGGCAAGCTTCTGCAGCTCCCCCACCCTTATTCTTTTTAGAAACGCTTGCACGCGCCCATGCCTGGTCATTATTTTCTACAGTCTGAATACCGTTACCAACTGCAATATTTGCATCCACAGAAAGATCTGTGATGGCACGAGCAGACTCGTTAGAAACGATATCGTAGTGGGTGGTTTCACCGCGAATTACAACACCGAGCAATACAAAACCGTCGTAATCTGCTTCTCCGTTTTCCATTGCGGTTAACGCCATGGAAAGGGCAGCAGGAATTTCCAATACACCAGGGACTGCCAAACGCGAAATCCGGGCACCTTCCCGCTCCAACACGTCTTCAACCCCTTCATACAGGGCGTCAGCTAAATCATCGTAAAAACGTGCTTCAATAACAAGGATGTGCGGAACCGCGCTCATTTTTATTCTCCTAAAGCCGAGCCTTTTACACCTGAACAGTCAGATAAAAAAGGTATCGGGCACGGGTCTAGCAGTGCCCGTGCATGTGCGCTCAGGAACCATGCCCCGAGCGAAATGTCCAGCTATTTCCTGATGTGTTTTTTGGCTATAAGGCTATTTTGCAATTTCTGCAAGACTTGGAAACTCTGCAAGACGCGCAACGTACCGTGCCATCATGTCGACTTCCAGATTTACCTCATCGCCTTGTGCCCTGTCAGACCAGGTTGTGACTTCCAAAGTATGTGGAATAAGGAATACAGAAAACGTATTTCCCTCAGCCTCGTTCACCGTCAGCGAGGTTCCGTCAAGCGCAACAGAACCCTTCTTGGGAATAAACCGCGCAAACTCGGGAGCACACTCAAACTTCAGGTAAACACTTTCCGGGTGTTGGGTGTGTTCCACAATCTTCGCTTTGCCGTCAGCATGCCCCAGAACAAGGTGGCCACCCAATTCCGCACCCATAGACAAGGAACGTTCCAGATTAATCCGCTGGCCCACACGCCAATTTGCAACAGTGGTCAAAGCCAGTGTCTCAGCAGCAGATTCAACGCAAAACCAGTTCTGGTCTTTGTCGCGGCCCTTACTCACTACAGTATGGCACACACCTGAACAGGCAATAGAGGCCCCAATTTCAATCCCGTCAGGATCGTAAACGGTTCCAATCTTTGCTCTTTGGCCAGCCGCGATTTTCTCCAGCTGAAGAATTGTACCAACGTCACTCACGATGCCCGTAAACACCTAAAACCTCTCTTTTGGCGTGTACCGCCACAACAGATCTTCATCAACAAAGCGCAACATCTGCTTGTTATAGCCGTCTCGCAAACTGTCCAGACCTTCAAACCCGAAGGGTAGAATACCATCTGCACCAACTTTGGTTTTACTTTGAAAGATTAAAAGCTCATCGACCAGGTCTTGTTGAAGCAGGCTATGCGCAAGCTCTGCGCCCCCCTCTACCATAATCTGAGAGAGACCATGCATGTAAAGGGCTTCCAATGCCTTATCAAGGCATAGCTTGCCATTTCTAAGGCTGTCATTGACAATCACAGTCACGCCTTCCCGCTCCAGCGCACTTACGCGGTGGTCCGGTGCATGCTCACCCACAATAATCCAAAGAGAGTTCTCCTCCGCGTTGCGAACCAGCTTTGAAGCAAGGGGAATGCGCGCTTGGCTATCAAACACAACAGGTTGCGAGGAATAGCGCTCCATACCCGGCAAGCGGCATGAAAGTTCTGGATCATCCTCCAAAACCGTACCAATTCCAATGACGATTGCGTCCATCTGCGCGCGCATGGCATGAACCATCTTGACCGACAAATCACCAGAAATCGCCATCCGACCCGCACCGCGTTTACCGATAAAGCCGTCTTGAGATACCGCCATTTTCAACTGCACAAACGGGCGTTCATTCAGGATGCGGCAGATATGGCCACGAACGGCTTGCTGACACTCTTTTTTCAAGATGCCAACAATAACCTCAACGCCGCCCTGCTCCAGTATGCGCTTACCACGACCTGCAACCGCTGGGTTTGGGTCTACGGTGCCATACACAACGCGCTTCACACCAGCTGCAACAAGAGCACGCGCACAAGGACCGGTCCGGCCATAATGCGCACAAGGCTCAAGCGTCACGTAGGCAGTTGCCCCTCGCGCATATTCACCAGCATCTTTGATCGCCAGCACCTCGGCGTGAGAGCCACCAGCAGGCAGTGTTGCCCCTTGACCTACAATCACGGGACCATTGCCGAAATCATTTGTCAAAACTGCGCCAACGGGGGGGTTGGGCCATGTTCGACCCTTTGCGCGAATGCCAAAACTAAGCGCGGCCGCCATAAAGCGCTCGTGCTCAAAACGTTCTTTTGCATTTAATGCTGTATGACCAGACAAAGCACCCCCCTAGCCAGCGCTATTGCAAAACCAGAACTTATGTCCGTGGCGGCATCATTAGCGGATCCACATCCGCATCGGAAAGCTCATCCAGCAGAGCCTCAAAGTCTTTGGCTTCGCGGAAATTTTTATAAACAGAAGCGAACCGCACATAAGCAACATCGTCAAGGGTTTTTAAACCCTCCATGACCAAATGGCCGATATCTTCCGCCACAACGTCACTTTCACCAGAACTTTCTAGCTGTCGAACAAGCCCGCTCACCATACGTTCAATACGTTCAGGCTCCACAGGGCGCTTACGGGTTGCGATCAAAACAGAACGCATCAGCTTTTCACGATCAAATGGAACACGCCGGCCATTCCGCTTAATGACGGTCAGTTCACGCAATTGAACGCGCTCAAAGGTGGTGAAACGACCACCACAAGTCTGGCAGACTCTGCGCCGACGGATAGCTGTATTATCCTCGGTTGGGCGCGAATCCTTCACCTGGGTGTCATCACCCCCGCAATATGGACAACGCATCTCGCCTGCCTCCTTAATCAAACACTGAAGAACCGCCGAAGGGATATGCGGCGGTTCTTCTCGTTTAAATTAGTTTGTGTAGATTGGGAACCGTGCAGTAAGGGCCAGTACCTTCTCTTTGACCTGTGCTTCCACAGCTTCGTTGCCGTCCACCGAGTTTGTCTTGCGCAAACCTTCCAAAACCTCAGTAATCAACCGACCAATTTCACGGAACTCTTCCTTACCAAAGCCGCGAGTCGTGCCAGCTGGCGTACCAAGGCGAATACCGGAGGTGATGGTTGGTTTTTGAGGATCAAGCGGAACACCATTCTTGTTACAAGTGATGTTTGCACGGCCCAGAGAAATCTCAGCGTCTTTACCGGTCAGGTTCATAGGGCGCAGGTCCACCAGCATCAGGTGGGTGTCAGTGCCATCAGAAACGATATCAAGACCACCTTCACGCAGTGTCTTCGCCAGCACCTGTGCATTCTCAACAACGTCTTTTGCATAGGTCTTGAACTCAGGACGCAGCGCTTCACCAAAGGCGACAGCCTTAGCGGCGATCACATGCATCAACGGGCCACCCTGAAGACCAGGGAAGATCGCGGAGTTAATCTTTTTCGCAATGTCAGTGTCGTTGGTGACAACCAGACCGCCACGAGGACCACGCAGGGTCTTATGGGTGGTGGAGGTCGCAACATGCGCATGCGGGAATGGGCTTGGGTGCTGACCACCTGCAACAAGGCCTGCAAAGTGAGCCATATCGACCCAGAAGAACGCACCTACTTCATCAGCAATTGCACGGAACGCAGCAAAGTCGATTTCGCGGGAGTAAGCGGAACCACCAGCAATGATGATCTTTGGCTTATGTTCTTTTGCAAGTTCACGCACCTGATCCATATCGATATGGCCAGTTTCGGTGTTCAGACCGTACTGAATTGCATTGAACCACTTGCCAGATAGGTTTGGACGAGCACCATGTGTCAGGTGACCACCTGCATCAAGGCTCATGCCGAGCAAAGTGTCGCCTGGTTTGGCCAAAGCAAGCAAAACAGACTGGTTGGCCTGGGAACCTGAGTTCGCCTGCACATTGGCAAAATCACAGTCGAACATTTTCTTTGCACGCTCAATTGCCAAGCGCTCAACAACATCGGCATATTCACAACCGCCGTAGTAGCGACGGCCCGGATAGCCCTCAGCATACTTGTTGGTCAGAACAGAGCCCTGTGCTTCCAGCACAGCGCGCGAAACGATATTTTCCGAAGCAATAAGCTCAATCTCGTTTTGCTGACGAGAAAGCTCGTTGTTGATTGCCTCAAGAATATCTGGGTCACCAGAAGCCAGGCTACCTGTAAAGAACTCTGGGTAGAGCGGCTGCGTAGTTGGGCTATCCGATACGGACATAGGCGGACCTCATCACAAGGTTGGAGCAAGACACTGACGAAACGGACCTTGTGGCGTTTCGCATTCCATCCCGACATATTGTAGGTGCGGGCGCTTAGCCCATTAACATATAGGCCATAGCGAACCAAGAGTTGTTCTATCGAATTGATCAATTGTGCTTAGGAGACAAGCCAAAACACCCCAATTAGGCATCCTGAAGTTGTAATTTACGTTCAAGCTTTCGAAGGGCCAGTTGCTTCAGATGCGAATCGCGCGCAGTGCGCGGTCCCACGACAAACACCTCAACACCGGTCTTTGCGCAAATTGCAGTCATGCGCACGGAGTTTCCGATCACGCGCATTTCAAAATAGACCTGCCCCAGCTTAGACATACAGCTCCTCACTCTGCATCTCACAGATTCGTAATTTATGCCGTTTATTTAACAGCTCCGCAGGGTCTGCGCATCATCGCCTGGCCTGACTTTCCCAAAGAAAAAGGCGTTCATGACATCACATCACAAACGCCCTCAAAGTTTTAAATCTACTGAGATTTAACGCAGCGTGGCCTGAGCCGTTGGATCAGCACTGGCTTGATACAGACCGTCCTTGTCGTAGATATCATCGCGGAAATGGACCATGCCGTCACTCAGCGCCCAAGCTGTGACATAGGACATATGCAACGGGATACGGCTTTTCATCTTAACATCCAGCCGCTCACCGGAGTTAATGGCGCTATCTACACGGCTTCTCGTCCACTCAGGTGTCGTAGAGCCCAACAGCCAAGAGACAAGCTCACGCACGTTTTGAACACGCACACAACCAGAGGAATGGAACCGGTACCCTTCGCCGAACAAAGACTGTTCTGGCGTATCATGCAAGTAAACCTGATGGGTATTGTTGAAGTTGATACGGATGCTGCCCATGGAGTTTCCATCGCCCGGATCCTGTGTGAACCGGTACTGGGTGGCCTCATCTGTATTCCAGTCAATCTCCTGCCATTGCTTTTCTTTGCCATACCAGTCGTAGATATGGATGTTATTTTTGGACAGATACTCTGGATCCTTCTGCATCTTCGGAATCAGATCTTTCCGAATAATGCTGACGGGAACAGTCCAGTAAGGATTGAAATTCACTTCATAAATCGTTGAACTCAAGATCGGTGATTGACGATCCTTCTTGCCCACAACTGCGGTATGGCGAGACCGCACACGACCATTTTCAACAACTTCAATGCGCGCAGCTGGAATATTCACATTCACATAGGTGTCTGTAACATCCTTAGCCAAATCAGAAACGCGCTCAAGATTGGTTCGCAATTGCTGCAAACGCACATCGACAGTCACGTTCATCGCGATCACGGTTGACCGGCCAACAACACCATCTGGTGTCAGACCATGGCGCAACTGAAACCGACGAACAGCAGAATCAACATAGCTGTCAAAGACATCTGAAACGCCCGCATGTTGAGCCATATCTCCAGAAGCAATCAACCGCTGGCGCAGCGCTACAATCGCTGGCGCACGCATACCAATGCGCAAAATCTTCTTAGTGGAAACCTCAGGCCAACCACCATTGAGCGCGATGCGCTCATAATCGAGAATCGCATCGATCATATATTGGCTGGTTTGCTCTGAGATGATCGGCGCTACGAAATCGATTTGCTCCAAAGAGGAAACACCTTCATCGAAAGTGTCCTCCCACTCCGTTCCCTGCACGACAACGCGCTGCTCAGGGACAATGGGCGCAGACTGACTGGCAGCTTGCTGGGTCTTCCCACTATAGGAAAGCAATTCAGGAACCTGAACCTGCGCCTGTGCAGACATCATACCTGCAGAAAGGCCCGTACTCACCACAAGAGCAAGACCAACTTTGCTGCGGTTCAAAAGAGGTGCCAACACGAATAAATTCTCCTAGCAATCAGTCGCCCGGTAAGATTCCATGCAAACTTAGTTAACAGAGCTTTAACACTGCAGTTTAAATGACATTATCTGCGCAAACTCGCAATACTTCTGCCAAATCTAATGGAGGAACTTCTGCTGGAAATTTAATGAAAGTGCCCTGCATCCTGCACACGGCAGACAAGAAACTCTCTCATGTATATTAACCAACGGAAATTTTAAGCCCGAAAAGTGAACGGCTGTCTTCCTCACTTAATGTGTCCGTTTAATGGCTATATACCCCAGCCAGAAAAAAGGTAACGTAACAAAACGCCTTCCCTCTGACCTAGTGCAAGAAAGCA
Source organism: Pseudovibrio axinellae (assembly GCF_900110875.1). Classification (GTDB taxonomy): domain Bacteria; phylum Pseudomonadota; class Alphaproteobacteria; order Rhizobiales; family Stappiaceae; genus Pseudovibrio; species Pseudovibrio axinellae. The sequence goes on along the minus strand of NZ_FOFM01000004.1, from coordinate 141,260 downwards.
ACAAACGGGCAGAGTTATTCACAAACACCTTACGTGGGACTGGCCACGACTGCGCACATACAAAAACACCGCTCCCGACGAGGGAGCGGTGTTTTTTGGAAGGTCTAGTTTCGCCCAGAATATCAGAGGCGATAGAGGATTTGATCTGTCCAGAAGCGCTCCAGACGACGCAGGGACCGGTTCAGCTCCTCAAAACTCTCAGTGGAAAGTTCACCAACCTGTTCAACAGAAAGAATGTGCCGACTGTAAAGGTCGTCAACAATCTGAGCGATTTCACGCCCTTTATCCGTCAGGCTCACACGCACGGAGCGACGATCCATCTGAGAACGTTCATGATTGATGTATCCGGTTTCGACCAGTTTCTTCAGATTATAAGAAACGTTCGAACCAAGATAATAACCGCGAGTTCGAAGCTCGCCTGCTGTCAACTCGGCGTCGCCAATGTTAAACAGAAGCAGTGCCTGCACACTGTTCACATCAGAACGACCCATCCGGTCAAACTCATCTTTAATGACGTCAAGGAGTCGGCGATGCAAACGCTCGATGAGCGTCAGTGCCTCAAGGTAGGCGGGCTTGAGCCCTACCGTTTCTTCTTGCGCCACGACCTCAACGGCCCTGTTTGTATTGATCATCTGGTTGCGCCTCATGTCCATATTTTTCGTGCGTTCGTATTTTTATCAGCACTTGAAGCAAATTTACGCGACCGCTTCTAAGAACCGCTTAAGAGACACGATGAATTATTTCTTAACTACTAGCAAGCGTGTAGAGCTTTCCGTTAACCCTCTGTTTACCCTGACTTTCGAAGCAAGTGGATTATACCAGAGAAGTCGACGTTTTCCCCGCCATTGTTACAGTATTCCTCATAGAGCCTAGCCGCTTTTTCACCCATAGGCGTGTTGGCTCCACTCGAATCTGCAGCTTCTTCAGCCAGCAATAAATCTTTGAGCATCATCGGCGCAGCGAAACCTGGCGTATAGTCATTATTTGCTGGCGATGTCGGGACCGGTCCGGGAATCGGACAATAACTGGTCAAAGACCAACATTGACCTGAGGACTTAGAGGAAATGTCATAGAGCTTTTGTGGGTCAAGACCCAGCTTTTCAGCCAAAACAAATGCCTCGCAGGTACCGATCATCGAAATACCTAGCAACATATTATTGCATATCTTTGCCGCCTGCCCAGCGCCTGCCTCACCTGCGTGAACAATTGAGGCCCCCATAATATCCAAAAGCGATTTTGCCCGCTCAAATGCACCTTCAGGCCCACCAACCATAAAGGTCAATGTGCCATTCGCGGCACCAACAATACCGCCAGAAACCGGAGCATCGACCATGTCCATACCGGCATCACTCGCTGCTTTTGCCACCTCTCGGCTGCAGTCAACATCGATAGTGGAACTATCGATAAACAACGTACCTTTGGGTGCATGCGCAAGAATTCCGCCCTCGCCCGTATAAACAGATCGAACATGCTTTCCTGCTGGCAGCATCGTAACAACGGCCTGAGCTTCCCGCACGGCTTCCACAGCTGATGTGGCAACTTGCCCACCAACAGCTTGAAACGCAGCACGTGCCTCCTCAGACAAATCTACACCGACGACTTCATGACCGGCTTTGACAAGATTTGCAGCCATAGGACCGCCCATATTGCCGAGGCCGACAAAAGCAACGCGAAGAACAGTTTCTCCCATTGCAACCTCCTGAAAATCGTCGTCCATTTGGATTTTGAACATTCAAAACTTGCCTGAAGCTGATGACCCTGGCACGCTCATATCAATTCCATGTGAACGACTGTTTCTACAACCTTAGATTTCAACGAGTTACTAAGCTGACGCAACTTTTCGCGTCAGTCAGGCTCGTTCCTCTCGTTCGGCAAGATAGAGCAATACGAGGTAAAGCGCGATTGCACTGATGTAGAATACGACCTCACCCGGGCTACGTCCAAAAACCATCGGAAATACGGAGTACATAACCACCTGCGCAAGAGAGCGAAACAGCCACATCACCGTTCCCCAGCTGGAGAGAAGCCAAAGGCCGATTGCTGTCACAAGGTCAAGAATGGCAAAGCAGACGACAGTCGACTGAACTTGAATGCCAACATTCTCAAACAGGAAACCGTCAATCAGGCTCGCACCAAGAATGACGCTCCAGTAATTAAGCCCTGCAAACAACATCAAGACAGCAAGTAGCCGGATATACGCATGTAGCAAAAACTGAAATGAGGGCACCCTCTTCATCAGTTCAACAAAAACGCCAGGCATACCTAAAGCTCCACTTTGCACATCTACCTCAACCAACGCCAGCAGGTCCTACACCTCGATTAGAATACGAGGTCGCCCCCCTTCGGTGGCATAAAATGGGCCTCTACATCAACTGTTTTTATTTCGCTTAGGCTGGAATGTTGCCAATTAGGTGTATGATCCTTATCGATAATCACAGCTCGCACGCCCTCATAGAAATCTTTACCCAGCAAAATCTGAGAGACAATGCGATGCTCCATCACCATGCACTCTTTCATGGAAAGCCCAGCACCGCGCCGCACCTGCTGAAAAGCCACCTCCATGCTGAGCGGAGACCGCTTCTTGATCGTCTCCAACGCACCTGAGGCAAATTCATCATGTTCGGTGCCAAGCAGTTTTTGCAAACGATCAATGACTTCCAAGGTACTTTGCGCACCAAAACACGCATCCACCACATCCGCCTTAGCATCCAGCGGCGCAGGACCCGGATCAAACGCATAGCGCGCCAATACAGGGTTCACGTCCTCAGTGGCACACAGCGCCTCCTCCAGACCTGCCATATCTTTTGAATGAACGGCATGCGTTAAGATACCGGCGGAGTAACAATCCGCCTGCTTAAGACGCTCCCCCGTCATCGCGCAGTACATTCCAGTGTGCTTTGCCAGTTTTGGCAAGAAGTGACTGCCGCCCACATCAGGGAAGAAACCGATCGCAGTCTCTGGCATGGCAAACAGCGTCTTTTCGCTGCCCACCCGGTACGCACCATGCACAGAAATACCGACACCTCCGCCCATCACAATACCATCAATCAACGCAATCAATGGCTTGGGATAACTCTCCATATATGCATTAAGCCGGTATTCATCAGCGAAGAACGGAAGGCTCTCGTCAATCTTGTCTGGCCCGTTTTCGGCGACCTGACGGATATCCCCGCCCGCACAAAAAGCCTTTTCGCTGTTGCTCTTAATGAGGATGTGCTTGACTCGATCATTATCCAGCCAGTGCTCCAATTGCCGGTGCATCGCAACAACAATTTCATGCGTTAAGGCATTAAGCGCTTTCGGGCGATTGAGAATGATAAGACCAGCGTGGCCCTTCTCCTCAAAGAGAACATCAGTAACTTCCAACAAACTTTCCTCCACATAGTCCTGTTGCGCAGTGCGCCGGTTCTTCGCACGTTGCACAATCCATAAGACTGATACCGGCCTTAAACCAAGAATACGCACCAATACAAAAACTTAAAGAGCCTTCAGCACCTCCAGTTAAGGCAATCGGCGCGAGCGGTATTCAACTCATGCCTTCATAAGCTCGCGCGCCACAATAACGCGCATAATTTCATTGGTGCCTTCCAAGATTTGGTGAACGCGCAAATCACGCAAGTGGCGCTCCAGCGGGTAATCCTTCAAGTACCCATAGCCGCCATGGATCTGCAGTGCCTCATTGACCACCTTAAAGCCTGTGTCAGTGGCAAGTCGTTTGGCCATTGCAGCCATCCGTGTCGCTTGTGGGTCTTTCTTATCAAGCAGGTAAGCTGCTTTATGCAGCAACAAACGAGCGGCCTCCAGCTCCGTTGCCATGTCCGCAATCTTAAACTGCAAGGCCTGAAACTGCGCCAGCGGGCGCCCAAACTGTTTGCGCTCGTCCATATACTGCAAGGCCCGCTCCAAACAGAACTGCGCGCCCCCAAGAGAACAAGCCCCAATATTCAATCGCCCGCCATCAAGCCCGGCCATAGCAAAGGAAAAGCCCTGCCCTTCCTGACCAACCAGATTTTCCAGCGGTACACGGCAATCTTCAAAGTTGACCTGCGCTGTTGGCTGACTGCACCACCCAAGTTTGTGCTCGTTTGCCCCAAATGAAAGCCCGGGAGTGTCCTTTTCAACCACAATGCAGGAAATCCCCTTTGGACCTTCCTCTCCTGTACGCACCATGCACACGTAAATGTCAGAAACGCCGCCTCCAGAAATAAAGGCTTTAGAGCCATTCAGGACATAGTGGTCCCCGTCCCGCACAGCCCGCGTCCGCAGCGATGCCGCATCAGAGCCCGCGCCCGGCTCAGTCAGACAATAACTTGCAACCTTTTCCATAGTGCACAGATCAGGCAAAAACTTCTGCCGCAATGCATCAGACCCATACCGGTCCAACATGCCAGCCGCCATATTGTGAATGGAAAGAAACGCGGAGGTAGACACACACCCTTTGGACAGTTCCTCAAAAATCAACGCCCCGTCCAAACGCCCCAACGCAGAACCGCCCACATCTTCGCGAACATAAAGCCCGCCCAGCCCGAGAGCCGCAGCCTTACGAAGCACATCAAGCGGAAAGTGAGAGTTAGCATCCCACTCAGCTGCAAACGGCGCCATCTCCTCTTGAGCGAAACCAGCAGCCATATCGACAAATGCACGTTGATCTTCGTTCAGTTCAAATTCCATGGAATCCGTCCTCTCAGCTCACAGCCTCCCGCAACTGCAAGCCCCAGTGTTGAAGTAGTTGCGTCAATCGGTACCTTCGCGCCAAAACTGCGTCAATTCTCGAAAAGACCAAGATAAGACCAATTACTCAGAGCAAACAGCACACAGTACACAACAACGTTCGCGGCACCGTTTCCTTTCAAACCAACGCACAAAACCACGCAAACCTAAGGTCAGTCTGACAAGTGGCAGTGATTCTCACCTTATTCCCGCTGCGACAAGAAAGTGCGGAGGGGATAAAAGCACCATCCACCAAAAACTCGCCTACAAAACCTAAAAACCCTCTGCAATTTTGAAGAAGCTATGGAACACATAAAGAAATTGAGTTTTATCAAGCCACCACACCGTGCTATCTGACATCAAATGTCCTAGTAGTTCTAATTAAGTCAGAGCGTTAGAAAGTCCCGGCGCCAAACAACCAGTCATTCAAGTGAGTTACCATGTCGTTTGCCAATAAATCGCATTCCTCCATCGATATGAACCCGATTTTGAACGGTCGCCGCATGCGCCGCAACCGCTCAAGCGACTGGTCTCGCCGTTTGATCCGTGAAAACACATTCACCATTAACGACCTGATCTGGCCGATTTTTCTGATTGACGGCGAAAATAAATCCGATCCGGTAACATCCATGCCAGGCGTTGAGCGCTTCTCAGTCGATAGAGCCGTGCGCGCCGCCGAGCAGGCAGCCGAGCTAGGCATTCCGGTCATCGCCCTGTTCCCCAATACAGACCCCGACCTTCGGGACGAAATGGGGAGCGAAGCGCTGAACGAAGACAATCTGACCTGCCGCGCCCTACGTGCGATCAAAGCTGAAGGCTTTCCTGTTGGCCTGATGACAGACGTCGCCCTTGATCCTTACACTTCCCACGGGCATGACGGACTGATGGTCGGTGACAAAATCGTCAACGATGAAACCGTCGATCAGCTTTGCCGTCAGTCTCTTATTCAGGCCGATGCAGGCTCTGACATTATCGCCCCGTCCGACATGATGGACGGTCGCATTGGCGCAATTCGCAACGCGCTGGATAATAACAGCTACGACGACCTTCAGATTATGGCTTATTCTGCAAAATATGCCTCTGCCTTTTACGGCCCGTTCCGCGACGCTGTTGGCTCAAACGCAAACCTGAAAGGTGACAAGCGCACCTACCAGATGGACCCGGGCAACACGGATGAGGCACTCAAAGAGGCCGAGCTGGATCTGGAAGAAGGCGCTGACATGATCATGGTGAAGCCGGGAATGCCATACCTTGATATCTTGCATCGCATCAAAGAAACCTTCCTCGCACCGACCTACGCCTACCAGGTATCTGGCGAGTATGCGATGATTTGCGCAGCGGCACAAAATGGCTGGATGGACAAAGAAAAAGCCATGATGGAAAGCATGATGGCATTCAAACGTGCAGGCGCAGATGGCGTCTTAACATACTTTGCACCTGAAATTGCGAAAAAGCTAAACGGCAAATAAAGCCAAACACAAAACACCTGCGAGAAAAAACATGCCAAAGGTGGATCAACCTCTTCTCACCCTTTCAAACATTGAAGAGGCTGCAAACAACATTAAGGGCGCGGTGCTAAAAACACCGTTCCTACCTGCCATTCAACTGGATGCTGCTACCGGAGCCTCTGTGTTCGTTAAATACGAGAACATGCAGGTCACCAATGCGTTCAAAGAGCGAGGTGCCCTTAATAAACTGCTTCACCTGAGCGATACAGAAAAGAGCCGCGGCGTCATTGCCATGTCTGCTGGAAACCATGCCCAGGCAGTGGCACTTCATGCACAGCGCCTTGGCATTCCCGCACTCATCGTCATGCCAAATGGCACGCCGTATGTGAAGGTCGAAGCAACCAAAGCCTTTGGCGCCAAAGTCATTCTCGCAGGCGAAACCGTCGACGACGCGAAAAATGAAGCCGACCGGCTTGCCCAAGAGCACAACTACACCTGGGTGCACCCCTTTGACGATCTGGAAGTGATCGCCGGTCAGGGCACGATTGCTCTGGAAATGTTGCGCGAACAGCCTGATCTGGACACCTTGGTCGTCCCGGTTGGCGGCGGCGGTATGATCTCCGGCATGGCAGTGGCAGCCAAAGCGATCAAACCTGATATTGAAATTATCGGTGTTGAAAGTGACCTGTACCCCTCCATGTATGCAGCCCTTCGTGGCCGGTCAATGGAATGCGGCGGCAACTCGTTGGCAGAAGGGATCGCAGTTAAGGTGCCCGGCACCCTTACTCAGCAGCTCTGCAAACAGTTTGTCAATGACGTCCTGCTGGTCTCCGAAAGCCAGATAGAAGAAGCCATCAATGTCTTCCTCACACGCCTAAAAACCGTTGCAGAAGGCGCAGGCGCGGCAGGCCTTGCTGCCATTTGCGCCCACCCAGAGCGCTTTGCAGGCAAAAAAGTAGGCCTTGTTCTTTGCGGCGGAAACATAAACCCGCGCTTACTGGCCTCCATTATGTTGCGTCAGTTACTCCGCCTTGGGAACATCATTCACATCCGGTGCACCATTCCTGATAACCCCGGCATCCTCGGCGAAATATCAACGCTGATCGGTGAGCTTGGCGGAAATATCTTGGAAGTCTCCCATCACCGGCTCTTTCTTGATGTTTCGGTCAAAGGCGCAACTTTGGACGTCGCCATTGAAACACGCGACAGCAAACATGCCGATGAGATTATTGTAGCGTTGGAAAAGCGGGATATTCACGTCTCTCACCTGTCTTCTGGAGAGATGAGATTTTAAACCCGTCCTGTGAAAGCAAATTCACAGGACGCAAGGGATGCTCAGCAACCGCCGAAGGTTGCTCTGGACACGCAGCATGAATATAGATTCCGCTCTCCTCCCAAGCTAGGGGCATAAAATAGTGTACTACCCCCGCTTGAAACTTGAAAAATGCACACCCAACTCTATTGGGAGACGCTGGGGAAGGCTCCAGCATAGTTTAACCCGACCGAGGCAAGAATGAGCCAAGATGTGAGCACGCCACCCAGCACCTACTACGATCCCTACCTTAATCCACAACTGTTTGACGGTGTGCGGACGAAGCGGGTTTTTGCGTGTTTGATCGACATTGTTGCAATCACAATTCTATCGATCATCGCTTATTTTGTCGTCGGCTTCCTTGGAATCCTGACACTAGGCCTGGCATGGCTATTATTTCCCGCAATCTGGCCACTTGTTGCCCTCGCCTACACCGCATTTTCCTTAGGGGGATTTAATAGTGCAACCCCTGGAATGCGGGCCTTCGGCGTGGAAATGCGCCTGAATAATGGGTCTCGTCCATACCCGCTATTTGCAGCAATCCATGCCCTGCTCTTTTATTTTTCAGTAACAGTACTAAGCCCCTTTGTCCTCTTGGTCTCATTGTTTAGTGACCAGAAGCGACTGCTTCATGATATCCTACTTGGTGCCGTTATTATGAATTCCCCGGTGGATAGTTTGCATCGATAGCTCAGCGCTGACACAACGATGAGTGACGAACCTGCCGTGGCCCTCTAATAACGTGTGAAAAGAAAACACGAGCGGGGACGCGCATGGAGAACCTGAACATTCCGATGATCCTGACTTTTGCGGTCATCGGCGTCACAATTATCCTTTATGCGCTGGAACGCATTGCCATCGAACTCGTAGCACTCGGCTCAATTGTAGCCCTCATGCTGATTTTCATGGCGTTTCCCCAGACATTGAACGGAATTCAAATCAGACCGGAGGACTTCCTCTCCGGCTTTTCCAATCAGGCGTTGATCACCGTCATCTGCCTACTCATTGTCGGACAAGGCCTCTTTCAAACGGATGCACTGGATAAACCAGCTCAGGCAATCCTGAAGTTGTCAAAACAGCGCCTTTGGCTTGCCACCGGCCCCCTGCTCATAATCGTCGGCGTTATGAGCGCGTTTTTGAACAATACACCCGTTGTTGTGATCACGCTTCCAATTTTGACCACCGTGGCGGCCGCGCATAACACCTCATCCTCACGATTTCTTATGCCCCTCTCCTTTATTACGATTCTGGGCGGCATGACGACAATGATCGGCTCCTCCACCAACTTGCTCGTAGCCAACGTCGCCAATGCAACTGGTGAAGTTCAGATCAACTTCTTCACATTCACCGCATTTGGAGCAATTCTGGCCGCCGTTGGCGCCGTTTATGTTCTCCTGGTTCTCCCGCGTATTCTCAAACCCCGCCAAACCATGGCAGAAGAGTTTACCGGCAAAGATGGGCGCCAGTTTATTGCACAAATTCCAGTAGTTTACGGGCACCCGCTCGTGGGAGAGAAGGCCGTTGCTGGCATGTTCCCAGCACTGCGCGATATGACAGTCCGCCTGATCCAGCGCGGCGAACGCCCCCTGCTGCCTCCCTTTGAGGAGGTACAGCTGCAACCGGGCGACACCGTCATCGTCGCTGCAACACGAGACATCCTCACCCGAGCCATCAGCCAACGCCACCCCCTCTTACCAGCAGACGCAAACGAAAGCCCCACCAGCACTGCTGAGCATGCAACACCGACCGGCACTCTAACCCTTGCCGAAGCCGTTATTGCCCCGGGTTCTCGCTTAATTGGGCGTACGCTCTCCATGACCAGCTTCCACGCAGACACAGGCTGTGTGGTAACAGGTTTACAGCGACGCAGCCGTATGCCACGCATGCCAATGACCGATATCCGCATGGAATCTGGTGATGTTTTGCTGATTGCAGGTAACCGCGAAGAAATAAATCGCCTACGCGGAAATCGCGATGTCTTGCTCATGGACTGGTCCGCAGCAGAGCTCCCTCAGCGCCAATACGCGCGCCGTGCTCTTGCGATATTCGTAGCCATGATCACGGTTGCTGTCACAGGGCTTGTCCCTATTATGGTCGCATCCGTTGCAGCAACATTCGCCATGGTCAGCTTTGGGTGTCTCAACATCCGCCAAACGCTGCGTACAATCGATAGCCGAATATTCATGCTTATCGGCGCCTCTATCGCCGCCTCACTCGCCCTTGAGGCAACGGGAGGCGACAACGCTATCGCTCAGGCGCTCCTCAATATCGCCGATGGACGCTCACCTGCTTTTGTTCTCTCGCTCCTATTTGCTGTCGTTGCCATTTTGACCAACTTACTCAGCAACAACGCAACAGCAGTGCTTTTCACACCCATAGCAATAGAAATGGCGCATCGCACAGGAGTGCCCGTTGAACCCTTCATCGTCTGCCTGATTTTTGCTGCAAACTGCTCGTTCGCAACTCCAATTGGCTATCAGACCAACCTTATTGTTATGGGCCCAGGGCATTACCGCTTCTCAGATTTTCTGTTTGCCGGCACCCCTCTTGCCATAATCATATGGTTGACCTTCTCATTTGCGGCTCCTTACTATTATAATCTGTAGGAAATAGAGAAAGAGGGCCACGCCAGGTGACACGGCAAGCCTATGATAGTCCGCAGTTTTACCTGACTGCACCAACTGACTGCCCCTACCTGCCGCATCGTAAAGAACGTAAAGTCTTCACGCATCTCGTCGGGCCCAACGCTGCTGCGCTCAATGATGTGCTCACACAAGGAGGCTTCCGGCGCTCGCAGAATATCGCTTATCGTCCAGCCTGCGAAGAATGTCGTGCCTGCATTTCCATACGCGTCTGCGCCCAGGAGTTCCAATGGACAAAATCTCTCAAGCGGGTCTGGAAGGACAATCAGGACCTCATAGGTGCCGAGCACCCTCCCGGCCCCTCTACAGAGCAGTTTGATCTCTTTCACGAATACCTGACAGCACGGCACCTCAATGGCGGCATGACGCAAATGTCTCCAACTGACTATTCAATGATGATTGAAGACACGCACGTAGAGACAGCTGTCATTGAATATCGCCGCTCAAAACCAGACACCCCCACTTCTCGCGAAGGCGAAGGGCCATTGATTGGCGTCGCCCTGACTGATCGTCTTTGCGATGGCCTCTCCATGGTCTACTCATTCTTTGACCACACCCAAACAACGAGAAGCCTTGGAACGTTCATAATTTTGGACCACATTATGAGAGCCCAGCACCTTGGCCTTCCCTATGTGTATTTGGGATATTGGGTCGAGGGCTCACCAAAAATGGAATATAAAGAACGCTTTAAGCCGCAAGAACACTTGGGATCAGTAGGCTGGGAACGGCAACCGTAAGCCAAGAGTAAAAACCAGACGGACCCCTGCTGCGCTTCGGACCTTGCTGGTCTGGGCAGGATCCAACTCAGAGCGCACCTCACAACCACCCATCACCAGAGCTTCACCTCCTCAGGTCGCAATGATAGGCTCCGATAAGTCACGAGCCTCTATGTCCTCACACACAGCATCCTGTCTGAGGCAGAAGCATCACCCGTGGGCGCATTTTCCGGTTTACACTGTTCTGCAAAATCAACTCTATACGTAAAAAAACCGGTGAGAGTGCATACGCTCCCTCACCGGCTTGTAAAAACGTGTACGACTACTTTGAATCTTAGTAGTCGTCGTCTCCGATCTCATCATCTTCTTCTTCAACAACGCGAGGCGGGCGTTCATTAGGATCGCGCCCTACACGCTGCATAAGCGTAGAAAGCTCGATGAAGTGATCAGCCTGACGACGCAGATCGTCAGCAATCATCGGAGGCTGCGTCTGAAGCGTTGAAACAACGGAAACCTTACGGCCCCGACGCTGCAATGCCTCAACAAGGGAACGGAAGTCACCATCGCCAGAGAACAAAACGATATGGTCAACATGATCAATCAACTGCATGGCATCAACTGCCAGCTCAATATCCATATTGCCTTTAATCTTACGACGCCCTGCAGAATCGATAAATTCTTTCACTGGTTTAGTGACTACTTTGTAGCCATTGTAATCCAGCCAGTCGATCAATGGTCGAATGGATGAATATTCCTGTTCTTCCACCAGCGCGGTGTAATAGTACGCGCGTAGCAAATAGCCCTTTGATTGGAATTCTTTCAAGAGACGCTTATAGTCGATATCGAAGCCAATAGCTTTCGCTGTCGAATAAAGGTTAGCTCCATCAATGAATAAAGCAATCTTTTCGCGGGGATCAAACATATTATTTTTAGCCTTTTCGCTGCACGGACGCGGAAGTCAGTAACTTGTTATAAGCAATCCCTTTCCAGACATGTCGATTTGCTGTCGTGACACGCCCAGAATGTATGCCATTCTAATTGACCCGGTCGCACTCTACGTTAAATCGGATACACATTCGTTACGGACAAACATAAAACCTTGCCCCACAGCGTATAATTTGCACTGGCCCATTTAATAGCCGACCAATGCAGCGCGATTCACCGTTCAGAAACTAAAACAAGATGAAAGAAATTTACAGATGTCATCTTGCATAAATTAACAGGAACCCACCAGATATTCCCATTTTTTATTGTGATTTTAAGGTAGGCACTAAAGGAACTTCCGGTTATCGATACTAAAAGTTCCAATAAAAACAAGCTTTCCTACTAAATTTTCGGATATTCTCGCTCCAAGAATTGCCAGTCAAAAAAATAAGTTAAGAATTTTGCCTTACTTTTTTTCATCTATTCCAATTCCAATCTGGAGTTCTGAATTAGACCACAATTCAAACCTGAAGAATCGAAAACTTGTATCCCCTAAAAAGTAACCGACAGCCGAACCCACTACAAAGCCAACTACTAAAGCAAACTTTTGCAATAGTGTTTAAGTGTAAATCATGCTCGCAAGACCAAAAGCCCCTATTTCTCTCTGGCTTAATCTTAAGCTGTAAATAGGTACAAATCACTCCTTCCACAATAAGATGTAAAGGAGTTTCACAGAAAATGCAGAATCGGCTCTTGCCATAAAACAAGAAGCATTCTATGAGTGGCCTCTGAATTCCCAGATATTACGGAGTGATCGAATGGCACGTGTGACCGTCGAAGATTGCGTCGACAAGGTCGAAAACCGGTTCGAGCTGGTTCTGCTTGCCAGCCATCGCGCCCGGATGATTTCCAGTGGCTCGCCGCTGACAATCGACCGCGATAACGATAAAAACCCGGTTGTTGCGCTTCGCGAAATTGCAGAAGAAACAGTGAGCCCAGAGGACTTGAAAGAAGACCTCATTCACTCTCTTCAAAAATTCGTTGAAGTGGACGAACCGGAGGCAGAAGCAGCGCCAATGGTTCCTAGCGACCCACAACAACTTCAGATCAATGCAGTTGATGATACAGACATTGAATTTGACCGCATAACTGAAGAGGAAATGCTTAAAGGGTTGGAAGGACTAGTACCGCCGGAACGCTCCGACGACTACTAACCGCCCTCTGCAAGATGTCGGCGTCGGCCGTGCCGGCGCCTCGCATTTTCTGGTTCGGCCTTAGCTTATTTTAAAGTGAAGCGGCCGCCCGAAAATGATGCGTCAATACGAACTTGTTGAGAAAGTAACCAGCTACAATCCGAATGCGGATGAAGCGCTGCTCAACAAGGCATATGTTTACGCCATGCAAAAGCATGGCACCCAGACCCGTGCGTCTGGCGATCCATACATATCCCACCCTCTCGAAGTTGCAGCCATCCTCACCAACATGAAGTTGGATGATGCAACCATTGCTGTTGCGCTTCTTCATGACACCATTGAAGATACAGATGCAACACGCACAGAAATTGATCGTCTCTTTGGGGAAGAAATCGGGAAGCTTGTTGAGGGACTAACCAAGATTCAGCGTCTGGATCTGGTCTCACGCAAAGCAAAACAGGCCGAAAACTTCCGCAAACTCCTTCTGGCTATTGCAGATGACGTGCGCGTCCTCCTGGTAAAGCTCGCAGATCGCTTGCACAACATGCGCACCCTTCACCATATGCGCGAGGACAAACGCCTGCGCATTGCTGAAGAGACCATGGAGATCTATGCGCCCCTCGCAGGCCGTATGGGTATGCAGGATATTCGTGACGAGCTGGAAGATATTTCCTTTGAGACGCTTTACCCGGACGCCCGCGAGACGATACGTGAGCGCCTGACAATCTTGCACAGCAAGAATGAGGGCCTGATCACTGATATTGAAGAGGACCTGACCCAGCGCTTGGCTGAGCAAGGCATCAAAGCCAAAATCAGTGGCAGGGAAAAACGCGCCTACTCAATCTTCCGCAAAATGGAAGAAAAGTCCCTCGGGTTTGAGCAGCTGTCAGATATTTACGGCTTCCGCGCGATCGTTCCAACGCCAGAAGATTGCTACCACGTTCTGGGCGTGATCCATACCGCTTGGCCATGCGTGCCTGGGCGGTTTAAGGACTATATATCAACGCCGAAACAGAACGACTACCGCTCCATTCACACCACCGTTGTTGGCCCCAAGCGCCAGCGTGTAGAACTGCAGATCCGCACTCATGCGATGCACCGCATTGCTGAAAACGGCATCGCAGCCCACGCGCTCTACAAAGACGGCGTCACCGGTGGTCGCAACATCCAGTCAATGACAGCGGAGTCCCGCGCCTATGGCTGGCTGCGCGGCACTATCGACCTGCTTGCACAAGGGGAATCCCCAGAGGAATTCCTGGAACATACAAAGCTGGAACTCTTCCACGACCAGGTATTCTGCTTCACGCCAAAGGGGCGCTTAATTGCACTGCCGCGCGGAGCAACGCCGATTGACTTTGCCTACGCAGTTCACACGGACATCGGGAACACATGCGTTGGCTGTAAAATCAACGGTCGCATCTCGTCGCTCGTTACAGAGCTAACCAACGGCGATGAAGTCGACATTGTGCGTTCGCAAGCCCAAACACCACCGCCAGCTTGGGAAAACATTGCCGTAACAGGCAAGGCGCGCTCGGCCATTCGTAAGGCGACAAAGGCGTCCGCCCGCCAGCAATATGGTGGTCTCGGCAAACACATTCTGGAACGTGCCTTCTCCCATGCAGGAAAAGACTTTGATGAGGCGGCTCTTGAGGCCCACGTCAAAAAGTTCAACATGGAAGGCACTCTTGACCTGCTTGTCGCAGTTGGACGCGGGGACATTCAGGCAGGCGCCGTCATGGAAGTCGCCTACCCGGATTACGCGCCCGTTCAAAGTGCCGAGAGGAACCCAAGCTCGCCTCCAGCAGCAGGCACAGCCTCTGAAGGCTGGTTCGATCTGGACAAGGGCAGCTCTGTTAAGTTCAAGATACCCGAAGGGCCACAGCAAGGCGCTAACGAAGGCTCGCTGCCCATCCGCAGCGGCGTATCCGGCTCCTTGCCCGTACGCTTTGCACCAAGCGGCGGCGCAGTCCCTGGTGATCGTATCGTCGGCATTTTGACACAAGGCGTCGGCATCACCATCTACCCAATTCAATCGCCAGACTTGAAGGAATTCGACGACCAACCGGAACGCTGGCTTGATGTGCGCTGGGATGTTGACCCAAATGCACCAGAGCGGTTCCCGGCACAAATTAGCGTCTTTGCAGTCAACGAACCCGGCTCGCTTGCCGCCATTACAAAGGTAATTGGCGACCACCGCGGAAACATCGATAACATCAAAATGATCCGCAAAGCCTCCGATTTTCACGAGATGCTAATTGATCTTGAGGTATGGGACTTAAAGCACCTGAATCTGATCTTGAACCAGCTGCGTGCCAAACCCAATGTCTCAGAAGCACAAAGGGTAAATGGCTAACGGCTGAACCTAAAGGAAAACCCATGGGGCCAAACGCAGTCCTAGACGTTTTCAGAGAAACAAAAGCACTGAAGGAAGGCCATTTCATCCTTCCTTCAGGATGGCACAGCTCAGCTTACCTACAGCGACAGAAGCTGCTGGAATACCCAGAGAAGATCGAAATACTCTCTTCCGAACTGGTGAAAAAAATTGCTGCAAACGAGCTTCTCAATTTCACTCACTTCGTTGCCCCCAGTTTAGGCGGCTTGATCGTTGCTCACCAAACTGCAAGGATCATGCAAAAGAGTGCCCTCTGGATCAGGCGCGAAAGCGGCAACCTCACCACGGGTCACGCTAGCATCCCCCAAAAGTCAAATGTGTTTATAATTCAAGATGTTGTGGAGACGACCCACCTGTGTTTATCCACAATCCAGGCATTGCAGTCACTCAACATTAATACAGTTGGTATTGCCTGTTTTATCGACAGAAGCTTGAGGGATACCGACTTAGGTGTACCGCTAATATCTCTTGCTCCACTGAAACTACCGGTGTATTCAGCCGATAATGTACCAAAGGAACTCGCTGAGATACCGGCTATACAAGCAAACCCAGATCACGCCATTTAGGTGGCACGAGAAAAATAAGCAAAGCACTTGAACCGAAATGATTTTTAAGCGGCGGGATAAACCAACGAGAATAGAACGCATTCGCGTGACCGTATGGCCGCGTCACAGTTGGTCACGCTCTTTCAAGTACTTTTCAAAACGGGTCCTTCGCCTCTCTGCCAGCCCAAGGAAAATAGCAATTGGCTTTGCAGCGGGCGCTGCCGCCTCCTTTACCCCCCTAATTGGCTTTCATTTTATTCTCAGCTTCTTTCTCGCCTATGTTTTGCGCGGCAACTTGCTCGCAGCAGCTTTGGGCACAGCGGTGGGCAACCCGCTCACGTTCCCGTTTATCTGGGCCAGCACCTACAAACTTGGCCTTTATATTCTAGACCGCGAAGACCGCCCGCTTCCAGACCTGAGTCAGAAGCTGGACCACTCCATGCTATCCCAGTCTCTCGACACAATCTGGCCGATCCTGAAACCAATGCTCATCGGCTCTGTCCCTCTTGCACTGGCTTCAGGCATATTTTTCTACTTTGTCGTTTTGGCCTCGGTCTCAACCTACCAAAAGGCCCGCGAGCACCGATTTCGCCTAAAGAGAAAATTGTCCGCTAAAACAAGAAAATCCTCAAACAACAAATAACGCGTGATTGTCAGCGCTCCCTTTTCCATCATCACTGAAAAGGCATGAACTGCTTCTATGACAGTCGGTGGGCATGAACAGATTTCGCCAAAGCCTTGTGATATCCCTCATCACACACCAATATAGATGCGAGTGGGTATTTACCAAAGCTGTGCCGGTTTTCAGACGGCGATACGCATCAAACAATGAATTAGAGCATGATGCATAAATGCGACCTAAGCAGCTAGCTCTAAGCAACGAGGCCTAAATGATCATTGGTATCGGAAGCGATCTTTGCGACATCCGTCGCATCGAAAAAACACTCTCTCGCTTTCCAGAGCGCTTTACAAAGCGTGTCTTCACTGAGGTTGAGCGCGCAAAGGCTGAAGGGCGCGCCAACAAAGCTGCCACCTATGCAAAGCGATTTGCTGCCAAAGAAGCCTGCTCAAAGGCGTTGGGGACCGGGCTTTCAATGGGTGTGGCTTGGAAAGAGATGGGCGTCACCAATTTGCCAAGTGGCAAACCGACACTTAACTTGACTGCAGGGGCAAAAGAAAGACTGGATAAACTGGTGCCAGAGGGCTTTTCGCCACGAATTGACCTTACAATCACCGATGATTACCCACTAGCTCAGGCATTCGTCGTAATTTCGGCCTGGCCGCAGGATTGGCCCCACGTCAAGCCGTGAAAACGTAAATGAACTGGATTGCAGAAGCGGCTGTGAAGCGCTAATAGAACCACCATATATGAATTTTATTGTCTAGGGACTGCAGCACTGAACTAAGTGATGGGCGCCGGACCAAACAAGTATTCTCTTACCACGAAGGATGAACATGAGCCAATCCAAAGAAAAGGAGCAGGAAGGCGGCGTATATGAGACCATTAAGGTCATCGCTCAGGCACTGCTGCTCGCTCTGGTTGTTAGAACATTTCTTTTTCAGCCATTTTATATTCCTACGGGCTCCATGAAAGACACCTTGCTGGTTGGCGACTACCTGTTTGTCTCCAAATACAGCTATGGCTATTCAAAGTACTCCTTCCCGTTCGGCCTGGCACCGTTTACTGGCCGAGTATGGAGCTCACCGCCAGAACGTGGCGACGTCGCAGTCTTTAAGCTACCAACGAACACCTCAATTGATTACATCAAACGCGTGATCGGTTTGCCTGGTGACGAGATTCAGGTTAAGAACAGCGTTCTCTACATCAATGGTGAAGCTGTTGAGCGTAAACGCATCGACGATTTTATTGAAAAAAACAATCGCGGCGGCATCGATAAGGTACCACGGTACATAGAAACACTTCCAAACGGAGTTTCTTACCAGACCCTGGACCTGACCAAAAACGGAAGCTTGGACAACACCAGAGTTTACCATGTCCCAGCAGACCATTATTTCATGATGGGCGACAACAGAGATAACTCTCAAGACAGTCGCGTTCTCAGCGAAGTGGGCTACGTTCCATTTGAGAACTTTATGGGCCGGGCAGAAATCATCTTCTTTTCTATAGAAGATAACCAGCCAGCATGGATGTTCTGGAAATGGCCTTGGACTGTTCGTTGGGACCGGATTGGTGATGTACTCTAACACACCTGCAAAGCAGCCTTTGAAGGAATTAGCCGGAACATGAGCAGAAGAAAAAGACCGGTATCAGACGCAGCTCTGGAAGAGCGCATCGGTTATCACTTCAAAAACAAGGAGCTTCTTGTACGGGCCTTAACCCATGCAAGCGCTCTTCCTGTTGCAAAAGCATCGCTACAAAGCTATCAGCGTCTAGAATTTTTAGGCGATCGTGTGCTTGGCCTTGCTATTGCAACAATGTTGGAAGAGAACTTCCTTAAAGCAGATGAAGGGGAACTTGCACGTCGCCTGAACCAGCTCGTTAAGCGAGAAACATGCGCTGAAGTTTCCAGAGCAATCGATATTGGCCAGCACATGCGCGTTGGCGAAGCCGAGGCGCACACTGGCGGACGAACCAAAACGGCTATTCTTGCAGATATGTGCGAGAGCCTGATCGCAGCAATTTACCTTGACAGCGGATTTGACGAAGCTGAAAGTTTCATCAAGCGCTATTTTGCTGAAAGAATGGTATCCTACACAGGTCCGTTGAGAGATGCTAAAACAACTCTTCAGGAGTGGGCACAGTCTAAAGGACGCCCTACTCCGCTATACGAAACAGTCGCTCGCAGCGGCCCGGACCACGCTCCGATCTTCAAGATCCGCGTGAATGTGGAAGGCGTTGATCCCGGCGAAGCCGTCGGAAATTCAAAGCGCATCGCAGAACAGTCCGCTGCCGAGAACATCCTGCGCCGCGAAGGCGTATGGAACGAATAGGTCTTAAATGAACGACGAAAACAACAACAATGACCTGCCAGAGGGTATGAACTTCAACCTTGGCAAATTAAACGAAAACACACGCGCTGGCTTTGTCGCGTTGATTGGCGCGCCAAATGCGGGCAAGTCGACGTTGCTGAACCAGTTGGTTGGCACAAAAGTTTCAATCGTCACCCACAAGGTGCAAACAACGCGCGCGATCGTACGCGGCGTTGCGATCGAAGACGACAGCCAGGTTATCTTCGTTGACACACCAGGTATCTTCCGTCCAAAACGCCGTCTTGACCGTGCAATGGTTGACACCGCATGGGGCGGCGCTAAGGATGCTGACGTGATCGCTGTGCTCATCGACGCCAAGAAAGGCATCAATGAGTCTGTCGAGCGTATTTTGAACGAACTGGAGCACATCAAACTCCCGAAAGTTCTGATCCTCAACAAGATCGATATCACCAAGCGCGACCAACTTTTGGCACTTTCAGCAAAAGCCAACGAGTACACCAAGTTCGACCAGACATTCATGGTGTCCGCTATCAATGGCTCTGGTACCAAGGACATCCTGAAGTACTTTGCTGAGCAAATGCCTAAAGGCCCATGGCTCTATCCAGAAGATCAGGCTTCAGACATCCCATTGCGGATGCTGGCAGCTGAAATCACGCGTGAAAAGCTTTACCTGCGCCTTCATGAAGAGCTACCTTACATTTCCACTGTCGAAACAGATAAGTGGGAAGATAAGAAAGATGGCTCCATCCGTATCGAACAGACAATCTTCGTAGAACGCGACAGTCAAAAGTCAATCGTTCTGGGTAAGAACGGCCAGACCATCAAAACGATCTCAAAAGCTGCACGTGAAGAGCTCACAGAAGCCTTTGAGACCACAATCCATCTCTTTGTATTTGTGAAAGTGCGTGATAACTGGTCCGATGATCCAGAGCGCTATCGCAACATGGGACTGGACTTCCCACACTAGGCAATTTTATGCAGTGGCAGGCAGAAGGCATCGTCATCGGAACACGCAAGCAGGGTGAAAACAACATCCTGCTTGAAGTTCTGACACCAGACAGAGGCCGCTGCCTTGGTCTGGTTCGTGGCGGCAGATCACGCCGCCAGCAACCTGCCCTACAGCTTGGCAACCATCTCAATCTCACATGGCGTGCCAGGCTCGATGAACATCTGGGTTTCTTCACAGTAGAACCGCTCCAGCTGCGCGCCGCACACCTCATGCAAACAGCAAGATCCATTCACGGATTGCAAAGCCTGTGCGCACAAACTCGCCTCCTTCCAGAGCGAGACCCACACCCAAGCCTGTTTCATGCCCTGGATATCATTCTGGATCACCTCGACGACCCACAAATCGGCGCAGCGCTGGTCTTACGCTTTGAGCTTGAACTGCTCAATGAGTTGGGATTTGGTCTGGATTTATCGCAGTGCGCGGCAACAGGAGAAACCGACGAACTCATCTGGGTCTCTCCCAAGTCTGGCCGCGCCGTGAGCAAGGCGGCAGGCTTACCCTATGCAGACAAACTCTTGAAACTGCCGGATTTCATGAAAGCCCCCCAGTCACGCTTGGCAACGTCAAACCAAATCTCCTCCAAAGACATGGAAGCTGGTTTCACGCTGACCGGGTATTTCCTGTTCAAATATATATACGAACCGCGCAACATCTCATGGCCAGATGCGAGAGACAACTACATGACAGCGCTCAAGAAAGACCTTGCAGAGCTGTCAAAATAAGCCTCCCCTGCTCTCAATGACCAGTAGGGCCGTGTAAGCGTTAATCGCGCTGCGGGCCGTTCCCGCCAGGCAGAATGATCACCGGCCCTGTGCTATCACCGGCAAGCGGTATATAGCGCTTCTCAGGCAGCGGCACATAAGGGTGCTGATCTTCTGGAGGCGGCTGATACAAGCTTGGCCGCTCCCCCAAAACAACGCGCTCTCCACCTGCCCGCTCACCATCTTCAACGCGTTGCTGAGAACTACGTTCTGTTGCAGACGCTCCAGAACAAGCAAACGCGCTTGTGTATTCTTGACCAACGCTGAACAAAGCAATGACGGCAAATAAAAAGAGAGACCTTCTGTAACTCAATGTCTTTCCTCCCAAGCTGTGTCAATTTCCTGCCATCTGCATCCCTTAGACTAGCTCAGCATTAATCAGTCCTTCTTAAGCGAATGCTGAAAATTCGATTAGTGTCCATACCATCCTGAAACTCTTGCTATCACAGGTTGTTTGCGTCGATTTATGTAATCCATATAGTGAGTCGCAAAACACAAGCTCACCAAACAGCTTTTCAGCTTTAAAAAGCGCTGTTTTCTGAGGATTTCATGAGCAGAGCGTGGCCTCGCCATTGCAAGAACAAGCCAAGAACGATAACCAAGTGTCATGGGACAAGAAGTGATTGGCCATGATGGCCCAGAAACAATCAATCTTAAAGATGCACTGGAAGAGCGTTACCTCAGCTACGCTCTGACAACCATCATGCACCGCGCACTTCCAGATGTTCGCGATGGCCTCAAGCCCGTACACCGCCGCATCTTATACGGAATGCGCCTTCTCAAGCTCGATCCTAATCAGGGCTTCAAGAAATGTGCGCGTGTTGTCGGCGATGTTATGGGTAAATATCACCCTCACGGTGATGGGGCTATTTACGACGCTCTTGTCCGCCTTGCACAGGATTTTTCGGTCCGCTATCCGATGGTAGACGGGCAAGGCAACTTCGGTAACATCGACGGTGATAGTGCAGCGGCAATGCGTTACACTGAAGCGCGCATGACTGATGTTGCCACGCGCATTCTCGATGGGCTGAACGAGAATGCTGTCGACTTCCGCGAAACCTATGACGGGCTGGATTCCGAGCCGGTCGTCCTGCCGGGGTGCTTCCCTAACCTGCTGGCAAACGGGTCAACAGGTATTGCCGTTGGCATGGCAACCTCCATACCGCCACACAATGCTTACGAACTGTGCAACGCCAGCCAGCACCTCATCACACATCCAGATGCCGAAGTTGAAGACCTCTTGGAATTCATCAAAGGACCAGACTTCCCAACTGGCGGTACGATCGTCAACGACAAAGGCTCTATCCTTGAAGCCTATAAAACGGGTCGTGGCAGCTTCCGCACCCGGGCCAAGTGGCACAAGGAAGAAGGCCCACGCGGTACCTACAACATTGTTGTTACCGAAATTCCATATGTCGTTCAAAAGTCCCGTCTGATCGAAAAAATCGCAGAACTCCTCATGGCACGCAAACTGCCGCTGCTGGATGATATTCGCGATGAATCCGCTGAAGATGTGCGCGTGGTTCTGGTTCCGCGCAACAAGAACGTTGACCCTGAACTTCTCATGGCCTCCCTGTTCAAGCTGACGGATCTGGAAAACAGATTCTCTCTGAACTTGAACGTTTTGTCCAAAGGTGTCGTCCCCAAGGTCATGAACCTGAAGGAAGTTCTTCAGGAATGGCTTGAGCACCAAAAAGACGTACTGGTCCGCCGCTCCAATCACCGCCTTGATCAGATCAACCACCGTCTGGAAGTTCTGGAAGGCTATCTGGTTGCCTACCTGAACATTGATGAAGTCATCCGCATCATTCGCGAAGAAGATGATGCGAAGGCGTCTCTCATTCAGGCGTTTGAGCTGACAGACGTTCAGGCGGAAGCTATCTTGAACATGCGCCTGCGCTCCTTGCGCAAGCTCGAAGAGTTCGAGATCAAGAAAGAACACGACAAACTCTCCAAGGAAAAAGCAGGCCTCGAAGCCCTCCTCTCCTCCGAAAAGAAACTGTGGAACCGCGTTTCCAAGCAAGTAGGCGAGATCGGCAAAGCCTATGGCCCTGAAACGGAAATCGGCGCGCGCAGAACAGACTTCAGCACTGCAACTGACCATGATCTGGAAGAGATCCACCAAGCTATGATTGAGAAAGAACCGATCACGGTTGTAATCTCAGAAAAAGGTTGGATCAGAACCCTAAAAGGGCATGTACAAGACGTCACCAACCTCACCTTCAAGCAGGGTGATCAGCTGCATATGTCCTTCCATGCAGAAACCACCAGCAAAGTCCTGATCTTCACCAGTGGCGGCAAGTTCTATACCCTCGGCGCTGATAAGCTACCAGGTGGCCGTGGCCATGGCGAGCCGATCCGGTTGATGCTGGATATGGACGAAACACAGGAAGTTGTAAGCGCCTTTGTGCACGACCCAGAACGTAAGCTGCTGATTTCTACCGATGAAGCGCGTGGCTTCGTGGTGCATGAAAAAGATGTGACTGCTACAACCCGAAAGGGCAAGCAGGTGCTCAATGTAACAGCACCCGCCAAAGCAACACTGTGCGTACCGGTGAACGGAGATTATGTAGCTGTGATCGGCTTAAACAGGAAGCTGCTCACCTTCCCGCTCTCACAGATCGCCGTCATGACCAGAGGCCGGGGCGTGCGCCTTCAGCGTTATAGAGATGGCGGCATTTCAGACATTAAGACCTTCGATTCAAAAGAAGGACTGACATGGCTTGATGCATCTGGTCGCGTTTTCAAACGCACACTCGATGAATTGCAGGATTGGCGCGGAGACCGAGGACAAGCAGGACGCTTGCCTCCAAATGGCTTCCCAAGAACCAACAAGTTCGGCGGCAACTCTATCTAAAAACACAAAAGGCCCGGCATTATCCGGGCCTTTTCTTTTATGGCTAACCAGATAGCACCAGTATGCTGGCCTTTCCGGTCGTTTCACCGCGTACAAACACCAAATAGAACCCGACACTGATGCTCTCATTTGATCTGAAGTACCGGGAGAGGCGTGAAAGGTGCAAACTCGAAAAACTAAAATCTGATTGCAAAAAATCCATTTGAAAAAATGAAGTGTTTCTCACCCAATCAGATTTGTTCGAGCTAGGGCTAAAGCGGATTGAGCAGCGTCATCCCGTCATACAGCGAATACCTCCAAGGCTTGGAAACATTGACGGGACCACGTTCAAACCAATCTAACGCTCAAATAGGCGCACTCCCCAAAAGGAGACGCGCCTTTGACAAGCCTAGGTTTGCATTCTGGAAGAGCAAACCTTCAGTGCCAAGCTTTCCTAAAACGAAATGATCAAGCCGTGGTAATTGGAAAGCCAATAAATGAAGAGGCCTTCACAACCCACATTGAGACCCAGCGTGCTCCGCAACTGCCACCATACACCGTTGTCATACTGGACAACCTTTCTACCTACAAAGTCGCCAGATCGGCCGCGCGCTCAAACGTCATCAGTGCTGGTTCCTGTTCCTGCCGGCCTACTCGCCCGCCGAAACCCAATTGAGATAGCACCTGATATAGGCTCGTGGCGAAATCTACGAACTATTTACGCCACAAGAATGCTGAAATTACTTCGGTGCCTCCGGATATGGATCAGTATAATAGCTCATCGCTTTTAGATTGTAATATGCGTCACCCAAGACAAAGGGAGACCGTTTGTTCGGCACACGCGGCAACGCGGTGAACATATGCCTTGCGATATTCTTCAAGTTCAAAGAGCGCTAACAAGGCTGTCTGGCTGGGGTAGCTGCCGATTGCGACAAGATCCCAATCCTGATCCGCACCGATGAAGGTTTTACAAAATGGTGCCACCATCAAGAAGCGTCCGCCAACTTGCTCGAGGCTGGGCATGCTGATTTTTGCATAACGCTGAAATGCCTCTTCGCCGCTGATATCCGTATCGCCTTCCGTGTACGACGCCGGATAGGCTGCACGGTCTCTAAACTTGAAGAAGTTTACCAATGTCAACCGCTGGTCTTGTGAAGTACCTGCGATTATCTGCCAGGTCTTTTCACTCGGCATGCCATTCCCGGTAGTACCCCAAGTCTCTAGAATGCATTCAACGCGGTTCGCAATGTCCAAATCGATAGTGTTCATGTCTACGCTCTCTAATCATCTCACCGGAACAAACTCCGGTCCTATCAACGCTCAATCGCGATGATTGCCAGGAACCTAACCGACTGGTATCAATGCACAAGTAGGCAGTTTTTTTTGGGGTAGTATCGTTTTTGATACTAATGGAGTTAGAAAGCAAAGATGACTGAAAATAGAATATCATCACCGATACCCGCGACTGCTGCAGGTATGTGTCAATTGCCCTGTCCCATGCCAGACATAGTCACTCTGATCGGAGGGAAATGGAAACTTATCATCCTGCAAATTCTGATCTTCAATGGAACCCAGCGGTTCGGGGAGCTAAAGCGTCAGCTTGACGGCGTTACCCAGACTATGCTTACCAACCAACTAAGAGCGCTTGAACGCGACGGGCTGGTCACACGCCAAATCTATGCTGAGGTTCCACCACGAGTTGAATATAGCGCCACACCGTTGGCACAAGACCTAGAGAGCGTCTTTTATGCCATGCGCGATTGGTGGAAAAGGAACCAGCCGCCGTTTGGCTGAGAACCACCTGTGGTTTTCATTGCGGGCGGCCCGGGTCAAGCGCTCAGGATTCTGCAATTTGCATCTGTATAACCAGCTATGGGAGACGTCGAAAAGACGGCATAGTGTTCAAGCCATGCAGCCTTTGGCGCGGGTGCTAATGAAATATGCTTGACCTGGATTGTTTCCGCTTCCTTGCGTCGAAAAAAGCAGAGGCCTTTTGTAAGATCTTGTTTTCTTACAAACGCTTATTATCCTTGCGCAGCCGCGTGAGTTCGCCAGCAACGGCCTACTGAC
Source organism: Pseudovibrio axinellae (assembly GCF_900110875.1). GTDB lineage: Bacteria > Pseudomonadota > Alphaproteobacteria > Rhizobiales > Stappiaceae > Pseudovibrio > Pseudovibrio axinellae. Next base: position 115,750 of record NZ_FOFM01000004.1, on the reverse strand, counting down.
GGCGTTTGGCTTCCTGTGAACCCGCTACTTTTCTTTCCAGCCTCCACATCTTAGGCAACGTTGGCATCAGCCCAAGCTCCTATGCAAAGTTGCTCAACAATGCGCTTGGCTCATAAAGCCGTTTTATACGCGTCCCTGCACTTGCCCCATTTGGTGCTTATTCCCACCTCTTGAAGCTATCAAAGTCAGTATGTTCGATTGTCCGGAAAACGGTGGAATTCAAGTTGTCTTTACTGCTCAATCATACTGGGATCACCGAAGATCAGCCGAACATGTTGTTCACTCAACCAGATGGGCTCGAGCTACATAAAAGCGGGAGACCGAAACGGGAGAAGAGCGCAAAATAAGGTATCAACATAGATTGAAGTGCGCGTTAGACGCCCTCCGCTGAGCAGCCCGAAGGCTCCACCCTTTTGTTTGATATTCTGCGTTCCGAAAATCTCATCGAGTGCATGACCAAGCTCGACACCAGAGCGCACCAACGCCATCACTTTATCGGGAAGCGGCAACAACATGGACCGGTTAGCTGAAATCTGCCCCTCACGGGAAAGGACAGCCATCCAGGCAAATGTGTAGGCTATCCCGCTCACTTCGCAAATGCCGCCTTCCAGCCCAACACCAAAGTCAGCATCAGTATGAGCGCCCAGTGCGTTTTCGGCGCGTGTCATAGCACCTTTCCGCGTTTCTTCATCACTCATAGGCTGATCAGAAACGCCGGAGAGGACATCTTGCGAGATCAGTTCAATCTCGTCAGCCGGAAACTGCGCCTGAAACGCTTCAAGTGTCGCGTTCACTTTCACTGGATTTTGGGAAGCAACAACAACCTTCATCAACACACTCCGACTACTTCCACAAACCGGATCAGTCCCGGTTCTTCATCAACCGCTGCTTTTCGCGGTTCCAGTCACGGGTCTTCTCCGTTTGGCGCTTGTCATGATCTTTCTTACCACGAGCCAAAGCCACTTCCATCTTCGCCCGTCCATCCTCATTGAAATAAACTCTCAACGGAACAATGGTCTTGCCATCTTTTTGAACAGCAGAGAAAAGTTTGTTCAACTGGCGGCGATGCATAAGTAACTTCCGCGGGCGACGCGGTTCATGATTGAAGCGGTTGCCCTGCGTATATTCAGGAATGTAGACGTTGTAGACCATCATCTCACCCTGGTATTCCGCAGCATAGCTTTCACCAATATTGCTTTTGCCTTGGCGAAGAGACTTAACCTCAGTTCCCCTCAGCTCAATACCAGCTTCAAAAACATCTTCAATTTCATAGTTGAAACGGGCCTTCCGGTTATCCGCAACAACCTTGCGCCCGGGAACGCCACCTTTTTTGGCAGCCATTTCTTATCCTTATACATTTTAAAGTTGTTCCGCGCGCACTGCAGCGCCCACGCGGAACAGGTAGATTAATTGATCAGGCCTGCATGGACCATAGCCTTGCGAATGGTTTCCTGCGTTTGTTCACTGACTGTGACCAAAGGCACCCGCAGTTCATTTTCCATTTTACCGAGCAAGGACAATGCATATTTAGGCCCTGTTGGGTTTGGTTCAATGAACAAAGCTTCATGCAGTGGGGACAAACGATCCTGAATGGATAGCGCTGTTGAAAAGTCGCCAGACATACAAGCTTCCTGGAACTGCGCGCATAAAGCTGGTGCAATATTTGCAGTTACAGAAATGCAGCCCTTACCACCGTGGGCCATAAAGCCAAGCGCTGTGATATCCTCACCAGACAGCTGGATAAAATCAGGACCACAAAGGTGGCGTTGCTCAGATGCACGAGCAAGGTTCGCCGTTGCATCCTTTACACCCACAATATTGTCAACTTCGTTGAACAATTCAGCCATGGTCTCGCTCTGCATATCAATAACTGAGCGCCCAGGAATATTGTAGATGAAAATTGGCAAGTCGACGGACTTCGCAATTGCAGTAAAATGCGCTTTCAAACCAGCCTGGTTAGGCTTGTTGTAGTAGGGCGTAACAGACAAAATCGCATCTGCCCCTACTTCCTGAGCATGCTGTGCAAATTCAATAGCTTCAACCGGGTTGTTGGATCCAGCACCCGCCATAACCGGGACACGGCCAGCGGAGACTTCAACAGCCATCTGAACAACACGCTTATGCTCAGCAAACGTCAAAGTCGGGCTTTCTCCGGTTGTTCCCACAGGCACAAGCCCATGGGAGCCCTGTTTTATCTGCCAATCCACGAATTCCTGGAAGGCCTTCTCATCCACTTTGCCATCCTTGAAAGGGGTGACAAGTGCTGGAATTGATCCTTTAAACATCTCAGGTTCCTCGTTGGATTACATATATATAGAGCAAATATTACCACTCCGCTCAAACGGGAGGCATACAATAAAACGATCTAGCCTATCTCGGCAACATCACCAAGACTTTCTCTTATAAGATTCGGGAATTTTTGTGTGCTCATATTTAGGACAACTTCAACAGTGAATAATACGTGCCCTAAGGCCGAGCATTAAACAGATATTTACCCTGTTTGTGGCAAGCACAATAAGGGACTTTTGGGAATTAAACCATCCGGTGCGTTTTACCGGATAATCGACACTTAGGTGAGACGGGCCAACGAGTAGTATGCGTATCCGCGAGTTTCTTCTTGTATCGACACGGGTCAGTGCGTTTGCCATTGGCACCACGATTTCCGCAACTGGGTTTGCTGCTGTAACATCTTTAAATAACAGCATTATTCCAGCTCCAAACCCGGCCAAAGTTGTGCGTACAGTTGCGCTGTCTCCACAACAAGCCACCTCTCCAAGCGCACGGCTTATGGCCATGCCGCGCTCCAAACCCTCTGTTACAAAACAAGGATTTGATGGTGGTCCAAGAACACAGCTATCCAGCTATGCCCCTGCAAGCGCCCCTGTTCAGGGAGCAAACCCAATTTCGGCTCGCGCACCCAACTCGCAAAATGCACTAAGCAAAACTGCTGCCGTCGCCAACGCTTTTCCACAGGGGTTGAGCACAGCTCATGCAACCGGCTCAGTCGAACCGCTCAAAACAGTGCTTCAACACGTCAAATCCGGACGGTTGAACGAAGCCCTTCGCGCCAGAAATGCACTGCCAGATAACCTTGATCGCCGACTTGCCGATTGGTTCATCATGTTGCGCGGTGGTCCACAAACACCTGTTACACATATCGCTCAGTTCGCCGCTGACGCCCCCCACTGGCCCACGGCAAAAGTCGTGCGGGCACGTGGAGAAGCAGTGCTTGCAGCCTCCAACTTAAGCCCGGCACAAATAATCGGAGCATTTGGCAAATCTCTGCCCGAAACAACTGACGGCAAGCTAGCTCTCGCAAAAGCCCATTTAAAGCAGGGTAATCGCAGTCAAGCCGCAGACATCATTCGCCCACTTTGGCAAAAAACAGTTTTTGAGGACAAGGTCGAAGCTCAGGTTCGTTCAACATTCGGCAAGGTCCTAAGGCAAAAAGATCACCGTCTTCGTGCTGAAATGCTCTTGTATCGCGATCGAGCACGAGGGGCAGAACGCCTGCTCTCTGAATTGTCGCGGGATGAACAAGCCTACATCAAAGCACGCATCGCCAGCATCCGTGACCGCGACAACGCGTTGAGTAAACTGAAAAGCGTGCCGCGCTCAATGAAATCAGACAGCAACTACCAGTTTGCTCTGATTCAGCATTACCGCCTGAAAGGCGATTACCAAACGGCTGCAAAACTAATGCAGGCTGCACCCACCGACCCGTCACAGCTTTTGAACCGCGACGGCTGGTGGAAACAGCGCCGCGACATCTCACGTGAAATGATAGAGGCAGGCAAGAAACGTCTCGCCTACACCATTGCTGCAAATCACGCAGCAGAATCTCCCGGGATGATCGTAGAAGCAGAGTTCCACGCTGGCTGGTTCGCACTGCGTCATTTGAATGATCCAAAACTTGCAGAACCACACTTCCAAAAAATAGCGAAGCTTGGCAAAACAGCGCAGACCCTCTCGCGCGCCTATTACTGGCTTGGCCGCACCCGTGAAGCGCAGCAGGATACAAAAAACGCAATTGCCTTCTACCAGCAAGCTGGCGCGTTCCAGACTTCCTATTACGGCCAGCTCGCGCTCGCCAAGCTCGGCATCAATCAAATGCCTCTGGCTGGACTCCCGCAAGTCACAGCAAGTGATCGTGCCTCATTCAACGACAACGAGCTTGTCCAGGCGATCAAGCGGCTCGACGAAGCTGGAATGCACAATGATACACTGTTGTTTTATACGCATCTGGCACGCACCCTTCCAACCAACGGACAAATCCGCCTCTTAACCGAGCTTGCTGAGACGCGTGGCGTCTATCAGTGGTCAACAATGGTTGGACGTTTAGCGCAGGCAGAACGAGCTGAAGCTGCCCCCCTTGCCTACCCAACCAACGCAATTCCGCGCAAAACACGCATAACAAAAGGCGTAGAAAAGCCAGTAGTTTACGCAATTGCGCGACAAGAGAGCTCATTTAACCCAAAAGCACGCAGCAGCGCTGGCGCACTAGGGTTACTTCAGTTGATGCCGGGCACTGCAAAAGAAACGGCCCACAACCTGGGTGTTGCCTACAAGAAGTCTCGCCTCACGTCCGACCCAGCATATAACGCAACACTCGGCGCGGCAGTGCTAGGCGAATTGGTTAATGAATTCGGCGGCTCCTACATACTCACCTTTGCCGCATACAATGCTGGAAAGAACAAGGTGAAAGAGTGGATTGAACGGTTCGGAGACCCACGCAATCCCAACATAGATCCAATTGACTGGGTAGAATCAATACCTTACGGCGAAACACGAAACTACGTGCAACGCATCACAGAAAACCTTCAGGTCTATCGCTACAAACTTGAAAACACACCTTTGACGATCACACAAGATCTGACACGCGGTTATTGATCCTCCCTAAAGTACTATCAAAAACAAAAGCCCAGTAGTTTTGCCAGGCTTTTTGTTTGAAGTATGAGAGCTTCAGACACATCCCAAAAGCAGAACCTCTCGTAAGTTTGACAAGACACACGCAAAAACCTGCCCTATGGTGAACCCAATAAATGCACTGAGTCCTCCAGACTAAGCTGGAAACCTTGTCCGCATTCACTTTGTTTGCGTTAAACCACACGGCAAAACTCTCTCAGTCAGAAACCTCGAACCCGCTCGCATACCCAACATTGAGCAAAATCTGGTTATTTGAACACTGGGAGAAATTGATGTTTGAAACCCTTGAGGACATAGATCTCAACCTACAAAACCTGACCGGTACGCAGCGTATTACATGGCAGGCAAGTGATGGGCTCACTCTATCAGCGCATATATGGCAGAACGAAGACCCAAACAAACCAACCGTCCTTTGCCTGCCAGGCCTTACGAGAAATACAAGTGACTTCTATTACCTAGCTCATTTTTTGAAGGAAAACGGGCTTCGTGTAATTGCCATGGATTATCGTGGCCGTGGCCGCTCAGAGTATGCAGATGATTTCCTAACCTACAATTTGGATCAGGAAGCAAATGACATAGACCGCGGCATCCATGCGCTCGGCCTTAAACGGTTTTCACTGTTAGGCACCTCCCGCGGGGGACTCCACGCTTTTTCAATGGCCCTGCGCAACCCTGAACGTCTTTCATCCGTCATCATAAACGATATAGGCCCGCAAATCGGGGAAGTCGCCCTAAAAAATATCACCAAATCCGTAGGGACCACCATGTCTCAACCCAACATGAAAGCTGCTGCCGTTCACCTTGCATCCGTGCATGGTCAGGCTTTCACACGCATGTCTGACGCAAACTGGATTACCTTTGCAAATCAGCTATATGCACCTGGAATCAACGGGGTGAATCTGCGTTATGACAAACACCTGGGAGATGCTATTCTCAGCCAAAACGGCGCGACACCGGACGCTGACCTCTGGCACTCTTTCAACGCACTCAAAGAAATCCCGCACCTCCTTCTCCGCGGAGAAAATTCAGGATTGCTCTCAGCCAACACCGTGAAAAAGATGCAAGAACAACACCAAAACATGGAACTTATGAGCATCCCGGATCAAGGTCACGCTCCCTTACTCTGGGATCATCCCACGCAGCAAGGAATTTTGGACTTCATTCATACGCACAATCCCAAGTGAATCACCAAAAAAAAGAGCTGGATCCGAAAATCCAACTCCCAAGTTCTTCAAGAAAAACAAATCAAAATGTCTTTTGAACCCGGAAAAGCGCGCTGGCCTCATCAAAATCCTTTACACCTTCAGGTGATGTGCGCGCATAACCAAGATCAACGCCCATCTCCATACCGCTCACAGGCGACCAAACCAGATCCCAATCTAGAGCAAGGCGATCAAAATCAGGCAAGGCAGCTCCCGTTGGCGTATCAACAACCGCGTAACTTGCATCAAAGTCTGTTCTAACCTCAGGCGTTACATAATGCGTAAGCCCACCGGAAAACGAAAGTGCGTTGGTTTTACGTGTATCGCCATTGATGTAGTAGGCATCAAAAACTTCATCATCATCAATGCCTGCATATGAAACCGCCCCATTTCCGTACTGAAATTGTAGGGCCATGGCATCTTGACTACCCATTTGCGGGAGGTAAATAATTGCACCTGCTCCCAAAGCCCAACCAACTTCACCTGAAGCATAAGCAGCCTCAGGACGAATGTTCGTCACTGCACCAGCAACTTTTGCACTCCCCCACTCACCATCCAAGCGAAAGGCGGCAACAACATCGGGGATCTTATTACCCGCCTGCCCATTTTCTCCGCCCACCTCGGTAAAGACACCGTGAGCCCGGTACACCGGATCTTCAAGGGAAACCGTCACAGATAACCCATCATCAAACACTTCGGTATAAGCGGCAGTCCAGGAATTGGCATCTGACCAGTCCCGGTGCACTGAACCGAATGTGGCACCTGTAAAGAAGTCAAACAGCGATCCCGTGCGCCCAACAGTAAAGCCGCCAAATTGGATATAGGCCTTATCCAAATCCATGACCGGAGAATCGCCATACCGCTCACTGTCAGAATCAACAGTTGCCCTTAACTCTGAGAACGCCCGCACAAACCCAAACTCAGTCTCCGACCTTGCGTCCATACGAATGTAGGAACGGGCACGAAATCGCATAGAATTCAAATCGCGGCCGGAAGCCTCTGTGTTCGGTACACCGCCCCACATAGTAGGTTTATCGGGAAACCGACGATACTGAGCTTCTGTTCGCACTCTGCCACTCAAGCGCAGGCAGGTTTGCGTTCCTGGAATATAAAAATACCCTTCCCCATAGGCATCACAAACCTGAACATAGTCCATCGGTTCCACCAGGTTAAGTGGTTCAGCTTCACTATCAAAAACAGGTTTAGGTAGATCTGTCGCCTGTGCTGCAACTCCGAATGACAGCAAGACTGGCAGGAATATCAGCTTATTCATCATGGTATCGAACCTCCATCCGTCACTCGGAGTAGTCAAAAACCACAAATGCAGAGAATATTATCAGCTGCATTAACTACCCCTGTGCAACTAGACAATTACGCCATGGTTCATTTTCCGCAATTACTATGTATTAGGCAGGATTTTATCACCCAACCGAAAGCAGGAAGCATTTCAACTGGCCAAAATATTACAGTTTGGAACGGAAAATCGCTTAAATACTCAATCAAAATTTGGAGTGAGATATAGATTCCACCACATGCGGGGCGAGCAAACCGTTAAACTAACCCATGAAACGAGGGCTGAATATGTCGCGTTCATCGCAGCAGTGCCCGGCACCAAAATGAAAAGCCCGACGGGTTGGAACCGCCGGGCCTGAGAGACTGAAAGAAGGTCAGGAATGAACTTCATTCAGGAAGAGTATATTTAGTAAAACTATAAATCGAAACCGATAATTCCTTGATCTGATGCCTTTATACAACACTCAATGTCAAAATTGTGTGGCGAGCATCACATCAAGAATTTATTCACAAAAAATAGTTCCGGCGACGATGCCGCCGGAACCTTCATTCTAACCTAGATTAGAATGTGTACTGAATGCGAGCACCAACTTTGGCTTCGTCATTGTCGTTGGAGTCGTCAGCCCATCCGGCAGCAACTGCAAATGCAAGGCCAGCAACTGGTGAGTACACCAGTGAAGCGTCTATTGCTGTACGATCGTAATCGGCACTACCTTGATCAAGAGACAAGTATGACCAGTCCAGCTGCGCAGAAACGGTATCGGACAGGTCGCCCTGGAAACCACCACCGATGTTGAAGCCAGAAACATCACCAGCGTCGGTAAAGCCAGAATTCGCTGCACCACCAATGTAGTCAATCGCACGGTTTGCGTACTGTGCCTGGAATGTAGCTTCAATGCCTTCCATAGCAGTGATTGTTACACTACCGCTAAGTGCATAACCGTAATCGTCGCCATCATACGCATGCGCTGCAGCAGAAAACTTCGCGTTACCCCAACCCTGTGAGACTGAGAGTGCACCTACGAAATCTGCACGGTTGTTTGCACCACCACGCTCCGTGGAATCTTCCAAGGAACCAGTCAGGGACAGGCCATTACCAAGATCAGCAGTGTATGCGATCAACAACGGGTATTGTTCCGAGAAGTTCTCTGAAACTGGAGCAATCCAGGTGTATCCAGTGAAGCTATCGAACTGGGAAAGAGTGTCACCAATCAGAAGAGAACCGGAGTTGAAGCCAAGTTGAAGGTACACGTCATCAATGATGACTGTGTCGTTACCATCTTGGTCGTGGTTAGCCAAGAACGCGGTGTAGGTTTCGATTGTCGCGAACTCAGTTGTAGTCATGGATTCAAAGTAGAGGTATCCACGAGCGTATGCACTGTAGTCGTTGGTTTCGGCTTCAGTCTCACCAGTAAGGTCTGCATCAACCTCATCCTGGTTCGTCACATCCCCCAAACCATCATTAAGGTCATGGGAAACAAAGTTTGTACGAATACGACCGTGTACGCGGATACAGGTGTCCTGACCTGGGAGTTTGAAGTAGCCGTCGCCATATGCGCTACAGGCTTCAACGTAGTTCACTGGTTCTGCAACAACTGGCAGATCCGCTGCCATTGCTGGAGTTGCAGCTGCAGCAGCGGCTGCTGCGAGAGCGATTTTCTTGAAGTTCATCACAAGCTTCCCATAATTAGGATTTTAAACTTTATTTTAAACAAAACACCAAACCGCAATTTCTGGTCATAAAACCTTCATCAAACGTGTTCGGCGCTGTCCCCTTGAACCCTCCGCTCCTGTTCAGATACCTACTGAACAACAGCCCCCTGAAGGTTCGTGAGGAGAAATTACAATATCGGGAGTATTAGGCAAGCCTATTAATGCTCTCTACCTTGCTCGTTTCTACCCAGTCAAATCACATGTGTTTTTTTTACAACAGCTAAACTCAGCCAAACAAGTGCCCTTGAAGCTGCGAAAGCTGCCCTAATCAAGCAGATACCCGCATACTCATCAAAACAGAGCAGTGTGCAGTCAGAAATATTACTCAATATATTCAATTAGTTAGATGATTTTCCTGGAAATCTTCTCATCAGTGACCGGCTCAAGCGTTTATGCAACATTGAATAGATCAAAGTTCTCTGCGCAAATTGAGCAGATGTGAATAAAGTCATTGGTGAATTAGGCAAGTTATCAGTAAGAAGCTGCTTGCGAGCAGAAAAACACAACTGGTCGACTCGGAGGCATATAAAAACCTATCCACCCCACGGCCCAATCCAGAAACAGGCAAGCCTCTTATTTATGAGGCTACCGCGATACACTCAAACCAGCCTCACGTCCTCACTGCCTAAGAAGTCGGCGACGCGCAGAACTATAAAGATCCTCAGGCAACGGTTTGTTGAAACCGCTAAAGGAATTGAAAGCGGACAGCTGTTAATTAACTTGAAGAGTAGACCACGGCTGCATAACACAAAAACATCAAACGCAACCCTGTTCGCACCGCACGAAATGCACATTCGCGAACACAAAAAATCCCGGCAACCGAAGTCACCGGGGTTCTTTTGAACTTGATAGCGTTAAGCTATCGAATTCTTACACCAAATTAGAAGGTGTACTGTACACGTGCGCCAACTTTAACTTCGTCGTCCTTGTCAACACCGTCTTCTTCACCGTCAGACCAGCCAGCTGCGAGAGCCAAGCCGAGGCCTTCTACTGGGGAGTAAACAACAGAACCGTTTACAGCGTATGTCTGCTCATCTTCGTCAGAACCAGATACAGTTGACTCAATGTCCATGTAAGACAGGTCAAGCTGTGCAGATACTTTATCGGTCAGAGCAGTTTCAAGACCTGCGGACAAGCTGTAACCGCGAACTGCATCCACGTCATCTTCATCAGTGTCAATACCGATGTAGTTTCCTGCATCGTCAGCGTACTGTGCCTGGAAGGTAACTTCAGTGCCTTCTTTAACCATGTCCAGGTTGAAGATCGCAGTTGCGCCTACAGCGTAGCCGTAGTCTTCGCTGTTTGCAGTGTTATGCGCAGCAGCTGCGAGCTTGAAAGAACCCCAACCCTGGGACAGGTTCAATGCACCAACAAAGTCAACAGCATCGTTATCGCCAGCACGGTATGCAGAATCTTCAACGGAAGCGGTTGCAGTTAGGCCATTGCCAAGGTCAGCAGTGAAGGAAGCCTGCAGGGTTGACGTGTCGGAGTATGCATTGCCAACTGGGCCAATCCAAGTGTAACCGGTAAAGGCGTCGAAGGCGGACGCTTCACGACCAAACAGGAAAGAACCGTAACCTGTGCCCAACTGGATCCAGACGTCGTTAGCTTTTGTATCAGCTCCCTCAGCGTCCTGGTTCCACTCGGATTCCAGCTCAACGAAAGTTTTGATTGTACCGAAGTCGGTAGCAGTCATAGAGTTGAAGTAAATGTAACCACGAGCGTATGAGGTAGCGTCGTTATCAGTAGACTTATCAGTCAGGTCCTGAGAAACGTACTGCGCACGGATACGGCCGCCGAGCTTGATGCAGGTTTCTTTACCTGGGAGCTGGAAGTAACCAGCGCCGAATGCGTCACATGCTTTTACGTAGTCTACTGGCTCAGCAGCCATAGGCAGATCCGCTGCCTGTGCGGAGGTTGCGAATGCAGCTGCAGATGCTGCAAGAGCAAGAGTTTTAATGTTCATAGTCCTGACCTTCCAATGTCTCTCAATGGAAAGAAGAAATTTGCGTGACCTGTTTGGAGCAGCTCACATTCCTTCTTTTCTCTGCGACGCGAGAACCAGATTGGCTCATCCGAAATTTGACAAGGCAAACAATCGGCTCGACCGCGTCGATGGACATATTGATGCCCGAGTAGGCCCAGGATCGCAATATCAACCTATTGGTTTGAAGGGGGAGAAACATCACCACTTGAAAGTAGTGTGTGTTTTTTGACACATCATGATTTTCACAGCGTTGTGTATGCGACCGAACACACCATTCATTAAAGCCATTCAAAACAGGACTAAACAACTGATATTGTTACTTAATTGCAAGCCATTTCTGAGTCAGAAACACCTCGTTGAGGTCGGTATAGGTGACACTGCATTCGCAACGTCCAATGTGAAGGCTCTGGGGATTAAAACCGCGTCGAAAAATTAATATGCAAACACACAATAGAATTAGGCAAGCAAGGCTTCATAGCCTCTTCATCAAACAGTAAAAATCCATTCAAATTGATCAAACACACGCATGAAGGAGCCTGATTGCCTAGCACAGGTTGCATATATTGGGATGTGAATGCGTGAATTTGGATAATGCAATGCGCAGCAAGACGATGAAAGGAGCAAGCCGACCGTCTCTATATATGCATGCCAGTCCGAAACAAACGACTTGGCAGTATTCACAAATAGCCAGCGACCAGAGGAATCCCCTCATGTCATTTCTAGTCATGAATGGCAGCTTATGAAAATAGCCTCCTTATTCACATAGGATCAGAGCAAAAGTCAGATTTCACGCAAAAAAGGGCGGACGATATAACGCCCACCCTTTTTAAGCATTTCCTTTGAATAGACTTACGCTTGCCCTTCAATCAGCTTCCGCCTTAGCCAGCTTGATAATTGATCCATCACCATAACGACGATGATAATCAAGGCAATAAGGTAGAGTGTATTCTCCCAGTCCTGCCTCGTGCGCATGGTTTCAATCAGCTTTAAGCCAATCCCCCCTGCCCCCAGGGCTCCAATCACCGTTGCGCTACGTGTATTGCTCTCAAGGTAATACAGCATTTGAGAGATAAAGAGCGGAAGGATCTGCGGGAAGAGACCAAATCGATATTTTTGAACCGCAGAGGCGCCTGTTGCCTGCACACCTTCAGCTTGTTTCTTATCAGCATTCTCAATTGCCTCAGAAAACAGCTTTCCGAACGTACCTGTGTCGGTGAAGAATATCGCAAAAATACCAGAGAGCGGACCAAGGCCAAAGGCGCGGATAAAGATAAGCGACCAGATGAGCATATCGACGCCGCGAAGGAAGTCAAAGAAGCGCCGCAACCCTGTTCTGGCCACAGCAAGTGGATTGACATTAGCAGCAGCCGCAAATGCAAGTGGCAGAGCCAGAATGCCAGCAATCAAAGTACCCACCACAGCCATAATCAATGTCTGAAAAAGCGCAAAGTAAACCTCACCATGCTGCCACTCGCTGTTCGTCCAAAACTCAGAAAGAATGAAACGAACATTGGAGATGTCAGGATCAAGCCTTTCGCTAGAAAATGCGATCTTCAGCAGCTCACGAGCACTCACGCCATTTAACTCACTGTCAAAATCAAACCAGAAATTCTCCCAGCCAGCGAAATAACGTTGCGCCTCAACTTTACTCTTCGTGATCCAGATCCTCGTGAACAACGATGGGCGGGCGTTGACTTGCGTCTTTGAAACCTTCAGCCAGGCTGGGGGTGCACCTGCAATAAACTCAGGTGCGCCTTCGCCAACTTTGAAGATAAACGCCTGCTCAAATTCAGGGTGTCGGTATGTCACCGTATCGCCGTTGAATTGAAGTATACCATCGCTGCCCAAGGAGATTAAACTGTGAGCTCCGTTCCCTTCAATCCAGGCGGGGTGCTCCTTATAGATCGCTCGTTTACTTCCCTCCAAGCTAACGACAAACCCCTGGTCAGGCTTTTTAAACTGATAGGTTGCATGAATCTTGTGCGCATAGGCATCCAACGCAAACAGTTGCGCCATATCCCCGCGCGCTCTTTCAACTACCCCGGAAACATCAAAGGCGAAATAGCAGACGCCCAGATAAAGAGCGGTCACCAAGCAAAGCAAAGGTCCCAGCAACCTCTTTTTCCAACTCAGATCTATAACGCCAGGATACTGGAAACCAAGCCGTTCACTCTCACCTTGCACCCATGTTTCTTCATAGTGACTATCTGTCATGGTACGCCCCATTAAACCTGTCCACTTTGCCCAATGAGTTTGTGACGCAACACACCACTCAGGTAGTCGATTAAGGCGATCGAAACGACAAGCATGAAGATAATGACCAGAATGTCGGCACCATAATTCCAATCAACCACCATCTTAAGCTCCGCCCCCAGGCCACCAGCCCCAACAAACCCCAAAATAGCTGAAGCCCTCACATTCACCTCCAACCTAAGCAGCGCATAAGATAGAAAGTTAGGAAGAACCTGCGGAAGGATGCCAAACCGAATTTGTTCAAACCAATTCCCCCCCATACTGCGAATGCCCTCAACGGCCTTCAGATCGCAGTTCTCATTCACCTCTGAAAATTGCTTGGCCAGCGCTCCGATTGTATGCGTTGTCACTGCAATCACGGCCGCGACAGGGCTAGGACCAAAAATCAACACAAGAAGAAGGGCTATTACGATTTCAGGAAAAGCCCTGAACACATCCATAACCCGGCGCATCAACGCAACAACCAAGCGATTACTCACCAGGGTCCGACTAGCGACAAAACTAAGTGCGCCCCCCAAAAAGAAAGCCAGCAAAGTTGAAACGAGCGCAATATTCAATGTCTCGAAAAGATAAGGAAGGTATTGCAGAGTAAGCCTGAAGAGCCCCATGCCCCCCTTTTCATAGGCCCCTAAGAAAAGTTCTGCCGGGTAATCAAAGAATTTACCCAGGCCGGTCCAGAACCCACCTGAGTTCGCCTGATCCGCAATGTACAAACCACCTGAGATACTTAAAGCACATAGAGCTATAAGAAGAAGAGTATAAAGCGTTCGATTGCGAGCAACGCGCTCATAAGACTGAGAGATCTCAGCCAGTCGCGATGCATCAGCAAGCGCTGGATAAGAGGCCAATTCAACACACTCCAAAAACGAAAAAGCAATAGGCCGGGCAGCATCTTGCACCACAAAGGGCGCAGATAATCCGCGCCCTCACCAAACCTCAGCTAAACTAGTTATTTTTTTTCGCTTCAATCTTGCGGCGACGGGCCTCAACAATGGTCTTATAAAAATCGTGGTTTACGTCCACATAGTCCGCGTAGGTTCCACCTTGCGCAGAATAGAAGCACTCGGTGTTGTCTTTAACCATGGCCTTCAAAGAGGCAACAACCTTCCCCTTCACATCAGCCGGCAGAGTTTTTGCTAATACAATCGGACCATTAGGGATCAGTGGCGACTGCCAGACCTGAACCAGCTCAGACATGTCAACCATGCCTTTATCGACCATCTTACGAAGGTTGCCAGAGGTATACCCCTCTTCCCATTCCCCGACACCAGAGGCCCAGGTCACACCGCCATCAACATCGCCATTTAAGACAGCCAGAACATTTTGTTCATGACCACCAGAAAACTGCGTGGAAGCAAAGTACTCATCCAGCTTCAGGCCCATTTCATCAAAAGCAACAGAAGGGATCAGATAGCCCGAGGTGGAGTTAGGGTCAGCAAACCCCAAGCGTTTACCCTGCATGTCTCCCAGAGTTTCGATGCCAGAATCGAAACGTGCGACCATCACAGAGTGATAACCAGTTGCACCGTCGGTCTGCTTGGTAGTCAGCACGGGCTCAACAGCATCTGGCGCTGAAAGGTAAACCGCAGCATAGCCGGAAGCGCCAAGCTCTGCGTAGTCCAGGTTGCCACCTTTAAGTCCTTCAATCGTGCCAGCATAGTCGGCAGCTGGAAACAACTTGACCGGAACCCCAAGAAGCTTCTCAAAGCGCTCAATAAGACACTCGTTGGAACGAAGGCGATCCGCTTCATTTTCACCACCAAGAATACCAATACGGAATTCGGTGATCTTTTCTTCTGCTTTTGCCGCAGGCGCAGCAAGAACGGTTGTGCTAACAGCAACAGCTGCAGCGACTTTCATGACGATTTTCATCGGGCACTCCAAATATTTATGAAAATAAAAAAGCTGCTATTCAGCAGCAGAGATAACGGGTGACGAAGCACCCTTCGCCAGCTCCATGACAGCGATCTTTGCACCTTCGCCGCCAAGAGAAGTTGAAGTCATTCCCTCCTCAAAACTCTCATCTGCACCATAGATCTCGCGTGCAACAGAGGCGGAGAGTTCTTCCGGCTGCCCATCGAATATGATGTCACCATCACGCATCCCAATCACACGGTCACAATAGCTGCGCGCAGTATCAAGTGTATGGAGGTTACAAATAACGGTCAGGCCGTCCTGCGTGTTGATTGACTTCAAGGCATTCATCACCACCTGTGCATTCATCGGATCAAGAGAAGCGATCGGCTCATCTGCAAGAAGGACTTTTGGCCCCTGCATCAACGCACGTGCAATAGCAACACGTTGCTGTTGACCTCCAGAAAGGTTTTCGGCCCGCTTTAGCGCCGTTTCAGCAAGCCCCAGCCTTTCAAGCTTTAACAAGGCCTGCACACGCTCTTCACGTGTGAACAGCTTAAGCATGCTAGAGACAAACCCATGCTCATGAAGACGACCCAGCATAACGTTTGTCAGCACATCAAGGCGCGGCACAAGATTGAACTGCTGGAAAATCATCGCGCAATCTCGTTGCCAATGACGTTTCTGCTGGCCTTGCATGGCAAGAACATCCACACCATCAACTAAAATACGCCCGCTAGTTGCTGGGGTAAGCCTATTGATCATGCGCAGCAGCGTCGACTTACCAGCACCTGAGCGCCCGATAATACCGATCATCTGAGGCTTTTCGATAGTAAAGCTCGCTCCGGTGACGGCAACATGCGCCCCAAATTCTTTTCTAACGCTCTCAAACTGGATCAAGAGATCAACCCCGTACCTGTGAAATTTGAGGCACTAGGCACATGAGATTGTTACAATGAAATGACACTCGGCCAATCCATCAGCACGTCAAAAAACTGACATCAACCTACACGACAGCATTGCTCGCAAAACAAGCTTTTCATTACGTTTATATGACAGGTGGGAAAAGAACTCTCCGAAGGCTCACATCCGGAAGTTCATCACATTTTTGAAGAATCTCAAATCAAAACGACAGCGCAAAACACACCCACACGCCTACAAGGAAAAACACCGAGGCAAAGACATCATCCAACAGACCCATAGGGCCAACCCGAGCTGGGGCCTGTCTCAAAAATTGTAAAGGGAAGATGGCGGACACGGAGGGATTCTAGCGGAGCTTTAGAAAGAACCTCAAAAAATTCAATTTAGTGATATTTATCAATCTACTAGATCGTCATTACCAACCTCAACAAAAGGTTTGAAAATCACAAATGTTATGTAGTTTGTTATGTAGTCATGCGCTCTGCATAACATGCCAACATAGCCTCGCCTAATCTACAGCTTTGTGTACAGATGGTAGGTTCGTCGGAACCACAAGACCAGCTAAAATTGCGCCATACCAGCCACCGTCTTTCTGCCGCCTCATATCACCATGCGCGCGCTGATGCGTTCCGCTTGTGGAGCGACTACACGGCAGAATTGTGCGCAAAAAGAACCTTTTAGCACCTTCTTAAATTTAGATCAAAATAACCTGACAAAGCCCATCAGACCCCTATCTGGCTGATACCCTTATGAGGGTCGCTCAAGGCCATAAGCAGAGCCAGAGCAACGCCCCCCTGCCCTTTCTTGTCTATTGGGCCTTGTTCAAAGCACTGAGCTGGAACCGCGCCCGATGGGCAGGTGTGTTGCAATTAAGCAACGTTGCATTATGAGTTTTTACAATCACAAATGCGTAATACAATTATTTGTATTTATCTTTATAACCTCCGTAATTAGATCGATTATCTTTCGATTTAATTTTTAATATGAGTAGGTAAAAATGAACAAGATACTAGTTGCTGCTGCAGCAATTTCTATGGTTTCTGTAACTTCTGTTTCAGCAGCCGGCATTCTGGCTCCAACAGAAGGTTGGTATGCAGAAGCATCTGCGGGTGTCAGCTTGGGTGAGCTTGAAGCCAAAGCTTTCGATGATAGTATTTCCGATGATGAAACAAGTTTTATCGGCCGTATCGGCTTCGGTAAATCTTTAAACGAGAATGTGCGTATTGGCCTTGAAGGGGCGTACTCTCCTGCCTACTCAGAATCTTATGACGATGGCATCAATTCTGCTAAATTTGACATCGACGTTTGGTCCGTGATGGCAGTTGCATATTATGACTTCCATAATGAAACCAGGTTCACCCCATTTGTGGGCGCTGGTGCGGGTGTTGGTGTCATAGATTTCGATTTAAGCGGCGATTTTAGCAGTGTTGATCCTTTGCTTGTCGGCTCTGAGTCCGAAACAACTACTCATGCTGCACTGAAACTTGCTGCTGGCGTTGCTTTCGAAGTTAGTAAAAACATGGAGATCGTTGCGGACTACAACTTCAATTATTTTCATGATGCTGAGTTGATTGATCCTATCGATATTAGCGCCACACAAAATACATTTAACCTAGGCTTGCGCTACTCGTTTTAAGCGGTAGGTACCTTCAGGTTAACGCTGGTAGGTCTTCGGAATGCAGTGTTCCGGGGACCTTTTTCTTGAGCGGCCTTCAGCTCGTTGGCCCAGTTCCCTCGAAGCTGCAAAAGTGGCAGACTGCGGTTGTTCGGGCAGCGCGTAGCTTAGGCCTTCAGGACTCTCTTCCAGCCCGTAATTAAGGGCTGGCAGGAACGCAGAGTAAAACCGTTTCGCGCGAACGATGTCATCAGCACCGACGGTGACATAGGAAATCATGTTGTGCGTTCCTTACGGACGTTTGATTATGTCAGCAGTAGCCACGCTGTAACATGCCAGGAATGAACAGAAATTCGGGCCAGGAACGGTCACTGGAGCACTTCAAACTAAGGTTGAGACCGGTATTTCTGGACGTTTCTACAGTAGCCCATGTGAGCGATCTGGAATTACCCAACGTGACCATTGCCGCCGTTCGCTGGTTACGGAGCAGCCTCAGCCAGAGGCAGATGCAAACCTAGGGTTGACCTTAATCAGCTTGTAATCAGGGCCAATTGCTGCCGTTCGGGCTATTCCATCAAGGGTTGAACTAATATTCTTGAAAGATGCCAAGGATGCTTTCAAGAGTTTGCTTTATTTGCTGCTCCAGCCCCCATAGCCGACCTTCATTGGTGCGCTGGTTTTCGCAAGTGCAGCAAATTTGCTGTGATCAAAAGCTGTCGTTCGCTGCGTTGCGAGAACCGGAATATATTTGGCTGTTTCAAGATGTATCGGCCACACAGTGGACTTTCGAGTGGTTTTATCATGAGTCGATGCTGTTCAGGTATCAGCTAGGTAGGAGAATTTTCGAATGAATGCTAGTTGCAAATCGCGTTGCTCAGTCAGGTCTTCCCCATAGGTTCTAATATACTCTTCTATGGCCTCTTGAGGCTTATTTCGCCAAACACGTTTCTTTTGCGGATCAACTGCAATGTCACCGGAAGCCCATATAAACGCCTGATGACTAATATATCACCTTAGAGGGCAGTATTTTGATTGAGGTACCCTCGGATTTCCACCGTAAGTTATAATCGAAGAGCCCCGCAAGTTTTGATTTGTTTTGTAAATACCAAATATCACTAAAAGCTGATTTGACTTGTAAATTCTGAAATATGGCGGTTCGGCGATATGCAAAACATACTGTCATTTCTACTGTCTGTATTCTTTCTTATTTTGTCAAATATGGGCATATGCCTCACTTGGCAATCCGACCAACCCTCAGCTCAGTTGAAGGACATACCAATGAGAACTGAAATATGCGCAAAATCAAGCCTATAGGAACAATTGAAGCCATTTTTGTCTGGGGCTTTTTTATCGTTTCTATCTTACTATATTTTGCTCTTGGCGGTGTCGTTGTGGCAGAGAAATATGAGTATGGTAAATATCTTATATCCCTTAGAAAAAACCCTTCCGCCTGGGTCGAAACAAATGCCTTTCTTTA
Organism: Pseudovibrio axinellae; assembly: GCF_900110875.1. Lineage (GTDB taxonomy): Bacteria > Pseudomonadota > Alphaproteobacteria > Rhizobiales > Stappiaceae > Pseudovibrio > Pseudovibrio axinellae. The sequence goes on along the minus strand of NZ_FOFM01000004.1, from coordinate 96,509 downwards.
CTACGCCAATTTAGCTAAGCCATGGATTTTTTTGTCTGTGATAGCTGGCGTATTCTTATCACTAATCATAAAAAATAAAATTTGGACTAATTAAAATGGATTGGACGCAACTAGTATCAACAACTGGGGTTCAACTTTCTATCAATACTCCTTCATTTTCATTGGCAGGAGGAGGAGTTCAAAAAGTAGGCGTCAACGTAGCATTGGGCACCTGTGCCAAGAAAATAGAGCGTTACTGCTGAACGCAGGTCCGTTTAAAGCAGTTTACTAACGTAGCACGTAGCTTTGTGACCTTTGCTGCCGTTCGCGCAGATAGCTGACAGCTCGACTAGCACGCGGTTACAACCTCAAGTCGATCTCCTAGAACATACTGTTGATTCAAAAATCATCGGTTTGTTGAGACCAGAACAAACGCCTATGCGGACTTTTCAGACATTTGCTGCAACGCAACGGTCGCGTCGCCATTTATGGTTTTTCTGGTAAACTGGTCAGCAAAGAGCCATTCCCTGCAGGTGTGAGATCTGTAGTGTGGCTGCCAAAAGCAGACATCCAAAGAACCTTAAAACACATCGAGGTCGCGGCGGAACGGTAGGGCGGAAAGCTGTAATCTCCCGCAGATGAGATATCTCTGCCCCCACCAGTCAAAGCGGATGATCTACGCCGATTGGAAAAAGATCAGGATGCGGAAGAGCCAAAACGCATCGTTCAGTCATCAATTAGCTTTCAATACTGGTTTTCGATTCCGATGATTTTGAAGCTTCTGCCAATGAGGCATCGTATTCAAGCTCGTGAATTCTGTTACCTATTGCTGCATAGGCAACAATACCGTCGTCCCATGGTACAGAAGTTGGAGTCATTTGATCTGATGTTCGGTCATTAAACAAACAGGCAAATTCTTCATCGTCTATCTCGTCATCCGATTGCTTGTAATCGAATGCGCACCAAATTGGCTCGATCATTTCAAATGCGTGATAAGGAGATACATAGAATGATTGAGATAAGTAGTATTCTCTCATAAAGGGATCTGTTTCCTCTTCCTTTCTCAGAAAAAAGGCACCCTTGGTTCCGGGGATTGTTTTGTCAAATCGGAACCCAAATTGTTCTCTTATGATTGTCGATAGATACGCCAATGAGGATAGCGCATCACTTCTGAGGTTTTTTGCGGTATCGAGATTAAAATGGATTGATCTGTGCCGCAAAGCCGATAAGTTGCTAAACGCTTCAGTCACCTCGTCTGACTTCCAGATTCCCCATTCCTCAAATGTACTTATAGCTTTTTTCCAATCGTCAATTGACTTGCGTTTATGAGACTTTTTGTCAAATGTCGATACTGGGTAATGATCTCTTAGATCCAGAAGCAGATGATTGAGAATTCTTTCTCCGAGCGCACATGCAGCGGTGAGGGCTGGATAATAATGGCAGTGAATGAAGGCATACCTTGCCTGTAGGAACAAATCATTGTGGTGTGAAATTATCGAGAAAGGTAGCTGCCCAAGTTCTTTGAAATTCTCAAGTTTTTGCTCAAAGTTGTGTTCACCCAACTCAATTTGCAGTTGTTTGATTAACCTTTCTTTGTTCTGCATGTGCAGCTTAATTACCTCTTCTGTCCAAGTGTCTTTTGGTTCTTCCAAAGTAAGTGCACGCGTGTCGAAATGCGCAGGCTGAATGCGATATCTCTTCATTTTTTATGCTCGAGAATTTGTTGGCTTTTGTTTCTACAGTCAATCATTGCGACAAGTGAGTTGATGTTGCAACCCTCATTGTATTCAACAGCAGCTGAGATGAGCGGATTTTCTACCCGTGAGCAATTTAGCAATGTTCATGAGACAACGGTAAAGCGCGCAAGGATGATTGCTTTTGAAAGAAAACCGAAGTCTGCTTTGGGGCGCAGCGTCGGGCGTCTTTCTGGATGGCCGCAATGGGTCGACATTGCTGGTCGCCGTGTGTTGCGTCTGCGAATACTAATTCATTTTGAGGGTCTCGATTGGGCTCAGTACGTTCAGTGGCTGCCAGGGTATCGAGTTGAGAAGAGTTTACCCACAAAGCCCTGCTGCATCGCGGACCTGATGTTACCTCAACTCATGATGGAAACGCTCGAATGGCAGTTCTTGACCCACTGCGTTAACAAGGGCGGTTATTAATTCGAGAGTTTGCAGAGCAGCGAACACCAGCACTTATCCGGCTCTGCCTAAAACCTATAGTCTGCCCCGGCAGGCAACGGGCTAACAGTTACAATTAAGTGGGTCACAGATAGGTCGCGACCAAGCCGTTCAATTAATCTCAGCGATCCGGTCAATCTTCCCGTCGATTTTTTCCAGCTGCCAATAAATGCTATCCACGCGAGTCTCAACACGCGTCACGCGCTCAACCATCACACTGGAGTCTGCAAGGTCACGCTCAAGTGCGGTCACGCGCTCATTCACACTCGCCGCCCACCACACAAACCCGACAAACTGAAGCATCACAGTGATGATCAACGCAGCGGGCACACGCCGGTCAAGTTGCCACCCGTTGACTGTTTGCTCTTGCCCATCCATCACCAGCACTCCCGCCTGTGTCCGTTCCGGTCGTTGGCTGCAACGCGATCAGCCCCGGTGCGGTCTGCCTTCACCAAGGCAACAAACCCCGCAGCGCTTAGATTATTTTTCGTGAACCCCGCGCAACTGGTCGCATTCAGTGTTTTGCATCCCGGAATTGCGAAGATACTCAAGACACAAGCGGTAATCTTCAAGGCCCTGCAAATAAGCATCATCCTGCTTCCTTTCCCGTTCCGCTTCGAGCGTTTCCTGCAAAGTCGCTTGCGCGGCATCTTCAAACGCCCCCTGCCTGATCTGGTGATAGGCAAAGGCGGCAAACACCAACCAAAGCACAGCGGCCGCAATCACCCGCCCTGCTTTCGTTCCAATCAAGAATGAAAGTGCCGCCGCCATATCAGGCCATCCGTGCGTTATTGATCAGCAGATAACCAGCGATGCCGACAGTGATCACCAAAGCAGCTGCAAAACCCCACTGCACCGGCCCGGACCCTGCCAAAATCCCGGAGAAACCAGAAGCTGCCATCGCTCCCTTGGTGATGCCCTCAGGGCTAAGCCATGCGCTAAGTGCGCTGGTTTCTTCCTCAACAGCCTTTGCACCCTCTTCATTTTCATGCGCCTGCAAAACAGGCATAGGAGGGCGTTTTATGGTCTTATTGTTGGCAAGCTCCAGGGATCTTTCCTGCACATGGTGCACCCGCCGCGACCAGCCGTTTTTGTTAAACTTCCAGTTCTTCAGCCGCTTCATGAACGTCAACCGGGCAGCGCTGAGAAGATTAATCAAAGAGGTTACAGCGTGTGCCTTGATAGCCTCCAGAGTCACAATGCCGATTGCACCGTCTGCCTTGACCTTAAGGATTTTCTGCAAGGTTTTCACCGCCCGCGCTGGACCCGAATTGACAGCAAAATCAAACACCGCATAATCCAATCCACGCGGCAACTCATCGCCCTTCACCCCGTCCCAGTATTGCGCACGGTAGATTTCCAGCGCCTCCTCACGGCTTAAACGCTTGACCTCCTCCACGCTCACAGGGCGACCGCGCCACGCTTTCAAAGTCGCCTGGGTAATGCCTAGATTCGTAGCACCGCCCGGATCAGCCTTGCGGGGCCGGTTCGCAAACCCGCCCTCACTTCCAAGCAGGTCCATAACAATCAACTGGAATGTATCTTTCATTGCTCGCTCCATGAAAAAACCCGCCAGACGGCGGGTTGGTTTCTATTAAGATGTGGGCAGGTATTTTGTGACGCTTGCTCTTAACCGCGCTCGTGGTGAGGTGCCCACCAAGCCTTCATACGATCAAATAAAACAGATCCAAGCTTCTGCGAGTGCGCTTTAGAGTTAAGTTCCGGCGATGATGCTTCACGTTCCAGCGTTCCAAAGACTTCATCCTCTTTGGGCTTCTCAGTCTCTTTAAGCCTCTCAGCCTCTTTAAGCTTCTCAATCTCTTTAAGCTTCTGAATGGCAACTAATGCGTATTTATCATCAGGATCAAACTCAAGTGCCCTCGCATATAGATCAATCGCCACCTTTGTGTCGTATCCAGCGAAAATGCGTGCGCCTCGACGGAAGATAAGACCAGTTGCAGAGGGCGCGAGATGCCGCCATGTGTCAATTCTTCCGTGGGCCTCTTCGAACTTACCCTGATCGACGCTTAGTGAAATAGCCTCTTCCCAGAGCTGGTGGTTTCGTGATCGGTTATCAAGATTTGTGGCGACAAGTGCTTCTGCTTCTTCAAAACGCTCAAGCAGCTTGAGAGCCCGAACTTTTAGAACGATTGTACTAGCATCAACCAACATTGCCTCAAGAACGGAAAGAGCTTCCTCAAAACGCTTATACTTGATCAGCAAGTGTGCATATTCAGTTGAAAGTTCTGAGTCCGCTTTGATCATATCAGCATAACGCAGACTCAGCCAATCTAACTCTTGCTCACTTGGGCCACCGCGTAGACTTTCGATCAACGTGTCACGGCTATGCTCACCCCCCGATCGATATGTATAAGCGCCTACCATTCGAGAAACTTGCTCAGATACCAGTGCATCAGTTACATGCACTTGATCATCCTGCCACGCGAGTTTGCGGTCAGAAAGCGTAATTGCCTCGTAGCTCGGATAGTAGAATACGTTATCATATGCGTAGACAAGCTCTTCAGCAGCTGCTCGAAGAGACGATTTTGAGTAGGTATTTGCCACCGAGACATCTAAATCCCGGAAAGTCTGGTTCAAAGGGACAGGTGATATTGAGATTAAAATATTGGCACCAACCACGGAGTTCTGATTGATTAAATCAACAGTTCTCGTCAGATATCCAAGCAGCTCTCCAGCTGTTAAAATATGCAACTCAAATCTGTCTGGAGCCTGACGCATTACCCCTGGAAGGGGAATTACATTTAAATAGTTCCCGGCCACCTGATCGAACCAAACTTCGGAAAGTCCAAGAGTAATAATCACAGTGCGGGACTCGCGAACCGATCTATATAACTCTGTGATGGCTTCCCTCCTGCTGGTGACTTCTTCGAGAGCAGCAGGCCGAACCTCGTTCATCACATGCAAATCAACGTACCTATCATCTTTTACTTGACAGATACCCGTATCAGGATCGAACGGCTTGTCTGAATCTAATGCCCAACAGAACTCATTAAAGATCGAAGGAGCACCGTAATTATTTAGAGAGGCCATTGTAACGTTATCGAACTCAGGCCGCCGCAAAAGCTCTCGCACTGGGAGCCGAAAACCTTCTGCTACTAGATTTGCCTCAACGTTTCTGGCAAAACATGAGCCTACGGTAAAAATTGTTGAGCCCGGCTCTATCTTAAAGCCTGCCTCAATCTTTGGCCTTGCCACAGGTTCAAACCTGTTTGTCTTTCCCCGATTTGGCCAGTTCGAGTACAGGTTTTGCTTGCGAATTTTTATCGCGTCTTGGCTCGAAAGAACTTGTAAAGGCACGAGAACACCCACCCATTTTGCACCAGTTAACGTAACGTTATTTTTGCAAGAGCATGACTGTCAACCCGCGTTTGTTAGCGATGTTATGTAGCTTGTTTTATCCGAAAGTTCTTGAGATAGATCTCTTTGCCATCTACCGCGCTTGACGAGCCGATGATATACGGACTGTATATAGTAGCAGCACTACATGCATTCTCGATTTCCGCGACCAAGACTCGGTCGATATAAAAAAATGCATCACCTGTCTCGCTGAACATAATAAAATACCTTCTGTAATCAAAAGGGCTCAAGTAAACGCCCGTGTTGACTGACTGAACTACTCCATTCTTTACCGCTACAGCGTAAATCACACCGCCCTCGGAATCAAAGTCACAAAGGAATCCACAAGCGTTTGAGCGGCTCGAAGAGACGATTCCATCAGCCACAGTAAACGGCCAGTCGAATTCCAGTGCTGTATTATTGATCCCGAAAAAAGACTGGACGTTTGTGCTATTTACCTTCACTTGACCTCTTACAAACAGGCTTTTTCTTTCAGGCGACCAATGAAGGCCATTGGTAAGCTGAGCACCATTTTTTTGAAGTGATCGATCAGGGTCACTACCAACCCGGATCGTAAACGCACCAGTTAAGTTAAACGCATTTGCGTCAGGATTACTGCCTTTTTCAATTCGCCACTTGAACTCATCGACCAAGCGCCCTGAGAACGCGTCTTCCAATTCAGTCCCTTCACCGCTGTGCGAAAAGTCTTCGATTAATGGGTGGCGCACAGGTGGGGTGGATGATGCATGAAACTTGAAGCGAGTCGCGAATGGTACATTTTTATAGGAGTTCTCATCTCTATCAACAATCTCAACGCCCGATGCCGCCGCTCCCACGTCTACAGCTGTCTCAAGATCCTCACACTCACAATCAATCAGTACATTGCTCGCATTTCGAATGCTAATTCCAGTCCCAACGGCTCGTCCATCCCAGCAGGTCCATAACAATCAGTTGAAACGTATCTTTCATTGCTCATTGCTCCATAAAAAAAGCCACCTTTCACAGGTGGCATTCACATCAATTATAAAAAGCGAGAACTGATCTCTTCAGTAAGCGTTACAAATCCAGATTAGGTTGAGCCGCCTTTGACAGCACATATTGCGCGGTGATCTCACTATCATTTAAAACTCGCCGCCACATTGCTAACTGATACATATCTGGGAATTTAGCTTGAGATGTGTTTGCCGCCGAATAATGGCCGATTGCGAGTGTTGTAGATTGAGTAGTAAGAGGCTCCAGTGCCTCTGTAATACCAAGCTCAGCATTGCTGCGAGTAACGATAGTGCCCAGGGTTTTATTATGGACAGTCCAGTTGCTCCCATCAAATGTCAAAATCATAAACACCTTTTGTGCCAAACTTGATTTCTCAGATCCGACATTGATTGCTGCGGCATCAATTCTCGCGCCAACATCGCCGTTACTATGATCATTCAGGATAACACTGTTTGGCCCCCCGCCCGAACCAAAGTCTAGAAAGTTGACATTTGATGGTGTCGAACCGCTAATTTTATCTGCAGGGAACTCAACGCCGGAAAAGCCCCCAACAACCAACACAGAAAATTGCATCGATCCATCAATCGGAATAGTTGGACACTCATAATCTGTCAGTAAACACCCAAGCTCTATGCGAATACCATCACCACTCGATGCTGGTAAAATAATGGACGGGTCCACTTCATAAACCCCTGCGACAATATCATTACGGTACGGTACCAGCGCTGCCCTATCGCCATCAATGCACTCTAAACGATCAGCCCGCGCTCGAAAATCATAGCTAAATTCAAGGTCAGCCCGCTCAACAAACGGAAACAGTGTAGGCAATCCTTGCCCCGTAAAATCTGCATGTGGCAGAGTGAAAACGCTCATCGCCATTATTTTGCCTCCCTCATTGAAACCTTTGCTATTTGGATAACTCCATCGGGACATGAGAGCTTGAATGTAAAGTCGTCGCGGCCTAACGGCTCAGGCAGTAGGGTTATCGGGATCTCTACCCCACGCCAGCATAACGCGGCAAAATCTGATACACGCACACCACCTGTAGCTGGCAAGCTGTCAGCGTGTGAATATTCAACCACCAACGTCCGCACATCTGCCGTGTCTTGCGTGATCAATGAATGAGTATCAAAATCAACACCACCCTCACTGCTATCAATTACCTGTGCAGGATCGAGGCCATAAATCGAGTTATCAAGATACGCACTGGGGAAATACCGCGCCCACACTGTTAATATATAGCGCTTCTCAGCGGCCCCTGCCGCAAGCACAACAGTCTGACTCAGCGTATCGGTTGCTGTAATTTCACAAACCTCAGAGACTGGATTATTTATGTCCAGTGGATTGCACGGCGCGTTATAAACATCAATTGGCGTTAGTGTATTTGGTGACCCTGTCTGCGTCCAGGCAGCAAGGTCACTGGTTGCAACTGTCTGCGTTCCGACCAGCTCCTCGCCCGACACATGCAGCCGCAGTTGCTCTGCGCTTTTGTTTTTGCCGCCGCCCTTATAGCTGATCTCCACATCATGCAGATCAAAACCACCTGATTTATAGAGTAAAAACTGAATGCAATCCTTATTCATTGAGTGAACAAGATCTGCTTGCAATAACTCAATCTCTAAACCAGAACCAACGTCACGCCACGCACCACGCGGCTGATCCCACTTTTCAAGATACTCTGGCGTCGTGGGCAATGTACCTTGTTTTTTCCCTGGAATAGCCGCGTCAATATCCAGCCAATCACGCACATAAACAGAGACACCCGTTGACCCGCTCACTATCAACCGCAGCGCCTCGATGGTCTTAGCGGTACCATCAAGCGTTGCCTCAATAAGAGCAAAATCATCAAATGTAACAGCCTCTCCATTCTCAAGCCGCATGTATTCATCATCAACAAAAACAGGTGAATCTATGTCGCCCGCGTCCAGTTGCTCAAACCGTTCTTTATTGGAGTCATTTAACCTGTAATGGCTCACGCTAAGCTCTTTAAACCGTCGGTACCTGCCGACCTCCCCCGTGTAAAGAAGCTCGCTCATGTCCGATGCTGTAAACTCATCTCGTTTACGGTAGATCTTGATTGAGTTGTCAGGTTTCAATTGCCGCAGATGTTCAAGGATCGGGAGCCAAAATACACCATTGGTTCGCGTGCCAGGGTGACCTTGGTGAAACGGCCCGACGTCCAATGTTCCAATTTCGCGGTTTAGCGTCTGACAATCGATAAACTCAATACCGTACTCTCGCGAAATTTGCCTAATGCCCGACACGGTATCAGCGCTGGCGGGAAACTCTGAGCATAAAATAGGCTCTACACCCGCCGCTTGAATAACCTCAACCAGCCGTCGCAAATTTTCTAGGTAGTAGTTGAGATCAACGTCACGAAAGTCAACATCATTTGTATACGTTGCAACAACTGCATATTTTGCAGATGTACCTGTAAACACCGTCCCATCAACATAGGCCGTTTTGTTGATAATTCTATGCTGCATATCAAGAGCGGAATCCCCGCCCAATGAAAAGTTTCTAAACCTAAACGGTGACATGGCAGACAGGTTTGAAATGTAAGCCTTGTCTTGGAGATTAAATATTCCAGCGGAATAACTATCACCAACAACCACGACTGTATCAGAGTTGGCAACGCTCAGCGTACTCCACTCGCTCTGCTCATCCGGCTCGACCGGGTCAGCGTTGATAGTTCCGACCGAAAGCTTGGGAATATAGATACTCCCATCATGGCGCACGCCGACTACAAGATTTCCGTATCTGTCAGCAAACACAGCCGCATAAACCGTCTCTTGCGCACTACTTTGATCGTATACACCAGTAAACGAATGGATCTGCACCCATTTATCGGCAATATAGTTCCAAATTCCGTTGAGCGCTTCATCACCCTCACCCTCACCCCATACGATCGCCGTCCTTGGATCATTAGGTTCGACTGATACAGGGAGGTCAGACGCTGCCTGCGCAGCTACACCGCCGCCTGCGGAAACACCAAGCGCGATGTTTTTGAGTAGTTCTCGCACCTCAGATTTTTTTACGTCATGCTCCCCGGACGAGGGGTCGCCTTCAACCACGTGATCTCTGAAAACAGTCTCGGAAGTCATTAACATTGCAATGCTCGCCTCGTCATTAGCTTGCGAGATACGCTCGCCTAGGAAACAATCACAGGGCTACCGCTGGCAAGAACCAGATCGCCCCCTACCCCTGCTCTATTCACAGACGACACCCAATAATAATAGGTCCCCGCCACAAGGCCGGTGTCCTCAAAATCCTGATTGGACGATGCTGCTGAATTAATGTGGTCGATGATTTCCGCATCATCAGCGTTACTGGTGGTGCCCCGGTAGATCGCGGTTGATCCAAAATTATCGGAGTTTGGCGTTTTCCATGAGACGATTGCTTGGCCTTCGTCCCCTACAACGCTCACATTCAAAGGGTTCCCCGGTGGGTTCGGATCAGATTGCGCGTATAACGTGATTGTATCAGTCCACTCAGACGCAACCCCGAGCGCAGTCAAAGACCGCATTTTAAAGTTGTAGTACTCCCCCGGAATAAGCGGTGCGGAATACACATAGAGCTTGCCCGATAGCGCGCTATCCCGAACAGCATGCTGGCCATCGGCTTGCTCAGATAACAACTGATAGGTCAGATTATTAGACGCACTCTCAAACGTGGCATAGGCCCGCACTGCATCGCCATCGGCTTTGATTTTAACACTCACATTTTCCGGCAATGGAATAGGAGTTGTGCCTATTTTCTCAGGCAAAGCCGCTGGCTCACCTTCTTCGCTCGCTGCATCAAAATCAAACAGGGTATCAGGCACATGCCGACCACTGATTTCATAACGCAAGTATGGCCGCAAGATGAGTTTCGGACGCCCCGTAATCTCAATATAGCCGCCATCCATGTAGGGCTTGTGTGTGACCTTCACAAAGCGAGATTGCATCAAGCCTTGTGCTGCAAAGTAGTCCACGGTCAACGTTACAAACGCCGCTCGCTTGCGTGTGTAATAGATTTTTTGCAAACGCTGGCAGTGGTTGTGCCGCTGTATAATCGGGTTATCCAGCGTCTCTGATCGCGCATCACCATCAAAAATATTGGTGTTTCCAAAGATAGCCGCATCTTCGGTTGCAAATCCGGTTTCAGGGTTGGTCCAACGACCGCGCACAGATTCCATACGCGAGGCCGGATTTAAGTTCGCCTCGTACGAAAACGCGATAATATCCTTGGTCTGAATATGAATATCAGGCTCAATCCACTCGCCCGCATGGACGGCAAGTTTCCCCTCACCGGTCTCGAAAAGCACTAGCTCGGCAGCCCCCGCCATGTATTTTTGTACGGTGACCGGGTCCATATCAAAATTGCCAAATATCCCGCCAAAGTAACGCGGCTCAAGTTCCCCGGAGCGATTGGTCACCAACTCCCCGCAACAATCAGCAGCACGCGACCAGCTGTCTAAATCAAAATCCTCAAGCGCTTGCTTGCCTCCAAACGGCATGCAAAGGAAATCAAGATAAATCAGTGCCAGATTTTCGGTATAGCCTCGCGTTCCCGTTCGCGGATCATAGATATCATTCTTGCCCTTAATCTCAGGAATTGGAGCTGGCAGACTGTTTGGGTAGATGGTGGTAAAACTCTCTGCATCCGCAGATCGTGCATGCATGTAAATCGTAGCCAGCCCATCGCCCCGATAGTCCTCGCCCCAAATACTGGGAAAAAACTCAGGTAGTCGTGGATATGGCACCCCAACCGGGTCGCCATTGCGTGAGAGCAGCTGGATCACATGAAACGGCCCGTTGACGTAGTATTTATCCGAACCGGCATCAGGGCTATCAACCCCCTCAACAATGCCCTCATCATTAACCAGGGCGCGGATATCATTCAGGTAAAACTCTTCAACGCCCTCTATGGGATGAGATGCCAACACAATGACGCTATAGGCTGTGCCGTCGTGCTCCTCCAAAAACACATAGAACCCGCCTTTTTTAACATGCCCATACGCAAAGCTCAGCGGCGGTATTTCCTGCTTTATTGAGTGTTGCCCGTCAGCTGGTTTTGGAATTATCGCTTCCGAGCCATCAGCAAAAAAACTAGACCCCAGGTAACTCACACCCGCGCTCAACCCCAATGTAAGGGCAGGTCCCACAAGCGCCGCCGCTCCTGCAGCAAGCGTGGCCTGCCCCGCTACAGCTACACCCACCCCCGCAGCTGCATTTGACACAGCCCAGGCAACAGCAAAAGCAACAGTCTCAACCATTCACAGGCCCCCACATTTTAAGGCAGTATGCGTGCGTTGGAATGAACCCCTCACGCATACGCACCAACCACGCGCCGCCATTCCAAATCGCGCCCCATTGGCGCAGCGGGTTGTGTGTACTGCCCACAACGCCAATTACACCGCAAACCCGCTTGGAAGTTTCAGGGATGCCAGCCAGTCCAGCGCATTCACCAACCAGCTCCACAAGCCCACCACGTTTTTCAGCAATCGCGATAAATTCCGCGTTGGTTTGATACGTGCCGCGCAAATGTGCCGCCCCGTCTGGGTGGCCACACGCAACGGCCCAATCAGCAAGCACGAGACAACAGTCTGCGGACCCGAGAAGAAAAGGCTCCCTCCCGCGCAGTGCTGTAAAATCTTCCAGTTTCATTAAACCCTAGGCCACCGGATTTTTTGAATTCGCATCAACGGCACGCGCTCACAAAATTGGTCTGGTGTTCCAGCCGGGTTAAGGACAGCAGAGCGCGCCTTCTGATTTACATCAGACAAAACTGCCTGATCGTTCATACGGCGCAGTAGAAACCGATTGGCGAGCTTCATTGTCATGCGGTAGAAAATGCTGCCGTCCTTCCTCATTTCATCAAAGAAGAAATCCACAATTTGCAGTGTTTGAATGACGCTCGGCGGGGCGTCCAACGGCTGGTCGTCACCATCACAATCTTGAATGAGCACCTGAAATTTTGACCCGATCAGATCCTTTGCGGTCATCTCATCAAACCCGTGATCATAAATGATTTGCGGAACCCCTTCCAGTGAAATGTCCCTCGTCACAGCCTCGCCCGCAAACGGAAACTCAAGCACGTCAAGCGCATCTGAGGGTATCTCACCAGCACCCCGCCACCGGTTGCCATCGCGGTCAATATACGGCCCGCTCCCATCCCAGATACGAATTTTCCCATCAGGAAAATCGATGAATATAAGCAGCTTGATTGATTTTGCTCTAGCCATATTCTTCCTCGGCCAGCTCCTCCCAAACCTCAAGCGCCTCAACAAATTTAAGGCTCACTTTAGCAATCCGGCTCAGCGGCATCACAACATCCATTGCCCTGTCATCTGTGAGTTTCATCAAGCAACCGGGTTCCGTTAATTCCAGCTCTGCCCCAGCTGGAATCCGCCGGCGGATCGCAGGAGATATCGGCACTTCAAACACCGCGTCAGATTGGGAACGAATAGCCCCACAAAGGTAGAGCGCCCACTCGTGAGAAAAGTGCAACCCTGCCGGGTGATCAATCCCATAATCAACCCGTATCTTGACAACCGTTTGCCCAATCTCAGCTGTCTCATGCATATAGGCCCGCATTGTGCTTGAGCGATAACCGGCCCCATCCGCAAAGCTAGACCCGTCCGCATGGCCGCTCACACCAGCAGCGCTGTAGTTTTTCTGTGCCATCCACTGGCTAAACGAAAGCGCCACCACACCAGCACGCCCGCCAATGGATTGGCTCAGCGCGTGCCATGAGCGCCATTGATCAGCCTCACGAGCATTCAGGATAATATCATTCACCTCTGCCCGCCAAAAACCACGGTCAGTACGCGTCACACGCTCAACCCCTGAAAGAGCTTGCCCACCTGAGCGGTTAAAGTGCACCAGATGAAACGCAGGCGCGGACTGCGAACGAAACAAACGACGAGGCCATTCAATAAAGTTCATCGGTGATCCCCGCCCCCCGTCATATGATGATTTCTCATATCCGGCTGCGTGTAAGGCCTGGATTGCTGAGCACCTGCCCCCGCAATAGCTGGAGCAGCCTGCGCAACAACGTTGCCTGCAACACTCTCAACCATCGGCTCAAACATATCGCTGGCCTTCACAATCACATGCACAGTTGACGAGCTGCTTCCACCCCCACCGCTCAGTGCATGGTTCGGAATAATCGTAGCTGGCCCCACAATAGGTTCGGGACCGTTCTCACCAGCAATGCCCCATTTGCCCGCACCAAGCGTTCCACCGCTGGCAAAGAACCCGCCAAAGCTAGAGAGTAAACTTGAAAGCATGTTACCGCTGGTACTGCCATCAGGTGCACCACCAAAGGCACCGCTCAACAGCGTACCAAAAGCGTCCTGAGCTGCCATGCTTGCAAACTGCTTTGCAAGGCTTTCAAGCACTTCACCAAAGTTCGCCCCTTCAAAGGCGAGAGCTGTAAAACTGCTCGTAAGCTGCTGGTTCAATGTATTCATGACTTGGGTGTTGTGGGATGCCTCTTCCAACTGTGCTGTCAACCCGCCAACGACATGCGCTCGTCGTTCAATTTCTTCACGCAATGACAACCCAGATTGCAACGACTTCTCATCCAGATCCAGCCCGTGCGCTTTTGCCGTATCAAGCAATTTGTATTTTGTAGTCAGCTCTGCAACCCGATCACTGGAAAGGTCCAGCATCTCAATCTGGCGAGCCAGGGTGGTTATATCTTTCTCACCAAGTCCGATTACATCGGCTGAGGAATAGCTCTTTTTTTCCTTTTTCGCAGGGCGCATCCCAGCTTCAATGCGGGCTAACTCTTTTGCCTGCTCAATATAAGCTGTTCTGTCCTTCATGAGCTGCTGGTGGTTTTGCCGCCCTTGAGACCCGCCCAGTGACAAAGCCGCTGTATCAAATTCGCGTCCAGCTAAAGCTCCCGCCAATCCCTGCGGATCATCTTTGTACTTGAGTTTGATGTGTGCTTCTTCCAGCGATAGTGCGCCTTTTGCCTTCATATCAGCAAGAGCATCCGCCGCACGGCTGATTTCCTCAGCCATATCAGTGGCAGATTTCGAGGCTTCTTCAAACGACACACCTTTGGCTGCATCTTCAAGCCGCTCAGTCGTTCCAACCGCCTTTCGAGCAATGCTTTCAAGCCGCGCCATTTCGTTGCCAACCTCAGCTAAATCAGCATCAGGCAAGCTAGTCAGAATTTCGCGCATTTCTGCAAGTGCATCGGAGACCTGCCCCATATCGCTTGCAACCCGGCCCGCTTCCACTTGTTCAAGTAAAGCAATCCAACGTTTGATTTTCTCAGGAGATTGCTCAAGTTCTGCATTCAGCTCTGCAATCGCCTCGCGGTGCCCCTCAATCCCAAGCGCATCGCGGGAGCGCTGCCCGGAAACCGGGTCATTGAGCTGCTCAAGCTTATGATAAAGCGCTTGCACACGGTGGACCTGATCTTCAAAACTTTGGAAAGCACCATTCCCGCTAAGTGTTTCATCAAAGAACACACCAACCGATAGGCTGGCTTTCTTAACTGCAGCTTTCGTATCCAGTTCGCCAAGCACTTCTATCAATTCAAGAACAGCATCAGTAACCTCGCCATACTGTTCTTTAACATCATCCAGACCGCTGGTTGCCATTGCCTTGATAGAGCTGTTTGCACGCGAGATTGCACTGTCAGCCTCAGAAAACGCCTTAGAGAACTTATCTACGCTGGTCGCTGCATCATCTGCACCGCTAGAGGTTTGCATCAAGAAAGCAGCTATCGGAAAGCCAAGGCCTGCAACCATGCCAAGAATAGGCATGAGAATACCAATACTGCCCCCCAACGCCCCGAACCCGGCAACCAATTGTGGGATTTGCTGCCCCATCACACGCATCGGGTTGGTGCCCATTTCCATCTGCACAGCCATATCAGCAAACTGATTGGTGGCGTTTTGGAGAGCGAACCGGCCACCTTTGGAGACATTGAAGAAGCTTGTCATCTCCTTACCAGCTTTTTGAGCTGATGCCCCAGCCGCATCACCGACACCCGTGACCGACTTCTCAATCTGCCTAGCCTTTTTACGGGCATCAGCTTCAGCACGCGCCAGTTGCTGGGCAAATTTCTTGTCGGTGATCCCGAAGGGAATAACCAGACCTGAGTTTTCGCTCATCTATCAAAACCCTTCTATGCCCAGATCCCGCAGTCGGCCGTCAGAAAAGGCTTCACTTTGACCTTTCTTAGTCTTGCCGCCATGAGTTTTATTGTAGCCCGCAACGCAGGACATAAATTCCCACATGCTCATTTTGTCGATTTGTGTTGGAGTGAAGCCCATCGCCGCACCAGACCCATAAAACTCTGAGAACTTCCAGCGCTCCCCGCTTGGCTCACCCCGGCTCACTCCCCCACAGGGTCGTCGACCTCACCAATCAATGCGTGAGCAAGGACCGCATGCGCAGTCGGCTTTAAAGCAAACGCTCCATGAACCTCAAACATACGAGCCACCAATGGTCCCGCTTCCTTGCTCTCCATCCCCCCACCGATCAGGCCCTGTCGCAAGGTTTCAAGCAGGTCGTCGACAAACCACGCCCCCGCCGCTATCCGAGACATAACTGTTTGAGGACCAGCGTTGCAGGTTTGCTGCACCGCACGAAGTTGTCCAAGGTTCAGCACAAAATCATGCTGCCCCCCAACCCAAGGTAAACTCTTAGCGTCCATGAGATTACCCTCAGGCCTTTACAGTCAGCTCTGGAATGCCACTGAACACAATTTCAATTGACGCAGTCACACGGCCTTTCCCATCAGAACGAGCCTGATTAAGTTGGACAAGGTTTGCTGGGCCGCTCTCGGTTTCAACATCACCAGATGCTGCAGCTGTATTACTAAGGCGCACCGGTTTGTGTTTGCCAGAGTAAAACCAACTCATCATCTTGCCATTGGATTCCGCTGCCCACGTCCCATCGCCTGAAGCCATGACTTTAATTGACTGCACATCGGTCAGGATTTCATTCGGCTGGCTTTCGTCCTCGCAATCAAGAACTTCCGTTTCAGCCGCATTGCCTGTTCGCGTAATATTTACGCCCTTGATGCCACAAATCTTACTAAACGTTCCGTCCTCATCAAAATCGACCGCAAGGACCATTTCTTCAAAGCGTTCTGTTGTTGGCTTCGCCATCACAAACCTCTTTTTGCTAGTGAACTTGAATTTCAAATGAGAAGTGTAAGACACCATGCGTAACCCCTGTTTCGGGGTCAGGTGTGATTGTGTGTAATGAGAGTTCTGAAATCACGTTTCCATAGCTAGGCAAAGGCAGCTCTGCACCATCCAGTACAGCCCGCACCGCAGCCATGATCTGTTTAACGTGAACCCTGCCGGTCTTGCGCGACCAACAATCAATCTGAAGCGTAGTTTCTTCTATTAAAAAACCGTCGTGGCGAGCAGGTACATTCATTTCAGCACCAAGGCTGACATATCCGTCTTTCACGCCCCATGGCGAGTTCGCCTGATCTGAGGGCACCTTAACGCTGTCAAATACGTCATGAACAAACTCAAGGACCGTCTCATCTGCCGACAACGCCGCAACAACAGCCTTTTGGAGTTCCAGGTCAGGACTACCCATTGTTCAACGCCTTAATTTCCTTATTGATCCTGCGAGTGAGACGACTTTTTGCTCCACGTTTTTGCGTGCGCCATGCCGGATAAAAATATGGATTTGCTTTCATCTCACGCGTGCCAAATTCCTGAAGTTTGGCGTTCTGGAATTGCACACCCCGTTTATTCGTAACAATCGTTTTTTTATTGCCAGCATAAATCTTTATGTGCAGCCAGTCCTTGCCGCCTCCAACCGTACCAAACAGCACCGCGCCTTTCGGCAACTCTCCCCAAGTCCAGCCAATGCTGTCACGCAATTTCCCCTCATGCTCAGGGACCAAAAATTTCATTTTCTGCACAATAATGTCCGCAGACTCTTCAAGTGCCTCCATCGCCGCCCGCCGAATACGCTCAGGCACGGTCTTAGTCATAAACCTTTGAAACGCTTCTTCGCCCTTAACCATCAATTTCACCGCTCTCACAAGTCAGCTCAAAACACAGATGATCATCACTGGGCACCTTGGTTCGGACTGCATAAACGGTTCCAGTGATAAGGTCTTTCATGCGCCAGCTCGTCTGGATTGCCTCAGTATCTGGTGATCGCCAGATCGTAACGACAACCGGCTGAATACCTTCAAGCCGTGCCCCGATAACGCTTTCACCTCCGCGCAGATACCGAAAATGCGCCCGCACTTCGAACTGTGTCTCGTACCCAGCGGTTTTATTGCCATACCCGTCAGGGCTTGAAACCAAAGCCTCAAACGCAACAACCTCCAGCATTGTCACATCGTTCATCCGGCCAAGTTCCTGTAAGGTGCCATCATCACTTCATAACCAGGTGGTAGTCGCGCAGTCCCTGTGCTGGTTTCGCCGGATCTTCCCCTATACAGCGCGTGTATATGTATCGACAAAGCAGTCTTGATTGGTTCTGCAACACCATCTGGAAATTCAACACCAAAGTCACAGCGCAGGTAGCGGCCTGCGTATGTCTCTGCGGTACGAATTAAAGATGTGAGCAGCACGTCATCGTAGCTATGAGAAATACTCAAATGCTGTTTGACTTCTTCCAGTTCGATCAGAGACACGGTTAGTCTCCATTGACTGAAGGGGTGATTGCGTCCTCTTCGCAGGATTGTGCAGGTAAACCAGCCTGTTCATTTTTGGGGCCAGTCAGATCCAAATACTCAATCTTGTATTTGCGCACATCTTTTGCAGTAAGCCGTTTCAAAGGTGCGTTCTTGCCATCAAGCAAGGGCTCAATTGCTTTTTTAACCTTGCGGTCTTTCTCATTCACCTTGTAAACAACGCCAAAACGCAACATCCCAATTGCAGTCCGTCTTGATGAATTAACTCTGATAAACATGCCTCACCTCCTAAAAATGGCTCTGTACTCAGATGACTACAGAGCCTTTCGTGGCCTCGTTATCCAGCACTATGAGAAGCTGAAATTGCCAGTTACCATTGCAGCTGGTCGCTTGTGCGCAAGAGCAACTCGCTTTCGAGCCTTCATCGTCAGCATGTCTTCAATGAAGTTGGTATCGTGCTCGCTTGAGATAAGAACCTCTGTTTGCTGGCGATCATAATAGGTTGCTGCAATTGCCAGATCACCCGTCAGCCACTCTCCAGCACTCATAGAGTTGGATTCAGCAACATCCTTGCCCCACAACATCGGGGTCGACACCGCAGACGCATTTCCAAAAACATAACGGCCCTGACTATCTTTCAAAAGGTCAATTGCTGCCCAGTCGGTTGGGTTGAGGACGAATGAAGTTGCGATGTAATCCGCCAAGGCAACCTGCAAAATAGCGAGCCGCAATCGATCAATTCGGGTTTCATTTGGTAGGCCAGAAGCTGCACTAAACGCAGATGCCTCACTGAGCAAACCGGTCAGGTTTTCTCCAGCGCCATCACCTGCGAGGATTTGCTTTTCCTCTTCCAGATCCACACCGTAACGAAGTTCCGTGTCAATCTCCGTTTGCAGGAAGTCTGCATCAACAAGTGCTTCCTCGGTTATATTGGTGTGATGACCAATCTTCTTGACTTCAGCAGAGGCCTTTTCCCAACCAAAGCTGGATTCCGGCATTGCCGCCCCTTCTGCAACCATCGCAGCATTGTTATCGCGCAAGACCTGCTTGCGATACTTCACAATATCCGAGTTGACCTTACCCTGTGTGAGAAGCTCGCGAATAAGCAATCGGCGGCGCGGCATACGTACCGGGTCGCGGTCTTCGTCCTGATAAATCAGCCCACCACCAGACCCTGCAGCCGTTGTAACCGCGTTTGACACAACAATACGCAGACTGCCCTTTGCCCCATTATTTGAAAAATTCTTAATCTGGTCTTCTTCTGCAACAAAGGCTTGGCCAAGCGTCATAGGTCTTGCAGATCCAGCAGGGTTCACGCCCTCCGCAACCTGCTGTGCAATTTCAAGAGTCTTTTTGTCCAGCCCTTCCAGGGAGCTTTGAAGTTCAGTGACTTTTCCATTTAACGCTGTTTGTGCGCTCAAGAGCTTATCTGAAGCTTCTTTAGTTTCCTGAGAAACCTCACCTGATTGTTTTGCTTGTTTTAAGGCATCTTCAGCCGTGGCTTTGACTTTGTCAGAAACATCATCCAGCTGCTGGCTCACCTTTTTCAGCAAATCTTCAGTGGTCATAGCATCGGCACGAACTGAGCCAACAACAGCATCAGGACGAGCAAGGGTAAGTGCTGCCAAGCAAATGGCAGGCATGAATGCCTTCATCTTCATAAGTTTTCTCCGATTAAAGGGAAGCGATCTTAACTAGGAGTTTTTCCACTCCTGCGTGAACGGCAGCGCCAGACATGCCGGATGGAGCAGCGCCAGACGTGCTCCCTTTCAGAGCCGCACATAGTGAGCGGCGTTTTGATTTTGGTATATTGAGACGTGTCAGCAGAATATCGAGTTCTTTTTGAGCTGCATTTGGCGAGGGCTTATCAGAAGCTTGGCTAGGAGCTTGGTCGACCTCATCACTTGCAAGAAGAGCATCAGCAAACCCTTGCTCAACAGCAGTCTCACCATTGATCCAGGTCTCCTTGTCGAGCTGATTGCCCAGCTCTTTTTCCGAGATCTTCGTGCGTGCGTGATAGATGCTGATTGCAGCCTCATCAAACGGCTTCAGCCAATCGGCAACCTCTTGGAACGCATGACGATCACCGCACGCACATACCCAGGTGTTGTGGATCATAAAGAAAGCTGCACGCCCGATCTGAATTTCGTCTGCCGCCATTGCAATGACTGAAGCCGCCGAAGCTGCAAGCCCCAGGACCTTTATGGTCACTTTGGCTTTGTGCTCGCGCAAAAGATTGTAGATCGCCAGTCCTTCAAAAAAGTCGCCTCCAGGACTGTTGATTGAAACCACCACATCCTCGTCGCCAATATTGCGTAGCGCCGCAGCAATTCGTTTCGCTGTGACCCCGTCATACATCCAACTTTCCCCGATTGGATCAAGGATAGAAATGGTATTTTCGCCGTCCTCACCAGCAGCTGCTTTTAGATCAGGATTCCAGCGCTGCCGTACGCTTTCAGCAATCGCACTTTGAAGACCTTTCCCAGCCAACACCGGAACATTTGGCAAATTGCGAATGCTCATTTGTCTTCCTTTCCAAGCAAATCAACCAGTCCCATAGAGGTTTGAACCACCAACTCATCACTGTTGCCGCCACGCCGTGGCAGGTTGAGCTTGTCGCGCCCCTCATCACCAGACATAAAGCCACCCATGCGCATTTTCAGGAGGAAGTCGCCTTTGGCCTTGCTGTCCATTTGCAACATTGCCTCGCGGTTATATTCCACGTACCAACGCCCACGCTTTTCAACGGGAATGAGATCTTTCAGGATGCGGGCTTCGTTTTTGACGAGCAGCGGATTGATCCCGAGCGAGAGCCAGGACAGCATCACCGCTTCAACACCACTGCCCCACATGGTTTGGCCATCTGCTGAGTGACCGATCACAATCGGCGGGACCCCAAACCATCTGCAAACATCTTCAACGCTAAAGCGCCGCGTTTCTAAAAGCTGCGCATCCTCAGGATTTAACTGAAGCTGCTGGAATTTGAGACCGGATTCCAACGTCAAGGTTTTACCTGCTCTGCGCGATCCAATGAACGTTTCCAGCAGCGTCTGAAGTTGAGATCGTTGGTTTGCATTGAGGCTCTGATCTGAGGTCAGAACGCCCGCAGCCATCATTGCATTAGAAAAAACACTGCCTGCGGTCTCATCAGCAGCTAATGCCGCCCCGATTGAGTTGGCCCCATATTTAATGGCGCTCATCCCAAGACCATCACCAGCTCCAAATCCGCGCATATGAAAAACTTTATCGGCAGGCATCTTGCTCAGCTTGCCCCTGTCAGTCACTTCATATTCCAGCCCGTTGTTCTGATTTCGTCGAGGAGTAACGTTTAACAGTGGCCTTAAGCCGACAAGGTTTGGGCCGATAAACAACCTCTCGGCGAAAGCGTTACCACGCAGCGTCATGTGCGCAGTCATCCCCTCCCAGAACTCAACCGCCGTTTGCTCCCTGTTTGGGCTTGCACACAAGATTTCGGTCAGATCCTCTTCAATTTTCACGCGGCTACCAGCAGTCCGTTTTTCGTAAAGCGCCAAAGGAAGGGTTGAGATCACCTGCGAAGTCTTGCGAACACAATCCCAAACAGCAGAAAACGCCAAAGCAGAGGACGCATTAACAGTTTTGCCAGCCGCAGAAGAATGACCGCCCCCAGACCAGGCGTCTCCCCCGTTGAGGTTGATCCATCCAGACTCGCCAGATTGCAACTCTTGTCGGATTCCACGTATGGCTGCTTTGAAAATTCTGATCATATAACCATCACCGGATTGCTGAGAAAATCATCCAAGCCATTGCCTTCGGCCTCTGGATGGCGGCTCATAAGATCAAACGCGTTGAACGCTGCTGTGAGCGGGTCAATCTTCATGGAACCGGAGGCTTGCTTGGTCACATAGTCGGCATTGCCGCGCTTTTCGGTTTTGGCGTTGGAAACACACCACGCCATCATCCGCGAGCCTCCATGAACCAGAGATTTATCAGCAAGCTTTCGCGCCATGCCTTTGGTAACACCGGAAAGCTTATAGCCTTGAGGCACACCAACGAGCTGCTCTGGCTTGACCTCACGTTCAATCAATTCATCAACGATTGCCGCAACCCCCACCGGATCAAGCCCGATTGCATACTCTTTCGGGAACAGGCCGCGATCCAGAGCTTGTTCTATGAAGTCAGCGACAATCGGGATATCGTCTGCAATATCAGCACAGATAAACAGATCACCGTCTTTTTCAAAATCCTGTAGAGCTGTCGCGATCTGTTTGCGTTTTGCCAGCGCACTCTTATGGCAACACCCGCAAGCCCACAGCAGCCATCTGCTTTTCTCCGTCTCGCTCTCTTTTTCGCGCCCGATAAAACAAAGCCCTAAAAGATCATCC
Source organism: Pseudovibrio axinellae (assembly GCF_900110875.1). Lineage (GTDB taxonomy): Bacteria > Pseudomonadota > Alphaproteobacteria > Rhizobiales > Stappiaceae > Pseudovibrio > Pseudovibrio axinellae. The sequence goes on along the minus strand of NZ_FOFM01000004.1, from coordinate 74,014 downwards.
AGTCCGCCGCCATCTACGCCAGCAGTCACAACTTCACATCGATCCAGAAACTCTTCAAAATCACGAACGACAGTGAACTCAGCAGTCTGCCAGTAATCAGCTCCAGCCCATCGATCTCGTCGCAGATTCATGCCGATCGGCACATTCAGGTGCTTGGCAAGGAAACTTTGCTTGTCCTCTTCGCCAGTGCCATCCATGGCCTCGCGCAGTTTGGATTCCAGCCAGCTCTTACGAACGGAACGCCCAAGATTAGGGTTGGTGATGTAATAGTTTTCCGGCTTCAGGTACCCCTTGTTCTTGAGCATTGCTTTCGGGAACTCGTAGAGAACTCCAAGCCGCTCAGGATCGTGAATTTTCCCGTCACGCACATCCCGGTAATATTCAAGCTTGCTCTTCCAGACCCCTGCTGGCGGCTCATCAGAATGCGTGGTCAGATAAACAACAAATCCTTCCGGGCGAGCAATCAATCCGCCAGTGGCCTCCTGCAGCATGGCTGCTGCCTTTGGTTTCTTGCCAAATAACCAAAGCTCATCAACCAGAACAAAACCAGCTTTTTTGCCAGAAAGCGTGTCGCTGTCAGCAGCCACAATCTTTAGGTTTGAATTTGTGGTCTCATGTTTGATTGTTCGCAGATGTGTACTCACCTTGAGGATTTTTTCGAGCTCTTCGTCGTACGACACCATCGCAGCAGCTGGTTCAAAGCAGTTGTTGGCCACCTCAATGGTTGGAGCCAACAGCAACAACTCATTAAGGTGACGCCAGTTGCGAATAAGCGCCGTCACCATGATCCCAGCAGCAATAGTGGACTTGGCGTTTTTCTTAGAGATCAGGAGCAGGAACTCACTGATCAACCGCTGCCCTTGTTCCGTGTCATAAGCTCCAAAGATCGCACCAACAAAATCGAACACCCACTGGTCGCAGCACTCACCAAATGTCGGCATGCCCGGAACATCAACCACCTTGAGCGACTTGAAGACATTCAAAGCCGCCTCTGCTTCCTCTGAGAACAAAGGATCGAAGGGAATGAGCGATTTCCCTTGAACAATCCGTTGTTCCCAATCCACGCAGGCGGTTGACCAGTGCTGAACTCTCATGACAGATCTTTCTTAGTTGATCAGTTGAGGAGCTTGGGGAGGTGCATACTTCCCGTCATAGGTTTCCGCCGCTTGTTTCCGTTTTTCTTTTTTGCCGAGCGCTTTTTGGGATGCTGCAGGAACACTCTTTCCACGATTGGCAATCGCTTCTGCAAGCTTGGCACGGTCAGAACTCTCAAGCCGTGAGAAAATTTCCCTGATCGCAGACACTTTCCCGTCTTCGGCAAGATCCATGAGCTTCCCCAGAAGCTTGGCTTCTACCCTCGCCCGAGCATCATCCTTGACCTTGAGCTGACGAAAATAATTCTTGCGCAAAGTGGGTGCTGTGATCCCTAAAGCTGCTGCAATTTCATCCTGAGTTTTTCCAAAGGCGAGTAACTGTATGACAAGTCTACGCTTTTCGTCGCTCACCATATGGGGTGGACGCCCTCTTCTCCCATGTCCCTCAGGGATTGGGTCGCCTAGCAGGTCAAGTTCGAGGTCGGCCAAAAAAAAATCTCTCAGTTATATTGGGGCGGGTAAGGGGTCAAAATCCCCTGGACTTTCACCCTACCCCCCCAAATGTCCTATTTGCCTCTGTTTTCATCGGTATTTCTACCGATTATCAGCATTTCAGGAATTGCCGATCAGATCCATTTTATCTATATATTTCAATATATTAGCCTCGATTTCGTCGTGCCTTTGCCGTTTTCCGATTGTGGCACCACGTACAAAGGCACTGGACATTGCCTAGGTCGAGATCAGCACCGCCGTCTTTCCGCTCAACGATGTGGTCAGCGATCAGCTTGTGCTTTTGTTTTGAGAAGTCCTTGCCGCAAGCCTCGCAGACATAGCCGCGCAGCTGCTTGATGTAGCTCGCCAGCGCTTTCCACTCGCGTGTCAGGTAGAAAGGGTCGACTGCCTTGGGAGCTTTACGAAGCGTTGGCTTTAATGAAGCCAGCCGTGGCGATATTGATTTGAGAGACAAAGCCCTATCAACCCCAAACACAAAAAAGGTCCGCCCTATCAGCGAACCAGTTAACGCACCACGTGCCTGTCAAAATTCCATGAAAACTCTTAGCGCCAACTCCGCCCTAAAGCGTCTTGTGTTGACTGGGTCTCGTGTCCAGGTCGCTCTGTTGGTTTAGCGGGTTCTAGCCGCTCAGGCCCCGGAGATTCACGTGATCATCCTGAGGCGCATCATGATTAACGCAGCGACACTTTGTCAATAGGTACGAAAGCATTCGCCGTTCTCCCGAACGCCTCAACCTCCACTCGAACCCTCTCCCCGCCCTGCTGGATCTCGCGAACGACACCCTTCAGTTGAACGCCAACTCCAGCCACCAGCATTACTTCATGACCAACGTTAAAGAGCTGACCCTTAATCAGTTTCCGCCCGACCTCAGCCTCACAAGCAGTATCTACAATCCGAAGCAGCTCACGGACAGGAACGCGATGTGGAGCGCCTTCCATTGTTGCTGAAAGAATTTTTTCCACACCATCACATTTTCGAACCAGATCACAGGTCTGACCAGCGTTCGCATCCAGCCCGACAAGTAGATATCGTGGAAACATCAGGCAGCTCTTAACGAAACGCTTCTTCGTGACTTTAACAGTTCGAACCTCTGTCATCATCGGCAAATAAGCAATCACGCCAACCGCTCTGATACTCTCAAATGCCCGATCCTCACAATTCGGGTTGGTTTGCACCACGACCCACTCTAGCGAACTGCCTTTGATCAACGAACGTATAAACTGGTAGTTCCGCTCTAGCGTGCGTCTTTCGTCATTTGCCAAAGTCACCGTCATTCAGCCGCCTCCAAATTCGTGGTTTCAGTCAAGCCCCGCACAGCCGCCTCAAAGCTCTCAAGCGCATCCTGCACAGCCTCCAGTGGGGTTAAGTGTTCACCACTCACAAGACGCGGCATCCAAACCCATTCAGGCATATCCCGATCAGGCCCGAACCATGGCCAGCCACGCTCATTGTGTAGCTGCTCCCAAGCCCTCCAAACGTCAGACCCGACCTTGACCACTTCAAATTCATCACCAAGTGGTTCCATCGCTTTAGGAACCTTAACCGGTTTAGCTTTAGCTACCCCCTTGCCCTGCATGTCCAACACATCCCGCCAGCCATAAATCATGCGCCGGTCCCGCTTTTCCTTCTCAGCCTCTTCGCCGCCGCGCCTTAACCTTTCCTCAATAAACGCAGGGGGTTTTGGATAGTCTGCTTCAGAAACAGGCGGAGCCAGCAACACCGAAAATCGATTAACGCCCCACAGTTTCCCAAATGGTGCTGCATTCGCTACCGCTTCACCGGTTCCCGTTCCACCAGCCATTTTCGGTAGCAGCTTCCACCGCTTTTCCTTGAGATACGTCAGCAGCGAGCAAATCCTGGTACGCCCTAAATCCTTGATGTGTTTCTCATAGGCTTTCGCCAGCTTTTCAGCCTGATTCCGCTCCTCATCGCTCAACCGAAACCACAGCCGCTCAGCACCCTCAACGCTATCCCCCGCTCTTGTTGGCCAACGTTCATGAACCTTTTTCAGCCTTCGAACCCACGTTTCACGAGAGACTTTGCCGCTATTGGTAGTTTTATCATTTCCAATCTCACGCGCACATTCTCTCTCTTGGATTGGTATTGGATTGTTAATTGGATTGTTCTTATCTTGGTCCACCTCGTGCACCACCTTAGGTCCACCACGTGCACCACCTTCACCCACCTCGTGCACCACCTTTTTTAAGGGAGGTGGTCCACCACGTGCACCGCCTTCTTCCTCTTCATCAGCACTTTTGACCATACGCTCAGATAAGCTTGGCGCATCCAAATCACGCTCAGGCCACCGCGCTGAATAGTCCCTGCGCTTCCACTTTTGCCCTCGAAAACCGTGCTGAGATACAGTGATCCAACCCGCACCTTTCGCAAGTTCAAGATGCTTCATCACTGCGTTTTTGCTCAGGCTGCTATGCTCCATCAAGTGCTCAATTGTTGGGTAGCAACTCTCGCCCATCTCGTTCATGAAGAGCGCCAGAGTATGCAGCACATGCTTGGTTGTTGGAGAAAGGTCAGACCGACTGAAAGCCTGCCGCCAGCTCCACGCCTTGTGGCCTTTGCTCATATCACCCCTCCAAGTCCATTTCAGGAAACTTAAGCGAGTACTCATTGCGCTTGAGCCTTGCCCCCGTGCCGTCATAGCGCTGCGCACCGATCCAACCAGCCTCCTCTGCCAGCTTCAGGTGCTTAATCACAGAAGGCTTACTCAACCCCGTTCGCTCTGCCAAAACCCCAACGGATACCGCTATGCCCTGCCCAACACGGTTTGCGAACAGGCTTATCGCAAACAGAACAAGGCGCGTATTCGCCACCATCTGGCTTTGCGAAACCCCGCAATGCCATTCATCAACATTCCGAAATTCACGCATTGCAAACCTCCATTGGCTCAAGCTGGGAAAACAAAGGGCCCAGACCATCGTCTGCAGCGGCTCCATGAGATTTTAATTCCGCTGGCCCCATCCAGTCCTTCTCAATGCGCTCTTGCGCAATCGCTGCATACGCTGGATTGAGTTCAATCAGGATCGCCCGCCTGCCATGGCGCAACGCGACTAAGCCAGTCGTGCCAGCGCCGCCAAACGGGTCCAGGACAACACCACCTCGCGGACATCCCGCTTCAATGCAGCGTTGCGCTAGTTCTGGTGGAAAGGTTGCAAAATGAGCGCCGGGGAATGGTCGCGTTGCCACATTCCAAACTTCAAGCGGAGCAGGCTCATAGTTGCGAAGGTTCCGGCCATTGGCTTGCTGGTCTTCTTTTGTCATTTGGTCCCAACGAGTATCAAACCCGGCGTGCCGCTTGCTGTGACCACGCTGTTTATCCGATACACGCTTGTTTCCTATAGCCTTGCGTTTCCCCGCCTTGCTGCGAGTGTAACAACCACCTCGAAAACCATCCGCATCTTCATCACCAACCCGCCCTTGGCGCACCGCTTCCTTGTCGTAAAAGTAGCGAGGCGACTTAGTCAGAAGCCAGATCTTCTCATGAGCAACCGCAGGCCTATCTCGAACGCTCTCCGGCATAGGGTTAGGCTTTGCCCAAATAATCTCACCACGAACCCACCAACCAGCATCTTGCAACGCAATTGCAAACCGGTTCGGTACCATGCAAAGGTCTTTGGGTTTCAAGTTTCCTTGGATGGTTGAAAATGGCTTTTGCGTAAAAGTACGGTCATCACCTTTGGTTCGAATACGCCCGTCATTATCCGCCTTATGCCCCGCAGGAGTCGTCGCATAACAATCGCCATAGTTAATCCAGCAAGTGCCGTCAGGTTTAAGAACACGCCTCACCTCTTCAAACACCTCAACCATCTTGTCGAGATGTTCTTTGAGCGTTGGCTCAAGCCCCAATTGCCCGTCAACACCATAATCGCGAAGACCCCAATAAGGCGGAGAGGTCACCACGCAATCAACTGAGTTGTCAGGCATTTCACGCAAACGGTCGAGCACATCACCCAACCGAATTTCGCAGGGTAAATCAGAAATAGAGAGAACGTCAGGAGAGGTCATGCAGCAACCCTCCCCGCGATTTTCGTTGATAGCCATGCCGAGGGCGCTGTGCTGAAATCAGTTCTGCGAAAAAGTCGGAGGCCCTGCTCAATGCGCCAACATGGCAAAGCCTCCAGCACACACTGGCCAGCTTTGGAAAGGAACAGCCAGCATGAGTAAGAAAAATGAGTTTGATGAGATGCAATTACTGGAACTAACGCTCGAAGACAGTACGAATGCTGAGATAACCTCTGCCATCTTCGCAATGCTAAGCAAACAACAGCAAAATTTGATCGTAGAAGGCCTCGAACAGAACCGAGACATTGCCGCCACCACCGAAATTCAGCCTGTCCGCGAGATCCGCATGAAAATATATGAGAAACGTCTTCAAAGACTGAAAATGATGCAAGAGCATGAGGACGAACTAGCTTAAGCATCTTTGGTTTGCTGGCAGGGCTTTGCTCTGCCAACTGATTATGAGGAAAGGTCATGCAGCGGTTTCTCACCGCGTAACGCGCAAAAGTTATACAATATACATCAGATTTGAGCACCACACCACCTCCCCCAAATAAATGCGTTGCGTGACAAGGTGGGCGGTAATGAGGGAAACACCTCTCAATACCGCCGCCTTCTTCCAATCAACTCTTGGCAACAGGGAGGTTTACATCACCGATCACTTGCTGTTGCTCCAACATGAAAAGCTGATATGATCTTTCAAGAACGGCAGTTTTCTTAGAAAAACCATCCCGTTCAACGCGAGAGACGCAACTTTGAGAGCATCCAAGCGCACACGCCATCTCAAATTGAGTAAGCTTAGCTTTCATTCGAATTTCGGTAGGCTCTAGCATCGCTACAAAATCCCGTGGGTATTAAAATTACTCGACACGTGTATTTTCAATGCCAGATGCATAACCCAAAGTCAACACCTAATGCATAAAACTGATTGGCACTGTGGAGCCATGGAACCGCACGAAAGACTAAGAACAGCCCGCTTCAATGCAGGCTTTAAAACAGCTACAGCCGCCGCCAAGTCTCTTGGCGTCAACGTTAGCACCTACTCAAGCCACGAAAATGGCTCTAGGGCATTCGGTCATGAAGAGGCAGCTCACTATGCCCGCCGGCTCAAAACATCTCCCCAGTTCCTTTTGTATGGAGAAGGCCAACCACGCGAAGATATAAAACCAGTCGCTGACGACCTAACACACAACCTGCTAGGTGAAATGGCGAGCAACTCTGACAGACCTCAAACTGATAAGCTTGACTTAGAGTTATTCTTAAAGTCTTTTGAAGAAGGAATAAGACTTGAAGAGCAGATTCTTGATGGCAGGGGTAGCATTAGAGATTTATCTATTATAGTTGAGAATATTTATAATGCAGCGAAGAATAAAAAAACTGATAAGTGATATTTTCTAACTTATGGATACTGTCGTAAAGTTTATCTATGCGCTCCAGCCATAAGTACTTAATGAGAGACCATATGGATAACAAAAGCGCACTATCACTGATCTGGCATCGTCCAACCTTCTCACACAAAGAGGAGGTTTTGGACCTACTTAAGACCGCCGAGAAATACGATCTAATCACACCGCTTAAGATGATGTGTGTTAATCTTTACGACTGCCCTTATATCGACTTACTAAGCGAAAAGCGGCAGAAAGAAGTAATCAACGCATTTCGCCCCGCACTGGTTCTGGCCTACACACAACAAAAACAGGAGCAGGAAGTTGCTTGAGTATACAGAGAGGCGACCAGCCACCGCACTCATACTCGAAGAGTTAAGCACAACAGGTGCACAACTTTTGCACATTTGGAATAAATCCAATGGGCACCTCTCACCTGACTTCATTGATCACGCACGCAAAGTGTTACTCATGGCGCCACCAGCCACCCCCAGCGACAGCCCTGACATTATAATGATAGGCAATGACAGCTTCGCGCGTCACGTGTTCGGGGCGGAATGGGCGCAACACCCAACCAGCGCCAGAAAGGCGATGTCACGCACATATCGACAGCTGGTAGCAAGCAGTTATTGGAATGCGTACCGGTCTAACAGGCCAATTTTTGACCTGATCGGAGCCAACATTTCCGACGAAAACTATCGCGAGTATTGCCGGTTAATCCTGCCCGTACATTCACGAGCGGGTATTTCGCAGCTTATAGTTTTCACGAAAGAATTACCTGATCAAGCATCTCGCACTATATCCTTAATCAACTGATTAAGAGCGTATGAAGGGTTTGCACAAAACGCCAACCCCTTTGGAAAGTCTCTAGATGGCACCTCAAAGCGAATGCCATCCGGCTGCCCCACTAACCACCCCCAACGCGCTCCATTTCCATTCAAGAAATCAGCAGGGCGCATCCAGCAATAAATCCAATCTAGCCGCCATAGATCAAAGGCCAAAATCTGCGCGAACTCCATCAATCTGCGCGCGTGACCTCGCTTCCTAAGGTCTGGCCTTATCCAAAGATCGCCCAGGTACCCAACCTGCCCCGATATACGCTTCGCGATCTCAGGCTGAGAATCCGTCAACTGTACGGGATTGCCATCAACATCCACATATCGCAATCGCCAATAGGTGGCCAAGAAGTCCGACAACGCCAACCCTTGCAGCGGCTCTAGCCTAACTGCAGCAAACCCGCATAAATACTCCTCACCACCTAACCTCAACCCCAACCAAGCAACATTCTCCTTGCCCTGCGCGTTGAGAGAATATGCAAAATGCGGTGTAAGGCCACCCTTAGCCTCGGGCAAAGCTTTTGCAGCTTCGGCAAACGAATCCCCTTGAACAATCTCAAAGCCATCTTTCTCAAACTCAGATATCAGTTTTGCAACTGCCTGATAGAGCATTAAACGCGCCACCATGTTGGTACCTCCAGAGACCCAAAGAGTAAATTGAAGCAGATATCCACATAAAACCTAACGAAATTACTCCTTAAATTTAACTATCAACATAGTTTGAATGGCGTCTCAGATTAAATTTTCAGACGTTATGCATAAAAACTATGCTTTATGCATTGACAAACACGCGCACTCAACGCATATTTTTTACACTTAAAGTGTGGATTTGAATATCATGACCGACTTTGAAGCAATTAAGCTTCTTCGTGAACATCGAAGAAAAATGTCTCGATTTCCTGCAGGCTCATTAGTCCGTTTTCGGGCGAGCCCGCCTGATGACTTAGGCCAAAGCAATATTGGCATTGTGCAACGAGATGCAGCCCTTAGTGCTGTGATCGTTCTCTACATCGATAGCGACAACCAACCTCAGCAAGCAGTAGCAGCAGTTTCAGATTTATATATCGCAGAGGGTGAACGACATGACATCTCAGATTGATGACAAAAAAGCGCGAGACACGCGCGACGATCTACAGCCGGGAATCGACAACTTGACCAGCCAGATCAAAAGCGCAGCGGTGTCTGACACAGATAAAGCAACTCTCGCTTTGCGTGCAGGGAAAGCAATCGTCTCAAACGTTGCAGAAGAGATCTTGGTGAACCACTTCTCCGAGACACTCTCAAAGGAAGACGAAGACACCACCGCCTAGAACTTAATAGAGAGAGAGGGTGTTGCTCTGTCTCTCTATCTCCAGAAGGGAGTACTTCAATGCATAACGCTAAAGTCATTCAATTCCCTGCGACCGAACAGCGCCCAGCTCAAACAACTGCCAAAACCGTGAAGGAGGTGGGTGAACATGCCCTTGCCCGCACAGGTGAGGCGCACAACGACATTTGCATCTTTCGCTCTGATTTGCGCTTGGCCTTGAATGAACAACCCAATGATCGCCGCACAGTCAACGCCCGCATCAATGCTCTGCGTGAAACATTCAAGGAAGCAGACTTGGCACTCACCAAGCTCCTGCAGCAACTTCGCACAGAGCCAGACTAACCCTCCTGCCCGTCAGTATTTCCCTTAGCGCCAAGCAAGAGGAACAGACCCGTGAATAACATTGACAATGACGTATTTGATGATGATTGCAACGTACCTCTGTTCCTCGTTTCAGAGGCACTAAAACTCTCAGTATTGGCGATCATATCCGCCACACTGCTGTATCTCATGCCCGCTCTGGACCGGCAGATGATTGAGGCAAAGCGCTCTGGAATCCCAGCAGATTTCATCACCGCTCAAATCACCGCTTTCGATCAGACAGCCAGCCACTGAGAGAGACCCATGTATTCAACTGACCAGACCATTTTAAAACGCGCACTTGCAGGCATGAGTTTTAGCAGGATCGCGGCAATCTACGGTGTAACAGAAACCTACATAGCAGCGCTGTACTCAGCTGCAAAAGGACTACCCAGCGCCTTCCCCGATCCAGATCGCGAAAGGCGGCAACAGGCAAAATGCGCGGTCTTTTTTGAGATGCCACCTGAGGCTCAAGATATTGTCCTTGAAGCCAAGCTCAACAACAACACCTCACTGGATGCGATCTTTCAGGGCAACAACAACACACACGCAGCCGCAACAGCTCGCATGCAGGTCTTTCATACACTCAACACGCGCCTCAACTGGTCAGTACCCACCATCTCAATCCACACCCAGTTCTCAGAAAAATGCATCCGCGACGGCATCAAAACATACCACAAACAGAGGGCGCAGGCATGACCAACCTACCTCTCATAATCACAGTAAACACAATGCGCATGTGGCAGGTGTTCTGGTTCGGTTTGCCACCGGTTTGCTACGGCCCAACCCTACAGCCGCAACCCGCCTCAAAGAAGTGCGCAGGTACCGGACGCGATGACTACCTCTATCTCGCATTAAGCAAATGCGGTCGATGCAACGGCACCGGCACAAATGAATTCAAAGAAGCTGGCGACAGCTCCACAACCCCGGTGAGGTGAAAATGTATAGGATACGCGCAGGAAACATTCAGGTGTGTAATGATTATTTTTGCCGCACCGAGCGCCGATATTTGGCTGAGCGTAGAACAAGTTTCTTTCGTCTATTTTCGTTCTGGAGTCCTGTTACTGATGCACTTTGGCGAAGAGATGAAGGGGAGGCACGGCGAGACGCCCAGCATGACGCTGATTTGCGAAAGCCAATCGCCACGCCTGAAATTTTCGAAGTCGAGTAAAGGCCAACTTGTAGGAGGCGGCATGAGATTTCTTTCAGTGTGCTCAGGCATCGAGGCTGCTTCAGTGGCGTGGAAGCCCTTAGGATGGGAACCAATAGCATTCTCCGAGATCGAGCCTTTCCCGTGTGCGGTGTTGAAGCACCATTACCCAGACGTGCCTAACTTGGGCGACATGACAAAATTTGAGGAGTGGCCTGACCTTGGACCAGTTGACCTTGTTTGCGGAGGTACCCCGTGCCAAGCCTTTTCAGTTGCGGGATTACGTAAGGGGCTTGCTGACCCACGGGGAAACCTCACTCTCTCCTTCCTTGCAATCGTTAATAGATACCGGCCTAGATGGGTCGTTTGGGAGAACGTCCCCGGTGTCCTGTCATCCTGGTCAGGAGATGCGCCGCCGGGTGATCTGGAAGAAGGGGAAGAATGGGAAGCTACAGAAACGAGTGATTTCGGATCATTCCTCGGTGCGCTGGGGCAACTCGGGTACGGGTGGAGTTACAGGGTTCTCGATGCCCAATACTGCCGAGTGGACGGCTACCCTCACGCCGTCCCACAACGTAGACGCCGTGTGTTCCTTGTCGGATATTTTGGAGACTGGCGATATCCCGCAGCGGTATTATCTGAGCCCCAAAGCCTGCTCGGGAATTCTCCGCCGCGCAGAGAAGCGGGGAAAGCAACTTCCAGAGGCATTGAGTTCGGCCCTCAAGGCGGTGGCTTTGCAGAAGTAAGCCCGACGTTAGACACGAGAGCAAAAGACGGGCCTATTCGTAATCAGCTCGCTGGTGCGGTGCTGGAATGCGCGGAAGTCGCGCCAACGCTGAACGCTCATTTTGGGACGAAGCAAGGACTTGAAAACCAGCACATAAATAGTGGGTGTGGCCTATTTGTCTCGCATACTCTCTTAGCCAAGCCAAATAGTTCACTTGCTGCAGATCTTGAGACTTACGTCGCCCACACTCTTCAAGGTGAGGGATTTGACGCGAGCGAAGACGGGACTGGCCGCCGAACACCGATAGTGCCGATCGCGTTTGATTGCAAAGGTACTGAGGTTCAATACATCGAGGACGGCTCGCATCCTACTTTGCGGTCAATGGGCCACAATAAATCTCACCAAAACGCAGGTGGTCATGCGGCTGTGTGCCAGCATCAAGCAGCGCGCCGGCTCACGCCGACAGAATGTGAGCGTCTGATGGGCTTCCCTGACAATTACACGAGAATTCCATACCGCAATAAACCCGCAGACATGTGCCCTGATGGCCCGCGATACAAATCTAACGGCAACTCATGGCCTGGCAACGTCGCTACATGGGTAGGCAAGCGTATCCAGCTGGTTGAAGAAGTGGCGCAGGAAATTGAACAAGCAAGGTTTGTTGCATGAACGGACAGAGCTCCAACTATCAGATCAAATCACAGGAGGTGAGAATGCCAATGAAGCCACATCTTCCTGATGCCAAATCATCCAAAGTTGCAGCAGAGCTTGAGCAGGTCTGGCAGCACTTAAGCTTAAGCTTGAGCAACCCAAGGTCCAATCTAGCTAAACCCAACACGCAGGAGACGGGAATGGTTCCTCATTTCCAAGTTTATCGACGGAACATAGGCCATTGGGACATCAACTCGAAAGACGGTCGCTTGTTTCGACTACGCGGCGGTCCCGGTGAATGGGAAATATTCGATGAGCGCAAGGGCAAAGATCACAAGCCCAAGGCGTTCAAAGATCAAAGTGTCGCTATGGCCTTCGTGTGCTCGGAACTAATGCACGAACTCATCTTGGCCGAAGGGCAAGAACCCAAAATGATTGAGGCTTGGAACGTCTCTCAGCAAGTGCCGAGCGGGTCTCAAGATGGAACTTAAACTGGCACTGGTCATCGCCCTTACATGGCACACGCTAGACCTACTTAAAGCCCTGCTTCTCCAGCTTTTCTGACAACCAGCTAGACGCAAGAAGGTAAAGTAATCAAATGAACGTTGCCCCACGCAGAAAATTAAGAGCGCAAAAGGCACCTTCAGCACCTCAAATTGAGGAGGTAACGCTGGAGAGCCTTCTCAATGCGCAAAAGAAAGTTGCCAGGATCATTGCAGCAGGCAACACCCAATACCTGCCCATCTTCCAGCGCCTGACCAAAGAAGTCGAAGAGTACAAGCAGAAAGAAGATGCCCTCCAACTGGCATTAAAGCTTGCTGCTCAGTAGAACGCAATTTTCTCTATCTGCTCACGCTTGAGCTGTAAGCTCCCCCCTTCCCCGTATTTTGGCCGTTCGTATGAATGCCCCATCAGCTCCACACGCAAGCGATGATCCACCCCAGCCTCCAACAAACTGTCTTCAAATGAGTGCCGCAGAGAGTAAGCCGTGTGCTGCTCAGTTTCCCGCAACCCATGCACATCCAGCTCTTTGTTGATGAGAGCCGACCATTGATCTGATTTCAGGTAGTATTTCTGCACCCCTCCAAGCGCCACCAGTCGCCGTGCAGCTTCCAGCGAAACACCCACAAGCGGGACTTCGCGTGCCGACCACTTGGTTTTCAGCTTCCTCATAAAGCTCTCTGCTCGATACTCTTCAATGCTGATATGTGGCACATTGTGAGTGATCTTGAAGTGCTCCAGCTTTGCGCCAATCACCTCAGAGGGTCTCAATCCGGTATTGATCAGGATCTTGAAGATTAATACAGCCTCTTCATTGGTCTCCCCGAATGCATCAGGAGCCAGCAGCTTCGTTTCAATCCAATCACGAGAAAACGGTGGGCGTTCATCTTGGATCCCGTCTTCTGCAAGCCGCAGCCGGACAAATGGATTCTCAAGTTTTTCTTGTTTCAGATCGCACCATGTCGAAAAAACTTTCGACAGGTGAGTAAAGTCCTTGTTGGCTGTCCCAGGCTTAATCCCCTCGTCCAAGATCCGGTCCATCCACCATTGCCGCAATCTTAACCCATCTTCGCGGCCGATCTCCCGCACATCCTTATCACCCACCACTGCAATGAAGTTGTTTATCGCTTTGTACTTTGGGTTTTTCCATTTCCTGATCTGGTCGTCACTCATCCCCACACGCAGGTCAGGTGTAAGTTCAAGATAATCCTCATACACCTTTGAGAGCTTTACGGCTGGCTTTTCAGTACCCAAAACGCCCGCAATCGCAGCCGAGTTTTGCCTAGGCACTTCAGTTTCCGGTATCACGTTCACACGCTTGACAAGATCATCAAGCGGAGACACCACCACATCGTCGATCGATAGGTAGGAGAACCCGTGCGCAGATGCAAAATTCAGTGCCGCTTTGTAATGCGCCTGAGCGCTCTCCTCTTTATTCGCAAGAAGAGCCTCCCAATAGGCAACCAGCCTCTCTTCAACCATGAGAGACTTCTTTTCAGCAACATCAGGACTTTTGGTTTTCAGGGAAATTTGGATACGAGTGCGAGGCTCAACCAAGGCATATCTTTTTGGGACACGCTTCACAAAATAGTAGATACCGCGACTTAATGAGAACCCCATTTCACACTCCACCAAACACAAATGTTATGTAGTTTGTTATGTAGAATGTTATGTAGGGAAGGGATTCAGTGTCAACACAAAAGAAAAAACACACAATAACACGTTGTTATTGTTATGTAATTCAGCTTGACGAATAAAGGGAAGATGGCGGACACGGAGGGATTCGAACCCTCGAGACCCTTCCGGGCCTACTCCCTTAGCAGGGGAGCGCCTTCGACCACTCGGCCACGTGTCCATGAGCGGGTAGATAGCACGAACCACCTGAAATTCAAGAGCAAGTTGCTACTGTAGCTGTGGAAATAGGAAATAGCCTGTGTAGAAACTACAAAACAGCCGTTCCTTCCCTAATTTTCCGCCGAAGTAGATTTGACGATACATTCTTTACAGGCAGAAAAAATGGATATAACATTAAATCAATCGATTGATTTAATTTATGGTGACGCAATGGCAAATTCCCCTAGCCCTGATGAACTGCGTAAAGTCCTGGCATCTGAAACACCCTCAGCCAAAACAAAACGCGATCTCATTATGTCTGCCCTCGAACACTTTGGAACCGAGGGCTTTGCAGCAACCTCGACCCGCGCAATTGCGCAGACGGCAAAGACCAACATTGCCTCTATTGCTTATCACTTCGAAGGCAAGGCAGGACTGAAGCGCGCCTGCATTAATTTTGTTGCAATGGCGATAGGCGACGTTCTCTCAGTTGTGCTGAACAGAAAACTCTCTGAAATTGAGCAACTATCACCCACACAGGCGCGCGAAAAAATAATTGAAATTACAGATAAGCTGATCACTTTCACCCAGACCAATAAGCGCGCAGAGCTGCTGATCGGCTTTATGTTAAAAGAGCTGCTTCACTCACCAGACGAAATCGACACGCTCTACCACCTGATATTTGAACCATTAATGGATCGCGTGTCCGTTCTTTTCAGCCGGGCCACTGGACAGCCCGTCACCTCTGATGAATTGAAACTCGCGATCTTCGCAATGATCGGTCAGCTGCTCTACCTCCGTCTCGCACGCCCACTGGTGCTTAAACGCATGAACTGGCAGTCCATCGGACCAGATGAACTGGTCCAGATCAAGACGACCCTGCACCGCTCAATCAATGCCCTTCTGGATGATTTATCGAAAGGCCCAAGTAATGCTTAATGTCTGCACGCTTCCAATCGTGGCAGGTTGGATCGCGTTTTGCTCGCCAGAGCCCAACCTGACAGCAGGTTATGTCGAAGGTGACTACCTGAAGCTTGCGCCGGTAGAGCTCTCCGAAATTGCTGATGTAAAAGTCGAGGAAGGGGAGTTGGTCAAGAAAGGCCAGCTCATTGCTGTGCTCGTTGAATCGGACGCAAACATGAAACTGGCGGAAGCTAAAGCGCAGCTTCAGCAAACACTCTCATCACTCAAAGACCTTAAGCTGGGCAAGCGCCCTGAGGAGATCGAGGTATTAAAAGCCACACTGCGCTCCGCACAAGCACAAGCCCAGCACTCTCAAAACGTTTATGATCGATACCAAGGTCTCTTAGGGCGCAATGTTATTTCTCAAGCCCAGTTCGATGAAGCCGAAACAGCCTTATTGGTTGCACAAGCGCGGACCACAGAGCTTCAAGCACAACTCAGCGTCGCCAAACTACCGGCTCGTGAAGACCAGATCGCCGCAGCCGAGAGCTTGTATGAAATGGCGAAAGCAAAGGTTGATCTGGCTGAATGGCTTTTAGAAAAACGAAAAATCTACGCACCAGAAAACGCCAAGATCACAGATATCTTCCTTCATAAAGGAGAGATGGCAGGCCCTTCTGCACCAGTCGCTAGTCTACTTCCCGACACCTCAGTCAAACTTCACTTCTTTGTACCTGAAGAGCAATACTCCCAACTCAAGTTGGGGGCCCAGTTCAATGCCAGATGCTCTGGATGCACAACTCTGCAAGCCTTGCAGATCACCCATATTGCAGAAGGGCCTGAATTTACACCACCAGTCATCTACTCACTAGAGGCACGGGAAAAGCTGGTCTACGAGGTGCAGGCCAAACCCGTTACCAAGCACTCCCCGCTTAGGCCCGGCCAAATCTTTGACGTTAATTTGGACAGCTTGCGATGAATGCGATCGACGTAAAGGGCCTAACAAAGCGTTTTGGAAAAAAACTCGTGGTCAACAATGTCTCGCTCAATGTCAAACCTGGTGAGATTGTGGGCTTCCTTGGCCCCAACGGCTCAGGAAAGACAACTTGCATCCGCATGATGTGTGGTTTGCTCAAGCCCGATCAGGGACACGGCCAGGTACTTGGTTATGACCTGCTCAAGGATCGCCTGCTGATCAAAAGCCAGGTTGGTTACATGACCCAAAAGTTCTCATTTTATGAGGACCTGACGATCGAAGAAAACCTTAGCTTTGTCGCTCGGCTTTATGACCTTAAATCAGTAAAAAAGCACACAACAGAAACCCTGGAAAAGCTTGGCTTGCTGTCGCGTCGTGACCAGTTGGCCGGAGAACTGTCTGGTGGCTGGAAGCAGCGCCTCGCTCTTGCGGCCTGCACCATGCACAAACCAAAGCTCTTGCTTTTGGATGAACCAACAGCCGGCGTAGACCCCAAAGCCCGCCGCGACTTTTGGGAGGAAATTCACCGTCTCGCAGCTGAGGGCATGACGGTCCTTGTCTCAACCCACTACATGGACGAGGCAGAACGCTGCCATAGGATCACTTACATCTCCTACGGCGTCAAACTGGCAGATGGTCCTCTGGGTGATGTTATTGCAGATGCAGGCCTTTATACATACACGCTCACCGGTACTAATCTGGAGCGGTTTATCCCCGAGCTGCAAGCTAACAAAGGGGTAAACCAGGTGGCTCCGTTTGGAAACTCCCTGCACGTAACAGGAACAAACCTACAGGCATTAAAGCGGGCACTTAAACCACTAGAACAACATGATGACATTCACATTGAGCGCGCTGAAACCAACCTGGAAGACGTCTTCATCAAGTTTATGAGTGACAGCACGGACAATATGCAATGAGTCATATATTTTCATTTCAGCGACTTTTGGCAATGCTCATCAAAGAGTTCATTCAGATGCGCCGCGACCGTGTCACCTTCGCGATGATGCTTGGAGTACCATTGGTCCAACTCGTGCTGTTTGGTTATGCGATCAACAATGATCCGCGTGGACTTCCCACCGCTTTGGTCACAATGGCAAACGGCCCATATGCACGTGCAGCTGTTACCGCATTGGAAAACTCAGAATACTTTAAATTCACCGAAAAAGACGCCTCCCCCTCACAAGCGCTGAGCATGCTCCGAAAAGGAAAAATCACATTTATCGTGACGATCCCAAGCGACTTTGCCAAACAAGCAGAGGCAGGGACTCCCAATATTCTCATCGAAGCAGATGCAACAGACCCCGCCGCCTCTGGCGCTGCAGTTGCCTCCGCTCCAGCAATTATCGAACAGGCGATCGCCAACGTCAAACAAAAGAACCCAAGCCTGAAGCAAGATCTTCTAACGCCAAGTACAATCATCCATCGAAAATACAACCCTGAAGGCGTTACCCAGTACAACATTGTTCCCGCCTTGTTGGGCGTGATCCTTCAGCTCACATTGGTGATGATGACCAGCATTGCGCTCACACGTGAGACAGAACGCGGAACCATGGAAAACCTGCTGTCAATGCCGGCATCCCCCTTCGAGATTATGTGCGGCAAGGTTATGCCATACATCGTCGTTGGAGCTGTTCAGGTCGTTGTTGTTTTGGTGGCAGGCAAAGTTTTGTTCAGCATTCCGTTTGAAGGCACACTGATGCTATTGATCGCCGCTACACTTGTCTTCGTCATCGCCCTTGTGCTGCTGGGATATTTTATTTCCACCGTGGCAACGACGCAAATGCAGGCATTGCAAATAGCCTTTTTCTTCTTCCTGCCATCCCTGCTGCTCTCAGGCTTTATGTTCCCATATGCAGGCATGCCTGAATGGGCCCAAAAGCTTGGCGAGGTCTTCCCTCTTACCCACTTCCTAAGGGTTGTGCGCGCTATCCTTTTAAAAGGAGCGGAGTGGCACGAGGTATCTGCCAGCGTTTACATGCTCTTCCTGTTCGTCGCTTTGCTTTCATTGCTCGCTCTGAAAAGGTTCAAACGCACACTGGACTGAAGCCTACTTGATCCCTTGAAGCGCAATATCCGCTGAAGTCAGGTCCAATGCCCGATGTACTTTCTCGATCAGCTCATCCACTTCTGAGTGAGAAATGACAAGCGGAGGCGAAATAACCATCGTATCTCCCACATGGCGCATCACCAGCCCCGTTGCAAAGCAATGATCACGGCAGATGGTGCCCACAGTGCCCCTTTCCGCTTCAAAGGGAGCGCGACGTTTTTTGTCGGGTGAAAGCTCCAACGCACCGATCAAACCACAAATGCGCGTTTCACCGACAAGCGGGTGCTCAGCCAGTGTCTGCCATCGTTCTGCAAGATACGGACCTGTATCAGTCGCAACTTTTGCAGGCAAACGTTCACTCTCAAGAATTTCCAGGTTAGCCAACGCCGCTGCACAAGCCGAAGGATGTGCAGAATACGTAAAGCCATGACAAAACTCACCACCATGTGTGATGAAACCCTGGGCAACATCTTCACTCATCACCACAGCACCAATCGGCAGATAACCAGAGGATAGGCCTTTTGCGATTGGCATCAGGTCAGGTTTGAAGCCAAATGTTTGCGAACCAAACCAGTGACCCGTGCGCCCAAAG
This sequence comes from Pseudovibrio axinellae, assembly GCF_900110875.1. GTDB lineage: Bacteria > Pseudomonadota > Alphaproteobacteria > Rhizobiales > Stappiaceae > Pseudovibrio > Pseudovibrio axinellae. Next base: position 55,122 of record NZ_FOFM01000004.1, on the reverse strand, counting down.
CCACAAATGACTTCATCAGCAACCAGCAAGATATCGTGCTCGCGGCAAATCCGCTGAATTTCAGGCCAGTACGTTTCAGGCGGAATAATAACCCCACCTGCCCCTTGTATAGGCTCACCAATAAATGCCGCCACATTGTCCGCACCCAGTCGTTCAATTTCCTGTTCTAACTCGCGCGCCCGTGCCAACCCGAATTCTGCCGGGTCCATGTCCCCGCCTTCTGCATACCAGTAAGGCTGATTGATATGGGTGATATCTGGGATGGGCAATCCACCTTGGGCATGCATAGCACTCATGCCGCCAAGGCTCGCCCCCGCCATCGTTGAACCATGATAGGCATTATGTCGGGAAATTATGGTTTTCTTGGTCGGTTTACCTTTGCTGGCCCAGTAATGACGCACCATACGCACCACTGTATCATTCGCCTCAGAACCAGAACCTGCAAAGAACACATAATCAAGGTCTCCAGGTGCAAGCTTTGCAATCTTTTCTGCCAGGGCAATCGCCGGAGGGTGTGATGTCTGGAAAAATGTATTGTAGTAGGGCAGCTGCTGCATCTGGCGATGAACGGCTTCGATGATCTCTTTTCGGCCATACCCAACATTCACGCACCAAAGACCGGCCATTCCATCAAGAATTTTATTGCCTTCAGAGTCCCACAAATACACGCCTTCAGCTCGCGTAATAATCCGCGTGCCTTTTGCATTAAGGCTCTGGGTATCAGTAAAGGGATGCAGATGATGAGCGGCATCCTTTTTCTGCAACACATGTGTTGGCGGAAGATTGGCAATGTAGTCCATGGGGTCACTCCTTCCAGACGATGCAAGCCTTACAAACCCGGCAACCGCCTCCCAGCGATTCACAGGCGAACAAAAAACACCTTGATATTTTGTGATCACAAAATGAACATTGTCAATCTATTCGCCTAGAAACCAAAAAACAACAGCCTCCCGGACCTCATCTTTACCGCACAGCTAATGGCAGAAAATGCAGTATTTCCTTCATCTGATACGCCGCATTCAAACCTTATCTGGCAGACAAATGGTTTCCTGAATAAAACCCATCCCCTGCGAGATATCTGCCTCAAGCGCTGCTCTTAAAGCGCGTTGATCTCGAGATTTCAGGGCCTCAAGAGCCTGTTTATGCTGGTCTTCAAGATTCGCTGTACCTGAGCGACCATAAACAAGGCGCATAAACGGCCCGAACTGAACCCAAAGGTTCCTGACCAACTTGATAAGAACCTCTGATTTGCTTTGAGAGTATAGGTAAAAATGAAACTCATAGTTACCGCGCATATACCCTTCCACATCGCCAGTTTCTAACGATACGTCGATCCGCTCATCTATATCTTGCAGACTCTGAATATCATCATCACTCAGGTTTTTAAGAGCCATCAACGCCAGTTCAACCTCTAAAAGTCGGCGTGCAGACCAAATCTCATTAATGACTTTCTCGGAAAGATCAGGAATAAAAACGCGTCGATTTCCATGTAGTTCCAATGCATTTTCAGCAATAAGACGGCGAACAGCCTCACGCACTGGCATAGCACTCACGCCCAGATCATCAGCAAGTCCGCGTAAAGTAACAGCCTTGCCTGGCAAGAAGCCACCAAACAGGATCCGGTCCCGCAGTTGCTGGTAAACCTGTTCATGTACGGGAACAACCGCATCACTCGTAGAAGCACTGTGTAAAGTCGTTTTGGTCATGAAAGTACTATAAAAGCTCCTCGTCCCGCTGCATAGATAATTTGATCACAAACTATTGCCTATCCGTGTTTTCTGTGCTCATCTTTCAAAACGGGCACACTAATAAAAACAATGGAGATTGCCAGATCCAGACAGGCCAGCACCAATGCTGGGCAGCATTTGAGGGGGAAGATAAAATGATTTCGAGCTTCAAGTCTAAACTGACAGTAACACTGGTAAGCGCAGCCATGGCGGCACTTGCAACAAGCGTTGCACAGGCAGACGGGACCATCAATGTCTACAACTGGTCGGACTATATCGACGAAAGCGTCCTGAAAGATTTTGAAGCGGAAACCGGCATAAAGGTCAACTATGACGTCTTCGATTCAAACGAAGTTCTGGAAACCAAACTTCTGGCAGGAACCACAGGCTATGACATTGTCGTACCTACAGGCAGCTTCCTCTCTCGGCAAATTCAAGCTGGTGTCTTTCAAAAGCTGGACAAAGACGCACTCCCGAACCTTAAGAACATGTGGTCTGTCGTCTCACAAAGAACCTCCATATATGACCCTGGCAACGCCTATTCAATCAACTACCTTTGGGGCACCACCGGCATTGGCTACAACGTAGAGGCCGCCGCAAAGCGCCTTGACGGCAAACCAGTCGACAGTTGGGACATTATCTTCAATCCAGAAATTTTAGCCAAGTTTCAGGACTGCGGCATTCATATGCTGGACGCCCCAACCGAGTTATTCCCGGCAGCTTTGAACCATCTGGGACTTGATCCAGATAGCCACGACAAAGCAGATCTGGACAAAGCTGCTGAGCTTCTCAAAACAATCCGGCCCTACATACAAAAATTTCACAGCTCAGAATACATCAACGCACTTGCAAACGGAGACATCTGTCTTGCAATCGGTTGGTCGGGCGATGTGTTCCAGGCGCGCGACAGAGCAGCTGAGGCTGACAATGGCGTAACAATAAACTACATCATTCCAAAGGAAGGGGCCTTGATGTGGTTTGACCAGATGGCAATCCCAACGGATGCTGCAAATACCAAGGGCGCGCATTTATTCCTAGACTATGTCATGCGCCCTGATGTCATTGCAAAAGCCTCAAACTACGTGGTCTATGCCAACGGTAACAAAGCCTCACAAGCCTATCTGGATGCAGAGGTTCTGGAAGATGCAGCAGTGTACCCTGATGCAGACACGATGGAAAACTTATACGTTACAACGCCCTACCCTCTCAAAATCCAACGTGTTGTGACACGTGCCTGGACATCAGTGAAGTCTGGTCAATAACCAAAGCGGCACCTGCAGGCGACATCCGTTGCCTGCGCGCCGTCCTCTGTTTCTTCACAAGCACGACAAAACCGAGAGTGGAACACGACCACAATGGAAACTTTGGTAAGCACTCAACCAGTCAGCGACTTCGCCCCGTGGAACAACCCCGGCGAAGTTCCCCTTGTTCACTTTGATGGCGTGACCAAAAAGTTCGGTGATTTCACTGCAATAGAGAACCTGTCGCTTAACATTTACGAACGAGAGTTTTTCGCGCTTCTTGGGCCTTCAGGCTGCGGAAAAACCACGATGATGCGCATGTTGGCCGGCTTTGAGCACCCCACCAAAGGCAACATCTTGCTTGGCCAAGGCAACCTGCAAGAGGCACCACCGCACAAACGGCCAGTCAATATGATGTTTCAATCCTATGCACTCTTTCCGCATATGAACGTGGAGCAAAATATTGGCTTTGGGCTCAAACAAGACAAAACACCCAAGGCAGAAATCAAACGACGCGTTGAAGAAATGCTCTCTCTGGTTCAGTTGGAACCGTTTGCTAAACGCAAACCCCACCAACTCTCGGGCGGACAAAAGCAACGCGTCGCTCTTGCACGGTCACTTGCAAAAAAACCAAAGCTTCTGCTCTTGGACGAGCCACTTGGTGCGCTCGACCGAAAACTTCGCGAACAAACACAGTTTGAACTGATGAACATTCAGGAGCAACTTGGCCTGACCTTCGTGATCGTCACGCATGATCAGGAAGAGGCCATGACGGTCGCCAGCCGTATCGCGGTGATGGATCACGGTAAGATTGTTCAGGTCGCAACCCCTGCCGAAATCTATGAGTACCCCAACTCGCGTTATTCCGCAGATTTCCTCGGAGACGTTAATATCATTGAAGGTCGCACTGATATTTCCACGGGCGAAACAGCAAGCCTGTACTGGAGCGATGAGGAGGCACCTCTAACTGTTTCCACTTCACTCAGACTACCTGCGCAAACCACGGCCTGGCTTGCCGTTAGGCCAGAAAAACTGCGCATCTCAAAGGATAAGCCCCCAACCAGCGACAACTGCATACAAGGTAAGGTCTGGGACATTGGTTACACAGGCAACATATCGACCTATCACGTAAAGGTCTCCAACGGCTCCATTTTAAAGGCTCAAGTTTCCAACCAAGAACGCCTCGCAGACCGGCCAATCACATGGGAAGATACTGTCTTCGTTCATTGGGACAAAGGCGCTGGCGTCTTTCTGGAAACGTGAGGTGAGAACATGGCCTTGGCAGACATCACCACTCCCTCACAAGAGACAGAGCAAGCTTCGGTCCAAGGGTCTGGCTGGCGGCGGTCATTGTTGATCGCAGTGCCTTACATCTGGCTCTTGGTCTTCTTTCTTGCCCCCTTTGTGATTGTCCTGAAAATATCGCTTTCCGACGTGGTGCTGGCACGCCCACCCTACTTCCCGACCTTCGATATTTCTGAGGGTTGGCAGGGCTTTGTGGCGATGTTTCAGGCCTTTGACTTGGAGAACTATGTCTGGCTAACTGAAGATACGCTCTACCTGAAGTCTTATCTCAGCAGCCTCAAGATCGCATTTATATCAACCATGATAGCACTCGTTCTGGGCTATCCGATCGCCTACGCCCTGGCAAAAGCCCCCAAGGAATGGCGATCAACCTTACTCATGCTGGTCATTCTACCATTTTGGACAAGTTTCTTGATCCGCGTCTATGCGTGGATCGGCATTTTGAAGAAAGAAGGGGTCCTCAACTATGTGCTGCTTTGGAGCGGTATCATCGATGAACCCCTGACGATCCTGAACACTGATGCAGCAATCTATATTGGGATCGTCTACTCGTATCTGCCATTTATGATATTGCCTCTGTATGCCGTTTTAGAAAAGCTCGACTACTCCCTTCTTGAAGCAGCAACTGATCTGGGATGCTCGCCGTTCAAAGCCTTCTGGGTAATCACACTGCCACTCTCGGTTTCAGGCATATGGGCGGGGTGCTTCCTCGTTTTCATTCCAGCTGTTGGTGAGTTCGTTATTCCCGACATTTTGGGTGGTTCAAGCACAATTATGATCGGCAAGACACTGTGGGTAGAGTTCTTTTCAAATAGAGATTGGCCAGTTGCCTCCGCAGTCGCAATCCTGCTGCTGATCATGTTAATCATGCCCATCATCCTGTTTCAAAAACAACAGGAAAAACAGGCGGAGGCCAGTCAATGACCCGCTTTAACTGGTTCAACGCAACAACACTTACATTAGGCTTTGCGTTCCTATACCTGCCAATCATTTTGCTAATGATTTACTCGTTCAATGAGTCCCGGCTGGTCACCGTCTGGGCTGGCTTTTCAACCAAATGGTATCAGTCCGTTTTTTCCAATGAGAGCTTTATGAATGCGGCCTGGGTGACGTTACGTGTTGGCTTCATATCGGCCTCACTCGCCACCGTTCTTGGTACAATGGCAGCCCTTGTCCTGAACCGTGCAGGCTCGTTCAAAGGCAAAACGCTTTTCACCGGTATGATTTACGCCACAATGGTCATGCCCGAAGTAATCACGGGCCTATCCCTGCTGTTGCTCTTCGTCTCTCTCGACTTTACCAGAGGCTTTTGGACAGTCACCCTCGCCCATATAACTTTCTCCATGTGCTACGCGACAGTGGTAATCTCCGCAAGGCTTGTCACCTTTGAAAGAAGCATGGAAGAGGCTGCCCTTGATCTAGGCTGCACCCGCTTCTCAGCCTTTATGCAAATCACGCTGCCGATCATATTTCCGGCAATTCTGGCCGCCTGGCTTCTGGCTTTCACATTGTCTTTGGACGATCTGGTCATCGCCTCTTTCGCATCCGGCCCCGGCGCGACCACACTTCCCATGAAAATCTACTCTCAGGTACGTATTGGCGTTTCACCTGAAATCAATGCTCTTTCTTCCATTCTCATTGCAGTTGTTGCCTTTGGTGTGGTCACCGCATCACTGATTACAAAACAGGCCCATGCCAAACGCATGAAGGAAGAACAACAGGCTCACAGCTCAACATGATCGGGGAAGAAAACATGTCTGATGTCAAACAGCCCTCTTCATTGGATGAGTACTCATGCGGCGATCTGGCCTACACGCGCTCTACGCCATATGAAACCATAGCAGAATCCAGCTATGCCGGTGCGCTCAGCTTCATGCGCAGAACGTTCACCAAAAACCTGCAGGGTGTTGATGTGGCGGTCTGCGGCATTCCATTTGACACGTCTGTGAGCAACAGACCCGGCTGTCGTTTTGGACCAAGAGCAATAAGACAGGCCTCCTCGATTTTGGCCTGGGACCATGCATGGGGCTGGTCGTTTGATCCATTTGACCGCCTTGCAGTCATTGACTATGGCGACTTCATCTTCGACCCCGGGTACCCGATGAGTGTACCAGAGGAACTGGAACAACAAGCTTCCCTGATCCTTGATAAAGGAGCAACCACACTCATGCTGGGTGGTGACCATTTCTGCACCTACCCGATGCTCAAAGCACATGCCAAAAAACACGGCCCACTATCATTGATACAGTTTGATGCACACAGCGATACCTGGACAGATAACTCAACGCGCATTGATCACGGCACCATGTTCTATAGAGCTGTGAAAGATGGCTTAATCAACCCTGACACCTCGATACAACTTGGTATCAGAACCAACAACGCAAATACGCAAGGCCTCACTACAATTACAGCGGATTGGATACGCAACAACGGATCCAAAGCAACAATCGAACGCATATTGCAGGTGACCGGAAAAAGCGCCAGTTACATTAGTTTTGACATCGACTGCCTCGATCCTGCCTTTGCCCCGGGCACAGGCACCCCCGTTATTGGTGGCCTGAACACTGGACAAACACGCGAAATTCTGCGCGGACTTGCAGGAATAAACCTTAAAGGAATGGACGTTGTTGAAGTCTCACCACCCTATGACCACGCCGAAATCACGGCTTTGGCCGGCGCAACATTAGCCTTGGATCTGCTTTGTATTTATGCCAGTCAGTTCAAGCCAAAAACCTGATAACAAACCTAACCCAATCACAGTAGAAGAGTTCGTATGCCTACCCTGACAGCTGTACAGCCACAATTGGAACAGTTTCAAATTGAAGCCGACGCCTTCTTGAAGCAACACCCGGACCTTGAAAAGGTTGAGATCCTTTATGCAGGTTTTTGTGGTCCACTTCGGGGAAAGTGGCTTCCTGCCGAAATGCTGAGCAAGCTCTGCGAAGGCGCAGTTCGTCTTCCCCTTTCAACTGTGGCTCTGGATATTTGGGGCGTTGATGTGCCTGCGACGGGACTGGCTATTGAACGCGGTGACCCAGACGGCATCTGCATTCCCGTGCCCGGCACTTTAAAGATTGTTCCTTGGGCCAAAGTCCCAACCGCGCAAATACTTGTCACACTGTTTGAGATTGAAGAACAAAAGCCTACCCCACTTGACCCGAGGTATGTTCTTGAAACTGCGCAAAGGAAATTTCAGGATATAGGCCTGACGCCTGTTGTTGCCACTGAACTGGAATTTTATCTCACAGACATTGAACCCGGTCCAACCGGCCTTCCGCAGCCACCCTTCATTCCCGGGACCAATCAACGGCTGGAGGCCTCTCAGATCTATGATCTGGATGTCATGGCACAGTTCGAACCATTTCTCACACAGATCAACCGTGCCTGTCAGGTACAAGGTATCCCAGCCGATACCACCATAGCTGAGTTTGGACACGGGCAGTTTGAGATCAACCTCTTACACGTACCAGATGCTCTAAAAGCTGCTGACCACTGCCTCTTGTTCAAAAGGATCATCAGGCAAATCGCGCGCAAACACGCAATGGACGTCACCTTTATGCCAAAGCCCTACGGAAACGAAAGTGGCAGCGGTTTTCACGTGCATACAAGTGTGCTGGACGCGAAGGGCACAAACATCTTCAGCGCAACCTCGCAAGAGGCTAACCCCACCCTGCGCCACGCGGTCGGAGGGTTGCTAGATACACTGCTGGATATGCAAATTCTGTTTGCCCCTCACGCCAATTCATACCGTCGCCTCCAACCAGGCTCTTACGCACCAATCACGTGCTGCTGGGGCTATGATCACAGAGCAGCTGCTATTCGGGTTCCGGCAACACACGGAAAAGGCGCAAGGCTGGAGCACCGCGTTGCTGGGGCAGATGCCAACCCGTATCTGGTCGTCACAGCTCTTTTGGAAGGTATTTATCTGGGCCTGCAAAACAAGAGTGATCCCGGCTCACCAATCACGACAGACACTGATTTGAGTAGCTATGATCATCTGACCGGGAGTTGGGAAACTGCAATCAACAGGTGGCAGCACAGCAAAAGCGCACAGAACATGAGCAGCCAAGAGTTCCACCATATGTACACTGTCAGCCGCACAGCCGAACACGAAGTTTTTGCAAGGACAGTTACAGAGTTTGAATGCCAAACCTACGCGAAGAAAGTCTGATACAATAATGCATCAAGAGGGCTTCAGGTAAGGGAGCCCCAAATGATCGCCAGTGCGCATAAAACGCACCGGCGATACCAGCGCAGTTACATACTCTCAGCAGCAGCTTCCTGCTGCATCACTCCAACAAACCGCTCCAGATGATAGTCAACATCACCAAGCTGGTGATCAATCATCGTGAGGCGCTTTGCATAGTGGTTGAGAGAATACTCTTCAGTCATGCCGATTCCGCCATGCAATTGAATAGTTTCCTCGCAAACGAGTTGAGCCACGCGGCCAATCAGGTTCTTGGCAGCAAAAACGTGTTTGTCACGTAAGGACGTTTCTGCAGACAAATGTCCCGCCACATTGATAAGGGCCGAGCGGGCCTGTTCAATCTCAATAAGGACTGTCGACATGCGGTGCTGGAGCGCCTGAAATTTGCCAAGTGGACGACCAAACTGTGTCCGCACCCGCAAGTATTCAATAGTAAGGTCCTTGGCAGCTTCCATTGCTCCAAGGGCCTCAGCACAAAGTGCAACGACACCTGCAGCACGCGCTGCTTCCAAGGCAACTAAGGCGTCTTGCGACGTTCCAAGACATGCAGAAGCTGGAACGCTTACATTTACAAGCGCAATGTCACTTGCATGGTATCCATCCAGATTGGGGTAATTGTATCGCTCGACGCCAGCACAGTCAGTGTCGACTAAAAACAGCTGCACACCATCACCTGTACGCGCACTCACGATGATCTTATCTGCACTTGGAGCACCAATCACCACCGACTTGGTCCCGTTCAAACGGTAGCCCTCAGCAGTTTGTTCAGCGGTTGTTTCAACTGCATCCAGATCATATCGTGACTGAGGCTCTTCAAGTGCAGGCACGACCTTCAGCTTACCGGCAATGAGGTCTGTAATATGTGCCTTTTGCGCCTTTGACCCAAGCGTACTCAGCAGTTGCCCGCCCATAACACCAGATGCCATCAGCGGTTCAACGCAAGCAAACCGTCCCAGCTCTTCAAAGACAACTGCGATATCAAACCCGCTGCCTCCAAACCCATCATGCTCTTCGCCAAACAAAGCCCCAATGACGCCAAGCTCGGCCAGCTCACTCCAAACCTGTTCGTTAGAGCCTTGCGCACTGCTCACACAAGCTGATCGCTGGTCTGCCGTGTAGGTGTTGGTAAGATAGCGGCTGAGTGTGTCCTGAAGCATCCGCCGTTCTTCACTGTGTTTAAAGTTCATGGGATACTCCTAAAGACCGAGGATTGCTTTGCTGATGATGTTGCGCTGGACCTCATTGGATCCACCAAAGATGGAAAGCTTGCGATTGTTGAAGTAACTCGGGCTCACAGCCGCAGCATAATCTGGCCCAACGCCTTCAACATTCGCCCCGCTGTCCAGCGCCTCAGATACAAACGGCATTGCATAGCGTCCCACGGCCCGCCGTGTCAGGTCATTGATCGCCTGCCGGATCTCAGTGCCCTTAATCTTCAACATGGAGCTCTCAGCCCCCGGCGCCTGCCCTGCCGCAGCCTTTGTGACCATACGCAGGTTTGTCGTCGCCATCGCCATAAGATCAATTTCGATCTCTGCAATTCGTCCAGCAAAATACGGATTTTCCAGCAAAGGCTTTCCGCTGGACATCTGTTTGCAGCAAATCTCCTTCAGGTGCGCAAGCGCTGCCGTTGAAAAACCAACGCCTGCAATATTGGTGCGTTCATGAGTGAGCAGATACTTAGCGTAGGTCCACCCTTTATTCTCCTGCCCCACCAGGTTCTCAGCAGGCACGCGCACATCCTCAAAAAACACCTCGTTCACTTCCTGCCCGCCGTCAATCAACGTAATGGGCCGCACGGTGACACCTGGTGTCTTCATATCAATCAGCAAGAATGAGATACCCTCCTGAGCCCGGGCTTCAGGGTCGGTACGCACAAGACAGAAAATCCAGTCAGCATACTGGCCTAATGTCGTCCAGGTTTTCTGACCATTGACCACATAATGATCGCCATCGCGCACCGCTTTCATTTTCAGCGACGCAAGGTCAGAACCTGCCTGCGGCTCAGAATACCCCTGACACCACCAGTCGGTGCCGTCCAAAATACGAGGGAGAAAACGCTCCTGCTGCTCTTTACTACCGAATTTAAAGAGCACCGGTGCCAGCATAGAAAGCCCGAACGGCAACGTACGTGGCGCATTTGCCAAACAAAGTTCTTCTTCAAAAATGTAACGATAAATCGCATTCCAGCCGGTACCGCCATGCTCAACCGGCCAGTTGTTTGCAAGCCAGCCACGCTTATTGAGCGTTGCATGCCAATCTTCGATATCCGATTTAGAAAGACGTTTACCTAAACGTACCCTCTCCGCAATTACTGGAGAAAGATTATCCTTTAAAAACGCACGCACTTCATCACGAAACGCCAGCTCATCATCTGAGAAATTCAAGTCCACAGGCTACCCTCCCCGCTGCACTGGACAAACCTAAGGCTGGGTAGGACCAGCCCAACCACTGATCCTGCCCCTAACCTTAGGGTAGAGTAGCGTGCTCTCAGATTATTTCAATATGTAATATATAATTCTGACATGCGGAATTATTGCCACCACAAGGTGCACAACTAACTAGGAAAACCAGTCAACTTCTTCTAAGGACTAGGCAATATTTTAGCCGCGATTGACCAACACAGACGGCAAGCCAAGAGCGCGCTCCAACTCCTTCACCCTATCGCGAAGTTGCGGCCCGACCTCGTTTTGCATTCGCTCCCAACTCAACGTTTCGGGCGTTGCCCCACAGCTGATTGCGACGGGTTCGCCAAAGTCATGCGAGCGAAAACCTGTCGAAACAGCGTTGATATTCTCTGCGTAACGTTGTTCCTTGCCAACAATCACAAAGCCTTGAGAGAGCAACTGAGAGTATCCAGCTTTTCTGGCATGCTCCAGGTCTTCAACAATAATGTTTTCATCTCTCCCACGTACGCGCTCGCACACCTGGGAGAACTCATGATCATTCAGGCTAGCAAGATAAGCGTGACCGGAGGAAGAGTTGGTAACTGGAATACGGTGCCCCACTTCCAGCCAGATCGCTGGCGCTCCTTGCGGGCGCCATGTTTTTGTCAGCAACATCTTGTTTTCATCAAGCACCGCCAACAGGGCCAATGTTCCCGTTTCATCCGCTAGTAGTTGCATCATAGGGTTTGCAGCTTCCAGAAAAGAAACAGACGCACTTGCAATATTTCCAAGCGCTAGTGCCGCAGGACCAAAGCGATAGCGATCGTGCCGGCGTGCATGGCTCAAGTACCCCAACTGTTGCAAAGTGAAGGTCAACCGGGAAACTGTAGACTTCGGAATGCCGGTTCTCTGCGAAATCTCTTGGTTTCCAAGCCCGTCGTCAGAAGCGCGAAACGCCCGCAACACCTGTAATCCACGTGCCAGCGTTGTCGCAAATCGCCGATCTTTTTCTTCACTATCCGTCAAGTTTCCAGCCCCGTTACACCCATAGGCACCGCCTACGAACACTATAGGCAACCGCTTGCCTAACACAAATCACAGCGCTCACAGAATACCAGCAATGCCGCCGCCATCACTTCTCCAGTATAAATGTGCTCACACCTCCAACCATTCACGCCGAATATCGTCCCGTTTACGAAACTCCTCTGGCGAGCCGTGATAAACAATTTCCCCATGCCCCATCACATAAACGTGCTGCGCAATTTTAAGCGCAATTGAGAGTTTTTGCTCCACCAGTAAGATAGAAACACCAGCCTTCGCAATCTCTGTAATCAACTGACCAACCTGCGTTACGATCTTAGGCGCAAGCCCTTCTGTCGGCTCGTCGATGATAATGAGATCTGGGTCCCCCATCAAAGTGCGGCAGATGGTAAGCATTTGCTTCTCTCCACCTGAAAGCACACCAGCTGGCGTATCTGCGCGCGATTTAAGATTGGGAAACATGTCCAGCATATCATCAATGGTCCACTTAAGCGCTTTGCGCATATCCTTAATGCCAAGTAACAGGTTGTCCCGCACACTCATCATGGGAAACACATCTCTGTTCTCAGGCACATAGCCAAGACCTAACTGCGCAATAGCATGGCTGGGAAGCCCCGAGATATTCTTGCCCTTGAACCAGATATCCCCCTTTGGAGCGACCTCGCCCATAATTGCTTTTGCTGTTGTGGAACGTCCCACGCCGTTGCGCCCTAAAAGAGCTGTCACACTCCCTTTCGGCACATCCATATCGACTCCGCGAAGAACGTGGCTTTTGCCGTAATATGCATGAAGACCACGAATTTTGAGCATCTCACTAGCGGCAGTTTCACTCATGCTGTCACCTCTGCAAAGTCTGCCTCATCTCCCAGATACGCCTCACGCACACGCGCATCACCGCGTATCTCCTCAGGCGTCCCTGTAGCAATGATCTCTCCATAAACCAAAACCGAAATCCGGTCAGAAAGCCCAAACACAACCCCCATGTCATGCTCAACAATCAGCAAGGTTTTACCTTCACTGGCCATCTCAATCAGCTCAATTGCGCGGTTGGTTTCAGAATGGCTCATGCCAGCCGTTGGCTCGTCCAGCAAAATGACATCAGCGCCGCCAGCGATGGTAATTGCAATTTCCAATGTGCGCTGGTCAGCGTATGTCAGCAGCACCGCTGGCACATCCGCTTTGTCACTCAACCCAACCTTATCCAAGACTTCAGCCGTTTTGCGCTGCACCTCCTTCAAGTTTCCGATATTGCGCCAAAAACTGTGGCCATACCCAAGAGACCACAGCACCGCGCAACGGACATTTTCACGAACGGACATATTGGCGAATATATTCGACACCTGAAAACTACGAGATAATCCAAGCCGGTTTATTTCAAAGGGCTTAAGGCCACAGATTTGTCGACCACTTAAGAGTATCTGACCTGAGGTGGAGGGGAACAGGCCAGAAATGAGGTTAAACAAAGTGGACTTACCAGCTCCATTAGGGCCAATAATTGCATGACGCTCACCCCGCTTAACCTCAAGAGAGACCCCTTCGATGACATTGGCAGGCCCAAAGCTCTTGCACACATCCTTCAGTTGTAATGCAGCTGTCATTTGCTCTCCCCCTCTCCCACTTTGTGCAAGGCAGTCAAGAGACCAACACCAGCAGCTAGAAGAACGCCACCATACATCCAGGGTAAAACCTGCTCTGGTGAAAGGTGCAGTCCGAACGGTTCAAATACCTCGCCAAAACCATTGGATCTGCGTACCGCAAGCTCAATCAGCGTGACACCGCCAACAACGACCAGCAAACCGGCTGTGCAATAGGCGCCCCAACGCAATAGGCTTTTAACTGTCAGCGAATGCTGGATACCGCTAACAGCGCTAAGTAACAATCCTGCCAAACCTCTTGGCGCAAACATGATCATCCCAATAAACAGCAAGCCAAGATACAACAACCAGGCCTCCGAATAATCTGAGAAATTGGACTGCATGTAAGTCAACATTATCGCGCCCAGAATTGGTCCGGCAAAGTACCTTGCCCCACCAATGTAAGCCATGAGTAACACAAGCCCGGATGGAATGACGCTGAGGCTTTCCGGTGTAAAGATCTCGTAGTTAACAGCAGACATTCCCCCTGCAAGCCCCGCAAAACCTCCAGCTGCAATGAACACAAGGTAACGCACCTTATTGGGGTTATAGCCAACAAACTGGACCCGCTCGGGGTTATCTCTCACCGCCTGCGCAAGCTTACCAAGCGGCGTGCGTGTGAACGCATACATCAATGCCGTCCCAGCAAACGCCCAAAACGCGATAAACCAGTACACCTCACCAATAGGCCCCAACGAGAGGCCAAAGGCTTCAACACCGTTCATACGGTCACCAGTTATACCCTCTTCACCGCCGAACAGCCCAACAAACATCAGGCCAGCAGCTGCAATCAGCTCCGCAAGACCAAGCGAAATCATGGCAAAGGGAACACCAGCCCGCCGGCAAGAAGGCCAGCCAATAACAGCCCCAGCAGCGGCCCCACCAGCAAAGCCCACAAGCGGCAAAGCAAACACAGGAAAAGCCGCCCACACCCCACCGTCATAGCTGGCGGTTTCTATCCAGTTCATGGCGTGCATCGCCGCATAGCCGCCAAAACCAAAGTAGACAGCATGACCAAAAGACAACATGCCTGCCTGCCCCAGCAGCATGTTGTAGGAAAGCGCAAACACGATATTGATGCCAACCGCATTGAGCAAGGAAAGCGACGTACGCGATGGTTCAAGCAATGGAATGACCAGAAGCAGCAAAGCCATCAGCAACAGCGGCAAAACCCGTGTGGCAAATTTATATTGGGAACTCGGTGCCAGATCCGGCACCAGATCAACACTATAGTCGGTCAAAACTCACGCTCCCCCATCAAGCCACGAGGACGCAGCATCAACATCAAAACCAACAACATAAACGGAAGCATTGGGGCCAACGATGAAATCGTTATTCGCCCGAGATCTCCTTCGGGATTTAGGCCAGCAAATGAAAAGATCTCAGCGAAATTAGCATCAATCGAAATAGCGAAGGTTTGGAGAAAACCAATCAGCAAACTGGCAACAAAGGCTCCTGCCAAACTGCCCATGCCCCCAACGACCACGACTACAAAAACAATTGGCCCAATGGAAAACGCCATAGATGGTTCCGTGACCAGATAGTTTCCGCCAATTACGCCCGACAGCCCTGCAAGTGCACACCCTGCAGCAAACACAAGCATAAAAATACGCGGGACATTGTGCCCAAGATGGGAAACCATATGAGGGTGTGTCAGCGATGCCTGAATGATCAAGCCAATCCGCGTTCGCTTGAGTAAGTACCAAAGCCCTGCAAGCATGGTGATGGAGACCAACAGCATGAACATCCTGTAGGCAGGGTATTGCGCCCCATAAAGTTCAAAGAGTGAAAAGTTGAGCTCCGCAGGCACCTCATAGGCCACCGCAAACTTACCCCAAATGATTTTCACCAGTTCTTCGATAACGTAAGCAAGGCCGAACGTGAAAAGAAGCTCGCCCACATGCCCGCCTGCATGAATTCTGCGAAGCCCCCACCTTTCAACGCACGCCCCGACCGCACCAACGCAAATCGGCGCAAGAAACAACGCAAACCAAAATCCGGTGGATTGACCAAGCGTAAAAGCAAAATAGGCGCCGAGCATATAAAAGCTGGCATGGGCCATGTTCAAAACGCCCATCATACTGAAAATCAACGTCAAACCGCTGGACAGCATGAAAAGTAACAGGCCATAGATCAACCCGTTGAGCAGCGCAAATACAACCGTCTCCATAGACACACCTCAAGAGAGTAAGCTGGCCAAGGCAAAGATGCCTAAGCCATTAAAGGTCCCGTCGAGTTTGTTAGGATGGTCGCCGCATTTTGCATGTCGTTGGTAATGCGGTTGCTGCAGCAGAGATTAGAGCATCTGTTTTAAATCCAAACCCGGTATTTTCTACATCCCGCTCAACGTCATCAGAAAACGTTGAGATATAAAGCGGTTGCAACAGCTGGTGGTCCTCTGCCCGCATGGTCACTTCACCATATGGAGACTCATAGGTCATACCTTCCAGTTCACCAGCAATCTTAGGAATATCCAACGATCCCACAGCTTCAACCGCCTTGTCCAGCATATGCATAGCCGTGTAGACGCGCTGGTAGAACATATCCAGATGATAGGTATCTTCAAACCCGTTCATCCGCGCAAGCTGCTTCTCTGAGGTCTCAATATTCTCATGAAACTCGGTGATTTGTTTCACAAGGCCAAGCGCACTTTCTCCCATCGCCGTCGGCGCACCAAGCCCGCCGCCATAAAACGTAAGATAAGGAACATTGTGCCCCGAAGCATTGGCTGCCTTCACCAGCAGCGACATATCAGTGCTCCAGTTCCCAGTCAGAACAGCATCAGCTTTCGCATTAATCATTTTTTGAACGTAAGGGGTAAAGTCCTTAATTTTTGCAACCGGGTGAAGCGCCGTCCCAACAATTTGAATATCAGGGCGCTTCTCCGTGATCATGGATTTTGCAGCTGCTGTAAACGCACGGCCGAAGGAATAATCCTGTGCTAAAATATACACCGACTTGATGTCTTTCTGATCGCGCAACCAATCCGTAAGGCCAGCCATTTTCATATCAACATGCGAGTCAAAACGGAAATGCCAATAGTTACATTTGGCGTTGGTTAAAGCAGGGTCAACAGCTGCATAGTTCAGGAAGATCAGCTCGTCACCAGGATTGCGTTTGTTGTGTTTTGCAATCGCATCAGTCAGCGCACTAGCGACACTGGAACCATTGCCCTGCGCAATAAAACGAACGCCTTGATCAATCGCCTTTTGCAGCTGAATAAGGCTTTCTTTCGGGTTTATTTTATTATCAAACCCGACAATCTCCACCGGCATACCAGCCATGCCACCAGATGAATTAATTTCACTTGCGGCATGAAGGAAATGCTTAAGCCCACCATCACCTGCAGTTCCAAACGGGCCAGAAAGCGGATCAATATACCCAATCTTTATAGTTTCTGCTTCCGCAGAGAGAAGACTGCCAGAAAGTAGAAATGCAGACAGACTAATCTTCCAAACAATACCTTTAGGCATAGCAACCCCTCCCAGAGAACCACAACAAATTAATTAATTATTACGTTAATGAGATATTCAATAGTTTATATTGTCAAGTAATAAGTAAAACACAATTCCGCATAGTGGCTTAGCTCCTTTTGAGACATTTTTAAACACCGATTCATCTTGGATTGAAGCAACCAAAACGATGCCCCCTCCCGGTA
Organism: Pseudovibrio axinellae; assembly: GCF_900110875.1. GTDB lineage: Bacteria > Pseudomonadota > Alphaproteobacteria > Rhizobiales > Stappiaceae > Pseudovibrio > Pseudovibrio axinellae. Next base: position 37,922 of record NZ_FOFM01000004.1, on the reverse strand, counting down.
CTAAGTGCAGCCTGCAGAATATAAATCCAGCTTTCCACCAAAACACCTCTAAAAACCTTAGGTCCGTCCTCATTGCCCGCAGCACACAAAAGATGAAAAGACCTTCACCACCTGCTGACCAATCCGCTCTTTCCAAGTGCACGAAACTTGCAGCTGCGACAGCTCGTGTGCTTAACGCAGCGGCTCCAGCGTGAAACCCGCCGCGGCAGGAAGAATTGAAACCTCCCGATGAGGATCGGCTCGTGATTCAAGCGGCGGAGTAATATCAAAGCCGGCTAAGAGTTGCCCCATAGAACCTTGCAATTGGTAGGTAGAAAACTTCAAAATATACTGAGCTGAAATCAGGTCTACCTGACTGCCAAACAGGGCATTTTCTGCATTCAATACATCCAGAAGAGACCGCCGCCCAATATTGTACTCCTGGCGGTACCCATCAACGACACGTTCATTGGCTGACACCACTTGGCGTAGCGCTGTGATACGTTCTTGCGTTGTTTGCACTGAGGCCCACCCCTGCTCAACGGCCTCATCAGTCTGGCGCCGCACCCGATCAACACGGGCTTGCGTCTCAGCAAGTTGTTCAACGGCACGGCCACGCATCGCTTTGTCATAGCCACCGTTAAAGAGATTCCACTTCATGCGAAACATAACGCGGTAGTCGTCGCTACGCCCTTCATACCCATTCATGTCATCGCCAAAGTTTGCAAACCCCGTCATGGTAATGCGCGGCAGAAAGGGAGACTTAGCTTGCTTGACAGAATACCCCGCAGCATCGCTATCAGCTCGCGCCGACAAGATCATCGGATTGTTCTTTCGCGACAATGTAAGCGCGGCGCTCAAGCTATTCGCTGCACCAGCCTCCGCTGCTGGCACCGCACTTAGGTCACTGGGAGCCACTCCAATCACGCGGCGATATTTCGCCATTGCGTCCAGCAGAGACTTACGCACACCAGCTGTAATCACTCGGGTCGCAGCAACACGCTCCTGCACCTGTGCCAAGTCCGAAACACTAATCGCACCTCCCACGTAACGCTCTTTAACCTGCTCGGCTAACTGTTGATGCAACGCAGTATTTTCCAAGGATCTCTTTAAGAGCTTCTGGTGCCGCAGCACATCAATATATGCCTCGATCGCATCAAGGGCGATCATTTCTGACTTCTCCAGAACGCGCAGCGCAGCCCCTTCAACCCGTGCGCTCTGGCGATAAATGTCATTGACTGAGCCAAAGCCGTCAAACAACAACTGCTCCGCCTCAATGCTCACCTGTTTGGCAGCACGCCAATACTCATTATCATTGAACTGCACTTTGCGAAGACGCTCAGCACCGAACGAAGCGTTAATGCTGAGTTTTGGCAAAAACGCACTCTGTGAAGCGCGCAGATCCCGGTCGCGCACTCTTCGACTTGCAGCGGCCTCAACAATATCGGGGCTCGTCAAAACTGCAGTCTCAACGGCTTCTTTTAAGGATGCACATTGAGCTGAACTACTGACCAAGACGCCGACAAAACACGCAAAGGAACACCCTAAAAGACGCATTGCTTACACCCGACTGTTTTACTGAGAGATTGTTTTCCTCAAACAGACAGACGCAATAGAACGCACAACAGCACGTACCTTTATCACCCATTCAAGAAAAACATCAAAAGAAGAACTTATTAAGTAAAATCACACGGCTATTTTTTCTGCAATATGCTTCTTCACAAGACAAATAGTACTATGAAATACATTGAGACGCCCAATATCTCAGAGCAACATCAAGCAAGTGCATAAGTAAAAACGATAAAATTGAAAACAGCATTCATGCGTGCGTACTACATTATCTAAATCGACAATTTTAACCCGTTAAATATTGGGTGCAGAGGTTTACGGCGCTTGAAGCCCTCAGCACAAAAAGAAAAGGCGGACACCTCTGGCGCCCGCCTTTTTATCAGCAACTTTTCCAAGAAGTTTAGTTCAACAGCAAGTTTGGAACAAAGAGCGCCAGCTGCGGAATAAACGTCGTCAGTACCAAAGTCGGCAACCACGCAAAGAATATGAACATCAAAGTCGGCTTCAGCATTTTATCTACCGAAGTAGCCGTGACCTTGGAGCCCAGATACAACAACGGAGCAGTTGGCGGGGTTATGTTTGCCATGCCAAGGTTCACACCCAGAACGGCCGCAAAGTGGATCGGGTCCATGCCCACGCCCTGCACGATAGGCAGAAGCAGTGGCGTTGAAAGCAAAATACCGGAGATATCATCCATCAACATGCCGATGATGATCATGACCAGATTCACCATCAAGAGGATGACAATCGGATTTTCGGAAATCGAATAAACAAACTCCTCAGCGATTGCCGGAATGTCTTCAAAGATCAGGAAGCGACTTACAATCAGCACCATGAAGATCATCGCCATCACCACACCGATGGTAATACCCGAGTTCAACACAGTCTCACGGAAAGTCTTCCAGGTCAGACCACGGTAGATGTAGATTGCAACAGGGATCGCGTAGATCACAGCCACACCAGCAGCTTCAGTCGGGGTCATGACGCCCCCGTAGATTCCACCCAGGATAATCAAAGGCATCATCAACGCTGGGAAGGCTTTCAAACCACGGCGCTTGAATTCCACATTGAAGTTCTCAGGGCGCGACTCCAGTTTGATATCCTTGTGCTTGCGCAGCATAAACTGGTTCACGATGATCAGAAGGCTGATCAAGATGATACCCGGAATTACCGTAGACAAAAATGCGCGCAGAACGGACTGTTGAGCAACCCATGCATACAGAATGTGAGAGGCGCTAGGCGGAATAAGCAATCCAAGCGGGGCAGCACTCACAATCAATGCAGCAGACTGACCTTCAGGATAATTTGCCTTGCGCAAATGCGGCATCATGATACCGCCAATGCAGGTCAATGTGGCGTTTGCACTGCCGGAAATTGACCCGAACACACCGGAGGCAAGCACAGTTGCAGCAGACAACCCACCTTTAATATGGCCAATGAACAGCTCTGCAAGCGAAACAAGAGGGGCAGCTATGCGGCCCTTCTCCATAATACCACCTGCAATGATAAACAGCGGGATAGCAAGCAGCACCAAGGAGTTCATTTTCCAATGGCCAGTTGGCAGATAACCAGCCACGTCATGCCCGCCCATATAGGCAAGGAAGATAAGAATTGCGCCAAACGCTAAGTGTACACTCACACCCAACAGCAACAGGCCGCAAAGAATAACAATAGACCCAACGATAATCATTACGCAGTTTCCTGTGCTTTTACTGGTTCGTCGTCAGGGACAACACGTTCCGCAATCTCACGCGCCTCGCGCTCCGGCCATTTAGGGCCGTTTCTAAGCAGCAAATAGAAGTGGAGCACAGCAAAGATTGTCATGAAGAAGAAGCCAAGAAAAATGCCCAGACGCGGCACAAAAAACGGGATCTTCAACCCAACGGTGGTTTGCCACATTGGGTAGGATGCAATCTCTTCTTGAAGCATAAGGAAGCCCCAGTAAGTGACCACACTTAATACAGTGATTTCGATAATCTCAACAACCAACTCGCGCCACCAGATGATGCGCGGGTTGCTGATCAAGAATCCAAGCACATCTGCGTTGACGTGCTCTTTGCGTGCTGAGGCGACAGCAGCAGCCATGAAGAACATCCAAAAACTGATCATCATCAGCCATTCTTCATAGGCAAAAAGGTTTCCACTAAAGCCATAACGGACAATCACAACCATAAAGAATGTGAGCGCCATGATTACACCGCCTGCTGTAATCATGAAGTTCATCAGTTTAATTATGCCGTTCAGCGGCTTAGCAACCGTTTTGGGAAGTTCACTTGTCAGAATACTCATCTGAATTTTGCCCTTCGTTATGAAAACAACTTACTCATAGAAAAGGCTGACGCAGGACGTGCGTCAGCCTAAAAGAGAAGGGCTTATTTAAAGTCCTTCTTCAGACGGTCAATTGTTTCCTGGCCAACAACTTCAGCCATAGCTGGCCATACTTTTTCACGCACGCGCTCAGCAAGAACCTGCTCTTGCTCTGGTGTAAAGCTCAGCACTTCGTAACCAGATTCTACGAGTTTCTGCTTGAACTTAGCATCGTTTTCTTTGTTGAACTGGAAGTACTGCTTAGACGCTTTGTCGAATGCAGCCTTTACAACAGCGCGCTGCTCTTCATTCATCTTATTCCAGGTCTTCATAGAACCGTAGAAAGAGTTGATTTCAGAGATCGCGTTGTATTCAACGAAGTATTTGCCGATGTTACTTTTCGCAAAGATTGTGTAGGCAGCCTGCTTGGTGCAGCACAAGGTACCATCAACAATACCGGACTGCATTGCTGGGAACATGTCACCCCAAGCCATTGTGGTTGTGTTATAGCCCAGTGTTTCCGCCATGTCTTTTACAACAGCAGAAGACCATACACGGATGTTCATGCCCTTGTCGCCAAAGCCTGCGTAATCGTCAGGCTTTTTGTTTGCTACAACGCCAACAAAACCTTCTGGGTTGTGGTTGAACAGCTTCAGACCGAGATTTTCAAGACGCTCGTTGATGATCTTGTTGTACTCAGAATCTGGGTTCAACATCACATTTTCAAGGTCGTCCCAGCTGGTGAACAGGTACGGCATGGACATGATGTCGAGAACAGGGTCTTTGTGGGAGTAAATAAACGCCATCACAAAGTCCACGTTTCCGCGGATAGTGTCTTCAACTAGGGATTCACCAGAACCCAGCTGGCTTGCAGGGAAGACAGAAACTTTCAGTCCTACGTCTGCAGCCTCAATTTCCTTCTCGATCTGCTTCAGCATTTTGGTGCCTTCGTGATCGACAGGCACAGTACCTGCGATTTTCAAACGCAGATCTGCTGCATAAACAGAAGAAGCCAGTGTCAAAGCAACTGCACTTGCAGCGCCAATAGTCAGCGCGCGGCGGAAACCTTTTGATACAGATGTAAGGCTAGGTTTGTTCATTCTTATCTCCCTCTAACCATCCAGATACGCACAACGTGCTTATCACTATCTCCCGGATGGTCGATTATGCCTCTTACAACCCGCAGACTTGTGTCAGACCAGGTTGCCTAAGATTTTGGATTGCAACAGCACAGGGGCCGTGATGAGAAACACCCTTCATAGGTCTTGATGGGTGATGTCCCTTTAATTGCCGGTCCCCTTACGCCCAATAGATGTGATGACCAGCGACAGAGCGCGGTATATCCCACATGCATATTTTTACTAACAAGGAAAACATACTAGATATAATTCAAATGATCCATATTTTTTTCAGTATTGACCATTCATTACCTTATGCTCTAGTCATATACACTTATTTCGAAGAATATTTGGACGGATTGTTCTTCGGAACTTATAAATTTAGGAAAATCAAATGGCAACAGTATTTTCCGATAAAGAATAAATCACTGATATATCATTTGTTATTTCGCTGTCTTGGAAAAAATACCAAATGGGACGAACAACCAACGGACGAACAGGTGGTTTCTGCACCACTGATGTTTTTGTTCCATTTGCTCCATTTTTTATAGGCAGCGACGGGCTTGGGAGGGAAGCTATGACGAAGCACTACAAGGATACAGTTGAGCAACTGACGCGCGCCTACCCAAATTTAAGTAAGCAACTCAAGAAAAGTGCTGCTTATGTTTTGGAGTATCCAGGCGATGTGGCTACATTATCCATGCGCCAGGTCGCGGCTCGCGCAGACGTCCCCCCACCTACGATGAACAGGCTTGCAAAGTCTCTTGAGTTTGAAACGTATAACGCAATGCGCGATGTCTACCGTGGCGGGCTTGACGTTTTCTCCCCCACCTACCCTTCAAGAGCAACCGAACTACAGCTAACACATGGCAGCGCTGATCTGGAAGCTTCCATACAAGGTGTTAAAAGCGCCGCACTCGGAAATCTGAAACATCTGTTTGACAGCATTGACCGCACGCACCTGCAGCACATTATTTCATCTCTTACCTGTGCTCGAAATGTGTTCGTCGTAGGAATGCATGCAGCACATTCTATTGCCAACTACCTGCACTATGTTGCATCCATGTGTTTTCGGAACTGGCAACTCATCAGTCACAAGAACGGAGAGATCGCAGACCAGGTGGAAGGCATCAATGCCGATGATGTGATCATTGCAATCTCGCTCAATCCGTGCGCAGCGGATACAGTGCGCGTTGCAAAACGTGCATACGAAGTGGGTGCAAAAGTTATCGGAATCACAGACACGCGCACCTCGCCTCTCGCCACATACTCAACAGACCTCCTTATTACACCTGTACACAGCCCTCATTTTTTTGAAAGCTATATTGCTACAGCTGCACTTGTAGAAATGATCCTTGGCTTCTTGGTTGCCGATAGCGATCAGGAGGTCATCGATAACATTACGAAACTGGAGCGAAACCGCACTGAATTTGGCGAATATTGGCCAGAACAATAACGAACAACAACCCGGAATACTCGATGACGAAGCTCAAACTACTTGCAGGCCAGATCAAGATCCCTGTTACGACAACCGCACAAGAACGAGATGCCCACCTGCACTGTGTGATAGGCAAGTTAGATCAGCAACTTTCTGGAAATCCGCAGGATCTGGTGATATTGCCTGAGCTGTCAACCGTCGACTACTCCAGAGAGGCATTCAACAAGCTCTCGGTGCTTGCAGAGCAACTGGACGGCCCCTCGGTGCAAGCATTTTCTGCGCTTGCAAAAGCTCATAAAACAACAATTGTTTTTGGAATGCCGCGCAAGGCAGAGAATGGCTTCACAATTTCTCAAGTTGCTGTTGGACCTACGGGAGACGTAGTCGGCTTTTATGACAAGCTTCACATTTGCCAATACGGCGCCTCAATGGAAAAGGACTATTTCAACAAGGGAAACCAGCTGTTTTCATTTTCGGTAAAAGGCGTGAAAGTGGCCCCAATCATTTGTTATGATATCCGAATTCCAGAACTGAGCCGCACACTAGCAGTGCAACACGGCGTGGAGCTGCTTCTTCACAGCGGCGCATATGCGCGAGATGAAAGCTTCTTCAGCTGGCATGATTTTGTCATCACCCGCGCTCTGGAAAACCAGATCTACGTTCTCAGCCTGAACCGCGCGGGGGAGAATTTTGGTAACTCCGTATTCTGCCCTCCGTGGATAGATGAGAACACACCGCTCACGTCTTTTTCGCAAACTGAAGAGCACTTTGTCAGCATCGAAGTGGATACGCAGGTCATCGCTCAAGCCCGCAACGACTACACATTCCTCAAGGATCGTCTTGAAGACTACTCTCAGCTAAAGCACCAAGGCCCAGATGCGGGAAACAGCTAGGCCTGATGCCAAGCAAGTCATCAGGCGAAAGAGTCCCTTGTTAAAGTGACGGTCCAACTGGAGTAAATGCCCGTGCTGGACCGTGTCTTTAAGGAAGTTACACTCATTCTTTAAGGTGAACGTGCAGGCCTGCGGATGGATGGTCCGGCCTCAACCACAAGCGGATTAAGGTCCGCCCCGCCCATTTTTAAAATATCAAAGAGCTGCAAGCGCATACGTGGCTCCCAGAAATCATTAATGTGATTAGCAATACCAGCAACAGCTTCTTCGTGCGGCTTGTGCTTGAAGAAGCCAGCAATCTGGTTCGCCATGTAGGTAAGCTTTTCCGCCGACATGATCGAACTCTTATCCTCTCAACTTTACAAACGCGAATTAGGTTTAGGCATGAGCGCCTCTGACCAAACCAGAGAGGCGCTCATGCATATCTCACCTGTATTGTTACTCTGCGGCTTCGATCCGCCGGGAACGGGTTGACTGCTCTTGATATTGTTCCTGCCAATCGGTTGGGCCATTGGACAATGAAACCTGAACTGCCGTTACCTTATATTCAGGGCAATTCGTGGCCCAGTCAGAGTAGTCGGTGGTCACCACATTTGCCTGAGTGGTCGGGTGGTGGAATGTTGTATAGACAACACCGGTAGAAACACGGTCCGTGACACTCGCCCGCAAACTCGTTTCACCAGACCGGCTGACAAGCTTGATCCAGTCACCATCCTTAACACCGCGCAGTTCTGCATCATGGGGATGAATCTCCAGAACATCCTCTTCATGCCAAACCACATTTTCTGTACGTCGTGTCTGAGCGCCAACATTGTATTGGCTCAAAATACGACCAGTCGTCAGCAAAAGCGGAAACCGCGGCCCTGTTTTCTCATCCGTTGCAACGTAGTCTGTGCGAATAAACCGGCCTTTACCACGAACGAACCCATCCACGTGCATGATGGGTGAGCCTTCCGGTGTTGCATCCGTACACGGCCATTGCACAGACCCTTTCTCATCCAGCAACTCATAAGTCACATTGGCAAAGCTTGGGGTGGTTGCTGCAATTTCTGCCATGACCTGGGATGGGTGCGTATAGGTCCACCCTCCTCCCATGGCATTAGCCAGCAACTGGGTCACTTCCCAATCGGCATACCCGTTTCGAGGAGGCATAACTTTACGCACGCGATTGATGCGCCGCTCTGCATTGGTGAAAGTGCCATCCTTTTCCAGGAAGGTTGAACCTGGCAAGAAGACATGCGCATAGTTCGCCGTTTCATTCAAAAACAGATCATGCACAATCACGCAGTCCATCGCCGCAAGACCAGCAGCAACGTGCTTGGTGTCTGGATCAGACTGAAGAATATCTTCACCTTGAACATAAAGCCCTTTGAAGGTTCCCTCTACCGCCGCATCCAGCATGTTAGGAATTCGCAAACCCGGTTCATCAGAAATGGGAACGCCCCACATCCTCTCGAAGATATCACGCACATCAGCATTTTTGACATGTCGGTAGCCCGGCAGTTCATGAGGGAACGAGCCCATATCGCATGAACCCTGAACGTTGTTTTGGCCGCGTAGCGGATTGATTCCAACACCCTTCTTACCGATATTTCCGGTCAACATCGCAAGGTTGGCAAGCCCGATAACCGCTGTTGAACCTTGACTGTGCTCTGTTACGCCAAGGCCATAATAAATCGCTGCATTACCACCGCACGCATAAAGCCTTGCAGCGCTGCGAACGTCTGCCGCTGAAACCCCTGTTAGCTCTTCAATCGCCTCTGGGCTTTGTGCAGGATCGGAAATAAAATCGACGTAATCCTGAAACTCATCCCACTCACAACGCTCACGAATGAAGGTCTCGTCAAACAAACCTTCGCTTACGATGACATGCGCCATAGCTGTCACAACCGCAACATTTGTACCTGGACGCAATGCAAGGTGATGCTCTGCTTTTACATGAGGTGATTTCACCAAATCAATGCGACGTGGATCGAGGACGATCAGCTTAGCACCTTCACGCAGCCGCTTTTTCAGGCGAGAGCCAAAGACAGGGTGTCCATCCGTCGGATTGGCTCCAATAACAAGAACCACATCACAGTGCTCCACACTATCAAAGTCCTGAGTGCCAGCAGAGGTACCAAAGGTCTGACCAAGCCCGTATCCGGTTGGCGAGTGGCAGACACGAGCGCAAGTGTCAGTGTTGTTGTTTTCAAACACAGCCCGTGTAAGCTTCTGGACAAGGTATGTTTCTTCGTTGGTACACCGCGACGAGGTGATCACACCAATAGACTCTTTGCCGTAGGTTTTCTGCAGGCCTTGCAGCCGATTGGCAGCAAAGCTCAATGCTTCATCCCATGACACTTCACGCCATGGATCATCGATGCTCTCTCGCACCATTGGCTCAAGAATACGGTCCTGATGAGCTGCATATCCGTAAGCAAACCGCCCTTTAACACAAGAATGACCACGGTTGGCCTTCCCGTCTTTGTACGGCACCATGCGCACTAGTTCCGAGCCACGCATCTCCGCTTTAAAGGAACATCCCACACCGCAATAAGCACAGGTTGTTACGACAGAGCGCTCAGGTTGCCCGATTTCGATCACGGACTTTTCCTGCAAGGTCCCTGTAGGACAGGCCTGTACACACGCACCGCAAGAAACACACTCAGAATCAAGGAAGCTTTCGTTCACACTGGCAGTGACACGAGAGTCAAAGCCGCGCCCTTCAATCGTCAGCGCAAATGTTCCCTGCACTTCCTCACAAGCACGCACGCAACGTGAACACACAATGCATTTGGACGGGTCATACGTAAAGTACGGATTGGTCTCGTCCTTTGGCTTCCACTTGGCATTAAGCTCCCCGGAAGCCTCGCGCTGCTGAACATGATTTACGCCATCATATCCATACCGCACATCCCGCAATCCAACCGCACCTGCCATGTCTTGCAGTTCGCAATCACCATTGGCCGCACAAGTCAGACAGTCCAGCGGGTGATCAGAAATGTAAAGCTCCATCACCCCCCGCCGCAGCCCCTTAAGGCGCTTGGTCTGCGTATGAACCTGCATCCCTTCCTCAACCAGTGTTGTACAAGAAGAGGGCGTCCCGCGTTTGCCGTCAATCTCCACAAGGCACAGCCGACAAGAGCCAAAAGCGTCAACCATATCAGTTGCACATAATTTCGGAATCGAGATCCCCGCTTCCATCGAAGCGCGCATCACTGAAGTGCCTTCCGGCACACTCACATCAAACCCGTCGACCGTAAGAGTGACCGTATCTTCTGAGGTTGCTTGACGCGTGCCGTAGTCAATCTCTTTAATAAGTGTCATGCGTCCACTCCACCTGCTTGCTGGCTGGCTGATTTCACCTGAAAATCCTGCGGAAAATGCGTCAAAGAGCTCATCACAGGATAGGACGTGAACCCTCCCAAAGCGCATAAAGACCCCATCTTCATCGTGTCGCAAAGATCTTCCAGAAGCTCCATGTGCTCCTCAGGTCGATCCCCTCTAGCGATGCTATCAAGCACCTCAACACCGCGAACCGACCCTATCCGGCAAGGCGTACATTTACCGCAGCTCTCAATTGCACAAAATTCCATCGCAAAACGTGCTTGTTTAAGCATGTCGACGGTGTCATCAAAAACCACGATCCCCGCATGACCAAGTATTCCGTGGCGCTCTGCAAACGCTTCATAGTCAAAGATAGTATCAAACATTGAAGGAGGGAAGTACGCCCCAAGAGGCCCACCAACCTGCACCGCCTTCACCTCGCGCCCACTCAACGTGCCGCCGCCGATATCATAAATCAGCTCATTCAGCGTCAGGCCGAAGGCTGTTTCAAAAAGCCCGCCATTGCGGATATTGCCTGTCAGCTGGATCGGGATCGTACCGTGAGATTTTCCCACACCATAATCATAATAGGCTTTGGCACCGCGATCCATGATCACTGGAACGGTCGCCAGTGATATTACATTGTTGACCACCGTTGGGCGTCCAAACAGCCCCTCAATGGCCGGAAGTGGCGGTTTCGCGCGCACAACGCCGCGTTTGCCTTCAAGGCTGTTCAGCAAAGACGTTTCTTCACCACACACATAAGCACCGGCACCAACGCGCACCTCCATATCAAACGCGTATGAAGACCCCATCACTGATGGCCCGAGGATACCAGCATCCTGCGCAAGCTTGATGGCCTCACGCAAAGCAGAAACAGCAAGAGGATATTCTGAACGGGTATAAATGTAGCCCTTGGTCGCACCAGTTGCGATACCAGCAATGGCCATACCTTCAATCAGCACGAAGGGGTCACCCTCCATGATCATACGATCCGAAAAAGTGCCGCTATCGCCTTCATCAGCATTGCAGACAATATACTTCTGCTCACCTTTCGTATTGAGAACAGTGTTCCATTTGACACCGGTTGGGAACCCGGCACCACCACGTCCACGCAGCCCGCTATCAGTGACTTCCTTAACAATCTCAGCAGGCGTCATTGATAGCGCCCGTTGCAAACCAAGAAAGCCACGATGGGTTTTATAATGTTCAATCGAAAGTGGATCAGTCACACCGCAGCGTGAGAAGGTTAGACGCGTTTGCTGCCGTAAAAAAGGCATCTCCTCAGTCAGCCCATGGCAAAGTGGATGGTCCGCCCCCTCCAGCATTCCTGCATCCAACAACGAGGGAACATCGCCAGGGCGAACCGGCCCGTAAGCAACACGCCCTTGTTCTGTTTCAACCTCAACCAGCGGCTCCAGCCAATGCATGCCGCGAGACCCGTTTCGCACCACTTGTACATCAAGATTGCGCTCACGAAGCTCTGTACTAAATGCGTCTGCCACACCCTCTACACCAACGGCAACAGCAGCAGAATCGCAAGGAATGTAAACGACACCCATCACTTCACCTCCTCAACAAGCGCAAGAACGCCGGATTTATCAAGGCGGCCATGGATTTTTTCATCCAGCATTGCAGCTGGCGCACATGCACACAGTCCAAGACAATACACCGGTTCCAGTGTGATCATCCCGTCATCCGTTGTTTCATGCCATGTGATACCAAGTGCGGATTGCACACCTTCCGCCAGCTTATCGCCACCAACGGACTGACAAGCCTCAGATCGGCAGACTTTCAAGACATGCCGCCCAGCGGCTTTCTTGCGAAAGTCGTGATAAAAACTGATTGTCCCATAAACTTCAGCGCGGCTCAGATTTAAACGATCTGCAATATGTAAAAGCGCTTCCTCGGGAATATAGCCAAATTTAGCCTGCACATCGTGCAGGATTGGAAGGAGCGGTCCCTCCAGCTGTTCGTGGCTATCAACGATCGCGGCCGTTTCTTTTTCTACATCCTGCGATTGCGTCTGCAAGGCCATACGTTCCTCCATCCTCGCACGTCAATGCACCGACTTGCCACAAAATGTCGCACCTGATCAATAGCGTAAATCCGTTGAGCGATTGCACATTTCTATCGTGAAGCAGACAACGGAACCGCGCAATCTTTAATGTCTTGCGCAACACATCGCAAAAACGCATCCAAAAGAGGAGCGCGCGGCTCACGCTGCGTTGCGATCAACCCAACCATGACGCTCGCATAAGAATCTGAAATTGGAATAATTTCAAATCGATCAGATGCAATGGTCTCAGCGATTCCCTGCGGAATCACTGTTCCCCATCGGCCGGTACCCACATGAGCGAGAAGGCACATAATGGAATCTGATTGCAACACCGGTTTGGCAATCACATCAAGCTCATCAAAAATACGATCCACGATCCGGCGACATTGCATATCTGTGGTCAACAGACACAAGGGAACCTCACTAACATCTTGCAGTGAGACCTGCTTCGCACCAGACAAAGGCCCACCTTCCACAACAACGAAACAATAGCGTTCTTTGTAGAGCGGGATTCTCAAGACCCGACCCAAAGGCTCATTATCCAGATAGGTCAGCCCGATATCAATTTCCAGATTTTCCAGCTGTGTCAGAATTTCAGAGGAAGGCCGAGAAAGCACCCTATATGAAATTCCAGGGTTATCCTCACTGAAGCATCTGGTGAGTTCAGGCACATAGGTTAGGGCTGTAGGAATAGATGCGATACGCAAAGTGCCAGTCTGCCCCTTACGAACGGCCTTTAGCTCCTGTTTCATGGTCCGTGTATCAGCAACAAGTTTGCGCGCCCATTCCAGCACGCGCTCCCCCTCAGGTGTAATGCCCTGAAAGCGGGATCCGCGCAGAACCAACAAAACGCCGAGTTGCTTTTCGAGCTGCTTGATATTTGCCGAAAGCGTTGGCTGGGTCACGCCGCACTCCTCAGCAGCTTTCCCAAAGTGCCTCTCATGCGCCAACGCGATAAACATCTCCAGCTTGTCGATCATGCCTCTCCCTTCCCCGGCTTAATCTTTACCCACAAAGGCCCTTATGAAACCGCTCACCCCCAAGCCGAACGGCTCGCCCCCTGCAAGCAGTCCCATCAATGTTCTTATCGCCTCTCAACCAACCTTGCATATTCATATTAAGAACGAGAACACATCCAATTTACGGCCCAGCAGCAGGCGCAACCGGTCAATGCTTACAAACTTAGGCCGATCAGGCTCACTCCGGCAACCATCAGCACGGCAGCAAGCATTCGGCGGATCCAGTTACCTTCTCCCAAGAAGACAAATCCGATCAAGGCAGCAAAAATCACCGAGGTTTCTCGAAGCGCTGACACGGCTCCCAGTGGCGCAAAGTTTTTTGCATAAAGAACCAAACCATAAGCGGTCATCGAAACCAGGCCGCCACTCAACCCTAGAATCCAAGTGCGCCTCGACAAAGTCGAAAGAGCTGAGCGCCGCCTAAGCCCAACAAATGCAGCGATGAAGATGTGAAGGAAAGCGCCCCACGCCCAGTAGCTCAACGTGTTACCCGACAACCGCACTCCAACGCCATCAACCAGCGAGTAAGCCGAAATACAAACGCCGGTCGCAACAGCAAACCCAAGTGCAGCCCGACCAACACCTTGGCGTAACGCCGACCAGCTGGACATCTGTATGCCAAATGCAATCAACCCAATGCCGATCCATGCCCAAAATGGCAAAACTTCGCCAATAAAGAGCATCGCCCACAAAGAGACAAGCGCCGGCACAATACCGCGTGCAATGGGGTACACAACACTTAAGTCACCATGCCGATAAGCCTGACCAAGCATGTAATAATAAGCAAAGTGAATGACCGTGGAACAGGCGACATACCCAAGGCTTGCCACATCTGGCAACGGTAACAACACAACCATGACTGCGCCCGGGATCACATGCCCAAGGGCCACAAGGCCCAGAGTGAGCGTACGGTCAGCCGCAGACTTAACAATCGCATTCCAAATCGCATGCAACAGCGCCGCAGAGAGAATAATCACAATGATGGTAAAGCTCATCAATCAAACCAAATGTAATGCGGATTTCCGGCGCACGCGCGCGTATTGAACAGCTTGTACAACCAAGTCCCTTGTGACCAGCGGCACTTGGAGACACCCAGATTCCGACGAGTTCTTGTTTATTTTTAAAGAGGTTGTGTTGGGGCATTAGGAGCTAGCCAAACGATCTCATTGGCATGAAACTCACCAACACTTTTCGTTAGTAGTCACGCATTTTCAGAAGCAACGAGGCTCTCAATTCCCCAGTTCGCGAAGGAGGTTGCAAAAGGCTCTTCAGGGGCACGATCTGTCACAACATAGGAGACACGGCGCGGATCGGGTCCCACATACGGCGCATTTTCTCCCAGCTTGCCATGGTCAAAGGCGATCAAGACCTGATCAGCCAATTCCGCGATTGCGCAGGAAAGATCGGCCTCAACACTGTTTTGATACAAGAACCCTCGCGATTGCGAGACGCCATCAAGGCTGAGGACCGCCATATCAATAACAAACCGCTGCACCTGGCGCGTTGTCACATGCCCAAAAGTACCCCGTTCATTTCCCTGCATCTCCCCCCCGAGAAGATGCACTTTGTTATTATTTATATGAACCAGCGTTTGCGCCACACCAATTGAGTTCGTGACCACAGTCAGGTTTTTGTGTTGCCGCAGTTCTTCGGCCACATAAGCGGTTGTAGAGCCCACATCCAGATAGATTGTCATTCCATCTTCAACCACATCTGCAACAACAGACGCGATCAAACGCTTCTCGTCCGAGCGCAAAGAGATCCTGCGAAAGAAGCTGGGCTCACTTTGAGTTCCAGCCAGATACGCTCCCCCGCGCACACGTTCAACATCCGACGTAATGGACAGCGCCTTAACAGTTCGCCGAACAGTTTCCTCAGACACATCAAGCGCATGTGCTAGGTCTGCATTTCGCGCAGAGCCCCCAAGCCGCTTAAGAGCTTCAAGTAGTTCCAGTTCACGGTGGGTATGAGACATCCGTTCCTCACAAATTCAGTCAAGAAAGCTCAACTTCCCAACTTAGCCCACAATTACCTCCATTTTTCAACAAAGATAATCAAATAGGTTTGAATTTGCGTAGAATTGTGGATTGTTTGCTGGCAAAAAGCTAATGACACATCTCGTTTTCACATTGCAAGGTTACACGTGTGGGAAGGACTGCCACAACAGTGGCTTAGAGGGATCGAAAGTATGCAGAACAAACGCAATGTTCTTTTCATCATTATCGACCAGTTGCGCGCCGACTGTGTCTTCGGTGAACTTGCCAATCACGTAAACTTGCCAAACCTGCGCGCCTTTATGCAAGAAAGCGTTAGTTTTACCCGCCACTTCTCTGTGACCAACCCATGTGGCCCCTCCAGAGCTTCAATTCTGACAGGGCAATATGCGATGAACCACCGTTCTGTGCGCAATGGCACCCCTTTACGCCATGATATACCAAACGTTGCTACCGAGATGCGCAAGGCTGGCTATTTGCCAATGTTGTTTGGTTATACCGACACCTCTCAAGATCCTCGCAAATTCCACCCCAGCGACCCTGCCGTGAGAACCTATGAGCACCCCCTGCCGGGCTTCCATGAGATGATGGAGATGCGCCAGGAAACGTCACTTCCCTGGCAATCTTACCTCATGAACCGCGGGTATAACTTCGAAAAATACTGGGATGTATACAAACCCGTTTCGTCAGATGGAAAACCCCCGCGTCTGAATGACCCTGCCCTTTATTCAGCACAGGACAGCGATACCGCCTTCCTGACAGATTCATTTTTAAACGCCATGCCTGCCTATCACCAGCAAAGCTGGTTTGCGCACCTGACATACATACGACCACACCCGCCCCTTGTCGCTCCAGCGCCATACAACACCATGTATGACCCAGAGAGCATGCCGCTGCCAGAAAGGCTTGAGCGTCCTGAGGATGAAGCCGCGCAGCACCCATTTTTCGCGCCAACAATGCAAAATACCAGTGCGGCAAACTTTGTTGAAGGCTTTAGCAATCTGGAGCCGTCAGATGAAAACATCCGCACGCTGAGATCCATCTATCTGGGACTGGCCACTGAAGTCGACCACCATGTGGGGCGTGTAATCGAGTTTCTAAAAGAAAGCGGGCAATACGACAACACGATGCTGGTCATAACAGCAGATCACGGAGAGATGCTTGGAGATCACCACTCATGGGGGAAAATGACCGTCTATGATGCGGCCTACCACACACCACTCATGATCCGCATACCAGAGGGTGAAAACGGGACGCAAATCTCACAGGACACGGAATCCATCGATATCCTTCCCACCATTTTGGACTGGGTTGGACAAGACGTTCCAGGTTCGGTCGATGGGAAGTCCCTTCTTCCGTTCTTGAAGGGAGAAACGCCTGAGAATTGGCGCAAAGTCTCCATGTCAGAACTGGATTTCGCTGATCCGTTGAAACCTACCCTTTGGCAGCAGAGGCTGGAAACAAAACTGGAAGACTCATGCCTGAGCATCCTGCGAGATGATCGCTTTACACTGGTAGAATTTGCAGCAGACCTCCCCCCCATGCTGTTTGATAGACAGGGCAAAGGTGAAATGGAAAACCTTGCAAACAAACCCGAGTTTGCCGCAACCCTTGCTCGGCTGACCCGCGAGCTTTTGCGCCATCGCATGAAACATATGGACAAAACACTGTCCAACTGGATGATCACCCCCGAAGGCCCGAAGCAATGACGAAAAAAAGGGGCACACACCTGCCCCTTTTGACCAAAACTCTGCTGGATGAATTAGCGCTGTTTGATCTCTACAAATATAGCTTGCCCAACTTCTGCAATCGTCGCATTTCGGGTTTTAACATCGGCATCACTTCCCGTCATGTAGATCGCAGCCAGATAGACCTCTCCTGTTTCAGTCCATAAAGCTGCAATATTCCCACGAGTGCCGTAATGCCCCATGCCTGACCGGTCCGCAATACGCCACCCGGTTGGCAAATGCTTGCGCATTAGCGCATCAGCAACCTTGTTGTTGATCATCCAGTGTGTCAGCAGTTCACGTGAATGGGGTTGCAAGATATCTCCAAACAACAGCTTACCCAGGCTCTTCGAAATCGCTTCAGGTGTTGTTGTATCGCGCAGGTCCCCGGGCTTGGACTCGCTCATTTCAACCTCCCAGCGATCAAGCCGGGTGTCTTCATCTCCAATGCCACGCATAAATCGCGTAAAGCCCTCAGGCCCCCCCAAACGCTTCAGCAAAAAGTTCGCAGCGCTATTATCACTCACTGTAATAGTGGCTTCGCATAGGTCCCCAACACTCATACCAGTTGCAACATGCTTTTCAGTAACAGGTGAATACCTCACCAGTTCATCAGCAGTGTAACGCGCGACGTTCTCAAGGTTCTCTTGCCCCTGATCAACGCGGGCCAAAACACCACCGCACAAAAGTGCTTTAAACGTACTGGCCATGGGAAAGCGCTCGTTTGGACGATGCTCAATGGACCAGTCCGACCCAGTGTGGCGTACAACCACGCCAATACGTCCCCCCACATCCGCTTCCAACTTTGCCACCGTCTCCAAAAGCTGCCCTGCTTGCGCAACCACTGGCATACTCACGGCAAAAGCAAAGCAACAGGCAAGTCCTTTCACAGAAGCGCCAACCCCTTCAAAAAAACGGAACATACTCAAAATCCTTAGGATGAATGATCTCGGAAACCACAAAAAAATTTCATGCGATAAACACAGTTGCTCATTAGCGCAGCGCAAAGCATACACAGCGCAATTTCGCCCGTTATCTTTGAAGTCTTCTAGTGATTGATACAGGTTAATCCTGTATGCTTTTAGGAGTAACCACTTTTTTAAAGAGCCACAAACGACTTTTTCTCGAATTAGATATTAGAAAAACTAATAGCAATGGACCGACCAAAACTCCCCCTCAACGCATTGCGCGCATTCGAAGTTGCAGCAAGACAAGGCAGTTTCACACGCGCCGCCATTGAGCTATGCGTGACACAGGCTGCCGTCAGCCACCAGCTTATTGCTCTGGAAGAATTTCTGGGCGTAACGCTTTTCACCCGCACCCCCAAGGGGCTTATGCTAACCGATGAAGGCGCAGCACTGCACCCCGTTCTCACTCAGGGCTTTGACAACATAGGAAGTATGCTCGACCGGCTGCTGGATGGCCGTTATCAGGAAACGTTAAACGTCGGCGTCGTCACCACCTTTGCCACCGGCTACTTATTGGAGCGCCTGCCCGATTTTCGTAAACAGCACCCCAGTGTGAACCTGCGCCTATTTACCAACAACAACCGCGTAGACATCGCCAAGGAAGGTCTCGATCTGGCGATCCGTTTTGGCGAAGGTCTATGGCCTGCACTTCATGCAACCGCATTGCTCACGACACCACTGACCCCGCTATGCTCACCACAGATCAAAGATAGCCTCAAAACCCCGGCAGATTTGGTCAACCAAACCCTCTTAAGATCATATCGTGCAGATGAATGGGAACTTTGGTTTCAACAAGCAGCCACCGCATGCCCCAAGATTACAGGCCCTGTTTTTGACTCCTCCATAGCCATGGCAGAGATGGTAGAAGCAGGCCACGGCGTTGCTCTCCTGCCCTACGATATGTTCACGCGTAAACTGTCTTTAGGCCACCTCTGCAGGCCATTTCCAATGGAGATTGTGACAGGTAAATACTGGCTTACACGCATCAAAACAAAACCTGTCACTCCAGCAATCACACTCTTTGAAAACTGGCTCACATCACAAAAACCTCTGGCTACACTCAACCCTGCCAGCCACCCGCAAAGGTGATAAAACAACCGCGCAAATTGAAGGCAAAACAAAAACCTCTCCAACATGTCTTCACCTTATTCTGACGCCGACACTCCTCTGGCCTGGCTGGGACCTTGGTGAATAAGGATATGCTGTTAAGCACCCGAGCAAAGGATGCAATCAAAGTCGCCCTTGCAATGGTGATTGCCTATGCAATTGCTCTTTCTATGGGGTGGGATCGTCCTTATTGGGCTGGACTGGCTGTCGCGTTTATCTCCTTAGAAACCTCAGGACAGTCATTTAACAAAGGCGCACAACGCCTTGGCGGCACGCTGCTTGCTGCTGTAGCAGCCCTTTTAATCCTCTCCCTTTATCCGCAGCAACGCTGGATGTTTATGGTTGTGTTATCCAGCTATGTGCTTTTTTGCACCTATATGAAAAGCACAACCCGCAATTCCTACTTTTGGAATGTCGCCGCATTCGTAACAATAATTGTTGCCGTTGATTCAGCATCAAGCACTGAGCCAGCATTTTACACCGCAATGCTAAGGATCGAGGAGACCGCTCTTGGCGTGATCACGTACAGCGTCGTCTCTGCTGTCCTTTGGCCCCAAACCTCGGCGCGAGCGCTTTATAATACCGCAAGCCAGCTGAGCAACGCTGCTCTTAACTTATTTCAAGAAACCTTGAGAGACGAATTTTCCAGCAACCCGAAAAACTACCTCAAACAACAAGGCAACCTGGCCGCATTACAGGCAAGGCTGGATGAGCTTGCCAACATAGCCCAGGTTGAAAGCTATGAAATTTGGGAGGTTCACGAGCTTTGGAAAGACTCCGCTCAACTCTGGATTAAATATGAACGCACAATCGAAGCATGGCGCCAAAACATCAATGAGGTAAATCTACTCGAAGTCGAAACACGCCTGCCCTGGTTTAAACAGTATCAGGAAGAGATCATTGAGCGCCTAACCAACATCGCCAGAATGTCCTCTGGCAAACGCGTGAAATACAAAAGCCCTTTCCGGGGCTTTCAGCCAAACGAAATCGATACAACAGGCCTTAGTCACCTGGAAAAAGCGACCTTATCGCTATACGTCAGACAGCTGATCAATATAGAGCGCATCACTTATGAGCTCCACGAAATTTATGCCGTGATATTCGGCTTTCGTCAGAATCTTGAACCACAACTCAAAATCGAAAAACCAACGCCAAAACACATTATCAATACTGGCGCATTGAAAGGAGCATTCCGCGCATTCCTTTGTCTTTGGATTGCCTATATTGCGTACATTTTTGCACCCAATCTTCCAAACAGCTCTGTTCTCCTCATTCTGGCAGGAGTCTACAGTGTTTCCTTATCAACAAACCCCTATGTTAAACCAAGTTCCCTGTTAGCTATTGGGGTCATATCAACCATTTTCGCAGCTTGTATCTACCTTCTGATTATGCCGCATTTACACAGTTTCTGGGCTCTCGGCACCCTCATTTTCATTGCGGTATTTTCCATTGCTTATCTCTTTCATTCACCCGAAGCAGGTCTGGCAAGAATGTTCGGCCTCGCCAACTTTGTGATGACAACCGGCATAAGCAACAACCAATCGTACAGCTTTAGTTTTGCAGTTAATCAGCTGCTCGTTTTCCTTTTGATTATGGGGATTTTCACCTGCGTTTCCACATTCACATTCAAGCTTCGCCCGGAGATTCAATATCTCAGCTTGCTGCGCCGGTTTTTCACCAGTGCCGGTTATTTACTGGCAGACCAGAACAGCAGCTCCACACCCCAACGCTCCGCAATCCAGCGCTATCTAAGGCGCCATCACATCAACGAAATTGAAAGCATTCCGCATATAATGCGAGCTTGGATGCCTGGGATTTCTCCAACAATTGAAAAACACGAGCTGATCAAGACGATCGTTGTGCTTCAAGCTCTTTCCATTCGCCTTTCAGTGCTAATGGGGGAGTTTAAAGACGCAGAAAACGCCCCGTTTTATGAAGCGTTGAGACACAATATTAGCGGCTGGAACACCCAGCTCATGAATGACTTTGAGAGTCTGGTTCAAGAGCCTTCCGGCGAAACGTTAAGGGCAGCTGTCAGGCAATGCCAGATCAAGCTACCTGAAATGGAAGACACAATTTCAACGGTCTTGGATGAGCAGAGCAAAGACGGCATAGAGTTAGAAGAACGGTTAAATATCTATCGCATTCTTGGAGGCATTCGCAGTGTTTATCAGGCATTAGAGAACTATGAAGAGCAATCTCAAAAAGTCGACTGGTCTTACTTAAAGGAAGCTCGTTTCTAAAGGAGCATGGATCAATGAGTGGATACCCAAGTGAATGGGCCATAGGTAGCGTTTATTTCCCGCCCCTCTTGATTGCTTCGTTTTTAGGCCTGTTCCTCAGCTGGCTCACATCGCGCTTATTAAACAGGTACCGGCTTTCAAGGTTTCTTGTGTACCCACCCGGCGTCTTCATAGCTTTAGCCGTCATCTACACGACTTTACTTGGAAACTGGATCATCCCGATATGAAAGCACTAAAACGTAGCTATAAACTGGCGATTACGGGCACGATTATCGGTCTGGCTATTTTGGCCTTTGTTTTCAAGTTCTACGCGTACTTACAAAACCCATGGACACGCGATGGTCAGGTACGCGCCAACGTCATTCAGATCGCCACCCGTGTTTCCGGTCCGATTGTAGACCTGCCAATCCTCGACAACCAGGCGGTGTCTGCCGGGCAACTGCTCTTTCAAATAGACCCCCGAACATTTAAAGCCACCTACACCCAAAAAAAGGCTGATCTTGATCAGACAATTGATCAACTCAACGCCCTTGAAAAAGAACGAGAAGCAGCGGTGGCTAATGTCTCCCAGTACCGCTCCAGCGTTGAACAAGCCAATTCAGAGGTGCGCTCCTCCCTTGCAACACTCAGGAACATCAAGGCAAATCTGGAAAGAAACAGAAAGCTATTGAAAGACGGCTTCGTCACACAGCGCACCTTCGATCAAATCGAAAAGAGTTACATTGTCGCTCTGGCAAGTGCCGAGCAGGCAGAAGCCGGTCTGGCGCAGTCAAAAGCCGCTCTTGTAGAAGCTCAGGCCTCTCTTGCTCAGGTCGTGGCAACTCTTGGAGCAAAGGGAGAGGAAAACGCCCAGTTACGCTCTGCACGAGCAGCCTTGCGTACAGCCGAACTAAACCTTGCCTTCACGCAGGTCGCTGCCCCTGTGACAGGCTTCGTCACAAACTTAAATCTGCGTTTAGGCAGCCAGACCGTTGAAAACGAGCCCGCCCTTGCGCTGGTGGATTCCTCCAGTTTCTGGATCGACGCCTACTTTCCAGAAACCAAAATCCGGCGGATCAAGATCGGCGATAAAGTGGTTATGACGCTCATGGCGTACCCACACGAAGTCGTTCTTGGGCAAGTGGAGAGCATCGGCTGGGGTATTTCTCAATCAGATGGAAGCACAGGCTCTGATCTGCTTCCCAATATCAGCCCCACCTTTGAGTGGATCCGCTTGGCCCAGCGTATCCCAGTGCGTGTGAAAATCATGGAAATGCCGAAGGACGTACAACTGCGGGTAGGAACCACAGTCTCCGTCCTTGTGCTAACTGGAACGGCGTCGAGTAGTGAAACACCAGACGCACCGCCAGCCCCCCTTCTCCTTCAATAGCATTACACTGAATGCCACATTCAGCACCGCCACAAAGGTGGCGCGCAGCCCAAGGTGCCTTGCCAATCCCAACTAGTGAAAATCACGGCTTGGGAAGAGTTTCTTTGCTTGCTCGCGTGGGTGACGTGCCCGCGTTACAGCGCGAGGCAAAGCAGGACGGCGCGGAGCATCATCAGCAGCTGGTAAAGTCTCACCAATCACCTCATCAAGCGGATGACCCAACGCAGACAGCTTCTGCGAGTAATCCTTGATCTCCTGTGCAATCAAGTGAACCACCACCCCTTCTCGCTGCAAATACCCACACACATAAAGCAGCCGCCCGGAAATCACTGTCCGGCGAAATTTTTTATAAATCTTCGGCCAGACCACCACATTGCAAACCCCGGTTTCATCTTCCAGCGTCAGAAAAATAACCCCAGAAGCAGTGCCAGGCCGCTGCCGGGTGATCACAACACCGCAAACACTGGTCCGCTTCAGCGGCGCAGTACTCAGCTGCGCATGTGCAGTAAGCCCGCCAATATCAGGGCGCAACAACTCCATTGGATGCGCCCGTAAGGAAAGCCGGGTGGAAAGATAATCCTCAACCAGCTCTTCCCCTAAATGCATACTCGGCAAGCTCACCTGCGGCTCTGGAATAACTTCACCATCAATGGGATCATTAAACAACGGCAGCGGCTGCGTCCCTTTAATGGCTTTCACCTGCCACAGTGCATCCCGCCGGTTAAGCCCCATACTTGTAAAAGCATCCGCTTCTGCCAGCCTCTCCAAAACAGCAGGCATGATACTGGCACGTTGCCAGATGCTTTGTGGGTCAGGATAGCCATTTCCACGCGCAGCAATAATCCAAAGAGCATCCTCCTCCTTGAAGCCCTTGATCTGGCGAAAACCAAGCTGAATGGCAAGTTCTCCATCACTGCGCCGTTCTAGCGTATTATCCCAGTGGCTGCGGTTCACACAGATCGGGCGTACCTCCACATCATGCTCGCGCACATCCCTCACAATTTGCGCAGGCGCATAAAACCCCATGGGCTGTGAGTTGAGCAAAGCACAAGCAAAAGCTGCTGGATGATGGCATTTCAGATAAGCAGAAACATAAGCCAACATGGCAAAAGCCGCCGCATGGCTCTCGGGAAAGCCGTAGTTGCCAAACCCTTCAATCTGCGCGAAGCACCGCTCGGCAAAGTCCAGAGTATATCCACGTGACAACATTCCATTGATAAAGCGGCTCTTAAATGAGCTGATCGTCCCCATACGCTTAAACGTCGCCAGCGAACGTCGTAACCGGTCAGCTTCTTCTGGCGTAAAACCAGCTGCAACTTCAGCAATACGCATCGCCTGTTCCTGAAAGAGCGGCACACCAAGCGTTTTGCCCAACACCCCTTCCAGCTCAGCAGAAGGAAAATCGACCCGCTCCTTACCCTGACGCCGTTTGATATAGGGGTGCACCATCCCCCCCTGAATAGGACCAGGGCGAACAATTGCCACCTCAATCACCAAGTCATAAAAAACGCGTGGCCGCATGCGTGGCAAAAAGTTCATCTGTGCGCGGCTTTCAACCTGAAACACCCCCAGCGCATCTGCCTTACAAAGCATGTCATAGGTGGCTTCATCATCTTGCGGTACGGAATCGATAGTCAGCTGTGGCCCGTTCTTTTCTGCAATCATAGCAAAGCACTTGCGAATACAGGTCAACATGCCAAGGCTGAGCACATCCACTTTCAAAATACCAAGCGTGTCGATATCATCCTTGTCCCATTCAATCGTAGTCCGGTCTTCCATCGCCGCATTCTCAATAGGGCACAGTTCATCCAGCCGCCCCTTGGTGATAATAAAACCGCCCACATGTTGAGAAAGGTGGCGCGGGAAGCCGATAATCTCCTGAATCAAATGGATGGTCTGAGCAAGGCGGCGTTCATTGCCATCCAGCCCAAGTTCCTTCAGCCTCGTCTCTTGAACACCAGTGTTGGACGAGCCCCACATAGAGCCGGAAAGGTTCGCCAGCAGGTCCTGCGAAAGCCCCATGACCTTACCAACTTCACCAATAGCAGCGCGGGAGCGGAAATGAATAACCGTCGCGCATAAGCCAGCCCGGTGCCTGCCATACTTCTCATAGATGTGCTGAATTACTTCTTCGCGCCGTTCATGCTCAAAATCCACGTCAATATCTGGCGGCTCGCCGCGATGTTCTGAGACAAAACGCTCAAACACCATCGAAATCGTTTCAGGAGCAACATCTGTAATACCAAGCGCATAGCAAATGATCGAGTTCGCCGCAGACCCGCGCCCCTGACACAAAATGTTTTGAGAACGGGCGAACATGACAATGTCATAGACTGTGAGGAAATAAGCGGCAAAACCAAGCTTTGCTACCAGAGCAAGCTCTTTTTCAACCAGCAGCCGCACACGTTCGCTCTCCCCACTAGGGTAGCGTCGCTGTACCCCTTCATGGGTCAATCGTTTCAGTCTGTCTTGAGCTGTTTCCGTGCCGCGCCCTTCCTCCGGGTATTCATAGGAAAGTTCACTCAAGCAAAACATGCAGCGATTGGCGATTTCCATGGTCCGTTTGATCGCAGCAGGGTAGTCCCGGAAAAGCCGCGCCATCTCTAAGGGGGCTTTCAATCGTCGCTCAGCATTGGGCAAAGCCCGGCGTCCAATTTGGTCGATGGTAACGCCCTCCCGGATGCAGGTCAGCACATCAGCCAGCTGCCTTCGCTTGCCATGGTGCATAAGCACATCGCCCACTGCTACCATCGGGGTTGCAAGCCTCAAGGCCAGCTTGGAACAGCGTTCAAAATAGGCCTGATCCTGACCATCATACCTGGGCGCAGCTCCCAAAAAAACATGTCCGGGATAAGCCTTGGACGCCTGGCTGATATGGTCTGCAACCTCCTCACCTGCCAAATCACTCTGAGGCAAAGCGATCAGCACGATACCACTGGCACTTTCAAGAAGGTCATTAAAAAACAGCTGGCACTGGCCTTTCTCCGTGCGCCGCTTGCCCTGTGTCAGCAAGCGGGACAAGCGTGCATAAGCAGGACGGTCTTGCGCAAGGGCGACCCAGTGGACGGGGCTGTCTTCAAAGACCAGCCTGCACCCAACTAGCAACCGTGGCAAAACAAGCACCGGTGCGCTGATCTCCTCTTCATTACCTTCATGAACGGGTTGTCTACTGCTTGGGTCAAGACGGGTACTGGAGCGAATAGGCAGCGCTTTGTCTCGTTTATATTTCAGCTCTTTTAACGCAGCATACGCACGCACCACACCTGCCAGCGAGTTGCGGTCCGTAATTGCAATCGCCTGCAGGCCAAAGGTTGCAGCACGCATAACCAGCTCTTCAGGGTGCGAAGCTCCTGTCAAAAATGTAAAATTAGAGGTCACACACAATTCGGCGTAGCTCATGCAAACTCTCCTTGCACAAACCAGGCCGGGCTTTGCGGCGTAAAAAACATCCACAAACGCCGCCCCTGCCGGGTCTCCACCCGCCAGTAATCTCTTAGGCCAGAACGCCAGTTTGGATCATCCAACCACCACTCTGGTGCAATTCGCTCAGGGCCAGTGGCTCGCCCAAGAGCAAGCCGCATTCCTCTCCAGCAAAACGTTTTGGGTGGCATTTTATCCTTGCCCAGCACAGGCTCTGGCGCAAACAACCGCAAAGGGCGCACAAGCCCCTCTCTCCACTCACCTTCAGCCTCACAGTACGCAGCAGGCGCAACAACAAAACTACGTTCAGGCACATGGCTGTCTGCTGGCAAAAAGCGAACAATTTTGTCCAACCCAATCCGGCTGCCCAAACGGGTAATGAGATCATTAAGTGCATCACCTGATGGTTTTGGCGTTGTGCTCACCTCAACCTGTTGCAAAGGCAGTGGCTCTAAGTCAAACGCTTCCAGCCGCAACTGGTCGATACCATATCCGGCATCAATCTCCCCCACGCTGCGCTCAAAAAGCGGCAGGATACGCGCACTATCGTGCATTGGGCGGGCCAGTCGCAATTCAGCCTGCGCACTGACCTGATCAACCCTTTGGCATGTCAAACGTAAACTGCGCATCCCCTGCTCGTGCTTTTTAAGCTTCAGGCATAGGTGCTCTAGCAAACGCTTAAGCCCTGCCATCACATCATCAAAAAAGCCAATAGGGTCAGGAAATGTCAGCCGCACTGCATAGTAGACCTCTGGAGCCTGCGGGTTGATCTGCTCAGCCTGGTCACCAAAGGCCTGATCCACATGTCGAAGCAGCTCGAGCCCAAAGCGTCTGCCAAGCGTTGCGCGCGGTGTTGCCAGCACATCCCCAATACTGCGCAAGCCAAGGCGCTGTAGCGTAATACAGGTCGCTTCATCCAGCCGCAGGGCTTGCACAGGCATCGAACTAAGAGCAGCTTTCAAACCACCCTCAGCAACAACGCCCTTGCTATAATGCGACACGGCCCATGCCGCCCCTTTTGTCGCTGCCAACCCGGAGAACACGGTCAAACCAAATTGTGCCAAACGCTCATGAAGGTCAAAGAGCATCTCTGCTTCGCCGCCAAACAAATGGGTCGAACCAGTCACATCCAGCATCAAACCATCTGCTCCATCAGCTCCAACCCATGGGCAGTATCGGTTGGACCAGCGCAAAAGCATTTGCAAAAACCGCTGGTCTGCAAGCAAGTCCGCAGCCTGTGTGCGCAGTTCCGGGCACAGCACTTTGGCATCACAAAGCCCCATGCCCTCCACAAGGCCTTGCTGCCTGGCAAAGCTGTTCACGCAATAAAGACGTTCACTGTTCTTCTCATGATGCGTAACCGCAAAAGGAGCCTCTGTCGGCTGAGCGCGCAAAATGCGGTCACTCGCCAACCTCGGAAACCACAATGACACGATGCGCCTTTGCATCCCAGCACACTTCCCAACTACACAATGTTCCTCTTTTGTTCTTAATTAACTCCCACAGCTGAAGAGTCAAGTTTTTCTCCTGTTCATCGACACCATGAAACATAGGGGAGCAGCACCAGCGGGTCTGTGTTGCATTGCTGCCCATCCCGTCCGGTATCAACATAATACCAGTGCTTTGGCCTTCTTCTGCAGCCAGTTGCAAGCGCCGCCCTGCCGTCAGGTCCAAAGGCTGTAAACTCTCAACCACAACAAAACTAAGGGCACCAGATCGCAGCCCGTCTTCAGCACAAGCCAGCAAGCTCTTCTGGTCATCAGGGCGCGCCAGCAAAAGGCATTTGGGATCCATAAACTGGGCAAGGCCACTAGGGTTCACCTGCTCAGCTTGCCAGCCCGCTTGCAGCCACAAGATTTTGCCTCCAGCCTGGCCACATGCCATAGCTGCAAACGAATGGGCCGAAGCACCACACGCTTCATGCACCCGCCCCTTTTGAAGCGGAAACAGACTATCAAATTGAGGCATCAGCTTTCGCTCATATAATTAAACCAGGTCCCCACTATAACATCTCCGCCTCAAAGCAAGGCAAAATCTTTTCCAAACACCGGCAAAGACCACCCCCTCACCACACACGCTCTACCAGCCTAACGTTGTAGCAAACACAAAACGCTCATGCACAAACTGAAACACAGTTCCACTAAAAGTTGATCAAGCTTAAATTTCTGGTGCATGCAGAAGGAAGTGTATTGCCTGGAGCGTGATAAATGCGGGTGATGTTTGGACGGTTTAAATCTCAACCTGCCAATTATCGGCAGGTTGAGATGTCTTCATTCCAGAGCCAGACTTGCTCTGGATCGTATATATTCCTGCCTGATGCGCTGTGGTTTATTTAAATACACAGCGGTTGATGCTTGGAGCCTTACCATCCAGTTTTTTCGAAAGCAGCTTGGCTACTCCTAAAGGTGCGCCAACCATAAGCTCAGTACCAGTGGAATTGACAGTTTTGACCGAACAAAGCTTATCATGGAACGACTTATCGCAGCACGTCCCATCAGAATTGCGCTCGCCCGGCGCACATAACCAAGGTCCTGCTATCTGAAAGCCTGCAGAGGGACTGGGTACTGCGGGACAGGAACAGATGATCTCATCTTCCTTAACCGCTCCAATACCCGGGAATTTCTTCCCCTGAGTGCTGTTAAAACAGAAGCCACCATCACATTGGGCAGAGTAGCCGGCGGGCGTATCTTCGCTGTTGGGGCAGCTATAGGTCGCCATGGGAGATCCCAGGCTCTCTGCGTCGGGATCATAGTCGGTTTCCATCTGGCGCGGTGTGGCATACGTGCTTACCGTGAAACCATTATCAATGCCTGCTTTCAGCAGATCACAAACGTCCTTTTCCTCTCCATCTTCTTTATAATGAAACGGCAGAGAAATGCTCGGTTCCTTCATCACATCGCATTTGCAATAGGCCACGGTATCGACGGTCCAGCATTTGGCGGTCGCACACAGAGCAAAAGTGTTGGGGGCACCCTGTGACACCGGACACTCTTTGAAAACTGTTGGTTGGGTACTTGGGTCAGTGCTGGTTTCAGCGCGGGCAGCGCCGATACTGAGAAGTGGAAACGCAAGGATCAACCATAGCGTTGCAAGTCGTGATGCTGATTTCAGCGGCATGTGTTATCTCCTTGATGAGCTGGACCACTGTCGTCACAAGGCCCACGCTTAGAGGTTTCTAACTGCTAGCAAAATTGCTACACGCTGCCATTTTCGCATCCTGGCGGGACGCGCTCACCATCACTGGTGATAGTAAAAAACGTAACGTCTCTCACTCACCCTCTTGATGGCCCTTTTTGCTTACTGTTTTTGGGGCAACGATAGCTGTCAAACCTGGGGGATCGGACGCAAATTTGAAACCAAAGGTACTCAGAGAAGCGAGTGGGAAAGTAGTATGACAGAAACATGAATCGCAGACTAAAGACGGCTTGTGACCTCATACTGAAATGTAGGGGGCAACATATGTGGGCGAAACGGGTTTTTATTACATATGCAACCAAGCCAGTATATCGGCACATCCTGCCAAAACCACAGGTCCTAAGGTGTAATCACATTCGCGCCAGGAACGGGGACCATCAACCCTAACCAGCTGTCTTGCCCTACCGATCAGATGCAGGAACTTTTCCAAAAACTTGGCTCTACCAATAAAATACCAACTCTCTGAATTTATGCTGAGAACGACCAGTTTTTGGGCCCGAAACTCACCCGTTTCTTTTTCAACGCATACGCATCAAAAAGCGAGGCGGAACAGGAACTGATCATTCTTCCTCCCAACGGTGAAGACGGTCACGGTCTCTTCCAAAAAAATGATGGATCAAAAACTTGGGGCCCGGTTGCAGAAGGGGTTATCAAGCAAGTGATGCAGTAAATGGCGCCCTGCCCATAAAACTCCGTTCACTCACCTTGTTTGCCCTATAAGGACGCACACCTGCTCAGCGTTTCAATCTGCCAATGCAATCTTGAGCCGCATGGGTGTAAATATTATCCCTCCAATGTCTTGCTTTTCACCTTCCTTAACGAACCCCCAGCGCTCATAGATAGGAATGGCAAACGTTGAGGCTTGGAGTTCAAATTCGCCAACATTACCCTGCTGTCGGCAACTCTCTCTGGCCAGCTCCCATAGTTGAGATGATATTCCCTGCCGATGATAGTCACCGCGCACAAAGTTATGCTCAATGTGACGGCCATGTCTTACACCGATGACGCCAATGATTGCTGCCCCGTCCTCTGCAACAAAATAAGTATAGCCACTCTCTAGGTAACGCTCGATTGCCTCGGCTGAACAAAGTTCTGCTAAGAAACGCTCTCCCTCTGAAGAAAATTTCTCCATCGAAAACTGGTTCTGAGTCTCTAAGATTAAAGTAGAGATCGCCGTCGCATCGGAAATTTTAGCTTGTCGATATTGAACCATCTTTACCTCCTTACGCTTGCCATGACATAAGCCCCCGAACCCCACCGATTGAAATCGGATGCGACCACAGACCACCGCTCGCTCTGCCTAGTATTACAACACCACCAAGCGACTGATAGCTACTGCAACTAAGAGGTACCTCGTTTACATCGCAGAAGAGAAACTCACCTTTGGTGAAACGGTGCAAATGGCACCACCACCCATGGTTAATTGGCACGCAGCAAAGCACCGCATTTACACTAACTTGCAGCTCCCCTTGGCACACAAAACCAATAGTTCGGGCTTAAAAACATCAAGCAGAAACACACCATGACAGATCCATAGCTTTGGGTTCAGGTAAAGCCATGAGAAACCAATAGATGTCAAAGATCATTTTAGTTTTGGCAACGGTCTGGCTCGTTTACGCAACTGTACACGAGACCCTGACAGGGCAAATTTGGTTCTGGGTCCTACCAGAAATGATGCCTCCTATCGTTTTTGCTGCTGCGCCTATTATTTTAATATTGGCCACGCTTTTGATGAAGCGGTTTCGTTTATGGGTAGTGGCCTTCTCTATAACGGCGTTCGTTATTTCAATGCCGTCGACCGGCATAAACTTTGCAGCCTTTACCCAACATTCGCCCCCTTCAAAAATAAGCGCACAAGTGCATGTCGTACAAATGAACACCGACTTTTGGGCCCAGCAGCGAGAAGGCAGCTTGACCGACCCACGCAACAAACATGCAATGCTCAACTTTCTACGCTCGCTTGATGCCGATATCTATCTTTTGCAGGAACACATGAGGCCGAAGGGCAACCAAGCCATCCCCCTGACAGATCTATCAGATGTTGCCGAAAAGTTCCCCGAATACCAAGCCATCACCGCAGGAACATTATTAACGCTGACCCGCTTGCCAGTCGTTGATCACACCGTCGTAAACCCCAAAAACCAATATAGCCTTCGCCTACCGCCGCCCCCTTATGCACTTAAGGTCAACGTGCAAGTTGGAGACCAGATCTTATCAACCTACAATGTGTACATGCCGATCCAGATCCTCCTTGAAAAACAATGGTTAAGTTCGGAATTTTACGATGAAATCAGGACACGCTACTTCGTCCGCAAAGACGAATTTCACCATATCACGCAAGATGTTGCGAGAAATGATCTGCCATTGGTGATCGCAGGAGATTTCAACACCAGCCCCGCGATGGGAGATAACCGCAGCCTTCTCAACATAACGACGGACGCTGCCTCGTTCAGCAAGGCCCTTTACCCAGCCACATGGCGCGTGGGCGGACAGCTGCCCAAACTATGGCGCACCGATTGGCTTCTAATCCGAAACAATGTGACCGTCAGCCAGTTCCAAAGCCTGGACCCCAAAGGAAATTCCGATCACCTGGTTCAGTCCGTAACCCTCTCGCTCTATGAAAAGGACTAGGCACTTAGACCTTATAGCCAATCACGCAGCACCGGGCATGCAGGGCAAAACCTTGCGAGCAAGATGCAGGCCCTCTAATATATGAGCGATTATATTTGGAGGTTAAAACGGATGTCTGACCCGTCTATATTGTCATTGCCAGATCTTGCGCGAAACATTTCACAAGTCGCAGCGCTTGAAGGCGAGTTTGTATTACGCTCTGGGCAGATATCACAGCGCTATTTCGACAAATATCGTTTTGAAGGCCTGCCCCACCTGCTGCAACCGCTGGCACAGGCAATGAGCGATCTGATCCCACCCGAAACACAAATCATCGCTGGCCTAGAACTTGGAGGCATTCCGCTTGCCACTGCAATATCCTTGCAGACAGGTCTGCCAGCGGCATTCATTCGAAAAGAGGCCAAATCCTATGGCACCTGCCGGGCCGTTGAAGGGCAAAACGTTTCTGAAAGAAAACTAACCTTCATTGAGGATGTTATCTCTACCGGCGGTGCTGTAACACACGCCCATCAACTTGCAACGCAAGAAGGTGCTGACGTTCTCGCCGTCATTTGCGCAATTTGGCGAGGAGAAGGCTCTCCTGCAATCAAAGGCGTACCTGAACTGCCTGTTTATCCAGTTTTCACACGCGCCGATCTGGAGCCCGTAGAAAGCAGCTAAGCTGGCCCTGTTGCAAGCCTGCGATGGGGTCAACCATGATCACGATTTCGCCTTAGGCCGCATGACCGCTTTTTCATAAAACCGAGAGGTTTTGGCAAAGAAGCCGAATAACTCTTGCTCAGCAGCTTTAACTTTCTTGTCAGCAGGGCGGAGCTCCTTAGCAATTTCCATTTGTTCGCGCGCTTCCTTATTACGGCCCAAATGCCTCAATGCTTTGGCCAACTCCATAGCGATGAGAGCGCGAGGCCCCGCACCGCTATGTGGGCTACGCTCCAGCACATCCACTGCTTTAGAGAACTGGCCTGTCTGGTTAAAAGCACGGCCGATCGCATAAATTGCGCTCTTGTTTTTGCCAAATGTTATCGAACTCAAGAGTTCAATAACCCGTTCAGGAGTATTTAAACGAAGATAGGAGTTAGAAAGAGATATTGCTTCTCGCAGATTCAACTTGGCTGGCAGCTTAGCAATATACTTTTCAGCAAGGCGCATAAGCTTTCTGTTTGTCGTTGCAACTTCAACGCAAGTCAAAATAGCCCCTGTGTGATCTGGGTTCTTCACTAGGAACTTACCTAGCTGAACCAGGCGTTCTTGTGGGGGTAACGCATGCAGTGCCTGTCGAAGCTGTTCAAACGTTTCCAGGTTTACCGCCTCACTATATAGCGACATCATATGACGCACATTTGCGCCGATGAGGTCCGTGTTGACGTGAACCTGATCATTTAAATAAGCTACAGACCTGTCTGTGTGCGTTATACTCTCAAACGAGGGAAAATAGTCAATATGCGTATGTTCTTGGTACAGTTCTTCTGCGGCAACCCGCAAAGCAGCTTTACTGTATGCATTCGCGACAATCACATCCCTGTCTGTAAAACTAGCTGTTAAGGGGATGGGGGATACTGTTATTAAAATTTTATGCCCCTCAGGACAAATGGCCTTCAATTTGCTCACGATGCGGAAAAGCGTTTGCCGAATAAAATCGACAGATTGAACATGCAGCTCAAACCTTTTCGGGTGCTGGCGAATGGCTTCCTTTGGAGGCGTTAAGTTTAGATATTTCTGTGCTTTTTTATCAAACCAAGCTTCGACAAGACCAAGGGTGATGATTATAAAGCTACTGCTTTCAAGCAGCCGATACGTTTTGTGAATTAAGTCCCGCCGCTGCTCTAACAGGTCTAATCTGGAAGCCTTAATGGCCTGGGGAATGTGCAAGTCCTGCCACTTTCCATTAGCGTATTGATAGCAATGCTCCTCAACATTGAAACGCGCCTCACCAAATGCCCAATCCAACTCATTTTCAATTGATGAAACAGCAAAATTGTTCAAAATAGACGAAGGGTTATTGCGATCAACCAAACCTGAGTTAAGCCACAAATCACGACCAGCTATGGTACGCCCAGTTTCTACAAGTGCATTTTCAATGTTTCTGGCAAAGCAGGAGCCAATCGTAAACACTCTGTCATGCGCTTCTAACTTGAACTTCGGCTTAACTGCAGGAAGTGTAAAGTGAGCGAGCCGATCGTCCAGCTCGTCCCTATTGGGCCAGCCAGAATAGGGATTTGCTTTATAAGTCGCCAGCGCCTCCGTACTCCCAAGTACTTTCATCAAGGGCTCCTCATCACAAAAAGTAAGCTGTGGTCTCTGATGCGCGGTATTTCCTGGCCTTATCTCGGGCCATATTGCAAACCCCACCACACCAGAACCAAATCACCATCGACCGGATAACGGCAAGCCTACAGATCTAGTGCGTGAGGTGCCCATCCTCAATTAAAACTGGTCAGAAGCACCTTCTCCCTCAACGCCTCAGCTTGGTTGGCTTTGTCTTGTCTTCAGTTAACGCTCTGCCGTTGCTTAACGGTTACCCTTAAGCAGACCAAATAGGTTAAAACCGTCGTCAACAGACAACCAAATTTGCACCAGTCAGATTTTGCCGCATGATCAGAAAGACTGCGGGGAAGATTGGCCAATCGCGTAGATCGCGCTCTTGTTTTGCCAAATGTCATTGGGCTCAAGAGTTCAATAATCCAAACTCTCGAATTCCTGTTTCATTTTTCCTGGAAAAAGTTCGGGGTTCATTACTGTGCTGTGATCGACATAGTTTTGATAGTGCACCGCACAGTTCGTGCCATCAGACTGAATTACTGCGTATTGCGCGGGCCCTTCATAACAAGCTTGCTGACCACTACGCCCGCGTAGAAAAGGCTCAACCCTGTGCTGATTGCCAGAAATCGTAGCACAAGGATAACCGCCCCAACTGCCTGCCGTAGTGATATGGCAATGACCGGCAACAATCTGGATAATATCTGCATCGCTCCGATGCAGCACCGCAAGCAATTTATCTGGCTCTGCTAACCGATAGGTATCCACTGGCATTTGCAGTGCACAAGGGTTGTGATGTAACAAGATAATCACTTTAAGGCCTGCAGCTTTCGCCTCAGCCAGGCGGTCTGCCACCCATGTAAGGCGTTTTCTGCATAAACCGCCACGTGTCATTCCTGGTTCGGAGCTGTCGAGCATTAAGATACGGTGCCCTTTGATATCCTCAAAGCCTTCAATAAATCCATTTTCGTCGAGCATAGGCTCACTGGCACATGTTAGATATATATTCCGGTCATCATGATTTCCCATGAGGACGCGCTGAGGCAGTTCAATCCGTGAGCGCATGTGGTCAAATCGCTCGTACGCCTGTACATCTGACTTCTCAGTGATATCACCTGCGAAAACACACAGGTCTGCATCCATATGCAGGGCCTGCACACTATCAAGGGCTGCCTCAAACCGTGGGCCTGTATCCAGTCCTCGTTTCACCTCACCCTCGGGAAGTAGATGAATATCGCTCATAACGATAAGCTTTAAGAGACGATCAGTATAAGCATTCATGCGACTTCTTTCACAAAATGATATTAAAACAGAGCCAAATTATCGCAAACCCACGAGGACGTTACAAGCTAAACCATTGGCGCCTAATAGCAATTGCGCGGCGGTGGCCTGCATTGACCTAATGCCCAGTGCTTTTACGCAAACACCTACAAAGGGCGCTGGCATGCTATCCTTCAAAACTGCTTTTTCACCTCCTGAGGGAAACGTACGAATGTCGGGTACGGCCCCTCAGGCATCATCATCGTAATAAATTGCATCAAGCATAGCGACACGATAGTCCCACAACTCACTGTCTTCTGTTTTAGGCCGCGGCGCATTGTACCAAGGTGATGACTGGATCGGGACGATTACTCGCTCCCAATAGTTGTCAATCGAAAGTGTGCTCGGTGCAAAATTTAGGGCCTTTGCTAACCCAGCTTTGTTCTTCCCGTTCACACACACGAACATATCCGGACGCTTCATGGCAAGAAGTCGCGTCGCCGTTGCAACGTTGCCAACATGGTGACTTCCTGCCTCCACAAACGCCCTATGGAAACTCTCGCAATAATTATTGTAATTCTCAAAAGATACCGGGTCTTCCCGAGGAATACAGTCCAGTGCCGCACCAAGTTTGGGATCTTGTTTCAAGATCAGACTAGCAAAGTCGCCGTTGCCCCCCATGGACCCGAACCAAGCCCAATCATGGTTACCAGGAACAGAAGTATCCTCGTTGCCCCTGCCAAGTGTGCCAGCAATCCCCTTCCAAACTGACACGGGCAGATCCGAAAATTTATCCACGCCTGAAAAAAGGGACTGAATTTCACTCAATAGTTCTAAGCGGCCCTTAAAACTATGATAGTGATCACGTTTCACTTCTAAAGCAAACTCCGCCCAACCCATCCTAGCCAACGTTGAGACAAGCCCCTTATCACTCTTATCATCGTTGGGCAGAATGGGGTCGCGCGTACCCTGCCTTCGACGCGCTGCCGCGTGCTGTCGTCGGTAGCTGTCCGATAGCGTTGATGTAACGCGCTGCTTTAATGTGTCGTAGCAGCAAAGCTCTTTTTGAAGCTGCTCGAAAATATCTTCCTTACCTGAACCCTCAATGTGAAGACAGGCCTCATAATTTCGCTGGAGACCCCCCGACGTAAAATTGGCACTTCCAACAATTGCTTCAGTTCTGCTTCCGCTTCGAAATAAATAGATCTTTGGATGGAAAATGCCTGTGGTCGCCTTGGCAACCCAGGCATTTGGAGTGTCAATCAGGCGGTCCACCAGATCGGGGCAGGTCGCAAAGCCATTTAAACCAATAATCACAGACCGGAATTTCGCGCTGTGCTCCATCAAGAGCTTGGCGAGCTCTCCATTGTATCCCCAAGCCACTGCCACCTGAATTTCATCATGGCTGCAAATAAGGCGTGGTAATGTGCCTCGTAATGTCTCGGCGTTCAACAGATTGATCTTCATAACATTTTCCAAAGGATTGCGGGCAAAATACAGTATTGGCTCCAGATTCGACCCCATGCTCATCTAGGAAAATCTTAGGTGTCCGTGCCACCGTAGCAAGCTAGCCACAAGGCCCAGTTCTTTGTTTCAAATCGAGCTCTTGACATTGCTGCAACCCAAGGAAAGGCCTTAGCCGTCCCGGCTCAGTTGTTCATGAGCTACGCGCT
This sequence comes from Pseudovibrio axinellae, assembly GCF_900110875.1. Taxonomy (GTDB): domain Bacteria; phylum Pseudomonadota; class Alphaproteobacteria; order Rhizobiales; family Stappiaceae; genus Pseudovibrio; species Pseudovibrio axinellae. Next base: position 388 of record NZ_FOFM01000004.1, on the reverse strand, counting down.
GATGGTTGGTAACTGACAATCACGCTATGCTTACCACTGCGAAAGCTCACATCGTGATTAATGCCTCTTAAGCGCAAAGCAAACCACGTTTATGTTCAAGCCAAATGGTCTCAAAGGCCCGCGAGCAGCTGCGCATTAAGGTACTCCAGAACCGGTAGTGGTTGCTTCACCCCCAAGATCGTAGCACCCGAATGTCGACTTGCGCCCCACAACCGGGGATAACGTCCTGACGGCTGCTGCTGCGCAATTCTGCAGATCGGGGGGGTATCTATTTTCGCTTCGTCCACCACTCTAATCTATCCCCCTGCCCAGTTACTCCGGTGCTGTTTGAGCTGCAGTCGGTCTCATCCTGCTCGACGCTTGTTAGAGCACTTCAAAGATAGCTCCC
>NZ_FOFM01000039.1 GCF_900110875.1 Pseudovibrio axinellae | reverse complement strand
GAGGTTTCCTTTATCAACCGTCTGTTTGGAATTCACGCCTAAATTGCGCATGGGGAAGGCTATTTGTGTCTTCACTCAACAGATGCAACAGAGCCTATCAGCGGCTCTTATCGAGGCACAAGATTACCCCTTCGATGAGCGGCAAGGGCAATTGCTTCGATAATTCCATGGTGGAAACCGAGTTCAAGGCCATTAAGTCTGAAAGGTTGTGGCGAACTACCTTTCAGACTCGTCAGAAGGCAGAAAAGGCACTCGGCCTTTACATTGACGACTTTTACAATCCAATCAGGCGGCACTCGTCGTTAGGCTATCAATCGCCAATAGCGTTCGAGAGACAAAAAAGAAATAGTGAGACAGAGGCTCTCCATTTTCTTCAGGCCAGTCCACTCAAGCTTGGAAAGACTCTACAGTTGTGGCCACAACTGCTTCAAGGCGGACTTTTGCTTTTTGAGCCAACTATCATGTAACCATTTCTCTGTGCGGCGATTGCCGGGGATAGTGCGCCAGAAGATGTCCCGTTCAAAAACCATAACCTGTTTCTCAGGACCCACAATCACCCAGAACCAGAGCTGATCAGGTGTTGTTGCCCGCATCTTCACCTTCATTCCAGTCAGTTTAAGTTCTTTCTTCTGGCCATCTTCGTTCACAGTAATGGTCTCATCATGCGGGGCAATCCAATGAACCCTATGAGATTCTAGCAAGTCGGGTGCATAAGTACGCAGCACATCCATTGCTACCGCATGAGCTTCTTCCTGACTTGGAAGTACAGCTGGTTGCGCCATCTCCTTTGTCATGCGAGCGTATCCAAGAAGTTTGCCGTCGGCTGCAACAATATGCGAGATGTGTTCACCGCCCAGATGCGCGTTCTGCTTATCTTGAAGAGCAGACCTTGTAAGAGTTGCTTCAACACCATCAGCCCGAACGGAAACCTCTGGATACGTTTCATAAGTTGCAGGCAGGGTTGCACCCATCAAAAAAAGCGAAAGAGTTACGACTGTATTCATTGTATTCTCCCAGTCTGTTTATTTGGAAGTCAATATTGCCTGTTGCCGTCTATCTTGCAGAGAAACCAAAGAAATAAAGAATGCAGCAAGCAGAAGAAGGATTGCAGGGACTGAAATCAAAGCGGCAAAACTTAGAGTGTTCAGCGCTATTGCTGTTGGAGGCGCAACGCTGGCGCCGATGAAAAGGCAAAAGGTGTAAAGAGACATGGCCAGCCCACGATTGGTCTGCTGAGCATTGCTGGCAATTACGGTAATCAATCCAGGTACAGCCATTGCAATACCAGCTGAGATAATGAGCGAGGCTATGAGCAGGACTGGTGTTCCTGCCAGCGTTAAAAACAGCCCGACAGCCGTTGTTGTAAGGCCCACAAGCGCTAGCTTTTCTGGCGTAAATCGTTGAGACAGCTTACCTGAGGCAAGGCTCAGCAACAATGCAGGTAATCCCACCAGTTTGATTAGCTCCGCATCAACACCTTTTGTTTGGGCAAGCAGGGATAACCCAATCTGGAATGAAATGAAGCCAAACAGCACTGTGAGTGCCGCACACCAGCTGGAAACAATTTTTGGGGTACTGAAGAGCCCCTTTAGCAGTCCGCTTTCATTCTTGGGCGCATCAACTGAGGATTGGGGATGTCGCGTTCCCGGAATGGTCAGAGCCAGACAAAGCGCACAAACCAAATAAATCGGCGATAAACTGAGCATGAGCTGTGTAGGCGCGATGGTAACGCTCGCCCCAACCATTTGCGCGAGAGGTGCAGCGGCGAGAAAGCTAAAGCTCATAAAAGCTACGCCTTGTGCGCGTCTTTGAATAGGCAAAGTTTCTGCAATAACTGATAGCGCTACCGGAGGGAAGCTGGCGGCAGCAAACCCTTGCATGACGCGCAGTGCCAAAAATTGTGGAAGGCTTTCTGCAAAATACAGCATTGCAGTCGCAACAAACAGGCATGCCAGTCCACTCAATATAACGCGTCGCCGTCCATAACGGTCGGAAACAGGACCAAAGACCAGGAAGCCGGTGGCATAGGCAAAACCAAACGCAGAACCGGCCCATGCAGCAGATTCCTGCCTGACAGCGAACATGACCGACAACGGTGCATTGAGTGGAATCGTCAGATAAAGCTGCCCGACCACTGAAACACCTGTCACCATGAACGCAAGCAGCATTAGATTAGATCGATAAATATTCATTTTACGTCAACTGTAGATTTGGGGTAAATGAAGCCGCTAAAGCGGCTTCCGTTAAGATTTCTGCATCAATGCTTCGCCATAGAGCCGTTCCATGTGACTGATATTTTTGATCAGATCACTGCGAAAAGCCGATAACTCATCTATCTGTTTATCTACGTTCTCCAGCTGCCCCTTAAGGATCTCAATAACCTTGATTTTCCCCGATAACGGCGCGGCATCACTCTGAAAATAAAGGTCAATAACACCAGCAATATCTTCGAGAGAGAGACCAAGCTTCTTAAGAGCTGCAATCTTCTGCAAGCGCTGAAGGACTTCTGGCTCGTACAGTCTGTGTTTCGGTCCATCACGTTGAACCGGTGAGATTAATCCCAGGTTCTCATAGTAGTGAACGGTTCGCGAGCTCACGCCAGCGCGTTCGGTGAGTTCACCAATTTTCATGAGTTGCGTTGTCATCCTGAACCCGCCAATCATTATCTAACGTTAACTGTATAATAGTGAGCCATCAAGAATGAGTCTAGGGCGATTTGCATAGAATTGAACCGTATCCGTGCTCTAGCGAACGAGCTGCTCAGGTTTTGGCTGATTAATGAAAATGAGGGTAGCGATGGACATAAGGATAAGAGCCATATGTACGCCTTGTATTGCACCCTGTTTCATCCAGTATCCAAACCATAAGCCCCCACTCAGGAAGAAGAGCCAGAGACAAAGAAACATCGTTAGCGCCACATTGGCACCGCTAACGGCGGCGGAATACCTGGCTGGCTGCCATAGTGCTCGGAACATCAGATAGGATGCGACCCAAAGAGCAATCGCTGTTAGCATCTGCCACGCGGCCACGAGATACAGGACCACTTGCGGAGAAGCTGAAACCCAAGCCCTCCACTCTAAGCCATTGCCGAATAGAGGATCTTCAATTAGCAACCGCATGCTGAGCATGTTGCTCAGGTGAATAATGTTGGTTCCCTGGTCAGTCAGATTATTCAGCACCGCAATTGTCATCCATCCGGCCAGACCAGTTAGTAAAACAAAGCGCGGCAGTGTCGAAAATACCGAGGACTTCATCGGGCCATCTCCAGTTGGTTTATTGGGTTCTTGAGTGGAATGATGGGCCAGCCCCGCTCGACGGCGAGAGCCTCGGCATCCGAGTTGCCTTCAACAAAGTATCCATTACCAACAAGGCTGATAAAGCCAGCATCAGAAATGTGATCTCCATATGCATGACAAACCATTGGGTCAGCTTGGTGTGTCTGCATAAAAGCGCGCACAGCCTCGGTTTTGCCATCACCGATCATGCATCGGCCGGCAATTTCGCCTGTATATACCCCGTTGGCATCCACTTCTAATTCTGTTGCCAAGATATGATTAACACCTAGCGTTTCAGCAAGTTTGAAGAGGAAGTCATATGCCGAGCCAGACACAAATACTGGCTCGAACCCATTTGTACGAAGCTCTTTCAAGCGCATTATGGTTTCAGGAATGAAGAATGGATAAAACTCATTCTGCAACACCCGTTTTTCGATGTAAGTCGCTGCAATTGCACGCGTATCCCACCGAGATAAGCCTTTAAGCGCATGGTAAAACGCGCGATTCACATCTTCCCTGGGCCTGCCTTGCAGGCGTAGATCGCGCAGATGCTTTATGAGGTCAGCCGCGGTCAAATTCACAAAATGCAGAGCAAGTTCATTCAGGATTGAAAACATCGTCTTTTCGCAAACGAGTGTTTCGTCAACGTCAAAAAATGCGAACCCATTTATTCTTGTGGTCATCAAACTTACCCCACCGCTTTCAGTGGCTGAGCAAGTTCATTCAGAGTAACAGGATCCGGCGCGTATTTTGTGAGCAAGCGCTGGACAGCTTTCTGAGCTAGCTTTTCTTCCTTGGGTTGGAGTGAAGTGTTCTCAAAGACCGTGTAATCGACCTCAGCGGTAGCAACACGCCCTTGCTCTTGAAAAACCTCCACGGTTGCAACAAAGCGTGCGCGATCATCACGTGGCTGCGTAAAATCGTTTACGGTCTGACGCAGTGACGTAGCGATCGGGAAGGCAAACTGCTCAAATTTCACGTCCAGTTTATTAAACACGACGTAACCACCAACCGGAACGCCAAGATGCTCATACTGGGTCTCACTCACAGCAATAAACATTTGCCGGATACCCTCAATCAGCAACATCCCCTGTAAGTGGCACCCGGTGACATGGTCAGACATAATCTCGTTTCGGTCGTCAACGAGGACATCTGCTTCAAAGACATTGTCTTCAACCTTACGTGGGAAAGAGATTAACTCATTGTGCTGAAAGTGCTTATGACAGATCTCCCGGCCTGCTTTCGCGGGGTCGTCCGCCAATGAGATGCATGGAAGCCCCAGTGCCCGAGAGAGTACTGAGATCACATGAGCGTCTTTATCATGCACTCCTTGGCCGAGAATAAAGCCCTTGTATGCTGCACCATTTGTCAAACCACGGATTGCGTCTTGGGTCGTAATTGCACCCGCCACTTCCGCAAAATTATTAAATCGATCACCGACAATCACTTGCATAATCAACTCCAATAGAACGAAAAATTTCGAGCAGGTTCTTACGTGAGCTGTAGATTTATGTCAATGAACGCATACTCAAATTTTGAGGCTGGCCGCCAAGATAATGAAGCAGTACCCGTCATAGGTTTGCGAAATTGACTGATAGACAGCCTCTTGAAGAAGGCTTTACCGGATTGAAAATAAAGAAAGTATCCGAAAACGAGACAACTTCGTTCGGCGAAATAAATGACGTGAGGAGGCAGCTGTAAGTGAAATTAAAGTTGTTAATTTCTTTTGCACAACTAAAGGTAGCAGCAAACTAATCTCGCCTTCAAACGAAGTTACTCTCTAATTTCAGAGTCATCTGGTGAGCAAGCATGATCAGAATTCACAATGCAGGTGCATTATGTGAATTAGGGAACAACGGAAACGGTCAAAACAGAAAACCCTCTGGCAATGGCGGAGGACATACTGAGCAATCAAGAACAGCAAGACGCAATTATCTCATTGCCGAAGGAGCTCATCCTCTGCGACTGCGCTAAGCAGATCTGGCGGCGGCCGTGTTGCATAACTCGAAATCAGTTTAAATTATGCCCAACCCACGACACGTGGGCATCATGAGACCTTCTCGAACGTGGGTCGTCCGAGGCTGGTCATTTTGTTGAGAGCGGCAACACCAAGCTTGGCTTCCGTCCTCTGATTTTCAAATTTCCGTGCCCTCAGTTTGTTGCCGATTACGTGCTTGAAGCGGCCCATCAAAGTTTCTCCTCGAGATCTTCGTCCTTAGCAAGTTTGCTTCTGCCAAGCCATCTTGCCATTCTCTTGAATACAAAAAATGTCTGTGTCACTGATATTGGCTTTATCTCAGCCTTAGGACTGGGAACCGCAGTTTTTGGTGGAGGAATGATAATTTTAACGCCCTCAAAACGGTCCACTAATTCTTGTCTAGTGGACTGGCCGTCATAAGCGTCATCACCAAGAAATGCGGCAACTGGACCATCAATCTGATCCAGAAGGCCTGGTAATGCTGTCGGGTCCCCAACGCTCTCCTGAGTCAATTCAGAACACAGGATTTGTCCGCTCTTCAAGTCAAGGCCGAGGTGGAGTTTGCGCCATGTTCTGCGCGTTAGCTTAGCTCCATGCTTTGCTTTCTGCCATTCTCCGGCACCAAAGATCTTCGCTCCCGTGCTGTCGACGACAAGATGGATAGGTTCAGTTCTAGCAGTTAGCTGACGCTTCAGACTTAAAAGTTTCAAACCACCAGCACGACGGGAAAGGGTTGAGAAGTCGGGAACTGGTAAATCCAGCTTCATCAATCTAAGCACAGTGCGCGCAAACCCTTGTGTTTGGCGCAGGGCTAAACCAAATACTACCCTCAGCTGTAAGCAGGTTTCTATGGCAACGTCAGCAAACTTTGGCGGGCGGCCTCGCCGCTTTATCTGGGCTACATTCCAATTTGCTGCAACGCTGCTATCAATCCAAATGTTAATATCAGCGCTGGCGCAGGCTTTCATTATAAGCTGACCAGTTGGTGACCCGAAATTTGGCTTTGGTGAACTTGTCTCGTCGATCGACATTGTGTTTGAACGGCATGAAAAGCAGACTGGCTGAAAAGCGGAAAGCTAATTACCCGTCAAAAGCATATTTGTGCAACAGCGCCCACAATCTAAGTGAATATACTCGATTGGGCTCTGTTGCATCTGTTGAGTGAAGACACAAATAGCCTTCCCCATGCGCAATTTAGGCGTGAATTCCAAACAGACGGTTGATAAAGGAAACCTC
>NZ_FOFM01000028.1 GCF_900110875.1 Pseudovibrio axinellae | reverse complement strand
ACGTCCGTCAGTGTACCATAGCGGGTCTGATACTCTGCGGTGTCCAATAGCACATTGGCCAGTTCGGTTAGCTTAAGCTGCCCCTCTTCCACATAACGGACCAGCACCTCAATTTCACTGGGATCCAAATCCCGATCAAGGACTGTATCGTAAAGCTGTGCTGCTTCTACCAAAATGCGCGCTTTGGCCGAACTATCCAACCGCTGCGATTGGGTTGTGGGGTTCCCATCAACCGTTGATGCAATTTTCCAAGTTTCAATGCCCTGGCTATCGACCTCGTGGGTCACAAGAATATGCGTATTGGTCGCAGATGCCGTAACACCATTATCCCAGGTGTAACTCCCGTTATTGGTGACCGAACGGGAAATTGTTTGCGTGACGCCGTCGCGTTCAATGGTTGTTCTCAAGCCATCTGAAGACGTTGTCATGACGGATGTTTTATGGATTGCTCCCTGCGCGGTGTAGCCTGTTTCGGTGACAACGCTGCTTCCATCTGCGCTTGATTGAGTTATGGTTGTTTGATCTGTCCTGCCATCGCCATCAAAGTCATAGGTCTCTTCGACGATGCGCCCATCTTTGCTGACCTTTTCCTCAAAACTGGACTGCAATGATCCCTCATCAAACCAGTCTTTGCTGGTTCTGGTCGTGCTGCCGTCTGCATTTAGTTTGGTTACTGTTTCGCGGGTGGCATCAGTTTCCCCATCGCCATCAAGATCAAGGCTCGTGGATGAAGAAAGACCATTAGCGGAAGTCGTTGTTATGCTCTTAAAGGAAGTTTGCCCGGCGCCATCACGCTCTTCAAACGTTTCGATCTGGCTGCCTGCCTGATCATAAGAGATCTCGGTGATGCGGACCGTGTCGACAATCCCATCGCCATCAACATCAATGGTTTCAGTTTGCTTTCTGCCATTGGCGGAGCCAGTTTTTATGATCTGTTTTTCGACAGAACCATCATCTGCCAAGTCCTTGTAAGTGATGATAGTTTCGTTATCAGCACCAAGTTCGGTAATGATTTCCTGGTCTATCGTGCCATCACCGTCAGCATCCAGTGTAGATATCTTGGTTTGACCATCTGCGCTGACAACGGACGACGCGGTTCGCAGTAAGGCTCCCGCAGTATCATATCTGTAATCTGTTTCAGTACGTCCGCCCGCAGCTCCTTCTTGAAGAACAATTTGGCGTTCTGATTCGCCATTGCCGTCAAAATCTGTGGTCTGGGTAACGTTAAGGCCGTCACTTGAAGTGTCGAGGCTCGCATTTGCCGTCACTGAACCAGAGGCATCCGTTGTGGTCAAGGTCTCTGATGTCGTACCATCATCATTAAGCGCTGTGTTTCTTTCCGTTTGGGAAAGAGTTGTCCCATCACCATAAAGGTCAAGCGTGGCTGTCGTCTCAAAGCCATTGCCTGACGTTTGGACTGTTTGGGATGCCAGCAACTCTCCCTGCTCGTCTTGGTAGGATAGGGTTTGCGTGCGACCTCCACCAGCATCAAGACTTGTGATGTCATGGATTGATCTATCAGTCGTCCCATCGCCGTCCACGTCAAGCTGTGTCGTTGTCATCAGACCATTACCGCTTGTTGTGGTAACGCTCTTTGAAATTACCGTTTCGGTTTCATCAAAGAAGGATGAAGTTGTGGTGGTGGCGCCATCATCCCCAATGATAATTGTTGTTTCCTGGTCAACTCCACCATCGCCATCCAAGTCCACAGCCTGGGAACTAGAGCGACCATTACCACTTGAAACTTCGCTCACACTCGCGATCAAAGAACCATCTTGCGCAGTAACCTCCTCTGTTCTTGAAAGGGTCCCGTCTGCAGCAATTTCGGTCCGGCTCAGGGTTGTTTGATCAGTTGTCCCATCGCCGTCAATATCTTCAGAAGTAACAGACGTCAGGCCGTTGCCACTTACCTCTACTGTGTTCATTGTAGCTAGAGTGCCGTCAGACCTTTCACGAGCAAAAGTTGTCGTGCTCGAACCATCAGCATTGAGGACAGTTTCCTCAGAACTCAGAGTCTCAAAGGTTCCATCACCATCCCGATCACTATACGCGGAGCTAGTAAGACCATTGGCGCTCTCAACAAGGCGGTCCTGGCTTTGCACTCTGCCATCTGCTGCCAAATCCTGAACAAGCGTCTCTACAGTGCCATCATCAGACGTGGTCTTAACCGTTCTGCGATCAACTGTACCGTCACCATCAAGATCTTCTTCTAAGGTTACAACGCGACCAGTTGCAGAGACCGTCTCAATTGCAGTGGACCGTAATCCGCTCGGTGACAGGTCTGCTCCCTCATGGATCTGGATAACGGTTTGAGTTGAGCCGTCTGCGTTGAGCGTTTTGGTAACGGTTTCGACCAGATCAACAAGACCATCACCATTCGTATCACTATGGGTGGTTTTGATCAGACCATTGGCAGAGACAGACTGAGCAACAACTGAAGCAAGTGTTGTTCCGTTCCAGGTCTTTGTTTCCGTTGTGACCGTTCCATCAGCTGAGGTTAAGATTTTCGTTTTGACGATATTGTCAAAATCGCCATCACCATCTGCATCTGTTTTCGTTTGGCTATCCAGCTTGTTGCCAGACGTCCAGACTTCTTTTTTTGCCAAAAGGGTCGGGACACCTGGACCTGATACTGGTGCGCTTTTTGACGTCGTGAGCGTTGAACTACCGTCACTGGCAAACGTTGTGACCTGATGCGTGATCTGGTCAGTCTGACCATCCCCATCAACGTCCTCTTCTACAGTGACAGAAAGACCATTCCCGCTCGTGGTTGTCTTACTGCTGGTCAGCAGCTCTCCGGTATTTGAAAACTGGCTGGTCTCTTGGGTCTGGCCACCATGATCGTCAACAATCAAACTTGTTGTGAGGTTTGTGTTTCCATCACCGTCACTGTCGATTGTTTCCGAGATTGAACGCCTATCAGCACTGACATGTTTTTCAGTACGCTCCAGCACTGACCCGTCGCCGCTGAGCTTTTGAAGCACTTCAGTCTGGCTGCCATCAGAAAGCAAAGTCCGATCATGCTTTACGGTCTCATCAACCCTACCGTCGCCGTCCTTGTCTTCCTTACGGGTCACGCTCATGCCATCTGCACTGACGTCCTGAACGACTTTGCCGAGTAATGTGTTATCACCGGACCTGCTCTCAATGATTTGCGTGGAGCTGCCGTCAAGGTTTTGGATCACAATATCAGACATGATCTGATCAAACAGACCATTTCCGGAAAGATCAGACTTTGTCGTACTCGACAAACCGTCGGCTGAAGTCACTTTTACTGACTTGGAGACTAGCGATCCATCTGCATTCACGAAGATCGTCTCTTCCGCGATGGTACCTGAAGCGTCTCTGGTCACATCCACGGTCAGATCAAAATGACCATCGCCATCTGCGTCTCGCGACAAAGAGCCTGTCAGGCCATCAGCGTTTCGGACTTCAATCTCTTTGAACAGCTCAGAGCCATCAGCACTCGTTCTTAAGATTGTGCGGGTATCGCCCCCATCTGCGCTCAAAACAGTGGTGTCGTTCTCAAACCAATCGTAAGCACCATCTCCATCAAGGTCAGCAGAGGTCTCCTGAACGTGCCCATCAGTCGAGATCGAGGTTTCGGTCTTACTGAAGACAGTATTATCGTGCGAAGCTTTGCTTTCCGTCGTTGTGGTTGCCCCGGCCTCATCCTGAACTGTTGTGCTTGTGATGATAAGATCTACCTGCTGATCTCCATCAAGGTCAGCTTTTTCTGTACGCACAGACTGGTCAGCAGAAATGGAAACTTCACGACTGCTGAGCAAGGTTCCATCGGCCCCTGAAACCACGTCACTTTCAAGGCGTCCGCCAACACTGTCATCAATCGTCTGATGGGTCAGCGTTCGTTCAAAAATGCCATTGCCATCTGCATCAAGCTGCTGCGAACGGGTAAAACGGTCTGCGCTAAGCGTTGTTGAAGAACTGTTTAAGACCGACCCATCCGGGGCCAGGTTCTCAATCAGAACAGTAAAGCTGTTATCGGCATTCTCGGTCTGAGTTTCGCGCTGTGTTGGATAGCCACCACCTACATTATCACGCTCAATGACGATCAATGATTGGTCTGGATTGGTTGTTGTAACCGTTCGGTCCAAAAGAACACCGCCGCCATCACGGTTGGTCTCTGTCCGGGTTCGGCTGCCATCATCATTCAAAAGTGTTTCGTCAACCAAAACACGGTCCGTCACACCATCAGCGTTGCTATCAAAAGCAACTTCAACCTTCAGTCCATCGCTGGAGGTGGTCCGCGTGATGACCTGCGCCAGTTCCCCAGCTTTATCGGTCAGGTTTTGTGTCGTAATCGTATTGCCATCATCATCGACACTGACAGTTTCAGAAACGACATACCCTTCCATGCCCTGAGCCAGAGTTGCTGTAACAGCGCGCCCTGTTGTGCCGTCACTGCGGGTAAAGGTGGTCTCACCATCAATGGAAGATCCATCAGAAAAGTCGATGCGCGTGCGATCAACCGTCAGGTCGATGGAGACTATGCCCAAGTCTTCAAGTGTTTTGGCGCTCTGGGAGCCGTCAGGTGCAGTGACCATGACCTTGAACTCGCTCCAGCGCTCATCATTGGCATCCAGAACCCCGTTATCATCACTATCAAAGACACGGCGTAGCGCTTCAGCATCGGTGTCAGAAGAAGGTGCCCAGTCCGTAAAGATGACCTCTTTGCGATCAGAGATCTTGCCGTCCCCGTCAAGGTCAATAAACAGCACGCCATCACCTGACCCAACCCAGGCTGTCTGATGCTGATAGCCATCCTCGGCAATGTCCAGATGAACAGTTGAATCCTGACGCTCAATGACAGAGATGCCATTATCATCCAAATCAAGCAGCATAGGCTTACCGCCGCTGCCACTGTCGTTATCAGGCTTGGGTGTCGGAGTCGGTACGTCCCGTCCTTCCCAGCTACTAGAAGGGCGATCAGAACCGTCAGGGCCCCTATCAGGCTTTCTTGGAGGAACAGGAACATCCCTGTCTACCCAACCATCAGAGCCATCGGAATCTGGTTTTCTTGGAGGCGTCGGTACAGTACCGCTACTACCCCCTGCCGCGCTATGCCCGCCGCCACCTTTTCCGGAGGAGCCTGTGCCATCAGGGTCGAGACCTAGCGCTGCAGCCTTCTTGGCGCGCGCAATGGCAGCATTGAGCTGAGTAAAGCCAATCGTTGAATCGGGATTACCGCCTTTTGCAGCGTATTCTGCCAGGGCAGCGCCACGAATACCCATGTCGCTATAGCCAGCATTGGCAGCTGCATAAGCAGCTGATTGAGCCTTGCCAGCTGCCGTGTTCCGGAAGCCTGAGCTTTCGGACAATTGGTGGTCTGTAAAATCCTCGCCATTTACTGCCAGATGACTATCACTGCTGCCATACTGCACAGTGGCATTGCCGTCCATCTGATTAAAGCCAGGATAGTCAAAACCGCGACCATCGTTATAAGAGTCGTTATGAACGCGGACGCCACCTGCTACATAGGTATGATAGTCTTCAACCTCGAAGTTATAAGTGCGCCAGCCTTTTTTCCAGACAGGTTTGAGGGCCAGGTTTCCATTTTCTGCGTAAACCCAACCTTCAGCTTGTTCAAACATATCTGCGGTTTCTGCTGAGTAAACAAGCCGCTCAGATCGGACAACCGTTTCAGAGCCATCGGCAAGGACAATTGCCCCAGTTCCACCAGCAACAAGCTGCTCAACTTGCCGAAAATCCCCGTTCGCCGAAAGAAACTCATGACCTGGTGTTGTGACGAGAACGCGCTCTTTGCCATCTTCGAACCAAGTTAAGCGAAGCCACTCTTCTGTAATATTGGTGAAGGTTCGGGACACAATCTTAGGAACAAGTGTGGTTCGACCACTGTCGGCGCGCGGGTCAAATGCTAGTACAGTGTCCCCCTCATTTATTTCAGAGATCCGCTTTTGATTGTTATGGGTAGAAATAAGAGTGTAGCCTGGAAAGCATTTTTGTAGGTTGCTGCGAGCCTGATCCTTCATTGCTTCGTAAAGAGCGGCATCAAAACCTGCACCGAATTTTGCTAAATTACGAAAACCACTAGCAATAGCAATACTAGCGAAAAAACCGACGGACGTATTTGGCGCGACCTCTGCTTCGATAGTGCCCTCAATCTTTAGGTCGGTGTCAATTGCTACCCCCAAAGGCCCGACTTTTCCATTTACCTCAAGGACCTTGCCATCTGTAGCAATACCAACCACGCCTCTGGGAAGATCGATTGAACCACCTAACTTGATGTTAGTCTCATATTCTTCAGTTATATAGGAATACTTAGACTCTACAGTAGTACCAATTTTGACAGGCATATTAGAGCCGCCGACTTTGTTGCCGGTTGGGTCAAAGCTACGGGAGACCTCAACTTTTTCAAACTGGCCTACATCAAAAACCTGCTCCAACTCTTCTTTTCGAACAAAATCAGAGATAGACTTCTCTTCTAACCGCTTTAGAATATCTGACATCAGTATCGCCCTTGCAACTCTGAAATAATATTTCTTCCGTATTCTTTGATGTTGCTACTGTATCTTGAATCTATACTTATACTATCCAAATAATACGAAATAGAATCAAGTAAACACAAATAATTCTCTTTAGAGTAATCGTTGCCTGTACTATTTACACCGACCACCAAATCTACTTCTTTTAAAGGTATGGTAAAAACGAGACATGCATCAGACTCGCCTTGAAAGTGATCGATTTCCTCAGAAGACATGCCAGGGAAAAATCTCGTTGCGACACTTTGATCTATTTTCCCATTTGAAATGTAACCTTCACCGGAAATAAAAATAAAACTTGGCGTAGCATTTTCGCCAAGATCCGCATCACTAAAAAGCAGATAAGTTTGGATCATAGAGTTGGCAAAATCTCGTAGATTGCGGTCCTCTACTGCTATATACGGGATCATCGGTCTAATACTCTGCGCCATCGCACTTTTGGGGACAGAGATCAGACAGAAAGAACACAAAAAAGCTGAGATACACTGCCTCAAATGCAGCTTCCAGTTTCGTTTTTCACACCACATACGCGCCCCCCACAAACCGTGCTCCAGCTGCTCTCATAAGACGGTCTGTCGACTTAAGGTTAGACCCTGTCGTGACATGGATAAAGGCATGGGAGGCATTAAGAGATGCCGTCCAGTTTTTCAGCCCTCCAACCAGAGAAAGAAATGTCTTAGCGCGGCGTAATGGCTTCTGCTCCAGGTCAACCGCCACCACATGCACAGTTACGAAAAGCGGCCCATCAGACAGCATGTAACTGTCGGCAACTGCCCAAGTCACACCAACGGGCTGCCCTTGCCATTCTGCAATAATACACGCCATGCGCGGCGGATGAGACAGGATCTTTTCAAAATGACGGTCAAGCTTCCAATCAGAAAAAGGTTGGTTTCGAAACACCGTGGTTGAGTGATGCTGCCGCATGATCCGGCGCACTGCCGGAATGTCACGCTCCTCAAACAAGCGAACACGTAGCTCGGTTCTCGGGCCTACTGCATTGTTTTTTGGGTTTACGTCAGCTTGCTTATCCGCTGCATCAGCTACACCGATATCGGTCGCAACCTGTTCCATTCATGCCTTCCTTCAAGCAAGGCACATACAGAACCTTCTGCCGCGCCCAACTGTAAACTTTGCGCAGCATATGGCATATGAACCATGCATGTTTAAACATAAACTTATGCGATCTCCCCATTTTTTGAGGAGTTTAGCAGTAGAACGATGCCGCAAGTTTCAGTCTTGTAGCAGACGTGATTCCGCCGATGACCATATTGGTTGCAAATTGCAGAGTGGCTGGGTTTGAAGCCTTACGCCATAAATGAGAGATAACCTTCTTCAGGCATGCGAAATCAGTAAGCGCCCGCTCATTACGCCGTTCTTTTTTCTTGACATTGCGTTCTTGTCAGAGCTTTCCAGTTCCATGGCAACAGTTCAGAGAGGCGGTTGATCTTGTGATCGTTGATGGGTTCTGTCGCAAAGTTTAATCGGTTTTCTGCTCCCGCATTTTCGGGTACACCTATCTTGCTCTGAATTCATGGCTTGAGGCTTGTTGCATTGATCAATTTTAAAGGCACCCAATACCCAAAAGATGCGATCTTGTATGGCCTTGTTGCAGAAATCGAATTCAGAATGCAGGTTGCTCTTACCCGTTCAATTCAGGTCGCGAGTACGCGCTCGAACGCCGGGCGTCCAAGTGGGAGAGTATTTAAAAGTGTGGGGCAATCAGGCAGCTAGTTTGTCGATTACCGGATCTTTCGCTTCAGATTTCATGCCGGGATACCATTGTTCAAACTTCTGCCTGAGTGTTCCGTCCAGTGCCCGTGTGCGAGTTGGGAGCAAGAGATGAGCACCTGACTTTGACCAGCGCATCTGCTGTTTTTTGCCAAAGCGCTTGCCGACAACCGCATTAACCGTGCTTTCGACAAATCCGGTTGAGACCCGCTCCCAGTAACGCCTGCGCTCCGCGTAGTTCGGGATCATGTCGGCATTATTCTCAATGTAAGTCTGGAATTCAGCTGCTGCCTTTCTTAAAGCCTTGATGCTGGCATAGCTGGTTTCAATCTCTTCCAGATCACAAGTCAGATCCTCAATAACAATCTTACCCTCGTGAAGATTACCGTTCCACAAATAGCCCTTGATCTGGCGCAGCAGACGGCCGATCTGTTCACCGTCTTCCGGGTTCAAGTGGCTGAGACCTTTGACATATTGACCCATAACGGTAAGGCGCATGGTGATGTGGAACCAGTCGAGGATATGCTCTGAGGCTGGTGCCATGTGCCACGCAAGGTCTCGTACACTTTCTCCGCCGTCGGTCGTGAAGGTCACGCATTGGTTTTCCTGCCAGCCCTGGTCATTGAGTAACTCATGCAGGCGTCGGCGGGGTTTGGCGTCATGGGTCTGCACCAGACCAAGGTAGCGGTTGGGACGATCTTGAGGAATGGACTTGCCAACCACCACCTCAAAATGACTTTGGCCTTTCTCCCGTGAGCGGACATAGCCACCATCAATGCCAACGGTGATCAGCCCCTCAGGAACGGGCCTAAAAGGCCCCAAGCTGCAAAAGTGGCCAAAAATCAGAACAATTAAAGAACATGCTGGGTGACTGTCGTTAGTATTTCGGAGTATGAGATGGTAAGATGCGGACAAAGCTGACATTCGCTGCAGTGCAGAAAGTTGGACAAGCCGGAGGCACAGTCCTGCAAAGCGTGACTGCACCCCCGGCTAGGTCCGGCACCAATTGACATCGCTGCTGGGGACAATGCCTAATCAAAGGGTGCGGACAGATGGTGTCTTTGTCAGCTGATGAACTGCGCCGCAAACACCCAGGTGGCACCTGTCATATCATTGTCACCAGGCCCGCCTGACAGGATCGTGCGACCATCTCCGGACAACCCTACAGAAGTTCCTTCAATGGACGCGCCGGATGCACCGGTTCCAACCAGCTTTTCTCCGCATTGAAGCCAAGTCCCGGAACTGTTCTGAAAGACCCACACGGCACCGACATCCGAATTGTCGTCATCGCCTCCAACGACGATAGTGTCGCCATCGCTCGAAATACCAACCGCACCGCCCTGGCCCGCTTTGCCGGAGGCTCCTGTGCCGACCAGCTTGCTGCCCTGCTGCGTCCAGTTACCTCCGGCTCTGGAAAAGATCCAGGTCGCTCCTGTCTGGTCGCTGTCCTGATTTTCGCCAAGGACAAATGTATTGCCGTCATGTGAAATGGCCAGCGATGTGTTCTGCCCGTGGGGATCTAGAACAGCGCCAGTCGCCGTAAGGTTGTTGCCCTGTTGTTGCCACCCGCCGGAATTGACAAATACCCAGACCGGAGCGTCCTGGGCCGCTTGAACGACACTGCCGACGACCAGCGTCTGCCCATCGCCAGACAAGCCAAGAGATGCGCCCTGGTTTGCGTTGATGCTGTAGCCCGAGCCGACCAGTTTGCTGCCGGATTGCGACCAGATGCCTGCCGTGCGGGTAAATATCCAAACCGCACCTACTGCCCCGCCATCGCCGTTGCCACCAATTGCAACGGTGTTGCCATCTGATGAAATGCCAACAGCCGCGCCTTGCATGGGACTGAAAGTGTAATCGGTCCCGACCAGTTTCCCGCCTTGCTGAGTCCACACACCATTGGATCTGGTAAAGACCCAGGCAGCTCCAACCAATCCGTTGTCACCGCTGCCCCCGGCGATCACCGTATTGCCGTCGGCCGAAATAGCAACGGATGTCCCAAGTTCGGGGGCGCCACTTCCATAGGTGCCCGTGAGTTTCGGCCCTTGCTGAACCCAGCTATCGCCTGCCTTGATAAAAATCCAGATTGCGCCCGTGCTTTTTGTATCGCCACTGCCGCCGACAACCGCCGTGCTGCCATCTGCGGAAATCGCCACGGTTCCCTGCATACTGGGACCCCAAGCGCCTGATCCGACCAGTTTCGCCCCCACCTGCGCATAGAGCGCAATTGCGGGATGCCCTGATGTTCGATCTTCATTGCCTTGTTGTTCTGAAATGCTCATGACTGTTCCCTCGACTGGATTGAACTGGCCCGCACAAATCGCTAGCCTTTGTTGTTCAGTCTTGTGCAAAACAACTGCATACGCCAAGTGGGTACGATGAGGCGGCGCCCATGGTAATGCAACTATAAGTTAATTATTCAACAATAAACCTCAATTTGTACGTCTCGATCTTCCTCGAACCATAACAATACTTTAAAAACAGGATATAGTAGAGAGACAACGATATTATCGAAACATCGCAATATTATTAACCTCAACAAATACCACACAAAGACTTGAATCATTGGATTTTTTATTAAGCAACTCACCTAATTGAATCTTTCAATACACTGCCCATCTTTTTTGTTATTTTTTACATCTATATTATATTTTTTGATTGTTTCTTTTCTTTACACAATTGCCCTTATAACGATAGGTCGCGGATTTAAGCGTTTTGGTGAATTGTTTAAGTGGAAGTACTATTTTTTCGCTGCCATCTGGCTACTGTTTTCTAATTGCCGGGTTCGCCGGACGGACACGAATTAAAGAGCAATACTGTCAATATGCTTTGTGTTGCACTGCTAATCTCATACTAATCGCTTAACATGATCCGCAATGCTAACAATGCTTCGCATTCGACTAAAATCAGGTTGTACAACGGAGGCCTTCTTTGTCCGAAAGACGTTTTTGCAACCTCTATAAACAGGTTTTATCTTTCTCCAGTAGTGAGCTGGATGATAAACTTCCGGCAGCCATAACCTTTCTAGCCATGCTGCACCTGCGCTATCTCCCTCCACTCGATGCTGCGTCGAGTGGCAGCTATAGGCTCAAGAACCCCAATGTGCTCTCACCACAATGAGCGCGTGGATCTTATAGGCTTTATCAAGTTTCATTTTTCGAGAAAATTCTTTCAACTATAGATAGAACAGTGCGAACGGCTGGTCATGACCCATCAGGATGAAACTTCTTTAAATTTGCGCTGAAAAGCGCAGAGTATCCGCACAGTCAAATTGATACTCGCAATACTTGAACTCCCGCTCTGCGGTCAGGCAAATCTTACTTCGCCTGACCAGATAATCTACTCTTAGCTGATGCTCTCCAACAGTCGCTGCAACCGCCCA
>NZ_FOFM01000026.1 GCF_900110875.1 Pseudovibrio axinellae | reverse complement strand
TCGGGTGGCATCTGGATGAAGTTGTGTTCACCATTCAGGGCAACTGCATCAACGCTTTCATCGAATGGAAACGCGTTATTTAAACTCCGGCCTGAGATATGTCTACCGCAGCCTTTTACGTTCATCATCAGGTGAAGGTGACAACACCCTCATACTTTATTGACGATGCCAATATTTGATTCCGTCATTAGGACGGAACATGGTTCTTGGAATACCATTTTGACTTAAAACACCAAAGGTGTTTGTACTAGGATCGTATAGGTGCGATCAACTTAACTTGAATTTTGCAGTAAGAGCTTTCGCCATGCGGATTTTAAGCGCGAAGCATAGCTGTGGCGACCTGCAATCATAATCACTTTGGCTTGCAATCATCACTATTTTGAGCCCGAATTAAATGATTTTATCTGGAAACTCAAACCCACATTATTTGCGAATGAACCCACATTGTTTGCACCCAGCCTGCAATTATAAGTCCGAACCCACATTAAATGCGAACGGCGGAGTGCGGGTATAAACCGGTCATTCGCTGCGGGGGCGAATAGCAGAGAACTAACTGAGCGTTTCAGTCGCTAGGGGCATGACTGGGCCTTAGACGATTTCAATTAGGGTTAGACCCATTACCTTCACGCTGACGGATTAAGTAAGAACTCTTTTGTCCGCCAGCAGGCTGTTCACATGATCAAACAGCAATCATACGGCCATATAAGTTAGGGGGGGCAACATACTAATGCATGACCCGCTCTAGAAACGTTTCAGCAAGCGGTCCCCAAGCCTCTGAGCCATCGTCTCTTTGGAAGAGATCGTGGCCGTCTTCACCACTAGGTGGAAGAATGATGAGTTCTTGATCTGCATCACTCTCTGCCGTGTATGCGTCAAAAAAGAACCGAGCGAGTTTCGGGCTATAATCTTGATCATTCTCTACATAAACCCAGAGAATTGGAAGTTTGTTGGCTGAACCAAGTTCTTTAAACCCATGCTCCACCAGATCTGCTCGTTTAAATTCATTACGATTGATATTCCATCCGCCTGGAGCAAACGTGAACACACCTTTTACCCCCTCTGGATTTTTACTTGCAGCTGCAAGAACAGCATTTCCACCAGCCGATATTCCAGTCAGAACGATGCGATCACCATCAACAAAAGACTGTCTCCGAAAATAATCCACTGTACTATTGATGTCGTTCGCCCGCTCATCAAGGGATTTTTTAGCGCTTGACCAGGTAGAGGTCTCTAACGGCGACCGTTTTCCCTCCGACCGTCCGTATCCTCTGCGGATAAGAACGACAACTCCATACCCCCTTGTGAGAAACCATCTTATTGCATCATCAGGGCGATAGTCCCATGGACCGTCACTCGGAGCATCCAGATTTGCTCCATGATTGATAATCACCAGCGGGAATGGACCTACGCCATCAGGAAGGTATGTGGTTGCTTCCAGAATGATCATTCCGCTGCTGTCTTCAAGCTTAACCGGAACCCGCCAGGTCTGCATATTCAATGTGCCAAGCGGCTCACTAATTGGCCCTATCTCTCGATTATCAGATTGCCCCAAAGATGGTTGTGTTAAAAACAAACATATCAAAACCGAGAAACTGGCAAATGTTCCCAGTAGCCACTTTCTTTTAAAAAACTCAGAACCCATCTTGCACTCCTATGAAATACATATGTGCTACAATATGATTGCAATTGAAACACAGTATTCTTACTTCCGCAAGTCGTGGAAAGCTGTTCGATTTGCAAAGAGAGGATAAAAAGTAATCTTGAACCGTACGGAATACGGTCGTTTCCAAGACGCTCTGTTCCCCGTTGAGGCCGGTCCCGTAGAAGCAGGATCTTCTTGTCTTGAAATTGCATCTGAAAATCTACGTTTAGGTCAATTCAAACACGATGAGTTTCGAGACACATCCAATGTATTGAAACTGCTTAATATTTATATTCGCACGTAAAGTGGGTTCGGCTCGATAAATGCAAGCTGGTTGCAAACAATCTGAGTTCATTCGCAAATAATGTGGGTTTGCCCCCTCGGATAGATGCAAATAATTCGAGCCGAAAATCGCGATGATTGCAAGCCGAGTCGATTATGATTGCAGGTCATAACACATAGCCGCCTATCTCCATTGTGAGAAAGCGTTGATGCGGTGGAGGTGAATGTCGATTGCAGAACGTTGGTGGCGAGGTGGAATGAAGAGATTACGCAGGCCTGAGAAGACTGCCAGAAATCTTTGAAGCTGGCCCGGCGACTTGAACTTTTGCATGGCTCGCTCGCGTTTTCGCAAGGGCAAATGCGAGTTCTCTGAGCGATTGTTGAGCCCCTTATGACTGAGGTGCTCGACAGTCGGCATCACCTTGCATTTTGCCGCTCCATAAGAGCCGAGTTTATCGGTAATCATCCTGATCAACGGCCCGCCACAAGTAATATCGCTGATCCTGGACTTTGACTACAACCTCATCCAGATACCAGACATCATCGTTGCTGGCCTTTTTCCGGCGCAACCGGCCAACATAAGCTGGGCCAAACTTAATACCCCAGCGCCGGATGGTTTCAATTGAGACCAAAATGCCCCGTTCCAGCAGCATTTCTTCCACCTCGCGCAGGCTGAGCGAAAAGCGGTGATAGAGCCAACAACGTGAGCTATGATCTCGGGTGGAAACGATGACGTTTGTAACTGATCGGAACTGAGGTCATACATCTCTGCTATCCTATCAATCTGGCCCGAAAGTTAACGTGACATCACCCGTTTAGGTAGATGGCATCTGCGCTCTGAACAGGTTTAACACCAACATCACGCTCCTGCACGACTCCACAGGCGACCTACTGAAAATTGTGCAGAAGACCGCATACAATCTAGCGAGGTGTTTTCAATCTTGGGAGTCGCACAAGACTGAGTTTCAGACAGTGCTGCGGTACATGATACGGGTTTTTGAGATTGATGTGGGCGCGTTGCGCGAGCTGGTTTTCTCTTTCCGTATAAAGGAGCACTCATTTATCGCTCCTAGATAACGCTGGACTTCAAAAACTGTGTGGTTGGAGGATTGAGACAGGGGGCGAAAGCCCCCTGTCGGCAAGCATGGGGATCAAGCAGTTTCTTGGAGATGGGTTTCGATCTTGTCCAGTACAGCAGCTGCACGCTTTACCGCGTCACTGACGCCGATACGAACGATCAGTTTGCCCTCAAAGCGTTCCTGACCCTGAACATCGATGTCCTTTGTCAGGATCACCACATCTGCTGCGGCAACATCATCTTTGATCAGTTCGTTTTCGATTCCGATGGAGCCCTGGGTTTCAACCTTGCAGGTCCACCCTTTTGCCTTCACGGCATGCTCTATTGCTTCTGCGGCCATGTATGTGTGAGCTACACCAGACGGACATGCTGTTACTGCAACTAAGTGTGTCATGATTTTTGCACTTCTACTTCGTCGTTATTAGATTTTTGACTTAAGCGACTTAACCGAACTGAATATCCAGATCACTGTCATCGACAGATTTGTCTTCTTTTGCCTTATCTTTGCGCATTGACTTGAGAGTGTTGACCAGCACAGCAGTGACAATAGAACCGACGGCCAGAGCGATGATGAAACCGAAGCGACCTTCAACAACCGGAAGTACAATAAGGCCACCCCAAGCAGCGAAACATTCAACACCCAACAGAGCCGCAGTTACTGTACCAGCTGCTGTACCAATCATTATGCTTGGCAGGACCCGAAGAGGATCTGCAGCAGCAAACGGAATTGCACCTTCAGTGATACCCATGGTGCCCATTAGGAAAGATGCGCGACCAGCCTCCCGCTCAGAAGGCTCATAGAGTTTTTTGTTCAGGACGGTCGCAAGACCCATGCCGACGGATGGCACTGCTACTCCAACTGCGCTGATAGCTGCCACGTTGTAGATACCTTCGCCAACGCATAGGATCACGAATGCATAGGCGACTTTGTTTACAGGCCCGCCCATATCAAAGGCAAGCATGAAGCCCATGACAATTGCGAGTAGCACAATGCTAGAGTCCTGCATGCCTTTCAGGAACTCAGTCAGAGAAGCTGTTGCAAGTCCGATTGGTTCACCGATGCCCCACACGATCGCACCAGCAGTGATGAACGTGCCGATGATAGGAATAACGAAGATTGGCATGATGGAGCGTGCAAAAGACGGCACCTTAATCTTTTTCAGATAGTGCACCACGATACCAGCCAGAAGGCCTGCAAAGATAGCACCGAAGAAGCCGGTGTTGTACATGTTAGCGCCGATGAAGGCACCAATGGCTGCCGGAGCAAGCGCGGAGCGGTCAGCTATCGAATAACCGATATAGGCCGCCAGAATTGGTACCATAAGCTGGAACCCGGTAACACCGATCATGAACAGATCATGTAACCAGGTGCCTTCGGTGGGAACAGCACCTTCACCGTAAATCATCACCGAAGCAGCCAGCAAAATACCACCTGCAACCACAAAAGGGATCATATAAGATACGCCCGTCATCAAGTGCTGACGCGTGTTCCTAAAGATCATAATTAGATCATTCATCTGACACTCCTCCCAAAGAGCTTAAAATTGAATAGCGATCTGGATTTCTTAAGGAGAGGGCCGAGAGGACCCTCAAGAGATCACAATCAGCATGTAATTTTTTTGTGCTATTCAAATAGAGGACAAAATCATTTTTAACTAGATATTTGTTAGTTTTACAGTGTTCCAAAAATAGGTATACCTACGATCAGGAATTTTCATTATCAGGGATACTTAGAGTTAACCTAATGAATTTACTCAGCTATTTATGATCTCTATTTTTTCAATATATTTTCAGTAAAATCTTGATACTGATATTCGCAGTATTTATGAGCGATATATGAGCGAATCAATTATCTAACATATATCCAGTATTTCGAGATTTTGTCTAATAGAGATCGCTCTGGTTCCTCGCTACATTTTGACCAACAGCTACCGCGAGATCCATTCTCGATTCTGGGGTAACAATAATGAAAACAGTCTCTTTTACTTGCGAGTTGCCAAATGGTGTACACGCCCGCCCAGCAAATCACGTAGAGGCAATCTGCAATAGATTCACATCCGAAATAAAGTGGACCAATAACCGCACGGGAATTACGGGAAACGCGAAGAGTATTCTATCTCTAATAGGCACAGATACACTTTTCAACGATAAGTGCTCCATCATTATTGAAGGCAACGATGAAGATGAAGCCTTTTCAAAACTTAAAAACTTCATCGATACAGAGTTTGAACACTGCGACGCACCATTGGAAAGTGTTACTGAAGATGAGGGAGAGTTTTCTCCTTTGCCACGCAACTTCGGCAATCTAAACGCAGAGTGTGTACGGGGTCGCGCGGTAAGCAGCGGCTTTGGCCAGGGCACATTGGTTCGCGTGGGCACTGTTAACTTCGATAGCCTCACAGACTTACCCGATGCGCTAGGCGCAAAAGCGGAAAAAAATCAACTAGTCAAAGGCTTAGATGCCCTTGCCCGTACATTTAGAGTGCAGCTGGCAAGCGCAAACGCGACGGAATCGGATGTTATCAAGGCTCACGAAGCCATTCTGCGTGATGTTGAGTTTAAAGCCACTTTGGAAGGCAATCTGACAAAGGGAAAAAGCTCTGCGGAAGCTGTGATTTCCACCGCGAAACACTACAGTGTTCAGCTCAAGAACTCTGCAAGCTCTTATATGCGCGAGCGTGAGTTAGACATTCGCGATGTCTGTTTCCAGTTGCTGCAAGCGATCTACTGCGAAGAGGAGTTCTCCAACCAACTCGTTTTGAACGGACCAACCGTTTGCGTTGCAAACGACCTCACCCCAAGCCAGTTCCTTGAGTTGGACAAGTCCCTGCTGAAAGGCTTGATCCTGACAAATGGCGGCAGCACCTCGCACACGGTCATTCTGGCACGTTCCTTCGCGATTCCAACTCTGGTTGGTCTTGATGAAACCAAACTGAGCGACAAACTGGATGCACAGGTGTTGGTGGATGGCAATCTGGGCCTCGTAGTAACCGATATCACCAAGCCTGTATCACGTTACTACGCTCAAGAACAGCATGTGAAAGACACAGTCGAAAGTCGTCAGGCAGAATACCGCGATCAGAAAGGTATGACCTCCGACGGCAAACCATTTGAGCTGGCCGCCAATATCGCACACTCGATTGAAGCAGGTCCTGCATTCAATAATGGCGCGGAAGCCATTGGTCTGTTCCGAACGGAAATGCTCTACATGGACTGCACCAGCGCGCCAGATGAAGATGAGCTTTACAACATCTTCTGCCAGGCTTTGGAAGCTGCGGAAGGCAAGTCTATCATTATCCGCACTATCGACATCGGTGGCGACAAACCGGTGGACTACCTGAAGATCCCTGCAGAAAACAACCCATTCCTCGGCTACCGCGCAGTTCGTATTTATGAAGAATTTATTGACCTATTCAAAGCTCAGCTACGCTCTATTTTGCGCTCTTCTGCGCACGGCTCCGTGAAAATCATGATCCCAATGGTCTCCTCTTTGGAAGAGATCCTCTGGGTGAAGGGTGTTCTGGCCGAGGTCCGTCAGGACCTGCGCAAGGAGCACATTCCGTTTGATGAAAAAATCCCTTTGGGCATCATGGTGGAAGTACCGTCTGTGGCCTTCATTATCGACCAATGCTGCGAAGAAGTCGATTTCTTCAGTATCGGTAGTAATGACCTGACACAGTACCTGATGGCTGTCGACCGCGACAATGAGAAGGTCATTAAACACTACAACAGCTTGAATCCTGCTTTCTTACGCACTCTGGACCATATCGTTAGTTCCGTCCATCACCATGGTAAGTGGGTTGGGCTGTGCGGTGAGCTAGGCGCGAAAGGCTCTATGCTTCCATTGCTGGTGGGCTTGGGTCTTGATGAAATCAGCATGAGTGCCCCAAGTATTTCAGCGACCAAAGAGCGTCTCTCCAGACTTGACAGCCGCGAATGCCGTATTCTGCTGAACAAGGCCATGGAATGCCGTACCTCACTAGAAGTTGAGCACCTTCTCGCACAGTTTCGCATGGAACAGTCTGATGCACCGCTTATCTCCCAGGATTGCATCACACTTGACGCTGATGTGCGTTCGAAGGAAGAGGTTATCAAAACCCTATCCGATAACCTCTTCCTAGCGGACCGCTGCCGCTATCGCGACAAGCTGGCAGATGACCTTTGGGCCCGCGAAGATGTCTTCTCAACCGGCATAGGATTTGGCTTTGCCATCCCACACACAAAGTCAGAACACATCGAACAGTCCGCGATCAGCGTTTCCCGCTTGGCTAATCCAATCGCGTGGGGTGATGAAGAGGTACAGTTCGTGATCATGTTGACCTTAAACAAGCATGCGGCAGGAGATCAACACATGAAGATCTTCTCTAAACTAGCGCGCCGCATCATGCAGGAAGAGTTCCGCAACAAGCTCATGAGCGCTGCATCTGTGGCAGAAATTGAGGCAACCCTCAAAGCAGAGTTGGAGCTCCAGTAGGTAGCCAGTTCCGTCCCTTGATGATCCGGTCACTACCACCGGGTCATCACCCAGCCTTAGCAGCCCCAACCAAGCGGACTGCTCCTCTTTGTTTCTCATGAAAGGCATGTGCTCATGTCCCCCATCAAAACCGCCATTGTAGGGTTTGGAATCTCTGGACAAAGCTTCCAGGCTCCCATTCTAGAAAGCGTTGAGGGCCTTTCGCTCACCAGTGTTGTCTCCAGCAAGCCAGACACTGTGAAAGCTCAGCTCCCACAAGCCACTGTCTTCAATTCTTTAGACGATCTTCTCAATACAGGCGAAGCAGACCTGATCATCATTGCCACGCCAAATAAGTTTCATGCGCCCTATGCTGAGCAGGCGCTACGGGCTGGCAAGCATGTTGTTATCGAGAAACCGTTTTGTATTGGGGCTGATGAAGGCGAACCTCTCCTTGCATTGGCTGAAAAAAAGCAAAAAAAACTGAGTGTCTACCAAAGCCGCCGGTTTGACGGTGATTTCCTCACCATTAAACAGCTGATAGAAGATGGTAAGCTGGGACAGGTGCATAGTTTCTTTTCCAGTTACAACCGCTACCGTCCTGCCGTTAAGGACCGCTGGCGAGAAAACGATCAACCCGGCGCTGGCATCCTCTATGATCTCGGCTCCCACTTGATTGATCAGGCCGTCGCGCTGTTTGGAGCTCCTCGCAGCGTCACTGCAAACTTGCGCAATCAGCGCCCCGGGGCTCAAGCCGTCGACCACTTCCACCTCTTGCTGTCCTATGCAGAAACAGATGTCATATTGCATGGCAACAATCTTAGCACAGCAGAAGGCCCACGCTTTCAGGTGTTTGGTAACGAGGGGGCTTTCATCAAGTTTGGCATGGATACACAGGAAGAGATGCTGCGCGAGTTAAAGGGGCCAACCTCACCTGGCTGGGGCGCCGATCCGGAAGCGCTATATGGCACCTTTACAGATTGCGAAGGCAAACAGCACACAATCCCGACAAAGCTTGGTGGCTATGAGTGCTTTTATCAGCAAATGGTGAGAGCGATCCGTGAGGGTGCGCCCGTGCCGGTCGCACCCGACGAAGCCCTCACCACTATCCGTGTGATTGAGGCTGCCTATCGCAGCAACACGGATAAGAAAACTGTTTTCTTTACAGGTGCCTCATGACAAATCTTTTGAATGTTCTCTTGGATCAGGAAAAAAGCCTGCAGTTCTCTGATTTTACACTGGACCGCGCATGGGAACTTGGCTGTGCGCTTAAAGCAAAAGCAGAAAGCATTGGTGCCGGTCTGGCGATTGATATCACCATCAATGACCTGAATGTCTTTCACGTCATCATGCCTGGAGCCCGTGGAGACAATGCAGAATGGGTGCGCCGCAAGCGTAACTCAGTCAAACGCTTTCATCACAGCACCTGGTACCTGCATAACTACTACAAAGCCAAGGGCAAGAGCATGTATGAAGACAGCGGTGTCTCAGAAAAAGACTACGCTTCTCATGGAGGTAGCTTCCCGCTCACTATCCGCAATGTAGGGGTGGTCGGCGCAATCACCGTCTCAGGCCTTCAGCAAGAAGACGACCATCAGCTTATCGTCGATATTCTCACGGACTTTCTTGATGACAGCGAAAAGCAATCCGCCGCGCATTGAAGTTTGCGCTGATCTTGGACCGTTCGATTAATAGAGTTGTGCAGTAAGCCGTATTTTGAAAGGCGCTGTTGCGCAATGAACCGCTTGCTCACTGCACGCCCTTACCCGGTAAATCCAGCTCGCATTGACACGCTCAAACGTCGGGCATTCGAGGGCGGTCATTGTGTTGAGGACGGCCTTTGCCTCCGTCTTCTGATCTTCAAGTCTACAAAGGTTTGAGTGATCAAATGGCGGCATACAGTCAATTTGAAAAATGTCCGCAAAATGGGACGTAGTTCATGACGATCTGCCGGCCATTGTGCGGTCATACATTTTCTCTGGTGACTATGAAGCGCCGTTCCCTAAGGAGGTGCATAGCGATGGCTTTGGGAAATAACAGTCAACAATAAGAAGGAGAGCGTCGTATGAACCGCACAATCTTAAAAATGGACGATGCCGATTTGATTTTGGACTTGAAGAAGGGGGCAGAGGCACTCCAACAGTGGCTCTTCGAGGATGTATTGCCGCTCTGGAGTACAGAAGGTCTAGACGACGTCAATGGTGGCTTTGCCGAAGCAATTAGCCTTGAGGCCAAAGACACGCTGGCACCGCGCCGGGGACGTTTGAACCCGCGCATGACTTATGTGTTCTGTGAAGCAGGCAAAATGGGCTGGAAAGGTCCGTGGCAGACTGCGGCCCGCCATGGGCTTGACCATATGACAGGCAACTACAAGACGGCGGACGGGCACTACGGGACACTGGCCAGCGTCAATGGTGCGCTCATCGATGACAGTTTCGATTTTTACAATCAAGCGTTTGCGCTGCTAGCTTTTGCCTCTGTGGCCGCAATTGGAGAAAAGGAGATGCAGGAGGTTTACCCGCAGGCTCTGGCCCTGCTCGATCTGCTGCAAACCCGCTACAAACATCCCGAGCATGGCTTTGAGGAAGCTGCCACGCCGGTCGAGCCACTGTGTTCCAATCCGCATATGCATATGTTTGAAGCCATGCTAGCGTGGGAGGAGGTAGATGCGAACGGGCCGTGGACTGCTGTAGCCGACGAGATCGCCGAGCTCGCCCTTACCCGATTTATCGACCCTATCTCTGGTCTTGGTGAGTTCTTTAATCGCAACTGGATGCCGATCGCTGGCGAGGCTGGTGAGCGGGTTGAACCCGGCCATCAGTTCGAATGGGCATGGCTGCTCGCCCGTTGGGCGGTGCTGCGCAAAAGCAAGCAAGCGCTAGAGGTTGCTGCCAACCTTCATGAAATTGGTGTGCAGCATGGCATTGATGCAGATCGTCAGGTTGCCATTATGGCCACCGATCGCAACTTTAAGCCCATTGATCAGACGGCACGGCTGTGGGGCCAGACGGAGTGGATGAAATCCAGCATCCTTCAAGCGCAGCTGAACGATGGTGAGGTGCGCCTGCAGCACATGCAATCTCTAAAAAAATCCGTTCAAGCCTTGAACAATTACGTTCTCACTACCCCTCGAGGCTTGTGGTTCGACAAGATGAGAAACGATGGCACGTTTGTCACTGAGCCAGCCCCTGCAAGCTCGCTCTACCACGTCATATGCGCTGTGCGTACATTTCAAGAATATATTGATGATTTGGAGTTGAATGAGCTTTGAAAGACTCGCCGTTGATTGCAGGAAAGGGCGTTATGGACAAAAGCGGAGCCAACCGTAGCGGGCTGACTAGTATCAACGTTTGCGAAGAATATCGTTGTCCGACTGATTGGCTACTTTTTGGCAGAATCTATATTAGCCCACCCGCTTAACACGGGCCGCGTCAGTCCACACCCGCAAGAGATGTTGTCACATTAACTTTGGCACCAGTCTGCGCGGTTACTTGTGTAGCATGACCTCAGCCCCGATCAGTTAGAAGCACCATCGATTTCCGCCGCAGATCATTGCTCATGTCGTTTGGCTCTACCATCGCTTCTTGCTGAGCCTGCGCGAAGTTGAAGAAATGCTGCTAGAGCGTGGCATTGTTGTCTCCTATGAAACCATGCGCCGGTGGGGGATCAAATATGGGCCAGCTTAGGTTCGCCAGCTGCCCCGCAAAACGCCTGACAATGACGATATCAGGCATTTGGACGAAGTCGTCGTCACCATTCAAGGAGAAAGATATTATCTTTGGCGGGCCGTTGATCGGATGGATGCATCCTCGATGAAATCCTTCAGAAACGGCGCAATACCAAAGCCACCAAGCGTTTGCTAACCTGCCTTTTGAGAAAGCAAGGTGGAGCCCCAAAGCGGATAGTCACCGATAAACTCGGATTTTACGGTGCCACGAAACGTAAAGTCATGCCCGATGTTGAACATTGGACCCACAAAGGTTTGAACAACCGCGCTGAAAACTCGCATTTGCCTCGGCGGAAACGAGAGCGAGCCATGCAAAGGTTCAAATCTCCGGGGCAATTGCAAAGATCTCTTGCAAGCTTTTAAGGCCTACGTAATCTCTTTGTGACACCCCACCATCAACGCTGTGCAAGCAACATCCGCGAGCAGCACCTTAACGCATTTGCACAATGGAAACAGGCTGCCATGATTAACGCCTGATTTGTGCCTGAACCCCGTTGTTGCAAGAAATTTCAAGTTAAGTTGATAACGTGATGTGCGGATCGTCTGGATAATATCTGTGCAGATGGCATAATGGTCGCTGCTGAGATTGAGCATCTTATTGATGTTTATCAGCTGAACGCCTATACACGAACGGAACCTAATATCGTATCGCATTAGGTTCCTTTAGTTTAAGGGCGTCTCTATGAAAATCGTGGGTGTTACAGCATGTATGAGTGGCGTCGCTCATACGTACATGGCTGCAGAGCTCCTTGAAAAGATGGCCAAAAAAGCTGGGCACTCTATTATGGTAGAAACGCAGGGAGCGTTTGGCTCTGACAATGTGCTAATGGATGCTGATATTGCTTCGGCAGATGCAGTGGTGATTGTTGCTGACATCAACATCGAAGGCAGCGAACGCTTTGAAAAAAGACGCGTTTTACGAACATACACCAGCACTTTCCTAAAGAACCCTGAAATCGTTTTATGCGCGCTCGACAAGGTTCGCGTTGCGCCTCCGGGAACCTCCATCACTCTGTAGCGGAGTACATTTTACAGCGATATTGCGCGCGGTACTCTGAGGGCGAGCGATCAGTCTGCGCTCGGAAAATGCGGCAAAAGTAGTTGCTGTCGGTAAACCCGCAGCGATGCGCTACCTCTTTGACTTTCATATCATATTCCTGGAGCAGACACTTCGCGCGTTCGAGCCGAGTGTGGTTGAGGTACTCGTTAAACTTAAACTTGCCCTCTTTGGTGAAGAGCTGAGATAGGTAATTAGGTGAGACGTAGAAGTGCTGAGCGACCGTCTCACGGGTCAACGCCTCATGGTAATGTTGCTCGACATAAGCGCGTACGGCTTCGAATAACGCCTTGCTTTTCGAAAGAATTTCCGGTGGGGAGTGGGTGATCTCGCTGATGTGGCTGAGCAGGGAAGCCACGACGAGACGAGCGGTTTGCTGGTCTTGGTTGTGCCATCGCAATTCTTCGAGCGCTTGTATGATAAAAGCGCCGGTGCGCGGGCCGCGACGGAGCACGTTGCGCTTGATCGCTTTGTCGAAATTTTCTCCATTCCATCGTAAAATACTGATTCCGAAGCTTTGTTTACCAAACAGTATGCTTAAGGTTTCGACCGGTTTTGTCAAAACCGGCTTATTCCAGCTTTCTGATGGAATATAGAGCACGCTGCCCTTATCCATAGCATGGCGTGTGTCTTCGCCAGTGTTGTTGCCAACCTCCATAACCAATTGACCGTCCAGCACCATTTCGATTCGAGGGAAATGAACCTGATAGGCAAGCGGTGGTGGTGCGGGTAGGTTTCCGGCAAAGTATACGTGGCCCAAAGTGTGCGGGGTTAGAGCAAACTCCTCGAAATGAGTGGTGACGTCTGTCTCTGAGGGCATCGTATCCATTTGCGCCTACTATCCTTGCTGATATGGGCGTTGTTGCAGAAATTACTGAAAATGTATAGGTTTTCAGCGATTTCGTTTCTCGAAGACCCACTTTATGCAGTTTAAATACAACCCCGACAAGCACCACAAGTTCGACGGCTTTGTTGCAAGTTTGAGGCCTTGCCTGCATGATCGCTACGTTGTGGGGGATTTGCAATGTCAGAATTCAAGTATCGTCAGTTCCAGGGAGAGATCATTCTTTGGGCGGTGAGATGGTATTGTATATATGGCATCAGCTACCGCGATCTTGAGGAAATGCTGAATGAGCGCGGCGTTGATGCTGACCACACCACCCTCTACAGATGGGTTCAGCACGACGCTCCGGAACTAGAAAAGCGTAGTTTGTGCTATCAAAATCGGCTGTCGTTCTCTTCGCGTGTCGACGAAACATATGTGAAGGTTAAGGGTCAATGGAAATATTTGTTTCGGGCCATCGATAAGCG
>NZ_FOFM01000018.1 GCF_900110875.1 Pseudovibrio axinellae | reverse complement strand
GCCGGGCAGATAGGGCTGGAAATGATAGCCGCATAAGGCTTGAATACAAACAATGGATCCTCACAAAAACTGGAGGAAACTTGGGTCTCAGGTCAGAAGGTTAGAAGTGTTGAGAATACAAAACGACCGTATGTCGCTTTGCTGGAGCTCCGCTTCCTGCCCAATGACGACACGCAATTGATTTTCCAGATGCTAGAGAGGCCGTGGTCAATGCCAATGAGATTGCTGACTAATGCAATCTAAATAGTTCCTACATTGTCCCTGACGCAATACGCTTGCCCCACGACGACTTCTTCTTGGCACGCTCTGAACCAATAAGGATCAGTCAATATATTCGTGCAGAGCGCACCATTTTCTCAATTATTCTAGTGAGGTATTGTTATGGCAATGACAGCCTTAGAGCGCTGTAAGTATTTTGGCGTCGCCAACATTCAAGGCATGGCCTACCATCCCGGCCCAAGCAACTATAGCAAAAGCGTTGCGCCCGGCACACTTTACGAGCGCTCTGATTTTTACAACAACATCTTTACCCAGCTCTGGTCAACGCTGCCGAATGAAACAGGCGTACAGGGACGCGGAGATCTACTAAGATTCAAGCAGCAGCTTGGCGTCAACTTTATCCATTGTTATGACTGGTCAGAGCCAGTCACTCAGAAAGACGAGCACGGCAACGAGATCAAACTGCTCGAGCACGATACGTTTTTCAAATTGTGCAGCGAGCTAGGAATGAAGGTAACCCTGCCGATCAGTAACTATGTGATGGAGTTGTTATCGAAGGGAGAGGATATTTCAGCTGCGGATATGGTTCTGAACATTTTAAATGAAGTCGGGCATTACCCCAACCCTGCCGTAGGCATGATTAAAGTCTTCAATGAGTATGAGCTCTGCTATGACCGAAGTCCAAAACACGTTGTTGAAGTCCTAGAATACATAGCTGGCTGGGATCCTCACAACCCGAATGATGAGTGCCACCTGCCAATAATGGTCTGCACATCCTTTGGAATGAAGGACGGTATTGAAGGTGCCGGCTATATGCGGGATGTTTATGACGAGATGATGCGCAGGAAAAATTTGGGACCCTGGACTCCACAGGATTTCTGGCGAGAACGAATGGTTTTTGCGACCAATCCGCAAAACTTAGCCGCTGATATTAAAAACTACCTTGAAGAGCGGCTTCCTGCTTATTGGGCGAAACATAACATTCCTGCACCGCCAGTTATGTTTACCGAGCTGGGCTCCAACATGACACAGACCGGAGGTGAGGCGAACCAAGCCAAGTGGATGAGCGAGCAGATTGCAGCCTCCAAACCTGGTAGTTCTGGCGGCAACATGTTGGGCGCTTGTGTCTTTTTAAATGAAGAGCGCCCCTGGGAGGACGGACCGGAAAGAACATACGGTGTTATGCGCTTCAACCCAGATACGAGCTGGGGGAGACCTGCCACCAATAGCATGGCCAACACCAAGTTTCCTGTCTGGGACAACAACGGCTGGTGGTGGGGGAAGAGTGCGTCTTACCCTGTTGAACAACAAGCCCCTAAGCTTAACTACGCCAGCGTTGCGAAGGCATGGGCATACGCAGGTAAAACACTGCAAGATGCAGAATAACAAACCATGAGCCACGAATAATTTCTCAAAAGGCGGGTTACTCAACGGGGGCGACCCGCCTTTCCTGCAAGGTAATAGGTCGAAAAAACCCTGTAATACCTGATAGGGAGCAGCGAGCCTTGTTCGTTCCGTTGCAATTTATCTTGACGTAGAGATATAAATCCGTTTTGATATAGTCATGGATGACATTGATAAAATCAAAGACCAGTGGTTCCGACAAAGGCCTGATCTGGATACTGACCCAATGGCGCTGATAGGGCGGCTTAAAAGGGTCGCACGCAGCTTAACTCAGGAGATGGACAAGACCTTTGCAAAGCATGGTTTATCATCAGCTGATTTCGACGTTTTGGCGACACTGCTAAGGTCTGGGCCGCCCCACGCGCTGACACCAAACCAGCTTCTTGAATCCATGATGATCACGTCAGGCACAATGACCAACCGGATCAATCAGCTAGAAAAAGCAGGATACATTGAACGCGTCGCAAGCAAGGAAGACAAGAGAAGCGTTACAGTGACGTTGACGAAGGCAGGAAATGATAAGATCAACAATGCAGTGACGGAACACGTACTCACTCAAAAAAGGTTGGTATCACCCTTCTCAGAACAAGAGCGCGATCAACTCAACTCGCTG
Organism: Pseudovibrio axinellae; assembly: GCF_900110875.1. Taxonomy (GTDB): domain Bacteria; phylum Pseudomonadota; class Alphaproteobacteria; order Rhizobiales; family Stappiaceae; genus Pseudovibrio; species Pseudovibrio axinellae. Next base: position 42,973 of record NZ_FOFM01000018.1, on the reverse strand, counting down.
CTGAGAAAATACATCGCAGCTGACACGTAATTTATCACTGCTCAAGGAACATTCGTGCCGTGCAATAGAGACAAACAGGCAGGAGTATTTGCACTCCCGCCTGAGCTTTTAAATTCAGTTGCCGACCTTTTGGTAGAGGGTCGGTTCACCGCCCATCACCTTAGGCAGCGCATACACGGCGTAGCTCGTATCCTGATCGGGTGTTCCCATACCCAAAGACCCCATCGGCATCCCCGGTACGCTCAGACCCTTAATGTCTGGCCGTTCTTCAAGCATCCGCGTGACAGCTTCAAGCGGTACATGGCCTTCAAACACATAACCGTCCACCATGGCGGTGTGACAACTCTGCATATTCTCGGGTATTGCAGCTTGACGCTTTACCCGCTCCAAGTCCTCAGTGTTATGCACCGTTACGCTAAAGCCAGCCTCTTTCAGGGCATCAGACCACTGCGTACAGCACCCACAAAACTCAGACTTGTAGACAGTCAGCTCTTTATCACCTTCCGCATGAGCAGAAAGAGAGAACACGCCAGTTGCAAGGGCCGCTGCGAAAACGCCAGTCAGCAGGTTTTTCTTGGAAATCATCATCTATCCAATCCAAATTCTTTATTGATTTTATCGAGTTACAAGAGTTCGTTGCTCAGGCAGCCCGTTGAATTGGAGGTCGGTCGATAGAAGATTGGCGCGCAGCAAGAAGGCTTGTCTGCAGGGGTACATTTAAACGGGCAGCGCGTACGGCAGGTTCTGAGGAAACACTGTCAGGTGCTAAAACCATAGCAGCAAAGCAGCCAGCCGCGGCACCAGCCGCATTGTCGCCTTGCTCGCAGCAGCAGCACTGCATTTCCATGCCCATTTGTGAGTTTTCGTCAGCGTGGAGACCCGTCGCTTGCAAAGCAACAGCGGTTTGCTGCGCTGAGCGAGCAACCTGCATGCTATTGGCATGGGGTGCTGTCACGAAGACAAGCAGCAATATAGTCAACACACGAAACATGCGCGCACACTAGGCAGACAATGCGGCAAGATCAAGTTAAACTACTGTAATCTATCGCTCCTGTGTGATCGCTCTTGCACTGTTTATTTGCTTTACTGCCCCAGCTCAGATCCGCAAATCTCAAGCTTTCCGCCAATGCAGGCAAGCCAGAGCCCTGTGTTGAACATCGCCTTTGGCTTTTGGCCAAATGGATTTATGAGGAGCACTCCGGTAATCATGAGGCAATGAAGCAACAGGGAATTGAGCGCCGTGACCATCACACCCGACAGAACAGACGTCATTTCTCTCTGCGGCGAAACTGAATTTCAGCGGTTTATCGGGTATGAATTGGAGCTTAATACGCAGCGCGGCACCGCAGAGTGCGCTTTGGACATCAGTACCCGCTATACAAACCGCAGTGGAGTCGTGCACGGGGCAATCATCACCATGTTGCTGGACAATGCATGCGGTGGGGCCTGCAGCGCAACTGTTGACCCAACCGGCAAGCAGCCCTTTGTAACATTGGCCCTTAACATCAACTTCATTGCTCCAGCCATCTGCAAACGGCTCGTTGCAAAAGGTGCTGTTGTGGGCGGGGGCAAGTCCACACTCTTCGCGCAGGCTGATCTGTTTGATGAAGATAACAGGTTAATTGCAACCGCGAGTGGTCCGTTTAAACGTGCTCCGCAACGCACTGTGCGTCTCGAGCATGTTTAAGCGAAGGAACGCCTTGCTGCCTTTTGAAAGTGTCTCATCACGTACAAAGGCAAGCGTTTTGCTATGAAAAAACCCCGTGGAGGACGCCACGGGGTTCTCTGAATTCTGCTTGATCGGGGGATTCTTCAAGCAGAAGCCTGAGCTTTTTGACTTGTACAAACCGGTGCCAGCTCTTCCTGTGCCTGATACTGAGACAGATAGACCTTTCCCGTCAGTTCATCGAGAAAATGCGAGCGCTGCAAGCGGTCCATCACCGGGCCCTTTACTTCTGAAAGGTGAAGTTTAATGCCAGCATCGTGTAAACGCAGATTAATCGCCTCAAGCGACTCCAACGCACTTAGGTCCACTTCATTCACAGCAGCACATTGCAACACCACATGCTTCAGCGCTGCATCATCAACCGCACGGTCGTAAACGTAGTCTTCCAGAAAACGGGCATTTGCAAAGTAGAGGCTCTCATCAACACGGATCGTGAGTAATTCAGGACTTGTTAGAACCTCGTGACGATGGATATTGCGGAAATGCTCTGTTCCCGACACCAAGCCGACCTCCGCGATATGCGGGCGCGAGGTTTTGAACAGATAGAGCGCAATGGACATTGCCACACCGGCAGAAACCCCCGTCTCAACACCCAGACCCAGAGTAAGCAAAATGGTCGCCGCGACGGCAGAAAAATCCGCTTTGGAGTAGCGCCAGCTGTCCTTAAGAATACTGAAATCCACGAGCGACAGAACTGCTACGATAATCGTTGCTGCAAGTGTAGCCTTCGGGAGGAAGAAGATCAGAGGCGTGAGAAACAGCGCAGCGATTGCAAGGCCGACAGCAGTATAAGCGCCAGCTGCCGGTGTTTCAGCGCCTGCATCAAAATTAACGACGGAACGCGCAAAACCACCTGTCACCGGATACCCACCTGTGAACGCAGCACCTATGTTAGCAGCACCCAGGCCGATCAGCTCCTGGTCCGGGTCGATACGTTGGCGCTTCTTCGCCGCCAGTGTTTGTGCAACGGAGACAGATTCAACAAATCCGATGATCGAGATCAGCAAGGCAGGCACAAACAGAGCACTCACCAGCTCGCCGGAAAAACTAGGCATCGTCAATGGCGGCAAGCTTTGAGGAACGGCCCCGACAATCTTTACACCTGACTGGGTAAGCCCGAACACCCAGACAGCAGCCGTCGTCACAACAACAGCCGCAACGGGACCTGCTTTCGTCAGCACATCTGCAAGGCGCGCCTTCACACCCATATTCTGCAACATGGGTTTCATGCCTTTGCGTACCCAAAACAAAAAGAGTGTCGCTGACACGCCAATCACAAAGGTAGCCAAATTCGTTTCGCCCAAGTGTTCCCAGATAGAAACGGCAATCTCAATCAAGGTGTGCCCGTTGGCATTCACCCCTAAAATATGCTTCAGCTGGCTGCTGGCAATCAAAACGCCAGAGGCTGTAATAAACCCCGCAATGACGGGGTGGGACAGAAAGTTGGCAAGAAACCCAAGCTTGAAAACGCCCATTAACAGCAAAATACCGCCAGACAGCATAGCAAGCGTAAGCGCGGCGATCGCGTAGCCCGCCGTTCCCGCTTCTGCGATCTGACCTATGGAAGCAGCTGTCATTAACGAGACAACAGCAACCGGACCAACGGCTAGCACGCGGCTGGTGCCAAAAATGGCATAAAGAACAATAGGAAGAATAGACGCGTAGAGCCCCATTTCCGGCGGCAACCCAGCAAGTAGGGCATAGGCAAGAGATTGTGGGATCAGCATGATCGTCACGATCACAGCTGCGATCATATCATTGGAGAAACTATGTTTATTGTAGCTTCTGCCCCAATCGAAGACGGGCAGGTAACGCCGAAAGGCCGAGGAGAACATGGGTCTGCCTTCAAAGTACTTTGATTACTCCGGGGGAGTGCCTCCCCCGTATGCTTGGTATTTGGTTCATTATGGCCGCACGTAGATTTTAGCTCGCACTCACTTTCTCCGGCTTTGCCATCCACTCTTTGCCGCGCAGCATCGCCCACCAGTAGACCGGCGGCAAAATCTGTTCTTTCAAGATCCATGCAGCACGGGTTGGTTTGGTTCCATCAATCATCCAGCTTGGAAAGCTTGGCAGCAACGTTCCGCCATACCCAAACTCTGCCAGCACGATCTTGCCGCGTTCAACAGTCAGTGGGCAGGAGCCATAGCCATTGTACTGTGCTTTAGGAGAATGCCCCTCTATATCAGCCACAAGGTTGCTGGCGACGATTGGCGCTTGCATACGCGCAGCAGCAGCCGTTTTCGCATTCGGCGCATTCATAACATCGCCAAGTGACCAGATATTATCGTAGGATTTATGGCGCAGAGTAATTTGGTCCACGTCCACCCATCCCGCAGCATCAGCAAGCGGAGACACGCGGATAAAGTCCGGCGCACATTGAGGCGGACACACATGGATCATGTCGAAGTCCACTTCCACACGTTCAACCGGAGTGTTTGGTTTTGCAACATCAAACCATGCCTTTTTGGCGGGGCCATCAATTGCAACAAGGTTGTTAAAGAAGTTGAGGTCTGCATTGTACAGGTTGATGTACTCTTCCAGCGCGGGGACATAGTCCTTCACGCCAAACAGCACACCACCGGCATTGTGAAACTGAATGTCGATGTTCTTCAGCACACCCTGCTTTCGCCAGTGATCGCCAGAAAGGTAAAGTGCTTTTTGAGGGGCACCGGCACATTTGATGGGCATCGGAGGTTGGGTGAAAAGCGCACGGCCCTCTTTCATACCATTCACCAACTCCCACGTGTAAGGTGCCAGATCATAGCGATAGTTGGAGGTAACACCATGCTTACCGAGTGTTTCCACCAGGCCCTCTACCTTGTGCCAATCCAGCTTTAAGCCGGGACACACCACAAGGCGGTCGTATTTAACAACGCGGCATCCATCCAAGATTACAGCATTGTCCTGAGGTTCAAAAGCAGCCACAGCTGACTTAATCCAATGAACGCCTCGTGGTATCAACGAGCCCATGGTTTTGGCTGTCTGAGGGGCTTTGAAGACACCGCCGCCAACCATGGTCCAACCCGGTTGGTAATAATGAATATCAGCTGGATCAATCACAGCAATCTCGAGATCGCTTTTGCGGGATTTCAAGCTTGCAGCCACAGCGATGCCAGCTGCACCACCGCCAACAACAACAACATCAAAGGAGGCATCGGCCCGGTCTGTCGGCGTTTTACCGCCATTGGCAATGCGGCGCACAACGCCTGCCATATCATAGCCAGCCGATTTGCTTGCGGCCAGGATATCAGCAACGCTCATCGCATCTGACTGGCTCAGTGACCACAGCGTTGCACACCGCGTTCCAGTGCGGCAGTAGGCCAACACAGGTTTAGGGACTTCCTGCATCAAAGAGCCGAAAGCAGCTGCATCTTCATCCAGCACCTTGCCGGAGATAACTGGCAAATAACGAGCTTCTAATCCCAGCTTTTTGGCAGCAACCGCGATCTCGTCAAAAACCGGCTGATCTGCACCCTCCCCATCTGGACGATTGCAAACGATACTGCGAAAACCAAGGTCAGCAATCCGTTGCAAATCGGCGACCGTGATTTGTGGACTCACGGAAAGCGTTGCGGAAATACTTCTAATATCCATGGTCGTGTCCCCCTCAAGACAAACTGGTTTAAAGCGCGTTGAGTGGCACTTTGAGCATTGGAACGCCGTCCTTATCCTTCGGCACTTCGCCGGCACGCATATTCACCTGCAAAGACGGAATGATAAGGGTTGGAACAGCCAGCTGCGCGTCGCGTTCAGTACGAAAGCGGATAAAGTCCGCACGCGTATGACCATGGCCAACGTGAATGTTGTGCTGCTTTTCTGCGCCGACAGTGGTTTCCCACTTTATGTCACGGCCATTTGGACCGTAATCATGACACATGAACAGGCGCATCTCTTCCGGTAGCGTTAACACTCTTTGAATGCTGTCATAAAGAACACCCGCATCGCCACCGGGGAAGTCCGCACGCGCTGAACCGCTATCTGGCATAAACAAGGTGTCACCAACGAAAGCGACATTTCCCATAACATGCACCATGCAAGCAGGCGTATGACCGGGTGTGTGCATGGCGGAGGCGGTCATCTCACCAATCTGGTAGCGGTCGCCATCCTTGAACAGTTTATCAAACTGGCTGCCGTCGCGCTGAAATTCGGTGCCCTCGTTGAAGACTTTCCCGAAAGTGTCCTGAACGACTTTTATGTTTTCGCCAATTCCGATTTTGCCGCCAAGTTTTGACTGAATGTAAGGCGCAGCTGAGAGGTGGTCGGCATGAACATGCGTCTCAATCAACCACTCCACTTTCAAGTTATTGTCCTGAACATAGGCAATAATTTCATCCGCATTTTCATAGGTAATGCGACCAGCGGCGTATTCGATATCCATGACGGAGTCGATAATTGCAACGGCATCAGATGCGGGGTCCTTCACCACGTAGCTGATTGTATTCGTCGCTGGATCGAAAAAGGCTTTTACCTCTGGCGTGACTTCCATGTTCACTAGATAATCGGTCATTTTTCCCTCAAAATTTCCCTCAAAAATCTAAAGGCACGCACGAACCGGTCGATATTAAGGCCGTGCCTGTTGTAGATTGTGAAGCCCTACCACCCGCACAAAGGCTTAGGTCCTGCAGGTTTTGATCCCAAAGATTGCATAGAGCGGGCACAGCCGCAGAGCCGAAACCAACAGCATCACCATGCCGACACCGATTGCGCCATAATAAACAAATGGTTGTGCGAACAGAGCCAGATTGGTGGTCAATGGCAGTGCAATAAGCACAATGCCGATAACAAAACGAAGAATGCGGTCGATGGTTCCAACGTTAGCTGTCATAGTCTTTTCCTCCAAGTCCATGGCTTAACGGGTAACAAATCTTCCCAGTAGCTTCAGTGACGAAGTCACCAAACTTTTTTGATAGACAAGTTTCGTCAGTGTCATGGAAGGTTTAACCATCGCTCGAAGCTAGGACTTCAAGTCCTTTGCGGTTGATGATCTCAACGGCCCCGCGTGACTGCGTCACCCATTCACGGCGCTGGAACTCTCTTAGCTGGCGAGAAATAACCTCGCGCGCGGTCCCCAGTTCAGCCGCCATTTGCTGATGCGTGGTGGCCACCCGGTTACCACTACCCGCCAGTTCAAGAAGTTTCTGCGCAAGGCGCATATCCATGCGTTGGAAAGCAATCTCTTCAATCACAAGAAACAGGTCTGTGATGCGTTTTGAATACGCGGAGAAAACGAACCGGCGAAATTTTTCCGACTGAGCGATCAAATCATCAAACACCATGCGGGGGATCGCAGCGGCCTGTACATCGGTTTCCGCTATACCCTCTGCCGAGTAGTCCTCATAGGCAAGCAGGCAGGCCGTGGTCAGCACACAGCTTTCCCCTGCGTGCACACGATACAAAATGATTTCGCGCCCAGCTTCAGAAAGCTGCTGTACTCGAACAGACCCAGAGAGCAAAAGAAGAAGGTTTTCAGGCGCTTTACCAGGACCAAAGATCACTGTATTGGCGGGAACCGAAACAATAGTGCTCCGATTTAGCAGAATTTCTTTGATATGATTTTCCAAGGTCGAAAGACCCTGAAAGCGATCAATCCAGCTGTTAACCGCAGTTGTCATGCTTCCCCTCCCGACATCCCCCAGGAAACGCATTGTTTTGGCATACTGCATTAAAACTTTGAGCGCAATTGAGGGCTTTTGCGGAAGAATAATCTAATCAGTCTGCATATGCGATCATTCTTAGGAATATATTTTTAATTAAACTCATTCTTGTTCACTCACAAACGGACTGCGGCTTAAGCTATCTAACCTTAAATACGGCCTGTTAAAGCACGGCCGTACGACGTGTGAGCGGCGCTGAGGAAAGCGAGGTCCCCAGCGCTCAACTCTCAGCTTTCTACGCCAACGCCGTGCCGACCCTTGCCGCGACTAAACGCGGTCGCTCCCGAAACAGTCTCTCCGCTGGAGATAACTGTAATACCGTGACGCATCTCATTTTTGATCGCTTCAGTTTCGCTCAGGTCCCATTGCTCATACATGGAAAGTCGATCATGGCGCATGCACATTTGCGGATACTCTGCAATGTGCAGAGCCAACTCCTTCGCTTTGGTGAGCGCATCGCCGTCTTCTACCAAGCGATTCACGAGCCCAAACATAACGGCTTCTTCTCCGCTGACACTACGGCCTGTCAGAATCATATCAGACGCACGCGATTGGCCGATTAACCGTGGCAGGCGGATCGTTCCCATATCAATCAGAGGCACACCAAAACGGCGGCAATAAACGCCAAACACTGCTGACTTTCCCGCAACACGCATATCGGCCCAAAGTGCCAACTCCAAACCGCCTGCAACCGCATGGCCTTCAATAGCTGCAATTACCGGCTTAGAAAGGCGCATTCGGGATGGACCCATAGGTGCAAAATCACCCTCCTGATGCACACTATTGGGTTTGCCTTCAGCAACGGCTTTCAAATCAGCCCCGGCACAGAACGTTCCTTGTGAGCCTGTAAAAACAGCGACAGACAAGCTGTCATCTTGATCAAACTTCGTAAAAGCGTCCACGAGCAATTGCGCCGTCACCGCATCCACCGCATTGCGGCGCTCTGGCCTGTCCAGCGTTATAATCGCTGTGGTACCTTCAACTTCAAAATGAACCGTCATACGCCCCTCCCCGAGTGTTGAGGAAAAGCCTAGCAGAAGTTGCAGGGCTGCGTCAGCCATTCATAAGTGGAGCATAAAGAAGGGCACTGAGATTTCTTCGGCACACAGCGGTATAGACATTTTTCTAATAAACTGTCTATACTCATAGCATGACCGATCTTCCCCTCGCTTATCAGAACCTTGCTGCAGATTATATTCAAAAGACCCATGATGATGGCGGGGCCTTACGAGGCTCAGTTTATCAGCAGGCCAAGGGCAATGTCGAAAATATCTTCGTCAAAATGCCTGTAGGGGCTGGGCGCAAAAGCCTTTACATCGGCCCTGCCCTGCAAAAAGAAACACAGGCAAAGGTTGAAGCGATAAAACACGCGAGCGAACGGGCACGAGCGCGGCGCAAAGACCTGAGCATCCTCAACAAAGTCGGCGTTCTGTCCACGCACAGCTATGCAGGGCGCGTGCTGGATGCCATGGCTTATCACGGCCTGTTTCGAAATGGCGCTATTTTGGTTGGAACACTGGCTTATCAATGCTACCCGCTCCTACTCGGCTGCACCTTACCCTCCACACAGCTGGCCACTGACGATGCCGATCTGGTCGCCGCTTCTTTGGCAATCAAAGCGGATGATGGCATAGACATGCTCTCAATCCTTAAGGACGCCGACCCCAGTTTTGAGCCAATTCCGGAACTTGACGGACGCGCTAAACCCTCCCGCTTTCGCTCTCGCATTGGGTTTGTCGTTGACCTACTGACGCCAACGCGCACACGCGGAGAAAAACAGCCACTTGAACTGCAAGGGCTAGATGCGGGCGCTATGAGCTTGCAATATCTGGCATGGTTGATTGATCTATCCAGCCCGGCTGCGTTGCCCTATGGCTCAGGAATTCCCGTCTACGTACCGCGTCCTGAGCGCTATGCAGTCCACAAGCTCATCATTTCCCAGAAGCGAGCGCATACCATCACCAAAACCAGCAAGGACCTTGCCCAGGCCAAAGCACTTATAGAGGTGGTTGAAAGAACACGCCCCGGCCTGATCGCCGATGAATTGCTGGACGCACAGGCACAGGGCAAACAAGGCTGGAGCGACCCAATCGTCAAAGCGATGAAAGCAATCTGGCCCGATGGCTCTTGGCAAACACGCCCTGAGTTTGAGGAGTTTGTCGACGCGCTTTAATCAAAAGCCTGCTACGCTTTGTGCCACGGACAAAGTGTTTTTCGCTGCAATCCGCTCATCGGGCATGACCATTTACAACGGTGGAAATTTTAACAAAATTCCTCTTACCTATAAAATGTTGTCATGCTAGATTTTCAGCGCTGCCATTTCCAAGCGAATTGAATCGTTGATCAGACACTGATCGTTTCGCAAGGGTCACACCAACCACTTTAAACTCTATGCCAAAGCAACGGGCAAAGCGCACCTTCAAGCGGCCATTGGCCAGAACGCGTGCGTTCCTCTTGCTTGCGTCAGCTCTGATGCAAGTGGCAAAAACTGCTGGGCTTTGAAGGAACTTTCTTTATGCGCAATCAAATCCAGAGCTATCTTTTGCTCACAACATTGGCGGCTATCTGGGGAGGCTCATTTCTCTTTATCAAAATCGCCTTAGGGTCTGTAACGCCAATAACAATTGCAGCTGGCCGCATCGGGCTTGCAGCGCTCTTATTGTATATGATCCTGCGCTGGAAAGGGCTGTCTCTACCCGCGATGGGAAAGCATTGGATCTATATCGTCGCGGTTGCAATGCTCGGTAATGTCCTCCCCTTCTCGTTGATCAGCTTTGGAGAACAGCATATCGATAGCTCGCTTGCGGCTGTCTTAATGGCAACGATCCCCCTGTTCACGATCTTGATCGCACATTTCATGACAAGCGATGAAAAAATGACGGCTGAGAAAACCCTCGGAGTCTTAATCGGCTTTCTTGGAATTGTAATTCTGATTGGCCCGTCGACTCTATTAGATCTTGGAAAACAGACACTTGCACAATTGATGGTTGCTTGTGGCGCGCTATGCTACTCTGTCACCGGCATTCTTAGCCGCAAGTTGAGCAAGCTTCCCAAACTTCAATGCGCAGCGGCAATCCTGCTTGTTGCGAGTGCCGTTATTGTACCTGCCAGCGTGTTGCTTGACCAACCGTGGGCGCTTAAGCCAGACCCGTCAGCCCTCATTTCTATCGGTATTCTTGGTCTGCTTGCGACTGCAGTGGCGCAGCTAATCCTTCTCAAGGTTTTGGACCTGCGCAACGCCTCGTTCCTTTCACTGAACAACTATCTGATTCCGCTTTTTGGCGTATTCTGGGGAGTCGTGTTCCTGTTTGAACGCCCCGCACCCAACACTGGCATTGCTTTCCTGGTCATTTTACTGGGCGTTTTCGTCTCTCAAAGCGGGTTTATGCGTTTTCTTCGGCCCGCCGCAAACGCATGACAAGCGCGTGGCCGCCCTGTCTAAAGTGGACCCTCAATTCGCCTCTGTCATTATCGCATGCTTTTGCAAGAAAGCATGGAATATAGCGTCGAACTCCCTTGGTTTTTCCAGATAAGCAGAATGCCCGCAATTTTTGATTACACTTCTCTCAACACTCCCCCCCTTCTCTTCATAAAGGTCTAAAGCATCTGAGGTTTGTGTCACCATCGGCTGCGGTGGAAAGATGTTTTCTCCTGGCCAACCGGGAAGAAACCCCATTTTACCGACTGTGCCCAGATCAAGCATAGAATGATCAGAAACAATTGCATCATCCGCACCATGGACCCAAAGAATGGGGGGCAAAGGTTCAACATCGCAAAAGCCTAGTGGATTAACCTGCCGGTTCGGGGCCAGCGCATTTACACTACCGTAACAGCCAGGCGCAGCTCCGGGCCAATTCGCAGAAGCAAGCACATCACCGGGGAAGGCTTTATCTCCTGTGTGCTGCGCAAATACAGTTTTCAGGATTGCGTCCATCCGATCAGGACTAAACGGCGGCTTCCACGCAAAGTTACTGAGTATATTTCGAGGTGCAAAATCCCCCTTAGCCTCCGTGTCCTTTTCTTTAAGTACGTTCGCAAACTTTGTATTGATTGCGGATGCACCACTTCCGGCGCCGTCTTCATAACAAGGTGTACCATCTGCCATGGAGCACCCAAAACCGTACGGAGAAGCCGGGCTAACCTGCGTCAACGACAATACCTTATGCGGATAGTCAGCAAGGAATTGCCAAAGGACGCCCCCACCTAACGAATGTCCAATCAAATGAGCAGCGTCGATGCCTAGCTCATCCATGAGTGCGGCAAGGTCATCTGAAAAATCTTTAGTGCCGCGGGTCGCGTCAACGACGGCAAAAGGATCTGCACCACCGTAACCACGCAGGTCCGGTGCTATTGCGCGAAATGTTTTCGGCAAGCGTTGCATGGTTTCCTCAAACCAGGTAGCGGCAGAAAGATTCCCGTGAATGAAAATCACTGGTACGCCATCCTCGGGGCCAGAAAACAGTACTCGTGTTTTCAATCGTGCAGAGCGAATATCATGCGCTTCGAGTAGCGTTGGAATCTCGATCATCTTCACCTCAGGTTTTGCTGGAGTTCCGGTCCAGGAGGCGTTTAGCCCAATACAGACACAGATTTCCAATCGCTTAAAGCAGCTTGGTTGATCAGGTCTAAACAAAAAAGGGGTCAAACTTCTTAAATTTGATGAATGATGAGTGACCCTCGCCTGCTCTGTCAAGGCTTAGCTGCCGCGCCGAAAGACAGCCTTAAAAGAAAGCGGTCACGGTACGTGTCGGCGAAAGTTTTTGTGCCTCGACCAATCCGTAACGCGCAGTCTCTCAAATCCAGGAACGCTATACCTCCTGCAACAAAGCAGGGTCAGTTAGGACAGCACGTAAAACAAGGTTGGACACGCTCTGGGCAATCTCGGCAAGATCCTTGGAAGACTGTTCTGCGCGCGGAGAATACCAAAAGCACGGACCATTCATTAAAATAATGATAGAGTGCAGAGTAATCGACACCGACTGCCTGGCAAAAACACCAGCTTCTATCCCCTCTTGCAGCACCGTGCGGTAGAGGTTTTCATAGGCGCGGCGCATTTCAATAACCTTCTCGATCATCTCCATTTCTTGCGGTTTAGCAGAGCCACGGAAGAACATGCGCGTGTCTTCACTTACAACACGGTGATAGCTCAAGAACTTCAAGATACGCAGAACATGCGCAATGGACATGGCGCGCAACTTTTCCACCGGAGGCTTGTCCTCCATCGCTATGGGGCGCACCTTTTCCATGAGCAGCGAGACAGAGCGCAATCGCACTGCATAAAGCAGCTCGCCCTTTGAACGGAAATGGTGGTAGACGCGGCCTTTGGTTGAACCAAGAAGTCTGGCAATATCATCAATGGAGGCCACATCAGGCCCCATTTGCATAAAGCACTCTGCAGCAGCATCCAGAATCTCTTGTTGAGAACAGCTCAAGTCTTCGATCATTCTCGTATTCCCCTGAAGTCCACTGCTAACTTTCCTTTAGATACACAGGTTTAGCCCCTGCGCCCAAAGTAAATTTTTAGCATACCGCATAAACTTGTGTATCAGAAATGCCTTTACCAGACGCACAAAAAGACATTATAAGTTCTACCTATGATAGATAGGATTGGGTCCTCAATTTCTGGTCATACAAGGCCTGCGTCTTATAACGCTGCTCAACCAGCTCGCGTTGACCTGCAAGATTCCAAAGCATTCTCTATCGAACACGCTGTTCCAAAAGACTCCATCCATATCAAAAGTGACCTGTTTGCAAACCCGGTCGCTTCTTCCTCGTCCTCTGAAAAGTCCAAGAATGAAGACGGACAGCTATCAGATGCCGAACAGCAACAAGTTCAAAAGTTAAAAACACGCGATAGCGAAGTGCGTGCACACGAACAAGCGCACGCGGCGGCTGGTGGCGCGTTCGCCGGCGCCCCAAGTTACACACAGACCCGCGGCCCAGATGGCCACGGCTATGCCATCGGCGGGGAAGTCCCGATAGACTCTGCTCCAATTGCAGATGACCCCGAAGCAACAATAGCAAAGCTCAACACCGTCATGACCGCAGCTCTCGCTCCAGCTGAACCTTCAGGTCAGGATCAGGCTGTTGCGGCACAGGCCCGGCAAAATCTTGCGCAAGCCCAAACGGAACTGCAAAAGCAAACTTTGGCCAGCGATGAAGATTCTGAGTCCGAAGACGCAAGTGGGTTACAGTCTCTCCTGCAAATTCAGGAATACCCCGAGACTGCCTCTGACCCTTCAGCCCTGTTACTCAACGCCGCCCAAGCCTATCAAGCGACTGCGCTATAAACTTGCTTTCAACACTGCAAGCTTCACCCCAAACGCGATAAAGACACCGCCCGTAACAGCTTTGAGCCAACGCTGGAAACGCCCGCTTTGCGCCACTCCCACTAATCTGGAGAAGAGTAAAACCATGGCTGCAAACCAAATGGCATTTATAACCGAATGCAAGAACACCAACATAAAAGAAGAAAGAACAGCATTCTCTCCCACTGCCATGAACTGCGGAAACGCGGCGAGATAAAACATGGAAACCTTGGGATTAAGAAGGTTCGTCAAAAAACCTTCGCTATAGGCCTTTAACAGTGTCCTTGGTCTCGCCGAAGGCATGACATTCGCGGTTTTTCCTGTGCCATAGACCGCTGCAAGGAGTGCTTTGATGCCAACCCAACACAGGTAAGCAGCACCGACATACTTAACAATGGAGAAGGCAGTCGCGGATTGTACAAGTACGATCGAAATTCCCAAGATTGCTAATGCGCCATGCAGATAGAACGCAGTAACGAAGCCAGCAATATTACCAAACCCTGCAGCACGCCCCGATGTAGGGACTGTTTTTGCGATCAGCACGCCGTTTGGACCGGGGGAGATTACCAGAAGAGAGGCAACAAAGATAAACGATAAGACATCAGCCCATGTCATTGAATTACTACCTATACTTAACGGCAAGCACAAAAGCGAGATTGGGGCCACACACCAGCGTAGCCCCTTGGACTTATTCCACGAGCTCGCCAACCACATCACACGCCATAGTCGCGATGAGGGGAACAGCTTGGCGCATCAAATCCGCAGCTTTCGGATTGGACGCATTGCCCGCCTCAGCCCTTGCCACAACACCTTGAATAATTGCTGCAAGCCGGAACATGGAAAACGCCAGATAAAACTCCCAGTTCTCAATTTCCTGCAGCCCTCTGCGCATACAATACTGGCGTACATATTCTTCTTCAAGCGGAATACCAAGCTCCACCCGATCTAGTCCGGCAAGTCCACGCAGCCCCTTAAATGATGGCAAGCGCCACTGCATACATTGATAGGCAAGATCCGCTAACGGGTGACCAAGCGTCGAAAGCTCCCAATCCAACACCGCGATAATTCGTGGCTCGGTGGGATGAAAGATCAGGTTATCCAGCCGGAAGTCACCGTGGACCAAAGAAGAATCGCCATCATCCGCTACCATATTAGCTTCCAGCCAGGCCATGAGCTTATTCATGGATGGAATCGAAGCTGTTTCAGATGCTTTATACTGTTTGATCCAACGCCCTGTTTGGCGCGCAAAATAATTGCCCGGCTTGCCATAGTCCATCAACCCAATCGCATTAGGCGAGACAGAATGCAGAGCGGCCAGTACACGGTTCATCTCACCGAAGATGGCCATGCGCTCGTCATTTGTGCTTTTTGGCAAGGCGGGATCCCAAAAGATCCGGCCGTCGACATACTCCATAATGAAAAACATCGTCCCGATCGGGGAATCGTTCTCAGACAGATGATAGACCTCCGGAACCGGTACATCGCTCTCCGCCAGCGCTCCCATGACCCGGTATTCGCGGTCCACCATATGTGCAGACTTCAGCAAAGTGCCAGGTGGCTTCGCACGCAATACGTAGGTCTTGCCTGTGGTTACCAGCTTATAGGTTGGGTTGGATTGTCCGCCAGGAAACTTCTCAATTTCGAGAATCTCTCCAAACCCTTCTATGTGTTGCTGCAAATAGGCCTGAAGCGTCGGCTTGTCTAATGTATGCAACGCGTCTGTCATGGGTCCCCCCTCCATAGAACATCCACCTGCCTGATCATCTATCCATCCCTTAGATCATCAGGCAGGGTCTCAACTTAGTGTATCAAGCGCTGGTCATCGCCTTTACCAATTTGGCAACGCCTTCCATGACGTTAGCGATTGGCTCTGCCTCCGCGCGGTCCGAGATCTGGCCCCAGTGGGCGGCAATTCCCTCAGGTGTCCGCTCAGATTCCGGCAGGTGCAGGCCCTTTGTCTCCACCATCTCTGCAAGGGAGTAAGTCCCAGCAGCTGCAACGAGGACCTTACGGTTTGGTGCAGCATCAGAGCACAGGAACACCACAGCTGGTGTTATGTTCTCCGGTGCAAGCAACTTCAACGTACCTGCATCCATGAGCTCTTCGGTCATCCGGGTTCCGGCAGATGGGGCAATACAGTTAACGTGAATATTACTCTTGGCACCTTCCAGCCCAAGTGTATTCATCATGCCCCACAGCCCTGCTTTTGCAGCACCGTAGTTTGCCTGCCCAAAGTTGCCATAAAGCCCGGAAGGAGACGTGGTCATAATGATACGCCCATTGCCTTGTTCCTTCATGATGTTCCAGACAGCACGAGTACAAACGGCAGCACCATTAAGGTGCACATCCACGACCTTATTCCAGTTGACCATTTCCATCTTGGCAAAGGACTTATCGCGCAGGATCCCTGCATTATTGATAAGAATATCAATACGACCAAAGACATCCAGAGTTTGCGCGACCATCGCGTTGACGGCAGCTTCGTCCGTGACATCAGCGGCGTTTGCGATTGCTTTGCCACCACTTGCCTTAATCTCTTCGACAACAGCTTCTGCCGCTGTCGCAGAAGAGCCCGAACCATCCAGGGAACCGCCTAGGTCGTTAACGACAACAGACACGCCGCGCTTGGCAAGGTCCAAGGCATAAAGCCGTCCAAGGCCCCCACCAGCACCGGTGATTATCGCCACCTGTCCAGAAAAGTTCAACGCATCCTGCGTCATGCAGTTACCTCCTCAAAAATCGACATTGTAAGCCATTTTGCGACCAGCGCCGGGCTCTCTACACCCTCAATTTCTATCGAAACACCAAGCTCTTGAAGAACCTGCCCCTCCCCCTTACGGGTCAGACTTTCTAGAGTGAAGCGACCACGAATACGCTTCCCGCTGACGACAGGGTGCAAAAAACGGATTTTGTCGAAACCGTAATTGATGCCCATGGTCCGCCCTTCCAGATCTGGAAGTGTCTCAAGACCAAACTTACTGGCCAGAGAAAGCGTTAGAAAGCCGTGCGCGATGGTGCCTCCGAAAGGAGTCTCAGTCTTGGCGCGTTCAGGGTCCATATGGATAAACTGTTCGTCGAATGTCAGTTTGCCAAAGGTGGAGATCATCTCTTGGTCCACCACTAACCAGTCAGACAATCCAACTTCTTGCCCAACTTTGGCTTCCAGCTGCTCGAGTGTAATTTTCATCACCTTGCCTCACTATCCAAATAGATTACTGCCAGTAGCGACATGGATTCCACCATCCAACGGGATCACTTCGCCTGTGACGTAAGAACCACCCTTGCCACATAGAAAGAGTGTTGCAGCGGCAATATCGTCTGGATGACCGATGCGACCGAGAGGTACGCCCTTGCCCACAAACGCTGCCTTTTCATCTGTATCCGTCGCAAAAGCCGTCATATTGGACTGGAATGGACCCGGCGCAAAGCCATTGAAGGTGATGTGCTCTTTTGCAAGTTCCTTCGCGAGAATCCGAGTTAAATGGTGCACTGCTGCTTTTGAAGCAGAATAAGAATACGCACCGTCGCCAATGGGCGTTGATCCCATCACCGAGCCAAGGTTAATGACACGCGCTGGGTCCTCCAAGCGACCACTTTCTTTCAACTCTGGTAGCAATGTTTGTGTAAGGTGAAACAAACCTGTCACGTTCACGTCTAGAATACGTTTCCATGCAAAGTGCGGGAATGACCCTAGTGGCTCGCCCCAAGTGATACCGGCATTATTAACCAGAATATCCAGGTTTGGGCTCTGCTCACGTATTGCGTCTGCAAGCGCAACAACACCTTCCTCGGTCCCCACATCACCTACAAAGGCCTCGACAGACCCGGCAGCCTTTGGGTTGTTGGCCATTAGGTTTGTGTTAATCTCATTTGCTGTTTTTTCAACCACGTCCAGCTTACGAGAGCAAATAAAAACCCGGGCACCGCCTTCAGCGAGTGCTGTCGCGACCATACGACCAATTCCGGTTCCACCACCCGTAACGAGTGCTGTTTTACCAGAAACCCCAAAAAGTCCCTCAAGATATCCCATAAGAAACTTTACCTCCACTAATATTCTCCAAGCTGCAAACCGGATCTCGCTCAACCTAAACCAATGGTCCAGCGAGTCCCCCTCTGGGCACAGTTGACAACATACTCAGTAGTATGTTTCGGTATATCAACGGTTGTAAAGAGAAATATTTACATAACACTTTTGGTCTCTTCAGCGTTGGAATGTGATTGTGCGCGGTGTCTCATATTCACCTATCCAATTGATATTAAGTGTTTATTTTCACATATACGCCGCGACAAAGGAGCTTATATGTCTTGGGAGGGTCATTCATGAGCGACAGTATATTAGCCGAACGTCCAGCTATGGACCTGGGAGTGAGTGCACGAGTAGCCCCGCTCATTGAGCAGGTTCGCGCCATGGTCAGCGACGAGATCGCACCCCTCGACGCTGAGTTCCATAGTGAAGTTCCTGTGGGAGATCGCTGGGAATATACCCCACGACAAACCGAGATATTGGAAGGCCTCAAGGCCAGCGCGCGTGCGAAGGGTCTTTGGAACTTCTGGCTCACCGACTCAGAGCGGGGTTATGGCCTTAGCACCGTCGAGTATGCTTACCTCGCTGAGGAGATGGGCAAATCTCCACTCGCCCCTGAGGTGTTTAACTGCAGCGCTCCTGACACTGGCAATATGGAAGTGTTTGAACGTTACGGTTCGGCCAAGATGAAGGAAACATGGCTGAAACCGATGCTGGAAGGCAAAGTTCGCTCTGCTTATCTGATGACTGAACCTGACCATGGCTCGTCAGATGCCACCAATATTCGTATGTCCTGTGTCAGGGACGGAGATCATTACGTTCTTAATGGAGAAAAGTGGTGGTCTTCAGGTGCTGGTGACCCACGCTGTGCAGTGTACATCACCATGGTTCACACGCCGACCGAAGGCACGAAACACCAACAGCACTCCATGATCGTTGTACCTGCTGATACGCCGGGCATCACCAAGCTTCGCCCGATGCAAGTGTTTGGCCATGATCACGCTCCCCACGGCCACTTGCACCTTCGCTTTGAAGACGTACGAGTGCCTGTCGAAAACCTGCTATTAGCTGAAGGCCGCGGTTTTGAAGTTGCACAAGGCCGCTTAGGCCCTGGCCGTATTCACCACTGCATGCGGGCAATCGGGCTGGCAGAACAAGCGCTGGAACTTATGTGTAAACGGTCAATCAACCGTGAAGCATTCGGCAAGCAACTTTACAAACTTGGCGCAAATTTCGACATCATTGCCGAGTGCCGCATGGAAATTGAACAAGCCCGCCTGCTCTGCCTCAAGGCCGCTTGGATGATGGACAACGCTTCAGGGCGTGAAGCTGCGTTTTGGATTAGCCAGATCAAAGTCGTTGCACCACGCATGTCGCTGAAAATCACCGACGAAGCTATGCAAATGTTCGGGGGTCAGGGCATCTCTCAAGATACTCCACTGGCAACCAATTGGATGAATTTGCGTACATTGCGTTTCGCGGATGGCCCGGACGCTGTGCATCGTAACTTTATTGGTCGCTCAGAGCTGCGCAAACACACTCAAGCAAAGATCTAGCAGGGAGGGAGAGCCAAGGCTCTCCATTATTTCTGCCCCCAAGACAGGGAGAACGCAATGACATCACTCGATGAATTCCGTATGGAAACACGGGCATGGTTGGAAGAAAATTGTCCGCAAGAGCTGCGACGGAGCTTTACAACAGAAGATGATATCTGTTGGGGTGGCCGCAATTGGACCTTCAAATCCGAGGCTCAAAAACAGTGGCTCGAACGCATGGCTGCGCGCGGTTGGACTGTACCAAGCTGGCCGAAAGAATACGGCGGCGCTGGCCTTAATGGCGATGAAGCCAAAGTTCTTAAAGAAGAAATGAAGCGCATAAACGCTATTTCTCCTCTCGAAAGCCTAGGCATGTGGATGCTCGGGCCAGCGCTTCTCAAGTACGGTACTCACGAACAGAAGCTGGAGCACCTGCCTAAGATTGCACGCGGAGAGATTCGCTGGTGTCAGGGCTACTCAGAGCCTGGTTCCGGGTCTGATCTTGCCTCATTGCAGACCAAGGGCGTGGACATGGGCGACCACTTCCTTGTCTCTGGCCAGAAAATCTGGACTTCTTACGCTGATCAGTCTGACTGGATCTTCGCTCTGGTGCGTACAGAACCAGAGGCAAGTAAACACAAGGGCATCTCCTTCCTGCTATTTGACATGAACAGCGAAGGCGTCACAACCAAGCCAATTCCCCTCATTTCAGGTAATTCCCCGTTCTGCGAAACCTTCTTTGATGAAGTTAAGGTTCCTATGGAGAACATTGTTGATACGCGCGGTAATGGTTGGACAATCGCCAAATACTTGCTGACCCACGAGCGTGAAACAGTAAGCAGCCTCGACGGCATTTTTGGCCGGGCAAATGGGCTATATAAAACCGCTGCCGATGCTGTTGGACTTGATGAAACAGG
The DNA here is from genome assembly GCF_900110875.1 of Pseudovibrio axinellae. GTDB lineage: Bacteria > Pseudomonadota > Alphaproteobacteria > Rhizobiales > Stappiaceae > Pseudovibrio > Pseudovibrio axinellae. The sequence continues at coordinate 22,806 of NZ_FOFM01000018.1, read as the reverse complement.
CCGTCTGGATGATCCGCTGTTGCGCGCTGACATTGGCGACTTCCTTGTAGATGAAATGGCATTAACCGCTCACCTCGCTGTTGCAAATACATACAGCCGCGCTGGCAACCAACTAGGCGCACGTTCTGCCGAACTCAAATACCTTGGAACCGAACTCAACAAACGCCGCCAAAGTCTGGTTGTTCAGTCTGGCGGGCTAGAGGCTCTATCCGGCCCAGAAGAAAAGAATGGTATCGGAAGCGAGACCGCTCTGTGGCTTCGTTCCAAAGGTAACACCATTGAAGGTGGAACCTCCGAAATCATGCTGTCCATCATTTCAAAGGCAGTCCTGCGCTTGCCATCACTGGGTTAAGGAGAGAAACATGGAACTACTCAACTCTGAAGAAACTCTTCTAAAAGAATCCGCTGCTGGCTTTATGTCTGAAAACGCACCAGTTCAAGCACTGCGCGACATTCGGGATCAGAAGCAAGAGCTTGGCTTCAACAAAGAACTTCACAAGACCCTGGCCGATATGGGCTGGTTCGCCATGCTGTTGCCCGAAGAGGCAGGCGGGTATGACTTTGGACACCGCGCAGCTGGCTTAGTCGCCGAAGAAATGGGCCGCAACCTGACAGCCTCCCCTTTTCTCTCCACGGCTGTTTTGAGCTCAATCGCTCTGCGTCAATCAGGCGGCGATCAACTTGCTGAATGGGGCCCGAAAATCGCTGCGGGTGATGCAGTGATCGCGTTTGCCATTGATGAAGGTGCAAAGCACAGCCCAAGCCGTATCAAGGCAACTGCTGAGCCTGAAGGAAACGGCTTTATACTCAACGCCAAAAAGCGTGCGGTCTTTGATGGCTTCAACGCTGACAGACTGATTGTCGTTGCTAAGTCTGGCGAAAACACTGGTCTGTTCTTTGTTGACCCCAATGCTGCTGAAATCGAGATAGAGCGCAATGCAATGCTGGATAGCCGAAACGCTGCCAACATTCAGATCACTAATTTGCACCTTGATGGCAAAGACATGCTTTGCCCGCTCGAAAAAGGTGCGGAAGTGTTGGAGGCAACACTGCGTTCTGGTCGTGCCATTGCAGCCTCTGAGCAACTTGGAGTTGCACGTGAGGTGACTGAAAGAACCACCCAATACCTGATGGAAAGAAAGCAGTTTGGGATTCAAATTGGGATGTTTCAGGCACTTCAACATCGGCTTGCAGACCTTTATTGCCGTATTGAAGAGACAGCTTCCCTCATTTCCACAGCTCTCAAAGCAATTGATGCAACCGCTGATAACGCAGAGGAGCTTACGCGTGCAGCAAAAGCTAAGGCCGCAAAAGTTACTCGCGTTGCGACAGAAGAAGCGGTGCAAATGCACGGTGGAATCGGCATGACAGATGAAGTTGACATCGGGTTATTTATGAAACGCGACCGTGTATTGACCGAGATGCTCGGTGACAGTGCTCATCACATAGACTTTTTGCTAAGAAAGCGGGGGTTATAGTTATATTTCAGATATTTCTACTTGAGATTGTTTACAAAATAATTTCATAATCTGAAATATCTGATCCACCCCTGTGGGTTAGAAAAAGCCAGTCCGCAACAGCATTGCCCGGTGTTGCAGACTGGCTTTTTTATTGTCTTACAGACCTCTCAGCGCTTAGGCTTTCATTCCAGGCATGTTGAGAGAGGATGTATTGCCGCCATCCACTGCGAGCGCCTGACCGGTGATAAAGCTTGCATCCTTACTGGCGAGAAACGCGATAGTTGCTGCAACTTCAGTAGGATCACCATGACGGCGAAGCTCCGCCCTTGAGCCCAGCTTTTCTTCTTTTCCTGCATGACGAGCATAATCAAACACAGGCTTTGTCATGCCGGTTTCGATAAGGCCAGGACATACAGCATTCACGCGTACCCCATGCTCACCAAAGTCACAGGCCGAAGTCTTCGTAAAGTTTATGAGCGCAGCCTTTGAAGCGCTGTAGGCATTTCCGCCTGCCCCTGCCCTGATTCCTGCAACAGAAGCTGTGTTCACAATGGAGCCTACACCAGACGCCTTGAGTTGCTCACGGGTGTACTTAGTGAAAAGCATGGCCCCAAGCACATTAACCTCGTAAACTTTGCGCCAATCCGCAAAGTCTTCCTGGCTTCTGCCCCAAGACCCTTCGCAGATCATACCAGCATTGTTGCAAAGTACGCTGATACCGCCAAACGTATTCTCAACGTCTACCGCACAGGTTTCTACGGCCTTTTCGTCTGCTACATCAACAACATAGATGCGTGCGCGGCATCCCTCAGGAAGCATAGAGGCCGTTTCTTCCAGCCCAGTTTCATTGAGGTCCACGAGCGCGAGAGCCGCGCCTTCGTCAGCCAACCGGATTGCAGTCGCCCGGCCAATTCCGCTACCAGCCCCAGTAATGAGGGCAGTCATATTTGCAAATCTGGGTTCCATGCTTATGCCTTCCCTGTTTCCAGGACAACCTTGCCAATAACACGTCTTTCCATCAGATCTCGGAGGGCTTGAGAGGCTTCATCAAGTGAATAGCTCTTACTGACCACTGGATTGATTTTGCCTTCCTGTATCCATTCAAACAGCTCTGAAAGGTTCTTTTTATCTTCCAGAGGCTCTCTCATGCGGAAAGCTCCCCAAAACACACCGATGACCGCACACCCTTTAAGCAAAGGCAAATTGACCGGGATAGTTGGAATATCACCTGATGCAAAGCCTATGACCAACGCACGCCCATTCCATGCGGTTGAGCGTAGTGCTTGTTCAAAAAGCTCCCCGCCCACAGGATCGTATACCACATCAACACCTGCTTTACCGGTAATTTCCTTAAGCCGCTCCCTAAGGTCTTGTGTCGAGTAGTTGATGAGCTCGTCTGCGCCGGCTTTTCGTGCTGCCTCCAGCTTTTCCGCCGAGCTGGCGGCAGCAATCACTTTAGCCCCCATCGCTTTACCAATCTCAACGGCTGTGAGGCCAACACCGCCACCAGCACCAAGCACGAGCAAGGTTTCACCTGCTTTTAGATCTGCCCGCTGCTTTAATGCATGCATGGAAGTTCCATAGGTCATCGTGAAACCAGCAGCAGCCTGCGCAGACATAGTCTCAGGCCGCTTCATAACTGCTGAAGCCTCAACCACAACCTCTTCTGCAAACCCGCCCTGCTGCAAGAGAAGCGCCATCACAGCATCACCTGGAGCAAACTGTGTTACCCCCTCCCCGACCGCATCAATTCGACCGGCGACCTCACCGCCCGGAACAAAAGGCATCGGTGGTTTGATCTGGTACTTACCCGCGATCACCAATGTATCCGGAAAATTGACCCCGGCGGCTTCTACGGAAATTCGTACTTGACCCTTTTTCGGCTCTTTGCGTTCAACTTCCTGCACACTCAAAGCTTCTGGCGGTCCGAACTCTGAACAGACAACAGCGCGCATGATTTTCCCTCCCAGTTTAAAACATACCCATGAGTATGTTACGGAAATGAAATCGGCGCAACTACAACTCAAGATATAGATTTGGTCTCGAACAAAGCACATTCAATTTGAGCGTCTCGTTTAGCAACTAACAAACCAAAGCAGACGGAAGCTCCATCCCCTCTCACCAACCGTTTACGCAGTCCCGCGAAGATAGCTTAGTGGAGTGCGTGCAAACCGTGGAAAGACCTGATGGCTGAACAGGAGACGACACCCAACCTTGCCTTGGAGTTCAAACGCCTGAAGAGTTCCGAGCTCGGACTGACGCAATCCACAGCAGTGAACCGGCTGAAGAAATACGGGCCTAACGCACTAGAAGAAAAGCAGCCGAATAAGCTTCTGCAACTCCTTGCAACATTTTGGGGGCCGATACCGTGGTTGATAGAAATCGCAGCTATTCTTTCAGCATTGATAGAGCACTGGGCAGATTTCACGATTATCGTTTTTATGCTGGTCTTGAATGCCGGGATTGAGTTTTCTCAAAGTAGCAAAGCAGCGGACGCACTTGCAGCTCTCAAATCATCAATGGCGTTGAAAGCACGTGTCAAACGAAATGGAGTTTGGGTGGACCTGCCAGCGAGTGAAATCGTTCCGGGTGACATCATCAACCTAGAAAACGGTGACATCATTCCAGCGGACTGTATTCTAGCAAGTGGCCTGTATATCTCTGTCGATCAGGCTGCCCTCACCGGTGAATCATTGCCCGTAGATAAACAAGTGGGCGACGTCGCCTACTCAGGTTCGATCATCAAACAGGGAACCGTACAAGCACTCGTGACCGCAACCGGGGCCGGAACTTTTTTCGGTAACACTGCCAAACTCGTACAATCAGCTGGCAACCCTTCGCATTTCCAAAAGAGTGTCTTGGGTATTGGCAAATTTCTCATCATGGGAACGGCACTGCTGGCAACGCTCATTATCATAAAGCAAGTGTATTTGGAGCAGAGCATTTTGGACATCATTGAGTTGGTGCTGGTTCTGGTGATCGCCTCCATCCCTGTCGCGATGCCAGCAGTACTCTCTGTGACTATGGCTTTAGGCGCGCTCATGCTTTCCAAAAAGAAGGCCATAGTCTCCAACCTTGAAGCTATCGAAGAATTAGCAGGTGTCACCGTACTTTGCTCTGACAAAACAGGGACACTAACAAAGAACGAACTGGCACTTGGTAAATCACTTCTTTTCGGCGCGACGAGTGAAAAGGAGCTTGTCGTAATGGCAGCCCTTGCCTCAAGTGCAATTGAGAAGGATGTCATCGACCATCTAATTGTCAGCCAGGCTGATAATCAGATGCTTGACCTTTATAAGCAGAACACTTTCACGCCTTTTGATCCTGTGAGCAAACGAACCGAAGCAACTGTCACCGGGCCAGAGGGCAGCTTCAAAGTGACCAAAGGCGCACCACAGGTGGTGATTGACCTTTGTAATAATTCCGAGGCAGACAAAACCAAAGCCAGGACAGCCGTACACCAATTTGCGCTCAAAGGATTACGAGCACTTGCAATCGCTAAAAGCGGCAAAAGCCAAGAAATGCAGCTATTGGGAATCCTCTCATTATATGATCCGCCACGAGATGATTCCAAAGCAGTGGTTAAAGAAACACAAGACGCGGGCATCATCGTAAAGATGGTTACCGGCGACGACCTCGCGATAGGCAGCGAGATTGCAGGGCAGCTCGGTCTTGGCACATCATTGAAGAGCGCGGCCCAGGTCTTCTCTAAGACCACCGACATGGATCATCTGCCAACTTCCATTCGCAACGAAATAGTCAATGCAGACGGATTTGCGCGCGTCTTTCCCGATCACAAATATGGGATTGTCAAAGCACTCCAGCAGTCTGGCTATGACGTGGCAATGACAGGAGATGGCGTAAATGATGCGCCAGCATTGAAGCAGGCTGATGTGGGCATAGCCGTTTCCGGAGCAACGGACGCAGCACGTTCGGCTGCAGACTTGATACTAACTTTGCCCGGTCTTTCGGTGATTACGGATGCCGTGATTGAGGCGCGCAAGATATTTGCCCGCATGATCAGTTATGTAGATTACCGCGTAGCAATGACAATTAACCTGATGGTGTTCGTCTCCCTCAGCGTATTGATACTTGACGAAATCCCTCTAACCGCAATCATGATTGTAATGTTGGCACTGCTTGATGATATCCCAATCATCACCATCGCCTATGACAACACCGAAGCCGCGCCAAAGCCTATGGAGTGGCAATTGGGAAGCATGTTACGCACCTCCACACTGCTCGGTCTCATCTCGGTACTACAGAACTTTATTCTCATGTTAGTAGCCCGTCATTGGCTAAATGTACCGTCGGACGAGCTACAAAGCGTCATGTTCCTCCAGTTGGTTCTGGCAGGACACCTCCTGTTATTTGTGTGTAGGCACGACCACTGGTTTTGGGAAGCGCCTTTGCCGTCACCCAAATTGCTGATGGCGGTTATTGCGACGCAACTCTTTGCAGTTGTCATCTGTCGAAGTGGTTATTTAGTGCCCGCCATCAGCTGGGACATGATTGGGTTCGTTTGGTTACAGGCTATCCTCTGGATGTTCCTACTCAACATAGCCCGCAAGCTTAGCCGATAATCGGGAACCCCAAGGCGCTTTGGACTGGTGCGTTGATCGATAACGCTTGGACAAATCTCATTAGATGGAGGCCTAACGAACCAAGGAAGCTTACGGCATTGCGCGTTCTTGCACGTTTATCACCCCAAAACCATCGCGCAGGTTAAGTGGACAGTTGTCAACTTTGAAGGCCATGGCACGCGTGGAGCGTGCAGAAATCCTCGATCTAGATAATCTGAGGATTAACATTAACGGCCTCTCTAACACCCCGCCGCGTCTACCTGCCGAATTGATTTCGCGCGCGTGTGCACTACCATCTCATGAGGATAGAGGCAGCGTACAATTACCTGGAGGTCATCAATCATTTGTTGAGTCGCATCATCCACACCGATTTTGATCGGGTGTTACTGAGCGAAACAAGGTCCATCCCGAACATATCCCATCATGGAAATGGACAGTTGAAGAGTCGCAAGGCGCTTGGATTTTGAGTTAGATCCAAGCATAGCCGAGACATACAATAAGGAATTTCAACGCCCGTTCTGATAGCATTGTACCGTTGTCTTTGAGCTTATGGATTGGTGTTCCTGGTTGTCAGAATGGATGCAATTCGCGCTAGGGAGCGGAGACGGAGCGCTGAAAGCTACTCGCGGACCCATTCCCATGCCTTGTTTAGGTTTGCCATATCGAAGTGTTTTTCACCGATGCCAAGCATCTTTGCAAATGGGCTATCGATCGCGACAAACCATTCCCAGATCTTCCGGTCGGAGACAACTGCGATCCTATGAAAGCTCTTCACGTGCTTCATTGCCCACTTAAGGTCCTTATATCCCGCCTCGATACCCCAGCTAGCCTTTTCGTCTAAAATAACCAAGACGCTAACCTTCCCATGAGTATCAAGAGCAGCTTCGACCATCGCAATCAATTCCAGTTCTTGCTCAAGGGTGACCTTACCATCGACTTCAAACCCGAGAACATTTTCGGTACTTTCAGGCAACTTTCTTATCATTTTAAGACCTCTTTCTCTGCGGCGAGACTAGCCTAATTTGGTCTACTAACTCATTGCGACGATCAAGATATTTCGAAATAGATTTCTCGCAACAGCGGAAAAAGTTGACAGCTGTCCACTTGAAGCTCACGTTTCCCCGCTAATACGACGACACTTTGTTACACTTGAATTGTTGCACTCTCACAGACAATCTACCAATCTGGAGTTACGGTTGAGTATGAAACTTACCCTTGCAATCAACCGCACACTGCTGCGCTCCTGCATATTCCAACACCCAGAGGACAGCAGTGTGCCCCTATTGCAGGTCTCCTTTCGTCGAAAAGACAACCCAAGCAAACAGCGCTAAGTTCAATCTTTTGAGGAGAACGCACGTGAACACCAAGGCATTTCCAAAGTTAGATTTCACCAAACTCGACCATCCAACCAACCTCAAACTTGGTCTTCCGGAGCCCTTACCGGAAGACATTCAAGAACTGTTTTCAAAATGTCAGAGTAAGCTGGGCCTAATCCCAAACGTGCTCGTCGCATTCGCCCACCGTCCTGCAAAACTCAGAGCATTTTCTCAAATGTACAACGAACTGATGCTGGGAGACTCCGGTATATCAAAGTTGGAACGAGAGATGATCGCCGTTGTGGTCTCATCAATCAACTCGTGTTGGTACTGCCAAGTCGCGCATGGCGCGGCCGTCAGGGGGTATTCCAAAACGCCAGCGCTGGGTGAAGCAATGCTCATGAACTATCGCTTTGCAGAGTTGACTGAGAAACAGCGGGTCATGCTCGACTTCGCTAGGAAAGTTGCTAAAGCCTCCTCTGAGGTCGTTGAGGGTGACCGGCAAGGTCTTCGAAATGTTGGCTTTTGTGAAGAAGATATTTGGGACATTTGCGAAGTTGCTGCATTCTTTTCCATGTCAAACCGCATGGCTTCAGCAACAGGCATGCGGCCGAATCCAGAATATCACTCCGCTGCACGATAGGTTTTAGAGGGTAGGTCGGTATAGCTGTCAACTTAAGTTTGAGAAAGTTGACAGCTGTCAACGCTGAAAGGCCTTGCTAATGCCCCCTTATGAGATTATATCGTGTATCGACGATATACGGAAATACCGATGACAGAAAACACCTGCGTAACAGAATTCGAGCCTGCTTCTCTCAATGAGGAGGAGGAAGAAAAACTTGCAGTCCAGGCGAAAGCCTTGGCACATCCAGCGCGTGTTCGCCTTCTCAAAATAATGGCGGCTCAACCCGGCTGCGTCGGTGGCGACCTGGTGAACTCGATCGGCCTGGCTCAATCCACCGTGTCCGAACACCTCCGTATCTTGAAGGATGCAGGCTTCATACTGGCTGAAGTTCAACGTCCGCGCATATGTTATTCCGTCAATCGATCAGAATTAAAGAGCTTTAGCTTCCTCTTTGAAAGCAGCTTTAAACTCTAGTATTTGTCAAATTAAATCGTCTATCGACGATAGGCAGGAGAAGTCATGGGCAATTTCGAACGCTATCTCTCAGTATGGGTGGGGCTAGCAATGGCACTGGGAGTGGGAACAGGCTTCCTTCAACCAGGCCTCTTTCAATTAGTCGGAGACCTACAGGTTGGCGGGATCAACCTGGTTATTGCAGTTCTGATCTGGTTGATGATTTACCCTATGATGGTACAGGTCGAATTTACCGAGGTTCGAAACTGCTTCGTCAAACCAAAGGGCCTCATCGTAACGCTTGCCATGAACTGGCTGGTCAAACCTTTCACGATGGCTGCGCTCGCGGTGCTATTCATGCGTCATCTATTCGCGCCGTTTATTCCAGCCGATTTAGCTGACCAATACGTCGCGGGCATGATCTTGCTTGGTGTTGCCCCATGTACCGCTATGGTGTTTGTCTGGTCCTATCTGACAAAGGGGAATGCAAGTTACACCGTTGCGCAGGTTGCAACCAATGACTTAATCATGATTTTCGCCTTCGCGCCAATCGCTGCGTTTCTTTTGGATGTCTCTAACATCATCGTCCCATGGGATGTCTTGTTGGTTTCAACCGCGCTGTTTGTCGCGCTGCCTTTGGGGGCAGGGTGGTTAACCCGCATGGCACTTAAAGATGAAGAGCATCTTTCCTCCTTCAGCGCAGGGATGAAACCGTTTTCGATCGCCGGTCTGGTGGGCACAGTGTTCTTGTTGTTCGGACTTCAGGCCGACAACATCATCTCATCACCAGGGGACATTGTCCTGATCGCAATCCCGCTGCTCATTCAAACTATCCTGATTTTCTTCGTGACGTACTTCTGGATGAGGAAATGGCGTCAGCCACACAATGTGGCCGCACCCGGTGCAATGATCGGCGCTTCAAACTTCTTTGAATTGGCCGTTGCTGTCGCAATCAGTTTGTTCGGAGTCACCTCTGGTGCAGCCTTAGCAACAGTCGTTGGTGTCTTGGTTGAAGTGCCTGTGATGTTGGCCCTGGTTTCATATGCCAACCGCACGCGAGGTCAGTTTTATGACGACAGCCAGGTTCCAGGTCCAGCGGCCCAATCCAAAACTTAATAATGAGGGCAGGGGAGTTATCTCCTGCCCTTCGTCCCTCTTGGTTTTTGAATTTTCTATGAGTATGCTCATGGTCTCTTGGATCTATATTTTATGAGTTACTCATGCGCCCCAATAATATTCCCGTCCTTAGCAATGCTGTCTCTGTTTTTCTGCTCGACTTGAATGCAGAGGAGCCGCAGGTCTTGCTCATGCGCCGCGCTAACACTCTGCTTGGAGCCTGGTGTCAGGTCGCCGGCAAGGTTGAACCAAATGAGACTGGTTGGGAAGCAGCATTACGAGAGGTGAAAGAGGAAACCGGTTTGGTTCTCACCGAACTCTGGTCCGCTGATCTTTGCGAAGAGTTCTATGTTCCGGAAAAGAACATCATCCAGAAACTTCCAGTGTTCGTGAGCTTTGTCTCCAGCGATACGCCAATCACCATCAACGAAGAGCACGACGCTTATCAATGGTTCTCATTTGATGATGCTATGGAGCTGTTCAGTTTTCCCGGCCAACGACGCGTTCTTGAATATCTCCATGCCGAGTTCGTCACACGCAAGGCAAGCCCGCATCTTCGGATAGAATTGCCAACCGAGCAAAATGAAGAAGCCAGCGACGCTATGAGCTCCTGACACTCCACATCGTTTATTCATATGTAGGTAGAGCAACAGGACTCCGGTGGTATTAATTCATTCTTCTGAGACATGGTGAAAGTGGGCACATGCTGGAAGGTGTTGTGGGCGGTTGGACAAATTCAACACTTACACCTCTCGGCATCACTCAAGCAAAGCAAACTGCTGAATACTTGGCAAAGTCTGTTCCAACTCATGCCTTCCAAATTTTTACCAGTGACCTGACGCGCGCAGTGCAAACCGCGGAATGGATAACTGAGAAAACCGGAAATGCGTTCACCAAAGCCCAGCAGTTGCGTGAGTTGAACAACGGCGTGTCAAACGGCCTCTCAAAAGCAGAAGCCCAGAAAATCTGGGTCTCTCCAACCGAACCCGTTCTTGATTGGATTCCTTACGATCAGGGTGAAAGCTGGCGGATGTTGTATTCTCGAATTGCGACCTACATGGAATTCTTGGCGAGTACCAATATAGAGAGGCTCATAACCATTAGTCACGCAAACGCCATCATCTGTATCATCAACTGGTGGCTTGGCCTTTCAAGCGATACTCACCTTAAAAACATTATGTACGACATCAGACCCTGCAGTCTCACGTATTTGAAACGAGAGAATGATGGTTCTTCCAGAGTTGTAAAACTAAATGACATCAGCCATCTCGCGGGATGAAGCTCTTTGCCCCTAAGTTCACCTTCAGATCAGTGCGCTGAATGACTTTCGTGCAAACCAAGCTGCTAATGTCTGCTCTAGCCACTCATGCTAATCCCCTGAAGGGATGCGCCACTTTGTGGTTGATGCCCAAATTTCTGCGCCAGCCATAATGAGATCAAAAACCGGGTCTTTAATGTCGTGATAAGCGTCCACATCATCTGGAAATCGTTTGGCTAGTTCTAATTTGATCTTGCCATATGCAGCCGCCACTTTGGCATGCGTGCGCAAATAGTCACGACAGAGCAGCGCGTATCGTTGGTTAAAACGTCCCACTTCCCTCACATGGATATTAGCAGCGATTGGCGTTTTTTGACGATAGAAACGTTTAGCGAGTTCCTCCGGAGGTAAGCGCATTCCCGATGGACTGTAGTCCCACACAGGTTTCCCGCGCAAGAAACCAGCGGAAGTCATCGTTTCTTCGCAAATATCATCAAGCGACTGAAGTGTGATCTGAATATCAATAATGTCTTTGGCAACCAGTCCAGGAACAGCAGTTGAGCCAACGTGATGAATGATTGCACTCTCAGGTAAATACATTTCAAGAGACCGCTTGATCTCGATGAACTGATTGAGCCATACCGGATTAAAGGGCTGAATTTCAATCTGCATCTATATATCCTTGCAAATACCTTCGATCAGCGGAAGCGCTAGCAATAGAGCTGATGGTTAACGTATTGAACGCAATCCGTCGAAAATCGCGCAGAACCGGTTGAACTGGGCTCCCTGAGAAGCCTATCAGTATAAGAATATGTCACTCTCTCACGCCTAAGCCATCTAGCGGAATGAAAACATCAAAGACAAACTCATCAACACCACACTTGCGGATCCATCTACGCCATCCACAAAGAACCGGCATTGCAGACCCTTACCCAAGAGCCAGTCCATAAAGCGACTTGTGCAGGGCGAGTTTTCCGTCCTTGGCGCGGTCAACACAGGCGCGGAAGTAACCCGCCGGTCGCGAAATTCCCTCAGGATCGCGCAGGGTCTTTTCAACCGTCACGACCAGAACCGCCGCCGCCATTTTTTCACCCAGCGCCATGATCGCTTGTTTCCAGCCATCTTCGGAAAGACCAATCGCCAAGCGAAGTTGTTCACCGGACTGGGAAAGATCAACCCAACTTGAGAACCGCATACCGAGCATCTCCTGGGTTTCTGTTGTTGCACTATCAATCAAACCAATGGAAATAGCAGATAAATGCTCACTTAAACCGTTATCTAATTGACCAGATTGCGGAGATTGCAATTGAGCTGGAGTGTTGGATTTGGCAGAGAATTTGCTTGATTGGTCTTTTTCAGGAGCAATCTTCGGAGCTTCGTGAGAAGCGGAGTTAGTCTTAGAGTAGCTATCGTTAGATGGCTGCCGTTTATTACTCTTTATTGGAGTTTGATGGGTTGTAATATTATATGGGGTGACACCAATGTCATGGTCGCCTGACATTTGGTTGTCTTCCTTGAAATCTGAAGCGGTTTGCTCGTCCCCGGTTTTGTCTTCTGCCAGCTCTTCCACAACCAGTTCATAGAGTTTTGAGACCATGTCTGCCCGCTCAAGAAGCAACATTGGCGTTTCCATAATGGCAGAGAGTTCTTCTAGAAACACGGTACAATCCACGCCCTCACTTTGCCCGGTGCGGCAAGCGTCAACGATTGCGCGAGACAGCCGATTAACAGTCCGCTTTGCCTCCTGCTCTGCCCGCACCCGTGCCTGAAACTCTTCCCCGATCCGTTTGATCTCATCAATCCGCTGGCGCGCCGGCGAAAAGTCAAAACCATATCCACGGTCAATCTCACCACTTGCACCATTGCGGTAGATAAAACGACGGCCAGTTGAGCTGTCGCGGTAAGCCAGTATGCCCACCTCAACCAGTCGCTTGAGTGCACGGATAACGGTGCGCGTGGAGCGGCACACGTATTCAGCCAACTTGTCATTGGAAATCGCGACCAGCGGACGGCGGTCCTGTCTCCAGTCGTCAGCCCGTGTCAGACCGATCAGAATATCGAGAATATGGTAGGCGGTACCATCAATCCCCAGAGCAGGGGCCGCCTTTTTCAATGTGATTGCCACCTCGGCCTTTGTTGTTTTGACGATGTCATTCGCCATTGCCAGTCGCTGGCTTTCCAACATGCCGGGTGTCATTTTGCGAAAGGACGCAACACCGGTGCTTTGCATAGCTAACCCATTCACCGAAGGAAGACCTACGGTGTTATCCAAGTAAGATTGGGGATTGAGCGCCCGAAACAGCAAAAATGCGCCACAAAGCGATTCAAGAAAGCAATGCTGACTTGATTCGCAGGCTGCGTTCGTCGTAGGATGGTCTCGCGTAAGATGGTCCTTGACGAGTGCTCTTCACTCTCTTGGGCGACGATTTTAGGGCCTTGCTGATTGCCGTCAGCAGGGCCTTTCGTCCTTAAAGGGTCATACCATCAGGCATCCTCCCCCTTCGTGTCTTCAAATTTGCTAATGAGCGCTGGCAGCTCCTTTAACAAAAACGCACTAAATTCGCTCTGCGTTTTGCTATCAACGGAGAAGACCGTCGCTTTACCAGTATGCTTCACAAGCACGTGTTTGTTGCCAAGCCATTCAGAATATCTCGCTTTGCGAGTATGAGCCGAAACTGCAATCTCACCTGAATCCGCATCGGATGTCGTCTCCAATTCGGCGGGAGTTTCCTGCAGAACCTGTAAAACTTCACCAAAACGCTCATCGCTGTGAAGCTCGTTGAAGGAATCCAATGCAAACAAAGAGGAAAGCGCTTTCGCGTGGTTCTTGGCCAATGCTCCATCGTGGAAGAAACTGGCCATCTCTTCCCAACGTGGCCGCCCGATTTTGGGGGCAGGCCCAATCACGCGTAAAAACTCCTCAGGCATGGTTGCCGCCAGCTTGCGGAGTTTAGAAACGAGAGACTTATCTTTGCCAATGGCTTTGACAATGAGTGTCTGCGGATAATCTTGAGCAAGGCGGAAGACGAAGAGACAGGTTTCAATGAAACTCAGGTCTTTCCGCTCATGGTTTTCCTGGCCTTGAGCCACCAGCAATTCTTCATCAGACAGCGGTTTGATTACACCGCGGACAGGCTTGCCCAATGCGCGGCAGGCTTTCCAACGACGGTGGCCATAAGCAATCTGGTAGATGCCGTCTTCATCTGGCGCAGGACGCACCAGAATTGGCACTTGCTGTCCGGTCTCCGCAATAGACTCTTTAAGCGCCTCAAAGGCCGGATCAAACGCAACTTCCATACGGTCCGCAACAAAGGACGGTTGAACCTGTTCAGTGTTCAGTTCCACCACGTTATCGGAGGTCGCCATTTGCGTGTTCAGCGTTTTCAATTCTTCACGCAGCTTATCGCGTTCGTCCTTGATCAGGTTGATCTCGGCTGCGCCAATAGCACCGGAAGACAAGCGGGGGCGCGGCGCTGTTGCATCCGCAACCATGCCGGCCATACCGCCGCCTGAAAACAGCGTGTCTAATGCGTTTTTCCGGTCCTTAGCTTTGTTCATAGTGCTCGACCCCAAGAGCTGCGGAGAAGATCTTCAATTTCACGGTTTACCGAATCCATAGATTCAAGCGCACGCTTAAGCGTTTCGCGGCCAATGGCTCCTGGTTCCAGTTCATAAAGCGATTTCTTTTCAAGGCCCGCATTGGCAACCGCGGTGGATTCCAAAGCTGGCGATGTCAGCACATCCTCGCCAAAAAGGGCACGCAACAAACCAACCACACGGGTTTGCGGGCTGTCATTTGGATTGTGACGGGTCACGAGGAACCGCATCCAATCCAGATTCATTTCGCCGCCATTGTTCTCAATCACGGCCATCAGGTCAGAACTCATGCCGAGGAACTGGTTACAGCTTGCAAGGTCCAGCATTTGCGGGTGCAGCGTGATGAGCAATCCGGTGGATGCAAACAGCGCGCCCAGAGTGAGGAAGCCAAGCTGTGGCGGACAATCGATCACAACAACATCGTAGCGATCATCAACTTCGTTCAGAACGTTGCGGATGCGGCGGAAGAAGATGTTTTCGCCGGTAGACGCACCAGAAGCGATCGCTGTCGGCACGATGTGCTCAAACTCGGCCAGCTCAAGGTTGGCCGGAACCAGATCCAGATTGTCAAAATAGGTCGGGCGGATCACGTCACCCAATGTCCGGCGGCCATCATCATAACGAAGGGCTCCAAACAAGGTGCAGTTTGGCTCAACATCAAACTCAGGCTGCACACCAAACATCGCGGAAAGCGAGGCTTGCGGATCAAGATCAATCGCGAGCACACGGTAGCCGCGCAAGGCCAGATAATGGGCAAGATGCGTGCTTGTGGTGGTTTTTGCGGAGCCGCCTTTAAAGTTGGCGCAGGCAATCACCTGCAGCTTTTCACCGTCGCGACGGCGCGGCAGGATGTTAACGGCTTCATCGCCCTTTTTACGGGCGGCAAGCACCTCACGGATCGCGTTGATCTGCTGCAGCGTGTAACTGCGGCGGCCATTGGCAAGACGGGTTGGCGTCGGGCCTTCTCCGTCCAGATCCAGCTGGCGAATGGTGCTTTCAGAAACACCGATAAGACGGGCAACATCGACAGAAGAGAACGAGCGCAGCAATTTATGCGCTTCAGGCGGATAAAGTTCTTGTCTTAACCGGTGCAGCTGGCCAGAAAGGAGCTGCGAATAACGGGAGATCTTCTCAGACGGAGTTTCCTCACGCAAAAGAGTGTTGTTGCCGTATTCCACTTCGCTTAGCCCTCAAACGGTTCTAGTCATCTACAAACGGAAAGTGCGCCCATATGGCCCGTGTTTGCGTCGAAAGGGTAGCGGACCTGCAGTTCAGTTCAATCCCTTTTTAGTTAACCCGCGTTAACACTTCTTAACATTCACGTAATATCTCATTTTAAATATAATGATTTCAATGAGTTAATGCTATTTTGGTCTTTTGAAACGATGCGTGCATAACGACTTCAAAGCAACCAGTCTATTTCGGTAGAAACGTATTCATCACGCAGATTGAGCCGACTCAATGATTTGCATATCGATTCTTTCAGCGTATCTGAGGGGGACACGCCACGCGTGGGCCGGGATCAATGCACAATCGTTTCTGCTCACACAAGCGTGGTTCAATAAATGGCAAATCGTTGCTTAATGATTTGGTCCCTTCAAACCTTGACTACTGAAGTAAAGCGACCCCAACCACAGAAAATTGCCTCTAAAATAGTACGGCTATAAGTATTTTATTAAAATATAGATTGAATTACACACGAAACCAACTAACTC
This sequence comes from Pseudovibrio axinellae, assembly GCF_900110875.1. Lineage (GTDB taxonomy): Bacteria > Pseudomonadota > Alphaproteobacteria > Rhizobiales > Stappiaceae > Pseudovibrio > Pseudovibrio axinellae. The sequence goes on along the minus strand of NZ_FOFM01000018.1, from coordinate 6,683 downwards.
TAAGTAAACTAGTTTCAACTGTTCGGGGATTGAGATTGAAATTGCCCGTTTCCCCTAAAATAATCGATAATGTAGAATATTTTTCCATAAAACACACTCGTTTTATTGGAAAGTTACGTCAAATTTACGCAATTTCATTGCTTTTATAGGTTATATATTGTTTTACAATTGTGCGCACAATTTGTGCCAAAGCACGTTCAAACATTAAATTGGCCAGGCAACAGAGCTAAAGATCTAGTTTCCATATCTAAAAAGAGAAACGCCAAATTGCATAGATTATAATTGTAAGGCAGATTATTTTGAAAATAGAGGATACCTTAGAAAGAGCCGCCGCACCGGTCACCGCACAAAATGCTCCATCATCGGCTTCACTTATCGACAGGGCATACGCGCACCTTCGTACGGCAATTTTGTCTGGTCAGTTAGAGCCAGGTAGCAAATTGCGCATTCGTGAAATGTGTAGCTCTTTTGATATTGGACCAACACCTGTACGAGAAGCACTTTCTCGCTTGGTTTCTCAAGGACTGGTTGCAACCCAATCCCATAAAGGATTTTATATTCCCGAATTATCTCAAACTGAGTTTCTGGATATTGTTGAACAACGCCGCCTTATAGAGGGAGCGACCGTGCGCACTGCAGTTGAGAAGGGGGACACCCAATGGCGGGAACGCGTGTTGGATGCTCACCATGTCCTGCAGCAAATTGAGCGCACTTGGCAAGCCTCCCAACGCGATTTTTGGGATGAATGGGAAGAAGCCAATCGCAGCTTCCATATAACTCTCATTGAAGGCGCAGGGTCCAGTTGGGCATTGCGTTTCCTTCACATGCTTCACGATCAGTGTGCTCGCTACCGCGCCGCAATGCGCCGTGTTGGTTTTGTTTGTGAAGGGATGCAGGAAGACCATAACCAACTGATGACTGCCGTACGCACTGGGGATGGGGCTTTGGCAGAACAGACAATTAGGACACATCTAGACCGCTTGCCTGCGCTTTATATGCGAGCGTAAGTGACTGTGACTTATAATCCGTTGCTGGTGGGAGACTTAATCTCCCACCAGCAATTCCTCACGTATAGGTGGCAAACCAGCCGACATCGCACCAATTCAGCTATAAATTATGTAGTTATTCCGCTTAAGTGACGCTCTAGAGCCTTCCTGACAGGAGACTTTGGTAACAAACAATCTGCTCCTTCACCTGGATTTTAACAGCGCATATATCCAGCAAATAAACAACAATAAAACACATCCAAATACGGCAGTATTTCTTCAAACTGACGCCTCTACTGCCGCTAGGGTATAAGTTTTTACAATTATTTATTTTGATACCGAAAATTAATAGCGTTAAATACAAAGGGTAGCCTATTCGGTTAAGAAGGGAGCGCCGAAATGTATCTAGGGCTTGATCTGGGGGGGTAATCCCCCATTTATTGAGGAGTTTGGTAATAGAGCTATGCTGCCCGTTTTAGTTTTGTAGCGGGAGTGATGCCGCCGATGGCCATGTTGGGACGTTCGTTGTTGTAAGTCCAGAGCCATTTTGTAGCTTCCCACTGGGCTTGTTCAACGCTCTCAAAGCAGTTTTGATCCAGCCATTCTTGCCTGACCGTTCTGTTGTAGCGTTCCACATACGCATTCTGGGCAGGCTTTCCAAGTTGGATATGTCGGATCTCGATCCCACATGCTTTGGCAAATAACAGCAAGGTTTCACTGATGTTTTCAGGACCGTTGTCGGGGTATATTGAGGATACATGTAAAAAATTCCAAGGGTTTGGCTAAGTCATTAAGCCTCAAACCTGACAGGCGTCTATTGCCCCCTAGCGCACTATATGTGTATGACACTTTAACCATTGCTCGGCGCACAAGACTGCCGTTCATTGCAATTGCGTCTATGACTTTCGGGGAAATTGAGTGATATTATCCATGTCAGATGGCGTTTTCATTCTTCGAGCGAGACGCTGCCAGTGCCCTGGAGAGATGCCGTAGTTTGCTTTAAACCGGCGTGTCATATGAGCTTGATCGCTGAACCCAGCGTTGAGTGCTGCATTTGCCAAACTCATTCCTGTCGTGATTTGAGCACGAACTTTATCAAGGCGGCGCATCATCAAATAGCGATAAGGGCTTGTGCCATAGGCCTTGCGGAACTGGCGAGCTAGCGAATAGCGATCTTGCCCGGTAACGGTCTCAAGCTCCTCTGAGACAACCTTCTGATCGATATTTGCATCAAGATAGTCCCGTGCAAGACGAGTTGCCCTGACATCAATGAAGGAACCTACAGCTTTATTGGCTGAGGAGTCTTTTGTTAGTAAACCATCTGCCAAAAGTGTGATGATTTCATCGAGTGCAACCGGGTCCAGTGTAAGATGCATATCGGAAAAGGCTGCGAGTATCGCCCAATATAATCTTTGGTCGCTAAAAACAGCTTCTTTTACAAATGGAAGTGCATTTGCAGATTGGCCAAGAGCTTCTCTAACCATCGCTGGTTCTATGTATAGCATCCGATAATGAAAGCCCTCATCTGTACCAGCTTCTCCGTCATGAAGTTCATCGGGGTGTAGGACAATCACCTGCCCTGAGGTGCTATCTGCACGCACTCCACGATAGTCAAAGCTCTGAACGCCTTTAATTGTGTAGCCGATGGAATACGTGTCGTGACGATGTGGTGCGTAAGCTTCGCCAGAAAAAAAGGCTTCAATGCGTTGGATACCAGCTTGCCAAGGCGCTGTCTGGACCCAATCGTGCGTGCACGATCGTTCAAGACCTGGCATGAGATCTTGTGTTTTAACACCTCCATTATTTGGACCGCTTGAAATCTGTTTTCTCCTTCGAAGACAGTTAGACAATTAAGAATGAATACAGGACTATAGAGATGAAGACAGTTAATGTTAATGAAAAACTGACCCAATTCTCAAGCCACTGGGACCCGCATGTGATTGCGGACTACAATGAAAACGATGTGATGGTTGTAAAGTTCTCTGGCGAATACCCATTCCACAAGCATGATAAGACGGATGATTTCTTTTATGTCTTAGAAGGTGAAATGGAGATGGATATTGAAGGGGAGCCCTCCCGGACTGTCAAAGCTGGTGAGTTATTTATCGTTCCCAGAGGCGTTGTGCATCGCCCACGGGCCGCGAAAGAAGTCAAAGTTCTCTTGATCGAGCCGAAAGGTGAGCCAAACTCTGGTAATTCAGATCGCAAACCAGCTTCTAAGCCGAGCATCTAATAGTTTGCTGCGGCACTGAAGTAGACATCGGTCTTTGCCGCAGCATCCTTCATTGTAGAGGCGAGCTTGCAGTCGCCTTTGTTACCACAGCAGTGTAAATCAGTTCCACATTCGTTCAGACCCATCCAATACTGCAAGACAAACGTCCTCGGCCAAGCAGTTGTTCCAATCGGCCTGCTCGTGGATTTCGCCAATGATGTTTTGGATTATCTCTTCAAGACCCTGCTCATCGCGATAAGACACAATGATCGTGTACTCACCTTGGCTATGGCGCACCATTTCATAACTGGCGAGCACCAACATCTTGATATTTTCATAGGAGCGTTTTTTCCCGCGAACGTGCTTGCTATTGCGCTCGACCCAAAAAGTAACCCTAAATTTCAGAGGCTTACTTTTGTCTGTGGCTGTTGCTTTACCCATTTACAGGTTCAGCTGATTGCTGTTCATCCTGCGTATGACCAAATGTTTGATGGCTTTGCAGCACAGCACGTACGCAGCAAACCAAAAGCGCGCCAACAATGGGCAGTTCAACAGATGCTCTATGCAGCTCAGGCATCACAGAACTTTGGAATAAGCGACCATGTGAGATTTTCCGGCGCTCTTGCATGGCCCTACATATACCCAAGGCCGCAACGACCTGCCGGATTGGTAGAGGAAGCATTTCACGAGCTCGCCCGGCGTTGGACCCCAATCCTCAGCGCCTTTGACGAAGCCGGCGTGAATGTGTGCTATAAGATCCACCCCGGCGAAGACCTGCATGACGGAAACACTTTTGAAATGTTCCTTGAGCGCGTTAACAACCATCCTCGGGCAAACATTCTGTACGATCCAACCCATTTCCTTATGCAGCAGCTGGACTATCATGGCTTCCTTGATGTTTATGCTGACCGCATAAAAATGTTCCATGTTAAAGACGCAGAGTTCAATGCCTCTCCAAAGCAGGGCGTGTATTCTGGTTATCAAAGCTGGGTTAATCGTGCTGGCCGGTTCCGCTTCCTTGGAGACGGACAAGTGGACTTTGAGGCTATATTCTCTAAACTTACCGCGATGAACTCTGATGGCAGGGCAGTTATGGAGTGGGAATGTGCTCTTAAACACCCAGAACAAGGTGCCGCCGAAGGAGCAGGTTTCATTGCCGATCGCATTATTCGTGTAACAGATCACGCATTCGATGACTTCGCTGGCGCGGACACCGATGATGCCATCAACCGCAATATCCTCGGCCTACTCGTGATGGAGCATGCGATATGACTATTCAAACTGCAAAAAATACAATCGAAGTTCGAGCACCAGCAACACTTAGCCGCCGCCTTCGCCTCGGAATGGTTGGAGGCGGGGAGGGGGCATTCATCGGCGGTGTCCACCGCATCGCATCCAGGATCGACGATCGCTACGAACTGGTCGCTGGTGCACTGTCTTCAGACCCTGAGCGGGCAAGGTCCTCTGGAGCAAAACTTCATATTGCCCCGGAGCGGGTCTACCCCTCCTTTGAGGAAATGGCGCAGAAGGAGCAACAACGTTCTGATCCGGTTGATGTAGTGGCAATTGTCACCCCCAACCATGTTCACTACCGCGTTGCCCGCACCATGCTAGAGGCTGGTTTTCACGTTATCTGCGATAAACCAATGACCACAAGCGTGGAAGACAGCGCACGTCTTTTGCAGGTGGTGCAGGACACAGGCAAGCTATTCCTGCTGACCCACAACTACACTGGATATCCCATGGTCCGACAAGCTCGGGAAATGGTCGCTCAAGGAACCTTGGGTAACATCCGGATTATCCAAGTAGAATACCCGCAGGATTGGCTGACCGAGCGCTTGGAGGCAACTGGTCAAAAACAAGCCAGCTGGCGAACCGACCCAAATCGAGCCGGTGTTGGAGGGTGTATCGGCGACATCGGGACACATGCCTACAACCTGGCAACATTTGTATCCGGGTTAAAGGCGACCGAAGTGCTTGGCGAACTAACGAGTTTTGTTGAGGGCCGAGCTCTGGATGATGACGTACAAATCTTGTTGCGTTACGAAAACGGGGCAAAAGGCACATTGTGGGCATCTCAGATTGCGCCCGGTAATGAGAATGGTTTGCGATTGCGCGTTTACGGCGACAAAGGAGGATTGGAGTGGGCACAGGAAGATCCAAACTTCATGAAGTTCACCCCATTTGGACAAACTACGCGTCTCATTACGCGAAATGGCGCAGGCGCAAGCTCGTTAGCCAACGCTATTTCACGCATACCAGGAGGGCACCCGGAAGGTTACTTGGAAGCATTTGCAACTCTTTACAATGACTTTGCAGAGGCCCTAAGCGCGCACCTACTTGGCCTTCCAGAACCCGATATTACCGCACTATTACCTGGTGTAGAAGACGGACTGGACGGCCTTCGTTTTATCGAGACAGCGGTTAACAGTTCAAGCCAAGGTGGAGTGTGGCAAAAGCTTTAACAGAAACCCGCCCGCTGTACAGTTAAGCGGGCGGGTTTTCATAATCGTCTTCATTTGTATCGAAGCTATCTCATCACTCTTAGTCGCGCCGTCTTGAGTGCGAACACAAGGTTATTTCACACCAACCCAGCCCAGTTCCAAGAACGATCTTTTCTCTTACTCAGCCGGAGCGTTTTCGACCTCTTCGCCACTTCCTTTCGAAGCAAAGAACTCCCGGGTTAACCGAAAGACAACCGGGCTCAGCAGCAATAGGGCTATGAGATTCGGAATAGCCATCATCGCATTCATCGTATCAGCAAGCAGCCAAATGAAGCCTAGGTCCGCAGTTGCGCCAAAGTAGATCGCGGCAACCCAAAGAACGCGGTAAGGCTTTAACGCACGGCTTCCCAAGAAGAAACCGATACACTTTTCACCATAAAAGCTCCAACCGAGAATGGTCGTGAATGCGACAACCGAAAGAGAAATGGCAATAAGCGGTCCACCGATGCCCGGCAATGCTGACTCAAACGCCAAAGATGTCAAAGCAGCTCCAGAAGCAACAATAGCAAGGCCCGTGATACTACAAACAATGATTGTATCAATGAATGTGCCCAGCATCGCGATCAGGCCTTGATCAACCGGGCTGTTGGTTGCAGCAACTGCATGAGCGATTGGCGCAGAACCAAGACCTGCTTCATTGGAGAACACACCGCGTGCCACACCAAAGCGAATTACAGCCCAAACAGCAGCGCCGGCAAAACCACCTTCAGCCGCTGTTGCTGTAAATGCCTGAGTAAACACGAGCTGCAAAGCTGAGCCAATTGAACCAATATTAAGAAGCAACACCAGCAGGCCGTTGCGATTGAGGCTACCTACCAAAGAAGAGCTGGCTTGGGAAAATCGGACAGGTTGTCTAAGTGGATTTAGCTTCTGAAACTGGCATGCAGCCAAGAACAGGAGACCACCATGACCAGACGTGCTCGTCGAAACCATAGTCCGGCCTTTAATGCAAAAGTCGCGCTTGCTGCTATTCGCGGAGAG
>NZ_FOFM01000024.1 GCF_900110875.1 Pseudovibrio axinellae | reverse complement strand
AATATCCTATTACCGCGGGGTGGAGCAGCCCGGTAGCTCGTCAGGCTCATAACCTGAAGGTCGCAAGTTCAAATCTTGCCCCCGCAACCAAATATTCAACCCGTTATCACATCGATAGCGGGTTTTTTGTTATGCAGAATTTGACCATCCAAAATCAGATAGAAAGTTTGTTCACGCATCATATGAAGCGTGCGCGAATTTGGCCTGAACCAAATTGCAACTTGGTTTTGGGCCTATGCCAAAGAGCTTGGCATTATGCGTTGGCTGAGGTTTGGTAAGAGATCTTCATTCGGGTGAAGCTCATGGAAATGTGAGCTTTTTGGATAAGGGCTACGGCTTGCATGTCGCCAAGTATTAGGGCGGTCAAGATGTCATCTAATTCCCTGTTAAAAATGACGACTTCATCAACCAGATCAATGACGGAGACGAAAAGGGACTTCAGCCAGATGCGCGTTGTTTGCATATACAGCCGTTCTGAAACTTCCCGCAATGGGCCGTTGTCAGTCAGCTGAAGTAGGGTGAGGAAGAACTCCATGATCAGCGTAGAGAATTCGCGTGCATTCGGGTTTGCAAGAAGCTGTTTTGACCGTATCGCCAGTGCCTCAAATTTTGCCATAAGTGTTTCTGAGGGGCGGACGGGTGAGAGTTTTCCGCTGAGTTCGGCCAGCTCCATACGCAGCATATAGGTTTGCTCTAGTTCTGTGATGTCAACGTCAGTTACAAACGTACCAACGCCGTGAACTGATCTGAGCAGGCCGTCGCTTTCCAGGCGAACAAGAACTCTACGCAGTGGTGTGCGGCTTACGCCGAACTCTTCTGCAAGTTCTGCTTCCGATAGTCGAGTTCCAGGCGTGTATTCAAGCAGGCAAATTCGGTTCCTGATCTCGTGGTACATCCGATCAAAGCGATCTCGGGCGCTGTAGTCAACATTCGTTAGATCTAGGGCGTTCACCGATTATCCTTTTCCAATTTCTTCAACGCATACACAATTCACGCAATGGGTGAGGCTGTCGGCTCATTAGGTCAACCTATCGCAGAGACCTTCCAACATCTCAAGGCATTGAGATATTTGGTCAAGCGAAACATATTCATCTGGCTTATGGGCCTGGTCAATGGAACCTGGACCGCATACGACAGCTGTCATGCCTAAGTCTTGAAAGATTCCTGCCTCCGTTCCAAATGGGGCGACATCCGCTTCTTTGGCGCCGGTGAGTTCGCGGAGGATTTCGCGGGCCTCATTTTGGGCCACTGGTTCCAATCCGTCCACCTCACCGATGACCTCAGTGATGATATTGGCCTCTGGTGATATCGCTTGCATCGCCGGTATCAGCGTATGGGTGCAAAGCCGGTTTAAGCTGTCTTTGACATAATCTGCATCTGAGCGTTGTACTGGCCGCATCTCCCAATCAACACGGGCTTTTCCGGGAATGACATTGTGAGCTACCCCTCCAATGAGTGATCCGGTATTGATCGTGGTCCAGGGCGGGTCAAATCTGCTTTGTGCAGGTGCGCGCGTGCGCAGTTCACTCTTCAATTCAAGTAGGTGGTTCACATATTGCGCTGCATACTCCACGGCATTAACGCCCTTCTCGGGGCTGGATCCATGGCCTTCAAACCCGGTGAATTGGGTGGTGTATTCATAACAGCCTTTGTGGCCCTCGATGATCCGCATTGACGTGGGCTCACCAATAATTGCGACGGCGGGTTGTATGCCGTACTGACGCAGAGACTCCGCAAGAGCTTTTGCGCCAAAGCAGCCAACCTCTTCATCATAGGTGAAGGCAAAATGGATCGGACGTTTGAGGTCAAGCAGCGCATATTGTGGCGCCATCGCAACCACAGATGCAATAAAACCCTTCATATCGCAGGAACCCCGACCGAACAGCTTTTCGTCACGCTCAACCATTTCAAAGGGGTCTGTTGTCCAATCCTGGTCGGCAACAGGAACAACGTCTGAATGCCCGGAAAGGACAATTCCGCCATCTACGTTTGGGCCTATCGTCGCGAACAGGTTTGCCTTGGAACCAGTAGTATCCTGCCAGATCTCAACCTCGGCTTTGGCATTGGACAAGTAAAGCGCTAAGTGGTGGATCATATCCAGATTACTGTTGGAGGAGATTGTCGGGAAAGCGATGAGCTCTCCTAGTAATTTCTTGGTGTTGCTTAGAGTGTCCACGGCCTAGTCCTTCACAAACAGTTTGCGTTCTACGTTGCATAACGCTTCAGCAGGACCAGTCTCTGTAATCAATATGGTTTCGGTGGTTTCAAGCCCCCATCCATCCATCCAAAGGCCAGGCATGAAATGGAATGTCATTCCGGGGAGTAGGAGTGTTTCGTCTGTTGGACGGAGCGATACTGTGCGTTCGCCCCAGTCTGGTGGATAACTAAGGCCAATTGGGTAACCGCAGCGCCCTCCGCGATCGATACCCACCTTTGCTAAAGCGGTATTAAGGGCATTGGCAATATCGCAAGCGCGATTCCCTGCTTTTGCGGCTTCAAGGCCAGCTTCCAGTCCCTCGGCCAGGGCGGCTGATGCATCGCTCATTAATTGAGGTGGCTTACCTAAAAAAATGGATCGGCATAGAGGGGCGTGATAGCGACGATAGCAGCCTGAAAGCTCAAAAAACGTGATCTCGCCAGTTTCCATTTGGTTGCCATTCCAGGTCAAGTGCGGCGCTGCTGCATCGATACCAGAGGGCGTGAGTGGAACAATCGCGGGATAATCCCCCCAGTTTTCACCAATACCCATAATGCCAGCGTGGCAAATGTCAGCAACCAGTTCATTTTTACGTAGGCCCGGTTCTGCTTTCTGAAGTGCAATGCCAGTAATCCTCTCAGATATTGATGCTGCTTTGCGAATGAACTCCAACTCTTCTGCAGATTTTACGCCGCGCTGCCAGTTGACCAAGGCTGTTGCGTCAATCATCTGGGCGTTTGGCAGCTTGGAAACGAGCACCGCATGTGCTTTCGCCGAGTAATAGTAGTTTTCCATTTCAACGCCAATGCGTGAAGTGGAATAACCCATCATGTGGAGGTGCTGGGCAAGGTCTTCCATTGGGTGGCAAGTGGTTGATTGAATATAGGTATCGGCATAGCCGAGTACTTTATCATCATCCATCCAGACAGTTCGAAGTGCGCCATTTGCATCTTGAATACGCCCCCACCATATAGGATCGCCCTCCATGGGAAGGATGACACCTTGATGCACGTAAAAAGACCAGCCATCATAACCCGTCAACCAAGCTTGATTTGACGGGTCAGTAACAAAAAGAAGGTCAACACCATCTGAAAGCATGGCCTTGCGTGTCTTTGCAATCCGTCGGTCGTATTCGGTTTTGCTAAAGGGTGCGTTCTCTAGTCCCATCGTCGCCTCGCTGAAATGGCTACATATTGTACACAACGATATTTGTTTAAACTAATAACAGTCAAAAAAATCGAAGATTCAAGCATAAATATTACTTTTTATTTCTATTTTTTGTAATTTATATATTGACTGAAGGGGAGTTTAGGTGGTGTTGTGTACATCATTGGTTTGTCTTGAGGCGCTCTGCCGGGTTCTTCCGAGTGGCCATTGAGCGACCACCAATTTGTATAAGACGGCTGATATGATTTTCACTCTTGCAGACATTCTTGCTGCGCAAGCGCGAATAAAGGGGGTTGCTGACCAGACGCCGTTTATTCCCTCGCCATTTATGAGCGCAGCGTGTGGGCAAGAATTCCTGATGAAAATGGAAAATATGCAGCCAGTTGGTGCCTTTAAATTGCGAGGAGCAGTTTCAGCGGTGATGGCGCTGTGTGAGGATGTTCGCGGGGTCACATGCTGTTCGACAGGTAATCATGGCCGTGGAATCGCGTTTGCTGCCGCAAAACGTGGGATCAAAGCAGTTATTTGCATGTCCTCGCTGGTTCCGACTGCCAAAGTTGAGGCTGTCAGAGCTCTGGGTGCGGAGGTTCGCATTATCGGCACCACGCAGGATGAGGCGATGCATGAAAGCCAGCGCATTTGTGAAAGCGAGGGCCTGGTGGAAATCTCCCCCTTTGATGATCCGCATGTCATCGGCGGACAGGGGACGATCGGCCTTGAAATGCTTGAAGCGCGCCCTGATTTGGAAACCATATTGGTTCCGCTTTCCGGCGGGGGCCTTGCTGCAGGCGTTGCAACCGCTGCCAAGGCAATCAATCCACGTATCCGCGTTATCGGCATAACTATGGATCGCGGTGCGGCCATGTATGAAAGCGTTAAAGCCAATACACCTGTTGAGGTCCCTGAGTTTTCATCTCTCGCCGATTCTTTGGGAGGTGGAATTGGTCTCAAGAACCGTCTTTCCTTCCAGATATGCCGCGACCTGATTGATGACTACATTCTCGTGACAGAAGACGAAATACGCCATGCAATGCAGGTCATGTTTTATGAAGATCGCATGGTGGCAGAAGGTGCCTCGGTTGTTGGTATGGCAGCTGTTCTTTCCGGAAAATCGCCTGCATTGGGCGGGCCTGTTGCCACAATTGTAACGGGCCGAAACCTTGATATGCCGACGTTTGCTCACATCATGATGGGGCAGGATGTAAGCATCGGAAAGCTGCGGGTCAAAGGTGTCTCCTATGCCGCCTGATTTGGCTGCACAGAACGCGCTAAAGCAAATTTTATTAGGAAACGACGTGGAAAACGCCGGGCAAATTAATAGCGAATGCATCTATTAATATGGAGGGGAATATGAGTAATTTTTTTAAAGAGGCGATCAAATCCTGCGCAGCCGTGGGCTTGGTTTTTGCAGCAGCCGGGTCAGCACAGGCAGACACCTGGCGCTATGCCTTTGAAGAGGCAATGACTGATGTTCAAGGTGTCTATGCGCAAAAGTTCAAAGCAGAAATTGAAGCGAATTCTGACCATGAGATCCAGTTGTTCCCCTATGGAACACTCGGAGAAGCAGCTGATATCATGGAGCAGACACAAGACGGGATCTTGCAGTTCGTGGATCAATCTCCAGGCTTTACCGGAGCGTTGATCCCAGAAGCCCAGGTGTTTTTCGTCCCTTACCTATTGCCGACAGATCAGGAGCACCTCGCGCGCTTTTACCGCGAAAGTAAAGCGATCAACGAGATGTTCAAACCGCTTTACGCGGACAAGGGCCTTGAGTTGCTCAAAATGTTCCCGGAAGGCGAAGTGGCTATGACCACTAAAACGCCGATAAAGACATGTTCTGACCTGAACGAAATCAAGTTCCGCGTCATGACAAACCCTCTTCTGGTGGAAAGTTACCGTGCCTTTGGTGCAACGCCGACGCCTTTGCCATGGGGTGAAGTGTATGGCGGGCTTCAAACTAACCTCATTCAGGGGCAGGAAAATCCGACATTCTTCCTGTACTCAACCAAGATTTATGAGGTCACGGATTACATCACTTATGCGGGCCATAACAACTTCACGACTGCTGTGATGGCAAACAAAGATTTCTACGATGGCTTGAGCGCAGAAGATCAGGGCGTGATTCAAAAAGCGGCATCAGTCGCTTATGAGCACACGGTGATTTACCAAAAGCAAGCTGGTGAAACCGAGTTGGCTAAGATCATGGAAGCTAAGCCGGAAATGAATGTGACTGTTTTGACAGAGGAAGAGCGCAGCTGCTTCAAAGCGGCGGCGGTTGACGTCGAAAACACATTCATTGAGATGACGGGCAACAGCGGTGCAAAAATCATTGCACAAATGAAGGCAGATCTGGCCGCGACAGCGCACTAGCCTTTCATTTCTATCAGCACACATGAGCTGGGCGGGGTAACCCCGCTCAGTACTTGTCATCAAATGCAAGGCGGTGGGATGAGCGATCAGCACCAATCTAGTTTGCCAGGCTTTTTGGGAGTCATCGACCGAACCATCAGCCGTATTGAATCTGTTTTGCTGGCTTTAGGTGTACTGCTCATGGCAGCCAACACGATCGCTAACGTCATAGGGCGGTTCGTGCTTGGAGATTCGATCTTCTTTTCTGAAGAACTCAACCGGATACTGGTCATTCTGATTACGTTTGCAGGCATAAGTTATGCTGCACGACATGGGCGTCATATTCGCATGAGCGCAATTTATGACGGACTGTCTCCCCGCTATCGTAAAATATTGATGGTGCTTATCTCATTGGTCACCGCAGGGTTTCTCTTCCTGCTCTGCTACTACTCATTCAATTATATCGAGAAACAGGCCGCCCGCGGCAGGGTTCTACCCGCTCTGCAAATTCCTGTCTGGACCATTCTGGTTTGGGTTCCCATCGGCTTTTTTATGACGGGAACGCAATATCTGCTGAGTGCGATCAAAAACATGACATCGCCCGACATCTATCTCTCGACCCAGGTTCAAGATGGGTACGAGGAAGACGAGATTGAGGTCTAGAAGGGGAAGACGATGGCTGCAACAATCTTTATAACCATGGTCCTTCTTCTTCTTCTGGGTTTTCCCATGATGATTCCGCTGATTGCAGCGACGTTCGTGGGGTTTTTCATGATGTTCGGAGATTTCGGGCACATGGAAACGATGATTCAGCAAATGGTAGCGGGCATCCGGCCCGCATCCTTGGTCGCTGTTCCGATGTTTATTTTTGCGGCAGATATCATGACGCGTGGACAATCGGCTGGCCGACTGATTGATCTGGTCATGGCATTTGTTGGACATTTGCGAGGTGGGCTCGCCATCTCAACGGCGATGGCCTGCACTATGTTTGGCGCAGTCTCAGGGTCAACGCAGGCAACCGTCGTCGCTATCGGCTCTCCATTGCGCCCACGTATGCTCAAGGCTGGTTATAAAGATAGTTTCGTTCTGGCGCTGGTTGTCAACGCCAGCGACATCGCATTTCTCATTCCGCCATCCATCGGCATGATCATTTACGGCGTGGTCTCAAACACATCAATTGCTGAACTGTTTATCGCCGGTATCGGGCCAGGCTTGCTCATCTTGCTGCTCTTTTCCATCTACAGCTACATCTATGCAGTGCGAAACAAAGTGCCAACTGAGCCCAAAGCAAGCTGGATAAAGCGTTTGAACGCTTTACGCAAAGCACTGTGGCCAATGGGCTTCCCACTCATCATTATTGGTGGAATTTACGGCGGTGTGTTCAGTCCAACAGAGGCAGCTGCCGTCTGCGTGCTCTATGCGCTCATTTTGGAAGTGGCTGTTTTCCGGTCCATGTCTTTGGCACAGGTTTATAAGACAGCGCAGTCAACGGGATTGATCACAGCTGTTGTCTTTATACTGGTGGGGGCTGGCGCTGCGTTTTCCTGGGTCATCTCCTTTGCGCAAGTCCCTCAGGAAATATTAAGCGCAATAGGGATCGCAGATATGGGGGCAATGGGCGTTCTGTTCGTTATCTCTGCGGCCTTTTTCATCGGCTGTATGTTTGTGGACCCCATTGTTGTCATTCTTGTACTTGTGCCGGTATTTGCCCCAGTGGTGAAAGCTGTAGGGTTGGACCCGGTTCTCGTGGGCACAATCATTACATTACAAGTGGCAATTGGCTCTGCAACACCGCCGTTTGGCTGCGATATTTTTACGGCAGTTGCAGTGTTTAAACGCCCTTATGCTGAGGTGGTCCGCGGCACTCCGCCCTTTATCTTCATGTTGATTGGGGTCGCTGTTGCGCTGATTTTCTTCCCGCAGATTGCTCTGTTCCTGCGCGATCTAGCGTTCTCCAAGTAAAAGGGGCACTCAATGTTTAACTCCATCCTTGTTCCTTTTGATGGTTCCAATGGCGCAGAGCAGGCCCTGCAAAAGGCGGTTAACCTGTCGATCATCTGCGGTAATGTACCGCTTACGCTTTTGACAGTATATCGGCACCACTCCGTGCTTGAAGGCTCATTTGCCGTTGTTCGGCCTGATGAAACTGACAGCCTTGAAGATGTGATGCGAAGCCATGCAAAAGCCGTTGCAGAGCAAGGCAAGCTCAGCGCCGTAGAGGCTGGCTGCACAAATATACGCGCACTGATCAAGTCTGGTCCAACAGCAAGAACCATCGTGGCCGTCGCGCAAGAACATGCGTGTGATCTAATTGTTATTGGCAGTCGTGGCCTTGGGTCTTTGGAAGGGTACCTGCTGGGCAGTGTCTCTCACAAAGTAACCAGTCTGGCAGACTGTCCTGTTCTTGTTGTCTAGGAAAGCCAATGGTTCCTGATAGTCTTGCAACCAACTCTTCGGTTGAAATTGTTTTGGAGGCTCGGCCTGTCAAAAAGAGGATTGGCCTCATCGTTTTGGCAACTGATCACACCAGCGAGTGCGATTTCTCGCGGATCTGTAATCCAGAGGAGGTTGGTGTATACGCCAACCGGATCGACTACCAAAACCCCAGCACACGCAAAAATTTGTTGGCCACTGGGCCAAGACTTTCAAAAGCTGCGGCGCAAATTCTGCCTGGTGAAGAACTTGATGTGATCGCCTATGGCTGCACGGCGGCTTCAATCGTTTTAGGGAACACAGCCGTTGGCATATATTTGAATGCTGGCAAACCAAATACACCAGTTGTGACGCCAAGCTCTGCCGCGTTTGATGCATTCAAAGCACTCAATATCAACCGCATTAGCGTTTTAACCCCCTATTCAGCCGGCATTTCAAATGAGCTGCTCCAGTATTTCGCAAAAAATGCCCTTCAGATTACCAAAGCGCACTGCCTTGGCGTTGATGACGACCGCGAAATTGCACGCCTTTGTGAAGAAACAATTATTGAGGCCGCTTGCGAAGCAATGGAACCATCAGCGCAGGCATTGTTTATCTCCTGTACCGGATTGAGAGCCATGGCATGCATTCAAAGGATAGAAGCGCGGATCGGAAAACCGGTTGTGACCTCAAATCAGGCGATGATCTGGCGGTGCCTTCAACACCTTGAAACACCTCAAAATGTGTCGGGTTTCGGCTGTCTTTTCCAGCACTGATTGCACCTCTAGGGGAGGTCGAGTGATGCAGCAGAGGTGGGTTTAGCTGCGCGCAACAATTTGACAAAGAACACCGCTGCATTGGGTCCAATAATACAGATGGCAGGTGGTGGCGTAGAAATGATATGGCATTCAGTGGAACTACGGATCGCCAGCACATTGTTTTAAGAGGGAGGCTCTCATGTCTGAAATCAAAATTCTTAGTGAAACTGATCTGCGAGCTGCCGTCTCTTTGAATAAGGACGCAGTTGCCTGCATAGAAAACGCATTTCACCTGCTTGCAACAAAAGATGTGGTGATGCCCCCAATTCTTAGTTTTGATGTGCCAGACCACAACGGCGAAGTGGATGTAAAGACAGCGTATGTGCCTGGAATAGAAAGTTTTGCACTAAAGGTAAGCTTGGGGTTTTTCGACAACCCAATGATGGGTCTTCCAAGTTTGAACGGTTTAATGACCCTGTTTGATGCAAAGACAGGCATTGTCAAAGCACTATTGCTGGACAATGGGTACTTGACCGATATTCGCACGGCAGCAGCCGGTGCTGTCGCTGCCAAACACCTTTCTCGCGAAAACAGCAAAACTGCGGGGATCCTCGGCAGTGGAATGCAAGCTCGCCTTCAACTGGAAGCCCTGAGTTTGGTACGCGACATAAAAACGGCTGTCATCTGGGGGCGTGATGAAAAGAAACTCGCTGAATGCGCAAGCGATTGCACCTCACGTTTGGGCATTGAAGTCAAGACAGGCAGTATAACTGACGTGATGGCGCAGGCCGATATTGTGGTGACCACCACCCCCTCTAGAAAGCCACTAATCACAGCAGACATGATACGCCCCGGCCAGCATATAACGGCCATGGGCTCGGATACTCCATTCAAAGCCGAACTTGCACCTTGTGTCATTCCTGCCGCCACTCTTTTTGTTTGCGATCGCTTGTCTCAATCAATCAAACTGGGCGAACTGCGCTCCGCGATAGAAGCTGGCACAGTCACAAACACTGATAGCTTTGCTGAGTTGGGGCCTGTTATCGCAGGTCAAAAGCAGGGACGCCGATCAGCAGATGATATTACAGTTTGCGATCTGACGGGCACCGGCGTGCAAGATACTGCCATTGCCACATTCGCTGAAGCCCAGTCTTTGGCCGCAAAAGCAGGTTCAACAATTCAGAGCTAACAGGCCAGACTATTGGAGCTAAACATGCAGCTTGATCAACGCGATCTGGATATCCTACGCATTCTCTCCGCTGAGGGCAGAATTACGAAAGCAGCGCTGGCAGATCGCATTGGGCTTTCCCCAACACCTTGTTGGGATAGACTGAAAAAACTGGAGAAATCTGGGCTGATCGAGAGCTATGGAGCACGGATCAATCTCAAGAAACTGGGACCTCACGTCACCGTTTTCGTCGCCGCCGAACTTGCTGACCACACCGCCGCAAGCTTTTATGCATTTGAAACTGCAATGCAGCACTATGATGAAGTTGTGGCTTGCTGGGCGTTGGGTGGAGGCTATGATTACCTGATGCAGATTGTAACGCGCGACGTAGATTCCTATCAGCGTTTGATTGACGAGATGCTGGATGCACGCATCGGGTTGTCTCGCTATTTCACCTACATCGTAACCAAACCGGTCAAAGGCAATATTGCCCCACCGTTGAATATTCTTTTCAATGCTGGCTAACAGTTGTTTCTTCTGTTGCCGGTAGCGCATTCGGTCACATCCTCCGTCAAAAACAGGCACATTCCTTTGTAAATACGGAGGAAGCAGTATGTCAGAAACGGCTCTATCTGCGCGGATAGACATTATAGATAAAGCCTTAGTGCGCTCTTTTTCCTACATAAATGGAAAATGGTCTGCAGCCAGTAAAGGCAAAACCTTTGCCGTTACTGATCCCTCAAATGGAACCTGCCTTGGCGACGTTGCAAGCCTTTCAGCAGAAGAATCGACTGGCGCTGTCAGTGCTGCGCAACAAGCCTTCGCCCACTGGGCAGGCTTACTGCCACAAGAGCGAGCCGCCATTTTGCGCAGGTGGTTCGATCTTCAGCTTGCGCATAAAGAAGACCTTGCCCGCATCATGGTTCTTGAACAGGGCAAGCCCTTGTCCGAGGCACGAGGAGAGATCGAGTACGGCGCAGCGTTTGCTGAGTTTTATGCCGAAGAAGCAAAGCGGCCCAATATTGAGGGCGTAACCAGCCACATGGCTGATGCTGAGGTTGAACTATGGCGTGAACCTGTTGGTGTGGCGGCTTTGATTACACCGTGGAATTTTCCTTCCGCCATGCTGACCCGCAAGGCTGCTGCTGCTTTGGCAGCGGGCTGTACAATCGTAGCGCATCCATCCGCACAAACCCCCTACAGCGCACTTGCCCTTGCCGAGTTGGCAGAGCGTGCAGGGTTCCCGCCCGGGGTGTTCAATGTGGTGACGGGTGTTGCACCTGAGGTTGTTGAGCCGTGGACCGAGGACAACCGCGTGCGGGCCTTGTCGTTCACAGGTTCTACTCCTGTAGGTAAGCTGCTCTACCGACAATGCGCCACAACAGTAAAGCGCCTTGTCTTGGAACTGGGAGGACATGCGCCTGTTATCGTGTTTAGGGATGGGGACCTTGAAAGCGCTGTCAATGAAGCGATCAAAGCCAAGTTCGCAACATCAGGTCAGGACTGCCTTGGAGCCAATCGCATTTTCGTAGAGCGCCCAATCTACGAGGCTTTTTGCAATAGCTTTATCAAAGCTGTGCAATCGCTCTCCATCGGTTGCGGAATGGACGACCCTGATGTGGGGCCGCTGATCAATGAAAAGGCCGTTCAAAAACAGGAAGAGCACGTCAGTGATGCCCTCGCAAAAGGAGCAAGAGTTGCCTGTGGCGGCGCGCGGCACCCCTTAGGCCCGCTGTTTTATGAGCCGACAGTGCTGGTCGATGTACCTGCAGATGCAGCCATTATGCACGATGAAACCTTTGGACCTGTTGCAGCAATCACCCCGTTTGACACGGAGGATGAAGTGATCTCACGCGCCAATGACACAGAGTACGCCCTCGTTGCTTACCTCCATAGCAATGATCCACGCAGGATTTATCGCGTGAGCCGCGCCCTTCAGTTTGGAATGGTCGCAGTCAACCGCACGAAAGTGACCGGCGCTCCCATTCCGTTTGGAGGCGCGAAGCAATCTGGTCTGGGCCGGGAGGGGGCACGGCTCGGCATGGAAGAATTCACCGAGATTAAATACGTCTGCCGCGACTGGGCATAAGGAAGGACACGATATGCTTAGAAATGATCAACTAGCACAATGGGACCGTGAGAACTTTTTCCATCCCTCAACCCACCTTGCACAGCACGCCCGCGGTGAAACACAAACCCGCGTGATTAAGTCAGCCTCAGGGTCATACATTGAAGACCGTGAGGGCCGCAAAATGTTGGACGCGTTTGCCGGACTATACTGCGTAAATGTGGGGTATGGCCGACAGGAAATCGCAGAAGCGATCGGCGACCAAGCCAAAGAACTGGCCTATTATCACTCCTATGTAGGTCACGGAACCGAAGCCTCTATCACGCTGTCGAAAATGATCCTGGACCGGGCGCCCGCCAACATGTCTAAGGTCTACTTCGGTTTGAGTGGCTCTGATGCCAATGAAACCAACATCAAACTGATCTGGTATTACAACAACATTTTGGGCCGCCCTGAGAAAAAGCGAATTATCTCTCGTTGGCGTGGCTATCACGGTTCAGGCCTCGTAACCGGATCACTCACCGGTCTGAAGCTGTTCCATAAAAAGTTCGACCTGCCTGTGGAACAAGTCATTCACACACAAGCACCCTACTACTTCCGCCGTGACGACCTGAACCAGAGCGAAGAGGAGTTTGTTGCTCATTGCGTTGCTGAGTTGGAAGCGCTGATTGAGCGTGAGGGAGCCGATACAATCGCCGCCTTTATTGGCGAGCCGGTGTTAGGCACAGGCGGTATCGTACCTCCGCCAGCTGGGTATTGGCCTGCCATTCAAGCCGTACTGAAAAAACACGATATCTTGCTTGTCGCCGATGAGGTCGTCACAGGTTTTGGCCGCCTTGGGTCCATGTTCGGTGCAGATCATTATGGGTTGGAAGCCGATATCATCACCATCGCAAAAGGCCTCACTTCCGCCTACGCCCCTTTGTCAGGCTCCATCATTTCCGAAAAGCTCTGGAAAGTCCTGGAGCAGGGCACGGATGAAAACGGACCAATCGGCCACGGCTGGACCTATTCTGCACACCCAATTGGAGCTGCTGCTGGTGTTGCAAACCTCAAGCTGCTGGATGACCTGAAACTCATCCAAAATGCCAGTTCAGTTGGTGCTTACCTCAACACTTCAATGAAAGAAGCGCTGGGCGACCACGCAAATGTGGGCGACATCCGCGGTGAGGGAATGCTTTGCGCAGTTGAGTTTGTCGAGGACAGACAAGACCGCAAATTCTTCGAAGCATCGCAGAAAATTGGAGCACAGCTCTCAGCCACTCTGCTCTCTCAAGACTCCGTAATAGCAAGAGCAATGCCACAAGGTGATATCCTGGGCTTTGCCCCACCATTTTGCCTAGGCCGCGAAGAAGCCGACATCATCGTGGCCTCCACCGCCCGCGCCGTCAAAACAGTACTAGGCTAACACAAAACCAACCGGACTGAGGTGAGGTCGTCGTCACCAACCGCAACCCTAAGGTTGCAACCATGGGGCGAACGGTATTGAATAAGCAACGCAGGCAACAATGAGGCTCAACAATCCCCATTGTTGCCTGCGATTGTTCCGGCGCGCGGTATCTCCAGTGTTCATTGCATATACCGCGCCATCAATAGCATGAAGCTGCTTTACCTCCAGGAAGGAGGGATGCGCTTTTGTTGCACCTGTCAGAGGAATTAGGATCACATGTCGGTTTGTGTTGAGGTGGAGATGCCACCGGTTAAATTTCACAGGTGCAATGGCATTGATATGGCTGTTTATGAAGCAGGTACCGGCCCAGCTGTCGTTTTGCTTCATGGCTGGCCAGAGCTTGCTTACTCATGGCGCTACCAGATCGAACCCTTGGTGAAGGCGGGGTACCGCGTGATTGCGCCTGACCTTCGCGGATACGGCCAAACGAGCCAGCCGGAGGATGTTGGTGCCTACACCATGAAGCACCTTATGGGAGATGTGATTGCGCTTTTGGATACACTGGAGATAGCGCAGGCATATGTGTGCGGTCATGATTGGGGCGGCCTGATTACCTGGCAACTGGCCCTGTTTTATCCAGAGCGGCTCATGGGTGTCATGAGCCTCAACACCCCGTTTATACCCCGCTCGAAGTTCGACCCGATTGACGTGTACCGCCATAACTTTGGCAAAGACATGTACATCGTGGCGATGCAGGAAGAGGGGCCCGTTGATCGCCTCTTGAACAATGAGACAGACAGGTTTTTCCGCACACTCATGCGATGCCGGTCCGTAAACTCTGCCAAAGGCAACACTGAGGCAACGCCCGCAAGCAACATGGCGCTGTTTAAGGAGTTTAAGGAAAACCGCGATGCTGCGCCGCGCGGTCAGCTATTATTATCTGAAAGCGATCTTGAGGTGTATGTAAGCACCTATCAAAAAAGTGGCTTCACTGGCGGGCTCAACTGGTATCGCAATTTCTCCACCAACTGGCGTGAAACAGAGGGAATGGAGCAGGTCATCACTGTGCCAACTCTCATGATCTGTGGCGCAGATGATCTCTACCTGCCACCGGCCTTAAGTGAGCATATGCATCATTTCGTGCCAGATCTGGAGCGACATGTCCTCAACAACTGCGGGCACTGGTCCCAGCAGGAACAACCTGCAGCCGTGAGCAATCTGCTCATCGACTGGCTTGCGCGCCAGCAATGAGCTCTGACGGCGTATTGAGGCAAAACTGTTTTGCACCATAGGCATTTGAGAGATTAAAAGGCATGACAGATGCCACAAAACCAACCCCTCGCATACTTGCTCTCGATCCTTGGATGCGCATCAAAGGGGGAAGCAACACCACAAACCTTTGCAAAGTCAATTGCAAAGGAGCTTGAGGATGCCGCTTGCCGGAGTGCAGGCTTTACGGGCACGTAATGTGGCTGGGTGACCAGTGCGCCCATTCGCACTGGCTCAGGGATCATACCGAAGGAACGTTTTGCTATTTCTGTTGTGCGTGTTTTAGTCTGTCAGGAGAGAGAGGCGAAGTTCATCATCGAAAGTGGAAGGCTCGAACAGACAAGTTAAATCCAATACATAGATTTATTTGCCAAGGCCATTTGCAATGGTCTTACCTTTGTTGCCTAGGGTCACGGAAAAAAGGTAACAATATGAAGAAGGCAAGAGCCAAGCCAAGCGCGGGTCTCCTATCTATATTCTTAGTATTGGGGCTAGTGACCGCTTTTATGGCCATTTTTGCTGCCATGCTGATGACAGAGGTTGGACAATTGCTGGATTGGCCGCGTCAATGGCTGATCACCTATTATGAGCACCGCTGGGCTTACATTGCCATCACTCTCATTTTGCTCGCAGTGATGTGGTTCTTGAATGTCCGCTACGCCCTGATGCATAGGTACCTCATGGTACTGGCGTCTATCGGTGTGTTTATCTGCATCTTTGCGGCCAATTTTCTGTTGCCGACTATGTTTCCGTCTTCTCAGACCACTGCACAATACGTCCCCATTGACGAAGCTGATAAGTTTATGAAGCCTGACGACATCATTTACGCCGTCGAAATCAACGGCGATGTTCGCGGATTCCCAAGGCATCATCTGGAAATCCCGCATATCGCTGGTGATACCATTGGCGGGGAAAATGTTACGATGACGTTCTGTGCGCTCTCGAACTTGCCTATCGTCATCGACCAGTCCAGCAATGGTGAAGAAATGGATCTCGCCATCCTTATTCAGGTGCACAACAACCTTCTGATGAAAGACAGCAAATCAGGTGAATTGATCCAACAAATCACTGGTGAGAAGGAATTTTCTGGAGGAAAAGTCACTGAATATCCGAACGATATGATGAGCTGGGAAACTTTCAAGACGGTGTATCCCGAAGCGACTGTTTTCGAGTACCAGTTTAACCGCCCCGTAGACACTTTCTTACAGAACTTGTTTGAAGGGCCACTGGAACAACAGTTTGATGAAGCGGAACCGCCCATCTTTCCGACCCTGGACATAAAGGACACACGCCTGCCGAATAAAGAACAGGTGTGGGGGTTGAACCTGAATGACAAGCAGCTTGCGATCACGAAGGAGTTCGCGGAGCAGCATCCTCTTTATGCGTTTGAGCATGAAGGGCAACCACTTCTCCTGTTTTACGATAAAGATCTGGACGTGGTGACTTTGTTTGACCGTCGAATTGACGGTGAGCCTGTAGAGGTAACCAAAGTAGATTTCTTCGGGAACACTCCTGCAGGCAGACTGGGCAAGGTACCCATGCAAAATGGAGTGTTTTGGATGGTCTGGTCCCATTGGTTCCCCGAGACTAGGGTACTCAGTTAGCTTTACGTAACAGAGGAATATGTGAGCCGCCCGATGATGGTCGGCTCACGGAATAAGCTGAAGGTGGATTGGCTGGTCGGCTTTAATCTGGAGCCGGATGCCGCTCTCTCGATTAGGGGCTGTTCTAACGGTCCGCAACGACGGTTGGTCCAAACTCCGCCGCGTAGCAAACAGCCTGCTATCTGCGCGGAATTTCGCACTCTTCAGCAGAGCACCTTATCTTTTGGCTGATATCTAGGCTGCTCAACTGGCGAACTGCTCCAGACGCTTTGGGCCAACCACCACGATATAAAGCAGAGATAATAAGAACGTGACACATAAAGGTGCAGCAGCAGTGGCAAGTACATTCGGTGTTCCGCGCCACATATGGGTAGCCGTTAAAAGCACAGAGACTGCTATGTTCGGAATAAGGAACGTCATGATATTGCGCAGTTTGACTGGGCGGATCACAAAGAAAAGCCCCTCCATGAGCACAGAGTAAACAAACGCATTTACAATTGTGAAGCTGATTTGCGTCAGTGAGGCCCGCAACGCGGCTTCGTTTCCATGAGAGGAATTAACCCACCATGCCCAGCACCCCCAAATGATCGCGAAAATAAACGCGTTTTTCGCACTATTTTTCAAGATATAAGTTAGTTCTAAATTAGAATTTATGAGATTCATGGAAATAACCTCTATTGAGAGTCATGATAAGCTTGGCGGGTTTATTACCCTCAATTTAAGTGCTGCTTGATTTGAATCTGCAAACTCGATATCGTTATTTTGTTTTAGTCATACCGACATGAATATGATTTGATTTATACGCCAGTATATTAGGTGGCAGGATTCAATCCATGATGATTTGTCCATATTTGTTATCCGAGCGTCCACGGCAGCAGTTCTTCATCTCTCTTTCAAATGCGTTGGTTTCATATGGATACTAAGGTAGCTTTGAATTTAGCACGTGATATGCCTGTGCAACCCAACGCAGACCCTGTTGGCGAAGTGCTGCACCAACTCAGGCTCACAGGCATTTTTTATTGTCAGGCTGAGCTGACAGCCCCATGGGCAATCACTATTCCAGCCCGCAATCATGTTGTCGCCTTTCTGGTTGTCACCGAAGGGCAAGCAAGGCTGGACCTCGCTCACGAGGAAACGATCATCGCCAATCAAGGTGATCTCGTACTGATCAACAGCTCCTTTCAAAGGCAGTTATCATCTTCAACCGGGGCAGTCACAGTGGATCTGGCAGATCTTCACCTCAATAAAGTGACGGATGTCTATGAAACTCTGCAATTTGGGGGCGGCGGCGATACCACCCGCGCAATCTACGGAATTGTGCATCTCAGCCATGCAGCCGGCCATCACGTGATGGAGCTGTTGCCTCCGGCCTTTAAAATTGACGGGTGGCGCGGGCAGGCGGGAGATTGGTTGCAAGCGACCCTGCAGCTCATAGCGCAAGAGGCTCTTCAACAACGCCCAGGCGGTGACACGCTGATCACCCGTTTGGCAGATGTTATCGTGATAGAAGCAATAAGGCAGTGGCTCAACACCGCGCCTGAAACAGATAAAAGCTGGCTAAGAGGAATGCGTGACCGACATATCGGGCCTGCACTGCTCGCTCTACATCGCGAACCGGCGAAAAACTGGAGTTTGGAAGAACTCGCAAAAACAGCCGGTATGTCACGCTCTGCCTTCTCTGCCCACTTTACTCAAACCGTCGGCCAGCCTGCAATGCAGTACCTAACCAAGTGCAGAATGCACCTTGCACGAATGGAGCTTACGGAGACAGCAGCCCCCATCTCTGTCATTTCGCAAAAAGTTGGATACAAATCCGAGCCTGCATTCAGTCGGGCCTACAAACGGTTTTTCAACACAACACCCCAAAGCACACGCCGAAGCACCTGAACGTAAAAGCCGACAAAACACGCGCCAAACACAGCGCCCCCTAAAGGGGAAATGTCTTGGGCATGTGGGGATAGATTTTGGTTGGTGGGGCATAAGTTCGGTTGAGCGGTGGTTTCTTATGTGTAGGGCATGGAGCGTGTTGGTTTCGGCTTGTGCTGCTGGTTTTGGCTGATTGGTTACATAGCCACGTTGGAATACGCGCGTTCCGCGCAAAGTTTCACAAACCCACGCAAAAGCGCTCAACGTTGGTTTGCGGTGTTTGCGTCACCCTATCGCGATCTCTCCTATATAGGCGCGGCCTCTCTTGTCCTCATACGTCCTTCTGTGCTCGCCCACACGCTCTGTTCTTGTGTTCTTCGGTGGGGTCAATGTTTTCCCAGTGTCTGTGTAAATTGATGATTTGTTAGGGATTGGGGTGTGTGTAAGGGTGTAATTGGCTGTTTTCTGCGGGATTTTGGGTATGTATTTGGTCAGGTTTGGGTGTGTTTGTTGATATATGAATCTGGATTTTGGGTTTGAGTTGAGTTTTTTGCAGATAGTTTTGTTTTTTTGGAGATTGCGTGTTGACGGTTAGCGATGTGCCGCCTATAACCCGCTCCACACCAACGGGGCGGCGCACACAGGGCGGCTCAAGCGGTTAAAAAACAGAAGGAATTACGGGGCTTTTTAAGGTTTTGT
>NZ_FOFM01000049.1 GCF_900110875.1 Pseudovibrio axinellae | reverse complement strand
ACAAAGATTGGCGTTCGCATACTCAACACAATAACCGAACTCGGCAGGCCCGCGTTCGAAGCAATCTCATGACCTGAATTGACGGGTTTGGGAGTGTTGTAAGCTATTCACGACCCCTGCAACAAGGCCCAGGTGAAGTATTGGTTATAGAGGCATACTGGGTTTCAGATTTGTAGCTTGGCGGGCACGAGATTTGACCCAGTAACGTGATGGTGAAGCCCAAAAATTAACTTTAAGCGTGCGTGTTAGGCGGGCTGACTGCCACAAAAAACCCCGGCGAACAGGATCGCCGGGGTTAAGTTCGATCTATGGTGATGAACTAGCTGATCTTGCTCAGCAGGTTATTCATAGAGCTCTTAGCATCGCCGTAGTACATGCGAGAGTTCTCTTTGTAGAACAGCGGGTTTTCAATGCCGGAGTAACCAGTGCCCTGCCCGCGTTTGGAGATAAACACGTGCTTGGCTTTCCAAACTTCAAGCACTGGCATGCCAGCGATTGGTGAGTTTGGATCTTCCTGAGCAGCCGGGTTCACAATGTCGTTAGCACCAATGATGATAACAACGTCTGTGTCAGGGAAGTCATCATTAATCTCGTCCATTTCCAGAACGATATCGTATGGCACTTTCGCCTCAGCAAGCAGTACGTTCATGTGGCCTGGCAAGCGTCCGGCAACCGGGTGGATTGCAAAGCGGACGGTTTTGCCTTTAGCGCGCAGGCGCTTGGTCAACTCTGAAACGGATTGCTGGGCCTGAGCAACAGCCATACCGTAACCTGGTACAATCACAATACTATCAGCATCATTGAGGGTTTCTGAGACAAAGTCCGTATCTGTCGGAACCATCTCGCCCTCGATTTCTTGAGCGGGACCTGTGGTGTTTCCGAAGCCACCCAAAATGACTGAGACGAAGTGCCGGTTCATCGCCTTACACATGATGTAAGACAGGATTGCACCGGAAGAACCAACGAGCGCGCCCGTCACGATGAGCAGATCATTGCCAAGTAAGAAACCAGTCGCTGCTGCTGCCCAACCGGAGTAGGAGTTCAGCATGGAAACCACAACCGGCATATCTGCACCGCCAATGGCCATAACCATGTGCACACCAATCGCGAAGGCCAGCAGGGTCATCACGTAGAGTGTCCAGGAACCAGCATGGTTCATGTACATGATCATCAGCAGGATGGAGAGCAACACCATTGCAGCGTTCAAGACATGACGGCCTGGAAGGATCAGCGCTTTGCCGCCAATCTTACCGGCAAGCTTACCATAGGCGATGATTGAGCCGGTAAAGGTGATTGCACCAATGAACACGCCGATGAAGATTTCAGCTTCGTGGATCACCAGCTCAGCGCCCGCCAGACCTGCTGGTGGGGCGATACCTGAGTTGATGCCGATGAACACAGCTGCCAGACCAACGAATGAGTGGAGCGCAGCTACAAGCTGAGGCATGCCAGTCATTTCAACGCGTTGAGCGACGATAATGCCAGCAACAGAGCCGACTGAAACAGTCAGCAGCAGCATGATCACAACGGCAGGGCTGGTCAGGTCAACACCTGCACCAAAGACTGTTGCAAGAACAGCCACAGCCATACCAACAATACCAAACCAAACAGCACGTTTTGCGCTTTCCTGATTGGACAGACCGCCCAGAGACAGGATGAAGAGAACGGTGGCCGCAATGTAAGCGGCGGTTTGAAGTCCGATAGACATAAGCTTCCTTCCCCCGCTTAGGACTTGTTGAACATCTGGAGCATACGGCGCGTGACCATAAACCCACCAACAATGTTGATCGAGGCAATCAATACGGAAATACCCGCGAGCACCCAGACGATCCAGCTACCCGAGCCGAGCTGTAGGAGTGCGCCCAAAATGATAATGCCGGAGATTGCGTTGGTCACAGCCATGAGAGGTGTGTGCAGAGAATGAGCAACACCCCAAATCACCTGGAAGCCGACGAAAACGGCAAGAACAAACACGATGAAGTGCTGCATAAAGCTTTCTGGCGCGTAGGCACCCATAAGAGCTATAACTGCAGCGCCGCCAACTAGAAGGCCGATCTGTTTACGCCCAGCAGATTTTGCCGCTGCTTCTTCTTCAGCAGCGATTTCCTCTGGGGTTTTCTCAGGGGCATTTGGTTTTTGAGCTGCAATGGCAGCAATTTTAGGCTTTGGCGGTGGGAAGGTGATTTCACCATCCTTGGTCGCCGTTGCACCACGAATAACATCGTCTTCCATGTTGATATTGGCCTGACCGTCCTTTTCTGGGGTCAGATCAGTCATCATGTGACGGATGTTGGTTGCATACAGCGTTGAAGATTGGGTCGCCATGCGAGATGGGAAGTCTGTGTAGCCAATGACGGTTACGCCGTTGTCGGTTACAATCTTCTCGTCCATCTTGGTGAGTTTACAGTTGCCGCCTTTTTCAGCAGCAAGGTCAACAATGACAGAACCCGGCTTCATGGAGGCAACCATGTCTTCGGTCCAAAGCTCTGGGGCATCGCGGCCCGGGATCAGTGCTGTGGTGATGACAATATCAACTTCCGGTGCCAGTTCACGGAATTTTGCAAGCTGCGCTTCGCGAAATTCTGGTGATGAAACAGAGGCATAGCCGCCTGTTGCTGCGCCGTCTTGTTGCTCTTCTTTAAAGTCCAGATAGACGAAATCCGCGCCCATGGATTCTACTTGTTCAGCCACTTCAGGGCGAACATCGAAGGCCAGGGTGATTGCGCCAAGCGAGGTGGAAGCGCCGATGGCAGCAAGACCTGCAACACCGGCACCGATCACAAGAACTTTCGCTGGTGGCACTTTACCCGCTGCGGTGATCTGCCCGGTAAAGAAGCGTGGGAAATTGTTACCAGCTTCAATAACAGCGCGATACCCGGAAATGTTGGCCATGGAAGACAGAGCATCCATCTTCTGTGCGCGTGAGATACGCGGCACCATATCCATCGCGAGCACATTGACCTTTTTGTCCGCAAACTTCTGAAGCAGCACACCATTTTGCGCTGGCCAGAAGAAGCTTATGACAGTTTGTCCCTCATGGGTCAGGTCAAGTTCAGAGAGTTCCGGTGCGCGTACCTTGATGATGATGTCGCACGTTTCCCAAAGCGTTTTTGCATCTGCTACAACTTTAACGCCAGCTTCTGTGTAATCTGCGTCTGAGAAGTTTGCAGCTGCGCCTGCACCGGTTTCAATTGCGCACTCATATCCCAGCTTTTGCAGCTGTTGGGCGCTGTCCGGTGTCAACGCGACCCGACGTTCCCCGTCAAGGACTTCCTTGGCAGCCCCTATGATCATGTTCTAACCTCTTGCCTGTTAAATAGGTTTCCAGCAGAAATCGCTCGTTACCAACTGTTCCAATCGTTTTTTATTCTCATTGCCAGCCTAGTAGCTGGTGCTGTTTTTGTGCAATGCACCAAAGGCCCTAAACTGTACCTAATTAACCAAAAGGAATCTCTTCGGCTAAAATCACTCGCATGGCAGGTTAAGCTCCTTAGCGTAAACTGCAAGCCTCACTTGGAAACTTCAAACCTCCCTCACCTTTAGAACCAACCCCGTTCAATTCCCAGTAGGGTAAAGCACTATCTGACACACAGATAAACGCCTTGCCCTAGGTGTTTCATGTCAAACTAAAGAGTGAGAGAGGTAATTGAAATTGAATGTATCTCAATATAAATCACAAATATAAGAGTGTAAGTAAGTATAAAGTTTACTTTTAGACTGATGTTTCACATTATAATTTGCGTATCTCTTGGGATTGACGAGCGAAAACATTTCTTATGTGGAAGTTTAACTGGAATATATTTGTATTCCAGTCATAGGTTGCAGATAGATATACCAGTTTATGAAATCATAACTGCGGTGTCGCAAGGCCCTCATGACGGAGTCGGCTGGCCTTCGTCCCCCATTTTTGCTTTGCGTTGCTATGTGCGTTTTTTTGAAAGATTGGCGTTTTTATGCGTTCCTATGAAATCGGCCTGCTTAAAACCTAGCTAATGGACCGGTGCGTTTGCCTGTTTACGCCCTTGTCTGTTTGGTTTGATTGAAACCTTCAAATGACGAATGAATGGACCACAGTTTGGCTGCAGGGTTTTTATCTCGCCGTTTTAGCAGGATCAGTCTTAAGGTGACACGGGTCGATGCCTGACACTTTTTATGTCTGCTATAAATTCAGGAAGGCTCGTTTATGAACTCGAATTCGGGTGGGGCATAAGGTAATGGACGGTACGATCTCAATAGCGATTGCTCAAAGCCTCGTGACGGCTGATGTTGCCGCAAATGGGAGGCATATACGCGACTGCATGGAGCAAGCAAGTCGCAATGGAGTGCGCCTTGCTCACTTCCCAGAAGGAGCGCTTACTGGCTATGTGAAGGCTCAAATCAAAAGCTGGGGTCAAGTAGACTGGCATCAGGTAGAAGAGGAACTCCTGTTGATCAAAGAGGCGGCAAAGCGCCTTGGGATTTGGGCCGTTGTTGATCAGAGCTGGCTTGGGAAAATCGGACAGGTTGTCTAAGTGGATTTAGCTTCTGAAACTGGCATGCTGCCAAGAACAGGAGACCACCATGACCAGACGTGCTCGTCGAAACCATAGTCCGGCCTTTAATGCAAAAGTCGCGCTTGCTGCTATTCGCGGAGAG
>NZ_FOFM01000056.1 GCF_900110875.1 Pseudovibrio axinellae | reverse complement strand
GGGTGGAAAACGATGGCGTTTGTAACTGATCGGAGCACAAGTCATGTTGCCCAACTACCAATCGGAGCTGGAGCCAAAGTTAACTTGATAACACCAAGCGGGCCTCGGGGTATTTCTATCGAGGGTTTAAGTAGTACGTGAGTTCAGCGGTCATTCAATAGTGACAATGGGCGAGCCGGAACTAATGCTCCCACCACAGCCAATTGCGTCACCAACACGGGCAGCAGGTTTACCGTCAATCGTTACAATCGAAGAACCTGCCGAGACTGAACGTGGATGCGGTGGAGCCGGGCAAACAGGGCAACCATGTGGAATTAGAGAGTCCCCCACCCGTGCAGCGGGTAGGCCATCTATTTTCACAACAGGACTGCCGGAGATAATGGGTGTTGGCGGGTAGTGGCAACCATGCCCAGACCCAGTATCACTTACACGAGCAGCTTTAGGCATATTGATACTCCTTAACTGGCCATAGGTGCAGCAACAACTCGTTCATTTTTGATGAACCGAAATTTGCCATCGAAATCTGATTTCTCCCAGCTATAGAGGCAGGGGTCAGCTCTCTTGAGGAAAGGGTTGAGTTCAATAAGGTGCGCTTGAAGTTTCTCATTTTGATTGGATAAGAACACATCAGCAATAACTGTCTCCAAATGTGATTCCTTATAGAGAAACAGGCAAAATTCAATGAGGGCTTGCCGGATATCGTCTAAGCTCTGCTGGATTTGCGGAAACTGCTCGGTTGTATAGTATTGCGAAATCCCGATAATTTTCCGATCCCGCATGAATATGCGAAATTCGCTCCAGCGCGGCATATCAATCCACTCCCGCAGATAGAAATTTGCCCCCTGATTGTGAATAGCCGGTTCCATAAGAGCAGAAGCAATTCTTTGATTGGGCTGTAAGATAATCGCCTCAACATCGCGCAGTGTGCGTGCCGGTGAATTCAGAAGACAGCTTTCTTTCCAGGAGCAGTAGTCCAGCCTCGGAAAGGCGCCCGAGGGAAATTTCTCGAGGCCTGCTGTGACCTCATCCAGAAAATCCTGAGAGAGGTCAAAATGATTGAACATCGCAAATTTCTCGCAAAACTCGGGGGTGTTTGCTGCAAGTGCGAGAACATCATCGGGACTGATCGGGATCTCTTCGTGCGGCACGCTCGCCTGCTTTAAGGCATCCGGCCAACTGGCAAAAAACGTATCTGAAACTGCCTTGGGATACGCCATGTCAGAACTCTACTTTGCGAGTGAGATGTTCTTGGTTCCGTCGAAACCAATAGTCGTGACCATCCTGATCTGTATTCTCATACAATTTTTCAAAAACAAACTCGCGGAACGAGTTAGCAAGCAGCGACGTGCGCATCACAGGTTCATCATCTTCCGGGCCCACAGCAAAATAGATCAAATAGACTTTGCCAAACGAGTTTTCCTCCATAGACAGGCCAAGCTCTGTTCCGCCTGGATCAGTGCCAATAATGATGGACTTCGCAGGAATTTCATCGAACTCTAAGCGGTCTCCGCAGCGTTCCAGGGCATATTTCCAGTCATAAATTGAACCCAGCAACACTGTGTCATCATCATCCATTTGCCAGAGCTCTTTGGGGACATTGTGTTTGAAAAGGCAGGGATATGGTCGACCGCCATTATACTTGACCATAAATGCCCGATAATCTTTTGGAAGCTTGATATCGGTCTCAAGCTCCCACTTGGAGATCAAACCTTCAGTCTCTGGTACGGATTGCCAGTCTTCTTCGTTTTTGTAAATTAAAACGTCCATAACATTTCCCTTAAAAATCACCTGCGTGTTTGCCATTGTACATAGCGGCACCACCCATATGGGTTGTTTTTATATCTCCGCCATTTGCATGCATCTATGTTAGAACAAGCTGCATGGTGACACCGTCTTCTTTGTGGTGCCATGTATAACCTTCTGGCTTATTCCACTCTGAATCACCAAGCTTGTCTTGCATGGCCTTATCGGTATCCTTGCCGCCACTTCCACCTTTGAGGTTGATAGAAGGAGCTAGCAGATCATTCTGCTTGCCTTTAATCGTGATGCCACTTTGGGAAATTTCGATTTGGCCGCCGGGTGCAGCGAGGACGATCTTGTCCTTTGCCATAATTGTATGAACTTTGGTCCTGGATGTGATCTTCTTGCCGACTTCTACGTCGTATTTCTCGCCCACAGTGAGCTTGGATTGTTTTCCAACCATGATCGTTTGGATTGCACCGACAACGGTGTTTTTCATCATGCCAATTTGCTCAGTACGGGCCATGCCGATCGTGTCTGAGCGAAATTTCTCAACAACAACGCTCAGAGTCCCCGATCCTGGCATAAACTTGGAGAGCATCCCACCAATAACTGATCCAGCACCGGCCTGTGCTTTCCCACCTTCAGAAAAATGTTCTCCTGTCTTCAGGAAGTCCACTCCGGCATTCACCGACTGAGCTTCTGCTCCAGCACCTACTTTTGCAACCACTGCTGCAAAATCCGTAACAGGAGCGGACCCAGCTTTCTTCGCCCCTTTTTTTGAGGTCTTGCCGCCAGACTTCACCAGGCCACCTAAAGCGCCCAGTAGACCTCCTGCGGCTCCTCCACCACCAACAGACAGGTTCATACTCCCGCCTACCTTTTCCTGATGGTTGGCTCCCACTGTGATGGACTTGTTCGCCCCGACATTTTCAATCTGACTGGCAAGTACATTTTTGGAGCGGTTATTCAAAACCTTGATGGTCTGGTCTTTTTGAGCATGTAAAAAGACATTTTTCTGCCCACCCTGGTCTTCAAAAGTCAGTTCATTAAATCCAGACGCTTTATGACTATCAGAGCGAATAACCATTTTAGTTTTATGATCTGGCAGTTTGTAAGGCGGTTGATTTGGCTCCGTTGCAACTTTGGGTCATCGGCTGCATGATCGCTACGTTGTGGGGGATTTTCAATGTCAGAATTCAAGTATCGTCAGTTTCAGGGAGGGATCATTCTTTGGGCAGTGAGATGGTATTGTAAATATGGCATCAGCTGCCGTGATCTTGAGGAAATGCTGAATGAGCGCGGCGTTGATGTTGACCACACCACCCTCTACAGATGGGTTCAGCACGACGCTCCGGAACTAGAAAAGCATACCTTGTGGTATCAAAATCGGCTGTCGTTCTCTTCGCGTGTCGACGAAACATATGTGGAGGTTAAGGGGCAATGGAAATATCTGTTTCGGGCCATCGATAAGCATGGCGATACGATTGATTTTCTTCTGACATCTCGACGCGATAGCAAGGCGGCAAAGCGATTTCTTGCCAAAGCCTTGAGGCGATCAAAGCGTTATGTTCCCTCAAGGATCAACACAGACAAGAATCCTGCCTATGGTCTGGCCTTAGCTGAGCTTAAACGCGAGGGGAAGACCCCCGATTACGTCAAGCTGCGACAGGTGAAGTATTTGCACAACCGGCTTGAAAGCGATCATGGCAAGCTCAAACGACTAATCGAACCAACGCTCGGCTTCCAGTCGATGCGAATAGCGGCTGCACCATTAAGGGTTTTGAGGTCATGCGGATGTTCAAGAAGGGGCAATTTGATGGTTGGATCCGCTCTGTCGGCGGAGGGACTGAAGTCTCCTTCATCAACCGGCTCTTTGGAATTCACGCCTGAATTACGCCTTGAGGAAGGTTATTTGTGCCTTAACTCAAAAGATGCAATAGAGCGATGAGGAATGGGAAAGTGTATATAAAGAAGCATGGATGAGTTATTACTCACGCGAACATCTTGAGACCGTATTGCGAAGAGCTGCGGTCCACGCTCGTGGGCGACCAAGTAACAAACTCTTTTTGATGCTGTATTTTTATCTCATGGTGAAGTTG
>NZ_FOFM01000009.1 GCF_900110875.1 Pseudovibrio axinellae | reverse complement strand
TTCGCCTTGCTTCAAAATCGCAATGATCTGCGTATCGCTGAAACGAGATTTCTTCATAAAATCAGTCCTCAATATGAGGTGACAATATCTCTACTTTTGAACTCGATCAATTAGCGGGGGGATTACCTCTTAACCTTAGTTTACGAAATCGGACTTCGTGTCTTGAAGCCGAACTGGCAAAGGTGTGTCACTTAGAGTCGAGATCCAGTCCCTCTTTTGATCGGGCATCAGATTTGGTCGAAAGAAGCTAAACGGGTGAGCGCGCGTGCCATTGGGGTCCGGTTCAGGCGCCGTGAGTGTTTCCTCAAATGTTACACCACTGATATGACCTCAATAATTCGGACTATTTCAGGCAGGAATTTTCCACTTAAACTCCCGTTGTCGGGAGGAGGAGAATTTGATGAAAGCCTCAAAATTTTCGGGAGCCCAGATTGCCTTTGTTTTGAAACAGCCGAAGACGGCGTGGCGGTCGCCAAGGTTTGTCGTGAGCCAGACGGCGTTTGACAGCTGGCAACATAAGCATGTTGGGTTTATGCCATCGGAGATGAAGCAGTTATGGCAGCTGGAAGCAGAAAACGGGCGCTTGAAGAGGCTGGTTGCTGAACTTTCTCTAGATAAAGCTATGCGTCAGGATGTTTTGTCAAGAAAGGCTCTAAAGCCTGGTCGCAAACGGTTGCTTGTTGATTAAGTGTGTGAGGTGTGGATTGCTTCAATTGGCATGGCCTGCAAGGCTTTGAAGGTTGATCGTTTATTGTACACCTGCAATTCAAAACGTGACGATCAGGCTGCTTGGAAGTTGAGCATAAAAGACATCTGCTAAGCTCGGGTTCGGTTTAGTTAAAGGCGGATTCATGTGTTGCCACAACGAGTAGGCTGGGTAACCGACCCAAAGCGCGTTCGGCGTCTTTACAATGAGTTGGGACCGCAATTACGCAATAACGCCCCCAAATGTCGATTTAAGGCCAAATTGCGCTCCGATCGCCAAGAGCCAACACAATCCCACCAAATCTGGGCAATGGACTTTTTTCATGCCCAATTAGCAACTGGTTGGAAAGTTCGGATCCTGGCGATCGTTGTTACCTACGCGTGGTATGCGCCGGCCACCGATCTGAAGTTTAGCTATAATGGCGGTGATGTCGTTATAACGCTTGCAAAGGTCTGTCAACAAATCGACTATCCACGAGTTATACGGTGCGACTACGATAGTGAGTGCGTCTCTAGGGATCTTGTTTCGAAGGCCAACCCAAAAGGCGTTGTTGTGGAATGTTTCTAGTTCGGGAAAACCAACAGATAACGCCTTCATAGAAAGCTCAAACAAATCATGGATACTTTCGTAGACTGCTAGGAACTTGGTCCTCAGGCCGTTTTCTAAGATAATCCATCATTTGATCGGGGGGTATCGCGCTTGGCTTGGGCAGTGACAGGTGTTTAGTATGTCCCCTGACATGCTCTTATATTTAGGCACCTGAGTTGTTATATGAACATTCCTCATCTTAAACCAAACTATACGTTCCCTAAGCTTACAGCCATGCAGTGTGACCAAAAATTTGCTTTTGAAGCAAAGCGTGCTGCTATGGGACGGCATATCATTTCACGTTGGGGGTGGGACGAAGATTTTCAGTGGCAATTGCACTTACAACGCTATAACGAGAAACCTTTTTTAAATCAGACAAAAAGCGACACGCCTTGGGACCGTTTTTTTCCAAGTTGTGTCTGATCATATCAGATTTGGTGAATTTTATTTGTTCCCTCATTTTCAGCGACAAGGGATAGGCTCACAGGTCCTTACACATTGCCTCATAGTTGCGGACGAACTGAAGCTTCCGGTTAAACTGGAATATTTGTACTGGAACCCTGTGGGGTCCCTCTATCGTCGCTGCGGATTTCGAGAAACAGGACATTCTGAGATCCACTGTTTAATGGAGCGCTCTGTGGGCGGTTTTTCCTAAACGCTGCCGTTTGTCGCTTCAGCCCGCTTGAAATAGACTGCTTTTAAATCTGCTTCGATGTGGAAGCCCTAATTAGGCTTCAGCATAAGGTTCCAGAAAAACTCTTTCATCAAAATGAAGACCAGCGCCTTACTGACTAGGCGATTGCTCGACACCTTGTTGAGAGGTTTCAGAGGCTCAGAACAAAGCTCTCATCCTTCCATCAGATCGGAAATTTCTTAGCAATGTGTCCGGATAGGACTTTTTCTGTCTTCTTTGACGCTCAAAAGCAAATTGGAAACGGCACATACTCGTGCTCGAGCAGGAATGAATTCAAGCAACCCAAGACAATGTGGTTCCGCGTTCCAAGGCTAAAACCCGATCTAAGGAGAGAGAGATGCAGATTCTTGCTGTAAGTAAAGTTGCACAAGGTGCAACGATGGAAAAAGTAAGCGAGCATGGCCCTCACGAAGTCAAGCACACAATGGAAGCCTATCTGGACGGAAAAATTCGGAACTTTTGGTTCCAGGTGAACCGTCCCGGTGTGGTCTTTATTCTGGAATGCGAGAATGAAGATGAAGCACGTAGCATTCTAAACGAACAGCCATTTGTCGATGTCGGTTTGATGGAATTTGACGTGTTTCCACTGCAACCTCTTCTTCCATTTGGCACGTTGATTGGCCGTAAACTTGCATTCTGAGAATTGAGCGGACAGTAGTGTTTGATTCAGATACGAGCCGAGCGGCGCGGAATTAATGTTATAATGCGTTAACTCCGCGCCGCAGCGACACAGTTCAACGGTTCCCAAATCGTCGTCTGTATTCAGTCGGTGTAATACTTGTACACTTTTTAAAAATCCTACGAAAAAAGCTCGTGTTTTCGTAGCCGACGCGTGCTGAAATCTCTTCAAATGGAAGTCGTGTGTTGACCAGTTTTGTTTTTGCCGCTTCAATTCTAATGAGCTGCAAATAACCAGTGACTGTTTCGCCTGTTGCAGACTTGAATCTTCGGTTGAACTGGCGCACGCTCATGCCCGCTTCTGCGGCAAGGGCGTCGACATCCACATGCGCCTCGAACGTACATTCAATGCGATTTTGAACATCCTTGATGACACTGTCACTATGGTTTTTCTCTGGAGTGAACATTGCGAAAGGCGATTGGGTGATACGATCCAGGTCGACCAGGGTGCATCTGGCGCTTTGAAGTGCGATTTCCCGCCCGCAATACTTTTCGATCAAGTACAAAGATAAATTCAGCTCTGCAGAAATACCACCTCCGCAGAAAAGCCGTTCCTCGTCAGTAACCAGTAGATCGGTCCGTAAGTCGACGTTCGGAAAACTCTTCTGAAACTGCTTTGCCATTCCCCAGTGAGTGGTTGCCTTTTTTCCATCAAGCAATCCGGTGGACGCAAGCGTGAACGCGCCAGCGCATACACTGGCGAGGTCTGAACCATTCTCAAAAGCGGATTTGAGCCATTCGGTCCGGTTAGCATGACTAGCGGAGCGCGGATCAAAAAAGAACCCTTGAGAAGGGACAATCACGAGGTCCGGGAATTCGATGTCATGCATGCTGCAATTTGGAATGACTGGCACATCATTGATAGCTGTAACAGGATTTCCGTCGGCAGTAACAATTTTCACCTCGAACATCGGCGCAGGTGCTTCGCCCATGGTTACGTTCCACAGCACACCGGCCTGCAGAAACATGTCCATTGGCGAGGCGATGGATGACAGCACGCATTTATCTGCTGCAAGGATGGCGACTTTTTTCATAGCTGTCATGTCCCAATCAGACTTTCCAGCTATGAATAGCGTTTTTTCGTATGCCAGTCACGAACTATCATTGATCAAGATGGGCAACTTCACCTCATGATAGAAACACAGGATGTCCGCCTATGGTCCTTTAATTCAATCCGAAATTGCGGTTTGCCAGTGCTTTCGTACATCCGCTCGGTTCGCATTTTACTCTGAGGTTTTGTTCTTCCAACACAACGCCAGCATGGGTTCATATGAAACGAAAAATGGGGCAAACCGTTGGTAAGCGGTTTTGCCCCATATTGCTTTCGAAACAGGATGCTGGTGCTGTCCCTTACTTTTCTTTCAAGGCATGTGCGATTTGGTCTCGCAGTGGTTTAATGAAGTAGGAAAGGACGGTCCGCTCCCCGGTTTGAATGAAGCCTTCTACTGGCATGCCGGGAACAAGTGTCTGCCCATTCAGCTTTGGCATTTCACTTTCAAGGATTTTCAAGCGTGCCAGATAAAATGTTTCACCTGTGACCTCGTCTCGTGTCAGGTCTGGAGAAACATTAAGAACAGCTGCATCAAGCTCTGGTGTTGTTCGTTGATCAAATGCAGAGAGGCGGACATATGCATTTTGCCCCACCTGAAGCTGATCCACGTCGACTGGCTGAACGCGGCTTTCAATCACAAGCTCTGTGTCTTGCGGCACAACGAGCATCAGAGTATCGCCCGGTGCAATCACACCGCCAACCGTATGTACTGCAAGCTGATGGACGAAACCGGATTGCGGAGCGCGAATGTCAATGCGTTTCAGGCGATCTTCGGCTGCAATTTGCTGCTCTTCAAGCTCGGCGATCTGAGAGCGGATATCCTGTAATTCTGATAGGACTTTTTCCAAAAACTCCTCGTCCAGCTGAAGGATCTGAACGCGTTTTTCGCTGATTGCTTCTCTGGTCTGCGCAATTTGGGAAATCAAACCACCGCGCTCACCAACCAGTTCAGCACGTTCGCGCTTGATGGCGGTGACCTGTGACGCGTTAATGAGGCGTTTTTCCAAAAGAGTAGAAAAGTCGCTGAGCTGCTGGGTGACCAGATCAATGCTTTCAACTTTGGCGTCGCGTTGAACTTGTAGACCTTCAATTTGTTGATCGAGCTGTGCAATCTGCTCACCAAGTTGCTTTTTACGGCCTTTGATGCCCTGTTTGCGGGCAGCGAATAGCGCTTGTTCACCATCCAAAGCTGCGGCAGCGATTTCATCGGTGCTTGTAAGTTCAACCAGTGCGGCCGGGAAGGTGACGCTATCCTCGCCGCGCCATTCCGCAGACAGGCGTGCTTCCTGCGCTTGCATTTGGTGCAGGCGTTTGCGAGTGATCGCAAGATTGGCCTTCACCAAGGTCTCATCTAGCCGGAAGAGAACATCGCCAGCGTGGACTGCATCCCCGTCTTTGACCAGAATTTCGCCAACAATACCGCCTTCTTGGTGTTGCACTTTCTTGGCCTGACCATCGACGGCGATGGAACCGGAGGCAATGACTGCACTATTGATTTTGGCAACTGAGGCCCAGCCACCAAGGCCGAGCACCAGCACGCCAACGAGCGCTAGGCCCCACCGCAGGTGTTTACGACGAGAGTTTTGGATGCTGGAAAGGGTTGTTTGCTCAGGCATGTGGCACCACGCTTAACGATCCCGCTGGCGCAGCCGCGGCTGGCTTTTTAGCGGACGCCGGAGCCCCGGCAGGAGCACTAATTTTCGGGAGGACTTCTTCTTTCGGGCCGAAGGCTGCTTGTTGACCATCCTTGACCACGAGCAGAAGATCGACCGCGGAGATGGCGCTTGGGCGGTGTGCAACCACGATGACAATGCTGCCAGCGTCCCGCATCAGTTTGATGGCGCGGGTCAGAGCTGCTTCCCCTTCTGAATCCAGATTGGAGTTGGGTTCATCAAGCACGATCAGGAACGGGGTATTGTAAAGAGCACGAGCCAGACCAATACGCTGGCGCTGACCGGCAGACAGCAATGTGCCGCCCTCGCCAACTTGCGTGTCATAGCCATCCGGCAAGCTGGTGACAAGATCATGTACGTTGGCAAGCTGAGCTGCTTTCAAGACGTTTTCATCATCACGGCCCGGTGCAAAGCGGGAGATGTTCTCTGCAATCGTTCCGTCAAAGAGCTCAACATCCTGTGGCAGGTAGCCAACTGCTGTTCCGAGCCGGTCTTCGGACCACTGGTTCAGCTCTGCGCCATCCAGTCGTACAGAACCGCGCAGGATTGGCCAAACGCCAACAAGGGCACGAACCAGACTGGTCTTTCCTGAGCCTGACGGGCCGATGACCCCCAGCCCATCACCTGCGTTGAGGGCAAAGTTGATGCCACCCAGCGTCACAGCGCGTGCTCCTGGAGGCGCGGTCGCGACCTGCTGTACATTCAGGTTTTTGCTTGGCAGAGGCAACTCCGTTTCCGGTGCGCTTTCATCGAAACCGTCCAGTGTCTTGTCCAGTCTTGCACGCGCCTGACGCGCAGCAATAAAGGTGCGCCACTGACCAACCGCTTGTTCGACTGGGGACAAAGCCCGTGATGTGATGATGGACGCTGCAATCATAACACCGGGAGAAACTTCCTGACGGATAGCCAGCCATGCACCAACGGCCAGAACAGCTGAGCCGAGCAAAAAGCGGAAGGCTTTGATGCCGGTAGCAAACAGAGACGCGCGGTCCCCGGCTTTGGTCTGTGCCTCGTAAAAACGGGTGTTGGCTTCATCCCACTTGTTGGTGAGTGTGGCGCTCATACCAAGGGCACGCACCACTTCCGCGTTGCGGCGAGCGCCGGTCCGGGTGTTACTGCGCTGTGCATTTTGACTTGCCAGCTCTTTGGAGGGAGCACGGCTCATTAACTCATTCGCCAAAACGAGCGTGAGAATGATGATGGCACCCGCGAGAGCTAGCATGCCCAGCCAGAAGTGAAGGACGAAGACCAAGCCCAGATAAATAGGCATCCATGGAATATCAAAGAGAGCGGCTGGACCTTGGCCACCCCAGAACTGACGCATGGTTTCCAGATCGCGGATCGGGTCTACGTTTTTGCCGCTGTTGCCCATGCGCAAAGGAACGCGCAGGTTGGCCAAAAATGCGGTACGCGAGAGGCGGGCGTCGATCTCCTGCGAGATTCGCGACAGGCCGCGCGCGCGAATGCCTTCCAGCAGAGCGAAAAACAGATAAAGGATAGCGGCGAAACTGGCGATAATGACCAGCGTTGGCACGCTGTGGCTTGCCAATACCCGGTCATAGATTTGCAGCATGAACATTGGACCAGTCAACATCAATAGATTGATGACCAGACTCAAGACGCCAACGCCTGCATACCCCGAACGTGACGCGGCAAACGCCTCGGCGACCAGTGGCCGTTGTGACGGCCCACTCTTCGATGTACTCATAGATACTCCCGAAACCACCAGACCCCAATCTAAAACGCTGGTTCGTCTGCTCGGCACGCTGGCCGGACTTTTTCTGCGCAAAGAAACTGGCGGTTATACCTCAACAAAAGTTGCGTACCCATCCTACGGAATTTGAACACTGTAGGGAAGGGTTAAGGCCCGAATTTTCTAAGATTTGCGCAGTTTGCGATATGAGTTACAAGATTATGTTTTAATTAAATAATTATACAACCTGCCACAAGGGCAGGTTGTACGTATTTTAGCTCTTATGCGAACATGAAATCGTCAGCGCTGATGAGGCTGGATTCGATGCCGGTGAGCGTGATGGAACCGCCGTCATAGCTGACAACCGTGTCTGCACCTGTGTCCTGAACTGTGAGGTCTGCAAAGTTGCTTGCGCCGCTTTCAAACATCATAAAGTCCAAACCATCGGAGAAGTCGATGATTGTGTCAGCATCACAATTGATGTTGAACACGAATGTGTCGCTTCCGGTGCCGCCGGAAAGGGTGTCATCGCCCTGACCGCCTTCAAGAACATCGTCACCAGCGTTGGCATAAAGAGCGTTGTCAGCACTGTTGCCGATCAACTGGTCATCGCCAGAGCCAGAGTACGCATTCTCAATCACGGTACCACGCATGATAGCCATGTTACCGGTAAGGCCATCAACGTCAGAATAGGTCTCAGCAATCAAAGAGATTTTCTGATCTGCGGTAACAGAGCTGAAGTTGATGCTATCAATGCCGCCATTATCGATGACTGTGAAGGCGACTGGTCTCAGGTCTGCGATCTCATCATAGTAACCACCAGCAGTTGAGTTTTCACCATATACGGTGGACTCAGTGCGCAGGTCTGCTGTGGTGCCATACAGTTCTTGCATCGCAAGGATATCTGCAATCATCGGAGAGACAACGTAAGCAAAGCTGGCGTCGACACTCGTGTTGTCCCGCTGATCGAAGTAGGACATCACAGATGCCTGCCAGGAATCGTTGCTATAGTGGTTGTCTACGCCGTAGTCCGCGCTGCCGTTGTAGTTTCCTGCATGACCAAGACCCATGGCATGACCGATTTCATGCATGTAAGTTTGGAATGCATAACCATCCAGATCTGTGCCGTAGGAGGCAACCCAGTCAGTGCTGACGTTTACAAAGGACGAACGGATTGTGCCGCCTGAGGTTGACGAAGTTGAGTATGCACCACTTTCGTTGTCGTCAAATGTGATCTGCGCATTGGATGTGACGAATTCAAAGTTGATGCCGGTCGTCATGGTCCAGGCTTGCAGGGCCTTGATTGCAAGTTCCCGACCGTCAGCATTAAGGTCGCCGATGTCAACGGTGATTGCTTCACCCGGGCTTACATC
Source organism: Pseudovibrio axinellae (assembly GCF_900110875.1). Classification (GTDB taxonomy): domain Bacteria; phylum Pseudomonadota; class Alphaproteobacteria; order Rhizobiales; family Stappiaceae; genus Pseudovibrio; species Pseudovibrio axinellae. The sequence goes on along the minus strand of NZ_FOFM01000009.1, from coordinate 125,450 downwards.
AAAGGAGCGACGGCTGTCGTGGTTGCTTTCCCAGAAACCATCAGTCAGTTGTGCTGCGATTTGGTCGTTTGTGAAGGCATTTGGATCGACCGGTTCATCTGGGTCTACCGGATCATCTGGATCAACGGGACCTGCATTGGAAGTCAGGGTGATTTTATAATCACCTGTTGTATCGCGGCCAACACCTGTTGCCCCTATGTAAAACTTGCCTGAGGATGTTGCTGTGAAGGTGACTAACGAATTAAGCCCTTCTCCGCTGTCATCATCCATTGCGATTGCTTGGCCTTCAGAATCGAAAATATAAAGATAGGTATCAGGAACCCCGTCGGCGCCAAAGCTGTCAAGGGAGATCGTGTAAGTAACGCCAGCTTCCACTTCAAATGCGATCGCGTCGGAATCACTGCGAGTGCTTAAAGTGCCTTCGAAGGTATCACCAGCTGCAATGGAGTAGGGGGTTGATGTACTGAAAGGTGCATCACTTCCTTCAACAAACTCGGCTTTGAATTTTTTTCTATTCTTAAACATTGTATCTCCTAGAGTAATAGAAGTATTAAGCCGCTTAATCGTATTAAGGTTGCATCTAAAATCAATATAAACATTTTTAGATTTCACAGAAGAAAGTAATTAAATGAATATAGTACAATAATATTTGATATTTGAGCTGCATTAAATTATAATATATATGACATATTTTAAGTATGAATTAATCGATTTTTCCGCAAATGTTAATCTAAACCATTAGAATATTTGTGTTAAATGAACCACTGCAAGCGGGAAATCATTCCATGATAGGGTTGCTTTTTGGAAGGCATGAGAACATTATTTCTCAGCAAATCAAATAAATCTATAATCAATACTTATTATTATTTACTGATTCTACTCAAGCTAAGTGTATCCAAGCGCGAGGGTTCGTGACGCTGCCGGCTTATGTTCCAACAATCAATTGTCTGCCTTAACTCAATATTGAAGTGTTTGAAGGAAACAAACAGGGCACACCTTGGGCAGGTGATCGTTGTTTGGTTCTTGGTTTTGGGACACAGGCTTTGACAGGTTGAATTGCCTTTCTCTAATATACCGGGCAGGAAAGGCACAGCCGGGGTATCGGAGTAATGACAGTGATCAATCTTACAAAGCTCTGGGACAAGCTCAACACTATTGCGTTTAAGGCGATCTTTATTGCTCTTAACAAAGCCCAGGTTGAGGAGTTGGCGAGGGCGGCACAGCAACGTCAAGCGGAAGGCCGCGCACTTAGCCCCATTGATGGTGAGCTGGTCGCTATCAAGGGGAATATCGCTCTGCAAGGACTTGCGACAACAGCAGGTTCGCTCGCCTATGCTACCGGTGTTGAACCCGACAACGCGCCTGCTGTGCAACGGGTGATTGATGCCGGGGCTATTCCAATCGGCCCTGCCAATATGACTGAGTTTGCCTTTTCTGGTTTGGGGTTAAATCCACACTATGGCAACTCCCCCAATGCGTTGGATGCTGAAAGCGTCCCAGGTGGCTCTTCGTCAGGTTGCGCATCTGCGATCTCTAGTGGGATTTGTGATTTGGCCATCGGGAGTGATACCTCCGGTTCCACGCGTGTTCCTGCTGCCTTTCAAGGCATTTGCGGCTATCGGGCTACGATGGGTCGCTACCCTATGGAAGGCGTTGTTCCGCTTGGAGCCAGCCTTGATGTGCTCGGTCCAATGGCGCGTACAGTTCACGGCATACGAAAACTTGATGCTGTGATGTCTGCTCAAGCTAAGCATGTCGGGAAATCACTCAGGGCCCAGCCCTTCCAGCTTGTGGTGCCAGACATGGAGGGACTTGGCATCTCCGATGAGATTATGAGGATGTTTGATGTTTGCATCGAAACGCTGTTTGACGCTGGTGTCGATGTGGTTCGCAAGGATCTTCCAGCAATCTTACGGACACACCAGCTTTTCGCTGAATATGGAACATTGGTTAGCGTTGAAGCCCGAGAGCAGGTTTGTCGATTTTTAGATTTGAGTGATGCTCAGATTGATCCTCAGATAAAGTCGCGTTTGGAGGGCGTCCTGCCAATGACTGCAAAGCAAGTTGCCTACCTAAGGCACCAACGCGCCATTTTGCAGGCAGAGATAGAAGCGCAACTTCAAGGCGGGTTCTTGTTGATGCCGACAGTACCTGAGTTGCCGCCACGTGTTGTTGAGGTTGAAAAAAATATAGAGTCGTTTCAAAAGGCCAATGCCACCGCGTTGCGCTTGACGATGATCACCGCATTTTTGAACATGCCGTCTCTTACGCTTCCAGTTGATCCGTCCAAACCATCACACAGTATTTCGGTATGTGGTGTTGCGGCACAGGACGAACACGTGCTTGCTGCAGGCGAAGAGGTGGAGCACTTACTGCGGTAAAGGCAATTTCTACATAGCAGCGCACGATCATCGTAAACAACGCAGCTTCTACCGAAAAAACGCAAATCCGCGCAAACTGGTAGGGGTGCTTGCTTATTCATGAGGATATTTCAATGTCAAGCCACCGATAAGCGCATCTCTGTACTTGAAACGCCCTGCATTCAAGCTAGAGTCACATTAAATTTTTTTGGGTTCAGGCATAAGAAATTCCAGAGGATCGTTCATGAAACTACTGACTACATGCGTGGCTGCGGCGGCTCTCATTGGGTTCTCGTTTGCAGCTCAGGCTGAAACGCGCGTTACCTATAAATCAGCGAAGACCTCATCCTCCTACTACCAGATGGCTGTCCAGATTGCAGAAGCCATGAAGGAAGCTTCCAACGGGGATATTATTGTTACTGTTGAGGAGAGTCAGGGCTCCGTTCAAAACGTGATGGAAGCTGCTGTACGTCCTGGAAACTATGTTTTCACCACTCCTCCTGTGCTGGTAAAGCTGGCTAAGGATGGCAAGGCAATGTTTGAAAAGCGCGCGAACCCAAAGTTTGGTGAAATCCGCGCTCTGTTCCCAATTCCTTCTTTGACCATGCATTTCGTTGTGGGAGAAGATGCCGGAATTGAGAGCTTCGCTGATTTGAAGGGTAAAAAGATCCTCATTGGTAAAGGCTCATTTGGTGCCAAAGAAGGTGCAAAATACCTGAAATTATTTGGTCTTGAAGGGCAAGTAGAACTTGCGGACGTTGAGCTTTCCAATGCTGTTCCTGCTTTGAAGAATGGCCAGATTGACGGCTTTGTGACGGCAGGTTCATACCCGGCTCCAAACGTTATTGAAGCGGCGGCGGGAACCGGCGTGAATGTGCTTTCGCTTTCAGATGAGCAGATTGCAAAAACCAAACGTACCAAACTGGTTATTCCAGCAGGCACATACGCTGGCCAAGAGGCTGATATTACGACAACATCCCTGCCAGTTGTGGCCTACGCAACAACGCAGATGGATGATGAAACAGCCTATGCAATGACCAAGAATTTTTGGGATCACAAAGCCAAAATGGGCAAAGGTGCTGCTTGGTGGGACGGCGTTAATGCAGACTTGCTGAGTAACATCAGCGGTAAGATACACCCTGGTGCGCTTAATTTCTACGAGGAGGCCGGATTCCCGGTTTCTGACAGTCAGCGCTAAGTTCACGCATTTATACAAATACTTAGGCCCGAGTTGAACTTCGGGCCTTTCCCTTCTTAGGTCGCTCCCTTGAATAGTCTTCATCGTTCTGTCTGGCTGGTTTTAGGCCTTGCAACTGTCGTGTTCCATTTGGGACTGATTTTTTCCGGCCTCGTGCCCAATCTGGTCAGTCGCCCTTTACATATGGCATTGGCATTGCCGTGGGCGCTCATTTTTATGGCCCGCACTCCAATTGAAAGAGTGAGCGGTTATCTGCTCACAGCCTTTGGGTTGTTTGCAACAGGCTGGATTGCATGGAACCATGCCGACCTTTCTGATCAATATGGCTATTTGACCGATAATTTTCAGCTGTATCTCGCTGTGGGACTGCTGATCACCGTGCTGGAAATGGCGCGCCGCGCTATTGGTTGGCCTTTGCCGTTGGTTGCGCTTGTTGCGCTGTGCTATGGGCTTTACGGCAAGCATATTCCAGGGGAGTTTGGTTATGCTGGGGTGCCGGTAGAAAGCTTCCTTGGAACCATGACCATTGCTGAAGGAGGTCTATGGGGTAAGCTTACCGGCGTTTCTGTTGGTGTTGTTGCGATCTTCGTTATCTTTGGGGCGTTCCTTAACGCCGGCGAGGCAGGTGCAGGTTTCATGAATGTTGCCGCAGCTGCTGCAGGAAAGCTGAAGGGCGGCACCGCTAAAGTGTCTGTGATCTCCTCTGCCTTGTTTGGGTCCATCTCGGGTTCTGCCTCTGCCAATGTGGCGTCAACAGGTGCAATTACACTGCCTGCTATGACGAAACTTGGGTATCCCAGAGCGCTGGCTGGCGCAGTGGAAGCGGTGGCCTCTTCCGGCGGTCAGATCATGCCTCCGTTGATGGGGGCAGGTGCGTTTGTAATGGTTGAGCTGACCGGTGTCCCCTATACGGGCATTATGGCGGCCGCTATTTTGCCTGCACTCTTGTACTTCTTCGCTGTCTGGATGGGCATAAATGCCTTTGCACGCCGGTACGAACTGAAAGGATTGGCACCTGAAGACCAGCCGGGAACACGATCAGTGGTCATCACATCGCTGTTCTTTCTTGTACCGTTTACCGTTCTGCTCTGGGCGATGTTTGTGTCGCGTTACACCCCGCAATATGCTGCTTGCCTTGCTATTTTGGCGGCGATGGCTTTGTTGTTGATTGATAAAGATTTTGCAGTGGACTGGCGCAAAGTTTGGAAACGCAATGAACAGGCATTGATGAATTCTGGTAAGCAAGTGGCTATGATTGCCTCTATCATTTTGTGCGCGTCAATCATCATCGGCACATTGGGTGTTACCGGTCTTGGCGTGAAGATCACCTCGCTTATCCTGTCCGGCTCCGGTGGAATGCTCTGGCCGGCTCTGCTTCTGACCGCATTGGCCTGTATGGTTTTAGGCATGGAAGTGCCAACAACAGCGGCCTATGTCATCTGCGTCTCTGTTGCTGGTCCAGCGCTAATTGACATTGGATTACAACCACTTCAGGCACATTTGTTCGTATTCTGGTTTGCGTTGCTTTCCACCATCACCCCACCAGTGTGCGGTGCTGTCTTTATTGCAGCGGGAATGGTCAACGAGAACTGGTTGAAAGTGGCGGCATTTGCAATGGCGCTAGGGATTGGGCTCTACCTTATCCCATTGGGAATGATCGCAAATCCGGCCCTGATCACCGTTGTAAGCTCACCGTTTTGGTCTTTGTTTGCAGCTGTGAAAGTTGGGCTTGCGCTTAGCGCAATCTCATACGGCGTGATCGCCCCGTTTAAGCCCCTGCTGCGAGCTGGACTGGTCGTCTGCGGCGCAATTCTGCTGTTCATATAAGGGTTTATAAAAAAGACAGGCGCTGCTCAATTAAGGACAGCGCCTGCAAGTAGAAGATTAACCCAGTGCTACCTTGGGAGGTTAGGCAAACTGGGTTAGATTTGTGAGGTTCAAAACCTCGTCAAACACCTGCGGTGCCGCACCCAAAACAGGATACGGAGCGCTTGGATTATCAGCGACAGGAAATGGGAGTATCTTCCCGCCAGCTTCTTCAATCAGGCAATACGCAGCCATGCAGTCCCAGGCCGACATGCGTGGTTCAACGTAGCCTACCAAGCGCCCCGCAGCGACCCATGCCAACATTAAAGCGCCAGAGCCATAACGAGTGTAGCTCACGCCTGCAGACATAAGATCTTCAAACATTTGACCAATTTGCTTCGGTGAGACGCGGTCATTCGCGCCCACACCCAGCATTCCGGTTTGCAGGTTAAACCGGTCCGTGACACGAACCGGAGTTCCATTTAAGGAAGTACCTTTGCCGCGCATTGCGGCAAAACGTTCCCCCAAAACGGGGACATCAATCACACCAATTGCTGCGCCATCCTTATCCATGACAGCGATGCAAACGCACCAGCCAGGAAGGCCGTTCAAAAACGGCGCTGTTCCATCAATCGGATCAATAACCCACGTGTAACCTGTTGATCCATCAACGAAACCAAATTCTTCACCAAGCTGTGCATCCTCAGGAAAGCTCTCTGAAATCAGGCTCCGGATCTTCTGTTCAACAGCTTTATCAGCTTCGGAAACAACATCTTGAGGATGTCGCTTCACATCAATATCCAGATCATCGCGATTGGCGAAATGCTGCAACGCCAACTCCGCGCCTTGATCGGCCATTTTCTGGGCAGCATTGAAGCGTTTTTCCAGCTCTGCGGCTTGGTTCAGTTCTGCTTGAGCGGTCATTTTTTCCCGCCAATCAGTGCTAAGCCACGGACATCAAAGTCGATACCGACCGTTGTGCCGTTTTCAAGCTGATGGTTTGTTTCGTTGTCGATGACAAACAGGTCACCAAGATCGCTCAAAACCTCATACTGGAAATGATCTCCAAGATACGCGGCGCTCTTGATCTTGCCGGTTAGCCCGGTTGTGTTTTCTTTATTGAGCTTGATTGAGTTAGCACGTGCTGCCAGTTTCGCCTTGCCAACACTATGGTTTCTGTTGCGCAACAAGTACTTAGCATCACCAATGGCAATGTGCGCACTGTCTTCAACAATACTGCTGATGTCACAATCTAGGATATTTGCTTCACCAATAAAGTCAGCGATGAACTCTGAAGCAGGGCTCTCATAGAGCTCAAATGGAGTGCCATCCTGTTCGATACGGCCATCACGCATGACAACAATACGGTCAGACACAGCCAAAGCTTCTTCCTGATCGTGCGTTACATAAACGGCTGTGAAATCGAGACGCTGCTGGATTTCACGAATTTCTGTACGTACGAGACGACGCAAGCGTGCATCAAGGTTGGACAGCGGCTCATCCAGCAGCAGGACTTGCGGTTCAAGCACAAGCGCGCGTGCCACAGCAACACGCTGCTGTTGGCCTCCGGAAAGCTCTGAAGGAAGGCGCGGTGCTTTTTCACGCAGGCCAACTAGGTCCAGGCCTTTAAACGCCAGCTCCTCGGCATTCTTGAGCCCGCTGGACTCCAGACCATACTTCACGTTTTCCAGAACACTCATATGCGGGAACAGTGCGTAGGACTGGAAAACCATGGATACGTCGCGCTCATTAGGCGGAAGACGCGTAACGTCCTGACCACCAATCATGATCCGGCCTGAGGTTGGAGTCTCCAACCCTGCAATCATGCGCAGAGTTGTTGTTTTGCCACATCCTGATGGCCCAAGAAGAGTAACCAACTGACCCGGCTCTATAACGAGATTAAGGTCTGGGATTGCAGTAAAGTCGCCGTAGTTCTTTCCGACATTTTCGAAGCGGACTTGACCAAAATTTAAATGAGTCATGCTGCGACTTCCTTCAATTTGCCCTCGCGAGGAGATTTCTTCGTTTTATTTTCTGGACGGCGTAGTTTTCTTTCGCCAACGATCAGCTGGAACCCAACAATCACTGTAATCATCACAAAGATCAGGACAGAACTGTAAGCAATCGCAACACCATATTCGCCGTTTTCAACCAGACCGACGACGTAGGCCGTCGCCATATTGTATTTTGCACTCACAAGGAAGATGACCGCAGAGATTGAAGTGATGGCACGCACAAAGCTGTAGACCAACGCAGCTTGAATGGCTGGGCGCAGCAGTGGCAGTATCACTTTCTTCAGTGTACGCGCACTGTTAGCACCAAGTGTCAGGGATGCTTCATCGAGATTCTTGTCAAGCTGGGACATTGCAGCGACACCACCGCGAACACCTACAGGCATGTTTCGGAATACGAAGCAGAAAATCAAGATCAGCGCTGTACCCGTCATTTGCAGTGGTGGAAGGTTGAAGGCGAGGATGTAGCTGATACCGATAACTGTTCCGGGGATCGCAAAGCTCATCATAAGACCGAACTCAAACGCGGACTTACCTGGGAAGTCCTGACGAACAATCAGCCATGCGGAGAGGATACCAACTGCCGCTGTCAAAGGAGCTGCCGCAAGTGCAATCCACATGGTGGTCCAGAAGCTGTTCCATGCAACGCCTGTGAAGGAAAAGCCACCTTCAAACGATACGGCAAAAGCTGTTATATAGTGATCCAGCGTTACACTGTGATCCAAACCCCAGACCTTCACAAAGCCGCCGAAGAGGATAAGTCCGTAAACAGCGACGGTGAAGAGGCTCCAGAATGCAACCACTGTCCCTACCGGGATCGCAATGCGCTTTGGAAGTTTGGCGTAACGCCCGCCATCGCCTTTACCCGTGACAGTCGCAAAGTTACGTTTGCCGAGCCAGACACGCTGCGCAAAGAATGCAGAAAGCGTGAAGATCAGCAGGATTGTTGCAAGCACAGCTGCCCGTGATGGGTCGCTTTGAGCACCAACAACAGCGAAGAAAATTTCGGTCGAAAGGACCCCGCCATTGCCGCCCAGAACCATCGGGTTACCAAAGTCAGCCATGGATTCAATGAAGCCGATCAGGAAAGCGTTAGCCAAGCCTGGTGCCATCAAGGGGAGGGATACCTTGCGGAAGGTTCTCCAGCGACCAGAGCGCATTGTCTGGCTTGCTTCTTCCAGGGACGGGCTAATGCCTTCGACAACGCCAACCAGAACAAGGAAGGAGATCGGTGTGAAGCTGAGCATCTGGGCTAACCAAATGCCAGGCAGGCCGTAAATCCAGCGTCCTAGTTCAAGGCCTGTCGCGGCTTCAATGGATTCAGTGACAAACCCGGTACGGCCCATCATCAGTGTCAGCGCCAAACCAATAACAAAGGGAGGTGTGATGATTGGCAGAATGCTAAGAAGTCTGAGCCCCTTGCGGAATGGCATGTTTGTGCGCGTTACGATCAACGCGAATGCAAGACCAAGTGTGGTAGAGCCAGCTGCCGTACAAATGGCGAGAAACATAGTACGCCATGCAATGCCACAGCTGCCCCCTGCGAGGCAAGATAGCTTCCAGATTTGCGGGTCAGTGATGTTACGCATCACGCCTTCGGTTGTAAAGTTTCCGCGAAAATCCTGAAATGCCCCTGCGAACATGGAGAGAATTGGATAGAAAACGAATGTGACGACCAGCAAAATCAACAGTGTGACTGCCGATAGCACAATCGCGTCGCCTTTTAAGGCGCCTTTTTCTGCAAGCCCAAATGAGATGAACCCTGCAAATGACAGAAGGAGGAAAATAGCGCCGGCACCAAACGCAGGTTGCCCTTCAATCGAACCGAACGTTGCGGTCAGCAAGTCCCAGTTCCAGCCGCGTAGGCCAATGGACAAACCTTGTATGACCATCCACGCGAGGCCCATTGCGCCAATCATAGCGATGAGACTACCACGGCGGCCCGGTGCAGCTTTCTGGCGAAGGAAGCCCACAGTACCAACAAGAGCAAACACTGGAAGCAGTTGCAACTTGCCAAGGTAAAGCTGGAAAAAGCCTGGCCAATAGCGCGGGTTGCTCAGGAGGTCATGGATCCATTCGCCGCCGAAAAAGCCGCTGCGAATGTGGAACCAAGGCAATATAAACAACCCAAGGACGCCGCATATGAGTGCGAGGTCCAGCCGACGATTTTCATTTGTCATTTGGAAAAAACCAGATTTTTGGAGGAAACGGGGCAGGTGTTAACCCACCCCGGTCTCAATCAGTTTGCGGCAGCGCCAACTTCCATGTCCCAGCGTGCCAATAGGTTTCTACGGCGTTCGCTGCTTCCGTATTGTGCAAAGTCGTAGTCAATCAGACGTACGTTTTCGAGCTTTGGAGCTGCTTCTGGCTGCGTAGAAGCTTTATTGGACGGAATCTGGTAGGAGCCAGTTTCTGCCATCAGGTTTTGAGCTTCTGGAGTAAGAACCCAATCGTAGAACACTCTTGCTGTATCTGGGTTCGGCGCGCCATCGATGAGAGACATGGACCCGATTTCGTATCCAGTGCCTTCACATGGAGCGACAACCTCGATTGGGAAGCCTGCTTCAGCTTGCTTTACCGCATCATGCATAAAGACGATACCAAGGCCTGCTTCACCACGTGCGGCCGCTTTAACAGGTGCGGAACCGGACTTGGTGTATTGAGACACATTTTTGCCCATAGACAGCAGGTACTCAAATGCTTCGTCTTCACCCATCAGCTGGACGAGCGTTGCAAGAGCAGTATAGGCGGTGCCAGATGAGTTCGGGTCAGCAACAGAAATTTCGCCCTTAAGAGCTGGGTTGAGCAAGTCAGACCAGCATTTAGGCCCTTCAATGCCCTTTTCTGCAAGGATCTCTTTGTTGTAACCCCAACCTAGAGCACCCGAATAGACGCCAACTGTGCGGAAGCCTGAGGTTTCAGCTTGAGCGACAGCCCATGGAAGAAGCTCTTCCAACATTGGTGATTTGTAAAATGCTGAGAGATCATCGTTTGCAGCTTGCAAATGCGGATCACCGGTGCCGCCCCACCAGACGTCCGTTTGCGGGTTGCGCGCTTCTGCGCGGATCTTTGCATAAGCCTCGCCAGCCGAAAGTCGGATCATACTTACGTCAGTACCGGTTTTCTCTTCAAACGTCGCTGCGAGCTTTTCGCAAAGCGAATTGTCAGCTGAACAGATAATGTTTACTTCGTCTGCTGAGGCTGCACTTGCGGTCGCTCCCACACCCGCAATAAGTGTTGCCCCTAACAAGGCTGTCTTGATAGATCTCATATTAACTCCTCCCAAACACGTTGTGTACACGTGTACATACAATAATCTTATATATTTTATCAATGTCAACTTTATTCCAATAAAGACTAATTTGTTTTCTGGATATTTCTTGATATGCAGATGCGAACGTGTTCACAAGTCAGCAGAATTAATGTCCGAAAAAGTGTCTTCAAGAAAGCAGCAAGTGAGAGCTGTGGATGTCGCGCGCCACGCGGGGGTGTCCCGTGTTTCTGTCTCCAGAACCTTTACACCAGGGGCGAGTGTTTCCGCTTCCACGCGTGCTAAAGTACTGAAATCCGCAGAAATACTGGGGTATCACGTAAATCGATTGGCCAGTAGCCTTAACCGCTCAGAGAGCGGGATCGTTGCTTTGATTGCCGCTGAGATCGAGACGCCACATCGCGCTACGATGATCGCTGAGCTTTCAGAAAAGCTTCAGGCTGCTGGTAAGGTGACGATGCTGATCAACACCAGCGGATATGAAGAGCGTGTACAAGATGCATTGCTTCAGGCCATTAGCTTTCGCACAGAAGCTGCAATTATTTTGTCTGGCGCACCAGATCCATCGCTTGCTGATACCTGTTTTAGCAACGGTATGAAGCTGGTTCTGATCAACCGTGAGGAAGATTTTCCCGGTTCGTTACAGATCGGCCCAGACAACAAGGCCGCGGGCAGGACAGCATTCAACGCTCTTTTGCGTGCTGGATGCCAGCGAATCGCTCTGTCTAACTCTTCAAACGCTACTTCTGGAATTTTGGAGCGTGAAGAAGGGTTTTTAGAAGCAGCCGTTGAAGCGGGTGTGAATGTAATCTGCGAGGTTGCCGGCGTTACCTCATACAAGGCCGGGCTTGAAATCGGGACCAGGTTGATGGATCGGGAAGATCGTCCAGATGGTGTGTTTTGTACGACAGATTTGATTGCGTGCGGCGTAATTGATGCTGCCCGTCAACGGTTTGGTTTACGGACGCCTGAAGACCTTTCTGTCATCGGTTTTGATAATATTCCTCAGGCAGAGTGGGAGGGCTACAATCTTACAACCTTTGCCCAACCAACTGATCTCATTATCGATAAATGCCTTGAGTGGTGCACGACCCAGCAACCTTCTACCGAAGCAGTAAAACTTCCTGCGCGGTTTGTTTGGCGTAACAGTGTACAAAAGGTGCTGGTGGCTCAGTCACAGTAAGACTAAGAGAACCCCATTAAACCAATTTGAACTGCTTGCCCCGTGTTTAAAGCGCCCCTGTAAATCCTTGCCACACCAGGTATCCGAAGCCGCGCATGCTGCGGGATTCCAGCAAATTCAAAGAGGATTGCAGCAAAATACCTAGGGGAATTCGAACCAATCTCAACTATGTCTCATTGAAAATTAGGTGGACTTGTTGATTGGTTGAGACAAGGTTGCATAAGAGTGAAAAGGTTCATCGATCAGTGGCGAAGCTATTTTGGGGAGTTCCCCCCTACAGCCGCTGTCTTCGTACTGTTCTACCAGAAAGATGGGTTAGGTTTCCTGCCTTACCAGCTTCTCAGGGATACTCTGGGTTGGCAGGAGAAGACGAAATTATCTTTAACCGCGCGCGTAAGCTGGGCAACCGAATCCTTAGAGAAGGGCAGAAATGTCTCTTTGTGACTTACTTCCCCAATTTTGACACCTATCCTTCGCCATGTAGCTCTGGTAATTAGCACTCGGGGAGGTTGCTAAACGATATACACTTTAATTCGGTTCCTGAGGCCCGTACTGTTTCAGGCGCAGGGCATATTATTTCTCACCAATGCCCCAATGAATTCTTGCTCGCACTCCCGATCCCGCTGATCCCTTTCTTAGGAAAAGAACATCGTTTGATGTTGTCGAGGCCGCGAGCCGGAACCTTACGTTTCTATCCATTATCCGCAAAATCCCATGAAATGGTGACACTTACACCATTGATATTTCCATTGAAGGCTAAGTGAAGCGCCTTCTTTGATACATGATTGAAAAATATGGTTGAATTTCTTTCCTTAAAGGATGCTGTAACCAAGTACCTTAAAAGCGGTGATAGCGCTGCTTTTGAAGGCTTTACGCACCTTATTCCCCACGCTGCTGCCCACGAAGTCATACGGCAAGGCATTGATGAGCTGACTGTTATACGTATGACGCCTGATCTTATCTATGATCAGCTGATCGGCATGGGCCTCGTCAAGAAAATGATTTTTTCTTACGCGGGCAACCCAGGAGTTGGGTTGTTGCGCCGCGTACGTGACGCTGTCGAAAATGGCTGGCCGCGCTCTATCACACTTGAAGAACACTCTCACGCCGCGCTTGCCAATGCGTATGAAGCCGGAGCTGCAGGCTTGCCTTGCGCGGTTTTTCGGGGCTACCTTGGGACAGACCTTCAGCGTGTAAATCCCAATATCAAATCCATCACGTGCCCTTTTACAGGCGAAGAACTCGCCGCAGTTCCTTCAGTTCTGCCAGATGTTGCATTCATTCACGCCCTCAAGGCAGACCGAAAAGGGAATGTGCTTATTGAGGGGATCCTGGGTGTACAGAAAGAAGCCGTGATGGCTGCAAAAAGCTCCATCGTGACAGTTGAAGAGATTGTTGATGATCTGGATACGCACATGAACGCAACGATTTTACCTCATTGGGCAGTCTCTGCAATTTGCGAGGTTCCAGGTGGGGCGCATCCTTCATATACGCAGGGCTATTATCGCCGGGACAACAAAACCTATATTGATTGGGATACAATTGCGGTTGATCGGGGGAAATTCCAGGCATGGATGGAAGAGCATGTTTTGAAGCAAGACCCTGGTGTTTTTGCTGATCGCATAAAAGGTCTGGAGGTGACCCAATGAGTGATTTGGACTTCACCCCTGATGAGATGATGGCAATTGCTGCCTCGCGTGCTTTAACGAACACCGATGTTTGTTTTGTCGGGATCGGCCCTCCCTCCGCTGCATGCAACATTGCCCGTTTGACACATGCTCCAGACATTACGCTGATTTATGAAAGTGGCACCATTGGTACCGCGCCTGATGTTTTGCCGCTTTCTATCGGCGATGGTGAGCTGTGCGATACCGCTTTGACCACGGTCTCTGTTCCAGAAATGTTTCGCTATTGGTTGCAGGGCGGCAAAATCACGGTGGGTTTTTTGGGGGCTGCTCAGATCGACCGCTTTGCCAACATCAACACAACCGTTGTTGGTGATTACGAACACCCGACAGTGAGACTGCCAGGGGGTGGGGGTGCGCCAGAGATCGCCTCGTCCTCGCAGGAGATTTATATCACCATGAAACAGAGTAAACGTGGCTTTGTGGAAAAGATCGACTTCTTCACATCGTTCGGTCACGGAGAGGGTGGAGACCATCGTGCGCGTATGGGTATTGCAAGCAAAGGGCCGACTTTGCTCATCACCGACCTTGCTATTTGGAAGCCGGATCCTGTCACCAAAGAGCTGACAGTCGTCTCATTGCATCCGCGTACGACGAAAGAACGGGTGCAACAAACAGTGTCTTGGGCTGTACGTTTCAGCGATGATTTGCAGGAAACCCCTGCGCCGACTGAGGAGGAGTTGTCTGTTCTGCGCGCACTTAAAGCGCGAACGGCGGCGGCGCAGGCGGGTAACAAAGTGGAGACGGCCTGATGTCTGAGGCATATATTTGCGATTATATTAGAACACCAATTGGCCGTTATGGCGGAGCGCTCTCTTCTGTGCGTACAGATGACCTTGGAGCACTGCCGATTAAAGCGCTGATGGAGCGAAACTCTTCCGTCGATTGGGAGGCCGTTGATGAAGTCTATTACGGCTGCGCCAATCAGGCTGGTGAAGATAACCGAAACGTAGCACGCATGGCTGCTTTGTTGGCTGGTTTGCCAGAGGCGGTTCCAGGTACAACCTTTAATCGGCTGTGTGGGTCCGGAATGGATGCGATCATCGCTGCATCTCGCGCCATCAAAACGGGTGAGTGTGACTTGGTGATTGCGGGCGGTGTTGAATCTATGTCCCGGGCACCGTTTGTGATGCCAAAAGCAACCTCACCGTTTTCACGGTCAAGCGAAGTATTCGATACCACCATCGGCTGGCGTTTTGTAAACCCGAAGATGAAAAAGCAATTCGGTATCGACAGCATGCCAGAGACTGGGGAGAACGTCGCTGAAGATTATGGCGTTTCCCGTGCTGATCAGGATGCATTTGCAGCTGGTTCGCAAGCGAAAGCAGCGGCAGCACAAGAAAACGGCCGCCTGGCACGAGAGATTTTGGATGTAACGATCCCTCAGCGAAAAGGGGATCCAATCATCGTTTCAAATGACGAGCACCCACGTGCAGGCACAACTGCTGAAAAACTTGCAAAGCTTCCAACTCCATTTCGCGAGAACGGAAGCGTTACGGCAGGCAATGCATCCGGGGTGAATGATGGTGCTGCTGCGTTGATTGTGGCTTCGGCAGCTGCTGTGAGAAAATATGGTTTGACCCCGATTGCACGTGTATTAGGTGGTGCGACAGCGGGTGTTGCTCCACGTATTATGGGTATTGGCCCAGCACCTGCTGCCAAGAAACTTTGTGGTCGTTTGGGGCTGGAACCTGCCGACTTTGATGTCATTGAACTGAACGAAGCCTTCGCAAGTCAGGGCATTGCGGTGTTGCGGGAGTTGGGTCTGGATGAATCTTCCGAGCATATCAACCCAAATGGCGGTGCGATTGCATTAGGTCATCCGTTGGGGATGTCTGGCGCGCGGATTACTGGAACGGCTGCTCTTGAACTCAGCCTGCAAGGTAAAAAACGAGCGTTGGCAACCATGTGTATTGGCGTAGGGCAGGGGATTGCAATTGCACTTGAAAGAGATTGATAGGCAGTGACCTCGCTAGAAGCTTAACTTTCTGCATTTCGTAACTTGAGCGCCGACTATCCGTGGATCGGCGGCGCTCAAGCGAAATATCGGTCGTTTTGTAGATCACGAGTAGCACAAGGCAGCTGACAAGGTGAATGATGATGACAAGCCGTAATGAGGTAATAAAAAGAGCGGAAGCCTACTTTGACAGTGGTGAATTCCTATCCGACTTGGCGCGGCTTATCGCAATCCCGACAGAAAGTCAGAAACCCTCTCAAAAACATCAGCTGATGCGTTACCTGACACAAGAGGTGCAGCCACTTCTTGAGCAGCTTGGATTTGAAGTCCGGATTTTTGAAAACCCCGTTTCAACCGGCGGCCCCTTTCTGGTCGCAGAACGAATTGAGGACCCAGACCTGCCAACCATACTCACTTACGGTCATGGCGACGTCGTTCGTGGGCAGGCCGGAAGCTGGAGGGATGATCTGGATCCGTTCGTTCTGAAAGAAGATGGCGAGCGAGTATACGGGCGCGGTACGGCAGATAACAAATGCCAACACCTGATCAACCTGAAAGCACTTGAGTGCCTTCTTCAGGATAAAGAGAAATTGGGCTTCAACTGCAAGGTCATAATTGAAACCTCTGAGGAAACAGGGTCCGCGGGACTATTGGAATTCTTCGAGGATCATCAAGATTTACTCTCAGCGGACGTTCTAATTGCCTCTGATGGTCCGCGTTTGCAGGCTGATACGCCAACAGTGTTTACTGGCGTGCGCGGGGCACAAACTTTTACCTTGCAGGTGAAATTGCGTGAAGGGGCAAACCACTCTGGGAACTGGGGCGGCTTGCTTGCCGATCCAGCGATTATTTTGGCCCATGCGATTTCCTCAATAGTAGATGAGCGTGGGCAAATCCATATTCCCGCATGGCGCCCAGATAGTTTGACGCCAGAAATTCGCGAATCCTTGAAAGGTTTGCCAGTTGGGGATGCACGAGGACCGGAAATCAGCAAAGACTGGGGGGAGAAGGGCCTTACGCCAGCAGAACGGGCTTATGGCTGGAACTCATTTGCTGTGCTTGCTTTAAAATCTGGGGTTCCTGAAGCGCCGGTAAACGCAATTGACGGTGTTGCATTTGCAACCTGCCAGCTTAGATTTGTGGTGGGCACCGACCCAGACAACATCATTCCAGCACTCAGGGAACATTTGGATGCGTATGGGTTTAAGGATGTGGAGATCCAACAAGACGAGCGGTGCTACTTTAAAGCTTCCCGCCTTTCTACAAAAGACCCATGGGTGCAAATGACAGTGGCTTCTCTGGAAAGAACCAGTGGTAAGAAAGTCCACTTGCTCCCGAATCTGGCCGGGTCTCTTCCTAATGAGTGTTTTGCTGATACGCTGGGTCTGCCAACAGTGTGGGTTCCGCATTCATATGCAGGGTGTTCCCAACATGCGCCTAACGAGCATATCTTGAAACCTGTTGCCCGAGACGCCCTTCGTAATATGGCGGCGTTGTTCTGGGATATTTCTGAAAATGGGGCTCCTGTTTGATGTAGGATAGTCTTTTCAGATGTATCAGCGCGTTTATAAGCCGCAAAAAACCTCATGATTTAAGGGGCTTATGAATATTCAGTAAGCTGGCAGTGGAGAAACTTGGTTTCTTTCCAAAAAAATGCATTTGGCCGCTGGACAGGAGAAAATTGGCACCCTATAAGACGCTCACCTTCGCAGGACGGAAACAAACCCGCCCAGCAGAAAGTGCCCGAATAGCTCAGTTGGTAGAGCAGCGGATTGAAAATCCGCGTGTCGGTGGTTCGAATCCGCCTTCGGGCACCACTTTTCCCCTCACAAAAATAATAGAGCTGACTAGTTCGACGAAAGTTTTACTGGTTTATACACAAGTGTAGTGTTTCGCTTCAGGTTGATAATCTGAGCCTACTTCTTTGTATTTAGACGCTGTTACACATGTACAGCAAGCTTGTAAGCTCGGGAAAAGCAAGAAAAATACCCTATTCCCGCTCTCCTAGAACCCCCTCAATAAGCATTCACCTTGCTGGTGAGTTCCTTTGAAATCGTTGGAATTACGAATCTTCTGCCGTTTTTGGGTATATGATTAAATATTTATGTAATGGCTAGTAAATATCAAATCAGTATAAGAAGATAATTTTTAATACAATTTTATTAGTAGTAAATAAGAAGTTGTATAGTATAAGTGTAAATAATATTTTATGTGAATCCACATATTTTCTATTTAAAGAATCAATAATATTTATTAGTACGCCATTGTTCGTGAATAATGAATGTTGTTTTTGGTCTTAGTAATACTTGATTTAGTGTTGGGTGGGCCGTTGGAAAGAGATTAGGTAAATACTATGGTGGGCCAGATAGCTATGCCCTCTCGTTTAAATGGAGCTTCCATTTTCGGGACTGGACGAAAAACACAGTTAGCGATGGGGTATCTCTCTCTCCTCATACTTCCATATGCCGCAACGTACATGCTTGGGATGGATAATAAGGGATGGTACGGGGCAATTCTTGCTCTGATAAACAGCATCGCGATGATGGCGTTTTTCATCCAGTTCCCTCTTGGTAGTCGGATCAAGGCTATCGGGCTCTTTGCCAATATTGATTGGAGTATGACCAGGCACAGACAAGTTGGGAAATGGCTCGGATATATATTCTTCCTCCATCCATTTCTTATTCTTGCTCCGCGATTTTTTGTTTCCTTTGATGTGGGAATGACCAGCGCCTACGAGCTTTTGACAGCCCCTCAATCGCTGACTGGTGTCGTCGCGTGGGGGATCATGGTCCTTTGGATTCTGACATCTATCTTCAAGAATAAGCTACCGATCAAATACGAGACTTGGCGCTTTACCCACATGCTTGGGTTTGTGGTAATCGCGACCCTCGCGACTTTGCACATTACCGGTGTTGGTCGACACGGGCAGTTCCAGCCAATGTTTAACGTCTTGTGGCTTTTCCTGTGCTCAGGTTCTCTTGCAATGGTTGGCTATAATTACTTGCTGAAACCGCGGAAGTTGAAAAGCCGGCCTTTTAAACTAGCCAACATCAAGAAGGTTAGTAGCTCAGACTGGGAGCTTACTCTTGAAAAATCCGATGATGCCAAGTTTGATTTTGAGGCAGGACAGTTCGCATGGATCAACACCAGCGGTAGTGCGCACGGCGTTAACGAACACCCGTTTTCCATTGCCTCCTGTCGGGAGAACCTTCCTTATCTGTCGTTCCTCATTCGTGAACTGGGAGATTACACTTCGAAGCTAGGCGATCTGACCATCGGTCAAGATGTTTACGTCGACGGACCTTATGGAAGCGTTAGTTTGCGGTGCTGCGAAAGAGCCAAAGGTATTGTTCTCATTGCTGGCGGGGCAGGAATTGGGCCGATGCTCGGAATGCTGAGAAAGCTTGCCGCACGGAATGATCAGCGCCCTATTCGCCTCATTTACGGCAATAACCAGTTTGAGCAGATGGTGTGTCAGGACGAAATCACAGCGTTGGAACAGACAATGTCCGACTTCTGTCAGCAACTGGTGTGCGCGCAGGCCACTGAGCAACCAGGGGTCTACCAAGGTTTCATCGACCGTGTGTCGATTCAGCAAAATCTAGAGAGTCACGAGATTGAGGACTGGTGTTTCTATCTGTGCGGACCACAGCCAATGGTGAATGCAGTTTGCGGCCACCTCAAGGGCCTGCAAGTCCGCGATAAGCACGTCAATTTCGAACAGCTCTCCTTTTAGAATGAAACAAGAAAGTCAATTTTATGCCCATCAGTGAAATTTCGGGCTGCATAGGGTGCCAGACCTGCGTTGAGACGTGTCCGACTGACGTTATTCAGATGGATCAGGAAAACAAGAAGGCCTTTATTGCTTACCCAGAAGACTGTCAGATTTGCCATTTGTGCCGTCTGTATTGCCCGGTTGATGCTATTTCTATCAATCCGGAAAAGTCTGTGCCGGTAATGGTTGCGTGGAGATAACGTTATGACGAATAAACTGAATCTTTCACGGCGGCAGCTTTTTGGGGCTGCAGGCGGCATTCTTGGTACGGCGGCCCTTTCCTCACTTCCAACACAAGCTGGTGTTGTGGAACAAAACCCGCGCAAGGCGGCACCAGGTGAGTTTACCGTCGAGCAGCACAAAACGGATGTTTTGATCATCGGTGGGGGCATGGCAGGCTTGTTTGCAGCGGTAAACGCGCATGACAACGGGGCGCATGTTACTATGGTGTCGAAGGGACGCCTAGGCGCCTCGGGCCTGACACCTCACGCGAAGAGATTTTATAGCTTTGACAAAGACAACAGCACGATGAGTGTTGATGACTTTGTGAAGAACATTTCAAAGTCCTCGGTCTATACCAATAACCCAGTGTTCACCCGCCAATTGGCAGAACATTCGGCAGAGCGGATATATGACTTAAAGAAATGGGGCTTCTTCAACTCGCCATTGTACAATGAGAGTTTTATGCGCCCTATAAATGAGCGCGAGATTCCCTTGCACGAAAGGGTGATGATCACTCACCTTTTGAAGGAAAAAGGGCGCGTTGTCGGTGCATCTGGTTTCAGCTTGAATGAAAACAAGGTGATACACTTCCACACCAAAACAACCATCCTTTGCACTGGTGCTGGCGCATTCAAGCCCAATGGTTATCCGATTAGTGACCTTACCCACGATGGTACGATTATGGCGTACAAAATCGGGGCAAAGGTGACTGGTAAGGAGTGGAACGACGGTCGGCTGACAACTGCGGAGGATTCCGGATCCAGCTACGACAACTGGAATGGCCGTACAGAACAAATGCCTTCCGTGATTGCAGAGGATATCACCTACCATCACAGTATGGCGTTGAACTATGAAGCCTACACAAAGGGCGGACCTGTTACGGCGCGTACGCCTGAAAAGATGGAGCATACAAGCGAAGATGACGCGCCTCATGCTCCGGAGGGCTATAGAAGTTTTGACCCAGCGCCCGCCCCTGATGAGACAGGTGGTTTGCTTGGTCTGACTAAGAACATGACCTCGACTGCTCCTGATCCGAACAGGGAACTTGTTGGAGGCTCAACGGCTGGTATGGCCATGCACAAGGCGGAAGGGCTCGTACCGATAGACGAAGCGGGTTTGACGACTCTTCCTGGGCTTTATGCAGCTGGTGATGCGCTCGGCTCCTACATGCAGGGGTGTATTTTTAACCAGATGGGGGCGCCGATAACTGGGTCAGCGGTACAAGGGGCAATTGCGGGCGAAGCAGCAGCTAAGGCCAGTAAAGACGCCAAAGATCTCTTTGCCTCCCACCAGCAGCTCAAACGTGTACAACAAGAAATGCTCGCCCCGCTCGTTCGCGAAAGAGGCTACAGCCCAGCATGGGTCACGCAGGTCTTGCAAGGCGTTATGATTCCGAACTTTGTGCTTTACATGAAGAAAGAACGCATGATGCAAGGTGCTTTGGCTTATGTGGAAGAACTTCGGGACCACCACGTGCCTATGCTTGTGGCAGATGACTTGCATCGCTTGCGTCTGGCTCATGAAACGGAGAACATGATTATAACGGCTGAGATGAAACTCAAGGCTTCAATCATGCGTACCGAAAGTCGTTGCGGTCACTATCGCTTGGATTACCCTGAGGTGGATATTGAGAACTGGCAGGCCTGGATCAATATGTGGCAGGATGAAAAAGGGGGCATGCAGTTTGAAAAGCAAAACTTTGATGCATGGCCAGCTTCCGGTTGATGAATCCATGATTTGATAAACTCGATCCGTGGGGAGCTTTGCGCCTGCCACGGATCCCACCTACCTGCCGCAGGTAGATGTCCGGTTTCAGTTTATGCCTGCGCAAGCCCAGCTCTCTAAAAAAGACACCTGTCGCATGCTCCAGTCTTCTGTTTACTTTACGGCATCCATGTTGTTTACTTAGGTCTCCAGGCGGGTTCTGCGCTCGCTTTTATGAATTTTCAAGTACATCAATTAGATCAGGATACCTCATGATCGGCTATGTTACTTTGGGCACAAACGACCTAACACGCGCCTGTGCATTTTATGATGCCATTTTGGAAAAAATTGGCGCGAAACGACTTTATGAAAATGATAAGCTATTTGCTTGGGGGTTTGGGAAAGACAAACCGTTGATCGTCCTCAACACCCCGTTTGATGGCCATGATGCCAGCTTTGGCAATGGCAGCATGGTGGCGTTACGTGTGCCTGATAAGGAAACTGTAGACGAAATGCACGCGATTGCGCTGGGGTTGGGGGCTGACGATGAAGGAGCTCCTGGGCTGCGCGGTGAATCGTTTTACGGTGCCTATTGCAGAGACCCTGATGGCAACAAGCTAAATTTCCACTGTTAGCCACTATTTGCTTGAGTGAAATTGCGCCAGAAACGGAGGGCACCCCCGCTTCTGGCTTTTCTTCGGCTGGATGCAATACCCAGCAAATTTCATTTGTTACTCGCAGATCTGTGTGGTCTTTAGGTGCGGCTTAGATCAGGAAAGACAGGCATAACCAGATCCATAATGGCGCAGGGACGATACCCCAGATAAATAAAGCGGGTAGGTAGTTGTATATTTTCATATGTCTCTCCGTTAGCCGTCAGATCATTTCGAAAGCATCTGCAAGTGACAGAAGGCAAGCGGTAGAAACCCCGATTATTACGAAGATGCGGATATGCCTGAGAAAGGCCAGCTCTACCTTGTTTTTCTTTCCTAGACCGTAGCTTCTCCCGTCAAGATATGTGCTCGTTATCATCGTCAAGAAGATAACAAACCACGCAACAGCGAGTACTTCAGCTATCAAGACTATGGCTGGTAACATTGATGCACCTCCACTATAAGATATACATTGAATATATCTTTAGCACATAATTTCGACTAAAAGAAATATTTACTTTAGATCTTTTAGCCTTTGAATTTTGAATCGATGGCTTCTATAAATATTGTTTTTTCAATATGTTAAACAGGTTGGATCTGATCAAGCGAATTGAGTTTTCGAAAATTATGATATTATGATACATACAGAATATATCTTTGGAGCCTCTCTATGCGCTTAAATCAGGCAAGTGATTTCGCTTTGCGACTCGTTATGCAGTGTGCCATGCAACCCGAGACCAATCATCGGATCGACCAGGTCGTCCTTCAGCAGGGTTTTTCTAAAGGACATGTGATGAAGTTGGTCAACCAGCTTTCACATGCAGGGATCCTTGAGACGATGCGCGGGCGCGGAGGTGGTTTCAAACTTGGCCGAAATGCGAAAGAAATTACGGTCGGTGATGTAGTACGAGCCGTTGAAAGCGACTTTGCAGTCGTTGAATGCCTGCGGCACCAGAAGCCTGAAGACGTCCAATGCTGCTTTCTTCCATCGTGCCGGCTAAAGCCGTTGATGCACCGTGCGTCAAACGCATTTCTTCAAGTGCTTGACGAAATGACAGTCGAAGCTGCAGTCTCTGGACTCCCTGTTCCGCAAGCGCTTTTAACCGATACAACCCAAAAACTCATGTAACAATCTGCTTGGTGTGGTGGCGCGTGCTACCCTGATAACGAGCCGCCACTGCTTAATACGTTTTGACCATGCTCGCGGTTATGATTTGTATATTGGAGCAGATGGTATCGATGGAGAGATTGCAAAGATCTGAAAGGCGGGTTTAGGCGGGCTTTAGTAGATAGGTATCTGGCTAATGCTCCATATCAACTGTGACCGCCCGTTTGTAATTTTATGCGAGACGAGGTTAGCGCTGACCACTTTTTTTGGGAAAGGGTACCCTGCTTCAAATCTAAGTTCACAGTTAGGGCGCGAACTTTAGGTCAACTGCTTCAAGCCCATAGCTCCGCTCAACCCTTTTGATTTTCTTTACTGCTACAGAGGAGTCGTAGTTTTCTGTAACAATTTCCAAAATCTCGTCCTTATTACTGTCGCACATATTTGCGCCTAGTTAGACAGCTCTCAGCTCATTGTCCTCAAACGGGAGATCATCAAAATCCGAGTTAGCATTCTCACGCGTGGTGATTATTCGATACTCTTTCTCAGTCAGCCAATCGGTGTGCTTAGTAGTAAACATTGCCCTTGCAATTTGTGTTGGAAGAGGCTCAAGCTGCTGAAAAAGCCATCCGACGATGTCATTCAAACTTGCAATTACAGGGGGCTGATCGAGATAATCTACTTCCCAAGCTTGGGTAAATCTCGACTGAGTACAGATTGGAGCTTGAAACTCCAAAGCCACCCCCTTGTGACTTTCCCCGTAATACCCCCACATATTATGCATGAAGGCGGACCGGGTCAGACATAGTATTCTAGAAGATTGAAGCTGTTTAAGAACACCCTCGTTTATCTTATAAAACTTATCGAGATAATTTTTCCCGTCCCAGATTTTTCTAAACTCTTTCCTATATTGTTGCAATGAAATGGTGGAGTTGTTCCAGCGATCTTGAAAAATGCCGAAACCAAGTTCCTCCGGAATAGCTTGAAAGTTCAGCGTTTGATAACAGAGATGTAGTTGATTGGTTATCGCGTCAAACAACTCTTCCTCAGTTGTCTCCGCTGGTAAATTTGTCTGCACATCTGCTATATGGTAATCCCCCCGCTAATTTAGCTTGTTACAGCGATCTTATGCCACCTCCAGATAGTCCTAAGGCGCTTCTTGTGAAGTGATGCTCGTAGATGACATTTTCGCAATTGAAAACAAGAGCTTATCCGTATATTCTCGTTTTGAGAACGGAGTGTTGCGTCATATTAGTTGCAACACCCCGCCTATGTAATGTTTCGCACCAGTCCAACTCTTAAAAGGGGAGCCCGGTATCTATGAGTGAACGACTGGCGGTTGCTACAATGACGCCCATGTAGTTCGCGAGCGCATAGCCAATAACCGCAATCGCAATACCCGGAATGAGGATCTCCCGGTTTTTGAGGGCACCTGCAATGAGGGGAATGAACGGTACGGACATGATGGCAGCACCCGAGGCAATCAGATAGGTATCGCGGTCCACGTTAAACAGTCGGCACAATATTCCCTGAAGCAACATCGATCCGGCAAGGATCAGGGTGAAGTAGCCGCCGAGTGCCCAGTTGATATTGGTGAAAACTGAGATGTCCAGCATGGTGGCCGTGGTCACGCAAAAGACCATAATCAGGTACATTCCCAGATGGAAGCTTGTTGCGATGGCGTGAAGGCGCGGGATCATAGACCCTAGCAAGCCCAATGTCGTGATGCTGAGAATAATAACGATCGGCGCGACTTCCGTGGAGAAGAGCTGAGAAATACCAACTGAAGCGCCAACGATGAGCACAGACGCTACAAGTGACAAAACAGATCCTGGCAACGCAGAGACCTTGAGCAAACGGTTGTAACCACGAGCAGTTTCATCTGCCATTGGGTCCGCATCGTCTGTCACGACCGGTTCCAATGCCTTGCGGCCTTCATAGGGACGCAGAAACAAGCCTGCTAGTTTTTGCCCAAAGAACAAAATCACTAGCAAGTATAAGCCTGAAAAAATGATGTCGTAGGTGACCATGGACAGGAAAATATCGTGATCGCCATTAATGGCGGTCTTGATGGCCCCCATGTTGACGCCGCCACCGGTATAAGCTCCAGCCGCCATACCGGAAACCTGCCAGATTTCATTGATTTGTTCGGAGAAGATGAGAACGCCGACAAAGCTCACCAAGATGACAGAGAATACGGCAGTCGCCATTGCAAGCAGTGCTTCGCGGGCGTCACTCAGTGCCTTTTTAATGTTTGAAGCAAACAGGATCATGGGCAAAGCCAATGCCACGCTGATTTCAGCCAGGCTCGTGCGCGTAGTCATGCCTTCGTCAATATTGCCGAAGATTCCGAATGCCGCGATGACAAAACCAATAGCAAAAGTTAGCTGGACAACGCCAAACCGATCCAGCAAAGGAAATTTTTGCGCCAGCGCAATCATAAACGCTGGGATGATTAACAATATCAGGATAATGAGCATAGTCCCGCCTCTTGTTCCTTATGGGTTTGCCCTAATACAGGCCACCGGTCGACAATGTTGGTGCCATCGAAGGCAGCAATATCGCCAAACTGCAACAAAACCGCTTCGCTCTGCGTGGGTCGGAAAAATACGTAGTCATCTACTTTCAGGTTACTGTCCCTCGGCAACTCGTACATTTCTTGATTACTGGAGCGCCCGAACAAAGAAGAGCATTTCGTCCCGCTTGGGTAGTAGGGTTCAGCCAGCCAGTTGCCGCCATAAAGAAAGCAGGCTTTGTGCGGTACTTGGCCTGTCATGCGCAGGACCTTGGAAAGCCGGGGCAGCATGGGTATTTGTGGCTTGTCGATGACTTTCAAAACCGGTGCTGCAATGAAGGCTGCCGGTTGATGATGCGAGAGCACTTTTCTATCAAAGTCAGTTGGCTGAATGAGTGCAGAGGCCATCGAGATTTCGTTAGCAGGCCCAGCTTGATCGTACAAAGGGTATGTCGTGCTCCCTCCTGTATTGAAATTCATGCCTGCAACGTCTTCTGGTGTAAATTTGGCCTCCACCATCCCACGGAACTGCCGATACCGTGTATGAGCGGCCTCAATGCACTTCTGCTTCCCGCATAAAATTTGCGGTACGTGGGTGATAAAAACATCATAGCCCATCAAGCCACTAAGATGCAGGCAGGAGGAGTTGTGGATGTAGTCCAGCGCCTCACCAAACTCCTTATGGCTCTGATAGGAGAAACCGCCCCGATGCAAACCAATGTCGACTTCCAGGTTGATTTGAAGGTCCAGCCCGAGGGAAAGGGCTATCGTTTCGTAGTCCTTCAGCCGCTCCAAACTATCCACGAGCCAGTGAAGGCTTTTTGCCGGATCGAATGAGTTACCGGCAGGCCTTTGTTGTTCGTAAAACCACTTTACGGCACTTGCTGGCATCGGTTTGCCCAGCAAGATGTCCGCGGAAGGGAAAGTGCGGGTCAGTTCCAGCAGGAACGGAATATGAAAGCACATCAGCCGCTTCGTGCCTGCTTTCTCCATAATATGAGAGAGGAGCGGGGGCGAAGGCAGCGATTTAGTCACGATCCGCAGATTATAGCCGTTTCGAACCACGGACATCGCTGCTTCTGTATTATGGTCCAGCCGTGTGAGGTCCAGAACCAGCGTAGGCTGGCACACACCGTGGGCTCTCAACGCGGCTGTCACATTATGAAAGTACTCGGCCTCTGGCTTTTCCATTGTCGATGTTACCCGTTTAACTTGTGGAACTAGCGCCAAAGTCCTCACCAAAAATGCTGGCAAGGCGTGTGTTAAGGAACTTTCCGGTTGGATCCATGTCTCGGCGCAGTTCTCTGAACTGCGCGAAATTGGGATAGAGTTCGTCCAGGTGTTGCACATCCAGTGAGTGAAACTTGCCCCAGTGAGGCCGTCCGCCATATTTTCGGACGATTGGTTCCACCGCATCATAAAGCGGCATGTAACTTTCACTGTGGAGCGTATGTACTGCGATTGAACACCGGACGCCGTCGTTAAACGGGCTCAACCAAGCATCATCCTGACCAGTAAAGCGAACCTCGATGGGGTAGAAAGACTCCTTACTGCTGTCCATAACAGCGGCCACTTCCCTGACTGCCTTTTGCGCGTTGGCCTCCGGAATATGATATTCCATCTCGTTCATTTTTGTGATGCGAGAGCTGGAGAGAAGCTTCCAGTATTCATCAGTCGTGTCCTCGGCCAGGCCGCTTTCAGGAATGAGCGTGTTCACATATGCCTTGAAAGCGGAGCGCCGCAACCAAGGCGACCAGCCAAGTACATCGCGCAGCTGTTTGAGGGTAAGAATGAAGTCTTCATCCTGGCTTGGTGGCCGCCCCTCAAGTTCTCCCTCGTACAAATCGTGTGTTAGCAGAGCGGAGTACCCGGTGTTGGGAAGAATAAAGAATTCAAAATTCCTGTGAGCCTTTGAGAGCTCGATGAACTGGTCGAGCACATCCTCTGTTTTGAGGAAGTAAATCTTCCGATTCAACGCGTAGGTATCAACCAGTTGCAAGGTATATTGGCTGATCACCCCCAAGGACCCGAGCGAAACACGGCCAGCATCAAACAGCTCTGGGTTTTCATCTCTGGAGACATTAAGGACTTCGCCGTCAGGCCTGATCAATCGGAAGTTTTTGACCGTATTATGCAGGGCGTGCAATGTACGTCCGGTGCCGTGGGTTCCCGTGCTGAAAGACCCAGCAAGTGTTTGTACATCGACATCAGGCAGGTTTGAAAAACCCAAACCTTGCTCTGCCGCTAAACGTGCTGCTTGTCGTAAGCGTGTCCCTGCACCGAATGTGACAGTCTTGTTTTCTTTGTCGACATCATAAAGGCCGGACAGTTGTCCCACATCAATCATCAAGTCTTCAGTAGGCACAATGTCAATGAAGGAGTGCCCGCTGCCCACTGGACGGATTCGACCTTCCCAGTTGGCTATTTTTTCAGCCAGCTCACCTTCTGAGGGTGCAGAGTAAATCTCTTGAGGTGTTGCGGTATAGCGCCCTGACCAGTTGCGCCAACTGCGGCGTCCCGCCGGGGCTTTGGGGGCCGTAGGGGAGTAGTCTGAACGGGTAAAATCTTTACTGCTCCAGTGCGCCTGCATACCGACAGGGACCGCCAAGAGTGCTCCGGCTCCAAGACCAAGCTTCAATAGAGTTCTGCGTGAAAGTTTCATTGGCTGTCCTCCCTACCAGACATGAAAGAAATCAATGCGGTGTATTGTTCATCCGTACAATCGGTGCACAGGCCCATAGCTGGCATGTTGCCAAAGCCCTCTTTTGCGGATTTGAGAAGCCCGCGAGAGCCACGCTCTGAAAACCGCTGGGTCCACCCATTTATGTGACCCGTCAGTGGGGCCTGTGCGTCTGCCACGGAATGGCAAGCCATGCAGGAACGTGCGTAGACTTTTGCAAGTGAGCCATCTGTTGGCATCAAAGTTTCTGCTCTTGAAATATCGGCTTTGGATGGCGCAATAACTGTAGCCTGAACGGCGAAGCCGCCATTCCACCACATGATGCCACCTGTTAAAGCTGCTGCGCACAAAACTAATAGGGCGCTAGCAACCAATACATTCTTTCTCACTCTTCCCTCCCACCGGAATGCGCAAAGTCTGTTACATATGTTTCAACCTGACAGAGATATCGGTGCCCTTGTGAAGCGTTAGAACTCCCCGTCAAATTGCTTAGTTTCGGGCGGCAAAAAATATTATGCCACAATGCTTTAACCCGTTTTTTGAACATCTCCTGTTCAAAAATAGCTTTAGTCAACTGCTTCGTTTTGGCTGAGATAAAGCCGCAGATACTGTTGCATGGCTTTGTTCAGTTCATCGAAATACACAGTCTCATTTTCTGGATCCGTCTGGCGCGCCATCAAATCTTCCAATGTCAGCGCCATCTGGACGCTAATGCGAGCCACCACATCTGCATCCCCGCCGGAAAAACCATCAAGCCCGTTACGCCAGCGCTCTGCCAGGAACTGGGTAAAAGGCTTATGGCGCTCTTCCTGCAATGTCTGCGGGCCGCGACGCGCCATGATCAGCAGGTGCAGTGCGCGGTAAAATGGGTGTTCATTGAGGAAGACCCGGATGACACTCAGTGCTTTATAAAGTTTCTCTTTCCAGTCTTCCGCCGGCGTCCATTCATTCATCACCGCCATGATTTGTGCGTTCAACTGCTCCGTTGCCTGCTCATAAAGCTCGTCCAAAAGATCTTCGATACCAGGAAAATAGCGATAGATAGAGCTAACCGGAATCCCTGCATTCTCGGCGATTAATGTGGTTGAGAGGTCTGCTGGAGGGTGCCGTTCAAGAACTTGCGCTGTGGTCACTAGGATTTCCTGGACGCGCAACAATGCACGGGCCTGCTTGGGAGTGGGCCGTGTTTTCAGTTTATTGCTCGCCAGCGCCTGTAAATCTTGCATTGACGTATATTTCATTTCTTCTCGCCCCAAGAGCTTTCCGACCGCAAGAGAACGGAAAGCCTGATTCTACTTATTTCTACGTATATTACTATGCGGAATGACGAGATGGAATAAAAGAGAATAATTTTCTGAATAAATTTCCGTTTCCTGATTTGAAGCTATAACTCGGCTTTGCTTTTAGAGTTCACTGAAGATCAGGAACCATGTAGATTTGATTTTGGTGGTTTCATCACTGCTCAAGGTGGAGAGACAGACAGCCCTTTTTGCATTGAAATGCCGGTAACGCGATAAACCCGCTCAATCGCTGTCGTGTACTCTCGGTGCAGATCGTCAACGATTTTTGAGAGTGGTTCGATTTGTTTACTGCGACCCAGTCCCTGTCCAGCCGCCCAAATGTCTCGCCATCGCTTCGCAGCATCTTTGCCGGAATAATTACGCGCATGTGAAGGCGAGTTTGGATCTATTCCGGCAGCTTCCAGTGTTGCACGAAGCCAAGAAGCATCTGTTCCGGTAACAACTGAACTGACGATAAGGTCGTCTGCATCTGAATTCACGACCATCTGTTTGTATTCTGGTTGGGCAACGCTTTCAAATGTTGGTAGAAAACGTGTTCCCATATAGACAAGATCAGCTCCGGCTGCGATCGCCCCTGCTATGCCTGCTCCATCGGAAATACCCCCGCCCACCGCAATTCTACCGCTATAGAACTCCCGGATCGCAGAAATGAAGGCGAAAGGTGACAGATGTCCTGTATGACCGCCTGCACCTGCGCTAATACAAGCCAATCCATCGACACCTGCATCCGCCGCCTTGCGCGCAAGCTTCAGGTTCACGACGTCGGCAAAAACCATACCACCATACGATCTGACAGTTTCAATGACTGGTTTTGGCGAGCCAAGTGCGGTTATGACGACAGGAGGTTGATATTTTGCAACCAATTACAATTCCTCCTCAAGCCTAGGATAGGTGGAGTGGGTAATGAGGTTCATAATCCACGGAGCATCACCCGGTTCAATCGAGTTTGAAATCTGCAACATCCAGCTTTCAAGCTCTTGAAGGGTTCTGCAATTGGTTGAGGGGAAAGCCCCGCCAATACCGGATTTGCAGGCAGCAATGACTAGCTCAGGACCAGACACCAAAAACATGGGTGCACAGATCACCGGAAGTCTGAGATGGGGGACTAAGTCATAACTCATTTTCTTTAGCCCTCGTCCATCCGCTTAACAATCATTGCACTGCCAATGCCTTCCGCACCGGAGGCAACAACGAGCCCGTAGCGTCCCTGCACCATGTCCAGTGTATCGAGTAATGTGGACACTAAGATTGCGCCAGAGGCTCCAAGTGGGTGGCCTTTTGCGAGGTGCCCACCACTGGTGTTGACCCGATCTTCAAGGTGCGGGTGGTCACGTAAGAACTTTACGATGGTGACTGCAAATGCCTCCATGAACTCGATGCGGTCCATATCCTCCAAGGATAACTCGCTCTTTGCGAGCACCTGATCCATCGCAGCGAAACCAGCACCCAGTGAAACGGCAGGATCACCACCGACTTCGGCAAATGCAACAATTTGGGCGCGGGGAGGGGCATCAATCGCACCGTAGGTGCCGACCATTGCCAGACCTGCTCCGTCAGTCATAGGCGGGGCGTGTGCTATTGTATGGCGATGGTCAACCTTACGTCCCAAAACCTGAGCGTATTGAGGGGCAAGTGCAGCAAATGCCGGTTGCAGTGCTGCTATGCTTTCATGATCCATTTTCTTTGCGCACTCTTCACGGTTCAAACCATTCACGATGATCCGCGACGCATTTTTCCCATTATCATCACCCAGCAAAGCCTGAGCATGGGACCGCAGCGCGGCAGTGTCCATTTCTGCACGGCTAATATCCAAATCCTCTGCGAGCTTGTCAGCGGCGAGTGCAACCAGCAGATAGCGGTGGCGTTCGGGTAAGGTGGTGTCCACGTAGTAGTGCGCATCATCTGCCATAAATGGCACACACGACATCATTTCTACGCCCCCTGCGAGCACACGGTTTGCTTGCCCTGTCGCGACCATGGAAGAAGCTTGCCCAATTGCAGTGAGTCCAGAGGCACAGAAATTGTTGATGGTCCAGGCGACAGTTTCATCGGGCAGTTTGGCGCGAAATTTGGAAACGAGAGCGATATTGCCACCCTGAGCCCCGACTTGTCCGACGGAGCCCAGCAGTAATGCTTCGGGTTTAAACTGTCCGACCCGGTCTGTGATCGCGTCGCTCAGGGCAGCCACCAGCTCATCGGGCTTTACAGCCGCGAGCCCACCTTCCGGTTTTGCTTTACCACGGGCTGTGCGCACAGCGTCATATATGTATGTTTGCATGGTCTTACCCCGCTCTGCCAACCACGAACGATGCAATCGTGGTCGTAGATCCTCCAATGTTTAAGATGCCTGCGCGCTTTGCTCCCTCAACTTGATAGTCTTCCGCCTGTCCGGTGACCTGTTTGAAACTATCCAACATCATTCGCACACCGGTAGCCCCAACGGGATGTCCCAGACCAATCAGCCCTCCAGAGGGGTTGATCGGGAGTCGTCCGTCAAAAGCGATTGTGCCATTTTCAATCGCTTTCCAGCTTTCGCCCGGACTGGTTATGCCAAAGCTGTCGATGGCGGCGTATTCTGTCATTGCAAAGCAGTCATGAGTCTCAATCGTGTCCAGTGCAAAAGGACTGTCGATACCTGCGCGAGCAAAGCATTCCAGTATTGTCTGATTGACCTGCGGCAGGACAAAGCGCGTATTTTGCCCTTCCTCCAGCTTATCTGCAAAACGCATGGTTGCAGTGCGGTGCCCCCAACCTTCGATCTGCGCATAATCACTGGGTGTCCTGCCCTGTTTTTTTGCGTGTGCGCGCATAAAGCGATCCGATGCCAAAAACACGGTCACGGCCCCATCAGTCACTTGCCCACAATCATTGCGTCGCACATGGCCTTCAATCACTGGGTTGGTGTCATCGTTCTCGGTGAAACTCTCAGTATTGAACTGCCACTTGCGTGTTTGAGCGTTTGGATTACGCCGGGCATTCTCGTAGTTTATTCGGGCAATTTCCCCAAGGTGGGTATAGTCTACTGGGTGGCCATATTTTTCGCTGTAGGCTTCATTTAAATCTGAAAAAGCACGGGGCCACAGGTAGGTGGCATCGCTCCATTCCTCGCCTGCATATGCAGCGCAGCCCAGATACTCTGCGGCTGTTTGCCCAGGAACGTTGCGCATGTACTCGAGGCCAAGAACGCAAATTAAATCGTAGCGCCCCGCCTCGATATCGGCCATCGCGGATAGGAGAGCCATCGACCCTGAGGCGCATGCTGCTTCGTGCCGCGTGGAAGGGACGCCCGATAGCTCTGGAGCAAGCGCCGCGAAGAGGCCGCCCAGTTGACCTTGCGCACAAAAAAGTTCTGCGGTGAAGTTACTCAAGTGTGCTTTTTCGATTTGGTTTGCTTCAAGTCCAGTAGCCTCAAGTCCATCAATGAGGACGGAGCGCATCATGTCTTCAAGGCCCAATCCCTCGCGGGACCAGTTGCGGGCGAAATCCGTCTGGGCACCACCCAGTACATACACGGCAGATTGGCTCATGGTAGGCCTCTTGTTGCTGAGGTGGTCCGCCCCGATCACAGAGACCGGAGCGGTACGGGTTTAGTTTGTGATGTCGTCTGAAACCTTTACCCAGCCCAAACCATCGACTTTCCAGACAGAGGCGACTTCTGGAGATATGTGCCCGTTCGTCATCGTGAGTTCTGGACTGCCAAAAATGTCTTGATACTTGGAGCCTTCGAACGCTGTGTTGAAGCTTTCGACTGTAAGGTTGGGCCCAGCAGCTTCTAAAGCCTGCACCAGCCAGTCGGTCATCAAATAGGCGATGGCAGCATTTTCCGCAGGTACTCCGGGGTTTGCTTCATTGAACTTTGCCAGCCAGGTTTGCGCCGCTGCGCTGTCATTGCCAGTGCCGGGAATATTCCACTGCCCGACGCCGTAGAGACCATCCATTGCGCTTTTTCCGAGCAGGGGCACAACCTGACTGCGCCCTGGAATGGTTGTAATAACATCCACACCCCAGCCTACTTTGCGGATGCTGCTATAGGCTCCGATGGTTTCACGGATCACGGTGCCCAGCACCACCAAGTCAACATCTGCTGCTTTCAGCTTCGCAATTTGGGCCGAGAAGTCGACATCTCCGGGTTTGTAACCAGCACTTTCAACCAAGGTTAGCCCATTGGATTTAAGAGCCTCATCAACCCCGGCAAGCACGAGCTTTCCGAAAGCGTCGTCCTGATAAAGCACACCGATACGCTTAAAGCCTTTGTCTTTGATGATCCAATCCACGCCAGCACCAGTGGCCCACGCGTAGTCCTCTACATATGTGAAACTTCCTTCAGTGCCTTTTGGGTGAAAGATTGCAGGTACACCTGACCATGGAAAAACGTGGGGGACACCGAACTTCTGCGCAAAAGCATAGCCAGCGGCGGAGGTTCCAGTGCCAAAGGGACTGAAAATCAGAAAGGCCTGATCCTTGGTTACCATTTTTTGTACGGCACGTACGGCCTGTTTGGGTTGGTATGCGTTGTCTTCTATGAGCAGCCGCAGCTTACGGCCGTGGATGCCTCCGGCCTCATTTATCTCTTGGAGGCGTGTTTGTATGCCTGCCACAAGAGGGGGCATAGCTGCAGCGACTGGGCCAGACAGATCCAGATGCGTTCCGATAATGATCTCGTCCTCTGAGACACCGCGGGTGTCACTCAGGGCTGTCGTTGTTGTGCCAAGTGCCAGCGTACATGCGACGAAAACCTTTTTAAAAGCGTTGAACGTCATGCTTCCCTCCCTTTCAAGCATGTGAATACATCTCTTCAATCTGCGTTGAGTACTTCTTCTCAATTTGAGTACGTTTGAGTTTTAGCGTTGGTGTCAGCTCGTCATCTTCTGCGTCCAGATCGACATCGATAATTTTGAAATCCTTGACCTGTTCGACGCGTGATACGGTACTGTTCACCTGTGCAATCTCGCTGCGCACCAGCTCTTCGACGGCTGTTTGACGACACAAGTTTTTGTAGTCGGTAAATGAGATCCCATTGTCGCGCGCAAAGCGGGAAACAGTTTCCTGATCGATCATCACGAGGCAAGTGATGAATTTTCGTCCCTCTCCAACCAACATAGCGTCAACGACATATGGCGAAGCTTTGATCTTGCCTTCGATTTTGGAAGGGGCAATATTCTTTCCGCCTGATGTGATGAGAAGGTCTTTGATCCGCCCAATAATCTGGATATTGCCAGCCTCATCAATGCGCGCCTGATCGCCGGTGTTCAGCCAGCCATCTGGAGTAATGGCTTCAGCGGTTTTCTCCCGGTCGCCGTAATATCCGCAAAAGACTTGGGGTCCGCGTACTTGAAGCTCATTGTTGCTGCCAATTCGAACCTCGCCGACCTCTATTGGTGGGCCACAAAACTGGTGGGTCCCATCTCGATTTATGTGGGTCACGGCTCCGGTTGTCTCGGTCATGCCAAACAGTTCGTAAAGCGGTATGCCAAGGCTCAAGTACCAATCCACGAGTTCTTCAGAAGCTGCAGCAGCTCCGGTGATCCCCAGACGAAGCTCTGAAAGCCCCATGACTCTCAGAACATTGTTCAGCACAGTCTTTTTTAGAACCCAGCGCATGAGCGGGGTTGCACCGTTTGATATCCGGCGGCGGGCGGCCTGATAGGCATAGGCACTTAAAGGGCGGACTTCGGCAATGGCGAGATTAATCTGCGCACTTAGTTTCTCATAGATGCGGGGCGGAGCGAACAGGACAGTTGGCTTCACCTCACGCATATTCTCACCGAGCGCTTCCATGCTTTCGGCAAAATGAACGACAGCCCCGGTGGCGAGCGGTGTCATGCCAGAAAACTGTCGTTCTGCAATATGACAAAGCGGCAGATAGCAGATAACACGATCGCGAAAGCTCAGTTCGTAATGGCTCATCCACGCATTGGTTTGTACCAGTATGTTGCGATGAGAGATCATCGCCGCCTTAGGTGCACCGGTTGTTCCTGATGTGAAAATAAGGATGGCGATTTTGTCGATTGTCAGCTCGTCGATCATCTGATCAGGAATGTCTGGTTCGCTTTCTAGTGCGGTTCTCCCAAGTTTGAGAAATTCGTCCCAACTCACACACAAGGGATGGTCTAGATCCTGGAGGCCATCCATATCAAACAGGATGATTTTTTTCAGTTTTGCCAGTACGCGGGCGTCCATTGCCAGCACTTTGTCGAGCAACTCACCTCCCTCAACAAAAAGAATTTCAGACCCGCTTTTTTCAATCTGGTAGGCAATCTGCTCTGTTGAGGAGGTGGTGTATATTCCATTTGATAGGAGGCCACACATTATGGCAGCGAAATCGGCTATCAACCACTCAGGCCGGTTTTCAGAAAGGATTGCAGCACCTGTTCCGGGCGTCAGGCCCAAAAAATTGCAAGCGGTGGCTGCTTCGCAAATGAGTGTATAATATGCATCCCAGCTCAACGGCTGCCAAAGCCCCAGCACCTTGTGGTACATGGCAACGCGGCCACGCCAATCAACTGCTCGTTGGCGCAAAAGGTGAATGACTGAAGGAGAGTCAGCAAGGTCTAGCGCCATTTCTTTTTTCTCCTGAACCGTTTTTGATCCATGGTCACGTTTGTCGATCCCAGAAAACTCTCTTGCAGAACCTCTTTCGTTGCCATTTCTTCCGCAGGGCCGAGCAATACGACCCGGCCCAGCTCCAGCACGTATGCAAAATGGGCAACTGATAGTGCGACTGAGGCATTTTGTTCGGCGACAAGAACCGTTAGTCCGGTTTCGTCATTGATACGCGCAAGTATTTGGTAGATTTCGTGAACGTATTTTGGGCTGAGACCCAGTGAAGGCTCATCCAGCATCAGCATATCGGGTGCAGCCATGAGTGCTCTTGCGATGGCAAGCATCTGTTGTTCGCCCCCAGACATCATTCCAGCACGCTGCTCAAAACGTTGTTCAAGTCTTGGGAAATAAGCCAGTACACGAGCGAGATTACGCTCTTCGTGCGCTCGTGCATCCTTACGAAAGGCGCCCAATCGAAGGTTATCGCGAACGCTCATTTCAGGGAATACTTGTCGGCCCTCTGGCGCCAATACCAAACCACGCGAGGCGACTTGATCAGCGCTCAGCATCTCGATGCGCTCACCAAGAAACTCAATATGCCCAAAGCGAGCTTCCAACAGACCGGAAAGAGTATTGAGCAGGGTTGACTTGCCTGCGCCATTGGCACCGATTACTGCCGTGACAGTACCCTTACAGATGTCAACACTCACCCCTCGCAATGCAGGAACAGGGCCGTAGAAGCTCTCAAGATTCTTTGCTGATAAAATAGTCATTACACCATCTCCGAACCCAGATAGCACTCGATGACATCCGCGTTTGACTGCACCTCTGGCGCGCTACCTTTCGCGAGTATCCGGCCTTCATTCATAGCGATAACATGGTCCGCGACACGCGACACCAAACCCATATCATGCTCAATCATCAAAATGCCGATGCCTCGATTTTTTGCCAGATCACGCAAAAAATATCCCAGATCGAGTGTCTCTTCCCGAGTTAAGCCGGAGGCAGGTTCGTCGAGGATAAGAAAGCTTGGTGCAGAACAAAGAGCGCGGCCCAACTCGACCTGTTTTCGAATGCCATAAGAAAGGCCAGAGACTGCTTTGTCCCGCCACGACACGAGATCCAGGTAGTGCAAGATTTTTTCGGCGGCGAGCCGGGCGTTTACTGCTTCTGCCCGCGCAGAGGGAAGGTTAAAGAGTTCCGCGCATAGCGTGACCTTGCGGTGACGATAAAAACCCAACTGAATGTTGTCGAGAACGCTTGCATGTTCAAAGAGCTCTATGTTTTGAAAGGTCCGCGCAATGCCAAGCTCTGCGATGCGGTTGGCGGCAAGTCCAGTGATCGTTTTATCGCCTAGCCAGACAGTACCTGCCGTGGGTTTGCGCAGACCGGTGATCGCGTTGATTACCGTTGTTTTGCCCGCGCCATTAGGTCCAATGATCGCCAGGATCTCAGACTGTTTTGCATCCAGTGAGACGGTGTCCACCGCTTTCAGCCCACCAAAATACTGTTTTAACCCGGCCACTCGTAACTTCATCATCACACCCGCTCGGATTTCATGTAGGTACGGGTTTTTGCAAATGTGGCTTTACGGTCGAGCGGAAATGTCAGCAACCAGTTCTCGATCTTCTTCCAGCGACCATAAAGACCCAGAGGTTCGAACAGGACGAAGCCAATGAGAACCGCGCCATAAATCACTAAATCCGGCCCTGGTTGGTAGCGAATACTGACAGGTAAAAGTGCTTTAATTTGACTGATCAACTCAGGCATCCAGCCAATCACAACCGCCCCTATAAGGGCCCCGGTGATGCTCCCCAATCCACCGATGACCGCAGCTAAAACGATTTGAAGCGAGAGCATCATGTTGAATGCTTCTGGAGTGATAAAGAAGATTTGATGGGACATGAGGGCGCCGCCAAACCCCGTAACGGCACCTGACAGGGCAAAGGCAACTGATTTTGTCTTAAGAACATTGATCCCAAGGGATGCAGCTGCTTGCTCACTATCGCGCAGTCCAATGAGTGCACGGCCCGAAAGCGAGCGCATCAAGTTAGCCGCAAGAATAATAACAGATACCAGCGCAGAAAGCGTTAGGTAGTAATAGTTTATGCTGGAAGCGAAACTTGTCCCGAAGATAATAGGATCAGGTACCAGGATCCCTTCATATCCGCCTGTCAGGGTTTCCCATGACCCCAGTATGTGCTCAACGGCTAGTGCAAAGATCAATGTCGAAATGGCAAGGTAGAGCCCGGAAAGGCGCAGCGAAATCACCGCAAGCATAACGCCTAAAAGAGCGCAAACTGCAATGGCTGAGAAAATTGAAATAAGAAACGGGACACCAGCACCCAACAATATGGCATGAGTGTAGGCGCCAACGCCAACAAAGGCAGCGTGCCCAAGCCCAACGAGCCCTGCCATACCTGCTGAAATCATATAGCCAATGATTATGATCCCGAGCACGAATATGGCACTGGACTCGGTGATGTAGAATTCAGAAATAACAAGGGGTGAGAAAAGAGCGGTACCGAATGCAATGGCGTAAAAAAGACCGGAAAGTGGTCGCCTTATCAATCGGATATCATCATTGTAACTGGTTTTGAAATCGAAATACATGGATCAGACCTTCTTGGCTGACTGGCCACCGAAGAGGCCTTTCGGAAACACCGCGAGGATCGCAAAAAAGGAAGCATAGACAACGAGGTCCCGGTATTCAGCATCTAGGTATACCCCAGCGAGTTGCTCTATTACGCCAACCAGAATACCGGCGCCCAATGCACCGGGAACAGAGTGAAAACTGCCCATTACCGCGACGATCAGGCCCTTGACCATGACGAGCCACAGGTTCGTATCCACTAGCAAAAGAGGGGCCAGCATCAGGCCTGCGATTGCTGCGATTGCCCCTGAGAGCATCCAAATTCCAGAGATGGCCCGCCGGACTGGTATTGCCATCAAGTAGGCAGCCATTTGGTTTTCACCAAGTGCTTGCAAGGCCAGCCCGAAACGGGTTTTGCGAAAGAAGAACTGTAATGCGATCACCAAGACAAGAGTGATCAGGATAATCTGCACACGTTCGGCTCTTAGTGTAATACCGGCGACTTCTAAAAGCGTGTCTGGTGCAAGGGAATCAAGCGAGCGCTGGTCTGCACCCCATATGAGTAAAATCAGTCCACGTAGCGTAAAGGCGATCCCCAAAGTCAGGAGAATATGGGCGAACTGGGGTTGTCCAATAATACGAGAGACAACGGCCTCATTGATAATACCCGATAAAAGGGAGGTGAGGAAAATTGCGGCCAGAACGGCCAGCCAGATTGGCCAACCTAGAGCAACGCTCAAGCTCCA
The DNA here is from genome assembly GCF_900110875.1 of Pseudovibrio axinellae. Lineage (GTDB taxonomy): Bacteria > Pseudomonadota > Alphaproteobacteria > Rhizobiales > Stappiaceae > Pseudovibrio > Pseudovibrio axinellae. Next base: position 86,141 of record NZ_FOFM01000009.1, on the reverse strand, counting down.
CCCCGCAAAAGCCGAGAACATCAAAAGGTCACCAAGTGCAAAATTGACCACTTCGGTGGATTTATAAACCAGCACAAAACCAAGCGCTATGAGCCCATAAATCGCACCTACAGAAACACCATTGGCTAACGACTGCACAAATAGTTCGATATCTGGCATCGCTTCCCCTCCCGTCCTGCCGAGGCTCCGGCGGTTTGTTCCTGTGACGATAAGCACGTCAAGAATCGGGTTTACGATAGCAAGTGAGTACGCTAATGCAAGTAAAATGACTTAGTGAAGATCCTGTGATATCTGAAGAAAGAGATAAGTATTAATTTTGATGAATGATCATTATCAATGAAACGCACCTAAAGGTATGATATATTTCAGATGGTTAGGTTTCGATCAGATATGAATGGTTTGGTCTCATTGAGCGCTGTGATGACAGGTTGTTTAGCAAAAGCTGAATTTGCATATCCGAACAAAATGTTTAAATGCATGGATGGAAATCCTTTCCCGCGAGGTCTCGAAAATGTTGGTTTTAAAAAAGAACAACATGGGTTGCCTATGACTAAATTGGTGAGATCATGCTCGATCTGGCGGGCGCTTGAAATTATGGGCGACTCCTCGGCTATGATGATCCTGGAGGCAGCATGGCTGGGCGCACGCACCTTTGGGCAATTTCAAAATGCGACGGGCTTGAGACGTGCCTTGCTTAGCGATCGGCTAAAGCGCATCGTTGAAAAAGACGTCATGTGCAAAGCGCTCTATTCCGAACGACCGGCACGCTATGAGTATCGGCTCACCGAAAAGGGGCAGGGGCTTTATTGGATGTCGCTCATGATGCTTCGGTGGGAGCGCATTTGGGGCGATCAAAGTCAAGTGGTGAAGGTGAAGCTGACCCATAAGAAGTGTGGTCAGATATTTGAGCCGCTCCCACTTTGTGCAACCTGCGGGCATGAATACTCAGCGTTTGAGGTGGACTGGGAAGAGGGGCCGGGTGTTGGCACTATGGCGGCAAATTACGTGCGGCGACGCCAGCACCGGGATGCAATTGCGGAACGAAACTCAGGCTCAGCCATCATGGTAGAAGTGGCGCAGATTATGGGCGATCGATGGGCCGTTTTGGTGCTGCGCGCGTTGTTTACCGGATTGAATAGTTTTGACAGGATCCGCGAGGATAGCGGTGCCGCGACCAACATTCTGACTGAGCGGTTAAACTGGATGCAGACTCTCGGCCTCGTAAACCATAACGACGAGGAGGCAGGCGGAAAGAAAACAGGCTACAGGCTGACGCGTAAGTCTACAGATATCTTTCCGATATTGCTGATGCTCATGCGTTGGGGAGATACTTACTACGCCTCTCCAGAAGGCGCGCCGGTGCTGCTAACACACGAGCCAAACGGACATAACCTTTCGCCAGTTGTCGCTTGTTCAGCGTGCAGGGAAGAACTGGATGTTCATGACGTAACGTACGAACTTGAGTGGCCAGATGGGGTTGAGCAGAACTTTGCCAACCCAATTGAAGAGGCGTGAAAACGCGTCTGAGCGTAACGCAAAAATGGTTCACTGCTGCGTGGGGCTGTGGCGGGCTCTCTCGAACCGGCCACAGCTTGGGATTACTTGCTCCAAGATGCGATTTGTTCTGGCTTCATCCAGCAAGCATGAAAACCCGGAGGCAATCGGTGTGGTAGCTTGATGCGTGCTACAGGTCCCTCGCTGATTTTGCGCGCATCAAACACCTGCATTTCCTGCAAACGCGTTGCATCGTTCCAGCAAAAGACAATGACGTAGCCGTCGTCTTCTGCCGTCGCCTCATCAGCGGGGGCAAACCATGGCTCCGAATACCAGCAGTGATCTGGGTCATCCGACCATTCAGCGACACTCTCTCCGGTGTCCAGATTGAATTTCCGCAGTCCTGTCCAGCGCAGGATCTCAGGGTCGTGATCAATGAGATAACCCCATTTGGTGTAGCGCCCGGTCTCTGCGCTGTTGTAGCCTGGAAATTCTACATTCAGGTCCGGGTTCAGACATTCCTCCGAGCATTCACCGGTCTTAACATTCATGCGATAGCGCCAAAGGCGGGCATCCATCTTCAAACGGCCTATTCGTTTTGCCGTTTCAATTTCGTCAATCGTGCCATCAGCGTGAAGGGTTGGCATGTACCTGCACAGTACCATCACCACCTCGTCGCCTTCCTCCCAGGAGTTGACAACGTGATACACAAAGCAAGGTGTGAAATCGAACCACCGGACCTCATTGGACTGCCCAAACCTTGGGATCACGCCAAAACGCATCGGAAGGGAGCTGTCAAAACGGATTTTATGCCGGCCTTTTTCCTGAGCCTCTTGCTGATGGTAAACGGGTACATCATGCAGGATCGAATGGTTCTCGGTCACCGCCATGTCATGCATCAGGCGTGAACCGGGGAGTTCAATCGGCACATGATGGACAAGCTTTCCCTGGGCATTCACAACACCGTAAGTCATGTAAGGCGCTTCATTGAAGTAATCGAAGAACATCATATCGCCAGTGTATTCATCGACTTTGGTGTGCGCGGACATGCCCTGGCCGGGTCCTGCTACATAATCAGGAGCTGAGCGGACAGTTTCCAGTGTCATCGGATCTACGAGATAAGGAGTGCCGCACAGATACCAGGAGACGACCGCATAGCCCGCATGGCCTACAACATCTGTGTTGGCGACATCATTCATCGGGCGGTCCGGGTTTCCTTTGACGGTGTTTATGACACCCCAATACCGCTCTTCACCGCTCTCTTCGTTCTGCAACCAGCCCTCCGTACGGATCCACTTGTTGCGATAAACCACTTTGCCGCCGCGAAACTCGGCGGAGTGCAACATGCCGTCACCGTCGAATACGTGATAACTGCCTTTTGGTTCATGCCGTGGATTAGGCCCATTACGCAAATACACACCGTTCAGGTCGGTTGGGATTGTGCCCTCAACGTCAAGTGTATCGATTATTTCCTCATGTGAAATCGGTGCGAAAGCTCCTGTCAGCATTGGGCCGTGGTTCAGGCCAAACGGTGCTTCAGGCTCATCTAGTGCTTTGTCCATTGCATGTTCCTCCGCCAGTGGAAGTTCGTACGGTTATGCAAGTAGTAGAGCTTAAGATGCTTTGGTTTTCAAGAAGAAAGGCATATCTGTATTGGAGTGAACACTGTTCATGAGCCTTTGTTGAAGGCCAAATCCTATGGATTTCAGATGGATGTGGGGGTTTTTGTGTGGCTGCAAAAACTTTCAGGTGGCCACTTTGGTGCATCGCCGCGCTTGTTTTTAGCGCGGCGAGTATAGATTAGCGTTTGAGTGCAGAAGTTGATTGCACTGCAATCCTATTCAAAAAGGGAGTTAAGCTACCCCTTAACGTTCGCCAAGACATTCCGGCGGTAGAAGGTCAGTTTTATTCTGCGAGTCAAGGAAACGGTCAAAATTGTTTGAGCCTTGCCGGGACTCAATTTGCTCGTAGGCCGCTTTTGACTGTGCCACCATTGCTTCCTGAAACTTTAAGCGGTCAGCTGAGAGCGGGAGTGCTTTCAGGTGATCCGACTGATTTTTGGAGAGCTCTGCGATAAAGCCAGCGTAAGAGCCATTTTGCTTCACGCCTTTCAAGATCTGTGCAGACGGAGTCAGATCTGGATCATCCAGCTTTGCAGCCTGGGCATTAAGCGCGTCGATATGGCCGGTGCCACCATAGACATCATCCATCATTTCTGCCGTATGCCGCATGTCGTCAAGCAAGTTATTGCCAGCTTCGCGAAGGGTGACTTCGCCTGCACCGTAAGTGGGCAGCACGAGATCTGGTAAACGTCCCTGCCATGCAACCATTCGCTGTTGATCGTTCAATGCCAGTTGCTCAGCTGCCTCAATACAAGGCGACGGCGCAAGGGCCAAATGGGTCAGGAAGGTATTGAGGAAGTAAGCTTGCTGCTCGCCAATTCCGATAGGGTTCAGCGGGTTGATATCAAGAGACCGCAACTCGATATATTCGACGCCTCTACGGCATAGGGCAGCGATTGGTCGCTCACCATCCTGAGTATTGCGCTTTGGTCGTGCTGATCCATAAAGCTCATTTTCCAGCTGAAGCTGGTGGGTGTTGATCTGCTTGTAGTCGCCTTCTTCAAAAACGCCGATTTGTTCGTATTGCTGAACTGACGTGGCCAAAGCACCGCGTAGGCCTTCTATGTACTCACAGATGGAGTTGAAGTGGATGTCCAACTCACTCTGCACGACGCTGGTATAACCAAGATCGCTCATGCGCAGCGAGGTTGCGTACTCACCGTAGTAAGTGTCCTCACCCAACACCGAAAGAGTTGGATGGGGTTTCGCAAGGTAACTCCTGTCCAAAGCAGGGGAGGCACCAAACAGGTAGAGTACCAGCCAGCCATGACGCTGAAGATTCCTGATCAGGCCGAGGTAGGCGGCACTTCGGAAATCCTGCAAACTACCGCCAGAGCTACACTGCTCATGGAAGGCACTCCAAAGGCTTTCGGAAATGGAGAAATTGTAATGAATGCCTGAGATCGTCTGCATCCGCTTACCATAGCGGTGCGCCAACCCCTTGCGATATAGCGTTTTGATCTGCGCCGAGTTCGATTCTCCATACTGTGCAACCCGGATACTTTCGTCGCTCTGGATCTCTGGCGGCATCGAAGAATTCCAAAGGTATTCGCCAGCCTCAGTATTGCGCGCAGCAAATGCCTGAAGCTCCTTCAGAAAGTCGAGGCTTTCTTTAACTGTATTTGCCGTCGGAGTAATGAACTCCGCCTGCGCCTCAGAAAAGTCGGTAGTGATGAACTTATGCGTTAGTGTCTTGCCCAATGCATCTGGGTGATCATGCGATGACATAAAGCCTTCACTGCTCACACGAAGGGCTTCTTTTTCGATCCCAACGCGAAGTGCAGCAAGGCCACTGCGAACAGATTCATCAGTTAGCAGCTTGAGTGTGGCTTCACTAAGTTTTGTCATTCTCATTCCGTTAATCTGCGCAAAACTGTACAAAGGCTCACAGTCTTCGTGAAGCCCTTGGGGAGTACTCTCTCTCATAGATACTTTGTAATTTTGTGGATGCAAGGGCACAAAGCCTTTTCACTTCTCAATTAGTGTTTTGCGGGTAACACTGATCGCCAAAACCGTGAATGAAACTCATCTAATCAACACGGTTTCTCTCATAAAAGAAGTGTGTGACTTGCGAAAAACTTTTAAAAACCTACTTCTATTTGTTAGACACCTAGAAAAGCAAAAATAGTGAGAAACAATAACAGCGATAAAAATTTTCACTTTAACTAGCCTTCATATTTAAAAACACTTTCAGGACACTCTTTTTTGCGTGTTTTTGCTGTGAAAACACAATTTCTCCCAGCCTAATACAACCATCAACTATTTTTCAAACTTCATGATAAATCGGTGTGTGAGCGTATAGGTCATGTGTATTTTTTACAAATGCCTCCCTCGTCAGAACAACGCCAGTTTATCTGGTGGATTTTTCTGCTTAGGCTCCGCAGTTAGGTTCGGCTTACTGGTAAAAGATGGAGGCCGATTTGCAAAGCGGACATACCTTAAGCACTCTCGTGGTCGCTTTGCTTTGCTTGAGCGGCTGTATATCAGAAGAGGAACGGTTACCACAGGCCTTTACGCCTGAGATTGCCATTCCGTTTGGTGCAACGCTCGTAACAGTAAATACGACGCCTGACGGCGCATTTTGTTATCTGAGTGGCTATCGTTCTTCTATCTTCGTCCAACATACTCCCGGTCCGATGGTCGTGCCCGAAGGATTTGAGAAGACCTCGCTGATTTGTGAGCTGGAGGGCTTTAAAACCACGCGTGGTGCGGTCTTACCTGGTCCTCCACCACCGGATGGAGAAAAGATAATAATTCAGCGTGTCTTTATACCAGTGGGTGTCGATGACCCCAATTCAGGCCCAGCAGGGGCGCTCATCCCCGATGGTTTTGTTGGCACGTATCGTCGCTAGGTCAAAACTATTTGATAGCGATGTTTAAAGTTGCGCGCGAGAAAGTCCATCAATTCACGCACCCGGTGCAATTGGTGCCGCGTAGGTGGGCTCACGAGCCAAAGAGGTGTTGTCTGCTGCCAGCCAGAAAGAACCTCCGTTAATTCCCCGCGTTTGATGAGTGCATCGGTGTACACGTCTGCCAAGCGCGCAATGCCTAAACCAGCCGCAGCAGCCTGACACATGACACGGCCATTAGAGATCTGAAATCCCTGTTCTGCTTGGACAACAATGCGCTGTTGGCCACGAGCGAATATCCACTCTTGCACGCTGCCTGAGATACACGGAAGGCCTTTCAGATCGGAGGGATGGTTTATCTTTGGATGGCTGGCTATGAAAGAGGGAGCTGCAACGTATCTGGTGGTGATGGTGTGCAGTTTACGTGCGATAAGAGTGCTGTCTTCTAGCTCTCCCATGCGTAGTACAAGATCACAGTCATTCTCCAGAAGATCAACGCGGGAACTGGAGAACTCCAGCTTTACCTCAATTGCTGGATGAGCCTGCTGATACTCGATGAGCAGTGGTGCAATCAGCTCTTCCCCAATCAATCCGCCTACCGCGTTCATACGAATTGAACCGGTCAAGCTGTCCGTCGCCTGCGCTGCAAGGTCAGAGGCATCAGTGATCTGCTTTACGCCTGCGCGGCACATTTCGTAATAGCGTTCGCCAATCTCGGTCATGCGCAGTTTACGCGTCGTTCTATAAAGCAGCTGGACGTCTAATTGTTCTTCCAGCTGGGTTACCTGTTGGCTCAAGCTGGCTTTTGAAAGGCCTATTGCCTCCGAGGCTAACGTGAAGCTGCCATGCTCTGCGACAGCGAGAAACGAACGTACCCCATTCCAATATATATTGTTCATTTCAGCCTAACAATAATTTCGAATTACCCGCATTTATCACAGTGATTGGGATTTATACAATCGCGCCAATACAAAACAAGGCCGCCTTGCTTAAAGAAAGCCTGAGAAGACTGGAAAACAAAATGAAAAAGCCACTTATCATTGTCACCGGCGCAAGTTCCGGTATTGGCGCAGCTATTGCGAAGTCTTTCAGTGCCGCTGGCCATCCGTTGCTTTTGCTCGCGCGGCGCGTTGAGAAAATGGAAGCCCAAGGCCTTCCCAATACTCTGTGCCGTGCTGTCGATGTTACTAACCGACAGCAGCTTGTTGCAGCGGTTGAGGAAGCTGAGAAGGCGTATGGCGCACCAGATGCAATTGTCAACAACGCTGGTTGTATGCTGCTGGGAGATCTCTCCACTCAGGACCCTGCTGAATGGGACCGCATGATCGACTTGAACGTAAAAGGCGTGCTGAACGGCATCCACGCGGTGCTGCCTGGTATGAAAGCCCGGCGTGGCGGCTCCATTATCAATGTCAGCTCGATTGCGGGCCGCAAAACATTTCCAGCTCATGCGGCGTATTGCGGTACCAAATTTGCGGTTCATGCGATCAGCGAGAACCTGCGTGAAGAGGTTTCAGCTGATAATGTGCGGGTCATGACTATTGCGCCCGGCGCAGTTGAAACCGAATTGCTGTCTCACACAACCTCGAAGGAAATCGTAGATGGTTATGAGCAGTGGAAGACAGAGATGGGCGGAGTCCTGAACGCACAGGATGTCGCAAACGCCGTATTGTTTGTCTACCAGCAACCTCAGAACGTGAATATACGGGAAATATTGCTGGCCGCTACTGGGCAGCCGGCTTAATTGCTCTTGGCTGCAAAAGGCCGACTCGGTAAAGAGTCGGCCAGTCTCTTAGGAGTTAGGCACTTCATCTAAGTGGCGCGCAATTGCCTGGAACATGGCGATTGCTTTCAATTTTATCATTTCTTTGTTTTCTTGGTAGGCAGGGAAAGTTGACGTCTTGGCAATCACAACATTGCGGCTTGGGTTAACGTAAATGAATTGACCGTGAATGCCGATTGCTGTGAAGTCTCCCTGATCGGATTCCATCGGCAGCCACCATTGATATTTATAGCCGAGCGGAGACGGGCTCTGCGGATTTTTGTAGCCTGGCATCAGTCGCGGGTCATCTGGCGTCACAGACGCTTTGATCCACTCCTCAGAAACAATACGTTCACCCTTGTGGTTCACACCGCCGCTTGCCAGCACCATTCCAACGCGCAGCATATCGCGAAGGCGTATGTTTAAGCCCCCAAAAACGACAGGTTCGCCAACCGTGTCGACCATGATTTTGGCAGAGGACTCCGCTCCAATCTTCGACCAAAGCTTCTCCTGAAACCAATCCTTATAAGGTTTTCCGGTTGCGGCACGCAGCACCCAACCGACGACGTGTGTATCAATTGAGGAGTAGCGGTTGAAAGTCCCAGGTTCAAACTCCCGTGGCACTTCCTTGGTGAATTCATCTTGCGAGCCGAGTAGAATTGCAACGACGGACTGGACGATATCTGATTTGAGGTCGGCATAGTCTTCGTTCCAGCGTACGCCAGAAGACATTTCAAGCACATCTTTCAGGCGGACCCCGTCATAGGCGGTCCCTTTCAGTTCAGGAACGTATTTCACAACCTGATCTTCAACACTGTCAATATAGCCTTCGTCCATCGCGACACCAACTAGAATGGATGCCATGGACTTTGACACTGACATTTGAATGGCATGCGTTTCCGCAGTGTTTCCGCGATCGTAGTACTCATGGACCAACTTCCCATTGTGCATAATGGCAAGGCCGGTGGTATGCGAGTCTACAATATAATCGGCGGTAGAACTTGGCTCGCCTTTGTACATAAAACTTGCTGGCATGGGAGCTGCTTGGTGCTCCCGCGGCAGGTCATAGGTTTGTTCCGGCGCCGGGATCGAAATACTTGGATATTCTACATGAAGAGAGCGAAACTTCTGGTCGATTTTCTCAGGCTTAAATGCGTCAGCGTATGCCATCACAGCTCGAATTTCGGCGATGTCCTGGCGAAAGTAAAAAGCACCAGCGGCAAGCAACAACACGACAGCCAGAACACTCCAGCCAATCTTCTTTAACATAATGTCCCCCCCATTTCGCTGGGAGGTATCAAGACCCTCCAGCGTGTGCCCAGAGCTTACGCATAGGTAAATTGCTTGTAAAGCTGGTAAGGCACAACCAAAAGGCGATCCTTACCAATATCCGCGCAATTAAAACCAAAGCGCTCACATAACCTTTCAGAGTCTCCTGTTTAATGCCATCAGCTTCCATTTCCACAGAGCACCGGGACAAGAGACTATGAAGACAAACCAGAAAACACTATTGATTGCTCTCAGTATTCTATTGATTTCAATGAGTTATGGATTTGCACAAATCAACGAATTTGCAGAGGACCCAGCCGCCAATGCAAACTCCGACCCTTTGAAGTCGGAGTATCCAGATATTGTGAGCCCGGTGACAGACTGCCCCGATATCGCGTCGAAGTATCGTTCTGGCGGCTCTGGCTCTGATGCAATGGGTTACCCAGCCGACTTTGGGTTCGCTCAATTATCAGATTCAGACAAGCAAGCATGCATCAAAGAAATCAATAAGGATGGCGATATCGTTGAAGGGCAAGAAACTAAGGAAGAAAACAGCATTTTGCAGAACTAAACGCTAAGTCTCTGACTGAAGTAGATATTTTGCAGCAAATGACCTGGGCAAGCACATGTTTAGAAATGCATTGACGGGTATAAGTCTGTTCCCGCGTCATAAGCGCTTTCAACGACTACCGCTTACCGATCCTTGCTGGTTTGATGGGTTGGATGGTAATTTTACCTAGTCCGTAACGAGCCTGAACGTTCACACCCGCGCTTTTCTCTGTGAATTTCACTGTTCGTTGAAAACTAAAGATGACTTAGTCTCTTTTAAGGTCAATTTTCTGAAGTTTTACTTATAAAACGGTTGCTTTTTCTCCTATTGCTCAGATAAAGCGAGGTAGCAATTGGCCAGGTATCGGGACTTTGGCCTAATCAAAACAATCTAAGGATTGCAAATGACCGACACAGTGTTGGCCCAAGCTCCTGCGCTTGATCAGGAAGCCAAGACCGATTTCCCTATTCCTGCAGGGGTTTTTGCGGAAAAGGTAGTTTCTGTTAAGCATTATACTGACCGCCTGTTTAAATTTCGCATCACACGCCCCAGTTCTTTCCGCTTTCGGTCTGGCGAGTTCGTGATGATTGGCCTGCCCAACGCAGAAAAACCGACTTTCCGCGCTTATTCCATCGCGAGCCCTTCCTGGGATGAAGAACTGGAGTTTTTCTCCATCAAGGTTCCTAATGGCCCACTGACTGAGCATCTTCAGAAGATTCAGCCAGGCGATACTGTTTTGATGCGTAAAAAGCCAACCGGCACGCTTGTGCATGACGCACTAATCCCGGGTAAGCGCCTTTATATGTTCTCCACTGGCACCGGTGTTGCTCCATTCGCATCAGTCATCCGTGACCCGGAAACTTATGAGAAGTTTGAAGAGGTTATCCTGACACAAACGTGCCGTGAAGTCAGTGAGCTTAGCTACGCCAAAGAACTGGTTGAAGAGGTGCTGAACGATCCACTCGTCGGTGAGTTTGCGGCTGGTAAACTGCGCTTGCATACAGCAGCGACCCGTGAACCTTACCCTTGCCAGGAACGCATCACGACACTCATCGAGAGCGGAAAGCTTTTTGAAGATCTCGGATTACCACCGCTGGACCCAGCTATCGACCGTGGCATGATTTGCGGATCTATGGACATGATCAACGATACCAAGGCACTTCTTGAGAAGAATGGTCTTGAAGAAGGCTCCAACGCTGCCCCCTCAACATTTGTGGTTGAGCGCGCCTTCGTTGGTTAACCTATCTTCATAGTTTAAACACAAAGCCCGCTGAAATCTCAGCGGGCTTTTTCATTGTGACCACACTTAACCGCACTCCTAGGGGCTCTCGCAATACGAAGCTGCAGAGCGTGCATGTTCAATTGCGACAGGCAAGGCATAAAGCATGTAAGAGTTTCGTGATGGCTCGATGTGGTATTCGAAATACAGGCAACCCTCGTCTGGATCATCCTTATCAAGACAACTCAGGTCAGGGTTATCCGTAAGGTACTGCGAGACATGTGTGGACCAGCCCGAGCTATTGTTTCTCGTTGGCATGATATCGATCTTATCCTTATAGATATCAGGGGGAGAGGAGAGCTCTTTGGCGAGTCCTTTAGCCATCTCTAAATTCCAGTTGAGTGCAATTTTCGCCTGTTCGCTGCAACTTGCCTCATATCCTACACCGTAAAACAAAGGTGCCAGACTCTGCGAAATGAAAACCCCCTTTTTGAAGGTCTCGCTCTGTTCAGGGTTTGAATACACATTTGCAAGTTTGCTCGGTAAAAGGGATAGATCTAGTTCGGCTGATTCCGTCGGCGGTTCTACTTCAAAGAAGTGATAAGCGTCCAAGAGAAAGGAGAGTTTCCGATCTAGCTTATAGTAGGGCGTCCAAGTGTTATGGCCTTCAAAGTTTTCAGTCCAGTATGCAGGAGATAAACCGTAAATGTCATTTGCATCGTAGAAAAGGGGTAGGAATTCTTCTAGCCATGATTTGAGGTCTTCGTGGTGAACTGCCTGCCCATCAGAAAAGTTTCCTTCGATAGCTTTGTAGGTGCTCAACATGGCAGACATAGAAGGGAAGGGCGTTGTATTAAAGTAGTTCTCTTTTATCGTTCTACGCTTGCTTGCTGGATCCATAGTGGTATCAAAACTCTCAAGATAATACTGCAAGGCGCTATAATAACCTTGAAGTACATCGAGGCTTGATAGGTTATCCATCAGAAAATATTCATACATAAATGCAGAAAGATCTTCTCCATCATTGAATTGTTGAATCCCCTGGCTACCAGGCCTTGACCAGTAAATAGGGAAACGTGAATCAAACCCTCCCATATACTGGCCTGCAATTTTTTGAACGGAGTTGAGGTCGCCTACCACATCATGGACAAAATGAAAGTCCCTTGTATGTCGGTTCGATTTACGCGCAAAATCCATATACTTGCGGTCGCCAGAACGAGCCCAACTGAAAATACTGTTTCGGATAATGTGATATTGCGAGATTGTTTGCCGGTACCAGTTGGGGTAAATTCGCTCACTTCCGTCTGAATTTGGCTGTTCGTTTTTCATGAAACGGTTGTAAGGCGCACGACCATAGTCATACCACCCGGCTGAAGGGTACCAATCTCCCTGACTTATGTAATTGTCGAACCATTGTGAACGTAAGTTTTCCAGTTCGGAGCTATATTCGTTGCCCTCCTCATACGTTGCCATGACGGGGAATAGAGAGCTGTGGCGGTGGGTTAGGTATTTAGGGTCAATTGAGGAAAGGATTGGTTGAACAAACGTACCAACTAGGAATTTCTCCCTCTCAAGATCGTAATTTGATTTTTGTGAAAGAGCCAGCCTCAAGTTGTGTGTGCGTGCGACACCTAAGGCGCTTGGCGGGACGACATTTTCCAGCCAGTCTACGACAGTATCTAGATCTGACGTGTAGCCCAAGATTCCATCAAGGGTGTCCTGATAGTCTTGAGGGAAGCTTTTTAAAACCGTTTCTGGCCTGTAGTCGATATAGTCGAAACGTTCATCTTCCTCGGCGGACCAGATCTTAAAGCGGTGATCTTGCGTGTTTGTGATTGCCAGAACGTTCTGCAGACCTGCGTAAACTTGTTGTTCGGCCTTTTCTTCCTCAAGTGCTAGCAACGTAAATTCGGGTGAAAGGCCAAGCTCAATGCCCATCTCCGTGTATTCGACATTTTTTCGATTATTGACTAAACGATGCTCGATATCGATGTATTTGGCATTGCTAAAAATAGTATAGCGAAGAACTGCTTGGGCGAGCGAAACTCCATCCTGAGTGATGTAAGAGGCTGTGCCCTTAATAACCGTTCGTAATGGACTGTCTCTTTCTACCACCCAGTGAATGTTACCTGAAAGTGTTGCCAAAGCAGGCTCATCACACTCTGAAGAGTCACATTCATATCGATCCTTGATGTAGAAATTTGCGTCGACCGTCTCGTCCAACACGCTCTTGTAACTATCACCATCAAATTGCTCGATAGCTTCAGGAAAGAGTTTTGATGTTCCGAATGTCAGTTTTAGATTGCCGTTGTCTACCTCAAGTGCACCGCCAGAAAGATCTTTAGTCGTAACGGGCGTGTTACTAACTGCTATCGTTCCTGTTGCAAGTTGATTGCCCGTGTCGAGGTGACAATCCGACATATTTGATGCCCACAAGAAGTCCACCCATGCCCAACGAACGCTGTCATCGCTCCAAATGTTCTTGACTAGTGGATGGGATGGGATTGTCTCTCTCTTTTCATCGACGATACAACTAACCGTCGTATTCAAAAAACCCTCCTGGGTCATGTCGCCTTTGATAAACGGAACGCCAAATCCAAGGGGTTGTCTATAAGCTTCTATTATTTTGAAGCCATGCTCTGAATAGGTAAGGTTAGGTAGTGAGACCCCGATCAATATTTCTTCGGGTAGGTCAGCAGCGTTGACAGATGACGTCAGTTCGAGCTGTGAGCCGACTGCGATGCATGCAACAAGATTGATTGCTGCCTTCCTTAATTTACTTCTTGTTGGTCGAAATTTAACTGCGTAAAATAATGAATATATATCTATCTTTTTCAAAATATGAACTCCACAAAGTGCAATTTAAAAGCGTAAAAGATAAATTTACACTTATTAGCATATTTGAAAAAATCATATGAACTGGTGTTTATTAAGGCGAGTTGACGATTTGAATCTCTCAGGAATGTTGGTAGCTGAGTTTAGGTTGTTGAGTCCCCATAAACTCTTAATCTGGCTCATGTTTTGATACCTAGACCGCAATTTCCACGTGTACTTCTGAAGTAAATAAGTTTAGTTACCTAACTCTAGGTGTTTTTGGAGCTGTTCTATTTCGTCCTTCCACTTGCCATGTAAATGAGGAGACTGTCGATTTGGGCGGCGTGCTAGGTCAGCCTCCATCAACTCTTCCAGTTCAATCAAGCGTTCAAGGGTTTCTTCCGCATCGTCGCTGCTCGGAATAGCGGTTTCTGCCAGTTCGACCAGTACACTTTCTTTCAACACGCTGGGATCAACTTGGGGCTTTGGCTCGGTGGCTGCGATCATAGAATAAGCTGCTTCAACGTCATTCACCTCTTGTAGTGCTCCATTTTGCACCACCCAAAAACGGTTGCATGTTGCTTCCACAAGATGTCTGTCGTGCGATACCAGGAGCAAGGCTCCATTGAACGATTGTAGTTGATTGGAGAGCTCGTTTCTTCCGTACAGGTCCAAATGGTTAGTTGGCTCATCCAGCATCAAGAGGTTTGATTTAGCCTGAGAGAGGGATGTGAGAAGCAATCGCGCTCGCTCACCTCCGCTTAATTGTGAAACTTTTTGCTGTAACTGACTGTATTTGAAACCGGCGCCAATAATGATCTTTTCACAATCCTCAGCACGCAGATCTACGCCAAGCGTTTCAGCTACTGTTACCATCCCTTCCACTAGGTTTGCATTATTGGGCAACTGCTGGAGTGTTTGATCGTAAAAGGCGATCTTGCATCTTGGATGTACCGCAACTTCCCCCGCTTCGCTCAAGCGCTTTTCCCAACAACAACGCAGTAGACTGGACTTACCCGAGCCATTGGCACCCATGACGGCGATCCGATCTCCAGGCCGAATAACCCTCTCTTCCACCCTGTATAAAATTACTGGGACACCTGCCGGCGTTATAGGGAGGTTTTTGAGCTGAACTAATCGGTCCGCTTGAATCTTCTCTCCGCCAATGGAGAGGTTCCAAGGGTAACCGTCCACGGCTTCGGTTTGGTCCTCTTTCATGTGGTCGACCAATTTCTCCATAGACTTGGCCTTGCGGGAAAGGCTTGGGTTATCAAATGTCTTGCCCCATTCAGCGATACGTTTTGCGCTGGCTTCCACCCGTTTGATTTCTTTGCTTTCTGCCTCGCGTTGGGAGATCCTGCCCTCGAGCAAAACCTGATGTACTTGCAATGCAGTGGTACAGGGTAAATTGAACGCCTGTAGTTTTCGGTCCTGTAGAACCCAAGTGTGGGTAGTGACAGCATCCAGCAGGTTCGCGTCATGGGAAATGATCAGAAAGCTTCCCTTCCACGACTTCAGGAAGTTCTCAAGCCAAATGATGGTTGGCAGGTCCAGGTGGTTGCTTGGCTCATCTAACAGCAAGAGGTTCGGTTCACTCATCAATGCTCGTGCAAGCATCAACCGGGTGACTTGCCCGCCACTTAAGTCTTTACAAAGCACTTGCGACTGATGCGGTTCAAACCCTATTTCCGGGAGTTTGATGTCCACCTTCCAGCTCATCCAATCGCGCTTATCTGCTGGTAGGGCTTCTCGAACAGCGTCCGCCAGACTCAATTCAATCAAGTGGTTGGGAAGGTGTTGTTCAACACACGAAACTATAGCAGCGCGAGAAACAGAAATGCTGCCTTCATTTGGCTGACTTCGACCTGCAAGAAGGTTTAGGAAAGTCGATTTACCACATCCATTATGTCCAACGAGACCGATGCGGTCACCGACATTCAAACCGCAGGAGAGGTCCTCAAATAGCTGTTGTTCTGGCGATTGCTGCGAAAGACCGCTCACGGTTATCAACGGCGTGCCACTGGATTTTGCCATCGAATATTCTCCCCCAATGTTCCGACATGAACAAAGACGACAGTTTAGAGAAAGATGGTCATGCATCCAAGAGTTGTCAGAACAAGGTGCACGAACAAAACAACAGCTTTTGGTAGAATAAGGGACTTTGCATCACACATCTTATTTGGATCTCGAGATCGGCCTATCTTCCGCATGACCATATGAACGCGTTTATATCTTGGCTTAAGATCGCGCAGTTCGGTATGCAAGGGCTTTGGTTTTCGCCGAGGCTAAGCCGCCTTTAAAGGTAACGCCAACACTAGAGGCCTTTGACTTGATTGTGTTTTCAAGAGGATTTACCGCGAAAACACTCAATCAAAAAGTCCATTGTCACGCGAATTAACGGCGAGCGACGCAAGTCTGGGTAGGTTATGATCCATAGGTCTCTTATTGGCGGAGGAACGTCAGTCTCTACTCTTGATAGCGCTGGATTCTTATCTCCAACAATGGTCGGCAGCACAGCAACCCCTGCACCAGCTTGAGCCGCCACCTCCTGCGCAAAAAGGTCACTTGCCTCTAAAGCAATGGAACGGCCCTTCAGTATGCCTTGTAACCACTGCTGTTGCGGCGCCTGATCCATACCACTGTCAAAGGCGATAAACTCCCAAGAATATGCGGGGCGAGCCATATATTCGGGTGTTGCGTATGCAGCAAAGCCTATTGCCGCGACTTTGCGGGTAATGGCGTCAGCTTCTTTGGGTTGGCTCAAGCGTAAAGCAATGTCTGCTTCTCCGCGGCCAACGTCTGCAAAATCGGGCGAGCTCAATAATGTGATTTTCAGCTCTGGGTAGCGTTGTCGGAGTGAGGCGAGCTGAGGCGCTATACAGCAAGCTGACAAAGCGGGCGGTACGCTGATGCGAACTGTACCTGACAATGATGTGGCTGCACCTTTTGCCAAGCGTTTGATCTCATGAGCCAACCCGTCAACATCCTCTGCTAGTGCAGATATGAGGCGGCCATTGTCGGTCAACGGGCAATGACGCGGAAGGCGATCGACGAGTTTGAGGTTAAGGGCCGTTTCTAGGGAGGAGACGCGACGACCAACAGTAGCATGATCCACACCTAGATCGCGGGCTGCGGCAGACAGGGAGCCCGAACGGGACAGTGCTAGAAAGAATTGGAGGTCCTGCCAATCAAACATATGTGCATTATTGCACATGAGCTGGGCAAATTACAGGAATTTTCTCTTCTTTTCAGATGTGTATTTTGGCAGAGCAAGTGTTTCAACTGGAGCTGGAAAATTGTCGTTATCTATTGAATTACAAACCGTTGGTGGCCCCGAAGTCTTTGCAACGGTGAACACTGTTGTGCCGGACCCCACCCCTGAGGAGGTTCAAGTTCGCCAGACCACAATTGGCGTTAATTACGTCGATATTTATCATCGCAAAGGCCTTTACCCTCTCCCTCAATTCGCTGCAGTGCTTGGTGTTGAAGGGGCTGGTGTCGTTGTAGCTGTGGGGACCAATGTTGCAAATTTCCATGTGGGACAACGGGTTGCTTATGCTGCTACCCCACCTGGAAGCTATGCTGAGACTAGAAACATTCCGCAAGGTTGCTTAATTGGGGTGCCAGATGACCTTTCGAACAGGTTGGTAGGCAGTAGTATGCTACGTGGGTTAACAGCCCAAATGATTTTACGCCGGGTTCATTCGGTTAGCGCAAAGGAGTTTGTCCTTGTGCATGCCGGAGCAGGTGGGTTAGGGCAATTGGTATCTCGGTGGGCGACGCAACTTGGGGCCATCGTTATTGCTACGGTTGGTTCTGAAAGAAAAATTGCGATCGCAAAAAATGCAGGCGCGAAGGCTGTTTTCCTTCACAGTGATCCAAACTGGGCGAAAAAAGTGATAGAGTTTACAGGAGGCCAAGGTGTTCACCTTGCCTGCGATGGCATTGGTGGAAATATGTTGAAGCAAACCATCGCCTGTATACGGCCGTTTGGAACTCTTGCAAATCTAGGCCAACCGGCCGGGGCGGTTCCTCCCCTCCACGTTGAAGAGATCGGGTCTATCAAGTTGAGCCAGCCGAGCGTGATTGCCTATATCAAGAACATTGCAGATTATAGGTTAGCAGCAACGGACTTGTTTTCTGCCTTGAGGTCGGGGCTCATTAACGCGATCGGAGCAGAGTATGCTCTCACGGATGCAGCGCTTGCACATACAGAATTGGAAGCAGGCAGAACAACTGGGAGTACTATTCTCTTGCCAACCTGAACCAAGGCTCGTTCCTATCTTAATAAAGCGCAAGCGCGTCTTCAAATAATGAATTCCATCGCATGGCCATAGTTATATTTTCTGCGGCTGAACCAGCTAAGGATCTCTGTCGACAAGCACATCTATCAAAAAGGGAAATCGCCGACGTTTCTTACAGCGCGGTTTTCTCTTATCCAGAGTTGTTCGAAAACCAGAGCCACCATCACTTCAGTCAGAGAGCATCAACGACAAACCAGCCTGCCGAACCGCATTGTTCTGACCATGCCCTATGTGTATTCATTGGTCTGAATGCCAGCAGCTCTGTTGTTAAGCCTCTAAGCGTTTGTGAGACTTATTGAGTGTTTTGGTCTCGCATCTCGTTATAGGCTTTTGTGAAGCCGGAAGTAGAGAAGTTGATGCCGACTTTTGTGCCAGCTTAGGACATAATCACAAATCGCCCTTGCTCTGTTACCGCCTTCATTGCTTTGGTGAAAGCGTCTTCCGTTTTACCTTCTATGACGCACCCGATTGCAGTGCAGCGGCTCATGCGTGCTACTGCCTGGTGGTCTCCAACATTTACACCGACACCTGGTCCCAATAGAAAATCGAGTGAGAGCACATATTATGCGATATCACTCTTGTCTTTTGAGTTATAGGTCATCATTTGAAGAATGTTCCGGCTACTTTCGAAATGCACTACGCGCTGCTTAATCTGACAGCTTAAGCTATTGATTGCCGGGTCATAACACACCAATACGCAGTCTCCGTGCTGATGAGTAGTCATTTTGGGGCTGCTAACCACTCCCGTAACATCATTTTGTGCGGGCTGGGCAAAACTCGATGTCGCGCTAACACAAGAAACAGCGAACACCGTTAGAGTTGCAGTTTTGAAGATAAGAAAATCTAGAATTTTCAGCTCGATACCTTGCTTACTGTTATGATGAGGGGATGGCTGTATCATCACACTCATATTAAGCGCTCGCAATATTCAAGATTTACAGGCAGACGAGAGCATGTCGCTCGTTATATGAGACGCTGCGTGTAATTTGGTCTAGGATAATTGTTACTGCACTCTTTAAAGGGTCATAAAATGACAGGGTCTGGAAAGATCAATTACATCGAACTGCCAGCCGCAGACTTAGAAGCTGTGAAGACTTTTTATGGCAACGCACTTGGGTGGAAATTCAAAGATTTTGGGCCTGAATATATCGCTTTCAACGATGGTGAGTTTGACGGTGGATTTTTTAAGTCAGCCCTCTCATCCTCCGCGGCAAGTGGCGCAGCACTTGTCGTTTTATATGCAAATGATCTGGAAAAATTACGAGAAACGCTAGTCTTACACGGTGCGAAAATTTGCCGTGAAATATTCTCGTTTCCTGGAGGGCGCCGCTTTCATTTTCTCGACCCAAACAACAATGAATTGGCGGTGTGGTCAGACAGTTAAACAAAGGACGGTCCCGTTTCCAAAATCATTTAGGCGGGTAATGTTATGTGACCTTCGCAAAGCGGTACCGCATAAATAGTCATGTTTAATTTGGGGGTTCACCCAACTTTGCGAATGCGCGTAGCTTCCAAGTGGAACTGCATCTCAGGAGATTCGCGTGCGCTTTGCTAAAGTTTCAAAAAGCAGTCACTTCCGCTCTTTCATTTCGTGTGGGGCTGGTGCCAGCTTTATAGCTACATTAGGGACACTGCTTGTTGCGTGCCAATCAAGTGATGTTGAACCTGATTTATCGACGGCACCGTCTGATGCATATGTTGTTTCCATTGAGACCAACCCATCCGGTGCCGAGTGCGTTTTGGATGGGTTTGCTGAGAATCTTCACGTTAAGAGTCCTGGGCAGCTTGTTATTCCGCAAGAGTACAAAGATGCTCAGATCGTTTGCACCAAAGAAGGTCATGAAGACGTGCGCGACGATTGGTTCCCTGGAGCTGGCGTGGAAATGCCGGCTATTCCTTGGGTGAGAACACTTCCCAAAAAACAATAGCCGGCATCAATTATCTTCTGTTGTATCTTGCAGGTTAAGCGTTGGCCTTAGCTGATAGACCAATGTTTGAAGCGGTTTCTTCAGCTCGTTGTAGCTTTGACCCGATGGTTACCAGCAGGAGCGCCACACTACCAAAAACGAAAAATGCGACTGATAGTGGTAACAAGGTTTGATCGTAGAAGCGCCCTACGATTACTGAGAGTATGAGCGCGATGAAGGTGGTTGAGGCACCAATCAGGGTTGCAGCCAATCCGGCTAAGTGACCAAGTGGCTCCATAGACATCGCGTTGAGGTTTCCATTCAACATTGGTTGGCAGAAAAGCGCGACTGAAAGATAACTCATGAACTGCCATAGGGTAGGCGTGGGGTTTACAAGGACTAGATAGAGAAGAAAGATAATGCTAGCCGCCAGCTGGACGCTAAGCGCCAGACGGCACATTTTCTGCAAGCCGATACGTCTTACGAGCCTGCCATTCACAATAGAGGCAATGCCAAAGACGATCGCAATGCCCGAAAAATAAAGTGGAAACGTTTCGTGGATGTTGTAAATATCTGCAAATATTGGCTGGGCCATGCTTAGATAGCTCATCATCGCACCGAAAATGAAGCCTGTTGCCGCCGTGTAAAACAGCGTTGCCCTGTGCTTTGTAACCTCTAAAACTCCAGCCCATAAAACACGGGGAGTTATCGTCCTGCGGTTTTCTGGCTTTAAGGTTTCTGGTTGTCGCAAAGCGAGCCAGATGCATCCAACAGATGCCATAATGAGCATGATGACAAAGATCGCACGCCACCCCGCTGCAAGCAGGATAGCCTGACCGAGCAAAGGTGCTAAGGTGGGTACAATAATAAATACAGCTGTAACGAATGATAGAATGCGCGCCATCTCAGCACCAGCATAGTTATCGCGAATAATCGCCATAACCACTGTGCGGTGCGCACTTGCGCCGATGCCCTGTAGCAGTCGACCAAAAATCATCATTGGCAAAGATGTTGCAGTCGCAGCAAGGATTGCGCCAATCGCAAACACCACAGAACCTGCATAGACGGCTGGTTTCCTTCCAAACCGATCAGAGACCGGACCAAAAATAAACTGCCCCAGGCTCAAACCCAGAAATAATGCAGAGATAATAAACTGGATATTATTGGGATTTTCGAGTTTCAGGTCTTTTGTAATGACAGAAAAAGCTGGCAGAACGGCGTCGATTGAAAGTGCTGTGAGGGATGTCAGCGAAGCCATAAGGGCGACAAATTCAACCGGTCCCAGGCTCGCACCTGCGGTTTTGGGAGTGTCCGACATTTCAATATATTCCTGTCTTGATCCTGATTTGGTTTAAAGCCCTTAGTTCAGGATCTGCCGTGATTTCGGCGTAGTCTGTGGGAGTGAGCTTTCTCTCCTAACAGCCAACATCGCTGAAATCAAGAAATGAGATAAATTCTAATAAAAGGCCATTTTGGCTATTTCGGTGCGATGAAGCGACCCTGTTGGTCCACGTCTGGGTAGCTTGCCCGTTCTTTAATTCGTTCAAGGGCTCAGGATTTATTTGCTTGGCGGAACGCAAGTATCCTATCTTGGGGGACCACACTTAGCAAATTTGTACCGGTGAATCTGTGCCACAATAAAACGTCGATCAACTCGTCTCTTTTGTAGTGCTTACTCACGGTTGCCATTGTGGTCAAAATTGAACCAAGAACGAACAGAGCAGTACCAGCATAGATGGTTGGTTTTCTGCCAAAACGGTCCGAGGCAGGACCAAGTATAAGCTGCCCAGGGCTCAGGCCGAGGAAAAATCCTGAAGTTATGAGCCCTATGTTTTGCGAACTTACAATATCCAGGTCTCGTCCGATGGCTGAAAGTGCAGGTAAAACAGCGTGGACCGAAAGTGCTTTAAGGCTTATCAAAGTTGATATCAGAGCTACAAATTCCAGCGTATCCTGGCTTTTTATTTCGGTTTCTCCCTAAGTTGGTTTCTTATCAGCTCCACTTTGAAAATCGGGTTAGCCTCTTAAGAATACACTAGGAAACTTGATGTTATTACTCTCATATATTTGGGGGGGCATCATGGTTTTTATTGAACGCTTTCGAGAGGCGCTCCTGCCGTTTGTGGTCGGCGGGCTGTCTGTTATTCTGTTGGCAGCGATTGTCTTTCGTATTCTTGGCGAGCAGCCGGAAAGCAATTCTTATGCGTTACTTGCAGAAGCCTTCTTGCAAGGCAGGTTCGATGCTACTCGTTGTTTTGACCTCGACTGCGCGCTGTTTGAAGAAAAAATCTTTGTTATCTTCCCGCCAGTCCCAGCCCTCATTGCGCTGCCATTCGTTGCAATTTTTGGTGCCAGTTTCCAGCATTTTATTGTGTTAGGCACGCTGTGCTTTACCGTTACCGCAGTCGTGTGGTGGCAGGTTTCTCGAGTTTACCAAACTGACAGACAGCTAGCAGCCTTATTGGTTCTCGCATTCTTATTTGCGACACCTCTGCAATATAGCGTGCTACGAGCAGATGGAATTTGGTTTTTTGCTCAGGCCGTTGCGGTGATGCTGACCTCACTTGCGCTTTGGTCCGCTCTGGTGAAAAAGAATGCCTGGCTGGTTGGTTTGTTCATCGGGCTTGCCTTTTTGAGCCGCCAGATGAGCATTCTTTATATGCCCTTTTTCTTTGTCTTGATGTCGTCACCAGATAGATCTGTCTTTGCTATCAATGTGGAGAGTTTCCGGCGATTTCTTAAACTGGCCGTATTTCCAGCCTGCGCCATTTTAGTATACTTTGCTTACAACTACGCGCGGTTCGGCGATCCGCTGCAAACAGGTTACGCCTACATTTTCCCGCCAGAATGGGAGGCTCTGAGAAAACCTTTGACGGCGTGGATTGAACACCGTGTGCAGGAGCTAGGGCTTTTCCATCGCGATTACTTTCTTTTTAATTTGGTTCACTTCTTTGTTCAGGGACCTGATGTAGAGTTTTCTGGGAGGTACCTGACACAGCTAAGCGGTTTTGGCGACAAAGGAATTGCGCTCTTTATCGGCGCTCCCTTCCTGTTTTACTTTTTCCTGGCCCAATGGAGCCGCGAGTATTTGTTTGCGGTTCTGACCATATTGCTTATCGCCGGTCTAACGCTTTTTTATCACTCAAACGGCTTTTCGCAATATTCTGTGCAACGCTACACCTTGGACTGGTTGCCGTTGATGATGTTGTTTGTTGTTAGGACGGTGAGGAGCGTTGATAAGGGGATATTTGCGTTGCTGGTTGCTCAGGCGTTGTTTTTAAGCGTTGTTATGCAAGTACTTGCCTTCGCCGTGAACGTTTGAGCTGTTATGTTGAATTTGCGCGGAAAGTGAGAAGTTTGTGCCCAAAATAATTGGTCAGAGCCCCTATGCCGATGGCAAGACCATGGGCGAGTGCTTGGGCCATGAAGAGTGGCAGAACTGTTTGGAAGCTCGCGCTGAGCCCAACTGACAGCCCGAGGACGACAGTTGCGGAAAACATGTTTACGCCGAGAAATATGAGTATTTGTCGTTTCACGCTTTCTGGTTTGGCAGCTCTGCTGAAAACAAAATGTTTGTACAGCGTGAAGCCGATGCTCATACCTAAAAAGTAGGCCAGTAGCACTGCTAACCAGAACGGCATGAAAACGGTTAGGCCGATCCTTAGTGCCCAGTTTACGAAGGCAGCAAATCCGCCTGCGAGCAGGAAGCGGACGACCTGCTTGAATTCTGGGGTGGTGTCATAAGAAACTTTGAGCGCGGCAAGTCGTGCAACAATCATTAGATTAGATAGCCTCCAAAGGATGCGCTTAGAAAGAGCAGGGTCAACACGCCGCCGAGGACTAAACTTTGTTTGTCCTTTAGGGCGAAGACGACAGGGTCGTCGTTGAGTTCCAATCGCTGGCACTTAAGCCACACCCTGCCAAGCCAGAGGAAGAGCACAGGCGGCATGCCCCATAAAAGAGCTGGAGCAGAGTAGAAGGCTGCATTGAATGCTTCATTCGTGAGGTAAAGGACCATCACCAATGTCGCCGCAAGGCCACTTGCGGTTCCCAGTGCGAGCAAGACCGGCAGGTCTATGTTGCGGTATCCGCGCCCTGATAGTTCGTGTCTGGTTCCTGTTTCTATATGGCGTGCCAATTCGGTGTGGCGTTTAGCCATAGACAGCGAGAGGAACAAGTACATCGAAAAAACAAACAGCCAGGGGGAGGGCGGCACACCAACAAGGGCTACGCCTATACCAAGGCGCATGGTGAAGAGAGCTGCTAAAATAGCTGTGTCGAGCAGAGGGAGCCGCTTGAAATAAAGGGAATACGAAACTGTCGTGACCAGATAGACAAAACAGCCAATTACCACCGCGACACCCAAAAATGCTGCAATTGTAAAACTGAGTGCAAGGCCAATTGGTATGGCGAGCAGGGCGTGGACAATTTTTAATTTTCCCGACGCTAACGGCCTGTTCTTCTTACTCCAGTGCTGCCGGTCTGCCTCCAGATCCCACAGGTCATTGAGCAGATACGTTGAAGACGCCAGAACCCCAAGGGCTATAAAGCCAAGCAATGCGCTGGCCCATGCAGAGGCGTTTAAAGCCTGTCCCCCCAGTATCATCGGCACAAAGACCAGTGTGTTCTTTGCCCATTGATGCAATCGCAGACTTTTTAAAAATGGCCGCCAAAATCCGTCTGGCCGGATAAAAGTCTTCTCAATGACCCCACATTTTGCGGCCTTTTGCCAAAAACTATTGGAGGGATGGACGATGAGCGACTGCACGGCGCTCCTAAAAACTGGGAGGTCAGATATACTGTCTCCCGCGTAGGCAAAGCCATCTGGAAACTTTTGCTTTAGTAAGGCAGCTTTGTTTTCGGCTTTTAGATTGATCTTGCCATCACTTGCGAGAATTTCTTCCACAAAACCGAGTCGTTTTGCTATCGCGATAGCGAGAATCTCGTCTGCGGCCGTTGCCATGTGCACTTTGCGGCCTTTTGCAGCTTCAGAGCGAGCATAAGCAACAACACTCTCGTTTAAAGGTAAATGATCAATCTTTAAATCTACATGGACCGCAAGCTGTTGTTTTACATAAGCCCTGCCCTTGAGGAGCCAATAGAAAACAATTAATAAATTCAATGGGTTTGCTTTGATGAACAGCACCAGAGCCTCATAGAAACAATCTGTTCTTATGAGCGTGTAGTCGACGTCCAAAACAAGCGGAATCTGTAGATCTGTATCCGCAGATGAATAAACTTCCTGTTGGTCTTCCATATTCCCCACCTGAAGACTCTGCCCTGCAAATAGTATGTGCCATTAATACCTAATCAATTACTCGATTTTTTGGTTAACGTGAGTTTTGAATGTTTCGGATAGTTTTCCTTGGAAAATTTATTAGGTAAAAAAACACCGTAAACACTTAGGAACGTAAGGATTGAGCAAGGTTGAAAGAGAATCATTGTACCGAAACCTACTTGGACAAAAGCCGCAGTGTGCCCGTCTAGCGAAGAATACAATTGAATAAGATAAAAACTACGTTAAGGTACGTACCGGGATATGCGTATATGCCAGCAGCGAGGGGAACTGAGCATAAAGCCACTCGTGGGGAGCTGCTAAAGTGCAAATAATTTCAATTTTGCGTTGCTCTCAGGAAAATATGCAATTTTTCGAGGTCACCTTATGATTGAGGTGAGCTCTAGACCCTATTGAGAATATGTATTCAAGTCGGCGCTGTTGGGGAACAGGCGACCGATGTAGTGAGGAGATTCCTAGATGAAATTCAGCAAAAGCTATCTTTTGGCGAGTGTAGTTGGCACCGCATTGCTTTCTACCTCTGCATTTGCTGCGGGCGTTCATCCAGAAACCGGCGAAAAACTCGCTGACGACCAGACATTTACATATCGCGTTCTTGATGAGCACTCTTCTGTTGATCCGGCTATTGTAGAGGACGTCTCTGGTTCTGAGCTCGTGCGCAACCTGTTTGAAGGTCTGTACAACCAGGACAACCTTGGCAATCTGGTTCCAGGTGTTGCTCTGAGCCATGCTGTTTCTGATGACAACCTGACTTATACTTTTAAGCTGCGTAACGATGCAAAATGGTCCGATGGCAAGCCTGTAACAGCAGGTGACTTCGTATATGGCTGGCAGCGCGCTGCTGACCCTGCGAATGCCTCACCATATGCTTGGTACATGGAGCTGATGTCGCTGGAAAATGCGAAGGAAGTTATTGCCGGGGATATGGAAGCCTCTGCGCTTGGTGTTAAAGCTCTCGATGACCATACATTGGAAGTTAAGCTGACTCAGCCACTGCCATACTTTGCATTGATGACCACACATGCGACCACATTCCCATCTCCAAAATGGGCTATTGAAGCGCATGGTACTGAGTGGACCAAGCCAGGAAACATCGTTTCCAACGGTGCATACCAAATGGTAAAGCACGTTCCGCAGGAAACTGTTAGTATGGAGCGTAATACCAACTACTGGGATAACGAAAGTACCATTATCGACAAGGTTGAAGCCCTTGTAATTAACGATGAAAACGTTGCTTTGACCCGTTACCTTGCAGGCGAGACTGACCGTACTGAAACGCCAGCTGGTCAGTTCCCGCGTCTCCTGAAAGAATACCCAGATCAAGCCGTGGTGTTCCCGCGTCTTTGTTCTTACTACTATACCTTCAACCAGTCTGCATCTGGACCTGAAAAGTTCCAAGATGCTCGGGTTCGTAAGGCACTGGCATACGCAATTGATCGTCGTGTAATCACCGACGCTGTTATACAGGGTGGCCAGTTCCCAGCCTACACCTTTACGCCTGCTGTAACTGCTGGCTTCGAAGTGCCTAAAGTAGATTATGCCGGGTGGTCGCAGCCTGAGCGTGATGCAAAAGCAAAAGAGCTTTTAGAAGCTGCGGGTTACACCAAGGACAATCCGCTCGAATTTGATATGGTCTACAACACCTCAGAGGCTCACAAGAAAGTCGCTATTGCGATGACCCAGATGTGGAAGCAAAAGCTAGGTGTTGAAGTTACCTTGAATAATATGGAATGGAAAACATTCCTGAATGAGCGCCGCAACGGGAACTTTGAACTTGCTCGTGGTGCATGGTGTGGTGACTACAACGAAGCATCAACCTTCTTGGACCTGATGGACACAAACTCCGGTTATAATGACGGCAAATTTACCAATGCTGAAGTTGATAAGCTGTTGGCAGATGCAAAATCCTCTGCACAACCACAGGGTAACTACACCCGTATTGAAGAGATCATGGCAGCTGAAATGCCTGTTATTCCGATCTATCACTACACCAACACGTACATGATGAATGCTCAGTTGAAGAACTGGCCAATCAAAAACGCTGAACAAAACTGGTATGCCAAGAACCTTTACAAGGTTGCTAAGTAATACCGCGATCAAGAACACCGGTGTCCATGACGCCGGTGTTCTTGCATCAATTTGTCGCTGAAAGACCCGTTCTTCATAAGAGACATTAATAACAATGCTCAGCTACATCCTAAGAAGAGTAGCCATCGCAATACCAACATTGCTGCTACTCATCATAATCTCCTTCTTGCTCATGCATGCGGCCCCCGGCGGCCCATTCACATCAGAGCGCCCCCTTCCACCTGCAGTACTGGCGAATATCGAGGCTAAGTATGGTCTGGATGAGCCAATTTACGTCCAGATAATCAACTATATTGGTGGAATTATTACGAGTTTCGACTTCGGCCCGTCCTTTAAATACAAGGACCGAAGTGTAAATGATATCATATCGACCGGCTTCCCGGTCACGCTGACCTACGGTTTTCTGTCATTCGCAGTTGCTGTTATTGTTGGAGGCGCGCTTGGTATCGCAGCAGCGCTCAAGCAAAACAGCTGGCTCGACTATTTCGCCGTAGGCATCTCGGTTGGTGCGCAGGTTCTCCCAAACTTCGTGATGGCGCCTCTTCTTGTGCTAGTCTTCACGTTATGGCTTGGTTGGCTTCCCGGTGGGGGCTGGAATGGTGGGCAATGGAACCACTTGATTTTGCCTGTGATTGCACTGTCGACCAGTTATATGGCCTCTATCGCACGACTGACCCGCTCTTCCATGCTGGAAGTTCTGCATACCAATTTCATTCGTACAGCCATGGCAAAAGGGCTGCCATACCGGGTGATCGTCTTTAAACACGCTCTCAAGCCAGCGCTGTTACCGGTCATGTCCTACCTCGGCCCTGCATTTGTTTCCATGATCACTGGTTCTGTGATCATTGATATGTACTTTTCAACGGGTGGTATTGGACAGTCCTACGTCAACTCTGCGCTCAACCGCGACTATGCCGTTATGATGGGCATCACCATTCTCATTGGCGGTCTCACCATTCTCTTCAACCTGATTGTCGACATCCTGTACGCATGGGTCGACCCTAAGATCAGATACTGAGGGCTGAGCACATGATGGTAGATGTTCAAAAAATGGAGCAGTTTGCAGAAAATCTTGCTGCTCAAGAAGAAGTTAAAGGCCGCTCGCTGCTGGCGGACGCAAGACGCCGTTTCTTTCATAACAAAGCCGCAGTTGTTAGTCTGATTGTCCTAAGCCTTGTTGTTGTCTTTTCGGTTTTTGGTCGGACCATAGCCGTGTGGTCTAACGAGGAAATTGACTGGGGAATTCTGGGTCAAATTGCCGAGTTGGGCGCGCCAAACATCGAGAATGGTCACTTTTTTGGGGCTGATCAACTCGGTAGGGATCTATACTCCCGCGTTATTCAAGGTACACAGGTCTCCTTGATGGTTGGCGTCGTTGGTGCGTTGATCGCTGTGATCGTGGGAACACTTTATGGTGCGATTGCGGGCTATACCGGCGGTAAAGTCGATAATGTGATGATGCGCTTTGTAGATATCATCCAATCTATCCCTTACATGTTCGTTTTAATCCTGCTTCTGGTGGTGTTCGGGCGTTCATTATTTATGTTGTTCGTGGGTATTGGATTGATATCATGGCTCGACATGTCGCGTATCGCACGAGGCCAAACGCTTTCACTGAAAAACAAAGAGTTTGTCGAAGCGGCGATTGCCACGGGTGTTAAACCATTGACGATCATCCTGCGCCACATCGTGCCGAACCTGTTGGGTGTCGTGGTTGTGTACGCAACGCTTCTTGTTCCGCAGATGATCCTCACGGAAAGCTTCATCTCTTTCCTCGGCCTTGGTGTTCAAGAACCCAACACAAGTTGGGGGGCGCTCATCAATGAAGGGGCGGGAAACATGCAGTACGGCACTTTATGGCAGCTTGTGTTCCCGATGTTCTTTTTCATCATAACTCTGTTCAGCTTTTTCTTTATCGGCGACGGTCTGCGTGATGCACTCGATCCTAAAGAACGGTAGGAGGTGATATCGTGGCACTCTTAGATATCCAAAATCTGCGGATCACCTACGACACACCAGAAGGTGTTGTTGAGGCCGTAAAAGATGTGAGCCTAACAGTTGATAAGGGCGAAACGCTTGCAATTGTTGGTGAGTCAGGTTCGGGCAAAAGCCAGACGGCGTTTGCAACCATGGGCTTGCTTCCTCACAATGCAAAGGTTTCCGGCTCAATCAAATATCAGGGCCAGGAAGTTATCGGGCTTTCTCAAAATGAAATGAATAAGCTGCGTTCCAATGAAATCGCGATGATCTTTCAAGATCCGATGACGTCATTGAACCCGTACTTGCGCATTTCAGATCAGATGGCGGAAACGCTCATTTACAATGCGCCTGACGGCAAACGCATGAAGAAAAAGGATGCGATTGCCGAATGTGTACGGATGCTGGAATCTGTTAAGATTCCAGATGCAAAAGACCGCATTCACCTATACCCGCACGAGTTTTCTGGTGGAATGCGGCAACGCGTTATGATTGCAATGTCATTGCTATGTCGGCCAAAGCTCTTGATCGCTGATGAGCCGACGACCGCTTTGGACGTAACCGTGCAGGCTCGCATTATGGACCTGCTGGTGGAACTTCAAGAAGAATTCCACATGGCAATTGTTTTGATCACTCATAACCTTGGCATCGTTGCAGGTTCTTGTGAGCGTACAATGGTGATGTACCAAGGCGAAGTGATGGAGCAGGGCCTGACAACAGACATCTTCGGTAGCCCAACTCACCCATATACAAAGGGCCTGCTCAGCGCGGTTCCGCGTTTGGATCAGGATGAAGAGCGTTTGATGACACTCGACCGCAGCTTTGAAGCCCAGATGGCGGAGGAACAGCTTTGAGTAAGAGCGAGCCAATCCTATCCGTCCGCGATATGCGGGTGGAATTCCAGATCAAAAAACAAAATGCCCTTCCCTGGCACAAACCAGATATCCTGCGCGCTGTGAAAGGTGTTTCATTCGACCTTGCTGAGGGCGAAACACTAGGCATCGTCGGTGAATCTGGCTGCGGTAAGTCTACCCTTGCACGTGCTATCATCCGAATGATCCCGGCGCAGGCTGGCGAGGTCATTTGGCAGGGCCGTGATTTGATGAAGATGAATCCAAAGGAGCTTTTGGGAATCCGCAAGGAAATCCAGATGATCTTCCAGGATCCGCTTGCATCCTTGAACCCGCGCCTCACAGCGGGCCAGATTATCGCGGAGCCTTTGAAGACGCATTTTCCGAAAACGTCCAAGGATGAAACTAAAAAACGTGTACGCGAACTCATGGAGAAGGTTGGTCTATCTGCGAGAATGATCAACCGTTACCCTCACGAATTCTCTGGCGGGCAGTGTCAGCGTATCGGGATCGCCCGTGCTTTGATCACCAATCCAAAGATGATCATTTGTGACGAACCAGTTTCGGCACTGGATGTGTCCGTTCAGGCGCAGGTGGTGAACCTGCTGATGGATCTCCAAAAAGAACTGGGTCTTTCCTTGTTGTTCATTGCGCATGATCTGAGTGTTGTGAAGCATATCAGCAACCGCATCATGGTTCTGGAGTTTGGTGATATCGCGGAGTTGGGGGATGCGCATGATGTTATTCATAATCCGCAAAGCCCGTACACCCGTGAGCTTATCAACGCCGTGCCAACGCCGGACCCAATCGTGGAGCGCCAGCGCATTGCCGAGCGCCGCGCACTGGCTGCGGGTACGTAAACAAGCCTATCAGAATGGGTGGGACGAAAAGTGGCGGAGCCTTTGCTCCGCCACTTTTTTGCTTTGCATTTAAGCTTGATCACTGTAACAGTGAGAGCCTCATTACGCTCTGCTTCTCAAGGCCATTATTATGACTACAGCACATACGGGCTCGTGCCTCTGTGGAACCGTTCAATTTGAAGTTCAAGGCACATTCAAAAAGTTCTTCTTTTGCCATTGCAGTCATTGCCGAAAAGGCAGCGGGTCTGCTCATGGCTCAAATCTATTTTCGTTTGACGCTGAGTTCTCCTTTAGCAGAGGCGCGGGAGCAGTTAAGTCCTACAACGTTCCTTCTACCCAGCACAAACGCAGTTTTTGTGAAAGTTGTGGTTCTCCAGTTCCCACTTACGACCATGAAAATAGCTTTCTTGTTGTGCCAGCCGGCTCCCTGGATACACCTGTAAAAACGGAGCCTTCAGCGCATATTTTTCATGCAAGCAGGGCAAACTGGGATGACAAGTTAGAAGCTGCACCGCACTTCGATGAATTGCCAGAAAAGGTATAAAGAGGTTCGTCCTTATGCCTCTTCCACCGTTGGTTCGCTTCGCAGGCCTTTCTGTCTCCAATCAAGCCAGAACTTGAGAACCAACCCTACGAGTAGCCCCCAAAATGCCGCGCCGATCCCGAAAAATGACAAGCCGGATGCTGTAATCAGGAAGGTTAGAATAGCAGGTTCGCGGCCCTTTTCCTCTTTCAGCATTCCTTGAACGGAAGTTGTTAAAGTCGCGATCAATGCTAGTCCTGCAACGCTTCCGATAAGTATGCGTGGTGCCAGCTCGACCAAGCCGACTAAACCGGCGGCAAATACTCCGAAAATAACGCAGACGATGCCCGCCACCACAGCAGCCCAATATCGCTTGGATGGCTCTTTGTGTGCGTCTTCATTTGCGCATATTGCGGCGGTGATCGCGGCGAGGCATACCCCATGCCCACCGAATACCGCGCTCAGTGTAGACGCTATTCCAGTCCAGCTGAATAATGGGCCAGGTGTTGGCTGATACCCGAATGAACGCAGGATTGAGATACCCGGGATGTTCTGGGAGGCCATGGTCACGATATAGATTGGAATCCCTATTCCGATTAAAGCACTCAAAGAGAAAACAGGCATTACAAATACCGGTGCTTGCACCGCCGCAAGTGATGTAAGTTCGGACAGATCTGCTTGGAAATATAGAACGACAAAAAAGCACAGGAGGGCGGCAGGCACGGCAAAAAGACGGCTGATCTGGCCAATAACAAACCAAGTCAAAACGATCGGAAGAGCAAGGGCAGGGAGTTGTGTAACAGCTTCAAACGGGATCAAACATAACGGCAGAATGACACCGGCGAGCATGGCTTGTGCAAGAGTGACTGGAATCAGCTCAACAAAACGTCCAAGAGGTCTCCAGAGACCGGTGATGACGACCAAAACACTGGCAAATATGAAGGCTCCGACGGCGGCGGAAAACCCTTGCTCAGGAATGCCTGAAGTCGCCAGAAGTGCCGCACTCGGCGTTGACCATGCAACGGTGATTGGCATGCGCTTCCATAAGCTGAAAAGGATACTGCATAAACCCATAGCAATTGCAAGCGCCATAAGGCCGGATGTCGCTTGCTCAGGCGTAGCCCCTACAGCACTTAGCCCATGCAAAACGATTGCAAATGAGCTGGCAAACCCAACGAACGCGGACAGGATTCCAGCACTGGTAGCGCTGGCTGAAAATGATGAGTGCATTTGCGCCCTTCGGTAATTTTTTTGGTATGAACCACTCTCGATCGTGGAACAGAGAGCTGGTTTAATGCATGAGGTAATATGACCACAATGCTATCAGCACAGGTACGGTGAGCAAGGGCTCAACCGACTTAATAATGTGAATTATCCTCAATAAAACTCGCCGTGCTTTTCAATTTCCGGTGGGTTTAATTAAACCCCGGAAAGGGTTCGGTTCTCACGCCCCTGATACTTGGCATTGTTTTGGAAAAAATCGAGGCATGGGCCTAAGGTGTTGGATGTGTTGCCACTCGCAAGCAAGCTTCGGTTTTGTAGCTGACGGGCAAGTAGGCCTGTGAAATGAGCCGCGGCTAGACTGGCTCCGCGAATTGCATCGCCCTTGGTACCTGAATGTGCACCAAATTTTGCATGTGGGAGATTAAGGTTGGACCAGTCGTCCCCTCCACACCTAGCATCGCCCTGTACGGATATAACACATGGAAGCGCAGCTGGGAACACAGGCCCCCCTTGTGCAACAGCTGATGCCACGACACTACATCCACTATTTTGCAATGCCTTAACGGTGGTAGAGAGCGAGAACGTGTTTTGGGTCAGACCTAAGGAACAGTGAACGAGGTCTATGTTGTCATCTGATGCGAGGCGGAGTGCAGCGAGGACATGGTCATGAGTGGTGGTCAGCTTTTCGGAAAAAACAACATAATTGACCAGCTCGATTGAAGCTTGATGCACGGTTATTGCATCACCCATAGACATTGCATGTTGACGCGCTGGGGTGTCTTGACAATGCTCTGAGGTTGACTTGAAATTGGCTGATTGATCGCGTTGTGAAACCCAAACCTGCTTACGTAGCCCTGGATAACTCTCTGGTAACGGCCCATCAATAAGCGCAATTCTTAGTTTTTTCATATCACTTTCCCGTCCAGAACCGGCACCCTAATTTGCAACCTCCAAGGCACGGTGTTCAGGTAGCTCAATCACCATATCGAACGCACCATGTGCGTCAGCCATGCCATGAGTAGTGATGATGCGGGTCGTATGGCACCACTTTGCATCAATGATCTTGATAATCCGGCCAACTTGTTCAGGATCGACTTCAGACAGAGCTTCATCAAGTATAAGCACACTGAATTTGGTCAAAAGCGCCCGCGCCAGACAAAGGCGTTGACGTTCGCCGCCAGAAAGCGTGAGGCCAGTTTCGCCGATCATCACGTCCAGACAAGAGTGAATACATTCGCCTTTGCGCTGCCGACCTGTGAAGCGTTGGAGAAGCCCAACCAATTCCAGACACTTGATTTGCTCCGTCTCTGAGCTTTCGGTGTTGATCA
Source organism: Pseudovibrio axinellae (assembly GCF_900110875.1). Classification (GTDB taxonomy): domain Bacteria; phylum Pseudomonadota; class Alphaproteobacteria; order Rhizobiales; family Stappiaceae; genus Pseudovibrio; species Pseudovibrio axinellae. The sequence continues at coordinate 52,204 of NZ_FOFM01000009.1, read as the reverse complement.
GCGTGAGGTTTTCTCGAACTGTGCCGCGAATTAAAAATGGGACTTGCGGAACAAAGGCGACGTCCCTCCTAAGCTCTTCAAGAGACCAATCCTCAAGTTTCATTCCGTGCAAGCGTACAACTCCCTTTAAGGTGGGTGTTGGAAACCTGAAATTCGATAGAAAACGGGTTTTTCCGCACCCACTTGGGCCAGCCAGACGAATTTTTGCGGCCTCTGGAAGATCAAGGACGGAACTCTCACCATCTATATTGCTCAGGTTGAGAGGGGGGTGGTTTTGGTGTGTTTCCTGCACGAGTTCGTTTAGTCGCGACAAGGATGCCTTTGCGCGAGCTTGTGCATGCCATAGACCAAGCAGGGACTGCATTGGTCCCGTCATAAAACCGAGATAACTCAAAAATGCGATGAGTGATCCTAGAGGCCAACGACCATCAAGAACCATCAGCCCCCCAATCAGGAATATAGCTGCACGCATGACTGCGGAAAGGGCCTGCGGTATCGCCCGGGTAAATTCGCCCCATCTTTGGGCCGATAACAGGTCACGGTTGAGGCCGGTTTGATCACGCAAGATGGCCTCGTTAGATGCGCCTTCAGCACCGATCATTCTGATTGTGACGAGGCCGTGAAGCATCTCAGCAAGGCGGGAGGCAAATTTTCCCTTTTGAGTTCGTACTGCTCGTGCGTGATTTTCTGTCTTCGGGCGTGCCCATGCCAGAAATGCACCTTCGATCGGTGCCAATACCATAGCAATTAATCCCAGTTGCCAGTTCAAGACCATGAGCATCGCTACTCCGCCAATGAGGCGGAACATCGAGGAAAGACCAGTAAGTAAGGCATTGAAAGCAAACTGCTGTACTTCTCCTGCATCACCATCAAGCCTGCTTAACAGATCACCAGTCTGCTGGTTTGACCGCCAGCCTGGATGCGATTTCAAGACTGTGTGCACAAGCCAACCTCGCAATTGCGCAAGCATCGAGACAGAATAATGCATATGGATCAGGCTATTAACTGCACCTAACGCGAGTGCAAGCATACCAAGACCAAGAAGTGCAAGTGACCAGGTGATTAGAGCTGACCTGTCGCCCGCCATTAGGCCATCATCAATTACCAGCTTAGTCAGGTAAGGAGGGGTCAGGGCGAGGATCGATGAGAACATCCCCAACCCGATGAGGAACAAAAGTTTCAGCCGAAATGGCGCAATAATTGGCTCAAGCCAGTGCGATGCCTGAGTGCCAAACACGAGTTGGCAAAGTCGTTGGAAAGGGCTTATAGGCTGATCAGGTTTGTTTGCACCCGGCCTCTTGAAAAGGCCGGGATACACATTTTTCAAACCAAATGGTTGAGAGGGGACTCTCATTTGGCCTGAACAATTTGAATGGTGGAAACGGACATATCACCACCGGACGGAATTCGCATTTCACCTATACGCTCCAAGCTCTCAGCGTCATATACGCCGATGTCATCTGATGTGCCGCCGACATAAATCTCTTTACCATCGGAGGAAATGTTGATGACATAATAGGTATGTGGCAGATCAATTCGCTTGATCAACTCCTTTGTTTCAACGTCATGCTTGGAGAGCTGAGTGTAAACTCCGTAGAGCTTAGATTGATCAACCGGTGACCTCACAGCAGAGAACATCAAGACCTCCATGGAGGTAAAGTCTTCAATGACGCTCTCGCCTGTTGTTAAATCAACGCTCTGATAGCCCCACACAAAATCGGCAAGTTCGGACTTCGTCTCATCTGCAAAGATGGCGGCAGTATAGAGCAACATGAACTCATCATTTTGGCTGCCAATTGGCCAGAAAGCTAACACGTCTGGTGGGCTGTAAGTTGGCCGGTTCCAACTGGCATTGGCTATCGCGATGTCGGTCTGCCCTGTGGCGGGATCAATACTGTAAATATCATGTCCAGCCACATAGACCGCCCCTTTGCGATCAGTTGCCATAACAGTGGAACGTCTTGGTGCCTCATGGACCAAGCGCGGCTCTGCCTGGAGCCCTGCATTGGTGTCATATACAGCAAATTCTGCTGGCATGACTTCTAGTCTGTCAGAGTGTTTTCGAACCGGATTGCGAACGGTGTACAGCTCTTTTCCATCTTTGGAGACCGCCAGAGATGCGATGGAGCGTCGTGTAACGTCCCCCTCTGACTGCTTAGCAAAAAATACCTTCTCGCATGTTTCAATGTCGATACCGACCACATCCTGCCACAAATTCACGAGCACGTATGCGACTTTGCCACCTGGCGACATGGCGATGACACCGGGGACAGGAGATGAACCAAGATCGCAGTCTTTTATTAGCTTCCTGTTCTGGGCTTCAAAAACGTAAAGATTGCCAGGTCGAGCCGCGGTGACAAGTAAATCTCTTGCGAGCGATGGACCAGCGAACACCACGGTACACACGATCGCTATCAGGGATTGTTTCAGCATGGTTTGTCTTCCCTCGCTATTATGTTTCAGAGTCAGATGGAAACACGGAACCGAGTGAACGCCAGTCCTTGCCCGCGTTATCCGCGCCGCTGGTCCATTTCGGGTGGCTCACCATCGTGTCCGGAACTTGTGCAGGCCACCAGCACGGGTCCGAGCAACCATAAAGATCAGCTTCCATAGGCTGGCAAAGGGCGGCTACGCCACCAAACGGGTCAACCTCCCAACCAGGGTCAAATGTTGCCGAGCACCCAGCCGTTATGGTTTGCATTGCGCGGACTTCATCCATCTTGTCTGTTGCGGCGGCACGTTGGACGCGCTCAGCTTTCTGATTAAGCGGTTTCATTTTCCGTTCGCCCTCCGCGGCGCAATGTGTGTGATGATGAACTCGGGAGCTTTGTTGATCAGCTCGCTATAAATTTCGATCCCAAAATCAACCCAGTCGCGCATCAGGTCGCAATAGTGATAGGTGGGTGACAATGGGTCTGAGAAATGAGCGTAGCTTTCGTGATAACACCCTCCGGCGCACAGGTTGCGAATGCGGCAGGTGGAGCACCCTTTATCGGTACGATCTGCGCGCGCTTCTATGAACTGGGAAAGCTCCTTGCGTGCTATGCCATCGTCAACGTTGCCATAGCGCTGCATGTCTGATCCGGTGAAACGATGACAAAGGTTTAGGTCACCCTCATTGTCCACCGCCAGCATGCCGACGCCCGCACCGCAAGGCAGGGCTTTGGAACGGCCCTCGTAAAGGTCTTGCATCAACTGGTGCATATTGGAGAAACCGATATTGCGGCCTTGCAGAGCTTCAGCCAAATAATGACGGCCAAGTGACTTCATTCCCTCAAAGACAGTCTGGAGTTCCTCTCCACTAAGGTTGAAGACAGCAAACTCCCCCGATGTAACTGGCGAAACGCCGACCTCAGCAAACCCAAGGTCATTTTTCAGGTGATCCCAGATTTCCTCAACCGCTGTCACCCCAGCTGTCAGTGTGACTCGTGCACCAACAGGGCGAGAGCGATAACGTGACAGGAGCATCTTGGCTTTTGTTGCCACGACGTCATAGGTCCCTTTGCCGCTGATGGTTTTTCGGTTTCGGTCATGAAGAGCTTTCGGCCCATCCATGGAGACTGTCAGGCCAAACCGATGGGCATCCAGCCAGTCCACCATGTCTTCTGTTAATAGGGTCGCATTTGTTGTGAGGCTGAAGTCAACTTTTTTGCCGAGCTTTGCAAAACGAGGCTCCGCATGCTCGACAACGTCTCGGATAAGACTCAGGTTTGAAAGGGGTTCGCCGCCGAAGAAAACGATATTGTAGCTATCGCGATCTGGACTTTCTTTCAGCAGCAGGTCGATGGACTTGATCGCAGTTTCAAGCGCCATTTTTTGCCCACGTGATGGCGTCTCCAAGTCTTCCTTGTAACAGTAACTACAAGCCAGATTGCAGCCCGTATTGACGTTGAGAACGATTGTAGTGAGTGGGAAGTTCTCGATCTTAACAGGCGAACGCTCTGCCTTGGCATCGATGGTGTCCCCGATCAGGTCCAGTTCCTGATAGCCTTGAATACGCTGAGCCAGATCCTGTGGTACTTCCCCTGCGAAACTGGTTGCAATGTCGTCCTGATTGACCGAACCCCTTTGCGCAAAGAAATCCAGCAATTTGCGGTCAAGCGCATCAATTTCGAATAGTGAAGTGGTGGGAATATGGAACAAAAGCTCCTTGCCTTCCACCTCAACATGGTGCCCGTTATATGGGTGATAGTGAAGATATCCCATTATTAGCTCCTATCGGATCGGTGGATCAACAAAACGCTGAACGGTGACAATGAGCTGAGATTCAGCCTTTAGTCCCATAGCCTCAGCAGAGATTTTGAGGTCACCAGCATTGTTGGTTGAAAAGCGACGCTCAGCATTCGGTCCCGCAACGGCTGGAGTGAAAATACCTGTCTGGTCGAGATATCCAGCGAACTTGGCGTCTCCCATGTCAGCAGCAGCTTCATTATGGTTGCTCATGGACCAAGTTGCCGGGACTTCACCAATGCGAACATCGTCTTGCGTGCCTGGCTCTCCGTCCGGACCATTCCAGTATCCGATAGCTTTAAACCGTGCAGGAACGCGGTCCGGGCCGACATCAGACCCACCACCGACGCGCGCAATTGTGAAGGCTGGTTCAACGACTAACCGGTCAATGCTGTCGTAGTGGGATAGTTTATAGCCAACGTTATCTGCCTCTAACGTGAGCTGACCGTTTCCGGTGGTTTGCAGTGATAGCGACGCTCCTGCATTATTTGTGGAAGCGGAACCCATAATAGCGCTATCTGATGCATCGGAAAGACTGAGGTTTTCAAGTTCAGTGCCGACAAACTGTAAGGTGTTTTGACCAGCGGGCAGGGCGGCTGGCACAGTTCCTATAATTGCAGGCCCTTGACCTTTTTTGACACCCGTAAAACGTGCGCCCAGGCTGTCTTTAGATCGGAGAAACTGACGGCCTTTAAGATGCTTTCCATCTTCTGACATCGCTAAAATTTGACGATAGGTTTTGCCGTTTATCTTGACGTTCGCACGCCATTCATAGCCGGTGTAAAAGTTCATCCTCCCTGAAACGGTATGCTCTGTACCATCGCTCAGCGTGATGTTGCCTTCGATCTTATGAGGAGAGGAGGAACCGGTTACCGAGAAGGTGCCGTAGGCCTGACCAAGCCCGGGAAGTTCGGTCAACACCACCCAGTCACCATCCACGGCGACTTTAGGGGCGCTCTGCCAGGTTTTCCAAGCCTCTGTCTCTAATGGGAAACGTTCGGCGAGAGCCGGGGCAATGTTTGTCTTAGCAATCTCATACCACTGACGATCACGGCCAAGTGCTTGATATTCAATTGTTGGAAATTGACCTACATGAAAGTCCATATGAAGAAGCCACTCTTCTTCGCTTCGGCGCTGCAGACCCACACGGGCGCCTGTATGGCAGCGCGTACACATTGAGGCGAAAGGCTCCTCAAAACTCTCTTGTATGTCCGGATCTCTCTCCAATACATATCGGTAGGCTGCTGCTTCTGATGGCGCTAATCCTTGGGTATCGGATAGGTAACCAACAAGTGTGGCTTGGTCTTTATTGCTCAGTTCCATTCCATGAATTTGCCTCATGCGTACAATGGTCATGAGCCAGCCTTCAGGAGTTTTGCGCTGACCGTCTATCCGGCTGAGACCATTACTGGTCTCGCTATGACAGCCATTGCATGCTTGGTCGAGTAATTGCTCGTCTGCATTTGCAGCGGTTCCTGTTGTAAACAGGAGCAGTGCAACGGCAGACACTTGGAAAGTTGTCGCCCTCATTTTTGGTCCTCTCCTCTGGGTCGCTTCGATCGTTTTGGGTAAAACGCACGGGCAAATTGCTTTGGGTTTAAATTTCTCAGTAGTCTCCTGATTAGCTAATCTGGCGCCGATCACAGGAGGGTGTCCGGCAGGCCACCAGCCTGCTTTCGATGGGCAATCCATGCATGCACGTGTTCAGCAGTCGCTCTGTCAGTGTCAGGTAGAATTTGCGCATGGAAATCAGCGGGGTTTGGCATTGGCCCTTTTCCAAGGCGCTTTAAAATCGGAATCAGCTCGTGGCCTTCAATAAAAGCAACCCCATTGGGGTCCAGAGCTGATAGCAGCGTATCGGCCTTTTTAAGTTTCCCATCTCTCACAATAACTTGTTGTTTTATCGCCGGTTTCTCTATGTTCGCATGAGAGGGTTTGGTGTCTGGCCAAGAGGCGCGGTTGGACCAAAAAACGCTTTTCATCTCTTCATGAGCAAGCTGGTAGAAGTCTCGCCCAACGCGCGCCTGTCGCCAGAAAGTTTCCTGCACCCGGTTGCGATAGAACGTCTTCGCAAGACCTGTCTCCCGATCTAAAACCGCTCTGGCAAGAACCGGGCACATAAGTGCTGATGAAATTGCCCAAAACAGTCCATGGCCTGAAAGCGGGTCAATCGCGATTGCGGCATCACCGATGGTCAGAAGTTGAGGGTCAAGTTCTGGCGTGGTGAGCCGCAACTCACAGCTGCGGACGACTGGGTCCTTGGGAAACTCTGGTGGACCAGTTGGAGCGGCAGAGCTTGCTGCGGCTAATGTCTCACGCCAGACACTTTCAAGCCCCTCTTGCCCTGGGGGAAGGGACGTCGCATCAACAACAAGCTGGCTCCAAGTGCCCAAACCTGGCTCGCTCGCCTGCCAGAGCCACCCGCTTGGCAAAGCAGAAATTGAAGCCGCTTGTGCGGTTTCTTTCATGCTTGGAGCGGTAAACCCGCAAATCGCAAGTGTTGGATGGCTACGAAGGCTATTTGTGCGGCTCGGAGCTCTGCGCCCACGCGCTTCAACAACAAGGCCTGCTTTCAGAATGCTGCCATCATCAAGCAGCAACTCGTTTTGGTCCTTAGTGATGGTGCGCACAAGGCCTGAAACCAAGCTTACCCCTGTGCTGCGGGCTTTCTCCTGCAAGGCTTGATCAAAAACCGTTCTGTCGACAAGGTGCTCCCGGTTCACTCGGCTTTCTAAGCCACCCCAATATATAGATCGTTGCCGAGCCGGGAAAACGCCCTCAGTTGGTAGATCAAGCTCGGATAGGATTTTAAAGACGCGTTCAGACATGCCTTCAATGCGCGCATGTTCTTTCAAACTTGGTGCTGCGTGAGGGATGTGCGGACTGACAAGGGCAACCTGAAACCCACCTCGGTGCAGTAAGGTGGCGGCTATCGCTCCAGCCGGGCCTGCTCCGGCAATAACCAGATCAAACATGATCGCCTCTCTTCCTCACGGCGTATTAAACGGCCGTCCCCGTGAATTTGAGCGATTTAGCTTAGGATGAGAGGCATTCAGATGGCTCCGACAGTTTCGGACAACAATCCGACAATTTCGGACAAATGCGACAATTTGACACGAAGCCCGTCTTTTTTTCAGCAGTTGGCCTTTTCTTCTTTCGGTGCATCGGCAACAGTTGATGAAAAGAGAGCGCTTAAAAGAGCAAGAGCAAAAAAACGTTCGAAAAGGATTACGAGGATGTAGGCGTCTGGAGAACTAACGACCGTGGATTATTGTTCCAATATCGTTTCGACAGCACTTAAAGACCCATTCCAAGTGGCAAGCACGAGGGGAGGGAACGTGCGAGAGCTGTGCGATCGCGCAGGCATTGAAAACCAAGCTCTAAATGGCTCTGTTCCTTTAAGCAAATTTGTCCGCTTTTCTGAAGTCGCTGCTGAGCAACTTGCACTACCAGATTTTGGCTGGCTGGTTGGCTCTCGATTCAACCTTGCAAACCTTGGTGAGGTTGGAAAACTGTGTTTGGAAGCACCGAACCTTTGGGCGGCCTTATCTCTTTTTGAGAGAGCTTTTGCCATCGTGCAAAGTGACTCAGAGCTGATGTTGACGATTGATGGGGACGAGGCAGTTCTGTCCTATCGCATTCTTGATCTTTCGATCTGGCCACGCCAGCAGGATGCGGAACTAACCATGGCTGTCTTTGCGAGCCTGGTCAGATACGCAGCTGGAAATGACAGGTACCCTTCTTCCGTTTCTTTTGAACACGGGCCAAGCGCGATTCAAAGAAGCCTGTACGCAGGGCCTCGGTGTCCGGTCATATTTAATTCAAGCGTCAATCAGCTAAGGTTCCCGGCACGATTACTCGGGCCTCCACTGCAGAATCCACCGATAAACTCTTTTGGTGCGATCACCGCACCATTTTGCTCCGAAGCAGCTCAACTAGGGAAGATGGCTCCCCTTGAGATCAGGGTGCAACGGGAAATAATGCGCCGGCTAGGTCATGGAGATATCGACCAGACAGACATTGCCAAGTCATTGGGTATGTCCCGCAGAACGTTACGGCGGAAACTGAACGAAACGCAGCGCCCCTACTCAGAAATTCTCTCCGCCTGCAAAATGCAAGTGGCAACCCGGCTGTTGAGTGATTGCGCCTTGTCGCTACCCACAATTGCCTCCAATTTAGGCTACTCCGACACAACAGCCTTTGAACGGGCATTCAAACAAAAGAAATCCATAACCCCGGCCCAATACCGCCGCCTCAACACCCAAGAAGAATGAGGTTATCGGTAGAACGGGTGGTTTTCGAGTGTGGACTAAGGAATCTATACTTGGAATAACGGAGACAGCTGTGGGCTTTCACCAAACAATGGTCTTTTTGACCGTAAGTGCCCGCTCAGGGCCGCGTTACGTGTTTGTTTTGGATCTGATTTCCCACTTGCGCCTGACACTAACAATACTTCGAAAATAACGTTTTGGCTCTTCTTTGGAAAAGATTGATTGCCAGATTGAGCAGCTTGAACTGGCGCTGGAACATGCCCAGATGCCTCACCCGCCACATGAGCGGAAGAAGATCAGCCACCTGTTCCTTATCTGATTTCAAGATACACTTGGTGAGCCAATCAAACCAATGTGCGGCAAGCCTCGAGTGTGTGGGGATATGGAACGCAAGGCCTAAGAAACCCTGCTGCTCTTGTGAAAAGGCCGTGCAAGTGCCCCCCCCCAACACGACCTATTGCTCATTCCAGTGCTGGAGTCGGCCAGTTTTTCCAGATTTTGCTCTTCAAACTTGATGATCACTTTCCTCTCTACCGGCAGAGGAAAGTCTTAGAGAGGCAATGACATTGAAGTGCCGTGCGCCAAGCTTTCCTACTGGTTTAAGCTCTCCATGAAAACGCTCAATCCTTTAAGCGAGCTCATCAAAAACCAGATCATGACGTCAGATGGATCGCACACCGGTGACACGCCAATTGATGTGTTGGGTCAGCACTTCAACGCAAGCTCCAGGTCTGGAGAAGCTAAAGAAGCAAGGGCGGATCTGGACCTATGTATGTGATGATCGCCGGCCTCACCTATTGCAGCCTAGTGGTTCTCTGCGGATCGTAAGACCGAAAACCACGGAGACTATCTCAAAGAGTTTTCGGCATTTTCCTAGCAGTTGCCTAGAGGGCTACGGGCAACTTTACGATGCAGGCAGAATAAAAGAAGCGGCCTGTTGGATTCATTGGCGTCGCGGCTATTATGATATCTTTACCGCCACAAAATCGTAACCTGCAGAGCATGCCCTGCATGAAATAGGCAAGCTCTACAATATCGAGCGCTAGATCAATGACAAGCCGCCGGGAGTTCCGTGAGAAATACAGCAGACCCATAGCGAACGACTTCAAAACTTGGTTCAAACGCAACTTGACCGGATCTCCGGAAAGTCGAACCTGACAAAGGCCATACCCTATGGCTTGTCACACTGGCACGCCTTTACCCTGTTTTTGCGGACGGCCGGATCGCCATTGACAACAATGCCGCAGAACGCTCCATCAAGCCAGTGGTGATGGGCAGGAAAAACTGGATGTCCGCCGGATCTATTGCAGGTGGTGAAACTTTGGCTGACGCCTTGACTTTGATTGAGACCGTCAAACTCAACGGTCTCAACCTGCAAACCTATCTCGAAGGTATCCTTGCACGTATCAACGAGCAAAAGATCAACCTCCTTCCAGAGCTCTTAACCTGGAACTCGTGCTCAAAACAGCAAAGTCAAGAAGAAATCATGGCGCACTGACCGCTCGCTTCCGCTTTATGACCGCTTGTCATTTAGCATGCGCGAACTAGAAGAGGTGCTGCTGGTGCGGGACATTGTGGTCTCGTATGAAACCATCCGCATGTGGTGTTTAAGTTCGGGCCGGCTTACGTAATCTATTTGTCCCCGGTCACCAGGAACGCTCCGCAATCGACATTCACCTCTACTGCATCAACACTCTCTTGCGATGGGAACATGCAGCTATGTTTGACGCTTAAGATGCGCCTGGAGAAAACTTTTGTGACCAGCGCCAGACTGAACTTGCAGCACGCGAGTTTTTGTCCTGCTTTGGCCCACGCGAAAGATAACTTCCTCGTCTTTTCACAACAAGAAAATACTGCCAGACAATGCAGTCATTGAAAGCTCTAACGGTTCTCTGGGGGCTGAATGCTTTGATGCGCGCAGGTTTTTGAGCCTTTAAGATTCCGGTGAAAAGTTAGAGACTTGACGTAGAGACTACACGAGATTCGTCCTCATGTCATTATTGGAAATAAGCCCCTGCATCGCTGTGAATGCTCAGTAGAAGATACCCTGACCTAGGCGGAGCCCTTGGAAAATCTTACCGCCGGGTGGTCCTGAAATGGGGGTGAGCTCAGTCTTTGCATCGGGCACTTTGTCGTAGAAGCTCAAACCAAGGAAGCGCACAAAAGACAGATGGCCATTTTTCATAAGTCCGGCATGCTCATCACGAAGATTGTTCTGTGCTTGAATGATCAGGGTCCTGAACACGAGGACTGGATCGACAGGGGTACGCCCGCTTCTGCTACTATCATCGGCGATGACTATTTCGGAAAATTACAAAATTGATAGTTTGACCGTAAGCCTCCAAATGATTGCCGATATCGCTCAGTTGCTGTAGCCGTTCGTCGACATAGAATAGTCGCGCTTCTTGCCCCGCCAAGTTTCTTACAGAAATTTAATAGTTCAATTGGATCAGATGCGCATCAAATCGGCCGGAGGTTAAAATAGGCCTTCAGCTATTCAAACACGGATAAAAACTTCCAACTTAAACAGATTCCTTCACTTGCTATCCCCCTGAACCGTCATTTGATTTTGAGTAAAAATTGAGGTAGCAACGCGAGTTATAATGTTCTACTCGCATAACGAGTGGCAACGGACAGGAATATGAGCGGTTTAAGAATATGGCTGGCGAGACAATCCCTCTCGAGAAATCCTTAAGTGCGATTGAAACCACTGTTGCAACGATTGGGGGCAAGTGGAAACCAGTTCTTATGTTCCACCTTTTATCAGGCGCAAAGCGTTTCTCAGAATTACAGAAACTAATGCCGGGAGCTTCTGATCGGATGCTTGCACGTTCCTTACGAGAATTGGAGAATGATGCTATTTTGCGCCGCGAAGTTTTTACCAGTGCGCCGGTTCGTGTGGAATATTCGCTTACCAAAGATGGTATGTCGCTGATTCCTGTTCTCAACGTGATGAGCGAGTGGGGGCAAGCACGCAATGGTAGCGACGAAACTATTGAACCAACCTCCGTCTTCGACGCGTTGCTGCCAACATTTGGGGGCTAGTAAGTTGAAAGTCGCCTTTCTAGATCCCAACACAACTGGACCGAACGTTAAGATCTCGAAACCAACTTTGACCTATGAATGGACGGAATACGAGAACGCTACGGCCGATGAGGTGATAGATCGGCTTCAAGGTGTTCAGGTTTGCATTACTAATAAGGTTACCTTCCCTCCAAGGTGCTCAAACAGTTGCCAGAACTCCGACTGATTTGCATAGCTGCAACGGGTTATGACAAAGTCGACATTGCCACCTGTGATGAACTGAGCATTTCTGTTTCCAACGTGCGTGGTTATGCGGTGAACACATTAGCAGAACCTGCGTTTGCTTTGATCTTTGCGTTGCGCCGCTCTTTGTTCGGTGATCGTCAGGACGTGATTAATGGTGAATGGCAAAAATCTGGAAATTTCTGATTTTTTAGCCATCCTATAAAAGACCTCACTAGTTCGCGTTTAGGTATCATTGGATGCTGGAACACTTGGCAAAGCTACTGCACGCCTCGGCAAGGCCTTGGGCATGGATGTTGTGTTTGCTGAGCGGAAAGGGGTGGCTGATGTTCGTGCTGGTTACACTTCATGCGCGAGGTGTTGGAAACCAGTGATGTAATTTCTTTGCATACGCCGCTGCCCCTGAAACACGTGGTATGATCGCGACATGTGAATTTGAAGCAATGAGTCAAAGGCCCATTCTTATTAATATTTCACGTGGGGGTCTGGCGGATGAATTTGCTCTGGTAACTGCCATCAACGAGAACCGTGTGTCGGGTATTGGATTTGACGTACTTATGAGCGAACCTGCCACAGGCAGACAATCCGCTACTTTCCATCCTCGATCGCCCTAATGTAATTGTTACTCCGCATGTGGCTTGGGCATCAGAAGAAGCAATGCAGTCTCTTTGGGACCAGGTTATTTTGCATATTGATAACTTTGCAAGGGGCAGACCAACCAATGCAGTTGGTCAAGTCGGGTCCAATATGCCTTAGGGCGCCGCCAGCACGATACCGACGCCGCCGATGGCAACCAACACACAGCCTAAAAACTCAATGACTGTGATTTTCTCGCGAAAGAACATCCAGGATGCAGCAAGAGTAAATACAAGCTCAATTTGGGCCAGTGCACGTACGTAAGCCACTTGCTGTAAGGTCATCGCGGTAAACCAACCGATAGAACCAGCAATACCTGCAAAACCCACAAGCCAGGACATGCGCCAGTTCTTGATCGTAGCGCGTAGCTCACTTGGGCAGGCACGTAGCATCCATGTCATCATCGCCACAGACTGAAACCCTGTGACACAAACAAGCGCGAAGGCTGCCTTTAACAAAAAGGACTCTGCGTCTACCGATAAGGAAGCCGTGCGGACGAATGCGGCGGATGCGCCGAAAAACGCTGCGGCTGAAAGTCCAATGAGCGCTGGTTTTCCAAACAATGCGGCAGTAAACGAGCGGCCTGTAAATTTGACCTTTCCCAAGCTGATGCACAAGACACCTATGATACCAACGGAAATGGCTGTCATGCCAAACCACGTAAGCTTTTCCCCCAAAAGGATGAAGCCAAACAATGCCGCTTGCACTGGTTCTGTTTTGGAATAGGCGGTGCCAACCGCGAAGTTGCGGTAAGAAAACAAATAAACCAGCAAAAACGTTGCAATGATCTGAGCGAGCCCGCCAAGGGCAGCCGCGGCGTAAAAGCTATTCTTAACTGCCGGTAATCCCTCTCCCGTAAAAAGCAGGAGAGCGCCAAGATAGGCCAAAGCTATGGGGAACCCGAATCCAAAGCGGATGAATGTAGCCCCTGTGGTGCCAACGGTTCCCTTCAAATGCTTTTGTAACGCAGAACGTAAGTTCTGACTAAAGGCAGCTGCAATGGTGATCGGGATCCACAGTTCCATTTGAAAATTCCTCAACTCTTCAATTTCACTATAGAGGCATAAGTCACGCTCTAGAAATCATATATGGCAATAAGGTAAGGGCACAAACTCAGATAATATTGAGTTTAACGACACAATAATTGACATCACTTTTCGGAGAGAATTCGAATCATCAATAAATAAAGATAGTATTTTATTTCTTTATGTGTTGCTTTGTTATTGGGAGGATATAGAAATGAAATTGCTTATTTTGTTCTTTGCAAATTTTATTGCATCAGTAGCGATGGGGATCGCACTTACGATTGTTCCCTGGGAACTCTCAAATTCTCTTGGTGGAGAAAAAGTTCTAGCCTTCACGGCAACGTATGCGAGCACCGTCTTGATTTTTCTCTCGCCAATCGCCGGGCGGCTGACAGATAGTCTGCCTCGGCGCAACACTCTGGTGGTATGCGTGGTTTTGATGGGGGTGGTCCTGAACCTTGTATCACTTGCCTACAACAATCCAGTTTTAAAGATTACCAGCCTGAGCGTCTTCTACTTTGCCTCTCAGATCTTTTTCCTCTTCTTTTATAACAGTTTGACCGCCTTCATTCAGGAAGCCTTTGCTGAAAAGGAACATGGTAAAGTCAATGGCTGGATGCAGGTAGAAATGCAGCTCTCGACCTTGCTTGCAGGTTTGTTGATGATCTACAGCATTAAGAGCAGTGACTTTGAATTCATTTTATTGATCAATGGTTTTCTGCTCTTATTATCGGCACTTATGCTCAGCTTCATTCCTATTAAGCAACGAGTGAGACCACCACAAACCAGGGTCTCGAAAATTGTCTTTCTTGCTATTTTGAAGCGTAAGGATTTGCTGTTGCTTGGGGTAAGCGCAAACATCTCCTTCGTCTCCATCATGATGCTTAATGTCATACACCCGATCTACTTTAATAGTGTACTGGGACTGGAAGTCTCTTCTGTCGCAATGATCTCGATTTCATTTGGCGTAGGGGCTGCCGCATCAGGTTTCTTGATTAGCCGCATCGTCATGCAACACTCAGCACTACTCATCATGAGGTCTTGTCTGGCCACCTTCACGCTATCACTGCTCGTGATGAGCTTGTCGCCTTCACTGGAAGTCATCGTAATCTTGGCGGGAATTTTGGGTGCAACGGGTTCTGCGACCCGTGTCTCATTCAACACCTATGCCATGAGCATCGTTGATAAGAATATTTTTGGAAGCTACCTATCTGTAATCAACGTCATGACCTACATTCAAAGATCCGTCTTTGGCTTTCTGCTTGCTTTAATGATTGCGGGTTTCCCTTCTTCGAATTTTTATTGGTTCGTTTTTATGTTCACTTGTTTGGGTCTGTTCACGTTGTTTGCCCATTTCATCTATTCGTCTTCGAACCGCTTAGAACTGAGCGAAGTTAAAGCTTAGCAGAGCGACATCAGCCAGTTTTCAAGTTTAAACGTCAATGTTAAGTTCGGAGGCGATGGCTTCTGAGCTTACGGGCAGACAAATCAAACTCGCGTCTCAAAAACTTGCTGGAAATCATCCAGCTTCGACTGCAAGCCACGTGGAAAGCACTCGACTCGATCAGATGACCTATTCGTCAATATGATAGCTTCCTGAAAATTCTTCGGCAATGTGCATTACTCAGACACAAAAACCATATTTATTCCTGCAATTGCACAGTTTTTGGCGACAATCTGTCATTGGTTTCAATACCTATTACTCCAGGGCAAGCTGATATATGTGCTTTCAAAGTGCTTTGAGAAGTGTATGATCGCTACGAATGCAAGCGTTCCCCTTCGTCATTTTTTCGACCAGGAGCGAGCCCGCTGTCTCGGAGCGCATCACGGGTTAAGCCGTCGCTGCCTCTGCATTTCGGGTATACGTATTTAAACCTATTTCATTCTTCAGCAATTCGATGCATTTTCCGCTCAAATCTTTTTGCACCCGGTGAAAAGTTTTTCACCTACAAGGTTTGCCGCCACCCTCGGCAGGCCTTATTCGGGGCCTTGCAGCCAGCTATACTCCCTTTTAGCTGGCCAGTAACAACCGAACCACACGAGTAAAAGCGAAGCCCGTTCCCAGCTGTTGCATTACAGCTTTCCCTCCTCCCGGGCTTCGCTTTTAACTCACTCAAATATGCGATCGGGAGACTTTAAAGGTGACAAAGCTGCGTCCAGGCGTCATTTTTGGCGAAGAATACAAAACCCTCATTCAGGCAGCACGTGAAGGCGAATATGCCCTTCCAGCAGTTAACGTAGTTGGCACGAGCTCAATCAACGCTGTGCTTGAAGCAGCTGCTGCAAACAAATCCGACGTTATTGTTCAGCTCTCCAACGGCGGCGCCCAGTTCTACGCTGGTGCTGCGATGCCTGATAGTTTCCAGGCACGTGTTCTTGGCGCGGTATCCGCAGCCCAACATGTGCATCTACTCGCGAAACATTATGGTGTATGCGTTATTCTGCACACTGACCACGCAAACCGTAAGCTAGTGCCTTGGCTCGACGCACTTGTTTCGCACGGTGAAGATTACTTTAGAACCCATGGCCGCCCGCTGTTTACATCACACATGCTTGACCTTTCAGAGGAAACTCTGGAAGAGAACTTGTCTGAAAGTGAACGTATGCTGAAGCGCATGGCACCATTGCAGATGAGCCTTGAGATTGAACTCGGCTGCACCGGTGGTGAAGAAGACGGCGTTGGTTCTGACGACGACATCGGCTCTGACAATCCAAAGCTTTACACTCAGCCTGAAGATGTGCTGGAGGCTTATAACCGCCTCAACCCATTGGGTCACTTCTCCGTTGCAGCGTCCTTTGGCAACGTGCATGGTGTATACAAACCAGGCAACGTAAAGCTTCGTCCTGAAATCCTGCGCGAAAGCCAGAAGCTGGTTCGCGAAACTCACAACCTGGGCGCAAACCCGCTGCCACTGGTATTCCATGGTGGTTCAGGCTCTGAAAAAGCAAAAATCACTGAGAGCCTTGGTTACGGTGTATTCAAAATGAACATCGACACCGATACTCAGTTCGCATTCTCAGAAAAAGCTGGTGCTTATGTGTTCGAAACGCCAAATGCGTTCAAACATCAGATCGACCCGGACACAGGTGTCCCTTATAAGAAAGTCTACGACCCGCGCAAACTATTGCGTGCTGGCGAAGAAGGCATCGTCACTCGTCTGACAGAAGCCTTTGGTGACCTTCAAAGTGCTGGTAAATCTCTAGCGCAATAAGAACGACCTGATCAGCCACTCATGGTTTGAGTGGCTTGGATTTGAATGGAGTACAGGATGAAAGCGCTTTTCATTGGCCAGTCCTACATCGACGTGACCTTTTTGTCAGAGACCATGCCGGAAGGTGATGAGAAGGCAATCGCGCAAGATTACGCTGTCAGCTTTGGCGGTAACGCCGTCACTGCAGCTTTCGTTTGCGCAAAACTGGGCATCTCTCCAGATCTTTTGTGTTCCATGGCCGATGATTGGCTGTCGCGCATGTTCCGCGATATGGCTGCCAAGTATTCCATTCCCATCCACAGCGCAAAGGTAAAGGAAAGCTCGCTTTCCTTTATCATGCCCAAAGATGGCAAACGCGCTATCGTACGCTGCCGCGACAACGACTTTCTGCATCCGGTTCCGGATCTGAACCTTGCTGGTTGTCAAGCACTCCACGTGGACGGTCATATTCCTGAAGCGGCTCTGCATTACGCCAAAGCGTGCCGCAAGCACGGTATCATGACCTCTTTGGATGGCGGCGCTGTGCGTGAGAACACCGAGGAGCTTTTGGACTATATTGACGTTGCTATCGTCTCAGAACTCTTTTGTGAGCAACTCGGCAAATCTGCTGAAGACACACTGGAATACCTGCGCGCCAAAGGCGTTAAGGTGGGCGGCGTGACGCAAGGCGAAAAAGGCCTGCTGTGGTACGAAGCAAAGTCTCCGATCAAACGTCTGGCTGCGCTGAGCGTACCCAAAGAACGTGTACTGGACACCAATGGGGCGGGTGATACGTTCCACGGTGCGTATGTTTACGGTTACCTGGCCAACCCTAAGGGGGCCTGGGAGGACCATTTCAAACTGGCTCGCTCTGCCTCAGCTCATGCCATTCAGTTCCTTGGAAACGAGGCCTCTCTGCCAACCGTTCAGGATCTGGACAATGTGCAGAAAAACTTTCCTGCGAGTGATTAATCTAAGCGGCTTTTCTGGTGCAGAAGTCGCCAGTGACGAAGCCATTTAGAGCCAAACAAAAAGAATAAGAACGAAAAAAAATAATAATACGCCCAACACTGGGCAAACGTTCAAGTGGCACTCGCAAACTCACAGAACCCCGCCTCACGTTGAGGTGGGGTTTTTATTTGGTCATACAGGGTGAATGTATACGCCGAGGAAAAGAGCGACCTTTTCAAACACACGCATTAAATCTCTCCAGCATGTACCAACAATCAGGTACTGATTTTACGACCGAACAGGAGTAGGGGAGAAGACTGCTCTGCTGTATTGCGGTTTTTTGGGTAGCCTGCTTCTATACAAAGGTATTTGAATACTCTTCTGAGGGTGAAGTATGACTGCGCAAGAGACGAAGTTGTTGATGGTTTGTGGGAAGATTGCCTCTGGTAAATCAACACTGTTGACACACTTGGTGAGAGACCACAGTGCGGTATTGCTCAGTGAAGATCATTGGAATGCAACGCTTTTTCCTGGTGAGATGAAAACACTGGAAGATTACGTAAAATATTCGGCTCGCGTGCGGCAAGCGCTTGGCCCACATATAGTAGACTTGTTACAACAAGGCGTGTCAGTTGCGTTAGATTTTCCTGCAAACACTGTGCAAAATCGCAAATGGTTAAAGAGCCTTTTTGGGGCGGCTGGGGTTGCCCATGAGCTTCATTACCTTTCAGTGCCAGATGAAGTGTGCAAAGAGCGACTTTGGGTACGGAACGAAGTAGGTGAGCATCAGTTCTCAGTAAGCAAAGCGCAGTTCGATCAGTTTACCAAGTATTTTCAACCACCTACACCCGATGAAGGGTTTAATCTTATCCTGCACGATTTCCAGACCGTCTAAGATGTACCTTGTAAGTCTCCAAAGGGATAAGAGGTTGCGAAATCTGAGCGCCTAGGTCCTGACTAATTGGGAGGCAGCGAAAGCGATCAGGCCTTACCTCAAATATAGGTTTGAAGGTCAAAGCTGTTTGAGTGTTTGGGGCAAGGTTGCGAGATCGCTCAGGTTTGTTTCTCTTGTTATTCCAATATTTTGCAAAAACTCTGCGTCGTGGCTAACCACAAGCAACGCCCCGTCATAAGCATTCAACCCCGTTTCAATAGCCTTTGTTGCCTCAATGTCGAGATGGTTTGTAGGTTCATCCAATATGAGAAGTTTTGGCGGTTGAGCTGCACCGAGAACGCATGCAAGTCCGGCTCTGAGGAGCATGCCGCCGCTGAGTGTTTTAACAAGCTTTGTTGACGCATCTCCTCGGTACATAAAGCGGGCAAGGACCGCACGACAAGCATTTTCCTCTAGTTCCGGGTTTAAACGCCTGAAGTTCTCTAGAATTGAAAGATCTACATCAAGTAAGCTGACCTGCTGGTCTAAAATCCGCGCTGTGGGGTGTAGGTTGCAGCGCCCTGACAAAGGCGGAAGCTGACCAGTTAGCGTGTTGAGCAGGGTGGTCTTACCCGACCCATTAGGCCCGCTGATTGCGCGACGTTCCGGCCCAATCATTACGAGGGATAGTGAAACGATCTGTGGTTCTGCTTCGCTATAACCGCAACACAGATTTTCCGCGCATAGCACGGTCTGCCCGAGCGCTATGCCAGAAGAGGCGATGCTCATAGTTAGCGGCTCAAGCACCTCAATACTCAGACGAGCTTCATTTGCCTTTTTTTGCGCGTCCTCGCGCAATTTGGTAGCTAGGTTGGTGTTTTGTCCAAGCGTGTTCTCCGCTTTATTTCGCCTGGCATTAAGAAGCACTTTCGGCTGATCACGCTTTGCGCGGCTGTGCTGTCCTGTGCTATCTTTTCTGGCTTTGCGCTCCGCTACACCCTGTATCTTTTGGTTGAGATCGCTGATCTGCTTTTCACAATCGGCTAGTTTTTGCTTTGCTGCACTAAGTTCCAAGGCTTTTTGAGCCTTATAGAAGCTATAGTTGCCGCCAAATGCTGAAGCGCCCAGTGTAGTTAGCTCAACAATATTGTCAACTTGCTCCAGTAGACGACGGTCATGGCTTACGACAATCGCCCCCTTGTTCCATCTGGCGAGAAACGATGACAACGCAATACGCCCATCAGCATCCAAATTATTAGTTGGCTCATCCAGTAGCAAAAAATCGGCATCGTGAAACTGCAGCGCAGCCAACCTACAGCGGGTAACTTGCCCCCCAGACAGCGCCGAAAGTGGGTGCAACATGTCAAATTCCAACCCCATATGTGCAAGGGCAGTCTCCACTTTGCTTTCAAGCATCCAGTCAGCGCGGCTGAGTTCGTCCACACTAGCCGTGCCGTTTTCTGCATTCTTTAAGATACGCAGGGCGTCGGTTATGCCAAACAAATCGGCGACAGTTTCTTGTCCCGTGTTTTGAACCTGTTGCTTCAAAAGGCCGATAGAACCATGGACAACGACGGAACCGGAGACAGGGCTCAGCGCACCGCTAATCAGGTTGAGCAGCGTCGTTTTACCTGTACCATTGCGCCCAATCAGGCCCGTGCGCGCAAGGGGAAACTGCAGGTTGAGATCAGAAAAAAGCGGAGTGCCGTCAGGAAGAGACCATGACAGATTGTTGATGGAGATCGATAAAGGCATAGTGATGAACTTTCACGGAAACAGGGCAGGTCGAGTGGATTGTCCTGTTCTTGTTCATCGCTTTATCTCCTTATGTTTTGAACGAGTAGCGAGACTATGCCGTTTCTTGATTAAGTCAAGAACAGCGAATTCAGCCTCTTTAAAACTGTGTTCTTTTTGCCTCAATTTTTTGTAGAGCACAATAACAATCACGATGGCAGAAAGCATTGCAACACTGACATAGGGACCTAGAACGGGCGTTTAAACCTATGCGGCTTCGTAATTTTTGCGTTCCAGCTGATGCCAAGAACACATTTCCTTTTCGCGTAGACCACAACACTTCAATCAGAGTGTCCCCGCAGAGGCGGCTAAGGAAGCTCACATTCAATAATCGGGGGGGCTTTTTCATTGTTTACCGTGCACTCCAGCCTGATAGGCTTCTCGTGATCTGGTGGTAGTGCGGGTTAGTTTTATGTTCTCACTTGATGCTCGACGTAGAATTCTTGTGACAGGCGGCTCCGGTTTCCTTGGCTCCTACCTAAGTGAAATGCTCCTGAAAGCAGGACATGAAGTGCTTTGTCTAGACAATTTCTTCACCGGCGCCCGGATGAACGTGGAGCATTTGCTTGATCACAAACGCTTTGAGCTGCTGCGCCATGATGTATGCCAGCCCCTGTTTGTAGAAGTCGATGAGATCTACAATCTGGCGTGTCCAGCTTCGCCTGTGCATTATCAATTTGATCCGGTACAGACGACTAAGACGAGTGTCCTCGGCGCCATCAACATGCTGGGTCTGGCAAAACGCCTAAGGGCAAAGATATTGCAAGCCTCCACTTCCGAAGTGTACGGCGACCCTCAAATCCATCCGCAACCTGAAGAGTATTGGGGCAATGTGAACCCGATTGGGGTGCGTTCCTGTTATGACGAGGGGAAGCGTTGTGCAGAAACATTGTTTTACGATTACCATCGGCAAAATAATGTCAATATCCGCATGATGCGTATTTTCAATACCTATGGACCGCGCATGCACCCCAATGACGGGCGCGTCGTTTCAAACTTCATTATGCAAGCACTCTCCAATAAACCAATAACGCTCTATGGCGATGGGCTTCAAACCCGCTCATTTTGCTATCGCGATGATCTGGTAGACGGCATGATGAAGTTGATGAACGCCACCGATGATATCTCGATGCCGATCAATATTGGCAATCCGAGGGAATTCACGATCAAGCAGCTTGCAGAGCTTGTGCTGGAGCTAACTGGGTCCAAGTCCCAGATCATCCGGGAACCACTTCCGCAAGATGATCCGCTCCAGCGCAAACCAGACATTGAAAGAGCCCGCGACTTCTTAGGCTGGTCACCCACCACAGAGATTCACGAAGGGCTTATAAAAACAATCGCCTATTTCGAAGAATTGATGTCTTCACCCAAGCCCCTCCAGCCCACAGAGTTTGCAGTTTCTGAGAGGCTGTAAGTCACCAGCCAATATGGTGCCGGTTTTGAAAGAAGCCACCTGTCGGGCCGTCGTCGTCCAAAGTTGCCAACCAAACTGCTGTGTCCGCGCCTTGCTCGACCGAGAGCGGAGCGCTGGACCCGCCCATTTCAGTTGCGACCCACCCTGGGCACATAGCGTTGATCTTTACTGAAGATGGGAGTTCTCTGGCAAGTGCAAGCGTGAGCGCGTTCAGAGCTGCTTTGGCCACACCATATGGGCCTGGTGGTGCTTCAAGCCCTTGTGCAAAGGAGCCCCATTCAGAGCTCACGTTTACAATGCGCCCATATTGCTTTTCAGCCATGGAAGGAGCAACACGTCTAATCAGATGAAACGGCCCATGAAGCATAACCTGCATGCTTTGTTCAAAGTGAGCAGGGTTCTCCAACATTGGTTCCTCATAAAGAACACCTGCATTATTAACCAACACATCGATCGCCCCGATATCATCGATGGCACGCTCGATCGAGCCAAGGTCAGCCACATCCAGTTGTATATGCCCGCATTGGAGCTGCTGAGCAGCCTCTGCGCCAGAGCTTGCATCCCGCGCGCCGATAACAACGTCGAGCCCTTCCTTTAAGAGACCTTTGGCAATGCCATAACCGATCCCTCTATTTGCTCCTGTGACCAACGCACGCTTGGGCATGAGGTTCTCTCCTGCTGCCAATTACGAATTCCATTCAAGATAATAAAGCAAGTTTTTTATTTCTTATCAAGTTCAATCATTTTTTCCAAGGAATGCTTGACGTCGAAAATGGTCATCAAGTGCATAAGCAAACTTGAATAATTCTGGATTGAAGTACTCTCGGAAATATTGAATTTTCCCGTCTGGCACATGGAACAGGCCACCATAAATCTGATTGTATTCCCGCCCTGTGGTCAGAATTTCAACCTCTCCGTTGAACTCCGCAAACACCCACTCTGGAGAGACCATGGGGTAGAACCTCAAATGCGAGGTGAAATCGGCTTCACCTGCATTCTCCGGCCACGAGCTATAGTGTTCTATGAGGTTCGCTTTGCCTTCAATCACATCAGGGAATCCATCGGGAGAGTAAGGCATATCTTTTATTGCTTTGTCCGCCCACACACTTGCGAGCGCCTCCATATCCTTATTCTCCAGTGCCTTAAGAAATTTTATAACAGCTGCTTGAGCGCGTCGGCGTTTGACAAAACCAGGTGGGTGAGATTTCGCACGGCTCTTTGCAATTTGCAGTAAATCTCCGTTGCCGTTTTCACTATGGAGAAAGAAACTGTGTTGGAATACGCGCCAGTGGTTACTTCGCTTGTGTAAGCGCAGCTGGTAGTGCCCGGTCACTTCCCAAACTTTCTCACCTAGATAAAACTGGCCCAGGACAGAGCAAGATGCATTTGCGACCCCTTCTTCGATGCGAATTTTAAAGTCGCTGAGTGAATGGCGAACAAGATCAAACCCAGGCAGAAACTCAGCCCAGCACGCCAATTGTTGCTCACGTGTTTTCTTGAGAACGCTGCCTCCAAAGATCGAGCTGTAGTCAATCTCGAAATGATCGCTGTATAGGTGAGCCAAGCTTTCGTAGTCTCCCCGATCAAAGCAGTTTGCCATACCCTCAATAACTGAGGTTATGGCAGCAACATCCTTGGCTTTTTCAATTGGGGTCGATACCGGCATGTAGTGTCCTGTTTAAAGCGTTGAGTGGAAGTGTTCTGTCACCGCCTCCAAGGCCCGGTCTATTGGTGCTGACTTATCGTAGAAATCAAATTGCGAGACATCCTCGAACCACAGCGTTGTTGCACGGTCTCCCATGCGCCGCGCAAATTCCTTTACGCCTTTGGGAGCAGCAGCAGCCTCACTATGGATGATCAGTGTAGGCTGATTTTGCTTCTCCGCTGTCCCAACGCCATCAAAGGTGAGCAGCTCTTCCCAAGAGGCAAGGTTGAATTTATTGTCAAATTCAGGAATGAGACCGCGATCTTCATCGGTGTAGTACTCAACGCCATACATAAGAGCTGTTTCGTCCACTTTACTTGCCGCAACGATGTAGCGCGGCACCTCGTGTATTGACGCATCTCGTCCAAGCTTTAGCAGTGCAATCACTTCATCGGCACCACCATAAACTTCAGCAATGATCTCAGAATTATATAGCTGCGGACCGACCAGCGCCAAAGAGTGTATATGCCGGTTCCCGCCCGTTGCCGCACTCATATAGCCAGCTGACCCGCAAATTCCCAGTCCACAGATTTTGTCGGGGTCGACCTCTTCGCATCGACCCATAAAGTCGATAGCTGCGCGGATATCATCAATCTTACGGTTTGGGTTCTCCAGGTATTTGACCTTGTCATCACGTGCAGATAGCCCCCATCCCCGAAAATCAAAGGCAAGTGAAGCAAAGCCGCGCAGTGCCAACTCAGAAGCATAAAGACCAGACATTTGCTCTTTGATCGAGGTCCAGGCGCCAGTCACAATAACTGAAGGCAGTTTGCTGTTATGTGACCTGTTTTTGGGAAGGTAAAGATCACCACGTAAGAGTTCACCGTGGCATTCGAATTCCACCGGCCTCATTTCAAGCTTTTCGATATTCCTTGCGCGGTCTTTCCTTTCAGGCATATGCAGATCCTTGGTTCTGTGCGCTGCTCGTTAGAAACAACATGGATCGTAGACTAGAAAAATGGCTTTAATAGAAAACACGGGTTTGTTTGCATCGTAAAAACAAAGCTGCCTAGACGCTGCAAAATCGCATAAACCCTTAGGGTTTGCCTCTCAAATGCAGGTTGTTTTAGAGAAGGCACATTCGAGCGATTGGGGAGATGTCATTTTCCGGGGAGGGCGGCGAGCAAGGTCTACACCATCACCCAACACTTTTTCTATCGAGAATTGGATCGTAACCGATTGAAAATGCGTGACATTTTCTCGCGACGAATAATTGCACGTTTTGCTAATGGTAATATGACCGGTGTAGCTCTACCAGCCAACTAGCAGAATACTCAATCACAACACGTTCAGTAGAATATCTCAAAATTAACTAGACGACCGGTCTATTTTATATTACAACGATTCACATGATGACGAAAAAGAGTGATGCAACACGACAACATATTTTGGAAACTGGCCGTAAGTTGATAGCGGAGCAGGGCTTCTCCAGCATGGGGTTGAGCCTTCTTCTTAAAACAGCGGGCGTCCCAAAAGGTTCATTCTATCACTACTTTGATTCTAAAGAACATTTCGGGTGTGTCCTCGTTCAGCAGTACTTGGATGAATACCTAGATACCTTGGATGAGCTATTTACTTCCGACGGAACAAGCATGCGCGAGAAACTGCTGCAATACTGGCACCTTTGGGCGAACTACCAACATTCTGAGGATACTTCGAAACACTGCTTGACCGTAAAGCTTAGCGCAGAGATCGCGGATATATCTGAGGATATGCGCGAACTCTTAGCGCAGATGGCGACCAAGGTTGAGCAGCGTATCGGCGATGCAATTGAAGTGGGGGTAAAGGATGGGTCAATCTCTGCAAAAATAGATGCAAGAATGACAGCTCAAATCCTTTACCAAATGTGGTTAGGGGCAAGCCTCGTCGGCAAAGTCACACGGGAAAAGACGCCTTTATACAAAGCTCTGGAGGTAACGGAAATGATGTTACCAGCGCCTTAGTGCCTACCTCTGTGCTCGACTCCTGTAGCCTAAGCGAATGTGCAAGACTGCGGACCATCACTGAACTAAATTCATAAAACGTCATAAACCAACTTTTACTGACCTAATTAGAGGAATTTAAAATGTCTCAAAATACTGAAATAAATCGCCAAATTGTGTTGGCGGAACGTCCTGTCGGTGCTCCGGCTCCCAAAAACTTTCGCGTCGCAGAAGCTAAAATTCCGGTAGCTGGCGAAGGTGAAATGCTGCTGCGTACGGTCTACCTTTCACTGGACCCGTATATGCGCGGCCGTATGAGTGATGCAAAATCATATGCAGATCCTGTTCAGATCGGTGATGCTATGGTCGGCGGTACCGTTTCAGTTGTCATGAAGTCTAACCTTAAAGGCTTCAGTGAAGGTGACTGGGTTGTCAATATGGGCGGTTGGCAGGACTATTCCGTTTCCAATGGTGAAATGGTGTTCAACCTTGGTAAAGAGCCAGCTATGCCATCCTGGGGTCTTGGTATCTTGGGAATGCCGGGCTTTACCGCTTATGCTGGTCTTTTGGAAATCGGTGAGCCGAAGGAAGGCGAGACGATCGCAGTTGCAGCTGCATCAGGGCCAGTTGGCGCGACTGTAGGCCAGATTGGTAAAATCAAAGGTTGCCGTGTTGTTGGCATCGCTGGTGGCGAAGAAAAGTGTAAGCACGCAGTTGAAAACCTTGGGTTTGACGTCTGTCTTGACCGCAATTCTCCAACCTTTGCGCAGGACCTGAAAGACGCTTGTCCGGACGGAATCGACGTTTATTTTGAAAACGTTGGCGGCGCAGTGTTTGATGCAGTGATGCCATTGCTCAATGCCAATGCGCGTATTCCACTGTGTGGCCTCATTTCCCAATACAATGCAACCAGCTTGCCAGAAGGCCCCGACCGCATGGGAATGCTCATGGGAACACTTTTGGTCAAGAAGATCCGTATGCAAGGCTTCATCATTTTTGATAGCTTCCCGAACCTGTATCCAAAATTTGTTGCTGATATGCAAAAGTGGATTTCGGAAGGCAAGATGAAGTACCGCGAACAAATGGTTGACGGTCTTGAAAACGCACCGGAAGCCTTCATCGGCCTGCTGGAAGGTAAAAACTTCGGCAAGCTTGTGGTCAAGATTGGTGAATAGTCTCTAAGCGAGACGAGAATAACAATAACAACAAAGGCACCAGTACTCCGCAACTGGTGCCTATTCCCCCTATGCCCGCTGAAAGGTAGATCACTATGAACGTGCTAATGGTTCTTACATCCCACGATAAGCTTGGTAACACAGGCAAGAAAACCGGCTTTTGGCTGGAAGAGTTTGCAGCGCCTTACTACGTGTTTAAGGATGCTGGTGCAACAATCACACTTGCATCCCCAGCTGGCGGTCAGCCTCCGCTGGACCCAAGTAGTGACTTGCCAGATTTCCAGACCGCAGCAACTGATCGCTTTAAAGCGGATGAGGCTGCAAATGTAGCTTTGGCAAACACAGTCAAGCTGGACACAGTTTCAGCTGACGAGTTTGACGCTGTTTTCTACCCAGGCGGCCATGGCCCGCTTTGGGATCTGGTAGACAACACAAACTCTATCTCACTGATTGAAAAAATGTATTTTGCTGGAAAACCAGTCGGTGTTGTCTGCCATGCCTCCGCGGCGCTGGTCAACACCAAAGCAGCTGACGGGTCCCCTCTCGTCAAAAGCAAAAACGTCACTGGCTTCACCAATAGCGAAGAAGATGCTGTGCAGCTGACCGATGTTGTGCCGCTGCTGGTGGAAGATGCCCTGCAAGAAAAGGGCGCTATCTATCAAAAAGGTCCAGACTGGGCCTCATTTGTTTTAGAAGATGAAAACTTGATCTCAGGTCAGAATCCAGCGTCTTCTGAAGCCGCTGCAAAAGCAATTTTGGCGCAACTGCGTTAAGCTCAGCTAGATAAATGCTCAAAAACCGGCGCGGAGTTATTCTCTGTGCCGGTTTTTTTGTGTGCACCCAACACTGGGCATAAGTCATACCTGTCTCAAACAATATGTCGTAGCCAAGCACCATGCGAGAAGCATTTGCGTTGCTATGTGCGCTGGTTTGCGCGGAAGTCGCCAATCAAGCGTTGAAATGTAGCTTTTTGCCCCTTTACACCGTAATTCTTGACATTTGGCGAATAATTTATATATTATGACATATGTCGTTCGCTATCTGCGCCAAGCTGCAGGAGATGTCATGCCTATCCTTCGCAAAATAGAACAACCCAATGCACCTGAGGGGCCAACCTTCACTGAGGCAGAGGTTCAAGCTATGCAAAGGGCAGTGATTAATCTTTTTGACCGTTGGCAACTGACCGACGAGCAGGCGAGTACGTTGCTGGGCGATATCGCAACGCGCACCTATCAACGTTGGAAGGTGAAGCAATATGGTCGGGTGAGCGTAGACCTTGCTGCGCGGCTTTCTAACCTCCTTGGCGTACATAAAGCTCTGCGCCTTTTATTTACTGACGCGAACCGTGGATACGGCTGGATCAAACGCCCCAATAAGGATTTTGGGGGAGAGACCGCGCTCCAGATCATGTTGCATGGCCAATTGACGGACCTGATGCGTGTGCGTCGTTACCTTGATGCGCAGCGGGGCAGCTGGTGAGTACATTAACATTGGTTGAAAGCCCCTTCGATGCACCGATTATTCAAGTTCGCTGGCCTCAATATTATCGCATGGTAAACTCGGCTTATCCCCCTATTGATCTCTTCGAAGACATAGCAGACCCGGCAGACTGGGAGTTGCTTGCGGCAGCTGAGAGCCGAACCAATCCGCGCCTTGCTGCAACCATTGGAAATTTGGATCTTGTTCCGGTGGAACGCCGGGTGAGCGGGGCAGGGGCGTCTTATCTTATGGCCCCATTTACGCATGCCTCACCGGATCGTGCTGGACGATTTCATGACGGCTCATTTGGCGCGTTTTATGCCGCCAGTAGATTTGAGACAGCCCTGTTTGAGACTATTCATCACAACGGTATTTTTTATGCTGCAACCGATGAAGCTCCAGGCTGGATCTCTCAGATGCGCGAGCTTGTGGGCAGTGTCGATGCTGAACTCGCAGATGTCACTGATGCACGCTTTGAAGCCCTTCATGCACCAGACGATTACAGCGCATCTCAAAGTTTCGCCCGCGCTCTGCGCAGTAAGGGCGGGGAAGGTGTTCTTTACCCAAGCGTGCGTGACGCAGGCGGTCAATGTATCGCAGCGTTCTATCCAGATACAATCGTTACCCCTCAACAAGCCCGCCATTTTAGCTACCACTGGAGTGGCTCTGTCATAGATATGATAAAAAACCTCAGCACTGGTGAAGTCTTCGAAATCACACAATAGAACAGGCCACCCGCAAGGCTCACCGCAGCGCTTCACCCAAGCTGATTACAGGCGTTTCTATCTGGTGGTGATGCTGTTCAGGCAGAGCAGTATCAAAGCTCCCCTCACGATTGCCTTACATACTGTGGGGCTTAACCTGGCCCTGCTGCAACTTTGAACCCTCGCCATCGTAAGCCTGAGGGAATACTGAGGTGGCAGTCAATCATAATTACCCTTGCACCACCCGCATGGTATAGTAGCTTATACCTATAGAGTACGTTGATTATCGCCGGTTTTATTGTGGGGTTTCCCGAAATACTGCAGAACTTGATGTGATGAAGGGGTTTTTTATGAGTTTAACTGAAACTCCGGGCAATCCTATACCGCCCGGCGCTATTCTCGGTTTCCTATCGGTATCTGATGGTATGAAATTGCGATGGGCCAATTGGGCAGCTGCGACTAAAACCGTGAGCGGGACCGTAACTATTATCCAAGGCTTTGATGAATATATCGAAAAATACTTTGAGGTTATAGAAGAACTTAGAGCTCGTGGCTTTAATGTGGTTGCTTATGATCTGCGCGGTCAGGGTGGCTCGGGCCGCCTCCTTGAAGACCCTATGAAAGGACACGTTGAAAGCTTTGGTGACTTTGTACAGGATTTGAACTGCATTCTTGATGAAGTCGCGCTCACAAACTTTCCCGGGCCCCATTACATCCTCTCTCATTCTACTGGCGGTGCTATCTCTCTTTTAGCCCACGAGCACCTCAAGACAAGAGTTGACCGTATTGTGATGTCTTCTCCACTAGTGGAATTCTCCATGCCATTTCCGCTGCTCGCTGCAAGCAAGATTCTTTCGCGCTTTTTGATAATGTGCGGCTTGAGCAAGTCATACATCCCAGGCGGTGGGCCTGATCTTCACGGTCCATTTGAGGGAAACATTCTTACAAGCTGCCCAAAACGCTTTACCCGAATGCGGGAAATCATCGAACAAAACCCAGGACTGGGGCTGTCCGCACCAACAGTTGGCTGGTTTCAGGCCGCCGCAGACTCTATCAAAATTTTCAAGCAGCCACACTTCGCTCGGCAATACTCAATTCCATCGCTCATCATCACTGCGGGCGCAGAAGAAATTGTCTCTTCAAAGGCATCTGAAGAGCTGTGTCAAAGAAGCTCTGCATTGAAATACCTGCAGATTAAGGATGCCAGGCACGAGCTTTTGATGGAGTCAGACCTATTCAGAAAGCAGTTCTGGACTGCATTTGACGAGTTCATTCCCAGCAGCTCAATTGAAACAGATGACCAGACTGAAATAAGCTATTAGTGACAGGCCTCGTTGCGACGTGAGTTGGTACTTAGCTTTTCGAGTTGTTGTGCGATCCGGTTACATCTTATCGCTTCCAGTGCCTTGTCGTTATCGGCGGAACCCCAGCTTGCGGCTTGGTTGAAACCGTGTCAGTCTCACTTAAAGGTTGTTTTTTGCAAGTAGGGAGAACTTAGCATGTCGTCACTCGGTATTGTACGCCGTCTCTTGCCAGAGTGGGGCACCACGTATGGGCCGCCTGCAGAGGCTCCCTTGCCAGCGGTGCTGATTTTGCACGGTTCGGAGGGCGGGATGTCAGGCTGGTCTCACCGAAATGCAGCTATATTGGCGGCCTCTGGTTTTTTGGCCTACCCACATGGATACTCTGTTGATGGCAATGCGTGGAATGCGGGCTCGATAGAAAATGTCGAGCTGATGCGCACGGTTGAGGCAATACAAGCCCTTCGCAATTTCGATGCGTGTGATGGCCGTGTAGTGCTCTACGGCGTTTCTCGCGGTGCTGAGCACGCGTTACTTGTCGCGTCTTTGATGGCGCAAGAAGGCATGGAAGCACTACCAGAGGCGGTTGCCTGCCTGACCCCGCCCGATGTGGTATGTGGTGCCTTCGATGCAAAGCGCTATCGAGACCCGGGAGACCCCGGTTGGCAGGCATGGGATGCTAAGCGCCGGGCGTGGTGCTGGAACGGTGAAAGCGACAGCCTGCTACCAACCACTCCAATACCGATCGAGCATTATCCAGGTCCACTATTTTTGGCCGTAGGCTTGCAAGATGCAACCTGGTCTCCAGAAATGACACGCCGCTTGGAGCACCGCCGGGTGGCAAACCAACTCCCAGTAGAGGCCCATTACTATGCAGGAGAGGGTCATATCCCTGGAAGCGAGGGAGAAAACAAGCACCACCGTCTCCTGCTCGACTTCTTAGACCGGAGTGTACCCTCTAAAATAAATGAAAATCACACCAACGCAACTCACTCCGCCACGCTAAGCACCGCATAAGCCTTGCCAGCATGCGGTTTCCAGGCAACCAACAGCCGCGCTGGATCTGGACGGTGGAACGACAATCTCGACCCCGTCATATCGGTTGGCTATCTCTCGCCTTGTTGGTTCGCCGTCATAGGCTCCATCACCGAGAAACGTGGCAACAGATCCTTCAACCTGGTCCAACAGATCAGACACAACAGTTGGGTCGCTAACATTGTCTTCCGTCAGCTCAGAACAAAGGATCTCACCAGTATCAAGATCGAGACCAAGGTGGAGTTTGCGCCATTTTCTGCGCTTTCTCTTAACTCCATACTTCGTCTCCTGCCATTCACCAGCCCCAAACACCTTCAAACCCGTGCTGTCAATTACAAGGGCTGCAGGGGCACGCTGGCCTTTTGACTTAGCAGGTGAAAGCTTTAATCCTCCAGCTGTGCGGGACAGGGTGGAACAATCAGGAACCGGTAAAAGCAGACCCATGAAGGTGAATATAGAACGCATAAATCCCTGTGCCTGGCGCAGAGCAAGCCCGAAAACAGAACGAGCAATCAAACAGGTTTCAATGGCGAGTTCTGAAAATATGCAGGGTCGCCCGCGGTGCTTGCCCGCAGGAGCGAACCAGCCGTTAGCAATGCTGGCGTCTACCCAGATGGCAATATCACCACGCCGCCGCAAGCTCTCATTATATAGAGCCCAGTTCGTCACCTTGTATTCAGCTTTGTTAAACTTGTGACGACGATCAACATTGTACTTAAACGGCATAAGGAAGGGCTTCAAACAGGAAAAATATGAGCGCAGGATACCTAAAAGGCCGATATATGCAACAAGGCGCATCCATGCCGCCATACTTTGCCTTGTACTTGTACAACGACGCTGTACTGATACCATGCCTGCGACAAACTTCTGCTGTTGGAACGCCACTTTTTAGTTCCTGGATCATGCGGATGATCTGCTCCTCCGTAAAACACGAACGCTTTATATCCCACCTCAATGTTAGGTAGAATCCTATCATAAAATGGAGGAAACTATGGGCAGCAGGTCAGAAGACGAACCGAAAGAACAGGCCGGGTCACCGGACGGTTACGAAAAATTTGCACAGATGACAGGAGTATTCTGCATTGCTGCGAAGTCTACGACAGAAGCAGTTGATAGCACCCTTAATTTGAGTAGCTCAAAGAGGTACCTAATGTTGAAACCAACAGAGCAAGAAGAACTTGGACGCATAAAGTTGAAACTGCTTAACTTATTGGG
The DNA here is from genome assembly GCF_900110875.1 of Pseudovibrio axinellae. GTDB lineage: Bacteria > Pseudomonadota > Alphaproteobacteria > Rhizobiales > Stappiaceae > Pseudovibrio > Pseudovibrio axinellae. The sequence continues at coordinate 20,015 of NZ_FOFM01000009.1, read as the reverse complement.
CGAACGCTCTAATTATAGAGTATTGCAAGGTCCGTTTTCAGGATTGCGATTGTTGCGCAAGCAGTACTGGGGTGGAACTGATCTTACATCGAAAATTTTAGGAAGCTATGAAAAGGAAGTGCAAGAAGAACTCGTTGGTTTTTCAAAGGCAGGCAAGAAGGTGCTGGTTAATATCGGGGCGGCAGATGGGTATTTTGCGATAGGTGTATTATATTCTCAACTCTTTGAGAGAGCTGTCATCTATGAACGGGCTGAGGGAGCACGTGAAAACCTACTTCAAGGTATGGAGCTAAATAGTGTTAAACAAAATCAGTTCGTTTTGCACGGCGACGCCACCTCTGACACCCTGAGACACATTGGGGAAACTGCTGAGATTGACCCGTCTCATTTTTTGTTCCTTATCGATATAGAAGGAGGAGAGTATGAGCTTATTGATAGGGATTTTATTGCCCAATTCGGAGCAGCCTCTCTAATCGTTGAAATACATACTCGGAGTGTCATGGATAAAAATGATCCTGATTTCGATGCTGTTGGTATTGATCTTGGTAAAAAGTACGACGAATTTGAAAAACTCGTGATAAAGCACTGGAAGCTCAAAAAGATTTATCGGCAGAATTTCAGATTCACAAACTTATTGCCTGAGCTAAAGGACTTTAGTGACGACGAACGATTGCTACTTCTGTCCGAAAACCGCTCTTCCTGTGGGGAGTGGTGGGTCATGACACCATTCTAACGAACAGAATAATTAGGATACTGTATGGCTAATCCATTTGCACAAGCGCTGGTAGAATGCCTCAATTGAGAACCGTTTTTTTGCAAAATCGCGAATCTCTTGTCTGTTTAGTGCAACAGACTTTTCAAAATATCCGGCAATACTAGCGGGAGTTTCTTTCGATGCCACATAACCTGTGACTCCCGAAACGACCACTTCGGAGATCCCGCCGCTGTCATACGTTATTACAGGTATACCAGCTAGGTTTGCTTCGATATTTACGATCCCCATTGCCTCACGCCATTTAGGAGTTGATATCATCGCTTGAGCATTGCCAATCTCCTGGACGAATTCGCAGTGATCCATATAGCCTAGCCAACTAATTGAAACATCCTGAAATTTGTGTAGCAAACTAAGTTTGTAATCTTCATCTTCAACTAGCCCAACAATTTTTATAGGCATGCAAAGGATACGACTGGCTTCCAGTGCATCCTCGATACCTTTCTCAGGAGAAATCCGCCCTGCCCATATCAAACATTGATCTGGGTTCTTATGGAATTTGTATTTCTTGTGATTGAACCCTGCATAAATTGGAGCAATAAAATCATTTATTCCATAGGTAGCTGATTGGCCAAGTGTATGAAACGTAAGCGATTGAGGGTTTTCTTTGTAGATTTGGCAAATTATTGCATCCATGTACGCTGTTGTGCTGCACATTGAAACGATGTGGAGCAGTGGGGTTTTGAAGAAACGACTGCACCACATAGGAAAGAAATCGTAGGACATATTGATAATGGCATCGTATTTGTCCTGTATTTCAAAAGCCCTGGAGATAAGTGACAAAGTCATGTCATTGCACGTTACCTGCATTGCGTCTAAGTATTGACTATTCTGCATGGAAGGCTGAAGATTACCTTGCGTTGTTTCTAGTTTAACGCAGCGGTGATTGTCGACCGATCCTTCTGGTGCAAGTACAGTAACCTCACAACCACCCAGGGTTACCAGGGCCTCTATCATAGAGTTTAGCGTGATTTCTGCACCTCCGGTTTTCCCAAACCCAACTGGTGCGATGGCACTCGTGATTACTAGGAGATGAAGTTTTTTCATCACTCCCCCATGTAAACAACGCTATTATTGTCTGTCTCTATTAGTTCAACAGAGTATAGATATTTTCCAATCGGCGTCTCTTTTATGAGATCCCAAATAACTATTGCAATATTTTCTGCTGTTGATGGGTTGTCTTTAAAATAATCAACATCAAGATCTAAATTTTTGTGATCAAGTTGGCCCGTAATAACCTCCTCCATCACCTTTTTCACATCAGATAGATTATACACCATACCCGTTTTTTGGTCGACACCTCCTTTTAGGGCAATTGTGGCGTAGTAATTGTGACCATGTCCATGAAAGTTATTGCATTTTCCATAGATGTTTAAGTTCTCGGCGTCGGATAGATGCTTAGAATGTAGCCTATGGCTTGCAGAGAACGATAATTTTCTTTTTATGATTACTTCTGCCATGTAGTCCTCAAAGCGTGTCCTGGGTTAACTCTACTGTTACTCCGGTTAGAGCCGATGTACTAAAGTTTTCGCAAAGTTGTAAACCTAGCGTTGCAACATTTTCTGGTGTAGATGCAGGGGATATTCCGGGGAAATTATCTCTGAACATTTCAGTCTTGATTGAGCCAGGTGCAATGCAGTTAACTTTGATGTTATACTCATTCCCCTCGACAGCAAGGCTCTCAGTCAACCCTACCACCCCATGTTTACTTGCTATGTAGGCAGACATACCCTTGAATTTTTGAACGAACCTAATTCCAGAAAGAGAGCTGACATTTAAGATATTTTTTACACCTGCTTGCCCGATCATGTATTTGAAAGAATATTTACACCCCAAATAGCACGAGTATAAATTTATTCTAATAGATCGGTCCCATTCCTCAAAAGAAGTACATATGAAGTTATTTTTCTTCAGATACCCGACATTGTTAATTGTAAGGTCAAGCCGACCAAACACATCGTGTGTCTTTTGAAAAAATGCCTCTGCAGACTTCGGATCAGTCATATCACATTGACTTGAGTAGATATGGAGTGATGGATGCTCCTGGCGCAGTTGATCGGCTGTTTGCTCTATTCGACATTTGTTTGTGGAGCAAATGGCAAGGCGATATCCCTTTGCTGCAAGATTACGAGCAAATTCATAGCCCAGACCTTTGCTAGCTCCCGTGACGACTGCTGTTCTTTCCATCTGACCTTCCGACTTCGGCGTCTTATGCGAACTATGGCATAGGCAGCCTAAGACGTTTATAGATAAGACACTAAAAATTTAGTTTCACGGCTGGTAAGAGGTGAACACTCGTTAATTTGAGATGATCTTTAAATAACTATACAACTTAAGCAAAATACCCCATTTTTTTAAGTATCTATATCTTTGTAACGTTATGCTACGAGTTAAAAGCCTCAATAACACAGCAAAAGTAGGCTTATGGTGAATTCGTGTGATTTTTTTACTTTGTTAAAATGGAAACTTAGGCGGGGATGAATGCTCATATTTATCACAGGTATTGTGGTTCTTTGTGGCTTCTTGAGTGGTTATAATGGGGGGGTTGTTTCCGGCGCTTATAGTCTGCTTGTTCAGCAGTTTCACTTCACTCCTTTCTTAGGCGGGGTAGTTGCATCTGCTCTTCCATTAGGCGGGTTACTAGGGAGTATATTTGCCTCTTACAGTAGCGACCATATGGGACGACGCACGAGTATCCTGATTTCTGCATCACTCTTTGTAGTCGGCGCGCTTATGTCGGGCACAACCAACCATGTTGAAACTCTAATAATAGCAAGGTTTCTGGTTGGATTTGCTACTGGAATAGTAACTCCTATTGGTCCGCAGTACTTGTCAGAAATAGCGCCTCCGCTTGTGCGGGGTAGAATGATAGGTGCCTATCAAATGATGACCTCAGGAGGCGTTCTATCTGCCTATGTTGCCAATCAAATTATCTCAGGCATCTCTGCTGATTTCGATGTTATCAATCGCTGGCAGCTTATGTTTGCCTTATCAGGGATACCTGCAGTTGTTTTGCTGGTTGGTATGCTATTTGCTCCAAGAAGCCCTCGCTGGCTTTTATTACGCGGTAGAAACCAAGACGCTCGGGAAGTCTTTTATATGCTCGGCTCAAAAGGAGCAGAAGATTGGGGTGAGAAAGCTGTCAATACGGCGATTAATGAAGAAAGATCGACAAGGGGTACCTGCAGATGGAGAGATCTGATAGGGCCAGAGTTGAGGTCTATTACGATTTTTGCAATTGCAATCTTCGTGATCCAACAGCTTAGCGGTATTAATGTGGTTATTTACTACGCGCCTCAAATCTTGTCTCAACTTGGTTTTGCATTACACGAAACCAGCTTATTGGCAACAACGAGCCTGGGTGTGGTTATGTTCTTAACTTCTATTCCTGCACTCTTTTTGTTCGATAAATTCGGGCGCAGATCTTTGCTCATAATCGGCCTGCCGCTATGTGGCTTTGCGGAAATACTTGCGATGGTACCCGTCTATTTAGAAAACGGAGAGCTCGCTTGGTTAGGAGCGCTTGGTCTGTGTCTATACATGGCCGCTTTTGCATTGAGTATTGGACCATTACCTTGGATTTATATCGCTGAGATTTTTCCAGTCCAAGCGCGGGCCAAGGGTATGGTCATTGGTGTAATGACCAACTGGATATTTAATTTCGGAGTTGTACTGATGTTTCCTGTTTTAATTGCCTCTTTCGGTATCTTCTGGATGTTTGCAATGTTTATTACAACTTGTTTTTTGGGAATGTGCTATGCGGTAAGATATGCGCCAGAAACCAAGGGGGTACCTATTGAACAGATCCAGCAGCTGTTCAGGAAATAGAACCCCCATTTGCCCTTGCGAAAACGCGAGCGAGCCATGCAAAAATTTAAATCGCCAGGCCAGCTTCAAAGGTTTCTGGCCGTCTTCTCGGGCCTGCGTAATCTGTTCGTTCCACCTTGCCACCAACGTTCTGCAATCGACATTCACCTCCACCGCATCAACGCTTTCTCACAATGTAAACAGGCAGCTATGCTTCGCGCTTGAAACCCGCATGGCGAAAGCTCTTACTGCCAAATTCAAGTTAAGTTGATCGCACCAACAGACGGCAGCACTTGGAAACCACATAGTCTTTGGCATGGGTGGCAATGAACAGATGCTTGTTCCTCATGGTTTCCCCACCCTGCTGGCGCCGTTTGGCTTCCACTAACCCTGCGGCCTCGATCTCAAGCCGCCACATCTTCAGCTGTGTCGGCGTAAGTCCGAGCTCCTTAGCAACCTTGCCCAAAGTGACACCAGGTTCATAAAGCCGTTCTACAGCTGCCGCTTTGTACTCTTCAGTGTATTTCGAGCGGCCCGTGCCCATTCCCGTCTCCTGCCCAAAAAACTTGAAAGAGATCATGAAGCTATTTGAGAGTTGGAGCAGAGTGGATTGTTCGAGGTCAGGTAAGGTTTCCTGCTCTACAGCATGATCAAAGCTCTCATGCCATCAAACATCTCCCAGGTTCCACCGCGTAACGAAGCCCAGGGGCTATCACGGCACGATAGTAGCAATAGGCTTTTCTTAAATCGGTTGGTTAATAATGACGCTGCGACCAGGCGTCAGGATAAGACGCTGCATTAAAGAAGGGGAAAAGCTCATGAGGAGTTGGTCATTGCGCAGTGCCCTAGCTTTGTTATTAGCTCTTGGGTCCGGGATTGCATCAGCACAAACTGATCGCGGAAATATCAACGATTTCTATCGCGGTTTCGAGTTGAGTGAAATCACACCGGAAAACATGCAGCTCTGGCCCTACTATAAATACACATCGACGCACTGGGATGAGTATGGCCTTTTTGGCACCACCCCAATCATGGCATCGGCAACCCCCGCAACTTTAACCACGGCTGAAGACACCTTTGACATTGGTCAGGAGTTTCAAGGAGGGCGCAGTTTCGTCGCGTCTCTTTTGGCAACTCAGACAAAAGGTTTCCTAATTCTGAAGGATAATCTGATCCTCGGAGAGTTCTACGACAATTTCCTGAACATCAATAGTGTGCAATTGCTGCAGTCGTCCTCCAAAACTTATGCCGGTATCATCGCCTCAAAGCTGATCGATGATAGCAAAATTGATCCCGCTGCAACCGTTGAAAATTATCTCCCTGATTTTAAAGGAAGCGGGATCGGCAAAGTAACGATCCAGCACGTCCTCGACATGCAGGCAGGATTGTTACCGGCAAGCGACTATCATGTACCGGGCGGCGAAGCCTATGTGTTTGAAACTGAGCAGGGCCTGAAGCCGGGAGAGCCGACCGGGCATCGCAAGGCGGTCATTGCTGCCGAAACGTCAGATGCACCGGGAGAAGTCTACAACTACAATGACAAAAACACCGACCTTTTGGCGATGCTCGCCGAGAGTGTCACAGGCCAGCCATTCAACAAGTTGTTGTCTAACCTTTATGATGACTTTGGCGCAAACAGCCGAGGGTCGATTGCCTTGACCGTCGATGGCACCGCAAGCCCATCCTACGGTATCAGCGCAACCTTGCGCGACTATGCGTTGTTCCATCAATGGATCGCTCAGGGAAAGGCGCCTCAAAGTTTTTATGTCTCGATCGAGAATGTCGACAAGGACCTTTATAGCAAATCGGAGGGTGGTCAGGGCGCAGCAGCGTTGCTGGGAACCAGAGTCACCTATGCTTCTCAAGCTTGGTATCTGCCCGAACACGATATCATCTACAGTCTTGGCTCCTACGGGCAAGTTGGCATTAGCCATCGCCCAACCGGCATGGCGATCGTCTTCATGCAGGACTGGGAAGACAATGGCGTTCCGGCCAAGTACAAAGAGACAATAGATCGAGCCTTGTTTGTACTGGCCCAGATGGGGCAATAAAGAAAGCGCATCTTTTGACAATGGGCGCGGAAAAGCACTGTGCTCCCCATCAGCGCAGCGTTGATGGAAACCGCATACGGCGTCCTCAATTACTTACCGCAAAGCACCGCGAGATTGGTAACAGACAGCAAAAACCGTTAGTCCGCGCTCACGAACCAACCTAATTGGCCCAACTGGCTCAAAGCTGCAAAAGTGCCCAAAAATCAGAACAATTAAAGAACATGCTGAGCAGCTGTCGTTGGCTACTCGGAGTATGAACTGGTAAGACGCGGAAAAAGCCGACATTCGCTGCAGTGCACTAACCCCTAGTTCAACATCATGCTATCGCTGTTAGGCGGGACATGAATTGCCATTCAGGTTGTTCTATCATGGGTTGAGATACGCTCACCCAAAGTATTTTCAGTGGCTCTGATGGGCGATCTGAAACTACTCAGATGACCATTTGCGGACATTCGCAGGTGTCCGACGCATTCTCAGCTAGGGTGAGGTTTCAACTGTAAGTCAGTGTCTCTAGGCTAAAAATGGAGGAAGGAAACAAGGCCTCCTTTTTAGGACTGTTCTTTGCGAAGGTTCATAGGGAAACCGTGCTTCTCGTGAGCGTCCCTTAAAAAACCTTCATAAGCTGAACAGGACTGATGGTGAACTGCAATAAACTTTGAGATGGCGCGAACGATTATAAAAACGGCTTCGGCTTTATCTACCTCTACGTAGTCATAATCCGTACCGTGTTTGAGCCCGTTGATTATCAAGTTTGGTTCAAGGCCATCTATTCTCTGAAGCTCCTTAAATATATAGGGGGATTCAGTTTCCGGTAGGATTCCTTCAGAGGTGGTCCGGTTTGTTTGGACAGTCGAACGCGGTTTATAAGTGGATCCGCTCCTGTTATGCCGCTTGTTGTATAGGCCGCGGCTGGTGGTTGAAATAAGCCTGATCAGGCGTCTGGCCGTCAAGCGATGAATGCGGTCTTGTTTGGTTATAAAAGGTTATGTAATTGGCAAGAGATGCTCTTGCCTCCCGGATGCTGGCATAGGCTTTGCGGTACACCTCCTCGTATTTGATGGTGCGCCAGAGCCGCTCGACAAACACATTATCCCGCCAGGCTCCCTTGCCGTCCATGGAAATCTTGATGCCTTCTCGTTTCAAAACCTTGATGAAATCCTGGCTGGTGAACTGAGACCCCTGATCACTATTGAAAATCTCTGGCTTGCCGTATCTGGCAAGTGCTTCCAACAGCACCTCAATACAGAAATCGGCCTCCATGGTGATGGACAGCTTCCACGACAGCACCTTGCGGGTATGCCAGTCAACAACGGCAACCAGATAGACAAAGCCCTTTTCCATAGGAATATATGTCAAGTCCGTTGCCCAGGCCTGATTGGGCTTTGTCACCTCAATATCGCGCAGCAGATACGAGTAGATTTTATGTCCCGGTGCCGGTTTAGAGGTATTGGGGCGCCGATAAAGGGCTGCAATACCCATCTTCCTCATCAGCGAGCGAACTTTAAAACGTCCAACATGATGGCCTTCTGCCTTCAAAGCCGTTGCAGCATGCGGCTGCCGGCGTAAGGATAGTGCAGATGTAACTCATCCAGCCGGCGCATCAGGGCAAGCTCTTGCCGTGAGGCCGGTTTGGGCAGATAGTAAACGCTGCTGCGCGAAACACCTAAAGCTTTGGCCTGGCGGCTTATTGAGAGATTATGGCTGCGGTCAATCATTTTTTGGCGCTCAGCAAGCCCGCTTTTGTGAGCGCTCCGGACAAAAAATCGTTCTCCAGCGTCAGCTCGCCAAGATTGGTGTGGAGATGTTTGAGGTTCACCTCAGGTTCTGCTTTGGCTTGGCTATTTGCGCCAAACACATCCGGCATGGCAGTGAGCGCCTGATCTTTCCATTGCTTGATCTGGTTCGGGTGTACGTCAAATTCCTGAGCCAGCTCGCACAGTGTTTTCTCGCCGCGGATAGCCGCCAGTGCCACTTTCGCCTTGAAAGCCGGACTGTGATTGCGCGGTGGTCGTCTTGCCATATCATCCTCCTGTTCCCAGCATAATGCCAGTTTCAGGAGCAAAAGCCACTTACACTACCTGTCTTAAAATCCCGAGCCACTTCTGTTCTACCAACCTCTCTTCAAGGGCGGGATTGAAACGAGGGTCTTTCAGCCAGTAATAAAGCCGAGCTTTTCTGATGCCATGTCGCTTGGCCACATGCGCAACCGGATCGCTTCCTTCAACTGCCTCACGGCAAATCGCGCGCTTCTCATCGTCACTCCAGCGCCGTCCTTGGCTTTCTGTCATAATCATAGTCCATGCAGATAAATCTACACGTACGATAGAGCAGCAAAGCTAGCATCGTCAGGTTGGGTTTACCGAGCGCTTACGACATACGGGCCATTAGCTGCAGCGCCAAAATCAAGGTCAACACCAAGCCACTGCAGACGCGGTGGCCCACAACCGGTCATTCGCGTATTTCTATCAGGGGTTTAGGCCTTCGGTAGCGTTTTTTGAGCACTTGCGGCCATTCTTTCATGGATCTATGCAATCACATAAGCAAGACGGAACGTGCGTTTGCTGAATCCATGGCAGACACCACTCCACCGCCGATCTTCGCTGTTCTTCATGATCAAATTCCTGGCAGATAAATACGTCTGCAAGGTAGATGTAAAACCTTAGTCCCGTCTGGTCGCCTTCGCCGAGCGCTAACGTCAAATACCAGTTAGCGCTTAACCTAGGCACCTCAGAAGGCAGAGCATTCATTTTTTGAAAAACCACAATTTAGCCAGGCAAAACCACCACGAGGTGAACCAAACACAAGCGACAGACAAATACGCATTACATTCGCTCACTCCGGCTTCAGGTTGAAACCATCCCCACGACGCTTGACAATTATGCAATCTATCTTCGGCTCGCTTTTCTCCAGCTTTTTAGTTTGTGCCAAAGAACTAGGCGATAGGCTGCAACGGGTACTCTGAGAGGCCCAGTTATCAGCCACCAGAACGATTCATAGATTGCAACTGTTTGGTCAGCGACTGGGTGGTGACCAAACTTCAGTCTCTCTGGGTAATGATCGTGCCGCAAAAGCCCACGCTTAAAGAGAAAGGAACGGAGTGGCCTCGTAAAACGCCAGCTAAATGTTTGTGTGAGCCTTTCCAAATTATCCTCTAATACATCATCTGATGGCGTTTTCTGGCGCGCGAAAACCTCAAAGTAATTCGCCTTGGTGCGGTTTTCGCGCTTCCAGGTCTCTAAAAATCCCCCATAGGATAACCAATCACTCTCATAGAACCCATCAACATCTGCTGTTTGAGAGGTGTGTGCTATAATGTCCTTTTGGTTTTTCAAAATTGCTTTTGAAATCCCATAAACATCTGCATTCATTCGATCCGGATTCTCCAATTCTCTTTCAAGACGCAGCTCGAAACCAGGTCGGTATTTGAAATGAAACAGGTAACCGCATTTGTCACTTAATGGAAGCGGAGCACAAGAATGTGTGGAGCGCAGATAACGAAAATCAGGTCTCCAATAAACCAGTGGGATTTTGTGGGACCTCACAAGATAACTCTGTTTCTTCGAAATCTTTGCTCTTGCCTCTGATCGAAGCTCAAAGAACGGGAATGCGACTGTTTGTTGTTTGCGAAAACATGAATAAGGAACAAAATTTGGGGTTAGGGCAATGAGCTCCTCCAAACTTGCTGGCTGTTCCAGCGCGCTTGAAAGGTTGTTTGCAAAGAAGTCTATCGATGGTGTGTATAGCGCAAACGCAAGCTCCGCCTGCAACAGCTGCGTGATTTCTACCAACGACACTGGCAATTCAGTTCTCGGCAGTTGCAAAAACTCATCTGCATCAACCACGATTGTCCACTTGCCGATGCAATGTTGTTGGCCAATTTCGTTGACCCAGTCTACTCCAGCATTTGCTTGCGGGTATCCACCGTCAGCTGTGTAAAGCTGGACGTCGTTTTGGTTGAGAAGATAATTGCGAGTACCATCTGAGCTGCCAGTGTCAACAAAATAGAAGCTGGTGACACCAATAGATCGATAGTGGTTTAGGAATGCAGGCAAAATGTCAAATTCATCACGCAGGACACAGATGAGGGGAAATTGCACCTCCATAGTATTCTCATGAGATTTGACAATCTTCAAAATCCGACCCTAATCAGTTTATGGAGTTTACGTGTAATATTCTTTATTTTACTTGGAAAATATGATTTGGTTCCGCCCACTAATTCTGACGCATCAGAGATATAATCTCCCTCTCTAAATAATATTAGGCTTTTGTCTTCAGCGTCCTTATCTGCCAGAAATGGTTTAACTTGTCGAAAATCACTCTCCTCTGAGAGGTTATTTTGTCTTTTCATGGTAACTTCACCAATACGATAGTAATATAATGGATCTGGGTAATAAAAAATATTTTTATTATTCAAAATAATTTTATTATACAGCTCTATATCTTCCTTTCCAGTGCGATATTCTTGGGTATAGCCTCCAAGTGATTTAAAAATATTTGCTTTTACAATGCAGGTAGCATCTCCAACAACATTCACTCTAGTAGACCAGGCTTTGGCCGGCCCCATAAACTGAATCTGTGTTCCCAGTTTACTATCTTTTGTATGCGGCTCGCCAATTCCAGTAAATCTGATTGAACTGCAGGTAAGACAGTCAGCTTTGGAGAAGAGGGCCGCAAAAACAAGCTTTTCCACCATCTCCGGCATCATAACGTTATCATCATCAAAGAATAGCAGATACTCACCATGTGCTTCGCGAGCGGCTGCATTCCGCGCTGCGCCGACATACATATTGTCTTGATAAATGAGCTTCCAATGCGGAAGGCCTTGGCAACGTTCATTAAGCTTCTTAAGGAACCTTTGAGCAGCTTCAGAGCGACTGCCGTCATCTACTATAATGACTTCAATCTTCTGGTAGCTTTGTTGGTCAACACTCTTCAAAGCCTGCGAGAGAAGTTCTGGGCGTTCAAAGTGAGTTATACATACCGAAACCAATGGTGGATGCGCACCCAGCACAGGCTTTGTTTTGGAAGCAGGGTCGTCTTGTTCATGCCAATGCCTCCACACCGCGAGGGAACCATCGAGTCGTTGGTGTTTGATGCCAGGCTTAGGTAGCGCCTTTCTGCAAAGCTCTAATTTCTCTGCAAGTGCAAGATAATGTGGTTTAAATAGAATTCTATCTCTGTCTGCCTCATCAATTAACTCAGCTGTTCCACCTGTGTCGGCAGCAATGAAAGGGATTTGAGCAGCCAGGCACTCGTATACAGCGATAGGTGAGTTTTCTAAAAGGGCTGGTATCACCGCTAAACGGCCCGCACCGCGCAAATACTCAATCGCTTGCAAAGCATTGTAGTTGGTTTTAAATGTTATCTGCGAGCGTAGGTTTTTGCATTTGTCTGCGATAAATTTGCGAGCGTCAAACCTATGTGAAATCCCTCCGAGAAATGTGATCGCTGGCAGTGTCTCCTGCTTTGAGGCCATCGCGGTGATAGCATTTATAAATAAAACAATACCTTTTCGAGGTTCCAAGCGTCCAAAGAAAACCCACTCCTTAACTGCTTCTTGTTTCTCTTCAACGTTTTTAGCTGGCTCGTTGATTAGGTCATCCAGGAATACATTAGGCCAAAAAAAACTCCGAGCAGGGAGGTTGTACCTGTTGGCATCCATCCACTCTAGAAGATGCTTGCTTCCACATATAAGCGTGTCAGCCATCTCTGCACTTTGTCGCTCCATGAAAACCCAACCAAGTTGGCGTTTTTCACGCAGAAACTGTTGGTTGCCCTCTGCAGCCCATAAGGTAGGAGAGGACCCCTTAATGACAAAATGGATGTTTTCAAAAGCAATGCCCAGTTTCTTGCTTAGTAAAGCAATATATCCTAGGCCCCGCCATTCCGACACGTGAACAAGATCAAACTGCTCCTCATTGCATTTAAGCCACTCATAAGCTGCGTATGGCTGAGCCATCGTTCGAGCCATTGTTGTTTTCGCAACAGGACGGGGTACTACACAGTAAAACTCGATTCCTTGCCCCTCAAAGAAGTTACGGCACTGCCGCATTTTCTGAGGGTTTCTAGCAAGCCCGTTCACAAAGCAAATTGACACATCGTGACCCATTCGCTTAAGAAATACCGCTAAATGAAAGTAGGCCGTTCCAATTCCACCGTTCTTAACTGGACCAAGAATATCGGAGGAGATAATGCAAATGCGTTTGATGCTGCGTGGCGCGTCAGGCTGAATGTCCTGTCCTAGCGTTTTCACGATAACAACACCTCACATTGTTACCAGCATCTGTGACTGATACCGCAACTTTCCATTTTGTACGATGTTGCCGCCTTCTTTTACGCGAACTGTAATCTCAGCTCCCTCTTTCTTGCTTTCAGGAGGTAGTGCAATCTTGAACCCATGCTCTGCGAGCTCTGCATGTCTTGAACCGAAACGATGCGTATATTGCTCTGCAATCGTTTCTGAAACATGCTCACCATTGAGCTCTAATACGACCACAAGTTTTTTGGTTTTATCTTTCCTGTCCCAAGCCCAACCCTGAATGAAGTCGGGAGAGATTTCAAGCAGCTCGCGTGGCGGTATTGATGCCTTAATCGGGTTGTCTACACGGCCCATGAACAGGCGTAGCAAATTTCTGCACGCTCTACCGATGGATAATAAACGACCCCGTTGGCTGTTTTTTTCAAGATTGCTACGCTTCCGATGTTCAAATAGGACCTGTTCACGACTGAGGTCATTATCAAAGTTACTTTTAGGTTCACTTTGATCCTCGTTACCAAAGCTATCCTCCGATACATGTAGTCCTGTCCAAAGAGAACTATTCAACGTGCTTTCAAAGATCTCCTCAATCGTAAATACATCCAAAATAGGATTTCCTGAAACCGCAATAAATACATTATGTGAGAGCTTGATGATTCTAAGAACTTGCGAATAGCTCGATATTGCTGTTGTTAGCGTGAACTTGACATTATACCGTTGACCGGTCTCCCAATGATCCGGAATACAGAAGCAGTGCAATGAAATTTCGCCATTTTCTTGTTCCAAAGAAATCGACTGTTTTTCTCCATTCACAACAACTGAACGTTCTCCGTGGCCTTTTGCAATACAAAGAACACGAAACTTCTTTTCATCTAAACCAATTGTGACTCTTGGCCATGGCGTATTCATCTTGCGGTGCCGATCAGCATGGAGCAGCCATACGGTATCTTCGTCCTCTCGATGTTTGTCTCGGTAAAGCTCTGGCGGGACACCGAAACTGTCCGAGTGTGAAGTTGCCAGCAACGCAAACTTTCGATATGCGATATTTTCGTTTTCTATCAGAGGCATTGACTGCAAATAGGTCGAATTCGCATTCCTTTGGGCGTCCGCAAGTTCCTCCAAATAGGAAGTGCTTTTAAGGCGGCATTCTGGTATTATCATGAGGTCAACACCGTGCTGCTGACTTGCCCTTAATACATACTCATTCAATAAACCGTACCGCAGATCATAGGGCAGGAGCTTGCCAATTTTCGCAGTGAGGTCTCGTGGGATGCAAACAACATTTGCCCCAACTGAATTTCCGATCGAAATTTCTGATACAATATCACTACCCATCGGCATCACTATCTTGTTGTCTGGCAAAGAGACAAAACTAGTGATCAGATACTGCTGACTGGTTTTTAAAGCCAAACGCAAATCAGAGCAAAACCCGGAAACAAAATGGGTCGTTGTTCCATCACACACAATACAAGCATCAGCGTCGCTCTTATTCATAACGCGACTGATTGCATCTCCTGCAGGAAATCCAATATAGTTACGGATTTTAGCCTTAATCGAGATTGTTTCCAGATACTCGACAAATTGATGTGCGCTGCGTTCAAACGCTGGATCAGTAATCACCAGCTTCACGCTGTCTGGCGGGTCGCTTACCAAAGCCTCTGCAAACGCCATTTCATCATTATCGCCACGTAACAGGACAATAACTTCTAGCTTCGGAGTTTTTTTGTTCGCGGCTTTCAACGCACCGGAAAGCGTTTTACCTGCAATTTCAGCAACCACCTCATCCTCGCATTTTTGCGAAAACTGCTCTGCCAGGTAAGCATGAAAACCATACCAAGCCTCAAGATTTTTTTTATTATCAAAGCTGGACTGTGCAATCCTTTGGCCGTCTTTTAGGGCTCGTTTTATACTGTCCGCGAGCTCGTGTGCATTTGGCGCGACCAAGCTGGACGAGTGGTCAAACTCTGCGATAAGTTCAGCCGTTCCACCAACGCGCGTCGCGATAAATGGGATGCTGTTCTCCAACGCCTCGTATACCGCCATCGTAGAATTTTCAATAAGAGAGGGCATCACGGCTATCATGTCTCTTGAGCATAAATAAGACAGCGCTTCAGGTTGGTTGTAGTCAGTGAAATAACTTACATCAAAGTCCCAATCCATCGCTTTCCGTCTTATGTAATCAGCGACTTTTTCATTCTTTTGATTAGCAAGTGGCTGGCCATATTTTCCGAGGAAATTCACGGCCTGCGGCGACACTCCCTCTCGCTTCAAAAGGTCGAGTGCTGTACAAAATAACTCAATTCCCTTCCTGGTTTCTAAGCGACCAAAAAATGTCAATTCTTGCGACTTCACCACGTCACCGGAACTTCGCTTGGGGCGTTGATCTTCAACATGCACCTCGGAAAAATCCAGTATATTCGGCTGAACATAGGTTGCATCAGGAAGTTGGTACCCAATATGGCGCATAAAGCAAAGTAGGTGCGCACTGCCACCGATCACCATATCACCAAACTCGACGCATTTTTGCTCAGCAAAGCTGGCCGGCAATAGCTCTTTCTTCGCTATTGGCTGCATCTGATAGTGACGGTTCCATAAATGTGGAGATGACGTCTTGACAATAAAAAGGGTGTCTTGAAACGAAAGGCCCAGCTTCTTCACCATTAGCACATAGAAAAGTCCGCCCCGCCATTCAGAGGTATGCACGACATCAAATCGTTCTTGTTTAGCTAGCCATTGATAAGCACCGCTATATCTTCGCTGCCAGTTTTGTGATGGGCCGATAATCGTCTCAGTTGTGTGAGATAAATAATGTAGAGAAACACCAAAACCTGCGAAGTGCTCTACCCAATGTTCCGGCGTTTCGTTTTCAACCACCTCACCTTTCAGATAGAGTATATGCACCTCATGACCGTGAGCTGCCAACCCTTTAGCTAGGTGGTAATATGTAGAGGCAATTCCCCCATTCCTCACTGGCCCTAGTATTTCTTCAGTTGCAATACAAACCCGTAATTTCTTGTTGGAGCTATAGCCAGCATAAGAGTTAAGGTTCGGAAACTCCTCCACTGCAAATGTATCAACCTGCATTCTGAAGCTCCTCGTCTACGTCATTTACAACGAAAAGCTCTTGGTTCTTTTCAAAATAGTCCCAGGTCGCCATGAGACCATCTGACAAGTTTGTTTCCGGCCTAAAACGAAGCTCCTTCATAGCTTTTGAGATATCAGTAAAGTTGTGCTGCACTTCGCCGACTCTAAAGTCATGATACGTCACCTCAAAACCCTCGCGTTGTTTCAAGCCCGCCTTGAGCAGAATGATGAGCTCATTGACTGAAGTCGGCCTACCGCTACCCAGTTGGAAGACACCATTTTGCCTGTACTTCAAAGCTGCGATGATGCCCTGACAAAGATCTTCAGTAAAAATGAAATCTCTCGTTTGGCTGCCGTCACCATAGATTCGGCAAGGCTTTCCATTGAGGATATTTTTCATAAAAGCAGCAACCACGCTGCCTTTGTGCAGCGATAATGGACCGTAGACATTTGAAAACCTTAATGAAGTAGCAACGAGACCATAGCTTTGACTATAAGCTGAACAATAGGCTTCAGCCGCCGCTTTGGACGCCCCATAAGCAGAGGCAGGGCGCACAGGCATTGCCTCATGTACTGGTGGGTGAGCATTACCTACAATCGCTCCCCCAGTTGAAGCATTGATAAGATAGCGTACTCCTTCTTGTCGCATCGCTTCAAGAACGTTCATTGTCCCTTTGACATTGACGTCAAAATTATACGTCGGGTTTTCGATTGAATCGAGAACGCGCGTATCAGCAGCAAGGTGAACAATAGCTTCTGCATCTCGAGCAGCTTCCTCGACGACGTCAAGGTCTCTGATATCGCCGCGAATAAAGCGATGTGGGAAACTCTTCAGAGAATCCGAACTTCCCGTAACCTCGTTATCTAAGACTACAATTTCTTCGCAAAAATTGGCATCGGTTAGCGCTTTGATCAGGTTCGACCCAATAAACCCGCACCCGCCAGTAATGAGAACTCGTTTCAACATGGCCCATACGTCTGTTGTTACTAGGAAGTTGTCTCAGCAAGCTCTTGCCGCTCTGTCCAACAGGAGACACAAGGAATTTTTTCAGTATCGATCCTGTCACGGTAGCGCTCTGTAATCTCAGTGATTTCCGTGAGCAGGCAGTCCTTTATCAACGTAGGTTCCCAGCCGAACGACCGTAAGAGGTCGTTTCGCACATTAAGATCATTTCTCTCAGCTTCATTGCGCGGATTGGGGAGATAACTAATTTTACAATCCGTCATGGATTGCACCTGTTTTGCCAAATCAGCCAGCGTTTGAGTTTCAGCCATTTGATTCAAGATCATTGGCCTTGCCCCAGAAACTGGTGGGTGTGAAAGCGCTTGCGCTATGCACTGGCATGTATCTGAAATGTGGATGAAGGCTCTGGTTTGTCCACCAGTTCCATGCACAGTTAGCGGTACGCCGACCGTAGCTTGCATAAGAAAGCGATTAAGAACTGTTCCATAATCGCCATCATAGTCAAAGCGATTAATCAGCCTGTCATCCATGCTCGTGAGGTTTGTCTGCGTTCCCCAAACAATGCCCTGATGTAAGTCTGTGATGCGAAGTCTGTCGTTCTTCGCATAGTACTGAAACATCTGCGCATCCATCGTCTTCGTCATGTGGTAAATAGAACCTGGGTTTGGCGGATAAACGATAGAATCAGAAATTTCCCTACCGTCTGTCGTGTCAATTTTTATATCAAGATAACCCTCAGGAATGGGGATCGGTTCTTCATGGCCATACCCATAAACACCCATGGTACCTAGGTGTACCAAATGGATATCAAGCGTGCTCTCTACAATCGCATTAAGAATGTTGTGCGTGCCGCAAATATTATTTGAAATCGTGTAATTTTTGGTCGTGGCGTTCTTCATTGAATAAGGTGCGGCACGTTGCTCTGCAAAGTGGACAACACTATCAGGCGCTTCATTTTTTATAAGGTCTGCAAACTCATCATAATTTTCAGCAATATCCAATTCTACAAACCGAATGACTCGACCCGTTAACTCAAACCAAGTGTCGACGCGCTCACTTAACTCGCAAATTGGTGTGAGCGACTGAACGTTCAGATCCTCATCAATCCTTCGACGCGAAAAGTTATCAATAATAATAACATCATGACCAAGGCTGCTCAGATGTAGCGAAGTTGGCCACCCGCAAAACCCATCCCCTCCGATTACCAATACCTTCAATGCCCTAGCTCCCTAAAATATAACCAAGTAATTATAACATTATCTATGTATAGATAATTTCCATTACGGTATCTTGTGATATGCACACCGTCTTTTTCTTCCTAGAATTTATTTTATATCTCTGCAACTGTAGATTAATATGGTGTGTTATTTTTGAGTAGGCACATTAATACTAGATGAAAGTAGTTAGGTGGATCGATGTTGGTTTCTGAAAACACTAATTTTGCGACTGATTTTGAAGCTGGGAAACAAGCGGCTCTGGATGGCGACATCGACAAGGCAAGAGAGTTGCTTCGCCCACTTGCGGAGCAGCACCCCCACCATTCAGCTACGTTCTTTCTTTGTCAGGTGGAGGCAACTAAAGGGTCGATAGTAAATTGCGAAAAATACCACCTTACCTTTCTTTCAAAGCATCCCCGGCATGCCGGGATGAGGACAATCTCAGCACTAATAAACATCGCGCGTGGAGATCTGGACCAAGCAGAAAAGGATTTGAATATCGCGTTAGCCACTAAGCCGCACCATACAAGGGCGCTTAGAACGCTAGAGCAGATTAAAGTCATGCGTTTAGAGGCAGAAATACGACAGGCAATTGCGATATTGGAACCAAGGCAGACGACAAGAGCAACACCGCAACCTCAAAAAATAGAAGCTGCCATGCGGCTAAAGAAAGTTCCGCCAATTAATGACTGGGACAAACATGCCATGCAAGCAAAGATTGCCTTCTTTCATAACTGTCAGGATGTGAGACGCGCGCTTAGTAACTTCGACGCTGAGTTTATTGAATCGGCTGTTGAGCTCGGTTACTGCACATGGCCACGTAAGATAGAATCATACGTTCGTGGGCGGCGTGTGTTAGACGTAGGGTGCGGGTTTGGTGGGTATGCGGTGGGCTATCTTTGTGCAGGCGCGCAAAGTTACACTGGCGCTGACCCAGCCATGTCTCTCGATACAAAGCGAATGCGGAATAAACGTGTCAGGAAGTGGGTAAATATGCCTTGGTCAGCCCGTGATATAATGACAGAAATTCCAGATATAGAACTCTTTCAAGGCAGTACTCGAGATTTGGTAGGTTCTCGCACATTTGATGTTATTTGTCTCCATAACGTGACCGAGCACCTACTCGAGATTGAAAGTGTATTCCACGACATTTCCGCATTATTGGCAAAGGGCGGAAAAGTTATCTTTTTGCATCATAATTTTTATGGTTGGAGCGGACATCACATGCCACCGCACCACCCATCAATAATGGACGAAAACAACCCAGAGCATATGAAATTTTGCGATTGGAAGCATATCAATATTGTGAATCAATTGCCTAGAGATCATTATCTTCATACCAATCTCAATCGCATTCGAATTGAAGAACTCCACGAGCTTACGCAGAAATTTTTTAGGATAGAAGCCTGGGAAAATCGGAATTCACCTGCCGTCGTTTTGGAAAGACTGACCTCCCAAATTGTGGAAAGAGTTCGAGTTGCACTCCCAAACATTTCGAAGTCTGAGCTAGAAGCAAATGCTGTCTTTTGCGTTGCCAGTAAGAAATGAAACATAGGGCTACACAAATAAGTTGCCGCGTTCACGGGCTTTAATTCCCTCGATTATAATCACTCCAAGTTTGAACCTTCCTTGATCAAAAGGAAGTTGATTTAAAGCCTGTAGGAAGGAGGCTTATTCAACTTAATATGTTAGGCTCCACTCCTAGTTCATGCAGTACTTGCCTAACTTAATTCAAGAAGCCTGCTAACATTGCCGCCGACGAGAGATTGGACTGGCCTAAAGAAAATGGAGAGCCTCTGTCTCACTATTTCTTTTTTGTCTCTCGAACGCGATTGGCGATTGATAGCCTAACGACGAGTGCCGC
>NZ_FOFM01000008.1 GCF_900110875.1 Pseudovibrio axinellae | reverse complement strand
GTCTAAATTGGCGTCAGCTTCAAAGGAATAGGTGCCATCGGGATTGACGGTAAGGGTGCCGTTTGGGAGCACAAAGGTGGCGGATGTGGTTTGTGCGAGCGCAATGCTCTGGTCTGCTTCGCCTGGCAGCGAGACTGTGATGTGGGTGACGCCATCTGCGCCCGGGTTCAGCGCCCATGTGCTGGAAAGCGTGCTGCCTTCTGTAAGTGAGGCCGGGCTGTCAGCAATGTCCAGAACTGGAGCATCGTTTAAGATGTTGACGTTTATATTGCCAGATGCGTTGTTTCCCTCTTCATTGGTTACCCTGACCTTCAATGTGTCCTGCAGTGTGGTTGTACTGTGGTCTCCGGCAGTGTTGAGTGTGTATGACCAGCTGTAGGTACCGGCTGGATCTAGAGTAATTGTGTAGGTACCGTGGGGAGTATTGACCTGTCCGCCACTAGTGACATCAATCCAGACATTTTGCGAGGGGTCGCAAACTTCTAATGTTTGAAGTACAGACGATCCGTTTTGGATGTTCATGAGGCCTTGTGTGCTTGTTGTTGTCTGTCCTGCAGAGCTGCCGGATGTAAGGCCTGATTCATAGACGTGAGTATCATCCCCTTGATAAAATGCTGGATTGACGACAGGTGCTGAGGAGGTGGGGGATGTGCTTATCTGTTGGTCAGGTTCGTTCTCACCATATCCAATATTGCGTTCATGGAATTCTTGGGTTCGCTCTGAAGGTAAGAGGAGCGGTGTGATTGGGAATGAGGGTTGAACAATAATTGAGATCGGCTCGAAGTTGTTTCCACTTCCGGACAGTTCATCTTTCGCCGAAAGTATGGATGCGGATTCACTGTTTCCGCTAGAGGGTTCGGTATTCGTTGCAATCCCTGTAGGGTCGATTGGGCCAGCGCTCGGCTCTGCGTCTCGTGCGGCAGCAAAGGCCGCTTGAATTTCAAGTGCAGTCAGTGTCTGATTTTCAATCTCAACCAACGGAGCATTATCGCTGTGCCCTACAATGATTAGGGTCGTTCCATCTGCGAGTGTGATCTTCGTTGACGTCCCTGAGGTTTGAATGTCTGAGAGTTCCAGCCCCGAGGGAAGAAGCAGCACCTCCCTAACAGCATCCCACTGCACATTGTTAAGTAATGGGTTGCTTCCGATTGGGAGGGACCCTGGAAGAGTGTCTAAGTTCAGTTCGGTGCGGTCTGGTAGCGTTATGATGAGGTGGCTATTGCCTGCGCTTGGTCGGACTTTGTCTGGTTGAAGTGCGCTTTGCTGTTCTGGGGCTTGTTCTGGGAGTTGTTGATTGACTGAAGAAGGGTGAATTTGACCAGCTTTAGTATTCGGCATGTCGTGCTCCCATAGCAAACTGGAACAGGGATAATCTAAAGGAAATCCTAGTGAAATACTGAATTTAGCGGAATATGTATTTAATAGTTATTAATATAATTGGGAGTTGTTTTGTATATAGACTACACAAGATAAATAAATAACATTGTGCGTCTATTGTATTCACGTAATTATCATTGTTAATACTGCTGTATACATTGGTATTTATTACACTTGATTGCGTGAGGAATGACATTGTAAAAATATAAGCTAAATTAATGCTTCAGTTGCCCGGTTTTCTTTTGTATTGCGTAGAGGGCGTTTATATGAAGTTTCTTGCGCCTCTTCTCGTTGGCGTTGCTGCTGTGGGCTTGTTGAGCGGAACAGGTCATGCCATGTCTCTTAGAGAAGCAGTTAATCTTACCGTTTATAGTAATCCTGAAATAGGTGAGGCGGTTTTTGACCGCAATGCAATCGGTTTTGAGCTAAAGCAGGCCAAAGGCGAATGGTTGCCTCGACTTGATCTTGAATTTCGCGGTGGGGCGGAGTGGGCTGACCGTAGTTTTACTCGTCAGAGAGATCAGTATTTTTATGGGCCATATGAATTAAGAGCAACGGGTCGGCAGAAGCTGTTCGACGGTTTTGCGACGACCTATGAGATTGAGCGACAAAAGGCTCGTTTAGACGCAACGTCCTTTCGAGTATGGGAGCGTGCAGAGTTCATCGGGTTGAGTGCAGTGCGCGCATATGTTGAAGTTGCGCGTTTATCTGAGGTTGAGCAGTCTGCCCAACGCAACATTGCCTATCATTCTAAGGTTGCTTCGGATATGCGCGTCGGCCTGTCTCGCGGGGTAATCTCGGTTGCTGATGTGCAGCAAGCTAGCGAGCGTGTTTATGCAGCGCGGCTCGCTTTGCAAGAGGTCGCAGAGGAACTTGAGCTTGCCGAAGCAACATTTATAGAGATTGTTGGTAAGCCACTTAGCCGATTGGGGAGTGTTCCCAGTATAGCGCAACGTATTCCGGGTACTTTGCCTGGTGTTTTGAATGTGGCTCGTCGGAACAATCCTCTGATTTCACTTCGTAAGGCAGACATTGATGCTGCAAATGCACAGATCAAGATTGCTGAATCTGAGTATTATCCGAGTTTGGATCTAGAGCTATCTTCCAGTGTCGGGGAAAACCTAAATGGTTTTCCTGGAGTCAACAATCAGGCCACAGCCTTGGTTGTGATGCGGTGGAATATCTTTAACGGCAATATCACAAAGAACAAACGAGCTGAGCAAGTTGAACGGGCTGGCGAAGCTCGTATGCGTTCTGCTCGTGCCTATCGCGAGGTTGAGCGGGAAACCAGAGCCTCGTGGATCCGGCGCATTGAACTGTCTAAGCAGCTTGCGATTATAAAAAGACAGCTTTCCGCCTCTAGGCAGTTGCTGGTGTCTTATGAAGGGCAATTTACAGTTGGACAACGGACACTTCTGGACGTTTTGGATACTCAAAATACGGTTTTCTTCACTGAGGTTTCCGAAATATCGGCTCGTTATGCGCAAAGGTTTGCCAACTACCGGTTGTTGGCAGCAATGGGTGGGTTGCTAGAGTCTTTTGAAATTCAACCCCCAGCTCAGGCGGAGGCAGGGTATCGCCAGGTTCGTGATGATGAAGAGACAGAAGGTTGGTTGCCTGGAAAAGCGCTTCCTGGTGTTGCAGCCCAATGGGCTCGAGGAACACCTGTTGCAATACCAAGAGCGAAAGAGTGAAGGTGAATGCAGTGAGCACAACGAAGTTTGGAACTCTTGTGGTGGGGCCGGTCTCCATTCTTTGTGGCATGGCAGTGGTTTCGTGCCTATGGGTGGATGGGGCACAAAGTGCGGACCTGTCGGGCTTTAGCTCTGGGTATTTCCGCACAGGTGTTTGCTATGACTTTAACCAGCAGCACCCGGAGGAGTTGCATGATGAGCTATCAATCCGCGTGCGGGACTACTGTTCAGAGGCCAACAACTTTGTTGTAAGCGCACAACAACGCAATGTGACACAACTCAGGTTTGATTGGGCATTGGAGACCAGAGATTGGTGCGGTGTTGCGATCGGTTATATGAAAGATGGGGTGTGGGATGATGAGGCGGTTAATCGTTGCCTATGCTTTCGTGAATATATGAGGGAGTACTAGCATTTCGGTCACGCATCTCCTTTTGAGAGAATATGAATGACCTTTTCTTTTGGTCCATCGGCAAGAATTCGCCCTTTATCAAGGATGATTAATCGATTGACGAGGGACAGTGGAGCTGTGCGGTGCGTTGCAATAATCAAGGTTTGATCTGGCTTCAATGCTGAAGATAATGCATTGGTGAATTGTTTCTCGCTTTGCCCGTCCATCATTCCTGTTGGCTCGTCTAGATAGAGTATTTTGGGCGCACCCATGAATGCTCTTGCTAAAATGACCTTCTGCCTTTGGCCAGACGACAGGTCTCTCCCACCTTCCTCAATATTTCTGGCAAACCCATGGGGGTGAGCGTCGATAAAATCCAGCGCACCGGATAGTTCACAGGCGTTTATCAACTCTGCGTCAGTGATTTCTGGTCGCCCGAGTTTTATGTTGTCCCTAATTGATCCTGAGAAGAGGCTTGCATCCTGCCCAATGTAACTGATTGCTCTTCTTAGCTCGGTTGGGGCATATTGCTGGTGGTCTAGGTTATCGACGGAATAACTTCCAGATTCAGGCGCATAGAGACCACTTAGAATTCTCCCCAATGTCGACTTTCCTGAGCCGACAGGTCCAAGGATCGCGATGCGCTCACCGGCGGTTATTGAGAGATTCAGGTTCTTGAGCGTTGCTTCTGCTGCGTGAGGGTATTTGAAGCACATATTTAATAGTGAAATTTTACCGCTATCAATCGTCTTCGTCAGGTGACGGGACGCCCACGGGGTTTCTCTTGGTAAATGACTGATTGCATCCAGCCGTTTGTAAGCAGCTTTGACTTGTTGGAAACGTGCCAGGAAGCTGGAAAGCGTTGCAAGTGGGGCGACGGCGCGTCCGCCCAGTATGACACAGGCAATGATGCCACCCATTGAAATGCGGTTTTCAGAAAATAGATAAGCACCGGTGACCAAAAGCGCGACGGTGGTCAACTGCTGCAAAAAACCTGTTAGGTTTTGCGCCCAGCTTGAGAGTGAGCGGACTTTGTTCTGCGCTGTAGAAGCAGCAGCGCTTGCACTCTCCCATTTGTTTAAAAGTTGCCCTTCAGCCCTCTGGAGCTTGATTGTTTCAAGTCCATACAGGCTTTCTACGAGCAATGCGTTGCGCAACGATGCATCCGCCACGGTTGCTTCAACCGCTTTTTTAAGGGGGAACTGCATCAATAAGCCAACGACGAGAACGCCAGTGATTGCGACCAAAAGCGGGTAGATCATCGGACCGCCAATGTACCAGATGAGCCCAAGAAATACGCCAAGGAAGGCAAGATCAGTAATTGCGGCGATGGTTCCTGAGGTCATAAACTCGCGCAGGGACTCAAACTCTCGCATGTCGTTCAGGAAACTTGCGGTGCTGCTGGGGCGGTGAGCCATCTTCAAATGCATTGCATGAGAAAACAGCCGCGAAGAAATGATCAGGTCTGCCCGTTTTCCTGCAAGATAGATCAGGGAAGCGCGTGACGACTTTAAAAAGAGATCGAACAGCAAAGCACCTGCGATACCTAGTGTAAGCACCCAGAGTGTCGGGAATGCAGAGTTGGGCAGCACTCGGTCGTACACATTCATAGTAAAGAGCGGTGAGGCTAGGGCAAGCAGGTTGATAAAGGCAGCGGCGAGCGCAACGAACACGTAATCTTTGGCAACGGCGCTTATGCCGCCAAACAGCCAGTGGGTGTTGTCCTGTGCTTGTGCGCGCTGTTGGTCGCTTTCAGGCTTGTAAAAGGGCTTTGCGACGAGAACTTTGCCGTTGCAGAGTGTTTGAAGTTCTTCAAGTTGAGCAAGGACAGCGCCGCCATCTGCATGTGGAAGGGCAACGGCATAAGAATGCTCGTCATATTTTTCTAATAGGACCAGCGCTCCACCATCTTTTAGAAAAAGAACGACCGGGAATAGAAGCGATGAGAGGCCTGAGAGTTTCTGGTGAAATGATCTTGTCGAAAAACCAGCTCGTTGGAGCGCGCTTTGCAATAGCTCATCTGTGAGTTTGCCCTTCTCCAAAGGGAGGCCTGCGATTAGGTTTTCGGAGTTTGCCGGCATATTGTGCTGAACAAGCAGAATCTCAAGACAGCCCCGCAACAGGTCAAGCTCTGCTGTGGGGGAAGATTGGTAGGTTTTAAACGAGTTGTTGGGCGTTTGTTCTCTGTATGGTCTCTTTTCTGAAGCGATGGCGGCGGGTTGGGAGAGCTTTGATGATTTGGTGTCATCAGGCTGTGTTTTTTCGGTCTCAGAGGGCGATACCTCACTGTTTGGCGTATCGTTGTTCGTCACTAAAGAAGCCGTTTTTTCACTCTTGGTCTTTGGCTGTGCCGTCTTTGTCAGTTCCAACCTGCAATTCTCCGCAATAGATGCTCCTAGTATTCACAAAAACTAAGGAGAGTTATCCTTTGTGAGGATAGCTTGATTCCGGAAGGCAGCGTGCCTCTGGAACTTGTTGGGGAGTTTCTAGGGGGAGACCTTTGCGCCGATTTCATGTGCCAGAGTTTGCAAAAAAGTGGATAGGCTTAAGTGAGGTGACTGACCAGCTGCCCTCTAGTGCTGTGCAGGTTACAGCCGATTTAGAGCATGCAGCACGCGCGCGAACGCGTCTACTCATCTTGTTGATTGCAGCGCTTCTATGCGCCTTCGTTCTTTGGGCAGGGTGGGCTCAGCTGGAGGAAGTTACACGCGGTGATGGGAAGGTTATTCCTTCTGCCAAGGTTCAAGTTATTCAAAGCCTTGAAGGAGGGATTATTAAGGAGGTTCTCGTCAAAACCGGCGATATCGTTCGTAAAAATGATGTTTTGATACGTTTGGATGATACTGGCTTTTCTTCCAATTTGGGCGAGCTTGTCGCAAAGCAGCTGGCTTTGGAAATTGCACGTGAACGCCTTGAGTTTCAGTCCGTGTGGCCTCAGCGCGGTGAAGAGCTGGTTTACGACAGCTATTATTATGAAAAATCACCGGAGATCGTCGCTTCTGAACTCTCGCTGTTTCAAGCTAATCTTGAGGGCCTGAAAAGTCTGGGTGCGATCAACGGATCACGCGTTACTCAACGGCTGGCTGAGCTGGAGGCGTCACGGAACCAGCGTGATAAGCTGATTGATCTTCTGCATATTGCACATGAAGAGAGAGAGCTCAAAGCCCCCTTAGCTGAGAAGCAGATTATTCCGCGTACGGATATGATGAAGCTGGATAGAGAGATTGGAGACCTTGAAGGCCAGATTAACACGCTCAAGGTGACTGAGGGGCGCTTGCTGGCGGCGGTGGATGAAGCTGAGCAGGAACTTGAGGGGCTTTATACAAAATTCCGTCAGGCGGCGCGAGAGGAGCTTAGTGAGGTGCAGTCTCAGCTCGATATCATTGCGCAAACGACTAAGGGGGTTGGCGATAAGGTTGAGAGGGCCGAAATTCGTGCGCCTATGGGAGGGATTGTCAATACAATTGATGTGAGCACGATTGGCGGCGTTGCATCCCCATCGCAACAACTCATGACCCTTGTGCCTTCAGAGGACGTTCTGTTGGTGGAGGCCAAGGTCAAACCGCAAGATATCGCCTTTATCCATCAGGGGCAGCAGGCGCTTGTAAAGCTGAGTTCCTATGACTTTGCTATCTACGGTGGTCTGAAAGGTAAAGTCGAAGGGATTTCTGCAGATACTGTTTACGATGACGTTACTCAACGGAATTTTTACTCCGTTCTTATAAAAATTGATCAAACGGAGTTAGAAACTCGCAAGAAGTCTCTTCCCATTCTCCCAGGGATGATTGCCTCTGTTGATATACTTACCGGGGAGAAGAGTGTGCTTGCCTACATTCTTAAACCGGTAAATCGTGCTCGCGAGGAGGCTTTAAGAGAACGGTAATTTGTTATGACACTTCCCGAATACCGGGGTAAGCACCGCATGAGGCGAGGCTTGGTCCGGCGCAGTTTTGTAGGAATGGTGGTTAAGACTGCCTTTTTAACTGGTATCGTTGCCTCTATGTCCAGAGCAGGGGCACAGAGCCTGTTGTTAAGTCATCAGGATAAGTCTGGCCTTCAGCGCTTCTTTGCATTCATCAGGCTTCCCAAAACCCTCGACAAGACCAAGAGAGAGAGCTGCGGGCTGTTTGGCTCAGTAGAGATCAATGGTGGCCAAAGCCTTGCTTTTAAGAAGTGGCAGGCGATTCTTCCAGAGTGTGATAGGCAATTAGTCTCTTTAAAAGAATGTATGTCTGACCAAATGCGCTGTGCCGGATCAGTTGAGTATTGGGCACGTATCATCCGCGGTGTTGGGCAGGCAAAGTCATTACGTCAACTCTCGTTGCTCAACTCTTACATCAATGAAAATGCGGGTTTCGACCCTCAGTCAGTTCGCGCTGGGCACGCAGACGTCTGGCGTGCGCCCTTGCAGTTCCTTGGTTTTCGGGGAGATTGTGAGGACTATGCAATCGCTAAGTACTTTAGTTTGCTTGCGCTTGGTTACAGTGAGGAAGATCTTCGCTTGGTTGTTGTGAAGGACAGTCGGCGAAATGTGATCCATGCGGTGACGTCACTGCTGTTTCAGGGGGAGCGATATGTAATGGATAGCCTTAGACCAGTCGTGACCAAAGAAACAGACTTACTGCATTATCAACCGCTTGTTTCTATGCGTAGAGATATGCACTTCACTCATTTCAGAACTGATGAGATGCGGCAGCAGTTTTGGGCGCAGCATAGGGACGGTTAGAGGTACTGACGTTCATACACCTATGCAGACTTGAGTGCCTTTGAGTTTTTATAGGCAAGAACGGCTCCGGCGAGGTCTTCGAGTGCTGCACCGACAGATTTGAAGAAGGTAATCTCATTTGTGCTGGTTCGCCCTGCGTGTTGACCCTTTGCAAGATCAAATAGATCAGCTTGAACATCTTCGGGTGTCAGAGTGCCATTTGCGAGCGGGACTGTTATATCGCCAGCTTCGTTCATTGCGCCCTCACGGGTGTCCACAAATACATGAGCGCGTGATACTGCGATGTCATCTGCTTCACGCATGTATGGAGTGAAACCTCCAACGAGATCAAGGTGACTTCCAGCTTGTAGCCACTCACCTTTAACGAGTGGTGTGTTGGAAAGAGTTGCAACGGAAATGATATCAGCCTGCTCAACGGCTTGCTTTAAAGATTGTTTGGCAACCACGTTGATGGGGAGAGATGCGTTTAGGTCGCGTGCGTTGGCCTGTGCTTTATCAAAGTTTCTCCCCCATAGGTAAACCGTCGAAATCTCTCTCACTGCGCAGTGTGCCTCAATAAGGTTGGTGGAAAGCCGCCCCGTTCCAACCATAGTCATTGTTTTTGCGTCTTTTCTTGCCAGGTAGTCGGCGGCAAGTGCTGAAGCTGCTGCAGTTCGGCGTGCTGTGAGCTCCCCGCCATCGATCAAAGCAAGCGGCATACCTGTGTTCCCGTCAGAAAGAAGGTATGTGGCTGAAACTGCGGGAAGGCCTATATCTGCATTGCCGGGGAAAACGCTGGCAAGCTTGACGCCAAAGTATGCGCCAGATTGCCATGCAGGCATGAGAAGCAATGTCGCATCTGAATTACCTGGTACGCCAATTGCATGGTGGTGCCGTAATGGCATTTCACAGCCTTGCTTGAACATTTCTCTCAAGGCCTGCACCAACTGAGGGTACGGAAGTGCGTCTTTTGTCTGGGTATTGGAGAGATGCAACATGCCTGCTTGTGCTTTCTGTGGGGAATGCCTGATATGTCACAGGGATAGCGGGCCGGTGATGTGCTTGTCACTGAAGAACTCGCAGAGTGTTAGCTGTACCCACAAAAATGATTGCTAAAGCTCGTCAGTCTTGTGTGCAGCGGGCTGTTTAGCGAGCAGCGTATACAATGTCGCGGATCGCGCTGGGCGTTATGGTTCCGCGTTCGCCAAGGGCTTGCAGGAAATCACGGCTCCTAATGATATCTAAGAGAGAGTCAATCGTTCTCTGATCGGTAATGTTGGCATCAGAGAAAGACGTCGGCATTGCAAGTCCTTGATAAAACGCCTCAATTGCATCGACTGTATTTTCTGCCAGATCTGCTGCTTTGGGGAGCGAAAAGACACTAGTTCCCATCTGCTCCAATTTTTCGCGTTTTAAGTCAATTTGATTTCGCAGAAGGCTGGGCTGGATAATGGTAAGTGTTTGTGCGTGATCGATACCAAAGCGTGCCGTCAGTTCGTGGCCGATTTGATGGGTTGCCCAGTCGCTGGGCACTCCGCATGAGATGAGGCCATTCAGCCCCTGATTGGCGGCATACATCAAATTTGCACGCCATTCATCCGTTTCTCGGTCCTTATAGCTTTTACCCAGGCGGACAAGCGTTCGAAGTAGTGCTTCTGCATAGGCGTCTTGCACCAATGCACCAGTCGGGAAGGTTAGGTATTGCTCGCAGACATGGATAAAGGCGTCAACTAGGCCGTTTTTCAACTGTCGTTCTGGTAGGGTCTTCATGGCGTCTGGGTCCAGAACTGCAAAAAGCGGATACAGGTGAGGGGAATCGAATGAAAGTTTTTCAGCTGTGGCGTGACGTGTAATGACAGAGTTGTCGTTGGATTCTGAGCCTGTTGCTGGCAGTGTAAGAATGCAGGCGATCGGTGCTGCTTTTTGAACCTGATGTACGCCGCGCGGTATATCCCAAAGGTCGCCGTCGTAATGTGCAGCCGCTGCGATAAACTTGCATCCATCAATTACGGAGCCTCCGCCAACGGCGAGGATGAAGTTCAAGTCGTTGGCTTTGTAAAGAGCTACAGCTTTCTCCAAGGTTTCTATGCAGGGGTTTGCTTCAATGCCGGAAAACTCGACAATTTTGAAGCCATGGAGAGCGTCAAGCACCTTCTCATAAATTCCATTGGCTTTGATTGATCCACCGCCATATGCAAGCAGAATGCGACTTCCAGATGGTATCTGGTTGCGGATCATAGTCAGCTTTCCCTGACCAAATAGTATTTTTGTTGGGTTATGGTATGTGAACTTCATAGCACTCTCATCTTCGCGGCTTTATTCACGAGAGTTAGCGTTTAAGCCTTGGGTTGAACGGCAAAATTCGGACTTTTGAGTTCTATTCTATTGAGTTTGTGGTGTTGGCAAGGTTTGGAGAGTACAGCTTGTCTGCAATGTAAATTATGAATTCAAATTACACTTGAAAATCTATTATTTTTGTATGCTTTTATTCGGTCGTGCAGATGTCAGTTGGGGGTGATTGTAAATCCATATTCATGACTAACTGCTTCCGAGGGCCATGCCGTTCGGGTCGTTTGCGAAGTGGTTTTAAAGAAAACTGCGGTGGGTCACCAAACGTTTGTTGGCTTCCTATGGAAGGTTCAGACGCAGGGTAATGTTGAGGGAGCGGGTATCACGGCAGTGTAGGCGGTGAGGTCAATACTTTGGCAGCTGCTTCTGCCTATTGTTGTTGTTCTGTTTCTTTAAAGAGAAGCCTTGTCACGATTTGCATAGTGAAGAGTGATTTTGTAGAGAGCAGCGCTGACCGCTCTATACTTTTTGAAGGGTCAGTGCTTAATGCACGTCGAGCCCATAGTTGCGGAAAGTTTCTTTGGCTGCTTCGGTTTCTTCTGCTGTCGGCTCGCGTGTGTCTTTGAGCTGGTAAGCTTTGCCCATGGATTGCCACTTGTGTTCGCCCATTTTGTGGAAGGGCAGCACATCAACGCGCTTTACGTTGCCAAGCTCGGAGACGAACTTTGCGACGCCTTCAACATTTTCAGGGGCGTCTGTGAGGCCCGGTACCAGCACGAAGCGGATCCAGACGTCTTTTTCCATCTTTTCCAGACGCTTTGCAAACTCAAGGGTTGGGCCAACTTCAACGCCGGTGACCTTCTTGTAGGTTTCCGGTACCCAGGACTTGATGTCGAGCAGGTAGAGGTCTGCCATGTCGATGGTTTCGTCATCGAGGTTGGCGTGCAGGTAGCCGGATGTGTCTACGGTGGTGTGAACGCCCATCTGGTTACAGCCCCATAAAAGAGTTTTGAGGAACTCTTTTTGTGCCATAGGTTCACCGCCACTCACGGTCAGGCCGCCGCCACCAGTTTCAAAATAGGTGCGGTAGGTGGAGATGTCCTTCAAAAGCTCATAGGCGGAGGATTGTTTGCCAGCTTTCAGCTTGAGAGTGTCCGGGTTGTGGCAGTACAGGCAGCGCAGCGGACAGCCAGAGGTGAACACAATGTAGCGCAGACCCGGACCGTCTACCGTTCCGCCTGTTTCTACTGAGTGAACATAGCCCATGGTGTCTTGCATGGCTGGCGTCCTTTATCATTGTTTGCGAGCGGCCTGTTTTTGATAGGGAGTGAGGATTTTTCCTCTAGCCGCTTCTGCTTTTTATAATGCTTTAAAAGTAAGGTCTTTGACCTTGTTTTTAAAGATGAAATTGTGCAACGCAGCCATTCATTTTCGGCGCATGTGCGCTCCTGTCGCACTCATTTTTAGCAATTGGAGCACGTTTCAGCGGATTTGTCGCAGCAAAGAAGGCGCGGGACTAAGTCCCGCGCCTTGTCTTGGAGATTGAGAGGTTAGCGTTATCAGCGCTGACCGTTGGCCCAGTGCTGTTAGCGCTGACCGTGGAATGTACGGTTGATCACATCCATCTGCTGTTCACGGGTCAGCTTGATGAAATTCACGGCGTAACCGGAGACACGAACGGTGAGCTGTGGGTACAGCTCAGGATGTTCCATTGCATCTTCCAAGGTCTTGCGGTCGAACACGTTCACGTTGATGTGGTGACCCATGTCATGCATGTAACCGTCGAGCAGGTGGGACAGGTTGTCGATCCGTTCAGCTTCATCCTTGCCCAGTGCGCCCGGGATGATGGAGAAGGTGTAGGAGATACCGTCCTGGCTGTCTTCGTAAGGAAGTTTGCAGAGAGACTTCATAGAAGCCACTGCGCCCTTCTGGTCACGGCCATGCATTGGGTTTGCACCCGGTGCAAATGGTTCACCTGCTTTACGTCCATCCGGAGTAGAGCCAGTCTTCTTACCGTACACCACGTTGGATGTGATGGTCAGTACAGACTGTGTCGGTGTCGCATTGCGGTACATTGGCTGATTGCGGATTTTGCCCATGAATTTCTTCATGATGTCTTCTGCAATCACATCAACGCTGTCATCGTTGTTACCGAAGCAAGGGAAATCACCCTCAATTTCGTAATCAACTGCGAGACCTTCGTCGTTACGGATGATGTTGACCTTCGCGTTTTTGATTGCGGAGATACTGTCAGCAACAACGGACAGGCCAGCAATACCACATGCCATGGTGCGCAGGATGTCGCGGTCATGCAGCGCCATTTCAACGCGCTCGTAGTTGTACTTGTCGTGGCTGAAGTGGATGCAGTTCAGCGCCTGAACGTAGACCTTTGCAATCCAGTCGAGCATCTGGTCGTAAAGTGGTTCCAGCTCATCCCATTCCAGCACGTCGCCGGTGATTGGGTGCGCTTTTGGACCGACCTGTTTGCCAGTTTTTTCGTCAATGCCGCCATTGATTGCGTAAAGCATTGCTTTTGCAAGGTTGGCACGTGCACCGAAGAACTGCATCTGCTTGCCAATGCGCATTGCAGATACACAGCAAGCGATACCGTAGTCATCACCCCAGTAACGACGCATCAGGTCATCATTTTCGTACTGAACAGAAGAGGTCTCGATGGAGATCTTTGAGCAGTAGTCTTTGAAGCCCTTAGGCATATGCTCGGACCACAGAACGGTCAGGTTTGGTTCTGGTGCAGGGCCGAGGTTCACAAGGGTCTGCAGAACACGGAAGGAGCTTTTGGTGACCAATGTGCGGCCATCGACGCCCATGCCACCGATGGATTCAGTTACCCATACCGGATCGCCAGAGAACAGCGCGTTGTAATCTGGAGTACGCATGAAGCGAACCATACGGAGCTTCATGACGAAGTGATCCATCAGTTCTTGTGCTTCATCTTCCGTGATGATGCCTTTGTCCAGATCGCGCTGGATGTAAACGTCAAGGAAGGTGGTTGTGCGGCCCAGAGACATGGCTGCACCGTTCTGCTCTTTGATCGCAGCAAGGTAGCCGAGGTAAAGCCACTGAATAGCTTCTTGAGCGTTTTCTGCAGGGCGGCTGATGTCGCAGCCGTGTGCAGCGCCCATTTCCTTCAGTTCAGCGAGGGAGCGGTACTGTTCTGAGATTTCTTCACGAAGGCGCAGTGTTTCTTCATTCAGGACGTTGCCGTCCAGAGAAGCATGCTGTGCTTTCTTGTCTTCCATCAGCTTGTCGATGCCGTACAGCGCCACGCGGCGGTAATCGCCGATGATGCGGCCACGGCCATAAGCATCTGGAAGGCCGGTTACGATGCCAGCGGAACGAGCGCGGCGAATTTCCGGAGTGTAAAGATCGAACACACCGTCGTTGTGTGTTTTGCGGTGCTTAGAGAAAACCTCAGCGGTTTTTTCTGAAAGTTTGTAACCATTGCTCTCCAGAGCGGCTGCTGCCATTTTCAGGCCGCCGTAAGGCATCAAAGCGCGCTTCAATGGGGCGTCGGTTTGCAAACCAACGATCTTTTCGAGATCTTTGTTGATGTAGCCTGGTGCGTGAGAAACGATAGAAGAAACAACTTCAGTGTCAGCGTCGAGAACGCCTTTTTTGTTTTCTTCTTTCATCAACTCAAGAACGTTGTCCCAGAGTTTGGTTGTTGCAGCAGTTGGGCCGGCAAGGAAGTCGTCAGCACCTTCATACGGGGTGTAGTTGAGCTGAATGAAATTGCGTACATCAATTTCTTTGTTCCAGTCACCCTTTTTGAAACCGGCGTAAGCCTTGGGTCCGTCGTCTTTCAAGAATGGAAGAGTGTCGGCGTTGGCTGTGTCAACGTTTTGGTGAATACCCATTTTCAGGTCCTTCATCATTAGTGCAATTTTGCGGTACTTCTGCAAGTAAATATCAAGAACTTGCAGTGGGTTACGCTTTCTTGCGTCCAGTGCTTGTTGACCTTAACTGTAAGCTTTGCGAGTGCTCATATCTTGATCCATGTCAATTTGTGACTGGCCAGCAGGTCTGCAAAAAATGCAAGGCTTCTTTATACAAATGCATACATTTTTGTTCGGGTCAGATCGATTGTATTTCGTGATCTGACAGTTGATGGTTGCGCTGAGTTCAATGGTTGGCGCTGTGGTTTTAGTCTTTTGAATTCATTAGAGAAATAACAATCAACAGTTCGGGCCGCTGTTACGTTTGAGGAAGCGGAAGATCATCTGGTGGTAATTATACATAGGGCGCGTCTAGGTACATTATAGTAAGTATAATGTAGATATTGGCAAATTGCATAGCTGCCATGCGAGCTTTGAAATATTAGTGAGAGGAGTGGAAAATCCGGTTTTCGGCACCAATCAGGGGCTTGGCAGAGACAAAAAGACTCAATTTGGACACACTTGCGGAGCCGGTTTTGGTGATATCCACGGATGGTTCAGTGGGGGCGAAACGGAAAAACCGGTTTCTATTCAAATTCGTAGTGCGACAATCTGGTGTTATCAATGAGACGTGATGTGGTCTTTTGATTTTTGGGGTTGACCTACCAGCGATTACAACGATCCCACCATTGGCCTTCGTGGTTGCCATTGATCAGATTATAGCCCTCATAGGCTGCAACAGTCATGCAAGAATGGTTGGGCAGAACACGCAGCTGGGAGCCGAGTGGGTAAAGCTCGAAGGGAAGGGAGCTGCCATCGCGGGTGGTGATGTAGCCGTGTTCCTGACTGACACCTTCGACATAGAGCAACGGATCAACGTAGCCGTCCACGTCGCTTAGAAAGCCGTAACCGCAATCGTTGCGTTGGGTCGCACAGGAGCGGTCGTTGGAAATTGCCAAGCCTCCAGCATCTATCACAATCCGGTTGAGGTGCGGGGCGTGGCTGATGACTGTGGCGAGGACTGTTGCCGCAATATCTTCCAAAGCGCACATGCCCAGGTTTGCCTGAAACACATCTTGAAACATGTAAACACCAGCGCGCACATCTGTTACGCCTTCATATGAAGTGCCGAAAAGGGCAGTCGGTGTTGAGCCTATGCTTACATGGGGGCAGGCAATACCTGCAGTTTGCAGCATTGCCTTTACACTAAGAGTGGTGGTTCGTTCCTGCTCAGCGGCGGCTTCCAGTTCTGCTTTGCCATTTGCGGCATAGCTGACGCCACCGCCGTGTGCCATGAGGCCCGCAAATTCAAGATTTTTGGCACGTGAGAGAATTATCGCGGTTTCTATGGCGCGTTGGTCATGGGTGGTCACACCGGTGCGGTGGCCATCGACATCCACTTCCAAATACACTTTAGGGGCAGGGCCATCTAACTTCATAGATGAAATTTGATCAGCCATTTCTGGGCTGTCTAAACAAATTGCCATTTGAGCGCCGTTGCGGCTCAATGCCATTACCTGTTCCATCTTCTGCGGTACGATGGAGACGGCATAGAGGATATCTTTAAAGTGGGCAGAGGATAAGTACTCGGCTTCCTTCAGTGTGGAGACCGTCCAGCTTTTTGCACCGTGGTCCTGAAGGATGCGGGCGACCTCAATGGATTTAGCGGTTTTAAAGTGCGGACGGAGTGGAACGCCGATCTGCTTAAAACGATCCGCCATGCCTTTGATGTTTGCTCGTAGCACCGTCTCATCTAACAGCAGGCATGGTGTGTGAAGGTGTTCAAGCATTGGTCAGGCTCCACGAATTTTTGGAATTTTGCGGCAACCCTTATCAGGTCCAAACTGGACCACACTGAGAGCTATCGCATTTGTCATAGGATGATGAGATCATCTTATTTCAGGGCGTTAAGTGCTCTGAAATGGCCTTGCACTTTATCAGTCGTTCGGGGCGCGGGCCTAGGCACGCGCCCCGCCTTGGCGACTTTACTTATTTCTTTTTCCTACGCGCAGGGCCTTTGCGTTCAGCGGACTGGGCCCAAAGATTGATGTTTGCTTCGATCGCGTACTGATCGATTGCAGCAAGCTCTTCAGCGGTAAAGTCCAGGTTGTTGATTGCTGCGGCGCAATCAATCACTTGTTCTTTGCGACTTGCACCGATCAGGGCGGAGGTGACGCGGCCGCCGCGCAAGACCCATGCAAGTGCCATTTGAGCAAGGGTCTGACCGCGACTTTGAGCGATGTCGTTGAGCGCGTGAATGTTCTTGAGTGTGGCCTCGCTCAGGAAAGTCTCATTCAAGGATGATGCTGATTTACCTGCGCGGCTGTCCTGCGGAATCCCATTTAGATATTTGCCGGTCAACATGCCCTGTGCAAGTGGGGAGAAAACAATGGAACCAATGCCTTCGTCCTCGAGCGTATCGAGCAGGCCATCCTCTTCTACCCAGCGGTTCAGCATGGAATAGCTTGGTTGGTGGATGAGGCAAGGGGTGCCCAGCTCTTTCAGGATTTTTGTCGCTTCTTTGGTGCGCTTGGTGTTGTAAGAGGAGATGCCAGCATACAGCGCCTTGCCCTGACGGACGATCTGGTCGAGCGCCATCATGGTCTCTTCCAGCGGTGTGTCCGGGTCGAAGCGGTGGGAATAAAAGATGTCCACGTAGTCCAGTCCCATGCGTTTTAGAGACTGGTCACAGCTTGCTATGAGGTACTTGCGGCTACCCCATTCGCCGTAGGGGCCGGGCCACATGTCATAGCCTGCTTTGGAAGCGATTACGAGTTCATCGCGGTATCCAGCAAAGTCGGTGCGCAGAATTTCGCCAAATGCGGTTTCAGCGCCGCCAGGGGGCGGGCCGTAGTTGTTTGCCAGATCGAAATGCGTGATGCCCAGATCAAAGGCGGTCCGGCACATTTCGCGTTTGCTTTGATGCGATTTGGTTTCACCAAAGTTCTGCCAAAGTCCGAGCGAGATGGCTGGCAGCTTGAGTCCACTCTTGCCGCAGCGGTTGTACTTCATGGTGTCATAGCGGTTTTCAGCTGGTTGCCAAGCCATAGGATGCCCTTTCAGACTTTGAATGTTTTTGCTACGAGGAAGGGGTTATGCGGTCAACTCAACCCAAACAGGGACGTGGTCAGAGGGTTTTTCCCAGCCGCGCACGTGCTTGTCGATGCCTACTCCTTGCATTATACGGGCTGCTTCTGGAGAGAGCAGCAGGTGGTCGATGCGGATGCCGTTGTCGCGCTGCCAAGCCCCGGCCTGATAATCCCAGAACGTGTAGGTGCCAGCGGCGCTGTTGGTGGCGCGTACGGCCTCTGTAAAGCCGAGGTTGAGCAGGGCGCGGAAGCGTTGGCGGCTTTCTGGGCGGAAAAGAGCGTCACCGACCCAAGCCTCTGGCTTTTTTGCGTCTTCCGGCTCAGGAATGACGTTGTAATCGCCGATCAATAGGAAGGCTTCTTCCTTTTTGAGCTGCTCTTGAGCATGCTTGTGAAGACGGTCCATCCAGCGCAGTTTATAGGGGAACTTTTCTGTTTCAACAGGGTTGCCATTTGGCAGGTAGAGGCAGCCGACCCGGATTGGTTCGTTGTCTCCAGCAATGACAGCTTCGATGTAGCGGGCTTGCTCGTCTTCGTCATCGCCCGGAAGGCGGCGGTTTACCTCTTCAAACGGGCGTTTGGACAAGATTGCCACACCGTTGAAGCCTTTTTGGCCGTGGGTTTCCAGATTGTAGCCGAGCTCTTCAAAGGGCGCGCGTGGGAAATTCTCATCAACCGATTTAATTTCCTGAAAACAGGCGACATCAGGCTGCTCTTCTTGCAGCCATTTGAGAACCGTTTCTAACCGCGCTTTGACGCCATTAATGTTCCAGCTTGCGATTTTCATCGGGTCTCCCTTTCACAAAACAGCAGATATATGCTGCCGTTGAATTTGATTGTTAAACGGTTCTAACATGGCATGCGCTGGGAGCAAGGCAAGCACGGAAACCGGGTGTGGATGGGTATAACTGGTGATGCCAGAGGAGGATAAACGTGTTTGCGCGGAAATGTGCGTTGGTTTGAGCGGATTACGGGATTCTTGCGTTGATCTGAATGCGAGGCTTTTGGCCCCGCAAAGTTATTCCCGTGCTGCAAACCTGACGTAAATTAGATGGAGAAGCTTGTACCACACCCACACCCAGCAGCGGCCTGTGGGTTGGTGATTTGGAAGGACTGCCCCATGATGTCTGTGATGAAGTCAATTTGTGAACCAGCCATGTATTGCAGGGAGACACTGTCGATCAAAACGGTTGCGCCAAGTTTGGCCAGGACGAGGTCGTCCTCCTCCTTTTCCTTGACGATGTCATATTTGTATTGAAACCCGGAGCAGCCTCCGCCTTCAACAGAGATGCGAAGCATGCTGCCATCAGTTTCCTTTGAGAGAATTTGAGCAACGCGTTTTGCAGCATTGTCTGTCAAAGCAACTGTATTTTCTGGGGTCTGGGTCATCTGCTCGGTCATGGTTTCATTTCAAGGCTATCTGGGAAAATCCGCAGCGGCTTTTATCTTTGTATTATCTCTATGAATATTTAAGTGTTCTAAGCTGTAATTTCCATAGGTTTTTATTTCTAAATTGCATTTGGTTTGTGCGGGTGGATGTTCACGGTGCCTTTACATCTGTTATGTCATTGCTGTGATGAGAGAAATACATCCCAAAGCTTGGGGATTTTGTGATTATAGCGGGTGGGGGATAAAATTTGGTCAAGACGTTAGGGTACGGGGCACAACCCAGAGCCGATTATGCGGTTGATCCTGAACACAGCCTTGGTCGGCTAATGCCTGAAGCTGATAGCGCGACGCGAACGCCGTTTCAGCGGGATCGCGACCGGATCATCCATTCGGCGGCCTTTCGGCGTTTGAAACATAAGACGCAGGTCTTCGTGTATCACGAAGGTGACCACTTCCGAACCCGCTTAACTCATACGATCGAGGTTTCGCAGATCGCGCGGTCTTTGGCCCGGGCTCTGCGTTTGGATGAGGATCTGGCAGAATGTCTGGCGCTTGCCCATGATCTTGGCCATACCCCCTTCGGTCATGAGGGGGAGGATGTGATGCATGTTTGCATGGCTGGGTATGGCGGGTTTGACCATAATGCTCAATCCTTGCGGATCGTAACTGATCTTGAGCGGCGTTATGCGGAGTTCGACGGGCTTAATCTGGCGTGGGAGACGCTGGAAGGTCTGGTGAAACACAATGGGCCGCTGACGGATCGCTCCGGCGCGCCGTGTGGGAAGCTTGCAGGTCAGCCGCTGCCGTTTGCTGTTAGAGAATATGCAAAGCAACAGGATTTGTTGTTGTGGTCGTGGCCAAGTGCAGAGGCACAGGTTGCAGCCATTGCTGATGATATTGCCTATGACGCCCATGATCTGGATGATGGCTTGCGTGCGGGCTTGCTCACCTTTGAGGCTATGAAAGAGGTGCCTTATCTAAAACGTATTTTGGATGAGCTGGAGCTGAAATATCCCGGTCTTGAAGATGCAAGGCGCATTCACGAAATTGGCCGCAGATGTATCACCGGCATGGTCGAAGACGTGATTGCGGAGAGTATTTCGCGAATTGAGCAGCTTTCTCCGAAGAAAAGCGGGGATATTCGCGAAGCAAATGGTCCTGTTATTGCCTTTTCAACTGAAATGGCGCGAGAAGAGCGCGAGTTGAAAGAGTTTTTGTTCGCCAATCTGTACCGGCACCATAGTGTTCTGGAGGTTCGTAAGCAGGTCGCTAAAGTGGTTCGGGATTTATTCCATGGCTACTTTGAGGCACCGGACCGAATGCCAGAGGCTTGGGGTGAGGGATTGAAAGGCGAAAAAGATGAGGTGGTGGCCCGCAGGGTCTGCGACTTTATCGCAGGTATGACGGACCGTTATGCCATTGACGAACATCGACGACTATTTGACGATACCCCAGAACTGGGGTAATTCGCCAATTTATACACTCTTAATCTAAGGGAGTTACAGCGACGTCTTAGCTCGCAACTCCCTGTGACCTGTCAAACTAGGCTATTAAAAATGAACATCTTTGCAGACTTCGCCGAAAGGGTAAACAGTGTAGTCAAGGGCCTTGACCTTGCTGCTGACGCGCCGGAGCTGGATCTCCGACGTGTGACTGTTGAACCGCCTCGGGATGCTGCTCATGGCGATCTGGCAACCAATGCTGCCATGGTGCTGGCTAAACAGCTGAAGATGAAGCCGCGTGATCTTGCTGAAAAGATTGCGGAAGGCCTGCGCGCCGACAGTGAAGTTGATGCTGTTGATGTTGCCGGACCTGGCTTCATCAACATTCGCGTGAATAAAGTTTTGTGGGAACGCGTGCTCGCAGATGTTGTTGCTAAAGGTGATAAGTTTGGCGCTGGTACCAGCGGCGGTGGTTTGAAGGTGAATGTGGAATATGTTTCTGCAAACCCGACCGGACCTATGCATGTGGGCCATACACGTGGTGCTGTCGTTGGTGATGCGCTGGCCAGTTTGTTGCAGTTTGCTGGCTTCGATGTGACCCGCGAATATGTGATTAACGACGCCGGTTCTCAGATCGATACTTTAGCAAACTCCGCCTTTTTGCGTTACCGCGAGGCGCTGGGTGAGGATATTGGCAAGATCCCTGAAGGCTATTATCCGGGCGAATACCTTATTCCGGTCGGCAAGGCGCTGGCAGAGGAATATGGCGAGCGCCTGAAGGACATGGATCAGGGTGAGCGCCATGCTCTGCTCAAAGATTATGCCGTCGATAAGATGATGGATATGATCCGTGAAGATCTGAGCGCCTTGAATGTTAAGCACGACGTGTTTTTCTCAGAAAAGACCATGCATGGTCAGGGGAAGGCTATTGACCTGACGCTGGATGCGCTGCGCAAGCGTGATCTGGTGTACAACGGTACTTTGCCACCACCAAAAGGCGAAGTGCCTGATGACTGGGAAGACCGTGAACAGACCTTGTTCCGCTCCTCCAACTATGGGGATGACAGCGACCGTGCGCTGGTGAAATCTGATGGCAGCTACACCTACTTTGCAGCTGACGTTGCTTACATGCGTGACAAGATCGAGCGTGGGTTCAAAGAGGTCATCTTTATCCTCGGTGCCGACCATGGCGGCTATGTGAAGCGTCTGGAAGCGATCGGTAATGCGATTTCCGGCGGTGATGTAGAGGTTGTCGTGCGTTTGTGTCAGCTGGTGAAGCTGTACAAGAACGGCGAAGAGTTCAAAATGTCCAAGCGCTCTGGTAATTTCATCACCCTTCGCGATGTGGTTGAAGAGGTGGGCGTGGATGCGGTACGCTTTATGATGCTCTATCGTAAAAACGATGCGCAGCTGGACTTCGATTTTGACAAGGTGAAAGAGCAGTCAAAAGACAATCCGGTTTTCTACGTTCAGTATGGTCATGCCCGTTGTCAATCTGTGCTGCGTCAGGCTGCTGGGGAGCTTGATTGGTTCTCAAATACAGCTTCTGAATTGCAGTCTGCAGATTTTACACAGCTTGAAGATGAGGGTGAACTCGCCCTGATTGCAAAGATGGCTCAATGGCCAAGAATAGTAGAGGGTGCCTCGGAAAATCACGAGCCACACCGCATTGCGTTTTACCTTTATGAGCTGGCCAATGCGCTTCACAGCCACTGGTCTCGAGGCAAGGAAAAGCCGCAATTACGCTTTATTAATGATAAAACGCCAGAATTAACCAAAGCTCGACTCGCGTTAGTCTATGCAGTTTCACAGGTAATTGCTTCTGGCCTCAATGTTTTGGGCGTCACAGCACCAAATGAAATGCGCTAGCGCCTGAGCATAGTTGATAGAGTACTGGAGGTTCGCGGTGGGGATTGCGAGCCTCTTATTTAAGGGATAACACCGCTGCAATGACTAATCGCTCCAAGTATCCGGAACCGGGTGAGGTTTCTGCCAGACAAACGGCAGGCGATGAACCGCAACAGTGGGCAGGCGATCAAGATCCGCTTGTAGAACTTGCCAGAATTGTCGGCGAAAGCACTGCTGCCGCTGGCCGAACAGGTTCTCGCGCCGAAAGTCGTCTACCAGAGCGCCCGCTGTACCCAGCACGTGATGACCACAGTGCAGGTGGTGAGGCCGACTATGGGTCTGATAACGCATTTACTGCGCAGACCAACGATTTCTCAGTGGGTGCAGCTGATGCCCACGAGCCTTCGCAAACTCAAGATTCTTTTGCTGCTCTGGATGCGATTTTTGCCGCGCCCAAGGCATCTGCGCCAATGGGGCAATCCGATCCATTTGCAGACTTGAGCGCTGCTGTCGCACCATCGGGTGCGCATGTGGATCCTGTTGATTATGTGAGTGATCTACCGCCAGTGCCAAAAGCTGGGCAATCGCCTGAGCCGCTGGCTGCTGCGCCAGTTGCACCGCCTGTGTCTCATGAACCAGTGCATGAGCCACAGTTTGCGGCTTCAGATGAGGTTTCTGCTGAGGCCGAGATGGGTGATATTCTCTCTCGTGATCTTGAAGAGAGCCTCGTTGCTTCGCTCAATCAGTTGCAGGTGGAGCGTGAGCAAACGCCGCGCCCGCAACAAACTGTCAGCCGGGCGGCACCAGAGCTTGAAGAGTTCGAGGTTGCAGACGCCCGTCCTGAACCAACACTGCGCGAGCGCCTTGAGCGCAACCGTGTTGAGCATCCGCAGATGATGGCGGCAGAGCCAGTTCCTGAGCCTGTTGCTCCTCCTGCAGCTCTGGCTCAAGAGGCG
Organism: Pseudovibrio axinellae; assembly: GCF_900110875.1. Classification (GTDB taxonomy): domain Bacteria; phylum Pseudomonadota; class Alphaproteobacteria; order Rhizobiales; family Stappiaceae; genus Pseudovibrio; species Pseudovibrio axinellae. The sequence continues at coordinate 132,274 of NZ_FOFM01000008.1, read as the reverse complement.
GCTTCTACAGAGCCCAAGGCCCTCAACGAGCTGTCACAAAATGATTATGACAAGTGGCGTGCTGAGCGCGCTGCTGAGCGTGCGAGCGCTGCTGCTACTCAACCTGTGCAGGCTGTTGCTGAGCCACAATTGCGGGGCACGCATGATGATATGGCGCCTGTTGTTGCCGATGAAGTGGCGTTTGAGCCGGATTTGACGGCCTTTGCCATAGATACCGGCGCTGATCTGGATAGCGAGCCTGTTTCTGCCCCTTCTTCTGGGCAGGAAGCACTCATACAGTCCAAGCATCTTGAAAATGCATTGCTAGCCGAATTCAGCCTTGAAGAGGACCTGCAGCAAGGCGCTGGCGGGTCTGCCCATGAGCTGCATTCCCAGACGGATTTGGCGCAAACGATTGAAGAGAGCGTTGATGACATCTTTGCCGATGAAATTGCGCAGGAGCCCGAACAAGACCCTGAGCCTGAGCTGGCGCCGGGAGTTGCTGCGGAGCTGAATGAATTTGAGCGCATGAGCGCAGGCTTTGAGACTGCCGCTGAAGAAGTCGATCCCTTCGCAAATGAGGGTGATGATGCGTGGCAGCTCGATGAGAGTGTGACCAATGACTCCTCTTTGGATGAAATGTCATGGCCTGCTGCTGCTGAGAAGTTAGCACAGACTGAGGCTGCTCATCAGGCTGCATTAAGTTCTACGGTTAAGCCGAGTGATGATCAATCTCCGCCTCCTGGTGGGTATGATCTTGATGCCGTTGCTCAGGCAATGCGCAATGAAGACCCAAGCCTCGATGGCGGTGTATTGCCCCAAGCTGTGCCGCGGGTTTCTGTTGATGTGCCTGAGGACGAGCAGACAACACACGGTGCTGGTATGCGCAAGGGCCTGATGGCCGCTTCCTTGATTGGTGCAGTGGTCGTTGTTGGCGGAGCTGGCCTGTTCCTGTTTGATTTTGGTGGCTCTGGCGGTGATGCGACACCACCACCGGTTATTCGTGCTGATGCCTCGCCAATGAAAGAGGTTCCAGCTGCTTCTGATCAACCTAAGAACGATCAGGCTAAGGTGTTTTCTCCGCAAGAGGCAACGCAAGCGGCAAGCGGCGAGAAGATGATACAGCGCGAAAACGCGTCCGTAACACCATTGCCACCTGCTTCTAGCGATACAGATACTGCCAAGAGCAATGTGTTTGAAGTGAACCCGCCGAAGAAAGTTCGCACTGTTATTGTACGGCCTGACGGAACCATTGTGCAGCGTGAAGGTACCGGTTCCATCGCTTCTGCAGATGCGCAGCCGCGCATTGTAACCAGCACGGTTCGTAACAGTAATCCGCAAGGCGCGACTGGCACGACAACGCCAGCCGTTGCAGCCAATACTGGTCAATGGGCTCCGTTGCCGGGCGAAACACAAAGTGCAAGCCAGCAGGCAACACCAACCAGTTTGCAAGATGCCTTCGCTAATGCTCCAGTTGCGAGCGCAACTGAAACCCGCAATACATTGCTGGGTGTGAGCGTTGTACCACAGTCCAAGCCATATGTTGTTGCGTCTGCAACGAGTGGCGGTGTGCAATCCAGCCAATTGGCTCCATTGCAGGCTCAGCCAACGTCGCAGGTCAGTAATGCGCCACTTAATCTGACTGGTAGTCAGGGTACACAAAGTGCCTCTGTGAACCCACAGACACTTGCTCCTACGCCGGTGCCAGGTGATGGAGTGGTTGGCGAGATTCCTGGTGGAACCTACATTGTGCAGGTTGCATCGGTGCGTACAGTTGATCAGGCACAAGGGCAAATCCGCTCTTACAATCGTCGTTATCCCAACCTGATGGCGCTCGTCACACCTGTGATTACACGCGCTGATCTGGGTGATAAGGGTGTTTACTACCGCATTCAGGTTCCGTTTGACGGACCGACCAGTGCAAATACTTTCTGCGGCGAATTTAAAGCCTCAGGCGGTGACTGTTACGTTCGCCGGAACTAAATGGCTTTGGAGCTTGACGCACACCTTGCGTCAAGCTACCAGCTCTAGCTATGTTTTTAAAATCGTTCATTTCTGGATGTTTCGGGCCTGAGCTTAGCGCTGAGGATAAAGCCTTTTTTCGCGACCAAAACCCTGTTGGTCTGATCTTATTTGCACGCAATATGGAAACGCCTGGCCAGATTCGCCGGCTTTGCGACGATTTTCGCGAGGCCGTGGGCCGCGCGGATGCTCCTGTTTTCATTGATCAGGAAGGCGGACGGGTTCAGCGTTTTGGCGCTCCTCATGTGCCGGTTTATCCAGCTGCTGGTGAAATTGCGCGGCTTTATCGTCAGGATGAAGCGGGCGCAAAACGCGCAGCTTACCTTCATGCTTTGTTGATTGGGCTTGATCTGGTGGACCTTGGTCTTTCAGGGAACTGTATTCCATGCCTTGATATGCCAGTGGACGGGGCCAGTGACATTATCGGGTTGCGGGCGTATGGCTGTGATGCGCAGCTTGTAAGTGTCTTGGGCCGCGCTGCTATGGATGGTTGTTTGGCTGCTGGGGTGATGCCTGTGATGAAGCATATGCCTGGGCATGGACACGCACTTGTGGATAGCCACCTATCTTTGCCGCGGGTGAGTTGCACGCTGGAGGAGCTTGAGGCGAGGGATCTTTTACCTTTTCAGCATTTGCGCGACTGCCCGATGGGTATGACGGCCCATATCGTCTTTAGTGAGATTGATAAAGATCATCCTGTTACGCAATCTTCCCATGCTATTCAGCGGGTTATCCGTGAGGCGATTGGTTTTGACGGTGTGTTGATCAGTGATGATATCTCCATGAAAGCTTTGGGCGGGGACCTGAAGGGACGCGTGGAGAAGATCGTTGCAGCCGGGTGTGATCTTGTTTTGCACTGCAATGGTGAGCTGGACGAGATGAAACAGGTTGCAGCCTGTGTGCCAGAGGTCAATGGTAAGCGTCTTGAACGACTTGAGGCTGCTATGGCTCGAAATACTCAGGTGTTTAACGGGGATGAAACGCATTTGCGCACAGAGTTTGATGAGCTGTGTGCTGCTGCAAGAAGGATTGATGCTTGAGTGACATTGAGGCCATGGAGCAGGTAGAGGATGCATTGGCAGACGCAGGGGGCATTGAGCAGCCTGCGACTGGTGAGCCTAACTTGCTCGTGGACGTGGATGGGTTTGAAGGCCCGCTTGATGTTTTACTTAGCCTTGCACGCAGTCAAAAGGTCGATATCACCAAGATCTCGATTTTGGCATTGACTGAGCAATATCTTGATTTTGTGCGTGAAGCACGCCGGTTGCGTTTGGAGCTGGCTGCTGATTTTCTGGTTATGGCGGCGTGGCTTGCCTACCTGAAGTCCCGTCTACTTATTCCCCAGCAAAAAGACACTGACGAGCCGACGGGCGAGGAACTTGCCGCAGCGCTGGCATTTCGGCTACAGCGTTTGGAAGCGATGCGAGAGGCCTCTGCACGGTTGATGGGGCGCTCTCGTTTGGGGCGCGAAGTGTTTGCACGCGGTGCGCCTGAGACCGTCTCTGTTGAGCGCCGCAGTGTTTGGACTGCAACGCTTTATGATTTGCTGATGGCTTATGCCTCGCAGCGTCAACGCAATTCAGTCACATCTGTCTATGTGAAAAAACGGCAGGTGTGGTCACTGCAGGACGCACGAGAGATTTTGAACCGCCTTGTTGGGCAGGTTGCAGTTTGGACGCCGATTGAGCGATTTTTGATGGTGTATCTTGAAGACCCGCAGGAGCGGACGACAGTTATGGCCTCTGCGTTCTCAGCAAGTTTGGAACTGGTACGCGAAGGGGTGATTGATATTCAGCAGTCAGGGCCCTTTGAAACAATATATGTGCGAGCCTCACAGCGCACGCCAGATGAGGCGGAAGCTCATGAGAGCGCCGCAACCTCGCAGGAAAAGGAAGTTGTGTTGTCATGAGCAAGGCATCTGATCCTTTGGGCAGTCCTGCTGCAGATGAGGTGGTTGAGGCCACTGATGCTGGTGAGCTTTTGGAAACAGAGCGCATGGTCGAAGCATTGATTTTTGCGAGCGCTGAGCCGTTGAGTTTTGCTGAGCTTTCCAAGCGGATTCCAGGAGGCCGCGATATTCGTGGTGCGCTCAACCGGTTGCGGGCGTTTTATCGCAAGCGCGGTGTTCAGTTGCGATCCACCGAGGATCGTTGGTCGTTTCGCACGGCAGAAGATTTATCGTTCATTTTGTACCGCGAGGCGGTTGAACAGCGTCGCTTGTCGCGTGCGGCTTTAGAAACGCTTGCAATTATTGCTTTTCACCAACCTGTGACCCGTGCGGAGATTGAAGATATTCGCGGGGTCTCTACCTCTAAAGGCACATTGGATGTGCTTTTGGAAACGGGTTGGGTGCGCATGCGTGGTCGTCGCAGAACACCGGGGCGTCCTGTTACCTACGGAACGACTTTTGATTTTCTAGATCATTTTGGTCTGGACACCATCAAGGATCTCCCAGGTCTGGAAGAGTTGAAGGGGGCGGGGCTGCTTGATAGCGCTATTCCTGCCAGCTTTCATGTGCCAGCACCCGATGACAGTCTTGATCTGACTGAGGATGAAGATCCTCTGGAAGAAAGTGAAATGTTTACAACTGGCGCACTTGAAGAAGACGCCGGAGAAAAATAAACACATGCAGGAGTGCCGAGCAATTGTTCGTTCATCCTGTGAATTTGAAGAGGGACAAATGGAGCCAGGGAAGGTTGCAGCGCCAGAGCGGCTGGTGTTTGACGATATCTACCATAATTATGGGGACTTACCTGCGGTTCGCGGTGTTTCGCTTTCTTTGCAAAGCGGGGAAGTGTTGTGCCTGTTGGGGCACTCTGGTTGCGGAAAAACAACATTGCTGCGCATTGCTGCCGGGGTTGTTCGTCAGCAGCACGGAAGTGTTCGCATCAACGGCTTAGTGGTTGCTGATGAGCGCAACTTTCTACCACCGGAAAAGCGCGGCGTTGGGCTCATGTTCCAGGACTACGCGCTGTTCCCGCATCTAACGATTCTAGATAACGTGAAGTTTGGTCTTTCCGATTTAGGGGGAGATGTTGCTGAAACGCGGGCCCGTGATGCCTTGGAGATGGTCGGGCTTGACCGGTATGCGGAAGATTATCCGCATGGACTTTCTGGCGGTGAGCAGCAGCGCGCAGCATTGGCGCGTGCGATGGCGCCGCGCCCGCACACTTTGCTGATGGATGAACCGTTTTCAGGTCTTGATAGCCGGTTACGCGATAGTGTGCGCGCGCAAACTCTTGAAATGATCAAGCAGCAAGGTGCAACAGCTGTCGTGGTCACGCATGACCCGGAAGAAGCCCTGCGTGTGAGTGACCGCATTGCGCTGATGCGCAACGGAGAGGTGGTGCAGCTGGGGTCGCCAGAAGAAATCTATTTCCACCCCAATAGTTTGTTTGCAGCCAAATTCTTTTCTGACCTCAATGAGATACCCGGAAAAGTTGAAGGTGGCCGGCTTGTCACGCCTATCGGGAACTTTCCTAATGCGGACCTTGAAGAAGGGTCTCATGCGACCTTATGTATAAGACCTCATCACTTAAAGGTATGTCATGGTGCGGGGCAGTTCAAAGGCAGAGTAGTTTCACGTGCAATGGCAGGTGAGGCTGACCTTTTGGACGTACAAGTTGATGGATTAATACAGCCGCTACGTATTCGTACGAGGGATGTCTTACAATTCTACCCAGAAAATGTCATAGATCTGTGTATAGATGCAGAGAATGTTTTGGTTTTTGGGCAAGAGACTGCAGTAAATCATAGTGGGTAATTCCTATAGATACTACCTATTAGTATCTAGGGGATGTAGTGTCTTCTCAAAACATGGTTCAGAGTTCTTAAGGAGTTTGGTTGATGGGCTCAATTGGTATTTGGCAAATTGTCATCATCGCGGTTGTCGTAGTTCTGCTTTTCGGAAGAGGTAAGATCTCCGAGTTGATGGGTGATGTTGCAAAGGGCATCAACAGCTTCAAAAAAGGTCTAAGCGACGATGCTGCGGAAGCTAAAGAAAAAGATGAAGATCCTAAAGTGATCGATCATGCACCAGGCAAGAGCGTGAATGCTCAGGAAAAAGCTGAGGACACCGCTAAAAAGGACTAAGTGTTCTTTTATGGGATCGATGCAAATTGTTTAGGGAAAGTCGGTTTAATCGTAGCTTGTGGTATGGTTGCTACGTCTTTCCCTAGTGGATGTGCCGATAACCGGCACTGTGTTGTCTATGAGACTTTTTTGAGGTTGTCGTAGACGACAAAAACGAAACGGCCTCTTTATGTTCGATATCGCATGGACAGAGCTGCTCCTTGTTGCTGTGGTTGCCATTTTGGTGGTTGGCCCCAAAGAACTGCCGGGTATGTTGCGCACAATCGGGCGCACAATCGGCAGCGTGCGGCGTATGGCTGGCGAATTTCAGTCCACGTTGAATGATGCTGTCAAGGAAGCGGAAAAGCAGTCTGGCATCGACGAAATGCGCAAGCAGGCCGATGCAGCGCAGAACTTCAATCCGCTTGGCGATTTGAAGAAAAGCCTTGAGGAAGAAAAAGCGAAACTTCAGGAAGGTTTGACCAAGACAGAAAACGAAGTGAAATCCTCGCTCAGTGAGGGCACGGCTTCTGAATCTGTTTCGAAAAGCGCTCCTGTAAAAGCTGAAGTTTCTGAGAAAAAGGTTGTTTCTTCATCAGAACTGGCTTCCGTACAGAAAGCCAAAGAAAGTGCCGCAAGCACTCCTTCCAGCAAAGATGAAAGCTAGGGCGGCTATTTATGAGTGATAACGAAGTTGAAGATTCGCGCGCGCCATTGATCGAACACCTGATCGAATTGCGTTCTCGGCTGATGAAGTCGGTAATCGCGATCTCTATTGCGTTTGCGGTTTGCTTCTATTTTTCAAATGATCTTTTCAATTTTCTCGTGCTTCCTTTTGAACAGGCTGCCGGTGAGAACCTTGAAGTTCGTCTGATTTATACTGCGCCACATGAGTGGTTCTTTACCCAGATGAAGCTTGCACTGTTTGGTGCGCTTTTTGTGGCCTTTCCTGTTCTAGCAGGGCAGATTTACATGTTTATGGCGCCAGGGCTTTATAAGCATGAGCGCAGTGCATTTATTCCATACCTTATTGCGACGCCGATTTTGTTCGTGATTGGTGGGGCGCTGGTTTATTACCTTGTGTTGCCAATGGCGATGGGTTTCTTCCTTGCGATGCAACAGATGGGCATGGACGGGCAGGCCTCAATTGAGATGTTGCCACGCGTGAGCGAGTACCTGAGCTTTGTGATGGTGCTTATCTTTGCGTTTGGTCTGGTGTTTCAGCTTCCGGTTGTGTTGACCCTTTTGGGTCGCGCCGGTCTGGTAACCTCAGAGTCTCTTAAGGGAAAGCGTAAATACGCTGTTGTTGCAGCCTTTGCTGCTGCGGCAATTTTAACACCTCCGGACCCGATTTCGCAGATCGGTCTTGCACTTCCCACTCTGCTTCTCTACGAAGTCTCCATCTATTGTGTACGGCTCGTCGAGAAAAAACGCGAAGAGAAGGAAGCGGAAGAAGAGGCCTAGGCTAAACTTCCCCTTTGATTGCGAGTTCCCGGCGGGTCATTTCAAGGCAAGCCTGCCGGGGTTACTAAGTTATGCTTGATATCAAGTGGATTCGTGAAAATCAGGAGAGCTTCGATGCAGCTCTCGCCAAACGCGGCCAAGAACCACGCGCTGCGCACCTCGTTGAACTCGATGACGCGCGCCGATCTCACACCACTAAGCTTCAGGAGGCGCAGCAGCGCCGTAACTCGGCATCCAAAGAAATCGGCATGGCCATGGGCCAGGGTGATACGGAAAAAGCCGAAGCCCTGAAGAGCGAAGTTGCCGAAATTAAAAGCTTTATTCACAACGGTGAAGAAGAGCAGCGCAAGCTGAACGCGGCTCTTGAAGATGCTTTGGCTGTTATCCCCAATATTCCGTTTGAGGATGTGCCTCTTGGTTCCGATGAGGCGGATAACGTTCTGCTGCACACGTATGGCGAGAAGCCACTCAAGAATTTTGAGCCCAAAGAGCACTACGAACTGGGCGAACAGCTTGGCGGTATGGACTTTGAAACGGCTGCCAAAATGTCTGGTGCCCGTTTTGTGTTGCTGAAGGGCCAGATTGCCCGCCTTGAGCGTGCGATTGGCCAGTTCATGATTGATCTGCATACGCAAGAAAATGGCTACACAGAGGTTTCACCGCCACTGCTGGTGCGTGATAACGCGCTTTACGGTACGGGCCAGCTGCCTAAGTTTGGTGAAGACCAGTTCCGCGATAAGGACACCGGTCACTGGATGATTCCGACTGCAGAAGTTCCGCTGACCAATATGGTTGCAGGTGAAACACTTGCTGCGGCAGACCTTCCGATGCGCGTGACAGCACTTACCTATTGCTTCCGCTCAGAAGCGGGATCTGCTGGTCGTGACACAGCTGGTATGCTGCGTCAGCACCAGTTCCAGAAGTGTGAACTTGTTTCCATCACGGATGAGGACAGCTCCATGGAAGAGTTGGAGCGGATGCGTGAGTCTGCTGAAAAGGTTCTCAAGCTGCTTGGCTTGCACTACCGTGTTGTGACACTTTGTGTTGGTGATATGGGCTTTGGTGCTCGTAAAACCTACGATATTGAAGTTTGGCTGCCGGGTCAGGACGCTTACCGCGAGATTTCTTCTTGCTCTGTTTGTGGTGACTTTCAGGGTCGCCGCATGAACGCGCGTTATCGTGTGGAAGGCGAAAAGGCGCTGAAGTTTGTTCATACTCTGAACGGCTCTGGCGTTGCCGTTGGTCGCTGTTTGATTGCAGTGATGGAGAACTACCAGAATTCTGATGGAACAATTACGGTTCCGGAGGTCCTTCGTCCTTACATGAATGGCCTTGAAGTCATTGGTGCATAAATATTGGTAAACTCGTGATTTTGCTGGGACGGGCCGTTGGGCTTGTCCAGCGAAATTGTGAGGTTGAAAGGGAATTGTTGCAAAATGCGTATCTTACTAACCAACGACGACGGGATCCATGCTGAGGGTCTTGAGGTTTTAGAGCGCATTGCGCGACAGATTTCTGATGATGTGTGGGTGGTTGCTCCAGAATCCGACCAGAGCGGTGTGGCGCACTCTCTTTCGTTGAATGACCCTTTACGTGTACGCCAAATTGACAATCGCCACTTTGCTGTGCGTGGTACGCCGACCGACTGTGTGATTATGGCGGTACGTTCCATTATGGACAGTCCTCCTGATCTGGTTTTGTCCGGTATCAACCGCGGCGCCAACATCGCTGATGATGTTACCTACTCCGGTACCGTTGCTGCTGCCATGGAAGGTGCTTTGATGGGCGTGCGCTCAATTGCGCTGTCTCAAGCGTATGCCTTTGGGAGTGAGGCTGGACCGAGTTACGATACTTCAGAGGCACATGCCGTTGGTGTCCTGCGGAGCTTGATGGAGTTTGATCTGCCAGCTGATACGCTGCTTAACGTGAATTTTCCTAAAGACCGGCCTGAGAACGTCAAGGGCGTTAAAGTTGTGCGTCAGGGTAAGCGTGATGCCGGGTCTTTGTATATTGAAAGTCGCCGAGATGGCCGTGGCAATCCGTATCACTGGCTTGCTTTTAATAATGGCGTGCCAAGCGTGCGTGAAGGAACTGACATTGAAGCGTTGAAGGAAGGCTATATTTCTGTCACGCCGCTGCACCTGAACCTGACAGCTGATGAGTTGATGGGGCAGCTGGAAAAGAAATTCGAAAATTCCTGATCCATTTGATTTGAGCTTGCTGGATCCTCAGCAAGCTCCACCTTGCACATAGGCGGAGTGTATAAGATGGAAGACAGCCTATTTGCTGACGAAGACGGGCGCTCAGAAGAAAACCTTGCCAAGCAAGCTGCCTGGGTGATGAAACTTCGCTCTGTGGGTGTTCAGGACCTTGAGGTTTTGGGCGCGCTTGAGGCTATTCCTCGCAAAATATTCTTGTCAGCCAGCCAGCAGTTTCTTGCCTATGAAGACCGGGCGTTTCCCATCGACTGCGGTCAGATGAGCACTCAACCGTCTTTGATTGGTAAGGTGGCAGACTTCTTGCAGATGAAGCCGGATCATTCTTTGCTGGAGATCGGTACCGGGTCCGGTTATCAGTGCGCGGTGCTTTCCAAGATCTGTGATCGTATTGTTTCTCTTGAGCGTTATCGGACGCTTGCTGATCTGTCCCGGGAGCGTTTGCGTTCGTGCAAAATTACCAATGTGGATGTGGTGCACGCAGACGGCTTTGCTGCACCTATTGACGAAGAGGATGATGGCGGGCCGTTTGATCGTATTATTTTGAATGGTGCTTTGGAGCGGGTGCCGGGTTTCCTGTTCGACCGACTGGCCCCAGGGGGACGCCTTTTGGCACCGTTGAAAAAAGAGAATGGGATGTGCCATCTCATTCAATACGACAAAGGCGGTCGCGGACTCGATGAAACTATGCTCGGTCGTTTCCGATATGTGTCGTTGACGCCGGGAATTGCTGCAAAATTGTAAGCAAATGAGTGTTTGATTAAGTCTTTATCAACTCTGTTGTCAGTAAACTTACGCCAGTTAGCCTTTTATTTGTATTGGGTAGGGCGGATATGCAGTTTCATTCCCGTGAGAAAGCCAGATTACGGCGCGGCGTAGCATTGTTTTTGCTGACAGCAAGTGTTGCTGGCTGCAGTGGTAATGTGGACCGCTTTGGTCAATCTGAATATGTTGATGAGCCGACGCCTGCGGCGCAAACGGCTGTTGTCGTTACTCCCGGGTTACCGCCAGCGAGTTCCCGCTCTAGTGTGCAGCGTGGTGTTATACTGCCTCCATCAGGGGGAAATAACAGTGCAATTGTAACCGGTTCGGTGCAACCGCAAGCGTATACTCGACAAATCTGGCAGCCGAAATTTTCTGCAGAACAACCTGCTGCGCCCAGCAAGCGCGTGCGAGCCAGTCGACTGGTTCCTGCTGCTCTGGCCAAGGCCCCCAATGGCAGCCCTTTGGGGTGGACAGCTGTTGGCGGACAGGTTGTGACGTTAAAGTCAAATGAGAATGTTGAAAGCCTTTCATGGCATTACCGGGTTCCGGTTAACGAAATTCTCCATGCAAACAGAGTGACGGTTGACTCCGCATTGCAACCAGGTGATTCTGTTGTGATCCCTGTGCAGGTGGTTCGTCAGGCCGTGCGCTCGCCTAAAGCGGGCGAGCGGGTGATGCCGCATCAGCTGACAGCTGCACGATCACAGCCGCTTACAACGGCTTCTATTCCAACGCGCTATGTTTCGCCGTTGAATACAAATGCGCAAAGTAATGCCAGTCAGAACTCTCGAAATGAATTTGCGACCAGAATCGCTGTTGCGCTGGTGCCTCCAGGGAATGTGGGTGAACGCTCGCGTCCTGTTTATAGCGATGCGCCGCCGCCAGCCTATCCAGTTCAGCCTGGGGCTCCTGCGCCAGCCGTGCCTTCGACCACTTTAGCGCCGATGAGGTCTGCGCCGGGGCAGGTGTATGGTTCGCCGGAGCCAACGACAACGTATCGTAGCCAATCACTGTCGCCGATTGTTGCTCCGCGACCAGCGAGCGCGCAGCCCGCTTATGGCGTGCCTGCCACAGGTCAAGCTGCGATCAATATGGCTCCAGTTCATGTTGTTACGACGCCCAAGAGCAAACCCCAAGTCCCTCAGGCTCTGAGACCTGTTGCTGTTGCCAAAACAACGGCGACCGATAAGGTGCCCAAGCCGAAAAATATTGCGCTAGCTAGCTTGAGGCAGCAGCCAACAAGCGCACCGGTTGCCCCGCAAATTACGCTGGCCAACTCTCTGACGCCAACGCCGGTTCATACCGCGAGTGTTCAAAGGCCACAGATTCCGATTGCGCCGGTCATTCCCGAACCGGATATGGATGTAGATGTTGTTCGTTTGCAGCCTAGTGAGGTTTCAAAGCCAGCGCCCGTCCAACCTGCCAAGCAAACAAAAGCTCCAAAGGCTGTCACAGAGGAAGCGACTACATTCCGCTGGCCTGTACGTGGCCGCATCATTTCGGACTTTGGTGTGAAGCCGGGCGGCTCTAGAAACGACGGTATCAATTTGGCTGTACCATCTGGAACAGGCATTAAAGCGGCCGAAGACGGCACGATTGTTTACGCTGGTAATGAGCTGAAAGGTTTTGGGAATTTGGTTCTCATCCGCCATGATAATGGCTGGGTGTCAGCTTATGCCCATAACAAGGAGCTTAAGGTGCGTCGGGGTGATGTTGTGCGCCGTGGACAAACGATTGCCATGGCGGGTGCAACTGGCTCTGTGACGCAGCCTCAGCTTCACTTTGAGCTGCGCAAAGCCAATAAACCGGTTGATCCTATGAACTATCTGCCGCGATCCTAATAAATGGGGGAGGGCTCCGATTGGAGCTCTTTTATAACAGAGAACACGCCGCGCTTGCTGACCTTTGCGCGGCGTGTTTTCATTTTAGTGGCTTTATCACACTCAGGACAGTGTTTGTCCAAGACGGCCAGCCAGATCCTGTATAAATTGCCAAGCCACACGACCAGAACGTGCGCCGCGTGTGGTGGACCATTCCAGCGCCTGGGCCTTCAGCACGTCCTTGCTGATTTTTAGCGCAAAGTGCTGTGTGTACCCGTTGATCATCTCAAGGTACTCATCTTGAGAGCACTTATGAAACCCAATCCACAGGCCGAATCGATCAGATAGCGAGACCTTTTCCTCAACAGCTTCGCTGGGATGGATTGCGGTGGAACGTTCGTTTTCCATCATGTCGCGCGGGAGAAGGTGGCGCCTGTTGGATGTGGCATAAAACAGCACATTGGACGGGCGACCTTCAATTCCCCCATCCAGAGCTGCTTTTAAGCTCTTGTAGCTTGTATCATCGCCATCAAAGGACAAATCGTCGCAAAAAATAATAAAGTTGAAGGGCTGATCTTTGACTTCGTTCATCAACGCAGGCAGCGCTTCAATGTCTTCGCGGTGAATTTCTATGAGGATGAGTTTTTTGTAGTCGGGCTGTCCCATGCGCTCGGCATTGATCGAGGCATGAGCCGATTTGACCAGCGAAGACTTGCCCATTCCGCGCGCGCCCCAAAGTAACACGTTGTTGGCTGGCAGACCTTTTGCAAACCGATGGGTGTTCTCCATCAGCAAATTTTTGGAGTGATCAACGCCTTTGAGAAGGCTAATATCAACGCGGTTCACTTTGGGAACCGAGGCAAGTCTAAAGGGTGAAGGATGGAACACAAAGGCATCTGCTTCGCCAAAATTGACGGGTGCAGCAGGCTTTGGAAGGGAGCTGGCCAACAGGCTCGCGATTTCGTCGAGCTTGGCGGTAAGAAGGGCGATTTCTGAGGTGGTTTCTTTAATGGTCATATGTTTCTACGTGATTAACTTAGGTGCGGTAGCATCGGCTTTACGCAAAATGAACCAGGTGAAAAATTGTCTCAGGGGCGGCTCTTCTATTTGATCTGCGGCCAAGTATCCCTATTTACAGCTGTATCACGCCCAATACTCTTGGGGAAAGTCCCAGTTAGCATGTCAATGCCTTGAAAACACTGGAGTGGACTGTATAGTCCAGCGCAAAATCCTTGTTCTTTCGGGCCAAGGTCATTGTTGGTGAGGCTTGCCTTGCCAATCGTTTAATGAACGCCATCAGGTTCCCTTGGAATTTGTGGTAAGGAGAAACTAATGTTTATTACCCCAGCCTATGCACAGGCCGTTGGTGGTTTGCCAGACATCGTGACGTCTGTTGTGCCATTTATTTTGATCTTTGTGATCATGTGGTTCCTGATCATTCGTCCACAGCGCCAGCGTATGAAAACTCATCAGCAAATGGTGAGCAACCTGCGCCGTGGCGACACTGTTGTGACCTCCGGTGGTCTGATCGGTAAAGTTGCCAAGGTTGTTGATGAAGCTGAACTGCAGGTGGATATTGCTGAAGGTACGCGTGTTCGTATCGCTCGTGCTATGATCCAGGAAGTTCGCTCCAAAGGTGAACCTGTCAAGGACGGCGAATAATCGCGTCTTGATACTTGTAGTTTCAGGCCGCTTTCCTGTGCCAATCTTGGCCTCAGGCAGAGCGGTCTGCCTATACTAGGACCGGGCATATACTCATGCTTCATTTCGCGCGTTGGAAAATCGCCCTGATTATCGTTGTGGTGTTGGGCGGTATACTTGCAACATTGCCGAACTTCTTCCCGGCAAGCACCGTTCAATCCTGGCCGGATTTCATGCCTAAGCGCCAGATTGTTCTCGGTCTTGACCTTCAGGGCGGTGCTTATCTGCTCTATGAGGTTGACAAGGAAGATTACAAAGAAAAGCAGTTCCGTCAGCTGGTTGGCAATATTCGCCAGTCCCTGCGTGAGAACCCGCGTATCGGTTATACCGGGCTGGGTATCCAGGGAGACAGCGTTCAGGTCCGCATTCGTGATGCAGCACGTTATGATGAGGCTGAACAGCGTCTTGCCGGACTTGTAAATCCGCTCAACGCCAGTGTTTTTGGCGGTGCTGTGGTAAATGAATTTGTTCTTGAACCTCAAGGGAACGGCCTGTTCCGCATGGCTTTCTCTGAAGAAGGTCTGGACATGCGCCTTGCTTCGGTTGTGAGGCAGTCCATCGAGGTGATCCGTCGCCGTGTTGATGAACTGGGTACGACCGAGCCTTCTATTCAGCGTCAGGGCACTGACCGTATTCTTGTTGAAGCGCCGGGTGAATCCAACCCTCAGCGCCTGAAGGATATCATTGGCGCAACGGCTCAGCTGACCTTCCACCTTGTCAGCCAGGAAATGACTGCATCTCAGGCGCTTCAGGGTCGTCCGCCTTCAGGTACGATGATTGTTGAAGGTACTGATGGCCAGCCGTATCTGCTGGATGAAGCTCCATTGTTGACCGGTGAAGAGCTGCAGGATGCCTCTGTTGCGTTTGACCAGCAGACCAATGAACCTGTTGTGAATTTCCGCTTCGATACCACCGGTGCTCGCATCTTTGCTGACGTGACCCGTGCCAATGTTGGGCGACCGTTTGCGATTGTGCTGGATGATGAGGTGATTACTGCGCCTGTTATCCGTCAGCCAATTACAGGTGGCTCAGGCCAAATCTCCGGTAACTTTACCGTAGATGGCGCGAATGATCTTGCAGTGTTGCTGCGTGCTGGTGCGCTTCCTGCGCGTTTGGACGTGGTGGAAGAGCGTTCTGTTGGTCCCGGCCTTGGTCAGGATTCAATCGACAGCGGTAAGATTGCATCTGTAATTGCAGCTGCGGCCGTGGTGTTGTTCATGCTGGCAGCTTATGGCCAGTTCGGTATCATTGCCAACCTGGCTCTGACAGCCAACGTATTCCTGATTTTTGGTATTTTGACCACGCTTCAGGCGACCTTGACGCTGCCAGGTATTGCAGGTGTGGTTTTGACCATTGGTATGGCGGTTGATGCCAACGTGCTGATTTATGAACGCATTCGTGAAGAAGCACGGGCAGGGCGTTCGGCTATCGGTGCGATTGATGCAGGCTTCAGCCGTGCTCTTGGTACCATTTTGGATGCGAACATCACCACGCTCATTGTTGCGATGATTTTGTTCTTCATCGGCTCCGGTCCTGTTAAAGGGTTCGCGGTGACGTTGATGATCGGTATCTTCACGACAGTGTTCACGGCCTTTACCGTGTCGCGTTTCCTCATCTCCATGTGGGTGAAGCGTAAGCGTCCATCCAAACTGCCAATTTAATCCGGAGCGTAATAGGATGAAACTTCTTAGACTTGTTCCGGAGGTAACCAACTTCCGCTTTATGCATTGGCGGGTGTTGAGCTATCCATTTTCTGGAATCTTGGCGATTGTGTCTGTTGTGCTGTTTCTTAGTGTCGGCCTGAACTACGGCATTGACTTTAAGGGCGGTACGTTGATCGAACTACAGACGACCAATGGACCTGCGGATCTTTCACAGATTCGTAGAACGCTGAATGATCTGAACCTTGGGGACGTACAGGTACAGGAGTTTGGTAGTCCTACCGAAGTTCTGATCCGTATTGAATCACAGGGTGAGGGCGAAAGCGCTCAGCAAGGTGCTATTGAGAAAGTTCGTGGTGCGTTTACTGAAAACGTAGAGTTCCGCAGAACTGAAGTGGTTGGACCGCGCGTATCCGGCGAACTTGCTTATGCAGGCACGCTGGCAGTTGGTTCAGCCCTTGTGATGATCATGTTTTATATCTGGTTCCGCTTTGAATGGCAGTTCGCAGTTGGCGCGATCGTCACCACGTTCAATGATATTTTGCTGACGGTTGGCTTGTTCTCGGTTCTGCAGCTGGACTTTACTTTGTCCAGTATTGCAGCGGTTCTGACGATCATTGGTTATTCGCTCAATGATACGGTGGTTGTTTATGATCGTATTCGCGAGAATTTGCGCCGCTACAAGCGTCTTTCACTGGAAGAGCTGCTCGACAAATCGATCAATGAAACCCTCTCGCGTACAACAATGACTTCGCTGACGACCTTGTTGGCTTTGTTTGCATTGTACTTCCTAGGCGGTGAAGTGATCCAGTCCTTCGTGCTGGCAATGATTTTCGGTATTTTGATCGGGACTTATTCCTCTATCTTCCTTGCTGCTCCGCTGCTGATGCTGATGAAGCTTCGTACCAGCGTGTTCGAAAAGAAAGATGACGAAAACTCCTCCGCTAATTCAGCGTAATATCGCGCATTAGCTAGACTTTGAATGGGGCTGATTACTGTTGTGGTCAGCCCCATTTTTTATTGGACATTCTTTCCTCTGCAATTAAACAGAGGCTACCAGTTTGTGCGTATATTGGGTCAACGAGACCCTACCGGAGGATACTATGGGAAAACGCGGCGAGCCTTTGGAAGTGCGGAATGCGCATTTCCCGAGCATGGTTCAGATCGAAGCCTATGGAAATGGTGGCTTTCGGTTTGCCGATATGTCCCATCGAGGCTCTTTGATGTGTATTCCCTCTGGTGTGTATGGCTGGGAGCCTAAGAGCTTTGAAGAAATCACCGATGAAGCGCTGGAGCACGTGCTCGCGGAGGCTGATAATATCGAAGTGCTGTTGATTGGTGCAGGCGATGAGTTGAAGCCGTTTGCAGAATCGCGCAAAGCGCCTTTTCGGGAAAAAGGCATTATGGTCGATAGCATGTCGACCGGAGCAGCTGTGCGTACCTATAATGTATTGCTTAACGAGGACCGTGCGGTCGCGGCTGTCTTTATTGCAGTTGAAAACACTTAGAGCGAGCAGAAGAGCCAGTTATGAGTCAGGCTTTTGACTACTGCAATGATTTTGTAAAACGCTTCTCCTATGAGCGGTATTTAAGCACTTTGTACGCACCTTTGAGTGCACGGCCCGGTTTGATTGCGCTTTATGCATTTGCCTGTGAGATCGCGCGTATTCGCGAGCTGGTCAATGAGCCGATGCCGGGAGAGATCCGCCTGCAGTGGTGGGTGGATGCGCTGAGTGGGACAGATCATGGTGATGTTCGCCATAACCCGGTTGCACAAGCGGTGCTTGAGACTATTGAGCAACATAAGTTGTCGCGTGAGCCGTTTGTCAATTTGATATCCGCCCGCCGTTTCGACCTTTACTCAGATCCAATGCCGAGCCTGAATGATCTTGAAGGGTATTGCGGGGAAACCAGCTCTGCGCTGGTGTTGCTGGCGGCTATGATTTTGAGTGGTGCGCCTGCTGACCGGCAATTGTCTGATGCATGCGGTCATGGCGGGGTGGCATACGCGTTTGCTGGTTTGATGCAGACCCTGGCATGGCAGGGCGCGCGGCATCAGCAGTTTGTTCCTGTTGATGTGCTGGAGCGTCATAGGGTTGAGGCGGGTGCTTTACAGGCCAAAAGCTCAGATGCGGGCGTCTTGGCTGTGGTGGGTGAGATGGTTGGTCATAGTAAAACGCACCTTTTAAGCTGCGAGAATGCGTTGGAAGGCGTCGACCCGGCCGTGCTGCCTGCATTCCTGCCTGTGTTTCAGGTGGAGCTGTTCTTCAAAGAAGCTGGCAGAAAGGGTTTTGAACCCTTGGAGATTAATAGTGGCGCATCCCACATTCACCGGATGTGGCATATGTGGCGATCATCGCGCCAGCTTGCCAAGTTATCTGCAAAGTAGAAAAGGGCCGGATTAACCGGCCCTTTTTTTATGCGATGTTGGAACCTGTGTTCGCAGGTTAGACTGTTGCGACCCAGGCTTTAAAATCATCCAGACCGCGTTTGGCCATGACCTGCTTTTTCAGGCGTGTTTTTTCTTTGCCGCGCAAGCGTTTTCCTTCTGGATGCTTAGGCATTTCGTCCAGTGGAGGCAGCAGGCCGAAGTTGATGTTCATCGGCTGGAAAGAACGTGGTCCTGAGCCGTCTTCGCGGTCGATATGACCACCGGTGATGTGGTTGACGATCGCGCCGCACGCGGTTGTTACTGGCGGGGGAGCGATGTCGGTTCCAAGTGCCTGATGAGCTGCAAACAGGCCGGTCATGCACCCAACAGCTGTTGATTCCACATATCCTTCACAGCCGGTGATTTGCCCAGCAAAGCGGATATGGGGCAGCGCTTTGAGGCGCATTTGATCATCCAGGAGGCGCGGCGAGTTTAAGAAGGTGTTGCGGTGCAGGCCGCCAAGGCGGGCAAATTGCGCCTCTTCCAGACCCGGGATCATGCGCAGCACTTCGGATTGAGCGCCGTATTTCAGTTTCGTCTGGAAGCCAACCATATTGTAAAGCGTGCCCAGAGCATTATCCTGGCGCAGCTGGACAACCGCATAGGCCTTGATGTCGGGCTGGTGGGCATTGGTGAGGCCCATTGGCTTCATTGGACCATGACGCAAGGTCTCGCGGCCACGTTCTGCCATGATTTCAATCGGCAGGCAGCCGTCGAAGTATGGGGTGTTTTCTTCCCATTCTTTAAACGAGGTTTTCTCGCCGCCGATCAGGGCATCAATAAAGGCTTCGTATTGCTCTTTATCCATCGGGCAGTTGATGTAATCTTTACCGGTGCCGCCGGGCCCGACTTTATCATAGCGGGACTGAAACCACGCCACATCCATATTGATGCTCTCGGTATGGATGATGGGTGCGATTGCGTCGAAGAAGGCTAGGGAATTTTCACCGGTGACACGCAGAATTTCTTCCGACAGAGCTGGGGATGTGAGCGGACCTGTTGCCATAATCACCTGACCATCTTCAGCTGGCGGGATCTGGGTGATTTCTTCGCGGATGATTTCTATGTTTTCATGCGTTTCCAGTGCAGACTGGACGGCATGAGAGAAGCCGTCACGGTCTACTGCCAAAGCGCCGCCAGCAGGCACCTTGTTAGCATCTGCGCATTTCATGATCAGGGAGCCAGCAGCGCGCAATTCAGCGTGGAGCAATCCTACTGCATTGTTTTCAGCATCGTCTGAACGAAATGAGTTTGAGCAAACCAACTCCGCAAGGCCGTCTGTTTTATGAGCGTCTGTTTCACGCGTTGGGCGCATTTCGTGCAAAACGACTTTGATGCCTTTTTCTGCAATCTGCCATGCTGCCTCGGAGCCTGCCAGGCCACCACCAACCACGTGTATGGGTTGCTTTGTCATTTCCTATCCAATCGGCTGGGCTTCTGTTGCGCTAAAACGTCCATAGAAGCCTAAGTGGTTTTCTCTTGCGAATTGCTTAGCCTCTGAACTTGCTCAGTTCAATCATTTAGGTCATCAATCTTGCATGGTTGTGCAACGTGATTCACAAAAACACATGTATTTTTTGAAAAAGAAAATGATGGTGACGTCTCGGGCTCTGCTGATTGCAATTGGCGCAATCGGGCTAAGTGCATGTATGAGCCAAATTAACCTTTCACCAAGCTCCTGGTATGAGCAAATGGGCGCTCTGGAAAACAGCGGTGATACACTCTACATTTGCCATGGGTTTGGGTGCCAATACCTTTCTCCCGTCACGTTTAGCAAACACGACAAAGTCACACTCCGCGCAATCCTCTTGCGTGGAAGCGATAGCTCGCGTGCAGAGCGCGCTGCAATTTCGAGGGCCGTTCAATGGCAGGAGAGGCGGGTTGGGCCGATTGTAGGGTCTTCCAATGATATTGGCGGGCTTGATATGAAGAGCGGCAATGTATGGGGGCAGATGGACTGTATTGATGAGGCGACCAATACCGCAGGGCTTTTGATCTATGCAAGCTCGCAGGGCTGGCTCAAATACCACCGCGTGACGCGCCCGGCCTCTCGCGGGTATTTCTTTGATGGAAAATACCCTCACGCCTCAGCTGTTATTGTGGACACAACCACAGACATTGCGTGGGTGGTGGACAGCTGGCGTCTGAGCAACGGTGAACCGCCCGATATCCTGCATATGTCCAAATGGTTGAAGATGACCAGCTCTGACCTTGAAGCTCCTGATGTCAGATGACTTTGAGGAGCTGCGCTGCGCAGGTTAGTTGCATAGCAGTTTTGAGCGCTGCCCCTGATCCTTCTTTAAGCATAGCCATGCCAAACCCGCTGAAACGAGTAAGCTTATGCCTTGTGCTGCCGCTTTTGCTTCTTGTCGTCCGCAGCCAGCACAAAAGGATTTGTTAGCGCGTGCGCTCCATTCCAAAATTGAGGGCATATCTATCAGGGTGTGTATTTTTTTTGGGGGGCGTCTTGGGTTTAGAAGAAAGTAGGCCCCAAAAACAGCTAACGCCCGTCGATGGGAGGAACGACGGGCGAAGCTAGTAAACAGAGACTTGGGAGGAAATCCCTGTTTGTACATCTGCAAGTGACTTGGGAGGAGGTGCCACCTGAAGATTATATGTTAGGCTGCCGAGGTTAATTGGGAGGAGTCCCTCAGCGGCCTTGATTTGGTTTATACAAAAGAGTTTCGTATTGTGCATCACATCATTTCGCATGTCCGATATGCAAAATATGCATAGCATTGTGTCAAATGTTGTCGTATCCGACCAAAAAATAGACATAAATGACAATAAGACAGATTGTGCGCTGCAGTAATTTTGTGATCTGAAGCACAAATCTGCATACCTCAAAAGAAATGCATGGGCTAAGCTTCAATTGAGCCTGGAATTTTAATGATATCTCAATAATTGGGGGCTTTGCACTGGTCCAACGCTGCGCAGATATTCTCCGCTGTTTAGCGCTTATGCCAGAGGCGAGGTGAGGGGTGCGTTGGCGTGGAGAGGTAAAATGACCGGGCTTGAGACCCGGTCATCTGGTGTTTTTTTACTCTGCTGCATCAAGCCTGTTGGTGTTTCGTCTTTCAAACAGCTCTTTGAGGAAGTGACCGGTGTAGCTTTCTGGGACTTCAGCAACATCCCTTGGGCGCCCAGTTGCAACAATGGTGCCGCCGCCGTCTCCTCCTTCTGGTCCCAGATCGAGAATCCAGTCGGCTGTGCGGATAACTTCCAGATTGTGTTCAATCACCAACACGGTATTGCCTTGATCCACCAGCTCGTGAAGAACGTCCAGCAGCTTGGCAACATCATGGAAGTGGAGCCCTGTGGTTGGCTCATCCAGAATGTAGAGCGTGCGGCCCGTTGAGCGCTTGGAGAGCTCCTTAGCCAGCTTAACGCGCTGAGCTTCGCCTCCAGACAATGTGGTGGCCTGCTGACCGACTTTAATATAGCCAAGGCCAACGCGTGAAAGTGTTTCCATCTTATCGCGGATGGAAGGCACCGCACTGAAGAAGGAGGCAGCTTCTTCAACGGTCATATCCAAAACGTCTGCAATGGATTTTCCTTTGAACAGCACCTCAAGCGTTTCGCGGTTGTAGCGCTTGCCCTTACACACATCGCAGGTGACGTACACATCGGGAAGGAAGTGCATCTCGATCTTGATAACGCCGTCCCCCTGACAGGCTTCGCATCGCCCGCCTTTGACGTTGAAGGAGAAGCGCCCTGGTGCATAACCGCGTGTTTTTGCCTCTGGCATGCCAGCGAACCATTCGCGGATCGGCGTGAAGGCGCCGGTGTAGGTGGCTGGGTTGGAGCGCGGGGTTCTGCCGATCGGAGATTGGTCAATGTCGATGACCTTATCCAGTCGCTCAAGGCCTTCGATGCGGTCATGCGGGGCGGGGTTGTCACGCGCACCGTTCAGACGGCGGGCGGTTGCCTTGTAGACCGTGTCGATGAGGAATGTTGACTTGCCACCGCCAGATACGCCGGTCACGCATGTGAATGTGCCCAGTGGGATCGTCGCATCCACATCCTTCAAGTTGTTGCCGCGAGCGCCGAAAACCTTAATCTGGCGGTTTTTGTCAATCTTTCGCGGTTCATCTGGCTGCGGAATGCTGATTTTGCCAGACAGGTATTTACCCGTTAGGGACGCTGGGTTGGCCATCACCTCTTCAGGTGTTCCCTGCGCAACAACCTGTCCGCCGTGTATGCCTGCTCCAGGGCCTACATCGACCACGTAATCGGCTGTTAAAACAGCGTCTTCGTCGTGTTCCACCACAATAACTGTGTTGCCAAGATTGCGTAGGTGCTTCAACGTTTCAAGCAGGCGGGCATTGTCGCGCTGGTGAAGGCCGATGGACGGCTCATCCAGAACATACAAAACGCCTGTCAGCCCCGAACCGATTTGTGAGGCGAGACGAATACGTTGGCTTTCGCCGCCTGAAAGTGTTCCGGATGCACGGTCCAAGGACAGATATTCGAGCCCGACGTCATTGAGGAACTTCAGTCGCTCGCGGATTTCTTTCAAAATGCGGTAGGCGATTTCGTTCTGCTTTCCAGACAGTTTTTCGTCGATGCTGGAAAACCATTCGTGGGCGGTCTTGATGGAGAGGGCGGTGATCTCGCCGATATGGCGATCGCCAATCTTTACGCAAAGAGCTTCAGCCTTCAAGCGGTGGCCGTGGCAACTGTCGCAGGCATGATCTGACTGGTAGCGGGAGAGTTCATCGCGCACCATCTGCGATTCTGTTTCGCGCCAGCGGCGTTCGATGTTGCCAACGACGCCTTCAAACGGTTTTTCCGTTTTGTAAGAGCGTGTGCCGTCGTCATAAACGAATTGTACTTTTGTATTGCCGCTGCCAAACAGCACAGCATTGCGGAAGTCTTCCGGTAGATCCTTCCAGGCCTTTGTCATTGGCTGCTTGTAGTGCTTAGCCAGTGCTTCGAGCGTCTGGGTGTAATAAGGGGATGTGGAGCCGGTTTTTGACCAGGGAAGAATTGCCCCACCACGCAAAGAGAGCGATTGGTCTGGTACCACCAGTTCCGCCTCAAAGGCGAGCTTTGTTCCTAGGCCGTCACAGGTTGGACAAGCGCCGAAGGGGTTGTTGAATGAAAACAGGCGAGGTTCGATTTCTGGGATTGTAAACCCAGAGACTGGACAGGCGAATTTTTGAGAAAAAACGACCTGTTTTGCTTTGCCTTTTTCGTCTATCTGGTCAGCAAATTCAGCTGTTGCCAGTCCTTCTGCGAGTTCTAGTGCGGTCTCCAACGAGTCGGCAAGCCGGCCCGCCATGTCTTCGCGGACCACGATCCGGTCAACAACGACGTCGATATCGTGTTTGAATTTTTTGTCGAGCGCGGGAGCATCGGCAATTTCGTAGTATTCGCCGTCAATCTTAACGCGCTGAAAGCCCTTTTTCATAAGCTCAGCGAGTTCTTTTTTATATTCGCCTTTGCGGCCACGTACGATGGGGGCAAGAAGATAAAGGCGTGTGCCTTCCTCCATCATCAAAATACGATCAACCATTTGGGAGACTGTCTGACTCTCAATTGGAAGGCCGGTTGCTGGGGAATATGGGATACCGACACGCGCGAAAAGAAGGCGCATGTAATCGTAGATCTCGGTAACGGTGCCGACGGTGGAGCGCGGGTTTTTGGAAGTGGTTTTTTGTTCAATTGAGATCGCGGGCGACAGGCCATCAATTTGGTCGACGTCCGGCTTTTGCATCATCTCCAAAAACTGGCGGGCGTATGCGCTCAAGCTTTCAACGTAGCGGCGCTGCCCCTCGGCATAAATTGTATCGAAGGCAAGGGAGGATTTGCCAGAACCCGACAGGCCAGTCATAACGATGAGGCTATCGCGTGGAAGGTCCAGATCCACATTTTTCAAATTATGTTCGCGAGCGCCGCGTACCGTAATCTGTTTCATGAGATCAGCACGTGCGGGAGAATTTTGTGTATCGTGTTTTGGCGATTTCGCCATGGAACTGTCCTTTATCACGGGTGCTGAGTTCACATATAGAAAGTAACAGAGGCTTGGCGCGCTCCTCGAAATTGGCGAGAATGTGCGCAGGAAAACATGTGGAACATAAACGGAACAATTTTAAGGGGCAAGCCTTTTTGGCGTCGCTTCTGGAAAAAACTCCTGTCGTAGAATTGAGAGTTGAACTTGGAGCTTCTGCGGGGCATTATATGGAACAAATATAGAACGAGCGAAGAGCCTTGCTTGCTTGCCCCTCATATATCGACGGAATAGGCGGGAAATGTGGACAACCCCCCACGCCTAAGAGAAAGTCTGTTTGAATTGTAGGGCGCGGAGCATAGGTTACTTGCCAACTTAGCTCTCTTAAACTTTGGGCGAGCTTCGCATCAGGAGTAAAACAATGGCCGGTAGCGTCAATAAAGTTATTTTAGTTGGAAACTTGGGCGCAGATCCGGAAGTTCGGCGTACGCAGGATGGTCGCCCCATCGTGAACCTGCGCATCGCAACTTCTGAAAGCTGGCGTGACCGCAGCAGCGGTGAGCGCCGCGAGCGTACCGAATGGCACCGTGTTGTTGTCTTCAACGAGGGTCTTGCAAAAGTTGCTGAGCAGTACTTGCGCAAAGGTTCCAAGGTTTACTTGGAAGGCCAGATACAAACTCGTAAATGGCAGGACCAGAGCGGGCAGGACCGATATTCAACCGAGATCGTTTTGCAGGGCTTTAATTCTACGCTGACCATGCTTGATGGCCGTGGTGAAGGTGGAATGGGCGGTCAGGATAGCCAGTCTGGTGGATACGATCAGGGTGGCGGCGGCTTTGGCGGCGGTTCTGGAAACCAAGGCGGTGGTTTTGGCGGTGGCTCAGGAAATCAGGGCGGCGGCGGCTTTGGTGGCGGTAGCAGCGGTGGCGGTGGCGGCTCAGCCCCATCAGGTGGTTTTGGCGGTGGAATGGACGACGAGATTCCATTCTAAGCTAAGCGCATAAATTCAAGAGGCCCGGGGTGAACTTTGGTTCGCGACCGGGCTTTTTTGTATGAGAAGGTTGGAAGGTGCAGCTTTTAGGGAAAGTGTTGTGTCTGAGTGGTTCTTACACACGCGTTTTGTTTAAAGGTGGTGTGTAAATTTGTGTCCTGCGCTCGCAGTAATGCAAGCGGGGTGAGCGTCATTCAGATTTTAAGGGGGGAAGTAAATGGTACGCCCAAGGGGAATCGAACCCCTGTTTCCGCCGTGAAAGGGCGGCGTCCTAACCGCTAGACGATGGGCGCACACTACATCAGTACTGCAAGGATGCGTACTGTGTGGAGTGGCTTATATGGATCTGTGTGGATCTTGTCTAGTTCTTAAAATTTTATAATTCAAACAATCCACACATATGAGTGGCCGTTGATATTTCGATTTTCTCGTTAGATTTCAGCACCTCGATTATCATCGAGGTGCAATCGCAAAGACCTGTCTTTTACCAGGTGCCGGTGTTGGCCATAGACAGCCAAGGTTCTGCTGGCTCCAGTTTGCCGCCTTTTTGAAGAAGTTCGATGGAAATTCCGTCCGGTGATACGATGAAAGCCATGTAGCCATCACGTGGTGGGCGGTTGATGGTAATTCCTGCGGCCTGAAGTTTTGCGCAAGTCTCGTAGATATCATCGACTTCATAGGCGAGGTGGCCGAAGTTGCGCCCACCAGTGTACTCTTCCTGATCCCAGTTATAAGTCAGCTCAAGTGCAGGCGCAGAAGAGGCGTTAAAGGAATCCTTGTCTTTTGATGCGGCGAGAAAGACGAGCGTGAAGCGGCCTGCCTCGCTCTCGCGGCGGCGTGTTTCTTCCAGGCCAAAGATGGTGCAGTAGAAGTTAAGTGACTCTTCCAAGTCTTTAACGCGGACCATGGTGTGTAGGTAACGCATGTTGTGCTCTTTCTTATTGGGGATTAGCTTGTCAGGGAGCAAATTAACGGCAGTTGAGGTTGCGCGAAGCTAGCGCGAAAGATGCTCAAGGGGAAGAGGAACTAGTATTTCTCAATTGGTATTATGCAAGGTATGCTCTTGGTGCTGTCTAGCGGAAGATTTTTTGAGCTTAGGACAGTAACTTTAGGATCTACTGGATAAATTTTTCAGTAGTGTTAGCTATACCCCCTGCGAAATTTAGGTAAATAGTGTTGATAGGACAACACAAAACAAATCAATGGGGGATCATTTAGCTCTTTATTAATTTTTTGCCTTCGTGGCGTCGGGCGTAATGATATTCTTTTGTGGAATCAAGCGGCGTTCGGTTGCGGTCGAGCGTTGCATGTCAGATGCGGCAAATTTCGGGGCATTCATCATGGTGGTAAAAACGGCGCCTCAGGTAGGCTCTGTCGAGGACCTGGTTGACGATACAGCCTTAGATGTTCTTCAAGTGGCAGGAACAATCAAGTGGTTTGATATTGGTAAGGGCTATGGGTTTGTGGAACCGGAAGACGATCTGCCTGACGTCTTGCTGCATGTGACCTGTCTGCGCAGGGATGGTTATCAGACGGCTTATGAGGGCGCGCGTGTTGTGTGCGAGGTGCTGAATCGGCCTCGCGGTCTCCAGGCTATGCGCATTCTTTCTATGGATGAAAGCTTTGCGGTTCACCCATCCCAGCTGCCACCATCGCGTACTCATGTTCAGGTCTTGCCTGATGGTGGGTTCATCGAAGCGGAGGTGAAATGGTTCAATCGCGTCAAGGGCTTTGGTTTTCTGACGCGTGGTGAGGGGACTGAAGATATATTCATTCACATGGAGACATTGCGCCGCTTTGGCATTACGGAACTTCGCCCCGGGCAAAAGGTTCAAGTTCGTTTTGGGGATGGTCCTAAGGGTAAGATGGCTGCGGAAGTCCGCCCGCTTGGAGCTGGAACCCACATTCCCGCCTCGCATTAGTGTTGCATTTTCGACTCTGGGTGCGCTTTTGTAAGAATTTGGAATTCAAGCCCTTGGTGACTTGCCAAGGGTTTTTCTTTGCGTCAAAGCTGGAGGAAAAAGGGGAGTGCAGCGTGACATGAGAGTTATTCGATTAGCCTTTGTTTTCATTTTGCTGGGCGCAATGTCGGTTTTGGCGGCTGATATGCGAACTGAGACGCTCGAGGTGCGTAGCGGGAATGGGAAACACGCATTTCAGGTTCAAGTTGCAGAGAGTGCCAGTGACAGAGCGAAAGGGCTTATGGGGCGCACTGATTTGACGCCAGACCAAGGGATGTTGTTCATTTTTCCGCAATCTGGGCTTCAGTATTTTTGGATGAAAAATACACCGAGCGCGCTTGATATCATTTTCATCGGTACGGATTATAAAATTAAGCGCATAGCTCACAACACTGTCCCGTTTTCAGAAGACGTTATTTCCTCTGACGTTCCGGTCAAATATGTTTTGGAAGTGTTAGCGGGGCGTGCTGCAGAGCTGGGGATCAAGCCGGGTGACCGGATCATTCGGATTCCGTGATAGCTGAATTGGTTGCGTATGGGATGTCATGTCTGAGCGTGTAAAATGTGCCGGAAGAGTAATCTCGTCCGGCACTTGCGTTTAGAGGCTGTTTTTGAACTGTAGCTTTTTCTCCCAGTTCAAAGCGTGCCGGATAATCGTTGGGAGATCATCGAATTGCGGCTTCCAGTCCAGATTGCTCATAATTTTTGAATTGTCTGCGACAACTTTTGGGGAGTCGCCAGCACGACGTGGCTCCGTTTTAACCTCAAAATCGACCTCAGAAACCGCTTTAACTGCGTCGATAACCTGCAACACAGAGTAGCCATCACCATAGCCAGCATTCATGACGATGCTTTCGCCACCTTCGCGTAATCGTTTAAGCGCGAGGTAATGTGCGCTGGCGAGGTCCGAAACGTGAATGTAATCGCGAATGCCCGTTTTGTCTGGAGTGTCGAAGTCTGCTCCAAAAATGCCTAGGTGCGTGCGTTTGCCAAGCGCAGCTTCGCAGGCGACTTTGATTAAGTGCGTTGCATTTCTTGTCGATTGGCCGGTGCGGCCTTCCGGGTCTGCGCCTGCGACGTTGAAGTATCGAAGTGCGGTGTACTGGAAGTCGTGGGCTGCTGCAGTGTCGCGCAGCATGAGTTCCGTCATAAGCTTGGAGGTGCCGTAAGGGCTTAAAGGGCTTAACGGCGCATCTTCAGAAACAGGAATAACTTTTGGGTCGCCATAAACTGCAGCTGTTGATGAGAAGATGAAATGCTTGATGTTGTTTTTGACGCAAGCCTCAATGAGTGTTCTGGATGCCGCAGTATTATTATTATAGTATTTCAATGGGTTAGATACAGATTCTGGTACGATGATCGAACCAGCGAAATGAATGACTGCGGTGATGTCATGATTATGGAAGATTGTTTGAAGCAGCTTCTCGTCCGTGATGTCGCCTTCATACAACTTTACTGATTGCGGAATAGCCCACTCAAAGCCCGTAGATAGGTTGTCTATAACTACGAAGTCTTCACCAGCGTCATGAAGGCACCATGCCATATGACTTCCGATGTATCCTGCGCCGCCTGTAACGAGTATTGTCATTTTTCTACCCAAAATTTGAAAGTGTGTATCCTATAGTGCAGCTTTGCGCGCAGTCCACAGTGAGTTTTACTATGGTTTATTCCTGGCCAAAGTGCATGTGGTCTTGAGCCGCTTGGACCTCGAGGAATACACGTCCGACCAGTGGTTGTGAGCGTTTAATTGTGGCTTCCAATGAAAAGATAACCTCCTCCACTGCGCCTGCAGTGAGGGCATCCTCAAAGTCTAGTGAGGCGGCAAGTAGTACATCATTTGGTCCAAGATGGAGGGTTCTGATTTCGTTGACGCCTTTTACAGCTGCTGGCGCAATTAGGATCTGGCGAACAGAGGCAATAAGCTCAGGTGAGGCGCTCTCTCCGATCAGGAGGCCTTTCGTTTCTAGTGCCAATACAAACGCTGTACCAGCCAAGATAAGGCCGATTCCGACAGACGCAGCGCCGTCTAACCAGAGGATGCCGAAGGTTTGAGCGCCGTAGATGCCAGCAAGCGCGATGACAAGGCCTAGCATTGCTGCTGTATCTTCAAAGAGGACCGTAAAGACCGTCGGATCTTTGCTGTCTCGCACAGCTGCAAGGAAAGGCCGGTTGCCCTTTGTCTTTTTGAATTCCTTATAGGCGACCATCCAGGCCCAGCCTTCAAAGATCATGGCAAGCCCAAGAACGGCATATGCTACAAAGGCGGATTCAAGTGGGTGGGGGTTCAGAATTTTCTGAATTCCCTCGTAAAGCGAGATGCCTGCGCCCACTGCAAAAATCATGATCGCGACAACAAAAGCCCAGAAGTAGATTTCAGAGCCGTATCCAAATGGGTGTTTGTCGTCCGCTGGTTTTTCTGCGCGTTTCATGCCGAGTAGCAATAGGCCTTGGTTGCCTGTGTCTACAAGCGAGTGAATTCCTTCAGAAAGCATCGCGGCTGAGCCGGTGTATGCGGCGGCTGCAAACTTGGTGATTGCAATGAGTGAATTGCCAGCAAGGGCGGCAAAAATGACTTTTTTGGAGCCGTGGGCAGCCATTAGAATCCTCCGTGAGTACAAGGGAGACTTTACGGAGGTGTTTGGGGACTTCAAGTGCAATCTGAGGGGGAGTGCTGTGTGCCCACAATCGGATGCGGGCACACAGTGTTGTTAGGAGTGCATATCAATCAGTGAGAAGATGCCGTCTGCAACAAATTGAACAGAGAGTGCGGCAAGGATCACGCCGAACAGGCGCGTGATGATCAGCTGAACTGTTGAGCCTAAAAGCTGGTCGATACGTGCTGCCAGAAGAAAGACGAAGAGGCTCATTGCAAGCACAGAAAGCAGTACGGCAATCAAGCCAATCTGGCCGGTGAATCCGGGGGCCTGACCTGCAAGCAGGATGATTGCCGAGATGGTTGCTGGGCCAGCAATCAAAGGGATGGCAAGCGGAAATACCGCAGTCTGCGACAGGTCTTCTTGCTCAACGGCCTTTTCGGCGCTTTCAGCTTTTCGTTTCTGGCGATGTTCAAAGATCATCTCAACTGCGATGATGAACAGCAATAAGCCACCAGCGACCTGAAAGGCTGCCTGCGAAATTCCGAGTACGTTGAGAAGTTGGCGTCCGGCGAAGAAAAACGCCATGAGGGTGCCTCCTGATATCAGGATGGCTTTTATGGCGATTTGTTTGCGCTCGGAGCTACCTGCTCCTGCTGTCACTGCAAGAAAAACGGGGGCCAGGCCTATTGGGTCGATAGTTACGAACAGCATGGCAAATGCATTGAGTAGAAATTCAATGAGCATTGCGCTTTACCTTAAATTTGTGTGTGGTGGGCCCGTTTGTACAGGCATGTTCATACGCTATATTGCGAGTTTGGACTGGGCGCTAACAGACTAGTGATAACTTAGCAAGGTTTTGATAGGTTTTTACACTAGCAGAATGGCTCATGGCACTTTTTTGAATCTTGCTGGGTTATTTTTGCAATGAAATAGCGAAAAATACCCCTGTATTCGGGCTGGAGTGGACCTGCAGGGTAATGTAGTTGTTATTAGGTGCCTTTTCAGTGCAAGTGGTGTTTGGTTCTGGCATTTGAATCGGCTATAAAGAATAAAATTCTGACTTAAAATTGATGAGAATAATCCTTGGCAGATCAGGACTTAAGTACACCACCAGGTGGCCTTCCCAGCGAAATTCAGCCCATCTCGATCACAGATGAAATGAAACGCAGCTATCTCGATTACGCAATGAGCGTGATTGTTAGCCGTGCGCTTCCCGATGTTCGTGATGGTTTGAAGCCGGTTCACCGCCGTATTCTGTATTCCATGCACGAAAACGGATATGAGTGGAACAAGCCCTACCGTAAGTCTGCGCGTGTTGTCGGTGATGTGATGGGTAAATACCATCCGCACGGCGATAGTGCGATTTATGACGCGCTTGTGCGTTTGGCGCAGAGCTTCTCCATGCGCCTGCCGCTCATTAACGGGCAGGGCAACTTCGGTTCCGTCGATGGTGATCGTGCCGCGGCGATGCGTTATACCGAATGTCGCCTTGAAAAGGTCGCTCAGACTCAGCTTTCCGATATTGACAAAGATACTGTCAATTTCAACGAGAACTATGATGGCTCTGAAACAGAACCTGAAGTTCTTCCAGCACGTTACCCTAACCTTTTGGTAAACGGTGCTGGTGGTATCGCTGTTGGTATGGCAACGAATATACCACCGCATAATATGGGTGAAGTGATTGATGGCACGATCGCAATGATCGAACGCCCAGAGATCTCCTTGCCTGAGCTGATGGAAATTATTCCGGGTCCAGACTTTCCAACGGGCGGCCTCATCCTTGGCCGTGCTGGCATTAAGTCAGCTTATGAGACTGGGCGTGGCTCGGTTCTTATGCGCAGCCGCGTTGAAACGGAAGAAATTCGCTCAGGCCGCATGGCTTTGATTGTCACTGAGATTCCTTATCAGGTGAACAAGTCCTCCATGATCGAAAAGATCGCGGAACTTGTTCGTGAGAAGCGGGTTGAGGGTATTTCGGACATTCGCGATGAGTCTGACCGTCAGGGCATGCGCGTTGTAATCGAGCTTAAGCGTGATGCTGTTCCAGATGTGGTTTTGAACCAGCTGTTCCGCTACTCGCAGCTTCAGCAAAGCTTTGGCTGTAACGTGGTTGCCTTGAATGGTGGCCGACCTGAACAGCTTGCTTTGCAGGACATGTTGAAAGCGTTTATAGCGTTCCGTGAAGAAGTTGTTGGACGCCGGACGCGCTTCTTGCTCTCCAAAGCTCGTGATCGTGCTCATGTTCTCGTTGGTTTGGCTGTTGCGACTGCAAATATCGATGATGTAATTCATCTGATCCGTACGGCTCCAGATCCTGCGACTGCGCGTCGTCAGTTGATGGAGCGGCATTGGCCGGCAAAGGACATTGAGCCGCTTATTCAGCTGATTGATGATCCTCGCTACGCCATTCAGGAAGATGGAACGTTCAAGCTCTCTGAAGATCAGGCGCGGGCCATTCTTGAGCTGCGGTTGCAGCGTTTGACCGCGATTGGCCGTGATGAGATTGCTGAAGAACTGGATAAGCTTGCTGCAGAAATCAAGGATTACCTTGATATTTTGCGCAGCCGCGAGCGTATTCTTGAGATCGTTCGCACTGAACTGGAAGAGGTTCGCGATGAATTTGCGACACCGCGTCGGACCGAAATTACCGAGGGTGGCGGCGATCTTGATGATGAAGACCTAATCCAGCGCGAAGATATGGTCGTGACTGTGTCGCACACAGGCTACATCAAACGCGTTCCACTGGATACTTACCGTGCACAGCGTCGTGGTGGTAAAGGTCGCTCCGGTATGCAGACGAAAGACGAGGATTTCGTTACCCGTTTGTTCGTTGCCAATACGCATACTCCGGTTCTGTTCTTCTCCTCCCGCGGTATTGCTTATAAAATGAAGGTCTGGCGTTTGCCTCTTGCAAGTCCGCAAGCACGCGGGAATGCGCTGGTAAACATGCTTCCGCTAGAGCAAGGCGAGCGCATCACATCTATTTTGCCACTTCCTGAAGATGAGGAAACCTGGGCAGAACTGGATGTAATGTTTGCAACCAAGCGCGGAACCGTGCGCCGGAATAAGCTTTCAGACTTCGCCCAGATCAACAAAAATGGTAAAATCGCCATGAAGTTGGATGAGGGCGATGGCATCGTTAATGTGATGACGTCCACCGAAGACGATGATGTATTGCTGACAACGTCCAGTGGTATGTGTATCCGCTTCCCGACGACAGATGTTCGTGTATTCTCTGGCCGTAATTCGGTCGGCGTGCGCGGCATTAATCTGGCGGACGATGATCATGTTATCTCAATGACGATCCTTGGCCACTTTGAGTGTGATGCGGAAGAGCGTACGGCTTATCTGAAACTCTCTCGTGCTCTGCGCGGTGAAGAGGCGGAAGGTGAGGTATCTTACGATGATGCTGGAGTGAGCAAGGAACGTTTTGAAGAAATGGATGGGTTCGAACAGATCATCCTGACTATTTCTGAGAACGGTTATGGCAAGCGTACGAGCTCTTATGAGTACCGCACCACAGGTCGCGGCGGTAAGGGCATCGCGGCAATGACGGTGAATGATCGTAATGGTCGCCTCATTGCATCTTTCCGCAGCGAAGAAAGTGATGAGATTATGCTGGTGACCAACGGTGGTCAGCTGATCCGTTGCCCTGTGACAGGGATTCGCCTTGCGGGCCGCTCAACTCAGGGTGTGATTGTGTTCAATACCTCCGCTGAGGAAAAAGTTGTTGCGGTGGAGCGTATTAGCGAAGCTGATGGTGATGACGAAGCGGAGAACGCTGCGCTTGATGGCGCTGAAACTGGTGGTGAGGTGGAGACACCTGCCACAGATGAAAGCAGCGGCGAGACGCCAAGTGAATAATTGAGGAAGGGGCCTGCGGGCCCCTTTTTTCTAGCCGTACCGTGAACTTAACGAGCTATTGGTCTTTGGTTTTGGTAGCGAAAAAGGGCTTGTTTCTTGCTGATTCACTGGGCACTGTGCATTTCAACTTACACAATTGAAATTCCTAATTATTCATGGGTTCTATGAATAAAGAAGGTGAGGGCTCATGAAGCGCGTTGCACTTTATCCTGGATCGTTTGATCCTATGACACACGGTCATCTGGACATTTTAGAACAATCCCTTGTTTTGGCTGACGAAGTGGTTGTTGCAATTGGAGTTCAGGCTTCAAAAGCGCCGCTGTTTTCGTTTGAAGAGCGAGTTGAACTCATCGGAATGGCTTGCGAAGAGCAGTTTGGCAAAGCCGATGCTGCGCGCATCCGTACAGTTTCCTTTAGCGGGCTGGTTGTTGATGCTGCGCGCGAGCATAACTCAAACATTCTTGTGCGTGGCCTGCGAGATTCGACAGACCTAAACTATGAAATGCAGATGGCTGGTATGAATGGTGCAATGGCACCGGCTATCAAAACAGTGTTTTTTCCGAGCTCTCCTATCATGCGTCCTATTACGGCCACCTTGGTTCGGCAAATTGCCAAAATGGGGGGAGATTACAGCTCGTTTGTCCCCAAGTGTGTTGAGGTTGCGCTGAAAAAGCGCTTTGTGATTGCTTGAAAACAAAGCAACAAACCTCTTTGATAGCATTAGGCTTTTTAGGGTGTCACATTTATCTGCATTTATGTACGACGCTCTAAATTTTGTTTTTTTGCGTATCAGTATTGGGTGACCAGCAGGTGCCTTTTCAGATACGCGTTAGCTTAGACAAGGACAGAAATCTTGCTACGTATCCTGACAGCATGTGCGATGGTTTTGGGCGCATTTATGATGCCATTTACAGCCAGCGCCAAAGATCTTGAAAATACAATTTATCTGGACCTGAAAGATGGACGTGTGGAAATCGCGCTGCGTCCTGATTTAGCTCCTGAACACGTGAAGCGCATCAAGCAGCTCACCCGCGAAGGCTTTTATGACGGTATCGTGTTTCACCGTGTGATTGATGGCTTTATGGCGCAAACTGGTGATCCGACAGGAACTGGCATGGGTGGTTCTGAATTGCCGGACCTGAAAGCTGAATTTTCTAAGGCGCCTTTCAAACGCGGTACACTTGGAATGGCACGCTCGAGCAGCCCTAACAGTGCAAATTCCCAGTTTTTTATCATGTTTAATGAGGGTTCCTGGTTGAACGGTCAATACACCGTATTTGGTGAGGTCGTTGCCGGAATGGATGCGGTAGACAAGATCAAAAAGGGTGAACCTGTTCGTAACCCTGATAAGATCATCAAAATGCAGGTTGCGGCAGACGCCAAGTAAGGGCTATGTCTGCACCCAGACTAATTCTAAAATAAAGGACAGGCCAATGGCTGACATTAAAGATCCTGAAAACACCCTTCTGCTGGAAACCACACAGGGTAACGTTGTTATTGAACTGCGCCCGGACCTGGCTCCAAACCATGTTGCTCGTATTAAAGAGTTGGCTCGTGAAGGCTTTTATAACGGTATCGTATTCCACCGTGTGATTGATGGCTTCATGGCGCAGACCGGTTGTCCTCAGGGCACAGGAACAGGTGGTTCAGGCACCAAGTTGAAAGCAGAATTCAACGACGCAAAACACACCCGTGGCACATGTTCCATGGCGCGTTCTATGGACCCTAACTCCGGTGATAGCCAGTTCTTCATCTGCTTTGGCGATGCTTCCTGGCTCGACGGCCAGTACACCGCTTGGGGTCAGGTTATTGAAGGCATGGACAACGTTGACAAGATCAAACGTGGTGAGCCAGTCTCCAACCCAGACAAGATCGTTAGCTTGAAGGTTGCTGCTGACGCATAAGTCGCAGTTGCTTTTTTGCAGAAAGAGACCCGGTGGCCTGTGCTGCCGGGTTTTTCTTTGCGTTGGCGTTGGTGCTGCAAAACCGCCCAGACTGCTTGACGGTACTTGGGTTGATCGGGTAAAGCGCATGGGCTTGATGAGCTAAAGGCCTGCCATAGTCTGCATCATATCGATTGCAATCATCTTGCCTCCAATATCCTGCATCATACTCCGTTGCTGACCTTGATGCGCTTGACTGTTTGTATGTGAAAAGAGACCTATGCTTGTAGATGATTTCGACTTCGACTTGCCAGCTGAGAATATTGCGTTGAGACCAGCGTCTCCGCGAGACAGTTCTCGTTTGCTTGTGGTTCGCCCAGGTCTAGATTCGTTGCTGACAGACGATCATGTGGTTTCACTGCCCGATCTGCTGGAACCTGGTGATGCTCTGGTGTTTAACGATACCAAAGTTATTCCTGCCCAGCTTTTGGGATTCCGGACACGTGACGGCGTCACTGCCAAAGTGGGTGTTACCTTGCACCAACGTGCGTCTTCTTGCGAATGGCGTGCTTTTGTAAAGCCAGCAAAAAAGTTGAAAGTTGGCGACCGTGTTCGTTTTGCTTTTGATGAAGAGGGTGCTGGTTCAGCCAAGCTTGGAGCTGAAGTTGTTGAGAAGTCTGAGGCAGGCGATATTTTGTTTCGGTTTGACCGCAATGCAGGAGACCTGGATGCAGCTATTGCTGAGGTCGGACACATCCCGCTGCCGCCTTACATTGCAGCAAAGCGTGCCGAGGATGATCAGGATCGGACTGATTATCAGACGGTCTATGCCAAGTATGAGGGAGCTGTTGCAGCGCCAACTGCTGGATTGCATTTTACTGATGAGCTTTTTGCAAAGCTGGAAGCGCGCGGCATCGAAAAGCACTTCGTAACCTTGCACGTGGGGGCGGGCACCTTTTTGCCGGTGAAGGTAGACAAGACCGAAGATCATAAGATGCATTATGAATGGGGCGAGGTGAGCGCAGAAACAGCTGCTGCCCTTAATGAGGTGCGGCGGCGCGGAAACAAAGTTGTTTCAGTTGGTACAACCTCCCTTCGAATACTGGAAACAGCTGCGGATGAGGATGGGGTTATCCAGCCAATTTCGAAGAGCACAGATATCTTTATTACCCCTGGTTACAAGTTCAGAGCCATTGATGCGCTGATGACCAATTTTCACTTGCCAAAATCCACGCTGTTTATGCTTGTCAGCGCCTTTAGTGGTTTTGAAGAGATGCATAAAGCGTATGGTCACGCCATCAAAAATGGATACAGGTTCTACAGTTATGGCGATAGTTCGCTATTGTTTGCAAAGGCTTAATTGATGAGTGAAAAGACAACAGAACAGGCTGCGACAACTAAGCCCTTCAGCTTCAAACTGCTGAAAACTGAAGGAATGGCGCGCCGCGGTGAGATCACAACCCCGCATGGAAAAGTGCGCACGCCTGCGTTTATGCCGGTTGGAACACAGGCAACGGTTAAAGCTATGTATCCGCAGCAGGTGCGTGATCTGGGCGCTGATGTTGTGCTTGGCAATACTTACCATTTGATGCTGCGCCCAACAGCAGAACGCATTGCCAAACTTGGCGGTTTGCATAAGTTTATGGGTTGGGACCACACCATTTTGACCGACTCCGGCGGGTTCCAGGTGATGTCACTGTCGGGCCTGCGTAAAATGACAGAGGAGGGTGTGACTTTCTCCTCTCATCATGACGGGTCAAAGCACTTTATGAGCCCAGAACGCTCAGTTGAAATACAGGGCTTGCTTGGTTCTGATATTCAAATGCAGCTGGATGAGTGTATCGCGCTTCCTGCCGAGCGCAGTGAAGTTGAGCGTGCAATGCAGTTGTCTCTGCGTTGGGCTGAGCGATCCCGCAATCAGTTTGAAAGCATGGGTGGGCCACAAAAGGGGCAAGGCCTTTACGGTATTGTTCAAGGTGGTGATGTACCTGATCTTCGCATCGAATCTGCGCAGCGATTAGGTGAGCTGCCAATGGAAGGCTACTCCGTGGGTGGTTTGGCTGTTGGTGAACCTCAGGCTGTGATGCTCAAAATGCTGGAAATTACAACGCCAGCAATGCCCAATGACAAGCCGCGCTACCTGATGGGTGTTGGTACGCCTGAAGATATTTTGGAAAGTGTTGCACGCGGAATTGACCAGTTTGACTGTGTTATGCCAACTCGTGCGGGTCGTCATGGGCTTGCTTACACCCGATTTGGCAAGGTCAACCTGAAGAACGCGCGTCACAGTGAAGATCCTCGCCCATTAGATGAGGAATCTCAATGCGAAGCGGCTTCCAAGTATTCCCGCGCCTACCTTCATCACTTGGTGCGTGTGAACGAGGGGCTGGGTGCGATGCTGTTGACATGGAATAACCTTGCTTACTACCAGTATCTCATGCAAGGCATTCGCGATGCCATTGATGAAGGTCGCTTTGAAGAATTTCGCCAGCAGACGAAGGAAGACTGGGCACGTGGAGATCTTGAGCCTTACGTCTGGTCTTAATATTTAGTTTCGCTTTGATCTAACAGGCTTGGGTGATAGCGTTCAAGCCGTTTTAAAGACGCCACAATACGACGTGTTGTGGTGTCTTTTTTCTGTCTAAGAGACAATGAAGATCTGCTACAAGAACGTTTTCGGCACTTAAGTACCTTTCCATCAACTGCCAGGGGTCGTCTTTTTCGAAGAACGCACTGTGTGGAACGGCCAGAATGACTGCATCACATTCGACGGGCGTGTCTTGGTCCGATAGCTCTATTGCGAAATGATCTTTGGTGTGTTGCGGGTCTGCCAAGGGATCTACTACAAAGACGCGGGCGCCAAAGCGCTCCAGCTCTTTGATCAGATCAATGACCTTCGAGTTTCGAGTATCAGGGACATCTTTCTTATAGGTGATACCCAGAACCGCGATGCGTGGAGGCATAGGTCGTGCAAGCTGAACGCATTTTTGGATGACTTCAGTGGCTATGAAGCGGCTCATTTCTTCGTTTGTTCCTCTACCAGCAAGAATGACGCGTGGTGAAAAACCCAGCTGGTGAGCCTTGTCTGTAAGGTAGTAGGGGTCAACCCCAATACAATGACCGCCCACAAGGCCTGGCGAAAACGGTAGGAAATTCCATTTTGTACTGGCACCTTCCAAAACGTCATGGGTGTCGATATCCATGGCATGGAAGAGCATGGACAGCTCGT
Source organism: Pseudovibrio axinellae (assembly GCF_900110875.1). GTDB lineage: Bacteria > Pseudomonadota > Alphaproteobacteria > Rhizobiales > Stappiaceae > Pseudovibrio > Pseudovibrio axinellae. Next base: position 93,666 of record NZ_FOFM01000008.1, on the reverse strand, counting down.
TCATCAGCGCAATGTTCAGGTCCCGCTGCGTGTTCTCAATCACCTTTGCTGCTTCTGCAACTTTAATTGATGGGGCTTTGTAAATGCCTGCTTTGACAATCTTGCTATAAAGCTGCGTGAGTGTGTCGAGCGCTTCTTCTGAGCTTGCTGATACGATTTTAAGGAGGTTGGAGATTGTGTGCTTCTTGTCGCCTGGGTTAATGCGTTCAGGGGAATACCCAACTTGAAAGTCTCGTTGATAACATAGGCCAGATTCCCTTTGTAAAAGCGGCACCGCGATCTCTTCAGTTGCGCCGGGATAGACCGTGGATTCAAATACAACGATATCGTTGGGTTTCATGAAAGCACCTACTGTTTTGGAAGCGCTTTTTAACGGACCAAGATCAGGTCGTTTCGAGGGGTTGATTGGCGTGGGGACGGTGACTATATGAACGCGGGCCTGCCTGATGTCAGGTGCTGAGTCGGTTAGTGTTAAGTTTTTTGAGTTTATTGCGGTTTTGCCCACAGACGAAGTTCGGTCATGCCCGTTGAGAAGCTCACGAACTCGACAGCGATCGATGTCATAACCAATAGTTTTGATGCCTGCATGCGCCAGAGCACAAGCAAGGGGCAGGCCTACATAGCCAAGCCCGACAACTGAGACAACTTCTTCCATATATTGGCACCTTGGGATGTCCTAGACATTGTAGTAATCCCGATACCATTTGACGAAGTTTGCAACCCCCGTCTTTACAGAGGTTTGAGGTTTGAAGCCGGTTGTTTCGATTAGGTCGCTGACGTCTGCAAAGGTTGCTGGTACGTCGCCAGCCTGAAATGGGAGAAGCTCTCGCTCTGCCGTTTTACCGAGCGCGTCTTCGATGGCTGCAAGATAGTCCATCAGTTGAACTGGTGTACTGTTGCCAATATTAAAGAGCTGAAATGGCGCGCTTGAGCTTGCAGGGTCTGCTTGCTTTCCATCCCAAAGCGGTGTTCGCTTTGGGGCATGCTTTGCAACTCGCAAAATGCCTTCAACGATATCATCTACATAGGTGAAGTCGCGAACCATATTGCCCCCATTAAATAAGGGCACTGGTTTGTCCTCTAAAATCGCCTTGGTGAACTTGAAGAGGGCCATGTCCGGGCGGCCCCACGGTCCATAGACAGTAAAGAAACGCAGGCCGGTGCACGGAAGGTTGAAAAGGTGCGCATAAGAATGCGCCATTGCTTCATTCGCCTTTTTGGTGGCTGCGTAAAATGAAACGGGATGGTTCCCGCCGCGATGTGTCGTTAGTGGCATGGTTTCATCCAAGCCGTAGACAGAGCTGGTAGACGCATAGACCATATGCTCTACAGGATGCGCTCTGATGGCCTCCAAAATACTCAAGAATCCAGTGATGTTTGAATCTACATAGGATTGCGGGTTTTCCAGAGAATACCTTACGCCTGCTTGTGCGGCGAGATGAATAACTTTTGTAGGCGAATGTTGCTTGAAGATGCGCATAACAGAATCTGCATCTTCAAGTCTTATGCGTTCCTCAGTGAAATGGTTGGAGGACGTAAGGCGCTTAAGACGTTGTTCTTTGAGCGTCACATCATAATAATCAGTAACGCAATCAAGACCAATGACATGAGAGCCTTCTTGCAACAGGCGAAGCGCTACGGCGTTGCCAATAAAACCTGCGGTGCCTGTTACAAGTACCTTTTCCATTTCGCGTTTCCTGATATTCAGCTTGCTTTTACAAGAAGTTTGTCGAGCATTGGACGGAGCTCCACTGCAAGTTCATGGTCATCCAGCGCATAGGCCACATTTGCGGAAAGGAATCCTTTACGCGAGCCGCAGTCGTATGTTTCTCCACGGAATTCGACGCCATGGAATGACTGCTTCCCCATTAAAGTGAGCATTGCGTCCGTGAGCTGAATTTCGCCGCCAGCACCTTTGGTTTGCTCGCCCAAAAGGTCAAAAATTTCTGGTTGCAAAATATAGCGGCCATTAATGTATAGGTTGGAGGGGGCAGTTCCCGGCTCTGGTTTTTCAACCATGCCCGTGATGGCAAAGGTTCCATCTGTACGAGGCTCACCGCGCTCGACAATGCCGTAATTATGTGTCTGGTCGAAGGGGACCTCTTCAACAGAAATGACGTTGCCGCCATGGCTTTCATAGGCTTTAACCATTTGAGAAAGGCAGCCCTTTGGCGCCTTCATCAACATGTCTGGCAGCAAAATTGCAAAGGGCTCGTTGCCGATGAGGTCGCGTGCGCACCAGATAGCATGGCCAAGACCGAGAGGCTCTTGCTGACGGGTAAAGCTTGTCGTACCTGCTGAGGGGCGGATTTTCTCCAGCAATTCCAATGCCTGCGTCTTGTTGCGGCGACGCAGGGTTTCTTCAAGCTCGTAAGCAATATCGAAGTGGTCTTCGATCACGTGCTTATTTCGGCCGGTGACAAATACGATATGCTCGATCCCTGCAGCTCTTGCTTCGTCAACCACGTATTGGATGATTGGGCGATCCAAAATGGTCAGCATTTCTTTTGGAACTGCTTTGGTAGCAGGAAGAAAACGCGTTCCAAGGCCCGCAACCGGGAGAACAGCTTTGCGTATCGTGTGTCTCATATATCTGAATTCCTTAGGTCAAGGAGATCTAAAACTTAACTTTGGTAGCACTTATGGACATCGCAATAAAATCGTCAATGGTGCCCAATGAATTTGTCCCAAGGCATAATGCCTCTAATGAGGGTAAGTTGGGTTATTCACTCTTCATAGTGGTTCATTTGCATTGAATTGTCGCCAAATTATGAGGGACCCTTGTTTATCCAGAATATGCTGGCCTAATAGAATGTCGTACGTTGAAAATTGATATGTCAGGGGACTGAATGTGATTGAAGGATTTAAGCTTGCCGCTTTAGAAGCCGGGCAATGCATTATGGAAATCTATGAAGCTGGTTTCCAAGCACATACCAAAGGCGATGGAACGCCCGTTACAGTTGCTGACCAAAAGGCTGAGGACATTATCCTTCAACACCTTTCGCAACTTTGCCCTGATATTCCAGTAGTTGCTGAAGAAGCTATGGCTGGCGGGAGTGTGCCGGAGATTGGGGAACGCTTTATCCTTGTTGACCCCTTGGATGGCACGCGTGAATTTATCAATCGCAATGGTGAATTTACCGTCAATATAGCTCTCATTGAAAATGGTGCTCCTACTGCAGGAGTGATTTTTGCACCCGCGATTGAGCTACTATATTGGGGCGATCATCAAAATGGTGCATTTTCGGCTAAAGTTACTCTGGCAGGGAGCGAAGCTGCGCAGAAGATTGTGTGTGATGCAATTTCAGAGCCAATTAGAGTGCTCGCCAGTCGCTCACACCTCAGCCCAGAAACCGAGAGTGTGATTTCCCGCCTGGGCAGTGCCTCTATTACATCAGCAGGGTCTTCGTTGAAATTTTGCCGCATAGCAGAGGGCGCGGCAGATTTTTATCCGCGCTTTGGTCCGACGATGGAGTGGGATACAGCAGCAGGTCACGCTATCTTATGTGCAGCGGGCGGAAAAGTTGTGACTGAAGATGGGGCGCCTCTTCTTTATGGCAAGCTTGATCAACCTGAAAAACGACCTTTTGAAAATCCATACTTCTTAGCTGTTGGGGATGAAAAAATTATTTCTCAGTGCTGTGCAAGGTAAGACTCGTAAGCTTGGGTAAAATGCATCTTGTTCGCTAGAATGCATGCAAAGGGTATACCAAATAGATAGTTGAGGCCGATATGGATAATCATAGCCAGTCACATTTGAAAGGACTGGAAAACGAGAGTATTCACATCATACGTGAGGTGGCAGCAGAGTTTGAAAACCCTGTAATGCTTTACTCTATCGGTAAAGACAGCGCTGTTATGCTGCATCTAGCTCTGAAAGCTTTTTACCCTTCAAAGCCTCCATTTCCATTGCTTCATGTGGACACCACTTGGAAGTTTAAAGAAATGATTTTATTTCGTGATCAAACAGTAAAAAAGCATGGGCTTGATCTGATTGTTCACCGAAATGAAGAAGGGGTTAAAAATAACATTAACCCCTTCGATCATGGTAGCTCCAACTATACGCATGAGATGAAAACAGAAGCGTTGAAAGATGCTCTTACAAAGTATGGGTTTGACGCAGCGTTTGGTGGTGCACGTAGGGATGAGGAAAAATCGCGTGCGAAAGAACGTGTTTTTTCATTTCGGTCTTCTACTCATGGCTGGGATCCGAAAAACCAGCGTCCAGAGCTTTGGTCTCTTTACAACGGGCGTACTGGTAAAGGCGAGTCTATTAGAGCTTTCCCGCTTTCAAATTGGACTGAGTTAGATATCTGGCAATATATTCTTTCTGAAGGAATTGATATTGTTCCGCTCTATTTCTCCAAGGAGCGCCCTGTCGTGGAGCGTGATGGTACGTTGTTGATGCTGGATGATGATCGTTTCCCGCTTAGAGAGGGCGAAAAGGTCGAGCAGAAACAAGTCCGCTTTAGAACGCTTGGTTGTTACCCGCTGACTGGTGCCGTTGAATCCTCTGCAGATACTTTAGAAGGTATTGTTAGTGAAATGCTGGTGGCGCGTACCTCTGAACGCAGCGGCCGATTGATTGATCACGATAGCTCTGGATCAATGGAAAAGAAGAAGCGCGAGGGGTATTTTTAAATGAACGAGATTGCACCTGTTGCGGAAGCCTTTGATCTTTCCCAATACATTAGTTCACAAGAGAATAAGAGCTTCCTCCGGTTTCTAACATGCGGTAGCGTTGATGATGGTAAGTCTACGTTGATTGGCCGTTTGCTTTATGACACCAAGCTTATCTTCGAAGACCAACTTGCAGCTCTAGAAAAAGATAGCCGTAAGCATGGTACCGTTTCAGATGATATTGATCTGGCGCTTTTGGTGGACGGCCTTGAGGCTGAGCGAGAGCAGGGTATTACGATCGACGTTGCCTACCGCTTCTTTTCAACAGACAAGCGAAAGTTCATCGTAGCCGATACGCCTGGGCATGAGCAGTACACTCGCAATATGGCAACGGGCGCTTCGACCGCGGACCTTGCTATTTTGCTTGTTGATGCGCGTAACGGACTGCTCACTCAAACGCGTAGGCATGCTTTTATTGCGTCTTTACTGGGTGTCCGGAACGTTGTTCTTGCCATCAATAAGATTGATTTAGTTGATTTTGATCAGACACGGTTTGAAGAGATCAAAGCAGAGTTCGAGACCTTTTCATCTGGCTTTGATTTTGACAGCTGTGAAGTGATCCCGCTATCAGCTCGTTTTGGCGATAACGTGACCAACCGTAGCGAGAAACTAAGCTGGTTTAAGGGTCCAACTCTGCTTGAGCATTTGGAGCAAATCGATATTGGATCTAAACATCACAGTTCGGAGTTCCGCTTTCCGGTACAGTGGGTGAATCGCCCAAATCTGGATTTTCGAGGGTTTAGCGGCACGGTTCGTGGTGGTGCGATCAACGTAGGTGATGAAATCGTCGTTGCTCAGTCGGGAAAGACGAGCCATATCGACAAGATCGTTACAATGGATGGTGACCTAATTAGCGCGAAAGACGGCCAATCTGTCACGTTAACGCTGAAAGATGAGATCGACATTTCTCGGGGCGATGTCATCGCCCCGGTTCATTCGCGCCCTGATGTAAGTGATCAATTTGCAGCGCATTTGATCTGGATGTCAGAAGATGCAATGTTACCTGGACGACCATACCTATTGAAGTGTGGTACACGGACTGTTGGGGCAAGTGTTACTGAGATCAAGCATAAGATTGATGTGAATACGTTTGATCATCATGCTGCCAAGCAACTTGAGCTCAACGAAATTGCGTTTTGTAATTTGGCTCTGTCAGAGCGGATCGCCTTTGATCCATATGAGGCCAATAAAGACACCGGCAGCTTTATCCTGATTGACCGCATGACAAATGAGACTGTTGCTGCTGGTCTTATCTGGTTTGGTTTGCGCCGTGCTACAAATGTCCATCTCCAAGCTTTGGATGTCGATAAAGCATCACGTAGTGCGCTTAAAAATCAAAAACCTGTTGTCTTATGGTTTACGGGGTTATCTGGCTCTGGGAAGTCTACAGTTGCAAATGCTGTTGAGCGTAAGCTGCACGGATTAGGGCGCCATACCTATATCCTTGATGGTGACAATGTTCGTCATGGTTTGAACAAGGACCTTGGCTTTACGGATGTTGACCGCGTTGAGAATATCCGCCGCGTTGCAGAAACATCTAAGCTGTTTGTAGATGCCGGTATGATCACTTTGGTTTCGTTTATCTCGCCCTTCAAGGCCGAACGTCGGTTGGCGCGCGAGCTGATGGATGCTGGTGAGTTTTATGAGATTTTTGTTGATACTCCCCTTGCTGATTGCGAATCTCGCGACCCTAAAGGGTTGTATGCGAAGGCTCGGCGCGGCGAGATTAGTAACTTCACTGGTGTAGATAGTGCTTATGAAGCCCCTGAAAATCCGGAGATACACTTGAAAACTACCGCAAAAACTGCCGAGGCTCTTGCTGATGAGATTGTTGAGCGACTGCTAACTGATGGTTTTCTTGGTCAAAATAAGCCTTAGGGGCTCTTACAAAGAGTTCCGTGATTGAGCTTAAAACCGGGAACGTTTGTTCCCGGTTTTTTATCTTGAAGCCTCGTGGTTGAGGGTAAGGCGTTGCAACATCAACCTTTAATCCAGGGTGGGACGTTCCTCACCGAGGTGATGTCAAATATTGATGGAAGTGAACTTCAGGATCTCCTGCCTCTTGTAATTTTGAGGGGAAAGGCCTAATCAACTTTTGAATTATATTCACGCCTTTAAGGAGATCTATTCGTGTCTCAACCAAACTCAGAAGTTACCGTTGGCAAGGCGATCTTTGCCAATGATAAGCCTTTCTCTCTCATTGCCGGTCCATGCCAAATGGAGAGCCGTGCACATGCTTTGGAAATGGCGCAGGCTGTCAAGGAAATTGCCGAACAGCTGAATATCGGTTTGGTTTTTAAGGCGAGTTACGACAAAGCGAACCGGACTAGCTTGTCCGCAAGCCGCGGCATGGGCATGAAAGCTGGTTTGGACGTATTTGCCGAAATCAAAGAAACCTATGGGTTGCCGGTTATTACCGATGTGCATGAGCCAAACCATTGCGCGCCAGTTGCCGAGGTTTGCGATATTTTGCAGATTCCAGCTTATCTGTGCCGTCAAACTGACCTTCTTGTAGCTGCTGCGCAAACTGGTAGAACGCTGAATGTGAAGAAGGGCCAGTTCCTTGCGCCTTGGGACATGAAGAATGTCATGACCAAAGTGGTTGAGAGCGGTAATTCAAATGTAATGCTGTGTGAGCGCGGTGCAACATTTGGCTACAACACTCTTGTGTCGGACATGCGAGCGCTCCCAATTATGGCTGGTATGGGCGCACCTGTTGTTTTTGATGCCACGCACTCTGTCCAGCAACCTGGTGGTCTTGGTGGTTCTTCCGGCGGACAACGAGAGTTCGTTGCAACTCTTGCACGCGCTGCTGTTGCTGTTGGTATTGCAGGGTTGTTTGTAGAAACACATGATGATCCTGACAATACAACTTCATCTGACGGCCCGAACATGATCCCGCTTAACCGGTTGAAGGACCTCTTGCAGTGGTTGCAGGAGTTTGACCGGATCGCGAAAAATGGACAGTTCGCGCTTTAGATATTTCACGGAACTTAAGCTAAGCGACACAAAAGACTGCGTTTTTACGTAGGGGTGCGACAAAATACACGCGTTTATTCCCAAGGATTTGAAGATAGGTATGCTGTCTTCTCTTCCTTATGGGCAGTACCTCAGATAAAAGCTTTTGGTGTCCAAGTTCCTCACTCTACAAGTACATTGGAGTACTCTTAGATGACTGCTATCATCGACATTATTGGTCGCGAAATCCTTGACAGCCGGGGTAACCCAACTGTTGAAGTTGATGTGCTTTTGGAAGACGGTTCTTTCGGTCGGGCTGATGTTCCGTCTGGCGCCTCTACTGGCGCGTTTGAAGCTGTTGAGCGCCGCGATGGCGGCGAGCGGTACCTCGGCAAAGGTGTTGAGGACGCGGTAGAAGCTGTTAACGGCGAAATCTTTGATGCGATCGGCGGAATGGATGCTGAAGATCAGATCAAAGTCGACCGTGCAATGATTGAGCTTGACGGCACTGAAAACAAAGGTCGTCTTGGTGCAAACGCTATTTTGGGCGTTTCTCTTGCTGTTGCAAAAGCTGCTGCAGAAGCAGCTGCGATGCCGCTTTACCGCTATGTTGGCGGTTTCGGTGCACGCACACTGCCAGTTCCGATGATGAATATCATCAACGGTGGTGAGCATGCAGATAACCCAATCGATTTTCAGGAATTCATGATCATGCCAGTGGGTGCAAGCTCGCTGCGTGAATCTGTTCGTATGGGTTCAGAAATCTTCCATACTCTGAAAAAGGGTCTTTCTGCTGCAGGTCATAACACCAACGTTGGTGACGAAGGTGGTTTTGCTCCTGGCATCGGTTCTACTGATGAAGCTATCGGTTTCGTTCTGAACGCAATTGAAAAAGCTGGTTACACACCTGGTGACGACGTGATGCTTGCATTTGATGCTGCATCTACCGAGTTCTACAAGGATGGCAAGTACAACCTGAAGGGCGAGGGCAAAGTTCTCGGCTCTGACGAAATGGTGCGCTACCTTGAAGACCTGGTTAACAAGTACCCAGTGTTCTCAATCGAAGACGGTATGGCTGAAGAAGACTGGGATGGCTGGAAGTCTCTAACCCAGGCAATCGGCAATAAGTGTCAGCTGGTTGGTGATGATCTTTTTGTAACCAACTCTGAGCGTCTTGCTCGCGGTATCAAGAATGACACAGCTAACTCCATTCTTGTGAAAGTGAACCAGATCGGTTCTCTTACCGAGACCATGGAAGCTGTCGAAATGGCACACCGTGCAGGCTACACCTCTGTGATGTCTCACCGTTCTGGTGAAACCGAAGACAACACCATTGCTGACCTGGCAGTTGCATTCAACTGTGGCCAGATCAAAACTGGTTCTTTGTCCCGTTCTGACCGTATGGCTAAGTATAACCAGCTTATCCGTATTGAAGAAGAACTAGGCCTTCAGGGCGTATTTGCTGGTCGTTCTATCCTGCGCGGGTAAGAACCTCAGCATCTGCTGTAAATTAGAAAAAGCCGGTCCGTTTGGTCCGGCTTTTTTTTTATAGGATCTTTTGTTCTGTCTGCTTGGCGCGCTATTTTTTGAGGCGGCGGTAGGTGAAGGCGGCAATTTCGTAAATGCCCCATCCTACAATCATATAGCCCCACAAAATGGGCACCAGCAGCAAGCCCCAGGCTGCAAAAACGCCAAGAGAATAGAGGAATTCACCCAGATCATATCCTGCAAGAGAACAGGGGTTGGCATAACCCTCGTGAATTACGCAGCCTCCTAATTCTCCCGCTGCGAGTACGACCAAAGCGGAAAACAGCCAAAACACGATTGGTGCAGAAAATAGGAGAAGAAGAACCCTGCGTTTGGTCATGAAAGTAGTCCCTGAAAATACAGCGCTGAAATAACCATAGCATGCGACAATCAATTGTATTTATGCCTTATGCTCAACTTTCGTTTGATGCCTATCCTCGTTGATGGCTTTCCAGCCCTCCTATGGGAGTTATTGAATGCCTGGAAACAGTATCATCTGTTTTACAGGTGCTGGCTATTCACCAGATTTCGTTTCCTCAGCATGGCGGATCGTTGCGGCGAGGGTTTCTGGGGTTTCTGCTCCGGCAACGGCAAATCGACCGTCAATGATAAAGAAAGGGACTCCAGTCACACCTATTTCATGGGCGCGGTTCACGTCGGATTCAATTTCCTTAACGTCTTGGTTTGTGTCCAGTAACTCAGAAATGAGTTCGCTGTTAAGGCCCGCCCGGTCAGCAGCGTCTAAGAGTACACTTTTGTCTGTGAGGTCCTCTCCCTCGGTGAAGTATAGCTTGAACAGCTCTTCGACGATCGCATCTTGCATGCTCTCTGAACGAGCCCATCGGATCAATCGGTGACTGTCGATTGTGTTGGGAGCTTTCTTGATCGCTTCAAACTGGAAATTGATCTCTTCAGCAGCTCCTGCCGCGCGCACCTGAGCATATATTTCTTTCGCACGCTCTTCACCGCCAAACTTGTCTTCCAAGTATTTTTTGCGGTCTTTGCCTTCCTTTGGAAGGGTCGCGTCGAGTTGGTAGGGGTGCCACTGCACTTTGACCGTGCTTTGAGGCAGCAGCATAAGTGCTTTTTCCAATCGACGTTTGCCGATGAAACACCATGGGCACATGACGTCGGAGATAACGTCAATGACAATAGGGGCAGTGGTTGACATTTGAACTCTCAATTTAGATGTAGTGCTTTAGCTGTGCAGCCTATCATTAACAGCTGACAGGTTTCTATGAAATATAGCTGTTGGCAGGAACTGTTAGAGGACGTTACCCGTTGCCTAAACCTGTTGTGCGTACCATAACCAGCACTCGGTTGGAGAGTTGCTCCATGCCTTTCTTGCTGCGTAGGACCGCAATGGGTCCGCGACCTTTAATATTGGCGACAAAATCTTCATCTCGGCATACGGCCATCGCAATGGATAAAACTGTGCCGCTCCAATAAATCTGGTGCTGTGCAAAGGCTTGAGGGTTGCTGCCAGTGAACCGCTCAATGAGTTCAAGCAGGTTGAGCACGTAGATGGTTTCTCCGCGCCGCTTCGTGGATTCCTCGAGCAACTGCAGATAGTTATGGTAGTTTTTTTCGGAGAGATAATCATTATCATCCTGCCGAGCGAGCCATTGGCTTGAAACGGTCAGGATTGCATCGGTCAAACGTTGTCGTCTGCCTGCGCGCAAAGCGCTGATGATGTGCCCTTTGAGTGCTTTGTCGCCTACCTCACCAACCAACACATCAGTTGCTCCGGCTGAATAGAGCAAATGGGCGGATTCTGCGTCAGTCGCATGAGCTAAAATCGGCAGGTTGAAGTAGCGTGGGTCTGCCCTCAGGCGCTCGACTTCTTCGCAAGCTTGCCATGTGGGCATGTCTATTAAAACGGCTTCGGAGCGACGCGCAGCCAGGTAGTCCTCAGTCATTTCGGAGGAAAAGGCGCCAACGATGTCCACTGGAAGATCCAAAAGGGCCTGTGCGCGGCCAAAGTGTTTGCCAAACCCGGCTACAAGCAGGCCTGTGGATTTTAAGGGACCGAATTCTGCCTTATATTGTGGGAGTGGCCCAAATAGACCGCGACGCATGCGAGCTTCTTCTGCTCGATTCGCAAGGCGCTTTAGCCCGGCAATGCGTGGCAGCAAAACATCTGGCGGGATGGCATCACTTACCGTCGCGCTTGGTTTAAGGTCCAGAGGGACTGGCGCACTTTGGTTGGTGATTACCAGCAGTGGGACTTCCACTCCTGGGCCCTTCCTAAAATGCTTGATGGCCTTTGTTAGTTCAATGAATTCGGGAGGGTTGTCTTCTTGCCAAGGCAATAGAATGCAAATGGGAAGAACATTGGTCCCTTCAAGCTCTTCCAGAAGTTGTTTAGCGGAGCGTATTGCCACCAGACGCTCTGAAAGAACGGTTAGTGGTTCGAGCATGTCAAATACGTGATTATGGACGGGGGCGATCAGTAGAATTTTGCCCCAACTGGAATCCTGTGTCTCAGTCTCCAAAGTCGGGCTATATTCGGCCATTCATCCTCTCAAGCGACAGCTTCCGCAGATTTGGGCTGGGAGCGTCTGGTCAATTTTTGTCTGTCGACACTACCATCCTCTGTCATCGGCATAGCGCGCAGTGACAGGATACGGTGCGGCATCATCGTAAGGCTAACTCTTGATGCATCCAGATAGGCGTAAAAAGCTTCTACATCTACCAGAAGACCCTCTGACGGTACCACCGCCACCATGAGGCGTGCACCCATTAATTCATCTTCTACCAGAAAAGCAGCCGCTTCTTTTACCCCCGAGAATTCAGAGTATATTTCATCCAGATGCTCCAATTCCAAAAGCCCGGGAGCTCTTTGGCCAGGTGTTCCAAAGTCATGAATGGCACCTGTAACTTGATTTACGCCAACAGGAATTTGTGTAATCAGGCCCTGTTCTGGGTCTCCTTGACTGAAGAGAGACAGGTGAGGGGCTGCTGACGGCCAGTCTGCATCAGGAACCATTGCGCCATTAAGGCGGAGATGAAAACGGCTCTCTTTCTGTGACGAGACCTCCGAAATTTCCTCATTTATTTCAATGGGCTCAATATTGATAAGGCATGGCCCGTGAGTCGATGTGCTGGGGGCAAATTGGTTGCCCGGAATCAGCGGGACGGGTTCTTCTGAGTGTCCGCGTAGGTGTGCGACGAGAGCATATTCATCCAGCACATGCAGGTCGGTGACGACACCCTTAGCTCGATAGTTAGCTGGCTTTGGAGAGGTGACTGACCAGGTGGCTACGGTGTTCGTATTCCACCCCTCAAGAGCTCCATCTAGGTGAGATGCCAGCGGACCAGGTGTTAAAATATAATTTGCTTCAATGGAGCGGGCATGGTCCGTTAATGTGGATAACGCGTGTGGATGATGCAGGTGAAGTGTTCCTTCACTTAGGAGCCACGGCACGAGGCCAGCTCCTATGCCAGTGATCCCGCACAGGATATAGGGCAGAAGAATTCGGGCTCCTGGTTCCAAGCGCGTTTCTAAAAATGGCATGAGGCCTGTTGAAACCCAATGGTTATGGCTTCGCGGTATCGGACTGATTTCTGTGCCTGAGTGTGTCCAGGTGAGCGTTGCTATGTGGTTTGCAGGAGCACCTTCGCGCTCAATGATGGGTTCAGGGAAAGCATCTGCGCCTTCTGCAAGCATTGGGGCCATATCAATCAGGCCATCTGGAATGTCTTGCCCCAATCCAAAAACAAAGCGTAGCGAGAAAAAATCAGCTGCTGCATCTCGTGCTTCTTCCCCAAGCATACGAGATTCTATTCGGTCTGCCGTGATCAGCGCCTTGGCATCCACTGTACTCAGTGCCCGCAGGATTTCGGAATGACGCCAATGTAGCGGGAAGGGGGATATGATGACACCAGCACGTAATGCTCCCAAAATGCACAGGACACTGTCGACGGTGTTTGGCGATTGCAACCCTAGAATATGGTCAGGCTCCATTCCAACGGCAGCGAGGAAGCCTGCAATCCGGCTGATTTCCTGTTCTGCTTGCGCATATGTGAGGCGACGCGGTTTGCCGCCCGTCCATTTCTCTCTGTCGGGTGCATCTACCAATGCCAAGCGGTTTGGATGTTTTTGTGCCGCACGTCTAAACAGCATATCGAGGGTAATATTTCCCCAAACACCGGTTGTGCTGTGATCGGCAATGGCATCGGTATTTGACAGTATCATTAAAGTTAAGTCCGCTACACGACAGGGGAATTAGAGATTCGGCATATTAGAATGTAGACACTTTTGTTGAGTAGGCTGCCTTCATCAAGAACACAGCCTACTTTTTATGTGTTTATCTACTCTTTAGGTGCTTCCCACCAATTGTTGTACTGCATGCCGTAAAGCGGCGTTTTTGCGGGGTGTTCAACTGTTGTCCAGCGGGCGACCCATTCAGCCGGAGCATGATAGAGCGGGATTGCGTAATACCCAGAAATCAACACCCGATCAAACGCGCGAACCGTGGCTATGAATTCTTCACGGCTACGAGCGGCTACAAGTGCATCGAGGAGAGCATCGATTGCTGGTTCTTTTGCACCGACGATGTTTCTGGAATTTGGAGTGTCTGCTGCCTCTGAAGACCAGCGGGCAAACTGTTCGCCACCAGGAGACAGGGATGCACTCCACGTGTTGAAGAGTGCATCAAAGTCAAATGTGGACCGACGTGCTTCGAATTGTGCTGCATCAACAAAACGAACAGAGATTTCTATACCCAAGAGCTTTGCGGTACGTTGCAGCGCAAGGGCGACTTTTTCCTCGTCTTGCACCCGAACAAGAATTTCGAAAGCAAACTGTTCTCCAGTTTGGGCGTTGACGAGTTTCCTTTGATTCAGCTCGTAACCTGCTTGTTTGAAAAGCGCTAAGGCTTCGCGCAGTACCTGCCGGTCGCGCCCGGATCCATCTGCCTGCGATGGGCGCCAAGTGCCTGCAAGCACGTCATCAGAAACTGCGTTGGGGAATGGCTGGAGGATCTTCTTTTCCAGCTCGCTTGCGGGGCGTCCGATGGATGACAGCACTGAGTTATCCCAGTAGCCATCTGTGCGCTGATAGAGGCCACCAAAAAGGGATCTGTTGATCCACTGGAAGTCGAGCAGCATTCCAAGCGCTTCGCGCACGCGTTTGTCTGCAAATTGCGTGCGACGTGTATTGAAGGCAATGCCTGTCATTGGCGAGGGCGTTTTGCGTTCAAAGACGTCTTTAACAACCTTACCTTCTTCAAACGCGGGGAAATTGCCTGCATTTTCCCAAAGACCGGGATTGCTGTAAATCAGTGCCTGTGTGCCGCCTTTGCGGAAAGCTTCCTGCAATGCGTTATAATCTCGAAAGTAATCTACAGTGACCTCGTCGAAATTGTCAAAGCCAATTTTTTGAGGCAGATCTTTGGCCCAGTAATCATCCCTGCGTGTATAGGTCGTGCGGCGGCCCGGATTTATCTCAGAGAATATGTAGGGGCCTGTGCCAACAGGCGGGGTTAGCGTGGTGTTGCCAAAGGTTTCAGCATTGGTGGTTCTGCTGTTGAAGATTGGAGCTAGAGCGATCAGAAACGGAAGCTCGCGGTCACTGCCATCTTTAAAGTGCAGCTTCACCATGCGTTCACCGGTCTTTTCAAACTTTACGATTTTGCTGTACCAACGGGCGAAAGGCGGTCGTCCATGGTCGCGAATGGTTTCTAGTGAAAAGATGATATCCTCTACACCCAACTGATCCCCATTGGAGAACTTTGCTGCCGGGTTGAGACGAAATTCAATCCAGTTTCGTTCATCTGGCATGCGTACCGCTTCTGCCAGGTGGGAATACAGCGAGAATGCCTCATCGTCTGAGCGTAAGAGCAGACTTTCCAGGATGTAGGAGCCTATCTGGCGTTCTTTCATTCCGCGCGCTGATGTCCATGCACCTTTCAGAGCATAAGAATTGAGGCTATCAAATGTACCTTGAACCCCAAGTGATAGTCGGCCACCTTTGGGAGCATCAGGGTTTGCATAGGGCAAGTGTGTATAACCTGCCGCTAACTCCGGTTTTCCATGCATTGCAATGCCATGGGTCCAGGGAACCGTGTCTTGCGCATTTGCGGCTGAGAAAGCTAATGTTGTCATAGTGGAAAAGACAACTAGACCCTTCGCAGAATTCATCATTCTATTCACATAGGATCGGAATCTATTCATTCGAAATTCTCCTGGGGCATCCGTAGAAACTAGCAATAGTACGATTCTGAGGAAGATTCAGCCTGTTATACTGTGAATTAGAACAGTAACCACCCCAATCTATAGGTGGAAAAATGGCTTGGACGTGTTTAAAGAGTACATAAGTAGCATTTAACAGATGCGCTGCCTTTTTTTCAGCTCTGTTCTGAGTATGCTTGCACCGAACAAGCAGTTAAAACACTGTTGAGCCAAAAAATTGGTTGCTGCGGAATTGCCGGTGGCATGTTTTATACCGGATCAAACTTTGAGGGAATTTGGGATGGCCGTTAATTTAAAGGGCGTTCTGACTGGTGGGATTATTGCAGCAATGGCCGCCGTTGGCTTTGCTGGCGCCAGTATTGCACAGAACGCACAGGCAGAGGATGCTTGGGTGAAAGTGTGTAACACTGATCCAAAATCCAAGAAGGAATTCTGCCTTATTACACAAGAATTGCGCACGGATACAGGTCAGTTCCTTGCTCAAGCTGTTGTGCGTGAAGTGACTGGCGAAAGCCGTAAATTGCTGCACCTTGCTGTACCTCCTGGAATGCTGATTCAGCCAGGTCTTCGTGTGCAAGTTGATGGTGGCAAGCAGGATGAAGCAAAATATACTATTTGCTTCCCAAATGCTTGTATCGCTGAGATGGTTATTGATGAAAATTTCATTGGTAACTTGAAAAAAGGCGGTAAGCTGATCGTCACCACGTTGAACCAGCAGGGTAAGGCACGTCCATTCGACCTTACTTTGAAGGGCTTCACTCGCATTTATGATGGCGAAGCTATCAAGCCTGAAGAATTGCAGGCAAAGCAAGAGCGCTTGCAGTCAGAACTGCAAAAGCGCGCTGAAGCAGCTCGTCAGAAATTGATTGAGCAGCAGCGTCAGGCAAACCAGTAAATTGGTTTCAGCTTTAAGCAAAAAAACCCGAAGGAAATTTCCTTCGGGTTTTTTCTTGTTCAATCGATGATGATGAGCGTTGAGTGCTGCGTTCCTTTTGGGATTGCTGTGCTTTCTTAGTGGATTTCTACATCCTTGACGACGTAGTCGCCGTCCATTGTCTCATCAAATAGTTCTTCAACCTGCGGATGCCTGACAGGCTCGCCACTGTCGTCTGTTTCCAGATTTTGTTCTGAGACATACGCGATGTATTCACTCTCTGCGTTTTCAGCAAGAAGGTGATAAAAAGGCTGGTCTTTGTTAGGGCGTGCGTCTTCGGGAATTGACTCCCACCATTCGTCTGTATTGTCGAATGTGGGGTCCACGTCGAAGACTATCCCACGGAACGGGTACAGGCGGTGACGTACGACCTGTCCAATTCTAAATTTCGCGGTTTTCATTGTCTCCATAATCCACCAAACTCTCGCAGATATTATATCTTGTCAGGGCGCCTTAAAGGTCATGTTGTGAGCGCCATGTCAAGGTTGATAACGTAGCAAAAAGGCAAGGAGCTGCTGAAATCGATCAAAACATGCCGTTTGGGGATGAATAGGTGCAGGCATTTCATCGATTTACACATCGATAGATTGAAGAGTGAATGTCTCCACTCTTCAAGATTGATTAGTTGTAAGATTCAGCCAGTTCTGGATCTTTGGAAATAACCAGATCTGCAAGGTCGCAGATGACTTTTGCCTGTTTCCAGGTTGCATCATCCTGCATTTTTCCGTCCAGCATTACAGCGCCTGTTCCATCTGGCATTGCTTCTAAAATCCTGCGGGCGAATTTAATTTCATCCGGCTCAGGTGAAAAAACGGATTTTGCTATTTTGATCTGGCTTGGGTGGAGGGTCCATGTTCCCAGACACCCCATCAGGAATGAATTGCGGAACTGTGCCTCACACGCGGCCGGGTCACTAAAGTCGCCAAATGGGCCGTAAAATGGTTTGATGCCAGCTGCCATACATGCGTCTACCATCTTTGCGACGGTGTAGTGCCAAAGGTCCTGCTGGTACCGGGTGCGTGGTGCGTCACCATCTGCATCTGCAAGGACCTGGTAGTCTGGATGGCCTCCGCCAACGCGAGTTGTCTTCATACCGCGCGATGCCGCCAGATCAGCTGGTCCCAGGCTCATGCCATGCATGCGTGGACTGGCAGTGGCAATTGCTTCTACATTGTTGACGCCTTCTGCAGTTTCCAAAATTGCGTGAATTTGGATTGGCTTTTTAATGCCAGCCTTGGCTTCTAATTGTGCGAGCAGCTGATCCAGGTAGTGAATGTCCCATGGTCCATTCACCTTTGGAAGCATGATAACGTCCAGCTTATCGCCGCAGCGGGTTACAATTTCGCTGATATCATCAAGAACCCACGGGCTTTCCAGCGAATTGATGCGTGTCCAGAGTTTGGTTGAGCCAAAGTCGTTGTCATTTGCCATTTGGATAAAGCCCTCACGGGCATTTATCTTCTCGTCAGCTGGAATTGCATCTTCAAGGTTTCCAAGAATGACGTCTACCTGAGAAATCATCTGCGGGATCTTCAGGCGCATTTTTTCGATGTGTGGCGGCACAAAGTGGATCATGCGCTCGAGCGCTACAGGAGGCTCCGCAAATGGTTCTGGTGCACCGATAGCCAGTGGTTTATAAAAGGAACGATAGGTTTTCATCTGGCGAGCTCCCTCCCGAGCCGAAATGGAAATTTAGGAGGCGAGTATACAGATTATGGTGCGGTGCAAAATCGGTTCTTTGGGCTAAGTCCTGCTGAGAGGTGGGTTAAATCCACTTCTTCATGATCCACATCCACTGGGAGGGCTCTTCTCGGATCCAGTTCTCGAATTGGTCGTGTACCGCCTGTGTTGTGATGATTGCGTCCTGAACCCGGTCTTTGGTGCGTGCGACAGGAATTTCCTTGGCAATGATCTCAAAGCGTGCGCCTTTCTTGCGCCGTGCGACGACTGCAATCAGGCGTTTGTTCATTGTGCGGGCCAAAGCTGCCGGAATATGGGTGGCTGCCGCTTGCTGGTTGAAGAAATTAATCTTTACGCCGCGATGGTCACGGACATCGGCAACAAATGCGACCGATCCCTTCTTTCGAAGAATTGAAATAATTCTCGTTCCAGTGTCGTGACCTTTGCAATACAGGCCTAGCTTATAAAGGAAACGGCGTTTTTCCACCAAATATTCTTCAGAATATGGATTTTTGAGCTTCTGGTAAACACCTGCCAGAGGGAGCCCGAGGTCTTCGGCCTTGTCTGAAACGACTTCCCAATTGCCTGAGTGCATAGTTACCAGGATCGCACCCTCGCCAATTGAGGGGGAAAAGGCCTGCGGGTTTGCGTAGGTCACCCGGCTTGGATCCTTGTGGATTTTGGAGAGCAGTACGGTTTCCGCAGAGACCCGGCCAAGGTTTTCCCACATATCCCGGATGGTTTGGTCGGCTTCATTGAGCGTCATTTCAGGGTAGGCTGCCATGATATGGGCTTTGGCGCGGGCGTGCCTGTGGGTCATTGGGGCGATGAGACGCCACATGTTACCCATGAACGCGGAAGCCCAGTCCAGCGGTATTGCGCGCAGGATTCCACCGATTATTCTTAAAGCCATCCATTCAAGTCGAAAAGAGAGCTTCTCACGTTGTGTGTAGGGACGACGGGATTTCTTAGCTTTCATATTGGCCTTTGGGCGGATGGAGCTGTCCAGTTCCACACTATAGTGTCGTAGTTGCCGGTATGCCAACCTCTGTAGAATGGCTATATAGGCTCTATTCGGTGATGGTGATTAGCCAATCAGTGTTTTAAAAGCAACACATTCTCCATTGTGATAGGGAGAACACGCGAAAATTGCACGGAATTTGAATGGGGATATGGTCTAGATGCTCAATGTCGTAAATTTGGCAATGCCATTTTTCCTGCTTATTTTTCTGGGATTCGTGTCTGGTCGCAGGGCGAAGCTATCGCGTGACGGGCTGGCTTGGATGAACTTTTTTGTCATCTATCTGGCGCTTCCTGCTTTGTTTTTTCAGCTTCTTTCAGAAACGCCATTGGAGGAGTTGGCTACATTTGATTTTGTAGCTGCAACGACATTCTCAACATTTGCCATGTTTGCGATTGCCTACTCTTTTGCCCGGTTTGTTTTATGCGGCAACATCGGGGAAGCGACCGTTCAGGCGCTTGTGGGCTCCTATTCCAACATCGGATATATGGGGCCGGGGGTTACTCTTGCAGTTTTAGGGGCAGGGGCTGCGGTGCCTACGGCGCTTATTTTGTGTTTTGACACAATTTTGCTGTTCATTCTTGTACCGATGATGATGTCGATTGGGGGATCGCGGAATGTTCGGGTGGGTCCACTTGCCCTTGAGATCTTTAAGAGGATCATCACGCATCCCTTCATCCTTGCCGTTCTTGCAGGCATTTTGGCGGCAGCGATAGAGTTTAAGCCGCCGGTTGCTCTGGATCAGACGATCTCGTTTTTAAGGCAAGCTGCAGCACCTTGTGCTTTGTTTGCTATGGGCGTGACGATTGCTCTGCAACCGAGCCGCAGGACGGCAAAGGAGCTCCCCATCCTGCTGCTCATCAAGCTGGTTGTGCACCCGGTTCTTGTTTTTGTTCTGCTGGAGTGGATTGGCGGATTTGATAGTTTGTGGATTTCAACTGCGCTCTTAATGGCGGCCTTGCCGCCCGCTGCAAATGTTTATGTGCTGGCTCAGCATTATTCCAGCTATGTGGAGCGTGCCTCAACGGCGGTTCTGTATGGGACACTGGCATCGGTTGTGACGCTGCCAGTGCTTATCTATCTGCTACAATCTGGAATCTTGGTGCCGTAGTCATTTGTCGTCGGCACGCATCAGCCTTGGTAAACTCCACGAGGGCGCGATGCCTTCTCTCATTAAGAAACGCCGGACAAGTGGAATGCGCGAGGCGGTGTAGAGCCCCAGGCTGCGGAGTGCCTGAACCGGTAATGCGTCGGTTAACAGTGAGCGGTTGAGCAAATCAACAGCTGTTGTGCGGCTGATAACATCGGCTTTGCGGCTGCGATCGTATTTTTGCAACAGATCAGATGACCCCATATCCGCACCGGTGCGCTTTGCATTGGCCAGCAATTCCGTGGCTACAGCCACATCGCGTAGCGATAAGTTGAGGCCTTGGGCTCCAATAGGGGGGAATGCATGAGCTGCTTCGCCCATCAAAAGCGAGCGGTTGCCGCTCATATGGGACGCTGTGAGGCCGGAAAGCGGATACACCTGCCTTGGGCTTGCAAGCCTTATTGACCCTAAAACAAATTTGCTGAGTTTTTCAAGCTCGGCTTCAAGTGCGCTGTCGCTATAATTGTTCAGCTCTTGCGCGCGCTCTGGTGTTTCCACGTAAACAAGAGAGGATGATTTTCCCGGTAACGGAACCATTGTGAATGGGCCGGTGTTGCGGTGAAATTCTGTTGATACGTTAAGGTGCGGCAGGTCATGCTTTAAGTTCAGGACAAGCGCGGCTTGCGGGTATTTCCAGTTTTTCGTTTCAATACCGGCGGAGCGACGTACCACGGAGTTGCGCCCGTCAGCCCCGATAACCACCTGGCAAGACAGGTCCTGAGTGTTGTTTAGCTCAATGGTGGCTTTGTGATCGTTGCTCCTGACGCTTTTGATTGTGTCTTCAATCGTAACGACAAATTCACTTGAATTTACAAGGCGATAAAGAGCGTGGTTAAGGTCTTTGTTGAGGATGTTATAACCGAAAGCGGCGAGACCAAGCTCGGATGCAGAAAATGTGGTTTCGGGCGCTCTAAGGAGGCGGTCAGTCCCATCGATCAAGCGCATGCGTTCCAAGGGGGTGAACGATGCGCGTAAATCCTCCCAAAGGCCGATGTTCTCTAAGAATTGGCGTGAGGCGTCCATCAGTGCCGTTGTGCGGGCATCTTCCAGGTTCACAGGTGGCCCGACCAGGGCCGTTCTCAATCCGTTGCTGGCAAGTGCCAGGGCAGCAATCATACCAGCTGGGCCTGTACCAATCACAGCGCAATCAAAGTGCGTTTCCTGCAAGGGCGGGTGGTTGTCTTTTGTGCTCTTGTGACCGTCTAGTGGAGGGTTGGCTGCCATTTTTTCATCCCGCATTTTGGTTTGCGTTCTATTACTCTGGTATCTAGGGGATAAAACCTATCGGTTTCAAGGTGCTGCACGTAGGTCGCCCCCAATGAATGAACGCAGAAGCGTGTTTGGAGCAGCTTCACCATGTCGCAGGGTGCTGTTTGCATTTGAACTAAATCAATGTCGCATTGGGGTAATTACTGGTCTATTAGAGAAACTGCATGCACTGCGCTGGATCTGGAACTCTCGAGTTTTCTTTGATCCTGATTGATTTTGAGGTTGGCTATGTCAGTTTCCAGTCCGAAAACGGATTTACAGGTTTCCTATCGACTCCCTTACATCATTTTGGGTGGGGCTGTCGTTTTGGGCTGGGTGTATCTGGCTGCAATGGTCGTTGATATGATCTCGCGCATGGATATGGGCGAGATGGGCCCCGGAATGGAGCTGTTTAATCAGTTCAATATGTTTAAAGGGCTGCCTGAGCATGTGCGCGTGCAGCTGGCTTCGCTGTGCCTTCCACTTGCGCAAGAGGCATTTGGTATGCCAGCGCTCGCGAATTTGGGCTTATACGATTACTTCCTGCTGTTCATGATGTGGTTCATGATGGTGCTTGCGATGATGTTGCCAACTGCCATGCCTATGTTGACGACCTATCATGAAGCTCGCGGTGGACGCTCCATTTATGTTGTGGCTGGAGGGTACCTTGCTGTGTGGACAGGGTTCTCCATTGTTGCGGCCATTGCGCAGGGCGGGCTGCATGAAATGGGTGTGATGAGCCCGATGATGCTTCCTGTTTTTTCCACGTTAACGATCACAACCGTGTTTGCAGCAGCGATTTATCAGTTTACGCCAGCCAAACAGGCATGTCTTGACCGCTGCCGTACCCCAAATGTTGCGTTGGCACTGCATAGCGGCAAGCAAAAACAAAGTGCATTTCAGTTTGGGGTTGAACAAGGCATTTATTGTTTGGGGTGCTGTTGGGCGCTCATGGTGCTTATGTTTGCAGTGGGAATCATGAATATTATTTGGATCGCGCTGCTTGGTCTCATAATGACACTTGAAAAAAAGAGTAAAACACCGTTTACAAGCTATGGAATTGGCATCGCGCTTCTGCTATGGGGCGCTGCAAACATCTATTTTGCTCGTGCGGACTTGTCTTTCGTAGAAGCAGTGGGCGATAGATTGTTCTAATTGGTGCTTTCACCTAAAGAATAACAAAGGACCTGAAGTTGACCGGTCAGACCCATTCCCGGCTGTTCCTCATACATGTACTCACTGCGCTGGGTGCTCCAATTGCTTTGCTTGCACTAGTTGCAGGAGCGAACGGCGACTTGCCTATGATGTTTTTCTGGCTCTGGGTGGCACTTGTTGTCGATGGGCTGGATGGACCGTTGGCACGCAAATGCGATATTCAAAATCGTCTACCGCGTTGGAGCGGGGTAATTTTGGACCTTGTGATTGATTACGCAACTTACGTTTTCCTACCTGCCTTTGCTCTTTATCAAAGTGGCCTTCTTTCTGAGTTTTGGGGGCTTCTTTCCGGTTCTATTATTGTGTTTACCGGTGCAATCTATTTTGCGGATAACAACATGAAGACCGAGAGCGGCGGTTTTCTCGGGTTTCCTGGTGTCTGGAATATGCTGATTGTGGTGCTTGTTGCGCTCCAGTGTTCGCCCTTGGTCATCATCGGCATGGTTGCGTTGTGCTCTGTGTTGACGTTTTTGCCAGTTGAGTTTGTCCATCCGGTGCGTACTGCAAAGTGGCGGCCACTAACGCTGAGTATCCTTACAGTTTGGAGCGCTGCGCTTGCGATGGCTCTTTACCAAGATTTCGTAATTGATGCATGGTTGTACGCTCTTATTACAGCGACGAGTTTGTATTTATTCTGTGTTGGCGCTGCTCATCAGGTGTTTCGAAAAATCTAGGTTCGTAAAATTTTAAGTTTAAGCGCCCGGTCCTTCGATCGGGCGTTTTTTGTTTTGACAGGAGCCCAGTTGGTTCCAAGGCCCTCAATATTCAGGTGGTTCACTTTCAAGTTGCTTGCAACCAGCAGGCAATGTAATCAAACTACGCATCCTCTCATTTGTAAGGGAAAACCCATATGGTTCGCGCGGTTCATATTGAAAGTGTTGGTGACCCCTCGGTCTTAAAGTACGTTGATGTTGATTTGCCTGAGCCAAAGGCGGGTGAAGTGCGCATACGCCATACCGCCATTGGTCTCAATTTCATTGATACCTATTTTAGGTCAGGCCTTTATCCTGCGCCTGGCGAGCTGCCACTTACACTTGGAAATGAAGGTGCTGGTTATGTCGTTTCTATCGGCGAGGGGGTGAGTAACCTGGCTGTTGGAGACCGTGTCGCTTATGCAGGGCCTTTGGGAGCTTATAGTGAAGAGCGCAATATCCCGGCCAGTGTATTGGTGAAAATTCCTGAGGGTGTCAGTGATGAGCAGGCGGCTGCTTTGATGCTGAAGGGTATGACTGCGTGCTACCTGCTTAAAAAAACATATGAGGTTACGGCAGAAACGACCCTGTTGTACCATGCAGCTGCTGGGGGTGTTGGGCTTATTGTGGGGCAGTGGGCATCAGCGCTTGGTGCTACCGTTATTGGTACTGTGAGCTCTGCTGAAAAGGCTAGGTTGGCCTCCGCTCATGGCTATGACTATGTGATCAACTATAAGAGTGAAGATTGGGTTGAGCGCGTGCGTGCCATTACAGATGGCCGCGGCTGCGATGTTGTCTACGATAGTGTGGGCAAGGATACATTCCCAGCCTCGCTTGATTGCATTCGTAAACGTGGGCTTTGGTGCAGCTTTGGTCAGTCTTCTGGTCCCTTACCAGAGTTCAACCTTGCTCTACTCTCTCAAAAAGGGTCTTTGTTTGCGACCCGCCCGAGCCTGTTTGATTACATTTCTGAGCGGTGGGAGCTTGAGGAAACTGCAGCTGACCTTTTCTCCGTCGTTGCAGATGGAACGGTCGACATTCAGATAAACCAGCGTTACGCGCTGAAAGACATAGCTCAGGCACATCGTGATCTTGAAGGGCGGAAGACAACTGGCGCTACAGTCATCATCCCATAATCATAGAACTGAAAATAAAGAAAGATTTGATGGATCGATCGCGGTACCTTTACGGCCCAGCGCTTCGCTATTTTGCGGCTGCTGCGGAAGAAAACTCCATTCGTGCGGCGGCACGTAAACTTAACGTGGCCTCGTCAGCGGTCAATCGGCAGATTCTCACTTTGGAAAAGCAGTTGGGGATGGAGTTGTTTGAGCGTGTCGGGCGCACAATCCGGCTTTCGTCAGCCGGTGAAATTCTGCTCGCCCACATTCGCAGGACGCTTTCTGATTTGGACGCAACGGGTGCTGAACTTGATGCGCTCAAGGGGCTACGCCGTGGTGTGGTTTCCATTGCAACCGTTGAAAGTGTGACGGAGGCTCTCCTGCCGGAGTTGATCGCCAAATTTCGAAAGGACTATGGCGGCATTCATGTGGATGTGCAGGTGATGGGGGCTGAGCGGGTTGCTGAAGCTGTTGAGAAAGCAGAAGTGGATGTGGGGTTCACATTTGAACCACCTGAGACAGATGCGTTTACTGTCAATTACAAGAAGGCGCTGGAGATTGGCGCAATCATGGCGCCAACGCATCCGCTCGCAGTTGAAGAAAAGCTCAGTCTTGCACAGTGTTTCGAATACCCAGTTTCTATGCCCGCGCATGGAATTTCGATCAGAGCCCGTTTGGACGTGGCGTTGTCACACAGCTCCATTGCCGGGCAAAGCAGCGTGGAGGCCAACTCTTTGCGCTTCATGAAGCATATGGTGCGTTCAGGAGAGATGATTGCCTTCCAGACCGTGGTGGGTCTGGAAGAAGAGCTTGCAGATGATCGGCTGCTGTTTAAGCCTCTGACTGATGAGCAGCTCACACGCGGGCACTTTTGTATCATTACATCGTCTTTGCGCGGGCTTGCGCTGGCGCCTGCAATCTTTCTGGAACTGGCTGTCGCAAGAATGGGAAAAATGTTGCATTCGTTTGATGCCTAATTGGCAACAGTAAGCGCTCTTTTTTATTCTTTTGTTATCAAAAGAAAGAGTGCAATCTGTGGTTTCACTTAGATTCTAACATCTATCTCAGATGATAATTGGTATAAGAGGAAACTATGGGACGATTGACTACCCATGTACTGGACAGTGCTCAGGGGAAGCCAGCCTGCGGGCTAAAGGTTGAGCTTGTTTGTGTTGATGGGGACAGCTTTTCCAAGCTTGGTGAGTTTTCGACCAACACAGATGGCCGGGTTGAGGGGGCTTTGCTGGAGGGCGAGGAACTAACAGCAGGCACATATGAGCTGCGGTTCCATGCAGGAGACTATCTGCGGGCTGAAGGGCTTGCACTTCCTGACCCAGCTTTTCTCGATATTGTACCTATTCGATTTGGCGTTGCAGATGTGAACAGTCACTACCATGTGCCGTTGCTGCTCTCCCCATTTGGTTACACGACCTACAGGGGGAGCTGAGCAGATGCGCAAAGCAATCCGTTTCTTGCGAAAAGGCAAAGTGGTCGAACTGGACCAATTTGAGCCCACAACAACGCTTCTGGATTACCTGCGTTTGAGCGAACGCTCTACGGGAACGAAGGAAGGATGCGGCGAAGGGGATTGCGGCGCATGTACGATCGCGATTGGTCGTTTGCGAAATGGTGAGCTGGTGTATGAGCCAGTGAACAGTTGTATTTTGCTGCTCGGGCAAATCGATGGCTGTGAGCTTGTGAGCGTTGAGGATCTTGAGGGGCCTGAGGGGCTGCATCCTGTACAGCAAGCGCTCTTTGAATTGCATGGTTCGCAATGCGGGTTTTGCACGCCGGGCTTTGTTATGAGTCTCTTCACGCTTTACCACGCGAACAAGCCAGGTTTGAGCCGTGCAGACGTTAATGAGTGGATTGCAGGGAACCTGTGCAGGTGCACGGGTTACCGGCCAATTGTTGATGCAGCGCTGGAGGCATGCTGCAGCGGCTTGAATGATGCTTTTTCTGCACGTGCTGAACAAACGCGCGAAGCGCTTGAGGCGCTTCACGATGAGCAGGACGTTCTTGTCGGAGAAGACGCAGGTTTCTTCTATGCGCCTGCAAACTTTCAAAGCTTACTTGATACCTATGCAGAACACCCAGATGCGACGCTGGTTTCTGGCTCGACAGATGTTGGCCTCTGGATCACTAAACATCTGCGGGACTTACCCAAAATCATCTATCTTGGACGCGTGATTGGCCTTGGTACATGCTATGAGGATGAGCAGGGCATTCGCCTTGGTGCCAGTGCCTCTTATGCGGTTGCAGAAGAGTTTTTAAAGACCATCGATCCTGATTTGGATGTGGTGATGAGCAGGATCGGCTCAAAGCAGGTGCGTGCCTCCGGTACGGTTGGCGGTAATATTGCCAATGGATCGCCAATTGGAGATATGCCGCCAATGCTGATTGCGCTTGGGGCTGAAATTGAGCTGCAAAGCAATCGTGGACGGCGCAATCTGCCGCTGGAACACTTCTTTATCGATTATGGCAAGCAAGATATCGCTGAAAACGAGGTGCTCACATCTATCAGCGTGCCGCGTTTGAAGTCTGGTGAGCATTTCAGGGCCTATAAAATTTCCAAGCGCTTTGATCAGGATATTTCGGCTGTAATGGCGGCTTTCTGCTTGACAGTGAAAGACGGTGTTGTGGAACATGCGCGTATGGCATTCGGTGGAATGGCAGGGGTGCCAAAGCGTGCGGGCGGTGCAGAAGTGGCCATTGTGGGAGCAAGGCTCGATGAACCGGACAGCTGGGTGCACGCCCTGAGTGCACTTGAACGCGATTTCTCACCGCTCACTGACATGCGTGCCTCGGGCGCTTATCGCCAAAAGGTTGCGTGCTCGCTTTTAGAGAAGGCCCTATTGGAACTTTCAGACCAATCAGCGGCATCAATGCGAGTGCATGGACAGCGCGCTCCGGTATTTGGAGATGCACATGTCAACTGATTTGCTTGAGACGCGGGTTGCAGAAAATAATCAACTACAGGCCGTTGGTCAGCCTCACAAACATGATAGTGCCAGAAAGCATGTTTCTGGCAAGGCGACCTATATCGACGACATGATCGAGCCTGTGGGTACGTTACATGTTGCTCCGGGCTATTCCACCGCTGCTGCATGTGGGCGGATTACGAAGATTGATCTGGCTGCGGTAAGGGCTGCTCCAGGCGTTGTTGCTGTATTGGAAGCTGGCGATATTCCGGGTGTGAACGATTGCTCGCCTGCCATGGGGGATGACCCGGTTCTTGTATCGGAGCGTATCGCGTTTCACGGACAGCTGATTTTTCTTATTGTTGCGCAAACCCGTTTACAGGCGCGTAAGGCGGCTAAGCTGGCGCATATTGATGTGCAAGCTGAGGCTGCGTTGATCAGCGTGGCAGACGCGCTTAAGGCGGACCAGACCGTCTTGCCAGACTATGAGTTTCGAAGGGGATCTCCAGAAGCGAAGTTGGAGCGTGCAGCTCACACGGTAAGGAGTAGCTTTGCTCTTGGTGGGCAGGAGCACTTTTACCTTGAAGGGCAAGTTGCCTTTGCTTTTCCGGGAGAGGACGGGGATATGACCGTTCACTCTTCAACCCAGCATCCCACTGAAGTTCAACATACCGTTGCCAAAGTCCTTGGTGTTGATGAAGCTGAAGTCACAGTTGAAGTGCGGCGTATGGGCGGGGCCTTTGGGGGTAAGGAATCCCAGGCTAACCAGTGGGCCGCATTGGCCGCATTGGCCGCTCATGCCACAGGACGGCCTTGCAAGTGCAGGTTGGACCGTGATGACGATATGATTTTGACGGGTAAGCGTCACGATTTTCTAGTTGATCTTGATGCTGGTTACGATGGAACTGGCAAGATTGAAGCGGTCAAAATCAACCTTAACTCACGTTGCGGTCACTCGGCAGATCTGTCGCTGGGGATCAATGACCGGGCGATGTTCCATGCCGATAACAGTTATTACTATACAGATTTAACAATCCGATCGAAGCGACTGAAAACAAATACTGTTTCAAATACAGCGTTTCGTGGATTTGGCGGCCCTCAGGGGATGTTCGCAGCTGAGCGAATGATGGACGCGATTGCGATTAAGCTGGGCCTGGATCCTCTGGATGTGCGCAAGGTAAACTTTTACCGTGAGGGTGAAAATACGACGCCATACGGACAGCCAGTTGAAGAGCACGAGCTGCTGGCCACGCTCGTTGATCAGCTTGAGGCAAGTTGCGCGTATCGTGCACGCCGGAAAGCTGTTGAGGCGTTCAATGCTGAAAATAAGGTCTTGAAAAAAGGGATTGCACTCACGCCAGTGAAGTTTGGTATTTCCTTCACTTTAAGACATCTTAATCAGGCTGGTGCTCTGGTTCATCTTTACCGTGACGGTTCGGTGCATTTGAACCATGGTGGCACGGAGATGGGACAAGGGCTTTACCAAAAGGTTGCACAAATTACGGCAACCGAAATGGGCGTGCCGCTGAGCAAGGTGAAAATCACAGCAACGAACACGTCAAAAGTGGCAAATACCTCGCCGACTGCTGCGTCTTCGGGCACGGACCTCAATGGTATGGCCGCTGCCATCGCGTGCCGTGAAATTGTAGGGCGTCTCAAAGCGTTTGTTGCTGAGCGCTTTGATGTGTCAGAGACGGACATAGAGTTTCTTGATGATCAGGTCTTTATTTCAGGTGAAGCGAAGTTCTCCATAAAGAAGCTCGCTCAACTTGCTTACGAAAACCGGATTCACCTTTCTTCCTCTGGCTTTTATAAAACGCCAAAGATCATCTGGGACCGTGACAAGGTGGAGGGGCGTCCGTTCTTCTATTTCTCCTACGGAGCGTCTTGCTCAGAAGTGCTGATTGATACGTTGACCGGTGAGATGAAGGTTGAGCGGGTTGATGTGCTGCATGATGTTGGCAAGTCGCTAAATCCGGCATTGGACATTGGGCAGATTGAAGGCGGTTTCGTGCAGGGCATGGGCTGGCTTACATCTGAAGAACTTTGGTTTGATGATGTAGGTCGACTGCGCACGCATGCGCCTTCGACCTATAAGATTCCAACAGCCTCTGATGTGCCTGAGGAATTCAATGTTTCCCTCTTTGAAAGTGAGGGGAACCCTGAGGAGACGATCTACCGCTCAAAGGCTGTGGGAGAGCCGCCTTTGATGCTGCCGATTTCTGTGTTTTGCGCAATCAATGATGCGATCGCGAGCCTGAACAAAGGCGTGCTGCCAAAACTGGATGCCCCTGCAACACCCGAGGCGATTTTGAACGCTGTTCAGGCGATCAAGCGCGGCGAGGTGGACTGATGTTGGTGTGGAGCGAGGTCTTGTCTGCTCTGGATGCTGCCGGACGATGCGTTCTGGTGAGTATTTTAGATGTTGCCGGATCCTCTCCGCGCGAAGCGGGCGCGCGCATGGTCGTTCGTCCCGATATGTCCTTTAAGGGAACCATTGGCGGCGGGCGATTGGAATATGACCTCCTGCATGAAGCTGTTTCAATGATGAAGCGTGGGCAAACTGCTTTCGTGAGCCAGTCCTATGCGCTTGGACCGGACCTTGGGCAGTGTTGTGGTGGACGTGTTCAGGTCGCTTTGGAACAATTTGATCTTAATTATCGAGGTCGTGCACAAGATTTTTCCGCGCAAGAAGTGCTGGGAAATTTTTCAACAATTGCAAATATTTGCAGCTCAAAGTCACTTGAAAGACAGGTGTTATCACCTGCAATGTGTGATCCAAACTCAGCAGAAATTGTTTTAAATCAAGGCAAACTGACTGAGAGGTTCGGGCAAGACAGACCTCATCTGTATCTGTTTGGTGCAGGCCATGTTGGGAAGGCTTTGGTGCATGTATTGGCACCTTTGGGCTTTCAGGTCAGTTGGATTGATGAAAGGCGTGAGATATTTCCAGAATATGTGCCTTCCAATATTCGCTGCATTCATCTACATGAGCCGCAAGTTATCGTTAAGAACCTCGAACCGGGAAACTATATCCTTGTCATGACCCATGATCACAAACGTGATCATGCTATAGTAGATGCGGCGGTTCGCAGAACCGATATGGCATATATTGGTTTGATAGGCAGTGCAACAAAGCGTGCGCGAACACTTAAGCGGTTCAAAGACTCCGGTTTGTCGGAGGCGCATAGCAAACAGCTTGTTTGTCCGGTCGGAATTACTGAGATAAGAAGCAAAAAACCGTCTGATATTGCAATTTCTATTGCTGCTCAACTTCTGGTGGTGAAAGATCAGCAAATGAGCGCTGCTAAAGGAGGGTTTCGTTTTGCTTCTTAAGTTCAAAAAAGAACGTTTGATCTGAGTTTGTTGGGGAACGGATAACACGATGGAAAATGAGCAGAGGCCCGGCTCGGTGACAGGGGGCGAGGCGCTCATAGAAGCGAAGGGTATTACCAAGAAATTTGGTGATATTCTCGCAAATGACGATGTCGATCTTGTCATCAAGCAAGGCGAAATTCATGCATTGCTTGGCGAAAATGGAGCGGGTAAATCTACGCTCGTCAAAATACTCTACGGCGCCCTGGAACCGGGCGCAGGAGTGATCTTGTGGAAGGGGAAACCCGTTTCCATATCAAACCCTGCTGCGGCCCGAAAACTGGGCGTGGGTATGGTTTTTCAGCATTTCTCGCTGTTTGAAGCTTTAAGTGTGGTTGAAAATATCGCACTGGCCTTGCCTAAAGGCGAAAAAATCGAGGCCCTTTCCAGACGCATCACTGAGGTTTCCCAAAAGTATGGCCTGCCACTGGATCCAACAGCTCTTGTTGCAGATCTTCCGGTCGGTATCCGTCAGCGCATTGAAATTGTACGTTGCCTTTTGCAGAACCCCAGCCTGATCATCATGGATGAGCCAACTTCGGTTTTAACGCCGCAAGAAGCTGACCAGCTGTTTGTAACCTTGCAGCGTCTGGCGCGTGAGGGCTGTGCTATTTTGTATATTTCCCACCGGCTCGAGGAGGTCAAGCGGATCTGCCACGACGCTACGATTATGCGTCATGGACGTGTCGTTGGTGGGTGCGATCCTGCACAGGAAACACCTGCAAGCCTTGCCCGTTTGATGGTGGGCGGGGACGTGCATGATATCAATGCTGGCGCGGCGCAAGCTACGCCGGGCGATGTCATGCTGAAATTGCGCAACCTGTCGCTTCCTTCAGATGGTGCATTTGGCATTGAATTGAAGAATATCAACCTGGATTTGCGCGGTGGCGAAATTGTCGCTGTGGCAGGCATTGCTGCAAATGGCCAGAGTGAATTGTTTGATGCGATCTCCGGTGAAACACAGGTCAAAGACGCTTATGCTGTCGAGCTGTGCGGTGTCCCTGTTGGTAAGCGCAAAGTCAATGACCGACGCCTTCTGGGAAGTGCTTTCGTGCCCGAAGAGCGTTTGGGACACGGAGCTGTTCCCGGGTTTGTGTTGTCCGACAATATCTTGCTGACTCGGTATAAATCTGACCCTGACCTTATTCGCCATGGAATGCTTAATCAGAAGCTTGCAGGTGAAATGGAAAAGCGCATCAAGGTTTCCTATGATGTGCGCATGTCCCACGACAATCCTGAGGCACGCTCTCTTTCTGGTGGCAACCTGCAAAAGTTTGTCGTTGGCCGCGAGTTGGACCGTGCACCCAAGGTGTTGGTGATCAACCAACCGACCTGGGGCGTGGATGCAGGGGCTGCCGCTCTCATCCGACAAGCGATTATCGATCTGGCGCGCAGTGGTTCTGCTGTTCTTGTGATCTCGCAGGATCTGGATGAAATCTACGAATTGGCTGATAGAATTGCCGTCATTTCGCGCGGGGAGCTTTCTCCAGCTGAGCCAGCTGCTGAAATGAACCGTGAGAGGATCGGGCTCTTGATGGCGGGTATGGGTGAAGGCAAAGCGGCCTCATCAGATGTTAAGGTGGGAGAACTCCATGCGCATTGAACTTGAGAAGCGCGCTGAACATTCTCAGCTCATGACATTCCTTTCGCCGCTGGTTGCGATTGGCCTGACATTGGTGTGTGGCTCGGTGTTGTTTGCCACCATGGGCTATAACCCGCTTGATGCGCTTTATGCGTACTTCATTGAGCCTTTGACCACGAGCTGGTCCATTGAAGAGCTGTTGGTGAAGGCTGGACCTTTGGTCTTGATTGCAGTGGGCTTGTCTGTCTGTTTTCTTTCAAACTCCTGGAACATTGGTGCGGAAGGTCAGTTCACCATGGGCGCTCTTGCCGGCTCCATGATCCCTGTGCTTTTTCACGAGTATACAGGCGCAATGGCGCTGCCCCTGATGGTCTTGATGGGTATTTTGGGCGGTATGGCGTGGGGCGCTATACCTGCTTTTCTCAAGGTACGCTTTGGAACCAACGAAATCCTGACGAGCTTGATGCTGGTCTACGTTGCGCAATACATCCTTGATTTTCTTGTTCGCGGCCCTTGGCGCGATCCTGACGGTTTCAATTTCCCTGAAAGTCGGATTTTTGATGCAGCACACGTGCTTCCGAAGATCGGTGAGGGGCGTTTGCATATCGGTATGATCTTTGCCGTGATAGCTGTGGTCGTGGTCTGGTGGATGCTTACGCGCACGCTCAAGGGTTTTGAGATTAAAGTGATGGGCGAGACGCCGCGTGCCGGTCGCTTTGCCGGGTTTTCCAGTAATGGGGTGGTCTGGTTTGGCTTCCTCGTTTCGGGCGGTCTTGCCGGACTTGCTGGCATGGCAGAGGTTTCGGGTTCCATTGAGCAGCTGACGCCGATTATCTCTCCTGGTTATGGCTTTACAGCGATCATTGTTGCGTTTCTTGGCCGGCTAAACCCAATCGGCATCTTGTTTGCCGGTTTGTTGCTCGGGCTTTCGTACATTGGCGGTGAATCAGCGCAGGTGAGTTTGGGCCTGACTGATAAAATCACTCGCGTTTTTCAGGGCATGTTGCTGTTCTTCGTGCTCGCGTGTGACACGCTCATTCTTTACAAGTTCAAGTTCGTTTCCAGTGCCAAGCGGTTGAAGGAGACAGCTCATGTTTGATTTGTCTATGATTGAAGCTGTTCTTTTGACCATCATCACGGCATCAACCCCACTTTTACTTGCCGCGATTGGTGAGCTTGTGGTGGAGCGATCTGGTGTTCTCAACCTTGGTGTTGAGGGAATGATGATTGTGGGCGCTGTGATTGGCTTTGCTGCAACGCAGGCTACCGGCTCGCCAACGTTTGGTATCATTGCCGCTTTGGCTGCTGGCATTGCCATGAGTTTGCTGTTTGGCTTTCTCACGCTCAACTTGATGGCCAATCAGGTGGCGACAGGCCTGGCACTGACTATTTTGGGGCTTGGGCTTTCTGGTATGATTGGTGAAGCCTTTATTGGTCAGCCCGGTATCAGCCTTGAACCGATTGCGATTCCGGTACTGTCTTCTATTCCGTTCATTGGTCCGCTGCTGTTTAACCAAGATCTGCTGGTTTACACCAGCTACGGCCTCGTGCTTGCGGTTTATCTTGTCTTGTTCAAATCACGAACAGGGCTGATTATTCGCGCAGTTGGAGACAACCATGCTTCGGCGCACTCTCTGGGCTACTCGGTCATCAAGGTGCGCTATCTG
Source organism: Pseudovibrio axinellae (assembly GCF_900110875.1). GTDB lineage: Bacteria > Pseudomonadota > Alphaproteobacteria > Rhizobiales > Stappiaceae > Pseudovibrio > Pseudovibrio axinellae. The sequence continues at coordinate 59,703 of NZ_FOFM01000008.1, read as the reverse complement.
GCAGTGATGTTTGGCGGGGCCTGTTCCGGTCTTGCTGGTGCCTACCTTTCGCTCATCTACACCCCGCAGTGGGTTGAGGGGATGACGGCTGGCCGTGGCTGGATTGCTTTGGCCTTGGTGGTGTTTGCCTCTTGGCGTCCGGCGCGTGTGCTTATTGGGGCGTACCTTTTTGGTGCCGTTTCCATTTTGCAGTTCCATGCCCAAGCTGCTGGTATCGCGCTTCCGACACAGTTCATGTCAGCCCTGCCATACCTTGCGACGATCATCGTCCTGATCATGATTTCGCGCAATAAGACACTTGCAAAGGTGAATACACCTGCATGTCTTGGTAAGCCGTTTGTGCCTGACCGCTAAGAATACTCATGATTTGACCAATGTGCTCTTTGTAGACATTGATCAAATTGTTAATTACTCGACCTTCGTATACATGAGAAGGCGAGATAGTAGATAACAAAGACTTAGATCTTTGGGTGAAGATAATTCAGTTCACCAATGCACGACTTGCGGAAACCTGCCCGCGCACGAATAAAAGATCGTATTTTATACGAGCGAAAACAATGCAGGAAAACAACTTGAGAGCGCACAGATGCGCTGAGCAGACTACAACTCTGTTCTATTCGCATTTGCTTGGCACTTTCATTTCGTTTGGTTGTCAAAGGTGTGGCCTGCGGTGCTGATTAGGGTGTTGTGCAGCAGGCTACGAACGAACCTATAAAGGGGAGCGCACAATGCGCACTATCTTCAAACTAGCAGCAACTGCTGCTGTTGCTCTTGGCCTTACAGCTGGTGCATCTGCTGCTGCTGAACCGCTAAAAGTCGGTTTTATCTACGTTGGTCCAGTGTCTGATCATGGCTGGTCCTACCAGCATGACCAGGGTCGTCAGGCGATTGAAAAGCATTTTGGCGAGAAAATTGAAACCACTTACATTGAGAGCGTGCCAGAGGGCGCTGATGCAGAACGCGCCATCGAACGGCTTGCTCGCTCCGGTCACGAGCTGATCTTTACAACTTCGTTTGGTTACATGAACCCGACCTTGAAAGTTGCGCGCAAATTTCCGAAAGTGAAGTTTGAGCATGCGACAGGTTATAAGCAGACGAAAAACGTCTCCTCTTACGGTGCACGTTTTTACCAGGGCCGTTATGTTCTTGGTCAAATTGCAGCCAAGGTCTCCAAGTCCGGCACTGCCGGTTACATTGGCTCATTCCCAATTCCTGAAGTTGTGCGCGGCATCAACTCCTTCATGCTGGGTGCCCAGTCCGTTAACCCAGACTTCAAAGTCAAGACAATCTGGGTGAACTCCTGGTACGATCCGGGCCGTGAAGCTGATGCAGCAAAAGCCCTCGTTGACCAGGGTGTTGACATTATGGTGCAGCACACCGATTCACCTGCGCCTTTGCAGGTCGCTGAAGAGCGTGGCATCATCGGTTTTGGTCAGGCATCTGACATGATCAAGTTTGCACCAAAAACCCAGGCGACCGCGATTGTTGATGACTGGTCTTCCTACTACATCTCCCGCGTGCAGGCTGTAATGGACGGCACCTGGAAGGGTGGCGATACCTGGGGTGGCCTTGATGTTGACATGGTCCACATGGCACCGTTCACAAACATTCCGCAGGATGTTGCCGATGAAGCTGCACAGACACTTGCTGCGATCAAAGCTGGTGACCTGAAGCCATTCACCGGTCCAATCACCAAACAAGACGGGTCTGTCTTCTTGAAAGAAGGCGAAAGCGCTGAAGATGGCGTGCTGCTGTCTATGAATTTCTACGTCAAAGGCATCGACGATAAATTACCAGAATAAGCCTCGGGCTTAGTTTACGGAGAGCGCCGCGTTTTATGGTGCTCTCCCAGAATTTTGGCAGTGAGGGAGGGCTCCACTGCTTGCTTATTTCAGTTAAACTTAAAAGAACAAGACAATGACAGCCACCTTCCTTAGTGAATGGCTCAATCTGCTTTTCCGCTGGTTTCACTTGATTGTGGGCGTGGGCTGGATTGGGACCTCGTTTTATTTTATCGCTCTTGACCTTTCCTTACGCAAACGTGAGGGGCAGGGTGCAGGTATTTTCGGCAGTGCATGGGAAGTCCATGGCGGCGGCTTTTATCATGTAGAAAAATACATGGTGGCTCCTAAAGAACTGCCCAAGGACTTGATTTGGTACAAGTGGGATGCTTACCTTACATGGGTCTCAGGCTTTGCTCTGCTGACAGTACAGTACTATTTCAACGCTAGTGTTTATCTGATTGATCCTGCGGTGATGAAGCTTTTGCCATCTGAGGCCGTCACGATCTCGATTGTTTCGCTAGGCGCAGGGTGGCTCGTTTATGATCGCCTTTGCCGGTCCGCGATTGGGCAAAATACCCCCTTATTGGCAGCATGCCTTCTGGTGATTATTTTGGGCGCGACCTATGGTTACTCTCAGGTCTTTTCCGGGCGCGGTGTGCTTATTCATGTTGGAGCGCTGATTGGCACGTTTATGGCATTCAACGTGTTCGTGGTGATCATTCCTAACCAGAAGAAAATAACAGCCGCATTGCTGGCAGGGCGTGAGCCAGACGCTGAACTTGGCAAAATTGGCAAGCAGCGTTCGGTTCACAACAACTACCTGACGCTTCCTGTATTGTTGATGATGGTGTCAAATCACTATCCATTGCTCACAGGTCATAGCCAGCCGGTTCTGGTCGTGGCGCTGATCCTTGTTATGGGCGGGATGGTTCGTCATTTCATCAATCGTCATGATGCACACGACAATTTTGCTAACTTCTGGTGGGCGCTGCCATGTGCTGCTGTCAGCTTGTTTGTTGCTTTGATCGTGACACAGCCTGCAAAACTTGGAACGGGCTTAACACTGGCATCTGACGGACAGGCGCTCGCAATTGCTCGCACCCATTGCACAGCTTGTCACAGTGCCACTCCAAGCAACGAAGCCTTTACTGAAGCACCGAAAAATATCGACTTAGATAGCATTGCTGATTTGCGCAAGTATAGCAGCCTAATCCTTGCACAGGCTGTGCGCTCCGATGCCATGCCACTGGGCAATGAGACGGGGATGACCCAGCAGGAACGCGAGCTTTTGGGCGTTTGGCTGGAACAGCACTGAGGGGAATGATGGGTACCTACGCGCTTAAAGACGTTAATTCGTTTTCGCTGGACACCTTTGTTGAGGTGTTTGGTGATGTTGCCGAACACTCGCCTTGGGTTGCAGTGGTTGCACAGCGTTCGGCCCCGTTTGAGACGAGGCAGGCACTGGTTGATGCATTTTCCAGTGCCTTGCAAAGCGCTGATGAACCGGCGCAACTGGCTCTTATCCGGGCACATCCTGATTTAGCAGGCAAAGCTGCTCGTGTTGGTAAAATGGCCGCATCCTCGGTGAATGAACAAGCCGGAGCCGGTCTTGATCAGCTTACTGATGCGGAATACGAGCAGTTTACCCAGCTTAACGATACCTATAAATCTGCCTATGGTTTCCCCTTCATCTTTGCGGTGAAGGGGGCAACAAAGCACCAGATACTGGATGCTTTTCAGGTACGCCTTAAAAACTCTGCGCAAGAAGAATTTCAAGAGGCGGTGCGCCAGATTTGCCGGATTTTCCGGTTTCGTTTGGAAGACCTGACACGTGAGAGCTAAGCGTGGTTTTGTCCTCGACCTGCTTTAGAAACTTCGTTGTCCTGTGGCCCCATAAAAACTCATCCACTGGAACATGAGGGCGTTTGGCATAAGAGACTTGCAACCAACTGTGTAATCGATTGGATATAGGTCACTGTGACATTCAAGGGGAGCATTCATGAGGGCCGCGATCGAGAACCGGTTTTCGGAGCAGGTTGGATTTCTGGTTGAACTGGTGAAACTGCCAAGCGACAATCCGCCAGGCGATACAGCACAACACGCCTTGCGGACCGCTGAGCTGCTTGAAAAGCTTGGCTTTGAGGTCGAAAAACACCCTGTGCCTGAACCGTTCGTACGCCAGTATGGCATGGTCTCTGTCACCAACTTGATTATCCGCGAGAAATTTGGTTACGGCGAAGGCCCGGTGATTGCGCTCAATGCTCATGGGGATGTTGTGCCTGCTGGCGAGGGTTGGACGCAAGAGCCGTATGGCGCAACCATTCACGATGGTGCGCTGTACGGGCGCGGCGCTGCGGTTTCTAAGGGAGATTTTGCAACCTACGCCTTTGCGCTTTTGGCACTGCGTGAGCATGCTGAAGAGCTGGATGGCACTGTTGAGCTTCACCTGACTTATGATGAGGAAACGGGCGGCTTCGTTGGGCCTAAATGGCTTTTAGAGCAAGAACTGACCAAACCTGATTACGCAATCACCACTGGCTTTTCTTATGCTGCCACAACGGCCCACAACGGTTGCTTGCATATGGAAGTTATCTTCCGCGGAAAACAAGCTCACGCGGCGATGCCTGACACTGGCGCAGATGCTTTGCAGGTGGCAACGCCTGTGCTGAGCGCGCTGTATCAGGAAAAAGAGCGTTTGCGGGCAATCCAGAGTTCGCAGGACGGTATAGGGTCTCCTCAGATTACGGTGGGGCTTATCTCTGGCGGCGTTAATACCAATGTGGTGCCGGAACGGGTGTCCCTGCGCATAGACCGACGCTTAATACCGGAGGAAAATGGTGAGTTGGTGGAGGAACAGCTGATCGGGTTGATCAATTCTGCTGTTCCGCAGGGTTGCGGCGTTGAAGTAGAATGTCGACGCATCATGATTGCGGAGCCTTTGCGCGAGTTGCCCGGCGCTAAGAAGCTGCTGGAAGCGTTGAAGTGGCCTGCTAAAGAGGTGCTTGGTATCGACCTTAAAGCCACCGGTGCGCCGCTCTTCACGGATGCTCGCCATTACTCTGAGGCCGGGATACCGACGGTGCTTTACGGTGCTGGCCCACGCTCCATTTTAGAGGCAAACGCCCACGGAGCAGACGAACACCTGCAACTTGCGGACCTCAAGCACGCCACGATCATCATCGCCGATGCCCTGAAAATCCTTCTAAGATAACAACGAGCCTAGGTGTTGCAGTCATGAACTAGCAAAGCAGCAATTGCATGGGGGGATGGACGTATGAGTTGCGTGAGTGGATGTGCTGCTGGATACCGGGGTGGCGCTCCAACAGAGATCACAACTAACACATATTATCTTAGAATGGTCGCTTCGCTTTCAAAACGGAAATAGCGTCTTCTCCAACCTGCGATGAGAAGGCGCTTAGTGTATTTGTTAGGCTCTGCACCTTTAGTTCCGACTGAAGATATCCCTAGATTACCAACTTGCGTGAGGTCACTAGCTCTCGCGGTATCAGCTCCGTAACGTGGCGCCTTAGAGATCCAACTAAGTCTCGGTGTTTGCCATGTTCATATGCGGCTGACAAAAAGCTTCCCGATCAAGTATTGATGATTAGAACCTGTTTTTTGAAAGATTATCTTTACAAGCGGAAAGGTGACATCAGCTCAGGTTAGTGCCGAGAGTCCCAGTAAATTGTGCGGTCGAAGCTAGGCTTAGTGAGCTTGGTAGAATGCAGTATATGCTTGCTAGTGAGTTTGCCGTCCAAACTTGTGAGTGCGAAGCCTAGCCTAAGCCGGTGGTTACATAGTCCTCTTTGATACCTTGCAGGAACACTGAATGATACTAATTGTCATAGATTTAGTTAAATTTACTAATAGCATTCGATCAGTTTGAAGGCCCCATGAACTGATCGGTTTGTGTGGGTACGCTGAGTTGTTCTTTCATCTATTATCTATTGAGGTTCGTGCCTACTGCCAAATCCCTGCCACCAACGAGGCTAGACGTGCGGACTTCGGGGAAGGATGAAAAAATCTAACACATACATTCATCATGCTTATATAAATTACGTCGAGTTAGTTAGAAAATATCATCGTAAATGGCGTTGACTCCTAGCTAAAATTGCCAAAGAATTTGTCGTTATATAATCATTACTTAGTTGGTAATATGTGCAGAGTAATGAAACGGCAGAATACTCTGAAACTGTCGTTTTTTTAGACTGTGGTGCGCTAGATATGAACGTGGGGCTGCCGAAATGTCTGATGGCTATGTGGACTGCTTATTTGAATGTAGCGATAGGCGTTCACGCACTTCGTTCATAGCGACATTTAGCGCAGGTCGTCTGCTTTCCACTTCGAGCCGGAATCCTCTCATAATTTCGTTGAGGGCACTCCCGGCGAAACAGAATTCACGCTTTCCAAAAATTTATTTTCCTAAATCGTCCTTCAATATTTGTAAGGACGACATTTTTTGTGATGCCAAACTTTAGGCAGGCACACCCAATTCAGGCTGCCATAACCATCCAAGCTTAGTTGTAGAGGGAGAAATAAAGATGTCAGAGACGAACCAGTCTAACGACGAATGGTGGGTTAACGACCAAACGCCGGATAACCCGTTTGGCAAAAGTGATGATTACGAAGCCTATCTTGATTACCTTGGCGCATTGCCTCGCAGCCTCACACCAGAGATCGCAGCAGGGCCATTGGTGATCAATGTGTCCGATCTCAACGACCATCCAGAATACAAGGCCGCTGCGATCGGTGCCTTGAATATGTGGGCGGCTGTTACTCCGTTTGAGTTCGTGATCGTAGATGACGTTCCATTTGACCCTGATACGCAGTGGATGGAAGTCGTTAGCCCAGAAATCGGCGAAGCCGACGACGGCAGCGCTTATTCAAGCAACCGTTATGTCAGCATCGGCCAACGCTTCCACGATACAGAGCCAAACAAGACAGACATTGGCGGCTATGTGTTTGACAGCTTTATTCATGAATTTGGGCATGAGTTTGGATTGAACCATCCCGGCCTATACAATTACAGCGGGCCTGGCGGTGTTCAGATCAACTATCTGAACAATGCGACCTGGATTTATGATCGCCAGCAATACAGCGTCATGTCGTATTTTGATGGGATCGATGTAGGGGAAACAACCCGTTGGTCGGCCTCAACACCGCTGATGGCAGACATCGAAGCAACCATCCGCCGCTTCTTTGCAGAAGTCGATGAGAACGGGGAGTGGGTCTATCAGGAAATTGACCTCAACACCGGCAACAACACCTACGGCTTTAACAGCACTGAATACGGCTACGAGCTCACCTCCTCAGGCATGCAGCACGACATTGGCTTCGTGATTCATGACACCGGTGGCAATGATACCGTTGACTTCTCCGGATCAACTGCAGGCACAATTCTTGATCTGCGTGCCGGCCAGTTCTCCAGTGTGAACGGCCATAGCAACAATGTATCGATCTTTGCCGGACACAATACCGATCAGACCGAGTACTACATCGAAAACGGCATCGGCAGTAACTACGATGACATCATAATCGGCAACGACGGCGACAACGTAATTGACGGTCGCGGTGGTGCTGACCGCATGGCAGGCGGCAACGGCGATGATGTTTACTTCGTTGATTCTGCTGACGATATCGTTCGTGAAGAAGCTGATGGCGGCAACGACACAATCTATGTTCTGAACAGTGATCTGGATCTGGGTGACGTCGAAAATGTCGAAAACATCATCTACGTGGGCGGAACGCCTGTGGATCCCGTCGTTGAAGATGATGACGACACACCACCAACCCCCGGTAGCACACCAACCAGCATCATCATTGGTGGTGATGGAAATGACACGCTAGAGGGTGGAGCCGGCGGCGACACAATCTTCGGCATGGATGGTGATGATCTCATCATTGGTGGCCGGGATTCTCTGGCAAGCCGTGATATCAACAACACCATTGCGATAGAGGATCTTGAGGACCAGACCGAGAGCGATGACGGCGACGACGTGCTCTACGGCGGTGCTGGCAACGATACCATCTTCGGTGGTGCTGGTGACGACATCCTGGACGGCGGTGACGGCGACGACACAATGATGGGTCAGGACGGCGTTGACGTCTTCATCGGCGGTGACGGCGTTGACACGGTTGACTACAGCCACGAAAGCCCATTCCAGTTGCTCGTCAACCTGGAAACGAACGTGGCCAGCGGTGGTACTGCCTCTGGCGACACCTTCTACAGCGTTGAAAACCTGATTGGTTCTGATGACCGTATCGATCGCTTTATCGGTACAGATTCAGACAACCATTTCTGGGGCCGAGGCGGCGGCGACGTCTTCAATGGCGGCGGCGGTGACGACATTCTCGACGGCGGCAATGACGGGGACCTCCTGTATGGCGACGAAGGAAATGACATCCTCATTGGTGGTTCTGGTCAGGACTATCTGGATGGCGGCGAAGGCATTGACACCGTTGTTTACTCCGGAAGCTCCGAAGGCGTCATGGTTGATCTTGCCAATGGAACTGCACGTGGTGGTGACGCTGACGGACCGGTACAGATCGTCGGTCGCGGCACAGTCCTAAGACACGACATCATTGTTGATGTTGAAAATGTTGTCGGCTCCTTCCACGACGATCATCTGATCGGCAACGACGAGACCAACGAACTCTCCGGTGGATCAGGCAATGATACGCTGACAGGTGGCGGCGGTGCTGATGTTCTCAATGGTGGCGCAGGCAGTGACACTGCGGACTATGCGGATGCAACCAGTGGCGTCAACCTCAAGCTGAATGGTAACGGCTCTGAAGGTGACACCTACATCTCCATCGAAAACCTTGCTGGCTCAGGCCACAATGACCGTATCAGAGGAGATAACGCTGCCAATACGCTGACAGGTCAGGGTGGCAACGATGTGCTACGCGGTGGTCGTGGTGATGACATCTTGCTCGGCGACTTCGGTGATGTAGCTCCCCCGATCCCACGCCCAGGTATGGGCACTGGCTACGCCACGCTTGGAGCGGATGCGACCAACAACTCGATTGCGGCCGCGTTCGATATCTCCGATAACTTCTCGTTGACCGAAGATCCAAATATCTTTGACTCAACAACGGTTCTTCATACCACTGTTGATGCGACAGGTAATGGTCTGGGCGGTTACTACAAGATTGAGCTGCAGGCTGGATCAACTATCACCATCGACATTGATGGTATTGCAGATCCAGACGTTCACGACAGTTGGGTCCTGCTGCTAGATAGCGAAGGCAATATCGTTGCTCAGAACGATGATGGTGCCGGAGATCCAGGTTCCGTACACGGTCGAGATTCCAGCATGGTCTTTGCTGTCGAAGAAACCGGAACCTACTACATTCTGGAGGGTGCTTGGTCTCCGGATGCACCGGATGGTGGTTGGTTAGAAGCTGTGCCGGAAGGTTCAACCTACACACTCAACGTGTCCATTGACTTCCCGCCTGAGCCAATCATGCCGGGTGAATCTGGCAACGACAAGCTCTATGGCGGTCAAGGCAGTGATATGCTGGATGGCGGTCTTGGTGCTGACCTTCTGGTTGGTGGTTCAGGAGAGGATTCTTTCCGCTTCTCTACAGAACTTGGGAATGACAATATCGATCGGATCAAGGACTTTAATGTCGACGACGACTTGATCCTTCTGGACAGCGAAATCTTCACCGAACTCGGCGGTAATGGGCCCCTGGCTTTGGGTGCATTCCACATGAGTGCTGCTGGTGTCAGCCAAGATGCAAACGACCGCATCATTTACGACACTGACAGTGGAGCGCTGTTGTATGATGCAGACGGAACTGGTGACATCGGTGCGATTCAGTTCGCGCAGTTGAAGACAGGCTTGTCACTTTCTGCAGATGATTTTATTGTCATCTGATGCAATTATGGGTGGGGAGCTTATCGGCTCCCCACTTTTTTCGTTGTGTTGGTTCCCGAGCAGATCTTAACAAGCGCCAGCGCGGCGCCACCTGAAGGGGAAGAGAATGAGACCTCTTATCAATCCTGGGAGAATTATCTTGGCCGCTGGTTTGATCGTTGCTGGTATAGCAACAGCCTCAGGGATAGGTACTGCTCAAGCTGCCGATATCAGCGGTACGGTCACATTTGCAGACAACGCGGTTGTCCCCAAAGGCCATATCAAAATCTTTTTGGAAACTCATGCCAGTCAGAAAAGCACGCAAGAACTTACGCGTGAAGTTCAGCTCAAGAGCTCCGGCAAGTCAAAGGCGATTACCTTTTCCTTTTCAAAGCCAACCACACTCACAGATGCCTCAGTGGTACTAATCGTTGCACGCTTAGAACGCGCAGACGGCTGGCTACTTGCACGAGGCAGCGCAATGCTTAAGGCCAATACCGCCACCGACATAACACTTTATAAGGCTATGTATTGAGGTGGCTTGGTACCAATAAAGCGCATTGCATGGCAGCTTTTCTTGGCAACGATATTGAACCTCAACTCTTAATTTGACGGTTGAGAACTGCAGAGCCCGGTAGCGTTGAAGCGTAGGCTATCGACCTTCTAGAACTGCTTGCCCCCAATTATAGCAAGGGGGTCAATTTACCATGGAGCACCGTTTAGTACGGCTTTTAGTTCGAGTAAGTTTGTTTCCTGCCATTCGTTGCAACTTTTAATACTTACACAATGATCGATGCGACCTCATAGCCTTGTGAGCTGAAGCGCGATACATAGCTGTCGCATAATGTGTTTGTTCGGCTGGGACGACCCCCGAATACCCCTCTACCGCAATGGTCAAAGTGTAAAATTATTGGTTTGGGTCAGTCGAAACTTGTCATTGCTGCCGCAGCAGATTCCGTCAATCCCGAGGCCATCACTATTAATTATCTCAGTCTTAGAAGACCGATTGTTTTTAGATGCTCTGTGAGGGTTTAAAATTTCAATCCAACTCTCCTCCTGATCAGTTGATGTATTTGAGCAATCGGAAAGGTCGTGATTTAACAAGACCGGCCAGTCGAAATGGCTGGAAAACTCTTGTGGTTCGAAGCCATGATATAGGCACGCTGCTTAGGTGCATTTTCTGCTGTAGATGAAGTATTCCTCTTTAAATTCATGGTCTTGTAATGAAATCTTCTGAGATTAGCTTATCTTATAGTAGGCCCTTTCAACGATTAGGTCGGGGCTTCATCTCTGTGTTATCTCCGGTCCTTTTGTTGGCAGTTCGTTACGGGCTTGAGGTTGATCTGCTCGTATTTGAGGTCAGCGCAGAATATCTTGACGAATACATTGTTGTATCAGCCTGACTTGGTATGCGTAGAGAACTCAACCGCCTCACTGATAGAGCAAGTGTGTGTCACTTGGCAGCTGATCAGGGCTCGCAGTTTTGCCTTGCTACGTGCGCTAGGGGGTAGAGACTTGAGAAACGGCGCTCTTAACAACCGGTGAACGCTAATTGCGTGCCGCGCATCATGCTGGAGGTATGTGGAAGGCGTTCGAGCCAAGGAGGGTCTGGGCGTATTTGGTTCGCGCGAGGTTGACTGGAAGCCATCCGCTGCAAGCAGGCGTAGTTTGCCTCGTGCGCTATCAAAATGCTGAGATCAATCCGCCCGGTTTTGCAATACGAAGTGTGTGGTATCTATGAGAAATGGCCCCAAGTGATCTTGGGGCCATTTTGTTTGGTTTGGCAGTTATGTGCTGAGAGCGGCAGGAGGTCTGCTGCAGTCGGAACGTACTTGCTTTTTACTTAGCTGCAGCCGCTTGTGGAGCCGCATGTGTCGCATTTTAGGCAGGTGCCGTTTCGGACCATGGTGAAGTTTCCGCATTCTGCGCAGCTTTCGCCTTCATAACCCTTCATGCGGGCCTGAGCGACTTGGCTTGCTACTGTTTGCTTTGCAGCTGGAGCAGCTGTTCCCACTGAAACAGGGGCAGCAGCTGCGGCTTCACCGCCACGTTGGAAGGCTGTTGCAATTGCATCAGACTGAGCGGAAATCGCACCAGCCAGCTGAACAGCAGGGTCACCACCTGGTACCAGACGGAACTTTTCTGTCTGACCGCGCACAAGGCCGTGTGAGACGATCGCAGGGCCGCTCTCTTCGCTTTGCGCTCCTTCTGCAGATGCATTTGCGGTGGAGGTTACGCTACCTAGAGCTTCTGGCGGAACGTGTGCCAGATCGTTGCGGCCAAGGTAGGACACAGCCAGTTCACGGAAGATGTAATCAAGAATGGATGTTGCATTCTTGATGGCATCATTGCCCATCACCATGCCAGCAGGCTCAAAGCGGGTGAATGTGAAGGCATCCACGTACTCTTCAAGCGGAACGCCATACTGAAGGCCGAGAGAGATCGCGATGGCGAAGTTGTTCATCAGTGAGCGGAAAGCCGCGCCTTCTTTGTGCATGTCGATGAAGATTTCGCCGATGCGGCCATCCTCGTATTCACCTGTTGTCAGGTAAACCTTGTGACCACCAACGGATGCTTTTTGGGTGTAACCCTTACGGCGGTTTGGCAGTTTTTCACGATTGCGAACAGCACGCTCTACAATACGCTCAACAATGCGTTCTGCAACAGCTTCTGCACGGGCAGCTTGTGGCTGAGCAAGGATGTCCTCAATGGTGTCTTCTGCATCGTCCTCTTCATCTTCCAGAAGCTGGGAGTTGAGGGGCTGAGACAGTTTTGACCCATCGCGGTAAAGCGCGTTTGCCTTCAGGCCAAGCTTCCAAGAAAGCATGTAAGCGTCTTTACAATCTTCAACACTTGCCGTGTTTGGCATGTTGATTGTCTTGGAAATTGCACCTGAAATGAATGGCTGAGCTGCTGCCATCATCTTGATGTGGCTGTCTACTGAAAGGTAGCGCTTGCCAGTGCGGCCACATGGGTTCGCACAATCAAACACTGAGTAATGCTCTTCCTTCAGGTGCGGTGCACCTTCCAGTGTCATTGCACCACATACGTGTGTGTTGGCAGCTTCAATTTCAGCTTTGCTGAAGCCCATATACGAGAGGAGGTCAAACTCCATATCGTCCAGCTGCTGGGCAGAAACACCGAGCTTGCCAGTGAGCAAATCGTCACCAAGGGTCCAGCGGTTGAATACGAACTTGATATCAAATGCTGAGCCCAGAGCGCCGCTGAGCTTTTCAAGGGCCGCATCGTCAAAGCCTTTGGCACGCAACGAAGTGGTGTTGATGCCTGGAGCTTGAGCAATTGAGCCGTGACCAACAGCATGTGCTTCCATCTCGCCGATTTCAGCTTCACTATACCCAAGCGTACGAAGAGCTTCTGGTACAGCGCGGTTGATGATTTTGAAGTAGCCGCCACCTGCGAGCTTTTTGAACTTTACCAGTGCAAAGTCAGGCTCAATTCCGGTGGTGTCACAATCCATAACCAGACCGATTGTGCCTGTTGGCGCAATAACAGTGGTCTGCGCATTGCGGTAACCGTGTTTTTCGCCAAGAGAAAGCGCAAGGTCCCAAGCCGTCTTTGCACGCTCTACCAGATTGGGCTGAGGGCAGGAGGCTGCGTCAAGGGGTACTGGAAGCGTGCTCAGCTTCTCATATCCACCTGCTTCACTGTGAGCTGCACGGCGGTGGTTACGGATAACGCGCAGCATGTCTTTTGCGTTTTCTTCATAACGCGGGAATGAGCCAAGCTCACCAGCCATTTCAGCAGATGTTGCGTAACATACACCAGTCATGATTGCCGAGATCGCGCCACACAGAGCACGGCCTTCGTCGCTATCGTAGGAGATACCGGAGGTCATGAGCAAACCACCAATATTGGCGTAGCCCAAGCCGGTTGTGCGGTACTCATAGGAAAGCTGAGCAATCTGTTTGGATGGGAACTGAGCCATCAGAACAGAAATCTCAAGCACGATCTGCCAGAGGCGGGTTGCGTGCTCGAAGTTCTCAGCGTCAAACTGACCGTCATCAAGGCGGAACTGCAACAGGTTCAAGGATGCAAGGTTACACGCGGTATCGTCCAGGAACATGTATTCAGAACATGGGTTGGACGCGCGGATCTCGCCACCTTGTGGGCAGGTGTGCCAGTCGTTGATTGTGGTGTGGTATTGCAGGCCTGGATCAGCAGAAGCCCATGCTGCATATCCGATCTGTTCCCACAGCTCGGTCGCTTTAATGGTTTTGTGCGCTTTACCTGTGATGCGGGCAGTCAGGTCCCATTCACCATCATCAGTGACAGCTTTCAAGAAACCATCAGTGACGCGAACAGAGTTGTTAGAGTTCTGGCCGGAAACTGTCAGGTAAGCTTCAGAATCCCAGTCTGTGTTGTAGGTTGGGAATTCGATAGACTTGTAGCCTTGACGCGCAAACTGAACCACACGCTGGATGTAGTTATCAGGAACCATTGCCTTTTTCGCAGAGCGCATTTCGCGCTTGAGGGCAGGGTTCTTTTTCGGGTCAAAACAATCGTCGCCGCTGCCTTCGCAGTTGACGCAAGCCTTCATCACAGCTTGCAGATGCTTTTGACAGATTTTGGAACCGGTTACGATCGCAGCAACTTTCTGCTCCTCGTGAACCTTCCAGTTGACGAACTCTTCAATGTCTGGGTGGTCGATATCAACCACAACCATCTTTGCTGCGCGTCGTGTGGTGCCGCCAGACTTGATTGCGCCCGCTGCACGGTCGCCGATCTTTAAGAAGCTCATCAGGCCTGATGATTTGCCGCCACCGGCCAGCTTTTCACCGCTTGCACGCAATGAAGAGAAGTTGGTGCCAGTACCAGAGCCGTATTTGAACAGGCGCGCCTCACGAACCCACAGGTCCATGATGCCGTTTTCGTTCACCAGGTCATCATCAACGGACTGAATGAAGCACGCATGTGGCTGCGGGTGCTCGTAGGCGGTCGCAGAGCGGGTCAGCTTGCCTGTTTCGAAGTCAACGTAATGGTGACCCTGGCTTGGCCCATCGATTCCGTATGCCCAGTGCAGGCCGGTGTTGAACCACTGCGGGGAGTTTGGTGCTACTTTTTGAGTGGCAAGCATGTACCGCAGCTCGTCGTAAAACGCTTGCGCATCAGCTTCACTGTCGAAGTAGCCGCCTTTCCAACCCCAGTAGGTCCATGTGCCTGCCAGGCGGTCAAAAACCTGACGACCATCAATTTCAGAACCGTAACGCTTGTCCTTTGGCATCTTGGACAGCGCTTTATTGTCTGCAGTTTGGCGCCACAGCCAGGAAGGTACGGTGTTTTCTTCAACCGCTTTCAGTTTGGCAGGAACGCCAGCCTTGCGGAAGTACTTTTGTGCCAGAATATCAGAGGCAACCTGAGAGAATTGCTTGGGAACCTGAATGTTCTCCAAGCGAAACACAACGGATCCATCTGGGTTACGGATCTCGCTCGTTGCGTTACAGAATTCAATATCTGCGTATGGGGATTTACCAGACGCAGTATATCGCCGCTCAATTCTCATATTTAGCCCCTTGCCGTACCCGGTGGAAACCACCGCGATACATTCGGTTTTAGAGATTAAGTAGCTAAGATTTCAATCAAAAATCCGCCGCCGGTTCTGATCAATCCGCTACTTTTCATGTGTCTTATTCAACGCCGGTAAAGTGGTGCGCAATCTTATACTATCACAACATATAGTGTGCCTATAATATATTAACACAATATTTAGCTTGCAATTGGCAAAAAAAAGCGACCGCTTGAAGTGAAAACTAATCCAACTTCTCGCACTCGAAGCTACTTAAATGTGGTGAACTCCCGGCCGAGGCCGCACTATCCTGAACACGTCTTGATTTCGTCCTCAAATTAGATTGAATCGGAAAGCATCGTCAAGCTCGTTCTGTCCACTGCTGGTGTGTATAAGAGGGAATGGGACACCAAATATTGTAATCTGTGTGGATTGCGGGGACCATAAACAATGTTTGAAGGGGTGCGCAGTTCGCAGAACCCCGCCATTTCCGTAAAACCAAGCGAAAAAGAGAAATCTCCCTCATTTTTTTTGGGGAGTATTTTAGGAAAAATTATTCAGTGGATCACAAAAATTCTCGTTGAGAAAAGTCTGTGCAACACGCGTATTTTTACGCAGTAGTTGTATGGTGAGTTCCTCTATAGTTTCTTTGTTACCTTCAGCATCTGATTAGGTTCATTTAGCGAGCAAATATGCATCATACCGCCTTTGGCAAGGACATTTCCCAGTTAGATGTGGTTCTTGTGGAACACTCAAAACCCACACAGGCAATCCTACGGGGTATTTTAAGTACCCTTAAATTGGAGCGTGTGCGCGTATATGATGGCCCCAAGGATGCGTTGCCGATGCTCATTTCAGACCCACCAGATATAGTGTTGTCTGGTTGGGAGATGAAACCGGTCAGTGGCTTTCAGTTGCTAAAGCTTATGCGTTCAGGTCGCGTTCCTGAGCTGATTAACGTGCCTCTTGTCTTTATTACAGCTTACGGCACGCGTGCGTTGGTGACCCGTGCGCTGGAGGCGGGGGCTCATCATTTGCTTGTGACACCCATATCTTCTTCAGTCCTGAAACGATCCTTGGAAACGATTTGTAAGGATCGCCGTCAGTTTTTGCGCAAGCAGGATGGTGCTTTTATTATTGATGGCGCAAAACGGCGGCTCGAGCATAATGAGGCTAAGTTTGCCGCGCTTAATAAAGCGCGCCAATACCAAAAAGAAGAAAATGGCGGGCGCATTGATTCTCACCCGGCACCAGCGCGGCGCAGGCGTACAGAGTCAGCTGAAAGCGAACCTTTGTCTCTTAAGGACTTGGAGGTGGGTAACATTTCGCCTGCAGACAAGTTCGGTGAAAACCCGTATCTGCGGCGCAGAGTAAAGAAATAAGCGGACAAATGGTGGGTGCGGTTGTGAAAATACTAACTGACCCAAGGATAATTTGAGTGACTTCCGGTGAATAGTTGAAACTACGGTGCTCTAAGACTGGACAGGCAAGAAAACACTCGTCATATTCCAGCAAAATCATAGCGCCAGCGATCTGGAAAGGCCAGACACATGAAACACCTTCTGCTTACGTTCTTCACATGGTGGAACAGTGACACGTGGGGAACTCGTTTCTTCACATGGAGAAAGGGTGAGTTCGTCGGTACCGATGAGTTTGGTAACAAGTACTATAAAGAGCGTGGCGGCAAACGTCGTTGGGTGATTTATAAAAACCTTGCAGAAGCTTCGATGATCCCTGCCGGATGGCATGGCTGGATGCATTACCGTACCGACACGCCGCCGACCGAAAGTGGTTATGTAACGCGCGAGTGGGAAAAGCCGCATTCACCAAACTTTACGGGCACGCCAAATGCCTACCGTCCGAAGGGCTCTCTTCTGACGCCGGAGCAGCGCCCGGAAGTAACTGGCGATTATCATGCCTGGACCCCAGGCGAATAAGTCAGAGTTTAGTTTAATAAAAAGCCCGGTCAGTGACCGGGCTTTTTTTTGTTCTAGATCTCTTGTTAGAATCAACCGGCGTCTTCGCCAATCAAGCCCAAGCGGCGATCGAGGTAACCGGCACAGTTCTGCATCAAACCATCAACGTGATTCTCGAAGAAGTGGTTTGCGCCAGGCATTTCTTGGTGGTCAATGATAATGCCTTTTTGAGTCTTCAGCTTATCGACCAGTACCTGAACATCTTTTTGCGGAACCACTTTGTCTTCTTCACCATGAATGATCAGGCCTGAAGACGGGCAGGGTGCCAGGAAGGAGAAGTCGTGCAGGTTTGCTGGTGGGGCGATTGAGATAAAGCCCTCTACCTCAGGACGGCGCATCAGCAGCTGCATGCCAATCCATGCACCAAATGAGAAGCCAGCAATCCAACAGGCACGTGCATCTGGGTGGATGGTTTGTACCCAGTCCAACGCCGCAGCTGCATCAGATAACTCACCCTGTCCATGATCGAACTGGCCTTGCGAACGACCGACACCGCGGAAGTTGAAGCGCAGAACGGCAAAACCGCGTCTCGCGAACATGTAATACATCTGGTAGATGATCTGGTTGTTCATCGTTCCGCCGAACTGCGGATGCAGATGCAAGACCAACGCGATCGGAGCATTGCGTTTTTTTGCTGGATGGAAACGGCCTTCTAGCCGCCCTGCAGGGCCATTGAAGATCACCTCTGGCATATACTGCAAAGTCCTTTTTGTTTTGTCTGGCAACGAAGAGTCGCCAACTTTTTCGTACATCGGATCGCTGTCGATTAAACTTGACTGCGAAACGCAAGTTTACTAGAAACAGTTTAGAATTATTCTACGATGAATCTCAAGGACTACACTGAAAATCGGCCTCTGCTGGAGAAAGGTATACCCAACTCGGCGCACTCACGTTATAGACCTGATCGAATTCAAAGGGAACTCACTAACCCTTATCGTAAGCACCGTGGAAAATTTCAAGGTTTCCATTCCCATAGCGACCCAATTAGGGCACTTAAGAACCCCATTTTCTGTGTTAAACTATGACAACGAACCGCGAACTGACATATTTAGACTATAACGCCAGTGCTCCTTTGAGGGAAGAATCTCTTTTTGCACTGCAAGAAGCTTATAAGGCAGCTGGGAATGCGTCCTCTATTCATAGTAGTGGTCGGCGCGCACGGGCCATCATCGAAGATGCAAGGCACAAAATTGCAGATTTGATTGAAGGCAATCCGGCAAATGTGATTTTTACAAGTGGCGCGTCTGAGGCGAATGTGACTGCATTGTCTCCCACTTGGCTTAAAAATGGCGAGCCCTATATTCTTACTCAGGTTTTTGTGAGCTCAATTGAACACCCCTCCGTGAATGCAGGCGGTCGTTTTTCAGCTCAAAATGTACAAAGTATTCCGGTTGATGAAGATGGTCGCGTCGTAGTGAGTGAACTGCGAAGCATGTTGGAAAAACTTGGAGAGGACGAAACCGTTTTGGTTTCCGTCATGGCCGCAAACAGCGAAACAGGTGTTTTGCAGCCCCTTCAGGAAATCGGTGTCCTAGTTGAAGATATGGGACACATCCTCCATGTAGACGCCGTGCAGATGGCGGGTAAAGAACCGCTCTCCATGGCCAAAATTGGGTGCAACTCCATGTCGATTTCCTCCCATAAAATGGGTGGCCCGCAGGGAGTAGGTGTCCTGGTTTTGGGAAAAGGAGACTTCCGGCCTATTCCGTTGCTAACAGGTGGCGGACAGGAGTCGTGGAGAAGAGCAGGAACAGAGAATACGGCAGGCATTGCAGGCTTTGCGGTTGCGGCAGCGCAATCAACTGATCCTGATGAGCGTGCTAGAGTTTGTGGTCTTCGAGACCACTTGGAGGAGAGGCTCTATGAAATCTCTCCTGATGCCGTGATCTTCGGTAAGAATGTTTCGCGTCTTGGCAACACGACGTGTTTCGCAGTTGAAGGAATTTCAGCTGAAACAGCGCTTATCAACTTTGATTTATTTGGAGTAGCTGTTTCCTCTGGATCAGCTTGTTCCTCTGGTAAAGTCGGCGCATCCCATGTGCTTCTTGCAATGGGAGTGTCGGAATCACTGGCGCGTGGTGCAATCCGGGTGAGTCTGGGTTGGGCGACGACCAAAGACGACGTCGAGCACTTTTTGGGTGCTTGGGTGAAAATCTATAAGCGAATGAAGCTCACACAGAAGGGGTGAGCGTCGAACTTAAAAATAAACGAGGACAACGCCCTAGTATAAATAAGGATGCACTGTGTTGCGACAGCGCATCTGTTAAATAAGGGCAAAAGGGTCCAATAAGGGTGTACCCAATGCGGCTTTGAACCGCGTATGGAGACAAGGCATGGCAGCAGTCCAAGAAACGATTGATCAGGTCAAGGCAATTGACGTTGATCAATATAAATACGGCTTCGTAACCGATATCGAAAGTGAGCTTGCTCCCAAGGGGCTCAACGAAGATATTGTTGCATACATTTCGGCGAAAAAAGACGAACCAGAATGGATGCTCAACTGGCGCTTAGAGGCGTTTCGTCGTTGGAAGACGATGGAAGAGCCAACATGGGCGCGTGTTGATTATCCGAAGATCGACTTTGAAGACCTTCATTATTATGCAGCACCAAAAAAGCGCGAGGGACCAAAGTCTCTTGACGAGGTGGATCCAGAAATTCTGGATACCTACAAGAAGCTCGGCATCCCATTGTCTGAGCAGGAAATCTTGGCAGGTGTTGCACCAGAAAACCGCGTCGCAGTTGATGCTGTTTTCGATAGTGTTTCGGTTGCAACGACCTTTAAGGAAGAACTGGCTAAGGCAGGCGTGATTTTTTGCCCAATTTCTGAGGCAATTCGCGAGCATCCTG
This sequence comes from Pseudovibrio axinellae, assembly GCF_900110875.1. Taxonomy (GTDB): domain Bacteria; phylum Pseudomonadota; class Alphaproteobacteria; order Rhizobiales; family Stappiaceae; genus Pseudovibrio; species Pseudovibrio axinellae. Next base: position 39,710 of record NZ_FOFM01000008.1, on the reverse strand, counting down.
AGCTTGTTCAAAAGTACCTTGGGTCTGTTGTTCCAGTCTCCGATAACTTCTACGCAACATTGAACTCAGCCGTGTTCTCTGATGGGTCGTTTGTGTACATTCCACCAGGCGTGCGTTGCCCAATGGAGCTGTCCACATACTTCCGTATCAATGAACCTAATACCGGCCAGTTTGAGCGCACACTCATTATTGCAGATAAAGGCTCCTATGTGTCTTATCTAGAAGGGTGTACGGCTCCGCAGCGCGATGAAAATCAGCTGCATGCTGCTGTGGTCGAGCTTGTTGCTTTGGAAGATGCGCAGATCAAGTATTCAACAGTCCAGAACTGGTACCCAGGCGATGCCGATGGCAAGGGTGGTATCTATAACTTCGTGACGAAACGTGGTGATTGCCGCGAGAAAAACTCGAAGATCTCCTGGACACAGGTTGAAACCGGTTCTGCTATCACTTGGAAATACCCAAGCTGTATTTTGCGCGGGGATAACTCACAGGGTGAGTTTTACTCCATTGCGATCTCCAACGGTCACCAGCAGATCGACAGCGGTACCAAGATGATCCATTTGGGCAAGAATACATCCAGCCGGATTATCTCCAAGGGCATTTCCGCAGGTGTTTCTCAAAACACCTATCGCGGTCAGGTTTCGGCCCATCGCAAGGCATCTAACGCACGTAACTTCACCCAATGTGACTCATTGCTCATTGGCGATAAGTGCGGTGCCCACACTGTTCCATACATTGAGAGCAAGAACTCAACAGCGGTCTTTGAGCATGAGGCAACCACCTCAAAAATCTCAGATGATCAGATGTTTTATTGTCAGGCCCGTGGCCTTGATGATGAAGAAGCTGTTGCATTGATTGTGAACGGCTTTGTGCGGGACGTTATTCAGCAGCTGCCAATGGAATTTGCAGTTGAAGCCCAAAAGCTGATTTCCATCAGCCTTGAAGGAAGTGTGGGTTAAAGCGCAGATTTGCGCTTGCCTCGTACCTATTGAAGAATTGAAAAGACGAGAACGATAGATGCTTGAGATTAAAAACCTGCACGCCGAAGTTGATGGCAACAAGATCCTTCGCGGCATCGACCTGGTTGTTCGCCCAGGCGAAATTCACGCGATCATGGGTCCAAACGGCTCTGGTAAGTCCACTTTGTCCTACGTTTTGGCGGGTAAAGACGACTACGAGATCACTGAGGGAACCATCACCTATAATGGTGTTGATTGGTCTGAGATGAGCGCACACGAGCGCGCAGCTGCCGGCATGTTCCTTGCGTTCCAGTACCCGATCGAAATTCCGGGTGTTGCGACCATGACATTCTTGAAAACAGCGCTGAACGCTCAACGTAAAGCGCGCGGTGAAGATGAAATTTCTACACCTGATTTCATGAAGCTTGTTCGTGAAAAGTCAAAGGCACTGAACGTCACTCCTGAAATGCTGCGTCGTCCTTTGAACGTTGGCTTTTCTGGTGGTGAAAAGAAACGCGCTGAGATTTTGCAGATGTCTTTGTTGGAGCCAACCCTGTGTGTCTTGGATGAAACCGACTCCGGTCTGGACATCGATGCGCTGCGCGTTGTTTCAGAAGGCGTGAACCAACTGCGTTCCCCTGATCGCTCCATGATCGTGATCACTCACTACCAACGCCTGCTTGATCACATTGTACCAGATGTTGTGCATGTTCTGTCTAAAGGCAAGATCGTTAAAACCGGCGGTAAAGAGCTTGCTCTTGAGCTGGAGAAAAACGGTTACGCTGAATACGTCGACGAAGAAGCAGCTTGAGCTGGAGGGTGACCGATGAATGCTCCGGCAAAGATTCAAGAGACGAAGGCAGAACAGAGCTTAGACGCTCAGTTCAACGCACTAATTGCGGAAAAAACGCAAACCAACGCAAACCAACGCAAACAGGCATGGGACGCTTTTAAAGCCAAAGGCATCCCGCATCGCCGCGTTGAAGAGTGGCATTACACTGATCTGCGCACCAAGATGCGTGATGCGTTTGCTCTGGCTCCGACCTGTGTACCTAAAGCAGACGTTCTGCAGGGCGCTGGCGGTCTGGAGTCATACCGCATCGCTATTGTGAATGGTCGCTTCGCGCCAGAACTGTCATCAAATCAAGAGCTTGATGGGCTAACCGTCACAGCAACGGATGGTGTTGTTTCTAGCGAACTTGCCAGTAAAGACGCGATGATCAGCCTGAATCAAGCGTTGGTTCAGGGTGGTATTTCGATCGAAGTGGCGGCTAATGCCAAGATCGAAAAGCCGATCGAGATTGTTCGTTACACCGACGGAGCGGATGTTAGCTCCTACGCAAGCACGTGTGTTGAAATTGGTGCAGGCGCAAACGTTTTGTTCATCGAAAGCTTTGAAGGGGAAAATGGAGCGGACTATCAGTCCAATGCGTTTACCGAAATCAAAGTTGGTGATGAGGCGGATGTTCACTGGCTGAAGCTTCAAGTTGAGTCGCAAAAAGCTCAACACATTGAAACACTTGGTATTGAACTGGGTGCCAAGGTGAATTTCCAGCACTTCATCTACAATGAAGGCTCATCACTGTCACGCGCACAGCTTTTTGTTGAGTTGAAAGGCGAGGGAACCCACGCAGGTCTGCGCGGAATTTCTTTGCTCCAGGACCAGCAACACGCTGACATCACTCTTTATGTGAACCACGCAGTCCCAGAGTGTGAAAGCCGCGAGTACTATCGTACTGTAGTTGATGACAAAGCCCGTGCAGTGTTTCAGGGTAAGATCATTGTCGAACCGGCCGCTCAAAAAACCGATGGTCAGATGATGATTAAATCGCTCTTATTGAGCGATGCCGCTGAAATCAATGCGAAACCGGAGCTGGAGATCTTCGCTGACGATGTCCAGTGTGCGCATGGTTCAACCACCGGTGACATTGATGAGGACCTGCTGTTCTACCTCACGGCACGTGGTATTCCAGAGGCACAGGCGCGTAAAATCTTGATTCTTGCATTCCTTTCCGAAGCTGTTGAGGAATTTGAAGAGGAACGTTGTGTAGAATTACTGGAAGCAATGACACGCAAGTGGCTTCATGCAGATGAAATGGTGAGCGAATGACCAAGGTCGACAACACGGCTTTTTCAGCTCCATACGACGTTGAGAAGGTTCGGAAAGATTTTCCGATCCTTTCAACTGAAGTCTATGGTAAGCCACTGGTCTATCTGGATAATGGTGCATCGGCGCAAAAGCCGATGGCGGTGATTGATGCAATCACCAAAGCCTACACCCAAGAATACGCCAATGTGCACCGTGGACTGCATTATCTGTCGAATACGGCGACCGAAAACTTTGAAGCAGCACGCGAAATCACGCGCCGCTTCTTGAATGCTCCAAGTGTTGATGAAGTGATCTTCACTAAATCAACGACAGAAGCAATCAATCTTGTGTCCTACGGTTTGGAAGAAGAGATCCAGGAAGGTGATGAGATCATCATCTCTATTCTGGAGCATCACTCCAATATTGTGCCCTGGAACTTCCTTCGTGAACGCAAGGGTGCGGTTATCAAGTGGGCGCCCATTGCAGAAGATGGGACGTTTTTGATGGAGGAGTTTGAAAAACTCCTGTCAGATCGCACCAAAATCGTTGCAGTGACACATATGTCCAATGTCACCGGGACGGTTGTTCCGGTGAAGGAAGTGACGCGTCTTGCACACGAGTATGGGGCAAAAGTCCTGATCGATGGCTCGCAAGGCGCTGTGCATATGCCTGTCGATGTTCAGGATATCGGCTGCGACTTCTATGCGATCACCGGGCATAAACTCTACGGTCCAAGCGGTATTGGCGCGCTTTACGGTAAAAAAGAGATTCTCAACAAGATGCGCCCATTCCAGGGTGGTGGTGAGATGATCAAGGACGTGACAGAAACACTCGTCACCTATGCTGAAGCACCACATCGCTTTGAGGCAGGGACCCCGCCAATTGTCCAGGCTATTGGATTAGGGGCCGCGCTTGACTATATAGATAGTCTAGGGCGTGAAAATATCGCAGTGTATGAAGCGTCCTTACGTGACTATGCAGAACAACGCTTGAAGGAAGTCAATTCTTTGAAGATCTTTGGTAATTCCAAGGATAAAGGGTCGATTTTCTCCTTTGAGATTGAAGGAGTTCACGCTCACGATATCTCAATGGTGATTGACAGAGAGGGCGTTGCAGTTCGGGCAGGTACGCATTGTGCGCAGCCGTTGCTGGCTCGATTTGGGGTGACCAGTACATGCCGTGCAAGTTTTGGCCTTTACAACACCCATGACGAAGTCGATCGCATGGTAGAAGCCTTGCGTAAAGCGCAGATGATGTTTGGTTAGGACCTATGACAGACAACACACAAACAAGCGAGTTCTCTGACGGACCTTTGACGACGCCTGAGATGAAGCAAAGTTCGGCCATTCCAGCTGAAGAGCTGGAAACTCTTACGAGTGATATTATCGCGGCGATGAAAACTGTTTTCGATCCGGAAATTCCGGTCGATATCTACGAGTTAGGTCTAATCTACAAAGTCGATATCGAAGACGACAGAACAGTTAAGATCGATATGACGTTGACTGCTCCAGGCTGCCCGGTTGCTGGTGAAATGCCGATTTGGGTAGAAAACGCCGTCAGTTCAGTGCCAGGTGTAGGGACAGTTCAGGTGGATATGGTCTTTGATCCTCCTTGGGATCCAAGCCGTATGTCAGATGAAGCTCGCGTTGCGTTGAATTTCTTCTAAGGTTTAGAGTATGCTTTAAACAAAAAGAGCACTTCAAGTTTGTTGGAGTGCTCATGGAGGACACAAAATGACCTCAGCATTTCAGGTTTTGTCGATAACAGATGAAGCAGCGCAGCATATAAGAACCCTGCTGGACAACAATGATGAACACCCTTTGGGGGTGCGTGTTGCCATTAAAACAGGTGGCTGTGCTGGCATGGAGTATGAGCTGGGTTTGGTTTCAGAAGCGAACGCGACGGATGATGTTGTGGAAGACAAAGGTGTGAAAGTCTTTGTTGATCCTGCAGCAACTCTTTACTTGCTTGGCACAGAAATGGGTTTTGAAACCACGAAGTTCCGTTCTGGTTTTATCTTCAAAAACCCAAACGAAGTGTCTGCTTGTGGATGCGGTGAATCTGTAGAGCTGCAACCAGCTGATCTTTCTAAGTTTGCACAAAAGAACTAATTAAGCCCAAGTTTGCTTGGGTATGACAATGGGTGGGTATGTCATGTCTCTGTTTAATTCTCTTAAAAACGATAATCTTGAGACATGGCATAGCTATACCAAGCATGAGTTTGTTCAAGGACTTGGTAACGGAAAGTTGCACATTGCATCCTTCAAGAAATACCTTGTCCAAGATTACCTCTTTCTCATTGAGTTTGCTCGCGCTTATGCACTTGGCATGTACAAAGCCACTGATCTGGTGCAAATGCGCAAGTGCTTGTCTTCTGCGAAGGGGATTCTTGAAACAGAGATGGGACTTCATATACGGCTTTGTGAATCTTGGGGCCTGTCTGAAGATGAGATCGTAGCAACGCCGGAAGAACCAGCTAACCTTGCCTATACGCGCTACGTACTCGATACGGCAATGAAGGGTGATATGCTCGATCTCAAAATTGCACTCGCGCCATGTGCAATTGGTTACGGAGAAATTGGTGCAGCGCTTGCGAAGCAGGAAGGCGCACTTGATGAAAGCAACCCGTATGCCGAGTGGATTCGTGAATACTCAAGTGATGAGTATCAGGATCTGGCTGCTGACGCTGTTCGCGAAATTGACGAGTTGGGGTCGCTGTATTCCACTGAGGCACGATACACTAAATTGTCTAGAATATTTCGCGAGGCAACTAGACTTGAGGCGAATTTCTGGCAGATGGGCCTCGAGGTATAGTCATATAAAAATATATTGGATTTCGATGACTTGATGAAGCGAGAGCTAAGCTTATCTAGCTTTGACCTATATTCAGATATTTCGAAGTTTCCATGATTTTTGGTGATTGCTTATGTCTCTGTCTACATTCTTTATTTCTGAAAGTCAGCCGCCCTTTCTTAAGAGAGTTCACTGCCGCCCAATGTTTGGTGGGCGAGGATACTATGCAAATGGCAAGGTGTTTGCTCTGGTGCGTGAAGAGTCCCTCTATTTGAAAGCGGGATCTGCAAACGTTGCTGATTTCCTGTTGTCTGGCCAGCTGCCATACATCCATCAGTGTTTCGGAGATTTCTTCCCAACTAAGTTCTATCCAGTGCCCTTGACCATCATCGAGGATGAAGCTCAACTTGCTCGTTGGATGGAGCGGACGATCTTGGTGTTAGATGAAGGGCAGGGAAGCTCTATAGCCTAATGTTGCTTTTGATATGAATTCTAGCGCGAAATACTGACCACCAAGAAGAAATCCCAGCAGCAGCGCTCTCTCATTGGTGGGAGCTTGTCAGTTAAGGCGGTGATGGTGTCGCAGTTTGGTTAACTGCTTTGAGCAACCGAATTTTATTTCGTTAGGCAACTTGCGTTACGCTTGGAATCTTCTTTTCGTCTTCAGAGCGAACAAGATTGCGGCCAGCTTTCTTAGCTGCATATAACGCGAGATCTGCGCGAGACACCATGCTCTCAGCGCTGTCACCGGGACGGAAGGTCGAAATGCCAATCGAGATTGTGATTCGGCCAAGGTTTTCACCAGTTGAACGCTTCACAAGTTCTTTGGCTACAACATTCTTACGAACCTTCTCAGCAACCACTTTTGCATCTTCGATTGATGTTCTTGGTAAGATAATTCCGAACTCTTCGCCGCCATAGCGACACGCGATGTCGTTGTTTTTGACGTTTTGCTTGACCGCAAGCGCAACAAGACGGAGTACCTGATCACCGGTTTGGTGACCATAGTTGTCATTGAACTGTTTGAAGTGATCTATATCTGAAATCAACAACGAAAGCGGAGCGTGGCTTTCTTCGGCCTCTTTGATTGCCCTAACCAGGCTTTGGTCAAAGTGCTTTCTGTTGTTTAAAGTTGTCAGTTCATCGGTCAGCGATTCATATCTGATCGCTTCTAAACCTTCTTGCAGAACTTCGATTTGGCCACGTGAATCAACGAGTTGCTCGCGGAGCTGCTGATTGCTCTCAGCAGTTTGAGTGGTAAGTTTGGTGAGCTGGACGATGAGTAGCGAGAGTTGTGTGCGGTCTTTGACATTGTCAAGAGCGCTCAAAATCCGGGCGAGCTCTTCACCATAGTGGGTGACCTGAATTGTTCCAGAATCAAGTGCGGAGATTAGATCGCGCACTTCCTGAGAAATTTTCTCACCAACCTCATCAATTCGTTCGCCCAAACGATTGGGTGATAAAAAGCGGTTGTAGATTTTCTGTGTATCTTCAGGTGATATCTTGCCATCTCTGGCAAGTATCTTGTTTACGGTTCGGTTAAGTGCCCTGTTGAAACCGGAGGCGTATGAATACCACAGCTCATAGTTGCGCGGAAACGCAGGAAGCTTATTCGTCTTGATGTAATCAAGCGCACTGTCTGCATAAACAACTGTGCGCTTGAACTCGTCTTCTTGACTCATGGTTGCATCACCGCGTCACGGATAGGGCTAAAATATCAAAATACTAATTTAATATTAGCTTATTTAATGGGATATACCTAACCAGTAGTTAACTTCATAAAATGCGTTACCTACTTTGCGCTTTGGAACGAGTTTCTCTGAGCAAGAACGCGGGTACATGGCTCGCATTGCGGAAAATAGCGTCATCTTTTGGCGGGTTTGCATGTCGAACAGTGCGCGCGCGTGGTGGTGCACGGCGTTCAGTATGCATAGGAACGACAGGCTGTTCTTCCAATCCGGCCGGAACAGGTTCGGCTGCTGGTGCAACTGCTTCGGGAGCTTCAGCCTTTGCAGTTTTGCGCGGGCGAGCTTTGTCCTTTTGGTTGCGTGTGGAGCGTCGGCGAGACTTCTTCTCATCAGCTGAGGCGGAAAAATCTACTGGTTCTCCGGTCCATTCGAGCTCCTTGCCGATGGTCTCGTTAATCGCTTGCAAAGCTTTTTCTTCCTTAACCGTAACTATGGATATGGCTGTTCCCTTACGACCTGCACGGCCTGTGCGGCCGATACGGTGGACGTAATCTTCCGCATGAATAGGCATGTCGTAGTTAAATACATGACTCACGGTTGGAATATCGAGACCGCGGGCAGCGACATCACTGGCAACAAGGACCTTGATGTTTCCTTTTTTGAAATTATCAAGCATCGTCATGCGCGAGCGCTGATCCATATCACCATGGAGCGAGCCAACAGAAAACTCGTGTCGAACGAGAGAACGGAAGACTGTTGCGACATCGCGTTTGCGATTGCAGAAGACAATTGCGTTTTGTAACTCTTCGGCTTGCTCAATCAGCTCACGCAATTTAGCGCGCTTTTCGTAGTCTTCTGGGTCCGATGCTACAATCCGTTGTTCAACAGTTTCAGCAGTTGTAGCGGGTTTTGCGACCTCTACTTTTGCTGGATTTTGCAAAAATGTATCAGTCAAACGTTGAATTTCACTCGGCATGGTGGCGGAGAAAAAGAGTGTTTGACGTGTAAATGGAATGAGTTTGCAGATGCGTTCGATGTCTGGAATGAAGCCCATGTCCAGCATGCGGTCGGCTTCATCGATGACCAGAATATCAACGCCTTGCAGCAGCAGCTTTCCACGTTCGAAGTGGTCCAGAAGCCGGCCTGGTGTCGCAATCAATACATCGGCGCCACGCTCGAGCTTGCGGTCCTGTTCGGAGAAGGACACACCGCCGATAAGCAGAGCAACGTTAAGTTTGTGATTAATACCATAACGCTCGAAGTTGTCTTCCACCTGCGCTGCAAGCTCGCGGGTTGGCTCAAGAATAAGTGTTCTTGGCATTCGAGCGCGCGCACGGCCTTTTTCCAGAAGAGTAATCATCGGCAAAGTGAAGCTTGCCGTTTTCCCGGTTCCAGTTTGAGCAATGCCGAGCACGTCCCTGCGTTCTAGAACGTAAGGGATGGCTCCTGCCTGAATGGCAGTTGGTTCTGTGTAACCGGAGGCCTCAACAGCGGCGAGAACTTTCTCGCTAAGTCCGAGAGTGGAAAACGACATATGGCATGTTTCTTTACGATTATTAAGGAGAAGAGCTGGAAACCGTGTGATTTACAGGTTTCTCCAACCAGTTTGGCGGAACACTACATTTCTAAGCAGCGTTGTCAATAAATTCTGCGACATAAGCGATATATTCCTTCAAGTTATACCGAGTTTGCTGTGCTGTAACTTACGAAAAACACAGCAAATATCACAGGGTTAAGCTTGATTCAAATATCCAGATCGGTTGCGAACTCCGCACGTTCCTGAATAAAGTTAAACCTAGCTTCCGGCTTGTTGCCCATCAGCTGCTCGACTGCACTGCTGGTCTCTAAGATCTCATTTTCACCAACAACAACCTTCAGCAGGGTACGGCGTTTCGGATCCATTGTGGTTTCTTTTAGCTGTGCTGGGAGCATCTCACCCAGCCCCTTAAAGCGACCAATTTCAATCTTGCCGTTTTTCTTGAAACTGCTTTTGAGAAGTTGTTCGCGGTGTGCGTCATCTCTTGCATAAAGCGTCTTCCCACCTTGACTGATCCGGTAAAGGGGAGGGACGGCAAGGTGGAGATGGCCGTTATTGATCAAGTCTGGCATCTCTTTATAAAAGAAGGTTATGAGCAGTGCTGCGATGTGAGCCCCGTCGACATCCGCATCCGTCATGATAACAATACGTTCGTAACGAAGATCTTTGTCGTCGTAATTGGAGCGCGTACCGCAGCCCAATGCTTGAATAAGGTCGGCAAGTAGTTGATTGGCAACAAGCTTATCGCGGCCGGCGTTTGCTACGTTGAGAATCTTACCGCGCAACGGGAGTACTGCTTGATTCGATCTGTTACGTGCTTGTTTTGCAGAGCCACCAGCAGAGTCACCCTCCACAATAAACAGTTCTGTGCCGTCTGATTTACTGGTTGAGCAGTCTGCGAGCTTACCTGGAAGGCGTAGACGACGAACGGCTGTTTTGCGGGCTACGTCTTTGTCTTGCCGGCGTTTTAAGCGCTCTTCAGCGCGGTCTACCACCCATTCAAGCAGTTTGTTTGCTTGATTTGGAGATGCCGTCAACCAGTGGTCGAAGGCATCACGGACAGCACTTTCTGCAATACGGGTTGCTTCATTCGTTGCAAGCTTATCCTTGGTCTGGCCGACGAATTCGGGTTCGCGAACAAAGACAGATAGCATAGCACCAGCGGAGGTGAGAATATCATCGCCGGTGATAATGGAGGCTTTCTTGTTGCCGATCAGCTCACCGTAGGCCTTCAGGCCGCGCAGTAACGCATAGCGCAGGCCCGTTTCGTGGGTGCCGCCTTCAGGTGTTGGAACGGTATTACAGTAGGAATTTACAAAGCCATCGCCTGCAAACCACGCAACTGCCCACTCTACAGACCCGTGTTTGCCTGTCGCCTGTGTTCGCCCTGCAAAGACCTCATCAGTGACACGGCGCTCCTTGCCGAGAGCTTCTTCCAGGTAGTCTTTTAGTCCGCCTGGAAAGTGAAACGTTGCCGTCTCTGGAATATCGTTTACTTCATCTGCAAGAGATTTGGCGCAGCGCCAGCGGATCTCGACACCGCCAAACAGGTAAGCCTTGGAACGCGCCATCTTCATTAGGCGGGCAGGTTTGAATTTGCACCCTTTGCCGAAAATTTCTTCGTCTGGCTTAAAGCGAACCATTGTGCCGCGGCGGTTATGAACATCACCGACCAGTTCAAGGCTTCCATCTGCAAGGCCGCGGCGAAATATCTGACGGTAAAGTTTGCGGTTACGAGCAACCTCAACCACCAGCTCCTCGGAGAGTGCGTTTACAACTGAAATACCTACGCCATGCAGTCCGCCAGAGGTTTCGTAAACTTTACTGTCGAACTTGCCGCCAGCGTGGAGCGTTGTCATGATGACTTCCAGCGCCGACTTGTCTTTGTATTTTGGGTGTGGATCAACCGGGATGCCACGCCCGTTATCGGTGATAGTTAGGTAGCCATCGTCGCCCAAGGAGACATCGATCCAGCTTGCGTGGCCTGCAACGGCCTCGTCCATGGAGTTGTCGATCACTTCTGCGAACAGGTGGTGCAGCGCCTTTTCATCGGTGCCACCAATATACATTCCTGGGCGGCGGCGAACCGGTTCCAGCCCTTCAAGCACTTCAATATCCGCTGCCGTGTATTCTGCGTCGCCCCCAACAGGGTCTTGTCGGCTCGCAGCAGGACGCTTGGCAGCGGTGGTCGGTGCACTTGAAGCAGGCGTTTGTTTTCTTTCAAGGCTACCAGACTTGGATGTCAGGTCATCCATGCTTTTGGTAACACCTGCAAACAGATCATCACGCGTGCTCATTGTACCTCTTTGGTCTTGCGCTTTAAAATTCTCGAATCAATCGGCAGTCTTACAGGGCTGAGTGAAAAGGGCAAAGATCTGCCGGAGTTCTACTCTTGTTCCTTGTGGGTAAGCGTCAGATATACGCTTTTCCACTACATGAGAGTGCCTGTTCCCATAAAAATGGGTGCTAGAAACCGTATGCGCCATTCAAGCGGAAATTACAAATAGCATTTCTGGTCACGCTTGGGGTTGTGAGCAAAACTTTACACTGCGCATACACGCTACAGTAACGTCATGTGCTGCAAATTGTTGCGAGCATGCAACAACTAATTACGCTGACGGAAATGGTAGAAACTGACACTGGTTCGTTCCGCGTAAATTAGATAGCTTGCGTTGTCCACGTTTGAGAGGTGGGGGAACTGTGTAGTATTCTTGTCGATCGGACAGGAAGCTAGGCATTTGTAAGATCATTTGTGACAATTTAAAGATATGTCACCCTTGGAAACAAAATTGACATTTTTTCCTTTCATAGCCGATTCCATCAGGACGGCATGAATAGAATAAGAAGTCAGAACCGTTAGTTTTTTCCACGACGGTCAAGTGAGGCGCTTTGAAGAAAGCTTTGTTTAAAGATGGATTGATAGCGCATCACACTGCGTGGACGCGTCTTGCAACAAATTTGGGCTGCGCCTCAGTGCTTTCTTTCTGTGTTGTCGCAAGTGCTCAGGCACTTGAAGGTAATAAGAACGCGATTGACGCAATCAATCAAATGGCAAACGTTACACCGCAGCAGGCTCTGAAGGACGGAGCTCGTGCATATTACTCGGGTGAAAAGGGGAAGGCGCTTTCTCCACTTCGCTATGCGGCAGAGAACGGGCAGGCAATGGCCGCTTGGAAGCTCGGTAGAATGTACGCTGAAGGAGATGGCGTGCCTGAGGATGACCTTCAAGCGTTTCAATACTTTTCTCAGGTCGTGCGGGAATATTCCTCTGATGGCCCTAAAGCTCGCTCCGCACCGTTTGTGGCCAGTGCCTTGGTCGAGTTGGGGCGCTATTTCCTGGCGGGTATCAGCGATTCTCCTGTAAAAAAGAACAGCCATAAGGCGCGCGAGGTTTTTACCTATGCTGCGTCTTATTTTGGTGATGCTGATGCGCAGTACAATCTAGGCCTTATGTATCTGGATAAAAATGTTCCAGACCATGACCGCCGACTTGCTGCTCGTTGGTTGAAACTTGCTGCGGTTAAAGGGCATGTGGGCGCGCAGGCCAAGTTTGGTGAGCTACTCTACTTTACGCAGGAGCTTGCAACAGCGCGCATGACTGGTTTGAAATGGATGACGCTTGCGCGCCGTCAGGTTGTTGGCGGCGATAAAGAATCCTGGATTGTCTCCCTTCACGAAAAGGCGTTCTCTCTTGCATCTGAACAAGAGCGCCGCAAATCAGCCAAATGGGCCAATGAATGGCTGAATAAGCGTAGCCACATGGTTGCCTCTACCAACTAACCCGTTTTTTTTTATATCATTGTTTCTGGTGTCCTGTTTTTGGCAGGTTAGCGAGTTTGCCGTTCGTTCAGTTTGGTCATCCTTGCTCTCAACCTATTTTAAAGCCCGCACTGTTGGCGCAGTTAGTCACCCTCAAGAGGGTGTCGATACTTATCCTTTTTTTGCAGGTATTTTGCGGAAAAGTTAAAATTTTCGCGATCTCCGTCTGTGCTGTTTAAGCCTCTGAAATTTCTGTGTTTTCAACAGTGTGGCGATGTAATCAATTTTTTCTCGTATGATTTGGGAAAAACTGAAAAACGCTATTGCCAAGCTCAAAAACTCTGCCTATATACCTGCCTCAACAAGACGCCGCGGGCGTCACGCTGATGAGATCGGAGCATAGCGCAGCCTGGTAGCGCATCTGGTTTGGGACCAGAGGGTCGCAGGTTCGAATCCTGCTGCTCCGACCATTCATCAACATCGCGATAGATCGGAGCATAGCGCAGCCTGGTAGCGCATCTGGTTTGGGACCAGAGGGTCGCAGGTTCGAATCCTGCTGCTCCGACCATCTATCGAGCCGAAGATCTGTTCGGAGCATAGCGCAGCCTGGTAGCGCATCTGGTTTGGGACCAGAGGGTCGCAGGTTCGAATCCTGCTGCTCCGACCACCTTCAAAAACCCTTTTTTCCAAATTACAATTCATTGCAGCAGAGCTCAGGCTCTTTCTTCTGCTTCATGATCGCTGTCTGCGTTCGTTTTAGCCAAGCCTGTGTGCGATCGTTTTATGGGCTTGCTACGCTAAGGTATGGCGAAGGAGTTACGGCTCTGTGTGCGTTTTAAAGCGGTTTATGGCTCCTTTGTTTCGCAAAGCAATCCCATGGCTCTTTCCTTGGCGTTTGGTGTGATGGTGCTTTTTCAAAGTGCCTATGCATACAAAAAAGCCCAAAGGAGTGCTCCTTCGGGCTTTGTCGATTTCGGTTCTAACTGCGTTTTATAGCAGGAAGAGATCCAGCAGGTAGTATAGCGCGGCGGATAAGACTGCCGCCAGTGGTACGGTGATGATCCACGCTGCAATAATAGTCATGAAATGAGAGCGGCGAACCAAGCGTCGACGTTTCTCATCTTGCTTAGCATGGTTGAGCTTGTAGGTATCCATGCCGGTGGTTTGTTTGACGAAAGCAATGCGGCGTTTGGACTTCATTGTGTACCATTCACGGAAGAAGCCAACGCCAAATATTGCTCCGACCGCAATGTGAGTTGAGCTCACTGGAAGGCCTAACCAGCTTGCGAAGATCACGGTGATCGCAGCAGACAATGAAACACAGTACGCACGCATTGGATTAAGCTTGGTGATTTTTTCACCGACCATGCGGATCAGCTTTGGCCCGAACAGCATGAGTCCAAAAGAGATCCCAAATGCGCCAATCAACATCACCCAGATCGGAATTGTAACTGACTTTGCGATGCCACCTTCTTGTATGGTGTGCACGATTGCTGCGAGCGGGCCAATTGCGTTTGCAACATCGTTGGCACCGTGTGCGAACGAAAGCAGTGCTGCGGAAAAAATCAGAGGCCAGCGGAACAGGACACGCAGGGACTGGTTGCGATTTTCCATGCCTTCAGATTGTTTGCGGATAAGTGGCCGACAAACAACGAGAGCAACGAAAAATGCGATGGCCCCAAGCAAAAGAGCGATTTCGATCTCTACCTTCACGATTTTCTTAAGGCCCTTCATCGCCAGATAAGATGCAAATGCACCAGCCATAATAGCTATGAGTAAGGGAACCCATTTGCGCGCGGCTGCGATTTTATCGTGTTGGTAGATGATGAAGGTCTTGATGAAGGCTAGAAACAGGGCAGCAACGATGCCGCCAAGCACGGGGGAGATCACCCAGCTGGCAGCGATCCCAGACATGGTATCCCAGCTAACGGAGCCGAAGCCAGCCGCCGCGATGCCGCCGCCCATAACACCCCCAACAATGGAGTGGGTGGTAGAAACCGGCGCGCCGATCCATGTTGCCAAATTCAACCAGACAGCCGCAGAAATCAATGCTGCAAGCATCAACTTCACAAAGTTGGTGTAGTCGCCAACTTGTGTCGGATCGATAATGCCCTTTGAGACCGTCTTTACAACATCGCCCCCAGCAATCAATGCGCCCGCGCTTTCAAAGATGGCAGCAAGTATGAGTGCGCCGCCAATTGTGAGGGCTTTGGAACCCACTGAAGGGCCGACGTTGTTTGCTACATCATTTGCGCCGATGTTGATTGCCAGATAGGCACCAATTCCTGCAGCTGCAACAATAATTATAGCGTTTGGATGGTCTGAGACATAAAACCCAGCCATCGCCATAGCGAACATAAGAAAAACAAATGCGACCGCAGGGGCAATCAATGGGCGCGCCATTGCATTGCCGGCCAGCTCTAGTCTGCTGAACTTTTCTAAGTCTTTGTCTAGAGTCGGCTTTTTTCTAAGGTTAGACATGCTGTATACTTTTTTCGCCGCGTCTTCTTCGCGTAGTTTCTCATGCACCAGCGTTTGACAAAAAGCCAAACAGCGATTTTGCACCTAACCCCGTATCAATCGATTTGGAGGGGCGGGTGCATGTCTTTAAATGCGGCATCAATGCCAATAAACGAGTGACTTGACATAAAGGCTTTTAGGGACTTTGTGTATTAAAGCTACCTTCAAGCGCTTTTATTTCCAATGAACACTCAGTTCGCGGGCAAACTAGTTTTGTCTCCGGTATATTTCAAGTTAAAAATACCCATAAACTTCCAATAAGTCACACCTCAGAGAAATATTAGGAAATAGTGTAGGGTCCTTAATACTATATAGATGATCTTTTAATCTATTAATACTGATGCTAAAACCGCAAATATTGCACTTAATGCCGCAATAAGTGCATCTATAGTTATTTACTAAGAGAAATTTGTATAGCTTTACCAAGTGCATTGACACCAATGGCATAATTGGAGAAGAAAAAGAAAAACTGGTATACCGCACTGGAAAGCGTGTTTTCAAGTCGATTGCGGAAGAGGGAGGTTACATGGTAGCTCGCATTTATAATCCAGCAAAAACTGCAATGCAGTCAGGAACAGCTAAAACAAACAGTTGGGTGCTGGATTTTGATCCGCAGTCTCCAAAGTCCATTGACCCTTTGATGGGCTATACATCTTCGTCGGATATGAAGCAGCAGGTGCGGCTTAAGTTTCCGACAAAAGATGAGGCGATCGCCTATGCGATGCGCAATAAAATCGAATTTCGCGTTGATGAAGAGAGCAAGCGAAAGCTCCGTCGGGCGTCATATTCAGATAATTTCCGTTTTGACAGATTATCTCCGTGGACACATTGAGTTTCTGCATTGAGATTATTCTCCAACACCCTTATTAAGCAACTCATGTGAAGGGCGATGTGATTGCCCTTTGGCAACGCGGCCCCTTAGCTCAGCTGGATAGAGCACCGGCCTTCTAAGCCGACGGTCGCAGGTTCGAATCCTGCAGGGGTCGCCATTATTTTTCAATTGGTTAGTAGGCTTTAATTTTCGCTCAACGCGAATGTTTTACAGCCTGTTTTACACTTTTGTGTAAGGCGCAAGAACGAACGGGAGTAATGGAAAAGTTACGGGATTAAGTGGGATTGGGCAGGAACAAAAGGATTTCAACAGTTTGTGCGGATTGTTGGCCTTTTGGAACTTTTTCACATCCTTCAGACTATGCCCGGATAGGGCTGCAATTTCTGGGACGGTTGCTTCTGCCTCCGCCCATGATGTAACGGCTGTTCCCCTTAGATCATTAAATTGTAATCCTTCAATCCCGACTTTCTTGATTGCCTTTCCCCACGAGCTTAGAAACCCATCAGTGGTCTAGGGTTTGCCCCTGGTATTCGTCAAAACATGAGTTGAGAGCATGTTGTTGCTGATCTGGTCTCGCTTTAGCTTGTCCAGCATGTCTCGCAATGGTGATGTCACGTTAACTTTCGGGCCAGATTGATATGATAGCAGAGGCGTATGACCTCAGCTGCGATCAGTTAAAGCGCCATCGTTTTACACCCGAGATTATCGCTCACGTTGTTTGGCTCTATCACCGCTTCTCCCTCGGCCTGCGCGAGGTGGAAGAAATGCTGCTGGAGCGCGGCATTACCCTGTCCTATGAAACCATCCGCAAGTGGGGGATCAAGTTTGGTCCAGCTTACAGTCGTCGGTTGCGCCGCAAAAGAGCACAAAGCTCGGATATCTGGTATCTTGATGAGGTTATTATCAAGATATAGGGTCAGCGATATTGCTTGTGGCGGGCCGTTGATCAGGATGGTTACATTCTGGACGAAATCCTTCAAAAACGGCGCAATACCAAGGCTGCCAAATGTTTATTGACCGTTTGTTATCAAGTCAGGGCGTTACTCCAAAACGAATTATTACCGACAAACTGTCTTCCTATCGGGCGGCAAAACGCAAAGTGATGCCAGCTGTCCAGCACCGCAGCCACAAGCGCTTAAACAATCGTGCAGAGAACTCGCATTTGCCCTTGCGAAAACGCGAAAGGGGCATGCAAAAGTTCATGTCGCGGGGCCAGCTACAAAGATTTCTGGCAGTCTTCGCAGGCTTACGTAATCTGTTCGTTCCACCTCGCCACCAACGTTCTGCAATCGACATTCATCTTCATCGCATCACGCTTTCTCACAATGGAAACAGGCAGCTATGCTTCGCGCTTGAAATCCGCATGGTGAAAGCTCTTGCCGCCAAATTCAAGTTAAGTTGATGGCACCTTCTTCTGAGTTTCCTTATTTACGATAGCATTAAATGAAATGAAAGCACTATAAGTAGCTAGGCTAGCATGAGTGTAGGGGTTTTGTTCACCATACTGCTTAAGTGCTGCTGTCAATTCGTGGTCGTTAGCAAGGAAAGCGAGTGATAGCTTGCTTAGAGCGCTTGTAGGTAGACGGTTAACGCTTATCCCTTTGATGACATCAAGTGTAACCCCTAGCTTCCGTAGTACTCGTCGAACACTGTCCGCGTAAAAGAAATTTCCGGGTTGAGAATAGTGTTGTCCGCAGATTAAAGCACTTCGCGCAGCTATCGCGTCAAACTGCCTTCCTGAATTTTTTTGGTTAGCATCCCTAGGCAGTTCGAGCTCATCAAAATGGGGTGATCGAACACAATCTGCCTGCCATTGCAGAATGTCTTCTCCCTGCCGAGCCCAGTTATTATCAGCAGACATGTTGGCAGTAACCTCGCATCCGGATAAGTTTGTTGGGGCATTCAAAAATCTGCGAAGCAGTTCACCTACACTAAATGCACGATTTACGTGCAATCGAGAATTTGGTTTCAGAATGCGCCGAAGTTCAGAAAAAAGAAACTCACGATTAGCTGAGTATATAATTTCTCCATCTATCCAAACAGCATTAAATGAACTATCTGCAAACGGAAGTTTACCAGATCCATTGAGGTGATGTTGTGAAGTGCTGAGCCCGAAATGTTCCAAAGTGTTGGCAGCTAACTTCAAACGATCCTTGCTAAAGTCAGCAATGTCCAGATTCTCATTTGCCTCCGCTAGAAAGATGGAATATGCAGGTTTCTTCACTCCAATTTGAAGCAAGCTGCCCGAATTATGTAAGTTATTAATCCAGATCTGCTTTCTGTACTCGTCAATTGAGCGATGAAATGGTACCGTTGAACGTTGTTTCCAAAGAAGTTCATTATAAGAATTAACCAGTTCTTTGTTCACACAACCTCGGTAAGACTTAGCAATGCGTTCACTTTCAATTTTGGTGAATATTTTTTTCGTTTCGCTTCGAGCTGTGTCTCTCCAATCAAAGTTTTTTGGAGATCGTTTATTCGCACGAAC
Organism: Pseudovibrio axinellae; assembly: GCF_900110875.1. Classification (GTDB taxonomy): domain Bacteria; phylum Pseudomonadota; class Alphaproteobacteria; order Rhizobiales; family Stappiaceae; genus Pseudovibrio; species Pseudovibrio axinellae. Next base: position 21,045 of record NZ_FOFM01000008.1, on the reverse strand, counting down.
ACAAAGATCACAATAAGGCACAGCACTGGTGGTGCCCATATTTTGTCTCATATACTGCATAAATGGATGGTTCCACATGTTGTTCTCATTGTGGAAGTCCTCAGTCGTTGGCCAGTTGAAAACCGGTAATCGAGTTGGGAAATCAGAGCAAACTTTGGTCCGGTTATCACCTGATACAATATCAAGGCGCTTCCATGGGTAGGTACAAAATGGCGCTTCACCCAAAGCAATTTGTTTTAGAAACTCTTTCGAGATACTAAGCCCCTCTTTTCCATAGTGAAGGTAGATCTCACGTTTCTCGTCAGGTGTTAGCCGCTTACTTTTTGTCTGTGAACTGGTTGCAGTAGTAACGCTGGAGCTCATGGAGTGATCAGGTGTGGCGTGCTTTAATATTTTAACGTTGAACAGTTCTTCGCAGTTCTTTAAAATATTTGATAATTTATTCAATGACATACTCCAAATAAATGAATCAACATATTAATTAGAGACTGAATAGATATTTTATAGTTTAGGCATGGGTTGAGTTAAGTTGATATTATATTTTATACACTCCTTACGAAATTCATGAAATACACTAGATACCCTCTGTTTGTCATCGGGAACAACGTCATCGACAGTTAGAAGTGCCCGACTTTTGATCGTGCCCGGTACTGCCATTTCTATGATACGTGCGGATCTAATATCAAGTGAAGCCAATACTGCTGGTAGTTCAGGTAATTCTTCAAAGTTGTGTTTGTTCAAAACGTAGCCCGCCTGGATTTCTGGCAGGTGTGCCTGACGTTCTGCCTTTACCTTTTGAAGATCACGTAAGTTGCCTATCGTTTTCTCCCACTTGAGAGGAGGTATAAGGAACTCATAGGTCTCTTTTCTGGCCGCATTCAGAGAGACAATTATTAAGGAAAGGTATCCGGCTAAAATCGAAGTCAACTGATTGTCCAGAAGCGATGCATTTGTCGTAAGGTGCATCTTAATGTAAGGAGCGTTTTTGTGTATGGCATCCAGAATCTTGGCAATTTCTGGATGTGTTAATGGGTCACTCAACCCAGCGTTTGGTAGAATTGTGTGCACATATTTCAACCATTTTGCACGCTTTATATCTTCAACCTGCACCCTGTTTGATGTTGAACGCTCGGGGTCATACATACAAAAAGCACAGCGTGCGTTACAGACATCGTTGAGACCTATATGTAACATAGTAGGAAACGAGGATACTTTTCCGATCCCCAGGTAAGCTTCCCAAGCAACTAGCCTGTTGTTTATCTCAATGTGCTTTGGCGATGGAGGCAAATCAAGTCTCAAAGATTCTGCCATCGCCGTTTTGCTATCTTCGTATGTCCCTTTTGGTTGCACACCGTTGCCGCTTTTCTCGGCTTGGAAAAGAGTATCTTTCTTACAGGTTTTCATGGCACTAGTTATCTCAGTTAATCTTAGTATTGGAAATAATTACAGATGATGTCGAGCTTTGAGTGTGATGGTAATTGACGCACGAAAAATATGTATTCTTTATTTTTAATGAAATGTATTCTCTATATTACTTTAAATGGGCGTTGGTGTGTTTATTGTGCAATATAGCAAAATATTATTAACTTCCTCTACTTGTTATCCTTGACTATGTACTAGTTGCTCGAAGTGGTTTCTCCGGCTTTCGTATGAGTAATTCGTGATGACGTAAGCAATCGGTATGTGCAAAAGTAAATCTTTTGATTTCAATGGCTTACGCGTTTTTCTTAAATTCATTTCTAGGCAGTTTTGTTATGCCAAAACTTTGCATGGTCTGACACGGTGTTGTCATCTAATTTTTCAAGTAGGCTTCAAACCAACTTGATTACTGCCATCTTGTCCTGTGTCATGTCATGCATGGTGTAGCCAATTCCGCCGGTGTTGTAGCCAGAGTGGCGGCGGCCTGCGAAGGGCATCCAGTCGACACGAAAGGCAGTGTGGTCGTTGACCATGACGGCGGTGGCATCTAGTTCGTGCACGGCTTGCATTGCTGTTTCAAGGCTTTTGGTGAAGACCGCGGCCTGAAAGGCGAAGGGCAAACTGTTTGCAGTTTCAATTGCCTCCGCTGTACTATCAGTCGTGTAAACACAGATTACAGGACCAAAGATTTCCGATTGCGAGACGCGAGCGTCAGATGGTGGGTCCAACAACACGGTTGGGGCGTAAGTGGTTGCGCCCAAACGTTTACCTCCGGCGATTAGTTTTGCGCCTCCCGCTATTGCTTCATCGACCCAAGCTTCAACCCTATCGACTTCGGCGGGGCGGATCAGCGGGCCGCAATCGGTTGTGGGGTCAGTTGCATCGCCAACTTTTAGTGCGGTGGCAACGTCTGCCAGCTTTTGTGCAATTTCTTTTGCCTTGGCTTTGGGCGCAAATACGCGCTGGACGGAAACGCACACCTGACCGGAATGATAGAAACCACCCTTAGCAAGCAGCGGGATCATTGCATTAATGTCCGCATCTTGCGCAACGATGACTGGCGCGGCGCCGCCATGTTCCAACGCGCAGCGCGTACCAGGGGCTAACTTTGAACGCAGCATCCAGCCGACGCGTGCGGACCCGATGAAGGAGAGGAAGCCGACCCTTGTGTCGGTGATCATTTGTTCAGCTACCGCGTTGTCGCAGATAACCGCGCGGCACCAATCTTGAGGCAAGCCCGCCTCATATAACATACTGACGAAGGCAAGGCAGCTCAAAGGGGTGTCAGGGGCAGGCTTGACAATGACCGGGCAGCCGGTTGCTACTGCAGGTGCTACTTGATGCACGATCAAGTTCAAGGGGTGGTTGAAGGCGCTAGCAGCGACGACGACGCCGATTGGTTCACGCTGTGTAAAGGCGATGCGCCCTGAGCCAGCCTCTGTCAGCTCCATGGGAATTTCCCGGCCAGTCAGTTGACCTATTTCGTGCACGCAAAGCTCCACCCCGTCTATGGCACGTTTGACTTCAACGCGGGCATCGACCAGTGGCTTGCCGCCCTCACTGGCGATTTGCAAGGCCAGTTCCTCAAACCGCTCCTCCATGAGGTGGGCAACTTTCTTGAGTATAGTGATCCGCTGATAGGCAGGAATCCTGCTGTTACTTTGGCGAAAGAGGGTATGCGCTGTTTCCAGCAGTGCGTTGACCCCCTTCCAGTCACTCGTTGTGACGTGCCCGACAGGTGCCAAACTGTAGGGGTTCACGACCTCCAGCGTTTTGCTCATAACAAGCACACCTTTGCTGCAAGTTCATCAATCAGAACCCGTTTGTTTTCGCTGTAATCAACCGGGACATCAACGAGGTGTACGCCACCTTCTGCAAAGGCTTCATCAAACGTGGGGACCAAATCCTCGGTACGGGTAATCCTGTGACCAGTGGCACCGAAGCTGTTGGCATATTCTACGAAATCCGGGTTGCCGAACTGAAGCCCCCAGTCCTTAAAGCCGGCATGGGCCTGTTTCCAACGGATCATGCCATAGGCGCTGTCATTAAGCACAGTGATCACCAAATTAAGTTTTAGACGAACAGCGGTTTCCAGCTCCTGAGAATTCATCATAAAGCCTCCGTCGCCGCAAATTGCCATCACACGCCGGTTTGGGTTGAGCTTTGCTGCCATCATTGCAGAGGCTTGGCCTGCGCCCATTGTTGCCAACGCATTGTCTAAGAGAACTGTGTTGGGTTGATGAGCCTTGTAGTTACGAGCGTACCAAATCTTATAGATGCCGTTGTCGAGCGAAATGATATCGAAGTCGCCCATGACTTTGCGCGTGTCTGCGACCAGTCGCTGCGGGATCACCGGGAAACGGGGGTCTTCGCTACCTTCTGAGGTATGTAGATCTACCTCTTGCTTGATGCGCTCGAAGTAGCTGTGGTCAAACTCCAGTGGGCCACCCAAAATATCCCCAAGACGTTCAACAGAACGGGCCAGATCTCCCACCACCTCAACCTGAGGAAAGTAGACCTGGTCGACCTGCGCTGCCTTATAATTCATATGGATAACCTTGGTGCCGCCTTCCTCCATCAAGAAGGGGGGCTTTTCAACCACGTCATGACCCACATTGATGATCAGATCGGCACGTGCAATAGCACAGTGCACATAATCGCCATCAGAAAGTGCCGCGGTGCCCAGAAAAAGATGGGAGCGTTCGTCTATGACACCCTTGCCCATCTGTGTGTTGAAAAAAGGAATCTGCGTCTTTTCAGCAAAGTCACCTAAGATCGCATGTGCGTCCTTTCGGTTGGCACCTGCGCCCAGCAACATCAATGGCATTTTCGCGTTGCGGATCATCTCCGCTGCTTCATTGAGTACTGTATCACCTGCAATAGCGTAGTAGCGGGGGTGGGGTTGCAGGACAGATTCATTCGTTTCTTCAATGGCGATATCTTCGGGAAGTTCTAACAGGACGGAGCCGGGGCGTTCTTCCTCAGCCACGCGAAAAGCTTCGCGGACCACCGCAGGAATAGTGTTGCCATGCACAATCTGTTTGGACATTTTGCAAATGGGTTCAAACAGATTAACGATGTCAACAATCTGAAATTGCCCCTGCTTGGATTGTTTGATTGGTTTTTGGCCCGTGATCATGATCAGCGGCATGCCGCCCAGATAGGCATAGGCCGCCGGGGTGGTAAAGTTGGTGGCGCCAGGGCCAAGGGTTGCCATACACACGCCAGCCTTACCAGTCAGGCGCCCATACGTGGCGGCCATAAAGGCTGCACCTTGTTCATGTCGGTTCAGCACCAGCTCGATTGTGGATGTGCGCAGACTTTCCAGCACGTCAAGGTTTTCTTCGCCGGGAACGGCAAAAACGTATTCGACGCCTTCTGCCTCCAATGCGGCGACAAGAAGATCGGAAGCTTTTCTTGGGGCTTGAGAGTCAGGCATGGGGTCTCCGGTTTGATCAACGCGTGGGTTCAGCAGAGCAGCTTTCTTTTGTGCTTTGCGGAGAATTCTGAGTGGTCAGAGCGGGCCGATACCAGGAAAACGCGGCACCGTTGAGTGCCCTGACACATCATTTGCGCCAGTGAAAAGCGGCCTTCGAAACTCAATAAGCATTCCTGCTCAAATCTTCTTGCAAGGCTCAAGTTGCGCCAGTTAGCTCTACAAGATCAGAAATAGGTAAACGCAACGTGGCTTTCTCCAAAAAGTACCGATTACGCTAGGTGCGCCTGCCAGCAGGCTTGGCGCTTTGTGTATGTTTTCTTCGAGAGCCAGATGCTTGCAGCAGTATCAAATAGCGAACGCTTGCCTAAATAGATGGTAGAATCGATTGAAGAGATAGAGAAACACCCGCATATCAACCTTCATATTTTCGGGATGCGCTGGCTGACATGGAATGCTTGCACGCTAGAGCAAGTTCCGCACTGATTGATTCGAGCGTGGTTAGGTCTCGGTTTAATATCTATGGTTCATCCCAAATCTAGCTTTAAGGCATCCTATTATTCCAGCCTGGCCGGTAAGTATCAATAAACAGACGAGTTTGCGGTCAAGCATCGGGTTTACTGTGAGTTAATAATAAAAAATCCAAGCTTCCGCAGAAAGCTTCGCTCAAGTTTAAGTAACTATACCAGTTCATATCGATTCTACATAGGTTAAATTAGATGTCAGTATCTTCAATTGCTGCATTTGGCAGCTATCACGGCCAGTTGAAACTCGAAGAAAACAGAACTGAAGATGCTGCGGCAAACACTCCTGCTGAGCAAGAACAAAGTAAATCTTCTGAATCGCTCGCCGGAACGGGTGCAGCAGCTGCCTCCCTTTCAGTGGAGGCCCTTTTCGCAGTCGCGCAAGTCAGCCAGCAGACGACAACTTCTAATAGTTATTATGAGCAATTTTACCCAAGCTATGAAGGGCTTTCGATCACTAATCTTGCCGCGGCCATTAAGGACCCGGGGTCTGAAGTTTTTTCACAAAATCGTTCACTGGCAGACGTGGCTGAAGCTGCCCGTGCCAGCATGGATGCAAGACTGGAGCAGATGCATGCCAGTGGTGTCTTTGGTCAGGATTCTCATGCGGATAGGAATGCCACATTCGGCGAGTTGGACAGACGCGCGCTGTTTGCGGTAAGCAGCAATGAAGGTGGGCTTTTTACTCAATCGGAGCAGGAACAAGCAAGATGGTTGATGCAGCAACAACAGGCGCTCGCCATGGGGTACTACTGGGGCCCAATCAGCCTGAAATCTGAGTTTCTTAATAATCATGACCACCTGGATGCGATCAAATTGTCGATCCAGTTTCTTGATCAGGTAAGTGCAGACGAGAAAACATCTGTGATGTGGGCTTATTCACGCGCTGGAGATGAGCATGTTTATGATCTGCTGATTGCTGAGAGTGATGAAGAGCGCGAAAACTTCACATCAGACAGTCCGGCTGTCCAGCTGATCAAAGCGGCGCTGGATGCAAGGCTTGAAACGCAAGAACCCATCCTTGGTGTTATCGTCAATGACGATGACCTGAAAAATCAGCCTTGGTTCGAAAAATACGCAGACCGCCTGGATCGTGTGCTTGAACAAAACCGTATGCATTTTGGTGTTTCTTGAGAATACTCAGAAGGGCAAGGTGATGCCAAAAGGGTTGGGCATATTTCTCTCATCGACCAAGACTTAGAGCGCATTACGGCTAGCCGACGAGTTGAGGCATGGGAGCGGAGCGAAATTAGCGAGTGCCTTTGTAACGGCATTACGGAGGTAAACGTTGGGTCAGGCGATCCTTGTGTTTTATAAACTCAACATCATTGGTTGGCTTCAATCTTGTTGGACTCTTGACAGGGCAAGGAGAAGTTTTCTTGGAGGTGCTGTCAACAACGTCGCGACCTGATACCTGGCACCAATGAAACTAACTGATGAAACCGGCAGCCTGTCACGCCGCTTTTGCCAGAGATGAGCCAGTTGCTCGTTTTACTGTCAGCATCGGGCTTGGGCTGTTCGGGGCAGGGAGGTCTCCTCATGTGCTCTCATATCCTTTGCATCAAACCGCGAGCAGGTGAGGAGCCGACAACGACCGCTGGTCTATCATGAGCTGCTGCCCCATGTGCCAATAGCACCGCATGGCTGGCCATGCAGTGGTGAAGCTGAAATCCCCAGATACGGGGTGAGCAAGGCGAGCAGGCAATGCCTGCGCTACTTATTAAACTAGTTTCTTCGGCATTGGCTTGTCGCCTTGCCCGGGCATTTTTTTTATAGACAACATCGCTCTTATACTGAAAGACACGATAGCCAGTTTCCTGGAAGAATAAGGGCTTGTTTGGGGGCGTTTCCTTGCCCAAACAGGTCCTTCATCCCTGATAAACCCCAATGGAGCCTGCCACCGCGTGATGCCCTTCAGCCTTGAGCCCTTCCTTCCAGAGCATGCGGTCACCTCTGAAAATCGGTTCCACCGGACCTGCTGGAGAGATACGTTACTTCCCCCAGTAGCCCCACCCAGCCCACGCCACACTGACGGACGGTCCGCCAGCAGCCCGTTACGTGGGCATGCAACTAAGAGTAAGGGGTGTTTGGGCACAGGGGGATAAAGTTTTTAGAGCAATGCTTTCAACTTGGCTCGCGTGCTTTGGTTCATCTCTGGAGGGAAACTGTGCCATGCGGCCATTGGTGACTTTCCTGATGGAGCACATCCACCAATTAACACTTGTTGACTGATGCAATTTATGGTTGCTTTATGAAGTAAGTAAATTGGACTGATTTATTCCAGCATGAGAAGGTTGCTTCTATGTATAGTCATGTTCCATGATCTGGATAGCGTCAGAAACTGGCTGCCCGTTTTAGTGAACCGGATCGCCGTCACTCCTGCCGCTGTTTCAAGGAATGCTCTTATGACGGCCAACCCCTCTAGACCTGATCGGGCTTCGCCTTCTGCATTTGGATTGTCACTGTCAGTTGCGTTGGGAATCAAGCGACAACTCACCGTTGCCAGATGAATAGCTGTAACAAGCTGAGTTGGTTGAGGAGTATAAGTCAATCTGACTTGGACGACAGCGAAGCATGTGAAGACTGTGACAAGCGGTGACAACGTTCTGACGGCTTGGATTGTGTCAAACCTCACGCAAAGCCTTGCTACTGACCGATAGTGACGGCATTCACAACTTATCCAAAGGTAAAATAATGGAGGAATTGAGAGGTTCAGCAGAGCAAATACGGTTTCTGAAAGGCTCTCATTTGCTTACATAGTGATGACACGGAGCGCAAATGCAAAAAAGCTCCCGGAAGGGAGCTTTGCTAAACCTCTTTGTATACCATGAGGTTAAATGGTGAGCCCGCACGGGTTCGAACCGTGGACCTACTGATTAAAAGTCAGTTGCTCTACCAGCTGAGCTACGGGCTCTTAGGAGCGTCTGGTGTGGTCGCTGCCTGTGAGGGGTCTTCTAAGGATCGCAGGGACTTAGCGCAAGTGCTTTTTTTCATTTTCCACACAGACAGTATTTTGCATTGCTGAGCCTTCAATTTGGGTTCTACCGCTTATCCTAAATGACATAGGATGAATTGGTTTCATCGTTGATGCTCTTTCTTTGCCGGTTGTTTGTAGGAGTTGTTATAAGCTGCGATATCAAACAAAGAGATCCAGCCATGAGAGATGGGCAGGGAGCTTATATAGAATGTGGTGTGGTTTTGAGCGCTTCTGGGAGCTCTGGCTCTATGAAGTTGGTGCATAAAACTGAGCTGCTACGGGATAGGCTAGTATGAGTACCCTACGTATAATAACGTAGGGTTTGAGTGAGATTTCACTTGTGATACTTCATGAAACATATAATACTTTAGTGTACAATTTTATATTTTTCATACAAAATTTAATCGTTTTTACGTTGTTTTTGAGAAATATCTGTGGGGCTTTCGTTGGCGCGAAATGCCTTGAAATCGTGAAAATTACATTTGAATCAGATTGTTAGATGAATAGCAGCAGGGCGCTGCTGTTTTCAGGAGCTTTGAAAGCTCACTGGTAATCTGCCCATTTGCTGTGTACGTAGTTCCCCGCTTTTGGCATCCTACGTTATATGCCAGTGGGAATTAGGCGTATCTGATGGTTAAAATGCCGAGAATTCTTTTTCGTGATACCGTGAGCTACGGTGTTGCGCAATTAAAACTTAAGTGGAGGTTCATATGAAACTAAGCAATGTTGCAGTTGGAGCTGCGCTGATTGTTGCGAGTGTAGCAACCGGGGCTTCGGCCGAAAATCGTTTCGTATCTGTTGGTACTGGCGGCGTAACCGGTGTTTACTACCCAACAGGCGGTGCGATTTGTCGTCTTGTAAATAAGACACGCAAGGAACACGGCATTCGCTGTTCTGTAGAATCCACAGGCGGTTCTGTTTACAACATCAACACCATCCAAAATGGTGAATTGGAATTTGGTGTTGCACAGTCCGACGTTCAGGCGAACGCATATGATGGTCGCGCACAGTGGGAAGGCAAGCCATTTGGTGAGCTGCGTTCTGTATTTTCAGTACACCCTGAGCCTGTGACCATGCTGACCTCCAAAGATTCTGGTGTAAACAACTACACAGATCTGAAGGGTAAGAAAGTCAACATCGGCAACGCAGGTTCCGGCCAGTACGCGACTTGGCAGCTGCTTGAAAAAGAAGGCATCGTCAACACTGGTGATTTGGCTCTGGCAACTGAGCTGAAGTCCGCTGAAGCTGGTTCTGCTTTGTGTGATGGCAAGATCGATGCGTACTACTGGCTCGTTGGCCACCCATCTGCATCTACCCAGGAAACAGTAAGCACCTGTGATGCGCGCTTGGTGAACTTTGAAGGCAAGGCAATTGACGACCTGGTCGACAAATACTCCTTCTACCGTAAAGCCACTATCCCAGCAGGCATGTACAACAACGCAGAAGACATCAACACTTTCGGTGTTGGCGCGACCTTCGTTTCCTCTGCTGCTGTGCCGGATGATGTTGTTTACACACTCGTTAAAGCAGTCTTCGAAAACTTCGATGACTTCAAAAAGCTTCACCCTGCGTTCAAAAACCTGAAAGAAGAAGAGATGATCAAGGATTCCTTGACAGCTCCTCTGCATGACGGCGCGGTGAAGTACTACAAAGAACGTGGTTGGATGTAATTTAACCCGGTTTTCGATAATGTGGGGCGCTTTGTGCCCCGCATTTTTTTGTTTTTCTATTAGATTTCGCAGGTTCCTTGCTCTGCCTTTCCAGCTAAGGCAAAGGGTAACTGTTTTTGGGGGTGCAAATGAGTCCAGAACGACACAAAGCGCAAGTTGATGCGCAAGAATTGGTCGCTCAGGCAGATACCGGTGCGCGGAGCCTTACTGGCAACTTAGGCACCATGATTGCGGCCATTGCCTTTTTCTGGTCCGTTTTTCAGCTCTACGTGGCGTCGAACGTTCCATTTTGGCTGAATGATACCTTTGGTGTCTATCTCATTTTTAACGATTCCGCTGTGCGTAACATCCACCTGGCCTTTGGCCTCGTGCTTGCAGCGTTTGCTTACCCTCTGTTTTCCAGCAGTCCGCGTAACACGATCCCGTGGTATGATTGGATACTTGCATTTTTAGGGGCCGCGGCTTGTCTCTACCTTGTGGTGATGCGCGGTGATCTTGGAAATCGCGCTGGCCTTCCAACGCAGATGGATCTGATCGTTGCCTCAACTGGTCTGGCAGTGCTCGCGATAGCGGTTTATCGTAGCCTTGGCTTGCCATTGGTGATCGTTGCAGCGGTTTTCGTTGCCTATGCGATGTTTGGTAACTCTCCAATTCTGCCGGAAGTTATTCAGTGGCGCGGAGCGTCCTACGGTAAAGCCATGTGGCATTACTGGATCCAAGAGGAAGGCGTGTTTGGCGTCGCCATTGGCGTTTCGGCCTCCATGATCTTCCTGTTTGTTTTGTTTGGCTCGCTGCTTGAAAAAGCTGGAGCTGGCAACTACTTTATTAAAGCAGCATTTGCGCTTTTAGGGCATTTGCGCGGCGGTCCTGCAAAAGCAGCCGTTCTTGCTTCTGCAATGAGTGGTCTTTACTCAGGCTCTTCCATTGCAAACGTTGTGACCACAGGTACATTCACCATTCCTTTGATGAAACGCACCGGCTTTCCTGCTGAAAAAGCAGGCGCTGTTGAAGTGGCGTCTTCGGTAAATGGTCAGCTGATGCCACCTGTGATGGGTGCAGCAGCATTCCTGATCGCTGAATTCACTGGTACCAGCTATCATCAGGTCGTCATTCACGCATTCATTCCAGCCGTCATCTCTTACATTGCGCTGGTGTATATCGTGCACCTTGAAGCCTTGAAGATGAACCTGAAAGGGTTGCCAAAGCCGCCCGTACACGTAACCATCTTGCAGCGTCTGATCGGCGTTTTGACCGGCTTTATCGGGATTACAATTGTTGGTGCAGCGGTTTATTACGGCCTTGGATGGACCAAAACAGCCTTCCCATCACTAACATTCCCAGTGGTTCTGGCCTTGTTTGCAGTTGGGTATGTTGGCTTGCTTTATATTGCTGCGCAGGTTCCAGACCTAGAAGTCGATGATCCGAATGCGCCAGTGAAAGAACTGCCTGCAGCTGGCGATGTTGGCCGGACTGGTTACTACTTTATTCTGCCGATTGTTGTCCTGATCTGGTGTATCCTTGTTGAGCGGTTCTCACCGTCTCTGTCAGCGTTTTATGCAACAATGGCCATGATCTTTATTGTGGTTACCCAGCACCCACTCAAAGCATTCTTCCGTAAAGAATCTATAACAAGCCATATCTGGCAGGGTGTTGTGGACTTTGTAGAAGGCATGACAGGCGGCGCGCGCAATATGATCGGTATTGCAGTAGCAACAGCTGCTGCTGGTATCATCGTGGGCACGGTATCTCTAACCGGCATGCATCAGATGATCGCTGCTTTGGTGGAGTTCCTTTCCGGTGGCAACTTGCTGTTGATGCTGGTGCTGGTTGCTGTGATGAGCCTTATCTTGGGCATGGGTCTGCCAACAACTGCGAACTACCTTGTTGTGTCCTCGTTGATGGCACTGGTTGTGGTTGATCTTGGTGAACAGACCGGTTTCATTGTTCCTCTGATTGCGGTTCACTTCTTCGTCTTCTACTTCGGTATCATGGCCGACGTCACGCCACCTGTGGGGCTGGCGGCATTTGCCGCAGCTGCGATCAGTCGTGGTGATCCAATCAAGACGGGTGTTCAGGGCTTCATTTATTCGTTGCGTACAGCAGCGTTGCCATTCCTGTTCATCTTCAACACAGATCTTCTCCTGATCGATGTTGAACCTCTTGAGGCGGTCTTTGTCTTCGTTGTGGCGGTGGTCGCGATGATGTTATTTGCAGCCGCTACGCAGGGGTATTTCTTCGCACGTTCGCGTTTGTGGGAATCTGTTGCACTGCTTCTCATCGCGTTCACGCTGTTCCGTCCAGGCTTCTGGCTTGATCAGGTGCAAGACCCGTACGTAACTGTCACAGGTCCAGCTGTCATGCAGATGGTGGGAGATGCACAACCGGGTGATATGGTGCGTCTAAACCTCTCAGGTCCGGATTTTGATGACATGGATAAAATCCAGACAATCACATTGCCGCTAACCATTGGAGACGAGCAAGGCGCTGAAGCAAGGTTGAATGCGTCAGGTTTGGTGACCGTGGATATGGATGGCCAACTGACGTTGGAAGAACCGTTCCCAGGCACTCAGTTTGCTGAAAAGCTGCAGGATTTTGATTTCTACGGAGATGTTCCAGTAGTGATTTTGAATTCTCAGGTTGACGCACAACGCATGCCTAAAGAGCTGTTCTATATACCTGCTTTGCTCTTGCTCTTACTGGTTGTCGGGCTTCAACGCCGGCGCCAAATACAGCCTGCTTTTTAAGCGGGCTGTGCCATAACGTTTTTATCTATTGAGGAGTTGGGAAATGTACTCCAATATCTTGTTGCCATTGGACTTGAATGAAGAAAGCAGCTGGAAAACTGCGCTGCCCGTGGCCATTGATTTGGCACGTCATTACAAGGCCCAGCTGCATGTGGTGACGGTGCTGCCAGATTTTGGAAAGTCAATCGTTGGCGGATACTTTGCTCGCGAGTTTGAGACTGAGGCGTTGGAGCGTACACGTGAGGCTCTTGAGCAGTTTCTCGATACACAGCTTCCTGAAGAAGAACTTAATGTGAAGGGGCATATCGCCCATGGGACGATTTATGAGGAGATCACCAGTGCTGCAGATAAGCTGGGTACAGATCTGATCGTTTTATCCTCTCATCGCCCTGAGCTTAAAGACTTCCTTCTCGGACCGAATGCGGCCCGCGTCGTACGCCATGCCAACCAGTCAGTACTGGTTGTTCGTGACAACTAAGCGTCACATTTTGTGTGATTGGTGAACGGTGAGTAGGGTCTCCTAGTTTCCGTTCACCAAAAAGTGTCGCAGGTTTTTTGCATCTGTTTGACGAAACACATCAAACTCTCAACAAAATTGTATATACAAACGTTGATGATCCAATTCAGGGTCGGTGTGCTGATGCGTATGAACGCGTGAGCGCACACAAATCTGAATGGATGTATTCCAAACGGAATTAGGATAAATACATGTTGCAAGACATTACCCTTTGGGGGGCATTTTTCGCGGGCATATTGTCTTTTGTTTCACCCTGCGTTTTACCGCTTGTGCCTCCATACCTTGGATACATCGCCGGCTTATCTATTGAAGAGGTGACGAGCCGAAATAAGAGTGCCGCCCAGAGCAACAGAGTGATGGTTGCTGCCATGTGTTTTGTGGCCGGTTTTTCAACGGTCTTTATACTGCTTGGTGCAAGCGCTTCTTTCTTGGGGCAGTTTGTCCTGCAGTACTCGCAGTTTCTTGCGTACTTGGCTGGCGCCATGATCATCATCATGGGTCTTCACTTCCTTGGCGCTTTCAAAATCGCATTTTTGTACCGTGAAGCGCGCGTACAGATGGACCGTCAACCAGGTGGATTTGGCGGTGCTTACCTTATGGGGCTGGCTTTCGGGTTTGGCTGGACGCCATGTATCGGCCCGGTTCTGGCAAGCATCCTGCTGGTCGCAGGGACGCAAAGCTCTGTTAATCAGGGTGTTATTCTGCTGGCGGCCTATTCGCTTGGTATTGGTGTGCCATTTTTGATTGCGGCTATGTTTGCGGGCCCGTTTATGGGCTTTATGGCGCGCTTTAGAAAACACATGGGAACTGTGGAGAAGGTCATGGGCGCGTTTTTGGTGTTAACAGGCGTTGGTTTCCTGACCGGTTACATTCAGGCATTTTCTTTCTGGTTACTGGAGACATTCCCGGTCTTTTCACAAATCGGATAAGATGTGGCGAGAATTAAAACGAAAAAGCAGGCCAGTCAGCCTGCTTTTTTTGTGCCTTAAACTAAGGGAAATATCAGGCTCTGGCCGTTTTCTTGAAAACCATTGAGGGTAGGGTAGCAAGCAACAGGCCTGCCATAATTGGCAGGAAGCCAAGGTAATGGAACATCTGTAATTTTTCACCTAAAAACAAAACGGCCATCCCAACACCATAAGGGGTCATCAAGTACATAAACATGCCTGCAATAGAAGGCCCCACCAACTTTATGCTGTACTGATAGCTAAGGAAGGAGGCAATTGAGGCGATGAGGGCGACCCCTGCGATTGAAAGCCAAACCTCACTTGTTGCGGGGATCGAAGCAGTCATAGCCATTTCGCCCAAAGCAAAAGGAGCAAGTAAAATGGTTCCAAGGATTGAAAGGACTGCGAACAAAGGAACGGTTGAGATGCTTTGTAACTGGCTTTTCTTGATAAGTACGGAATAGATAGCCCAGCTTAGGGTGCACAGCGCAAACAGTAAGTCACCTTTGTTCAATTGAAGGCTAAGCAGGTTATTCAATGAGCCCTTGGTCACAATCACGAAAACGCCGGTAATTGCAAGACCGATGCCGATGAACTCTCGAAACGCAACCTTGCGACCTCGAAAGAGCCATTCAAGCGTGAGTATCAGGGCAGGGGCTGCAGAATAAATTAAAGTGCCATTGGTTGCCGATGTTTCTTTTAAAGCTAGGTAGACAATTGCACCGCAAACCCACATTGCCAAAAATGCCATAAAGCTCAGCAGTTTTAGATTCTTCAGAATAACTGGCAGGCAGGCTTTTAATTCGCGAAAAGTAAATGGCAGCAGGAGGAGGGAGGCAAGGCCCCACCTGAAAAACGCGAGGGTCCAAGGCTCTGTACTTTCAATTGCAGGCTTGGCAATAATGATGTTGGAACTCATGAACACTGGCATAAGAAACAACAGGGCATAGGTTGTGGCCCAATTTGAACTCGGAGATGAAGTCGGCACGTGTACTATTCCAAAACGACCTGCAAAATCTGATCGGAATTTCTCTCGTGAAAATGAGTCAACCAGAAATCAGGTGAAAGAAGATGAAGTCAACCTATTGGAATACGGTCGGCAAGCAATTGACTTTTTCTCGTGTCAGTCTTGCGCAGACCACAGCTGTGTCTGCTGCATTAAAGAACGGCCCAGCAAGCAGCCTATAATAGGTTCCACTATCAGTATTCGTTGATGTAACGCGCTCTTGAAGACTGCTGAGTATGCTTAGGTTATCTTCTTTCAGTGTCTTCCATCTGTTTTTTGCAACATTTTGATCGTCAAAGCGCCCCAGATCCACCGCAAAACGGGTGCGGGTTATTTTGCGCGCGCCGGATTGGTGAAAGGTTCCAGCCTCTGGTGTTCTTTTAAAGTCCAGCTCTTCATCTGGCATCGCTGTGGTCGGTATGGCGGCGACGGTTTGAAGTGCAGTTGCTTTTGGAAGTACAACCTCCTTGATCTGTACAGGCGCTGTAAACACTCTCAGAGGCAGGGCTTTGGCGGATGCTTCGTATACCTGAATATTTGCAGTTTCAGGAGCGGGCAAGGTTTCTACAGGTGATGTGGTTTTGGGTGTTGGCACAACAGCGCGACGAGAGGCAGATGCTTGCTTGAGCTGAGTACTGGGTTCATCTTGTGTGCTGGACGATGCCACATCAATAGAATTCAGCCTAACAGCGAGCCTGCGATTTTGCTCTGTAAGGTGCAACATAGTACGGCGCAGGGAGACTAGTTCAGTGCGGACGACAGCTAAGTCTTTGCTATCACGCGCGTACTGCTCTGGTTTAGGCTGATTAAACACTCCACTATAGACTTGGATATGTCTTGGAGAGAGGCTCTGGCCGATAGACGCCGTGGTCTCGACTGGCCCTGAAGCCGGTAAAGCATAGGATACTTGGGGCAACTGCCTTTTTTGTTGGGCAAATTGGCCAGGCAATTGAACAGCCGACACTGCAAGCGCGACAAACGAAACTGCAAAAAGCCCCCATGCAAGGACAGTGATTTGTTCACGCATCTTTTGAGGATCTTCGCGTAATTCTATGATTTTTTTGCGAAGTTTCAAAGCTTCCAATCGCCTCGCACTCGAATCCAGTTGAATCTACTTAGGCTACATTGATTAGTTATGGTTAATAAGGTGTAAACGTACTGTGAGGGGATACAACAACCAAATTACGCCTTTTCTGATGGTTACGTTTAATTTCTTGGTGAAAGCATAGGGATCTCCTTTGAAAAATTGCAGCTCTCGTGCAAATTGCCAGTCTGTATGAAATTCAAGGGTTCCCAAGAGGTTTGCATGTCCAATAGTTCTTGTTTGGCGATTGTTTTGGCTGCTGGATTAGGAACGCGAATGCGTTCCGCCTTGCCTAAGGTTATGCATGAGGTAGGTGGTTTGCCGCTTGTGGGTCATGTTCTCAATTCCGTTGTACAGGCAGGAGCGGACAAGGTCGCTGTTGTCGTCGGCCCGCAAATGCCTGAATTAGAGGAGCATGTCGCCATTCGCGTCCCTCATGCGACCTGCCATATTCAACATGAGCGTTTGGGCACTGCACATGCGGTGAAAGCGGCAGAGACTGCCTATTCAGAAACCTGCGAACATGTTCTTGTATTGTTTGGCGATACGCCGTTGGTCACCGCAAAAACACTTGACCGACTGCGCAGCCGGCTTGCTCAAGGGGCAGATGTTGTTGTGCTTGGTTTTGAAGCAGAAAATCCCTTTGGGTATGGCCGTTTGCTGGAGAGTGGCGGGGAGCTCACTGCGATCCGCGAGGAAAAGGATGCAACTGATGAAGAGCGCAGCGTCTCCTTATGTAATGCAGGCATCATGGCCTTTAAGGGCACAGTGCTGCCGAGTTTGATTTCAGAGATACGCAACGACAATGTTAAGGGCGAGTATTATCTGACCGATGCCGTTGAGGTTGCCCGAACAAAAGGCATGCGTGTTGTCTCCGAGCTTGCCGATGAGAAAGAAGTGCAAGGCATCAATAACCGGTCTCAATTGGCTGCCTGCGAAACGGTGTTCCAGCAGGTTCAACGCGATACCTTCATGGAAAACGGCGTGACTTTGCAGGCGCCTGATACTGTATATTTTTCTTACGACACGCAGATCGAGGCAGACGTTGTCGTGGAACCTAATGTTGTGTTTGCTCCTGGTGTCCAGGTTGAGAGTGGTGCTCGGATTCGCGCGTTTTCACACTTAGAGAGCGCTCATGTGAGTACGGGTGCGGTTATTGGTCCATATGCGCGGCTGCGCCCAGGTGCCCAGATTGGCGAAGAGGCCCACATCGGCAACTTCGTTGAAATTAAGAACGCAAAAATCGAGACTGGCGCTAAGGTAAATCACCTTTCCTATATCGGCGATGCTCGGATTGGGTCCAAATCGAACATCGGTGCAGGCACGATTACTTGTAACTATGACGGCTACCTGAAACATCATACCGATATTGGGGCTGACAGCTTTGTTGGCTCCGACAGCGTGTTGGTCGCGCCGGTTACACTTGGTAAAGGCTCGTTTGTGGCAGCAGGATCAGTGATAACTTCTGACGTGCCAGAAAACGCGTTTGCAATTGGCCGCGGGAAGCAGATCACTAAGGAAAATCGCGCAAGCTCGATGCGTGAAACTCTCGCCGCCGCGAAAGCTGCAAAAAAGGGTTAGGTAATATTGTTGCACACTGTCTGGGTTGACGGTGTGTATCTCTAATTTTCCTCAAGCTGTAATGAAACGAAACACGGATTGATTTCCCTCGCAAGGTATCAGCGGCTAAAGACTGAGCCCAGGTTTGATGCTCGCATGGGTTGCGAGGTGGGATTTCAAGGAGATAACTTATGTGCGGTATTGTCGGTATTTTAGGGCAAAAACCTGTTGCACCTTTATTGGTAGATGCGCTGAAACGGCTTGAGTATCGCGGATATGACTCTGCTGGTATTGCAACTGTCCAAGATGGCAAGCTGGTTCGCCGCCGTGCAAAAGGTAAATTGCGTAATCTGGAAGCCGTGCTGGAAGATAACCCTCTTGGTGGCATGAGCGGCATTGGTCATACCCGTTGGGCCACGCATGGCGCCCCGACGGTTGAAAACGCCCATCCACATGCCTCTGATGGAGTCATGGTGGTCCACAACGGTATTATCGAGAATTTCCTTGAACTGCGCGAAGAGGTGCGCAGTGCAGGTGTGAAACTTTCCACTGAAACGGATTCTGAAGTTGTTGCACACCTGATTTCGCTCGAAGTTAAAAGCGGTAAAGCTCCGCAGGATGCTGTTGCTGCCGTTCTTGGTCGCCTGAAAGGTGCCTTTTCTCTTGCGATTTTGTTTGCCGATCAGGATGATCTGATGATTGGCGCACGTCGCGGCTCGCCACTTGCTGTTGGATATGGTGAGGGTGAGATGTTCCTCGGTTCTGACGCGATTGCGCTGTCTCCTTTTACTGACCGTATCAGCTATCTTGAAGAGGGTGATTGGGTTGTTTTGGCACGCGCTGGGGCGCAGATCTTTGACGAGAACAACACTGCTGTTGAGCGTTTGGTTCAAACGTCCAGCGTCAGCTCAACCATGATGGACAAGGGCAACTACCGTCACTTCATGGCCAAAGAAATTCATGAGCAGCCAGAGGTTCTGGGCCATGCTATTTCGCAGTACTTGAAGTTTAATGAAGGTAAAGTTGCATTGCCTGAGGGCAATGACTTTGACTTCTCCAAGATCAATCGACTTGTGATTTCTGCGTGCGGTACGGCCTATTATGCTGGCCTGACTGCAAAGTACTGGTTCGAGAAATACGCTCGCCTTCCGGTAGATATCGATATTGCTTCAGAGTTTCGCTACCGCGAGATGCCTCTGGGAGAAGGCGATCTGGCTCTGTTCATTTCCCAGTCCGGTGAAACGGCAGATACGCTGGCATCTCTGCGCTATTGTAAAGAGCAGGGCATGACCATCGGTGCGGTGGTGAACGTGCCAGAGAGCACGATTGCACGTGAATCTGATCTGGTATTCCCGATCTTTGCAGGCCCGGAAATTGGTGTTGCATCTACGAAAGCCTTCACGTGCCAGCTGGCTGTGCTTGCCAGCCTTGCCGTGCTTGCAGGTCGTCAGCGAGGAAACTTGAGTGAAGAGCAGGAGAAAGAGCTGGTTGGCGCTCTTTCTGAATTGCCAGCACATGCGATGCAGGCTTTGAAACTAGAGCCAGAGATTGAGAAGCTGGCACCGTGGATGTCGAAGAAGCATCATGCGTTGTTCCTTGGCCGCGGTACAAGCTTCCCATTGGCACTAGAAGGTGCACTGAAGCTGAAGGAGCTTTCTTACATTCATGCAGAAGGCTATGCAGCAGGTGAGCTGAAGCATGGCCCGATTGCGCTGATTGATGAGAATATGCCGGTTCTGGTTGTCGCGCCATTCGATGGTGTTTATGAGAAGACTGTTTCCAACATGCAGGAAGTGGCAGCTCGTGGCGGTGAGATTGCTCTGTTCACAGATGAAAAAGGCGCTGAGGCAGCAGGTGTTGCTGCTGACCAGATGATCATTCTGCCAGAGCTTCCTGAAATCGTTGCACCACTCATCTACGCTCTGCCACTGCAAATGCTGTCCTACCACACCGCTGTCTTTATGGGCACAGACGTGGATCAGCCACGTAATCTGGCGAAATCGGTTACGGTTGAATAAGTACTCAAAAAACTTATGTTTTTTTGTGGGAGAGTAATAAAGTATCATACTGAGTAATAAAGTTACATACTGAAGCCGCCGGTATTATGCTTGTTTTGCGAGCAATGACCGGCGGTTTTTTCATGGCAGGTAAGAGTAAAGCGTTTTCTGACGCCAAGTTTGCAAAGATGATTAAAGAGGGACGGGGCAGTGGTGAGTATTCTGAATATAAGCCCTGACTGACTGTTCGGGACTTGCCGTCTCTTGGGAGAGTACACCGTGTCTTCGGCCATAAATCGAAGAGAACCCATCATCTACTATCTGACCTTGAACTTTCAGTGTTCCTGCTGCTGGAATGGCATAGTGAAGTTATTCAAATCCGTGAGCAGTTCCCCCTTGAAAGAGATGATACCCGTAGGCTTGCGCTCGAAGCTGGGATCAAACATCCTAGTCTAGCTGGCGTTGACCAATATATGTCTTCCGAGGCCGTGTTGCACGGGTCAGCACTGAGATAAAGTTCCCCCGCCGCCTCTAAGTCTGGGTCACAAAACGCGCTCAAACGCCGGGCGCCCGAGGATCGTCATCTTATTGAGAGCATTGACGCCAGCTTTTATCTCTGCCCTCTGATTTTTGATGTTACGCGCTTTCAGTTTGTTGCCAATCACCTGCTTAAAGCGGCCCATCTGAGTTTCAATCCGGCTGCGCTGAGTATACCCGGTTTGCTTCTGCCATGCCATCCGTCCTTCGCTCTGGATGATAGCAATATGCCGGTCCCGCTGTGTGGGGTTGGTCTCAGCCCCGAGGCTGACGACAGCGTTTTAGGCGGTGGAGTAATGACTTCGACACCTTCAAAGCGTCGCTGCAATTCATTGCTGACAGGCTCTCCGTCATAGCCCCAACCGGGAAACCGGTCCTTCAATCTGGTCCAGTAAATCGGGCAAGAGCGTCGGGTCTCCAACCCTCTCCTCAGTCAGTTCAGAACAAACAATCTCGCCGGTGTCCAGATTCCTCCCAAGATGTAGCTTACGCGAGGATAGGCGCTTGACTGCCGTTCCATGCTTGTTTTCCCGCCACTCTCCGGCTCCGAATACTTTCAATCCGGTGCTGTCGACCACAAGGTGAACCGGCTCAGATTTAGCCTGCTGCTTTAGCTGTTCAAATTCC
>NZ_FOFM01000007.1 GCF_900110875.1 Pseudovibrio axinellae | reverse complement strand
CACCCGATCCCATCCCGAACTCGGAAGTGAAACGCCCCTGCGCCAATGGTACTTCGTCTCAAGACGCGGGAGAGTAGGGCGCTGCCGGGCATGATAAACATACACAAAATCTCTCCAAAATATTCACAACATCATTCATCAAAAAGCCCCCGAGCACAAAAGCTCGGGGGCTTTTTGCGTTTGTATTTACCATCCCAAAACACTCCATCAACGCAAAGCGAGACTGAACGCGGGGCACCAACTATCAAGCAGAGCCTATGCGCTGTGTAATTGCTGAAACTTCAGGGCTGTCTAGAGGCAGCGTTTGCTGGGAGCCCCGTCAGCGGGGATAACAATGGGGCAGGCCTGCCGTCGTGTAGCTTCCAAGCAAACCGTTGCCGCACTGATGTGTCTGTGAGCTCAAGACCTGTTACGACTAGTTTGTTTCCGATATGGCGGGTTAAGGGAAAACTGAGTGACTGGAGCGCATCGGTAGCGGGACGATACAGCAATTCTCCTCAAGTCGTTGAAATGCCGCCCAAACTCCCCATCCATGGGCTTTGCGTTGTTTTGTGCGTTGCTATGTCAAACTTTGCGTTGATTGCGCGATACAGCCGTTGCTGTGCGCGTTTGGGGGGAGCTTCGGCATAAGCCGTGTCAGTGGGTCTAACCCCGTTCAGGTGCGCTTGGGGAGCTATCTTTGAAGTGCTCGAACACGCGTCGAGCAGGGTGAGACCGACTGCAGCTCAAACAGCACCGGAGTAACTGGGCAGGGGGATAGATTTGTTCAGTGGACGAAGCGAAAATAGATATCCCCGCGATTTGCGATTCCCCGCCGCTATAACCGTCACAGCGTTATCCCCGCAATGAGCTGTAAGCGGGCAAATTCGTGGTGCTGCTTATGTTTGATGGGAACAGATATGGGCTCTTTTCGAGTCTCTTTTGGCAAATAGGGTGAGTAAAAGCTATCTGGCATCGGTGATTGTTTGCGTTAGCACTGGTCTTCGGGTGCTAGGTGTACGACTATGTCGATGCTCGTTACTTTGTAGCCCTTCGGGGGATCGGCGAATTTTGTAAGTGGTAGCTTCTGATCAGGGCAATCCATGATGCGGTTTTCGGCTGGAACATAGAAATGGCGATGATCTCCGATATCCGTGTCATACCAAACCTTGTCCGCTGAGACTGCGACGCGCCGGATGAGGTTATGCTGCTCGAAATCGCGTAGCGCGTTATAGATTGTAGCGAGAGACAGGTGCTTGTCGTTTGCGAGAAGTTCTGAATACAGCATGGCGGCGTCTACATGGCGGTGGCCACCTGAAAATAAATGCTCGGCAATGAGGCATCTTTGTTTTGTGATACGCAGGCCAGCCTCTCGAAATTTATTGATTAAGCAGATTGATCTGTCAGGAATTGTAATTGTCGACATACGATGGCTTCCTTGATGGTGTGCGCAAAGTCGGGCTTATTCCATCCTCAACAGTTGAGGCCTTCGATCTGAGTTTAATTAAGGTAGACTTTATTGCAAGTGAGAGGCATTCGCAAATAGATATTATCTGAACCCGTGTGAGGCCTTTTGAGGTGCGATCGCAAGACCTTTGAGCGTTTCGCGCAAGGCTTGAAGTGGTTCTGCTGGTGGGTGAAGGTTGACGTAGCCTCGCAATTTGAGCTTTTAGATACGACATCTCAAAAGTGTGTTGGGGCTGAAATTTGCTTTCGTGGAAGGCTTGCGCTTTCTTATCTTTTTGCTTTTCTGGTTGAGGCCTGGCTCAACAGAACAGGAAGTGGCGCTGCTTGAATGTTCTCAAAGTGCCTTTGTCTTGGCATGTGCTGTCTCTATGCCAGTGGCTGGTATTGTCTTCAGCTAATGGAGTTGGGGTCACGGTTGGTATGGTCGTTTCTATCATCCCCCGACAGCGTGCTGCCGGGGGAGTTTTTTTGCTTACTTGGCTTAATTAGAGGAATGAGAAATCGCTCTGATCCAGATCACTGATCTGAATGCCTTTGAGGGTGACCGATGTTTCCGCATCAATTGTAATCACGGTATCTGCACCACTTTCGTGTGCCGCAGCTAGGACCGCGTCGTAGTCAGCAAAGAGTGCTGCATCAAGTTCGATCAGATCCTGCGCATCAACGCCAGTGGTAAAGTCCAGGACAGTATCATGGCCTGCATTGCCGGCTTTAAACACGAAGGTATCGTTACCATCGCCGCCGGTGAGCTGATCATCGCCTGCACCGCCTGAGATCGAGTCATCGCCGCCATTACCCTTGATCGTATCAGCCGCGTTGCCGCCCATAAGGACTTCGGCAGCGTCAGTACCCGTAATGACAAGCTCAGTTGCATCGAACGTTTCGATCACCGGAGTGCCTGTTGGCTGATAGATGGTTCCATCTGGCCCGACATAGTTGCCATCTGCATCTGGTGTGAAGATAGAGACGGAGCCGGAGTAAGATCCGTTATCATCGTCCCCGTAGGCCCCAATTGTGATCACACCGTCTTCATTGATTGAAACGGACCTGCCAAAGTTATCATTAACAGCCCCATCAAAGGCTGTGAGCACGAGCTCCTGATAGTCACCTGACCCATCGGGGATATAAACGTAAGCTGCCCCATTGCCCTCTATTGAACCAGCAACGATAATACCTGATTCGTTGATGGAAAGTGCTCTTCCTGTTCCACTGCCTGTCATCATTTTGGAGATGATATAATTGCCGCTGCCATCTGGCTCATAGATGTAGATGGCACCTTCTGACCCAACAACTATGGTGCCGTCATTTTCAACTGCACCGCCGATGCCAAAAGTCTCACTGGAATCAGGTGCACTCAGCTGTAATTGCGTATAGCCGCCAGAGCCATCTGGCGTGAAGACATAGGCCAGAGCGCCAAGGCCGTCAGCAAACACAACGCCATTGTCGTTTATGTTAAGCGTTGCGACACCAAAGCCATTAGTGCCCGGAGCGACCAATTTTGTCTCTGTATAGCCGCCAGAGCCATCTGGGGTGAAGATATAGATCCGATCAGAGTTCGCACCATGAGCACTTGCTGCGATCACCCCATCTGAGTTCATAGAAAGGGTGGCTCCAAGCAAATGGTCAGCTACCCCGTCTGACGCAGTTAGTTTGACTTCAGAATAACCGCCGCCTGCAGTTGGCGTGTACACATAAATAGAACCAGAGTCTTCAGCGTTGTCATCGTCATGAAAAGCGCTGACCGCGATTGTGCCAGAATTATTGACTGCCACGGAACGCCCGAAGTTATCAACACTTGCCCCATCTGAAGCCACCAGCTTGGTCTCAACATAGCCGTCCCCTTCGGGCGTATATACATAGACTGAACCGGAGTTCGCCGCCTTGTCATCGTCTGCGTAGGAACCAACAACAACCACACCGTGGTCGTTCACCTGTGTGCCAAAACCGAACTGATCTTTTTCAGCCCCATCGGAAGCAAGGAGCTTGCTGGTCGTTCCGTCTCCGTTAACCTCATGATACTCACCATAAGAGTAAATTACTGGTGTGCCTGTTGGCTGATAGATGGTGCCATCTGGCCCGACATAGTTGCCATCTGCATTTGGTGTGAAGACATAGACTGAACCGGAGTAAGACCCGTTATCATCGTCCCCGTAGGCCCCAATTGTGATCACACCGTCTTCATTGATTGAAACGGACCTGCCAAAGTTATCATTAACAGCCCCATCAAAGGCTGTGAGCACGAGCTCCTGATAGTCACCTGACCCATCGGGGATATAAACGTAAGCTGCCCCATTGCCCTCTATTGAACCAGCAACGATAATACCTGATTCGTTGATGGAAAGTGCTCTTCCTGTTCCACTGCCTGTCATCATTTTGGAGATGATATAATTGCCGCTGCCATCTGGCTCATAGATGTAGATGGCACCTTCTGACCCAACAACTATGGTGCCGTCATTTTCAACTGCACCGCCGATGCCAAAAGTCTCACTGGAATCAGGTGCACTCAGCTGTAATTGCGTATAGCCGCCAGAGCCATCTGGCGTGAAGACATAGGCCAGAGCGCCAAGGCCGTCAGCAAACACAACGCCATTGTCGTTTATGTTAAGCGTTGCGACACCAAAGCCATTAGTGCCCGGAGCGACCAATTTTGTCTCTGTATAGCCGCCAGAGCCATCTGGGGTGAAGATATAGATCCGATCAGAGTTCGCACCATGAGCACTTGCTGCGATCACCCCATCTGAGTTCATAGAAAGGGTGGCTCCAAGCAAATGGTCAGCTACCCCGTCTGACGCAGTTAGTTTGACTTCAGAATAACCGCCGCCTGCAGTTGGCGTGTACACATAAATAGAACCAGAGTCTTCAGCGTTGTCATCGTCATGAAAAGCGCTGACCGCGATTGTGCCAGAATTATTGACTGCCACGGAACGCCCGAAGTTATCAACACTTGCCCCATCTGAAGCCACCAGCTTGGTCTCAACATAGCCGTCCCCTTCGGGCGTATATACATAGACTGAACCGGAGTTCGCCGCCTTGTCATCGTCTGCGTAGGAACCAACAACAACCACACCGTGGTCGTTCACCTGTGTGCCAAAACCGAACTGATCTTTTTCAGCCCCATCGGAAGCAAGGAGCTTGGCTGCAGTGGCGTTTATGTCGCCTTCGCCTTGGATGGTGACGGTAACGGTTTGGGTTGAGCTTTCGCCGCTGTTGTCTGTGACGGTATATGTGAAGGCGTCGGTTGCGGTTTCACCTCTTTCAAGATCATCAAAATTGCCGTTGGGGTTGTAGGTAAAGGTGCCGTCACTGTTGATTGTCACCGTGCCTGTCGTGCTGGTTGTATCAACTGTAAAGGTATGCGTGTCGGATGCATCAGGATCGACAAAATCTGGGGTGATCACCAAAGGGTTGCTTTCCTGGGTGGTCACATTCATTGCGGAGGCAACAGGAGCGTCGTTCTGGCCTGTGATTGTTAAGGTCACTGTGGAGGTGGAGGTGCCGCCAAAGTTGTCGGTTACCGTGTAGGTGAAGGTGTCGGTGCCAGTTTCACCATATGAGAGAAAATCAAACGCAGCGCCTGGTGTGTAATCAAAGGTTCCATCGCTTGTTTCCGTCAGCGTCCCCAATAACCCGTCAGTATTTACTGTGTAGGTGTGTGTGTCGCCCACGTCCGGGTCTTGATAGGTGATACGGAAAACGATGGTGCCGTCTTCATCAGCCGTCAACTCAACCGGGAATGTGGTTGGTGGCGTGTTTGAACTCAGGCCGTGTACGGTGACTGTGACGGTCTCGGTTGAGGTTTCACCAGCGGCGTCGGTCACAGTGTAGGTAAATGTGTCGGTTGCTGTTTCGCCAGCTTCCAGGTCGTCAAACATGCCGTTTGGATCGTAGGAGAATGTGCCGTCGACATTCACCGTCACACTGCCAAGTGTAGCTGTGGTATCCACAGTGAAGGTATGCGTATCGTTCGTATCCGGGTCAATAAAGTCGGGGCTAACGATGATGGCTGTATTTTCATCCGTCTGAACTGCTAGTGCGGCCGCTACTGGGCCATCGTTTTGGCCTGTGATCGTGATTGTGATGGTGGACGTGGAGCTTTCACCTGCGCTGTCGGTGACAGTATAAGAAAAAGTATCACTCGCTGTTTCACCAGCTGCGAGATAGTCAAATGCAGTTCCTGGATCATAATGGAACGTATCATCACTCACGACCGTGCCTGAGCCGAGCATTTCAGTTGTGTTCAGGGCAAGGCTATGAACATCGCTCAGGTCTGAGTCCTGAAAAATCACCCTTACTGCAATTACCCCGTTTTCGTCAGCATAGACTGAAACAGGGTAGGAAATTGGCGCAATGTTCGACATTGTATTTACTCCCAAAAATCAAGGAGGCCATCGTTGGTGTAGTATGCTTGTGTGAAGCTTGTGGTTGTATAGAATTGTTTGCGTTCGCTCTAGGGTTTTAGGTTGCAAACAAGCCTGGCTGAGTGGTGTTTTCAGCTTGGCTTCGGCCTCTACACTGGTTGGTAGCTGTGCAGATTGCCCAGTAAAAACACTGGTTTTGGCGCAGCTCTCGCTGATACACACTAGACGTGGTGAAAGTCTGCTGGCACGTGGCATTATGCCTCACCTTAGGTAATCATAAATTGTGTTTTTGTTGCGGGATATAAAAACACAATCTAAAGTTGATTTTGTTTTTGGGTGTGGGGGCTTTTTGGATGTCTTTTAAATCCGCTATCAGTTCACGAATTGCGCAATACATTACGAGTGAAGGTCGAGTGCTGCAAAAGCGGCGTGCTTTTGAAAGGCAGAGAGCTCGCAGGGGAGAGGCACATGACGTGCATTACTTCCATCATGTTGCTGATCCCTACGCCCATCTGACGCTCCAAGTGCTTGCGGACTTGCAGAAGACCTATGCAATCACTTTGAAGATCCACCTGATATCTGCTCCGCCGGACTGCGCCGTTCCCGAGAAAGAAGCACTGGCTGCTTATGCGCTTGTAGATGCCAACCGCCTTGCGGGACACTATGGATTGTCAGGCCCCGGCTCGGTGCAGCCAGAGGCAGCGCAGATTGCATTGGCCGAAGCATTGGTGGCAGCTGAACTTGAGGCAGGCGCAGATATTGGCAAGCTGCTGAGTATCAGCATGAACTTATGGTCTGCAAAAGAGTTGCCAGCTTCAGGAGCCACCGCTTCACAGCAAGCCAAAGCCGAAGGCGATGCACTCCTTAGTCAGTACGGACACTATCTTGGTGCAACCTTCTATTATGGCGGGGAATGGTATTGGGGGGTTGACCGACTGCACTATCTGGAAGAGCGCCTGCATGAGCTTGGGTTAGGGCCTGTAACTCAGCACTTGCCGTTACATGCACCAGTCTCTGAGATGCCTGAGGATACACAGATTGATCTCTTCCTCTCATTCAGAAGCCCATACTCCTATCTGACGTTTGAACGCACGTTTGCCCTTGCTGATCAGGCGGGGGTGGCTGTGAACATCAGGCCCGTGTTGCCTATGGTCATGCGGGGGTTGCCCGTGCCTGCGGCGAAACGAAAATATATCCTTGCAGATGCAGCGCGTGAGGCACGGTTTCATGATGTTCCTTTTGGCCGGATTTGTGACCCCCTCGGCAAAGCCATTGAGCGCGGCTATTCGCTCCTGAAATTTGCAGATGAAAATAACCGCCTCAAAGAGTTTTGTGGTGCATTCATGAGCAGTGTTTGGTCCGCAGGGATTGATGCAAGCACGAACAAAGGTTTGGAGCGTATTCTCACATCGGCCGGGTTAGATTGGGACGCAGCTCGTGAGTGTGTCGATAATGAGGACTGGCGTGTTCAAATAGAGCAGAACCGGCAACACATGATGCAGCTGGGGCTTTGGGGCGTGCCAAGCTATGGCGTGGGTAAGGTGGGAATCTGGGGGCAGGATCGCCTTTGGGCCCTGGAGGATGCGCTATCAGACCTCACTGCGGACGTTCAAAACTAACGCCCTAAAATAAACCTACTAACTTTGGAGCCGCGTGATGTGGTGGGCAATTCTTTTCTGGTTGGCAACTCTTGCTGTACTTTGCTCGGGCGGTTCTTGTCACGATGGCGGTCCTGAACACCTACGCTACTGTATGGAGTTGGTATGATGCTTTGTTTCCCTTGCGGGTTGGCGCTACCTTTCTCCCCCTCATCACAGCGGTTATTGTTTTATGTTTGTGGGTGTGGCGACGTCCCCTGAGACCACGCGTGTATAAAACTGGTCTTGTTGTTCTGCTCGTTGCAGCCCTTGTGCCAGTGCTACCACGCATCGATTATGGCTCTCGGCAGATCTATTTGCATGGTGGTGATCTTCATCAAGTACCTTGGGTGTATAGGCCATACTACGGCTTGGCCGACATGGGGGATGATTTCTTTGAGGTTACCGCATCGATTTCCGATTTGTCTCCTATCCGTGAATGGACCCCATGGCCAAACAATAGAGAACAGAGGCTTATCCTGGGGAAAGCTGTAGACTACAATCGCGGAGGCGGTGGCGAATCACCAGAGCAGACCTGTCTTCGTGAGCACTCCACCGTACGATGCGAGTGGAAAAGCGGCCCGTACACCTATTACCTTAGAGGGGACGTGGACGAGATGCCCGATGATTTATCAGAGTTACGTGTGCAGGCCGGCAGGTTGCTGGATAGTTTTAGTGTAGTGCAAAACGGATCTCTGGCGCGCCACAACTAGGATTGGTTGCTATCGCATCAGTTCAGAGTTGGGGTGCTTCAACGGGACTAATCAAGTCAAATACAGGTTTTCAGATTTCGCCTGCAAAGGTTCAACTAAGAAGTAGGCCAAACATTCCGCTATTCAAATGTCGATCCTGTCCAACTTTAAAGGGGGACGGGTAACTGAATATAGGAGGAATAGCCATGAGTTTCAGATTACCGCAAACCTTATCAAATCCGCTGGAAATGTCTGAGCAAGAGAGCGCTCTTGCATATGAAATTAGTCAGGAAAAAGCTCAAACGCTTGGTAGGCTGGGCAGGCAATTAGCCAGTAAACTTAAAGACCTTGCCAATGAGACAGATCAGGACGCCCGAAATGACCTGAAAAGTGATGCTGCTGGCGTGCTTTATGAGTTCATGGTGTTCCGCGAAGCATGCGGACTGACCGGCGCAGAGAAGGTCTTGGAGCTGTACAATGTACCTGTTGATGTCCGTGCCCGCATGGGGCCAAACCTAACCAAAGCACGTTAACTGCATCTCTTCCGCTCGTCATCACGGGCTTAGAGAGATCGACCGGTGGATGAGTGTTCGCATGCAAGGCGAATGCAATGAGCGTCTTAATGGTAGGGTGAAGGAGGGGCAGATTGGGGCGGTGTTTAGTGTTTGCAAAGTGAAGTCTATTTGCTCTTATACATGCATGCTTACGAGTGTTTTTTATCAGTTATTTTCAAGGTGTCGGTATGGAACAGAAGGATGACGTCCCTGTTGTTGAGACCCGGTTTCAAACAGCCCTAAAAGAAATTGAGGACCCGTCAGTCGCGCTTCCTGAAGCGCTGAAATACTATGCTGCCAGTCGGATATTTTCCGCGGTGGAAAGCTGTTTTGCTCATTGGGAGGGCGTGCCCGATCTTTGCCATGCGGAGCTTTATTTGGAGTATCTGCAATCTTTAAAACAGGTGCAGAGCCGCTATGATTTTTTTCTGGCAACGCGGCAATATATGGCGCACCTGAAAAACGGCCATACCAGTTTCTACGACTCCACCATAGAAAAATGGTCTACCTATGGGTTTTGGGCTCGTCCCATGCCTGTATCTCAAGGTGCGCTTGACGAAAAGAAATGGGTCGTTTGCTTCTCAACCCATACTGGTCTTTCTGCTGGAGATATTATTGAGGAAGTTAATGATGTGCCAGCTTGCGAGTTTTTCGCAGGCTACGCAAAGTACATCAGCGCATCTAGAACTGAGGCCGCCGACTATTTTTTATTGCTCGGAAGGAATTTCCTCCTGCCATCAAAGCTCAAACTGACGCTTTCCTGCGGCAAGAGCGTGGCAGCTGACCGGGAGGCGAACAATGAGAACCCACTGGCAGGGCAAAAAGCGGTTCGTTTTGATTTGTCGGGAAAACACCCCTACCTTGCCATAGGCAGTTTTGATCGCCCCGAGTTTGAAGACCGCGCTGTTGCCTATATCGACCAGATCAAGGATCGTGACACTCTGATTGTGGATGTGCGCGGAAATGGCGGTGGGTCGACCCCAATGAAACTGCTTCAAAACCTCTGCGTGAAGCCTATCCCCCCGCTGAAGTTGCGTACACGCCAATTTAACGCGTTGGAACTGGCAAATATCAATGTTCCTTTGTTTTTGAGCGGAGAGCTGAATGCTCTGAATACGCGGCCAAATATGCAGAGTGCGATAATGATGGACATCAGCGATGGTGAGCCTGTGGAGCCTAGCGCGACCCCTTTTGGCGGGAAACTGGTTGTGCTGTGTGATGTTGGA
Organism: Pseudovibrio axinellae; assembly: GCF_900110875.1. GTDB lineage: Bacteria > Pseudomonadota > Alphaproteobacteria > Rhizobiales > Stappiaceae > Pseudovibrio > Pseudovibrio axinellae. Next base: position 316,055 of record NZ_FOFM01000007.1, on the reverse strand, counting down.
AGCTGTTCTGCCACCGAAGACCTTTTGATGAGACTAAAATATACTGGGCGTGCGACAATTGTTGGTGAGACCTCAGCTGGATCGACTGGTCAGCCCTATTTTGACGAGATCCTGCCTGACATGACTGTCCAGGTATCCACCAAACGGGTCTGCTTCCCTGATGGTGCTCCGTTTGAAGGGGGTGGTGTTCAACCCGATTATCCGGTTGCCATGACTGCAGAAGATATCAAGACAGGACATGACCCTGTTTTGGCCTTTGCTGAAGAGTTGTTTGCCCGTGAGACCAAAATTGCGGGGCCAATTGGCGTCTCGGAAGCTGGTATGAGCAAACACTAAGGTGCATTGGTTTGAAGTTGAAGAGATTGCCGGTTTCTAACAGGTTATGTTGTGCTTAGTATGGGCGCGCAACTGTAACCTTGGGGGTGGTGTCGTGACCCGTGATGAATTTGATAGCTATTGCAGCTCTCTTGTTGGAACGAGCAATGTGATCCAATGGGGGAACGCCTCTGTGTGGAAGGTTGGCGGGAAGATCTTCGCGATTTGCTCAAACTGGGGCGGGGAAGACAAAGACAGGCCGGGCATCAAGATCAGCTTCAAGTGCTCTGATTTGTCCTATCGGATCTTGATTGAGCAGGATGGGATAATACCGGCCCCGTATCTTGCCCGCGCCAAGTGGGTGCAGGTGGATGACTTGGGTGCCATGAGTGATGCAGATATTTTGGACTATATTCGCGTTGCCCACTCAATTATTGCAGGTAAATTGACCCGGAAGTTGCAAAAGGAAATAGGCTTTGTGGGCGCCTGAGCGGTTTTGTAATTAAGCTATTTGGTGCATGTCGTGACGACCTGTACCAGCTAAAAATATTCCAACTATCTGTTTTTATGATGTTTTAGCCGTCCTGTTCGCAGGGCGGTTGTTTTGTTGCGTCTCCCTGTTTGTTCAGGTGGGTTGCGCACTGCTTTAATCCATGGTTAGTTTTCCATACGCAAGCGTATGGAATCAGCACATGACGAAAAAGCGACTGGCCCCAGAGGACTGGTTTATTGCCGGGTTTGAGGCTCTTGCCAAATCCGGACCAGCGGGATTGAAAGTGGAACCCATTGCGCGGGACCTACAAACCACCAAGGGGTCTTTTTACTGGCACTTTAAGGACCTTTCTCACTTCAAAAAAGCTTTGCTTGAGCGATGGCGGGTGTTGGCGACAGAGGACGTTATTGCTTCTGTACAAGAAGTGGGAACAGGGGGAGACCGGCTTGTGGCGCTGACGCAAAAAGCGACGACGGCCACTGGTGATCTGGCAAGCTTAAAGATTGAAACCACCATACGCGAATGGGCACGCCATGACGAACTGGCGGCGGAAACTATGGCTCAGATTGATGCTCATCGTATCAAATATGTGTTTGATGCGTTGGAGTATGAGGGGCCCGATAAGCAAACGCGGGCACAACTGATTTATGCAGCCCACCTTGGACTAAAGCTTCTGCGTGTTTCTGCGGGCATCAAGGGCAGGGCGGAGCGCCATATGTTGCTCAATTTATTGAAGATTGGCGAAGATAACGTGCATCTACAGGACAAATAAATTCCAATCAGATTTTTAACTGTCGAGCCCGGGGGGGATAAATGAGTTCAGTTCAGCAAGAGACAATTACGTTTCAAGGCAGTGATGGCCGCAGCTTGTGTGGTGATGTGTTTCGTGGCGAGAATCCACGGATTGCGATTATGATTTCTAGCGGAACGGGGTTTCCGCGAGGCTATTACCAACCGCTTGCTACTCACCTTGCGAACCTTGGAGCAGTGGTCCTTACCTATGATTATCGCGGTATTGGGGAATCTGCAGAAAAGGATTTGGCAGGCTCAAAGGTTGATCTGCCAGACTGGGCGCGACTGGATCAGGCTGCTGCTGTGGATGCGTTGGAAAAAGAGGCTGCGGGGCTGCCGATCACTCATATTGCGCATAGTGTGGGCGGTCATTTGATTGGCTTGATGCCAAATCAAGCGCGCATCAAAAAACATGCATTCGTAAATGTAGGAGCGGGCTATTTTGGTCATCATCACCTTAAGACTGCGCCGCTAGAGCTTTACTTCTGGTGGATTTACGGAACGTTTGCCCTGCTGCGCTGGGGCTATATCAAGTCCGCCGGTGGTTGGCGTGGTGCTCCCTTACCGCCGAAAATGTTCCGCACCTGGAGGCGTTGGTCTCAAAAGCCAGGGTATTTCAAGGGCGATCTGGAGACCGGCTTACGCCCGCACAGGTTTGATCAGGTCAAAGCGCCTATCCGATCCTGGCTGTTTCCTGATGACTCTATCGCGACCCAAAAAGCTGCGGAGTGTATTTTGGGTTTCTACCCGAATGCGCCACAAGAGATTGTTTGGCGCAAAGCCTCTGATATCGGGGTGAGGGCGATTGGTCACGAAGGTGCCTTCAGAGCAGGGCGTGAGGCGCTGTGGGATGAATGGTGGCAATGGCTGGTCAGTGATGAGGGGGCAGAGCAGCCTCAAGGCGCTTAGGGTTTGACATTGATGTGCAGCCATCTGGAGGATTGCTTCTTAAGGTGGCTGCACGCGGAGATCGTTTTGGCGCAGCCGTTACTTCAGATTGCTTTCGTTCTCTCTTGTTTTGTGCCACTAAGGCGCTATGGACTTGAACGACCTTGATGAGCGCCTAAAGGCTGATTGTGAGAACTGTGCTGCACTTTGCTGCGTTGCGCTTGCCTTTGACAAATCGAATGTTTTTCCTTTCGACAAGGAGGCCGGCGAGCCATGCCGAAACCTTGAAACCTGCGGGACATGCCGTATCCACTCCTCGCTTTCAACCAATGGCTATATGGGGTGTGTGCAGTTCCATTGTCATGGGGCAGGGCCGGCTGTCACTCAGGAGCTGTTTTCCGGCTCTAGCTGGCAAAACCAGCCACACCTGCTGCGTCCGATGATGGAAGCGTTCTGGGTGTTTTTGCGGTTGCAGGAGCAGGTTTTACTTTTGCGGCACGCCGCCAATTTACCGTTACCAGACGGAAAACAAAAAGAGCTGCATGCTCTCCTAGAGGAGCTTTGCCCGCAAGACGGGTGGAGTTGGGACGAATATCAAAACCTTGACCTAGCAAAGGTGTCTTCACAAGTTAAAGATTGGCTGGCTTCATTGCGCGAAGTGCTTGCTCAGCCCTGAGACAGTGGTGGTCAATGGCAGGCCTTGGCCGGCTTTCGGTGAACCAGTGCACGCAGGGTGTGTGGGAACAATACTCGGTACATTTTCAGGGCAACTTGATGCGCAGCCAGGTCGAATTCAAGAAAGCGATGAACCAGCTGGGAACTATGTTTCTCTTTTTTGCGGAGATGCGACGGTTTTATATGGCCATCTAGACAAAGAAATCGAAGCATCGACCGGAGATAGTGTGACCACCGATACGATACTGGGATATGTCGGAAACAGTGGGCGCTCTTCTGAGCCGCATTTGCATATCCATGCAGTCGAAGGCAGAGTGAGAAACAAGAGTGACTTACTCTATGGAGCGGAACCTGTGTTGATGCTGCGTCTGGCCCCAGATGTCGCCTCTAAGATTGAGCAGATTGTCTTCATGGGAGGATCAACGGATTACGGCAACGATAGCCCCGCCGCCGAGTTCAACTTGCTTTGTGATCCACATGCAGCACAGATCGTTCTGGACGCAGATATCCCGAAAATCATGTTCGGATTGAATGTCACCCATCAGGTTATTGCAACGCCCCAGCGGGTGCAAGCAATGCGTGATATCGGAAACGACGCGGGCCGCGTGTTTGCTGATATGTCCGTGTTCTTCGAAAAGGTTTATCGTGAACGCTACGGTTTCAAGGGATCGGCTCTACACGATCCCTGTACAGTTGCTTGGCTTTTGAAGCCTGAACTTTTTGCGACAAGAAAAATGCGGGTGGATGTCGAAACCAATCAGGGCATCAGTTTTGGCCGAACCGTACATGACATCTGGAATCTGGCGGGCAAGGAATGCAATACCGAGGTGGCTCTACGTGCCGACTCAAACGGTTTCTTTGAGTTATTGAACTCATTGTTGGTGAAGTTCAGATAGCTCCAGCATCTCACGTGTTTGCGCCAACCCAGATCTCATGAATCTTGCAATTCCTCTCGAATTTTCATAAGAATTTGCCCTAATCGGTTGAGACCGTTCCCATCAGGTCCAACTCCCCAATAGCCATCCACCGGTGAGTTCTCAGCTAAGTGCGCCTGTCCGGTCGACAGGAGAATGTTTCGTGGATGCTCATGAGTTTTAAACTTGTAGCGTACGGCATCTAACATGGTTTGATACTTGATCTTTTCCCAATCGGACCGCATAGGGATTTGCCTTGTATTGCCATAAGCCTTAGCGTCCTCCGGCTTACCGCAGTTTCTGATACGCTCGCGATAATCATCCTCGTGGAACTTCATTGCTTGATAATAATGCTCTACGGTCGGCCACCAACGGTCATCGAATTCGACACCATACGGTGCAAAGTTCGAAAACTCCGGATACTCGTCGGTCATTGAGTAGAAATAGATAGTATTCTCTGAAGGGTTGGTCATAAAAGTAAACCTGACAAAGTTGGCCGGGTCAAAAGGTGATTGTGTATGACTTGCAAAGGGAGCACATGAATCACATTTCGGCTGGTTTCGACCTGGTTTTTTCTGTTTTTTCTGCGCTTGATGGTATTCAAGCTTATCATCGACTTCCTTTACTGTTGTTTTAGTGGTTCAAAGGCTTTTAAATTGGTTGTAGTATAAAAGCCGGGTTTCCCACTCAAACCATACGGTACTTGAAGATCGGATATGAGCTTTGTTCTTGGGTGGAATAAGGTCAAAACAGATAAGACACAAAACGAATGCTCTACCTCTGATCAATGACTTAAGATTTCTCGCGGTTAAATATATAATCTGGGAAATATTAATACACCTGGATCGACGCTACTCCCTCTCTGAAAACAGTCGGAAAGCACAATACTGGACTTGGAAGCCAGGAGCCATAGATGTGCTCAGACTGGGCCCAGGATCAGCTTGGGGGTGACTCCGCTGGGTAAAGGCAGGTTTTGTACGGCTTGCGCTGTCATCCCGGTCACCGCGCCGGGAACCAGACACGTCTAAAGGTTGCTCTTCATATTTGTTGGTATTTGTAAGGTTGAATCTTAGCCTATCGGTGGATGAAGCTCGGGTTCTAAAGGAAACCGGTTACATCTTTTCTTCATTGGTCGGCGTTCTGGTTCGAAGGTACACTCACACTCTCATCTGTAAGCGACTGCTTAGGCATAATAAACCTACCCAGCGCTCTCTACAGCGGCAGGGCAAGATGGTAGCTGGTGGATGTTCTGAATTTAGATATTAGTGTAGGCTTGGGCGGTGCACTCAAGATTTCCGTAGCGTCGATATGATGCATTGTGTATAGGAGTGCATCTCTTATTACGGACTGACGGCACGGCGTGAGCGACATCTTAAAAACAATCAGCTTCGACCATGTTTCCATTGAGCGCAATGGCTCTGCAATTATCTCCGATGTGAGCGCAACTCTTTCAGAGCAACGAATTGGAATTATTGGCCGAAATGGCTCTGGTAAATCCACACTTGTGCGGAGCCTGAACGGTTTGCTGCCAATTTCGGGTGGCACTTTACGTGTGCATGGGGTTTCATCTGAGGAAGGGCCTAAGAGGCTTGCGCGTGTGACAGGGTTTGTCTTTCAAAATCCAGATCACCAGCTCATCTTTCCGACTGCTCTTGAAGAGTTAAGCTTTGGTTTGCGCCAGATCGGCGTTGGCAAACGTGAGGCGAAGGATCAGGGGTTTGCACTTCTCAAAGACCATGGAATTGAACAGCTCGCTGAGCGTCCGGTTCATGAGCTTTCTGAGGGTCAAAAGCAGCTGATCTGCATCCTTGCTGTGCTGATTATGGAGCCTAAGCTGCTTGTGCTTGACGAGCCTTTTTCTAGCTTGGATCTGCGCACACGGGCAGCATTGCGCAGGAAGCTGGATGCGCTTGAGCAACAGATTGTTTTTGTCAGCCATGAACTGGATGCCTTGAATGACTATGACAAGGTGTTGTGGATCGAAGAGGGGCAGGTCAAGCTCTCCGGTAAACCTGGTGATGTGATTCCAGCCTATCAGCGGCATGAGCTTTTTGGAGCTGATTTCCACTTTGCGGGAGCGGCGGTCTCATGATCTCACTTTACATGGCAGGCAACAGTTGGGCGCATCGGATGCCTGCCAGAGCAAAGCTGCTGTCTTTGTTTGCTGTGAGCTTGCTGGTCATTCCGTTCAACACCCTTTGGTTTTCTGCCCTAATGCTTGCTGTTGTGGTTGTGCTTTATGCAAGCCTTGGCAAGCGGGGTCTGGAAAAACTAAAAGCCGTCCGCCCACTGCTCTGGATGATGGGAATCATCTTTATCGTGCATGTGGTGCTGGGGGATATTGAGCAGGGCGCTATTGCTGTGTTGCGCCTATTAGCGATGGTGCTCCTTGCCAACTTTATTAGTATAACAACGCATATGGAGGCCCTGATGGACGCGGTTGAACCGCTGTTCTGGCCTTTGCGTGTGTTTGGTCTTTCTTCAAGGCGCATGTCACTGGCTGTAGCTCTGGTGATCCGTTTTGTTCCGGTCTTATTGGCAGTCTATGCGTCTTTGCAGGAAGCTTATAAAGCCAGAACCACTCGCTCAAACAGCTGGCGTCTGCTGGCTCCGTTTGCTTTGCATGCGATTAAAATGACAGATCACGTTGCAGAAGCTTTGATCGCTCGTGGCGGTGCTGATGGTTTTGACAGATAGAACGAAGTTAGGATGAAAATGTCGAGTGATCGCTCTTTAGTTCATATTGCATTTTATGCAGCTCTGATTGCAGCTCTGGGGTTGATGCCCAAAATTGAGCTGGGTCTTGCTGGCGGAATTCCAATTACGGCGCAGTCTCTAGGGGTGATGCTGGCTGGTATGATGCTGGGCCCTGTTCGTGGTGGCCTTGCTGTTGGCCTGTTCCTGTTCCTTGTTGCGCTGGGCTTGCCGCTGTTGGCAGGCGGTCGTGGCGGCATCGGCGTGTTTTATGGTGCAAGTGCCGGGTATCTGGCTGGTTATCTGGTTGGCGCAATCGTTGTTGGTGCGATCATGAAAGCCATGCGCAACACGAACGTGGTGTTCGGCGCTGTTGTTTCTGGCGTGATTGGTGGCATCGTGGTGGTGCATGCGCTTGGTGTGCCTGTGTTGGCCTACAAAGCAGGTATGTCACTGGATCAGGCGATTATGGTTGGTAGCCTGCCGTTTATTCCAGGTGATCTCATCAAGGTGGTGCTAGCGACGCTTGTGGCACACACAATCGCGCGTGGTTTGCCTTCTGCTATTCTTTCGCGTGCATGAGTTATGTCGGTCAATATGTTGATCAGTTTGCGAGCCAGCGCCCTCAAGCGCTGGCTTTGCTTTGTGATGAGCATCGTTATACCTGGGCAGAGCTGGCAAGAGCCGTTTCTCAGGTCGCGTATGGCGTTGACGCGTTTGGGCAGCATGGCGATAAAATTGCGTTGGATTTTCAGCGTGCAGATCTGTTCCTGATCGCCTTTATGGGTGTCATTCGAACGGGCCGTATTGCTGTTGTGCTGGACAGTAAATGGGAGCAAAGGCGCAAAACTGATGCTGAGCGCCGCGTCGGGTGTGTGATGCGCCTTGGTGATGCGGATGTCCTAGAGTTTTTAGAGGCTCAGGTAACCGGTCGCTCTGGTGAGACCGTGACCGCTCATGGTGAGGACCCGTTTTATATTGGGTTTACCTCAGGCTCCACTGGTCAGCCAAAGGGGTATCAGCGCGGCCATGCGTCCTGGCTGAAGGGGTTCTCGCTTTCAAAAGATGTGATGGGACTGGGCGCGTGGGACCGGGTTGCTGTGCCGGGGCCAATGAGCCATTCGCTTCATTTGTACGGCGCCGTGCAAGCGCTGGATATGGGCGCTGCCGTGCTGACTGTCAGCCAGTTTCAGGCGCGCCGGTTTGTTAAAGACATGGAGGCGTTTGGGGCAAGCGCGGTTTATGTGACACCTACTCAACTTCATTATCTGGTTGCTGCGGGCAAAAGCAAAGTTGAACTGGACGAGTTGCAGCGTGTTTTGATCAGTGGTGCGAAGTGGACAGGGCAGGGGCTGTCTCACCTTGCAGGTGTTGCGCCAAACGTGCAAGTGATTGAGTTTTACGGTGCGTCTGAGCTCAGTTTTGTGAGTGTTAAGAGACCGGTTGATGAGGCGCCTTCTACCTCTGTTGGTGTGCCAATCCCCGATATTAAGCTGGAGATCCGTAACCAAGTCGGAGAGCCAGTTGGAGTTGGTGAAACCGGTTGCATTTGGGTTGCCAGCTCTCATGCGTTTGACGGCTACGCGTGCGGGTCTGATGATAGTTTCCGGCGTGATGGTGCGTTTGTTACGATCGGTGATCATGGCTGGTTGGATGCCAGTGGGTTCCTCTATGTAGCGGGGCGTGAGAACCGGATGTTGGTGAGTGCCGGGGTGAATATCTACCCTGAAGAAGCTGAGCGCTATCTGGAGGCTCGCCGCGATGTGGCCCACGCTGCTATTTTGCCAAGTGTTGATGAGGTGCGCGGAACGGTTGCTGTTGCGCTGGTGAAAGCAAAGCCTCATCAAGAGCTGGAAGTTATGGGGCTGTTGAAGGACTTGCGAAAGCAGGTTGGGTCTTCTAAGGCGCCTCGGCGTGTGGTGATCGTGGAACGGGATTGGCCCTTGACTGCTAGCGGTAAGACAGATTTTGGCCGGTTGGCGCAGCTTTATGAGCAGGAGTTGGCGTGAGCGTATCAGCTTACCTTGTTGCAGCCCGCAGAACGAGCGTTGAACCTCGCGGCGGGGTTCATGCTGATCGTGGGGTGCATGAGCTTTGGGCGCCTGTGGCAACTGCCGTTCTGGCTGATGCAGGATTAAGCCTAAGTGATGTAGACGAGGTGGTGCTTGGCAATGGGCTGTATGGCGGAGGAAACCCCGCTCGCGTTGCTGCCCTTGAATGCGGTTTGCCTCTTAGTGTTACTGCTTTAACACTCGATACACAGTGCTGCTCTGGTCTTGATAGTCTGGTGAATGCTGCGGCCAGTGTTGGCTCTGGTCAGGCGGAGGTTGTGCTGTGCGGCGGTTTGGAAAGCTACTCGAAGCGGCCTTTGCGTGCGCATAAAGGGCAAGATGGGCAGGCGGACTTTTATCTGCGCCCGCCGTTTACACCATGGCCGGAGTGTGACCCAGATATGCTGGAGGCAGCAGCTCATCTGGCGCGCACATTGAGGATTTCCAACTCTCAACAAAATGCGTGGGCCATTGAGAGCCACCAAAAGACATTGCGGGCTTTAGGGCCTCAGGAGTTTGTGCTGCTTGAGGGGCAAACTAACGCAATGGATGGGTTTGCGCGTAAGCTTTCGCCCCGATTAGCGCAGCGGGCCAAGCTGCTGACAGGCGAAGGTGAGTATGTGCAAACGTCTGCCACGACTGCGGTTGAGGCGGATGCGGCTGCTGCGTTACTTGTGGTTTCTGGTGAGGTGCTTGACCGGCTCAACGCTGATTTCGCCGTGGAGATTATCGGCTGTAGCCGCAAGGGGGCTGATCCTGAGTTTCCCGGCCTTGCGCCAATTGCCTCAACCCAGCAGGTGCTTGCCAAAACCAAATTAAGCGCGCAGGACTTTGCAGCTGTTGAAATCATGGAGGCGTTTGCCTCTCAAGCGATCGCCTGTGCGGATGCGTTTGAGTTTGACCCGCTTGCTATTAATCGCGGCGGCGGGGCATTGGCGCGGGGCCATCCCATTGGCGCATCTGGCGCTATTTTGGCGGTACGGTTGTTTCATGAACTGAAGCAAGAGCCCAACGGGGCGCTGGGCCTTGCTATGATTGCAGCCGCTGGCGGGCTGGGAACCTCCGCTGTGCTTCAACGATGCGTTTAAGCCAGATCAGCTCGCAGTTGCATTGCCGTGAAACACTTATGGGCTAGGTAGCATCCTGCTGGTCTAGCCATTTCAAAATCGTCTGGTTTGTTTCAACGGGCATTTCCTGTTGAATCCAATGACCGCAGTCCAGATTGATCTCGTCCACATTCGGCACGAACTCAGATAGTCTCTCAAACTTCGGGATCACGTCGCGCTCGCCATAAATCATGAGGGCAGGGTGCTGGATGATTGGGTTTACGTCCGCCAATAAATGCCAGTTGCGATCAAGGTTTCTGTACCAGTTTATACTGCCTGTGAACCCTGTGGTTTGGAAGGTGGAGACGAAAACGGCCAGTTCGCGGTCGCTCATGATCGGCTCACCGAGCGGGGCTTGCGCTTTGGCTAGATTGATCATCGCCATATCGGGTTCAGGGGGCGCATTTTTGCGGAACAAGTTGCGAAGGAACTGGGCTGAGTTTTCTTCCAGTATCGCGTCTGCGACACCCGGTTGTCGATTGAAGTGAACCATATAATAGTCGCTTCCAAGAAGCGCCTCCAAGAACTCGCTCCACGGCTGTTCTGTGCGCTCTTGGTAAGGCAGGGCCAGGTTTATTAGTCTTTTGACCCGCTCAGGATGCAATAAGGTCAGCCCCCAAACGACAAATGCTCCCCAATCGTGACCGACAAATGTAGCGTCTTGGTAGCCATAGTGATCGAGAAGTGCGGTGAGATCACCCGCAAGGTGCTCAATGTCATAATCTGTAACTTCAACCGGGCGGGATGAGTTGCCGTAACCACGTTGGTTTGGTGCAATGACATGGTAGCCAGCCTCAACAAGAGCGGGTATCTGATGACGCCAAGCATAGGCGTGTTCTGGCCAGCCATGACAGAGCACGATAGGCTTTCCTGCGTTTTCGCGGCCTGCTTCAAAGACTTCAAGCTGCACACCGTTGACGGCGATAAGGGTGGGGTTGGGAAAATCGGCGGGATCAAACATAAAACTATCTCCATTTAGACATGTTCAACGCCTGTCTAATTTGTAATAGTGCCAAATTCTGTCACTAATGAATGATAGGTTTTCAGAATGAACACACGCCTTCGACATGATGCCATCGTGCGCAGCCTTCGCCGCAATGGCACTTTGACAGTTGCTGATTTGGCGCAGGAGGTTGGCGCATCCCGGCGTACCGTGTTGCGTGACATTAGTGCGCTTCGAGATGAGGGCTTTGTCATTCATTCTGAACCTGGGCGCGGCGGAGGCTTACAGCTGGACCCGCAGTCGGTTCAGACCACCGCGCGGCTTTCGGTTGCGGAAGTTTTTGCGCTTCTTATCAGCGTGGCGTGTATGCGAGCTGCCGGAAACTTGCCCTTTTCGGGTCTTGCAGATGCTGGACTTGCCAAAATAGAAAGGGCCTTGCCCTCGGATAAGGTTCGAGATTTGCGCCGGTTTCTGGATTGCTTGTATGTTGGGCAGCTTTCACCGCAGGTAGACATTTCTGACATGGGAGTAATGGAGCCTGCGCTGCTGCCTGCATTTGAGACAGCTTTTTTGCAACGCCATCACTTGGGTTTCCAGTACCGTGATGCAAAAGGGGCTGTAACGAGCCGAATTGTTGAACCCCAAGCTATGCTGATCTTGCCACCTCTATGGTATTTGGTGGGGTGGGACCCTGTACGCGAGGACTTTCGTCATTTTCGAATGGACCGGATCAGCAGGCCGAAATACCTCCCGAATACAAGCTTTCGGCAACGGCATGTGCCATTTGAGGATAACATTCGCCCCATTCGCGATTTACCTCGCTAATCCTCAAAGAAGAGCGTTGCATTCGTGGCTTTTCATCTTGGGTACTTGCTTACAGCACCAAGGCTTCGTCCAGGTGCTTTAGGGCTTTGATGAGCAGGCCTTGGAGGATGAAGTCCTCATCCCACGGCAAAACCTCCAGATTAACGGAGTCCAGCAACGGGGTTAGCAATCCGCTCTCCAGTCCCTTGTTCAGGCCATGCTTAAACAGGTCATAGGCTTGCATTGCTTTGCCTGTCAGAACGATGCGGCTTGGGTCCAGCAATGAGATTGTGCGGGCGAGGCTTATGCCCAGTGCAAACCCTGCATCGGTAAAGACCTTTTGTGCCTGCGCCTCGCCATCACGGGCTCTGCTTCTCAGGTTCTGGATGTATTCCGGGCCATAGAACATCGCGGAAGGGGAGGTTTCCTTTGGCAGCTTTTGCGCTTCCCGGTAAAGGGCATAATCGGCAATGTAAGCTTCCAGGCAGCCTTTGTTTCCGCATCTACAGGCCGCTCCATCGGGTGTGTAGGGTGAGTGGCCGTATTCAGCTGCCGCTCCGGTTTCTCCTCGGTAAAGGGTATTCTTGATGAAGATGCCCATGCCTACACCACGGTCGATATACACCACCACAAAGTTACCGCTGTATTTTTCGGTATCCTGTCGGTGCAGGGCCTCTGCAATCATATTGGTGTCGTTGTAGAGTGTGCAGGTGATACCAAGAGCTTTGGTCAATTTGGCCGTCAGCTCGACTTGTCTTTCCGCGATGGTTGGTGACCAGATGATGGAACCATTGTGCTTGCCGACGATGCCTTGCGTTGCCACCGTAATTTCCATCACGCTGCGGGCGCGCAAAGGCTCTGTCTTCTTGAGGGCTTTGATTTCCCGTGCCAGCAAGGCCGTGAAGGCGTCCCCTCCCATATCGGAGGATTCCACCATGAACTTTGCCTCAGCGTGCTGTTTGCCTGTGTAATCAACCAGGGCCAGAGACACACGATCAACCGTGATTTTGACAGTGATGACGTGGGCGACATCATCCCGCAAACGCAAATAGGTACGCGGGCGGCCTCGTGTGTTGGTGTCGGGGCTGGGCTGTTCTTCCACCTCTTTGATCAGGCCGCGATCCTTAAGATCAGCAGTGATGGAGGTGACAGCGGCAAGGGACAGACCTGTGAGTCGGCCAAGCTCGACGCGAGCCAGTGTCGTATGGCGCCGTAACGTGGACAATACCACGAACCGGTTTTGACGCCGAACCTGCTCTTTACTGGCTTTTTCGATCATTCGATTGCTGGCCTGCTTATCGCACGTATGCGCTCTGTATTATCTGGTGGCGACAAGCATAAGTAACTGCGAGCAATTAAAGAAAGGGAGGAACCACATTAATTGGTGTTTTCACCCGAAAGTTGAGGTGACCTAATCGTAAGGATTAGCTCGTTTGTTGAGGGGGAGCTTGTTCGTCCTCGTCACTTTGCGCCGCCATGGTTTCTGGCATGAAGAACAGATACATGGATGCGCCGATGAAAGCTAAAATGGCAAGGGTGATAAAAGCCGGTGAGTAGCCGAAGAACTGGACAATCTCCTCAGCAACCAAGTTAGAAAATGCTGAACCGATGCCCACAACAGCAGCCAAGGCCCCCTGAACCAGATTGAAGCGGCCTGTGCCGCGTGTCAGATCGGCAGCGATGAGCAGGATAATGACGCCGAAAATTCCGTTGGCGATACCGTCCAGAGACTGCACCGAGATGAGCGCGACTGGGTCCTCAAACCACATGAACAGCAGGCCGCGGATTGGCAGGATGAAAAAGGCAACCAAGAAGAGTGGCTTACGGCCCCATGAATCAGCCTTGGCAGCGCACAACAACGACATAAGCGTCATCCAAAACTGGGCGACGATGATGCAGGCGGAAGCGAAGGCGATGCCGATGTTGACGTTTGAGTTGACGGACAACTTTTGGCCGACCAGCGGCAGCATTGCAGCGTTGGAAAAGTGAAACATGAACACGCACAGGACCAATGTCAGCAGGCGCTTATCTGCAAGAATGGTCCCAATAGTTGAGGGCGCATCACCTGCGTTGGCTGTGTGATGCAGACCGCCGCGAGCTGCGGTGTGGTTGATCGCTGATCCGTTGACCATTGCGATGCTGACCGCCATTCCCATAGCCATAATTGCCACAAGCCAGAAAACGCCTTCTGCTGAGATCCACAGGGCCAGACCTGCCCCCAAGATAGCTGCGAAGACATTACCAGTGTGATTGGCAGCCTGATTGGCGCCCATTTGTACTGTGAAATGCTCAGGGCCTGAAATGCCAAGCGTTATGGCGGCAATGCAGGGACCAACAAACGCAACGGCGATGCCCATGAAGATCTGCGCTATATAAATCACCACGGGGTACTGTGAGAACAGCAAAATGGAGATGGTCGCCAAGCCAATGAGTAATGCGCAGGAGGCCAGCAGCAAGCGCTTCTTGGTGGTGGTGTCGATGAAAGCCCCGGCCGGTGTTTGCAGCGCCACTGTGGTGAGCGAGCCGATGGCCAGTGCAATTCCGATACTTCCGGGAGACCACTGGAGGCCGGTCAGCAAATAAATCGCCAGATAAGGGCCAATTCCCCCCACGACATCGCCAGCGAAGAAGTTCGTCCCTAGCATTGCCTTGTTGAGTTTCATGGGGACCTTAAAATGTTGTGCGACCTTGGTTGAGGATAGGTGAGAGTTCTCTCTAAGCCGCCAAGGATTTTGCTCGATTGTGGGGGCGACAATTAAGCTGTTGTCAAACCATGGTAGATACGGTGTGGTATGTCGGTTTCTCTTGGTATTTCCGCTCTTATTTTCCTTGGAATTGCCGTGCGCCAGTGGCTTCCGCCCATGGTGCGGATCTGGCACATCATGTTGGCAGGGGCGATTGTGTTGCTGCTGCTGGGAGAGATTACGCCGGTGGCTGCGTTTCATGCGGTGGATTGGCAGCTGATCTTCTATTTGTTTGCGGTGTTCAGTATTGCCTCGTCACTTTATGACACCGGTCTTTCGCAGGAAATCGCCGATATGTTGTTGAAGCGGGCGAATGCCGGGTTAGCCCTGCTTTGGTTTGTGGTGGCTTCTGCAATTTGCGCCGCTGTGCTTACCAATGATGCAGCCGCGGTGATTGGCGTGCCCATTGCGATTATCTTGAGCAAAGCCTTTCAATGGAGGCTCGCCGTTGTGTTGGTGGCGCTGTGTGCTGCTGTGACGGTTGGCTCTATGATTTCTCCGGTCGGAAACCCGCAGAATATACTCGTGGTGAATGCAGCTAACTTTCCAAATATGCTGGCAACCTTCATGATTTGGGCGCTTGTTCCCGGTGTGATTTGCCTTGTGGCTGTGTTCTTTCGGTTTCACCGGTTGGTGCAGAAGAATGCCACTGATGACAGCATGATGGTATCTGATGGGGTTGAGACCCAAGCTGAGGCTGTTGAGGTCAGCCGGCGGCAGTGGCCTGCGCTGGTTAGTGTCGCGTTGCTGGTTGGTATCATTGTTGGCGACAGTTTAGGACGGACTTATTTTGATTTGGGAGAGCTGCCCTTTGGCTGGGTCGGGCTGGTGTCTTGTTTGCCTATTTACCTAGCGGGGGATGAACGTTTGCGTGTACTGAAGGAGGTAGACTGGGCAACGCTGGTCTTCTTTGTGGCCATGTTTGTGGTGACTGGAGCGCTTTACGCCTCCGGCTCCCTGCAATATCTGCTTGGTTCGTTGCAGGGGGAGCTGGATGATTTGACGATCACCGCAGTGGTGAGTTTTTGGGCCAGCCAGCTGTTTTCCAACGTGCCTGTGGTGGAACTTTACCTGAAGCTGCTGGATGGCGGCAGCACTGGCACCTTCATGATGCTTTCCACCATCTCCACCGTGGCTGGCAACCTGTTTATCATCTCCGCAGCAAGTAACGTCATCGTCGTGCAGCAAGCCGAAAAGTTCGGCGCCGTCTCCTTCACCTTCTGGCAATTCTGCTGGTGGATGCTGCCGATTACGGTGTTTTGTGTGGTCGTGAGTTATGTTTGGATTGTGGGGTTGATGGCGTTGGGTGTGGGGTGAGGTGGTTTGCAGCCTTGGTTGAATAGCCTATTCTGGCTTCATGTGTTTGTGACATGGATAATTATTTTTATTTGTTGATGAGGTTGTAATGCTTAGATGGACAATTTTATTTTTCTTGTTTGGAATGAATTTTGCTTGGGCTTGTCCGCAGAAAATGCTTGAGGGTGGACTGAAACTTACAAGAACAAGCCCTTTATTTGTTGCTGTCTTAAAGAGCACTAAGGATGGCGTGATTGAAGAACGTGAGGATATATTTGAGCCTACTCAGGATAAAGTGATTTCTATTTTCCCACATGCGCTTGCAATCGGGCAACGGATTAGTTCTCAACGGACATATTCCACTGAGTACTCTGAGCAGGTTTCTCAGTTGGATGATCTAAGGAATCTGGAACCTGGACCTCTAAGGTCGTCCTTAAGTCCGAGGAAAAAGAAATTTATCGAGGGGCAGTTAAGCTTTCTTTTCTGAACATGGCGAAGGTAAAAATCGGTGAATGCGTTTATGATACGTGGCGTGTTGAGGAGCGCTTGGAGCTGGAAGGAAGGCCCCCAATTACGCTAGAGCAGTCTTACTCGCCAAAATTAGGGATCATACTAAGAACGATGGTGCTATCGGACGATCGTGAGACCTTTAGCGGCGTTCAATATGACACGATCGAGGCAGCTGCACTGAACTAGAAAAGTGCCCAACGTACTGCTCTGTTGTTTGCTCTTATAGCTGTTTTGTATTTATCGTAAAACAGGTGGAGGCCTGGAGAGAAAATGCAGCGGGTGATGGTTGTTGGATGTCCGGGGTTGGGGAAGTCTACGCTGGCGAGGGAGCTGGCTGCTGCTACCGGACTGCCGCTTGTTCATCTGGATTTTCATTATTGGCAGGCGGGATGGGTGCCGACTGACAAGAGTGTTTGGGCAGAGAAGGTGAAGGAATTAGCGGCTGATCCTTGCTGGATCATTGACGGAAATTATGGGGGGACGCTGGAATATCGGGTGGCACGTGCCGATACTGTGATCCTTCTTGATTTCCCGACACATATTTGCTTCTTTCGAGCGCTGCGACGGATGTTGATGGGCTTTACGAAGAAGCGTGAAGGTGAATTCGTTGACGGCTGCGAAGAGCGCTTTGACTGGAAGTTTCTTTGGTTTGTGCTCAATTACAAAAGAGCGAGGCGATCACGCGACCTTGATAAACTAGCTCAGTTTGATGGGCAGATACTGCGGTTTGAGCATCCTAAAGAGCTGGAGCGGCTTTGGAGGCTGGTTGGTTAGGGTGTACAGCAATCCTTGATAGCTCTACTTTTGGATGCTGCCGATTACCGTATTCTGTGTGGCGGTGAGTTATTAGTGGAGCGTGGGCCTGACAGCGTTGGGGATGGGGTGAGGTGCTATAGGAGAGATCATTCTGCTACCTTAATGGAAATTCTTGTGTGTTGCTTTTTGTTGGATGTCTTCCAGTACGTTTTCTGGAACGGGGAGCATGACTTGTCCCATGCATTTTAGCGTTTGTGCGAAGTTCAGGGCAGCGTATTCGACTTCCTGACATCGTTGCGGACAGACTATTTGGCTTAAACAGAGTGCAGCTGTATCAGTATCGTTTTGCAGTCCGGCGATTAGGCCCATGGTCAGGCATTCTTCCACACAAAGTCTCTGGGATTCATAGGGGAAGCTTCTGAGCGGGCAGGTTGCGCAGCGGTTTAAGGTCCGCACATATTGAGAGAGGCTGGCAATTGCGAGTCCGGCGTTGTGATGACCCAATGCTTCGTCATAGAGGTCCCAGGCCATCTCCCAGGGCGCTATTGAGCCCGTTTCAAACCCGGCGGACCAGCGGCGGTATCCTTCCAGCACCAGTCGCTCTGGCTGGCGTTCCAGATAAATGTCGTTTGCCCCAGTACGCATGTGTGGCACCTCTCCAGCACTTCCGATGGCTCGTTGCTCCTCGGAAATTAAAATATGAGTATTGGAGTATAGTTTAATTGGGCGGGGGCATTCAAGCCGTAGTTTGTACTTGTTGAACAGCGAATTCTGAGGTGTTGGCGGCAACCTTGTGCAACGGATTGTCCG
Organism: Pseudovibrio axinellae; assembly: GCF_900110875.1. Classification (GTDB taxonomy): domain Bacteria; phylum Pseudomonadota; class Alphaproteobacteria; order Rhizobiales; family Stappiaceae; genus Pseudovibrio; species Pseudovibrio axinellae. Next base: position 298,264 of record NZ_FOFM01000007.1, on the reverse strand, counting down.
TGCTGACTCAGTCGCCCATCTGGGCTTACCTAGGCACATTTTTGAGTTCTGAGCTTATTTTCATTCCGCAACAAAGCGTAGAGGTACTCGTCGCCCCACTCTCCTTTAAAGAATATGTTCTCAATAAAGTGGCCCTCCCGGCGAAAACCCAGCTTTTCAAGAAGCCGAACTGATGCCTGATTTCTGGTGTCTGTGATAGCAATTGTGCGGTGTTTTTTGAGATCAGAAAATGCATACCCTAGGAATATTGAGATTGCATCCGTCGCGATATCTTGACCTTGATGTAAAGGTGAAATCGTGAACCCAATTTCTATTTGGTCTTTATCTATGAAATGTACAGCTATATCACCTAGCAATTCACCGTCGATAGCTGATGCAATTGCTAACTGATACCAGTTTCCTTCTGCGCCAAAGTTCGAATAATCCATGCTGTTAAAAAAATCGATGGCATCTTGAAGTGAAAAGTCCACCCAGCTTTGGTATCTAGCAATGTCTTCGTGCGCACGATATTTTGCGAATGAGAGTAAGTCTTCTCTCTCAAAGGCTCTAATAACAAAACGATCTGTCTTTAAAGTTGGTGGTCTCATTTCGTTCAAGCCAATCTGTTTGCTGATTTATAGTCTGCATAATTTATCAGAGCATCGCGTATTGTTTTAATACTTAAAACAGGTATCGCAGCGCAGCGTTTATGCGTTTCACTCATGAAGAGCAGCGAGTGAAGGCTATGCTGCATCGATCGTGATCGGGTGCGATCTACTTATTGGTACTTATTCAAAACACAAAAAGACCGAAAGCGTCCCCCTGCGCTTTCAGTCTTTTCGGCTGTCGTTCTTCGTGGTTATTCGGCGGCGTTTTGTTTGATGACACCGCGTTGGATCTGGTCTTCTTCTATGCTTTCGAAGAGGGCGCGGAAGTTGCCTTCGCCGAAGCCTTCGTCGCCTTTGCGCTGGATGAATTCGAAGAAGATTGGGCCGATCACGGTTTTGGAGAAGATCTGTAGCAGGATCTTGGTCATGCCGCCGCCGACAACACCTTCACCATCTATGAGGATGCCGTGTTTGGCCATGCGGTCGAGTGGTTCCGTGTGGCCATGCACGCGCTCGGCGCTGCGGTCATAATAAGTCTGTGGTGGGCCGGGCATGAACTTGAGGCCATCTTCTGCCAGCTTGTCGGTGGCCTCATAGATGTCATCAGTGCCGACAGCGATGTGCTGGATGCCTTCGCCCTTGTACTTGCGCAAGTACTCTTCGATCTGGCTGGTGTCGTCCTTGGACTCGTTGAGCGGAATGCGGATCTTGCCACAGGGTGAGGTAATCGCGCGGCTGACGAGGCCTGTGATGCGACCATCAATATCGAAGAAGTGGATTTGCTTGAAGTTGAACAGCTCGCGGTAAAACGCCCACCACTTGTCCATGTTGCCGCGATAGACGTTGTGGGTCAGGTGATCGAGGTAATAGAAGCTCTTGCCTGCAGGCTGTACATCCGCTTCGCCCAGCCAGTCAAACTCTTGTGAGTATGCGGAGCCTTTGTCACCGTACTTATCGACGAAATAAAGCAGGGAGCCGCCTATGCCCATGATGGCAGGGGCGTCGAGGGTTTTATCGGCGCCTGTGTAGGCTTCCGCGCCGCGTTTCACCGCATGCTCAAAGGTCTTTTGTGCATCCACAACACGCCATGCCATGGATGGTGCACATGGGCCGTGTTCGTCAATGAAGCGGGAGGCGAAGCTGTTTGGCTCTGCATTGAGGATGTAGTTCACATCACCTTGACGATAAACCGTGATGTTCTTGCTCTTGTGCTTTGCGACTGGCGCAAAACCCATACGGCGGAAGAGGACCTCCAGCTTTTCCGGGTCTGGATGCGCAAACTCGACAAATTCAAAGCCATCTGTTCCAGCCGGGTTTTCTTTTGTGATTTCAGCTGGTGCTGCGTCGTGCGGAAATGGGCCCATTTGTTCCTCCTCAAACAAGGCGATTTCAGTTTAGAGCTATTCTGAAATATCTCTGGCGCGACAGGTTTGCATTCTTACGTGAAATCACGCAGTATATGCATGAAATGTGCGTCATATGATGATTTGGTGCGATGTATGATCGAACTTGACCAATTTGATTTAAAATTACTTGCAGCGTTGCAAGAAGATGCCAGCCAGACCAACCAGGAACTTGGGGATGTGATTCACCTGTCTGCCTCGCAGGTTTCGCGGCGGCGAACGCGGCTGGAGCAGGAGCGGGTGATCCGGCGATACAAGGCTGACCTTTCCCCTGAATACCTTGGGCTGGATGTGATTGCCTTTGTTGGCGTGGCGCTGGCAACGCACAATAAGGAAAATGCCAAGCTGTTTCGCGATTTGGTGCGAACTATCCCAAATGTACAAGAAGCCTACGCAATGACAGGCGACATGGATTACATGCTCAAGATCAGAGTGCGTGATTTGAAGGCGCTGAGTGATGTTATCAATAACGACCTGTTGCCCCATGAAGCGGTGCAGAATGTGCGCAGCTCCATCGCGATGGATACTTTGCGCGATGATAACCACCTGCCACTGACTGGCTAGTTTATTACAATTTTGTCAGGTGGCACTTTTGCAGGAAAGTGCATCTTGAAGTGAAATCCATTGCTTCCCATCTCCATAGAGATTTGGCGCATGACGCCCAAAAGCAACGGGATAGGATTACAGATGTTCGACAGCAAGGCACTTCTTGATCAGTTCTTAGGTTCCAACGGTGGCAATCAGGCCCGTGGTGCCTTGGACAAAGGGCAGTCGTACATCAAAAACAATGCTGGTGGTCTTGCTGGTGGTGCTGTTGCCGGAGGTTTGGCCGGCTACCTTCTTGGCAGCAAGAAGGGCAGGAAGATGGGCAAAAAGGCCGTGAAATACGGCGGTATGGCGCTGGTTGGCGGCCTTGCCTACAAAGCTTTCCAGACATGGCAAGACGGCAAGAACAACGGCGGCGGTGCTGTTGACACTCAAGGGGCTGCTCAGCCTGCCCCAGCAACTGTTGTGCCTGTGCCAGAACCGCTTGCTTTACCAGACCCAACCGGAACCGCGTTTGACCCTGATGCGGGGTCCTCTAACGGCAAAGAATTTGCCATGTCTTTGATCACCGCAATGATTCAGGCAGCAAAAGCTGATGGCAATGTGGATCAGGATGAAATGCAGCGGATCTTTGAAAAGCTGGATGAGCTTGGCCTTGGTGCTGAAGAGAAGGCTTTCGTGCTGGATGAAATGCGGGCACCGCTTGATATTGACCGTGTTGTGGCGTTTGCAACTTGCCCGGAAACCGCAGCGGAAATCTACACCGCCTCTCGTTTGGCAATTGACCCTGACCTTCCTGCTGAAAAGGCCTATTTGATGATGCTGGCGGCACGGTTGGAACTGGACAGCGGTTTGGTTGCTGAGCTGGAAAAGGCAATTGCCGAGATGCAATCGCAAGCTTAACCTAGGCCTGTCCGCGTTTTGTGCGTCGTTTGTTTCAAGGTCGCTGGGCTTTTTCGGGCATTGGTTTCTGTCGTACTCGCAAATCGGGTGGTTCAGGTTTTCATTAGGCCATAGGTTGCTCCAAACATGAGGAGAAATCTATGGCTTTTGTTATTAGTGGATTGAAATCAAAAGAGTTTGAATACCTGAACGGACTGAGTGAGGGCGAGCTTTCTGCCCGTAATGTGGTCGCTTATACAGCTGACGCGAAGCCCGGCTTTCCGTGCCGGGTAACATTGGCTGATGCGGAAATTGGCGAACGGGTGTTTCTTGTGAACTACGTGTATCAGCCCAATGAAACGCCGTATAAAGCCTCTCATGCTGTGTTTGTGCGCGAGAACGCTACACAAGCTGCACCCTATGACAATGACGTGCCGGTTTCTTTGTCGTTGCGATTGCTATCGTTGCGTGGCTTCGATGCAAATCACATGATGATTGAAGCCGATATTGCGCAGAGTGATGATATCAAGCCGATGCTTGAGCAGTTCTTTGAAAACCCTGAGGTCTCCTATATCCAGATGCACTATGCCCGCAGGGGATGCTTTGCCGCTGTTGCGCATCGCCGTGATGCGTAACTGGTGATCTAGACATAATTTATTAGTGCATTTGGTCAGATCAGTTTCTATCCTAGGTGACAAAGAGGGTTTGGGCTTGGGAGGGCCAAAATGCGCGCATTGGGAAGCTGGGATTACATCGTGGTTGGAGCTGGCTCTGCTGGCTGTGTTGTTGCTAATCGACTTTCTCAAGACCCCGATGTGAAAGTGCTGCTGCTGGAAGCGGGCGGAAACGATAAACACCCATGGGTCCACATTCCGGTTGGTTACCTGTATTGCATGGGCAACCCCCGCATGGATTGGGGGTTCCAGACTGAGGCAGAGCCGGGCCTGAACGGGCGCAAGCTGAACTACCCGCGCGGCAAATTGCTGGGCGGGTGCTCCTCCATCAACGGAATGCTGTATTTGCGCGGGCAGGCGCAGGATTATGACAACTGGCGACAGCTGGGCCTGACTGGTTGGGGCTGGGATGATGTGCTGCCGTACTTCCTGAAGTCAGAGGATCACTATGCCGGTTCTTCCAAGGTGCATGGTGAGGGCGGTGAATGGCGCGTTGAAGAACAGCGCTTGTCGTGGCCGATCCTCGACCGTTTCCGTGATGCTTGCGAAGAAGTGGGCATTCCGAAGGTTGATGACTTTAATGGCGGCGACAATTTCGGCTCCTCTTACTTTCAAGTGAACCAGCGCAAAGGCGTGCGATGGAGTGTCTCCAAAGGGTTTCTTAAGCCTGTTGCGGGGCGCAGCAACTTAAAGGTTCTGACCGGAGCGCAGGTGACTGCTTTGGAGTTTGGTGGACGCCGTGCGACGGGTGTTTGCATGATGATGAAGGGGGAGATGGTTTCTGCCGCGTGCACAGGTGAGATAATTTTGAGCGCGGGGTCGATCGGGTCACCGCAAATCCTTGAGCTCTCTGGCATTGGCTCTGCCGGGCGCTTGATGCCACTTGGTATTGAGATGGTGCTGGACCAACCGGATGTAGGCGAAAACCTTCAAGATCATCTGCAGATCCGCAGCATTTATAAGGTGCAAAATACAGTAACGCTGAACCAGCAGGCGAATTCGCTCATTGGTAAGGCGAAAATTGCAGCAGAATATGCGTTGAATCGCTCCGGCCCAATGTCCATGGCACCAAGTCAGCTTGGGGTTTTTGCTCGCTCTGATAATTCCTATGAGGCGCCGAATATCGAGTATCACATCCAACCGTTGTCGCTGGATAAATTTGGCGATCCGCTGCATGAGTTCCCTGCCATTACTGCCAGTGTTTGTAACTTGCGGCCAGACTCTCGCGGGAGTGTTCATATTGGCTCAGGCAATGCGACAGCTCACCCGAAGATCCAGCCGAACTATCTATCGCAGGAAACGGACCGTCAGGTGGCCGCTGATAGTTTGCGGCTCACGCGTAAAATTATGCAAACCAAGGCGATGCAGGCATTTTCTCCAGAAGAGTACCTGCCGGGTCCGCAAATCAGCACCGACGAAGAACTTGCCACTGCTGCAGGTGATATCGGTACAACGATATTCCACCCTGTCGGGACGTGTTCGATGGGGGCTGTTGTTGATGAACGGCTGAAGGTGAAGGGCATTGAAGGACTTCGTGTGGTTGATGCCTCCATCATGCCCCGCATCACCTCCGGCAATACCAACTCCCCAACTATCATGATTGCGGAGAAGGCTTCGGATATGATCCGCGAAGACCGGAAGAAGGGTGTGGGTGGTTAGGGAACCTGCTTGCCTGAGCAATAAGCGTTGAGTGTTCTTTCATGCTGGAATTGCAGATGGATGAGAGGGTATGGTCGTCCCTGACCGTCGGTCGCTGAGCGGCCAGTTCTTACAAAGCCCATTCGTTCATAAAAGCCAACAGCCTGAAGGTTTTGTTCATTAACATCTGTTGTTAAGTCGGGGTGATCGACAAGAGCGGTTTTGATCAGCGTGTTGCCGATGCCTTTGCCATGATGAGTAGGGTCGACAAACAAAGCCTCCAGATGCCCTTCATGGAGGAACATAAAGCCGAGAGGTTCGTCGGTTTCATCAACCGCGAGAATGAAACATACTTTTGGAAAGAAAGTAGAAACTTCCCGCTCAATCGCTTCTCTGTCTTCAGGGGATAGAAAGTGATGTGTCGCGTCGACAGCCTCTCGCCATATCTCTAAAATACGTGAGGTGTCTTGCTCAGTTGAGGTCCGTGTTTGAAACATAAGTACGTCTTACGGGTCACCATAATTTTTTACAATACCAACTCCTTATAGTCATGATCGCGGAGAAGGCCTGTGACATGATCTGCGAGGATCTGAAGAAGGGTGTGGGTGGTTAGGGGCTACGAAGGGAAAATGGGGGTTGTCGTTTGTGAAGGGCTCGGGTTGAAGCCAACAAACAGGTGGTATCTAAAGGAGGCAGACTATGGAGAAGTTCACCGGTGGGTGCGTGTGCGGTCAGGTTCGAATCGTAGCGACGGGTCGGCCTTATCGGGTTGGTGTTTGTCACTGTCTTGACTGCCGAAAGCATCATGGCGCTCTCTTTTATGCCTCCGCAGTATTTCCTGAGGATGCCGTTGTGATTGAGGGGGAAACACACGATTATAAAGGGCGACATTTTTGCCCTTGCTGTGGTTCCTCAGTTTTTGCGCGCAGCTCAGATGAGACAGAAGTACTGCTGGGAGCTTTAGACAGCCCTGATCAACTCATGCCGACCTACGAACTCTGGACTGTTCGTCGTGAAAAATGGCTGCCACCGTTTCCTCACACGACATGTTATAAACACGACCGCGATGGTACAGGCCGCACTGAATAGCAGCTTGCCACACACTAGTGTGTATGTTGGCCTTATAGTTAACCCGCAGCGCTCCATTTTTTGAGCGCAGCTTCAATATCTTTGTCGTTTCGGCAATGCCAAATTTGTTGCGTGTTTGATTGCTCCAAACAAGCAGAGATGCGCGCTCTGAAATTTGAGCCGTTTTTAAGGCTACGTATCGCAAAACGATATTGCTGAAAAGGCCAGTCGCGGTTTCCTTCGGGCAGCTCTGGGCGGGTTTTGCCAAGATTTCGCCACGGGCGGATCATCAGGCGCCAAGTTCTTAGTAACTCTGGAGGATTAAGCCAGATAACAACGTCCGCTTTTGGAAGTGCTTGTGCAAGGAGGCTTGGACCACCTTCAATTATCCAAGCATCGGACGCGGTGACTTGAGAGAGTTTTTTGTCGATTTCTGGTTTTGGACGCTGCTTCCAATCACTGGTCAGTTTTAATGCATCGAATGAAAACAATGGAATTTCGGGTCGTGCAGAACTTAATTGTGTTGCTACAAAACTCTTACCTACTCCGTTGGCACCAGTAACAATCAGCTTTTGCATCTAAGTATTCGCCGCCAATTTCTTGATCACAGCTTTACTTTTATCCCAAGGTCGGGCAACCGCAAAGAGAACATGCTCTCTTCACAGGGTAATCCCTTTTGCTGCGTTTAATGATGCCTTTGCAGGAGGTGAGGCATCATTGCTGGAGCGTATTCGTGCGTTATGTGCGAACCGAGTATTTGAGCGCCAGAAACAGGGAAGCCAGAGGATGCATGATGTTATTGTGATTGGGGGAAGCTACGCTGGGATGGCGGCTGCTTTGCAATTGCTGCGCGCTCGCAGATCTGTGCTGGTGATCGATGCAGGTGAGCGGCGGAACCGCTTTGCAGAGCACCTTCATGGTTTTTTGGGGCAGGATGGCGTGAATCCTAATGCGTTATGGCAGCAGGCCAGAGACCAGCTTGATGCCTATCCGGGGCTCACTTGGTATGCGGGGGCAGTTCAGGACGTCTTAGGCGAGATTGGTATGTTCCGCGTTTGTACCGATAAGGGAGCAGACTTTACATCTCACCGGATTCTACTTGCCACTGGTGTTCGTGATGAAATTCCTGATATTCCCGGTCTGGCAGAGCGCTGGGGGCAATCGGTTTTGTACTGTCCTTATTGCCATGGCTATGAGCTGAATAACGGGCCGATCGGCGTTATTGCGTTTAATCCGGTCTCATTGCATCAGGCCGAGATTATGCCGGAGTGGGGCACTACTACCTTTTTCACCAATAACGTGGTCTGTCTGAATGATGGACAGCGTGCGCACCTGCTTCGACATGGTGTGGCCCTTGAAGAGGTTGGGGTCGAGCGTATTGAGGGGACTGCCGATATTGTGCTTACGGATGGCCGCAGGCTGGAGTTCTCCGCCATCTTTGTTGTTTCAAATACGTTTCCATCCAATGCGCTAGCAGCGGCTATAGGCTGCGAGCATGAGGAGCATTCCATGGGGCAACAGCTTGTGACGGATGAATTCAAGCAGACGACTGTTCCCGGCGTTTTCGCCTGTGGTGACGTTGCCCGTGTGCCGCATTCGATTTCGTTTGCCGTTGGTGACGGTGCATGGGCAGGAATGCAGGTGCACCGCTCACTGGTGAACCCCGAAATGTAGAGTGAGCAAACTGAGCCTGTTTATAGGCTTCTCGTTGTTACGTCGACGCCTTTTTCTTAATCACCTGGGTGCGGTTTGCAGGTTCTTCATTGGTGGGTCCCAGGGTTGGGCAGCTTCTTCAAAAATGGTGAAACTGGGGGTGAAGAGGCTTGGGTCATCCAGAGTGGCGGCGTGGATGTAGATGCGGTTGGGGAAGCGTTCTGTACGACTGGTCAGAGGAGAGCCGCAGGTATGGCAAAAGCCGGAGTAGGTTGAGGCACCGTTATCACTTTGGCATTTGTATTCGCGGACCTCTCCGTGAAACTCAACCTCAGCGGTGTCTACTGCGAATGCTGAGGAGTGGCCTGCTCCGGTGGAGCGCTGGCACTTGCGGCAGTGGCAGTTAAAGGAAAACTCGATTTCGCCGTCAGCTTTATAACGGAGCGCACCGCAGGCGCATCCACCAGTGAGTTGCTTTGTCATTCTTCCCGTCTCCTTAACCAGTCATCAAAACAGGTGATACCGCGGCCCCAGCCGTAGGTCAGAGCATTGGCAGCCTCCACAGATGGCAGACACTCGTGCAAAATGGTAATGCGGACACCACCAGTCTCTTCAGTAAATGTCACCGTTACCAGTGTGTCGCGTCCGTTAGTCAGGTGCTTGTCTTCCTCGCTCTCCCACGTAAAGACCAGTTTGTCTGGCCGGGATATCTCGACATATTGGCCTGTGTGGTGAGAGGGGGCACCTGCTTGTGGGACCATGCGAAACCGCCAGCGTCCATTTGGTGTGAGGTCCAGTTCCAGAACTTCGGCTTTGTAACCGGGTGGGCCAAACCAGCTTGTGATGGCGTCCGGCTGCGTCCATCCAGAGAAAGCAGTTTCAAGGTCGGTTGCAAACCACATGCTTTCGTTAACGCTGTAGTTTGTGTCAGCTGCTTTATCCATTGTCCTTCTCGCCGGTTTGCTCATGGATGAATGCATCAAAAGAGGATAACTTTTGCTGCCAGAAAGTTTTGTGCTTTTCTGTCCAACCCAGAACTGGCTCAAGACCATCGGGGGCTAGTTCGCAGTGATGTTCTCGTCCTTTGACGATGCGTGTTATGAGCTGTGCCTCTTCAAGGACTTTCAGGTGCTGAGAGATCGCGCCCGCTGTCATGTCGTGATTGAGGCTCAGTTCCTTCACGGTTTTGCTGCCCTGAAGCAACTGGTCCAGCATTTGGCGCCGGGCCGGATTTGCTAGGGCGGCAAGTGTTGTGTTTAGGTTTGTCATTGTTTAGTGCATTCTATACTGTTTAGTTATTACTAAATTATTATTGGCCGTCACGTCAAGTGCGGAATTTACAAACGGCTTGACGAAACCTGCGGTGCACTTGATATGTGTCAGTGGACCTGTTGAGCTGAATACGTATAGTTCTGTCCGGTCTTGCGAAGTGGAGTTTCTTGGTCGTGGCTGGTTTCTGGCGTTTTCTTTCTGCAGTGGTTGTAAGCCTTGCGCTTGTTGTTGGCGGGAGCGCTCCCTCATTTGCGCAAGACCAAGAGCATATCCTGGTGTTTGCTGCTTCTAGTTTGAAAGACGTGCTGGAAGATGCTGGTGCCAAGTTTGATGCCTCCCACAATACGAAGACTGAATTTTCCTTTGGTGGGTCCCAGGTTGTTTCGCGTCATGTTATCGCTGGCGCACCTGCTGATGTCTTGGTGACTGCCGATGATGCCTGGATGGCTCTGGCTGCCGAGAATGGGGCGGTCGTCAATGACAGTGTTGTGCCGTTAGCTTCCAACGGGCTTGTGTTGGTTGGGTCTAACACGCTGGGTGCTGCGCCGTTTGAGCTGAACAATGAGGCTTTGCAGATTGCTTTGGCTGGTGGACGTCTTGCAATTGGTGAACCTGAAACTGTGCCTGTGGGGCGTTATGGCAAAGAGGCGTTGACGCATCTGGGATTGTGGCGGGGGATCGCGCACCAGCTTGCTCCGATGGAGAACGTTCGCATTGCACTGGCAGCAGCAGCACGTGGAGAAGTCCCGCTGGCTCTGGTTTATTCATCTGATGCAAAGTCAGAGCATGGCGTTCGTGTTGTGGCGGAAATTCCACAGGGGAGCCACCGCACTATTGTTATTCCTGGAGCCTTGACCTCTACTCATTCCAAGAGTAGCGAACAGTTTATGGGTTTTTTGAAAAGTGCTGAGGGGCAAGCGATCTTTCAGGCGCACGGTTTCAAAGTGAGTGGCGATTGAGTTTTTTTCTGACGGATGCTGAGTGGGCTGCGATTACGCTGTCGCTACAGGTGGCTAGCCTAGCAATTGCGATTGCGCTGCCGCCTGCGGTTTTGCTTGGTTACGTTCTTGCTCGGTGGAAGTTTCCCGGTCATACACTCGTCAACGCCCTTGTGCATTTGCCAATTGTTCTGCCGCCGGTGGTGACTGGCTATGTGCTGCTGATCTTGTTTGGGCGGCAAGGTGCGCTGGGCAGTTTCTTTGCAGATGTATTTGGGATCGTGTTTGCGTTTCGCTGGACCGGGGCGGCCTTGGCTGCGGGCATTATGGCGTTTCCGCTTATCATCCGCCCGGTGAAGCTTTCGTTCGAGCTGTCTGATGGACAACTGGAAGAGGCCGCGTATTCTCTTGGTACCTCACGTTTGAAGACCTTCCTGCTCATAACATTGCCTTTGGCTCTGCCGGGTATATTGAGCGGTGCTGTGCTTGGGTTTGCTAAGGCGATGGGGGAGTTTGGCGCAACGATTACGTTTGTCTCCAATATTCCTGGCGAGACGCGTACACTTTCCCTGGCGCTTTATACGGAGATGCAGAGCCTTTCTGGTGATGCCGGGGCAATTCGTCTGACTGTCATTGCAATTGTAGTCTCCATTTCTGCATTGGTGCTGTCTGAACTGGTTTCCAGGCGACTTTCCCGTCGGTTGGGAGGTCAGCATGATTGATTTGGACATTTCCAGTCGGGTGGGAGATTTTTCGCTTTCGGCTAAATTTGCCGTGAATAGCGGGATTACTGCGATATTCGGCAGGTCAGGTGCTGGCAAGTCCTCACTGATCCGCATGATTGCTGGGCTAGCCGCGCCCGATGCAGGCCGCATTGTGCTAGCGGAGCAAGTGGTTTTTGATCGGGATCGTTCCATTAACGTTCCTATCCAGCAGCGCGGTGTTGGGATGGTGTTTCAAGATTCACGGCTCTTTCCGCACATGAATGTGGAGCGGAACCTGCTTTACAGCCAATGGGCAGCAGGGCGTAACTCTGGTGTTGGTCTGGGTGAGATTGCTGAGTTGTTGGGGATCTCGCATTTGCTGAAAAGGCGCCCCTTTGGGCTGTCTGGCGGAGAGAAGCAACGCGTTGCTATTGGCCGGGCGTTGCTTTCAAATCCGAAGGTCCTTGTCTTAGATGAGCCGCTGGCCTCGCTTGATGCCTCCCGTAAAGCGGAGATCCTGCCGTACCTTCTCAAGCTGAAGAATGAATTTGGCATTCCGATGCTTTATGTGAGCCATAGCCTTGGTGAAATTGAACAGCTTGCCGATACTCTGGTGCTGTTAGATCAGGGAAGCGTTGTTGCTTACGGGCCGATCGCGCAGATGCTGAGCAATCTGGAGCTGCCACAATTGGTGAACGGGCCGGATGCAGGTTCCTTGCTTTTTGCCAAGTTTAGTCAATACGATACGCATTGGCAGATGACAGAGTTTTCCTTAGAGGGGCAGAAGCTGTTTTTGCCGGGGCAGCTTGGCACGGTTGGACAGGATGCGCGTATCCGTATCAAAGCCAAGGATGTGGCTCTTGCCCGCAAAGTTCCCGAACAAGCCTCTGTAAGAAATGTGCTTTGTGTTTGTATTGAAGGCATTACGGAGACCGCTGGCCCCTACGCTGAAGTTGACTGCCGTGTTGGCGAACAGCACTTGCGGGCACGTTTGACACGCCACTCAGTGCATGAGTTGCAGCTGGCTGCTGGACAAGAGGTCTTTGCACTGGTCAAGAGCGTTGCGCTAGACCAGTGATCGTGCACAGGTTACACCAGAGCGAGCTTTGCGATGCTTTCGGCAGCATCCTACCCAACATCTGTATCGGACAATTGGCGTGAACAGGAAGAGCAGATCTGAGAGATGGCGGAGAATCTCCAGTTTTGCGCTGGTGACATTTGCTGTGTTCTCACTCATCGTTGCATGGGTCGCGATGCAGTTGAGCAGCCAGTTCTATATGGCAGATTTGCACACGCGTAGTCAGGCTACCTTGTCTGTGCAGGCTGCGGGGCTAGAAAAGTACCTCGACAAATACAGGTTGCTTCCTCCGCTTTTGGCACGGCGTTCTGATATCGTGCAAATCCTCGCCAATGACGGGCATCAACGTGGGCAAAATGTTGCCAAAGTGATTGCGGGAATGTCGGGTGCGCAGGAGGTCTGGTTCCAAAAATCGGATGGTCGCATAGTTGCATCCAACCTGATTGGTGATGCCAGTATGGCCGAGCAAGGTATGTCCTCTTATGCAGATGCCTTGCGCGCTGCTCAACAAGGGCGACTTGGACGGCAATTGGTGCTGTCGCGTAGTGGTGGCCCTGCCAGCTATGTCTTTATAGCACCTGTTCGCCAGGGTGATCAGGACTATGGTTTCATCGCTGTTCGTGTGAGCCTGGAAGGTGTTGAGCAGTCCTGGGCGCTTTCAAAGGACAGGCTGGTCGCCGTGGATCAGAACGGGATTGTGGTGGCTACCAATCAACCCAGCTGGCGAGGTGAGCGGTTGGTTGCCTCTCAAACGATGCGGCGCGGGCGAACAAGTAGCAAGGGGAATGGCGTTATTGAACGGCGCTGGTCTGATATGGACTTTCAGCTTGTGCGGTTGGGCCCGCCTTTAAATAAATCGAATTTCCAGATGATTGAGCAGGACCTTCCCGTTTTGAATTGGGAGGTGGTGTTGTTTGCAGATACCGCGCAAGTTCGGCAGCAATCCGTTTGGGCTGCATTGGTGGCCTTGCTGCTTTGTGTTGTTGGAAGTGGAATGTTTTGGATTGCCGGAGAGCGCCGCCGCCGATTGTTGGAGCGTATTCGGCAGGACAAGGTTTATGCAGCGCGTTTAGAAGAGCGTGTCCATGCGCGGACTTGTGAACTTTCCAACATGAATGCCTTGCTTGCACAGGAAGTTAAAGAGCGCGAGGCGGCGGAAAAAGAATTGCAGCAAGCTCAGGCCGGTTTGGTTCAATCTGCCAAGCTTGCAACACTGGGCGAGATGTCTGCTGCGATCTCCCATGAATTTAATCAGCCCCTTGGTGCGATCCGCACCCACTCAGAGAATGCTCAGGTTTTGATTGAGACCGGGAAAACGGAGCGCGCCCTCAAGAGCCTTGGCAAGATTGTTGCGATGGTTGAGCGAATGGCTGCAATCAGCCACGTGCTGAAAGGTTTTACCCGCAAAGCCGGGAGTGACCTTGTTCCGGTGAAGGTATCTGCTGTTGTTGACGAAGTGCTGATGATGACGGGGCCACGTTGTAAGCAGATAGGTGTCTGTGCAACGGTGGTACAGGACGACAAATCTATTGAGGTCCTCGCTGGGCAGGTTCGTCTTGCACAGGTGCTGATGAACCTGATGAGCAACGCGCTGGATGCGATGGGCGAACAAGATGATCCTCGTATTCAGATTTCTGTTATGCGTACAAAGCAGCAAGTGACCATTCGTTTTGAGGATAATGGACCGGGTATACCGGAGGATGTTGCTGCGCATATTTTTGACCCGTTCTTCACCACAAAGGATGTGGGAGAGGGATTGGGACTGGGGCTTTCTATTGCTTATAAAATAATAGAGGACCTGGATGGGCAGCTGCGGTATGAGCGGTCCGCGCTTGGTGGTGCTTGTTTTGTTATTGTACTGAACGACGCCTTTGCTGTTGCCGGCGATCTTGAGAAAGAAGATAGTTAGTATGGATGTTTGGGCAATCGATAAAGCAACGATCCTTCTCGTTGATGATGATGATGATATCCGCGAAGCATTGGTCGAGGGACTGGAGCTGGCCGACTATAAGGTTGTGGCGTTTTCTCGGGCTGAGGAAGCATTGGAACATATCTCGCATGAGTTCTACGGTGTCCTTGTCAGCGATATTCGTATGCCTAAAATGGGCGGCTTTGATTTGATGAAGGCTGCTTTCGAGATTGATAGTGCGTTGCCTGTGGTACTGATTACGGGCCACGGGGATGTGCCACTGGCTGTGGAGGCAATGCGGGCCGGGGCCTATGATTTCAAGGAGAAGCCGTTTCCTGTCAGCGGTTTGGTTGCGGTTATGGAGCGGGCGCTGGAAAAGCGCCGCCTGACGCTGGAAAACCGTGTATTGCGCGAGGAGCTGGGCAACCTTTCTGGCATGGAAGAGCGTATCGTTGGCAAATCTCCTTCGATGGAAGCGTTGCGGAATACGATTATGGCGCTTTCTGGCACGGATGCAGATGTCCTCATTTTGGGCGAGACGGGCTCAGGCAAAGAAGTGGTTGCACGGGCTTTGCATGAGGAGGGGGTGCGTAAAGACGGGCCATTTGTGGCGCTGAATTGTGGAGCGTTGCCTGCCGATATTATCGAAAGCGAACTTTTTGGGCATGAGAAGGGGGCTTTTACCGGTGCAAGTGGGCAGCGGATCGGAAAGTTGGAACATGCTCACGGCGGGACCGTTTTTCTCGACGAGATTGAATCGATGCCTATGGACTTGCAGGTTAAGTTGCTGCGGGTTTTTGAGACTCGCGCCATTGAACGCCTTGGCTCAAATAAGTCGATCCCACTTGATTTGCGATTTGTTGCTGCAACCAAGGAAGATCTGGAGGCGGCCTCCAATGAAGGGCGCTTCCGGAAGGATCTGTTCTACCGCTTGAATGTGATTACCTTGGCTATTCCTCCACTTAAAGAGCGGGTGGAAGATATTCCGGTCCTGTTTCATTATCTCACGCGAGGAGCAAGGGCACGCTACCGTAAAGAGGTGCCCGATATTTCCCGCGAATTTCTTTCTGAGTTAATGCAGCGCGATTGGCCGGGCAATGTACGCGAGTTGCGCAACGTGGCAGACAGGTTTGTGCTTGGGCTGGAAGGCCACCCTAAGCAAATGCCTAATGGCAGTGCAGGTGCGGCGGCGAAGGCTGGAGCTCTTGCTGAACGGGTAAGCGCTTATGAGCGTGAAATAATTTCTGCTGAGCTTGAGAAAAATGGCGGCAAGATCAAGCCCACTTACGAGGCGCTATCTGTGTCCCGTAAAGCGCTTTATGAGAAGATGAAGAAGTACGGATTGAGTAAAGACGATGGGTTTGAATAAATTTGTGTCGAATTCGACACAATCTTGGCTCCTAAATGTTACGCGTTCGTAACAAATATGAATCGAATAATTAGGTAAATATCCGTAAGTATCTGTATTTATTGTAGGTGTTAAAACTGGCATGCCGCTTGCTAGTAGTATCGTGAGGAGCACCGCTCCGATCCAATTGGGAGGATACTATGAAAAAGATTATTACTGCTGCGACAGTTGCAGCTGGCATGTTCACCGCTACTCAGACCGTCGCTGCTGAAGCGTGTGATCCGGGTGAAGTTGTAATTAAATTCAGTCACGTAGTGTCCGCAACCGGCCACCCTAAGGGTGATTTCGCAACTGCTCTTGCTGAGCGTGTGAACACTGAGATGAATGGTAAAGCTTGTATGCAGGTTTTCCCAAGCTCTCAGTTGTTCGACGATGACAAGGTGATGGAAGCACTGCTTCTCGGCGACGTTCAGATTGCAGCGCCTTCTCTTTCCAAGTTTGAAGCGTATACACTTAAGTACCGTGTGTTTGACCTTCCGTTCCTGTTCTCTGACATGAACGCAGTCAACAACTTTACTCAGGGTCCAACGGGGCAGGAACTGCTGGGCGCGATGTCTGACATCGGCTTTGTTGGTCTGGGCTACGTTTACAACGGTATCAAGCACTTCTCCGCCAACAAGCCGTTGCTGACGCCTGCTGATGCTGCTGGCCTGAAATTCCGCGTTCAAACTTCCGATGTTGCTGTTGCGATGATTGAAGCAATGGAAGCAAATGCGCAGAAACTTGCGTTTAAAGAAGTATACGGCGCTCTCCAGACCGGTGTTGTTGATGGACAGGAAAACACCTGGTCTAACATCTACACCAAGAAGTTCTTTGAAGTGCAGGACGGTATTACAGAAACCAGCCATCAGCTGCTGTCTTACCTTGCTGTAACCTCTCAAGAATGGCTGGACAGCCTTGACCCAGAGGTTCGCGATCAGTTTGTCACTATTTTTACTGAAGTGACGAATGAAGCGAATGCGCGCAGCTCTGCAATCAACGAAGCTAACAAGCAAAAAATCATCGAATCTGGTGTAGAGGTTCGCACTCTTACCCCAGAACAGCGCGAACAGTGGGTTGTTGTGATGAAGCCTGTATGGGCAAAATTTGCTGATGACATCGGTCAGGATGTGATCGACGCTGCCGTCGCAGCAAACAACTAATCCTAGTCTTGTTGTTAAGTTCGTCCGGCCTATGGCCGGGCGGACTCTGAAATACCACAATGGTTTCTTTCTCCGTGCCGCAACACACTGAGAAATGAGAGTGCTGTTGGGGGAGGGCGCTTTGTCTCGACTAAATAAAATAATAGATGCTTTCGAAGAAGGCTTTATCGCTACCATCCTTGCGGTGATGACGCTGGTTACCTTCTGGCAGGTCGTCATGCGGTACGGCTTTAATTCGGGTTGGGGTGGCGCGCTACAGTTCACCCGCGTACTGTTTGCATGGCTCATTCTTTTTGGCATGAGCTATGGGTTGAAAATTGGCTCACACCTTGGCGTTGATGCATTCATCCGCCTGTTTCCGAAACCGGTCTTCCGCACCTTTGGGCTGATTGGCGCCCTTGTGACGCTGCTGTATGCGGCGCTGCTGTTTGATGCAGATTGGTTTGGCTGGGTGCTCGGGCTTGATAACCGCGGTTCTTCCGGCGGTGCGTTCGATTACGTGTCGCGGTACTACAAGCTTCCTATCGGCATGGAAGATCTGAAGTTTCCTGAGTGGTATCAGGAGATGTTTGGTGTGAAAGAGCGTGTTCCACGGTGGTGGGGTTATGTCATTTTGCCGATTGGCCTTGGCCTTCTTGCATTCCGATCATTGCAAATGTGTTGGCTCATTTTGACGGGGCAGCGCGACACGATGATTGCCGCGCACGAAGCTGAAGAGCTCGTTGAAGAAAATAAAGACGTGCTGAAGGACTAAGCCCAATGGAAACCGCTGTTCTCTTTTTGCTGCTCTTTGGGCTGCTTCTTATCGGGGCACCAATCGCGATTGCGCTTGGCTTGTCTTCCGTTCTCTACATCGCATTGTTTTCTCATGACTCCATGAGCTCTGTAACTATTCAGATGTTCAATGCATCACAGAACTTTACACTGCTTGCTATCCCGTTCTTTATTCTGGCTTCCAGCTTCATGTCCACTGGTGGCGTTGCCCGCCGTATCGTAAACTTTGCTGTGGCAACTGTTGGCTGGGTGCGTGGTGGTCTGGCTATGGCTGGCGTGCTGGCCTGTATGATCTTTGCTGCGCTTTCCGGTTCGTCTCCAGCGACTGTGGTTGCGATTGGTACCATCGCGATTGCTGCGATGCGTCAGGCTGGTTACTCCAAGGAATTTGCTGCAGGCATCATCGCCAATGCTGGTACGCTGGGAATTCTGATCCCGCCTTCCATCGTGATGGTTGTTTATGCAGCTGCAACTAACGTTTCTGTTGGGCGTATGTTCCTGGCGGGTGTTATTCCGGGCATTGTGGCTGGTCTGATGCTGATGGTGACGATCTACATCATTGCACGCAAGAAAAACCTGCCTTCACAACCTTTCCCAAGCATTCGGGTGCTGTGGTCCACGTTTGCTGAAGCTGCGTTTGGTATGTTCCTGATTGTGATCATCCTTGGCGGTATCTATGCAGGTGTGTTTACGCCAACAGAAGCTGCTGCTGTTGCTGCTGTTTATGCGTGCTTGATTGCTCTGTTCATCTATCGTGACATGGGCCCGCTGAAGGACAAGAAGTGGCGGAAACCGAAAGAGAATCTGCTTGAAGCGGTAGTTCGTAACCTCGGCTTGATTGTTCTTTACTTCTTCCCTGCCTTCTTCCACCGGGACACGCGCAAAGTGCTGGTTGAGAGTAGTAAGACCACGATTATGTTGATGTTCATCATCGTGAATGCGCTGCTCTTTGCTCACACACTCACTGCTGAGCGTATCCCGCAGGTCATTACCGATTGGATGTTAGGTGCGGGTTTCAACTGGTTCACCTTCCTGATTGCCGTCAATATTATCCTGCTGATTGGTGGTCAGTTCATGGAACCATCTGGTTTGCTTTTGATTGTGGCGCCTGTGGTGTTCCCGATTGCTGTGGAGCTGGGTGTTGATCCAATTCACCTGGGTATCATCATGGTGGTGAACATGGAGATTGGCATGATCACTCCGCCGATCGGGCTCAACTTGTTTGTGACGTCGGGCATAACAGGCATGAGTCTGGTGCAGGTGGTGCGTGCTGCTGCACCTTTTGTGATGGTTCTTCTGGTGTTCCTCATAATGGTTACGTACCTGCCATGGCTCTCCACGGCGTTGCCAACCTATATGATGGGGCCTGAAGTTATCGTCAGGTAGCGTCAATCGACATCAATTATGAAAGGCCGGGGCATGTGCTCCGGCTTTTTTGTTGGGGCTTATTCGAGGCAAATGCGCCGCAATAGCTTAGGCGGATTTTGGGGGTAAACTGCGATAATAGGTGGGTACATTAATGTTGCCGCGAGGAGCTGATGAGTAGAGCATTTACTGCCGTAATTCTCGCTCTGGGCATTGTTTTCGGTGCACCTGCATTTGCCCAGATTGACTGTAAGCCTGGTGAAGTTGTCATCAAGTTTAGCCATGTTGTGCCGCCGAGCGGACACCCTAAAGGAGATTTCGCGCGCATGTTGGCGGAGCGGGTGAATACCGAGTTGAATGGTAAGGCGTGTATGCAGGTGTTTCCCTTTTCCCAGCTTTATGATGATGAAAAGGTGATGGAAGCCCTGATACTGGGTGATGTGCAGCTGGCTGCGCCCTCTCTTTCAAAACTGGAAGTCTACACAAACAAGTATCGGCTTTTTGATCTTCCCTTCCTGTTTGAGGATATGGATGCGGTGCAGCGCTTTACTGCCAGCGAAAAAGGGCAGGAACTCCTTGGCGTCATGTCTGATTTCGGGGTCGTTGGGCTTGGGTACCTCTTTGATGGATTAAAGCACTTTTCTGCCGATAAACCATTGCTTGTGCCCTCTGACGGAGCCGGGCTGAAGTTTCGGGTTCAGAATTCGGATGTGGCCGTTGCGATGATTGAGGCGATGGGGGCAAGTGCGCAGAAGCTGGCGTTCAAAGAGGTCTATGGGGCCTTGCAGTTAGGGGTTGTTGATGGACAGGAAAACAGTTGGTCCAACATCTTCACGTCGCGGTTCTTTGAGGTGCAGGACGGGACTACCGAGACCAACCATCAGCTGCTGGCTTATGTCGTTTTTACCCCTCAGGAGTGGCTGGAAAGCCTGGAACCTGATGTGCGGGAGCTGTTTCTGACTATCTTCCGGGAAACGCTGGTAAAGGCCAACGGGCAAGCGGCAAAGACGAGCGAAGTGAACCGGCAACGGATTGTTGATGCGGGTTACACCGTCCGTGAGCTTACGCCAAAACAGCGCCAACAATGGGTGGATGTGATGCGGCCTGTATGGGGAGATTTTGAAGATGAGATCGGCAAGGATCTGATTGACGCCGCAGAAGCAGCTAATGTGACCAAGAGCAACTGATGCCACCCAGCATAAGATATGCCTTAGATCTCGCTTTCAACCATGGAACCATCTTTAAATTCCAAGACTACACCGTGCTCCATATCCCACGCGCACATAAATTCGAGTTTTAAACCATCTATCGCACTTGGTAAGATTATGGTTTGAAGACGCAGCAAGCGACGTACGAATTCTTTCTGAGTAAAGCTTGTTTTATAGTGGTCTTCGATTGTTGTCTGTGCATATCTATAGTGCTTTCCTTCCGCATATGCTCCACCATCGCCAAAGGTGTAATGAATAAAGAAGTCCAGAATTCGTTCTTCGATTAATGCAGTGTGTTTGATTAGATCTTGCAAGGTTGTGACATCGTAATCTTTTTGGCGGTTATGGCCAAAAACATCCAAAATTGCAGCATTGGTGTGGGGAATTTCAAGCTCCTCAAAGTAGTCCGGGTTATTTTTGGACAACTCGTGATCCTCAGGATCCTCAAAGTTCTCTGGGTTGAATAAATCGTAGTGGATCTCCCAGGACTTGCAAATAAACTTCTCAATTTGCGCTTGGCGGTCAAAATCCTCTGATATGGTTGATATGAGTTTTGAATAGAAATTGGAGTTTTCTAGTTTCAGGATTTTAGTCATGTATCTGATCTTTAAAATAACAGTGGTGTTCTAGTTAAAGGCGGAGGGCATGTGACTGCAGTGAAACAATAAATACTACATATGAAAAGTGCATCTTTGAGTGGTAGGGTAGAGAAACTGCTATCATCTAGCAATTGTTTTTATGGGGTACTATGGGAATGCTGGGGCTTTGGCAGTTTTTCATGGCTGCTTGCATCTTCGCGTAATGTATTCGTATGATCAATGTTGATCATGTGATGGGTGCGCGATGTCTGAAGTTATTTATCTTTCTGCCAAAGAAGCTGCCAATGAGTTGGGGGTACGCCCAGCCACGCTCTACGCCTATGTGAGCCGCGGGCTCGTGCGTTCGGTTCAGGGGCCGGGGCGCACAAGGCTGTATGACGCTTCAGACATTCGTTTTTTGAGAAGTCGTCGTGTTGGAGAAGGTACGGAAGCGCATGAAGGGCAATCGCGCAATGCTGCTGCAAAAGGCGTGCTTGAAACCAAGCTCACACTTCTGACAGATGAAGGACATTACTACCGCGGTCAATCTGCACTGGAACTCGCAAAGGCTGGGACGCTTGAAAGTGTTTCGACGCTCTTATGGGAGTGCGAGAGTGACCCATTCTCACAGCCTACTCCTAAAGCCGTCAGTGTTTTGAGTGCTGACCAGAGGCCTGTTGAGCGAGCAATTGTGGCTCTGTGTTCCTGGCCGGAGCAGGATAATGCGGCCTACACTCTGTCGCAGGAGCTTCTCAAAGTGAAAGGGGCAGGCCTGTTACGCCTTGCTGCAAGCGCGCTGCTGTTGCAGCCTCCGAGTTCTGAGCCAATGCATCGTCAAATTGCTCGGGCATGGGGCGTGAAGAATGAAAAGGCCATCGATTTGATCCGAGCGACGCTTGTTTTGTGTGCTGATCATGAACTCAATACAAGTGCTTATGCGGTGCGATGTGCAGCTTCGACGCGTGCGCCACTGCATGCCGTTTTGATTTCGGGGCTAGGTGCATTCATGGGCCCCAGGCATGGAACAAATGCGGGGCGAGTCCTTAGTTGGCTGAAGCATATTCATGTAATTGACGATATCGAGAACGTGCTACAAGAAAGATGTATGAATGGCGAATACCTGCCTGGTCTTGGGCATTCTGTTTATGGAGGTCCCGACCCTCGCGGTGAGTTTATGTTAAAGATGCTCATACAAAGTGATCTTGATCATCCTCTCATTGAATTGATTCCACCTTTGCTGGAGAGGTCGCGGGAGCTCTTCGGGAAACACATGAATGTGGATTTTCCACTAGCACTTTTGGTGCAAGTTTTGGGACTTCCAACACACTCTGCGGGAATTTTGTTTTGTATTTCAAGAATTAGCGGTTGGATTGCTCAAGCATTAGAACAATACCAAATGCAAGAACAAATACGGCCACGTGCTGCATATGTTGGTATTCGACCTGCCTAATTCACGGCTCAGCTGAATAGTTAGTTTTTTTGATCTTTAACCTGAGCGTGTATAATTTATTTATTCTATCCTGTCCTAGCGTAAAATTTTCGAATTTACGTTTGTATGATGTAGATATATTTGTATCGATAATTTTTATTGGTAATGATTAAGTAAACGTTAGATTATCAATAATCGAGTCAGTTGATATCGATGTTATCTATTGCGTAATTGTGATGTTTTACATATCTTTGAGATGACTAAACTCTCCTGATGGTGTTCAAATTAGGAGCGCCATATGGTACGTCTATGTAATTAGTCTTAGTATTCGTTGTATCTCTCACTCTATCAAGTATAAGGCATTTCATGAATCGTTTGCCCCCTTTGAATGCTTTGGTCGCGTTTCGTGCTGTTATGGAAACTGGGAGTTTGGTTTCAGCAGCCCAAAAGCTAGCGATTACCGCTAGCGCGGTTAGTCACCGTCTTAAAGCCTTGGAAGATCACCTGGGATTGGAGCTGTTTGAGCGCCGTTCCCGAGCAGTGTTCCCAACGGCGGCAGCCTATCGATATGCTTCCGAAATTTCTGAGGCTTTTGATCGTATCTCGACTGCAACGCGCACAATCGAAGCGGTCGGAAATCGGGATACTTTAAGCGTTTACTGTTCCTCTAGTTTTGCCAGTAACTGGTTCCTGCGTCGGTTGCGCTCCTTTGCCTCGCAAAATTCAGAGATTACGGTCACTGTTTCCAGCAGCGGAGATGATGTGAGCATTGACGGGGGACTTTATGATCTTGTGTTTACCCGCCAGACTCATACTCCAGATGCGTTTGAAGAGATTTCTTTGGGGCGTGAGAAGTTTCGCCCGTTGATTTCGCCTGAATTGTTGGATTCGCTTGGCTACCCTAAAAAACCTCAGGAGCTGCTCAAGCTTCCTATTATTCGCAGCGAGGGAGCTTCGGTCTCTTGGGAAACCTGGCTGTCTGAAGCTGGTGTGTCAAACCCAATCATAAAAGAGACCATGGTGTTTGAGAATGCTGCGCTTTCTCTTGATGCGGCGGAGAAAGGATTTGGGATTATTCTTGAATCCAACTTGCTAAGTGCCGAGGCTGAAACTGCAGGGAAGCTTGTTCCGATTTTCCCAGAGTATCAGCTGGATGGGCGTGAGCATCGATTGATGTGGCGAGAAAAGCGCCGGGCTGAACCCAAAATTAGGGCCTTCCGAGAGTGGTTTGAGAGCCAGCTACACTATGACTTTGTCGATGATGAAGCGTATCAACCGGTCGCTGCTCTGGTTGAATAAATTGCTCGTTGGTTGATTATTGTCATCGAACGGCCTGAATAAATTGCTATTCCTAATCACTTGGGTGGGTGCTGATGTGCCCGCCCAATTGTGCTCGTAAGGGTTACTCCTCATATCACTAATCTATGCTTGAAATGCCTGTGTTTGCCCCATTTTGG
This sequence comes from Pseudovibrio axinellae, assembly GCF_900110875.1. Classification (GTDB taxonomy): domain Bacteria; phylum Pseudomonadota; class Alphaproteobacteria; order Rhizobiales; family Stappiaceae; genus Pseudovibrio; species Pseudovibrio axinellae. Next base: position 274,551 of record NZ_FOFM01000007.1, on the reverse strand, counting down.
AACACTGGCATTGTGGTGTTTGGGTGAGACGAAATTCTTCTGTTCATCCTTGATGAAATCCCTTAGAAGCTAAAAATAAACGCGCGCCCCATCTATCCTCGCAAAGGAAATGGGTTGATGCGCCAACCAGCAGCTCGACTTTAGAGCTGAACACACCAGAGAATTTGGTCGCTACAATGAGACGCTCGGAACTCCTTATGCCTGCGGGCAACCTGCAGAAGCTGAAGATTGCTGTTTTGTATGGTGCAGATGCAATTTACCTTGGAACCCCAGACATGTCGCTGCGCACGAAAGCGGAGTTTACGCTTGAGCAAGTGGTTGAGGGAATTGAGTTTGCGCATAAACACGGGAAACGGGTTTACCTGACCCTGAACCTGTTTTCGCATAACAAGGATATACCGAAGCTCGACGAATATGCCGAAACCATTCGTGACATAAAACCAGACGGTTTGCTCATCGCGGATCCGGGTGTTTTCCAGTACATGAAGAAGAAGCTGCCTGAGGTGCCGCTGCATATCTCGACGCAGGCCAATGTATGTTCCTGGTTGTCTGTAGACTTTTGGAAAGATCAGGGTGCTGCGCTCGTCGTGCTGGCTCGTGAAGTTTCCTTCCCAGAGCTTGCTGAAATTCGTGAAAAGTGCCCGGACATTCGTTTGGAGGCATTTGTTCATGGTGCAATGTGCATGACCTATTCCGGTCGCTGCCTGCTTTCCAACTTTATGGCGGAGCGTGGCGCGAACCAGGGTAATTGTGCAAACTCTTGTCGTTGGAACTACAAAGTTCGTATGCGCATGAAGGACGGCACCATCAATGAGCTGGAGCTGAACGAAGACAACGTTGGTATGTTTGAGTTCTTGCTGGAAGAAGGCTGTCGCCCTGGTGAGCTGATGCCAATTCTGGAGGATGGCCGCGGGTCGTACATTCTTAACTCCAAAGACCTTTGCCTGATGCCAAAGCTGGACGAGCTTATGCGCATTGGCGTTGATACACTGAAGGTCGAGGGACGTGGCAAATCCATGTACTATGTGGCTGTTGTGGCGCGTGCATACCGCATGGCGATTGACGATTACTATCGTGATCCTGATAACTGGAACCCGCAAAAGTACATGGACGAAATGTACAGTGTTGCGAACCGTGGGTATACGACCGCGTTCCATGATGGGCGTTTGAACAACTACGCTCACAATTACGAGGACACGCACTCCATTGGCGAGTGGGAATTTGCCGGTCTTTTGGAAAACGTCACAGATGACGCTTTCTATATGAAGGTGAAGAACAAGATCGTTGCTGGTGAGGTTTTGGAGTTTCTCCAGCCGATGTCTGGCGAAAGTGTTCTGCTGCGTATCTATGAGTTTGAGAATGCCAAGTCAGGCGAGATTACCCAGGAAGTGCATGCAGGCAAGCAGCCTGTTATTCGTATTCCGTTTTCTCTCTTCGACAAGGAGGAGGTTGCTGGCTTTAAGGACCGTTTCCCAATCAATACGATTGTGCGCAAAGAGCGTCCATTGACGCCAGAGCAGTGGAACCGGTTGAAGCTGGACCGCCTTGGTGAGCGTATTGAAGCGCGCGGTGAAGCTACTCCTGCACAGGAAAATAAGTATGAGAGCCAGCGCGACAAGCTGATCGATGCGATTGCAGAAGGCAGTCAGGACCGTAGAGCGAAGTCTCCACGCCTTGGCTTAGACGGCTGTTGTGGCCGTGGCTGTAACGGCTGCATGATCTTCTGGGAAGACCCGAAGTTTGAAAAAGCGCGTGAAATCCTGAAGTCCAAGAAACAAGGCGAAATGTTTGCCAAGAACGCGCTTAAGCACGAAGTTAGCTAGCTTCGTTCATATGCGTTTGAATAAAAGCCCGGTGCAAAGTGCGCGCCGGGCTTTTTTCGTTATGAGCTGACCACTTAAACCGGGATGATGACCCAGTAGTCCAAGTCAAGGATGACACCTTCTTTGTATTTCCCGTCTTCGTTTTTGAAAGGGAAATCTGTGCAGGTGAGATCTTTTGTGGCGACGAGGCGCATGCGCATGGCTGCGACGTCGCTTCGGCCTTCAATCTGCTTCTTGTCCAAGACCTCTGACCACGCATAGACCGTGTCGCCAGCGAAGAGCGGGGCGACGTGTCGTCCTGCGTTTATGCCAGTGATGTGGAATGCGTTGCCAAGTCCGTTGAAGGACAGGGCGCGGGCTAGTGAGATAACATGGCCACCATAGATCAACCGCTTGCCGAAGCGGCTGTTTTTCTCGCTGTGGTGGTTAAAATGGACTTTAGCCGTGTTCTGGTACAGGCGTGTGGCGAGCTGGTGTTCAGCCTCCTCAACCGTCATACCATCCACATGGTCGATCTTTTCGCCCACTTCGTAGTCGTGGAAGCGGAATGGAGAGCCAGATAAGTCAAAGTCCCAATTCTCGATCGAAAGCTCTGGCACAGCTTGTCCTAAGCTGGCCTCTGAGATGCCTTCTGGTAGCTCCGGCAGGGTTGTTTCTGGTGCTGGCGCTGTTTCATCGCGCTTTTTCACCATCACCCAGCGTGTGTACTCCAGAACCTTCTCCGGGCTCCCTGGCTCTTTATGGCGGTAGCCTGTCGAGCGTACGTAAACAACACCGGTCTTGCCGTTCGAGTTTTCTTTAACCCCGATGACCTCAGATGTCGCAGAAACTGTATCCCCGGCATAGATAGGCATCAGAAAACGGCAGTCGGAATAGCCCAGATTTGCCACGGCATTTAGCGAAATATCGCCCACTGTTTTCCCGAAGACTACATGAAATACAAGCAAGTCATCGAGCGGGTAATATGGGTAACCAATTTCCTCCGCAAAAGCAGTTCCTGATTGTACTGCAAACCGCGACCCATATAGTGCAGTATAAAGTGCCGAATCCCCCTCATTTATAGTCTTTGGTGTGCCATGTCTTATGACCTGGCCCACGTGAAAATCTTCGAAAAAATTACCGCAAGACGTTTTTGTCTTAACCGCAGTTAACGTCATGTATGTAGTCCCCCAACAACAACACGGCAGGCATTGAATAAGAAGTATTGTTATTTATCAAGCAACACCTTAGAAAGTTTACACTTTGCATGGCATCTGTCGCTTTTGCTAAATCCCTCCAATTGCCCTCGTATTCCTTTGGTTGCCCAATTGACTTGTTTAATTAAATTAAATCAATAGGTTGATGGACCTGTGGGTCCCCCCACGTGTCCGAAGTTGAAAAAAGTGACAAATTTACTCAAGAGAAACGAGCAAGCTTTTTGTCTGTTTGTGGCCCTTTATATCTCAGAATTAATTGAAATAGGCAAAATAAATATAGAATTAGGCTATATAGTTATGAGGTGTTTTTAGTCTAACCGACATTTTTCGGTTGAGTTTGTAGGATTGTGCAAGTGCTTCATCTGTTCTTTTGGTGTCGATTTGCTGATTCATTTGCTTCTATATGACCGATAAAGCTATGTTGAGCACCCCGAAAACCATTGGTTTTGCCTAGGCTTCAAAGCGTTACAATGTATCTCTGGAGGGTGTGGTGCATGGTGAGCTTTTTCTGGCGTGTCGTAGGCATCGTTTTACTGGCTTGGGTCGCCTGGGATCTCTATGCGGGATACACCCTCTTATATGATGTGATCTACAGTTCAACAGACGCTTTGATGTACTGGATTGGCATTGCTTTATGGACTGCACTTGGGCTGAGTTGCTTCTTCTCTTCAAGTCGCAGTGACTAACAGGTCTAATTCTCAATTGATTTGAACCGAACCTGATTGTATTTACTAGTTTACAAGCTCTGTCTTAGCCAAGCTTCGGTGGTGCTTTGGCGTACTTTCCAGGGAGGTTGCTGTGTCGCAGAGAACCCTTATTTCTTCAGGCTCACCATTTGAAAAGACAGCCGGGTATTCTCGTGCTGTGGTCGATGGTGAATTTGTCCATGTTTCAGGCACGACGGGCTATGACTACTCTACGATGAAAATGCCAGAGGATGTTGGCGCACAGGTCGTTAACGCTCTGGAGACGATCAAAGGCGCACTTGCTGAAGCAGGGTGCTCCCTTCTGGATGTCGTAAGAGCACGCTACTATGTGACCGACAGAAACAATGTCGAGACTGTCTTTGCAATTCTTGGAGAGTATTTTGGCGATATTCGTCCGGCGGCGACAATGGTTATTTGTGACCTTATCAAAGACGAGATGAAGGTTGAAATTGAAGTGACAGCACGGACCGTCTGAGCTGACTTTTGTGTTTTTGGGGAGTTTGGGCCTGATGCGGTGGTGTCATTGAAACTACTTTAAATCTTCTGGCCTTTGGCCAGTTGAAAGATTGTTTACCTTAGCTATATAGGCAAACAAGAGTGACTCTAATGAGATGGCGGGGCATGACAAACTTTCCAAAAGATTTGCTGACTGGATACGGCCTTTATAAAGAGCGGATTTACCGCCAGTTCGAAGAGGAATATCAAAAGCTCGCTATTTACGGCCAAGAACCTCAGACTATGGTGATCTCCTGCTGCGATAGCCGGGTAACGCCGGAAGGGGTTTTTCACGCCCAGCCGGGTGAATTGTTTGTTGTGCGAAATGTTGCCAACCTTGTTCCTCCCTTTATTCAGGGTGGTGGTACACACGGTACCAGTGCCGCACTTGAATATGCTGTAACTAGTTTGAAAGTGAAGCACATTGTGATCATGGGCCACTGTAAGTGTGGCGGTGTTCAAGCCTTCCGTGAAAGTAACGGTAAACTTGGAAAGACCGGCCAGTTTGTTGGTCCTTGGATCAAGATGCTGGAACCAGCTGCAATTACGCTAGCCTGTACGCCAGTTGATAAAAACGAAGACCCTCAGCTTGCGTTGGAATATGCCGGTGTCCGACAGAGTTTGAAAAACCTTCTGACGTTCCCTTTCGTTGAGAAGCTTGTCACTCAAGGTAGTTTACATATTCATGGAGCTTGGTTTGATATTGGCACTGGTTCGCTTCGGATCATGAACAATGAGACCGAGATTTTTGAGGATGCGCAGGATTTAGGCGCGCGCCTAAAAGAGCAAGAGGCTGCGGAACACGCTCCTGAAGAACCTGAAGCCTCTGAATAAGCTGCGGGCTGTGTCCTTTTTTTGAAGCCGCTTTCTACGGTGTAGGATGCGGCTTTTTACTTGGTATTCGAGCTTTCCAGCTTGGGCGGCGTAGCTTCCAAAGTATAAATGGTACACACAGCGTTATTAACACTCCGGGCACAATCAATGAACGGAACGATTTTGCTGTCAAATCAGGCTCATCTGGTGGGCTGAAGCCAAGGATAAATGCTGTAAGCGATGTTAAAATGCCGATGCTGCCAAGAATCCAGATGCCGTAGTTTCCAAAAGGAACTTTGTAGGCACGGGGCACATTGGGTCTCTTATACCGCAATCTGATCGCGGTGCTGTATAACATCACGTACATAACTGAATAGAGCATGACGGCAGTTGAGGTGAGGTAGAGAAACACTTCGTTTGTATTTCTATGTATCAGGAAGGCTAGGGCGATAAGTGTTGCGATTGTTGCCTGAATGAGCATGAGGCGGACAGGCATTTTAAATGTGTTTAAGCGATGCAGCACCGGGGGAAGCATACCATCGCGTCCGGCCTGAGCCAGTGCAAGAACTGGAGCTGCGATCCAGGTACTCGCCTGACCAGCAGCGCCGACCGCAATTAAGAGTGCGGCGATTGGCAGGACGCTCGGTAAGCCATAGTAATCCAGCAAGACTCTATATGTTTGGAGCACGCCCAGCGTGTTTAAGATCTCCTTTTCCGGGATAATCATGGCAATCGTCAGGCCTCCAAGAAAGGAGCTTGAGAAGCCAATGAGTGCGGCAATGAAAAGCGCCAGAGGGTAGGTGCGCCGAACGTCTCGAACTTCGGTGGCATGGGTCGCGGAGCCTTCCATTCCAATGAAGCCGAATAGGAAGCTAAGAAAAAGGTAAAGTGTTGCAGGCTGTGTGAACGATGGAAGCAGCTCTTCTTTGGTTAAGTTGATGTCGATCACGGGCTGAGACGGCCCGGAAACATATAGGAGCCCCAGAACTATCATGGTGAATGAGGGAAGGAGGGTACCTGCCAAGAGGCAAGTGCCAGCAATACGTTTTGTAACCCTTGTCCCTCTGAAGTTTGCTAGGGTTGCTCCCCAATAGATGATGACAACGCCTGCAAACATGATCCACGGATTTGATTCAAGCGGGCGGTCAAACGCAAATATGAGAGCTGCGGTGGTGTAGGCAACGGTTGCGACTACCGCAAGGATTGATTGAAACCACTGCAGAAAGATCGCCATAAACCCAAAAGGTGTGCCGAAGGCCTCCTCCACCCAGGAGTAAACGCCGTGTTTAGGCCAACCCGTTGCCAGTTCAGCGGAAATAAGTGATATCGGCAGAATGTAGCAAAGAACCACCGCAACATTGAAGAAGAGAATTTTTGTACCTGTTTGAGCCATAAGTGGCATGTTCAGCATGGTCATGAAAAGCGCTGAGGTCATAAAAACGAGATGCCAAAGAGTAATGTGGTGTTTTGGCAAAGGCCCGCGTGCTTTTGACATTAGCTGTGCCCTCTCGTTTTAGAGGGATACTGAATATATTTGCGCTGTTTGGCCCAAATGCCGATGGGCACAAGCAGGGCAAGAACGACAGCTGTGGCCATCAAAACCTCAAAGCTCTCCACTTTGAATGGCAGGTTACCTGGTGGAAGAAACCCAATGGCAAAGCAGCTGATTGCTGTTGTTGCACCAATTGCACCCAGCACCCAAATTCCCCAGTTTCCTCCCGGCACCCTGTAGGGGCGAGCGATATGCGGATGGGTGTAGCGCAGACGGATCGCGGCCACGTACATAAGCAAATACATGAGAGAGTAGAGCAGGACAGATGTGGACGTTAGCACTAAAAAGACCAGGTTTACGTTCTCAAAGACTATGAAGCTGAAGCTGATCAACGAGATCAGGCAGGCTTGTAAAATGAGTAAGGCTGTTGGGACGTTGTTTTTGTTAGCTTTGGAAAAGCGTTGCGGGAGTAATCCCCTTCGGCTGGCGGCCCATATTCCTTTAACAGGGCCAACGATCCATGTGCTGACCTGACCTGCGGCACCCAATGCTACCAGTAAAGCGCTCAAGGGTATGAGTGTAGATAGGCCAAAGGCGTTGAGGTAGGCTGAAAATGCCTGAAGAGCTCCATTGAGGTTGGAGATTTCTCCTTTCTCCAAAATGAGAGAGACTGCTAGCCCGCCTGCAAGGGTGATAATAAACCCAGCAATAGCAGCGGTGAAGATCGCGCGGGGATAGTTCTTTTGTGGGTTATCGACCTCGTTGGCATGGGAAGCTGAAACCTCAATGCCGACAAAGCCAAAGACGAAACTCATGAAAAAAATAAGACTGCTGGTTTCAGATAGGGACGGTACCCAGTTTGAAAATGTTGGGGAGGTATCAAGGGCGATTGGTGCGCCGGAAAAGAGGTAATAGATGCCAAAGCCAATGAGCAGTACTGATGGGAGCAGTACTCCAATAGAAACAGCGTAGCCGGAGATCCTCTCTGAAGTTTGCGTGCCTTTGAAATTGATAAGGGTTGCAGCCCAATACAGGGCCAGAACCGAAAATGTGATGTAGTATCGATTTGATCCGAGTTCAGGGTCAAATGCGTAGGTGAGGGTTGCTGTTGTATAAGCAACAATGGTGGTTACACCGAATATGGACTGAATCCATTGCAAGAAGACGGCAATGAAACCAACTGGTGTTCCAAAAGCTGCCTCGACCCAGTGGAAGACTCCGTTTTGAGGCCAGCCCGTTGCAAGTTCAGCTGAGATCAAGGCGGTGGGCAACAGATAGGCGAACACAGTGATCGTGTTGAGCAGCACCATTTGCAGGCCAGTTTCGGCCATCATTGGCATGTTACGCATGGTTAGAAACAGCGCTGTGGTGATCAGCACGAGTGGTATGAACGCAATCTTATGCTCAGTGCTGGGCGGTTTTTCCTGTTGCATTGGCCACCGGCGTTGTCATGGACATGCTGAACTGTAAATTGTGCGGCTGAAAAAAGCTTGAGAGTGCAGGTGGGAAGCATCTGTGTTGAATTAAGCTGCTGTTAGGCTAGATGCTCTTCAAGCATCGGGCAGAAGATCGCGATCAGCAGCTCAACCAAGGTATTTCCCAAGGTTAAGGTGGCCATCACTGCTCGGTTAAGTTGGATGCGTGAGACCAAGTCTGAGACCATGTGCCGAGCGGTTCCAGATAGACAAATAGGTCTTTGCCTTCCGTGGTTAATTCATAACCACTGTCTCCGTTTATCACGATCCCGCACTCTCGCAGTTCCTTTAGCCGTGTGTTGAGCACAGTGGGAGAAACAGACTCGCAGTTTGATTGCAGGCTGCGGAAGGTTTGTGGCCCGCTGGACAGATTCCAGATGATCCCGAGCGCCCAACGCCTTCCCAGTAGATCGAATAGGACCATGATTGGTTTGCCAGACTTTGAGCCTCTGACTGGCTCTCCGGCCTTTGGTATTTGTGCAGGCATAGGGCTTTCCTTTTTGCTACGTTTATTGTAGCAGATGAGTTGCTACATTTATTGTAGCGACTTTGGAGCGTTTTGCTATGGTTGTTTTAGCGGTATCTTCTGCTGTGGTTGCCTCGTTCGGGTGGGCATGTGGGTCTATGATGGCTCATACCCCGGTGAGAACTGTCGGGGTTTTTGAGTTTACTCGTATTCAGCTTTTGACATCTGGCGGGATTTTGTGCGCCCTTTGCACTGCGCTTGGTTATTGGCAAAGCGTGGTTTGGACCCAGTGGCCAGCATTTGCCTTGAGTGTGATTGTGAGTGTTATTATCGGCAATCTTGCAATGATGGAGTGTTTGCGCCGCGCTGGGCCGCGTAAAACTGAGCTGTTGCTTTCTCTAAAAACACCCATTGTTGCTGCTTTGGCTTTTCTGTTCCTGGGCGAGACCTTGAGCCTGGGAGAGTTGGGCGGGATCGGGATTGCGCTTTTCGGGATTTGCCTTGCGATTCTTTTCGGCAGCTCTGGTCAAGACGAGGCGTCTGTTTCTAGGCGCGACTTGTTGCTGATTGTTGTGCTTGGGGTGATTGCAGCCGCATCACAAGGGGTTGGATTCCTTGTTTTAAAACCTGTGCTAAGTGCAGGAACTGAGCCGCTGGCTGCCTCTGCTGTGCGGATTATGGGGGCGGCCTTTGTGGTGTCTTTGGCTGGATTAATGCCGCTTAAAGCTGTACGTCCGATTGCAGAAATGAACTGGCTGCTGCTGTTGCGGGTGATCGTTCCTGGGTTCATTGGTTATGGGATTTCTGTGTCGCTGCTGCTTTATGCGTATGCGCATTATGACGCAGCGGTCGCAACTGTGCTTGGCTCCCTCTCGCCGGTCTTTGTTCTTCCGTTGCTGTGGCTCAGAACCGGAAACATGCCTCATCCTTTGGCATGGGCGGGCGCTTTACTTTCACTTTCGGGGGCAGCAGTTATCTTGCTTTAGTCAGCGATGAATACAGGCTCAGCCTTCAAAGGTTGAGGTTTTGGTCTGCCTTGCTGAAGGCCTTGCAGATGTTGCCCTCGCACATGCAAGCAGCACTGCGAGGGCGGTTAGAGCAATTAATTGAGAGAACTGCGCTCATTTGTGTGGGCTTTTCTTTTAAGCAGCTTCTATCTGCGTTGCTGGAACTGTCTTTCTTTTTGCCGCAAGCACAATCAACGTCAGGCCAAGCAGGAGGAATTCTGCGATGACGCCGCTGTACCAGATTCCAACCTCACCCATAAAGAAGGGTAATAAGAATGTGAGGGGAATGGCAAAGAGGTAGGTTCTGGAGAGCAACAGAATAGTTGCACGTTGAGCATCTCCAATCGCTTGATAGAAAGTACCAGTGATCATTAATGGGCCAAACAGGAAGAATACCATTGTGATGATGGGCGTGATGCGAGCCACTTCTGCGATGGTCGCAGTATCATCAACGAAAATGAACCCTAGCTGATCGCTGAACATGAAATATAAAGCCTGCACCACGCTGCAATATACCAATGCAATAAGGATTGCCGTTTTTATGGAACTGGCTGTTCTCTCATGGTTTTGCGCTCCATAGTTATTACCTACGATGGATTGAAAGGCCATGCTGAGGCCAAGCAACGGCAGGAATGTTAAGGTTGTCACTCTTGTAACAATGCCATAAGCGCCCGCTGTTGCTTCGTAATTAGTGCCTGCCCACAGCTGAATGGCATACAGGACTGTGGCTGCCATGAGTGAAACACCGATATATCCAAGACTGGAAGGAATACCGAGCGCGAGCAGTGAGTTCCACTGAAAGCGGACGGGCCTCCATTTAAAAAAGGAAAAATGCCGGTGTTTGAGTGTGTAGTAGGCAACGAGCGCCGTGAGTGAGAGCAGTTGAGCTGTGAGCGTGCCATAGGCTGACCCAGGTACACCCCAGCCGAACTGTGCCACAAACAGCCAGTCAAAGAAGATGTTTAAAGACGCACCGCTAAGGGTGACTGCTGTCATGAGGGGGAGCAACCCTTCACACCGCAGCCTGTCGATGTTGATGGACAGGATAAAGCCCAGAGGAGACCCGATGATGAGGATCGCCATATATTGGTAGCCAATCTCGGCGAGTTCTGGTGTGCCGTTGGTTAAAAAGAGTGCCAGTTGAAACCCGAGTGTTACGAAAAACAGGATCAGCACCGCGCAGACAATCAATGCAAGAAAGATTGAACTGTCGATCATTTTCTTGGCAGTACGTTGGTTGTTCGCGCCCAAAGCTCTTGCATAGATGCTGGCGAAGCCGTTGGACACCAACGTAAACAGGGCCACAAGCACCATGAACAAGGGGAACATGAGTGTGACACCTGTCAGTGCCTGTGTGCCGACATACTTACCTAGAAAATAGGCGTCGACAACCGTGTGAAGACCGTTGACCAACATCACAATTGTGATCGGGATCGCGGTTTTTACGAACAAAAAAGGTATGGAGCCGGACAAGAAAATATTGTCTGGCTTAGATTGAGGTATTTCAGACATCAAAACGACTTTCTGTTTCTGATGCGGAGAGTTTCTGGAGCTCGCGTTGCCAGTGACCGCAAAATTGTGCGGTTTGATGTTGAAGGATGGAGCTTCACCAAAGCGAATGCTTGCGAGCGGCGGGTGCCCTGACCCAAACGGACCATAGATCGTGCTTTTTGAAGTGGCAAGGGGGAGAGCACGCATTGAGCAAGAATTGCAAAGTGTGGTTGTTGAGCTTGACGTTGCCCGTGTTGAAGACCTACTTGTTGTTCAATGATTTAAGTTAGAAAGGTCCGCCCCATGGCAAAAGCAATTCACATGATGATCCGCGTGCTGGATGAAGAGCGCTCCCTAGCGTTCTACCGTGTCGCATTTGGATTGGATGTTGCAAAGCGGTTGGATTTTGACAGTTTTACGCTAGTTTATCTGCGTAACGCTGAAAATGATTTTGAAGTTGAATTAACCGTCAATAAAGAGCGCACTGAAGCTTACACGCTTGGCGATGGATATGGTCATATTGCATTTTGTGTCGACAATCTTGATGGTGAATATGCCCGCTTCAAAGAAGAAGGACTTGCCCCGGAAGATATCAAAGAGTTCTTTGTAGAGGGCAAATTGCTTGCACGGTTTTTCTTTGTGACCGACCCAGATGGCTATCGGATTGAAATGCTGCAGCGCCATGGCAGATACCAATAGGACGGTTTGAAACACTCAATATTCGATCTCTTTTTCCGCAAATGTTGGGGGAGAGCTTCTTGCAAGCTCTTCTTGGCTGTAGCTGTTGAAGGTTTGGGTGAAGCCGTCGCGTAGTGTGTAGTGCGGTTGCCAGTCAAAATTTTCCAGATAGTTGGTTACATCCAAAGCACAGTCAAAGTCGCGGAACGGGAAATAGCCCCTAGGTGGGATGCCCGGTGCCACGTCTTCTCCGTAAAGGATATCTGGCTTGATTCCGGCAATCTTGCAAAGCATCTTTACCCATTGCTCAATCGTGAGAATGTGCGGATCTGCCAAGTTTACAGCGCAAGTGGGCATCGCATGCATTGCCAGCAGGTATAGGATAAAACTGGCAAGGTCTTCTTCATGCAGGAACTGAAGCTTGGTCCTTCCATCTGCAGGAAGAATGATCGGGCGCTCCGTTAGAGCACGCGCCCAAACGAATTGCTCGCAGTCAATATTATTGTGCGGCCCATAGAGATAGGGGGGGCGGAGTGCGATCGCAGGAGTATGTTCCTGACTGAGCAGAAATTCGTCGGCTGCAGATTTGCCTCTGCCATAATCACCCCAAACACTTGCACCGCCAATCGGGTCTTTCTCGCCAGGCAGATGGTTCTTGGTTTCTTTGTACACGGCAGCACTGGAAAGGTGGATCCATTTTTTTGCGTGAATGCCAAAAATATTGAATGCAAGTTCTGCCTGTGCGCGGGTGTAAGCGCTTGTATCGATTACGGCTTCGTAGCGGCCAGCTGTTTGCTGCATGGCGAAGGGGTCATTCCTGTCTGCGATCAGCTGGTTTGTTCCCGGCACAGGCTGTGAACCTCTATTGAGCAAGGTTACATTATAGTCCTTCGAAAGTAATGCGGGAACGAGAGAGGCTCTCACAAATCCTGACCCACCTATGACTAACAACTTATGCATATTTTGCAGTGCCTTAGACCTGTGCGCATTGGGTGTAGAACGACCATTATGGTGGGGTTGGAAAAAACTGTCTATCTAGGAATAGTTGAGGACCCATCCAGTTTCGTTGAATTATTGAACCTTGCAAAACCCAAGGGGAAGCGGCACAAATGGTCAACTTTAATTTGCAAAAACGGGGACATTGACCCATGGCATCCAACAAGCTCTTGCTTTTTCCTGGTGACGGAATTGGTCCGGAAATTATGGAAGAAGTAAAAAAGGTTATCAGCTGGCTCAGTGAGAATGGCGAAGACACCTTTGAATATGAAGAAGGCCTTGTTGGGGGCAGTGCTTACGACGTTCATGGTTGCGCTATTTCTGAAGAAGATATGGTGAAAGCACAGGCAGCTGATGCTGTCATCTTCGGTGCTGTTGGTGGACCGAAGTGGGATGATGTGCCTTATGATGTTCGTCCAGAGGCAGGGTTATTGCGTCTGCGTAAGGACCTTGGACTGTTTGCAAACCTGCGCCCGGCGATTTGTTACCCGGCTTTGGCTGATGCATCTTCGCTGAAGAAAGACATCATTGAAGGCCTGGACATTCTGATCGTTCGCGAGCTGACAGGTGGTGTTTATTTCGGTGAACCGAAAGAAATCATCGAGCTGGGCAATGGCCAGAAGCGCGGAATTGATACGCAGGTTTATGACAGCTACGAGATTGAGCGCATTGCTGGTGTTGCATTTGACCTTGCACGGACCCGTGGTAACAAAGTTTGTTCCATGGAAAAACGCAATGTGATGAAGTCCGGCGTGCTTTGGAATGAGGTTGTTACATCAACACACAAAGCTGACTATGCGGATGTTGAACTGGAACATATGCTGGCAGATGCTGGTGGCATGCAGTTGGTTCGCTGGCCGAAACAGTTCGATGTTATTGTAACTGACAACCTGTTTGGCGATATGCTTTCTGATGTTGCTGCAATGTTGACCGGCTCGCTGGGTATGCTGCCTTCCGCCTCTTTGGGCGCGACGGATGAAACAACTGGCAAGCGCAAAGCGCTGTATGAGCCTGTGCACGGTTCGGCTCCAGATATTGCAGGCGCAGGTGCAGCCAACCCGATTGCAATGATTGCCAGCTTTGCAATGGCCCTGCGCTACTCCTTCCAGAAGATTGCAGAGGCAGATATGCTTGAGAAGGCAATCTCCAACGCATTGGATAAAGGGTTGCGGACCAAGGATATTGCTCAGCAAGGTGAAGCCACGATCACAACCGCGCAAATGGGCGATGCAATTGTTGCTGAACTCAATGCTTTGGCGGGTGTGTCTGCCTGATTGGGCGGATGCTAACTAAAAGAACTGACGAAGGGCCTCTGATTGATCAGTGGTCCTTGTGTTTTTCCATCTCGTTGAAAATCCAATCGCGGAAGAGCTTTATTTTTTTATGGTTTCGCTGTGTTTCGCGATAGACCAACCAGATTGGTTTTGCTGCCACGCACTCTAACTCGAATGGCTGAACCAATAGCCCGTCCCGGAGCGCGGAAGCGTAAAAGATCGGCGACAATATTGCTATACCGTGGCCGGCTATCGCGATATTGCCATCAACGGCTTGCGTGCCCATTCGCGAATGGTGCTGGTTTGAAAAATCGGGATTTTTGATACCAGCAGCCTCAAACCAATCAATCCACCATGGATCACTTGCGTCAATAAGAGGAAACCTAAGCAGATCATCGGGGCTCTTAATTTCGCCGATGCTCTCTAGCAGTTTCGGGCTGAGCATGGGCGTATATGTAATCTCCGCGAGTTTTTCTGTGCAGAGGCCCGGCCACTTTCCCCATGCATGCCGGATTCCAATATCAAAATCTGAAGAGGCGAAATCAACGACATTACCGCTGGTATCCAGTTGCACTGCAATCTTGGAGTTTTCCATCTGGAAGGCGCCGATACGCAAAGACAGCCAGTTCATTGCAAACGTGGGCAGCACGGTTAATTTTAGCGTGAAGTCCCCCGTCTCCTGCAACGCAGAAAACCCAGTGCGGATCGATTGAAATGCCTCACTGGCAACGGCGGCAAACTGCGCACCTGCTTCTGTCAGAATAACCTGCCGTCCCACACGGTTGAATAAAGGTTTGCCCGTACGGTCCTCCAGTACCTTAATCTGGTAGCTCACGGCGGCCTGTGTCATTCCCAGCTCTTGCGCTGCGCGGGTGAAGTTGGAGTGTCTGGCGGCAGCTTCAAATGCACGAAGCGCGTTGAGGGGAGGTAAGCTGTTTGCCATCCTAGATAAATACTCCTTATGTATTGATCCTTATATTCGATTGGACTGAAAATTCAATTTCCGCCATTAGTTATCCCAACAAACCGAGGAAAAACCATGGCAAATTGTGTAGATGAAGTTCAGATATCAAGTGTTAAGTCCCATAATAAAACAAGCTTATTCAGATCGGTAGCTGGATTATTCAAGTCTTCTTTCTCCCGCAAAGAGAAGATCATTTGCAACGGTCAACTGTCGCCATATTTAGAAAGGGATATCGGATTTGGAACTCACACAGGACCATCCATCCGATAAATAAACATAAGGTTTTTATATATATTGTTTCGCCCCAAAGGCCCTTTGATCCGCTCCGCCGCTTATGTCGCCCCTCAAACGCCATAGGTTGATTAGCAACTGTTCCCCAGACAAATCCCGTTGTTTTTGAACATGACAAATAAGCGAGGAGCTGCCCAAGCAGCTCCTGCAAGGCTTAGCTTTACGGCCTTCAAGGGGCCTTTGGTATAAGGGGTAGTGGTGGTTGGTGGGCAGGAAGTTCGATTAGTTTCATTTCACTGCCGCTTACATCAAAGTCTTCAAAGTCGACCGTTCGCAAAGTCTGGTTCTCATAGGTCTTGATGTAGAACTTCTTTGCCTTCATGTCTGAGATCGCAGTCCACTGGGTATAGTCGTCATCCGTCTTTCCCTCGGATTCTGATGAGGTGGGAGAGCGAACAAAGCCTATGGGAATGTCAAAGTTATTGAGGACGTGCTCCATGGTGGTGAGCGGTGCTTTATTGAGGTCGGAGGCATCGACTGTCGTAATGAACCCAAGTGCGCGAATAAAGCGAGACGGTGGGGTTGGGTCTCCAGGAATACCAAGCAAGCCGGAACCCTGTCCAAACGGGGCGAGTTGCTCGCCCATGATGTCTTTGGAGTCGACGTTGAAGGGAGACAGAAAAAGGTAGTTACGGATGTTCTGCGTGTGCCATTCAAAATCAGGCGAATTGGTAAGCACACTGTAGGGGTTGTCGTAGACCTTTATCTCCCCATTCATCGGTTCAATGACAATGGAGTGCCCCTCTGTGTCATGTAGTGTGTAATGCAGCGGAGGGATCTCATTCATCGGCTTGTAAAAGCTGGCGACAAGTGAAACCTGATCCAGACCAGCCTTGACATCATCCACGGTTTTGAAATTGGAGAGCACCCAAGTCAGGAAGTCGACTGGGGAGACCTCATTGGCGCGCGTTTTGGGATCATCGGCCGGGTTTTTGTAGCCTGCATAACCTGGGAAATAGAGCGCGCCGCCAGACAGGCCATGCTCGTTTATGCCGTCCACAAGTGCAAAGCTATCGAAAATACTGGCACCAATCACCGCGTATTTACCTTTCCAGCTATGCCCGGGCTGCTCGTTGATCTGTGAGGCAAATTCATAGCCTCGCGGGATCAAGCCGACCTTTGTGGGAAGCAGTTGAGCGAACTCCATGGTGCGACCATACATTCTGCTGCCGTCGGTTGCCGTTAGGGTAAAGCTTGTGCAGGCGTTTGCGGCGACTGGCACTATAATAAATGCAAGTGCTGCCAGAGCGAGCTTGAAAACGGCAAGAGCGTTGGCTGTGATACGCGTGAACATTTGGCCTCCGTTGCGGGTGTTTCTGTCAGCAAGTGTCCGCCATAAACACGAATGTTCTGTTAGATCATCACGGCGCTTTAGGATTGGTTTTTGGCAAGTTCGGAGAGCTGATGTTAATCACGGGTGTTAGGTGTGCGATGTGGTTGCGTTGAAAACTTCAGTGCGGCATAAGCGTGAGCCAAGACAAGTTTGAGAAACAATGCTGGAAGAAATAGCATGGATGAACGTTTGACGCCTTTCCTCGGAACCTGGATTCTGGATCCAGACCTTTCAAGATATGAGCAGGGCTCAGTGCCACTGGGTGGCAGCCTGAAAATTATTGAGAAGGGCGGCGAGATTGGTTTCTTCATGAAAACCGTTGAGGGTGATGGGGAGACAGTGGCAGCTAACTTCTCCGGTATTCCTGACGGCGAAGATCGCCCGATGCCTCAGAACCCGTTTGCCGATACATTGTCCCTGAGCCTGGAAGCTGGGCAGATTCTGACGTCTGAAGCAAAGCGCGGAGGTCTTACCATTATGGTTGCCAAGCGTGAGCTGAATGAAAACGGATCTGAACTGACCGTCTACCAAACCGTGCATTTGCTGGATGCAGGTTCGTTTACCAACGAAGCGGTTTATGTAAGAGCGCATTGAGTGTTTTAAGTTTGTCTTAGCTTGCCTCTGTTGAACTTGGTTGTGTCTGACAAAAGAGAGTGAGAGGCAGCCATGATCACTTCCAAAAAGCTTTTGGGATTTGGCGGAGTTTTTGCAGCAGGACTGATTTCGGTCCTTTCGGGGGCACAGGCATTCAGCCTTGGGGCGGGGCCCTATATTGATAACCGCAGCTCACCCCAAGCGGTTGTTGAAAGCTATTATAATGCGATTAATAGCAAGGATTATCCGCGTGCCTATAGCTACTTCGTTTCTCCTCCCAAGGACTATGAGAAATGGAAGAGTGGCTATAGCGACACAGCATCAGTTCAGCTTCGTTATGGCACCGCGAGCGCTGATGCGGGTATGAGCCAGATTTACTGGTCTCTGCCAGTTGCGATCGAAACGCACCTCAATGATGGTAGTTCACAGGTATATGCCGGATGTTATGTGCTGCATTCAACGGACCCTGGAGTGATCACGGAGCCTCCATATTCTCCTATCGGTATTCAGAAAGGCGAGTTGAAAGCGACGGATAAGCCCTTAAATAAGGCTTTGCCGACCAAGTGTGATAATGCAGAATAGCGTTGTGACCACCTGCCTGACTGCTGCGGGGGTGCAGTGCAGCCCCGCTAGATGTAGCCGAAGAACCTTCCGCAAATCAGCATTCCTGTCCAACTCATCAGCGAGACAAGTCCTGCAGATTTAAACCGTGGAATTGTGCCTCTGGAATCCACCTGTGACAGATAGCGCCACGGCTTGTTGAAGCGCAGGAGTAGCGCATTAAGCAACGCAATCATGAGAAAGCCGGACTTTGCCCAAAAAATCGGTGAGCTGACGTAAATGCGTGCTTTTACCGAGAGCAGGAAAACGCCGGTGGTGATCGCGATCAGGGCCCCAAACAGAGCAATGCGGGTAAGTGGGCGCGCCATGTCGTAAAGTGGGATGGATCTCCACATGCCTATCATGCGCAGGTCCAGTGACACAATGGAACCGAAGAGCATTGCAAGGCCTAAAATGTGCCCGGTATTGAACGCCGGATAGACCCACCACGCATACTGAAAGACCTCAGGAAATCGTGAGCTCTCAAAATCCTTTGCGAGTTCGAGTGCGTATTGGAGAAGTTCCATTCGTTCTTCCTGAGGTTCTTGCTTAAATAAAGCCTAAAACTGGAAAGTTGTGCGAAGATGTGCAAGGGGCACCTGCCGAGATTGAGCACATGCCCACCACTTTCTCTGGTTTGGCCTCTAATTGAAGGTGTAGGACTTGTTGGAGACACTAATCCTTGGTGGAGTGCGGCTTTCTTCGAACCACGAGTAGCCTTCCTGTAAGTTCTCCCAAAAGGGCACCCACTCACTGCTTGCGTGTTTTATCATGTTTGTTTCTGTCATCCGGAACGGAAAGATGTGAGTAGGTACAGAACGTTGCCCGCCTTTTTGAGCGGTTTCGACTAGCAGGTAAATCTCTTCCATGTGTGCATCGGTCATCGCGTAGCAACCAGCAGACAAACAGTTGCCATGAACCATTAAAAATGAACCGGTCCTGTTGTTCGCTCTGTCATAGGAATTGGGAAAACCAATGTTAAAGGCGAGGTGGTTCACGCTGTGCGGGTTGAGCTGATTGCTGGAAACACGGTAGAAACCTTCAGGCGCTTGCTTGTCGCCCTCTTTGAGCTTTGGCCCTAACTTTCCAGAATACGAGCAGATTTCATAAGTTTTGAAGAGCTGGTACTGGCTGCCTTGTTGCTTCCAGACTTCCAAAGCTGCCTCTTCTTTAAAGATCCGCAGGAAGACCGGGTCATTTAGGTTCATTCCCTTTTCAGCAAGTTCGGTAGAAAGGCGAGGTGTGATGCTGCGTTTTACATCCTTGAGATCAGCCGTTTTGGCAAACCAGTATGAATGTGATGAAAAGTATGGTTGGGTAGGATCATAGCGTGTGAGCAAAATAAACGTTAGTGCGGCTATGATTGCGACTGCGCCTGCTGCAATGCTGTACTTGATGAGTGTCATAAAAGTCTTTCGGAGAAATCGGCCCAAGAGTTCTTAGATTGTATGGCACCAACACAGGAATGCCAGTGATATTTGGGGGGCTCTTGAGTGGTGGATTTTGTGCATGTGGAGTGGGGCAGGGGCGCGGAGCGTGACGGGTTTGCGGCAACCGTCATCGTGGACTGCCTTAGCTTTTCGACTGCAACATCTGTTGCGTGTGGCAGGGGAGCGCTGGTTGTGCCAGTTGCAGAGCGGGAGACTGGAAAGGCTCTGGCTGCGGAGGTTGGTGCCACTTGTGCTGGAAAGCGCCGAGAGGGTGGTTTCACGCTGTCACCGCCAAGCCTAATGAACCTTGATGCGGGGGACATGTTGGTCTTGCCCAGCCCGAATGGAGCAACGCTTTCTGCATTGCCTCGAGAGGGCAGAGTGTTTGCGGGTACTCTTAGAAATGCAGCCGCACTCGCCTCTTATCTCAAAGAGGTTCCCGGTAAGATCTTACTTTTGGCAGCTGGAGAGAAGTGGCCGGATGGCAGTTTGCGCCCGGCGTTTGAGGATCAACTCGCGTGCGGTGCCCTGGCGCATTTGTTGGAAAGCCCGATGTCGCCAGAAGCATCGATGGCGCGTGCTGGATATCTGTCGTTTGCTGAGGGTTTGCACGAGGCTTTGCAAGGCTGTGTGAGTGGGCAGGAGCTCTCACGGCATGGATATGCGTGTGATGTGGAGTGGGCAGCCCAGCAGGACAGTGAGACGTGTGTGCCAGAACTACTGCAAATCAATTGTGCTAACCAGGTGCTGAGTGCCTTCGTAGATGTTTCAACCCCAGACATCGCGGGCTCAAAAGTTGAGCTTACATCAGGGTTTATTTTGCCTGAATGAAGTTTCTTGTCTGCTAAGCCTTGTATCCTGCCGTTTTTGCTGGTGCGATGTTGCCACGCATTGGAGACGCTCAAACACTGCTAAAACAATGGTTATTGACAAATGTTTCGCGTCAAGGCATGAAACTGGCGATCTATTTTTTTGGGAAAGAGTTACGCGGAATGTTCCTTCGCACGACCGACAAAATGAAATTCATGCGCACCGTGGTTAAATCCGCGGGCATGATGTCGGCTGCAAAAGTGACCGTGAAGACAACCAAGACAATCACCACGAAAACGACAAAGACCACCGTCTAAGGTGCCACTCTTTCCCGCGCTCTCCCCGGGACGGAGGGCGCCAAACGGCTCCTCGGGCTCAGGTAGCCTCCGGAAGCCAGCGGGGGAGACGAAGAGGACAAGACCAATGGGTTATAAGATTGCGATCGCAGGTGCTACCGGCAATGTGGGTGCGGAGATGCTGGATATTCTGGCAGAGCGCGGTTTTCCTGCTGATGAAGTGATTGCACTGGCGTCTCGCCGCTCTCAGGGCAAGGAAATCTCCTTTGGTGACAGAACGCTGAAGGTGAAAGCAATGGAGAACTTCGATTTCTCCGATGTTGATATCTGTCTCATGTCAGCTGGTGGTTCTATTGCAAAAGAATGGGCACCAAAGATCGCGGCCAAAGGGTGTGTTGTCATCGATAACTCATCTGCATGGCGCTATGACCAAGATGTGCCGCTGATCGTTCCTGAAGTGAACGCAGATGATATTGTTGACTTTAAAAAGAAAAACATCATCGCGAACCCGAACTGTTCCACTGCTCAGCTGGTTGTTGCTCTAAAGCCTATTCACGAAAAAGCTGGTATCAAGCGTCTTGTTGTTTCAACCTACCAATCTGTTTCTGGTGGCGGTAAAGAAGCGATGGATGAGCTGTTTAACCAGACCCGTGCTGTGTTTGTGAATGATCCGGTTGAGCCGCAAAAGTTCACGAAGCGCATTGCGTTTAACGTCATTCCACATATCGACGATTTCATGGAAGATGGGTACACTAAGGAAGAGTGGAAGGTTCTTGCGGAAACCAAGAAAATTCTCGATCCGACCATCAAAGTGACTTGTACTGCTGTTCGTGTTCCTGTGTTCGTTGGTCATGGTGAGAGCGTGAACATGGAGCTTGATAGTCCCCTGAGCGTGGAAGAAACTCAGGATCTGTTGCGCGAAGCTCCGGGCATTCTGGTTGTCGACAAGCGTGAAGATGGCGGCTACGTCACTCCTTACGAGTGCGCTGGCGAAGATGCGACCTATGTGTCCCGTATCCGCGAAGATGCGACTGTTGAGAACGGCCTGAACATGTGGGTTGTTTCCGACAATTTGCGCAAGGGTGCTGCACTGAACACCGTTCAGATCGCCGAGGTTCTCGTCAATCGCGGCCTGATCCAGCCAAAGGCAAAAACGGCAGCTTAAGCTAGATGGCAGAAAACGAAATTACGAAGGGCACCTTTTAAGGTGCCCTTTTTGGTGCAGGGTAGAGATAAATATTGCTATGGACGGTGTGCAATTCTCCCTCCTAAATGCTCTCTCGTGTGCAAGAAGCGTTAGACATGATTGAGTCCTTTGCTGACGTTCAACAGCTCCCAGTTTCTCGCGGATGAAACAAAGCTGGTGTGTGACCAGAGTTGCCGTTCGCTGTTGCATGCATGAAAATCGATAGTGCAGCCAGCCTGTTTCCAGCCTCAGGCGCCCCATTAAATGTCTTAATGGGCTCTATAAACTCCTGATTGAGGTTAGATCATAAATTCACTTCCCATTTGCCACGTGTTGACTACAGTAATAGAAATTAGACTCAATACTATCTAAAATTTTTGGAATTGTTTTCACGTGACGGAAGAACAAATTACCAGGACCGCCCAGTCTTGTTTTCAAGGTTGCCCCACAATCGTCCTCGGCAGCGGGGCATCAATGCCCCATGGGCTTCCCAGTATGGGCGAATTGAGCACTTACCTTTTCGAGAATATCGAGACCGACGGTGATGCTGAACATGACGCGTGGCTATTGGTCAAGACAGCGCTGTCCAACAACGATCACCTTGAGGCGGCTTTGGAAGGTAAAACACTGCCTCCATCGCTCCTGTCAAAAATTGTAGGTCTGACTTGGAGTTGCGTGAACGCCAAAGACAAGCAGCTTTTGGAAACCGCTGCCCACGATGGAGAGTTTGCTTTGGGCAGACTATTGGACAACATGTTCAGCAGTACTCATAGCGAGGTACATGTGGTCACGACAAATTATGACCGCGTTGCCGAGTTCGCTTGCAACTCCAAGAACGTGTTGTTTCAGACTGGCTTTGCGCCAGGTTACATTCAAAAGTGGGAAAGTACGGGCCGGGTAAAACTGACACACGGAACCAAGGCAGCCCGCGTCGTTAAGATTTGGAAGATCCACGGGTCTCTAGATTGGTTTCGCACCGCCGATGACAGGTCTATTGGATTACCAGTGTTTGAGCTTCCGTCCAAAGATCACTACACGCCGCTTATCGTAACGCCAGGGTTAAACAAGTACGAAAAGACCTACGAGGACCCGTTCCGAACAACCATCAACGGAGCCGATGCAGCACTAAAGAACGCTTCAGCTTTCCTTTGTGTAGGTTTTGGTTTTCGAGATCAGCATATCCACCCCAAGCTCATCGAACGATGCCGGGAGCAGAACGTCCCAACAGTAGTACTGGCCCGAACGCTAACGGAAGAAGCGCAAGACTTCCTGAGAAACAAGGCCGGCACGAACTACTTGGGTATCGAACGCTCTGGAACCGGAAGCAGAGTTTACTCGCCGAGCTACCCGGAAGGCACCAATGTCGCAACACCAGATCTTTGGTCACTCGAAGGCTTCAACAGCTTAGCCCTTTAGGAAATGCAAATGTCCATTTTCGACTTCACCGACACAGAATCTCTTGGCAGCGTCATTTCAGTCGATACCGCTGCAGTCACTATCCGTATCGATGACCTGGACCGTCTCAAACGTCTCCAGGTCAATCGGTTAGTTGTTCTACAAAGCAGTAAGCCCGGTCAGCACTTAATAGGCATTGTAGTGAAGATTACCCGGAAGCCAGACACACGTGAGCTGGTGGAGGCTGAGCTTGCCGACGATGATCTTGTTCCAAATGAAAACAACTTGGTGAAAGTCACTCTCATTGGCACACTGCTCGACCGCGTCGGCACTGATCAAAACGTGTTTCGCCGTACTCTTGAGACCGTCCCGGAAATCGACGCTAACTGCTTTTCGCTGGATGGCGAACGACTTACCAAATTCATGCAAGTCATTTCTGACGTAAAAACAGAAGGCCCAAAGCTATCTCTTGGCCATTTCACGTTGGATGACGAAGCTATCGCCTATCTGAATGGGAACAAACTCTTTCAGCGCCATGCGGTAATAGTTGGCAGTACAGGTTCTGGGAAGTCTTGGACTACAGCAAGGTTACTCGATCAAATTGCCGAGTTGCCGCAAGCGAATGCCGTCTTGTTCGACATCCATGGCGAATATCGACCGCTCAAAAGCAAAGCATTCAGGCACCTTCGGATTGCCGGACCATCAGACATCGAACACAATCGTGGTTTGGCTGATGGCGTCCTTCATCTACCCTACTGGCTACTAGGCTATGAGGCCTTATTGTCGTTGTTTGTTGACCGAAGTGACCAGAATGCTCCGAACCAATCAATGATCATGACCCGTGCAATCGTTGACGCTAAAAAGAGCTCTCTTGACCCAGTCGAGCACAAAGAGGTCTTGGAGAATTTTACGATCGACAGTCCGGTGCCGTTCGATATCAACACCGCTCTCATGAAGCTTAAAGAGCTGGACACCGAGATGGTCCCAGGAACAAGGGCGGATAAGCAAGGTCCATATCATGGCAAGCTCAGCCGGTTGATTGGTCGCCTAGAAGCCAAAAGGCATGACCGTCGTCTGTCTTTCCTGTTCCAGCCTCCACCTGAATGTATGGACATGGCTTGGCTCGAGCGTATGGTTCACGCCATCTCTGCGGGGCGTGGCGCACAAGACAATAACGAAGGTGGAATCAAAATTATCGACTTTTCAGAGGTGCCGTCTGACGTGCTTCCACTGATGGTGAGCTTATTGGCTCAAATTCTCTTCTCAACCAGCCTTTGGACGAAATCTGACAAGCGCCATCCAATAGCAATTATGTGTGACGAGGCTCACCTGTACATCCCGGAACGCATGCAGGCGGATAGTGCTGACGCCGTTGCTGTTGAGATATTTGAACGGATCGCCAAAGAGGGCCGAAAGTACGGAATTGGTCTTGTTGTGATTAGTCAGCGACCATCAGAAGTAAATCGAACTGTACTCAGCCAGTGTAATAATGTGGTAGCAATGCGCCTGACCAACAGCGACGATCAAAGCGTTATCAAGCGGCTCTTACCTGATAGCCTTGGAAGCTTCGGTGACTTACTGCCCGTCCTGGATATTGGCGAGGCACTTGTTGTTGGTGATGCCAGCCTGCTGCCAACGCGAGTTCGGATCACTGAGCCAAGGATGAAACCAGATAGCCAAACTGTTGCCTTTTGGGATCGCTGGAA
The DNA here is from genome assembly GCF_900110875.1 of Pseudovibrio axinellae. GTDB lineage: Bacteria > Pseudomonadota > Alphaproteobacteria > Rhizobiales > Stappiaceae > Pseudovibrio > Pseudovibrio axinellae. Next base: position 250,033 of record NZ_FOFM01000007.1, on the reverse strand, counting down.
TGAAGATACTCCAGTATCTGATACACAAACTTCTATTGGTTCCTGGCGCAAGCAAAGCTCGTCTTGATGTTGAACTAGGTTTTACCCTGTAGCGAATGGCGATGAGGGAGGGTAAGTGCTCTGCTTTATGAAGCTAAGGCTGCTCCGCTTCGGCTATCATAAAGTTACTCCCCTTACCGTGACCTCCCTTATTCTAAATTTCATGTTCACGTAAACGGGCAGCTAAGGGACCGTCCTTTAGTTCGGCGTGGGCTGGGCGGGGCTATCAGGTGAAGTAACGCATCATCTGGCGGGTTCGTTGAAACACCCCTTGAAAGCCTTTAGTGCAGGGGCCAAGCGGAAGCTGGTCACCCGAAGGGCGTCTACACTGGCATGTGTAACTGTTTTGATAGCTACAACTATCCTGATAGGCGTGACTATCATTGACAGTAAACTGGCCTGAAATGTGCGGCTCTTAGCAAAACTTGTGTTTGTTGGAGCTCACGTCGATGACTAGGCACGTGCTCCCAATGCCTTTTGGTGGAGACCTTGTTTCATACAAAAACGCCCGGGCAAGGCGAGTAGCTGATGCCGAAGACTCATATTTATCCAAGTAGCGCAGGTATTGCCTGCTCGCCTTGTCCACCTCGTTTTAAGTCTCACCACTGCATGGGTTCTATGCGGTGCAAAAGGTGTTTGTGCAGATACGTTGCGTGCGACCCATGCTAGGCTTTCCTCATGAGAGAGGCAGCATGCAGACACTTGAGATAAGATCGGCACACTATAATGAATTGCCAGCGGTTGCTCGCATGTATCGGCATTCGCGTGACAGGTGTCTTTCGTTCTTACCCAACCGATATAGTCCAAAAGAAGATCTCTGGTATTTCCAGAATGTTGTTTTTGAGAGCTGTGAACTGATTAATGTCATAAGTGACGGTCAAATCATCGGTATGATGGCTACTCAAGATGACTGGATAGAACAGCTTTATCTGGACCCAACACATTTGCGCAAAGGGATTGGTTCTGAACTCTTGAGCCAAGCTAAAGCGAAATCCTCGGGTAAGCTGAGGCTTATGTGTTTCGTTGAGAATAGCGCTGCCAGGTCATTTTATGAAGTTCACGGCTTTAAGGAAGTGAAGAGGACAAGCGGTTCGGAGAATGAAGAAGGCGCCCCGGATATTTTGTATGAATGGCGGGCCTGAGTTGCCATCGCATTGAGCGGTACTGTGCATGAGTCGAAGGCAGATACGTTAGAACTATACCCCTTAAATATCAGGGGTCATATACGGTGATTTCCGTCTGGTCTCGGCTTTCTCTGAGTGGCATTGTTTGAACGACGTCAATTCTTGGACACTGTGTTGGGAGGCACTTGAGAATGCTGAAAACTGCAAGTTATGCCAATTATAAGGCTGCTCATCGCGATGAGACTTTTACTGATTGGCTGGTAAAATCTGCAGGGCCTTTATGGAGTAGGGCCATTGAACACCCTTTCACCAGTGCAGTTGGCAATGACACGGTAAGTACTGAGGTGTTTACCCGGTATATGCTTGAGGACTATCATTATATTCAAGACCTGGCCTCAGCTCTTGGCTTCCTAATCGCCAAAGCCCCAACAATGGCTGCAAAGGCGCGGCTTGCAGACTTTGCCAGCCATGTGACTTGCGAGGAACTCGATTACTTTGTGCGAACATTCAAAGAACTGGGTGTAGAACCTGAAGTGTATTTGAATACGAAACCAAACACTGTGACCCGTGCAATTGGTGCGACTTTGCTCTCCACCGCAGGTAAAGGGCACTATGTTGATGGCATGGCAACGCTGCTTGCTTCTGAGTGGATCTATCGCGAATGGGGCATGCGCGAAGCCTTGAAGCCGCGACCAGAACGGGCTTACCTTGCTGAATTGCTCGGGGTTCTCTCAACAGATGAACTCGGTGCGTTTATCGATTGGGTCAAGCAGGAAGTGAATACTATTGGCGAAGAGGAACGTGAGAAGCGCCAAAGCGAAATCTCAGAGAGTTTCACCCATATGTGTGAACTTGAAGCTGAATTCTTCGATATGGTGAGCTGATCCCAACCCTTAGTTCTGATAGAAAATGCTCCCTATCTTGCGTGGAGCATTTTTTTTCGTGCCGTGTCGCCTGACCTATACGTTTTGCCCAGATACGGCGTTAATTGCGCCTTTTGCTTGTAACATCTTCGTGATTTATCTCGAAAATTGCAGAAATCAGTAGGATTTTGTCAAATTAGATTTTAAGGATTCATCAGATGCGGGATGCATTTTTTAAAAACAACGGGCCGGTTGGAACTTTGTTCTATTAATATCAACTATTGGTAGTTTATTTGATTTAGTTGGCTGTTTGTTGTGCGAAATTGTAGAAAATTTTCCTCTATCTGCTAGAACAGGCTCAACAAAATATGACTAAGGAATAGATATGTTCTCTCGTTCTACTGTTGCTGCCCTTGCCCTTCTCGTGGCTGTTCCTGCACAGGCTGAAACAATCCGTGTGGGTATGTCTGGTGGGTATTTCCCATTCACTTTTGTCAAGCAGGATGTCCTGCAGGGCTTTGAAGTTGACGTTGCTCGCGCGATTGTTGAGCAGACAGGTGACGACGTTGAATTTGTCACCATGAGCTTTTCTGGTTTGATCGGCGCGCTTGAAGCAGGCCGCATCGATACTGTTGCAAACCAGATCACCATTACTCCTGAGCGTGAGCAGAAATTCACCTTCTCTCAGCCGTATGTTTATGATGGTGCACAGGTTGTTGTAAAAGCAGGTAATGCAGAAATTTCAGGCGTTGAAGACCTGAAAGGCAAGAGCGTTGCTGTGAACCTTGGTTCTAACTTTGAAGCGCTTCTGCGTGAGCTGCCTTATGCTGACGAGATCCAAATAAAGACCTATGATAGCAATCTTGAGCAGGAAACAGCTCTCGGACGCGTAGATGCTTTTGTGATGGACCGTGTGAGTGCGTCTCAGGTGATCAAAGAAACTCCGCTGCCACTGGCTCTGGCTGGCTCACCGTTCTCTGAAATTCGCAATGCATTGCCATTCCGCAGTGATGAAGATGGTAAAGCTTTGGCTGCTAAGGTAGATGTTGCTATCACCGAACTTAAACAATCTGGCAAACTTGCCGAGATTTCTGAAAAGTGGTTTGGCGCAGATATTACCAAAGCTGACTAACTGCTCTGTTTTCCAAACTAACAATAATAAGACCTGATTATGCGCGCCTTAGATCTGGATTATATGCTCGGCCTTTTGCCGGTCCTCTTAAAATACCTACCCCTCACTTTGGGTATGGCAAGTGTGTCTATGGTCCTGGCGCTTATACTTGCATCGTTGTTTGCGATTATCCGCGTGGTCCGTTTTCCGGTTTTGGATTGGGTCACGCGGCTCTTCATCAGCTTCTTTCGCGGTACGCCGCTGCTCGTTCAGCTGTTTCTGTTCTACTACGGCTTACCGCAGCTGTTTCCGTCCCTAACACTGATTGACGGTATTTCGGCTGCTATTATCGGATTAACACTGCACTTTTCTGCCTACATGGCCGAGAGTATTCGTGCTGCAATTCTGGGCGTCGACCGCAGCCAGTGGGAGGCCTCCAAGTCCATCGGAATGAGCACCGGGCAGATGATGCGCCGGATCATTCTTCCGCAGGCTGCACGTGTGGCCGCGCCGACTTTGATCAACTACTTTATTGATCTCATCAAGAGCACCAGCCTGGCCTTTACACTTGGTGTTACTGAGCTGATGGGGGCTGCCCAAAAAGAGGCTGCGGGAAGTTTCCTTTACTTTGAGACGTTTATCGTCGTTGCTGTACTCTACTGGCTTGTTGTTGAAAGCCTTGCTTTCGTTCAGTCCCAAATTGAAAACCGACTATCAAAGGCTGTTTCCAGATGATCCAGATCCGCGGGCTCACAAAGATCTATAATGGTGTTCCTGTGCTCAATGGAATCGACCTTGATATCAAAAAAGGCGAACGCATAGCTATTATCGGCCCTTCAGGGACGGGAAAGTCTACATTGTTGCGTTGTCTCAACTTCCTGGAAACGCCAGAAAAGGGTGAGTACATCCTTGATGGAAAAATGATCGACGTTCAAAAGGCAAAAGCTGCTCAGATTAAAGAGATGCGCCTGAGGACAGCGTTTATATTCCAAAATTACGCGTTATTCGCCAACAAGACTGCGCGTGATAATATCGCCGAAGGTCTGATTACCGTGCGCGGAGTCGCAAAAGAACGTGCGTTAGAGCGTGCTGATCATATCCTGCAAGATATTGGCCTGGCAGATAAGGCTGATGCGTATCCTGCCTCCCTTTCTGGCGGACAGCAGCAACGTGTGGGCATCGGCCGTGCGATGGCGAGCGATGCAGAGCTGATGCTTGTTGATGAGCCGACTTCTGCTCTTGATCCTGAGTGGGTTGATGAGGTGCTGCAGCTGCTGACACGCGTTGCGCAGGCACATCAAACCATGTTGATTGTGACACACGAAATGGCGTTTGCGAAAGAAATTGCAGATCGTGTTCTGTTTATGGAAGGCGGGCGTATTGTTGAACAAGGCCCTCCCGAAAAGATCTTCACAAATCCAGAAGATCCAAGAACCCGCAGTTTTTTACGCAAGATCTTGTAGAGTGTTTTGAGAGCAGCATTATCAATCAGAGTGCTGCTCTTTTTTGTTATCGGCCAGACAATGTGTTGTTGACCTGAATTAGCTCGGCGTTGCCGCCACAAAGAAGAACACCGATACGTTCTCCATCCTCTGGCTTATAAGCACCTGAAATCAGCGCAGCTAACGCTGTTGCGCCGCCCGGCTCTACAACGAGCTGCATTTCCCTCCATAAGCGCCGCTGTGCGGCCAGAATAGCTTCGTCTTCAACAAGAACAGACTTTGCAATGTGTTTGCTTGCAATCTCGAAGGGGCGGGTGCCACAGCATTTTGCCCCCAACGCATTCGCTGCAACACTGTTCAATTCCACATCGACTGGTCTGCCAGCTTTTAGTGCCGCGTGCATGGAGCAGGAGCCGTATGGTTCAATTGCAATCACTCTGGTTGAAGTACCTGCGTAAAAACTTGCAACACCAGCTGCGAGGCCGCCACCGCCGACTGCTACTAGGATTGTGTCCATATCAGGGTTTTGTTCAGCCCATTCCAGTGCAACGGTACCCTGACCGTTGATTGTATTCACTGCGTCGTACGGGTGGATATCAATTGCGCCAGTTTGCTGCTGAAATTTTGTGCATATGGCAGCGGCGTCTGCATAGGCCGCTCCTTCAATATGCACATCTGCCCCAAAGCTACGGATCTTATCGATTTTTGCAGGGTTTGAGATTTCGGGAACAAAGATCTTGGCTTTTATGCCGAGCGCATGTGCAGCACATGCTACCGCTGCACCGTGGTTTCCTCCGGAAGCGGCTGCAACGCCGGCTTTGGGCACTGTGCAGTTTAACAATGAGTTGAATGCACCGCGTGCTTTGAATGAACCAGAGTGCTGGAGGTGCTCTAGCTTTAGTGAAATGGAGCGTTTCAGGCCGAACGTTCCGAAGCCACTGATAATTGAAGGTGTTTTACGAATGTATTTTTGAATGCGTTGATGCGCGTTTTCAATTTCTTGTTTGGATATGTACACTGTAATGGCCTGATATTTTGAATAAAGAGAAGCCTCGGCAAAACCGAGGCTTCTTTAGAATGCTAACTGTAAATTAAGCAGCAGGCATTGCGGTTTCTATGAGTTTGATGAAATAGGAACATCCATAAGGAATAGCCTCATCGTTGAAGTCGTACTTCGGATGATGCAACCCTGCAGAGTCACCGTTGCCCATAAACATGAAGGCTCCCGGCTTTTCTTCCAGATAATACGCGAAGTCTTCACCGCCCATGGTTGGTTCAGCATTTGAATCAACTTTTTCGACGCTACCAGCAATTTCTGCCGCGATTTTGGTCGCAAATTTGGTTTGGTCTGGGTGGTTTGTGGTGGTTGGGTATCCATCCTTGAAATCAAAGTCCACACCAGCACCATGTGCAGCACAAACGCCATCAACGACTTGCCTTACGCGCTCAGCGACCTGTGTGCGGACATCCTGATTGAGTGTGCGGATTGTACCGCCCAGCTTTGCTGAGTCTGGAATGATGTTGTAAGCGGTGCCGGCATTGAAGAAGGTGACTGAAACCACAGAGGATTCCAATGGACCGACATTTCGTGAGGTGATGGACTGCAACGCAGATACGACCTGAGATCCAACAACGACCGGGTCGATTGTCTTATGCGGGTATGCAGCGTGTCCGCCGACGCCTTTGATAGTGATCGTAAACTCGTCTGTTGAGGCCATCAAGGCGCCAGAGCGGGTTTCGAATTGGTCGATCGGGGTTCCTGGCAAGTTATGCAGGCCGTAAATTTCGTCCACCTGCCAGCGTGTGAAGAGACCGTCGTCCATCATCGCTTTTGCGCCTGCGCCGCCTTCTTCAGCTGGCTGGAATACAAGAATCACCGTGCCATCAAAGTTGCGGGTTTCAGCGAGGTACTTTGCGGTGCCCAGCAGCATAGCTGTGTGACCATCGTGGCCACAGGCGTGCATCGCGCCTTCGTGTTGGGATGCGTATTCTTTGCCAGTCTCTTCTGACATCGGAAGAGCGTCCATGTCAGCGCGAAGGGCAATAGATTTGCCAGCGCCGCCATTGCGTCCTTTGATAACGCCAACGACACCTGTGTGGCCGATACCAGTTGCTACTTCATCAACGCCAATCTCTTGCAGGATCTTGGCAACTTTTGCGGATGTGCGGTGAGTTTCGTAAAGAACTTCGGGATGTTCATGAATATCACGGCGCCAAGCGGTGATTTCATCGTGCATTTCTGCAAGGCGATTAATGGTTGGCATAGGAGGGCTCCCTCAAAAACTTCGGATTCTTATTGAGTTCAGAAAATGCATCCTACTTTGAACTGGTGCTGAGATCTATTGCAAGGGTAAATTAGCTGGATTGTCGTTAGTTGAGAACAATTAAACATACCAGAGCGATGACGCATTAACTACCTAGGCGTCACCTCAATCACATCATGGAATCGCTGACGTCTGTTCACATATTGCATGTGTTTAAACGATAAAATGGTGAGGCGATATGACGATTTATCGGAGTGTTTTTCGCAATAACACAGATGAAAAGCAGCACTGGATGTTTCTTAATAAAGCCAATCGGTACGTTAGTTGGTTATCAGCCAAATCCGAGTATGAAACAGGGCCTTTTGATTTTCGCCGCAACGTGTCAGTCAACCTCCTCGTGAATGGAGGCCTCTTCGGCACATCATTGCGTTACAATTCATTGCGCGACAGCTGGAGCCTGTGGCCTTTAACCAGTGACTTCTCGCTGCAGGTTGAAAAGCGCACGTTGGTTGTGGAGTGCGCGTTAACTTCGCACTATCAAAGCGGAGCAAATGTGGAATCGCTTGCTTTGTTTTTTGAGCAAATGAGTAGTCCTAACCAGTGAGCGCTGTCTTTATTGAGGCAAAAAAGTAAAGACTGATGTCTTCTTTGTCTCGTTGTCCTCTAGTTCTCGCTGAACCGGGATTTCGTAGGTTTGCAGGTGTGTGAGCTGCGAGGCTGGAAAATAGGAGCGTTGCGGGTCTCCGACCAATATGTGAGTTGGTTTCGATCGGTCGCTGCTATGCAGCCAGTTAAGAACCCTTTTGGTCATGTCCGGATCATAAAACACATCACCACAACAAATCAGATCGTATTGGGATGGAGGCTTGTTAAGCAGGTCTTCTGTTGTGCTTTTGATTGTAACTGAGTTTAGTGTTGCGTTGATAAGCGCTGCGTCTGCAGCGAACGGGTCGATATCTGCTGCGACAGCAGACCTGGCGCCTGCTTTTATCGCCGCGATGGCGACGAGGCCAGAACCGCTAGCAAAGTCCAATATGTGCTTACCTGCAACGACCTCTGGATTGTCGAGGATATAGCGGGCTAGGGCTTGTCCTCCGGCCCAGGCAAAGGCCCAGAACGGGGAGGGAAGCCCCAGTGCTTCCAGCTCATCTTCGCCCATGTGCCACAGGTCGACGTCTTCATCAGCTAAATGAAGAGAAATAGATGGCGCATGTGGAACAGGGTGAATACGAGTTTGTTCCAGTATAAACTTGCGCCGATCCGTTAGTTGCATCGTGGCTAGACCTGCGATGGATCCATGCCGGCCATTTCCAGCACGATGGCCCATTCTTCCGGCTTTACTGGCTGCACTGACAAACGCATGCTAGTTACAAGTGCCATGTCTTGCAGGCGCTCTTCAGCTTTCACCTGTGCCAGAGTAACTGTCTGCGGCAGGCCTTTAACAGCTTTAATATCTACACATTCCCAACGTGGGTCATCGGTTGTGGAATCTGAGTGGGCGAGGGCGCAGACTTCTACGATACCGACAACTTCCTTGCCGATGTTGGAGTGGTAAAAGAAACCAAGATCGCCAATTTTCATGTCGCGCATGAAGTTACGGGCTTGATAGTTGCGTACGCCGTCCCACTCTTCGCCTTGTTCGCCCTTGGCTTTTTGCTGGTCCCAAGACCACTTGTTAGGTTCGGATTTGAACAGCCAGTATTGCAACTTTGCCTCCTTTAAAGCAGTTTGTTTCACGCGCATTCCTACTCGAAAGCCGGACGCACTTTTCGGGAATACTTTTAAAAAGAGCACCTGTTTGCAGCGTGAGACGGGTGCTCCCTGATTGCTATGTTGTAATACTTACAGCAAATTTAGGCTTCCGGGTTCTTAAGTACCCAGTTCCAAGGTCGGATTTCAACAGATTCAAAGAGGCCGGCAAGTGCATAAGGGTCTTCATTTGCGACAGCCATTGCTTCCTCCCTGTTTGCAGCCTCAACCAAGACCAGCGAACCTGTGGGGGATACCAGGTCATCAGACATAAAAGGTCCAGCTGCCTTCAAACGAGTACCAAGGCCGTTTAGAAATTCGAGGTGGCTCTGCCGGTTCTCTTGCCGAATGCCTTCAGAATGAGCCTTATCAGTGCAGATGAGTGCGTACAGCATGTTGGATACTCCAGTCGCAGGTTTTTAGCCTAACCATTTGATTTTTTGATAGATAATCAGGCAGTTATTACTTTAAAGGGTTTCTACTAGGGGTGGTTCTCTCGTTTCAGGGGGCGAGTCATTAAGCCGCTCAAGGCCTGTGCGACGTCGATTTTACCTGTCAGGATTTGTGAAACCGCCTCGGCAATCGGCATGTCAACGCTGTGTTCTGCAGCCAGAGTCACAGCGATGCTGGCAGAGTGTGCGCCTTCTGCAAGCTTCTGGCCTGGTGCGAGGAGTTCTTCGGGTGTTCTGCCCTGACCGATCTTGAGACCGAATGCGAAATTGCGTGATTGGGTGGATGAGCAGCAGAGCACCAGATCGCCCAGGCCGGACAAACCAGTGAGCGTTTCACTCCTTGCATTCATCGCCATGCCGAGGCGGGTTAGCTCTGCAAAACCGCGAGCGGTCAGGGCTGCCTGTGCGCTGGCGCCAAGGCCGTAGCCGATTGCTGCACCACATGCGATTGCAAGAACGTTCTTAAGTGCCCCACCGATCTGGACGCCTGTTAAGTCGTCGGTTGCATATGGTCGAAAGCTCTCGGAAGCGAGGGCGAAAGAAAGCTGGTCCGCAACAGCACCGTCCTCAGCGGCGATGGTGACCGCTGTTGGCAACCCTTTGGCAACATCATGCCCGAAACTTGGACCGGAAAGTGCTGCCGGAGTAGCGTTGTTTGTTACTGACTTGATGACCTCTGAAAGCAAGCTGCCAGTTGATTGCTCAATACCCTTGGCGCAGAGAACAACGGGCGTATTTGCAGGGAGGAAGGTTTTGATTTCCTCCATCATCACACGGGTCGTTTGCGCTGGTGTGACGAGCAGGATTGCATCTGCGCTGCTGACTGCCAGCTCTAAAGAAGACGTGGCAGAAATTTGCTCGGTCCACTCGATTCCAGGCAAATACTTTGGGTTGGTCTTGGATGTATTTATGGCGTTGATGGTCTCTGCATCACGCGCCCAGATCATCACCTCACGGCCAGCTCTTGCTGCTGCCAGCGCCAGTGCGGTTCCCCAGGATCCTCCGCCCAGTACAGCAATCTTGTTTAGAGCAGTGACCATATTATTTTCCTTATTGCGTGATGTTCAGTCGTTCGCAAAGCATTTGCAATGGGAGATCGAACCCGCCATGCATTGTTAGCTTGGACTTAGTTTCGTTATCTGCCAAATCAACCCAGAAGAAGCGAAACAGGATAGGATCTCCACCGTCATTTGGGCTCATTTCGTAATGATCCCAAGTCTGCTTTGCTTTTTTCTGAATTTTGAGATGAAAAAATTTGCGGCGGTGTAGCTCCGGACCTGAAGTGAGAGCATCGTCATATAGGAAATCATGGCCTATGAACTGTTCAAGAGCGCCGGAAACACTGAGGCCGGTTTCTTCTTCAAACTCGCGTTTGGCAGCTTGCAGATAGCTTTCGCCCGGATCCAGTGTTCCACCTGGCACCTGCAATGTGCCTGCGATGTCGGTTTCCGGTTCGTCAAAAACGAGAAGATGTGTGCCGCAGGTCATATAAACGTAGGCTTTGTGCCGAGGCTGCAATGTCATTTCCACCATGAATCAATCAAATCAATGTTGTTTGAATTTGGCAGATGTTATTTGCAGGAGTTTGTTGCAAGCAAGGCATTATAGCAGTTTGCACATAAATAGCGGCATGACACGCGCTTTAGCACCGCATGGCTTTACCTGCAGTGTGGAACTGAATGCCCCGAAAGTTCGGGTGTGAGCAAGGCGAGCAGGCAGTGCCTGCGCATTGTGAGTAAATTAGTTTCTTCGGCATTGGCTGCTCGCCTTGCCCGGGCGTTTTTGTATGAAACAAGGTCTCCTCCGAAAGGCACTGGGAGCAGGCACTGTCAACGATGCACACACTTGCCAGAGGAAAATGCGATAGTCGATGATAGCTAAACGCCTGCCAGTGTAGACGCCCTTCGGGTGACCAGCTTCCGCTTGGTCCCTGCACTAAAGACTTTCAAGGGGTGTTTCAACGAACCCGCCGGATGATGCGTTACTTCACCCGGTAGCCCCGCCCAGCCCACGCCGCACTGATGGGCGGTCCATCAGCTGCCCGAATACGTGAGCACAGGATTTAGAATAGGGCAGTGGTTGGCCGGGGGGATAAGTTATTTTAATGTGCAAAATCTGAAATTGCTTCTGGCCCTGGAATAGCCTAGCTTAAACAACTTAATAGAGGAAGGTAGGAACATGGATAGGCGTGACCGGTAATTCGGGTTCCTGAACCGATAATTTCTTCATTTCACCTTAAGGATTTTTATGCCCAGATTATCAGGCAAAACTTGCCTTGTGACCGGTGCTGCGCGCGGCATTGGAGAGGCAATCTCCCGTATGTTTGTAGCTGAAGGCGCAAACGTTATTCTCACCGATATTGATGTTGCAGCAGGTCGTGAAACAGCCCGTGCACTTGACATGCCATTTTTTCAGCTTGATGTATCTAGTGAGGCTGACTGGCAGGCGATTGCCAGAGAGGTTTTAGAGCTCGACGTGCTCGTGAATAATGCAGGTATTACAGGTTTTGAAGGTGAGATGCGTGCGCATGATCCTGAAAAAGCTGCGCTTTCTGACTGGCGGGCGGTTCATGCTGTGAACCTTGATGGTGTGTTTCTTGGTTGTCGCTACGCAATTGGCGCAATGCGTGTGAAACAAGTCGGGTCTATTATCAATATTTCGTCACGGTCCGGAATGGTGGGCATCCCTGCTGCTGCTGCTTATGCATCCTCGAAGGCAGCTGTGCGTAATCATACGAAAACAGTCGCTCTGTACTGTGCTGAACAGGGGTGGAATATTCGTTGCAACTCAATCCAACCTGCCGCGATTATGACCCCGATTTGGGAGCCAATGTTTGGTGATGGGCCGGACAGAAAAGAGCGGATAGCAGCGTTGGTTGCGGATACCCCGATGAAACGATTTGGGCAGCCTGAAGAGATTGCCGCGCTGGCCGTGTTGCTTGCCTCAGATGAGGCTACTTATATGACTGGGGCTGAGCTGACTATTGATGGAGGACTTCTGGCGGGATCAGCAGCCAGCGCCAAACGGTAACAGTTGAAGCTGTTCGCGGTTGCAGGGAAACAGCAGAACTGCTTTTACCTGCGGCTTTGCAGCTTGCAACATGCCTCGGTTTCAGGAAGGCTGGGTTGATTAAACCTTCGCGCCTTTTTTGCCAAAGCCAACGACGCTTTCGGAGATTTTGTCCAGTGGCCAGCGGGGGCGAGGGGACACATGCATGTCGTCTCCCTTGCCGCTTTTCTCCAGAATTTCCGGGTTTTCTGCTGCTAGTTTCTTCAAGCGTTCTGCACCTGCCCACGCAATCATAGCTGCGTTGTCGGTACATAGTTTGTGTGGCGGCGCGATCAGCTCCGCATCATGTTCGGCTGCGACTGCGGTGAGGCGGGTCCGAATTGCCTCATTGGCTGCAACGCCGCCCGCAATAACCATCTTTGGAGGGGTGCCGGGATAACGTTCCTTGAAAAGATCAAAGGCCCTGGCGCTGCGCTGTCCAACGACATCTGCAACAGCTTCCTGGAACGAGGCGCACAGATTGTTGACGACCTGCTCACTCACCGGCTCTTCTTTCAGCGCTGCTGTGCGGACCGCTGTCTTTAACCCAGCAAATGACATGTCCAGACCGGGGCGATCAAGAAGTGGGCGTGGCAGCTTGAATTGGGTTGGATCACCAAGTTTTGCAGCTTTTTCTACAGCCGGACCACCGGGATAAGGCAGGCCGAGCAGTTTGGCTGTTTTGTCAAACGCTTCACCAATCGCGTCATCAATGGTTGTGCCCAATCTTTCGTATTCCCCAAGAGCTTTTACGAGGAGATACTGGGTGTGACCACCTGAGACGAGGAGCAGCAGGAATGGGAATTCAACCTGATCCGTCATACGAGCGGTGAGAGCGTGGCCTTCCAAATGATTCACTGCAATCAATGGCTTATTGATAGCCATGGAAATAGATTTCGCGGTCATCAAGCCAACAATTACGCCGCCGATAAGGCCGGGGCCAGCAGTTGCTGCAACCGCTGAAAGGTTGGACCAACTCATATTTGCTGACTTCATCGCTTGTTCTACGATCCCATCTAGCAACTGAATATGGGCGCGCGCTGCAATCTCTGGTACAACACCGCCGAAGGGTGTGTGTTCATCGATTTGTGAATGCACCACGTTGGACAAAATTTCGCAGTTGCCATCTTGATCAATCTCAAGGACAGCGGCGGCAGTTTCGTCACAACTCGTTTCGATGCCGAGGATGGTCAGCAAGTCTGGTCTCCTTTGGCCCATGGTTTTTGTCGGTCTTCTATCCATAATGGGCAGTTGATTTCGCGGGCCTATGATTTTATGTCGCTCATTTAACATGAGCCCCTAGCATTGGGAATGTGATCCTTGCAAACAAAACCTATAAGAATTGGTACACGTGGTAGCGCTCTGGCCCTTGCCCAGGCGCATGAAACACGCGCTCGTCTCGCGAAGGCACACGGTCTGACTGATGATGACTTCGAGATTGTTGTTATAAAAACAACTGGAGACCAAATTCAAGATAGGCCTCTTTCCGAAGCAGGCGGTAAAGGCTTGTTCACAAAGGAAATTGAGGAAGCTTTGCTGGATAAGTCTATTGATCTGGCTGTGCACTCTTCCAAGGATATGCCAACAGTTTTGCCCGATGGCCTGGGCATGACTGCTTACCTTCCTCGAGAAGATGTGCGTGATGCATTTATTTCTCCGAGTGTGGAAAAACTCACGGATCTTCCACAGGGGGCTGTGGTTGGATCTTCCAGTTTGCGTCGTCAGGCACAGATTAAGCGCTTGCGCCCTGATCTGGATGTTGTGATGTACCGCGGCAATTTGCAGACTCGCCTGCGCAAACTAGATGAAGGTGTGGTTGATGCAACTTTCCTTGCCTACGCTGGCTTGCGTCGTTTGGGGCAGGGGGATCTTGTGACCTCGTTGATGGATGTGGAGCACTTTCTTCCAGCTGTCGGGCAGGGCGCGATTGGTATTGAGGCGCGTCTTGGTGATGAAGAGACTGCGCGCATTCTTGCGCCGATCCATCATGCAGAGACCGAGAGCCGCCTTTTGTTGGAGCGCGCTTATCTGGCTGAGATGGATGGTTCCTGCCGGACACCAATTGCTGGTCTTTCCCATGTTGAGGGCGATCGCATTCGCTTCCGTGGTGAAGTTATCAAGCCGGACGGAAGCCAGACCCACACTATTGAAGGTGAAGGGTTGGTGAGCGATGCGGAAGAACTTGGCCGTGAGCTTGGAAAAGAGCTTAAAGCGAAATCTGGACCGAACTTTCTGGAGCTTTGATGAAAATACTCGTGACCCGTCCTCAACCGGAAGCCGATAAAACTGCGCGGCGACTGGTTGCTATGGGACACGAGGTTGTCATTGAGCCGATGCTGCACTTCCAGCCGCTTTCCCTTTGTGGTGGTGTGGCTGGAGACGCAAAAGCGATTGCAGTTACGAGTGCGAAAGCAATTGAAGCGCTTGTTTTCAATGATTTGGTCAGCTCGCTACAACAGCTCCCTGTCTTTTGTGTCGGGGACGCGACTGCGAAAGCTGCTGAGTTTGCTGGCTTTCATAGGGTTATGAGGGCGCATGGAGATGTTGACTCTCTTGCGAAGCTGATTGTTGAAAGTCACTTGAAAGGTCCCTTCTTTTATCCAGCTGCCGTTGATCGTAGTGGAGACCTTGCCGGACGGTTAATGCAGCAGGGCGTCGCATGCCGAATGGTTGAAACCTACCAAATGGTTGCTGCTGCAAAGCTTTCTCAGATCACCCGAGATCAGCTCCAGGCCGGGGGGGTTGATTGTGCGTTGTTTTACTCAGCGCGCACAGTTCAAGCTTTTCTCAATGTTTCAAATCTTGAAAAAACCATAGTGTTTCTTAACTCTATGAAAGCATTATGTGTTTCTAAGCGAGTTGCAGAACATGCTGCATCGTTTGGCGAGGTGCTTGTAGCCAAAACGCCTAGCGAGGAGAGTTTGTTTGAACTTCTCACATCTTTACAGGGCTGAGTGTGGTGATTTGGCCTTGGGTGAGAGCATACTCTGTTTAGCAAGGTGCTAATTCTCCCTGATAGCAACTTGCTTCCAGGGTGTTTATGTTGATTGCTGGGCCTATTGGTGAGGTTCTTAGTGATTGCATACGTATTAAAATTGGCGCGGCTGGAATCCGCTTGAAACGCGCCGTTGTAGGAGGTTTTGATGGCTGCTGAAGACAAAAAAGGTGGGACATCCGCCGGAGCAGGCTCGGGTGGTGGAACACCTTCTCGGAAATCTCCGCTTTCTGGCGGGTCCCGAAAGCCTGTGACAATTGATTTATCCGCGAAAGATGTGTCCAAAACTGAGACTGCTGCATCAAAAGTGAAGCGTGCCGCCAAACAGCCAGCAGGAAAAGCAACCGCTTCTCGCACCAGTGCTGTGCCATCTTCCGGCAAGCGGCAATCAACTTCCGCAGCTAGTGCTCAATCAACTACAGATGCAAAGGCTGCAGCTGACGTCAAGACCGCTGCCGCGTCGGCGCGCCCATCTGCTGATACTAAAACGGCTGCTCAGACCAGTGCAACAGGCCAATCCACAGCTGATAAAACCACAGCTGCTAGCGCCAAGGGCTCTGGGAACGGTCAGGCTGACAAGGCTGGGCCTAAAGGAACTGGAGCGCCACCACCACCGCCGCCATCTGGTAAGGGCAGCGGTACTCCCCCTGACGAGCCTGCGCGTCCACCTAAGCCAGGTGCTGGTTTTGGTGCGATGCTTGCTGCCGGTGTTATTGGTGCGCTGATTGTTGGTGGAGCAGGTTTGGGCCTTCATCGGGTCGGTATGTTGCAGATGGTGAGTGCGGGTTCTGTACAAAATACCAGCGAGATTGAAGCGCTGCTGGAAAGCTCTAAGCGGCAATACTCTCAGCTACAGCAGGAAATTACTGCGCTCAAAGATCGTGCTGCTGACAGTTATGCTGCAAAAGAGACTATTCAGAACCTGACAACTCAGCTGGACGTCGTTCAGAAAGAAACCAGCGCAAAGCTCAAGGATGCGATCTCTGGTGTAACAAACCGTGTGCAACAGGAAGCTACGACGCTGGGTGCGGAGATCAAACAGCTTAATGACTTTATTGCAAGTGGTACGGCCGGTGATGGTGCGGCACTTGCAAGTTTAAAGAGGACGCAAGATCAACTTGCCAAACAGGTTGCGACGCTGTCGTCCTCTTCTCAAAAGAATGTTGAACAGGTTTTGAGCGCAATACAAAGCAATCTTGCCGTTTTACAGAACCAGTTTCAGGCCATGAAAGAAGCGCCGGTCCAGCTTAAAGATTTTGGTGATCAACTGGCACTTGTGAGCACCAAGGTTGATGAGACGGCTGCCCAGATTGGGAAGCTCGCGGCTGAGCAGCAAACTTTGGAAGGCAAGGTTGACGTTCTTGTTCAAAGAGATGCTGAAGCCAATAAGCTGCTAAACGATCGCGTGGACGGCTTAGCGAAAGCTCTGGGTTCAGCAAGTGCGCAGGAACGTGCTGCACGGGCGATCGCGATCGCTTCTCTTCGCAATGCTGTAGATTCTGGTGAGAGTTACGAAGCTGAATTGGCCGCTGTGGAGACAGTGCTTCCAAGTGATGCGCGAGAGCTGGCTTCATTGAAGGCAGGTGCGGCTAACGGTATTCCGTCTTCGGCTGAGTTGATTGCCGGCTTTGCTAAGGTTGCTCGCGATATGAGTGCAGTTTCGCTGACAAGCGAAAACGACGATGTTGTCGACCGCTTGTTCTCCAGTGCCAAGTCTCTCGTTTCAATTCGTAAACCGAGTGATAGCGAGGGCACCAGCTCCAACGAACTGTTGGGCACGATGGAGTCCCGCGTAGCAGCGGGCGATCTTTCGGGTGCAATGAAAGCCTATGATGCGTTGCCTGAGCCTATGAAAAAGGCTGGTGCAGCGTGGGCTGTACAGGTGAAAGCTCGTTTAGCTGCTGATGAATTGGTGAAGAAAATCACCGCGCAAGTTTTGAAGTCGCTTGTTTCTGAAAACAAGTAGTATCGGAAAGGAGCGAAGGACATGGTCCGCGTTCTCATCTTTTTCGCGTTTATATTCGCGCTGGCTCTTGGCGGTGCCTGGATGGCAGATCGTCCAGGAGTTGTTACGCTTGAATGGCAAGGATACGTAATTCAGGCAAGCTTGCTGACGACCGTTGTGGCGTTCGGTCTTTCGATTGTTGCGTCAATTGCAATTTGGGGGTTTGGGCGACTGCTCTGGAAATCTCCAACACTGGCTTCCCGTTTCATGCAACGCCGCCGCAAAGACAAGGGCTATGACGCGCTTTCGCAGGGCTTGTTGGCACTTGGGGCTGGCGACACGCTGCATGCGCGTAAGTTTGGCCTTAAGGCCGAGAAACTGCTGGATGGCGGAGAGCCTGCTGCTTTGCTGCTTTTGGCGCAAACTGCGCAGCTGGACGGGGACCATAGTGACAGCCGTTTGCGTTTTGAACAAATGCTGGAAGACAGCCGTTCAATGGCTGTGGGCCTGCATGGCCTCTACATTGAAGCTGAACGTGAAAATGAGCCTGCTGCCGCCCGTCACTTTGCGGAGGAAGCTTTTAATCTGGTGCCTGGACTACGTTGGGCCGGTAATGCGGTGCTTGGGTATCAAGCTGTTTCTGGCGACTGGGAAGAAGCTATCGCTACGCTTGAGCGCAATTATGCTGCTCGCATGTTGGACAAGAAAACTCTGCGCCGCCAAAAAGCTGTCCTGTTAACAGCTCGTGCACTTGAGCTGGAAGACGAAAACCCAGATCGCGCCAGGACACTTGCAGTAGAGGCGCATGGCCTGGCGCCTTCGCTTGTGCCTGCCGCAATTGTTGCTGCTCGTCTGCGTATCCGTGCTGGTGACATTCGCAAGGCAACTAAGATCATTGAAGCGACGTGGAAGCTTAACCCACACCCAGATCTAGCAGAAGCCTATGCGCATGTGCGTCCGGGTGACTCTGTGACGGACCGTTTGAGCCGTGCACGCACATTGGCAAGTATGCGGGCTTATTCTTCTGAGGGGGCAATTGCAATTGCCGTTGCTGCCATTGAGGCCAAGAAGTTTGATGAAGCGCGTGAACAGCTGAAACGGGTGTTACGCTCCGAGCCAACGCAGCGCGCATTTTTGCTGATGGCTGACCTTGAAGAGCGTGAACACGGTGATCAAGGGCGCATTCGTGAGTGGCTGGCCCGTGCTGTGCGAGCTCCTCAGGATAAGGTGTGGGTTGCAGATGGTGTGGTTTCTGCAAACTGGGCTCCTGTTTCCCCAAGGACGGGGCGAGTAGACGCTTATGAATGGGCAGCGCCTGAAAGTGTTAGTGACTTGGAACAGTCAATTGAAGTGATTGACGAGAAGTTGTTTGAGCCACCTGAACTTGCTGCGCCGGTTGTTGTGCTTAATGAAGCTGTTGATGCAGACATTGTTATGGCGAAGGCAAGCGAGAGCGAAAAGTCTGAATCAAGCAAGGATCAAACAGCTGCTGATGACAAGCAGGAGGAGCCCCAAAAGGTGCCAGTTGAGCCGCATAAAGCTGAGGAGGCTGTGAAGCCATCCGGGCCTCCGGCAACTGTGGTTCCCGTCGAAGCTTCAAGCTGGGCGCCAACCAAGGCCGAGCAGAAGGGGGAGGCGGGCACGACCAGTACTTCTCAACCTGCCGCAGGCGCATCGGATGAAAAGGACGCCGACGCGAAGGATGAATCGATGGTTGAATTTCCACTCTCCCATCTTCCTGATGATCCGGGGCCTGACCCTGATGACGATGACCCCAAGGCTCCTACGGCCACAAGCTTTAAGTTCTTTCGCTAGTCGTATTTCGTTGGAAGCTAAGGAGTTTTTCTTAGCTTCCAAGTAGATGTCGATAGGTGGTGGATGCGTCCTTCACTTTTGCAAATCAGGCTTGCATCTTATTAATAGCTTGGTTATCAAGCTTCCACTTTCCAGATGCGTTCATCGCGTCATTTGGAATGCCGCTGTAGCTCAGATGGTAGAGCACGTCATTCGTAATGATGGGGTCGTAGGTTCGAGTCCTATCAGCGGCACCACTGATTCCCCATTACTTCATAATGCTGCAAAAACTTGTTAGCTTGGGTTTCTTAATCGCTTGCAAGTCGAGATTTGGACCGTGTTCTGTGGGCTGCTTTGTTGAACCTTGGAGCACTCAGATTCCATTAACAGATATGAGGCGATCGCGGATTGTAGTGGAGCGGTAGGCTGATGGCATGGAGCACCAGAAATGATTGTCGATCATTTAAAAGAGTTGCGCACCTGGTTGTTTGAGGGTGCTTTGCCGCTTTGGCTGAAGGTGGGCGAAGATTCTGAGAACGGTGGATTTTCTGAAACAGTCACTCTGGATTGTCTTGGAAGTGCGGATCTTAGGCGTGGCCGTGTCAATCCACGTATGGTGTTTGTGTATTGTGAGGCCGGGCGCCTAGGTTGGGATGGCCCATGGATGGACGTAGCTTTAAGAACGCAAGCCTATATCGAGCGGGTCTTTGGCACGTCTCAGGGCTATATCGGCGCACTTGCTTCCCCTGCCGGTGAACTGGTTGATGCTTCTTTTGGTCTTTACAATCAGGCATTTGCGCTGCTTGCTCTTTACAATATTGCTGATGTGAACAGTGACATGCGTTCGCAGGCCTGTACAAAAGCTGCTGCTTTACTGGATGTGTTAAACAGTCGCTTTAAGCACCCAATTGCGGGTTTTCAGGAGGCTGAACCACCTCGTGCCCCACTTCGGGCCAACCCGCATATGCACCTGTTTGAGATGTGTCTTGACTGGGAATCCTCTGAAAACCTAAGTGCCGAACAAAAAGCTGTCTGGGTAGCTCTGGCAGATGAGCTGGGTGATCTGTGTCTGACGCATTTGATTTGCTCCAAGACAGGTGGCCTTCGGGAGTTCTTTGCGTTGGACTGGACGCCAGCGCTGGGTGCTGCGGGCAAAGAGCTTGAGCCAGGACATCACATGGAGTGGGCCTGGTTGCTTTTGCGCTGGAGTAAGCTGCGCGGTGATGAACGGGCAAAAGCTGCTGCTATGCGGCTTTTTGAGATTGCTGAAACTCATGGTGTGGACCGTGAGCGTGGTGTCATCATGATGGGCATTAATGATGATTTCTCTCCACGTGATACTATGGCCCGTTTGTGGTGTCAGGCAGAGTGGCTGAAGGCTTCTATTGCGATGCTTGAATGTACCCCTGAAGAGGAATGGCCGCGTTACCAAGCGTCTCTGTCAGACGCGTTGGGTGCTCTTGAAATGTTCCTAAAGGATGTTCCTTTTGGGCTTTGGAAAGATAAGTGCTTAGAGGACGGCAGCTTTGTAAATGAAGCAGCGCCTGCAAGCTCGCTTTATCATATTGTCTCCGCTATCTCTGAACTTGACCGCTTCTTAAAAACGGAAGTCGGGCAGAAAATGGCTGCATTTGAGTTGATTAAATAGCTTTTCCAAGAGAATAGAGCTGGAGACTACTAGTGGTTAAATGGGGTGTTCTATCAACTGCACGGATTGGCCGTAAAAAAGTTATTCCTGCCCTTCAGAAGGCACGTGGTGTTGATGTTGTGGCTATTGCTTCTCGTGACGAAGAGAACGCGAAAAAGGTTGCAACGGAACTTGGAATTCCTAAGGCCTATGGTTCTTATGAAGCATTGCTTGCTGATCCTGATATCGAGGTGATTTACAACCCGCTCCCAAACCACATGCACGTGCCGATGACCATTGCCGCGGCGAAAGCTGGTAAGCATGTGCTTTGTGAAAAGCCTATCGGGCTTGATTCAACTGAGGCTCGCCAGCTGCTGGAGATCCCCGATGATCGTTTTGTCATGGAAGCTTTTATGGTTCGCGCTCACCCTCAATGGCAACGAGCTTTGGAAATTGCGGAATCGGGCGAACTTGGCAAGCTACAGTCTATTCAAGCGTTTTTTGGCTACGACAATCAGGACCCACTGAATATTCGCAATAGGGCTGAGTTTGGTGGTGGCGGTCTGATGGATATCGGTTGCTACCCAATCGTGGCCTCGCGTTACTTCTTTAATGCTGAGCCTTCGCGGGTTGTGAGCCTTGTTGATCGTGATAGGAACTTTGGCACAGACCGTTTGAGCAGTGTGATGATGGACTTTGGTGAGGGACGGCAGGCGCAGTTTACAGTCTCTACGCAGTCAGTTGCTTATCAACGTATCAACCTTGTGGGTACTGCAAAACGGCTGGAAATTCTCATTCCGTTTAATGCGCCAGCGGGCGAAGAGACAATCCTGCGTCTCGATTGTGGAAGCGTGCCGGGTGATGGTGCACTCGAAGTGGAGCGTATTCCGGCCTGTGATCAATATACCTTGCAGGGTGAGCTTTTCTCGCGTGTGGTCAAAGGCCAAGAGGATTTGCCATACGGGATTGCTGATGCGATCCAAAATATGGAAATTTTGGACGCGATTGTGCGCTCTGAACGAAATAACAGCTGGGAGAGCGTTGCGCCTCTCAGCTGATCATATGTGTTGCGTTAGACTTTGACGCCGTCGATGGAATACAGGTTGTCACGATTGAGTGTATTTAGGTCGCGACGGCCACATAGGGCCATGGTGGTATCCAGTTCCTTTTGAATAATCTCCAGCGCCTGAGTGACGCCTTTTTTACCACCAGCGCCCAATCCATACAGGAAGGGCCGGCCAATATAGGTGCCCTTAGCGCCAAGGCATATGGCTTTAAGCACATCCTGTCCGGAGCGAATGCCGCCGTCGATGTGGATCTCCACCTTATCACCCACCGCATCTACGATTTCTGGCAGAATCTCGATTGAAGAGGGAGCCCCGTCCAGCTGACGGCCGCCGTGGTTGGAGACGATAATTGCGTCGCAGCCAGATTCAGCGGCACAGTGAGCATCCTCCTTGTCTAAAATACCTTTCAGGATGAGCGGTCCGCCCCACTTCTTCTTGATCCACTCGATGTCATCCCAACTTAAGCGAGGATCAAACTGCTCGGCTGTCCAGGAGGAGAGAGAGGACAGGTCTTCAACGTCTTTTGCATGGCCGACGATATTGCCGAAGCTGTGATTTTTTGTAGTGAGCATTTTCATGCACCACGCGGGACGCGTTGCCATTTGCCAGATGTGTTTAGGGGTGAACTTGGGTGGGGTGGACAACCCGTTGCGCAAATCTTTATGGCGTTGGCCTAAAATCTGAAGATCGAATGTGAGTACCAATGCAGAGCAGCCTGCATTCTTTGCGCGGTCTATCAATGCGTTGATGAAGTCGCGATCCTTCATCACATAAAGCTGGAACCAAAATGGCTTTTGGGTCTTTGCTGCAACCGCCTCTAGAGAGCAAATGCTCATGGTTGAAAGAGTGAAGGGCACTCCGAACTCTTCCGCCGCCTGTGCTGCAAGGATCTCGCCGTCTGCATGTTGCATTCCGGTGAGGCCGGTGGGTGCCAGTGCGACAGGCATGGATACGTCTTGCCCGATCATCTTGGTGGCAAGGCTGCGGTTGGTCATGTCGACAGCAACGCGTTGCCGGAGCTTTATCTTGCCGAAGTCAGTTTCGTTCGCCTGATACGTGCTTTCCGTCCATGAACCAGAATCGGCGTAGTCAAAGAACATTTTTGGTACGCGTTTGCGTGCAAGTTCTTTCAGGTCTTTAATTTCTAGAATTGGTGCCATCTACGAGCCTCCCCCCGAAACACTAGTTTCTATCTATAGAGGGATTGCACGTCCGAGTGATATGTCAACAAAACAAGCCTTAGACTTGCGTCTACCAGAGCGGTCATCAGTGCTCGAGTTGCCAAATAATCTGGCTGTGGCGCCCAGCTAAACCAAGTAACTGAATTCCGGCTCTCGCCTAAATACCTAGGCTAAATCTGGGGCACGATCTGCTGCGCTTTATTCGTTATTCCAAAAGGAACAAAGGTTTTGTGATTTTACTATCTTGAAATGGGGGCGGGCAATGAAGGTGGTAGGTGCAGTTCTGGATTGGCTTCGTCCTTCGCAGCATATTCTTCAAAAAGTGCTTGGAGTGATTATTTACATTACCGTTTTAGGCCCCGCAGCTGCTGCCCCCATTGAGCGGATCAGTGTCAATGAAGCTGGAGAAGAGGCCAATGGCGAGAGTGCGTTTGCGGTTGCCTCCCGTGATGGTCGCTATGTTGTGTTTGTCTCGAATGCCACAAATCTTGTTGAAGGAGATGTAAATGGCCATCCCGATGTTTTCCTGAAAGACCGCGAAACTGGAGAGGTCGAACTCATAAGTGTTGCCAGTGATAACACTCAGGGAAATGACTGGAGTGGCCATAGCTTTGCAGGTTCTTTTAGAAGAATGGACATAACTCCCGATGGCCGGTTTGTGGTTTTTGAATCTGGAGCATCAAACCTGGTACCTGGTGACAATGCAGATAGTTTATCAGGTGTTTACCTGCGTGACCGCGAGACAGAACAAACAGAACTTATTAGCTTTACAGCGGATGGAGATCCTTCTCCGGCCTTTTCCAATGATGTTGTTGGGATAAGCGATGACGGCCGGTATGTCGTCTACCTGACTGCGGATAGTTCCTACGATACTGGAGACGATGTTACTTTCATTGATGCGGTGATGAGAGACCGGCAAGAGGGAACCTCAGAGCTTGTAAATTTGAACAGCGCGGGGGAGCAATCGGCTCCCGGAGGCGACACCAACGTAAATAATATCGTGAATCTGGATATATCCGGAGATGGACGCTACGTCGTTTTTGATACTCGTGCGCCAAACTTGGTGCTTGATGATACGAATGACGCCAGAGATATCTTCTTACGAGATACTTTAAGTGCAACCACCATCCGGGTGAGTGTTGCGCATGATGACTCTGAGGCTAACGGCCCGAGCCACCTTGGATCGATTGGAGCTGATGGACGGTATGTGGTCTTTACCTCCAGTGCAACTAATCTGGTACCTGATGCAGAGGAAGGGGAGATCGGTCTTTATGTTCGTGACCTGGTTGCCCAAACGACAGAACGAATATTGCTTGATCCAGAGGAGCTCATAGATGGAGAGCTGGATACAGCCTCCCTAAGTTATGGGAAAAACATATCGCAGGATGGGCGCTTTATTATGTTTGATTCTGACTCCGACGCCCTTGTGGACGAGGACGAGAATGAAGAGCGGGACGTATACCGGCACGAACGAGCTACCGGAGAGACACGGCTTTTGAGCCGGGGGCTATTGGGAGGTGCAGGGAGCGAGCAATCAGAGGATACCTCAATCAGTGAGGATGGCAGAGTTGTGGTTTTTGCCAGTGCGGCAGACAATCTAGTCCCAGACGACAGTAATAACCTGCCTGACGTTTTTGCAACTGGCGACATTCTTCCGTCTGCTCACCCATATGAATATGCAGCCAAGATTGTTTGCGGCGATCAGGCGGATGCGGAAAACTTGCAGCTAACCCAAGGCCGTTATGCAACCACTGTGAATGTTCATAATCCTAAGCCCGCAGAGGTCGCTTTCTCTAAGAAACTAGCGCTTTCAATTCCGCCTGGAAGGCAAGAGCCAGGCGCGATTATGCCAATTGATGTTCATGAACTTGAATATGATCAGGCGTTGGCCGTGGATTGCGATGATTTGCGTTTGCGGCTCTTCTCACAGGGGTTCCCTGAGGATTTCATTGAAGGCTTTCTTGTGTTTGAAAGTCAGGGGCCGCTGGATGTGATCGCGGTTTATACTTCTGCGCAAATGGACCCTGAAGCACCTGAACGTGTTTTACAAAGCAGTATCGATATTGAACAGGTCGCTGAACGGCAACGTAGCGCTGACCTTATGGTTACGAAAACGGCTTTTGTGGCACCTTTTGCTGAAGTGTCGGATCAGGCGACCTTTTATATTGCGCTTTACACGATCGGGATCAGTAATACAGGACCTGATACGGCGAGTGGTGTCATATTGCGTGATGAGCTGTTGCTTGACGTTACAAATGCTTTGGGGGCATCAGCAATAGCATTTGATGCGATAGATCTGCCGCCAGGAGCTTCTCTCACAAACTCTGAAATTGTGTCGCCTTCCTTGTCCACTTTTGAAGTTGAAGTTGGTGAGCTTGCGCCTGGTGCTACTAAAACAGTTAACTTTGGAGCGCTGCTGCTCGTCTTCGAGATAAATAATCTTGAACCGAATGCGGCTTTGCGTGACATCGCAAATGTGAGCAGCCTCGCCCAAGACGCCAATCCCGGCAATAACACCAGCGTTATCGAGACGGTCGTCGTGCCTTAAAGCACTATCCTTGAAGTGAGTGATAAAGGAGCATGTAAATGACTGTAAAACCTAAGAGGACTCTTTTTGTGGTGTTGGCGCTCTTCTGGGCAGGTAGTGCAGCTGCGAGTGAGACGAAACCTGGTACCCAGTTTAACGGGGTGTCACAAGAGTGTCAGGACTTGCATGACCGTCTTACCAGTCTCTTAAAGTCGGCAGTTGATCCTTATACTGGCTCAGGCGTTGGCCGAAAAGAAATGGCCACGATCATAAGGAAAGCAGCCGATTTAAAGGAGCTTTCGGAGTATCTTGAGTGTATCCAAGTGACCGACGATTAGTTCTCTCAAAGCTGGCTGCACGGCATGTCTGTCTCGTGTTTCTATCGCTCTACGGGGCGATACGACCTGAAATGCGACAGCCAACCTACAATGACAGGATAACAATCAGCTGACACACTTACTGCGTCCAATGTAGTTTGAGAGTTCTAGATGGGTTCAACGATGTTCTGCGTCGGACGCTGTATGCACAAAGTGGTGACCCCGACAGGATTCGAACCTGTGACCTGCCGCTTAGGAGGCGGCCGCTCTATCCAGCTGAGCTACGGGGCCAAGATACAGTCAGTGTCTGTATGAAGCCGAGATTTTTCAAATATCACGAAAACAATGGGGATGCGAGACTGATTGCTCGGCTGTGAACAGGCTAGGTTTCAGTTGAGTGAGAAGGAGCTTTGCGGTCAGGTTATGAGAACTCCGTTTATCGAGTTCTGAGGGGCGCTCCAGCGCGGTTTGCTTGGTATTATTAGCACCTATCTATGCAGGGAGGGTGCTTATGCTCAAGCAATGCTTAGCTATGGTCAGTTTGATTTTCCTATCTTGGGCTGAAGTTCATGCTGGCCCGTGTGAGGCGGGGCTAGGTGATGAGCAGGTGATGCCGCGTGTCTTTATGGAGGCAGTTTTTGAGAATCCTCAAAGATTCGTGGCAAGTGACGGGGCACCCTATTATCTTTCAGACTTGAAGGTTATCGGGGATGACTCGCCTGAGGTGAAAAAGTTCACGGCTAATAACTTTGTATCTGTGAAACCTTTGGCAGATGAGATGGATCGGTGGGGGCGTAGACCTGCAATTCTTCTTGATCAAAATCGCAGAGACTTGTCGAGTGAGCTCGTGGAAAGTGGAATGGCCATGGTTAGGCCACAATTTAGAGCTTTCAATTGCTTGAAATTCCTTATTAATTTAGAGCGGACAGCACGGCGGGAAAAAGCGGGAATATGGGCCGTTAAAAATGTAATTAATGACTATTTGTCAATAGGCTACGAGCGTTTTGGACTCTATGAGATTTTAGAGGTTAGGTTGATTTCCGTCGGGCAAACACGATCTAAAACCTACCTGAATTTTGGAGAACGCTGGACAGAGGATTTAACCGGGATTATTCAAAGGGGAATGTTGGAAGAATTTTTGGAATTCGGGCATGATCTTTCAGCAATGAGTGGTAAGCGGGTTCGCCTTAGGGGCGTCTTGCAAATGGACCAAGGGCCAATGATTGAGCTTAGACACCCAGCGCAGTTGGAGCTTCTGGATTAGGGTAACAGCCGGAAACAACGATGACATTGAGTAGTGCATTGTCTGGGCTACAGACAAGCCTGAGAATTTTAACGGTATCTGCAGTGGCCGCAACGCTTGTTGCGTGTCAGCTGACCGGCTCTACCAATCTCGGCGCACAAAAACCTGGAAGTTTACGTAGCGGTCTGGCCAGTGATGTTGGGGCGCGTGAGCACCCACGCGTTGTTGCCACATATGGTGGGGTGTACAAAGACGCCAAAGCTGAAACAGCGATTGCGCGTGTTGTTGGCGGTTTGGTTGCCGCATCCGAGGACCCTGGAGCACACTACCGCATTACTCTACTCAATAGCCCTGCTGTGAACGCATTTGCGCTTCCTGGCGGGTATCTTTATGTTACGCGTGGATTACTGGCCCTGGCGAATGATAGGTCTGAGCTTGCTGCTGTTCTTGCGCACGAAATGGCACACGTGACAGCGCGTCATGCTATCAAGCGCCAGCGTCAGGCTGAAGAAGCTGAGTTTGTCACGAAAGTGATGACAAAGATTGGTAAGGACCAACAGACGATTGATGCAGCTGTTAAAGAAAAACAGGTGCAGTTTGCTCGGTTCTCTCAGGAGCAAGAGCTTGAAGCTGATGATGTGGGCGTGAGAACGCTCGCCGGTGCTGGGTATGATCCTTATGCTGCGTCGCGCTTCCTGAATACGATGGCGCAGTTTGCTCGCTATCAGCAATTGGGTGGGCAGAGTAGTTCTGCGCCAGATTTTCTATCTTCCCATCCTAATACGCCAGAGCGTATTCGTCGTGCTGTTCGCAGTGCGCGGCAAATTGGAGCTCCTGGCATTGGCCTGAATGGAAGCGAAGAGTACCTGATAAGTCTGGATGGGATGCTGTTTGGCGACGACCCGCTGGAAGGCTATATTCGTGGTCGCCAGTTCCTGCATAAAGGACTTGGCATCTCCTTTAGTGTTCCCAACGGGTTTGTTCTTGAGAATTCAGCCGAGGCAGTTTTGGCTAGTAATAATTCAGGAACTGCCATGCGCTTTGATGGCGCTGACCTTACCGGATATGCCAGCTTAACCGATTACATGTTATCTGGCTGGATCAACGGTCTGATCGACAACAGCGTTCGGCCAACTACCATTAACGGATTACCAGCGGTGATTGGTTCTGCAATTACAGATGGTTGGTCTTTCCGAATTGGTGTGGTGCGGATAGGGTTAACTGGATATAGGTTCATTTTTGCAAATCGCTCCCCAACAGCTGTATTTACAAGAGATTTTGAAAAGGTCCTCGGTAGTTTCAGGCAGCTTAGCCCGACCGAACAAGCGCGTCTTAACCCACTTCGAGTTAAGATTATTCAGGCGTCGGGTGGAGAGACCGCTCGTAAGCTGGCTGTCGGTATGAGCGGTGTAGAGCCGTCCCGCCGGTTGGAACTGTTTACAATCCTCAATCAAGTGAAGGCAAACCAGCGTATGAAGTCGGGTGAGCTCTTGAAAGTTATTACAGACTAAGGACCTGCTGCCTTGGCGTGGGTTCGCCATCTGGTGATTTATTGAGCGTCCGTAAGCACAAGGGCTAGTCTGAGCTTATCCATTGCTTTCACTTCTATCTGACGAACTCGTTCTTTGGATACACCCAATTCTTTTCCCAGGGCTTCTAAAGTGATTCTCTCTTCTTTGAGTTTGCGATCACGGATTACGCGTTGCTCACGGGGCAGCAATGTACCGAGGGCGTCGTTCAACTTGCGCTGTGAGCGCTCTGCGTCCAGTTGTAGTTCTACAATCTCATCTGGGAGAGGATCATTTGTTGCAATCGTGTCCTGAAGTTCAAGTTTTGCGTCGCTGTTTTTTATGGCTGCATTTAGGGAAGTATCTGTTTTTAACCTGGCAGACATCATACTAATCTCATTGACTTTAATGCCTGTCTTTTTTGAGATCTTGTGGTGCAGTTGTTCCTCGCAAAGATCAGGATGCTTGGCAGCAGCGTCTGCATGCATGCGTTTGTAACCGAAGAACAGCCTTTTCTGCCGCGAAGACGTACCGCTTCTGACAATGGATTGATTGCGGAGAACAAAGTCTTGGATGAACGACTTGATCCACCACATCGCGTAGGTCGCGAACCTGACGTCTTTTGACAAGTTAAAGCGATTGGCGGCCTCCATGAGACCCATATGGCCTTCCTGAATCAAGTCGGAGAGGGGAACGCCGAAAGACCTAAAACGCAATGCTTGTGCTATCACCAACCGGGAATGTGAGAGTGATAGTTGATTAAGGGCGTCATCGTCTCTGTCCATAATCCAGCTTTCGAGCAGCTGGTACTCTTCTTCCTTAGTCAGATAGGAAGCTTTTCTTGCTGTAAGAGCAAGGCGGCTGAGCATTGTATCTCTGTCATATTGTGCCATAAAAGCCTCCATCAATGTTTTAAATACGACAGCTGCTTGACTTTGGATCTCCAGAGACAAAAAAAGCCCCGCACAAAAGGCGGGGCTTTTAAACCGGTAGCAAGTAAGAAAGCGCTGATTAAGCGGCTTCTTCCTGACCTCCGCCTTCACCGTCGGTCGTAGGCGCAACTTTCGCTGCACGACCTGGAGATGTGGCAAGGACACCTTCAATCTGACGAACTGCTTCTGTATCAGTTTGCTTTTGAACTGCAGCAATTTCACGTGCCATGCGGTCCAAGGCAGCTTCATAGAGCTGTCGTTCAGAATAGGATTGCTCTGGCTGAGACTCTGAGCGGTATAGGTCCCGAACAACTTCGGCGGTTGAAACGAGATCGCCAGAATTGATCTTTGCTTCATATTCTTGAGCGCGACGGCTCCACATGGTGCGTTTTACACGCGGCTTGCCAGCAATGGTTTCAAGTGATTTTTTAACGGTAGATGCTTCAGAAAGCTTGCGCATTCCAACCGATGCAATTTTTGCAACAGGGACGCGGAGCGTCATCTTATCCTGTTCAAATTCGATTACGAGAAGTTCAAGAGAATATCCAGCTACGGTCTGCTCTTCGAGTGCAGTAATCAATCCAACACCGTGAGATGGATAAATGATGTGCTCGCCTGTTTTAAACCCCTGACGCTGCGCGGTCTTTTTTGCGGGTGTGGCCATACGCTATACTTCTCCTGCGCAGTGGTTGCTCATTGTCCGGGAGACAAAAACAACCTAGATGCAGCGCGTTCGCCGCATCTTTCTCCTAAGAAAAACGTGAAACGTTCAATATGTGCGAAAAGCTTCCTCTCGCACTATTTGATTCCGCGTTCAGATGTGATCAGTCGAATTCTCTGTGTTGGCTATTTCAGCGAATGCCGGGCTCAATTCTTGACCGCTTTTCTGCTGAACTGCGATCATAAAAAAACCTCCGAGCGGGAGGATGCAACCAGCCTGCCAAATGACTGTAAAAAACTGTATAGCACATTATCCACGGATTTCCAACCTCTCTCAAGAAAGAGAGGAATTCGGACACCCGCGGATACTGTTTGGCAAATGATAAATATCTGGTCAGGCCAGGGATACAGCGAGCTTAGTCGCCAGCGCCTGGTTTTTCAGAAAAGTGCTTTTCCAGTTTTTCTTTAACGCCATCAAACTCAGCTGCTTCTGGAAGCTGCTCTTTCTTGACGGTCAGATTCGGCCACTTCTCAGCATACTCTGCGTTGAGCTCGACCCACTTTTCTAATCCAGGCTCTGTATCTGGAAGAATCGCGTCCGCAGGGCATTCGGGCTCACATACGCCACAGTCGATACATTCATCTGGGTGGATGACGAGCATGTTCTCGCCTTCGTAAAAGCAATCGACCGGGCAAACTTCAACACAGTCGGTGTATTTGCACTTAATGCAATTGTCTGTGACGACGTATGTCATCGCAATCCTCTTAGTCTTTGGCGCTGCATGCTTGTCTGAAGACAAATGGCAT
The DNA here is from genome assembly GCF_900110875.1 of Pseudovibrio axinellae. Lineage (GTDB taxonomy): Bacteria > Pseudomonadota > Alphaproteobacteria > Rhizobiales > Stappiaceae > Pseudovibrio > Pseudovibrio axinellae. Next base: position 219,338 of record NZ_FOFM01000007.1, on the reverse strand, counting down.
GGGCTTTCATCGCCCTGACGGTTTTTTCGTCCATTAAACTTTGTGCTCTTTGCTACCGGTTTTCATTAGGTAGCGCAAGCGCTGAACTGAGCGAAGAGATTGTATTATTGGGGCAAAATTTGCGCAAAATCGGCACTAAAAAGGATCGATTTCGTTGAACCCGCGAATACGTGCGATCTGGCGGCGATCTTTCTTGGTTGGACGTCCTGCACCAGCTTCTCGCTTGGCAACTGGAATGGCTTCTTCTTTGGGGGGAGGCGGCGGTGACATGTCTTCGTAAAGCGTCTGCGCTTCGGGGGCAGGGCCTCGACGAGTTCCAAGCTGCAAAACCTTAAGGACCAAAAGGCGCCGAGGCATGGTGATCGTAAGGATATCACCGGGCTTGACGGCTTGTTTTGCTGCCGCGATCTTCTCTTTGTTTAGTCTCACATGCCCGGACACTGCCAGCTTTTGTGCCAGTGTCCGTGACTTTGTAATGCGCGCATACCAGAGCCACTTGTCTATACGAATAGTGCCTTGTGGCTCTGGATGTGTCATATGCCCTGTCCTGATGGGGTGACTATTTGTCGCCCTTTTCCAAGTTTTGTTTTAGGGACATTAGCGCTGCAAATGGAGAATCCGGATCCAATGGCTTGTCTTTGCGCGGAGCAGGTTTCGTCGCCTGATGGCTACGGCTCTGGTCCTTGCTAAATCCACGGCCTTTGCCGCCCGGTTTACCAACGTTGCGACGCTGCTGGTTATTGTTGCTGCGCGGCGTTGCAGCACCGCGGCGTTCGGGTGCACCGCGCGTATTGCGTTGCTGACGCTCGTTGGTGTTGCGACGGCCTCCGAAGCGACCTGGACGCCAGATTTCAACGGTAACCGTTTCCATTTCTGGTTCGTCTGAGCTGCCTTCAGAAGCAACATCTGCAGCCGCCTCATCAGAAGCCACTGTCTTTGCTGTTTCGTCCGCTGTCTGCACAGCACTCTCTTCAGCAGCAGGACTAGCTGGCTCTGCGTCGGTCTGCTCTACTGGTTCTGCATCAGCAACTTCAGTTGCATTCGCCGAAGCTTCAGCAGGCTTGATGACCGGGCGCTGTTCTTCGCGTGTTTCCAAACGATAGCCGAGAGATTTCAAAATACTCGAGAAATCTTCGCCAGCGCAACCCAGCAGGGAGGTCATGGAGACTGTGACAGTGAATGCACCGCCAGCTGCCAATGCGCCTTCAGGGGGCTCAACGCCTTCTTCGAGAGGCTTCCAGGCAACCAGCGGACGAATGATGTCTGCCAGACGCTCCAAAATATCAACGCGAACTGCACGTGGGCCACAGACGCGGAAACCAACCACACGATAAAGCGCAGCTTCGATTTCAGGGTCTACAGGTACCGATGTGCGGCCAGACGCAGACAGTTGAGGGAGTTCAGTCAGGCCTTTGATGTCGCCTTTGCCCTCTTTCAGTGCCCAGAGCTGAGCAAGCAGCTGGCTTGGCGCTGGTTTCAAAAGAGCAGGGACATAGATGTGGTAAGCGCCAAAACGAACACCGAGTTTGCGGAGTGAACCGCGCATCTGCTGGTCGAGCTGACGAATATCATCCGTAATTTCCTGGCGCTCTAGGATCCCGAGATTCTCGGTTAGGCGGAATGCCACTCCACGAGCAATACCTTCGACTTCCTCAGCCTGTTCCAAATCGAAAAGCGGCTTGAGCAGCGTTTCAATTTGGGTCTTGATCCAAAGGTCAAGCCGTTCCTGCACTTGGTCGCGCGCAGGCCCTGTCAATTGCTCATCAGCAAGAATGATCAGGGTCGGGCGTAAAGTCTGTTCACCAGCTGTCAGGCGGGCGATAGATTCGCCTTGCCATCTTAATGTGCCGTCTGCGGAGAGAATGAACTCTTCGTTAGGCGCGCGAGATAACCGCTCGGCGCGGTTTTCTATCTCACTAGCTAGTGCTTTTTGTGCCGCAGCACGGACAGCTTTTTCTTCCTGTCCTTCTGCCGTTGCATCCGGAGCAAATCGGAAACCATGAAGCTGGCCGATGTGCTGTCCTTCAACAAGGACGTCTCCGGTTGCGGTGATCTCCGCTTCGAGCATTTTGTTCTCTCTCAGACGTCGCATCAATACGCTGGTTCGCCGGTCCACAAACCGCTGTGTAAGCCGTTCGTGAAGGGCATCTGATAAACGATCTTCTATGCCGCGCGTCACGCCTTGCCAGTGAGCAGGGTCGTTCAGCCAATCGGCACGGTTTGCCACAAAGGTCCACGTACGGATATGTGCTATCCGGTTCGCCAATGTGTCGATATCCCCATCTGTCCGATCTGCCAGTTTTATCTGACTGTTGAACCATTCATCTGGAATGGCCCCATCTTTGACCAGATGAGAATATATCCCTGTGACGAGATCTGCATGGTTTGCCGGGGCTATCTTGCGATAGTCTGGAACCTGACAGGTATCCCACAGTAATGAAACTCTCTCTTGTGTTGTCGCAAGGGAAAGAATGTCCCTGTCACGATTGGCAAGTTCGAGAACTCCGATATCCTCCGCCGGAGGGGCTTTGGTCAAGCCCTCTTCTTGCGGAGAATGCTCCAAACTGCGCAAAAGTGCACGAATCGAGGAAAAATCTAAGTTTGGGTTGCGCCACTGCAGCACTTTAAGTGGGTCAAACTGATGAGATTCGAGTTGATGGACGAGTTCGTCATCAAAACCAGGGACTCGCCCAGTTACTCCAAAAGTACCATCTCGCAGATGTCGTCCTGCACGACCGGCAATCTGTCCCGTTTCTGCAGGGGTCAATTGTCGGTACTGATAGCCATCGAATTTGCGGTGCCCTGCAAAGGCAATGTGATCCACATCCAGATTCAAACCCATACCGACGGCGTCGGTGGCAATCAGCCAATCAACGTCGCCATTTTGGAAAAGGTCGACCTGGGCGTTTCGTGTTCGCGGAGAAAGGGATCCGAGGACAACAGCGGCTCCACCACGTTGGCGGCGGACCAGTTCTGCAATGGCGTAAACTTCATCTGAAGAAAAAGCGACGATTGCGGAACGGCGCGGCAGACGGGTGATCTTTTTTGAGCCTGCGTATGTCAATATGGACATGCGCGGTCTGGTAATTACATCCAGCCCTGGGATCAGCTTTTCAAGCAGCGGGCGAATTGTTGACGAGCCGAGCAGGAGTGTCTCTTCTCTTCCGCGCAGGTTTAGAATGCGATCTGTAAAGACGTGGCCGCGTTCCAGGTCGCCCGCAAGCTGCACTTCATCGATAGCAACAAAGTCTACGTTCAAGTCTTTGGGCATCGCTTCCACGGTGGAAACCCAGAAGCGAGGAGACTTGGGGATGATCTTCTCTTCACCTGTGATCAGTGCAACAAGATCAGCGCCTTTTTTCTCGACGAGGCGGCCATAGACTTCCCTTGCCAGCAAACGGAGCGGCAATCCGATCAATCCAGATGAGTAAGCGCTCATCCGCTCGATGGCCAAGTGCGTCTTGCCGGTGTTGGTTGGCCCCAAGATTGCTGTGACGGATCGGGATCGGTTCGTTCTGTGCAGCATGTTTTTATTCATCTAGAAATGCAGTTCCGTATTCTATGGCCAAATGTATCTCGGCACTTAAATTTTTGGCTGGGATACTGAAAATGCCCGTGCGGTGCCTCGCCCAATGAAGTGGCATTTATATGGCAGAGAAAAGCGCTGTAAAGCTCTGGAATGAAGAAAGCCCCAAAATGCTGATGATGAATGCTGGTATGAACGGCAAGATTAATGGCGTTTCAAAAGCGCCTTTTAAGTATACGTTATATTCGCTCCGCAGTTGTAGCTGAATATGATGTGACCTTTTAATGGAGGCATGTGACCTATTGGTCATGCGAAACTGCGCGATATTGCGCCAGAAATTCAAGCGTTCTTGAGGTTGCGCTCATTGCTCTATAACTTATTGCTAACCTATTTTATTAATAATTGCTTAGTATTAGGTAAAATTTCTCTAATCCAATTTGCCTATGAATAAGTAAGTAACGGGGGCAAGTTGCCACTTCTGTTTTAACCAGTAATTTTTTTCGGGAAGAAGTTATCCCCGCTTTCCCCTTGGATCTATCGTTAAATTTTTTGCATCTATGCAGGGCGAAAAGAAACATGAAATTCAACCGAAAACTACTGCGAAGTTGGAGAATAATATTCCCAAATTACATGCGCATGCATCTTCTTTTGCTGCTTAAATATGGTTAATAAAATGTTAAACCGCTTCTAGCAATGACTTTTTCGGCCATGCTCCATATTTTTATTTTAACTTTAAAGGTTTGGGACACGCGATTTTCAGAAAAAAACATAGTGCAATTTTACAATGTTAAAATATTTGGACGTAAATATACGGGTAGTTTAGATAAATCGAATAGATTTATTTCCCTATATGAAAGCAACTAACCAAGAATTGAAGATGGGTTATAGATACACCTTCTATATTAGGTGGATATTGCGTAGAGTAAGGTTGTTGGAGGCATAATATGTAGGGGTGTATAAAATGAATCCGTTGACTGCTGCACTTGAATTTGTTGAATCTATTAATAACGAAGAAACTCCTGATGGTGTTTCAAAGCGAATTGGGGAACTTGGTCAATCTTTTGGCTTTACGAGTTTCTGTCTCGCTGCGATCCCGGAATCCGGCGCATCTTTTGATGGGTCTATTATGTTGAGTGGTTGGCGTCCTGAGTGGCAGCAACGTTATCTCGACCGTGACTATGTACAAAACGATCCTATTGTTGCGAAAGCACGGACAGCCAGTCGTCCATTCTTATGGTCCAGCGTAGCTCGTGATCGCAATCTTTCCGCTGCTGCACAGCAAGTCCTAACTGAAGCCCGTGATTACGGAATGTATGACGGTGTTTGCGTACCAGTTCATGGCCTGCAAGGTTATCAAGGTATGCTTATCTTTGGCGGGCCGGAAGTGCGTCTGAATGAGCGTGAAATCAGCGTTCTTCATCTCGTCGGCATATATGCGAGTAACAAGGTACGTGAGCTGGTTGGTGCCAACACCAATCGCCCTCGCCATCGCCTTACACCTCGCGAGCTTGAGTGTCTGAAGTGGTCTGCTGCTGGTAAGACAAGTTGGGAGATCAGCCAGATCCTTAGTATCTCACAGCATACTGCCGACTGGTATCTGGCTTCGGCAGCTAGGAAATTGCATGCTGCAAACAGAACTCATGCAGTGGCAGAAGGATTCCGACTAGGCCTTATTCGGTAGGCTTGATTGGCGTCTTATAAAGTGCTTGGCAGGTTTCGCATTGCGAGGCCTGCCAAGCACACGTGGCGAGCTCTATTCAGCCCGCTCATCTTTGTTGGGGGAAGTAGAAATATCTACTGAGATATATTAACGAAGACAAAATTTGATGTATCTGTGTATATATTTTTACGTGTTTAGATTTTCTCAATGGTACGGCAAAATCCCTTGGACTTCGCCATTTCTTCAGTGATTTTTGCGGCATTAAATATAGTAATGACAATAGTGACTATAAATTAATCTTTTCATAGAGGTGTTTACTCGACTATAAAGCCCCAAAATACATAGAGACTGGGGGACATACTTTGACTATTCAACGAATATTGGTCGCTAACCGCTCAGAGATTGCAATTCGCGTTTTTCGGGCAGCTAACGAACTTGGTCTCCATACAGTTGCTATATTTGCAGAAGAGGACAAGCTCGCTCTTCATAGGTTTAAAGCAGATGAGGCTTATCAGGTTGGCAAAGGCCTTGGACCTATCGAAGCCTACTTGTCTATCGACGAGATTATCCGTGTTGCGAAAGAGCAGCGCGTAGATGCAATCCACCCAGGTTATGGCTTCCTCTCCGAAAGTCCGGAATTTGCCGAGGCTTGTGTTGAGAACGGCATTATCTTTATAGGCCCATCGCCTGAAACAATGCGCCGTCTTGGAAACAAGGTCGCTGCGCGTGAGCTTGCTGTCAATGCCGGTGTGCCTGTGATGCCAGCGACTGATCCTCTCCCTGATGACATGGAATCTGTAAAGCGGCTTGCTTTAGAGATCGGATATCCGGTGATGCTGAAAGCATCCTGGGGCGGTGGCGGCCGTGGTATGCGCGTTATACGCGACGAGCAAACTCTGGTTCGTGAGTTTGTGGAAGCGAAGCGTGAAGCAAAGGCGGCATTTGGTAAGGACGAGGTCTATCTTGAAAAACTCGTTGAACATGCCCGTCATGTTGAGGTCCAGATCCTGGGTGATCAACATGGCAATCTTGTTCACCTTTTTGAGCGTGATTGTTCTATTCAGCGTCGACACCAAAAGGTCGTTGAACGTGCACCTGCTCCCTATCTTGATGATGAGCAGCGTCGTGAGTTATGTGACTATGGACTGAAGATCGGCCGTGAAGTCGGCTACTGCGGTGCTGGGACTGTTGAATTCCTAATGGATACCGATAGTGGGAAGGTTTATTTCATTGAAGTGAACCCGCGTATTCAGGTGGAGCATACGGTTACCGAAGAAGTTACCGGGATTGATATTGTTCGTGCGCAGATTCGGATTGCGGAAGGCGGCCATATTGGTGACAAAGCTGTTACCGGCGTGCCTGAGCAAAACAAGATTGAGCTGAATGGCCATGCTCTCCAGTGTCGTATTACAACAGAAGACCCTGAGCATAACTTTATTCCAGACTATGGCCGCTTGAGTGCTTACCGCGGAGCAACCGGTTTTGGAATTCGTCTTGATGGCGGCACCGCTTATGCGGGGGCTGTGATTACACGTTATTACGATCCTCTGCTTGAAAAAGTGACCGCCTGGGCACCTACACCTGAGGAAGTTTGTGCACGTATGGACCGCGCTTTGCGTGAGTTCCGTATCCGTGGTGTTGCAACGAACCTGATTTTCCTGGAGCGGATTATCACTCATGCCTCCTTCCTGAATAACTCTTACACAACACGCTTTATTGATAATACACCAGAGTTGTTTGAGAATATTAGGACGGCTGACCGTGCAACCAAACTGCTGAACTATATTGCAGACGTGAGTGTGAACGGGCACCCTGAAACAAAGGGGCGCGCCAAACCACCGGCAGATGCTGTGGTGCCAGTGGCGCCGAAGTTCAAACTGCCAGTGATGGACGGTACACGTCAGAAGTTGGAAGAGCTTGGCCCGAGGGAGTTTGCCAAATGGGTGAAAGCCCAACCTCAGGTTCTGGTGACTGATACGACTATGCGCGATGCCCATCAGTCTTTGCTGGCGACGCGTATGCGCACCTACGATCTGGCGCAAATCGCTAACAGTTATGCGGAAGGCCTGCCAGAACTGTTCTCTCTGGAATGCTGGGGCGGTGCAACATTTGATGTATCCATGCGTTTTCTGACAGAGGACCCATGGGAGCGACTGCGTCTTGTGCGTGAGAAAGCGCCAAACCTTTTGATGCAGATGCTTTTGCGCGGCTCCAATGGGGTGGGCTACGCAAATTACCCGGATAACGTTGTCACACACTTTGTACAGCAGGCTGCGGAAGCTGGCGTGGATGTTTTCCGTGTGTTTGACTGCCTCAACTGGGTTGAGAACATGCGAGTGTCGCTTGATGCGGTTCAGGAACAAGGCAAGCTGTGTGAGGCGGCACTTTGTTATACGGGCGACATCTTAAACAGCGCTCGGCCTAAATACGATCTGAAGTATTACGTCAATCTGGCGAAAGAGCTTGAAGCTGCAGGTGCGCATATTCTTGGCATTAAGGATATGGGCGGCGTATTGAAGCCGCAGGCTGCGAAAGTTTTGGTCAAAGCGTTGAAGGAAGAGATTGAAATCCCGATCCATTTCCACACGCATGATACATCCGGCATTGCAGCTTCAACTGTACTGGCTGCGGTTGAAAGTGGTGCTGATATTGTTGACCTTGCGATGGACTCCTTGTCTGGCCTGACGTCTCAGCCTTGCATGGGGTCTGTGGTAGAAGCGCTCAAAGGTACATCTCACGATAGTGGTTTGAACACTGACCGTATTCAGCAGGTTTCGTTCTACTGGGAAGCTGTCCGCACACAGTATCGTGCTTTCGAAAGCGACCTGCGTTTTGGCGCTTCTGAGGTGTATTTACATGAAATGCCGGGCGGTCAGTTCACAAACCTGAAAGAACAGGCGCGCTCTCTTGGCCTTGAAATGCGCTGGCATGAGGTGGCGAAAACCTATGCCGACGTAAACATGATGTTTGGTGATATCGTGAAGGTTACGCCAAGTTCCAAGGTTGTTGGTGATATGGCTGTGATGATGGTTTCGCAGGGTATTACGCACGAAGATGTTCTTGATCCAAACAAGGAAGTCTCGTTCCCGGAATCCGTTGTAAACATGATGCATGGTGATTTGGGCATCCCTCCTGGCGGCTGGCCTGCTGAACTGCAAAAGAAAGTCTTGAAAGGACAGAACCCAATCACCGTTCGCCCGGGTTCTTTGCTCGGCGCTGAAGACCTGGATGCGAAACGGGTTGAGCTTGAAGGTGTCTTGGGCCGTAAAGGCTCCGAGCAAGAGCTGTCTTCCATGCTCATGTACCCGAAGGTGTATACCGAATTTGCCAAGGCTCAGGACAAGTATGGTCCAACGAGTGTTTTGCCAACGCCTGTTTACTTCTACGGGCTCAATGTTGGTGATGAGATTATGGCTGAGCTGGAGCCGGGCAAGACGATGGTTATCTCTTGCCTCGCGATTGGCGAAACTGACGAAAAGGGCGAAAAGCGGGTCTTCTTTGAGCTCAACGGTCAACCGCGTAACATCCGTATCATTGACCGTGCACACGGAGCGTCAAGCACGCTTGCACGGCGCAAGGTTGATGAGGACAATGAGCTTCAGGTTGGCGCGCCAGTTCCAGGTGTGATTTCCACGTTGACTGTCAAAGCTGGACAGAGTGTGAAAGCTGGCGACCTTCTGGTTTCCATTGAGGCGATGAAGATGGAAACATCCGTTCATGCGGAGCGGGATGGGGAGATCAGCGAAGTTTGCGTTAAACTGGGTGACCAGCTTGATGCGAAGGATTTGATCGTGACTTTTAAGGGTTAATCGCTCTCACGCGAGACACCATTTGGGGCTCAGACAATTTGTTTGAGCTTGTTAATTGCAAATAGCCAGCAATGCGTTTGGTGCATGGGCACTATGCGTTGCTGGCTATTTTGTCTTGTGTTTAAAATTATCTATATTTTACAATCTATTAAAAGGAATAGAGTTGCTCTTTTGTGAGTTAGGTATTGCTACGTTACGTAGTAGTGCGGTTGTCGCTATGTGAGCCCTTATGTATTGAGCGCCCCAGCTAAATAGAGAGTTTTTCCCAATTTCTGTTGTCAAGGAGCTTACGTCCTACCACGATGGGGTTGGGTTTTTTATTGAGGGTGCGAACGTGCAAACTAAAACAGGAAACCCAGCAGTTATTGGTCTGGCTGGATTTGGTATGACGACCTTTGTTCTGCAAATGGCAAACATTGGTCTCCTACAGAATATGGGGCCAGTTCTCTGGTTGGGTGTCTTCGTTGGTGGACTGGCACAGTTGGTTGCAGGCTTCCAGACAGGTAAGACTGGTAACAATTTCGGCTACAGTGCATTTACGATCTACGGCGCCTTTTGGCTGGCTTTTGCAGGTATTCTTACAGGCAATGAGCTGGGCTTTTATGAGTCAACGCACGCCGATATTGGTTTCTTCCTGATTCCGTTCACCATCTACACTGGCATTATGTTCTACGGTGCATTGCATGTGCACAAAGGTGAAGCTTCTATCTTTGGCAGCCTTTTCCTTGGCTTCTTCCTGCTGGTTCTTGGCCACTTTGGTCCAGCGTTCTTTAACGTAATCGCAGGTTATGTGCTGATCGTATGCTCTTTTTGTGCCTGGTACGTGATGGCGCACATCATCTACAAAGATGTATGTGGTCGTGATGTCCTGCCTGTTGGATCTCCAATCTTACAACCGGGTGAAAAAATGCCTTCACCTGAAGCAGTTGCAGCAGAATAGTTAAATCAGAAAATTTGCAGAAAAGCCCGGCATATGACCGGGCTTTTTTTTATCTGCAGATGTTGGAAGACCAGTTTCCAGCAGGTTCGGATGCGTAACCGATCCACTGGTCCATGAATGTCTCAAGCCAGTGAAGAACGGAAGGGTCGTGCACGAAGCGCTCGCGGAAATGTTCTCCACGTTTGCGTGCTCCAGGGAGCACCAGGCGACTTGCAGCGCGGGTCGTCCAACGGTTCATCATGGCGTATGTAAGTTCTGGGTGGAACTGAATGCCGAATGCATTTTTGCCGACACGGATAGCCTGATTTTCGTAGGTCGGGCTGGAAGCAAGAAGCTCTGAACCTGAGGGAAGCGAGAAACCTTCGCGGTGCCATTGGTAGACTTGTTTGGGCCAGTCCATCAGGCTCGTCCCTTTCTGCGTTGGTTGCAAAGGGTAGTAACCAATTTCGACCAGGCCATCATCACGGCCAGTCACGTGTCCGCCGAGATTTTTAGAGAGCATTTGAGCGCCCAGGCAGATACCAAGGAAAGGTTTGTTTTCCTTTAGTGGGACGCTGATCCAGTCGATTTCTTGTTTTACAAAATCATCGCGGTCATTGGCGCTCATCGGGCCGCCAAAAATGACAGATCCTGCGTGATCGGCCAGCGTATGCGGGAGTGCATCACCAAAGCGAGGGCGACGAATATCCAGCTCAAACCCACGTTTGACCAGCTGTTGTCCGACGCGACCTGGGTTTGAGTTTTCCTGATGCAGCACAACGAGCATTTTGGGTTTGTGCTGGGTATTCCGTTCTAACATTACAAACTTATACCTTTAATCACAGAAAGAGCTAGCTGCCTGAATGGCGCCGAGCCACCTGTTGTTTAAGCTGCATACGGTCTCTGGATGATACGCCCAAAAGCTCTGCAACCCGCCAAATTGTATTGTCTTCAAATTCGTGAACGGACCCGTCAGCGAACCCCATCTCCCAAAGTGACTCGATGACCTTCAGGCGTTGTGCTGGTTCTAGCTTGCGTTTGAGAACTGAGGTGAAGCGGTAAAGATCAACGGCTTCTTCATCACGTTCTTTTGCGAGCTGCATCAGCTCTTTTGTGTCTTCCTCATTCAGCTCGTATTGTTGCTGTAAGACGCGTTTTAACTGATCTAGTTCTTGCTGCTCAATATCACCATCCACCGCAATAATATGGAACATCAGCGCGGCCACTGCCAGTCGCTCATCATCCTCAGAAAAACGATTTGTGTCTTCTTTATCTATAGACAGCTCTTTGAAGAACTTTTTCAGGGCGTCTAGCATGCATGTGCTCCGTGCATCTATTTGTTTTGTTGCACTTATATTTAGTGCTTTTTGGAGGTGCTTAAAGGTCAATCAGGTCTGAATGAGATATTATTGATACGCAAAAATAGTTACAATTGCCAAAGAAAAGCACCAATATACGCCAATTTGCAGCCACGCATTACTACGACAATTGGGAGCAAATATGATAGGGGTTTGTCGTTCAGATTACTTAGTCCTTTTATGCGCAGTCATGAAAGGCTTTAACTAATCATAATTTAGACGTTTTCTACGAGCTTGTTGCGCTGTATTTGTTGAGTGAAAGCTGCTTACATTAGAGACCCTCCCGGGCCTTGCTGAAATCGTCCATTAGGATACTGAGACTAGATGAAACGCTCGCTTATTATTTTTGGAGCTCTTGCCGCCCTTGTGGTTTGTGGCCTGGTGCTTGCACCGCTTCTCGTTCCACAACAACAACTCAAGGCCCAAATTGCGCAAACTTTCGAGACTGCAACTGGATGGAAGCTGCGCCTTGATGGCAGAACGAGCGTTGACCTGTTTCCTACATTGGCAATCGAGATTGAAAATGTTGGTGTTGCTGGTGCAGCGCGCGCGGATGGAATTGAGTTTGCTCAGGTTGACCGGGCGCGGTTTGAGCTGAATTCTCTGCGTTTGCTGACTGGCGGCAATATCATTCGAAACATCGAGTTGTTCAAACCAAAATGGACTCTTGAGTTTGATCAGGAAGGGAGCGCCTCTTGGCAGCCGTTGCTTTCTGGTGATGGAGAAGGGGCTCATATCGGCGCAAATATTGCGGGCCGCGTTGCAAGCTTCATGCGCCAGCTGGATCTGGATACAGTCAAGCTGAATGATGGAGTCGTTACCTATAGCGAATTGAAACAGGAATCCCCGCTGCTTTTCTCAGAGATCTCGATGATGCTCAACTTTGAGCATGGTGGTGATGCTTTGACAGCGGACGGCGCGTTCACTCAAGGTGGCGAGCGGTATGCTGTTCGTGGCCGTGTCGGGTCGGTTTCCGCATTGAGTGAGGCTCGTGCGACGTCGGTCGAAGCTCATTTGATTGGGCCGTCTCAAGAAAAAGTAGGTTTTACGGGCCAGCTTGCGTTTGGCGCTCGCCCTGTTGGGACCGTGCAAGTCTTAGTTGAAGTGCCAAGCCTTTCGGAAGTGGCGGCACAGCATAACGTTGAGCTTCCTGAGGATGTTGGCAATGGAGTGCTCACCAGTGAAGTGCAGTTCCGGCAACGTGGGATGCGAAGCAAAGACCTGTCAATCACGATTGGCTCGGTTGGGTTTGGTGGCGATGTCGCTTTGAATTATCTGGAAGACGGGTTTGAGCTAAAGGGGCAAGTCAATGGCAAGTCCTTGGACTTTGAGCAGCTCATTCGCTTGGCAGGCTTAAACTTTCCTGCCTCAGGTTTTGCTAATGTTGATGCCTCCTTCTACAGCGTTGGGCAATCTTATGATGAACTGGTCTCTGCTCTCGAAATTGATGGCGGGGCGATTTTGCGTAAGGGCCGTATTGCCAGCATTCAATTGCCTGAACTGCTTGCTGTTGAAGACCGGCAGGAAGCTCTTGATGATATGGACCTAAGTTTCGTTTTCTCAGGGCTTTCTAACCCGTTGGAGCTGAAAGGAACTGCCCGCTGGCAGGGGGAGCAGGTTTGGTTGCAGGGAGGGTTGCGTTCTGATGCAAATATCGACCTTGCGTTCTCAAGCGAGATGTTCTCAGGAAGCGTGACTGGACCTTATTCTCTGAAAGACGGGTTTGGCGGGATACTTGCGTTCCAGACAGATGATTTTAGCAATTTTGCGCGGTGGTATGGACGGCCGCTTCCGCGATACCTGCATGGGAAACAATTGGAGCTGGCGGGCGTTTTTGATGCAGATGCAAATGGTGTGGCCTTTAAAGATGCACAATTTAAGCTGGATCAGACCACCATTAAGGGAAGCGGGCGCATAGATACTGCTGAAGTTCCCAAGATCAGTGGTAGGCTGGAGGTCGCAAATGCCTCATTTGATAAGATGTTCTCTCGTTCCGATGCCAAAAACGCAAAGGGAGAGAGCGCTTATGATTTCTCTGTTTTACGAAGTTTTGATCTCGATGTCGATCTATCCATCAAGGACCTGAAGCTTGGTGCTTTAAAGGGGCAGAATGCTGATTTGAAAGCTGAGCTCTCTGATGGGCGCCTTGCTTTAGAGGTTACCCAAGTGGACCTTTATAAGGGTGAAGGGGCAGGTAAGCTTCTTTTGAATGGCGCAACTGTTAAACCGGGGATCTCTGCAGAGTTCTCATTGCAAGGTATTGATGCTGCTCCCTTCCTTGCATCTCTTGGCGATATGCCACGCGTTGACGGGAACCTGTATGCTGAGGTGGATGTGAATACATCTGGCCAAACACCAAGTGATCTTTGGGTCAACATGGGCGGAGCCCTGAGTTTCCAGCTTGGCAACGGCACGCTACACGAGCTGGATGTTGACCGTCTGGTCGCGTCGGTGGGCAATGGTGGCATTACTGGTTGGCCGTTTGAGGAAGCTGACCGAACATCGTTCTCCAGCTGGGGTGCAGATGTTATCTTTGACCGTGGTACCGCAGAATTTCAGGCTTTGACGTTGCAAAGTAAAACTGCACTTGTTGAAGGGCGTGGGGCGATCAACATCAAGGATGGCGAAGTTCTGTGGTATTTGCAGCCAAGCCTCCTGGATAAGTCCAAGCTGAACGGTGAACCTTCAACGCAGACCTCTGATCTGGCGCCACTTAAAATCCGAGGCTCGATCGGTCTTCCAAGCTTTGAGAAGGTTGGCCATCAAGAGTATGCGGATGCATCCTTTGGGGATGTTAAGGAAACAAAGAAGGTCTCCGAGAAATTAGCGCAGGATCTTGTGACAGCCAAGACGGTTAAAGATGCGCAGCGTTTAAGAGCTTCAGCGGCGAAGGAAGCTGCGGATCGCTCACAGCTTGCTTCTGGAGCGGAGCTTGTAAGCGCATCAGACTTGGAAGAGGGGACCGAGGGGGAAAATACGGCCTCTATCGGTACAGGAGACCTGCCACTGCTTGCAGATGGCGAGATACCAAGTGCTGACGCTTCTTCGGCTATCGTGATACCGGTTGCCAAGCCAGAAGGGACTGCGGTTGCTGCAAATGAGGTGAAGACTCCGCGAAAGAGCAAGCTTACAGGGGCACCAAAACGCGACTTGAAGCGCCGTGATGTTGTGCCGCGTGGGCCTGGCAATGTTGATGTTGAGGCCGTGGCAGCAGGAACCGCCGACACGGATGCAACGTTGACGTCTTTAGAGGAAGCTTTTGGAATGCCAGCTGGCTTTTTGACTGACTAAAGCAGTTCGCATCTGAGTTGAAATCCTTGAGCTGATTTTGCCCGTGTTCGGTGGAGTTGTATCTTAAAACCGGGTCGCACTTTTATGCGCTACGCTTTAGGGCAGGTTGCAATAGACAACAAAAAGCCCGGAGTGGAATGCTCCGGGCTTTTTGTTTGGTGTTAGATGAAGTCTATTTCGTTGCTGAGTGGCATTTGCCTGATGCGTTTGCCTGTTGCAGCAAAGATTGCGTTTGCCAGAGCTGGAGTAGACGGAGGTGTACCTGGTTCACCGGCTCCTCCCATCTTTGGAGAGTTCTCGAGAACCTCAACCGTAATCTTTGGGGCCTGATACATCCGCATAGCGTCGAAAGTATCGAAGTTTGCTTGCTCGACTTCTCCGTCAGACCATGTGATTTCCTCGCCGAACGCTTGGCTGAGGCCGAAGTTGATGCCGGACATGATCTGATCTTTGAACAGGCCAGGGTCCAGTACAATGCCGGGGTCGGCAACGGCCCAAACTTCTTCAATCGTCACTGTTTCGTCAGTAACATCCACCTGAACCACTTGTGCTGTCCATGTGCCAAAGGAAAGCACATGTGCAACGCCTCGGCCTTTTCCAGCTGGCAGGGGCGTTCCCCAGCCTGAGATTTCTGCGACCCGCTTCAACACTTCCCGAGCTGGCATGAACTCGTCATTCGTCATTTGAGCAAGGCGGAATTCTACCGGATCTACGCCTGCTTTGTGGGCAGCTTCATCCATAAAGCTTTCATGGAAGAAGCCATTGACGGAGTTGCCGACCGAGCGCCAGAAACCCACTGGTACCAGAAGGTCTGACACATGCGCTTGGTAGCGCTGGTTCTCTGCATCAAGCGGCTGGTTGAATGCTCCATCCAAGACAGAGTTATCTGGACCGACTGGGCTAAGCCCTGGGAAGGTTCTTGCCATGACGCTTTTGACGATGGACGGAGAGGCCACGTGCATATCAAAGGTTTTGAGAGTTCCCGATGGTGTGATCTGCCCTTTGATTTCGGCTATGGCCATTGGGCGATATGTATCATGCTGGGTATCCTCTTCTCTTGTCCAAGTAACCTTTACCGGGTACGGCGCGGTCGCTTTTGCAATCACGGCAGCGTAAAGTGAGAAGTCCACTTCAAGGCGGCGGCCAAACCCACCACCAAGACGGGTTGTGGTGATGTCGATATCTGCGCTGTCCATGTCAAAATGGCTGGCGACAGCTGACTGAACCAGCCCTGGGGCTTGAGTTCCTGTCCAAATATAGATTGTGTCACCCTCATGCTGTGCCGTGGCATTCATCGGCTCCATGGTTGCATGGGCAAGGAAGGGCACACGGTACTGCGCTGAAAGGGTCTCTTTCTCTGGAATTGAGGCGAAAACCTCTGGATCGGATCCGGTTCCTCCCAGCTCGAAAGTTGCCTCTTTTGTAAGAGCGGTCTCCAGCGCATTCCACATTTGGTCAGAGTTTTGAAGAGTGAGTGGGTCGTCCCATTCGATTACCAAAGCTTGTGAGCCTTGGAAGGCAGCCCAGGTGTTCTCGGCGATAATCCCGAGGCCCTCGCCAGTAGCAGTTTTGATTTCTACAACGTCTTTAACGCCCGGGATCGCAAGAGCTGCGGTCTTATCGTAGCTTTTGAGGCTGACACCCTTGCGTGGCGCCATTCTTACGGTGCCGTACAGCATGTCCGGCAGTTGCATATCAATTCCGAAGATCCGGCCGCCGGTGACCTTGTCTTTGAGTTCCACGCGGTCCTGGGATTTGCCAAGAATTTTCCAGTCGCTGGCCTTCTTCAGTTTCATCTCAGTTGGCGGGGAAATAGCGACAGCTTTGCTTGCGAGTTCACCGTAAGTTACACTTTTGCCAGACGATTTTTCGGTGATTGTCGCATCAGCCACGATCAGATTGTCTTTTGTTGTGCCAAAGTGCTCTTCAGCTGCTTTAATCAGCACGTATCTTGCTGCATACCCAGCTTCGCGCATTTTAACGAAGGCGTCTGTTGTGGAGGTTGAGCCACCAGTGGCATTGATGCCCAAAAACTTTGCGACGATCTTCATAGAGCCGCGCGCCAATTCCGCCAAAACACTTTCGTCGTAAAACGGGAAGGGCGTGCCATCTTCCAGCAATGCAGCGTTAAAGTAGGCTGGGCTGGATGGCCCGTGCTCCACTTTGACCTGCTCAAGCGGAACTTCCAGCTCCTCAGCGACGAGTGCTGCCAGTGTGGTGTGAACGCCTTGGCCCATCTCTGCTCGTGGAGCGATGATAGTGATGGTGTTATCTGCATCAATCATCACGTATGGGTTAAAGGGCGTCTCACCTTCTGCCTTCTTTGCATCAAGAGGGTTTGCATAGGGTTTCTGGTAGAAATAATAGCCAACAGCGAGGCCACCAGCTGCTGCAACACCTAGCCCAAGAAAGGCCCGGCGGGTGTATTTTCCCAAACGGCTCATTGTTAGGCTCCCAGTGCTTGTGCGGCGTCTTTGATAGCTGCGCGAATTTTTGGATACGTTCCACAGCGGCACAGATTGGTCATCGCATCGCTGATGTCTTCATCAGTCGGATCCGGAATTTCCTCCAGCAGCGCGACTGCAGCCATGATCTGGCCAGACTGACAGTATCCGCATTGTGGGACAGAGTGCTTCACCCAGGCTTGCTGAACCGCGTGCAGTTCATCGCCCTGTGAAATCCCTTCGATGGTCGTAATCGCGCCTGTTACATCGCCAACAGGCTGGACACAGGAGCGTACAGCTTCCCCGTCAATCATAACGGTACACGCGCCACAAGCAGCGATACCACATCCGAATTTCGGGCCTTTGATATCGAGAATGTCCCGAAGTGCCCAGAGCAGTGGCATTTCTGGATCGGCTTCAATCTCTTTCGTCTGGCCATTCACTGTCAGGTTTTGTTTCGGGTACATTTGTTTCGCGATCCCGTAAAATTACTATTAGGAGAATGTCGTTCTCTTAACTTATGATCTAGCGGTAGTTTGTCAATGCAGTCTGCCACGATTTATTGACAGCAATTTGATTGGGACCTATCACAGGCTTATGACCTACCAGAATTTTCAGCGCGCTAGATCAGCTGCCGCAAAAGCGCAGCGTCATGAGGATCTTATACAGGCCGCGACCGGTGTTCTTGAGCAGGACGGCGTCGATGGGCTGACTTTGCAGGCGATTGCCAGCCGTGCCGGTGTTGTAAAGTCCAATATCTATAGATACTTCGAGACACGCGAAGCAATTTTGGTTGAGTTGTTGTTGCGTGATTTTGTTGAAGTTATCGAAGAGCTTGAGAAGCAGGTCACAAAAGAGATGACACCAGCTGCTATGGCGCAACTGCTGGCAGACCTGTTTGCCTCTCGCAAACGCTTATGCGAGTTGATGAGCCAGATTGCGCCAACACTGGAAAAAAACGTCTCCATTGAATGTGTTCGCCACTTTAAGCGAGCCTTGCTGGCTGAAGCTGAGCGGGCATCTGTTGTATTGCAGCGGGGGCTGCCCTGGCTACGTGGAGAAGAGGCGATGGCCGTCTTTCTCAGCATTCATGTGTTTGTGGCTGGCCTTTGGCCAATCACAAACCCGTCTCCAATTCTGGTCACACTGTATAATGAACAAGAGTTCGCCCCGTTTCGTCAGGAGTTTGCGCCAGCTTTATTTGGCCTGATCACTGCGCACCTTCTAGGCCTTGAAAGTGTGAAAGAGCTTAGCGCATAAATGCTTTGATTGCTTGATCCAGACGTTCAATTCCAATTTGAGGGGCGGCTGTGTTCTGTATCTCCACCATGTGAGGGAGATCAGGCAGGGATAGATCGGCTCGTTGCAAGCGTTGTTCAATATCTTCGACTGTTTCTCTGCCTCTTTCAGCAAGGCGTTTTGCTAGAATATGTATTGGAGCCGTGATGTGGACCACCAGTAGCTTCTGGTATTTGGTCACAGCTTGTGCAAGCGCGCCACGAGAACCATTGGCGACAGCAATTCCGCCCTTGGCGATGTGCTCATCTACGCACTTTGGAAGGGCGTATATTAAGCCATGGGCTGGCCATGATAAGGCGACACGCTGTTGGTCAATGAGCAATGACATTTCCTGATGATCGATCGCCTTGTGCGGCTCAGAACCGGCATCTTCCGGACGTGTGATGAGGCGTTGCGCGAACAAGATGTTTTCGTCATTTGCGCAACGCTCTTTGTAGCCATAGATCAGCGTGTCTTTGCCCGCTCCACTTGGCCCGACAACCATAATGAGAGCGCCTGGGCCAAGCTTATTTGTTCTTCGCGGTGTGTTTGCCATGAATGTCACGACTGTTTTCCCCTTTACCCGGTGGCGTTAAGCCACCCGGTACCCTTCGCGCCAGACACCGCGAACGATTGGTACGTCGCCCACCATGCGCACCTGTATCAAATCGGCCCGGCGGCCTTCTTCCAACGCGCCACGGTCTGACAGGCCAACGGCTTGCGCAGGAATGCGGGTTACCTTCTGTACGGCTTCTGGAAGAGAAATGCTCTCGATTTGCTGTTCGAGTCGAAATGCAGCCTGAAGCAGAGAGACGGGCACGTAATCGGAGGAAAGAACGTCAAGGTATCCAGCCTCTGCCAACTCTCTGGCTGAGATGTTGCCGGAATGAGATTTCCCACGCACCACATTCGGTGCACCCATAAGCACTGCCATGCCAGCTTCATGAGAAGCTTTTGCAGCCTCCAGAGTCGTCGGAAATTCTGCAACATTGATGCCGAAGTGGGTCGCCTCTTTGACATGAGCAAGTGTTGCATCATCATGGCTTGCCAGCATCATACCGGCGGCTTTAGCTCGCTCTGCAATCGCCAGTCGGTTCTTGTTGGAGTTTCGTTTGGCACGGGTTTGCATCTGTTCCGTGAACTCTTTCATTTGCTGATCAGAAAACCCTTTTTGGGTTTTGTAGTAGAGCTCAAACTGGTCCAGTGATGTAAATTGGCGTTGACCCGGTGTGTGGTCCATTAAGGAGGCCAGGCGAACGCGCGGGTCATCCTTGAATAGATCGAAGCCGTCCACGCAATTGTCTGCTGAAACTTCGCAGCGTAGGTGGATGAAGTGGTCTGCGCGCAACCGACCTTCCCGCTGACCAATTTCAATGGCGTCTGCCATCTCACGCATGTCGCGAGCGGTCAGGTCTGCGTCATCTTCCATACCAACACGAAGTGCATCAAACACAGTGGTGATACCTGAACACGCGATCTGCGCATCGTGGGCCTGTACTGCTGAAACAGCATTCCAAGTTACACCTGGGCGAGGCTTGTAGTGGCTTTCCAAGTGGTCCGTGTGTAATTCTACAAGACCGGGGAGCAGGTAGTCCCCTTCACAGTCCAGAGCGTTTCTTGCCCCGCCTTTACTTAGGTCGCAGATCTTGCCTCGATCGACTGCCAGTGTCCCATTAATTACTGTTTCAGGCAGGACCAGTTTTGCATTGCTAAAAACCATCGGTGTATGTGGCTTTACCAGAGTTGATGTCTGGTATGGCGCTTCGTTTACAATCACGTCGCTCATCCTGTGGTTCCTTCCAATGGTGCTATTTCAATGATTTGGAACGGTGACCCGGCCTCTCTCTCAATGCACAGAGCGAGGTGGGAAATTGGGAATGGTTGGTTGGTAACGTGCTTGAAGTGGTCCTCGGCAGCGGCTTTAAGGGCTGTGCGTTCGGATTCATCTTCAAGCTGTTTTGACAGTGTCATATGAAAACGGAAATACTCGAAAATGTATGGGTACCCCCAGGTCTGCATGTAGGCATCCTGTTCTGGGGTTAGGTTGGCCTGACGGCGACGTTCCATATCCTGGGTGCGTAAAGGTGCGCGCAGGTGGTCAAACTCAGTGATGCACCGTGCTGCAAGGTCATCGAGTTCTGATGATCTCTTCGTCGGGGTGAGTGCAAGAAATTTGCCAAGAAGGTTGGGTGCAAGTCCCTCTATGATGAAGGGTGCGGTCTTCTTGGCAAAGCTATGCAAGGCTGCCTTTACATCCTCAAGTGTTTTGCCTTCCGCTAGATGAAATGGAGGTTTCATCGTGGCGTGGAACCCGTAACGCCGCGCCTCTTCGGTTAAGCTGTGTAAGCGCTGGCGCGTTACCTCTCGCAAAGAAGGCTGAGGGAGGGCGCTGTTGCAAAAAGCAGACCTGCCAAGCCACTGACTGCCCAGTTGAGTTAACTCAGCAGTATGCGGATGGCTGAAATAGATTGAATAACGCATTAGTAAAACATCCTTGCCCTTCGATTTACCAGAGGGTCAGTGTCTGTATGATGACACTTTAGGCAGGTTCGAAATGTTCCAGAAATCTTTCCACGGGCATCGATTGAAAGAGTGGCAGACGCTCAAAAATTTCATCTTGTGCCCAGTTCCACCATTTGAGGGTTAGCAAACGATTTGCGATATCCTTCGAAAACCTAGGTTTTATTGTTTTTGCAGGAACGCCGCCGACGATTGTATAGGGCGGGACATCCTTCGCGACGACGGCTCCTGCTGCCAAAACTGCCCCATCGCCTACAGTCACGCCCGGCAGAACCGTGACACCATGTCCAATCCAGACATCATTACCAATGATCACCCGGTCTGCACGTCGTTTGGCAAAGAATGTATGATCTCTTTCTTTGTCCTTGCGATAATATTCTGGCGTATATGTAAAGCGGTGTTGGGACACTCGCTCCATAGGGTGATTGGGAGGGCCCAAGCGGACATTGGATGCGATGGCCGTGAACTTTCCAATAACTGTGTCTGCAACTGAGCTGTTTGGGCCAATGTAGGAAAAGTCGCCAAGCTCACAATATTCCAAATGGGTTGGACCAAGCACCTCGCACTGCTGCCCGATCTGAGTTTCGCGCTGAGAAACGGTTGGCTCTACGACTGTCTTTGAGATTTTTGGAGGCTTTATCATCCTGTAAATTCCCGTTTATGCCGCTGATGCGAATGAGGTGACGTCTACGATCCGGTCTGCAATTGCATCGCGTACGTCGTGGTCGTGCAAAATGCCAACCATTGCCACGCCTTGCTCCTTCTTCTCCTCCACGAGCTCAACAACGACGGCTCTATTGGCCGCATCGAGTGAAGCGGTAGGCTCATCAAGAAGGAGAATTGGGTAATGGGCGATAAAACCTCTTGCGATGTTTACACGCTGTTGTTCCCCACCAGAGAAGGTTGCGGGCGGCAGCTGCCACAAACGCTGTGGTACGTTAAGGCGCGCAAGGAGCTTGCCTGCACGTGCAAGTGCTTCTTCCTCAGCAACGCCTTGCGCTATGAGCGGCTCTGCTACCAACGTTAAAGCTGGTACACGGGGAATGGCGCGCAGGAACTGGGAGACGTAGCCAATTGTGTTTTCGCGCAGGCGGATGATCCGGCGCGGTGTTGCTTGCGCCACGTTGATGATCTCATCTTGGTCCGTGATGAGGATTTGCCCTTTCTGGCAGCGGTAGTTGGCATAGATCATTTTAAGGATTGAACTTTTGCCCGACCCAGAAGGGCCGCCCAGCACGACGCACTCGCCGCTTGCGACAGAAAAATTTACGCCCGATACAACCGGAATTTCCAAACCATCCTGCAAGTGCATTGTGAACGTTTTTGCTAAATCTGAGACTAGAATTTTCGTCTTCGGAGTGTTTGACATTGTTCTGTCCTCAAGGCTGTAGAATTGATGACACAAGAAGCTGGGTGTAGCTTTGTTGCGGGTCATCAAGCACTTGGTCTGTCAGCCCGCTCTCAATTACATGTCCGTGTCGCATGACAAGAATGCGGTGTGAGAGGAGGCGGGCGACTGCCAGATCATGGGTAACGATGATAACGGAAAGGCCAAGGTCTGCGACGAGGCCGCGTAGCAAGTCGAGCAGGCGAGCCTGTACCGAAACATCAAGACCGCCCGTTGGCTCATCCATGAAAATCAGACGCGGACTTGTAACCAAGTTACGTGCGATTTGAAGGCGTTGGCGCATGCCACCAGAGAATGCACGCGGATCGTCGTCAATGCGGTCCTCTGCGATTTCTACACGCCCGAGCCAATCTGTCGCCGTGTCTCGAATGTTGCCATAGTTGCGCGCACCAACGGCCATCAACCGCTCACCCACATTTGCACCAGCTGAAACCGTCATGCGAAGGCCATCGGCAGGGTGTTGATGCACAAAACCCCAATCCGTGCGCATGAGCATTCGACGCTCAGCTTCACTCATCTCGTAGAGGTTACGCATCTGATCCATGCGGTTGCGATAGCTTACAGAGCCTGAGGTTGGTGTGAGGCGTGTTGCAAGGCAGTTGAGCAGTGTTGTTTTGCCCGAGCCACTTTCACCTACAATCGCCAGTACCTCACCGGGATAAAGGTCGAAACTGACATCTTTACAGCCAATGCGGCCCCCGTAGAGTTTGGTTGTGTTGCTAACCTGAAGAAGCGGAAGGTCTTCAGTGCCTTGATTAACTGCGGACATCAGTCGTTTCCTTCAGCTTCCAGCGGATTGGTTCCAAGGTGACCAACATGGCCTGCTGCACGGCGGTCTTCACAAAAATCGCTATCTGAACAAACGAACATGCGCTTTCCATGGTCATCCAAAATGACCTCATCCAGATAAGCGCCTTCGGCACCGCAGATTGCACAGGGTTCTTCAAACTGGTTCACTTCAAAGGGGTGATCTTCGAAATCGAGGCTGACAACCTTCGTGTGCGGCGGGATCGCGTAGATGCGCTTCTCGCGGCCTGCTCCGAACAGCTGCAGTGCTTCCATCTGGTCCATCTTGGGGTTGTCGAACTTGGGGGTTGGGGACGGGTCCATGACGTAGCGGTCCTGCACCATAACCGGATAGGCGTAAGCGGTGGCGATATGGCCGTATTTCGCAATGTCTTCGTACAGCTTCACATGCATCAGACCGTACTCTTCCAACGCATGCATTTTGCGGGTTTCTGTTTCGCGAGGCTCAAGAAAGCGCAGTGGTTCAGGAATTGGTACCTGATACACAAGCACCTGATTTTCCGTGAGAGCTTCCTCTGGAATGCGGTGGCGGGTCTGAATGATTGAGGCTTCTTTGGTCTTCGTCGTTGTCTCCACACCGGTGGTTTTAACAAAGAAGGTGCGTAGGGCGACTGCGTTGGTCGTGTCGTCTGATCCCTGATCGATCATCTTTAGGCAGTCCTGTTTGCCAATGACAGCAGCCGTGACCTGAACGCCGCCTGTGCCCCAACCGTATGGCATTGGCATTTCGCGGGCTGCGAATGGAACTTGATAACCAGGAACAGCAATGCCCTTTAGAATTGCGCGCCGGATCATCCGCTTCGTTTGCTCATCCAGATAAGCAAAGTTGTAGTGCTGGCTGGAGATGTCTTGTGTTTTTGCTGTTTGTGTCATTGTGCAGCCTCCCCCAGAAGCTCTTGCCCAGCAGCGTCCTGCTTTTCCTGCCACTCTTTGCGGACTTTGCGGATGAGTTCTAATTCTG
Source organism: Pseudovibrio axinellae (assembly GCF_900110875.1). GTDB lineage: Bacteria > Pseudomonadota > Alphaproteobacteria > Rhizobiales > Stappiaceae > Pseudovibrio > Pseudovibrio axinellae. The sequence continues at coordinate 195,357 of NZ_FOFM01000007.1, read as the reverse complement.
ACTGGAAATCAACGTAGTGTGGAAGCTTCAGGTGTTCGACAAAGCCTGTTGCCTGCACGTTGTCTGAGTGAGAAAGAACGAATTCCTGATCTTGCGTAGGGGAGTCTATTTCCTCGCCCAGCTCGTGTGCCCGTAAGGATCGATCGACCAAAGCCATTGCCATGACTTTCCGTTCTCCTTGGCCTGGGACCAGTCCGTAGCCGCGTGTGAACTGCGGAGGTGCAGTTGCGGAGCCCTTAAACTGATTGATCATTTGACATTCAGAAACAGTCATCGTGCCTAGAGGCACTTCAAAGCCGAGTTCTTCCATGAAGAAATCCAGTTCCACTTCACCCAAGCGAATTTCGCCTGCAAATGGGTGTGTTCGGCCGAACCCTCGTTGTGTGGAGTAACCGAGAGCGAGCAAGAAGCCTTCATCGCCACGGGCGAGGTTTTGCAAACGCAAGTCGCGAGCTGCTGGAAACGTTAGCGGTTCTCGGGTCAGGTCACCGACCGGCGTATCTGGTGCAGGTGCTTCGTCCACTTCGATCAGACCTTCGTCGTTAAGAAGGTCGGTTACACGTGGGACGACTTCCGTCTTCTCGAAGGTTTGCGTTTCTGGGCTTGGGACTTCAGCATCGGCTGCAAGCTTAAAATCTAGAAGGCGCTGGGTGTAATCAAAGGTTGGGCCAAGCAGCTGGCCTCCTGGTAGATCTTTGTAAGTTGCTGAAATGCGTCGGCGAATGAGCATTCTTGCTGTGTCTATTGGCTGGGAATAACCAAAGCGTGGCAGTGTTGTCCTGTAAGCACGCATCAGGAATGCAGCTTCGATCAGGTCACCACGGGACTGCTTTATGCCAAGAGCTGCAAGTTCTGCGTCGTATAAAGACCCTTCGGCCATGACACGAGAAACTGAAAGGTAAAGCTGCTCTGAAAGCTGCTTTAAGCTGACTGACGGGACCTTTGTATCACCACGGCGATCACGTGCCATGAGCTTGTGAGCATTACGGATGGCTTTCTCGCCACCTTTAACGGCAACATACATGAGTTAAGCCTCTGTTCCGGTTATTTTGGTGGAGCGGGGCAGACCAGCAAGCTGATTGTTTCCGGCAAAAATCACATCAACCCCGAGTGGATAGAGTGTGCTATTTGCTTGCATCTGTTGCCAGAACGAGGCTTGTAGCGGGTGTGCTGAAAACAGATTTTGGTTCTTGATGCCGGGGCCTTTCAGAGTGACGCCGCTACCCGATACCATGTCATCTACCATCAAGATGATCGTGGTTGAGCGGTCTGGATATTCTGGAGTTCCTGCTGCAAAGCCTGCAATAGCTGGCAGGTTTTCGGAATTGGAGGCCAATGCGAATGTTGCTTCTGCGGCGCTCTTTGCAAACGGTGCAGCGGTATGGAATCGGATATAGCTTCTGACCGTCTCGTTTGCCGCCAGATCGGGGTCCAACCACAAAGGCGTATCGTAATCGCAAAGTGTTAGAACCAGCGCTGTTGCTGAGGCTGAAAGCGGTGCGGGAGGTGTAAGTGCAAGCTCGCTAAGCTGGTGAATCGTTCCTGGCTGCGCAAGGGCGTTCATGGCAGCGCGAAAGACTGACTGCGCATCATGGACGGCATCTGTGAAGCCGGGGGATGGTGCCTTGGCAAATATTGAGGAAGCAGCTTGTGAGGTCATGATTATTCTCCCCGTACCATGGTGAAGAAATCAACCTTTGTGGCGGCGACTTCAGCTCGAGTTTCCTGCTCTGCAAGTTCTTGAGATTTTGCGAGCGGTGCCAGAACTTTGCTCTCAATACTGTCGCGATGAGCCGGGAGCTGCCAAAGTGCATCAATCAGCGCTGTTTGCAGGACTTTGGTTTTGTCGCGGCCTAATGCCTGACCAAAACCGGTGGTGCCATCTTCCAGTGCGACAACGCATCTGGTGACAGTGGCCTCGCACAAATTGAACGGTGCGCCGGTGCCGCCTGAACGGCCACGTACCATCACAAGGCCGATTTCTGCTGGCCGTATCACAGAGTAGCTCGGTTCAATTCCGAGGGTTTTCCAGACATCGGAAATTTGTTGTGCTGATGCCTTTGCCAGAATGCCCATCGCATTCTGTCTAGCTGCAATTTCCGGTGAATGCTGTTTGAGCGAACTTGCCCTCATCTCAGCCCCTTTAGACTACCGGAACCAACTGGGGCTCCGGGCATTGTTGTTGTAACGCTTGTTTGTTCTGGATCACCGCGCCCGTGCGGTGGGTTACAGTTGCTAAGTAAAATACAATGTTGTCTAGTTGTATATACAAATATCTTGCTCGACACTTGATTAGTGTTGTTTCATGACGGAGGCATGACGAAGCCGATGAAATTTGAGTTTTCTCCAATCGAGCGACGCAACGGTGTCGCGATGTGGAAACAAATCGCTGAAAATCTGCGAGCCGTTCTTTCACGGTCAGAGGTGTCTTCAGGTGAAAAAATACCGACGGAGCAAGAGCTTGCGCATGCTTTTGGAGTAAACCGACATACTGTCCGACGCGCCATTTCAACGTTGATTGAGGAGGGGTTTTTGCGGGCAGACCAAGGGCGAGGGACCTTTGTCGTTAAAGCCCCACTTGTCTATCCGATTGGCCCACGCACGCGCTTTACTGAAAACCTGTCGGGTCAGGCTCAAGAGGTTTATGGGGATATCTTCCGTGTCTCAGAGGTGGTTGCTGATGCTTACACAGGGGAGCTTTTGAACGTGGAGCTTGGCACGCCCTTGTTCAAATGTGAATCAGTAAGCTATGCCGATGCTACGCCGCTTATTGCAGGAACACGTTGGTTCGAGGCATCGAGGTTTCCAAACCTTCCCGCTGATTTGAAGGAAACCAGTTCGATCACCAAAATCATGGAGAAATATGGTTTGGGAGAATACCGACGCAAGGAAACGCGAATAACAGCAGCGCTGTGCAGCGCAGAGAATGCTGAATTGCTCAAAATACCGGAGGGGGCGCCGGTGCTTATAATGGAATCCATCAATGTGACTGAGGGTGGTAAAGCGATACAGGTTGGCCGAGCTTACGTTGCTGCTGACAGGATGCATCTTACAGTCAGGAATGAATGAGCAACGATTATAGCCAGTAGTAGGGAGCGTGAACAGCGGCGTTCCACCGCTCTTGCGCTTCGAGCCATGCGTTATCAGCTCTTGCCTGGTGCCAACCAGCTACAAAACCGATCACTGTTGAAACCTCGTTGTTTTGTAAGGAGTGGGGAAGCTTCATCGCGACCAGGCGCTCTGCCATGGCAACGTCGTTCAAATAACCAAAGGTATTTTGTAGCTTCTTCAAACATTTAAGGAAAATGCGAAGGTCATTAGGCTCATACAGTGAATGGAAGAACTCAACGGAATAACGCATTTTTTTGAGTGCTTTTCGCAGGTCGTGGCGCTGTTCAATAGTTAAATCCTGTAGGTTCTCAGCGCGCCTCTCACAGGCCTTCCAGCGTTTACCTAGGGCATTTTGTGCGAAGTCTTTGATTGGCTGGTTTAGTTTTTTAGCGTGCTTGATTTGAATGTTATCTGCCCAAACGGGACTTTCGGAGATCTCACCCAGATCAAGAAGGAATGTGTTGAGGCTTGGATCGACGAGGTCTTTCTTCAGCTCAACCTGTGCTTCTTCGTGTGCAAGCTGGATCGCCTCCAACAAAGGTTCAAGCGAATGTGTTTTTGGCAACAAGGGGATAACAGGCGTAATGATGTCTTCCAATAAGACATCTATGTCCCGTTGATTTCCTGCTGTTGTCGCCAGCTGTTTTGCGCGGGTATCTAACCGGGCGATTATGGCGTTTGCGGGCATAACTGATTTGTAGATATTGAACGCACTTCTTAATCGGCGCAGGCCCACACGTAGCTGATGGGGGCCTTCAGAAATGTTTTGCTGTAGGATACAGGAGCGGTTGGCAATGATCTGGTTCAGGCATTCACGCAATATTTTTTGAAATGTTGAGCCTACTGTGTCTTCATCCGTCAAAGATATGCGGTTTGCATGGAGTGCATCTGATTGTAACTCCGGTGGTTCTCCGCTTGCGAGGCGGTATCCAATGCCTGCCTTATTGGTGTTGGAGAACAGGATTGTCCGCTCTTTCATCAGCTCATTTGCAAGGCGGTAGAGGTTTTCTACGGGGCCGGATTGAAGTTCCAGCTCGACCTCATTAATTGGGTGCTGTTGGTTTTCCGTTTTTGCGAAACCGGTATCCATGGCAACTTCAATGCGTGTGTCGGCTTCGTCTGTGTAGTAGATGAGGGTGCGTGTGATTACGGTTTCAAAAAGGACACCCAGCTCTTTCCCCGCCAAAAGACTCTTCAGGTATTTGCGAATGTCTGGGTCTGATATCGCTGCAAAGTCTGGTTTATCCCCGGCGATGGGAACTTCAAGTTCTACTCTTCTGGAAAGGCCAGATTGCATGCCTCCGCCTTGTTTGACGGTCTGTATCCAATTGGTCCCGTTGTAGCGTGTTCTAAGAGAAACCCGGGCTTTTCGGAGAGTGTGGTCGGGAGTGTCATAATAAACTGATCGAAGTCGGTTTATGGATTGCTCGTTTGCAGCAAAACCCTTTGGTGGTTCTGCCTTTATCAGGCGCGTAAGCGTTGCTTTGTCGACTGAAAGTTTCAGTTCAATCTCGTGCATGATCTCAAGACCACCCTATGCACAGCGTGCGAGCGGAAGATCATTCCATCCCACTCCTGTTGGTTTTACCTAGTAAGCATCTCGCGAAGCTCTCGCTGTGTAAAGGGCGCAGTAGGTTTATGGAAAACTATCTCAAGTGTAATCCCCATTTGGCTGTATTCTAGCGCTCCATGTGTGAGCATCTTATTGATGCTCTCTTTTGCCCCTGGACGTGTGACTATCGTGATGCTGGATTGGCTGGTTGAAGGGCAGATACAAAACAGCCCTTGAAACTGGGTTTCAAGGGCTATGTTCTTATATCAATTCATGTTTTTCGGCTTCCATCGCCGCAATAGCATAGCGTTGGTGACGACTGAGACCGAGCTCATTGCCATAGCCGCACCTGCGATGACGGGGGAGAGTAACCCGAAGGCTGCGAGCGGGATGCCGATGATGTTATAGATAAAGGCCCAGAATAGATTCTGCCTTATTTTCCGGAGGGTTGCCTTGGAAATATCTAGCGCTGCCGGGATCATTTTTGGTTCGGAACGCATGAGGGTAACTCCTGCGGTTTCCAATGCAACATCTGCGCCTGAACCCATTGCAATACCCAGATCAGCTGCGGCAAGTGCAGGGGCATCGTTGATGCCATCGCCAACCATGGCTACTCTATACCCTTGTTCCTTCAAGTCATTTACGACTTCGTTCTTACCTTCTGGTTGAACGCGGGCCTGGAACTCATCAACTCCAACTTGATCGGCAATGTTCTTTGCAGCAAGCTCTGTATCGCCGGTGATCAATACGGTGCGAATGCCCTGATTTTTCAAGGTTTCTATAGCTTCGCGTGCTGAATCTCTGGCTTGATCGACAAATGCGAGAACGCCGATGGCTCGGTCTCCGAGAGCGACAGTTACAGCGGTTTTACCAGCAGATTCGTAAGTCTTTACAAGACCATCGCCCGTCATTGAGGGGGTGATTTGCAAGTCGTTCATGAGTGCGGCGTTGCCGATGGCGACTTGTTGTCCTGTTAGCTCAGCTATGATCCCTTTACCGGGGACAGCTTTGATGAGCCGTGGGCGTGTGAGCTTCAGGTTCTTCTCTTCTGCTGCGCGGATAAGTGCGCTTGCAAGTGGATGCTCACTTCCGAGCTGAACGCTGGCTGCAATTGTAAGTAAGCGCTCGTCATTGCGGTCAAATGCCTGAGCATCTGTAAGAACTGGCTTGCCGACGGTTAATGTGCCGGTTTTGTCAAAGAGAATAGTGTCGACTTGGTGTGCCCGCTCCAGCGCTTCGATATCGCGAATAAGTATCCCTGCCTTGGCGGCTGCGCCAGTGCCTGCGACGAGCGCTGTTGGGGTAGCAAGTCCGAGCGCACAAGGGCAGGCGATGACGAGAACTGCAACACTAGCGCCTAGGGCGGTGCTAATGTCGCCTGAGTACAACATCCAGCCAGCGAAGGTTGCAAGTGCGATCAGCACAATAACGGGAACAAAAATCGCGGCGACTTTGTCGACTAATTTTTGTAGGGGCGCTTTGGTTGTCTGTGCACCTTCAACAAGGCGGATAATCTGCGCTAAGCGCGTTGATTCTCCAAGAGCTGTGGTGCGCACAAAAATAGCGCCTGAGCCGTTGATTGTTCCACCGGTTACTTGATCTCCTGTGTTTTTGTGCACTGGGAGGCTTTCGCCGGTGAGCATAGATTCATCCAGCTCACTCTCGCCCTCTTCGATCAGTCCGTCGGTTGGGACACGCTCGCCAGGTTTGACAACTATGTAATCGCCCAGGCGCAGGTCAGAAATGTTGACGGGGACAATTTTGTCGCCAACGATCTTATTTGCTGTGGTGGGGCGAAGTGCAATCAAAGAACGTACAGCTGCTGAGGTGGATCTTTTTGCGCGAATTTCCAGATACTTACCCATCAAGATGAGGGTTAGGATAACAGCTGAGGCTTCAAAATACAGGTCCGTGCTTTGAGTTCCGCTTGCGAAGAAAACGTTATAAACGCTGTATAAGTAAGCAGCTGATGTGCCAAGCGATACGAGAACATCCATGTTGGCACCGCCGTGCCTTAGTGATGCAAACGCGCCCTTATAGAATCGTGCCCCAACAAAAATCTGGATTGGTGTTGCCAAGGCAAACTGTAACAGGCCTGGGAGTTCGAATTGCACCCCAAAAACCATCAGGACCATTGGAATCACAAGAGGAATCGCAAGTAGCGTTGAAAGTGTGAAAAGTTGAAAGGTTTTGCGTTCTTCTGCGTTGCTTTGTGCGTCGCGCTCTTCATGAGCTCTTTTTGCAGCCTCTGCCTCATCCCGGCGTTGTTTGGCTTCGAAGCCAGCTGAGGAGACCGCGTCAACAAGATCGTTTGCGACAATCTGAGGTAGGTGTTCTACCTCTGCAGTTTCGAGCGCAAAATTCACGGTGGCATTCACCACACCTTCGGTTGCTTGCAAGGTTTTTTCCAAGCGGGATGCGCAACCAGCGCATGTCATTCCCGAAATATCGAGTTTGACGGTTTGGGCTGCAGAGGCTGTGTGTGCGTTCATCAGAGCTATCTTCGGTTGCCGAGTTTAGACCATCTGGACTTATTACCATTGGCGATGGTGGGTCAAGTGGCTGGAGGGAAGATGAATACGTAAGATTCCCTATGTGATGTAGAACTGCCGTGATATGGATCAAGTAAGCCGCCCACAATTGATCAATTCTTCGGGGAAACGTTGAGCTTCTGCTTTGTTGGAGCTGCTGGGGGACCTGTGCTTTTTGTTGTTTCACTGTGGATAGTCTTCACTGAGAGCAGATGGACTGACTGCAGATGCCGGGGCTGCGCGCAGATAATGGGATGACAGCCAGCCGTGGTTTTAAGATTTGTCTGCCGATAACGCCTCTGAGAGCAAGTCAAAGACCAGGCGGATGCGCCGTGAGGTGTGAAGCTCGCGGTGGGTAGCCAGCCAGATTGGGACGGGGAAAGGCTCAAAGCTCGGTATAACCTGTTCCATATCCTCAAAGTTCCTGCCGATATCCTCGAGCATGATGATGATGCCAAGATCGTTTCTGGCAAGTTCCCAACCGACGACCCCGCTCATTGTTGTGAGTTTGAAGTTTTGCGTTGTTAAGGGCAGGTAGATTTCGCTGAAGTGCTTTAAGAAACGATCAGGTCTGTCGAAGCCAATGAATTCGTGGCCTACGAAATCATCGATGGTTTGCGGACGTCCGTTTTTGTTCAGATAAGCTTTGGAGGCGTAGAAGCGAGCGAAGGATTCGCGCACCAGTTTTGCGATGAGGTCCGGCTGCTCTGGGCGCACATGGCGGATCGCTATGTCAGCTTCGCGTTGCTGAAGGTCACTTACCGAATTTGTGGCAAGGACTTCAATTTCGATTCCCGGAGCAGCTTCTCTGAGTTGCTTGAGGATTGGGGGCAGGATGTAGGAGGACACCGCATCACTGGCACTGATGCAGACATGACCGTCGATTCCCTGAGATTGGCCGGATGCAGTGAGTGAGATGCGATTGGCGGCTTCTCCCATAGCCTTCACATGGCCCAGCAATTCCAGACCTGATTGGGTGAGAGTGAGCGAGCGGCCGACCCTTTCAAACAGGGTTACTCCCAATTCCGCTTCCAATGCAGAGACTTGTCGGCCCAGTGTAGGCTGGGTGAGTCCAAGAGCTCTTGCTGCAGCGGACAGGGAGCCCTCCTCAGCAGTGACGAGGAACGCACGGGCTTGATTCCAATCGAAAGAGACGGACTGCCAATTCATGCATATTTGTATAACCAAGCTGCGTATTTTGGCAATTTGTTTTGCGAATATGCATGGGTACAGTGGAGGGCGAGGAGGACTTTTGATGCAAGATTCCATGAAGTTTTGGGACAAACACGCGGCGGGGTATATTGCGCGGCCGATAAAGGATGTGGGCTCCTATGAGAAGGCAATGGACCGTGTACGCTCCTACCTTTCACCAGACCTACAAGTGCTGGAGCTGGGATGCGGAAGTGGTTCAACAGCTCTGCTTTTATCAAAGTATGTCAAACACATAACGGCGAGTGATCTTTCTGAAAAGATGATTGAATTTGGCCGTGAGAAAGCGCGTAAAGACGGGATAGAGAACGTTAGTTTTGCACATTCTTGCGCGCAGAATACTGCCTCTGACGGTCAAACCTATGATGTTGTGATGGCTTTTAATGTGCTGCATCTCATCAAGGAAATGACTGGGGTCCTTCAGCAAATACATGCTCAGTTGAAACCCGGTGGTCTGTTTATTTCGAAAACGCCGTGCCTGGGGGATGTTGCATTTTACTGGCGCGGGCTCATTCATGCCATGCGTGCTGTTGGCTATGCGCCATATGTCTCTTACCTACAGCAGACAGCGTTGGGACAAAGCATCGAGCAAGCAGGCTTTAGAATTATTGAGACCGGCAATTACCCTGCAACGCCAATGGGTCGGCTGATTGTTGCACGCAAAGTCTATGGCGAGTTGCCTTGCTGAGCCTCGTACTGCTTTCATATTTGGGATTTCGCTCAAGAGGACATCAGTTTCGCCGGGCAGGCAGGTGGGGTGTGTTTTAACCTCATAGATTGAGTGTGTTAAGCTTCTGCTGAACGTGTGCGTCGAGATGTGAAGCACCAGTGGCGTACCTGTTTAATCTCATGCTGTGGCGTGTGGGTGTTGATGAAGTCTTCCCGCTGAATTAGGTTTTCTGGTTAAACGCGATTTGACACTAATCGGAAATGCAGAAGGGGACGGCTATGGTGCCCTTTTGTACAGGTAGCTGCTGCTGCTGAGTGCGGGGGGCTCATTCGTCTACCGGCGGGGGAACCTGCGGACGATGATGGAGGTAATGCCCAAAAATATCGTTGCAATCTTCAAAGTACTTAGCAGTAAAGAGTATGTGTGTGTGCCAAACGATATCGACAGCTTTGGAGGGCCAAGCACGCGCATCATGTTCTCGCTCATCATCATACTGGAAACTCAGTTCCAACGCTTCGATTAAAAAACTGCGATAGTCATTAACGGCTTCACGGGCGTTTTTGAGAGACCACTCGTAACCGCCAGTTGCGACGGGGGCCGTAAGCTGATTGTAAACGCACTCCAGATCAAGGGCCGCAATTTTCTTACGGCCTTCTTCATTGTGAACGCGCTTTGCTGAATACCAGTCCATGATATCTGCTTCCGTCGCAAGGGGGAAAGTGATCAGCTTACAAGAGCGTTTCAGTTTTACTTTTGGTCAGATTTGTTGCTTGAGCGCCTCTGGTGAGACTTTGTTCTTGTTGGTGAAACCTGGAGCTTTTTGTATTGGTTTGATCGCTGAGCGAGCGAAGGGGTTCTAGGCAGCCGCATATCATTTGCTTAGGTCAGTCATTTGGGCGTCCATATTGACCGTATGATGTCTAGGTTGATCACAAAGACCCCATCAGGCCTAGCGATCAACCGTCTCATTTTCTTTTTTCTTAGGCTTTCCAGAAAGGAAGTTCTCTGAGCCGATGACGTGCTTTTGCGCTGAAGCGCTCAAAATAAGAACAAGCGGGCTTTGTTTTGCTACATGCCACTTGTTCAGGTTTGCGATGGCGCTCTGCCTTTCTGCTGTTGGTAATAGGTTTATTTGCTATGGATCGTGATACGACCACGGCATGTGCCGTCTGAGAATACGCCAACAACAGGGCTCTCACCGAGTAGGCCTGCAGCAAACATCTGAAGCTCCACCGGATCTTTTTGCTCAGAGTCGGGGAAAACAATCTCAAAGCTGTTGGTTAGGGCATAAATGCCTTCGCCTTCAGTGCCATCTGTTTCTGTTATGAGAATGTCATGACCTTTATCGGTAACCGCCTTAGTCTGACCAGCATCATTCTTTCCTTTATCAGTGGCGGTATACCCACTTTCATAACGCGTTTTACAGGTACCATCATCAGGGCTTCCATCGACAAGCGACAACTCAGTGAACTCAACTTTTGTCTGGACTGCTTTGCTTTCATCATGGTCATCTGCAAATGCCGGAGACGCGACGAGGGCCAGTGCACCAAGGCCAAGGATAGACGCAGTTGTTCTTTTCATTTTTCTGCCTGCTTTGATTAGGTTAAGTCCACATTCGTAGCTTTTGTATCCTAGAGGATGAAGGGAACTTAGAGATGAGAAGATTAACAAAATATTGCCAGATAATTTATGGCATTTGATATAGTAAATATATGATTGTTGTTGTTTTGTGCAGTTTATGTGTTCTTGAGTAAAAGAAATATGAAAAGTATAAATCGCATATATATTATTAAATGTACTTTGTTTATATAAGAATTGTTCGTTTTTTGATTTGTACTTGAGTAATATAGAGTGAAGTGACTGCGTGGCCTGTAATTATTTTTAAAATTGCGCGGTCAATTTGCGATTTCGCAAGGGCTGATTTGCGGAGAATTTTTTATGTCAATGGGCATGCTCTTCAACAAACGAAGGGCCCCGGTGGGGCCCTTTGCTGTGCTTAAGAGATACAAATGGAGCTTAAGCGAACTGTTTTTCCAAGTTTTGGCGTGACAGACCATCCATACTTGGCATCAAAGACAGCAGCTCGGCTGTGTAAGGGTGCTTTGGCTTATCAAAGAGCTCTTCTGTTTCTGAAACCTCCAGAAGCTGACCGTGCCGCATGACGCCAATACGGTTACACATTTGCCGGATGACGGCGAGGTCGTGGCTGATGAAGAGCATGGTGAGGCCAAGCTCATCTTGAAGGTCTTTCAGCAGGTTTAGGATTTGTGCCTGAATGGAAACGTCCAGCGCAGAGGTTGGCTCATCGCACACAAGGAAGCGTGGGCGTGTTGCCAAGGCGCGGGCGATGGAAATGCGCTGGCGCTGTCCTCCGGAGAACTCGTGCGGAAACTTTGCAGCTGCTGCAACACCCAGTCCAACGTGTTCCAGAAGGTCATCGACGATCTGGCTTACTTGGCTGTTTGAGCTTGCAAGTTTGTGGAACTTGATCGGCTCTGCCACAATATCGCGTACGCGCATGCGGGAGTTGAGCGAGGAGAATGGATCCTGAAAGATCATCTGCATCTGACGACGCATTGCCAGAACCTGTTTCTTGTCGGTTAGGCTGGTGAGTTCTTGACCTGCAAAGTGGGCGGTGCCGCCGGCTGGGTGATACAGACCGGTGATAACGCGTGCTACGGTTGATTTGCCGGAGCCACTTTCGCCCACAAGACCGAATGTCTCGCCTGCGTGAATGTCAAAACCGACCTTATCCAGTGCGGTGAAGTATTCTCTGTTCTTTGACCTCCAGGCATCCTTGGTGAGGAACTTCATCGTGATGTCTTTGACAGAGAGTAGCGGGCCGTTGACGGCTTTGTAATCGCGTGCCTTACCAAGCCAGTGGGTGGAAATGTCGATCTGCTTGAATGGCTTTGCCGAGCCTTCGATATAATCCACCTGCGGGAAACGATGAACCTTCACATCTGGGCGCGGAACTGCTGCAATCAGGCTTTGCGTATATGGATGCTTTGGAGCACCAAGCACCTGCTTGGATTCGCCGTATTCGACCAAATCACCGCGGTACATAACCGCTACATGGTCGGTCAGGTCTGCAATCACACCCATATCATGGGTGATGACCAGCATCGCCACATTCTTCTCGGAGCAGAGCTTTTTCATCAGGTCCAGAATTTGGGCCTGAATGGAAACGTCAAGTGCGGTGGTTGGTTCGTCTGCGATGATCACTTCAGGGTCTGCGCACAGAGCCAGAGCGATCACAACGCGTTGGCGCATGCCACCAGAGAACTGGTGTGGGTACTGGCCAATGCGCTCTGCCGGATTTGGAATGCCGACCTGATCCAGCAATTCAATCGCACGTGCTTTTGCTTCCTGCTTGGAAAGTGGCAAGTGCAGGCGAATGGTTTCCATTAGCTGAAATTCAATGGTTTGCAACGGGTCCAGTGAGGTCAGCGGGTCCTGAAAGATCATGCCGATGCGCTTGCCGCGCAGTTCACGATATTTCTCGGGTGTCAGGTTATCAATGCGCTGACCTGCGAGGTGGATTTCACCGTGCGCAATGCGGCCCGGGTGTTCCAAAAGACCGATGGTCGCGTTTCCGACGGTGGACTTGCCTGCGCCGCTCTCTCCCACGACACCAAGGATCTTACCTGGATCAACGGAGAGATTTACATTGCGGGATGCCACGAAATTTTCTTTGCGGCTAGGGAACTCAACGGTGAGTCCGCGAATATCTAAGATGCTCATGGTCTCTTCTCCCTAGCGCAGTTTCGGATTTAAGGCATCACGAAGCCAGTCGCCCAGCAAATTTACTGCCAGTACGAGGATCGCCAAGGCCAGTCCTGGGAAGATCGCAATCCACCACTCACCTGAGAACAGGAAGTCGTTACCGATGCGGATCAGTGTACCCAATGAAGGCTGTGTTGATGGAACACCAACACCAAGGAAGGAGAGGGTGGCTTCTGTGATTATAGCCAGAGCAAGGTTGATGGTTGCAATAACCAGCACAGGGCCAAGAACGTTTGGCAGAACGTGACGGATCATGATGATCCATGCAGGAATGCCGATAACACGGGCGGCCTGCACATATTCCTTGTTCTTTTCTACCAGTGTGGAGCCACGCACAGTACGTGCGTATTGCACCCAGAACGACAGGCCAATGGAGAAGGTCAGAATCCAGATCGCCCATGTTTCACGGTCGATGCTGCCAAAGATACCATTTGCAATGCCATCAATGAGCAGGGCGAGCAGGATTGCCGGGAAGGTGAGCTGAACCTCTGCAATACGCATGATGATAGCGTCTGTGCGGCCTCCAACATACCCAGAAATCAACCCGAGGGAGATGCCGAGGACTGCTGCAAAGGCAACAGACAGGAAGCCAACAGCTAATGAGATGCGCATGCCATATAAGATGCCGGAGAGAAGATCACGGCCTTGATCATCGGTTCCCAGAACGTAGCGCGGGTCAGACCATTCCATACCGATTGGCGGGATGCGGGCATCCATGATGTCGAGCTGAGCCAGATCAAATGGATTAAAGGGAGCGATGAGCGGCGCAAACAAAGCAGCCAGCATGAGGATCGCAGTGGTCAATGCAGCGAGAACTGTGACCTTGGAGCTTAAGAAGCTGTGAAGCAGGTCGCTGTCAAGAAAACGCGCCATGGCGGAGCGGGAGGCTTGTGGGACCCCGCTGCCGGGAATGGTCGAGTTGTTATCTGTCATGTTTCTTATCCTTGCCGCGTCTTATGCGCGTGAGCGTTCGGTGCGCAGGCGCGGGTCGATAACGATGTAGAGAATATCGACAGTCAGGTTGATGACAACGAAGATGAAAGCGGTAAGTAGCAGGTAGGCTGCCATGATCGGAATATCCACGTTCTGCACGGCTTGCAGGAACAAGATGCCCATACCTGGCCACTGGAACACAGTCTCTGTGATAACCGCAAAGGCGATGATTGAGCCAAGTTGCAGGCCGGTGATAGTGATAACCGGAACCATCGTGTTTTTGAGCGCGTGGATGTAATAGACCGAGCGGTTTGGCAAACCACGAGCACGGGCAAACTTGATGTGGTCTGTGCGCATGACTTCCAGCATCTCAGCGCGGATCAGGCGCATGATGAGAGTCATTTGGTACAGGCCCAAAGTGACGGCTGGCAGGATCAGTGCCTTCAGACCACTGATGGTCAGGAAACCGGTATCCCAAAATGGCGCGATCTGCACGACTTCACCGCGACCAAAACTTGGCAGCCACTGCAAGGTTACTGAGAAGAAGAAAATGAACAGGATGCCGATGAAAAATGTCGGCAAGGAGATACCTACGAGAGATACCGACAGGAACATCTTTGAAAGCCATGAATCACGGTTCAGGCCAGTGTAAACACCCATTGGAATGCCGAGCAATAAGGCAAAGATTGCTGATGCAAAGGACAGCTCCAGTGTTGCAGGCAGACGGCGACCAATCAGGTCTGCTACGGGCTGCTTGAACTGGTAGGAGTTGCCGAAGTCAAACTGGATTGCACCCAGGACATATCGGAAAAACTGAGTAAATACAGGGTCATTCAGACCAAGGCGTTGGCGCAGGGCTTCACGCTGTTCCGGGGTTGTTTCAACTCCAACCATCTGGTTGACAGGGTCTCCAACAAAACGGAAGAGCAGGAAAGAGATTAAGGCTACGACAAACATGACCACTAGAGCCATGGCGATACGCCGAGAAATAAAGCCAAACATTTTTCTAATTATTCCTGAGTAAGGGAAGCCCGGCACCAGTGGCGCCGAGCTTTTCTCTATGTGTTTGCAGGCTTATTTGAAGTTCACGTATTTCAATAGGAACTTGTTGTCCGCGCGCTGTTTGAGAGTAACCTTGTCGGATACACCCCAAGCCAGTCCCTGCTGGTGCAGAGGGATGTGGGACACTTCGTTGTTAATGATGGTGTAGGCCTCGGAGATCAGAGCGTTGCGCTTCTCTTCGTCGTTTTCAGAAAGAACCAGCTTGGTCAGCTCATCGACCTTCGGGTTACAATAGCCACCCAGGTTGAATGGGCTGGCCGTACCTTTGTCTTCACGGCAGTTGTTCAGGTTCTTGAGGATGTTGTAGCTGTCAAAGGAACCTGGGGTCCAACCGAGCATGTAGAAGGAGGTGTCGAAGCCACCAGAGGCGAGAACCTTAGCGAAGTATTTTGCTTTAGGCTGGGCGTTCAGGTTGATCTTGATGCCAACGCGAGCGAGGAACGCAGCAGTTGCCTGACAGATTGCTTCGTCGTTCACATAGCGATCGTTCGGGCAGTCCATGGAAACTTCAAAGCCGTCTGCATAACCTGCCTCTGCAAGGAGTTCTTTTGCAGCCTCTGGGTCGTATGGGTAACGAGAGAAGTCACCAGAGTTTGCAAACAGGAATGGTGAGATCAACAGAGCAGCCGGTTCGGACAAACCACGCATGATTTTCGCTTTGATCGCGTCAACGTCAATTGCCTGATAGAACGCCTTACGAACGCGTACGTCCTTAAACGGGTTTTTGCCTTTGATGTTGGAATAGGTCAGCTCATCGCGGCGCTGGTCGAAACCAAGGAAGATAGTGCGTAGTTCTGGGCCTGTCAGAGCAGAGGTGCCCGCATTGTTGTCTACGCGCTTGATGTCCTGCACCGGGATTGGGTAAGCCATGTCTAGCTCACCGGAAAGCAATGCTGCAACGCGGGTTGCATCAGATCCAATTGGAGTGAACTCAGCGCCCGTCAGGTTGTGTTGTTTCTCGTCCCACCAGTCTTCATTGACAGTGTAGGTCGTCTTCACGCCTGGCTCATGGGAAGCGAGCTTAAACGGGCCGGTGCCGTTTGCATGCAGAGATGCATAGTTTGGATTGGTGTCAGAAGCGGAGGTTACTTTCACCGCATCATTTGCTTCTGTCCATTCCTTGTCCATGATGGGCCAATTTTCCCATTCAGAATGCAGAATTGGGTTCACTGCCGGAAGGATGAAGTCGACGGTGTAATCATCAACCTTTTCGACCTTTACGTCTGCTGCCAGAACCTGGGTCAGGTCAGAGCCTTCTGCACGCACGCGGTCTGCGGAAAAGATCACATCGTCTGCATTGAAGTCATTACCGTTGTGGAACTTTACGCCCTTGCGAAGATGGAAGCGCCAGCGGGTGGGTTCGATGACTTCCCAGCTCGTTGCAAGTGCCGGCTCAGGCTTTAGGTCTGCCGAGCGTTGCACGAGAGTTTCATAGACATTGCCATGCATACTCAGCGAAAAAGTTTCGTTCAGGCTGTATGGGTCCAGCTGGTTGTAGGTTCCCTGAAACGCGAACTTAAGCGTTTCCGCATTCACCTGAGTTCCGGCGGTAAGCGCCATTCCCAATGCAACGGATGCAATTTTTAAACGCATTCTAATTTTACTCCCCTTGTCCCCTTATGCAGATTCTAATGGTTCTGCAGGGCCCCTCTCGTTTCGCCGACCACTTGATTAGGCGGATTCTGGCGATTTAATGATATTACCAAAATGAATGAATGCGTCTAGGGGGCAGTGCGTAGTAGAAACGAGGACTTAACGAGCCTGTAACGCTATTTCATAGCGTATTCAGCGGCTAAGCTATGTATTTCTTGATTTTTAATGCGCGTTGGTTAAGAGATAAACTAAAGCTAAGGTGAGTATATTTCATCTAAGGTGTGAATTTAGAGGGCTCTGATCTTGTTGATTGTGTATGGTATCCGCAACTGCGATAGTGTTCGCAAGGCTTGTAAGCTTTTAGATGAATATTGTGTTGACTACAATTTTCACGATTATAAGAAAGCTGGCGCTGATGAGAGTGTTCTCAGCGATGCTTGTGAACGGTTTGGCTGGGACGCTGTTTTGAATAAGCGCGGGACCACGTGGCGCAAACTGGATGATGAAACAAAAGCAAGTGTTACGGACCAAGACCACGCTATCGCCTTGATGGTGCGGGAAACGTCATTAATTAAAAGGCCGCTGGTTTTG
The DNA here is from genome assembly GCF_900110875.1 of Pseudovibrio axinellae. Taxonomy (GTDB): domain Bacteria; phylum Pseudomonadota; class Alphaproteobacteria; order Rhizobiales; family Stappiaceae; genus Pseudovibrio; species Pseudovibrio axinellae. The sequence goes on along the minus strand of NZ_FOFM01000007.1, from coordinate 178,319 downwards.
TGCGGCAAACAACCTTTATTGGGGTTCAATGCTGTCTTGTGGAGAGAGATCTTGGAAAAAGGAGAGCTTTGATAACTCTTCTTTCATGGAGCGGAAAGTTCAGGGGTTGGATGCCCTTAGGCCGTGCTGCTCCTTCCAGTGGTAAAAGGTGCAGGCGATACCGACACAACAAGTGTGATAGACCAGCTGGTGTCTTTTATCGGGGAAGTTTTCTTGTAGCTGGTCATGGCACTATCCGAAATGTGATGGTGCTTGCTTTTCAGGTGAAGCGGGCTTTGAGCTGGTGTTGGCCCGCTGCTGGTATCCCTTGCTTTACCGTGCGCTTCGGGGGGGCAATAGGGTTCCTCTTTTCGATGCTCTTGTAGAGTTCGCGTCTATGATCGCGGCATGCATTATGCATCGCTGTGGTATAATTTCATCGTTTTTGATGAGAAAATTTAGTCTATTTTCGTTGAACGCAGAGAAACCTCAGTTATGAGCTTTAAACCCCTGTGTATGAGAGTGAGTAATTCATATAATTCATCAATTTATTTATGATGGTGTTCATTTTTGCTTGGATTTTGCTGTGAGATACGGACGTTCAGGTATGAATGTACTTTGCATGAGAATACCATTTACCGTTCAAATTAAGGCGTCGTTTGCTGCTTAGATCTTGGATAAGCTTGTCAGATCAAAACGCTGTACATCCCTCAGGAGCTTTATAAACTCTTGTGAGGCGTGTGTCAGCGAGGCTTCTCCTTTTTCAGCGGAGGCCAAGGCTGCATTGCCAAGTGCGCCAGCCTTGTTCAGGTCCTCGCTCATCCACCCGTACTGGTGACGACCATGGGCGCGCAAGTGTGCATCAGTGCTGATGTGGTTGGTTTGCGTTGAGGTGAAGTCAGTGGCTTTGTCCATGCGCACCAGGTCTGGACGCAAGGCCAGCATAATTGAGGTTTCGATATCTCCGCCATGAATGCCATAGCTGAATTCGTCAGCAGAATAGAGGCCTTCGGGTTGGCCAAATCGGAGCCAACTGGATTCCACCGCGAATATGTTGTGCTTCATGCGCAGTTCGCGGGTGATAATGTCCATTAGTGATGAGTTGCCACCGTGGGAATTGGCGAGCACGAGTTTACGAATACCAGTTTTGGCGACACATCCGCCGATCTCAATCCATGCTTTGATCGCTGTTTCCCATGAAAGGCTTAAGGTGCCGGGAAAGGAGAGGTGCTCATCTGATTTTCCAATGGCTTGTACGGGCAGGAACGTGACTGGCAAATCACCTGGCAACAGCTCAATTGTACGGGCGATCTGGCCTTCTGCAATGCAGGTGTCTGTGTAGAGCGGAAGGTGAGGGCCGTGCTGTTCAATCGCCGCGATGGGCAGAACTGCGATCCAGTCGCTGGTGTCGTTCTGCGAGAAGTCTGTTGTCGTCATTTCGTGCCAATGGCGGCGGGGCAGGGCGCTCATGTTTTATCCGGTCTTTGTTGTCTTAGCAGCAGAATAGCGTGTTGTAAGGCTGGCGTCATCGGTTGTGGTGGTTGCTACTCGGATTTTTCAGTGGTTGAGGGTAGGAGGGCGTTTACTTTGGTACTGAAGCGATAGCTCTGAGAACTCACAGAAGTTTCTGCCCCCTGTCTTTCTTGGTGACCAACAACAAGAAGGAGAAGCTGATTATGTTTTCTAAAAAGACACGAAAAGGACTGGTTGGCGGTGTCGCTTTAACGCTGGCTGGCGTGATGGCTGGTGAGGCAAGCGCTGCCAAGGCAATCTTGCTCGATAAAGGGATTTGTAAAGACCATGCTGTCCCTGTCATGGTGGAGTGGGGGAATGCAAACGGTTACGACAAGCGGTTTTTCATGATGGACAATGGAGATATCGTGAAAATGGATGATGGTTTGGAGTTTAAAGATGTCACTGACCTACTGGTGGCAGGACATGGTGCTTCTGGTAATGCAATGGGTTTGGAGGCGGTGAAGTTTGCAGATGCAATACGTGCCGGAGGAGCTGAACCTGCTAAGCTCGACAATGTTACCATGGGGATGTGCTGTTCAGCTGGGGCTAATGGTGATGAGAAGAGTGTAATTGTCGCTCTTCAGGAGAAGTTTCCAGACATCAAAAAAATTGTGGGGTCACCAGATACTGTATATTTGGCCGGGTACAAGAAAGCTGATTTCAAATCAGCGGAGCTGTCTGGTGGGTATCAATCTGGCAGCGAAACGGCTCTTTCCGTTCTAAATACAAATATTGATGTTATCTGGAGGCAGACAAGCAATGTCTTTAATGGAGCTGCATATAGCTTTGCAAACAGTTGTGAGAAACTGAAGGAGGCAAGCTCCAAAACGGCTGGTGACCTTCCGCAAGGCAAAATAGATGCAGTTGCGTGGGCTAAGTTTATTTTGGAGAGAATACACGCGATTTATATGCCAGCGGACAAAACCAGTGAGCCTCAACGCAGCTTCTCGATGTACACCGAGAATATTAAGGCAAAAAATCCAATGTTTACCTGTGGCAAGAGTGTTGTAAGCGAAAATCCAGTCGCTAAAAAGAAATGCGACAGTTTTTGATCTCCTGTAAAAGCAAGAGAAGTTTAGTAAGACGGATTGAATAGATGTATGGCTCCCCCCTCTTGTCCCTTATGGGCATATCTAAGACCTTTCAGAATGGTACCACTGCGCTGGATGGGTTGGACCTTGATGTGCAGGCGGGGGAGTTTTTGAGTATTCTTGGGCCGTCAGGGTGCGGCAAGTCCACTATTTTGAGGCTTATTTCTGGTTTGGAAGAACAGAGCTCTGGTGAGATTGTTCGCACTGGCGAGGATGATGTTGGCTTTGTGTTTCAGGAGCCGACCTTGTTGCCGTGGGCAACTGTCGCTGACAATGTCTACTGGCCGTTGAAGGTGAAAGGTGTCTCCAAGCGGGATGCTACGGAGCGGGTTGAAGAAGCGCTGGAAATGGTTGGGCTTTCTAACTTTGCTGCACATATGCCTTCTGAGCTTTCCGGCGGTATGAAAATGCGGGTTTCGATTGCACGGGCGCTTGTTACCAAGCCGAAGCTGTTGTTGATGGATGAGCCATTTGCAGCACTGGATGAAATTACGCGCAACAAGTTGAATGATGACCTGCTGGACTTGAAGTCCAAGCATGACTGGACGATTCTATTTGTCACCCACTCTGTTTATGAGAGTGTGTTTTTGTCTTCCCGCATTGTGGTTATGGCTGCACGGCCTGGGCGGATTGTTCATGATATGTCGCTTGAAGCCCCGTTCCCACGGTCTCTCAACTATCGGATGGAATCGCAGTACGCCTCTTATTGTCGTGAAGCGGTTGAAGCGCTGGAAACTGCGATGGCGCATCACGAAAAAGTGCCTGCATAAGCTTCAGGCCCTGCATTTTTTGAATTGAAAGTTTTTAAACGCCTAAGAAATCTCATTAGGTCACTAATTAATCGCCGAACTGTCATCTGACGTATATATTCGGGGGCTATCACTGCTGTGTATTTGCCAGTTACTGGTGTTTTATGTGATTTGAATAGCAGCGAGATTAATAAGACCATGGGCTTTAACTTCAAGAAAAGCACGACTTTCCGTCTTGCGCAGGCCGCGAAAGCGCAGCGAGCACGTTCTGGAGCACACCTTTCTTGCATTGGATTGCATCCTGGACAGGAAGCTGTTCTGAAAATTTTGAATGAAGAGGACGGAAAGACCATGAGTCAGTTGGCTCTGGCGCTTGGGGTGCAGCCGCCGACTGTGACGAAGATGGTGACGCGACTTTCTGCGCAGGGGTTAGTGTTTCGTCGCGTTTCCGAAAGCGATGGCAGGCTTGCCCGTGTCTTTTTAAGTGAAGAGGGTCGTGACCGCACTTTACAGGTCGATCGTGTCTGGAAGCGACTTGAAAAAGAAGCTTTGGTGGGCATTGACGATAAAGACCGCAAGAAGCTCCGCCGTTTGCTTCGTCAGGTTGAGAAAAATCTATCCGCCAGTTTTGAAGATGATCCGGGACTGGAAGCAGAGCTAGAGGCGGAAGCTAAGACAGCAGAAGCGCAGGCGAACAATCTGCGCGACCTTGAGGACGCGGACTAACATAGGATTGGTGACCCGCTTTGGGTGCAGGCCTTTGTGCTTTTTTGAAGTTTATGCATCTTGGCAGAGGAACAGAAGGTCTGTGTCCGGCGTTTCCAATCCAAACTGGGTAAGCAGCGCTGTTATCTGCCCTCTATGGTGGGTTTGGTGGTTGAAGAAGTGCAGCAAAAGATCCCCGACGTTCTTGATTGCCGGAATGCCCTTCATATTCGTGTAGGACAGAGCGTTGCTGGTGTGGGCTGCGGTTATGCTCCCTGCAAACTCTTCAATGATTGCATCAAGTTTTTGCCGTGCTGCTTTTAACTCATCCCATTCTTCAAAAAGGATTGATGTCAGGGCAGAGGGCACCGGGAATTGATCAAGCCCTTGCAAATTTTCAGAGGAGCTTGACTGTTTTGCAAAGCGGCGCAACCATGCAAGGTCTGCCACCATAATGTGATTAAAGGTTGCCAGAACCGAGCGAAAGAAAGCGCCACGGTCTTCCTTGAGCTGTTTGTCATCTAATTGTTCTGCGCACTCATAAAGGCGCGCATTCACCCAAGTATTGTATTGTGCTAGCAATTTGAAATCAGAATACATAGTCGAAAACCTGTCATCCACTTATGATTTACGGAGAGACATATTAGGGTATCTTATGAATTGAGCAATTGGCTGAACCTTGAGAAATCATAATGAATTCTCTTTGTGGGCATTGTGGAGTATTGCTATTTCTTGGTGTTGCTGCGCATAAGTGCCTAAGAATACTAAATGGATCCGGCTGGATATGCGAGGAAATCGGCATTGAGCGGCACAGGTAAACCACTGAGACTAGGCGATCTTGCCGAGAAACTGGGTGTTTCGACGGCTACTGTTTCTTTGGCATTGAGGGATTCTCCACTGATTGCCAAGGCCACAAAAGCGCGGGTGAAAGCCTATGCTGAAGAAGTTGGCTATATCTATAACCGCTCCGCTGCATCTTTGAGAACCTCTCAATCAAATATGATTGGTGTGGCTGTTCACGATATTCTCAATCCTTACTTTGCCGAGGTGTTTCGCGGGCTTGAAGAAAAGCTTGCCGAGCAAAACAAAACCATTTTGATCTGTAATCACAGGGACATTGCAGAGCGGCAAAAGCACTTTACTGATACGCTTTTACAGCACCGCGTGGATGGTTTGATTTTGTGCGCTTCTGTTGGCACGACCTCTAAGGATATCAATTCTATCGTCCATCAAGGTATACCGGTCACACTAGTTTGCCGCGATGTTGCTGGCGCAAACGCCCCGTGTGTGCGCGGTGATGACTTTCTGGGCTCTTATCGGATTACGCAACATCTCATTGAGCAGGGGCATACGCAGATTGCCATGGTTGGTGGCCGAAGAGGAAGCTCGACTGGTCGGGACCGAAACCGCGGCTGGAGATCTGCTTTGGAAGACGCCGGGATTGATGTCGATGCGCAGTTAGAGATACCCGAGTTGATGACGCAGGCCGATGGCCGGTCAGTTGCCACTAAAATTATTGAGGCTGAGCTGAGGCCGACGGCAGTTGTGTGTTTTAATGACCTTGTTGCACTGGGCCTCATGAGCGCTGTTCGTCGACTGGGTGTTGAGCCGGGGCCTGACCTGGCCATTGTGGGCTATGATAATACCGAGGGGACGGAAAATCGGAGTCCTGCGCTGACCACTGTGGACAACGGGGCAGCGACCATTGGCGTGAAGGCTGCAGAGCTCATGCTCTCGCAAATGAACGGCGAAAAAATCAATAATGATCTGATGTTAATTGAACCCAAGCTCCGCGTCCGTGAGAGTGCGCCTTCTCCTGGGGAACGTTTGACCCCTGTGGGCGGGTTGTGCGTGAACCCTGAGTAACGCTGAACTCACAACAGGCAAGGCTGTTGGAACCGTGAAACTGTCGCGTTGAAACTCTATGTTTACTATGCCGCGTTTATCTAGGCGGTATATTGTTTTGCGTTTGGAGTTTCGTGATGGATAGTTATCGCGGTAGTGCCGAGGACTACAAAGACTTGAAGATGTTCGGCTTTTTTACGCTTGCTATGACTTGTATGGTCTTGCTGGTAGGCTGACATCTCTTTTGCGACTCGCCCTAGTTCATTGGGACGCAGGGTTGGCGTGTACGTCTTTACTCCGGCTTGTGCTCGGTCACGAAGACCAAGCTTCCACTGGCCGCGTTGCGAACAAGAGCGTATTGCCTGCTCAAGATATGGTGAGAGCGCCTCTTATAACATCAAGCGTTCCCTAGGTTATGGTGAGGTGACTTCTTTGATCCAATCCAAATAAGTGCCAAGGCCATTATTGATGTTAAGCTGTATGATCTCAGGCGTCTCGTATGGATGATTGTCTGCGATGAGCTGTTCAATTAATTTGTAATCCCGTTGTTTGCACTTAATCAGCATCTGGATCTCGTCACGCCTGTGTACTTCTCCCTTCCACCTGAAAACACTGCTGACATTCACCATCTGTACACTTGCTGCGGCGCGTTCTGAAATGAGCAACTCAGAGATATGTACAGCGTCTGACTTGTTTAATATTGTTGTTACTACAATGGAATACATAGGGGTTCTCCTCTTTAAATCCGTGTGAAGTTTATGTGGCTTCAAACCTTATGGATTGTCATGCACTTGTGCTTGCGCGGAACAACAAGGAGCTGTCTCCAAATGACAAGAACCGATAGTTGTGTGAGATTGCGCGCTTATAGGCATTCAACATCATGTTCTGGCCGCTGAAGGCAGAGACCAACAGGAACAACGTTGAGTCTAGTGGGTGGAAGTTTGTTATAAGCGCGTCTGTGGCGCGAAATTGAAATCCAGGCTTAATAAATATATCGGTTGTGCCGCGAAATGGTTTTGTGAGCTGGCTTTTATCGGTAGAGCTTTCTAGTAGTCTCATCACTGTCGTACCAACGGCAATAATGCGGCCACCCATTGCGCGAACCTGGTTGATCTTGTTAGCCGCCGCCTTTGTGATTTCTCCCCACTCTGAATGGAGAGCTTTATCATCGTCCTTAACGGCGTGTGATGGGAACAAAGACTCGGTTCCAACATGCAAGGTTACATTGCAGCTAGATATTCCGTAGGTGTCGAGCGCTTTGAGTAGGCGATGCGTAAAGTGCAAACTAGCGGAAGGGGTGAGCGCAGCACCTTCGTTTTTGGCGAATACAGTTTGGTAGCTTCGTTTGTCGCTGGGCTTTGCATGTGGAAGCTGGTTTAAGAATGGTGGTTCTGGAAAATTTCTAATGCGAGCCATGTGCTCTTTCAGCTCAAGCCCAGCCTGCTGAAACTGGAGCTCTACGACGCGTCCTGTTTTTTCTTTGACCGCCGCTTCCAGGGTTTTCGGGCCTTTGAAGAAGGTGAGTTTCTCGTTCTTGCTGATGGAAATGTCATCTTTGAGATGTACGGTCCAGCAATCTGGAGTTTTTTGATCAGACAAAAACATTGAGATCGGCTGGGAGGCACCCCCTGAACTTCGGTAGCCTCGAATTTCAGTTGGGATGACCTTGGTGTCGTTAAAGACGATGAGGTCTCCAGGCCTGAGTATTTGCGGGAGTTCGATGATTTTTCGATCCGACAACGGTTCCCGGTCCTCAGGCTTAACCACCATGAGCTTTGCTGCATCCTTGGGCGAAATCTGCTCTGATGCAATTTGATGCAGTGGGATCTCTAGTGTTGATGTGACTGTGTTCATTTCTGAAAAGCCTCTCGCTCGATTTAGGCAGACACAGCATTGACGAACAGGATTGGTCTTGTTTGACCAGTACTAATATCAATCGCAGTGTATAAATTGAATTTCGATCCGAGGATTTATGTTCTAGTATTTTGATAGTCAATGTTTTGATAGTGTTATCCGCGTGAATTTCTTGTTTTTGATCAATAAATACAGTAAATTCTGGGATGTATATTTATTAATGAATAAGTAAATATTGTTCTATGTGCTATAATTTTCTTAAAATGTGGTTTTATTTATTGCTTGATGTTGGTTTCTAGTCGAATGAAAAAAACATGAAATTTGTACGAGCGTCAATAATTACAAGTTATTAATTGGAGTTTTGAGCGCGTAGTAAGTATCAATTAAGTATTTAATGTATTTGTCTTTGCGATAAATGCATGAATAATTTGTACTTTTAGAGATGTTATCTCATGGGTAATTTTTTGTTAACTTAGGGTTAACTGGTTGTGTCGAGAATCTTTGCATAAAACAGATCCTGGAGGTTGTCTATATGCATGGGATTTTCAGAGAAATAGCTTTATTTTCTGGTGTGGCTGCTGCCATGGTAACCCTTGGAGCCTTCCCTGCGGGGGCCAGCGTCATTTCTGGTAGCTGGTCTATTTCAGATGTGTTGTCTTCGAAAACATGCTCAGCTCAGCTTGGGACAGAGCCGGCGGCGAGTGGTTTTGGAAACATGTTTGAAACTACAAACTGCCAAGGGTTATATGCACCAATCACCAAAGCCACGGCTTGGGAATGGAGCTATGAAGATGGCCTGTCCTTGCTGGATGCAGAAGGTCAGGTAGTGCTTCGGTTTGACCTTGATGAACTTGATGGCCTGACCTCCGTCGGACCAGCCTCACTGTTCTTAATCATGCAGCCTGTCCAGCATGACAGCAAGGCAATGGATCTTTCAGGTTTGATTGAAAAAGCGATTTTGATAACAGCGCAGCGTTAGATCGTTTGTTCTGGCTAAACCTCTTACTCGCCGCGTGTGCTGAGGAAGTCTCCCACGCGGTCGAGTGCGCGTGCTATATTCTCCTGTGAGTTTGCATAGGAGAACCGCAAATACCCTTCTCCTAGTACGCCAAAATCAGGTCCGCCAATGAGGGCGACGCCTGCTTTTTCCAGTAGCTCTGAGGCCAATGGCTTGGCTTTCCAACCTGTCTCTTTGATGTTTGGGAAGGCGTAGAAAGCTCCTTTGGGAAGCTTGCAAGAGATGCCGGGTAGGGCGTTTAAGCCTTCCACGACCAATTTTCGTCGGATATCAAAGGCTTTCATCATGTTGTCGACTGCGTCTTGTGGCCCGTTGATGGCTGCAATGCCTGCATATTGGCTTGGGGTGTTAACGCAGGACCAACAATTTACCGCAAGCTTGCGAGCTTTGTCGATGAGAGAGGCCGGCCAAACACAGAAGCCCATGCGCCAGCCAGTCATTGCCCATGTTTTTGACCAGCCATTGAGCAGGATCAACTGGTCGTTGAGTTGCTCAAACTCCAGCAGGGATGTGTGCTTCAAGCCATCGTAGGTCATCCGCGAATAGATTTCGTCGGAGAGAACGGGCAGGTTTGGATGATTTTCCAACCCTCTCACCAGTTTTTCGATCTCGCTGCGTGGTGTGATCCCACCTGTTGGGTTCGCCGGTGAGTTGAGGATCAGCAGGGCGGTCCGCTTGTTGATCAGGTTGAGGGTTTCATTCGCTGAAAAGGCGAAGTCATCGTCCTCGCGGATCGGCACTGGAATAGGGGTGGCTCCGGTGAACTCGATCATAGATCGGTAAATTGGGAAGCCGGGATCAGGGTAGAGTATTTCTTTGCCCGGTTCGCCAAACATTAAAATTGCCATAAACATGGTGACTTTGCCACCAGGAACGACCATCACGTTGTCTGGTGAGACAGAGGTGCCGGTTTCCCTGTGAAGGCTGGCCGCTATGGCTTCTCTTAGTGGGAGAATGCCGGTTGCGCTGGTGTAACCGTGATGACCATCGCGCAGTGCTTTAACCGCAGCTTCGACAATGTGCTCCGGGGTTTGGAAATCAGGCTGACCGATGCCAAGATTGATGATATCGCGGCCTTGCTCTGCCAATGCGGTGGCTCGGGCAAGAACTGAAAATGCATTTTCTTCACCTATGCGGTCAAACGCCTCTACCGTTTTCAGTATGATGACTTTCCCTCCCGAAGTGCCTACGTATTTGTGCTGATCATAGGTGGTGGAAGTCACTGGATGCAAACGGTAAATTGTTGCGATGACAACTGCACGATACGGGGAAGGGTGGATCAGAGGATATTGTGCTCACGTTACGCTGACGAGTGAAATGCGACGGATCCTCTGGGGACAGGTGAAGGGATATCAAACAATCAGGTGCTAGGGTCTTTTGCTGGGAGAGCAACTGACTATATTGAGGGCACGAGATTAATGTGCCAGCTCAATGCAAGAGCACACCCATCCAAGGAGACGTAAATGTCTGAGGCTGCTGATAGCCGTATTCCTGTTACCGTGCTGACCGGATATCTGGGCGCAGGTAAAACCACGCTGCTTAACCGTATTTTGAGCGAGAACCACGGCACCCGTTATGCTGTGATCGTCAATGAATTTGGTGAAATCGGCATCGATAACGACCTTCTCGTTGAGTCTGACGAGGAAGTCTATGAAATGAACAATGGCTGTATTTGCTGCACTGTTCGTGGTGATTTGATCCGTACCGTTGAGAACCTGATGAAGCGTAAAGGCGCTTTTGATGCGATCATCGTGGAAACCACTGGTGTGGCCGATCCTGCACCCGTGGCACAGACCTTCTTCATGGATGATGATGTACGCGCTGCTGCCAAGCTGGATGCCGTTGTGGCCGTTGTGGATGCGCGCCATGTGCAGCAGCGTTTGAAGGATACTGAGGAAGCTGAAGACCAGATCGCATTTTCTGACGTGATTTTGCTCAATAAGACCGACCTTGTTTCTGCTGAAGAACTGGCGGGCGTTGAAGCGGCGATCCGTAAGATCAATCCGTACGCAAAGATTCATCATACCGAGCGCTGCCAGATCGCCATTAATGATGTGCTTGACCGTGGTGCATTTGAACTGGAGCGTATTCTCGATCTTGATCCTGAGTTCTTGAAAAAGGCCGAGCACGCCCATGATCATGAATGCGGGCCAGATTGTGATCACGACCATGATCACGGGCATCACCATCATGGGCACGATCACAAGCATGATCATTCTCACCCTGATCATGAATGCGGCCCTGATTGCGATCACGACCACGGTCAGGAGGATACGCACTCGGTCAAGTCGTTCTCGTTCACTGCTGGTGACCTGAATGCGAATGTGTTCTTTGACTGGATCAACCAGGTCACACAGATTCAGGGGCCGAACATTTTGCGAATGAAGGGCATTTTGTCCTTTAAGGATGACCCGCAACGTTATGTGGTGCAGGGCATTCATATGATTGTTGAAGGTGATCATCAGCGGGATTGGAAAGAAGACGAGAAGCGCGAGAGCCGTATCGTCTTTATTGGCCGTGAGCTGGATGGTGCCGCGCTTAAAACCGCCTTTGAAGCTTGTGTTGCGGAGTGATTGCACAGTGCCAGTGATTGCTCCTTTGGATATTGATGGCTTTGTTGTTGAAGCCAGCTTTCTGGGTGATGTCGCCGCTTTTGCAAGTGGTGAAGGATCCGTCTTTTTTGCAGGTGGGCCGGAGACACAAACTCCGGTTCACAAAAACGGGCTGCTCTGTGCCACGCCAACACAGGATGGCAAAGCGCTTGTTACCGGTGGTGGCGACGGGCGGATTTGTAAAATAAGTGCAGATGGCAGTGTTGAAGAGCTTGCCGTGCAGCCACGCAAGTGGATCGATATTATTGCAACCGGTCCTCAAGATAGTGTTGCATTTGCCTCTGGCCGCACAGCATGGGTCCGTTTGAAGACGGGGGAACTCAAGGAGTTTCAGCTGCAACGCGCTTTCGCCGGTTTGACGTTCGCGCCTAAGGGAATGCGCCTTGCTGCTGCTCGCTATGACGGCGTGACTTTGTTTTGGGTGAATGCAGCTGGTGATCCCCAAGAGTTGAGCTGGAAAGGTGCACATAGCGGTATTTGTTATTCTCCAGATGGCAAATACCTTGTGACGACCATGCAGGAAAATGCTCTGCATGGCTGGCGTCTTGCGGACAGTCAGGACATGCGTATGACCGGGTATCCGGGCAAGGTGAAGTCGGTTAGCTGGTCTGTGAAGAATAAGTATCTGGCGACGTCTGGTGCTCAGGCTGCTATCCTGTGGCCGTTTATGGGAAAGAGCGGCCCGATGGGGCAGGCTCCGCTTGAGCTTGGCGTACGAGCAGACAGCATGGTCTCGGTTGTGAGCTGTCATCCAACCGAAGATATGCTGGCTATTGGCTATCAAGACGGTATGGTGATGGCTGTACGTTTTCACGACAATGCTGAAGTGGTCTTGCGCCGCCCAGGTGCTGGCCCTGTTTCCGCTCTTGCGTGGGATAAAAAAGGTAATCGTCTGGCCTTTGGTACGGAAGAGGGTGCAGCCGGAGTGATTACTCTGGTGGATTAAAACAGGGGGAAGTTCGTGATGATGATTGCACGGGTTTTAACGCTTGGCGTTGCGCTTGTGAGTGGCACTGCGACTTCTCAATTACCTGAGTTTGCCCAACAATATCGCCAGCGCATTGGTGGTGCTATCGATGCGCTGGAAGAGGTCAAGGCTGACTTTGCAGCAGATTCTGCTGCAGCCAGCAAAAGCGTAACGACTGCCCTTGAGCACATGGCCATAAGCACAGACCGCTTTGTACAGATGCGCGGTCAGAGTGTTGAACGCTCACTTGATCGTCTTTATGCACTCAAAGAACAGCAGTTGGCTATGTCGTCGGCTGCTGCATTTGAACGGGTCTGGGTCTTTTTGAAAAAGCCAGACACGAAACTTTCCCGCGCTACATGGAGTGATTTTGAGCCTGCGGTGCCCGTAACACTGGAGGGTGGTGTTTTGGCTGCTTTTGGTTTTGCTCTGGGCCTGCTTTTCTTGCGTTTGACGGGTGCTGCTGGACGCGTGAGACGGCGGCGGAGATTCCGCCAAAAAGCAGATATCTAATGCACTTTGAATGTATCCATTTCCTGCCTAAGCAATTTGCTTGTATATGGACGGTCTAAACTGCTTCAACTTTTTGTTTTAGCACGTACTGTCATCCGAAAGCCGGCCAATTTTTTGGGAATACGCTAAGAGGTCTTGTCGATGGACTCCATCACACGAATTAGATGCTTTTTACAGGTTGTAGAAAGCGGTGGTTTTTCAGCTGCGGCGCGAGATATGGGCCGCTCCAAGGCGCTGATTTCCAAATATGTCAGTGAGCTGGAAGATGAATTGGGCGTGCGGCTGCTAAATCGGACTACGCGGCAGATTTCTCTGACACAGGTCGGTGAGGCTTATTTTCGTGAAGCTGGTGAGCTGTTGCAAAGGTTTGATGATCTGAAAGACGCTGTCCAGCAGGAACATAAGGAAGTGCGCGGAAGGTTGCGGTTGAGTGCGCCGCGTTCGTCCACTGAGTTGATGCTTGGCAGTGTATTTGCTTCCTTTTTGCAGGATCACCCGCGTGTTGAGCTTGATATTCAGATGGAGGACCGGTTCGTCGATATTGTCGAGGAAGGCTATGATGTTGCAATTCGTATTACTGAGCTTGGTGATTCCAGCCTGATAGCGCGCAAGATCAGAGATGTCCGAGTGGTTGTTTGTGCTTCTCCAGGTTATTGGGAGGAGCATGGCATGCCAGAAAAGCCGAGTGAATTGTCGGGAATGCCTTGCCTTATTACTACTAACTACAAGTTCAAGTCCAATTGGATGTTTGTTGAGAACGGAGAACGGTTCTCTGTCCCTGTGAAGGGGCCTATGCACGTGAACAGTGCCAAGACAGCAATTTCGTCTGCTTTGGTTGGCCTTGGCGCGGTTCGCCTTCCGATTTTTTATGTGCATGAAGAGTTGACGAAAGGGACGCTCGTACCAGCTCTGGAAAAATTTGAGGTTCCGGGTCCTGCAATGTATGCGGTCTATCCACATCGCAGGCACTTGTCGGCAAAGGTCCGGGCTTTCGTTGATTATATGGTCAACTGGCACAAGCAGCTGGAGCGGCAAGGTAACTGCCCCAGCGCGCTTGTTAAGGTTGCACATAAAGAGCAATAAAGCGGCTTGCTTTTGGAACCGCTATATTGCTTGTTTGCGGACTTAGTTAGCGTTGAGCTTCCTAAGCTGGAGTGTCGTGGCGGCGAAAACGTTCTTCGGCCACCTCATCCGCGATGATGTTGGTTGGGCGATTTTCCGCTTCTGCTCTTTCGAAAATCTGCGTAAGCGTGTCGCTGATCGCTAAGGTTTTTCTGCGCACGATCGTATCTGACGCACCAGGTTCGCCCAAAGCTACAGAAATGACGCCGCCAGCGTTGATCGCGTAGTCTGGCGCGTATAGGATGCCGCGTTTCATCAGCGCTTCGCCATCTTCCGGTGTTTCAAGCTGGTTGTTGGCTGCGCCCGCAACGACTGCAGCCTTTAGCTGAGGGATTGTATCGGGGTTAAGACCACCGCCCAGTGCGCATGGTGCGAAAATATCAGCTTCTACGAGGTGGGCTTCATCAGGTGAGACACTCGTTGCGCCCAGCTCTTCGATTGCGCGCTTTACAGCTGGCTCATATATGTCTGAAACGATAAGGCGGGCACCAGCCTCATGTAATTGGCGAGCAACCTCATATCCTACATGCCCTAGTCCTTTTAGAGAGACGGTTAGGCCTGATAGGTCATAGGATCCAAACTTGTGATTGGCTGCTGCTTTGATGCCGACATAGGTTCCTAACGCGGTGTAGGGTGACGGATCGCCAAAACCAGTTGCGTCTGTTCCAAGCGCGTACTTTGTCTCGCTGCCAATGATTTCCATATCATCAGAGCTGATGCCAACGTCTTCTGCGGTAATGTAGGTTCCTGCAAGACGATTGATGTGTTTGCCAAACGCCCGGAGAAGCTCAGGGGTCTTATCTGTACGCGGATTTGCAATGATGACTGACTTTCCTCCTCCCAAAGCAAGGTCAGCTAACGCATTTTTATAGGTCATGCCTTTTGAGAGGCGCAGTACATCGGTCAGAGCATCATTCGCGCTTGCATAGTTCCACATGCGACATCCACCAAGACCGGGACCGCGATTTGTGTTGTGAACTGCGATGATTGCTTTCAAGCCGGAGGCTTCATCTGTGATGAGCACGACTTGTTCGTGGCCTGCGAACTCTGGGTGGTCAAATGGTGTCATGTAGGTATCGATCATTATATTGTTATGCAATGGCACGTTCATTAAGCTCTCCCAAACGAAATTGAACAAGAAGCATTGCCGGGATATTGGTTTATTCTTAAAGCAAGATCCGGTTTATTTCGTAGGGAATAAGCAGCAAATAAGGAAAATTTGTTCGAGTGTCTCTAATATTCAGGAAAAACGCCACTCAGGAACTTCAGTAAATAGGTCTTGAATTTGCCGCTATTTTTCGACATCTATCGCGGAGGGCTCTCACATATCGTTTAGGTACCATGTTTCATCGACTTCCACGGTTTTTGACTGTCATCGTTGCATTGTTGGCTTTTCTGTTTCCCTCTCAATCGGTTACAGCGCACCCGCATATGTTTGTGCAGGCTCGTGCTGAGCTGATTTTTGATGATGATGGGTATTTGACACACATTCAGCACCGCTGGCTGTTTGATGACCTTTTCACGGCCTATGCGGTTCAAGGGTTGGATGCCAATAAGAATGGCCTTGTCGAGAAAAGTGAGCTGACTGAGCTGGCAAAAGCCAATGTTCTAGGTCTGGAAGAGTATGGTTACTTCACCTTTGGGGATGATAGCCAAACGGAGTTAGATTTTTCTGAGCCATTTGAACCATCTATGCAGTTAATTCAAGTGGCCTTTGATGATTACTGGCTCATTAGCGATGAGGACCGTCAGGCAATCGCTGAAGATGTTGCTGCTGGGGGGAATAAGCCGGATATGGGGCCAGTCTCTTTGGTGGAGCTTAGCTTTATGCTTCCGTTGAAAGAGAAGGTGAAAGCTGACCAGTCACTTACAATTGATGTCTACGACCCAACTTACTACATCGACTTTAAATGGGGTAAGGATGGGGGCACAATTACTTTAAATAATGCACCAGGCGAATGTTCTGTTCAGGTCATACACCCTCCAGAACTTAACGGGGAAATCGCAGCTCAGTTGGCAACGATAGGTGCCGATCAGCGAAATGTTCCAGATGATTTGAAGCGTTACACATCCGCACTGGTCAATCAGGTGGTTGTAACCTGTGACGGTATGGCGCCTGCACCAGCCTCCAACGGGAATACCAAGTTTATCTCCGAAGTCCTCCAGGAACCGGCAAATGGTGTATCCCAGAGTGCTGAGGAAGCAGTGGCAGCACTGGCGAAAGGTGGTGATCCGATATCACTGTCTAACGTTCAAGAACATGAGCGAGCTCCTGATGCGAGCCTTCGTGCGCCAGATATGAATTTCATTGAGCAAGGTATTGCGAGTATCACGCGATTGCAGAACGAGTTTTATCTTAAACTCACGAATACACTAAGGAATTTTCGCAGCAACCCATCGGCAGGTTGGCTGCTTATGCTGATCAGCTTCGCGTACGGTGTTTTTCATGCAGCCGGCCCTGGCCACGGAAAAGCAGTGATTTCATCCTATGTGATTGCGGATGAGCAGACCCTGAAGAAAGGCATTGCGCTTTCATTCGCCTCGTCCTTTGCGCAGGCTATTACAGCGATTGTGCTGATAGGAGGGGCGGGCGTTTTGTTGCACCTCACAAGCTCGGCCATTACGAGCACGGCGCGTTCGTTTGAGCTGGTCTCATGTGTGTTGGTGTTCTTACTTGGGCTCTACCTTGTTTGGCTGCGCGTAATAAAGCCATGGTTGGCAAAACGAGGTGCTTCCAACCACGTACACCCGCATCAGCACGATGCTCACGATCATGAGCATGTCGGGCATGGTGACGTGTGTTCCAGTTGCGGGCATGCTCATGCCCCGGACCCTCAGATGATCCAGAATAGCGTTTTAAGCTTCACGAGCATCTGGTCAATTATTCTGGCTGTTGGCCTGCGGCCCTGCACTGGCGCTTTAATCGTCCTTGCCTTTGCGTTCTCTCAGGGAATGGTTTGGGCAGGTGTTGCATCTACGCTCGTAATGGCGCTTGGAACAGGTATTACGGTTTCCGCTCTTGCAAGTCTGGCGGTACTTTCACGCGATGTTGCTTTGCGCGTTTGGGGGGCAGACAGCCAAGCCAACACAGTCATTTTGCGCGGCTTTGAGGTGGTTGGAGCGCTCGCAGTGCTGTTGATGGGAACTTTAATGTTGATTGCTGGTCTGAACGGTGGCGCCACGACAGGTTTGTTTTAAAGCGGCTGCGTTTGGGAGAATCGAGCGGGAATTGCCTCGAAATTCTGCCTTTGCGCAGGGTTGGGGCGGAATTTGGAAAAAAATAGCGTTATCGTTAATCCACGAGGATATGTAGAGTTGCAGGCGTTCTTGGTGACCAGAAACCCGCCTTCTTCAACCTTGCTCCGCCATTGCTTAATTGCCCAACCATGACTTGTACCTGCTTCTAAGCAACAAGGCGTGAGATAGTGCTTTTGCTGGCCGGTGCTAAATATGCGAACTCTAGAGATGAAATTGCCGCAAACGTTTGTATGGTAAGGCGTTTATAGAATATCTAGCGTTTTACCCCCCCTAAAACTCATAGGGATACGCCAGCGTAAATTAGGTTAAGAGTGTTGACTTATTAACATTGAAATAAAAGCCTATTAATCGGGCTGCGAAAGGTTGATTGCTAGCCTTAAAGTGCGGAAATTTATAAAATAATTTCGGTTGTTACGTAGCGTAGATTCCAGGTTGAGGACACCTAAAAGAGGTATGCTGAGTTGGCCGAGCTATAGCTATTTTGTCCAATATGGTGCAGATTTCCGTGTATTTTCACGTAGTTTTAGGGTTATAAGAAGTTAGAGATGTTGCTGCAGAGCCCTTAGAAAATGAGGTACATTCCTGCAGAGGCATTAAGAGATTTGACAGAAGAAGCTCTTGGGAGGAGTTTTTATGGATCGCCGTAGTTTTCTGAAAAGTGCAGGTTTGGCAGGCGCAACCGCAGGCGCAGCTACTCTTGCAGCTCCAGCACTTGCATCTGGTAAGCGCGAATTGAAAATGGTCACCACCTGGCCAAAAAACTTTCCTGGTCTTGGTACCGGCGCTCAGCGTATTGCTGATCGGATCACTGCTGCAAGTGAAGGCCAGTTGACCGTTAAGCTATTTGCTGCCGGTGAACTTGTTCCTGCATTCGAAAGCTTTGATGCTGTTTCGAACGGCACTGCTGACATGTATCATGCCGCAGATTACTACTGGCTTGGTAAGCACAAGGCATTTGGTTTCTTCACTGCTGTGCCAATGGGCATGACAGCTGCTGAGCTGGAAGCTTGGATGCACTTTGGTGGCGGTCAACAGTTGTGGGACGAACTGGCAGGTCAGTTCAACGTGAAGTCCTTCCTGGCTGGTAACACAGGCCTTCAGGCCGGTGGCTGGTTTAACAAAGAGATCAACTCGCTTGAAGACCTTAAAGGTCTGAAAATGCGTATGCCAGGTCTGGGCGGCGAAGTTCTGCGTCGTTTGGGTGCATCTGCTGTTGCGCTCCCAGGATCTGAAATCTTCCCTGCATTGCAGTCGGGTGCGATTGATGCAACCGAGTGGGTTGGTGCTTGGAACGATATGGCATTTGGCTTCTACAAAGTTGCTAAATACTACTACACTAAAGGTTTCCATGAGCCAGGTGCAGGATTGTCATTCGGCATGAACAAAGGTGTTTGGGAAAGCTTCACACCTGGCCAGCAGGAGCTGATCAGTTCTGCTTGTATGGCTGAGAACAACTACATGTTCGCTGAATACAACCATAACAACGGTGCTGCTTTGGAAACTCTGCTGACCAAGCACAACGTTCAGGTTCGTGATTTCTCCGACGAAGTCTTTGACGCAATCGGCCGTAAGGCTGAAGAGGTTGTTGCTGAAGTGGCTGAGACTGACGATCTGTCCAAGCGCATCTACGAAAGCTACATCAAGTCTCGTAAGGAAACGTCTGCATGGTCCAACCTTGCTGAACGTAACTACCTGACGGCTCGCGATCGTATTTTGGGCTAATTTTTCTTACTGCTGCACGAGCTCTCCGCATACCTTGCGGGGAGCTTTTCTTTCAAAATTTCTATTCAGGCCTTTGGGGCCCAATAATAATCCAGAGGCTTGGTTTAGACCGAGACGAAGAGGCGGGCATGCGCGCCCTAATGAACCTGATTACCTCAGTCAATAGCGGCATCGGTAAGAGCTGCGCTTGGCTGTCTTTGGGCATCGTACTTGTCCAGTTTACAGTCGTAGTGATGAGATATGTTTTCGGCATCGGCTCCATCTGGATGCAAGAATCCATCACTTATATGCACGGCTTCCTATTTATGTTGGCTGCTGCCTACACGCTGAGCGTTGACGGGCACGTGCGCGTAGATATTTTCTACCGCGATGCACGCCCACGTATCAAAGCTATGGTTGACCTGGTTGGTTCAGTCTTCTTCCTTCTTCCAATGTGTGCCGTAATTATTTACTGGTCCTGGGGGTATGTTGCGAGTTCTTGGTCAATTTGGGAAGGCTCTCAAGAAGCTTCGGGTATTCAGGGTCGCTACCTCTTAAAGAGTGCGATTATCGGGTTTGCCGTTCTTGTTGGACTTCAAGGCATAGCCATAATTATTCGAAGTGTTCTTGCTCTTGGTGGCGACAAGGACTCTCTCGACTCTTTCAAGCAGATTCAGGAGTAAACGGAGATGGATGGTATTCTTCATACTCTTGATATTTTGATGTTTGCGGTCGCCTGTATTTGTTTGATCGCAGGCTTTCCCGTTGCATTTACCCTTGCGGGTGTCGCTCTTATCTTTGCGTTGATCGCGACGTTTGTTGGTGGAAGTGTAACTCTGGGGGCAATTCCAAGCCGAATTTTCGGCACCATGTCCAACGAAACCCTGATCGCTGTTCCTCTCTTCATCTTTATGGGAGTTATGCTGGAACGTTCGAGGGTCGCTGAAGAGCTTCTGGAAACGATGGGCCGGTTGTTCGGCAAGATGCCGGGTGGTCTTGGCCTGTCTGTTACCATCGTGGGCGCTCTGCTGGCTGCCTCTACCGGTATCGTTGGCGCGACAGTGGTTACGATGGGCCTACTGTCTTTGCCCACTATGTTGCGCAATGGGTACAGCCCGCGCCTTGCCTGTGGTTCTATTGCTGCGTCGGGCACGCTTGGTCAAATCATTCCACCTTCGATCGTCCTCGTCTTTCTCGCTGATCAGCTGTCGAATGGTTACCAGATCGCACAACGTGAAATGGGTAACTTTGCGCCAGAGCCATTTTCCGTTGGTGATTTGTTCGCAGGTGCGCTGATTCCTGGCCTTGCTCTTGTCGGGCTATACATTGTGTACCAGCTGTTTGTTGCGTTTACACAGCCGCATAAAGCGCCGCCGATGCGCGATAACGGGTCTGCTGGTCCAACAATGAGCCAAATCCTGCACGCTCTGGTTCCGCCGATTGCGCTTATCATTGCAGTGCTTGGCTCAATCCTGTTTGGTATTGCCACTCCAACGGAAGCTGCTGCGGTTGGCGCTGTAGGTGCGTTGTTGCTGGCGGGTTACCGCATGAATGAGCAGAAGCCTTGGCCTGTGTACCTCGCGGTGCTCTCACTTGTCGTTATGCTTAGTTTGACAAGCCTAATGGATTTGCGGGTTGCACGTAGTGTGATCCCGACTGGTGACATGATTGGCATCTGGGCTGCTGGAATTTCCTGCGCGGTGCTGGCCTACGGTTTATTGGTTTCGTTGTACCGGGTGTTTGCAAAAGACGTACTGGTGCCTGTGATGCGATCCACGACACAGATCACGTGTATGGTGTTTGTGATCCTGATCGGTGCAACATTCTTCTCGCTGATCTTCCGTGATCTGGGTGGTGAAGAGCTTGTTCGGGATGCTTTGACCGGTATGCCGGGCGGTGCCATGGGTGCTGTGATCGCAGTGATGCTCGTCATGTTCGTTCTTGGCTTCTTCCTGGACTTCTTAGAGATCGTGTTTGTGGTGGTTCCTCTTGTTGCGCCAATCCTGCTTCAATTGGAGATGCCAAACGGTGAGCCGATGAGTCCTGCTTGGCTTGGTGTTATGATGGCGGTCAACTTGCAGACTTCGTTCCTGACACCTCCGTTCGGCTTTGCGCTGTTCTACCTGCGCGGTGTGGCTCCGCCGACTGTGAAGACCTCAGACATCTACCTGGGCATCATTCCGTTTGTGCTCATTCAGGTGCTGATGCTGGTGATCCTTTGGTACCTTCCGGATCTTGCTACCTGGTTGCCAAAAGTGATCTATGGCTAAAGTATTAATAGATTAGTATTTGTAAGGGGCGCGAGTATTCGCGCCCTTTTTTATTGCAGTGCTAATAGTCAAAAGTAGTGATTCTTTTTTGCCTTAGTCCAATGATCTATAAAAGGGAATGGGAACTAGATCTAAAGTATTGCGACTTGGTTTAACTCGTGTATTTCGCTTATGCGTGCTAAATATAGTTCATGTATACCTTAGTATAGACAATTTTAAATGTAACTCGTTGAAATATCACATTATTGCACTGCACAATGCCGTTTAGTTGTGCTTCCTCTCGAATAAAACCAATTAAAAAAGCTCCAGTATCTTGCTAGAACTTTGTTTAGGGAGGAACTCGTAGGTTAAGCACTTGCGGGGCGGGGATCTTAGTCTTTCGTATTTCCTCAGAGTAAACATGCAGACCAAAGGCACTTGATGGCCTTTGGTGAGAGGTGATTCAAAGATGCAGGTGCCTCCGTCAGTGGGTATGGATACATTTCCGCAGTTGCTTATTCGGAATGCGCGGGATTGGGGGGAACGACCCGCGTATCGTGAAAAAGATCTTGGGATCTGGCAGAGCTGGACCTGGCTTCAGGTCTTTGAGGAAGTGCGCAAACTTTCACTTGGGTTGAAAAGCTTGGGTTGTAAAGAAGGTGATAAAGTTGCGGTGGTTGGTGCAAACCGCCCGCACCTTTATTGGGTGTTTGCCGCAGTGCAGGCTTTAGGCGGTGTACCGGTTCCGGTTTATGCGGATTCCGTTGCAGAAGAAATTGCGTATGTGCTCGGTCATGCAGATGTGCGCTTTGCAGTTGTTGAGGACCAAGAGCAAGTCGATAAGCTGCTTGACATGTCAGAAAAGCTGCCGAACCTTGAGCACATCATTTATGAAGAGGCGAAAGGGCTTCGGGATTATGATCCAACTTACCTCCATAGCTATCTAAGCGTTCAAGAAGCCGGTCAGGCTTTGCTTGATAATGATGAGAAGCTGGATGGTGAGTGGATTGAAGGCCTTAAGAAGGGCAAACGCGAAGACGTCGCAGTGATCCTTTACACATCAGGCACCACAGGCCGTCCTAAAGGCGTGATGCTGACGTTTAACAACCTTCTTGTCTCCGTTCAAAATGCGAACAAATTCGATAAGCTGGATGAGAACGCGGACACGGTCGCTTATCTGCCGATGGCCTGGGTTGGTGATCATGTCTTCTCATATGCGCAGTGTTTTACAGCAGGCTACTGCGTGAACTGTCCTGAGGGACCGGAAACTGTCTCTATCGATCGTAAAGAGATCGCACCGACTTACATGTTTGCGCCGCCTCGCGTGTTTGAGGGAATGCTGACGCACATCATGGTTCGCATGGAAGATGCGGGCAAGATGAAGAAAGTGCTGTTTGATTATTTCCTAGGTTACGCGAACCAGGTTGGCGAGCGCATCTTGAACGGGGAGAAAGTCTCTTTGTTCGAGCGAGTGAAATATGCAGTTGGCGAGTTCTGCGTTTATGGGCCGCTTAAGAACGAGATGGGTTTTTCTCGTGTGCGCGTGGCTTATACCGCTGGCGAGGCGATTGGGCCGGAGATCTTCAAGTTCTATCGCTCAATTGGCCTGAACCTGAAGCAGCTTTATGGGCAAACTGAATCCTCTGTGTTCATTACTTCGCAACCGGACGGGCAGATCCATGCTGATACTGTTGGCCTTCCTATGGAAGATGTTGAGGTGAAAATCGCTGAGAGTGGCGAAGTTATGTATCGTTCACCAGGTGCCTTCCTTGGGTACTATAAGAACGATGAAGCCACGAAAGACACCAAAACCGAAGATGGTTGGGTGCATACAGGTGATGCCGGGATGTTCCTGGAAAATGGTCACCTAAAGATCATTGATCGTGCGAAGGATGTGGGCAAGCTCAATGATGGTTCCATGTTTGCGCCGAAATACATTGAAAACAAGCTGAAGTTCTTCCCGAACATTAAAGAGGCTGTGACCTTTGGGAACGAGAAGGACTATGCGTGTGCCTTTGTAAATATCGACTTGATTGCGGTGGGCAACTGGGCGGAGCGCAACAACATTGCGTATGCTTCCTACCAGGAGCTGGCAGCACATCCTGAGGTGTACAAGACGATTCAGAGCCACGTTGATCAGGTCAACAAAGACCTTGCAGCAGAACCAATGATGGCTGGTGCGCAGATCAAGCGCTTCCTTGTCCTACACAAAGAGCTAGACCCGGATGATGGCGAGCTTACGCGTACTCAAAAAGTCCGTCGTAACTTTGTTGCTGATCGTTATGCACCTTTGATTGAGGCTTTTTATACAGGTGAGACTTCGAAGCATGTTGTGACTGAAGTGACCTTTGAAGATGGTCGTCAGGGAACGATTGAGGCCACTGTCGAGATCCGGGACATGGACACGTATTCGACCAAATCAATGTCCGCGATTGGGGAGGCGGCAGAATGACTGTGATGGAGCAAACGCTCGAAGAGGCCAAAAAGAAGGCCGAGGAGCGCGAGGTTCTGTTGGATCTTGAGAACGTTTCTCTCTCTTTTGGTGGTGTTAAGGCAATCACGAATATCTCCTTTAACGTCAAAAAAGGTGAAATTCGCGCGATTATTGGTCCCAACGGAGCTGGTAAAACATCCATGCTCAACGTGATCAACGGGTTCTACCAGCCGCAGGAAGGTGTGATCACCTTTAATGGCAAGAAGCGTAAATCCATGAAGCCACATCTTGCAGTGGACCAGGGAATTGCGCGGACATTCCAGAATGTTGCGTTGTTTAAGGGCATGTCTACGCTCGACAACATTATGGCAGGCCGTGCGACCCGCATGAAGCAGAGCATGTTTTGGCAGATGCTTTACTGGGGGCCTGCTCGTCAGGAAGAAATCGAGCACCGCAAGAAGGTTGAGGAAATTATCGACTTTCTTGAGATCCAGCACATTCGCCGCACACCGGTGGGCACCTTGCCTTACGGTTTGCAAAAGCGTGTAGAGCTGGCGCGTGCGCTTGCGATGGAACCAGAACTGCTGCTGCTTGATGAGCCGATGGCGGGGATGAACCTGGAAGAAAAAGAGGACATGAGCCGCTTCATTCTTGATGTGAATGATCAGCTCGGCACCACTATCGCGCTCATTGAGCACGACATGGGTGTTGTGATGGACCTGTCCGACCGCGTTGTTGTTTTGGATTACGGGCGCAAAATCGCTGATGGCGTGCCTGAAGAAGTGCAAAGCAATCAAGAAGTTATAGATGCCTATTTGGGCCTCTCGCATTAGGGGCGATCCATGGAAACGCTTTATTCAGTATTTATCGATCCATTCGTTCAGATGGGCCAAATGCCTGACTTTTTTATGCAGGTATTGTGGGAAGGCCTTGTCTCCGGTGTCCTGTATGCTTTGATCGCGCTTGGATTTGTGTTGATCTTTAAGTCTTCGCGCATCTTCAACTTCGCTCAGGGTATTATGGTGGTGTTCGCCGCTTTGTCACTCGTGGGCTTACATGGCTTCCTGATGCCTGTTGTTGGAAATGAGTTTGTGGCTGCTGCAATCGCAATGCCGCTGACACTTGGCATTATGTACGCCCTTGCTATGAGTGTGGAGCGTGTTGTTCTGCGTCCGCTTGTTGGCCAGCCAGACATCATCTTGTTCATGGCGACTATCGGTATCACAATGTTCCTCATCGGGTTTGGTGAGTTTGTGTTTGGTGGCGAGAACAAGGTGATGATCACCGAGGCACTTGGTATTCCAACCGGCGCGATTGAATTTGAACCATTTGGCGGCTTCCTGCTGCTTGAAGAAAAAGATGTCTTCGCAGTCGTGATGGCGATCGTACTTGTTGTCAGCTTGCTGGTGTTCTTAAACAAGTCTGCCATGGGCCGCGCAATCCGTGCGCTGGGTGATGATCACCAGGCGGCGCTTTCAGTCGGTATTTCTCTCAGCACAATTTGGGTTCTGGTCTGGTTTATCGCCGGTGTGATTGCTCTTGCGACCGGGATTGTCTGGGGGGCTCGTGCCGGGGTCTCCTTCGCTTTGGAAGTGATCGCTTACAAAGCCCTGCCAGTTCTTATGCTTGGCGGTCTGGAGTCAGTATCAGGTGCGATTATTGGTGGCATCGCGATTGGGCTCTTGGAGAAACTCTTCGAAATTTATTGGGGTCAACCTTTGTTCGGTGGAAACACTGAAACCTGGTTCGCCTTCATCTTTGCTCTGATTGTTCTGCTGTTCCGTCCGCAAGGACTGTTCGGTGAGAAAATCATCGAGCGCGTATAAGGGAGGCCTGCCGTGTTTTACAGAACCTCTGGTCAATTTAAAACGACCTATGAAAGCGATCAGGCGCTGTTCCCGATTAAGCAGGATATGATCCTGCTGGCCGTGATCCTTGCAGCTATGTATGTGGTGTTTCCGATGTTCGCATCTGAATTCACCTTTAAAGCCCTGCTGGTGCCGGTGCTGATCTACTCTTTGGCTTCTCTAGGCCTCAACATTCTTACCGGTTTTGCTGGCCAGCTTTCGCTGGGTACTGCTGGCTTCATGGGTGTTGGTGCTTACGCTTGCTATAAGATTACATCGATTTTCCCTGAGATGAACGTCGTTGTTGCGCTATTCCTGTCTGGTTTCTTTTCAGCTGCTGTTGGTGTGGCGTTTGGCTTGCCATCGCTGCGGATTAAAGGCTTTTACCTTGCGATTGCGACACTTGCCTCGCAATTCTTCCTGGTATGGCTTTTTGAGAAGTGGGCTTGGCTTTACAATTACAATGCCTCAGGTGCGATTGAAGTGCGTACCATGGACATCTTTGGCCTTGTTGTAACCGGGCCAAATGCATCTCCTGTCGTTCAATATTACTTCGTTCTCGGCATTGTCTCTGTCGTGACGTTTGCCATGATCAATCTGACACGCGGTCGCTATGGCCGTACGTGGAAGGCTGTTCGAGACATGGACATTGCAGCGGAGCTAGTTGGCATCAACCTGATGCGTGCGAAGTTGAGCGCATTTGCTGTGAGCTCATATATCGTGGGTATTGCAGGTGCGTTGATGGTGTTCTTTTGGAAGGGGGCTGCTGAGCCAAACCTCTTTGACATTCCGATGAGTTTCCAGATTGTATTTATCGCGATCATTGGTGGTCTTGGTAGTGTCATGGGTAACTTCCTGGGTGCGATCTTAATTGTTGCGTTGCCGGTTGTTTTGAACCTGCTGCCTGGGATGCTGGGATTAAATATTGGTTCGGCCACCATGGAACACGTCAACGTTATGGTTGTCGGTTCACTCATCATTCTTTTCTTGATTGTCGAGCCTCACGGTCTTGCGCGGTTCTGGGCGCTAATTCGTGAAAAGCTCATCATTTGGCCATTCCCTCACTAATAAAGAGCTGCGTTTAGCAGCTGGGGAATAGTGGAAATGGCCCGCGGCACTTGCCGCAAAAGTGGAGGAAAATATGAAGCAATTTACGAATTTCAGTAGGGCGGTTGCCGCTGGTGCTCTTGCCGTTGCTATGAGCACAGCTGCGATGGCTTCTGACAGCCTGAACTTTCCTAACCTGACCTACCGTACTGGTCCGTTCGCTGGCACTGGGACGCCAATCATGAACGGTCAGCGCGACTACATGCTTATGCTGAATGCACGAGATGGCGGTATCGGTGGTATGCCAGTCAATTACATTGAGTGTGAAACTGGCTACAACACCAACAAGGGTGTTGAGTGTTATGAGAAGACGAAGGGAGACGCTCTTGTAACTCAGCCATGGTCTACCGGCATCACATTGCAGGTTTTGCCGCGTACAAACGTTGACCGTATCCCTATTCTTGCTCCAGGCTACGGCTCATCGCCCATGTCTGACGGCAATACATTTGCTTGGGCGTATAACCCGCCAGTATCTTACTGGGACGGCGCTTACATGATCCTGGACCACATTGGTGGTGGTGACATGTCAACGCTGAAGGGTAAGAAAATTGCGTTGCTGCATCTTGATCACCCATTTGGTAAAGAGCCAATTCCACTTCTTGAAAAGCTCTCTGAACTGCATGGTTTTGAACTTCTTACAATCCCAGTTGGTTTGAAAGAAATGCAGAACCAGTCTTCACAGTGGCTTCAAATTCGTCGCGAGCGTCCTGATAACGTCGTGATGTGGGGCTGGGGTGCAATGAACGCCGGAGCTATCACCGAAGCAGTTAAGACACGCTACCCAATGGATCAGTTCGTTGGTATCTGGTGGTCTGGTTCTGATGCTGACCTGCAAAATGTTGGCGCAAAAGCAAAGGGCTACAAGTCAATCAGCTTCAATGCCCCAGGCAACTTCCCTGTTCTTGACGATATCCGCGAGCATGTTTTTTCTAAAGGTGACTCGCATATCAAATCTGAAAATGACATGGACACCATCTTCTACCAGCGCGGAATCGTCATTTCGATGATCCTGGCCGAAGCTGCAAAAACTGCGCAGGATAACTTTGGTGAGAAGGGCATTAGTGCTGAACAGCTGCGTTGGGGACTTGAGAACCTGAATATTACCGATGCTCGTCTCGAAGAGCTTGGTATGGCTGGTATGACACCACCATTGAAGACATCATGCGATGATCACACCGGGCACTCAGGTGCATGGATGCTGGAGTGGAATGGCGAAGAGTTTGTGAAAGCAAGCGATCTGCTGGTTCCAAGCCGTGAGCTTATCAAGCCACTGGAAGAAGAAAAGTCGGCTGAATACGCACAAAACAACGCTCCATGGCCTGGTCGTGGCGACCTTGCTTGTAACTAAGCTTTGTTTGATGTGGCCGGGCGCGTTGGTGCCCGGTCCACTCTAATTTCTCCATTTAAACGGAATGTTCGCAGGCTAAGGCTGATCTCATGAGCACAATTGCTGAACCAACAACAAATTCCCAGGTGCCTGCTGTTAACTTGCAGGTTGCTGAAGATATTTTGTCCATCAACAATATCGAAGTCATCTATGACCACGTGGTTCTGGTTCTCAAAGGTGTGTCTTTGAATGTTCCCAAAGGCGGGATTGTTGCCCTGCTTGGGGCAAATGGTGCTGGCAAAACAACAACCTTGAAGGCGATCTCCAATCTGCTGCAGGCAGAACGCGGGGAAGTGACCAAGGGAAATATTATTTTTCAGGGCAAAGAGGTTCAGGCTCTTTCTCCGAACGATCTTGTCCGTCGCGGATGTATTCAGGTGATGGAAGGGCGTCACTGTTTCGGTCACCTTTCTATTGAAGATAACCTAATGACCGGTGCTTACACACGCAAAGATGGGTCCGCTGCGGTCAAGCGGGATTTGGAAATGGTATACGACTACTTTCCACGTTTGCGTGAACGTCGCGGGTCTCAGGCTGGTTATACCTCCGGTGGTGAGCAGCAGATGTGTGCTGTTGGACGTGCGTTGATGAGCCGCCCAAAAATGATCTTGCTGGATGAACCCTCCATGGGTCTTGCGCCCCAGCTCGTTGAAGAGATCTTTGAGATTGTTAAAAAGCTGAACAAGAATGAAGGCGTGTCGTTCTTGCTCGCTGAGCAAAATACCAACGTTGCTTTGAAATACGCGACTTATGGTTACATCATGGAAGCCGGGCGTATTGTGCTCGACGGAGATGCTGCATCTTTACGTGAGAACGAAGATGTGAAGGAATTCTACCTTGGTGTTGGCGGTGAAGGCCGTAAATCGTTCCGCGATGGGAAACACTACAAGCGCCGAAAACGCTGGCTGGCCTAAGCGAAAACCGACTTCCCCTCAAAACATAGGGGTTAACTGTCACAGGAAGTAAATGTATCTGGTTTTAAATAATCTGTACGCTGCTTATTGCTGCAAAGAAGGTTTTGGAGGACCAAATGCATATACTTTCTAAAGTTATTGTAGGGGCCGCGCTGTGGGGCGTGGCCTCTGTTTTGCCAGCGTCTTCACAAGTTCAGCTGGAGGGCTATTTTCTTGCTGAAGAAGCCTGTCCAGCCTTTCAGTCGTTTAATAAGCAAACAAACCCAGGAAATGTTCACGTTGAGCGAATGCGCGCTTATGAGCTGCTTGGGAAAAACAAGGCAAATGCGAGTCATTATTTTATTCGTATGAACGGCGTTGTGCCAAGCGAACGATGGGTTGAGGTTACTTGTGGTCGTCATCTGACCGACGCTGAGAGCGGTCAAGTTGCGGGAGGCCAACAGCCACCCAAAACCAAGGTGGTTCGCCCTGCTTTTGAGGGGCCATCAAGAGATGCCGACTTTGTGCTTGCAGCGAGCTGGCAACCAGCATTTTGCCAGAGTCACCGCGATGTGGATGAATGTGTCACGCAGGGGGCTGATCGGTTTGATGCCAAAAACTTTGCGCTTCATGGTCTTTGGCCGCAGCCGCGCGGAAATTTTTGGTGTGGGGTGTCTCCCAAGGAGAAAGAACTTGCAGAGCGCCGTTCAACACGCGGACAGTTGCCTGGTTTGGCTCTAGATAATGAGACACGTGAGGAGCTGAATAAGGTTATGCCGGGTACTCAGTCATTCCTGGATCGATATGAATGGGTGAAGCATGGCACGTGTTACAGCGATAAACCAGAGGAATACTATCGGGAATCTCTCGATCTCATGAACCAACTTAACACTTCTGCAGTGCAAGATTTGTTTGCGGCGCACATTGGCAATGAATTGACAGTTTCGCAGGTCCGGGCTGCTTTTGACAGATCATTTGGTGCAGGTGCTGGCGACCGTGTGGGAGTGAGTTGTAAGGGTGGGTTGATCACTGAACTTTATTTGAACCTGAAAGGTCGGATCGAAGAAGGTAGTTCTATGAGTGATTTGCTTCTGGCAGGTCAACCAACGAACTCCAACTGTCAAGGCAATGTGGGGCGCGTTGATGATGTCGGATTTGCTCGCTAACCGTTGAATTTTTTAAAGAAATGAGTAGAGGGGCGGCAGGGCCTCTCAGATAGATATGTCGAGAATATTCCCGCGGGAGGGGCTTCTATGGGTACTAAATTTTTTGATGAGTTGGAGATCCGTCCGCCAGGGGAACGCGAAGCTGACTTAGTGGCTCGTTTGCCTGCGCAAATTGCAATGGCGAAAAAGGAAGCGTCAGGCTGGTCTAAGCACTTGGCAGGCATTGACCCTGCCCAGATTACCAGCCGTGAAGCGCTCGCAAAGCTTCCCGTACTGCGTAAGGCCGACCTGATGGCTGCTCAGTCTGAAGAACCTCCGCTGGGTGGGTTTGCTGCGGGTGATTTTTCAACCTACAAACGTATCTTCATGTCTCCTGGGCCGATCTGGGAACCTCAGGGACCGGAAGCAGATCCATGGAAATCAGCGCGTAGTTTTCATGCGGTTGGCATTCGTCCAGGGGATATCGTTCACAACGCACTGTCCTACCATATGACGCCGGGTGGCTTTATTCTGGATCAGGGGGCACGGGCCTATGGCTGCGTGGTCTTTCCCGCAGGAATTGGCAATACCGACTTGCAGGTTTCTGCCATTTCTAGCCTGCGACCTAGGGCCTACGCCGGTACGCCAGATTATTTGAAAGTGATCCTGGACCGTGCTGATGAGCTGGGTGCGGACGTTAGCTCTATCACGCGTGGGCTTGTGTCCGGCGGCGCTTTGTATCCTTCCCTGCGTGAGGAATACGCTAAGCGCGGCGTCAAGGTTTTGCAAAGCTACGCAACTGCTGACCTTGGCATTGTGGCTTATGAGAGTGAAGCCATGGAAGGGCTCATCGCTAACGAAGATTTCATTATCGAGATTGTGCGTCCTGGTACCGGAGAACCGGTTGCGGAAGGCGAAGTGGGGGAATTGGTTGTGACATCTTTCTCTCCAACATATCCGTTGATCCGCTTTGCAACAGGTGATCTATCTGCTGTTTTACCAGGCACCTCTCCTTGTGGGCGTACAAATATGCGCCTGAAAGGCTGGATGGGTCGTGCAGACCAACGCACCAAGGTGAAAGGTATGTTTGTCGACCCTGCGCAAATCGATCGCCTGCGCAAACAGGCTGGTGATGATGTCAGACGCGCGCGTCTTTCCGTTGTGCGCAAAGGCGAGCAGGATCATATGATCCTCAAAGTGGAAACAGAAGCTGCGAGTGATGACTTCATTGCTGCGTTGAAGACATATTTGAAAGAACACACAGGGCTTTCTGGTGAGGTGGAGTTGGTTGCTCCTGATAGCTTGCCGAACGATGGTAAAGTGATTTCTGACGAGCGTGAGCTGAGCGTTTAGGCTGATTTCACACAAAGCGATTGTAGAAATGCCAACCTGCGTTTGTGGGTTGGCATTTTTCTGTTCTGGTTAGTTTCACGGTAATAAGCCTAAAATCGAAGGGATTGTCCTTGGCGTAGGCGCTTGGAAACTCTATTTAGCAAAGGAATTGGATCTGATGCGCATAGAGGTCTCATGAACCAGAGTACAAGCGACCACATCACTAAGCCGGAGGGTCACCCTCCTGTCTCACACGGAAAGCTCGGAGTTCTTCTTGTAAATCTGGGGACACCGGATGGGACTGATTACTGGTCAATGCGACGTTACTTGGCTGAGTTCCTCTCAGACCGACGTGTAATTGAATGGTCTCGTTTTCTTTGGCTGCCGATTCTTCATGGCATTGTGTTGAATAAGCGTCCGCAAAAGTCTGGTGCTGCCTATCAAGAGATCTGGAATACCGAGCTGGATGAGAGCCCACTGCGTACGATTACGAGGAGCCAATCAGATCAGCTGTCAGGTACCCTGTCGGACCTTGGTGAGCATGTGGTGGTCGATTGGGCGATGCGCTATGGCAACCCTTCTATCTCCAGTCGTCTTGATGCTCTAAAGGAACAAGGATGTGAGCGTATCCTCGTGTTTCCTTTATATCCGCAGTATTCTGCATCAACCACAGCAACTGTGAATGATGAGGTTTTCCGGTCGCTCTTGAAAATGCGCTGGCAACCGACGATCCGTATCGTCCCGCCGTACCATGACGACGATACATATATTTCGTCATTGGCGTCATCGATCACGACAAAGCTTGCTGAGCTGGATGATGAGCCTGAGGTGGTTCTTGCATCCTTTCATGGCATTCCGCAAAGCTATTTTGACAAGGGCGATCCATATTATTGCCATTGTCAGAAAACAGCTCGGTTGCTGCGCGAAAAACTGGGGTGGGATGAGAATAGGTTTCAAATCACTTTCCAGTCTCGCTTTGGGCCTGAAGAATGGTTACAGCCCTATACCGATAAGACCATCGAGAAATTAGCGAAACAGGGCGTTAAACGTATTGCAGTTCTGAACCCTGGATTTGTTGCAGATTGTCTTGAAACCCTGGAAGAAATTGCTGGGGAGGCTGCGGAGATTTTCAAGGAAAACGGCGGCGAGCAATTTACGCATATTCCATGCCTTAATGACACTACAGAAGGCATGGCAGTTCTTGAAAGTGTGGTTCGCCGCGAGCTTCAAGGCTGGGTTTAAAAACTAAACGCGTATCAAGCAATTAAAGAAGAGCATCAGTTTCTTTTGGGAAGGGGTGCTCTTTGGTATTTATTCTATAAGTTTTCGCTGGATTTAATGGGGCAAAGCTACGATAGTTTTGGCAAATTACTCCAAAGGATTTGTAGATATGGATATTCTTACTGGCAGTTCGATTACGGTTCTCATTTTGGTTGCCGTTATCGTTCTCGTTGTCTTTGCTGGCGCGAAGATGGTTCCCCAAGGCTATAATTATACGGTTGAGCGCTTTGGTAAATACCGTAAGACCCTGCATCCAGGCCTCAATATCATCATCCCCTTCATTGACCAGATCGGTCATAAGATGAACATGATGGAGCAGGTGCTTGATGTGCCTGCACAGGAAGTTATTACCAAAGACAACGCAACAATTACTGCTGATGGTGTGACGTTCTATCAGGTCTTAAGTGCCTCTCAAGCAGCCTATGAAGTACTTGGTCTTAAAAATGCTATTTTGAATCTGACCATGACTAACATTCGTAGTGTCATGGGCTCAATGGATCTGGACGAGCTTCTTTCAAATCGTGATGAGATCAATGCCCGGTTGTTGCGTGTGGTTGACGCTGCCTGTGAGCCGTGGGGGGTTAAAATTACCCGCATCGAGATTAAGGATATCAATCCTCCGGCTGATCTCGTTGATGCTATGGGACGCCAGATGAAGGCCGAGCGTGAAAAGCGCGCGTCTATCTTGGAAGCTGAAGGTGCCCGCCAGTCAGAAATTGCAAAGGCTGAAGGTGTCAAACAGTCTCTGATCCTAGAAGCGGAAGGTCGGCAGGAAGCCGCGTTTCGGGATGCTGAAGCGCGTGAGCGACTGGCTCAGGCTGAAGCGAAGGCAACAGAGATGGTCTCTAAGGCTATTGCTGAAGGCGATATGGGTGCGATCAACTACTTTGTTGCGAACAAATACGTTGAGGCCTTTGGTGAATTGGCGAAATCTCCGAACCAGAAAACACTCATTGTGCCGATGGAAGCAACTGGCATGATTGGTAGCATTGCTGGCATAACCGAAATTGCCAAGGATGCGCTGCAAGAAAACGAGCGTCGTCGTTCTAGTCGAATCCCCAATACCGGTCATTCGGAGGGTTAATTGATATGCTGATGGAGTTGTTCCAAAACAGTATTGAGCCTTGGGTCTGGTTTGCTTCTGGGCTTGTTCTCATCGGACTGGAGCTGGCGGTGCCCGGCTCGTTTCTGATCTGGTTTGGAGCTGCTGCTCTGATTGTTGGTGCAGTTGTTGCCTATTTTGATATCGACTGGCGCTGGCAACTTGTGTTGTGGGGTGTTTCTTCACTCACCTTTCTTTTTGTGGGGCGGCGGCTCACCATCAAAGCTGATGACAAGGAAGGTGATCCTTACCTCAATAAGAGGGGAAGCCGGTATCAGGGGCGTGTGTTCGTGCTTAAACAAGCGCTTGCACATGGAAAAGGGACACTGGAGATTGGTGATTCCGTGTGGCGGATTAACGGGCCAGATCTACCAGAGGGCGCACACGTCAAAGTTGTTGGACAGGACGGGACGACCCTGATCGTTGAGGCTGCCAATGAGAGTGGTAGGGCCTAACGCCTATTGATAGGGATTGAAATCTGGTGGCAGGGGAGGTTCCTCTGCCATTAGCAGGATCGACACGCGGCGGTTGGCGGCGAGGTACGGATCATTCGGGAAAAGTGGTTCTGTGTCTGCTTTCCCGACGACCGAATGAATGTTGTTTGATGGCAAACCGTATTCAGATAGAATCCGGCGTGCAGTGTTTGCACGGTCTGCGGATAATTCCCACCCCGTCTCACTTGAGGAGGTCACCAGCTGGCCAGTTGTCGTATGACCGGTAATACGAACTCGGTTGGGAAGTTTCGCCAGAACCGGAGCCATCTTCGCGATTAGCCTTCGGGTGATTTCGTAAGGGTACTTAGAACCTTCCGGATACATCGAGCGCCCCTCCTGATCTACAATCAGAATATTGAGACCCTCGTCAGTCTCTTCCAATATAATATTACTGGAGATTTCTGTGATCTCTGGCATTTCCTGAAAAGCCTGACGGAGCGAAACAGTCGCGGTAGCAAACTGTCGGGGCTTTTCGATCTCCGCTTTTTTGGTGGTATGGGTGTTGGCTTCCGGACCTTGCTTCCGCTTTTCAGGATGGCTTTCTGTCGAGAAGTCTGCGTCGGTTATTTGTTTTTCGTATGTGATGTCCTTCATGAAATCGCGCAGTGGCACGCCTTCAATTTCCAAAACACCGGCACGCTTTGTGACTTGCTTGATCCCGAAGGCTTCTTTGATGGAGCCTGCTACGACTTGCAGCTTTTGCTTATCTTGTACCGAGAAGGAGATAATGAGAACGAAGAAACATACTAACAGCGACATCAAGTCAGCAAACGTCAGCATCCAAGCTGGTGCGCCCTTGGTCGCTGATTTCTTTCTGCCCGCCATCTTGTTTCTCCCCCACCTGATGGGTTTAAAGCGGTTTGTGTAAGAACGGAATCTTCAAACTGCTTTGTCTTTTTTTGCGCAATCGGGTTCTCATCGTTGGAGATTGGATGCGCGTAATCCGCCGTGCCTTTTAAGCTGCAGCCTCTGCCATATCGCTACGGCCTTTTTCTGGAATGTAGGCCAGAAGCATCTCACGGATAAGCGACGGGCTTTTACTCTCCCGGATTTGGAGAACACCATCAATCACAAGCGTTTGATTGAGCTCTTCCTGCTCGAATTTGGAGTCAAGCTTGTCAGCAACTGGAATACAAACAATATTGGCGATGAGTGAGCCGTAAAGCGTCGTTAAAAGCGCAATTGCCATAGAGGGGCCGATGGTTGATGGATCATCCATTGTTGCTAGCATCTGTACCAGACCAACCAATGTTCCGATCATCCCAAAAGCGGGCGCTGAATCGCCCAAGGCTCTATAAACACGTGCGCCTTCGTTCAACCGGTTGAGGAAAAGATCCCGCTCTTTTTCCATGGTGTCACGAATAAGGCTGTAGTCATAACCATCAGCGACAAATTGGACACCTTTTGCGAGAGTAGGTTCAGCAATCTCGACATTTTCGAGACCAAGAGGCCCCTCTTTGCGAGCCGTTTCCGCAAGGTGTGCGATGTTTTCGACCAACTCGCGGGGCTCGATTTTTTTATGGGTGAAAGCGAGCTTTGCTCCCATGCCAAAAGCACTGAGCAAACCTGTCAATGGAAACCTAACCAGAGTGGCTGCAAGACCACCACCAAACACAATCAAAATGGAAGGCAGGTCAACGAACTGACTGAAACTGCCTCCAAGGAAGATAGCTATCAGCACTGTTACGCAAGCAGCGAGAACGCCGATAATCGTTGCAAGATCCATTTAGCTTACCCGAATACGCGCCTTTGATGAGGCAAATTAACTAATTATAACTTCGGCTATTATGTCTAATTAAATCCTAATAAATGGGAAAAATTGATTGGGTGAAATCACGGTAATCCCCGCGACTGGGCTCTGAAAACAAAAAATACCCGAGAAGATGCTCTTCTCGGGTAGCGCTTGGACCAGATTTAGAACGCTCTAGGCTGCACCAACTTTTAGCAGATCGAGTGTGCGGATAATTCCAGTAGGCTTACCGTTCTCGACGATAAACAAAGAACTGATCTTAAGGGAATTCATAATTTCCAAGGCGGAGGGTGCCAGAAGCGTTTCTTCGATTGTCTTGGGGTTGTGGCTCATGACGTCCTCAACCTTTTTATCGAGAAAGTCATCGCTGATATGACGGCGCAAGTCACCATCTGTGACAACCCCAATTAAAGTACCGCTGTTGTCTGTGACACCGAGGACGCCGAAGCCCTTTTGGGTCATCAAAACAAGGGCTTCTTTCATAAGCATACCGGTTTGTGCAACTGGCAAGTGGTCACCACTGTGCATGATGTCTTTCACATGCATCAAGCTCGCACCAAGCTTCCCGCCTGGGTGATAGACTTTAAAGTCTTGAGCCGTGAAGCCTTTTGCTTCGAGTAATGCGATGGCGAGTGCATCACCAAGGGCAAGCTGAATCAGGGTGCTGGATGTGGGGGCCAACCCGTGAGGACAGGCTTCGGGAACTTGTGGGAGGGCCAGGCAGATGTCAGAGGCTGCGCCAAGCGTGCTTGATGCATTGCGCGTAATCGCGATCAAGGGCACCTTGAAGCGCCGTGTGAAGCCTATCAGGCTTGCAAGCTCTTGTGTTTCTCCAGACCAGGAAAGTGCAATGACGACATCGCGCTCTGTAATCATACCGAGGTCGCCGTGGCTGGCTTCGCTTGCGTGTACGAAGAAGGCTGGCGTGCCAGTGGATGCTAATGTTGCAGCAAGTTTTGTGCCGATGATACCGCT
Organism: Pseudovibrio axinellae; assembly: GCF_900110875.1. Lineage (GTDB taxonomy): Bacteria > Pseudomonadota > Alphaproteobacteria > Rhizobiales > Stappiaceae > Pseudovibrio > Pseudovibrio axinellae. The sequence continues at coordinate 141,394 of NZ_FOFM01000007.1, read as the reverse complement.
TTTACCGATTCCTGAAACGATCACGCGACCGGTGGAAAGAGCAATTGTCTCAACCGCTTTTGTGAATGGTTCTGCCAGCCCATTGGATAGGCTTGCCTGCAACGCATCAAGGGCCGCAACCTCGGTCTCGATCGTTCTGTTGGCAGATTTGATCCAGTCATCAGCAGGGCGCAGAGGACGGTCTTCATGCGTTAAAAATGATGGCATATGCATTTGGCACTACTTCTTAGCTTTGCTCATTTGAGCACAACAGTGTTTTGCAGCGAAACTCCTGCACTTAATAAGAGTGCATTGTGAACACTCTGGGGCAAGACGTGGTTTCCCCTCTATCAAATTTTAATTGATAAAACAATCGAGGGTAGAGCGCCAATTTTCAAGGAAACATTAACTATGATCGACGAGTGTGGCATTAATTGAATTTCCCTCATTTAGAGGCAAATTGCGGATTCTTTTATGTCATTGCGCCCTCAAAATCAGAAGAGCCTGCTGACCAAGTCTTGTCTGACTTGGGGGTTGGTGTTGGGCGCTTTGTCGGTAAATGGTGTTGTTGCGCAAACCAGCCCAGTAGAATTTCGGCAAAGCTTTTCGCTTGAGGATAATGCGGGAGAGGGTTTGGAGCTTGTCTCCGAATCGGATCTTGAAGCTTTTGAGTCGTTGAATGAAGCCGAAGACGAAAAGCTTCTAGCTCGTCCCCCTGTTGCAACGGTTCGCGCGCAGCTGACTAGAGCCAACAGAAGCGCTAGAGCTACGAAGTTTTCTGAAAGGACCGAAGCGGTTATGCGGCTGTCTCAACCTGCTAATGGTGCGGAGAGGGATGAGGGGGTGTTTGACGGTCAAACTGTTCAAGACCGCCCTGTCGGTATTCATATGGGTTCGTTGCGTTTGCTGCCTTCACTAGATGCTGGTCTTGGGTGGACCGACAATGCGGAACAGGTGAGGGGCGGTACTCCAGATGGCTTCTATGGGCTTGATGCCGCTGTTGCTGTGATTTCTGATTGGGATCGGCATGCTTTGGGCGTGGAGTTGCGGGGAAGCTTACGTGCCTTTTTCGATGAGCCGGATAACAATCAACCAGTTGTAACTGGGCTAGCCAACCTGCGCCTAGACCTTGGCGGCTCGACACGTGCTGATTTTGAGGGTGGATATTCATTCTCTCGAGAACAGCGGGCCTCTGCAGAAAATGAGGTCGCGAGCGGGCCTACCAATTCAGTGCAGGAGATTGAGGGGAGTTTTTCTCTTAGTCGGCAAGTTTCTGTCGTTCAATTGCGTGGTGGCCTTGGTATAAATCGAAGTGTCTACGATGGGCAGTCGAGTGGCTCCGGGCAACGTGATAATACCGTGTTCACCTCTTCGCTACGTGCTTCGTTTGATAATGGCGCAATGTTTGAGCCATACTTGGAAGGTGGTTTTCTCGTTCGCAAATATGATCACGATTGCAATGGTGACCCGACATGCCTTGACAGAACATCGGGTGGATATTCAGTGCAAGCTGGTCTTCGTGTTGATCGTGGGCCGAAGTTGCGTGGTGAATTTGGGGTTGGCTGGCGGGCTGAGTATCTTGATGATGCGCGTTTGGATGCGTTGCAAGGGTTGATTTTTGATGGTGCATTTGTTTGGTCACCGACCCGCCGTGATACAGTTACGATGAGCGGGGCAACGAGCTTTAACGCAACCAACATCAGCGGAGCTTCAGGTTCAATTCTTTATGCAGGTGATGTGCGTTATGCACGTCAAATTACTCAAGACCTGGTGGGTGATATCCAGCTTGGCTACACCTACAGGACATATCAAGGTGTTGATGTTGTCGAGCAAGAAGCCTCGGGTTCCATTGGTTTGGTATGGGCGTTTGCAAAGGATGCTGCAATCCTTTCGCGTTACACATTTCAGGCATTTGATAGCTCTTCTGCAGAGAGTGATTATACAAGCAGTCTTGTTGAAGCTGGCTTGCGTATAAGGCGTTGAGCCGGCATTGAAAATTTACATTCATTAACTTTTTGCGGATGCTTCTCGTAAAAATTGACTAGCTAGAAAACGGGTTTTGATTAAAAACAGCCTTTTTTTTACCATGGTTGACAGTCAAGGCAGCAATGCCTCCGAGGGCTAAGCAAAAACAATGCGCTCAGCGCGCCTCAAAACATCCCGTTCGGGTGACTGGAGAAAGCTTGATGCGATTTTCTTCTCTACCAGCTGTTCTATTCAGTGGGTTTCTGATTTTTTGTAGCTTTGCTGGTTTCGCTCAAGCGAATGACTTCCAAAGTTGGGTAGCCAGCTTCAAGCGCACAGCTGTTTCGCAAGGCGTTAATGCTCAGTTGTATGATCGTGTCTTTAAAGGCATGACCCCTGATCCCCGTATTAGGAAAAGCGCTCAAAACCAACCTGAGTTTACGCGCGCGATTTGGCAGTACCTGGACAGTGCGGTTTCCCAAGAGCGAGTGACCCATGGGCGGCGTATGGTTGATGAATGGGCTGGTTGGCTCGACAAAATTGAAGCCAAGTATGGTGTGAACCGGCATGTGGTGTTGGCTATTTGGGGGATGGAAAGCTCTTATGGGCGTGTTTTAGACAACAGCTCTATCATGCGTTCTACACCCCGGGCGTTGGCAACGATGGCGTATAACCCTGGCCGCCGCAGGAAATATGCGCGTCAGCAGCTCATTGCTGCGCTTAAGATCCTTCAACGTGGAGATATCTCTCCTGCGCAGATGCAAGGTTCTTGGGCTGGGGCTATGGGGCATACTCAGTTTATCCCGACAACATACCAGGCATATGCGGTCGATATTACTGGCGATGGGAAGCGAGATATCTGGAATAGTGTTCCTGATGCTCTTGCTTCAACAGCTGCCTACCTTTCCAAGATGGGTTGGCAATCCGGGAAGGCTTGGGGCTACGAGGTGTCTTTGCCTAAGAGCTTTAATTATCGCTTGAGTAACCAGCGCAAGCAGCAGTCCCTCAACAGCTGGCGAGAGCTTGGCGTGAAAAGAGTGAATGGTCGCAGTTTCCCGAGAGGGGCAGATATGGCACGGCTTTATACCCCGGCCGGAGCGAATGGCCCTGCGTTTTTGCTGCTCAAGAACTTCTATGTGATCAAACGCTACAATAATTCGGATGCATATGCTCTCGGCGTTGGCCACCTTTCTGACCGTTTGCTAGGGCTTTCTGGCTTTAATGCGGAGTGGCCACGCGATGAGCGGCCACTGACATTTAGTGAAAAGAAAGCGCTGCAGAAGCATTTAGTCGAAATGGGTTATCAGCCTGGTAGTGTTGATGGAAAGATTGGTCAAAAGACGCGAAGAGCGATCCAGGCTTATCAAAAAGCGTCTGGACTCGTTCCAGATGGTCACGATTCAATAAAGCTTCTTAATAGGTTGCAAGGTAGAACATAATCGGCTTTCCTAATGTCGGGACCCGATGGTGGGATTGGTTTCTGTGGGAGAAACGCGATTATGCAACGATCCTTTTTGTCACTTGTGTTTATTGCTCTGATAAGCGTCAGCTTTGTCGGCGTGCTTGTTGTTCCTGCAGAGACTGTCGCGCAGGTTAGGACAAACAACACAAAAGCGCCGAAAAAGAGCAAGCAATCCTTTTTTGGGTGGTTGTTTAGCGGGGGACAGAAACGGGTCCAGAAAGCCGCGCCTTCAAGGCAGAAAAAACGCCGAAGCGGGACGCGAAGGTCGCGCACTGGAACAGCTGCTGCTGTGGTGCGCGCACCAAAGATCGTTGAGAAAGAAAAGAGTAAAGACGCCAAGGTCCTGTTGGTCGTTGGTGATGACCTGGCGAAGGGGTTAGCTGATGGATTAAAGGCCGTTTATGCAGATACACCTTCAATCAGGGTTAAAAAGCTCGTCTATGCGCAAACTGGACTCGTTGCAGATAAAAAGCCCGACTGGCCTGAAGACGTAACCGATGCCCTGAAAGAGGGGGATGTCGGCCTTGTTGTTGTTGCACTAGGGGCTCGAGATAATCGAAATATCAAGGTGGTCGAACAGGTTGTTGTTGATGGGCAAACTTCGAATTTTGCTGAGGAGCTACAATTTCAAGGTGAAGAGTGGAAGAAAGAGTATCGGTTCAGAACGGCTTCTTTGGTTGCCGCCGTCCGCAACGAGCAGGTTCCCTTAATCTGGGTTGGTTTGGCGCCTGCGGAGGAGTATCTGACGAGTGCCAATTTCAGTTATTTAAATGACCTTTTCAGTGAGCAGGTGGAACCAGCTGGAGGGATCTTCGTTGATATTTGGGCAGCTTTTCAAAATGAGCACGGCGAATATACAGCTCACGGGCCAGATATCTCAGGCAAGCTGCGCAGGCTTCGCGGAAACACTGGTGTTTATTTTACATGGGCTGGATATCGGAAAGTTGCGTATTTCGTCGAGCGAGAAATAGCGCGCATTTTTGGTAGTGCGACTGCTTTTATATTTGAAGGTGTGAAGGATAACCCGAATTTCATCGTGTTAACTGGTCGTTTGACCTCACCTGAAACCAAGCTCATTGGACCGGACGATATGGGCGGACGCGCAGCGAGCGGGAGTGATCTTTTCAAACTGACTGTATCTGGTGAGGCACTGCCTGAAGTTTCTGGGCGGGTTGATGACACACGTTGGACAGGTTTTTAACAGAGGCGGTATTTACTTGGGGCTTGCTGCCAGTTTGGCGAGAAAAGGCAAGTAATCCTCGAAAGTAACAATTTTTCTCGGTTTTTTTGAAAATTGATGCGTTTAGCTGCAGCGCGGTAGTGTTCTGTTTACATACATAGATAACAGTACTCATACAGATTTTTAGTGATGACGGGGATTTTGATGGTTACCCAACCGCATGTTTTTAAATTGTCGATGGTTGGCAAGTTTGTATTGGTGGTATTGCTCGCCATGACAATCATGTCTCTCGGCACATTATTTTCGTTTGTTACCATCTATAATGCGGTGACCTCAGCTTTAGAAGACGCGACGTTGCGATCTCAGCTTATGTCTGACCATGGACAAGCTGCGCTGGAAGCGCTGCTCGTAGACAACCTCGTTTTTATCTTGCTTGTTTGCGCTCCTATCGGGACTGTATTTTTCGCCATGGCGGTTTTGATTGCGCGTGGCATGAGAACTAACATGCAAGCGCTTCAGGGTGGCTTGGATGCGCTTGCTGACGGTGTTTTGGACACGGAGATTCTCGGGACAGAACGGGGAGATGAGATTGGTGCGATTGCGCGTTCCATTGCTCAGTTCCGTGTTGTTTTGAAGGACAAAGCTGAAGCCGATGCTAAGGCCAAGATTCAGCAGGAGCTTGAACTTGCAGAGGCGCGTAAGGAAGCGCTGGCAAAGGTTGCGCTCGATTTTGAAGCTTCAGTTGGGCATGTGGTGCATGACCTATTGGAAATCAGTCAAGCGGTAGAAGCACGTTCCAGGGAGTTGGATGCGAGTGTTCAGGGTGCCCATAGCGCCATGACGTCTTCCAGTGATGTTGCACAAACTACACAAACGTCGGTGGAAGCTCTTGTGGAAGCGGCGGAAGGTGTCTCCCGCTCATCTGGTATGATTGGTGACAGCACAATAAAGGCGGCTCAGTTTGCACAGGAAGCCGCAGAGCACGCACATAAGACCAATGAAATCGTGGGCCGCCTTACAGAAAGCGGCAAAGCTATTGGCGAAGTTATTGAGTTGATTGATCAGATCGCTGACCAAACAAACCTACTTGCACTCAATGCCACGATTGAGGCGGCACGGGCCGGGGATGCGGGCCGAGGGTTTGCGGTGGTGGCAAGTGAAGTGAAAAGCCTTGCTGGCCAAACATCAAAAGCAACTGAAGAGATTTCTGCACAGGTTGAATCTGTTCAGCTGGTCACTGAGCAAGCCGCGACTGCCATTCGCTCTATTGGAGAGACCATTGGTCAGATCAATACGTTGTCGACGGGTATCAACGAGGCTGTTGGTGAACAAAAGCAGGCAACTGACGAAATATCTCTCAACCTGAATCATGCGCATCAAAACGTGTCTCAAGTTGCTTCAGACATGCAAGACTTGGACAGTGGGTTCCAAAGCACAAAAGATGCCTCGAATGATCTGCATCAGGCTGCCGGAAGTCTGGGCCAGCTGTCAGAAAACCTACGTTCTGAGGTCGCCAGTTTCCTTAGGAGTGTTAAAGCAGCTTAAGCCGTTTCCCAGTTTATACGAAAGGCCCGAGGTGCTTCCACATCTCGGGCCTTTGCTGTTTATACACAACCGGTATTAACGGGGTAAGTTAGAAGACCCTGTTAGGAACTCGTCGATTGAACGTGCTGCTTGGCGGCCTTCGCGGATAGCCCAAACAACCAAGGACTGCCCTTTGCGTACATCACCTGCGGCGAATACCTTCTTGATGGACGTTTTATAGTCCTCGGTATTGGCCCGTACGTTGGTGCGTTCGTCCAGCTCCAGGTTATCGCCAGCTTCTTTGATGTAAGTGTCCATGTTTGGACCTGAGAAGCCGATCGCTGCCAGAACCAGGTCGGCCTTGAGGATGAACTCAGTTCCTTCAATCGGGACACGCTTTTCATCAACGCGCGCGCATTTTACACCCGTGACGTTGCCGTCTTCGTCGCCAACAACTTCAAGCGTTGCTGCGGAGAACTCACGCTCAGCGCCCTCTGCCTGAGACGTGGAAGTGCGAAACTTTGTTGGCCAGTACGGCCAGAACTGGTTCTTATCTTCCCTCAATGGAGGCATTGGGCGAATGTCCATTTGAGTCACAGACAAGGCACCTTGACGGAAAGATGTACCTACGCAGTCAGATGCAGTATCGCCGCCGCCTACAACAACGATGTGTTTGCCGCCTGCCCAGTATGGTTCTTCGGTGGATACATCTTCTCCGCCGACGCGACGGTTTTGTTGTACGAGGAATGGCATTGCGTACATAGCGCCTTTTAGATCCATGCCCGGAATGCCTGGATCACGCGGACGCTCTGCACCAGTGCAAAGCAAAGTTGCATCGTGACGTGTGTGGATTTCCTCGAATTCTACATCTTTCCCGATTTCACAGCCGTAATGGAAGGTAATTCCTTCTCCTTCCAGCTGCTCGACTCGGCGCTCAATATGATGCTTTTCCATCTTGAAGTCTGGAATACCATAGCGCATCAAACCACCCGCGCGGGGTTCGCGTTCATAAACGTGAACGGTGTGACCTGCGCGAGCCAGCTGTTGGGCTGCTGCCAAACCTGCTGGACCTGAGCCGACAACTGCAACCGTTTTACCAGTCTTGACTGCAGCTGGTTCCGGCTTGATCCAACCTTCTTTGAATGCACGATCTGCGACAGCCTGTTCGACTGTTTTAATCGCTACCGGAATGTCTTCCAGATTCAAAGTACATGCTTCCTCGCAGGGAGCAGGACATATCCGACCTGTAAACTCAGGAAAGTTGTTGGTTGAATGCAGGTTGCGTGATGCCTCTTCCCAATCGCCCGCAAACACCAGGTCATTCCAGTCTGGAATCTGATTGTTTACCGGACAACCGACAGGACCGTGGCAAAACGGGATGCCACAATCCATACAACGTGCTGCCTGACGCTCCACTTCCGGCTGCGAGAGCGGGACAGTGAATTCGCGAAAGTGGCGGATGCGATCTGATGCCGGCTGGTATTTTTGCTCCTGCCGATCGATCTCCAAAAAGCCAGTTACCTTACCCATGTCTTCCCCTCTTATTCCGCAGCCGCAAGGCCTAGACGCGCTGCTTTCATTTCCTGAAGCGCGCGACGGTATTCAACCGGCATAACTTTCACGAATTTCGGACGCCAGTTCTCCCAGTCACTCAGGATGTCTTGAGCTTTGGTTGAACCAGTATACTTTACGTGGTTCTCAAGAATGAGACGCAGACGCTCGTCGTCATGGCGCGTCATGTCAGCGGATAAATCCACACGTCCCTTGTACTCGATATCACCGCCATGGTGATGTAGTTTTTCAAGCAGGTCGTCTTCTTCTTGCACTGGCTGAATGTCTACCATTGCAAGGTTACAACGAGAGCCGAAGGTGCCGTCTTCATCCAATACGTAAGCCACACCGCCGGACATGCCTGCTGCAAAGTTTCGACCAGTTTGGCCTATGACCACAACAACCCCACCGGTCATGTATTCACAACCATGGTCGCCAACGCCTTCAACAACAGCGGTTGCGCCAGAGTTTCGAACAGCAAAACGTTCGCCGCCAACACCGCGGAAGTAAACTTCACCACTGGTCGCACCGTACAATACGGTGTTTCCTACAATGATGGAGTTTTCTGGCACAATGCGCGTGTTTGCTGGTGGGCGCACAATGAGGCGACCGCCTGATAGGCCCTTGCCAACGTAGTCGTTTGCATCGCCTTCAAGGTCGATGGTGACGCCTTTGGTCACAAACGCACCAAACGCCTGACCAGCTGTACCGGTCATGGAGATATGGATGGTGTCGTTCTTGAGGCCTTTGGCACCATAGCGCTTCGCAATCTCACCAGAGAGCATTGCGCCGACTGAGCGATCAACAGACTTGATTTTGGCTGGGAACGCAGTTTTTTCCTTGTTCTCCAGCGCTGGCATCGCGTTTTTGATGAGCTCGCGATCAAGAATGTCGTTGATCGGATGCTCTTGCAGCTGAGACCAGCGGCTTTCTTTCGGCGTTGCATCTGGACGGTAGAAGATTCTTGAGAAATCAAGGCCTTCAGACTTCCAGTGGTTGATCGCAGTCTCTTTGTCGAGCATATCGGAACGACCAATGATATCGTTCAGGTTCTTGACACCGAGTTCTGCCATCAGGCCACGAAGCTCTTCAGCAACGTAGAAGAAGTAGTTGATGACGTGCTCAGGTGTGCCCTTGAAGCGTTTCCGCAGGACCGGATCTTGTGTTGCGATGCCAACCGGGCAAGTGTTGAGGTGACACTTACGCATCATCAAACAGCCAGCAGCAATCAACGGAGCGGTTGAGAAGCCGTATTCATCAGCACCCAGAAGTGCGCCGATGAGAACGTCACGACCTGTGCGAAGTCCACCGTCAACCTGTAGTGCGATCCGGGACCGCAGGCCGTTGAGAACGAGCGTCTGCTGGGTCTCAGCAAGGCCCATTTCCCATGGTGAACCAGCGTGTTTCAACGAGGTCAAAGGAGATGCACCAGTTCCGCCATCATAGCCAGAAACTGTGATGTGGTCGGCTCGTGCTTTTGCAACACCTGCTGCAACTGTACCTACACCTACCTCAGAGACCAGCTTAACGGAGATGTCGGCCTGTGGGTTTACATTCTTCAGGTCGTAGATCAGCTGAGCCAAATCTTCGATTGAATAGATGTCGTGGTGCGGTGGAGGCGAAATCAGGCCTACACCTTGAGTGGAGTGTCGTGTCTTTGCGATCACTGCATCCACTTTATGGCCTGGCAGCTGTCCGCCTTCACCGGGCTTTGCACCTTGCGCAACCTTAATCTGGATCATGTCGGAGTTGACCAGATACTCTGTGGTCACACCAAAACGACCAGACGCAACCTGTTTGATTGCAGAGCGCATTGGGTTTTGTGATCCATCAGGGAGCGGGTTGAAGCGTTCCGCTTCTTCACCACCTTCACCTGTGTTGGATTTGCCGCCAATTTTGTTCATGGCAATCGCAAGCGAGGTATGGGCTTCGCGAGAGATCGAGCCAAAAGACATTGCGCCAGTAGAGAAGCGCTTGACGATGTCTTCGGCAGACTCAACTTCGTCAATGTTGATTGGGCGACGGCCCAACTCTTCAGCTGACTTGATGCGGAACATGCCACGGATGGTATAACGGCCAGTGGCTTCGTTTACTTCTTTAGCAAACTCCAGATATTTGTCAGGCAGATTGTTGCGTACTGCATGTTGAAGTGTGGCGATGCTTTCTGGGGTCCACATATGGCTTTCGCCGCGAGCCCGGTAAGCATACTCACCGCCAACGTCGAGTGAACGACGAAGAACCGGAATGTCTTCAAACGCATTGCGGTGACGAAGAACAGTTTCAGCCGCGACCTCTTTAAGGCCAATGCCTTCGATGGTTGTTGCCGTGCCGAAGAAGAACTTTTCTATGAACTCGGAATTAAGACCAACAGCATCAAAAATCTGCGCACCACAGTATGACTGGTAGGTGGAGATGCCCATCTTGGACATGACTTTTAGTATGCCTTTATTGATGGCCTTGATGTAGCGGGAAACCACTTCATGCTCATCAACTTCTTCAGGGAACGATCCTTCAGAGTGCATTGAGCGGATTGTTTCGAATGCAAGGTACGGGTTGATTGCTTCTGCACCGTAACCAGCCAGAACGCAGAAGTGATGTACTTCACGGGCTTCGCCGGTTTCAACCACGAGACCAACTGAGGTGCGAAGACCTTTACGAATCAGGTAGTTATGGACTGCAGCCGTTGCCAGAAGTGCAGGAATTGCAATGCGTGCACGTGAGATCACACGGTCAGACAGGATGATGATGTTGTAACCACCATGAACTGCTTTTTCAGCGCGTGCGCACAAACGTTCCAGCGCACCTTCCATGCCCTCGGTACCCTTCTCTGTGGAGTAGGTAATGTCGAGAGTCTTAGTCTGGAACTGGTTGTCTTCAATGTCACCAATCGCGCGAATCTTCTCCAGATCTGCATTGGTGAGGATTGGCTGGCGTACTTCCAGACGCTTGGAGGAAGAGAGGCCTTTGAGGTTGAACAGATTCGGGCGTGGTCCAATAAAGGACACAAGGCTCATCACCAATTCTTCCCGGATAGGATCGATCGGAGGGTTTGTTACCTGCGCAAAGTTCTGTTTGAAGTAGGTGTATAATAGCTTGGACTTGTCTGACAGAACGGAGGCTGGTGTGTCCGTGCCCATTGAGCCCAAAGCTTCCTGACCTACCGTTGCCATTGGCAACATAAGAAGTTTGATGTCTTCCTGCGTGTAACCAAAAGCTTGCTGGCGATCGAGAAGGGTTTCACCAGCAACTGGAGCGCGCTCACGTACTGGTGGCAAGTCTTCAAGCACCATCTGTGTGCGATGCAGCCAGTCTTTATAAGGGTTTGCTGTCGAAAGTTGGCGCTTGATTTCCTCATCGGAAACAATGCGGCCTTCTTCCAGATCGATCAGAAGCATCTTGCCAGGCTGGAGGCGCCATTTCTGGATGATTTTTTCTTCTGGAATGTCGAGAACACCAACTTCAGAAGACATAACCACAAAGTCATCATCTGTTACGATGTAGCGAGCAGGGCGCAGGCCGTTTCTGTCCAACGTCGCGCCGATCTGGCGACCATCGGTGAAGGCGACTGCTGCCGGGCCATCCCATGGTTCCATGATAGAGGCATGGTACTGGTAGAAAGAGCGGCGATTTTCATCCATCAATGGGTTGCCGGCCCATGCTTCAGGGATCAGCATCATGGCTGCGTGCGCAAGGGAATATCCGCCGGTTACGAGGAATTCCAATGCGTTATCGAAACATGCGGTGTCAGACTGGCCCTCATAAGAGATCGGCCAGAGTTTGTTGATGTCCTCTCCGAAAGCAGGAGAAGACACGGACGCTTGACGCGCCGCCATCCAGTTGACGTTGCCGCGCAAGGTGTTGATTTCACCGTTGTGCGCTACCATGCGGTATGGATGAGCAAGGTCCCAGGACGGGAATGTGTTGGTTGAAAAACGCTGGTGAACCAGGGCAAGGGCGGACACGTAACGCTCATCGCGCAGGTCATCATAATAGGCGCCAAGCTGATAAGCGAGGAACATGCCTTTGTAAACGATTGTGCGGCTGGAGAACGAAACGACGTAGAACCCTTTTTCTACCGCTGGCGATCTCTCTCGTACTGTGTTGGAAATGACTTTGCGCAGGATAAAGAGGCGTCGTTCCAACAAGTCTCCCTCTGTATTGTCTGGTAGTATTACAAACAATTGGCGAGAGACGGGTTCTGTTGCTGCAATATCAGGCGCCTTGGACAAAGAAGTGTTGTCGACAGGAACATCGCGCCAGCCTAAAACCTTAAGACCCTCATCAGAAATGCAGTCTTCCACGATGCTTTCGCATTGTTTTCGCAGACTTTCGTCTTGTGGAAGGAAGAAGAACGCAACGCCGTATTCGCCTGATTCTGGTAGGTCAAATCCGATTTTGGCACATTCTTCTTTATAGAAAGCATGTGGGATTTGCGTCAGCATACCTGCACCGTCGCCCATTAATGGGTCGGCACCAACAGCGCCGCGGTGAGTCAGGTTTTCAACGATCTGTAGGCCGCTTTGTACCACATGGTGAGACTGTGCGCCTTTGAGGTTCGCAATAAAGCCAACGCCACACGCGTCATGCTCTTTGGCTGGATTGTAAAGCCCCTCAGTGGCAGCAGTGCGGAGTTTTTCCGTAACGGTGCCTGTGGTGGTAGCTCGGGTCTTCATAGGTTCCCCCCCACTCATATGCATCGTGTTTCCTCCTTTTTCTGCCATTTTTGGCCTCACTTTCGCTCATCTCAATGTGACTGGTAAAGGTCACTTCCTCGTTCGGGTCGCGGGGATGTCTTCCTCGCGGCTCGTTCGAAGCCCCGGCACGGCTTGCCCCGGATCTGTCGAATGAAGCACGGCCTCTGTGTCACAGGGCCGCCCATTCGGAGTTTCCTCCGATTTATCATACCCCTTTGGCGAGTGCATTGCGATATGCCGCATGTCACCCATTTGGGGGAGAATGTCGCGGCGCTGGGAGCGCGCCTACATTCTTCTCTTTTGCGTTGTGTGGATCTCTTAGGTGGATCGCCTGGAAGGTGTCTTCCAAATTATCATCAACGCATACGGGATAATAAGGACAGTACTCCTGTCCTTTTCCGCGATGCGAACATGGCAGATTTAGAAGTGCAGAGCAAGAGCGTTTCAGAAAGACTTTATTTCTATTCTTCTAATTTAATTAGGTCGTTTGTCGCATTGGCAATTAAAACTCAAGTTAGATGTAATAATATTTCAACTATTCACGCGTCTGTGAGGATGACGTTCCTATTTCATGACTTTTCTCGCGCGAAAATAACATGTGTTTGATTTCACGTTGAACGAGTTTTTTGGCAGAACTAACTGCAGAGGCGTACCAAACCAGTTGAACGCGTCGTTTATTATTATTTTGAGGAGTTTTGAAATGTCCAAGAAAACATTGTCTGCTGCTGTTCTTGCAACTGCTGTTACTGCTGCTGTGGCTGGTGTGAACATGAGTGTTGCTGAAGCTGCATCTAAAGAGAAGTGTTACGGTGTTTCTCTTGCTGGTGAGAACGATTGTAAAGCAGGGGCTGGGACAACATGTGCCGGTACTTCTACGGTTGATTATCAGGGCAATGCCTGGACCCTTGTTCCAGCTGGTACCTGTGAGAGCATTGAGATTTCTGATAGTCGTAAGGGGTCTTTGACTGAACTTAGTCGCGACCTCCCTAACTAATTGTCTTATATAGTAAAATGATATGGTTTGCCGGAGTGGGAATTCCCCTCCGGTGTGTCAATTAGGCGGTGTCTTAAGCTTATGAAGAGGTGCTGGTTATGAGTGCTCAGCGGGTGAATTCAACGCTCCCAGCAAGAGGTGGTGTCGGTTTGAAGGCTGAGCATTACCGGACTATTCTTAATAGTAAACCTGATATGGGTTTTTTTGAGGTTCACGCGGAAAACTACATGGGGGCGGGCGGGCCTCCACATGGGTACCTGGAAGCGATCCGGCGTGATTATCCTCTTTCTATTCACGGGGTAGGCCTTTCTATTGGGGGGGCAAATCCGCTCAATAAAAACCACCTTGCGCGGTTAAAGGCGCTTGTTGATCGGTATGATCCGGGCATGTTTAGTGAGCATCTGGCGTGGTCTACACATGATACACAATACTATAATGACTTGCTGCCGCTTCCTTATACTGATGTGACATTGCAGCAGGTTGTTGAGCATATCGATGAGACACAAACTCATCTTGGACGACAAATGTTGCTTGAAAATCCAAGCGCTTACGTGACTTTTACTCAAAGCACATATGAGGAAACCGAGTTTCTCAATGAGATTGTAAAGCGTACCGGCTGTGGTTTGCTGCTGGATGTGAACAACGTATTTGTGTCCGCGACTAACTTTGGAAGTTCGCCAGAAGGGTATATTGATCGCTTTCCTGTTGAGCATGTTCAAGAAATCCACCTTGGAGGATACGCTCCAGATACCGATGAACGTGGTTATCCTCTTCTTATTGACGCTCATGATCGTAAAGTCGCTGATCCTGTTTGGGCGCTTTATGCCAGAACAATAGGCAGAACCGGGCCACTTCCTACCTTGATTGAGTGGGATGCTGATATTCCGACATGGGATGTTTTAGCCTTTGAGGCTGAGCAAGCCGACGTCACCATGCAATCTCATGTTCAAGCAGAGAAAAGACGGGGTAGTTATGCCTCAGGTATCTGATTCAAAACAAGAAAATAGAGATTTGAAAGGATATGTCACAGCTTTGCGCGATTTAGGGGGAAACCTGCGCGGATATGTAGAATTTTCGCAAGGACTGCTGGAACCGTCCTTGCCCGTTCCAAATGGGGTTGTTGGCCGCGATGGGGCGGTCTCGCAGATGCGTTATGGCGTGTACCGCAATAATGTGATGGCGAGCCTGATCGATGCGTTGGCAGCAAACTTTCCTGCTCTACACAATCTTGTCGGGCGAGACTATTTTCGAGCGCTGGCCGCTGAATTCGTTCGTGCGCATCCTCCTGAACAGCCTGTTCTGAGTGAGTTCGGGGATAAGTTCTCCGAATTCATCGCGGGCTTTTCTCCGTTGGCAAATTATCCTTACCTTAAAGACGTTGCGACGATGGAGTGGGCGTGGCTGGGTGCCTACCATTCTGCTGATCACGAGGGCATGGCGGTGGATGCTCTGTCTAAGATAGACCCCGAGTTGCTGGGGGATGTTGTGTTTACAGCTATCCCCGCAAGCTCTTTGGTTTATTCCCCTTTTGCACTGAGCGAAATCTGGGAGCAGAATCGTTCGGAAAAAGTGACTGGTGTTATGCCAAAGACCAATCAAGCGATTTTGATTTGTCGCCCGGATATGGACGTGACACTAATCGGTTTAGCGCAGGATGTTGCAGAATTCGCTGAGTTGCTGTTTGCCGGAGAAACTTTGGGTGAAGCTGCCGAAGAGGTTTCCTCGCGGTTTGACACCTTTGATTTATCGGCAGCATTAAGCTGTTTGCTTGCTGCACGTGTGTTCGCGAGCGTCAGTGATAAGGCATCAGCGTGATGAGAAAGGGGTGGTTCAAACCAGCCTGGATAACCGGCGGCACGAGAGGAGACATCCAATGCGAATGCTTGTGAGTTTGTATCAGGGGGTGTTTGGTTGGCTTGATCGGGTGACCAATGGTTGGTTTCTTGGTCTTGCTGCACGTTTTCTCTTTGCCGGTGTTTTGTTCATGTATTTTTGGAACTCAGCTCTGCTTAAATTTGGAGACGGTGCGTTTGGGTTCCTGTTTCTATCAGCTGGTGCTTACGCGCAGATTTTGCCCCAAATTACAGAGGCAGCTGGTTACGATGTCTCTCAGATTGCGTTTTTTCCATACGGAATAATTGTGTTGCTGGGCACTTGGGGTGAAATCATCATTCCTGTTTTGATTGTTGTGGGGTTGTTTACGCGCGCTGCAAGTGTTGGTTTCATTGGTTTTGTCATTGTTATGTCCATTGTTGATGTTGTTGGCCATGGTGTTGATTTGCTGACACTGGGTGCTTTGTTTGATAGGCACCCGTCTGCATTGATTTTCGATCAACGGGCGCTTTGGATTTTCCTGGCAACTGTGTTGGTGATCCGCGGTCCAGGCGTGTTCTCACTGGACTGGGCTTTGGGTAAAGCTTTTGGGATTCATCACGAGACAGGCATTTCTGACACAAAAAGCAAGGCCTAGTGCCCTTTCTATCGATAAAAAGGTTGTTTTAGGCCAGTTTGTTGATATGGGAATTTCATGATTTTCGCGAGTGATAACTGGGCAGGTGCGACGAGTGCGGTGATGACTGCACTTGCGAACCACACAAGCGGCTTTGCCACCGCTTACGGGGTTGATCCATTGAGCCGCTCCATTGAGCGACAGTTCAATGATCTGTTTGAAAAAGAAGTCGCCGTCTTCTTGGTGTCTACCGGAACGGCTGCCAACTCGCTTGCGCTTGCGACCTATGCAAAGCCAGGTGGAGCGATCTTTTGTCATGAAGAGGCGCATATCAATGTTGATGAGTGCCATGCTCCTGAGTTCTTTACAGCTGGGAACAAGCTGATTGGTGTTGCCGGAGAAAACGGCAAACTCACACCAGACGCGCTTCGCTCTGCCATGAATAAGGTGCCAGATAACAACCCAATGCATGGTCGTCCGGCAGCTGTATCCATCTCTCAGGTGACAGAGTTGGGCACGATCTATCAGCTGGATGAAATCCAGGCGCTGGCAGATGTTACCCATTCCCGCAATGTTCCATTGCATATGGATGGCGCGCGCTTTGCCAATGCGCTGGTTTCTCTTGATGTTTCTCCTGCTGAAATGACATGGAAATCTGGTGTGGACGTGCTGTCATTTGGCGGTACGAAAAACGGGTGCTGGTGCGCGGAAGCTGTTGTGTTCTTCAAGCCTGAAGACTCTGATGGATTTGAGTATCTTCGCAAACGGGCCGCTCAGGTTTTCTCAAAAGCACGGTTCATTTCGGCTCAGTTTGAGGGTTACCTGAAAGATGACAGCTGGCTTGTTACTGCGCGTCATGCAAACGAGATGTGTACGCGCCTGGCAAACGGAATGCGCGACATTGACGGCGTTCGGTTGCTGCTTGAGCCAGAGGCAAATGAGCTGTTCCCGGTGCTGAAAAAAGAACAGGCAGAACGCCTGAAAGCGGCAGGAGCTGAGTTTTACGAGAGTGCTGCTGACTTTACCGCGGAAGATGAAGTGTTCATTCGTTTGGTGACCTGTTTTGCCACAACGCCAGAACAAGTTGACGAGTTCCTGCGTCATTTGCGTGGTTAGAACAGTTTGCACGTGTCTTGACGTGTACTTGCCATAAGGCACTTAAAATACTGACCTGCGGAGATCTATATCCGCAGGTCAGGTGCGCACCAGCAAGGGTATGCAGGGGTGTAAGAGGCAAACCCTTGTGGTGTCGATCAAGTCGGTTCAAGGCCCAGCCTTAGAACGAGCAGTTGCTTCACCGGATTCAAAAAAACGAAATCGCTTTTCGATATCAGGCTTTATACGGAGTACTGTAACGCTCTTATTTTGCGTGTAACTTACCAAGTGCATATTTTTAAGTAATTAGATGAGTTTATGAAACGCGCCCAGCACTGAAAGGTGAGGTGCCGGGGAACATGCAATGGCCGAGAGCTGATTTTACCAGAACAAAAAACGCCCCGCTGGGGCAAGCGGGGCGTTGCTTAAGTCTGGCTCATAGTTTGGGGGAGGGTAGCCAGACAGATCCGCATGGGAAATGTGCGGAGGAGGAACTTGTTGATCTGAACTGGATTGGTTGGCAAGGGGCATGCCAACCAATCTATGAGAGGCATTAGAAACGAATTGGGAAGCCACTCGCGAGGCTGGGAGTTTGGGAGGAACGTTCTCCTCGCGAGGGCTGGTTGGTTGGTGTCGTTTTAGTGGGCTACGGTTTCACCCTCAATCTGTTTGTGTTCTGTCTTATCTCCAGATGTGATGTCGATCTTGCGTGGCTTTTTGGCCTCTGGGATCTCTCTGATAAGGTCGATATGAAGCAAACCGTGCTCCATACTTGCACCAATCACTTTCACATATTCAGCAATCTGGAAGCGGCGTTCAAAAGCGCGGGACGCGATACCGCGATAAAGAACTTCTCTGTCTTCGCCTTCAGGATGCTTGTCGCCGGAAACAGTCAGAACATGTTCTTTGGCTTCGATTGTCAGCTCATCTTCCTTAAAACCTGCGACTGCCATGGTGATGCGATAGGAGCTCTCACCAGTGCGCTCTATGTTGTAAGGCGGATAGGCTGACCCTTGTTGTTCCGTGCCTTTTGCGTCCAGCATGGAGAAAAGGCGGTCAAAACCGACGGTGGAACGATAAAGGGGAGTAAGGTCGAAGTGACGCATTTATAGTGTCCTCTATTATGTGGCTTTTGGGCCATCTGAGCAACGTTCACCTGTCGCCGCAAAGCGCGCGGACGATGAAATTTCCTTTTGCTTACAGTGCCTTCCCAGATTTGGCGAAGGTTCTAAGCTGGTGCAGACCCACTGTGTGGCGCCTGTGATTTTGAGATGGGAATGCGGGGAAATAGTTTCAAGGGCTTTTTTTGAAAATAGGTGTTTTTGCTGCGTCGGGCTCAGCTGGTTTCTAGATTAATAGAACCTGAACAAGCTCTTCTGATTCAGTACATCTGTGGCTTGTTAGCTTCTATCTGTGCTGGGGCAAACCGACGGCACATAAGGAGAAAATAGATGAATGCTCTGAAGAAGAATATTAGTAAACTGGCTGCTGCTGCTGTTGTTGCCGGGGTTTGCGCTGTTGCAGCCCCTGCAAATGCAGCGAGCGCGCTTTCAGTGAATGCGTCGAATCTAAGCACCCACGTGGTGCAAGTGCATTCCAAAAAGATGGTGCGCTGGGGGCATGGGCACCACCGTGCAATAAGCAAAAAGCGGCTCAAAAACCGTTTGCGGGCGTGGGGTTTTAAATCCTTTAAGAAAGTCGAGCGAAGAGGTGATGTTTATATTGTAAAGGCTAGCCGGAGAGGGCAACAGCGCGCGCGCTTGGTTGTTGATGCTTATTCCGGCCAGATCCTAAAATACCGGTATTTAGGGTATTAAGAGTAGATAGACCTCGTGACTTTCCAACCTCAGCCTTTTTGTAATGACCTGCCTTTATGTAAGGGCAGGCCATTGGAAAATTGCTGCTTCTTGCAAGCAGATTGCCTTTAATCTGCTCACGTTAGTAGGCGGTTTCCTTTATGCGTCCAGGGTAGGCTTTATCATAGGCGTCGCCGTCAAAGTCTTCTTTGGAAAGGGACTGTACCATTTGCCCGGCTGTTGGCAGTGTTTTTCGATCGACCTTGGTTTCTTCGTTCCAAAGAGCGGAGCGGAAGATTGCTTTCTGGCACTGGAAATAGATGGTCTGCACGGTGACGGTGATGATCGACTTCGGTGGTTTGCCATCCATTATGTGTGCTTCAAGGCGAGCTGGGTCGGTCGAAATCGTCGCTGTTCCGTTGACGCGGATGGTCTCTCCAACTCCAGGAATCAGGAAAAGTAGGGAAACGCGCGGGTCCTCCACGATGTTACGCAGGCTATCGATGCGATTGTTGCCGCGGCGATCAGGAAACTCGATGGTTTTTCCGTCGATGACTTTCACAAAACCGGCCGGGTCTCCGCGCGGAGAACAGTCAGTGCCTTCATGCGATACTGTTGAGAGCGCAAAGAATGGCGCTGCCTCAATAAAGGCTTTATATTGAGTTGAAATATAGCAGATTTCTTTATCTAAAGAGGTCTGTTTCGGGATACCATATAACTCTTCTAGCTGAGCAAGATTGGTCACTTGGTGGGCAACAGCTGCTGCTTGAGTCGCTGGCATAATTAAATCCTTGCTGGCGCGGGGCACCATAGTCGATACTTCCTGATGGCGCAGTTGAATATAGTTGCTCGCAGAGGTTATCAAAGAAACTATCAACGAACTAGGGTCAAATGCTGATGGTGTTGGTCAATACGAATTTTAACAAGGCCCCTGAGGGTACTCAGTCTGGTTTTGTTCAAACGGAAGATAACGTTAAGATTCGCTGGGCCCGTTGGGCACCGACCGGTTCTCCCCTTAAGGGAACAGTGACGATCGTTCAGGGGCGAAGAGAATTTATTGAGAAATACTTTGAAGTCGTTGAGGAGCTGCGCGCGCGGGGCTTTTATGTTGTGACGTTTGACTTGCGCGGGCAAGGTGGTTCGGAGCGTTTGTTGAAGAATGAACGGCGCGGTCACGTTGAAAGCTTTGATGAATTTGCGTTGGATTTGCATGCCGTTCTAGACAATGTGGCGCTTTCTGATTGTCCGAGACCTCATTTCGTGTTGGCTCACTCAACCGGTGGTGCTGTCATGATGCATGCCAACAGGCGGCTGAAGACAAAGATTGACCGTGCGGTGTTAACGGCTCCCTTGATTGGCCTCGCCATAGATAATCGGATTAAGAAATTTGCCGGAACGCTTGCTAAGAGCCTTGTCTGGATGGGGCTGGGGAATGCATTCGTCCCTGGTGGGAACGCTGCGATTACTGTCGATTATGAAGGTAATACGCTCACGTCTGACCCTCACAGATTCAAGCGCATGAATGACATGCTTGAAGCTGCCCCGCATTTGGGGTTGGGTTCACCCACCGTGAGTTGGTTTCGTGCGATGGGCCTGGCTTTGGAGCGATTTAAGGAGCCCGATTTTCAGCTTGAATTCGGGGTGCCTTCGCTTGTCATCGGGGCAGGGAAGGATCAAATTGTTTCTACGGATGATGCCGAGGAGTTGTGTCGGTCTTGTCCAAGCATGAGTTTTCTGGAGATTCGAGGATCTCAGCACGAAATTATGATGGAGCGTGAGCCCTACCGCGAGCAGTTTTGGGCAGCGTTTGATGCTTTCATTCCCGGCAGTGTGGATTAACGAGCTTTTTCAGCATGCACCGCGATCATTCTCATTGACCGCGACACACGCTTCGTTTTTCTGTTTTGCTGCCTCTTATTTGAAAGCCGCAGTAGCATCTGCACTCATACGCTTTAAACGGCTGCTGTTGCCAGTTTGGTCAACAGTTCATCATGGAGCCGTTTATCACCCGTGGCGAGCACCTGCCCGCCATCAACTGCGTTGCCGCCTGTCCAGTTTGTGACGAAGCCACCTGCACCTTCGACGATCGGGATCAAGGCAAGGATATCGTAGGTGTTCATGCCAGTTTCAACCACTGCATCAAAGCCAGCAGCAGCCAGCATGGCATACCCATAACAATCTGTGCTGTAGCGGGTGAGGCGTGCCTGGTCGCAAATGGTATCCCATAGAGGGCGCTCAGTTTCACTGAAAAGGGCAGGCTCTGTTGTGGTGATGACGGCCTCTGAAAGGGAGGCACAGCTGCGTGTCTTCAACGCGCGTTCGCCTAGAGGGCCTTTCATGAACGCTTCTTCGCAATTGCCCCAAAAGCGCTCACCGTTATAGGGTTGGCTCATGATCCCTTGCACGGCCTTGCCCTTTGTTCTGAGGCCGATCAGCGTACCCCACAATGGCGTACCGCAAATGAAAGAGCGTGTGCCGTCGACAGGATCGAGCACCCAGACATTTTCCGCTGTTTCGCGGACCATGCCGAATTCCTCGCCAATGATACCGTGATCAGGGCACTCGACTTCCAAAATCGCACGAATTGCTTCTTCAGCGGACCTGTCTGCAATGGTGACCGGGTCAAACCCTGCATCCAGTTTGTTGATTACTTCATAGCCAGAGCGGAAGTGCTGCATGGTTTTTGCATCGGCAGCGTCTGCGAGTTTGTGAAGGAAAGCGTAATCAGGATTTGAGGAGGTCATATCAGTTCATCCGTTTGGAGCGTCAATCGCTTGCGCACCATAGTCAGGAATTGTGAAAGTGCAAATGCGGAAGATGCGGAAGCTACATATATTTTCCGCATCCGTTTTTTGCAGCCTTTAGCGATGCGTGTATGTTTATGATGCGCTGCACAAAATCTGATTATTCCTATAATTGACCCACTGAAAATTGGGGTGTTGTCGGCAAAGCACAAACTGGCCAATTCGTCTAGGATTGACGCTATTTTGCGGTTAAATACTTGACGTTTTTGCGTCGCGATGCGAGCTTTATTGCAACGCAAGATTTTAGAGTCTGCGTCGCCCTTTGCGAAAGGGCATTCCTCCCTAGACTAGGGCCGCCTCCTATGTGAGAGCGGCCTTTTTTGTTGGCTGGTTGTTAATGTTCTCTGTCGTAGGGAAGTGCAGGCAGGGGAGATTGAAGTGCCAAATTTTTTTGAGAGTCCGTTTAAGGGCATCCCGCTTCAGGAGCAGGTGACCAATCCCAACATTATTGTTGGAAAGCATTCTTATTATTCTGGTTATTATCACGGCCACAGCTTTGATGAATGTGCCCGATACTTACGCTCAGATGAAGAAACTCATGACAAGCTGATTATCGGCGCGTTTTGCTCTATCGGATCAGGAGCAGTGTTTATGATGGCCGGTAATCAGGGACATCGTCCTGAGTGGGCCACAACGTTTCCATTTCATTATTTTGATGAGCCTGCTTTTGAAGGTGCAAAAGACGGTTTTAAGCCAGCAGGCTCGACACGTGTTGGCAATGACGTCTGGATTGGCTCAGAAGCAATGATTATGCCGGGTGTGCAGATCGGTCATGGTGCTTTGATTGGTAGCCGTGCGGTCGTAACGAAGAATGTGCCGGCCTATGCCGTCGTGGCCGGTAATCCTGCTAAAGTTGTGCGCTCCCGCTTTTCTGAAGCGCAGGTTCAGATGCTACTGGAGATGAAATGGTGGGATTGGAGAGATGAAGTCCTGAAAGGTGCCATGCCTCTTTTGTGTTCCTCGGATATTGAGAGACTTTATGACTACTGGCTTGGTTTTTGATGCAGCATAAATTAGAGCTGTAGGTTATTCTGCAGCCAACAGCTCTTTGGAGAAATTCTCGCTTACCATTGCGACCAGTGCGCTGAGAAATTCCATTAAATCCTGACGCAGATCCTGGAAGCCGGAGTGGGGCTCGTGGGTGTGTTCGTCCATGTAAAGAGAACGGTTGATTTCCACCTGTATGGCGTGCACACCTCGTGCTGGCTTTCCGTAGTTTTCTGTAATGTAGCCCCCCGCATATGGGCGGTTTAGTGCTACATGATAGCCCATGTTTTGAAGCAGACCGACGGTGCAGGAGGAAAGCCACGAGGAGCAGCTGGTTCCAAACCGGTCGCCAATAACGAAATCAGCTTTCTGGTCATTGTGTTTACTTGAGTTAGCTGATGGCATTGAGTGACAGTCAACGAGGACTGCCAGCCCAAATTGCTCCTGGACGTCATCAAGAAGACCGCGCAGAGCGCTGTGGTAAGGTTTATAGACCTGCTCGATACGATCCAAGCCCTCTGCCGCAGGAATGCGAGTGCGGTAGATCTCGCGCTGTTCACCCACAATGCGCGCAATTGTACCCAGACCGCCAGCAACTCGCAGTGAGCGGGAGTTGATGTGCTTGGGCAGTGCACCTTCAAACATCTTTGGGTCGAGCTCGTAGGCTTCTCTATTCACGTCTATGTAAGCACGTGGAAAGTTGGCCTTTAAGATAGGCGCACCCAATTGCTGGGCGTCTTTGATCAACAAGTCCACGAATGCGTCTTCACTCTGCCTGATCTGGGTATTATCCAGCCTGGAGGTTTGCAAAAAAGACGACAGGTATGTGCGGCCCGAGTGTGGGCTGTTAAAAACAAACGGGACGGATTGTCTATCAGGCGAGAGGACCTCAAATGCGGGTATCTGGTCGCCTGACTCGAGCGTTTCGCTGTAGTTTGCTATGGCTTTGATGTCATGATCTTTGAAAACTATCACAGAATTACTATTCCTCAGTCGCCATAGACACTCGCAGTATAGAGGGAGATATTCTCCTGAGCCAGACATTAGAAGGTATGCTTATGAATAGGCAAGAGATGTGGCCGTTTTTGTGTATTTGTAAAGACGGTGTGGCCTTGGGCCCTCAGTTGACGCATAAGTCTCTTTAGAACTGACCATGTTTCATTTGTCCCTATTGTTTTGGCAGGTGTTCCCGAGTAGTTTCCTGTTTCCAAGAGCGTACGTTATTCGGAATCTGTCGGATTGCGAGGGGAGGGTACCTCTGACATATTTAAATTATTTACGGGGCGTCTCGTGAGGAGAACGTCATCGCTGCACCTGGAGTTTTAAGGTTGTCGAACATGTCTCGAATTCTGCTCGCGGAAGACGATAATGACATGCGCCAGTTCTTGTCCAAGGCACTTGAGAAGGCTGGGCACACTGTAGTTTCCTTTGATAACGGAAAGAGCGCATACGAGCGTATTTGCGAAGAACCCTTTGCCCTTCTGCTGACAGACATTGTGATGCCGGAAATGGACGGGATTGAGCTGGCTCGTAAAGCTACGCAGCTGGATCCTGATTTAAAGGTTATGTTTATCACAGGGTTTGCGGCTGTTGCCCTTAACCCTGATTCCAAAGCACCACAGGACGCGAAGGTCCTTTCCAAGCCATTTCACCTTAAAGACCTAGTTCGTGAAGTGGAAAAAATGCTCGTTTAGTAAGTTTTTAGGGGTGAATGTGGAAAGAGGGAACATAATTCCGGATTTGGGCTTGCGCACTCTCAAAATTCCTCTTATACGCCACTCCACCGCAGCGTTTAGGCGCTGACGGACGAGCTTCTTTGAAAGTTTCGGGCGTGTAGCTCAGCGGGAGAGCACTACGTTGACATCGTAGGGGTCACAAGTTCGATCCTTGTCACGCCCACCATTTTTCGCCGGTTTAAGCATCTTTGATGTCTGTTCCGGCGGAGCGGGCCCTGATTTCAGGCCCTGCGCCGCTTCTTACAACTGTGGGAATGCAGCGCGGACCGGATCAGTAAACCGTACTTGAGAGGCGCATAGCGCCTCGTTTCGTTGGCGGATCGTGGTACTTCAGGATCCCTATAATTTGACCCAAATTGGGGGTAGGATAATGAAGATTAAGAATTCTCTCAAGGCACTCATGGGCCGCCATCGTGATAACCAGATGGTACGTCGCAAGGGCCGTGTTTACATCATCAACAAAAAGAACCCGCGTTTTAAAGCGCGCCAGGGTTAAGTTTTCTACGCTAATTTTTATGAAATTGGCGTGAAAAACCCTTGGTTCTAAGAGTTGCGAGCCGCATGGCAAAAGTGAGATGCTTTTGCCATGCGGTTTTTTTTGTTTGCTCGCCCGATTTGCTCCTTATGCGGAGCTTTTGAATCTTTGCAGACAACGTTAGTCGGGTTCTCCGGTCTAGCGCCATCTTCACGACATTCTAGCGTATATAAGCTCTGGCGCCGTTCTGGCACGTGTGCTGTCGTTTTGCTTGCTCTTGTCATGTTGTCACTGGGGACTGGTGAAGGGAAGGCAATGGCCTCTGGGGCGAAGGGTGACCGCGCGGGCCATTCAGGCCTGCGCACAGTGCGCGGGTTACCTGATCGCCACCCTAAGCTCAATACAGGCCCTGACGCCGCTCTGAGCGGCCCTGCAGGCGGCCCTGCACAGATTGGGCGGCCTACGCCTCAGCATCATGGTCCAGCTCGGCAGTATACGCGCCAGCAGTTGCTTGATGCTCTGTTCATGGAGCTTCGTGATGCGGATACGCTGAATAAAGCGCAGGGCATTTCGCGGCGCATCCATAGTCTCTTCATGCAATCAGGAAGTCATACGTTGGATTTGCTCATGATGCGTTCAGCGGAGGCGGTTGAAAGCAAGCAGTACGGCCTTGCACTTGACCTGCTGGATGCGGTGGTCCGTCTTGATCCAGAATATGTGGAAGGGTGGAACCGCAGGGCTACTGTGCATTTCTTAAAGGAAGATCTTGGAAGGTCGTTGGCTGACATTGAACAAGTGTTGCGCATCGAGCCTCGGCATTATCCAGCGCTCTCCGGTTTTGCCATGATCCTTCGAAGAACCGGTAAAAACAAAAAGGCACTGGAGGTGTTTCAGCATGTTCTGGGCATCTATCCGTTGTTGGAGAATGCTCAGGACGCCGTTAAAAGTCTTCGTATGGAACTGTGGGGCCAGTACCATTAAAAGCCTGGCCCACAACTCTGGAAGCGTTAATGCAACAATCTGTCAGTGGCTCGTTTGATGCCTGCATCATATTCTGCATGATTGGTTACTGTCAGCAATAGGCCCTTTGCAAGGGTAAAGAGGATAAATGCCTCATCTGCCGCTTGTTCAGCGGACCGCGCTTGGTTGCCTTCCGCAATGACTGTTGCAATCTCATGCAGGACGCGCGGCATAAGGCTTTTATCACCGGATAACATCACCTGTTCCCCCAGTTTAAGCAGTTGCGCGCCATGGGCTGAATTGTGCATCAGGTCTAAATGTTGGCCGATGAGCGTCTCCAACGCACAGACGATCCGTAATTTTGGGGCGTCTTTCTTCTTTTCAAGCGTTTCCAGCGCTTGAATACCAACCTCAATCGAGTAGTCTTCAACGATGGTCTGGAAGAGTTCTTCTTTGGTGCCAAACTTTTTGTAGAGTGACTGACGAGAGAGGCCGACGGCGTTTGCAACGTCATCGACTGATGTTTTTCGAAAACCATACTGAGCAAAGACACCCAGCGCCTTCCGTTTATCAAAGTTCGTTTTCATGTGTACCAAGTTGGTAAGGTCAATTTATATTGTTAATTTTGTTGCTTGTTACGAGCTGATAATGTGCCGTAGACAAACCCTTTTAGCACCCCTGAATAACTTAGTTTTGTGCCAAAGCGTTTCGACATTCTGTTGAGCCGCTTGAACCGCTTTATCTATGTGTTTTGCGACTTCCTTTTCCTAAAGCTGCATTCGATTCAAGGCTGGGTGTATATCACAAGACAGCTAACTTCTAAATTGGTTTTGTGCTGTTTGGAGCGCAAGCGGCTGCATAGTTGGGCTGAGGGGTGAGGGTAACGCGTGTGAGAGCCGTTTTGGGTGCGGTTGCGCACGAGGGTGATTAAAAGAAAAAAGCCCGAGATCATCGATCCCGGGCTTCTTGTTCATATTAGTTCTACTGGCAGGTTGCTTAAATGTCGTTTGAACCAACGAAAGCAATCCGCAGCATATTGGTAGAGCCTGGTGTGCCGAATGGCACGCCGGCAGATACCAGAATGCGCTGACCTGGCTTTGCAAAGCCTTCTTCGTTTGCAAGGCAGCAAGCGCGGTTGATGAGGTCTTCCTCGGTCGCGGCATCCTGACTAGCAACACAGTGCAAGCCCCAACCAATGGTCAGGCGGCGTACAGTCGCGATTTCAGGAGAGAACGCGATGATTGGCGTTGCAGGGCGCTCACGGGATGCGCGCAGTGCGGTTCCACCAGAGGCGGTGTAAGAGACAATCGCTGCCAGATCCAGAGTTTCTGCAACCTGGTGAGCTGCTGCGGTGATTGCGTCAGCGCCGGTTGCTTCAGGTTCTGTGCGCTGAGCGTGGATGATAGAACGGTAGTTCTCGTCTTGCTCAACTTCCACGGCGATCTTGTCCATGGTCGCAACGGCTTCTGTTGGGAAGTCACCGGCAGCTGATTCAGCAGAAAGCATAACTGCATCTGCGCCTTCAAACACTGCGGTTGCCACGTCAGATACTTCTGCGCGGGTTGGAACCGGAGATGTGATCATGCTTTCCAGCATCTGCGTTGCAACAACAACTGGCTTTCCAGCTTTGCGGCATGCGCGGATCATACGCTTTTGAAGGCCTGGAACCTGCTCCAGTGGCATTTCAACGCCAAGGTCACCACGAGCAACCATGATTGCGTCGGACAGCTCGATGATCTCAGAAAGACGTTCGATTGCCTGTGGTTTCTCGATTTTTGCAAGAACGCCAACACGGCCCTGTGTGGTGTTGCGAACTTCGATGAGATCTTCTGGGCGCTGTACGAAGGACAGAGCGACCCAGTCAACTTTTGCATCGAGTGCAGCCAACAGGTCTGCGCGGTCTTTTTCAGTCAGTGCACCAACCGGAATTTCTGTATCTGGAACAGAAACGCCTTTACGGTTGGAAATCTTGCCACCAACTTCAACAATTGTCACGCAGCGCTTCGGAGAAGTTTCTGTTACGCGCAGGCTGATTTTGCCGTCGTCCACCAAAAGGCGGTGACCAACTTCAAGGCTGCCAAGAATTTCAGGATGTGGGAGGTAAACGCGGGTAGCGTCACCTGGGGTCTCGTTAGCGTCTAGAATAAAGGTTGCGCCGTTTTCAAGGATTGGCTTTTCGTCGTTTGCAAAGGTGCCGACGCGCAGTTTGGGGCCCTGCAGGTCAGCAAGAATGCCGATTGGACGGCCAACTTCTGCTTCCACGTCACGAATGCGATCAACCAGATTGTTGAGAACTTCGTGGGAGGAGTGGCTCATGTTGATGCGGAAAACGTCTGCACCAGCAAGCCATAGCTTCTTGATTGCTTCTTTTTCGGAAGACGCCGGGCCGAGAGTTGCTAGAATTTTGACCCGTCTATTACGCTTCATCGTCCACCTGTTCCTTGCTCTACCGGCTCTGTCAGCTGGACCGTCCAGCTGCTTTGATCGCCTGTATCTATTTCAAAGAATCCTGCACGCTCATATCCGCGAGCGACACAGTCTTCTATCCCGCGAATGGTGAATTTCTTTTGACGAATGCACATATATGCTTCGCCATCCCATTCGCCATTTTGATCCGTTTGTTCTGCATACAAGTAATAGTAGCGTGATGCCAAGTCACCGGAAAACAGTGTGTCGCAGGTGTTTTTATCAATTGTCCACCAGCCTTCTGTGATCCAATCAGCACCATCACGGTAGCCAATTGCGATGTTGACCGTACTTTCAGTCTTGTTGCAGGTACGAAAGTCTGCTTTCGCAGAGGGAATCTGCTGAAAGCCCAGAACTCCAAAAGCAACACAGGCAAGAGCCAGTGCATTTTTCATAAAACGTTTTTTTACAGCAGATGCGAAGTCGTTTCTGGATGTTCTCATAACAGTCTTATGTACAGCTACAAACGGCAAGTTAATGCGTTCAGTTGATGCCCTTGTCAACGTGGTTCAGCCAGAGGCCGAAGCGCTTTAGAGCACGACGAAAGGGTAATACAGGTTGTTCTGGGTAAAGAACGTTGCCCCAATTCACTATTGGCCACATAAAAGCGGCAGGATGATGAATTGGATTAAACCCGACATGTCATGCTTTGGTTGCCTCGCCCTTACTCTGGATGAGTGTGGACGATACCCGTCAACGCTGAAATCTGACCCAGAAACCGGATCTTACCTCTAGGAATCCTAGTATCTTTATTGGCCTGAGTTTTGTGTAGAATCAAGAGCAAAGCCAGAAAACCTTGGTACCTCCCACAGTTCCTCATATCAATCATGAATAAATTTTGAAAGAAAAGACAAGGAGATAAACGATGTTTTAGTCGCGGGCGGTGAATTCTTGTGATGTTTTATGCATCAGATCGCCGCTGGGGCAGATACCTTGAAGAGGTGCGACAAGTTATTTCTTTGCGCTGCGACACTTTGCTGGGGGCAGGTTGCAAAATGTGTTTCATTGAACGTCTGCTAAAGATTTGTCATCTCAAACGGAGGTTGGGAGACCTTCTGTTCGGGGGTAATTGCAGTAATATATGAGCATGTGAATTTGTCGCGCAGAATTATAGTTGGAAAGTTGTGAGTATTTGTTGGGCTAGGCGGCATTGCGTAGGTAGTACAGCGCAGTTTTTTTGCCCCATTGGGTTTTTGGGTGTGGTGAGGTTGGCATTTGGATGACGCTTGCGGCATTTTTAAAGATGATTTTATAGCGTGGCGGTGCCAGTAGATTGTGCGGCAATTGAGGCATGCGTTTTATATTCACATTGAAATTGAGTTCTTCCCCCAGAACTTGTGAAGGTTGCTGAAAAGAGGCCGTCAACGGTTGACCCGTCTGCTTAGTTCTGGCAGCAAGACAGCAAGGTTAATAGTGTATTGCACGAACGTAAGGTGGATTTTCCATGTCAGATAACGGCGGTGTTGCAGCAGACCAGCTGCGTGCGTTGATTGAGCGCGTTGAGCGTCTTGAAGAAGAGAAAAAAGTTATCGCTGATGACATCAAGGATGTTTACGCGGAAGCAAAAGGCAATGGCTTCGACGTGAAAGTCATCCGCAAGATTGTTTCTATGCGCAAGCGTAAGCCACATGAGCGTGAGGAAGAAGAGGCAATCCTAGACCTTTACCTGCACGCTCTTGGCATGGCTGGCCCGGTTATGGACGAAGCGTAATCGCGTCCTATAGCTAAAGTCAGTTTAGCTCGTTTTGAAAGAGGCTCCTTGCTGCGGCGAGGGGCCTTTTTTGTTTGGTGGTTATCGTCTGCGGTCAGGT
The DNA here is from genome assembly GCF_900110875.1 of Pseudovibrio axinellae. Taxonomy (GTDB): domain Bacteria; phylum Pseudomonadota; class Alphaproteobacteria; order Rhizobiales; family Stappiaceae; genus Pseudovibrio; species Pseudovibrio axinellae. The sequence goes on along the minus strand of NZ_FOFM01000007.1, from coordinate 111,466 downwards.
TTCTTTGTTTGGTGAAGTGCTCAAAAGAGCTGCAGACTGTTTGTCTTGAAAATTCCAACAGCCCCATATTAATGCAAGGGTTAAGGTGATCATTGATGCGGAGATGAGGAATGTGAATGGTTCTCTGTCCGTCAAGCTCAAGGCCCCGATGAGCGTGATTGCCATGCCTGCGTAGGCGGCCAAGCCTTGTTTAAAGGCTGCTAAAGTAACAGACACTCTCCCTGAACATGAGAAGATGAAGGCATTTGAGTAGGTCTCAAAATAGGCCCGGGCTCCGGAGATTGCTGCAAACAGGAGTGGGATGAAAACCCAGTTCAACGTCCCTGTGATTAAGGTGAGAGATAAACTTGCAAATGCTGCTGCGCTGAGCACGCATGACATCATTAAGTGCTTTTGAGGGAAGCTGTTAATTACTAGGTTTTTTCGCAGTATCATCAAGTTAAAGAGCACTGCGCCAACAGCCGAGGCTGATAAGGCTACGGATAGTAGCGATTTGGGGACCTCGTAGTAGCTGAATGTGTAGGGCAGCAGATTGGAGAAGGTTAAGGACAAGCCCACTGCCAAGACGATGCAGCTGCCAAAACCAAGCTGGAAAACGCCAGGAATTTTCTGTGGTTCTGTGTTGGTATCTGTGGGCGTGGTATTCAAGTTTTGCGTGGGAAGCGGAAAGAGTAAGAGGCCGAGGATCGCAATCCCCCCGAGGCCGGAGCTGATGGCGAAGACAGATTGCTCGCCGAAATTGACAGCCAAGATGCCGCCTAAGACCGGGACGATAAGTTTGGAGAGGGTATTTATGAGATTGAGGAGGGAGGCAAACTTAGCTCTTTGGTTCTTCTTAATGTGCTGCGCCTCTCCGGCGACGATGGGCTGCATGAAACCGATTGCAAGTGCTCGCAGCAGAAGCAATGGAACTAATGCAGTGAGTGAGTTTGCCCAAATGAGGCCAAGTGTGCAAACAACACGGCCCGCAGTTGTTAGGATCAGCAAATTGGTGGCGTTGTGGCGATTGATGGTTTTGGTGATGAACCGGCTCAATATTGCTTGTGGGGCAAGCATGGATATTGAAACCAAAGCAACGGCAATCGGCGAGAAATTCAATTCATAGCCGACCCAAGTCATGATGCTTATTAAGTCAATCCAAGCGCTGATGTTTAAGCAGGTGATTACCATCAACAGCGGCTTGTTCATCATGCAAACTCCATTTACGGCGCGGTGGGTAAACAGCAGAATTGAACGCGCGGGGATGGATAAACAAGCACGTGAACATATAGAGAACAAGGTGGAAGTGGTTGACCTCAACCACTGGCGTGGGTAAGGCGCAAACGATTTCAGCTAAGGAAAAGGTCTGGTCAGCAGAAAGTGGCTCATAATAATGGCTTAATCGCAATTTGGCTGCGTCGTAGGCCAGTCTTGAAACCCGTTCTTGGGGCTTCAACATGAAATTGTTTCAGTGCAAAAAATTAGGTAGCGGTGTGGGTGTTGCCTAATTCAGTGTGAGTTGTGCGGTGCCAGTATTGATCGTATCAAGCCACGCGATTGCAGCGCCGCGATTGATGCGTTTGCGGATAGGCCTGTATGGCGTTTTGATGAGCGAATCTTTGAACACTGTGGTGACAGAGGTCATCAGCACCGCGAGTTGATTCTGGTCAGGATGCTGCATGGTGATGGTGCGACGGTTCTTGGAGGTCCATGTCGGGTCGAGCATCAAGACAGCATTTGGCTGTGGTGCTGAATGGAAACCGACCAGAAGAGGCCGGGGAACGACTTTAGCAACACTGCTCTGCTGTGCTGGCAGAACTTTAGGCATCAGGTTAGGCAGGCGTTGTTGCGCAACTGGCTCTTTGGCTGGGAGCAGTATCTCTTTACTCTTTGGAATATTTCGCCCTGTTGAGGGAGATGCGTATGCGAGTTGTGTGGAGACGAGTGGGCGCAGGCTATCAGGTGTTTTTTCGCCTGTTGCTGCGATGATCGCTGCGATGCCGTCCTTAGGTGTATCCACTTTCGCCGGCATGTGCGCTGCCCGTTGCGGTGAAGCAGGTGTTGCCGCTGGCAATGCAGCGACCTGAACAAGTTGTTGTGGTTTTATACGCGGGCGTGCTGATGCGAACAGGTCGAGACTTTGCTCAGGTTGTGCTGGTGCGGCCTGTGTTGCTGTGCCTGGCTTTGCAAATGGTCTGGCAGTGGCAAGAGCCAGTGGCGACGCCGCGCCGGGTACAGGGCTGGTTGCTGGCTGTGATGCCAGCAACGCAACTTTCGGCTGCGGTATGGTGTTGATGTCAGCTTGCGCGCGGCGGCTTGGGTCCGGCTCACGTACCTTTGGTGTTTTGCTTGCCGGTGCAGGTTTGCTTGTGTCCTTGCTGTCCGGGTTGCTGAACAAGCGGGAGAAGAAGCTGCCACCTTCTTTAGAAGAGGATGATCGTGCGCTCGATTTTGCTGAGGAGCGCGATCTGCTTGCGACGCTGGTTGAGCGTCCTGAATCTTTACGCTTAACAGCTGCCAGTGTCTGCTTGTAGCGGGCCATTGGCTTGCCATCGGATGGAACGTGGATCGTATCCCCTTTTGGGAAAACCTTTGCCAGCTGTGAGCGCGACATACGCGGCCAGTGACGTACAGAACCAGTATCCATATGAACAAATGGTGTGTTTGAACGTGGGTAATATCCAACGCCGCCCACATGCTGGCGAAGCCCAGCGGCGCGCAGCTTGGCTGTGCTCACGCCGGGAATGAAGAAGTCCATTGCGCGGCCTTTGGTGTGCTGGCTGTTTTTAGCCACACCACTGGAGCGCTTGCGGAGCATATTGTTGGTTTTTGGCGAGCGATAGGCGGAGACAACATGGATGTACTTTTTTGAGCCTGTCTTCTGGTAAACTTCCCAGATCAGGTCAAACAGTTCCGGATCCATTTTGGTCGGCTCTTTTTGACGCCAGTCGCGTAAGAAATTATTGAGCTTTCGAAGGCCTGCTTTATCGTAACGACCATTCCGTTTGAACGTAATTTCAGCCCGCTCTTTTGTGTGGGTGAAGTACAGCTTGAGTGAGCGTGTGCTCGCACTGGCTGAAGCGACTGAGGTGAGGAGAAGCGCACAAAAAACGGCTGCGGCAAGCAGCTGAATGCCTAGTAGACGTTTACCAAAATCCGAGCGCCCGAATACAATCATATCACGCAATTGAATCTCGCTTTCGCGTTAGCAGCTAAAACCTTACCGCAGAGCCCCACCTCTTTCGTTTTAGTGCGGACAAGGTTAATGAGCCTTTACTCTAGTTACAATTAACGCGAACTAGTGACTATACGGCAACATTCCAAGTTTTTTGCCGTTTTCAGCTATTTTCATGCGACATATCCGCACGAATCCGCACGCATAAGTCGTCATCTAGCTGTGGATACATGTGGATACTGACAATTTTAAAGATTCAGAGCGTCTATGGTCGCCTGATTATGTCCGTAAATATCCGGGCGTCTTTGCAACTTTCCGGCTTCATCCACAAAGGCTGTGAAATATGAGATGTGTACGGGAATCTGTTGTTGCAGGTTCACTTGCGTTTGCTTTTTGCCCACCAGAGAGCGGATGTAGTTGCCGGTGATGGTATTTTGCGTTGCCATCAGAGCGTCTGCAAAGTCGAACGGGTTTTGTACACGAACACAGCCGTGAGAAAACGCGCGCTCTGAGCGATTGAACAGCGATTTGGATGGTGTGTCGTGCAGGTAGACGTTGTGCTTGTTCGGGAACATGAACTTGATTTTACCAAGAGCGTTACCCCGACCTGGACGCTGGCGTATGCGGATTTTCTTAAACGTCACAGCGTTCCAGTTCACCCGGCGTGGATCAACGATCTTGCCGCCATAGACGATTTCGTAGTTGCCTTTTCGCAGGTAGCTTTGCGGATTGCTCGCAAGCATCTCAGGCAAAATCTCTTTGGATGCGATGGAGTAAGGCACATTCCAGTATGGGTTCACAATCACATGTTTCATGCGGTCTGAAAAAACAGGTGTTTTGTTGGAGCGCTTACCGACAACCACGCGACTTTCAAACAGTGAGAAGCCATCCATATTCAAGCGGACCATGAACTCTGGGATGTTTACACGTAGATGTGTTTGCCCCAGATCGCGCGGCATCCAGCGCCAGCGTTCCATGTTCGCGATGATGTCTTTGACTGGGTTGCCGCTTACACGGCCATTAAGTGCCAGTAGCGTGCGTGGTCCCACTGCTCCGTCTGGATGCAGGCCGTTTCCAGCCTGGAACGCTTCAACCGCATAAGCCAAGTCCTGCGTGTAAACGTTCATCTGGGATTCAACGGTTGGGACACTCAAGCGTTCTCTGAGCAGAATGACGCGAGAGCTTTTGGTGCCAACCTTGAGGACTTTGCCAGCAGGAATAACAACTTGCTTTTCCAGCTCACCTTTTTGGGTCTGTTCTCGCAGCTGCGCGAGTTGCACTTTGAGCGCTTTATACTCGGCATGTGGCGGGTTGAATGCAGCTAAAACCTGCGAGGGGGTAGCCGAGCGCGCGATCGATGTCAGCGCTTCAATCGGATCTGGCCGTTCCGGGCGAAGTGTGATGTCCTCAGAAATTGCATAGGGGCTGACGCGTCCGGCTTGAGCATCCTCTGCGTATTTAAGAAGGGAGTGGGACAGCTCCAATTCGGCCATCGCAATCTGCTCTGGCGTTGATTTGCCATCTGCATTGAACCCTACTTGTGGGACTGGGTAGTCAGCTGAGCGCAGGCCTTCTTCATCCGCTGCTTGCAACGTTTTTATGACGGATAAAGCGCTGGCTGTGAGCTTACCTTGCAGGATCCAAGCTGGCTGGAAGCTTCGGTTTTGGTAGAAGAGTTTCGCCGCTGCAGCTTCGCGCTTTGCATGAAAATTCTGACGGCTATGATTCTTGCTGAATGCCTGCTGAATTTGCTGGGCAACAGGGTTAGACAGCGCAAGATTTACATGATCGAGCTGCACGTCAAAGTTATCTGGTATTGCTGCCTTAGCAGAATACACCGTTGACGAAAGCGCAATAACTGCCCCTGCGAGCAATGCTGATGTGCTCGTTCTACCAAACATTTATGACTACCCACCCGATAACTCTTTGATCTTTAAAGGTACAAGAAGAATACCTCAAATTTTAAGAGTGTTGTTTTGCCCAAGCTTTTAATTATTATGCATATTCACTAATTCGCATTGAAATAACACGAGTGCGTGATCTTTTAAATTCAAGGTTAAGTGATATGAACTTAAACCCACGGTTTTTTTAGTTTGCAGCCTTGCTTTCTGGCCGTTCTTCTAGCCCGTACTCTTTCAGTTTGCGATAAAGTGTAGAGCGCCCAATTCCCAAACGTTTCGCAACTTCAGTCATGCGGCCTCCGTAGTGGGAGATCGCGGTCCTTATCATTTCCTCCTCAACACCCATTAATGTGCAGACATGGCCTTCGCCATCAAAGGAACGCATATATCCAAAGGGAGGTTGTTCCGCGTCGAAGGCTGAAACGGCTTCGACCTGGAAAAATTGCTTGTCCTGCTGTTCCTCCCATTTACTCTCTACATTCAGGGATGAAGAATAGACGTCAGCTTGTGGTGCTCTTGTTTCAACTGGCGAGCTGCCCGCGTAACTCATTGGCGTATCTGTTGCCTGAGCTATTTGCGGGAAGTCTTCGCAAGTCAAGTTTGGACCATCGCACAGGACAACTGCGCGGAATACTGCATTTTCAAGCTGGCGAATGTTACCAGGCCATTCATAACTTCTCAGCATTTTTAGAGTATCGGGGATGATTCCCGTTACCTGTGGTTTGCTTTCCTCTGCTGCAAAACGTGCAATAAAGTGGCGTGTTAGCTCGGGTATATCTTCGCTCCGGTCCCGGAGGGGAGGGACCCAGATTGGGAAGACGTTGAGGCGATAATAAAGGTCTTCTCGGAATTTACCTTCTTTGACCTGATCAAGTAAGCGTCGGTTTGTTGCTGAGATCAGGCGGAAATCCACCTTAATTGGCTTACGCGCGCCAACCGGATCGACCTCACCTTCCTGAAGGGCACGCAGGAGTTTGACCTGCACTTCCATTGGCAGCTCTCCAACCTCATCGAGAAAGAGCGTGCCTCCGTTGGCTTCCTGAAATTTACCGATGTGCCGATCAACTGCGCCAGTAAAGGCCCCTTTTTCGTGCCCAAAGAGTATGGATTCAACAAGATGGTCAGGAATAGCCCCGCAATTTACAGTGATAAAGGGTTTGGAACGCCGTTCGCTTGAACCTTGAATAGCGCGTGCAATCAGCTCTTTACCAACGCCGGATTCCCCTTCGATCAGGATCGGGATGTTTGAGGAGGCGGCCCTCTCGCCTAAGCGCAACACACGGTCCATTGGCTCTGAGCGCGTGACGATATTATCGAAGGTGAGCGTGCCTTCAGAGTGTTTGCGGATGCGGGTGAGTTCATCTTCCAGCACGGCGACTTTCAGAAGATTGGTGATGGAGACCTGCAAACGCTCGGGGCGGCTGGGTTTTACAACAAAATCCTGGGCGCCAGCTCGCATGGCTTCAATGACTGTTTCGATGCTGCCATTGGCGGTCTGCACGATAATGGGGACCGGGTTTTTGGCCGCGCGCGTGTCCTTTAAAACCTGGAAACCGTCGACTTCTGGCATCATGAGATCAAGGATGACCAAATCGATTTCGCACTGTGCATTTCCGGTAAGTATTTCAAGCGCTTCTTTTCCGTTGGTGCAGCTTTTTGAGCGGTAACCAAATCGCTTCACTGCTTCTTCGAGCAGGCGGCGTTGAACCGGATCGTCATCTACGATCAAAATACGCTGAGCCATGGAAAAGTCCTTCAAATCATTAAGGCAGTAATGCATAGTGTGCCAATTCAGGTCATCCTGCACTTAATTTGGTAAACAAATTGCCCACTTCATTTTGGGGGGCTTGTTAAAATACGCCATTGCATGTGTATGGATTGGGCGCATACTTAACTGAGATGTTGCAGAACTGGTTTCTGCGCCCTGCAGATTTTTACTGGCATTAAGCCATCCCATAATCGGACGCTCATATGACTCTCAAGCACGTCACTCCATTTTCCATCGCCTATCAAAGCGCTGATGCCGCTATGGCAGATCCAGGCCTTGGCGGGCTGCCGGAGTGGGATCTCTCTGTTTTTTACAGCTCTATTGAAGACCCTGCGATAGAACAGGACATGGCCGACGCAAAAAAGTTGGCAGAGCAGTTTGAAGTAGATTGCAAAGGCAAACTTGCGGAAATCGCAGAACGCTCTGGTGACGAGCTGGCCGAGATCATTCGCCGTTACGAAGAACTTGAAGATATGATGGGGCGTACCGGTTCGTTTGCCGGTTTGTCCTATGCAGGCAACACAACCGACGCAGCTCATCAGAAGTTTTATGGAGATGTGCAGGAAAAGCTGACCACGGCGAGCCTACATCTACTGTTCTTCACACTCGAGATGAATAATGTTGATGATGCGGTGCTGGAGAATGCTCTTCGCTCTGAAAAGCTTGCCTACTACCGTCCATGGTTGGAAGACTTGCGCAAAGAGCGACCTCATGAACGCAGTGAAGAAATCGAGCAGCTTTTCCATGAAAAGCATGTGACAGGCGCTGCTGCATGGAACCGTTTATTTGATGAGACAATTTCCGGGTCTCGCTATGAGATTGACGGAGAAGAACTGTCCATCGAACAGACCCTGACCTTACTGCAGAACCCAGATGGTGAAGTTCGCAGGAAAGCGGCGAGTGCTCTTTCTAAGACATTTGGCAAGAATCTGAGCGTCTTTACGTTGATCACCAATACGCTTGCCAAGGACAAAGACACTTACGACCGCTGGCATAACTTTGATGACATTGCAGATAGCCGACACCTTGCCAACCGAGTGGAGCGTGAAGTTGTAGATGCGCTGGAAGAAGCCGTGCGTGCAGCTTATCCACGTTTGTCTCACCGCTACTATGCAATGAAGGCAAAGTGGCTTGGTGTTGAGAAAATGCATTTTTGGGATCGCAATGCGCCGCTGCCACAGGCTGATACCCGTGACATTCCATGGACTGAGGCGAAAAGCACTGTTCTGGATGCTTACAAAAAGTTCTCGCCAGAACTTGCAGAGATCGCTGAGCAGTTCTTTGATAAGAACTGGATCGATGCGGCTGCACGGCCAGGCAAGTCACCTGGTGCGTTTTCTCATCCTACCGTGCCAAGTGCGCACCCGTTTGTGCTGGTTAACTACCAAGGCAAAACGCGTGATGTGATGACACTTGCACATGAGCTTGGGCATGGTGTTCATCAGGTACTGGCAGCGCCAAATGGGGCCTTGATGGCTCCAACTCCTCTCACCTTGGCGGAAACCGCTTCTGTATTTGGAGAGATGCTGACCTTTAAAGATCTGCTGGCCAATGCTGAGACGCCGGAAAAGCGTCAGATCATGATCGCTTCCAAGGTGGAAGACATGCTGAACACCGTTGTTCGGCAGATTGCATTTTATACCTTTGAGCGGCAGGTACATGAGCTGCGCAAGGAAGGTGAACTGACGGCTGAACAGATCTCAGCGATCTGGATGGGCATTCAGGAAGAAAGCCTTGGTGATGCGATTGATCTGGAAGGTGGCTACGAGAACTACTGGACGTACATTCCGCATTTCATCCACTCACCGTTCTATGTGTATGCCTATGCCTTTGGCGATTGTCTGGTGAATTCACTCTATGCCGTTTACGAGGAAGCTGAAGACGGGTTTGAGCAGAAGTACTTTGATCTGCTAAAAGCAGGCGGCACCAAGCACCACAGCGAGCTGCTGGCTCCATTTGGTCTGGACGCGACAGACCCAGCCTTCTGGCAAAAAGGTCTGGCTGTGATTGAGCGCTTGATCGACGAGCTGGAAGAGATGGACCAAGCTGATTAAACAGCTTGACGCTATTTTACATTTGAGGGGAGGGCGCTCGATTGAGTGCCCTTTTTTCGTGTGTGGTCTCCAGTCAGATGGGCTTAAACCTAAAGGACTCCGGGTTATTCCAAATGGCAACTTCATTGAGCCGTTCGCTGGTTGCTTGTTGTTTTATATTTCGTTCGAAAGTGTACTTCGAAGATCTTTTCCTCAAACATCCAACCTTGGGATGTCACCTATTTTGAGATTGGGTTTGCGTCTCTGGAGCTTGAATGTGTCTCTGATATTGTGGGGTTCAATGGGCCTGAGGTGTTTCCATCGGATTTAGGGCGTAGATGTTCCGTTTCCTTGCGTGCGTTGGCGTTTTAATTATACACTGTATAATTATTGAATATGGAGCTGTAGTCATGACAAGTGGACATGTGTTTATTGCGACGAGTTTGGATGGGTTTGTTGCGCGGGAAAATCACGCCTTGGATTGGTTGATGAAGCAACCAAATACGGGTGAGGATGCAGGGTATGATGCGTTTATGGGATGTATGGACGGGCTTGTTATGGGCCGTGGTTCCTATGAAACAGTGCTTGGTTTCGAAAACTGGCCTTACGCAAAGCCAGTTGTTGTGTTGAGTAAAACGATGACACAGGCGGACGTGCCTGATGCACTGAAAGGGAAGGTACGTGTGAGCGCCTCTGATCCTGCGGAGATTATGCAGGAACTTTCTGCTGAAGGTTGGAGCCATGCTTATGTGGATGGTGGCAAGGTTGTTCAGTCCTTCATTCGCGCTGGGCTGGTGGAAGATATTATCCTCACTCAGATTCCCATTTTGATCGGTCGTGGGGTGAGACTGTTTGGGGATGTCACAGCAGATATTGATCTTGAACTGGTTTCCAGCCGAAGCTTCAAATCAGGCATGGTTCAAAGTCATTATCGGTTGATGCCAGTTTTGGAGAAGTGAGCATGGGACGGCCAGCAAAATCCAAAATGGGCCTCAGCAAAGACCGAATATATGCGCAAGCCATGCTTCTTCTTGATGAAAGTGGTGAGCAGGCTGTGACCTTTCGAGAGCTGGCAGCGCGGCTGAATGTGACAGCTATGGCGATTACACACCATGTGGGTACGCGAAAGGAGCTGTTTGGGCAGCTGATTGACCAGGCTTACGATGGGGTTGGAGAAGCGCCCGAACCTTTAAAGGGACGGGAGGCGCTGGTGCATGTGCTTGAGGATTATTGTCAAAGGGTTATTGCCCATCCAGCCCTTATGCAGAGCATTTTGATGGATTCTAGTCTGATGCCGTCACCTCTTTTGAGGCTGACGGACCAAATTCGTCATTTCGTGGAGTCTACGCCCTGTGAGAAAGAGGAGGTGGAGACACTGGTGAATCTGATTGCGGACTATACGCACGGATTTGCGATCAGTGCTGCGGCAAATCCCGGTGATGCTGAAGGCGCACCGGGCGTGCGGGTGGAAGATTATCGCCGCGGTTTGGAGTGGGTGCTTGCAAAGCTGGGCTGAACAAAATGTCGGGCGAGAGAAGGTTTCAATTTTAGGGTTGTTTTTTCAAAGAATGAAGAAATATTCACGCAGTCAAATACAGGGCTAAAATCTCCTAAAAGCACGTTTTTTGCGCATTTCGGGGGCTTTCTGGCATTGTTATAGCGGGGCTGTCCTGCTACATCCTGCCACAGAAATGTAACGCATACGAGGGCTAGCATGATCCCGCGCTATTCGCGTCCAGAGATGGTCGCTATCTGGTCTCCTGAAACGAAGTTCCGCATCTGGTTTGATATTGAAGCGCACGCTTGTGATGCTTTGGCTGAACTGGGTGTTATTCCAAAAGAGTCTGCAAAGACCATTTGGGAAAAAGGTGGTCCTGCTACCTTCGATATCTCTCGTATTGACGAGATCGAGCGGGAAACCAAACATGACGTGATTGCGTTTTTGACGCATCTTGCTGAGATTGTTGGTCCAGATGCGCGTTTTGTTCATCAGGGCATGACGTCTTCTGACGTTCTGGATACTTGCTTTAACGTTCAGCTGGTTCGCGCTGCCGATCTGCTGCTTGCTGATATGGACAAGTTGCTGGCTGCTTTGAAGCGCCGTGCGCTTGAGCATAAAGACACCGTCACCATTGGTCGCTCCCATGGTATTCACGCCGAGCCAGTGACCTTTGGTCTGAAAATGGCACAGGCTTATGCTGAGTTTGACCGTTGTAAGAAGCGTCTTGAAATTGCGCGTGAAGAAATCGCCACCTGTGCGATTTCTGGTGCGGTTGGTACATTTGCAAACATCGACCCGCGTGTTGAAGAGCATGTTGCTGAAAAGCTGGGCCTTGGTGTTGAGCCAGTTTCCACGCAGGTTATTCCACGTGATCGTCATGCCATGTTCTTTGCGGTTCTGGGTGTGATTGCATCTTCCATCGAGCGCCTGTCAACCGAGGTTCGTCATTTGCAGCGTACGGAAGTTCTGGAGGCTGAGGAGTTCTTCTCCAAAGGCCAGAAGGGTTCTTCTGCGATGCCGCATAAGCGCAATCCTGTGCTGACTGAGAACCTGACCGGTCTGGCGCGTATGGTTCGCTCCTACACGATGCCTGCGATGGAAAACGTTGCACTGTGGCATGAGCGGGATATCTCTCACTCTTCTGTTGAGCGTATGATCGGTCCTGATGCGACTGTCACTCTCGACTTTGCACTCGCTCGTTTGACCAACGTGATGGAAAATCTGGTGGTTTACCCAGAGCGCATGATGGGCAACATGGATCGCCTTGGTGGTCTGGTTCACTCCCAGCGTATTCTGCTTGCTTTGACACAGGCTGGTGCGTCTCGTGAAGACAGCTACCGCCTTGTACAGCGCAATGCGATGAAGGTTTGGGACAGCTATCAGGTTTCTGGTGATGCGAAAGTGGACTTCCTGAGCGAATTGCTCAAAGACGAAGATGTCCGTAAGTACCTCTCTGAGGAACAAATCCGCGAACGGTTTGACCTTGGCTACCACACCAAGAATGTTGATGTGATCTTCAAGCGTGTCTTTGGCGATAGCTAAGGCCGTCTGAGTATCTTTTAAGGTAGGTGAGTGTGATGAAACTTTATGGTCTGCGAATTTTTGTAACGGACATGGCTGCGGCCAAAGAGTTCTATGGTGACACGCTCGGCCTTCCTTTGACGTGGGAACTTCCTGAGCTTGGCGCGTTTGGTGCCAAGCTTGAAAATGCAGAGCTGATTATTGAAGAAGCTCATGGCGAAGAAGAACGCGGCTATGTTGGCCGATTTCTCGGAGCCTCCTTGCAGGTGGACGATATTATCGACACCTATGAACGCCTTTGTGACGAAGGCGTGGACTTTCCAACTCCCCCTGAAAAGCAGGCTTGGGGCGGAGTTCTGGCACATTTTCATGATCCGTTTGGTAATGTTTTGACATTGCTGGGCGAAGCTCACTGACAACACGGTCGCTTTGGGTCTTTAATCAGGCCACTGCCGACTAGGAGTCATTACTATGAGAATTGCGGTTATCTCTGATGTTCACGGTAACCTGCCTGCTCTGGAAGCTGTCCATCGTGACATTCAGCACCAGTCACCAGATCTGATTTTCAATCTGGGAGATTGTGTCTCCGGTCCACTTTGGCCCGAGGAGACCGCGCAGTATCTGATTGCCGAAAACTGGCTTACCATTCGCGGCAACCATGACAGACAACTCGTGGACCATACGCACTCAGAGATGGGACTAAGCGATGCCCATGCCTATTCATTGCTCTCCGATGAGTCCAAGGCCTGGCTTCAACAGCTGCCAACGCATATGGAACATGTTGAAAATGTGTTGCTTTGCCATGGAACACCGAAAGTGGACAGTGAGTACCTGACGGAAGAATTGTGCGGAAATCATACCATAACGGCCTCTCCTGAATATGTTCTGGAGCATATCGGTGATGTGCAAGCGCCGTTGATTGTGTGTGGGCACTCCCATATTCCGCGCGTAATTTGGCTTGAGACCACTGGGCAAATTGTCATGAATGCGGGAAGTGTCGGGCTCCCTGCTTATGATGATGACAAGCCAAGGCACCATTTTGTTGAAGTTGGAAGCCCTCATGCACGTTACATGATGGTGACGCGAGCGGGTACACGCTGGTCCTTCGAAGAGCGTATGGTGAACTATGATTGGGATCATGCTAGTAGAAAAGCTGAGCGTAATCAGCGGGGCGATTGGGCTGGTGCTTTGAAAACCGGGTATTTTCGTCCTATTAAGCTGCCAGACTTTTTGGCTCGACCACGTATTGAGGAACCCTATGAAGATTTCTGAGGCGGACATTCTTATTGTCCCCGGCCTGCATGGCTCTGACGCCGATCATTGGCAAAGCCGTTGGCAGGCCAAATTTTCCACTGGCCGTCGCGTTGAACAACAAAATTGGAATAAACCTGACCTTGAAGAGTGGGTGAGTGCCGTTGTGAAGGCCGTTGAAGAGGCTGTGCGCCCTGTGGTGCTTGTTGCGCATTCAGCCGGCGTTGCTGCAGTCATTCACGCAGCGCCACGCATCAAGGACTGGGTGAAGGGTGCTTATCTGGTTGCACCAGCGGACGTGGATGATAGCTCCCGTATACCAACAGAGCTGCATGGGTTTGGCCCTCTTCCAACCTCTGCGCTGCCATTCCACACCAAAGTTGTGGCAAGTCGCAATGATCCTCACTGCACATTTGAACGTGCTGAACAACTTGCAAAGCTCTGGAATGCACGTTTGCAGGATGCTGGTGAAAGCGGGCACATCAATTCTGAAAGCGGTCAGGGACCATGGCCTGAAGGCTTGATCTCGTTTGCTCATTTCATGAAAGAGCTTGGGTAACCGCTATAGGTTGGATAACGCCCTCCTTGCAGTACACGCTTTGTCGAGGGAGGGCGTTGTAAGCCGGAATTTGCCCATCCACCTTATGATGGCTCCACGAAGCCATTTACAGTTGGGCTTGCGTGAGTTGAGCCCGACGTCTTTTGCTTTCGTAGATGAGCCTGATATAGGAGCAGCGGAACGGCAAGTTTCATTACCTCTCATGGCAGAGGCGTTGAATGGCAAAACTACCCTTGGGTTTTCCTGGTTTTCTGTTAGGTTTTAGGGGCCAGACACAGTGCAATAAGAGTGTGAGACTCAGGAACCCTATATGCCTTCTTCTCGTGACAGCGAAGCAAACCGGATAACCGCTCGCCTTGGTCGCTATGCCAAAGTGGGTGGGAATATGAGCGGTATCGCCGCGAAACTTGCTGCGGGAAGGTTATTTGGCTGGGACCAAGACCCTGCAAAAAATGCAACTGCGATTGCGGGATCTTTGGGAGAGCTTAAGGGGCCTTTGATGAAGGTTGCCCAATTGCTCTCAACAATTCCGGATGTTGTTCCTCCAGAATATGCCGCTGAGCTTGCACGATTGCAGGCGAACGCGCCGCCGATGGGCTGGGCATTCGTTAAGCGCCGTATGCGAGCAGAACTTGGACCGCATTGGCAAAGCAAGTTTGGCGAGTTTGAGAAAGAGCCTGCTGCGGCTGCCTCTCTCGGTCAGGTTCACAAAGCCTATGACTTGGATGGGAATGTGCTTGCCTGCAAATTGCAATATCCTGATATGGATAGCGCGGTTGAGGCTGATCTAAATCAGTTTGACATGTTGTTGGCGCTACACCGCAGATTTCGGCCAGCGGTTGAGACCTCTGAGATTGCGAAGGAGGTAGGGGCTCGTTTGCGCGAAGAGCTGGATTATCGACGCGAAGCGCGCCATGCAAAGCTTTATGCCAAGGTATTTTCAAAGGACCCTGAGGTGCAGGTTCCTAAGGTATATAAGAGCCTTTCAACTCGCCGCCTTTTGTCTATGAGCTGGTTAGAGGGACGCCCCTTGTTGGCCTACCGGGAAAAAGACCAGGAAACTCGCAACAAGATTGCACGGGTGATGTTTAAGGCGTGGTGGCATCCGTTTGCACATTTAGGCGTTATTCATGGTGATCCGCATTTGGGGAATTACACCATCTTTGAAGAGGATAATGAGCCTGCCGGTGTGAACCTGCTGGATTATGGGTGTGTTCGTATTTTTCCGCCTGATTTCGTTCAGGGTGTGGTCGATCTTTACCACGGGCTATTGGAGAATGATGAAGAACGCATTGTCTCGGCCTATGAGACGTGGGGGTTTGAGGGCCTGACAAAGGAACTTATTGAAACGCTCAACATATGGGCAAACTTCATTTTTGGCCCGTTGCTTAGTGACAGGACACGCTCAATTGCAGATGGCGTATCGCCAGCTGCATATGGCCGAAAGGAGGCTTTCAAGGTTCATCAATCGCTCAAAGATCTGGGGCCAGTGAAAATCCCGTGCTACTTTGTTTTTATGGATCGGGCGGCAATTGGGCTAGGGTCCGTCTTCCTTCATTTGCAAGCTGAGCTCAATTTCCATCGCTTGTTCAATGAACAAATTGATGGATTTAAGAGAGGCGTCCTTGCCGCTGATCAAAAGCATCAACTGGACTTATGTGGTTTGACCGGGGAAGAGTGAAAGGTATAATTTAGGGCCGGAATTATCCCCGAAACCTTACGTTATTTTCTGGGGCGAGTGTTAACGTAAGTTGCGTTGGCTGATGATGTGATGTTAAAGACTTGTATCAGGAAAACTACTTGTTTCGAGGGGGAAGCATGGCTGACGGGAGCGCGTCTGTTATGGATTATGAGGAACACGAGAAAACCTACAGGAACTTCATCAACTTCTCGAAGGTTGCAGTTCTAGCGGTTCTTACATTTGTTCTGGTCATTGCGATGATCGGATTTGGTGAAGTTGCCGGCACGGTTTGGGCGAGTATCACTACAGTGGCAACAGTCATTGCAGTTGGCATTGGTCTGGCCACTGGTGATAAAGGTTATGTGGCACCAGGAATTGTATTCCTGTTCGCCTGTGTGGTTACGATTGCACTGACAATCTAAAGAAATCCTAGGATTTCTAAAGGTTTTGATGATCGCAGGAGCTGTGTGCTTCTGCGATTTTTCGTTTTAGCCCTAGACTGTTCCGGGATCGCTTACTGGCGCGAAAAGGCAAAGACCAGTGTGTTCACGGGTTTTCCGCTCAAGAAACACCAGTGGCAACTTTTTGGTGATCGGACCTAAGCGATTGATGAACAAAGAAATTGGGTTGGGCGTTGAAAGTGTCACCCTAAAACCCAAGGGATAACATCCAGAGGACCGGTGCTTATTGTGAGTGCGTACTGGCTGGTGATTTGGCTGGTTCTAAACGTATTCGTTATTGAGGTCGTCCATGAAAATTGCCGATATTCTTAAGCAGGCTTCGATGCCGATTGCTGCCCCTTCCTATCCTAAGGGACCTTATAGGTTTATTGATCGGGAGTTTTTGGTTGCTTCCTATCAAAGCGATCCTGATGCGATCCGAGAGGCTTTGCCTGAGCCTTTGGAGCCAGATGGATCCAATACGGTAATGTTTGAAGTCATCCGCATGCCAGATTCCGCTGGTTTTGGGGACTATACTGAGTCTGGTATCGTCATTCCCGCTATGTTCGGCGACCATCCGGTAAACTTCACGCAGCAGATGTTTCTCGATGATACCCCGCCGATTTTTGGTGGGCGAGAGATCTGGGGGTTCCCTAAAAAGCTTGGACACCCAGAGCTGAGCGTGACAGGTGCGACGCTTACGGGTCATCTGGAGTTTGATGGCGTGACAATTGCTATCGCAACAATGGGTTATAAATATCAGCACCTTCTTTACGATGTGGAGCACGGTACGCAGTGTCATCCAGATGCCATTCTTAAAAAGCTCCAGAAGACACAGGTGAACTTAAAGCTTATTCCAGATGTGGATGGGTCTTTGGCGATTGCACAGTTGGTTGCCTACGAGGCGTGTGATGTGACGGTGAAAGGGGCGTGGTCTGGGCCTGCGAGTTTGCAACTGTTCCATCATGCTAATGCCCCAATCGCGGAACTTCCGATGCTTAAATCTCTTGGCGGATTGCATTTCATTACCGACCTCACATTACCTTATGGCCGGGTCATCTATGACTATTTGAAGCCTTAAAAGTCTCGAGCGACCGGAGGTGTTTGATGTGGAACCTCATTGGACTATTCAGATCTGCGGCTTGTGGCCTATTTTCACTGCTGGCCCTATTTTCTCATTCTTACGGGCTTGAATTGAAGCCTTACAAGGATGAGCTGTTCGCCTATCCGCATATCCTTGAAACGTCGCTGAACGGCGCTTTTTTGCGCTTAGACTATCAAATCCAGAGAGACCTGCGTGAGCGTGATGAAGTGCCAGAGAAACGCGTTGGCGCTCGATATGTTTCAAGTAGGCCGTCATGGCATGTATTGGAGCGTACGGCTGTTCTGACAGGTGCACGGCGCAAGCATATCCGCGTAGGAGTTCTCGACGCTGATACTCAAATTCTTCTGCTTTACATCCATGGAAAGGGCGGCAACAGGAAGCAAGGTAATGCGGACTGGACGTTTGGAGGCAACTTTAATCGCTTGAAAAACCTTATGGTTCGCAACCAAGGAGTTTATCTTTCTCCGGATGTCAAGCTGGAGAACTCTCGTAGCACTCAGGAAATCCGGGAGCTGATCGCCCTATACCGGCGTGAAGCTTCGCAAGCCAAGGTGGTTGTTGCTTGTGGGTCGATGGGGTCGCAAGTGTGTTATGGGCTGGCGGAGAATCCAGGTGTCGCGGGACAACTGTCTGGGCTTTTCTTTCTTGGGGGAGCGACGGACCGACGGTTGCTGACAAGTGAGGCTTATAAAGCGAGAGTGCCGATTGTCTTTGCGCATGGGAGCGCAGACCGGGTTTATAGCTGGGAGAGGCAATACCAGCTTTTCAGGGCTCTTGCTTCTAAGGCAAAGGGGTACCCTGTTCGCTTTCGTTTGTTTGAAAGTGGGTCTCATGGCACGCCAATTCGTATGATCAATTGGCGTGCTGAGATAAATTGGGTGCTGGGCAACTTACCAAATGGCAGCCACTAAAAAGGCCGGAAACTCCGGCCTTTGGTTGCGATATGGTTTGGGGCGTGCTTAGGCTTGTGGGACCGTATTTGCTACGGCCAAGCGCTTTGCGCCTTCCTTGGCGATTTGGTTGGTTGAAGACAGCTGGAGTGCCTTTTGGTAGGACTGCCGTGCTTCAGTGATCTGGCCCAGAGCTTCTTCCGCACGGCCACGGTTAGCCCAAGCGGACGCAGATTTCCCATTAAGGGCAATTGCAGCGTTAAAGTCCTTAGTCGCAGATTTTGGATCGCCAATTGAAAGATAGGTGACACCACGAGCAATCAAAGGTGAGTAAGCGCGCGAGTTTAAACCAATTGCTGACGAGAAGTCGTTGAGCGCAGCTTCTTGCAGGCCTTGTGCCTGATAGATAAGGCCGCGGTTATGATAGGCTTGCGCATCACCTGAGTTTAGGCGAATGACTTCGTTATAATCTCGTAGGGCTGCTGTGTTCTGGCCAATGGAACGATAGGTGTTGCCACGTCCGTTCAATGCTTTGACGTAGTCCGGTTTAATAGAAAGGGCTGTGGTGTAGTCCTGAATTGCTTGACCGGCCTTGCCTTTGCGGCGTTCAACCAGTGCTTTGTTTGCATAGGCCTGGTAGGAATTAGGCCGTAGCTCAAGAGACTTGTTAAAGTCCTCAGTCGCTTGATCAAGGCGTCCGGCTTTTGCATAGGCGATGCCACGTTTGTTATAGGCATCTGCATCAGCAGGGTTTGCGTCTATGACGGAGCTCAGACTATCGATGTTGGAGGACGATCCAACAGCTTTGTCGATAGGTACATTCTGATAAACAAGGCCAGTTGAGTTGGATTGGCATGCTGCGACGCCCAGGACAAGCAGACATGCGCCGATGCCTTTAGCCAGTTTATTGTTCACGAGAATGTGCCCCATTCTTAAATAGTCCTTGCAATGACACAGTAGCCTACACTTTAGTGTGGCAAAAAAAGGTCGAATGAACCAGCAGAAACAACAAACGGACCAACTGGATTACCAGTTAGTCCGTTCTGAATTCATACTCCGGGACGTTCGCAGCCCTTTGTCAGACAATATCTAACCTTAACGGTGCGATGTTCCGGATGTCGTCGAATTAACGACGGCCTTTGCCAACGAGCAGGCCTTCACGCTGTGCTTTTTTACGAGCTAGCTTGCGAGTACGGCGGATAGCTTCTGCCTTTTCGCGTGCCTTCTTCTCAGATGGCTTTTCGTAATGGCCACGAAGTTTCATTTCGCGGAAGATGCCTTCACGCTGCATCTTTTTCTTAAGCGCTTTCAGCGCCTGATCGACGTTATTATCGCGAACGAGAACTTGCACGCGTTTATCCTTAGTTTCGAGCACTTTGGATCGAAACCCAAAGTGGCATAGATGAATTGATTGATAGCGATGCCTAGCGTTTTGCTCGGGTCATTACAACACCGTCGCCGCAGATGCGTCGCTTCTTGACGGGGTAACTAACAGACTGCGTATGGCCTGTCTACTACCTTACTAGAGATTCAATGTTAATTTATAGGTAGCCTTGATGGGAATACCACCCATTAGAACCTTGCTGAGCAGCAGCTTGCCCATGTTTGCTTGTTTGTGGGGACGTGCTGAGTTTTCACTCCTAGTAAAAACTAAGTAAATAACACTCATGAAAACAACATATGCTTTGTTGGTGGGTATAATATATAAAAATACAACCTATAATTGCTGATAGGTGCATTGCATTAATCGCGCAAAAAAAAGACCACAGAAGGTTTTCTAGACAGTGGAAATCTGGGGGAGTTGTTAAAACGAATTTTCCTCAATCTGAACGCAGTCGGGACTTTGGGGCGTATTGGTGAGTCGCCGTTTCGGAGCTTGTGAGGTTCAAACATGAGCCGAATATGTATTGGGCTGTCTAAGTCATGGGAAAGGGTTTATACGGAGGTGGGGTTCGTGCATACTTGAAGTCCCCTATGCTAAGAAACCTAACTCAAGAAAGAAAAATGTAATGTGCCGTTGGCTTGCGTACCGTGGAACTCCCATTTTTATGGAAGAGTTGATTTCAATGCCCAACCACTCATTGATTGCTCAGAGTCTGCATTGTGCGGAGGCCAAGGTAAACACGAATGGGGACGGTTTTGGGATCGGGTGGTACGGCCATAAACCTGAGCCAGGTCTTTACCGCGATACTCAGCCGGCATGGGGCGACGAAAACCTGCTTAGTATTACAAAGCAGCTAAAGTCATCTCTCTTTTTCGCTCATGTTCGTGCATCAACCGGAACAGCGACCTCGCGATCGAATTGTCACCCATTCTCTGTTGGTAAATGGATGTGCATGCATAACGGCCAGATTGGTGGTTATGAAGATATCCGCCGAGACGTTGAGGCGTTGATCAGCGATGAGTTCTATCGGTGCCGACAGGGCACGACAGACAGTGAAGCTTTGTTTCTTGCAATGATGAGCCATGGTCTGGATGTTGACCCTGTGGGATCCGTGCAACAGGTTCTGGCAAAAACGCTTGAGTTAATGCACGAGAATGACATTACTGCGCCCTTGCGCGTTGCAATGGCTTTGACTGATGGCGAGCGCCTTTATGCCGTGCGCTGCTCCAGTGATAAGATTGTGCCGAGCTTATATTATCGCCTACACAATAACAGTTTGAGTGTGGTGTCTGAGCCCTTGGAAAAAGGGGGGCATGGCTGGTATGAAGTCCCTTGCGGCCATGTCATGGTCTACGGCGGCGATAACGCGCCCTGTTTTATTCCGCTGGACATTCCCGACAAGTTTTGCAAAGTAGCGTAATCGGTATTTCTTCGAGTGATTAGGCTTTCGAGCTTA
Source organism: Pseudovibrio axinellae (assembly GCF_900110875.1). Classification (GTDB taxonomy): domain Bacteria; phylum Pseudomonadota; class Alphaproteobacteria; order Rhizobiales; family Stappiaceae; genus Pseudovibrio; species Pseudovibrio axinellae. Next base: position 90,822 of record NZ_FOFM01000007.1, on the reverse strand, counting down.
ATGCTGGAAATAAATCGGTCAATTTCTTTTATAGGAAGTTTCCTCCCAGCGCGGAGTTGCGGGCAAGTACCGTAAATATCCTCGTTCATGTTCTTGATTAGCTCAAGTTCTGGAGGGCCTCCATGCCCTTTTCTTCAGGAGCTTATAATGACGCGGGTTGAAAGCACCAGCGTTGCCAAAACCACAGCTATGTCTGCGTGGTGGGGGGAGTCCAAAGCAACGCTTATGTTGGGATTGCCATTGATTGGCGCGCAATTGGCGCAAATGGCAATTAATGCCACCGATGCTTTGATGATCGGCTGGTTGGGAGCAACAGAGTTGGCGGCTTCGGTGCTGGCTTTGCAGTTGTTCTTTTTGACGTGGCTGGCAGGCCTTGGTTTCTTGCAGGCTGTTATGCCACTTGCCTCCAGAGCGGAAGGTAAGGGCGATATACGTAATGTGCGTCGCGCCTCTCGTATGGGGCTCTGGATATCGCTTATCTATACCTCAATTGCGATGGTGGTTCTTTGGAACGGTGAGAGCATATTGCTTGCTCTTGGCCAGAAGCCCGAGGTAGCCGAGATTGCTGCTAGCTATTTGCGTATTGTGCAATGGTCAATGTACCCGTCACTCTTTGTGATGGCCTTGCGTAGTTTCTTAACGAGCATTGAGCGTTCGCAGATCGTGCTTTGGGCGACTGTGGTGAGTGCTATCGTCAATGCTGCGCTCGATTACGTATTGATCTTTGGGTATTACGGGTTCCCAAAGCTTGGTATTCTTGGTGCCGGGATTGCCTCTGTCGCGACTGCTTTGGCCGCATGTCTGATTTTGATAGCCTACGTATTGTGGGAGGAAAAATCGCGGCGGTATGAGTTATTTGTCCGTTTTTGGCGTGCAGACTGGCCTGCTTTTGCGGAGATCTTGCGCCTTGGGTGGCCCATTTCCCTCATGCTCGTTGCTGAGGTTGGCTTGTTCTCTGCAGCTGCATTGATGATGGGGTGGATCGGTACGCTGGAACTGGCTGCGCATGGCATTGCTGTTCAACTGTCTGGAATCGCGTTTATGATCCCGCTTGGTTTTGCAAACGCCGCCGTCGTAAGGGTTGGTATTGCTTTGGGCCGCAATGACGTTGATGGCATCACGAGGGCAGCATGGGTGGCAATTATCTGGGCGATCTTGATTGGTATTTTAGGAGCGGTCCTGTTTGTTGCAATCCCTGAGGTGTTGCTTGGGCTCTATCTAGATGCAAGTAATCCTGATGCTGCTGATGTGATCCGTATTGGTGTCCCACTGGTTCTCATTGCCGCCATTTATATGGTTGTTGATGGAATTCAGGTCGTGGCTGGTGGTGTGTTGCGTGGTCTGTCAGATACGCGTGTGCCCATGGTGATTGCTGTGGTTGGTTACTGGTTCATTGGTGTGCCACTGTCTTATGTAATGGCCTTTACGTTTGACTGGGGCCCCGAAGGTATTTGGGTTGGACTGGCCATGGGTCTGTTTGTAACGGGTATCTTGCTTCTTATCCGCTTTCAGTGCCGCGATAAGCTTGGACTGGTTCGGTTGGGCTGATACGTTGAAATGACAATAAAAAAGCGCCGGAGGTCCATCGACCTTCTGCGCTTTTTTTGTTCGCTTACTCTCTTTTTAACAAAGCGGAGACAGGCGGTTTACATGGCCCATCTTGCGGCCCTCCCGCGCTTGGCCTTTGCCGTATAGAGTGAGGTGTGCGTTTGGTTCTAACAGAGTGGAGGCCCAAGTGTTGACGTCATCGCCAATCAGGTTCTCCATAATCACATTATATCCCCGCGCTGGGGAGCCTAATGGCCAGCCTGCAATAGCTCGTACATGCTGCTCAAACTGTGAAACCGGGCAGGCGTCCTCTGTCCAGTGACCGGAGTTATGAACGCGCGGCGCTATCTCATTAACGACCAACTCGGTGTTGCCATCAGTTTTGACAACGAACAGTTCGACACCCATAACACCAATATAACCCAAAGCAGTTGCAATTCGCGTTGCCATGTCGACCGCCTGTTGCGCCGTGCCCTCTGGAATGTCGGCAGGGACGGTGGAGGTCTTCAAAATTTGGTTCTTATGGTAGTTGTCTGAAGGGTCGTAGCATTTGACTGTGCCATCTAGGCTGCGGGCAACAATCACGGAGATCTCTTTTTCGAACGGTACGATGCCTTCCAAAATGGCAGGCTGATTGTTCAGCTGTTCCATTGCGTTTTCGGCATCTTCTGGCGTCCGGATCATGATCTGGCCTTTGCCGTCATATCCAAACCTGCGTGTCTTAAGAACGCCCTGTCCACCCAGCTCCGCCAGAGCTGTTTCCAGTTCTGCCTGCGTGTCTACTTTGATAAATGGGGCCACCTGTGTCGCAGCTTCCTGTGACAGGAAGGTTTTTTCTATCAGGCGGTCTTGAGAAACCTTAAGAGCATGTGGGCCAGGGCGAACAGGTACCAGCTGCTCTAGAATACGTGCGGTTTCCCCTGGAACATTCTCAAATTCATAAGTTACGACCGAGACATTTTCTGCAAACTCGGTGAGTGCCTGCTCGTCATCGTAGGCCGCAATGGTTTTTGTTGCTGAGACTTCAAAGGCTGGGCTGATTTCATCCGGGCAATAGATATGGCACTTCAGACCCATCCTGCTAGCAGCTTGGGCGATCATACGGCCCAGCTGACCTCCACCCAGAATACCAATTGTGTCGCCTGGACGTAGTGTGGAAACCATTTCAAGAACTTTCCAGATGTTAGGGGCGGATTAAAAATGAGGCGCCTTTAGTGGGCGCCTCTAAAACTCTTATTCTTCTGTGTCGACTGGCTTTTCAGCAACTGCCTTCGTTTGGGCCTCGCGCCACTCATCTAAGTTGGCTGCGATCTGCGAATTATGGAGTGCTAAAATTGATGCCGCCATGAGAGCGGCGTTGACAGCGCCAGCCCGACCAATGGCCAGCGTACCAACTGGAACGCCTGCTGGCATCTGAACGATCGACAAGAGGCTGTCCTGACCTTTCAGAGCGCGCGATTCGATTGGCACACCGAAGACGGGTAATGGGGTCATTGATGCTGCCATACCAGGCAGATGAGCTGCCCCACCGGCGCCTGCTATGATGACCTTAAACCCTTCTTTTTTCGCAGATTTGGAAAACTCTACCAGACGGTCCGGAGTGCGGTGCGCTGAAACGATGCGAGCGTCATAGGAAATTCCCAAGGCTTCTAGCGTGTTTGCAGCGTTTTTCATGGTTGGCCAATCGGATTGACTTCCCATGATGATTGCGACTTCTGGCTGATCTGTGCGGCTCATAAAGCTGACATCCTCTGAATGTCTGGAAGAAAGCGCGGATTATAAAAATACCACGGCGTGTTTCAAGCCAAATACAACAAGAAATGACAATAGTATAGGAAGGTTGGTTGGCTGCCTTCAATTTAGGCAATAATGTCAGGCAAGAGTTGAGTTTCCAGCACCTGAATCTCGTCTCTTAGTTTGAGCTTTCGCTTCTTTAAGCGTTGTAACTGAAGAACATCAGAGCGTCTGGTTTCGATGAGTGCTGCGATGGAATGATCCAGATCCCGATGTGTTTGCCTCAGCTCTGCTAGCTCCGAACGAATGCTATCCTGATCGTTATTGTCTTCCATCATTGGCTTGTCCTTACGTGACAGGTATTCGTTTTAGTGTCGCCCTTGCTGAACGAAAAACAGGTGGGACGCGTTGTCGCAATTAATCGTTGATGAGGAGTATACAGAATGTGCTGACACGATGAAAATGAGTCTCACTCTTTTACAGAGAGTATATTCAATATCTAAATTTACGCCGCGTATATATAGTTTTAAAAACTTGGTTTACTCTGCTTTTTTGCAATGTAAAAAACCATGAAAAATACTTGGCAATTTATAAGTTCAATCTGTTTTGAATGATTTAACGACCTCTCGTTGTGGAGCTGCCAAAAAACAGCTAATCATCGTTCGACAACTCAATAAAATGGTGCCATCATCCGCTTGTAACAGAGACAATGTAGGAGGATTAAAGCCTATGTCCATCCGTGAGCATTTGACTGAGTTGGAGCGCCGTCATGAAAATATTGAGAAGGAGCTCGAAAGTACGAAGCATCACCCTTCGATTGACGAGCTGGAAATTGGGCAGCTTAAGAGACAAAAGTTGAAGCTAAAGGATGAGATCTCGCGAATACGCGTGTCAGGCTAGTTCTTCTACACCTTCAAATACTTTAAATGCGCCGCTCTAAGCGGCGCATTTTTTTTGGTCAGGCGAGTTTTTTAGCCTCTTCGCGCAGGACGAATTTTTGTATCTTGCCGGTTGATGTTTTGGGGAGGTCTTTAAACACTACAGATCTTGGCGCTTTAAAGCTTGCCATATGCTGTTTGCAATATTGGATGATTGCCTCTTCTGTTACACTGCTGTTTTCTCGCAGTTCGATAAATGCGCAAGGTGTCTCCCCCCATTTATCGTCCGGGCGAGCAACCACTGCTGCAGCAGAGATATCGGGATGTTTATACAGGACCTCTTCAATTTCTATGGATGAGATGTTTTCACCCCCAGAGATTATGATGTCCTTGGAGCGGTCTTTGAGTTGTACATAACCATCCTCATGTTGCACCCCTAGATCACCAGAGTGGAACCAGCCACCAGCAAATGCTTCTTGTGTTGCTGAAGGGTTCTTTAGATAGCCCTTCATCACGACATTGCCCTTGAACATCACCTCACCAATGGTTTCACCATCGGCTGGAACAGGCTGCATGGTTTCCGGGTCTAGGACAGCAAGGTCCTGAAGCGCGACGTAGTTGACGCCTTGCCGTGCTTTCAGCGCAGCTTGTTTGGAAGCAGGTAAGCCACTCCATTGACTGCGCCATTCATTCACAACGGCGGGGCCATAAACTTCTGTCAGGCCATAGAGATGTGTAACACTGAAGCCTTCTTGAGCCATTGCAGCAAGAACGGCCTCTGGCGGGGGAGCAGCAGCTGTAAAGAACTCGACCTGGTGGCTGAGCTTTCGTTTCTGGTCCTGCGGTGTGTTGAGCATTGTCGACATCACAATTGGCGCGCCACAAAGGTGGGTGACTTTTTCATCAGCAAGCGCATCCCAGATTTGAGCTTGCCTGACCTGTCGGAGGCAGACATGGGTTCCAGCAACGAGTGAAAGTGACCAAGGGAAGCACCAGCCATTGCAGTGGAACATGGGGAGCGTCCAAAGGTAGACTGGGTGCTTGCCCATGGCGGCGGTGATAATGTTTGCCTGCGCCAGCAAGTAGGCTCCACGATGATGGTAGACCACACCTTTAGGGTTTCCAGTGGTGCCTGAGGTGTAGTTGAGCGAAATTGCATCCCATTCATCAGCAGGGAGTTGCCATTTAAAGTCAGAGGTGCCGCTTTCGACAAGTTCCTCGTATTCCATTTCTCCGATTTCTGGAGCTGATTGAGGGAACTCCTTGTCGTCATAAAGCACGACACGCGGCTTAACTGTGGCAAGTTGCAATGCTTCGCTCATGACCTTTGAGAATTCACGATCAACGATGACCAGCTTGCTTTCGGCATGATCCAGTTGAAATGCCAAGATAGCTGCATCGAGCCTTGTGTTGAGGGCATGGAGCACAGCGCCTGCCATTGGAACGCCATAATGGGCTTCGAGCATGGGAGGGGTATTGGGCAACATGACTGAAACGCAGTCGTTTTTACCAATTCCGAGCTGCTGAAGAGCGCTGGCGAGGCGGATGGAACGCTCATAAAACTCTTTATAAGGCCTGTGTATGTTGCCATGGATGATGGCAGTGTGGTCTGGAAATACCTTTGCCGCTCTTTCTAGAAAGCTTAGCGGGCTCAATGGAGTGTAATTGGCATCCGTTTTGGGGAGGCCACATTCGAAATAAGATGTGTTGGATGGCGCGTTTTTCATCAAATTCTCCCGGCGATCAATTTCCCGCTAATTGGATGAAAAAATATCCTAGAAGGTCTCGTCAGATTTTCCGAGGCGGTTACAGTTTTACTGCCTGGTGCTAGGAATTAAGTTCATCTCATATTGGGATATATCTGAGTATATGTCACCGAGATAGTGCGGGTGCCTTGGAGTTTAGTCTGAGATACTGCTTGCTTTTAGACTTTTATATATAAGTATTTTCTAGGTAATAGGTGGTGTGGTGTTGCTATACGAGATAAAAATATTTTCCATAGTTGCATTCATACATAATTTAACGAAATAGGTGGAGTGCTGTTTCTTTGGCGAGGAAGAATAACGCTCGCGACAATTTGCAACACCCATGAAGCCTTCCCCGTTTGCCTTTCGATTTGTAATGTAGGCCCGTCTGATAAAAGAAAGAAAACCGCGATCCATTCGAACGGAGTCGCGGCGAGCAAGCAGGGCCTATATGACCGTAATGACACCAAATCGACAGGGGAAGATCGCCATATTCTTTGGTGTGCTTTTCTGTGCGGTTACCGTGGCTTTAACGGGGTACATTTTCGCTACTGGAGGTTCACCGGCCTCGCAGGACCCGCAGTGGTTTGTGCTGCTTGTTGCTTTCCCGGTTCTCATACAGCTTTATCTTGATCGTGCTGTCATCTTTAGCCAGTTGCGCGATCATTGGTACTTGTGGGCAATTACGACTGTAATTTTCGTGGTTGTTAGCCTGCAGTTTAACCTTGCTGAAGACAAATCTTCGGTGGGCGTGACAGATAAATTACGCAGCTACTTCTTTTCGTTGGTGGAAGGACAGCCGCCAAGCTCTGAATATGCAGGTGATTTGCTGGGAACATACGGTGCAAAACAGATTTTGTACCGTGTTGTTTCGGCCGATACCCGTGACTTACACCTGAGCGATCCTTTTAGTTATTTGCAAAACAGAGTGACCTGGAAGTCTAATCCAGGGGTTCGACCAAAGGTCAATGGGCCGATCGACACTTTCAAAAGCGTTCTCTACCAAGGGCTAGAAGAGCGTAACTAAGCCGTCAGAGATTAATTTTATCGAGACGATAAAAACACCGAAATAGGTGACCTTGTAAAAAATCTGCTGGTTGATAACCTTCGCGATTTTGACTCCCATAAACATGCTTAGTGGTGCAAATGGCAGTAACACGGCTGATGCAGTTAGGTTTTGCGTGTCAAATGCGCCCAGCATTGTATAGGGTATGAGCTTCAACGCGTTGATGATCGCGAAAAAGACAACGGTAGTTCCTGCAAAAACTAAGGTTGGAAGTTTGAGCGGAAGTGCATAAATTTGGTAGGGCGGGCCACCTGCATGGGAAATGAAGCTCGTAAAGCCTGCCACCGTGCCCCACAAAAAACCTTTTGCTCTACTCGGTTTCGGCGCGTCTTGCTCCACTTTATCACCGATCCAGTACTTCATGACAAATGCAAGTGCAATTCCGCCGATGATAAGTCGTATGACTGCTTCGCTTAAATATACTGCTGTTGCCCAACCTATTGTTATTCCTAGTATACCTGCCGGAATTGTGAGCTTTAGAACTGTTGCATCATAACTGTTTCGGTAGGCAACAAGGCCGACAATATCCATTGCGACCAAAAGTGGCAGTAAAATCGCGGCTGCCTGCACGGGTGAGATGATCAAACTCAACATAGGCACACCGAGAATGGCTACGCCTCCACCAAAGCCACCTTTTGAAATGCCGACGATAGCCAGAGCAGGGATTGCTACAAGATAAAACAGCGGATTGGTGATGATGTCTTGCAACAGCAATAATCCTTCGGTCGAGGCCGTTCACGTTCTTTCTACGCGAAAAATGAAGCAACCAAAACTGCGATATTTCTTGTTTTATGACGCGTTTTAGAGGCCTGTGATACCATCCCAAATGAGTTTAAGTGCGACTCCAAATAGGCCTGCGTAGGTGATGTTGTAAAACATCTTTTTGTTGATGTGCCTTACAATTTTGATGCCAGCCAGTGTGGCAAGCGGCGCAATGGGAAGCAAAACCAGAGATGTTGTTATGTTCTGTGAATCAAACTGTCCCAGTGCATAATACGGCACAACCTTTGAGAAATTGATGATTGCGAAAAAGATGACGGCAGTGCCAGCCATGACAGGTGGAGCGAGCTTTAAAGGAAGAACGTACATCTGAAATGGAGGGCCACCCGCGTGGGCGAGGAAGCTGGTTGTTCCTGATATTGCACCCCAGATGCCGCCAAAAATGACATTATGCGGCTTGGATGGTTTGCTCGCTTTTTTGCCGAACCAATAATCGGCAACGAATATTAAAGCGATTGTACCAGTGACAAGGCGAACGAGCGTTTCTGATATGACAGCTGCGGTAAAGTAGCCGAATAGAATGCCCATTAAGCCAGCTGGGACCAAAATCAAAAGTGTCTTCCTGCAATAGATTGCTCGGTACGAGAAAAGCCCGACTGCATCCATGACAAGAAGAATAGGCAGAAGTATTCCAGCTGCCTGTACCGGCGGAATTGCTAGGGACAACATTGGCACGCCAACAAGAGCGAGCCCTCCTCCGAAGCCTCCTTTTGCGACACCAACCATGATAACAGCCGGTATTGCACAGATATAGAAGAAGGGGTCTGTTAGGGGCATGATTAGCTGTTTCCCGAAACGGTTCAGGAAAGTCCTTTTAAAATAAGCGAAAATCAGGGAATAGACGGGTTAAAACTTTGGGGCCATCTTTAGTTATAAGCCGATTTTCTAATACAGGGAAACTTGCCTTTGCGTGAGTCAAGGCTCAGTCTTCACGTGATCTGTGGACAGGTACCATGCAGGCGTGCGCGGGAGGAGACCAGTTATGACGAGCCGATACCAAGATGTTTACGATGGGTGGAAAGACAATGGCGAGGCCTTTTGGGATGAGGCGGCCAAGGGTATTGACTGGTTTACACCCTACACAAAAACATTTGACGGCTCGCTGGGGCCTTATGGACGATGGTTCGTAGGAGGCGAGTGCAACACTTGTTATAACTGCGTTGACCGGCATGTTGAACATGGCCGTCCGGGCCAGCCAGCAATTATCTACGACAGTGCTGTGACGGGCGGAAAGCGCACCTATACGTACCTTGAATTGCAGGAGCAGGTGGGCGCGATGGCAGCGTTGTTGCGCGAAAAAGGCGTAGAGAAGGGCACAATGGTGCTGATCTACATGCCGATGATTCCGCAAGCGACCTTTGCAATGCTGGCCTGTGCACGGCTTGGGGCGATCCACTCGGTTGTGTTTGGCGGATTTGCTTCGCAAGAGCTTGCAGTTCGTATCGATGATTGCCAACCGAAGGCGATTGTTACCGCATCCTGTGGTGTTGAGCCTGGACGCGTGGTTGAATATAAACCGCTGCTCGACAAAGCAATTGAGCTGTCCTCTCACAAACCGGATTTTTGCTTTGTTCAGCAACGCGAGCAACACCTGGCAGAGTTGATCGAGGGGCGAGATTACGACCTCGGTGCTTTGATGGATGTTGCTGTCACTGAGAAAATGACAACCGAATGTGTCGCTGTTTCCGCAACAGATCCTCTCTATGTGCTTTACACCTCTGGCACGACTGGCCAACCCAAAGGCGTGGTGCGTGACAATGGGGGCCATATGGTGGCTCTTAAATGGTCTATGGAGAACTTGTACGGTATTGATCCGGGTGAAGTCTTCTGGGCGGCATCAGATGTTGGTTGGGTCGTTGGACATTCCTACATCGTTTATGCGCCGCTTCTTCATGGCGCGGCAACGGTGCTTTATGAAGGTAAGCCTGTGGGCACACCGGATGCAGGCGCTTTCTGGCGTGTGATTTCTGAGCACGCTGTTGTCTCCTTATTTACTGCACCAACAGCATTTCGCGCAATCAAGAAGGAGGACCCGGAAGGTACGGAGCTGACAAAGTATAGTCTTGGTGGGTTGCGTTCTTTGTTCCTTGCTGGGGAACGTGCTGACCCTGATACCATCCTATGGGCGGAAAACTTACTTGGTGTACCGGTTATTGATCACTGGTGGCAAACTGAAACAGGCTGGTGTATTGCGGGCAATCCATTGGGTCTGGGGAAGCTCCCAGTTAAACTTGGGAGCTCTACAGTGCCAATGCCTGGCTACGACATGAGGGTGCTGGATGATGAGGGAAATGGTGTTGGAACAGGTGAGCTAGGCAATATTGTTATCAAGCTGCCGATGCCCCCTGGGTGCCTGCCAACGCTGTGGAATGCTGATGAGCGTTTCAAAGAAGCATACCTTGCTGAGTTCCCTGGTTACTATAAGACTGCCGATGCTGGCATGATTGATGAGGATGGGTATCTCTTTATCATGTCCCGCACAGATGACATCATCAATGTTGCTGGCCACCGTTTGTCCACGGGTGGAATGGAAGAGGTTCTATCTGAACATCCTGATGTGGCGGAGTGCGCTGTTATTGGGATTGCAGACAATCTTAAAGGGCAATTGCCCTGCGGTTTTGTTGTGCTGAAAAGCGGTGTTACGAAATCAACAGAGGTGATCGAAAAAGAGCTTGTTATGCTGGTTCGTGACAAGGTTGGGCCGGTTGCTGCGTTTAAGCTGGCGATTACGGTTGATCGGTTGCCGAAAACCAGGTCGGGTAAGATCCTCCGTGCGACGATGAGGAAAATTGTCGATGGTCAGGAGTTTCGTATGCCCGCAACCATTGATGACCCTGCGATTTTGGATGAGATTGCTGAAGCGATTTCAGTGAGAGGATTGGCCTCAGCTAGCTAATGCTAGGGTTTCTACGCAGTTTTGCAGGAGAAGTGCATCGACATGCTGAGCTTGACAGATTAAGGTCGGCGAAATTTCGGCAGTGCCAGGGGTATCTTCAAAGTGAAACTAGACAGAAAAGTTGCGATCGTAACCGGTGGCGCTCAAGGCATTGGTTACGCTATTGCGCAGCGATTTTTGGAAGACGGCGCCAAAGTCATGATTTCCGACGCTGATGAACGCGCCGGTGAGGCAGCTCAAGAAGCGCTTTCTGAGTTCGGGCATGTTGCATTCTGTCATTGCGATGTTGGGGTCCGTTTGGATGTGCGCAATATGGTTGCCAACACTCTTGATGAATTTGGTGACATCGATGTCTTGGTCAATAACGCGGGTGTAACAGCTGCAGGGGACTTTCTGACGCTTTCTGAAGATGATTTCGATCGTGTCTTGCAGGTCAACCTGAAAGGGGCTTTCTTGTGTTCGCAGGCGGTTGCCCGGCACATGGTAGAGAAGATTGAAGAGGGCGGTAGCGCCGGAATAATCATCAATATCAGCTCTGTAAACAGTGTTCTCGCGATCCCGGAACAAGTCCCTTATACGGTTTCTAAAGGGGGCTTGAACCAGCTGACGAATGTTTCTGCTGTTGCGCTTGCCAAGTACGGCATTCGTGTGAACGGAATTGGGCCAGGCTCAATTGAGACAGATATGTTGAAAGCGGTTGTTCAAGATGAGAGCAAGATGAACAAAGTGCTTTCCCGCACCCCTCTTGGGCGTTTGGGGCAGCCTTCAGAAATTGCTGGTGTTGCATCGTTCCTTGCTTCGGATGATGCAAGTTATGTCTCTGGACAGACCATCTTTGCAGATGGTGCGCGTTTGCCGCTGAACTACACAGTCGATGTGACTGCGCCTGAGTAAGATTTGTATATTTGAATTTGAAAAGCCGCGTCTCAATAAGACGCGGCTTTTATATTTATTCTGAGTTGAGTGCTTCTGATCCAACTTCAAACTGCATTCTGGCCAGCTTTGCGTAGAGCCCATTTTGCGCAACAAGCGTATCGTGGGTCCCTTCCTCCACAATCTTGCCACGGTCCATTACAACGATACGGTCCGCTTTCAGAACTGTTGCCAAACGGTGTGCGATGATAAGCGTGGTTCGGCCTTTCATGAGCTTGTCGAGCGCTTTCTGGACGATTGTCTCACTTTGTGCATCAAGTGCGCTGGTCGCTTCGTCAAGCAGCAGGACCGGAGCATCCTTCAATATGGCTCGGGCGATTGCGATCCGCTGGCGTTGCCCGCCAGACAGTGTCACGCCGCGCTCTCCGATGACTGTATCGTAACCATCCTTCATGTCTTGGATGAAGTTAGCGGCCAATGCAAACTTAGCGGCAGCGATAACCTGCTCACGTGTTGCGCCTTCTTTGCCAAAGGATATATTTTCGGCGATCGAGGTCCCGAAAATTGCTGTATCTTGAGGAACGAGCGCAATGTGTTTGCGAAGCTCTCGTGGATCAGTCGCATCAAGCTGCACACCATCCATTGTGATTTGGCCTGAGACAGGATCGTAATAGCGCATGAGGAGCTGGATCAATGTTGATTTGCCTGCTCCACTAGGGCCAACAATTGCGACCGTTTCACCTTTCTTGATGGAAAGGTTGAGGCTTTCCAAAACGCCGGCTTCTTTAGCTGTGGGGTAATGGAAGCTGACTGAGTTGAATGAGATCTCACCATTTGTTGTCGAGGGCAATGCAACAGGTTTCGCCGGTGCATTGATTTCGGAAGGGACGTGGAGAAGTCCTGTAATTCGGTCAGCAGCGCCAGCAGCTTTTGCAAGCTCGCCCCAAACCTGAGAGAGTTCGCTCATGGCGCCAGCTGCAATGATGGAGTAGATGAGGAACTGTGTTAGCTGCCCGCCTGACATGCGGCCTTCAACCACATCGAGGGAACCCACCCAAAGCACAGCAACAATACTTGAGGCGATAATCAAAATGATCGTTGCGATTAGAAATGCGCGGGCTTTTGTTGCAACAAGCGCGGCTTCATAGGTGGATTCAATGTCAACACCAAACTGGTCTGACACGGTTTTTTCATTCGTGAAAGCTTGTAGAGTGCGGATTGAGCCAAGGACTTCCGTTGCATAGGCGATTGCATTTGCAAGCGTGGATTGTGCATGGCTCGTTCGATTGCGCACGGACCGGCCAAAACCGAGAAGTGGCAGGACTATCAATGGTATCGCTAGTAATACGAACAGAGACAGTCTTGGACTGGTGATGACCATCAAGGTTGTGGAACCAGCAAACATCAAGACGTGCCTAAGTGCGATTGATGCACTTGCACCAAATGCTGATTGTATCAGCGTGGTGTCAGCTGTTAGGCGGGAAATGATCTCGCCAGACTTGGATCTGTCATAAAATGACGGGGAGAGATAGGTGAGGTGCCGGAATACATCGGACCTGAGATCGGCAACAACCCGCTCGCCAATCATCATCACCATGTAATAGCGCAGTGCACTTGTGACCGCTAGTAAGGCGATCACAAAGATGATGCCAATGAAATAGTCGTCAATCAGATTTGGGTTATCAGCACTAAAGCCATAATCTACCATATACCGAACCGCGATTGGTAAAACCAACGTGAGGCCGGCTGCTGCCAAAAGCGCAATGGTAGCAAGGACAAGACGGGTCTTATGCCTTAATAGATAAGGAAATAAGGTTGCGAGTGGACGCAGCGTCTTTTCCCGTTTTTTTGGGTCCTGTTGGCTCATGCTGCCCCCGTGAATGAGTGAAAATGCATTAGTTTATATTATGATAAATTAGATGTGTGCCCATAACGGAAATTACAAGCGCTTTCTCTGTCTTTCGGTGGTGTGTTTCCTCTTGTTTCTGTCGATTGGATGCGGTATAGAGCCGAACACGATTATGCCGTGCTTTTGGGAGTACGGCTTCTTTCTACCGATGCTTCAGGCTTGCCCTAAGCCGTTCTTTTACAGGACTGGTGGTTTTGGCCGTTGCTGATAGGACATTAAGTCATGAAACAGGACATTCATCCAGACTACCACACCATCACTGTTAAACTCGTTGATGGTTCTGAATTCACCACCCGTTCTACATACGGTTCTGAAGGTGACACCCTGCAGCTCGACATTGACCCGAGCTCCCACCCAGCATGGACCGGCGGCGATCGTCAGCTCATGGACCGCGGTGGTCGCGTGTCCCGCTTCACCAACAAGTTTGGTGGCTTCTTGGGCAAATAATTGCTCAAAAGTTTGTGGAATTAGAAAAACCCGGAGCGTTTGCTTCGGGTTTTTTTTATGCCTGAATTGAGCTGGTATCGTCGGATTGGTGTGTAAGTCTGGACGCAACCTTTAGAGGCCAGAATACGTTACTTAAAAGCAGCCGTGATCTGGGAGAGCTGATCGGCTACTGGATTTGGCGTATTGGCAGCTGTCTCTCGCAATAGTTCTTGTTTAAGCATCGAATCAACATGCTTAATCCGTTTTTGAAGTCGGAAAGATTCGCTGATTAGAAAGCGAAGTTTCTCTGGCAGATCTTGCCATGCTGGGCTCCCTATTTCCTTTGAACTCTTATCAATTCGGATCTTGTTTTTTTCGTTCTGAGCTTCTGATTGCAATATCTCGCCGCCGTTGACAGCGCGTTGCAAGAGCAGCCAAGAGGCAAGCTGCATCAAGCGCGTGGTGAGCCGCATGGATTCTGTAGCATATGCAAGCGAGGCAGCTGGACCCAGTGCTTTGCTTTGGCTTCTTCCAGGGCCAGCAAGGTAAGATGCAGTTTCCTCGATCAGCGCCATACCTTCCCGGAAGAGCTCGGTGAAGTTTTGTGAGGACATCAGCCGTTTCGCAAAGTTACACGTGGCCTCTGGTTTTGTATCAGTGCTGAATTCACCCATCGTAAAACCCTTATCTGTTCTCTTGCTTGTGTCTTTTGCAATCCCACCTTGAAACAAATAGGGCTCGAAGGTTGACGTGAGCCTGTCAGAGTGAGCCAAATCTGTCTCTAAATGGAGCAAGATATTTTACTTCAAACTGAACGCAGCAAAGCCCATGCCAAATCGCGGTTGCAAATAGAGGGAGTAGTTTTGCGAGGGGTGTTTGCTAAGCAAAAAAAGAGCCGCATCGATGCGGCTCTGAGGTGTTTTAACAGGGAGGCGTCAAACAGAGTGAGCAGTCACTCTCGTTCCAGATCAACTGGAATAACTAATATATAATTTAAAATGGTTAACGATATGTAAATTATAAGTATTGTGTTATTTTTATTGAGTTGATTGTATGTGAAAATATATAATTTACTGTTTTAAATATTGTTTGATTACTTGAAGAAATCTTCAGCTGATGTGTTTACCTCTGATTTTGTTTTAATTTCAGATTCTACGCGGGCAATTTCTGTTTTAAGCCTTTCAAGGCGTTCGTTTAATTCGTGGATTGATAGGCTAGTGAGCGGCTCTCCTACCTGGATTGAAGAGACCGCCTGGCGCGGTGTGTCGTCTTCATCGAATATACCCATAGCGTCTATGAACTCCTTGAGTTGGGCCTTGAGTGCATAAGTTAGATAATTCACCTTTGTTGGGGTAGACGGCCTTTGCCTGCCCACTATTCTTCACTTAAATGAGAATGTGAGCAAGCGGCAGTTTTGCTATTTGCCAAGATTGAGGCAGCAAATGACAGTAGATGATCGTCCTGAATTGATGAAAGCCGTTGTGATGAACGGGGTTGGCGGTTCGGAAGTACTTGAAATCGCGCAGATCGATGTCCCCAAGCCGGGAGTCGGTGAGGTTTTGATCAAAGTACATGCTGCGGGCATAAATCGACCGGATGTATTCCAGCGAAAAGGCGCTTATCCGCCGCCTGAAGGTGCTTCTCCTTTGCTGGGCCTGGAAGTTGCTGGCGAGATTGCAGAGCTTGGAGAAGGGGTTTCTTCTCACGTTGTTGGTGAGCGTGTGTGCGCGCTGACGCCTGGAGGTGGTTATGCGGAGTATTGCATTGCGCCTGCTGCCCATGTGTTGCCAGTTCCTGCCGGTGTTTCGATGGAGGAAGCAGCAGGTATTCCTGAGGCATTTTTCACTGTTTGGTCTAATGTGTTTGACCGTCTGGGGCTTCGGGGCGGAGAGAGGTTCCTTGTTCATGGTGGGTCGTCAGGGATTGGGACGACTGCTATTCAGTTGGCGAAAGCCTTCGGTGCTGAGGTCTTTGCAACTGTCGGGTCAGATGTGAAAGCGCAGGCGGTTAGAGAGCTTGGCACTGACTATGCAATTAATTACCGTGAAACAGATTTTGTGAAAGAAATTCAAAACATTACCGAGAAGCGTGGTGTGGATGTTATTCTTGATATGGTCGGTGGTGATTACGTTGAGAAGAACTGGATTGTTGCGGCTGTCGAAGGGCGGATTTGTCAGATTGCTACGCTTCACGGTGTGTCAGAAAACGTTAACTTTAGCCGATTGATGATGAAGCGCCTGACGCATACAGGTTCGACGCTTCGGCCAAGATCAAATGCATATAAAGCGCAGATTGCATCTAGCCTTCGTGAAAAGGTTTGGCCGTTGCTGGAGACCGGTAAGGTCAAGGTGGTTTTGGACAAGGTCTTCGATATTGCAGATGTTAGAGCTGCACACGAGAGGATGGAGAGTTCTGGCCACATTGGGAAGATCGTGCTCAAGCTTGCCTAGAAAAGGGCATAAGTTGAAAATGAATTCGCACAGGTTCCCCTAGGAAGGTGGAGGCGAGTGCTGATGAGGTTTGCTTTTGGGAAAATGTGAGCGTATAGTGCGCCCAAAGTTTCCCTAAAAACTCTTATGGAATTCGGCTTCGCCACCTTTGATTAGGCTGTGGAGCACACAGGAGGGATTTATATAATGTCCATCACACCGCTTATGCCAAAAGCAACAGCTGTATGGTTGGTTGACAACACCGCGCTGGGCTTTGATCAGATTGCTGCTTTTTGTAAGCTGCACCCTTTGGAAGTGAAGGCGATTGCTGATGGTGAAGCTGCTCAGGGCATTAAGGGTATGGACCCTGTTATGTCTGGCCAGTTGACCCGCGAAGAGATTGAAAAAGCTTCGAATAACCCGAGCTACCGGATGCAGGTGCAGGAGTCTAAAGTGCGTGTTCCTGAGAACAAGCGCAAAGGCCCTCGTTATACGCCTGTTTCTCGACGTCAGGATCGTCCAAACGCAATCTTGTGGATCGTTCGGTTCCATCCTGAGCTACTTGATGCTCAAATTATGCGTCTTGTTGGCACAACTAAGCCGACGATTGAAGCAATTCGTACCAGAACGCATTGGAACTCAGCACATCTTGAGCCGATGGATCCAGTAACTCTTGGTCTTTGCTCTCAGATTGAGCTGGACATTGAAGTCGAAAAAGGTGCGAAGAACGCTCCTAAGCCTGCTGAAGGTGAAGAGCCACAGAGCCTTCTGCCTGTTGATGAAACAACAAGCGAAGAAGCTATGGCAGCAGCATTTTCCAAGCCTGCGCCTTCTACTCGCGAAGAGGAAGAAGAAGTGGATGCGGATGCTGTGTTCGCGAACTTTAAATCCGGCGATGAAGATGACGATCAGCGTTAAGAGCTAAGAGCGCTCTTGGAGGGGCATAACTCTCCTGCCTTCGTTGGATAATTTGAAAAGCCGCTGCCTGCCGGGGAGCGGCTTTTTTCGTATTTGCGTTGCTATGTGCCGGTTTGCGTTATTCTGCGTTTTTTACGTTCTGGCTGCGTTGCTGTGTTCATTGGCGCTATGTTGGTGGGGATACTGTGCAGTCGCTGGTTGAAGGTTGACATCCCCATCAGGGAAGTTACTCCCCTTGTTGAGGTTTGAGGCTATGATGTAGCTTCACTTCAATTCCTGATTGATTGGATAGTTGTTTTTATGAGTAGATTGCTTGGTGCTGTATTGGCATTGCTTATTGCGAGTGGTGTGTCGTTTGCCTCTGGCCTGATGGACGAGAACCTTCTGGTCGGGATGCCTGAGGGCTACAAGGTTGCTTTTTCGCAAAACAAGAATGGTCTGCTGGTTTCAGAGATGATTCCGCGCGGACAATCCTTGAAGACCTGGCGCGACATGGTGACCGTTCAGATTCACTTTTCCCGCCGAGTGAAAATGAAAATGCTGGAGAAGCAGTATACGCAGGTGAAGAACCCAATCTGCAAGCAGCATGACGGGCGCTTGCTGAAAAAGGGACGCGAGAATGGCTACGAGTTCGGCATGTTTCTTACCAGATGCACCACCACACCTGCTTCTAAAAGTGAGACAGTGTTGACCAAGGCTATTCTGGGTAATGATAGCACCTACTTTGTCATCAAGTCCTGGCGCTCAAAGGTAGGCAAAGCGGAAATTGCAAAATGGTCGCGTTATTTGTCCCGTGTGAAGGTGTGCGATAGCCGGATTGCGGGTAGGGTGTGTCCGTGAGTACTGTGAAGTGCCCGTGAACTTTTGCGCAAACTTAACTTTTCGTGAGCGTAATCAAGGTGCTGCGCGAGCATTGCGGATGTTTGACCCGATTAACTAGGCAATCTTGCGGCCAAATTCAAGTTAAGTTGATTGCACCGCTAAAACTCCTCCATTAATGGGGGATTACCACATGAGGAAGGCTTCTCATGTCAGCACCATCTCTGAACTGTTCACACCGGAAGAGATTTGGAGCTAACTCAGGGCGGGTGGATAAAATGCAGCTGAAGGCTCGCCGCTTTAGGTGGGCTGAGCCCAAAGCGGACCTTCGTTATCAGAACGGATATATTAAACCAATGATCGCGTAGGCCGTCATGCTCATACCCATGGTCATAATAACATGGTTTGTTCTGACGGCGACAGCAAGAGCGATGGCACTTGTGAGCCATGCTTGCAGGGACTGGTCAGCTAAGGAGGATGCAACCAGGCTAACCACGATCAGACCGGGTAAATCATCAAGGATCCAGACCTGCTTTGATGCCCTTATCTGATCTCCAATGAGTAAACCAAGCAGCCGGATTGAGAAGGCCGCCACGCTCAATGTCAGGATAAGAATGAAATGACTCTCACTCATGGCAGTCTACCTTGCTTTACCCTGATAAAACAGGAGAACAGCAGCCCCACAGTTGCGCCAATCACGATGGCATAGGCTTGTGGCAATCCAAACATCACTGCAATCACCGTAAACGTGAAGGCACTGAGCCAAGGGATTAGATTTGGGGTTCCCTTCCATAGACTACGCCCCATAGCAATGAAAGCGGCGGTAAACGCAAAACCTAAGCCAAACTTCTCCAGATCGGGCAGGATGGTTCCGACAACGGCCCCCATAATAGTTGAAAATGTCCATACACTGATCATAGCTAGCCCGGAACCCATAAGAAACGGGGCCCCAATGGAGGGCGACCTGGCGCGCTCGGCCATGGTGAGTGCCCAATTCTCGTCCCCTGTGATATGGATTGCAACAATCTTAAGAGGCAGAGGCAGCTCCTTCAAGATTTCGGATAGGGAAGCGACAATGCCGATATATCTGAGATTAAGGGTAGCTCCGGCCAATGCCGCCCCAATAATCGCCGAACTGTTTGCAAATTGCTCCACCGCCACGATTTGCGAAGAGCCAGCGTGAACAATTGCACTCATGAAGCCTACGCCCCACCACGGGAAGCCGACCTGGGCGGCGAGCAGCCCGAATGCAAAGCCATAAATGGCAGCCCCGGCTGCAAGCGGAAGAATTGCGATTAATCCATGTTTCATGAAATGCATATTATCGCTATATAGTGATGTAAAAAATATACACTTGGTGCGATATTTGATTAATATGCATCAAATAGTAATGATATGTGAGGTGTATGTATGGATGGAATAGATAAGAGATTATTGGCAGCTCTACAGAAGGATGCCAAGATATCCATTCAGGCTCTTGCGGAGATCGCAGGGACTTCAACGGCCTCTGTTCAGCGTCGCCTCAAGGTCTTACGGGAGGCACATGTCATCAAAAAGGAAGTGGCCATACTCAACCCCAAGATGCTGGAGCTGGGTGTGACAGCTATTGTCGCCGTTGAATTAGAGAGGGATCGTGTAGATCAGATCGATGCCTTCAAGCGTAAGGCTCGTGAAGATCCTCAAGTGACGCATTTTTATTGTATCGCTGGCGATGCTGACTTCATCATGATCGTCATGGCCCGAGATATAGAGGATTATGAAGCCTTTACCCACCGCTTCTTTCTTGCAGATAAGAATGTCCGGAAATACAGAACGTCGATTGTGGTCTCCACGGAGAAGGCAACAATGGAACTGCCAATCTGATCAGCATGTTGAAAATTAATGCTGCGTTTGTCCGCATACTGGTTATTCAGCGGGCTTGAAGGCCAATCGGCCTGCGTTAATGAAGCCAACTTCACGGAACAAAAAACAAGCGCTTGAGGGTTGCTCAAGCGCCTTTTTTTTTGATCTGTTTGTAGCAGCTTCTACCGCTGTGTGAGTTTTAGCTCTATGCGGCGGTTTTTGGCGTTGGCCTCGGTGCTGGTGCCTTCTTCTAGTGGCTGGAACTCACCGAAGCCGGCGGCGACCAGACGGTCTGGTTCTACGCCTCTAGCTATGAGGTATTTGACCACTGAGATTGCGCGGGCGGCTGAGAGTTCCCAGTTGTCGCGCAGGCGGCCTGTGCCTGAGAGGGGGCGTGCATCTGTGTGGCCATCAACGCGCAAGACCCAGTTGATCTCGTCTGGGATTTGCCCTTCCAGTTCCAAAATAGCGCTTGCCAGAATGTCCAGCTGGTTTCTTCCTTGCGGGTTGACCTCTTCATCACCGGAGGAGAACAGCACTTCTGACTGGAACACGAAACGGTCACCAACGACTTCGATGTCGGAGCGCTGAGCCAGAATTGCTCGTAATCTGCCAAAGAAGTCGGAGCGGTATCTGGAAAGCTCCTGTACACGCTGTGCAAGGGCCACATTGAGGCGTTTGCCCAGATCTGCGATCCTTGTCTGGCTTTCTCTGTCTCGCGACTCAGAGGCGTCTAAAGCGTCTTCCAGAACAGCAATTTGGCGACGCAGGGCGCTGATTTGCTGGTTGAGGAGTTCAACCTGTGCCAGAGCTTTGTCGCTGATTTGCTGTTCACCTTCCAGTTTTGCCTGAAGGGTTGCAAGTGCGCCGCCAGCTTCATCAATCTGACCTGAGCGCTCGTTGAGCATGCTTTGCAACCGATCCCGCTCTCCAGACGCCTCGTCCAGACCCAGTTGGAGTGACGAGATCGTGGATTCCAGATCTCCTACACTGGATTTTTCCAAGGCAAGGAGCTCTGTAAGCTCGGCGATTTGCTGGTTTAAGCGGTTGAGCACCTTATCGCGCCCAGACAATTGCTGACTTAGGAAGAACTGCGCAATCATAAAGATGGAAAGCAGGAAGATGAAGACCAGCAGGAGTGCGGACATGGCGTCCACGAAACCTGGCCAGTAATCCTCTGAATTGCTTTGCGAACGGCGTGTGCGTACTCCTGCCATTGTCTATTCCTTCTCCCGCTCTACCTCTGCGGTAAGCGTTTTCAGGAATCTCTCAATGCGGCGCTGTTGCATGGACTGGGCCTCAGCCCATTCGCGCATCATCTTTTGCTCGGAGCGCACGTGCTGGACAAGGCCCTGAATGCCTTCTGCCAGTTTGCTCATGGCGGCGTTGGAATTGTCATCCGGCTCAGCACCTTTTGTTTCCATGGATTTGCGCAGCTTGTCGAGCGTGATGCGCAGGTCCGCAGCCATGTCAGCAGATGCGCCGTTGCCCAGCTCATCGGGATCGATATCCGTCAGGGTGGAGAGCCAGTCTTCCAGCTCCTGATAGAAGCGGTTCTGTGCCTGTCCTGCCTGCAGGTCGAGGAAGCCCAGAACGAGGGAGCCTGTAAGACCGAGCAAGGAGGAGGAGAACGCGATGCCGAGGCCGGTCATCTGTGCAGTGATGCCGGAGACCAGATCTTCAAAGAGCACATTGGCATCGCCGCCGGCTGCATTGAGCGTGCTGACGGTGGTTGCCACAGCGCTCACGGTTTGCATCAGGCCCCAGAAGGTACCGACCAGACCAAGGAAGATGAGCAGGCGGGTAAGGTAGCGTGAAATCTCGCGGCTTTCATCCAAGCGCATGCCGATGGAATCGAGCATGGAGCGCATGGTGGTTGGCGAAATCGTCATGTCGCCTGCTTTGTTACCAAGCAGGGTCGCCATGGGTGCCAGAAGAATTGGCGGACGGCGCACTTCAATGCGCGGGTCTCCGAGCCGGAACCCATTTACCCATGAAACTTCTGGGAAAATTCGCAGGACTTGCCGAAATGACAGCAGGATACCCAATGTCGCGACGCCGACGATCAGGCCGTTCAATGCTGGGTTTGCCATGAAGGCTTGTGTGATTTGTCCGATCAAGACAAAGGCGATGAAGCCTGCCAGGACAAGAAATATGATCATGCGCCACAGATAAACCTGCGGGCTTGACAGACTATAGGGATCGTAGTCGCGTGCCATTATCCTGAATACATCTAGAGCAAAGCGAATTCTTGTCGTTTGACGAAAGCAAATCAAGCGACAAGAATTCGCTATAAAGTTAACGATGTCATTAGATAACGCGATTTTCGGCCAATAGGAAACTGCAAATCGACGATCAGCCATGAGAAATGAGTAAGTTTTTAAATAAGTCCCATTTTCGCGCCCCAATCGCCGCGATTTAGACGGGTTGTCGTCATGGTGGGGGAGACGTTCATTTTATTGGAGCACAGGGTAGTTGTTACGCAGAAACATCCTGTAAAACTTGGTTAGTTAATATTTTGATGGATTTTCAATGCGCTTATTAGCCTGGGTCATATTTGCAATCGCATCTGGTTACATATTTTGGATGATGATCATTGTAGGGATTGTGTATTTGCAACTCCTTGATGGCTATGCATTGCATGTGACCTTCAAAAACTACCCATGGGTAGATTATGTCTCTGCCTTTGGGACGATTTTGGCGGCCTTTGGTGCTGTTGCCGCTGCTCTCATCGCTTTGTTTCTTGAACGGGTTCGATCTAAACGAGAGGCAGAGGCGAAGCGCTCAATGTCTTCGTTTTATCTTTCTGATATTTGCTTATATTTGGAAGCGTTATTTAATGCCTATCAAGATCTTTGGGTGCTTGCTCATGATCAGAGAGAGCCGACTTTATCGTGTTTGGTAAGCCATGAGCTAATCAGAGAAGCTAATTTTAAAGTGCCTGATTTTCCGAGAGACAGTGCCGATAAGTTGGCACAAGCGGTCGTTTTTTACAGCGTAGAACAAGCAAAAGCAGTGCAAATCTTCAGAAGCATTCAATCAATGCATACACGTGCTTCAAGCATGATGATGCAAACTGATGATTGGGGGTGCTCTTTGTTGTCTGACGTTGAAGAGATCGCGTCTGTTTATTCGTCTGTTTGCTCTCTCTTTGACTGGGCCAGGAGGAAGAAGAATGGGTATGGAAAAGTTCCGTACCCATTGGAGAGCGCATTGCTTAACATGGGAGCGAATGAGCAAATTCAAGCTGCACTCGCGAAGTTTTGGAATGATACTTAAAGTAGATCGTAAAGGTCGTGACTGGTGGGAGTATAGATCCCGGGTCTTCGCTTTGCTTCGCCCGGGATGACACCAAGGCGCGGTGTTGTTGGCAGTCGGCGGTTTGTTAGTGAGGCAATGTCTGTTGTTGAAGCCTGAGAGCTAGTTCCTAACGTCATGCCGGACGAGCGGAGCGCTGATCCGGTATCCAGAGCCGTATTGTGAAGTTCGCGTGTGGGGCTCTGGTTCCCGCGTCGCACTTCGTTTGCGTGGGATGACGAGCTGTGACGGTGCAATTGATGGATGCCTTACTGGGCTCCCTGTGTAGGCTGGTGGTTGGCCACTGGCCGCCGCCGCAACACCGGTGTCTTCCCGGCCATTGAGCCGGGATCTATGAGGTGGTCCCTCAAATGGTGATGGTGGATTTGGGTGATTGTGGCGGCGTCAGGAGCTGGTCACACTCCTTTCATGTCTTACTTCATGTACATTTTGGCGAGTAAGCCGCGGGGGACGCCTTATACTGGCGTGACGAATGATCTTGCGCGTCGGGTTTATGAGCACAAGAGCAAGGTTGGGTGTCGCTTTACCGCGAAATATGGTGTTTCGAAGCTGGTTTCTTTTGAGCAGTTCAGGGATGTGAATGACGCGATCCGCCGGGAGAAGCAGGTGAAACGGTGGCGGCGGGATTGGAAGGTTGACGCGATTGAAGGCTTTAATCCGAAGTGGGATGATTTGTATCTGCGGTTTAATCACTGAGTGAAGTGATGGTGAATAGGTGCGGGGCTTTCAGCGATAACCACGTCGCTGTGTGCAGGTGTTACTTGTGCGTGGGGATGATGTCGAAGAGGTTCCAGTCGTCGGTGGTGGCGGTGATGAACTTCATGTTGGCGCCTTCCAGTACCGCGCAGGTGAGGTGGCCGGAGGCGTAGGCTTCGGTGTCAACGTCCAGCGGGTTGGCGCGGCGGTCGATGTGTTCGACAGGGGTGTGGCCGTGGACCACGAAGACGCCGAAGTCCTCTTCATAGTTGAGGAAGGGGCCGCGGATCCACAGGAGTTCTTCTTCGCTTTGCTCGTCCAACGGGACTTCGGGACGGATGCCTGCGTGGACGAAGAGGTAGTCTCCGCATTGGTGCAGGAGTTACAGGGATTTGAAGAAATCTTTGTGCGACTTGGGCAGGGTGTCTTTGAAGAGGGTCTGAACGCTTGCAGCACCGTCTGAGCTGAAGAGATTGTGCTCTGAGAGGCCATAGGAGCTTAAGGTTTCGAGGCCGCCGAGACCTTCCCAGTGGTAGAGCGTGGACGGGTTCTCCAGGAACTCCAGTAAAGAAGCTTCGTGGTTGCCCTTCAGGCAGATTTGTTGGGGTGTGCGCTGGTGGTGGTTGAGGAAGAACTCAATGACTTTCCGGCTGTCCGGCCCGCGGTCGATATAGTCGCTGAGGAAAATTGAAGCAGGATCTGCTACTGGGCGCTTTGTCAGGTTGCTTTCTATGGCTTTGCCCATGACTTCCAACAGGTCGTATCGGCCATGAATATCTCCAGTCGCATAAATGCGTGTCCCTTCTGGCAGAGTTGGATAGGGTTTTTGCAGGGTGTTCACGTTGCAAATGCCTGTCTGTTTCACGGTCACTGGTGGGGCAATCTACTTTAAGAAAACGAATGAGGAGCAAACTGACAGGCTCAATTTGTTGATTTTGGGCGCTGTTGATGCTGGCCACTCGTTTTCTCAAGCTAGGCACTAGGTAGATTTCGCTGTTGTTTTGCCGCTCAAAACAGCAGCAGGGTGAGGCAGATGCCTGTGAGGTAGAGTCCCAAGCCAAATGACAGATGGGCGATGAGGCTTCTTATTCTGGCGACCCTTGGAGCAGGTGTTTTAGCGGCGGCAATGCCGAAGCCGAAGGCGGGCTGCATGAGGAAGAGGGGGAGGCCAACCGAAAGCAAGCCGATCAGTAGTGGCATCATGATGGTTGGTTTTTCCAGCCAGCCCGGTCCTGTAAATCCCAGCAACACCAGAGCCAGAATGACGCCGATTGCGTAATGTGTGATCCAGCCAATGGGGGCCTCCAAAGGCTGCGAAGGGCTCTGCATGATGTTTGCGTGCTGGACTTGTCCGTGAGGCATGGTTAGCAGCCAACGTCCAACCAATCGATAATCCAGAGATGGAATTGAGAAGTAGCGCAGGCGTACCCATGCGACCAGATCCATGAAAACTGTGGCGCCGATGCCGAGCAGAAGAGCGTTGAGCAGAAGAGTTGTGGTGAGCACGGGTTTGCCTTTCCTGATGAGGTTTTGGCGGCTACCGTGCCACTTCAAGTCGACTTGAGGTCAAGGGATTATCATTGAAATCTGATGGATAACCATGTTCGAGGGGCGGACATACCGCTGTTATGATGGACGTGTTCATCTGGAAAGTGTGTGGGCGCGGGCAAAGAAGCTTTGCAACGGCTCGTGGCCCGCTGGTTCTGGCAATGTGGTTAGTTGATACGCAGCAGGCGTTTTAGCTTTGTCTGGAGGCCGCCGCGTTTTTCCTTGCGGGCCAGTTCTTCCTCCGAGATCAGGAATGTGGTTTGCACCACATAGCGTTCGCCCTTGAAGGAGGGGTGGCCGTGCCAGCTTGATTCTGAGCGTTTGAAGGCGAACACGTTGCCCGCGAGAGGGGAAATCTCCTCGGCGTAGTCATCCATGTCCGTTTCGCCGTTAAGGGCGCGAATGGCGCCGCCCTCGGCGTTGTCCCAGTCGTCGTTCAGGTAGATCAGCATTGTGCAGATCTTGGACTTGGAATCGTTGTGGATGCGGCCATCGCCGTGTTTGGAGAGACGGCGGACGGTGATCATGCGGGGCTTGTCCATCAGCTCTAGCCCCAGCTTTTCCGAGAGGATTTCCGCAAGCTCCGGTTTTTGCAGGTCGTCAATCAGCCGCTTGAAGGCACCTGTTGCCTCCAGCTTGGAGAGGGGCAGGTATCCGGTCTGTTTGATCTTGGGGTAATCCGCGCGGACGTCGGCGGCTTGTTCCTTGGTGATTACATTTTCGCTGACGAAATACTGGTAGGGATTGGTGCGGGTGCTAGAGGCCCTGAGAGCATCGAAATTGATCATGTTCTGACTTCCCCGAAAATGTGCCTGCCAAGACGGAAGAAAATAGGAGTGCAAGCTGTAACACGTGGTCGGAGCGCCGAAAATTGTCAGTTCTTGGTGCAGAAAAATAGCGTTTGAGTTTTAGCGGGTGTCTCAATGAGGGGCCTGTGAAGCCGGGTGTGAGTGCTGGAGCCAATAAAAAAGCAGCTTGCCGGGGTGTCCGGTGCAAGCTGTTTCTTTTGAGCGCGATGCTGCTAAGACTTTGGGAACGCTTGAGGTTAAATAAATTACAAGTGGGTTCTGTGATGTTCTGTAGACTTGCTTTCTCTAAAATATAGCTTCCGGCGTCTACCATAAATGATTTCCCAGAAATCTTGGGTGGTGCATGGAAGGTTCAAATTAGAGAGCGTGCAGAATGCCGCGTCGGCTGCGCATAACCACCTTGATTGTTGGCATGACACTTTTACTGGTGCAAGTTGATGCAATGGTGCTTGCCATTGCAATTCCTCGGATCGCTCAAGATTTTCACACGAACCCACTGTACCTGCATCTGACAATTTCTCTTTATCAGCTTACATTGGCAGTGTTTATTCCAATCTCGGGATGGGCAGCCGATCGTGTTGGTTCCAAGCGCTTGTTCGTATGGTCCTGCGCTTTGTTTCTGAGCATGTCTATTGCTTGTGCATTGTCGAAAGACCTGACCTCCTTGTTACTTGCGCGCTCTGTTCAAGGGGCATCAGGGGCGTTTTTGATGGCGATTGGACGGTTGACGGTCATTCGTATGGCGGGTTCTCAGAACCTTGTTGCGGCGATGGTTTGGATTGTAACACCTGCAGCTTTCGGCTTTGTGTTTGGCCCGTTCCTTGGAAGTCTGGTTATCAATTTTCTAAGCTGGCGCTGGATCTTTTTGATCAATGTGCCTGTTTGCATAGCCATCGCAGTAATGAGCAGTTACTACTTCAGAAACCTTCAACTTAAGGAAAAAGTGCCGCTTGACTTTCTCGGCTTTATTCTACTGGGAGGCTTTGCCTCACTCTTGCTTTTTACCATATCGGCATTGCCTGATATAACAAGAAATGGGTTTATCTCAGCGAGCCTTTTAGCCGCCAGTTTATTGTGTGGCTTGGCTTTTGTGGGACATATACGCCGTTCACCCCATCCTCTTATTGATCTTCAGATCTTTGCAAATGTCGGTTATCGGCTTGCTACCGGTGTCGGGGTGTTGCTGCGCATGGGGGCAAGTTCATTTGCGTTCGTTGCACCTTTGATGCTGCAAATTCTTCTGGGTTTTGATGTTATGACCACGGGTGTACTGATGGGTTTTGCAGCTGCTGGCGGGCTGCTTTCACGAGCTGTGGTTCACCCGTTGATTAAGCGGAATGGATTTCGCAGAATACTCCAGATTTTTGTCGTCTTCCTCGGTTTTGCAACACTGGCCATTGGTTTTGTTTGGCTGGCGAATTGGATTGTGATTATTGCGCTTGTCATTCTTAGCGGAGGCTTCTTCAGAGGGCTTGTTTTCACGGCTACGAATACGGCGTGTTATGCAGATCTCCCCGTTCCGCTTGTCAATCATGGCGTGAGTTTCGCAGGTCTGTCTCAGCAGCTCTCCAATTCGCTTGCTGTGGGGGTGGCTGCTGCCGTTCTGCACGTGCGGCAGGGTATAACTGGTCATTCAGTTCTAACAGGCCCAGACTTCGGCTGGCTCGCAATTTGCACCTCCCTCTTTGTATTGGTGTCATTGCCACTTGTCTGGTTCTTGCCGTCAGGTATGGGTAAGAGATAAACCAATAAGCAGCTATAACAACCGTAAGAATTATTGGTGTTTGATTCCCTTTGTCGTGTAGCTGCATAAACTTATCGACTGCCTCTTGAACGTTGCTTATTCTTGCAATGGGCTGTGCACAAAAAAGCAGCTTGCCGGGGTGTCCGGTGCAAGCTGCTTTTCAAGATTCTTTATGGCGGGCCTGTTGGCTCAGCCTGTCAGCACTTATGCCTTGGCTTTTGCCAGAAGTTCACGCATCTGAAGGTGGGTGAACTCGTTGCCTGCGATGATGGAGCGGGATTCGAACATGTTCTCTTTGCCCTTGTCATCGGAAACAAAACCACCGGCTTCACGGATAAGCAGGATACCTGCTGCCATGTCCCATGGGTGCAGTCCGTTTTCCCAGAATGCATCGAGACGACCTGCGGCGACCCAAGCCAGGTCAAGTGCTGCTGCACCTGCACGGCGGATGCCTGCAACTTCACCCATCACATGGCGGATCTCTTTCAGCGCACGACCATGGTCGCCAACGCCGATGAATGGAATGCCGGTGCCGATGAGGCAGTCGGTCATGTTCTTACGAGATGCAACGCGAAGGCGGCGGTCATTACAAAATGCGCCAGAGCCTTTTTCAGCGGTGTAGAGCTCATCCATGATTGGGTTGTAAATCACGGAGGCAACGATCTGGCCAGCGCGTTCCAATGCAATGGAAACACAGAAGATCGGAATACCGTGAAGGAAGTTTGTTGTGCCGTCGAGGGGATCAACGATCCAGCGGTGCTGACCGTCTGTACCTTCGATCTCGCCAGATTCTTCCATCAGCAGGCCGTAGGTCGGGCGCGCTTTTTGAAGTTCCTCGCGGACAATTTTTTCTGCTTGGTGGTCTGCCTGCGAAACAAAGTCACCTGGGCCCTTGCGGGATACTTGCAGGGTTTCTACTTCGCCGAAGTCCCGTGCCAGTGAGCGACCAGCTTTTGTCGCAGCCTGAACCATAACGTTTAGAAGGGCCGTACGTGCCATTTTTCTTCACCGTTCCTGAAAGATAAAGCAGTGAGCTTTAATACTGAGAGGTTTCACTGCTTTATTTTTTTTCTTTTGTGCGTTTTCTTGTCCGAAAACCGTATCCACTTTTCGGGAAAGCGCTTTCATGAGGCAGCCGTATGCTGCCTCAAACTTGTTGCTTTTAGATTATTTGTCTGCGCGACGAACGTATTCGACGTTGTCTGTGTCTACGATGATCTTCTCACCGGAGGTGATGAATGGAGGCACCATACAACGTACGCCGTTTTCCAGCACTGCTGGCTTGTAAGAGGACGACTGGGTCTGACCTTTTACAACTGCGTCTGCTTCGACAATTTCGAGTGTTACGTGTGTTGGAAGAGAGATGCCGATTGGCTTTTCTTCATGAAGCTCAACCGTTACGGTCATGCCATCTTGAAGGAATGCTGCTCGCTCGCCAACGAATTCTTTTTGCAGTTCAAGCTGCTCGTATGTTTCATTATCCATGAATACCAGCATGTCGCCTTCTTCATAGAGAAACTGGAAGTCTTTCTGCTCAAGACGAACACGCTCAACGGATTCTGTTGCACGAAAGCGTTCGTTCAACTTGCGGCCGTCCAACAGGTTTTTCATTTCGACCTGCGCAAACGCGCCGCCTTTACCTGGCTTAACGTGCTGAACCTTAACTGCGGCCCAAAGAGTGTCCTGGTGCATAAGCACGTGGCCTGGCTTAATTTCGTTGCCATTGAGTTTCATAGAACTACCAATCAGTTTGATAATGTATTGCAAGGCTGTCACGGATTGGCGCTGAGCCTAGGGTCGCAGCCCGTCTTGGGGTCTGTGCAACATAATTTCACGCCATTTTCAAGGAAAAAGAGCGCATCAGCTGCCCATAGTTGCTTTAGTCCATGTTTCCACAAGCTTGATAAAGCTTAAGGGTGGTGTCTGAGGCTCTACTGCTTTGGCTGCAGAACTGGAGAGGCACCGATCTTGATGCCGATTTCTGCAGCGCGTTTGCTTGCTTGTTCTTGTTGCTCAAGTGATAATGACTTGGAAAGCGCTTCAAGTTTGCTGTCCAAAATGCCTTGTCGGCCTGCGTGGAACTGCCAGGCTGAGGCTTCGATCGTATCAATGGGGCGGCCTCGTCCGTTGGCGTAGATGCGGGCAAGGCGGTTCATTGCGATCGGGTTGCCTTTGGCGGCTGCGCGCTCGAACCAATCGGCTGCTTCTGCCTCGTTGGGAACGACACCTTCGCCTTTAAACAATAAGGTTGCGTAGTAGATTTGTGCCGGGACCAGACCGCGGCGGGCAGCGCGGCCCATCCAGAAGGCTGCGCGACGAGGATCGCGGATCTCTTGCGGTCCATCCTTCAGGTAGATGCCAAGCTCCAGCATCGCGTCGATATCACCCGTTTCTGAGGCGCGCTCCAGCAGTGACTTGATGATTTTTGGATCATTGGGCCGTACTTTGCCTTCCTGATGAAGAAGTGCAAGGTTGTACAGGGCCTCGGGGATGTTTGCGGCTGCCGCTTTTTCCAGTTGCTCTGCGGCTTTTTCGGGGTCGGCCTTCAATTCAGCACCGGCTCCAGATAAGTAAAGCAGCCCGAGACGCAGGGCTGCTTGCGGGTCGCCGTCGCTTGCAGCCAGCTCATACCAGCTGGCAGCCAAGGGCAGGTCCCGGGGGATGCCTTTACCGGATTCGTAAAGCACACCCAGCAAGGTTTTGGAGCTGGTGATGCCAGCTTGTGCCTGACGTGTGGCCAAAGCGAGGGCGGTTAGGTACCAGCCCCGCTGGAATGCGCCATAGGCAGGATCGCCAACAATCGTCTCTGGTGTTGGCCCGTTGGGCGCGATCACCGGGGCCTGATTAAGAGGCGAGCGTAGAAGAAGGGTACCGCGTGGGTTATACGGGTCCTGTGGGTTAAACGCTTGAGGTGTGTTGGTTCTGCTGCCGGCATTTGTTTGTGCTGCAACCATGCCATAGGAACCAAGCAGGGTGATGCTCGCTACAATTGACAGAAGCTTTTTAGAACACAACAACATCAAGAGATTAACCTTCTTCTTCTGAAAGTGTATGTGTTGAGAGGATAGCGTTTGCCTGCTCAACGGCTGCCTTTGGCCCTTCTGGGTGGTTCCAGACTGCTTCGCGCACCGCTACGAACTCAGCTCCGGTTGCTGCTGCTGTGTCCACTGAGGACAGCGCAGTACCTGCGAGCACGACACATGGAGTTTCGAACACTTCTGACCACCAGATGCCGTAGTCCAGAGATTTGCGATGCGGCTCTTCCTCTTGTTTCAAAGAGAGCAGGCCAAAGAACATGTAGTCAACGCCCATAGAGGCAACAACCATCGCTTCGTGGCGTGTTTTTACACCTGCATGACCGATGATTTTGTCATCCTGGAAGCCATCAAGAGTTTCTTCCAGCTCTTTGTCTGTGCCGGTGACATGAAGGCCATCAGCGCCGGAGCGGCCAACGATCTGGGTGTTGTTTTCTATCATGACCGCAACATCATGCGCCTGTGCAACTGGCACAAGGCGCTTTGCGGCAGTTTGAAGCTCTACCTCGTTTGCATCCGGCATAGAAATCAGAAGGCTTGCGACATCGCCGCCTTCCAAAGCTTGCTTGAGTTGCCCTTCGAACTGGTCGAGGTCAAAGGACTGTGGGGTAACAAGGTACAGACGCGGATGCACGTAGTTTGCTCCTGATAAAGTTCCGATAGTCGAAGATGCCTTTGCGCAGTGTAACCTACGTTCAGTCTCCGGCCCATTTGTGGGTCCAGACCGCGCTTTGTCATATACAGTTTGAGCGCTGGTCTGATTCTTGTGCACGCGCTTTTCGGGCACAGTGCCCAGCAAAGCAAAACGCGCGTTGTTTCTAAACAGCGTCTTGATCTCTTTTTCAAGAGGCTGTGTCAATATCTAGGCGAAACTGCCAATAAAACGAAAAGAGGGACCAATTTGGCCCCTCAATTCAGGAATTCTCATAAAACTTGATGCTTCTTTGAGCGCGGCGCGTCAAGTGTAATCACACGTCGGGCTCTAAAACATATCCGCCAAGCGTATTTTGATCCGAAAATCGATCGCTTTTTGGAAGGTGAGCTTTATGCTTCTAGCGCGACAACGCCTGGAAGTTCTTTGCCTTCCAGCCACTCCAGGAATGCACCGCCAGCGGTGGAAACGTAGGAGAAGTCGTCAGCTGCGCCAGCGTGGTTGAGGGCTGCAACGGTATCGCCGCCGCCTGCAACTGTTTTCAGATCGCCGGATTTGGTGCGTTCTGCTGCGTGCTGTGCTGCTGCAACGGTTGCTTTGTCGAACGGTGCGATTTCGAATGCACCCAGAGGACCGTTCCAGACGAGGGTCTTTGCTTCGTCGATCTTCTGCTTCACAACTTCGATAGAAGCTGCGCCAACGTCGAGCATCATTGCATCAGATGGGATCGCGTCCAGAGCAACGGTCTCGTTCTTGGTGTTTGCTGCAAATTCCCATGCAACAACGGCATCTGCAGGCAGAACGATTTCACAGTTTGCTTTTTCAGCTGCTGCCATGATGCGGTTTGCTGTGTCGGCCAGATCATGCTCGCAAAGGGATTTGCCAACATTCACGCCTTTTGCAGCCATGAAGGTGTTCGCCATGCCGCCGCCGATGACCAAGATGTCCACTTTGGACACGAGGTTTTCGAGCAGGTCGATCTTGGAGGAAACCTTTGCACCGCCAACAACAGCCAGAACAGGACGCTGCGGGGTGGAAAGAGCTGCGCCAAGTGCTTCCAGTTCCGCCTGCATTGTACGGCCAGCGTAGGATGGAAGCAGTTTGGTGATGCCCTCAGTAGAACCGTGGGCGCGGTGCGCTGCGGAGAATGCGTCGTTGACGAACATATCACCGTTTGCTGCAAGAGCTTTTGCGAACTCAGGATCGTTCTTTTCTTCACCAGCGTAGAAGCGGGTGTTTTCCAGCAGGAGAACATCGCCGTCAGCCATTGCATCAACAGCAGCTTTCGCGAGATCGCCGGTGCAGTCAGATGCGAACGCGACTGGCTCGCCAAGCAACTCTGCAACAGGGCCAGCAACTGGTGCCAGGCTCATATCTGCAACCACTTTGCCTTTTGGACGGCCAAAGTGAGCAAGAAGGATGACTTTACCGCCAGCCTTTGAGATTTCACGGATGGTTGGCAGTACACGCTCGATACGAGTTGTATCGGTTACCTTGCCATCCTTCGTTGGGACGTTGAGGTCTACGCGGACCAGAACACGTTTGCCGGAAAGCTCGGCATCATTGAGGGTTTTAAAAGACATGAAAATCTCCGGATTTCCTGTGTGCGACCTTATTGGTCTGCATTCTTACAGAAAACATTGCGGAGTTTAGGACTAAATCAGGAGGAAAAACTGCGCTGCAGAAAGGAGCTGCATTTTTCGATTTAACCACTCCGCACAGGTATATGTGAGAAAAGGGCCGCTTCGCAGCGGCCCTTTTTTAATTTAGATGAGCTTTGCCATCGCAACAGCAGTGTCTGCCATGCGGTTGGAGAAGCCCCACTCGTTGTCGTACCAAGTCAGGATACGAACCATTGTACCTTCCATGACCTTTGTCTGGTCCATGTGGAAGATAGAGGAGTGTGGGTCGTGGTTGAAGTCGCAAGAAACGTTAGGCACTTCGGTGTAACCCAGAACGCCCTTCAGTTCGCCGTCAGCCGCTGCTTTGATTGCTGCGTTGATTTCTTCAACGGAAGTGTCTTTCTTCGCGGTGAAGGTCAGGTCAACAACGGAAACGTTTGGAGTAGGTACGCGGATTGCAACACCGTCCAGTTTACCAGCCAGCTCTGGCAGAACCAGGCCAACAGCCTTAGCAGCACCAGTGGAGGTTGGAATCATGGAAAGAGCTGCTGCGCGGCCGCGGTACAGATCCTTATGCATTGTGTCGAGGGTAGGCTGATCACCAGTGTAAGAGTGAATGGTGGTCATGAAGCCTTTTTCGATGCCAACAGCTTTGTCCAGTACAGATACGACTGGGGACAGGCAGTTGGTGGTGCAAGAGGCGTTGGAAACAACAAGATCGTCGGAGGTCAGTGTGTCGTGGTTTACACCGTAAACGATTGTCTTGTCAGCGCCTGCTGCAGGAGCAGATACCAGAACGCGCTTTGCGCCTGCTTCCAGGTGCAGAGCAGCTTTTTCTTTTGCGGTGAAGATGCCGGTGCATTCCATCGCAACGTCAACACCAAGCTCGCCCCATGGCAGATCTTTTGGATCGCGGATTGCGGTCACTTTGATCGGACCACGACCACAATCAATTGTGTCGCCGTCTACTGTTACAGTTGCTGGGAACTTGCCGTGTACTGAGTCAAAACGCAGCAGGTGTGCGTTTGTTTCAACCGGGCCGAGATCGTTGATGGCTACAACTTCGATGTCGGTGCGACCAGATTCGATGATTGCACGAAGAACATTACGACCAATACGGCCAAAGCCGTTGATGGCTACCTTGACTGCCATTTTAAAAACCTCTTTCGGTACAGCGTTTTTTAACGCCCGCGTTTACGTGTGCCAGCTCTTGCCGGCCGTCTCCTTGCAAGGCGTCTGACTTTATTGAGACAGACGCCTGCGCACATCAGCTTTAGGCGTTATCGCCAAGGCGCTTTTCGGCCTCTAGGACTACTGCATTGGCAGTAATCCCGAAATGCTCATAGAGTTCCTGGTAAGGGCCAGAAGCACCAAAACCGGTCATGCCTACAAAACCACCATCAGACCCTACAAAGCGATCCCAGCCCATGCGAACACCCGCTTCAACTGCGATCTTCACCGGACTACCACCAATGATGGCATTCTTGTATGCGTCAGATTGCTGCTCAAAGAGCTCAAAGCTTGGTACTGAAACCACACGGGTTGCAATGCCTTTGCCATCAAGCTCTTTCTTTGCTTCCACTGCGATCTCAACTTCTGAGCCAGTTGCAAACAAAGTTACAGTCGCTTCATCTTCACAGTCAGCAATAACGTATGCGCCTTTAGCACACAGGTTTTCGCTTTCATAGTGAGGGCGAAGGGACGGCAGGTTTTGACGAGTCAAAGCCAAAACGCTTGGGTTATCAGTGGCTTTCATTGCCAGCTGCCAGCATTCCAGTGTCTCTGTAATGTCCGCAGGGCGGAAGAACAGAAGTTCTGGAATACACCGTAGAGCTGCAAAATGCTCGACAGGCTGGTGCGTTGGACCATCTTCACCAAGACCAATGGAGTCGTGGGTCATGACATGAATGACGCGCTGCTTCATCAGAGCTGCCAGACGCAGAGATGGACGGCAGTAATCTGAGAAGATCAGGAAGCCACCGGAGTAGGGGATAACTCCGCCATGCAGTGCCATGCCGTTCATTGCTGCAGCCATTCCGTGTTCACGGATGCCCCAGTGAATGAAGCGACCGGAGAAGTCGTCCGGTGTGATGGATGCAGTGTGCTCGGTGTCGGTGTTGTTAGAACCTGTCAGATCTGCTGATCCGGCAATGGTTTCTGGAACAGTACCGTTGATGACTTTCAATACAGCCTGGGACGCCTTACGGGTCGCGATTTTTGGCTGTGTTTCAGCAAGCTCTTTTTTGTAGGTGTCGATTGCAGCGTCGAAACCAGATGGCAGGTCGCCACGGCAACGGCGTTCAAATTCGCCACGAACTTCAGGGTTTGCTTCTTTGAAGCGTTGTTCCCACTCTTTACGAGCGTTTGCAGAGCGAAGGCCAGCAATGCGCCATGCGTCAAGCACGTCGCTCGGAACTTCGAACGGCTCGTTTGACCAGTTCAGCTGTTCGCGGGTTGCTGCAATCTCTTCAGCGCCAAGCGGTGCGCCGTGCACTTTGTTGGTGCCTGCTTTGTTCGGAGAGCCAAAACCAATGGTGGTTTTTGCTGCAATCATGGTTGGGCGGTCGCTCTTGCGCGCTTCAGTCAGCGCTGCTTCGATCGCCTCAGGGTCATGACCGTCGATCTGGATTGTGTTCCAGCCGGATGCTTCAAAGCGTGCAATCTGGTTGGTGGAGTCTGAAACGCTTACAGCGCCATCAATGGTGATGCCGTTGTCATCCCAAATCAGGATAAGTTTTTTGAGCTTCAGGTGTCCTGCAAGGCTGATGGATTCCTGGGAGATGCCTTCCATAAGGCAGCCGTCACCAGCAAGAACGTAGGTGTAGTGGTTCACCAGCTCTTTACCAAAGCGCTCTTCTTGAATGCGCTCTGCGATCGCCATGCCTACAGCGTTGCCAAGGCCCTGACCGAGAGGGCCAGTTGTGGTTTCGATACCTGCGCCATGGCCATATTCCGGGTGGCCGCACGTACGTGCGCCAAGCTGGCGGAACTGCTTAAGCTGATCGATGGAGAAGTCTTCGTATCCCAGCAGGTAAAGTGTGGAATACAGGAGCATAGAGCCATGCCCTGCGGAGAGCACGAAGCGATCTCGATCTGCCCAGTTCGGGGAGTTAGGATCAAATTTTAAAAACTTGGAAAACAGGACCGTTGCGATGTCGGCGGCACCCATTGGAAGTCCAGGGTGGCCAGATTTTGCTTTTTCAACGGCATCCATTGAAAGAAAGCGTATCGCATTCGCCATGCGAGAGTGCTTTTCGAGATCGGTCATCTTATTCCCGCTGTCGCCCCGGGTGGGCAGCCGGGTCTTTACCATTAGCTAGTGTAGATTCGAGGACAGGTGCCAAAGTCTTTGCCCCAGACTTTTGCGATGTGGCAGTTGTCTACGAACGTATAACGAAAGGAGACATAGCAGGTCGGTCGGTTGAGTCAATGAAATGGAGCTCATCTAAAGGTGTTTATTGCGTAAGTTGAGCGCTTTTGAAATTTGAATAGCATTTGTTAACATAAGTTATGTTGCCAAGGTCTCTTCAGTGAGTGAATTTGCTTAGCGTAAAATGCGTGTACATTAGATTTTTATAGGGGCCGTACTCGTATTATGTTCTCTAATGTTGCGTTGATCTAAATTTTAGGGTCTGGGTGCTGGTAAGTTCTAGAATCACCGATAAATGAGATGGTTCTCGCAGATTCCTAAGATATGATGTGAATAACGGTCGACGATTCCCTCGATCTAATGGATAATTGTCTTCCGCTTCCCTAGATGGGACGAGGTCGAGCTGCTATTTTATGCTGGTGGCTGATGTTATCGTGAGTACGGATACAGTTTGATGTCGAAGGTGAAGATGGATAGTGGGCAAGATCTGGATCAGGCACTGGATCGTTTTTCTGCCTC
Source organism: Pseudovibrio axinellae (assembly GCF_900110875.1). Classification (GTDB taxonomy): domain Bacteria; phylum Pseudomonadota; class Alphaproteobacteria; order Rhizobiales; family Stappiaceae; genus Pseudovibrio; species Pseudovibrio axinellae. The sequence goes on along the minus strand of NZ_FOFM01000007.1, from coordinate 53,646 downwards.
TATCACAAAGCTTGAAGGCGCGCTTCATCGCAGATCGTCCCGTGACAAGACCCTTGATGCGCTCGAAAGTGATGTGCAGAGAATTGGTGAGGATCGCACGCAGTTGGCGGCAAAGCTGGATCAGGCTGAAGCACGTGGTGCTCGCCTTGAAGATGTCAACAAAGATGTTTCGCGCCGCCTTGTTGCTGCCATGGAATCCATACGTACTGTTCTCGACGGACAGGAGAGCTAAGATCAATGGCGCAAATAACAGTAACAATCAACGATCGTAGCTTTCGGATGGCATGCGATGACGGAGAAGAAGAACGACTTCTCGGTCTGGCTCAGCGTTTTGACGACAATATCAACAGCTTGAGAGATAATTTCGGCGAGATCGGTGACCAGCGTTTGACCGTTATGGCAGGTATAATGGTGACGGATCACCTTGCTGAGGTTGAGCGCAAGCTTAAGGCTGCTGAAGGGCGTATCGAAGAGCTGGGCAAGGCAGAGGCTTCTGTTGAAGAGCGCCTTGCAGCTCAGGAACAGCGATTCACGACCCGTATCGAAACCATCGAAAAAGAGCACCGGGAAAAAGAAGCCAAGATTATTGCGCGGCTTTTGGAAAGAGCAGAAAAGATCGAGCAGCTTAGTAGCGAGCTGGACGGTGAGCAGCGTGAAGCAGAAAGCGCTGCTTAACTCGGGCGATTGATTGGCTGAGTATCGTTTTCACTTCATTTGGCCTTTAGCTTTGAAAGCAGGCTTTGGAAGCGCCCGGGTAAAGTTGGATCAGGTGTCCATTCAATATCCTGTCCATCGCCTTTGCTGCGCGGTACAATGTGAAAGTGCAGATGAAATGCATCCTGCTGCGCTTCAGCGCCATTGCTGCTGACAATCTGGATATTGTTTATATTCAATTTTTCTTTGTAGATCAGGCAAATCTCTCTAATGGCGCAGGTTAGCTTGATCAGGTCATCTTCTTGCACATCAAAGATATTGGTCGAATGTCGTTTAGGCACGACCAGCGTGTGATATGGCGAGATTGACCCGCGATCAAAGAAAGCTATTACACTTTCATTCTCGAAGACTGTAGCATCCGGCTTCAATCGGCCTTCCGCGATTTCACAAAAAGTGCATTGGGTCATGGGCTCATGGTAGATGACGCTTTGCAGATTATCTATAGGAGCTCAAAGGGTTCTTTCCAGACAATCAGGTACTGGAACTTTAATCGGGCAGTTTCTCTTGGAATAAATGTGCGCGGTATGATCACAGGGGCTGGTAATTCCAGTGGCTGTGACCTATATCAGCCCTTGCGTCGCTGCGCGGTTCGTGAGGAGTGTCACATCCCCGGGCCTTACGTTTTCCTTTGGGAGCTGTACCTGTCCTCGCTCGTGGGCTTGGGCACACGGCGCCCACCTACATAGTAGGTTTCCGGGATTACATACACTCTGACGGCCGAGGCGGCACGCACTTCTCTTCTAGCCTATCCTTTTTTAATGCGTATTCTGGTCCCTCACTGGGAAACCGGCTTACTTTGCGAATATGCAGTTTAATCGAAAGAGGTGGGCGTTGATGTCCCAAGACAGCAAAAGTTCAGAGCAAGAACTTGCCAAGCACGCGGTGCGAAAAGCAGGCCTTGCTGCCCGTGCAGGCCTTTCGCCTGTTGAACGCATTGAGCACTCTTTGGCACTTACTAATTTTGCTGATGCGCTGGGCGTGGTGCCGGGAGATATGGTTGCCGGGTTCTGGCCAATTCGCGATGAGGTTGATCCGCGTCCTTTAATGGATGCATTAGCGCGCAGAGGATGTTCTCTTTGCCTGCCGGTTGTGCAGGGTGAAAACCTCGTGTTTCGCCGCCTGGAGAAAGATGGCCAGCTGGAACCTGCCGGATTTGGAAGCATGGCGCCTGGCCCTGATGCGCAGGCCGTTCGCCCCAATGTTGTGCTGGTGCCACTCTCAGCTTTTGACCGGAATTGCAATCGTATTGGATATGGCAAAGGATTTTATGATCGCGCGTTGAGCGAATTGGAAAAACTTGCCGATCTGACAGCGATTGGGGTTGCATTTGCGGTGCAACAGGTAGAAGAGGTTCCGATGGAACCACACGACCGTCAACTGGATGGTATCCTGAGTGACCGTGGGTTCTTGAAAGCTGGTGACTAGAGCGATTAAGACCTTCCAGATTGGAAGGGGCGCTGAAGTCCAAAATGATATGCGCGTATTCTTTCATTACAGAACTGTGGGTCATGAATACGCTTGAAAGGGTGTATATATGCAGCTGCTGTTTCTTGGGGATCTGGTTGGACGTACTGGCCGCAACGCGGTGATTGACGAACTGCCCCAACTCGTTGAGGACAATAGTTTGGATTTCGTCGTCGTGAATGGCGAAAATTCCGCAGCGGGTTTTGGTATTACCGAAGAAATTTTGCTGAATGTGGTTGATGCTGGGGCAGATGTTGTCACGACGGGCAACCATATCTGGGATCAGCGTGATACACTCGTTTACATCGAGCGCCAGAACCAGCTTCTACGCCCTGCCAACTATCCTGTTGGAACACCGGGTAAGGGGGCTAACCTTTACCGCGCAAAGAATGGTGCGGATGTGCTGGTGGTGAACGTGATGGGCCGTGTTTACATGGACGCGCTTGATTGCCCATTTGCTGCTATTGACAAGATTTTGGGTGACTGCCCACTGGGCGCTATGGCTGATGCGATCATTATTGATATGCACGCCGAGGCGACCAGTGAAAAACAAGCGATGGGTCACTTCTGTGATGGCCGTGCCTCGCTTGTCGTTGGTACGCATACCCACGTTCCAACCGCTGACCACCAGGTGCTCGTTGGAGGCACGGCTTATATGTCTGATGCGGGTATGTGTGGTGATTATGACTCTGTGCTGGGCATGGAGAAAGAAGAGCCAGTCAACCGCTTCCTGCGTAAAATGAATGGTGCACGCTTTACCCCAGCGATGGGCGAGGCAACCATTTGTGGTGTTGCTGTTGAAACGGATGATCGCACGGGCCTTGCCAAGCATGTTTCCCCGGTTCGCATCGGTGGTCGTTTGTCGCAGATCATTCCACCGTTTTGGCCAACTGCCGGCGAGTAACCTCCTTATTAACTGCAGGTCTGGGCTTTAAGATTGGCAGGCAAGAGTAAGTCCGTGTTAAAACGGGATGTTTCTTGCTCTGGATTTTGTAGCTCAGGCGGCTTATAAGCTGTCATCAAAATTACTCGACGTTTTACGACTGTCGCTGCCGGAGCGAGCGCTGTCCAAGCTATCTGCGGCTTGGTGAGCGCTCCTTTGAGCCGAGAATATTGTTATAAACACAAGCCGGGAAGATCTATGGCCGGACATTCAAAATTTAAAAACATCATGCACCGCAAGGGCCGTCAGGATGCCGTGCGTTCCAAGATGTTCTCCAAACTCTCCAAGGAAATCACCGTAGCTGCAAAGATGGGTGATCCTGATCCGGATAAAAACCCGCGTTTGCGTCTGGCTGTACAGAACGCAAAAGGGCAGTCTATGCCTAAGGACAACATCCAGCGTGCGATTAACAAGTCGCAGCAAGGTGATGGTGCGGACTACACGGAAATTCGCTACGAAGGCTACGGCCCGGGCGGTACTGCAATTATTGTTGAAGTGCTGACTGACAACCGCAACCGCTCTGCTGGTGCTGTTCGTTCGTACTTTACCAAATACGGTGGTTCTATGGGTGAAACTGGTTCAGTTTCCTTCATGTTCGATCGTGTTGGCGAGATCACTTACAAGCTGGAAGCTGGTGATGCCGACAAGCTGATGGAAGCTGGCATTGAAGCAGGCGCTGAAGACGTTTTAACAGACGACGAAGCCCACACCATCATCTGTGCATTTGAAGATCTCTCTGAAGTTTCCAAAGCATTGGAAACTGATTTGGGTGAAGCAGACTCTGTCAAAATCATCTGGAAGCCGCAGAATCTGGTTCCAGTTGATGAAGAAAAAGCTGGCACACTTATGAAGCTTATGGACGTGATTGAAGAGGATGATGACGTGCAGAATGTCTTCTCTAACTTCGACATCTCCGAGGAAGTTATGGCGAAACTTGGCTAAGCTCCAAGTGCGCTCGTGAACAAAAAGGCGGTACGGTTGCGTGCCGCCTTTTTTGTTTGGGTGGTGCTTCCACAAAGTACTCGGCACCTTGCTGACGGGTGTTGCTGTTCATCGCTCAAAACCGCAACTGCCTTCAGCGCAGTCTTTGCACCTTTGCCTCTACGTCCGAAATGGGGCTGTATGTGCCAGAGAGTGGGCGGCAACCGCGGCTATTCGTTGTCGAGGAAAGTCTCCAGGTGCTGGAGTGGCAGGGCACCGTTTGCTTTAAGGGTGCGGATTGCGAAGTTAGAACGCACATCCTCAACGCCGTCGAGAGTCATCAGGAAGTCTGAGAGGAAGACGTCGTAGGCTTCTAGCGTTGGAACAACGATTTCTGCGAGAATATCAGACTGGCCGGAAACCAGATGGCAGGAGACAACCTCTGGCTGGGATGTCACCCGCTCAATGATCATCATGATCTGAGCTTTGCTTTGTTTGCCGACGCGCATTTCAACAAAGACGGTCATTCCAAGGCCGACCGTTTTGCGATCTACGGAAGCCTGGTAGCCGTTAATGACACCACTGTCTTCTAGGTTTTTGACGCGGCGCAAGCATGGAGATGGAGACAGGGCAACCTTCCCCGCCAGCTCTACGTTGGTGAGGCGTCCGTCTTCCTGAAGGTTCTTCAGGATCTCAAGGTCAATTTTGTCGAGCGATGATTTTGGCATAAAACTATATTTTTCGTCTGTTTCTAGGGTTATTATTGCGAGAGTTAAGGTGTTTTCCGAGTTCTAGCAAGGTCTAATGACTTTTTTGAGCCTGGTGCGGCGGCTGTCACTATTTGTTTGGTTTGGACTGCTTCGTTCAACAGACTATAAATACGATGACTGGTTCCTCCAATCAGGACGAATGGACGAAATGCCGAGAATTTCTCAATAACCATCTTTCAGAGGGTGCAGCCTTCTCGCTGTTGACCCGTTTTGCAAGAAATTAAAGCGTGGGCAGGGAATCGAGCGTTGATGCACAGTGGCTTCGCCTCAGTGCAGGTGCTCTGGGCATGGGTTGCAGTTGCATGGCTGCGCGAGCTCCTTACTTCAATCAGAGCGGGTTCTTTGTTGCAGATTGCGCAGGAACGCGTGGATTACTCCCGAATTTTCGCGGATTAAGCGGTTGGCGTTCGTTACTGGCTAGCGTCCTTAATGATTTTTCGTTACCGGTTTGTTCTATGGATCATTCAATTCGAATCATGGGTGTGGACCCCGGTCTGCGGAACACCGGTTGGGGCATTATTGATGCCAAAGGCAATCGCGTCAGCTTTATTGCAAGTGGCACGATACAATCCAACAGCAAGTACTCCCTCGCAGAACGGCTCAAGCAGTTGTACACTGGCTTACAGGATGTGATTGAACGTTATGATCCGGCAGAAGCATCTGTTGAGAATACGTTTGTGAACAAAGATGCGGGGGCAACGCTTAAACTGGGACAGGCAAGAGGGATCGCCCTGCTTGTGCCATCTCTGCATAATCTGGCGGTTTCAGAATACGCGCCAAACCTGGTGAAGAAGACCGTAGTGGGAACAGGGCATGCGGAGAAAGAACAAATCCGTATGATGGTGAAGGTGTTGATGCCCAAAGCAACATTCAACTCTGATGATGCAGCGGATGCGCTTGCGATCGCGATTTGCCATAGCCACCATAGGGGCAGTGTAACAGGCCGTCTGGCCGCAGCGGAGGCTCGCTTGAAATGATCGGGAAGCTTAAAGGTGTTGTCGATAGCTACGGAGATGACTTCGTGCTGCTGGATGTGCAAGGTGTTTGCTATCAGGTGCATTGTCCATCGCGGGTTTTGCAGCATTTGCCTCGTGTTGGTGAAGCTGCTGTGCTTGCCATTGAAACAATGGTGCGTGAAGACATGATCAAACTCTTCGGGTTTTCCGAGGATTCTGAACGTGAATGGTTCCGCCTTTTGATGACCGTACAAGGTGTTGGCGCAAAGGTTGCGTTGGGCATTCTTGGTATTATGAAGGCCTCTGAAGTTGCAAATGCGATCGCGCTGGGCGACAAAACTGCTGTGACCCGCGCTCCCGGTGTGGGCAAGCGTGTTGCTGAGCGGATTGTTTCTGAATTGAAAGATAAAGCGCCCGCGTTTGCATCCGTGGAAGGTGAAACGATTGCGGTCTCGCAAGCTGTACAGGAAAACGTGGCGTCTCGTCCGATCGCCGACGCTGTGTCGGCACTGTCCAATCTTGGCTATCAACCTGCGCAGGCTTCCGCTGCGGTGGCGGCAGCTGTGAAGACTGCTGGTGAAGATGCGAGCGCTGAAAAACTAATTCGCCTCGGCCTTAAGGAACTTGCATAATGAATGAGGGTGAGGATCGCCTTGTTACTCCCGAAATTCGGGGTGACGAGATTGATAGTGGAACGCGTCCCCAAACTCTGGACGACTTTACAGGGCAGGCGCAGGCTCGTGAGAACCTGAAGGTTTTCATTGGAGCTGCAAAAGCGCGGAGTGAAGCGCTGGACCATGTGCTGTTTGTTGGGCCTCCCGGTCTTGGTAAGACAACGCTGGCGCAGATTATGGCGCGTGAGCTGGGCGTGAACTTTCGCGCAACGTCTGGCCCGGTGATTGCAAAGGCGGGCGATCTTGCTGCCTTGCTGACCAACCTTGAGGATCGCGATGTTCTTTTCATTGACGAGATCCACCGGCTTAACCCTGCTGTTGAAGAAGTGCTTTACCCCGCCATGGAAGATTATCAGCTTGATCTGATCATCGGTGAGGGGCCTGCTGCACGGTCTGTGAAGATTGACCTGGCCAAGTTTACGCTGATTGCGGCAACCACTCGTATTGGCTTGTTGACCACGCCGTTGCGCGACCGCTTTGGTATTCCGGTCCGTCTGGAGTTCTACACTCCAGAAGAGCTGGAGCTGATTGTTAAACGTGGTGCGCGCTTGTTGGGCATCGGGATGAGCGATGCTGGTGCTCGTGAAATTGCCAAGCGCTCACGAGGAACCCCTCGTATTGCTGGGCGTTTGTTGCGCCGTGTGCGTGATTTTGCGATTGTGGCAGGTGATGCTGAGATCGATACTGGGCTGGCCGACCGGGCTTTGCGGCAACTGGAAGTGGACAGTGCCGGGTTTGATAGTCTGGATAGGCGCTATCTGAAGCAGATCGCATTAAACTTTGGAGGAGGTCCTGTTGGGATTGAAACCATAGCGGCAGCGCTTTCTGAACCGCGGGATGCAATTGAAGAGATTGTGGAGCCATATCTGATCCAGAATGGGTATTTGCAGCGTACACCACGTGGGCGAATCCTTACACCAGTTGCCTTCCAGCACCTTGGTCTGGCAGTGCCGAATAATCCGAATGCACCTCAGATGGCCCTTTTTCAACATGTTGAAGACTGATCTGAAGCGATGAGCGAAAATAAAATTGAGACAAATTGGCCTGATCTGACTGGCCGTATTGTTGGCAAGCAGCACATTTTGCCTGTGCGTGTATATTATGAGGATACCGACTTTTCTGGTGTCGTCTACCACGCCTCCTATTTGAAGTTCATGGAGCGTGGCCGTACCGAAGTTTTGCGGATGCGTGGTGTGCACCACCATGAATTGGATACAGGTCTGCATGGGGAGCGCCTGGCATTTGCCGTTCGCCATATGGATATTGACTTTTTGAAGCCCGCCCGAATCGACGATGTGCTTGAAGTGCATACGGATATCACCGAGTGCAAAGGCGTTCGGCTGATCATTCAACAACGGGTTATGCGTGGTGACGAAGTTTTGATCACTGCAAAAGTGACAGCAGTTGCTATTTCTGCAGAGGGCAAACCACGGCGACTTCCCAAGGGCCTGATAGCAAAGATGAACGGCGAAGAAGCCCAGTAAAACCTCGCTATAAATCCCTAATATCCATTTAAAGTAAACGGGACTGGACCCCTTTTAATCCTTCAGTAACCTTAAACATGTCTTTTCAATAATGCCTTCAATGCTGGCGTTAGTCGAAGTTTCGCCAAATTCGACAGGCAGGAAGGCTACTAAATGTTTAATGGACTGGTTGTGTTCGTGGCAGGGGTTCTACCATGAGCTGGTCTTTGGGTTATCAGGGCAAGAGGTCCTTACTACATGAACTCTAAGGTAATGAAACTCGTTGTGGCTGCGAGCACAGCGCTCGCAAGCACTATGCCAATGGCTGCACTTGCCCAGGATGTGCAATCTGTTGAGCTTGGTGCTTCTGCTGGTTCGGGTTTGTCTTATATTTCGCTTTTTATGGAAGCGGATATCGTCGTTAAAATTGTGATGATCGGTCTGATTGCAGCTTCTGTGTGGAGCTGGGCAATCATTTTTGACAAGGTCGTTCTTTATGCGCGCTCTCGCCGCCAGATGAGCCGGTTTGAAACTGTGTTCTGGTCTGGCCAGTCGCTGGAAGAGCTGTACAAATCACTCTCATCGCGTGCCAACAATGGCATGTCTGCTTTGTTTGTTGCTGCAATGCGTGAGTGGAAGCGCTCTCATGAAGGGGATCGCCCCGCGATTGGAAGTCTTCAGCAGCGGATAGACCGGGTCATGGACCTGACGATTTCGCGCGAAGTTGAGCGGTTTGAAAAACGTCTTTTGTTCCTGGCAACCATTGGCAGTGCAGCCCCGTTTATCGGTTTGTTCGGTACTGTTTGGGGCATCATGAATGCCTTTACCTCTATCGCAGCTTCCAAAAACACCAGCCTTGCTGTTGTGGCTCCGGGTATTGCTGAAGCACTGTTTGCAACGGGCATTGGTCTCGTTGCGGCTATTCCAGCGGTTATTGCCTACAACAAACTCCAGAGCGATTCCGGTAAGCTTGCTGCGCGGATGGAAGGCTTTGCAGATGAGTTTTCTGCGATCCTTTCCCGCCGTATTGATGAGCGAGCATAAGTCATGGGTATGAGCACTGGAGCAGCTGGTGGAGGTGGACGCTCAGGCGGCAGACGTGGTCGCCGCAGGCATTCACACGCACCAATGAGCGAAATTAACGTGACGCCAATGGTGGATGTGATGCTGGTGCTGCTGATCATCTTCATGGTGGCAGCTCCGTTGCTGACCGTAGGCGTTCCTATTGATTTGCCTGAAACCCGCGCCAAAGCGATGGAAGGGGACACTGAGCCGATAGCGATTTCTGTGAAGTCGGACGGCAAGGTGTACATTCAGGATACTGAGATCCCGGTTGATGAGCTGATCGCCAAACTCGGAGCAATTGCCGAGAATGGTTACAATGAGCGTATCTACGTGCGTGGTGATCAGGACGCGGATTATGGGATCATCATGAAAGTCATGGGCCAAATCAATGCTGCCGGATACAAGCGCATTGGGCTTGTTACTCTAGAGGAGCAGGGTTAACCGGGATGCGTGCAGGTCTTATCGCATCACTAGCTGTACACGTGGTCGTGCTCGTTGCCGGTGCAGTTTCGCTCAATTTCGGCAAGGAACTGCCGAGTTCGCTTGTCGATTCACTGCCTGTGGATCTGGTGCCTGTGAGTGAGCTTACAAAACTTCAGCTCGGTACCAAAAAAGCCATCGAGATAAAGGAAGCTGCTCTTCAGCCGACGAAAAAGCCTGCCGAAAAGCCGGAGCCGGACAAAAAGACTGGTGAAGCTAAGAAAGAGGTGAAGAAGGTTCAGGAAGCAGCGAAGGAAGTGCAGCAGGCAGAAACGCCACCACCACCGCCTCCTTCTGAACCAGAGCCAGCTCTCAAGGAGCAACCTAAAGAGAAGGCACCTTCTGAGACGGCTGAGCTTGGACCGGATGTTGAAAAGGCTGAAAAGCCTAAGCCCGTTGTGAAGGTTCGGCCGCGTACAAAACCAACTCCTCCGGTGCGTACGAAGAGGCCGAAGAAAGAAGAGCCAAAGAAGGACTTTAACGCTCGCATGGCCGCGCTGTTGAACAAGACGAATGCGAAGTCTAGTGGAACGGCAAGCTCAGCAAAGCCTGCTTCGCTCGGGTCCGAGCTTGGGCAGAGTAATGTGAAGATGAGTCAGTCTGAGCTGGATGCGCTTCGTTCACAAGTTGCACAGTGCTGGAACCCACCAGTGGGGGCAGCTGGTGCGGAAGATATGACAGTGCGTTTGCAATTCAACTTGAGCCGTACTGGTGAGGTTGAAGGGCAAACACGAGTCCTGAACTCAAGCAATAATCCAGCATTTCGTGCTGCTGCCAGCAGTGCAGAGCGAGCGGTCTTCCGCTGCGGGCCGTATTCACTACCGGCTGCGAAATACGATGCTTGGAAAACCGTTATCTTGAATTTTGATCCTCGCGCAATGCTTGGATACTAGGTATTGAGATTGAAAGGAGCTGAGGTCGATGTCCTTTGCGATACGACTTAACCCAATGCAAACAACAGGGATGAAGCAAATGTGGCGCCGTGCGTGCCGCGTTGTTGCTGGTGCCCTTGCTGTTGCTGTAATTTCTCAACCTGCCTTTGCACTGATTGAACTTGATATCACTCAGGGCAACGTTGAGCCTATGCCGATTGCGATTTCTCCCTTTGCAGGTTCTGGCTTGCAGGAGGATGTGGCTGGACAAATTTCATCTGTTGTCGCTGCTGATTTGCAACGTTCAGGTTTATTCAAACCGATTGATCCAACGGCACATATCCAGCAGAAGATGAATGTTAGCACCATGCCGCGGTTTGGTGACTGGAGAACCATTGGCTCCCAAGCTTTGGTAACCGGTTCTATCGCGCAGCAAGCCAACGGGCAGATTCGTGCTGAGTTTCGTTTGTGGGATGTGTTTGCTGGGCAGCAGTTGATTGGTCAGCAGTTTTTTACCACTCCAGAAAACTGGCGTCGTCTGGCTCACATCATTTCTGATGCGATCTATCAGCGTTTGACTGGCGAAAAAGGTTACTTTGATACCCGGGTAGTCTTCATCGACGAAAGCGGACCAAAGGATGCACGCCGCAAGCGCCTTGCGATTATGGATCAGGATGGGGCGAATGTGCGCTATCTGACACGTGGTGATGATTTGGTGCTGACGCCGCGGTTCTCGCCTGTTTCTCAGGAAGTTACCTACATGTCTTATGTGGGCGGCAATCCGCAGGTTTACCTGTTTAATATTGAGACTGGACAGCGTGAAGTTCTGGGTAATTTTCCTGGTATGACGTTTGCGCCGCGCTTCTCCCCTGATGGCCAGAAAGTCATTATGAGTTTGCAGCAGGGCAGCAACGCGAACCTTTACCTTATGGATTTACGGACCCGCCGGACAACCCGGTTGAGCAACACCGCGGCCATCGATACAAGCCCGTCTTTTTCTCCGGATGGACGCCAGATTGTGTTTGAAAGTGACCGTGGCGGTTCGCAGCAGCTTTATGTGATGAATGCCAACGGAAGTGATGCAAAGCGGATTTCATTTGGTCCAGGTCAGTATTCTACGCCGGTGTGGTCTCCGCGTGGTGATTTGATTGCCTTTACTAAGGTGCATCAGGGGCGCTTCATGATCGGTGTTATTCGCCCTGATGGCAAAGGTGAACGTATTCTCACAGAGGGCTATCACAATGAAGGGCCTGCCTGGTCTCCAAATGGCCGTGTGCTTACTTTCTTCCGCGATACTGTTGGAGAGCACGGTGGTCCGCAGGTCTGGACGGTTGATCTGACTGGCTATAATGAACAGCTGGTTACGACCCCAAGCTTCGCGTCAGATCCAGCATGGTCGCCGCTGCTCGACTAAACAAATGCTCAGACCCCAATTTCTTACGGGATTTTGGGGTCGTTAGTGCTTCATTAACCAATAAATTCAAGTTACTCTTAACTAAGTTGGTCTACCGCTTTTTTTAATCCTCGAGGTTTGAGGGACAGGAGATTCTATAAATGTCAAAGACGCTGTTCGCGCGTGGGGCGCGTTTTGCCGCTGTGCTTGGTCTGTGCCTCATTGCTGCTGCATGTGCGCAGACTCGCCCTGAACTTACCGGTAATAGTTCTGTAGTTGCTGGCTCGGGTCAGGACTTTGTTGTGAATGTTGGGGATCGTGTATTCTTCCTCAACAATCAAAGTTCCCTTAATGGTGCAGCTCGTGCTGTGCTGGATAAGCAGGCGCAATGGCTTCAGCACTACAAGAATTACTCGGTTACGATTGAAGGTCATGCTGATGAGCGCGGGACCCGTCAGTACAACATTGCATTGGGTGCACGTCGTGCTGCTGCGGTTAGAGAATACCTTGTGGCAAAAGGTGTTAGCCCAACACGCCTCAAGACAATCTCTTACGGCAAAGAGCGCCCGGTCGCCGTTTGCAATGCAGCTTCCTGCTGGAGCCAGAACCGCCGTGCTGTGACTGTATTGAGCGGCCAGTAATTGAGTTTGATTTGTTGAAACAAAAAAGGCTTCTCCAATTTTGGGGGAGCCTTTTTTGTTGAAACTGCTGCAAACTTGTAGGAAAACGAGAGAAGGTCGGGGAGAAGTCCCAAATAGGCCAGAAACACTGATTGTGTGCCCTATTTTTGTCTTTTCCTCTTGCCAAGAGATGAGAAATTCCGACCCAATTCTAGGAAGGTGTCTCAGGAGATAATTGATGGCTCTTTACCGACGTATTGCAACAAGCCTTGTTGTTCTTACGCTTGCAGCTTCTATAAGCTTACCTGCGTCTGCGCAGCTTTTCGGTTCTTCCAAAAATGATGAAAGCGCTCAAAATACTGCGCGCCTTGGTCAACTGGAGGAACAGGTTCGCCTCCTGACAGGTAAGGTCGAAGAGCTTAATCACAAGCTGCGACTTACAGAAGATCAGCTGCGGCGGTCTCAGGAGGATGTTGAGTATCGTCTTCAGCAACTGGAAAACCCGGGTCAGACACCACGTGTCGTGCCAGCTCCAGCTGTTCAAACGCCGAACGCAGCATCTCCTGCAAACCGTAGCCAGCAGCTATCGAACTTGAGTACACCGGCTCAAGGTACAAGTGGCGGGCCACTGGACCTTTCCCAGATCGCACGTGGCAATACTGCTGCACCGACCGGTTCTGCAAGTGGTCAAAGCGCTGGCTCTCTGCAATTCTCCGGCAGAGTGAATGAGCTGCTGACTGGAGAGCCGCAATCAGATTACAACGCGATTTACGGCCTGATGGTTGCTGGCAACTACCCTGCGGCCACTGAAGGCTTTGATACTTTTCTCGGGATGTATCCAGACCACGAGCTGACTGCGAATGCACAGCACTGGTTTGGCGAGAGCCTTTTGGCTCAGCGCCAGTATGAAAGTGCAGCACAGGCCTTTTTGAAAAGCTACACGGATTTCCCCGAAAGTGAGCTAGCCCCTGAAAGTTTACTGAAGCTTGGAACGGCACTAACTGGTATGGGAAATGCTCCCGCTGCTTGTGAGACCTATGAGCAGCTTCTCGCCAATTTCCAATTTGCAGCTCCGGCTGTTTTGGAGCAGGCCAAGGTGCAGCAAAAACGTGACAACTGCCTCTAATCAAGTTGCTCAATTTTCCTTTGAAGAGCTCGACGCGCTTTTTGGAGAGTATAAGTCTTTTCGCCGGATCGCCATTGGTGTGTCCGGCGGTGTTGATTCTATGGGCTTGCTTTACCTTCTCAAGCAATGGGCGCAGGACGTTGGGGCCGCAGCGCCTGAGCTGTATGCGTTTACCGTCAATCATGGCCTGCGTGCTGAGGCTGCCGGTGAAGCTGCTGGCGTTGCGCAGTATTGTACGCGCCTCAAGGTGCCACATGAGATATTGAACTGGGTTGGAGACAAGCCGTCTTCGAATATCCAGTCTGAAGCCCGCGATGCCCGCCATGCCTTGTTGCGGCAGGCAGCAGAGCACCAGGGATGTGAGGCGCTGGTGCTTGCGCATCATCTGGAAGATCAGGCTGAGACATTTCTAACGCGCCTTGCACGTGGTAGCGGGGTTTATGGGCTTGCTGGTATTCGAAAGCAACGCGAACTTGATGGCTTTCATATTTGCCGCCCCTTGTTGGATATAAAGAAAGAACGCCTGAAAGCTGCGCTTGAAGCTTCAAATGTACAATGGTTTGAAGATCCTTCCAATGAAGATGAGCAGTTTACCCGTGTGAAGTTTCGGCAAGCCCAGCAGGAGCTGGATGCACTTGGCCTGACGACAAGCAAACTGGCAGACACCGCTCACCGTATGGCCCGCGCTGCCGATGCTATTGATGCATGGGTGGATGAAATTGCTGAAAAGTCTTGCACGTTTCACAGTGCCGGGCCAGTTCGCTTTGACAGCTCATGCCTTGAGTACCTTCCTGACGAAATCGGCTTACGCTTGATTGGACGTTTGGTCCGCTATATCTCAGGTGCTCCATATGTGCCGCGTTTGGCCAAACTTGAAGGGTTGTATGAGACCTTGAAAAGAACGGATGGCGCGCGCGCGGCGACGCTTGGTGGTGTGCAGTTTGTCTTGGCAAAGCCGCTCAGTGATGCTGTTTGGTTTTGCTTTAGAGAAGCCGGGCGTACTGGTTTGTCAGAGGTTAATGTAAGTCCAGGGGATGAGGGAATCTGGGACAGGCGGTGGCGCTATAAGGCCGAGCATTCGTGCCAAAGCTTTAGAATCACGTCTGTGCAGAACGCGCTTTGTGGAGACTTTGAGCTGGAAATACCCGTTAACTGGCTGAAAACAGCATTTCTGACGGCTCCGCTTATTGTTTTTGCCAGTGGGGTATCCTACATGCCTTGGAAGAAGATTGGTCGCACTGCTGCTGATGCAGCGGTGAGATCTAAGACCGACGGAATTTCAATGGTTCCAGTGAGCAGAACATTTTGAATAAATCTTAGTTCTGCTGGCGTTCTGTTAAATCGATGCATTTATGCTTTAGAGGAATGCAACTTGAACGTCTGGGCTGGTAATGTTGAAATTAGCGGAGCTTCAATCCTGAATTATCAGGGGTGACTTGCACAAATCCGTTGGCCTTAAGACAACTGAGAAAGAATCTGTGTCATTCTCAGGAAAATATAGCAAGCTTTGAATAGCTTGTTATGATCTTGACAAAGACACGTGCGAGGATCGCCGCCACCTTGCGGTAAAGGGATCGAAATGAACACCAATTTCCGGAATTTTGCCCTCTGGGTGATTATTGGTCTGTTGCTGATAGCGCTTTTCCAGCTCTTTCAGAATCCGACCTCACGAAGTAATACGAATGAAATTGCATACTCTCAGTTTATAAACCAAGCTGAGCAGGGCGATATCCGTGAGGTTACGATACAGGAGCAACAGATTACCGGCAAATATAGCAATGGCGGTACATTCCAGACCTATGCGCCTAGCGATGCCAAATATGTTGAAGTGTTGCAGAACAAGGGTGTTCTGATCAACGCGAAGCCTCCTTCAGAGAACTTCTCCTTGATCGGCGCGCTGATTTCTTGGCTGCCTATGCTGTTGATCCTTGGTATCTGGATCTTCGTAATGCGCCAAATGCAGGGTTCTGGCGGCAAGGCGATGGGCTTTGGTAAGTCTAAAGCGAAATTACTGACCGAATCTTCTGGTAAGGTGACGTTTGAGGATGTTGCTGGCATTGATGAAGCCAAAGAAGACCTTCAGGAAATTGTTGACTTCCTGCGTGATCCGCAGAAATATCAACGCCTTGGTGGCCGTATCCCACGCGGTGTGCTGCTTGTTGGCCCTCCTGGTACCGGTAAGACGCTGACTGCGCGTGCTGTTGCAGGCGAAGCGAATGTACCATTCTTCACCATCTCCGGTTCTGACTTTGTTGAGATGTTTGTAGGTGTTGGTGCATCTCGTGTCCGTGACATGTTCGAGCAGGCGAAAAAGAACTCACCATGTATCATCTTTATCGATGAGATCGATGCTGTTGGTCGTCATCGTGGGGCAGGCCTTGGTGGTGGTAACGATGAACGCGAGCAGACCCTTAACCAGCTCCTTGTTGAGATGGATGGCTTTGAAGCCAACGAGGGCGTGATCATTATTGCAGCGACCAACCGTCCTGATGTTCTGGATCCAGCACTTCTGCGTCCGGGTCGTTTTGACCGCCAAATTGTTGTACCAAACCCTGATATCACGGGCCGCGAAAAGATCCTTAAAGTGCATATGCGTAAAGTGCCTTTGGCTCCGGATGTTAATGTGCATACACTTGCTCGCGGTACACCTGGCTTCTCCGGTGCTGACCTGATGAACCTTGTGAACGAAGCAGCTCTTCTTGCCGCTCGTCGCTCCAAGCGTTTGGTTACAATGGCCGAGTTTGAAGACGCAAAAGACAAAGTGATGATGGGTGCAGAACGCCGTACGCTGATCATGACTGAAGAAGAGAAAAAACTAACAGCTTATCACGAGGCTGGTCACGCTCTTGTGGCAATGCATATGCCTGCATCTGATCCTGTCCATAAGGCAACCATTATTCCTCGTGGCCGTGCCCTTGGTATGGTGATGCGTCTTCCGGAAAAAGACCAGGTTTCGCTGACCCGCGCCAAGTGTAAAGCTGACCTTGCTGTTGCGATGGGTGGCCGCGTGGCTGAAGAGATGATCTTTGGTTATGAAAAAGTCACTTCCGGTGCCTCTGGCGATATTCAGATGGCAACGAAGCTTGCAAAAGCCATGGCAACTCAGTTCGGTATGTCCGACAAGCTCGGCCCATTGCTTTACGGTGAAAACCAAGAGGAAGTCTTCCTTGGCCACTCCGTAGCCAAAACCCAGAATGTGTCTGACGAAACTCAGAAGATGGTTGATGCAGAAGTGAAAAGCTTTGTGAACCAGGGTTATGAGACCGCAAACAAGCTCTTGCGCGAACACGAAGACCAGTTGCATCTGGTTGCTCAGGGTCTGTTAGAGTATGAGACTCTTTCAGGTGATGAGATCCGCAAGATGCTCGATGGTGAGCAGCCTGTCCGCGATACAGGTGATGATACACCATCTACACCGCGGTCAACGGGTGTTCCTTCTGCTGGTGGCAAGAAACACGGTGGTCCGTCTTCCGACGGTCTTAACCCACAGCCACAAAGCTAAAACGACGTTTTTAAAGTGTCTTTAATAGAATTGAAATGCCCGGCTATTAAGCCGGGCATTTGTTATGTTACCCAGTGTTTTGGTCGTGATTATCGGGAATTGTAAAAGGTCGACTTGCTATAGATTGCAAGATCAGCCGTAACAATTAGATACATCATTTGACAGGACCGATCGGGAACAAACATGTATCACCATACCTATTGAATCGCCTTGGGATGGTGCTCTTGGCCTTTATGAATTTTGGGGAAGTACCAGATGTCGCGAAAATACTTTGGCACAGATGGAATACGCGGTACGGCAAATATATGGCCAATGACCGCAGAGGTTGCGCTGAAGGTCGGTATGGCTGCAGGCGTTGTTTTCCGGCGCGGCAAGTATCGCCATAGGGTTGTAATTGGGAAGGATACGCGTCTTTCTGGTTACATGATCGAAAATGCTTTGGTGGCTGGTTTCACCGCAATGGGCATGGATGTCTTTTTACTTGGTCCGACACCAACCCCCGCCGTTGCCATGCTGACGCGCTCCATGCGCGCTGATATTGGTGTGATGATTTCTGCAAGTCATAACCCGTTTGAAGACAACGGTATTAAGTTTTTTGGGCCTGATGGTTTTAAGCTCTCTGATGAAGTCGAGCTTCAGATCGAGCGCCTGATTGATAGCGATATGTCGCTGAACCTTTCCGAGCCCGGGGTGGTTGGTCGTGCCACGCGCGTCGCCAGTACGCGAGATCGCTACATTGAGTTTGCCAAGCACACTTTGCCGCGGAACTTGTCACTCAATGGTATGCGAGTTGTCATCGATTGTGCGAACGGTGCTGCTTACAACGTGGCCCCTGAAATTCTTTGGGAATTGGGCGCTGAGGTCTTCCCTATGGGTGTCGACCCTAACGGCCTCAATATTAACAAGGATTGCGGCTCTACATCGCCAGAGGCATTGGCGCAGAAAGTGCATGAAGTACGCGCTGATATTGGTATCGCACTTGATGGTGATGCTGACCGTGTGATCATTGTTGATGAAAAGAGCAAGGTGGTTGATGGTGACCAACTCATGGCGGTGATCGCAGAATCCTGGAATGAAGAGGGGCGCTTGTCTGCCCCAGGTATCGTCGCCACGGTGATGTCGAACCTAGGCCTGGATCGTTACTTGCAAACACTGGGTTTAACTCTGGTGCGTGCGAAGGTTGGTGACCGCTACGTTGTGGAGCGTATGCGAGAGATTGGCTTCAATGTCGGCGGAGAGCAGTCTGGCCATATTGTGATGTCTGACTTTGGAACCACCGGAGATGGGTTGGTTGCTGCGTTGCAGATCCTCGCTTGTGTGAAGAAGATGGATAAGCCGGTTTCTGAAGTCTGTAACCGATTCGTTCCGGTGCCTCAGATCCTTATAAATGTGCGTTATAAAGGCGGTGAACCGCTCAATGATGAGAGTGTTCAGGCCGTAATCAAGGCCGGTGAAAAGAAACTCGGCAAACAGGGGCGCCTTGTTATTCGTGCTTCTGGTACTGAGCCACTCATCCGTGTGATGGGCGAAGCAGACGATGAAAAGCTTCTGCATAAGGTCGTTGACAGTATCGTCTCTGCTGTGAAGGCTGCAGCTTCTAGTTAATTGAAATAAAAGCAAATTTTTGAATAACAAGGCGGGTATTTTCGGATATCCGCCTTGTTTGTTTTTATGATTGCGCTTCGCATAAGTAAATGTAAATTAACTATTATGAAATAGCAAAGAAGAGCTGCATTAGTTATTTGTTAATAATAAATATTAGGGTTAATAATACTGGTTAATTTATAGGTAATTCTTTGCCTGTAGAAAATGCTTAGGTTTTATTCAAGGGCTACTGTCACGTGGACCGGTGCCGTTTGAGAGGACATGAGCATGAAGTATTTTAGTAAATTGTTGTCTTTGACTGCTGCTGCATTGGTGTCGTCTACAGTTGCTTATGCAGCCGATCTGCCAGCACCAGTTTTTGTTGAAGAGCCTGAGCTTCCAGAGATTGAAATTGGTGGCGGTTGGTATTTGCGTGGCGATATTGGTTACAAGGTCTACCGAGACCCAAAGACCAAGTTTTCGCACATCAAGTTCAATGATGAAGAACTCGATCCAACAGGTGTTGTTGGTGTCGGTGTTGGTTTCCGCATGAATGACTATATTCGCACTGATGTCACAGTGGACTACGAGTGGGATTCTGACTTCCGAGGGAGAGTCGATTGTATTGGTGCCTGTAGTGGTGGGGTCGAAGCTTCTGATGAATTTGCCACGCTGGACGTTTGGACAATTCTTTGGAATGTTTACGCTGACTTGGGTCACTACAATGGTTTTACGCCATATGTAGGCGCAGGTATTGGTGCGTCGTCCTTGAACGTGAAAAATGTACGCGCGATCAACCCTGATGGTACCCGGGTCGACTATCCTAAGGGGCACTGGTGGAATTTCTCGTGGGCCCTCATGGCAGGCACTTCCTACGAAATTAACAGCAACTGGAATATCGACGCGGGCTACCGTTATCTGAACATCGGGGCTGTTAAGACAAAGTCTTTTGCAAGTAACGGAACTGTCTCAGGTATCAAATACGATAACCTTGCAGCACATGAAGTGCGCGTTGGGTTGCGCTATGAATTCGGTGGCTCTTCAAACCAAAGATATGATGCGCCTATTGTCACGAAATACTAAAGCAAAGTCTGCTTTTCGTAGATTTGCAAGGTTCGTTGTGGTCTGACTTGAAATGCGGTGAAAATTAAAGGGAGCTATGCTTATCGATAAGCATAGCTCCCTTTTCTATAATTTAGCGGATGCAGTTATTCTGCTGCAGCCATGATGCTGATCTGCTCCTTATCCTGAAATTCGGCAGATCTTTGCTGTGCTCCGTCCGCTGCTGCGTGTTTCTTGCTCAGTGTGAGGGCAAACATGACTGGCGTGAAGTAGAACGAGATCACCATTGAGAGGAAAACACCTCCTGCAATTGCCATGGCAAATGGTGGCCAGAAGGAACCTGCTCCAATAATCAGTGGGGTAAAGCCCCCAACTGTTGTTAGCGTGGTTGATAGGATATGCCGAGAGGAGCGGTTAACAACACCGCGTATGGCTTTCGGGTCGCCCTGCATAGCGTTTTCATCGGCCTGCAGTCCGGTGAGTATTATAATGCCAGCATTGACAGAGACACCTATCGATCCAATCGTTCCAATCAAGGCGTTAATTCCAAATGGATACTGGAATATAGCAAGGGACAGCAGGCTTAACCCCATCGAGAGACCAGCCACCAGCAGTGTGATGATCGAAAGGCGGTAGGAACCGTAGGTCAAGAAGATGGTTATGATGGTCAAGATGATGACAAGCCCGGCGGATTTTGCCAGATTTGCAGCGGTCTCAGCACGAGCGTCAGAATCTCCGCCAAGCTCCAGCCGGTATCCAGGTGGTAGTTTGAAGTTGACAGCATCAAGGTTTGCCATGACCTGCTTTAAAGATTCTTCTGGAAGTGTGCTTTGTTTGATGAAGCCTTGAACCGTATTCACTCGTTCGCCATTGCGCCGTGCAATTGGGCTATCAGATGGCTGTAGATTCAGAGTTCCCAAAGCTGATAGCGGTATGGCGGTCAGGTCTTGCCCATTTTGTGTCGCTGTCGACGTGTGCAGCGGGATAATGAGCATTGATCTGAGGTCATAGGTGCTATCGCGCTTGGTTTGGCCAACGCGGAAGCGCAGGTTCAGTTCTTCACTTGCTTCAACGAGGGAGCCTCCGACTGTGCCTGACAGGTTCGTGTCAATTTGTCTTGCAACGTCACCAAGGGTCAGACCGGCGAGGCGGACTTTTTCTTCATCCAGCTTGAATTGCAGTTTTGGATCGGCACCGCTCAAATTTGCCCGAGTGTGGGTGATTTCAGGTACATTGGACATGGATTGGCGTACGGTTTCGCCGTACTGACGAAGGACTTCAAGGTCCGTACCGAATAGTCTGATTTCTACTGGCGCATCCACAGGAGGGCCTTGTACCAGACCACGGACCAAAATCTGCGCTTCTGGATAGTCCTTGTCCAATTGATCTTGCAGGGCAGGAATGAGGCGCTCGGTTGCCTCTGGCGATACTGTTGTTATTAGCGCTTCTGCATAGCTTGGGACGCCATCCTGGTTCATTTTCATATTGTAATAAAATGAAGGTGCGCTTTCGCCGACAACCCAGAATGACCGTTTGATGTCCTCTTCTTGTTGAAGGGTTGCATCCATCCTTTGGACAAGGCTTTTCGTTGTCGCAAATGCCGTGTCGCCAGGCATTTTGACCTCAATGTACAACTGGTCGCGTTCCACACCTGGGAAGAACTGGGCTGTTAGTGTTGGAAATACCAGAAAACCCATGATTGGCAGAACCAGTGAGCCTACAATTGCAGGTCCTTTGTGTTCCAATGCAAGGCGGATTGAAGCATCAAAAGCACGGCCTAACCGGGGTAGTGAAATTCCGGTCTGCCAAAATGCTGTTGCCTCTCGCTGACCTTTTGCCATCAGCTTACCGGCAATAGCAGGGGCAACCGTCACTGCCAGGATAAAGGAAACGGCCAGCATGATCATAACGCTCATGGCAATCGAGCCAACGAAGTCACCCGGAGGGCCGGGAAGCAAAGACATTGGTACGTAGGCTAAAATGGTGGTCACGGTAGATGCCAAGAGCGGAATAGTCAGGCGGCCAACGGAATCTCTCACGGCCTCTAAGGCTGAAAGTCCATCTTGTATTCTCCGCTTGATCTCGTCTGACATAACGACTGCTGCATCGACCAAAAGGCCAAGGGCAACGATGAGACCGGTTATGGACATTTGCTGAATCTCAAGACCCAGCGCGTTCATAATAATCAAGGTTCCCATGGTCGCCAGCGGAATGATGCTCGCAACAACCACTGCTGAGCGCCACCCAAGAGAGACAAACAGAACCAAGACTACCAGCGCGATACCGATGAGCATATTCTTGCCAAGGGTTACAAAGCGCTCGGCAGTGTATTTGCTTTGGTCAAAGAGTAGCTCATGAGAAAGGCCCGCAGGCAGTTCGGCTTCAAAAGACTGAAGGGTTTTGTAGACGTCAGTGATCCAGACATCAACGCGGCGATCGCTTTCGATCTGCGCACCGACAAGAACCACTTGGTGGCCGTTGGCATAAGCCAACTCACGCGGTGGGTCTGCTGTTACGCGCTCAATTCTGGCTATGTCCCCGAGCCGAAGAATGGAGCCATTTTCATCTGACGTGATCGGGATATTGCGCACCCGTTGCAGACTATCAATTTCGCCATCAACCTCTAGAGGAAGCGTGAGAGAATTGCCGTAGAGCTGCCCTGCTGGAACCTTCACATCTGCAGCTCGTGAAAGGTTTGCAATGTCATCCATAGTGATGCCAAGGGAAGCCATCCACTCTGGTTCAACCGAAATGCGGATTTCTTCCTCCTGATCACCGTAGATCCGCACCAGTTTGGTGTCTGGAACCTGCCGCAGTTGATCTTGAAGCAGCTCTGCATATCGCCTTTGCAGGGCTGGGTTGACAGGCACTGAGCCGTTCATACCAATGGCGCTGATGGTCGTAAAAGCGCCAAAACGGTCGATATCAATTTGCGGTTCGGGAACGCCACTTGGGAAGTTGTTGTATGCCTCGGCAACTGCGTCACGAAGCTCTGACCAGACTTGTTCAATCTCATCATGGGGCAGGTAAATTGACAGCTCGACGGAGACAACGGACACACCAGATTTTGAGAGCGAATTGATGTCTTCAATTTCTGGTATTTCGCGCAGTTTCTCCTCGACTTTCTCTGTCACCAACGCTTCTACCCGGGCCGGTTCGGCGCCTGGATATGGCGTTACAATGGTTGCATAGATGCCTGTGATGGACGGGTCTTCCTGGCGTCCTATTGAATTAATGGCCAAGATTGCAAGTGCAACGATCACGGAGAGAACTAGAAACAGGAGACGTGTATTTCTATATAGAAGTGTTTTCATGGTTCCGTTCACGATGCTTTGGCTAGGGTTACCTGCTGGCCGGGAATAATCCGATTGCGCCCAGAGCTTATGTATCGCTGACCCTCGCTCAAAGCGCCGCGGACATAGGCAGACTTCCCATCTGTATAAAGAACTTCAACCGCATCCTTGGTTACACGGTAGCTTTGGCCTTCCTCTTGAGGGGCTAGTGTCAAAACAACCCAAAGGCCCTTTTCGCCCTCAGACAAGGCGGAGATCGGAACCCAGCTTCCACTGGCGGCGATGTGGCGTGGGAGTTTTAAACGCACAGTGTCGCCGAAACGTCCGTCTTTTTTGTTCTCAATCTGGGCGAGGATGGATACGGTGCGTGTTTGTTGTGAAATGTCGGGCCGTATTGCGAGGATGCTGCCTTGCAAGGTTTGGCTGTCCGCATAGAATTCTACAGACTGACCAGTTTTAAGGCCTTTCACAGCTTCAGGAGAAATACCAAGGCGTACTTGTGGCTTGTCGGTCTCAAGTAAGTTTACAACCGGTGTTCCGGCGCTAATCACACTGCCCGTGTCGAGATAACGCTGACCAACGGTGCCGTTAAAAGGAGCATACAAAACGGATTTTTTCAGGCTAATTTCATTGCTCTTCAAGGCGGCGACAACGGCAGCTTTCTGACCTTCCAGAGCGGCTCTGTTTAAGCTTGCTTCATCAGCTTTTTGTTGTGTCACATGCCCTTTGTCGCGCAGTATTATCTGTCTTTTTTCGGTAAGAACTGAGAGCCTTAGCTGAGAAGAGACCTGTTGAAGCTGGCCTTCCAGTCGGGTGCGTTCTGCCTCTAGGATTTGCGTGTCCAAGCGGGCGATAATGTCACCTTTTTGGACTCTGTCTCCTTCATCGGCTTCCATAGAAAGTACAAGCCCGTTTTGCTCAAAGGCAACGTTGGACTGCTGCGCAGGTTCCAGCCGACCGACAAATTCGTCTTCAATCTGATAGCCACCTGAAAGCTTGATGAAATCACTTTGAACAGGGATGAGTTTCTGCGCGAAGTCGCTGGCTTGGCTTTTGGAGCCAGATAAGTGATGCATTGTTAAAGTGCCTGCACCCAGTATGCCTAGAAAAAGGAATACTGCACCACTGCGTAGTATTGTTGGCTTTCGAAGTTTCATGGCTTCATGTCCTTCTATTCAATCGTATTGGGGTAACGAGATAGGTGGATATGCACCTATGAAATTAATGTTGAACCGGTGAACCGATTTAGGTGATCTTCAGGCTGTCAGCTTATCGAGACCGGAACGAAGAGAGCGCCATTCAGAGGTGTCCAGTTGCTTTAATGTGACTTTCTGAGCTTTGTCCCACAAAGGGATCGCTTGCTTCAGAAGTGTCTTCCCTTGCTCTGTAAGGGCTAAGTCGCGGATCCGACGGTCTGTTTTATTTGGCAAAGATTCTACTAGGCTACGCCGTTCAAGAGGCGCCAGATCTTTTGTCAGCGTTGTACGATCCATGCCCAGGCCATTTGCCAGATCGCTCAGTTTGATTGGTTCATCGAGCAATAGAGAGGCAAGAATGGTGAACTGACCAGCCTTTAGGTTAACTGGCTTTAGAGCATGCTCGTAGCGGCGTGTAATGTTACGGGCGACCCGTCGCATTGCTTGGCAAACACAGGCCTCTTCAAAAGTCTCTGAACTATAGTGATCTAAGTTTGTCATGCTACACCTCGGCTTTTACACCTTGTCTTCGTTATCCTAGCCAATGGCTGGGTTTGGATTTAAGTCCAGTTACACAGCTATGCAATAAATAAGTGCATATGCACTCTTATCGAAGAAGAGAGGCTTTGTCAACGTGTTGCTTGGCGGAAGGAGAGGGGGTGAGCATCCTCTCTTGGTGTAAATTGCATGAGTCTGTCATGTGACTCTCTTCCCTATGACATTGTAGGCCTTATAGACTCTATTGAAATAATGGTTATCCACCGGGCCGGTTTGTGAAATAAACACAATGATGCCCTGCGTTTATTGGTCTGTTTGTTTTGCTAGCTGAAAACACGTGTTGACGAGGTACGTCGTTTCGCTTAGACCCGTCCGTGGGACACCCTTCCCCAACGAAGGGCGCCTATCTGTGAGGATAGCTAAAATGACAAATATGACGTTGCCGGCGACAAAACCGGCGAACCCGAACTTTTCTTCGGGCCCTTGTGCCAAGCGTCCTGGATGGACACCCGCAGCCTTAACGGATGCGCCGCTTGGCAGATCACACCGCTCTAAGATCGGTAAGGCTAAGCTGAAAGAAGCTATCGAGTTGACTCGTGAAGTCCTCGAAGTGCCCGCTGATTACAAAATCGGAATTGTTCCTGCTTCTGACACTGGTGCTGTTGAAATGGCACTGTGGTCGCTGCTTGGAGAGCGCCCAGTCGACATGGTTGCCTGGGAGAGTTTTGGTTCTGGTTGGGTTTCTGATGTTTTGAAACAGCTCAAACTAGCGGATGCTCGCAAGATTGAAGCTGATTATGGTGAGCTGCCAGATCTCTCATCTATAGATTTCGATCATGATGTGGTCTTCACCTGGAATGGCACCACCTCTGGTGTTCGTGTTCCAAGCGGTGACTTTATCCCGGCTGACCGCAAGGGATTGACCATCTGTGATGCAACTTCTGCGGCTTTCGCTCAGGATCTTGAGTTCGATAAGCTCGATGTTGTGACATATTCCTGGCAGAAGGTTCTGGGTGGTGAAGCTGCGCATGGCGTGCTTATCTTATCCCCCCGTGCTGTTGAGCGTCTTGAGAGCTACACTCCAGCATGGCCAATGCCAAAAATCTTCCGCCTTACCAAAGGTGGGAAGCTGATTGACGGCATCTTTAGTGGTGCGACCATCAACACGCCAAGCATGCTTTGCGTTGAAGATTACCTGGATGCTTTGGGTTGGGCCAAAGAGCTTGGTGGTTTGAAAGCACTCATTGCACGGGCAGATGCAAATACAGCAGCAATCACGACTTGGGCTGAGAAAACACAGTGGGTTGATTTTCTCGCTGTTGATCCGGCGACTCGTTCCAACACCTCCGTGTGTTTGAAGATTGTTGATCCTGAAATCTCTGCATTGGATGCAGACGCTCAGGCGGCATTTGCTAAGGCGATTGTGAGCTTCCTCGACAAAGAAGAAGTAGCCTTTGACATCGGTGCTTACCGCGATGCTCCTTCCGGTCTTCGGATCTGGTGTGGTGCAACGGTAGAAACGGCCAATGTTGAAGCGCTTATTCCTTGGTTGGACTATGCTTTTGCTACTCAAAAAGCAGCGCTTGCTTCGGCATAACGCCAATACTTTCATATAGATGACAAAGTTCCGGTCGCGTCATGTGACCGGTTAAGCTGACGAGTGAAGTGTATCTTATTAACGACCAGAAACGTGTCGTGAGATGCCTTTGTTGCATTGAAAGGTTAGCCCGATGGCTCCTAAAGTTCTTATTTCCGATAAGCTTTCCCCTGCTGCTGTGCAGATCTTCAAAGACCGTGGCTGCGATGTTGATTTCTTGCCTGACGTTGGCAAGGACAAAGAAAAGCTTGCTGAAATTATTGGTCAGTATGACGGTCTTGCGATCCGCTCCGCAACTAAGGCGACCGAAAAGATTATCGCTGTTGCAAGCAACCTGAAGGTTATTGGCCGCGCTGGTATTGGCGTTGATAACGTTGATATTCCGGCTGCGACTGCCAAGGGTATCGTGGTCATGAACACGCCGTTCGGCAATGCGATCACAACTGCTGAGCATGCGATTGCGATGATGTTTGCCGTGACACGTCAGATTCCGGCTGCGGATGTTTCAACGCAGGCCGGCAAGTGGGAAAAATCCCGCTTTATGGGTAACGAGGTTACCTCTAAAACGCTTGGTCTTGTTGGGTGTGGTAATATTGGTTCGATCGTTGCGGACCGGGCTATTGGCTTGAAGATGAAGGTTATTGCCTTCGATCCATTCCTCTCTCAAGAACGCGCCATTGACCTTGGTGTTGAGAAGGTTGAGTTGGAAAACCTGTTCAAGCGTGCTGACTTTATTACTTTGCATACACCGCTGACAGACCGCACGCGCAACATCATTGATGCTGAAGCGATTGAGACCATGAAAGACGGTGTCTACCTGATCAACTGTGCTCGTGGTGGTTTGGTTGACGAGATTGCTTTGCGTACAGCGCTTGATAGCGGCAAGGTTGCTGGTGCTGCGGTTGATGTGTTCACGGAAGAGCCTGCCAAGGAAAATGCACTGTTTGGTGCGCCAAATCTTGTTTGTACACCTCACCTTGGTGCCTCCACTTCAGAAGCGCAGGAGAATGTTGCGCTTCAGGTTGCCGAGCAGATGTCAGACTATTTGGTCAACGGTGCTGTCACCAATGCGCTGAACATGCCTTCGATTTCTGCTGAGGAAGCTCCGCGCCTTGCTCCGTTTGTTAAACTGGCTGAGCAACTTGGTTCGTTTGCAGGGCAGGCGACTGAAACCGGCATTAAAGCTGTTCGTATTGAATACGAAGGTGATGTTGCTGAAATGAACGTTAAAGCGATGACAGCTGCTGCATTGACAGGGGTTCTTCGTCCGTTGCTTCAAACCGTGAATATGGTTTCAGCTCCAGAAGTTGCCAGAGAGCGTGGCATTGTTATTGAAGATGTTCGCCGCGAGCAGCATGGTGCCTATGAAAACTACATTCGCCTGACTGTTATAACAGAGCGTCAGGAACGCTCGGTTGCAGGTACTGTGTTTGGTGATCAAAAGCCGCGTATCATTCAGATCAAAGGCATCAATATGGAAGCGGAGCTTGGCGAAAACATGCTCTACGTGACCAACGAAGATAAGCCGGGCTTTATTGGTCAGCTGGGTTCCATACTCGGCGATGCAAAGATCAATATTGCAACGTTCAACCTGGGTCGTAAGATTGAAGGTGAAGAAGCGATCTGTCTTGTTGAGATTGATGGTGAGTTGCCAGAGACTGCGATTTCAGAGATCGAAGCGATTAAACAAGTGAAGCAGGCAAAACTGCTTCATTTCGCGGGTCAGTGATCTGATTGGACCATAGATTAGAAGAGGCGGCCATTGGGCCGCCTTTTTTATTAGCTGAGACAGGTAATTTGGTTGCTCATGTATCCAAAACAAGCTCAACTAAGGAGTGTTTGATTTATCAGTAGGAAGTCAGTGATGAATATTGATCTGCTGCGCCGTCTTTGTGAAACACCGGGTGTTCCCGGCCATGAGCACAGAGTACGAGAAATAATTTTAAACGAAATCGAAGGCATGTTTGACGAAGTTCAAACTGATCCTATGGGTTCTTTGATTTGCCGACGTGCACCACGGAAGAAATCTAAGAAGGGCAAAAAACCTCTAAAGGTGATGCTGCTCTGCCATATGGATGAAATCGGCTTCCTTGTCTCGCATATTAGTGAGAAGGGGTTTGTCTATGTTCAGCCTGTTGGAGGTTTCGATCCACGCAATCTGTTTTCCCGTCGTGTGCTCGTATCCACTGATACAGAGGATTTGAAGGGAGTGATGAACACCGCCGGGCGGCCTGTTCACATTGCCTCGCCAGAAGAGCGCAAGAAGATTCCTCAGGTGAATGAGTTCGTCATTGATTTGGGCCTTGGCGAAAAGACCAAGGATGTGGTGAAGATCGGCGACATGGTGACTCTGGATGAGCCCTTGATCGAGATTGGCGATAAGATTGTTTCTAAAGCGCTTGATAACAGGGTGGCCTGCTGGCTTGGTATTGAGGCAATCCGCGCATTGGGTGATGCAAAGCATTCCAGCGAGATTTATGTAGCCTTTACTTGTCAGGAAGAGGTTGGTTTGCGCGGTGCAAAGACCGCTGCGTATTCTGTGAAGCCAGATATTGGCATCGGTGTGGATGTTTCATTGTCCTGCGACACCCCGGATATTCCTGAAAAAGACCATGTCACCGTGCAAGGAAAAGGCTTCGGACTTCATGTGATGGACAGCTTCTTTATTGCCGACACACAGCTTGTGAGCGACATTGAGGAAATCGCGAAGGAGGAAGAAATTCCCTATCAGCGGACCATGTTAATTGGGGGTGGTCAGGATGGTGCAGCGGCTCAGCAAGCGGCAGCTGGTGCCAAAGCGGTTGGGATCATGGTTGGCACACGTTACGTGCACACTGTTACAGAGATGATCCATAAGAACGACCTGCTTGCCGCACGCGATATTTTGGCAGCCTATTTGCAGCGGTCTTAATGCGCTTTGCCATATCTGTGTAGGTGGGCACGCTCTGGCGGGTAACAATTGCCAGAGCGTATGATATTGAGCGACATTTGATGAGGCGCAAGCCTTTGGCCAGCTAAACCGTTACGGTTGCATGTTGATCGAGTTTGAACACGCGCATGGCATTTTCCGCTAGAAATAGTGATTTGCATTTATCATCTAATTCAAGAGCGTCGAATCCGTCCTGTGCCTGTTGGGGGGTAATCATGGGGTAGTTGGTGCCAAACAGAACTTTGTGTTTGCCCCGACCCTTCATGAATTGCACCAGCTCAGGTGGGTAGCGTTTTGCTGTGTAGGCGGAGGTGTCGATATAGACATTTTCATGCTTGGTCGCCACCGCGATTGCTTCCTCCGTCCATGGGTAGCCGATATGACCGCCGATGATGGTCAACTCAGGGAAGTCGAGGGCAACCTGATCCAGATAGATCGGACGTCCAACTTCACTTGGCATGAGTGGCCCTGTGTGACCAATTTGAGTGCAAAATGGAATGCCTAGCTCGGCGCAGACGGTGTAAACTGGGTAGAAGCGGCGGTCCGTTGGTGGCAACTCCCATAACCATGGCAGAACGCGGATCCCCTTGAAACCCAGTTCTTCCACACAGCGGCGAATCTCTTTAACAGCCTGCATTGGTTTGGAGATATCGACGGACCCAATTCCAACAAGACGATCTGGCGCTTGCGCCACGAAGCCTGCAACCTCATCGTTAGAAATCATGGAGTTGCGTGGTGCTTCCCATGCGCTGATGAGGCTGATGTCGATGTTTGCTGCGTCCATCATGGCTACGGTGAGACTTACCGGTGGCGCTTGTTGCGGAAGAGGAGTTTTGGTCCAGCGGCGCAATGAATCAAAAATCGGATCTTGAATATGCCTAAGCGTTGGGTGTTGTGCCCATGCGTCAATAATCAATCTATCTTCTCCCAAGACAGGTACAGAATATATATGGAGCTTAACTCCTCTGACTGACTGTAAGCGAGAAGTGCCTGTTTATGGAAGAGTTAGCTTTACCATTACGTCATATTGATTAGTGGTTGGGTTCGGTTCGAGTTGTTTGCCGTGCAAATGAGAACTTTAACCGGCCATCGATCAATAACAGAGCCACGAAGATGGCTATCATGCCGGCCCAGTGGTTAGCCTCCAGACGCTCATTCAAGAACACAGCCCCCAGAATGATTGCGCTTACTGGAATGAGAAGCGTAACTGAAGCTGCCTTGGTTGCTCCGGCAAGCTTGAATAGCTGAAAATAAAGAATGTAAGCGAAGGCAGTGCAGATGAGAGCAAGTACCAGCGTACTTGCCCATGTCAGGAGTGACGCGTTTAAAAGCTGCTGCGTTGGCGCAGTAAAGAATAATGCCGGGATAAGAAGCAGCGTTGAGGCGGAAAGTTGCCCTGTTGCAAGTGTCGCAGGTGGTAGTTTTTGCAGGCGCATGATCAGGAATGCGGCCAGAGCATA
The DNA here is from genome assembly GCF_900110875.1 of Pseudovibrio axinellae. Classification (GTDB taxonomy): domain Bacteria; phylum Pseudomonadota; class Alphaproteobacteria; order Rhizobiales; family Stappiaceae; genus Pseudovibrio; species Pseudovibrio axinellae. The sequence goes on along the minus strand of NZ_FOFM01000007.1, from coordinate 23,064 downwards.
TGACAAGGCAGCTCCCAAAACGGCCAGCTGAGGGATGATCTGGTCTGTTGCTCCGCTCAATGCGTCTGTGCCGACCATGATTGCCACGCCGGAAATACCTATCACTGCTGCTACCAGTTTGGTTGGTGTTAGCTTTTCCTCACCGCGAAATACCTGCATGACCAACATAGTGAAAATGGGTGTGAAGGCATTGAGTACAGATGCCAGCCCGGAGGGAATATATTGTTGTGCCCAGAAGATGAGTGAGAAGGGTATTACATTATTAAGTAAGCCGAGCAGCAACAGACGCACTATCCAACCAACGGATCGGGGCACGGCTTGCTTGGACGCAAGCACGAAACACCACATAGCAGTCGCCGCGATTGATACACGCATGAAAACAAGTGTGATCGGGTCAATCTCAACGACGGCGATCCGGGCGAAGAAGAATGCACCGCCCCATATGGTTCCCAGCAAGATGAGAAGTGACCAGCTTAGAAGTGTCGTTTTCTGTTCACTCATGACGTGTACTCATTGAAACGAAAAAAATTGCAAAGGCTGCATAAAATTCATGTTTGAGGGCTGAGGCATTACTAACATTTGACTTGAGAGCACGACGACCCGTTTTGCGAGTGTAATAATCAACAGTCATGTGGTTTAGGCATAAAAAACTTACAGGTCTTCAGCCAAATTCGTGTGAAAGGGCTCGTATTTACGAGATTGACAGACTATAAGGTGCTGTAACTGCGCCCCGGCTTTTACGCCGGGGTTTTTTATGTTGTCTCTCACGATTTGTATTCTGAGCTGACAAGCCACTTTATACAGAAATAGCAAATCGTATGACGGCGTGATCAATGACGCCGACAGCCGCAGGAGGGCTGAAAACCATGGCCAACGTAGTTGTTGTTGGATCTCAATGGGGTGACGAAGGCAAGGGTAAGCTTGTCGACTGGCTCTCAGAGCAAGCTGATGTAGTTGTGCGCTTCCAAGGTGGGCACAATGCAGGCCATACGCTTGTTATTGATGGAACCAGCTACAAGCTGGCACTGCTACCATCTGGTGTTGTTCGCGGCAAACTCTCCGTTATTGGCAATGGCGTCGTAATTGACCCTCATGCACTGGTGGCTGAGATTGCACGCCTTGAAGCCCAGGGCGTAAAGATCTCTCCAGAGATTTTGCGTGTTGCCGACAACGCTACACTTATCCTTAGTTTGCACCGCGAGCTTGATGCTCTGCGTGAAGATGCAAGCCCAGCTGGTACCAAAATTGGTACAACCAAGCGCGGCATCGGTCCTGCATATGAAGATAAGGTTGGCCGTCGTGCGATCCGCGTGATGGATCTTGCCAACATGAGCACGCTTCCTGCAAAGATTGATCGCCTGCTGACGCATCACAATGCAATCCTGCGCGGTCTTGGTCGTGAGGAAATTACAGCGGACGCAATCTACAATGAGCTGGAAAGCGTTGCCGATCAGATTCTGCCGTACATGGAAAAAGCCTGGTACATGCTCGACAAAGCGCGCCGCGCAGGAAAGCGTTTGTTGTTTGAAGGTGCCCAGGGTGCTCTTCTGGATAATGACCACGGCACATATCCGTTTGTAACTTCTTCTAATACAGTTGCAGGTCAAGCTGCTGCTGGTAGTGGTCTTGGTCCAAACTCTATCGATTATGTTCTGGGTATCACCAAAGCTTACACCACACGTGTAGGTGAAGGTCCGTTCCCGACGGAACAACAAAACGAAATTGGTGAGTTCCTTGGTACCAAGGGTCACGAGTTTGGAACGAACACTGGCCGTCGTCGTCGGTGTGGCTGGTTTGACGCTGTGATTGTCCGTCAAACGGTTTGCACCAGCGGAATCAATGGGATTGCATTGACAAAGCTTGACGTTTTGGACGGACTGGATGAAATTAAGATCTGTGTTGGTTATGAGCTAGACGGCGAGCGAATCGATTACCTTCCGGCATCTCAGGGTGCTCAGGCGCGGGTTGTCCCTATTTATGAGACCCTGCCTGGTTGGAAAGAGTCAACTCGAGGCGCACGTACTTGGGCTGAATTACCCGCACAAGCTGTGAAATACGTACGGCATGTTGAAGAGTTGATTGGTGCCCCGGTTGCTCTGTTATCAACAAGTCCTGAACGTGATGACACAATCCTGGTTCAAAACCCGTTCCAGGATTAAGTCTAGAACTGAAGCTCTGGGGGCATTGGGCAGTTAAATGGCGGACTATAATTCCGTTTTGAGAAAAGCGGTAGCTGGTTTACAAGAGAATACTGGTTCCGCGCGGCGGGCAGTTTATCAACGCGCGCGTAATGCGATTGTAAAGCAACTTAAGAGTTACGATCCTCCACTGTCTCCCTCTCAGATTACTGAGGAGCAGCTGAAGCTTGAAGAGGCCATTCGTAAGGTCGAAGCTGAAGCTGCTCGGGAATCACTTGGGTTGGGGCGGCCAAAAACTACCCCAGCTCCAAATCCGCAGCAGCCGGCTCCTACCAATCCGGATAGTCCGGCTGCGCCTTCGCCTTCACAGGATAAGTCAAAGGCGGCGGATCCAAAGGCAAAAGCTCCAGCACGCGAAGAGCCGAAAGCGCCTGCCTCAAAATCTGATGTTTTCAAAGAGGCGGTTCGCGCTGCACAGGATCTTGGCAATGCAGCGCATCAGGCTAATCAGATCGCACGTGATCAATTGCCAGAGGCGTCTAACGCGCGCAAAGAGCCTGATCTGGGCTCTATGGATGAGAGCGAAGAACGCAAAGCTGCTGAATCCTTGCCAACCAAAGGTGCGGTGAAGACCAGTGCTGAAGAGCGCTCATGGGTGCCAGGCGAGGCTCGCCGCTCTAAACTAGAAACACGGGCAAAGACTCGCCCTGAAATTGACGAGCCTGCCAAGGTTCAGCCGAAAGCGAGCAAAAAACCTTCATCTTCTCGTAAACCTGTTGTGGCGCAGCGGGTTGGCGATGCGATTGAGCAAGAGGAAGGCTTGAAGCCCTCCAATGCCCGTCGTTTTGTGAGTATGCTGATTGTGGCTGCTATTATTTTGGCGGTTGCTGCGGGTGTTTACAGTCAACGCGGCACAATTCTCTCTCTCATATTGCCGGTAGAGACAAGTGAAACCGGTGGAGCAAACGGTGCCTCTACAAATGGGGATGAGCCGCTGCGTGTTGAGCCTGAGCGCGCGCCGAAAAAGAACACTGACCGTCTCTTACCATCTGATGAGGGTGCGAAAGTATCTCCAGAGGCAACGCGTGTGACGACAACGCGGATCACGCGGAACTCTTCCAGCGCCACGGCCACTGACAGCACTGCTACAGCTCCTGTTCTGAGGACGGTTGATACACCATCCGCGCCTGCCGAAAACTCTGGTTCTGCTCAGGTTTTGCCGGAAAAAGAACCTGCGCAAGAGGTGGCTGCAGTCGAAACAAGCTCAGTTCCACCCGCTGAGAGCGCTGGTACAGAGACTGCCATTTCTCCAGTCGCCCAGCAGAGTATTCTTTATGAAGAAGCTTCGACGCCGGGTACAGCGGGCTCTGCTTCTCGTGGTAACGTAATCTGGTCGTTGGATGATGAGAACGGGATACCGGTTATCAAGGCCGTTGCGACTTTACCATCTCGCGACTTCTCTGTTGAGATGAAGTTAAAGCCGAACAATGACAAATCTCTGCCGGCGAGCCATCTCCTTGAGCTGAGCTTCATGCTACCTGAGGGATTTGATGGAAAAGGCGTTGAGAAAGTTCCAGGCTTGATCTTGAAGAAAACCGAGTCTGAAGCAGGTGAGCCATTGGATGGCGCTGCTGTGAAGGTTTCCGATACTCTGTTCTGGATCGCTCTGTCTGATAGTGAAGCGGACAAGGCAAAGAATCTTCAGCGCCTTACAGAGCGTGAATGGATTGATGTTCCACTGCTTTACCTCAATGGTCGCCGTGCAATGTTGACCTTCGAAAAAGGTACAACCGGCAACCAGGTTGTTGCTCAAGCAATCCAGAGCTGGAAGTAATCTGGGCGTCATTGGATTGGATTAAATTGAAAAGCCCCGGCTCGTGAAGAGCCGGGGCTTTTTTTATTAACTTGTTCTGATGATAAATTTTTCTTGCAAACTCCAGCATAAACACGCATGTTCCTCGCTATTCCGAGGGGTGCTTTTCTTCAGAGAAGCTGAGATTGCCTAGAGCTAGACCCTTTGAACCTGATCCGGGTAATGCCGGCGAAGGGACGGGACCCGAGCCATTATTCCCGGATCTCCATGTTTGCTATGTGCCGACCTAGGAGATCCTATGTATAAAATCTTCATGAGAGCCATAAAGAGCTCCGCTGTTTTGAAAGCGTCCCGTGCTTTCAATTCCATTCAACGCTCTTGTTCTACGAGGCTTGGATGTTGAAGCGGGTTCTCATACGTATGTCTCGGACGGTGTTGGGGTTGGCAGTTTTTGTCGCCTTGTGGGATGTGGTGGTTCGGATTTGGGAGCTTCCTCCGTTCCTGTTGCCACCTCCTGCTGCGGTTTACTTTGCCTTCGTCAATCAGGGTGCGTTCTTACTGCACCATGCCAGCATCACGGCCTATGAGACTCTTCTGGGGTTTGTCTTTGGCGTGAGCGCCGGAGCCAGCTTGGCCTTGTTGCTGAGTATGTCGGTAAAAGCGCGCCAGTTTTTACTTCCCCCGATTGCGGCTACTCAATCCCTTCCTGTGTTCGCCATCGCGCCTTTGCTGGTGCTTTGGTTTGGCTTTGGCCTTGCCTCCAAAGTGGTTATGGCCGTGATCGTGATCTTCTTTTCCGTGACCTCAACGTTTTATGACGGGTTGCGGCGGACAGACACAGCGCTGCTGGACTTAGGTAAACTACATCGCCTGAACCGGTGGCAAACACTCCGCTTTATCCGCATTCCTGCTGCGCTGCCCTCTCTGGCATCGGGCATGCGGATAGCAGCGGTATTTGCTCCGATTGGCGCAGTGGTTGGTGAATGGGTAGGTGCAAAAGGGGGGCTGGCTTTCATAATGCTTCAAGCGAATGCGCGGATGCAGACAGCAACGATGTTTGCTGCATTGATTTTGCTTGCGGTGATGGTGCTGAGCCTTCGGGCGATTGTTGAGTTCGCTACTTCTCGGATGATCTATTGGCAAAAAGAGATCTAATCTCTCACAGTATGAGGACGTAAGCCTATGAAAAAATTAGGTATGTTGTTTGGGACGGCAATGCTTGCAAGTACGCTTCAGGTGCAAGCAGCTGATAAACTGACAGTGTTGCTGGATTGGTTTGCTAACCCAGATCATGCGCCAATCGTTGTTGCGAAGGCACGAGGGTTCTTTGAAAAAGAGGGCCTTGATGTTGAATTGATTGAACCAGCTGACCCCTCTATGCCACCTAAATTGGTTGCTGCTGGCCAAGGGGATATCGCAGTCTCTTATCAGCCGATTCTGCACCCGCAAATTGATGAGGGTATGCCGCTTACGCGTATTGGGACATTGGTTGCTACGCCATTGAATACGTTGTTGGTTTTGGAAGATGGCCCAATCAAAGAAATTGCAGACCTGAAAGGTAAACGGATTGGTTATTCGACGTCCGGTTTTGAAAGTGCGATGCTTGGGAAGATGTTTGCCAATGCTGGCCTTGCGACCGACGATGTTGAGCTGATCAATGTGAACTTCTCTCTTTCTCCTGCTTTGATGGCGGGGCAGGTTGATGCGGTGATTGGCGGTTACCGTAACTTTGAGCTGAACCAGATGGAAATTGAGGGTGCGAAAGGCCGTGCGTTCTATCCTGAGGAGCATGGTGTTCCGGTTTACGATGAGCTGATTTATGTGGCTCATAAAGACAAGCTTGATGATCCTCGTTTGAAGAAGTTCATCACTGCAATCGAAGCGGCAACAGTTTACTTGCTGAACAACCCAGAGGATTCCTGGAAAGGTTTCCTTGAGGTCTATCCAAACCTTGATGATGAACTGAACAAGCGCGCATGGGCAGATACGCTGCCACGTTTTGCGAACCGGCCAGCTGCACTGGATATCGGTCGCTATGAGCGTTTCGCGAATTTTCTGATTGAACAGGGGCTCATTAAAACAGCGCCGCCTGTTGAAACCTATGCGGTTGAATTGCGCTAAGTGTTATAGGCTTAAACTAAATTTAGAGCCTCCGAGTTTCGGGGGCTCTTTTTAGTTGGAGGCAAATTGCTGCTACTGGGCAGCATCTTCAACGGGTTCGTGCAGCATCAAATGGTCAAGAATGTGTTTTTCAAAGGCTGTGTAGATGGCGGTGTATTCCGGTGCACAATGTGATTTGCACTCATCCAGCAACGTGAGTGCTTTCTCTTTGTCCTCTTCCTCGTACAACGCGTAAACCATGTTGCAATGCATTTGTTTGAGTTTGAGAAACTCCTCTGAAAAAGCTAGCGAGGGATCGCCCAAAAGCGCAAAGGCGCGCACCTGGTAGCGGCTTGTTTGTACCGGAATGGTTTCAAGCGTGGCACATTCGGGCAGTTGCCCGCGCGTGGTTTCGCAGATTAAGAGGTTGTGCCCGGCCTCCTTGCAATGGCGAGCAAGGTCATTTGCCAAGTCCACACATTTACCCAATGGGGCATATCTGAAGTGGCGCCGGGTCCCTGTCTCACCAAGTGTTGCCAATCCTGTCGAAATACCAATGTCCAGAGTAACTTCGTGGTTCTTCATGTTCTTATGACTGAAGCGGAAACGGTCCTTCGTGTTGAAGCGTTGCATTTGCTTTTGCATGTCACCGGCTGTACGGCGGGCATGAGACGCATGGAATGGGTCGTCAAGCGGTGCGTTCCAATAAGCGCTCAACCCTGAGGTCCGAAGCGTATTGAGGGTGCCATGTTGTGCATGAACATCTTCAAGGTGTGCCGTTTGGAAGCTGTTTGAGAAGCTTGCTAAGTCGTGAGGTGATAATCCTTCATAGTATTGGTGAAAGTGCCTCAGGCGTGTGGAGAGGCATGTGATTTCACGTTGCTGTCCCTCCAGTGCCAACTGCTCTGGCGTGTTGAGCATTTTTTGCATCTGTTTTGGGGAAAGGATACTTGCATATCGTTCAGCGGTTTGTGTCCGGTGGCTCTTCAGTGTCACTCGCCTGATCGTGCAGGACGACGCAAATATCAGCAGCAAAATAAGAGAGGGGAAGAGCGGTTCAAGCAGGATTTTCTCAAGGGCAAACTGATGAAATGCAACTCCGTTTACAAGAAATATTGCAAGCAGTGTGAATGACAGGCTGAACCAGACAGTTTGTGTTGCAGCCACAATAGTCACAGAGAGCCCAATAAGAATTATCGCTGTTATTTCAATATATTGTGACCAATTTGGAATGGTGATGAAACGGGCGTTTTGAAGTGTCTGCAACGCTTGTGCATGCCGCTGCGAACTTCTCTGTTGCGTTCCAATGACCACGTAACTCTCAGGTGATGGAGGCCACACGGAAGCTGCAACCGTGCCATTTAGTATGTTGTTTGCAGAGAGTATGTAGTCGCTGGACGCTCTGGCTTTGTGGATGAACATTTCCTTTGTCGACGTAACCGGAACTGCGAAGCCATTGACATTGAGGAAGCCACTTTGCTCGCTCATTGTTGTTGCAACGGGAGGAGCGGAAGCCCCTAGATTCCATGCCATTAGTGCAAGCGATGGTTGTTGCTGCTCGCCGCTGCTGTGCTGAAGAGGATAAAGTAAAGATGCAGAGCCATTAGCGTAGTGCTCATCGGCTTGATACCCGCTGGCCCGCGAAAACCTTATGTAATTTGAAAGCGGTGGCCTGTTTGCGACAGCATCCGAGAGTGGCCTATTGAGTAGAACTGAGTGGTGGGAAACTATGGTCTGTAGAAGCAGATCATGGTTCGGATAGGTGGTTTTTATTGAGGGTTGTAAGCTGTCATAGATATTGCCTCGCAGCGTCGGAGACGCTGGATCCACCTTTCTCAGGTCGACGTCAATAAGGACGAGCTTGGGGTTGTATTGCCCAATATTTTGAAGGACTTGAGCTAACTCCAACCGCTGATACACCGGGGGCTGTGTTTGCTGGTGTGATTGTGGTGTGAGGTGCACCGTATATACCGGCAGGGCGGGGGCTGTGTTTGACCACGACAGCTGCAATGCATTTTGGCTGAGATATGCGACCCCATCCAGCGCCTGCGGGTAAAGTGTGCGTGTAATCAGAGCGATAGCGATGATTAAAAGAGACACTACCGCAGCGAGCGCGCGGTTGGTTTGTGACAGCCAGCCGGTGTCAAACATTTACTTCCCCCCATTGAGGGGATGTGACCCAACTCACATAAATTCCCCTCATCGTTAACCTTAGGTAAGGGGTGAGGGGGCGACAAGGCTGACTGTTGATTTAAAAGACTGTTGCGACAACCAATTTATATTTTAGGTTAATTCAACTCAAGCTTTATGCAGGCAAGCATCTGTTAGACGCTTGCCTGTGCACCAGCCATTTGCAGTGCGCTTTCTTGAACGGCCTTTTGGACTTTCTCGAATGCACGGACCTCGATTTGGCGCACGCGTTCGCGACTTACACCAAACTCAGTGGAGAGTTCTTCAAGCGTGATTGGACTTTCAGAGAGGCGACGTGCTTCGAAAATGCGGGTTTCGCGCGGGTTCAGCACACTCATAGCTTTTTTCAGCATTTCGCGGCGAACATCGAACTCTTCCTGCTCAGCAAGGACAGCTTCCTGACTGTCAGCGTCATCAACCAACCAGTCCTGCCATTCGCTTGACTCACCTTCTGATGAACGAAGCGGAGCGTTCAAGGAGGAGTCACCACCAAGGCGGCGGTTCATGGAAACAACTTCGGTTTCTGAAACGCCCAGGGTTGTTGCGATGTGCTTGACCTGATCAGGACGCAAATCACCATCTTCAAAAGCCTGAATCTTGCCTTTGACCCGACGCAGGTTGAAGAACAGGCGTTTTTGGTTTGCTGTGGTGCCCATCTTTACGAGGGACCATGTGCGGAGAATGTATTCTTGGATGGAGGCTTTGATCCACCACATTGCGTAGGTTGCGAGCCTGAAGCCTTTATCGGGCTCAAAGCGTTTTACAGCCTGCATAAGGCCCACATTGCCTTCTGAGATGACTTCGCCCAAAGGCAAGCCATAGCCGCGATAACCCATGGCAATCTTAGCAACAAGGCGCAAGTGGGAGTTCACCAGCCGTTCGGCTGCTTTTGGTTCGTCATGTTCCCGGAAACGCTTGGCGAGCATATACTCTTCCTGCGGCTGAAGCATCGGGAATTTTCTAATCTCATCTAAGTAGCGGCTTAAGCCGCCTTCGCCACCCGTGAGGGCTGGTAGGTTCCGGGCCATAAAGCACCCCTCTTTCTTTCGTGTTCCCGCCTGATTGAGCTATCAGACTTTTGGCAAACACACTTTGGTGCCAACAGATGAAGCGCACCTGAAGTCTTCATATGGGAACATTGTGGCCAAAACGCTACCAGATTGACAGATTTTTTGGCCTAAACTTTTTGTAATGATTGGAGAATACTTGCAAAATCAGCAGGTAACTCCGATTCAAACTTCATAAATTCCTGGGTTCTAGGGTGCGCAAACGCCAAAAGTCCTGCGTGTAGGGCCTGACGTTTGAACTCCGCAAGCTGAGTCTTCAGCGGTTCATGAAATTTATTATACTTAGTTCTGTAACCGGAACCGTAATCCATATCACCAATCAGAGGATTCCCGATGTGAGCCATATGAACCCTGATTTGGTGGGTTCGCCCTGTTTCCAGCCGGCATTCTATAAGGCTTGCGATGGTTGGCTCATCTTGAGGGCCGAAGCGTTCTTTAACTTGCCAATGTGTGATTGCGTGGCGGCCGCCAGTTTTCAGGACTGCAATTTTCTGACGGTTTGTTGTTGAACGTGCGAGATTGGCGTCAATTGTTCCCTTTAGAACCGCTGGGGCTCCCCATACTAGTGCTTTATAAGCGCGTTCAAGTGGTCCTGTTCGGCCGTGGTCTGCAAATTGCGCTGCAAGGCCCTGGTGAGCCAGATCGTTTTTTGCGACGACAAGCAGGCCAGTTGTGTCCTTATCAATTCGGTGCACGATCCCTGGGCGTTTTACGCCACCAATTCCTGACAGGGAGGAGCCACAATGATGGATCAGTGCGTTCACAAGTGTGCCGGTCGGGTTCCCCGCGCCAGGATGGACAACAAGGCCAGCTGGTTTGTCGATGACAATCAGATCATCATCCTCGTAGACAATGTTGAGTGGAATGTCTTCCGGCTGCGGTTCGGCAGCTTCTGGTTCAGGAACGATAAGAGTGATTGTATCTGCCTCACAGACTCTATATTTAGGCTCCAATACTGTGCGTTGGCCAACCTTAACCTGGCCTGCACGGATCAGGGCTTGTAGCCGATTACGGCTAAAGTCATCTATATGAGCAGCGAGAACAGCATCCAGTCTGCGACCAGTGTCTTCTGGACCAGTCTGGATTTCTGATGACTGTTGCTCATCGGTGTTTACAGAGTTTGTGAGCGGCACGGTGCCCTCAGGAGATTTATCGTTCATGCGTGATCCTAATACTGACAGCGATGAGACTGTACAGGACGAACTTGATCCAGCAGCTTTGAGACTTCAAGCGAAGCTTCGCCGCCTCTTGATGGGGTCAAGCCTGGTAATGGTGCTCGGCTTATTAGCTGTCTTTGCGGCTATCTTCTATAAGATTAACGCCAATAATTCCAATGTTAGCGCAGATAATGTGGCTGCAACAATCGCGATTGGTTCTCAGGCACAGGTTATGTCCGTGACCCAGATGGACGGAAAGCTTGTTGTGCTTATTAAAGACGGTAGCGCGCAAGCCCTAGTGTATATTGATCCTGTGACAGGACGGAAAATCGCGCGAACAGATTTTGTAGCGAGATAGGTGGATAACCTTGCCTTTCTTTTGGTGAGGGGGCTTGCCAAGTGTGTGTTTAGCCCATATACCCCCGTCCATCGCGAACGCGAAGCCTAGGCGCCCATCGTCTAGCGGTTAGGACGCCGCCCTTTCACGGCGGAAACAGGGGTTCGATTCCCCTTGGGCGTACCATAGGTTTTCGTTTCGATTTCAGGCGGTTCTCTGCCTGAAAACAGGGCTTTTAAAAGTCCTCTCACTATGTGAGCGCCCATCGTCTAGCGGTTAGGACGCCGCCCTTTCACGGCGGAAACAGGGGTTCGATTCCCCTTGGGCGTACCATAGGACAACATATTAATTTGAACAGCAATCTGTTCAAAGACAGAACTTGCAAAAGTTCTCTCACTTTGTGAGCGCCCATCGTCTAGCGGTTAGGACGCCGCCCTTTCACGGCGGAAACAGGGGTTCGATTCCCCTTGGGCGTACCACTTCTTATTATCTTCCCCAAAATAAATGAACACGATGCGCTTTATTAGCGGGCAATGTGATGTCGTGCTTGAGCAGTTTTGATATGTTCAAAAAGCTATGCTGCCAGCCGCTGTATGCTGTGTTGCTGATACCCGGCTGGCCGTCTTTTATCGTGTGGTGAGCTGGCAAACCTATTTGAAGTTTGCCTGAATAATCTGAAATTTAGAACCAGCGTCCGTTTAGGCCTGCACCCAAGTGGTGGTCGTCTTTTTCACCATCAACGTCTTTCCAGAGCTTTTCTTCGTCTTGTGACTGGGTTTTGATCGTTTTTGCAAGGCTTTCGCTGAGTTGAGCGTTCATTGCCCTTAGTTCGTCGATGTTATCGAGAATTTCATGACGTGCCTCAGCAGTTTCAACCTTACTTTTCAGTGTGTTGGGCTTTCTGTTAGAAAGCCTGCGGTCACTCTGATGCCGTTCCATTACGCGGGTCACAGTTGGCCTCTCTTAGCTTTTCAAGCTGTACTTTAGTAAAAAAGTGTGTTGATCCGATGTTGCCCACTGGATCTCTTTAGGCGGTATCATGTTAAAGATTGAAAAGTTCAGCTTGTCCCCTTCAACTTGCCTATTAATACTAAGAGGAAGGGAGCTGAGGCAAGAGGACTTTTGTTTCGAACTCATCTAATAGTCGTCTGGATGCCCCAACGATTTTGGCTATAGTACTGTGAAACATCGCAGATTATTGGCTGATGGAAATGTACATAAATTATCGGACTTGATACATGATGCTGGTTTCGCGCCATAACTCTATTCTTGATATTGCCCGCGAGACCGGGAAAGTGGAAGTCGATGAGCTTGCCGCTCGCTTCTCTGTGTCTCCTCAGACGATCCGCAAGGATTTGAAGGAGTTGAGTGATCAGGGATTGCTGACACGTGTGCACGGTGGCGCGCTGCTGGCTTTCGGTGTTGAGAACCTTGGCTATTCAGCTCGTAAAGACCTCGCTGGCAAAGAAAAAGAGGTGATTGGTCAGGCTGCTGCAGACCTTATCCCTGATCGGGCGTCCTTGTTTGTCAATATTGGCACCACAACGGAAGCTGTAGCGCGGGCCCTTATTCAGCGCAGTGGCATGATGATTATCACCAATAACCTCAATGTGGCGAGTACGCTGCGTCCGTTTTCGGAAAACGAGGTAATCATCTCTGGTGGATTGGTGCGTGCTGCCGATGGCGGCATTGTAGGGGAAGCGGCGGCCGACTTTATTCGCCAGTTCAAAGTGGATTACGCTGTGATTGGTGCGTCTGCGCTGGACCGTGACGGTGCGTTGCTTGACTTTGATTACCGCGAGGTGCGTGTGGCGCAGGCGATTATCGAGAATGCACGGCATGTGATACTCGTCGCGGACCAAACTAAATTTGAACGATCAGCGCCCGTTCGTATCGGCCATATCGCTCAGGTGGATACCTTCGTAACAGATACTCTGGTCTCTGAGGATTACAGACAACTGTTGGTAGATAACGACGTGCGGTGTGTCGAAGTTGTTAGTCAGGCATAACAGAGCCGCCTGAGGGGGCTTGGACGGTTGCTGAGGCTTATACGATGCTTTGAACATGCCATTTCGGCTATATAGCAGGTGCCTCAAATCCCAGCTTCAATGTAGATACAGACTCTAAAGCAGCGCTCGCTTTTCAGGAGCGTGCGCCGCAGGCGTTTGCGGTGGTTGTGTGTTTACCACGGGCACAGCGGTTAACCGCGAGAGCTGCTTGTTTTCCTTGCATCAGCGATACGCTCCGCCAGATCTCTGTCAGCAGGTGAGGCCGAAGCGGGTTTCTCTGGTTTTGCAGGAGGAGAACTTTTCGGCGTGGTTGTTTTGCGCGCGCGCGGTTTGGTTGTTTTGGTTGCCGTGCGTGGTTTTCGCTTAGGTGTTTGTGGTTTCGGGGCACCTCCCGCGATCATACCTAGGTCCTTAAGGACTTCGTCGTATTTTTCGGAGAGCGGCGGATTTTCGGCAATTGCTTTTGCTGTGATCTGAGCTGCCAGATCTTTAAGTTCATTGCGCAAGTCGACAGCTTCTTCGATGTTTGAGGTGCTTTGCACTCTCTCCTCGAGTTGCTTTGTCAGCTTTTCAATCGTTGTCTTTGCGGCTTCGAGATCAGTTTCAAGACTTTTCATTTGCTCAGGCGATTTGATATTTGGATTCTTAGTGGTGCGCTTGTTTGGCTTATCGTTGGCGGCTTTTTCAAGCTGTAGCTCTTGCTTGAGCTGATCGCGTTCTTTCTCCAAAGAACTGTAGCGGCTTTTAAGTTTGGTGAAAGACTGTGACGCCAATTCCGCTGCTTCTGCAGGAGATGTCGGCTGATGTTTGGTTTCAGCTTCCGCCGTCATCTCTGAGACCTGCTTGGAGATCAGTGTTGCGAGTTCCGCAAGCGGATTGTCGGTGTCTTGAAGATCTGAAGTGTCAACTGGAGTGATTGGACCGACTGCAGCGTCGCCATCCTTCAATTCTTCATCCAGCTCTTTTGTTTTTTCTGCCGCAGCCTGATTATTGAGCGGTATGATTTCTGCAGAGGTGGGCTGCTGCGTGGGTTGTGTGGTGGTTTCTGACTGCGCAGTGTCAGCTTGTCCGTCGGCTTCTTGAATTGGATCTGCGTTTATACGATCTTCGGCAGAAAATGGAATCGTCTCAGAAGAACGAGCTTTGCGAAGGAAGCGTGTGGCTTTTTGAGCCATGTTCTTGCGGTCGCGCGCGGATTTGATTTGCACAACGCTCAGTTCTTCCTTCAGCTCGGCAAGTTGAGCTTCTGAGATGGAACGAGCGGCGGCGTTCTTCGCCAGTTTCTCCGTCATATTCTGGAGGCGGACCTCCATATGGCGGATTGCAATAGCGTGTTGCGCGCGCAGAGCATCTTTTGCCATTGCTGCGCGGGCATAGCTTATGGGGTTGGAAGCCTCAAGTGCTTTGCGCGTGAGGCGTACCGCACGAGCCCAAATAAATGGGAGCGCTGCGAGTGCCAGAATACTCGCGAGGAAGAAGCCCAATGCAATGTATAGTGCAGTTTCTATCACAAGCTGTGCCTGATTTGTTTAAGAGGTATGAGAGACAACACTCGCCATGAGAGCAGTCTCTCACACACTAACTTGCCAAAATATCACTAACGTTGGGTTAGTTATATCAGAAAGGATTCCAAGTTGGCTTCCTAGTAAATTTCAAATAACCCATGTTAAGGCCAAGGCGGGCGCCAACGCCTGCGCGTACCGGCACAACAAAGATTTCGTTGTTGGACAAAACCTGCATGCCAAAGCCACCTACCAGGTATGCTGAGCCGTTTGCTCCAACATAACGGCGGAAAATAGCGTCGACACTTGGCAGATCGTAGACAAGCATCATAACGCGTGCGCCGTCGCCGCCCACGTCAAAGCCCAGGGATGGTCCTTGCCAGAAAATCTGGTGGTTGCCCGCGTTACGTGTGTATAGCGTACCTTCACCGTAGGACGCTCCAGCAAAAAATGCAGCAGATCCTTCCTGGCCCAGGATATATCCGTTTGGTTCTCCGTATTGCTGGATAGCACGCTCAACGACCTGGGCGAGGCCCGTGGATATTGAACCAAAGAACTGATGGCCGGTGGAGAGGATGTCTTTTTCGTGATAACGCGATTGCTCAACAGAGGATTGCGCAAATGAATGTGTGTTGAGCACCAGCAGTGCAAGACTGGCGCAAAGGACAATTGCAGCTCTGTTACGCAGATTAGTGAACAGGCTCGTCATCATGCCAACGTCTCCTTCCAAGAAACTTGAGAATTTGGATTGTTCAGAGCAAATCCAATGTTATGGGCATAGTGCAACTTTCATTGGCCACAAGCTCTAGCTTTTATTTCTACCCAGCACTTAACCACTGGAAAGCCGAGTAAACACAGTAGATCCCGTTGGCCTCAAGTTGCAGATTTTGTATCTTTAGCGAACGTATCAGTTTAGTTAATGCAGGTGATTCGGACTCTGGATGGACATTCTCATGATTTCTGAGGTTTTCTACAGGAAATTAGCAGTTATTACGAAAGTTCTCGGGGCAGCGGGCGTTTTTTTGATGCTGGTGGTCGTTTCTGTGAATGCGCAGGAGCGATTCACATATGTGCTTTCCATGTTCGATCCGGTGTCCTATCAGGTCTCTCAGCTTCCCGAAAAAGGTCGGGAGGACATTACGCTTTCTTGGGGCGGGCGGATCTGGGCATTCTCTAATGAGGGAAACAGAGATGCGTTTCGGCATTCACCGGAGGTTTATGCCCCACTATTTCAGGGATGCGATGCACTCTCACTTGCGCAAGGCTATAGAGCCGAGGGATTGGCGAAGATATACCTTATTTATGACCAGCAGTTAATGTTATTTCAGGGCAGGGAACATCGAGCTTTGTTTCTGTCAGCGCCGGATACCTTGCTTGTGAAGGCAAAAAGTCATGCAGGTGATGTGAAATGCGGTCCATATCAATGATGTCCAGCTTGGAATTAAATCGGCAGGATTGTAGCTTTTTCGCTACGTCACGAATCAATCAAAGGGCCAGTAGGCCAATGCTCTGGAGCGGTTATGTCAGTATTTAAAGATTTGTCTTCTCTTGATCTTGCCGCACTCGTCGCAAGCCGTGTGTGCCACGACATTATTTCACCTGTCGGGGCGATCACCAACGGCTTGGAAGTGTTGGATGAAGAAGGCAATGAGGACATGGCAGACTTTGCGATGGACCTTATTCGCAAGTCGGCACGTCAAGCTTCTGCAAAACTGCAGTTCGCTCGCTTGGCCTTTGGCGCTGCGGGCTCTGCTGGTGCGGAGATTGACCTTGGGGATGCTCAGGAAGTCGCGACTGGTTATATGAGTAACGAAAAGGCAAACCTTGAGTGGGGACTGCCACGCCTTTTGATGCCAAAAAATCAGGTAAAGCTGATTTTGAACCTGCTTCTTTTGATGAACCAGTGTGTACCGCGCGGCGGCACAATTTCTATCAGTATGGCCGGTGATGCACAGGCTCCTGATTTTCTTCTTAAAGCTGAGGGCACCAACGCACGAATCCCTCAGGTTGTAAGCGAGATTCTTTCCGGGCAAGAGCCAGAACGCATTGATGCGCACACTGTTCAGCCAATCTATGCTGTTTTACTCGCAGAAGAAGCAGGCTTAAATATTGGTCTGAGCAAAGACGGTGACGCCGTTATATGCAAGGCAAATACTCACGTTTCGGCCTCCGTCTGATCGTTAGCCAAAAACAACCAGTTATCTTAGGTTGGATGAATCTTACAATCTTTCAACCTATGTTAACCGTTTCGCTTAACACTCAACCACAGTGAATTAATAGGAGTCTCGCTTTTTGAGGCTCCCCTAAGCATTGAGTGGGTGCGGGCCATGGACGATCTTCTCAGAGAGTTTCTCACTGAGACCAATGAAAGCCTGGATGTTGTCGACGTAGAGTTGGTGAAGTTTGAGCAAGAGCCGAACAACGCCACAATTCTGGATAACATTTTCAGGTTAGTGCATACAATCAAAGGCACTTGTGGGTTCTTAGGACTGCCGCGTTTGGAAGCAATCGCCCACGCAGCCGAAACTCTTATGGGCAAGTTCCGCGATGGTGTTCCTGTAACCCATGAAGCTGTGACACTTGTTCTTGGCTCAATTGATCGAATCAAAGACATCCTTGCGGACCTTGAAGCGGCCAATGGCACTGAGCCTGATGGAACTGATCGCGATCTCATTGATGAGCTGGAGCGCCTTTCACTGAATGCTGAAGAAGATGACATGGCGGCGGCTATGGCAGACGAAAAAGCAGCTGAAGATGAGGCAGATGTTCATCAGGTTCTGGAGCGTCCTCTTCGTCCCGGTGAAGTGTCTCTTGATGATCTTGAGCGTGCATTCCAGGAAGCTGAAGTCGAGATCGAGCTTCCTACGGCTGCAGATGAAACTGAGGAAGACGGCAAGCCAGCGGGTGGTGCTGAAGTTCCTGCAGCAGATGCGCAAGCTCCTCACGAAGAAGTTGCCAAGCCAAAGAACCCAAGCGCAAAGGGTAAGGCATCTGGCCAGAGTGTTTCCAATCAATCCATTCGCGTGAATGTTGAGACTTTGGAACATTTGATGACAATGGTTTCGGAACTGGTGCTGACACGCAACCAGCTTTTGGAAATTGTTCGTCGTCATGAAGATAGCGAATTCAAGGTTCCTTTGCAGCGCCTTTCAAATGTGACTGGCGAGTTGCAGGAAGGTGTGATGAAGACGCGCATGCAGCCAATTGGCAATGCATGGCAAAAGCTTCCGCGTATTGTTCGCGATCTTTCTCAGGAACTGAACAAGCCTATCGGGCTTGAAATGATTGGTGCCGAAACAGAGCTTGATCGTCAGGTTCTGGAGCTGATCAAAGATCCTCTAACACATATGATCCGCAACTCAGCAGACCACGGTCTGGAAGAGCCTGCAGATCGTGTTGCTGTTGGTAAGCCAGAGAAAGGGAACATCACTCTTTCAGCTTACCACGAGGGCGGTCACATCATCATCGAAGTTAAAGATGATGGTCGCGGCCTTAACCTTGAAAAGATCAAGGAAAAAGCACTTAAAAACGGTGTTACGACCGAAGCTGAACTTGAAAAGATGGCGGATCAACAGATCTACAAGTTCATCTTTGCAGCTGGCTTCTCCACGGCCACGAACGTTACCAGCGTCTCTGGTCGCGGCGTTGGCATGGATGTTGTGCGGAACAATGTTGAACTCATCGGCGGTTCCATTGATTTGCGCTCGACACCTGGGCGTGGTTCCAGCTTCATTATCAAGATCCCGCTGACGCTTGCTATCGTGTCCACACTTATTGTGGAAGCTGGCGGCAATCGTTATGCAATTCCTCAGCTTTCTGTTGTGGAACTGGTTCGTGTTCAGTCCAACTCCGAGCATCGTATCGAGCGGCTTAAAGATCGACCGGTCTTAAGGTTGCGAAGTAAGCTGCTGCCGTTGGTGCATATGTCTGAATTACTGGGTCAAACGGAAGATGCTGATCTTGATGAGGACAATGGGTTCATCGTTGTTATGCAGGTTGGCAGCCAGTCCTTTGGTGTGGTTGTTGATGGTGTCTTCCATACAGAAGAGATCGTTGTAAAACCGATGTCTTCCATGCTGCGCAACATCAATATGTTCTCTGGTAATACCATCTTGGGTGACGGCTCCGTTATCATGATTGTGGATCCAAATGGCGTGGCAAGTGCGATGGCAAACCATGCATCTGGAACACTGAGTGATACAGCTGAAGACGAGCGATATGAGCAAGAACTCAGTGTGATTGATACTGACGCGCCGATCTCCTTGCTGCTGTTCCGTGCCGGATCTGATGAACCGAAGGCAGTTCCATTGTCTCTGGTTACGCGTCTTGAAGAGTTCGATGTTGCGAAAATTGAACGCTCAAATGGGCGTGATCTGGTCCAGTACCGCGGTTCTCTGATGCCACTTGTTTACGTTCATGAAGGTGCTCAGCATAAGTCTGAAGGCACGCAGCCAATGCTGGTGTTTTCTGATAATGGGCGTTCTATGGGTCTGGTTGTTGATCAGATTGTAGATATTGTCGAAGACCGGATGAACATTGAAGTTGTCTCAGAGCGTCAGGGTGTTCTTGGTTCTGCAATTGTACGCGAGCGTGCAACTGAAGTGATTGACCTTGGCCATTACCTGCCACTCGCCTTTGATGACTGGTTCATGCACAAGGAAGTTGACGCGATTGCGAAGGTGCGCAAGCTTCTCTTCATTGATGACAGTGCGTTCTTCAGAAACATGCTCACGCCGGTCTTAAAGGCAGCGGGATATGAGGTAACTGTTTGTTCAAGTGCGCAAAATGCTTTTGAACTCATGGAAAAAGGCACCGATTTCTCTGCGATTGTAACCGACATTGAGATGCCGGAGATCAGTGGCAATGACTTCTGTGAAAGCCTGCGTCGTGATACGCGCTTCCGTCATTTACCAATCATCGCCCTGTCCGCTGTGGTGACACCTGCGTCTATTGAAAAAGGCCGTCAGGCTGGCTTTGATGACTACGTGGCCAAGTTCGACCGTCCAGGACTGTTGGCAGCGCTCAAAGATGTTTTGACTAATGAAGTTGGAGTTGCAGCATGACCCCTCATAGACTCGCAACGGTAGACAGCGAAGAGAACCGCCAGGGCAGTGCTGACAATATCCAATATGTAACTGTGGTGATTGGCGACCAGTTATTTGGTCTGCCGATCTCTCAGGTGCATGATGTGTTTGTCCCTGAGAAAGTGACCCGTGTTCCTTTGGCACCGGTTGAAGTTGAAGGCGTGTTGAACTTGCGCGGTCGCATTGTGACCGCCATTAATATGCGTCGCAAACTTCATCTTAAGCCAAATGAAACTGATCAGGGCATGATGGCTGTCGGTATTGAGTATAAAGGGGAGTCTTACGGCCTCGTGATTGATGCCGTAGGAGAAGTTCTCAACTTGCTCAAAAGTGAGATGGAAGCAAACCCATCCAATCTTGACTTCCGTTGGGCTGAGATTTCCGGCGGAGTGCATCGGCTGGATGGACGCCTAATGGTGGTACTTGATGTGGAGCGCCTGTTGAGCTCCTTGATTGAACCTAAAGCTGCATAAAGCATACCTGCGAAGCGAGAGAGCAGATTTAATGAAAAAGTGTCTGGTTGTTGACGATTCCAGCGTAATTCGCAAAGTGGCCCGCCGCATTCTGGAGGACATTGGATTTGAAATCATCGAAGCTGAGGACGGCCAGAAAGCGCTTGATGCTTGTAAAGCCTCAATGCCGGATGCGGTCTTGCTAGACTGGAATATGCCTGTCATGGACGGGTTGGAGTTTTTGGCTAAGCTTCGCGAAGAGGAAGGTGGAGATGAACCGATTGTTGTTTTCTGTACGACAGAAAACGATGTCGCTCACATCACCAAAGCGATCCGTGCTGGCGCGAACGAATACATCATGAAACCGTTTGACAGGGAGATTCTGTCGGCGAAATTTCAGGAAGTTGGATTGGTCTAAAAATGAGTATAGGCCGGTTTGGCATGCATGCAAAAATTGAAGAGCCGAAAACACAAAAATCCGGTCAAGCAGCTCCAGTCCGTGTCATGGTCGTGGATGACTCCGTTGTCATACGCGGTTTGTTTAGCAGATGGATTGAAGCAGACCCGGACCTTGAAGTTGCCGCAACTCACCGTAACGGGGAAATGGCTGTAAAAGACGTTGAGCGCTCTAACCCCGATGTGGTGGTGCTTGATGTTGAAATGCCTGTGATGGATGGCCTGACTGCTCTTCCCAAACTACTTGAGAAGAAGCGCGACCTTATCATCGTTATGGCGTCCACGCTTACGCGCCGCAATGCAGAAGTTAGCTTGAAAGCACTTTCGCTTGGTGCGACAGACTACGTGGCTAAGCCCGAAACAACCGGTCAAACTGCCAGCGCGACAGACTTTCAGCGAGAGCTGCTGGAAAAACTGAAACTGCTTGGACGTGGTGGTAAGCGTTTAAAACGCACTACAACAGTAGCAGAGCCAGCACGACGGATGCGCGCTGAGGTCGTAAACGATCCTCACAAAGGGCGTGCTGAAGTGGCTGGTGTACGCCCAGACATGCGCAGCGCGATGCGGCGGAATCGTTCTGTCATGCAACCTGCCAGTGGGAAGCCAGAGATCACGCTGAGGCCCTATTCGTCGGTCGTGCCACGGGCTCTGGTGATTGGCAGTTCAACGGGCGGACCGCAGGCGTTGCAGCGTGTGCTGACTGATGCGCGTGAAAGTTTGCTCAATGTTCCTGTCCTGATTACGCAGCATATGCCGCGTACGTTTACGACAATTCTTGCAGAGCATTTGCATAAGCAACTTCAACTTCCTTCCAAAGAAGCTGAACACATGGATGTATTGAAACCTGGTCATATCTACGTTGCTCCAGGCGGAATTCATTTGAAAATCGGTAAGCAGAACGGGCAAGCGGTAACGCTGCTTGAAGACGGTGCTCCCGTCAATTTCTGTAAGCCATCTGTGGATCCACTTTTTGAAAGTGCAGCCGAAGTTTTCGGCACAGCGTGTCTGGCGATCGTTTTAACCGGAATGGGCAGTGATGGCGCACATGGCGTAAATGTTATTTCCGGCAAGGGTGGTAGCGTTATTGCACAAGATGAGGCCTCCAGCGTTGTCTGGGGCATGCCGGGAGCTGCAGCCCGTTCAGGGAATTGCAGTGGTGTGGTGCCTCTTGATCAGATGGGTGCACAAGTCAAGCGTATCTTAAAAGGAGCCGCGAGATGATGACTTCTGAATATGATTTCCTGAAGAAATTTCTGAAATCGCGTAGCGGCCTCGTTCTTTCTGATGAAAAACAGTATCTGGTTGAAAGCAGGTTGTTGCCGGTTGCTCGTCGTAACAACCTCAATGGACTGAGCGAACTCATTCTTGCGATCAGTAAAGCTGGGTCTATGTCGCTCCAGAGCGATGTGGTGGAAGCTATGACGACAAACGAGTCATTCTTCTTTCGCGACAAAAGGCCGTTTGAGAGCTTCCGCAATGTGATGCTTCCACATCTGCTTGATGCAAGGAAGACGCGGCGTAGTGCAAGAATCTGGTGTGCGGCGGCTTCCACAGGGCAGGAGCCGTATTCGCTCAGCATGTATCTGAAGGAAGAAAAGGCTAAGGTTGGAACCTTCAGATTTGAGATTATAGGTACTGACATCTCTACTGAGGTGCTGGAAAAAGCTCGTACTGGTATCTACAGCCAGTTTGAGGTCCAGCGTGGTTTGCCAATTCAAATGCTGCTGAAGTACTTCTCGCAGCAGGGAGAGCTGTGGCAGATGGCTCCTGAGATTCGTGCCATGGTGCAATGGCGCAAGCTGAATCTGTTGGAGAACTTTAGCCACCTTGGTGAGTTTGACATCATCTTTTGCCGAAACGTTCTGATCTACTTTGATCAACAAACAAAAATCGATGTGTTGAACCGCATCTACCGTCAGTTGCCTGATGATGGGTTCCTTGTGCTCGGTGCAGCGGAAACAGTGGTTGGCTTGACGGATGGGTTCGAGCCGTATCCAGAGTTGCGCGGTGTCTATCGCAAGAAAAAAACAGCTACCCAGCCGTTGAACTCCAGAAGCAAACTCAGCAACACGGGCCGTGCACCAGCACAGGCTTTGGTTGGTGGATCGCGCTTATAATAAGTGAATTTCGTGACTTGACTTAAGGCCGGCATATCGCTGGCCTTTTGTGTTTTTGTTTATATGTGCCGTGACATCAACATGTCGTCGATGACCTCACCATTGCTGATCATAGATGCTGCTATATAATCAACCTGTTCAAACTTCTCTCGCTGATAAAACCTGACCGCGCTGGTATTTGCAGCATTCACCTTAAGGTCGAGATGTGTCACTCCTTGTTGTCTTGCAAGGTCTATCAGGCAGTTGAGCATGGCGGATGCGGTGCCGTTCCCCCTTTGTGATTTGTTTAGATAAACCATCTTGATACTGGCACGATGACGTCGCTTTGTGTCTGTTTCACGAAACAGGGCCATCATGCCCACCGGGTTGCCTTGTTCAAAGGCTATAAGCATGGTGCTGCGCTCTATGTATTGGAGCCATTGTTGATCGCTCAGATCCTGCCAATCTTTCAAGGTGGCACAAAACGCGTCAGGCTCACTACGAAGGGCTTCTAAGCGTATGTTTTTAAAAAAAACCAGGTCATCTGCAAAAATCTGGCGGATCATTGTGACCTGAGACCCAAGTTTCCTCCAGTTTTTGTGAGGATCCATTGTTTGTATTCAAGCCTTATGCGGCTATCATTTCCAGCCCTATCTGCCCGGC
>NZ_FOFM01000030.1 GCF_900110875.1 Pseudovibrio axinellae | reverse complement strand
CCGGCCATTGCCGGCAGTCCCAATATCTTCATCAACAACAAGCCTGCGGTGCGCCAGGGCGATGCTTACGCGCCCCATGGCTGCTCACCTTGCCCTTCCCCAGCGCATGGCAGAGCGCTGGCAGCTGGAAGTCCAACAGTGAACTTTAACAACAAACAAGCGGGCCGTGTTGGCGACCCGATTGATTGCGGCGGAGCAGATGTTTCTGGCAGCCCAAATGTATTTATCGGAGCCGCTTCCCCCGCTGGCACCCGCAAGCCGTTTGCCGAAGAGTGCCCGTTTGCTAAGGATGCCACATGAATACGCATGTTCCTGCAGTGGCCGCTCAGCCGAGCCAGGGAAATCACATTTCCGCCAGTGTTAAGGCCAGCCTGTTTGCCAAAGTCACCGATGATATCTGCGCCTATGCCATCATCGATGGGCAATGGTGTGAAGATATCTATGGTCGCCTGTTGGGAGAAGAGAACTCTGACTGGTGCAGCCTGATTGCTGGAGAACTGGCACACGAATTGGCGTTAACCGCTCCTTATCTGGTGCGGTTGGAACAAGACAGCGACCTCACCAACTGGTTGATTGAAGAAGGCTGGGGCAAAGGCTGGGGGATCTACTTCTTAGCCTCAAAATCCAGAGCAAAAGAGCTTTACAAGACCCCTCCTCCTGAGAGCTTGAAGCAACAAGTCGAGCGCGGTGCCTTTGTTGCCTCGCCCGATATCTCTGAGGATGAAGCAACAGATGTGGTGCTGCTGCGTCGCCATTTCCGCCGTTACTTGCGCGTTGAGTTTGAAAGCGATGGCCGTCTGGTGCGCTTCCGCTTCTTTGACCCGGCTGTCCTGCGGGTCTGGTTACTCTCCACAAACCCGCTGGAAACCCAGGCCTTCTTTGGCCCGATCACAGACTTCATTGCTGAAGACTGGTGCGAAGAGCCCAGCCTGTGCCATGATCATCAGCTCTGGTATTTTGCGACGCCCGATCATGGGCAACACTGCACGGCAAACCGCTTTGACATGCTGACCCGCAAACGTACCCCGATGACGCCAATTACAGAAAGCTCCACACAAACCAACGAACGCCCCAAGAGCCACATCACCCTGATCCGCAAAGCACAGGAAAAAACCTTTGCGGATATGCAGATTGAGCTAAGAGCAATTCAACTACGCACGAAGGTTAAGAGTGCATTAGACAGCAATGGAATTGTATTTGAAAAGGAAGGTCACAGTATAACACTGGATGCCTGTCGTTATCTTGTTGCCAACAAGATAGATGATTATGAGCTAATCAGCCAATTTGTGTTCTTATGTATCGCTCTAAACGGTCGTTTATGGGAGATGGGAGATTACGAGGATATCTTTGCAAGAACAGATCTGTTTGCTTCTGACAAAATAAAGCATGTGATTTTCTTGCTTGAGACCGAGTGGAAAAGCAAGGAGGGTGGGTGATGCCAATTTTTGCAATTCCTCCCATACTAGCTGGGGCTGCGGAAGCAGGCGCATTATTAGCCGGCTTGTTAGCAGCTAAAAAAGCCGGAGAAGAGCTTCGCAAAAGCCTTTCAAAAGAAAATGCCACAAGCACAACAACCACAGACAATTGCGAGGATTGTCACAACTGGAAAGACTATTGGCATTTCACCGATGACACGACCTACTACAAAATCCTTAATAGTAGAGCGATACGCCCAAATAAAGACGGCAAAACTTACATCACGGACGCCCCGCTATCTCGTGCTGAGGTCTGGAATGCGGTTTTCCTTGGGTACAAACACAAAGCTCCCTTTTGCAAATACTATTTCCATCTGAAGATTAGAGATGATCTCTATCCAATGTTTGAGAAAGATCGAAGCGACGGACTGAATGCCTATTTTTATCATGGGAGAATCCGGGAAGGCGTTCAGGTCAAATTCTTGGACAGCGGATTAAACACCTTTGAATTATTTGATGAAAGTGCAGAAGGCCTAGAAGACCCTCTCTGGCCAAAGTTGGATATTGGAAACTGATGAACTATCCAAGAAAGCTGATAATATTAGATAATATGAACACAATGAAAATTGTGTTTGAGGCCGTTTTAGACATAAAGTTTAAAGCTGGGACCTGCCTGTTCGCCAACCAATACCTATGCATCATCCTGAATGATCTTATTGAATACTTCATTGTGAATGGAGAGCAGGACTACCTTTTAAAATACTTAAATGGATTTAAAGAAACGGTATTTGATGATCCCCATATTCTTGAAAACTTTCAATATCGGATAAAAGAGTTTGATGCGGGTGATTTGGACGACGCTTACTATCCGATTAACCGGCTGGAAAACGGCAATTTTCAATATGACTATAAAAAACATAGTACGGGCAGGCTGACGCGAGAACCGCCCAGGTATTATGCGTTCGTGTTTACAGCCCTGCGTTCTGCCCTGTTATGCGCACGCACAGGCGAAGACTGGACGGATCTGCGGTTTTGCCTGGAGGATGACCTCATTTCCTATCTTCAGCTCGTTTATGATGTGAATGTGGAAACCGGCTTTTACACCCCGGGTGGGTTAAAGGTATTAGCGTCACTTAAGCAACTAGTAAATGAAGTTGATAGGAAGCTGGAATACCATCAGGATCAGTTTAAGAACTGGGAAAAGAACGAGGTTGAAACCAATATCAGAAAGATGCTCTTGCCTTATAAAGATGACGAGATAGACGACAAAATAATCAATCACTATTTGCTTTGGTGGGAAAGATTACAGCATGACCCAATTGGGGGGATTTAGTATCTGGCTGTATTAAATCACAAGCCTCGGGCTACTCGGAGTATCTCCATGCGCATCTTTGCAAAGTCAAACTAATTAATTAGGCATTTCCAAATGGAAACCATGTTCTCAAACAACACAATCTATTTCTATGCACAGACGGATGACTATTCAGAGTTTTCCAACTTTGCTCCGTACGGTGTCGAGCTTGAAGGAAGATGGTGGCGAACTGTCGAGCATTATTTTCAAGCGATGAAGTTTCGCAACGATGATTACCGCGAGCGCATCAGACGCTGCAGTAAGCCCAAAGATGCTAAATGTCTTGGGATGACACGGGAAATTGCTTTGCGATCCGATTGGGAAGAAGTCAAGGATCAAATCATGTTGGATGCCGTACGCTGTAAATTCAAAACCCACGAGCACCCACGAAACCTTCTCTTATCAACGGAACAGGCAGAAATTGCAGAAAATGCCCCGATGGACGCGTATTGGGGCATTGGAGCAGACGGAAGCGGCCTAAACAAACTAGGTAAAATTCTCATGCAAGTGCGAAATGAGTTGCGAGACAACTGAGCCAGTTTGCAAAGGATGCGACATAAATACGCATGTTCCTGGGTAATTGGTCGAGTAGCCTGAGGGAATTTCACCCTCAGGCTCTCACAGAACCGTACGTGAACCTCTCAGCTCATACGGCTCTTCCTGTTCTGGCCCCTTCCTGCTGAAGTACCGGAAGAACTGACGAGAGATCAGCAGATTGCAAAAGAAGCGGCACAAACTCGGTCAGAGTGTGGGATGAAAATAAAGTTCCATCCTCAAATCACATTATTGCGGCATTTAGCGTGACCAACTTAAAATAAAGTGTCATCCTAGATAATTTACCCAGCCGTTTCAATCAGCATTTTCTGAAAATAAAGTATCATCCCGAGAACGGACCCGCTTACGACACTTGGAGGCTGTCTGTTTTACCAGCATAAATCTAGACCACATAAGAAGTGTGAGTGGCCCAACGATTACTCGATTAGTCAAAGCGGTCAGTGTACACCAGCTTTTAGTTAGACAGCTTGAGCTCAAGACGTTCCCATTGTCGCTTACTATAACCTTTGGCGTGATACAAATCGCGCACGTTACTTTTTAGCCGCTGATCATACTCCCAGATCGGGATCGTAAAATAGTATCGTACATTCATCATAGCTTTTCTTTTTGCCTCATACCCCAATCTATCATCCTTAAGCCATTCATAGATTTTGGGAACTACATGTTCGAACAACTCAACTGAAATTATGTCATCATCAGAAAAAGCTAGATTTAAAATAGTAACATAAAGGCGCTACTGCCGATCTAAAGATGCATTCTCATTAGCCATCTTCAGATGTTTCCCGTCGAAGCTTTATGGACGGATCGGTTGCATTGAATAAGGGAGTGTTTTGGCCCATGATCACTAGATTAGGAATGAACAATGGGGCAAAAAACAAGGACGGCCTGCGCAGCAGCTGAAAAGCTGTCAAAGACATTCGGCGCAAGACCTATAAGCGCTATTCCACCGAGGATAAGATCTGCATCGTGCTCGCTGGACTGCGCGGTGAAGACAGCATTACTGAACTTCGCCGTCAGGAAGGCATCTCGCAAGGGCTCTACTACAGCTGGTCAAAAGAGTTTTTGGAAGCAGGCAGGGATGCCAATGGCCGCGAGCGTTGAACGCGACAGGCTTTTGGCCTGTCGTTTTTCATTTCATAAACTTTGGAGCATCATACAATTAGTCAAGCGAGTGCCTTTGGCAGATCTGCTAACGGTCTTTGTGTCGGCAGGTATACTAAGATGGGTTGCCAGCAAGAACAAAACATCTGCGGATTGACTTCACTACTTCACCTTCGTGCAACTTAAAACAAGCGAGAGATACAACTTCTGCATGGTTGCACTGACGCTACATATGAGTAGGGTCGCGCCCGAGATTGAGGTTGATGCATATCAGACTTTGATAGCATGAAGTTTTTTGCCAATTTGGTGAGCTGACGTCATGCAAGTTGAAACAAAGCTACTTAGCGGAAACTATGGAGTGCGATAACGTACTGTGCGAAAGGAATTCAACTCTGATTGTCTTTCTAACGCAACTAACAAGTTTAATCTCACTGAAAAATCAGCTAGCTAAGAAATAAAGGAGTATAAAATGGTACGGGTATGGGCGATCACGCTCGTTATTAGCACAGCGCTTGTAGGCTGCACTAGCAGTTTAAATAATAGTTTGATCAAAGCAAAACTATCTACGCCTGCTCCCAACATGTATCCGGAGATTGTTGCCGCGTTTGTCAATCAGTGCGTTAAAAACACAAAGCCGCCCTCTACCACACGCTTCTATAAAGTTACAAAAGAAAGTCGTTCAATACCCAGTCTAAAGGTTTCAGAAAATCCTGAAGTAATTCATTCCTGCTCACTCGAGACTGATAGCTACTATAACGACGATACTGTTATAGCTTCCCTTCTGGGGAAAGAGTTAAAACGTACCGACACTCGCTTTACAAGAGTTGCAAAAGGTGGATTTATTGGAACGGCGTGGCAAATCGGCAAGAGAAAATCGTGGTCGTACAAAGATGGAACTCCTCTTGTTTCGATAGGCCGTAAATCAAAAAATGGTATCCTGCGCATAGTCCGTCATGGAGATCCTTTGTAATCCCACGACTAGCCGACAATTCATTAAGTCGCTCTCAGACGTACGACGTGGGGACTCTTGGCATCCTCCGTCAAGATCTCATCAGAGCAAAATCAAGAAGTAGTGTTTTTTCTTAAAGCATAATTCTATGATCAACTGGATGAGGCTTCAATGTATCGTCCTCACTTCTCCTTGAGTGCATGCGCGATTTGGTCTTGCATGGGTTTAATGAAGTAGGAAAGGACGGTACGTTCCCCGGTTTGGATGAAGCCTTCGACGGGCATGCCCGGCACGAGGGTCTGGCCGTTCAGCTTTGGCATTTCGCTATCCAGGATCTTCAGCCGTGCCAGATAGAATGGCTCGCCGGTGACCTCATCGCGGGTCAGATCCGGGGAGACGTTGAGCACAGCTGCACCCAGCTCTGGTGTGGTGCGCTGGTCGAAAGCGGCAAGGCGCACATAAGCGTCTTGTCCCACTTGTAGCTGATCCACATCAACGGGCTGAACGCGGCTTTCAATCACCAGATCACTGTCTTCCGGCACCACCAGCATGAGGGTATCACCCGGTGCGATCACGCCGCCAACGGTGTGAACGTTGAGCTGGTGTACATAACCGGATTGCGGGGCGCGGATATCGATGCGCTTCAGGCGATCCTGCGCAGCCACTTCCTGCTCTTCCAGCTCGGCAATCTGTGAGCGGATGTTTTGCAGGTCGGATAGGACCTTCTCCAAAAACTCTTCGTCCAGCTGCAAGATCTGCACGCGCTTTTCGCTGATGGCCTCCTTGGTCTGGGCGACCTGAGAGATCAGCCCGCCGCGGTCACCAACCAGCTCGGCCCGTTCCCGCTTGATGGCGGTGACCTGAGAGGCGTTGATCAGGCGCTTTTCCAGAAGAGATGCAAAGTCGGCGAGTTGCTGAGTGACAAGATCAATGCTTTCAGCCTTGGCATCGCGCTGCACCTGCAGGCCTTCAATCTGCTGCTCCAGCTGAGCAATCTGCTCGCCAAGCTGCTTTTTGCGGCCTTTGATACCTTGCTGACGGGCAGCAAAGAGAGCCTGCTCACCATCCAGAGCGGTGGCGGCAATCTTGTCAGTCTTTGCCAGCTCAACAAGATTTTCCGGGAAGGCGACCTGATCGTCATTGCGCCATTCGGCAGAAAGGCGGGCTTCCTGCGCCTGCATCTGGTGAAGACGCTTGCGGGTGATGGCCAGATTGGCTTTCACTACCGTTTCATCCAGGCGGAACAGCACATCACCGTCTTTGACCTCATCGCCATCTTTGACGAGAATTTCGCCAACAATGCCGCCTTCCTGATGCTGCACCTTCTTGGCCTGTCCATCGACAGCGACGGAGCCGGAGGTGATCACTGCGCTGTTGATCTTGGCAACGGAGGACCAACCGCCAAGGCCGAGTACAAGAACGCCCACAAGAAAGAGGCCCCAGCGCATGTGTTTCTTACGAGAGGTCTGAATGGTGGAAAGGGTTGTTTGCTCAGGCATGTGGCACCACGCTCAATGGTCCTGTATTTGCAGCAGCTGGGGCTGGTTGTGCGCCGGGGGCCGGTTTTGCACCGGGTGCTGGCACGCCAGCAGGGGTGCTGATTTTTGGCAGGACTTCGTCTTTCGGGCCAAAGGCGGCCTGCTGGCCATCCTTCACAACAAGCAGCAGATCAACAGCTGAGATCGCGCTTGGACGGTGGGCAACGACAATGACAATGCTGCCGGTCTCACGCATCAGCTTGATGGCGCGGGTTAACGCAGCTTCGCCTTCTGAATCCAGATTGGAGTTCGGCTCATCGAGCACGATCAGGAACGGGCTGTCATAAAGCGCGCGGGCCAGACCCACACGTTGACGCTGTCCGGCAGAAAGCAGTGCCCCGCCTTCGCCAACCTGCGTGTCATAACCATCAGCCAGACTGGTGACCAACTCATGCACATGGGCAAGTTGGGCGGCTTCCAAAATCTTCTCGTCATCGCGTTCTGCTGTAAAGCGGGAGATGTTTTCGGCAATGGTGCCGTCAAACAGTTCCACATCCTGCGGCAGGTAGCCAACTGCTGTGCCCAGACGATCTTCCGACCACTGGCCCAGCTCAGCGCCATCCAGACGAACGGCACCGCGCAAGATTGGCCAGACACCGACAAGTGCGCGGACCAGACTGGTTTTACCAGACCCGGACGGGCCGATAACGCCCATGCCATCGCCTGCTTTGAGCTCAAAGTTGACGCCGGCCAGTGTGACTGCGCGAGCACCGGGAGGCGCTGTTGCGATCTGCTGTACATTGAGGGTCTTGCTTGGCAGCGGCAGTTCGGTTTCTGGCGGGGTTTCATCCAGACCTTCCAGCGACTTTTCCAAACGGGCGCGGGCCTGACGGGCTGCGATGAACACGCGCCACTGGCCAACAGCCTGCTCCACAGGAGACAGAGCTCGGGAGGTGATGATGGAAGCTGCGATCATAACACCGGGAGAGACTTCCTGAAGGATTGCCAGCCATGCACCCACAGCCAGAACGGCAGAGCCAAGCAGGAAGCGGAAGGCTTTGATGGCGGTGGCGAACAGGGAGGCGCGGTCGCCTGCCTTGGTCTGGGCATCATAAAAGCGGGCGTTGGCTTCATCCCACTTGTTGGTGAGTGTTGCGCTCATACCAAGGGCACGCACCACTTCCGCATTGCGGCGGGCGCCGGAGCGGGTGTTGCTGCGCTGTGCGTTTTGTGAGGCCAGCTCCCTGGAGGGATCGCGGCTCATGAACTCGTTGGCAAGCACCAGAGAGAGGATGATGACTGCGCCAGCCAGTGCCAGCATGCCGAGCCAGAAGTGCAGCACGAACACCAGACCCAGATAGATCGGCATCCATGGAATATCAAAGAGCGCGGCTGGACCCTGACCACCCCAGAACTGGCGCATGGTCTCCAGATCGCGGATCGGGTCCACATTTTTGCCGCTATTGCCCATGCGCAATGGCACGCGCAGGTTGGCAAGGAACGCGGTGCGCGACAGGCGGGCATCGATTTCCTGAGAAATACGCGACAGGCCACGGGCACGGATGCCTTCCAGCAGGGCGAAGAATAGGTAGAGGATACCGGCAAAACTGGCGATGATCACCAGTGTTGGCACGCTGTGGCTGGCGAGCACGCGATCATAGATCTGCAGCATGAACATCGGGCCCGTCAGCATCAACAGGTTGATGACCAGACTCAAGACCCCAACGCCCGCATACCCGGACCGCGACGCCGCAAACGCCTCGGCGACTATGCGCCGAGGCTTCAAGGAGAGTGTATTTTGCATAGCAGTCATTACACAAACTGGAAGTCGTCTGCGATTAGGTCTCCCAATGAGTAGCTTTGACCACTATCATTAAAGTGCAGGGTCTCGATACGATTGTCTTCAGACGCCCAATCCGTGATCAGGATTTGGTCATCTATCTGATAAAGGTCGGAAGGGACTTGCGCACTAAGTTCGTTCACGAACAAACGAAGATCGTTACCCTCCCGGGTGAAGTGAATATCTGACAGTGTAATACCAGCGGTAAACTTAAGGGTGTCGTTGCCTTCGCTGTCAGCAATGGTGTCATTGCCGTCATCCCGTTCGTAAATGTAGGTGTCGTTGTCAGCGCCACCTTCCAGGGTATCATCTCCACGACCACCATACAGAGAGTCGTTTCCAGTACCGCCAAACAGTTGATCATTTTCAGATCCACCATCCAACCAGTCGATCCCTGCGTTTCCGTACAGCTGATCTATACCTTCTCCACCGAGGAGAGTGTCGTGTCCCTCGCCGCCTGAGAGTGTATCAGCTCCATAGTTCCCCAGGATACGATTGTTTTGCTCATCACCTGTGATGACATCAGCAAAATCAGAACCCTCTACAGATTCAATATTAATGAGCTTATCACCTTCAGCAGAACCACCAGATGCCATTCCTGCATCAAGATCTACATTCACTCCGGCAGAAGATGCTCTGTAGTCGATTACATCTATTCCAGTGCCACCATCAAAAGAGTCATTGCCTATGTTGGCGATAAACAGGTCGTTGCCATCAGTCCCCTTAAGGGACAGGCGGCCATCCTCAAGGATGCTGATCTCACTCAGGACTGTACCATCAGCAAACTCAAAGCGTTCAATGTGCACGCCAAGATCAGCCAGACGAAGGAAACCGTTATCATCGCCATTCTTCCATCTCACCTCTAGGGCATCCAGCTGACCTTCGACTGCAATATTCTCGAACGTCAAATCTGCTAGTGTCAGATCTTCAAAGTGAACGGTATCGGCACCTGAGGTTTCACCAGCACTGTTGATGTAGACTTTGCCTGCATCACGACCGATTACGTAGACATCATCTCCATCATAGCCTCGAAGGTTCTGCCATTGACCAGTATTAGTCAGGCCGTCTCCAGAACCTGGATCAATTACATCTGTTCCGGAGCTGGCATGGATATAATCGTTCATAGAACCGCCATTTATGGTTCCTTCACCCCGGATTTCCAGGCGGCCATCATCACGAACCTTAATCTCACTCAGGACTGTACCATCAACAAACTCAAAGCGTTCAATGTGCACGCCAAGATCAGCCAGACGAAGGAAACCGTTATCATCGCCATTCTTCCATCTCACCTCTAGGGCATCCAGCTGACCTTCGACTGCAATATTCTCGAACGTCAAATCTGCTAGTGTCAGATCTTCAAAGTGAACGGTATCGGCACCTGAGGTTTCACCAGCACTGTTGATGTAGACTTTGCCTGCATCACGACCGATCACGTAGACATCATCTCCATCATAGCCTCGAAGGTTCTGCCATTGACCAGTATTAGTCAGGCCATCTCCTGAACCTGGATCAATTACATCTGTTCCGGAGCTGGCATGGATATAATCGTTCATAGAACTGCCATTTATGGTTCCTTCACCCCGGATTTCCAGGCGGCCATCATCACGAACCTTAATCTCACTCAGGACTGTGCCATCAGCAAACTCAAAGCG
>NZ_FOFM01000006.1 GCF_900110875.1 Pseudovibrio axinellae | reverse complement strand
CCATCCCGAACTCGGAAGTGAAACGCCCCTGCGCCAATGGTACTTCGTCTCAAGACGCGGGAGAGTAGGGCGCTGCCGGGCATGATGAACATACAAATAACTCTCCAAAATAACCAGAACATCATTCATCAAAAAGCCCCCGAGCACAAAAAGCTCGGGGGCTTTTTGCGTTTGTATTCCACATTTGAATTCCGACCCCACCCACATGACACCATGAACGCCGATAAGCCTAGCTCGGGGTAAGTGCACTCACGATCAAGCAGAGCCGCCGAAGCGCTCAAGGCAGCGTTTGCCGTGAAACCCTTCAGCGGGGATAACAATGGGGCAGGCCTACCGTCGAGTAGCCTCCGAGTAAACGCTTGCAACACTGATGAACCTGTCGGCTCAAGCTTCGTTACGACTAGTTTGTCTCTGATAAGTGAAAGCTGAGAGACTGAAGCGCGCCGGTAGCAAGGCGATCCAGCAGTACTCCTCAAGTTACTGAAATCCCGATCAAAATCCCTTCCCACCGACTTTGCGTTGTTTTGTGCGTTGTTATGTCAAACTGTGCGTTGGTTCCGCGATAAAGCCGTTGTTGTGTCC
The DNA here is from genome assembly GCF_900110875.1 of Pseudovibrio axinellae. Lineage (GTDB taxonomy): Bacteria > Pseudomonadota > Alphaproteobacteria > Rhizobiales > Stappiaceae > Pseudovibrio > Pseudovibrio axinellae. Next base: position 343,172 of record NZ_FOFM01000006.1, on the reverse strand, counting down.
TATGGGGTGAGCTTCAGTGTCAGTTGTGTCACTGGGTCTAAGCCGGAGCGGATACCATGGGTGGACTGAACCTGAGCACCTCGAATATCTGTTAAGGCCGTTGAGTGCGGATGCAGCTCAAACTGCACTCCAATATTCCGGCAGAGGGATAGAATTGTTCAGTGGACGAAGCGAAAATAGATATCCCCCGCGTTTGGCCGAAGTCTGATGTTGGCTGGAGATACACGTTATCCCCGTCACGAGACGACCAGTGCGGCAGGCTGCACGCCCATGGCAGCGGGACCTGTTTCTATGTGATTGCGGAGCATGGCGTTTGTGGCGTTTAGTGCCGGGTGGTGCAGTGTTTTAGGCCGCGCTGCGGGCTGGTTACTTGCCAACTCCACATTTTGACGGAAGTGAGCGCCTAGAAATGGCTTCCATGGCAACTCGGCATGCATTGGGCTGAGGTGTTGCTTTATGGGTGGCAATCGGTTCGTTGCTGTTGGTTGCGTTGCCCGGCTTTTTTCGCGAGGCGTTGGCTTTAGGGGAGGTTGAGAGCGACCTCTCAGGAGGTCACCCCATCGTTATCTTCATTTGCTATGAGCGCCAGCAATCCCGGGAAGCGTTGTTCTATATCGTCGTAACGTAATGTTGCAACGCTGCGGTTGCCCAGGTCTGTTTGGCTGATAAGGCCTGCTTCGCGGAGTTTGCGGAAGTGGTGGGAAGTGGTTGCCTTGCTGAGGTTCAGGTTAAAGGCTGAGCAATGGCGCTCTGTGCCTTTTTCCAATTTTAGAAACTCTTGAACGATGTAGCGACGCTTTGCATCCACGAGTGCTGCCAGCACTGCGCTCAATTCAATTTCCTCAACGCTTGGATGAGTAGTTTTTTCGGACATATTCCCCGCGCCTTTTATCCAAATGTGTTGACCACAATCATATGCTTATTGTAGGTTCGATGGAAATCGAACCTTTGATTAATAACAAACCTTTTCACTGGTGCCTGTTTGGCTGGTCCTGGCTGCTGCAACGTTGTTGCGGAGGATCTGAGCACCAATGGAGAATGAAAGTAAAGAATAGGCATGAAACTCAGATCAAATGAAGGTGGAATGGGTTTTGTTCCCCTCATTCTACTCGCAATTTTTGTCGTACCAAGTTCAATCTCAGGAACGGCAATCGCGTTGCCTGCTATTGCGAGGGACACAAATGCTGATTTGACCCTTCTTCATTGGGTGGTGAATGCATTTAATTTAACGTTTGCCTGCCTCACATTGGTGTGGGGCGCATTGTCTGACCAGTTGGGGCGCAAGCGCTGCTTTCTTGCAGGGGTGGTCATTTATGGTGTTGGGTCGTTCATTTCGGGAATGTCCCCCAACATCATCGTGCTGGATATTGGCAGAGCACTGGCGGGTGCTGGGGCTGCGGCTGTGTTTTCTTGCGGTATTGCCCTGTTGTCTTCCAACTTTGAAGGAAACAAGAGAGTAAAGGTGTTTGCTCTATTTGGGACTGTCGCCGGATTGGGTGTGAGTTTGGGGCCCACGCTTTCTGGCTTACTTCTCGATACGCTGGGGTGGCGGGTAATATTTTACACGCACCTCACTCTTCTCAGTGTCATTTTAATATGGAGTAAGTCGATCCCGCGGGATGAAATTTCGGCAGAGGGGCGACTGAAGTTTGACTATTTGGGAGCACTGTTTTTTGCAGGTGCGTTGTTTAGCCTGATATTGGCAATTGTCCAAAGTTCACAATGGGGTTGGCAAGACCCGGGGACGGCCGCATTAGTGCTTTTGTCTGCTGGCCTTTTTGTAGTGTTCTGGCAGCAGGAAAAGCGGCATCCAGCGCCTATGCTGGATCTGTCGTTGCTGACCAGCAGGGCATTTATTGGCTATTCGCTTATTACGGTTGCAGGGTCGTTTGGATTTGTCACCTTGCTCACTTACTTCCCAACATATGTCACATCAGTACTTCAGATGAGCGCAACGGCAGCGGGGCTGACCATGTTGCTTCTTACAGCGCCCTTGTTGGTTTTCCCTAATGTGGCGGGCAGGCTTCTGGCCGGTGGTGTGCCGGCATCAATCGTCGTGATGAGCAGTTTGGGGTGTTTGCTGGTCGGTGTGTTAAGTCTGGCTTGGATTAGCGAGCCTAATCTTCAGTTTGTTTATCTGGTCGTGCCACTGCTTTTGATAGGCGCTGGTTTTGGCCTAACAGCAGGCATGGTTGATGCACTCGCTTTGCAAGTCGTTCCTGAGCGTAAATCTGGCATGGCCGCTGGTTTGCTCAATACATTTCGTTTGGGAAGTGAAGCGATTGCTGTTTCTCTCTATGGTTCTGTTTTGGCCACATTGCTTCATGACCAACTCAATGCCGAACTATCAGTTTTGACAGGGGATGCAGCGACGTTGCGTGGTTGGGTCAACGATATTGCAGCGGGTAAACTCAACACAACGATCCCGATCAGTGACGCCATGTCCGTTGAGAGAATTCTTCAGGTAACAATACATGGTTATGATGGTGCCTTTCACGGCGTTCTCTGGTTGCTGGTTTCGGTCCTCCTCATTCTGGCAGTGGTGATCGGCCTTCTTATCCGTGATGCTCAAGGTAGATCTGCGGCAGGATAGTTCTGGGAGAATTAAGGGAACTACCCTTGTTGGTGGGGGATGAGTTTTACCAAGCAACTAACGGGTGCCCAATTGGGCATCTGTTGGCCTTACGATGAACTGGCGCGGGCGATACTTGTGTATCGTTCAGCGCTCGTCTCAGTTGGAGGTTGCAACAGCGTGTTGGCAAATTACCCCAGCAACCCGGAGGTGACGTCAGGATGTGTGTTTGACGAAATAGGCATGCCATAATTGCACCATCCTCGAAAAAGAGACCTTGCACGCAAAGATAGCCCCTGCGCCAAAGTGGAAAAGCTGGAGCCTAATTAATTTCCAAATCCTGATGCCTATAAGTTTTGAGTGTGGCTCTTTCAGAAATGGGCTGGGTTTGATTTTAGAGTTTTCTTTTTGCGTTCAGGCGTAAGCACCCGGTCCATTATCTGTTTGGAAAGCAGAGTATTCATCCTGTGATATATTGACATGTAAGTTTTGAAGGAGCAGTAGGGGGTGAATATGTAGTAAGCATTAAGTCTATTATAAATATACTATTGATTAGCTGATTTAAATTTATAAGTTTAAGATTCAAATTTTAAGTAAATCTGGCGGATCTTTTTGGCTTGGTGAGGCATATTGTAATTTAGACAAATTTTAAGGGTTGGTTATGTTTCGTTTAGTGTTTAGTTTCCCATGGCCTGTTTATTTTGTACTTGCGGCTCTGGTTGTCGGTGGCGGCTTTTATATGGGGAACGAGGAAAAGCTTCTTAATGCAGCGCGGTTAGAGGCGCTGAAAGCCCCTATGCCTGACGTTGTTGACGCATCGAAGGTCACCTCGAACTCCTTCAGTGCCGTTGATGAAATCAATGTCGCCGCGCAAGTTGATCTGGATGCAATTTATACTGTGTCGGTGTCTGGTAAACGCACGATCGATACCAAAAAGACTATCTTGTTTGCCTTCTCTCCCGATGCAATCGACAAAAGCCAGCCTGTCGCTACGGCCTTTATGCTTGAGACAAGCCAAGACATTGCTGCCTTTCTGGATAAGTTCATGGTTGCGAAGCCCCGTGCACTGTCTACGGTTATTCATGTCAACGGTGAAAGCGCCTACGTGAGTAGCAAACTTGAGGGTGTGGTTGAGGATGCAGCCCGTGAAGCCGGGTTAACTCTGAGCCAGAATGTTCAGTTTGTTGAGCCGTTCATGCAAGGCCGGGAGTTTGGACTGCGCCAGAGATCTGAGGCTGACCACATTAAGTTTGGGCTGTTTGTGGCCGCACTTCTTGCCGGGTATGGGGTTGTACGTTTTATCATGACACAGAACAAACGCCGCAAAGAACAAGTGGAAGCTCCTGAAGGGCAAGCTGAGGCATAATCGTGCCTGACTGTGAAGAGCTGCTGCCTTGGTGCCCGGCAGTTTTTCGGTGTTGTTGATATGATGATTGGTGAGCAGGGTCTGATGCTGCTCTCCAATCATTGTTGTACCCGCGCCCAGTTATAGTTTTAGGTGGCGCAGGCGCAGGGCGTTGAGGACGACGCAGAGGGAAGAAAGACTCATTGCCAGAGCTGCTATTAAGGGCGAGAGCAAAGCGCCTGTGAAGGGGTAGAGGATACCTGCTGCGATAGGGACGCCAGCTGAGTTGTAGACAAATGCCAGAAACAGGTTTTGCCGGATATTGCGCAGGGAGCCGATTGCAAGTTTGCGGGCTCTGACGATACCTGTCAGGTCACCATTTAACAGAGTGATGCCAGCGCTCTCCACTGCAACATCTGCCCCGGTACCCATCGCAAGCCCCACGTCAGCAGCGGCCAGCGCGGGCGCATCATTGACCCCGTCGCCTGCCATGGCAACGACTGCCTCAGCCTCATGGAGGTGGTCCACCAACCTCTTTTTATCTTCAGGTAGGGCTCCGGCTTTAAACTCATCAATGCCAACTTTTTGCGCGACGGCTTTGGCTGTAAGCGCATTGTCACCGGTTGCCATGACGACGTTTATGCCCTCTTGATGCAACTGTTTGATAGCATCAATGGCGCTGTGTTTAATTGGGTCGGATATGGCAAGTAGCCCAATGACCTGCTTGCTGTTTGAAATGTAAACACACGTATTGCCCTGTGAACTCAAGAATATGTAGTTGGACTGCATTTCATCAGTGATGCTGTCTTGCAGGTCAAACACCTCGGGATTGCCTATGGCGTAATATTTTCCCTCAACCTCAGCAGTTACGCCTTTGCCTGTATGTGCTTTAAAATCTTGCGGGGTGGAAAGAGTGAGGCCTTGCAGCGTCGCGGCGGCAACTATTGCTTCTGCCAAGGGGTGTTCTGACCCTTTTTCAATTGAGGCAGCAATGTAAAGCAGTTGATCCTGGGTATGGTCCTTTGAGAAGGATTGTGTTGAGGTGACTGTGGGTTTGCCTTCCGTGATAGTTCCGGTCTTGTCTACAATGAGCGTGTCGACTTTGGACATGAGTTCCAGCGCGGTTGCGTCTTTGATAAGGACACCGGCTTGGGCGCCCCTGCCGCTGGCCGTCATGATAGACATGGGGGTGGCGAGACCCAAAGCGCAGGGACAGGCGATGATCAAGACAGAGACTGCGACGATGACGGCGTAGGACAGGGAGGGTGCGGGGCCAACCAGCAGCCAGACAAAGAAGGCGAGGATGGCAACGGTGACAACGGCTGGGACGAAATAGGCGGAAACTTTGTCTGCCATGCCCTGAATTGGTGCGCGGGAGCGTTGTGCAGCAGAAACCATCGCGACGATTTTGGAGAGCATGGTGTCTGCGCCAACCTTGGTCGCTTCGATGATCAGCGTTCCGTTTTTATTGAGCGTCCCACCTGTGACTGTGTCGTTGATTTTTTTTTGCAGGGCGATTGGCTCGCCAGTGATCATGCTTTCATCAACATAGGATTGGCCTTCAACAACAAGGGAATCGACCGGGATAGACTCGCCAGGGCGCACACGCAGCCTGTCTCCTGCCATGATGTTTTCTAATGGCGCATCGTATTCAGTGCCATCTTCCAGCACGCGCCTTGCGCTTTTAGGGGCTAGGTCCAACAGGGCCCGGATGGCATCGCCTGTGCGTTCGCGGGCGCGCATTTCCAGCACCTGACCCATCAGAACCAGTGCCAAGATAACAGCTGCGGCTTCGTAATAAACAGGAGGATGGCCCGTAGCGGCGCGGATATCTGGTGGGAACAAGCCGGGCAGGAAGGTTGCGACCAGAGAGTACAGGTAGGCTGCGCTAACGCCAAGTGTGATGAGGGTCCACATGTTGAGGTTCCATGTGGTGATTGATTTGATGCCTCTCTTAAACAACGGAAGGCCAGCCCAAAGGACGACCGGTGTTGCGAGTGCAAATTCGACATAGATGGCGGTTGGTTCTCCCAGCCATGAGCGAATGGGAATACCCAAAATGGGGCCCATGGTGATGATCAGCAGAGGAATGCAGAGGGCCGTGCTTATCCAAAAACGACGTGTGAAATCTACAAGTTCGTGGCTTGGTTCGTCACTTTTTGAGGTGCTGATTGGTTCTAGAGCCATGCCGCAGATTGGGCATTCCCCGGGTTCCTGACGCACAATTTCAGGATGCATTGGGCAGGTGTATTCACTGGCTTTGAGCGGCGCTGCCTGTTGTTTCCTGCTGTTGCCTTCGGCGTAAAAATACGGGTCACCCTCAAATTTGTCCGAGCATTTTTGAGAGCAGAAATGATAGGTTTTTCCAGCAAACTCAGCTGAAAGAGTTTGTTCTGTGAGGGTAACCTGCATTCCACAAACCGGGTCCTGCTCTGTGGGGGAGGAGGTGTTGAGGTTGGGTGTATTTGATGCCTCGTCCATTGAATAAAAGGCTCCATGAATCCTGTAGGCTTGCGCAAAGGCCGACCGGATCATAAGCCTTTGCAATGCCTTAAAGGATTAATGCCCTGTATGACTTGGGATCGTCACTAGGCAAGCCTTAAGCTCTTTGCCAGTATTTGGATTAAGTTGGCGTAAGCTCTTGCTTTGCACCATTTGTGGATCTGTCTGTGAGTGTTTGGGGAAAGGCCAGTTCGTTTTTTGCGCGCCATGCAGGACACACGTAGTTGATGATCAGGCTCTTCCTTGGGTTGGTGATCCGGCGTTTGTGGAAGCCATGCCAGGACCTGTCTGAGGGTACAAAGAATACTGCCCGGTTGGGTGCCCAGGGGGCATTGGAATGAAATGTATGTTTGTCTGAATATAGCGATGTGCCTAGGTCTTTCCCGCAGGATCGCGAGAGGTAGAGTAGCAGGGTGAACTTTTTTGCGCCTATATCTGTGTGAGGTTCCAGCCAGAATCCATCTTTGTCGCAGGCATACTCAATGCGCAGAAAGCAGCCTGAAAGGTCTATGGCGCACATTGTGCTTAGCAGCTCAACGATTGAGGGAGACTGAAATACAGCCGAAATCTCTTGCTCCACCTCGTATTTGATGAAGGTGTCACCATGCAGATATTGGCGGAACTTGTTGTTGCTTGCCCTTTGACCATCGCGGTGATCCAACTCTAGCTGGCAAGTGGGAAGGTGTTGGAGCTCGCTTAGGGTTTTGCAGGGCAATATATTGTCAGCAGTCCAGTGGGGAAATGGTGAGTGGTCCCGTGTTGCTTGGCGTAATGCGTGAGAGATACAGGTGCTAATTTGATTGGAGCAACTGGCATTACTCATCAACTTTTCCCCCCTGAAAGCATGCGTGTGTTTACACAGTTCGTATGCGGTTGTTCTACTGGCAAAGCGACCAGCGGAAGGGTGCTGACGAGAGTTTAAGGAGCAGTCAATCTCCTGTAAAGACCGTTGGAAATGCCTCATCAAATATTGCCAGAGGAATAGAGTGAAACAGAAGTACTCTTGATCTGGCTTGCGTGTCACTGATTGCTGGTCAGGGTGTTCAACGTCAGGTGCGGCTCCAAGATTTGAGAGAACCTGCGGATGATCTTTTCGATGTAGCTCGGGTCGCTGTGGAACTCTTGCTGGAAGATCATGCCGCGGATGAATGAGCGCAAGATGACCAGAGTGAGGGTCATGTCTTGTGCGGCTTTTGCATCTAAATTTGGCGGCAGGAAGAAACGGTCGAGCTCATCATTCCAGTTCTCCAGACGTCCTGAGATGCGCTGTGAGAGTGCCTTATCTGTGCGTGTTGCCATAATGATCTCAGTGAAGGCACGCCCTTCGGGTGTGTCGATGATGTTTTTCCAATACGCCACCAGCGTATCTGCAAATGATCCCCGCCCTGGACCACCTGTTTGCACAAATGGAAAGGATGACGGGCTTTCTACCTGATAATGTCGGAGAATTCTGGAAAGCAAGAAGTCTACAGTCCCGATCACGAGGTCCTCTTTGGAGGGGAAATGATGCATCAGCGCACCACGGCTGACGTCTACCCCTTCCAGTACGCGGTTGATTGATGTTTCTGCGTAACCGAGCCGATCAAGACAATCGATGGTCGACACGATGAGAGCTTTGCGTGTGTTCTCACCACGTTGCTTCTTCTTGTCCAACTTGCTTTCCATAATCAATCTTAGCCTTAAGAAGGAGGTGTTGCTGATATACTTGACGTAATGGGAACTATTATATACCGTACGTTTGGTATGTAAAAGAGGTTTCCGTCAAATGTCCATGAAAAACACGGAGAATCAGAGCTCTAGTGATCGTAAGCAACCAATTCGCATCGGGGGAGCCTGTGGGTTTTGGGGAGATTCCAGTGCGTCAACTGGACAGCTTTTGCGCTCTGGTGGTCTTGATTACATTGTTTATGACTACTTGGCGGAGATTACGCTTTCTATCATGGCGCGTGCGCGACAGAAGTCTCCTGAGCTGGGATATGCTACAGACTTTGTTGAGCAGGTGCTTGGGCTGAACCTGAAGGCTATTGCAGCATCTGGAACAAAAATTCTCAGCAATGCCGGTGGGATGAATCCGGAAAGCTGTGCCTCCAAAATCCGCGAGTTAGTTGCGTCTCAAGGTTTGGATCTGAAAGTCGCTGTGGTTACCGGTGATGATTTGTTGTCGTACGCTGATGCCTTTACAGCCGATGGTATGACGGAGATGTTCTCGGGGGAGAGCTTTCCGAAAGCGGAGAAGGTGGCGTCCATCAATGCCTATCTTGGAGCGCAGCCGGTTGTTGCTGCTTTGGCGGCGGGTGCAGATATTGTCATCACCGGTCGGTGCGCTGACAGTGCTCTGACATTGGCTGCCTGTGCGCATGCTTTTGGCTGGGGGTGGAGTGATAATGACCGGCTCAGTGCTGGCAGTCTTGTGGGGCACCTGCTGGAATGTGGGACACAAGTAACCGGTGGCAACTTTACTGATTGGCGTGATGTGCCGGACGTTAAAAAGATCGGCTATCCAATTGCGACGGTTTACGAAGATGGAAGCTGTGATCTGAGCAAGCCGCAGGGAAGCGGCGGTCTGGTGAGTGTTGGCACAGTGGCTGAACAGCTTGTCTACGAAATCGGCGATCCACAAACGTACCTCCTTCCAGATGTGACCTGCGACTTCTCTGAGGTGAAGATTGAGCAAAAGACGCCAGATTGTGTGCATGTTTCTGGTGCAAAAGGGCGTCCTGCTCCCGAAAGTTTGAAGGTTTCTGCGACTTGGGCTGATGGTTTTCGTGTCGGTTTGATGGTGCCTTATGTCGGTTTTGATGCGGGCGAAAAGGCTCAAAACCTCGCCGAACTGGCTGTTGGTCGCGCTGAGAGCGTTTTGAAGAAACTCGGTGCTCCCGGTTATCAGGAAGTTTCCATTGAGATTGTTGGTGCCGGATCGCAGATTGGCGAGCGGCCTGCAAGCCATGGTGCTTATGAAGAAGTTACTTTGAAAATTGCCGCCAGGCACATCGACCAGCGCGCTGCGGGTCTGTTGCTGCGCGAGTTGACTGGGCTGGGGCTGTCTGTGGCACCTGGTATGACGCCCTTTAATGGCGGACGCCCGAGGCCTTCGCCGGTCGTGCGGTTGTTCTCTTTCCTTGTGGAGCAAAGCAGTGTGTTGCCGGTCGTCTCCCTTGATGGCGAGCCTGTTCCCTTTGAGCGCTCCACTGCGTCTGGCGCGGGTGCAGCGGCTGAGCCTGTCCATATTCCGGATGTTTCTTCTGCAGAGGAAGCGGTGGTTGAAGTTCCGCTCATCAAGCTGGCCTATGCCCGCAGTGGTGATAAAGGTAACAAGGCCAATATTGGCGTGATTGCGCGCAAAGCTGAGTGGCTGCCATGGATCGCAGCTGCACTTACTGAAGATGCCGTTGCAAAGACCCTAGCGCATTTTAATCCAGGTAAGGTCGCACGCTTTTATCTGCCAAGCTGCCATGCACTCAACTTTTTGGTTGATGATGTGCTCGGTGGCGGAGGGATTGCCAGCTTGCGCGTGGACCCTCAAGCGAAAGCATACAGTCAGATCCTGCTTGGATACAAAGTCCGAATCCCGCAGGCAATTGCGGAGGAGGTGAAGTGATGAACGATGCTTCAACAGTCAGTCCTGTTCTTGTGGCCCAGAAAGATAGCTGGTTAACAATAACGTTGAACCAGCCTGAAAAACGTAATCCGTTGACTGGCGAGGTCATCGCAGACATTTCGCGGGTGCTTCGCGAGGTCAGCAGTAACCGTTCGGTCAGGGGCATCACCTTTACAGGTGCTGGGGGCGTGTTTTGCGCTGGCGGTGACCTTAAGTCCTTTCAGCAAGTGATGGCAGGTGGTGAAAAAGCTGAAGCGATTGCGCAAGAAATTAGTATGGAAGCTGCTGAGTTTTTTGGAGTGATCGCGAACCAGCCGCAAGCCACTGTTGCTTTGGTTGAGGGGGCGGCGATGGCCGGCGGGCTTGGTATGGCCTGCGCTTGTGACTTTGTTGTTGCGACACAAGATGCCAAGTTTGCTTTTACAGAGACCCGGATCGGGTTGCCACCTGCGCAAATTGCACAATACGTTACCAAACGTCTTGGCTACCAAAACGCGAAGAAGCTTTTGGTGTTGGCAAGCAAGCTAACGGGTGAGCAGGCCTGTGAAGCTGGCTTGGTTGACGTGGCTGTTGCAAATGCAGCGGAGTTAAAAGAGGCAGAAGCTGGCATCATGCAGCAGGTTATGTCTTGTGCGCCGGGTGCGATCGCAGCGACCAAGCGTATTGTTGAACAGACTTTGTTCTTAGAGCAAGAGCAATTGCGTCAAAGTGCGGCAGATTATTTTGCCAAAGCGATTGTTGGAGAAGAAGGGCAGGAAGGCGTGAAGTCGTTTTTACAAAAACGAAAGCCAACGTGGGCCCCTTAAATTTCGGGGTATGTATTTGACCAGGACCGGTGTTCGAATGCGGTGAACGAAGAAGAGATGCATCGTAGGTATATATACTATTGTAGACTTCGGTACCAAAGTCTGACGCGTGAAAAATGGATGTGCTGGGCTCAGCGGGGGGCTGAACCAGTGCACCAGAGGAGGGAAGATGAAAAAACAGTACGCACTTCCAATTGAAATGCTGCAAAAATGGGCGGCGGAGAAACCTGACGAGGTTTACCTGCGCCAGCCAGTGAACCGTCAATACATAACTTTCACTTGGCGGGAATGTTATGACGCAGTTCGGCGCATGGCCGCTGCACTTCAGTCCATGGGGTTTAAGAAGGGTGACCGTATCGGGATCCTTTCAAAGAACTGCGCAGAATGGTTTCTGGCTGACTTTGCTATTCAGGCAGCTGGCTATATTTCGACACCGATTTACTACACGGCTTCAGCCGAAACGATCAGTTTTATTGTCGACCATGCCGATATTAAAGCGGTGTTTATGGGCAAGCTGGATGATTTTGCACCAAGTGAAAACGGCATTCGCGAGGGTGTGGTCAAGATTGCTTTGCCTTATGACACGATCGACTGTGATCACAGCTGGAAAGAGCTTCTGAGCGCCCATAAGCCACTGCCTGAACCTGAACTGGCAAAGCCAGATCTGGATGAGCTGTTCTCCATTGTCTACACCTCTGGTTCCACTGGGGACCCTAAAGGGGTGGAGCTTACATGGCGCAATATTGCATACGGTGCGTGGGCTCCGACGCAAAGCCTGGAGCTGCAACCTAATGAACGCCTGCTGTCGTACTTGCCATTGGCGCATATCACTGAGCGCGCACTTGTAGAGCATGTCAGCCTCTACTCGGGTGTGTTGGTTAGCTTTGTGGAGTCATTGGATACTTTTGCGGAGGATCTTCGGGCTGCTGAAGTGACGATGTTCCTTTCCGTGCCACGGCTCTGGATGAAATTCCAGTCTGGTATTCTTGCTAAGGCTCCGCAGAAAAAGCTGGATAGGCTTTTGAAGATTCCGGTGCTGAGCTGGTTTGTGAAAAGAAAGATCCGCGACCAGCTTGGTTTGGCTAATGCAAAGATTATCGGAAGTGGGTCGGCGCCGATTTCTAAGGCGGTGCTGGATTGGTACCGGAAAATCGGCATCAATATTACCGAGGGTTGGGGGATGACTGAGACAACAGGTCTTGCTTCTTCCCATCATCCATTCCGCGCAGACAAACTTGGTACGATCGGAACACCGCTTACCGGTTTGGAGATCAAGATTTCTGATGAAGGTGAGCTTCTCATTCGCGGTGATTCAGTTGCCAGGGGTTATTATAAAAAACCTGAGCTGACTGCTGAAGTGGTCGAAACAGGCGGCTGGTTCCATACCGGTGACAAAGTGCAGCAGGATGCTGATGGGTTCTTGAGCATCACGGGCCGTGTGAAGGAGATCTTTAAATCCTCCAAGGGCAAATACATCGCTCCTGTCCCGATTGAAGCAATGCTGTTTGACAATACCTTCGTTGAGCAGGCATGCGTTATGGGCTCTAACCTGGCACAGCCAGCTGGCGTTGTGTTCTTGTCGAGTGAGGTAACGCAGGGCTTGTCGCGCGAAGAAGTGCGCAAGAGCCTTGAGAAAACCTATCAGGATATCAATAGCTCCGTTGAGAGCCACCTGAAGCTGAGCTCTATCGTGGTCGTGAATGACATGTGGACCATTGATAACGGCTATCTCACCCCAACCATGAAGATCAAGAGATCCGTTCTTGAGAATCGCTATCAGGAAGTTGTGCAGAATATGCCTAGGCGTCCTGTGGTGTGGGAAGACGAGTGTGTGGCCGAAACGGTGGTGTGACTAGCTGATCGGTTGAAGAGAGTTTTGGGGTGACGTTCTCACCCCAAAACGGGACATTGAGGTGAACACCTTTGTTTGAATAAACCGCACTTGCGGCAGGGAGAATACTGGAATGAGCAATGAACCGTCCCGATACGCATCCATATTGCGAGATGGGTTGTTTGATGGACAGAGTGTGATTGTGACCGGGGGAGGCAGTGGCATTGGCCGTTGTATCGCCCATGAACTTGCATCATTGGGTGCTCATACCGTTCTCCTTGGCCGCAAACAGTCAAAGCTTGATACTGTGTGTGAGGAAATTCGCCTGGATGGCGGCGAGGTATCGGCGTACTCGCTGGATATTCGCGATGAGGAAGCTGTCGCAGAGACGGTTGCTAAAATCGTTGCTGATCGCGGTGTTATTCATGGCCTCGTCAATAATGCAGGTGGCCAGTACCCCAGTCCTGCCGCTGCTATCAAGAAAAAGGGCTTTGACGCGGTCGTGGAGACCAATGTCACTGGTGGTTTCCTGATGGCGCGTGAGGTTTACAACCAAAGCATGCGCAAAAACAAAGGCGGTGCCATCGTTAATATCGTTGCTGATATGTGGCGTGGAATGCCGGGGATGGCACACTCGGGTGTGGCACGTGCGGGCATGCAGAACCTGACCATGACGCTGGCTGTGGAATGGGCGGCTGCTGGTGTGCGTGTGAATGCTGTTGCGCCAGGTTGGATCGCGTCCTCCGGGTTTGACGCGTACGATGAAAGCTTCATCAAAGGGATGTTCAAGGGCATGGCAGACAACAACCTTGCCCGCCGTTTGGGCACGGAGGCCGAGGTTGCTTCATTGGTGAACTTTTTGTTGTGTCCGGGGGCTGCGTTTATTACCGGTCAGTGTATTGGCGTGGATGGTGGGGCTCCGTTGTGGACCAACCTGATGCCAGTTGAAGACAATGAGAATATGGCGACATATCAAGGCTTTCACCGTTATGAAAAGCCAAAGGCCTTGCAAGCTTGGGAGAAAGAAAAATGCCCAAGTTAACATCAGCTATTGATCTTGGCAGCGCTGCGTTTTCTCAAAACAAAGCGTTTATGGAAGCACTGATCGCCGAATTTCGCGGGTATGAGGCTAAGGTCCGGGAAAACTCTGAGAGCAAGCGTGGGAAGTTTGAAAAGCGCGGTCAGTTGTTGCCGCGTGATCGCGTGAGCTTGCTTTTGGATCGTGGGGCTCCCTTTATGGAGATTGCCACGCTTGCTGGGCTGAAGATGCACGATGATGACGGCAAGAAGAATGTCGCTGGCGGTGGCTCTATTGCCGGTATCGGCTATGTGGCTGGTAAGAGGTGTCTGGTTACTGCAACAGACTCTGCCATTAAGGGTGGCTCTGTATCACCGATGGGGCTGAAGAAGTCTTTGCGTTTGCAGGAAATCGCCAGAAAACAAAAACTGCCCATTGTCGCTCTGGCAGAAAGTGCCGGTGCGAACTTACTGTATCAATCGGAGCTGTTTGTTGAGGGCGGACGGACGTTTGCAAATCAGGCGCGTATGTCTGCAGCAGGTATTCCGCAAATTACAGTGGTTCATGGGTCTTCCACCGCAGGCGGGGCTTATATGCCCGGTCTTTCAGACTACACAGTGGTTGTGCGTGGAAAGACAAAGATCTTTTTGGCTGGACCGCCATTGCTCAAAGCGGCGACAGGTGAAATTGCAACTGATGAAGAACTGGGGGGTGCAGAGCTTCATTACAACATTGCAGGTACCGCCGAATATATGGCTGAAGATGACGCTCACGGCATTGAGACTGCGCGAGAGATTGTTGATCACTTGCCGTGGTCTGCTCCAGTTGAAGCCGAGGCCGGGACACAGCCGTTTTACGATATTGAAGAGCTGATGGGCATTGTGCCTGAAGACGCCAAGAAACCCTACGATATACGCGAGATTATAGCGCGCATCACGGATGGCTCTGACTTCCTTGATTTTAAGCGAGAGTTTGGGGCTTCAACTGTATGTGGTCATGCACGTGTTGATGGTCATGCCGTTGGGATCCTCGGCAATAACGGTCCGATAGATCCAGATGGTGCGGTTAAGGCTGCCCAGTTCATTCAGCTTTGTTGCCAAAGCGATACGCCGCTTCTCTTCTTGATGAATACGACCGGATATCTGGTTGGGCGTGATGCTGAGACCGGCGGTATTGTTAAGCATGGTTCCAAGATGATCCAGGCGGTAGCCAATGCCACTGTGCCCAAAGTTACGATCGTGGTTGGCGGTGCTTGGGGCGCAGGCAACTACGGTATGTGCGGTCGTGGGTTTGATCCAGATTTCATCTTCTCCTGGCCAACAGCCAAAGTGGGCGTGATGGGGCCGGAGCAAGCTGCAACGGTGATGAAGATCATCACTGAAGAGAAGTTTGCGAAGATGGGACAGCAAATCCCAGATGGCATGACGGATCAGATGGCGCAAAAAATTATCGACCAGATGTCACCTGAAACAACAGCGCTTTATGCGACTGCCCGGCTTTGGGACGATGGAATTATTGATCCACGAGATACGCGCCGCGTTGTTTCGCTTGCACTTTCTGTTTGTGCAGATGGCAGGAAACGTCAGCTTAATCCAACACAGTTCGGAGTTGCGCGTGGCTAGGGAGAGCGGCGCGCTAAAAGTCTTCGAACAGAGTTAAACATGAGGGTTTCACGATGGAATATACTGAAGAACATCGGAAAATGAAAAGTGCGGTGGTCAAGTTCGTCGAGGCCGAGATCAACCCGTACGTTCCGGAGTGGGAAGAAGCTGGTATCTTTCCTGCACACGAACTTTTCAAAAAAATGGGTGATTTGGGTTTCCTAGGCATCAATAAGCCGGAAGAGTATGGCGGGATGGGCCTTGATTACTCTTATCAGGCGGTGACTATTGAAGCGCTGGGCGCGTGCGTGTGTGGTGGCGTGCCAATGGCAATCGGCGTGCAAACCGACATGGCAACCCCCGCACTGTCCCGCTTTGGCTCTGATGAACTGCGCAGTGAATTTCTGACGCCTGCTATTGCCGGTGACATGGTTGCGTGTGTCGGCGTTTCTGAAGCGCATGCTGGTTCTGATGTTGCAAACATCAAAACCAATGCTGTGAAAGATGGCGACGATTACATCATTAACGGTTCTAAGATGTGGATCACAAACTCCACACAGGCAGACTTCATGTGTATGCTGGCAAACACCAGTGATGGACATAAGCACCAGAATAAATCCCTGATCATTGTGCCTATGGATACTGCGGGTATCACGAAGTCAGATCGTCTTAACAAACTTGGTCAACGCTCGTCTGATACGGCGCAGATCTTCTTTGATGACGTACGCATACCTCAGCGCAATCTGATTGGGACTGAGGGCGCTGGTTTCATGTACCAGATGTTGCAGTTCCAAGAGGAACGCTTGTGGTGTGCCCTGTCTTTGATTGACGGCATGGACCGGATCATTCAACTGACTGAAGACTATTGCCGCGAACGCTCTGCTTTCAACCAAAGTATCTTGGACTTCCAGGTGGTTCACTTCCGTCTTGGTGAGTTGCGTACTGAAGTTGAGCTATTGCGTGCGCTTTCTGAAAAGTGTGTTGAAGCAATGGTCCGCGGTGAAAACGTGACCCGTTTGGCATCCATGGCAAAACTTAAGGCAGGTCGACTGTCTCGTGAGCTTTCGGATGCTTGCCTGCAGTACTGGGGCGGTATGGGTTACATGTGGGATAACCCTGTGAGCCAGTTTATGCGTGATAGTCGTTTGACTTCAATTGGCGGCGGTGCCGATGAAGTGATGCTGTCTATCATCTCCAAACTGGACGGCACTATGCCAAACCCGAAAAAAAA
The DNA here is from genome assembly GCF_900110875.1 of Pseudovibrio axinellae. Lineage (GTDB taxonomy): Bacteria > Pseudomonadota > Alphaproteobacteria > Rhizobiales > Stappiaceae > Pseudovibrio > Pseudovibrio axinellae. The sequence goes on along the minus strand of NZ_FOFM01000006.1, from coordinate 326,668 downwards.
CCGTGCGATGCAGAAGGAAGCGGCTGAATAAGCTGCTTTTAAGAACTGCTTGAAGTCTTTGCTATCGCGTATTTTCGAACATCGGTTTCCACCTTTTGGGAATACGCTTTAGCATTTGGCAGTGTGAAGGGAATTTCTGATGTTTGATAGCGTCCTGGTTGCCAATCGGGGGGAGATTGCTCGCCGCGTCTTCCGCACTGCGCGGCAAAAGGGCTATCGGAGTATTGCTGTTTATTCCGAGGCTGATGCAACGGCTCCTCATGTAGGAGACGCTGATGTCGCAGCGTGTATTGGTGGGGCAACACCAGCTGAATCCTACCTGAATATTGAAGCTGTTTTGGAAGCTGCACGTAAAACGGGCGCACAAGCTGTGCACCCTGGTTATGGATTTCTTGCCGAAAATGCAGATTTCGCGAAGGCTTGTGACGCTGCTGGACTGGTGTTTGTCGGGCCGCCAGCGCAAGCGATTGAGCTTATGGGATCCAAGCGCCTTTCCAAGCTGCGGATGATTGAGGCAGGGGTTCCGTGTGTTCCAGGTTATTCTGGAGCAGATCAGTCTACTGAAGTACTGGCTGCTGAAGCTGCACGCATTGGTGTGCCGTTAATGATCAAGGCATCGGCTGGTGGAGGTGGGCGTGGTTTACGTCTGGTGGAAAACCTGGAGGGCTTGGAAGACAAGCTGGCTGCTGCGGCATCTGAAGCTGTTGGGGCTTTTGGTAATGGCGAGCTTATTTTGGAAAAGGCGGTGATCAATCCACGACATGTGGAGATACAGATCTTTGCAGATAATCACGGCAATGTCGTGCATTTAGGGGAGCGGGACTGCTCTGTTCAGCGCCGTCACCAAAAGGTGATTGAAGAGGCTCCGGGACCTTCTGTGACTCCAGAAATCCGTGACGCCATGGGGCAAGCTGCTGTAGAAGCTGCGCGGGCCATTGGGTATCGTGGGGCTGGTACGGTTGAGTTTTTACTTGCTGCAGATGGCAGCTTCTACTTTATGGAAATGAATACCCGGTTGCAGGTTGAACACCCTGTAACGGAGGAGATTACGGGGCAGGACCTTGTTGCCTGGCAGCTGGATGTAGCAGCAGGTAAGCCATTGCCGTTGGCCCAGGAGGATATATCCTTTTCCGGTCATGCTATGGAACTACGGCTTTACGCAGAAGATGCTGATGCAGGGTTTTTGCCGCAAACCGGTCAGGTGGTTGCGTGGAATGGGCCTGAGCTGGCCTTGCGCGTTGACAGTGCCATTGAGCAAGGCAGTGTGATCTCGTCCTATTATGACCCGATGATCGCCAAGCTGATTGCACATGGTGCGGACCGTGAGGAAGCAAGGCGCAAGCTGTTACGTGGTTTGGACCAGCTGGTCCTACAGGGTCTCGTCCATAATGGTTCTTTCTTGAAAAGCGTGTTGCTGGATGATGTTTTTGCTGCGGGCGAAGCGACAACTGCATTCCTGAATGATCGTGAGCTGGGGTCTGTTGCTGCTGATAGCGTGCGAGAGCTGATGCGTGATCTTGCTGTGCACCTGTTTGCACGCAACAAAGGGCAAACGCGCTGGACGACTGCAACCCCGCTGCCTGTGAAGATAAAACTGGACGGTGAGAGTGTTACGCCGCGCGAGGACCTGCAAATCCTTGAGCAGGATGATCTGGGTAAACTCGTCTTTTATGTCGATGGCGTTCGCCGGTCCGCTTTTGTGAGTAAAGGGCCAGAGGGCGGCTTTTGGATTTCGCTGGATGGACAGACGCAGTTTTTTGAAGAGCAAAGCCTGAGCACGAGGAAGACCGATAATTCGGCGACCTCCAGCTCCGTAATCGCGCCAATGCCTGGGGCGGTTGTGGCTTTGAAGACAGAGCAGGGTGCTCAGGTTTCTAAAGGGGATGTGCTGTTGGTCCTGGAGGCCATGAAAATGCAGCACGAACTGACTGCGCCTCGCGATGGAATTGTTGCAGAACTTGGAACCCAAGAGGGCGCACAGGTGAACAGCCGTGATGTGCTGGTTCGTCTGGAAGAAGAGAACGCCTGATTGCCAATGATGTTAATCCGCAGATTTCGCGGGGGAGAGAATAATGACGCTTAGTCTTCCAGATTTTGGATTAAACCGTAAATCGACCATTTTTAGTGATGAACATGAAGCGTTTCGTGATGTGCTGAAGCGTTTTGTGGCTTCTGAAGTTGCGCCATATGCTGCTGACTGGGACGAGGCCAATGAATTTCCACGCGAGCTTTACAAGAAAGCTGCTGACATTGGACTGCTGGGTATCATGTTTCCTGAGGCCTATGGCGGGACCGGGGTTGATTATCCGCTATGTTACCTTGCATCGGTGGAACTAGGACGTGCAGGAACCGGCGGGATCAGTGCTGGTTTGATGAGCCATGCGATTGGGACACCTCCCATTGCAAACCTTGGCTCTCCTGAACTGAAAGAGCGGGTGCTGCCTGACATACTTTCGGGCAAAAAAATCTCTGCGCTTGCCATCACAGAACCAGGTGGTGGATCTGATGTGCAAAACCTGAAGACGCGCGCGCACCGTGAAAACGGGCATTACATTTTGAGTGGTGAGAAGACGTTCATTACATCTGGCATGCGTGCAGACTACTACACAGTGGCAGTGCGTACCGGTGACACCGGTATGGGTGGAATTTCTCTGATGCTGGTTGAAAAAGGCATGGAGGGCTTTACTCAAACACCTTTGCAAAAGATGGGGTGGTGGGCATCGGACACCGCAACATTGCATTTTGACAATGTTAAAGTACCTGCTGGAAACCTGATTGGCGGCGAGAATGCCGGCTTCATGGGCATCATGATGAACTTTAACAATGAGCGGTTGTTCCTGGCTTCTGCTTGTTATGGCCATATGCTGGGGGTGTTTGAGGAAGCTTTGGAATGGGCAAAGCAGCGTGAGACGTTTGGGAAGCCTCTCATTCACCGCCAGGTCATCCGCCATAAGTTTGTTGATATGGCAATGAAAATGCAGGCGGTTCGTTCTGTTTTGGAAGAGCTTGCACAGCGCCTGCAAAATGGTGAAAGCCCAGTCACCGAGATCTGTCTGGTGAAGAACCTTGCAACAAGTACGCTGGAATATGTGGCAAATGAGTGCCTTCAGATTCTTGGTGGGGCAGGGTACATGCGCGGCACCAAGGTTGAGCGTGTTTACCGCGAGACCAAAGTGATGACGATTGGTGGCGGCTCCTCTGAAATTATGAAGGACCTTGCCAGCCGGCAGATGGGCCTTTAGTCCGTCTGCTTGTGAGATGAAAGAGAAAGCCCCGCTGTCGCCAGCGGGGCTGTTTTTGTTTAGGACGTTTCTTTGGATACAGACTGAGCCAACTCATTGGGTGACAGGCCCGAGATGCCGAGTTCTCCCAAAAGGCTGTCAACCAATGGAGCTTGTGAGCGGTACCTTAGTGCTGAGTTTACAATCTGGTCAGAAAGACCAGCATTGCCCTCTGTGCTCGTTGCGCCGTTTGCAGGTGCTGCACCGTTTCCGCCTAACCCATCAACCTGGAGAATTTTGATTTCATCAATATTCTCCATTGGCTTCACGCTGGCGCCGATGACTTGAGGCAGTGCATCGATCAAGGCAAGTTTTACCTGCATGTTGATTTGCTCTGCGGACAGGAGGTTAGACGCCTCGTTCAAGATACGCTTACCTTCTGCTTCCACGGCCAACCGAAGTTTATCTGCTTCCGCTTTGGTGATTACAGAATCTGCATCCGCGTTTGCCGCGATACGGATTTGGTCTGCCTCACCGCTGGCTTTCAGACGGATGGCTTCAGCCTGGTCTTCGGCAGCTTGTTTTTCAGCTTCAGCAGCTACGGTGACCGAAATTGCAGCTCGTTCAGCGTCCTGAGAGGCGAGAACGAGATCAACGAGTTTCAGACGTTCTGCTTTTTCGACTTCCTGCGCCGTGACAACCTGTTCTTCCGCTTTGATTGCGATAGCGCGGGCTTCGTTGGCTGCTGCATCTGCATTTGAAAGTGCTTTGGATTTTTCTGACACCGCGATAGAGCGATCCTGTTGGATCAGCTCAAGGATTTTCTCTTTTTCGATGCGTGTTTCTTCCAGGGAACGGTCTTTCAGGATTTCTTGTTCCTTTACCTGACGCTCAGAAGAGATTGCAGACTGGCGAATTTCCAGCTTGGAGGTGATGTCGGCCTGCTCCGCATCGCGGCGGCGCTCAGCTTGTTCTGTCGCGATGAGGGCCTGCTGCTTGGCTCTTCGGATTTCCAGATCACGCTGCTGTTCCAGTGAGGCGTATTCTTCTTCACGTGCGATTTCGAGCTTCTGCTGTTCAGCGTCCAGGTTTTTACGACGGATCAGAACTTCGGTGTCCTGTTCAATATCGTTCCGCTTTCTGCGACGCTCTTCAATTTCCTGAGTAAGCTTTGTCAGGCCTTCTGCATCAAAGGCATTGTTTGGGTTGAAGTATTCCATACGGGTTTGGTCAAGGCCCGTCAGAGATACAGACTCCAGTTCCAAACCGTTTTTGAGCAGGTCTTCTGACACGGCTGCCTGCACCTTTTGAACAAAGGAAACGCGTTGCTCGTGTAGCTCTTCCATGGCCATTTCGGCGGCAACTGCACGCAAGGCATCAACAAACTTGCCCTCTATGAGGTTCTTCAAGTCTTCTGGATGCATTGTGCGAATGCCGAGGGTTTGGGCAGCATTGGCGATGGATTCGGTGGTTGGTTGAACACGGAGGTAGAATTCTGCAACCACATCCACACGCATTCTATCATGTGTGATGAGTGCGGCTTCATCCGCTCTGCGCACTTCAAGGCGCAAGGTGTTCATGTTGACCTGAATGATGTCATGTAACACCGGCAACACGATTGTTCCGCCATTCATGATGACTTTCTGGCCACCAAAACCAGTTCTTACGAAGGCAACTTCCTTGGAGGAACGCACGTAAAGGCGTGCAAAGATAAGGCCGATTGCGACGATAGCAATGAGAATGACACCTGCTAATATAAGCAGTTCGAACATGCTACTGGACGCCTCTACGGCGGCATTTTGTGTGTCTGTAAACATAAAGAACCTTAAATAAGAGATTAGTTGGCAAGCGTGTCTTCGCGAGGTGATAAATTGGAGTGTGGGTTTGGAATGGCTGTGAAAAGGGAGCCGTTTAAGCCGACAAGCAAGACTTCGTCTCCCTGCATTAAGGTTGTCTCTGGCGTATCGGGAATGACGTGAACGTAGTGCCGCGTTCCATAGATATCGGTCACTCTTGCTTCTGCCTGTAACTTTGTGGTGGCGTTACCAAGCGTTAGGACTGCAACCTCCCCGATCAACGCATCACGAGAGCGAGCATCTGTTTCTTCTTTGGGCATCACGCGCGCTAAAGCATGACCCGTCTTTCCCGTAAACCACAAGGCCGTGATCGTCACTGGAAGGACAGCTATCCAGAATGGCAGTGGTGTGGTCAGAAGGGTTTTAGCGGCGTATTGCAACAAAATTCCGAAAATACCAAAGCTCGTCAGGAGGATGATCAGGAGAATGATCAGAGGGACTTTTCCGATGGCCAGCCAGGCCAGAAACCCTTCCACGGGTCCAAGTCCTGTTGCGCCAACAGCGATGTCGCTATCGATATCAGCATCCATCTCCATATCTGGCAGGAACTCATCAGCCAGACCGGACAGGGACAGGCCGAATATCATGCTGACAACCTCTAACAAGGCGAGTGCAAGCATGACAAAAATTGCCAATGTAAATAGGTAGGTCTCACCTGAAAATATTAGTTCGCTCAATTCGCCCCCCAAAAAACCAAATGTTGCGCCAGCTGCATTATTCTAGCTCTGCTTCCAGTGCGGCGAGGCGTTCTTCTACGCGGTGATCTCGCGTCATCTGATCCAGCTTCGCAAGCTTGGCACTATCTGCTGCTGAGGTGTTGTTAAACCCTGTCGAGACGCCTGTCGCTGCTTTCATTGCACGCTCGAACGCTGAGTTTGCATTGTCGACGGTAGAGTTGAGTTTGCGTTCACCGCCAGCTGTTTCCTCTGCATCCTGCTTCAATGCTGCACTCTTTTGCGCGATGTAGGCATCAAGCTGCTCAGTCATCTCACGTTTGCGGCCTTGCAATGCAAGAATGGAGCTGTTGAGCTCCTGCTCTTCATCACCGGCGTCAGCTATGGTTTTTTCCAGTATTGGTATCTGTGCTTCCAAGTCCATCTGACGGGCTACAGCTGCGCGGGCGAGGTCTTTCTCATTGGCCTTTAAGGCAATACCGATCTTTTCTGAGAGCTCTTCATGGGACTTATTGGTCTCAGCTAGTCGTTGGCTGGCGACGTGTTTTTTTACAGCAGCTTTGCCTAGAGCATCCCGAACGTCTTCAACAGCGTTGTCAAGCTCACGGACGGCTTGTTTCATGATAATGTCCGGGGCGGTGCTTTCTACTGTATCTACAATGGAATTTGCAGTTCCAGATACCAGGCGACCGACGCGAGATAATAGAGATTCAGACATTCAATCCTCCAAATTTATTTCGAGTTTAAGCGGTTGCGCAAGAGTTCTGTTGAGCTGCGCATATCATCGACGAGTTCTTTAAAAAGCTCTGGGTTTTGAAGGCGTGGGTTTCGTCTTAATCCTGCCTGCAATACCAGCTCTACAAGCTCAAAAAAATCTTCTGTAATGGCGGTCTCGGTTTCTTTCAGGTCTCCTTGGTCTGATCTGTTTGCCAACTCTCCTAAAAGCAATGGAAGGCGGTCTGTCAGAAGCCTCAGAGTATCTGATTGATTTTGGTTTTGGTCCAGCATGTCACTTGCTGGTTTAAGCAGTTTGCGCGCAGCAAAAGTATGAGTTCCCTGCTCCAAAGAGCCAAAGCTCTCCTCTGGAGCTGCAATCAATGCCCTGATTTTATCGCTCGGCGTTCTTGCATCTGGAAAATTCAGACGTGCAAGGGTCTCAGATTCTTCCTGGGTTAAACGAACACTGAGTGATATTGATCTCGAGGGCATGTCGTACCTTTGTATTGCGAATGTACTTCTAATGTAATTGCAATCGCTAATTGTTCAAGTGCTATCTGTAAAATTTTTGAGTTCGTCAGGAAATGACATTGACCAAATTCTAGATGACTTATTGGTTCCATGGTGAACAAGGCAGCTTACCTCACAGGTTTTGGTGGAGTGGGTCTTCTAGAGGAAGGGTGTTTTTGGAAGGCTGGGGCTGATGGTGATGTTGAGAAAGCGTGAGTGTAATTGCAAGCGTGGTGCGCTCAGTGATTTGAACCGCTCGCGATGGGATGACCCTGAGCGTTTGCATGTGCGCAAGTCGCTGATCGCGGAAGGGGACACTGATGCGTTTGAGCGTATTATGGGTGTTTCTGATATCTTCCCGATCAACTACCTAAGCCGCGGGGTCTCTGCAGCGCGATCTGTTTGCAAAGTTCAGCTTTACCGTGAGGGGCGTATTCCCATCGCAGCAGGCTCTGGTTTTTTGGTGAGCCCAAATCTTCTTTTGACAAACAACCACGTTATCCGATCCAGTAGGTCTGCGAGTTTGGCTTCTGCCATTTTTCAATACGAGATGGATGAGAATTTTTCGCTTGGGCGGTCTGTTGAGTTTTCGATTACTGATGAGGTTTTCTTTACCAGCGCGAGTGATGAGCTGGACTTTAGTTTTGTATCTGTTGAGGAGGGGAACAGTGAGAAGGTCGCTCTGGCAGACTTTGGCTTTTTACAGTTGCTGCCGCAATCCGGTAAGGCCGTCAAAGGGGAACCGGTCTCTATCATTCATCACCCCAATGGCGGATTGAAAAGCCTTTCACTTCGAAACAGCCATGTTCTGAGTTTGCATGAGCAATTCATTACATACTCAAGCGATACTTTGCCGGGTTCATCTGGTGCGCCGGTCTTGAATGATCAGTGGTTGCCAGTCGCATTGCATCACCGCAGTATACGAGATCCTTCAAATCGTCGTCGCTGGATTGCAAACCGCGGGATCCGTATCAGTGCGATCCTTTCCAACGTGATGGAACATGCGTCGAAGCAAAATGCCCATGCAGTAGAGGTTGCGGACCGATTAAGGTTGTCAGGCCAAGTCGGATAATAGACGGTACGTCACTATACGTACTTCGAAGTGACTAATGGGCAAAGTATATATATCAATCCCATTTTCTCAAAATGCTGTTAGTTAGGCGGCCTTGTTTAAAAGAAGTATCTACGTGATTTATCGATGAAAAGATCTGGTGTTATTGGGAAGCTGTTTTGGGGGCTTTGCGCTAGCGTTTACTTGAGTGGCGCGGCATTTGCCCAAGTGTGCCCAACTGACGACACGATGAAAACCGGCATGGTCATGATAAATAATCAGATCCCAGCGCGCTTGCTTGTTCGCTTGGATGATCATGGACAGGTCACAGAGCTTCATCTGGATGAAAGGTATGTGGTCGTACGTGACCAAATCCATGTTCATGAACGAGGTTTGTTTCTTTCGTATGAGCGCGGCGCGCACATCAACCGGACTTATGTTCCAGATGTTCCGTTTTCAGAATTCTTCCCTCTAGAAGTGGGGAAGGTTTGGAGTGCGTCTGTGAATGTGTTTGAAAACGAGGTTCTGGTCCGGAGCGATGTCCCTTACACGTTCTCTGTTGGTGAGCCTAACCGGTTGCAGGTTGGTCGTTGTGCCTATGATGTTTTAGAGATCACCATGGAAACGGTTACCACTGAGGGTAAGCCTTTGACCACCAAGTATTCCTATAGTCCTGAGCTGGGCACCATCCTCAAGGGGGAAGGAGAGCACCTTTGGACTTCAGAAAACGGTGTGATGCAATTCGATGAACTTTGGGCCGTGCGCAAAGCATCCTGATCTGTAAAGGAAAGGGGAGACGCTTGCCTCCCCCAAAACCATCGTCAAGCAAGCACTTGCCGGCTGATCAATTCCTTCATGATTTCTGAGGTCCCGCCGTAAATACGCTGAACGCGAGCGTCAACGAATGCGCGGGAAACGCCGTATTCTGTCATGTAGCCGTAACCACCATGAAGCTGTAGGCAGCCGTCTACAATGCGCCCCTGCATTTCTGTGGTTCCAAGCTTTGCCATGCTCACCGTGGTGTTATCCAGCTTGCCTTGCCTGAACAACTCGCAACATTCGTTCACAAAGGAGCGGTGGATGCGTACGTCCGTTGCCATCTCGGCCATTTTGAAGCGCGTGTTTTGAAGCATTGCTACAGGGCGGCCAAAAGCCTGACGTTCTTTCACGTATTGTGATGTCATCGCCATCACGCCTTCGGCGTTTGCAACTGCACCAACGGCCAGTGTGAGACGTTCACGTGGTAGTTCGTTCATCATGATGTGGAAGCCAGTGTCCACTGCGCCAAGGCAGGCACTGGCAGGAACACGCAGGTCTTCGAAGAAGAGTTCTGATGTGTCTGAGCAATGCAGACCAACTTTGTCGAGGTTCTGCCCTCGTTTGAAGCCTGGATTATCGGCGTCGATAAGGAACAGGCTGGTTCCTTTGGAGCCGGAGACATCCAGGTTGGTGCGAGCGACCACGATCACCACATCAGCGTGCTGGCCATTGGTGATGAAAATCTTGCTTCCATTGATGATATAGCTGTCGCCATCTTTGCGTGCAATGGTGCGGATGCCCTGCAGATCTGAGCCTGCGGCAGGTTCCGTCATTGCGATCGCGCCGACGCATTCTCCGCTGACCATCTTGGGCAGGTACTTCTTCTTCTGCTCTTCTGAGCCGTGGTTTAGGATGTATGGTGCAACGATATCTGAGTGTACGCTTAGAGAGACGCCGAGGCCGTTGCAGTTGGCGCGAGAGAACTCTTCGATGATAACCATGGAAAAGAGGAAGTTGGTTTCAAACCCGCCATACTCTTCTGGAGTGTCGACCGAGAGAAGGCCTTGTTCGCCCAGTTTGTTCCAGATCTCGCGCGGGAAAATCTCTGCTTTCTCCCATTTATCGTAGTGGGGGAGAATCTCTGTATCGATGAACCGTTTTACGTTATCGCGAAAAAGTTCAAGTTCACCCTTCAGGTCTTCATCAATCATAGCCATCCCTTTGTCTTTTAATGTGAAACGGCTGCCTCCCAAAGCATCTCCTAGCTGTGATCCAGGGCCGTTTCTTAACCTATACGGTAAGCCTATGCGAGGCGGATATGTGGTGCAACTGGCGATGAGTATTAGGCGGTAGGCAAAATGGCCGGTACCGGCGACTTGACACTCAAAAATCGGCATATATATTAGAATGTACTAATTTAGAAAGTGTTGTTGTTCGACATGTTTCACAATCTCCATCACCTGAGTTTTCCTAAGAGGGAAGAGGAAAAGTACAAAAATGATAACTGATTTCACTCCCTATACCTCATTAGCTGGAGGGGTATTAATCGGATTATCCGCGGTCATTCTGCTGCTTACCAACGGGCGAATTGCGGGGATTAGTGGTATCTATAGCCGTTTGTTTGAATCGAGCAGGCTTGCAAATGGCAGATCTGCCTGGCTGCATGGTGAAAAAAGCTGGCAACTGGCGTTTGTTGGCGGGCTTGTTCTTGCTCCCTTGTTGCTGATGTCAGGGGGCTTGGAGATCGAGCAAGTGTTTACGGGTGACTTGTCGCTCATCGCAATTGCCGGTGTCCTTGTTGGCTTTGGTTCGGTTTTCGGCAACGGGTGTACAAGCGGGCATGGCGTTTGCGGATTGTCACGTTTGTCTATTCGCTCGCTTGCAGCAACGGTCACTTTTATGTCTGTGGGTGCTGTTGTCGTGTTTGTCATGCGCCATTTGGTGGGAGGATAGGCTATGCAACGTGTCATCGCAGGTTTTACTGCTGGTTTGACTTTTGGGGCCGGGCTGGTCATCTCTGGAATGAGTAACCCTCTGAAAGTACAGAACTTCCTAGATGTGTTTGGCAATTGGGACCCAAGCCTTGCTTTCGTGATGGGTGGTGCCATTTTGGTTGCGTTCCCGTTTTTTCGTTTGGTTCGGCGTTTACCGAAGCCTTTTGTGGCCGATGACTTCCGCCTGCCTACACTCCAGCAGATTGATGGGCGCCTGATTTTGGGGTCTGCCACATTTGGTGCTGGGTGGGGATTAATTGGTTTGTGTCCGGGACCTGCACTGGTTTCACTCTCGTTGCTGTCACCACAGGCGATTGTGTTTGTTTTTTGCATGACGAGTGGGATGCTGCTTGCCAGAGCAGTGGCTAATCTATCGTTGCAAAAAGCACAAAGGCAGGTCAGATAGTATCCATTTTACAAGAGGTTAGCGCAAAATGCCAGTGAGGGAGACCTTGCTGGCATTTCCTGTTTGGTCTTTAATTGAAGCGATATTGGATGAATAGCGGTTCAAAGTTTGAGTGTGATGGCAATCAGGGCAATGAGTGTGATGATGGTGGTTAGGACGCGCAGACCTAGGTAGTTTCTGGATATGATGCCCAGATTATGCAGGAGGAAATCAACCAGCATAGTTGCGGAGAAAAGGATGATAACTCCAAGAAAGAAGATGACCGGGGCAGTAAACAGGAAGAGAAACCAACCAGCGAGTGCGACAAAGTTGCTCCATATAAGGAGCCAGCCAAGGCTGGGGTGAGGCGCGATAAAGAACATACCCCAGTGAATTCCTGCCATGAAAGAGAGGATGACAAGGGCGTATAAACTGACCGCTATGACTGTCGCACCAATGATCGGTAAAAATGTATAACCTGCTGATAAACCGACGGCTCCCGCTATGAAGGGGAGGGTGCCAGCGAGTGCGAGGCAAGAGTACAGTGCGGGGAGTTCTCGTGTCATCAGGTTTTAAGTCCGGCTCGATTTTACTCTTGAGGGAGGCTAGCGGTTAAGGTTGAAGGTAGTCCTGATACGAAGTTGCTCTTTCGAATGAACTGCTCAATACCTTGAGGGAATAACGTCAAGAGGCAGCTGAGTATGCATCAAGAGATACTTGCAAAAGCACGGTTCATTGCAGAAGAGGCTGGTGCCTTTGCCCTGAAAGCTTTTCACGAGCGTGATAAATTACAGATAGATAGCAAAGGTCTTCTGGATTACGTGAGTGAGGCCGACCGGGAGGTGGAGCGGCGCGTTAAGAAAGCGCTTTGTCTTGCGTTCCCTGAGCATGGGTTTAAGGGGGAAGAAAGCGGTGGTGCGCTTGTGGCGCCGTGTTGGGTTGTTGATCCGATCGATGGGACGACAAATTTCCTTTATGGGCGGCCAGACTTTTGTATTTCCATGGCTTTTGTTGATGAGAAGGGACCAGCTGTTGCAGTTGTTCATGCACCTGTTCATCGGCGGACGATGTATGCTGTGCGCGGGGTTGGTGCATTTGAAAATGGTAAGAGATTGCAGCCGCGAAGCGCCTGTGATCATGAGCTCGTGGTGAACCTCTGCTTCAATTACAAACGCGATAATGACGTTGATTTTTTAAGTAAAGTCAATCAGTTGGTGGAACTAAAACACCAGATACGGATATGTGGTTCTGCTGCTTGGGCTTTGTGTCAGGCTGCGAGCGGGCAGGTGGATGGGGCGTATAATGGGTGTGTGAACAGCTGGGATGTGTTGGGGGGACAACTCATTTGTGCCGAGGCTGGCCTAGAGGTTGGGCCTTATGTGTATGAGCAAGGCAGTGTCTATGCCTACCCCAAAGGCTCTGTCCTAAAAGATACCTTGGTGCCGTATCTTTAATCCATTGTATTTGCTTAGTTAATCTTGTTTGCGTTGTTATGTGCGTTGGTTTGCGCGGATGAGGGTTTTTCTGCGTTGAACCTGCTGGATGTTGCGTTGTTTTGCAGGCAGTGTGTTTGGCACTGTTGCCTGCAAAGTTATTCCCCTCGTGACCAAGTGCGTTAAGTTGGTTTGAGTAGTGCTTTTTGGCGCTGTTCCTGCCTCATCATATACAGCGCAGAGAACATGATGAGGGCTGCGCCGAGCAGAGTGAAAGTATCAGGTGTTTCAGCAAAGATTACAAAACCCAGCAGGGCGGCATAGATCAGCTTCATGTATTCCACTGTTCCTACAACGCTGGCCTCTCCCAGCCTTAAAGCTTTAACGCCAACCCATTGACCCAGCGTTGCGATAATGGCCATGCCGGTGAGCAGAAAAAAGCCTTGCAGGTCTGGGGTTTTCCAAAGCCAGAACAGCGGAATACCGGCCAATAGCCCGACAAAAACGGCTTGATACACAAGCAGCGTGGCTGTGGTCTCTGTTTGAGAAAGGTGCCGCACGCAAATGACAGCTATGGCGGCGCCTAGAGCGCCAGCAACGGGGACAAGCGTATAAACGCTGCTAAGGCCATCCATGCCCGGTCTCATGACGACCAAGACACCGAGGAAGCCGAACAGAACCCCTGTTATGCGAGCAGGCGTTAGTTTTTCTTCAAGAAAGACTGCTGCGAGCAATGCAACAAAGAAAACTTGCGCAAAGGCGAGTGTGGTTGCGGTGGTAAGTGGGAGTAATGCAACGGCCCAGATGCCGCTTGATAAGGCAAGGAACGCGCCCAATAGGCGAAAAACATGCAGAAGCGGGTGCTTGGTTTTGAAGCCTTGAGGAAAAGTGTGGCCGAGTATGGGCAGGGCAGAGGCCAGAACGAAGCACTGCCTGAAGAACAGGATTTGTAAAACATGGTAGTGTGCTGCTGCAACTTTTGCCATGGCTGCTGTGATGGCGAACAAAGCCGTGGCGAGCAGTGCCCAAAGGATGCCTTGCATGTTGTTTGACATGAGGGGTCTTCAAAGGTAATTGAAATTGGTAACTTGGTACCATGTTACCAGATTCGTTCCAGTTATAAACCACCCAGTAGATGAGGGAGTGAAATGACACGACGCAAGATTGAGCGGGTACAGACTGGTGTGCGCCTTGAGAAAAGAACTTTGAAGGTTTTAAAGGCGGTTGCCGCGCACCATGAGATGGGGCTTGGTGATTTGATTGAGGGCATTGTGCTGCACAGCTTTGAAGGCAAAGCGCCGTTTGACCCTGAGACACTGGCTTTCATTACCAGCATGCGCCAAGCATATGGCTTGGATCTGACAGCTGCAGACAGCCATAAACTGAGTGAGACAGAAGAGTAAAACAGAGGATTATGGACGCCAATTGTATTGGGATTGGCGCCCTGAGTCTGTGCTCTTTAGGGTGCGTCCTTTAGGGTGTGCTGGGGAACCCGGCAGTGACGCTTAGTTCTTCAAAAAGGTCCGCATCTTACTGCTAAGCTCTTGAGCGTTGTTGATGTGCGGGAAATGGCCTGCACTGTCGATCTGCTCCACCTTTGCCTTTGGGATGGCGTTTGCATATTGCTTTGAGACGGTGAGTGGATCGAAGTCATTGCCGCCATGGATGATCAGCGTATCTGCTGTCACATTGGCAAGGGCCGCACGCCAATCATGTGTTGTGCCCAGGCTGAAACTTTGGGCCCGGGTTTGCCAGCTGCCGAACTGATCTGTTGGCAGGACTGACTGGTTCTTGAACACATCTTTTCCAAATGCCTTTTCGACATACGGGATCAAGCCTGCATCGACTGTTTGCAGTGTGGCTTCGTCATCTTTGAATATCTGCTCTGTATCGGTATAGCGACGTAGCCACTTGTCGTAGGCTTTCTGCTCTCGCTTTGGCAAGTTTTCTCGAATGACCGCGTATAAATCCGGGTTTTTGGAGGGGGCAACGAGTATATCAGCAGGGGTAAGGAGCACCAGCTTGTCGACGTTGTCTGGAAACTCAGCTGCGTAAAGGGCAGCTAGAAGTGCACCATTGGAGTGACCGACCAAAATAAGTTTGTCGTCGCCAAGTAAGCGGCGGACACGTTCTATATCTGCAAGCTGCTGGGCGATGCCAAGTTTGCTTTCCAGCTGCTGGGCATTGGACCATTTATCCCGCTCTACCGGAAATCTGATAAACGGATGTGTTGACCCACCAGAGCCACGCTGATCGTAGTAGTTGATGCGGTAGTCGTTTTGCAGCAGATCAAATGCAGGTGCGCTTTGCTGCAAGGGCATGCCAGGACCACCGTGGATGAAGAGGATATTTCGCCCTTTGCCTGTGGCAAAGGTTTTAAGCTGAACATCCTTTGTAACCTGCCAGTAGCCGTCTGTTTTGCCGATTGGTTCTAGGTCAGTGCGCTGGGCGAGCGTGCCGGGTGTATAGAATGGCTGTTGCTGCATCCACCATACGAAGCCAGCAGCACCGACAAACATCAGGCCGCCCAAGATGATGAAACTCAGGAAAATGTTTTTAGGGCTGAACGACATAAAACATGCTCTCCGCTGACCGCAACTTCAATGAATCTTAAATGCGCATATACCGCAAAAAGTGGCCGTTGCATGCATATAAAGTAATTTGGGAAGGGCACCTTACCCTCAATTTGTAGTTTCACGCGCAGGACAACCAGAAAAAGATAAGGTGTGTTGTGCGGCAGCGCTCTCTTGTGTTGCCATCTCTCCTACTTACTGAGTTGAGTTAATCGTTCTATGGCGACTATGTGCGCTCGCACTGTGAAACGGCATTGGTATAATCTTTGTGCATTTTCCGGTTTGATCATGAAATATTGGTGCGATTTTGTTGTTCTGTATTTTGTGAAATTACGCTTTCTTCGTGCTGTCTCCGAAAAATTGCGTATTTCTCTTGCGCTCAAAGGTTGAACGGTGTTTTCTAATTCGCGTGAATATAACCTATTCACCTTCTCATAGATCGCTGGGGTTTAGCTGGCCGGTTTGGTTTGAGGCTCTGGCTTTCCATTATGTTTGAAGTGGTACGCTCGCATTGCATTGTGTGATGCAGGCATCTTTATCCTATTTCTTTTCCTTGGGTGGCTATGATGCTTTTTTCTTCTATTACTAAGTTGGCGACAGCTGCTGCGATTGCTGGCAGCGCGGCGCTGTTTACTGGGCAGGCATTTGCGCAGGATCTTACGTTTTTTACAATCGGTACGGGTGGGACCGCTTACACCTACTACCCAGTGGGCGGTATGATTGCCAATGCAATCTCTAACCCTCCCGGTTCGCGCGCCTGTGATGCTGGTGGGTCTTGCGGTGTGCCGGGTCTGATTGCTTCTGCTGTTTCTTCCCGTGGTTCCGTTGATAACGTGAACGCGATCAACTCCGGCCTGCGTAACTCTGGTTTCGCACAGTCTGATGTTGCTTACTGGGCGTTTTCCGGTACTGGCACCATGGAAGGCAAAGAGCCGATGAAGGATCTGCGCTCGATTGCAGCGTTGTTCCCAGAGCATATTCACCTGATTGCGAAAGCTGACAGCGGCATCAACTCAGTTGCCGACCTCAAAGGCAAGCGCGTGTCTTTGGATGAGCCGGGATCTGGCACATATACGGATGCGAACCTGATCCTTGCTGCTTATGGGCTGTCAGCCTCTGATATCACTGCTGAAGCGCTGAAGGGGTCTGCTGCTGCAGAAGCACTGCGTAACGGCAAGGTTGATGCGTTCTTTGTGGTTGCTGGTTTCCCAACTGGTGCAGTTGTTGAACTTGCATCTGCTGAAGACATCAAGATCGTGCCTATCACTGGCCCTGAAGCGGAAGGCCTTGTTGAGAAGTACGGCTTCTTTGCAAGCTCCGACATTCCAGCTGATGCCTATCAGGGAGTGGATGCAACAACCACTTTGACCGTTGGTGCACAGTGGATCACCAGTGCGAAAGAAGAGGACGAGCTGATCTACAACATCACCAAAGCCATGTGGAACGACAAGACCCGCAAGTTGCTGGATGTTGGCCATTCCAAAGGCAAAACTATTACGCTGGAAAGCGCGACGGACGGTCTTGGTGTGCCGCTGCATCCGGGTGCTGAGCGTTTCTACAAAGAAGCTGGCCTGATCAAGTAAGGCCTCGCCATCTTTGATGATTTTGCGGTGCCCGGTAGACATCTGCCGGGCGCTGCTGTTTTCAATCTAAACGAAACGCAGGGCTGATGTCTCAGGATACGACAGATCAATCCTTTGAGGATCTGGAACGCAAGTACGATCCAGACCTCACATTCAGAGCGGCTGGTCCGGTGCTTGCTGTTGTTATAACAGCGGCACTCGTTGCCATGTCGCTTTATCATTACTACGCGTCCGGCTTTGGGCTTATACGAGAGCTTGTCCATCGCGGCATTCACCTCTCGTTTGTGCTGGGGCTGGTGTTTGTGCTTTTCAGCTTCATCAAGAGCACGAGCAGTCAGCCTGCACCGTCTGCGTGGTGGCGCCCGAGTGGTGTACACCTGTGGGATATTGTGCTGGCGGCGATGGCTGTGTTTGCGGCAATGTACTTGCCACTGTTGCCAGCTGAGGCGGTTGCCTCCCGTGTTGGGGCGCCTGCGCCGATTGATGTGTTTATGGGCACGGTGTTGCTGGTGTTGGTGCTGGAGGCCGCACGCCGGTCTGTTGGGCCCACATTGCCGCTGATTGCACTGATTTTTGTTGGGTATGCTGTGTTTGGCCGTTATGCACCGGGGGCTTTGCAGCATCCAGGTGCCAGTTGGACGGGCCTCATCAACCACCTTTATATGACGAACCAGGGAGTTTATGGCATCGCCATCGGGGTGGTTGCCAAATATGTGTTTTTGTTTGTGCTGTTTGGTGTTTTGGCGACCCGAATTGGTCTTGGGCAACTGTTTATTGATCTGGCCTCGGTGATTGCCGGACGCTATGCAGGCGGGCCGGCGAAGGTTGCTATCTTCTCCTCTGCGATGCTGGGCACGATCTCTGGTAGTTCCATTGCCAATACGGTGACAACAGGGTCACTCACCATTCCAGCGATGAAGAAGGTGGGGTATCCGCCGCATTTTGCAGGTGCAGTGGAAGCAACTGCATCAACGGGCGGGCAGATTACGCCGCCGATCATGGGGGCTGCTGCCTTCATCATGGTGGAGTTTCTGGAGATCCCATACCGCGAGGTGCTGCTTGCGGCGATGTTCCCGGCGATGCTTCATTATTTCGGCATCTTTGTGATGGTGCATCTGGAAGCCAAACGTCTTGGTTTGCGTGGGCTGACCAGAGATGAGCTGCCCAAAGCACTGATTGTGATGAAGCAGCACTGGCTCTCCGTCATCCCGCTGGGCATTCTGGTTTATTTGATCATCTCCGGTAAAACACCTGATTTTGCAGCTGTTTGGGGGATTACCGCTTGTGTGGTTGTTGGGATTTTAAACCCGCATAACCGGATGGGCATCAAAGACCTGATTGAGTCCTTGGCAACTGGGGCCAAGTACTCGCTGGCTGTGGGGGCGGCAGCTGCGGCAGTTGGCATTATCGTTGGTGTGGTTACGCTCACGGGCACGGGCTTCCGGCTCTCCTTTGTGGTGACGCAGGCGGCCTCGGATCTGGGCGGGTTTATCTCTTCTGGTTGGCTTGCCGAGTATGTGACGCAGAATGGGCTGACGCTGTTCTTTACCCTGCTGTTTACGGCAGTTGCCTGTATCATCATGGGAGCGGGTATTCCGACAACGGCGACCTACATCATTCTGGTTTCCATTGCTGCACCTGCGCTTGCCTTGCTTGGCGTTCAGCCGCTGGTGGCGCACTTCTTTGTGTTCTACTACGGGGTGCTGGCGGACATTACACCACCTGTGGCGCTGGCTGCTTATGCCGGGGCTGGGATTGCAGGGGCGAACCCGTTCAAGACTGGTAACACCGCTTTCCGCCTTGGTATCGCAAAAGCATTGGTGCCGTTTGTGTTCGTTTACTCTCCAGCACTGCTGTTGGTGACGCCAGAGTTCACCTGGTATGACCTGACCGTAACGCTTGCAGGTGCCATGTGCGGTATTGGTCTGCTGGGTGTGGCGTTCTCTGGCTACATGCTAGCTGGTTTGAATAGGCTGGAACGGTATTGGACTGCCTTTGCGGCGATGTTCTTTGTGGCTCCGGGCTTACAAACCATGGCGATTGGTGGCGTGCTTATGCTGCCGGTTGTGGTGCGGCAAGTGATGGCACGCAAGAACCAGCAGCTGATGATGCAAGACGCTTAGGGCTGGGCTTGCGGTGATTGGTGAAAAGCTCCCGCCGAATGGAAGGTATCCGGCGGGGGCGTTTCTTAAGCGGCTGTTTTTGCGCGTACGGGGTAGGTTTTTTTGATGCGCTCCGCATAAGCTACGAGGTTCGGGAATTTTTCGGTGGTTTCCTTCGAGCTGCTGTCCGGCAGGTCAGCGAGGGTACCAAGGATCTGTGCGCCCACGGCGGCATCGGCGAAGCAGGGAGTTTCGCCCATCAGATACGGCTTGTCGCCAAGCTGCGTTGCGATTGCCTGAAGGTCATCGCGGCCCAATGCAAGGCGCTCTTCCAGTGTGTGCTGGCCGTAGCCATGGTGGTTTGTCTTTTTGCGCACAGTATCACGCGCTTTGTTTGCGAAGGTGCTGCGCATTTGATCAGGCATAAATCCGAAGAACTCCTTCTCAATGATCGCGAAGTTCTCGTCTGGAAGCCAGCGGGTACATACTGTGACGAAGTAGAGGGAGTGTTCTGCCATGCGGGTGAAGGCATGTGCGACAGCCAATTCAGCCTCGGTGTAGCCGCCGGAGAAGTCGGCGTTATACTTGGTCTCCAAAAGCTTCTTGATGAACTCGGAATCTGCGATCAGCTCTTCGCCGTCTTTCATGACTGGAAGTTTGCCTTTAGGGGCTTTCATCACAGCTTCCGGGCCAATGGACTCTTCGTGCTGCAACCCGGCCATAGCGAGGAGAATATCGATTTTCATGCAAAATGGGCTTGCGCTTATATCATTGAGTTCAGCGCTGAATTTCATATGTGTGAGCATTTTATATCTCCGCTTGTGTTCAATGAGGGGTTGATAGCAAGGTGCTCCTGACAGCATGGTGTCAGGAGTGTTTCGCTCCATGAAGTTTTGTTGGGGGAACTTATGCGTAGAGCAGATCGGCTATTGCAGATTGTGCAGGTGCTGCGCCGTCAGCGCGGGCCGGTGACAGCTGATGCAATTGCGGAGGAGCTAGAGGTTTCTGTACGCACGCTCTACCGCGATATAGTTAGCCTGCAATCTACTGGTGTGCCCATACGCGGGGAGGCGGGGGTTGGGTATGTCCTTGAGGATGGGTATGACCTACCGCCGCTGATGTTTACCAGTGATGAGCTGGAAGCGGTGATGATGGGCCTGCGCCATGTGCAGGACCGGGGGGATGAGCAGCTGATCCGCACGGCGAGCGATGTGATTGCCAAGATATCAGCGGTGCTTTCTGCTGAGGCTCGCGATGAGTTTATTGAAGCCCCGCTTTATGCAGCTGATGTTCGCAGGGAGCCTGTTCCTTCTGCCTGCATTGAGCTGGGTGATGTGCGCCGCGCCATGCGCCGACAGAACAAACTTAAAATTGCTTATACGAATGGAAATGGCGCCGCCAGTGAGCGGGTTATCTGGCCTTTGACACTGGCGTTTTTTGCCCAGTCGCGAATGATTGTTGCGTGGTGCGAGTTGCGCGAGGACTTCCGGGCATTCCGTACTGACCGTGTGGAGCAACTAGACGTTCTAGAGGAGCGCTACAGGGAGAACCGCGTCATACTGCGAGAGCGCTGGTGGAAGATTGAACTTGCACGGCGGGAGCAGGCAGCGGCAGATAAGGCGGCAGCGGCGAAGTCTGCGTAACTGGCGTCTGGGTTTGCGGGGAGCATGGTTCTGCTCCGCCACGTCACTCATCAAGTGTAGGATGACATTCGTGGTCTACACTTGATTGGGCAAAAACACACCTTTCTGCCCAAGAGCCTGTGCCAAACGCTCAGCCATTGCACTTAGCTCCTCACCACTTGCCCGGGGTGTAGAGCAAAAGGTGATGTTCTCTTCTGCGATGTAGCGGCGTGAGGTGATATCTGTCTTTTCATGCATGGGAACCAAGTGGGCATGTGCATGAGGGATGTCTCCGCCGGTGAAAAGCAACGCTACCCTGTCCACGTAGCAGATTTGCTTTTGTACTTTGGCGATGCGCTGGCCGAGTTGCATCATACTCGCAGCTAGATCTGTTGGCAGATCATCAAAGTATGCGTAATGCTCAAGCGGGATAATCTGAACGTGGCCGGGACGGATAGGTGCTATGTCGAGAAAGGCTACCATCGCCTTGTCACGATAAATCTCGTAGGCGTTGATTTCCTTTCGTGCGATTTTGCAAAATAAGCAGTCGCTTTGTTTGCTCATGCTCACTCCGCCACAACTGCCGTGCCATGAGAGACCGTATCTCCCGGGAACTGAATTACGGTGTCGTTTTGGGTGAGGCCGGATGTTACTTCGGCGATGTCTTGGTTGAACGCGCCGATTGTTAGAAGTTGGAGCTGGGCTGTACCACCAACAATCTTGAAAGTGGCCCAGTCGTTGCCTTCGCGGAAGAGGGCGGTCATGGGAATGCGTAGGACGTTTTGGCCGTGCCATGTCTCAATGGCGGCGCGCAGGTGAAAGCCGTGGCCGAGCTGTGGGGCTGGGGCATTCAGGTCCAAAATTGCATTCACGCGCTGTTCCTCAATTCCCAAAGATGAGACTTTTGTGAAACCTGCTGGGTCAATGCGGCGGACGGTGGCTTGTAAGGTGTTGCCTCCCCAGTCAACCAGATTGGCCTTGGCACCCTTTTTAATTTTCACGGCTTTAGTTGAGAGCAGGTCTACCACCACTTCGATGTCGGAGGGATCGCCCAACTCCACCAGCAAATCACCGGAGTTGATGGTTTGCTCACTTTCCACTGCGAGGGTGAGAACGACACCATTGATGGGCGAGATCATGCGAACTGCCAGTTCCTCGGAGCGTTCAGGGTCCAGTGCAAGCTGAGGTTCTATCAGGCGTGCTTTTGCACTTTGCAGGTCGCTTTGGCGCTGGGCAATTTGAGCCTGTGCGCTTTGAACTTTGGCGGCCTTGAGCGTGACGTCGATTTCGACACGCTCCAGCTGAGCATCTGAAATGGTTTTGGTTCGGTTGAGTCGCTGGGCGCGGGTGAGCTCGGATGCTGCCAGCTTATGTTCGGCTTTGGCAGAGGCGAGCTGTGCTTGTGCCAGAGCAATTGCGGCCTGTGCTGTGCCAACATTTGCCTGTGCTTCTGCCTTGGTGCGGGCGTTCATGAATGGTGTGGTCAACGGGTTGATGGTGGCCACAACGGTTTTGCCGTGTATGACTTGGTCGCCAACGTCAAGCAGGGAGCGGTCCACCCGTCCGGCGATAGGGGCGGACACCTTGTAGACCTCTTTCACGCGGGTTTTGCCGTCTTCTTCAACGGTAACAATCAGGTCGCCTCGGGTGATTTTTGCTGTTTCGACCAAGATTGGCTTTTCCTGCAAGGCCCAGCCGAAAAGAAGAAGAACGAGCAGAGCGACAGCAATATAAGCGCCTCGTTTGACGTATTTACCGTTCATTCCTATTCCCTCGTTTTTAAGGTTTTGATGAGATCAAGTTTGCCCACACGGCGGCGGACAATCAGCGCACAGGCCAGTGCGGCACTGAGAATGACAAAGCTGGCTATGGCGTAGGTACTTGGCAGAACAACAAGCGGAATGCGGAACAGGTCACTGGCAAACCCCTTTATCATACCTGCTGCCATGCCATAGCCGAGGAGCCACCCCAAGGGCTGAGCAATGAGGACGATCATGGCCATTTCCACCAGGATCACATGGAAGACTTCCTGCTTGGAAAAGCCAATCACGCGCAGGCTTGCCAGCTCACGTCCGCGCTCAGAGAGCTGGATGCGCGCTGCGTTGTACACTACGCCAAAAGCAACAATCACTGCGATTGTGATGTAAGCGGTGAGCATTGAGGTGAAACTCTGGTCCATGAGCTCGCGGAATTTTGCACGCGAAAGCATTTGCAGCGCAATGCCACCAAGGCCGGGTGTTTCCTTTACCGCGTCGTACAGGTCGTTCAATCGGGTGCGATCAATATTCACTGCCAGATCTGATATGCGCGGGCCGTTTGGGACCAGAGCGTTGAGTGCATCAATATGCATGGAGGCAGACAGCCCCATATAGCTTGTTATAACGCCTGCTACCCGCACTTGTTTTATAATTGAGTTGTGCTGCGTCAGCTCAACATCCAGCATTTGACCAGGTTGAACACCCAGTTGGTTGGCAAGGTGGGTTGGCAGCATCAGGCCAGTGCTTGGCATTTCTATTGCGCGCTCGTTGAGGTCCAAAATGCGAGAAAGCGCGGCTTTGGCCGGGCGGCCTGTGATCGCCACCCGCTTTTCTTTGGGACCAAAACGCAGGATGACAGGTTCTTGCCTGTAAGCTTCTGCTGTGAGAACGCCGGGCAAGCGCATGATGTCGCCGAGTACGGTTGGTGCTTTGTCGTCGGCCAGTGTCAAGCGGGCATCTGCGGTTTCTGCTTTGTTGAAAGCCACATTGATCATGTGGTCCATGGAATTGGTCAGGAACAGGGCTGAGACGAGCAGCGCGAGGGAGAAAGAGACACCAAGGCTGGTGAGCAGGCTGCGCAGCGGATTGTGCATGAGATGGCGCAGGCCCATGGTGCTGAGCTGAGACAGGATGCGCAAGCGCTGGGACCTAAGCGACAAGAAACTGCGAAACCGCGGCGGAGCAGGTGGACGCATGGCCACGGCGGGAGGCAGGCGCGCGGCTTTCATGATGGAAGAGAACGCGCCGCCCAAAGCTGCGATCAGTGAGATTACGGCTGCGATGAGGTAGAGGTCTGGGCTGTCATCAAACACGAGGAATGGAAACGAGAAGTATTGCGCATACATTTGCGTCATCAAGCGGCCCATGTAATTGCCTGCAACTGATCCGATGCCGACGCCAAGGAAAGCGACGATTGAAACCAGTTTGGCGTAGTGACCTGCGACGGACCATGAGGCGTATCCGCAGGCTTTCAGGAGGCCGATTTGCTCGCGCTCCAAAGCGATCAGGCGTGACAGGATCATATTGACGAGAAAGGCGGAGACCAGCAGGAATATGGGTGGCAACACTTTCGCCATGGCGGAGAGCTGGGTGAGTTCCGCATCCAAAAACGCATGAGATTGCTGATCTTTGCGTTTGTATGCGCCAGTGCCGCCGTATGGTTTGAGGAGGCGGTCAAGTTTTTCAAGAACGCACGGTGTGCAAGCACCTCTGAGCAACCTGAGTGAGATGTCGTTGGCGGCGTTCTTCATGTCGAACAGGCCTTCCATGGCGGATTGGGCCATGAAGAAGACGGCGAAGCGGCGGTCATCGGGCACCAGATCACCCGGGCCTAGTGCGTAGATAAACTCCGGGGAGAGGATGATGCCAGTGATTTCGAGGTGCAGTTTCTTGCCGTTGAGGGTGGCGCTGAACGTGTCGCCGGGTTTGAGACCATGTGCTTTGGCAAAGCGGGAGTCCAGTGCGACTTCGTTGGTGCGTGATCCTTCGGGCAGACGTCCGGTTTTGAGGTAAAGGCGGTTGACGGCGGGCTTTCTGCCAGAGGGGAGGGACAAGGCCATTCCCGCGGCGGGCTCTGCCATTTGCGGAATGTCCAAGATAGCAGAGCGCACGATGCGCATTTCGACTGCAGATACACCATCAATGGCCGCGATGCGTTCTTTCAGATGATCTGGTGCCCGAACGGCCTGCGCGAAGATGTGGCCAAAGCGGTACTGATCGTAATAGGTTTCCTGCGTTTGGCTAAGGGAGCGGTAGGCACCTTGGGCGAGGATCAGCGTCATTACTCCGCAGGCCATGACCAAAGCAATCGCGAGCACTTGCGCCCAAAGGCGTTTCAGGTCGCGGATCACTTTTCGGTCGAGGACAGGCAGAGTTACCATGCAACCTCCGAGGGTTGCTTGGGTTGTTCGTTTTCATGAGTGCTTGCAATGGCACCGTCTTTGAAAATGTAGACACGGTTCGCCATTTCCTGAATGGCTGTGTTGTGCGTGATGATTGCAGTCGTTGTACCCAGTTCCACGTTGATGCGTTGCAGGGCTTCCAGAACTAGTGTGCCGGTTTGGGTGTCGAGTGCGCCGGTGGGCTCGTCGCACAGCAGGACTTCCGGGCGCTTGGCAATGGCGCGGGCAATGGCAACCCGCTGCTGTTCGCCGCCAGACATTTCAGCGGGAAAGTGCGAGCTGCGGTTGCCCAGACCAACAAGTTCCAATGCTTCTTGCGGGTCTAGCGGGTTCTTGGCAATTTCGGTTGTGAGGGCAACGTTTTCCCAGGCATTGAGACTGGGAATCAGGTTGTAGAACTGGAAGACAAACCCGACATAATCGCGCCGGAAGCGTGTGAGCTTGCTTTCGCTGAAGTTTGTCAGGTTTTGTTGCAGGAACGAGACCGTGCCAGTGGTGGCGTTGTCCAGGCCTCCCAAAATGTTCAGGAAGGTTGACTTGCCCGAACCTGAGGGGCCAAGCAGCACGACCATCTCGCCCTCATAAAGGGTCATCGAGACCCCTCGCAGAGCGTGCACCTCCACTTTGTTTGTAGTGTAGGTTTTGGTGATATTGTCCGCGATGAATACTGGCGTTGGCATAAGGGCCCCAACCTGAATGTGCAGCTATGCGCTAGTATAGCCTCAATTTCAGGTTGAGTGGCAATGCCTACCTAAAAGGAATTGTTCAATTTCCTCATTCAAATATCATCCCTTGGCGGAGCAGCGACAGATTTTCTGAAAATCAGCTCTGGCTGCCATAAACATTGCAGCTCTTTGATATCGGTTCCTTTAAGATACTTCATCGCCATAATAGCGATCTCTCTGCCTGCATCACGTAGTGGCGAGCGGGTTACCGTCAAAGGTGGGTCCATTTCGGTTGCATTGGCCAGTGGCACGCTGTCATCATGTGCCAGAATTGAGATGTCTGAACCAACCTTGATGTCGAGGTCACTGCAGGCTTTGTAAGCGCCTTTTGCCATGATGACGCTGGAGCATAAAAGTGCGGTTGGGCGTTCGCCAAGTTGAAGGACTTCCATGGCAAAGCTGTAGCCGTTTTCCTCAGACATAACGCCAGAACGCACATAGTCTGGATTTGGCGTAATGCCGCGTTCGTTAAGAGCATCTTGCCAGCCATGAAAGCGCTCTATGGCGTAAACACGGTCCGGGTGTCCGTTCAAAATCGCAATCTTCTCGTGCCCCAGTTCCAACAGCATCTTGGTGGGGTCATGGAACACGCTGTAGTTGTTGATGTCGATATAGGAATAGGTGTCACAGGTTGCTGTTCGTCCATGCACGATAAACGGGATATTGAGGTCTTGTAGCAAACGAATGCGTTCCTCGCTTAGATCCACGTTTGATAGAATGACCAGATCCACGGTGCCTTTTTCGGCAAACCGTCGGTAGACATCAACCTCATCGTTTTGGGAGGAGGAGATCATTATATCGTAGTCCAGCTGCGAGGCTTTTTCCGACAATCCTGCCAGAAACTCGATGAAATGCGGATCGAGAAACATGTTCATGTCGGTTGGGAAGGCGATCCCAATCACACTAGAGCGCCCGGTTGCGAGGCGGCGGGCGTTGACATTGGGACGGTAACCAAAGTTCTTTGCAGCTTCGGCGACCCTGTTTCTGGTTGCCAAAGATACATCGGTATACCCGTTGAGCGCTCTGCTCACTGTCGTTTGTGAAAGGCCAAGATGACTGGCTAATGTCTTAAGATTCATTTTTTTCAATGGCTCAAACTTGCTATGCGCCTTGTTTATAGCCCCTTTTGCTCTCGCATGCTTGTGAGAAGTTTAGTCATTAAACCTAAGAAAAACTAGTGGTATATGAGTATTTTCCAAAGCGCTTTGGAAAATTGAAAAGAGGCGGTGGAAAACTGATATCTTTCAAGAGGGCGTAAAATACCACGAGTAAGGGCGGCTAGGAATAAGAGAAATCAGCTATTTTTTGGATATTGGGGGGTTAGATTTTGCAGGAATATCACCTCTCGCAAAAGGCCTCTATGGTTTTTTACTATTGACTTAGACCGATGATTAAACTTCTTTAGCTCAAAGCGCTTTGGTAATCTTGATGAGATGACCGGTGTTTGGGGAGCCCTTCGGTTGGGAGGGGTTAGACTGGCCGACAACGATTGGGAATTCGTTGAAGAAGGGCCAAGGACGAAACAGGGAGGCGTCCCATTATGGGTATCCGTCGTACATTATTGAGTTCCGCTGTTGGTTTTGCTGGTATAGCTGGTGTTGCTGGTTATGCAATGGCTGCTGAACTGACGATTTCTTGTGGTAGTGTTGGTCAGGAACAGTCTATCTGCGAGCAGGCTGTTGAGGAATGGTCTGAAGCAACTGGCAATACAGTTCGCCTCTTTTCTGTTCCGACATCCACGACAGAGCAGCTGGCTCTTTATCAGCAAATTTTGAGTTCTGGTGGCTCCGATCTTGATATCATCATGATCGATGTGATTTGGCCCGGTATTTTAGGAAATCACCTTCTTGATCTGGCACCCTATTCCAATGGTGTAGAAGCAGAGCATTTCCAGCCTATCGTCTCAAACAATACCTATCAGGGTAAGCTGGTTGCGATGCCTTGGTACACCGATGCTGGTTTGCTGTTTTACCGCAAAGACTTGCTTGAAAAGTATGGCGCTGATGCTCCTAAAACATGGGGTGATTTGACCGCGACTGCGAAGATGATTCAAGACGGTGAACGGGCTGCCGGGAACTCCAAAATGTGGGGCTTTGTTTATCAGGCAAAAGCCTATGAGGGGCTAACCTGTGACGCTCTTGAGTGGATCGACAGCTTTGGTGGTGGTGCCGTTGTGAACGCTCAAGGTGACATCACCATCAACAACGAAAAGGCAGCTCAGGCTTTGACGCTTGCGGCCAGCTGGACCGGAACCATTGCTCCCGGCGGTGTTCTTTCCTATCAGGAAGAAGATGCTCGCGGGGTGTTCCAATCTGGTAACGCGGTGTTTATGCGCAATTGGCCTTATGCGTGGTCACTTGGGCAGGCTGACGATTCCCCGGTTAAGGACAAAATCGGTGTGATGGCTTTGCCAAAAGGTGGTGAAGAGGGCAAACAAACCGGTACACTGGGTGGCTGGCAGCTTGCTGTTTCCAAATACTCTGAATCTCCTGAGATTGCAGCAGATCTCGTTATGTACCTGACGAGTAAAAAAGAGCAGAAACGCCGCGCTATTGAAGGCTCGTATAACCCAACAATTGCAGCACTTTACACTGATGCAGATATTCTGGAAGCAAGCCCGTTTATGGGGCAGCTGAAGGATACCTTCACCAATGCTGTTGCGCGGCCATCGCGAGCAACGGGGTCCAACTACAACAAGGTTTCCAATGCATTTTACAATGCGGTGCATGACGTGCTTTCCGGTGAAAGTGAAGCCAGCGCCTCTCTTGCGAAACTTGAGAGGAACCTGAAGCGCATTAAGCGTAGAGGCTGGTAAGTCAGCTGTTACGACGTGTGATCTGTGTTGCGGCCTGCGGGGCGCAACACTGCACCAGACTCCGGGACGTTTTCTCGGAGTTTCCCAGAAATAAAGAAACGGGGGGTTAGCCCATGACCGTTGCTCTGCAGCAGGATGGCTCTGGCCAACGAAAGGCAAAGCGATCTAATCTGAGTACTGCCAGATTACGCGCTGCTTGGCTCTTTCTCGCTCCCATGATGATTGCGTTGGCCGTTGTTGCCGGATGGCCTCTTATCCGCACCATCTGGCTCGGGTTTACCGATGCTAACCTTACAGACTTGAGCCACTCTCAGTTTATCGGGTTTGAGAACTACCTTTCCTATTACGATGGCGAAGCCTATGGCGTGCTGGTTGACCCTGACTGGTGGAATGCGGTTTGGAATACGCTTTGGTTCTCGGTCATATCCGTTGGCCTTGAGACGCTGATCGGGCTGTTTGTTGCGCTGCTGCTGAATGCGCAGTTTAAAGGGCGCGGTATCGTTCGGGCTGCGGTACTCATTCCATGGGCGATCCCGACAATTGTTTCTGCCAAGATGTGGAGCTGGATGCTTCATGATCAGTTTGGTGTGATTAACGAAATTCTTTTGGGGGTTGGGCTTATCTCTGACCCGATTGCATGGACTGCTGACCCTTCCACCGCAATGTGGGCCGTCATTATGGTGGACGTGTGGAAGACGACACCGTTCATGGCGTTGCTTACGCTTGCAGCGCTTCAGATGTTGCCGGGCGATATTTATGAGGCAGCCAAGGTTGACGGCATTCACCCGGTACGTGTGTTCTTTAAAGTGACCCTTCCGCTGATCCGCCCTGCCATTTTGGTTGCTGTGGTGTTTCGCAGTCTGGATGCGCTGCGTGTATTCGACTTGATTTACGTTTTGACGTCCAACTCCTCCACCACCATGTCCATGTCAGTTTATGCAAGACAACAACTAGTTGATTTTCAGGAGGTCGGGTACGGTTCGGCTGCGGCAACCCTGCTGTTTGTCGTGATTGCTCTGCTTACAACTTTGACTGTGATGGCTGGCGGGCTGAAACTTAATGAAGGAGAGCAGTCATGAACCGACAGCTGAAGACCGTTCTCTTTTATGCGCTTGTTGTTGTGGTGGTGGTGTTCTCGGTTTTTCCGTTTTACTACGCAATTATCACAAGCTTTAGAAGTGGGCAGGAGTTGTTTAACCCTTCTGCATTGCCAACCAGCTTCGACCTTAGCAGTTACTTTGCCATCTTTAATGAACAGCCCTTTGGCCGCAACATTTTGAACTCGGTGATTGTTGCGACGTCTGTCGTGGTTTTATCGCTCATAATTGCGGTAACGGCCTCTTATGCATTGGCTCGCGTTCATTTTCGGGGGCGCGGCCTGTTGTTGATGACAATCCTGTCAGTCTCCATGTTCCCACAGGTTGCGATCCTGTCTGGCATGTATGAGCTGATCCGCTCTATGGGGCTTTACAACTCGCTTCCCGGACTGATCATCCCCAACACCGTGTTGACGTTGCCGTTTACAGTTTGGGTGCTGACGACCTTTATGAAAGAGTTGCCTAAAGAACTGGAAGAAGCTGCTGTCGTGGACGGCGCATCTCCCCTAACCATCGTGCGCCGGATCTTCCTGCCTTTGATGTGGCCGGCCATGGTCACAACAGGTTTGCTGGCCTTTATTGGCGCATGGAACGAGTTCCTGTTCGCGCTCACCTTCACCTTATCTAACGAAGTTCGCACTGTACCGGTGGCTATCGCGCTTATGTCCGGTGCATCTAAGTATGAATTGCCATGGGGCAATATCATGGCTGCTTCTGTACTTGTAACCGTCCCTATCGTGGTTCTTGTACTTGTATTTCAACGGAAAATCGTTGCGGGCCTGACAGCTGGCGCGGTCAAAGGATAACTGGAATGAACCTTTCAACCCCAATCAACAAAAACACAAGCCATCAGGTTCTGGCCAATGATCAAGATTGGTGGCGGGGCGCTGTCATCTATCAGATCTACCCACGTTCTTTTGCCGATAGCAACGGTGATGGCATTGGTGATCTTCCTGGAATCACAGGGCGTCTGGAGTATATTTCACAGCTGGGCGCAGATGCGATCTGGATTTCTCCTTTCATGAAGTCTCCCATGGCGGACTTTGGGTATGACGTGTCCGACTATGAAGCGGTTGATCCGATGTTCGGAACACTGGATGACTTTAAAGCGCTGGTGAGCAAAGCACATGAAATGGGCCTTCGTGTTTTGATCGACCTGGTGATCTCGCATACATCAGAAGAGCATGAGTGGTTTAAGGAAAGTCGTCGCAACAAGACCAATAGTAAGTCTGACTGGTATGTGTGGGCCGATCCTAAAGCCGATGGGTCTGCGCCAAACAACTGGCTTTCCCTTTTTGGTGGGTCCGCATGGCAGTGGGATAGCCGACGTTGCCAATACTATTTGCATAACTTCCTGCGGTCACAGCCTGACCTGAATTTCCATTGTGAGGAAGTCCAGCAGGCAGTGCTTGATGCGGGCCGATTCTGGCTGGAGCTGGGTGTTGATGGCTTCCGTCTGGATACCGTGAACTTTTATGTTCATGATAAACAGTTGCGTGATAACCCACCTTACGGCGACCCCGACAGTCTCGCTGATGTGATGGGCGTTAACCCTTATGCATTCCAGGATCACAAGTTTGACAAGACCCAGCCTGAGAACCTGACATTTCTTGAGCGTTTGCGCGGTGTGATGGATGAGTTTCCCAACACCACGACTGTTGGCGAAATTGGGGCCGGGCACGAAGCAAGCCAAGTTATGGCGCAATATACCAGCGGCAACAACCGTCTGCATATGGCGTATAGTTTTGACCTGCTTTCCGGTACGCCAACCGCCCAATATGTGCGCGAACGTGTCGCGAAGCTGCAGGAGGTTGTAACTGACGGCTGGCCTAGCTGGGCGATGTCCAACCACGATGTGAAGCGCATGGGCTCGCGGTTGCCGGAGGGTGTTGATCCGCAGGTTGCAACGCCTGTTCTGATGGCTTTGAGCGCTTCATTACGCGGCAGCCCCTGTATCTATCAGGGAGAAGAGCTGGGCTTTAAGGAAGCTGATGTTGCTTTTGAAGAGCTGCAAGATCCATATGGAATTGAGTTCTGGCCTGAGTTTAAGGGCCGCGATGGGTGTCGTACGCCGATTGCATGGACCAAAGATGGCGGGTTTACCTCTGGCAAGCCATGGCTGCCAATGGCTGGCGAACATCTGGAGCACTGTGCCGAAGTGCAGGCTGGTGATGAGACCTCTGCCATGCGCCGGACTGCAAAATACCTTCATTGGCGTAAGGGCCGGAAAGTGCTGCAGAAAGGGTCTTTGGAGTTTGTTGATCTGGGAGAGGACGTTCTGGCGTTTGTACGTGAGTATGAGGGAGAGAAAATGCTTTGCGTCTTTAACCTGACGAATGAGCCTATGAGTGTTGCACTGGGAGCGTACAGCTCTTCTACTTTACTGGACGGGCATGGATTTAGTGCTGGAATGGACGGCGAGGCGCTCACCCTGCCAGCTTGGCAAGTGGCTTACTTGCAAATCTCTAAGAACTAAGCTGAGGGCAATACCATGGCAGATGTAACACTAAAGGGTATCGTCAAGGATTTCGGGTCAACCCGGATCATTCACGGTGTTGATTTGCAGATCAAAGACCGTGAGCTGATCGTCTTTGTTGGGCCTTCGGGCTGTGGCAAGTCAACCTTGCTGCGCCTGATTGCCGGGCTTGAGGATATTTCTGATGGTGAGATGTTCATTGATGGGGAGCTGGTAAACCAGTGCTCCCCTAAGGAACGCAGAATTGCCATGGTGTTCCAAAGCTACGCGCTTTATCCGCATATGAGTGTTTATGAGAACATGGCTTTTGGGCTTCAGCTTTCAAAGCACTCGAAAAAGGATATTAAAGACAAGGTGATGGAGGCTGCTCGCATTCTTGAGCTTACACCATTGCTCGAACGCCAACCCAAGCAGCTTTCTGGTGGACAGCGCCAGCGTGTTGCGATTGGGCGTGCGATTGTCCGCAACCCTAAAGTCTTCCTGTTTGATGAGCCACTTTCCAACCTTGATGCCTCTTTGCGCGTGCAGATGCGCATCGAGATTGCCAAGCTGCATCAGGATATGGACGCGACCATGGTTTACGTCACCCACGATCAGGTGGAAGCCATGACGCTTGCAGACCGGATTGTCGTGCTGAACGCTGGGCGCATTGAGCAGGTTGGCTCTCCGCTGGAGCTTTATCACCGACCGCGCAATAAGTTTGTGGCAGGTTTCATTGGCTCTCCAAAGATGAATTTTATTGAGGCAACGGTCGTCTCTGTGGCTGAGAGCGGTGTTGAGGTTTCTGTGGCTGGGTCTGAACCCGTAAAGGTTGACGTCGTGCCTGATGGCCTGAGCGTTGGCGAGCGCATTGAATACGGGATCCGCCCTGAACACCTTGGGGCCGGTACAACGGGCGATCTTTCTGGCAAAATTGAAGTTATCGAAGAACTGGGCGAGAGCCACTTCTTGCATATGCGTCTTTCTAACGGGGCTTTGATCACCGTTCAGGGACGGGGCGATGCGCAGGTTCGGGCCGGAGAAAGCTGTTTGGTGAAATTCGATCGTGAGCACGCACAGGTGTTTCGTGGTGACGGATTCGCGGTTTCCAAGGTTATGCCGTTGGGGCAACCAAAAAAGACGGGTGCTCTTGAAGGCGCGTGACAAATAAATTTTGTCACAACCTCACTCCAAATTGGCATTTTACTTTTACGCTGCGCCTTGTGCGCGGCGTTTTCTTTTTGGGGGTGGTATAGCCTCATATTCAAACGATTAAATCATTGAAATATCACCTACCATTGCAGGATTGCGACAGCAACTGACAGGCGCATAAGGCAGCGTTTTATGTGCGGTGAAAGCAGCAAG
This sequence comes from Pseudovibrio axinellae, assembly GCF_900110875.1. Lineage (GTDB taxonomy): Bacteria > Pseudomonadota > Alphaproteobacteria > Rhizobiales > Stappiaceae > Pseudovibrio > Pseudovibrio axinellae. Next base: position 293,572 of record NZ_FOFM01000006.1, on the reverse strand, counting down.
ACGAGCTAGAAAATCGAGGGAGAAGAGAGGGGTATTGAAGGGCAGTCTTTGAAGCTGCTCAACCCAGGGTACTTGTTCGGTTATTTAAAAAGTGAAACAATTTAATCAGTGGCGGTATTTGTATGCCTTCACAAATATTTTGTCTTCACTGGGACAGTGCTGTGAAGGCCTTATAAAATAGGGGAGCATCTTTAAATGAAATTTAAGCGTAGTCTTCTTTCGCTTGCACTTGCTGCAAGTGTTGCCATGCCAATTTCAGGCGTTATCACTGAAGCTGGAGCTGCCACACCTCCAAGCATGCTTATCGTTGCTGACCGTATTGATGACCTCATTTCTCTCGATCCGCAGGAAATGTTTGAGTTTTCTGGCATGGATATGGTGAACAATATTTATGATCGTTTGGTGCAGTTAAATCCATCTGATCTGGCAAAAGGTTATGAGCCAGGGCTGGCGACCAGCTGGGAGATCTCAGAGGACGGGAAGACTTTTACTTTTAAGATGCGCGAAGGCATCAAGTTCCACTCTGGTAACGCAGTCACTGCGAAGGATGCTGAGTACAGCCTGCGCCGCGCCGTCGCGATGAAGAAAACGCCGTCTTTCATCCTGACGCAATTTGGTTTCACGCCTGAGAACATGAGCGAGACAATCAAAGCCGTTGATGAGAACACGTTCCAGATCACCACTGACAAGAAATATGCGCCGTCATTCGTGCTGAACTGTTTCACCTCTGCGATCGCTTCTATCGTGGATAGTGAGCTGGTCAAGTCCAACGAAGTTGACGGCGACTGGGGGAATGGCTGGCTGAAAACAAACTCAGCGGGTTCCGGGGCGTTTAAACTGCAGAACTGGAAGCCAAGTGAGTCCTACTCACTGACTGCTGTTCCTGGATACTGGCGCGGTGAAGTTGCGATGAAGCGCGTTATTGTACGCCATGTCGCAGAATCTGCCTCTCAGCGTTTGATGTTGGAAAAAGGCGACGTTGATGTTGCCCGTCACCTGTCTCCTGAAGACATTGCTGCGATTTCTACCAATGAAGACCTTAAGGTAGAAGACACGCTGCGTGGCCGGCTGATGTACATTTCGTTCAACCAGAAGGATAAGGCACTTTCCCATCCGAAGGTTGCTGAAGCGCTGAAGTACCTTGTCGACTACAAAGGCATGGCTGGCTCTTTCCTGAAGGGGCAGTACACTATTCAACAAGCGTTCCTTCCACAGACCTATATGGGTGAACTGAAGGATACGCCTTACTCCTTGAATGTTGCAAAGGCGAAAGAGCTTTTGGAGCAGGCTGGCTATGCTGATGGTTTTGATGTTGAGTTCATTGTCCGTAACGTGACTGAACGTGTAGAGATTGCGCAGAGCCTGCAAAATACGTTTGGCCAGGCAGGTATTCGTGCTTCCATCTCGCAGGGCACCGGTAAACAGATCCTTGGTCGTTACCGCGCGCGTGACTTCCAGATCTACCTTGGCGCATGGGGACCAGACTACCCGGATCCGCATACAAATGCTGATACCTTTGCAAACAACCCGAACAACTCAGATGAAGCCAAGCTGACGGGCAAGCTGGCATGGCGTAATGCTTACCCAGCAAAAGACCTGACCGTTTTGACTGATCTAGCTGTTCAGGAGAGTGACCGCGAGAAGCGTGCAACTATGTATGTTGAAGCCCAGAAGGTCTTCCAGAAGGAGGCTCCATTTGCAGTTATGTTCCAGCAAATTGAGCAAAACTCCATGGGTGCAAGTGTAACTGGCTTCAATCCAGGCGGCGCTATCACCGATGTATTCTACTGGCCTGTAAAAAAATAGGATTGGCTGGTAACAAATGAGCATCGCTGACTCTACAGCGACTGTGGCGCGGCGAGGGGTTTCCTCGCCGCTCTACAAGGTTTTAAAAGGTTTAATCGCTGGCCTTTTCTCCGTTGCCATCACCATGGTAGGGCTTCTTTTCGTCACCTTTATTATTGCGCGCGTCATGCCTGTTGATCCGGTTTTGTCGGTTGTTGGCGAGCGCGCCACACAAGAAATTTATGATGCTGCTTACAAAGCTATGGGCCTTGATCAGCCGCTGTATGTGCAGTTCTGGCTGTTTTTGAAGCAAGTGGCGGTGGGTGACTTTGGGATGTCGACGCTGACAGCGCGGCCCGTTGTTGAAGATATTGCCCGCGTTTTTCCGGCGACATTGGAGCTTGCAACACTGGCGACCATTGCTGGTGTTGGCATTGGTGTGCCGATGGGGGTTTTGGCTGCCGTGAATGAAGGTCGCTGGCCTGATCAACTCATCCGCCTTGTTGGGTTGTTTGGCTATTCCATGCCGATCTTCTGGTTTGGCCTGATGGGCCTGCTGATTTTCTACGGAATTCTTGGCTGGGTTGGTGGCCCGGGCCGGATCGAGATCTACTATGAAGATATTATTCCCTCAGTCACTGGAATGATTTTGATTGATAGTTTGCTTGAGGGCGATTTTACAATCTTTTGGAATGCGGTGAGTCACATCATCCTGCCTGCGAGCATTCTTGGCTACTATTCCATTGCTTACATTTCCCGCATGACTCGTTCTTTTATGCTGGAGCAATTTTCTCAGGAATACATCACCACCGCGCGCGTTAAAGGTGTTTCTGAAACGGCTGTCATCTGGCGCCATGCTCTGCCCAATGTGATGATCCCGCTGATCACGGTGATTGCTCTGTCCTATGCAAACCTGTTGGAAGGTTCTGTGCTTACCGAGATTATCTTCTCGTGGCCGGGGTTGGGCAACTACATCACCAATGCATTGCTCTCTGCCGATATGAATGCGGTTATGGGGGGGACTGTTGTGGTTGGCGCTGTCTTTGTTGGCCTCAATCTCTTTTCTGACTTTATGTACAAAGTGGTTGATCCGAGGGCACGATGACAACAGCACCTGTAAAATCTAACGTGCCATCCCGCTCTGGTTTGAAAGCCTGGCTTAGCTCTGATGCACCTGCCTCTCGCGGTCATGCGCGTGCTGTTCAGCTTTATCTTGGATGGCTGAAGCTCTATGAGAATAAGCTCGCGTTTCTTGGCTTTCTGATCATTTTTAGTTTGGTGCTGATCGCAGCGTTTGCGCCGTTGCTGGCAACGACAGAGCCCAATGCGCAAGACCTTTCCAAGCGTTTGTTAGCTCCTGGGACGAGTGGCCATTTGCTGGGCACAGACGAACTTGGCCGGGATATATATAGCCGCCTTGTGTATGGTTCTCGCATCACACTGCTGATTGTCGGTATTGTAGCATTCACTGCGCCTGTGTTTGGTCTGCTTATCGGGACTGTTGCAGGCTATCTTGGTGGATGGGTTGATCAGGTACTGATGCGGCTGGTTGATATCTTCCTTGCGTTTCCTCGCCTTGTGCTTGCGCTGGCATTTGTTGCCGCGATCGGGGCAGGTATTGAGAGTGCGATTATCGCTATCAGCCTAACAGCGTGGCCACCTTATGCGCGGATTGCCCGAGCAGAAACTCTAACTATTCGCAATGCTGATTACATTAGCGCTGTGCGTTTGCAGGGTGCGGGTATCATGCACATCATTGTCGGTCATATCTGGCCGCTGTGTCTGTCCTCTATCATTGTTCGCGTTACGTTGGATATGGCGGGCATCATCTTGACTGCTGCGGGGCTTGGCTTCCTTGGTCTTGGTGCCCAGCCACCTGAACCGGAGTGGGGGGCTATGATCTCTGCCGGGCGTAAGTTTGTGCTGGACCAGTGGTGGGTTGCTGCCATGCCGGGTATGGCGATCTTTATCGTATCATTGGGCTTCAACCTGCTGGGTGACGGCTTGCGCGATATTCTTGATCCGAAAAAGAGCCAGAGCTAAGGGAGAGGACCATGAGTGACACGCTTTTAAGCGTTGAGGACCTTTGGGTTCGCTTTCCGACCCGCACTGGCACAGTGGATGCCGTGCGTGGGATTTCGTTTTCTGTGGGACGCGAACGTGTGGGTATCGTGGGCGAGAGCGGCTCGGGCAAGTCCATGACAGGCCGCAGTATTTTGCGGTTGATCCGTGCGCCAGGGCAAATGGAAGCAAAGTCCATAACCTTCAACGGCGATAACCTGCTTGAGTACTCAGAGCGGCAGATGCGGAAGATACGGGGACACCAGATTTCTATGGTGATGCAGGACCCCAAGTTTTCTCTCAATCCTGTTCACAGTGTTGGTAAGCAGATCTGTGAAGCGCTACGCTTGCATACAAAGGTCTCTCGTAAGCAAGCCCGGCAGGGTGCGCTGGAGATGCTGGAAGCTGTGCAGATCCGTAATCCTGAGCGCGTGTTTCGCTCGTACCCGCATGAGCTTTCAGGCGGAATGGGGCAACGGGTGATGATTGCGATGATGCTCATTACTGATCCGCAGCTGCTGATTGCTGATGAACCAACCTCTGCGCTGGATGTGACTGTGCAAATGAAGGTGCTGGCGATTATGGATAAGCTGGTGCAAGAGCGGGGGATGGGGCTGATCTTCATCAGCCATGACCTGAACCTTGTCTCATCGTTCTGTGATCGTATCATCATTATGTATGCGGGGCGTATTGTTGAAACCTGTCGGGCCAGTGAGCTGCATAAAGCGACCCATCCTTATACGCGTGGTTTGCTGAATGCGTTGCCACGGATTGAGGAGCCCAAGGGACGTCTGGAAGCGTTGCAGCGTCAAGACAGCTGGAAGCAGGAGGCAAGTGTCGATGCCCGTGTCTGATAGTGCTTTAATGGAACCTAAGAGTTTGAGTGCAGAAACAGCCGCTGATGCTCGTCTTGAGATCAAAAACCTCAATGTGTACTTCGGTGAAGGAAGCGAGCGTTTTCAGGCGGTGAAAAATGTGAGCGTCAGTGTGCAGCAAGGCGGCAGTTTTGGCATTGTTGGCGAATCTGGCTCTGGCAAGTCAACTGTATTGCGTGCTGTGTGCGGTTTGGTTGAGAGCTGGGATGGGGAGATCGATATAGACGGTGCTCCAGTTTCGCATAAACGCAACAAGGCATTTGCTCGTAAGATCCAGATGGTGTTTCAGGACCCGTATGCGTCTCTTCACCCGCGTCATACGGTTGACCGGGTGCTTTCGGAGCCGCTGAAGCTGCACGGTTTTGACGGTATTGATGGCCGTGTGCTGCGTGCGCTGGATGATGTTGGGCTTGGCGCTGATTTTCGGTTCCGCTATCCACACCAGCTTTCTGGTGGTCAACGTCAGAGAGTTGCAGTTGCACGTGCGCTTATGCTTGAGCCGGAAATCTTGTTGTTGGATGAACCAACTTCGGCGCTGGATGTTTCTGTGCAGGCAGAGATTCTCAACCTTTTTGCAGAGCTGCGCAAAGAGCATAATCTGACTTATGTGATGGTAACGCATGACTTGGCTGTGGTTGCGCATATGTGTGATGAGATTGCTGTTATGCAGTTTGGTGAGGTTGTGGAGGTGATGGATGTGGACGCGATGCGTAACTCCACACCCAAAACAGCTTATACGCAGGAACTGCTGAAAGCCTCTATGGGCTATGACGCTGAGTTTTTTGGCGATAGCTGATTTTCAAGCACTGATCTATGAGAAAAGCCCCGCCGATCCGGTGGGGCTTTTGCGTTTAGTGCGCAAGGATTGCGTATCGTTTTTCGACCTTCTTCATGGAGAAGCTGATTGCCACGACAACGGCAAAGTAAATGAGACCAGTCAAAAGGAGCGGTTCGTAGATAGAGAAGGTTTTGCGTTGTATGACGCGTGCCGTCCCCATCAGTTCCATTACTGTGATTGTGGAGGCAAGGCTGGTGGTTTTGAGCAGGATAATGGTGTCTGACGCGATAATTGGCAAACTTGTGCGAAATGCGATGGGGAGCGTGACGAAGCGCAAGGTCTGCCACTTGGTGAGACCTGCTGCAGCTGCGGCCTCTTTTAAGCCCTTGGGGACGTCCTTAATCGCACCTTTGAAGACTTCCGACAGATAAGCGCCCTGATTGAGGCTAAGGGCGAGGATGGCATACCAAAGTCCATCGCGCAGATACTTCCATAAGAAGCTGTGGCGCACCCAGGTATCTGGCAGGACTTCGCCGAGCCCGTAGTAGATCAGGTAGATCTGAACGAGAGCAGGGGTGCCGCGAAACATGAATGAATAGGATTCAGCAGGGGCTGCAATCCATTTGAGCGAGGACAGGCGGGCAATCGCTGTTGCTCCGCCAATGATGAGGCCAAGTGTGCCTGCAACAGCGGTGAGGAAAATGGAAAGCGGTGCTGCGGCGAGCAGCTTTAAAAACATTGCCCAATAGATCTCGAAGGATTCAATCATTTGCTGTAGCCCTTTGAGAGATTGCCTTCCACTTTTCGGATGATGAGGACCGAGATCAAGGTGATGAGCAGGAAGAGTGCGGCGGTGAAGCCGTAAAAGAAACTGTAGTGTTTGGTGTTGGCTGCTGCGCGGTAGCCGACGTAAAGCAGCTCGTGGAAGCTTCCTAAGACGCTGATAAGCGCAGTTTCCTTGGTGATGGAAAGCCAAAGGTTTGCCATGCCAGGAATAGCGCGTTTTACCATTTGCGGCAGGGTGACAAGCCTGAGTGTTTGCAGCGGACTAAGGCCCAGTGCATTTGCAGCTTCTGCCTGACCTTTTGAAATGGCGTTGAACGCAGCGCGGAAGACTTCTGTCATAAATGCACCAGACACAAAGCCAAGGGCAGAAACTGCTGCAATGAACGGGCTGATCTGAAAGCCTTTGGAGGCAAGCCCGATTGAGATAAGCAAGTTGGAGGCAGAGGTTGCAACTGCATAATACAAAAGCAGAATGAGCAGGAGCTCAGGAATAGCGCGAACGACGGTTGTGTAAACTTCTGCAACCGCGCGTGCTGTTTTGGACTTTGAAAGCTTTGCCACGGCAGCAACAAGACCTATTGCGACGGAGACGCAATAGGAGGCTATGGATACTTTTATGGTGAGCCAAAACCCGGAAGCGAATTCATCGCCCCAGCCTGCGTCACCAAATGACAGCAATGTCCATATTGAGTGATCCATGACAGCCTATGTTGTGCGAAGACGTATTTCGGATGGAAATGAGGCTCACGGGGTGTGAGCCTCACATGGTCGGCGGGTCATGAGGTTACTTGCGAACCGGGAACCACTTCACGGTGATTTCTGTCAGCTTGCCAGATGCCTCCAGAGCGGCAAGGCCCGCGTTGAGTTTGCCCATCAGCTCTGTGTTGCCTTTGTCGACTGCCATGCCGATGCCGTTGCCGAGAACCGCGTTGGACGGCACGACTGCTTTTACGGTGTAATCAGCGCCGTCAGCCGTGTTCAAGAATGGACCGACATAAGCTTCTGGCAGCAGTGCGTAGTCCACCCGGCCAGCGGTGAGGTCAGCGACAACGTTGTCGGCGGTGTCGTAATATTTGGTGGTCATCTCGCCCAGGTAGGTGTCTGCATAGACAGACTGTACGCTGGCAGCTTGCGTGCCAAGCAACATACCAGAAAGGTTTGCATCATCGATGACTTTGCCTTCTGCATTGTTAGGATCTGTTTTTACAGCGACCTGTTTGCTGTCTGACTTCATGCCGATAACGACCGACGCTTCAAAGATGTATGGCGTTGAGAAGTCAACGATCTTCTGGCGTTCTTCATTGATGGAAAAGGCACCAACGATGAGGTCGAGTTTGTTTTCTTTCAATGAAGGGATGAGGCCGTCCCAAGCGACTGCGTTGAAGCTGCATTCTATTTTTACTTCCTCGCACAGTGAGCGAAGCAGGTCTGGCTCAAACCCCTGCCATTCGTTTGCGGCGGTAAGTGTGCTGAATGGAAGGTAAGGTTCTGGTGCGATACCTACGCGGACTGCATCAGCAGCGTTTGCAACGGACAAGGTGGTGAGTGCGGCGACGCTGAGCGTGCCCAAAAGCGCTTTAAGTTTCATAGTTTCCCCTCTTTAAGATTTATTTTTGAAAATATCGAAGTGACATGCAGGACAGTCCTGCATCAATCTTTGCAATCTGTGAGGTCGCTAAAGGCACCACGGAATAGCCGGCGTCCTGCAACATTTTGATGGTCTGCGGGAAATCTGAGCCGACAAACACAACATCGTTTACGCGCAGTGCATTTGCAGCGCCTTCTTCTCCATCAGGCGTGTGCAGCACGTTGAGGCCTTCAAACACCCCGGAAACTGACAGGCGTTTGGTGGAGAGCATGGTGTTGTCGTCCAGCAAAGAGCAGTCTGACTTGAAATGCAGAACATTTGCGGGGGTCTCAACCAATACGCCCTTGCGCCCGATTTTTGCCAGGCATTCAATCAGGGCCTGCGCACCCTCGCGTGTTGTGCGCGCGGACAGGCCAATCATGACTGCGTCTGGTGTGTTGAGAATGTCGCCACCATCCACGTAGCCAGCTTCGATTTGCAGGACGGTATCGAAGAGCTTGTGAATGTCTTTTGCGATTGCTGTTGTTTCGCCTTCGCGGGTCGCTGCACCGGGGCGCAACAAAATGGCTCCTTCTGGGAAAACAAGCGCGGGGTCTTCAACGAAGATGGAGTCGGGGAACTCTTCCAGCGCTGGGAGAATGTGCAAGTTTACGCCTGCCTCTTCCATCGCTTTTAAATATGCATCATGCTCAGCTACAACGCCTTCGTAGGTTGGGTTGCCGCGGTTATCATCGCGCAAGCCATTTACAACAGATTTGGAAGGGCGACGCAGAATTGCATTGTTGAAATTATATACCTTAAGGTCAGTATTCATTCGGTGCAGAATCCTAAATGTGCGTAAAACTCCTTAATAGAGTTCCCAATTAATCAGAGTAAGTCAATTGAATGGATGCAGAGTTTTTGCTCTTTCAATGTTGAGCATAATACATGAATTGAAATGCAAAAAGATTGTACAGCTAACATCAGAAGGAGCCAGAGGGTAAAACTGTCCTATGGTGAGGTTGGGGTGCATTTTTACTTTGGGAGACCAATTAATTCTAAATGCAGCTTGAATATTTTGCTGATCATCCTGGGATATAGCGTTGGAGTTGCAGGCTTCAGCAATTCACAGCGGAAAATAATTCATTTGTGCCAATGAGTTCGCTGTAAACTTTTTAGTGTTTTCTGCTATAAGCAAACCGCTGTTCTGAGTGTGCATCAAGATGTGCGTTAAGGGCGCGTGCCAATGTATTTTGTTTCTGACCTATGGTGTCTTCTTTGAGAAGTCTTGATGAAAATCTTATCTCGCATATCCCTCCGTTCCGGAAGCTGGAACGTTCTGATATTAGAGAGATTTTGGATGCCACGACGCCAAAGCGTTTTAGCGCTGGGCAGGCAATCTTTGAAGAAGATGAACCAGCCGAACGGTTTTACCTCTTGTTGGATGGTCATGTCCGTGTGGTCCGCACTACGGCAGCTGGTGACCAGGTTATCGCCCGGCACATTGTTAGCGGTGAGTTGATGGGGATCGCGTCTGCTATTGGCCGTACAACCTACCCGGCAAGCGCTGTGGCAATTGATGATTGTCTTGTGCTTTCCTGGCCTACAAGCCTTTGGGCGACATTTGTAGAGAAATATGACGGGTTTGCGAGCGAGACCTATAAGACGGTTGGAAAGCGGCTATCGGAGGCCAACAACCACATTTTGGAACTGGCGACGCAGCAAGTTGAGCAGCGCGTTGCACGGGCTTTGTTGAGGCTTGCATTGCAAAGCAGCCGGAACACCGATGAGGGAATGGAAATTGACTTTCCTCTGACCCGCCAGAACATCTCTGAGATGACGGGTACGACTCTTTATACAGTAAGCCGGTTGCTAAGTGCTTGGGAGAAAAAGGGTATTGTTACGAGCGGGCGGAAAAAGGTAGTTGTGACCCACTTAGGTAAACTCAAAAGCCTTGCTGATGTGGATCCAACTTACGAGGGTTGAAGGTGACCGTATTTCGGTCGCAGGCTTCTTCATTTTTTCTGCCCGGGTAATGAGAGAAATTTAGATTGTACGGTTCGCCGAGCTGCTTTGGGTAATCAAGGCAAGCAACGGCTTTATGAAAAGGTCTTTGACCTGTGAGCATGGTGGATTGTTGGGACTGAATTGATAGTTCTAGCAATTCAGAAATGCGGTCTATTGTGCCAGCATAGCGGCGCACCGATGAAGTTGTTTTGCGTTCCTTCCGGTTTGGTTTTCGATAACTGGAGAAGCAACCGTTGCATGTGTTTGCGGTCAGTCTGTTGCCTTTCAAGCTACCACGCACATTTGGGCGTCTGTTGGTGAGCCTCTGCTTGCACATATGTCTTCAAAATAGTGCATACTCACAAACAGCAGTTTGGCCGCGTGATTGGGGCAGCTGGGAAACTGCGAGCGGTGATTGGTGGGGCTATCGTACCTGGCTGAAAAACGCGGGTATTGACCCTGAGCTGCTTTATGTGCACGACCTGCAAGCAAACCCTGTTGGGGGAGAACGGCAAAGCGCGGCCTATGCAGGTGGTTTTATTGGTGCAATTGACTTTGATCTCGATAAATTGATGGGACTGAACGGGACGGGTTTTAGTGTCGGGTTCTATCAAGGTTTGGGACGTGATTTGTCTGGTGACGATATTGGGAACGTCTTTGATGTGGCCGAAATCTACCTCGGTCACCTTTTTGGTTTGGCACAGTTGAACTTTTATCAATCCTTGATGGATGAGCGCATCGACTTTGCCATTGGTCGGCTCTCTACTGGGAGTGCTTTTGCCACAAGTGACGCATTTCAGTATTATGTCAGTTTAGCAGTGAATGGAAATCCGGCGCAGATTCTCTTCAATGTACCGTCGTTTACATCGCCGCCCTATAGTCAGTGGGGTGTCCAAGGTACTGTAAACCCGCAGGATTATTTCTATTTTTCTGCTGGCGCTTACAATGCTGATTTTAGTGCTCAGGACAATGAGGAGCAGGGGTTTAATCTAAAATTCAACCCTGAGGACGGTGTGTTGGTTATAGCGGAAGCAGGTTTGCGCGTTGGGCAAGAGAATAGCGGGACCGGTCTGCCAGGCCGATACTTACTTGGCGGGTATTACGATACTTCGGATTACACCCCCTTTATTGATGCAAAGGCTGTCAGAGAGGGAAACTGGGGGCTGTATTTCATTGCCAATCAAAAGGTATATGAAGAATATGCTGAGCAAGGGTTGAATCTTTGGGGCGTTGTTACGCTTGCTCCCCAGCAAGCGATTAATCTATTACCCTACGGTGTAAGTGGCGGTGCCTACTATACTGGGCTGTTTGATGGGCGAGATAAGGACGTATCTGCGGCAGCGTTTTATATTGGATTGTTTAGTGATGACTTACCCGGCCAGTCCTATGAACTGGTGTTTGAGGCAAACCACCGATTTCAGATTAACGATTGGTTTTACACGAATGTAGACGGGCAATATGTGATCAACCCGGATGGACGGTCAAACATCTCAAATGCATGGGTTGTTGGTCTGGAGATGGCGATCAATTTTTGAGGTCTTTGGCGAGGTGAAAAATTCCATAAAAACGTGCAAGAATGAAAGCTGCGTTGATGAGCCTAAAGCGAGGGTATTATCTGCACTTTCCCTACGTCATTACTAATAGAGTTTTTGTAAAGAGTGCAATTTTTACGCGGAAATCTAAGGCCTTCTAAATTTAATGCGTGATTAGTAAGCGGTTGTAAGATGGGCTGTATTGCCGTGTTGCAGTAAAGGCCGAATGTGTGCTTTGCTCGTCCTGACAAAATAACAGTTTTTCTTTGGGGGAGCGTAAATGACATCTCAGGATAAGATTATCTGGATTATTGGAGCAACTTCAGGAATTGGAGAGGAGCTTTGTAAGATCTATGCCGCAGACGGCTGGCAGGTGATTGCAAGCGGCCGACGAGCTGAGCGACTTGCAGCACTTGAGGAGACTTCTGATGCTATAAGAGCGCTGCGTCTTGATGTGACCGACAAGGATGAAGTGGCGCTGGCTGTCCAAAAACTTGATGCTGATGCCTGCCTTCCAGACCTCACACTCTATTGCGCCGGTGTGTTTCCAATAGGAGGCTTTTCTACATTGACGGATGAGATATGTGTCAATGCGATGGATACGAACTACTTTGGTGCGGTTCGGACCATTCATAACCTGTTTCCATTGCTAAAGAAGCGTGGCTCGGGGCAAGTGGCTATCATCTCTTCGCTTAGCGGCTATGGTGGGTTGCCCTTTGCGGCTAGTTATGGGCCTACCAAAGCAGCACTGATTAACCTTTGCGAGTCACTGAAACCGAGCTTTGACAAGGCTAATCTTACGCTGTCGGTGATAAATCCAGGCTTTGTGAAAACGGATATGACCAAGGACAGTAAGGTGCCGATGCCGTTTATTATCAGCGCGGAGAGCGCTGCAAAACGCATCAAGAAAGGGCTGGCTCGTAAAGGCTTTGAAACCACATTCCCATTGCCGTTGGCTGTTGCGCTGAAGCTGATGAGATTTGTTCCTTATTGGGCCTACTTTAAACTGGTCGGCCTTACGACAGGAAAACAAAGACCTTCATAGCGCGAGCTTTTAACGCGGGCTGAGGCAGTAGCGCGCTTCGCCCGGGTGTTGTTGTTCAACAGTTTTGAAAACTAATTCAGTATTTGCGCTATTTTCTTTGACTAGTTGCAAAAACGAACACTCTTTGGGTGAGTGTATTACTGGGTATAGTAACAACTATTTGGTGTGATTTAAGAGGCTGGAGATATTGCGCTTTAATTGTTTCAGTAAGTTCTTAAGCCAGTTAACTGTTGTGACACAATTCTGTGCAAACTACCGACAACACTAGCTTTATTCAGTTGATGAATAAAATTAAAGAGTTTGAGCAGCGGCTTCTGTCGCCTCGTGGATACGTTTAAGTATATATAACCATACGTTTGATACAAAGCATTTAATGATAACTATTTGGCATTTCTTAACGTTGACTCCTTATTCGACAAAAACCATGGGGTGAATTTGGTTAACTGTTGTGGGTTTTTTATGTCTTCAGCAGTGACACTCGTGGTGGTAGCTGCATGACAACAATCGTTATTGTCGACGACAGGGCAATTAATAGAAGTATTTTTGAAAAGCTTGCACTTGCTGTAGGTGCCTCTGTCAAGGTGCAGTGTTTTGCATCGCCGTTTGATGCTCTCGCATTTATGGAGAGCACTGTTCCCGACCTGATTATCACAGACTACAGTATGCCAGAGATGGACGGGGCTGAGTTGACGCAGAAGGTGCGCGCGCTCGACCATTGCAGTGACGTGCCTGTTGTTGTCATCACTGTTTTCACTGATAGGTCATTTCGTATTAGGGCGTTGGAAGCTGGCGCGACGGACTTTCTCCAAAGCCCGGTCGATCACAATGAGTTTGTGAGCAGGGCGAGAAATCTGCTTGCACTGCGCGAAGAGCAGAATGCGGTTAAGCGACATGCGCGGTTCCTTGAACAGGAGCTGGTCAACGTTGAGCTGCAACGTAAGGAAGCACTGCGCGATTCTCGTGAGCGGCTGGCGCAAGTTATTGACAGCGTCCCAGCCATGATCATGACCTGTACCCTGGATGGATTATGCGCGTTCACCAATGCGGCATGGGCAAATTTTCTGAATTCGACGACTGCAGAACTCATCGGTCAGGATGCCTATGGGAAGTTCGACAAGTTTACTCAAGAGAGTAACCGCCGACTGGATCGAAAGGTGTTCATTACCGGGAGGGCGTTGCCCCCATATGAAATTGAACAGCGAAACCATGCAGGCGATGTCTTCCATTTCATCGTCACCAAGAGCCCCCTGCTGGATGCTGCTGGAAACACCACGCATGTGGTAACAACAGCGACGGACATCTCAGATCGCAAACGCGCTGAAGCTCATCTGCTGCACATCGCGCATCATGATGCGCTGACGGGCCTGCCAAACAGGACCATGCTTGGCGACCGCATAGATGAAGAAATCTTCCAGTGCCGCAACAGTGGGCGTGGTTTTGCGCTTCATTTCCTGGACTTAGATCGGTTTAAGTCCATCAATGATGCTTTGGGGCATCGCATCGGCGATCGGCTTTTGGAGGTGCTTGCAGAGCGGTTGTTGCGTTGTGTTGATGGCTCTGACCTCGTGGCGCGACTGGGCGGCGATGAATTTGCCATTCTACAGACAGACTTGAAAAGCTCTGAAGAGGCCCTTCGCTTTGCTCAGCATCTTGTTAGTGTGGTTGAGGAGACTTTCTTGATCAGCGGGCGGGAACTTCAGACCAGCGCCAGTGTGGGTATTACTAAGTATCCGGAGGATGGTCTGAACAGTGAAGAGCTGCTTCGTTGTGCTGATATGGCCATGTACCAATCCAAAGCAGATGGCGGAAATACGTTCCATCTGTTTTCTTCAAAGATGGATCACCACGTAAAAGAAACGATCGCGCTGGAAAACGAGCTGCGCAATGCAATTGAGCAGGATCAGCTTGAGCTGTTTTATCAGCCTCAGATCAACCTGGAGAACAACGAAATTGTTGGGGCTGAAGCCCTGTTGCGATGGAATCGACCGGATTATGGTGTGGTGGCGCCAAACGTGTTCTTGGGCACAGCGGAAGAGGTTGGCCTGATCCTTCCGATTGGGGAGTGGGTGATCTTTGCAGCATGTAAACAGGCGAAGAAGTGGATGGATATGGGGCTGGATACGCCTCGTATTGCAATCAATATTTCCCCGACGCAGTTTAGAAAACAAGATGTACCGCAGCTTTTGAAAGATGCGCTGGTTTCTTGCAGCTTGCCTCCAGAAAAGCTGGAGATTGAGATCACTGAAAACATCGTCTTGCACGGGTCCGAGGCGACCGTACGAGATTTACGTGTCATTCGCGAGATGGGAATTGCTGTCTCGATTGATGATTTCGGCACCGGTTACTCCTCTCTGGCTTATCTGAGCAGGTACTCCGTTGATTGCCTGAAGATCGATAGGTGCTTTACTCGAGATATGATGACCGATCCGAACAGCACGGTGATCATCAAAGCAATCGTTGGCCTGGGTGCCAGCCTTGACTTGTCAATTATTGCGGAGGGCGTAGAGACGCGTGAGCAAGTTGATTACCTCAAAGATGCTGGATGCGAGTTGGCGCAAGGGTACCTGTTTGGCAAACCCGTGCCTGCACAAGAGTTTTCATTACTGTTGGAACAGCAGTCTTTGAAGGCGCAGGGGCAATACCCGCAAAAGGTACTGGTTGGGGCGGAAATTGAGCTATGAATGATAACCGAAATTCAAAGCTGCCAGTGCTCCCATGTGCCGAGATAAAGGCTCTTTATAAGCAAGTCATCCAACTTGGTGGTGGTGAAGGCGAAATGTCTTTAAACCGCTTTGCTTTCACCTTGCTCATCACGCCCTATCTTGCTTCAAACATTACCTTTGGTTCCTACGAGAACTTTCAAACCACGCTCATTATGTCCACGTTTGCGGTTGGATCGTTCTTCCTTCTTGCCCATCTGCTTTATTCTCAAACAGTGAATTCGCTACGCCGCGTTTTTGCAATTTTTCTGGATGTGGGGTCGGTCTCTGCCGGCATGTATGTTGGCGGTGAGTACCTTTCAATCCTGTTCCCGATCTATCTGTGGGTGATATTCGGGAATGGCTTCCGGTTTGGCTTGGATTACCTTGCGCTTACCACCATTGCCTCGGTGAGTGGGTTTGCTGTTGTGCTTACAACGCCTTACTGGCAGGTGGAATTTATCCTTGGTTTAGGTCTGCTTGGCTGCCTTGTTGTTGTGCCGCTTTATGCAAGTAAACTCATCAGGTCGATGACAGCTGCACAGCAAGCTGCAGAAACTGCGAATAGAGCCAAGACACAGTTTTTGACTGCTGTTAGTCACGAGTTGCGTACACCGTTGAATGCGATCAATGGTATGGGCGAGTTGCTGCAGGGTACAAAGCTGGATTGTGAGCAGCGGGAGATGGCGAAGACCATCCAATATTCTGGGAACTCCCTGCTTTCCATGATCAACGGTATTCTTGATTTTAGCCAGATCGAGAGTGGACGGATGATTGTCAATCAGACGACTTTTGATATCAATTTTATCTTGAAAGAAGTTGCTCAGATTGTGCAAGGGCAAGCGCATGGTCAAAGCCTGACCATCTCGCGTTTCGTGGATAGTGAGTTGCCGCCGCTGCTGGTTGGAGATGCACGCCATATCCGAGAAGTCCTGCTTAATATTGCAGGCAATGCGGTTAAATTTACAGAGCAGGGATCTGTTGCCATTCGCGCGCTTTGTAAGGGAGTTGCCGGTGGTGAAGTGCGCTTGATCTTGGAAGTGGAAGATACCGGTATTGGTATTCCAGAGGACGCCCAGTCTCGCATTTTTGAACGTTTTACTCAGGCAGATGAGAGCATTGTTGACCGATTTGGCGGAACCGGCCTTGGTCTTTCCATTGCACAAGAGGTCGTGCGTGCGATGGGCGGTGAGGTTTCTGTCCGCAGTAAGCCTGGGAAGGGCAGTACCTTCTTTATTGAGCTGAGCGTTGGGCGGGCCGTGAGCGACGAGACCACACAGCTTGAAGTGGTTGGTGGAGCTGTTGCCGTCGTTTCTAAGCGTAAGGATTTGCTTGAGGGGTGCGTTGCCTCACTGAAAGCTTGCGGTATTGAGGCTGAATGCTTTGAGACCGTTGGGCGGGCGTTTAGTGCTCTGAGGCAGCAAACGTCCGGCGATGATGGCAAGGTTGTCTTGTTTGTTGGTGACGATGTTCTCGCTACAGCCTCTGACAGCTTATACTACGCACTTAAATCTGCGGGACAGCATCACAATGTCGATCTGGTCTCTGTCTCCGGTGCTGTCGATGAAAGCGCGAGTACAGGCGTAACGCAGCCTAACCTTGTCTCTTCGATTAAGGTGCCAGGTTCCACACAGTCTGTAGCATGGGCTTTGAGGGCTGCCGGTGCTGAAAATGCCCATTGCGGCATGGAGATCAAGGAAGAGCTTCAAGCCTATTTCAGCCGTTATATTGGCCTGAATATTCTTGTCGCTGAAGATAACAAATCTAATCAGCGTGTAATTGAGAAAATCCTCCAGAAAGGCGGGCATACTTGTACGCTGGTGGGCAATGGCGAACTTGCTTTGGATGAGCTTGAAGTGAACTCTTATGATCTGGCGATCATGGACATCAACATGCCTGTCCTGAATGGTATTGAAACCATCAAGTTGCGACGGATTACAGAGCTTGGACAGGACCGGTTACCAATCATTGCGTTGACCGCTGATGCAAGTCGTTCCTCGGCAAGCAAGTCGCAGGAGGCAGGGGCGGATGCGTGTGCAACCAAGCCGATTGAACCACAACGGCTGCTGACATTGATTGATGACGTGATCACTGAATGTGGTGTTTATGAGAATATCACTCGCAAGCAGATTGCGAACAGCCAGATCACATCAATTGCCGAACATCCTTGCTTTACATCCGAGGTCTCCTCTGGGATCGACTATGCGAGCCTGTCCCAGTTAAGATCCTTAGGTGGTCTGGAATTCGTAATAAATGTGGTTGAGGATTACCTGAAAGAGGTCTCACAGTTGCAGCATGATCTTAAAGCGGCTGTTGAAGCGCGTGACTGTGAAAAAGTTAGGGCCAGCGCCCACGCGCTGCGGTCTGCCTCCGTGAATCTGGGTGCCACGGACATCGTGCATTTGAGTGGTCAAATGGAAAACATGCCTTCACATCAGATACAATTTCTGGGTGAAGACATGCTTCGTAAACTGGCAGGCAAGCTCAAGCGCGACCACAAAAACCTCAGAGGCTACCTGCAGGAGCTCAAGCAAGAAAGGTCTAACCCTGTCAGTCGCTTGAGCACACTGGATCGTTTTTAGCAGGCAGTCGCTTTTTAGAGCGCCTGCTTTTGCGCGGATGGAGCGGATAGGCGATCCTGAGCTTTTGTCAGGCGCTCCATCTTCTTCAGATCCTGATCTGTGAGGGAAAGCGCAGCATCAACCCAGATCTCGACCACGTCGATCAGTTCTTTATATGTGACAGGTTGAACAGTGCGGCCCGCTCGGTAAATTGCAGAATGAGAGGTGTGCTTCTTGGCATTCTTGGCAATGTATCGTTGTACAGCGTAAGGCGCTTCGCCTTGCTCTACGACTTCGTGCACGATGCCGAGCTCATGCAGCTCTTCTGCAGAGTAGAGACGCCCACTCATCAGCATTTTCTCAGCGACGCGACCATCTACCATGCGCGACAAAAAGCTGTAAGCACCCATGCCTGGGAAAAGGTTGAAGAGCACTTCAGGTAAGCCGAACTTTGCCTGGCGCTCAGCGATAATTACGTCGCAGGAAAGTGCTGTTTCGAAGCCACCACCCAGAGCATCACCCTGAATCATACCAATCGTTATAATTGGCAGGTCAGAGGACACCGCGTTCCGGTAAACTACGTCGACGCAGGCCACAGCGTATTGCAGTAGTTTTGCGCGGTTGTTCTCACGGATCAGCTCAATAAAGAGGTTAAGATCGCCGCCAAGGTTGTAAACGTCAGGAATCCGGGAAGCGACAACCTTGAAGTTGATAGGGCAGGGATCTGTTGGTTGGTAGGTTTCGAAGAGGCGCTTCATCACAGCCTGTGATTGCGCAAGCTCATCAAGTAACTCCGGCGTAAAGCAGGGACGACCCTCACTTTTCATGTAAAGCCAGAGTGCTTTGGTTGTTTCGTCGAATTCAAGATCAACACAGTCTAACTGAACCGATGAAAACTGTTGTGCAATTGAAACAGTGGACACATCAAGGTTTGGATTGTGCCCTGACTGTAGGGATGGCTTTGTAATTCCATCAAAGGAAGGAAAGTTGGATCTATGCCCCATTAGATCAGACATCTCAGCCCCTATAGATTTTCGCGTGTTTATAAAAGTTTTGGCACAACCCCAGATCAGTCTATTTTTATTATGGGATGTAATTTGTGCAGTTGAACATGGTAAATAATATATTAATACTTTCATGCGTGTCGAGTAAAAAATCAATAGGTGTTGAGAAGTAGTTGGGTATGTATATATTATTAAAGTTTTATATTTAGATGATGTGTTATTTGCTCTTAAGATGTCAATGAATATTACTTGGATGGAGTTGTGTTGTTGTCCAGTATATTGAGCGCCATAGGAGTGAACGTAAAAGTAAACCTATATTCTTCAGGTTGTGTGTGTTTGATCTATGCACGCAAGATATTTGCTGACTTTGCTATGAAATAAAACATTACTTTAATTAAATCGTATTTTGCGGAAATTTCTTCATTTGTCGGACGCTTGTGGTGGGGGAAGACTGAATTTACCTACAAAACTGCGTCGCTTTGTGATGTGGTCAGATTTGGGTGTCCTCGTTACACGTGTTCGCGTTAGAGACGTGAAGCTATATGACATCATTGGGAGACGTGTCTTTATAAAATACCAATATATAACAATAAGTTAAACGGAATTATTGTGTGATCTATTGTTTGCTTTGAGACAAATGCCAGAGTTTTTTGAGCTTGGTAAATCAAAGAGAAAACGGATTTTAGTGTATTCTTTGCCTAAGTCTTGAGCAAATCTTGCAGTGACAATTTTTCGCTGGACAACCCGTTTGACCCTGACGTTTGCGTCATGGAAACCGGCAATTTGAATGTTCGATTGTGAGAAAATTTGAAAATCGCTGAGGTGATTGGGCATTCGCTGAGGACTTTTGGGCTTATTGAGCAAAGACAATGGCAGGCATATGAATGAGCAAAATGAGTGGGTGAATCGCGACAGATAAGTAAGGGTTTGTTCTTATAAAACTACTCGGATAGAGGGTGCTGAATACTCTACCGACAATACTCAAGACCACTTTAAGTGCCAAGAGTATAGGAATGAGCGGATTTTGAGAGTTTTTTGCATATGGACATGATCTGCTTCTCTCTTAATGGCGTAAGAGCAAGCAGAGAGGATGTTATGGCAGAACGTCGGAAGCTTGTTTGGATCATTGGGGCGAGTTCAGGGATAGGCTCCAGCCTTTCGCGGCTCTATGCTCGTTCTGGGTGGCGCGTCGTTACCAGCGCTCGCAGTCGGCAGAAGCTACAGGACATGGCCGCATGCTTTGAGCTGATGAAGGTGGTTCCACTTGATGTGACGTGTCAGGATCAAGTTTTGGCAGCCATCAAGCAGTTCAATAAGAATAATGATCTACCGGACCTGACCATTTACTGTTCTGGAATCTACTACCCAGGAGGAGTGGATGTTTTAAGCGAGGAAAATAGCGTTTCGGCAATGGACACCAATTACTTTGGAGCTGTGCGTGTTATCTCAGGTTTGTTTCCGGCATTGGGGGCAAAAGGTTGTGGTCATATCGCAGTGCTCGCGTCCTTAAGTGGATACTGTGGTTTGCCCAATGCAGGGTGTTACGGACCGACCAAAGCTGCCCTGATCAATCTTTGTGAATCTTTGAAGCCAAATTTTGATAGTGCAGGTCTGAAATTGACACTCGTAAATCCAGGTTTTGTGAAAACGCCAATGACAGATAAAAACACCTTCGAGATGCCTTTTATTCTCACTCCTGAGGCGGCGGCTCAAGTGATTTACAGAGGCCTTGAGCGAAGCAAATTCGAGGTTGCTTTCCCGTTCCGCCTAGCTGCCATTTTAAAGGGTCTGCGGTTGTTGCCATATGCTCTCTATTTTTGGGTTACGAAAAGGATGAGTAAACGGTGACCGATAGAGACACGACAGCACGACGGTATGCATGCTTTTTTGAGAAGGTTACGCCTGAGCGAATAAACGAGGTTCATGCACTGATCAGTGATGATGTTCATTTCATTGACCCGTTTAACGATGTGGTTGGGAGAGACAGCTTTGAAAAGGTCTTTCATAAAATGTATGAGGATGTGCAGCAGCCGACATTCAAAATTCTTGATTTGGCCTGGTCCAGAGACCTGTGCTTTATGCGATGGGACTTTACATGTACCCAGAAGTTGCTAGGTGAATGGGGGGTGCGGGGCCTGACAGAATTGCATTTTGACAAGGATGCAAAAGTCTGTGCGCATTATGATTATTGGGATGCCTCCCGCCACTTCTACCGGAAACTGCCGATAGTAGGATTGATGATTAAGTGGATCGCTTCACGTGCGTCAATTTAAACCGCATTGATGCAATTGGAAGGTGGATATATGACGATTAGAGTGGCTTCTTTATTTGGAAGAGCCCGACATTGATGGTGCCTTCTGCAAAACCTGCTTCACAATATGCAAGGTAATAATGCCACATGCGCTTAAAGCGTTGATCATAGCCAAGTTTTGCGATCGCTGGCCAGTTCTTGAAAAAAGCTGTCCTCCAACGAATGAGCGTCTGCTCGTAATCCGTCCCAAAAAGCTCCTTTGTGGTTAGCTCCAGATTTTGTCGTCTTGTCTGCTTTTCTATTTCATGCGCGGATGGAAGGAGACCACCAGGAAAGATATAGCGCTGGATGAAATCTACGTTCTGTCGATAATCTTGAAATTTTCCATCAGAGATTAAAATTGCCTGTATCACAGCTATTCCGCCTGGTTTGAGGAGTGATTTCAGCTGCTGAAAATAGCTTTGCCAGTTTTCCTCTCCGACAGCTTCTATCATCTCAATCGAGACGATAGCATCGTATTGGCCGAAAGTTTCACGATAGTCGCGCATTTCAAAAGAGGCGGCTCCAGTTGTCTCTTGAGAATGAAGACGGTTTTGGGCATATCTGAGCTGCTCTTGTGACAATGTGATGCCGTGAACGTGTCTGCCCAAATGGCATGCATGTTCTGCAAAACCGCCCCAGCCGCAGCCGATTTCAAGGATGTTACTGTTGGACACGGTGTTGGTGAGTTGCAAAACGCGCTGGTATTTTCTGCGTTGAGCCTCCTGAAGCGTTTCATCCTTATGAAGTTTGTAGGCGGAGGAGTACGTCATGGTTTCATCTAGCCAGTGGCCATAAAACTCGTTCCCTAAATCGTAGTGAAACGCGATGTTTCGCTTACTGCCGGCAAGCGTATTTGCGTTTGCCAAGTGGCGTAGGCGTGCCAGAGCTTTTGAGAGGAAGCCACGATGTTTGATTGAGTGGAGGATTTGCTTGTTGGCAAGCAGCAAGTCAAAGAGGGCGCGCAGATTATTACACTGCCAGTCCTTTTCAAGGTACGCTTCCGCCAATGTCAAAGAGTTGCCAGAGACAAGGCGCCACAATAAACGGGCGCGCAGGATTTTTACGGTTACAGCTGGCCTGAGGGTTGTGCGGTTGCCATAGGCTAGTACTTGCCCATTGGGCAGAATGATGCACAAATGACCCAAAGTTAGGTTCGTGAGTACTTTGTCCAGCAAGGCTTTC
Organism: Pseudovibrio axinellae; assembly: GCF_900110875.1. Classification (GTDB taxonomy): domain Bacteria; phylum Pseudomonadota; class Alphaproteobacteria; order Rhizobiales; family Stappiaceae; genus Pseudovibrio; species Pseudovibrio axinellae. Next base: position 271,397 of record NZ_FOFM01000006.1, on the reverse strand, counting down.
CAGAGTTTGGAGCTTAAATTCAGCTTTGCTTTTTGCGAGCTGGCCGGAGCATGAAGGGACGCGCGTTCTCTGTGTCTCATGTGCGTTTGCCTGCGGTTTTGATAGGGTCTTTTATCACAGAAGCTGTCGCGTTCATGCTTGTCACAATTGACGCTGGCGGAGGCGGGCGCTTGTAGACCTTTGCGCCTTTGAGCCAAAGCTTGAGAGCTTCAAAGTGTATTAGGCCGAGGACTTTGGCAGAGCTTTGGAAATACCGCAGGGCGATTAACAGGAGGCGTGACGTGGTTGGCTGTTTTCGTGTGCCTTGAAAACGTGCGGTGAGCTGTGGCCGGTTGTCTTGAGTAAGGCGAATGAGCAAAGAAACACAATTTGAGGGTGGGCGCGCCACGAAATCGTAGTGACCTGTAACCTCAAGGAAAGGGGAAACATGGAGTTTCTTGGGGCATGAATGGCGATAGGCATGCGTCATGCTTTGATTTTCGGAAGATAAGATTTCAACCGCGTAGTGGTGCATGTCGCCAAATGTGTTGCGTACTTGGTAAACGATGGCCTTTAGACAGCCTTTCGAATAACAATAAAACACACTGATTGGGTTAAAGACCTTTCCCAAAAACCTAGGGAATGCAAGTAAAACGATGCGCTCTGGGACTGTATCTATCCTAGCCTGCTTCAGGGTGTTTTCTATAAAGCTGCGAAGAGAGAGATAGCCACCTTGTATATGGTCTGCGGGGTAAAAACTGAATAAGTTGAAGCGACTAACAGATAGGAACGGAGAGAGGCCATCCACTTCCGGCAAGCGATCTATATTGATCGTGAAGGACACAGTTTTGTAGTTTAGCTTATGTTTGAGGCGGCCGTGACGCATGTGTGTCACCGCGCCCTCGTAGATAGTAAGCGGTGTGTCTTCTTCTTGCCGGTGTTTTTTCAAAATCATTGCGCAGCCACCTGATAACTTCTGAGTGGCCAGCCAACAGGTAAGGCGATGCGACCATTCTGATTTTGGCAAACCCAGTCACGCTGAGCGACACCGAGAGCTTCCGCGACTGCCAACCCGGCCTGCAAGCCATCCTCGTGAAAGCCATAGCCGAGGTACGCGCCACAGAACCAGGTGCGGTTCTCGCCCTGGATTTGCCAGACATGCTTTTGAGCTTTCAACGCAGCGCGATCGAAAACCGGATGCGCATATTGGAAACTGCGGAGTATTGTACCCTCGGCTGGTTGTTGATTTGGGTTCAGCGTGACGAAAACGTTTCTGGTGATGTTGAGCTGCTGAAGAGCGTTCATCCAGTAGGTTACTGAGAGCGCGTTATTGTTATTATGGTTGCCTGTAAAATTCCAAGCCGACCAAGCCGCCTTGCGTTTCGGCATAAGCGAGAAATCACGGTGAAGGACGGCGATGTTTTGCTGATAACGGATGGACCCCAGTATTTTTGTTTCCGCCTCGGACGCACTGTTTTGGCAGTTTAAAATTGCGAGTGCCTGATCAGAGTGACATGCAAAAATCACATGGTCGTATGAAGCCTCCTGGCCAGTTCTCGTTGAAACTTTGACGGAACGAAGGGAGCGCTGAACATCTTTGACCGCTGTATTTAAGAAAATTTTGCCAGAGATTCTTTCGGCAATTTTTCTCACATAGTTACATGAGCCGCCAGCAACTGTGCGCCATTGCGGTCTATCTTTTAGCTGCAGGAGGCCATGATTATTGCAAAAGCTGATGAAAGTGCGGAACGGAAAGTTCAGCAGTTGTTTTGGAGGCATTGACCAGATTGCAGCGCCCATTGGGAGAAGGTGCTCATCAATGAAAGTTGCTGAGTAGTTTTTCTGCACAAGGTAATCGCCAAGGGTGGTTTCGCGAAATTCTGACTTTTTTGCATGTCTCGAAGCGTGTTTATAAAAATGCATTGTCTGCGAGATCATTTGCAGAAATTTAGGTCGGAACAGATTGGATTTTTGGGCAAATAAGCCTTTTAAGCCGGAACCTGAGTATTCTTTTTCTCCGTTCTGTAATGAGACCGAGAAAGACATTTGCGTTGGGACGGTTTCTACTTCAAGCAAGTCGAAGAGTGCAGTGAGATTTGGGTATGTACGTTTGTTGAAGACAATGAAGCCTGTATCGACGGATGCCTTGGTTCCATCCATATGAATTTGCTGGGTGTTTGCATGCCCTCCGAGACGGTCATCTTTCTCATAAATATCGACCAGATGCTCCTTAGAAAGCAGCCATGCTGCAGCAAGCCCGGAAATTCCACTCCCTATCACTGCGATTTTCATTGCTCTAATCCTATCCGAAGTTTCTCATTTTAGGAGCGGCGAATAGAAATGGATCACCTTAGGCAGGAAAAAGTGATCCAAATGACAAACTGTTTGGTAAAAAGGACTGAGAGACATCCGTGTGTTTTGCAGAGCGATGGTAATAATGCAGCTTCAAGGCAATGATGGTGGCAGTAGGAATTACCTCAGTTCTCAAGAGTTAAGTGTGCTGTTGCAATCATTCGGTAAAACGCGGTCGAAAGAAGTCTTCCGCCAACTCTTTATTTTTTTCGCTCCCCGTTTGAAAAACTACTTCCTGAAAGGGGGCGCCAGTCTGGAGCTTGCTGATGAGCTCATTCAGGAAACCTTTGTTATTATCTGGAGAAAAGCTGAGCTGTACGATGAGCGCAAGGCATCAGCTTCAACGTGGATTTACACAATCGCACGGAATCTGCGCATCGATCATTTTCGTAAAGAACGTCGGTATCTTTACAAAGATGACCGGTTCTTTTCAAAAGAACTTGTTGTTGATGAGACGCAGTTCGAAAGTCACCATCAAGCTCAACTGAGCGAGCGCGTGCAAAAAGCATTGCCACTGTTGCCAGCAGAGCAATCGAAAATCATAAAACTGGCTTTTTATGAGGACGCCAGTCATTCGAAGATTGCTCAGTATCTACAACTACCACTGGGGACAGTTAAATCACGAATGAGACTTGCATTGGTGCGGTTGCGTAAACTTCTGAAGGGTGTGGAACCATGATCAACCACCACCTTAGTGATGAAACTCTATGGGCCTATGTGACAGGCTCCTTGCCAGCAGGTCATGCGTTGCTCGTGTCCTGCCATCTAGAGCTTTGCAAAGCTTGCCAAGGGCGTTTGGCAGAAGCCGAGGCGCTTGCAGGTGCGTTGCTTCAAACAAGCGAGCAGCTGAATACTTCTGATGAATTGTTTGAGAGGCTCTTGTTGCGCGTTGAGAGTGAAAAGCCTTCGCGCTCTCTTAGCTGCATCAGTCGACCAAAACCCAGACAGGGTGTTCCAAGCGATCTTTGGGGTGTATTAGGGCAGGGATACAGCGGCATTAAATGGAAGGTGGTTGGTCCAGGTATTCGTCAATTTGTGCTGCCGGTGGAGTCCAGCGAGGGAGAAAAGGCCCGTCTGCTGAAGTTATCTCCTGGATACATGACGCCTGAGCATTCTCACCATGGATCAGAAATGACCCTTGTATTGAAGGGCTCGTTTAGTGACGAAACCGGACGCTACAAGGTTGGTGATGTTCAAGAGGCAGATGACCTTGTGCACCATCAACCAGTTGCCGATACCGAAGAAGATTGCATCTGCCTGGCCGTCACGGATGCCCCACTCGCTTTCAAAGGCTTGCTCCCAAAACTGCTGCAACCATTCTTTGGGATCTAAAGCGGACAAATCTGGGTATGGCTTCGTTATTCCTTCCACCTTACCTTTTGGCGAGTTTGGTGGATTTTTGCGAGGAGAGCACTGCAGATGCGTTTGCGCCTGGTACTCGGAGATCAGCTGAGTTTACCTCTTTCCAGCTTGCGCGATGTCAAGCTGGGCGAAGATGTCATTCTGATGGCTGAGGTGAACGAAGAAGCAACCTATGTCCGGCATCACAAGAAGAAGATTGCGTTTTTGTTTTCAGCGATGCGCCACTTTGCTGAGGCGTTGAGATCTCTGGGACACCGCGTTGTCTACGTGCCCTACGGTTGCCCAGAGAACACAGGTAGCCTTTTTGGGGAAGTTCTTCGCTTGAAGGAGGCAGAGGCTGTCACTGAAATCATTGTGACAATGCCCGGTGAATATCGCCTGTTGAATGAGATGGAGAGTTGGCAAGACCGGTTGGGTGTGCCGGTTGAGCTGCGTGAAGATGATCGCTTTCTCTGCTCTACTGAGGGCTTTCAAAAGTGGGCGTCGGGGCGTAAGAGCTTACGGTTGGAGTACTTTTACCGAGAGATGCGGCGTAACCATGATATCTTGATGGACGGTGATAAGCCGTTGGGTGGAAAGTGGAATTATGATCATGACAACCGCCAGAGTGCACCAAAGCGGTTGGATGTTCCTGCTCCTTTTTCTGTTGAACCAGACCGGGTGACTGAGGAGGTGCTGGCCCTTGTGACGGATCAGTTTTCCGAGCATTTTGGTGACTTGAAACCGTTTTCTCTTGCGGTTACACGCGAGGATGCGCTCAAGGCGCTGGATCAGTTTGTTGCTGAGCGTCTTAGTAAATTTGGGAACTATCAGGATGCGATGGTTCAGGGTGAACCTTGGATGTTTCATAGTCACATCAGCTTCTACCTCAATTGCGGACTATTGCTTCCCCTCGAATGTGTTCATGCAGCAGAGCGGGCGTATTTTGACGGCACTGCTCCGCTGAACTCTGTTGAGGGGTTTATCCGGCAGATTGTGGGGTGGCGAGAGTTTATTCGGGGGATCTATTGGCATTCCATGCCTGAATATGCAGGGCTTAATTATTTAAGCGCTTCGCGCGACCTGCCTGAGTTTTATTGGACTGGGGAAACGCAGATGAATTGTCTGCACCAGTGTATCGTTGAAACAAAGGCAAATGCCTATGCTCATCACATTCAGCGGCTGATGGTGATCGGTAACTTCTCGCTACTTGCCGGCTTTGCTCCCAAAGAAGTGAGTGAATGGTATCTCGCGGTTTATGCTGATGCTTATGAATGGGTAGAGCTGCCTAATGTCAATGGAATGATCCTGTTTGCAGATGGTGGGCTGTTTGCTTCCAAGCCATATGCGGCCAGTGGTGCCTACATCAATAAAATGTCGAACTATTGTGAGCATTGCGTCTATGCGCACGCTACGAAGACAGGTGAGAAAGCCTGTCCCTTCAACTATCTTTATTGGAATTTTCTGGATCAGAATGAAGAGAAGCTCAGAAGCAATCCCAGAGTGTCGATGATCTACCGTACCTGGGATAAGATGAGCGACAGCAAGAAGCAAGAGATCCGAACTGATAGCCGCCGTTTTCTTGCCCTGTTGGATGGATCGCAAGCGTGATTTGAGCGTTACGCTGCTAAGCGTAAACCGAGAAGAGGCGTATGGTCGGCTATTATCAATACGGCAACTGGTCAGAAGCTTTCAGTTGTTGCCCAAGGTGCTGTCGTGGAAATTCTTGACCGGCCTGGAGGTAGACTTTTGTGTTGAGGCTCTGGAGGAGGCACTGCACAAGCACGGTAAGTCGGCTACCTTTTATAGTGGCTAAGGTTCGTAGTTCACCAGCCAAATCTTCACTGAAATCTTGAGGCGTATAAACTACAAGATCTCTATGGATGGCAAGGCGATCTCGTGCTTAGGGAGTGATTTAAGGCGATGGGCAGCGGTCATAAATTAAGTCGGTAGACAATTGTACCCATAGGATAAGACCAGGTCCGTTGACAGGTAATTAAATTAATTGTCATTAATAGCAGTGACAACTTAAAGTGGAATGTTATTTTTTAATTAAGTACTGGTCTCATTATGAAATATACACGTACTCTTGCATTAGGCTTGATCTTGCTGCTCGCTGGTTGTCAAACGGTGACTGTTCAAGAAGTGCAGTTTGACAAGAAGCCGACATCCGCGCATAAAAAATTACTGATTGATGCAGTAGTAGACAACTTTTACGATCCGTACAGCATTCGAGATGCTGAGCTTTCTAATCAATTAAATTTTTCTAATGAGAGTATTGGTTACTGTGGGCGTCTAAACGCTAAAAATGCGTTCGGAGGCTATTCAGGGCGAAAATATGTTCGAGTGGTCATAAAGGGTGACCTCATCACGCATTATCGACCAAATAGTATTTGGTGCAAGGCGAACCAAAGTCAGGTTAAGTGGAATAGATTTCCCGAACTTGAGAGGCTTTAGCCGCAGGTTCGAGGGGCCATTATTGGCTAGAGGGCGTTCGTTGAGCGCCCTTCACGCATTGTGGTGATATATTAGATGCCATCTCCTATTGAGATTGATTGGATTTTGGACGCTGCTAAGGGTGTGCTTAGCGAAAATGCGGATCAGGAGTTTTATAAACCACTGTCATATAACAGGATCCAACATAGTATTGTGCTGCTTAGTTGGTAGTGATGGTCGACCTTGCATTGTGCCTTAGGCAATGGAAGGGGTGGCGTCAGAATTGTTCTATTCCTTGTTAAGCTATTGCGCAGAATTCGGAGATTGGTGAGGCTTGCATAAGTGCAGGGGAGGTAATGCCAAAAGAAAGCGCTCTGGGAGCTGAAACAAAAAAGACACCTTTCGGTGCCTTGTCGTCTCAATCTTCTTTTGAAGAGAGATGGTAGCGAGGGAGGGACTTGAACCCCCGACACGCGGATTATGATTCCGCTGCTCTAACCAACTGAGCTACCCCGCCATCCGGTGCGCTATGTTGCGGTGTGACCGCTGCGCTGTGAGAAGGGGGTATAAGGGTCTTGCTCCGTGCCGTCAAGCTTTCTCATTCAAGTTTTGTGGAAATGTCGAGCCTTGTGAAAAACTGCGTGAAAACCAAGGGTTAATACAAGGTTGGACATGTGATTTTTGGTTTATCACTGAGGGATGATGTGGAAACAAACTCAGTTTTTTAGAGAGGGTTTAATGGGAGAGGGGTGTTCATGAAAAAGGGTCTTGTAGTGGGTTGAGGCTGGCGTTCTTTGCTCAGAGCTGATACGGGGACTTTGAGGATAAAAAAAGCCCCGCAAGGCCAATCGGATTTGCGGGGCTTCGTGATGTGTAATAGGGGGTCAGCTTGCAGGGAAACCTGCAGCCTCCCAGCTTTTACCAAGAAGTGCTTTAAGGGCAGCCTCAGGGCCTTCTTGTTTTTCTGCACGCTGGATCCAGCCGCCACCCAGAACTCGAGCTTCCTGGCCTTCTTTATCGAAGAATACACAGGCCTGGCCGGGAGCCACACCCATTTCGCCGGCGACGAGCTCTACAAGTATGTTCTCTCCAACTTTTCGAAGGATAGCTTCGATTGGAGGGCGGGTTGAACGAACCTTGGCATAAACTGTCATGCCTTTTTCTGGCAGATCATCGAGTGTGCCAGAGCCGATCCAGTTGACTTCGCGCAGCAGCAGGTTGTGCGTTGTGAGGACTTCTTTAGGACCTACAATCACGCGTCGGCCATCTGCGTCGAGGTGAACAACGTAGAGCGGATCACCTGCTGAGATGCCAATGCCGCGACGCTGGCCAATTGTGTAATGAATGATGCCGTTGTGTTGACCAAGAATGCGACCATCTACGTGTACGATATCGCCGGGCTCAGCTGCATGCGGACGAAGCTTGGCAATGACATCTGTATACCGGCCCTGCGGTACAAAGCAGATGTCTTGGCTGTCATGCTTGTCGGCGATTGCCAAATCGAATTCCCGTGCGAGTTCGCGTACTTCTGGCTTTGTCATCCCGCCGAGAGGGAAACGAAGGAAGTCGAGCTGCTCCTGCGTTGTTGCAAACAGGAAGTAGCTTTGATCGCGGTCCAGATCGACAGGGCGGAACATAGCAAGCTGATTGCCTTCCATTCCTGTGCGAACGTAGTGGCCAGTTACTAAAACATCAGCACCCAGATCCTTTGCGGTTTCCAGCAGGTCCTTGAACTTGACCGTTTGATTACATGTAACGCATGGAATTGGGGTTTCCCCGTTGATATAACTGTCCGCAAAGCGTTCGATGACCTGCTCTTTAAAGCGAGATTCATAATCCAGAACGTAATGCGGGATACCGAGCTTTTCTGCTACGCGGCGGGCATCATGGATGTCCTGCCCAGCACAGCAAGCACCTTTGCGTTGGATTGCTTCGCCATGATCGTAAAGCTGCAATGTGACGCCAACGACATCATAGCCTTCGCGTTTCATCAGTCCGGCAACGACCGATGAATCTACGCCGCCTGACATGGCAACAACCACCCGCGTGTCTTCCGGGCGGCCGGGCAGGCCAAGACTGTTTAGCATTCCAAATACCTCATCCTGTGGGTGCGTTTCATTTGAGAGCCTTATTTATAATAGCACGAGCTGATTTCAAGCTTTGGAGGTGTTGAAGTCCGTAGTGAAGATTGCTCGCTTTTATCTGCTTGTGTTTGCTGCGCTCTGGCGGTGGCTTAGCGCAGGCTCTCATTTTAAACGCTTCGCTTGCACGCGTGCATACGTTTTGAGCGTGTTTCTTAGCGGGAATATACCTAAAACTCGACGGAAGGCCAATCTTTTTGATTGGAAACATTTTCTGAGTGGGCATTTGTTGCCGGGCAAGGGGCAATAAGTGTTCTAGATCGCCCTCGTTTGTGAATGGGCTACTGTTTTATCCTACTGAAAATCAACCATTATTCGAAAAAACAAAACTGGCCTGCAATTTGCATATCTACGCGCAATATGTCCTCGTCACCGGTTACGGTGGGGAGCGTTGCGTAGTTTGAGGAATATATGTCGCAATCTGCTTTGCTGGGTTTAAACGGACTCTTTCAGCCACAAGCACCTTCTGGGCCGGTCATTGGGCAAGGTGGGAGTGTGCGGTCTGGCGAGCGATTGTCTGGAGAAGATGCGGGGTCTTTCTCCGGTCTTCTTGCTAAAGCTTCAGAAGGGGATGGAGCGGCGGCAACTGCGGTCGATCTTTTTTCAGGAGCGCTGAAGACGGGTGTTGATCGCTCTGTATTAAAGGTCAAAGAGGAACATGGAGAGAGCGCATTTGTCGGTATTGAGCCGCTTGCGCCACAGTCAGATGCTTCTGTTTCACCTTTGGGTGCAAGTGCTCCGAGTTTGGTTGTTAGACTTCAGGAAGCAGGAGAGGTGCCGATCGCTGTTACCGGTAATGTAGATAGCGCTCCAGACCTGGTTGGTGACAAGCCTCCCTTTATTCCATTCCCGCAAAACGCTTTGCAGCAGCCGAGTGGTGTTGAAATGGACGGGGAGCAGAATGGTCCTCTTACTACAATGGGAAACTCTGGGGCGCAGGTCGTCAGTGGTTCACAGCAAACCGGCAATGGGCAAATCTTGCCTCAAGCAAATGATGACGCTGCTCTGGTTCCTGCCGATGTGGTGCCTCAAGAAATGCCAGCGCCCCCAAAGGTAACGCGCGCTGAGGCAGAAAATGTCGGGCTTACGGAAACGCGCAAAGGTCCTGATCTGGTTCGCTCTCAACCTTCGTTGCCTGAGCCTGCTAAGCATATAGCTTCCGAGACTGTGAAAACCGGAGCGGAGCGGGGTGGTGAGTTGAAAGAGGCCGGTGTGGTCCAACAGGCACCGGCAGGTGTTGAAGGGATGGCGAGGTCGGACGCGGCTTCTGAAAGTCGCCCTTCGACAGTTGCCAGGTCTGAACCTGTTGCAGGTACTGCGGCACCTCACCTTGCGAAAAGGGGAAATGTTGTTGAGTTGGCTACGGCGCCAGAGGTAAAGAGCGTTACGGCCAATGTTGAGCCAGCTTCCTCCAAACCTGAGACCACTCAAAATGGCGTTCATGTAAATTTTGGAGGTCCTGAGCGGCCAACACCGCCAGCGGCGGAAGGTGCAGACGTTGTTAAGCCAGCAAGTGATGCGCAACCTAGCAAGACAGATACTAGTTTTGTTGGAAGTCAGCAACGCGTTTTGCCCGCTGCATCTGTTGCAGATGACGACGATATCATCTTTCCCAATGTGATTGCAAAACCTGCAACTTCAGCTTTTGAGCCTCTTCAGGCAGGCGCGTCTGTTGGGGGCGTTACAACTGAGACGCAAAAAGCACAGACAGTTGTACATATTGCAGAGCAGGTTAGCCGGACAACACCAGCTTCTATCGGCACTCCTTCATTGAACAGTAAGGACCGGGTGGCTGGAGCTACTCCTCAAAGTCCAATGGCTGCGGAGAGCAGACTTGAGCTTGGTGAAGCGATTGAGGTGGATGACCAGACCTTTGTGAATAAGGGAGCCGAGCAAACCGCGCCATCAACGCGCAAGGCAGCAGGGACACCTGCTGTAACGGTGGACGTCAAGGTGCCTCAAACCCAAGAGCAAGCGGGTTCAACTGCAGCAGTTGGTTGGGGGCTTGCCGCTGGGTTGCAAGGAGGAGATGCGACGGAGTTTGACTTAGAAAACTCTGAGGCGGTTGTCTCTTCGACAGTACGTACTGATGCTGCATCTCGCGCTATTACATCTCTTCCAACCTCAACGCTCAGAAACGTTGCGAACTCTGTTTGGCCCGAGATTGCTCGGCAAGCGAGTGGCGGTGTGAACCGCTTTGAGATCCGTTTGGATCCGAGGGAGCTGGGTGGTGTTGATGTGTCGCTTGAGTTTAGCAAGGACGGTCGGCTGCGGGCACATTTAGTCGTTGAGAGACCTGAAACGCTTGAGTTGTTGCAAAAGGATCAGCGTGGACTCGAAAAAGCGCTTCAGGAAGCAGGTGTTGAGAGCGAAAAAAGTTCTCTTCAGTTTTCCCTTCGCCAAGAGGGGGGCGGGTCTCAGAATCAATTTGCTGACCAGAATAGTGACCAGCAGCAAGCCATGGGACGTGCAGACATGGCGTCTGATGAGGCGTTGCTAGCTGAGGCAGCTGTTGCTTCTCATAATAAGTTTAATGGTTCTTCCCCTGCTGACGGGTTGGATATTTTGGTTTGATGCTGCCTACGAGGTAAGTGAAAATGACGACAATTAATTCTCTGACTCCTGAGGCCAGCACTTCTGGAGCCTCCGAGCAAGCAAATATCAATGCCAACTTTGATCTCTTCATTTCGTTGCTCACCACGCAGGTGCAGAATCAGGATCCGCTGGAGCCTCTTGATTCGTCGGAATATACGAATCAATTGGTTCAGTACTCTATGGTTGAGCAGCAAATTGCTACCACAGAAAAACTGGAGGAACAGCTGACCCAGCTTAAGACGCAAAGTGCGAGTCAGTTTGTAAACTATATTGGAAAAGAAGTGACCGCTCAGGGCGGCACTACTGAACTTAAAGATGGCCATGCATCATGGAATCTTGATGCAACATCAGAGGGTGATGCGACGATCACCATATTCAATGATGAGGGTGCCGAAATTTATCAGGAAGAGATCGTTCTTGAAAAAGGCGATAATACTTTTGAGTGGGATGGTGTGGGCTCCAGTGGCACAAATCAAGGGGATGGCGCTTATTCTATTGAGATTGTCACAAAGGACGCCAACGGCGAACCTTTTGTAGTTCAGGCTGAAATTAATGGTGTTGTGGACGGTATTGATTTCAGTACCGGAGTGGTCATTCTTCAGATGGGCGAGCTGGAAATTCCAGTCGGAGATGTGACCGGTGTTCAGGGAATTCTGTAGTAGTTAATATCCACTTATATCCACGGTTATGAATCTTACCAAAAGATTGATGGGGGCTTAGCCAAATTTTAAGCGCCTTGTTCTATTCTCATCCTCAGCTTGGTCATGGTTTGTGTGAGAGTAGAATGACCGAACATTATCGTTCACGAGTAAAGTATGTCATTGGCCCCGATGGGAGTCCTTTGACGATAGCAGATCTTCCTCCTACCTCTACAAAGCGGTGGGTTATAAGAAGAAAAGCTGAAGTGGTTGCAGCTGTACGTGGAGGCTTATTGTCTCTGGATGAAGCATGTAACAGGTACACTTTGACCGTAGAAGAGTTTCTGTCTTGGCAGAACTCGATCGACCGTCATGGTTTAGCTGGACTACGAGCTACACGGGTGCAGGACTATCGCAACTAACAGGCTTCAGGCAAATAAGGGCCGTTGCCCATACGGGTTTGAGGTTCAAAAAAAGGCCGGCTGATAAAGCCGGCCTTTTTGCATTATGAGTCATATTTTGACCGCCTTTTTCAGATTAACTATGATGTCTTAACTGCTCCGGCAAAATCTGCCGAATAGGCTATTCGAGATTCACTAGACTCTTCAAAAGCCTAGTCAACGGCCTTTCCTACGTTCCTCCACAATGCTTCTTTGTGGGTAGAGTTCCTGTTTACGGATTATTAGGGGTTTATTAACCTTTTGTTAACCCTGAAGCGGGCAATTTTTACCTACCAACAAGTCACGGGTAAATCACACCGAATTTCCATGTTGATTACTGTGTTGTTGGCGCTTTTTAAATGAGTGATTGAAAAGTACGGGGCGGCAATTGTGAACGGACTCCTTGACTTCCTGAAAGGACTTGGGCCCGCGCGTCTGGCAGCGATGGGTGCAATGGCCGTTATGCTGATCGGCCTGTTTGCTTTCATTATTGTGCGTGCGACGGCGCCTCAAATGGTGCCTCTCTTTACTGATCTCACTCTTGAAGATGCGGCTGCCATTGTCAGCCAAGTTGAAACACAGGGCGTTTCATATGAACTTGGCGTCAACGGTCGGAGCATTCTCGTGCCTGAAGAGAATGTTCACCGCTTGCGAATGAGCCTTGCAGAAACCGGTCTTCCTTCCGGCGGCGGCGTTGGTTACGAGATCTTTGATAAGACAGACACGCTCGGGGCAACGAGCTTTGTTCAAAACCTGAATCGCCTTAGGGCGCTCGAAGGTGAGCTGTCGCGCACGATCCGAAGCATTGGCCGCATTTCCTCTGCCCGTGTTCATCTCGTAATTCCTGAAAAGCAATTGTTCCAACGTGACCGGGAGCCACCGACGGCTTCTATCGCTATTAAAGTGCAAGGTTCTTTGACGAATGGCCAGATCCGCGCCATTCAGCATCTCGTGGCAACAGCTGTCGAAGGCTTGGAGCCCTCTTACGTTTCTATCGTTGATGAACGGGGTGCTTTGCTTGCGAGCGGAACTGGCGACAAGGAAGGCTTGGCTGGAGGCGGTTCACTTGACGAACGGCGTTTGACACTAGAATCTCGCCTGCGGCAACAGGTTGAAGAGATCCTGAATAACGTTGTTGGTACGGGACGTGCACGAGTGCGTGTGGCCGCGGAGATAAATTATAACCGCAAGACCGAGACGCAGGAGCTGTATGATCCTGCCGGGCAGGTTTTACGGTCTTCTCAGAGTAAAGAGGAAAATGCCTCCGCGACCAATGGTGAAGAGACTGTCTCTGTTGGGAACCAGTTGCCAAGCACAGAAGAAGTTTCGGGTACTACGGGAACTAAGGAGAACTCTAATGTTTCAGAGGAAATTCTGAACTACGAGATCTCCAAGAGCACGGTCACTGAGATTTATGAGGCTGGTGGTCTGGAGCGGCTGTCAGTGGCGGTGCTGGTTGACGGCACATATACCGTGAGCGCTGATGGAACGCATACCTATCAGGCCCGCACTGAAGGTGAGCTAGAGCAAATTGCTACTCTGGTTCGTACCGCTGTCGGCTTCAGCCAGCGCCGCGGTGACACCGTAGAAGTGGTGAACATGCGCTTTGTGGAAGCTCCGCTACAGGACTTTGGTGACAATGAGGGCGGTCTATTTGACTTCACGCGCGCTGACATCATGAAGCTTGCTGAGCTTGGCGTTCTCTTCGTGATTACAGTTCTGCTCCTCATTTTCGCAGTCATGCCTTTGATGAAGCGTATCCTTGCCAGCGAAGAGGAAAAGGGCGCGCTTACCGAGGGAGTCGTCCCAATGCTCTCAGATGGAACTGTTACTGCGAAGGAGACGTCACAGCTTGAAAGTCTCTTGGGTGAAGTGGAGACTATGCACGCTGAGATACCAACTGCAGAGTGGATTGAAGATGCGAAAAACCAGGCAGCCCTCCATCAGAGTTCTATTCAGCAAATCAGCGAGATGATTGAAGAAACTCCGAGCGAAGCCGTCAATATTGTGCGCGGCTGGCTAAACGAGGCGGCATAATATGAGTGAAGAGGTCGTCGCACAGGAGTCGAGTGAGCAGGGGCTCTCGGTTACATCGGAGATAGCTGAAAGAGAACTTGGAGGAGCAGAACGTGCAGCCGTTCTGCTTTTGGCGCTTGGGCAGGAGTACGGAAAGGCCATTTGGGACGGGCTTGACGAGATCGAAGTGCGTCAGGTTTCCAATGCAATGGCAAACCTTGGCCCTGTTACGCCGACCATGCTGGAAGAGCTCTTTGTTGACTTTCTGAAGCGCCTCTCTACGCGTGGCGCGCTGAACGGAAACGTAGATGTCACAGAGCGTTTGTTGAACTCGTTCCTGTCAGCAGACCGTGTTGCGGTTATCATGGAGGAAATTCGTGGTCCTGCAGGCCGTAACATGTGGGAAAAGCTCTCCAATGTGCAAGAGAACGTGCTTGCGAATTATCTGAAGAATGAATACCCGCAGACGATTGCTGTTGTGCTTTCAAAAATCCAGAGTGACCATGCTGCTCGTGTTCTTGCGCTTCTTAATGAAGAATTGGCGCTGGATGTGGTCAACCGCATGTTGCGCATGGAATCTATCCAAAAGGACATTCTGGATAAGGTCGAGCAGACTTTGCGCATAGAGTTTATGTCGAACCTGTCCCAGACCAGTCGGCGCGACAGCCATGAGATGATGGCTGATATCTTTAACAATTTCGATCGACAGACTGAAGGGCGTTTTCTGGCTGCGCTGGAAGAAGACAGCCGAGAATCTGCAGAGCGCATTCGTAATTTGATGTTCACCTTCGAGGATCTGTTGAAGTTAGATTCTGGTGCCTGCCAAACCTTGCTGCGCAATGTTGAGAAAGACCAGTTGGCCATGGCGCTCAAAGGTGCCTCTGAAACTGCTGTTGCATTCTTTACGGCGAACATGTCTTCACGTGCTGCAAAGATGCTGCAAGAGGACATGGAAAATATGGGCCCTGTTCGATTGCGCGAGGTGGATGAAGCGCAAAACAGTTTGGTGCTGAAAACAAAAGATCTGGCTGCTGCCGGGGAAATCAGCTTTAACAAGAAAAAAGGAGAGGACGAACTTGTCTACTAACCTTTTCTTTTATCTGCATGTTCGAGGGGCTGATTGATGGTTACAGTGATGCCTCAAGGTGCTGTGCGACAACGGTTTTTGTTTGATACCAACTCAATTGACGAAATTGAACCAGCTTCGAGTGTGGAAGAGGCTCCAGCGCCAGAGCCAATGATTTCGGTTGCTGAGCACAAAAAGCTCTTAAAGGCGGCCGAGAAAGCAGCTTTTGCGAGCGGGGAGGCGAAAGCTAAGAAGGCGCTGGGTGAGCAACACCAGGCTGCAGCGCAAAAAGAGCTGTTGGCTTTACGTGAAAGGCTGGAGGTCGCGCTTGAGGACCTTGAGACACAAATGCGTGCGCAAGAGCAAAATCTGGTTTCGATGTGTTTTTTGATTGCGCGCCGCTTGTGTAGCCACCTCATTGCACGAGAGCCGCTTGCTGAGGTTGTCGCGCTGCTTTCAGAATGCCTGACACCGCTTCGTAAGATCCCTCAGATCCTTATCGAAGTGCCAGCTGATGATACTGGCGCGCTGGAAGGCATGGTTGCAAGTCTGGTGTTGAAGAGCAGCTTTGAGGGCAAGGTGCATGTCGTTAAGTCAGACAATATGACTCGCGGCGACTGCCGAATTGAATGGCCAGACGGCGGCATAATACGCGACCGTCGTAAAACCGTTGAACAAATTGAAATGGCTATAAAATCTCATTTCGAAGCTCGTGAACGCGCGAGCAGAACTGAATGATATTTGGGCTGTTTGCCTGTGACCGTACAGGGTTGATGCCGGTACAGGATCAGAAAGGTTGAATATGAGCAGTGATGAACAGGGAATGCTGTTGGACCAACATCAAAGTACTCAGCGTACTGGTGGCCTTGGCGCAGATGGTGAGGGCGGCGTTAAAGCTGCGGCTGATCTGGAAGCTGTCTTCGACGTGCCGGTCCAACTGGCTGCTGTGCTTGGACATACAAAGATGAAAGTTTCTGATCTTCTGCATCTGGATACCGGAATTGTTATGGAGCTCGACCGAAAGGTTGGAGAGGCCATAGACGTTTACGTGAATAACAGGCTTATTGCACGCGGTGAGGTTGTGCTGGTGGAAGATAAGCTTGGCGTCACTATGACTGAAATCATCAAGGCAGATCGGTGATTAACATGGGGCGTAATGGAAAGGAACTGACATGCGGCTCTTGATCGTTGGAACGCTTGGTGGTCAGCTGACGACCGCAACCAAGATTGCGATGGAGCGTGGTGCGTCTGTTACTCATGCGCCCGGTGTTTCTCAGGCTATGAAGGTTTTACGCTCTGGGCAGGGTGCAGACTTGCTCATGGTTGATGTCAACGAAGATATCGGTCAACTGGTGGAACTCACAGAGCGCGAGCGTATCCATGTTCCTCTCGTCGCATGCGGGTTGGGAACGGATGCGCGTGCGGCTGTTTCTGCCATTCGTGCTGGTGCCAAAGAGTATATTCCTCTTCCACCCGACCCGGAGCTGATTGCAGCGGTTCTGGCAGCTGTGACTGAAGAGCGTGAAGATCTGATCTACCGTGACGCTGCAATGGCAAGCGTTATTAAGCTTGCAGAACAAGTGGCACCTTCAGATGCTTCCGTTTTGATCACAGGAGAATCCGGCTCTGGTAAGGAAGTGATCTCTCGCTTTTTACATAGCAAATCCAGCCGTGCGGATAAGCCGTTTATCTCTATCAACTGTGCTGCAATTCCAGAGCATTTGTTAGAATCTGAGCTCTTTGGTCATGAAAAAGGTGCGTTCACAGGTGCTGTTGCTCGGCGTATAGGCAAGTTTGAAGAAGCCGATGGCGGCACTTTGATGCTTGATGAAATTTCCGAGATGGATGTTCGTCTTCAGGCCAAATTACTGCGCGCAATTCAGGAGCGTGTGATTGATCGTGTTGGTGGCAGTCGACCTGTTCCGGTTGACATTCGTATTATCGCGACCTCCAACCGCGACTTGGGTGAGGAAGTGCGCAATGGCACGTTCCGTGAGGATTTGCTCTACCGGTTGAATGTGGTGAACCTGAAGCTGCCGGCACTGCGGGAGCGGCCAGCCGATATTCTGGAGCTGGCAAGTCACTTTATTGAGATCTATGCGAAAGCAAACGGCACTAAAGCGCTGCCCATTTCACAGGAAGGTCGCCAATTGCTTTTGGCTAACCCTTGGAAGGGGAACGTTCGCGAGCTGGAAAACACCATGCATCGCGCTGTTTTGCTTTCCACTGGTGTTGAAATTGATGCGGCTTCAATTCGCATGCCGGACGGATCGCCGATCACTATGGGTGCAGGTCAGCAGACGGCAGCACGCGCCGCTTATGCGGCGGAGGCGGTTTCGCGCGATATGGTTGGCCGTACGGTTGCCGATGTGGAGCGCGATTTGATTTTGGACACTCTGGACCACTGTTTGGGCAACCGAACACATGCAGCAAAGATCCTTGGTATCTCAATTCGTACCCTACGCAATAAGCTGAACCTTTACACCAAAGAGGGTGTTGAGGTGGCGGGGCCGGGCGATGTACGCGCCGGCTCGGCTGAAGCATAAACGGTTAGGGCACAAGCATGTCTGAAGAGGCAAATACACAAGCGGCAAAAGGGGGAGGCGAAAGTGCTCCTTCTGCTGCTGGCGTGCCCGGATTAGGTGTTGTTGGTCAGTCTGCGTTCCTAAAGGACCTTTGGGGTGCAATAAAGCAGGGCGACCTTGGGCTTGCAATTGGTGTGATGGTCATCCTTGTGATGCTCATTGTACCCATGCCTGCAATGCTGCTGGATATGTTTCTTGCTGTCTCGATCATCTTCTCTGTGATGATCCTGATGGTGGGCCTTTTCATTCAAAAGCCATTGGAGTTTTCTGCGTTTCCAACAGTGTTGCTGATTGCAACCATGTTACGGCTGGCGCTTAATATGGCGTCTACTCGTTTGATTTTGTCGCATGGGCATGAAGGAGCTGATGCTGCTGGCAATGTGATTGCAGCCTTTGGCAGCTTTGTTATGGGCGGCAATTTCGTTATCGGAATTATCGTCTTTGCAATTCTTGTGATCGTGAATTTTGTTGTTATTACAAAGGGTTCTGGCCGTATTGCTGAGGTTTCAGCACGATTTACGCTTGATGCGATGCCCGGTAAGCAGATGGCTATTGATGCGGACCTGGGCGCAGGTCTGATTGACGAGGAAACAGCGCGGACCCGCCGTAAGGAGCTGGAGTCGGAATCCACCTTCTTTGGGTCCATGGACGGTGCTTCCAAATTTGTGCGCGGTGATGCTATTGCCGGCCTGATGATTACCTTCATCAATGTTATTGGTGGCATCGTCATCGGCGTGATGCAACAAAATCTGACGTTTGCACAAGCGGCTGAGAACTATACACTTCTGACGATTGGTGACGGTCTGGTCTCTCAGATCCCGGCACTTATTGTGTCTACTGCTGCGGGCCTTCTTGTTTCAAAAGCGGGTGTTGAAGGAGCTGCTGATAAAGCGCTTGTCACTCAGTTTACAGGCTACCCTAAAGCCCTTGGCATGTCGGCGTTTGTGATGGTTGTGCTGTCGTTCCTGCCAGGTATGCCAATGCTACCGTTTCTTGCACTTGCAGGTGGTGCTGGCTATCTGGCGCGCCAAGCAAGCAAACGTAAAAGCGTAGAAAAAGCTGAGGAAGTTGCAGCGAAAATAGAAGCGGAAGCACCTGAGGAACCGAAGGAAGCGCCAATTGCCGATAGCCTGAAAATGGATGTGCTTCGTATTGAATTAGGCTACGCGCTGCTGCCAATTATTAACGGGCGCAATAAGCAAGAAACAGATCAGGTTAGCGAGCAGATCAAAGCGCTGCGTCGTCAGATAGCGACTGACATGGGCGTTATCATGCCCTCGGTCCGTATCCTTGATAATATTCAGCTGGGTGCGAACGAATACATGATCAAGGTGAAGGAGCTGGATGCTGGCGGAGGCACGCTGTTCCCGAGCCAATTTATGGTAATGGACCCTGCTGGCGGGCAGGTTCGTTTGCCAGGCACGCACACGACAGAGCCAACATTTGGCTTGCCTGCAACCTGGGTTGAAGCGCAGTATCGTGAGGAGGCCAATCTCCTTGGGTATACGGTGGTTGATCCAGCGACTGTGATTTCTACGCACCTTACAGAGATGATTAAATCCCATATCTCCGAGCTTTTGACATATGCAGACGTGCAGGTTCTGTTGAAAAAGCTGGATGATGAGCAGTCCAAACTGGTGGAAGATATTGTTCCAGCCCAGATTTCGATCTCTGGTATTCAACGGGTACTGCAGGCTCTTCTTGAGGAGCGTATTTCTATTCGTGACTTGGGAACCATTTTGGAAGGAATTGCAGAGGCGATTGGATCGACACGGAATCCAAGCAGTATTGCTGAGCATGTTCGCACGCGTCTGGCACGTCAGATATGTGCTGCCAATCAGGCGCCAGGTGGGTATTTGCCTTTGATCAGCCTGAGCCCGCAATGGGAGTCTGCGTTCCTTGAGAGTATTATCGGTGACGGAGATGACCGTCAGCTGGCAATGGCGCCTTCAAAACTTCAGGAGTTTGTGGGTCTGGTTCGCAATGCGTTTGATGCCGCAGCAAACCAAGGTGAAGTTCCTGTGTTGTTGTGCTCTGCTCAGTCGCGTCCGTTCGTGCGCTCAATTGTTGAGCGGTTCAGGGCGCACACATTTGTTATGAGCCAAAATGAAGTTCACCCTCGCGCCCGGTTGAAAACTGTGGTGACTATATAAAACCATATTGGCAGATAAGCTCACTTGTCCAGCATGCGCTCGTTGGCTATCAAGATAAGACCTTTATTGCAGGTGGATAATGACAACGATACCTCTCAGTCTTGATGACTATACTGAATTGCCTTCCGACAAAATTGCGACTGTTGTGACTTATCTGGAGATGCGTGAAAAGCCGCAGAGCAGGACGTTGATTGAACGCGATGATCTTTTATTGAGAAAGATTGAGCGCGTGGATATTCAAGATTACAGCAGGTTGTTTCGCAAAATTGGTGAGCCGTGGCTGTGGTTTGGCCGTCTTGTGATGAGCGATGAAGACCTCACGAAAGTTCTTAATGAAGAGAGCCGGGATCTCTACTTTGTAATGGAAAACGGGGTAGCGATCGGACTTCTTGAGCTCGATTTTTCCATCGGGAGTGAAGTGGAACTTGCGTATTTTGGTTTTATTCCAGAGCAAATTGGAGGCGGGGCAGGCCGATGGTTGATGAACCATGCAATTGACCTTGCATTTGCAAGACCGGGGGTTGATCGGCTTTGGGTGCATACGTGTACAGGTGACAGCGCACAGGCTCTGCCGTTTTATATTCGCAGCGGTTTCGTGCCTTACAAACGTGCGATCGAAGTTGCAGATGACCCGCGGCTGAAAGGGATTTTGGTTGTCTCATCCGCTCCGCACATCCCGGTTTTGGCATAGCAGTAGGTAATTTTCTGCTTTGATGCTTGAGTAGGATCAGTGCCCCGTGATTTCGTGCTGGCTTGCAATCCTTATGGGAACCATCAGGTGACAGGGATATGGGAAAAGTGCCCCAAAACGGGACGGTTGGTCAGGTTTCATTAGAGTTTTATCTAGGATGTGTTAGTTTCCCTTTACCATGTACCTTTGAATAATCGTGGAAGATGTGTGAAGGCCGCACCTAACTCGATTGGTTGTACGTAGGTTGGAAAGCGGTTGAAACGGGGCGTGTTCAACCGGGTATTTGGGAGCTGCCATGTCAGAGCTACATGACAACGTTGTGCCTCATGAGAAGGTACGATCACTGAGAGATGCCATTCGCAAGGTGCGTATTGCGGAAATGGAACGTACTGACGTTGTTGTTGGCCTTCAAGAGAGCGAGAGGACTCGTCTTGAGCTGCTCAGCGAAGAGCTTATTGACGTGTTTAAGGAAGTGCCCGAGGACGATGATCAGTTTGCCTTCCAGATTGTGCCGGGCACTCAACTCCGTCTCTGGATTGATATGACAAGTCACGTTCTGATGGGGCGTGATCAGCATTCCTATCGTTTTGTGAAGGAAACACGGCTGGGGCGGATGGTCCTTCTTGAGACGGCTGATATCGATGATATGGCGGACTGCATTACAGAGTACATTGCAGAGCGGGTCATTGAGAAAGAACGTGCCTTGGAAGCCGACTGGATGCTTAATCGTGTTCGGCAAAACAGTGTGCCTTCCGGCAACAGTCTGGACCAGCTGAAGGATGTGAGCGAAGGCAAGGCTGTTGCGGTGAAACCCAGCAAAGCTCGGGATTTCATCATCTTACTATGTGGGCTTGCTGTGGGGATTGCTGTTGGCGGGGGCGGCCTTGTTGCATTGGCACTCTATGCCAACCCCTTTTCTGGATAGGGTTCAGTCCGACACGCGTATCGTTGTCTTCTTTAGCTGTAAGCAATTGCGTTGCGGCTCTTTGAGCTGAGGTTTAGCTAAATTTCCTTCGTCGCCAGCTTCAAAAAAGAACACACTGCAAGTTTTGCCGTGTGTTCTCTTGTTTTCATATGTGTATCTGTTTCGCGTAAAGCCTGTTTAGGGCGTTAGGCTGCCAGCCTTAGCCCTGGGATGCGGAGATCATGCTGGGCGATGTGGTGAACACCTTCTGCAGCAGTGGAAAAACCGCGTTCCTCCACGATGCAAGACCACCCAGCCCCGTCCTGCTCTATCGAATAGAGGTTGTAGCGTGCTGGTGGGGTGTGTCTTCCTATGCCATTTGAGGCTGACGGTACGCAGATGACGGGGACCGGCCCCTCTGGGCCAATAATTTCCATCTGTGTTGCGCGGTGAGTATGACCGTGCAAGATCAGTTCTGCTCCATGCTCTGCGATGACATTTCGGAAACGGCTGGAGCCGACTAATCGTTTGTACCAGGATGTCGCATTGCGGACTGGCGGGTGGTGCAGCAAGACAACGCGGAAATCGCCGCGAGCTTTCGCGTGCTGTAACTGCTCTCCCAATGCTCGTAGCTGGTTGTTGTTTATGTAACCGGTTGCCAGAAAGGGGCTAGACGCCCTGGCAGATGAAACGCCGATTATCGTAATTTTGCCCCGTCTGCGAACAAAAGGGAAGCGAGGGGGATTGGCGTTCGTTGTGGCCACTGCGAGCTCTGGATCACTTTGCATATATGGGCGCCAGGCTGCATATGCTTTTTTAAGCGCACCAGGAACATAGGCGTCATGGTTGCCTGGTGTTAGCGAAAGGTCCTCTGGAGAGCCCACCGTCGGGAGCCACTCTTTTGCACCCGAAATCTCTTTGGGGAGCGCAATGTTGACGAGGTCGCCGCAGAGAGCAATATGATCTGGCTCTTGTGCATGAATATCGTGGATCAATGCATCAAGATAGGAATTGGTCATCGCATGGGCGCGGTTGCGCCTCCAATTTAGATAGCCGATCAGGCGCTTGGAGGCGAGCTGAGCAGGTTGCACGTCCGGCAACGGACCCAAGTGTGGGTCTGAGAAGTGAGCAAGCTTAAACATAGCTTACGCATATCAGTTGCATTGCGCCTGCGGTCAAGAGTTTTTCCTGCTCTTTTGGAATTCCCCTCAAACGCCTTTAACAGTTTATCAACGCTGGAGATGAAATGCCATCTAAAGACAGGAGGATGGACGCAAGACAGCTGCATCATGTGTGTTTTCGTTGTTAATCGCTGGAGACCAGTGGAAGCGATTTGTGCGACGAAAGCGAGCAAGAACTTTAGTAAGCATGACGTGTTTCTCCTGCGATGTGGTGCATCGCATTGGGTCTTTGATATCTGTAGGTGGTGGGGGCGCCCTGATTAATTTTTGGGCGTATGCTTATTGATTGATCTCTTTCTACGCCTATCCTGTAGGTTGTGTAGTGTTAGTTTTGCAAAGGTGGTATGCAGTTTTTGCATAAATGATATATTATATTTTTATCGTATAATATCAGATAGTTATTTGTTTGGAGAGGTTGCTTTTGGCTAGTTTTAAGACAAGATTTGTCAACTGGGCGGTTCAATCCTTTGGACTTTTGAGGCGCGGCATGACGTTGGGGGTACGGGTTGCTGCCTTTGACTCTGAGAATCGTGTCTTACTGGTTCGCCACCAATACCTAACAGGCTGGTATTTGCCTGGAGGTGGGGTTGATGCTGGAGAGACATTGGCCGAGGCAGCACGCAGAGAACTGTATGAAGAAACTGGATACGGCTGCAATTTGGATTTGGTGCTGCTTTCCATGTATTTTAACCGGATGGGAACAGGGCGAGATCATGTGGGCTTGTTCAAGGCGGTCCTGACTGGACAGGATGCGGACTGGAGGCGACCTGTTATGGAAATAGCTGAGTTGCAGCTTTTTGCGATGGATGCATTGCCTGAGGGCCTGAGCCCGGCGACGCAGCGTCGCCTGCATGAAATTGCAGACAACAGAGCTCCACAACCGTATTGGTAGTTGTTTATCAATGCTCTACACGTAGGCTACTCCCCCTATAGTGTACGCATCTGCACGTACTTTTTCACTTTACGATAAAAAAAATGCGTGCTACGTAAGCTTACGAAACAATATTTCGCGTGTGACTGCATGCGAGTGACATTAATTTTTTGGGGTACGGGCCTTATGGCAATCTGCTGGGAACAGCGACGACGAACGAACGCGCGAGATATCATCTCGCGTGGTGCTTCGTACCGTCCTTTTCACAGTGTGCTCCCAATATCGGTTTAAATGCCCGAGCCACATGGATCGACGGTCTCTTTCCTTCGATTTGTGGTATGCGATATGGTAGTTTCAAAATGGCTGGTGCGGCAGGAAGCCCCGGCAGATTTTTTCCAGATAGAACAAATGC
The DNA here is from genome assembly GCF_900110875.1 of Pseudovibrio axinellae. GTDB lineage: Bacteria > Pseudomonadota > Alphaproteobacteria > Rhizobiales > Stappiaceae > Pseudovibrio > Pseudovibrio axinellae. The sequence goes on along the minus strand of NZ_FOFM01000006.1, from coordinate 247,596 downwards.
AAGCTGAGGCGTTTGGCCCGGCGCGGTTTACCCGTACAGCTTTCCAGATCCGGGATGGCGTTCAGCAAGAAATGAGCCTGTGTTTTGTTGGTGAGCAAAACGGAGAGATTGCTGGCTCAATCAAACTCACACCAATCATGATCGGGAATAGTCCTAGCATGTTGTTGGGTCCGTTGACTGTGAAAGCAGCTTTTAATGGGCAGGGGCTTGGCAGGTTGTTGCTCGAAACGGTTGCAAAGGAAGCAAAGGCTCAAGGTGTCCAGTCTATTTTGTTGGTTGGTGATCACCCCTATTATGGCCCTCATGGCTACCAGCAGATCACTCGGGGTACCATCACTTTGCCAGGGCCTGTTGATCCGGATCGGTTGCTCATATTGATGGTGGGGGCTGGGACAGTGCCGCAAGGGGCTGTTGTTGGCGGTCACTTCAAGCCTGCCCTCGTTGTATCTAAGCCGCTGGAAGGCCAGGCGCCTGAGTTTGGGCTGAACTCTTTCGCAATGGCGACTTGAGACGCTGAGTCAATTGAGAGGTAAGGCCTTTGGTGGGACATTGCCCGACGATGTGTCACGGTTAGAAAGATCTACCAAACGCTTGTTGTTCTGCTAATTGCACCATCAACAAGGGGCTTGTGTCAGCGTCCTTCGCGATACCAAGTGAAGGACAGTAATCCCAATAGCAGCGCAAGGCCCAGGAAGCCGATTAAAAGTGGGTAGCGGTCAATTCCATTCAAGATACTTGCATCGGTGCGTTTGATGCCTATCCAACCGTTGCCATGGTATTGGGAGGATGCACGCTGTGCGATGATATTTGGCACTGAGAGAGAGGTTGAACCATTAGCAGCCACGCGCTCTGCAATGCCTTTGCTCTGTGTGGTGATGCTTGCCAATGTTTTTGTTGTGGAGACGACCTCTAGAAATTCTCGCGGGTTCGGAGGTCCAACATTGATAAGGGCAGTGTGGGCACCATCTGTTGCACTGTAAAGGCCCAGCTCTTCTGCTTTGATGGAGGCTGTCCAATGACCGCTGGTATTTTTGGTTAGCTTTACTTGCTCTGTTTTACCAGAGGGGGTTGTGAGCGTTACCGGGTCAACGAGGTTTGCAAGGGTTTGCCGCTCTGTGGTTAGAGTTGAGCCTGTGAGGGACAAACGAAGCGCTTCTTCTTCAAGATCAGGTTCTTTCATCAACCAGTGTGCCAGCCTGCGCAGAAGCGGGACATGCGGACCTCCGCCTTCGTATCCTCTTGCCCACAGCCAAACATGATCCGACAACAAAGCAGCGACACGGCCTTTACCAACCCGGCTCAAAACGAGAAGTGGTTTATTGTCGAGTGCGGTCATAACGGGTTGACCTTCTTGAACATCAGCCCCCACGAGGCGGAACCATTTGCCCCATTGTGGTGGGATTTCGCCAGCGCCTGGAAGGTTGCGGGTTACCGGGTGGCGAAGGCCAAGCTCTGAAACACTGGCGTGGAAGGGTTGTTCAAAGATCTCTCCTGTCGGGGTTGCAGGCAGAACGCGGCCTAGTGGCGTTCTGAAGATGCTGTTCTCCTCAGCATAGTCAGGGCCACCGGCAATCAAGACGGCGCCGCCATTACTTACATATCTGGCAATGTTGTCGAAGTAGAGCAGGGGGAGTACGCCGCGGCGTTCGTAACGATCAAAGATGATAAGGTCGAACTCGTCGATTTTGACTGAGAACAGCTCGCGTGTCGGGAATGCAATCAACGATAATTGATTGATTGGGGTTCCGTCTTGCTTTTCAGGTGGGCGCAGGATCGTAAAATGCACCAGATCAACAGAGGCGTCTGACTTTAGCAGGTTCCGCCATGTGCGTTCTCCCGCATGAGGAGAGCCAGAGACCAGCAAAACCCGTAGGTTTTCGCGGATGCCATCGATGGTGACCAAGGACCGGTTGTTCAGCTGGGTTAATTCGCCGTCTAACGATTCCACCTCAAACTCATATATATTTTCGCCGCCGTGCTCAATTTCGACAGTTATTTCAGCTGCATATCCGGAGGTGATGAATTGCTTGGAGAGGATGTCGCCGTTGCGGCGGACTGTGACTTCTGCACGACTTCCAAAAGGTTGTGGGGTCCCTTCCTCAATCATTTCCAGCTGAACGATCTGTGTGGAACCAACCAGCCCAAAGCGCGGGGCTTTTGCAACCTTTAAGCGACGGTCGAACTCTCCTTCTCGCCCTGTAACCAGCGCATGAATCGGGGCTGAAAAGCCAAGGTTCTCAGCTGTTGAGGGTACATCATGTATCTGGCCGTCGGTGATAAGGATCGCCCCGGCAATCCTTTCAGGGGGCACATCAGCGAGTTCGTTGGAAATCGCGGTGAACGCTCGCGTCCCGTCACGGGTTTCCATTGATGTGTCATTCAGGGAAATCTGCCTGAGATCAATACCTTCGATGGCTTGGAGCTGAGAAACAATATTCTGCGTTACCTCTGCCGTTTGTTGGGACCGGTTTTCCAATTGCTGGCTTTGGCTGTTGTCGGAAACAACAACGACGGTGCTGGGAAGGAATTCACGGTCCTCTCGCAAAATTGCGGGGTTGAGAAGTGCCAGTGCCAGCAATGCCAAACACAAGGTGCGCATGAGTGCGCCGCGGGATCCCAAGAAAAGAAGATAGGCACAGACCAGAGCTATGACCATTCCAAGCGCGATTATTGCCGAAAGCGGCATCAGCGGATCAATGGAAAGAGACCATGTCATGTGTGTTGCTGTGCTCCGAGTTTTTGCGTCATTGGCCTATGCGCTCCAGCAGCGCTGGAATATGGACCTGATCTGCCTTGTAGTTTCCTGTCATGGTGTACATGAGAATGTTGATGCCAACTCGCGCTGCCATCTCACGCTGGTTGCTGTCGGCTGGAATGGTCGGGTAAAGGTAATTTCCTTCAGGGTCGATTGCCCATGCGGCTGCCAAGTCATTGCCACTGATCATAATTGGGGAAACACCATCGCCTGCGCGGACAGGGCGGCTCCCGTCTGAAGATGAGGCACTTGCCTGCACCCACATAGGGCTTTCATTATAACGTCCGGGGAACTCATCGAGAATGTAGAACGTCTTTGTCAGTACGTGGTCGTGGGGGACTGGTTCCAGACTTGGAATATCCAGCCCTTGTAACAGTTGTTGCAGTTTTTGTTTGTTTTGCGAATTTGAGCCTGAGGGCCCGTAAGCATCTCTTGTGTCAAACAGGATGGTGCCGCCATTACGCATGTAAGCGCCAATGCGAGACATGGCCTGTGGGCCTGGGAGCTGCATATTGGCGTCAATTGGCCAGTAGATTATGGGAAAGAACGCCAACTCATGCTTTTGCAGGTCAAGACCAATTGGAGTTTCCGGCTCCAATGCGGTCCTGTCTGTCAAAAGCCGAGTGAGGCCGAAGAGGCCCGCACGGCTGATTTCATCCACTTCTGGAGAGCCGGTAATTACGTAAGCAAGGCGGGTGTCCAATGAGGCGTCCAGAGCAAAATCTTCTGCGCTGTTTTGCGCCCATACTTTGTCGGTGCTTGTTAGGATCAAGCTAGTAGTTATCAGTAGGAAGGTGGCTGAAGCGGTGACCCGGTTGCTGCGCAATTTACCTGAGAGCCATAGGAGGGCAAGCGTGTCCAGCAGAGCAAGGAGGATTGCTATTGAGAAAAACCAGCCACGCAGGTCAAGCGGCTTTTCTGAGGGATATTCTAGGGTGGTGGCCATCGAAAGTGCAGAAAGGTCTAGTGGCACCAGAGTGTCGTCGTCCTCTATCAGGTTTAGTGCGCGGGCTGCTTCTGGACTGCCATAAAGGCCTGGAGGTGTTTCTCGCGATGGGTGCGTGTTTGCAAAGTCGCGTTCAAGAATTGGCTGATGATTGACCGAAGTATCTATGAGTTTTCCATACCCGTTGAGTACTTTAAGCAAGGGGAGGGCTGAGGCAGAAGCTGGGCCATCAGTCTCATTTTGCGGGGGTAAGACTGCTGTTGATGAGATACTTGTGATTGCCCGCAGCATATCTACGAAACCACCTGAAAGCGGCAGGTTGGACCATTTGGTGTCGGGGGTAACGTGGAAAAATACGATGGTCCCGTTGCCGTGTTTCTTTGCTGTTACAAGAGGCGTTCCGTCTTCTAGCGATGCCCAAGTCCTGTCAGGCAGGTCTGCTGTTGGTTCAGCAAGGACTTGGCGGTTCACTGTAACGTCGTTTGGCAAACTGATTGCACGGAATGGGCTGTTGGGCGAAAATGATTTGAGGGCTTGAGGCTCTTTCCAGGAAAGGGAGCCACCTAGTTTGCGCTCTCCCATCCGCAACGCAACAGGAATGAGAGAATCTTGCTTTTCAGGTAGTTGGGGGCCCGCAAACCGAACCAGAGTGCCGCCCTTAGAGACCCAACTGGCGATTTCTGCTTCCGTACTTTTTGGCAGAGTTCCGACTTCTGCAAGTACAAGGACGGATATACCCTTGTCGAAGTAATCGGAAACAGCCGTGCTGATATCTGTGGTTTTAGCGGGAGGGAGATCAGCAAAGGGGGAAAGGGCGCGCTCCAGATAATAAAGGGGTGAAAGCAAGGGCTGTGAGCGGTCTGCAAACCCACCTGCAAACAGACCTAGTTTGCGTCTACGCCATTTCTCATCGACTAATACGGTGCTGCCTGAGCTGGCTTTGCCGAGAATGGAGAGTTTTGTGATGTCGTTGCGCAGCTCTGAGGGGAGCTCAAGAGAGATTTGCGCAGAGTTCTGTCGTGGCTCTAACTCTACAGTTTGTTCCGCAATCACGCGCTGTTTGCGATCATAAGCACGCACGGTCAATGTCTCGGAGAGAGGGGCAGGGTGGCGTAGAATTGTTGTTGTCATAGCACCAGCAGAGTTTTGCAGGTGTTTGAGCGCATAAACTGGTGTGTCTGAACGGTAGATCAAGAAAGCGCGTTCTTGAACATCTGTGGCGCGAGCAATATTGGCCAGACCACGGGCAAAACTCGTCGTGGATGGTTCTTCTAAAGGTGAGGAAAACCAGAGAATTGCTCCTGGTGGGCTTTGGGCTGCTTGCTTTTGAAGGGCAGGTAAAAGCTCCGAACGGGCTGCTTGCCAGCCTCTCGGAGACAGGGCACGAAGCTGATCCGCAACTTCCTGAGCACTGGATAAACGCATGGGCTGAGCCGGACCATCTGCCGTCGTGACTAACATAACAGTGCGGTTGTTTTGAGAGGCGCCCTCCACCAGCATCTCTGCCATTCGGATCTGACGATCCCAGTCGGCTGACGCATCCCAGCCGTTATCTACAATTACCCATAGAGGGCCTGCTTTGGGTTCGGCAATATCCAGCGGCTTCCAAACAGGGCCTGCCATTGCAACGATCAAGATTGCAGCAAGCAGAAGGCGCAGAAGGATCAACCACCACGGAGTGTGCTGGGGTGTCTCTTCTTTGTTATGCAAGGATAGCAGCAATCGCAGGGGCGGGAATTTTACGTAGGCTGGCTGCGGTGGAGTCGTTCGCAGCAACCACCATAGAACCGGTAGTGCCACAAATGCAGTAAGAACCCAGGGAGCTGCAAAGCCGATGGGGAGGAGAGAGCCCATTATAGCTTGTCTCCTCTCATTTTGTGTTGAGGGGTGTTTGCCAGGCGGGAATGAAGCAGCATTAACGGCTCTAACGCTGGGCGATTTGTGTGGTGCAGAGTATAGCTCCAGTCGAACCTGCGGGCGAGAGACCTGATTTGATCCTTATGAACCGCTAGTCGGTGCAAATACTCCTGTTGCCATGTCTGGGCGCGGCCTGCCTTGAGTTGCGCTCCGTTTTCCGGGTCTTCAAATCTGGTTGGGCCTGTGAAAGGAAAACTCTCTTCGATTGGATCGAGGAGTTGTACCAAGTGGCCCTTTGCACCCGTGCTGGCGATGGTTTCCATCCACTTTTCGAGTTTGTCTGGCGGGTCGAGAAGGTCTGAAAAAAGGACGGTCTCTGAGAAACGTCGGATCCCCTCTGGGTTGGGGAGTGTTGATGACGGGTTTTCGTGTACCAGTGTTTCAGCAATGGTTTGCACGGCATTTCTACTGGCGAGGGCGTGTGTCAGCCCGGTCAGTCCAACGCGTTCTCCGGCTTCATTTAATGCATAGGAGAGTGCAAGCATGAGAAGTAGCGCGCGAGTTTGTTTTGACGACTTGGCTTGTTTGCTTTGAAAGTGCATGGAGGCAGAAAGGTCTGCCCAGACCCAGATGGTTTGGGCCGCTTCCCACTCTCGCTCACGCACATAAAGATTATCATCTCGCGCTGAGCGTCGCCAATCCACTTGATGGGCGGCTTCTCCTGCGAGAAACGGGCGGAATTGCCAGAAGGTTTCGCCGGGACCAGAGCGACGGCGGCCATGCCAGCCAGCAGTGACATTGGCAGCGATGCGGCTGGCTTCGACCAGCAGGTCCGGCAGGCTGCCAGCGAGGGACTGGGCTTCGCCCGTTACGCCGAAGGTATTTTCTTGTAAGCTTTGAGGAGCGGGCCTCGAAGATAACATATACGATCCTGTCGGCTGGAGTTTAGGCGATGCGGTCTTTAATGTCTCTGAGAATCTGAGGAATGGTTTTCCCATCTGCTCTGGCTGCAAAGGTGAGTGCCATACGGTGTTGTAACACTGGCTCTGCCAATGCCATAACGTCATCGATGCTTGGCGACAGACGGCCATCAGCCAAAGCACGGGCACGTACGGTTAACATGAGTGCCTGACTGGCGCGTGGGCCTGGTCCCCAAGCGATGTATTGAGCCAAGTCTGCAAAGCCGTCGGCTTCACCTGGACGGGCCGCCCTGACCAGTTTCAAGATCGCATCCATGACCGTTTCTCCGACTGGAATGTGGCGCACAAGCCTTTGCATTTCCTTTAGCTCATCTAACTGTAAGACCTGTTTGGATTTTGCTTCTGAAGCTCCGGTTGTTTCGAGCAGAATGCGGCGTTCGGCATCTATATCCGGGTAGTGAACGTCAATCTGCATCAAGAAGCGGTCCAGCTGTGCTTCAGGTAACGGGTAGGTGCCTTCCTGTTCAAGCGGGTTTTGGGTGGCTAGGACATGGAAGGGGGCGGGCAGATCATGATGATGACCCGCGATGGTTACGTGGTATTCCTGCATCGATTGTAGGAGTGCTGATTGCGTTCTGGGGCTTGCACGGTTGATTTCGTCTGCCATGAGGAGCTGGGCAAAAACAGGGCCGGGAATGAACCGGAATGAGCGGGTTCCATCCGGGGCTTCCTCCATCACCTCAGATCCCAAAATATCAGAGGGCATGAGGTCAGGGGTGAACTGAATGCGGCGAGAATCAAGACCAAGCACTGTCCCCAATGTCTCAACCAGTTTGGTCTTGGCAAGGCCGGGGACACCCACAAGCAGACCATGGCCACCGGAAAGGATAGTAACCAGTGTTCGTTCAACGACGCTTTCCTGACCAAATATAGACCGAGCTATTTCCTCCTTTGCCAGCCGGATCTTCTCACAGGCCGCTTCCGTACGCGCGAGGATATCCTCTGGTTTTGGGGGGATGCTTGTCATATTGGTGTTCATCGCTGCTCTCTTTTCGTCGCGCTTTACAACCCTGCCTGGCTCATAGTTTCATCATACTCGGTTTTAAAAAAGACGATCCCTAGCAAATCTATAGGCCTGTTGCTTTCGTTTGCTATGTGAAAGCGCAGACATTGCGTTTGGTTGGCAAGGTAGATCGGCCATGCGTTGTACCAATGAGATCGGGGGCAGAGCATCCCTGGTTGGTGTTGGGCGTTTATCGAATGATTGGGACCTACCTTAGCGGCATTTTTGTGAACAGAGGGTGAGTCCGGCTACTGAGAATGCCTTTGCCCCTGAGAATTTAATGGTTATCGCAAAGGTATAACTTGGCGCAGGCGCGTGGTGGGGGTAGCGTTATGGCTTCTTCGACACCAAATTACCCCTAACTAACTATAATGATACCTCAAGATGTACTGGTGGATTTGACCGTGACGACTGACAAAACACAAAAGAGCATTCCAGAAATAAAGGAAATGCCGAAAGGTCTTCAGGCTTTGATATCGCGGGCCGGAACATCTAAGAGTCTGCCCCCCATCCATTTATGGAACCCGGAGTTTTGCGGGGACCTGGATATGCAGATTAAGCGCGATGGCTCCTGGTATTACATGGGGACCCCAATCCAGCGAGAGGCGCTGGTTCATTTGTTTTCAACCGTGCTGCGGCAAGAGAAAGACGGGAAATTTTACCTTGTGACGCCTGTTGAGAAGATTGGGCTCACTGTGGAAGATGCGCCATTTGTTGCGGTTGAGATGGACATTCACGCGCAAGACGGGGAGCAGGTGATTACCCTGCGCACCAACTGCGGAGATGTTGTTGAGGCAGGGCCTGACCATCCGATCAGGTTTGTCAAACAGGAAGAGGGTGGCGGACTAAAGCCCTATATTGTTGTGCGGGATCGCTTGGAGGCATTGTTCGCGCGGCCATTAGTCCATGAGCTTGCGCCGTATTTACAGGTTCATGACAGTATGGATGGGCGTGTTGTTGGTGTTGAAAGCCATGGCGAGTTTTTCGTCGTCGATATGGCCAGTAATCTTGAGTTTTAAGTGAATTAAATTAGGGTGCACGAGATCTTGTCTGAGTTTACAGCAGAGAATTTTAGGTTACGGGTTCTGGACCGGTTGAGCAGCAGTGCGCACGAACCTGCTGGTGATCATATTCTAAACCCTGATATTGCGGATTATGGTGAGAAACTGGATCAAGTCCGAGAAGCCGCTGTCCTGATTGGTATTGTTGATCGGGGAGAAGATACCTCCATTTTGCTGACACGGCGCACAGAGCACCTGCGTTCTCACGCCGGACAAATTGCGTTTCCCGGTGGGAAAGTTGATGAGGAAGATGAAGGGCCTGTTGGAGCCGCGTTGCGTGAGGCAGAGGAAGAGGTTGGCCTGACTGCAGGACAAGTGGAGGTTGTGGGAGATCTTGGGGACTATTACACGGGCTCAGGTTACCGTATTGTTCCGGTTCTTGCCACTGTCAAACCACCTTTGATCCTTTCGCCTAACCCCGCGGAAGTAGATGAAGTCTTTGAAGTGCCTTTGTCTTTCCTGATGAATCCTGAGAACCATCATAAAAAAAGCGGAGAATTCAGAGGCAAAACGCGCTACTATTATGCCATGCCGTTTGAGCAGCGTTACATATGGGGTGTCACCGCTGGCATCCTGCGCGTGCTTTATAATAGGGTCTATGCCTGATGATACGTATGCTCCTAACACATGGGTTGTTGTTCTTTGTTCCATTTATTGCCTACGCTGTGTGGGTGATGGTGGTTCGCAAGGCGAAGAGTGATAAACGTTTTCGCGATGGTCCAATGTTGTGGTTGAGCATATTTGGCATTGCTCTTGTGATTGCCAGTTTGGTTTTGCTTGCAGAAGTAAGTCGTGCTCCGCTCGGCTCACAATACCGACCTGCACAGGTGATCGACGGTGAGTTTGTTCCAGGTGGGTACGAGACGCCAAAGCAATGACCCAGCTATTGCAGAGAGGCTGGCTGGACAGTGCGGTTGTTCAGCGGGTTTTTGACGTTTTGGAACAGGACGGTGATGTCGCGCGCGCGGTTGGTGGTACCGTTCGAAATTCGCTTTTAGGAGAGAGCGTCGACGACGTTGATATTGCATGCACTGCGTTGCCGGAGGTGGTTTTGGCCAGAGCGCAAGCTGCGGGTATCAAGGCGATACCAACCGGCGTTGACCACGGAACCGTCACGCTTGTTATTGATGGTGTGCCAATTGAGGTCACTTGCCTTCGCGAAGACGTGGAAACGCATGGACGTCATGCAACTGTGAAGTTTGGGCGGGACTGGACAAAAGATGCAGAGCGGCGCGACTTTACGATGAACGCGCTTTATGTGAACCGGAACGGTGACTTGTTTGACCCGCTGGGTGGCGTTGAAGATTGTCTCAACCGGCACTTACGATTTATCGGCGAAGCGCATGCGCGTATTCGCGAGGACTATCTGCGTATTCTGCGGTTCTTTCGGTTTTTCGCAACATATGGGCGCGGCACAATTGATGCGCGAGGGTATGCAGCTTGTGTTGAGTTGAAGGATGGGCTTTCGCATCTTTCCAAAGAACGTATCACCAAGGAAGTGCTAAGAACACTGTGCGCACCGCGAGCGCTTGAGGCGCTTGAGTTGATGGAGCGCGGTGGCATCTTGCAGCTTGTTTTGGGTGAAGATGCTGTGTGTTTCCGGTTTGCCCGCTTGCTAGAGCTTGAGGACCTGCCACGAGCTGCAATGAGCCCGGTTTTGAGGCTTGGAGGTTTGGCGGGGCGTAAGGTCGCGCCATATCTGCGACTTTCCAACGCCCAGACGAAGCAGATTGATAGGGCTGATGATGTTGCCGAGATTTTGCGCAAGTCGGTTGACAAAGGGCAGGACTTAAAAGGCCTTTTGATTGCTTTTGGTGTTGATGGGGTTGTTGATGGTCTTTTGACCGCTTGGATGTACGGTGACCTTTCAACGCAGGCGGAGTTTAGGGACTTGCTGTTGTTTGCTAATAACTGGGAGATCCCTAGTTTTCCCCTTACGGGCAAAATGATGATTTCTGCAGGAATTCCGACTGGACCAGAGATGGGTAAAGCGATGCGTTTGGGGCAGCAGATTTGGGCAGAGTCGGATTACCAGAGCTCTGCTGACTTATTGCTTGAGCAGGTCAAAACGCAGTTGATTTTGGAGGCAAAAAAGCCATGAGTGTTAAGCTGCGTGGCCATCACCTGTTATGTATCCTGACTTTCATTGGCCACGGTTATTCGAAGGGCTTCTCCAAAAATTATAACAGGGTGGTCCAGCGGTTGAACACAGGTGAGCCAGTGTTGCTGGTGGATGGGCCCGATGATATTTGCTCTGCCCTAATCGAGGAGGAAGCCGCCCCGCACTGTTTTAACTGCAGTGTGGTGGAGCGCGATGCAAAAGCTTTGAAAACAGTGCGTGAAATCCTTGATCGCCCGCTGAGTGTGGGAGATGAGCTGGTTTTGACAAGCGGCTTGGTTACTCAGTTGCGCAGTGCTTTCGGCAATGGAGATATGAAGGTGGCTTGCAATGAGTGTGAGTGGGAGCCGTTTTGCAAGGAAATTGCGGAAGGTGGTTATCAGAAAACTCGCCTTCTCTATCCAAAATAGCACTAATACAGACTGTCTCTTACCTGTGTGGTTGGGGTAATTGAGACTTTTGCATCTGCTTAATATGAGCAGAAAACACATATCCCCGTTTCATCTGTGCCCTTAGGTCTTCAAATTTTAAGAGAATGCCCCCATATGGAGGGCTACGTGAATTTAAGCGCAGGTTTAGGGGTAACATGCTTGCATTGAAAAAGTTCCCAAAGTTTCTGACAGCTCTTGTGTTTGCTGTCGGTCTTATGTTTGTGACCACTGATTTTGCCGAGGCGAAACGCGGTTTTAGTTTTGGTAGTCGCGGTTCGCGCAGTTGGTCTGCTCCAAAGTCGACAAATACTGCGCCGAAGACCGCTCCGGTTCAACGTTCAATGACACCAGACAACGGCCCTAAAACGGGTGCTCAGCAATCAAGTGCTGCTGCGGCCTCCAAGGCGGCGACCGGTCAAAAGCGCGGCTTCTTCGGGGGTGGTATGATTGGTTCCATGCTTGGCGGCCTGGCTCTGGGTGGTTTGATAGGGATGTTGTTTGGCGGCGGCTTTGGCGGGGCTGCCGGGATGTTTGGTCTGATCATCCAGATGCTGTTGATTGGTGGTGGTATCATGTTGTTGATGCGCTTTTTGCGTGGTCGGCAGCAGCCGCAACCGGCAGGGGCCAACGGGTACCAGCCGGCCCCCGAAGAAAACCAAAGTTTCTCTTTTAACGATGCAGGAGCGCAGGATGCGCCTCGTCGTTCAGGTTCCTCCGGTATTCCGAATACCGGTTTTGGAGGCACACAGGCAGCTCAGCCAGATGAGACGCCTGTGTTTTCCTCAAAAGGAGATGATGAGCTTGGGGTTACTGCTGAGGACTTTGATGCTTTCGAAGCTCTGCTGACCACGGTCTGGACTGCTTATGGCAGTGAGAACTACGGTAAGATTCGGGAAGTAGCTACTCCTGAAATTATGGGTTATTTCGCGGAGGAGCTGGGTAAAGCAGCCTCTAAAGGCCTTATCAACGAAGTGCACTCTATCAAATTACTTCAGGGTGATCTGAGTGAGTCATGGAATGAAGACGGCAAGGACTATGCTTCTGTCGCGATGCGTTATGAGGCCATTGACGTGATGCGCGAACGATCTTCAAACAAAGTGGTTGAAGGCAATGCAGATGTGCCAGAAGAGCGCCGGGAGATCTGGACGTTTATCCGCGAGGCTGGGGAAGCCTGGAAGCTGTCAGCCATTCAGCAGGCTGATTGACGCGCATACCATAAGTTATAAAAAGGGGCCAAAAAGGCCCCTTTTTTTGTGGTCGCCTGTCGTTGATCTTTTCAGACCTGCGTACAGCTCAAACTGCAACAGAGAGTTTGACGTCAATGTTATTGCGTGTGGCATTTGAATAGGGGCAAACTTCGTGTGCTGCTGCGACGAGCTGCTCAGCTTGCGTTTTGTCCATACCCGGTACAGTCACAGCCAGAGCAATTTCCAGACCAAAACCACCTTCTGAACGTGGACCGATTCCAACTGTCGATTCCACATTTACATCAGCTGGCAGAGATACGTCGGATTGCTGTGAGGCAACGAACTTCATAGCACCTATGAAACATGCGGCATAACCAGCAGCAAAGAGTTGCTCAGGGTTGTTGCCCGCTCCACCTGCTCCGCCGAGTTCCTTGGGAGTAGACAATTGTAAGTCTAGCGAACCGTCTTTGGTTTTTGTGGTGCCGTCACGACCACCTGTTGCGACTGCACTTGTTTGATAAAGAACATTAACTGACATTTGAATTTCCTATTCGCTATTTAAATCGTCTAAGATTAGATCGTGTACGATGTAAATAGAAAAACTTGGAACTGTTGTCAATGGGAGTTTGAATTAATCGTGTACGATTTAATTTGACGCGATTTGAGTTGATGACTAGAAGTGACCGCCAGAATAGTAGTCAAGACTGGAACTGGGCGATGACCAAGAAGAAGCCAGATGAATTTCAAGGTTATGAATTGGATGATCATGTGTGTTTCGCGATCTATAAAGCGAACCACGCCTTTAACCGTTTTTACAAGCCGGTGATGAAAGAGCTTGGCATCACCTATCCGCAATACATCACGCTGCTGGCACTTTTTAAAAAAGACCATCAACGTGTTTCTGAGCTGGGTGAGTGCTTGTTCCTTGAGTCCAACACCTTGACGCCTCTGCTTAAACGCCTTGAAGAAATGGGATATATTTCCAGAACGCGCTCCCAGGAAGACGAGCGGCAAGTCATCGTGAGCCTGAGCGAGACCGGGCGTGGCCTGAGTGATGGCATTATTGACATTCAGCAATGTGCGTTTTCGCATCTGGATACGCCAGCGGAGACGATCCGTCAGCTTGTAGAGCAGCTGAATGAGGTTCAGGCGCATATGATAAAGGCAAAGGAGAAGGTTTCTGGCTGATCATGTCAGCGGACGCTTTCCAAGCAAGCCGCATGTTTTCCGAGAATTGCAAAGGCCCCGACAGATTTCTGGCTGTCAGGGCGCTCTATGGAAATTTCCAGACCGATAAATAGTTCCTCTTACGGGGACTGAACTTTTGCCTGATTTACAAAATTGCAGCAGCGGTTTTTAGCTTATGCTGGCGAGCCCACATGATGCTAAGCGATCCGCAGGTCATGATTACGCCTGCCAGCACTGTGAGCGGATCAGGCATGTGTTGTGGCAGATACCCTGATACGTCGGCAACACGTTCAAACAGCAAGGATGTAAACGGTAGTGCTGCAATGGTTGCTACGTAATTTTGCCCGCCAACCAGACTGATTGCCTGCATGGATAAGAACATGGAAGTGCCGCGCAGTGTGACCCCCACGGCGATAGCCGCGATCCACATCTTAAGGCTCCAGACTTGGCTGAGGTCAATGAGTGGTATGCTTTGTTTCCAGTCCACCACCTGCGGCGTTGTTGTGGCCGGTTCCGTTGCTCCCGTCAAAAGCGATAGTGCTGCTAGAGTGACGAGCATCGTGAAGGCACTAGCGAGCAACATAACACCGCTAAGAGAGGCGCGTTCCTTTAGGCTATCCCCTTGGTTCTGAGGATGAAACTCTGCGATAATCACCGAGGAAACGACTGCTGCTTCGGAGAGGAGCATCAGGTATACAGCTGGATTGGAGAATGTATTTTCCAAAGTGGAGATCAGCAGAACCATTCCAGCAACGATAATTATGTGGCCGGGTAGTTCAAGTACGGATGGTTTGCGGGAGAACAGTAAGACAAACATCAAAGCGGAAAACGGGATCGAGACCAGTCCAAAAAATCCAGCGTTTGCCGCGCTGATGTAAAGCAGGGAGGCCGTGAAACAAGCTGCAGACAGAACACGGGCCACGCCATAGGCCCACGTGTAAGGGCTGCGCAGCGCGATCAGTGTGGTCGCTGAGCTGCCGCTGATGCACACAAGAAACACGCCACCGAACATCAGCTGAATAATGGTGAAGATCCACGGGTCCAAATTGTATCTGACCAGCAAACCCTTGCTGATCACAATAAGAAGCGCCCAACTTACCATTGTGGTAAGGCAGACCATAAGTCCTTTGGGGGTCAAGCTTAGTACTCCTCTCCGACAAATTCGCCGGTGATTTTCAGGCCATCAATTCCAGTGTGGCCGTTTTCCTTGTAGATTCGCCTTGGGTACGCACCTGCATGTTCAGCAATGTGGTCTGCAAGTTGTTCTGAGTGCGTTACCAGCCAGATCTGGCTGCGTTCGGAGGCTTTGGCAATTACTTTTGCAAGTGGCTCAAGCAGGTCAGGGTGCAAGCTGGCTTCTGGCTCATTGAGGGCGATGAAGGCAGGCAGGCGATAGGACAACATAGCCCCGAGAAGCGCCAGATATTGAAGTGTCCCATCTGAAAGTTCCTGGGATGGAAAGGGACGGCGGATTTCTGGTGTTTGCAGCGAAAAGCGACAATCCTGCCCGTTTGCCTCAAGGAGCAGGTTGCTGCCAGGGAAGGCATCAGCCACTGCTTCCTGAAGGAAATATGTGTCCTTTCGGATTTCCTTGAGTGTTGCGAAGACGGCGGCCAAGTCGCTCCCATCGGATGAGAGTGTGGGCGTGGTAATATTGGGACTTGGACGACGTAACTGACTGTCGCGATCCGAACGGAAGGTGTGGTAGAAGCGCCAGTCGGCTAAAGCGCGGCGAACAAGGTCGAGCTCAGGGAACTGGCCACCATCACGAATGCTGGCCAGCGCAGTTTCTGAGGGCAGCAACTCATTGTCATAGGTGACACGGGCGCCGTTACTTGACCTGAGAAAGGCGCTTGGACCTTTTCGCTGCATGAGCACTACAGGTTTCCTGCCGGCCATGAGGGTCAGTGTTTCTTCTCTTACCATTGTTTCAAGGGGAAGAGCAGGATCGGAAATTGGGTTGGGTAGCCCCAACTCAATCTTATAGGAAAGGTCGCCGAGATCAGCGCGCAAAATGATGCGCTTCTTCTCATGGACCTTCAAATCGCCAGCCCACATGACGCTCTCGACGCCACCTTCTTCAGAGACAGCGCGTGTAATACGGCCCAAAGCAGCCTGTTGCAGGAGTTCCAGCGATTTGTAGAGGTTGGTCTTGCCTACTCCATTGTTACCGACAAAAACATTGACGGCGCCAACTCGCATAAAAAGCTTATGAACAGAGCGGTAATTTTCAATACCGATTGCTGAAAGAGGTGGCATAGACATCTGGTGAAACTTTTTTGATATATCTTGGGTAGGTATTGGTTGAGAATAAACAGGTTGGCTGAAGGTTGTAAATGAAAACGGGTGTTTCATGCACTGAAAATTCACGTTTTGTTCTTATATGTCGCCCAAGCAGTTTGGTGCTCAAATTGAAGTTACACTGCTTGTGCCATTGTTTTGTCGCGTATGCTTGGTTTTAAACCAATCCCGGTTTGCGGGAGTACGCTTTAGAGGAAAGTTTCGATGTCTGCTCAAAATTCTGATGGTATGCGCCGCGAATCCGATAGTTTTGGCGTACTCGATGTTCCTATTGACAAATACTGGGGCGCGCAAACAGCCAGATCGCTGATTAACTTTCCTATTGGAAGGGAGCATCTGCCTCCTGCGCTTATCCACGCGTTGGGAGCCGTAAAGCTGGCTGCTGCCAAGGTGAACGTGGAAGAGGGCCGCCTTTCTGAAGAGCTTGGCACAGCAATCTGTCAGGCTGCGCGTGAGGTGATTTCTGGTAAGCTGGATGAGCATTTCCCGCTTGTGATCTGGCAGACA
Source organism: Pseudovibrio axinellae (assembly GCF_900110875.1). Taxonomy (GTDB): domain Bacteria; phylum Pseudomonadota; class Alphaproteobacteria; order Rhizobiales; family Stappiaceae; genus Pseudovibrio; species Pseudovibrio axinellae. Next base: position 231,261 of record NZ_FOFM01000006.1, on the reverse strand, counting down.
GGGTCTGGGACCCAGTCTAACATGAACACCAACGAGGTGATTGCAAACCGGGCGATCGAAATACTTGACGGACAAGTTGGCAGCAAGTTTCCGGTGCATCCCAATGACCACGTGAATATGGGACAGTCTTCAAACGACACATTCCCAACTGCGATGCATATTGCAGCTGCTTGTCAGATTAATAAGATATTGCTGCCTGCGCTCGAACATTTGCATTCTGCGCTTGAGGCGAAGGTTGCCGCTTTTGCCGATATCGTGAAGATTGGCCGCACGCATACGCAGGATGCGACCCCTTTGACATTGGGGCAAGAGTTTTCCGGGTATACGGCGCAGCTGGAGTATTCCAAAGAACGTATTGAGCAGAGCCTTGTGGGGCTCTATCGCCTTGCCCAAGGAGGGACGGCTGTTGGTACTGGGCTTAACTCAACGCCTGAATTTGCACGAGCATTTGCTGCCCGTGTGAGTGCGCTGACTGGACTCCCATTTGTGACGGCACCTAATAAATTTGAGGCTTTGGCAACACATGATGCAGCGGTGTTTGCTCATGGCGCGTTGAATGCGCTGGCTTGCTCCTTGATGAAGATTGCCAATGATATCCGGTTCCTTGCTTCTGGGCCGCGTTCCGGGCTTGGAGAGCTTACTCTGCCCGCCAACGAGCCAGGTTCCTCAATTATGCCTGGCAAGGTGAACCCGACTCAATGTGAAGCGGTGACAATGGTGTGCGCTCAGGTGATGGGCAATCAGACGGCTATCAGTGTGGCGGGCGCAACCGGACACTTTGAACTGAACGTGTTTAAGCCGGTTATAGCCAATAGCCTGCTGCAATCTATTGAGCTTCTGGCGGATTGTATGGTGAGTTTTGCAGATCGCTGCGTTGTTGGCATTGAGCCGAACACGGATCGTATTGAAGACTTGATGGAGCGCTCGTTGATGCTGGTGACTGCACTTGCGCCAACCATTGGGTATGACAAGGCGACTGAAATTGCGAAGGCAGCTCATAAGAACGGAACGACCTTGAAAGAAGAGGCGTTGCGGCTTGGCTATGTGACGCTTGAGGAGTTTGACAAGGCCGTTCGCCCCGAAAATATGGTCAGGCCGGGCTAGGGCATGTGCGTGTAGCCTGACATTTATTGCCTATGTCCGGCATGTCGCCGCTTGAATGCTTTTGCTGCTCGAACACAGTGTGAGTTGTGTAGCTTACCGACTGCGCGTGGTTAATTATGCGCCAATCAAGAGCACGTTGACATTTTGTGCGTTGTGCTTTTATTGTTTCAAATGGTCGGCAGTTCCCAAGGCGTTGCTGCCCCGAAAGGGGAGCTAAACCTGCCACTTCACTTCAGAAGCAATCGACATTCATGCCCGATGCCGCTTCGTAAGCCAGCAACCACGAAATTTGATGCGGCCAAAAGGATTTTTCAATGTCGAGAGTCCCGGTTCCTTTTAGTTCGCCTGATATTTCTCAGTTTGCGCGCAGTATTGCCCGCCAGATGAAATCCCACGGCGCAGCTCCATCTCATCTGGAGCTGATGAACATGCTTGCCAAATCTTCAGGATTTAAGAATTTCCAACATTTAAAGGCGGCTCATGTTGCTTATCCTCGAGTTGATAACCCGGCTATTGAAGAGAAGATTGATCATCGTCTTTTAGAGAGAGCACTCAACCAATTTGATGAGGTTGGGCAACTGGTGAAATGGCCTGGCCGAAGGCAAGTGCAAGTTCTTTGCCTATGGCAGATGTGGTCTGTGATCCCAGCGGGAACATCGCTCAGTGAAAAGGAAGTCAACGCCCTGCTGAACGGAGCTCATTGTTTTGGAGATCCTGCGCTGTTGCGAAGGGAGTTGTTTGGTCTAGGAATGTTGCAGCGTAATCGAGACGGTTCCGATTATAGGCGGCAGGAGCAGCGGCCTCCGCTGGAAGCGCTTGATTTGATCGGGCGCTTGAAGGCCCGGCGTCTGGCGAGCAATCCTACTCGCGCTGCTCTTTCCTTCATTGTACGGCCTGACACTTAATCTGGAGCACCATGACGCTAGAAAGAAGGCATCCCGATTTGTTGATCGGGATGCTTGTGTCATGTTGAGTGGCTTATGGCCACTTTACCACTGGTGGCATGGAAGACAGGATAGAAGAGACGTTGCCACCTGTTTTCAGGCCAAAGATGGTTCCGCGATCATAGAGCAGGTTGAACTCTACATAGCGGCCACGGCGCACGAGTTGTTCTTCGCGTTGTTCCACTGTCCAAGGCGTCAAAAAGTTTTTCCGCACCAGTTTCGGGTAGATGTCGAGGAAGGCGTTGCCGACGGACTTGGTTAAATCCAGGTCCGCATTCCAGTCACCGGTGTTGTGACGGTCATAAAAGATGCCGCCAACTCCGCGGTGTTCTTTGCGATGTGGCAGATAGAAGTAGTCATCGCACCATTTTCTAAAGTGGTCGTAGTCAGCACCGGGGTGGTTTTCGCATGCTGCTTTCATCGCAGCGTGGAACTCAACGGTGTCCGGGTCTTCATGGGTGCGGCGTGCGCCCAAGACAGGGGTCAGATCTGCTCCGCCACCGAACCACTGTTTCGTTGTAACAACCATACGCGTGTTCATGTGAACAGCTGGGACGTTGGGGTTGTGCATGTGGGCAATCAAGGAGATTCCTGAGGCCCAAAACCTAGGGTCTTCGCTTGCGCCGGGGATTTGGTCTCTAAATTCAGGAGAGAATTCGCCATGCACGCTCGATACGTGGACGCCGACCTTTTCAAAAACGCGGCCATGCATCAAAGACATAACACCGCCGCCGCCATGGCCGCCGGTGTGGTCTGTGCGTTCCCAGGGGGTGCGCTCAAAGCGGCCAGCTGGCTGTTCTGAAAGTGGGCCATCCTGTTCGCCTACTTCTTCTTCCAGCTTCTCAAAAGCTGCGCAAATGTTGTCACGAAGCTGGCTGAACCACGCTGCCGCTTCTTTCTTCTTATCTTCCAGATCAGCTGGAAGTGCATTTATTTGCTCGCTCATCATCCCTCCTGAAGCGCAAAGCCATATTTGGTGCTCTATGTACTGGACGGCCTTGGAGATGTACAGTTATGCGTGCTGCTCGTTCGTCAATTCCCCGCTTTGAAAATGACGGGGTACTCTTCAGGCTTCATGTAGTTTCCATCGCAATTGGGTTTGGAGCGGAACTCGATGAGATGAGGGTAGCCGTCCGGAGTAAACCGGTGAACTTCGTAGGTGCCACAATCCCCTAGAGGATGCCCTTTTGTAAAACTTGTCAGGTCTCCGGTTTTGATGTGCCAGACCCCATTGAAAACGATTTTTGGATCACCGTTGTTTTCGCCGCTGGGGCGCTCAAACGTTAACAGCTGTGCGCTGTCCGGGTTTTTCTCATCTACACGGACGAAGAGGTGGGCGCTATTATAAGGGATGATGGTGCAAGAAAAATCCAGTACCTGCACATCTACGCCAAACTTCATTCGGTAATTGCCATAATCGTCATGGGTTGCCGTCCAATCGCAGGGGTAGGCGGCATTCAACAGCGGGAGGTAGCGGTTCAGATTCTGTCGGCCCATTTCTTTTTGAGGTTGCTTTGCGTCAGCTTGGGCTTGGGATGCAAGAAGAACGGACGACAGGCAGGCGACCAGTATGCTGCGGAATGCTGATGTATCTCTCAATACGGTTTTGAACACGGAAGCCATCCTCTTTGTAACTGCAAACTCTGATTGAGGTTACAAGAGAATAGCCTTTTGCCTCTTACGGTAGGCTGAAAGCTTTTGGTTTACAGGAAGTGATTGTTGGACTGAGAATGACAAAAGGCGGGTAAACGCTCAATCCTCTGCATAATAGATAAGCTGGTAATTGGTCGGCTCTTGGAACTTCCCATCACAGGTGCGCTTCGCGCGATATTCTTGGAGCTTTAGTTGGCCATCCGCTGTAAAGCGGTGCACCTCAAAAGACCCGCAATCGGACAGGCCACGATCAACGGTAAAGCTGGTCAGCGCATTGCGCGAAAAGTCCCAGAAACTGTTGTAGAGGATGTAAGGGCTGATGACGGGCTGACCTTTAGGTCGATGAATTAAAATTGGCTTTATGGCTTCGTCTGTGCCGTTGACCTGACGGATATAAATGCTTGCAAGGTTGTGTAGCCCTACAGTGCAGGAGAATTCCAACACCTGTATATCATTCCCGATATGGTAGAGATTATACCCGCTGCGTTTATGCGCATCATGCCAGTCGCAGGGGTATATTTCGTTGAGTTGGCTTACATATTGGTCCAACTGTGCTTCATCACGCAAATTGGGAGAGAGCACGGGTTCAAGTGGTGCTCCTGCAAGGGCTGTGTGAGGAAGCAAAAGCACGAGTGTCATGCAAAACAGATGAGTAAGATTCTTCAGATGACACTCGAACATTGCAAAATAAACCTAAACTGTGCGAGGCACCGTATTTAACAATGCGCCTAGCCTAGGTTGTACTTGTGTCAAAAGCAATCTGTTTGACGTAGGGCCTCACCCAGAACCATGCCCGTAGATACCGCCATGTTTAAAGAACGCATGCCGTTCTTCATTGGGATCAGTAATCGTGCATCTGCAACTTGATGAACGTCCTCTGGCACCCCTGAGCTTTCTCGCCCCATCAAGATTAGATCGTCTTTTTTGAACGCGAATTGAGTATAGCTCCGCGCTCCTTTTGTGGTCATGAGGATAAGTCTGCGCTTTTCTGCTAGCTGCCAAGCACGAAAGCTCTCCCAGTCAAGATGGCGCTGAAGCTTCGCGCGCTCGATGTAGTCCATACCTGCCCGCTTGAGTGCATGATCTGAAAGAGGAAAGCCTGCAGGCTCGATCAAGTGGACCGTTACATCCATACATGCAGCCAACCTTAGCAGCGTCCCTGTGTTCTGCGGGATGTCGGGTTGGTAAAGAGCGATATCTGGCATATCTGAGGGTGCTCGCTGCTGGTCGTGTTCAGGTTCGTTTATGGAAGCATCACTCGGGCATCTAGAGGAACCCGGTGAAAATCGCCAGAAAAAATGCATAGTTTCTTGAAATATGAGGGGGCGTTATGGGCGAAACCTATTTGGAAACAAGAGGCATGCGTAAACTAGGTGATATATGTTGCGAAAAAGATACACTGCAATCCAAAGTCATTTTCTGGAATATTAGGGGCTAGGCAGCTTTGTTCCTTTATGGGTATAAGCATCTCGCACCGGCTGAGAGCCCTATTCATCTTTGAATATAACTCTCCGAGTTGCTGATCGCCCGATCAGCTGTTTTTAACATTGGACCGAGGGAGACACGCATGAATACTGTATTTGTAGTTATGAACGAACATGTTCTCCCAACTGTTGGCGCATGCAAGACGCATCCCACCAATAGTTCTCGTTGCAATGTTTTCGCTTAAAAAGCGTTTTTCCAACACTCTCATCTAACTCGTATTTTCTCAATGTAACCCTTCAAAGACGAATTGCGTCTGTGGTTGCATGCATATGTTGTCGGAGTATTTCCAATGATTACCTCGTTTATCTGGGCGCAAGTCGCGTCCCGTGACGGCTTTGCAGCTCAAATTCCGGTCGATAACCGCAGTTATTTGCGTTCGGCCCGTCCTGAAAAAAGACTTCTCTCTCAAAGCCTGAAGCATGCTTTCTGGTTCTTGCTGATTAGTGCAGGAGTTGCATTTTTTGCAATTGTTCCAGCACTTTACGCCGAATTGGGCGCTGTAGAGCTTGTTGAATCAAATGGAGTGCGTGAAAACGGCTCTCTATTGAAGGAACGTTTTATCGATACGTTGGTTGGTGCTTTTGCTGTTGGAGTTGGGTTTGCAAGTGTCATCTGGACATTTTCAGGCCCATCGAAAGACAGCAGAGATCCTTACGAAAGAGATGAGTGGTTGCAGTAAGCAACCGCCATTGTTTCCCCGTGTTGATATCGTAGCGTATCCAGTAAAATAAACATCTTACTTAGGATTTGTCATGTTCTCTTATCTTGAGAAAATTATTGACCCATTTAAGATCGAAGAGGTTGAGACTCCACCAAGTAATTTCTGGGGTTTCGTTTGGTACTATACTAAGCCAGTCTCATTTTTGCTTTTGATTGTCGCAGTTTTTGCCGCTGCAATTGCTATTGTTGAAGTTATTATCTTCACATTCATGGGTGATCTGGTTAATTGGCTGAGTACTGAAGACCCTGAGACCTTTTTTGCCGATAACTGGGGGAGCCTCGTATGGATGGGCGTTGTTCTTCTGGTGATCGCTCCGGCTGTTAATATAATTTGGGAGCTATTCTTCCATCAGGGTCTGGTAGGCAACTACCCAATGCTAATTAGGTGGAAGGGCCACCGGCAGTTGCTACGGCAAAGCTTGTCATTTTTTAGTAATGACTTTGCAGGACGTGTCGCCAACAAGTTAATGCAGACATCTCTCGCCGTTAGGGAGGTGATTACTCGTATTGTTGACATATTTGTCTATGTGGTCGTGTATTTTCTGGCTGCACTTGTCGTGCTTGCAGGTGCCGACTGGAGGCTTGCGCTACCTATGGTCGGGTGGTTGGCCTCCTATTTCCTGGTCATGTACATCTTCGTGCCACGGCTTAAGCAAATATCGAAGAAGCAAGCGGATGCACGGTCTTTGATGACTGGTCATATTGTTGATGCTTATACGAATATCTCAACAGTGAAGCTGTTTTCTCATGCTGCGCGAGAAGAGGATTATGCCAAGGGCTCCATGAGTAAGTTCCTGGGTACAGTCCATCAGCAAATGCGCAATGTGACTAAGCTCAATGTTTGTCTGTCCTTCATTAACAACTTGCTGCTTCTGTCTCTTGGAGCAACCTCGATCTGGCTTTGGCAGGGTTCCTTGGTCACGACGGGCGATATCGCGCTGTCAATTGGCCTTGCTTTGCGTCTGCAGGGGATGTCTCAGTGGATCCTATGGGAAGTTGCAGGCCTCTTTGAGAATATTGGTACGGTTCAAGATGGGCTCGGCATGTTGTCCAAGCACACTGAAGTGGCTGATAAAGATGATGCCAAGGAGCTTGTGGTTTCCAAAGCGGAAATCTCATTTGAAGATGTGAAGTTCCATTATGGCAAGGGCAGTGGTGTGCTTGAACAGCTGACATTGTCGATCAAGTCTGGTGAGAAAATCGGGATCGTCGGCAGGTCAGGGGCTGGCAAGTCAACGCTGATGAATTTGTTGCTACGCTTTCATGATTTAGAAGGTGGTCACATCAAGATTGATGGACAGGACATTCGAGGCGTTACCCAGGAGAGCTTGCGTCAGCATATCGGCGTGGTGTCGCAAGATACCTCTTTGCTGCATCGGACCATTTTGGAAAACATTACCTATGGCAAAGATGGAGCTAGCTTTGAGCAGGCGCAGGAGGCAGCACGTCGTGCACATGCGTGGGAGTTCATCTCCGATCTGAAGGACCCAGAAGGGCGCACTGGCTTTAATACGCTGGTGGGTGAACGCGGTGTGAAGCTTTCTGGTGGTCAGCGCCAGCGTGTCGCCATTGCCCGTGTCCTCTTGAAGGATGCTCCGATCCTTGTGCTGGACGAAGCGACCTCTGCTTTGGATTCAGAAGTAGAAGCTGCCATCCAGGGAAGCCTGTTTGAATTGATGGAAGGTAAGACAGTTATTGCAATTGCCCACCGACTTTCCACAATTGCGGCAATGGATCGCCTTATTGTCATGGATCAAGGCAAAATTGTTGAAATGGGTACCCATGAGGAACTTGTTCAATCTCAGGGTATCTACGAGAACCTTTGGAACCACCAATCTGGCGGTTTTCTTGCCCAAGCTGCGGCTGAATAGTGGCCTTACTGGGGAATCAAGAGGGTAAAACTTAAGGTAGTTCGGGGCCAGTTTGCGTCTTTTGGTTCCCGAACTACCCTACTTTTGACTCATGTTTCGGGCTCCAACATGTTGTTGATCCACTGTTTTAGAGCTTATTCCCAAGTTGTCTGCGACAATAAGTCCGCAAAATTTTATGTGATCTGGACAAGTGCGACCTTTGGTGGCAGATAGCATCCATCAATATAAGTGCGTATTTAGCGCATTTTCACCTAAGGGCCTTAACGATCCGCAGATGAACGCCTGGTGTAAACCGGTTTCTGGCGCTGAGCGTGATGTCCGAATAGGTGTCTCTTTCAATAATGTTTCGAGAGGACGCGACCTTGGAACACACGGACACGGCAGAACCGACTCGCCGCGATTTTCTGTACATCGCGACCGGCGCCGTGGGCGCGGTCGGTGTGGGAGCTCTGGCTTGGCCCTTTATCCATCAGATGAATCCGGATGCATCTGCACTGGCATTGGCTTCAGTTGAAGTCGACGTTTCTGCAGTTGAAGTCGGACAATCTATCACAGTCACCTGGCGCGGTAAGCCGGTCTTTATTCGTCAACGTACGGAAAAAGAGATCGCTGAAGCCAACGCAGTGCCAATCTCTGATCTTCCAGACCAGTTTGCTCGTAACGCAAACCTGGAAGACGGTGCTGATGCAAGTGACGTAAACCGTTCTTCGACTGGCAAAGAAGCCTGGTTGGTGATGGTTGGAATTTGTACACACCTTGGCTGTGTGCCGCTTGGTGAAGCAGGTGATTTCGGCGGCTGGTTCTGCCCATGTCACGGCTCTCACTACGACACCGCAGGTCGTATCCGCAAAGGCCCGGCACCAGAAAACATGCTTGTGCCGCCTTATCAGTTTGCTGAAAACGATACGATCGTCGTCGGCTAACCAGACCCCCTCAGGAGGCAGCTATGGCTGGTCATTCTACATATGAACCGCAAAGCGCACCTGCAAAGTGGCTGGAGCGCCGTTTGCCGGTTATCTCGCTTATGCGCGGGAGTTTTGTTGATTTTCCTACCCCGAAGAACCTGAATTACTGGTGGACTTTCGGCGGGATCGCTTTCTTCGTTCTGGTTGTGCAGATCGTAACCGGCATTGTGCTGGTTATGCACTACACTCCAAACGATACTATGGCGTTTGCATCCGTTGAGCACATCATGCGTGATGTGAACTACGGCTGGTTGATGCGTTACTTGCACGCTAACGGCGCATCAATGTTCTTTATTGCGGTGTACATCCACATGTTCCGTGGCATGTACTACGGCTCCTACAAAGAGCCACGCGAAATTTCGTGGATTTTGGGCGTTCTGATCTTCCTGATCATGATGGCGACCGCATTCATGGGTTACGTTCTGCCATGGGGTCAGATGTCCTTGTGGGGCGCAACGGTTATTACTAACCTGTTCTCTGCTATTCCGCTGGTTGGTGAAAGCATCACAACCTGGCTTTGGGGTGGCTTCTCCGTTGGTAACCCAACACTGAACCGCTTCTTCTCCTTGCACTACCTGCTGCCATTTGTGTTGGTAGGTATCGTGATCTTGCACATTTGGGCTTTCCATACCACTGGCAACAACAACCCGGCTGGCGTTGATCCTAAGAGCGAAAAAGACACACTTCCTTTCCATCCGTACTACACGATGAAGGATTTGCTGGCGATCGTTGTCTTCATGATCTTCTTCTCCTGGTTTGTGTTCTACCTGCCAAACTACATGGGTCACCCAGACAACTACATCGAAGCTAACCCGATGGTTACGCCTGCACATATCGTTCCTGAATGGTACTTCCTGCCGTTCTACGCGATCCTGCGCGCTGTTCCAGACAAGCTCGGTGGCGTTATCGCAATGTTTGGTGCTATTGCAGTTCTCTTCGTGCTGCCTTGGCTCGACACATCTAAAGTTCGCTCAGCGACTTTCCGTCCAGTATTCAAAGTCTTCTTCTGGCTTTTCGCTTTCTACAGCGTGATGCTTGGTTGGCTTGGTGCAATGCCTGCAGAAGGTATCTACGTGATCCTTTCTCGCGTGTTCACTGTACTTTACTTCACGCACTTCCTGGTGATCCTGCCGGTTCTTGGCTTGATCGAAAAGACTAAGAAAGTGCCTGACTCAATCAACGATGCTGTGCTGGGTAAGACCGGCCACGCGGCTTAAGAGCGGGAGATTTTGGTATGATGAAAAATCTGATGTTCAAAAGCGCACGTGCTCTTGCAGTAGTTGCAGGGCTTGCTGTTGCCGGCCCAGCATTGGCTGCTGGTGATGGTCCTCATGTTGAAAAACAGCCTTGGTCTTTTGCTGGTCCATTCGGTCAGTTTGACAAGCCACAGGTTCAACGCGGCTTTCAGGTTTACAAGGAAGTTTGTTCTTCCTGTCATGGATTGAGCCTTGTCTCATTCCGTAACCTGGCTGAAGCCGGTGGTCCTGGCTTTTCTCCTGACGAAGTAAAAGCCCTTGCTGCTGAATACACCATTGAAGATGGTCCTGATGGCGAAGGTGAAATGTTCGAACGTGACGGTAAGCCGTTCGACAAGTTCCCGTCCCCATTCGCGAACGAACAGGCTGCTCGTGCGTCCAACAATGGCGCATACCCACCAGACCTGTCTTTGATGGCGAAGGCGCGTGCGGTAACTCGCGGTTTCCCTTGGTTCGTTCTGGACATCGCTACGATGTATCAGGAAAACGGTCCTGACTATCTGTACGGTCTTTTGACTGGTTACCACGAAGCACCTGAAGGTGTTGAGGTGCCAGAAGGCCAGTACTACAACCCGAACTTCATCTCCGGTACGACGCTTGCAATGGCGCCGCCACTGTTTGATGAGGCGGTTGAGTACACTGATGGTTCTCCAATGACTGTTGACCAGTACGCACGTGACGTTTCTGCATTCCTTATGTGGACTGCTGAGCCTCACCTTGAAGCACGTAAACAGATCGGTTTTGGCGTAATGGCGTTCCTGATCCTGTTTGCAGCTCTGCTGTACTTCACTAAGCGCAAGATCTGGAGCAAGGTGGATCACTAAGATCCAGCTGCAAAAATTTAAGAGGGGCCGCCTGATGGGTGGCCCTTTTTTTTGGGTTCAATTCATATCTGCGATATGAAAAATCAGTAATTTTGGCAGAACCTGATAGAATGTTAGAAAAGCGATCTGACGAACTGGGAGAGTACCATGAAGGCGGTTTTGGGCATTATCGGAGGCTCAGGCCTTTACAATATTCCTGGCTTTGAAAATGCGCTGTGGCAGCGTGTTGAAAGTCCATGGGGTGAGCCATCAGATGATCTTCTCATCGGAGAGATCGATGGTCTAAAAGTCGTTTTTCTTCCTCGTCATGGTCGCGGGCACGTTCATTCACCCAGTGCGATCAACTACCGTGCAAACATAGATGCGCTCAAGCGTGAGGGGGTTACCGATCTTATATCGGTCAGTGCATGCGGTTCGCTGAAAGAAGAATATAAGCCGGGAACGTTTGTGCTTGTTGATCAGTTTATTGACCGTACCATCGCGCGTGAGAAGAGCTTCTTCGGGACCGGGTGCGTTGCGCATGTGTCTATTGCCGACCCGATCTCACCCTTGCTGGTTGATGTGGTGGAAGCCTCATGTAAGGCGGCAGGTCTGGCGTATCACCGCGGCGGGACTTATCTGGCAATGGAGGGACCGCAGTTCTCCTCCAAGGCCGAAAGCCACCTCTACCGTTCTTGGGGCTGTGATGTGATCGGCATGACGAATATGCCAGAGGCAAAGCTGGCTCGTGAGGCGGAGATAAGTTATTCCACTATTGCCATGGTCACAGACTATGATAGTTGGCATGCTGATCATGGAAACGTGGACATCAATGCTATTCTCAAGGTCCTGCACGAGAATGTAGATACTGCGCAAAAGCTGGTTCTGTCTGTCGCAAAAAGCCTTCCCAGGGAGCATGAAGAGTGCCCGGTTGGTTCTAACTCTGCCCTTGAATACGCTATTCTTACGGCTGCGGATAAACGTGACCCAGAACTGCTGGCCAAGCTTGATGCCGTTGCAGGGCGTGTTTTACATAAGACCTAAATATGCCTGTGTTTTGTTGGCCTGCTGGCCGAAATCAAACGACTACGCGGAATAAAATATGACCGATACTACCAATGCGATCTCTGCTGAGCTGATCGAATCCATTCGCACCATTCCGAACTACCCAAAAGAGGGGGTTTTGTTTCGTGATATCACGACGCTATTGAGCAACCCTCGCGCTTTCCGTCGTGCAGTGGATGCGCTTGTGCAGCCATGGGCCGGATCCAAAATCGAACAGGTCGCTGGTATCGAAGCACGTGGATTTATTTTGGGCGGTGCTGTTGCTCACCAGTTGTCTGCTGGTTTCCTGCCTGTCCGCAAGAAAGGCAAGCTTCCGTTCAAGACGCTCCAGCAGGACTATCAGCTGGAATACGGAATGGATACCATTGAGATCCATTGTGATGCTGTGAAACAGGGTGAGAAAGTCATTGTGGTGGATGACCTCATCGCGACTGGCGGAACGGCCGAAGCTGCTGTCAAGTTGCTCAGAAGTGCTGGGGCAGATGTTGTTGCTGCGTGCTTCATTGTCGATTTGCCAGAACTGCAAGGACGTGCAAAACTGGAAGCACTTGATATTCCCGTCAGGACATTAGTGGAGTTTCCCGGTCATTGAATGACACATTTATTGATAGCGGCCCGCAATTTTCTGAGGCCTTTAATCACGATTTAGAACTGCTTTTGAAGTGGCGCAGAGATGTACGCCACTTCAAGCAAGACTCTATTGATCGCGAAACTTTGGATGAGCTTTTGCGGTTAACTGACCTTTCCCCCAGTGTTGGCAACAGCCAGCCTTGGCGTTTTATTGAGGTAAGCCTGCCTGAAAACAGAGAGGCAGTGTATCTCAACTTCCAAAAAGCAAACGCAGAAGCTCTTGAGGGCTACAAAGGCGCACAGGCTGAGAGCTACGCATCGCTTAAGCTGCAGGGTTTGACCGACGCCCCAGTGCAATTTGCTGTGTTTTGTGAGCTTGAACCCAAGCAGGGTTCCGGGTTGGGACGTAAGACCATGCCGGAAACACTCGCTTATTCTTGTGTGAGTGCAATTAACTGCCTCTGGCTTGCTGCCAGAGCTAAGGGCATTGGCGTTGGCTGGGTATCTATTTTGGACCCTGAGAGTATCGGCCCGCTCTTTGGGGCACCTGATAACTGGAAACTGGTTGCCTATCTTTGCGTGGGCTATCCGGTTGAAAATAACGAGCTGCCCGAACTTCACCGCACAGGTTGGCAGGCACGTACTGCCACTGAAACCAGAATGTTGAAAGATATTGATCTAGTTAGGCTTTCAGCCAAACAGGAGCCGTCTTCGTGTCAATCCAAGTAAGAACAATTGAACCAGAAGATAAAGAGCAAGTCATTGAGCTGCTCGTGAACCGGTGGACCAGCCCTGAGCAATTGCTTGATGGTGAGATGATAGATGCCTCCACGCTACCAGGCTTTTTGGCCTTAGATGATGGGCGTCTGGTTGGTATGATCACCCTGATTAAGCGGGAGCATGAATGGGAAATTCTGACGCTCGATTCACTTCAGCGCTGGGGTGGTGTTGGTACGGTGCTGCTCGACGGAGCAGTTGATGCTGCACGCCATGCTGGGATTAGCCGGATCATGGTGCGGACCTCTAATGACAATCTGGATGCCTTTCGGTTCTACCAAAGACGGGGATTTTGCCTGGAGAAGGTGGTGCAGGGCGTCATTGATGAAGAGCGTAAGCTAAAGCCTGAAATTCCAGTGACTGGCCTTCATGGTATCCCACTTCGTGATGAAGTGATTTTTGGGCGCGACATCGCAAGTCATCAACCTTAACCAATTTCCATTGGACTCCTGAGCGGTCATCGCTCTGCGGCACTGGTGCCCCGCGTTCCGCAGGCGCGACTGGTGTGGTGAAGTGCGCGTTTTTCATGACCCGATCTTGTTTTACGGTCGCCATCTATCTGCTTTATTGCATAGAGTGAGTGGAGAACCTGCGAGGGGAATAGATGAATCATTTTCATGTAAGTCAGATAAACTGTTTTGCGTATTGAACAGAGTGCAGAATTTAAATTGAAATCACTCCAGCATCGGTGTCCTTTTCACTAAATATATTATAAAATTTGAATTGAAATATAACGGAGTATCTGAAATATGCTATTTTTAGGTGATTTTTGAGGATACCTTGCTCCCAAACCTAATCCTATAGAATAGTTAAGCAATTTTAATTTTGTTTTCTCTAAAAGTGAATGCAAACTACGAGTGGAAGAGTATCTTAGATCTAGGCATTTTGGATGATTGATGACTTAATGGTGGATGTGCTGGCCAATTTGGTTAAGCGCCACAGACGTATTTCATTGACTGCCGCTTCCGATATTCTGGGTATGGACTTTGAAGAGCTCACGATCCTTGCGCATATGTTATCGGACCGCGATGAGTTTGAGCTTCTTGAAAACTCAATCTGTTTTCTCATGCCACGGGGCCAAGATGCCTATCGGGTCAGGCTGAGAAGCCACTACATCGAGAAATTCGCGATTGGCCGTTTGGCTGCGTCTTTCATTCTGCCCGGAGATCATGTTGTGACCGAAGCTGGAAGCACCATGACTATCTTTGCGCAACACCTTGCACAAATAAAGAACATCCGGGTTTCAACCAACTCGTACGCGGTTGCTTCGACGATTATCGGCGCAGAAACTGCAGCAGATATCCATGTGATCGGCGGGAACCTTTACTCCGAGGGGCAGGGTGCGCTGGGGCCTGTTGCTTTAGAAACCGTTGGGGAACTTAAGGCGGACTGGGGTGTTATATGCCCAGTGGGCGTATCGGTGACCGGTGAGCTCATGTACTACGTAGAGGAGGAAGCCAAGTTTGCACGAGCTGTGATTGCCTCATGCAAGCGGCTGATGGTTTTGTGCAACTCCAGTAAGATAGGCGTTCCCAGTCGCTTTGTAGCCGATCCTTGCGCGCGTGCAGATTTGCTTGTCGTCGATAGTGGTGTGGAGTCCAGTACTCTTAATAGCTTGGTCGCACAAGGTGTGAAAGACGTGCATGTTGCGGATGTGGAGGCCGAAGCTTCCACCGAGATTGTTTTGCTGGATCTGTAACTAGATTGCATTGTTGTGATAGCAAAAAAGGCACTCCAGAGAGTGCCTTTTTGTGATTTCACCTCTGTGCTCGGGCATGGAATTCTACGCGAGCGGAGATCTTTCTGACGATGGGCTTTTAGGTGTTGAACTTAAAGAGCAACACGTCGCCATCTTGAACAACGTATTCTTTACCTTCATCGCGTGCTTTACCTGCGTCTTTTGCAGGTCCTTCCCCACCCAGACCGATATAGTCTTCATAGGCGATGGTTTGTGCACGAATAAAGCCGCGTTCGAAGTCTGTATGGATCACGCCAGCTGCTTGTGGTGCTTTGGTGCCCTTACTGATCGTCCAGGCTCTGGTTTCTTTCGGTCCCGCTGTAAAGTAGGTAATCAGCTCAAGGAGTGAGTAGCCAGCACGGATAAGACGATCAAGACCGGGCTCATCCAGACCCATGTCGGACATATATTCACGCTGCTCTTCGTCGTCCAGTTGAGCAATTTCAGCTTCAATGGCTGCAGAGATAACAACGGCGGCAGCGCCTTGCTTTTCGGCCATTTCCTGAACCTTTGCTGACAGGCTGTTGCCTTTATCAGCAGATTCTTCTTCCACGTTACAAACATAAAGCACTGGCTTGGACGTCAAAAGGTTAAGCAGGTTCAGCTGCTTGATGTCGTCTGGGTCGGTCAGGGCAAGGGCGCGTACAGGTTTGCCATCCTGCAAAATCGCAAGAGCTTGTTCCATGATCGGAAGCGCTAGTTTTGCGTCTTTGTCGCCAGACTTTGCTTTCTTCGCCAGTGGCGCAATTCGCTTTTCGAGGCTTTCCATGTCAGAAACCATCAACTCGGTCTCGACAGTTTCAGCGTCTGCGATCGGGTCGATCTTGCCATCGACATGCGTGATGTCGTCGTCTTCGAAGCACCGCAGCACGTGTGCGATTGCATCAACCTCACGGATGTTCGCCAGGAACTGATTGCCCAGGCCTTCGCCTTTGGACGCACCGCGTACGAGGCCCGCGATGTCAACAAAGGTCAAGCGTGTTGGAATGATTTCTTTGGAGTTTGCAATCTCACGGATCTTGAGCTGACGTGGATCTGGTACTGCAACATCACCGGTGTTTGGTTCAATGGTACAGAAAGGGTAGTTTGCTGCCTGCGCTGCCGCTGTTTTTGTAAGCGCATTGAACAGGGTAGATTTGCCAACGTTAGGCAGGCCCACGATGCCGCACTGAAAACCCATTTAGTCTTGTCCTTTCGATCCAAGGAGCTGCTCAAGCGCTGCGGCGAGCGGTCCCTTTTTGTTAGCTTCTTTGTCCTGATAACCGACGGCTTTTGGCGCAGGCTTTTTTTCAGTCTCAGGTTTGGCCTTATCCTGCTGTTTCTTTGCAGCGGCCTCGCGAGAGCTGTCCTTTTTGTAAGGTTTTACCGCCCCGGACGGGCGCGTTGCCAGTGTGACTTTGTTTGCAAACTGGTTGTCGTTGTTTTGCGCCAGGAGTGGAGCGTTGTCAGCGATTGCCTCTAGAAGAGGGGACAGCCATTCCTGATCCACTTTTGCAAAATCACCCAGTACCCATTGGTGCACGCGGTCTTTGTGGCCAGGGTGGCCAATACCAAGTCGTAGACGGCGATACCCATCTGTGATGTGTGCTGTGATTGAGCGCAGGCCATTATGGCCACCATTGCCGCCGCCATTTTTCATGCGGAATTTTGCAGCAGGCAGGTCTAGCTCGTCATAGAGCACGACAACGTCTTGTGGGTCGATTTTGAAAAAACGGAGTGCTTCGCCTACTGAACGACCGGACTCGTTCACGTAAGTCATTGGCTTCATCAGCAGGACTTTTTCGCCTGCCAGATTGCCTTCAGAAACCTGAGCCTGAAAGCGTGCCCGCCACGGGCCGAAGGAGCTATGGCGGCGATGAATCTCATCCGCCGCCATGAACCCGATATTGTGACGATGTTTCTCGTATTTAGGGCCAGGATTACCGAGGCCGACTAACAGCTTCATGGGTATAGCTCCAATGCCCTAGATAATGAGAATTACTCTTCGCCTTCGCCTTCACCTTCTTCAGAAGCTTCGTCAGCTTCTTTCAGACCAGCTGGTGCAGCAATCGTAGAGATCGTGAAGTCACGGTCTGTGATTGTAGGTGCACAACCTGCTGGCAGTGTAACTGCAGAGATGTGCTGGGAAGAGCCGAGATCAGCTTCAGCCAGGTCAATCTCAAGAGCTTCTGGGATTGCGTTCGCTGGAACAGTCATTTCAACGGTGTGACGAACAACGTTGATAACGCCGCCGCGCTTCAGACCTGGGGAAGTTTCTTCGTTCAAGAACTTCACAGGAATGTCAACGGTCAGGGTAGCGTCAGCTGCAACACGAAGGAAATCGATGTGCATCAGCGTGTCTTTGACTGGGTGCAGCTGGAAATCTTTCGCGATTACAGAAGCTTTTTCGCCGTTCAGGTCGATTGTACCGACGTGAGACAGGAAACCGCCCTTATGCAGGGTCATTGTTACTTCTTTAATCGGCAGATTGATAGAAACTGCTGCTTTTTTGTCGCCGTAGATTACTGCTGGTACAAGACCTTCACGACGAGCCGCACGAGCGGCCCCCTTGCCGGCCCGTTCACGCACCGATGCTTTCAGCTCATAGCTGTTTGCCATGGTGGAATCTCCTAGTTAGATTATAAAAGTAAGGCCGTGGGAGCGACAGATTTGCACGCTCGACTACGGCCAACTTTGCACGTCTCCTCCAAGGGTGTCGACGTAACGGTGCTGCTATACCGGATGCGCATAAAAAGCGCAAGTGAAACTCAACTCTGTTGTTAGATTGTAACTCAAGAATATTACAACACTTGCGTAGATACAAAATGTGCCTTTAACGAGCTGCCTTTTTAACGTTATTTGGTCTAGTCTTCCGGTAAATTGTTTAGGTTTGGAGTGGTCATGGCCGATACAAATTATCTAGAGCTGCTCAGTTTGGCGGCAGCACTACTGGCGACTGGTGTTATTGCCGGGCTTGTCGCAGGGCTGTTGGGTGTTGGGGGCGGTATTGTTATTGTACCGGTCCTTTACTTCATGTTTGGTTTAGTGGGCGTTGCTCCTAGCGTCATTATGCATGCAGCGGTTGGTACGTCACTTGCTACAATTGTGGCCACTGGGTCATCCTCCACGTACTCACATTATAAACGCGGTGGGATTGACGTTGACTTACTGCGACAGTGGGGATTGCCCATTGTTGTGGGGGTTGTTTTAGGCTCTGTTCTGGCTGGAGTTGTCAGCGGAAAAATCCTCGTTGGCGTATTTGGGGTGATCGCGCTTTTGGTTGCCGCCAACATGTTACTTCGCAAAGAAGGGGCCGCGCTTGCTGATCATTTGCCAGGCACACCACTGCGGCAAATTATCGGTTTTCTAATCGGTGGGTTTTCGGTGATGATGGGCATTGGCGGTGGGACGTTGGGTGTGCCTACACTGACCTTTTTCAACTACCCCATACGCAAAGCGGTGGGCACGTCGGCGGCGATCGGGCTTATTATTGCTATTCCCGGAACCCTTGCAGCGATTTATTTTGGTTGGTCAGAGCCAGGGCGGCCAGCCTATTCTCTCGGGTTTGTCAATGTGATTGGGTTCTGCCTGATTATACCGGCCTCTGTATTACTGGCACCAGTTGGAGCAAAGCTTGCGCACACTATCAAACCTAAACTGCTTGATAGGCTGTTTGCATTGTTCCTGCTTATTACCGGAGTGAAAATGCTTTCAGACATTTTTGTTTGATGGAGCCATAAAAAAAGGCAGGTCCTTGCGGTCCCTGCCTTTTTTCGTGTATTTCTAATGGATCAATCGAACAGGCTGGAAACGGAGCGTTCCTGCGATGTACGGTTGATCGCTTCGCCCATGAGCGGGGCAATAGAAATAGTGCGGATGTTTGGAGCAGCCTGAACAGCAGCAGTTGGCTCGATGGAATCGGTGATTACCAGTTCCTTGAGCTTGGATGCTGAAACGCGCGCAACTGCACCACCTGAGAGAACTCCATGTGTGATGTAGGCCGTGACAGACTTAGCACCGGCAGCAAGAAGTGCATCAGCTGCGTTGCAAAGGGTTCCGCCAGAATCGACGATATCATCCACGAGGATACAATCATAGCCGCTCACATCACCGATGATGTTCATGACTTCGGATTCACCAGGCTTGTCGCGACGTTTGTCAACGATCGACAGAGGAGCTTCAATGCGCTTTGCAAGTGCACGCGCACGAACCACACCGCCAACATCTGGAGAAACAACCATAACGTTGGTTGTGTCATAGTGCTCTTTGATGTCACGAGTCATCACCGGCGCGCCGTAAAGGTTGTCGGTTGGGATGTCGAAGAAGCCCTGAATCTGCGCAGCATGCAGGTCGAGTGTAAGCACTCTGTCTGCACCAGCATTGGTGATAAGGTTGGAAACAAGTTTTGCAGAGATTGGCGTACGAGGCGCTGACTTACGGTCCTGACGGGCGTAGCCAAAGTATGGAACCACTGCGGTAATACGACGTGCTGAAGAACGGCGGAGTGCATCAATGATGATCAGCAGTTCCATGAGGTGGTCATTTGCCGGATAGCTTGTAGGCTGAATGACAAAGACGTCCTCACCGCGCACGTTCTCCTGGATTTCAACGTAGATTTCTTGGTCTGCAAAGCGGCGAACCTGGCACTTCGCCAATGGTACATCAAGATACTTTGAAATTTGCTCGGCCAGCGCGCGATTGGAGTTACCCGCGACGATTTTCATAACCCGCAAGTCCTTCTTGGGCTTTGATCTCACCTTGTGACATGTGTCGGTGGTGAGGTGGAAATTTGCGTCCCATGACGGAACCCGATTTCTTCTCGTAAGACGCCCAAACTGGTCGCCTTGGAGCGCCTTTTAGCAACCTCACCTTAAGCCGACAATAGCCAGAACGCACAGCGGCCCAGCTTTTTTGGGAAAGCTGAGCCGCGTAAATGCGTATCTACTTGATTTTACTGAGTCACTTGCTGTGTAACCATGCTTCTAAAGAAGCAATAGTTCTTGACGCAATTCTTTGCAGCGCATCGCTGGAAACGGAGTTCCATGGGTCGCCAGAGTTGCCGCCTGTTTGCTCCTGACCATCAATCCGGTGCACACGTGTTCCATTTGCATCAATAATATCAAATACATAGAAGACGGTGGTGGTGTATTGGTCACCTGCAGCAGTCAAGAATCCCTTGATACGGTAGGTCGCAGGCGCTCCAACGCGTCTGACAAGGTTAAGATTCGCTGCTGTTGCGCGATTCCCTAATTCTTCAGCCAGATCGTCGGCGATATTTCCTGGCAGTCCAGTCAGTTGTTCAAATGCAAATGTTGCTTTTGCCGGAGACACTGCAGGAGGGGCTGACTTGGTTTCAATCATATCCCCTATGCTGGAAGGAGGAATTGGGTTCGCTGCACAGCCCGCAAGAAATGCTAGGGCAGCTATGATTAATACCCGAGGTGAAAGTACGAGCTTCAGCATGTCAGTCCTTAAAGTCCAATCAAAGAATCAGTGTGGGGTGCCCCGAAAGATTCGAACATATCAATTATGCCTGTCTTTACCCTGCCTTCACAGGCAGGTCGAGAGAAAGCTGCGATAACGCTTCTGGCCCCTCTTCGTGCGTGATGTAGGTTTGGCCTAAAGTCATCGCGGTTTCGCTGTCAGAATCCATAATGATCATATGCATAAACAGCACCATGTTCTCCTGAATTTCATGTGCATTTTCTTTGAAGGCCATGTAAGGCGGTTCCATCCAGCTTGGGGTGAAACGGGCCCCTAGCGAATATCCGCAGGCATTCAGGCGATGTGGCATCAGGCCGCGATCATCCAGAACATTGGCATGAGCTGCAAAAAGGTCACCAAAAGTGTTGCCGACCTGCATGACTTTCTCGACAGCAAGCAGCGCATCTTTGGCCGCGCGGTGAAGCTCCAAATGACGCGGTGTCGGCTCACCAAGAATCACGGTTCTAATGGAAGCTGCATGATAATGGCGGTAGACGCCGGCCCATTCCAGCGTGATCTGATCTTGTGAAGAAAGAACTCTTCGACCTGATTTATAGCGACATAAAAGAGCATCTGGCCCAGAGCCAATTACAAATTCATTGGCTGGATAATCGCCACCCCCTTCAAAGATAGCGCTTTGCATCTTCGCAAGAATGCGGCCTTCGTCCGCGCCCGGGTTGATCTCGGCTATCGCTGCCTCAAAGGCATCATCGGCGAGCTTGCCTGCGATCCTTACATATTCCAGCTCAGCTGGGGACTTCACCAGACGCAGGGACTTTACGATGTCAGAGGCATCATTGACGTTGGCAAAGGAGTGAAGGGACTCGTCCAGCAAGCGCCCATTGGCTGCTGTGAGGCCATGGGTGTCGTATTCTACACCAATGTGCGTGCCGAGCAGGTCCAGATCGAACAGGAGCTCTTTGACCTGGCCGACGGGAGATTTTCCGGCCACATCCATCCAGAGGCGAATATCTTTTAGATTGGAGGTATTACGGGCCTGTCTCAAATCAGCAGATCGCGTGAGGAGGATTGGCTCTTCATAGGGGCGGTAGATCAGGCATTGGAAAAAGCAGTAGCCAAAGGTGTCAAAGCCAGTCAGCCAGTACATGCTTTCCTGTGCAAAGATGAGCAGGCAATCCAGATTGCGCTCTTTGAGCTTGGCATCCAGAGCAGCACGGCGCTCCGCAAATTCTTCCGATGAAAAGTGCAGGGCCATGTTCTTCTCCCATTTCATAGTTTGCGTCGCGATCTGAAACCGAACTTACTATTGCTCGTTTGTAAGCACAATCAGGCGGTCAACATGATAGTTGATATTTGGCGTCCGTAATCTGATTCTTTATTGTGTGTTGTTTCCAGAAGGTTGCTACGTTTGGCCTCTAGCTGCCTGCCTTTTTGAAAAAAAACTGCAACGCTCTGCCTCCACATAATGTTGGAACAAGCACTATGGCGCTGACAGAGACATGGAGGCAATCCGCTGTATTTCCGCTAATAAAAGTTTCGATAAAGGAGAAGTCAAAGTACTGTCAGGAGGCTTTTTGCTCATATTGCGCCCCTCTAACCGGGAACGGGGTTTTTCTATATATTTTCGAGCAAGCTTACCCGAAACGGCATTCATTTTTCAAAGCGGTGGTCCGGCTTCGATTTCCTGAGAACATCAAGTTTCTTTCAAAGTCAAAAATAGTCAACTTTTTTAAAGGATAATCTTGCCGCAACTACTTTGGAGTACCTTGAAGGCTGAAGGAGGCCTCTGCATGCCCCAATTTGAAATACCGTTTCTATTTATGCGGGGCGGCACTTCGCGCGGAGCGTATTTCCAGCGCAAGGACCTGCCAGAAGACGAGACCTTGTTGGAAAGCGCTCTCCTTAGCGTAATGGGAGCAGGTCACCCGCTAAACATTGATGGCATCGGGGGCGGAGCAGAGGTAACAACAAAAGTTGCAATACTCTCCCCTTCCACTGACCCTTCAACCGATGTTGACTATTTATTTGCGCAAATTGATGGCCACAAAAGGATTGTAGATTTCGGGCCCACCTGCGGCAATATACTCGCAGGCGTTGGCCCCGCCGCAATCGAAATGGGATTGGTAGAGGCACAAAACTACATAACCCACGTCAAGATTAGGGCCGTAAACACAGGGGCCCATATCACCGCAAAGGTCAAAACTCCTGATAAATGCGTTGAATACGAGGGAGCGACCCATATTGACGGGGTTCCAGGAACAGCTGCAAGTATTGTTATGGAGTTTCGGGAAGTCGCGGGATCAAGCACCGGAAAAATTTTACCGACAGGCCAACCAAGAACAATAATCGACGGATTGGAAGTAAGCTGCGTTGATGTAGCTATGCCACTGGTTCTCGTTCGCGCCAGCGATATCAATATCAGCGGATATGAAAGCGTAGATGAACTTGCCGCCAACAAAGAGTTAATGGCAAGACTTGCAAGTATACACATTAAGGCTGGCCAGCTAATGGGGTTGGGCGACACCAGCCGTCAGGTCATCCCCAAATTTGCAGCCCTTGCCATGGCACGGGAGGGAGGCGACATCACAGCACGTTATTTTACTCCATGGGCCCCTCACCCTTCCATGGCGTTAACAGGCGCCCAGTGCATTGCAACCTCTATGCTTTATGAGGGAACTATTGCAGTGGATTTTTACACTCCCCCTGTAAACCATAGTGACAATCAACCCATAGCTATTCAAATCGAGCACCCTTGCGGACACATAGACGTGGCAGTGCATTGCAAATATGATGGAGGAAAGTTTCAGCTCGTTTCGGCAAGCCTCATCAGAACTGCCCGCCTTTTGGCACGAGGTACGCTTTGCATACCCTCGAAGGTATGGAATGGATAATGACTGAGATATGATAGAATAGGTTATTACCGAAAAGCCAATTATGTACTTTCGAAGAAAACTACCTATAAATTTGGAGAATTATAGACTTTAAGTTTCTACCCAATGCATTTCACGGCTTTTGCCGTAAGAGGCATGTAGAAATCACTTAGCGAAATGGTACAGACGAGTGGATTTGAACCACCGACCTTCGGAGCCACAATCCGACGCTCTAACCAACTGAGCTACGTCTGCTCGCCAAGTTCGCGGAACATAGGTTTATTTTTTTCGTTTACAAGCACAATCAGGCGGTCAACATGATAGTTGATATTTGGCGTCCGTAATCCGATTCTTTATTATGTGTTGTTCTGCGGTAGGAAAAGAAGCTGTCCGCATCGCAGTACGTACAGCGGTTAACGTCGATGACTTGCTTGAGGCCAAAGCCATCCAATTGTGCCTTGATGAAAGCTGGCAGGTCAAACATGGCATGGTCTGCTTTGGCAGAGGGAATGAAAAAGCACTCATTTGCTGCGGAGCGATCAAGGAAGTGAGCCATAAACTCTGGTCCAACTTCATAAGCTTCTTGCGAAATCATCGGCCCCATGACGGCGGTGATGTGGGCTGGGTTTGCTCCAAGCTTTTGCATGGCTTCTATTGTGTTTGGTAAGATACCGTCGACCGCACCTTTCCACCCGGAATGCGCGGCCCCAATCACCCCGGTTGTTGGATCTGCAAAAAGGACGGGGCCACAGTCTGCCGTAAGAATGCCAATGGCCAGATCAGGTGTCTTGGTGACAAGGGCGTCGGCCCGTTTGTCGTCCTGTTCTGTGAATGGGGCAGATACACTGAGCACCTTTGCCGAGTGGACTTGATAGGGTGTAACCAGCTTTTCCGGAGTTGTGCCAAGTTTGTTGGCGACACGCCGACGGTTTTCAAGCACATGCTCGCGGTTGTCATCAGAGCCCAGACCAACATTCAAACCTTTGTAGATGCCTTCGGAGACACCGCCCTCGCGCGTGAAGAAGCCGTGCGAAATGCGCTGCATTGCTTCAAGCTCTGGCACTTTAATCATCGACGTCTCCCAGGGGTGCTTGCTTATGTTGTAAATGGAATTGTTGGTGTTGCGTGTGCAGTCAGGCAAAGAACTTTGAACAAAGTCCCCATTTGGTCATCGGCTGCGAGGCGTTCAACATCTTTGCGAATTTGCTCCTGATCGAGATTAGATCTGCCAGCGCCAAGCTGTCCTGCACGTTCCAGAAGGCCTAAGCCGAGCAGAAACTCTCCTTGTCCAAGTAGCCCGTGCGCGTGTGCACCCTCGGCTCTGGCAGCGTTGGCCAGTGCTTGAAAGTTGACGTGTGCGGTCAGGTCAGCCTCCCCACATTGTTCCAGCGTGGAGATGTATTCGTGTTTCTTGAGGGCTTGGAAGGTGTCACCAGTTGCCGTTCTTGCGTAGCCGTAATCGATCAGCAGAGCGGCCCCACCTTGTGTTTTGATGCGCTGACCGATTTGAGCTGCTATAGCGTTGGATGCTGGAGATATTTCGAGCGTATCTCCGATTTTTGCCTGAAGCTTTGCCTTGGCAATATCAGCGGGAGACAGTGTTCCCAGTCCAATCCCAAATGTGAGATTATTGTCGCTGTCCAGACCAACGCAGCGCTCACGCCAGCCAGATTCGGTCAATTGATATTGATGGATCGGCAGGGCGTCAAAGAGTTCGTTGGCCACGAAAAGGGTAGGGCCTTGCGGGACGCTGTGCAATGTGTCGTGCCATTTAATGGTATAGGCTTTGAGGCGTTTTCGCTGTTCCTTGCGCAAGGCGGGGCTGGTCTCCACCAGATGGATTTGCAGGTTTGCCAGCATTTGCGGGCGCAGGGAAATGACGCGCAGGATGTCTCTCATCAAAGTGCCACGGCCCGGACCAATTTCGACCAGGTGAACCGGTCCTTTAAGGTCCTGTGCAATCCACTGATGCAACAACCATGCGCCAATCAGCTCGCCAAACAACTGCGAGATTTCAGGTGCGGTGGTGAAATCGCCTTGTTTGCCGAAGGGTTGCTGGCACATGTAGTAACCATGCTCCGGGTCGGACAAACACATGCTCATATACTCGGCAATGGTCATGGGACCATGATCGGCAATGTGTTTTTTGATTTTTTCCTGAAGCGGCGTGGAAGCGGGACTGGTCATTTTACGTCTTTATTTTTCGGGGCGTTTCTTCGAAGGGACCAAACCACCAGAGCAGTTCCTAAAATCATCATTGGCAGGCTTAGCAGCATGCCCATGGTCAGGAAGCCGGAGAGGTAGCCGATATGCGCATCCGGGACGCGGTAGAACTCAACAAAGATACGGGCGCAGCCGTAACCAATGGCGAAACAACCGGTGAGTACTCCGGGTTTTTGCAGCAGGTGGAAGCGATGAGACAGGAGGCGCAGCAACAGGAATAGCAGCAAGCCCTCCAACGCAGCTTCATAAAGCTGGCTTGGGTGTCTTGGTTCCGGCCCGCCATTTGGGAAGATAACAGCCCATGCTACGTCTGTTGGTCGGCCCCAAAGCTCTGAGTTGATGAAGTTTGCAATACGCCCGAAGAAGAGGCCGATGGGTGCTGCAATTGCTGCCAGATCAAACATGGTCAGTGCGGACAGGCCTCTCACTCTGGAATAGAGGAAAAGCGCAACGACCATACCAAGCATGCCACCGTGAAAGGCCATGCCGCCTTCCCACACTGCGAGGATCTGCGATGGGTTATCCAGATAGTACGGCAGGTTATAGAACAGCACATACCCAAGGCGACCACCCAACACGATCCCAAGTGTTGCCCACATTACAAAGTCGTCGATGTCTGTTGTGTTTGGGTGAGGGGTTTTATTCCAAAGTGCTTTATTGCGGACACTTACGATCATATAGCGCCACGCCAGAAGGATTCCGGCGATATATGCCAAAGCATACCAACGAATGGCCAGTGGTCCGAAACTGATCAGAACCGGATCAATCGTCGGGAAAGGTATTGCTAGGAGCGGCATATGGCATCCTTCTGTTGGTAGAGCGTGCTGGCGCTCATCTGCATCCTCTCACGATGCTATAATCTTCTTCCTTGGGCGAATTCTGGCCGTATGATTTCAGCCAATCAAACGAAACGGCCCCCAGTTGCGCAAGCATTCCGATAAGTGAAGGTTTTGGTCAAGAGGTTTGTCATAGGTGTTCAACACAAGCTTTCGCCATTTTACTGACAGGTTCTTTAGGGTTGTACGTGCAAATCAGCTCTCAGAGCTTGAAACTGACGAGCCAGACCAATACTTGTTTGGTAGAGATAAATTTAATGAGGATGCTATGAGCCAGTCTCCAAATCGCATGTTTGACGAATTTGCAAAGCTGATGACCGATGCAGCCGGTGTTGCTCAAGGTGCAAAACGGGAAGTTGAAACAGCTTTCCGCGCACAGATGGAGCGTTTCATGTCGGATATGGATCTGGTGTCGCGCGATGAATTTGACGCGGTCAAAGACATGGCGATCAAAGCGCTTGATGAAGTTGATAAGTTGGAAGAGCGTCTCAGTGCTGTAGAAGAGCGCCTTGCTGCTCTGGATGAGACCGCAAAGTCTGACAGCTCAGAATAGGCCACGCAGGAAATTACATGTGTATATGCTGTGGGCGGCTTTGAGTCGTCCACACTTTTCGCGATGCTCTGTCTGTTTCCCCTATAGGGGAAAGCGCAAATCTATCGGTATATTGACAAAAAAGGGATTCGATGTCCTGCATCAATAGTTCCTCTGGGAACTTCCTTTGTAGTGCATGTTTCTATCAAAGAGCACGTAAGTGTCTGGTCCATGATCAATCAACCCGCGTCCGTTTGGTGTGGGTAGACAACCCATTCCTCAAACGGAAAGAGGACCGGAAATGAGCCTAATTGATTTCGGCACAGAGCGCCCCCTAAATCCGGTTGATACGATCGAAAACCTTGCAACCGGAAATGACTGGTCCTTTGAGCGACTTGGTGATGACGAGATTTCGATTTCGGTTACCGGATCTTGGTGCGACTACCATGTTACCTTTTCCTGGATGGAAGAGCTGGAAGCGTTGCACATGGCAAGCGCGTTTGACCTTAAAGTTCCTGCGCCCAGAAAAGATGAAATTGTCCGCCTCCTTGCGCTGATCAACGAACAGCAATGGATGGGGCACTTTGATATCTGGGGCCGTGAAGGTGTCGTTATTTTCCGCCAGTCGCTTTTGTTGGCGGGTGGTGCAGAAGCAAACTCATCTCAGATCGAAGTTCTGCTTTCCAATTCTCTGGATTCTTGTGAACGTTACTACCAGTCTTTCCAGTTTGTCGTCTGGGCTGGGAAAACCGCTCAAGAGGCGCTGGAAACTGTGATGTTTGAAACTGCTGGCGACGCATGAAATTAATGCATGTGTGCTGACTTGGTCTGGCCTGCGCTATTTCTAAGTTGCCGGGAACCGGGCGAAGTATATGGTGGTGTGACGTTGTTTGCGCCCTAAGTAGAAATTAAAATTGTAGGGAATTGAAGTAAAGCCTCGGTTACTAGCCTGAGGCTTTTTCTTTGTACCTGCGGGCTTCGTGTGTGTATGATTAGGTGTTGATGCTTAGATAGCATGTTGGTCATACAGGAGCGTGCGATGCCCACCGAGAAGACCCATCAGAAAGTCGTAGCAAGTTTTATCGAGTTACTGACAACGCACCGCATTGAAGAGATCACCTATACGGCGATTGCTGACCATGCGGGCGTGAAGATTGACGTGGTGCGGGCATGTTGCAATGGAAAACTAGAGCTTCTGGCCGCCTTTATGCGCGAAATCGACCAGAAGGTGCTTCGAGAACGCGATCCTGATTTGATGGAGGAAACGCCTCGCGACCGTCTTTTCGATGTTTTGATGTGCCGGCTTGATCTTTTGGGGCCTCATAAGGAATCCATACGTAATCTGTACAAAACTGTAGCAAAGGATCCAGCTCTTGCTCTGCATTTGCATAAGCAGGTGGCGCGTTCAATGAAATGGATGCTGGTTGCAGCTGGTATTGAAGAGTTTGGCCTGCGTAGCGTTGGTATGTCGAATGCGCTGGCTGTAGGTTTTAAGCGTGTGGTGCATGTTTGGCTGAATGATGATGCGCCGGGGCATCCTAAGGTCATGGTTGCCGTAGATGACATGTTAGCTGATGGTGAAAAGTGGATGGGGCGGGCCTGTCGTGTTGAGAAAGTGGCAGCACCTATCTTGGAAGGCTTGGGGCGTTTGTGCCGGCGGCCGAACCGATCAGGCAGCACATCTGCGTCGGATGGTACAGGCGGAGATGCTGAAGTAAGGCCGTAATTGAGATTATAGAGATAAGTATGGACCAGAGTGAAGATACGAAAACGATCACAATTGATGACTTTTTGAATGTGGACGTGCGAGTGGGGACCGTGATTGAGGCCTTTGATTTTCCTGAGGCTCGTAAACCGGCGTATAAGCTGAAGATTGACTTTGGTGATGAGATTGGCGTCAAAAAGACGTCAGCTCAGATTACAGCTCATTACACCGCGGAGGCTCTGCTTGGCCGCCAAGTGGTTGCGGTCGTGAATTTTCCGCCGCGACAGATCGGACCTTTTATGTCTGAGGTGCTGACGCTAGGGCTTTCGGACGACAATGGCGATATTGTTCTGCTGCAGCCCGATCAAAAAGTACCGAACGGCGGGCGGATGCATTAGGCGTTTGCCTCGCTTTGCGCATTGAGTAGACAGCAGGGCAGCTGCGTTTCTTGCTGAGACTTATCCTCCTGGCTGAAATCGCGTCTACACTACATCTTGTGCTCACGTATACGGGCAGCTGGCGGAGCGTCCGTCAGTGCAGCGTGGGCTGGGCGGGGCTACCGGAAGACCTAACGCATCTTTCGGCGGGTTCGTTGAAACACCCCTTGAAAGCCAACAGTGCAGAGGCCAAGCGGAAGCTGGTCAACCTGATGGGTGTCGGCACTGGCAGATGAGTGTCTTTGACGCTTATATGCTCACAATGCCTGTCGGGGATGACCTTGTTTCATACAAAAACGCCCGGGCAAGGTGAACAGCTGATGCCGAAGAAACTAATTTAACAAGTAGCGCAGGCATTGCCTGTATGCCTTGCCCACCCCCGTATCCTGGGGCTTTTCTGGAACACTGCACAGAAGACTGCGCGGTGATATTTGCACGTGTGTGCGCTGCTGTTTTAGCAGTTCTGCTTTAAATCGGAACGCGAATACGCACCCGCAAGCCACCCAAGGGGGATTGGCGCAGGAAGACTTCTCCTCCATGGCTTCTTACAATATCGCGTGCGATGGACAGACCGAGGCCAGAGCCGCCACTGTCCTGATTTCGCGCTGTATCAAGCCGGTGGAACGGACGGAAGACATTCTCACGCTCCTCGCGTGGGATGCCGGGGCCATCGTCATCAACGGTGATGATCAGCCAATCTGGTGTTCGATTGCCCTTGATGCGCAACGTGCGGCCATATCGAGCTGCATTGGAAATGACATTGAGCAGGCAGCGCCTAAATGCTCGGCCCTTGAGAATAACAAGTGGGTCGCCGTCAAAGGACGATGCCACATCCGCGCCAACAACCTCTGCCTCCACCTCCAGATCTTCAAGCATGAGCGCAATATCAACCGGAGCCGGGGGCTCATCTCCGTATCCTTTGGAAAAGGAGAGATAGTCCTCGAGCATCCGATTCATTTCGTCGACGTCCCTGCGGAGCGCATCTGACTCAGGTGATTGATCGAGCAGCGCAAGTTCCAAGCGGAAGCGCGTCAGGATGGTTCTCAGGTCGTGGCTGACACCGGCAAGCATGGTTGTTCGCTGGTCAACATGGCGCTCAATTCTTCGGCGCATGTCGATAAATGAGAGTGCAGCACGGCGGACCTCGCGGGCACCGTGGGGACGGAAATGGGAGACCTGCCTTCCCTTGCCGAATTCTTCTGCTGCATCGGCAAGTTTTTCGATAGGCCTGATCTGGTTTCTGAGGAAGAGCACGGAAATGATGATCAAAACGAGCGAGGTGGCAACCATCCAGACAATGAAAATATGGGAGTTGGAGGCATAGGTCTGGCTTCTGCGTGCGATAATGCGCAGCGTTTTGTCTTCCAGCTGGATGCGAATTTCGACGTATTTGGAGGCACCGGCCGTATCAATCCAGAACGGTCTGCCGATACGAGCTGCAATTTCGCGAGTCATGTATCGATCAACCAGATCAAACAGCGGCTTTGGCTTTGGTGCCGGCAAAGGTTCTTTAGGCAGAACAGATACGGAGAGGCCTAAAGCACTTGCACTGATGTTTTTGAGCGTTGCATAGTTGTCATCGTGCGCATAGTTCTGCGCCATGTCGACGACCGCTGCAATCTCTCTTACAACCGCTTCTGACAAACGCCGTGTGACCAGATCATAGTGACGTTCCATAAACACAAAAGCGAGCACGGACTGTAGAATCAGAAACGGGATGACGATGATGAGCAGCGAGCGGACATACAGCCCTTTGGGAAGGCGGTAATGTAGCCAGCTGGTGAACGCATAATAGGGCGCTAAAATCGTTCTGACCCATTTGGGGAGTTTGAAACGGTCTGATAAGCCCATTGTTCTCTCGCAGGCGGTCTATGTACTGCCAAATCGTATTTTCAATTAATCGGTTATAAGCCGATACCCTAATCCACGCACAGTTTGCAAGTACATTGGATTGCCAGGATCTTCCTCAATCTTTCGGCGCAAACGGTTCACCTGGACGTCGATGGTCCGCTCTCCAAGCGCCGCGTCGGTGCCCACTAGGTCGGTTCTTGCAACTGTTTTGCCTGGCCTTTCAGCGAAGGTGTTGAGAATCTGTTTTTCGCGATCGGTCAGGCGAACATATTCGTCGTTGCGTTTGAGTTCACCGCGTTCGGCATTGTATTGAAACGGGCCAAATGACAGAACTTCAAGTTTCATTTTTTGCTTGGGTCCACCACGGCGCAGGATCGCAGAAATCCTCAGTAATAATTCTCGGGGTTCAAATGGTTTGGATACATAATCATCAACCCCAGCCTCCAGACCTTCAATCCGGTCTTCAATATCAGAGCGAGCCGTGAGCATGAGAATAGGTACGGATTTCGAGCGGCGAAGATCTTTAGCAAGCTCGATCCCGCTTTCTCCCGGCATCATCACATCCAGAATAAGGAGATCAAACTCAAGGCCCGACATTCTGCGACGGGCTTCTTGCGCATCTTTTGCAACAGTAACGCGCAGACCATGTTCTCCGAGGAACCTTTGGAGAAGGTCACGGATACGGCTATCATCATCAATCAGAAGAATGTGAGGTGCATTATCTTCCAGAACAGCAGAGCGGGCCACGGTAATTCCTCAATCTGTTTGTTTGCTAATGAGGCGGGCAACTTCGCTGCGCTCGTTCTCATCAATCATAAGGTATAAAAACTGTCGGACAATCTCGTCGCTGCCATCGGGCATGAGTTCGATAGCCTTATTAATACGCTGGGACTGAAGCTTGGACAGTCGAGTACAAAAATCTGTCCCTTTTTCAGTGGTATAAAGAAGACGTTGTCGGCGGTCCAAAGCACCGGGCTCCTGACAAATGAAATCCTCGTCTACCAACTGTTTTAAAACGCGTCCCAAACTTTGCTTCGTAATTTTTAAAATCTCGAGCAGATCGGAAACTCTGATTCCCGGGTTTCGATGCACAAAATGAAGAACGCGGTGATGGGCGCGGCCAAAACCTAACTCGTCAAGAAGTACATCCGGATCGCCCGTAAAGTCGCGATACGCGAAGAAAAACAGTTCAATAAGGTCAAACCGTGGTGAAACGCTGTCTTTTTTGCTCATTTCCTGTTCCAGATAACTGCCTATTTTTTAATCTAACAAAAAATACGTCAGTCATGTTGACTTATTTGAGAATGAAAGTTACTAATTGGCCATCGTTGGAGAAAGGAAAGAACTAAACGTGACGTATTCGCGAAATAGTTGAAAACTCTTTCTTCACTCGTGTACATCGTGGATAATGGTTACGACCTACAGTTGCAATGCGGTTGTTCGTATCTCTTGTCCTTTTAAAACTCATTGATTTAGCTAGAACACACCTTGACTGGCAAGGCCTTGCTTTGCCTGCACCGTGAATTGTTCGCCATATGGAGAAGAGAAATGGCGGGTATACCCTTTGATCAACTGGAAGGCTCAATCTGGTTGGACGGAAAAATCATTCCTTGGTCAGAGGCCAAAGTGCATGTGCTGACCCACGGTTTGCACTATGGTAGCAGCGTGTTCGAGGGACAGCGTGCCTATGGCGGTGAAATCTTCAAACTGGAAGAACACACAAAGCGTTTGCATGCTTCTGCAGAAGTTTTGAACTTCACTATTCCCTGGAGCGAAGAGCAGATCAACGATGCCTGTAAGCAGATGTTGGTTGAGAACAAGTTGACGGATGCCTATCTGCGCCCCGTTGCGTGGCGTGGTAGCGAAATGATGGGCATTTCCGCTCAGAGCAATACAATTCACCTAGCGATTGCAGCATGGGAGTGGCCGAGCTACTTCTCTCCAGAAGAACGCTTAAAAGGTATTCGTCTGGATTTGGCTGAATACCGACGTCCAGACCCAGCAACTGCACCTTTTAAATCTAAGGCTGCTGGCCTGTACATGATCTGCACTATCTCTAAACACGCTGCTGAAGCGAAGGGCTATTCTGATGCACTTATGCTTGATTGGCAGGGCCGGGTTGCTGAGGCGACTGGTGCAAACGTGTTTTTTGTTAAAGACGGCGCACTCCATACACCAATCGCGGACTGTTTCCTTGATGGCCTGACACGTCGCACTGTTATTGCTCTGGCTCGTGCTCGCGGCATCGACGTGATTGAACGTCGCATTTTGCCAGAGGAAATGGAGAGCTTTGAAGAGTGCTTCCTGACCGGTTCCGCTGCTGAAGTAACACCGGTTTCCGAAATTGGGCCTTACAGGTTCACTCCTGGCGAAATCAGCAAGCTCATGATCGAAGATTATATGACAGCTGTGCAGCCAGTTAAACAAGAGTTGCTTGTTGCGAGCTAATTAAGCTTTTAGCGGACCAATTGGTTCTTTAAAGATGCTGAAGGCCAGCGCACTTGGCATGAAATAGAATTTAAATGCCCGCTACTTATCCTCAGTAGCGGGCATTGTTGTTATTATGAGGGAAGCTGCTCAGGCTCATGATGCGGTCTGAAAAGTTTACCGCTTTCGGTTATCAGCACGCAGATCAGTCCAAGGACTGAGAACAGGGCAATGCCATAGACAAGCGGCAGCTCGGTTCCGTTGTAGAGCTTGCCGATACCGGCTCCCAGAAGGGCGCCAATCAATGTTGTAACAAATCCGATCACGGCAGAGCCAGCACCTGCAACACGACCCAACGGTTCCATGGCCATAGTGTTAAAGTTTGGCCCAATAAATCCGAAAAAGAACATAGCCAGAGACTGGAGCGCAATGAATGGAACAATGGTAAGCGTTCCGCCCGTGGCAACTGCAGCTGTCAGCAATGTTGTCGCGGTGAAGCCAAGAAGGGCCATATGCGACATTTTTCTCAAGCCGTATCTCTCAACCATCTGCGAGTTGAGATAGGAGGAGAGAGCCATCGCGATAGAGATTGCTGCAAATACGATCGGAAACAGATCAGAGAGCTCGAACCGTTCCATGAAGACTTGCTGCGCGGAGTTGATAAAGGAAAACAGACAGGCAAAGATAAATGTCATTGCCATCATGTAGCCAACTGTCACACGTGTGGTGAGCGCGAGCTTATAGGCACTCAAGATGGAGCGAATTTCCAAAGGCCGTTGGTTTACAGGGGCAAGGCTTTCGGGAAGCCGCATATAGCACCAAGCCAGGAGCAGGACGCCAAAAAAAGTGAGGGCAGCAAAGACACCTTGCCATGGTGCAACCCACAAGACGATCTGGCCGAGGAAGGGCGCTATAACAGGTGCCACCTGAAAAGCGACCATAACCAAGGACATTACCTTGCCCATTTGACGCCCGCTGTACCAATCACGGATCATTGAGATGGATGCAACGCGTGGTGCGGCCGCGCCTATACCTTGCAGGACTCTCGCCGCCAGCATGTGCTCGTAGCTCAGGGCAAACGTGGAGTAGATGCCGCCAATGATGTAAAGGCTGAGGCCAATCAACAAAGTGGTGCGGCGGCCGATCGTATCTGAGAGCGGGCCGAAAAAGAGAGAAGCACAAGCGAGACCAATCATATAGGCTGTGATCACCAATTGGCGATCATTGTCAGCGACAGACAAAGCTTGGCTCATTGCAGGAAGAGCTGGAAGCATCATAGATGTCGCAACCGCGTTCAGCGCCATAAGCGCAGCAACGAGGCTGACAATTTCCAATAAGGAAAGCCCAGGATGAGGTGCTGGCTCATGCCGCAGATTAGATACTGCAGACATCAGAGACCTGTTTGTTGGGGTAAAACAAGGTAAGAGGCCGCTGTTGCGGCCAAATTAACTTAAACTATGCGCCATTTGAACTGACAAACATGGCTATGTCAAGGCAAGGGTCAGCTCGCCAATGTGCTTTGCATATTCTTGATATACAGGGTGTTACTTGCTTTTTGGCAATGTCCAGCGTGCTGCATCAGCATCGTCAAGCGCTTTGGCTTCGACCCATGTTCCATTTGAAACGTCTTTTAAATGTTCTTTTTTCCAGAAGGGAGCTTGTGTTTTCAAGAAGTCCATCAGGAAGTCAGCAGCTTCAAACGCAGCGCGCCGGTGTGCGCTGGTGGCGCTTACCAATACAATGTTCTCACCAGGAGGAATTTTGCCGTATCTATGTATGATTGTCAGACCACTTAGAGGCCAACGCTCGACTGCCTGTTGTGCAAACTTTGAAATTTGCGCTTCGGCCATTCCCGGGTAGTGCTCCAGTTCGAGTGCCTCTAGCATGCCACCCTCATCACGGCACAAACCCGTAAAAGTAACGATGGCTCCGATATCCTTGCGATCTTTGGTGAGGATATCGGTTTCGGCAGAAACTTCGAAATCTTCGGCTTGAACGCGAACTTTGAAGTCGATTGGGCTGCTAGTTGTCATGATCTTTGTAAGCTTTGCTTCCTACTGGAACTAACGTTGGCTTTTATCCGCCAGTCATTGGAGGGAAGAATGCGACTTCTTCAGTTCCAGACAAAACATAGTCAGCTTCAACGTGTTCTTGATCGACAGCGATGCGAATGGTGTCCGGTTGTTCGAACGCAAACGCATAGCCTTCATCGCGAGCGGCAAGCCAGCTCATGAGTTCGCCTGTGGTCTTTACAGTTTCCGGAAGAGCAATGGTTTCCTCGGAAGTGCCTGTGCGCTCACGCAGCCATGCAAAATAACGAATTTTCATCGGATACAGCCCCGGTATTATTGGGTTCCCTCACAGGAAACCTCGCCTTTCACAGGAATTAGTCTTCAATCAGATGACCAATTCCAGCGCGAAAGTAGTCATAGCCCGTATAGAGGGTCAAAATCGCTGCGACCCAAAGTAGCACCGTCCCAGTTAATGTCGTGTATGGGAAAATACTGTCGCCAGCTTGACCCGCCAATAGGAACCCTAATGAGACCAGCTGCACAGTGGTTTTCCATTTCGCCAACTGTGTGACGGGTACAGAAACGTTGAGCTCAGCAAGAAACTCTCTTAGTCCTGAAACCAGTATTTCTCTGCATAGGATAATGATTGCTGCAATCACCGACCATTCGCCGATGGTACCATCCCATGCCAGGAGCAACAGGCATACTGAGACAAGAAGTTTATCTGCAATCGGGTCAAGTATTCTGCCTAGTGCTGATTGTTGCTGCCAAGCTCTTGCAAGGTAGCCGTCAAAGAAATCAGTGATGGCCGCAGCAAGGAAAATACCTAGCGCAATCCAGCGTGCGGTGTTTCCTGGGAAATAGAAACATGCTGCCAACGCCGGAACAGCGGCGATGCGGCCATAAGTAAGAATATTTGGAAGCGAAAATATAAGCTTACGGGACATATGGACCTTCAAGTTTACGCGGCTAACGAGTACGGATACGCAGGGTGTGCACATCCAAGCGGGTGCTGTCAATTGTGGCACGCGTATTTGTGCAGGACTTTGGGGGAACAACTTGTATTAGGTAAACAGACCGTCACCTAATTCGTTGATGATCTGTTTTGCTTTTACAGAAGAAAACTCGATCGCCTCGCCCTCAGTCGCATGTGTATCTGCCCGGATGAACGCATGTTCTTTGGTCTCATCATCAAACTGCTTTGTGATGCGGCCTGCTGTTTGCCAAAGCCCGCCACGTGGGGTTGGCTCGGAATAAATCAGATAACCTAGGTATTCCTCTGCTTGGGCAGCAGGGGCAGGGGTATCATCCTTGTTGCCGCCAAACAGGCGTGAGAAGAGGCCCATGTTTGTTCTCCCAGACGAGATGGAGTTTCAGTCGTCTACAGGTTCGCACAGGATCTTGCTCTGTGCATCATTGTTTTCTGAGGTTGGCTCGCACAATCTGCGCATCGACCAGTGTTTTCTGCAAAGTGAGATGTAGGCTTCTTCGCCACCAATAACAACCTGATCGCCTTCTTCAACGATATCACCATTTTGGTCCAGCCGAGCGACCATTGTCGCTTTTGAACCGCACCAGCATATGGTTCTGATTTCGCGGAGGATGTCGGAAATAGCAAGCAGCGCAGCACTGCCAGGGAACATCTTGCCTTGAAAGTCTGTTCTAAGGCCATATGCCATAACTGGAACTTGCAAATGGTCAGCCACACGGGCGAGCTGCCACACCTGATCTTCAGTAAGAAACTGTGCTTCATCAATGAAGACGGCGTTGATTTTATGCTCAGCCACTTGTTGCTCGATGCAGGCGAACAGATTGAATTGAGTGTCATAGGTTAGGGCGTTTGATGTAAGGCCAATGCGGGACGAGATCTCTCCGACCTTGGTGCGGTTGTCGAGCGCAGCTGTAAATAGCAGGCTGCGCATACCGCGCTCCTCATAGTTATAGGAAGCCTGCAGTAGCGCTGTCGACTTACCAGCATTCATTGCGGAGAAATTAAAATATAGTTTTGCCATTGGCCCTTCGCGGCGCAAAGCGCCTCATCGCGTTCAATCTGAATAGATCTTCATACATGGATTCGTGAAGGAGGCCACAACCGTAGAAGGTTACTCACAAGGTTCAGTGACAAACTTTCAGCGGGAGGCGTATCCGGCTACCAAACTAGGTAATTCTCTCATGCATGCAATCGAGTGATCAGGCAAAACAGGGGAACCGTTATAATAATTAAGAGGGTTGAACCAGACTGATGTTGCTCCGACATTGTTTGCACCTGCGATGTCGTCTTCGAGCGAGTCGCCTACGTGGATCAGGTTGTCTGCGCTCAATCCAGCCATCGATAGCATCACCTTGAAGAGACGAGGGTCTGGTTTGCTGTAGGGGTATTCTTCCGCCATCACAACGAAATCGAAGAGATGAGCTATACCAGCGCTTTTTGGACAGGAGTTTCCATTTGTGATGAGAGCAGTCTTGTTTTGGCGTTTTAATGTCGCCAGTGTTTCTTTCACGAATGGGTAGAAATAAGGCTCCCCAAAGCGAACTTTCTTGAAAATCACTAATGCCTGCTCTGACAATTCCCTCGCATTGCTCAGTGGGTTGAGAGCTTGCTCGAAAGATGCCCGGCGAATTTCCAGCAAACCAATCGTTTTTGCGGGCATGTCATCAACTATGGAGTCGCGGATTTTTTGGAGGTACCTTGGAGTGATTGGCTTTTCAGAATAATGGCTCAGAAAACTGGCAGTCGTGATCAAAGCTTCTTCAAGAATACGTTCGAAGTCAAAAAGCGTTTGGTCTGCATCAAAAGATATGAGTAAATTTCTTGGCATGCCAGACGTTCCTCCAAATTATTTCTTACGAAGATATTATAGCCTTACTTTAGGGGGTTATGTGAAGTGTTGCGAAGATTGGAAAATGGCCTGAGCCAACATTTTCATCAATTATTAGGTCTTTAATGAATATTCCTCCAGAGGATGCAATGTGATCAACTTTTGATCCGAGTATTTTCGCTAGGGATGGATCTGAAAATATCGCGTTGTCTGCGGAATGAAGCTGGTGAGCGTTGTTTTTAACTGTAGATCTGAAAGTAAATCCTGGAACGTTTTGGACCAGATCGGAGTGTTCCAGTCTCCAAGGATCACGATTGGCACTTGTGTTTTTTGCGCTTTGATATGCTTTGAGAGAAAATCGAAATACTTACTTCTGCCTTCCAGACGGTTTGGTCCTCTCGGGCTGGCTGGGTGAACAGCATAAAGCTGAATGGGCGAACCATTTACGTCGACTTCAGCGCTCAGAAATTCCTTTGGTATGTGTGGTCCTTCTTTAAGGTCGGGAACAAAGATAAGTCCCGCGTTTGCTAGTGGGTATTTGCTGAAGAGTGTGATGTCTGTAGTTTGATTTTCGGGAGGTAGAACAGAGTATTGGTAGTGCTCAACCAGGAACGACTTCAGACGAGGCGTAGCGCTGGCTGTTTCCTGAAAACTGATGAGATCTGGTTGTCTCTTTTCGATCAGTTGCTGAATGCTTTTTTCTTCGAACCGCATATGCAACAGATTGAGGCTCATCACCTTAAGCTGTGGTGCATCAGTTGGAGTACCGGATATGGGGATTGATTGCGTGACTTGCTGAATGCTTGCCACCATCCAGTAGCTGGAAATACTCAGGCCGATAAAGCAGAGTAACTGGGCCCAGTGGAAAGCCCTCTCCGATGTGATCCAAAGCAGAAGCCCAGCAAAACCCGCTGCAAGTAGTTGAGGAATGAAGAAGGCGCTTGCTTCACTGAGCAAGTTTCCGGGAGTGAGAAACGTGAGTAAGAGCAAAGCAGTGATGGTGAATGATGCAACACGGGACAAACGAAGCAGAGATGAGGCATTCCGTTCTCTTTCAAAAAATGCCTTTAAAGAAACCACTTATTTTGCCTTCATATCTCGAAAGTGTAGGAAAATGGCCTTTGACGGCTTGGCTATCGGTGAAGAGAATTGGGCTTACTTAGTTACTCATGGAAATGATTATAAATCAGTTTTGCGATGCTCTCCGAGATTCCGGAAACGGCTGTTAAATCGTCAATACCCGCTTTCGATACTGCCTTCGCGGTACCAAAGTGGCGAAGCAGTGTGCGTTTTCTTGCAGGGCCAACACCTGCAATTTCATCTAATGGGTTGGCAACGATTGCTTTCTTTCGGCGGGCTCTGTGTGAGCCAATTGCAAAGCGGTGGGCTTCGTCTCGCATGCGTTGCACGAAATAAAGGACAGGATCGCGTTCTGGTAGCATGAAGCTTTGTTTGCCTGTGACGAAGAATTTCTCACGGCCTGCGTCACGGTCCGGACCCTTAGCAATGCCGACGAGCGGTATATCCGTGATGCCCATCTCCTCTAAGGTTTCGCGGACAGCGCTCAATTGGCCTTTTCCGCCGTCGATTAAAACGAGATCGGGCCATGAGGGAATATCTGAACCAGAAAGAGGTGCTTCTTGCCCTTCTTCTTCGCCAGCTTGCTTGGCGTCGGAAACCCCTGTGAAACGGGCAGCTTTCTTATAGCCCTCTGGATCTTCTTTCATGAGACGGGCAAAGCGCCGCGAAAGCACTTCGCGCATCATGCCGTAGTCATCGCCTGGTATCAAATCCTCTGATTTGATATTGAATTTTCTGTACTGGCCTTTGGCGAAACCCTCAGAACCTGCGACGATCATTCCGCCGACAGCATTTGTTCCTGATATGTGTGAGTTATCAAATACATCGATGCGGCGCGGGGTGCGATCAAGTCCAAAGGCCTCTGCAACGCCTTTTAAAAGCTTCAACTGGCTTGATGTTTCAGCAAGCCTGCGGCCAAGAGCGCCCTTGGCGTTTATGAGGGCATGTTCCACCAATTCGCGCTTCTCACCACGCTTTGGTGTCAAGACTTCAACCTTCCGATTGGCTCTTGCGGTGAGCGCCTCGGCAAGAAGCTCTTGTTCCTCCAACTCATGGGAAAGCAAGACCATGCGCGGGGGCGGCTTGTCCTCGTAGAACTGAGAGAGGAAGCT
This sequence comes from Pseudovibrio axinellae, assembly GCF_900110875.1. GTDB lineage: Bacteria > Pseudomonadota > Alphaproteobacteria > Rhizobiales > Stappiaceae > Pseudovibrio > Pseudovibrio axinellae. Next base: position 190,982 of record NZ_FOFM01000006.1, on the reverse strand, counting down.
CTCAAGAACTTCAGCAGGTTCATAACTTTTATCTGCTTTAGGGAAGTAGGCCCGGTTGCCCCAGTTTTGCCCAGTACGGAAGAAGAAGACCTGCACGCATGTCTGTCCGCCTTCTTGGTATGTGGCGAACACATCTGCCTCTTCGATGCCCTGTGGGTTGATCCCTTGGTGGCTTTGCACATGGGAGAGGGCCGCTATGCGGTCGCGATAAACTGCAGCTTGTTCAAAATCGAGGTTCTCTGAGGCTTTTTCCATTGCCTCTGCCAGTTCCTTTTTGATGAGCTGGCTTTTGCCTGAAAGGAATGACTTTGCTTCTGTCACAAGGTCTTTGTAATCAGCGATGGAGATTTCGCCGGTGCACGGTGCTGCGCATCGCTTGATTTGATAGAGCAAGCAGGGCCGTGAGCGGTTGGCATAGTAACTGTTGGAGCAATTGCGAATGAGAAACGCTTTCTGCATAGCGTTGATGGTGTCGTTGACTGCACCTGCTGAAGCAAATGGCCCAAAGTAATCGCCCTTGCGAGCTCGTGCCCCCCGGTGCTTGATGAGTGCAGGAGCATCATGGTCGGCACTTATGAAGATGTATGGAAAAGACTTGTCGTCACGTAGCAGAACGTTGAAGCGTGGGCGCAATCTTTTGATCAAGTTTGCTTCCAACAACAAAGCTTCTGGCTCTGTGCGGGTTTCGACGAACTCCATGGCAACAGTAGCCATGATCATCCGCATGATCCGGTTGGATTGGCCTTGCAAGCGTGTGTAGCTGGTGACGCGTTTTTTTAGTGAGCGGGCTTTGCCCACATAGAGGACTTCGCCATCCTCATCGAACATTCGGTAAACGCCAGGGCCGAGTGGTAAGCGCTTAACAAAGTCTGCAATGACCTCAACGCCCTTTGCACCTGGATTTCTAGGGGATGCGTTGCTCTCAAAAACGATATCCGGCTTGGCTTCAGGCACATCGACATTTTCCTCTGCTTGGGCAGGCATGTCAGATGTGTCTTTTGCCATAGTGTATTTACTCGCGGTGTCGTCTGAAGTTCGATAGGAAACGCACCTTAACTGATTCAGCCGCGGGTGCGTTCACTGATCGCGTTTAAGCTGCTTAGTTTAAAGGAAATCCAGAGCAAATACGACGTAGATATAAGCGACGTAAGCCGCAGTAAGACAAATGCCCCAAACCTTACCAAGACACAGGCGCTTTGCTGCAATGATATAAAGCAGGAGGGCACAAGCGAGCATAACCCAGATATCATAGACAAGGATCTGCTCAGGAACGGGGATTGGGATTACGGTGACTGTAATGCCCATGATCGCAAGCAGGTTAAAGACATTGGACCCGATGACGTTGCCAAGCGCTACACCTGAGTGCTTACGAATTGCCGCCATAACGGTTGTCGCCAATTCCGGCAAGGATGTGCCAAGAGCAACGACTGTCAAGCCGATAACAGCATCCGAAACGCCCCAAGAGGAAGCGACATCGGTTGCGCCTGTAATTGTCAGCTGCGCACCAAGCGGTAACCCGATTAAGCCAAGGATAAGGAAGACTGCTGCAATAGCTTTATTTTCCGGAACAGATTCAACATCGAGCTCATCTTCTTCAGTTTCGTTGGCTTTACAGCCAGCCCTGTTTTCTTTTCTGTGCTTTTTTGTTGCTCTTACTGAATCTGCAAGGAAGATCAGGAGCAAGGCAAGGAGAGCAATACCAGCATAAAAGTTCAGGGTGCCCATGAAGCAGAGTGCTGTGAAAATGACTGAAACGACAAGCATGAACAGTGCATTTCGTTGAGCTCCGCTTTCGTTGCATGGAGTTGCAGCAATCAGGGCGGGCACTCCGAGCACCAAAAGGACATTTGCTATATTCGAGCCTACAACATTACCGATTGCAACGCCGCTTACACCGTCGAGGGCAGCTTTCAATGAAATGAAAAGCTCTGGTGCCGAAGTGCCGAAGGCAACGATGGTTAAGCCAATAACGAGAGTTGGAATTCCGAGTGCCTGAGCAATTGATACAGCGCCGCGCACAAGCAGGTCACCGGCAAAGATCAAAAGTGCGAGACCTCCGAGGAGGGCAGCATATGAAAAAAGCATAAGCTGAAATTCCAATTATGTAAGGTTGTTTGTCTGCATTAATGGGGCGTGCAGCTATCAGACCGGGTATATAGACAGGTTTTCGGCATTCTTGAAGTGTCTCAGATCACTTTTGATCGCAGTTCTTCGTAAAAGTTTCAGGTGATCGAATCGTTCAGGGCTTGAGTATAGTAAAATGGTCACGGAAATATTCTAAATTACCTATCGTAAACAATGACTTGCTAGGTTGCCATATTCTTTCCGTGGTTTGCCTTGAATTAATCGGAATTCATGTCAGATCCAGCCACAAAGTCAAATCATACCATTCTTCATCCAGGGGCGTTCTTATTTGATCGCCTCCCCCTAGCGGATACGTCCCAAGCGTTCCGCTCATATTTGTTGGAGAATGATAAATGCTGCGTATTGCATCTTGTACCGCCATTACTTTCGGCCTGATGGCAGGCACCTCACTTGCTGCTGACCTCCCTCAGCCAGTTCAGCCAATTCAGCCAGAAATTTCTTATGAAACACCAGCGACCTACGACTGGTCTGGTGGCTATGTTGGTGCCAATGCTGGTTGGGGTTTCCTCGGCGCTGATGGCAAAAATGGAGCGCCGGGTGCTCTTGATGAGAACCAGAACGGTGTGACTGGTGGCGTGCATGCTGGTTACAACTTCACGGTTGCTCCTAGCGTTGTGCTGGGTGCTGAAGCTGATATTCAGTACAATGACCTTGAAGAGCGTAAGGATGGTGTTGAGCTTAATTCCGACTGGAACGCATCTGTGCGCGGTCGTGCTGGTTACGCCTTCGATCGTACACTCGTGTACGGTACAGGTGGTGTTGCCTTTAAAAACCTGACTGCAAAGAGCAGTGCTGGCAAAGATGACAAGAATGTCGCTGGTTACGTCGTTGGTGCAGGTGTTGAACGTGCTGTGAGTGATACTCTGACAGCACGCGTTGAATACCTCTACCAGGACTTCGGTGACCAGAAGTTTGACTTTGCAGGAACAACCGAGAAAACTAAACTCGATGAAAACCTGATCCGTGCTGGCGTATCTATGAAGTTCTAAGTCGGCTGTTTGATTATCAAGGCGCATGCAATCAGCATGCGCCTTTTTTTTGGTCAGCTTTTTTCAAGCATCTCAGGTGCCAGCGTTTCGTTGTAGGCTGGAACTTGCTCGATAAAGGCAGCATGCCAACGCACCAGTTCTGGGTGCTGGTGTCGCCAATCTCCGTTCGCGCGTAGATCTAGATAACCTAGTGCACACGCAAGTGCGATCTGAGCGCAATCCGGAATTCCATGGGTTTGGTCTGGCGTTGGCAACGGAGTGTCGTTGAACGCCTTCAAAGTGCGATCAACTTTTCCTTGTTGGCGTTCGATCCAGACATGGTTCTGGTGCTCTTCTGGGTGGTTCCTTGCCTCTACCTGAGCCTGTACCGCAGCATCAGTGATGCCATCTGCCATTGCCTGCCGTGTTAGAACAGAAATGCGTGTTTCATCTGATGGGATGAGTTTGCCGCCGCCAGCCAGAGTGTCCAACAGCTCAATGACGACACGGCTGTCGTAAACGGTTTCGCCGTCAGCCATTAGAAGCGTCGGCACTTTCGCAAGAGGGTTTTGTTCATACAAAGAGCCTTCGCTCGCCCTTGTATCTGCCCAGTCGACTTTCACCTGATCCTGAATGCCTAGAACCGCTGCTGCAATTCGAGCTTTCCGACCATACGGTGAGGTGGTTGATGTTCGGAGTATGTTCATAACTTCGCTTAGGCCACTAGTTCAGGTTTAGTCTTGTCAAATGCAGGAATGCTTGATGCGAAATCATCGAGCCATGCGACGAGTTTTGGGTAGGACTTGCGCCAAGCACCTGCGAACCTGAGGTCTAGATAACCCAGAGCACATGCAAGAGCGATCTGCGCTGCATCGGGTGAGTTGTGCTGAACTGGCGGTAGTGGCTTGCTTTCAAACGAGGCCAGTGCGCGATCAACTTTGCTTTGCTGATACTCAACCCACTCTGAGTGTTGCTTGTTCTCCGGGCGCATGCGGCTTTCGTAGACGATTTGGATTGCAGCATCACAAATACCATCTGCGAGTGCTTGCTTGGTCAAGATTTCAAACCGTTCTGCACCTGCGGGAATGAGTTTTTCTCCGCCAGCCAGATAATCAAGATACTCTGTGATGACGCGACTGTCATAGAGAACGTTGTCATCCTCAAGGATGAGGCAAGGGATTTTTCCAAGCGGGTTTTGTTTGCGGAGTGTGTCGTTTGGATCTAGCGTCTTCGCTTCTTTAACTTCTACTTTATCCGCAAGCCCCAGAACATAAAGCGCAATTTTGATTTTTCGACCAAACGGGGACGCGCTGGAAGAGCGAAGAATTTGCATAGCAGCCACCTGTAAACCAATAGAGTATTAATTTGGCCTGCACGATATCCGCGTTTCTTCCTATTTTGCAAGTGGCTTCGTACACTGGGGCAGGCTCTGATCTATGGGCTAAGACTGATCGCGAAATCCTGAACTGCGGTCCAATTTGTAAATTCAGTCGAGCGTTTGGGGTCGGTTGGGCCGTTTGTCATTTTCATGATGAGCTGGATCATTAAACGATCCCACGGCTTATAGTTTGGGTAATTTAGAGCTCCTGCAAACACTGCGGTGTGTTTCGGTTGAAACTTTGATTTGGTGAGGAATTTCCTCAAATACTCATTGTTTTCTGGAGTATCTTTGCCTGGCTTTCTTGCCGTTAGGTTGACTGAGAAGAACGAAGTTTGGGCATGGTTCAGGTCATCAAGATTACGTCTTATGAATACTCGTGCCGGGCGCAGGTGGAAGCCGTAGCGGATGGGTGCCCCGATGACTATTCTTGCTACGCTGAGGTCACGTGGAAGGGGTTCTTCGCCTGTAACAAGGGGCAGTAAGACAACATTATGCCCCTTGTGTTCAAGAGTATTTGCAATTTTGTCAATTATCTTCTGCGTCTGGCCATCGTGGCTGGCGTAGCCGAGGTAGTGCTTCATCTGCCAAAACCTGTAGGACTGATTTTTGACGAGATATAGAACCTTCGATCAATCAGTCCAACGAGGCATGATGTAGCAAGTGCTTTTTCGCGTTGAGCAAGGGGCGTTATCGCGGAATGATTTCTTGTTCTGGACGAACTGTTCTGCACTGGCCGTCATAAACTCTGAATTTGTCGAGACCATCGATGCAGGCTTTAACACTCCAAGAAATTCCGAGGAAACCATCATACTGGACAAGAGCATAGTAGATACGATGGCGTGTGTCGTCTGTGAGTATGGCAACGCCATTGCAATAGCGTCGTGCAACTGGGCTCGGTTGTCCGATTATGAACTCTGACTCATGGATGTCTTCCATAAGCTTGATTTTCCGACCATCGTAATAGCTTGGGACAGCACGTGCAATTTGGCGGGATACCGCCCTTTGGGCTTTGCGGGAGTCGCATTCTGGCAGGTAGGTGCCTGACCATCCAAAATAGACCTTTTCATCAGGGTTGATGATATCTTCGTCATCGATCTGAGCAGTGGGCTCCTCGTAGGTTCCCATATCAGCTGCGTACGTCGACCCGGTAGCAACACCCAATGCTGCTGTAACCAATATGGTGAGGATTGACTTTGTGCGCATAAACACTCTCCACGGAAAGACTGCTGGTTCTGAGCAGTAAAAGCTATGTGCGGGAGCTTGGATGCACCAGCCCACTAAATAGGAGTTGTGAGAAGGCACTAAATGCGCATGGCTTTAGTCTGCGCATTTAGCATTCAGTGATTTGCGGTTTCTGGTCAATTGAAGGTTCTGGGGGGTTATTCAGTGATGACCTGCTCGACAGACCATTTTGCGCCCTTACCTTGCGATAGTGTTTGGCAAAGCCATGGTAAGGCAGCATTCATGTCTTTTGTCAGAGTCCAAGGTGGGTTGATGACTAGCATTCCACTGGACTTCATCGGCTGGTCGCTGCTGACCTGACCTGCGGAAAGCTCTAGTTTAATTGTGTTGCGAATTCCCGCTTCTTTAAGTGTTGCAACAAGTTGGTCGACCGTGCGGTGGCTTTTGACGGGGTACCATATAGCGAAAATGCCAGTTTGCCATCTCTTCCAGCCACGGATGATACCATCAGCCAGTCGGTCGAATTCATCTTCAACTTCAAATGCAGGGTCAATAAGTACGACGCCGCGTCGCTCTTTTGGTGGAAGGAAACTGCCTAATGCAAGCCATGCATCCAGGGCAATTACCTTGACTTTTTTGTCCCCGCCGTAATTGTTTTTCAGTTCTTCAAAATCTTCTGGATGAAGCTCCGTTAGCGTTAAGCGGTCCTGCTTTCGCGCCAGCATGCAAGCAATTTCCGGGGAGCCGGGATAAAAGTGGACGCCACCTCCAGGGTTGAGGTTCTCGACGGTTTCCAGCCAGGGAACCAAAGCGTTCTTGACTGGACCAGGAGCAGCATCAAGGTTCTCTAGCACTTTGCCAACGCCTTGCTGCCATTCGCCGGTTTTCTGAGATTTCTCGGAGGTAAGGTCATACAGGCCGATGCCGGCATGAGTGTCCAGCACTCTATAGGCGGCGTCTTTCTTCTGAAGATACTTCAGTATGTTGGCAAGCACGATATGCTTCAGTACGTCGCCGATATTGCCTGCATGATAAATGTGCCGGTAGTTCATGATATGCGCCTGTTAGTCTTTATTATGCGCAGCTTGGAGGCGAAGTCTCTTGAGGCGCTTTTTATGAATGGGTGTTACTGGACTTATAGGCTGAGGGCGTTGTTAGAAACAAGAAGCAAACGTGTCTCTTTCTCCTAAAACTAAAGGCAGCGAATTGCTGCCTTTAGTTATTCAATGAAGGGGTCAGGAGGGCTAATCCTGACCTACGCTGTCAAGATCGTTGCTCATCTCTGGTTCAGCTTGTGACTCTTCTGAGGAGGCCGTTGGGCCATCTTCCAGACGTAGCTCAACCGCTTTTGGACCTTTGCCTCGACGATCCGGCTCCGTTTCGAACGAGATGCGTTGGCCACTGTCAAGTGTTGTTAAGCCGGAGCGTTCAACTGCTGAGATATGGACGAAGACATCAGCTTCGCCTACATCCGGCGTGATGAAGCCGAAGCCTTTGTCTAATTTGAAGAATTTAACGACGCCTAACTGACGAGGGCCACGTTCGACGGGTGGGTAACTGCGTCGTCCACCTCCGCCGCCGTTTGGTCCATCGCGAAAGTTTCCTCCGCCGCCTCCGCCTTCACGATTAGCATATCCCCCGCGGTCATTGTCGCCAGAACCACTTGCTTGATAGCTGTTATTGCGGTCGCCGCCATACCCTCCCGGATTGCGGTTACCATAGGGGCTCCTGCGCTCATTTTCCCTAGAAGGAGGCGCAAAGGCATCGCGCTCGGAATCATTTGGAAAATACACTGGTGCCCCAAACTCCGGGCCGAAATTCTGCGAATCCCCAAATTCGCGTTTGCCGCCGCGCTTGCTGCGTGGCCGACGACCCGAATTCCCATTATGCATTACAATATCGCCTTTCCTGCGGACTTAACCTGCCAGTATCCGCATGTACTCGCTTTATCAAAGCCAACTGCTCCTCCGAAAACACACAAAATATCAAATCGAATGTCTTAGTGGGTCGTTTGCTCAGAGCTTCTACCTGCCATATACTGTGAACACTCCAGAGTTGCTTGACCAAATGAGACTATTGGTCAGGTCAACAGAGACAGTCTTCACAAATCGCCCCGTATAATAGGGTTCAGTTTTGTAATAGAGCAAGCTTTTCCTAGGGAAGGTAGATGTAAATCCCTGTTAAATAGGGGATCTCGACATAAAATAGATGACGAGAATTAATTTCATAAAACATATCAATCCTATTGATTTTCAATATAGAAATAATTTTTCAGTTTAGACTGACTTTGCAATTATAAGGGGTAATTGTTATTATGTATGTTTAGAGTTGTTTTTGATGGGTGAGAATTGCTTAGTTTAACTGAGCAGACGTGTAGCCCGCCTAATGCGATTACTGTATGGTGCGCAGAGTTTGGAATTTGGAGATGAAGCGCATATGAGTGATGCCAGCAATAAAGCAGATTTGTCTGGGATACAGATTACTGTTGTTCCGGTAACGGCCTTCCAGCAAAACTGTAGCATCGTTTGGAATAAGGCTACGCGTAAAGCCGTTGTTGTTGACCCTGGCGGGGATGTGGACCAAATTCTTGCGGCGCTGAAGGAACTTGATGTTAGCGTTGAACATATTCTGATCACTCATGGACACATTGACCACATTGGCGGTGCTGCTGAATTGGCTGAGACGTTACGCGTCAAGGTCATTGGACCACATGTGGATGACCGCCCTCTGATTGATCGTGTTGAAGAGCAAGCGAAGCAGTTTGGTCTGGATTCAGTGAGGAAAGTCGAGCCTGATCAGTGGCTTGAAGAAGGGGATGTGGTTACTGCCGGAGGTGCTGAGTTTCAGGTGTTGCACTGCCCAGGTCACGCACCAGGGCATGTAGTGTTCTTCAACGCGGAACTGAAACTGGCAATCTCAGGGGATGTTCTGTTTGCTGGCTCAGTTGGGCGCACTGATTTGCCGGGTGGAAACCATGAGACGCTTATTTCTTCAATCAAAGACAAGCTTATCCCGCTTGGAGATGATGTTACATTTTTACCAGGCCATGGCCCTGCATCAACAATTGGCCATGAAAAGCTGAACAACCCGTATTTGAAATAGATAGATCTGAACTTAGCTGTGAGGCGGGGAGGTCTTACTCCCCGCTGGTTTTAACGAAGGACTGCTCTTAGCTCTTCAATGCGTGCATTGATAAGCCAACCGTAATAGTTTTCACGGGGAAGGTGAGAGGGTCTTATCCTGCGTTTGTTTCTATAAGAAATCGCACGTTCCCAAGGGTTGCCGAGATTATATAGTGTTGACGTGATGCCTGGGTTTTTGGAGATATCGACATTCGCTACTTTTTTGTAGGCGTTGATTGCATCCCTCAAGACTGCTGCGGTGTAATGGATTGATTTGTTGGGGTCCATTACTGTCTTATATAGACCGGATGCATCTTTTGAATTGAGCTTCGGGAGGCCGCTGATGCTGGTCACCATGTCGTTCATCTTCAATGCAGTAAGCGGTGTAATCTGGCCTAAGCCGAAACTCTGCCCTGCAAACATTGGTCTGAAAAATGCGCGGTGAAATGGCTGGCGCGGATAACGGACGCCGCCGACTGTCCTACCCATGAATGCAGTGTTCCAGACGAGCTCGTAGCATCTCCAACGGCTGTTGCTGGTCTCTTCTCTACGACATTTATTGAACTGCGGCCGTGTAACGAAACTCCAGACTTTTTCACCATCATATTGGAAAGAAATCGGGATTTTTGCATATTGGAGTGCCTTCATGTAGTACCCCTGTGCGCTGTCCATACTGTCGTAGTTGTATGTATGTTCGCCGACGATAGCCCCCAAAATATGAACAGGATCAATTGCATAAAGGTTGGCTACCTTTTTGATTTTTCTAATGAGTCGGTTTTCACGTTTTAAAACGGAGAGAATGCGCCGGAATTTCTTATCGTATGTGCGATTGAACGCTTGCGTGCGGGTGAGGGATGCGCTGGGAATATCAGGCTGAATCTTTAAGCGATTGCCAGCGGGGACGACAAGAGGGACATTTGCCTCTGCCGGCTCCGTTAATATTGAACTTGCAGGAAGTAACAGGGCTGTAACAAAGAGGGCAGCACTTATCTTATATAGCAGTATCATAGCAACCAAACTCTTGTTCTTAATTGTATTTAGTTTTGATTGCGTAATATATAGAGAAATTCTCCTAAAACTTTATTCAGACATGTTGGTGTTCTTCTCATTATATGTATCGTGATGTTTTTTACACTCATGTCCACGTAGGTATTGCTTGAGTTCTTCTGGTACGGATATGCGTACTTCTGTCAGGCCGCTTTTTAGAAAGCCAAGTTCCGCAGCTGCTGCCTTGGATAAGTCTATCAGGCGGTTTTTTACATAAGGGCCGCGGTCATTCACTGTTACTGTAAGTGTTTTGCCATTTTGCAGGTTGGTTACATGGATGTTTGTACCAATCGGCAGGGTTAGATGCGCCGCGGTGAGGCCGGTTGCGTCCATTAAATCCCCACTGGCGGTCCGGGATGTGAGTTTGTACCAAGAGGCTATGCCGCATTGTGAACTGGCGTTTCTTTCGGTGTCGTGGAGGCGCAAGACAAAGGCGATGAAGACAATCAGCAGGGCGGATATGAATAGGAAGACCGCTGAGATGTGACTGGCGCGTTGGGCCAAACCTTGGTTGTTCCAGGACATTGCGAAGCCTTTTGGCTATTTTTCTCCTAGATTTATACAGGGTTTCCTTCGAGTTAGGGACCGTAGAGATTTTCTGTCTTGGTAAGTTGGTTTATGTCTTTTGAACATATTCATCGAGTTTGTAGGGGGTTGTTCCCGCAAGGTTCTCGGGCAGATAGGGGGAAACCGTGCCGCAAAAGACGTTGTCTGACCGACTTATTCTCGCAGATTTTGCGCGTGGGTTAGCTTTGCTGGCAATGGCGATCTACCATCTATCCTGGGACTTGTCCTGGTTTGGGATTGTGGGATGGGATGTGGCTGGTGCGCCGGAGTGGAGGCACTTTGCGCAGATGATCGCGGGCAGTTTTATGTTTCTGGTCGGGTTCAGTTTGGTGCTTGCGCATAAAAACGGTATCCGCTGGAAGGGGTTTTGGAAGCGGGAAGCTCGTGTCGTGCTTGCAGCTCTTGCGGTTTCAGTGGTCACATATTTAATCTTTAAAGATCAGTGGGTTAAGTTTGGAATCTTGCATTCGATCGCTGTGTGTAGCTTGCTTGCGCTGCCGTTTGTCAGGCTTCCGTCGTTTTTTGCGTTGCTATGTGGTGCGGCGATCATTGCTCTATACCTTTGGCTGGGGGATTACGTGCTGCCCTATCCTGAGTTCTTTTGGTTGGGTTTGAATTCCTTGCACGAGGTTTCCGTTGATTATGTGCCACTTATTCCGTGGTTGGGACCCGTTCTACTCGGGGTTGGCTGCGGGGATATCTTCCAGCGCTACGGCCTTTTGAAGTACTTGCGCGGTTCTGCGTTGCCGAGCGTTGGTTTGCGTTTGTTTGCGTGGTTTGGCCGACATTCGCTGGCAACCTACCTTCTACACCAGCCAATCTTGTTTGGAGCGGTTTGGCTTGGTGTTACAGCTGGTGCGTTTGGAGATATTCAGCTCAGAAATTTTCAGCAATCCTGTTTGGAAGTTTGTAGTCAAAGTGTGGATGTTGAACAATGCAGGCAGGCTTGTAAATGTACTGCCCTGCAGATGAAGCGCGCAGCCGTTTGGGACGACCTCAATGCCAGGCCTGATGATCCCGATTTGCGGGAGATCACTCAGCAGATCTTCCAGGTGTGTTTGCGCCCCTAGTTTTAAGGGTCATACGAACTACGTCGAGCACAGTTGATGTGAGCACAGTTGATGTGAGTGCTGCGGATTCATTTTTAAAGAGCTTTTTAGAAGCCCCGCCCTCACATGGGCGGGCTTTTTTGTTGTGGCTCAATATGTGGAATGAGAACCTCTTACCTAAGCGTAACTCTCTGTAGGTAATGAATTTTCCGTAATTGTAGGCAGATTCGGTTTTGATGATGTATAAGTCATAAATTGCATGATCAATTTGAATTTAAGCTTAAGCTAAATAATAATTTGCCTATTACTACAATTAACAGGTATTGACCTGAATTAATCTTCAGATAATATTATCAGTGGTAAATATACGCATATTATATTGATGGGACGTCGTTGTTTTGTGTTGTGACTTTGGTGTTTATGAAAATGTAAAATAATATAATGTTTTAAACATCTAAGAATTCCTTAGGGGTAAATCTAGAAGCCTTCATGACATAACTGCGCGTTCCTTCAGATTAAGGGCCCGGCTTGGGGAAGTTTCCGAGGTCCGGTAATGTTGGGGGAAGATTATGCGGTTTTTGAAGAGTGCAACCCGGGGTGCGGTTGCAGGCTGTTTTGTGATGGCCGGTTCAGGTGCTGCCTTTGCTGGGGGCTGGGATACTATGGGGGTGGGGACTCTTGATCTGCTTTTTGCGCCAGAACGGTTTGTGGTTGAGGGTGGGGCGACCTATTTGGACCGCAATACTGACTACGATGTGACAAGTGCGAGCGACCAGTTGGGCCGGCAAACAACCTCTGGATCTACGAGTGAGCGGGTGACGCCTAACATCTGGAACTATCAGTTTGGTGTTAAGGGGAGAGTGCTGGAGAATGTAGACTGTCTTGGACGGGCTTATAACCCTTATGGCATCATCGAGTCGATGGACCCGACTTGGGCGGCGCGGTATGCAGGTTATGAGACCAATGCGACAACGCTGGGCCTTGATGCGACGTGCTCCTATACATTTCAGGCTGGTGAGGGGCGGTCTATTCGTGCGATCGCGGGTATACGCGGTTTAGATCTGACCTATCAGTCTGACAGTATGTTGCCTGGCGTTTTGGTTAACCCTGCTCTTACGGATGATTATGTGTCTGGTGCCGAGCTGAAGTCTAAAGGAATGTCATGGGGGTGGCGTGCTGGTGTTGCCTATGAAATTCCAGCGTATGCGCTGCGTGCGAGCCTTGTTTACGATTCTCAGATTGCGATGGATCTGGAGGGCGAAACGTATATTCGTGATGTGCCTGACGGGTTGGGAGGAACCACAACTATTACAGGCGATGCTTATTCGTCCATAACTGCGCCTCAATCCGTCGAATTGAATATTCAGTCAGGTATCGCACCAGGTTGGCTGGCAAGCTTTGGCGTTAAGTGGGTGGATTGGTCTGGTATTGATCGGCTTGTGGTGAAAGATGAGAGTGGTGACCTAAGCACTGACCGTGCCCTTAATTTTAAAGACGGCTGGACAGTTGAAGCTGGTGTTGGGCATCAGTTGAATGAAAAGCTGACTTTGGGCGGCTCTGTTCAGTGGGATCGCGGTGTCGGCGGCAGCTACTCAGACTCCTACTCCTTCGGTCTAGGGGGATCTTATGCCTTGAATGACAAGGTTAACATGATCATTGGTGGTGCAGCGGTTTATACGGCTGCTGGTGAAGCTGATGCAACCAATCATGCGCCTTACGGTGCGACGAATGAATATACTTATGACTCAGCTTGGCATTACGCGCTGAGTACAAAGTTGCGCATCGCCTTTTAGAAGGTGAAGTGCCCTAGAGTTAATAAAGGCCGGAGACTCGTCTCCGGCTTTTATCGTTTGTGGTTTGGTGGTGCTTGAGAAGGTACCTGGGTTATGTGTGTTTTATGCAAGAATCCGCCGATATGTGCCTAAATTGACACACGCCTGTGGAGAATAAGGCAAATTCCATCAAATTTATGACAAGTCTAATACCGCCAATTACTTCCGTATAGGTAAGGTTTGCGGCAGTAGGATGGTGGGTGATCGTTTAAGTTAACTGATCATGATTTGTAATTGTTACATTAAACTACTTATAATTATTTGGGTTTTTATAAGTATTGAAAATAATTACCTTGCGAAAATAATTGGTAATTATCCCAATGTGGGGGTGATTAATTGTCTAAAGTAGTTGAGGATATACTGATATATGGATCGATTTGCTCTGCAAATTGATGGGATTGCACGAGTAGGGGGTGCCTAGGTGTTTTTAAAGTTAAGGTTGATATTTTAACTCAATTTTCGAGTTTAGCCGCAGCTTTAAACGCTCAAGCACGTGCTCCCAACTGAATGGATTTGATCTGGCTTTGTATGTGTCAGATACAGCAATGTTAAAGGGGGAGGGCGCATGCGTGTTCTCAAGAGTATGGCCCGGACCACTATTCTGGGCTGCGTAGTATCAATGGTTCCGGTGGCCGCGTTCGCTGGTGGCTGGTCGACAGAAGGTATTGCGGGTTACGATCTATTATTTGCTGAAGAACGTTTTGGCTTTGAGTTCCAGTCGACTTACGGCATCCGTAATGTTGATTTTGAGAATGCGAGCACGACGATTGATCGCGGTGATGGTTCAGGTCCCGTTTCAACTGACTTGCTTCCTTTCGATACGGATGATTCAGCTGATAATGTTGCCGCAAATCTGTGGGTCGGGGCGGGATCAGTAAAGTTTGGACTGACTGATAATTTGGACTTCTTTGCGCGTGTGAGTGAGCCGTTTGAGGTGCGAGAGCTGCCAGGCTTAGATTGGAACGGACAGTTTGCGGTTGGGGAAACAAAAGCTGATTCTGTCGCGGTTGATGGGATGCTGAGTTACAAGCACGAAGTTTCTGACGGTAGGTTCTTTCGTGTCTTTGGTGGTGTGCGCGCGCTTCAGCTGAGTTATGGGCAGGCGGCTAATCAGCTTGTTGATCATCCACTATATGGCCCTACTCCGGTAGGGACATCGATTGATGCTGATTCTGAGTTGCAATTCGGTTACCGAATTGGGGCGGCCTATGAGATGCCGGAGATCGCATTGCGGGCTTTGGTTGCCTATGAATCCGCCATTGATGTGGAATTGGATGGGGTTCTCTCCGCTAATGGAGCTTCTCAGTTTGCGACGTATTCAAGCGCAACTCTGCCACAATCGATTGAAGCGAAAATCCAAAGCGGTGTCGCGCCAGGTTGGTTGGTTTCTCTTGGTGTGAAGTGGACCGACTGGAGCGTGCTTGATTCAATCTCCGTGGATGCGCTGAATCCCGTTACTGGCGATCTGTTACTCGGTGATGCGGTCGTACGTGACCTCAGCTACTCTGATGGTTGGATTGTCGAGGCGGGCGTTGCGCATCAGCTTTCTGATAAACTGGTTATTGGTGGCGCGGTGACCTGGGACAAAGGGATTGGTGGTCCTTACTCCGACTACTATGCGTTTGGGCTAGGTGGTACCTATGATATTGGTGAGCATGTGAAACTTTCTCTGGGTGGTAGAGCTATCTACAAGACAGCAGGTGAGGGAAACTACAATATTGTGAAGATTGATCGGTCTACTGGTGACTATAACACCGTCAACACTGACTACGAGTACGACTCCTCGTGGAACTTTGCGCTCAGTACGAAGCTGCGGTTTGCGTTTTAAGAACGACAACCTCTGATAAGTTTGTGAAGGCCGGGGACGATGTCTCCGGCTTTTTTTGTGTTGGCCTCCACATGGGGTCGGCGCATGTGTGAATAGATTGTGTAATTTGCATTCAGATGTGTGTTAAATTGACCACACGTAGCGATTAATACCGTTAATTTGCCTTACTTAAAGGTCACTCATAATTTCTATAGAACATGACGTTTAGGTAAGGGTAACTATTATACCGCTTTCCTCCTCTTCTTCTTATTGTTATATTTAACTAATAAATAATTATTTTATTACTTGATTTTACTGTAAGTAATACTGGTTTATTTAAGTAATTATTTGAAATCTCTCTAAGTAAATATGCAGCAAGGCACTGGTATATCACTGTGAGTAGTGGAGAATACAAACATAACTGAATCAGTTTGCTCTGCGAATTGGTGGGGTGCACCTGAGAAAGGCACGGAGATGCTTTTTAAGGCTGGGTTGTAAAAGTAGTTCGCTTTGAGCGAGGTGCTGCAACTCAGGTTGCTTGAGCGGGTGCTCCCAACTGAATGGACCTGATCTGGTTTCATGTGCGCCAGATACAGAAATTAGGGGGAGGGGGCATGCGTGTTCTCAAGTTAATGGCTCGGACAACGGTTCTGGGCTGTGCAGTATCTATGATTCCTGCCGCAGCATTTGCTGGCGGCTGGTCAACCGAAGGCATTGCAAGCTACGACTTGTTGTTTGCTGAAGAGCGTTTCGGCTTTGAATTCCAGTCCACATACGGCTTTCGTAATGTAGACTTTAAAAATGCGAGTACTACTCAAAGCAGTATCTTTGGCTCTTACCCTTTGCCTGGGGAGGATGGTGCAGACGATATCGCGGCAGATCTTTGGATAGGCTCGGCTGCAGTAAAGATGGGGTTGACCGATAACCTGGACTTTTTTGCCCGTGTCAGCGAGCCGTTTGAAGTGCGCGAGGCGCCAGGGTTTGATTGGAATGGCCAATATGCAATTGGCGAGACTATTGGTGACACTCTTAGTGTGGAGGGCATGCTAAGCTATAGACACGAAGTTTCCGACGGAAGGTTCTTCAGAGTCTTCGGCGGGGTCCGTACCATGCAAATGGATTTTTCTCAGCAGGCTGCATTGTACGGCACCCTTGCTGCGCCAACACTTGCGACGAGTAGTGACCTTGCATTTGGGTACCGTATTGGTGCTGCTTTTGAGGTGCCTGAAATCGCGTTGCGCGCATTGGTTTCATACGAGTCAGCTGTTGATTTGGATATGGAGGGAGCTCTGACGGATCAAGGCTTCCTTTTCACAAATGCGGTAGCGGAAACGACATTGCCTCAATCATTTGAGGTGAAGGTTCAAAGCGGGGTTGCCCCGGGCTGGTTGGTTTCTCTTGGTGTGAAATGGACAGACTGGAGTGTAATGCAAGAGGCGTCGGCTAACTTGATTGGGGGAGAAGGCGCGTTAATTCCCGTTCTTGATGGCTCAACAACGCGTGATTTGAGCTATTCCGATGGTTGGATTGTGGAAGCTGGTGTGGGGCATCAGCTGACAGACAAGCTGGCCTTGGGTAGTTCTGTAATCTGGGATAAGGGAATAGGTGGCCCGTATTCTGACTACTATGCGTTTACGCTCGGTGGTGCTTATGATCTTGGTGAGCACGTGACACTTTCTCTTGGGGGTACCGCAATTTATAAGACGGCGGACGAGGGGAACTATAATGTAGCTATTGACTTAGGTGGTGGTCCTAGTGTGACCAATACCGACTACGAGTACGACTCCTCATGGAACTTTGCGCTTAGCTCTAAGTTGCGGTTTACGTTCTAGGCACTGTCACTTTTGAAGAGTTTGTGAAGGCCGGGGGCGATGTCTCCGGCTTTTTTGTTTGGAGTGGCTATGGGGTGTGTTATCCGGTGGGTGTGAATGAATTGTGCAAGATACACGGGTTTTTGTGTCAGTTGAGCAACAGTTTTGTGGAGAAATGGGCATGTTCGATTGTTTTCAATGCTAGCCCAAAACTCTTAAGTAAATTACGTATAGGTAAGTTTGACTAAGGTCTAATAACTGCGAAATTCGGATCTATTGAAAATTAATATTTAAATCTAACAATATTTATACCAGAATTACTCTGGGTTATTTTTAAGTGTAAAATGTCATCCCATAGAAATTGGCTTAGTATTTATACTATGGGAGGGGTGAATAATTTTCTCAATGCGTTATGCATGCACTCAGAACTTTATCAGTTTGCTCTGTGAATTGATGGGATTGCACTGGCGAGCAGCACTTAGATGCTCTTTGAGGTGCGGGTTGCATGTTTGTCGCCAAGTGTGAAACGCGTGCAAATTCCGCTACTTAAGCAAGTGCTCCCAACCATATATACCCAACCTGGCTTTGTATTTGCCAAAGGGGTGACATTAAAGGGGAGAGGGCATGCGTGTTCTTAAAGTATTGACCCGGACCACTGTTCTGGGATGTGCCGTATCGATGATTCCTGCCGCTGCACTTGCGGGCGGCTGGTCGACCGAAGGTATTGCAGATTACGGCCTGATGTTTGAAGAAGGGCGTTTCATCGTTGAAGGCCAGGCCACATACGGCGCCCGTAACGTCGATTTCGAAAATGCTGAGACGACAATTGGCGGGGCGCCTCTGAGTGTGTTCGGTGTTGATATCGGAAGCGACAGTGCTGATGATATGGCTCCTGATTTATTCGTTGGATCGGGTTCTGTCAAAATCGGACTGACTGACAACATTGATTTCTTTGCTCGCATTAACGAGCCGTATTTCATCAGTGAACAGCCTGGTTTTGATTGGAATGGCCGCTTTGCCATTGCTGAGACTAATGCCGATTCTCTGGGCTTTGACGCGATGCTGAGCTACAAACACGAAATCTCGAAGGGTAATTTTATCCGCGTGTTTGGTGGTCCACGGGCCCTTACAGTCAACTATGAACAGCTGTCCAGAACTCTATATCCGACAGGTATTCCTGCGCTTCCTTACCTTGAGTTGGATGCTGGTATCGACGTTGAATCTGATCTTGAATACGGATATCGCATTGGTGCTTCTTTCGAAAAGCCTGAGATAGCTCTGCGTGCTATGATTGCTTATGAGTCTGCGATTGATATCGATTTGGATGGTGATTTTGCTGTCTCTTCTAGCGGTGTAGCAGTAACGGGTGCTCCCGCATCGGCCTCTGCGACCCTGCCCCAGTCTCTTGAAGCAAAAATTCAGAGCGGCGTTGCGCCGGGATGGATGGTCTCGCTCGGTGTGAAATGGACTGACTGGAGCGTGCTGGACAAGCTCAGCGTGAACTTGGAGGGCTCTGATGTTCAAATCGTTCGCGACCTTGGCTACTCTGATGGCTGGATTGTTGAAGCTGGTGTTGGCCATCAGCTGACAGAGAAGCTTAGCGTTGGCAGTACTGTGACCTGGGATAAAGGCATTGGTGGTCCTTATTCTGATTACTACGCCTTCGGCCTCGGTGGTTCCTATGACCTGACAGACAATTTGAAGTTCTCACTGGGTGGACGTGCAATTTATAAGACTGCAAGTGAAGGTGTCTATGACATTGCTCGAATAGACAGCAGCACTGGAGCTACTACCCGTACAGTCACAAATTACGACTACGATTCCTCTTGGAACTTTGCGCTTTCTTCAAAGATCCGTCTATCGTTCTAAAGAGCCTTACATACGAAATTTACAGGGCCGGGGATCTCTTTCCTCGGCCTTTTTATTTTGTCTCAGAGGCGATCAGGTGGCATTCGTAGTGGTTGCTTTCGCTGAAACGGATTTCGACGGATGGGTGCTCTAGCTTGTCGTTGACATGGAAGGTGACAGCTTGCGCACCTAAGCTGGCCAAATGTTGCGGGAGGTCGTTGCTAAAAAACTTGTAGCCCGATTGTGTTGGGTTGCGGGTCATTTTAACGGCTTCTCCGCCAATGGCGATTTCTGCAACGGCATAGTTTGATGTACTATCAACTTCATAATCGACAAAAATAGAAGTGCCTCTGAACTCTTCAAAAATGGTTTCACAGTGCTCTGTCATCTGGGGTGAGGCGAGCCCCTTGCTGACTGCTGTGCCATAGTGGGTGATGGGGAGTATGAGTTCCTTTGAGATGAGGACGGCGTGGGCAGGTCCGCTGGCTTCTATCAGCAGAACAGGGCTCAAAACCGCAGCTGTGAGGATGGCGCGGAACGCTGACATTCGGTTGTGCTGAGCGCAGGCTTGCATCTGCCCTATTGTCTTAGTTTAAAAGCTTCAGAGCTTATGAAGCATTTTTCCGCGGGCTTTTCGCCAGCAGCGATAATGTGGATCACATCATCATCGAAGTCGTCCTCCATCGTAAAGATTAAACGCTGATACCCTTTCTCCGCCAATGCTTTAGGTATTTTATCAGAGGCGAAAGAGTAGGTGTCTGGAATGCCGAGCGGGGTAAGGGGGACTTCGGTGTCTTGCACAAACGCAGTGGCTTTGTTTTGGACCGGGCTAATTTCGTATTTGACGAAAACATCTTCGTTCATGCTGGATTTGTACTTGAGCTCACAGGCAGCTACTGTGGCTTCGTCCAATGAGCCATCCTCTTTAAGACCCGTGATATAAGTGAGCTGTACCAGAACTTCACCGCTCACTTGCTTTGGAGAATTCGCGCTTGAAGAAACTGCCAGAAGGAGAGAGGCTGAGAGTGCTGATAGGATGCCAAGTCCAATTTTCTTAGTGTGCATTCTTGTTAGTTCCGCTCGGTCTTATGGGAAGAAAATATGAGTCAGCTGTTTTAAGTTGCTTGTTTGTGCATGTGGCCTAATGAAAGGGTGGTACACCCTTTAACGGAGCGCAGATGAGGCTCGCCCGACACCTTGCGGTAATCTGTGGGCTCTCTCAACCCAATGCAGTGAGGCTGGTTAAAAGAGGGAAACGTGTTCTTTTAAAAATGTGATCTAAAATTAAGAGGATGCTCACCACTGAGTGAGGGAACGAAGTAAGAACATACTTTCTTTTCTATATGACTCACGGCATAGTGTGCCCATGAGCAAGCGACCTATAAAATCCTCCAAGTCTTCTTCTTTGACCGAACCTGACGAGACCACTTCCGGGTTTGGCGAAGCTCCGCAACCGTCTTTATCTGGCAGTCCGCTTCCCGGTTCTGTTTCGGACTGGGCAGAACACATTGCAGAGGAGGACCTGTCGAGGCTGAAGGTTGCTAAGGAAGCTGAGGCGGCTGATGGCGGCAAGGCCGAGCCTAAGAAAAAAGTTGCAGCAAAGACAGTAAGCAAAAAGCCAGCCAGCAAAGCGAAGAAAACGCCCGCAAAGTCTGCACGCGGCACATCGATGGGGGCAACAAGTGATCCGCGAGAGCGAGCCAAAGGTGGTTTGAACCCGGTTGCAGGGCTCGATATCTCACTGGAAGATGCCGAAAAGCTGCTCGACACCCATGTGAAGGACACCAAGAAGAAGCGCAAAAAGGCTAAGGAAGACCCTTTCACTGGAGCAACAGCGACTGTACAGGCGCTGGCCCGGCTGATTGAACAAGGACGGTCTGATGAGTCTGGCGAAGATGCCTGGGTTCCACATCGCCCTGAACGTCCGTCAAAGTCTGAAGGCGGTGTTCCTATTGAGCTTCAATCGGAATTCGACCCAAAGGGTGATCAGCCCACCGCGATTGCCGATTTGAAGTCTGGCCTTGAGGACGGCGATAAAACGCAGGTTCTGCTTGGGGTGACGGGTTCAGGCAAGACTTTCTCTATGGCGCAAATTATAGCTCAAACACAACGTCCGGCGCTGATCCTTGCTCCCAACAAAACGCTGGCGGCGCAGTTGTACGGGGAGTTCAAATCGTTCTTTCCAAACAATGCTGTAGAGTATTTCGTCTCCTACTATGATTACTACCAGCCCGAAGCCTATGTGCCGCGCACTGATACGTTCATTGAAAAGGAAAGCTCGGTCAACGAACAGATTGACCGTATGCGACACTCTGCAACCCGTTCTTTGCTTGAGCGTGATGATGTAATCATTGTTGCCTCCGTTTCCTGTATCTACGGTATCGGGTCGGTCGAAACCTACACGGCAATGACCTTTCAGCTGGAGGTGGGCGAGAAGATTGAGCAGCGTCAGTTGCTGGCTGATTTGGTGGCTCTGCAATACAAGCGCAACGATGTTGCGTTCCAGCGTGGTACGTTCCGTGTTCGCGGCGATACGATAGAAGTGTTTCCGGCTCACTACGAAGACCGGGCGTGGCGTATTTCGCTTTGGGGCGATGAGATTGAAAACATCACCGAGTTTGATCCACTGACTGGTAAAAAATCCGGTGAGTTGAAATTGGTGAAGATCTACGCGAACTCACACTATGTGACGCCAAAGCCGACGCTGAATCAAGCGATCAAGTCCATTAAGACGGAGTTGAAGCACCGTCTTGAGGAGCTGAACAACCATGGGCGTTTGCTGGAAGCGCAGCGGCTGGACCAACGCTGTACGTTTGACCTGGAGATGATGGAAGCCACCGGTTCGTGCGCAAGTATCGAAAACTACTCGCGTTACCTGACGGGAAGAGCACCGGGTGAACCGCCGCCAACTCTGTTTGAATACCTGCCAGATAATGCGTTGGTCTTCATTGATGAGAGCCATGTGACGGTGCCGCAGATTGGCGCGATGTACCGAGGTGATTTTCGGCGTAAGGCAACGCTGGCGGAATATGGTTTCCGGCTGCCATCTTGTATGGACAACCGTCCTTTGCGGTTTGAAGAGTGGGACGCGATGCGTCCGCAAACTGTTGCCGTCTCGGCTACGCCGGGCAGTTGGGAGATGGATGAAAGCGGCGGTGTGTTTGCTGAACAGGTTATTCGTCCAACCGGCCTGACAGACCCAGATATCGAGATCCGCCCGGCAAAGACGCAGGTTGATGACTTGCTGGGTGAAGTGCGTGAGAAGGCAGCAGCTGGGTATCGTACGCTGGTTACCACGTTGACCAAGCGCATGGCAGAGGACCTGACTGAGTACCTGCATGAAAACGGGGTCCGGGTGCGGTACATGCACTCTGATATTGATACTCTGGAGCGCATTGAGATCCTGCGTGATTTGCGCCTTGGTGCGTTTGATGTGTTGATCGGGATTAACTTGCTGCGTGAGGGACTGGACATTCCTGAATGTGCGCTGGTTGCAATTCTGGATGCGGATAAGGAGGGCTTCTTGCGCTCTGAAACCTCGCTGATCCAGACGATTGGCCGTGCAGCGCGTAATGTGGATGGCAAGGTTATCTTGTATGCGGACCGGATCACAGGCTCCATGGAGCGTGCGATTGCAGAGACCAACCGTCGCCGTGCCAAGCAGGAAGCGTATAACGAAGAGCATGGCATTACACCTGAAAGTGTGAAGCGCTCCATTGGTGATATTCTGGAGAGTGTTTACGAACAGGACCACGTTTCTGTTGATGCTGGCTTTGCAGATGAAGGGGCCACGATTGGTCATAATCTAAAAGGCCACATTGAGGACCTTGAAAAACAGATGCGCGAAGCTGCGGCAGATCTTGAGTTTGAGACGGCGGCGCGCTTGCGCGATGAGGTCAAGCGTTTGCAGGAAACTGAGCTGGCGATCTCAGCGGACCCGTTGGCGCGGCAAGCTTCCGTTGAGCAGCAGACTGGCGGTTTTGGCGGGAAGAAGAAGTATGGCTCTGCTGGCAACCTGCCCAAGGCTGAGGCAGATAAGGCCGATGCTGGCAGTAAGGTGCATAAGCCACGACTGGGTGAAATGGGGCCGGGGACCGACTTGCCGACGCCCGCTGGGGCAAGCACTGAGAAGAAGGCGCGCCGGACAACGTCAAGCCGAAGTACTGGAGGGCGTCCGGGTACACGGACTTACCGAAAGAAGAACTAGGGCAGGCTTAATTGATGCTCGTTGAACCTTGGTTCGGCGAGCATTTGTTTTATATCGCCAGTGTTGCTCCAATCTGCGCAAGATTTTAGCGTTAGAGCTAAACGTTACCTAAAGGCCATCGCTTACCTTACACTCGCCTTTCAAAAAGGCTGATGTAATTGTGAGGAAAAACACATGGCCCCAGCGTCAATTGGACTCTCAAAACAGGCACGAGAACAGACTGCCAAGCATTTGAACAATCTGCTCGCGGATGAGTTTGTGTTATTGATGAAAACGTGGAGCTGTCACTGGAATCTCAAAGGCCCCAACTTCATTAGCCTGCATGAGCTGTTGGATGAGCAGTATCATGCGCTTGTTGATTTTGTTGATGATATCGCTGAGCGTGTTCGGGCGCTTGATTGCATAGCCTTGAGATCTCTGCATGATTGCCACGAGCATACACGGCTTAAAGAATTGCCTTCCGAAGGTGCTCTTCCAGATGAAATGGGTATGATTGCCGGTTTGTTGGATGATCATGAAACCATTATTCGGGAGCTGCGAACCAGTCATGACAATGTTGAAGAATACGAGCATGATGTGGGGAGTGTTAGTTTAATGGAAGACCTCATTATCAAACACGAAAAGATGGCTTGGTTCCTTAGAGCTCACCTTGAAAAATAGTGCTTCTGGCTTCTTGGAAACGCGTGATGGTGATGCCTACAGATTGACCGGCTAAGAGGCGTGCTCTTTCGCGCTGGCCTGCTTCGGATAAATCGTATAATTCTATGCAACGGTCTGAGTGTGTGCTGATAGCAGTCTCATTTGATCCGCTATTGTCGAATTTGTAGTAGGTGATTGGTATATATGGTAAAACACATTGTTTGGGACTGGAACGGGACGCTGTTGGATGACTTTGAAATCACGGCGCAATATGGCGTAGATTACTTTGCAAAGGCAGGTTTGAGCGGTGTGAGTTTCGACGATGTCCGGCAACATCATACGCGTCCCTTTGCTAATTACATCAAGGCTTTGTTGGGCCGTGATCCGACTGATACTGAGCTAGCTGATTTTCACAGTGGGTTTGGCAAGGTCTATGAGCCAGCAATGTATGATCTGCCGCTGGCAGCGGATGCGTTAGATGCTCTTGAGGTCATAAGCGGGGCAGGAAACAGCCAGTCGATTTTATCTATGGCACCGCATCAGGAGCTGGTCTCTCTGGTTCGCCACAATGGCATTTATGAGCGCTTTACGCGTGTTGATGGCGCACAGGACCAGAAAAAACACTTTAAAATTGATGCACTCCAAACGCATTGTGATGCGCTGGGTGTTGAGCCTGCCAATGTATGTCTGATTGGAGACAGCATTGATGATTTTGATGCTGCAAATGGTCTCGGGGCTTTTTCGGTTCTGGTTTCAACTGGCATGTACGCCCACGAGCGTTTGGCTGCAACAGGTGCTCCTGTTGCCACAAACCTTGTTGGCGCGGTTGCAGAAGCGTTGAAGTAGGTCAATGACGTTCCGACAGCCTTTCCTGGGTATGGTTTTTCTTTTTACGAGCTCGCTGCGTTAAATCAATGTAGTGAGCTCTTTCACGGCGCATATTGATAATAATTCCTAATTGCAAGAAAGCCGTGTTGCCATGAAAAGAATTTTGCCAGCGCTTCTTGTGAGTGCGCTCATGATGGGGGGCGCTCTTGCTGAAGAGATGAAGGTATTTACTGTTGATCAGGTGACGGATGCCAGTGCGTCTACGCCCGCTCACATGTTCCGCTTTGAACCTGATTTGTTGCAGGTGCCGTTAGGCGCGACAGTGTTGTTTGATAATTTTGATGGAGACCACACGGCTATCTCAGTCAAAAAAATGGCTCCGGACGGTGGCCCAACATTTAATTTTGGTAAACTGGATAAAGATCGTAGCGTGACCTTTGATACCCCCGGAATTTATGGCGTAACCTGCGGTTTGCATGGTCGCTTTGGCATGGCGATGCTGATTAAAGTTGGCGATGGCCCTGCGGATCTCACTGGGGCTAGAGCCGTGGTTCCTGGAGGGCGCAAAGGCGCTAAACTCTCGCAGTTGCTGGATCAGCTTGAGGCAAACTAGTTTTTGAGCGCAGGAAAAAAGGGCAGCTTAAGAGCTGCCTTTTTTGTGTTTTCGGGGTGCTGTTTCGTTACTGGGGAACTTTTTTTCGCCATGCGTTGATAAAATGAGGCCCCACTTCCACAAGAAGGATGCTTGCGAAGATCAGCATACAGCCCAGCAGGCCTGTTCCAGAAAGCCTCTCTCCAAGGAAGAATGCAGCTGCCAGCGCAGCAAACAGCGCTTCAGAAGACAACATGATGGCGGCGTCTGACGGCGCGGTCCATTGTTGCGCGAAGGCTTGAATCGTAAAGGCGACACCTCCGGAAAGGGCGCCTGCGAAGAAGATTTCAAACCATGCATCCTGAATGGCCTGCAACGTGTAGGTTTCGTAAAAGAACGAGATGATTACGGTGGTGACACCGATAAAGGTGAACTGCATGGCTGCAATTGTTATGGGTCGGCCTGAGCTTATCGCTGCTTTGCCCATGTAAATTACCTGAAACGACCAGAAAACGGCGCAGATCAACATGAGTGCGTCGCCCATGTTGAGTGCGGTTAAACCGCCGCCAAGCATGTAGATGCCTGCCAGAGTTAGCAGGCTTGCAGGCCAGACCAGAAAGTGAGGTTGTCCCTTAAAGAAAACCCTCACCAGCATTGGCGTCAGGATAACGTAGACCGCGGTGAGAAAGCCTGCGTTGGTGACGGAGGTGATCAGGATGCCCAGTTGCTGAAGCACTGTGCCGATTGTAAAGCAAACGCACACAATCAAGATCATAGGCCAGTGGGCCTTTTGGATCTTTTTCGTTGAGTGAATGCGTCGCTCTCGCAGTGCAAAGGGGAAAACGACGATTGCGGCCAGCAAAAAGCGCAGGCCCGTAAACTGCAAGGGGCCAAGGCTCTCCATTGCAGTCGATTGCGTTACAAATGCCATGCCCCATATGAAGCCGGCCATGAGAAGTAGAATGTTTGCAGATGCCCTAGTCATCCCACTGCTGTACTTCAAGCATATGTGGTCTGCAAGCGGGCTGTCAGCGGATTCGTTGAATTTGTCTCAACGTGTTTTTGAGCTTCCAAGCAATGTCAAAAAACAAAGCTGACCATGAGCAATATGGCCGCGAAGATTGCAATGACGGTGGCTGCAACAGGCCATGGTGACTGGACATGGTCTGCGTGTTCTTTGCGGTGGTATTCGCCTGACGAAGTTCTCATTGTGTCCCCCTGTGACACCCGTCAGTTGTTTCCCTGACTAGGGGTCGAATAACGCGGATAAGATCAAGTGAAGCAGATATATATTACTGGATTTTAGTGTGGTCGAGATACCACAGGTTGTTCGTGAGCATATCACTCAATTGTAAAACTGCTAGGACCCATATTTTTTTATAGGTTCAGTGCCTCAAGCCCAGCTTCCAGGTAGTCTGGCAAAAGAGGTAATCCCAGCAGGTATGATGCAACGGGTGAGGTTGCACGTTCTCGCGCTTCGGACAAGGCTACATGA
The DNA here is from genome assembly GCF_900110875.1 of Pseudovibrio axinellae. Taxonomy (GTDB): domain Bacteria; phylum Pseudomonadota; class Alphaproteobacteria; order Rhizobiales; family Stappiaceae; genus Pseudovibrio; species Pseudovibrio axinellae. Next base: position 164,462 of record NZ_FOFM01000006.1, on the reverse strand, counting down.
AAGTCGGCCCGTTCGAAATCTCCACGCCCGATCCATGTGATGGCAACCAGCTCTGTTGCTTCGTCCACGTTGAGGTCGTCGATGATTTCTTTGAGCTCGGCGGCGGAGAAGTCGTCATGCTCTTCTTCTGCAAGTCCATCATGTTGGTGCGCGTTTTCCAACTTGTCGGAGTCAAAAGAGAGGTCACCTTCATGGCCGTCTTCATACGTGTCTGGCAGACTTTCTGAGACGGCGCGTGATTTTTGAACAATCATGCGAACAGTTTCTGCTGATAGTGCTAATTCTACGGCCATCTTCCGTCCCCGCTTTTTGCTGTAATAGAACGTTACTCCTGATCTGATTTGTTCTGCAAGTGGAAGTTAGGGCACATCTGCCTGCATTCCTTGATGCTTCTGAGAGAGTATGGCGGACGGATGGGTTATAGGTGGTTTAAGGGCCAGAAAAGAAACGGGAAATTGGTTAAACGGCCGTTAGACGGGTATTAGAATTTTCCCTAAGTAAGGCTACTTATGGTGCCCTGTTAGTTCTTTATGGTTAAAAAAAACAGTACATACCGCAGCGGCAGGGGTTGTTTGTGCGCCGCATCTGCGAGTAGCATTTGATTCAATGGAAAACCAATAATGACTTCCTAGAGAATTTATGGTGCTGGCGGACCTGAGTGCTCGGTGCTGACAGGGAAATTGTGCTCTGTCAGCACAACTTACTTATGCCGCAGAGGCTCATGCCTTGAAGGCGTAGACTTTCGAGAGCACGAAATTGAAAATCATCGAGACCAGAGTTGCCAGGATCACTGCCAGATAGGCGGAGAAACCATCCAAAAAGCCTATGAGCGCACTGTAGGTGCTGTAGTTGATGACAGCGCCGACGCTGTTCACGGCGACAAAGCGCAGGTATTCACTGAGTCGGCTTCCCTCAGACTTGAAGGTAAAGAGCCTGTTCCAGACCCAATTGTTTGTCATCGCAACCCAGATGGACAAGACGCGCCCAATAAATGGGTCCAGACCAACAATTTGTATAAGGACGGCAAGCGCGAGCAGGTCTACGAACAGGCCAGAAACGCCGACTAATCCGAAACGGATGAACTGGTTATTCAGAAGGCGGCGAATGACGTAATTCATGATTGTGATGGGGTGCCTGAATGAAGTTGCCCAAAGGTTTTGCCTGGATTTGAGCTGATCAAAAGTTGCTTGGGTGATTAGCGGGAAACGGCGGGGAAAACAAGAGACCTTACGTCACAAGTACTCCTGTTTGCGCATCTAACATTTTTTGGGGAGTAATATTTGAAATATTCTGCAGACTCCGACGAAATATAAGCAGGCTAAAAACTGTGTTTACCCTTGCCATTCAATGGGGAGAAGCTTAGGGTCCACCCGCTAAATTTTGCGCATTCCGCAGTGTTTCCATGGAGGGCAGTATGGGCTTTATCGCAGACGCACTTTCACGTGTAAAACCTTCTGCAACAATCGCAGTGACCAACAAGGCCCGTGAACTCAAGGCAGCAGGCCGTGATGTAATTGGACTTGGGGCTGGTGAGCCGGATTTCGATACACCAGACAACATCAAAGAAGCTGCAATCGCAGCGATTAACAGTGGCAAAACCAAATATACTGCTGTTGATGGTACGCCAGAGCTGAAGCAGGCAATCAGTGCTAAGTTTCTGCGCGACAATGGTTTGAAGTATGACGTAAGCCAGATTACCGTTGGTACTGGCGGCAAACAGGTGCTGTACAATGCGCTTGTTGCGACGATCAATCCAGGTGATGAAGTCCTGATTCCAACACCTTACTGGGTTTCATACCCGGATATGGTTCTGCTGGCTGGCGGTGAGCCTGTCACGATCGATGCGGATAAGAAGACCTTCAAGATTACGCCGGAAGCGCTGGAAGCTGCGATCACGCCTAAAACGAAGTGGCTGATTTTCAACTCGCCTTCAAACCCTTCAGGTGCTGGTTACACGCGTGACGAGCTGAAGGCTTTGACTGACGTCTTGTTGAAGCATCCGCATGTGTGGATCATGTCTGACGACATGTATGAGCACCTTATCTATGATGACTTTGAGTTCACCACTCCTGCACAGATTGAGCCAGCGCTTTATGAGCGTACGCTGACTGTGAATGGTGTTTCCAAAGCTTACTCCATGACAGGCTGGCGTATTGGTTATGCTGGTGGCCCGGCTCACCTGATCAAAGCGATGGCTAAAATCCAGTCTCAGTCCACGTCCAACCCATGCTCCATTTCTCAGGCAGCAGCTGTTGAAGCCCTGAACGGGACACAGGACTTTATTCCAGTGAACAATAAGGTCTTCCAGGACCGGCGTGATCTGGTTGTTTCCATGCTCAATCAGGCCTCTGGGCTTGAGTGTCCGCTTCCAGAGGGAGCGTTTTACGTGTTCCCATCCTGTGCTGGTGCCATTGGTAAGACAGCGCCGTCGGGCAAGGTGATTGAGACAGATCTGGACTTTGCAGGCGAGCTTTTGGAAACCGAAGGTGTTGCAGTTGTGCCGGGTTCTGCGTTTGGCCTTGGTCCAAACTTCCGCGTTTCTTACGCGACTTCAAACGAGGCTCTGCTCGAGGCTTGTACCCGTATTCAGCGTTTCTGCGGAAACCTGCGATAATCAGTTTAAAGCATTGGTGTCAGGAGCTTTTCTGGCATCTTGCATTAAATGCAAAAAAGGCGCTGCATGTTGCAGCGCCTTTTTTATATGCATTCCTGCCCGAAGTTTGAAAAACTTCATGGAAGGGTCAACTGCTTAATCTGGGAGGAGGGCGTCCAGAATGTAGCTGTTGTTGACGAAAGTGCTGCGACTTTCTTCAACCAACGTTTGGGCATCAGCAAAGGAGAAGCGCACGCCTGCCATGATGGAGGCGTTTTCAAGTTTCTCTGAGCGCAAGTCTGCAAACATTGTCATGCCGTTGGCGACGTCGCTGTCAGGCTTGAACTCCATACCCATTGCATAGATATGACTGTCGCGCAGATAGCGGTAGCCCGCGTAAAAACGTGCGTTTTCACTGGCGAAGTAAGAGGCCGTTGCCCCGCCCATGACAGAACCTGTATCGTCAATCATCTGAACGCCGATCAGACCGTCAACGGACAGGTTTTCAAAGTTCATTTGTGCTTCAGCACCAAGGTAGCCAACAGAGCCCGCGCTGCCGTTGATTTGTGCTGCAGACCCTACGATACCGAAGTAGTTAAAGTCCTGCGTGCGGAAACCCATGCGGCCAGTGCCAGCATAGAAACCGTAGTCTCTGGTTCCGCCCATGGCCACATCAAATTGAGACGCAAAGCCCGGACCTTGCCCGAAAGCGGCTGTGCCGCCCAATAGCCCCAGCATCTTACCTTCGAGAGCGCCGAAAGCAGTGGTAATGCGGGTGTTAACAGAGGCTGCTTGCGTGATCGCTGGAAGAGCGGCAATGGCTACTGCACCGGTTACGCTAAACAAGAGTGTCTTATATTTGGAGCGCATCGCTGATTCTCCGTACTTATTTTTCTGAGTGGACCCTTTCGCGTTTTATTTAAAACATTGTTTTGAAATGTCCCGAAATGGGACAAATAATTAGGCTTAATATCTATGGTTAATAAAGGGTTTCTAACCTTTAGGTAAATTTTAATGGCTTTACGCCTGATGGTTGTATTGAGCTATCCATCTCAATTTAAAAGCATTTTTAAATCAAGAGTCGAATATATTAATAAAGGCTTAGGGTTAATTACTCGGTGTGAAGGGGCTGTTCGAAGTGCCTACTTGAACGGATATGGTGAAAATCTGAAATGCAATTTCCTCGGGCTACTAATCGGTAAAAATGACAAGTGAAAGAAGCCGGGTGTTCACTTTGATCCGAGCAAAGCTTTGACAGTCTGCGTGGTTTGGTCTCCCATTGCTTAAAGACATGACTGTCAGAGCATTGGAGAACAACAATGAAAACGTGCCTTGCTTTTGCAGCTGTTGCTGTACTTTGTTTCAGCAGTTCTGCCTTCAGCGCCGATACGTCTAAAGCGACGGCGACGGAAACTCAAAGTGATCGGCCAAAACTCGAAATTGGAACGCTTAGGTGTGAATTGGGGGAAGGTACAAACTTTGTTGTCGGCTCCACTCACAAACTGGGCTGTCTGTTCAAATCAACAAATGGCAAACGTGTCGAAGCTTATACGGGCACGATCAAGAGTTATGGGATTGATATTGGGCCAGTGACCTCAGGCACGTTGGTCTGGGGCGTTTTCGCTCCAGCTGTGGACTTAAAACTAGGCTCACTGTCAGGCACATATGCCGGCGTATCTGCTGGCATCGCGCTGGGTGCCGGTGTGCAGGCCAACGCGTTGATCGGGGGCCTTAACAAGTCCATTGCGTTGCAGCCATTCAGCCTTCAGGGGCAAACTGGTGTGAACCTAACGGCCGGCGTGACCGGACTAACGCTTGTGCAGCGGTGACCCTTAAATGTTAGGGGGGTCGTGAATCCTAACCCGCTGATGCTTATAAGTTGCACCGGTTCATATTGTGCGGCGGACTGTCACGTCTCAGTCCGCTCGTATTTTGGTGCTTGCATATCACAGTGGTTCCGCGCGACCATACTTATCCGGATTCAAGTATTTATCTGGAAGGCGCGTGTGATTTTGCGCCGCCCGCGGCGCAAACGCCCGTGCCTGCTTCCCAAACCCAAACAGGGAGTATGGATCATGGGAGACAAGCATGTCGGAGTTGCCGGAGGCAGGGTTAGCAGCCCTCGTTCGGTTGCCATTATTGGGCCTTTCGCAAGTGGCAAGACCACATTGCTGGAAGCTCTTTTAGCGCGAACGGGGGCTATTGGGCGACAGGGGAGTGTAGACGCCAAAAGCTCACTGGGTGATAGCAGTGACGAAGCGCGCGACCACGCAATGAGCGTTGAAGCGAATATCGCGACCTGCACCTATAAAGGCGAGAACTTTACATTTATTGACTGCCCAGGATCCGTAGAATTTCTGCATGAAGGCAACAGCGCCTTAAATGGGGTCGACATTGCTGTTGTTGTTGCAGAGCCTGATGAAAAGAAGACAGCAGCTCTTCAACTTATTCTCAAAGCTTTGGAACAGCGAAATATTCCGCATGTTCTCTTCCTCAACAAAATTGATAAGGCTACCGGTAGTGTGCGGGCGATGCTTCAGGCATTGCAGCCAGCCTCGAGCGTTCCAATGGTGCTGCGTCAGATTCCGATCTGGGAGAATGGCACTGCGACAGGTTATATCGACCTGGCGCTGGAGCGAGCCTTTGTCTATCAGGAAGGGAAACCAAGCAAAACCATCGAAGTTCCAGATGATGAGCGTGCCCGAGAGGTAGAAGCTCGCTATGCGATGATGGAAATGCTGGCTGACCATGATGATGTTTTGATGGAGCAGCTGCTTGAGGACGAGGCGCCTGAAAACGACATTATTTTCGGTGACCTGGTGCAGGAAATGCGGCGCGGCGAAATCTGCCCTGTGTTTATTGGAAGTGCGATTAAAGGAAATGGTATCCGCCGCTTGCTTAAATGCTTGCGCCACGATGCACCCGATATTGTTGATACGCGAAAACGGCTTGGTTTGAAGGAAACCGACGCAGTGGTTCAGGTGCTGAAGACCTATCAGACATCGCATGGCGGCAAGCTCTCGGTAGCCCGCTTGTTTGGTGGTTCGCTGAAGGAAGGTGCGCTGCTCTATGATAGTCAGGGGCAAGAGTACCGTCCCTCTGGACTTGCGCAGATGCAGGGCTTGCAGCCCAAGAAGGTTACTGAAGCTGTTGCCGGAGACCTTGTGGCGCTTGGTAAACTGGATGGCATTGAAACCGGCATGACATTGTGTGTCGGAGCCAAGCCACCCAAGTTATTGTTCGTGCCTTCCAGCCCGGACCCTGTTCTTTCCAAGGGGATTTCGGCAACGGAGCGTAAGGATGAGGTCCGGCTTTCTACAGCTCTTGCTAAGTTGGTAGATGAGGACCCGTCACTCACGGTTACGCAGGTGCAAAGCACTGGTGAGACCGTTCTTGATGGGCAGGGAGAAATGCACTTGCGTGTGGCTCTTGAAAGGTTGACGGGGCGTTACGGCCTTGCGGTTAACAGCTTTGAGCCTCGCATCCCTTATAAGGAAACTATTCGTGGCTCCACCGAGCTGCGTGGTCGCCACAAAAAGCAAAGTGGTGGTCATGGTCAGTTTGGTGACGTGGTGCTTTCGATTCAACCAGTGCCGCGCGGAGAGGGCCATAGCTTCAATGATACGATCACCGGTGGTGTCGTGCCCAAGCAGTACATTCCATCCGTTCGTGAAGGTGTGAAGGAAGCGCTTGAAAAGGGACCGTTGGGCTTCCCCGTGGTGGATGTGGGGGTGACGCTCAAGGACGGTTCATATCATGCTGTCGACAGCTCTGATCAGGCTTTCCGTATGGCTGGTATTCTTGCAATGAAAGATGGATTGAAGGAGTGTAAACCGGTTTTACTAGAACCAGTCGACAAGGTCGTGGTTGCTTGTCCGTCAGAAACGACAGCGCGGATCAACGCCATTGTTTCTGGTCGCCGTGGTCAAATTCTAGGATTTGATGCGCGTGCAGATTGGGATGGCTGGGATGAAGTGGAAGCGATGATCCCAGAGAGCGAGCTGAGTGACCTTATTGTGGAGCTGCGTTCTGCAACAGCTGGTGTGGCGACGTTCTCTCGAAACTTCGACCATCTCGCCGAACTTTCCGGCAAGGCCGCAGACAAGGTGATTGAGAGTGCAACCGTACTTGCCTAAACGTTCACTGTGAGACAGAAAAAGAACCCGGGGCAACGCTCCGGGTTCTTCTTTGTTGGTACAACGTTTTTGGGTAGGGACGTGTGCTGGTGTGAGGCTAGAAAAGCCCGCCGTTTCAACGGTCTTCGAATAGAGCAGGCTCAGCGAGGTTTGTTGACACGGGCAACTTCGTTTTCAATTTGAGTAACCGCAACGCCCACTCCATCTTCGTTTTTTAAGTGTTGGGCAAGCGTGTGTGCATTTTGTTTCAGCAATGGATCGGTGACAGCAACTTGAATTGAGTTTGCCAGTCGCTCAGCCGTCAATGCTTTGCGCGGCACTGGCGTCGCGCCGACGCCAAGAGCAACGCTCTTTTGAGCCCAGAAGGGTTGATCTCCGAAAAATGGACAAAGAACGCAAGGGACTCCGGCACGAAACCCCTGCGCCGTGGTTCCCATGCCTCCGTGATGGACCACTGCTGCCATTTTGGGGAACAGCCACTCATGTGGGACATCTTTAATTGTCAGGATATTGTCGGAGTCGACTGTTTGGAAACCTGCCCAACCAGCAGAGATGACCCCTCGAACCTTAGCTTTTTGCAGTGCCTGTACGACCGTGGCTTGCAACGCTTGTGGGTTGGCTACTGTCATGCTGCCAAAGCCGATGTAAACGGGCGCCGGCCCAGCCTGCAGGAAGCGGGTTAGATTTGCAGGTGGCTTATAGCTTTCGTCAGACTTCAAGCTCCAGTAACCGCTCATTATCGCAGTATTTGGCCAGTCTTTTGGCTGTGGAGTTACCCATGGGCTGATCGCGTGTAGGGTTTTTATTGGAGTTAGAGTTGGGGGAAAAAGGACCTCGCTGCGGCGCTGAATTGGGGCAAGTTTAAGCGTTTGCGTGCGAAAGTGATTGGTGGACTTACGAAAGCCCGAGTATGAGAGTTTTATGAGCTCGTATCCCAGCCTGTTGTAACCGGGGAGAGGTAAGTTCGGTAGCCCCGCTGCTGGGAATTCGCTTGTTGGCACGATCATTGGCTGCAATAGCCCCATCACTGCCGGCAGTTTGAGTGCCTCTGCGATATGAGGCGCAGCTATCATTTTGGGGTGGTAAACAATTAGGTCGGGCGTGACGGCTTGTGCTGCATGCCATGCATCAATGTTGAGCGCGCTGTTCAAAGGCCCGGACTTGCGCGCCAGCCGAGCGCCTGCTGCAATTCGCTTAAAGAATCCAGATGAGCCTTCGATCGCTGCTTTGCCGTCTGGCGTGTCGATCAAGTCAATCGTGTCGTTGGACAGAGGCTGGAATGCCAGGTTAAATTCCTTGATCCAATCACCATACTTGGCCGCGGTGCTGATTGTAACTTCATGGCCACGCGCCGCGAGCCCGCATGCCAGAGCGATGAATGGTTCGACGTCTCCGCGTGAGCCGTAGGTAAAGATGAGAATTTTTGCATATTGCGACATGCCTGCAATTATAGGTTAATCGCGCTGATGCTCCAGACCTAATTGAACTGTGCCTGTGCCTGTGCCTGTGACCTTTGCGTTGAGTTGGTGCGCACAAAATAGCGCTCGTTGCTCAATCTAGTGTCTTGATGTTGCATCCTATTGGTTGCGATGTGATCCTAGGTGTCAGCCTTTCATCCCTAATGCTGCTCCATTTTAGGGGGCAGATCACGAGATGTATCACGCGGGGTTTACTTGCAGTTTATGGATATTCTCAGTTAACTCAGGGGCAAGATCGAAGGATACACTGGGTTCTTAGCCTGCTGGGAGATGACAGAATGAACGTTATTCATAGGCCTGAATGGATTATACCGGAAAGAGAGGCGACACCTGAAGGTGTATTCTTCAACCGGCGCAGGTTTATGAAAGGGCTAGGTGCCGTTGGTCTGGGACTGGCTGCTGGTGGCCCGGCTTTGATGGGCAATGCCTTTGCGCAGGATGGGCCGGACCCAACACTTGGCCTTTATCCAGCCAAACGCAACGAGGCCTTTACTCTTAAGCGAGCAATTACGCCGGAAAGTGTGACCTCTGTTTACAACAATTTCTATGAGTTTGGATCCCACAAACGTATTTCCCGTGCTGCTCAGGCTTTGAAGATCCGCCCGTGGGCGATCACCATTGATGGGATGGTGGATAACCCCCAGACCATTGATTTTGACGATTTGATCAAGAAGATGTCGCTTCAGGAACGGTTGTACCGTCACCGCTGTGTGGAAGCTTGGGCGATGGCTGTGCCATGGACCGGATTTCCGCTTTCTGAACTGGTGAAGTATGCCGGACCGAAGAATGGTGCCAAATACGTTCGTTTTGAAACCTTTGAAGATCCTGATGTTGCCAGTGGACAGAAGCAGTTCTGGTATCCATGGCCATATGTTGAAGGCGTGAGCATGGCTGAGGCGATGAATGACCTGGCCTTCGTTGCAACAGGGATCTACGGCAAGCCATTGCTGAAGCAATACGGCGCACCCATTCGCCTTGTGCTGCCGTGGAAATATGGCTTTAAGTCCATCAAATCCATTGTGAAGATCACCTTCACGGATCAGCGCCCTGTTGGATTTTGGGAAAAGATTGGTGCAAGTGAATACGGGTTCTGGGCGAATGTGAACCCGGAGGTGCCGCATCCGCGTTGGTCTCAGGCCACCGAGCGCTTGCTTGGAACCAATGAACGCGTTCCAACACAGCTTTATAACGGTTATGGGGCGCAAGTAGCGCAGCTTTACACCAACATGGATGGTCAGAACCTATTCAGGTAACCGCTCATCTCCAGGCCTGTGAGGCCTGCTGAGGGGGCATCTTCGTGTGTACGACACGAGGGACCCCTTGGGGCCGATGCGGGCAGGGACTTGTGAAACCCTCAAGAATGCTTAGCTGAATTCAATGACTGTAGATTTAGGCAGTGTTGAACAGGCGGGATAACCTTCAATCCACTGTGGAAAACCGATCACCGACCTTTCCTCGTCAAAAGCTGAAGAGGGAAACGGCCACGCCTATTTGGCTGGAATGTGCAGCGTGATTTGCATCCCTAAATGTTCTGCATCGTCAGCTTGATTTACGGCGTGAGATATTTCGCCATAAATTGCGAAAAGTGCGCAGACAATGAGTGTGCAGATCGCTTTTCTCAGGTCATTCACATCCAATACCTCGGATATCTGACAATGTTTATGATTCGATAAGTAAACGACCGAGAGGGCTTTGTAATTTCGTTGATTGATGATGGTCAAAAATGATTATTTGAAGAATTACCCATGATATTTGTAGTTAATTTTAGTCTATTTTGCAGGAACTGCTGATTTTGGGGTTTTGGAAATACGTCAATTCTGATGGGTTTTCTCATGCCTACTGGAAACAATAGCCTGATGAATCCGCATTCTTGGAGGTGGGGTTGTCACCGTCTCAATTTGCGTTTGCTGAAAATTTGGGCTTTCCCCGTTTTATTATGTGCAGCAAGATTTCGCTGTGTTGGACCGTCCTGATGTGATGTCGTGCCAACATCTTACGAGTTGCTTCGAAGTCGTTGAATAAGCTCAAAATTCTGCGTTTCTGATAGCGTGAACGCATCGTGTTTCTTCGAAGATAAAAGCTGGTTATGTCAGGGAGACGCTGGGTCACATCAGGTGTGAGGCCAAAAAAAAACCGGACCAAGCGGTCCGGTTTAAAAGTGATGAATGATAAAGCACCTAATGGGTGCAATAACCTTCCAGAGGGGAACAGTTGACTGAGTGTTGAAGTCACTGGGAGGAGAGGTGTGACTGCAACTGATCAACAGTTACTGTATATATGCAGTGCAATGCCAAAACAGCAATCCTCATTTTTTGCATTGCAGCTATGCATTTGTGCGATAGCCGAGGCGTTTCGGAGTTTCATTGCTGGATTTGACAATTATCGGAAAGATAACTCTGCGTAAGATCTTGTCAATTTGGGGTGGGACGCGGAAAACTCGCTCTCAACGGGGTCGAGAGCGCGTGTAAAGGAGCATAAGTCTCTGATATTTTGCGGTGCAAAACTCTAAGTGTTTCGGCGCAGCAGTGTTCCGACCAAATCAGTCCTTGCTGATATTAGTGCGTCCAACGTTCAGCGTAGGAAACAAGGAAGTCCCGGAAGGCTGTTACACGGGCTGTATTCTTAAGCTCTGACGGATAGGCAAAGTAGGTGTCAAAGCTGGGCAGCTCTTCTTGTGTCACCGACATGACGCGTTTGATACCTGCACCTGATTCAACCATATAGTCTGGCAAAATGGCAATGCCGACGCCGGTCTGGACTGCTTTCTTGATGCCTGACAGGTTATTAACGCGCAATGAAACGTCGCGCCGTTCTCCATTCGGCAAACCAGCTGTGGCAAGCCAGTTCATCGCCCTTAGATAGGAAGCCATGCTTTCGCCAATGGTGATGAGGCGATGATGGTCCAGGTCATCAATAGTGCTTGGGCTTCCATAGCGCTCGATGTATTTGGGTGACGCATACACGTGGAAGTGCACTGTAAAGAGTTTGCGCTGTATCAGGTCGGGCTGTGTTGGTTGGCGCAGGCGGATTGCTACATCTGCTTCACGCATTCCAAGGTCGAGCTCATCATCCTTACAGATGATATCCAGGCGCATGTCTGGATACAGGTCTACAAATTCGTTGACGCGAGCTGTAAGCCAAGTGGAGCCAAGGCCCACAGTCGTGGTCACGCGCAACGTGCCACTCGGCTTTTCTTTCGTGTCGGTCAGACGCGACTGGACTGTTTCCAGCTTCAACAGAACTTCACGGGCGGTTCTGTAGAGAAGCTCGCCCTGTTCTGTGGGAATTAACCCGCGTGCGTGCCGATGGAAGAGGGGGACACCCAACTCTGCTTCAAGGGCGCTGACCTGCCGACTGACAGCCGACTGGCTCATGTTGAGGGCCTCACCAGCGTGGGTAAAGCTGCCTGCCTGTACTGCTGCATGGAAAATTCGCAGCTTATCCCAATCTAAAGAGCGTCCCGGCATTTGCTTTACCCCAATCTTCCCGGTTTTTATTCTGCTGCTTCAGCCGTTGTTTCATTAGCTGCCAGGTAGCGTTCTGCTTCCAGTGCAGCCATGCAGCCCATTCCTGCTGCGGTAACAGCCTGACGGTACTGCTCATCAGTTACGTCGCCTGCTGCATATACACCTTCAATAGAAGTCTGCGTTGAATCAGCTTCTGTCCAGATGTAACCGGATGGCTTCATTTTCACTTGATCTTTTACAAGGTCAACTGCTGGTGCGTGACCAATTGCAATGAACACACCGTCTGTTGCGTGTTCGGAGGTTTCACCTGTCTTCCGGTTCTTCAGACGGATGCCAGTTACAACGGCAGGACTTTCGGTGCCAAGGATTTCTTCAACCTGACTGTCCCAGATTACGTCGATCTTTTCGTTCTTGAACAGGCGTTCTTGAAGAATCTTTTCAGAGCGCAGGGTGTCGCGGCGATGAACAAGGGTTACTTTGCTTGCAAGGTTGGCAAGGTAGAGTGCTTCTTCAACAGCTGTGTTGCCGCCGCCAATGACGAACACTTCTTTGCCACGGTAGAAGAAACCGTCACACGTTGCACATGCGGAGACGCCACCGGCCTGATACTTTTCTTCGGAAGGAAGGCCAAGCCATTTTGCTTGGGCACCGGTCGCGATCACGAGCGAATCTGCGGTGTAAATTGTGCCGCTGTCGCCCTTCAGTTCGAATGGGCGCTTGGACAGGTCAGCTTCCAAAATCGTATCATAGTCGATCTTGGTTCCCACGTTTTCTGCCTGCTTGCGCATTTCTTCCACGAGCCAAGGGCCCTGAATAGGATCGGCGAAACCTGGGTAGTTCTCAACATCAGTGGTGATGGTTAGCTGGCCACCTGTCTGCACACCTGTGACCAGGAGCGGTTCTAGCATTGCACGCGCACCGTAAATAGCGGCGGTATAGCCAGCAGGGCCGGATCCTACGATCAAGAGTTTGGTGTGCTTAACAGTCATTTCTTCAGAACCTCAAAATTTCATGCGCTGTTGGATAGTACCAATGCTGTGTTAGGGAGGGGTTCTATCCGTTCATATGCTTTTGTTCAATCGCTTTGGATATGGCATTTGCAATATCCGGTGTAGCGTCAATGGGTTCATAAGTAGTCGCTGACAGCTCTGCGGGGAAGGGATGAAGTACTCCCAAATCCTGCATTTTGGATAAAAAGAAATCAAACTTCCGGTTAGTGCCAGACGGGCGGAAGCCATAGATGGGTTTGCCTGTGGCTGCCGCTTCTCCCACCATGTTGGTGGAGTCTGTTGTAACCACAATGATTTCTGCGTTTGCCAAGTACTGGATGATGGGGTTTTCACCTTGCCCACTCCAGAAGAGGTTGCCCTTCGAATTGCCCAGATCACGCAGCTTGTTTGCTAGCTCGTGCGGGGTTCTGCGTGAACACGTGATCATGAGAGAATGGGTGTGAGCCAGCTCATTAAGGGCGGTAAGAAGCGTGTTGATATTTTCGGGGGTGAATGTGTGGTGCTGTGAATTACCGCCTATCAGTACTGCCGCCCGCTGTTTTGGCAGGGCAGTAATCTGCGGAAAGGGGTTTTTGCGCGCATCTTGCAGTTTTTGAGCTGAGAAGCGGTGCGGAGAGGTCAGCGTTGTAAGGATGTTTTCGCCAGAAATGCCATCATGTTCTGGTGCCCATACGAAATCAGCAAATTTACTGTTGATTTTGGGGTCCTTCAGGAAAACAGTAAAGGTCTTGCCCTTGGAAAGTCGCTTTAGTGCGCGTAAGTAGGGCACCGCTCTGCGCCCCGAAGCTATCGCCACTGTGGGATACGGGGGGGCAAGCGGGCTTTCTGGCTTTTTTGCTGCATCTTTGGGATCGATTGGTCCCCAAGGCATTGCGTAGGCAAAAAGCTTGCGGGGGGCAACTATCCGAATTTCGTAGGGCATGCCTAAGGCGTTAGCAACACCAATGCATTGTGTTACATCTCCGATTTTGCCATCTGTTAAAACCCACAGGTTTTGCGACATTTTGTTCCCCCATCTTTCGGGAAGTGTCTGCAAAATGCTATCTGTTGATATAGTCTGTCGCAAATAAGCAATAAACTAGCATTTTGCTTAGCTTCATGTTTTAGGCAGTGTTGTAAGGCAGGTTAACTGTTAATCCAATAGGACAAGCAAAGGAGACGAGCTTGAAAGCGCGTCTTGATTCGATCGACTGGCAAATTTTGAAGGAGCTGCAGGGAGACGGCCGCATCACGAATGTGGAGCTGGCACGCCGCGTAGGGATTTCTGCACCTCCATGTTTGCGCAGGGTTCGAGCCCTCGAAGAAGCGGGACTCATTCGTGGGTATCGCACTTTACTTGATGAAAAGCAGCTGGGCTACGAAGTTACCGCCTTTGTGATGGTAGGTTTGCATAACCAGACCGAGAATGATCTCGTAGCTTTTGAAACTCAGGTAAAAGAGTGGCCATTGGTCCGTGAAAGCTACATGGTGTCAGGTGAAGTTGACTTCATTATGCGCTGTACAGCTAGGGACTTGGAAACATTCCAGAATTTTATTATCCGTGATGTTACATCTACCAAGAATGTAGACCATGTACGCACTGCGTTGACTATTCGACGTATCAAGGATGAACCGAATGTGCCAATTGATAAGCCGGAATACTTTTAGGCTTATCAGCTCGCTCCCAACTATTTAAACGGCCTTCGCGTAGGAAGGCCGTTTTTGTTTGTGTTGCAATCTGCGGAAGTGACAGTGTCAAACACCGCGGATATTGGAGAAGAATTGGGAGATTTCTTCGGACATTGCCTCGCTGTGCTGGTTGAGCGCTGTTGCAGCTGATGTTGATGTTGCAACTGCTTGCTTTGAGGATTCTGTCGTTGCCAGAATATTGTTTAGTTGCCTTGAAATCCCACTTGCATTTTGGGAGGCAGACTGAATGCTCTGTGAGATTTCGTTGGTTGCAGCAGACTGCTGGTCAACAGCTTCTGCGATGGCTGTTGCTGTGGCACTTACTTCTTCGATCCGCTGTGAAATTGTAGAGATCTCGTCAACGCAACGACGGGTTTCGCTCTGAATTGCGTTGATTTTGGAGGCGATTTCATCGGTCGCCTGACCTGTCTGGCTGGCAAGGTCTTTCACTTCACTGGCAACAACTGCAAAGCCGCGGCCTGCATCCCCTGCACGCGCTGCCTCGATGGTTGCGTTCAATGCCAGCAAGTTTGTTTGCTCGGCGATGGCGCTGATCAGCTCTGTGACGGCTCCAATCTCGTTGGTTGCATTTTGAAGACCAAGGACTGTTTTATTGGTGCGTTCAGCATCTTCAGAAACGGTGCGCGCAGCTTCTGCTGAGCGGCTGACCTGAAGGCCGATTTCAGAAACGTTAGCAGACATCTCTTCAACAGCAGCAGCGCCAGATTGCACGTCAGAAGAGGTGCTGTCGGCTGCCTCGCTGGCAGCCTCCGCTGCCATTTTGCTCTGCTGTGAGGTCTCTTGGAGTGTGCGTGCTGAGTTTTCTACCTGCGTCCCAACGTCACCTGTAAGTTCCATTCGCTTGCTGATGGTCTGCTCAAAGCGATCAATTGCAGATTCAAGCTGACCTGTGCGAGCTGCACGTTCTTCTTCATAATGGCGCTCGTAGGCCGCCACTGCCTGTCCCATATCGAACAAGACAGCTTTTTGCAGTGCGACCAAGCTGCGGGCCAGCCGCGCTGGAGAAAAGCGCATTTTGCTGGTCAGGATCTTTGTCAGCTCTTCGAGGATGAATGAATAACCGCCGATATACCAATCTGGCTGAAGGTCGGTATATACATGAGCACGACCAATTTTATCGACACGTTCCACATAGTGCTCGTCGAAGCCGCTGGTAAAAAGCATCTCCCAATGGTTCGCTTGTGCCGCTTTCAGGTTTTCAACTTTGCCTGAAACCTTTGCTTTCAGCTTCGGGTCGCTCTGCACATGTGCGTAAAAACTACTTAAGATAGCAGGCAGCTGCTTTTCTACAGTTGACCAGAGATTTGAAAGCGTTGAAACGGTCTGACTGTCGATCTTATAAAAATCGAGCTGGCTTTTGATACCTGCAATAGAATCTGTAGTCATGCAATAAAGCTCCGAAGGATATGTCGTGTGTTCTTTGCAATTAGAATAGTTAAAAGAAAGTAGATGTGGAGGCCAAAGCGTGCTGGGGTATACTAAAGATTGCGATTTGTAGGTGATATGCTACTTTAAGATGTAATTGGAACTGCGGGCCTTTTTACAAAAAGGCGCATGTATTCCTTCGATTTTCTGAGGGTTTTTCAGATGCCGAATTTATGGCGCGCGCTTATTTGGACGCAAACTATTCTTTTGGGGGAGTAGGGTGCGATTTGTGTGGGTGACATAAAAAATGCCGCTCATGGCGGCATTCTTTGTTCTTTAAATCATTGATTGACGAGTGGCTTAAACGAATTCGACTTCGACAATCTCGTAGCCACGTGCGCCACCTGGTGCCGTAACTTCCACACTGTCACCTACGGATTTGCCGATAAGGGCGCGTGCGATCGGGGAGGAGATGGAGATGCGACCAAGTTTTACGTCAGCTTCAACATCACCAACGATCATGTATCGCTTTTCTTCCTCTGTATCTTCGTCAAGGAGAGATACAGTTGCACCGAATTTAACAGTGTCGCCGCTCAACTTTGAAAGGTCGATAATGTCTGCAAGTCCGAGGAGAGCTTCAAGTTCGTTGATCCGGCCCTCGTTTAGGCTCTGCTGTTCCTTCGCTGCGTGATATTCCGCATTCTCTGAAAGATCGCCGTGAGCACGGGCTTCGGAAATGGCTGCGATAATGCGCGGGCGTTCTTCGGTTGTGCGTTGCTTCAGCTCGTTTGTGAGCATCGCATAACCTGCGGCCGTCATAGGTACCTTTTCCATGGCGCGTACACCTTTCTAACGTTGTGGTGGTGTGCCCATCACAATAAAAAAAACTGACCGGGCTGAGTATCCCCAACCCGGACATCTTAAGCTATCTTAGCAGAAGTAAGATTGTAGGGACCTTACCTCTAGCGTTTTTGCTCGGAACGCTTCAATGCCCTGAGCTGCTGCTACGGCTCCTGCAATCGTTGTGTAGTAAGGAACCTTATTCATAAGCGCAGCCTGACGAAGCGGCCGACTATCGGAGAGGGCTTGTGCGCCTTCGGTTGTATTGAAGACGAGTTGCACTCCACCATTCTTGATAGCATCAACGATATTTGGGCGCCCTTCAAGCACCTTATTGACCTTTGCGCAAGGGATACCTTGGTTTTCCAAGTATCTTTGCGTTCCGTCGGTGGAAATTATGGAAAATCCTGATGCCACAAGTTTCTTAGCTGCTTCAAGGATTTTTGGCTTGTCAGCATCCTTGAGGGAGATGAAGACGGTGCCGCTTTGTGGGATGATCGTTCCGCCGCCCAGCTGGGATTTTGCAAAAGCGAAGGAGAAGTCTGTGTCCAGACCCATGACTTCACCGGTAGAACGCATCTCTGGGCCAAGGACCGTATCGACGCCAGGGAAGCGTGCAAACGGGAACACAGCTTCTTTAACGGCAACGTGATCAAGCTTCTTAGGCTGAAGGTTGAAGGTTGCCAGCTTTTCTCCCGCCATCACGCGAGCAGCGATTTTGGCAATCGGCTCACCAATGGTTTTTGCAACGAACGGTACTGTTCTTGACGCGCGAGGGTTCACTTCAAGCACGTAGATTTCGCCCTCTTTGATGGCGAACTGTACGTTCATGAGGCCGACAACATTGAGTTCCAGAGCGAGCTTGCGTCCCTGTTCCTCTAGCTTGGCAAGGGTTTCTTCGTCCAGCGTGTAGGCAGGAAGAGAACAAGCGCTGTCGCCAGAATGGATACCAGCTTCTTCGATGTGCTCCATGATGCCACAGATAAAGACGTCTTCACCATCACACAGGGCGTCAACATCCACTTCGATCGCTCCGTCAAGGTAGCGGTCAAACAGAAGTGGGTTGGTTCCCAGCAGAGTGTTGATCTGTCCTGTCTTATCGTTCGGGTATTTGGCGCGTACGTCGTGCGGTACTAGCTCTGGCAGTGTGCCAAGAAGGTAGTTGTTAAGTGCTTCTTCGTCGCGGATGATCTGCATTGCGCGGCCACCGAGAACGTAGGAAGGGCGCACCACAAGTGGCATGCCGAGTTCATTGGCGATCAGGCGGCCCTGCTCAACGGAATAGGCAATGCCGTTTTCAGGTTGCTTCAGGTCGATCCTGTGGAGTAGGCGCTGGAAGCGGTCGCGATCTTCTGCAAGGTCGATCATGTCTGGAGAGGTGCCGAGGATCGGGATACCTTCTTCAACAAGGGTTTGTGCCAGTTTCAAAGGTGTTTGACCACCGAATTGAACAATAACCCCCTTGAGGGTACCCTTGGAGTTTTCAAGGTGGAGGATTTCCAGCACGTCTTCAGGTGTGAGCGACTCAAAGTAGAGGCGGTCTGAGGTGTCGTAATCGGTGGATACTGTTTCCGGGTTACAGTTGATCATGATGGCCTCGTAGCCAGCATCTTTCAGTGCAAACGCAGCGTGACAGCAGCAGTAATCGAACTCGATACCCTGACCGATCCGGTTTGGACCACCGCCCAAGATGACAACCTTTTGTTTCTCGCTTGGGTTTGCTTCACATGAAGGAAGACCCGGAGTTGGTGTCTCGTAAGTGGAGTACATGTAGGCGGTTGGGGAGGTGAACTCTGCTGCACAGGTATCGATGCGCTTGTAAACCGGTTTTACGTCCAGTTTTGCCCGCAAAGCAGCGACCTTATCGGGCGTTGTCTTTGCAAGAACAGCCAGGCGGCTGTCAGAGAAGCCCATGGCTTTGACCATGCGCATGGCTTGCGCGTTGTCTGGAAGGCCGTGCTCGATGACCTTTTCTTCCATCTCCACGATCTCCTGCATCTGCTCCAGGAACCACGGATCAATCTTACAGATTTCGTTGATCTCTTTTGCAGAGGTGCCAAGGCGCATAGCCTGAGCGACATTCAGCAGGCGATCTGGAGTTGGAACAGCCAGAGCTTTGCGGATAGCAGTATAATCTTCGCCGTGGCCAAGGCCTTCAATTTCGATTGGATCCAAACCTGTCAGGCCAGTTTCCAAACCGCGCAGGGCTTTCTGGAGGCTTTCCTTGAAGGTACGGCCAATTGCCATGACTTCACCAACGGACTTCATTGCTGTTGTCAGAGTTGGCTCGGAGCCCGGGAACTTTTCAAACGCGAAACGTGGGATCTTGGTGACGACGTAATCGATTGTCGGCTCAAAGGAGGCCGGGGTTGCGCCACCGGTGATGTCGTTTTCCAACTCATCAAGGGTGTAGCCGACAGCCAGCTTTGCCGCGATCTTTGCGATTGGGAAACCTGTTGCCTTGGACGCCAGTGCAGAGGAACGGGATACGCGTGGGTTCATCTCGATCACCACGAGACGGCCGTCAGCCGGGTTCACCGCGAACTGAACGTTCGATCCGCCTGTTTCAACGCCAATCTCACGCAAAACTGCGATCGAGGCGTTGCGCATGATCTGGTATTCTTTGTCCGTCAGCGTCAGAGCAGGGGCGACAGTGATGGAGTCTCCGGTATGCACGCCCATCGGGTCGATGTTTTCGATGGAGCAAATGATGATGCAGTTATCCGCCCTATCGCGGACCACTTCCATCTCGTATTCTTTCCAGCCGAGCAAACTCTCATCGACGAGCACTTGGCCGTTTGGAGAGGCATCGATACCGGAGCGTACGATTTGTTCGTATTCTTCACGGTTGTATGCCACGCCGCCGCCGGTGCCACCAAGGGTGAATGCTGGGCGAATGATGGCTGGCAGTCCGATGGTATCGATCTGGCGCATGGCTTCAGCGTAGCCTGCTGCACGGTCGTATCCAGTGATGTTGCCGGCCTCATCGAGGATCGGAGGCGAAGAGGCGATCGCAGCGCGCGGGTTTTCAAGGCCAATGGTGTCCATGGCCGCACGGAACTTTTCGCGGTCTTCTGCTTTGTCGATCACATCAGCGCGGGCGCCAATCATTTCAACATTGTGTTTTTTCAGCACGCCCAGACGATCCAGCTCCAGCGCACAGTTCAGTGCTGTCTGGCCGCCCATAGTTGGCAGCAGGGCATCGGGCTTTTCTTTCGCGATGATCTTCTCAACGGCATCAGCTGTGATTGGCTCGATGTAGGTTGCGTCAGCCAAATCCGGGTCCGTCATAATGGTCGCCGGATTAGAGTTCACCAAGATAATTCGGTAGCCCTCATCTCGCAGTGCCTTACATGCCTGAGTTCCAGAATAGTCGAACTCGCAGGCTTGACCAATCACGATGGGTCCAGCCCCAATGATCATGATAGATTGGATGTCGGTGCGTTTAGGCATGGTGACTCACATATGCTCGCGTTAAAGCACCAGCGCACCCGAATGGTGCTCTGGTGTGCCTTCTATAGGAGTATGTCGGCTGAGCGCGCGTTATAAGAAATATTGGAGTAATGATAAACCCCTATACGCGACGATTTTCGAAATAATCCGTTTTTTTTCTCAAGACTTAAGGTGAGTTTGTTCAGCTAAAGCTCAAGTTTCAGTGGTTTCTCGCCATCAAAATCGGAAATTCCCTTGCTCAGGGCATAGCATGCCAGGCGAACAGATTTGGGAATCTCTACCGGTTTACCGTCTCGATCGCCCTTCTCATAATACTGAATCATTCGTTTTTTTAGGCCGAGGCGCTCTGCGGCCTCTTTTTGTTTGTAGCCCATCGACTTGCGCCAGGCCCGAAACTGAGATGGTTCCATGATATTAACCTAATGATTCCCAGACTGAAAACTCATTGTACAGACGGATGATTGATAGTCTGTATTGGTAGTATTTCATATCACAGAAAACGAGGGCCGCACATACCGGCCACGCATCTTCTGAAGTGCAGCATGTTTACGACTCAGGAAAACTCTGCTGGCTAATTCTGACTGGGCGGATTCGATGCGAGCTGTCAGTAGTTCCTCTTTCACATGCAGCGGCCAGAAACAGGTGGATCTGAACTCGTTTGGTTCCATGAAAGGCAGCGGTGTTACGTGCTTACTGGGGATGATGAGAGGGGACTAGGCGCTGTTCAAACTGCTTGGTCTCGGGCTGCACAAGTTGAAGTGACTTCAATCAATTAGATTTCGGGGATTGAAATTGTGCATTGCGTCTTAATTGACGTTTTTTTCAGGAGTATTTTTTGCAGACACCACCTTTGAGTGTGCGCAATTATCCCTCAACCCCTGTGGACGCTAGGTGAACTAAGAGTTTTGCAGTGCGATAAATACTGATCCTGTTCAAAAAATGTGCAGAGCGTATTTTTGGTCCACAAATTTGAATTTTTATCGTGAAGATTAAAATTGGAGCTGATTTGAAGAAGCTGAGTAGTTGAAAGTCATAGTTTTCACTTTCTCTATCTCTTGGTCATGTTCATATATTATTGATAATATGCAAATGAATTTATTATAGTATAAATGCCGAGATAACGCAGGAATATCTTCGCGAAATTCACGGTGTGTGTAGAATAAATTGGAGTTTTTGAAATGCACGGAGCTGATATTTTTCGGCAATACTTTAGCAGTATAAATACTTATGGTATTAAGTCTGACATTGGATATTGTATACGTTGATTTTGAGAAGTAAAAAATGCGAATGTGGGCTATATTTTATCAATTTCCTTGTGTAGATTACCAAATGTCTGAGATGGTTTATCATGAATTCCATTGAGGACATTGCAAGTGGGGTACTCATTTATCACCGAAAGTTGCTCAGGGTAATGTTCAAATGAACATAAGGGCAGCCTCTTGGATGTAAGTGAGCTACCGAATGCTACCGCATAAACTAGTAGAACAGTGGCGGGGTGCAAAAGTTATTAGGGGAATTCATCGAGGCACCGGGTGGGGAGCCGAAATGATTAGCTTTTGTAACTCTTCTTGAGTTTAACATACAAACCACCGGGCAAATTGAAATGAACAGTATTCCTAGTAAGCTAGATGTCGCTGCAGATATTGCTGGACCAATTCGTGAGGACGATGGGGATGGTCAGCTGCTTGCAATCTCTGAGATGTCAGAGTTGTTTAGCGTTACTCTGCGTACGCTCCGCTTTTATGAGGAGAAGGGGCTTCTTAACCCAGTACGTCGTGGCGCGCGCCGGTTCTATCGAGGCCGCGATGTAAGTCGTATGCGCGTTATTTTGCAGGCTAAGAAGATCGGACTGACGCTCGCAGAAGTTCGCCGTATTATCAAACTGGTTGAAGGCTTCAGCCCTCGCTCCGAACAGCTCAAATTGCTTCAGGAGATTTGTGGTGCACAGGAGCAGCTGCTTCATGAGCAGGAGCAGGCGCTTCAAGAGCAAATCTCAGAAGTTCGCGGTGTCTCTCAGGCACTGAGCAACATGCTGGAAACAGAAGCTGCATAATCGCTTCTTATTAGCAGATGCAGAACCCGGCTCCCTTGGTGCCGGGTTTTTTGCTGTTGCCATCTTTTAACGTGCAATGTGCAACGAAAAAGCAACGTGCAATGGGTAACAAAAAAAGCGGAGCCAGAGGCCCCGCTTTTAAATTTTGCCAAGAACTTTGATCTGCGTACTTTCTTCCCAAAAGCGCGCTTCAAAAACTACCCGCCGATTAAGCTGCAGCAGATGCCTTGTGGTTCTCAATCATCTCAATGAAGCGTGCGAACAGGTAATGGCTGTCCTGCGGACCTGGAGAAGCTTCCGGGTGGTGCTGGACTGAAAAGACAGGTGCATCCTTTACCCGCAGACCACAGTTGGTGCCATCAAACAGAGAAACGTGGGTTTCTTCCACATTGTCTGGCAGTGTGCCTGCAGAAACAGCAAAGCCGTGGTTCATGCTGGTGATCTCAACCTTGTTGGTTGTGTAGTCATGTACCGGATGGTTTGCGCCGTGGTGACCCTGATGCATCTTCTTTGTTGTGCCGCCAAGAGCAAGTGCGAGCATTTGGTGGCCGAGACAAATACCGAAGACTGGCAGGCCGGAGGCGACAAGTGCACGGATTGTCGGAACTGCATATTCGCCAGTCGCTGCTGGATCACCCGGTCCGTTGGACAGGAAAACACCATCTGGCTTGTGACCAAGAATTTCTTCAGCTGAGGTGTTTGCAGGAACGACTGTTACACGGCACCCGGCGTCTGCCAGAAGACGAAGGATGTTTCTCTTTACACCGAAGTCCAATGCCACAACATGGTAGGTTGGCTTGTCTTGCTTGCCAAAGCCGTTTTCCCATGCCCAGGTGGTTTCATTCCAGTTGTATGTCTTTGGTGTTGTAATCTCTTTTGCCAGATCCATGCCTTCCAGAGCCGGAAGGGCTGCAGCTTCTGCTTTAAGAGCTTCTACATCGAACCCACCGTTTGGATCATGCGCTATGACGGCGTTTTGCATGCCTTTTTCGCGGATCAAAGCGGTGAGGGCTCGGGTATCGATACCAGAGAGACCAACAATCTTGCGCGCCTTCAGCCATTCATCGAAGTGATTGCCGGAGCGGTAGTTGGAAGGTGTGGTGATGTCTGTGCGCAAAATCGCACCGCGTACACCGGCAGTCCCGTCCATATCTACAGTTTCGATATCATCTTCGTTGGTGCCGACATTGCCAACATGGGGGAAGGTAAAAGTGATGATCTGTCCTGCATAGGAAGGGTCTGTGAGAATCTCTTCATATCCGGTCATTGCCGTATTGAAGCAGACTTCGCCGGACGCTTTTCCAAGTGCTCCAACGCCTCGTCCTTCAATGACAGTGCCATCTGCTAGTACGAGGAGGGCGGTAGGTTTTGGCGCAGACCACGCGTCTTGAGCTTTCATCACTTGCTTTCTTGATACGGTTGATGACAATATGCGTCCATCTGAAACGCGGCCTAAGGACTTGACTTTGGCGCGTCACAGTCGCATCAAGGCCGAGACCATATGAGAACGGTTCTCTCTGGTCAATATCACTCGTGTAGAAATAATACTGCGAGAATTACAGGAAATTAGCCTAAATCAGAGGAAGAGGCAGATTATCCGGTTTTTGGACAGCCTCTTTTAAAGTTTCCGCGTCAGGGTTCCTAAAGTATGTTGCGAGATAAAATTGCCAATGCGCTCAAAGCCGCGCAAGAAACCAACAGCAAGAGACGTGCAGCGACACTGCGCCTTATTTCTGCGGCCATTATGGACCGCGATATAGCAGCACGTGAGCAAGGCCGTGATGGGTTGAGCGAAAAAGAGCTCATGGACCTTTTGCACACTATGCTTATTCAGCGTGAGCAAGAGGCCACGCATTGTGAGGCTAACGGTAAAATTGAACTTGCAGCGCAAGAGCGAGACGAAGTGGATATGATCCGCGAATTCTTGCCCTCGCAGCTCAGCGAGTATGAAATGAAGCTTGTTTGTCAAACAGTTGTAGAATGCGTTGAAGCTCGTGGCCTGCGCGATATGGGGCGCTGCATGGCTGAGTTGAAAGAGCGTTACCCCGGTCAGATGGACTTTGCAAAAGCCAGCTGCATGGTGAAACAAATGTTGCGCGCTCCACAATAGCAGGTGGATTTTGGAGTGCTTCTTCGACGCCGCGTCTTGTTAGGATGCGGCTTTTCTTTTTTCTGATGCTATACCGAAGCTAATCACTAAAAAATGGCGGTATTGCTGGCAATTGCGGCAGTGCGCAGCTAAATTCACAGCTCGGAAGCTTTCCGCCCAACTTGAAATACGGACTACCATGCGTTTCGACCAGTTATTCCTTGAAGACATCCGCAACCGCGTCTCCCTTTCGGACGTGGTGGGGCGGCGTGTGACGTGGGATCGGCGCAAATCTCAACCCGGAAAAGGCGACTATTGGGCCTGCTGTCCGTTCCATTCAGAGAAGTCGCCAAGCTTTCATGTTGATGAACGCCGGAACCGTTACAAGTGCTTTGGCTGTGGGGAAAGTGGAGATCATTTCAAGTTTCTGATGGAGACTGAGGGCCTAAGTTTTCCAGAGGCTGTTGAAGAATTAGCCAGTTCAGCGGGAATCGCGTTACCTGCACCTGACCCTCAAGCCGCCCGTAAAGCAGCAAAACGTAACTCTTTAACTGATGTTTGCGAGATGGCGGTGCGCTATTTCCAGCATGTATTTCAGTCATCGGCAGGTCGGTCTGCACAAGAATATGTGCAGCGCCGTGGTCTGAGAGCTGAAACCCTCAATGAGTTTCAATTCGGATTTGCACCAGCAGGTCGGGATAATTTGAAAAAAGCTTTGATGGCGAAGGATGTCAGTGAAGCTGAGCTTATTGAAGTGGGCTTGCTCATCAAGCCGGAGGACGGACGTCCCTCTTATGATCGGTTCCGCAATCGGCTCATGATCCCTATCCATGATGACCGGGGACGTGCTGTTGCCTTTGGTGGTCGGACAATGGACCCGGACGGTCAGCCCAAATACCTGAACTCTCCAGAAACACCGGTCTTCCACAAAGGGACTATGCTGTTTAATGCCCACCGCGCTCGTAAACCTGCATTCGATGCAGGACAGGCGATTGTGGTGGAAGGGTATATGGATGCCATTGCGCTGTGGCAGGTTGGAATTAAGGGAACAGTTGCTAGTCTTGGTACTGCGTTCACCGAAGACCAGATCATGCGGCTTTGGAAGTTTTCCGATGAGCCTGTTGTCTGCTTTGATGGCGATGTTGCAGGTATTTCGGCTGCGCATCGCGCTGTAGATCGTATCCTGCCTGTTCTGACCAGTGGTAAGTCTTTCCAGTTTGCGTTTTTGCCAGATGGGCAGGACCCCGATGATGTGATTAATGCTGGCGGTGTTACCGCTATGTATGGAGAGATTGAAAAAGCACTGCCGCTTTCTGAAGTGGTTTGGCAACGTGAAAGCAGCCAGGCTCGCATCGATACACCGGAACGGAAAGCCGCCCTTGAAAAAGCTGTTGAAGATTTGGTCGGCACCATCAAGGATGAGCGTGTTCAAAAACGCTACCGGATGGATTTGCGCCTTAAGCTCTCCAACCTGTTTTACGAGGAAAGTCGTCGCAATCGCGGTCCAGCAAAAGGTGGCAGCAGTGGCGGTGGTTGGCGTAACAAAAAACCGGGGGAAGAGGTTGACCGGGCTTCGTTTGCCCGTGTTGAAGCTCCCGATACGCCTGCTTATGGCGTGGAACGTAGTTTCTGTACGATGTGCTTGATGTATCCAGAGATGTTTGATCGCCACTTTGAGCGGATCTCGCAGCTGACATATTCCAATGAACTGCACTCCATGTTCATGTCCGCACTCGTTCGCATCACAACAGATCTGGCCGAGGGCGCTGTTACGCAAATTTACAACAAGCTGGATGAGCGGTTCTACCAAATCCTGCAGGAAGCTATTGTGAGTTCGGTGGAGCAAAGCGAAGACAGTAAGGCAAGCACGTTGCGCCGCTGGGATGCGTTGACCAACCGCTTGCAGATTTTGAAAGACGATCCGCCAGAAGACTTCGTGGAGATGTTGTTCCTGAATTATGCCGATATGCTGGAACTGAGAATGCTTGAGCTTGAACTTGAGCATGAAACCAGGGCTATGGAAGAAAATCTGACCGAAGAAACCTGGAGCCGTTTTCAGGCTCTAAAGCAAGACTTAGCGCGCCGTCAGGAAGAGTGTTTGCGCGATGAGCAAGAGCTGGCGGAGCGTGCAATAAAAATGCGAGCCAGTAAATCCTCCAGGCATGCGTAGCACAAAGGCGCAAAATTTTACGCCCTAACTGATTTATCGCGTGAATGGGGTCGGACTCTCCCAGACCTTGTTGGCGGCATTTTGAGGATGGTTTGTCTGAGAAGAATGCTTGTTTTTCAAAGTTATCCAGAAAAATGGGCAATGAACTGTCCAAAATCCCCTAGAATCAGATTGACCGGGCCGAATCGCTCTTGCGAATCACGAAAGGCGGGCTACATACACTAAGTCAGACAGCCGATGCGAGCGCCCGTAGACCTTAGATGTCTTTAAAGCGGCGAAATCATAATCGGACAATCAGCGCTGTCGATGCCTGGAATGTGCCGGATACGGCCTAAAACGGTAGGGATGCCGATGCGCAGTCCTGCCCGAATGTGTTTTGGGTTTTCAATTCCGTGAAAACATTTTGATACCAGGGTTAAGTCAGGTTTAAGGGACTTTGCGTTAAACCCCAAAGTCAAATGTGATTCAAAAGCCGCCTGTGTGGTCTAAACACGGGGGCGATTGATTGCGTAACGCGATAGTTCGCTGGAGCACGACCAGCGACTTTGGAGCAGAATATGGCGACGAAGGCGACACAAGCTGAAGATACGCAGGAACCGGCAGGCGCAGAAGGACAAGATGGTCCTCTCTTGGATTTGTCGGTCGCCGCCGTCAAGAAAATGATTAAATCCGCAAAAAAACGCGGATACATCACTTATGACGAACTAAATGAAGTTCTTCCACCTGATCAGGTGAGCTCTGAGCAGATTGAAGACACCATGTCGCTTCTTTCTGAAATGGGTATCAACGTTGTTGAGTCGGAAGATGCAGAAGAAGGTAAAGAGGAAGAGGAGGCTCCTCCCGCTGTAGATGGCGGTGAGTTGGTCGTTGCTTCTTCTACTGCTGTTACCAAGACTACAACTGCCAAAGAACCTACAGACCGTACCGATGATCCGGTTCGTATGTACTTGCGCGAGATGGGCTCGGTTGAGTTGCTTTCCCGCGAAGGCGAGATTGCGATTGCAAAGCGTATTGAGGCTGGCCGTGAGGCCATGATCTCTGGCCTTTGTGAAAGCCCGCTGACGTTCCAGGCGATTATCATCTGGGGTGAGGAACTGGCCGAAGGCAAAGTTC
Organism: Pseudovibrio axinellae; assembly: GCF_900110875.1. GTDB lineage: Bacteria > Pseudomonadota > Alphaproteobacteria > Rhizobiales > Stappiaceae > Pseudovibrio > Pseudovibrio axinellae. The sequence goes on along the minus strand of NZ_FOFM01000006.1, from coordinate 137,006 downwards.
TTCTTCGCGATATTATTGACCTTGATGCGACATACGCTGGCCCTGACGGCAAGAACGGTCCATCTGATGATGACCTGTCTGAGCAGGAACAGGCTGGTGAGGGTGAAGTTCCTGAGGCTGTACGCCTTAAGGAAAAAGAAGAAGCCCGCAAGCGCAAAGAAGAAGAAGCCCGTAAGCCTAACGGTGCTGCTGCGCCTGCTGCTGGTGCTGCGCCTGCTGCTGCGCCTGCCGCTGCGCCCGCTGCTGCCGCGCCGGGTGAAGCACCTGCTGAGGGCGGTGAGACAACTGACGACGATGACGACGAGTACGAGGCAAGCGTTTCTCTTTCCGTGATGGAAGCTGAACTGAAGCCTATGGTTGTCGAAATCTTCGACAAAATCACTGAAGACTACAAAAAGCTGCGCAAGCTTCAGGATCAGCTGGTTGAAAATAAGCTGGCCAACAAAACACTGTCTCCGTCTCAGGAGCGTCGTTACAAGAAGCTTAAAGAAGATATTATTGTTGAAGTGAAGAGCCTGCACCTCAATAACAACCGTATTGAGACACTGGTTCAGCAGCTTTACAGCATCAACAAAATGCTGATGGGTTATGAAGGCCGCCTGCTGCGTCTTGCTGACAGCAACGGTGTGAACCGCTCAGACTTTATCAAACACTACCAGGGTTCTGAACTGGACCCGAACTGGATCCGCAAGGTTGCAAACCTTTCTGGCCGTGGCTGGAAGAAGTTTGTTACCAACGACGGTGACATGATCCGCGAACTGCGCGGCGAGATTCAGACGCTTGCGACTGAGACTGGCCTTGAGATCACCGAATTCCGTACCTTGGTTTCCATGGTGCAGAAGGGTGAGCGCGAAGCACGTATCGCAAAGAAGGAAATGGTGGAAGCGAACCTTCGTCTCGTTATCTCCATTGCCAAGAAATACACCAACCGTGGCCTGCAGTTCCTGGATCTTATTCAGGAAGGTAACATTGGCCTCATGAAGGCGGTAGACAAGTTCGAATACCGCCGTGGTTACAAGTTCTCCACCTATGCGACCTGGTGGATTCGTCAGGCGATCACCCGATCCATCGCGGATCAGGCACGCACCATCCGTATTCCGGTGCACATGATCGAGACGATCAACAAGATCGTTCGTACCTCTCGTCAGATGCTTCACGAGATTGGCCGTGAGCCAACCCCGGAAGAGCTTTCTGAAAAGCTGCAGATGCCGCTTGAGAAGGTCCGCAAGGTGCTGAAGATCGCTAAGGAGCCTATCTCCCTTGAAACACCGATTGGTGATGAGGAAGACAGCCATCTTGGTGACTTCATTGAGGATAAAAACGCTATCTTGCCGATTGATGCGGCAATTCAGGCGAACCTTCGTGAGACCACGACCCGCGTTCTGGCATCGCTGACACCTCGTGAAGAGCGTGTTCTGCGTATGCGCTTTGGTATCGGCATGAACACCGACCACACTTTGGAAGAGGTTGGGCAGCAGTTCTCCGTTACACGTGAGCGTATTCGTCAGATTGAAGCGAAAGCACTGCGCAAGCTGAAGCACCCAAGCCGCTCCCGCAAACTGCGGAGCTTCCTGGACAGCTAAGCTGCTACGGATTTGAGAAGATTAAGAAGCCGGTCTCTGAAAAGGGGCCGGCTTTTTGTATTTTGACTGTTCTACTGATGCGGCACCTAGCGCGCTAAGATGGTGAGGTTGACGTGCAGTGGGGAAAAGTGGGTATGATTTTAGTGCGATAAGCACGGTTTTGTTTGTTTAGATTCCTAGCCAATAGTGAAAGCAGGTGTTGCGGGGTTTCTGGAATACTCGGCTCATGTGTTGTGATGGAGCTGGACTATGAAACCGGAAGATATTCGCCGTGAGCTGGATAGTTTGAAGGAGGCCGTGCGGCATAAGCCAAGCCGGGGCTGGGTGATTGCCACCTCCATCATTACGACACTACTGGTCTTTGTGGTTATTGTTGTGATTATGATGTTTGCGATGATGAACCGTGTGCACCATGCGGGTTGGCGCGGTCATGGCCCTGATCGGTACCTTGATCAGCCGCTCAGGCGCACGCCTCCTCCTCCACCTGGACAACCGGTCCCGCGATCGTAATGCCTGAGCTGCGGCAGGAGGCGCCAGCTGTGGTCGTTCGTTAAGACATCCTCTTCGCCTAAGGGCTTGGTTCACTACCTTTGCTCTGGAGTTGCAATGGAAACCACCGAGCGCAAAACGGTTCAGCGATACATTGATGAAACGCCGTTCTGGGCCGATGGAACGCCTCTCAGTCATGCGCCAATGACGGGTATGCAATGGCGTATCTGGGCCGTTTCAGCTGCTGGGAAGTTTTTTGAAGGTGGCATTATCTTCATGACGGGGGTTGCGCTTCCGCTCATTGTCAAAACCTATAGTTTGACCTCGGTTGAAGCGGGGCTTGTTGCTTCTACGCCTTTGCTTGGCATCCTTGTTGGTGCAACTGGGTTTGGTCGTCTTGCCGATTTGTTGGGCAGGCGCTTTGTATTTATCACTGATATGGTGGTGCTGGTTGCTTTTTTGGTGCTTATGATTGTTGCGCCGAACTTTTCTATTGTGTTGCTGGCATTGTTTGGCATCGGCATAGCTTTAGGGGGCGATTATCCTACAGCACACCTGGTGATTTCAGAGTGTATTGCGGCGAGGCACCGGGGACGCATGGTGCTTGCAGCCTTTAGTTTTCAGGCTCTTGGGGCTTTGGTGGGCACGATTGCCAGCTACCTTGTTTTATCAGGAGATGAGACGACGCAGGTGTGGCGCTTGATGTACGCGACGGTTCTTGTTCCCGCCCTCCTGATTTTGATTGGCAGGCTGTTTATTATCGAGAGCCCGTTCTGGCTGATTGCCCACCATAAAACGGTAGAGGCAGAGTTTGCGCTCTACCGTTTGATGAAACGTACCCCGCAATACCCTAGGAAAATCGCACTGAAGCCTCATATGAAGCAGCGGCATGCCCACAGTTTGGGCTTGCTGGAGCTGCTGCGTTCGCCTGAGAGACGGCGCGAATTGGCGTTCACGTCTGTGCCATGGTTTTTTCAGGATATTGCGACCTACGGCATTGGTTTGTCCATGCCCCTGTTATTTTTGGAGGTGCTAGGCGAAAGCTCTGGTCCGGCCCGCAATGTGGTGGGCCATCTTGCGCAAAACGTCATGTCGGCCCGCATCACGGCGGTGTTGGATGTGTTCTTGGTTCTTGGGGTTGTGTGTGCTGTCTTGCTGGCTGATCGCGTGCGCCGAATCCCGCTTCAGATTTGGGGGTTTGTTGGCTGTGCAGTTGGGCTTGTTATTGCCTGTGTTGGTGTGATCAGCGATGGGGTTGTGGGGTTTTCCATGCTGTTTGCGGGGCTGATGGTGTTTAATTTTATGTGCAATGTGGGGCCCAATGCGCAGACCTATCTTTTGGCGGGGGAGGTGTTTCCGACACGGCTTCGGGCTTCCGGGGCTGGTTTGGCAGCGTCCTGCGGCAAGGTTGGTGCGGTTGGCTCTGCGTTTTTATTCCCAACGGTTTTGTTGGCTTTGGGGCTGGAGTTGTTCCTGCTGCTGCTGGTGGCAACGTCGCTTCTAGGTGCGTTCTTTACGTGGGTTTGGCGTATTGAGACAACCAATCGCACGTTTCAGGAGATTGATCAGGCCGCTGATAAGGCGGAGGACTAGAAGTCAGGACTATCAATTTCCACGGTGTGGTTTGGAAGTGAATTTTGAAAGCACCGGCAGATGCATAAAGATACGGCGGATCTCGCCCTGGGTTATCTCCACATTTACGGCACATATCATTTCATCCTTGGCATTTTAAAAGCAGCGAGGGTGGCGAGGCCGGCAATGGTAGCCATGAAGAGAAACACGAGCGGACCTGTTTGAGAGGCTGTTTGTGCTGTGATCAAATCCTTCGCGCCGGGGACTGAAAAGCCACTAAGACCTGCCAGTAGACCAGCGAATGCCGCACCGATGGTGATGCCAGCTGATTGAATTGGGCCAATAAAGCCAGAGGCTCTGTCACGCTCTTCTTCCGTTTCAGCATAGATGATTGCCCTCTTCAGGAACTGGCTGCTCATGCCAAATCCGAGGCCGACAAAGGCACAGGAGAGCAGGAAGATCCAAAGTGAGAGAAAGTGCAGGGAGGCTGCGGAGAGCAAAATTCCGGTGGTGATGCTCAAAGCACCCAAACGTATCAGGTTGGCTTGAGTGCCGGGCGTTTGAACCCTTGCAACTGTCCATGCAGCAATTGTCCATGTAAAGGCGGTGATCGCCATTGCATAGGAGGCTTGCGTTACAGTAAGGCCCCACAGAACCTGCCCCATGGCGGCGCCGTAAATACCGCGGGCAGCGCTGGAAATGGACAGAAGTAATGTGACCCACATGCCAAGCCCAAGTATGCCGGAAAACTTGAAGGCGCTGCGTGGGATAAACGGTATTGCGCTCTGCTTATCCCACCTGGCAACCACAAACAGCAGAAAGAGGCCGGAGAACAATGCTCCAGCAATATGACTAAGGCTTCGCAATTCTCCCACATACGCGATGAGCAAGATCGCTATCGCTAGCAGTCCTAGGCGGGGGAACATGCTCAACTTGTCTGAGGACCGTGCTGTTGCCTCTGTGTTCCGTGTGGTGGAGGGAATGACGGTTATCGCCAATATGAGCAAGATCAGTGCCAGTGGAATATTGGCATAAAACACGGCGCGCCACGACCAGCTTTGTGTCAACACTCCAGCTGTGAGCGGGCCGATGCCTGCGGAAACAGCCCATACACCTGACAAAAGGGCAAAAACTGAGGCAACGGCGTGTTTGGGATAAAGGTCCGAGATGAGCGTGTAGCACAAAGAAACGATCATCCCCTCGCCAAGGCCTTGCAGCATTCTGCCGAGCAGGAGGTACTCCAAAGAACTGGCCGCACCGCCAATGAAAGACCCTGCAAGAAATGAAAGGGCAGCGGCGATGAAAAGAGGACGTGCGCCAATTCTGGCCTTTAAAGTGCCAGTAACAGTGCCAGCTAAAACGGAACCGACCTGAAACAGGCTGAGCACCCAGAACGCGCGTTGCTGTCCGCCCAGATCCCTGATGATGTCCGGCATAATAGCGGAGGAGAGAAAGTTGTTCATGCTGGCGGAGCCGACACCCAGAACCATAATAAGGGAAGCCAGCCAGCGCCCGTCAGTGGTGAGCGTTTTAATGGGCGATAATGAAGCGGTGTTTGTTAAGGTAGATAACGTCATAAGTATCACCTATTTAGAAATGTATATTTTTTTTATTCTGCGTAACTGAATAAGTAAAGTATCTTCTTTCTTAATTAATATCGACTGAAAATGCCATAAATCGGCCCCGCATAAATTTGCGGATTGTTCCTTTTGTTTCGAAGGCTTAGCCTTTGACTTGCACGAGGGGGTCTTTTTTTAAAGAAACACGGGTTGTTGGGATATGCTTGCGTAATGCAGACAGATTGGCGGATCTGCGGGCTAATGCATGCATGATTCTTAAGTTCGAAACAGATCAGATAGAACTTCATTAAGCAAAAGTTGCAAGCTGCAATTGGAGGGCTGCATAAAAGAAAACCCCGCTTGGGGCGGGGTTTGGGAGTTTGGTTGGAGGCTCGTGTTACTGCACCAGCTCATATGTTATTGTCACGGATGAGGTGAGCTTTTCCTGGCCTGCTGCGATTGGTGGCGCGCCATCCATTTTTGGAGCACTCATCATTCTCATTTCTGGGTACGGAGCTGGATTATAACCTGCCTCTGAAATGTGTAGGACTTTGCCAAGGCTTACACCGGCCGCTTTGGCATAGGTTTCTGCTTTTGCCCGCGCATCTTTCACGGCATCCTTACGGGCTTCATCAATGTATTTTTCAGGGTTAGATACCCCAAACTGGATTTGCCCTAAATTATTGGAGCCGTTTTGCACGAGCATATCCAATGTCGTACCAAGCTTGGCAATGTCTTTCAGGTTGATATGGATGCCATTTTGAACGCGATACCCTACAATCTCAGGGACTTTGGGTTCGCCACTTTTGGGACGATGGTTGTCATAGACCGGGGAAATATTGAAGCCAGTGGTCTGTATGTTTTTTTTGTCGATGCCGGCCTTTTCAACGTCTGCCAGAATCGTACGCATGGTCTTTGAGTTTTTCTGGAGAGCAGTTTTGGCATCGTCGCCCTGTGTGACAACACGAGAGACCAGCGTCGCCGTATCAGGTGCAACGTTTACAGAACCTGACCCTGACATTGTGATCTTGGCAGGCTTTCCGTCAGCCTTGGCATTGACGCCGCTGGATACGACAAGGGCGACGGCGACAAGTCCGGTAACTGCAAGTGCGCTTATGCTTGGAAGACGCAATTTCTTCTGTTTAGTCTGCATTTAAGTATGTCTCCAGTATCAAAGTTGTTTCTGGCTGATACGTGATCAGTGTGGCGGACGGTTGATTTGATCAGCCGAATATCAAGAAATGCAATTTAAAGTTACAATTGCGGCGTCTCTCGGGCGTGATCATGTCAATTCACGGGTTTGAATCTGGTGATCCAGGTTTATTGGCTCGCCGACGTTGCCATCTCCCGACAAAAGAATTGCGATGGGGCGGGAAGAGGGGAACTGCGCGCATATAATAATAGTGAGCACCACGAGTGGTACACACAGGACCATTCCAAGAACGCCCCATAATGCGCCCCAAAAGCTCAAGGAGATCATAATAACCAGCGGAGAAATGTTTAGTTGTGTGCCCATCAGTCGCGGTTCTACCAAGTTCCCAAGCATGAACTGAACAGCCCCCAAACCAAGCGTGATGGCGATGAACGGGGTCAGGGTGTCGAAGTAGACCAGTGACAAAAGGCTTGGGAAGATCACTGCAATAAGTGACCCGATTGTCGGGATATAGTTGAGCAGAAACGCGATGAACCCGAACAAAGCTGCATAAGGAAGACCCGCCCAGGTTGTGATGCCAAAAGTCAGGAAGCCAGTGAGAATGCTCACGCCTGTTTTGATGCCCATGTAATGACGCATGCGGCGACCAACCTCATCACGGATGGCAAATGCAAGCTGCGCGCGGTCTGTGTCTTCAAAAAGAGCGGCCAGCTTTTTGTCAAAGGTTGCCGCCTCGAAAATCATGAAGAGCACATATATGAATACCAGCGAGCTTGAACCGGCAAGGCTGGTGAGAACGGAGGCGCCTGTACTTAGTGCTGCGCTCAGCGAGAAGTTGGGTAGGATATCGGAAAGTTGGATTGGCTTATCCATCTTCAGCTGAGTTGAGAGCTTTAACAGTAACTCATCCAAACGCCCCTGATAGGTGGGTGCATCAAACGCTAATTGCTGAAGGTTGACGGAGACAATATTGAACAGGATGCCAAGCACATAAAAAATCACAAGCAGCGCTAAGAGGATTGTTAGTGGGCGCGGCAGATAAGAGCCCACCACGGGCAAATGCTGTAGGGCAGTGGACATGGAGTTGATAATGTACCAAAGCACCAAAGCGATAATAAGAGGGATAATGAGCGAGCGCCCTATGAACAAAAGCCACCCAATAATAACCAGAAGGAAGAGTGAGGCGGTGAACTTTATGAGGGGTTGGCGCATCATGCACTCCAAGGGGTGGGCTGGCGTAAGTTCCTTAGCTATTCACATAGTCTCTTAAAGTCAGGTGTTTATAAAGTACTGTGGTGTAATCAGTGCAGATCTGGCGGGGAAAAGATGCATCCCCAAGTTTCAACAGGATCTGTGGATCTACATGCTTTAAACAATTTACTCTGGCGCATGTGTTGGTGTAGAAACTATCCTCGGTAAGGGCCTGTAGCTCAACTGGTTAGAGCCGTCCGCTCATAACGGACTGGTTGGGGGTTCAAGTCCCTCCGGGCCTACCACCTTCCCTCTCGTATTCTCTTTTCAAGACCTGTGTGCTTAGTCGCTGTGCTGGGTGTTTTCGCGTTGGGCTATTTCTAGCGCGCCGCGCAGGGCGTCGTTTTTGGCGGGTACGATCAACTGCTTTATGTCGGGGGGGAGGAATGCCTCATAGACTGGCTTTAAGTCTCCCAGCAGGGCGATAGGGAGTGTGCCCTCGTCGCTGAGAAGTCTGAGAGCGGAGGCGACGTAAGCGGTGCCTTCCTCCACGATGTCCAGGGCCAGGCTGCTTTGTTGCTGTGCATAGATAAGGATGACAGGCATGAACTGGGCAAAATCTTCTGGCATTGCTGCACGGGCAAATTCAGAGAGTTTTTGCGGATTGTCTTCAAACTGGCTCAGAATGTGTTCAGTGAGCGGACCCAATGAACGCAGACCGTCATGGGCGAGCAGGGCTTCTTTGAGCGCACGTTCCCCCATCTTCGCGCCGCTACCTTGATCACCACAATGAAAGCCCCATCCGCCGAGTGGGTACTGCTTGCCGCCTTTGCGCGCCATAAAGTTGGAACCAGTACCCAAAATAGCGACCACGCCATCGTCCGACCCATGAGCGCCTTCCAAGGCAATCAGGCTGTCTGAAACGATTTGCACTTCTGCAAAGGGAAGCTTTTGGGCGATGCCTTCTGGATTGGTGTAGGCATTCGCACCTGCCAGACCCAGGACGGCGAAGGTTTGTTGCAAGGCCTCTTCGGTCAGGTTTGCGTCCTCGCAGGCCTCTTTTGCGCAATAGAGTATGGAGTTGAGACACTGGGCGGGGTCGCTGTAAATATTGGCGGGCCCGGCTTTTGCATGGCCCAGCAAACGTCCGTCTGCTGTTGCGATTGCTGCGCGGCATGTGGAGCCTCCACCATCGACACCCAGAATATAGTCCATGAGGTTCGTCTCTCCTGTTTCTATCCTGCTGTTGTGTATGGCAGCATGTGTTTAAGGCATGGTTGAGACGAGTTTGTTTTCGCTAGGAATGAGGGCGCGTACGCTGCGCTGAAGGTGTGAGTGTAATCGGATGAAAACAGTTTGCTTCCACCCGATTACATTATGCTTGGCTACAAGATCATTTGAACAAAACTTAGTGTTTTGGCGCAGAGTCGACTTATTCGTCTTCCGTGGCGAAAGTGCTGGCCTGCTCTTCACTCAAAATATCGAGCAGGACTTTGCATGGGCGGCACAGGCGAGTGCCTTTCTCGGTAGTAACGATTGGGCGGTTCATGAGAATTGGGTGCTCCTGCATGAAATCGAGCAATTGTTCGTCAGTCCATTTTTCGTTTGCAAGGTCTAGCTCATTGTACAGCTTGTCTTTGTCGCGAAGGACCTCACGAACGCTTAAACCACTGTCTTTAATCAGTTTTTCTAGCGTCTGACGCGAGGGCGGGTTCTTGAGGTATTCTATGATCTGTGGCTCTGTACCAGCTTGCTCGAGCATAGCCAGCGTGTTGCGAGAGGTGCCGCATTTGGGGTTGTGGTAGATGGTCGGTTGCATGTGGATCACTCCGATGAAGTTGGTCAACGATTGGGAATTGGATTGAGGTTTTGACACAGGGCTGGATCGCCGTTGCAGCAATCCTGTGTCAGGAAGTGAAGCAGGCTGCGCATGGTTTGCGGGGCAATGGCATAGCGCACCACACGGCCGTGACGCTGCGCTGTGAGCAGGCCTGCACGTTCCAGCGTGGCGAGATGGAAAGACATCCGTGTGGGGGCAATAGCAAGATCCTTCGCGACCTGACCAGAGGGGAGGCCATTGGGCATCGCAGTCAAGATCAAGCGAAAGGCAGCAAGCCTGTCTTTGTGGGCTAAAGCGGAGAGCGCAGCAACGGCGTCGCCCTCTTGCAGCAGCGGCGCGTCCACTGTGTTGCTCATTTGCGTGTCAGTCATGAGAAGGTACTACAAATATACTTGTAGTATTGCAATAGGAGGTTTGGGGTGAAACGACGACAAAGAGGCATCTGGGAAAGATGCCTCTTTGTTTTCATATGGACGCAAGTTTGAAAAGTAAATGTGGTTTATGTGCTCTCATTATGGACGGTCAGAGAGGTGAAACACTATGATTTCTGCGCCTTTGGCGTTGTTCAGCACTAAGCTGCCACGTCCTTCGGCCTCAATTGCATCGCCGTCTTCCAAGGTCGCACCGTTGATCTGTAGTTCGCCTCTGGCCACATGCACATACACGGCGCGGTGGTCGTTCAGCTCAAAGTTGATCTCGTCTTTGCCGTCTAGTTTGCCGGAATAGACGTCGGCAGCTGCCTCGGTACGAATGGAGCCGTCCCGTCCATCATGAGACAGAAACAACTGCAATTTACCATCGCGTGCCGTGTCATCCAGATCCAGCATTTCATAGCGCGGCGTTGTGTTTTTGCGCGCTGGAATCAACCAGATTTGCAGCAGGTGAGAGGGGGCCTCTGGTGAGGGGTTGAACTCTGAATGCTGGACACCAGTGCCGGTGCTCATGAACTGAATGCCACCTTTGCGCACGGTGCTGCCGTTGCCCATGGTGTCTTTATGCTCCAGTTCACCTTCCAGCATGTATGAGAAAATTTCGAAGTTCTCATGAGGGTGCATTGGGAAGCCGCCATCGCCTGCGATCCAGTCGTCATTGATGACGCGCAGGTTATGGAAGTGCATGTTATTGCGGTCATAATAGTTGGCGAAGCTGAAAGAATGGGCGCTCTTCAACCAGCCAGCATTGGCATGGCCGCGTGCGCTGCCGGCGCGGACTTTTATTTTTAAATCAGATGCTGTGTTCAACATTGCAGGTCTCCAAATTATTAACGCTTTCAAACTTGCTGTCCTGGACCTAAAGATATTCCTATTCTCTGCGTGAACAAGTCGTGCTTTAGTGATCTTATTGTTCAATAATGATGAACGAAGGGATTCGGAGCGCCTTTGCGGAAACTGCGAAAAACAGGCAAGAATTTCTCAAAAATTTCGTTGGGTGAAGCCGAAACTCAGATTCCTGTGCGCTACCTGTGTCAAAGCCCTCAAATCTGTGGGTAGGCGCGGCCCTATAAAGACTTCAGTGTCCACCCTATGCCTAATTTGCGGATTGGTGAATGAGTGACTTCCGGGTCATGATACGGCGGTTGTCCAAATACCGCTGTTTTAGTCTTGGAGCGTGGAACAGGTAGTATGGCGTTGAAAATCCTGCATACAGCGGACTGGCATATTGGCCAGAGCCTAAACGGCTGGTCGCGTACCTATGAGCATCAACAATTTTTCAACGAGCTTGAAGAGTTGATTGACGCGCATGAGGTGGACGCGCTGGTTGTTGCAGGAGATGTTTTTGACAATCAGAACCCATCTGCTGAAGCTTCGCAGATGCTTTATGAAGCGCTGGCTCGCTTTCATGATAAACGCCCGCATTTGGTCACTGTCCTGACTGCTGGCAACCATGACCCCGCCGGGCGCGTAGAAGCGCCAGGTGTTTTGTTGCAAAAGATTGGTGTGCAAGCGGTTGGTATGGTGCGCAGGCAGGACGGTTCTTTGGATCTGTCCCATCACCTTGTTCCACTCAAAACCAGTGATGGCGAGGTCAAAGCCTATGCTTTGGCACTGCCTTTCCCACGCACGAGTGACCTTCCTGGATTGAGCTTTTCGACAACAGTCGAAGGCTCTCCTGTGGTGCGCGCTGTTGCAGAGCTTTACGAGGCCGCTGTTTCTCAGGTGAGGGCGGCAATCGGTGACCTGCCGTTGATTGCGACAGGGCATTTGCATGTTGCTGGTGGTTTGGAATCGGAAGGGGCGGAGCGGCGCATTCTCATTGGCGGCGAACACGCCATGCCTTGGGAGCAGTTTCCGGATGATCTTGCTTATGTCGCGCTTGGGCACCTGCACAAACCGCAGAAGGTGGGCAAGGAGACCATTCGCTATTCCGGTTCCCCTTTTCCTCTTTCCGTCACAGAGCAACATTACAAGCATGGTGTGAACCTGTTGAGCTTTTCAGATGCTGGTGTGCTTTCTATCGAACGCCTTGGACTTCACCGTCCGGTTGCGTTCCACCGCCTGAAAGGGGATGGCGGGTTGCTGCTGGAAGAGCTGGTGCCGGAGTTGGAGGCGCTGGGCCTCGACAGTGCATTACCAGTGGAGCAGCAGCCGTTTGTGCATGTGGATTTAAGGCCGCAGGTTTCTGCCAGCGGGTTGAAGGCAGAGGTGGATCAGATTCTTGCACAATATCCAGTGCGTAGTGCAGGTGTTTCCGTTTTGCGGCCCCAAACCCAAGCCCCGATTAGCGCAGAGGCTGAGAGCCTTATCCGCCTTTCTGAAGTTCAGCCAGATGAGTTGTTCAAGTCCGCTTTTGAGCGGGTGCACGGCATTGAACCTGATGCCAAACATCTGGACTGTTTTTATCGCGCTATCGCAGAAGCGGAGGTCGAGTAATGCGTATTCTAGCGGTGCGTGGCGAAAACCTTGCCAGTCTGGCAGCTCCTTTTGAAGTCAACCTTGAGCAGGAGCCGCTCAAAGGGGCTGGTTTGTTTGCCATTACCGGTGAGACCGGTGCAGGCAAATCCACGCTTTTGGATGGCTTGTGTCTTGCTTTGTTTGGTCAATGCCCGCGGCTGAGTGCGGCTGGCAGCAGTGACAATGTGCCAGATGTTGCCGGCTCTGATTTGAAAGAGACCAATCCCCGCACTGTGCTGACACGTGGCGCAGTCTCTGGTTTTGCTGAGGCGGACTTTGTTGGGGCTGATGGCGAAGGGTACCGTGCGCGCTGGACTGTGCGCCGTGCGCGCAACAAGGCATCGGGCAAGCTGCAAAATGTCGAGCGTTCTTTAGTTCGTATTCAGGACAATGCTGCTCTTGAAAGCGGTATCAAGCAGGTTGATGCAGCCGTTGAAGAGCGGCTTGGCTTAACTTACGAGCAGTTTAAACGGACAGTTTTGCTGGCTCAGGGCGATTTTGATGCCTTTTTGAAAGCCAACGATAATGAGCGGGCAGCCCTGCTTGAAAAGGTAACGGGCACCCAAAAGTACCGCGATATCTCCCGAAAGGTTTTCCAAAGTGCCTCTGAAGCAAAAGAGGCCGTTGCCAAACTGGAAGAAAAATCGGAGGTAGCCGGCCTGTTGGACGAAGGCGAGCGTACAGCTTTGCAGGAGCAACAGGCAGCTTTGGATGCTCAATCCAAGGCTTTGCAAAGCGACATGGACGCCATTGCCAAGTCGTTGACCCATTTGCAAAAGCTGGATGATACCAAAAAGCGTTTGGACACTGCCCAAGACGAGTTTGTTGCGCTAAAGGCGCGCTCGGAAGCTGCACAGACCAAGCGGGATTTGAAGGAGCAGTTTGAACGCATCAGGTCCTTGGAACCGATCAACCAGAAGGTTGTTGAGGCAACGAAGTCTGCTTCAGATGCGCGCTCTGTCTCACAAGACACCCAGATTATGCTGGATGGGGCAAAGAAGGACCTTGCTGCAAAAACCGACGTGGCAACGCAGGCCTCTGCTGTTTTCAATGAACTTGAAGCGGAGCTTGAAAAGCTGGCGCCGCAATGGAGTGCGGCCGAACAGCTGGATACCAAGCTGGTTGAGCTTGAAGCTGACGGAAAGCAGTTGCGCGAACGCTCTGATAGCGCTGCAAGTGAGGCCGCGCGTGCGCAAGAGGCTGTATCTGAGCACGATAAAGCATTGGACGAGCAGAAAGCTTTGCAAGCCACTGTGAAAGAGCAGATGGCGCGGCTGAGTGCGACCAAGGTTTTGAAAGATCGCCGCGAAACCCTTGATGCAGATTTGGATGATTTTGAGCGCATACAGCTTGCGCTCTCCCAAAATGCTGAACGGCTGGTTGAAACGCGCAAACGTGATACGGAACTTTGCGAAATTCAAAGCAAGCTGACCTCGAAGCTTGAGCAGTTTGTGAGTGAGCTGGAAGGCTGCGAGGCGGCACTGACTGCTAAAAAAGCTCGTGTTGCTGAGCTGGGCGGAAATACTGCGCGCAAAGGCATGGAGCAGCTTTCAGCATTCCGTCAACGTGCTGAGAAGCTGCAGGAAAACTCACGCCACTTCCTGCGGGCAAAGCGTAACAGAGACAGCGAGAAGGCCACATGGAAAAAGCTGGAAAGCCAAATGGCAGGCTTGAAGCAGGCCAAAGAGAAAGCTGCTGTTGAGCTTAGCTTTCGAGAAGAAGCTCTCGAAAAAGCAAGGGGCCTATCTACCGTTGCTGAAGCGGCGCAAGGAAACCAGGTAAAAGCCCTGCGCGCAGAGCTGGTTGATGACGCACCGTGCCCTGTGTGTGGCTCTGACCATCACCCTATTGATACACAGGAGGGCCGGGCTGCGTTGGATTCGCTGTTCGGCGACGTGTTTCTACAGCGCAAAGAAGCGGAAGAAGCTAGAGCAGTTGCACAGCAGAGCTTAGATAGGCTTAACCGCGATTTGGCGGCCTGTGAGGCTTCGCATACCAACGCCACTGCTCAAGCGGCCAAGTATGCGCAGGACGCAGACCAATTGCACGCAGGTCTTAAAGACGGTTGGGCTTTACTTGCTGCCCCGTTTGAGGTTGAGCTGACACTTGCTGCTGTTTTGGATGATCCCGATCTGCTCAACGGTGTTGTGGAACAGGCAGAAGAGAAGCTGACTGCGTTGCGCAGTGTCCTTGAAAAGGAGGAGGCCTTGCGAAAGGATATGGAGCAGGTGGAGACCAAGCTTCGCAGCCTTCGTGATGCACACCAGAAAACAGCAAAGGAACAACAGCAGAAAGCTGAAGCTGTTTCATCAACACGTATTGAGCTTTCAAAGGTTGAAGCACGCCAGAATGAGAATACAGAGGCGCGTTCCCGGCTTGAAGAACGTGTGCGGAAAACACTTCTGGATGGAGAGCTGACAATTGGCTCCCTCGGTGATGACATCGCAGGCTTAAAGGCGCACCTGCAAGAGCGTATCTCCACATGGGAACAACTGGAGCTGCAAGAGGGGATAACGTCTTCTGCGCTGCAATCCCTAGAGAAAGAGACCGGTGGTTTAAAGGCTCAGCGCGATGGGCTTGTGAAAACATCTGGTGAGCTGATGGGCAAGCTGGAGGAGCTGCGCAAATTGCATCATGAGCGCAAAGATGCGCGCAGTAAGTTGCTTGACGGGGAACCGACCAAAGAACACCGCCAAACTTTCCAAAACAAACATAGCAACGCAAAAGAACGCTCAACCAACGCAACCAACGCACAAAACAACGCAGACAAGGAATGGGCACGCCTGGAGGCTGGATTAGCTGTTGCGAAGACGGCTGAGGAAAAAGCTGTTTTAGTGCTAACACGCTGCAATGACGAGTTAAATATAAAGCTTTCGCAGCTTGGTTTGTCTCATGATGTCTATCAGGGGCTTAACGAGCGCAGCCATGCGGAGTGGGATGGGCTTGTTGCTGAGCTGAAAGCTCTCGATGATGGCCTGGCTGCCGCTCAAACCGCAGTTGCTACCTGGGCGAAAGAGCTTGATGACGTTCGAAGGCTCAAGATGCCGGATGAAGCAGGCGAGGAGTTATCCTCCCGGCTGGAGAGTAAGCGGCTTGCTCTTTCGGAGTTGCAGGTGAGCAAAGGCGTGGGCGCGGAGAAACTACGCGTGGACGCACAAGCTCTCCAAAAAGCACAGCAGATCATGGGGTTATTGCAGGAAGCCAGAGAAAATGCGCTGGTTTGGGGTGCTCTTTCTGAGGCGATTGGGTCTGCTGATGGCTCCAAATTCCAGAAGGTGGCCCAAGGTGTTACCCTCGATCTCCTGGTGGAGCTGGCAAACAAGCAGCTGCAGCAGCTTAAGCCACGCTACCAGTTGAAACGGGCGGATTTTGGTCTCGGTTTGTTTGTCGTTGACCGGGATATGGGCGACACACCGCGTTCCACACGCTCTTTAAGTGGCGGAGAACGCTTCCTTATTTCCCTCAGCCTTGCCCTAGCTCTCTCAGGTTTGGAGGGGCGGCAATCGTTTGTTGATACGCTGTTTATTGACGAGGGCTTTGGATCATTGGATGCGGAAAGCCTCGACCTTGCGATCGATGCACTGGAGATGTTGCAGGGGCAAGGAAGAAAAGTTGGCGTGATTAGCCATGTGGAAGCATTGAAGGACAGAATACCTGTTCAAGTTCAAGTGCTTAAACATGGCGCAGGACGGAGCCGTGTGACTGTCAACGCGCCGGTAGGCTGGTAAATACCCTCGTTTTCTATTCGATGTTTTGCATGCTGCGCTTGAATTAACATTAAAGTGGAGAGGAAATACGTGAGACTCATCAACTGTGAAAGTGATCTCTTTTCTCAAGCGCGTTTAGTTCATGTTTTATGTGCAATTGATATGCATTCTACGTCACCAAGTTTGCTTGAACAGCATCAAGGTGATCTTGACAGATGCAGTGGTCCAGCTTGTTTTTATACTCAGCCATAGCAGTTATGCAGCCAACCGGTGGAGAGCGGGATAATATTCTGCCGAGCTGGAACGAAGGTAAGCTCCGTCATGGGATCATCGAGAGCATTGAGCGGATGGGGCGCGGTGGCAGTCCGGAATATGTAAAGCTGGATGAGCGCGTTGCTGTACTGGTTGGTGATGGTGCTTTGTGGAGCGAGGTACTCGCTGAGGCCGATGGAAAGGTTGCTACGCCCAAAACGCCCAATGATCTGAGCCTCTTATCTGTCTACACAGAAGATGTGAGAGCCCTTTTGTCTTTGGAGGGACCTCAAGCTGTTGGTGCACGCTACCGAGAATTTGCGTACCAGCCCTTGATTGAGCTGGTCGGCTTTTTAAAGGAACGTCAGTTTCAAATATGGGTTTTGAGCTTTGGTGATCATGAGGTCGACCGCTCGATGGCGAAGCTGAACTATGGCGTGCCGCGCAATAGGGTCATCGAGATATCCAACAAGCCCAACGCGAATCAACCAAATGATTTGGCCAAAGCAATTTGGGAGAGAATTGGTTCAGAGCCCAAAGTGTTTCTTGGGCGCACGCATGGAGATCTGGGCCTGCTTGACCTTGCAAGCCAAGAGGAGGGTACTCTCAAACTCCAGATTGTAGAGGAGGGCAGTGTAGTTGGCGTCAGTCCCGATGCAACTTCAGGTACACAGGACCAGCGTTCAAGTTCATGGAACTTTGTGATCTCCCCAAGCGTGCATTGGCAAAGGAAGTTTTCATGGCAACCACCATCTGAAACAACTCTCACTAATAACCAGTAGGAAATTACAGAGGCTTCGGTTGAATTGTTTTTGGTTATATTTGAGTGGTTCTAGTTTAAATCGATTGAAAGTCTTCTTAGTCCTGTAAGTAAAAATAATATTCGAAGTTTACCAGATAATTTTATCTGGTTTGATGAAGATCAATGAAGACTTGGTGCCCTCTGATATCTCTGTGTTCAGCTTCGGCTGGCACTCGGATGGGGGAGTGTCAACTTTCTTAAAGGCGTGTACCACTGGGTGCACGCCTCTTTTTTTGCCTACACCTCAGGCTCGCTTTATCTGCCAGCAAATCTTAGGGTTGCAGCTTATCCAAAGTTATTCTTATTTCTGGTTGTGTATTGCCGCGTAATCTACGATATTCCGGCTGTTGGGTTCTATTGAAGCTAAGCTTCTTTGATGAAAAGGGAATGCGGTAGGGATGACCAAAGATGGGCCCAAGCCGCAGCTGCCCCCGCAACTGTTACGTGGTGCGTCTATCATAAAAGCCACTGGAGAGGGTCTCTGGGAAGGCGATGGATGCAGAAGCCATGAGCCAGGAAACCTGCCCAATGTTTGATATCAATCGCTCTTTTTTTAAGAGCTCTCGCACGGTGGGTGCGAATAGGAGACGAAATTATGCATGTAGAACCGGGATATGTTTCCGCGGCTAAAGTTATTGCTGCAAATGTGGGTGCTGTGGGCACATTGCTCTGGGCAGCAAAATTGCAAGCCTCTGAGTTTTTGAAAAATCCTCTGGTACCGTTCAAGACCCTTCTGGCCGCGGCGTTCTTCTCTGTATTTATGCAGAGCTTCCATATGTCCGTTGGACCGTCTGAGCTACACTTTGTTGGCGCAATGGCCATGTATCTGACACTTGGCTTTACGCCGGTTGTTCTGGGCTTTGGCCTTGGCCTTCTTTTCCAGGGACTGGTGTTTGATCCGCAAGATCTTTACCATCTTGGCGTGAACAGCCTTTCACTGATCCTGCCTTTGATTTCCGTTCACTATCTGTCTGGCAGCAAGCTGTTTAATCAAAAACTTGCCAAACGCGTGAGCTTTGCGCAGATTTTGAAGCTGGACGCTATGTACTACACTGGTGTTACCGGTATGGTCGGCTTCTGGTTGATGATTGGTGATGTGGCTACCCCGTTCGCTGCATGGGGCCAGTTTGCTTTGTCTTACCTTGCCATTGTTGCACTTGAGCCGGTTGTGACGTTTATCGCTGTTAAAGGCCTGAAAGCGTTTGAAGGCAACGTGATTGTTAAGAATTTGACTGTTGTGCCGCAGTTGAAACTTGTATGAGCTTAAACAGCTTATAAGCTGATTTAAGTTGTTAGATTTTGAAGAAGGGTGGCTGCGTAAGGCAGTTGCCCTTTTTTGTTGGCGGAAAATATCTAGAAAAACCAACAAAAATGGGCGGAATCAATCGCGCCAGAAACGTTATTGATTGCCCCTTGGCGCAGCTTCCATTATGAGTGCCCTCAGAGATTTCTTAAGTTTACTCAGATCAGGAGATGCAGGCACCCCATGGCGCGCCAGTTCATCTATCATATGCACGGGGTCTCCAAGGCCTACGGCAATAAAAAAGTTCTCGATAATATCCATCTGTCATTCTACCCAGATGCGAAAATCGGCATTTTGGGACCTAACGGTGCAGGTAAATCCACTCTTTTGAAGATCATGGCTGGTCTGGACAAAGAGTACACCGGTGAAGCTTGGGCAGCAGAAGGCGCTAAAGTGGGCTATCTGCCACAGGAGCCGAAGCTGAACGAGGACAAAACCGTTCTTGAAAACGTCATGGAAGGCGTTGCGCACAAACAGGCTCTTGTAGACCGCTACAACGAGTTGATGATGAACTACTCTGACGAGACCGCCGATGAAGGCGCTCAGCTGCAGGACATCATTGATGCGCAGGACCTTTGGAATCTGGAAAGCCAGGTTGAGATGGCAATGGAAGCGCTTCGCTGTCCTCCATCCGACTCACCTGTAAACAACCTTTCCGGTGGTGAACGTCGTCGTATTGCACTGTGTCAGCTGCTTCTTTCTGAGCCTGACCTGATGCTGCTTGATGAGCCTACCAACCACCTTGACGCTGAAACCGTACACTGGCTGGAACGCCACCTGCGCGAGTTCAAGGGCTCAGTGTTGATCATCACCCACGATCGCTACTTCCTTGATAACGTGACTGGCTGGATCTTGGAGCTCGACCGCGGTCAGGGCATTCCTTATGAAGGCAACTACTCCACGTACCTTGGCCAGAAGACCAAGCGTATGGAGCAGGAAGGCCGTGAGAACATGGCTCGTTCGCGCGCTATTAAGCGCGAGCAGGAATGGATGGGCATGACGCCGAAGGGCCGTCAGACCAAGTCAAAAGCCCGTATCAATGCTTATGATGCTCTGTTGACTGCACAAGAAGAGCGCATGCCTTCTATCGAGCAGATCCTGATCCCTGTTGGTGAGCGTCTTGGCAACAATGTCATCGACGTTCAAGGTGTTTCTAAAGGCTTTGGTGATCGTTTGCTGATTGATGACCTGTCGTTCAAACTGCCTCGTGGTGGTATTGTTGGCATCATTGGTCCCAACGGTGCTGGTAAATCTACACTCTTTAAGATGCTGTCAGGTCAGGAAAAGCCGGACAGTGGTGATGTGGTTGTTAGTGACCGCGTTCACCTTGGTTATGTGGATCAGTCCCGCGATAAGCTAGACCCGGATAAGACCGTTTGGGAAGAAATTTCTGAAGGCGCTGAAGTGATTTATCTCGACAAGAAAGAGATCAACTCACGCGCTTACTGTTCTTCCTTCAACTTTAAGGGCCCAGGCCAGCAGGCAAAAGTGGGTAACCTTTCTGGTGGTCAGCGTAACCGCGTTCATCTGGCTAAGGTTCTTAAAACAGGTGCAAACGTTCTTCTGCTCGATGAGCCGACCAACGATCTTGACACTGAAACTCTTGCAGCTCTTGAAGATGCGCTTGAGAACTATGCAGGTTGTGCCGTGGTTATCTCGCACGATCGTATGTTCCTTGACCGTCTTGCAACACACATGTTGGCCTTTGAAGGCGACAGCCATGTTGAGTGGTTTGAAGGTAACTTTGAAGATTATGAGAAAGACAAAGTACGTCGTTTGGGTGCACACGCTGCTGACCCAAGCCGTATCAAATACAAGCCGCTTACGCGTTAAACTATGAGTTTGTATTAGTTTTTCAAACCGGCGGGGCAGCAATGCTCCGCCGTTTTTTGTTGGTAAGACTAAAATTATTCGCGTCTAGATTATGCCTGAGCTCACTTTTTATTTTGTTGGTTAAGTGCTGTAGAGATTGTCGAAATCCATTGGGTTACGACTTCTGATCCCCCTGGCGAAACCGCGTATTGCCATCCCATGACACCGCCGAACTCTTGAGAGGCGGCTCGTAAGGGCGCAATGATATAGGTAGCGACATCGCTCGCGCTGATGTAGCCGCTGCCTGAATTCTGGTCTGTCGTAGGTTTACCAATCAATAATTGCGAGGGTTTCAGGCCCTGGGTTTGCAAACCAACGATGCTGGTGGAAAAAGGAGGCGAACCGACTGTACCAGCGACATATTGAGTTTCGCTGGCCGGGTTGTTGTCATCGCCGACCCAGGCTGGGTTATTGTAGTACTGGATATTGAGGTAGTCGATATCGTCACCTGCCTGTCTCATAACATCCAGATAGGGCCCGCCGTACCATTCGGGGTCAAGGTAAGGTGGTTGCGGTGCATGGGTAATCATGTTCTGATCAGTTGGTAGTGCTTCCTTTAGTTTTTGCGTTAAGGAGACCAGAAAGTCGACGGCATTATATCCGCCCTGTCCTATGGCAGCTGCACTGTCTTCCCAATCAATGTCGATACCGTCAAAGTTGTTGCTGGTCACGAAGTCAGTTAGCGCAGTGACGAAACCATCTATGTTGGCATCGCATTGATGCCAAACGGAGGTGGAAAAGGTTTCTCCACCCACAGCAGCAAGTACCTTTAAGCCTTTCTCGCGTGCAATTTGGACTTGTGTTTTTCCGCTTGACGGTTCGGGAGCGATTGCCTGTTGCATAGGCCAATCGTAGCTGAGCGTGCAAGTGCCGTCGGAACCGAATGTTGCGCCGCTTATGAATGCCTGGATTCCGATTGTACACTCGGTTGTGGCGAGTGAGGAGAGAGTTGCATTGGTATTGTCTGTATAGATGACTATTTGCGGAGTATTCATTTTGGGCGCCCTTTGTTTTGCAGAAATAACAAGAGGAGTGACGAAAGCTGTTGTGATTTGTGAGCTGTGCTGCAAAGTGAAGTCGGGCGTTGTTGCTGTGCTTAGGATTGTCGAGCCGCGCTGCGTTTGGTCTCTTCGGTGACCAAAGCATGGCCATACCCATAGAGCGATTAGAGGTAGTGTCAGGCTTCTACGCTTTTGATAAGAATCGTTTAGGTTCAGCTTATTGTCGCTAAGTAGATGTGCTGATGTGACGCATACGCGCAGGTGGTAACTTGATGTAAGTCAAGCAAGTGTTTACCCCATTAAACAAAAACGGGCACCCCAATGAGCGATATCACTATGTCTTCAGCTGCGTCTGCAGAGGATGAAGATCCAATTTTCTTTAAGTTACTGTTTCTATTTCCAGTTTTAGGCTGGCTATTTAAAGATGCAGTGCATGGAAACAATGAAGCCAAGTATTACTTCTGTGCTAATATATTTGTTGGTTGGGGCCTTTCTATTGCGTTCTTTGGTTATCCCGCAATTATCATTCCAGCACTCTCACTCGTTTTCCTAGCATTTGTTTGGATTATTGGCGTTTGTCGATAAACTATTTGAATTATTACTCGTCGCTTTCTTGCGGAGCGGCGAGTAGCTCCTCTGCTGTTATGTTCCCTCCCCATTCTCCAATAATTGTTTCCATATCGTGGGCGACGCAATAACGTGCGGCATCACGATCCAGGCCTTCATCGAGTAAATCATCATAGTTTGTGTATTGGTGACGCACATAGCTGGTGGTTGCCAGAAGCACTGCGATGCGAACTGGTAAGTGACGCAAGTGCGGCTGGTTCGCTTTTCTGCGAATTTCGGAGGCATCTAGATAGGTGACACGGGGAATGAATGTTTCAAGTGTGTCGCTTATAGCCCGTTGTCGTTTGGTTTTGCTCACACGTGTTCTCTTTGCGCTGTCAGTTGAGCGCTAATTTACCATAGATAGCAGCTGCCGTGAGAGCCTTGTGCTGTTTAGCTTGAGTTTGGTGTTTTGAGACTTGCCTGGCACGTAGGCTTCGTAGATTTGGGAGAAATGTTGTGCTGGAGCGTAGAGTTCTCCTTGCACATATTCTGCCCTTAGTTTTCTCAGCTTATACTCAGTGCTTTTGTTTTTAATTTCAGAGAGAATGACTTCAATATCCAACGCATGGGCGAACTCGGTTGCCGCAGTGAGCAGTCGGGCTGTTTTGCTGTCTTCAAATAGCTTCTCAACCGAGCCTGCATGAAGTTTGATGTAAGCGATATTCAGCTTTTGAAAGTGCTCTATCTTCAGCCCACCAGAGTCATAGTGGTTGATGCACAATTTAACACCGGTTTTTGTCAGGTCGTTGAGCTCATCGATTAGGAAGTGGGTATTTGCCTGAAGCAGCGTGCGTGAGGGGATCTCCAGCGTGAACTTATCCGCCATGATGTTGTTTTCTCTCAAGACGGATTTGAGCGCATCGCAAAACCCTTCTTTCAGAAGTGACGGGACTGGTACCCTGAACAAGAACTCCCAATGTTTCAGTTGGGTGTTATGGCAGGCACGCATGGCGTGGACGATTGCCGTGATAAGAGTTTTTCCAAGGATGCTGCTGAAGCTTGCGCTGTCATACATTTTAGAAAGGTCGCCTCCTCGGGCAATCTCGTGAATTTGCGCGGGCCACTCTGGACGAGCTTCGAGCATTTTGATCTTGTTTGTTTGACTTGACATGATCGGCTGAAAAACGGTGCCGACTTGGTTTTCTATAAGCGCTTGCTTTGTTGTTTGCTGAAGGCTGAGTTGGCGATCCAGCCTTGTGCGCATCACCTGATTGAACAGGCTTGTGCAGTTTCGCCCGCGTTTTTTTGCGTGATACAGAGCTGTATCGGCGCATTCTTGGAGCTCTTTTGCGCTGTTTGCATGATCGGGGAAGGTCGCAGCTCCGATACTGACCTTGGGGCTGATTTCGCTATCGTCGTGATGGAATGGGTAGCTGAGCTTTGAGGGAAGCTCCTCCAGAAGAGCCCGTATCTGCTGACTTGTCGTGTCTTTCAGGAGCAGGGCGTACTCATCACCACCTATTCTAAGTGCGGTGATGGTATTGCATTCCATTTGTTTAAGTCGGTCTGCGACGGCAACAAGGGCAGCGTCGCCTGCTGCGTGCCCGTGTGCGTCATTGATTACTTTGAGGTGATCCAGATCCACATAAAACAACGCAACGCGTTGGTCTGGGCTACTCAAGTTTGCGATAGCGTCTGAAATGCGCTGCTCAAAACCCTCTCTTGTCCGCAGAGCTGTTAAAGGATCAATGTTGCGGACGGTTAAAATCTCTTTAGGATTCAGTGGGCGTTTTGTGCATGTGCGCGGCGACGTCTCGTTCGTGTGCAGCCTGTCGTTCATGTCATTGGCTGCGAGAAGACGTGTCAGACCCGGTACGAGAATCCTTGCCAGATTTCGAAAGCTTTTCAGTTTTTTCGTCAGATCGGCGTTTTCGCGTTGGTCTGAGTTTGAGGCGGTTTGTAAGTGCGCTCTTGGAAAGGTGGCGGCTGTGCTGAGTTGAGCGTGGTACATGATGCCAACCAATGCAACAACGCGCTGTTGTAAGATGAGTGGCATGAACGCGACCAGTTGTGTGGAAGGGGGATATGAACACCCGTTTGCCTCCTGATCCTCCTTCTTAAAGGAGTGGGGTAAAATCTGTACCTCATCTCCAGTGATTGGCAGTTCTGTAATGGCAGACAGGAACCTGCTCAGCTGTGTTTTGTATGGCTGGATGGTTTCGGAAACGAAGAGTTCTGTGTCCTGCTGGTTTTGGGATTGGTTGATCATGATGAAGGTGGGTAGTTCGAACATCTTTTCGTAGACGTGCAGGATCGACTGAGTAAATGGTTGAAGTGGCTTGCCTACGGTGCGAGGGAGCCTGCTGTGTTCGGGGTACTCTATGTTGTACTTTGTGCTGTCCAAGTCAGACATCAATCCCACCACTATGAAACAACAAATTTCCAAAGACCTATTGATAGGGATTATGGGCGTTTACGCAAAAAGAAACGAGGGTCTCTATGAGAAATTGGGGGCAGGATCGTTGAAATACTATGGATATCGCAAGTAAATTTTCGAAAAATGGGGATAATGGCCTGTTATTTTTCCCGGATCTATGAAAAGTCATAGCATCTATTTGTATGTTACATATATACCCGCGTGGAGTTGACTAATCGGACGTTCTGCATTGCATGTAATACTAGGTTGATCGAAAAATATGAGTGATAAATATCCTCTGTTTACCTATAGTATGGGCTGGCAGTAAATGTTTATTTGGAAAGCGAAAACTTTTCATATAATTTCAAATGTGCTATGAGATACTTATGAGTGACCGCACAAAAGATAGATTGTTGTATGCGCTAAAATCGCGTGGGCCACATACAGCAGCCGTTTTGGCTAAACATCTGGGCGTGACAGCTGTTGCTGTGCGTCAACATCTTGATGCGCTTCTAGATGCTGATCTTGTTGAGTTTGTTGACCTGAAAGGGACTGTCGGGCGTCCTCGGCGTACCTGGCAAATTTCCGAGGCGGGCAACCGGAAATTCCCGGATAATCACAGCGGTGTACTGGTTGATTTGCTAGGCAATATCAAAGAGCTTTATGGCGATGAAGGCCTACAGCACCTCATTGACGCACGTGCTGCCCAATCCCGCAAATCTTACGTGACTGCGATGAAAGAGGCCAAGAGCCTGCCAGAAAAACTGGAGTGTCTTGCAGAGCAGCGTAGTGAAGAAGGCTATATGGCCGAGGTCATTGAGGATGAGGACGGGAGCTTTCTCCTTGCAGAAAACCACTGTTCCATTTGTGCAGCAGCTCGGTCCTGTCAGCACTTTTGTCGCTCTGAGCTGGAGCTGTTCCAAGATGTACTCGGCAAAGACGTTCAGGTCGAGCGCGTTGAGCATATCTTAAATGGGGACCGACGGTGTGTTTACCGGGTTTCAGCTAACTAAGCACATTGAAGCGGTATGCTCCCATTTTTAAATGATAATTGAGAGAAGCATCGCAAGTTCCACCCGGCTACTGACATTGAGCTTTGCGTAAATGTTTTTACGGTGGGTGCGCAGCGTGTTTTTTGTAATGTCCAGATCGGCTGCAATATTCGGTTCTGTTTTCGTTCCTGAAAGCTGCTCCAACACGACAGCTTCTTTATCTGTCAGGCGGAAGAGGGCTGTTGCCTTTTGAATATCGATATGTTGCTGGGTTTCCAGATCTGTGATGAAGAGCAGAAACAGGTCTTCAAACTCGGTGTCTATCAGTCGAATGTTGATATGGATCGGGCGTAAAAAAGCTTCATCACGCCTAATGATTAACTCTTGTTGTACATCAAGGTCGATCGTCGCTGTGGCCAGGTTTTGCGCGTTCTGGAATTCGCGCTGGTGAGCGGGATCGGTAAACTCCAGCTTGTTATTGGTGATCTTGAAATGGGCCACCCTGGCAATCAGGCGTTTGGAGAACTCGTTGCACCTCAGGATGTGACCGTTTGCCTGAATCATAACAACGCCCTTTTGTAGCCGGTCAAGGCTGCTTGCAAGTTGCTCGCAAAACGTACGGTCTACAATATGGGCGATATTATTGTTCAAGCTATTGGATTCCTGTTTTATACCGATCAAATGAATCCACTTAATGGTGTAATAATGTGCATCTAGAATATGAAAAGTGCTTCATAAAAGAGTCGTTCTTCAAATTCAGATCCTATATCTTAGTAGAAAATCGATAATTCCTACCTGTTCACAATGTATATTTTTCTGTTATTCACAGCAACGGGTTAGATTAACTAGGTTCACTCGTTTGTGATGCTGTGTAAACACGCTGCAAGCGCTTTGTAATCTTGGCTTTTAGGTGAAGTTTTTCTCCATATTAAACCGATTCTACGTGATGCCTTTGGCTCAGCAAACCGCAGGAGTGTAATCCGGTCGTCGGCAATTTCGGTATCGGCGCATATCTGCGGCAACACGGTGACACCATAACCGGCCGCAACCATATGCAGGACGGTCGCGATACTGGTGGCTCCAACATTTGCTGTGCCGCTTTGTCTGGTCGATCCGCAAAAGCTCAAAGTCTGATCTCTGAGGCAGTGTCCTTCTTCAAGAAGCAGAAGGTTCTCTTTGGCCAGGTCACCTGGCCCTATTTTTGTGCGTTCATCAATCTGGCGAGCGCTTGAAACAGCGAGTAGAAAGTGATCTTCGAAGATTTCCAACTCTTCCAGACCAGCTTCATCAACGGGAAGGGCAGCGAGCACGACATCTAAATGCCCTTGCTTGAGCTCAGCTATGAGCGTTGCTGTCACGGTTTCGCGAAGGTCGAGTTGCAACTTCGGGTACTGGGTTGCCAAAACTGGCAGAAGCTTTGGAAGAATGTAGGGCGCAAGGGAGGGAATTACACCAAGGCGTATTTGCCCACTTAGCGGAGCTGCGACTTGTTCGGCGTAGTCCCTTAGATCTTGCAGTGCTCGCAGAATTTCATTTGCTCGCTCGGCAACTTCCTCACCTTCAGGTGTTAGGCGTACATGATGGGCGTTCCTCTCCATAAGAGATAGACCCAACTCTTTTTCCATATCTCGGATTTGCATGGAGAGCGCTGGTTGGGAAACGCAGACGTTTTCAGCCGCATTTCCAAAATGGCGATGCTGCTGGACGGCGACAAAATAGCGGAGCTGTTTAACGGTAAGCATGCGGAAAGAATATCCTGTTGCGAGTCGAAATCAACGTAAATTGAGGTGAGGTCAGGCAAGACAATTTTATTGTTTCGCAAGATCAAACGGAATCGTTGTGCTGGTGTTTCGAGTGAAACATATGAGGCCATTTCAGGCCGACTCGAAAGTTCATTTGTTAAGAGAATAGCAGCTTGTATGGAATTGAGAGGCCGTATCTGCGGAGCTTTTTTCCTCTGAGATCTAGAAACTTGGAAAAAGAAGAGGCGTGACAATCTGCGCAGCTGCTGGCATGAGGCGGGGCCGTGCTTGACCTCACGTTTGTTGCTAGTGTGATAACTATCTGAAATTGCATATCTATTTATTCAAATTTCTTTTAGTTAGATGAAACGTTAAGGAAAGTCGCGCTTTTTTGTGGTTGCTCTGATATATGTGAGTGCATGTTTTTTTGAAATTTACTAAAAAGCTAATAGATCGAGTCAGGTTTTGTTTAATCCTGTTTCTTAGTTTTGAGTGAGTTTGCGTATCCCATCGGTGTATTAAATGTCATCTGACTTGGCTTCTCATATCGTTGATTTTAAATCTCTTGCGCTTGAGCAGAATATTGAGCGTCGTTCAGAACTCGCGCGTCATGTGGCTCTTTTGTTTGCGCGTACTTGGGAACGATGTTCAGACGACCAAATCGACATTTACGACAATGTCATGCTTAGGCTCTCAGAAATGGTTGAGCAGCATGCGTTAAGTTATATGGCGCAGCAGCTGGCTGAGGTGCGACGTGCCCCTGAACAGACGGTCCGCAAACTTGCTTTTGACGAGATTGAAATCGCAGAGCCGCTCCTGCGACGGTCAAACGTTTTACGCGAACGGGATTTGGTGAATATTGCTCGTGACAAGGGTGATGAGCACCGGTTGGCTATCGCGCAGCGCGACATTATCTCTGAAAACATCAGTGATGTTCTGGTTAATCACGGAAATACCGAGGTGAAGCAGACTGTTGCAGCAAATGAAGGCGCAGTCCTTGGGCAGCGTACAGTCAATGTGTTGGTCAATGATGCGCATGGAGATGAAGTGCTCCAGCTGGCTCTGGGGCAGAGGGCTGATCTTGCTGACGCGCATATTGAAGCTCTTATCAACTTTGCTAGTGAGCAAGTGCGCAGGCAGCTCATTAAAGAGGGCGCCACTGACGTTGCTGGAAAGCTTCCCAAAGCGGCCCGTATTGCAGCAGGAAAGCTCTCAAATGAATTCTGGCTTGGGCGGTACGATTTTGAAACCGGCCGTGGTCGCGTCATGGAACTGGTTCGTGAAGGCAAGCTCAATGAGGGGGCTTTGCGCGTTTTTGCTGAAGAAGACCGATTTGCCGAAGCTGTTGCTGCTTTTGCAATGCTGGCAGGTATCGGGCATTCAGAGGCTCAGCACTGGACTGTTCGCAATGATACGGAGCCGTTCTTGGTTGTGTCTCGCGCATCTGGTATCGGCATGATGACGGTTCAGGCTCTTTTGAAGATCGGGCCGTGGCGCTATCGGCTTTCAAACTCTCAGCGAGAAGACGCGCTGAAGTCTTATCAAGCCTTGGACCAGCAGAAGGCATATAAGCAGTTTATAACTTGGAAAGAGCAATGGATGGCTTAGCCTGATATCCAACCACGTTGATTTTTGGGGTCGCTTTTGCGGCCCTTTTCTTTTGTCTATTTAATCCTAAAGTCGAATATCTTTCCAAAGGCCACCTTAGGCGATGCTCGTGTTTAATCCCGCCAGGTGCGTTGTAGCCAAAGCAGGATTGAGACAATTCGAAAAACTAAGAAAGTTCCCTCTGCGGCTGCGAAAGCGGACCGCTTCTTAAATTTGCTCATTTCTTTCTTGGCACTGCTTGTCCTTGTCGGGATGGCCCTCCTGTTGCGTATCAGTTTTGTTGTTGCGCAAGATACTGAATACAAAAGACCTTTCGATGTTGTTGTCGTGGGGAGCCGCAGTGCGTCAGTGAAGTCCAGCAGGCTCGCGGAAGTGACACAAAAAGAGCGCCTTGAACTGCCGTAACGGCTGTAGTTCGTTGCTCTAGAGCACGCAGCAGGGCCTTGCCCGGGTAAACGTTTCAGCTTTCGTGGGCGATAAGAGTTGAATTTTGATCACGTGTCTTTCCAGAAAACCTCAGAAAACTATTCCTCTTTTCAAGTGATAAGAGAACGCTACTGCTTGTTATTTTCATCTCATAGGTATAAAGATATCTTTATATCATATTATTTGATCAGCTAGTGGCGGTAGTAAGTTTGATAACGACAGTAAACAATGTGCCGGAGGGGAAACTCCCTATTGAGGATCTGGTGGGCTGCTTGCGCGCTTGCGGAGAGACGACGCGTATACGTCTGCTTGCTCTGCTCGCTCGTTGTGAGCTTACAGTGAAGGATCTCACGGTCATTCTGGGTCAGAGCCAACCTCGTATTTCGCGGCACTTAAAGCTGCTCAGTGAAGCTGGTGTGATTAAACGTTACCCGGAAGGTGCCTGGGTCTACTATCGGTTGACGGAAGGTGGTCCTGCTGCGCTTGCACGACAGATAGTGGCGCAGAGCCGGGATGATGACCCCACATTGGCAGCAGACCACGAACGCCTGATCGGACTGCGGCGCGCCAAAGCGGAAGAGGCAGCAGCCTTTTTTGCAGCACGCGCTAATAACTGGGACAAGGAGCGTAGTCTTCATGTTCCTGAAGTTGCAGTTGAAGAAGCAATGCGTGGTGTCGTAGGATTTAAGTCCTTCGATACACTGCTGGATCTTGGAACTGGCACGGGCCGGCTACTTGAGTTGTTCAGTGAGCAATATGTGAAGGGCATCGGGATTGATGCCAGCCAGAGCATGCTGTCTGTTGCTCGCGCCAATCTTGATAAAGCTGGGCTGCAAAAGGCACAGGTTCGTCAAGGTGATATTTATGCGCTGCCTGTTCTCCCGGATACGGCAGATCTGACAGTGGTTCACCAAGTGCTGCATTATCTGGAGGAGCCGTCGCGGGCGATTTCAGAGGCTGCTCGCACATTACGTCCTGGTGGACGTCTCCTTCTCGTGGACTTTGCTCCGCACGAGCTTGAGTTTTTGCGAGAGAAACATGCGCACCGTCGCCTTGGTTTCTCTCAGGAGCAAGTTGAACGTTGGCTTGCTGAAGCAGACCTAGACCTTGTTTCATCGAATGATCTCACCCCGGATGCGGGAGAGAAAGACAAATTAACTGTTACCCTTTGGCTAGCTCAGGATCGTCGGGTTGTTACCGACTTGCCTGTAGCTGGTTCGAACAAGGAGCTTGCATAGTTATGAGCGAACACAGCATCGATCGCCGTTTCCGGCTCAATGGAGCCTCTGATATTTCCGTTTCTTTTGAGTTTTTTCCTCCTAAGAGCGAGAAGATGGAGCAACGGCTTTGGTCCTCTATCAAACGGCTGGAACCTCTGGCCCCATCCTTTGTTTCTGTAACCTACGGTGCTGGCGGGTCTACCCGAGAGCGTACTCACGCGACTGTATCGCGCATCGTCAATGAAACTTGCCTTAAGCCTGCTGCGCATCTGACTTGTGTTGATGCCACCAAGGAAGAAGTGAACGAGGTCATTCAGGCCTATTGGGATGCGGGTGTACGGCACATTGTGGCACTGCGCGGTGATCCAGCAGCAGGTCTGGGTGAGAAGTATGCGCCTCATGAGGGAGGCTATCGGACCACAGCAGATCTGGTTGCTTCCATACGCTCTATTGGTGACTTTGAAGTCTCGGTTTCAGCATACCCTGAAAAGCATCCAGAATCTCCAAGCTGGGATGCTGAGCTGGATGTCTTAAAGGCGAAGGTGGATGCAGGGGCAACCCGTGCCATTACACAGTTCTTCTTCGATAATGACCACTACTTCAGATATGTTGATCGCGTGCGTTCTGCCGGCATCACTATCCCGATTGTACCTGGCATCGTGCCGGTGACGAGTTTCAAGGGCATTTCCGGCTTCGCCAAGAAGACTGGGGCATCTGTTCCTGGCTGGTTGGCACACCGCTTTAACGGGTTGGGTGATGATCCACGAACAAGCGAACTGGTTGCTGCTGCCGTTGCTGCTGAGCAAGTGATGAGCCTTGCTGATGATGGTGTAGAGGACTTTCATTTTTACACCATGAACAAAGCGGATCTCGTCTATGCGATCTGCCATATGCTTGGCCTCAGAGAAAACCGGAAAGTCCGCACATCTGTTGCTGCCTGAACGTAATCTACACAGACAGACATTTACCCGGGTTGCGGTCCCATCCGTAACCCGCGCGAAGTAAAGTACTAGAAAAGATCGGATCCCATGAGTTTGCAGGTGAAAAAGACCGGTTCGGATATTTTTGCAACCCTAGAAGCAGCGGCCAAGGAGCGTATCCTTGTTCTCGATGGCGCCATGGGAACTATGATCCAGAATCTTCAGTTTGATGAAGCTCAGTTTCGAGGTGAGCGCTTCAAACACTGGAACCAGGATCTCAAAGGCAATAATGACCTTTTGATCCTGACGCAGCCCGATGCCATTCGCGATATTCATCTGCAGTACCTGAAGGCAGGTGCAGATATCATTGAGACGAACACGTTCTCGTCCACTTCCATCGCGCAGGCTGATTATGCGATGGAGAGCATTGTTTATGAGCTGAACAAGGAAGGTGCCCGCCTTTGCTGCGAAGCTGTTGAGCAGATGAAGGCTATTGATCCGTCGCGCCCGCGTTTTGTTGCTGGTGGCCTTGGGCCGACAAACCGGACTGCTTCGATCTCCCCTGATGTGAACAATCCTGGGTTTCGCGCCGTTTCTTTTGATGATTTGAAAGATTCATACGCTGAGGCGACCCGTGGTTTGGTTGAGGGTGGGTGTGATCTCATTCTGGTTGAGACCGTCTTTGATACCTTGAATGCAAAAGCGGCTTTGTTTGCGATTGATCAGGTGTTTGAGGAGAAGGGCATCAAGCTGCCGGTTATGATTTCCGGTACGATTACTGACTTGTCCGGTCGTACGCTGTCTGGCCAGACACCTGAAGCT
Organism: Pseudovibrio axinellae; assembly: GCF_900110875.1. Classification (GTDB taxonomy): domain Bacteria; phylum Pseudomonadota; class Alphaproteobacteria; order Rhizobiales; family Stappiaceae; genus Pseudovibrio; species Pseudovibrio axinellae. The sequence goes on along the minus strand of NZ_FOFM01000006.1, from coordinate 105,096 downwards.
TTCTGGAATTCTGTGCGCCATGCGCAACCGTTTACGATTGGGTTAAACTGTGCGCTGGGTGCCAAAGAAATGCGGGCGCACGTGGATGAAATCTCCCGCGTTGCCAACACCCTTGTGTGTGCTTACCCAAATGCAGGCTTGCCGAACGAGTTTGGCGAGTATGATGAGAGCCCAGAGTACATGGCTGGCCTCATTAAAGAGTTTGCCGAGTCTGGTCTGGTCAACGTGGTTGGCGGGTGTTGTGGTACGACGCCCGATCACATTAAGGCCCTTGCTGATGCGATGGAGGGCTTAAAGCCGCGTACACTGCCAGACGTGCCGCGTTTGATGCGTCTGTCCGGTCTGGAGCCGTTTACGTTCACCAAGGAAGTGAACTTCGTCAACGTGGGTGAGCGTACCAACGTGACGGGGTCTGCCCGGTTCCGCAAACTGATTAAGAATGATGACTACAATGCTGCGCTGGATGTCGCCCGCTCTCAGGTGGAAAATGGGGCGCAGATCATCGACATCAACATGGATGAGGGGCTTCTTGATAGTGAAGAAGCGATGGTTACCTTCCTCAACCTGATTGCTGCTGAACCTGATATCGCCAAGGTTCCAGTAATGATTGACAGTTCTAAGTGGACTGTGATCGAGGCTGGTTTGAAGTGTGTGCAGGGTAAAGCTGTTGTGAACTCGATCTCTTTGAAAGAAGGGGAAGAGAGCTTTATAGAGCAGGCCAAACTTGTCCGCCGTTATGGTGCGGCTGTTGTGGTGATGGCGTTTGATGAAACCGGTCAGGCCGACACCTTGCAGCGAAAGATTGATATCTGTAAGCGCTCCTATGACGTGCTGGTTGATAAGGTTGGTTTTGGGCCTGAAGATATCATCTTTGACCCGAACATCTTTGCTGTTGCAACAGGCATTGAAGAGCACGATAACTACGGGGTCGACTTCCTTGAAGCGACCAAGTGGATCTCGGAGAATTTGCCATACGCGCATATTTCCGGCGGTGTCTCTAACCTGTCCTTCTCCTTCCGTGGCAATGAGCCTGTTCGCGAAGCGATGCACTCTGTGTTTTTGTATCACGCTATTCAGCTTGGTATGGACATGGGTATCGTCAATGCCGGTCAGCTAGCGGTTTATGATGACCTTCCTGCTGAACTTCGCGAGCTGTGTGAAGATGTGGTGCTTAACCGGCGCTCAGATTCCACTGACCGCTTGCTGGATGCAGCAGATAAGTTCAAAGGGGTTGGTGGCAAGAAGCGCGAGGTGGATTTGACCTGGCGCGAAGGAACTGTTGCCAAACGTCTTGAGCACTCGCTCGTTCACGGCATCACTGATTTTATCGTGGCAGACACTGAGGAAGCACGCCTGAATTTTGATCGTCCGCTACACGTGATTGAAGGTCCATTGATGGACGGGATGAACGTGGTTGGTGATCTGTTCGGTGCTGGTAAAATGTTCCTCCCGCAGGTGGTGAAATCTGCCCGTGTGATGAAGGCGGCTGTTGCCTACCTGATGCCATTTCTTGAAGAAGAAAAGCGCCGGAGTGGGCTGGATGAAAGCTCATCGAACGGCAAAATCCTGATGGCGACCGTGAAGGGCGATGTGCATGACATCGGCAAAAACATTGTTGGCGTTGTTTTGCAGTGTAACAACTTTGAAGTGATCGATCTTGGGGTGATGGTACCAACAGCCAAGATCATTGATGAAGCGCGCAAGCACAACGTTGATATCATCGGTCTGTCTGGCCTGATCACGCCTTCGCTCGACGAGATGTGTCATGTGGCTGCTGAGATGGAACGTGAAGGCCTGGGTATTCCGCTGCTGATTGGCGGCGCGACGACCTCTCGCGTTCATACAGCGGTGAAGATCCATCCTAACTACTCCAGAGGGCAGGCGATCTACGTCACTGACGCTGGGCGTGCTGTAGGTGTTGCATCTCGTCTGGTGAGTGAAGGTGGACGCGAGAAGCTCTATGAGGCGACACGTGTTGACTATGCCGATGTCGCTGAAAAGCACGCACGTTCTCGGAGTAAAAAAGTCCGTGCGTCTATTGAGCAGGCGCGCGCTAACCGCTTCAAGCCAGACTTTGAGAAACACAAGCCGGGTAAGCCAACATTTTTGGGCACTAAGACCTTTACGGATTTCCCGCTGGATGAATTGGTGGACTACATTGACTGGACTCCCTTCTTTACGACTTGGGAAATTAAAGGAACCTATCCATCAGTATTGACGGATGAACGCTACGGCGTAGCGGCTCAGGCGCTTTATAATGATGCGCGCGAGATGCTGAAGGAGGTTGTGGAGGGTAAATTACTCAAAGCGAACGCAGTTGTTGGTTTCTGGCCGTGTGCTCAGGATGGCGATGATCTGGTTCTTTACACTGATGAAAGCCGGACCACCGAGCTTAAACGCCTTCACACTATACGTCAGCAGATGAACCGGAGTTCTTCTAACCGGGGTAACGTGGCTTTGGCTGACTTTGTGGCTCCGATTGAAAGCGGTATTCCTGATTATATTGGTGGGTTTGCAGTAACCTCTGGCTTTGGTGAGGATGAGATTGCCAAACGTTACGGGGAAGCTGGTGATGATTACAACAAGATCCTCAGTCAGGCGATTGCTGACCGCCTTGCCGAAGCCTTTGCAGAACGTATGCATGCGTTGGTCCGCACTGACTTATGGGGCTATTCCTCAGAAGAGGAGTTGTCTAATGCGCAGCTGATTGCTGAAGAGTATGATGGTATTCGTCCTGCCCCAGGTTACCCAGCCCAACCAGACCACACGGAAAAGGGAATTCTTTGGGAGCTGCTGGATGCAGAAGCTGCCACTGGTATTTGTTTGACCGAAAGCTATGCAATGTGGCCGGGATCGGCTGTATCTGGCTTGTACTTCTCACACCCTGACAGCCATTACTTCGGTGTTGGCAAGATTGAGCGGGATCAGGTGCAGGACTATGCAAAGCGTAAGGGCTGGGACTTGGCAAAGGCTGAGCGTTGGCTTGCTCCGATCCTAAACTATAACCCAATGGTGCGGGAAGCGGCTGAGTAACGGGCCTTACCTACTGGATTGAGAAGAGGGCTGCGATGAATTCGCGGCCCTTTTTTATGTTCAATGGTTGAGCATTACTAAGTTGGTGCAAGGACTGTTTCCAATTAGTGATCTAATCATTTTTCGCATTTCGACTATGTATGTGTTTGATGTTGATAAGGCAGCTTCTCCCATCTGGATCTCGCAAGCTGTTCTATCCGTTTATATTTTTGTGTCTGATCTAAAGACGGATCCACTTTTGGAAAAGACGCTTGCGCTCCTCAATGGGGTATAGGAAATGACAGATGAAAAAGTCAATTTTGAACATTCAAAGTTCCGCTGCAACCGCAACCTCTATCACTCGTCAGCTTTCCGACGAACTGATCGCCAAGATTTCCGGTGATGGTGACAGCGTTGTACAGCGGGATCTAAATGAACCAATCTCTTTTGTTGATGAAAGCTGGATTGGTGCAGCCTATACACCAGAAGAGAAGCGTAGTGATGAGCAGAAGTCTGGATTGGCCCTGTCGGATGCTCTTATCGCTGAGTTGAAAGAGACTGATGTTCTGGTGATTGGTGCCCCGATCTATAACTTCTCTGTTCCTGCTGTTTTGAAGGCCTGGGTTGATCAGATCGCACGTGTCGGTGTGACCTTCAATTATACAGAGTATGGACCAGAAGGCCTGCTGACGGGCAAAAAAGCATATATCGTCGTTGCAACCGGCGGTGTGCCTGTGGACTCCCCAGCAGACTTTGCAGTGCCATACCTTAAACAGGTGCTTGCTTTTGTTGGTATTAAAAATGTGGAAGTGATCGCAGCCGAGGGCGTTTCTATGGACCGTGATGGTGCGATTGAAAAAGCGCGCAACACAATGGCTGGCGTGACGGCTGTCGCTGCTTAGGCGCTGAGTTAAATCAACGTGTGTTCTTTAACCCACCTTGGCAACAAGGTGGGTTTCTTTGTGCTTTTGGAAATAAGCCGCCTTCTATTTTTGTTTTTTTGAAGGACTTTTCAGTGTGGGGGAGGTCTACAGTAAGCCGATAACAACAGCACCAACAAATGCGAATGCAAGTGTGATTGCGATAACGTTAAAGCTTCGTGTGACAGTCATGGATACATCTCCCGTTACTCACTAGCTGCTTGAAGCTTATGTGAGGGGAGCCGAGTTAGGAAGCAAAAAAATGCCACAGTTTGTAATAGTCGTAGAATAAGACGTCTTATGAATGAAAATTTTTATAGGAAATAACATGTGTATAGCGTGAGGATACATGCTGGTTGTCTTGTGAATAAACAAGGCAATTCTTGCGTTTTCTCTGTCAAATCAATATGCAAGGTTTTTATAACTCTTGGAGTACTTCAGCGACTTGGATCTCGTTGATCTGAGGTTGAATTGTAAGTGGATAGTTTAGAACATTCACGCGATTTTGGGTGGTATTTCAGAATCGTTCAGTCGTTAAACACGTGCAGCCTCGGGGAAACGGCTGTCTAAATCGGAGATTTCGAGGTGGACTACAAGACAGGCGTTAAAGCGGTCGGGCGAGTTATGTCTGTTGCGGTGGTTGCTGGTATATGTCTTGGCATTGCAAGTGTTTATGCCGCTCCTTTTCCTAAACCCCGCCCGTATGAGGGTGATGTTGTGCTCCGGCCTCCTGTGCCGATTGGGCGGACACCGGTGAGTGCACCACGCGTAGCTATCCCTTATGGCAAGCCAATGTCTCTTGTGCCTGCTGCAACCTCGCCACAACGCCTTGTTCCAAAAATGAGCACAGCCAAAACCTGTGTATTACGTGGGTGGAGTGTGGAAATACTCGACCCTATTAAGGGGCGCGGGGGATGCGGTATTGAAAGGCCAGTCTCTTTACGTTCTGTTGTTGGAGAAGGGCAGGAGATTGGGCTGACCTTGCCTGTACAGATTGAATGCGAGCTGGCGCAAAAGCTTGATGGCTGGCTGCATGATGTGGCTTTGCCTGCAGCTCGGCGCGAGTTTGGTGCGTCCATCACGAAGATCCGTACCGCTGCTGGTTATGCGTGCCGTGGTCGGAACAACAAAAAGGGCGCTAAACTCTCAGAGCATGGCAAGGGAAATGCGATTGATATCGCAAGTTTCTACCTTTCTAACGGACGAGAAGTGACCGTCAAAGATGGTTGGGATGGTTCTTCCGCCGAAGCCCGCTTTTTGAGTGGTGTGCACAAAGGGGCCTGTTCCCGCTTTACAACGGTCCTTGGTCCAAATGCTGACAGGTATCACAGAGATCACTTGCACTTCGATCAAGCCTGTCATGGCAAGGCTTGTACATATCGCGTTTGCAAGTAAGCAGACCCAGCTGAAGAAGGCAGTGCTTCTTCAGTTCCAACTGCTTGCCTCTTCCTTTCACGCTATTACTGGCAAAAACGGTCCTTGCCTGAGTAGGTGCGGAAGGTTCCGGTATTCGGGTTGAAGCTTCTGTATTTGTTTGTGCAGTATGCAAACCAAGCTGGTGACCATGGTGCTGGCGCTGCAACAGGTGCCCGATAAACTGGTGGTGCACGGTGCGCGACAGCTGGTGGGCGATAAGCAGGTGCTGGTGGACGGTATGCTGGGGCCGGTGGATGGTAGGCTGGAGCCGGCGCTGATATCGCATTGCCGATCAAAAGTCCTGCTGCAAGACCGATAACACCAATGGCAGCTGCTTCACCGGGTTTCACGCCCTTTTTCTTTGATTTGTGCCTGTGGTGCCGTTTCACGTAGGTGTTGTTGTAGATGTTGTTCTCAATATAGGTGTTGTTTCTTGGCCCTGCCTGAGCTGCAGAAATGGCTGGCAACATCATTGCCCCTGCAAGCGCTATTGAAATTACTGCTGATGTCTTAACCATTTTTCGTCTCCGTAAACGGTAATTTGTGTCTGTTTTAAGTAAATAACCAAAGACGCCTGAACCTTGTTTGAGAGGGCTATTCATCTTAGGTTCATGTACATGAATATTTTTAAAATACGATAATTATCAATTGCTTATGAGTTATAGCTGCGCATGTTTATGTGCATTTGTGGTGTGAATTTAAGTGAAGTATCATTCTCATATTAGGTGACGAGCTGGACACTTTGGGCGAATTCGAGCAGGCTCAGATCAACAAAATGAGGTTGGTATGGAAAAGAAGATTGATCCAATTCGAGAAACCACCGATGAAGCCCGGTTGCTGGCTAAAAAGCTGATCAGAACGGCACGGTTTGCATCCCTTGCTGTTCTTGAGCCTGAGACAGGCTACCCAATTGTCAGCCGCGTCGGGGTGGCCTCAGATGTGGTGGGCGCTCCGTTTATGCTGGCCTCCAGCTTGTCCAATCACTCGCAATGCCTTGAGCAGGATCAGCGGGTTTCGTTGTTGATTGGAGAGCCGGGGAAGGGAGACCCGCTGGCGCATCCGCGTTTGACGGTTATTGGCCGCCTTGAGCGGTTGGATAAAGGGGATGCGATGTGCGATGAGCTACGCAATCGTTATCTAATGCGTCATCCCAAGGCCAAACTCTACGTGGATTTTGCAGATTTCGACTGGCATCATTTTCATGTTGAGCGTGTGAACATGAATGGTGGGTTCGGGAAGGCCTTTTTGATGAAGGTTGAAGATGTCTTATCTCCGACCGAAGAGCGGGCCCAGCTTGCTTTAACAGCTCAGCAGCTGGTTGAGCATGTGAATGAGTACAATGCGCTGGAACTTGCGACCTACGCCACAGGGGAGTTTAAAGCTAAAGCTGCGAACTGGAAGTTGGTGAGTGTTGACGGTGAGGGTGCTGACTATTTTGATGGTGAGAGCGTTTACCGGTCTTTTTGGGGGCTGAACTTACCTCGCACCGAGCTTGAGGGCGCTCTTATGCAAGCTATGAGTTGTTCTGTGTAAAGCCATGACGTAGGGTTTTACTTGTGCTGCCGCTTCGTTATGCAATTATGGATGCAGGAAGCAGATCAAGGTGGGCACAAAGATGAACAAAGAGAAACTTGACAGTGCAGCGGGCGCAGAGGTGTATTCTGATAAAACGCTGCGCATCTACGATTTGTTGGTATTGCAGTTTTCAAACACATTCCTGTGGCGTTGCTCTGCCAGAAAGGGCCTTGAGTTTTTCAACCTCAATGTCAGCGCCAACCATCTGGATGTCGGGGTTGGCAGTGGTTACTTTCTTGAGCATGGGCGTTTTCCAGAGCATACGCGCCTGATGTTGATGGACCTTAATCCAACGTGTCTGTCCTATGCTAAGGCGCGCTGTGTTGTTGAGAGTGTGAGCTGCCAGCAGGTTGATGTGCTTGAGCCAATTGCCTGGGCGGAAGACAAATTTGACAGCATCAATTTGGGCTACCTTCTGCATTGCCTGCCGGGCACCATGAAACAAAAACATCTGGTTTTTGAGAATTTGAAGCCTTTGCTTCATGACGGTGGCGTCTTGTTTGGCTCAACAATTTTGGGCGAAGGGCAAAAGCCGAACTGGCCGGCCAGGAAGCTGATGGGCTTTTATAACAGCAAGGGCATCTTTTCCAACAAACATGACAATCTTGAAGACCTGCGCTCAAACCTGGAGCGTTCTTTCAGGGATGTTACGATTGATGTGGTTGGCGAGGTTGCACAGTTTAGAGCGCGTGCGTAGCTGACGCATGTGGGAAGAGCACAAGGTCATCTTCGGGTGACCACGGCTTCCATTTGGTACCAAAAACCTCTGCGAACTCTGGCTGTTCAAGTCTGTTGTTGAGCCAGTTTTTCACGCTGAGTGGGGCTTGTTGTTCGAAGCGCTCTTTGTTGGCGTTGGCAAACTGGCGCACGAACGGAAAGAGGGCCTGATCTGCCAGGGTCGGGTGGTCGCCGAAGAGGTATGTTGATTTTTCCAGTCGTTGCGAAAGCTTGGAAAGCTCGGCGATCGCAAGGGCGTAATGCTTATCTGGGTCGGCGTCTTCGTAGCGGGTTGAGTATTTGTATCTGTCCAGATTGCGCTTGAAGTCGCCGTCCATCTCTTCGATCAAGGCTAGCATGTCACTCAGAGTTCCGGTTTGCGGTGCAAGCCAGTGCTGAGGGTCGTTTCTACGCAGCGCCCAAAGCATAATGTCCAGACTCTCATCGATGACAGTGCCATCGCTCAGCTGGAGTACCGGGACTGTTCCTTTGGGCGAAATTTCGAGCATATGCTCTGGCTTATTGCACAGCACGATCTCGCGCAGGGCCACAGTTGTCTGACTGGCTAAAACTCCCAATCTAGCGCGCATTGCATAGGGGCAGCGACGAAATGAATACAGGATTGGGAGAGACTTAGTTTCAGCCATGCTTTCTGGTATCTGCCTTGGATTGATCGTTTTCCGCAGCTGATACTTCTAGAGTGTCAACAGGCGCAAGGCCAGCAGATTTGCGTTCATAGGCCTGAATCGCCTTTTCTTCTTTCATGAACGCTTCAACATGAGGCTGGAGCGGAAGCTCTTTCACTGGTGTGCCAGTTTCCTTCAACACTGTGGTTGTTGGCACAAACGCTCTTTTCTCGCGATCATAAACGCTGATACGCACCAGACCTGTCGCAGCAACAATGCCTTTGTTCCGTCCTTTGGTGAAGATGAAACGCTGTTCCATCACCGCAGCGTCATCAGTCCAGTAGACGACTTCAGTTTCCAGCTTGAATGCTTCCCACAAAGGTAACTCGCGGCGAAAACGCAAGGTTGCGTGGTTTGTCAGCGCAGTCCATTTTTTCCGGAAGATGGTTTTGCCGAGTTTAGTACGGCTTAAATGATCGATACGGCCAAAATCCATCATAGACAGGTAGCGGCTGTTCGTAAGATGGATATTCAAATCGATGTCAGAGGGTAACACATGTAGCCGCAAAACTGATTTGCTGAAGATATCAGTTAGTTTTTCCCGAAAAGGGAATCGAAAGGTGTAAAGTATTAGTCTGAACCAGAGTTGCATTTTCTTTCCAGATGACTGCTCAAGGGCTGTCAAAAGTCCTGCGGGTTTTCCAATAGGGAATTGGGCTGTCTATTACGTCAGGTGTGTTGTGCCAGATGTTGAATGATTTTTCTAGTTATCTCTTTGTTCGTGAGATTACCTATAGCTCATCAGAGCTCGCCGCTATCGCAGGCGCATTTTTTTTTGCTGCGTTTGTGAAGGGGGTAACCGGCCTTGGCTTTTCAACCACTTGCTTGCCATTTTTGGTCTATGCGGTGGGGTTGAAAAGAGGAATTCCGCTCGTTTTACTACCCAGTATTACCAGTAATATTTTAGTTATGGTCGATGCAGGTTATTTCCGAGAAATGGTTGCACGTTTCCGCTGGATGTTGCTTTTAACGATTCCCGGCATTGTCCTGGGGCTTTGGTGGTTGAATGTGGCTCCCACTCAAGAGGCAGTCGTTGTACTGGGTTTCGTGCTTATTAGCTATGCTTTGTTTGCGACTTTTACACCGGACTTATCAATGGGGAGAGGTTTGGAAAGACTGCTTGGCCCTGTGAGTGGTTTTATTACCGGTGTGGTGAATGGTATCACAGGCTCTCAAATTATGCCGGTTCTACCGTATTTGTTGTCACTCAATCTCAACAGCTCTCAGTTTGTGCAGGCGATCAATTGCTCGTTCACGCTGTCCTCTTTCGTGATGGCGACCGGACTGTATTATTATGGCTTGCTTGACCTGAGCGCGCTTGGCGTGTCTGCCCTTGGGCTGGCCTTTGTTTATTTGGGAACCAAACTTGGGTCACGGGTGCGTCAGCACTTGTCTCCTTCCGCTTTTAGAACCGCAGTTTTGGTGCTGTTATTTGCACTTGGCGTGAGCCTGCTTGCCAAAGGTGTTTAAGGTCGGTCTCAGGCACCCAAACTTATTCCCCTTAGGTTTGCGTTTGCTAAGCTTATCTTGTGCTCACGTAAACGGGCAGCTGGCGGACCGTCCGTTAGTGCGGCGTGGGCTGGATGGGGCTACTGTGAAGGGTAACGCATTTTGCAGCAGGTCCGTGGAGGTTGCCCAAACGCCATTAGTGTTGTGGCGGGAGGATGCGCGGCCAGACCTGCGGGCGTCAACGCTAAAAGGTGTTCCGTAACAAGAATGCCTTTTCACAGCGTCTTTGGGACCCTGGCCATAGCCTCCTACAAAAACATCCGGGCAAGGCGATAGCTGATGCCGAAGAATTATATTTAATAAGTAGCGCAGGCATTGCCTGCCGCCTTGCCACTCCCGATTTCGGGAAACCTGACTCCACCACTGCATGGGATGCCATGTGGTGCTGTTGGCGTTTGTGGTCTCGTATGGCACCTTAGTTAAGTCTAGCTAAGGTGAGGTGTGATGAAAGTAAACATGCATGAAGCGAAGTCCAATCTTTCCAAACTTGGTGAAAAGGTTTGGCAGGGAGAACGCGTGGTTATTGCCAAAGCAGGTAAACCTTACCTCGATCTCGTGCCGCATAAGGCGCAATTGAAACCGCGCAAACCGGGGCGCTTTAAAGGGCAGATCAAACTTGCGGACGATTTCAATGACGAGGTGAAGGGGGGTATTTCGAGATTTGAGGGCGAAGAGTGAGGCGTATTCTCTTTCGATGCTCATGTTTTGCTTTGGTGCTTTGAAATGATGCTCAATTAGCAGCAAAAGCAAAGTTGATAATGGCGGACCCTCGCAATGAGGTTTTTGTGAGTGCCGCTAGCTGATGGGAAATCGCAATCAAGCAGAATCTCGGAAAGCTCACTGCGCCAAAAGGACCGGTGGGGATTGTTAAGGAAGAGGGGCCTAATTCTTGCCGATCTCGCAGTTTCATGAGGCGCAAGCGCGGTATTTATCAGAAGATCACAAAGACCTATCTGACAGAATGCTGAGTGCACAAGCGCAAGCGGTGGAGATTGCGACGTAGGGTGAGAAGTTTCAGGTTTATGACGTAAGGTTGCTTGAGGTGTCATCATAAGGTGTTGCTCGAAATTGGTATTCGTATTGTTAAAAACAACAACATTAGATTATTATAAATATAGTTTGATTTCTACTAGACTATATCTTGAATTTATCTTTAAGTATACTATTTGGATGGTGTGGAAAATGAAACCTATTTGAGGCGAAAATGACAAAGATTAAAGGTTTGAATGATGGCCCAGGTGGCCGAAACGAGCATTACGATATTGGTAATCGTAAAAATGTCCCACGACGAAATGCTGTAGCGGAAACTAAGCGTGGTGAACATCCCGATGCTCATGTTTATAAAGTAAATGGCCGCGAGTATGTTAGAGACAACCCAGATAACTCTAAGCGAGATAATGTTAATCGTGGGAAATAAGAATTTTACAGATCTATAGTAAGCGAGGTATTTGCCTCGCTTACTATATAAATTTTACCCCGGAGTGCCCCAGCCGCCGCTGGTTGGGGGGACGACTGTGATGGCTTCGCCGGCTTCCAGAATGGTCTGGTCGCAGCCGTTGAGCTCTTCCATCTGGCCTGAGTTGCGGCGCACATAGGTGCGGCCTTTCTGCCCGTCTTCGCCGCCCTGCATGCCTTTGGGGGCAATGGTTCTGTGGCTTGCAAGGATTGCACAGTCCATTTTTTCAAGGAAGCGGATGGTGCGCGATGTGCCTTCGCCAGCAGACCATTTGCCTTTGCCTGCGGAGTCTTTGCGAATGTGGAAGTCTTCCAGAAGCACCGGATAGCGGAACTCCAGCACTTCCGGGTCTGTCAGGCGTGAGTTGGTCATGTGGACATGAACCGCATCCGTTCCGTTGAAGCCTGGCCCTGCTGGTGAGCCGGAGCACAGGGTCTCGTAGTACTGATAGGTGTCGTTGCCGAAGGTCAGGTTGTTCATCGAGCCTTGCGAATTGGACATTGCACCCAATGCAGCAAACAACGCGTTGGTGATATGCTGTGAGGTTTCCACGTTACCTGCTACAACAGCTGCCGGATAATGCGGGCGCAGCATGGAGCCTTCTGGTACCTTGATCTTGATTGGACGCAGGCACCCGGCATTCATCGGGATGTGGCCTTCAACCATCACACGGAAGCAGTAAAGAACTGCAGCACGTGTGACAGGTTCAGGGGCGTTGAAGTTGTTGGGTTTCATCTCACTGGTGCCAGTGAAATCAACGGTGGCTTCACGCTTGTCCTTATCAACGGTGATTTTAACCTTGATGGTTGAACCCTGATCCGTTGCGTATTCGTAGGAACTGTCGACAAGTGCTTCAATGACGCGGCGCACGCTTTCCTCAGCGTTGTCCTGTACATGGCCCATGTAGGCCTGCACAGTTGCCAAAGAGAAGTGGTCTGTCATCTTGCGCAGTTCCTGCACGCCTTTTTCATTGGCGGCGATCTGGGCTTTCAGGTCAGCAACATTCTGGTGAACATTACGCACTGGGTATTTGTGGTTGGTGAGCAGCTCAATAAGCGCCTCTTCACGGAACTCGCCCTGATCAACCAGTTTGAAGTTATCGATTAAGACGCCTTCTTCATCCACCTTGGTGGCGAGCGGGGTCATGGAGCCGGGAGCCGACCCACCCACATCTGCATGGTGACCACGTGAGGCAGCCCAGAACAGGATCTGCTTGTTGTCGTCGTCAAACACAGGAGAGACAACCGTGATGTCTGGCAAGTGCGTGCCACCGTTGTACGGAGCATTGAGTGCGTAGACATCGCCGGGTTTGATCTTGCCTTTGTTGAGGGAAATGATCGCCTCAACAGAACGGTCCATGGAGCCAAGGTGCACCGGCATATGCGGGGCATTGGCAACCAGAGCACCGTTTTGGTCAAACACAGCACAGGAGAAGTCCAGGCGCTCTTTGATGTTGACCGAGTAGGCGGTGTTTTGCAGTGTTACACCCATCTGTTCTGCGATGGACATAAACAGGTTGTTGAACACTTCCAGCATCACAGGATCAGCCGTGGTGCCGAGCGCCACGTTGCGTTCCAGCGGAACATTGCGGGTGAGGATAATATGGTTTTTGGCGTTCACCTGCGCCAGCCAGCCCGGCTCCACAACGATGGTTGCATGTGGTTCCATGATGAGGGCAGGGCCTTGCAGTTTCATACCCGGTTGGAAGGCATCGCGCTTTAAGACAGCGGCATCCTGCCATTTGCCACTGGCATAAAATCTGGTTTGCTGAGCAACAGCAGGTGCTTCCTGCGAGACTGCCAGATCAGGCTCCTCAAGGCCTGCACCACCACCAACGGCTTCTACTTCGAGCGCTTCCACAACGATGGATTTGTTTTCATAGGCGAAACCAAACTGTTTGATGTGGTTGCGCGTGAAGGCTGCGATCATCGCGTCAAGATCGCTGGTGTTCAAGGTCACCGCGATTGGGGTGTCGGTGCCATCGTAACGCAGGTGTGCACGCGGTATGATTGTGAGTTCGTCTTCAGGGACGCCTTGGTTTTCAACCTCGGTTTTGGCTTCAGCGGCAAGGCGGTTTGCCAGCTCTTCCAAAGCGGAAAGATTGTCAGCATTTAGTTGGCGCACAACAGCTTGCTGGCGGGTTGCGCGAATATCAGCAAGACCCATGCCGTATGCAGAAAGAATGCCGGAGAGTGGATGTACAATAACAGTTTTCATGCCGAGGCTGTCTGCAACCATGCAGGCACTTTGCCCGCCAGCACCGCCAAAGCAGGTCAGGGCGTATTCGGTCACATCATAGCCCCGCTGCACAGAGATCTTTTTAATCGCGTTGGCCATGTTCTCGACCGCGATCTTCTGGAAGCCTTCGGCAACCTCTTCGCCGGTTCTGCCATTGCCGATCTCAGCTGCAAGCGTGTTGAAGGCTGCTTTGACCTCGTTCACCGCCAGCGGTTCATTCTGATTTGGGCCAAAGATTTTAGGGAAGAAATCCGCATTGAGTTTGGCTGTCATAACATTGGCGTCGGTGACAGTCAGCGGACCACCACGGCGGTAACATTTTGGGCCGGGGTTCGCGCCAGCAGAATCTGGCCCAACCTGAAAGCGGCCATCCTTGAAATGAAGGATAGACCCGCCACCAGCTGCAACGGTGTGGATCATCATCATCGGAGCACGCATACGTACGCCAGCGACTTCGGTTTCAAAGGCACGTTCAAACTCACCGTCGAAGTGGGAGACATCAGTTGATGTTCCGCCCATGTCGAAGCCGATGAGTTTTTCAAAACCTGCCATTTTTGAGGTTTCGACAGCACCAACTACACCGCCAGCTGGACCGGAGAGGATCGCGTCTTTGCCCTGGAAGAAGGTTGCATCCGTCAAGCCGCCTGAAGACTGCATAAACATGAGGCGACAGTCGGTGTTTTCGATGTCCAGTTCACTGGCCACCTGGCTCACATAGCGGCGCAAAATGGGGGAGAGGTAAGCATCTACAACCGTGGTATCTCCGCGGCCAACCAGCTTCATGAGAGGGGAGATTTCATGGCTGACGGAGACCTGCGGAAAACCGACTTGCCTTGCAATGTCAGCAACCTGTTGTTCATGGGATGGGTATGCGTAGGCGTGCATGAGCACGATCGCAACTGAACGAATGCCACTGGCATAGGATTTTTCGAGCTGGGTTTTGATTTGATCAAGTTCTGGAGCAGTTTCAACGGTGCCATCTGCCCGGACGCGCTCGTCTGCTTCCAGAACCTGATCATAGAGCAATTCTGGTTTGATGATTTCTTTTGCAAAGATATCAGGACGGGCCTGATATCCTATTTCTAAAGCATCGCGGAACCCTTTGGTGATGAGCAAAAGGGTGCGGTCACCTTTACGTTCCAACAATGCGTTTGTAGCAACTGTCGTGCCCATTTTAACAGTCGCTATTTGATCAGACGGGATACGAGCATCCTGCGGAACGCTCATCAAATCACGAATGCCCTGAATGGCCGCATCTTTGTAGGCTTCAGGGTTTTCGGAGAGAACTTTATGGGCGCGTATGTCACCTTGTGGTGTGCGTGCTACAATATCTGTGAAGGTGCCGCCGCGATCAATCCAGAAGTCCCATTTGCCCGTTGTCATGCTTTTGTTCCCATCTCGGTCGGATATATCAATCTGTGATACATCTACAAAATGTAGACATAGTGTCAATGTAAATATGAGGTCTTTCTATCCTGCTGAAGCAAAAAGTAACTATATATTCGTGGAATGGTCTCTCAGGAGATCTTGTTTAATCCACCTAAGTTATTGACATTGTGTTTTGTGACGCCGAGCGAATCTGTGTTTCCTGCTGGTGGTTGGGAGAGGTGAATATGAGTAACGCCATTGTGAAAAAAGGTTCTAACGGGCCTGGTGTGGGTCCTGTGGTTTCTTCCTCCCACCTTGCCTCGGGCGAGCTGCCGGCTTTGTCTGAAGTCGAGTTCGCCGTGACTATGATGG
Source organism: Pseudovibrio axinellae (assembly GCF_900110875.1). Classification (GTDB taxonomy): domain Bacteria; phylum Pseudomonadota; class Alphaproteobacteria; order Rhizobiales; family Stappiaceae; genus Pseudovibrio; species Pseudovibrio axinellae. Next base: position 89,827 of record NZ_FOFM01000006.1, on the reverse strand, counting down.
TGCATGCCTATCACCGCTGGATGGAGCGTTGCATGGCCGCGGCAGGGCAAGAGGGGCTGTCGCCATTGGAAACACTTGTTCTGCACTCGGTGAATCACCGGGAACGCTCAAAAACGCTGGCAGACCTGTGTCTGGTGCTCAATGTTGAGGATACGCATACGGTTTCATATGCACTGAAGAAACTTGAAAAGGCTGGGCTTATCCAATCTGGTAAACGCGGTAAGGAGAAAACTGCGGAAATCACAGATGCAGGACGAGAGTTATGCGCTTCATATAAGCAACTGCGTGATGCGCTGCTCGTCAAGCCAGTGAAGGACCTTGGGTTGGATGAGGCTGAGCTATCCCGGCTGGCATCGGTCCTGCGTAGTGTTTCCGGGCATTACGATCAGGCTGCGCGATCTGCTGCTGCAATGTAAAATTGCTATCGTGGGGCGCTTGCTGAGTTATGATTCAGTTTAATTCTCATTTTGAGCAAGGCTGGTGTCGCCCATCAGAAGTTTGATCCACCCTGGTACCTTCCCAGTTCTGCGAAGGGCGCCGTCTACGGAGAATTCGCCACCCCCGGTGGTGGTAAAGCTGAGGTAAGACGCAAATAAAATGAGCGGTAGCTCCCATGAAGTTGCTGTCGCAAATGACACAAAACCATGTTCTAGCGAGCCGCTGAGTGAAGCAGCAAACAAAATAAAGGCGGCGGCAAAGAAGCAAGAGAGGCGTGTGAGGAAGCCCAGACCCACGCCGATTGCAATGGCAAACTCTGCTACGCCGGAGATATCAAGGATCATGTTAGGGTCGGGATAGCCGAGCAGCGATAAAAACTCTACGTGCTCCATGTATGGAAGAGCGCCTGCGAATAGCTTATCGGTGAAGTGTGGAACCATCACAAAACCGATCAACATCCTGAAGAACGTGAGTTGCCACTGCCAAAGAGTGATGCCCCTGCCTGCCGTCTCAAAGGAATTGCGCTGGATTGTGCTTAGGAACCAGATGAGATTAACAAGGAAAGCAAAGGCCAGCGGCCAGCTGAGCAGATACGCGCCGTAAAGCGAGGTAATGCGCCACGCGATGAGCTGGCAGAGTAGAAAGCAAAGAAAGCCGAGCGTGAAGTTTTTCGGCACAACAATGACGACGAAAAAGAATGCCAGTGCCAACCAGATGAGCAGTGAATGCAACGCAGATTCTGGAATTGGAGACAGGAGTACTTCAAGCGAGATTAGTGCGGCGACACCCAGCAAAAGAGCGGTTATCAGGGACTGGAGAAGTTGGAAGAATGACAGATAATGGAAGGGCCGAGCGGTCTCTGCAAGGTCGTCTTGCTCAGCCATGCCCTCAGGATTTGCGTTGCTTTTATCTGCCATAGCTACCTCGAAGCGAATCCCATGCGCGGGTATTTGTTTCAAGGTAACGTGCAGGGGGTGAGCAGAGATATCCTGCTATTCCCGCTAGGCTAATTTGAGAGGTTACGCAGTGCTTGCGGTTTCGATCTGTATTGTCTCTTCAATACCAGAACTGCAACGGATATTTGCATGTGGGTTTGCCGGGTCAACATTCGCAGGCCTGCCAAAATAGTAGCCTTGTACGATGTCACAGCCCCCAGCACGCAGGATCTTAGCCTGTATTTCTTCTTCAACACCTTCTGCCGTGATCAACACATCCAAAGAGCGGCCCAGGCCAATGATCGCGGCAACAATTGCATCGGTATGGGCGTCCTTGCCGATATTCATAATGAAGCTGCGGTCGATCTTAATTTTGTTGAATGGAAAGCGCGAAAGGTAACTAAGTGAAGAATAGCCGGTTCCGAAGTCATCCATTGCGATCGACACGCCCATCTTGCTGATTTTTTTGAGGGACTTGACGACGCTTGTCGTGTCGGCAATCAAAAGGCTTTCGGTGATCTCAATCTCGAGGCGCTCAGGGGCAAGTCCGGATTCTTCAAGGGCCTCGGAGATCTTTTGTTCAATCTCTCCGGTCTTGAATTGGGCAGGTGAGAAATTTACAGCGACCTTCAAACTTGTGTCGGACCATAAAGCAGCATCATTGCAGGCTTTATTGAGCACATATTCGCCGAGTGCCTCAATCAGGCCTGTGTCCTCAGCAATTGGGATGAAAATTTCAGGAGAAATACGCCCTTTTTCTGGATGTACCCAGCGCAGGAGGGCTTCAAAGGCTTTCAGTTTGTTGTCTCCCAGACCAACTTGTGCCTGGTACACCACGGAGAAACCATCGAGTTTGAGTGCGCGAACCATTTCTGCTTCCAGTTCGCGGCGCAATTGAAGTTCTTCATCCATACTCGAGGCGTACCATGTGTAGATGGAGCGGCCACCGTTCTTGGAGCGATAAAGCGCCAAGTCGGCACAGTGGAGCAAACGGGAGGACCGCCAGGCAGCATCGGTCGCCTGAGCAATGCCCATTGAAAGAGAGATCTGGATCTCTTTACCATCAATGACACAATTGGAATTTGTGGTTGCCAGCGCGCGTTGAACAAGAGTGGTAATCTCGCGGCCAGTATATTCACCCTCAATCATCACCGCAAACTCATCACCGGACAGGCGAGAAACCAGGTGATCTGTAAAAACGAGCCGAAGTCGATCCGAGATTATTTGCAGGAATGTATCACCTGCTGCATGACCATAGTTATCATTGACCTCTTTGAATTTATCGACATCGATTGCAATGACATAAACGTTTGAGGCTGTGATCGATGCTTTACGCAAAGCTTTATTGAGTTCATCAGAAAAGACGGCCCGATTGGGTAGATGGGTGAGGGGATCGTTGTGGGCAAGAAACCGGATTGTTTTGGAGGTCTTCCAACGGTCATGCAGGCCTTTCCATGCAAACATTACGGATGCGATTGCAACGATCAGGACCAGCAGGAAAGCAAATGCAGAGCCAAAGGCAAGAACTTCCAGAAACACGACTGTATTCAAGGTTGGCTTTGTGGAGAAGATAAAGCCACCACGGGTATTTCCCTTTTCATCCACATAAGGAATGACAGCTCCGAACTGAGGAATTTGCCACTGAAACAAATCAAAATTGGAGTGTACTTCCAACTGTTGGGATTGGATTGATGTGTGCCACGCCTGATAGGTGGCCGGATCTGACAGGATTGCGTTGACACGAAGACGGTCCATGTCACGGGGATGGACCGCAAGTGGGCGCCCTGGAATGTTCACAATCACGAGTTCGAACTCATCAAACTGCTCGGCAAATGCGTGTTTCACTGCCTGAGCTTTGAGCGCGGGTATTTTCCAGCTTGATGTCACTGTTTGCGGTCTTTGGGAACTGCTGGAACCGCGCAGACCGAAACTTAACTGAGAAGCAATTCGTTGGGCTTCCGGGTCTTCCTGAGTAACTACCTCAAGGGGATAGTGCTTTGCTATTATACTCTTTGCAGTCTCGAACTCACTCTCTGCCTGGTCTTTAAAGAGAAAGTAAAGTGTTGCCTGATCGATTGCGTAAAAGCTGGTCGCGATGACCCCAATAATGGCAATTATAATGGTGGCATAAAATAATTTGCGATGTGGAGGTATAGTATCCACTTAAAATCCCCATGCCAAACGCCTAGGATTACGTGCGTTGGTCGTAGGCAACTCTGTCATTAGTTGCACTGTAAAGTGATTATGTATTTCGTTGGCGTGAAGGCTATCTGTAAAACATTACCCATATGTTTCAGGGAGTAATATTTTGAGATGATCCTTGAATTGAAATTGTGTAATGAGCGAATTGAGATCGCCGTGGGTAGATAAAACCCAAGGGAAACAAACTATTCGAATTGATAAATATTTTATTAGGTATAAACCTGATTTGTAGTGACTTATTCATTTCCTGCCTGTTTAGAGGAGCTTAGCAGGCAGGTCGAACAGTGAGCAGAAGCTGATGAATTTTTGGGGCAGTTTTGACAGGATCGTGGGCGCGCTGCAGGCTGGCGGTGTTCAATTGGTGGATCGGCTGCAACAGCTCATTCAATCGGTTGGTGAGGCCCGTCGCAATGTCGCTTTTACAGTCGCGATGATTGCTCTGTCTGCCAAGATGGCAAAAGCCGATGGAGTTGTGACGCAGGATGAAGTCATCGCGTTTTACGACCTTTTCGAAATGCCTGCGGGCGAAGAGCGGAACGTAGCGCGGCTTTTCCACCTGGCCCAACAGGACGTTGCTGGCTTTGAAACCTATGCTTCCAAACTCTCTGTGCTGTTTGCTGATGATGAGACAACACGTATTGATGTGATCGACGGGCTTTTTTATATAGCCAAAGCAGATGGCGTTATTCATGAGCGAGAACTCGCCTACCTAAACCGTATTGCTGAAATTTTTGGAATAGACCCTGTGGGCTTTTCGCAAATCAAAGCGCGGCATATGCGCGGTGGCGGAGACCCTTATCTGGTTTTGGGTATTGATATGAGCGCGACCAATGAAGAAGTGCGCTCCTGCTATCTGCGAGAAGTTAGAGAGACACACCCTGACCGCTTAATTGGTAGGGGCGTCCCTGAAGAATTCGTCAAAATCGCCAGTGATCGATTGGCTGCATTGAATAAAGCGTATGAGCAAGTCTGCGCGGAACGAGGAATATGAGCGTTTCATCTGAATGCGCAGTGCCTGCGCGCCTTCGCCCTTCGCCCAACCACAACGAACGTCGTGTTTCGAATGTGGACATGCTGATCCTGCATTATACCGCGATGGAAAGTGCAGAAAAGGCGATTGCTTGGCTTTGCGATCCGCGTTCGGAGGTTTCCTGTCACTATCTGGTGGACGAAATGGGCATGGTTACGCAGATGGTACCTGAAAGCCGCCGTGCCTGGCATGCTGGCGTTTCAAGCTGGAAAGGCGAGGGCGACCTGAATTCCAGAAGCATCGGGATTGAGATTTCCAATCTGGGTGATCGGGAAGGTGGAACGCAGACTTATCCTGAAGTTCAGATCGAAACTGTTATAGCGCTCGCCAAGGATATTTGTGCGCGTCACAACATTACATCAGAGCGGGTGCTTGGTCATTCCGATGTTGCGCCAATGCGAAAGCAAGATCCTGGACGACATTTCCCATGGGGGAGACTTGCTGAAGCTGGTGTCGGTCACTTTATAGAACCGCTGGACATCGAATCCGCTAGCTATTTTCAGGAGGGCGACGAGGGGCAACCGATTGAAGCCTTGCAGTCGCTTCTGGGGCTTTATGGGTATGAGCTTGGGGTCAGCGGCGTGTTTGATGAGAAGACCAGATACGTGGTTGAGGCATTCCAGCGCCATTTTCGGCCTTCAAAAGTTGATGGAATTGCAGATGCGCAGACGATTGCCACGCTGCATGGCCTGCTAAAAGGGCTAAAAACCCTATAATTGTGATAAATATCCTTGAAATTCTACTAAAATACGTAGTGATACGTACTTAGAGGATATTTTGATTACGTAGGGGAACGTCTTCCTTTTGCTTAAAAATATCCCTAAGTAAGGCTGGTATGTCCTATACCAGCCTATTTTCTGCCACAAATTAAGGTTTATGCCAGTTTTTAAACATTAAAATTGTAACTTTTCGTGATCTCTCCTGTCTGATTTTCGTCTCATCTTCTGAAGATAAAGCCCTTGCTCAAAACATGGTTGCCAGGAAATGAAGATGAACCTTACAAAAATAAAAAATACCGTAGTAATCCCCGCTCTTGCAGCAAGTGTTATGCTTGGTGGCGTTGTAAATACTAGCGTCTTTTCTGATCATGCAGAAGCTGCAACAAAGAAAAGCGGCTACGTTAAGTTGATTGAGAAAAAAGCTAAGAAGCACGGCGTGCCGCATCACATTGCGAAAGCTGTTGTTGAAGTGGAAAGTAACTTTAATGCAAAAGCTCGCGGCTCTGCCGGTGAAGTTGGGCTGATGCAGATTAAACCGTCAACAGCGCGTGGCATGGGCTACCGGGGCTCAACCAAAGCTCTCTATACTCCAGAAAACAACCTGGAGTGGGGCATGCGCTATCTTGCTGGTGCTTATAAGCGCGCTGGTGGTGATTTGTGCGGAACAATCCTACGCTATAACGCTGGGCACTATGCTAAGCGAATGAACCGGATCAGTGCTAAGTACTGCAAGCGCGTGAAAGCAATTATTGCTCGCAGCTAAATGCAACTTGCATATTTTGAATAGAACCTGTAGGTTCTCCTTCAAAGTTACCTAGAGTTTTATGAATGTCTGACCGACGGTCAGTCTGTCTGCAAGGACACAAAGGGATGGTTGACCGGGCAAAGTCAACCATCCCAATTCTTAAAATTTTAGGCTAATTCCCCGAAAATTGTGCGAACTTTCGTGCTGCTCTCACAGGTGAAGCAGGCTGCTTTACACCCTCCAGTAGTTTTCCATCGTCAATTGGTTGCCCAAGTGATGTCGTTACCGGAATAACGCCAGCCCAATAGGGAAGCGCGTAGTCTGGTGCGTCGTCGATGGGTGCACCTTGGCGGATTTTTGCTGAGGCGTGTTCGATCTCTACAGCAATAACGCCGGTTGCGGCTTGCTCTTTTTCAGTCATCGGGCGGGCTTCCTCCCACCGGCCAGGAAGTAAGTGCTCGGTGACCGCTTTAAGCGCATCCCAAGCTTCTTGCTTATCATTTACGAGGCGGGCGAAGCCGTGAATAACTGCAGTTCGGTAATTAACGGAATGATGGAAAGCAGAGCGTGCTGCGACGATGCCATCTATGTGAGTAAAGGTGAGACATACTTTGGAGTCTTTACTCAACTTCTTCACGATGCGCGCCGCCTTGGCTCCGTGAATGTAGATGGTGCGGTCGATCACTGCAAAAGCCATCGGGATGACGATTGGGCGATCTTCATCAATGAAACCCACATGCGCCACGAGAGAACTATTAAGAATAGGCAGGATTGTATCCCAGTCATACTCGGCACGAAGGCTGTTTCTGACACGTGCATACTTGGGCGGTTTGTTGCTGCAGGTGTGCGTTGTTGGAGCGATATCGTCTGTCATTTCATCTGTCATTGTCTTAACCGTTTCTGGTCCCCGGTTTTGAGCATGATCGGCAATATGGGACCAGTTGGCCCGACAAACTGTTGAAGCAAATAAGCTCCATCAGTTTGTCGGGTTTTTTCATCAGAACGCCCTGTTTCTTTGTTGTTGTGAGACAGGGCAGGTTGCGTTGACATGTATTTTTGATAAAACTGGTTCTTTATATAGATCCGCTTATTTTAAGTTTGGGGTGCCAGTTGTTTGAGTTTATTGTGATGATTGATCGTGAGCTGAGCGTCCCGCTGTCTAGTCAGATCTATCAGCAGTTTCGCGATGCGATCCTGAAACGACGAATTCCGGAAGGTGAACGGTTGCCAAGCTCAAGGCAACTGGCTGTGAGCCTTTCTGTTTCACGCAACACAATCAACACGGCCTATGACTTGTTGAGATCAGAGGGGCTGGTTGATGTCCGTTCCGGGGCGCGGCCAGAAGTTGTTGCGTTGCCACAGGTTGAGCGGGGGGCTGTTGAAGGTCTAGCTCATGACAGCGCGCCTGCGTTGTCCTCCAGAGGCAAGCGGTTTGCCCTCAAACATCGGTACTCCAGCGCATCTGGGCGTGGGAATTTGATGCAACCGGGCGAGCCTTCTAGAGAGCTGTTTCCAAAGGAACAATGGGCCCGCAGTCTGCGCCGTGCCGCCCGTTTGCTCAATGGTGATGCGCTTGGCTATGAATATACTTCTGGTATCCCGCAGTTTCAGCGTGTTCTGGCGCAGTATCTTGCGCAAGAGCGAGGGGTCGTGTGTTCGCCCGAACAAGTGTTTGCATTTCCCACAGTGCAATCTGCTCTCTCGCTTATGTCGCATTGTTTTACTGATGAGGGAGATGTGGCGCTGATTGAGGAGCCCGGTTATCTTGGGGCCCGATCCGCATTTATGTCTGCTGGCCTTAATGTGCAGCCTCTTTCAGAAATAAATCAGGTTGAACGTGCCTCTTTGATTTATGTGACCCCCTCTCACCAGTACCCAACTGGACGGCGTATGGAAATGAGTGAGCGTCTAAGGCTTCTCAAGCATGCGCAGGAAAAAGGGGCGGTCGTCTTAGAGGATGACTACGACAGTGAGTTTTTGTTTGAGGGGCGGCCAATTGCTGCGCTTCAGGGGTTGAGTGACCAGCACTCGGTGATCTTTATCGGAACTTCAGCCAAGTCACTTATGCCGGGAATCCGACTTGCCTATGCAGTGGTTCCTAAAGAGCGTGTGAAAGAGTTGGAATTGGCACAACGAGCCTTAGGTTCGCTTGCAAATGTGCATGTACAACTGGCGTTTGCTGACTTTATTGAGAGTGGGTACTTTCGTGCTCACTTGAACAAGATACGAAGTGCATACCATGAAAATGGTGTTGCCTTATGCCAGTTGCTTAGCGCGGGCTTAGGCAATCAAGTTGGGGTTTCGATGCCAACGGGCGGGTTGCAAATGTCTATGTATCTATCTGAAGAGGTTGATGATGTTGCGGTTGCTGACTACATGAACCAACAAGGCTTTGGGGTTAGCCCGCTCTCTGTTTATTATTTGGGAGCGCCTCGCAAGGGCTTGGTTGTTGGGTTTTCTGAGGCCAGTGAAAAGCAGCGTGAGCGCTTCGTGGGTGCCCTTCACAAAGCGCTGGCCTTGTCGGCAGAGCGTGTGCAACTGTAATTCTTTGCTTGACCTTTTTCCGTAGGCTCCTTAGTTCATGCGAACCAGTCGGCTGGACGGTTGCTGCTGCAAGTGCTGAAAGGCCGCAGTGGAGGAAAGTCCGGGCTCCATGGAAACACGGTGCCGGATAACGTCCGGCGAGGGTGACCTTAGGGAAAGTGCCACAGAGAGTATACCGCCAGTGCATGCATTGGTAAGGGTGAAAGGGTGGGGTAAGAGCCCACCGCGTTTTTGGCAACAAAAACGGCATGGTAAACCCCACCGGGAGCAAGACCGAATAGGGGCGGCGCGGAAGTTTACTTCCAGTCATGTTTCTAGACCTGACCGCCCGGGTTGGTCGCTAGAGGTGTTCAGTAATGGGCATCCCAGATGAATTGCCGTCGCGTATGGGTGTAACAGCCTGTGCCTTACAAAACCCGGCTTACAGGCCGACTGGTATTTATTTCTTCATCATGGACGCCTGTGTTTTTGGCACAGGTCTGCTGAACGTGATTGTTGGCACATATGTCGACAATATTACGATGTTTTTATATAGTCAGATCATGCAGGATTCTAAACCCTCCCAAGTGATCTACTTTTGCCATGGCATTCCAGGAAGTGCACATGACATTGCCTTTATTCAGGATAGCCTGCCATCTGGCGTTGAGGTTATTGCTCCCAATCTGCTTGATGTGGAAGGGGACCCCAAAGAGGCTTGTGTTCAGCAGTTTGATGAGATGACTGCTGGTCGAGATCAAGCCGCGATCCACGTTATTGGGTTTTCGATTGGAACGATGGCTGCGGCACATATTGCTGGTGCACGGGCCGATAAGGTGGCAAAGCTCACATTCGTTTCAGCTGCAGCTCCGCTTGGTCTTGGCGACTTCCTGCCCAAAACTGCCGGAGCTCCTGTGTTCAAGGTGGCGCAGTTTAAACCTCGTTTGCTGAAGTTTCTAATTGCGTTTCAAGGGCTTTTCTTTCGGATCGGGCCAGCGCTTTTGCTGAACCGACTTTTTGCAAAGTGCGGGGTGAAGGAAAAAGAACTTATAGAAAAACCTGAGGTTTCTGGAGTGCTGCGTGCAGGACTGGCAAACAGCCTTGTTAAACATCCCGATACTTATGGGGCTTACTTGAAGGCCTATGTGTCTGATTGGTCTGCTGTACTGACTGGCATCCGTTGCCCTACAGAACTCTGGCACGGGTCCGCTGATACATGGTCACCTATCGAAATGGTGTATGCAATAAAAGAAGCTTTGCCGACAGATGGACAATTACACATTGTGGAGGGGGCAGAGCATTATTCCACGCTTCAGGCGCTCCGACTTTAATTTTCGTTTACAGCGAAGTGTACTGGTTTCCCAAGTTGCTCCAGATTTGCTTCCATAGTGGTTACTCTATATCTGTGAAAGGAATTCGCCCAAAGTTTTCGCCTTTTGTTCTGAGGAAATGCCCTTACTGGACTACCTTCACTTGTATCTTAGTAAATACGATGTTCTTCGCGTTCGCTATAGCCGCCCAAAGCACATTGATAATGTGCTTTGGTTTTAGCTGATTTATCTGTGCTCTTCTGGGACCCAATCGGCAGGCGCAGAATTCCAAAATCTATTTGGATTACCCTCATCCATGCCGCGAATGTGTAATGTCCGCAAACAATTTTCCACGAAGATGACAGGTTCTTCATAGGGGTGGCTGCAATAGATTTCTTCAATTACCTGCTCTGCCAGAGCCGCGTCGTTTTCTAAGAAGAAAGACAACTCGATACATGGCACTTCGACAGCATCCGTTGTCGCTGCATTGCGACCACTTCCCAATGATCGGAACTGCTGTATTCCTGCGGCAGTTTTAAAGGTAACGCTATCATAATCGCCATATTTTAATGACGTGATCTTGCATAGATGGTCTATGATATTCTGGGCACTTGGTTCTGGAGCCTGAACAGTAATTCTTAAGCCATGTTCATGGGTAAATCTTTTGGTTTTTAGGGTTGGAAGGGGCATTTTGTTCTCCGGTTATCTCTCATTTGAGATAACTGAATTTGACTGCAAAAGGGAGAACAGACAGTTCGGTCCCGAACGAACTGTTAGGTAAGAGATATGCCTTCAAGACTGTCGTGACTGATCCCAAAATCTCGGTCAAAGGCTTCATATCCAAGAGCCGTTATTTTAAGCGCTCGGCTCGCTTTGCATCGCTCTAACCATTTCTTCTCTAAAGACCTATCCATAAGGGCTGTTGCCAGGGGGGCGGATATATGGTGACGGCGTTCGGTCCAATCGAGGCAGAGTTTTACAGCAGGTTTCTTAGTGTTGTTTATATTCAGCACATTGATATCGATTGCGTGAAAAAATGCCACTCCTTCAGGGGTAACTGAAGCCGAGTCACCTTGTAATAGCAAAGCTCCTTTTGTGATGAGCTGATCTGTAATCAATACGCCGAGCCTGCCTGCAATGTGGTTATAACAACTACGTGCGCGCAGGGCGTCAACTTCAGGTTTGTTTCTGTTCTTAGCGCGGTGTAGGTGATCTGTGGGTGACAGGCCTGCCAGAGTTTCTAAAATACTAGCAACCTCAGCACTTGAAATTCGGTGATAAACATTGCGGCCGCTGCGAAGAGATGCCGTCAATCCTGCTGCTTCCAGTTGCTTGAGATGTGCGCTCGCTGTTTGAGCTGTTACATTGGCGGCGCACGCTAGTTCTTTGTTGGTAAACGCTCGGCCATCCATCATTTCGCAAAGGATTCGGGAGCGGCTGGGGTCAGCTAGTGCAGCTCCGATTATATCAAATCTGGGTTCAGTACTCATCTTTGTACACTAACGTGAGAGTGCAGCAATCACCAGAGAATATGGTGCGTTTGAAGATGTCGCGTGGTTTGCTGGAAATTCGGCTGGAACTGCGTAGATTGTTGGGTGCAAAGAAGCGAATGAGTCTGGGCTCTACGATATGCTGGGCAATGTTTGGGAGTGGTGTTGGGATCTTTATGATCCAGCTGTTTATGGTGACTACCGCGTGTCCAACAGTGGTATTTGGGCTGATGATGAGCGCGGCTGCCTTGCCACCAGCAGGTGGCGTAGTCGTCCAGCTTTTGGTGTTAAGGATCTGGGTTTTCGTATTACGCAGTCAATAAGGTAAGGCTGTTTGTTTCGCTTGTTGAGAAGGCGAGCCTTGATCTGAGATAAATATTGAAATCGTCTTGTAAGGTTGACTGTTTCAATCCGTTCAAGTACCCAAGATTTGAATGTGTATACAACGGGATACAAAAATGGATTTTTGGGTTTGGGTTTCATTTGTACTGATTTCTGCGGCGAATATTGTCACGCCGGGGCCAGCGATCCTCAACACGGTGCGACGGGCTGCGCAGTTGGGGATGGGGCGGGTTTTCCCGACTATCCTAGGTAATACGCTGGGGCTTGCGATTGCAGGTGCATTTTGCGCGGGCGGTGTGGTGAGCTTCGTGCTTACCTCTGAGATTTTATGGAGCTTGTTCCGATGGTTGGGCGTTGGATATCTGGTGTGGCTTGGGCTGAAGTTTGTCTTCAAGCGCGAGGAGATTGATTTGTCAGGTGATGTCAGTGTTTCTGTTTCTGGACTGACACTCTTTTGGGAAGCTTTCTTGCTGGCGGTGACCAATCCCAAAGCGATCCTGTTTTTTGTTGCGCTGTTCCCGCAAGTCATGAGCTCTGAGCTGGCACTGTTGCCACAGGCGAGCATTCTGGTTGCAACATTTTGTGGGATCTCTGTCCTGTCTTTGAGTGGCTATTCTGCGTTGGCCTCGTTGTTGCGGGCGCGTTTTATCACTCAGGCGCGGTATCGCCGGTTTCGTGTTTTATCGGGTTTCGTTCTTTTTGGGTTTGCAGGGAAAATTGCGAGTGAGGTGCGGTAAAAGCGGTTTGCTTTTGTTCTTATGGCAGTGTTCCAACTTGAAAGTTGATGGGGCTTCGCGCAAATAAGAGGGAACTGCAAGGAGACCTTTTATGAGAACCGAATTCGACAGAGAGCTTGAAGAGCGTTTGGTGCGTTATGCTGCTATTGATACGCAGAGTGATGAAACGTGCCCGGATTCTCCAAGTACGCAGATCCAGCTTGATTTGCAGCATGTACTGCGTGCTGAGCTGATGGAAATTGGTGCCAGCGATGTTGTGTTGACAGAGTATGGTGTTGTGCTTGCAACCATTCCTGCAACAGTTGATGGCGACATACCAGTTGTTGGGTTGGTGGCGCATGTAGATACGGCTCCGGCGTATCATGCTGTTGGTGTGAAGCCGGTTGTTCATCGTGAGTATGATGGTGCAGTGATTTCGTTTGCTGATGCACCTGAACTTTCGTTGTCGCCTGAAGTGTCCTCGTATCTTGCAAGTAAGGTTGGCGATGACATTATCACCGCCAGTGGTGCGACGCTTCTTGGTGCTGATGATAAGGCAGGTGTTGCTATCATCATGTCTCTTGCCCGTCACTTGCTGGCAAACCCGGATATCAAGCATGGCAAGCTGCGCATTGCGTTTACGCCTGATGAAGAGATCGGGCGCGGTGTTCATGATGATTTGGCAAAAGATTTTGGTGCTGATTTTGCCTATACATTGGATGGCGGCAGAGTTGGTGAGCTGAACTACGAGAACTTCTGTGCTGATGGTGCCGTTGTTAAAATTGCTGGTGTGTCTGTGCACCCCGGGTATGCGAAAAATAAATTGGTCAATGCGTTGCACCTTGCAGGGAAGATCATCTCTACTTTGCCGCAAGCAACGATGACGCCGGAAACAACAGATGGCCGAGAAGGCTTCATCTTTGTAAGCGATATGCAGGGCACGGCTGCTGAGGCTGAATTGCACTTCGTTCTACGTGACTTTGAGTTGGAAGGCCTTGAAGCAAAAGCAGATCTTTTGGAGCAAGTCTGTGCTGCTGTACAAGCGACTGAACCGCGCGCCACAATCACCTGCGACGTCAAACAGCAATATCGCAACATGCACCACTGGTTGCGTGAGGATATGACCCCGGTTGATCTGGCAAAAGCTGCGTATGCAGATGTTGGGCTTACGGTTTCTTCCAAGCCTATTCGTGGTGGAACTGATGGCTCTGTATTAACGGCAGAAGGCATTCCTACTCCAAATATCTTTACTGGAATGCAGGAGATTCACGGGCCGCTTGAGTGGATCAGTGTTCAGGACATGGCGCTTGCAACGCAGGTCTGCCTGAAACTTGTTGAGCGGGTTGCAAAGTAAGCTGCCGTTTTTTCAGCATGTGAGACTTTAAAAGCCGCTGGCTATCTGGCCGGCGGCTTTTTCTTTGCCGGACTTCTCTTTCCTGTCGCCTTGAGTAGGCTTTGGAAGGAGGGGCATTCTAAATGAGAGGGAGCAGGACAGTCGGCGACATGATGAAGAGCATTTCGTAATGTTGTTAGTTCTTTGATGCGCTGGTCAATCTGGTCGGCCCGCGCTCGTATCTGGTCTCTAGGGAATTGTAGCTGACCGTTGTCAGTGAACATTCCCAGGATATCAGCGAGCGAAAACCCCGCAGACTTAGCAAATGCAATGAGGGAGAGCTTTGTCAGAGTTTGCGGTTCGTATTGCCTGCGAAGGCCGTGTCTTGTGACGGACTGGATTAAGCCAACTTCCTCATAATAGCGCAGGGTTGAAGGCTTTACCCCGGAGCGCTCAGTAATTTCTCCAATATCCAGCAGTTTCATACTTGACCTCAAGTTGACTTGAAGTCGTATCATGATCCCAACTGAGTAATTTTGCAAGAGGGATCCAAATGAAACAGCAAGGAATAGTGTGTGAGCAACCGGTGTGGCGCGACCCGCGCGGGATTGCTTTGCTTCTGGCTGCAACACTGACTGTGATGGCAAACGCGACCATAAGTCCGGCGTTGGCTGGATTGGAAAAAATGTTCATGCATGAGCCAAATGCAGCGCTGTTGACGCGCCTTCTGGTTTCAGCGCCGTCGTTGACGGTGGTGATTTTTGCGCCGCTCTCCGGGTTGGTTGCTGACCGGTATGGCAGGAGAAATTTGTTGCTGGCCGGCGTGTGTTTGTTCATTGTCGCTGGCAGCTCGGGCCTGTTCATGCCAAGCCTTATGTCAATGCTGATGGGCAGACTGGCGCTGGGTGTGGCCGTCGCAATGGTGATGACAGCGCAAACTGCGTTGATTGGAGATTATTTCACGGGCCATCAACGCGGCGCTCTGATGGGGCTTCAAACATCTGCGCGTAATTTTGGTGGCTTGGTGTTTATCACGGCTGCTGGGGTGATGGCCGTTACGTCACCAAGGCTGCCCTTTGCCGTTTATGGGCTGGCTCTGCTCTATCTGCCGTTTTTATGGCGATATATTGTTGAGCCTGGTCTGCAAAAGCCGAAAACGGAAAATGTGACACAAGTGCAATCTGATGGGCACCCTGCGTGGGCTTGGTTGATTGCTGCTTTGGCTGTTGTGCAGATGCTGACGAATATGATGTTCTTTCTTATGCCGACGCAGTTGCCTTTCTTTTTAGTGGCACGCGGGTTTGAAAGCGCGAGCGTCACGGGTGCTGCGCTGGGTGTATTGATGCTTAGCGGTGGCACTGCTGCGTTGCTTTACGGAAGGATAAAGTCGCAGATCGGGTACGGTGGGGCTTTTGTCCTTGGGTTTGGCTTTATGGCGCTGGGGCTGTTCGTTCTTACTGTGCAGGAAGACTATGCCGTGTTTCTCGGCGGGGCAGCGGTTGGCGCTGGCTATGCACTTGCAATGCCGAATTTCTCGGCGATTGCCCTTCTCATAGCTCCTGCTGCGCGGCGTGGCATGGCGGGTGGTGTTCTCACATCCTCGGTCTTTTTAGGACAATTCCTCTCCGTGTTCGTTAGCATACCGCTCATTGCAGCTGTTGGATTTGAGGAAACATTTCAGATTGTCTCGATCGCCCTGACGATGATGGCGATAGTTGCTTTGAGTTCACGCCTTTGGAGTGGTGTCTTTAGAATGCCTAAGGCCCTTGCTGGTTCGTAGGCTGCTCATATTCGTATGTAAGGTGGTTGTGTTTGGGGTAGGGTTTAGCCCCTGCCAAGATGTGAACTGTCTTTGGGGTTTAGAAGCTGGCGAGGTTGCCAGCTTCTTTTGTTTGTGTGGTAGGCACCCATCAGCAAAAACATTCAGGATCAGTTTTTTGGTCATGTCAGAGCGGTGGCTCTGAATTTTTGGGCAGGTGTGGGCTGCTATGGGAAAGCGCCCCACTTTTTGTCTGGTGCTGATGGGATCTCATGGTTCGGGCTGTAAATCGACGTTTTGCTCGGGGCGTGACGGGCTGAATTTCCGCAGGAAAGTTGACCCTATTTTATACGCCTTATCTCCAAAAGCAGTGGGTACTCTGGGTTGTAGGCGCAGTTCGAGCGTCGCTAACGACTAGAAGACCCTGCGTAAATCCTTATCAATACTTCGTTTACCATAATTGGTGATAACTACCAGATCTTAAGGGGTATTCTTTTCGGTTTGGGTGATTGGGTTCATTGACGACCCATGCTATCCCATGGTATCCCATAGGCTCCCGGGGAATTCCGGTGTGTACTTCAGTAATATTTTTGTTCTTGGCTGATTTTAGTGCGGGCTTTTCCTGAGATGGAGGGCCGCATGTTGTGCCGGTGTCAGATCTAAAAGATCTGGTTCCTGCAAAGAGGGGACCCATGACTGGCTTTGTTTCGCACTTCACCAACCGGGTGGATGCTAAGGGTCGTGTATCGATCCCTGCACCCTTCCGCGCGGCGTTGGCGAAAGACGGTTTTGAGGGTCTTTACTGTTTCCCATCTCCTTTTCAGGAGGCGGTTGATGCAGGAGGAAACGGCCTGACTTCAGAAATCCAAAAACGACTAGATGCGTTTTCAACGCTTTCGCTGGAGTACGATGCTCTGTCCACGGCGCTTTACGGTGCTAGTGAAACCCTGAAGATTGACCGTGATGGGCGGATTGTTTTGTCTGAGATGATCCGAAACCACACTGGTATTGACGGTGAAGTTACGTTTGTCGGGCAGGGCTTTAAATTTCAGATTTGGGAACCTGTGAGGTTCGCCAAGCACCGCGACGAGGCCATGAAGCGGGCGCTTGCAGTATTGTCTTCCGGCGGGGCGCCGGGGACAACAGCCGGAGGGGCATTATGATGACGGGCGGCGACGGAGAAAAATCCGGTATCGCTGGCGGACCAGCACGTCACATCCCAGTCCTTCTGGAACGGGTGCGGGAGGCAATGGCCCCCGCGCCGGGTGATGTGATTATTGACGGCACGTTTGGTGCCGGTGGTTACTCCAGAGAGTTTCTTGAAGCAGGGGCTAGTGTTATTGGCGTTGATCGTGATCCAGATGCGATCCGCGACGGTCGCGCTATGGAGCAGGCCTTTGACGGGCGTTTGAAGCTTGTGCATGGGCAGTTTGTCGATCTTGCCGATCATGCGCAGGCGCTTGGTTATGATGCCGTTGATGGTGTGGTGATGGACCTTGGTGTGTCATCGATGCAGCTGGATCAGGCGGAGCGGGGGTTTTCGTTCCGGTTTGATGGGCCGCTTGATATGCGTATGGAGCAGGATGGACCAAGCGCTGCGGATGTGGTCAACACCATGGAACGGCGGGACCTGACGCGTATTATTGGGATGTTGGGTGAAGAAAAGCGTGCTTCCAGTGTCTCCCATGCCATTTGTCAGGCGCGCGAAGAGAAACCTTTTGAGACGACGCTTGAGCTTGCTCGCGTTATTGAAAAGGTGGTGAAGCGGAACCCGAAGAAGGCCAGTATTCACCCTGCTACGCGGACATTTCAGGCCTTGCGCATTTATGTGAATGGTGAGCTGCATCAGGCGGCGGGCGCTCTGGCTGCGGCTGAGCGCATTTTGCGACCGGGTGGGCGCCTTGTTGTTGTGACGTTCCATAGTCTGGAAGATCGCATCGTAAAAAGGTTCCTTGCTGATCGATGCAAAACCCGCAGTGGCGGGTCGCGTCATATGCCGGAGATGGATGTACCGCCTGCTACCTTTGAGTACATCGTGAAAGGCAATCAGGATGCCAGTGCTGAGGAGATTGCTGATAATCCGCGTGCACGCTCTGCTCGTTTGAGAGCGGGCAGACGTCTTGATGCGCCAGCGCGTCCATTAGATATTCATAGTGCGGGCGTTCCGCGTCTTGCTTCATTCCACGGACTAGGGGGCTAGGCGATGCTGCGCTTCATCAATCTGTTCTTTGTTGTTGCTGTGGTTATTGGCGCTGCGCTCGTTTACGACATCAAGATGTCCAACGAGAACCTTGCCGATCAGGTGCGTCAGCTCTCCGCTGAAATCTCCAAGGAAAAGGATGAAATCCGCTATTATAAGGCGCAGTGGAGTGTATTGAACCAGCCTGGACGTCTGCAGGGCATTGTGGATCGCTATAACGATATTTTGAAGCTGGAGCCATTGCGCGCAGAGCAGATTACGACCTTGCGTGCGCTGCCTGTAAAGCCGGTGTTGATGGAACCGGTTTCTGCTGATGCGATGAGCGGTTACGCCAGTCGCGTTACGTCCGTACAATAGGAGGGGTTAGTGGCCAAAATAGCTGATAGCTCTTTTTTGAGGCGCACCAGTAGCATTAAGAAGCACGGTACAAGTGCGATCCGGCTTCGTGGTCCGGGGCGTTCTCGTATTTTCTTTGCTATGACGATTTTTGTGCTTGTGTATGGGGCAATTGCTGGTCGGCTTATTTTGCTTGGCTTGCAAGATGGTGACCCGGCAAAGCGGTTTTTGGCTGCCCAAAATACTGTTGCTCAAGCGCGCCCGGATATAGTTGATCGCAACGGAGAAATCCTTGCGACGGATATCAAGAGTGCTGCGCTGTATGCTGAGCCACGCAAAATTCCCGATAAAGATGAAGTCTTCGATGGCCTGATCTCTGTGTTGCCCGAGTTGGATAACCCGACGATTAAACGGCGCCTTGAAAGTAATGCGTTGTTTACATGGCTCAAGCGAGAGATCAGTGTTGAGCAACGCCAGGCGATCCATGCTCTGGGGCTTCCGGGCGTTGGGTTCCGTCAAAGCAATAAGCGGTTTTATCCAGGTGGGCAGACGGTCAGCCATATTCTAGGAACTGTGAATGTGGACAATCAGGGTCTGTCCGGCATGGAGAAATATGTCGATCAGGCTTGGTTGAAAGACCTTCAGGAGCTTGGCTTTACGCAGGACCGGATGATGGAGCCGGTTGAACTCTCCGTTGATCTGCGTGTTCAGCACGCGGTGCGTGATGAGCTGCGCCGCTCTATGGAGTATTACAAGGCTAAAGCGGCCATGGGAGTGGTTTTGAAGGCGGATACAGGTGAGGTCATTGCTATGATTTCACTTCCTGATTTTGATCCCAATAACCGTCAGCAAGCACTCGAAAAAGAACGTATGAACCGCGTGACTGGCGGTGTGTTTGAGATGGGGTCGATCTTTAAAGGGATCACCGTTGCTATGGCGCTTGATAGCGGGACGGTGAAGCTGGAAGATAGCTTTGATGCGACGAAGCCCATTCGC
Source organism: Pseudovibrio axinellae (assembly GCF_900110875.1). Taxonomy (GTDB): domain Bacteria; phylum Pseudomonadota; class Alphaproteobacteria; order Rhizobiales; family Stappiaceae; genus Pseudovibrio; species Pseudovibrio axinellae. Next base: position 70,756 of record NZ_FOFM01000006.1, on the reverse strand, counting down.
GTGGCGCGGCAAAAGATTGATGACTACCATGGTAAGCGCCGTGTTTTGTCTGTGCCTGAGGTGTTTATCTACTCCTCGAATATTGGCACTATCAAGATGATGCAGAAGGCAGGGGTTCCCGCTCAGCAGGAATTTTTGAAGAAAATTGGCCTGACGCAAAAAATGAAAACAGAGATGCCTGGTGTAGCGCGTCCGTTGTTGCCTCCAAAATGGAATGAGCTTGCCGCAATGACCATTTCGTTTGGTCACGGATTGGGTGTCACTCCGCTACAAATGGCTGTCGCAGGTGCGACCCTCGTCAATGGCGGTAAGTATATCGAGCCGACGTTCCTGCCTCGTACCAAAGAGCAAGCCGATGAGCTGGCGACGCAAGTGATTTCGCCTGAGACCAGTGAAATCCTTCGTTATTTGAATCGTGAGAATGTGCTGCGAGGTTCCGGGCGGCGGGCCGCTGTACCGGGGTATGATGTTGGCGGAAAAACGGGTACGGCGCAAAAGGTCGTCAATGGTCGTTACGTGGAGGGTTTATATCTAAACTCATTCATGTCCGCCTTCCCGATGTCAGATCCAGAATACCTGGTGTTGATTACGTTGGATGAGCCGCAAAAAGTAGAAGGGCAGCACTACGCCACTGCTGGCTGGAACGCTGTGCCCACCACTGCATCTATTATTCGAAGAATTGCGCCCATGCTGGGCGTGGTACCTGATTTTGCAGACGACGCGGAGACAATTCCGGTTTCCTATCAGAACCGGAACTAGACAGGAGAGGTGAATGAGGCAATCCACGGTCTATTTGGGGAAATTTGATGACAATTATCCTTCAATGCTACTTTGCCACATTCATGTCTCATAGGCCGGACATATCGACGCCATGTTGCTAAAAGACCTTACAAATCAAGAGATAGAATTCGCCGGTGCTGATGGCCCGGATGGGGATTCTGTTGTCGTCATTTCAGGACTTACTGCGGATAGCCGGGCAGTGAAGCCCGGTTTTGTGTTTGCTGCGGTGAGCGGGGCTAAAGTTGATGGCGCCAAGTTTATACCGCAAGCTGTAGAGGCAGGTGCTGCTGCTGTTCTGATTGATGCTGAGCGGATTACTGATGAGGTGCGTGCGCAGGCTCAGACGGTTTCTTTGATCGCTGCAATCGATGCGCGCAAAGAGCTGGCATTGATGGCTGCCAGGTTCTCGGGAGCGCAGCCTGAGAGGATGGTCGCAGTGACCGGCACGGCTGGCAAAACGTCAGTGGCTGTGTTTGTGCGGCAGATCTTTGAATACGCAGGTCATGTCTCTGCAAGTCTTGGAACAATTGGTACAGTCACCTCCACAGGCCAAAGCTATGGTGGCTTGACGACGCCTGATCCGGTATCGCTGCATGAAGACCTCAAGCAACTTGTCGAGGACGGGGTCACGCATGCGGCGATGGAAGCGTCGAGCCACGGGCTTGACCAGCATCGTCTTGATGGTGTGCGCATTGTTGCAGCTGGGTTCACCAACCTTGGCCGTGATCACATGGACTACCATGCGACCATCGAAGAATATTTAAACGCCAAACTGCGTTTGTTTAAGGAAATTCTACCTGCTGATGGTGTGATTGTTGTTGATCCGGAAACACAATTCGCCGACCGCGTTTTGGCAGTTGCAGAAGAGCGAAGCCTTAAGATCTTTACGGTTGGCTTCTTCGGAGATAATCTTAAGCTACTAAGTGTCGAGCCTGAGGGCTTTAGTCAGGTCCTTCAGCTTGAAACGAGCGAAGGTGTGTTTTCTGTAGCGCTGCCTCTGGCGGGTGATTTCCAGGTTTCCAATGCTTTGATGGCTGCGGGATTGGCAATTAGCGCAGGCGTGCCGCTGCAAATTGCTTTGGAAGCTCTTACTGTGTTGCAGGGTGCGCCGGGACGCATTGAGCATGTTGGCTCACGTGAGAACGGTGCTTTGGTGTTTGTTGACTACGCTCACAAACCAGAGGCCTTGGAAAATGTACTTGCAGCGCTGCGTCCGTTCGCTTCAGGACGACTGATCAGTGTATTTGGCTGTGGCGGCGACCGTGATACAGGAAAACGAGCGTTGATGGGAGAAATCTCGTCGCGCCTTGCTGACGTTTCTATCGTTACAGATGATAATCCGCGTACTGAAGATGCTGATAGCATTCGTGCTGAGATTGTTGCTGCTTGCCCCGGCGCACTTGAGATTGGTGATCGAGCGCTTGCTATCCGACAGGCCGTTGGCATGTTGCAAGACGGCGACGTGCTTTGCATAGCTGGCAAAGGTCATGAAACCGGACAGATTGTCGGGACTGAGGTTTTACCTTTTTCTGATCATGACGAGGCGCGCAGTGCACTTGCATTGGCGGCTGAGGAAAGTGGGCTTCCTGTGTCATCACAAGAGGGTACCCCAGAACTTTCTCTTGATTTGAGTGAGATGGACCTGCTTGCAGATGACGGGGCTGAAGATAATGCTGAGGCGCTTGATGATGAAGCGCTTGATGATGAAGCGCTTCTTGCTGCCGTCAAAGACGGTTTCAAAGAGTTCGAAGTTCCTGTTTCTGGTGAGGACATTGACCAGAAAGATGCGGATCGACTGTTATCTGAAGGTGATACGTCTAAGCGTGAGGAACTGGTCGATACTGGGCACATGCATAAAGACGGCTCTGACCATGATCTGGATGCGCAAAGCACTGCGGACGACACTCTTGTCTCCCAAGAGGCACTTGAAGACGAGATACTTAGTGAATTAGAGGCAAGCGAAGCCGGCGAAATTGTTGCGGATGACAGTGCTCAGGAGGTTGCGCAAGTTGCAATTGACGATGTATCGCAGGATTCAGAGCCAGACGTTTTTGTTGAGCCTGAAATCGTAGCTGAGCCTGACGCGCCGAGTAAGCCAGATCTTACTTTGAGCGTTCCGGCTGCAGTTGCTCCTGTAAACATTAAAAAAGCACTTGCGAAAACACTTTTACCCAAGTCCGCAATAGACAAGCCTGACTGGACTATCGTCCCTCACATCAACCTACTGGATCCAGAAGTTAAGTCGGAATATGAGCAGCAAATGATTGAACTGCCTGATATTGATCGTGGGCCACTATGGACGCTTGCTGATTTTCTTGAAGCCGTGGATGGTGATGTTCATGGTGATGTGAGTTCTGATATTACGGGCATATCCATTGACAGTCGCAGTGTTCAAAAAGGGGAAGCGTACTTCTCCATCAAAGGCGAAAACTTTGACGGGCACTCTTTTGCAATGGACGCAGTTGAGGCGGGGGCCTGTGTTGCGGTTGTCTCACGCGAAAAGCTCGGAGAACTGCCAGAGGGTGGCCGGTACGTTGCGGTTGCTGATGTGCTGAAGGCACTTGAGCGGCTAGGTATTGCTGCTCGTGCACGTACAAAAGCACGTATCATTGCAGTGACTGGCTCTGTTGGTAAGACGGGAACGAAAGAAGCCTTACGGCTTTGTTTGTCTAAGTCTGGTTTCACCCATGCTCCTGTTGCCAGTTTTAACAATCATTGGGGGGTGCCCCTCACGCTTGCGCGTATGCATGCAGATACCGAATTTGGTATTTTCGAGATTGGCATGAACCATCGCGGCGAAATCACGCCCCTTGTGAAGATGGTGCGTCCACATGTTGCGATTGTAACCACAGTTGAGCCGGTACATCTGGAAGCGTTTAACTCTGTTGAGGACATCGCCCGCGCAAAAGCCGAGATCTTTTCTGGCATTGAACGCGGTGGTGTCGCCATCTTGAACCGCGATAACAGACAATATGATTTGTTGCGTTATCTGGCCGCTGTTGCGGGTGTGAGGAACATTGTCAGCTTTGGTATGCAGCCCGGAGCGCAATCCGTTGCTAAAAAAGTGGCTGTTAATCCGGATTGCTCTTGCTTGAATGCCAGCATTTTGGGACAGGAAATCTCCTACAAAATTGGCGCTCCTGGTGTTCACCATGTCATCAACTCACTGGGCGTATTGACGGGCGTGATGGAGCTGGGTGCCAACCTTGCGTTTGCGGGCCTTGCGCTGGCGGATATGTCGGCGCCAAAAGGGCGCGGTGCGCAGAGTGTGCTGGATGTGAATGGTGGGACTGCGCTGCTGATTGACGAGAGCTACAACGCAAACCCTGCAAGCATGAAAGCAGCCATCAAGCTGGTTGCTGAGCTGCCTGTTGCCAAGAACGGACGCCGCGTTGCTGTTTTGGGCGATATGCTCGAATTAGGTGCAGATACTGATAAGTTGCACGCGGACCTTGCGCGTGAATTAGAGCTTGGCAAGATCGATATGGTTTATTGTGTGGGTACTCACATGAAGGTGCTGTGGGAACGGTTGCCTGCACACTCCAGAGGCGCCTATTCAGAGACCTCCGACAAACTGGAAAAACAGCTGCTGTCGGACGTGCGTCCCAACGATATCGTCATGATAAAGGGCTCCCTGGGTACCCGTATGGGGCCATTGGTGGATGCTTTGAAGAAACGTTTTCCTGAACCGGCTGCTGCCGGTGAGTCCTGAGGTTGTATAAATGCTATACTTGCTAGGAGAGCTGGCCCCACACTTCTCAGCTCTCAACGTATTTAAATACATTACGTTCCGTACTGGCGGCGCCATTATGACTGCGCTGCTCTTTGTGTTTTTGTTCGGCCCTCGCATTATTGCTGCGCTCCGGTTGCGTCAGGGGCATGGCCAGCCTATTCGTGAAGATGGACCTGCAAGTCATTTGTTGACCAAAAAAGGTACGCCAACCATGGGCGGCCTGATGATCCTTTCGGGAATGATCGTTGCGACGTTGCTTTGGGCAGATTTGCGTAATCCATATACGTGGATCGTACTTGGTGTGACGGTTGGTTTCGGTCTTATCGGCTTTTATGATGATTATCTTAAGGTCACCAAATCCTCCCATAAAGGCTTTGGTGGTAAGGCGCGTTTAGGACTTGAGTTTTTGATTGCCGGAATCGCAGCTTTTGCTGTGACGTTGTTGGATGCTGAGCCATTTTCTACGAGTATCGGCTTTCCGTTCTTCAAAGAGTTGACGCTGAACCTTGGTTTGTTCTTCATCCCATTCGCTGCCTTTGTGGTTGTTGGCGCGGGCAATGCGGTGAACCTGACTGATGGTTTAGATGGCTTGGCAATTGTGCCTGTGATGATTGCTGCCGCCTCTTTCGGGTTGGTGGCATACCTGACCGGTAATGCGGTGTTTTCTGAGTATCTGCAGATCCATCATGTGCGCGGAACTGGTGAGCTTGCGGTGCTGTGTGGTGCTGTGATTGGCGCTGGCCTTGGGTTCTTGTGGTTTAATGCGCCTCCTGCTGCAATCTTCATGGGGGATACCGGTTCCCTTGCTCTGGGCGGAATGCTGGGCGCGATCGCAGTTGCAACAAAACACGAGATTGTTCTGGCGATCATTGGCGGCCTGTTTGTGCTGGAAGCTGTTTCTGTGATCGTTCAGGTTGCTTCTTTCAAGCTGACGGGGAAGCGTGTGTTCCGCATGGCACCTATTCACCATCATTTTGAGCATCTGGGCTGGACTGAAAGTCAGGTGGTTATTCGCTTCTGGATTATTGCTGTTGTGCTGGCTCTGGTCGGGCTTGCCACACTGAAACTGCGCTAGGAGAGAATGATATGATCCCCATTCGGCATTTGGCTGGCAAAGAAGTTGCACTGTTTGGGCTTGGCGGGTCCGGGCTTGCAACTGCACGTGCGCTTGAGGCTGGTGGGGCTCGTGTTGATGTGTGGGACGACAGCACAGAGCGTGTTGCTGCTGCTGAAGAGCAAGGGCTGGCGATTATCGATCTGCGAGAAGCAGATATGTCGCGTTATGAAGCGCTGATTGTTGCTCCAGGTGTGCCGCTTACTCACCCGCAGCCGCATTGGGTTGTGGTTCGGGCGCAGGAGGCTGGAGTATCGGTCATTGGCGATATCGAGCTGTTTGTGAATGAGCGCGAGGCCACGTGTCCTGAAGCTGCTTTTGTCGCCATCACAGGAACCAACGGTAAGTCGACGACCACTGCATTGATTTCACATCTTTTGAGTGAGTGTGGAATGGATGTGCAGATGGGGGGCAATATTGGCCGTCCGGTTCTTGATCTTGAAAGCCTTTCTGAAGACAGTGTTTATGTGATTGAGGTTTCCTCTTACCAGATTGACCTTGCACCAAGCCTTGCACCTGATATCGGCGTTTTATTGAACCTGTCGCCAGATCATTTGGATCGCCATGGGGATATGGATCACTACGCCTCTATTAAAGAGCGCGTTGTTAAAGCGGCGCGACTGGCTGTGGTGGGCGTTGATGATGAGATGAGTGCAGCTATCGCTCAGCGCCTGATGGATCGCGACCAAGCGGTTGAATGCATCTCCTGTCAAAATGCGGTTGAGACAGGTGTTTACGCCCAAAACGGTCACGTCTACGAGGTGTTTGAAGGCGAGGGCGTTGAGGTTGTGGACTTGTCCTCATCCAACTCCCTTCGCGGCTCTCACAACGGACAAAATGCAGCCGCTGCTATTGCGGTGTGTGGTGCGCTTGGTCTTGAGCTGGAGGAAATCTCTGGCGCTTTGCTTAGTTTCCCCGGTCTTGCCCACCGGATGAAACCCGTTGCTCAGGCTGGCAATGTTTTGTTTGTGAACGACAGCAAGGCGACGAATGCAGAAGCTGCTGCTCATGCGCTGGCAGCATTTGACCGGATTTATTGGATCGCAGGTGGTCGCGCGAAAGCAGGTGGTATTTCGTCGCTTCAATCCTATTTCCCGAAGGTTGTCCGAGCGTACCTGATTGGTGAGGCAGCTGAGGAGTTTGAACAGCAGCTTGGCGGAGCTGTCGGCGCACAAAAGTTTGGAAGCCTTGAGGCTGCCGTTGAAGCTGCTGCGCGTGATGCTGGACAGGACGCGTGCGAGGAGGCGGTAGTTTTGCTGTCCCCGGGATGCGCATCTTTCGACCAGTTCCAGAATTTTGAAATTCGCGGTGATGCATTTGAGAGCGCGGCGATCGCTGCTGCCCAGGTGCTGAAGGATGAGGGGACACGCTAATGGTTTCTCGTACAGATCGCAGTGCTTTTGCTGAATGGCTTTGGACGATTGATCGTTACATGCTGATTGGCATTTTTACGCTTATGGTCTCGGGTCTGGTTCTGTCTTTGGCCGCAAGCCCTCCTGTTGCCGAGCGTATCGGGCTTGAGAGCTTTTACTTTGTGAAGAAACAGGCCATGTTCCTCGTCCCAAGTATCGCATTGATGCTGGGCATTTCTGCTCTGTCGCCAAGGTATGTGCGACGGGTCGCCTTACTGGTGTTCTGCGCAATGCTGGTTTTGCTGCTTGGTACGTTGTTCTTTGGGGCAGACATCAAAGGGGCTCGGCGCTGGGTCAGCCTGTTCGGTGTTTCAATCCAGCCCTCAGAGTTCATCAAGCCAGCACTTGTGGTCATTGTTGCGTTTTTGTTGTCAGAAGGGCGCAAAGCACAGGATATTCCGGGGCAACTGCTTTCCATTATTCTGTTTGGAATTGTGGCGGCGATGCTGATTGCCCAGCCTGATTTTGGTCAGACGATGCTGCTGACCATTGTGCTGTTTGCTTTGTTCTTCCTCAATGGGCTTTCGTGGTTTGCAATTGTTCCGCTTGGCATTTCTGGGGTTTTGGGCGTTGTAGCCGGATTTACATATCTGCCGCACGTTCGCGGGCGTATCATGCGTTTTCTGGACCCTACTTCTGGTGATACCTACCAAATTGATAAGGCGATTGACTCTTTCATCGCAGGTGGCTGGCTGGGGCGCGGCGTGGGTGAAGGTACGGTGAAGCGCATCCTGCCTGATAGTCACACGGATTTCGTCTTTGCTGTCGCTGCTGAGGAATACGGCATCATTGTTTGCGTTTTGCTGGTGACGGTGTTTGCGTTTGTGGTGCTTCGGGGCCTCCATATGTCAACGCAGGATCAGGATCCGTTTGGCCGTCTTGCCTCTTCCGGTCTGATTGTGATGTTTGGGTTGCAAAGCTGCATCAATATGGCCGTGAATCTCAACCTCATGCCATCCAAAGGGATGACGCTTCCGCTGATTTCTTCTGGGGTGTCGTCGTTGATGGCGATTTCCCTCACGATGGGTTTTGTTCTGGCGTTGACGCGCAAACGTCCTCAGCCACGCAAGAACCCGATTATTACAGTTTCCCGTTCTGCCCCTGTGCAGCACGCCTAAAGAGTTTTGCCTGTGTCGGAGAATGAAATGAAGCCTAAGATTATGCTCACAGCTGGAGGTTCAGGTGGTCACCTGTTTCCTGCACAAGCGCTAGCCAGTGAGCTGAAGCGCCGTGGGTATGGTGTTGAGCTTATCACCGACAGCCGTGCTGATAAGTACGGCAGTGGATTTCCAGCTGACAGAGTTCATCTGGTTAAGAGCGATACCATTCGTAGCAAGAACCCTATTTCTTTGATGAAAACAGCTGTGAAGTTGGGTCTGGGGACTTTGCAGGCTATGAAAGCAATTCGCGCAGCCAAGCCTGCTGCAATTGTTGGATTTGGTGGATACCCGACGTTTCCGCCAATGTTTGCAGCGCGGCTCCTTGGTGTACCTTCCATTTTGCATGAAGCTAATGCTGTGATGGGGCGGGCAAACCGGATGCTTGCTAAGGGCGCAAATGCTGTTGCAACCAGCTTTCCGCTGAAAACGCTGCCAGCAGATCTTTCAGCAAAAGCGAGCATGACGGGAAATCCGCTGCGTGACAATGTGATTGCAGTTTGTGGGCAGGCTTTCAACGCGCCAGAAGAAGGCGGAGCCTTCCATCTTCTGGTGTTTGGTGGTTCGCAAGGCGCGCGCGTGTTTTCTCAAGTTGTGCCTGAAGCGCTTAAACTGATGGATGCCAAGGACCGCGAGCGGTTGGTGATTGTCCAACAAGCGCGCCCGGAAGATGTTGCAACTGTTGAGGCTGCTTATCGGGAAATGGGGGTTGCTGCGCAAGTTGCTTCCTTCTTTACCGATCTACCCGAGCGTATCGCTGCTGCGCACCTTGTTATTAGCCGTTCTGGTGCTGGTACTGTATGTGAACTGGCCGCCATCGGACGCCCGTCCATTCTGGTTCCGCTGCCCGGCTCGTTGGATAATGATCAGGGCCGAAATGCCGAGGTGCTGGCAGACGCAGGTGGGGCATGGCCGATCGCACAAAAAGAACTGGATCCGCAACGACTGGCCCGCGAGCTGAAAGAGCTTATGGATAACCCTGGCCAGCTTTCTCAGGCAGCACAAGCAGCTTTGGCGCAGGGCGCGCCTGAAGCTGTGCAGCGCCTTGCAGATCTAACTGAAACACTTGTCGGCTCTGTTCCGGCAACCCTACAGAAAGAGACTACCTCATGAAAATGCCAGTAGACATTGGAGGTGTGCACTTCGTCGGTATCGGCGGCATTGGAATGAGCGGGATTGCAGAAGTTCTGCATAATCTTGGGTACCGGGTGCAAGGCTCAGACATGTCTGAAAACGCAAACGTTCTGCGTTTGCGTGAAAAGGGCATCAAGGTGATGGTCGGGCATAATGCCGAAAACCTTGAAGGCGCTGATATTTGCGTGATCTCCTCTGCTATCAAAGGCGGCAATGTTGAGCTGAAGGCTGCACGCGAAAAGAACATGCCAGTTGTGCGCCGCGCAGAAATGCTTGCAGAACTGATGCGCTTTAAGCAGGCAATTGCTATTGGCGGCACTCATGGCAAGACGACGACAACTTCTATGGTTGCGGCGCTGCTGGATGCTGGGGATATAGACCCTACCGTTATCAATGGTGGTATCATCAACGCTTATGGAACCAATGCTCGTATGGGCGAGGGTGACTGGATGGTGGTTGAGGCCGATGAGTCTGATGGCACCTTCGTCAAACTGCCGGCTGATATTGCTGTTGTGACCAACATCGATCCTGAGCACCTTGATCACTACGGCGATTTTGATGGGGTTCGGGCTGCGTTTGCGCAGTTTGTTGAGAATGTTCCATTCTACGGCTTTGCTGTTATGTGCTTGGATCACCCTGAGGTTCAGAGCCTTGTGGGTCAGATTGAAGACCGCCGGATCATCACATACGGCACCAACCCGCAATCTGATATTCGGTTCACGGATGTCTCGACCAAGGGTAGCAAGTCTATCTTTACTGTCACCATTCATGACAGGCGCGGCAATAAGGTTATTGAGCTGAAAGACCTCGTGCTGCCTATGCCGGGTCTACATAATGTTTCCAATGCGACGGCTGCCATCGCCCTGGCGCATACTCTGGGCATTTCGGGGGAGTGTATTCGCAACGGCCTGGCCTCATTTGGTGGTGTGAAGCGTCGCTTTACACATACCGGCACCTGGAACGGCGTTGAAATCTTCGATGATTACGGCCACCATCCTGTCGAGATTAAATCTGTGCTTCATGCAGCGCGTGAGGCAAGCGACGGTAAAGTGATCGCCGTGATGCAGCCGCATCGCTTTACACGCCTTGAAAGCTTGTTTGATGATTTTTGTGCCTGCTTTAACGATGCGGACCGGGTGATTATTGCCCCTGTGTTTGCTGCGGGCGAGCAGCCAATTGACGGTGCTAATCAGGCAGATCTGGTATCAGGTCTTAAGTCAGGCGGGCACCGGTCTGTTCACAGTATCACCGGGCCGGATGAACTGGCTGCAAAAATTGCAGATCTTGCTGAGCCGGGTGATATCGTTCTCTGCCTCGGTGCTGGTAACATTACTCAATGGGCTTACAAGCTGCCGAAGGAACTTGAAGCTCTTTCTCCTCACGGGGTGAATGTATGAGCCAGGCCGTAAACTACCCTGATCTGACACCGCTTCTGGGTGATAGCCTTGACGATATTCGTGGTCGCTTGATCCCAAATCAGCTGCTTTCTGCTGTGACGTGGTTTCGTGTTGGTGGGCCTGCGCAGCTGATGTTCCAGCCAGCTGATGAAGCTGACCTTGCCGTGTTCTTAAAAGCATTGCCTGACGATGTGCCTGTGACTGTCGTTGGGCTTGGCTCCAATCTGCTGGTACGTGATGGTGGGATTGAAGGCGTGGTTATCCGTCTGCCGATCCGTGGCTTTGGTCAGGTTGAATATCTGGGTGGGCACAAACTACTGGCAGGGGCCTGTGTACCAGATAAGAAGCTTGCTGAAGAGGCAGCCAAAAGCGGAACAGGCGGATTTGCGTTTTATACCGGTATTCCCGGTGCCGTTGGTGGAGCGCTGCGTATGAATGCAGGCGCTCACGGCAGTGAAACCAAAGACCTTGTTGTTAACGTTAACGCAGTCACACGATCTGGCGAAATAGTTACTCTTTCCAATGAGGAAATGGGTTATGCCTATCGGCACTCCTTTGCGTCGAAGGACCTTATTTTTACCAGTGCAGTGTTTGCAGGGCGTGCGCAGAAGGAAGACGAGATTCGGGCAGAAATGGCCGAGGTTGGTGCCCATCGTGAAAAGGCGCAGCCAATTCGTGAGAAGACAGGTGGTTCGACTTTCAAAAATCCTGAGGGAAGCAGCGCCTGGAGGACAGTTGATGCTGCTGGCTGTCGTGGATTGCAGGTCGGCGGCGCAAAAATGTCGGAATTGCACTGCAACTTTATGTTGAATGTTTCCGACGCTACTGCCCACGACCTGGAATGGCTTGGCGAGCAGGTTCGTTCTGAGGCTCTGGAGAAAACGGGGACACGTCTGGAATGGGAAATTAAACGTCTGGGCAAGTTTGTGCAGGGTGCAGAAATACAGCCCTTTTTGGGCAAAGTGGTTTAGCTGCTTATTCGTGTTGCTTTCGGTGTTTTAATCAAGATTGGGTTTTATGATGACCAAGCATGTTGCAGTTTTGATGGGCGGATGGGTTGCTGAGCGGCCTGTCTCTCTGTCTTCGGGCAAAGACTGTGCAGACGCGCTGGAAGCGGCTGGTTATCAGATCACGCGTGTGGATGTTGACCGCAACATTAGCGCGGTACTTCAAGAGCTGAAGCCGGACGTTGCTTTTAATGCATTGCATGGCCCATTTGGTGAAGATGGGGCTATTCAGGGTATTTTGGAAGTTCTCGATATCCCGTACACCCACTCTGGTGTGATGTCCTCTGCGCTTGCCATGCATAAGGAAAAAGCGAAGGCTGTGATGAAAGCGGCTGGTGTGCCAGTTGCCAATGCAATGGTTGTCAGCCGCGCTGATGCTGCGCGCCGCCATGTGATGGAACCACCTTATGTGATCAAGCCAATCAACGAGGGTTCGTCCTTCGGCGTGCTGATTGTGAAGGAGGGGCAAGAGTACCCTCCGCAGGAATTGACACGTGATGATTGGGATTTTGGTGAGTTGCTTATGGTCGAGCGTTACATCCCAGGACGCGAATTGACCTGTGCGGTGATGGGTGACGTTGCGTTAGGTGTGCTGGAAATTGTGCCATTGGGCCACGCCTACTACGATTATGATGCAAAATACGTCCCAGGCGGTTCACAACACATACTTCCTGCGGAAATTTTACCATCTGTTTACCAAGAAATACAAGAATCAAGTCTGAGGGCCCATCAGGCTCTGGGGTGTCGCGGCGTGACACGTGCCGACTTTCGTTTTGACGAAGGACCGGGCGGCCTTGGAGAACTGATTTGTCTTGAAGTGAACACTCAACCCGGCATGACGCCAACATCATTGCTCCCGGAAATCGCGGCACATGCCGGCCATGATTTTCAAGAGTTGGTGAGTTGGATCGTGGAGGACGCAAGTTGCGGAAGATAAAGGCAAAATTTGATGCATTGCGGGAACGCACAGGCATCTGGAGCTATCGCTTCAGAAGTCGTGGCGTGTCGCGTTTGCACCAGAGACCCGCTTGGGAGGTCACTGGATTTTTTGCAGTTATCCCGTCTTGGGCGCCAACGGCGAGTGCGATCGGCTTCCTGGTTTTGGCCGCCGGATACGGCATTGCGCTAGGTGGGCACGCCCGAGATGTGAGCGAATCAGTTACGTCTGCTGCCGGTTTTGCGGTGAATGAGATCACAATGGAAGGTTTGCAACGCGTTACGGAGTTTCAGGTGCTGGAAGCGCTTGAACTTCAGGAGCGCCCGTCATTGCTTTTGTTTGACGCTGGCGAAGCAAAAGACCGTTTGGAGGACATTGCCTGGATACGCAGTGCCTCGATCCAAAAATTCTTCCCTGGAACGCTGCGGGTTCTGATTAAAGAGCAGGAGCCTTATGTGCTCTGGCAGCGCGGGGATATTACGTCTGTTATCACCAAAAAGGGTGAAGTGATTACAGATGAAGTGGACGGCCGTTATGCCAATTTGCTTCGCGTGGTCAATCATGGGGCGCAGTTGCGTGCCAGTGAGATTATGAGCGAGTTGAACAAGTTCCCTGGTATTCGTGCGCGGGTGCGTGCTGCACAGCTGCGTTCTGAGCGCCGCTGGGATCTTGCGATGGAAAACGGAATTACCGTGCGCTTGCCTGAGTTTGATGTCGGAGATGCCTTGGCTGAGCTGAAGAAGCTAGATGAACAGGGCGCCTTGCTCTCCCGCGATATTGTGGCCGTTGATCTGCGCCTGCAAGATCGTGTGGTGGTGCGCCTTTCAGACGATGCTGCACTTCGCCGCCAAACCACCATCGAACAACGGACCAACCCTTCCAGAACAGGGAGGGACACATGAGTTCTAAGAAAAACGTGATTTTCCTCCCGCGTATGCGGCCTTTACCAAGCCGCAGATCTGTTGTGGTTTCTGTGCTGGACGTCGGCTCCACGAAAGTGTGCTGTATTATAGCGAAATTGGTGCCTGGTGATGAGGAAGACCTGATGCCGGGTCGTAGCCATGGCATTGAGGTGCTTGGATATGGCTATCAAGCCTCAGCAGGTATGAAGTCAGGCGTTGTGGTTGACATGGACCAGGCGGAGCAAGCGATCCGCCGGGCCGTTGATCAAGCTGAGCGTATGGCCGGTGTGATGGTGGAAACTTTACTGGTGACCGTCAGTTGTGGTCGTCTGCAAAGTGAAATCTTCTCTGCCACTGTACCGCTCAGGACTGAAGGGGTTACTGAAGCCGATATTCAAAGGGTGCTGGCTGCTGGCTCAACGCATACGGCAACGGAAGGCCGGGCGGTGATGCATGCGCTGCCGATTTCGTATGGGCTGGATGGTAACCGGGGCATTCGTGATCCGCGCGGTATGCTGGGACGCAAGCTGGGCGTGGATATGCAGGTGGTTTCTGCTGAGGTGCCGCCCGTGCGTAATCTGGAGCTTTGCATCGAACGGGGCCATTTGCAGGTTGAATCGCTGGTTGCAACGCCTTATGCGGCGGGCCTTTCCACGCTGGTAGAAGATGAGACCGAGTTGGGTGTGGCCTGCATCGACATGGGCGGGGGTACAACCACGATTTCGATTTTCGTTGATGGTCAGATGGTGCATTTGGATGCGCTGGCTGTTGGCGGCAATCACGTGACGATGGATGTGGCGCGGGCGCTTTCTACACGTATGGAAGCTGCCGAGCGCCTAAAGGTTTTGCATGGTTCGGCGCTGCCTAGTGTGGTTGACGACCGTGATTTTATTCAGGTGCCGCCTGTTGATACAGATGGTGATTTGCCAACGCAGATTCCACGGGCGATGCTGACGCGGGTTATTCGCCCGCGCGTTGAAGAGATATTGGAAATGGTGCGAGACCGGATTGTCGCTTCCGGTTTTGCGGGCCGAGTGGGGAAACGTGTTGTGCTGACAGGTGGGGGTAGTCAGTTGACTGGCCTTTCTGAAACAGCACGACGCATTCTTGGACGTAACGTGCGTCTTGGACGCCCGCTTGGTATTTCCGGTTTGCCAGAGGAAGCCAAAGGACCGGCTTTCTCGGCGGCTGTGGGCTTGCTGATTTATCCGCAGGTTGCGCAGATTGAACAATTCGAACCCCGGCACCAACGCCGTGGCCTTACGGGGCGCGGGAGCTATCTGGCTCGGGTTGGTCAGTGGATTAGAGAAAGTTTCTAGCGGGGAAGCGCATAACCCCCGTTATCACAAGTTTCGCCAGATGCGGCGGACGCACGAGAGGAAGAACGACATGCCCGACTTCGGGCATGTTATTAGGGTCGCGAGGTTAATATGACAATCAACCTGAAAATGCCTGATATTCAGGAATTGAAGCCCAGGATCACCGTGTTCGGTGTTGGCGGCGGCGGCGGAAACGCCGTAAATAACATGGTAACGAGCGGCCTTCAGGGCTGTGACTTTGTTGTTGCTAACACGGATGCACAAGCATTGGCACTTTGCCAGGCTGAGCGTGTGATCCAGATGGGTGTTGCAGTCACCGAAGGCTTGGGCGCTGGTTCCCAGCCTGAAGTTGGTGCTGCTGCTGCAGAAGAAGTTATTGACGAGATCAACGATCATCTGTCCGGCTCGCATATGGTGTTTATCACCGCGGGTATGGGCGGTGGTACCGGTACCGGTGCTGCGCCAGTTGTTGCTCGTGCTGCGCGTGAGCAAGGTATACTGACCGTCGGTGTGGTTACCAAACCCTTCCAGTTTGAAGGGTCCAGACGTATGCGTGTTGCCGAAGCCGGCATCGAAGAGTTACAGCGTAATGTTGACACTCTTATTGTTATTCCAAACCAGAATCTGTTCCGCATTGCCAATGCACAGACCACCTTTGCAGATGCCTTCTCCATGGCTGACCAGGTGCTGTACTCCGGTGTTGCGAACGTAACTGACCTGATGGTCAAAGAAGGTCTCATCAACCTCGACTTTGCCGATGTACGCTCCATAATGCGTGGCATGGGTAAAGCGATGATGGGTACCGGTGAAGCTTCCGGCGATCAGCGCGCAATTCAAGCAGCTGAAGCTGCGATTGCGAACCCGCTGCTTGACGAAACTTCCATGAAGGGCGCACGTGGCCTGCTTATCTCCATCACTGGCGGTAACGACCTGACCCTGTTTGAAGTTGACGAAGCTGCTACTCGTATCCGCGAGGAAGTTGACCCAGAAGCGAACATCATTCTTGGTGCGACCTTCGACGAATCTTTGGATGGTATCATCCGTGTTTCTGTTGTTGCCACCGGCATCGACAAGGAACTGCGTGAAGACATCTCTCCAGCTGAAGTTCGCATGGCTGAACTCACAGAGCGTCTGCAGAGCGCTACTACGTCTACGCCCAGTTCAGCGGTAGCTGCGCCGGTAGAAGTAGCTCCTGCACCGACCCCAGTTCGTGCGATGCGCGCGATGGGGGCAGCCGCTTTGGACACTCACATGAATGCTGCGCCAGTTGCTTCTGCAACTGACCCAGAAGTTGAGATTGCACCATACCAGGCTCGCCGTTACGAGCCTGCGCAGGAATATGACGCATTGGATGAACCAACTCAGGCTATTGAAGAACCGACTTCAATTCCTGAACCGTTCATTCCACCTGTTGCACAGCGTGCAGAGCCTCAAGCACGTATGCCACGTGTTGAAGACTTTCCGCCAATTGCACAGCGTGAAATCCGAGCACGTACACAGCCAGAAACGACTGCGGCGGCTCCTGCTCCACAGCATGCAAGCCCTGCACCGCAGCCAGCTTCTGCACCAATGGCTCAGCATGTTGAAGAACATGCCGGGGACTACCATTCGGAAGAAGAGCGTCGGCCAATGGGCCTTCTGCGCCGTTTGACTGGTGGCCTTGGTCGTCGTGAAGACGAGCACATGGAACACCATGAGCACGCACAGAATGAAGCCTTTAGTGAGGCTCCACGCCAGCCTGCAGCGCCGCATGTTTCTGAGCCTCAGAATCAGGGTGCAAGCGGAAATGTGGATCCAAATGGACGTCCTGCACCAGCACGTTCACAAATGATGGAGGATGATCAGTTGGAGATCCCGGCGTTCTTGCGCCGCCAAGCCACCTGATTATCAACAGAACTCGCGCCTCTCGAGCAGCAATTCGGATATTTCCGGATTGCTGCTTTGCGCGTTTTAAAAAAATTATCAGTAAATGTACCTAAAATTTTCAGGACGTTACAAACCGTAATAAAGCTTTATTTTATTTGGAGGGACCCTCGGGCTATGTTCCAGCCAACCCGGTGGGGGTATTCGAAAGTATTGGCTCTTGAGGTTCGGTTATGTACCAAGAGCGGAATTATAAAGGCTGGAAACATATGGGAATGCGTGTCGAAAGGCAGACTACGCTCGCAGACAGTGTAACCTTAAATGGTATTGGGGTACATTCTGGCGGACCAGCTTCCATCACCCTTCACCCAGCAGATGCCAATTCTGGTATTGTTTTTCATCGCAGCACCAAAACTGGATATGTTGAGACAAAAGCAAACTGGCAGCAGGTTTCTGCGACTTCTTTGTGCACTGTGCTTGGTGATCCTCACGAAAGCGGGATTTCAACTGTCGAACATCTGATGGCCGCGCTGCGCGGTATGGGTGTTGACAATGTTACAGCGTATATCGATGGGCCTGAGATGCCAATCATGGACGGTAGCTCCGAAGCATTCGTAGAAGCAATCGATCGTGTTGGCCTGAAATCGCTTGGTGCAAAGCGTCGTTATATTCGCATCAAAGAGAAGGTGCGTTATGTTTCCGGTGACCAGTGGTGCGAGCTGAACCCATTTGATGGGACACGTTTTGACATCACTATCGATTTTGATCACGCTAAAATCGGTCGTCAACAGCTTTCCTTTGATCTGACGCCTGATTATTTCCGTGAGAATATCTCTCGTGCCCGCACCTTTGGTAGTGTGCAGGACGTGGAGAAGCTTTGGAAGCTTGGCTTTGCCATGGGCTCCTCTCTTGAAAACTCCATTGCGTTGGATGGTGAACGGGTTTTGAACCCAGAAGGTACACGCTGGAGCGATGAGTTCGTTCGCCATAAAAGCCTTGATGCGATTGGTGATTTGAGCTTGGCTGGCTTGCCTATCTTGGGTGAGTACCGCTCATATAAAGGCGGCCACCGCATGAACCACTGCATTCTTGTCGAGCTTTTCAAGCGCCCTGAGGCATTTGAAATTGTTGAGGCTGATGCTGCTTTGGAAGAGCGTCATTCACGCGAAAAGGGTCATGCAGAGCTGATTGGCGGTCTGCAGGTTGCAGCGTTTGGGCCTGACGTTTCTTAATAAAAAGAGTTATTCAATGGTTTTTGCCTCGATTGTGACAAAAATTCGAGGCAAATGCAGTGGTACTACGTGACGTTATCCAAACATTGCGATAGAAGCGTGAACTTGGGAGGGATTTTACCCGAATCCCAACACGATAGGAGTCGGAGACATTGCTGCGTTCAGATGCTGCCGGGAATGCTTTGGGGGCCGGTCGCCTCAAAAGAATGATTAGATACACCTCTTTGGCTGTGGCGCTCGTTGTGGCGGGCTGTGCAACGAAGGACGATGTTGATGATCTTGCGCTGGATGAAACTCCTGCAGAGGTCATGTTTAACGAAGCATTGGCCCTGCGCGCTGCAGGTGATGTGGAGGATGCAGCGAATAAGTTCTCTGAACTTGATCGCGTTTATCCTTATTCCGAGTTCGCTCGTAAATCGCTCATCAACATTGCTTATCTGAACTTCAAAATGGGTAATCATTCTGAAGCGATTGCTGCTGCAGAGCGTTTCACAACACTTTACCCTGGTAACGAAGATTCAGCTTACGCTCTCTTCATTATCGGTGAGTCTTACTTCCGGCAGATCCCGGACGTGGGACGTGACCAGGCTGTGACTGGAAAAGCGTTACAGGCTATGCGTGAAGTTATTCAGCGCTACCCAGATTCTGAGTACACCAAGCAGGCTCGTCAGCGCGTTCGCGCGACGGAAGACCAGCTGGCTGGTAAGGAAATGGAAGTTGGCCGCTATTACCTGACGCGTAGAAACTACCTTGCCTCGATTAATCGTTTCAAGGTTGTTGTAACCAATTACCAGACAACCCGTCATGTTGAAGAAGCGCTCTATCGCCTGACTGAAAGCTACTATGCACTTGGTGTGGTGAATGAAGCTCAGACCGCTGCTGCGGTGCTTGGCCATAACTTCCCGCAGAGTGAATGGTATCAGGATGCATATTCTCTGTTGCAAAAAGGTGGCCTTGAGCCGCAAGAGAGCAAAGGCAGCTGGCTTAGCAGAGCATTTGGCAATATGAAACTCCTATAAGCCTTTTACGGAAACGGAGTTACCTGAACTACTATGCTGGCATCGCTTTCTATTCGGGATATTGTTCTCATTGATAAGCTGGATTTGCATTTCAGCGATGGAATGAGTGTCTTAACCGGCGAGACTGGTGCGGGTAAATCCATCCTTCTTGACAGCTTGAGCCTCGCCCTTGGTGGGCGGGGTGATGCCGGACTTGTACGGCATGGTGAAGACCGCGGTCAGGTGAGCGCGGTTTTTGACGTTCCTATGGCGCATCCTTTGCGTGCTCTTCTTCAGGAAAATGATCTGGAACACGACAGCGACATCATCTTACGCCGCGTTCAGGCGTCAGATGGCCGGACGCGTGCGTTTGTCAATGACTCGCCTGTCAGTGCTGGGCTGCTGCGTCAGATCGGGTCTATGTTGGTTGAGGTTCACGGACAGCATGATGACCGGGCTTTGATTGATCCTGAATCCCACCGCATGCTGCTGGATAGTTTTGGCGGGCTGGAAGGTGATGCGACGCGGGTGAGCAAAAGCGCTAAGGCCGTGCGTAAAGCAGAAAAAAACCTGAAAGAACACGTTGCGCGTATAGAAGAAGCACGCCGCGAAGCGGATTACTTGCGCTCCAGTGCAGAAGAGTTGAGCACGCTTGCCCCAAGAGAGGGTGAGGAAAACGAGCTTGCTCTGCGCCGTCAGGATATGATGCAGGTGGAGAAGATTGCGGGCGATCTGCGCGAGGGCTATGAGACGCTGGATGGGCCTAGTTCTCCAATTCCTGAGCTTTCCAGTTTGTTGCGCCGTTTGGAGCGGAAGGTGGAGCTGGCTCCTAACTATCTGACCAGTGTTGTTGAGGCGATCGGTAACTCGCTGGATCAGTTGGAAGATGCGCGCGGTGGTCTGGAGCAGGCGTTGCGTGATACGGATTTTGACCCTCGTGAGCTTGAGCAGACGGAAGAACGTTTGTTCGCTTTGAGGGCTGCTGCTCGTAAGTACTCGGTTCAGCCTGATGAGCTTGGCAAACTGTGTGAACAGATGGAAGGTGACCTTTCTGATCTGGATGCGGGTGAAGAGAAGTTGCAGGCTCTGGAAGGGGCTGTCAGCGTTGCTAAGCAGACCTACGATAAGCTTGCAGCTGCGCTTTCCAAGAAACGTCAGACGGCAGCTCGTGCGCTTGAGAAGGCTGTTCATACTGAGCTTCCCGCTCTTAAGCTGGAGCGTGCGCGGTTTATCATCAACATTGAGAGTGATGGCGAACAGCGTGGGTCTGCCGGTATAGATACGGTTGAGTTTTGGGCGCAAACCAACCCTGGGACACGTCCAGGCCCGGTGTTCAAAGTCGCCTCAGGTGGTGAGCTTTCTCGTTTCCTGCTGGCACTGAAGGTTTCACTTGCCGATAAAGGCTCCTCGCCAACACTGGTGTTTGACGAGATCGATACAGGTGTTGGCGGCGCTGTGGCTGAGGCGATTGGTGTCCGCCTTGCAAGGCTTGCGCAGAGCGTTCAGGTGCTCACGGTGACGCATGCCCCGCAAGTGGCGGCGCGTGCCAATGGGCACTTCCTCATTCGCAAGGATGAGGTTGCAAAGGACCGTGTTGCGACACGGGTTTGTGAGATCGCGCAGGAAGATCGTCACGAAGAGATCGCGCGGATGCTGGCTGGCTCTACCATTACTGAAGAAGCGCGTGCTGCTGCAAAACGCCTGATGGGGCAGAGCGAGGACGTCCTCCTCTAGCAACGGCTTCTTTTTCCAAACCAATCGTTTGTCATTTTGTTTGAAAGCGTAGCCGTCTAACGGGCTGCGCTTTCTTAGTATTGCGTAGTGTTATTTGGCCTGTGTCCTCACCACCAGTAATAGGGGTAGGGTGCGCGTTTGCTTGAGCGCAGGAAGATCCAGGCGACGAGGACAACGACGATCGCACCTGTGAAGGTTGGAAACAACAGGAAATCCCATGTTGGCTGTGCCAGGAAAATGATCACCGGATTGGAGCCGGCAGGTGGGTGAACGGTGCGCGTTGCCATCATCACCGAAATTGCAAGGCCCGCTGCCAGAGCAAGGGCCCACCAGTGTGGTCCGAAAAGGGTTAGAAACAGCAGGCCTACAGTTGAACTGAGCACGTGCCCGGAAATGACGTTTCTTGGTTGTGAAAAGGGCGATTCTGGAAAGCCGAAGACGAGCACGCAGGAGGCCCCAAACGAGCCCAGGAGTAAGGTTAGTTCCAAGCTGCCGTGCAGGAGTGCAAGAGCTGCAACCGTTACGACCCCGCCAATGCCTGCAAGGATGACGTGACTGGGTTGAGGCTTTGGCGGGAGAGGCATGCCAGCGGATTTCAGGAGCTGTTGGAGGTAGGGCATCCGGTTTTCCGATTGTTGGGTTGTGAAATATGAAGTAGACCGACTTGTCTACTTGTGTAAATAGACAAGTCGGTCTACTCTTGTCAACAGGAAGTCCTTTGGAGCGTCACAATGTCCGCGAAACGTCAGCAATTGATTTTGAATGCCTTTGCCCTGTTCTATGAAAAGGGTGTCCATGCTGTTGGCATTAATGAAGTACTTGCTGTGTCTGGGATCGCTAAGAAAACGCTCTATACGCATTTTGCTAGTAAGGAGGAGTTAGTCTGCGCTGTTTTGGAATACCGCAACGCGGCTTATCTGCGGTGGCTTGAACAGCGATTGGATGCGGCAAACGAGGGCGTTGCAAAGGTTGATGCCTTGTTTGATGCTTTAGACGACTGGTTTCATGATCGCGAGGAGGTTCTGTTTCCCTTCCACGGCTGTTTCTTCATGAACGTGAGCGGGGAGTATGGAGACCCGGAGTGTGCCATTCATCAGCAATGCGCAAAGCACAAAGTGGATGTTGAAGCGATTGTTCTTCGTGCGGTGAAAACGCTCGATTTATCGGAGCAGGCCTGCGCAGAGTTGGCGGCGATGTTGTGTTTGTTGAAGGATGGGGCGATCTCAAAGGCACGTGTACAGGGGGATAAAACAGCTGCAGCTAGTGCCAAAAAGGTAGCACGGCAACTGGTGTAGCTGGTTTTGGCCTAGCGCCCGTTTTGCAGCTAAAGTTCGCTTTCAGTTTCCATGTAAATGCTAAAGCGCAAAGCCAGGATGACAGAGAGTGTCTGCGTTGCGCAGATGCCAAGCATGATTGCTATTTGGTACTGGACGGCCTCGATTGGATTGAACCCACCCAATATCTGACCTGTCATCATTCCGGGGAGAGAGACCAGTCCTAGCGTTGCCATGCTGGCAATGACGGGGGAGGCTGCTGTTCCAAGGGCGGCTTTGACGAGTGTGCGGCGGGCTTCTACCTTGCTGGCGCCCATAGTGGTGAGCTGCTCGATAAGGTCTTTGTCTTCCGGTGTTCTCAGGTTAAAGCGGCGTAGTGCTATGACCAGTGACCCCAACGCGTTGCCCAGCAACATGCCTGCGATTGGTATGGTGATTTGAGCTGAGTACCAAGGTACAGGCTTGCTGAGGATGAAGACAAACATTGCGAGGACCGGCAGCATTGCAATCAACATGGCGGCGCTTAGCGGCAAGGTCGATTTAAGACGCGGCATTTTTGCACGTCCAGCCGTTGTCACGGCAGCGATCATCGCCATTGCCACCAGCCAGACGAGGTTGAGCACCAGATTGTCCAGATCAAAGACAGTTTGCAGGTAAAATCCGATGACCAGAAGCTGAACACTCATGCGCGCGATTGAGATGATCAGATCTCTGGATAGCTCCCGCAGCCCCATTGTCCAGAGCAGGGAAAGCGGGATCAATGCGATAAGGTAAAACAGCGCCAGATCGCTCCACGCGACGCTTGTGGTCATTGCGGTTGCTCCTGCTGGCCTGATTGGGGTGTTGAGGCGAGGTCTGGAAGCTCAATCACCTTATCAACCTTGCTGTGCAAATGCGGATCGTGCGTGACAAGCAGCAGCGTGCCAGCGTGCTCCAGCAGTAGCTTTGTGCAAGCGAGTGTGCGGGTTTTGTCCAGTGCAGCTGTGGGTTCATCCGCAATCCATAAGGGACGCTTTAGAAGCAGCGCGCGGGCTAGCACCAGCCGCTGACGCTCTCCACCTGAAAGGCTTTGTGTGGCCTGTGCAAGGGCGGACTTGGGCAAGCCTGCTGTGGTGAGGGCCGCTCGCATCTCGGCTTCGGTGGGTTTGAGCTTCAGGTTTGCTTGAACCTCAAAAGGAGCAACAAGTGCTGCGCGAATTGTATCTGCCAGCAAACAAACGCGTTGTGGTAACCAGTTTAGGCTTTTGTAGAGTTGTTTGCGGCCACCAGTGGTGTAGGGCATGCCGTTAAAAAACACTTGCCCGCTGTCGGGGGCATCCAGCCCTGCAAGGATACGGAGTAAAACGGTTTTGCCGCGACCTGAGGGGCCACTCAGGCACAGTTTATCGCCCTCGTATAGCTTGAAGGAATACTCTTTGAAGAGCTGGTGCCCTTGCCGGGTGACAGAGATTGAGCGGGCTTCTATGAGAGGTACACGCTTTGCGTCCTGATAGGCAGGCATACGGACTCCTGATTACGCAATCAGAGTTCCCTAGTTGCTTCAGGAAATCAAGGGAGGCGTGCTGCTAGGTGGGATTTGTGTTTGTGCGGTGAGTGGGCCGGGCGGCGTTGTCGCACAATAACCAAAGTGCCTTTGAACGCGGCCGCTGCGTTCGTTAAACAAAAACTGTTATCTGATCACGCATTGATCTTGACCCGATAGCCTGTGTGCGTTTGGTCGTAAGGGGCACGGTCCTAGCCAATGCCCCTTACTGGTATTTGCCAGTTAAGAGGTTGGGCTCTTAGCTTTGCTTATCATTGCAGCCTCAGCAGGGGTCAGCTTTCGAGTGCCTTTACCGCGCTTGAGATTAAAAGTAACAGGGTTTGGATAGTGGTCCAGCGTTGCTCCGCTCACTGCATCAACGCCGACGCCAACAATACCACCCACCAAAATGTTGCCAGCCATACCAGCAGCACCTTTGCCGCTTACGCGGGTTTCAACATCAACGACCTGGGTCTGGTAGCCAGGTGCGGATGCGGTGAGGGTGAATTCTTTTTTACGCGATACGTTAATCACACAAGGCCCGACACAAGAATGTGCGGATGTTGAGGTGATCTTCGCATGCTTTGGTTCGACGTTGATTTTGATGTCTTCAGAAGTGCCGCGTACAACTGTGCCGCAGCCTTGCAGAAACAGGCTAGACGCAACAACGCCTACCACAAAATAGGTTTTCAACTTCATATTCCCCTTATTCATTAGGGGCTAAATATGTAGATGTCACAATTTAGTCAAATTTTAATATCATTCGCCTGGGGATAAATTGAAGTTTAGGTTGCGAAATATCTTAGTTCATCTTTCGCGTAGTTTTGGCGCTGCATAAAGCAACCTTATATGTGAGGGTTTGTGCTTTCCAATTGATCTTAAACGTCGTTTCATTTCCCTAATATATTCTTAAATTACGTAGAGTATTCAAATAATTAACTTGATTACTCTTAAACTCTCCGGCAACCAAGATTAAACGGAGGCCGGTAGATGTTTGTCTCGTTCGCCCGCTTACAAATCTATTTTATTGTCGCGCTGCTGCTGGTGGCGGTGGTCTATCCGATCTACTTGTTTGGATCGGTGATGGGACTTGATGGGTTTGATCTGCGCAGGGTGGGCGGTGACTTCTATCAGTTTTTGCTGGCTTCTCGCATGGCAGTCTCCGGGCAGGCAGCGCAGCTTTATGACTTTGGCTGGTTTTACGGCGAAGTGCAGCGAAACGTGGTTGCTGGTTCTGGTTTTTATGCCTGGGTCCACCCGCCAAGCTTGCTGGTGTTTCTGGTTCCGCTTTCCGGGCTGACTTATTTGCAGGCCTATGGTCTTTGGATGGGCTCCGCTGCCGCGCTTTCCATCTTTGTTTCCTTTAGCCGCAAAGCGCCGATCCGGGCTTTCACCTTTTTTATATTTGCACCTGCAACGCTGGTGAACTTGTTTTATGGCCAGTCTGGCATGCTGGCCGGCGGGTTATTATATGGCGGATTGCGGTTGATGGATCGGCACCCGGCGTGGGCTGGTGTTTTGCTTGGGTTTGTGTCGATCAAACCTGAGCTTTTCATGCTTATTCCAATTATTTTGATTGCCTATCGTAGCATTATTGCGCTGTGCGCCTGCGTGGTGACGGTAGCGTTTCTTGTTGATGCCTCTGCTGTGTTCTTTGGGTCTGGTCTCTGGTGGATCTATTTGGAAACAGTACCCTCGTTGCTGACAACTGTCATGGATCAGGGGGAAGGTAACTTCCTGTATCTGATCCCATCTGCATTTGGTGCAGCGCGCGCGCTCGGCTTTTCTGCAACTGCCGGATATATGGTGCAACTGCCCTTCACCATTTTGGCGTTTGTGGTTACGTTCTGGTTGTTCATGCGTGAGCGTGAACCTGTTGCGCGTAATCTGGCTGTCACGCTGTGTGTGTTGTTGGCGACGCCCTTCCTGTTTCTATGGGACTATGCCGTACTTTCTCCGGCGCTTTACCTTTACGCAACCAGAACAGGCTTGTTCGATGAGGACGTGGACTCGCCCTACATGGAATCCATATTACTGTTTGCGGTTTATCTGCTCCCGATCATCAATATTGCATTGGCCGCGCATGGGTTCCCGGTGGGGCCGGTCTTTACTGCGCTGGCGCTGATTGTTGTGATTGCACGTATGGCTGGTGCTGGTGGCCTACAAACAAGTGTAGATGAGAAGACGGAGCAGGGGGATAAATCCGTTTCTGATGAACGGGAAAGTGACGAAGGGCTTGGAACCACCTAAGCTTGAGGTTGCAATTACAAAAGAACGCAGATTTAAGCTGAAAAACGCAAATCCGCGCAAAACAACGCAAAGCCCTAAAAAGACAGGTAACTAACTGAATTTATTGCGTTCTGTTAGTAGGGAGGCTGACGGACAGCACAAAGTGCTGCTAATTCCTGTCTAAATCCAATCAACCGGGTGGTTTGTTATTCCCGGTGACGATAAGAATACTCCCCCGAACCATAATGAAACAGGTGGGTAGACTGGTGAGCCTTGCTGATACTTCTTTGAAAGACGTTGGAGCGCTAACTGCTGAAGAGGCAGCGCTTGAGCTTGAGCGGCTGGCGAGGCTGATTGCTGAATATGATGAAGCCTACCATACACAGGATGCACCTGTTGTTGATGATGCGACCTATGATGCCCTGCGCCGTCGCAACGAAGCAATTGAGACAGCCTTTCCGCAGCTTGTACGCGCGGATAGCCCAAGTGCGCGTGTTGGTGCTGCTGTTGCTGACGGGTTTGGCAAGATCACTCACGCTGTGCCAATGCTTTCATTGGACAATGCGTTTTCTGATGGGGATGTACAGGACTTCATCGGCAAGGTGCGCCGCTTTTTAAAATACGATCCGTTGATGGGTGCGCTTGCTGTTACCGCTGAACCCAAGATTGACGGGCTCTCGCTTTCTTTGCGTTATGAGCGCGGTAAGCTGGTGTATGCAGCCACGCGTGGTGATGGAACCACTGGCGAAAATGTAACAGCTAACGCGCTGACAATTAGCGATATTCCGCAGCAGCTTCCAGCTGGCGTACCGGATGTTGTTGAGGTGCGCGGGGAAGTTTACATGGGCCATGCTGATTTTGCGGCACTTAATGCACGCATGGAAGGCAATGGCGGTAAGGTGTTCGCCAATCCGCGCAATGCGGCGGCGGGGTCGTTGCGTCAGCTTAACTCTGAAATTACCCGAACACGACCACTGAAGTTTTTCGCTTATGCATGGGGCGAAATGAGCGAGGTTCCTGCAAGCACTCAAATGGGCATGGTGGAACTGTTCGGGCAGTGGGGGTTTGAGGTTAATCCGCTGATGAAGCGCTGTGAGAGTGCTGAGGAATTGGTGAAAGTTTATCATGGCATCGAAGAGGACCGCTCCGGCCTTGGCTATGATATTGATGGGGTCGTCTACAAGGTGGATCGGCTGGATCTGCAGGCACGGCTGGGCTTTGTCTCCCGGTCTCCGCGCTGGGCGATCGCACACAAATTCCCGGCGGAACGCGCATTTACTACCCTTAACGCGATCGAAATACAGGTGGGCCGCACAGGCGCTCTCACCCCAGTTGCAAAGCTAGAACCCGTCACTGTTGGCGGTGTTGTTGTTTCTAATGCAACATTGCACAATGAAGATTACGTCAAAGGCATTGGGCAGGACGGTGAAACTATCCGTGATGGCAAAGACTTACGGGTTGGTGATACGGTTGTTATCCAGCGCGCCGGAGATGTTATTCCCCAAATTGTGGACGTAGACTTAGCCAAACGCTCTGTAGATGCGGTTCCATTCCAATATCCTGAAAACTGCCCTGCCTGCGGTTCTCATGCTGTTCGCGAAGTGAATCCGAACTCAGGAAAAGTCGATGCCATTCGGCGCTGCACCGGTGGGTTGATTTGTCCAGCTCAAGCTATTGAAAAGCTAAAGCATTTTGTATCCAGAAATGCGTTCGATATCGAGGGCCTGGGCGAAAAACAGGTCGAGGCATTCTACGAATATGACATGGATAAGGGTGGTATTCGCAGCCCAGCTGACATCTTCACACTTGCTGAACGCGACAAAACTTCCCTTGCAAAACTACGCAGCCGAGAAGGGTTTGGCGCGGTCTCTGCTCGCAAACTGTTCGATGCCATTGATAGTAAAAGACAAATTGAACTCAATAGGCTGATTTTCGGGTTGGGAATCCGCCATGTGGGTGAAGGAAATGCCAAGCTTTTGGCACGCGCCTACACTTCTTGGAATGGCTTTTATGATGCAATGATTTCAGCGACCGACACCACTTCGGACGCCTATCGTGAACTCAATGACATTGACGGAATTGGCGGAACAGTTGCCAACGCTTTACTTGAATTTTTTGCTGAAGCGCACAATCAGGAAGCTCTCGCCGCCCTGACTGCACAGATCTCGCCTCTTGATGTGGTTGTTGCCGATAATTCAGAGAGCCCTGTTGCTGGAAAAACACTCGTGTTTACAGGTAGCTTAGAGCGTATGAGCCGTGATGAAGCCAAGGCTCGCGCCGAAAGCTTAGGCGCGAAAGTATCAGGTTCGGTCTCAAAAAAAACAGACTTGGTGATTGCTGGTCCGAAAGCTGGTTCCAAACTCACTAAAGCGCAAAGCCTTGGAATTGAAGTGATTTCAGAGGATGACTGGTTCGAGCTTGTTGGAGACTAACGAGGCGGATTGCGAGAAAGGCACTATGGCTTTCTCGCAATCTTAAACAGTTCACGGCTTAGGCCTTGTTATTTCTGGAAAAAATAGATGGTGGACTCTCTATTTCTTGCTGAGCGTTGCTTTCAGGCGGATAGAGGCTTCTGGTCTGCCTCCGATGTAGAGAAGCATATTTTTCCCATCGGTTTGAACGCTCATTGGGATTTTGCTTTCAATTTGCTTCTTTAAGGGATCGTAAGCTGCTTCAGCCTTCTCAAGGGCGGCCAGCGCTTTTTCATATTCTTGAATCTTCTTCTTAATTGCAGGCTGGGCTTTAAGCAGTTTCTTGAGCTCTAAGGCTGTATCGCGGTAGTTTGGGTCGGTCTTCGGCTCTTTTTTCTGCGCGCGCAACTGGCTTTCTAAAAGGCGCAGCATTTTGTGTTTTGCTGAAATTTCGTCTTCTAATGTTTTCAGCCCCTGGACGAAGCGGAATGTTCTTGCCTTCTCTTTCTCCAGTGCAGCAATCCTGGCACGCGCTTTTTTCAGCTCAGGGGCATCTTCGACATGATTGTCGTAGGTTAAGCGAATTGCAGCTTTGCCTTGGAATATGAGTTTTTCGAAGCTTGCGCTGTCAGTTGCATGTATGTCCATCCGCCTCTTGATCTCGGCCCAAATGCTAGCTCGGTTCTTGTAAAAGTCGTCGTAGTTTTTGTACTTGCAAATGACTTTCGGCATTTCTCAAACTCCCTAGAGACTGTTTCGATGCGTGGACCACATCGATCATCACTTCAGGGAAGATTGGGCTAAAAAAATTAGCGGGGCTTGTTTCTTGCAGGTTTGATTTTAGGAAAGTTGAAAGGTCTGATTAGAGAGCCTCTTTTTATGCGAAGCAAGTAAAGCCATCAGCGCAACTGGGGCTCTGATGACTTTTTGAGTGGAGTTACAAGGGTTTGATTATCCCAGTTGTTTTTGAATTTCAGACAACATTGCCAAGTGGGTGTGAATGAATGGAACTAAAATAGTTGCGGTGGCAACATCAACATTCACTGGCTTTTTACCCGCTTCCGGCAATTGGACAGACAGAAGCTCTTCATGTCCAGTGATTTCGGTTGAGATATATAGGCGATCAAAATCAGCCCCTGAGGCTGCATCAAGCTTCTGATAGATATTTTCCAGAGCGGCTGGCCGTGCTGGTGGGGTTGCTCCGGTTGAGACAATTACTTGTGAGACAGCGGTTTGCTCTCCCGCCTCAAGTTTTGCAAATAGCTGCACCATCGGGTTGCTTGCCTTCTTCATTGCCAGATCGCTGATTGCGAGCGAAAAAGGGCTTATGGTCAGTGTCTTGGTCGTATACTCGCTTGCGCTATGACTATCTGCCGATGCTGCTGTGACCAGTGCTGGAGCAGCCAAGAGAGTGCCAGATAAACCAAAGAAGGCGTTTCTGCGCGTGATATGTAACTTACCAATATTCATCTTATTCTCTCAGGTTGTTACAGTTTGATTGTTTTTGGAAGAGCGGGTCGCGGTCTGAAGTTTAGTGTTAAGCGCAAGAGGCTAGGCGCATTTTCTCTTTAAATCGCTAAATCACCCTACGGTTTTTCAGGTATCTAGATCTGACAAGAGAAAACATCGCTATGTGAAGTGTGCGAGCCATGGCTCAACCGGCGAAGATATCGTGCAGCACAAAACGATGTGTATCTCTTTGCTGATCCCTCGCTTCTTCAAGGTTGTTGCTATATTGTTCTTGGTTAAGTATTGGAGATTCTCCCTCTGCTTTTAGAGGGGTATGCGTTCAAAGGATCCAACGAGCTCAATGGCAAATTCTTCTGGCCCACTTCATCGCGGAATGCCTGCAAACCCAACTGACCCAGTGGTTGCCCCTCAACCCAAGGCAGGTGGAATTGCGGCAAGGGCCATGGCTGCACGACAAACGTCGATGCCTGCCTATTTGGAAGGGTTAAATGCCGAGCAGCGTGTTGCTGTTGAGACGATCAACGGCCCTGTGCTTGTGCTTGCTGGTGCTGGAACCGGTAAAACCCGCGTTTTAACAACACGTATTGCCCATATTCTGGCAACGGGTCATGCCACTCCGGGACAAATTTTGGCGGTGACTTTTACCAATAAAGCGGCGCGCGAAATGAAAGAGCGCATTGGCACTTATATTGGCGATAACGTAGAGGGAATGGCGTGGCTTGGCACCTTTCACGCGATTTGCGTGAAAATTTTGCGACGTCACGCAGAGCTTGTCGGGTTGAAGTCCTCTTTTTCCATCTTGGATACAGATGATCAGGTTCGGTTGATCAAGCAGATCATTCGAGCTGAGGGACTGGATGACAAACGTTGGACTGCAAAGACATTTGCAGGGCTATTGGACAGTTGGAAAAACCGTGCGCTGACACCTGCGCAGATTTCAGCTGGCGAGGCCCAGAGCTTTGCAAATGGGCTGGGGCGAAAGCTTTATGAGACTTATCAGGAGCGGCTGTCTATTTTGAATGCCTGCGATTTTGGGGATCTGCTTTTGCATTGCATCACCATTTTCAAAGAGCATCCAGACGTCTTGAAGAGCTTCCAGCATCGCTTCCGGTACATGCTAGTAGATGAGTACCAAGACACCAACATTGCTCAGTACCTTTGGCTGCGATTGCTCGCTCAGGGTAACCCGAATGTGGCATGTGTTGGAGACGATGATCAGTCGATCTACGGCTGGCGCGGGGCCGAAGTCGATAACATTTTGCGGTTTGATCAAGATTTTCCGGGCGCGACAGTGGTTCGTCTTGAACGGAATTATCGCTCAACCAGTCATATCTTGTCCGCAGCCTCTCACCTGATCGCACACAACGAAGGGCGCTTGGGTAAAACGCTGTTCACAGATCAGGTCGGGTCTGAGGAAGAAGAGAAAGTACAGGTTGCTTCTGCCTGGGATTCTCAAGAGGAAGCGCGTTCCATTGGAGATGAGATTGAAGCGCTGCAGAACCACGGTCATACCCTTAACGAGATGGCTATTCTGGTTCGAGCCTCCTTCCAGATGCGTGAATTTGAAGACCGGTTTGTAACTTTGGGTCTTAACTACCGCGTGATTGGTGGTCCGCGCTTTTACGAGCGTATGGAGATCCGGGATGCGCTTGCTTATTTTCGTTGTGTGATGCAGCCATCCGATGACCTTGCATTTGAGCGTATTGTGAATACGCCGAAGCGCGGGCTTGGTGAAGCGACGTTGAAGCTTGTCCATGCTTATGCACGTGAGCGTGGAATTCCGCTTATGATTGCAGCCGCTGAGCTGGTACAGACCAACGAATTGCGCCCTAAGGCTCGCTCGGTCTTGGCGGACGTGCTTGGTATGTTTGACAACTGGCGCAATCAGGTTGAGACCATGAGCCATACTGAGCTTGCTGAAGTCATCCTTGATGAAAGCGGATACACTCAGATGTGGCGTCAGGACCGTTCTGCAGAAGCACCAGGGCGCTTGGACAACCTGAAGGAACTTATCCGTTCCATGGAAGAGTTCGAGAGCATGGCAGGCTTTCTGGAGCACATATCATTGGTGATGGATAAGGATAGCGATGCAGAAGAGGACGCGGTTTCAATTATGACCCTCCACTCTGCAAAAGGGCTTGAGTTTGACAGTGTGTTTCTGCCGGGATGGGAAGAAGGTGTTTTCCCAAACCAGCGTGCTCTGGATGAAACCGGCCAAGCAGGCTTGGAAGAAGAGCGGCGTCTTGCCTATGTGGGTGTTACCCGTGGGCGTAAGCGGGTGAAGGTCTGGTTTACGTCTAACCGGCGGATTCATGGGTCGTGGCAGTCCTGTATTCCTTCTCGTTTTCTGGATGAGTTGCCAGCCGACAGCGTAGAGGTGGTTGAAGCTTCCAGTTCTTATGGTGGCTATGGCGCGAACAGTGCAGGTGGTGGGTATGGTGCCAGCCGGTTCGATAACAGTGATCCATTCCAAAGCACGTACTCTACGCCGGGCTGGCAAAGGGCTCGGAAAGCTCAGGCATCAGGCCAAAAATATGGCCGCATGCATGGCGGTAACCAAACGCGTAGAGCCAAAAAAGCTGGCCCGATGACTATTGAAGGCGAGCTGGTTGCCAAAAGCACAACAGAGGCAAGTAGCGACTTTGCCATTGGTGAGCGTATTTTCCATATGAAGTTCGGCTATGGAATTATTGGTGACATTGAGGGCAATAAACTGACTGTTGATTTTGAGAAATCCGGTCAGAAGAAGGTGCTTGATAGCTTTGTCGATCGGACATAAGCTTCAACTTATGCGTTAATTTCCCTTGGGTCATTTTGTGTTATCTCTCTTCTCGATAGAGTTGGGAGGCGGCAATGGATGATGTTGTTATCGCACTGGCGCTGATTGGGGTGGCAGGTGTTGGGGCGCAATGGGTCGCCTGGCGGCTATCTCTTCCCGCGATTGTTCTTCTGCTTGTTGCGGGGTTTTTGATTGGGCCCGCGACAGGGGTTTTGCACCCTACTGCGTTGTTCGGTGATTTGTTGCGTCCAACGGTTGCTCTTGGTGTGGCTGTTATCCTGTTCGAGGGCGGTCTTTCCCTAAATTTTCAAAAAGTTAGTGGTGTTGAGAAGGCCGTCAGAAGACTCGTTCTTTTGGGGGCTTTAAGCGCGTTTTTGTTGGGGGCGTTAAATGCCCATTATGTTGCAGAGTTAAGCTGGCCATCGGCGCTCGTGTTTGCGGCCATCTTAATTGTTACCGGCCCAACGGTGATTATTCCTTTGCTCCGGCAAGCGCGTCTAGAGCGCCGTGTTGCTTCTTTGTTGCGCTGGGAAGCTATACTGGCGGACCCGCTTGGTGCGTTGCTCGCAGTGTTTATGTTCGAAGGGTATCTGGTCTATCATGGCGAACATGGTTTTCAGGTGCTGGCTATTCGTGCTGTTGCTGGCTTACTGCTCGGTGGGGCTGGTGGCTGGGCGCTGGCGCGGGGACTGATCTGGTTGTTTGTGGGAGGGCGGGTTCCTGAGTTTTTGAAGGTGCCGCTGATCTTTATCTGCGTGATTGGATGTTATGCGCTTTCTGATGTGGTGCTGGAAGAATCCGGCCTGCTTACGGTGACTGTCCTGGGGCTTGTTTTGGGCAACTCGCGCCTTGCAAGCCTTGAAGAGCTTCGGCGTTTTAAGGAGGCAATCACCATTGTGTTGGTGTCATCTGTCTTTATTGTCCTAACCGCTTCTGTTCAGCTCTCCAGCCTTGCTCAGTTCGGCCTGCAGGATCTGGCGTTTGTGCTCATATTGCTTTTTGTTATCCGGCCAGTGTCTGTCTGGGTGGGTACTATTGGAGCAAACCTGAGTTGGAAAGAACGGTTGCTGGTGGGGTGGATTGCGCCGCGCGGTATTGTTGCCGTTGCCGTGTCTGGTCTGTTTGCCAGCTCGCTAACTGAGCATGGTGTTGCCGATGGTCGGCGGTTGGCGGTGCTGTCCTTTGCTGTTGTGGTTGCAACTGTTTTTGCCCACGGGTTTACAATCGTTCCGTTTTCTCGCTGGTTGGGGCTCTCCAGTCATGCAGGGCCTGGCTTGTTGATTGTGGGAGCAAGCCGGTTCAGTGTTGCGCTTGCGACCAAGCTTAAAGCTCTTGGAGTTTCTACTCTTACAGTTGAACGCAACTGGGGTAAGCTCCGATTGTCTCGCAATGCGGGGCTGGACAATTATTATGGTGAGGTGCTTTCTGAAGACGTGGAGAATGCGCTTCCTCTTGAAAATTATAGTGTTTTACTCGCAGTCACCGACAATGATGATTACAATGCGCTTGTCGCGACAAACTTTGGGCCCCTTATGGGCCGCGGGGAGGTGTACCAGTTTGCTCCGCCGGAAGAGCAGAGTGAGCAAGATAGGTTTCGGCGCGTCGTGACGCTGGGTGGGCGTCCCTTCCTCACACCTGAGCACAGTTTTTACGATCTTGAGAGTAAAGTCAGGGATGGCTGGATTATAAAGGCTAGTGAGCTGACTGAAACTTATAGGTGGACCGAGTTCTCAAAGGCGCTTCCAGAAACTGCGATCCCCTTAATGTTGATTGAGCCCAATAATAAGCTTCGACCCATGAATGGAAGCGTGAGTGGCACGCCCGCTGTCGGGTCGAAAATTCTCAGTCTTGTTCCGTGTGAATATGCGGCAGAGCGCGAGAAACGCTCCTGAGTACTGGCTTTTCTATGCGTGCCATTCTATACGCCTATTCAATGATTTTTCTTTGAGTTTGGATAGCTCATCAAAACTAAAGGTTTATGCATGGACACGATCCGGGTTCGCATTCCTGCGCCTGAAGCGGAAGCTAAAGCACTATCGGACGTGATGGACGTTCGTTTTGAAGATGATGGTTTCCCGATTGCTGTATTTGAAAGCTCCGCTGATGGTAAATTCTGGACGGCCGAAGTGCTGGTTTTGAATTCCACCATTCACGACGCCACTCAATTGGTTGAAGCGCGCCTGTCTGACCAGTTTGCAGAAGGTAAAATGCCGGTCGATGCGCAGGTTGAAATTCTTCCCGATATCAACTGGGTTGCAAAGTCACTGGAAGGTCTGAAGCCGGTTCAGGCAGAGCGTATTGTTGTGCATGGAGCGCATGATCGCGATGCTGTCGGTGAAAGCCGCATCGGT
Source organism: Pseudovibrio axinellae (assembly GCF_900110875.1). Lineage (GTDB taxonomy): Bacteria > Pseudomonadota > Alphaproteobacteria > Rhizobiales > Stappiaceae > Pseudovibrio > Pseudovibrio axinellae. The sequence goes on along the minus strand of NZ_FOFM01000006.1, from coordinate 36,001 downwards.
ATTGAGATTGAAGCTGCACAGGCCTTTGGTACAGGCCATCACGGTACGACCGAGGGCTGCTTGCTGGAGCTTCAACGTTTGTTAAAGCGCCACAAATACGCACGGATGTTGGATTTGGGCACCGGGACAGGTGTTCTTGGTATTGCGCTGGCAAAGTTGACAGGCTCTGAAGTGCTGGCAACGGACATTGACCCGATCGCCGTAGAAGCTGCTATCGATAATGCCCGTAAGAATGACGTAGGGCCATTGTTTAAGGCATTTACCGGCGCTGGTGTGGAAGACCGCAGGTTTGGTGAGTATGGTCCATTTGATCTTGTGGTGGCCAATATTCTAGCTAAGCCGTTGGTGCAGATGTCTGCCAAGCTGTGCAGTCATCTGGCGCATCGATCCACATTGGTGTTGTCTGGATTGCGGATTGAGCATGGCCCCCGGATTATTTCAGCTTATGGTCAGCAAGACCTGCGGCTTGTTCACCGCCGTGAAATTGACGGCTGGCTGACGCTTACATTTGTAAAGGGCAATTGGTCGCCCTGATCAGTTTAATTAGATGCAAGTCAGGACCCTCATTGCCTAAGCAGTGAGGGTTTTTTGATGTCTGGTGAAAGTGCAGATGACAAAAAACCTTTGCTTCCTGATCTGGCAATCTGGGAGGAAGTTGCCAGGGAAGCAAAGGTTTTTTTGTGTGCCAAGCAATTGGGAGGAATTTGCTTAGCGCGCTAGATACTGGGAGGAGGCATCTAGCTTTATGAGTGGCATTTCTAGCGCTTACGTAGCTGCTGATGGCTGCCGGCCATTTTTGTCGTGCGCATCACCTTGGGAGGAGGATGATCCGCCGGTCCGCTTTGGGAGGGAAGCAGCCCGTCGACAAGAGGAGTTATCCATTATTTTAGTTTGTAAAAAAAGACATAGTTTCGCATGACGCTTATGCATTTTTTGCATATCTGGGGATTACTATGATCTTAATCTGCATAGACATAAGGTATATCGCTTAGGGCTTATGCTGATTAAGCTCCATTGCGCTCTTTTGCCTGCCGGGAACCCTGAAAATCCATTGAGGAGCTTTGAATTGATCTGTTGAGTTGTGGTGCGATCAGCATTAGCCTCACAGCTATGTTTCAGAGCTTCGATACAGTAAATGATAAATCTCGCGGGCCGGTTCGATTGGCCGCGCTGCGAGAAGAGCTGGCCTCTCGTGGGCTTGACGGGTTTTTGGTGCCTCGCGAAGACGCGCATCAGGGAGAGTATGTGCCTGACTGTGATTGCCGGTTGGAATGGTTGACCGGATTTACGGGATCTGCTGGTGTTGTAAGCGTCTTGGCTGATCAAGCCGCGATCTTTGTCGATGGCCGCTACACCATTCAGGTTCGTGAGCAGGTGGAAGAAGATGCATTTGCTTATCGCCACCTTCATGACGAACCGCTGAGCGCATGGTTGCTTGAAAATGTCTCAGCAGGCCAGAAGATTGGCTATGATCCAATGCTTCACACTGTGCGGCAGGTTCGTAACTTGAAGGCAGTTGTTGAGAAGGCTGGTGCTGAGCTGGTGGGTCTTGAGACCAATCCAGTGGACAGTGTTTGGGCTGATCGGCCAGAAGTTCCGCTTGGCGCAGTGAATATGCATCCATTGCAGTATGCTGGTGAAAGCGCTGCAGACAAACTGAAGCGAATTGGCGACGCTATTGCTGAGAATGAAGCTGATACTGCGTTGTTGACCCAACCAGACTCTATTGCCTGGTTGCTGAATATTCGCGGAAGCGATGTCACGCACACACCGCTCCCATTGTCTTTTGCGCTGGTTCCTTCCAAAGGGAAGCCGTCTTTGTTCATTGACGGGCGTAAGCTTTCCAATGAAGTTCGCGATGAGTTGAGTGAGCTGGCAGATATTGCTGGACCAGCTGAACTGGTGCCGGCTTTGAAAGCTCTTGGGGCTGATGGAAAGCGGGTTTTGATTGATACTGGGCTTGCTGGACAGGCGCTTTTCGACGCGGTTTGTGAAAGTGGCGGCGAAGTCGTTGAAGGCCAAGAGCCAACACTGCTGCCAAAGGCTGTGAAAAATCAGGCGGAGATTGAGGGAGCTAAAGCGGCGCATCTTCGCGATGGGGTTGCTTATGCAAGGTTCCTTGCATGGTTTGAGAAAACCGCGCCTTTGGGTGGCTTAACTGAAGTTATTGTTGCGCAGAAACTTGAAGAGTTCCGGCGCGAGACTGGTGCGCTCAAGGATGTCTCTTTCGATACGATCTCTGCTGCTGGCCCTCACGGGGCGATCTGCCACTACCGGGTAAGTTATGACAGCAACCTGCAGATTGAGCTCAACAGTGTCTACTTGATTGATTCTGGAGCGCAATATGAGGATGGCACGACAGACATCACTCGTACACTCGCAGTTGGTGCTGTGACTGGCGAGCAATGCAAGCACTTCACGCTGGTCTTGAAAGGGCACATTGCCATTGCCACCGCGCGCTACCCTGTGGGTACAACCGGATCGCAATTGGATACGCTTGCTCGTATTGAGCTATGGAAACAGGGTCTCGACTTTGACCATGGGACTGGTCACGGTGTTGGTTCGTACCTGGGAGTTCATGAGGGACCGCAACGTATCTCTAAAGCGCCGAACAACATTGCTCTGAAGCCAGGTATGATCCTTTCCAATGAACCAGGATATTACCGTGCTGAGGAGTACGGCATTCGGATTGAAAACCTTGAGCTGGTAACGCCTGCTGCTGGAATCGTTGGCGGTGATCTGGAGATGCTTGGCTTTGAGCCTTTGACGCTTGCTCCAATTGATCTGCGCATGGTCGATACCAAGTTGCTTTCTGAGTTCGAACTGAATTGGCTAAATGCCTATCATGGACGCGTGCGTGAGCTGGTTGGGCCTTTGCTTGACGAAGAAACACGCGCATGGCTGGATGAAGCGACCCGTCCAGTTGCATAGTTCTTACAGCTTCTAGGACAAAGCTAAAAACCCCGCTCTGGTTGGAGCGGGGTTTTTGCTTTTAAGGCTTTGTTTGAAACGGTGAACGCTACAGACTTCCAAACACTGCCATGAGCGAGTGGCTTAAGGTGGGCTGGATGCTTCAGGGGTTAGGCTTAGCGCTTTCAAATTGCGAGAAAAGCCGTTCTTAAAACAACAACACAGACTATGCCGATTGCCATGGCGGCGAGCATCGGCAACTTAAGGGCGGCAAGGGCTGTTGCTGCGGTAGCTGTGGTCTCTGCAACGCCAGTTGCAAAGGCCATTGGGGCAACGACTGACATTAAGATCGCAGGTGGAACAGCTTGTAATGCTGCTTCAGTGCGGTCAGAGAACACAACGAATTTTGTCAGGATAAGGCCCGCAATTCGGGTTAGGTAAGTGCCTAATGCCATTGCCACAATGGTAAAGAGCACAAGGGGATCAACGGAAAAGATTTCTGAGATCATAACTGTTGCGCTCCTTCGAATTTAGAGAGGCTTTTGGGCTTTTCCTCATGCTGGATTGAGGCGGCCACGACGCCAGCTATTGCACCTGCGATTATATACCAGGCACCGGGAACGAATTTGTTGGTTAGCACTGCTGCAAGGCCACTGGCGGCTAGAATAACGCCCGTCTTTCGGCCTTGCCAAAAATTCATGACCAGACAGATGAAGAGCGCAGTAAAAGCAAAGTCTAGCCCATATTGGGAAGGATCTCCCATAACTGCCCCGACAAGACTGCCTGTAAATGTTGCGATCTGCCATGTGATGTACAGTGTTGCTCCAACCCCCATATAGAAGCTGAAGGAGGTTCTTTGTTTCATGGCCCTTCGTTCAGACAGCGCCCAAACCTCATCAGCCAGAATGAAGAAGCCGATATATTTTTGTAAGGGTGTCCAGTGCCCAAGCTTGGGGGCGAGCGAGGCACTCATGAGCACATGGCGCAGGTTCACCAAAAACGTTGAAAATGCGATTGTGAACCACAGCACTGGAGTAGACCAAAGGTCAAGTGCCACAAACTGAGAGCCTCCGGCAAAGACAAGAGAGCCCATGAGGAGGACCTCGAGGGGAGATAAGCCCTTTTGAGCTGCAAGAGCGCCAAACAGCAAGCCAATCGGAGCGACGGCAAAGATGAGGGGAAAGAAAGTTGTGACGCCGAGAATAAATTCGTTCGGGCTTGTGTTGGTCACTGACTTGTTTTGATTATTTTTCACAAAAGCCTCCATAAGCTCATACGGTTTTAGAGGAGGCAGTTGGTAGCGTCTTGAACAAAATTGCTATTTTTAATTTATTGATATCATTGGGTAATTAGATGGAGGTGACAGACCTTTGGAATGCAGCAGGTGTGGTGCCGATACGAGATTTGAATTGTCGTGTCAGGTGAGCCTGATCGGCAAAGCCGCATAGAGTTGCCGTTTCGCTTGGTGATGACCCTCTAACGAGGAGGCGCCTTGCGTTGCGGATTCTTACATCGGTCAGGTAGGCATGAGGTGTTTGGCCGGTCGCTTTTTTGAAGGAACGGATCAGGTGATATTTGGACCGCCCTGCGAGCTTTGCCAGATCGTCGAGATGGACGCTCGCCATAAAGCTCTCCTCCAAGTATTCACGTGTGAGCTGAATTGCGATTGGGTCTTTTGTGCCTATTTGGTTTTCGTCGAAGCTTGCATATTTGGCGAGCATCCTAGCGAAAATCATATAGAGCGGCTCTTCAGCTTCCAGATCAACAGCTCGATTTTGTACGGACTTATGCGCTTCAATAAACTCTTGGCATAACAAAGGATCATGGACGCGAGCCTCTGGAAAATATGGAGTTCCATTTTGAGGCTTATCTGTCAGGTCTTCTGAAATTTTCTGTAAGAGTGAGACGCTCGGATATGTCATCCGGTAGGTGTAACCATGGCCCTCGGGTATGCCATCGTGAAGCTCAAACGGGTTGACGAAGACCAGATCGCCAGGGCCTGCAAAGATCTGCTGGCCACGCTGCCAATAGTACTGACAGCCAGACAGGATCCCTCCGACAACGAACGTATCGTGCGTATGCGGCTCATAAACATGGGTTTTGAAGCTGGCGGCAAGGCATTCCAGTCCATCGAAACGGGGTGCACTCCAAAATTGTGCATTCTCTCCCGTATGTAGTGGCGTTGCTTCTAATGCAGCTTGTTGAGTTACTGTCTTCATTGACCCAAATTACCTAGCAATGACATTCGTGTCTTGAATGAAATTGCTGTCTTTATCGAAATGGGTCAAGGGAGATTATCTGTACTTTGCCTAGCGATGTTCCTCAACATTCGCCTGGATGAGTGCCGAGTTGAAATAGCGCAAAGCTTTTATGTGGCTGGCATACCCTATAATTTTAGTGGGTTCTTTCGGATCGATGACGGGCAATGTTGATTTGCCAGCATCATCAAATGTTTTGAGAGCTTTTTCGAGTGTGTCCAGTGGTGCGAGGAACGAGCCTTGAGATTGTGGATCAAATGTGGTTTCACCGTCAGCTCTTGGAGGGTCTGCGAAGTCCTCTACATGCACAATACGCACCAGCCATTTATGGGCGCCATCTTGAAGCATTACACCGCGCATTTCTAACTGCCAATGGAAGTAGGAGCGTCCGTGGATCGCCTGATTGAGACCGGTGGAGATGGAAACGGCAATCAGCAATGCAATGGAAAGCTCATAGCCACCGGTGAGTTCAAACACGATCATTGTGGTTGAAATTGGAGCGCCCAGCACTGCCGATGCAACAGCTCCCATACCCAAGATAGCATAGAGGCCGTGACTGGACGCCATCTCTGGCAAGTTGTTTGCTGCAATTATGCCAAAGGCCCCACCTGTCATCGCTCCTAGATACAGCGAGGGCGAGAATATTCCGCCACCAAATCGCGAGGCGAGAGTGATTGCAGTGGCTGCCGTTTTCGCAACAAGCAAGGATAGCATCAAGGTGAGGGGGAGTTCTGAATTGAGTGCGCCATCTGTGGCCTCATATCCCACGCCAATGACTTCAGGGTAGAAGACCGCGATCGAGCCAACCATCAAACCGCCAACAATGGGTCGCAACCAGACTGGCATTTTCACGTTGCGTGCGATCCAGTCGGACCCGATCAGCGCGAACTGGAAGGTGATGGCTACAATTGCGCAAATTATGCCAAGCAATACAAATGCTGGGAACTCCCAGTATGTATTGATTTGATATTCAGGAACAATAAAGGCCGCTACATCCCCAAAATAGAGGCGGGAGACTAATGTTCCCATCGCTGATGAAAGCACGATGGGAACAAACGCTGTCATTGCGTAGTGTCCCAAGATCACCTCATGCGCGAACAAGACCCCTGCGATGGGCGCGTTAAAACTTGCAGAAACAGCGCTTGCCACACCTGCTGCCAGTAAAATTCGCATTGTGGAGTCTGGCAGGTTTAACTTGGAAAATATTGAAGTGCCAAGCGTAGCGCCCAGATGAACCACGGGACCTTCGCGGCCAGCACTTGCACCGCTGCCAAGTGAAATGAGAGTGATGAATGCCGAGCTGATGCCGGGCCAGAACGGCAGGCCAGTGCCGCCATGTGCACGCGCTTCAATCACATCGGCCACGCCGCCAGCACGCTGCTTTTTTTGAATTGTGTAAAGGAGCAAACCAACGATTACACCGCCAATGGTGGGCGCAAGAATGATTACATACCAAGGCTGCTCGCTTGCAGCGCTGATCATGCGCTCTGATGTCGTTCCAAGCCATGTCCATTGAACGAGGCTTATCCCGATACGAAACAGAATTGCCGAACCACCTACAGTGGCGCCGATGATGAGTGCCAGAAACCACACAAGTGGCAGCCGCGATGACATGAACAGACGTATATTCGGCTCTATCCATTTATATGCTAGTTTCATTGCGGTTTTCAGCACGTTAGCTCGGTTAAGAATAGTTGCTTGATGCAACAATGAGTGACTGGCATCTTCTTTAACGAGATTCCCTAGGAAACGCCAATCAGGAGATGCTTTCAATTGCTGATTGATGCGCATTATTTTCCATAAGCACTGAGAAACACTTAAAGACCGGCTTTAGCCAATGCGGTTTTGTTGGGTGTGAGGGCTATGGTCTCGCCGAAAGCTCAATAGAAATGGTGAGGCAGGCCACTATAATTCGTTGAAATGCCGTTGGCGAACTACGCGCTCGTGCTAATATTGGGAACGATGCTTTGTACCGGGAGCGGTTGAGGCGAGAAGGGAACTGCAATGTCTTTGCCGGGTATGCAGCTTGAATTGACGCGTAATGAAGAGGGCATCAGCAAAACGATTGCTTTGTTGACTGAACGGTTTGGCGAGCGTTGTCAGACCTCGATGAGTTTGCGAGAGCAGCACGGGCATACAACCTCATGGCTTTCTAACCAGCCTCCGGATGCTGTGGTCTTTGCGCAATCAACCGAAGAAGTGTGCGAGATTGTCAAACTTTGTGCGCGCCTACGTGTTCCCCTTATTCCGTTTGGGAGCGGGTCTTCTCTGGAAGGGCATTTGAACGCGCCGTACGGCGGTATCTCGTTAGATCTTTCTCAAATGAACCAGATTGTCGCGATTCACGCGGAGGACCTGGACTGTGTTGTGCAGCCGGGTGTGACGCGAAAGCAGCTGAACGCATACCTTCGCGATACCGGCTTGTTCTTCCCAATTGATCCAGGTGCTGATGCCACGATTGGGGGGATGGCTGCGACCCGCGCTTCAGGAACCAACGCTGTCCTTTATGGCACAATGAAAGATATGGTTTTGGCGTTGAGCGTGGTTATGCCAGATGGAAGCCTTGTGAAAACCGGGAGCCGCGCGAAGAAATCCTCTGCTGGTTACGACTTGACGCGGCTGATGGTGGGCTCTGAAGGCACGCTGGGCATTATCACGGAAATTACGCTGAAGCTGAAGGGTATACCTGAAGCAATTTCAGGCGGGATTGCTTCCTTTGATAGTATTTCTGACTGCTGCAATACCGTTATTGAGGCTGTGCAATATGGTATTCCGATTGCACGCATTGAGCTGCTTGATGCTTTAACAGTCCAGTCCGTGAATGCCTATTCACAGCTGTGTCTACCAGAATCACCGTTGCTTCTTGTGGAATTTCACGGCTCGGAAGCGAGCGTGAGGGAGCAGGCTGAGCGATTTGGTGAGATTGCTGCAGAAAACTCTTTGAAAAAATTTGAATGGACGACCGACCCAGAAGAGCGCAGTCGGCTTTGGGCAGCCCGCCATGATGCGTACTGGGCAGGGCTTGGGCTTGCCCCAGAGCGTACAGGACTTTCGACAGATGTATGTGTGCCAATCTCTCGCCTTGCAGACTGTGTGACGGCCACACACGAAGACATCGAGAAAAATGGTCTTATTGGCCCGTTAGTTGGCCATGTGGGCGATGGAAATTTTCATGTCCTCGTGTTGACCGATATGAGTGATGCAGCCGACATAGCAAAGACGGAAGCGTTTGTGGAACGCTTAAACTACCGGGCAATTGAGATGGGCGGTACATGCACTGGCGAGCATGGTGTCGGGCAGGGGAAGATGAAGTATTTGCCTACAGAGCATGGAGCAGGCGTGGATGTGATGGCGGCGATTAAACGTAGTTTAGACCCGCTGAATATCATGAATCCTGGGAAAATTATTGCCTTAGATACCAAGTAAACAAGTGCCATAAGCACGCACTTGCTCTGTTCCATTCGTAAACATTGCCTTAAGTCGTTGCTGTCGCCATGCTCGTGCTGTAATTCACATAGACAAACAAGTGTTTGCATGCAGCTCAGAAGCGGACAGAACGGCAAGGCGTGACGTTTGCGTTGGGTAAAGGAGCTTAACGTTGAATTCGGTTTATATCACCGTCGGTGGGACTTTGATCTTAGCGCTGTTTATTGCGCTGGTTGGCCCTTTGGTCATCGATTGGTCAGCTTATCGGTCGATGTTTGAAAGCTATGGTGAGAAGATTCTGGGGCACGAGGTGACGATCCTTGGTGAAACAGATGTCCAGCTTTTGCCTGCTCCTTTTGTGAAGCTCTCTGATGTGCGTGTTGGTGCGGTGGAAGACCCTTTGATGACCATTAAAGGGTTTGAAGGACGTATCGAGCTGCCTTCGCTTTTACGTGGAGAAGTGCATGTTACCCAGATGAAGCTCACAGAACCAGAGCTTAACCTTTCTCTGGATGAGGAGGGGCGCCTTGATGTTCTGCAGGCAAGCTCCCGTCGCTCTGTTATTTCTGAACTGGACCCTGCTTCCCTCGTTCTTGAAGCGGTTAGTGTTGTTAATGGCTCTGTCGCGCTGACTGATGCACGAACCGGCGAAGTTCACCAGGCAAAAAATGCAAACCTTGAACTTTATGCTGGTGGCTTACAGGGGCCGTTCAAGGCTGAGGGAGCCCTGCGATATGACGGAGTGCCTTATACGCTGAAGATCGGAAGTGGCCGACTTGAACGCGGTGGTCAGATCCGTATCAAAACTCAGGTTTACCCTGCAAATGTTGCAGCTCAGTTTACGACAGATGGTTTCCTTAAACACGAAAATGGCGTGGTCTCTTATACCGGTGATGTTGAGGCTCAATCTGTGCGCAGTGAAGGCTCTGAAAAGCTTGAGTGGGCGGGCAGGAGCAAGTTCACAGTAAATGGTGAGCGGCTGGAGCTGACCGAAAGCACGTTGCGCCTGGGTTCAGAAGATCGGCCAATCACAGCTGAGGGCGGCGGAGTTTACCAGTTTGGTCCTGAACGACAATTTCAGGCGGTCGCAGAGTTTAAACAAGTGGATCTGGACCGCATGATTGGCGGTGGACCGCAGCATCCTTTGGTGCCGGCAACTGAGGTGCTGGCAAGAATTACAGGCGGATTACAGGGAATTCCATTGCTGGATGTGAAAGGTCAGATGGACCTGAACGTTCCGGTTGTTGTTGCTGGGGGCTCTGTTGTTTCGAATTTGAGTGCACTGCTTGAAGCGACAGGGACGGGCTGGAAGATTGAAGAGCTTTCAGGTGAACTGCCTGGTGGAAGCCAATTTCAAACCAGCGGCTACCTGAACCTGAGTGATTCCGCTGGGTATCAGGGGGATTGGGAGGTTGCCTCTCGGCAGCCGCATCAACTGGCGCACTGGTGGCTTGGCGAGCGTAAGGATGCATCTAAGCGTTTGACCTCCGTGTCTTTGAAGGGACGTGTCGAGGCGGGCTCTGGTGCTCTGCGTCTTCCAGATTTGCGTATCGATGCAGGAAATGTGCGCAGTGTGGGGCTGATTTCCTTTGAGCACCCATTGGATCGCAGCCCGCTCATCACGGTTGATATGGATAGCGACCGTGTAAATCTGGATGAAATCCAGCGTTATGTTGAGGCCTTTACTGGGAAGAAGATCAAGCCAAGCGCGGTTGATATGTCTGTGCGCCTTTACGCTGACGAGCTGGTTGCCAGTGGTGTGAATGCAAAGAGTATGGCTGTAAGCGCGAGTCTGAGCGAAGATGCGCTGTCTATCGAGCAGCTGAAAATACGCGATTTTGCAGGTGCTTATGTAGACATGAAGGGCCGTATTGATGACCTAAGTACGACGCCTCAGGGGAACATCAAAGGAACGTTGACAGCATCATCTTTGGGTGGTGCCGTGGCTGTGCTTGAAGAGTATGCGCCTGATAATCCACTCATTGAACGGTTGAAGGTTGCTGCGCCCGCTCTGGCACCTGCAAAGCTGCAAGCTGAACTGACTGCTTATGCTGAAAAGGGACGGACAGACATGTCACTGAACCTTTTTGGTGAGGTTGGGGTCAGTGATCTTGATTTGAACGGAACCTTTGAAGGCCGTATTGATGACTTTGCTGAAGGCGATCTTTATGCAGAAGCTACTCTTGGCGGAAAAGATGGCGTTAAAGTGCTTCGACAGCTTGGTTTCAGCGCTATTCCAATTACGCAACTTCACCCCGGCGAAGTTCGACTTTCTGTTTCTGGAAGCCCGCGCGATCAATTAGGCTTTGGGTTTTCCAGTGACCTGGTGGGTATGAAGATAACGTCAGAAGGGACAGTGCGTGTCCCGCAGCGCTCTGATGCAGTATGGAGTGCTGATGTTGCGCTACAATCTGATGATTTAGCAGCCTACGGATTAGCATTTGGCAAAGTATATCCAATTTATGCTGGTCCACTTACAGTCAACCTATCTGGCAAAGCTGCCGGAACCGGTCGTACCTTCACGCTTTCTGATTTGAAGGGTCAGTTAGCAAATATGATTTTAAAAAGCGACCTGGAGGGGACCTGGAGCAAGACTGGCCCGGTTAAAGCCTCTGGAAAGCTGGAGTTGTCTGAGCTTGATATGCGCAGCCTGAGTGAGTTGCTGCTGGGGTCTAATGTTTGGGCGGGAGTGTTGCAGCAAGATTCTGTCTGGTCGTCTCAGGCACTGGGGCAGAGCCTTATTGATGGGGTGGACCTAACGCTTGATGTGAAGAGCGACAGAGCGGTGTTTAGCGATGAGTTTCGTCTTGATGCAGCAAGTGGTCAGCTACGCCTGCGCCCGGACTTGCTTTCGGTTAGCAAAGGTGCGGGCCGGTTTGCTGGCGGCACATTTTCCGGTGCATTTGATCTACAGCGAGATCAGGGGCAGGCTACTCTCTCTGGTCGCTTCCGATTGGATGATGCTGACTTTGCCGAACTGGCCTGGACAGATGACGGGCGTGCATTAGCAACCGGGAAGCTGCAGGCAATTACCGAGTTTGAAGGCAGTGGGCGTACGATTTCAGGTTTGGTGGCAGGACTGTCAGGTGGTGGCACCTTTAATCTCACCGATGGAGAGATCCGCCGTGTTAACCCTGAGGCTTTTGATCTGGTTATCAAAGCAGCGGATGCCGGGCTTGAGCTGGATGGGACCGCTATTCAAAAAACCTTTGCCGATCACCTTGATGCTGGCTCTGTGAAATTTAATCGGGTTGATGGATCCTTAGGGATTGCCAGTGGCCGTATCCGCGCGCGTAACATCTCAGTGGATACTGCGGGGACCACATTGTTTGGTTCCGCGCTTATCGATTTAGAAAAGTGGGAACTAAATGGTGATGTTTCCATGAAAACACGCGATGAGGCTCAAAAGGTTGCTGGAGCAGAGCCGCAGGTTGCTATTTTATATTCTGGGTCACTGGAAAGCCCGAGGCGTAAACTGGATACAGGACCGTTACTTTCCTATCTAAACCTGCGGGCAATTGAGCTTAACGTACAGCGCATCGAAGAAGAGCAACTCAGAATTGCCGAGCAAGAACGCATGCTCGATGAACTGAAGCGCAAACAAGAGGAAGAAACCACACGTAAAGCCAAGGCTGTGCAAGATGCAAAAGAGAGTGCTGCGCGAGCCGAAGCTGACGAAGCAGCCCGCAAGGCCAAGGCGCTGGAGGCTCTAGAGCTTGCTGAGGACGCACAAAGGGCCAGCGAAGCAGTAACCGTAGAAAGTGAACAGAAGACATCTGTTCAGGACTTTGGGGCACGGATTCGCTCGGTTCTAGAGGGAGATGCCTCTGCAAAAAAGTCAGGTAGCCCCTCTGTTTCGATTGTGGATCCACCGAAACCGAAAGCGAAGTCTGACTTACCTGCCTTGGACGCGCCAGTGTTGATTGGGGATGTTGTTGAAACGACAGTTCCGTCTGGCGAGATAGATTTACTTGGCCCGATTATTCAGTCAGGTGCTCCGAAGAATCTCGGCATATATGATGCTGGAAATGATAATCAGATTTTAGAGGGCCCGCTGCAGGATTTACCAGCGGAGGGACGTGGCGCACCTAAGTTTATTGAATTGCCAGGTGGGCGCTTGTTGCAGGTTAATTAGTGTTTTTAATTTGAAAGTGTTTGAGTACGGCAACGCGAATACAGCTTGAAAGATTGTTATCGGGGGTTCTTTCATCATCGATCGCAGCGATGGTTGCTGTGATGTTCTTTTGCTGATGACGGGCCAAATCTTCCAGGCCTGTCCAGAACTCTGGTTCCAGCGTAATGCTGGTTCTATGTCCATGCAGTGTTATAGAGCGTTTCTTGAGGCTCACTGACGCCTCACTCTTTATCGGATTTTTGGGAAGGAGAGGCCGAAGTTAGTTTGTGGCCTTCAAAACGGATTGTCTGGAGAGCAGTCTCTGCTTCTTCCTGAGATTTTTCCGTTTTGGTCCGCCCGAACTTTCGGCGATTTTCTGCACCTGACTGTGCTTTTGTTTCTCGGGCCTTTTGTTTGCGGGCCTGGCGAAGGTTAACAACGGTCGCGCTCATTCAATCACCTAAAACATGAGGTTGACGAGCCGACCGCTCTTATCTTGATCTGTAGGATCAGCTCTTTTTGCGGAAAGCATCCAGAGAAACGACTTCAGCACTGCCTGATTCGTCTTTTGGTTTGCTTTTGTCCTGCTCCGTCGCGGGGTCCTGCTTTTCCTCTAATTCTGAAACAGAGGGTTTGTCAGGTGTTTGGTCAGTCGCGGGAGCTGGCTGTGCATCTTCAGCGGCCTCAGTGGTTTCCAAACGAGATTGGAACTCCTCCACGGCATCAAGATCACGCTCTGCGATTCTAAATTCAGCAGGCAGTTCTTCGCCTGTCTTGCCCGGCTCAAACTCAAGAGCAAACTGGACAGATGGGTCAAAGAAGCCTTTGATCGCGGAGAACGGAACATAAAGATGTTCAGGCACACCACCAAAAGAAAGCCCAACCTCGAAAGCGTGCTCAGTGATCTGCAAATCCCAAAACTGGTGTTGCAGCACGATCGTCATTTCTTTCGGATAACGCTCTTTCAAGCGGTTTGAAATCTTGACGCCAGGAGCCGTAGTTTCAAAGGCAATATAAAAATGGTGCTCACCGGGAAGTCCTGCCCGGTTGACCTCAACCAATATCTTTCGAACTGCGTTTCTCAGCGCGTCCTGAATGATGATGTCATAGCGGATCAAATCTTCAGCCATGCTCGGCACCGCTCATCCTTTGCGTTTTTATTCGGCCTAACTATAGCGTAGAGGCACCAAAAAGGCCTGCTATTTATTTCTATACCCTAAATCGGCGTAGAATAAGGAAAGCGCCCTTTAAATACTAAAGTGGAGGCTTCTGTTGCCAGGTGCCCCCGAACCCCGCCCGAAGGTGCTACCCAACAGGACTTAGCGGACTACCGGAACTGCATTACGCAGCTACAGCGTTGTCCATAGCGTAGTTGTCATTTGCAACTATCATTGTGGTCCGATATCGGTGGTACCATGCCGAGCAAAAGTAAAGCCTTTACGCCCTCGTCGATCCTATTTCGCCCCCCCGAAGACCGCTGGAGTACAACGGGCTTTGGTGGAGGCGCCGGGTACCGCCCCCGGGTCCGAATGGTTTATTGCGCTCACAATTTATTGCCGTAGCCAGCAAGCTGGCAGAGGGGAATATAGGTGCAGGCTTTCATAAATGGAAGGGCAAAAACTATTGGTATTCAATGTAAAGCTAAGAGAACCTGTTGACAAAACGGCATATTCACAACGCATTTTGTACAAGTGGGGCTCTTGAGAAATTCTATCTCTTTGTTTTTTGGGCATTTGTGCAGTGCATTGCGCATCTAATGAATTAGTGAGACCTTTTTATTGCAGGAAGGTTGGGGTATTAGCTTCGGGAGATGGCAACGGATGGGAGATTTCTCTAGGATTGCCTATACTGAGCGCATACGAATCGTAATACAGGAGATGGTCCTTCGTGCAGCAATATCTGGAGCTGATGCGCCGTATCATGGATGACGGTGTGGTCAAGGAAGACCGTACTGGTACAGGCACTAAATCTGTGTTTGGGCATCAAATGCGGTTTGATCTTGGAGCGGGTTTTCCAGTTGTCACGACCAAGAAGTTGCATTTGAAGTCGATCATTCATGAGCTGCTCTGGTTTTTGGCTGGTGATACCAATATCAAGTATCTCAAGGAGAACGGTGTTCGGATCTGGGATGAATGGGCCGATGAAGACGGTAACCTTGGCCCCGTCTACGGATACCAGTGGCGCTCCTGGCCCAAGCCAGACGGGGGCTCTGTCGATCAGATTGCAAATGTTGTTCAGCAGATTAAAACGAACCCAGACAGCCGTCGCCTGATTGTGAGCGCATGGAATCCAGCGCTTGTTGATGAAATGGCTTTGCCGCCTTGCCACTCTATGTTCCAGTTCTATGTCGCGAACGGCAAGTTGTCCTGTCAGCTTTATCAACGCTCTGCTGATGTTTTCCTGGGTGTGCCCTTCAACATCGCCTCTTACGCTTTGCTTACGATAATGATTGCGCAGGTTTGTGATCTGGAGCCGGGTGACTTTGTTCATACGCTTGGTGATGCACATTTGTACTCCAATCATATGGAGCAGGCTGAGCTGCAGCTCTCTCGAGAGCTACGTGCGTTGCCTACAATGCTCATCAATCCAGACGTTAAAGATATATTCGCGTTCCGTTTTGAAGACTTCACGTTGGAAGGTTATGACCCGCACCCTCACATCAAAGGAATGGTTGCGGTCTAGTCCTTCTCCTAATTGTTAAAGGAATTTCCATGCGGGCTCTTATCTGCGTACCTGCGCGCATCGGTTCTACCCGATTTCCGCGTAAACCATTGCATCCAATTAGCGGGCGCAGTTTGCTTGAGCGCGTTGTGCAGGTTGCCCGTGTTGCTGCAAAGCAAACCGGTTCTGATTATGTTGTTGCGGTTGATCATGAAGAAGTTGCTGAGCATTGCCGTCACATTGGCGCTCCGTTCGTAATGACCTACCCTGAGCATCCTTCCGGGACCGACAGGGCTCTTGCTGCTTCAAAAGCGCATGGGTCGCACCCTGAGTTTGTTCTCAATCTGCAAGGGGATGCGCCGTTTACGCCACCTGAACATGTTGCTGCGTTGATCAAGGCAGCAGAGGATCGGCCTGAGGCCGATGTGTTTACGCCGGTTATTCGTTTGGACTGGGACGGTTTGGACACTCTTCGCGAACATAAAAAGAAACATCCTTACTCGGGTACGACTTGCGTTCGCCGAAGCGATGGAACGGCTCTTTGGTTTTCCAAGAATATTCTTCCTGCAATTCGTAAGGAAGATAAACTGCGCGAAACCGATGCTTTATCGCCAGTGTTCCGTCATATCGGTCTTTATGGATACCGAGTGGAAGCGCTTGAGAAGTTTACCGAAAGCGGCCTTGGTTATTACGAGCAGCTTGAAGGTTTAGAGCAACTCCGTTTTTTAGAAAACGGCATGGTCGTGCATGCGGAAGAAGTGGCGCCGCCAAAGTTGTCGATGTCTGGTGTGGATACGCCAGGTGATGCTGAGCTTGCCGCTCAGTTGATCGCAAAGTTTGGTGACCCATTTGACCATCTGGAGACAGGCCTATGACGCGCATTTATATTCTCCGCCATGGCAACACCTTTGATAAAGGTGATGTGGTGACACGTGTTGGTGGGCGTACTGACTTGCCATTGAGTGTATCAGGCTTGGGTCAGGCAGAGGCGCTTTCAGAGCATTTTGCGGAGCTGGGTGTCAAGTTTGATATGGCGTTTTGCTCGCCATTACAAAGAACGAAACAAACCGCTCAAATTGCGTTGAAGACGCAGGCCGAAGAGGTTGATCTGAAGGTTTTGCCGTTCCTTGTCGAAGTTGACTACGGGCCTGATGAGAACAAGCCGGAAGATGAAGTGCTTGCGCGGATTGGAGCAGATGCGCTGAAAGCGTGGGAGGAAGAGGGTATCCCACCTAATGGCTGGCATATTGACCCTCCCGCTGTGATTGGTCGGTGGCAAGAGTTTTTTGCTTCAGCACCTAAAAAATACCCCGGCAAAACTCTTCTTGTTGTGACCAGTAATGGCATTGCCCGTTTTGCACTGAAAGCTCTTCGTGATGGCGGTGCAGGTGCTGATTTGAAGCTGAAGACAGCTGCCTATGGTGTTTTCGACGCTGAGGAAGGTGCGCAGCCGTTAATGCTTAGTTGGAATGTCCGGCCCTAGGCTGTCCTTTGTGCTTCATGGCGTGCCTGGAAATACGAGTCTGGTTTCTTAACGGGAATGCAAGCTGCACAAATGTTTTAGACGGTATGATCAGTTAAAATTGAACAGGACCGTCTTGAAAAGGTTTAATGAGCGCCTTTTTGCCTCATGGATTTGGCTGTCATATGTCTCTTACTGACTGAGGATAGGATGAAAGAAATTGCGATCATTTCAGCCGTTGCTGAAAACGGAGTGATTGGTGCGAACAATGACATGCCATGGTCGGTTTCGACAGATCTGAAGTTCTTTCGTAAGACGACAGTGGGCAAACCGGTGATTATGGGGCGTCGTACATTTGAGAGCATTTGTGCGACACTTGGAAAGCCGCTTCCGAAGCGTACAAACATCATTGTCACACGTGATCAGACGTTTACTTATGATGGCGTTGAGGTGGTAAACAGCCTTGGCGATGCATTGACGCTTGCAAATGATATTGCCGAAAATGATGGTGTCGATGAAATCATGATTGTTGGCGGCGGGCAAATCTATAACAAGGCTATGCCGAAGGCATCAACTCTCTATATCACTCGTATTCATGCGGAGCCTGATGGCGATACAAACTTTCCTGACATCCATGAGAATGACTGGGAAATGGTTGAGCGCACGCCATTTGTTCGCGGTGAAAAAGATTCTGCTGACTCCTCTTTGGAGGTTTATCGCCGGCGCGTGTGACTGGCGTTGATCAGTTGCCGCGTGCAGATTGCTTTGTAGAGACATCTGCTTTCAGTGCCAGCCGATGGGCTGTATGCGCATTTTGGGCGTTGTTGGTGCTTGGCAGGCGGCCGTGGAACCCCGTGCGATCCCATATAAGCAGAGTGTTAGCTTGTACTCTTAAGGGCAGGAGAGGGCGAAGGTCGAGCTCTTGCAGGTCAGTCAGTCGCGTGTACGGAATATCTCTGTTATCTTCGGTGTCTGAAGGATCAAGGTAACGTTGATACTCCCATGAAATGCGTTGTTCTGTCATGCGGTGTGAACCTGGAACGTAAAATAAAGCCCCATCTTCTGGCGTAATTGTTTCCATAAACAGAAGTGCTGTTGCACCTGGTGCAAGTGCATCATGCTCGATTTTAAAGGGGGGAGTGTTGTTCCCACTTGTCTTCAAACGGAAAGAAGGGGCACATTGCGCCATTGCTTCCAGATGATAGGCGGGTTTGGCTTTCCGGCCTGCGGTAAACTGAAGAGCTGGTGGAATGAGCTCATCAGTGATGACGGATTGCAGAAATGGTTGCCGGAGCAGTTGTGCGTAATTCAGGGGCAGTGTGAAGCTCTGGGAGTTATGCCAGTTTGAGAGAAGCCTTCTGTTGCGGTCGCGTTGTCCGACGAAATAGTCAAATGCCTCAAACTTTAACCTCCTGAAAAACTCCCTGGGTAGCACATTATGTTTGAGCCAAATGCCATGGGTCTGTAGCGCTTGCGCGCAGGAGACTGGTAGATTTTCGAATAAAGTGGTTTGCTTTTGCCGTTTTTGATCGTGCAGGTCAAAAAGGTCGTGATGGAACCAGGCTGGTACAATGTCCTGATCCCATTCTGATTGACTGGAAGAGAGGTGCATGAACCTGCGGTGCAAGCTGCTCATAAGATATTTTGGCTTCATAGCACGCATACAAATTCCCACCTTCATTCGTTAGCGGAAGGTTAAGGGGATCTGAGCTTGTGGTCTTTCCTTCTGTTTTTGCGTGTGAAATCTGCCTAAAGCCTCATTTTCGTTCTTAATTACCTTGCAATTTCAAAGCTCCAAACCAACATTAATGGCGGGTCTAGGCTTGTGAGGAGGTCGCGAGCTGCAGAATTTTTGAGGTCTAATGTCCCAGGTTCTTGAGCTTAGAGATTTTAATGAGTTTAGCGCTGAGCAACTCTATTGCCTGCTAAAGCTTCGTTGTGAGGTTTTTATTGTTGAGCAGGATTGCGCTTATCCTGATATCGATGGATTAGATCCGGTCGCCAAGCACGTGCTGCTGTCAGATGGCGTTGGCTCTATCTTGGGTGCCCTTCGTATTCTCATGAAAGAGGAAGGCGGTAAGGTTTACAAAATTGGCCGTGTTGTCGTTGCAAAGAATGCGCGCGGGCAAGGGATAGCTCGTAAGCTGATGAATGCGGCCATGGCTTATTGCGCTACCACTGATTCTGAGGCGCGTTTAGAGCTACAGGCCCAGGCTTATCTGCAGGACTTTTATGGACAACTTGGATTCTATGCGATCTCTGAGGTCTACCCAGAAGATGATATCCCGCATGTTGACATGCGTTTGAAGCAAGCACCAGAAAACTGAGTCTTATTTCGTTTACAGTTTATTGCTGTGGTTGGGGCTGGTTAAGGGATTGTTGAGCAAAAACCTAAGAAGTTTGACGCATATGCCTTTATTTCTTGCAAGCCTGATTTGTGACCAGCGGTTACAGCAGTAGTTGAAACACAGGAAATAGAGCTTATCTTCCTCAACAATAGCCAGTTTCTGTGGGGTTCTTGGCTTTTTTCAGCAAGTGCAGCCTATTGGTACATGTGCATTCGTTGAAAGGTGGTGGTAACTTGCCTATAACCCTAATCAAGTAATAGTTGGCTCAGTCTAACTCTCATCTATTTGTCGGAGTGTCCGGCAGCATACCTAGTAAAGGGATCTCTCTATGCCTTGGAGCAATCAAAGCGGAGGTGGCGGCAATAACGGCGGCCCTTGGGGGAACTCCGGCGGCAACAAGGGCGGCGGTGGCCCTTGGGGCGGCGGCGGTGGTCCACAGCGTGGCGGCGGTAACGGTGGTGGTAATCCGCCTGATTTTGAGGAAATTCTCAAGCGTGGTCAGGATCACCTGAAAACAGTTCTGCCGGGCGATGGCGGTGGCATCGGCTTTAAAGGCATTTTGTTCGCTATTCTCGTTGCTGTTGTTATCTGGCTTGCAACCGGTATTTACCGCGTTGAGCCAAGTGAAGTTGGCGTTGAGCTGGTTTTTGGTAAGGTCGTTGGCCAAACTGAACCAGGCTTGAACTACAACTGGCCATATCCAGTTGGTGAAGTTCGCACCCCAGAAATTCTGCGTGTTCGCGAATTGACTGTTGGTATGGAAGAGTTTGTTCGTGGCAGCTCTATCAATCAGCGCGATGTGCCAGAAGAAAGCCTGATGTTGACCGGCGATGAGAACATCGTTGATGTTGACTTTAAGGTGCAGTGGCGCATTCAAAACACGCCAACTGGCGTTCAGGAATACCTGTTCAATATTCAAAATCCTGAAGGTACTGTGAAAGCGGTAGCTGAAAGTGCGATGCGCGAAGTTGTTGGCAGCTCTCGTATTGATTCGATCCTGACAGAGAACCGGGCTCCAATTCAGCTTGCAGTTCAAAAGCTGATGCAGGAAACACTCGATAACTACAAGGCTGGTATCGAGGTAACGCAAGTTCAGATGCAAAAGGTTGATCCGCCTGCACAGGTTATTGAAGCGTTCCGTGATGTTCAGGCAGCTCGTGCTGACCAGGAGCGTATTCAGAACGAAGCACAAGCTTATGCGAACAAAATTGTTCCTGAAGCTCGTGGTAGTGCAGCGCGTGTTTCGGAAGCTGCACAGGCATATCGTGACAAGACGATTGCGAATGCAAACGGTCAAGCACAACGTTTCAGCAAAATTTATGAGGAATACGCGAAGTCTCCTGACGTTATTCGCCAGCGCCTCTACCTTGAGACCATGGAAAATGTCTTGAGTAAAAATCCGAAAATTATCATCGACGGAAATGGTCAGCAAAATGGTGTTGTGCCTTATCTGCCGCTTGACCAGCTGAACAAACGTGCTGGAGGAAACAACTAATGAAAAGCGGTCTTCTTGGCATAGTCATAGCTGCTGTCGCTCTGGTTCTTTACTGGTCGGCTTACATTCTTACCCCAACTGAGCAAGCGCTTGTTCTGCAGTTTGGTGAGGTGAAGAAAGAAGAAACTGAGCCGGGGTTGAAATTCAAGTTACCTTGGCAGAATGTTATCATTTTAGATAAGCGTATCCTTGATCTGAACATGCCTCCTTTGGAAGCAATCGTTGCAGATAAAAAACGTCTGACAGTGGATGCGTTTGCTCGTTATCGCATTGCTGAACCAGTTCGCTTTTACCAGTCAGTGAATAATGTGAACGAAGGTTCGCGTCGTCTCGCAACGTTCCTGCAATCTTCTTTGCGTTCTGAGCTAGCCAAAGCAACTTTTGTGCAGGTTGTCCGTGATGAGCGTTCTGACCTTATGGAAAAAATCCGTCAGGACGTGGATAAGAGTGCTGCTGCTATCGGTATTGATGTGATTGATGTGAAGATCCGTCGTGCTGATCTACCTGAAGCAAACTCTCAGGCAATTGTCCGCCGCATGCAGACCGAACGTCAGCGTGAAGCGACTGAGATCCGCGCACAGGGTGAAGAGCAGTCCCGTCGTATCAAGTCTCGTGCCGATCGCGATGCAACCGTGCTTATTGCGGAAGCTCAGCGTGATGCTGATATCATTCGGGGTGATGGCGACGCTGCTGCCAACCAGATTTTTGCAGGAGCTTACGGGAAAGATCCGTCATTCTTCGAATTCTATCGCTCTATGCAGGCTTACACCAAAGCTCTAGAGGACGGAGAAACCTCGTTGGTTCTTTCTCCAGACTCTGACTTCTTCCGCTTCTTCAACGACCCAAGTGGAAAAGCAGGTGCTGCTGTGAGTGGTGCCTCACAGTAATGATTGATCTTATAGTGGCTTTGGGGCTTGTCCTCGTTATTGAGGGAGTTGTTTATGCTCTTGCCCCAGGCCATTTAAAGGAATTCATGCGAAAAGCTCAGGAAATTCCTGACCAGTCTCTTCGTTTGGGCGGTGTTGCTGCGATGGCGCTGGGTGTGCTGATTGTGTGGTTGGTGCGTTCCTTAACAGGCTAGACGCATATTTTCCAATGATACAACTGCGAGAATTCAGCCTGACGAAGATGAATAAGAAATGTTAGTTTTGCCCGCGCTTTATTAACTAAAGCGCGGGCATATTTGTTTCCAGAATGAGTTCTGGTGGAGCGTATATGCGCACCTGATAATCTGAGGAGATGGCTTATGGCCGGTGTTTTCCCTCGCCTTGAGCTTGGACGATCTATCAAGGCAATTGTTTTTGCGAGCGTACTTGGATTTACCGCTGTTGCCAGCAGTTTTAGCGGTGCACAGGCGGGTGGCCCGGAGTCTTTGGCGGACCTGGCAGAAGAGCTTGGTGATGCTGTCGTCAACATTTCTACTGCGCAAAAAGTGGTAGCTAAACGGTCTCTTCAGTTGCCAGATGTCCCGGAAGGTTCGCCGTTCCAGGAGTTTTTCGAAGAATTTTTTAATGGGCAGGAGCCGCAAGGTGATAGCCCGCAGCGTGTTCAATCACTTGGTTCTGGGTTCGTAATTGATGGTGAAAAGGGCATCATTGTTACCAATAACCACGTCATTGAAGATGCTGATGAGATTACCGTCAACTTCAACGACGGGCGTAAGCTCTCCGCAAAGCTCCTTGGTTCTGACGAGAAGACTGACCTTGCAGTCTTGAAGGTAGAGCTGGGCGCTCCGCTAGAGGCGGTTAAGTTTGGTAGTTCAGAAGTGCTGCGTGTAGGTGACTGGGTGATGGCTATCGGCAATCCGTTTGGTCTTGGCGGCACTGTCACAGCTGGCATCGTTTCCGCTCGTAACCGTGACATCAACTCCGGGCCCTATGACAATTTCATTCAGACAGATGCTGCGATTAACCGGGGTAACTCCGGCGGCCCGTTGTTCAATATGGATGGTGAGGTTGTTGGCATCAACACGGTGATCTTTTCTCCTTCAGGCGGTTCGATCGGGATTGGGTTTGCTATTCCGGCAGAAACTGCAACACGGGTGATTGCGCAGCTGCGCGAGTTTGGTGAGACCAGACGCGGCTGGCTGGGTGTTCGCATTCAGCACGTAACAGAGGAGATTGCGGAAAGCCTTGGTATGAAAAGTGCCAGTGGTGCGTTGATTGCTGGCGTTTCTGATGATGGACCTGCCAAAAACGCAGGGATCATGCCAGGTGATGTTGTCCTAACGTTCGATGGTCGGGGTGTGCCGGAAATGCGGGATCTGCCGCGTATGGTTGCCACAACCACCATTGGAAGCACTGTTCCGCTTACCGTCCTTCGCCGCGGTGAAGAGATCCCGATTGAAGTTACTCTTGGCCGTCTTGATGAAGTTGCTGAAGTAGAGAAGGTTGAGGATGAGCAAGAGACAGTGAAGAACACGGCTGATGAAACCGTTGTTCTAGGGTTGTCCTTAGCGAAAATAGACGAAGCGCGCCGTGAACGGTTTGCTCTTTCCGATGAGATTGAGGGCGTCGTGATCACGCGGGTTGCGCAGGGCAGTTCAGCTGAAGGCAAACGAGTGCGTGCCGGTGATGTGATTGTTGAGGTCGCTCAGGAACCGGTGGCGACGCCGAAAGACGTGGTCAACATGGTTGAGAGGCTTGAAGCGGACAATCGCCGTTCTGCCTTGTTGCTCTTGTCAAACGGTTCTGGCGAGTTGCGCTTTGTGGCTGTTCGTATCGAAGACTAGTTACTGTCAGTGACAAGAAAAGCCGCTTCTGGGGACAGGAGCAGCTTTTTGTATTTTAACCTGTGTGACCGCATAGTGCCTTGCTTTTTAGGTGCAGCCTTACCTGAAACCCGCACCCATCTTTTTGCAGGCTACAGTGCTATGCAAACTCTTCAGAGCTGTAGCCTTGCAGATAAAGCAGGGCAGTCAGATCGCCGTAATTGATTTTCGCACGTGCCTGGCTGGCAACCTTGGGCTTGGCATGGAAGGCTACACCAAGGCCTGCTGCACAAATCATGGCGAGATCGTTTGCCCCGTCACCAACAGCAAGGACCTGTTCCAGTGGGATTTGCTTCTCTTCCGTCAGTTCAGTCAGGCGGTCCAGTTTGGCTTGCATTCCAAGAATGGGCTCTGCGACTTCTCCAGAAAGTTGACCATCGGCTTCAAGAAGAGTGTTGGCTTTGTTTTCGTCAAACCCAATGATTTGAGCGATTTTTTGGGTGAATGAGGTGAAGCCTCCTGAGACCAGTGCGGCATATCCACCATTGGCCTTCATGGTCTGGACGAGTTGTTTGCCACCAGGGGTCAATGTGATGCGGTTTTCAATCGTATGGCCAATGACTTTGGTGTCCAGGCCTTTGAGGAGGGCAACGCGCTCGCGCAATGCGGGTTCAAACTCTATTTCACCGCGCATTGCGCGTTCGGTGATAGCCGAAATCCTTTGCTTCAGTCCGAGCTCAGCGGCAAGCTCGTCAATGCACTCCTGTTGGATCATGGTTGAATCCATGTCGGCGATCAGGAGTTTCTTTCTGCGTCCATTCTGGGGTTGAATGAAAACGTCAATTGGTGCATCTGCAAGGCTTGTGCGAATAGAGCGTTCCAGCTCTCCAAGCGCTGGATGCGCATCAAAGCTAAGATCCACCGCGATGTGTGGGTTTAGCACTTTGACGGTGGATGCAGCTGGCAGAAGGGCGCTGATTTTTTCTACAAGATCTTGAGTAACAGCAGGTTTGGCTGGATTGGAAATGAGCGTGACAACAAACGACATAAGCAGCTCTCGAACTGTGCAAGTGAATGGCACTGGAAAAAGGCCTGTTGCGGTGTTGATAGCCGGACCAACGGCGAGCGGCAAGACAGCTCTGTCCATTCAGCTGGCAAAAGAGCTGGATGCGTGGGTTGTTAACGCTGATTCCATGCAAATTTACAAGGATCTGCACATATTGAGTGCACGCCCCAGCCCGGAAGAAGAATCGCAAGCCCCTCATTTTCTATTCGGTCATGTGGACAGCGAGCAGCCTTATAGCGTGATGACCTGGCTGGAAGACTTTGGTGCTGTGCTGTCGCAAGCGAAAAAAGACGGGCGTCCTTTGGTCGTTGTTGGCGGGACAGGGCTTTATTTCCAGTCTGCGTTGGAAGGGATTTCATTAGTACCAGAGATTCCAGAGGATGTGAGACAGCGTTGGAGGGACGCTTCGCAAGACGCGCCCTCTGAGGAGCTTCATAAAGCCTTGGAGGCGCGCGATCAGGTCATGGCGCAGAGATTGCGACCTTCTGATACTCAGCGCATTGTGAGGGCTTTGGAGGTTGTTGAGGGCACTGGTCTTTCCCTTTCGCTCTGGCAAGCTGAACGTAGTACGCCTTTAATCGATTTTGATGCCGCCATGCCCGTTGTGCTTTTACCGGAGCGAAAGATTTTGCATGAACGCATCGGCCGCCGGTTTGATGGCATGGTGAAACAGGGCGCTGTTGAGGAAGCCTGTTCGTTATGCGCCAAAGGCCTCGATCCGAAGTTGCAGGTGATGAAAGCTATTGGTGTCAAACTTCTTGCAGATGCAGCGCAGGGCCGCACTTCTATGGATTGGGCTGTTGAGAAAGCAAAGACCGAGACGCGGCGCTATGCAAAACGGCAGTCCACTTTCTTCAAAGGGCAGCTGACAAGCTGGCCGAAGCTTGATCCGCTGAATGAGCAGGACGTTGAGCTGTTCGTTGCCTCAGTCAAAGATGCCTTTTCGCGGAAGGCCTAGTATTTGGCCATGAGGTCATTGGCCCCGCTGAGTAGAGTGTAGATAGTTTTACGAGTAAATTTCTAAGTGACAATTTTCTTTGGTTTATTTAAAGAGAGGCCACGTTTGGCAGAGGCCGCCACACAACCCTTATTATGATTACTTAAATATGCGGCGGAGCTGAGGCTCCTTGACGTTCTGGTCGGTGTTAGAAAATTTCACCGACCAGTCCTCTTTTAAATCTAATATTATAAGCTATGCTAAGGCGGGCTTACCTAAGATCACTGCATTTTGTGCATAGGTGCGGTGTGATGGGTGTTGGCATTCCCGAGGGACTGCAATTTTGCCTTATATATGTTTTCTGCATACTTGTTTTTGAAAATTCCACTGAATTTCAAAGGATTGCATGAAGCAGGAGTTCTGACGCTTTTTAGTCATATTCAAATGCCATCAAGCACTCGCCTTTAAGTTTTGTTGGTAATTATAAGCATAGCGCATACACTAAAAAAGGTCATTTTTTGGAGAGAGTTTCTCTAGAACTTACGCGCGGTGCTGACGTTCCATTGCTGGCTTGTAATGAGCCCGATGACGTACTTTTATATAAATTTTAATGGAGGAAGCAAGCGTGACATTCCCAGTTCTGGAAACGAAAAGGCTTTTGGCACGCCCATTTACCTCTGATGACCTGACTGATCTCGTTGGCCTACATAACAACCCAAGCGTGAATCGATATCTCAACCCCAATAATGTGGCCTGGGATGTTGCAACCGTGAAAGCGCGGCTAGCAACGTATATTGAAGCTCAGGAGTTATTGGGCTTTAGCAAGTGGCATCTTTCCACGCATAGCGGTGAGTTTGTTGGGCATGCTGGCTTCTCTCTTTATGAGGAAACTGCAGAAGTTGAGATGGGCTATACCCTGCATGAACACTTCTGGAATAAAGGTCTTGGTAGCGAAATTGCTCAGGCACTGGTGGAATGGTTTTTTGAGAAAACCTATTATTCCCATTTGCTTGCTTTTGCTCATCCAGAGAACCATGCATCCAAGAAGGTTATGAAGCGGGCTGGATTTGAGTTTAGGGAAACGCGTGAGGTTGAGGGGATGCCTTGTGAATTTTATCAGGTGTTGAGCCCAAGCTGCCAGAAGCTCGCGGTTCCTGCATAACCTTTTACTTTGAGCTAGATATAAAAAAGGCGCAGTCTTTGAAGCTGCGCCTTTTCTTACTTCAATTAGCTATTAGACAGTGATCACGTCTTCAACATTTACCTGACGCTGTCTGCGGATTGTCAGCTTGTTCAGTGCAGATACGTAGGCACGCGCTGAGGCAACAAGCGTATCGGTATCAGCACCTTTACCTGTCGCGATCTTGCCGTTGTCTTCCAAACGAACAGACACTTCGGCCTGGGCATCGGTGCCTTCAGTCACTGCATGAACCTGGTAAAGAGACATGGTTGCCTCATGTGGCCAGATTGCTTTAATGGCGTTGAACGTAGCATCAACCGGGCCGTCGCCTGTGGCTTCGCGGGTTTCGTGCTTGCCGTTCACATCCATTGTCAGAATGGCTTTTTGAGGACCGCCAGTGCCCGCAATCACAGTCAGTGCGATAACTTTGACGCTTTCGCTTTCGATTGTGATCTGGTCTTCCACCAATGCTTCAATGTCTTCGTCGTAGACGTTCTTCTTGCGATCAGCTAGGTCTTTAAATCGGCGGAATGCTTCTTGCAAAGCATTGTCACCGAGTTCGTACCCCAGCTCAGCCAATTTGTCTTTGAATGCATGGCGTCCTGAGTGTTTGCCCATCACCAGCGAGGTCGCTCTTACTCCTACGTCTTCTGGACGCATAATCTCATAGGTCTCTGCATGTTTGAGCATGCCGTCCTGGTGGATGCCGCTTTCGTGAGCAAATGCATTTTTGCCTACGATCGCTTTGTTGTATTGGACGGGAAAGGAAGAAACAGCTGAAACCAGCTTGGATGCGCGGGTCAAGTAGCTTGGGTCAATGGAGCATGCATATGGCAGTACGTCGCCGCGAGTGTGCAAGGCCATGACGATTTCTTCCAAGGCAGCATTTCCGGCACGTTCGCCCAATCCGTTGATGGTGCACTCGATCTGGCGTGCGCCGCCAGCGACACCGGCCAAAGAGTTCGCAGCTGCCAAGCCCAAGTCATTGTGGCAATGTGCGGAGAAAACTGCCTTATCTGAATTCGGAGTGTTTGCAATTACCTGCTCGAACATCGTTTGGTATTCAGCTGGTGTTGCATAACCAACAGTGTCTGGCAGGTTGATTGTTGTTGCGCCCGCGTTGATTGCAGCCTCCACTGTTCGGCTCAGGTATTCAATGGAGGTGCGGGTCGCGTCCATAGCAGACCACTCAACGTCATCAATCAGGTTGCGAGCCTGTGCCACAGTTTTACTAATAATTTCAAGAACCTCTTCCTCGGTCTTGTTCATCTGGAATTGCAAATGAATTGGCGAGGTTGAGACAAATGTATGGATACGCGCTTGGTTCGCATGCTTAATTGCTTCGCCTGCACGATCGATATCGGCCGGGATTGCGCGGGCAAGGCCTGTGATAATTGCATTTTTGGAGCGCTTGGCGATTTCGCTGACTGCTTCAAAGTCCCCTTGGGATGCGATTGGAAAGCCAGCCTCAATGACATTGACGCCCATAATGTCAAGTAATTCTGCGACTTGCAGTTTTTCTTCCAGCGTCATGGAAGCACCCGGAGATTGCTCTCCATCACGCAGTGTGGTGTCGAAAATAACTACTTGGTCTTTAGCGGATGCGGTCATTGGTTATGCCTTCAACTTTACCCCATTGGCTTGATTTTCTGATTAGAGCCGGGGGATTTTCTTCATTCTTAGATGTTTAGATCGATCCCCTAAGTGTCCGCCCAGATACGGGGCCGCCGACGCCTAGGGGCATCTAAGTAGAAGGAGCGCGCGTAGAAATAGGCCACCAAG
Source organism: Pseudovibrio axinellae (assembly GCF_900110875.1). Taxonomy (GTDB): domain Bacteria; phylum Pseudomonadota; class Alphaproteobacteria; order Rhizobiales; family Stappiaceae; genus Pseudovibrio; species Pseudovibrio axinellae. The sequence goes on along the minus strand of NZ_FOFM01000006.1, from coordinate 7,652 downwards.
CTGGCGCATGGTGTTGTTCTTATTCAGATTGTCGCAATCGGCGATCATATCTGTGAGTTGCCTTTTCATCGCATGCCTGAAATCAAACTTGCCTAACCACTTAAGTGTTAGATACATCTTTGAAATTACAGGCCAATTCTTCTTGAAACGTTACCGAGGAACATTTGTTCCAATGAATTATGTAATTTTCCTAGCGGATTTGATAAATAAACGCAAGAATTTTACTCAAAGACAGGGTGCGATTGAACAAAAGTATACCAAACTCACGCTGAGATAATCTCAAGTAATCTTTTATTCAAGGTCTGGTTGGCTGAGTTTGAGAGGAGAGAGAAGGCTCTCCTCTTTATCAAAATATCAAATCAGCAGCTCACCGCGCGCGAGGATAACTGCTTGCCCACCAATACGGTGAACGTGAATTTTGCCAGACTGCATTTCGATTTCCAGCGAAATGAAAGAGGGACGGCCCATCTTGAACCCTTGCTCTATGACATATTTATGTGTGCCATCTAGGGGCTGGTCGAACTCTACAATGGAGCCGGCAAAGGCTGCAACGGCGGAACCGGTTGCTGGATCTTCTCTTGCTAAGCCGTTCTCTAGGTAGACCATGCGGGCATGGAAGGCACTGTTTGCGTGGTGGGTCTGGCGGCAATATGCGAAAGTGTTGTTGTGTTCAATTGAACCGAATGCCTCTTCCCAGTATTTTTCGACTAACTGGATGCGGTTGATTGCATCCATGTCTGCCACTGGAACAAAAGCAAAGGGCAATCCAGCGTCCCAAGCTTTAGGCCTGTGATTTTCAAAGCTGATTTCGTTTGGTTCCAGCGACAGCGCAGCAGCGATTACTTCCTTTTCTCCAAGCTTATGTGCTGGCTTTGGAAGCTTCGGGACGTCAAACTCAGCGGCTGTAGCCTTGCCACTTTGTAGTGAAACGGCACAGCGCAGGAGGCCGACTTTCTCTTCCAGCAGGATCAATGCGTCCATGTCGTTATCAGGAGCACCGAACCGGTTTTCTGCCAGCAGGACTGCTGTGCCGATTGTTGGGTGACCTGCAAATGGGAGTTCCATGGATGGGGTGAAGATTCGAACTGCTGCGTTATGAGCCGGATTTTGTGCAGGGAAGACGAAGACTGTCTCGGATAGATTAAATTCGCAGGCGATCTGTTGCATTAGTGAAGCTGATAGTCCTGTTGCATCCAGCACCACTGCAAGTGGATTACCTGCCAACGCCTTATCAGTGAAAACATCTAGCAGGGCATAAGATCTGGCCATCGTAAAAAGTCCAATTATCTCAGTTTGATGTTGAGCTGATCAGGGTTGTCCATCCAGCTAAACGAAGGAAATTTGTTTATGTGAGCGCCACTCAAGATTGTTTTAGCGCCAATTACAAGACTGCAATTGGATATATGCGCTAATTTAACAGGTGTGCTGTGAGCGCTCGGGCATAGGAAGGCACGTTATAGCGCTCCAAGTCGGCAACGGATTTATGATAACTGCCTCTTCTAATTCAGGTTCTTGCTGGTTTGCGTTGAAATCTGCGATTTTTGAAAGGATTGCGTTATTTGTGAGCGGGAATGTCAGAATTTGAGCGATTGCAACATGGGGGCCGTCTTCGATAACAAGCAGGCGCCCCAATTCACCTTGTTCCAATTTAAGGCCAGTTTCTTCTTCAAGCTCGCGGGCAATTGAGGCGATGATATCGACTTTGCCGTTTGGGGTGATATCACTTTGATCCAAATTGCCGCCCGGTGGGTAGACCTGTCCAGCTGCTGCGGTGTTCTCACCCATTTTTCCAAAAATGAGATCGCCTTCACGCGAGCGTATCACTGTGCAGCCGAACAGGTTCGTTGATTGTTTGTCTGGAAAACCCCAATCACGCCATGCAAGGAATGCAGAATAGTCGATATGCATGAGTTCAGCTGAGAACTTCCCCTGCTTGAAGGTGTAGCTGGATACCAAGAGTACTTTGCCATCCCAAAGAGCGGGCGTTCTGGCGATCAGCGCTTGCCAGTTTTGCGAGATGTCCTGTCTGTTTTGTGCAGCGAAACTCCACTTGGCGGTGCTGTTTAAAATGAGGTCGACTTCTCTAACTTCGTGAATCTGTGCTGTGAGCGCTTTTTCCATCAACTGGATTGCTTTTGCGCGCTTGAATGCGCTCGCTCGGCTGCCTGTTGGGTGATAGCCATGCTTTTCATAAAAGGGGGCTGCGTTCGCATCGGATTCGAGGCGTAGTTTGGTGCAATGCAGGCGTTTGGCAACTGTTTCTGCGCCGTGCAGTAGCCAGACTCCATAGCCTTTGCCGTGTGCTTGCGGCAACACGAATAGACAATCCAGCAGGGCAGTTTCAGGGCTCTCTTTTATAATACGGGCAAATCCAACTGGTCGATCTTCTTGAGAGATAACTAGTACCGGATGTTCCTCAATCATTTTTGGAGTGATCTTCCAGTGTGCCCGAAACTCTTCCAAGTCTTGCGGGTCATAATCCCAATGACCTTTAGCGGCGTGCATTATGTTCGTTAGAGCAACAGCTTGGCTTGTATGAGCTGGCGTCATCTGGACGTGCATGAATTGGGTCTCTCCAAAACGGAACATAGCTTGTTTGCTTTTGGTGGTTCCGAGAAAGTCAGGGCTAAGGATAGTCATGCCTAGGTAAAATAACCCGAAAAGAATGCCTAAAAGAGAAATTGGTTTCAAGTGACCAATACGATTTGAAGGATATCCAACCTGAAAAGATTAACGATTAACTAGTTGCATGAGGTTCGTTGGCAGAAAAGAGCTTACTGGGTCAGTAGAGTATGTTTGACCCAACCGCATAGCGCTCTTTGTGACCCGTCACGATCACAATTGAGAAGGTTCTCATGCGCATTCTGGTTTCACTCCTATGCCTACTTGCATATGTCCACGTGCTGCCCGCATACGCTTTAGGTTGGCAAGCGACGGGGAGTGAAAAGGAAGTTCTGCTGACAAAAGGTGTTGGTGGGCTTACGCTCCTTCATTTACGAGCCGGTAAGATACAGCTCTCAACTCGTAACCAGATGGCAAGAAGCGCGATTATTCATCTGCTTTCTGCTGAAGCTCTTGCTGGCGATGCACAGGCCGTTTTTGGTATGGCTGTCGCTCATGAAATGGGACACGGCATTTCGCGCAACCTGCCAGTTTCCATGGAGCTTTATGAAAAAGCGGGCAAGATGGGGCTTGCAGCTGCCTACAATAATCTGGGCGAAATTTATCGGCGAGGCAAACACGGCCCGCCTGATTTGGTGAGAGCTCGCGAGCTTTATCAAATTGCCGCGGACTGGGGAGATGCGTGGGCACAAAACAATCTGGGTTTGCTTTACCTTCATGGTTTGGGTGTGACCCAAAACCCCAAGCTGGCTTTCTACTGGGTCAAAGGCGCCGCTAAGGCGGGGCTTTTGCAAGGAATTGAAAATCTTGCAGGCTTGTACCGCGATGGTATTGGTGTTGAGCCAGATGCGAAGCGGTCCCGGTTGCTCTACAAGCAGGCGATTGCGATGGGTTCCGTTGACGCACATGTGCCTCTTGGCGAGCTTTTGGAACATGGTGATGGTGGCGGGACGGACCTTGCAGCTGCTATTGCGCATTACAGGACTGCTGCTGATGCGGGGCACTTGCTTGGCAACCACTACCTCGGGACGATTTATGAGGACGGTGTTGGTGTGCAGCAGGACCTTGAGCTGGCATTCTTCCACTATGAGAATGCAGCAAGGGGAGGATTAGCTCGGTCTCAGTTTGCTATGGGACGGTTATACTTGTTGGGACGCGGGACCAAGGTAGATCTTAAAAAGGCGATTTACCTCTACAAAGCAGCAGCCAGACAAGGCAATGCGGAAGCCCTTAATGATTTGGGTGTTCTTTACGAAAATGGTCGCGGTGTACCTCAGTCTTATGAACTGGCCATGGAGTTTTACATGGCATCGTCGGAACGTTTTCCGTTTGCTCTCACCAATGCAGGTTTGCTTTATTTGAATGGCCGGGGCGTCCGGCAGGATGTGGAACGGGCAAAACAGCTCTTTCAAAGTGCTTCTGAGCGGGGAGAGCCCGTGGGAGATCTGCTTTTGGGCAAGGTCTACCTTCAGGGCTTTAATGAGGAACCTAACCCCAGTGAAGCGTCTCGTTTGTTTTTTGTCGCCGCCTCCAAAGGTGTGCCGGAAGCGTTTTATCTGTTGGGGTATTGCCACGAGAGCGGGCTATGTATGGATCAAAATCTTGCCAAAGCCCGTGATTTTTACATGATGGCTGCTGACCAAGGATACGCTGAGGCTGCCAATGCTCTAAGAGAACTTGAGTGGAAGTTAAGAACGCAGCCTCACAATTAAAGCCGCGTTCCTCCCATCCCTATGATCCAAAAGTCGTTTGGACCGTGCTATCCGGTGTGCTCTTTTTGTGCAAAGCAAGGTTGTTTTGGGGAGTGCGTTTGAGGTGGCCCCCAAGCGAGCAGACCTGTGGCCAGTTCGCCTGGGTTATCCGGGTAGGTGGGTGCTACTTGCTTGTCGCACCTTGATTTGCTTTGTCCAGTGGGACAGGGCGGACAATGTTGAACCAGAAGTCGAAAGTATCCATCATCGCTAGAAGAGCTGTCAGTTTGGATGGGTCCCCATCAACAGTGACCTTGCCGGATTTTATCGCCTCATCAAACGTTTCTGTTGCCAGCATAATGTCGTCGAGGGTCGTTCGGTCCAGTGTGACTGTGATGTCTGCATCGTCCAGCTGATATCCTTCAATGTGGCTGAGTGCTGAGTTTTGCAGTTCCATCGCATATTTCTGGTCGGTATCACGGAAGACCCAGTTCAACTTGAGTTGTTTGTCTCCAGCTTTTGTGTGGTTCAGGCGCATTGCTGCGTAGTCAAAGAGCAAGTCGATGTCCATTGAGCGGATGATATCAGGGCTTGCCGTGTCTGGTGCAGGCAGCTCTTTCACTCCTGCGCGCAGTTCTTGTGCGCCAGACAGGTAGAAGTTACGCCATGGACCGGATTCTGCCTGATACCCGAGTTGCTCCAAAGCGTCGGCCTGTAACTGAGCTGCGTCCTTGTTATCGGGCTGCGCGAAGACGAGGTGATTGAGGACTTCAACGACCCATCGATAATCGCCTTGATCAAAAGACTGTTGTGCTTTTTGGAGCAGGATGACGGGGCCACCCATGAACTCAACGTATCTTTTGCCAGCTTCGCGCTCTGGGTATTCGTGCAAGGTGGCAGGATTGCCATTGAACCACCCCAGATAACGAACGTAGGTGGATTTTACATTGTGGTTGAGTGAGCCATAATAGCCACGCGTGCCCCAGTCGCCTTTTAGCGTATCAGGCAACTCAAGCAGCTCAGCGATTTCGGTCATATGGAAACCGTGGTTTGCAAGGCGCAACGGTTGGTCATTGATATAGCGGTACAGATCCCGCTGGTTTCTGAGGTGGGTTAAGATCTTTTTGTTGCCCGACAAGTGCCAGTGATGCGGGGCGTATAAGACTTCAATGTCCTTGCCGTATTTGTAGATGGCTTCGTTGATGTATTTGGACCACCCCAATGGGTCACGCAGTTTTGCTCCACGTAGTGAGTATGTGTTGTGCATTGTATGGGTGGCGTCTTCAGCAGTGCACAAGGCCTTGAGTTCTTTGATGTAGAAGAAGAACTCGGAGGGCGCTTCGGAGTCTTGTGCCATCCAGAAGTTAAAGGTGAGTCCATCGATTTTATGGGTTTCGTCATTTTTTGTGATGATATCTGTCGGGGGGATGAGGGTGATGGTGCCTGTTGAGGTTGTTGGCCCAAGTCCAGCGCCGACTTGCCCCTCAGGAGAGTGCGGTAAGAGATTGCCGTACATGTATGTGGCACGCCGGCTCATGGCATTGCCCGCCATCACATTTTCTGCAACCGCATGTTCCATGAAGCCTTCAGGGGCATAGATCTTAACTTTGCCGCTCTTGACGTCCTCTTCATCAACAACACCGCGCACACCGCCAAAGTGGTCGACATGGCTGTGTGTGTAAATAACCGCTTTGACGGGCTTTTTGCCGCGCTCGGCGTAGTAAAGCTCTAACGCATACCGGGCCGTTTCCTCAGAAATCAACGGGTCCACGATGATGATGCCTTCATCTCCTTCGATGAAGGTAATGTTGGAAAGGTCGGCAGCACGGACCTGATAAATCCGCTCAGATACCTTAAAGAATCCACTTAAGAGAATAAGCTGGGATTGCCGCCACAGGCTTGGGTTGACGGTTTGTGGAGCAATTGACCCTTGCATGATGAAATCAAACTTAGACAGGTCATATACAATTTCGCCCTTTGAGTTCTTGACGATACCACCATCAGGAAGCGGGGAGATGAAGCCTGCCTTTGCATCGTTAAAGTCTTCCTTATCTGCAAATGGAAGTTCTTTGATGACGGTCTCGTAGTTTTCTCCCGTGTAGGGCGTTGCTGGTTTTGTGATTGTCTCCGCAGTTGACGCGGTGATTGAGAGCGACCAAGCGACACTTAGAGCAAGGGTTGTGCCCAGGATGTGGCGAGGAAAAGTCCTATTGATATGATTTCGTGTCATTCCCGGTCTCCAGAGTAGAGTTCCCTTTCTCCTTAAAGCTCTGCAGTTAAAGGGGATGACTTGTTGTTGTTTGAAACAATATTTTTGGTTTCTGAATGACTAACCTAAGTACGCAGTCACTGGTTTCATGCGCACTCCTTTTATTTCTTATAACTTGTTGCGTCGGAAGGCGGTTTTAGGGGCTGGCTGAGAAACACGTGTTTTAACTGGCGCTCATCAGGGATGCTTTTTGTGATATTCCATCAAGTTTTGCGGGGCTTTGATTTCTGAGAAGCCGAATTGTCGGTAAAGTTCTTGTGCGTCTTCTGTTGAGAGCATCACGTGTTGCAGGTCAACCAAGCCTGGGTAAGCTTCAATTGCTTTCATGAGTTGTTTGCCCAGGCCTTTGCCACGGTAGGCAGGAAGAATAAAGACGTCACACAAGTACGCAAAAGTTGACTTATCAGTTACGATACGTGCAAAGCCAACTTGCTCTCCAGTTTGCGCATAGACACCAAAGCACATGGAGTTGTCGATGGCCTTATCAAATATATTGGGTTCAAGATCTTTGCGCCAATAAGCTTTTTCTGAGAGAAATTTGTAAATCACATCGCGCTGAAGTTTTGACTTGTCAGCTGATATTAAAAAACTTTGGGAATGTTCCATCTCAGTGTTCTTCGCTTCTCAGGTATATCGTTTTGGGGTTTAGAACCCTAAACCTTAAAACACACCATGATAAGTCAGCACGACAACTCTTGAAGCTAGTAGTTTTTGGGTGTCGTGACCCATTTTTGTAGTGCTTTACGTCGGGTTGAGGACAAAGTGAGTCTTCAAAGGGTGCTAACTATGACCTGAGCCGTGCACACGTAGAGATAAAGGTAGGAAGAAGATTGACCTCATAACACATCCCTCCAGAATGCAACATGGATTTATCTACGCTGTCCTGACTACTTTGGATTAAACCATAAAAAATTGTTTTTAATGAGGAAAAGAGCAGTAATACATTGCTTCCATTATGAAGCAGTTAGAGCTGGTTCCGGTTTTTAGGGCAGGTTGTATAAGTGGATTTTGCTTCTGAAACTGGCATGATGCCAAGGACAGGAGATCACAATGACCAGACGTCCCCGCCG
>NZ_FOFM01000059.1 GCF_900110875.1 Pseudovibrio axinellae | reverse complement strand
CAGCTGTTTTAAGTCCTGAGGCTGACCGGAATCCGTCATCGCGAGATAAACATATTCTTGCGATCAAAGACAAAGGGCGCCTCGGCTGGCAAAAACAAACAGGCTACAATCAGCGCTCGCGAATTGAAACCCAGATGGGACGCTGGAAACAGGTCATCGGCAACAAACTGAAGGCACGCACCTTTAACAATCAGAGGACCGAAACAAAGATTGGCGTTCGCATACTCAACACAATAACCGAACTCGGCAGGCCCGCGTTCGAAGCAATCTCATGACCTGAATTGACGGGTTTGGGAGTTCTGTAAGCTATTCACGCCCCCTGCAACAAGGCGCCATCGATCTCCCTACAGCGGTTTTTGGTGATCCTGCTGTGGCTGAGGAGTGAAAAATATTCAAATCTAAAACTTCGATTACTTAAGTGGGCTGCGCCTCATAGGCGCTAACTTAAGAGATTAAATTTGGGAAGCTGCGGGAGTTTTAAGACCAACGATCTTGTTCATAGTTGCATACCTACTATTCGGTCTAGCTGCACGCAATTCTAGTCCATTGCCCACATTACTACTGCCTGTTTGCAGGAGTTGATCTTAGATCTTCATCATGACACGCTCCATGTTGGTATTTACATATTTTGCAGCACATTAATTTACAAATTCTCAGGAGAAGCGTGATGCCGCACGGGATTCAACTGAATGCAAAGGCCGAATTACAAAAGGTGTTCAAATTAGCCGCCAGAGGCATACACATAGAGATGTTCTCGGAGTTTATTGATGCGGCCTGGCATGAGCTGTTGGAAAATCAAAAAGAGTACGAAAAGTTTAGTATAAGTTCATGCGGCTTCATTGTTCCGCACACTGAGGGATCAGGCAAGGGGACGGTGAACTTCGTCGAGGCGTATGAGCGCGAGTTTGGACCACTCCCTGATTTGTGGTTTGCATCCATAAGTGGTGATATCAACGTGGGCGCGCTGAGCCACTATCGAGATACAGGTGAAGTAGTTGCTTCATGGACTTGTTCGGCAACCCATAATTGCATCGCAATCTTTCCCCGGGTCGAGGAACCGGATGAGAGTTACCTAGATAAGAAGCCGTCTAAAAAGGTTCCAACAGTTGATAAGCCTAGCAAAGAGAAAAAATGATGTCGCTCGCTTCGCAGAGGGTTTCTGAAGACGAAGGAACTAGGCTTAGTGCGCCGGCATCAAACTCAGATTGTCCGTTTTCGCTCAACCTGTTCAACACAAAAGACGAAACGCAAGCTACCTATTTCGATATCGACGGAGAACCGTTGATCGTCTTCGACGACTTTTACGCTGATCCAGCCGCAATCCGCAAATTGGCATTAGAACTAAACTATGATCTCAGTCATTCCAACAGGCAGTACAAAAACTATCCTGGCGAGCGTGCTCTGATCTCAGTATCTGCAAGAAACGCGGAAAAGAGGCTTGTCGACGCCATAACAAAACACTTGCCTCGATACTCCTTCATAAAGAACTATATCAAGCGGCCAGTCGTCTTTACAAAAATCAACATATCACAAATTGATAAGTCTAACCAAAAACAGAAAATACCGCACATTGATGACGACTGCGTTCTGGTCGCCGTTTGTTACCTAGAGCATGACTCTCAAGACGTTGGTGGCGGAACTTTTTTCTACAGGCACAGAGAAACTGGCTTGTGTCACATCCCAACACTTCCCGATGCAAACATCAGTAAAAAGATGCGGGATTGCGGTTATAACCCGACGAAGGATGGCGAATATCAGAGGTTCATCTCCAAAGAAGTCCTAAACGTAGACGGCGTAATTAGCGGAACCGGAATAGATCACGATACAGATATTTGGAAGGTGGAAATGAAGGTAGGATATCGGTTTAACCGGTGTGTCGTATTTTCCAGCAGGTTACTTCACAGTCCAGTGTTTGATTGTAGATCAAATTCAATATCCAAAAACAGACTAACTCAAAACTTCTTTTTCCAGCCCGCTTGAAACGGAGGAAATAATGACAAGCCCATCCAAAGTCATAATGCGCTCATTAGATCAGAGTGGAACCAAACTCAGATCACTCAGCGAGAGTATGTCCGATGACGAATTTTTTGCCGAGGATCAGACCGGTATGTCGGTTGCTTGGCATTATTGCCATTTGCTGAGCTTGGAAGATTGGACGGTAAATCGTGTTATTCTTGAAGGGAAACCCAAATTACCGTTTGAATTTCGTGACGCGTTCCGTGGTGGGAGGCCAATTACGGACCAAGATAGAGGGTTGTTTCCAACCAAGTTAAAACTCGAGAGTGACTTCAGCCGAACTAGAGAAAGTTCGCTACTTGTATTGAGTAAGTTTGATGATTCAAACTGGAATAGAAGTACTCCAAATGACTGTAGGTTTGCTACGTTGGGAGATGTTTGGGAAAATCTTGCCAACGACTCGTGGTGGCATATCGGTTATGTCGCTGCTACCGTTCCGCGATGTGTTGGTTCTTTGCAGGCAACAATGAAGCCTAGATTCTATTCTACCGACCTAGACGATATAAACCTCTCAAATTAGACAAATCATTTGATCGATGCTGGATTTTCTCGACAAAGTCGAACACTACTACGGAGATATGGCCAGACTCTGCCCATACTTACGCCGGTCTTTTGATGCAGGTGAAATGGAGACAAAGGCAGAATTAATTTCTGGTGCTAACGCTTACCGTGCCACTGAGGAAGTATACACAAAGTGTTTTCGCGCTGCGTTAGATACAATTAGTAGAGGTCGTGACGGTCAAACCTACCCATGCACGAATATTTTTCTTATTCTCCCAGTAGGCCTGCAGGAAGAGCAGAGCACAAATGCTATATTGAGTATTGCGCATTCGTTGTTGCGAACAACCTTTACCTCCCATAGTCTTTTGTTTGGGAAATTTTGGGAAAACCAAGATGTTCAAATGGGGAAGTATGCTCCTCCTCCTGCTCCTTTTATTTCGATCCGGCAAGGAGTTGAGGTTCGAGATGAACGGTTTTTTTTGGATTGTGATCACATGCTTCCTGAATTTCGATCATCCTTTTCTAATTGGTCTGCGTTACCGGACCTGCCTGTCGGACTTCAGCTCACACAATTAATCTGGAATGAAGTAAGCAGAGCGCAAAGCGATAGGGTCGCAAAATTATCCTAATCCATTGAATGTATTACAGAATACTACTACTCTGGAGACGGTGAAGTAAAGTTGCGTGAAGCTAGACCGGATAGTAGGTTTGGCAAACAAGTACGAGATCGTTGGTGCTAAAACTCCCGCAGATTCCGCAATTTAATCCCTTAAGTTAGCCCCCATCAGGGCGCAAGCCCGCAAGCAAACAAGAGCATCCTTGCCTCAACTGATTACGGCAGAAGGGAAAGAGTGAGGTGCGAACCGCACGAAGAACAGTTACCGGAGGGCAGAGACAAACCATCTAAGACACCTAACTAAGCTTAGGGTGCGGTGGCTTTGGAAGAGACAACGTGCCCAAGGCGCGTTAACTGGCCTGCCCCTTTAGGGTGAGCGATAATTTCGGGTGGAAAGCGATGGCGTTTGTAACTGATCGGAGCACAAGTGGTAATCCCCCCGCTAATTGATCGAGTTCAAAAGTAGAGATATTGTCACCTCATATTGAGGACTGATTTTATGAAGAAATCTCGTTTCAGCGATA
>NZ_FOFM01000083.1 GCF_900110875.1 Pseudovibrio axinellae | reverse complement strand
GCTTTTAGCGGTATTGAACAAAGTGCTATTTGACGATGTAGTCGAATTCCTTCCGTAAGAAGCCTAGGAAGAAAAACAACGTTGCCGCCGTCACAAAGATATAGAGAACCCACATCGGCCAGGCCGTTGGCGATTCAAGTAGCGATGCTACAGCGGTAAAGACCGCACTGACGATAATGAAGAGCCCGCTGACGAGCGCATTTGCGCTGCCGCCCGCATGCTGAAACCGTTCAAGGCATTTGTGATAGCCGTTCGGCCAGATCATCGCCATGAGGAAATAGATGATGCCAGCCGGCACGACCAAGGCAGCCACGCTGAATATACCGGAAAGATCGAGCAACAACATCACTATGCTGACGAGCAGAGATATCCCGGCTGCGGCGGTAATGATCCGGATAACCTTGACCTGGGTGCTGATGATACGATTGAAAAAATTTCCACCGAGCCACAGGCAACCAAGGATCAGTTGCAGGTGGCCATAAAACACCGGGCTGTGTTTCAGATCATTCTGAATGTAGAATGGTGCAAGGACTTCGAAGCCGTACATCACCGAAATCAGACAAGCCATGCCCAATGCCGTTGGCAGATAGACCTTGTCGATGACCATTGTCCGATAAACCGCGAATGCTATGCCAAATGGCTGCCTGAGTGAGTGAACCCGTGTCTCCGGTAGAAATACTGCGGCGACAAAAACAACAATCACGCCCCAGCCCGCAAGGAACCAGAATGACGCGGTCCAGCCGAACCAGATCTGCAGATATCCGCCGAGCGCCGGAGACAGGATCGGGCCGGTTGCCCAAGCGATCGTCATCCAGTTGGCAACTTTGATCCGCTCGCTGCCCTCATAACAATCAGCGACGATTGCACGTGCGCCGACAGCTGAACAGGCCACGAGGAGGCCCTGCGCCCCTCGCAAGGCAATAACCATCCAAAGTGGCGGTGCTAGCGCAATGCCGATGCAAGTAATCACGAACAGGATTGTGCTGAGCAATATGGGGATGCGGCGGCCTAGGGAATCGGTCAGCGGACCCGCGATAATCTGCCCAACTCCATAGCCGGCCATAAATATCAGCAGCGTCGATTGGACGGCAAAACGGTCAGCTTGAAAATAGCTTTCCATAGCTGGCAAAGAGGGAATGTAGATGTCAGTGGCCGCCCCACCGAGCGGGACCATGATGAGCATGGAATAGAATGCCCGGTTCCGGTTTATCTCGACAATTCCCTGACCCGGCTCCGACATCCATTATTTCCCCCGTCATACCGTTTACTGCAGAGTAGAGTACACGAAACCAGAAAACGGGTCCTGTTGCAAATCTCAAGTATTCTGGGCTAGCGGAGGCGCCTGAAATGGTGTTTTGCCATGTCAGATTTCAGGCTTGCCATCTACCTAAACGGGTGAGTTCACGTTAACTTTCGGGCCA
>NZ_FOFM01000010.1 GCF_900110875.1 Pseudovibrio axinellae | reverse complement strand
ATCTGCAGCCTATGGGCGGGGCGTTCCATCACTGTTCTTTTTTGATGACAATTAGGAAGCGGTAATATGAGCAATACAGCACATTTAAACTTGCCAGTGATTGCGGCTGCGCAATCGCAAAAGCATATCACACACAACGAAGCCTTAGCGCTGATTGATTTGGTGGTTCAACTCTCAGTTATTTCAAATAGTGTTGGTGAGCCGCCTGCAGATCCTACCACGGGCGCACGCTATATTGTGCCAGCGGGCGCAAGTGGTGCGTTTGCGGGTTATGAAAACCAGATTGCCGCTTTTGATGCTGGCGCGTGGCGGTTTATTGCGCCGGGTACAGGTTGGTGTGCATGGGTTGAAAGCGCTGGCGGGATGCAGGTTTATTCTGATGGGGCTTGGGGGGCACTTGTCTGCTGTTGCCGGACTTGGCATAGATCCGGGCACGGGCGGGCTTGCCATCCAGCAAGAGGCAACCGTTTTAAGTGAAACAGTTCACGGCGCGCAAAGCCAGTTTGTCACCGTTGAAGAAGAGCTAAGCCTTGCAGGGGCAAGCGTTGACAGTACGGTTGTAATCCCTGATCGGGCCATTGTGTTTTGTGTGTCGTCTCGCACCGTGGAGGACGTCACCGGCGTTTGGCAATACCATGTGGGCATTGCCGGGGAAGCTGAAAAGTTTGGCGGCTATCTTGGGATTGTGGAAGGCTCCATCAATGCCGGGGTGATCGGGCCGCAAGCTTTTTATGCCGATACGCCGATTGTGATTACAGCGCACGGGGACAGCGGGGCCTTTACAGGGGGCAAGGTGCGCATTGCTTTGCACTATTTCCTGCCGGTGGTTCCGCAGAGTTAGATACGAAATGTAAGGATAAGGCAGAGTGGTTGGCCGGTCAGACTTTGAGCTTGTGCTTAAGAGTATCTTCTGCAATATGGCACAATGGTTCCCGAACTCGCGTTTATTAGCTTTTCCCTCTTCCTCATGATGTTAGTGGCCAGTCCATTCCTGCCAATCTTTTTAATGTGGCGGGCTCTGGCATTATCTGTTCCGGCCTTTGTAGCCGCAAGGCTTTTGGAAGAGACAGTCCATCCGTCAGGTCAAAGCTTTGCGGAGTCTTCCGGGCTGATACTGGTTATCTACGTTCTTCTGTTTATATCGATTCCGATTGCGTTAAGGTTGATTGCAGCTCTATCAGACAAGCAGTTGAACTATCGATCTTTTGCGGGGCCTGTCACCCGATGGCGTTTATGTTTAGATAAGGTAATTCTTGGGAGTGCAGGTAGTGTGGCGGCGCTTTGGCTTGCTGGTTATCTTGCGAGCACACTTTCCGGTGTAACCGGAGGGGTACTCCTTGATCTTGCTGTCGGGTTGACCGCCGCTGTGGGTGGCCTGGTCCTGTATCGCACCTTTAAATGGAATAGTTTTGGCCTTGTATTTTTCTCAGTTCTGGCTGCGATTGCATTTGCTGGATCACTACAGACCAACCATATTCTGAAGCAATCTGAGCGCCTTGCTGATGGTCGTTCCTGGTGCCTGGAGATACCAGTCAGGAATGAACCGGTGTCATCTGTGAAACAGCTTGGATTCTTCTCAATGACAAAGGGATTTGCAGATGGTCGGAGGAAACGGCACCTGGTTCTTTTCTTCGCGGATAGGACAGGGCAGTCTCACTATGCATACTGGTCAGTTCGAGAACAGCAATTTATCGAAGAAGGTGTTTTGCACAATAAGATACCGGGTTGTGAGTTGCACCCGGACTTTGAAAGTCTGTTGACGGCTGAATAAACGAGTAACAGCTCAACGGCCTGATAGCTTCCTGATAGTCACTCCAGAATGAAATACTCACAGTTTCCGGCCGCTTTTGCGGCTTTTTTTGTACCTGCACGGGGGCCTTATGGCTCCCGTTTTTCGTAAGAGGGCAGAGCATGAAAGACACGTTTCGGCTGATTATCCTGGACCTGCTTAACATTGAGGGCGGGTTTGCAAATCGTTCGCGTAAAGCAGATCCGGGCGGCCCTACTAACCTGGGGATCACCAAGCGCACCTTGGAAGCATGGCGCGGCCGTGCGGTGAGCATGGAAGAAGTGAAGTGTCTGGGCCGTGAGGAGGCTTTGAAGATTTACCGGGCGCAATACTGGGATACTGTGAGGGGGGATGAGTTGCCGCGTGGGCTGGACTTCGCGGTGTTTGATTGTGCCGTAAATTCCGGCCCGGTGCGAGCCGTCAAGATCCTGCAGAAGATCCTAAAAGTCAAAGTGGATGGTGTGTTAGGCGTGCTTACTTTAGCTGCTGTAAAGGCGCATTCTGCCACCGTCTTAATCAATCTGTTCTCTGTGGCCCGGCTGGAATTTATGAAGCGGCTCAGAAACTGGCCTTACAACAAAAACGGCTGGTCGCGGCGCGTGCGCCATGTGCAGGAGCGATCCTTAGAGCTGGTCAATAATGCGATTATTAAACGTGCTCCCACGCCCAACCCTGAGCAGCATAAAAATGAAGAAGGCGCAAAGGCCGTTGATGAGGAAACCAGTGCACTCAGCGCATGGCTTAGCCCGGACGGGATCACCAAGGGCGCGATGGCAGCCTCTGGTTTCTCCGGTATTCTGGCGGGCTCCGGGCCGGTGCAGTGGGGCTTTGCAATCGCTCTGGTTCTCAGTGTGGGCGTCGCGGGTTGGCTGCTGATCAATAAAGAACGGGCCGCTTGAGATGGGGGCGGTTCTTTCCTTCCTGATGAAAACGAAGGCAGGGCGGGCGCTGGCGGCCGCCTTGCTTCTTTGTGCACTTGCGACTGTTGCCTATCACCATATCAGGCAGGGGGCGTTTAACGAAGCAGAGCATGACGCTTTGCGAGGGACTTTAAAAGCGGAACAGCAAAGGAAGCAGGATGATGCCTATTTGCAAGGTCTTGAAGATTACCGCTTGTGTCTTGAGTACTTTGGTGATTCCGGGCTGCGAAACGTTGCAGAGTGCGAGCAATTGCGCGGGGTTTACGAAAACTAACTTAAGCCCGGCCGCATTCGTGGCCGTGGTGGAAGTTGACCGCGCTGCGGCTGAGAGGGTGGCCGCAAATGACAGGAACGGACAAAGGCGGGGCTGCTGGAAATGACAGATTTTATCTTGGAGATATTCTATCATTTACCGTTCTGGAAAACGGCGATTATTCTCGTTTTTGCCCTGATTGGCGCGTTGCTTCAAGAGGCTGGTTTCTGGCAACGGGTGCTTACCTTCTTCATAGGTATTGCGGCGGCTGTGACCTTCACGCAGCCGTTGATTGATTTCTTTGAACTTAAGCCTGCTTTTAGTGAGGCAACGGCCGGAGTGCTCGCCATGAGCGGGCGTAATATGACGGCGTTTGTTTTGCGTTTGTCTCGGGATCCCGTCAAAGCGGCGGGGGTGATTATAAAGATTTGGAGGGGCTACCGGTGAGCGTATAAGAGGAAGGGCTATGACTGTATCCCGCACAACCTGCCTCTTATTCTCACCAATAACTCAGGACATGCATTCGGTTCCTAATACCCATGTGTGAAATTAATTTCACATAAGAACTAGGAGATATTGATGTTTGTAGCAGTCTATCGAACCTCTATTCTAAGCTTGGGTGTTGATGAGGAAGAGGCAGTCAGTCAAGCACTGCGCATTTTGAAAAAACTACCGAATGAGGAGAGCGCTTATATTTCTAATCACTTAAAGATCTTCCCAGTTTCAGAACAAGCTTGCAATCAGATCATATATAAGAAAAGTATATCTCTAAGAATTAAAAATGGAGTCGTTGGATCTATGTAGTAAAAATTCCACTCTGCGGCGGGGGTGGTTCTTTCTGATGTGTAAAATTAAGTTATTATATAAAGTATATATTTTTAATAGTTAGATATACTTGGTGTTATTTGTAAGTGTTGGTGTTTTGGAATTATTGTCGCATGTGAATCGTGTTGATAAACGATAAGTAAGTTTTTATTGAAATATTGCGCATGTGCTTCTCTTGAAAATTCAAGGATTCCATCATCAGGTTGTGCCCCTCAACAATAGATTGTCAAATATCCGAGGGGCGAATGATGAAATTGAATACCAACGAAAACAACGGGCTTGTTATAATGAGGCGGTGGCAATGGCGCCTCATTTGTTTAAGGAAGTTCTTTTGGCTGGTTCCAATGACTGGCGGGCTGGCTTTGGCTGTTGTGGCTGGTTGGAGGATGATATCGGCTTTAATGCGTTTGGACGCATTGGCAGTTGCTGTTTGCTTTTGGTGCGTGTTTGTGGCGTTGGTTTACGTGAAGTACTGCATTTGCAGAATTGCTGGGGATCGTGGGGAATTGGCAAGCTAGTAGCAAACGTGAATGGAAGGAAAGTCGGTGCTGATGGTGTGTGACCATAGCTGTCATTCATGTTGTGATATGATTTGTACAAGCAAAGAGTACTTGCTACGCTGAGTTGTTAATGTATCATTTGAGCAGAGTGACAGGAGTGAACCGATCTCTTGGAGTTAGATTTGATATGACGTGCGGGCATACGAGACGTTCACTGGGCATGAAATTATGGCCAACCAATATAGCTTGCCAGTCACAATAGCCGGGTCACCTTTTAGAAAGGAGGATTGGCAAGTGGCTTTAATTAACGGCATTCAAAATCAAGAAAACCGAACGAAAAACTATCTAGCATCAGCGACCAGTTATTTTCCATTATGGAACGATGCCAGGACAGCCGGATTGGTCCACATTGTTGGCTTCATTGGATTCTATCACTTGTTCTGGCTCTGCTGCGTCCGCAGTTATCCGGAAATTACAGCCTGAGCCGCTGCCCGGGAAGCAACCGTCGGGTATGTCCACTAGATGTTGGTGGGCCGCCCCTGCAGCCAACGCAGGTGTTGCAAGGTCTACTGTACCCACGATCGGATCAAACTGAGAACTGGGGCTGAATATGACTCTTGTAGTCGAAGCCCCCGCGGCTGCATCTCCCTGATTGCGAACACGCAGATGCAATTGTACATCTTGAACAGGGGAGCCTGCTGGCAGCGGACCACAATAATTTTGCGGGAAGGTTCCTGGGGCATCGTCTGGGGGCGGACCGAAGACGGGCTCGGGCAAGAGGTCCGGACTACCAGGATCCGGACGTGTAGGCTTGCGGCGTTCTTTGATCTGGATAATTTCCATGCCGGAATTTTGTACTGTACGCATTGGCGTGCTGCAACATCCCTGGGTCTGATCGACGATGGCAGCTGATGTGTAGACACCTGTGACATCTAAGCTTTCAAAGCTTTGGATGACTACGAACCCTTCCACATAAGACGTTGGGAAAGCCCCTTGGAACGCTCGTGCGCGAATGTCTTCACAGTCGACTTTTAAGGCTTCGTCATAGCGCAGCAAATCCTTGCCCATTTGAAGGATTTCTCCGGGAGCCTGTTCGGCTGGTGGATACGCCACCGCTACTTTCTTATAAAAGATCGCATCTTTATCCCATGGATTATGGATATTTACAGTAGTGCCGTAGACCCCACGCGTCAGACGCAATGTCCGAGGATCGTCTTGTATGCCACAGACAAACTTAGCAGCATATTCATAAGGAGGTTGAGTGCATCGCGCCGTGTCTTCACCGTCGGCACAAGCCTCAAACAAAGCAGCTTCCTCTCCGGTCAACTCATCTTCAGGAAAGAGTTCTGTATCATGGGGGTTGCCTGGTGCAGAGCGTGATGGCAAGAACAGATTGCTCCAATCATCCCAACCTGCCAAAACTTGGTTTGGAGATGCATCGCACGATGAGGTGGAGGTGAAGTTGGCATCAGAAGTAACAGTACCTGCTTCAATGCCATTTTGCTGGTTCCAGTCAATCGGCCCCATACCTGCCCCTGCAATGCGCGAAGTGCCATCGGTCCCAAAGAAGGTATTATCGGTTCCATCCTGTACTCCCAGCGCTTCGCTCAAAGCGGCTTCGTTCAAGTTTGGCAGAGCACTGGCAGAATAATCAAGTCGTGGCCCCGGTAAGGTCGGGTTCGGTATATGTCGGGTCTGGAATGAATAGTTCATCACACTCAGGTAGTTGGGTTTACAATTTGTCGAATCCCCACCCCCGTGGCCGAGACCCAGCGTATGGCCTAGCTCATGCATGATCGTGCCTGCTTGTTGGCGCCGTGAACCCACACTGTGACCAGAGGCGTCTGATGCCCACGCAGATCCGCCTAAGGTGACTACAAAGTTCCCTCGTTTGGCTCTTCCTGATGATGACCCTCCGTCTCGCGTATGCGCGTTGAGAGCATAGCGATAAATGAGAGCTTTTGCCGATAACAACGCAACTGCATTAGGGGCGGATCGCTCCGCAACAGTCCCGAACTGTGCATCACGAATGTCATCAAAGTCAGTCCAGGTGGTGATATCTAATGTCTCTGGAAGCTGTTCATCCAAATCTATTAGGAGATCTATGCCTGTCGTGCCATCAGGGTTTTGGTTGGGAGCCGCTGCAAAGGCTGCAATCACATCATTTATCGCATCCGCACGCGGTAAATGATTGAGCATATAATCCATCTCAACATAGATATTTTTGCGATCAGGATCGGCATCTGGCGGAGTATAATCCACGACACCATCGCAATTAACATCAATACCGCTTTGCTCCCAGCTGTCAAAAAGGCCGTCTTCATCCCTATCTGGTCCGCTGGTCCGGGTGGAACGAAGGGCCAGGGCATTCACAGCTCGTCCTACACCCCAGCCATCTCCACCTTGCCGCAGGGTGGAAAAGCGCTGGAAGCGATCATCCAATATCATCCAACGTGGACCTGAGCCCCCATTGCGTCCCACAGCGATTTCATCCACGAAGTCACCGTCAACATCTCCTACCGCCAAAGCCCGGACAGAACGCGTGATTCCCCATGTACTTGCCAGCTCTCCCAGAGACGTAAAATTCCTGAGGGCATCATCAAAGGTTAAGATGCGTGGGCCGGAACCTGCATTGCGCCCGATTATCAGCTCATCCAGACCATCGCCATCCACATCGCCAAGTGCAACAGCGTTGGTGCGGCGAGTCCCGCCCCAACCATCGCCACCACTGGCCAGAGTGGCAAAATTGCCTTCAATCCCATCCAAAACCTGCCAGTGAAAGTTGGGGCCAGTATCCCTTCCGATAGCGAGTTCAGCAATTCCATCGCCATCTACATCTCCAGTCGCAAGGGCAGTTACTCGGCGAGCTGCCCCCCAGGTATCGCCCCCAACGAACAGTTCGGCAAAATTGCCCTCTGCATCATCCAATACCAACCAACGCGGCCTGGCTACGGCACCGCCGCTCCGGCCAACCACCAACTCTTCACGCCCGTCACCATCCAAGTCCCCAAATGCTAAGGCTGTGACCCGCCTGTCGGAACCCCACGTGGTCCCTCCTGTATGCAAAGTGATGAAATTTGCATCCCGGTCATCATAAATGCGGTAGCGAAAACCGGTAGGACCATCGCGGCCTACAGCCATTTCTAATGCAGCATCATCATCCACATTTCCAAAGGCAATAGAGGTTGCCCGCCGTCCTGCGCCCCATTCCTCTCCAAAAGTGTCTATTTGAGAAAACCCAGCAGAAGCATCGTCAAAGAGCAACACGCGCACAGACTGAGATACTGCACCGTCACGCCCAATGGCAAACTCATCACGTCCATCTCCGTCAATGTCGCCAACTGCAACAGAAAGCGTTTCGCGGGCTATGCCCCAACCATCGCCGCCTTCGCTCTGAATAATAAAGTCTGCAGCTGAGTCCCCGTAGACGAACCAGCGCTGATTACTGCCCGCATCCCGTCCCAAAACAAGCTCGTCCGTACATGTTTGATCCAGATCAGCCAGAGCCGGGTTTGAAAGAATAAGGAGAGCGGATCCGAGAATGGTAGGTAGTAAACACAGCTTAGGCATGCTTAACTCACAAGCAAAAAGGGTTGATAACTTCTTAGTCGCATACTTTAACTATCTTCGTTATCCTGACATACCCCAAAAAATTACTAGTAAAAATATAGTTGTTGCTTGAGCTTACTTAAGTGGGCGTTGTTACAGAACTCGCTGATGATGTGTAGGCTCTCTGAGCTTTTCTTTTTAGAAGGTTCTCTTTATGCCGTTTACACACAATGCCGATCGTCGTCATAAGTTCGCTAAAGCCGACTACAAGGTAACGAACTGGTCAGACTATAAAGAGAGCCTACGTCAGCGTAGCGATATCACTAACTGGCTAGATGAGAGCGTGGCCCATTTCTGGTTTGCTCAGACACCCAAGCGACGTGGTCGACCTGCCATGTTCTTTGATTTTGCAATTAAAACCTGTCTTCGCGCCCAGTCTGCCTTCAGCCTTGCTTTGCGACAGAGTGAAGAATTTGTGCGTTCCGTCATAGCCCTGATTGGTCTTGATTTGCCTGTTCGTGATTTCTCTACTCTGTCACGCCGCTCTGGCGGACTGGTGTTTTCCAAGCCCAAACCAGAATGTGTATCAGCACCATCAACCGTCGTGATCGATAGTACCGCCTGAAGGTCTTTGGCGCTGGCAAATAGCAGGAAATCAAACACGGAACAAAGAAAAAGCACCGAATATGGCGAAAACTTTACCTCGGGATCGACCTTGAGAGCGGCGAAACTCTGCGCAGTGAACTGACCGTAGACAATGTTGGTGATCCAACCGTTGCATCGGATATGCTGGATTATGTTGGGGGTCTGGTTGCCACGTTCCTTGGTGATGACTTCCCAACACGACAGGAAGTAGTGGACCGTTATGAAAGCGTTGAAGTCATCATACCACCGCACAAAACAGCAATCGCCAGCCTTAAGGTTGCGACAGCTCCGACTGCACCTGACCGGGATCTTCTGCTCATAGAGGGACATGGCAGAGTGGGCTGGCAAAAGTAGAAAGGATACGGGCGCGCTTACAAGGGGAGACCTTAGTGGCGCGCTACAAACAAGTCATCGCGACCACACTCAAGTCCCGTAAGTTGGAAGATTAGAAGATGGAGGCTAAGGGCGTGGCCGTAAGCTGAACTTGCTTTGCGCAACACGGCCCTTGGAGGGCAAGAATCCAGCTCACTTGAACCGCGTTTCGAAAATATTGCACGGTGCATGAAAGGCTAATCTGTTGAAGTTGCACTGCGGTATCAAGCTACTTTCCAGTGAGGGGATTGCGCCGAAGCAGGTAATAAAGGAGTACTCACAAAAACGTTTGCATCAACCTCCTTAGAAGCCAGCCCAACTTTCGATAGAAACACCTGTATGTCCGCAAGTGGTCAGTCGGGTAGTTTCCAGATCGTCCATAAGAGTTACTGTAGAAGCCTTCAGTTGGACGTGTCTCAACCCATGATAGAAACACCTGAATGGCAGCTCATGACCCTCAGGGTAAAAACTCTCCGAATTTACTCCCATTTGGAGCGATGCTTTATTTTCACCTCACAGGAATGCAAATAGATGCTGTGAAAGTTAGATGCGGTACATGTCCTACAAATTGCCCTACATTTGAAGATTGCACATAAGTCTGCGCTTAAAGCTTGCCCGTAATGGTAAAAGGAAACTCCAAAAAAAAGAAATACCATCAGAATTCAGAGGGGGATTTGGGGTTCTTAGAGAGAACTTTTTGGGTTCTAAAAACCTTATATGTTACCCTCTACGGGTAACGAAACGGCAAAAAAAAGCCCGCTTTCGCGGGTTTTTCTTTAATCATCAACTACTTAGAACAAATAGTGATGGCGGAGGGGGTGGGATTCGAACCCACGGAACGCTTACACGCTCGCCGGTTTTCAAGGAATGTAAGTGCAATAGAAATATCGCTTTTTTCTTAGAGGGTTAGCGTCATGATACGGGTTAGGTCTGGGACTTTTCTGGGAGTTTATGGCGGATCCCGAGCTTTTTCTTGAATTCCCTAGACGCCTGATGTTCATACTTGGAGCTGTAGCAGACCCCTCGTAAAAGTGGAGCACTACTTTCTACGTTTGCCTTTCAGAGTTTTCTTCGACGGTTTTTTTGGGAGTGATTCAACAGCTTGATCAGTCTCGGAGTGAGCCTGCTCCAACTGAACTCGCAGATCATCTGTCATGAGGTGAGCATATTTTTCTGTAGTGCTGGATCGAGTATGCCCAAGAAGGTCACGCGCTACCAAAAGGTTCCTGGTTGCTCGAAGTGTCCTGGTCGCAGCAGTGTGACGAAGGTCATGTACACGCAGTTTGGGATTGCCAATTTTCTTCGCAGCGGCTTTGAAGTAGCTATAAAAAGCACCGTGAGTGATGGGATACCGTTTCCCTCGTTCCCGGCCATTTCGCGTACTTTGTGCGATATATGTAAATACAGCGTCAGGATGGTTTCCAATGTTATTGGAAAGGATTGCTGCCATAGGTGATGTGATTGGGATCGCAATCTCACGACCTCCGGGCAATTTCGACTTCACATAGAACTTCATTACCATCGCTACAAAGTCTATGTGCTCGTCTCTTAAGACAACACCACTACGCACCATGACATTGGATGCTCTTGGGCCTGCATAAATCAGAAAATCAAGGAGGTCATGGAAGTCTTCCCGCAAGTGCTCTTTTATTCTGCTCTGCTCATCCTTGGTCACTTCAACGACACGGGCTTGCGGCTCTGACAGTAGCACCTTTCCAAAGCTTGGAAGTTTCAAGTCCGTTTCCCAGATATCATAAGCATAGTTCATGATGGTCCGAAGCAGCTGAATCTCACGGTTTATCGTGGCTGGGGCAGGGAGCCTATTGCGTTTATTTGGCTGATCCCTACGTTTTGCAACATATTTGGATAGGTGCTTGGTGCGGATCTCCGCAAGATTAAAAGGCAGTCTGTCTTCATCCAAGATGTCAATAAGATTGTCTTGCAGTAGTTGCATCCGCCAGGAAAGGGTGCTTGGGTCGGATTGGTGTTTCGCCTTCTCTTCCCAAAACTGATCGAAGGCATCGTCAATTCTAGTGATGTCAACTGGCGTTTTGAGCTTGTCACGAACCAGTTTTTCTACGTTCTCCGCTTCCCGCTTTTTGGTTTTCCCCGTGCTCCCGTAATAGCGACGACCGTGCCACTGGAAGTCGTAGTAGAATTCTTTACTTTTGTAGTTCCCCTTGTTGTCTTTAAACCTAAAGACGGACATGCTGCCTCCTTTCTGGGCGTTAGTAAATATTCAAATAAGAACGGTAAAGAGTAGTAACGGCGCTTACCCTTTACCTTAAACTTGATCTCTCCTTTGTCGCCAGCTGTGAAAAGTATCTCTGTATCAGTACCAAGTATCTCAGCAGCCTTGGTATGGCCGACCAGAAGAGCCCCCCCCATAGCCTTGCGAAGATCTTCCAACGTGGCTTCGGAGGCCATCCTAAATATTTCTGGTGAGATTGGTCTACTCATTGTTTCACCTACCGACTTTGTTGGACTGTTCCGCTCTTGCATCAGCGGCGATATGCTGGAGGCGCTCACCTACTTTTTCGCGCCAGCCCTCGCCATGCTCTAGGGTGAGGCCAATCAGCCAGTGCAGGACATAAGCTTGTTCAGCTTCAGTCTTGTGTGGAATGTCTTCGCCGCCTCTGCGTAATGCGTGTGCGATTGGGCAGGTTTGCATAATCATTAGGCCCAGCACGTCACGCAGTTCCTCGGTCAAATTTTGCGGGTATTCAGCCACTCTCACCTCCAGGGTTGTTGGACTACTGCTCAAGATGAGCTTTCAAAACCTTATCGACGGTCGCTTGGCGTGGTCTCCAGATGTGACGACACCCCAAACAGGAAAGAGAATACGCTGATGGGAAACCTGAACTGCCCGTTGCATAGATACCTTCTGCAGCTGCAAGGGCTCGCTGTGTATCTTTTTCAGCTTCACTCAAATCCCCATTCCTCTCTCTGTTGCCTGACGCTTCATCCTCTCCCAGCAGAGCCCGACGAGGTTCCAGCGCTTGTTTCTGGTTGCGCGCTGGCGAAGGTTCTTTAGGTCTTTATCAACGAGCTTGTAGTGCTTGGCGCAGATCCACTCTGTGTGGCCTTGGGGTAGGGGCTTGCGCCTTGTTCTGGAGCAGTGGGGGATTAGGCATAGGGTTCTCAAACTCTGCCCCCAGTTCCTTTGGTAACTTACCCCACGCCTCTCGATCTTTACCCTTCTCTGTAAGTGACCAGCGGCCGGTATTAGGGTCACAAATCACTAACCCTCTGGACTTCGCGCTATCCAAGCCTGCTCGCATTACCCGCCTAAGTTCTGGGTATCGCGACAGCTCATTCAGGGTGTAATCTCGGCGCCTTAGTCGGTGAAAGTAGAAGCTGGGACGGTTCTTCATTGATCTCCCAAGTATCTTTCTTCGCGGCATCAAGCTTCCCCTTTCAGTGATTGAACTTCCTTCTTAAGAGCTCGAAACTCGTCGGCTGCTGCAAGCAGCCAAGTTCCTGCAATTCCACGGCCGTTGCTGTGCATTGAGTCCCCAACTCTTTCCTTTGTGCGTGCCTTGCCCTCTATCAAGTGGCAAATCTTCTCACATAGTTCAGAGCAAGCTTTCTCAATCAATTCAGGAAACAGACTTGCAACGTCTTCCTCTGTCAGTCCCGGTGCAATGTCGCCCATATGGATGTTGGAGAGGACTTTGTGTTTGTCTTGCAAGTCAGATTTGAGCTGCTCAAGCTCTGCTTCGTGCGCTACAACTTTGCGCGACAACCAGCGGATACGATCCTTTGCAATTGTCGCACTCTCAAGGTCGTTGCTGCACATGAACTGCATGTTCGCAACCTGATCATCGGACAAATGCCCGCCTGTGGTTTCATGGCGTTTGCAGTCGTATCGCTTGCCATGCGGATCTTCTTCTCCGTTCTCGCGCCAATCGGCTGAAGGGGTTGTGAAGGGCTTGGAAGCTCCTCCAGCAGCTTTGATTGCTTCTTGCACCAGTTGCCATGCAGATGGCGGCATCTGCTGCCGGTCATCATTTTCAAGATTTTCAAGGGCTTCTAATAGGATCTTAATGAGGTCTTTCTGGTCCCGAATATGACCAAGTACGGCCCGAAGCTCCAAGAGAGATACCTGGTAATCCAGCATTGAGCCGATCCCTTGAACTTTGTTTAACCGGTCAAGGAGTAGTGACATGTCTGTCATGCTGTCTACCTACCTGCTACGAACTGTGCTGCCTGAATGAGCATCTTTTCGTTGCGTTCTTTAAGATCGGCTTCCATGGCTTCGATAGCGCGCTTGAGGTAGCTCGAAAAGTCCGCCCTTATCGCCTGTTCGATGGCCCTTTTGGTAGCATCTCCAATAAGCATGGTGTTGCGATAGCCTAGATCTAAATGGCATCGCTCAAAGCTAAGTTGGATGGACTCAACTGAGGCAGGGGTCTCAATGCACTTAAGAGCGGTTTTTGCGGCCTCTAGGTCTTTAGCAAGACTCTCGATTTCTTTTACTGCTTGTGACAAGCTGGACATTACGCGGCCTCCCGTTCAAACTCATCAACGTTGCACTCGTGAACCTTGAACTCAGTGACGCTTACCCATGGATTTGCATCCCAGCCAAAGCCACGGGCTTTGTTGAGGGAGTCCCAGAGCGAACGGAAGCTTTCATTTGGGTGGGGTAGATACTCAGCTTTGCTGCTGTAATCTTTCCATCGGCGGTCATGGTGCCAGGAGGGACGTAATGCCTCTTCGATACCTTCTGCAATCGCATCAGGTGTGCTGATGTCCTGCAACCGCTCTACGCGCACACCAGTCACTTCCAGCGTGATGCGGGAAAGCTTGCGCGGCATGTGAATTGAAGGTTTAGGCTTTTCCCAGTCGCCAAATTCTGGCTCACCATCTGCCCAGAAGTGCATTCCGTACTCATTGAGGGCCACATTCTCCCAATGCTGTGGTGGTATGTTGTACTTGATGAAGTCATTGATTGCTGGCGCCGAAAATCTCTCACGAACATAGAGCAGATCGCCAACAAGGTGCGGCATTATCTTAAGTAAATCCTCGTGTCTGAATGAGCACCATACTTTGTCTTTGCGCCGGAACTCCCAGTCGAAACCTTTCGTTTCGCTGAGCATGAAATCGCTAAGCGCGGGATAGCCTTTGAGCCTGTTCAGTATGCGCCGCGTCTGTGTCTTACGCCCTTCAAGTAAGGCATTGACCATCGGGCCGGAGAATAAGATTGGTCTGGTAGACATTATTTAGCACCCCCAATTTCCTCAAGGGCAAAGAGGCACAAGAAGGCTATGAAGAGTAGCCAACCCCAACCGTCCTTACCGCCTTGCGCGATTAAGTAAACGGCTCCAGCAACAGCAGATGCGCCTATGAAACCAGCAGCAAGTGCAGCCATCAAACAGCCTCCTTCTTGACAGCCTGAAGCACCATCTGTCGCTTAAGCGCTTCACATTTGCGATTTAAGTAGCTGACTTTCTTGCGATCGTTATTCCAGCACTTCCTGAAGTGCCAGGCGTCTTGCAAGGTGCGATAGTCATAAACAACACCGCCAGTCCGCTCTTTGTACTCGTCAATGAGCTTCTGAAACTCCACTGCATGCACTTCATAGCCGCCGACAAAGCAAAAGCAGCCCCGCAAGTCTTCTTCGGTGCTAAGTCCGACCGCGATCCGTTCAGGCTCTTGAGGTCCGGCAACTTGCCAAAGCTGCCCCCAAGCTGCAATTTTGCTGCCATCCTTCATGGGAACGTCAAACCTTGCGCCCGCAAACGCTAGATCAATACTGTGGCGTGCAATTTCTGGCTTGTTGTGCGACCTGCCATCCCATCCCAAAAACCTATAGAATGGGCCGTCTTTAGCTTGCAGCAGTTTGCTATCAAGCCATTCATACTCTGCGGTTGGCATTCGGTTGAGGACGTAGTTCCGTTGCTCTCTCCATCCTCCACCAAGATTGGAGAAGTTCGAAACAATCCTCTCTATTCTTATTGCGCAACTCATATCCTCTTCCTCACTCTTGCTGCTGCAATGATCCGCTGTGCGGCTTCCTCATCGCCAGAGATAGCGTAAAGATCTCGTGCGACTGCGAGCGGGTCGATGCCTTGGGTTTTCCAGAACAGGTGCTCATTCTGGCTGTGCTGCTCGTCATGCTTTTCCCTGATCATCGGAACGACCCAGCAATCATCAGGCTTGGTGGCTTTGCCAGTCCGCGACTTGTTGTAAAGCGGGTCGCCATAGCGGATGTGGCAAGGGTCAACGCCATACCGGCCAGTGATCAGGCAAGGGAGCTTACGGACAAAGGCCAGGTGGCCTTCATCCTTTTTGCGCTTCTTCTCTTTCCCTGAGGGGTCAAGGGTGAAGGCGGTGCTCGGGCGTAGGATTCGGGAACTCATCACGCTGCTTCCTTCAAGGGTGAAGGGAATTGGTGGTGCTCGATGCCATCGAGCAAGCGACCTGCGGTTTTTTTGCCTAAACGGGCGCTCACAATCCCGTTCTTCCAGCCGTCTCTTGTGCCGTCAGGCCATGCCCAAAGTCCGCTATTTTGACCAGGCATCGTGATCTTATTCTCAATCTCGGGTGTGCGTTCAATTGGCAACCATTCCCCCCATTGTTTGAAGAGAAATGGAACCCCGGCAGCGGCGCATTGGTCGCGAAGGGAGCGGAAGCAATCAGGGTGAGTAGGACGCGCGCGAGATCCACTTTCTCCGCCTGCAATTACCCAATCAATGGAATGCACCCAAGAGTCATGCTCATGGATGTAGCCCGTCAGTGCATTCAACCTCTCGCCGCAGAAACCCACTATATCAGTTAGGTCTACAGGCTCCATCAAGGGCTCACAGGAGAGGAAGCGAACCTTACATGGTGTTTGTCCCAGATGCTTGATGCGCTGCGCTGCTGACGCTTTATCCTCAACTGTGGCACCCATCCAAACATTGTCCGGAAAGGTACCGTAGCTCCAGTGGCAAAGCTTCTGGATGTTCTGTGGGCGCTTTGTCAGAATAAGCCAATCAAGGTGAGGGGTCGCCTCAATTAGGCTCCATAGATCTTCACGCCACTCCTGCGGGGCTTCTTTATCAAACACGTCTGCAAGAGAAGCGCAGAAAACACGAGGACGGGTGCTTGTGATCCGCGCATCACGGTCCCACTTGAGCGGCATTTTCCAGTTCATGGAGCTGGTACGTTGACGAGGCTCTTTTGCTCCCCATTTCACCTTTTTAAGGCGCTCTTGCATCATTGCTTCCGCGTAGCAGTTGTCGCACGCAGGACTTATCTTGGTGCAGCCCATCCAAGGATTAAAGGTGTGGTCGCACCATTCAATGTTGGTGTTCTCAGCCATCAGCCTTCTCCTTCCACACTGGGGCTGTTCTGCAGCACATCCAGTGCAGCGTGCTCCTCCACCAACTGTTCAGGCGTCAAATACGCGATAGTGTTGCCATCACGACTGCTCAGGCCAGTTGGGTTGATAAAGGCGGGGCCAGCTAAACCGCTATCAACCACTCCAGCGACCGTAGAAAGCAGCCTATAGCGGCTTAGAGAGATCGAGCCGCAGTGCGTGCACGGGGAACAGCGATAGGCGTTATTTTCGGCATCGGCAGCAACACGCAGATAGTCCACCACCTTCTGACGTTCTTTGTAGGCAGCCATGCGAGCGCACAGGTGGTAAATTGTCGTGTCGCCGGTCTTCTGCTTTGCTGTTGTGATGTAGCCGACCACAGTCGATTGTGAGAGCCCCAGATCCTTTGCAGTCTCAGCCGATGTTTTGCCTGAGATCAGCGCGTCTGCACATTCCATCTCGCGCTCTGTCAATCCGAAGGGGCGTGCTTGCTTTTTAAGGTCTTTGCTTGGAGTAAATGCATTCATTTCAAAAAAGCTCCGTTTAAGAATTGGCTGAAAAATGAGATGCCAGCTTTCAGGAAGAGCGCGGAAAATTGAGAGCGTTCAGTAAAACTGCCAGAAGCGTCTTTTGCCCACGCTCGGTGTGTGCCCATTCTTCAAAATGTTCGAGTGTGGCAGCGTTAAGTGGCTCTTCGGTTTGTGCAGGAGGGGTTGGCTGTATTTGCCACGGTCTTAGAGGTGTTACCTTGCGCTCGCACTTGGCAGGAAGCACATAGATTTCTTCACGAGAAGACCTTGCAATTCTCTCCATGTAGTAGGTGGCAAGAACGGTGGCCTGATGAATGTCAGTGGTCCACTCAATCTTCTTGCCTGGTACCCAACCCCGATCTGCCAGGACGGCGTACTCACCCTTAGAATTTCTTATCAACGATCGATTGCTCATGGCTGCTAGATCTCCGTCTGGTGATGACAGGTAAAGGGGGTGGAAAGGGCGCGTACGCCCTATCTGTCCTCGCTAGAGAACGGGTTAACTGATGGTTCCATTGAAGGGGACCTGAACGACCTGCACTTGAGAATCCGGGTTGCGAACAAGGTCAGAAATGCCTTGTAGTAGCTCTCTTTTAATAGCGTCTGGCTGCTCCTCTAAGCGGTCACGCAAGACGTAAGCAAGCGCGGTCACAGTGACTTCAGGGGTATGTGGATTGAAGCGTCCACGCTCGTGCAGGAACGTGGTTAGATCTGAAGCAAGGATTTTGGCGCGTTCAAAATGGGCTGTGTTGTCCATGTCTGGCACCTACGCTGCGACTTGCTGGGCAATGTTGATTAGCGAGCGTTGCCCATTCTTGGAACTGACGGCAAAGGCTTTCAGGAGATCAACCGCCCCTGGGATGGCAAGCAACTGGATTTCATCTGTCGCTGTGCTGTCCTTGGACATCTCAGACCCGGGAGCGCCTTCGAAGAAGAACGCTACGGGGACTTTCAGCGCATTGGCGATATCCTGCAGGCGGCTTGATCCAACACGGTTGGTGCCTTTTTCATACTTCTGGATCTGCTGAAATGTGATCCCCAGAGTGTCGCCCAGCTTCTCCTGAGTCATGCCCATCAACATCCGCCGCGTGCGAATAAGGGAGCCAACATGAACATCAACTGGTTTAGGAGCCTTCTTTACGTTTGACATGATTTCACCTTGGTTTTCAGCAGGCCGTTTGTTCGAAATGACCGCGTTTTAAGAGTTCAAAAAACAGAGACTTGGTTGCATTGAGACCTGACCAGGCATCAGCTTTGTCAATCTCGACGGGAGCGGGTAGGAGGTGAGCGCAGGCCTCTTCCATGGTGGGCCAGCGAAGCTGAGCCTCTTCAGTGTCCTTTTCCTTTTGGAGCAGCCCGCATTCACGGGTACAAACGGGGTCCTGAATGTTTAAAAACTCAAGACCAGGGCGCTCCCACCTGCCCACGAACGAGCCTTTTCTGGCCCGGGTTTGCTCTTCAAGATTGGTCAGAAGCGAAGTAACAATGCGCCGGTCAAATTCGCCGTATGTCACGACCCGCAGGGCCTTTCCTGCAAGGTCCGAGATTAACGCCAGCACCGCGTTCTGCTTTACGCCCAGCTGTTCACAGCTGCGTTCTTCAACGCCATGGATATTCTTTGCTTGGGGCTTGACGGTGCGTCCCTCGGCCTTGATCAGCATGTCGATTGCACTGATGCGGTTGCCCTGTGCATCGGACAGTTCCCCAGCAATCTTTAACGCCCAAGGTTGGGAGGAATGACCAAGCGGCAATTCACTTCGCAGCAGACCGCTGGTCACAAGGTCGAGGAACAACAGCATCAGCTAAAGGCCTCCTCGATCAGATCTGCAATATGGGTTTCACAGTCCTTTGCCGTGATCTTGCCGCTGACGCGATTTGCGCAGGCAGTGTAGATCCGTCTGAACAGGGCAACGTCTGTCTCATTCGGCGTGGCGTTTAACTCAGATGAAAACTTCTTATCGCCTTTCTTCAAGACCTCTTCGCTGCGCAGCTTGGACAGGTTTTGGGCATAAAGCTCAAAGGTTCCACGCGATATGGAAAGTGGAGTGCCGGAGGATGACGTTTTATCGTCAGCTGTGCCATCCTCCGGCGTGCCGCCCTCCTGGGGACCTGATCCGGACCGCGCCTGTGCAGGGGCTTGGTTGGAGGAACTATGATTTCCGGATTGGCGCTCCTCAGGAGAGAGCAGGGGGTTGTTCTCACGAGACTTTGTGATGTCCTTCGCTTGGCGCGCGCGATGGGCATCGTTTTCCAGAGCCATTTCATCCGGGGTGTAGACCCCCATAATCAGCCCTGGTTCATGCAGCCGCGTCCATTGCCTGTGGCCACGGTAGTGCAGCATAGAGTAGGGGTCGCTCTTCCACGCGGCATTCATCACGTCATCCTTGCCAGCTTTTTTGCTGCCGTATGTCGCCCAGTCTTTGACTGAGCCTTCCACCATTCGCCCTTCAGTGCTGCCGTCTTCCTTGAACGGTTTATCAGACAGGTAGATCTTGTAGTCGCCTGTCCCGCGCTCCCCCTCATATCGGGAGTGCAAGCGGATCCTGTTCATATTAAGAACGGCCTGGACCAGTTTGCCCTCATAGCAAAGCTTGCCATGCACAACGGCAGTGGCTTGTGCGACTGCAAGAGGGTCAATGCCCCAAGTGAGAGCTTGATTGACCACCAAAAAACAGTTGGAGTAGGCTTCTTCCGGGCTCTCGCCGCGCAGATGCTCGGGAAGTAGAGAGGCGCGTGAAATGGCAACGGCATACTTGTTGGTAAGCTCGAACCGCTCCTGGCTCAAAATATTGGATGGCGCCAGAACCTCACCTTGCAGTGAGGTGTCAGTGTGTTCATCCATGATTTGGAGATCGTTGCTCATGAGGCACCTCCGCGGTAGTCCTCATCATCCAAATCAATGGCGGGGTGCTGCGGGTGCCAGATATCGTCTTTGCCGTACTCTCCGACAAAGAAACGATAGGTTTCGAGTGCTTCGACGACCTTCTGCTTGTGGTCGTCTATGCGCTGTTTGCCTTTCCAATTTACGAGTTGAGGTTGCGGGCAGCCTTTGGTTTTAACAAACACCCAGACCCAGTCAGGGTCCTCGTCAGAGGCGAAACATTCCTCAAGGAAGGTGTCGTAAGGAGGCTCACCAAACACCTCAATGTCACCATCCCGGAAGAGTTCTTTGACGATGCCAAATGAGCGAAGGTAGTCAGCGGACTGGATTTCGTAATAGTTGGTTCGAATGGCAGCAAGAACCAGTCGCTGCATATTGCCGGTGGACTTGGGAGAGAAGCTCTTGAGGTCTACGAGGGCATGCCTGAGAAGACGGTCAACACGCAACTTCCGTTTGATGTCACCATCCATGTAAAAGAAGGAAACTTCTGGTGCACCTTTAATGAAGGCGCCATTTTCCATGACAGGCCCGAGGTCATGATCTTTCTGTAGCATTTGAGCAGCATTCTCGACCAGCGCCCAGTCTTTGACAGATACAAAGGTCTTGCCTTCATTGGCGGACAAATAGTCTTTCTTCCGGAGTTCAAGGACCTCTGCGTCCATATCGACTTCGAGCACCCATTCAATGAGGTCAGCTTTCTTTTTGCCGCTCATGCCTTTTTGATCATGTTCTTTCAGGAATTTGATCAGGTCTGCGTTTGTATCCAGAGCGCCCGGGTATTCGGAGGGATCGAACATAGGCGCAAAACGGGCATTCAGAGCGTCTTCACCCTCAAGGATGCGAGCATGCAATGCGGAGCCAAGATCAAACTCTTTGACGTGCTCCTGTCCCATGATGTTGTTGTATTGGTGGTCAGCTGGGTTGACATGGATTTCCTTGATAGGGGAAGAGCCAAGGGCCTCAGGGTCTGCGTGATAGATGTCTTCGGGGAGCCCGAAGTAGATACCAAGGGGGACCGGATCGCCAATTTTTAGGTCGAACATTTGGAACTCCAAGAGGTTTGGAAGAGAGGGCGTAGCCAAGGGCTACGCCGTTGAGTTGAAGGAAGGGGTTCAGAACTGGACGTCTTCAGAACTCAAATCACTAGCCAGATCGCATTCGTCCCACCAAGCTTCGACCGCACGTCCATCCGCCGCTTTGTAGTGAATGCGATAGTTGTTGGTTCCTGTGGTGTGCTCGGCTCGACTTTTGATCGTTCCGGTCTCTCCACTGGCAGTGATCTTGACCGTATCGTTGAGTTGGAATTTAAAGTTGCTCATGTTGTCCTCTCAGGGTTGCGACCGTGTTCAGCGGCCAGAAAATGCTTCCACGACCTCATCAACATTCAGACAAAGGTCTGTTGTCATGAAAGCCAGAGTGGGGAGATTGCCGTTGCCAGAAACCACCCCGACAACGTTTTTTTGATGTGCTACAAACCAACCGGCCATAAGCGCGGCGTCCTGGCTTGCAGGGAAGAAGAGAAGGCACGCATCAGCTGATCGCATGTCGCGTTCTAAGTCGGCGTAAGCGCTCTTCACGGCGGTGTCTTCAAGCAACGAGGACATGGCTTCTTGAGGGGTCCAATTGGAATACGCAGGGTCTACGTCGCTCCAGTCCAGAGCGTTTTTATTGCTGTCGATGACCGCGTGGTTTTCGTCTCTCAGCAGCTTGGAGAGCTTGTCTTTGACCGACTTGCTTGTTGTTGGTGCGATTAGGATGCGTGCCATAGGTGAAATGCCTCAGTTCTTGCTTACGATTTCACCGGCTTCGATAACGATGGCACCCTGTCGAGAGGACTCCACGGTCTCGATAAACACCTGCATGTCGTATTTCTTGGCAAAGCCTTCCAGTAGATCGAAGCTCATCTGATCGAGCAACGAACCATCTGAGATCCGGCAAATGCGTAATTCGGGATTGAGGGCAGCCACAATGGCGCAGCACACGCGGATCTGTTCTGCCTTGCTGGCCTGTGACAGCGGCAGGCCTTTGAAGGTCAGCCCGTTTTCATCAAAGCCAATGCCAGGGACTGGCAGGTCTGCGGTCTTAACAGCGTCCTCCGCCTTCTTGCGAAGCTCGTTAATATTGCCATCAAAGCCTCTCGCCTCCAGCTTCTTCAGCCGTAGCTCTTCTGCCAGCGCATCGTATTGCTGCTTTTTTGAGTAGAGGGCATTTGAAGCTTTGGCCTCTTCAATGAGTTCTTGAATTTCAGTTGGGTTGATGGGGCCTGGTATCGGAAGCAGTTCATCAAGTTTTGCCTGTATGTCGTTGGCAGCCTGATGTTTTGTCTCGGCTTCTTTAGATAATTCAACCGCCTGAATTTCGGCATCAGCGCGCAGTTTGTCAGCCTGTGCCTTAGCCTCTGCAATCAAGCGGTGCCCCTCTTCGATGGCGCGGGAGGTTGCACTTGCGCTTTCTACTGACTGAGCGTTGGCGGTGTCGCGAAGGCCCTTGATTTCGGCCTCAGAGGTATCGCGCCTGCTGATCTCGTTCTGACGCTCCTGGTTTCTCTCCTGAGCGCCCGCCAGCTGTTTGATCAGCTCGTGCTCGTCGATGGCGTCTTCAGGGAGTTTAGCCGGCAGCTGGAATGCATCCACACGGGCCTGTAGTGATTTCACGTCACGATTGGTGTTCTGGCGCTTCTCGGCCAGTGTGTTGATCTGCTCATCGTTCTCATCAAAGTCAAAGTCAGAGATCAGCGAGCGGAAGATCAGGGTCTGCTGCTTGCTCTCCTTTCGCAGGAACTCAATGGGATCCAGCGCAATCGAGTTGAAGAACTCGTTCAGCATTTCCTGCGGTTTGGGGAACCGCGCACCTTCCGGTGTCGTGAGTGTGAGGTTGGTGGTGTATTCCTTTTCCTCTTTGCGCTTAAACTTGCGGGTTGCAATGAGATGCCCGAAGTTGACTTGCAAGGTGGCGCTTTCTTCACCCTCACGGATTGGGTTGTCTGCAATCGCGCCTTTTCCTGCAATCGCTGCCCAAATCCCATCCAATGAGCCAGTTTTGCCCTGACCGTTTTTCCCTGTGATCTCGACAACATTCTTATCTTTGTCAAAATCCGCGTCAAACAGCTTGACGCCCATGTAGTTTTCAACTTTCGCACTAAGGATGCGCATAAAAAAGTCCTTTGGTTCTCAGCCATTGGAGGGGGAACCGGAGAGACGAGGGGCATAACTCTCCGGTTCCCTGAGGAGTGGGAGGTCTCCTCATGGTGGCTGTAAATGAAGATTGTCAGTGGAATTCCAAGTTACGGGGCAGGCGTCAGAAACTGGTCTGATGCTGGCCCGTCGACGAAATCAAATAATATACATTTTGGTGTTTGGTCTGGACTTTGACACATGCCCGAGTGTTCACCAGTTTTGATAAACTGCTGGTATGCTTTCTTTACGGTTCTGACATGTTCCAACTCCGCTTGATATTCAGCCAAAAGCTTAAATGCGTCTTGGCAGGCGATTTGGTTGCTTACGACTGTAGCAGTTCCAGACTGGTGTTTGCCCTTGAGCAAGCGAAAGAGCTCTTTGCGCATAACTGCCGAGAGCTTACGAGAATTGTTCTGCAAAGCCAGCAACATCCGGATCTTTGATTGCTCCAGATTGGTCAGGCTCTCTTCAACAACTGCACCGTTTACATTCATCTCGCTCTCCCGTTCTGGCTGTACGGTAATTGCGAAATTGGCCTTTTGTCAAACATTTTTTTGTCTAAAATCCAATTTTTTTGACGATGGATTGACTTTTAGCCAATTTTGGAATTACCACTAGCGTGCAAGTTCAAGCGGAAACCGGTCCGACTTGCATAGAAACTACAGCGCGATGGATGGGAATGAGGTTAAGCGCTTACGGGTCTCGTCGAGAGGGGTGTGCCCGTACCTCCGGCAATCCAGCCGAAAAAGTACCCCGGTGTCCAGCTTGGTTATTGTGCTGGCGCCCCCGGCAAAGCGATGGCTCAGCCTATACGGCAGATACGTTGCACGGGTGACGGCCAACCTGTTTTTTTAAACGGGTTTGGGTCTCGTCTGCCCGACTCAGCTCAGGTCTAGCCTGCCGACAGAGAGTAAATTGATATTGGAATGGTAGTAATGGTGTATCTAAATCCTATAGAAATAAGTGAAGCAATTTCGCTATTATCAACTGAATTGAAAGATAGGAATTTTTTTCTTGATTTTCATAGGTCTCATAAAGAATTCTCAAACGTAATAGAAAAAAGCGCCAAATCAAAGCTCGGTGAAAACATGAGTCTTTCACTGAACTCCTTCACACCAGCCGGGTTTTTTGGGATTTCGTTAAGTGATGACGGTGGTGAATGCGTAGCCAGTATTGCTGCACGTAAAGACAACCTAGGCGGGCAGTGCCTGGGAGAATATCTGCAGAATTATTTTGGGCGGATTTATACAAGCGAGAGTGGAGCTGCGGCCCTGGTTGACGCGGTTCCAGCTTATGCACGGCAACCTATGCACGAAATCTCCTATGTGGGAGAGCTGTGGGTACGCCCAGATCTTCGTAATTTGAAAGCGGCTAAGGCACTGGTTAAATTGGCAATTTTATTATCTGTTCAGATGTGGGGGGTAGGGTTCATCTACGCTTTCCTCACATCAAAACACATGAAGGTTGGCCCCCAGCAATATGGCTGGACACGTGCTTATTTGAAGGCGCTCAATTGGGAAAGAGCACCAGCAGAAATTCCAAATGACCTTGGACTTGTCGCTATCACATGCGATGAGACAGCCGATTTGGCTCGGCTTGTTATTGATGAACTGGGCTGGCATAAGAAAATAGCGTGATATTGCCGTGCTTTAGGCGGAATGGCAGGATGATTCTGAAGTAGTGAACAAACTCCACTCCGCCTTGGGGCAACGCAATCGGTGTGCAAAGAAGATCCAGCCTTGGGGCCAGACTTTGAGCGGAAATCTCATAGTCCGTCGACACTGTTTTCATCAAGACAGGGTCAACTTGTGCCCGTTTCAGTGGGGAATCGTTGGTCCACGATGCGCCATAGACACTGGCCAGGTATGATTTATCACCGACCATCAAGATGTCGGTTACGCCTGCGTTATCCATCGGGTTTGCGAAATGGTTGAGGTATGGCAGCAACTCTAAGAAGTTGTGATTGAGACAAAAGCTATTTTCTCTCCACGTTTCAAATAGTTGCGCTGCTTGGCTCCCCAAAAGCCCTTGCTCAGCGATGTTGGTTGGGTAGTTAATGATGGTGGTCATATGAGGTCTCGCGGTTATATCGTGCCATGACAACGGTTATATCGTGTCATGACAACGGCTCTTCTATTATGCTCGTAGGTAATCTCTTTTTCGCGAGCTGACAGGTCTTCCAGGTCTATCTTGTCAAAGCGTGACTTAATGAATGAGAACAGCAGGACTTCAATACCCTCATCCTCTGCCCATTCAACGAGCTGCATAAAACGATCTTCGATAGGTAAAGGGTCTTTCTTTTGAAGATCGAGGTCTTCCGATACTAATTTCAAATACATTGTTCCTCGCAAGGAAATTCCAAAAGCCACTTTATTAAAGTGTCATTAGGTTTTTGAGGTTTTGAGTGAAGATTTTCTTAATTCATGCTCAGAGAGCATGCGCTTGAGGTTGGGTAACCTCTACGGTAGTCAAGAAAAAAGCCGCCCTAGTTGGCGGCTGATTTACTTTGTTTCATCTTTATCATTTATCAGTCGCTTGAGTATTCGTTCATAGGTTTCCAGCAGGAAGTCCATACCTCCGCGTTGTTTACCGTATACGCGTTCCTCAATAGCCTCGGCTGCTTCCCAGGCTTTTTTAGCGAGTACTCCGTTTCCGCCATCTAAGTTGCCCTGAATGGCGTAGTGAAGTTCTTCACTGTCCAAGTTTGGATCTCGTTCTTCGCCAGTTTCCAAATAGTGCACTGAAACACCGAGGCTTCTCGCAATTTTGTTGAGAGTGTCGCCACGGGGTTCCTTTGTCATATCGCGTTCAAGCTTGTTCAGTCGGTCATAGCCAACGCAAGACACGTCTGCCAGCTTGACGCGGCTCCAGGAAAGCTCCTTACGCTTTTGAATAATTCTTTCACCTCTAGTCATGCTGGCATTATACATTAATTTATTTGGAATATTTTGGCTTTTGGCGCCAAATGCTGAATTTTTCACTCTTGCATTTTGCTTTTTGTCAAAATATATTGGCTTAAACGCCAATTTAGGTTGGCCCGTTGTAGAGGGTGTTTCTGAACCAATAGAGGTATTTCGCATGAATGATACTCCTTGTGAGCTCCCATCGGTAGAGCGGATTTGGGAGAGGGCAGGCCCTCCACGGAAGATTATCGGGAAAATAAAAGAGCGCTTTGGTACTCAAGTGAGTGGATCTACGATTGCAAACTGGCGGTCACAAAAAACCAAACCAAATCCAGATTTTTACTGGCTTATCGCTGAAATGTCTGAGTACACACTGGAACAGGTCTACCTCTCGTTTCATCCAAATAGCCGTGGCGCGAGCCGGGGTGCGAATTGATCTGGGATGTGAGCGGACTGGTTCCGCTTTCCTATGACCTGATCATGGCTGATCCCCCGTGGAAGTATGAGAATTGGTCAAAGAAGGGCGAGCACAAGAATGCCTCCAGCAAGTACACGTGCTTGAAGGTTGAGGACATCATGACCTTGCCGCTCAGCAACTTTTCTCAAAAGGATTGTTGCCTGTGGTTATGGGCGACAAACCCGATGCTGCCGCAGGCGTTCCAACTGATGGATGCCTGGGGATTCAAGTTCGTAACTGCCGGTCATTGGGTGAAGTACACTTACAACAAGAGGTTGGAACGGCGCACTTTGGGGTTTGGTACCGGATACTGCCTGCGCTCTGCAGGGGAGCCTTTTCTCATAGGAAAGATTGGTAAGCCCAGGTTTGCAAACAATGTCCGCTCTGTCGTTGAGGGCCTGCGCAGAGACCATTCGCGGAAACCTGAAGAAGCTTACGCAACAGCTGAACGCCTATGCCCAGATGCCTTTAACCGTCTGGATCTGTTCTCCAGACAGGTGCGACCCGGCTGGACTGCCTGGGGCGACGAAGTTCACAAGTTCGCTGCCTGATCTGCTGCCTGCTCAAGAATACCTGATTTGGAATTTTGCCCCCGAACCCAAAGAGGACAAGCATGTCTGACACCACCTTAGTGAATGAACCCCCACAAGATGCGGTTGTTACTACAACGCTCTCCAAGCTGCGCAAGGTCGCGGACACAGCAGCCAGCTCGCAAGGAGAGATGCGCGCTGAATACTCGAAAGCGGAGGCTGCCGGACTGAACCTGCAGGCTGCAAAAAAAGCACTCTCCTTACTGAAGAAGGGCGATGATAAAACGAAGGACTGGGTTGAAGAGGTCTGCGAAACTGTCCGGTATCTGCGGCTGTGCGGTATTGAGCTTACCAAAGACCAGCTTGAGCTGTTCAATTTTACCGACACCACTTTAGCGCCAGTTGATGAACGCGCTTATGTAAGTGGTCTTTCCGCAGGCCGTCTTGGTGAAAATCAAAATGAAAACCCTCATGATTTGGGCTCAGATGCCGGTCAGAAATGGATGGAAGGCTGGAATAAAGGCGCGGAAGAGCGACGTGTTGTTCTTTCCATGGAGCCGAAGAAAGGCCCGGATGCGGCCCCGGAACTCGTGAAAGGCGATCCAGATAGTGGTGATCCAGATCCAATGGATGCTGCTCTTGCTGCTCAGACCGAGGAGGACTGATGCGCTTCCTTGGGTTAGATGTTTCCAAATCCTGTACTGGGTGGGGATTGTACTCACCCGATGAAGTTGATGCGGGCACCCTCAGGTGTCCCATCAAGCCACCCTTTGGGCTGGTTCGCGGCAAGATTGATGCTGCTTACTCTGGCCGTGTTGGGCATTGGTATTGTCAAAATTTAGACGCGCTTCTGGTCAAGCTCAAGCCTGACTCAATTGGTGTTGAACAACCCTTACCTGGCAACCCTACGCGTACGAAGAAAGTCAAAGAAGACGATCAGAATTCGCTTGGCGACAATCGCATGGAGTTTCAGAAGGTCAAGGAAATCACGGTTGGTGGAACGTCTTTCGACGTAGTTCACTTTTTGAATGGTTTAGTGATGCTGTCAGTCAAGCTGGCGGTGCAGCGCAATGTTCCAGTAGTCTACGTTCCATCTCAAAGTTGGCGCAGTACAACAGGGGTCGGCAAACCACCAAAGAGTTCAAAAACCACACCGACCACTTGGTACAAAAATCGCGCTAAGGAGCTGTGCTCCGAGCTGGGCTACCCACAAAAGAGTGGCGATGCAGCTGAAGGTCTCCTGATCGCCTTTCACCTTCACTTGGAAAATTCACCTCAAGATCTGTTCGCGCAGAAAAAGGCGGTGTGATGCAAGATCTGTTTCAGTTTGAAAGTTTTCAGTCGCCAGTATATCCGCACGAAGAGCTGATCATTGACGCTTTTGCGGGTGGTGGTGGTGCCTCTACAGGCATCGAGCAAGCACTTGGCCGCTCTCCCGATATTGCGATCAATCATTGTGACAAAGCGCTGGCGATGCATGCGCAGAACCATCCAGACACGATCCATCTGACAGAAAGCGTCTGGGACGTCGACCTTAAGACCCATACCAACGGTCGCCCAGTTGGTTTGCTATGGGCCTCACCTGATTGCAGGCACTTTTCGCGTGCTGGGGGCAAGCGTATTCTCTCGCCGGAAGTGCGTATGCTGGCCTGGTCAATTGTACACTTCTGCCAGAAACTCAAGGCTAAACGCCCTCGGGTCATCATGGTTGAAAATGTGGTTGAGTTCAAAGGCTGGGGGCCGCTGGATGATGAAGGAAATCAAATAAAGTCTCGGGCAGGTGAGACGTTTGAACAGTGGTGTGAAGCTCTGCGTAAGCTCGGATACAAGCTCGAAGTCAGAGTTCTAAGAGCGAGTGACTATGGGGCGCCGACTATCCGAAAACGCTTGTTTATCA
Source organism: Pseudovibrio axinellae (assembly GCF_900110875.1). Classification (GTDB taxonomy): domain Bacteria; phylum Pseudomonadota; class Alphaproteobacteria; order Rhizobiales; family Stappiaceae; genus Pseudovibrio; species Pseudovibrio axinellae. The sequence continues at coordinate 90,870 of NZ_FOFM01000010.1, read as the reverse complement.
TTGCAAGAAGGGATGGAAAGCCGATTGTTTGGCCTGCGCCAACACATGGAGACCCAAACAAAGCAGAGTTTGTTGGATCTGGCCTGAGACCTTGGCGCACAGCAGCAGAATGTATTGACTGGTCCATTCCCTGTAAATCGATCTTCAACCGGAAGAAGCCTCTGGTTCCAAAGACAATGAAGCGCATTGCGGCGGGCATACAGAAGTTTGTCATCGATGCTCAGGAACCTTTCATTCTCAACATGAGTCATGGTGGCAGATTGGAACCTTTGAGAAGACCCATGACGACCATCAAAACAGAAAAAGGTGGGTGCAGGGCACTTGTGATTCCTTGTGTTGACCGGCAGTACGGTAACTCCAAATGTGCTGATATCACAGACCCTCTTGGGACTGTAACTGCTGGTGGCGGTGGTGGTTCTGCTTTGGTGGCTGCTTTTTTGCACAAATATTATGGCCAGAAGCGTGATGGGGAGATACGCGGTCATCTCCCAGACAGTCCACTCCATACTCTGACCACTGCTCGCCGGTACGGGCTTGTTACCAGTCACCTCACGATGATGCGAGGAAGCTGCAAGCACGGAAGATCTGTTGACCAGCCCATGCCTACCAACACAGCAGGCGGCAACCATATTGCGGAGGTGCGCTCTTTCCTGACGGCCTATTATGGCACTAGCGTAGGGCAGAAGCTTTCAAGGCCTATTGGAACGACAACAACCAAAGACCGCTTTGGTTTAGTGAGTGTCGAGATCAGCGGTGAGCCATATGTCATCACCGATATTGGAATGCGAATGCTCACGAGCCGGGAGCTTTACAGGGCCAACGGCTACCCAGAGGGCCATATCATCGACTTTGAGCATAACGGCAAACCTTTTTCGAAAGAGGAGCAGGTTGCCAAGTGCGGGAACGGTGTTCCCCCTCCATGGGCCAAAGCTCTGTCGCAGGCCAACTGCCCGGAGATGATTGTTAGAGCGGAGGCAGCGTGATTGGCTCAACCTAAACAGCGTGCCTCTCAGATTCCGTTGCATGACATCCAGATCTTTTTGGGTGAATTGCAGTGCAGGGCAAAAGACCGGAACGGTGCACCGGTTCGTGAATTCCAAATGCACTTTGAAGGAGAGGGGGTCGCCCAGTTTCTTCGAATGCTCTACGCAGCTGAGTACCATCTAAGGAACTACGAGATCCGGCGCGTGGACGAAGATAAGGGGAGGCGGAAACATTGAGACAAAACGATGTTGCGACCGAGATCCGCGAGCTTCTTAATAGCCGTATCGCTCAGATTTGCGACTACTTTTACGGGGGCTGGATCACCGACCCCTCCAATAAACACAAAGGCCTGATGACACCAGCTAAGAAGGGGAAGCGCATCAGCTCTTCCTTTACAGTCAATCTGGATGGAGACAGGCAAGGCCAATGGTATCGCTTTTCTCAGCAGATTGGAGGTGGCTCTGTTGAGCTTGTGGCCTATGCGTTGGGATATGAGCCCAAATCGGCTGAAGGATACCGAGAAGCTTTTAAATGGGCGCGTGGTTGGCTTGGGATCGACGACAGGCAAGAAACTGAAGAAGATCGTAAAGAGCGAGAGGCCCGCCAAGCCAAAGACCGGGAAGCCAGGGAGCGCACGAGACAGGAACGAGAGCAGGCGGTTTTGGAGCGCGCACAGCGCAAGGCCGTTACAGCTGCGGAGATAGCAAAGCAGTGCCGGCCAATCTTGGACACTGCTGCTGAACAGTATCTGTGTGGCGCAGGACAGGGGCAACGCAGACTACCTCCCGTATCCGCATGGCCGACTGACCTGCGCGAACACATTGGGTTTCATCCAGGCCTTGAGATGGAAAACCTGCGTCAGTACCGCGACGAAAAACTGATCAAGAAGGGGCCGTCTTTTCCGGCTCTGGTGTTTTTCCTTCAGGACCCATTTGGAGACATCGTTTCTCTGCAACGCATTTTTTTGGATGCTGCCATGGGTGTGAAGATCACGCAGACGAATGACACCATTCCGAATGCCAAGGTTATGTTCGCTGCGTCCTCCGGCGCGGCCTGCAGAATAGGGGGCGATGCCTCGCGCATAGGTCTGTTGGAGGGTGGCGAAACTGCGCTTGGAAATTGGGCGCTTCATGACTTCCGTTATCCCATGTGGGCCACTATGAGCACCAGCGGCATGGTGACGTTCGAAGCGCCCGGGTTTGTTGAGCGCTCCGATATTTTCCCTGATAGCGATAACGCAATCTCAGAGGGTGAGAAGGTTGGGGAGCCGCCTGGAACGAAAGCTGCCGAACAATGCGCTGCCAATCTGCGGCAAGTCGGCGTCCATGTCGTGATCAATGAGCCCTGCATCTACAAATGTGACAACTTAGACCTTTGGGAAACATATAGTGCATTCGAACAAAGACACCCCGCCGCATAACCCAACAGCAGAGCGTATTGTGATTGGCTCCTTGCTAAAAGACAGCTCTGTTTTATTTGATGTGGCTGAAGTCCTTAAACCTGAACATTTCTTTAGAGAGATACACTCCAAAATATTCAGGGCTCTCCTAGAGATATGCTCAACCGGTCGAAAACCCTCTCTTCAACAGTTAGTTGCGAGAATTGGAGAAGAGTATGAAGACGGGAAAAGTACAGTTCACCTGCTTACAGCGATTATTAGAGATGCGGAAAGAGATGAGATTTTAAGCCCCTTTGATTTTTTAGAAGACCTTGTCGATGATTGGGCTCGTCGCCAAATTGCAAATGCACAGAAATGGATTGTCAAAGAGCTGGGTAAGAAGGATAAGCCTCCACAACTTTTCCTCTCAGAAATTAATGAGCGCTTCCAAGAGATTGGCCTTCAATCGCAGGGCCAACCTGTAAAAACACTGGGTGATAGTGCTAAACGGGCACTAGCAAATTCTATGAGAGCACACGAAACAGGTGAAGTGGTTGGTATGGAATGGGGGTTACCAACCCTGAATGAAGTTATGGGACGTATTTTGCCCGGAGACCTTGGGTTTATCGGTGCAGCTCAAGGTGATGGTAAGACTGTCGTTGGCCTTCAATTATGTAGGGCAGCGCAAATAACTAGGCCAGTTGCATTCTTCCAGTTGGAAATGGAAGCGGAAGATATGGCCCGAAGAGAACTTGCTGGGGGAACAGACCTGTCCGTCTCCCAAATTGAAGAGGGCACTTATGATATGTTCTCAATTCAGGCCCTTCAAAGAGAGCAAGAGCTATTATCTGAAGAACGTGTCTACATCGATGACAGGCCAGGTTTAACCTTCGAACAGTTTAGGGATAGGTGTATCCAACTTAAAAGGTCTCAAAACTTGGGCCTTGTTGTCGTCGATCACCTTCGTCTCCTTCGGGCAACAAAGCGCTTCTCAAACAAATTCGACCGCGTTGAGTGGATTACCGGGGAAATGAAAGTATTGGCAAAAACACTTGGTATTGCTGTTGTCGCACTTTCTCAAAGAACGAGAACATCCCAACGCAGAGATGGGTGGGCACCGAGGCTCGATGACTTTGATGGCGGCTCCTCAATTGAACAGGACGCAGACTGGGTATTAGGTTTGGCGAGGCCAGAAACTTGGCTCAAAAAGAACAAGCCTCATATTCCAGCGGGAGTGGACCCTGAAGAACACCACGAGTTCAGTAAATGGCTGAAAGAGATGAAAGATCACAAAGGTAAGATCGAATTTCATGGTCTTAAACGACGGAAAGGTGATCTGATTGTGCGTGATGGTATCTTTGATGGCCGCGCTGGCCGCATCTATGAGGTATAGCAATGCCGCGGAAAAGCAAACACTCAGATGCAACCTTGTTTATCGTTTACGCCATGTGGCTGAAGGGCCATACGGAGGCGATCACCGCTCGTGTAGCAGGCTTGAAAACAAAGAAACAGGTTGCCGGGATCATTGCCAGATCTCCATGGAAGGATCGTGCAGGATTGGGGGATGTAGCCCGTCAGGACGAGCTCACAAAACTGAGACAGATCCACTATGATGCAGATGCAAAACAGTTCCGATGTGGCGGCAGGCTGCGGAATTTCGAATGGTCGATTGAGCCGTTGTGTAGTGATCAGAGGAAACGCAGCCGATAAATTGCCGCGGCATAAGGCTGTCTTGCTAGACATGTGAGTGGAATTTTGAACAGAAACCCAGCTAAGGTGAAAACATGGAAAATCTAACAGTCTCAGTTTCCTTCATAACTGGTACAGCTTTGCTTGCATCGGCCTATTACTTTAAGCCGACAAATTATGAATCATGTTGGGAAACTAATAAAGCAGCTTTGATAGGACTTTCAAATCCAGCTATGAGTAAATCATTATATAAAATACTTACAGAAACTTGTAAGGCAACACAGTAATTTCTGACAACATGCTCTGGGCGCACGTCTCTCCCTTATCTGGTGCAATCACTACACCACTTTGACACATTTTGATGTCGGCTGTGGGCATTCACACCTTCAACTAGGGAACAAGCAGCTCTACCATGCCAAACAACCCATTTAGACCTGCACTGGTGTGGAAACGCAGTTGGCCAGATGAGCGGCAAAAGGGCACAGGGAATGACCCGCACAACCCAAAGTGCCAGCTCAGAGTTTACCGTGAGTTTGTTTCAGGTGGAGGTGGTGAAGAGACCTGGCATTGGGTTGCAAATGAACGGAGATTTATAGAGCAAGGTTACGCACCGACGGCTCTTGAGGCGATTGAGAAAGCGGAAGAAGCATACTTTGGATTTATGAGCAAGGAGAGACATGGATGAATGCGATTTTGAAAGCTCTGGCAGCAGCTCAACCGATATCACGTCGTCCCGGTGCTCCTGTTGTTATCCCGCTTGCTGGCTTCTATCGCCGGTCTGACAAATTGGAAGGCAAGCGCTACCGGTTTTATGCAGCTATGGCCCGAGAGTTTGATTTTGAGAACTGGCACACCAAGCCCGCTGCACGAAGCCTCACAAACAAGGATGTGGGCCGGAACGGTAAGAAGCGCGATTTACGCATCAGCAGGAATAACATACTTGTTCTGGATGCTAATTCTGCACCCTTTGAATGGCTGGTCTTCAACGACAAGCTACATGATCCGACAATGCACGAGAATATCGCCAATGACAGGGCCGATGCTGGGTTTCGCTTCCGGCAGGATATGAGCAAGGCAGAGATCTCCGGCCTGCGCTCTCCAGACTGGATGAGTGAGCCTACCGGATCACAAGGCCCGAAATTTCTGGCAGGAACTAAGCTTGAGGCAATGGAGTCGATCAGCAAACTCACCAAAGCAATGCCCAAGGAGTATTTTGATCTGCTTGAGCGTGTGGTGTGGTGTGATGAATGGGTCTGGGAGCGGAAGAGCGGAAAGGGCAAGCGCTCGATCATAGTCGCAGTTCAACGGGCCTTGGACTATGCCGCACTCCACTACAACCTGCTCCCAAAGGGTGAGTTCTGGGAGAAGTGGCTTCAGTCGGAGGAGAGAAATAAAGTATCATACTACGTTGAGTAAATTTCCACACGAAAACATAGCTGACCTTCATCGGAGCGCAGGCTCTCGCGGATGCAACATAGCGCTTGGTGACCAAAGCTGTCGTTTAGATGTACTTTCGTGACTTAAGATATCTTCGCCATAAAACTTAAAGATCATCCCGTTCCCTCATCGTTTCATCTAAAAGACAAATCTCTGACTGGCCGAGTTTATCGATCCAGTATTAGCCCTCTCAGGGCTACCTCTACGAATATTCAATAGAGAATAAGAACTTCCTAGCTACCCAGTGGTAATTAAATTTTCTAGGTGGCTGTTACGCCTTTTGTTAATAATTTAATTGCTTGAGCTAAGAAAATTGGTCTGCCATAAGTAGCCTAGAATACTTAGTTACTTGGCGTAATCTTGATTTAACACATTTGTATTGCTGGAAAGAATATTCCATGAAAAGCGAAAAGCTGACTTTCTGGGACTGGATTCATCTCAAGAAGAACCCTGACTTTTCAAGCGTCCGTTGGTTGGGTAGCTCTATTGGAGCAGTTCTGTTCGCTGCAATGATTATGGTTTTTTTAATTAGCCTTGTTGGGCTAGTACTGCTTTGCCTCGCATTCATTGGTCTTGGCCCGTATGCAGGTGACCCTACTGGGGGAGCTATTAGAAACATTGGTCTTGTTTTAGCTGCCACATTTGCTGCCCCATTCCTGGTTTGGCGGTCTATAGTAGCCCAGCAGAATGCAGATGTTGCACTGCAAAGTCAGATTACAGACCGAATTAATAAGGCTGTTGAGGGACTCGGTACTGAAAAGACCGTAAGAGAAATAATAGAAACACCTCGATATAAGAGTGTGGATGACAAATGGCAGGTGGGTGAAGACGGAAATCCAATGCCAGCTGTGCATCCTGACGGAACATCGATTGTAGACCGCGAAACGTACGAACAAAGTGTCCCCAATTTGGAAGTTCGAATTGGGGCAATTTATGCTTTGGAGCGTATTGCACAAGATAGCCTTCGTGATCACATACAGATCATGGAAATACTTTGTGCCTACGTTAGAGAAAATGCACCAGTTACTTCTCTAGAACCAAGCGAGCCACCGTTTAAATTTGCTATTCCCCGAACTGATATTCAGGCTGCCATCAGTGTCATTGGGCGGCGTTCCGAACAGCAAATACAACTTGAGTGGGGCCAGGAATTTAGATTGGATTTGAGAAAAACAGATTTGTCCGGTGTTAACTTTAACAAGGGCGAATTTTCAGCCGCAATTTTTATTCGCAGTCGACTGGAAGCGGCTAACTTTCGAGAGAGCCAGCTTAAAGGTTCTCTGCTAAGTGGCTCTCTACTAAATTATGCAGACTTCTTTCGTGCTGAACTGCGAGGCACGAGCTTCGATCATGCAATTCTGAACCGACCAATCCCGCCTACTGGATCTGTGGTTCCGGCATTTGCAGATGCAGCAACATTGAACCTTGCGAATATATACGGAATTTCACTTGTAGCTGCAGACATACGTGCTGTTGATTATCTTGGTGGACCTACTGATACAAACCGGACATTTGGGACAAAGGACACGCAACTACATCCGAACTTGGAGTTTAAGAGAAAACTGCATGCCAATCCATTGCGTAAGATTCGCGTATTGAAAAGAAAAGGGGAAATTGACGAAGCCCGTTTGTTAGAAACTGAGCTCTACAATAACGAAAACTTTGTAGATTGGGCTCCGCACGATCATACAGACCTTGCAGTATCGCATCTGTATGGTGAATTCCTCAATAGACTTGAATTGACGGGATGGCCCTATCAGGGATGATGTAACTATCGCGAACGTAAAGCCATCTTCAATCTACCATTATGTGCGTTGAGCGGAGGCCTAGTTTGTCATATTGACTGTCCGCACAATGACCCCATTTCATATCCGGCAGTCACACGATCATATGCCGAGACGAGTTCTCCAGAACGAGAGCGTCGTCTCATCCGCAACGACTGGCTCAACCTTTGATCGGACCACCCGAATGTCCGCAGTGTGCCCTGCGTGCAGGCAACGGCCTCTCTCTTACCTCAGTTCACGCAGTGCAACGAAGGTCCACTTCGTCCGCATATTGGCATAGCGAGTGCTAGCAGTTGATTTCATTTTAACAATTATGAATCTCATTTAGGCAGAACAAAAAATGTCTCTCTATATTTTAAAACCAATATTTTGGAACTCAAAAGACTATAAGGAACCAAGCGGGCACAAGGCTGGTTCGGGCTTTCCGTTTGAAGAAGGGTATGGGCATGAAGAATGGAATAACTCCGATCTCATGCGGTTTTCTCTCGACAACATTCCTCAAAGAGCATTTCACACAGAAGGTATTGAAGCGGCAACATCCTTAGAGAATTTGGGGAACACAGTGGTCTTCATGTATGCATGTCACGATGGAAGACAAGACTTGGTTGGGGTCGCGGGGTCTGCAACACATAGGTTAGAAGAGCGAGAACGACGTAAGATTACGGGAAACTTCGATTTCAGAGCAATGCGGCAGCAAGCATGGGCGGAGCCTCTTGTAAGAGAGAAATACAAAAACAACGAAACCGAGTTCAATAAATCTTTTAAAAAGGGCGAAACTTGGATTCCAAACTGGCACTGTCCTGAAGATCACTTTTTGTGGCTTTCTGAACCCGTTACTTTGTCAGCTCCAAACATCACCGGTAAGAGTCGTCTTATTCCGCGATTTACAAGTCATACAGTAATTCCTGAAGAGGTCGCAAAATCAATTCTTCATCAAATTCCATTTGATCAAAGAAAACCTGCGTGGAAAAAAATTGACGAGCTTGTTGGTGGATTAACGAGTTCACTAGAACAAGACGTTTACGCAATTGCTAATGACAAATTGATCTCCAATACGGATAGACAACAACTTCAACTGGCACGTGTTGGGCAGGGAAACTTTCGCAGCAAATTAGATGGTTATTGGCAAAATGGCTGTGCCGTAACCGACTGTCAAAGGCGCGAAGTTTTAAGAGCTTCACATATCAAGCCCTGGCGATCATCGACCAACGAGGAACGATTGGACGTAGAAAACGGCCTTCTGCTAACAGCAAATTTTGACGCCCTATTTGATCGCGGCCTAATCTCTTTTTCTGATACTGGGGAGATGCTCATATCCGCTTCACTCACGGAGTCCGAGCGGAATCTCTTACAGTTAGGAAGCGCCTTGAGAAAAAGGCCGTCTTCTGCGCAAAGAAAGTTCCTTGCTTTCCACCGGCAAGAAATCTTCTGCAAGACCAATGGCGAGTACTAAACTATGCTTATCGAATAGGTTGAGATTGATTGTTCGTAGTCGAGTTAAATTGGACAAGATTGGCTTTTGAATAACAATCAGATTCTCACCCACAGCAGTGTCCCTGATCCGTTTTGCAAGCTGGGTAATGAGCAGACACTCCGCTGGCATCAAGAACCAAGGGGAGACGGTCGCCATCCGGTCTACCCAGAACCCGCACCGACCAAAAATACCGCTCGTAGAGTCCTACTTCTTAGAATACTGAGTATGAGACTTTATCACTCCCCCACATCAGTCGCCGGAGGACTGTGAAGACGCGGCAAGAGCCTGACGCAACACACCAAGGGCGTGTATCTCTTCATCTGTTTCCGGTGTCCACTCAGGTATTCCGGCTCTCACAGCAGCCATTGCAAGACGGTCGGTCTTGGAAAGGGTTTTCGTACCGGCTTTTGCTCGCTTGGATGTCGCGCTGGCAAACCCAATTGCTTCCCCGGCTGCTGAAACCTGTTTTCCGTGAAAGCCATGGGCTTGCATCCAGATCTCAAAGTCAGTCTGTTCTTTAACCATGTCACCACCTTTGCCTGTGGCGACTTTAAAGCTTTTAGGCGTCGTGATTGCAACCATAAATTTCCTCATATGATGATGTTGACAGCCAAGGGGCAAGCGATGTTGACTATCTGTTGTTGGTGGGAGATTGATTGATGCGTGTATTCTTTATTGTTTGCTCTTTGTTTTTGAGCGCTGTGCAGTCGGCTCAGGCAGCCCCTCGGATCACCGCCCAAGACTTGGTATTTGGTGAGCAATCCTTGGTAGGGCAGCGGGTCCAGTTGACCAGCTGTATGTGGGTCGCCAATGGCGTGTACGGCATGAGTTGTAGGGTGTTTTACAACGGCCAGTTTCTGACGACGCTAATAGCAAACTTTTCAAACGACCAAATGCCTCTCGTTCGCTTGATGTTGGACAATTGCGTGAAAGAAAACCCGCGCTGCCAGTTTGATATAGAGGCAGAGGTCGTGGAGGTCGGGCAGCGACCAGAGCTGAAGGATGTCAGGTTTGACTTCTGAAAGAGAGCTCCATTAAGGAGCTCTTTTGTTAGAATATCAGGGTCTCATCGGCATGAGAACGTAGGTCAGGCCGTAGGTATCGACCGGCTGGATCACTGCTGGATTGTCAGAGTTTGAGAGATGGATCTGTGCTTCAGAGCCAACATCTTTGAGAATGTCCGTGACGTAGGAATTGTTAAATCCAATCGCAAAATCAAGTTGCTCACCGGTTGCTTCGAGTTTGTGTTTTGCTGTGCCGCCTTGTGCACTGCATGAGATCCAGTAGCTATCGTCTTCCTGATAGATCTTGATTGCATGACCTTTTTTGTCTGCTACGCATGTTACGCTTCCAATCGCTTCAATGGCTTTCTTTGCGTCCATCTTCAAGGTGACATGACTGTCCCGAGATAGCTCTGGAATGATGCGCTGGTAGTCGGGAAAGGTACCATCAACCACCTTTGTTCTGAGCTTATCGTGACCTGAAACCAGGTTGACCTGTCTGTCGCTTACTTCAATTGTAACGGTCTCAGGACAGCTCTTGTCTTTCAGGCGACGTAGCATCTCTTTAACAGCCAGTGCTGGGATGATGACATCTGGCAGGCCTTCTATCTGATGGCGTGTTTCGTATTTTGTCATTCGGTGGCCATCGGTGGACGTGAAGATCAGCGTGTTCCCTTCAACAGTGTGCATGTAGACACCTCCCAGGTAGTAGCGCGTGGCCTCGGTTGAGACTGACATGAGCGTCTTGGTGAAGATGTCTTTGAGTTCCGAGCGAGAAAGCTCAAATGCCTTCACTTGTGCATCCTCTGTCAGGTATGTGTCCGGGAACTCAGAGATGTCTGCAATCATCGGAAAGGTGAGACTGAGTGAACCACATTTCAGCTCAAGGTTATCATTGTTTGATGTGAGCTCGACCTGTGTGCCAGTCTTTGACTTGTCGAGCACTTTTTTGATCTTCTCAACACTCACCAGTGCGGTGAAATCAACGGGAATGGTATCGCCGGTTGTTCTCACTGTGGAGGTGTTCAGTTGATCTAGATCAGTGGTCGTGAATGAGAGCTCGCCGTTATCATTTCCTGAGATCACCACTCCGGTTAATACAGAGATTGTTGAGCGACGTGCAGCGACGTTATAGCAGTTCTTGATAGCGGCGGAGAAATCGGTTGCAGCGATGGTGGCTTGTGGCAATGCAGACATGGGTTAGTCCTCTAAACAATGACGTTAAATGAAATTGAGACACAAAAAACCGCCGTGTGGCGGTTACGAGAGTTTGGCGAGTACCTGAGGGGCTATCTCATCCGGCTTAGGATAGTCATCCGGACCGGGGTATTTGTCTTCACTGGGGCATTTGATGAAGCCGAGTGCTGCAGGGACAAAATCCCAATCGAAAGGATGTCCTTGTGTGGTTTCCGCATCCTGCTTGATGCACTCGTCGTAGACCTGTTGCACCCAAACCGCGAGGTCGTAAACCTGATCACGCATTTCGCATGAACCAAGGTCACTGCGCCAACCTTCCCAGAGAGCATTGTTCTCACAGGAGCCGTCAACAATGGCTTCCCAAACACATGCGGCATTGATTGCGAGACTGCGATTTGGTTCTGTCTTGAGGCTCGCAAGGGAGGCCACCAGCAACAATGCAGACTGCTTGGAGGAACGGTCGGCAACGGCGCTACTGCATCCAACGTCATCCAGTAGATATACCGTCCAGAAGGTGCTGAATGAGGGGGACTTCTCATCTTCCAGCAAATCCTTCAGAGCAGACTTGTAGCTTTCTTCAGAGGAAAAAGACTGGCAGTCCTTGCCAACTTCAATGACCGGGCGGATATCAAACTCAGGAGGAAGTTTCATTGGCAAATCCTTGTTCGCGAGTAACTGACCACGCACGGTTCCGAAGGGCAGTTGTCTCGTAGTTGTCGTGATTGGTTTGGAATCTTTCACCGCGTTTGCGTAGCGCAGCGTCCATGACCATGTTGGCGTCGATAAAGTCGTGAGAAGCACAGCACCCTTCGTATTCGGGTGTGCTGTTCAGGCGATCGATCTCAAGAAGCGTTTCAGAGGGAAGAGAAGCTGCCATTTCTTTTCGAAAGGGCCGCGACAATTCCAAGGCCTGCATTTCCAAAATCGCGAGTATCTCTGCCTTGAAGTTGCTTGCAGGTGCCAGGTAAAGAGGCCCATGAGAACCCTCGTTCAGTGCAGTCTCAGTTGATACTACCTTGCCAGAGCAGCGGACGTGGACGAAGGGCAGGAGGCCGGAGACCGTGCAGCTGGCGTCACCATCTTCGGAGCATTTCTGATCCGCAATGACGAAACCGAGGCGCACGAGATCCTTGACCGCTCCGGCAATGGAGCACTCTGAGAAATTCATGGAGGTGTCCTTAGGAGTGAGGTTTGTAAAGTTCGATGATGACAGTGTTGATCCGCGTGCCGGTCGATGCAAAGCTCTCAGGAGGGAGGCTTTCCCAGAGCCTGCCGTACCGTGGCTTACGTTGCTCTGCCCATTTTCTGAATGTGCGATGCTTTTTGGTGTCGTTCAGTTCAGCACTTGCTGGTAAAACAGCACGCAGGACGCCCCCCGGCTTTAGAAAGTCATAGGCGTGTATGACGTGTTCCATCCAATGTGCTCCGGAGAACGGTGGGTTCATCAACACGTAGTCGTAGACCGGACGAGGCTTTGCATTGAGGAAGTTCGTTTCCCCGACCTCCAGCCTGCAGGTCTGAAACCGGCGGAGCATATGGGCTCGATCTGGATGGATTTCAATTGCCTTAACTGTGGCGCCCAGTTCCAGACACTTGGCGACGATTGCTCCGTTCCCCGCACTTGGCTCCAGTACAAGCTTGCCCTTGATACAATCCCTAACATCCATATCGATCAGCTTACGCACGACCGGTTCTGGTGTTGCATAGAATGATAAGTTCTTGGCTGGTAGTCCTGACTTGCTTCTCAGATCATCTGGATTGGTGTCTTTGGTTGCAGCGTCTCCAATCACCTCACCGTAGAATTCGGCAAGATGCTTGTTGGCTTTCTCAACCAGATCTTTCCGCTTGAACCACACATGGGCGTTGCCATTCAGAAACACTTGAATCTTGAAGTACTCGGACTCGACCGTAGAGCGATAGGCAGAAAGTGCAGTGCGGTTCACTTTTCGATCATCATCGATTACATCGACAAGAGAACGATGTTTTGGAGGTTCTTCACCCTCTGGGATGTACGTCGTGTTACCTTCATCCAACTTATTGAAGACACGCTCAATGTCGTGGAAGGTATCTTTGTGATTTCTGTAGTGGTTCCAATGCCCCCAATCATCAAATACTTTGTCTAAGATTATACGGGAGCCAACCTTGAAGCCATCATGTGATTTGAAGCGGCGGTCTAACTCACTGAAGCAGCGCGCCAAACCGCGTTGAAAGATCAGTTTGGAGTTCATCAGAAAGTCTGCAACCGTTGCCTGAACATTGCCTGCTGTAAACTCTGGAACATCCTCCTTCAGGCCATCTTCGAACTCTTCTTTTGCGGTCTTGTCGAGTATCTCATCAAACCTGATCAGGTGCCGAAGGTAACGCCACGCAGCTCGGTCAATCTCCTGTCGGAAGCTTTCAACACCGTCATTGATGCACTGTTCTTCATTGACTGGTGCTCCAAACTCTTGCGTGAAGAAACCTCGTGTCATACCGTTTGCACGAATTCTGGCGTTTCTGAATAATGTGTTTGCTTGTGCTGAATGCACCTCCGCCTGTCGCTGTACCTCCAAAGCGAGATCCCGCTCCTCACACATCTTCTCCAAGGAGGCTGCCGGTACGATTGCAGTGTGTTTGGTCATGATTGTACTCCTTCCCGATCTGCGACCGGTCAGCTCAAAATTGATTTACGCAATGAATGAAGGTTAGTTGGACTGGCCGCTAATGAGCGGCTAGATAGATTGCTTCTCCGAACGGAGTGGCTTGCGAGAGTTGTTCGAACCTGCGCTCATCACCCCAGACAGCCCAGAGAGCGGGGCAGTGGGGCTCTTCGCCAAAGCTCCTCACCTCCAGGTCGGTGAAGTAGATTACAGCAGCTGCATCTGTTGCATTGTCCTCGATCCACTCGAAGGTCTTGGCAAACGCTGTACCACCACCTCCCTTGGGCTTGATGCTGACAGTATCACCACCTTCAAACACATCCACTTTGCGGACACAGGTATCTGCATGAACAATGGTGAGCCGTGAAAGCGCGCCATTTTCGCACGCCTCGGAAACTTCCGAGGTGAAGGCCTCAAGTGCACGCTGGTTAATCGAGCCGGAGGTATCGATTGCAATGACCACGTGCGATATCCCATCAGCCACCAGATCGGGAATGATCAGCCCATGCTGCAGGTAGCGCCGGTTGGGGCGCTGCCAAGAGTAATCTTGCTCAACTCGGTCGTTGATAAACTGGTGCAACACATCGCGCCAATTGATCCGTGACTGAGTGATCTCCTTGATCAGACGCTCAACACCTTCTCCCAGATCACCACCGGCAGCCTTACGCGCCAGCATTGCAGCTTGTCTCACCTTGGCTTGGATGTCTGCACGAGTGGCTTCCATCCCGGCCTTGTCGTGTGCCTGAGTGGCATCACGGACCGCACCACAGCCCCCGGGGTCTTTTGCAGGGCTATCCCCCTGACCCTGATCATTGTTGTGCTGGTCCTTGTTTTGCTCCCGTTCATCTGCGAGCTGGCTGTAAATACTTTCAGCCGTGAGGCCTGCGAACTCTTTGCGATAGAAGCCATCTTTTGGGAGCTGAAACCCTGCTTCAATGAGCTCGGCGTTGATCGCATAGTCACAAGCTTCATTCCAATGTTGTGGATCTCGTTGACCGCGGCGGATGGTGTGCTCAAGAGCTACATGCATGACTTCATGAGCGAGGGCGCCCATTAGCTCTTGCTCACTCAAGGTTGTTGGCCAGACAGGATCGTAGAACAGCTTGCTCCCGTCTGTCGCCATGGTTTCTAGACCTTCTTCCTCTTCAGGAGTGAGGAACAAGGCCATGCAGCCGAAGAACGGCTGTTGCAAAACAAGTTTCGATCGAGCCTTGGTGATGGCATCAAATGCACTCATAAGGTCACATCCTGATTTTCACACGACCATTGGATAAAGGCTGGAGTGTGGGTGATTGATGGATCACGGCGAGACGCATTCATCACGCCAAGGACTGAGAATTCTTGAGGCAGGCGTGCCAGGTACGTGATGATGTTCTGGATGTTGTTCATGTCTGCTTTCACTGCAAGACCAGCGCTGATTGCGTAGCGGGTGTTTGGTTTTGAGGGAACTGGTGATCCAGTTGGGTCTGTAATGACCGCATCAAGCGAAGGCAGGTTCTTGAACACCCCCACAAAGCCTTCAAACTCAGCTGCTGCTCCTTCTCCAATCAAACCCGTTACCAAATCCATCCGGATATCATCAGGTGCATCCGCGAAGTCATTGACGGCTTCCCATGTGCGGGGAGTGGGGAAGGTCTTCTCGTTCTTTCCTCCGCGCTTGTGAAGAAGTTCAGGCCGGAATGACACGAAGGCGATGATGAGTGGGTGCACGCCAGCTGAAGCCGCCCAACGTTGCCATGATGGTAGATCTGCTTCCGCATAGATGTGAGCGAAACGGTTATCACCAGCGGCTGACGTGCGCTGCGTTCCAACACGGTCAGTGTTGCCATTGCCAGCGGCAATGATACGCACGTTATCAGGCAGCTTATGTTCACCAATGCGCCGGTTCAGAACGATCTGAAGGGCAGCGTTCTGTACGGACGGCAAAGCACGGTCGAACTCATCAAAGAAGAGAAACTTGGGAGTGTTGTCGTCCTTTGGCCAGATTGCTGGCTTTAGCCAAACGGTTTCACCGTTCTGGATTGTGGGTAGGCCGCGCAAGTCCACCGGATCAAACATGGAAAGGCGAATGTCCAGCAGCTCGGCGCCTTGTTTCTTGGCGACAGCAGCAACACTGTCTGACTTGCCAATCCCAACGTCGCCCCAAAGAAAGGCAGGAATATCCTTGGCAATGTAGTGTTCGAGCAATGTGGATGCGCGTGAAATGGTTACGGCGGTCATGCTGTGTTCTCCAGGAAATTGGTAATCGTGAAAAGGAAGTTCAGGACTGGGTGGCGTCGTCCGCGTCGATCATATCGACTGTGCGATTATGGACAGATGTCACCCACTCTGGCTTGGCTCCAACCTCGGTAAAGAAGCTCTCTGCGGGTTCATCCAGTGCATTGGGATCATTTTGGATGAGGTCCAATTGCTCTTGAGTGACCGGCATATCGAAGTGGTATTCCACGATCTCTGAGACCTGAACCTGCACGGTGCCAATATGATTGTCGTCGTAATAGATCAGGTCGTCATCAGGAGAAGCATCTCTATCAAACAAGATGTAGTCACAAGAGCGTTTCCGAGCCAGCGCAATGCATGCCAATAAGTCGGATGGAATAGCGCCAAGATCTGGATGGTCTTCGCTTAGGGTTGGTAGGAGCCATCCATACTCATGCTGAAACATTCTGATGGAGAGCAATTCTCCGTCGAGAAGATCTCGTGTTGACGGAAGGAGATGACCCGTTGAAAGGTCGAGAAAATTTCGAACATTGTCAGACATTGAATTTACCAAGAAAGAGAGAGGTGGCGGTAGGCCGCCTGTTGGGTCTTACGCCACGAATGCAGACATGCTATCGAGGATCGCCTGGGCTTCCTGAGCTGTGTCTTTCCGCTTATTTGCATTGGTTTTCAGGACATTTGCGTCATAGATGGTCACGTCTTTCAAACGCTCTGCCAGCCGGTCTAACTCTGGATCTCCGGTGATGTTGAGAGCAGGCATGACCTCAATCAGGTCACGAATGTTTTCGACAAGACTGTTCCTGAACACACCTTGCGCTCGCTCAACGCGGTTACCTGGCTTGTAGTTGTTCAGCCGCTCCACCATACGGGTCAGGGATTCGGTGATACGCCGGTAAACATCCTTCACCGCATTCTGTGAGGCCTCTGTGACTTTAGCCTCAATCTGGGTGCGGATCTGGTCTGCCTGTGCTTCACTGATGGAGACACGGAAGTCCTCGGAGTTGGGTACATTGAGGACGGTGATCTCAATCCCAAATTTCTGGCGCAGAACATCAACAGGTGGGTAGTCTGTAGCGTTGAACATGTCCTTCAGGTTCAACTTGGCCTGCTCAACGAAATCTGGATATTCCTTCAGGAAGTCCTCAACCAGCTTGTCATAACCTGTGCGCTGGTTTGCGAACCACTGGGAGTGTGCAAGAAACGCATTGGCCGCCATAATGCGCTGACCGTCGTCCATCCATGGGAGGGTACGAGCATAGAACTCGTTGCGGATTGCACCTGCTTTCTTATGGATTGCATCAAGCGCTTCTTTGGGAAGCAACTGCTTGTTGTAGCGACCGGCATCGGATGCAGCACCGCGAGAGGTATTGACCTCTTCTGTTACCTTGCGGTCCAGTTTGCGACCGGACCAGTTGCTGATTGACAATGAAATCAGCATAGCGCGGCTGGCGAGGGTGTTGGATACGGATGGAATATCGGTAATAGCGTTCATGGCTACTCGTCCTTGTGAAAGTGTGGTTCGGGAAAGGGAGAGAATTAGGCAGCTGGTTCGCCAAATTCTGTGAAGAGGAAGCTATTGCTATTGAGCGCCTCAGCGATCTGAGCATCACTGGTCAGGTACTCAAACTCCCGCTCAAGCTTGCGATAGATCCAGCCCATGAAATGGCGCAGAGCTTCAGTGAGCTCTGTTTCAATGCCTTGAGGGGGAGTGATTGCTTCAATGGTCTCATCACTCTCAGAAACCAGCTCTGCATCTACGCAGATAGTGGAAGGATGAGAGTAACGAGACCCATTGTGGGTGAGGGTGGCAGTCAACTGGTCATCTGTGTGCACTAGAAGGTGCTGGATCCGCTTGGCGATGTTCAGTAAGTCCACATCCTCAGGACTGAATGCTGCAATGTTGGCAACGATCTGCGAACTGTTGCCTGGGCTGGAGAAATGCCCCTCAAAGCAAGCCCCGTCGCCTTGCGAACAAAACCCTTGGAAATAGATTGCGGGTGTCGTGCAAAGGCGTTGGGTGTTGATGTGCTTGCGGTTGATCGTGATACCCAAGAGCTGGGCAGCCTGATCCGCGTGTTCATAGATGGATTGATACCAGTCATCGTGCACATAGAACGCACGGTAACGCTCAAGCACACGGCTCTGGACATTCTTCGGAAGCTCGGTGAGGCAATACGCAGTAGTCTGGAGGAGTACAGGCATTGATGCATCCTTTCAGGCATAAAAAAAACGCCCCCAGATGGGAGCGCTTCAAGTGGATTGTTGAATGAGTGGGAGGGCTAGATAAAGAACTTATCGAACAGCGCAAACGAACCAAGAATTGCGGCCATAATGCCAGTAAGGCGAATGGTCATAACATTGGCGTGGTTCTCCAGCGCCAGTCGCAAGTCTTCTTTCGTGACAAGATCTTTCATGATGTAGTCCCGCGCTGCGTTGGCGTGTGCCTCTGCTTGCTTGCGTGGCACACCTTTATCTTCCAAATCTTTTGCGTAGGACAGGCTATCAAAAACTAGGGCCATTGTCAGTGTCTCACTGTGAATGGGGTTGAGCGTTGGTTACCTCTGCAAGTCTTGCTTGGATTGAGGCAAGTGACGCATTCAGCCGTGACAGTGCGTGCTCAGCTGTAGTTAGGCGCACTTTTCCACGTTGGTTCGTCTCACAGGTGAAGTTGTACCAACGCGCCTTAGGGTGAAGACGCATAATCTCTTTGATGTGCTCAAGGGTAATGCGGCTTTTCTTGAGGAGCTCGGCGAGTACCACTGGTGACAGCCCATAGAGGAGAGGGAAGACGACAAAGTGTGTGCCATTTTCGCGAACACCCCAGATCCCCCCTTGTCCTGCCTTCAGACTGCGACACTCAAGACGGTCGTGTTCTGTGAGATCAGTCTTGTAGTTCTGCAAAACTGGCTCGGCGTGTTGCTCAAGCCGCGAGTAGATTGTTGGAATGGAGTGTTCCATGCGTTCTCCGTCAGGCTGGAATGATGAAAAGGGAGTGGACAGCCACCATGATGCAGAGCGCCAGCATGGCTACTGAGAAATAGAAGTGGCGCGACATATCAGCGTGCAGTCAGGATACGTCGAGACTGGTAGCGCTTGCGT
Organism: Pseudovibrio axinellae; assembly: GCF_900110875.1. Lineage (GTDB taxonomy): Bacteria > Pseudomonadota > Alphaproteobacteria > Rhizobiales > Stappiaceae > Pseudovibrio > Pseudovibrio axinellae. The sequence continues at coordinate 71,974 of NZ_FOFM01000010.1, read as the reverse complement.
TGGAGCGCGGCGTTGGCGACAAACTCAGCAATTTCATCACGGAATTCACGGCGCTGTACTTGCGCGTAAGTCTCAAAATGCTTGTGATAACGTGGCATGTCCGTGTCCTCCATACGCCAGAGTGCAGACAGATTCCTCCCGTCTAAATCTCTGGTGTTTTGAAAATTGGCTGGTGGGTGGGATACAGGTGCAGGTATGGCACCTTGAAAGCATGCGTTGGCACGTGCTTTCAGGGAGCCACACCACCCCCATACAAGGGGGGAGTGTGGGGGACTATCAGGATGCCAGTTCCAGCTGCACCTCTCCCTGATCATTTGCAGGAGCGATTACAGACTTTGGTTCGTTCGCTTTGAGGAAGTTGGCGAGCTTCTTTGCAAGCGCATGGTCACCACTTTCCGCCTTCATTTCTTTCTCAACCAGTGCTGACAGACGGTCAGCGAAGGACTTAGACGCACTTGCACTTTGCTTTATCTCGCGCTGGAACTCAGCTGGCGATACACGCAACGCGGTTTCCATGTCGGACTTCTTGCCCTTGGAATAGGCAAACTCCTGCTTGTCAGTGTCGAATGCAACCTTGCCAAGTGCACATGCATATTCGCGAATTTGTGTGCGATAATTGGTAGGAGAGGACTCGTAGAGTTTTGTAAGGAGAGAGGCACAATTGTGCTCCTCCACGTGCAGGAGTGCACAGTATGCGAGTTGGTGCGTGCGCTGCGCAAAGCTCGCAGCTGTTTTGCCGTAGCCAGAGATAGCGCGTGAGAGAGCTTTACCGGAAAGAACTTTGAAAGACATGATTGGGTTCCTTTGGTTAGAATAAACAATACTTCCACAAATGCCGCCAAGACTGGCGGCTAGTGAAGAGGCATTGGCTTAGGTGAGTTGCTTAGAAGCGAATGTAAGGACATCGCTTGCGCGGTAAATGTTGTGCGTTTCGCTGATACGTTGCGCTATGAGAGAGCCAGAGAAGTCTTTGCACATTGCGCCATCAGTGATGCGAGCATGCACTGACAATCCAAAAGGCTTAAGCGCTAGCGTTGCACCTCTAAGTGTGATTGTCCCGTTGGATGATGCAAATTGTTTGATGCTGGTTTGAACTTCAGAAATCGAGAACATGTAACCCCCCTGTTAGAACACCGAACGCCACACGTTTTCCGCATGGCGTCTAGGAATTCCAACTCGTTCACTTAAACGAACCCATTGTTGATCCGTCGCCCTATCCAGTGCCTTAGACGAAAACCTAAGAAGCAAAGCCCCTAGGTAATCGGCTGGCACACTCATGCTTTGCGAGTGTGTTGCAGTCCTTCTGCAAAATTCCGTCGTGTTGCTTGTAAGTCAGGTCACACGCTAACCCCGTTCCCTGCAACGCTTTGTCGTGCGTTGTCGAAGGTTCCCCTATTGCGACGATTTGAAATTGTGATCCGTGTTTTGTGCAATCTGCCAAGGGGAGCGGTTAAACTCAGTTTTGGCAAACATTCCAAAAATTGGAATTTCCTATCGGCTTATTGTCAATGAGCTGGCTTCTGGGCCAATCGGCTTGTTTGTTCCGATGGCTAAATAAAAGATCATTTTGAGCTTATAGTCAACATTAAAAGCACCAATTTGATCCGTTAAAATGATAACTCATTGAGAAACAACAAAAGAAAGGCCAAAAATATTTGGATTTGGTAGGCGAATCACTTGCCGAAACGCTAAAAACGAGTCACAAGTATTCCCACGTTGAGAGATTGCGTAAGCCTCCCCAAAGACTACCCGCCCTAGTTGGCGGGTTTTTTGTTGCGTGCTCTCTGAGAGGGGCAGGGTGCCCGGTATGGACCGGCACCCGGTAGCAACTGCCCCCTCAACGTTTCCCATTGATCAACCTAGCCTCACGGAAAGCAGAGAAGGAACCCCGCGTGCATCGCGTAGCAATCCGCGTGCCAAGTGCAGGATCACCACACTGTCACCGTCGCGCCACGTGGCATTTCTGCACTCTGTGACCTATAGGCCACCTGATCCCCCTTTGTTCACCCCACCCCCATAGGTTCCTTCCAGAGGGGGGACCACCGCGGGGCAGCCGCAGCGCAGTATTTGAACGTTTTTTGGATTTTTTTTTTCGGATTTCCGATTCCGAAAACGGTATGGAATGGAAACTGGCCATGAAAGTTCAAGTTACGCTGAAAACCAAGCACTTAGTGAGCTTTAAGAAGCATTCTGAACTGCTTGCAAATGGGAAATGGAAGCAGGAAGCCCAGCGCGGGGTGATGGCTGCAACCAAAAAAGTAAAAACCAAGGTTCAGAAAGCTGCCGCCAAGCAGATGGCGCTGAAGCCTGGGAACTATCAAAGCTACGTTGTGAAGAACACGCGGGCGTTTTCGAAGCCTGCTGAGCTTGCCGGGGTGATCGTTGCCAACAACAAGGGCGGCAAGATCGAGATTTACAAGGGGCTGAAGGCTCTTTCCTCTAAGGGGCGCACAGCAAAGCGGTATAACTCGGGTCGTTCCGTTGATGATCAGGGCTTCGTTAAGTCCGGTGTCTGGAATGCTCCACGAACATTCAAGCGCTCGTTCTCCTCCAATGGCGGCTTCTTTGCATTGATCCCAGGTGGAAGCACATCCAGTGCGCTGCCTAAAGAATTTTGGACTTTTGGCAAAAAATCCAGCCAGCCAAGAGACACAAAAGGCCGGTTCAAGTCATCGCAGAGAGCTGGCTACCGTGTGCGTCGTTTGTTTGGCCCTGCATTGGGCAAAGAGATGCAGAAAGACCAAGCCTTGATAACCTTCAAGCAGGAAGCTCCCAAGGAACTCAGGGTGCAGGTTGAGAAACGCATCGCAAAACTCGTGAAATTTTAAGCAGGGTAGAGAAGTCCGGGCGCGCTAGGCTCATAACCTTGAGGTCAGTGGTTCAAATCCACTCCCTGCAATCATCCCTCTAAAACAAAGGTCAAATTATGCATCAGAAGAGCTATGTCGGCGTCGGTGAGATTATTCGCAAAGAAATGCCAAAAGACGTTGGCACTTTTGTTGAGCAACGCACATTCGGAGATCTAGCCGAAGAAGTTTCAGATGCAGAGCTGGTGCTGAGAAACTGGCTCGGCATTGCGTGTTTTAATGTAGGCACTGCTGTTGCGCTAAAGCTGATGGAGCGAGCCCGAGAGGACCTTCTGCTGGATCCGATGGAAGCGAAATCGCGTCCTTCCTCACCTCAATAATAAGGAAAAGAAAAATGGGAATTCGAGCAAAGTTTTTCGTCACAAAGATCACAAACCACCACAACCCGTCACCTGGAGAAGTTAGCGCTGAAGTCACGCTGAACGCAGTGCACAATGGTAATGACAACGAGGGTTGGAGCAAGTGGACCCCAAGTGGTGAGTTGAAGATGACCATCACCAATCCAGCCGCTCTTGAGCAGCTGGGGTTGGGGGATACGTTCTACATCGACCTCACACCAGCCGATTAACACCCCCAGAGAGAGGGACTGTGGATGGAGCAGGCATGATCCGTTTGCTGCTTTGAAACAGTCCAGAAGCTGTTGCAGGGGGCACTGTGTTTGACCTTATTGAACGTAAAGCGAGAGAAATCTGATGCATCCCTCCGTTCTTGAAGCCTATTGGGGGCTCTACTGTTTTCAGGTCAATATGCTGTGGGCATTTGGGTGCTTGCCGATGCCAGAAGGTAAGCAATGATAGAGATATTACAGCTTTATGTTTCCGGTTTCTGGACTTGGCTAGGATTGACGTGCGGCCTTGGGATCGCCTTCAAATGGTCGGTCCTGCTCGTTGTTGGTGTTATCGCAGCTCTACGTGGTTCTGACGTGAATATCAGTTAGCACTGACGCATAGTCCTCTCTGCACACGTTGAAGGTTCTGGTTCCACCAGGAGTATTTGTAGGCGTGTGCGGAGGCCCTTATTCCTCCCAAGGGGCAGGGAGGAGTCGGTGGGCAGGCATCGATAGCCGGGGAACCTTTTTCCCAGCGAAACGCGGGATGTTTGGATCCACGTTTGGAAGTGGTGACGAGCCAATCTCACGGACCTGCCGTTTTTTAAAAAGAGTTCAAATGCATGGCAACTAAGACACCTAAGGATGCGAAGGCAAAGAAGATTGCATGCGCCAAGCGCGCAGCGCCTGCAAATAGCAAGCTCCCGGAGATGGTCGGCTCGGGTGAGATGGCCAAGTTCCTGGATATCACGCCGCGCAGGCTCGGCCAGCTCGTTTCTGAAGGTGTGCTGCGCAAGGAAGGCCGAGGGAAGTTCCCTCTCACATTCAACGTGAAGGCCTTCATCGATTTCAAAGTGCAGGGCGAAGTTTCAAAGTTGGCGCCAAACAGTGCCGACAAGCTGGCGCAGCGCCGTGAGCAAGCTCTGGTTCGCAAGATGGCCCGTGAAGATCGTGAGTTGATCACAATTGATGAGGCCATGGAAGCTCTGGAAGATGTGACTGGTGAGTTCTTGACCTCCATGTCCACACTTCCAGCGCAGATCACAAGGGATCTGGATGAACGGCGCCGCATTGAAAAAATCTGTGATGGTGAGCGAAGCAGACTGGTTGGAAGTTTCCTCAAAACTACCAAAGCTTTACAGCAGGGTAGCGGAGCTTCTGAAGCCAAGTCCGAGGATGACGCCGGATGAGTGGGGTAGGCACAATCGTGTGTATCCAAAACACAGTGGCCACCCCGGACCACGCAAGCCAGAGCTGACACCCTACAACATCCCCTTTGTTCGCTGGGTACAGGCCAGAACGCATAAGCGTGTTGTGCTTGTGATGCATGCGCAAGGCGGAAAAACGGATAGCTATTTTGATATTATTGGCGAGAGGCTAGACACCTCTCCAGTTCCAATGATCCTTGTTGGTCCCACCAAGCAGTTTATTAAAGAACAGCTTGAACCTCGGGTTGAGGATTTCCTTACGGACACCGCAGCTCTTGCCGACAAAGTTAGTGCAACTAAACGCCAGACCAAGACGAAGAAGGTATGCGCAGGCGTTCCGCTTCGGCTGGCACATGGGGGGTCCTCAACTGCGCTGAAGTCAGACCCCTTCGGACTTGCACTCAGTGATGAAGTTGATGAACTCATCGCCAACGTCAAAGGGCAGGGTAATCCTCTCCGACTCATTGATAAGCGCGGTGAGACCTACGCAGATTTTGTTCATGCTGCATCCTCGACGCCATCAATCGGTGTTTCGGAGATAGAGCGTGATGAGGAAACTGGGCTTGAATTCTGGGCTGAACAGGAACCTGACCAGATTGAATCTACTATCTGGAGGATGTGGCAATCCGGAACACGGCATCACTGGGCATGGCCTTGCCCACATTGTGGTGAGTATTTCATCCCGCGATTTCGAAATCTAAAGTGGGACAAGCCAGTAGATCATACAGGGCGGGAACTGGCTTCAGATCCGATTATTGCACGCAATACGGCAAGACTGCAGTGCGCTGTATGTGGTCTGGATATTGATCATTCTCATAAAGAGAAGATGAATGCTCGCGGCGTCCCGGTTGCCCCGGGCCAAAGTATTCAGCCGGATGGAACGGTTTTAGGCGCAGAGCCTGAAAGCTGGACCAAAAGCCTTTGGGTCAGTGGACTAGCATCACCTTTTGTTACCTGGGGTGATAGAGCTGCAGAATATGTGGAAGCGGTAAAGACCGGTGATCCTGATGAAATTCAGGTCTGCATCAACGCTTCCTTTGGTGAGCTGTATGCTCCTGGTGGCGGAGAGGTTCCCAGCTGGTCCAAGGTGAAGGAACTCGCCTCACCAAGCTATGTGATCGGGCAGGCCCCCAGCGGCGTGAAGAAGATCACGACATGCATCGATGTGCAGAAAAACTGCCTGTATTACACCATTCGTGGATGGGGTGAACGCGCAACTTCGTGGCTCCTTGAATACGGACAGCTGTATGGCGAGACCAAAGAGCACTTTGTCTGGGAAGACCTGGAAGAGCTTTTGCAGAAAGACTTTGACGGTATCCCGATCCGTCTCGCTCTCATCGATGCGGGATTTAGGCCAGGTAAGAAAGACGAAGTCCCAATTCACCGCGTCTATGAGTTTTGTCAGCGGAACAAACGAATTGCCCGGGCAACAAAAGGCTCTTCTTCGCAGATGCTTCGCCCCATCGCGGCTACGAAGGTAGACGTGAATGTGAACGGTACACTTCTCAAGAACGAGATCGAGCACTACCGGCTTGATACGGACTACTTCAAACGCTGGGTGCATGAACGGCTCAACTGGGAAAGTGACCAGCTGGGTGCATGGCATCTCCCTGAAGATGTTTCGGAGGACTACTGCAAGCAGATGGTGTCCGAGGCTCGTTTGAAGAAGGCGAGTGGTCAGGTCAAATGGGTCCAGCGCCAAAAAGACAACCACTATTTTGATTGTGAAGCGATGCAGGCTGCAGCAGGTAAGTTGGAGAACGTTCTCCAATTGCGTGCAAACTCTCCGGTCCGGCGCGTTTCCAAGACCACAAGACGTCAGCAGAAGAAAAAGAGCAACTGGTTTGGTGAGCGAGGGAGCATCTGGTGAGTGACGATATATCCGGCCTGACGACCAGCGAAAAGAAAGAGCTTTTGAATAAGCTTGAAAAGGCGCGGTTTTCTGGAGCTGCGCGAGTGAAATTCCGTGACTACGACGTGGAATACAAGTCTGACAGCGAAATGGTTCAGGCAATCCGTGACCTAAAGCAGTCCATCGATGCAGCCGACGGAAAGCGCTCTAGATCCGTTATTCGTACCAACTTCTCGAATGGACTGTAATGGCCAACGTTCTTGATAAAACGATAAGCTTCTTTTCTCCGTCCTCTGGTTTGAAAAGAGCGCGAGCGCGGGCGGTGCTTGATGTAGTCACCAGAGGTTATGACGGTGCTAGTAGCGGTCCTCGTGTCAGTAACTGGCGGCCCAGCTCTAACTCACCTGATACGGACATTCAGGCGAATGCTGCGACATTGCGCGCTCGATCTCGTGATCTTATCAACAACAACAAGTATGTTGAGAGTGCGGTCAGCACCCACGTCGATAACTTTGTGGGCACGGGTATTATCCCTCGTGCTGCCAGTAATAACCCCGATCTCAACCAACGCATCAATGACGCGTGGGATTTGTGGGTTGAAAAGTCTGCCCCTGACGGGCAATTAGACTTTTATGGCCAACAAGGCCAGCTGTGCGCGGGCCTTGTTGGTTCCGGAGAAATGTTTGGTCGCCGTCGCACCCGCCGCTTTCTGGATGAACGTTTGGTGCCCATGCAGGTACAGGTCTTTGAATCTGAGTTCATTGATGAGAGCAAGCGTGAAGCCAGTTCCAAGAACCGGCAGATCGTGAGTGGTATTGAATTTGACAAGATTGGTGCGCGCACCGGCTATTGGATGTACTCCAGTCACCCCAATGATGCCAACGGATTTGGCGGCGGGCAGGCAACGTCAAAACTAATTAAGTCCGCAGATGTGTTCCACCTGTATGAGCCCAAGCGAACTCAGGTGAGAGGACTCCCGTGGACCACACCAATTATCATCGACGCAAAAGAATACAGGGATTACGAGGGAGCTGAACTGGTTCGTAAGCTAACTGAAGCTTGCCTGGTTGGGTCTTTGGATATTGGGGAAGAGCAGATATCAGAAACCGACGCTACTGTTGGGGTTGGTGTTTTTGATACAGATGGCAACAGGATAGAGCAGATCGAACCAGGATTGATCTATCTTACTAGAGGAAAAGGTCAACTCAATTTCAACGCGCCTGCTGTTGGCGGCAATACCGAGCAGTTTACTCGATTATCATTAAGGGGTATTTCAGCGGGCATGCGGGCACCTTACGAGCTGGTTGCCAAAGACTTTGGGCAGGTCAACTATTCCTCAGGACGCTCCGCTCTGGTTGCCTATCGTGCGTTTGTGCGCCGCTGCCAGAAACACCTGATGATCCATCAGGTTTGCCGTCCGGTTTGGCGCTGGTTTCTTGAAATGGCACACCTTGTGGGCATTGCCCCTGAAGAACCCATCCCGGTGATGTGGACGCTGCCGATTTTTGAGCACATCAATCCGATTGATGATGTTCGCGCAGACTTAATCGCGATCAGATCGGGCATGAAGACCCTGCAACAAGTGATAACAGAACGCGGTGGCAACCCACGTAAGGTGCTGGAGGAGATCCAAGAGGCCAATGTTTTACTCGACGACATGGGCATCATTTTGGACTCCGACCCGCGCTATTTGACCAGCCAAGGTCAGCTTCACCAGCAAATGCAAGCTTTCCTCGCAGGTGATCCATCTGGCGAGGGCAATGATAGCGACGAAAGCTAGGAAACCTCATGCCAAAGCGACTGCAAGAGAATATCCGGATCCCTAAAGGGAACGCCCCGGGAGAAGTGCGTTCAGCAACCTTCAACGAAGGTGAGCGCACGGTTGAAGTCATCTTCGCGACCGACACGCCTTACATGCGCAACTCCTGGCAGCATGGCCCTTACAATGAAGTACTGGTCATGTCTTCTGAAGCCATGCGAATGGAGCGTTTTGAAAAAGGCATGTCACTGCTCGACTCGCACTCGCAGTGGAGCATGAAAGATCGCCTTGGTACGATTGTTCCTGGAAGCGTGCGACTGGCTGACGGCAAGGGATACTGCCTTGTCAAACTCAACTCTTCAGAGACATCAGAACAGATCATTCAGGATTTGCGTGACGGCCATCCATTCCAAGTGAGTGTTGGGTATCGGGTCTACAAATTTGAGAAAATCGAAAAAGACGATGAGCCAGCTCCGGAATGGCGGGCAATTGATTGGGAGCCTTCAGAGATCTCTGTTGTTCCTGTGCCAGCTGATGCCGGTGCGCACTCACGCTCAGTCAAGCCTAATGATGAAACCGAATTCGACTGCGTCCTAGTACGCTCCGAAGCTGCCGTGGAAGATACGGCATTAATTCAAGAGGATGAAGACATGCCAAAGCGCAATGCGGACCCGGCACCTGATGCAAACAAACCTTCCGCAACCGGTGGCGAGCGCAATGCTCAACCCCCTGTCGTTGTTAACGACGCCTCTTCAACACCTCCTGTGGATGTTGATGCGGAACGGGGAGCAGCTGCTGATGAAGCCCGTGAGCAGGAGCGAGAGCGCGCCCGATCAATTCATGTTCTGGGGCAACAGCACAACATGGCGGATGCCAAGGTACGCAAAGCAATCGACGATGGTACGTCTGTTGCTGATTTCAAGGATGCAATTCTGGATGCAAAGGCACAGGATGAGGAGCGAAGCGAGACCTTCCCTCACTCCAACTCCGCTGAACCTAGGGGCCGCCAGGACGAAGTAGACACGCGACGCGAAGCAATGACAAATGCGGTATTGCATCGTTGTTCTCCCGGCCACTATAAGCTCACTGACCCTGCTCGCGATTATCGTGGCCTGACCTTGAAGGAAATGGCTCGCGAATGTCTGGAGCTTGCTGGCGAAAGAACTCGCGGTTTGAGCGCCATGGAACTGGCGGAACGCGCATTCCAAGGTACCAGTGATTTCCCGATCATTCTGGAAGGTGTTGTAAACCGTCAGGTGATGCAGGCCTATCAGGGAGAAACTCAAACATTCCGCGGTTGGGCCAAGCAGGCAACGGCAACGGATTTCCGTGACATGCACCGCATCAGTGTTGGCGAAGTTGGCGAGCTGCGCAAGGTCAATGAGAATGGTGAATACGAGAGCACTACTATCGGTGAAGGTAAAGAAAGCTACCGCATCGGCACTTATGGCCGCATCATCGGCATTACCCGCCAAGCCATTGTCAATGATGACCTGAACGTCTTTAATGACCTGCCACGCAAGTTTGGTAATCAGGTTTCAATTCTGGAATCCGACGTTGTTTACAACTGCTTGGTCGACAACAAGAAAATGTCGGACGGCAAGGCTCTGTTCCATGCTGACCACAAGAACCTGCTCACTGGCGCAGCATCGGCGCTCTCGCTGAATGCAATCGCTGCCGGACGGATCAGGATGTCTCAGCAGCTGGACGTTTCTGGCAAGGTAAAGTTGCGCTTACGTCCTCGCTTTATCCTACTGCCGACAGAACTGGAGTTGCCTGCAGCTCATCTATTTGCGCCGATCTCGCCAACGAAGACCACAGACACTGTTCCTGAGTATCTGACAGGCTACGAACGCATCGTTGAAGATCGTCTATCAGATATCAGCGGGAAAGCATGGCATATGGTTGCTGATCCCAATCAGGCACCTGCAGTTGAGTTTGCCTATCTGGAAGGTGAGAACGGCCCATCTACTGAAACTCAGATGGGCTTTAAAGTTGATGGGATGCAGCTCAAGATTCGTCTGGACTTTGGTGCAGCACCTGTTGATCGGAAAGCAATCCAGCGCAACGCTGGTGAATAACCCTTACTTAAACCAGCACATGAACGACCGGCTCTAGCCGGTTTTTTTATGTCCAAACTCTGAGGAAGAGTGATGGCTCAGAACTATATCAAATCCGGTGAACGCGTGACGGTGGTTGCTGGAACCGGTGGCGCCCAATCGGGCAAATTCTACGCGGTCGGCGCAATGTCTGGAATTTCTCAAACCAGCGCTGAAGAAGGCGATGAGTACGAACTGGACACCACCGGAGGTGTCTACGAGTACGGCAAAACAGGTGCTCAAGTCTGGGAGCAGGGCGTAAAGCTCTACTACGACGAAGATACTGACACCATGACCACGACCGCGACCGACAACACTTATGCGGGCGTTGCAGAACAGCCTGCTTCAGTTGATGCCACAATCGGGCGGATCATGCTGCTGCGCAGCTTCTAAGTGCTGACCTTATCAATTGGGTGCGCTGATCATAGCGCACCCACATTGCGGAGCCCACGATGAAAAACTACAAGACCACTGGCAGAACGATAATTGAGGGCAAACCCTTTGCTGTAGACACTGCTCTGCGCCTAACTGAAGAAGGTGCGAAGGGCTACGTGAAAGCAGGGCTATTGATTGAAGTGGATGAAGATGGTGAGCCGCTTGAACAGGACGCCCAAAAAGCACCTGCGAAACGAGGCACTCCCCGCAAGACCACTTCCAAGGGATAAGAGGGATGTTTCAGGACTTGGTGCATATGGCTTCTGACACCATTGATGATGTCATGGGAGATTATGAGTTCAAAATCACTCCTATGTCTGATGAAACCACTAACAGTCGCGCCAAGCCTGACCCCAACAGAGCGGTCGTTGTGGGGCGCTGCCCCTTTATTTACGCAGCAAAAGAATTTGGCATGCAATTGGGCGTACGTAAGACCTACAGGGAAGCTAACGATTTCAGAGCGATCTCAATCGGTAGCGCTCCCTTTGCCTCGGTTGCAGCTCACTACTTTGAGAACTTGGAAACTCATCCAGAGCAGGGTGATATTTTCGAAATCACCTCCAAACCTGAATTCCCAAAATTCAAGATTTTAGATGTTCAACCAGACGGTATGGAGCGCATTGAAATGCGGCTTCGCGTGTTGGAGGTCACACGATGATCCTCAATCGGATAGTCTTGCGGTGGGCGGTGGTATCAGCACTATCTAACTATATGGATGAGCCACTCCCAACCATAGCGGGCAGGCTTATCTTTGATAGTAAAATTGAGCCAGTCCATACGCAGAAGAAAGATACCGTGTATCCAATGTGCGTAGTCTACACAGACTATGATTTCAATGGACCTCCTGCTCTTGGGTACGAGAGAGATAAGCGGACGATCACCATCACCTTCGAGGTGTTCATAGGTGCTTTTGATGTTGATGAGGACGAAACCTTTAACCTGAACCTCCCCAACACAGACGCTGAGCTTGAGTACTCGCTTGATATGTTCGAGGCGCAGATTTTCCGAGCACTGCATGGCGATAATCTTGCTTGTGATGCCTATAGATCTCTGATCAATAGCTATGACAATGTTATCAGTCGCCGTGGGGCAACTGTTGAAGGAGGATCCAAGGTTGCTGCTCGCCAGATCACGGTTGAAGTGCTGTGTGATCGTGACCCAATTGTGGGCCAGCCAAGCGAAGAAGTTACCGCTTTTCTGGAAGAACTTCGCAGTAAGGGCGAGTACGGCGAGTACGTTGAGGACCTTCTTGAAGCCTACGCTTTTGACAAAGAACTCTCTCTGTCAACGCAACATGCTGTGCACCTGAACTACCCCAATAAGGTGCGAGAAGCCCTCGGCATTCCTAAGCCTGATGCCCCGGTATCTATTACCCCTGAAATTGTGTTCCACGCTTCAAACGGCAGCTCGTGACATGCCCAACTTTATCGATGAGCTCCTGCTTCGGTTGGAGCGCCTTGAGAATCTGACACGCCACCTCTTGCGTGCGCAGAACAATTTCATGCGCGAAGCAAAGGTTACAGCCTCTTATGAGGATGGCACCGTTGAAGTCAAAATGCAGGGGCTTGATAGTGACCGCCTCCCTCAGTTGACCCGCGCAGGCGCCATTACTGAGTGGGCTCCTCTTTCAAAAGGAGAAAGGGTTCTGGTTCTTAATCCCACAGGAGAACCGGGGCGAGGCCTTGTTTTGCCTGGTGGATACACTGATGAGTTTCTGCAACCGCATGACCAACTCGGACAGTGGTTTAAAGGAGTAGGCGATACAAGCATGAAAATGTCCGATGAAGAAATGATCATCTCGGCATCGACAATCAGGCTTGTCGGGGACGTGAAAGTTAATGGCGAAAGTCTCACGCATAACGATAAGAACGTTGGTCATGATCATCAGCATCAGGGCATTGAACCGGGCAACCAAAACACCGGCCCGCCAGCATAATTTAGGAGAAAAACATGAAAAAATATCGTTGCCTTAAGCCATTCTGGTTTGATGGTACTTTGCGTAAGAAAGATGAAGTTATCACCAGTACACCTTTCGCCACTGATGCTGATCGCAGAGCTGGCAATTTGGTAGAAGAAAAAGAACCTGCTGCAAAGAAAAACAGTTCGGTGCGCCAGAGTGTGTCTAAAGATAAAACAGACGTGGACAAATAATGTCGAGCTTCGGTTTTAGCACTTCCCAGCCGGAATTGAATTCTGGCTGGGAAAATACAACAGACTGTATATTGACCACGCTTAAAGCCGAGTTGGGTTCATATGCTCAACGTCGAGACTGGGGTTGTGACATCTCTAAGCTTATCGATAAACCTCAACATCAAGATTTGATTGTCGACTTTTACTTTTCTATCGCACTTGCATTACAGCCACGTTTGGTTCGTGGCACTTGGTATGGAGAGCCACGATTTCATCTAGAGAATATTTCGATAGATGCTTCAGTTCCTGCGAAGTTAACTACGATATTATCAGGTATCTATTTTCCCTTGGGCCACTTGGGTTCTTTTGAACGAGCTGAACGGAAAGACGTCGCATATTCGAAGCCAGACTTGCTTGCGTAAGAGCCTAAGACATGGAACCTGTCATGAGCGATAATACTCTTCTTCCTCCAGAGCTGATAACCGACACTTCCTTTGAGACAATCGCGGATCGATTGATACAAAATGTTATGACTGATTTCAGCGCTCATGACGTCTCTTACACAACGTTGAATATTCAGGCCGACCCGCTAAGGCGAGTACTTGAGACTTTTGCAACGGAACTCATCAATACCCGGCACCATATAAATGACGAATGGGTTTCTCATTTTGTGATGTATTCACAAGGCGTCCCATTGGATAAGTTAGCTGACTTTTACGGTGTTGCTCGCATGACGGGCGAAGAAGATACTCGCTTTCGTGAACGGCTCCTTCTTCATATTGCCGGACGCTCTGGTGGCGGGCCAGAGGAGCGCTACAAAGCGCTTGCGATGGATGCGCATATTGATGTGATGGATGTTGCAATCTGGGATGATGGTATTGATCCAACGCTAAACGTCGGAGTTCTGTCAACAGTACCTGGAGGCATTGCGGGGCCTGAGCTTTTGGTGGCGGTGTATTCCCACCTGATTTTACCAGATAATAGAGTGACCTCTGACCGCTTCAATGTCGTATCTGCTGTGACTAAGATTGTTGACGTTGCACTCATTGTGCAGCTTGAGGAGTACGCCAGAGACACTGCGCCTATCGAGTTGGAAGAGAAACTGAGAGCTGCATGGGAGGTTGAAGATCGTCTTGGGCTAGACCTTACACGGGCCTGGTTGGTCAGCACTGCGATGCGTGACGGGATTAACAATGTGATTGTTGAGGCACCTTTTGCTGATGTGATTGCAGATCCAAATGAGGCAATTGCGCTCGGGTCAATCAGCATAACATCAATGGGCCGTGGGCGATGAGTTCTGGATTGACGCCGCAGTCGGCAGAGCTATGGGTCCGCTTAGTTGGCAAAAACTTACAAAGTGAAGTTGAACAATTACGACCACATATTGAAAACATGGGCATGAAGTGGGCAAACCCACAACCGCGTATCATGCCGCACCTGATAGAAGAAACCGGCTTGGGGATGCTAAGCCCATACGTTGACAACGTTTATGAGCTATATGATGACGGGTTGGAATGGCTGCGTATTCGCGGGTTTGAGGCGGCTGTTTACAAAGGTCTTGGGTTTATCGGGTACGGCGGAACGCTTGAAGTTGCTCCAAGCAGGCGGCGCAAGTGGCACTGGGACCAACTGGCTCTTGATAGGCTGCCAATAACTGAGGCTGATCTGCCTCGTGTTGCCGGGGTTGCCCGGTTGTCTGTTTCCCGAAGGACTAAAGTTGCTCGCGTTTTCCGTGGTTACGATATCAGAGCGCTGGAACTCTCTTATTCAAAACTCGGGTCTACAATTTTATCTGCGCATTCCGGCGTTCGGGTTGGCGAAGATCAAACCAAGTGGAGCTTTGGGCAGTATCACGAAATCGCGTTGGCACTTGATAAAGCAACTCAGCAGGCTCTTGGTATCCACATTGATGGCGGAGACGGGTTGAGCTGGGATGACCTAACCGTGCCATGGGAAGGCGTTGATGTTCCCTGGGAAGATTTAGGCGCAGGGACGGCACAACGATTTATGGCGGGCGAGTTTGTCCGCCTTGGTGGGTATCTGGGCTTTTACCGGGAAGACGGGTCACTGATTGGTGCTCGGCGGTTTAAAATCACACAGCAGGTTTCATCGGAAACCACAACATATCAAATTAATGGTGAAAAGGTCGGGCCTGACCCTGCTGGACAACGGGTTTTCATTGAGGCCTTGACCGGGTTTGGAAACGGAGCTGGTGAGGAGCTCCACTCAATAGCGCTTTTGATGGGAGCAAAGCCAGTCGTGGGTTTGCCTCAGGCGCAAAGCTGGCTGCTCCCTGACCAGATCGTCACGCCGATTGCTCCTGTGCTTCACCAGCCGTTGGCCTTTGAGTTTCAACATACACGCCGCGAGCGCATCAAGCTTTTGCTCAGCTTTTCATAAAATAAGGATTGCCCCATGGCTTTTGAACATCCGCTTGTACCGGGTGCCTATGACCGCTCGTCCGCTCGTCCCAATGACTCCTCGCTGATTTTCCGGGAAGGGCAGTTTTTGCAAGGTGCTGAGCTCAATGAAATGCAGGCTATTGCAGCAAGGCAGGCAGCTCGGGCTGGCTCTTTATCCTCCCGTGATGGGGATCGGGTTTCTGGGGCTGGTCTGCAAGTGAATGTGGGCGCAGGGACCCTGCAGCTGCAGGAAGGTGAAATTTATATTGATGGTGACGTGCGCCCTGTAGTGGCTGCACTTTTTGAGGGTGTAGAGTTTTCCGGCACGCTGGATGTAGGTGTTCGGTTGATGTCAAAAAACACTGGCCCTGAAGACGATCCAACGCTGGTAGGGCTGGCACCGGGAACTGAAGCTGAAGGTGAGGGTGGGGCTTGCCGCGAAGAAAAGAGCCTTGTCTGGGCGCTGCCTGATGATGGCGGCGAGGGGATATTCTACCCTGTCCACCGCGTCATTGGTGGCGTGTTGTTGGATACCTCATCACCAACTGAGCTTTCTACCACGATGCAGGCGATCAGCCTTTATGATGTGCAGGCTAGAGGCCACTATATTGTTGAGGGCTGCCAGGTAACCGCGCTAGGGATAGACGGCATAGCACAGGCGTTTTCAATTGCGGGCGGCATTGCCAACATTAACGGCTTTAAGCGCCAACGCGAAGGGGCGCTGCGTCTTTTGGCGGAAGAAGGATGGGCGACTGCCCAGATTGATGCTGAATTTCACAGTGTTGAGGGCAGCTCTGACTTTTGGGTCGATATCCGGCAAGGTCCAATTGACAGTGTTGTACAGACCTTGATTGAGCGTGAGCACACCGAGGCAGTCACCAAAGGCGTGGCTGGTGGTCGCGATGCCCTTGCATTTGACAGTGTGCGGGAAATTCTTTCTGTCAAGGTAGGATCTACAAGCTATCAAGAAGGGCAGAGCTGGCAACTGACAGCCGATCAGATTGACTGGTCTTTGAGTGGCGATGAACCCTCTTCCGGTTCGAGTATGACTGTTTCCTATCGTTATTTTGAAGCTGTTCAGCCGCTTGATACTGAGCTTTATCGGTTGCGCCTGCCTGCCGGTCAGGACGGCGGTGATGTGCAGATCACCTACAAAAAACGTTTACCTCGGATTGATCTGGTTTGCCTTGATCAAAATGGGGTGCCCCAGTACGTGCACGGATTACCGCATGTCCGCCCTGTGGTCCCAGCTGCACCGCAACATCTGCTAAAGCTTGCGGAAGTGCATAATTCATTTGATGGCGTTCCGGCTGTCATCAACAACGGCACACATAACTTTACGTTCGATGCAATTGCAGCAATGTATTATCGCTTGGTGCAGGCGCTCGATTTGGTCGCGCTCAATCGATTGCAACTGGATATTCATGACAAGGAACCTGTTGCAAAAAAGGGCATGTTTGTTGACTCATTCGTCGATGACCGCTGGCGTGACGCAGGCATCTCTCAAAATGCAGCGACCCGTGAAGGGTTACTGCGAGCGCCCCTTACGGTGACCGTCCATGAGCTTGCTCACGGTGCTATTGAAATGCTGCCATATGAGGTGGAACAGGTGGTTGAGCAGACCACACAGACGACCTGCAAGTTGATCAACCGCTTTGCCAACCACACCCCGTTTCCTGCAAAAATGACGGTAATACCAGCTGTTGATTACTGGACTGATATTGATGAGACATGGCTGTCAGCTGTATCTCATCGGGTTTATGGAGATGAACCTGGCACTGTGGTTGAAAACAGTGTGGTTGGTGAAGCGGAAGAACCTGCTGAGTTTATCCGCGCAAAATCTCTCGTGATTGATCTTGAGGGGTTTGGCGATGGTGAAAAGCTGGAGAAGGTATTTTTTGATGAAGTAGATATGACCCCTTCGGATGATCTGATCGGGGATAATGAGGGGAAGATCTCATTCAATCTTGATATTCCCAGCAACACCTTTGCAGCCGGGACCAAGCTGATCGAGGCTTATGGTGAGGGTGGCTCTCGCGCTTATGGACAGCACGTTGGACAGGGCATGATCACTACACGGACCATGCAACAGATTACAACCACAGTGCTGCAGCTGCCACCGCCTGAAGTGATTATCCGGGAAGTGATTACAGAGGTGCCGGTGCCTGTACCTGTGCCAGAACCGGACCCAACCCCAGCACCGCCGCCGACACCAAGCAACAATAATGATCGCGATGGCAGCGATGGCGATGTTGACCCTCGCGGGCAAACATTTAGCTGGCCGTTTCATTCGCGGCACTGCGCCAGCGCAACCTTGTGGTTCTGCCATCTTGGCGATCCCGATGTGCCGGTACTTGTTGAAATCCGTGAGCTGGACGAGTCCGGCTACCCAACACATGTAAGCGTTGCCCGCACACTGATTGACATGAACACAGTGACAATCGGCGCACCGCATGAATGCTTTTTTGAAAGTTTGCCCTACTTGAGCAATACCCGGCAATGGGCATTGATCGCACAAACACCGGACCCTGAGCATTCAATATCGGCGGCGGAACTGGGTGGGTACGATGAGATCAATAAGCGGAAATTAACTGCACAACCGTACACAAATGGCGTTGAACTTGAGAGCTCGAACAATTCAACCTGGGTCCCGATCCATAGTTCTGACTTAACTTTCAAGGTGGGGGCGGCGCTTTTCACGCTGGATACAGCACGCGTTGAGCTGGGTAGTGTTTCGTTGGATCGCTGCTCGGACTTACAAGTGGCTGCCACCTGTGACCTGCCAGATACAGGCTGTTCAGTATTGTTTGAGATCACCCGTGCGAACAGCGAGAAAATTCTTTTGCAACCCTTTGAAAACTATCAATTTGATAATTGGATCACAGAGGATATTTCAGTTGCAGCGATTTTGAAAGGCACGGCCTACGCCAGTCCGCGCCTGTTCCCAGGCATACAGGTACGTGAAGGCTCGATGGCTGAAGCTGCCAATTACGTAAGCCGTGCATTTGATACGGATGGCGCTCTGCGGTTTCCTGTACGATTGAAACAGTATGTGCCTAGTGGGTCTGCTGTTTCCGTACGCCTGAGGCAGGCAGATGGAAGCTTTGTTGATGTTCCCAAGAAATCAGCGGAAATTTTGCAAATTGGTGGCTGGGAAGACGTGACTTATGAGCTTGATCGGGCCGTGGGTTCCACGAGTGCGATTGAGATTGAGCTGACTGGAGCACCTGCAGTGCGTCCCATGTTGGCTGAGCTGCGTGCGACTGCAATTTAAGGAGGCTACCGATGGCAACCACACCCAATCTCGGCCTGCCGTTGCTTGACAGCAGTGCGCAGGTATCCCTCGATCATGGTAAAGTCAATCAACTTATTTCTCACCTGGACACTGTCCTCGCGCAAGTCCTGATTGATATAACTGGCAAATCATCAGAGGGCCACGGGCACGAGGTGTCCGGCATCAACGGGTTAATCGAAAGCCTGTCTGGCCTGGCACCAGTAACCCATGATCACGCTCTTGATGACTTAAGTGATGTAAGCGTCCAAGGGGCTGCTGTTGGTGCCGTGTTGATGCGCATCAATAACGGGTGGGGACTGGGGCAAAATCTTGTCACTACCACAGCTCTAACTGCAGTGCTGGCAGGTAAGGCAGACAATAGCCACACGCACGATTTGAGCACAATTACTGGTCTATCGGACGCGCTTGCTGGCAAGGCAAAACTTGATGCTGTAAACGCGTTCAGCGGAACCCAAAGCGCTCCTTCATTTCAGTCAACGTCTGAAAACGATCTAAATCTACCACCTAAAAATTACCCGTTTGGCCTGTCTCACCAACAAGTGAGTGCTAGTGGTGGTGGACCTGTAAATCATGGCACGTGCCTAACTGTAAGAGAAAGCGATATACGTTGTTTACAAGTGTTTGTAGGAAAAGAGACTGGCGCATTATACACTCGTGCATCCATTGACGCCGAAACGTGGGGCTCAAATTGGGTCATGTATGTAAACGAGGGCAACCTCGCTGAAATGGCAGAGGCGGCAGGATTGGCCTCACTGGATCAGGAAAATACATTTAGCGATTTCCAGAGCTTTGAAAAGCCCCTATTTATTCCCAACAATGCAATTATTACTAGTTGCTCTGGGGGCATCGACACGTATGAAACCAGTGAAAATGTAGATCACTTCTGGCATGACGATGTTACTAATACTTGGCACTGCGTGTCTGATAAGGAATACAAAGCCAAGGGAAACTCTATTATTCAAATAGGCAAGGTGCTTGTTGGAGATCATGAAGGTGTCCATGAAGGCAACTTGGCGGCAATGGCCGAAGCAGCAGGAATCGGGCAGGTTGATGGCTGGTTACAGGGCATGGAGTGGAAGGATGTGACCGCATCTCGCAGCCCTAATACTGTCTATCAAAATACAAGTGATGGTTTAATTTTCATATCTTACAATGCGACCTATGTAGCCATGTCTGTTTCAAGCGACAATTCACAACACCTATCAATCTATGCTGGTTCCGCACCTATCCCAATTCCGCCCGGTAGTTATTATCAGGTATTGGGCAACTTCACGAAATGGATGGAGTGCAGTAGCTAATGGTTATGGATAAAGGCTTTTACCACTCAGAGCGCGGCTATTGGCAGGTTAATGATTACCATGCACCTGTTGTGCCTGAGGACTATCAGTTACCAGATAGCGTTGATGAGGACGGAAACACGGTACCGGGAGGTTGGGTAACGCCTGATCGGCCTCACCATTTTACTGATGATTACCCAGAGGGGACGGTAGAGGTTCCTCTTAAACCTAATGCAAATTGTGAGTGGGACGCTGGGGCTGAAACATGGGTTGATGTGCCGGTGACTTTTGAGCGCTTGCAAGTCGCTTATCAGGCTGAGGCACTTATTGAGATTGGCGCTCAAATCAACGGCACGCAATTTAAAACCAACGAGCAATCCCTCCAAAGGCTCCGCGAACTCATGGACGTATTCGACATGGGCTTGGTAGAAGCAGAGGGTCGCACATACTCAACAGAGGCAGGCGATACGCTCACGTTTACCACCCGCGAGCAGGTCGAAGCGGTCTACAGCGCTGCAATCCTGTACCGATCATTTGTTTTGGAGCGTTCTGCACAAATCCAGCAACTTGACCCGATCCCTGACCCTTCCCAGGACGAGCTGTGGGACCAGTCACAAACCCTTCCTGATATTCTGAATTCAGAGGCTGTAGCCTCCTAAACCAACATCACTTACCCCAGTCTAACCCACCCGCACAGCAGATCGCTGGAGCGGGTTTTTTAATGCCCGGAGTTTGATGCCGGGTACACAATCCATGAGGAAATCATGTCTGATATTCAACTTCACGGCATCGAAACGGTCGAGAATAACAACGGCCCGCGTCCTGTTCAAACTATTGATACAGGCGTGATTGGCATCATTGGAACTGCACCAGACGCGGACGATACGTTATGGAGCAAGGACAAAGCTAAGTTGATCCTTGGTGATGGTGACGATATGCAGGGCCTTGGTGATAACGGAACACTCCCGCAATTTCTTAAAGGTATTCATGATCACAGTAGTCGCAAAGTTTCTCAGACTGTTGTGGCTATCCGTGTTGAAGAAGAAGACAACATTGCTGATACCATGAGTAATGTTCTTGGCAATTCTGCTGCTCGTACAGGTATGCATGCACTTCGCCTTGCCTATCCATTGCTGGGAGCAAAGCCGAAACTCCTCATCGCACCTAGCTTTACGTCATTAAAACCGACTGATGGATTGGCATCGATTGAACTTACAGATGCTGGCAGTGGTTATACCAGTGCGCCTAACCTCCAACTTACCGGTGGTGGTGGTCAAGGGGCAGAGGCCCTTGCAATCATTGACAGTAGTACTGGTAAACTCACCGAAATTATCGTGAGCAACCCTGGGTGGGGTTACACGACCGCTCCTTCCGTTACTTTTACAGGTGGTGAAGGAACAGGTGCAGCTGCGACTGCAACGGTTGGGACAGTGAATAACCCGGTTGCCGCTGGCCTTCATTCACTTTGCCGAACTTTACGAGCTGGTGTGATTGTTGATGGGCCAAACGGTCTTCTTGAAGACGCTCTCGATTACCGATTGGGGTATGATAGCGACCGGCCATTCATGATGATTGATCCCTTCGTTAAGGTAGAGCGTGATGGTGAGATTATTTCTGAACCTACTTCCGCTCGTGCTGCAGGGTTGCAGGCTCGTGTTGATTATGAAAAAGGGTTCTGGCACTCGCCATCAAACCGGGTCCTGGAAGGGGTTTTGGGCACCAGCCGTCCAATTGAACATTCCATGTATGACGTTTCTGCTGAGTCTCAACATTTAAACCGCAACAATATCACAACGGTCGTTCGTGAAGAGACCGGTGGGTTTAAGCTATTTGGTGGTCGAAACCTAAGTGCGGATCCACTCAACAAGTTTTGGTCTGTTCGTCGTGGTCACGATATCATCATTGAGAGCATCGAGATCGCTCATGCACCTTTCATTGATAAGCCATTTAACCTGCAAACGCTTACGGATATTGCCGAGACAGTCAACGGTGCATTACGCCGATGGGCGGGGCTAGGTGCTACGCTGGGTGGCGAGGTTTGGTTTGATCCACAGTTGAACACACCGCTGACGTGGCAATCCGGAAAACTCTACGTTTCCTACGACGCAGAAACACCTGCGCCAATTGAAACCATTGTCTTCGAGTTCAACCGTAACAACGGATACTACGCTAAACTGGCCGAAAGCGTGACCCGAGAAATTGGTCGCATGAACTCTGCAGCTCTCTGATATTCACGGCGTTTTTGACGCCTTTTTTCCCTTATATAAAAATTAGGAGACAGCCTGATGCGTGACGTTATGCTGGGATTTACCATGTTCGTTGCAGGAAAAGATCATGGTATCGACACGGAAGTAGTAAAGCTCATGATGCCCAAATCAGTCACCCAAGAGTATCGTGGCGGTGGTATGGATCTAGGGATAAATCAGCCTATGGCTGCCCTTGAACCGATCGAGATTGGTATCAAATTTTCTGGTTTGAATACAGACATAGCAGCCATGATTGGGCAGCAACCAGGCATGAAAATTCGTACAACCTTCCGGCTGGCCGTGAAGGACAAGGCGAATGGCAACGTCATTCCTCATGTTGCTGTGGTTGAAGGCGAGTTTAACGGAGACTCCACAGACGATCTTCAACGCGGTGAAAAGGCTGGATTTGATGCACTCATTCAAGGTGTGAGCTATTATAAGCGCATGGCTGGAACTCAGATCATCCACCATTTGCAGGCGTATCCGCCAAAGCGCATTATTAATGGTGTGGATCACCTTGAGCAAGTCAACAACGCTTTGGGCTACTAGTCCAAGGCACTGCCTCTTGCAAACTGAAATCCTTTACCCTCCAAGGAGCGTTGCATGACTACTCATGATACCCCCAACGTTGGTTCTATGTCAGAGCTTGATAAACTCACTGAATCGGAACTTGAAAAGACAATGCAGATGGAGCCCTCGATGGGGTCTGCTGAGTTTTTTCCAAAGAACAAAGAAACACAGGAGGAACCTCGCGCCATAAAGGAGACAGCTGTACAGCGGGCACCTGAGCGCAGAGTGTTGCGAAGAGGGGCACCTGCGCCTGTTACAGTGAGCTTGACATTTCCGATTGAGATTTATGAGGGCGATGTTCTTGTGAAAGAAATCACTCACGTAACTTTGAACAGGCCCTTTGGCCGGACCATTGTTCAGGCACAGGCCAATGATACCAACGTCCTTGCCGTCGTATGCGGTTTGACGAATGAAGAGTTTGACGGTCTGGACGGGGAAGACTTTTATACTCTGACGGAGAAGGCAGTGCCTTTTTTGCCGAAGCGCTTGATAATGCAGGCGCAAGAGCAAATTCGGGACAACGACAGTTAGAGGTCCCTCATTTCTCCTTTTGGGAAGAGATCACAGATCTGTGGTTTGATCACGCTGCAGAAGTTGCAAGAGAACTCGGCTTTTCCCGACAAGATTTACTCGACACGCCATTTGATGAATTGATCGGGAAATGGCACCCCCGCGCTCGGCGCATTTTTCAAAGACAATCTGAGAGAATGGTATGTCCTCTGGTCGCGAAGCCAAGCTGATAATGCGGCTGATTGACGGTGTGAGTGGACCTGGCAAAGCTGTTGCCGGTTCACTTGCAGCCGTTACTGCTGCAACGAGATCTTTAAGGACTGCCTCTCTTGCGGCACCGGCTGCTATGGGGGCCGTTGGAAACGCTGCACGTCGTTCTGCTGTAAATACAGCGCCCTTGTCTGCCGGTATTTTAATGGCCGCGACGGCTTCTGCCCGTGCAGTTTACGATTACAAAAAGATGGGCAATGCTGCACAGGCAGTAGGGCAGATCACTGACGAGCAACGCGTATCGCTTGAAAATTATGTGATGGCGCTCAACTCAGACTTCCCCGCTCTGAACAAAGACATTCTCGGAGCAGCCTTTGAGCTCAACCGTGCTGGGATGAACTTTGAACAGATGATGGGTTCTTTGCGTTCCACGCTGAATGTTTCTCTTGCTGGTGATATCGAAATCCCCAAAACTGCCGATATCATGACGAACATCGCTCAGGCAATGCGTCTGCCGATGGCAACTCGTGAGCAGGTAGCTTCCAGCATGAAGGAAGTTGAAGACGTCCTTGCCTATGCTGCCACGAAATCCAATACTGATATTGAGCAAATGGCAACGACCTTTAAGTACGTTGCTCCGCTGGCAGCTGCTACAGGTATGAGCCTAAAAGAAATGGCTGCCATGACGATGGTATTAGCCAATAACGGGATTAAAGCCTCAGGAGCTGGCACAGGGTTACGATTTGCAATTACTCGCTTGATTAAGCCCACAAAAGAGGTTGAAGCCGCCTTACAACGCATGGGTAAAACTACCGCAGATTATGTTAAGGGAGCGCGCCAAATATCTTCCAAAGAGTTGGTAAAGCAGCTCTCACTTGATGGTATTAATGTCTCAGCGATTGAAGGCAAGATCAAGTCGACGTTAGAATCGCCGGATCTTGGTCGCTCTCCTCTAAAACTGACTGCGGCACTGACTGATTTGATAAGCAAATCGCTGGCCGGTGACAGTATTTTAGACAAGAAACAATTATCAGACTCGATATTCCAAACTGTTTCTGCTCTTGGTACTGAAGTTGATCTAATTCAGTTGCTGATTGACTCACAAAAGAACCCAGATGCAGCACGTCTTTTTCCAATGTTATTTGGAGTACGTCACTCTGCCAAGATGCTTGCAATGCAGGGGTCTGATCTTGAAGGCACTATTGCCTCGCTGGCTGAGCACTATGTTGGTGCAGCTGACCGAATGTCTCGAATTCGTGTAAAAGGTATCGTTGGCGTCTGGATGCGTATACAGGCTGCTTGGGAGAACTTCACGATCAGTCTATCTAAAACGGGTATGTTGGAAGACGTTTCCACTGCGATCTCAGGGATGACGAGAGGCATAAAGGATCTTTCGAAAGCCAATCCTGAACTTTTAAAATTTGGCGCTTATGCTGCTCTCTCTATTGGTGCGCTTGCGCCCTTGGGATTTGTTTTGAGCGGTCTTGCCGCAACAGCTGCATTTGCATTGAACCCGATCACCTGGGTTGGTGCCGGACTGGCCACGATTGCAGCTATGAACTGGGATAAGATCAAAGGACCAGCGCTACAATTTTTCAAAGGTTTTGCCAAATTCGTTCATCTGAAATGGAAACAGTTTTCTGTTGCTGCAGACGGTTTTTGGGCCGGACTCACTACTGGCCTAAGTAACGATACGTTGAACCTCCTAGACGACATTGGATCTGCGTTCACCTCTTTGTTCACCACACTAACTGGAAACACAAATACGTTTAGCTGGCGGCGCTGGGGCTCTCAGATGGGGCAGGGGATCGCTGGCTGGGCTAACAGTGCAACAGATAGCATCAATGCGGTTAAAGCAACCTTTTCTGACTTGAAGGTTTGGTTTCTGAATTGGGATTGGGTGATCCCAAGCCCGATTGATGCGATAGCGGCAACTACCTCCTTTGTATGGAAAGATTTGCTTCCCGCTTTGAACGACTGGTCAGGGATTATCTTTCCGCCTGTATGGAAGAATTTGATTGACCCCATCCCTTGGGGGGACATCATTAATCCTATTGAAAATTGGAAGGGTCTCGCTGGGGCTTTAAAATGGACAGTTCTCATCCCACTTCTTAGACCGTCATTTTGGAAGAGACGAATTGGGAAAATACCATGGGTTGCTATGAAGGGTATCCTGGGGAAATTTCCTTGGGCATCAGTGATCCCTTTTTTGAGCAAATCGATTTGGAAAGGGCTAATTGGTCCTATCGGATGGGCGCTGCTTGCAGAGGAACTTGGAACATTTGCTTGGGGCTTGGTGTTCGATGGTCCGCCGCCTTGGCGCGAGTACTTTGCCTCAGGTGACGCTGAG
Source organism: Pseudovibrio axinellae (assembly GCF_900110875.1). Classification (GTDB taxonomy): domain Bacteria; phylum Pseudomonadota; class Alphaproteobacteria; order Rhizobiales; family Stappiaceae; genus Pseudovibrio; species Pseudovibrio axinellae. The sequence goes on along the minus strand of NZ_FOFM01000010.1, from coordinate 46,217 downwards.
AAAGAATTACGTGCACTCGTGCTCCGTTTGAAAGATATTTGGCGCACGTTATGGGTTGAAAACCTAACGCCAGAAGAGCTGGCCGCCGCTGAACATGCGGAAAAATCTTGGGCTGCTGCAAACTATAACTATAAAGGGCCATCGCAAGCACCCGTCCCTTCACAGAGTTTTCTAAACAAGGCACAGCCTAATTCAAAGAATACGCGAGAGTACTCTTTCGAAGAAATCATGACTGTTGCGCAATTGCGTGCTGACCAAATGAACCGTTCCCGCCACGCAATAAATGGAGCTGATCAGGGTGCTCGACGGTCAATGGCAGAAACTGACCAAACCCTTGTGGCCGCTGTAAGCGACTGGCCAGAAGATCTAAAAATTGCGCTGGAAGCCTACATGGCAATGCTCAGTAAAGGTGGAGAACGTGCGCGTGCAATTGCTGGTCAGCTGGAGGCTGGTATCAGAAAAGCTGCTGCCGGAGAACAGTCCATTGAACAACTGTATCAAGATAAATATTTGCAGCGCTTCCGTGAGCGCGCTGAGCAAGTAGGAAAGAAAACTCAATCCAGTTTGAGCGTAACAGCCAAACCAACCATTGATACCAGTAGTATTGATGCTGCTAATTCCAAAGTGAGCGCTCTTCGTTCGAACCTCCTCTCTTTGAAGGGGGTCTGGAATGGTCATAACTCAACAATCTTCACTCCTGGTGTGGCTTTTGGCGCACCAGAACCTGGCAAAAAAATTGACGGAGCGCGTCGGCGTGGCGGCCCCGTGTGGAAGGGTGGTCTATTCCTTGTTGGTGAAGATGGGCCTGAACTCCTTGAAATGGGGCAGGATGGCAACGTCATTCCAAACAACCAGATTGGCAATGCTATGACGGGTTCTTCTTCACAGCAGCTAGGTGGAGCTGTGTCGTTTACAAACCATTGGCATCTTTCTGCAGCAGACCCAGAAGCTCATGCACGGAAAGTTCTTGCGGTTATGGAGAGGCAGATGAATCGCTCATTGCAAATATCCCTCAGTGGTCGAACTCAATTTGGATAAGGTAAAGCAATGCCAGTAATGATGCGATGGGGACGGTTTATATTTTCCGTTCCCACTTACTCTGTAGAAGAGCTGAAGCGCAAAGTTGAGGGGCGGGTCTCTTCTGTCCCTGTTGTTGGTGCTGTTGCGCAGGTTCATACCCTTGGAGCAAACCCCGATACGATTACACTGCAAAGTACATTCTACCCCCATCATCTAAATCGGTTTGGGTTGACACAGCTCCGGGGAATTCAGGCAGCCGTACGGTCTCAAGAACCGTCCCTTCTAGTTCATGGTACAGGAAGTGTGCTTGGTATGTGGGTCGGACGCTTAAGCGACGAAACTGAAAGCATCTGGGGGGTCCACCCTGTTCCGCAAAAATTTGTGACCTCGCTTGCTCTCACTCAATACATCGCGCCGGAGGATGCTGACCGCCAGCAAGCCATCGATAGCTTCATTTCGATATCCATATGACACCATTTTTTGAAGTCTGGTCTGAAGGCGAAGATATTTCTGGTCGCATGCGCGCCTATGGAATTGAATGTTCCATTACTGAGAACGCAGGAGGAAACTCAGATACTGTAACATTCACAATCACGGACCCTAACGCCGAAATTGAGCCTCCCGAGAAGGGAACGGAGTTTAATCTTGTTGCGGGTTTTAAAGACTCTGCATCAGGTGAGCGTTTTGGTCGGGACTTTGGTAAGTTCAAAGTCGACCAGATCAGGCCAACTGGCTACCCGCATGCGATTTTCATTTCAGCGCAGTCTCTTGATGCTGGCTCCTCAGTGAAGGAAAAACAGACCAGGGCTTATAAATCCAAGGACTACCCGACCTTTCGCGATATCTTTGATGAAATTGCCAGACGCAATGACTGGACACTCAAAATCAGCGACGACGTTGGTAATGAAAAGAACCGATATCAGGCTCAGTCCGAAGAAGATGACACAGAGTTCGCATCTCGACTGGGGGCCAAGTTCGATGCAAGTGTGTCCATCAAAGACCGTAATCTCGTTGTCATGAAAAAAGGGACAGGCAAAACTATTTCAGGAAGAGAAATAGAGCCATATTTAATTGAACCTGGCTTCAACCTATTAGCAGATAACGGCTACTCCGTTGAAGATCTTCAAAGGCCCAAATACGGCACGGTTAAAGCCAAATGGTATGATCGGGCTAAGGCAGAGCAGGAAATTGAAGAGGAAGAGGTGGTCGAAGACGGCCCAACTTTCGAGATACCAGAAGTGTTCCCTTCACAGGAAGAGGCGCAAACAGCGGCCAAGTCTAAGGCAACTGCACTTGCTAGAGCAACAGGCAAGGCAACATTCAATACTCGCGGTGATATTTGGGTACAGGCCGGTTGCTTTGTCCTTTCGAGAAATATCAGGCCGGAGGCAGACGGGCTCTGGTCGAGTACTTCCATTACGCATCACTTTAAGGGTGATAGCTATTATTATACAACCTTTCAGTGTGAAGTGCCGACCGTGGGGCGGACTGAAGCTGCTAAAGCTGCTCAAGCTGGGGAGGTAATCCCTGATCCAAAAGCGCGTCTTAGCAGTCCTTACGCGCCAAATCCCAACAATATCGGTCTGAATGAGGGCGACGGCCCAGAATAGGGTTATCAATGGATTTTATCCCGCTGGAGAACGGAAACTACGCTTATCGTGCTATCGACGGTGATGCTGTCGATCTGATTGCATTCCAGTTTTACGGCCATCACGATGGCACTTTAGAACTTGTGTTAAACGCCAATCGAGGACTGGCAGCAAAAGGTCCAGTTCTGTCGGTAGGAGACTTCGTTATTCTCCCACCAGAGCCACCTCGCAAAGTTACCCGTATGATACGGCTTTGGGATTAACGCCAAGAATAGATTATTCGGCCCGCTTCGGCGGGTTTTTTTATGGAGTTTGACCAATGGGAAATAAAACCCGTCTGACTGGTGCTCTTGCGCTATTGGCCTGCGGATTTGTTGGCGTTTGGGAGGGGCTTAGGACTGAAGCCTATACAGATATCGTTGGCGTTGAAACAGTATGCTACGGCGAAACGAAAGGCGTCAGGCTTGGTGACAGCTACAGTAAATCCGAATGTGACGCGATGCTTTTAGAGGGCCTTAAGCGTCACGAAACGGACATGCGGCGCTGTCTGAAGGAGCCGGACAAGATCCCGGCTAAGTCGTATGTCGCTCTTGTCTCTCTTACCTACAATATCGGCAGTGGTGCGTTTTGCAGATCAACCGCAGCGAAACGATTAAACAAAGGCGATCTGGCGGGGGCCTGTGAGGCGGCAACCTGGTACAACCGGGCCGGGGGCAAGAAGGTCAAAGGTCTGGTGAACCGTCGGAGCGCTGAATACAAACTCTGCATGGAGGGCCTAAAGTGATTGGCTTTATTCTCTCAACGATCGGCGTAGGTCTGCATACGCTGGTTGCTTATCTGGCGCTTGCCGGTGCGGCTCTTGCCTTTGCTGCAAGGCTGGACCCTCGAATACCCAAAGCCCTCTCAACACTCGTATCTGTGCTGCTTTTGTGTGTTTCAGTCTGGTCCTTCTCTGCGCTCCATTATGCGCGATATGAAGAGGTTGCAGACCTAAAGGCTCGGGTAGCCGCGCTTGACCGCATTGCGCAGGTACACAAGCGCATCGCTCAAAAAACCAACGCTGACCTGCTAGAACGTATTGTGCAGGTCGGTAGTCTCCAACAACAGGTCGCGGATTATGAAATTGAGCTTGAAAAAGGCAGCATATCTGCCTGTCCTGCTGATCCTGCTTATATTGAGCGGATGCGAGCACTCCAATTCGGTGGCGCTCAATAACCTCCCGGATCCACCGCCAGACTTAACCACCAAATGTAAAGACCCTGGACTATCCGGGGATAAAGGCGTTGATGCAATCAGACACCGAGCGGCGCTGATTGTGTGTGAAGCAAAGCGGGAGGGTTGGCAAGAGCTTTACCGCTCCGCTCAGGACGAGGGGAATTCAACATGACGCCAAAGACTGAATTTGGTACTGTTACCGGACTAAGTGTCTATGGAATCTTAGGATATGCGAGTAGCTATCTTGAGCCAGTCCTACAATTTGCACTTTTGATCGCAGTCTTGATAGGCGCGGTACTGCTTGCTTACGGTCGATACCTTGACATTCGTCTCAAGCGCCTCAAAATTCAAAATTACGAAGAAGAAAAGGAATGATCGACATGAGATGGAGGCCCCATCTATTGAGTTTTGAATAACGCCCGCCGAGGAAACTCAGCGGGTCTTTTTTTTGTTTGTCAAACCTTGAATTTAATCCGTGATCGAACCCTGAACAGGAATGGAACGCTTGTTCTCCATTTTCTGGGACTTTTCTGGGACTTTCGGGACTTTTCTGGGATTTTCGTAGGGATTTGCCGGATTTTGACCATGTTTTGTTCTCATTCGAACAGCAAAAAACCCGCCTCAAGGGCGGGCTTTTTTGGCCTTACTTATCAATAAGATAAGGTGGCGGAGGGGGTGGGATTCGAACCCACGGAACGCTTACACGCTCGCCGGTTTTCAAGACCGGTGCATTCGACCACTCTGCCACCCCTCCGAGGTGTGTGGTGGGCTCTATTTGGTTCATGGCGCCTCCAAAGTCAAGCCAATGAAAACTTGTTCCACAGCATGAATTTAATTTTTTCGCAATGCAATCAACTGATAGCATCAAAACCGCCAATTCCCCTTGGGCAGTTTGGTCTTGCGAAAATCGTTGTTTCTTGTGGAGACATTGAGAAGGGATTCAGTTAAGATTTATAGACTATCCTTTTAATATTGGTTCAGTTTGTAATGAGCTCGGGTAATATGGCTCAATCATCCTGAAGTCCGTCAGTGCCGAACATGTAGTGAGTAACAACGGTATGACTTTTTTGCTGAATTGGGAACGCTCGGTCAAAGCGCCAGCTCCTGAAACAATCAAACGCGTAGCGACTGGTATATCTATATTTGCCTTATGCGCAGGTATCGCAGCCTGTGGTGGCGACACCAAGAAGGTGAAGTTCAGCTCTAAGAAATACGGCGTGGCTGCGAGTCCACTGATTGTCACCGACGCAAAACCCGTCCCTAAAGGTGGTGGGTATTACGTTGTTGGGAAGCCATATAAGATTGCGGGCAAATGGTACTATCCTAAGAAGGATGATGACTATAGCAAAACCGGTAAGGCATCTTGGTACGGTCCAACCTTCCATGGCCGCAAGACTGCAAATGGCGAGATTTTCGACCGCAACGCTCTGACCGCTGCACACCCGACCATGCCACTTCCAAGCTACGCAAAGGTCACCAATACGCAAAATGGCAAGTCCATGATTGTTCGAGTGAACGATCGTGGTCCATTCCATGACAACCGTATTATTGACCTTTCTGAACGCGTTGCTGGCATGCTTGGTACCAAATCGAGTGGTGTAGGAAAGGTTCGCGTTGAATATGTTGGCCGGGCTCCACTGCATGGACTGGATGAGAAAAAGCTGCTTGCCTCATATTCTGGCCGCGGTGGCAAGTGGAATGGTGGGCGATCTGCAACGGGAACAATGTTTGCCTCTGCAAGACCACTGGACCAGATTACAGGAGCTGCTCCCACGCCGAAGAGCAGGCCGTATGACCTGCCTATCTTGGCAGCACAAAATATGTTGAGCTATAGTGCGCAACAGCTGGATCCAGCGGTGGTCTATGAACGTAATTTGAGCACAACGAAAGTTGCCTCTATCAGCAGCTTTGAAAACCGGATCAATAGCGCACTAGCATCGAGCGCAACACCAAATACAGCAGCTGGCGCAAATGCAGTACAGCCAGTTTCTGCGTCGTTTGGTGGTTCGGTTCTGCTTCCACCAAGTTCTGGAACGTCGGTTACGCCGTCAAGCAATGGTGCACCCGCACTCCAAAGTGGCAATGCAATTTCATCTTATGCATCGCAGCAAAGGCTTGAGGGCGCTCATGACGCATTTAAGTCATTTTCTGGCGGTTCTAGTTTGAAAGACCTACTCTTAGTACGTAGGGGTGAAAATCACTAAGTCGTTTGGTTTTAAGCGGCTTTACCTAACCTGTGCGCCTGCGTTAGTGTTTGTTTTAGTGGATGGGCGTAACATTGCCCAACCAAAAGCAATCTGGGAGATGCAGGCGTGAAAGTTGGGCCGAATAAGTGCGGGGCGTTTAGCTCTCTCGGAAATGTTGTTGGCCGATTGTCTTTACGTCTTTGGGGGAGCCGCGCACTTGTGAGCATGGCGCTTGTGCTTATGGTGGCAGGTGTACGTGCGGAAGCGGTTGAGATTAAAGCAAAGGCCGCGACGCTTTACGATTTTACTAATAAATCTCAGATTTTCTCCAAAAATTCGCGGGTTAAGCTGGCCCCAGCTAACCTGACAAAGCTTATGACAGCTGTCACTGTGCAACAAGCAATTCATGCCGGTGATATTACGCCGTTAACGACCTTTCCTGTTAGCGAGCATGCCTGGCGAACTGGTGGTGCACCAGCGCGTGTCACCACAATGTTTGCGCGTTTAAATTCAGCAGTGCCCGTGCGTGATCTGATGTACGGCCTGACCGTTCAAAGTGCAAATGATGCAGCTATTGTTCTTGCTGAGGGGCTTGCTGGTAGTGAAGCAAACTTTGCGAGGGAAATGAACAAGTTTGCAAAGTCCATTGGTATGCAAAATTCCAACTTTACCAATCCAACGGGCTTTCCAGATGAAAACCACAAAACAACGCTAGAAGATCTCTCCATTTTAGCAGCTTATGTGATTGAACATGAACCCGAATTACATTCTATGTTCATGACTGACCGCTTTACCTGGAATAATATTACGCAAAGAAACAAAAACCCTTTGATGCGTGAGATTGAGGGTCTTGATGGGTTTGGGGCTGGTTTTTCTGAAAGAGAGGGATTTGCCGGGATTGGGACGCTGGACAGCAATGGACGGAGGTACGTTGCTGCGATTGCAGGATCTCCGACGGTACAAGACCGTATTCAGGATATGAAGATCTTGTTACTTCCGTCCTTTTCAGGCCTGAAACTCCAGCAACTTTATCAAAAAGGCGACCGGGTGAGCACTGCACAGGTTTACGGCGGCAAACAAATGACCGTCCCTTTAGAGGTAACCGATGTGGTCGCAACGCTCATCAACCCCGGTCAAAAGGACAATTACAAACTTCGTGTTGTCTATAATGGGCCCATTCCTGCACCTGTTACCAAAGGAATGGAGGTGGGAGAAGTTCAAGTTCTTTCCAAAAATGACGTGATTTATCGCGCAACACTGGTTACAGGAGAGGATGTAGCCATGGGAGACCTTCAGGGCCGTGCTTGGGATGCACTTGGAGAGTTCTTCTACCAGTTGTTCTAATTTAGCGGATTTCAGTTTTTTGAAACGCCGGAGGTCTTGGAGGCCTGTGCGACCTTGTCGGGTATTTTTATCAGTTTTGAAGGCGGTGAAGGTGCGGGTAAATCCACCCAAATCCAGCGTTTACGCGATAAACTCGCGTCGAAAGGCATCGAAACGATTGTAACGCGCGAACCGGGGGGCTCACAGGGAGCTGAACTGGTGCGCGAAGTTCTGTTGTCGGGCGCTGCCAAGAAATATGGTGTGACAGCTGAAGCCATTCTCTTTGCTGCCGCACGGGCAGATCATATTGACACACTCATCAAACCGGCATTGCAAGATGGAAAGTGGGTCTTGTGCGATCGCTTTGCAGATTCCTCACGCGTATATCAAGGGGAATCCGGTGTCCCATCGCAAACCGTTGAGGCCTTGCAACAAGTTGCCATAGCAGGCCATAATCCAGATATGACGCTGCTTATCAATGTGACACCTGAAGTTGGCCTGACGCGCGTTTCAAAACGTACGGCGCCAGTTGAATTTGATGGTCCAGATCGCTTTGAAACTGATACGCTGGAAACTCACCGTCGCCGGCAGAAGATCTTTCTTGAGCTTGCGGATAAGGAGCCAGAGCGCATCGTGGTTATTGATGGCGATCAGCCGCAAGACAACGTAACTGATGATATTTGGCAGGCGGTTCAAAGACGTTTTGCATCTGTGATGGAAAACTCTACAACTGACCAGCTGCCACACGAGAAAGGGTGAATATGGCTAAGGCACCCATCCTAGAAGCGACACCAGAGTTTGACGAGATTGATGGCTTGCCTTTGCCACGTGAGCAAACCCGTCTTTATGGCCACGAAATTGCCGAAACTGAGCTTCTTGATGCATATAGATCACAGAGGTTTCACCATGCATGGATACTTGGTGGCCCGAAAGGCATAGGCAAGGCAACACTTGCTTTCCGATTTGCCCGATTTATTCTTGAACACCCTGATCGTTTTTCGACACATGCTATGGCGGCCAATAGTCTTTATGTTCCGCCAGAAAGCCATAATGCGCAGATGGTTGCTGCCGGTTCGCATGCAGATATTTTGCATTTGCGGCGACCATGGGACTTAAAGACCAAGCGCTTTAAGCGAGACCTTCCCGTTGATGAGGTGCGTAAAACGACTGGTTTCTTCGGGGCAACAGCTGCTGGTGGAAATTGGCGTATTTGCATCGTGGATTCAGCTGATGATATGAACCAGTCAGCAGCCAACGCACTTCTGAAGATTCTTGAGGAGCCTCCCAAACAGTCTTTGTTCATCCTTCTGTCGCACAATCCAGGCCGTCTTTTACCTACGGTGCGTTCCAGATGTCGTAAGCTTACGATGCGCAAGCTGGATGAACCGATTATTGAGCAAGCGCTCACTGAAAGTCACGTCGGGCCGCCACGTAATTTGCAAGCTTTGCATACACTGGCTGATGGCAGTCTGCGTCAAGCTGCACTTGCAATCAATGGCGGCGCACTGGAGATTGCTCAGGAGTTTACACGTTTGGTAGAGACCGCTGCCAATGTGGACATGATCCGCGTTCACAGTTTTGCCGATAAGGTTGCAGGGCGTGGTGCAGAGGATGCTTGGAATACGTTTTTGGAGCTCGCGAGAACATTCTTGAGCAATCAGTTGCGTAAAGATGCAAGCACAAGGCCTGATGCGCTTGTCAGGTGGGCTGACTTGTGGGAAAAGGTGGGCCGCGCTGCAGCAACGGCAGATGCTTTGAACCTTGACCGGAAGCAGGTTGTTTTGTCTTTCCTCATTGATTTGCGGAAAGCCCACGCAAGCTAACGTGTTTATTGTTGTCTTTGGGTGTTTTGCTCAAAGATCTTTCCAGATTTAGATCCCGCATCAAAAGATCGCTTTAGGACATGACAAAAAAAAAAACGCCTTTCTACATTACAACTGCAATTTCCTACCCAAATGGTGAGCCACATATCGGCCACGCCTATGAGGCAATTGCAACTGATGTGCTGGCCCGCTTCCAGAGACTGGATGGCCGTGAAGTACACTTTCTGACAGGTACCGATGTGCATGGTCAAAAGATGCTTCAGACCGCCGTCAAGGAAGGCATGTCACCTTCAGATCTAGCCGATAAGAACTCCAAGCTCTTCCGCGAAATGGTTGAGATGCTTGGGTGTTCTAATGATGACTTTATCCAGACCAATGAAGAGCGTCATTACAAGTCTTGTCAGGCAATCTGGCAAAAGATGATGGACGCTGGCGACATTTACAAAGACAGCTACGCTGGCTGGTATTCTGTTCGCGATGAAGCCTACTATCAGGAAGGTGAGACCGAGCTACGAGAAGATGGCGTGCGTTACGGTCCGCAAAACACACCTGTTGAGTGGGTGGAGGAGGAAAGCTATTTCTTCCGTTTGTCAGCTTATGAAGACAAACTGATGGCGCTTTACGAAGGTCAACCTGATTTCATCGGCCCTAATGCGCGCCGAAATGAGGTTATGAGCTTTGTTAAGGGCGGTTTGAAAGACCTGTCTATTTCTCGCACCACATTTGACTGGGGTATTCCTGTTCCTGGTGATGAAAAGCATGTCATGTACGTTTGGGTGGATGCACTCACCAACTACATCACAGCACTTGGCTATCCAGATATGGATGGCGGCATGGCGAAGTTCTGGCCTGCCAATACTCATATCATTGGTAAAGATATCATCCGCTTCCATGCGGTGTACTGGCCAGCGTTTTTGATGTCCGCGGGTGTGCCATTACCTGAGCGCGTGTTTGCGCATGGCTTCCTCTTTAACTCCGGTGAAAAGATGTCCAAGTCTCTTGGCAACGTCATTGCACCGCGTGATTTGGTGGAAACCTACGGTCTGGATCAGATCCGTTACTTCTTCTTGCGTGAAGTTCCGTTTGGTCAGGATGGCAACTACAATCATGAAGCTATGGTCAACCGTATCAACGCTGACCTTGCAAATGATATTGGCAACCTGGCGCAACGCTCTTTGTCCATGATTTTCAAAAACTGTGAAGGCAAGCTTCCAGTTGCGGGCGAGTTTTCTGCAGAAGATAAGGCAATTCTGGTGCAGGCCGATGAAATGCTTGAGAAGTGCCGTGGCTTTATGGCCAAGCAGGAAATTCACAACGCACTGGCTTGTGTTTGGGCAACGGTGGGAGAAGCAAACCGCTACTTCGCCTCTCAAGAGCCTTGGGCGCTGAAGAAAACCGATCCAGAACGCATGGCGACAGTTCTTTACACAACTGCCGAAATCATCCGGCAGGTTGGTATTCTGGCTCAACCGGTTATGCCGGGATCTGCTGCAAAACTGTTGGATTTTTTAGTTCTTGGTGAAGACGAACGGACTTTCGCACAGCTTGGCGAAGCCGGACGCCTTAAAGGTGGCCGTGAATTACCAAAGCCACAAGGTGTGTTCCCACGCTACGTAGAGCCGGAAAGTGCTGAATAAACAACCAAATTATTTTGGTTTGAGGGAGGCATAAAAGCCTCCCTTTTTTATGAGAGAAACCGGTTATAGAACACACGTTTCTCTTGTTGTTGAAACAGTTGGCCTGGATGGCCTATTGACAGTTTGCGCTGGAGGCGTTTTTGCTGTGACCATGTTAGTTGATAGTCATTGTCATCTGGACTTTCCAGATTTTGCAGAAGAGCGTGATGAGATCATTTCCCGAGCACATGAAGCCGGGGTGAAGTTGATGGTCACAATCTGTACACGTGTCCGTCGTTTTGATCAGATCAAAGAAATTGCTGAAGCTTACGACAGCGTATATTGCTCCGTTGGGACTCACCCGCATCAGGCGGAGGAAGAGGCGGACGTTACGCTTGAAGAGATTCTGGAGCTTGCTAAACACCCCAAAGTAGTTGCCATTGGCGAGGCTGGACTGGATTATTTTTACGACAATGCCCCGCGAGATGTTCAGGAAAAAGTGCTACGCACACATATAACTGCGGCCCGCGAAACTCAGTTGCCACTCGTGATTCACAGCCGGGATGCCGATGAAGACATGATGCGCATTTTGGAAGAGGAAATGAAGATTGGCAGCTTCCCAGCGCTGCTTCACTGCTTCTCCTCGGGTAAGGAACTGGCACAAAAAGGCCTGGAGCTTGGTCTTTATGTTTCGTTCTCTGGCATATTAACCTTCAAACGTTCTCAGGAACTGCGCGATATTGCAGCTGAGCTTCCAATGGACCGTTTGCTTGTTGAAACAGATGCACCATACCTTGCCCCGCAGCCATGGCGCGGAAAACGCAATGAGCCAGCCTATGTCGCACACACCAATAAGATTTTGGCAGAAGCACTTGGTGTAAGTGAAGGTGAGATGGCGAGTGCGACGACGAAGAACTTCCTGCGCCTTTTTTCTAAGGTACCAAAGACACGATAATTGGCTAAACCGGTCCCGTTGGTATCGCCGCTATTGATTGAGAGGAACTATGACCAGCAATTTTAAGGTCACAATACTGGGCTCCGGATCTTCCACGGGCGTTCCAAGAATTGGCGGTGATTGGGGACATTGCGACCCAAATGAACCGAAGAATCGTCGTCGTAGGTGCGCTCTTCTGGTTGAGCGGTTCTCCAGTGAAGGGGTAACCACGGTTCTTGTCGATACCGGGCCAGATTTACGCGAACAGATGCTTTCTGCCGGGGTCAAGCATGTGGATGCAGTCCTTTACACACATGCCCATGCTGACCATCTGCACGGCATTGACGATCTGCGGTTCTACGCATTGATGCAGCGTGCCAAAATCCCTGTCTATATGGACAGTTTTACATCTAAGCGCGCTCGTGCCGCCTTTGACTATTGCTTTGCAACCCCACCAGGCTCAAGCTATCCGCCAATTTTGGAAGAAAACCGTTTAACGGACGCAGAGCACGTCACGATTGAAGGGGCAGGTGGCCCAATCACGGCTTTGCCATTTAAGGTCAATCATGGCGATATTGATGCGCTTGGTTTCCGCTTTGAGGACCTTGCCTACACGCCGGATGTAAAAGACATTCCTGACAGTAGTTTGCATGCTCTTGAAGGGCTGGATACATGGATCATAGATGCTCTGCGTGAAAAGCCACACCAAAGTCACTTTTGCGTCCAGGACGCTTTGGAATGGGTTAGCAAAATGAAGCCTGCTCAAAGTGTTCTCACAAACCTGCATTGTGATTTGGACTATCAGAAGCTTAAATCAGAACTGCCTGAGAACATTTGCCCTGCTTATGATGGTTGGGCAATTGAGTATCCAATACATTCGGTTGCATGAATCTTTTGCTTCTTATGATGAACGCATAGAATCGCAGCTCTGCGAGATGGCGAATTTGTACCTTCTGAAGGTATATAGGGTGGGCGACGGAGTACTTTTTATTCCAAGTCTCACCCTTTTATATTTCTGATTTCTATAATTAATCTATATTACACAATATGTTACGTATATTTTTTGGTATGCAACATATGCTTTATACTTAGATATTTTATGTTTGAAATAATTTAAGAAACCTGTCACGCTTATCTCAAGTTGAAATTGGGTGTTTGCAGCGCATTACATGTTCAGTTGATTGGCGTTGATCAACCGATATGTTCTGATGGGGAGAAAACGATGAAGGTCATATGCCTTGGAGGTGGCCCAGCAGGACTGTATTTTGCTATTAGCATGAAACTGCGTGATCCGGAACACGACGTCACAGTGATTGAACGCAACAAATTCGACGACACTTTTGGATGGGGTGTTGTACTTTCAGCTGAGACCCTGGAAAATCTCAAGATAAACGACGCTAAAAGCGCTGAATCCATTCGCTCGCACTTTGCCTATTGGGATGACATTGCTGTTCATTACCGCGGCACCTGCAACGTTTCCAGTGGGCATGGTTTTTGTGGCATCGGTCGCAAGCAATTGCTCTTCCTGCTCCAAGAGCGGGCTCGTGAACTTGGGGTGAAGATGGAGTTTGAGCGTGCTTACACAAGCGCAACCGAGTTCATGGCTGACTATGATCTTGTTGTTGCAGCAGACGGCTTAAATTCTTCAAGCCGCACCGAGTTTGCTACGCATTTCAAACCTGACATTGACACCCGTAAATGTAAATTTGTTTGGCTCGGAACACACCAGAAGTTTGATGATGCATTCACATTCATTTTTGAAGAGACCGAGTACGGTTGGGTCTGGGCTCATGCTTATCAATTTGACAGTGACACCGCCACGTTCATCGTAGAGTGTAGCGAAGAAACCTATGAGGCGTTTGGGTTTGGCGATATGAGCCAAGCGGACTCATGTCGTACATGTGAGAAGATCTTCGAAAAACATCTGGCTGGCAATGAGTTGATGACAAATGCGAACCACATTCGTGGTTCAGCATGGATCAATTTTCCGCGTGTGCTATGTGAGAAGTGGTCTCATGAAAATCTTGTGCTGATGGGAGATGCCGCCGCAACAGCGCATTTCTCAATCGGCTCAGGCTCCAAGCTTGCTATGGAAAGTGCCATCGCACTGGCAAACTACCTTCACAGTGAGAGTTCTATTCAAGATGCCTTCCAGAAATATGAGGATGAACGGCGTTTGGAGGTCCTTAAACTCCAGTCCGCCGCCCGCAATTCGCTGGAATGGTTTGAGAACGTCGAGCGCTACCTTCACCTCGACCCGATCCAGTTAAACTACTCGCTACTTACGCGCTCCCAACGCATCTCTCATGAGAATTTGCGGGAGCGGGATGCTGAATGGCTGGCAACGGCAGAGGGCTGGTTCCAAAGTGAGGCCGGTGTATTTGAGGAAGGAAATGCCCCGCGTCCGCCAATGTTTGCTCCGTTCATGTTACGTGACATGGAGTTGAACAACCGGGTGGTTGTCTCCCCAATGGCACAGTACAAGGCGATCAATGGTACTGTAACCGACTGGCATCTGGCGCATTATGGTGAACGTGCCAAGGGCGGCGCAGGGATGGTTGTTGTTGAGATGACCTGCGTAAGCGCCACAGGGCGTATTACGCCAGGGTGCCCGGGTCTATATGAGCGCGAACACGAGGCGGCATGGAAGCGCATAACAAACTTTGTCCATGAACACAGCCAAGCAAAGATTTGTTGCCAGGTCGGTCATGCAGGGCCAAAAGGCTCAACCCAGCTTGGGTGGGAGGAGATGGATGCGCCGCTGAAAAGCGACAACTGGCCACTCATTGCTGCATCCAACGTCCCATGGTCTGAACGCAATCAGGTTCCAAAGCAGATGGACCGTGCCGACATGGACCGGGTTAAAGCCGACTTCGTCAGCGCGGCGAAAATGGCACAAGCTGCGGGCTTTGATATGCTCGAACTTCACTGTGCTCATGGCTACCTGTTATCATCCTTCATTTCACCGCTAACCAATAAACGCCAGGATGAATTTGGCGGGTCCTTAGAAAATAGGATGAGGTATCCGCTCGAAGTCATTAAAGCCGTTAGGGAAATATGGCCGCAGGAAAAGCCTATGTCCGTTCGTATCTCCGCAACAGACTGGGTGGAAGATGAGGGTTTGAGCCCAGAAGAAGCCGTTGATATTGCAAGGATGCTAGACGCGGCCGAAATTGACATCTGCGATGTTTCAGCAGGTCAGACCAGTATCAACGCACAGCCGGTATACGGGCGCATGTTTCAAGTACCGTTCTCGGACCGCATCCGTAATGATGCGGGTATGAAGACGATGGCCGTTGGAAACATCTTTGAGCCTGACCATGTAAACTCCATTCTTATGGCAGGTCGCGCTGACCTTGTGTGCCTTGCGCGTCCACATCTTTCTGACCCTTATTGGACACTACATGCAGCAGCTGGACTTGGTGATAAGGGCGTTCACTGGCCAGAACCATACCATGCTGGTCGAGATCAACTGTACCGTCTGGCAGAGCGCGCTGAGACGATGAAAGTTCGGGTCTAAGGAATAACTAATTGGAAAAACACGCAATTATCACAGGTGGTGGGACCGGAGTTGGCGCAGAAATTGCTCGCCATCTTGCTGGCCTTGGAATTAACGTCACCATTACTGGGCGTAGACCAGAACCGCTGGAGCAGGTGGCAGCTGAAAACAACCGAATTCGTGCAGTTACAGCTGACGTGACGAATGAAGATTCCGTTGCTGATATGTTTCAACAAGCCGTTCAGCTGCACGGTCCGGTGAATATCGTGATTGCTAATGCTGGTGCAGCGGAGTCCGCGCCCTTTTCAAAGATTGATATGGACAGCTTCCAACGTATGCTCAACGTCAATCTGACAGGTACATTCCTTAGTTTTCAAAAGGGTTTGGAAGGCCTGAAAGGTAAAAACTATGGACGTTTGATCGCGATTGCATCTACGGCAGGGTTGCGCGGTTATACATATGTCTCTCACTACGCCGCGGCAAAGCATGGTGTGGTCGGGATGGTGCGCTCTCTTGCGTTGGAGCTTGCCAGCAAGCCCATTACGGTCAATGCGGTGTGCCCCGGTTTTACAGAAACACCGATGTTAAGGCGCTCGATTGAAAACATCATGCAAAAAACAGGGATGAGCGAAGAGCAGGCAAGCGCTGCACTGTTTAAAGATAATCCGCAACAGCGCTTTATTCAGCCAGATGAAATCGCTGCAACTGTTGCTTGGCTCATTAGTGATGGAGCCCGTTCAGTCACTGGACAGGCCGTTTCTGTATCAGGAGGTGAGACACAATAATGACCTCCCAGGAAGTGCTAATGGACCCGGAAACAACAGATGACAAGTCCCGTGTTCGCCTCTGGCTAAGGCTCCTTAGGGCCTCACGCGCGATTGAGGGCGAGCTTCGAGAGCGATTGCGTACAACGTTTAATGTGACGTTGCCGCGCTTTGATGTGATGGCAGCTCTTTATCGAGAGCCGGACGGCATGCTTATGTCTCAGCTCTCTAAGTACCTGATGGTATCAAATGGAAACGTCACGGGCTTAATTGATCGTTTGACCACAGATGGCTTGGTTCAGCGCACATTGCGTGACGGAGACCGAAGAACCTCCGTGGTGCTGCTTACAGAAGCTGGGCGTGAGAATTTTGAGATAATGGCTGCAAGCCATCGCGCGTGGGTAAATGAGTTACTCTCTCACTTTACCACGAAAGAGTCTGAAGTTCTTGCTGAGACCTTGAAGGTATTTGCGAGTGATTGGGAAGGGGAGGCCCGATAATGCTAACAACCTATAAAATGGCTGATTTGAAGCCAAATCACTTTCTTTGGCGCATGGAAGGCGATGTTGCGGTTATCAAACTTGACCGTCCAGATCGCAAAAATCCACTGACCTTTGAAAGCTATATCGAACTGCGTGATACATTCCGCAATCTTGCCTATGCTGATGACGTCAATGCTGTGGTCATTGCGCCTAACGAAGGCAATTATTGCTCCGGAGGGGATGTGCATGACATCATTGGTCCGCTTGTCTCAATGGACATGAAGGATCTCCTGAAGTTCACGCGCATGACAGGGGACTTGGTGAAAGCCATGATCAACTGCTCTAAGCCGATCATTTCAGCCGTTGATGGTATCAGCGTTGGGGCGGGTGCTATTATGGCAATGGCCTCTGATATGCGCCTTGCAACGCCGGAAGCAAAAACAGCATTTTTGTTTACGCGTGTCGGCCTTGCCGGCTGTGATATGGGCGCCTGTGCAATGCTGCCGCGTATCATTGGTCAAGGGCGCGCCGCCGAGCTTCTTTACACGGGTCGCTCCATGAGCGCTGAGGAAGGCTATAGCTGGGGCTACTTCAATGCGATGTCGACATCAGAAGAAATTGAATCTGCTGCGGTGACAATGGCTCAGCGCATTACAGCTGGGCCAAATTTTGCTCATGGGATCACCAAGACACAGCTGAACCAAGAATGGAACATGGGTCTGGATCAAGCGATCGAAGCAGAAGCTCAGGCACAGGCTATCTGTATGCAAACCAAAGATTTTGAGAGGGCATACAACGCATTTGTCGCTAAAGAAAAACCTGTGTTTGAGGGCGCATAAATGGCTGATACCACATTTCTAGACTGGCCATTTTTTGAAGACAAGCACCGCGAATTGCGCGATGCGATTGAAAGTTGGTGTTGCATCAACTTGCCTGCGGACCATTCCGACACAGATGCTGCTTGCATTAAACTGGTGAACGATCTTGGAGCTGCTGGCTTTTTGAAGTTATCAGCCGTTGATCCGTCTGATCCAAAGCCTTTGGATGTGCGCAGTCTTTGTATCATGCGAGAGACATTGGCACGCCATGACGGCCTAGGTGATTTCGCGTTTGCTATGCAAGGGTTGGGAACAGGCGCGATCAGTTTGTTCGGCAACTCCCAGCAGCAACAGTGGCTCAATAAGACAAGAGCTGGTGAAACGCTCTCAGCTTTTGCATTGACGGAGCCTAACTCTGGCTCAGATGTTGCCAATATTGAACTTTCCGCCATTCGTGATGGTGATGACTATGTTTTGAATGGCGAAAAAACCTGGATCTCGAACGGTGGCATTGCAGGTGTATATGTTGTGTTTGCCAGAACGGGTGAAGCAGCCGGTGCTAAAGGGATTAGTGCTTTCATCGTGCCTGCAGATACACCTGGGCTTACGGTGGAAGAACGGCTGGATGTGATGGCGCCACATCCACTGGCCCGGCTGGGGTTCAAACAGCTTCGTATTCCAGCATCAAACCGCATCGGTGAAGTTGGGCAGGGCTTCAAAATAGCGATGTCGGTGTTGGATGTGTTCCGCTGCACGGTGGGAGCAGCAGCTCTTGGGTTTGCACGTAGAGCACTTGAAGAAACCATTGCGCGCGCGACAACGCGCAAACTTGGTGATGGCGTACTTGCCGATATGCAAATGGTGCAGGGCCATATGGCTGAGATGGCGATTGACATTGATGCCTCTGCACTTCTGATCTACCGCGCTGCGTGGACGAAAGATATG
Source organism: Pseudovibrio axinellae (assembly GCF_900110875.1). Lineage (GTDB taxonomy): Bacteria > Pseudomonadota > Alphaproteobacteria > Rhizobiales > Stappiaceae > Pseudovibrio > Pseudovibrio axinellae. The sequence continues at coordinate 28,003 of NZ_FOFM01000010.1, read as the reverse complement.
GGAGCGGCACGTGTATCGCGTGAAGCGGCCATGGCTAAGCAGTTCGCAACTGATCAGGCACAGCAAATAATTGACAAGGCGGTTCAAATCCACGGGGGCGAAGGCGTCCGATCTGGCAATACCGTCGAAAAACTCTATCGTGAAATCAGAGCCCTTCGCATTTATGAAGGGGCCTCCGATGTTCAAAAGATCATAGTAGCAAGGCAATTGCTTTCTCAGGAGGAGAGAAATGCTGGGACCAAGCGCACACAGGGACACCTTCACAAGGGACAGGCTGCCGCCAGTTGATCAGCAGCCCGTCTTCCAGATGGAAGGCTTTGCGTATCCAGATTATATCAATGCTGCAGTAGAGCTCACCGACAAGATGGTGGAGCGCGGCTTTGGTGACAACATTGCTCTCATCGGCAATGGTCGAAAACGAACCTACAAAGAGCTTGCGGATTGGACGAACCGCATAGCACGTGCCTTACAAGAAGATTACGGGGTGGAGCCGGGTAACCGGGTTCTCATCCGCTCTGCCAATAACCCGGCCATGGTTGCTTGCTGGCTGGCAGCAACGAAGGCGGGTGCCGTGGTGGTGAACACGATGCCAATGCTGCGCGCCGTGGAACTGGGGCAAATTGTCGATAAAGCTGAAATCAAACTGGCTTTGTGCGACGTGCGCCTTATGGACGAAATGGAACTTTGCCGCGAGCAGAACGATCACCTCATGAGCGTCGTTAGCTTTGACGGCACGGCCAACTTTGCGGGGGAGTTGGATAAGATTGCATTGTCCAAACCAGTGCAGTTTGACGCTGTCAAAACGGGTCAGGATGATGTTTGTCTGCTCGGGTTTACGTCCGGTACAACTGGTCAACCCAAAGCGACAATGCACTTTCATAGGGATCTTTTGATTATAGCTGATGCCTATGCAAAAGAGGTTTTGAACGTTCAGCCATCAGATGTGTTTGTAGGCAGCCCGCCATTGGCCTTCACGTTTGGTCTTGGTGGTCTGGCGATCTTTCCTTTACGCTTTGGTGCAACTGCAACCCTTCTGGAAACAGCAGGACCAAAGCAACTAATTGAGATTATTGAGACTTACAAAGCTACTATCTCTTTTACTGCACCAACGGCATACCGTGCAATGATGGCGGCTATGGACGAAGGGGCTGATCTGTCATCTCTGCGTATCGCAGTTTCAGCGGGTGAAACTCTTCCAGCGCCAGTGTTTGAGCAATGGAAAAACAAAACTGGCGTCCCAATGCTGGATGGAATTGGTGCAACGGAAATGTTGCATATTTTCATCTCCAATCATCTGAATGATGCGATGCCAGCCACAACCGGGCGCCCGATTGCAGGTTATGCTGCAAAGGTGGTCGATGATGACATGAACGAGGTACCACGCGGCACAGTTGGGAAACTTGCTGTGAGAGGCCCGACAGGGTGTCGGTACATGGACGATGAACGCCAACAAAAATATGTGCGTGATGGGTGGAACTTGACGGGAGATGCCTTCTATCAAGATGAAAAAGGGTATTTCCATTTTGCAGCTCGCGCCGATGATATGATCGTAACATCCGGTTACAACGTTGCCGGACCTGAAGTGGAAGCTGCTCTTTTAAGTAGTCCTGAGGTGTCTGAATGTGCCGTTGTTGGCGTAGCTGACGAGGCAAGAGGGCAAATTGTAGAAGCGCATGTGGTGCTGGTGGAGGGCCACCCACATGACGTGGAGACAGTTAAACGTCTTCAGGACTATGTAAAATCCACTATAGCGCCTTATAAATATCCTCGTTCATTAAAACTGGTAGATTCTCTACCAAAGACCGCGACGGGTAAAATTCAAAGATTCCGCCTGAAGGAACAACCCATCACGGACCAATCAGGGGAACTTATATGAAAAAACTAGTTTCAGCAGGTATCGCTGCTCTTTTGTCTTGTACAGCAAGCGTAGCGTACGCCGACGTTAAAGTCGGCATGATCACCACCCTTTCGGGCGGTGGCTCCACACTTGGTATTGATGTACGGGACGGCTTTGAGCTTGCCCTTAAACAATCCGGCAATACTGAGATTGAACTTCTCATTGAAGATGACGCTCGTAAGCCAGATGTCGCCAAAAAACTGGCTGATAAGTTCATTCAAAAAGACAAGGTTGATATCCTGACAGGTATCATCTGGTCGAACCTTGCAATGGCGGTTGTTCCGGCAGCAACGCGCAAAGGCACGCTTTACGTCAGCCCAAATGCAGGCCCGTCTGCGCTTGCAGGCAAAGCTTGTCACGAGAACTACTACAACGTGGCTTGGCAAAACGATAACCTTCATGAGGCCATGGGCTCTCATGCTAATAAAGCTGGCTACAAGAAGACCTTTATTCTTGCTCCGAATTACCCAGCTGGCACGGATGCGCTCAAAGGCTTTCAGCGCATGTATGAAGGTGAGTTGGCTGGTGAGCTGTTTACAAAACTCGGGCAGGATGACTATGCCGCCGAAATCGCACAAATCCGTGCTTCTGGTGCAGACAGCGTGTTCTTTTTTCTGCCAGGAGGCATGGGCATTGCGTTCATGAAGCAGTACGCCCAATCTGGGTTGGATGTACCTGTTATGGGCCCTGCATTTTCGTTCTCGCAAGACATTTTGCCAGCTATTGGGGATGCAGCACTTGGCGTTGCAAACTCCTCTCAGTGGGGGAAAGATCTTGAAAGCGATGTAAATGCGAAATTCGTTGCGGGCTTTAAAGAAACATACGGCCGCCTGCCATCCCTTTACGCATCACAAGGGTATGATGCTGCGAACTTGATCTTGTCGGCGATGGCGAAAGCTGACGTGAGTGACAAAGATGCTTTCCGCGCAGCTCTGAAACAGGCAGACTTTGAATCCGTTCGCGGGGACTTCAAATTTGGCAATAACAATCACCCGATTCAAGACATCTATGTTCGTGAAGTGGTGAAGGAAGATGGCCAGATTACCAACAAAATCGTTGGTGTAGCCATTAAGGGCCATCAGGATGTATACGCTTCTAAGTGCCGTATGAAATAGTTCAAGTCTCTTAATTATAACGTTTAATCAGCGGTGGGAGTGTGATGCTTTCCTCCGCTGATCCCCTTAAGCGTATACTGTGCATGTGTTTTGGCAGGTGCACAACGATACGCATGAATTTAAAATATTAATGAAAAAGAAGCCTCGGGAATTTTAATAGATGACGGCAGCTTTGATTTTCGAACAGATAATAAATGGCCTGCAATTTGGCCTGACACTGTTTCTCATGGCAGCAGGCCTGACGCTGGTATTCGGCGTGATGGGCCTCATAAACCTCGCTCACGGCTCACTTTATATGGTTGGTGCCTTTTGTTGTGCTTGGGTAACTCAGCAGACTGGATCGTTCTGGTTAGGGCTTGGGGGAGGTGTGATTGGGGCTGCTGCTGCGGGGGCGTTGATTGAGGCGTTGGTCATCCGTCGGCTTTATGACCGTGATCACCTGGATCAAGTGTTAGCAACGTTTGCGCTTATTCTGATTTTTTCAGAAGGCACACGCATGGTCTTTGGTTCCATGCCGCTTTACCTGAATATTCCTAATGCGCTCACGGGAACGGTCGCGCTTCCAGGCGTTGAGGCATATCCACTCTACCGGCTCTTTATCATCTTGGCAGCGATCGCCGTGGCTCTGCTGCTTTACGCTTTGATCTCGAAGACCCGCCTTGGCATGCGCATTCGCGCTGGCGAAAGTGATCGCGAGATGATTGCAGCTTTGGGCGTTGATATTAAAACGCTTTATACAATCGTTTTTGCTCTGGGCGCAGCTATCGCAGGTCTATCTGGCGCGCTTGTTGGGGCTTTGAGGTCTGTGCAGGTTGGCATGGGAGAACCTGTTCTTATTCTGGCCTTTGTGGTTATCGTCATTGGCGGTATCGGATCCATAAAAGGGGCATTGATTGGCTCAATCCTGATTGGTCTGGTTGATACGCTCGGGCGCATATTCCTACCCGTAATTTTGAAATTCTTTATGGAAAATTCCAGTGCCAACAGTGTTGGAGCGGCTTTGTCCTCGATGCTCATTTACCTGATGATGGCCGGTATTTTGGCTGTAAAACCAAAGGGGCTTTTCAATGCAAGTAACTGATACAGCTCCAAAACCTGTTACAGGATTTAAGTTCAACCGTGAAGGTGCCACCAATGTGGCTGTTATGGCTGTTCTGTTGGCCTTGCCGCTGTGGGCCTCTTCTGTTGGTGAGGACTATTACGTCAATCTGGCGAGCCTTATCACGATCTTTGCGATCGCAGGCGTGGGCCTCAATTTTGCTATCGGGCAAGGTGGCATGGTCAGCTTTGGGCATGCGGCCTTCTTTGGTATTGGCGGGTATACAGCTGGCATTGCGGCCTTTCATAGTTTTGAAGAAACGCTCTTCATGTCCGTTCCATTTGCGATTTCTGGCACCAATCAGATGCTGATTATCTGGGTTGTTGCAATGGCGCTGTGTGGCCTTGCTGCGCTTGCCATTGGTGCCATTTCTCTGCGTACGGAAGGGGTGTACTTCATTATGATCACACTGGCGTTTGCCCAGATGATCTATTACTTCGCTATTTCATGGCCCACATATGGGGGTGAAGACGGGCTGTCGATTTACCTGCGAAATCAAATAGGTGCTGTCGACACAGACCATGCTCTGACGTTTTTTCTGATCTGTTTTGGCTTATTGCTCGCTGCAATCTTTGTGTCTGCCCGTTTGTCTGGCTCTCGTTTTGGAGCAGCCCTTGGCACTGCACGCATGAACGAAACCAGACTGGCAACATCAGGCATCAATCCTTTTCCGATCAAACTTACCGGTTTTATCATCTCCGCTATGATCACGGGGTTGGCTGGGGCGTTGTTTGCAGAGCTGAACGGCTTTGTCGGGCCTTCAATGCTGTCGTGGCACCGTTCAGGGGAGATCATGGTCTTTGTCATCCTTGGCGGTGTCGGGCGTTTGTATGGCCCTGTCATTGGCGCATCACTGTTCGTGTTGCTTGAGACTTATATCGGCGAATGGACAGAGCATTGGCAACTGTTGCTGGGGTTTGCGTTGCTTGGCGTTGTTTTGTTTGCACGTGGTGGCGTTATGGGATTGATTGCAGGGAGAGCGCGCCATGACTAAGCCGGTACTTCAAGTCAAAGGCCTGCACAAATCCTTTGGGGCTTTGCAGGCTACCAAGAATGTTAGTCTGGATCTGAAACCCAATGAGATTCATGCACTTATTGGACCCAATGGAGCGGGTAAATCGACCTTGATTGGTCAAATCGCGGGGTGGATTACACCTGATAGCGGCTCCATCATTCTTGATGGTGAGGACGTGACAGGAGAAACTGTGGCAAGCCGTTCGCAAAAGGGACTTGGGCGCAGTTTTCAGGTCTCTTCATTGGCTATGGAGGTGAGTGCTCGTCGCAATGTGATGCTTTCTGTTCAGGCCAGTCAGGGGTCCAGTTTTCGCTTCTGGGGGCAGATCAAATCTGATCGTGACCTGCGCGAGACAGCGGGGCACTGGCTTGTAAAAGTTGGTTTGAGTGGCCGCGAAGATGTTGCTGTTTCAGAGCTTTCTCATGGTGAGCGTCGTCAGGTGGAGGTTGCCTGTGCTTTGGCGTTGAAACCCAAAGCGCTGCTGCTGGATGAGCCGATGGCAGGCCTTGGCCCGACTGGTTCTGTGCAGCTTACTGAGTTTCTTGAGGAAATTCGTCCCGAAATCCCAATCTTGCTCATCGAACATGACATGGATGCCGTTTTTCGACTTGCTGATCGCATAACTGTTCTTGTTGGCGGTGCTGCTATCTTATCTGGCTCAGTTGACGAAATTCGAGCAAGTGCATTGGTGCGAGAAGCATATTTGGGAGAGGAAGCCTAATGCTGTTAAAAGTCAGAGGCTTAGAGGTTCATTATGGAGCTGCGCAGGCTCTCTTTGGTGTGGATCTTTCCATCAATGAGGGTGAAATGGTGGCAATGCTTGGGCGCAATGGCATGGGCAAATCCACTACGATCAGTTCCATATGTCAGATGATGACGCCAACAAAGGGAACAATTGAGTTTTGTGGTCAAACCCTTAACCGCATGTCCAGCCACAAAGCTGCCCGCCTTGGATTGGGGTTGGTTCCGGAAGGCCGCAGGTGCTTTCCAAATCTCTCCGTGCTGGAAAACTTAAGTGCTGCCGCGCGCAAAGGGCAATGGACTTTGGAGCGGGTGTATGCGCTGTTTCCGCGTCTTAAAGAGCGGAAAAACCAAAGTGCGAACACTTTATCTGGCGGTGAACAGCAGATGCTCGCCATCTCCAGAGCATTGATGACAAACCCGAAATTGCTGATCCTTGATGAAGCGACAGAAGGATTGGCGCCGGTGGTGCGTGGGGAGATCTGGCAAGCGATTGCGACCCTTAAAAAGGAAGGCCTGTCCATTCTTATCGTCGACAAAACGCTTAAGGAGCTTCTTCCGCTCGCTGATCAGGCTATCATCTTGGAAAAAGGCGAGTCAGTTTGGGCAGGGCAACCGTCAGCGCTGACAGAAGAAATGAAGGACAGATATCTTGGTCTTTGAACGCACGATGCCGGTGATCTTTCAGCACTGTGATCCGGCTGGAATTGTCTTCTATCCACGATACTTTGAGATGATCAATCAAGTTACAGAGGAATGGTTTGAGCACTCTTTGGACGCATCCTTTGTAGATATTCATATAAAACAAGGGGATGCCGTTCCCACCGCCAAGATAGAAACAGACTTTAAGAAGCCGAGCCAACTTGGCGATAAACTCTTATTCACTCTTTCAGTGACACAGCTGGGACGTTCCAGTGTTCATTTGCAGTTCAATGTTACTTGCAATGGCGAGCTGCGCCTAACGAGCCGCTCAGTGCTTGTTTACGTCAAAGGACAAGAAAAGAAACCTGCAAGCTGGCCACAGGCCATCAAAGAGAAAATGAGCGTTTTCTTGCAGGAAGAGGAAGCTTCATGACACAGCAAGCACTATTTAAATTCTTGCAACCAGAGGGGTGGAAGCCAGCCTCCGGCTATGCAAATGGCATCATGGCTGAAGGTATGCCGATCTTTTTAGGAGGCCAAATTGGCTGGAACGCCCAACAGGAATTTGAAAGCGACGACCTTGTCGACCAGATAAAACAAACTCTTGAAAACATTAGAACAATTTTGACTGCCGCGGGGGCTGAGCCACACCATGTCGTGCGTCTGACTTGGTATGTGACAGATAAAAAAGACTATACATCGCGCTTGCGTGAAGTCGGGCGGGCTTATCGCGCGGTCTTTGGAAAGCACTTTCCGTCCATGACAATGGTACAGGTTGCCGATCTGGTGGAAGAACGTGCGAAAGTGGAAATTGAAGCAACGGCAGTATTGCCAAGGGCAGGATAAAAACAATGCGGGATTGGGATGCGGCCTATCATAACTCTGGTGCGGTACCAAACGCAGGAGAGTTATTTGATCAATGGGTTGAACGCTCTAAGGCCTTTCGAGCGAGCTCCAAAAATCGGCTGGATATCGCTTATGGAAGCGGTGAGCGGGAGAAATTAGATCTCTTTTTTCCGAAGGAGACAGCTCCAAAGGGAGTTGTGTTGATTGTACATGGTGGTTACTGGAAGGCGTTCGATAAATCTTCTTTCAGCCATTTGGCAAAAGGGGCTGTTGAGATGGGATATGCTGTTGCTGTTCCGTCATATGATTTGTGCCCACATGCCAAAATATCCAATATTTCCAATCAGATGCAGGCTGCTCTTGAAGTCGTTGCTGAGATTGTAGAGGGGCCAATTTATCTGACGGGCCACTCCGCCGGTGGGCATCTTGTTGCGCGGTTAGGCTGCGAAAATCGCAATCTTCCGGATACGGTTGGCCAGCGGATAAAGCACATATTGGGCATTAGCGGTGTTTATGATTTGCGTCCAATTCGGCTTACCCAGATGAACGAAACACTCCAGATCGATGCTGAAGAGGCTCGCTTGGAGAGCCCGGTTCTGCATGATCCATTAGAAAATCTCGTCTTTACTGGCTGGGTTGGCGCGGACGAATTGACTGAATTCCGGCGTCAAAATGCTGCGCATTGTGCTGTTTGGGAAGGGTTTGAAACCAAAATTGCGGCCTATGAAGACCCTGGCAAAAACCATTTTACGGTGGTTGAAGGACTGGAAGTAGCTCATAGTCCTATCCTCACAACACTGTTTAATACATAGACTTAAGCCACTGACATCTATCACATATAACGGTTTGAGTTGCTTTTGCGCTGGTTTGCGTTTTTTAGGTTATAGCTGCGTTTTTTTGAGCGGACTTGCCACCGTATTCTTGACCTATTGGACAACCCATTCACCAAATGGAGAATTGTGGGCTTAGCCCTTGCCACTCTAGAGTTAGTCAACGCTACGGTCAGCAGGTCATCCTGCTGCACCGTGTTTGGATAAGGTGTATGGGAGGTGCATGTGTCTGCAGCACAAAAATCAGGACCATTGGTCGGGTTACAAGTGGTAGAGATGACTGGTTTAGGTCCTGCGCCTATGGCTGGTCAGTTGCTAGCAGACCTGGGCGCGCATGTCACAGTGATTGACAAGCGAGCAGGTGAGCGGATTGACAAGGATGTCAATCGTAGAGGCAAAAAGTCAATCGCCTTGAATATGAAGAATGAGGAGGCTGTGAAGGTCTTCTTCTCGCTGATCACGAACGCGGATATTTTACTTGAGGGCTTTCGCCCTGGGGTTATGGAGCGCCTTGGGCTTGGGCCTGATGTCTGCCTCCAGAAAAACCCTCGGCTGATTTATGGACGTATGACAGGTTGGGGGCAGGAGGGTCCTCTCTCGCATTGCGCAGGCCATGACCTGAACTACCTTGCCATGACCGGGATGTTGCACGCCATTGGTGAAGCCGGGCGTGCGCCGGTACCGCCGCTCAACATTGCAGCGGACTATGGCGGTGGGTCTATGTTCCTGCTTCTAGGGGTGCTTTCAGCGTTGTTTGAGCGCTCACAAAGCGGCAAAGGGCAGGTGATTGACGCGGCTATGGTTGACGGTGTTCCAGCTATGCTGGGGTTGATCTACTCTATGCTTGGCAGCGGTTTGTGGCAGGACAAACGCCAGGACAACCTGCTCGATGGCGGCGCTCCGTTTTATCGCTGCTATGAGACGTCTGACGGGCGCTATCTTTCTGTAGGGGCACTGGAACCTCAGTTCTTTGCGCTTCTGCTGGAGGGGCTCTGCTTGCCCGCAGAGTTTTCCAGAAAGCAGATGAACAGGCAGGAGTGGCCCGCTCTGGAAGAGGCCATAGGCAATGCAATTAAGGCCAAAACTCTAGACCACTGGAGTGCAGTGTTTGTGGGGACGGATGCATGTGTTGCGCCCGTTTTGTCCATTGAAGAGGCAAATGCTGCTGCGCTTAACACTGAACGTGGCAACCGGATCCGGCTTAACGGCATCACACAGGCAGCGCCTGCTCCACGGTTTAGCCGCAGCCAACCAGATACGCCGTCACCAGCAAATCGCACCGGAGAGCATAATTCACAAGTTTTACAAGAGCTTGGATTTACGCTCGACGATATCAAACATATGCAGGAGAAGCAGGTTTTGGCATAAACAGCAGTATTTAGCGATGGAGAACACAAAAACAGTGGAGTGCGAGTAGCACTCCCTGCAATGGTAAAAGTGTCTCGCGCTAAACCCTTCAGAACATTCCGTGAATGAGAACGACTGATCGAATCACCTAGGGTTACTCTATTGGAGTTCCTGCGAAAAGGTGCACGCGAGAATGTTAGTAACAGACGCATTTGTACTGCTATTTCTCATTACCCAGAGCCTTTTTCTTGTCGCATCTTACGTCTTTGCTGTTTCAGGCGCAGACGACCTATTTGTCGATACGCTCTATTACTTTTTTGTTGCTTGGTATCGCGGGCCGATGGCCGGGATAACGGAAGAAGCTATCTTTGAAGAAGCTGGCGAGCCAGACCCAAAACCACTTGCCATCATGATGCCGGCTTGGGATGAGGCCGAAATTCTTTACCCAGCTGTTACAGATATTATGTCTCAGCTGGATTACCCCAACTACTGGGTCTTTATCGGCGTTTACCCCAATGACGAAGCAACAGTTCAAGCCGCCAATAAGCTTGCTGCGGAACATGACAACCTGCGTGTCGTCGTCACCCAAGATGAAGGGCCAACCTGTAAAGCAGATTGTGTGAACACAATTCTTGCTGCGATCGAAACGTTTGAACACGAACAAGATATCTCTTTTGCTGGTTTTGTGATGCAAGACGCGGAGGATATTCTCAATCCCAATGCGCTGCGCGTTTTCAATGCCAGCCTTGAGCTGGCCGATGTGGTTCAGCTTCCCGTACTGTCGTTACCCAGAAGGGGCCTTCAGTTCACGGCTGGCCATTACATGGATGAATTTGCTGAGTTCCACTCCAAGGAAGTGCTTGTACGAGGCGCTTTGACCGGGACAGTGCCTGGCGCGGGCGTGGGGACTTGTTATTCCAGAAAAACACTAGAAACCGCAAAATCCATTTGTGAAGTGGATGAAAACGGTATTCATGAGATCTTTAATACGGGTTCATTGACCGAAGATTATGATCTGGCCATGCGGCTTGCAGGCAAGGGGCTCACACATCGCCTGCTCTGGGTCCATCCATCCAAGAAGAATGAATACACCAGCTTTGCTGTCACGCAAGAGCTGTTTCCCTCCAGGTACTGGCGCAGTGTGCGCCAGAAGACGCGCTGGACGATCGGCATTGCGTTTCAAGGCTGGGCGCAATTAGGTTGGAAGGGAAAAATCGCTGATAAATACTTCTATTGGCGCGACAGAAAAATGGTTTTCTTTAGCCACGCCATCGTTATCGGCTACATCGCATTGATCTTTTACTGGGGTCTTAGTCTTTACCAGCGCCTTGCTCCTGATGCCTACAATTTGCCTCCTTTGCTGCCTGAGAACAGTCCGTTTTGGTATGTTATCTGGTTCAACCTAATCCTTATCCTTCACCGACTTATTCAGCGTCATATCTGGACCGGATATCATTATGGATTTCGGGCGTTACTTCCAGTCACTGTGCGCTACTTCGTCTCCATCACAATCAATTATTTCGCCATGATACGAGCGAGTAAAACCTGGATCAGGCACCTGATTACCGGCGATGTCATCGGTTGGGATAAAACCGCGCATGACTATCCGCATAACAACAGTTCGCCATCCAAAACTGGAAAGAATGATCCGCACCAATGACCCCGTTTCGCAAATCCCATGAAGCTAGAAAGCAGGCCAATGGAAGGTCTGCCTTTCATCTCCTATGGATTGGCATTTTTGTGCTGGGTCTTGCCATTCCAACGCTTTCGCAAAACCCTGCTGACTCTTACACGGCCTCCCAGAAAGATGCCTATTACGCCAGCTTATTGAAAGACAAGCAGGACAGTCGGTCTTTTTTAAATAAAACATGGCGTGACTACCGCTCTTATCCATTGTTGGATCTGGCTTATCGTCTGTTGGCGGAAGGCAGGAATGAAGAGGCTTTATCGACATTAGATGAGTTGCTGCAAGGGGATCCGGATCACTTGGTCGCACGTTGGCAAAAAATTCAGTTACTGATTTCGCTTAACCGGCCTGTTACAGCCGTTGAGCAACTCAAGACCTTGCAATCGCAAGCTCCTGCTTTCAGCCGCGGTTATCTCACGCTCGCTCAGTTGTATACTCAGGCTGGCGAGTATATGCAGGCAGCAAAAAACTTCAGACAGGCACTGGAAACCGGAAAGCTCCTGGAAATTGATCGGGAGCAGGCGCTTGAAGGTACCGCTGAGGTCGCCATAAAGCTTGGGCGGACACAGGATGCGTTGCAGGCGCTCAATATTCTCATTGAATCAGGCGCTGGAACACCGCGCCACCGGCTCGTACGTGCTGACTTGCTGCGGAACCTCAACCAGTTGGATGAAGCACGCCAAGAATGGCAAGAGCTCTCAAAACTTGAAAACGCACCTCAGACCCAACGAACAGCCATATTAAATGAGGCGTTCCTCCTGCTCAATCAAGGATTGGATGAGGAGGCTTATCAGCTTCTCATGGGAGCTGAAAGGAAGGGCTTGTTCACTGGTCGGCTGGCGACGGCTTTGGAGCAGCACACATTTGCAAGGGCCTTATCTGCCAGCGCTCTCAATTCCGGTCATTTGCCTGAGCTTTTGGACTTTCTGCAAGCTGGCAAGATTGAGCTGCTGGGTCTATCCTCTCGCGTTCAGTTGGCTTATGCGCTTGTGAAGCAAGGTTCCAGTGCCGAGGCGGAAATGGCGCTCCTTACGCCAGAAGGTAAGATTCTTAGTACCAAAGCCTCTGGTCGCGAAGAGATTGCCAATTACTATCTTGCACTTGCCGATATTTCCATTCGTGCTGGTGACGATGCCAGAGCGCTTGAAGCAGCACGGTTGCTTATCGAACTTACAAGAAGCCCGGAATATGGTCTTCGTTTAAGCAAGCTGGCCCTTAATAATGGTTGGGACACGGCTGCAGTTGGCATCCTTGTTGAGCTCAGATCCCTCGTGAATGAAGCTGAGCGCCTAAAAGCCCCGGAGGCTTGGGCTCAGATGCTCCAATCACTTGCTGATCTTGCGCGGCGGGCAGGGGATTTGGACCTTGCCAATGAAGTGCTGAAAGAAGCTGGCGTGCTGATACCCAATTGGCGCATTACTGCCAAAAGGGGGCAGATCGCCCTGCTTTCCAACGACAATCAGGCTGCTGTTGCTCTATTGGTGGATGCTTTAAACCAAGCGACCAAAGCGCGTGCAACTGATCAGTTCAGCGATGACGATACAAAAGCCTATACACGGCTTTTATTTGATCTTGCGGCTGTTTCGGCGGCCAACGAGGATTGGGAGGATGCGTTAAAATACCTGGTTGCAGACTGGGATGTTCAACCGGAACCGACACTGGTTGTACCAGCCTACCTGATGCTTCGTGAAAGCACATCAAAGAATGTAACGCCTGACATGTGGTTGGACTACGTCTCAAATTACGCCAGTTCAAACAATCTATCTGATGAGAGTAAGAGCAAGTATGCAGCCGCTTTTCTTTCATTGGCGCGCATTTTAAAAGCCAGTGGAGAAACCAACGAGGCATCACGGGTTTATAGTAGGGCTTTACAACTGGATTCACAGCCGGAAACACGCCTTGAATCAGCTTATCTTGCATTGGAACTAAAACAACCCGGCGATGCGCTGGTTCTTGTTGAGAGTCTGGATGAGACCGATCAAACAGTAGCGATCAAATGTGAGGCCTATCGTGCATTGAGGCGTGATGGGGAAGCTTTGAGCTGTGCGCTGCAAGATGTCCACAAACACCCCAACGATCACGTCAGGCGACTTACGTTGGCTGGGATCTATCAAAACCTTGGCGAGAAAAGAAAAGCACACGAACAGCTTGAGAAAGCCTACGAGCTAAGCCCCAGTGCTTCAGCGGCTAGCCAGCTTGGTTTTCTTAGTCAGGAAATGGGTGACCATGCAGCAGCGCAAAGATGGTTCAGCGAAAGCTTTGAAAAATACAACGACCAGAGCGCTGGTATGGCTCTTCTTTACATCAACTTGAAACAAATGAGGTTTGGCGAGGCGCAGCGCATTTTGGTGCGTCTTACCCCAGCATCATTAACGCGCATGCAAATGGCCCGTTACTATGCCGCCCGTGCGCAGATTACACTGCATAACGACAACCAGAGCCCAGAGTCTCTTGAGCAGGCCTTATCAGACTTGCGCAGGGCACGCGCCATTGAAACAACGGAGGACATTCGTTTTTCTGTTGTGCAGGTCCTTTTCCAACTCGGCCGACTTGAGGAGGCCGAAGCTGAATATCAAAGCCTTCCACCTCGTGACAAACAAAACCCTGCCACGCTGGCTTTGGGTGCGTATCTTGCACGCGCGCTGGATGACGATGATCTGGCTATCATTCGCTTTGAAGCTTCGCTGGAATATCAGCCTGACCAGCCGGACGTTCAGGAGGACCTTGCCTACACTTATATGGCGGTGTTCGAAAACAAGAAGGCAGCTGCATTGTTTCGCCAGCGTATTGAGGCTTTGAACCAAGAGCAGATCGATATTTATGAGCGCGACAAGCTGGAACGTTTCAGGCGTCAGCTTCGGATTTTGGAGATCCCGTTCAGTTTCCTTATTTTTGACGGCATAAGCCCTTCACGACAGGACGAACAGGATATTACGGGAGCCATATTGGGTATTCCATCCAGCAGCCCCTTTGGTACAGTTGAAGTGGCCTGGCGGCCACCCGTCATCGGTTATCAAAATGGCCGTACCTTTGAAGTCATTGCCCGCGCGCAGTGGCTCAATGATCGTTACAGTTTCAGGCCTAATCCCGATACATTCCAATCCATTGTTGGCTTACGCTTCAAACCCTTTATGACCCAGAATTTAAAGTTGGGGCTGGAGCGTTTCTTTGAAGGCGGTGAACTCACAGAAGATAACTGGCTGGGCAGGGTGCTCTGGTCCTTTACCACCGGACATGACTTTCTTCCGCTTTACGATTATGAAACCGGGGAGCCAATTGAAAAAGAACCTTACCTCCATCTCTATCTTGAAACTGGGCGTTTCTTTGAAAACGAAAAGACAATTTTGTTTTATGGCGATGGGCGGCTTGGTTACACTTTTAGGCTTGATCCTAACCTGCTTTTCTCAACTTTTGCGTATTCTATTGGCAGCGGAAACTGGAACTCCCTTATCAGCGCTGTTTCCATCGAAGCAGGGCTGGGAGCATCTTTCAAGTGGAAGACTTTGTACACCGAAACCTATGGTGACATTCTTTTTCTTGAGTTGTTTGGGCGTGTAGGACACGAAGTACTGAACACCGATGACAGTCAAACCAGTCGTATCCTTCTCGGACTTCAAGCAAACTTCTAAAGCGTTGCTCTTAGGAGTGGCTTTCCTTGTAACTTTACCTTTCCTATCAATGGATAAAGCTCAAGCACGCTATGACTTCGGCGAGAAGGAATGTATTCCTATACACATGAGCTTCCTTCAGCCGTGGGGTGATGAATATTTTCCTAATCTACGACTATGGAGGAGTGAATTCCTTTCACATCAAAGGCTTGGTGTTGATGAGGTTGTCCTGCAGTGGACTATGTGGGGCGCTGATTTAAACAAAGAAATCACGTTACCGGTGTGGGTAGAGGCCGCGATTATGGGAGCAGACCAAGCCGGCGCCAAGATTTGGTTCGGGCTGCGCTATGATCCTTCTCTTATTGAGAACCTTAAAAACAAAGGGCAGCCATATCTCGATGCGCGTCTTCATGAGACCAAACAGATTGCAACGGCGCTCAAGTCTCAGATGAGCTACGCTGCAAATCCTAGTGAGGTATTTGCAGGCTGGTACATTTCAGATGAGATTGACGCTGCGCTTTTGCAGGATAACAAGCTTCGAAAGCTGTTGACGCAGTATATGCTGGAAACGCAGGCCATACTCAATCGTATTCTTCCAGGGCCGGTCTCGATTTCGGGGTATACGAACTCTACCCATGAACCCAAGAAGTTGGCACGTCTTTGGGACACACTTTTAGATAATACGCTCGTGGATGTTCTACTTCTCCAAGATGGTCTTGGGGCGAAGCTTATGGAGCCTTATTCCAGTCGCAAATTACAGCGTGCCATAAGTGCACAATTCAAGCAACACGGCCATACGGTCATTCCTGTTGTGGAGATTTTTGAGATTGATCCACGCAAACCTGACTTTAGAACAATGCCAACCACTGTAGGCACCATGAAACGCAGACTGGATAACGCTCGATTCGACCCCAATCAGCCGGTCGCCTTATTCTCGCTCTCCAGCCATATCCTGAAATACGACAATAAACACAGTCGTGATATTGAAGAATTCTTAAGTAAAAATGCTAAGACCTGCGGTAGGTCGATCTTCAGGACCGCTGTGACCGCAACACAATAACCTTGATAGTGATAAGATCATGACAGAACCAAGAATACTTGGCATGGGTCCCTGTAAAGTTATGTGCATTATTGGCACACGCCCTGAGGCCATAAAAATGGCTCCGGTCATCCGAGCAATATCCAAATGTCCATCGCTTCACGCCCATGTTCTGATGACTGGACAACATCGCGAAATTGCGGCCCAAGCATTGGAGAGTTTTGGCATTCTCCAGTTGAACTGGCTCAAGATTGCGAAGGGTTGTCATGACCTGGCCGACCAAGCCGGAGAACTGCTCAAGGGCATACGCAAACATATCAGCGAGCATCATCCTGAATACGTTTTAACGCATGGCGATACCACAACAGGCTTTGTTGGAGCGTTGGCAGCGTTTTACGGCTCAGTCGCGGTCGGACATGTTGAGGCAGGCTTGCGGAGCGGGGATTTGTATGATCCTTTTCCTGAGGAAGCTAACCGGCGGCTTGCTGACCAGCTGTGCCATCGTATGTTTGCACCAACATCTATAGCGCGAGACAACTTGCTTCGTGAAGGAATAAGCAGTGACAAGATCCTGACAACGGGCAACACTGTTGTCGATGCTGTGCGTCATCTGGCGCGAGAAATTAAGCCGGCGCGCGAGCTAGCGGAGCTTCAAGGCGTTCTGGGCCCCGAAAAGCGAATTGCTTTGGTGACGACGCACCGGCGCGAAAACTGGGGTCAACCCATGCGCAATATTTGCAATGCTATCAAGCGGAGCCTTAATGCGCATACTGATCTGCAGGTCGTTTTACCAGTGCACCCAAACCCGGCGGTTAAAGATGTTGTGGTCTCAGTGCTCGAGAAAGTGCCGCGCGTGCATCTTGTTGAGCCACTGTCATATGAAACGCTTATTGCATTGGAACGCGATGCAGATCTGATCCTCACAGACAGCGGCGGCATCCAGGAAGAAGCACCTGAGTTTGGAACGCCGCTCTTGATCTTACGTAAGACGACAGAACGACCTGAGGCACTGACCAGTGGTTTTGCAAAACTCGTCGGCACTAATCAGAAAGCCATTGTTGATGAAGTCGCACGCATCTTACGATCAGACCAGACAAAGGTAGATCGCAAGAACCCATTTGGCGATGGGCATGCATCACAACGAATTGCTCAGGCCGTCGAAACACACATAAACTCAACGCATGACATCAAGATCCGCAATGTTGGCTAACCATAAGCCGCTCTCACTTTTAGTTCCATAATCTACCTTATGCGTAATTAGGTTGTGATTAGGTATGACACACCTATGATGCTGCCTTGGCCACTTCACAGTGTCCAATCCATGTCTGCATGCCAAGAATTAAAAGCCTTAATAATGCTGTATGCGTTTCGTATCTGTCAGATGGTACGTTTATTTGGCTTTGCAGCGATGTATGAACATCAAGAATATAAAACTACAGAAGCGCAAAGCTCGCTGCCTTTAAGGAATGCAAGTGCTCAGGCACGCTTGGGGGTTATGATTGTAGGCTCATCATCAAGGCTGCGGGGTATCTCATAACAAAGGTCATGCTATTCATCTTCCTTGGGCCGCGCGGGTAAATAATAGTTCAATCTAAAGGGTGCCGCTACAGACTAGCCTCCCTACTCTATGCTAAGAAATGAACAACTGCATGGCGCGCATGGAAATCACAGGCTAAAGAGTAAGTAAATATATTTTATTTTATCTATATATACTTTGATTTACTGTAATTATATCGAAATATTCGGTACAGGCATAAGGTAGATTATGGAATTAACAGATATTACTTTGGTACATCTTTAGTATGTCTTGATGCTATTTGCGGATCGCTTGGCAACCCCAAAATTCGGCGCGCGCGCATCACTGCAGACGTTCCTATGACGGCTCCATCGACAATAAAAAGGCCAGTTTCTGCGGTTTCTTTATGCTTTTGGATGATACCCAGCGCCCACTGAACCTCTTCATCACGAGGTTCAAAGCACGCATTGATAACCTCGACCTGCGACGGGTGTATGGCAAACTTGGCATTAAAGCCCATATCCCGAGCGCTTTTGGATTCATCTTCAAGATGTTCGGGGTCGTTAAAGTCCAGAAAAACCCCATCGATGGCCCATAAATGGTTTTCGACGGCTGCATTTATAAGCATACCTCTTGGCCATATCAGGCTTTCCCAGCTCATGGTAGCACCTGTATAGAACGAGTAGTCCACCTCACCAAAAGCCAGAGCATACAAGGGCGCAGGTGCAGAGGCAATCGCTTCTGCGTTGGCAATACCAGACGGCGTTTCAAGGTACGGACAGAGTTTTACGAGTTCTCTCGTGGGGTGTTCATGTACTAATTTATGAAGGACTACCAAGTCTCTCGGGCTTTCGCACTTTGGCAAAAAGATCCACTCAGGCAGCTGAGGAAGCTCCATCAAACACTGCATGTCCTTCATGCCATCGATGGTGCTTAGCGGACTAATCCGCACTCCAATCTCGCAAGCACTTTGGCCGCGAAGTCCATGTGGGAGGTTTGCTAACTGATCGCGTGCTGCTTCTTTTGCGTTATCACAGACCCCATCCTCCAAGTCGAACAACACACACTCGGCACCGGACCCGACTGCCTTGGAAAAAAGATGGGTTTTATCTGCAGGCAGGTAAAGTATGCTCTTCATACCGAAACTCCAACCAATCCACCAACATCGTTAAGTACTGTTTTATCTCACGAATATTTAATTTCGTGAGAATGCACCGCGTATGCGTAGTTTTTTAGGCAGAGTGAGGGCAAAACGCACCGGGTACTTGCTCAATCCTGTATAAGATCATTACAAGCCCCTGCACTTTCATTCGTAAACAAGCCTGATAGCTCTCAACGCTGCCTGTGCACCCCCAAAGCTCCAAACGAAGCGATTTGGGAGAGCGACACCTGGTCGTCATTTGCCGATGTATGCTGGCCAAGGTTTGCACATGAGGGACGATCAGGAGCTGGCCCTATGGCCAGCCCTAGAAGCATAGATAACCGTGCGCTTTCCAGAGCTGAACGCGCCTTACTCTGGAGAGTGCCTATTGTGGGTCTTCAGCAAGTTTCGGCTTCTTTTGTGCAGCTCTTTAACGCCATCGGGCGAATGCCTAGGCGTTTAAACAAATGTGCGTCTTTTGACTCTTCCGGATTGTCTGCCGTGAGCAGTGTTTCGCCTTTGAAGACGGAGTTAGCGCCGGCAAAGAAGCACATAGCTTGCGTTTCTATTGACATTTCTGTTCGTCCTGCCGAAAGTCGCACATGAGACTTGGGCATCATGATGCGCGCCACTGCGATGAGGCGAACAAACTCGATCGGCTCAACGGGCTTTGCATCCTGCAACGGTGTCCCTTCAATCGGAATCAGCATATTGATCGGCACGCTGTCGGGGTGTTGTTCCAGAGTCGCGAGTGAGACCAGCATGTCAAGGCGATCCATGTTTTCTTCACCCATTCCAACAATACCGCCGGAACATACCTTAATGCCAGACTCTTTGACCAGATTGAGCGTTTCAAGGCGATCTGAGAACTTACGCGTGGAAATGACCTCACTATAGTAACGCTCTGAGGTATCAATGTTGTGGTTGTAATAATCCAGACCAGCGTCTTTAAGGCGTAAGATCTGCTCTGGGGTCAACATACCAAGCGTCATACAGCTTTCCATGCCAAGCTCTTTGACGCCTTCCACCATCATTTCAATCGCACGCATGTCACGATCTTTAGGGGAACGCCACGCAGCGCCCATACAGTAGCGTGTAGCGCCGCCGTCCCTCGCCTTTTTGGCCTCTGCAAGAACAGTTTGCACTTCCAAAAGCTTGGATGCCGGTAGGTCTGCATTGTTTCGGGCAGACTGGCTGCAATAAGAACAATCCTCGGGGCAACCGCCTGTCTTGATGCTCAAAAGCTGACTTTGCTGGACCTCATTGGGGTCAAAATGCTCGCGGTGAACGCAGTGAGCTTTAAACAGAAGATCATTGAATGGCAGATTGTAAAGAGCTTCAGCCTCTTCACGTGTCCAGGTGTTCCGAATTTCAGATGAATTTTGCAAGCGGTTCAACTCGTAGATTTCCCCTAGGGCGTGTTTTGCCGTGAAATACAACAAAAACGAAGCGCATACAATGATCTATTAGGCCGACCAATTAAGCAAGTTGCACTGTATGCCTATAGAAGATTTTCAAATGTTCAGGTTTCGCGCTGCCCAGCCTTTATTGCCTGTGACGGACAGAGCCGGTTTGCATACTGCGTGGGCTTAAAACTTTGCAACTTGAGATCCTGATGAAGCCAATACACTTAGAACTTATAGCGAAAGCCCCCAGTTGCGTATTGAGAACCACCCTTTGTATCGCTGATAATGCCATAGGCACCTGAGCGATGGTGAAACCTAAAAAAAAGCTGTTTGTCTGGAGCTGATGGGAGTGCAAAAGTAATTTCTGGCGATAGGAAATGAAGAAGCCTGCTTCCACCTCCCTGCCCGCCGCGCTTTTGTTCAATATCACTCACGCCGGTGGCATAGTTTACCCCTGTCGAAACAGCTATGCTTGTCATTAGATAGTCATTCCACGGAAACGCCGAATACCGTACATAAAGGGCTGCCCAAAACTCCGTTTCATGCTGAACGCCGAACCGCTGTCCGACGCCAAGTTCAGGCTCAAAGTCCAAAATATTCTTGAACGACAGCAAAGACCTTGAGATTGTTGCTCCCACAAAATAGTCGTTGTTGTAGTCCCAGTTCCATGCAGGCAGCCCGGTGGTCGCAATATCGCTCATACCGGTCTTCACAAAACGGCCACCATATACGCTGACGGCACATTTACCCATGCATGGCGCATTAGGCTTGCTCCATTGCCAACCTGAAGCCTCCTGCGCATATGTATGGTGCGGAGCTAACCCAAAAAACAGCAACAAAGAAATTAACTCTAAGTAATATCTATAGCAAATAGAGCGACAATTTAGATATTTCCTAGTCATAAAAGCCAATCTCTTAACTAATATGCAGAATGAATAATGTATTTAATATTATGTGTTATTCAATTTGCTCGATTATACTTTAATCGCAAAGCCATATATAAATAACCTTTGATTATACGTGTAGTATTACTAGGTAGTATAGTCAGGTCGTTAGGCAGGTTTATAATCGGTATTTGTTGCTTCCGTCACGTGCCTTATGCTGACACAGTTCAAGCGTGCTATCCCGTTTTGAGTGAAATTCCCTGAATTCTTTTCGTTATCCTACCTGAGGCAGGAGGTGTATTTTAATCGCGACAATTGCCGTTTACGCTGTGTGCAGGGATTTTAAATGAAGCAAATCTATATGGTTTCACTTTGCGTTGCGCTTCTTACAGCGCCCGCACTGGCTGGTGCGAGCAAAGAGCAACTTGCAACGCAGTATTTGGAGCAAACCCAAATGCTAGCAAAATTAAGCGACACAACGCTTAATGAGTTGCGAGGGGTGATCTTTGATATCTATATGAGGAAAGACCCAATCACCGCGCAAGAGCACGCGGATATTTGATAGAGGGCGAACTGACCTGTCCGCGCAGCTGGTTGCACGTCTTACGAGTGAGTTTTCAAATGTTGAGCTAGAGCAGCTAATAAACTCAGATGATACCGCAGCGCAGGCATTTCATCGCTTAAACCTTAAGATGGAATATGACCGGGACTCGCGAGCGTTCGTGCTTGTGAACGTTCAAGATTGAGCCCAACCCGATGTTTTGCAGTTTTATCGCGTTGGACGATGGCTCATTCCCCTTAAAAACTAAGTCTGGATCATAGGGCGCGCGCTCATGGGAGCAGCCAGCAGATAAAGGTGTAAACTGATATTTAGAGCAGATGGTCGGAAAGGAAATTCCATCTGGCTCCCTTGTTTACTTTCCTGTGCTGATCAGATCTCGGATTTTAACGGCCTTTTCAAAATGATCGAGCGCATGGGTTTTTATCCACCATTGTGCTGCTTCCATCAGTAAGTCTGGATCATCATTTTTATTTGCAAAGAACGCATAAAATGAAAGGCCTACCCCCTCGCCTTTCTTCGCGATTTTTTCATCGCACACCTTAATGGCTTTCTCTCTTAAGCTTGATCTCATCTCTGGTTTCCTAATGTTCAAAGCCCTCTTTGTATAAGCCGTTGCCAGCCCACAGGTGGTCAGAAAGAAACGTCATACACTCCTTTGTGCAAACAACCATGCCCTTTGCCCCAACATCCTGCCGAAGGCTGTGAGCAAACCAAGGTAGGCGCATCCTGGAGTTAGAGTTGCCTGTGAAATTTGTGGGAGAATTCTTGGGATTGCAGCAAGGGCCAATAAAGAACAAGGTTCATGCTCTGTTTTTCCAAAATTTCAGCATGTAGTTTTTGGCGATGTCACCAGGCTAAGCGCATTTATCGATATTGCCAAAGTACTATGCGTTCATTCTGCGTTTTGAAAACACCTGTTTGTGCTGGGGGCATAATTGATGCGTTTGTTATCTGGGTTACTGCGGTCATTTATCAAACGCGGTCAGATGCGCGTTTATGATGTTAAAGGTGCTTTGCATAGCTTCGGCTCTGGCGATGATGGCCCCACCGTAACAATTAGGCTACACGACAAAAAGCTATATCGCTCCTTGTTCCTAAATCCTGAACTCGCGGCTGGCGAGGCTTATATGAATGGCACGCTGACCATGGAGCAAGGGTCTTCTTGTTATGACTTTCTGTTCTTGTTCTCAATCAACCGCGCGCCGCTAGGTGCTCATCCCGTCCAAAGCCTGCTGCGCAAAGGTTGGAAATCGCTTCGGCGCCATCAGCAGAAAAACAGCGTGGAGCGCGCCAAAAAGCAGGCGCGTCACCACTATGATCTGTCCACGGACCTTTACCGTTTGTTTTTGGAGGGCGGGCTGAATTACAGCTGTGCCTACTATCGTAGCGCTGATGACACATTGGAAGACGCGCAAGAAGCTAAACTCACGCATCTTGTGGCCAAACTTGATTTAAAGCCAGGAATGAGAGTTTTGGAAATTGGCGGAGGCTGGGGGAGCCTTGCTATTCGCATGGCGCAGGCAGGAGCAAAAGTCACGTCACTCAATGTTTCGCCTGAGCAAGTGAACATCGCCAAGCAGCGGACTATTGAGGCTGGACTGGATGATCGAGTTGAGTTTCTTTTAAAGGATTACCGCGAATTTGAAGGCAAATTCGACCGGGTGATTTCGGTTGGCATGATGGAGCATGTGGGTATTGGTCATCTGGACGCATATTTTGCGAAGGTTGGTGAGTGTCTGAGCGATAATGGCTTTGCGGTGATCCATTCTATTGGGCGGATGACACCTCCCGGCACCACTGGGCCGTTTATACGCAAGTATATTTTTCCAGGAGGGTATGTTCCGGCTTTGTCGGAGGTCTTTGCTTCTACTGAGCGCCTTGGTCTTTGGGTATGCGATGCCGAGGTTTTGCGACTGCATTATTACTACACCATTCGAGATTGGCGAGGCCGTTTCGAGGCACGCCACGAAGAGGTTAAGGCCTTGTACGACGAGAAATTTTGCAGGATGTGGGAGTTCTATCTTTGTGCGGTTGAACTCGGCTTCCTCCACGGCTCCAACATGGTATTTCAGCTCATGCTATCAAAAGAACGTGACGCTGTCCCACTCCTTCGCGACTTTACCGTAGACAATGAGCGGGCAATGAATAGCGCAAAGACGCCGGTCCAAGCGGGATAGCCCAGATGCTGATACGCACAATCGCACTTTGAACTAAGCGGTACTTTTGTGAAAAGTACCGCTATTGTTAAAGCTTATGCAAAGAGGAAGTCGTCGGCACTGAGAGTGTTATAACCATCAAACCAACCTTCTTCGAGCACGATAACGTCGTCGAAATAGGCCACCTCATAATCATCAAACCAGCCGCCATCATCAAAACTCAACTGATCAATTGAAGTGACGCCAGCTTGGCTTAAGTCGATCTTATCTTCACCTACTGTAAAGTCGGTGATCGTGTCTGTTTGTCCATCTGCAACAAAGATGAAGATATCAGCACCTGCCCCACCAGTCAGCTCATCCATGCCCTCACCGTCACATATCCGGTCATCGCCATTGCCCGCGGTGATGTGGTCGTCCCCGTCAAACCCTTCAATCGCATCGTCTCCGGTATTGCCACGCAACCAGTCGTCTGCGTTAGATCCGAGTATGAAGGCGTCATCACCTAAATGGCCGGGGTCATCAAGAGGAATGAATTCGTCCTCAACCCACCGATCATCCGCTGTGTCCTCGTCCAAACCAGAGACAATAACAAGACTGTCGCGCTCCATCTCCTCGTAAAACATTGAGGATGCGATTACGTTGACAGCCTTGGCATAATTGACTGAAGAATGTGAATCCCACGCGAACGGGTTGTAGATATTACCCCCATCCCAATAAAGCGGCGTCCCGTAATATGCATTATAGAAGATCAAATTACTGGTCGCGTACTCATAATCTTGATCATTTCCGAAGACATCTGCTGAACCCTCGGAGATACCTGAAGGGACCGGATCATTCTCAAAGTCAACACTGAAGATCTCCGCTCCTGAATCCAGCAGGCTGTCGCCGTCCTCAGGCGTGTAATGGGAGGCAAACCCAACATAGTTCGCATCTACAAAGAAGCCCTCTAAAAACTGGTCGCTCCGTTCCGCCATATTCGTCACTGCGCCCCCGCCGAGTGAGTGACCAGTAACGATCAGGTCTTGTGCAGTCAAACCATTTGCAATCATGAAGTCCTTGAGCGACGCGAGTAAGTCAGCAAAGGCTTTTTCGACGTATTCTGGCTCAGATTTCAAAAACTCCAGGTAATCAAATATGTCACCAAACTCGTCGGTCCCACGAATAGCAAAAGCAACTGATGTTACTTTGCCGTTTTCGTCATATTGGGCAAAGACTTCAGCCTGAGCGTCTTTAAATTCCTCTGTTTCACCATGATACGCCCCGTTCTCGTCAACGGAGCCCGAATACCCTAAGACTTCGGGAGCAAGTATGGTCCATCCACCCACAACTTGCTCACTACTAATTACAATAGAGGTATCGCCTGCTGCATAAACCGATTGGTAGGTTTGATTTGCATAGGTTGCAAGCGCCATCGCATTTACAACCAATTCCGACGCGTCTTCGTCCTTATATTCAAAAAATGCCATTCAATCCTCCTCTGGCTCCAATTAGCAGAGACACACTTTCCTTGCGCGTAAGTCTCCACTTTACGTAAACGGAATTATTTCCCCAGGCAGTTTGATGCAAGAGCAAATGTTTCTTAATTGAGGTGTTGAGGAGTGTTTCATGGCCAAGAGACGAAGTTTAGAAAACGACTACGATATCAAAGACCGCATTCGTTTTTGGTCCGTCTAATCGCAGCCGAGTTTACCGGGTAAATAGCGTGCTGTTGAAGCGAGATATTTTCATAGTTTCAGACCTCGATATGAAGCGCAAAATATCTCCATTTTTAAACCAGAGCAATTGCAGGGGCGATTACACGGGGATTTCCTATAAACCCAATTTAACTAAGATGGATTTTGAATAAACGGGTAGCGTAAAACTTATGGCTCTGAACACCAATTCTATTAACTGCCAACCAATACATTTGTGTATTAAGAAAAATATATAGCTTTTTGCAGCCTAATTTGCTACTTAACTTTCAAAGGCTAATAAAATATGGAAAATACTTCCGTAAAAGCTCAAAAAAGCATAGACGTTGTTTTAGCAGCCGATCATAAATTCTTACCATATACTGCGGTGACTATTAACTCGATACTACGTCACTGGCGCAGCTCCTCAATGCTTAGAATATTCATACTGGTCGATAAAGAGCCCAATGAGGCCTACAAATTCAGATTCAATGTTCTCTTACAAAGCAAAGATAAAGCTTCAATCATATTTTTAGTAGCTTCTGCTGGTCGGTATGCTGGTATAAGAACGACCCCAGGCATATCAGAGGCTACTTTTTACCGCCTCAACATGCACTATATGCTTCCAGAAGACTGCAAACGGGTTGTTTATACAGATAGTGATGTCATATTTAAAAGTTGTATTTCAGAGTTATTTAAAGCCGACCTAAAAGGGAATCTCTTTGCAGGTGTCGAAGACTCAGTAAGTACTTATTATAATGAGAAATTTGATGTACCGCCCGATGCTCCGCATGTTAATGCGGGGGTCTTGTTGGTCGACATTAAACTGATGAGATCCATTCCGTTCACCGACCTTTGCATGAACTTTATCGAGGAACACGGTCAGCGTATCGAGCTAGGGGATCAGCAGATCATTAATGAAGTGTTCTCAGATCAAATCACCTACTTGCCAGTACGCTGGAATGTGCACGGTTCGATGTTCGAGAAGAACTGGCCAAGTAACACAGTCGGTGTGCGCAACAAAATGTCTCTCAATGAAGCCCTAGACGCAATACAGGACCCGAGCGGCATTCACTACACATACAAAAGGAAGCCCTGGACGTCACTGAACCATCCTAGAGCAAGAGAATGGTATGAGTATGTAAAAGGATGCGGATTTGAAGATAAAATCGCCAGAATAGATATTCTAATTGCTGGAACGAATAAGAATAAATTAATTGCGCGCAACACCGAATACATCACCAAGACTTGGAGCAAGATAAAAAAAGCGATTACGAAAACAGATATTTGGAAAATATCAAGAGATATATATCGGAGAAGCTGGCCTTCCAAAGTCAAAGTTGATTATAGATTAGCTTACAATAGCGGAATGCTTTCTAATCAGTTCCATGAATTGCTATACCAACGGGTTGGCGAGGCAGAGTTTTCAGCATCGATTGCTCTTGATAATCTAAGGCAAGGTGGAAATGTGCTCACGAATATGCGGAAAATCGATCTGCAAGAATATAATTCAAACCTAACTTGGTTATTTTCAAGTAATTCAGTTGGTCAAAGATATATTAATAACTCGAGCTTTGTTGCCTTAACAGTTTATAGACCTGATACAGAGCAGTTTTGGAAATGTATCGAACAGTCATCATTTTACGGATTACCAACGTACTTTATTGAATCAAGTTTTTTTGCTTCATTTGGTGGCTATTTTGACGATACATTGGATGGTAAATACAGAAGGCCTATTGGTTTTGTAATAGATGATATTAGATATTACTTTGATGCAAGAGGACCATCACGACTTGAGATTGAGCTAAATAAAAGCGGTCCAATTATTAATGATAAGCAGATCGCGCGATCTAAAAGTCTTATTAGAAAAATTATAGATAGCAGAATAACAAAGTACAATGCCTACGTCTCTAATGAGAGAAAAGATATGTCTGCATTTGAAGGTGTTGTGCTCGTTGTGGATCAAAAGCGAAGCGATATGTCTATCGAGTTGGCGCGTTCAGACAATGGTGTTGTAACTAATATGTTGGATCAGGCTCTCTCTGAGAACCCCAATAAAGTGATCCTGTTTAAGTGGCACCCTGATAATATACATATGAATGCTGAGATACACATTAAAAATAGAGAAATGATTATAGAAGTTAGAGACGAGTTCTCTACTGTAGATATTTTAGACGTTTGTTCAAAGGTTTATACAATATCTTCACAGGTCGGATTTGAAGCCTTGCTAAGAGACAAGGAGGTCGTCGTCTACGGACAGCCATTTTATTCTGGCTGGGGGCTGACAGATGACAGGAACAAAAACCACAGAAGAACAGAGAAGCGGACAATCGAGGAACTGTTTTATCTAACCTGTGTTAAAAACTCTATATATTTCGAAGGGAAAACAGGAAACACCATATCCATGGAGCAATCCATCGAGAACATATTGAAAATGCGTGCAGAATTGGACGCCACCCAAAAGGAAAGTTTGGCATCTTAAGGTTGTTGGGAGGCTTAGGACATGATCTGCAATATTTTCAATGAAATAAATGGGACAACCCTCAGGAGTATTAACGAGGAAGAGGGCAATTATATAAAAGCCAAGATTGAAGAGTGGAAGCCAAAAGTATTTGTAGAAATTGGCACTGCCAGCGGACTATCTGGAGCTTTGATATGTCATTGGATGGAAGAATACGGAGCACCGGCTTTCCATACGATTGTCCTCGTGACCTGAGACCCAAGTTTCCTCCAGTTTTTGTGAGGATCCATTGTTTGTATTCAAGCCTTATGCGGCTATCATTTCCAGCCCTATCTGCCCGG
>NZ_FOFM01000069.1 GCF_900110875.1 Pseudovibrio axinellae | reverse complement strand
GCGGTTACAACCTCAAGTCGATCTCCTAGAACATACTGTTGATTCAAAAATCATCTGTTTGTTGAGACCAGAACAAACGCCTATGCGGACAAAGCCGACCTTCGCTGCAGTGCGGTAATCTAGGTCAACATCAAGCCATTGCTGACGCGGAGGGCTCTTCGGTATGAAAGTTTATTACTCTCCCACAGCCAGGCCGTTTCCATAACCGACCTCATATCTCGACGTGCCAGTACTGTCGCCTGCTGAAAGAGACGGCTCGGGAATTTTGGCAGGTGGTCTAAGTGGATATTGCTCCTGAAACTGACATGATGCTGTGAACAGGAGATGAGTATGACAAGACGCCCCCGACGCAATCACAGCCCGGCCTTCAAGGCGATAGTGGCACTTGCAGCGATCCGCGGCGAGAAGACTTTGAGCGAGCTTCCGCTGTTGAGTTTATCGAAGACCACATGGATTTGGCTGCAGTTTAGGCAAGTAGACCCTGAAATCAACTTTGCAAAAGAGCCTCTCAACATCTATCAAGTCCAAACAATTCGATTGTGGCGCTTGAATTACTTGTCATGTGGATAGTTGTATCGCTGCCATAAACATCATCCTGAGAAAGTGCGTAGGCTCTTCCATTCAAACCGAGTTGATGTAAAATTCTGGCATAATAAAAAATTGGAAAATCATTTGTGCTGTTGCCGTTGCCATCTCCCATGTAATATTGCGCTGGTTTAGTCCATATCTGCTTTGTAGGATCATTCCATGGTGGATTTTGCGGATCAAAGGGGGAAGGAACATTTTGAAGATGCATCACACCGCGACAGATGGAAACCATGATTGACAAACAGACAGGATCTTGCTGCCAGTGGTTTGCAGCTTCTGACCCAGCAACATTTCCCAACAGAAGGTAACCCCAATTAATATATTGGGGATCAACTCCGGTAACGTTTGCATAATTGGCGAATATGTTTGATTCATTTAATTGGGTCACGGGCTTAGGAAGGGTCTGGACAGAATAAGGCTGTGTACAAGACTCATCTGTCCATAAACTAACGACGTCGCTCCTGCTTGAAACTTTCCCGAAATATGGCGTATCACCTGTATTGTAGTGGTCTTTGCCAAAGAACCAGAATTTTCGATTTTGAACAAAACAATGTTTGGCGATGTAATCATTAAGAAATTGAGCGTAACGTAGGGCCCAAAGCTTCTGTTCATCTGAATTGCTACCCCAGTCCCCATACATCATGCTTTTAGGTGACAGCACGCGCAATACTTCTTTGCTATCGTTAGTCATGAAAGTTTTTTTCATGATATCAGTATTGCCAATCTGTTGACTTTGCGGTGGGTTAGGGAGTTTTCCAAGTGCCGTAATAACTGCTGAACGCTTTTGATTAAACCCATAGCTAACTGACGACTGCGATTTGATGTCTATTCCAGAAATAACATAGGAAATACCGTAGAAATCAACCGACGTGCTATTGATATATGTACCTGATCCAACGCTGAATTCAATTTTATCGAAGAGGGTCTTATTCGATTTGTCGGACATCGGTCCAATATAATTAAAAGGTTGGAAATTATCATAAATCGAAAAGTAAATTCTTCCGCTCGTGACATCGGGGATATTTATTGCTGATTTGATCTTATCCAAAGTGGTAACAGCTGAGGGATTATTAGGGTCCAGTTGCCAAGTACTTTTGTCGCCGAAATCAAACTGATTAGTAGTAAAATTATAATTTCCGATCTTTTTACTGTCGTTAGGATCTTGCCCGACGATACATACATGTACTTCGGAACTCTGCGCACCGGAATTCGGGTTATTTGTAATCGTCAATGCCAAGTTACTCATACGACTTTCCGCAATGATAGCGGCCTTTCCTAACGCTGATAATTTAATTACTTAATTTGTATCAGGGACAACTATCTGCTCGACAGTTCAAAATATTTAAATTAAATCTTTAAAGAGCCCTAATGAATACTATTAAGATACAATAGATATTGAAATCACACTCCCGCAAAATATGGCTAGAATATAAGTGCAAGATTTGGAAACCTTGCTTTGGATAATGAAAAATTTCCTGACTGATTTTTTAGGGTCCAGACTCATAACCAGTAACAGATGACTACCACGAGGCAGAGCGCGGACAGGAAGTTCTGGGCTTTTCGATGATACCGTCTTGCAGTCCTGCGGAAGTCTTTGATCCTGCAAAACATGCGTTCAATGACATTGCGAACCTTGTAAAGGACTGGCGAGAAACAGTTTTTCATTTTCTATTGGCTTTGGGTGGGATTTTTTTTGAAACTGCACACAATCAGAAATAGCAAGGCCAAAAAACGATGCGGCCCCAACACTACGGCGAATGGGAGCCTTGGCCACACAGCAACATGCTGCGTCAGCGAAAGCTGAGTGGCTGAGGAACGTCCGCTATGGGCTCAAAGAACCCCAATGTGCTCTCACCACAATGAGCGCGTGGATCTTATAGGCTTTATCAAGTTTCATTTTTCGAGAAAATTCTTTCAACTATAGATAG
>NZ_FOFM01000003.1 GCF_900110875.1 Pseudovibrio axinellae | reverse complement strand
TGTCAGTTATTCCGTAACAGTAACTTGTTGCCAAGCTACTCGCGAATAACCGCCGTCCACGTTTCTCTTCCTATCATATTCAATTGTCAATGAACCGGGCTCTCACCCTATACTCAAAAGAGTAAATCACTTAGTTGAGATCATCTCTAATCTACCTAAGCAATCAATCCTTTCGAGTAACTCAAGAGCGAAGCGTTCCGTCGCCGGCAGCACCGTCGCTCTCGATGAGCTGGGTTATAGGCCTGAGCGTGCTCACCGTCAACCCAAAAATGTCAGAAAATACAGAAACATCACCTCCCCGTGTGTAAAACATTCCTAATCGGCAGAAACCCGCCATTCCAATTCTGAAACCAACTTTAACAGACAAATACAGCGTCACAAACTCACCTTAACGGAAGGTGCATTGCTGATGTGGCTTCATTGATTTTCGCTTAATTGGCCTTCCAGCGCACCTAGCAAGTGCCGTCAGGCCACGCTGCATATTAGAGATATGGCACTCAATCTCTTTATAACAAGGGGCTGCTCTGCTTTGCCCTGCCAGTTTGCCCGCTATCGAACGCTCTTTCGTCAATACGGTTTCGACCTCTATCTGCGCGATGATGGATTCGAAAACGCCATATATTACAGTCTTCAAACACTTCAAAAATGCAGCAAGCACGCATACGCAGTAATACGCTTGTGTGCCATGTGCATAAATTTGTAAGTTTCGCGCACACCAAGCGGTGCCTATTATATCAATATCAGCGTCGGCTTTTTAAGAGGCCAGATCACTTTCGCTGTTTGGTATCGCTATCCATCTGTGCCTCCGCCATGGAGGTAACCGCGTTGCCAGCTTCTTCCATTGTTTGCGTGAAGCCGACTTTCTGGCAGTGATCATTGATGCTCGCCCATGAGCTTTCGCGGCAGGTGGTTAACAAGCGGATCTTGGCTCTTTGTTGAGCTGCCTTATCTACGTACCGTGCGCGGTAACGCTGCATGCGTGGATGTTCTGCAAACAAACAGGAACAGTATGACTGATCAAACCTGCGCAGACCTCATTCCGGCCCCCGAAGGGCCGAGTACCCTTATTGATACAGACTATGAGATTGGACAGGACAACATCACCCCTCGCATTGCGGGTGTTGCGTTCGATGTTCACAATATCGTTTTTACAGTTTCAAGCATTGCTATTGCGATTTTCGTCGCCATCACACTGCTCTACAAAGACGCTATCGGCCCTGTTTTTGGCGATTTACGTGTATGGCTGACCTCTAGCTTCGACTGGTTTTTCCTAATTGCCGGCAATATCTTTGTGTTGCTGTGCCTTTTCCTGATCGTTTCGCCTTTAGGAAAGGTTCGCATCGGCGGCAGAGATGCAAAACCAGATTTCAAATATAGTGAATGGTTCTCCATGCTGTTTGCAGCTGGCATGGGTATCGGCCTTGTCTTTTACGGCGTTGCTGAGCCAATCGGGCACTTCTCTTCCATTACCTCTGGCAGCAGTTGGGCACCTTTGGGCGGCGAAGCGCTGAGCGGAGCAGAAGCTGAACGACTGGCAATGGCCTCGACGATCTTCCACTGGGCTTTGCACCCATGGGCGACTTATGCTGTGATCGCTCTCGGTTTAGCGTTGTTTTCTTATAACAAAGGCTTGCCGCTTACGATCCGCTCCATTTTCTACCCTATTCTGGGTGAACGAGTTTGGGGTTGGCCTGGTCACGTCATCGATATTCTGGCCGTATTTGCGACCTTGTTTGGTCTTGCTACGTCTTTGGGTATTGGTGCAGAGCAGGCGAACGCTGGTTTGCAACACCTGTTTGGCATTGAATCAACCACAACAACCAAAGTCATTTTGATCATTGCGATCTCTGCAATTGCGCTTTGTTCGGTTGTTCTTGGTTTGGAAAAAGGCATCAAGCACCTTTCTACTTTCAACGTGATTACGGCAGCTCTTCTGTTGGGCTTTGTAGTGCTTGCAGGGCCTACTTTGACAATCTTGAAGAACCTGTTTTGGAACCTTGAAGCGTATCTTGAGTACCTACCGGCGTTGTCTAATCCGATTGGCCGCGTTGATGACAACTTCCGCCAAGGCTGGACGACATTCTACTGGGCCTGGTGGTTCTCATGGGCACCTTTTGTTGGCATGTTCATTGCCCGTATTAGCCGTGGCCGTACTGTTCGTGAATTCATGATGTGCGTTCTCATCATTCCTAGCGTTGTGACAACTCTATGGATGACTGCCTTTGGCGGCACAGCAATCGACCTTGAAACCACAAGCACACTCGGCAAAATTGCCAGTGCTGCGACTGAGATCCAGCTATTTGAATTGCTGAGCAACCTGCCACTGGCAGAGATCACCTCTGTACTTGGTGTCATCTTGATTATCACCTTCTTCGTGACATCTTCGGACTCAGGTTCGCTGGTGATTGATACGATCACCGCAGGTGGCAAGGTGAACTCTCCAGTACAGCAGCGTATTTTCTGGGCAGCTCTGGTTGGTCTTGTTGCGATTGCACTGCTGCTTGGCGGCGGGCTTTCCAGCTTGCAGGCGATGACGGTTTCAACCGGCTTCCCGTTTGCAATTGTGTTGCTGGGTGCTTGTTATGCAATTATCAAAGGCCTTCAAAGCGAGCCTCGATAATTCTAAGGCGTCGGAAATGCTTTCGACGTTTTCTCAAATCGACTGAATTTCAGCGATTAAGTCAAAAGAGCTGCGATTGCTTAGGTGCACTCGCAGCTCTTTTGTTTTCAAGACTGCAAAAATATACAAGAATCTATGCTTCACTTACAGCAGCTACTTTATGGTTCCTGCCAGATTCTTCGCCTGTGCGCGCAAATTGTCTGGCAGCGGTATATAACCCGATGAGATAGCTGCGCCTCTCGCCTGCCCGCTTAAGATAAACTTTGCATAATCCCGCACGACTTTTCCTGTCTGTGTATCGGAGTAGACATTATTCGTGACCAGCCAAAACAGTGAAACAATCGGATAGGCACCGGGCGATTCAGGATTAGGGATTTCGTCGATCGCGAGCGGGTCCTTGCTCTTTGCAATTTCATCGATCGCGGCTTCACCAGCGTATAGTGAGGGGCCAATGAAGTTTCCTTTTTTGTTTTCGATTAGGGCCATGGGGATGCCAAGTGTGCTCCCAAATGCGGACGGGGCGTAGCCAATTGCACCGTTCACTTCTCTCAGCTTAGTGACAACTTCAGAAGAACTGGGAACGAGAATAGCGTCCTTGGGAAGCGTAGCTGGTGGCCAAATGGACTCAGCCTTTCCTGACCATTCACCTTTTGCTGAAAGCAAGTGCCTTGAAAGGGCATAGTTTGCCCCACTGGCGTCACTGCGTCCGATGATCGTGATTTTCAAATTTGGAAGTCGCAGGTCCGGGTTCGCATCTTGAATCTCACTGTTGTTCCAGTACTTGATTGCGCCATCGAAGATTCCGGCAAGCCCGTTTTGTGTAAGTTTAAGGTGGCCAACGCCTTTGATGTTATAGAGAATGCCAAGCATGCCTACTGTAATCGGAATCTCCAGAAGCTTTCCGTTTAGTGGTACCGGCTCCTCTTCTGCATCCATATCAACATCCTGCGTCAAGATTGCCTCAAGAGGTGCGCTGGAGACCGCAAACTCGATTTTGCCCTCTTCAAGCGCTAGCACGCCCGCGCCACTGCCTATCGGCTCATATTTTACCTGGACATCAGGATTGGACTTTTTGAATAAAAGCAGGGTCTCATTGAATAAGACGTCTGGGTACATGGAGCCTGCGCCAGTAAGCACCATGTTAGGTGCGGTCTGGGCGGCTCCATCCTGAGCCTTCAAGGGGCTAATCAGAAAACCGGCTGCCAGAAACGAAAGAAACAACGCAGCAATAAGCTGAGTGTTTGGTTTTTGGGTGATCCGGGTAAACATGAAACATCTTTCCTGAGAGCTATTCTTGCAGTTGACGCTGCATTGCGGCCTCGCCTAACAGGCTTGTTATTTTGCACAATGCCTGCCTGTGGTCCCTCTTAGCTTAGACTTTATGAAGGCTATCTCTCCGTGGCGTCATGTATTCTTTGAAAACTTTAGCTATATAACCGTGCAGACGGTCTCACACGATTTTAGCGAGAGATTTACCTGCATGGGGCATGTTCTGCTCAGGTAGAGTAACGGCACAAGCGGAAAGTACAGCGGATGGCGAAAAGAAAAGTGCCACTCCAGTGGAGCAGTAAGACTGATGCAAGTGCACAGGAACACAACAAACAAGTGCTTAAGTATGTGCGCCACCTGCTTCGTGCTGATGAGACAACGCAACTTGTCGCGCAACTCAAAAAATGGTCTCCCACTGACCTTCTCCAGCTGCTGACCGGCCTGCCCTTACCTGAAGCGCGTCAGCTCTTCTCCTTGCTGCCTATCCGCCCTTCCACAAAGATCCTTGCGGAACTCTATCCGGATTTTCGCGCAGAGCTTTTGAAGGACGAAACCACTTCACGCCTGGTCGAGATCCTCAACTCTTTAAAAGAAAGTGACCTTGCCGACACGCTGGATGAGTTTCCAAAGAGCCTTCTTGATATCATCGTGCCACAACTGGATGCGCGTACCGAATTTGAGCAACGCATTCGCCATGGTGAGGATACCGCCGGGCGCGTTATGAGCCGCAAGTTTGTGGCATTTCGTGAAGATTATACGGCGAAGAAAGCAATTTCAGCGATCAAGAGCCAATACAATCTGGTGGGGCGATTTCGCACGGTGTTTGTCGTGGATGCCAAACACCGTTTGGTCGGGCGACTGGATGTAACACGGTTGCTTACGCTTGAACCAAGTGCCCGCATTGGCGATGTTATGGATGCCAATGTGCTGGCGGTCTCAGCGGAAATGGATCAGGAAGAGGTTTTGCGAAAGGCGGCGAAGCGACAGATTTCCTCAATGCCTGTTATTGATGCTCGCGGAAAGCTGATTGGCCGGATTACGACTGAGCAAATGGACCAGATTGCACGTGAGGAGCTGTCTGAAGACCTGATGCTCATGGGTGGGGTTTCGCCTGAAGCGCGCCCATCTGACTCGGTGCGCCGCATCATAAAAGGGCGTTTGCCCTGGCTCATAACCGGGCTGATTGGCTCTGCCGTTGCTGCGCTTGTTGTAGGCTCCTTTGAGGAGGAGCTACAAAAGGCTGCGATTTTGGCTGCCTTTATACCCGTCATCATGTCCATTGCAGGCAATTCCGGCCTACAGGCTTCTGCTGTCGCTGTGCAGGGCATTGCGACAGGGTCAATCTGGACGGTTAGTACGCTTTTCCGACTCTGGAAGGAGTTTTGCGGAGCACTTTCCAACGGCATCATCGCTGGCAGCGTACTCACAATCCTCATCAGCATTGGCGCCCTTGTTTTTGAAATTCATGCGCCGGCATGGCTTGCGCTGACGGCGGCCCTTTCGCTTACTATCGTCACCACGATTGCAGCCATGGTGGGGGCAACTGTGCCTGTGGTGCTGGACCGGCTCGGCATTGACCCTGCTGCGGCGACGGGTGTTTTCATCACCACCAGCAATGATGTCCTTGGGGTTTTTGTCT
The DNA here is from genome assembly GCF_900110875.1 of Pseudovibrio axinellae. Classification (GTDB taxonomy): domain Bacteria; phylum Pseudomonadota; class Alphaproteobacteria; order Rhizobiales; family Stappiaceae; genus Pseudovibrio; species Pseudovibrio axinellae. The sequence goes on along the minus strand of NZ_FOFM01000003.1, from coordinate 385,286 downwards.
ACTTCACCATCGCCAGCTTTCTCTACCTTTAGGCGGAACTGATTAACAGTGATTGACGCGGCTCTCAAAACGCTGCCTACTACCTTTTAATTTTTTGGGGGAGGATCAGCATGGCAACCGAGCAACAATCATTTAGCCACAGCGAAGGGGAGAGCGCGCAGTTTGAGGCAGGAGGCCTGCGCAGTTATTTTGAGTACCGCGATTTAGGAGTGGCAGAGGCAACCAACGGAAATGTGGTTGCCCATGTGATCCGCGCACGCGAAGGGCACAATGCGACCGGGCAGTGGCATGTGCATGATTGCTCCTTTCAGTTTTACTATGTGCTGAAAGGTTGGGTCCGGTTCGAATATGAAGGTCACGGGGTCCACACAGCAAGGCCGGGAGACTGCGTTGTGCAGCCTGCAGGTATCCGTCATCGCGAAATCGAACATTCTGAAGACCTTGAGTTGATCGAGATCGTCTCACCCGCAAATTTTGTGACGCGGGCTGATGAAGACACAGCCTGATCCACGTGCGGTTTGATGAGCACCTAGCAAAACACCGGAGCCTTTGAGGGCCCCGGTGTTTTGCTAGGTTGTTACTTACAGAGCCTTAACGCTGCGCCGCTGGTGCTGAGCGGTTGGAGCGACGTTGGCGGTTTGCAGCTGGTGCTGCTCCACCACGACCACCTGCGCCGGATGCATTTCTACCGCCTGCGTTGCCGTTTGGCTTGCCGCCTGGTTTACCTGGACGGCCACGACCACCACCTGCAGCCGGCTTTCCGCCCGCTGCAAATTTGGATGGGCCACGTTTTGGCTGTGCAGAGCGCGGGGCGCCTTCACCAGCATTTTCAGCAGCTGGACGACCACCATTCCCCCCAGCGGATCGCCCATTGGCTGCTCCTGAACGAGGATTACCACCACCGGTACGACGACGGTTGTTTTGTGGGCGTTTATGACGCTTCAAACGATGCGGTTCTGTTGCCGGGTCGTATTCTGCTTCTGGTGTGCCTGGAGCCCAGTCACTGTCACCGGTGGCGAGTTTACGGCCAATCAGGCGTTCAATGTCGCGCAGATATGGCTGTTCTGTCTGATCACACAGTGAGATCGCTATGCCGCTTTTGCCTGCTCGCGCTGTACGACCAATACGGTGAACATACGCTTCCGGCACGTTTGGCAGCTCAAAGTTGACCACGTGGCTGACACCGTCAATATCAATACCGCGGGCAGCGATATCGGTTGCCACAAGGATTTTAACAGAGCCGTCCTTAAATCCGTTCAAAGATCTTTCGCGCTGGCGCTGGCTTTTGTTGCCATGGATCGCTGCTGAAGAAAGGCCTGCTTTTTCCAGATTTCCGCTGACCCGGTCTGCACCGCGTTTTGTGCGGGTGAAGACGATGGCGCGTTCTACATCAGCTTCAGAAAGGATTTCTTGCAACGCTGCACGCTTTGCGCTGGCATTAAGCAGACGTACGGACTGTTCGATCTTTTCGATTGGACGAGAGACCGGCGCAACGGAGATTTCCTTCGGGTTGTTCAGGAACTCTTTCGCCAGCTTACGGATTTGCGTTGGCATGGTTGCCGACAGCAGAACTGTTTGACGTGGCTTAGGCAGTTTGCTCAGGATACGGCGGATCGCCGGGGCAAACCCAAGGTCCAACATCTGGTCTGCTTCGTCCAGAACGATTGTTGTTGTTGCACTCAGCTTGATGCCGCCAGTGCTCATATGATCTTCCAGGCGACCTGGTGTTGCAATAACGATATCCAGACCTCTGGAAAGCGCGCGCAGCTGAGGGCCGTGCTTTACACCACCAAAAATGACAGCAAAAGATGGGCCAATAAACTGGCCGTAGGTGCGTACACTTTCAGCGATCTGAGATGCAAGCTCGCGGGTTGGCGCAAGAATGAGCGCACGGCAGGTGTGCGGCTCTGGCTTTTTGCGCTCTTTCGCCAGCTGCGTCAGCAGCGGCAGCACGAAGGCTGCAGTTTTACCGGTACCGGTTTGCGCAATGCCAAGGACATCCTCGCCTGCGGACATAACCGGAATAACTTCACTTTGAATTGGGGTTGGGTTCTCATAACCCTGTGCTGTCACAGCACGAAGAATTGGTTCAGCAAGACCTGCGTCTGCAAAAGTTTTCAAGATTCTTTTCTTTCTCAAGACATGTGAGAGCGTGCTGCACGTATCTGAGGTTAGTCAGATGCAGCCCACTCTTGCCGCCCGCGCAAGAAAACTCTTGTACAGCGGCTTATATTATAGAAGCCATGAGTATGTTCTGTGGCGGTTTGGGGCCAACAGCTACAAAGCTTCGTTTGAATGAAGTCCGTTGAAAATTGTGAGACGCATGCCTCTCAAGCGCTTCGGACCACGGTGCGTGCCCGTGCAATATCCCGCTCGAGCATGGCTGATTTCTGTATTTTCAGAAACAGCAGGGAGGCAAATTCAGCCGTGGCAGAGCCATTGGCGAAGATGCGTTAAGGATGCAATACAGAGAAACCCACAAAATAGCAAGCACTGTGAAACGGACAAACCTAGACTTTCAGTTTCATTGGTTTGGTCAAAACTGAGCTGTCTTCTTTCGTTTCCAGCAGTTTCCACCCCTTGGCTGAGTACAGGCCTGCAAACTGTGTATGCACAAAAAGCTCAGCTATATTGTTTAGGGTGGCCGCGTTTTCTGCTGCCTTTATAAGCTTCGTGGCGACGCCTTTCCCTCAGTGTTTGGGCGCAACCAACAACGCATTAATCCATATGGCTTTTTCATCAATTCGAGGTTTTGCAGCAATCGTAAATGCCAGCCCGCCGATCAATTCCTTCTTTTCATCAAGTGCAATCAAAGGACTGGGTGTCTTTACATGCCCGTGCCGTACATCAAACGGATCCAGCTCGCCCCACTCCTGCACAAACCAATCGCACAATTGACTAAGCATATGCGGTCGTTCATTTGAATTTACGATCAAGGTCATGAAAGTCTCTGCCATGAATAAATGTCTTGAAAGGAAGCAATACGAACATTGCAAAAAAGCCAGAGAAACACCATAGGAGAGCAGAAGTTGAAGCAATGGAGCGCTTAAAAACTTATTCCCCTAGCACGCCCCTACCCTATTCTTAGTCTGTGCTCGCGTAAACGGGCAGCTGGCGGAGCGACCGTCAGCGCGGCGCGGGCTGGGCGGAGCTACCAGAAGACATAACGCATCTTTTGGCGGGTTCGTTGAAACACCCCTTGAAAGTCTTTAGTGCAGGGACCAAGCGGAAGCTGGTCACCCGATGGGCGTCTACACTGGCAGGCGTTTAGCTTTCATCAATATTCGCATTTGCCTTTGGCAACTGGGTTTGTTGCTGACAGTGCCTGCTCCCAATGTCTTTCGGTGGAGACCTTGTTTCATACAAAAACGCCCGGGTAAGGCGATCAGCCAATGCCGAAGAATTATATTTAATAAGTAGCGCAGGTATTGCCTGCCCGCCTTACCCACCCCGTTCCCTCACGGGCTCAGTTCTACACTGCATGGCATACCATGCGGTGATTGAGGCATATAAACAGGCGTCTCTCATAAGTGTTAGTTTTGCAAGCAAAGACTGGTCGTATTTGCGTTTGCTGGCGGGCTTTCGTCTGACAGTTAGTCGTGGGCCAACTGTAAGCCTTTTACACGTTTGGATATGCCACCAAACAGAGACTGGATTGCAAGTGAGCTCGCCTCATTGATGGAAATACCATCAGCTTCAACGGTGTTTGCCGCCGCATACAGCACTGCATCCAGAGAAGTGATAATCCAGCTGTTTGGAATTGATGAGAGGATCTCGCCCTCGCCCTTTGCGCGATCAATCAAATTCGCGAGCTGAGCATCATGGCGCTTTATTTCCGGTGCGATTTCCGGGTCACTCAACACTTCGGGGTTCGTCCAAAGAAAGTGGCATGAATTTGCACAGGGCACCAACGCCCCCACTATTGCTTTAAGCTGCTCAAACGCTTTGCGCTTGCCTTTGATCGCTGCTGCGCTGGCCTGTTCGCGCTGCTCCAGAGCACGCAAGGCGACGTCGCGCAGAAGGTCTTCTCGCAGGCCAATGACCCGGTGGAGCGTGACACGTTTTACGCCTGCTGCCTGCGCGACATCTGCCAGAGAGGCCCTTGGCTGAACGTTGAGCACGCGAACGGCTGCTTCCAGCAATTTGTCACGCGTGGTGATATTTAGCGAAACTAACATGATACTTGCATGTATTATTTGGTGGACCTCTGTCAATCAAGTTCCTGTCATTTTCTACAGGAAGCCTATGGAGCGGCCGCGACAATAGACGAGATTTCGCAAAAAGAGAGGCTGCAAAACCTCAACTCTTGAGGGCTTTGATGAAGGTATGCGCGGTTAAGCCGTGCAAGATAACGCTTAACCCTATGGTCGTCACGGCAGTGGAGGCAATAACCGAGCTTCCTGGAAGGTTTGCATCCAGGACAACAATGGCAAAGACGATACTGGCCAATCCTCGCGGGCCAAACCAGCCAATAAAGAGCTTTTCGCGGAGCTTTAAAGGTTCGCCGTGCAAGACGAGGTAAACAGGCAAGATCCTTACGAGTGTCAGACTGAGAATGGAGTAAAGCAGTATCTCCCAAGTGAACGTGTGCAGCACAGAGCCAATGATAGCAGCTCCAAAAATGAGCCACGTCATTAGAGAAAGAGTGTCTCCTACTCCCTCAGCTGAATCTAAAAGCTTTTTCTTGTAGGGCTTGTCCAACCAGCCAAAAGTGAGGCCGCCGACGAATGCGGCGATGAACCCACTGCCGCCAGCAAGCTGAGCTATGGAGAAGCAACAAATTGCCAGCGCAACAATTGTAACCTGCTCCCAGGTTTTGGATTGTTCTTTGCTTTTGAAGGAATAGGCTATGACCTGCCCAGCGACGAGTGCAATACCAATGCCAATGATGACACCAAGGCCAATCTGCTGCGCCAGCAACTTGGCTGCCATCTTGTTCAAAGCAGATATGAGCTCGGGGTTTTCTGCAATGGGCAACAAAGTGAAAACAATTGGCACGCAGATACCATCATTCAACCCGCTTTCCGCGTTCAGTGTTCCCCTGATCTTCGGTGGAACTGCGGGGTCGGTCACAACTGCTTTGCCCAGCGCTGCGTCTGTTGGGGCAAGCAACGCAGCCAGAATAGCCACCTCGATGACAGGTAGCCCCGGCAACAATGCAAGGCCTGCACCAATACCAAGCAGGATCGTAAGCGGCAGGCCAAACAGGAGCAGACGTCTGGGCAGGTCGATATTTTCTTTTAGAACTTTAAGGTTAGTGTTGGCTGCATCAGTGAAAAGCACAATGGCCAGAGCCAGTTCTGCCAGAGTCTTAATTGTTTCGTTGTTCAACTTAACCTGAAACCACTGCAACCCATCATTGCCCAAGAGAAAGCCGATGATGCAAAACAGCAAGGCCCCGTTCACCGGCTTTTGTTCCAGCCACCGGCTCGTCACGCTGTACAAAAAAACCACTGCGAAAATTACAGTCAGATTCTGATAGATCATTTGGCCGTTTCACCTAAGGCAGCGCCCACGAGCCATTGCCAGCAGGTCTCAACCAGAGTGTCATGTCCACGCAGTTTATGAAGATTGTCTTTTCATTGATTTAAGCACTAAGGAGAGATTTGTGCGAGCATCTCAATAGTCTTAGCAATGCCCGCAAAAGACCTGGGTTGTATACTTGATCGTCACCGGTTCCCCAGCCTGCCAGTGCTCGCAGATGAGTTCAGAGAGCTCAGGAAGAAATTTCCCCTCACTTGCATTGATTGCTGCCTGAACTTTTGAAGAGGACTTTGCCATATCGACAAAGACATCGCGGGGCATAACGCGCTCCCAAACAAAGCACTGCGTTTTTGCATCCCGGTAACCTGCTTGATGCATCTCGTGGGCATAGTCGAAACGCCGATAGTCTCTGGAGTAAGTGGTGTTGTACATCTCGATCAGTGTTTCATAGGCTCCCATGAAAGCGCAGTCTTCCAACTGCCGGTTGTTTTCGATGATGACAAGGTATCCATCAGGTTTCAGGAGGCGGCGAGCTTCACCGTAGAATTTGGGGCGTTCAAACCATTGAGCTGCCTGCGCGACTGTGATCATGTGAAAGGCATCATCGCCGAATGGCAACTCTTCGGCGCAAGATTGGTGCCATGAAATTGCAGTGCTCTGATCCATCACCTTTGCCTGAGACAACATATCCACGTTGATGTCGCATCCTGTAAAATCAGATCGCGGTGACAGCTTGATCAATTGACGTGTTAATATGCCGGTGCCGCACCCAACATCGAGCAGGCTCCCACGTTCATCCCCTGTAATGGTGTGCAGCATTTGAACGATACAGTGCAGCGCCTCTTGCGGGTACCGCGGCCGGGCATGATCATATATCTTTTGCAGGCCTAAAAATGCTTGTCTGCTTGAAAGGGTAATGGTCGCCTCCTTTATTGAATACATACGTATACAATACAACGTAGACTCGCAAGTTATTGTTAGTATTCGCTGGTCTGCCTATCAGGAGGCAACATTTGGGGTGCCCTCTATGAACACGGGTGTGATGTTTGATGTAAACTCACTTGTCCCTCGTAATGTTGGCAGGGTAAGTTTGCGCCATGAAAACTACAAATGATGTGATTGATGGTGTCCGCGTAATTGAAAAGCTCAGCGTTGATGAGCTTCCTGCTGGCAAACACCATTTCTTCTTTAAGGCGACAACAGACTCTTTGGGCAATTACCACCGTGTCCCAGTTATTGTCGTCAAGGGATCTGAAGCGGGTACGAAACTTTTCGTGCAGTCCACTTTGCATGGGGATGAGGTTCAGGGCGTGGATGTAATCCACCAGCTTCTGCCGCATCTGGACCCTGATAAGTTAAAGGGAACTGTGGTTATGGTTCCTGGAGCAAACCCTCCTGGCATGCAGCTTGCGTCCCGCCATTTCCCATCTCAGAACGACACGCAAACATTGACCAACCTGAACCGGATGATGCCGGGCGATGCGACAAGTTCCAATGCGGGCAGCCGTTTTTCTTATGCGCTCTGGCATAATCTTTACCTCGGCAATACCGACATTTTTCTGGACTTGCATACGCAATCAACTGGCACGGCGTTTCCGTTGTTTCTCTTTGCTGATTACCGCAATGAGCAGGTACAACGCTTGGCGGCCCTGCAACCGGCAGATCAGATCCTGGAGGATGATGGTATCGATGGTTCAGTTGAAACAGAACTAGTATTGGCAGGCATCCCATCCCTCACAGTTGAGCTAGGGTGTGCCAATGTGTTTGATCCCGATATGACCCAGCGCGGGGTTCAGGGTATTTTGAACACTATGATCGACTACGGCATGATTGAGGGACGGATCAACCTGCTCGGCATTGAGAGCTTTGTGGGTAATGATGATGTGACAATCAAAGCTGATCACGGTGGCTTTGCACGTATTTTGGTGCAGATCAATCAAGATGTCACTGAGGGCCAGTTACTGGCGACCATGACAAATGCGTTTGGAGATATCACCGCCAAGCATACAGCACCGTGTGATGGACGTGTGCTTTCTGTGTGCACCTCTCCGTTGCGCGAGCCTGGCTCAACTCTCGTCCAGTTGCTGCGCCGCGTGTAGAACTCAATTCGGAGCAGGCCAAAAAGCTCTGGCCTGCTCTTTTATTCTGACTCAAGCATTTCGTTTTGCGCCGACGACACAAGCAACTACGAAGAGTGTCGCTCCAATCATTGCGGGTGAGATCTGCTCTTGCAGCAAAACGGCTGCAAGCATCAACCCAAAAAACGGTTGTAAAAGCTGCAACTGGCTGACAGCAGCAACACCACCAAGTGCTAGTCCTCGGTACCAGAAGACAAACCCGATAAGCATGGAAAAGACAGAGATATAAGCAAGTCCAATCCATGCGGTAGAATGAATGTCTGGCAACTCAACTGGCCAACTCACAAGTGCCACGAGCAACATTACCGGAAACGCTAGAACAAGAGCCCAAGAAATCACCTGCCATCCTCCCAGTTTCTTGGAAAGGGTCGCACCTTCAGCATATGCAAGCCCGCAAACAACGACAGCAACCAGCATATACAGATCCCCTTGGGTTGGACCTCCCGAGCTATGCAAAAGCGCATAGATCACAACTGCAAGACTTCCTAAACCGGAACAGACCCAAAACAGCAGCTTTGGCTTTTCTCCGGCTCTAAACACAGCGAAAATTGCCGTCGACAACGGCAACAGTCCCGAAAGAACGAGTGAATGTGCAGCGCTCATTTGTTGCAAGGCAAGTGCAGAAAGCAGCGGAAACCCGACCACCACACCAAGGGCTACGACTGCCAGGGACAATATATCATGCCGCTTTGGAAGCGGTTGTTTTAAGAAACTCAGAAAGGCCATAGCTAGCAGAGCGGCAATCACAGCACGAACAGATGTGAGAAAGAATGGATCAAACCCCGCCACCCCCACTCGTGTTGCTGGCAGTGAACCGCTGAAAATCAAGACACCAAGCAGGCCACTTCCCCAGCCTGCTGAACTTCGTTGCGCTACCGACACTTGCATGTTTGTTCTCCTTTTATGTTTTTTAACAAAAGCAAGGGTTGCTAGAACAGCCACAAAACAATACAGTTTAAACAAACTGTACTATTACAATTAACAATACAGTCATTGGATGAGCACATGGGTTACGGTCAGCAAACGCAGCGGGTAATGCAGGCAGTCCGCAGTAAAGTCAGCAGTCGTGCCTTGGAACCAGGCGAGAAACTTCCCAGTATACGCGGCTTCGCTTCGCTCATGAATGTCTCCCCCTCCACGGTTGTCGAGGCATATGATCGCCTTGCCGCAGAGGGAATAATCTTTGCCCGCAAAGGGTCAGGGTTTTATGTCTCCCCGAAGACGCAACCCTTTTCTGTTTCAGAGATAGGTCCGCACCTGGACCGGGAAATCGATCCTTTCTGGGTCTCGCGTCAGTCGTTGGATTCCGGGCCTGATATGCTTAAGCCCGGCTGTGGCTGGATGCCTGCGGACTGGATGCCAAATGCCTCACTGCGCAAAGCTATTCGCCACTTGAGCAAGGCGGAGGATCAGCTGCTCAGTGATTATGCCAGTTCAAGAGGGGCGAGCAACCTTAGACGCCTACAGGCTCGACAGTTTGCAACAGAGGGAATTGAGGTTAATCCAAACCAAATTCTTCTGACCGGATCCGGCACGCAATCGCTTGACCTGATTTGCCGGTTTTTATTGCGACCGGGAGACCGCGTTCTTGTCAGCGATCCGTGTTATTTTAACTTCCAAGCAATCTTAAAAACGCATCAGGTCGAGATTGTGAGCGTGCCGTACACCACAACGGGCGTTGATCTGGAGTTGTTTGAGAAAGCAATCATAGAGCAAAAGCCTCGTTTTTATATCTCCAACTCCACCCTGCATAACCCAACAGGCGTAAACCTCTCTGCGCAAAGTGCGCACAAAATCCTGACAATTGCAGCGCGCCACGACCTTATATTGGTCGAGGATGAAGTGTTTGCAGAGTTTTTGCCTCAGCCAACGCCACATTTGGCTGCACTAGGCGGATTTGATCGTGTCATCCGCCTCGGTAGCTTCTCCAAAACGCTTTCTGCCTCTGTACGATGCGGTTACATTGCCGCTAAACCAGAGTGGATTGAGGCACTCGTCGACCTGCAAGTTGCAACGAATTTCGGCGGGCCCAGCCCAATTGCTACTGAGTTGATTTATACCTGTTTGAGTGATGGTTCCTACCGAAAGCACATGGAGGCCTTGCGAGCGCGCCTTGCCAAAGCACGGCGTGCAGTTTCCGCCAATCTGGCTGAACTAGGCTTCCAGACATGGCTAATGCCCGAAGGCGGCTTCTATTTGTGGTGCTTGCTTCCAGAGGGCATAGACTCCGCAGAGCTTGCAAGGGCTGCTTTGCAACAAAACATGGTTCTTGCACCGGGAGATGTCTTCAGCCCAAATCAATCCATGGGCCGCTTCATGCGATTTAACGTAAGCCAGATGGGAGCACCAGAAACCTATGAGATCCTAAGAGGACTGATGTGCGATCTTTAATGGGGTTCTGGCTGCTTAACTGTGGTGCGCGACAAGCTCCCAAAGTTTTGCTCCAGGAGCTTGTGGCTAGTGTCACGACCTTACGTGCTCAATTGCGATCAAGGCTGAGTTTAATTGAGCTTTGATCGCGGTTTCGGCTGAAAGTTGAACACGGATAAGTGTGCCGTCTTTAGGAGGTTTCTTCAATTGAAGAGTCTGACCGTTTCCGGCATAAAGCCCACCATGCTTGGCAAGTTGTTTGAGGGCATTTCGTGACACCCCCAACTCCTGCGCAAGTAATCTGTCCAGTCTCAGGTTGACGGGCACTATTGCGTTCACCGTGATCTCAAGGTCTGTCCAGTCCTGCAGCGTGCCCTCAACAATTTGCTTATGAACGGTGGTGGTGGTTTCACCTTGCATAGCGATGGCAGGCAAACCCGTTCTATCAAATACATACCTTTTCACTTGCTCTGGGCAATTGATTTGCAGTGCTTCCAATAGGTCCGGAGCGATTTGCTTGCGGTTGCGGCGTTCAAAAATCGGGCGATTCCATGTGGCATCGCAGGTCATGCACTTGTAGATAAGCCAGGCATCCAGTTTGGTGCCATTTGCGTTCAGGCGGAACTTCCCCGATGGCGTGAAGGGTTTTAAAACACCGCAGCTCTTGCAGGGAATAATCGGGTGTGGTGGGTTTTCTGGTTGAAGTGTCCAGACGCATTTAAGCGATTTCGACATGCTTTTAGATTTCCACTTGTCAAAAAGCGGATGCTCAGCATGACGCCGTTACAGCACACGGTAAGGCTCAGGATTTTATAGGAAGCAGCACGCAGTAGTGCTCGGGGATCGTGCCAGAAATCACGAGGCCAAACCGGTCTCATGCCACCATCCGCGCAACAGAAAACGCGCCGCAAAAATGCCTTTTGCGGAACAATGATAGACGAAAAGAGACCGGTAATTACAAAGGCAAAATTGATTTCTCACACTGTTAAACTAGGCAGTAATCCCTAGCAAAACACGTTAATTAACGGAATAGACTTTGAACGCTACGACATCTTCCTGAAGCTTGCTGTGGCATTGCCGCAACTCTTACTTAGTGGGCAAACAAAAACCCCAGAGCTGATGCCCCGGGGTCTTTTTTCGAGCCGCAATGTTTAGCTTGCAGTTTTGGCTATGGACTTAAGCTTTCGCTTTAGTCGCCTTTTTAGCCTTTTCCTGAGCAAGGTCTACAACATCCTCCGCGCGGCCCTCTACATAGACGCGACCGTAGTAACCGTCGAGAAGGAGCTGTTTGATTTCGTCGATCAATGGGTAGCGCGGGTTTGCACCAGTGCACTGATCATCAAACGCTTCTACTGCGACTTCATCGAGTTTCGCCATGAACAAGTCCTCAGGAATACCCAGCTCTTTGAAGCTTGCAGGGATCTCAAGAGACTTCTTAACGCTTTCAATCCACGCAACGAGCTTTTCAACCTTAACCTCACGGTCATCGCCGGGAACGGTCAGACCAAGATGGTCAGCAATCTCACCGTAACGACACTTTGCTTGCGGGCGATCATACTGAGAAAAGGCTGTCTGCTTTGTTGGGTTATCGTTCGCGTTGTAGCGGATCACGTTAGAAATCAGCATCGCGTTTGCCAGACCATGTGGCACATGGAAGGCAGCGCCTACTTTATGAGCGATAGAGTGACAAACACCCAAGAATGCGTTTGCAAACGCGATACCGGCTATCGTTGCTCCGTTGTGAACCTTCTCACGAGCGACGGGCGCTTCAGCCCCTTTCTCGTAGGATTCAACCAGGTTCTCTTTCAGCAGTTTAAGTGCCTGCAAAGCCTGCCCGTCGGAGTATTCGTTAGCCAGAACAGAGGCGTAAGCTTCTGTCGCATGGGTGATGGCATCGATGCCGCCAAAAGCTGTAAGAGACTTTGGCATGTTCATGACAAGGTTAGCATCAACAATCGCCATGTTTGGTGTAAGTTCATAATCAGCGATTGGGTATTTCATGCCGGTTTCATCATCCGTTACAACCGCGAAGGGAGTAACTTCAGAACCGGTACCAGAGGTGGTTGGAATAGCAACCATCTTGGCTTTTTCACCCATTTTAGGGAACTTGTAGATACGTTTACGAATATCCATGAAGCGCAAAGCCAGATCTGCAAAGTCGACTTCTGGATGCTCATACATGACCCACATGATCTTTGCAGCATCCATTGGAGAGCCGCCGCCAATTGCGATGATGACGTCTGGCTTAAACGCTTTACACAGATCTGCGCCTTTGCGAACGGTGGAAAGTGTTGGGTCTGCTTCTACTTCGTAAAAGACGTCCGTTTCCATACCAAGGCTTTTTAGAACACGTACAGTTTCGTCTGTGTAACCGTTCTTGAAGAGGAAGCCGTCTGTTACGATCAATGCACGTTTTTTGCCTTCCAGATCACCCAAAGCGATTGGCAGACAGCCACGACGGAAGTAGATGGATTCTGGCAGTTTGTGCCACAGCATGTTTTCAGCTCGCTTCGCAACAGTCTTCTTGTTGATCAAGTGCTTGGGACCAACGTTCTCACTGATGGAGTTACCACCCCAAGAGCCACAACCCAGTGTGAGGGAAGGAGCAAGGGAAAAGTTGTAAAGGTCACCAATACCGCCATGAGAGGCCGGAGAGTTGATAAGAATACGAGCGGTCTTCATGCGACGACCGAACTCTTTGACACGATCTTCGCAGCGGTCCTGGTCGGTGTAAAATACGGAGGTATGCCCGATACCACCCATAACCACCAGTTTCTCAGCAATGTCACATGCAGCATCGAAGTTCTTGGCTTTGTACATAGCCAGAGTCGGAGACAGCTTTTCGTGTGCGAAGGCTTCCGCTTCACTTGCTTCGGAGACTTCGCCGATCAAGATTTTTGTGTCTTCTGGAACTTTTACGCCTGCCATTTCAGCGATTTTGGCTGCTGGTTGACCAACAATAGCTGCGTTGAGTGCGCCGTTCTTCAGCAACACGTCTTTAACAGCTTGCAGTTCCTTGCCTTTCAGGATGTAGCCCTTATGGCTAGAAAAGCGTTCTTTAACTTGCTCATAGATTTCTTCAACGACGATCACAGACTGCTCGGATGCACAGATCACACCGTTATCGAATGTTTTGGACATAAGAACAGAGGCAACAAGGCGCTTCACATCAGCGAACTCGTCAACGACAACTGGTGTATTACCGGCACCCACGCCAATCGCTGGTTTACCGGAGGAATAAGCAGCCTTCACCATGCCTGGACCGCCGGTTGCAAGGATCAGGTTGATCTCCTCGTGTGTCATCAGAGCGTTGGAGAGTTCCACGGTTGGAACATCGATCCAGCCGATGATGTCTTTTGGCGCACCTGCTTTAATAGCTGCTTCCAGTACGATACGAGCTGCTTCGTTGGTTGCCAGCTTTGCACGTGGGTGCGGGCTGAAGATGATACCGTTTCGGGTCTTCAAAGAAATGAGTGCTTTAAAGATAGCGGTAGAGGTTGGGTTTGTCGTTGGAACGATACCGCAAATCAAACCAGTCGGTTCAGCGATGGTGATTGTTCCGAAGGTTTCATCTTCAGCAAGGATGCCGCAGGTCCGCTCGTCCTTGTATTTGTTATAAATATACTCAGATGCAAACTGGTTTTTGATAACCTTATCTTCCATAACACCCATACCTGTCTCTTCAACCGCCATGCGGGAGAGTGGGATACGAGCATCTGCTGCAGCCAACGCGGCTGCGCGGAAGATTTTATCTACCTGCTCCTGAGTGTATGTTGCGTAGATTCGTTGTGCTTTTTTAACCCGAGCGACCAGGGCGTCTAATTCTTCGCGATTAGTTACAGGCATGTGCTTCTCCGTAGGCAAAATCCGAAGCAGAAACGTGACACACTGTTCATATTTGTCACAAAACAGCTTAAAGGAGGAAGCCGTTCTTCTGTTCAACGCAGGTATTATTGGGTCAAAATTGCCACGTAGCTCATGACCTAAGTCAAAAATCTGAGATATATGAATAGGGTGTCATAAAACCCAGCTTTTAGATCTTTGGTTTTGAACAAATAGGGCGGCTTCACCTTTAAAATAAGGCTATTTGGCGCATATTGTATAATTCTGCATACAGTTACCCTATTTAACGTGGGCTATATTAATGTTATTTTTCAATTAGTTACCTAAATACAGCCATATATATAATAAGAGAGCAGTCATCAGGACAAGTCTACTGACCTAATGTGTGTGAAAGTGCCTTCAAAGCGAATTTCCTGTCGGCAATTACACTTATAGATTGCTTAATGCGTGGACCACATGCACAATGCACGGAAACACACCTATGTAATAGGACTAATTATTACAAATTTAGCAAATACACCCTTCAGCTGAAGGTCCTAAATCGAAGAATGGGCAAGCCGCAGTAAAGGTATTGTACTCCCCACCAATTGGGTGCCGTAGTTCAAGTGTTTGAGCGTGCAGATTCAGACGGCCGGAGAATGAGAGTGCCTCACCTTCTGCATATAAGCGATCTCCAACAATCGGATGCCCCAGTGCTAGCATATGAACACGGAGTTGATGTGAGCGCCCCGTAACTGGCATCAGCTTCATTAGGGTCGTCTTTTCCTCGCGGCTCATTACTTCCCATCGCGTCAACGCAGAACGGCCTAACTCATGATCAACCATTTGTTTGGGACGGTTTGGCCAATCACAGCGTAACGGGAGATTAACTTCTCCCGCATCATCACCGGGGTGCCCCCAGATACGTGCAATATATGTTTTGCGCGTCATGCGCTTTTCAAACTGGAGACCAACATGCCTGTGTGCCTCTTTGTTCATAGCCATGACAAGCAAGCCGGAGGTATCCATATCCAGTCGATGCACTGTTGTGGCCGTTGGATAAATGGATTGTGCCCTCGCTTCCAGGCAATCTTTATGCGCTTCGGCTCGCCCCGGAACACTCAGTAATCCACTTGGCTTATTGAGTACCAATAATTGCTCATCATGATGGACAACCGTGAGGAAGGGAGACGTTGGAGGGGCGTATATAAAAGGTGCACTGGGACTATTCATGCGGCGCTTATAGCGCCTCATTAGCAAAGGTCAACGGATATGCACCACAAGGCATTGTGTCGTTTAGCTGACCTCCCCATATGCAATAAGTAGTTTAAGCACACGAGGCATTTAATGGTTGGAAATTTTATTTCCGAGTTTGAAACCGTTACTGAATATTGGTCCCCCAAAGTGGTCGCTCAGGTAAATGATCAGTACGTAAAAGTGGCGAAAGTAAAAGGCGACCTCGCTTGGCACAAACACGATGGCGAAGATGAGCTTTTCTACATAGTGAAGGGAAACCTCACTATTGAGTACGAGAACAACAGCTTAAAACTGAATCAAGGCGACTTTCACGTCGTGCCAAAAGGCGTCATGCATAACCTTGTTGCAGATGAAGAGTGCTGGATTGTCTTAACCGAGCCCGTCTCAACAAAGCACACTGGCGACATTGTCACAGAGAAAACAAAGAGCATCGCTGATCAGTTAGTTTCATAACCCTACTAAGGCAGCACACGTTAACCGAAAGAAGCGCAATCTGATGACTTTACAATCGCCGCGCAGTGGATTACGCTTACGTTAACAAGATGCCTGTTGCGTAATACATAGTGAGTTATGAAATACATCATAGGCACCTGTCAAAATTTATCAAACACTGCAATTTAGCAGATGGAGGGAGCAAAAATGAGCATGGAAGCAATTGTAAACAACTTGAAGGGCAAGGTTGAAGCCAGCGACTTTGGTAACTCAATCAAGTTTGATTGTGGCGACGAAGGCGTACTGGTGATTGATGGTAATTCAATCTCCACTGACAATCAGGAAGCTGATTGCACCATCGGTGTTTCCTTCGAGGACCTCCAGTCTCTGGTTGCTGGCGACCTGGACCCAACAGCTGCATTCATGCAAGGCAAGTTCACTATTGATGGTGACATGAGCATTGCTATGAAGCTGAGCCAACTGATCTAAAAACAGTTGTGATAAATTCTGCGTTCGGGCTTAAATGCCCGAATGCTATATAGACTAAAGTCTACACATGCTCTTGCATTTTGCGCTCAAAAAGCTGTTGTAAAAACACGGCCCAATGCTCGATATAGGCCTGCTTTTCCTCTTCCTTCATAAACAATCCATCTGCAGTAATCAGCCCAGTCATTATGTGACGGGAGGCTGAGATAAGCGTTCGTGCAGTTGATTGACTGATTTTCTTGCTATCAAATATCGCCAGAATACGGTCATCCGTGACTCTTGCAAAGTTGTCAAAAGTGGGTTTGATGCGGCGACGCAACGTGTCCTCTGTTCGCGCTGCAACAAGAATCTCCATCATGGTGAGGTACTCTGGAGAGTTCGCCTGATTCGTCCACCATTTGATAGTTAGCTCAGAAATTCTGCTTTTATCCTCATTGATTTCATTCAACCACTCTAAAGTTAACCGTACGGATTTTGAGAGCAATCTTTGCAAAACAAAGACCATCAAGTCTTCTTTTGTCGGAAAATGATGTTGCAGCGCACCCTGAGAAAATCTGGTCTTTTCAGTAATTTTCTTAATAGATGCACGGTGATAGCCGAATTCGTGCAAACAACAAATAGCAGCAAGGAGGATCTCCTTCCGCATGCGATCACTTTTTTCTGCCTGAGTAGTTTTTCGCGTTTGACTGATGTCTTGAAAATTATTTTGCATGGCCCCTCACAACAACGCTTGTAAAAAAACCATATGCATGTATTTTTTTCAAGAGATACGACGAAACACGTAGTGCATAGTTTAGGGAGGAGAAATTATGTATCGGGAGCGTCAGACCACTGTTGGAACCCTAAGGGAGAAGGTTTCCATGCACACTGTCATTATCGGTGATCCACATCCGGCATTTTCCAGAGCACTTGCGAGCATCTACTCGAATGAGTGCCACGGAGTGAATGTTCTTGTGACCAAGAGTTTCTCCGAGCTACAGACCTGGGTAGAACTTCACCCTTCTGCGGTTGTGCTCGTGAATCCACGCATGAAAGGCGCACCGGGTCTAGGCACCGCATCCGCATTGCTGGAAACCTACGAGATTTCCAGCCTTGTTATGCTGCTTGAGCAAGATAACCCGGGCCTGTCTGATTACTTTATTGCAAGTGGCGCGAATGCCGCTGTGCCCAAGACCGCAGATTTCTCTGTCTTCAAGGCCATTCTGACTGGTGGCACCGTCGAAATAGACACTGATGAAGAAGAAGCACAGACGACCTTTAGTATCGACTTTTACGAGGGTCTTGCTAACTTAACACGCCGTCAGGCTACAATTTTGACATACCTGAAAGAAGGTAAGTTGAACAAACAGATCGCTCATGAGCTCGGCATCTCTGAAGCAACTGTCAAACATCACGTATCGGCATTGCTGAGCACTTTGGGCTTCTATTCCCGCTCTCAACTTGTGGCGATGATCAATGAACTTGGCATCAATGTAGACTATCGCGGTGGGAGTCGGAAAGCGAACAATGCCAAATCTAATTCACGCCGCGCTGGAAACGATTATAAGATTGCGGGTGCAGGTGTGACGCCAGCTGGCTCTTTGCATACAACGTATGTTGCTGCCCCGTAACTTGAACCGCACACCTGTGTGACGAGAATCCCGCTCCCTCGCCACAGAGCTTTTTCCTTCCTTTTGCGGAGGCTACAGCAACGACAAGTCCAACAGTTGGCGTTGCTGTAGCGCTCTTGCCACAGCAAGTAGCTTGTTTTCCCAAATCACCTTTTTCCGCCGACAGCTCACTTGCCGTGACGTTAGTTTTTCCGCAATATGGACCTGTCCGCACCCAAGGCCGGGCTTCCTATTAAAGAGGACTAGAAAACTGTGCAGCTAAGCGACTTTGCCAGTTTGAGTGACCTTGAGGTCATCTGGAGTGATCATGGCGGCATTTGCCCAATTCCCACACGTACCCTTGTCGCTTCTGATCTTCTCTTAAGCGTTGGCCCATTACCAGATAGGGAGTTTGATCAGAGCTTCCAGCGCATCTCAGGCGCTCTTGTGCTGGCGTATGGTGACCCACTGTATGACGGAGGCCTACAAGTTATAAACGACGCTGCTGAGGCTAAATCGAGCGCATCCAGTGTTGCCTTTTCTTCCAAACAGCAAGGTCACTTCAATACAGTGAGTCATGAGGCGTTTTATAACAACGAAAATGCTCTATATGTCCCCTTTCGAAATGTAGGCGAGGTGCACCCGGAAGAGGATATCATAAGCTTATTCGGTGATTATTCGCCCGGCATTTTTCTGAGGTATGTTGTAAGCGAAAGAACCAGCGCTTTTCCGGATATGTTTGCGCGGTTGGCAGAGCGAGCAACAGGGCTCCAGGTATGCAGCAAAGACAGGTCCTTACTATTTTCCAGCCTCTCGGAACTTCGACGAAAACTGCCCAGAGATCTCATCCTTGTTGATGGTAGCGGATTTGGTAGCCACCCATCCAAAAGACCTCAAAAAACTCCACTATATACAACTAACTGGATTTCTCGGGACTTGATCGAGCCGTCTGAGCTGCATCACACAGAGAGTGATGTACCGAGTTTGTTTGATCTTAGGCGCCGGTTCTCACTTAGTTCCTGACGGTATGATCTCTTTTTTTTGGCAGGCTTCACAAGTCCCTTTAATCTCAACGGACGTAGTTTTCGCGTCAAAACCGTTTGCCCTGGCCCAACCGCTTAAAATTTCGACAACGTCATTATCCGCGAATTCCAGCGCCTTACCGCAGGACTCACATATAGCAAAACCAACCATTTCGACAGAATGGCAAGCCGGGTGAGCGCACGCTACAAAGGCATTCATGCTCTCCAAGCGGTGGACCACCCCTAGCCCGATAAGCTTGTCGAGTGCGCGATATACCTGCAATGGGGCACGAAGACCTTCTGAACGAAGCTGATCCAAAATGGAGTATGCACTCATTGGCGCATCTGATGCACACAGCAAATCCAGTACCAGACTCTGATTTTTTGTAAGCTTCAACTCTGCTGTTGCCATTGCTCGCTCGCTCATCTGTAGGTCTCGCTCACCTGCCCTACGCTCTAATCAGTTATTTTTGTGAGCACTTAATCCCAAAACTTCCAATCATTAGACGACCTAGGCTTAGCGCTTTCGGTCCACGTGCAGTACCCGGTTTACCAGAGAGGACGCAAACAATGAAAGAACAAACAGGCACAAGCTGGCAACGACGATGGAAGGTCCAGAAGCACTGTCAAATTGCAAAGATCCCTCAAGCCCAAGAACAACACTCACAACACCGATAATTGAAGAGGCAATCGCCATTTGCTCTGGTGTTTTTGCGAACCAGCGCGCAGTTGCAGCTGGAATGATCAAAAGCGCTGTGATTAGCAAAACGCCCACAATCTTCATAGCAATCGCAATGACTGCCGCCATCATCACCATAAAGACAAGTTGTGTCAGGTCTGGATTGTAGCCTTCAGCCTCTGCCAGCTCCCGGTTTACAGTGGACGCCAGCAACGGCCTCCATAGGAAGTACATTAGCCCCAAGATCACCGCAGCTGTGGCGTAAATGGTGATTATGTCCACCTTGCCGACGGCAAGAATATCGCCAAACAATAACGAGAGCAGATCAAATCGAACTGTGCTCATGAAGGCAATGAGAACCATTCCCAGTGCTAATGCAGAGTGCGAGAGAAGGCCTAACAAAGCGTCTGTCGAAAGAGAGCCCCGCTTTTGAAGAATCAGCAAAAACAACGAGACAGATATCGTAACCGCCAGTACGCCCAGCATGAGATTGATGTTTAATAGAAAAGCAAGTGCAACGCCCAAAAGTGCAGAGTGGGACATTGTATCGCCGAAATACGCCATACGTCGCCATACGACAAAGCAACCAAGCGGACCGCTTACCAAGGCAAGGCCGATGCCAGCCAGCATTGCTCTGACAACAAAATCATCCATGATCACAGCAATCCCCCTTATCCCATTTGGACGGAACGACCGTGTCATCACCTAAGTGATTGTGGTCATGATGATGGTAGATCGCCAGAGACTTAGAGGCAGAATCCCCAAACAGTTGTTTGTAAGCGTCTGAAGCTGCTACATGTTCTGGCGCCCCACTACAACATACATGGCCGTTGAGGCAAACAACGGTATCTGTTTGTGCCATAACCACATGCAAATCATGCGAGATCAGCAAAATTCCGCAATTCAGTTCGTCCCGGACTTTCAGGATTAGATTATAAAGTGCGATCTCACCTGCATAGTCTACTCCTTGCACTGGCTCATCGAGCACGAGAAGATCCGGGTCACGCAGGATTGCTCGTGCCAGCAAGGCCCTCTGGTACTCTCCTCCAGATAGCTGCTGAACATTGGAATCAATGAGATGAGAGATCCCTGTTTTCTCAAGGACTGCATCGATTTTTTCAGAGCTTGGCTTTGCTGTAAGGCTCATCAAACGGCGCACCGTCAGCGGCATAGTCCAGTCAATTGCAAGTTTTTGAGGAACATAGCCAACCTTTAGATTGGCCTTGCGTTTGATCTTTCCTGCGTCTGCCTTGAGGACACCCAATGCAGTTTTCGCAGTTGTGCTTTTTCCAGCACCGTTGGGTCCGATGAGCGTTACTATTTCACCTGACTTTACACTTAATGTGATGTTTTGAATCAGCCAGCGACCATGCCGTTTGATCCCAACTCCGTCCATTTCAATCAGTTGCACGATAGGCACCTCAGCTCGCCGTGGTCAGCACCACGAAGGTGGATGGCCGTTATATGTTATGTAATATTGTTACACAATTAAATTATTCGTTGCTTCCAACAGTATCTATTCATAAGGAGGGCCGAGCCTTAGGCATTGACCAAATTGGGTCGTTAATTTTGCTGAAAGCTGCGCAACATGACATTGCTCTCACGTCAATCCGTGACCACCGTATCGCACCGGACTTTAGGTATGCTAGCACCTCTCTCTATAAATCGCCGGTGGCCGCTTTCTTGGCGAAAATTGATATTCTGAGGCTTTCCTCGTTCCCCCTTGGAAACCACAATTGAACCAAGGGGAAGTTTGCAAAGCTTAATCAGGCGTCGTGTTTATAGATATTGTCCAGCGCATCCGTATGATTGGAAAGTACTTTTGCGCGTTTAATCTTTAAGGTTGAAGTTAACTCTCCAGTATCAATCGAGAACCCTGTAGGAAGAATTTCGAACTTACGAATGCGTTCAACTCGAGAGTGCCGGGCGTTCACTTTGTTGATCCCAGCTTGCACTACACTTCTCAGCTGGTCAGATTTCAATACATCTTCAGGGTTGATATTATTTTCTGTTGCAAAGCGTTGCGCCATCTGGCTTTCGATGGTGAGCAGTGCGCTCAAAAATGTCTGATTGTTTCCTGCAACAACTGCGTACTCAACCAACGGAATTTCCATAAGGTCGTGTTCAAGCAAGGTTGGAGAGATATTTTTACCGCCAGACGTGATGATAATCTCTTTCTTTCGGCCTGTGATAAAAACATACCCGTCTTTATCCAAATACCCAATATCACCACTGTAGAGCCAACCGTTGCGCAAGGTCTCATCAGTTGCAGCTGGGTCGTGCGCATAACCAGAGAAATTGGTGTCCGCCTTGCAGAGGATCTCACCGTCAGCAGCAACCTTGATCGTCACCCCCTCCATCGGCTTCCCCACAGACCCCAAACGCGTCGCCTCAACCGTGTTAATTGTGGCACCTCCACAGTTCTCGGATTGTCCATAGACTTCGCGAATAACAAGATCGAGACCTGTGAACGCATCTAAAATTCGCCTAGATACCGGAGCACCGCCACTCACGAGCATGCGCATTTGATCAAGACCAATCTTGGATTTAATTTTATCAAGCACGAGCCGATTTGCGATTTTCTTCTTTGTAGTCAACACCAAACCAGCTGATTTGCCAGAAAGGGTCGCGCTGTGCCATTGGCTACTCGTTTTGAGCGCCCATTGGATGAGTTTGCCTTTAAAGCCTTTTTCCTGATTGAGCTGCTTTTCAATCTTTTCGTGGATTTTTTCAAAAATCCTTGGGACGCCAAAAGTTACGGTTGGTCTGACTTCTGGCAGATGCTCGCCCAGACTGGTCACAGACTTCGCATAGTAGACCGGGTAGCCTGTATCACAGGCTTGGATGATGGTTGCGCACTGTTCTGCAATATGCGCCATAGGCAAATATGAAATATAACGGTCTGCAGGCGTTGGCCCTACGGCATGGTTCAGCGCATCCGACTCTGCACGAATTGCTCCGTGACTGATTTGGACCGC
The DNA here is from genome assembly GCF_900110875.1 of Pseudovibrio axinellae. GTDB lineage: Bacteria > Pseudomonadota > Alphaproteobacteria > Rhizobiales > Stappiaceae > Pseudovibrio > Pseudovibrio axinellae. The sequence goes on along the minus strand of NZ_FOFM01000003.1, from coordinate 363,029 downwards.
TTTTGGCAAACCTGTTGTACCAGATGTGTAGATCTGGAGTGCGATATCTGACGCTTTGATTTCGTTGAGGCGCTGGTCGAGCTCCGCTTCCAGTCCTGGGCTGTTTTCACCCAATGACATGAAGCTTGCCCATGTATACTGGTCCGGATTCTCAACGCGCCCATCCAAACGAATTATCTTGCGCAGATGGCGCATATTTTCCGCTGGTTCAGTGATACCTTTAAGCTGACACTTGTTCTCAGCCAGCAAAATGCGACCTTGTGAATGGCGCAGAATATAATTTATTTCTGGGGCCGCAGATGTCCAATATATGCCCGTTGGAATAGCACCGATCATCATGGCTGCAACATCCAGAATGGTCCACTCCGGCCGGTTGTAACTCAGGATACAAACAACATCGCCTGGCTTCACATCAAGTGCTAGCAATGCCTTCGCCGCATTGCGCACCTGTTGACCATATTCGCTCCAACTCGTAACTTCCCAGGTCGCCTCGCCACGTACAAAATACGCGGGCTTTTCTGCCAGCCGCTCTGCAGTTTCTGTGAATGCTTTTGGGATCGACTTGAAAGCTTTTTCAGCTTTGGTGTGAGTAACGGGCTGCGCCTGCGAACTCATGCTATTCTCTCTATTTTTAATTATTTCCAGAGCTTTACATCCTCTGAATTTGCTTGTGTCAAATACCAATACCAGAAACAGCCTTCAAACCCACAATATCTACAAGTATTTCCTCTAATTTATAGCTCTCTGGTTCATGAGCCACGAATATTCATTTTTGATTTGACAGAGATTTTACATAACTACTGATATATCTAATTCAAGATATACTTAAATGCTTCTTAGAGGCATTCCAACCTCCCTCTTTTTCCATAAAGTTCTCTGGGGATGCTTCGCATTTAGATCATTAAGTTGGACAATTTGACGATAAACAGATTTAATAGCTCTCTGATGATAAGAAGTTCTGGAAAACTCAAAGGCAGGCAAGTTTTTAATGCAGAAGTTCAGTGTTACTCGCGGTCTTAACCTCCCAGATCCGGTTCGCATCAGTCGCTATAAACGCCTTCCAGAACTAGGGCCTACCCTTTTATTTTTCAGTGGTGGCAGCGCTCTCAATCCAACTGCGCGCGCGCTAAAGCAATATACACACAACTCCATTCATTTCATGACGCCATTTGATAGCGGAGGCAGCTCTGCAGTTTTGCGTCATGCATTCGGAATGCCGGCAATTGGAGATTTACGCTCCAGGCTGATTGCGCTCGCAGATGAAAGTGTTTTAGGTCAGTCTGAGATTTACCGCCTTTTCACCCATCGATTTCCAAAGGAAGCCTCCCAAGACGTCCTTCTTGGCGAATTGGTTGACCTTCTTGAGGGACACGATCATCTTATCTCGCGGGTTCCGAACCCAATGCGCCGATTAATTTGCAACCAGCTCGGCTTCTTCCACGATGCGATGCCGTCTAATTTTGACCTGCGTGGTGCAAGTATTGGCAACCTGATCCTTGCGGGCGGGTATCTAAATAACAACCAAAAACTTGATCCGATCATCTTCCTATTTTCTAAGTTGGTGAACACACTGGGGACCGTTCTGGCAACGGTGGATGCACGTCTTCACCTTGCTGTAGAACTTGACTCCGGCGAAGTCATCGTAGGTCAGCACGGCATGTCCGGTAAAGAGAGCGCGCCGATCGCAAGCCGAATTAATCGAACTTACCTGACCCGTTCCCTAGCAGGTGGTGACCCTGTTGAGATAGAAGTTTCCCCAAAGAAACAGCACCTTATCGAAACTTCTGATATGATTTGTTATCCACCTGGTAGCTTTCACAGTAGTTTGGTCGCCAACCTGCTCCCTAAAGGGGTAGGCAAGGCAATCGCTCGCAGCGCGAACCCTAAAGTCTATATTCCCAATCTTGGGCGAGACCCTGAGCAATTTGGGATGAGTCCCAACGAAACGATTGATGCTCTCTTGAAGCACCTGCGGGCGGATGCAGGTCAAGACACGCCAACTGATAAACTGCTGAATTTTGTAATTACCGACGAAAAATACGCTGCGGAATTTGACTGGGCCGCCTTGGAAGCACAAGGCATTTCCCTTATTGGTGCTGATCTGACAAGCGCACAATCCAATCCTTATTACGATCCCGAAAAACTAGTGTGCATGCTATTGAGTTTCTTGTGACATAATTTCACTTCAGTTAGCTGATTTTAAATTCCCTACCTTTTCTCCAAACAAGTAAATAATGCTGCAAGCGTTTTAGTTTGCAGCGACTTGTTATTAGACATCTCCCGACATCTACTCCCAACAATATATACACCCCAAAACAAACGCATATAATTACTTAAAATTTATATAGATCAAATCCACTTTTTGTTTGTAACGCCGCTTAATCAAGAAAATGAATACCTATTGACGGTTGTATAGCGTTAGATATTAGGTAGTGAACCCATGACTATATTCGACAAATAACTAAGCGGAAAATCAAATGTCGAAGTTCAAATTTCCAACCGCATTTACAATTCTATTTGGTCTTATCATTTTGGTTGCACTTGCGACCTGGTTTGTGCCCGCAGGTAAATATGACCGGGTTGTCAATCCAGTGTTGGAAAAAGAAGTCCCAGTACCGGGAACTTACCATTTGGTGGAGGCCAACCCGCAAGGGCCTGTTGAAGTATTCATGGCCCCAATTGCAGGGTTGTATGACCCAATCTCATATACAGCCAACGCGATTGATGTTGCCGCCTTCGTGCTTGTAATTGGTGGCTTTCTTATGGTCGTTACACGCACTGGTGCGATTGATGCCGGAATTGCAAAAGTCATGACGGCGTTAAAGGGGCGAGAGAACCTCATGATCCCTATATTGATGGCCTTCTTTGCAGCAGGAGGCACGATATATGGGATGGCGGAGGAGAGCCTTGCGTTCTACGCTCTCATTATTCCCGTCATGATCCGCGCCGGGTATGATTCAATGACAGGTGTAGCCGTTATCATGCTCGGTGCAGGTATGGGTACGCTTGGCTCTACAATTAATCCATTTGCAACAGTGATCGCTTCCAACGCTGCTGGCGTTCCTTTCACCGATGGCATCATACTTCGTTTCCTGATTTTGATCGTTGGATGGCTGATCTGTGTAGCTTGGGTGATGCGTTACGCTGCTAAAGTCAAAGCAGACCACACAACCTCCCTCGTTGCGGAGATGAAGGAAGAAAACGAAAAGCACTTTCTCCAAGGCGTTTCCAAAGAGGACATTCCAGACTTCACCCATAAGCACGGTTGGATTATGGCAATCTTCGTGTTCACCTTTGCGCTGCTGATCTATGGCGTGGCAGCCCTTGGCTGGTGGATGGGTGAAATGTCTGCGCTCTTCCTGGCTGCCTCAATTTTGGTGGGTATTGTTGCTCGGCAAGGTGAACACGAATTCGTCGATAACTTCCTTGATGGCGCTAGAGACTTGCTTGGCGTTGCACTGATCATTGGCGTTGCACGCGGTATCGTGGTTGTGATGGACGCCGGGTCCATAACAGACACTGTTCTTTACTGGTCCGAACAGGCCGTGAGCGGTCTGAGCAAAGTCGCCTTTATTAATGTCATGTTCTGGCTTGAACTTGTGCTTTCATTCTTCGTTCCATCTTCGTCTGGCCTTGCTGTTTTATCCATGCCGATCATGGCACCATTGGCAGGGTTCTCAAATGTTGGCGCCGAGCTTGTTGTCACAGCCTTCCAGTCTGCTAGTGGACTGTTGAACCTGTTCAACCCCACGTTCGCTGTTGTGATGGGAGGGTTGGCGATTGGCCGCGTACCTTACGATAAATGGCTTCGCTTCGCGATCCCGCTCGTCGTTATCCTGTTCGTCCTAATCTCTCTCGCCCTTTCCCTTAGCGTTTAAGGACGACCTCCCAAGATTGCGGGGTCGCCACCGCAAACGGGCACGCCAGAGAGGCACAGAACAAACCTTTGAACTGACACAAAGAGGGATCAACCTCGCAAACATAAGAATTTTGGAACGGAGCCTGCAACATGACTGAATTTGGTGTCCATTCAGAAGTTGGCAAACTAAAAGAAGTATTGGTTTGCCGTCCCGGATTGGCGCATATGCGCCTTACTCCCGGCAACTGTCAGGAATTCTTGTTTGACGATGTCATCTGGGTGCGGGAGGCGCAAAAGCACCATTACGACTTCTGCCTTAGAATGGAGGAGCGTGGTGTGAACGTGCTGGAGATGCACAATCTCCTAACCGAAACGCTTGAGGACCCCGAAGCTCGGAAGTGGGTGTTAGAACACCGTGTCACGCACCATCGTGTCGGCTATGGTATGGCAGAGGATCTGCGCGCATGGCTCTTTGAACAGCCAGAGAAATTTCTTGCAGACCATCTCATCGGTGGCATCGCAAGGTGTGAGCTTGGCTTCCAGCCGACAGGCGTATTTGGCAGCTATCTTGAGCCGAATGATTTCGTCATCCCACCGTTACCAAACACGCTCTTTACGCGAGATACGACGTGCTGGATTTACAACGGGGTGACACTTAATCCCATGTTTTGGCAGGCTCGGCAAAACGAAACGTTGCTGGCCACAGCGATCTATAGGCATCACCCCCACTTCAAAGGTAAAGTGAATTTCTGGTGGGGCGACCCCGCTAAGAACTTCCACGAATCCACCGTAGAGGGCGGGGATGTAATGCCAATTGGCAATGGCGTGGTTTTGATCGGCATGGGAGAGCGGACAACGCCGCAAGCTGTGGGTCAGGTGGCACGTGCTTTATTCCGCAACGATGCAGCCACCCGTGTGATTGCCTGTCAGATGCCAAAGAGCCGCGCTGCAATGCATCTGGATACCGTCTTCACGCTTCTTGACCGTGATAAAGCAACCGCTTTCACTGGTGTCTGTGACGAAATCATTTGTTTCTCCATTCGTCCAGGTGACACGCCCGAGTCAGTAGACTACCGGCAGGAAGATGGTCATTTGTTCGATGTGGTTGCTGACTCACTTGGCATTAAAAAGTTGAACGTCGTGACCACAGGCGGCAACGCATACGATCAAGAGCGCGAACAATGGGACGATGGCAACAACGTTGTCTGCATCGAACCTGGAGTCGTCGTCGCATATCGTCGAAACACCTACACAAACTCGAAGCTACAACGTGCGGGCGTTGAAGTCATTGCCATTGACGGCTCAGAGCTCGGTCGTGGGCGCGGCGGCGGCCATTGCATGACATGCCCCACAATTCGAGAATCGGTTCAATTCTAGTCTTCTCAACCTCCGTTGAACAACAAGAACATCCAAGAGATGGAGAGTAAGAACAATGGCTTTCAACCTTAAAGGTCGCAGTTACCTCAAGCTAAAAGACTTCAGCCAACGTGAAGTCCTTTTCATGCTAGACCTCGCCCGTGACCTCAAACGAGCTAAATACTCTGGATCAGAACGGCAGACACTTGTTGGAAAAAACATTTGTCTGATCTTTGAAAAGACCTCAACCCGCACACGCTGTGCATTTGAGGTTGCAGCTCACGATCAAGGTGCCCATGTCACATATTTGGATCCATCCGGCTCACAAATCGGCCATAAGGAATCCATGAAAGACACTGCACGTGTCCTTGGCCGTATGTTTGATGCAATCGAGTTTCGTGGCTCAGGGCAAAAGGCCGTTGAAACGCTTTCTGAATTTGCAGGTGTTCCGGTCTACAACGGTCTCACAGACGACTGGCATCCAACGCAGATGCTGGCCGACATGCTTACAATGACCGAGCATAGTTCAAAACCTCTGCATGAGATTTCATTCGCTTATATGGGCGACGCGCGCAACAACATGGGCAACTCACTCTTGATGCTTGGTGCACTGTGCGGATGTGACGTACGCATAGTTGCTCCCAAAGAACTTCAACCTGAGCCAGATGTACTCAAAATCGCTGAAGCAAATGCGAAGCGCTACGGAGCGCGTATAACAATCACCGACGACCCTAAAAAGGGAACCGAAGGTGTCGATTTCATTCACACCGATGTATGGGTTTCCATGGGTGAACCTGCAGATGTTTGGGAAACTCGGATTAAGCTGCTTCGCGATTATCAGGTCAACACAGAGCTGATGGAAGGCACTGGAAATTCGAATACGTTCTTCATGCATTGCTTGCCAGCATTCCATAACCGCGAGACGAAGGTCGGCGAGGATATTTTCCAGAAGTTTGGCATTTCAGAGATGGAAGTCACAGACGACGTCTTTGAGTCAGACCGTAATCTGGCATTTGAACAAGCGGAGAACCGACTTCACACCATCAAAGCCATCATGGTTGCCACGATTGGAGGCCGGTAATGCGTGTTGTCGTCGCTCTTGGCGGCAATGCTCTTCTGCGACGCGGAGAGGCAATGACCGCCGAAAACCAAAGGAACAACGCTCGTATTGCTGCTGAAGCGCTCGCTCCGCTTTGCGGTAATGGACATCATGTTGTCATCACGCATGGAAATGGCCCACAGGTTGGACTATTGGCCTTACAAGGTGCAGCCTACGAGCAGGTAGAAACCTACCCCCTTGATGTGTTGGGAGCTGAAACCGTCGGCATGATTGGTTACATGATTGAGCAGGAGCTAGGAAACCTTCTGCCATTTGAAAAGCCATTCGCCACAATACTCACACAGGTCGAAGTGGACCCCACGGATCCGGCTTTTAAAGATCCTACCAAACCAATTGGCCCACTGTACACCAAGGAAGAAGCCCACAAACTTGCCAAGGAAAAAGGCTGGTCCATCCGAGAGGATGGAGATAAGTGGAGGCGCGTTGTCCCAAGCCCAATGCCAAAACAGATCTTCGAGATAAGGCCGATCAAGTGGCTGCTTGACCATGATGTACTTGTAATTGCAGCTGGTGGTGGCGGTATTCCAACCATGTATAACGAAGAGAAAAAACTCGTCGGTGTCGAGTGCGTTATCGACAAAGACAGGTGCTCTGGACTGCTTGCTAAAGAGATCGAAGCTGACATTTACGTTATGGCAACAGATGCTGATGCCGTTTATTTGGATTGGGGCACCCCAAGCCAACGAGCAATCCGATCAGCCTCCCCAGATGCACTCGATGCTTATGGCTTTGCAGCCGGATCGATGGGTCCCAAAGTGGAAGCCGCACAAACCTTCGCCCGTAAAACAGGAAAGAAAGCCATTATCTGCACCCTTTCGGAAGTTCCGCAAGCCATCTTGGGGCAGAAAGGCACATCAATCGCTGTGGATGCAGGGGAGACCACATTTTACTAGATTGCCAGCCCCAAGGCTGAACAAACCTAATAGCTACCTCGATCGAAAGACTGGCGCTAAGTAGCTTTATGGCCTTGGGTGCTGCTCCGCACACGACAAGAACAGGAACGGAAAGGACGAACTGCATATGGCCAACGTGCCAGTTCCAAGTTTTCAAAAGATGACGCTCATCGGAGCCGTGATCCCTGTTGTCGCACTAATCAGTTTACTTGCGCTCTCCTACTATTTATTCGGAGATGAAGCATCCTCCGGACCAAACCAGATTGCCCTTCTATTTTGTGCATTAATCGCGACCTTTGTTGCACTCACACACGGCTTCCAATTTGATGAACTAAAAGATGCTGTTGTTGATAGCGTCAGCACAGGAATGCACGCAATTTTTATTCTGCTTGCGGTGGGGTCCCTTATTGGAACCTGGGCTATGTCAGGCACTATCATGGCAATGGTTTATTATGGATTACAGATACTTAGCCCAAATTACTTTTACTTCACCACAGTCATTATCTGCGCATTAGTTTCTGTCAGCATCGGCAGTTCATGGACCGTTGCTGGAACAATTGGCATCGGATTGATGGGCATAGCGACCAAAATGGGGCTGGACCCCGCAATCACTGCCGGTGCGGTCCTTTCTGGCGCCTATTTCGGAGATAAATCCTCTCCTCTATCTGACGCTACTAACCTGGCAACCGCCGCTGCTGGCTCAAATCTTTACGCCCATATCAAAGAGAACCTTTGGACATCAATACCGGCACTTGCAATTGCGCTCGTTGTTTTTTGGTGGCTTGGGAAACCAGGAGATTTTGTTGCACAAGAGACTTTGACCAGCATCGAACGCTACTATGACATTACCCTGCTTAACTTCCTACCGCTGGTGCTGGTGTTAGGCTTAGCCCTTGTTCGCTACCCACCGTTTACGACTATCTTTATAGGCGCGTTATTTGGCGGCCTTTATGCTGTTGTGATGGAGCCAGACAAGGTCATCGCTTTGGGCTCTACGCCTCACCTTCCCTATGCCCTTGAAATGACAAAGGGCGTCTGGATTGCCATGTCCAATGGCTATGTGAGTGTGACGGGCGATCCTTCCATTGATGCGCTTCTAAGCCGTGGTGGCATGGGTAACATGCTGACAACCATCTGGTTGATCATGACAGCGTTAGCCTTTGGCGGCGTTGTTGAAAAAGCGGGCATACTGGACCGGATCATCGGGCCTATCTTACGAGCTGCAAAAACAACTGGTGCTCTTGTTTTATCCTTGGTTTCAACTGCAATCGCGACAAATATCCTTGCTGCAGATCAATATATTGCAATCGTGATCCCTGGCCGCATGTACCGCAAGTCTTTCCGCCTTCGCCGACTTCGACCTGAAGTTCTTTCCCGGGCGGTTGGCGACAGTGCGACCGTGACATCGGCTCTCATTCCCTGGAACAGTTGTGGCGCTTACATGGCTGCGACGCTTGGGGTGCCAACACTTGCTTTTGCCGGATTTGCAGTCTTCAATATTGCCAGCCCAATTCTGACCGTTCTCTTTGCGGTCATGGGGTGGCGTATGCTAACGATGACCGATCACAAACCAGAGCGAATTGTACTGCCAGATGATGAGCAAAAGGTCGAATAACAGTCCATTGTAACCGTTCGACTTCGCTTAGCAGCATCCGCCCAAGAGACCGACGGTATGTAGCATTTGAATACGTCAAGGATTGATACTCAAAGCACTGTGGCACACCTGACGCTTTTACAGCTAGACGATGCGACGAGCGGCTTATTAGATAGGCCTATCCTTCACCTGCTCCATGCACACGAACGTGGATGTTTGTGCAACATGGGGCATTTCTGAGAGTTTTTCACCAAGGACCCTTCGATAGCTCACAATGTCTTTTGTCCGTACTTTCAGGAGGTAATCAAAGCCGCTGGCAATCATATGACATTCCTCGATCTCCGGAATATTGCGCACTGCCGCATTGAAGGCCTCCAGAGACCTGGAACGGGTGTCATTGAGCTTGACCTGCACAAACGCGATATGACCTGCTCCTAGTTTGGTGTGGTCAACCTCCGCCCGATAACCAAGGATATAGCCAGCATCCTCCAGTTTTTTCATACGGATCTGGCAAGGCGTTTTCGACAGTCCTACCTTTTTCGCCAGGTCAGTGACCGTTGTACGCCCACATTTTTGTAATTCTTCCAGAATTTTGCGATCGAAATCGTCCAGTTTCTCCATGATATACCGTTTTTGTATTCAAAATCACCATGTCTAATAAATATCAAAGTCGAATAGTCTTTACCATCAAAAAATACAGGAAACATCCCTATGGGTATTTTGCTAATGTCAGCTCAACAATAGGTATTTGATAGTAGGGAGCACGGCATGGGTTCAGAGGCAACGCCGGAAATTATCCGCGACAAGATTAGAGATAACTATCTCCCTGATGAAAAACAGGTCGTTCAGGAACTCATTTCATCACTACAGATGGATGAAGCAGCGCGGGAACGCGCCTCACGCGGAGCGGCAGATTTAATTCAGGATTTGCGCGCGAATACATCTCCTACAATCATGGAGAGTTTCCTCGGTGAATATGGCCTCTCAACTCAAGAAGGCATTGCGTTAATGTGCCTTGCGGAGGCCTTGTTGCGTGTTCCTGACGCTCAAACGATCGACGCGTTGATTGCAGACAAGATCACCCCGAGCGCCTGGGGGGAGCATCTGGGCCGCTCATCGTCAACACTGATCAACGCCTCTACGTGGGCTTTGCTTTTGACAGGTAAAGTACTTGCACCAGATGATCAGGGGCTTGTCGGCACAATCCGTGGTGTTGTTAAGCGCATGGGGGAACCCGTCGTGCGGACCGCGGTTGCCCAAGCCATGAAAGAGCTTGGCCGCCAGTTCGTTCTTGGCAGAACAATTCGTGAAGCGATGCGCAACGCCCGCGTTGAAGAAGGCAACGGCTTCACTTATTCCTACGACATGCTTGGTGAGGCAGCATGTACAGACGCAGATGCAAAGCGCTACCACCTCTCCTACTCCAAAGCTATCACAGCGCTGTCCAGCAACTGCAAGCATCACAGCATTCGCGAAAATCCAGGTATCTCCGTCAAGCTTTCAGCCCTCCACCCACGTTATGAGTTTGCAAAACGTGAGAGAGTGATGAAAGAGCTGGTCCCACGGACGCTCTCACTGATCATGCTGGCTAAGTCATCCAATATGGGCTTCAACATCGATGCAGAAGAAGCGGACCGTCTCGATATCTCTCTTGATGTGATCGAGGCTCTTTTAGCTGACCCTGCAACCGAAGGCTGGGATGGCTTTGGTGTTGTTGTACAAGCCTTTGGACCGCGTGCAACCCACGTTATCGATTGGCTATACGCAGTTGCTCAAAAATATGACCGCAAAATCATGGTTCGCCTCGTGAAAGGCGCTTACTGGGACACCGAAATCAAACGCGCCCAGACACTGGGTATTGAAGGCTACCCAGTCTTCACGCGTAAGGTTTCTACCGATCTTTCCTTCACTGTCTGTGCAGAGAAGCTTCTTGCTATGACTGATCGGATTTACCCGCAGTTTGCTACTCACAACGCTCACAGTGTTGCAACCATACTAGAGCTGGCCAAAAACCTGCCGCTAAACTCCTACGAATTCCAGCGTTTGCATGGCATGGGTGAGGCTCTTCACGAGCGCACGATGAAGAAGCATGGCTCCAATTGCCGCATATATGCTCCCGTTGGCGCTCACAAAGACCTTCTGGCTTATTTGGTTCGCCGTCTGTTAGAGAACGGCGCAAACAGTTCTTTTGTACATCAGATCCGCGATGAAAGCGTGAGCCCGAAGGCGATCGCACAAGACCCTTTGATGCATATCGAAGCGTATGGCGAGCAAATCTCCAATGCAAAAATTGCTCTTCCACCAGCACTTTACGGCTCTGGACGCAAAAATGCTAAGGGCTGGGACCTGACTGATCCGAAACAAGAAACGCAGTACGTTGAAAGCATGAAATCCTTCTTAACCACCAAGTGGGAAGGGCATCCGGTCATTGCTGCATCGGTTAAGAATGCAACTGCTATTGCTGTTAAGAACCCGGCTGATCTGCGAGATACTGTTGGTCATGTTGCAACAGCGACCCCTGAGCAAATCGAAGCAGCGCTAACAGCTGCCCACGCGGGTTGTAAGGAATGGACAGAGAAAAACGCTCAAGATCGTGCGGTTGTCCTGCGAAAAGCTGCTGATTTACTAGAAGAAAATGCCTCAGAGATCTTTGCGCTGCTCACGCGTGAGGCTGGCAAGACCTATATGGACGCGATCAACGAACTGCGTGAAGCCGTTGATTTTGGTCGTTATTATGCCAACGAGGCTATCCGGCTTGAAGAGCGTGATGGCAAGAGTGATGCACGTGGCCCGGTCACCTGCATTTCCCCGTGGAACTTCCCACTTGCGATTTTCTCTGGCCAGATTTTTGCGGCTCTTGCAGCTGGTAACCCGGTGCTTGCAAAACCAGCGCCGCAAACACCGCTTATCGCGACGTATGCAGTGGGCTTGATGCACCAGGCAGGCATTCCGGTCCAAGCCTTGCAACTACTTCCAGGCGCTGGTGAAGTTGGGGCAGCGTTGACTTCCGATAAACGTGTTGCTGGGGTTTGTTTTACGGGTTCAACAGCGACGGCACAACACATCAATCGCGCTATGGCGAATGCGCTTTGTCCGACTGCGCCGTTGATTGCTGAGACTGGTGGTTTGAATGCGATGATTGTTGACTCCACTGCGCTTCCAGAGCAGGCAGTTCGTGATGTTATCGCTTCAAGTTTCCAGAGTGCTGGGCAGCGCTGTTCTGCACTTCGCATGCTTTATGTTCAAGAGGATATCTTTGAGGACTTTAAAGAGATGCTTTTGGGCGCGATGGCTGAGCTTGAGCTAGGCGACCCGAGTGCATTGTCGACAGATGTGGGCCCTGTGATTGATGCCGCTGCACAGAGCAAGATTGATGCGCACTGCAAGAAGTGGGCGGAAAAAGGACGTGTTCTTAAGCAGTTAAAGGCACCGAACAAAGGTCATTTTGTTGCTCCAACGCTTATTCATCTAGATGGCATTGAAGAACTTGGCGAGGAAATCTTCGGGCCGGTCCTGCATATCGCAACGTTCAAAGCAGAAGAAATCGACCAGACAATCGATGCAATTAACGGGCAAGGATATGGTCTAACATTCGGTCTGCATACCAGAGTTGATAGCCGAGTTCAGCATGTTGTGGAGCGTGTGAAGGTGGGCAACCTTTATGTGAACCGCAACCAGATTGGTGCAATCGTTGGGTCTCAACCCTTTGGTGGAGAGGGCCTTTCTGGCACGGGTCCGAAAGCGGGTGGTCCTCATTATTTAAGCAGATTCGCTCGGGCAGATACGAAATCTGCTGAAAGTGTCACGCTGCATAAGTCTTTTACAGCAGAGGATATCTTTAAAGCCCACGGCGCAGTGCGCACCAATAATTGGGAGAGCAACTCTGCTCGCTTCACTGAGTTGGCGACGTTGTTTAAGCAAGAAGCTCACTTGCTGCACCGGGCCGCACAAGAGCAGGCTTACGACATGCCTGGGCCGACTGGCGAATCCAACCGACTTTATAGTGCGCCGCGCGGCACTGTGCTGTGCCTTGGGCCAGACACAGAAAGCTTGAAGCACCAAGTTGTTCTTGCACTGGCTGCTGGTAACAGTGTGATTGCTGTTGGGCAAGGTGCGGAAAAGCTGGCTGCGAGTTTGCGTTCATTCTCTGCTCCGATTGTCGCTTTGGAAGGGCAGTTGGCTGAGGGAACGCTCACAAAGCTTCAGGGTATTGATGCAATTGCTGCAAACCACTCAGAAGAAGACCTGAAAGTGATGAAGGGTGAGCTTGCGGACCGCGATGGCGCATTGATGCAGCTCATCATGGAACGCAACCAGATCGAGCGTTACCAGCTGGAGCGCCACTTGTGTATCGACACAACTGCCTCGGGTGGCAACACAAGCTTGCTTGCCGCTTCAGAAGGTTAAGTCGTTGAAAAAGCCGCCTCAATTTGGGGGCGGCTTTTTACATCACACAGATGCACCTGATAGCTGGCACGAACCCATTCCCAATGCGAGCGAGAACATCCATGCGCGGCGTTAGGACGTTGCTAAGGAGCAATCATTACTTATCGCACCAGAGCGACCCCAGCTGGTGGCAGTTCCAATCCGTCCAAGTCCGCCGCATCAGCCAAGCGTAGTGCTTTCAAATTTACCGTGTTCTTGGAGTAGTTATAGTAGAACGTGCCAATAGATGTTTTGCTTCTTCTAAGACCGCTTGGCATTTCCACCTTGTCGATTTTCGCGATTTTGAACACCTCATCTAAAATGGCGCTCATCAAGGTCGGGTCCGCCCACGCTGCAACGTAAAATGTGTTGTTTTCTCCCATAAATACCGGCTGATTATTTTCATCTTCAAAAAGCACTGGCAGGCTTGTGCTGATTTCTTCCTGCCAGATATAGGCTTTCCCTCTGTTGTGATCAGCCAGATCACGCACAGCGCAAGAGAACTCTTTCGGGCTTGTACTGCTTCGTAAAACCTCAACACCTTCAAATGGTTTGGGCAGTTTCAATGAGGATTGAGAGAGCTGATAGTTCGCGTCTTTTTGTGCCAGTCGTGGGCCACCAAGCACAACTCCGTTAAACTCGACATAGGCTGCCAGGTTCTCTGATAGCTCCTCACTTAATGCGTACAGGGCAGGCACGATAACCAGCTTGTAGGGCGACAGGTCTTGAGAAAGTGGCCTGATGATCTCGACATCGACCCCCTTCTGCCTTAGCGCCCGATAATAGGCGAGGACGAGCCGGATATAGCTGAAGTCCTTCCCATATCGCTGAGCTTCGTGTGCCCATTGACTTTCGTAGTCAACAACAAGCGCGACCGGCGCTTCAGCCGGTGTGAATGGGCCTAGCTGCTCAAGCTCCAACGCAAGCTGTGCAACTTCAACATAGCCTTGTGCTGGTTTGTTATCCGTTTGCTTTAACCCAGCATGCATTTGCTCTTGCGCAAAGGGTACTTGCCGCCACCGGAAATAGCTTGTGGTTTCAGCACCATGGGCAAAAGCTTCCCAACTCCATAGCCGAACCATACCGGGCAAAGGGACTGGATTATAGGGTGCCAAATTCATAGGCCCTGATTGCATCTGCATTACCCATAAACGACCGTGGCCCGCCTGCCGGTACAAGTCATGATGAAATGCCTGATAATCAGGGTCGCCTTGCTGAAAATAGTCCTCCCAATAGCCTTCTGGAGTGCCAAACGAGCTCTCCATCTGATAGTGGGTATGGAAGCTAATTGGATAGCAATCCCAACCCGCGATATCGAGCTGATCAGCAAGTTTGTAATGATCAAAAGCAAATGTATCTGCGGTGAAGTTATGGATGACTGGTCGGCCAGCAGCGAGTTGCCTTAAAATGCCAACTTGTTCGGAATTGAATTCAGCGACTTGATCAGAAGAGAACCGGTCGAAATCCAGACAGTGTGCGGGGTTCGCCTGAGTCACTGTGAGGTTCGGCAGCTCGATCTGTTCAAAGCTGTTGTATTCCATAGACCACAACACACTTCCCCATGCCTGATTTAAGGCTTTGATATTACCGTACTTTTGCGCTAGCCACAGTTGAAACGCCTTATGTGCGGAGGGAGACCACGAGCGCACTGTTTCGTGCCCACCATATGCACTATCGGTTTGCCAGGCAGCAATAGCTGGGTGATTGCCATAGCGGTCCGCCAGAATTTCCGTTATGCGACGTGACTCCCATCGATACCCTTCGTGAGAAAAGCAATAGTGGCGACGCGATCCGAATTTGCGTGGTTGGTTCGCCTCATCAACTGCCAACATATCCGGGTGCTTATTCAGCATCCAGCGCGGCGGGGCAGCAGTTGGGGTGCACATGATGATTTTTAAAGCTTTACTTGCAAGTGTCTCAATCACCTTATCCAGCCATTCCCATGCAAACTCACCAGGTTCAGGCTCAATGCGGGACCATGCATATTCTGCTATTCGCACGTAGGTAATACCCAAGTCAGCCAAATCTTTTGCGTCTTGCTTCCAGCACTCTTGTGGCCAATGTTCTGGATAGTAGCTGATACCTAAGTGTTTATTTTCGCTCATGAGATCACATTTTTAGTTCTGGCACTGACGGCCTGGAGTTTTATTTGAAGCTGCAAAAACCGCATAAAAAGACAATACTCTCGCCTTCTCTGTCTCAGTTTTATTTTTGCAAGCTATGCTCGCCGGCAATATCTTTTCGCTTGGCCTGTCCAACTTGAGGCAAGGGTTTTCGTGTGCGCTCACCTCAAAAAACAGCCAGAAAACTCGTCACGAATAGTGCGCTCGACTCTTTATCCATGTTTTTGAGCCTTCCAGAGATATCCCTGCGCATCAACTGCGGAACCTTCGGGGCCAAATCCTGACCCAGAGATATCGGCAAGTCGCTCTTTAGGGTGTTCTGGCAGGCCACTTTGGACATTTAGTGGCACCCAAAGATCTTAAAGAGTGATGTGAATGGGACTGCTTGCCAAACCGCCATTTGCAATAGGCATGCAGAGGCCGCTTTGCTTCTTCACCACGCAGCCATCTTGACGGTTCACAGGAAGCTCCTCAGGCGCTTGTGCCAGCACACAAAAGCACACTGAAGGCTCTGTCATAAGGAGGATAACTTTTTGCGGAGGGGGGAGTAATTTTTTGCGCGATTTTGCGTTGTTATGGGAGATGCCGCGAACATTGACGAAAAAATATAAATGAGTTCAGTTAGTTATCAATATTTGGCAATTTGCGTTTGTTCTGCGTTGGTTTGCACCTTTGCGTTTGGCCATTTAACCAGGTCTGCAACCAGAATGTACGTGCTGCGGCAGGCCCCAAAACCATGAGGGTGCCTGCTGATTTTGCCACTAAGGCAGCCTGACAGGTTTGCATCACGATGGAACGGTACATTACCGCCAACAACTGTTCACCTTGCCTGCAATAGCGGGGTTCAGGCTATCTCTTCTGCGTAAAATGGTAGGTGCTTACGCAGTTTGATGTAGCTGATCTCGCAATTGAGCTTTTCATGGAACTTTTTTGCACGTTCCACTTCCTCGTAACCCATGTGGTGATAGAGACTGAGCGCGCGCTCATTTTGAGCAAGAACCGATATCTCAGCAGTGTTATAACCACGTGCGGCGATGCGGCGTTCGGTTTCGCTCACCAAAGCAGAGCCCAGGCCCTTACTTTCACATTCAGGATCAATCCAAAGATCTGTAATGAAGTTGTCACTGTTTTCCGTCGCAATAAAACCGAGCACTCGCTCCTTGTTTACCGCAACCACGATCTGATCCAGACAGGCACTTGCAAAGTCTTTAAAGGACGTTTCATTCATCGTATCGTGAGCAGCTTGCGGCACATGTGGCGCAATTCCTCTTTCCCAAGAGGCTAACCCGACTGTTCCGATTTGCGGAATATCCTTTGAACGAGCACTGTGTATTTCAAAGGTCTTCATTGAACTGGTCCACCTTTCTCTGTGTTCTTCAGCATTTCTCGCAAATCTCTTTTCAAGATCTTGCCGTAGTTGTTTTTCGGCAGCTGATCCATAACGATGTAATGCTTTGGGCGCTTGAAACGCGCGATGTTTTCTATGCAAAGCTCATCCAGCTCTGCGAGATCTGCGGTCTTCCCTTTTTCTGGAGCGATGATTGCAACCACCTCTTCACCCCACTCTTCATGAAACCGACCGACAACTGCAACTTCAGCCAAATTTGGATGCATCAAAAGCACTTCCTCTACCTCGCGGGGGTAGATATTGGAGCCGCCCGAGATGATCATATCTTTTGAACGGTCGCGCATCGTGAGGAACCCATCCTCATCCAGTGTTCCCATGTCGCCAGTCTTCAACCAGCCATCAACAATCGCGGCCGCAGTTGCCTCTTCGTTGTCCCAATAACCGGTCATCACCGCAGAACCCGACACAACAATCTCACCAACTTCACCATTGGGCAGGTCGTTCATGTCCTCTCCTACCACACGCACGTGCGAGGCGACTTGAGCTACCCCAACTGAGCGCAGTCTTTCTTGCCATCGCGGGTGTTTTCTGTCGCATACCAGCTGACGGTTAAGCACCGTGATTGCCATGGGACACTCGCCCTGCCCGTATATTTGAACAAAGCGCGGCCCCATTACATCAACAGCATCAACAATATCGGCGAAATACATTGGCCCGCCAGCATAGATGATTGTGTCCAGCCCCTTGCCGATGCCCCCTGTCTTCTTTGCCTCATCTACCAACCTGTGCACCATTGTAGGTGCTGCAAACATGGCGATGTTTCCAATTTTAGGCGCTACTTCTAAGATTTCGGCTGCATCAAACCCGCCAGATACAGGACAAACATGTCTGCCTCCAGCGACAACATGCATGAAGCTATAAACTCCAGCACCATGAGACATGGGAGCTGCATACAGCGTTGCATCTGCGTGAGTCGGGGTACCGACCCCTGCATAATAGCCAAGCATCATGCTCTGGATGTTTTGCGAGGACATCATCACCCCTTTGGGACGCCCGGTCGTGCCCGAGGTGTAAAACAACCAGACCATATCCTGCGCATCAATCGGCACTGGGTCTGCGAGGGGTTCTGCGCGGAGCATTTCAGTGTAAGCGCTCTGGTCAACTGAGATGACCTTAACCTTTGACTGATCGATCTCTTTGAGCAGATCCTCTCCAACATCATCGGAGATAAAGACTGCCGAGGCCTGCGCATTCTCAATAATCCAGGCCGCTTCTTTGGGGTGGAGTTTTGCGTTGACCGGGACTGCCGCCGCACCCGCCCACCAGATGCCGTAGCTGACCTCCAGATACTCTGTACGGTTCTTCATGAAGATGGCAACGCGCTCTCCCTTGGCAAGGCCAAAATCGCGTTGCATAGATCCAGCAATTGCGGCTGAGCGTGCGCCAAACTGCGCGTAGGTTGCCACCATTTCAGTCCCGTGCAAGAGCGCTGGTGCTTGCGGTGTGATACTGGCGGTGCGTGCGAGCCACTGTGCTGGATTCATCGGTCTCCCCCTATAAAAGGCCGGTTTTTCATTGAGCCGATCTGGTTGCAACACTCCTGCTGTTTCGTCGTTTTAAGAACTCGCCCATCAGGTTGTCTCAACTCAATCATTCAAGGGGCGGATACTATAGTGTTTTGCAATTCTTGGTATACGCCTCTTGTTTAACGCAGCAATGACAGGTTGCAGGCCTTTTAGGGGGCGGCAAATTAATGTGCTGCTGTTTCAGATCAGGCCAGCAAACTGATGGCTATAGCCCACATTATGAGCGCAATAAGCCCGTCCAGAATTCTCCATGAGGTTGGGTTTGCAAAGACAGGACGCAACAATTTGGCCCCGTACCCAAGCGCAAAAAAGAACACAAAAGAGGCTGCGACAGCGCCAAGCCCGAATATGTACTCTGCGCCCACATAACGACTTGCAATGGAGCCAACGAGTAGAACTGTATCGAGATAAACGTGCGGGTTCAGGAAGGTGAGAGATAAGACGATCACAAGTGTGCCCAAGGCACCACCGGTTTTACTCTCGTTCGGCGTGAGGGACGCACCGCCCTTGTAGGCAGAGATAGCGCTGCGCAAACCATAAACTGTAAGGAACACAGCACCGCCAAACCGCATTACCGGTTCCAGCATGGGAAGCTGGGCCGACAAAACCGAAAGACTGCTGACACCAACAGTAATCAGCAACGCATCGCTGAGAGCACATGTGAGACAGGTTAACAACACATGTTCTCCGCGCAGGCCTTGTCGCAGGACAAAGGCATTTTGCGAGCCAATTGCGAAAATCAAACTTAATCCAAGCGTAAAGCCAGAAGCGGCGACTGATGTGAGCGACATTCTATTTCCTTGGTGTCGTGCGTGGGTACCTGTCAGCTTGACTACATCGGACCGCTTCATTATAAAAATTAATAGTTATAATCTGTCATTAGAGAGACTAATGTACTTTGACCGCTCCCAGTTGATGGCTCTTGCATCTATCTTGACTACCGGAACGTTTGAGAAGGCCGCACAACACCTTGGTGTTACGCAGTCTGCCATCTCCCAAAGGCTTAAGGCGCTGGAAGAGAAACTGGGCTGCCTCCTGGTGATACGCGGGCACCCCTGCACCGCGACCGCACAAGGCGAGCGGTTGCTACGCCATGCCAATGAAGTCGCGTTGCTGGAAAAGCAGACCAAAGAAGAAATCGGCTTTACGAGCGAAACAAGCGACTTTGCCAGTCTTCAAATCGCCGTTAACGCTGACAGCCTCGCCACATGGTTTATTGGCGCGCTGGCGCAGGTGGACGGGTTTCTCTTCGATTTGAAGATCGATGATCAAGAGCACAGTGCAAACTGGCTGCGCCGCGGAGAGGTTCAAGCCGCTGTCAGCTCAGAGTCTGCTCCCATCCAAGGTTGTGACTGCTTCCCACTGGGAGCGCTGCGCTACCAAGCCACCGCCAGTCCAGAGTTTATGGAGAAGTGGTTTGCAAAGGGCGTGACGCTAGAGGCACTTAAGCGTGCTCCCTCACTTACCTATAACAACAAGGACACATTGCAGACCGAGTGGCTTAAGTTGGTTTTTGGGGAAGTGTTCATTCCCAATTGCCATTGGCTTGCCAGCAGTCACGGTTTCATCGACGCCACAGTCAATCACATCGGCTGGGGCATGAACCCGCAGGTTTTGGCCCAGCCGTTGATTGACCAGGGCAAACTGGTGGAGCTCATCCCCAACACAGCTTACGAAACGCAGCTCTACTGGCATATCAGCCGTTCAACTGCCCACACCATAAAGCCTCTCACAAAAGCCGTGCGAACAACTGCGAAGAATGCACTCACAGGCTAGGACCGCGCCACGCGTCGCCGCTGCTAAACTGTGGTCGTGACAGGCTGAAAATGTTTTTCATTCCGACCGTCAGCAATCTGGCCATAAACTCTCTAATTCAGCTCTATAACCTCACCCATAAACCCATGATATATCTCGGATATATGCGTGTAAACACCTATCGAGAGGTAAAGCACTTCACCAACAACCTCTAGATTGTTGCTCTGATACTAACGTAGGGGTATTTTCAGTGGTCCCTAAGAAGGACCAAGAAAACAAAAATACTTGGACAGAAGTGATGACCGATTACTTTTTCGTGCTCCTTATAGCATTAGGATTAGTCGCATTCGTTCTTGACCCCCTATATCATCTGAATGAATGTCGAAAAATCGCTGGCTTAAAAGGCGTCACAGACATACATGCCGCAAGACGTGCCTTTAGCCATTACAGGCCCAAGAAGCTTGATAGCATCCTTGGCCCTATTCAGTTTGTAGGCCACTGGCTGGTGATCATCGGCATGATCGGTCTCGCCTTTCACATCCAGCTTTTTGTCTTCGATTTGCTTACTATCTGGGTGATTTGCAGCCAACTGCGCGCCCTGGAAGAGCTGGGACACATGGCGATCCATGGCATACTTGGTGGAAGCAAAAAAAGTCAGATTCTACTTGCCGATTCGTTATTCCAGTTCCCCGCTTTAATGTCCTCTGCTGAGGAACGGCGGCATCGACATTGCGTGTTGCATCACCCCAATGCCAACTTGCTTGACGTCGATCCCGGCCTACGTGACTTTATTGAAATTGGGTTTGTACCTGGAATTTCGAAATTTAAGTTCTGGCTTGGGGTTTTTCACCCCTGCACACCCAAGGGTATCTATGAGCGGTGCCGTGGCATTCTCTCTCATTTCAAGAGGGATCTGACGTCGCCCTATCGCCTCACCCTTCGGATCGTTGGTATTGTGGCCACAATCGCACCATTCCTGTTGCTTGGGTGGGGTTATGGCTTCTTGATGTTTTACTTAATCCCACTTCTCATTGTGTTTCCACAATTCTACTGGTTCTCTCAGGTTGTTGAGCATCGCTGGTTTGAAAATGTGGACGGCATGGACCCTTTAGAGAGGGAACTGACAAGTTGCCGGCCAACTCTTTACGAGGGAATTAGCGGTGCCATCATCAGGAACAGCATTTTCCCTATCGGTGATAATCATCATTTAGCCCACTCGCTGTTTCCTTACTTGCGGTGGAGTTATCTGGGCGCGGCCGATCAGCTGCTTATCGATAATATGCCTGAGTATGGAAAAAACACATCACGCGGTTTGTTCTTCAACTCGAAAAAGTCTTTGAGTGCAATTAGTTACTTAAGAACTACGATGATCAAAAGTCACGGGAAAACGCCGGATGAGAATCTCTGTCCTAAAGGAAATTAAACCAGACGAATTACGTGTTGCTTTGCGCCCTGATCAAGCCAGTACCCTTTCTCGGGATGGACATGAAGTCTATGTCGAGGAGGGGGCCGGGCTCGCATCAGGCTTTTCAGACCAGAACTATCTGGACTGCGGCGCGCTTGTAAGGCCGAAAGCCCAGGTTATACGGGCAGGAAAGCTTCTCTTAAAAGTGAAGGCGCCCTTAGAAGAAGAGTATGAGGATTACGATCAGGACAAGATCCTGTTCACCTACCTTCATCTGGATGAGAATATTCCTGCTCCCACCATTCAGCGCTTCCTCACATCTGGTGTAATGGGCATCGCCTATGAGTGGGTCGGGGGCGACCAGCACTACCCATTACTAGAGCCAATGAGCCGCCTTACAGGATACCTCTTCGCCCAAAAATCTATTGAGTTGTCCGCACTAAACAAAGGTGTCTTTCTTCCTGCGAACGAACGCTTCTTACCTGGCGGCAATGTGCTGGTTATTGGCGCAGGGAATATCGGCCTGTCCGCCATAAAATATTTCGCAGACTTAAATGTAAATTTGACTGTCCTTACGAAGGGCGGTGCAGAACAACTAAGCAAAAAGCTTCGTGACCGCTTTGGTGATGGCGCCCCTGACCCAGACCGATTTCGCAGCCTCGTCATGAGCGTCAATCAGCCGGAGCAAACCGTTCAGGAACTTGCAGCGCTTATGCCAGAGCTGGATATATTATTGAACTGCGCCGTGCGCAGGCCCGATATGCCCAAAGAAAAACTAGAATTTCTGGTTTGCAAGGAGATGATTGCAAAAATGGCGCCAGGCAGCATTGTTTGTGATGCGACCGCGTGTGACCAGGATCTCCTTGAGACCTGTATCTCCTCCCCCCTTTTGGAGGAGACCTCTACACAAATGGGTGTCGTCCATTATAATTGTGACCACATCCCTGCACGTGTTCCCGCCACAGCCACCAAACTTTTGACCGATACTACATTCAAATATGTGCGCTCCATTGCAAACAAAGGAATAGTTGAGGCACTTCAGGAGGATGCATACTTAAAAAACGGTGTGGTCTGTTTCCAAGGACATATAACTCACCCCTACACAGCCGAGAAAAAGGGCTTCAAATACTGTGATCTAGATAGTTTACTGGATACATAATGACAATAAATCTGGTTTGTGACAAGGAAAGTATTCGTCATAACACCCGTGTTCTCTCGCAGTTTTTAAAGAAGCATGACGTAACGACTATGGTTGTTACAAAGTCACTTCGTGCAAACCAGAAAATATGTGACATCTTCTTACAAGAGGGACTGTACTCTCTTGGAGACTCCCGACTTAAGAACATTATTCAGCTGCGGGGCACTTACCAAAACAAAGCTGAACTCTGCCTGATGCGCCCGCCTTCCCTCGCGGAAATTCCAGAAACGGTTCAGTATGCAGACAGCTCCTTTCATTGTACGCAGGCAACGATCGCGGAGACAATAAACAGCTGCCACACACTTAAAAAAAGCCATAAGCTAGGTTTGATCGCTGATGTCGGTCACGGCCGCGAAGGGTTTGAGTTGAGCGCACTTAGAGCTGCTGCAGAGCTCATCAGAGGCTCTCCCTATACGCAGCTTGACAGCATAGCGTGCTATTTGAGCAATGAGGAAACGTCTGAGCACTATCAAGCTACCTTCGAGCAGATCTGCGACCTTCGAAAGGCACTTATGGCAGACCTGCAACTGAACTATCTCAGGTTGTCGGTTGGCTCTTCATTGTGCTTTGGCACCCTTTACAAAGAGCCCCATTTGTTGGCTTCCCTTGATGAGTACCGCTTAGGAACAGCCATATTACTTGGTATCTCCTCCTCTGTTGGAAACCAAAAGATAGAAGGGTTATCGCAAAATACCTTCCACCTTGAGGTGGACATAATGCAAGAGAAAGGACGGCAGCTTATTATCCCTATTGGGCTATGCGATGTTAACCCCAATGACCTTATCTGTCCCAATGGAGTGAAAGTTGAGCATGCCTTTAGCGATCATTTGGTACTATCGAGAGATAGTAGTTGGGAGCCGAAGGTCAGAGGTACAGTTGTATTCCAGCTCAACTACTATTCCCTGAACAGATTAATGATGTCACCTTATGTCACTTTCCGTTTCACAACCCTCTAAGAAATTCAACTTCTTCCTGCTGTGTTCTACCGTCATAATCTGGGGAACCGTGTGGATTTCGATCCGATTCCAGTTCAGCTCAACCCCTATTTTGGTCTCCATATTTTATCGGGCCCTCATCTCTGCAATCTTCTTAGCACTCGTTTATCAGAGGTGGCGGAGCGCTCCTGAATTCTCAATTAAGGATCATATTTACCTCCTATTGCTTGGGATTTTTCTGTTCTCCTTTAACTACTACCTATTTTATAATTCCATTATAAACATCGAAAGCGGTCTTGTTTCAGTAATATTTTCTACTATTATTTTTATGAATAGCTTCAATGACAGACTATTCTTTGGAACAAAAATAAAACTACCTATTATTGCCGGGGGTCTTATGAGTTTTATAGGAGTTATACTTTTATTCTATAAGGAAATATTTCTGCAACATGAAACTTTGGCAAGACTTCATGGGGTCATACTTGCTTTTCTGGCTACCTTTTTAGTTTCACTTGGCAATATGATTTCTGTCCGGTTTAGCAAGAAAGACGTTCCAGTTCTTACATCAACCACATATGGACTGTGGTATGGCTCCGCTTTTTGCCTTGCTATAATCTTGGCGCAGGGGAGTAGTTTCGCAATTCCATTGTCCTTTTCCTACTTATCTTCCCTGCTCTACCTTTCCATC
The DNA here is from genome assembly GCF_900110875.1 of Pseudovibrio axinellae. Classification (GTDB taxonomy): domain Bacteria; phylum Pseudomonadota; class Alphaproteobacteria; order Rhizobiales; family Stappiaceae; genus Pseudovibrio; species Pseudovibrio axinellae. Next base: position 338,744 of record NZ_FOFM01000003.1, on the reverse strand, counting down.
TTTTGCACTGCCATCGCCTATCTTCTGTATTTAAGCCTCGTAAAAAATACAGGTCCTGAAAAAGCTGCTTTTGCAGCCATACTGTTTCCAATTGTTGCCCTTTTGCTCTCCACTATTTTTGAAAGCTACACCTGGACACCGACTGCCCTCATCGGAGTGGGTATGATGATCGCAGGCTCGGTCTGCGGTTTTTACGGCGAAAAGCTCACAGCGAACTGGTTTGATAGAAAGGGTCGATGAAATGTTGAAGGTTAACTTGGATAGCCTGGACTTGAACAGTCTACCTACAGGGCAGTCCAGCGGATACTTTTATATAGACACCATTGACGAGTACTTTCTTCCTTTTTTCCTCCTGCGTGGCGAAAAGGATGGCCCCACGGCACTCGTAACAGCCGGCCTTCACCCCACAGAGTACACATCAATAGAAGCCGCCTATGATCTGATTTTGAATCAACCCGCCGTGATAAGAGGGACCCTGGCCATCCTGCCGCTCATAAACTGGAAGGGCTTCTGGCAACGCTCAATCACCTATAATCCGGCGGACAATAAAAACTTCAACAGGGTATTTCCAGGAGACCTTAAGGGGAGCGAGAGTCAGGTAATTGCTCAATATATCAGCGAGAAATTTACTAGGCATGCTAATGTGCATCTTGATCTGCACTCAGGCAATATGGTTGAACGTTTACTGCCGTTTTGCATCTTCCATAAAGACAACCCCAAAAGCAGCGAGTTGGCTGATGTTTTCGGCTTACCTTATAAATTAGGCACCAACCTCAATGGGGTAACCACGACCGCTGCAACCTCCTATGACTGCGCAGGGTTAATCGCAGAAGGAGGAGAGTGCGGTCATGTAGACCGCGATCATGTGGAAGCGCTGTCGCTGGGGGTACGACGGGTGCTGTCATTCTTAGGCATGACATCCAGCGTGGTTGAACAGCAGCACTATGAATGTCCTCACGAAGTCGAGCTTCGTTCGGAGATCGCGAAAACAGATGTGCTCTGGTATCCAAAAGCTCGAACAGGCCAAACCTTGCAGAAAAACGAGACGGTGGGATACACAAAGGAGTTCTTTGACAAGGAGGCACAGCCAGTCCTGAGTATGAGCAATGGCGTGCTTTTATATATGATGGATAGTATCCTAGTGAAACAAGGGGAACCACTCTACTCTCTGGGTGAGTTTCCAAAGATATAACCCAGCTTCATCTTGAAACACCGCAAGCAACCCTGCCTAAAGAAGCCAACTGGAATTTGCGCATTGGTCCGGTAATATTTGGAGAGTAAGTACGTTGCCATCTTATCCTCGAAAAGGTCCGAGGAACACACCGTGTATTACCGCAACGCAAAAAGGCTCAATTTCAAACCGTTTGGTTTTGAAATTTAGTAATCACTTCAATCGTTTAATGAGAAAGCTGGCTGGGGTGGTAGGATTCGAACCTACGGTACACGATACCAAAAACCGTTGCCTTACCACTTGGCTACACCCCAATGCGTTGTGTGGGGCGGTTTATAGCTTCAGGATTTAAAATAGGCAACCACTCAAATTCGTTTTGCTGTGAGAAACTTCCAAGTGTTCCACAGGTGAAAGTCAATTTTTCTCAAACTGGCAAGGTTCCGCCAGTTTTCTTTCCGCAAAATTGCATAGTGATTTTATTGAGCGGGGTCTGGCTCACCATCTCCTTTTGGCGTTTCCTTCGCAATATCATCGGGTTGCCTATTTTTTGAGCGATCTTGTGCAATCAGCATGTACACGTTGGGCACGACGAAAAGCGTGAAGAGTGTTCCGATGGAAAGACCTGTGGCGATCACCAGGCCCATATTGAAACGAGAGGCGGCACCTGCTCCGCTTGCCAGCACAAGAGGGATAACACCGAGGACCATAGCGGCTGTTGTCATCAAAATTGCGCGAAGGCGCACATGCAACGCGCCGATAACAGCTTCTCTTTTGCTTGCACCCTGATTTTCTTGCAGTTCACGCGCAACTTCCACGATCAAAATACCGTGCTTGGAAATCAACCCCATCAGCGTGATGATGCCCACCTGGGTGTAGATATTAATGCTTGCGCCTCCTATTCCAATATTGATGAAGAACAGCGCGCCTGCAATCGACATGGGGACCGAGACGAGAATGATTATGGGATCACGGAAGCTCTCAAACTGTGCTGCAAGGGTGAGAAAAATGATGAGCAAGGCAAACGCAAACGTCACGATAAAGCTATCAGATTCCTGCTCAAACTGGCGCGATTGCTGCGCATAATCAACCGCATAACCTACAGGCAATTCGTCCGCAGCTAACCCTTGCAAGGTGGTGAGGGCTTCTGCGAGCGGAATTCCGAAATTGGGAACGCCTGACAACGTCATTGAATTTTGCTGCTGGAAGTGCGGAATAAACTCCGGTGTTGCTGTGGTCTCTATGGTTGCAATGGTCGACAGTGGAACGACCGAGCCATTGCTGGTGCGGATGTAAGTGTCCAACAGCTGTTCGGGATTGAGGCGATCATACTGAATGAGCTGCGGAATAACCTTATATGAGCGCCCATCAAAATCGAAATAGTTGATGTAACCACCACTCATCAAGTTTGTCAGAGCTGAACCCACGTCTGACATAGTGAGCCCCAACTCTGCTGTCAGGTCCCTATCTATGAGAATCTGGCCCTGCGGTCTGTCTATCTTCAGGTCCTTATCAATAAACACGAACTTCCCGGTTTCCTGGGCTTTGGTGAGCAACTGGCTGCCAACCAGATTGAGTTTCTCGACGCTTTGAGTGGTCTTGAGAACGAATTGAACCGGCAAGCCACTACTGCCCGGCAAGGGCGGGTTCTGGAACATCACAGTTTTCAGGCCTGCGATAGCTTGCATCGGGGTTTGCATGGAATATTGCAGCTGCGTTGCGGTTTTATCGCGTTCGTCCCATGGGGTCAGCAAAATACCGGAGAGGACGCTGCTGCTTAAGATCAGCTGGAATACACCCTCGGTCTCTGAATACTTAGCGGCATTGCGGTAAATTTCTTCAGCGTACAAGAGCTTTTGCTGCAACGTGGCAGACGGTGCTGGCGTGGACTGTGCCAGCACCAAGCCCTGATCTTCCTGAGGCGCCAGCTCCTGCTTGCTTGTTCCATACAGGAAGGGAATAGAAGTGAGGATCAACGCGGCGAACGTGAGAACAACGACCTTGTTATCCAGCGAAGCTTCGAGCAAGCGAAGGTACTTGCTCCTGAACCTGTCATAAATATCATCGACTGTGCGGGTGAATGTTTCGTCCCAACCGCTGGACTTCTCAGACCTGGCTTTGAGGATTTTGGAACTCATCATAGGCGTTAGGGTAAGTGCTACGAGCGCCGAAATGGTCACCGCCCCAACAACAGTAAAAGCAAATTCAGTAAACAGAGCGCCCGTCAGCCCTCCCTGAAAGCCGATGGGGGCGTACACTGCAACCAGCACTGCTGTCATTGCCAGGATAGGCCGTCCAAGGTCCTGCCCTGCCTGAATTGCAGCCATGGTCGGGGTGCTGCCTTCTGCAATATGCCGCTCAACGTCTTCCACGACAATGATCGCATCATCCACCACCAAGCCGATTGCAAGCACGAGTGCCAACAATGTCAGCAAGTTGATGGAGTACCCCAGCACTAACATGATAAAGAACGTTCCCACCAGTGAGAGGGGGATAGCAATCACCGGAATGACAACGGTGCGCAATGACCCGATAAACAAGAAGATCACAACAGTCACGATGAGCAATGCTTCGACCAATGCGCTGATCACTTCATCGATCGCTGCATCAATAAAAAGGCCGGAATCATACACGACACGCACTTCCAGACCAGGAGGCATTGCATCTTGAATTTGAGGTATCAAAGCGCGGACTTCATCTAGCATCGCCAGGACATTTGCCGCTGGTGCGGCCTGCACACCGATATAGACCGCTTGTTTGCCGCTGTAGAGGACTGCGCTATCGTAGTCCTCCGAGCCAAGCACGACTTGCCCTATATCCTGAAGGCGAATAATCGCTGAACCGCTTTGCCGAACCACCAGCTGCCTGAATTGTTCAACGTCTGTCAGGTTAGTGTTTGCTGTCAGTTCCACCTGAACCATCTGTCCTTTGGATTTACCGACACCAGAGATAAAATCGTTTTGAGCCAACGCGTTTGCGACGTCTGTTCCTGTCAGGCTATAGGCTGCCAATTTGCCCGGGTCCAGCCAGACCCGAATGGCATAGCGCTTTTCGCCAATGAGTTCCGCTGTTTGCACCCCTTCGATTGCCTGGATTTGTGGCTGGACGACGCGCAAGATGTAGTCTGTCAGCTGGTTACGGTCGATCACGTCAGCGGTGAACCCGATATACATCGCATCGATGGTTTCGCCCACTTGAATGGTCAGAACCGGATTTTGAGTTTGTTGCGGCAATTGGTCAATAACCGAGGAAATTTGTGCCGATATCTCGGTCAGCGCTTTGTCCGCGTCGTAGTTCAGAACCAGGTTAACAGTGATCGTGCTAACGGTGCTTGCGCTGGTGGAGGTCATATAATCAATGCCTTCCGCCTGCGCGATTGCTTCTTCCAGCGGCGTGGTTATGAAACCGGCTATAGTCTCCGCACTTGCCCCGTAATAGGTCGTCGAGATTGTGATGACTGTATTTTCTGTCTTCGGGTACTCCAATACCGGCAAAAGAAAAGCTGCACGCAACCCTAATGCGAGGATCATAAGGCTGATGGTCGATGCCATAACGGGTCGACGCACAAAGACTTCTGTGAAGCTAGACATCCAGCCTCCCTAATGCTCAACGGGTTTGGGGTTTGGGTCATTTGTTGGCAGGACAGAGTTATCGATCATAACTTGCGAACCGTTGCTCAACTTATTCTGACCAGCGCTTACAACCAGCTCATCGTTTTTAACTCCTTTAGTAATTACAATCTGATCGCCGCGCTTCTGTCCGGTCTCCACAAACCGTACGTTCGCTTTATAAATGTCTTTTCCGCCACTCTTTTTCTTAGTCTTTTCAAGGACGTATACGCTTACACCGTAGGAATTGTAGGTGATTGCAGTTTGCGGAACGGTGACCCGCTCATCTGGCGCTGAAGTAACAATATCAACATCGACAAACATGCCGGGAAGCAGAATCTTGTTGGGATTTTTGAACCTGCCACGCACCTTGGCGTTGCCATTGCTATTATCTACAAGTGAATCTATTGCCACGACTTTTCCGTCCACGACCTTGTTGGGGAAAGCGTCGACAGTGAGCCTGATTTTTTGCCCTGAACGGATCACGCTTAGGAAGCGCTGAGGCACATAGAAATCAACGAAGAGCTCATCCAGCTGTTGAAGAGATACGTAAGGCGTCCCAACATTCAGATACTGGCCAACACTTACCTGGCGAACACCAACCCTGCCTGAAAACGGCGCGCGAATGTTCTTCTTGGCAATGAGCGCAAGCTGGTTTTGCACCTGCCCCTGCAGGTTTCTAAGGTTGGACCAGTCTGTATCGATCTGTTGCTTGCTGACCGCTTTGACCTTGTACTGCTTTAAGTCCCTATCGAGCGTCTGACGTGCCAGAGTCTCTTGTGCCTGCAGTGACTGAAGCTGGGCGACTTCTTGAGTGGTATCAAGTTCAATAAGCAGCATGCCTTGCTCGGCATCTTCCCCTGAAGAGAAGTTGATCCGGGTAACAGTGCCAGCCACCTGTGGTGAAAGCTCTGCACCTTTGATAGCAACAAGGCTACCAATTGCCGTGATCTTGTCTGTCCAAAGCTGGTTGGTGGCCTTGTAGGAAGAGATTGTCTCAACCTTGTTTTGAATCGCGGAAATGAATTTGTTTGCAAGTATGGATTTGTAAAACTGAAACGCGTAAAGACCACCAAACGCCACGGCGACACAAATCAGCATAATGATCATATTTTTCTTGGTGTTTGGTTTCTTGCGCTCATTCATGGCTGGCTCATCGGCACGGTCTGTCTGCGGTTAAACGGAGGAACTGCGGAGAGAATTGTCAAAGGCTCCCTGACCCGATTTGGAGCTGACAGTGACCTGTTCCACCAGCCCCCGCCCAGCGCGAAAAAGAGAGCAACCGTATCTGAAAAGCGTGCCGCCTGCGCTTGAACAAGATTGATCTTTGCCTGCTGATAGGTCTGGACGGCAAGAAGCAAAGTTGTCAGATCAATGGCACCCAACGTGTATTGCTGCTGTGTCAACTTCAGGCTTTTCATGGCTGAGCGCTCCGCCGCCAAGCTTGCCTTGAGCGCTTTGGCATCCTTTTGGACAGCGCTGATGGTATTTGCGACATCCCCAAAGGCTGAAACAACCACTTCACGGTAGTTCGCGGCAGCTGCATCAAAGGCAGCAACCGCGGCTTTACGCTCGCTGTTGAGCGTACCTGCATCAAATATGGTCTGGCTCAAAGATGTGGTGAGGGACCAAATCCCGGTTCCTGACGAAAACAGGCGGTGGAACTCAGCAGATTGGTTTCCTGCGTTGCCTGTAATGGTAAAGTTCGGCAGCTGGTTTGCCAGGGCAACACCGATATCAGCACTGGCGGCCCAAAGCTGGGCCTCAGCTGATCGAACATCAGGCCGTTGCTCCACAAGCTGTGAAGGCAGGCTGAGGGGAAGCTTTCTTGGCAATGTAAGGTCTGAAAGCTCGAACTCCTGCACTACATTTTGGGTTGGATAGAAACCACCCAGAGTGTTGATCAGGTTTTTTTGGACAACAAGCGCCTGTTCCAGTGCTGGCAATGTTGCTTTGGTTTGCTCAAGCGTCGCAACTTGCTGCAACACCTGGCTTTCATCAACGCCCCCAAGCCTGAACTGAGTGCGAAGGATAGAGAGCTGTCGCTCCTGTACCTGGATAATTTCTTTTGTCGCGCGGATCTGACCTTTGACCGACGCTTCCTGGATGACAGCATTTAACAGGTTGGAGGTCAGTGTGAGGTGTGCTGCTTCCACTTGAAATTGGGCGTACTGGACATCGGCGACCTGCGATTCAATATTGCGCCGAACCCCACCCCAGATATCCAAGGTATACGATATGGCCAGGGAAGCGCTGTACATGGAGAAAATAGGGCTGATGTTTGCAATGATTTGGCCTGCACCACCACCACCTATCGCGAACTTTTGACGGTTGAAGTCAGCAAGGCCGGTGACCGTTGGGTAGAGTGCCCCGCCTGCTGCATACGCTGTTTCCTGCGCCTGACGGAGCGCTGCTTCTGACTGCGCCAGAGACGGGCTATTGGCAACGGCAAGACTGACGAAAGTGTTGAGTGGTTGAGACTGGAACAGTTCCCACCATTCTCCGGGAACATCTCTGTGTGTGGAGAAGGATTGTGAGGCGCCAGCCACTGTGTTGGCAGAGACGGTTGCGCCGGGATCATCACGGGTAAACTTGGCTTCGGGGGAAAGCTCTGGTCGTTCGAAGTTTGGACCCACCATACATGCAGACAGGGTTGCAATCAGCACAAGTGCAGGGCTGCGCCGAATGACAGGCGTAGGACTACTCCTCGTCTTGTTGCAAAACCCAGACCTAAAATTCAATAGCGATGCTCCAGCAACTTGCTTGTTTTATGGGTGGAGAACGAACACGAACGCACACTACAAACGCCAGCCAACAGAACACGGCTTCCGTCAGGGTACGGCAAGCCGGAATCACAGGTCAAACTCCCGTGTCGATTAGGTTGTGTTATCCCAAGGTAAAGCAGGAAAAAACATGATTTACCTAGTAATTATATGGGGTTATATGAATTTACCGCCCGTTATGAAACAGTCTGCACCATGATGGGAACTGGTTCTAACAACATAGAAAATTATCTTCGCCCCTAGCGATTATGGGGTTAGTCCAGATCGGAGACCCGCTCCGCAATCATGGAAACTAATAGCTTCTCATAGGTATCTATCGTACGCTCCTGCGAGAAGTCCCGCGCCCGGGTTGCCAGAGTATCATCTGAGCGATCGCATTTGACGGCTGCAATGATGGCTTCCGACAGTTTGTCTGCTTCCCCGAAGGGCACAAGCCACCCATTTCGCACATCACGCAACACCTCACGAGCGCCAGCGCCGCTGTCGATTGCGACCACAGGTGTGCCCAGTGCCATTGCGCGCACAAGTTCTCCAGAAACACTGTCGTGCTGGGAGGTTGAAACATACACATTGGCAGCACGCAAAAACCTCTCGGGCTTGGCAACGACCCCCGGCATAGTCACGATGTCATCAAGAGCCAGACTGGAGGCAAGGACGCGCATTTCCTCCTGATCTTTACCCTGCCCCAACAAATAGGCCCGCAAGTTTACCTTGTAACGGCTGATCGCCATTGCCTGTAAGAGCTGATGGTGCGCGAGGTGGTTTGAACTTGACCCCACACTTACGACCTTGCTGGCACCAGGTGCTTCAAACCACTCCTCCTCAATTGGCGCAGCTGCTGTTTCAAACACGTTCATTTCGACCAGAGGGTTGTATAGGACAACCGACTTTTCGCTTGGCACCTGAGTACACAGATCTATGACGTGCTCAATCGACTTCAGCGTACAGATGATCCGGTCCGCCTCTCGGTAAATTAGTGGCACAGCGATGGTTGCGGCGCTTTTTTGCGTTTCCAGCGCCAGTTTCTCAGAAATCGTAACTGACGAATGGAGTGTGATCGCAACCGGGACTTTCAACGAAGAGCGGGTTTTCACTGCTGTCAGGCAGGCAATATTGCTGGCAGTTCCGTGAGAGAGAATAACGTCCGGCTTTTCCTTTTCTACCAGTCTGGCAACACCGGCCGCCGCAGCTGCGGCGCGTGCTTTTCCCAGAAAGACAGAGGTTACTCGCGGAGAATAATGCGTAGTTTCAATTGGTTTTCCGGTTAGCGTGACCAGCGTGATGTTGTGTTGACGCGCAGCAAGGCCATTCGCGATCACCTCAGTGACCTGTGCAATGTCTTCATCCAAGAAGCTTTCCTGAACTATAAAGAGCTTCATTTTGCACCCCCGGCCCACCGGTCGAACAGATGCGCTGCTGGACTAAAAAAGCCCTGACCACAAGCGAACGCACCGTCATTCACTCTAGAAATCTACGGTGTTGTTCTCAATCTGGTTGATTTGATACCCGATAATATAACAAGGCAAATATAAAGGTATCGCTTTCCTGAGGCCTACGGAAATGCCGGGCCAGTATTGTAATTGCCAGTGCCCAAAGCAGGGTTGATCCTCTTGCAGAACCCAAATTGATCCGATTATTTTCGGCTGGCTCTACTTTCTGCAGTTCGTCAGTCTTTTTCGCTTTGAAAATGGCGAGTTGCACCCTATGGTGCGCGGCAGAAAACTCAGATCAAACGTGTAGATTAAGCCTCCCATGAACACTCCGGCAAACTATGTCCTTACCCTTTCCTGCGGCGACAGAAAGGGCATTGTTGCAGCGGTTGCGAATTCAATCGCCTCTCAAAACTGCAACATCTGCGAAAGCGCTCAATACGGCGATCCAGAGACTGACCGTTTCTTTATGCGCATATCCTTCCATGCCCCTGATCGAATGACCAAAGAGCGGTTTGAAGAAGGCTTCGGCCCTGTCGCGACAGGCTATGGTTTTGACTGGAAAGTGCATGATCTTTCCAAGAAGCCGCGTGTTCTGGTCCTTGTTTCGCAAATGGGGCACTGCCTGAACGATCTGCTTTACCGCAACTCCACCGGTCAGTTGCCGATGGATCTGGTGGCTGTAGCGTCTAACCATACGAAGTATCAGGCACGTGTTGAGCACGAAAAGATTGCGTACCACTATCTTCCTGTGACGAAAGAAACCAAAGCAGAACAGGAAGCGCAGATTGTTGATCTGGTGGAGCGGGAAAACATCGACCTTGTGATCCTTGCGCGCTACATGCAGATTCTTTCAAATGACCTTTGTGAGAAGCTCGCTGGTAAGGTGATCAATATCCACCATTCTTTCCTGCCAAGCTTTATTGGTGCAAAACCGTACCACCGTGCCCATGCACGCGGCGTCAAGATGGTTGGTGCGACAGCTCACTACGTTACAGCTGACCTTGACGAGGGCCCGATCATTGAGCAAGACGTAAGCCGTGTTGAACATTCCTATTCGGTGAACGAACTCATTGCCCAAGGGCGTGATACGGAAAGTCAGGTTCTGGCTCGTGCTGTCCGCTATCATCTGGAGCACCGAATTCTCCTGAACGGTGATCGTACCGTGATCTTTAAGTAGGATTTGTCATGACTGAGGCTCTTATTTTAAACGGCAAAGCTATCGCGGCATCTGTGACTGACGAAATCACAGCACGCACTGCACGTCTGGCAGCAGAGATCGGCGTTAAGCCAGGTTTGGCCGTTGTGATTGTGGGTGAAGATCCTGCCAGTCAGGTGTATGTGCGCAACAAAGGACGCACCGCAAGCGCATGTGGCTTTAACTCAATCACACACACCCTGTCGGTTGATGTGAGCGAAGAAAAGCTGCTGGCACTTGTCGCGGAGATGAACGAAGACCAAGCTATTCATGGTATTCTTGTTCAACTCCCGCTGCCTAAGCATATTAGCGAGAATAAGGTCCTCAACCTCATCAAGCCTGAGAAAGATGTTGACGGGTTCCACCCTATCAACGTCGGCCTTTTAGGCAGTGGCAACACTGACCGCGCTTTGGTGCCATGTACGCCAGCAGGGTGCGTGCTGCTTACCAAACGTGCTCTCGGCGCTGATCTTTCTGGTAAAACAGCTGTGATTGTTGGCCGCTCCAACATCGTTGGCAAACCTGTTGCCCAGTTGTTGTTGCAGGAAAACTGTACGGTCACGATTGCTCATTCACGTACCAAGGATCTTCCTGATCTGGTTCGCGGAGCTGATATCGTGGTTGCAGCTGTGGGACGCCCTCAGATGATCCGCGGTGATTGGATCAAAGCTGGTGCCACTGTGATCGACGTGGGTATGAACCGTATTCCTGCACCGGAAAAAGGCGAAGGTAAAACACGTCTGGTGGGCGATGTGGCCTATGACGAAGCGCTTGGGCATGCTGGAGCAATTACACCAGTCCCCGGTGGCGTTGGCCCAATGACAATCGCGATGTTGATGAGCAATACAGTCACCGCTGCGCGTCGGCTGCTGGGCCTTACCGAAGAGCCACCGTTGTTTGACGCGCTGAACAAATAAACTGGAATTTAGACTCCATAAAAATCAAGCCCCAAAGTGACGAGCTTTGGGGCTTTTTTGTTTTCATAGGCCGATGCATATCTATACCGGCAGGCGTTAACAGCGCTTACGGCGCAGTGTCTCCCAGCAAACGCCGCGAGGCATCTTCTTTAAAGCCCGCATTCATCTTCTTTACAAAGGATGCCTGCCAATTTTGCGATAAAGACGGAATTTTGGAGAGTTCCTCAGCGACGGCGGCATCAAGCTTTGGGTTAAACCTTGCTTTAATGAGCTTTGCCAGTACCCATTGGTCATGGGGGCGCTCAATAACCGACATTGTATCGCCGGCCTGCACCATTCCAGCCTCTATGACACGGTAGTACCAACCCGTGCGCCCGGTTTTTTGGAAACGTGCTGCCATTTGCGGAAGATCAGTATGCAGGGATAGCTTCCAACAAGGTTGCCTTCCCTGACAGATTTGCACCTTAGCAGTACCCATGGTGAGTACATCCCCCAAGCACAAATTGTTTTCATCGAGACCGCGGGACGAGATATTTTCTCCAAAACAACCTGGCTGGAAGAATTCCGCTTTTTCTGGAAACTCCTCTCGCCAAGCTGACATGTGATCAGCAGAATAATGATGCAACGCTTTTTCCGGGCCGCCATGGACCGTCAAATCGGCCTGTTCATCTCCCTCAAAACCAGTTTGAGTAAGTTGTAGGGGCCGCTCTGCCAAGCTTTTGCCAATAGCGGACGGGCTCTTCCCCTCCCATCGGTGCTTCGCAGCACCGATGTATAGGCCCAAAATTTCTGCTGAGACGTTCATTCCATTCCTTAAGCGCTAATTACTCAGTTTTTCAGCCATAATTTGAATGGTTTTAACATAGACACCAGCACGGTTCCAAGAGCGGATCACACCATAATTTGATGTGCCAGGGCCCCATGGCTGGCCTTTACGCCATCCGTAGGAATTAAGGAAGTGTGCGGTGGAAGCCAATGTATCTGCGGTATTGTAAAGCAAGTCACGCTTGCCATCACCGCTATAATCAATGGCGAATTTAATATAGGAGGAGGCAAGGAACTGTGTTTGACCAAGTTCTCCGGCCCAGGCCCCTTTCATCTGGCTTGGATTCAGGTCACCCTTCTGCACAATTAGCAGAGCATTATATAACTCGTTGCGGAAAAAATTGGCTCGACGACAATCATAGGCAAGTGTTGCCAGAGAACGAAGCGTACTCATATTGCCGATGCCACGGCCATACCCGGTTTCAAGGCCCCAGATAGCGGTGATAATTTCACGCGGTACGCCGAACTCGTTTTCGATACGCGTGAACAGCCCATTGTGCTTCTTCATCAACCGGCGGCCCTTGTTGATGAGCGCATTGTTGACACGAAGCCGGTAAAACTCATCGAAACTGAGCTTGAAGGATTTCTGGTTACGGTCATACCCAATCACCTTACGGTTATAGGTTACGCCGCTGAGTCCCTTGTTCAAGGTTGACCGAGAAATCCCTTTGGACTGCAACGTCTTTTTGTAAGAGGCTAGCCAGCTATCAAAGCCTGCGCCGGTATCACCACATGTGGCAGCTTGAGCGGAAGATACTCCTAGCAACATGAGCCCTGCGCCAAGTAATAGGCCGGCTTTTCTGGTTTTTGACTTCACCCTACAAATAAATGATTCGAACACCACAAACTCCTGCGTCGTCACTAAGCAATTTTGTTAGTTTTGATGAATAATATTAGGCAAATTAGCGGATAACTGAAAATTTTTGCAGTCCTAATATATTCATTCGCATTTTAACCTTGATCCTATCTCCGGCATGTGTCCAACTAAAGATGGTAGATAGAACTGTTTTCAACATGCCTGATCGTTTCAGACAACCTATAGGCGCATAATTAAGGACAAGCTAACACCAGGCTGGACTTATGTAGGGGAAGGTGTGCTCTTTGTCTCTGACCTCGACGGGGTGTGTCTTCAGGTTAGGATTTTTTGCTGAAAACAGACTTGGTGACCGGGCAACACAAAGGTTTCCCATTGGGAGTAAACGGAGGAATGGGTATGAAATCCATTAAAACCATCGCTGCATCTGCAGTATTGGCTGCTGCAATGAGCACAACTGCTATGGCAGCGGACTTTAAACCTGCAGTTATCTTTGACATGGGCGGCAAGTTCGACAAGTCATTCAACGAAGCTGCCTACAATGGCGCTGAAGCTTTTAAAGCTGAGACTGGTATCGAATACCGCGAATTTGAGATCTCCAACGCTTCACAGCGCGAGCAAGCTCTTCGCAACTTTGCCCGTCGCGGCATGAACCCTATCGTAGCGATGGGCTTTGCGCAGGCTGCTCCGGTTGAAAAAGTTGCAAAGGAATTCCCTGATGTACACTTTACGATCGTTGACGCTGTTGTAGACCTGCCAAACGTACGGTCTGTCGTCTTTAAAGAGCAGGAAGGGTCTTACCTTGTTGGTATGATGGCAATGCTTGCTTCACAGAGCGGTAAAGTTGGCTTTGTTGGCGGCATGGATATTCCGCTGATCTCCAAGTTCTCCTGTGGTTACAAGCAGGGCGCACTGGCCACTAATAAGAACGGTGAAGTCTTCGCAAACATGACTGGCACCACACCATCTGCCTGGAACGATCCGGTAAAGGGTGGCGAGCTTGCTAAGTCCCACTTTGCACGTGGTGCAGATGTGATCTTCGCGGCAGCTGGCGGCACTGGCCTTGGTGTTCTTCAGGCAGCCGTTGATGAAAACAAACTGTTTATCGGCGTTGACTCCAACCAGAACCACCTGGCCGCTGGCAAAGTGCTGACCTCCATGGTTAAGCGTGTTGACGTTGCAGTTTCAAAAGCATTCATGGATGCTAAAGACGGCACCTTCACCACTGGCATTCAGGCTCTTGGCCTTGCCGAAGACGGTGTTGGATACGCAATGGACGAAAACAACGCGTCGCTTGTAAATGCTGAAATGGCTGCTGCTGTAGAAGCTGCTCGTCAGGACATCATTTCCGGTAAAATCCAGGTTCATGATTACATGAGCGATATGTCCTGCCCATACTAAGAGATCCTAGTGTGTTGGCTTAGGCCGTACATGAGCCCCCGCCTGAATTCAGGCGAGGGCTTTTTTGTGTTTCAGCCCAGCATCGGCCTTGGGGTTTGTATACCTTCAAGATGTTCAATGGACGCTTTCAGAAGAAATATTGCCTCTTCAAATTGCCCTTGGTGCCTGATCGTGGACAGGCTAACACGCAATGCGTTGACATCCGTGCGCTGCATTGCTTGGAAGTTGCGATGTGGCAACACCTCCACCCCTCTCAAAAGAGCTGCCTGCGCCACCAGCTCCGCACTTTGCTGTCTTGGTAAATGAAGCCAGGTAAAGAGTTTTTCCTCGCCGCCCTGCAATACGTTTTGCGGAAACATCTTTTGCATAAACCTATAACGCTGCCTCAGAACATCGCGTTTTCTTTGCAGTGTTTCATGCAGTTCCCCGCCTGTAATCCATCTGGACACAATCTCCACATTGAGCGGAGCTGCCATCCAAGTGCTTTCACCAATCGCATTGGCAAAGGCCGTTTTGACCGGGTTGGGAACATGAATATAACCGGTGCGCAACCCTGCTGACATGGCTTTGGACGGGGAACCGATCAGGACTGTATTCTCTGGCAGGAGCTCCAAAAAGCTCTTCTGCTTGTGAGAGATAAAGGGTGTATAGGGGTCATCTTCTACGACCGTGAGGTTGTATTTTTCAATGACACCAGCCAGCTTTTGCCGTTCTGTATTGCTCAAAGTGTGCGTGGTTGGGTTTTGCGCGTTAGGTATGAGAAAGATGCCGCGGATGTCCTGTTTCGTGCAGGCTTGTGCTAAGGCCTCGGCAGACATTGCCCCCAACTGACCGTGCTCATCGCGTTCAGCTGCAATGGGTACAATTTGCAGGCCCAACGCCGGCAAAAGAGACAGGATGGGAGGGTAAATCATCTCGTCTACCGCGATGGCATCACCACGGTTAAACATGGCCAACATAGCAAGCTGAATGCCGTGTTGCGCTCCACATGTAACCAGTGTCTGGCTGGCATTGGCCGGTGCACCATAAAACTCATTGAGGAACTGTGCCCCTATCTCCCGATGACGCGGCGTGCCTTCAGAGGGACCGTATTCATTGAAGGAATTGACGTGCGGCCCCTCGCTCAATTCCCGCAGCATTTGGCCAAGGTCCGGGTTCAGGTGTGCCAGGCCCAAATTGCGTGCCAGGTCATAGCTTTGAATGCCTTGTGTGTTTGGCATCAACATCAATGGTGCATGGACCTTGGCTGTTTTGGCAATGAAGGTTCCCCTGCCGGTTTCCCCCCTCACAAGCTTCTTACGCTCTGCCTCAGCATAGGCACGCGTGATGGTTCCAAGCGTCACCCCAAGTTGATAAGCCAGCTCGCGCTGAGGGGGCAACCGGTCACCTTCCACAAGGCGGCCTGCTTGAATATCCTGTTCCAAAACCCAAGCAATACTTAGGTATTTCGGGCTAGTAAGCTTATTGGGGTCAGGCTTCCACATTGTACTCATAACAATAAAACGATTGATAGATACGATTGATACAATAATCTAACACACCTTACTAATTGTATCAACTTACTGGAATATCACAATGGATTGGGCAACCCTCAGCGCATTCGCTATCTTTGTAGCCATCATGACCGGAACCCCTGGACCGGGAAATCTCACCTTCATGGCGATTGGTGCCAGCGCGGGGTATCGCACCGCCTTTCCGGTCATTATCGCGTCGCAGATTGGCAGCGTTGTGCTGAACATCTTCGTTGCTTTCGGATTGGGGCAACTCATGGCCCGTGGCGGCCCGCTTGTCACCGTTTTCAAGTTCGCATCCATGGCCTACATGACGTATCTGGCGTGGCGCATTGTGCAGCTGAGCATCAAGCCCAAAGGTGAAGTGACTCTGCCAACATTTTGGGAAGGTTTGCTTATTCATCCACTAAGCCCGAAAACATGGGCTATGAGCCTTGTCGCCTTTACCAGCTTCTTTGCTGCCAATGGTTTGGGGCTACTTGAGAATACCGCGGTGCTGACCGCTGGCTTCCTACTCGGCGGTTTGATCTCGCATAGCATGTGGGCGATGGTGGGTGTTTCAATTCTAAAAGTCATTGGTGAAGGGGCTTTGATGCGCGGCATTACGATTGCAATGGCTCTTGCCATGTTGGCTGCTACGGCCTGGTCACTGCTTCTTTAGAGATGTCACTGGTGGCGTGATCCAAGCGCTGCCAGTGCTTGTTCCAACAGGCGCTCCATTCTAGGCCGGTCCGCCTGTTCCATTATGCCAATGATAGGCGCGTGTGTTTTGCCTTCATGGTCTAAAATCGCCGCACCACGGGCGAACTCCCCTCCCGTCTCAACAAGAACGCCACAAACAATGGTTCTGGCGATCACTTCTGGGTCCAAAAGAGCTGCTGCGGTCAAAGCAGCGGACAAGACCAGAAGATCCTCATGGTACCATGTCCTGCCCCGCTCTCGCATTAAGGCGCATATTTGCTGAGCAAACATTGCAGGGTCCGTGTCCCCCAATCGTTCAAACATACTGTCGGCCACAGTTCCAGGGATTGCCGCATGGAGACATGGTTCCCACGGAACAAGCGTTGTGTTGATGGTTTGTGAGAGGACGACTTTTGCTGCTTCCGGATCGCAAAGAAAATTAAACTCCGCGGCGGGAGTAACATTACCTCTGCCGTGGCATGTGCCGCCCATGCTCCAGATACGGTCAATACCTTGTGCAAGATCAGGCTCTTCACGCAGCACTTCTGCCAGGTTTGTCAAAGGCCCAATTGTTAGGATTTGGAGTTTTGGGCCACCCATGACAGCCTTGCGCAGAACGTCACGAAGGACACGATGTGCGTCCTCCTCGGACACGTAAAGATCATGTTCGGGACGCTCTACCCCGCCTAAACCATCTTGTCCGTGCACATAGGCTGCATCAATCCTCTCTCCCGAAATTGGGTCAGCAGCCCCTTGGTGAACGGGGATAGCAACCTTACACAGAGCCACGACATCCAGAATATTCTGCGTTGCCTGCTCCACATTGACGGCACCAAACGTGGAGGTGATGAAGTCAATTTGCTTTCCAGAGCCAATCAACATCATGATCGCGATCGCATCATCGATCCCGCCATCACTATCGATTGCAAAAACATAATTATCCGGCACGCTACTCTCCCGGTACACTTCAATGGCAACGTCTTTTGAACGGTCAGGTTTAGTTTCAGCATTCTAAGGTGATGAGCAAGCCCCTCGTTTCCTCAGGGTAAAGCGGCAACTTGCAACACCCTACCCAACTCACGATACCACGAAGGAATGCCCAAATGGTTGACCGGAATTTTCATCGCGTCGTATGACTTGCAATATCCCCCCCAGGGGGATAGGATTGATGAATGACACAAACACACAAGCACACGTCTCATCAAGGTGTTGTTAATCGCCTGAAGCGCGCTAACGGGCATTTGAAGTCAATCATCGACATGATTGAGGACGGGCGCCCATGCACTGAAATAGCCCAACAAATTCATGCGGTTGAGCGTGCAGTGATCCAGGCGAAGAAAACTCTGATTTACGACCATCTCGATCATTGCCTTGAAGACATGGTTGACAATCAGGAGGCAGCTTCCGGCCAAACGATTGAAGAGTTCAAGGCAATCTCCCGTTACCTGTAGGGGATCAGGCCTTACAGTCACCATGAGGGTTAAGGAGTTCAAACGTTGCTATCCGTCCTTGCGAACCGGACCTACCGTCACCTCTTTTTCGCGCAAGTCATTTCCCTGTTTGGGACTGGCCTTGCTACAGTTGCTCTGAGCTTGCTGGCCTTCAACATCGCCGGTGACGAAGCTGGTTCGGTGCTGGGTACGGCGTTTGCAATCAAAATGGTTGCTTATGTGGGACTTGCTCCAATTGCTGCTGCTTTGATTGAGAAGTTGCCACGACGTGCAGTGTTGGTCGGGCTTGATCTTATCCGCGCGGCTGTCGCGCTTGCCCTGCCGTTTGTCACAGAGATCTGGCAGATCTATCTGCTTATCTTCTTACTGCAATCCGCCTCGGCAGCGTTTACTCCAAGTTTTCAGGCCGTTATTCCAGACGTGCTACCAGATGAGAAAGACTATACCAACGCTCTCTCGCTGAGCAGGCTTGCGTATGATCTTGAAAACCTCCTCAGCCCAACCATTGCTGCGGCTTTGTTGCTTGTGATCGACTTCCAAGCTCTGTTTGGTGGCACAGTTCTTGGCTTTATCGCCTCAGCGGCGCTGGTTGTATCTGTCACTCTACCAAAGCTTAAAACAGTCAAGAACCAACGCACGTTCAAACGCACGACACAGGGCACGCGCATCTATCTGAGTACACCTCGTCTGCGCGGTATGCTCTGCGTCTACCTTGCAGTTGCTGCTGGTGGAGCGATGGTGATCGTCAACACGGTGGTAATTGTCCAAGGAACATTTGGCCTGCAAGCAGATGACGTGGCTGTCGCTTTGGCCTGCTTTGGCGCGGGCTCCATGATTACTGCGCTTAGCATGCCCAAGGTGCTTGAAAGTTTCAAAGACCGAAGCGTCATGATTTGGGGCGCAAGCCTGATGGCAATCTGCCTGAGCCTAGGCTTTATGCTGAACAGCTACACACAGCTGTTGCCACTTTGGTTTATCATGGGTCTTGGTTACTCTGCAGCGCAGACCCCTTCCGGGCGCGTCCTGCGGCGCTCAGCAAGCGGAAGTGATCTGCCTTCCGTCTTTGCCAGTCAGTTTGCGCTCAGCCATGTCTGCTGGTTAATTGGCTACCCACTGGCTGGTTGGGTTGGCTCCAGTTTTGGCATTCCGGCCAGTTTCATGATTCTAGCCTTGCTCGCATGGATAAGCGTCTTTGCTGCATTGATGTTGTGGCCAAGAAAAGATGCAGTCAAACTGCGTCACTCTCATCAAAACCTTCCCGACGCAGACCCCCATTGGGCGAAAGGCGTCGATAAGGTCGGCAAGAGCCACGTGCACGATTTCAAAATTGACGATCTGCATACAAGGTGGCCAAGCAGTCTTTAGAACGGGAGAGCCACTTAAACCCGTCCCAAACGCTTGGCTATGGGCCAGGTAATCTTAGTTTGCTGGTTCGGGTCGCCCCACAAGCTGGCAAGCTCCTTAGAGAATTCGCCTAATATAGCGCCCTCGCCTGCTTTTGTGGCTGCCCTTATCGATGACCAAGTGCCCACATAACCAAGAAACTGTTCCAGCGTCCAATTCCGTTCGATAGACAATGAAGGATATTTTATAGCCTGAAACGGGAACTCAAAACTGGCATAACCATTATCAACGTGCTTACGTTCAGGTGGCCAGTAAGGACCGATCTCGTCATAATAGAACTTGCCAAAGCGCTCGTTGCACTTGGCCTCATCGATCGCAAGCACACCATAACTGACAAGAGCCAGCACAGCACCTGGAGCAGCAATCCTTTCGACTTCCTCATAGAAGCGCGCCAGGTCAAACCAGTGTGCAGCCTGAGCTGCAACAATTAGATCAACGCTCCCGTCATCTGCCGAACACTGTTCAGCTGGCTCAACAGCAAACCGAATATTGGATGCAGGCACGGCATTATCAATTTGTGAGGCACTTACATCTGTTGCCAGAACCTGTTTGAAGTGGTTGGCGATCAGTTTAGAGAACTGACCAGTCCCGCAGCCTAGATCCAAAGCCGTGTTGTGTTGGCGACACTGTAAGGCAAGGAACGTTGCGAGCTCTGCAGGATAGGTTGGACGATATTTTGCATAAGCCCCACCAGCCGTTTGGAAATGCGATGCAGCTACGTCCTTAGGTTTCATGCGCCAACTCCTTTTGAGGATGTACATGAGACTAACAAAAAACGCGGCCCTAACAAGGGGCCGCGTTCAATAACTCTCACGTGCTATGTGCTTAGTTCAAAGGAGAAAGAACGATCTCCACGCGGCGGTTCTGCGCGCGGCCCGCCTCTGAAGCATTGGATGCAACCGGGTTGGTCAAACCATAGCCAGCTGCGGAGATGCGGTACCCATTCACACCCTGATTAAACAAGTAGCTGCTGACGGAGTCTGCACGGCGCTGAGACAGCTGCATATTAAACTGTGCGGAGCCAGTGTTGTCGGTGTGACCATAAATGTTTAAGCGGGTCTGCGGGAACTCTTTGGCCACCAATGCAACGCTGTTGAGGACCTGCATCGCGCGCGAGGAAAGAACCGCTTCGCCAACGCCGAATGTCACGTCATTTGGCATATTCAGTACGATCTGATTACCGTTACGTGTGACTGAAACACCACTGGACTGGAGTTGCGAGCGAAGCTTTGTTTCCTGCCGATCCATGTAGTTGCCGATTCCGCCGCCAATCAGACCGCCAGCTGCAGCTCCAACCAGAGCGCCTTCTACGCGTGCACTTTTGCCACCAGCGACAGCACCAATGATCGCGCCCGTTGCCGCACCCAGACCTGCTCCGCCTGCCGTGTTCGATATGCGAGACTCACCTGTATATGGATTGGTCGTGGTACAGGCTGCAACAGAAACGCCAAGAACGATTGCAGTGGCAGCGTACATTAGTTTTTTCATTGATAATTCTCACATGGTATTTTGAAGGCCAGATGAAAAGCAGCGAATCTGGCCTTGCCTAAAACATTGGCCCCATCAAAAACCACTGAGCGTTGAATACAAGTGCATAGGGCCAGTGTGTCCCTGCATTCCACTGTATTTATCGCTAAAACCAGCCACTTCTTTAGGTTTGTGACTGCTGTCACACAATTCCTCTCAGAATTAAACAAAGCATTTTGACACCCCCAAATTTGCCACATTTTCGACAATTCTTTTTAAAGCATGCTGCTTAACCCGTTTTTTTCCAAAAAGGCGAACACTAAAGGAAGCGCGAAACAAACAATAAGGCGGGGCTCCATGAAAACGGTATTGGCACTTGCTTTCGGTATTTTCTGCACGACCTATGTATATGCACAAGGCTTAAACACAGATGGGCAATTGCTGTTTGCACCGGACAAACCGGCCCCTCCAGAGCAACCGTGCATCACTCTAAGCAATAAAAAGATTCTGTGCGGCCAAGCCGACAAAGACGGAAGCCAGCTCCTAAGCGTTTTTAAAGGCGTCCAATACGGGCAAGCGGACCGCTGGCAGTCTGCTAACTTATTCGATGAATATATGCCCAACGGATATGAAGCGTTGCAATACGGGGCGCGCTGTCCTCAGCCAATCGCGAAGCCCAAAGACCCAATTCGCGGCGAAGAGAACTGCTTATACCTGAACATTTGGGCGCCAGCCGAAGCCATCAAGAACCTCAGTAAACTGCCCGTCATGGTGTTTTTCCATGGTGGCGGCTTCACATCTGGCGGCGCCAACAAAACCTATCATACCAAGGATGGCAAACTCATCGACCTTTACGCCGGGAAAGCGTTTGCATCTGACCAGAATATTGTTTTGGTCACCGTGAATTACCGGCTTGGAGTTTTAGGTAGCTTGGCTACGAGCGGCCCTACAGGGCAGGAACCTGCCAACGGTGGCAATTACGGTCTTCAAGATCAACAGGTTGCTCTGCAATGGGTACAAAAGCATATCAGCTCATTTGGAGGCGACCCGACCCAAGTCACGGTATTTGGTCAAAGCTCTGGCGCTATGATGGTTGGGCTGCATATGTTTAGCGCTGACAGTTCTAAGGGACTATTCCGCGCCGGAATTATGCAAAGTGCCGCCGCAGCTTACCAATACCGCAATAAAGAGGAAGGCCGCGATCTCTTCCATTATTATCTTAAGTGTTTAAGGGCTGCTATCAGCAATCTTGAGGCTGCTGAATGCGAGGTGACCGCGCAGCTTGACGACCTTGAACAAGCAACGACGCGGCAAATTCTCGTCGCACAGGGACTGCTTCGCAAAACAGTGGCAAAGAAAGCCCTTTTCCGAAGCGCTCTTCCCGGTAGCATTTTATTTTCACCGATCATTGATGGGAACTTTTTAAAGGCACAGCCACACGTGCAGCTGCAAAAAGGCTCGGACATGCCTTTAATGCTCGGGGTCAATAAAAATGAGGGTGTGGGCCTTGCAAACCGTATTGATGCGGCTGGCAAGCTCAACGCGGTGACATTCAACGCTATTTTAGGTCGTGACTTTGAAAACGCGAAGCTGATCATCGACCGGCCTAGCTATAACGTGCAAACTCCTGCCGCACATGGCCTTCGTCCTAAGACACCAGCGACCGCCCTTTCTAACCTGATTGGAAATTTCGCTTTTGTTTGCCCAAACACGTCGGCAAATATTGAAGCGCAAAAACCGAACACATCTACATGGTTCTATTATTTTGTGCAGACGTCTGTCGCAAATATGCAAAAACCACCGACTGAACCGGGAATCAACAACACCTGCGGGCCACATAATGAATGGGATAACTCATGTCATGGCTCTGAGTTGCCGTTTGTGTTCAACGCCCTGCCACCAGAAGCGACACAAGATGACAAAGATCTAGCGGTCAAGATGAATGCACTTTGGGCCCAGTTTGCCAAAACACCTGGAGAAGGGCCATCAAAAGATTGGAAACTTTGGAACTGGCCAGAAACCGGCAACCCAGCCAACTTCAACCTACTGAAAGGTGCGGCCAACAAGGAGACTTATGACGGCCTCTTCGAGCGATCGGACTGCACATTCTGGTTGGGTGAAATCATAGAAAAAAATGCGAATGCCATCCTCATTCCAAAGCAGCTGCAATTGGAATGAACCAGCATATCATCTTGATTCCTAGGGAAAAGAACTGGCAGGCAGATGGTACAGACGAGTGGGTTCGAACCACCGACCTTCGGAGCCACAATCCGACGCTCTAACCAACTGAGCTACGTCTGCTTGCCAGTGGCGCGGAACATAGGTTCAATTTTTCAGGTTGGCAAGTCCCTTGAAACATCAAAATGGAAAAAGTCCACAGCACTGATGAAAAATCGGCACCTAAAGCGCGTGTATAGGTGTTTTCACTCAGTTTTTCAGTGGCTTAAACACAAAAACCTCCCGCATGAGCTGCAAATTACAATGCAACACAATCGGGAGGATATGTGCGGTCTTGAAAAAATTTAGCTGTAATTATGCCAGCTTCATGTCTTTCATAGACTTGTCGAATGTTTCTTTTGCAGGCTGAGAGATGCTGGTTGCAAATTTTGTTGCAGATTCCTGCATGTCTTTCACTTGCGCGCTCACTGCATCGTATTGTTTACGATTATAAGCCGACTGAAGTTCGATGGCTTCGGAAAAGCTTGTCACACCAAACATATCGCGGATGTGCGAGAACGCTGCTTCAGAATTATCTTTTGCAGCATCTACAGCTTTGAGGTTCATTTCCATCAAACCGTCACGAGTGACTTCAATGGTTGAGCCGAGCATTGCTGTTGTCTCTTCAGAAGCGGATTTCACTTTGGCGTAACCCTCACGAGCTTGGTCTACACCCTTTTCGGTCATTTCCTGAATAAATGCAGGTACTTCCATCTTATTCATAGCAAACACCTCGTTTTCTAAAGTTTTGGAGGCCTTCGAAGTTTTTTCTCCAGCCTTATTCTGAGTCTTCGCAGTATCGTTTTTCGCAGTAGTCATCGGTATTGCTCCTTGTCGTCATGGGAGGAACATAAAGGATCCTGAGCGAGAGCATGTTCTCACCTAAGGTCAACTTACATCTAATATAGGAGGGGTTTTTGTGCGTTGCAACATGTTTTTGCAGTGCAACATATAGAACTTTGATAAGCTGCTGAAACGAAGAAGAAAACTTTTTTAAATCGGCGCTTGGAATATGAGATTGGCAAGCGTGAGCCTCATGCTTGCCTAGGAAAAAGGCGAGGTTTCGCCTCATTCCATCATTCAATTATCATAGGTCAATACATGGGTGTAGAACCCTAAGATTTCAGGAATCACTTGCTTTTTTGGCTGCGTCTTTGACGGTGCGAGCAGCCTTTTCGCTCATTTCGCGCATTTGGGCTCCAGTCATCTCCATCTGCTTTTGCAAATATTCCTGCTGAAGTTTTACGATATCTTCCATGTCGCGAGCTTTAAACATGCTCTGTGCGAGCTCAAATGCGGAGCTTACATTTTGCTCTGCGAAGGCAAGTGCATGGCGGTGCAAATCGGAGGAATCCTCCTGCATTGTGCTAGATGCCTCCTCCATACTTGCAACCGTACTTTCGGTCGCATCCATAAAGTTATCAAAGGCCTTGCGTGCCTGATCGATACTGCGATCAGCAAATTCTCGCATCTGCTCTGATACTTCAAAAGGAACTTTTGTATCTACCATGCTCAAGCCTCCACCTTTCGTGATTAATCTTCCATTTTCATAGCGGAAAGGGACTGTTCCCTCCCCTATTTGCAACTCTTTTACTCTGACGTGACAATGCTATACTTAACCATAGGGAAAGGGAATAGGAGCTTAGACGAGCACCTCGATTTACGGTAGCTTAAGTATATAAGGATCGGGGGGTGAATAATTGAGTGGCTTGCACCTATTGTAATTGACAGATGCAAACTTGAACCCTCATTTGGTAAAGTCTAAGCCTTTATCAGGATTTAGCCTTTGAAAAGCCAAGTGTGTGGGTTGCCATGAAAGGCAAGCTCTGGTTTTTCAAAGCTTACGGATAAGGCAGCACGGGGCTATAATTGACAAAATGTACCCCTTATAAATTGAGGCAGGTTTCTTTAGTAAGCTTACAGCAAGACAGCTGAAGTCGCTTACATGCCCGTTTCAAACTATATATCATTTGATAGCACCGGCGGTATTGTGCCCTAGTGTCTGTGAAAGAGAGTAGATTGTGTTTCTCAACCATCCCCTTCTTGGGAAACTTTCAGAGTAAGGACCGAGATCGTGGCTGACTTTGTCTTTAAACGCCGACAACGGCCAATCCGCTTCACATGGGAGCTGGATCGTGACGGCTGCTTTCGCAGTTTCTCCAAGGAGTTTGCAGAGCTCCTGGGCCCGCAAGATGTTGCCTTGATCGGCCTTCCGTTTGATGCTGTTCGTAAAAAGCTGAAAATGGGAAAGATCCCTGCTCTTTCTAAAGCGATCAAAAAGCAACGTGCTGTGACTGGCGCTACAGTGCTTTGGCCGGCCTGCAACACAGACAAAGTGGTGCCGCTGGACCTTTCTGTTCAACCAGCAGAAACCGAGACAGGCGACTATGACGGCTTGCACGGTTTTGGGGTTATTCGCAGTGTTGATGCAAAACAATCCGATGAACCAGTCGACCCGCTTGCAGCCCTGGCCAAATTAAGGGCAGCGTTACAGGCTGAGGGCGCTGAACTGGAGAGCGCACCTGTTGAAGTTGTTGCTGAGGATCAACCTCCCTCCGAACTGACGCGAGAGCACAATCACAGCGACCGTATTGTGCAAGATGGGCTAGAGCCCATTGAAGCCCTTAATGAGACTGAAGAGGCACACGTTGGAGAAGTTCTCGACTCTCCTTTAGAAGACGGCATCACCGCTCCTGGCTTTTTACAGAGCGAGCCTGAGCTCCCCGAGCTGATCATCGACTTCAATGAGGAAGACGGTGAGGTTGATGAAGAAAATGGTGTTTCCGAAACGACGGATCAGGAGCGCAAGGACGATGCTGACCTTGCTGAAGAAACACTTGCCGGTGTTGGAGAAGAACCAGCGGAAGACATTGAGGCTGAAGCCGAACTGGCTGTTGAGACTCTGTCTTTACCGGTAACATCTGACTCCGTGATTGAAGAATCTGAGCCCGAGCTTCTGCAAGAGGAACAACTCGAAGAGAGTGAAGGTTTTCTCCAACTGACTGATGCGGATGTCCTTCATGATGTGACAGATCCTCTTGAAGTTTTCAGGGGGGTTGAAACAGTTGAACAGGATACCGTAGCCTTAGATACTCGCTCGGACCAAGGTGAAGCGGTTGGTGTAAACGCTCCTTCTGAAGCCTTTGCCGAGGAAGACCTGTATGCCTTTGAAACCGATTTGGCAGAGCCGGAACCCTTTGCGCGTACGGCACCCAAACCGGTTAGCCCGGTACCGACGAATCCAGAGCCAACCAGTAAAGACGATTTTGAGCGCGCGATTGCAAACTTACCGAACGCGCCCAAAAAGAAAAATAAGTCCGGTCCACGCAGTCTTGCAGAACTGACGAGCAGCATCGTCCGGTTGGTTGATAAGCACCCTGTATCTCGAGAAAGCACCGGACTATCCAAGCCCGAGCGCGACGCGTTTGACAAGATCGCGCGTGCATTGGGCGCGGAAAAAACGAAGGAACCGGTTTCTGTCCGCACAGAAACTCAGGCACAAGAACCTGTCTCTTCTACACCTGAGGACACTGCCGCCCTTGCAGTAGCCCAAGTGGATATTGCGGAGACAGACCAAGTTGATATTCCAGATACTGCGCCAGCTGCGGGTAATATTATTTCTCTGCCTGCAGACCCTGTCACTCGCGATGAGAACGATGTCCTTGAACCAAAAGAAGGCAACGTTACTCACGTGGTCCTGCCGCGGGTTCCACCAGATATTGAAGAGGCTGCTGAACGCGCACGCGAGAAAACAGGGCGTATTCCAGATAAGCCAATTGTCGAGCCAATAGACCCTCGCTTACTGGATCGCCTTCCGATTGGTGTAGCCGTTGTTCGGGACCGCGATGTTGTTTATGCAAACGACACTCTGCTTGAGCTGCTTGGGTATGATCGCTTTGAAGCATTAAATGAAGCAGGCGGCCTTGAGGCGATTTTTGCAGAGCCAGAAGAATGCCCTACACCAAGCCCACAGACTGTGGACCGGGTGGTGCATGTGCGACTTGCTGAAGGCGGCGTACTTTCTGTCGATGCCCGTATGCATGCTGTCCCTTGGAGCGGAACGCAAGCCTTGATGATTTCCGTGGTCGACAATGGCGATCGTCAGCCGGATACAGATGCTTCCAAAGCACCTGTGAAAACACTACAAAGCGACGTACCTGTGGTATCTGATGCCCAGATGAAGCAGTTGCGCACCCGTGTTGATGAGCTGGAGTCCATGCTGGCAACAGCAACAGACGGCGTGCTGGTGGTGGACCGGAGAGGCATCATCCGAAGCGCTAACCGGTCAGCCGTGGCCCTCTTTAACGCTGGCGAAGACGATCTGCTCGGTGCTCCGTTTACCGATTTCCTGGCAGAAGAGAGCCATGCTTCTGCGTTGGATTATCTGGATGGGCTGACTGCCAACGGCGTGTCGAGTGTTCTTAACGATGGCCGAGAAGTCATTTGCAAAACACTGGACGGCGATATCCTCCCGACCTTCTTGAGCATGGGACGCGTGAACCGTTCTGACGAAAAACTGTTCTGCGCCGTTCTGCGCGATATTACTCAGTTTAAACGAGCAGAAGAAGAGCTTGTCAGTGCGCGTTCTAAGGCTGAAGACGCCAATGCACACAAGTCAGAGTATTTGGCAAAGATCAGCCATGAAATTCGCACACCACTTAACGCAGTCATCGGTTTTTCTGAGGTGATGCAGGAAGAGCGTTTCGGCGAATTGGGGAATATGCGCTACAAAGAGTATGTGCGCGATATTCATCGCTCCTGCTCTCATATGCTGATGCTGGTCAATGACCTGCTTGATCTAGCCAAGATTGAAGCTGGTAAGGTAGAGCTGACATTTGAGGCTGTCTCCGCTGCTGACATAATTAATGAATGTGTAGCTCTTTTGCAGCCGCAGGCGAACGAGCAGCGGATCATTATACGCGCAAGTACCCCTCTGTCTGTTCCAAAGATTGTTGCTGACCCGAAAACTCTTCGCCAAATCACACTGAACCTGCTTTCCAATGCGATTAAATTCAATCGCTCCGGTGGTCAGGTGATTGTCTCTGTTGTTCTTGATCCGAATGGTGAAGTTCATTTGAGAATTAGAGATACTGGTCATGGAATGTCCAAGAGTGACCTTGAGGCGGCACTTCAACCGTTCCGTCGCCTTAACGCATCGGCTTCCACTGAGGGGTCTGGCCTTGGTCTTCCATTAACCAAAGCTCTTGTGGAGGCGAACCGCGCTTCGTTTTCAATAAATTCTGAAGAGGATGAAGGTACGCTGGCTGAAGTCACCTTCCCACCTCAGCGGGTTCTCGCCGAATAATGCGCTCCTGTGGTGGCCTGACCATCGCGGGAGATCGGAATGCTCACACTAGCTGCTTTGGAAGAAGCCTCGCAAGAGTTGCGGCCCTTTATTGCGCCAACAGCTCTCTACAGCTGGCCCCTGCTCAATGATGCATTGGGGTGCGAGGTCTTCGTTAAGCACGAGAACCATGCACCGACAGGCTCGTTTAAAGCACGCTGCGCCCTCCTGTACCTTCTGCGGCAGTCAGCACGCCATATAAGTTCAACAAGCTTTGTGACTGCAAGCCGCGGAAATTTCGGGATTGGGATTGCGTGGGCTGCAAGTATATTGCAACTTCGCTCCGCAATCATTGTCCCTCAAGGGACCTTCAAAGAAACCGCTGCAGCAATCCAAAGCTATGGTGCGTTCATGATAGAGCATGGTGCGGACTTTGAAGAAGCCCACGCCTTTGCTTGCCAATTGGCAGAGGATTCTAATCAGGTATTATCCCCCGGCTTCGACTATGACCTCGTCGTCGGTGCAGCCACCTATGCACTTGAGATTTTTCGGGCAATAAAAGACCTCGATGCGGTCTACGTGCCTGTTGGTCTGGGCACCGGTATTTGCGGGTTAATCTCAGTTCGTGACCTGTTTGGGTTAAAGACAAAGATTATTGGCGTCGTGGCACAAGGCGCTGATGGATGTGCGCGTTCAATTGAAGCTGGAGAATATGTGCTCACCCCTTCTGCGAATACTTTTGCAGAGGGAATTTGTGTGCGCGGACCTGACAGAGACGCTTTCGCTTTGATCCGTTCTGGTGCTGAACGCGTCATTCGGGTGAGCGATGATGAGATCGCCGAGGCTATTCGCCTGCTTTACCGGACCACACACAACACCTGCGAGGGCGCTGCAGCGGCTGGCCTAGCCGGGCTTCGCAGCGAACGCTCCCGTTTAAAGGGAAAGAAAGCATCCTTTATTTTGTGCGGCCAAAACATAAACCAGGCCTGGATGACACGTGTGCTGCAGGGAGAAACGCCGACCATGTAATCAAAACGCGCGACACCACTTCCTCGTTTCCAACCCGTATAGCCCGACAAAGCCCGCAATGTTTTCAACAAGGCTGAGTTTTTTAGTTAAGTTAAATTTCCTGCTTATCTTAAGCGCAATTGAAAATCATTCGCAATTGCAAACGGATAGCCCCATAAAAGCTGAATCTGCCAGTTTAGAATGGTTCTATCTCATTGTTTTTACGAAGTTTATTAGTTGACAAAAAAAGTCAACTTTCCGATATAACGGGAAATGTTATTTGTTTGCAGACGCGTACAAGATCACTCAGGAGGTTTTCCGATGAAGTCGTTGCTCAAGGGAATCGGGTTGGCTGCTGCTGGTTGTGCACTTGGAACCAGCGCAATGGTTGCCTCGGCACAGGCAGAAGGCGAAGTGAATGTCTATTCTTACCGCCAGCCAGAACTTATCCAGCCGCTTATGGAAGCTTTCACCGAAAAAACCGGTGTCAAAGCAAATGTAGTGTTTGCAAAGAAAGGCCTTGCTGAGCGTATTCAGGCTGAAGGCAAAAACTCTCCAGCAGACGTACTCTTGTCAGTAGACATTGGTCGTTTGCAGGGCGCAAAAGACCTTGGCATTACTCAACCAGTCATTAGCGATGTGATCAACAACAACATCCCTGTGAACCTGCGTGATGCAGACAATCACTGGTTTGGCCTGACCACTCGTGCCCGTGTGATCTACGCGTCCAAAGACCGCGTTACACAAGACAGCATTACCTATGAAGAGCTGGCAGACCCAAAATGGCGCGGCCGAATTTGCACCCGCTCTGGTCAACACGATTATTCCATCGGTTTGTTTGCTTCCATGATCGCCAACAAAGGCGAAGCAGAAGCACAAAAATGGCTGGAAGCTGTCCGTGATAACCTTGCACGTAAACCAACCGGAAATGACCGTGCGCAGGTGAAGTCCATTTTCGCAGGCGAGTGCGATATCTCCTTGGGCAACACCTACTACATGGGTAAAATGCAGACGAACACCAAAGATCCAGAACAAAAGGATTGGGCTGCATCAGTACGGATTCTCTTCCCAAACACCGAAGATCGCGGCACTCATGTGAACATCACAGGTATGGTTCTGGCAAAGAATGCGCCCAACAAAGACAATGCGCTCACTTTGATGGAGTTCCTTGCATCTGACGAGGCACAAGCCATCTACGCAGCGAAGAACTTTGAATACCCAGTAAAACCTGGCGTCCAAACTTCTGATCTGGTTGCATCTTGGGGTTCATTCAAAGCCGACAGCATCTCTTTAAGCGACATCGCCGCTAACCGCACTAAGGCAAGTGAGATGGTTGATCTAATCGGCTTCGATAATGGTCCATCCAGCTGAATTTGAAAGATAAATTGAGTTAAAGCCATTCCATGACATCCAGACACGGACATAGTGGGTCGCCACGATACGGAACCGCTAGCCCCTCTTCGCGAGGGGAGCGGCTTCTTGCGTTTGGAACCTATTTCCTGACTGGCCTTGTGATCATGCCAGTGTTTGCAATTGTGATTATGGCGATCGGGTCCTCTGGAAACCTTTGGCCACACCTGATCTCAACAATTCTTCCACGTGCTATTGCGACCACTTTTCAACTGATGGTCGGCGTCGGGTTAATCGTTTTTGTTGTTGGAGTGAGTACAGCATGGCTGGTTACCATGTGCCGGTTTCCTGGACGGCGCTGGTTTGATTTGGCATTGCTGCTGCCGTTTGCTGTACCAACTTATATCATTGCCTTTTCCTATGTTGAGCTGCTGGACTACACCGGACCGTTTCAGAGCCTAATCCGCGATGTTTTTGGCTTTAAAACCTCCCGAGATTACTGGTTCCCTGAGATCCGTTCTCTTGGCGGGGCAATGTTTGTTATGGGGTTTGTGCTGTACCCTTACGTTTACCTGAGTGCGCGTGCATCCTTCCTTATTCAGTCTGCTTGCGCGCTGGATGTTTCTCGCACGTTAGGCGCTGGCCCTTTCCGTTTATTTTGGAAAGTCGCGCTGCCCTTAGCCCGCCCAGCAATCGTTGTTGGTGTCACACTTGCGTTAATGGAGTGCCTGAACGATATCGGCGCTGTCTCCTTCTTCGGGGTTCAGACGCTCACGTTCTCCGTTTATGACACTTGGCTGAACCGCTCCAACCTCACCGGCGCTGCTCAAATCGCGACGATCATGCTCGTGTTCGTGCTGGTTTTGATGTTCATCGAATATTATGGCCGCCGGAAACAACGCTTCCACCAGTCCACCGGAACCTATCGCGCCTTGCCAAGCTATGAGCTGAAAGGCATGCGTGGGTGGGCAGCTGTTGTGGTTTGCGCGCTCCCGATCGTCCTGGGCTTTGTACTTCCGGCACTGCTGCTGCTCAGTCGCGCAAGTCGCCGGGTTGAAGACCTGTTTGAGCCAGCTTTGTGGGCTGCTGCCGGTAACACACTCTGGCTTGCTGGTGTTGCTGCGGCGGTGTCCATTGCCATCAGCCTTACACTTGCTTATCGCCGCCGGTTGTTCCCAAGCAACGTCACCACATTTTTGGGCCGCGTTGCTTCAATAGGTTATGCAGTGCCAGGAACCATCCTGGCTGTTGGCATTCTGTTTCCGGTTGCTGCGCTGGATAACCTCATCTCTGAAAGCGCTAAGGCGCTGTTTGGCTTTGGGACCGGTTTATTGCTGATCGGCTCTGGCACAGCTCTTATCTACGCCTACGTCGTCCGTTTCCTCGCCATGTCATACGGTCAAATTGATGGAGGGTTCGGCAAGATAACCCCTCATTACGATATGGCCTCCCGCAGTTTGGGGCACTCCGCATGGGGGACACTCGGGCGCGTGCATATGCCGTTGATGAAACCGGTGATCTTATCTGCCACCCTGTTATCGTTCGTCGAGTGCATGAAGGAACTGCCAGCGACGCTGTTGCTGCGCCCGTTCAACTTTGAGACGCTTGCAACCACAGTTTACAACGCTGCCTCCCGAGAAGCATTTGAAGATGCGGCACTGCCTGCTCTCTGCATTGTGCTGGTGGGTATTATTCCGGTGATCATGCTGGCTAAAACAAGCGCTGATACTTTCCGCGAAAAGCGCGGAAACAAACGCATTCCTAAAACCACTCGAATGGTGCCAGCGGAATAAACATCCCATAATGCGTAATTGGAAAAGCAGCGGAAATCCGTTTACCCCACCGCAGCTTTGTTATCGGATCAACCTGATCTTGAGGTAGTCATCGTTATCTTGTCGCAGCTGCAAGTTTCAGCGCCATGCCAATAAAGATAACAGAGGCAATGCGGTTCATCGCTTTTTGGGCACCCTCAGATTTGCTAAGCCGTTCGCCAATCGCGCCTGCTGCAATTGCAACGGCACTGAAGACCATGATTGTAGAAAAAATGAACACCACACCCAACTGCAAGAACTGCGGTAACACCGGGCCATAAGCCGGGTCCACAAAGTGCGGAAAAAACGATAAAAAGAAAATAGCGACCTTTGGATTTGTGATGTTCATAATCACACCACGGCGATACAGCGGCATCAATGTCGAGTGATCAACTTTATTCTGCTGCAGACGCTTTGGTTTTGCCGTGAAAGCTCCACACGCGAGATAAAGCAAGTAGCCCACTCCCAACACTTTCACCAATGTAAACGCCGTTTCTGATGCTTGAAAGATTGCCGCCACGCCAAGTGCGACAGCAGCTGTATGGAAGACCAGCCCTGAGCACAGGCCAAGCGTAACAACAAACCCAGCCATACGACCACACATAGCAGACTGTGTAAGGACAAAGATATTGTCAGGACCAGGAGCTAAAGCAAGCAAAACAGTTATTGCGAAAAAACCAGCAAGCACGTCTAACGGGATCACGTAGAATTCCATTCATTGACAATTTGAGGCGACCAATACCTCAACTTCTTTACAACACAAATATTGCCACGTACCTATACAGGGACTCAAAGCTTCTTGAATCAAGTTTAGGTCTAAAAGACCTATAAAAAAAGAGAGGGCAAATTGCCCTCTCTTGTAGGTCAACAAACGAATTGGGTTTATTCAACCAAGTTTGCTTCTGTTTTCTCTCGGATTTCGTCCATGGAGACGCCGTCAGCCAGTTCGACCACTTTCAGTCCACCCTCAACGACATCAAACACGCCAAGATTGGTTATGATGCGGTCCACGCACTTTACGCCTGTCAGAGGCAGAGCACATTTGTGCAGCAGCTTTTTATCGCCGCGTTTATTGGTGTGATCCATGATGACGACAACGCGTTTAACGCCTGCCACCAGATCCATGGCACCACCCATACCCTTGACCATTTTGCCCGGGATCATCCAGTTCGCAAGATCGCCATCTTCAGACACTTCCATAGCACCCAGAATTGACAGATCAATATGACCACCCCGGATCATTGCAAAGCTGTCAGCTGAGGAAAAGTAGCTGGTGCGATCCAGTTCGGTGATTGTCTGCTTGCCTGCATTGATCAGGTCGGCATCCACTTCGGCTTCGGTGGGGAATGGGCCCATTCCCAGCATTCCGTTCTCTGACTGCAATGCGACATCCATACCTTCAGGGATATAGTTTGCAACCAGTGTCGGGATACCGATACCAAGGTTCACATAGAAACCATCTTTTAGTTCTTTTGCCGCGTGGGCGGCCATTTCGTCACGATTCCAAGCCATGATAAATGCCCTCCCTTAAGCTTCACGGACGGTGCGCTGTTCAATGCGCTTTTCAAAAGTACCCTGCACGATGCGATCGACAAAAATTCCTGGCGTATGAATATGGTCGGCATCCAATTGACCAATCTCCACCAGCTCTTCAACTTCGACCACAGTCATCTTACCAGCAGTTGCCATCATCGGGTTGAAATTGCGAGCAGTCTTGCGGAAGATCAAGTTGCCTTCCTTGTCGGCTTTCCACGCTTTGACGATCGATAGGTCTGATTTGAGACCTGTTTCCATGATGTAGGTTTCGCCAGCAAAGACTTTGTGCTCTTTGCCTTCGGCAATCAAAGTGCCAACACCAGTCTTGGTGTAAAACCCAGGGATGCCTGCCCCACCTGCACGGATACGCTCAGCAAGTGTGCCTTGAGGGTTAAACTCCAACTCCAGATCACCGTCCAGATACTGGCGCTCAAACGTAGCGTTCTCGCCCACATAAGAGGAAACCATCTTTTTGATCTGGCGCGTCTGAAGCAACAGGCCCAAGCCAAAATCATCAACACCAGCGTTGTTTGAGATGGCAGTGAGGTCTTTTGCGCCGGAATCTCGCAACGCAATGATCAGATTTTCAGGAATGCCACACAGACCAAACCCACCTGCCATGACCGTCATACCGTCAAAGGTAAGTCCTTCCAGAGCTGCGGCCGCACTTGGATAAACTTTATTCATCTTAAACTCCCAATACATGAGTTGGTAAAACTCACGCTCCTCGTTCCCCAAAACGCAAGCAATACCGCCTTTTCATGCTGGCAATAGGACCTAACCCTACACCCGGACCAGCATCCAGCCTTTCCCTTTTGGAGAAGATAGGCAAAGCGTTCGCACTGTTGATAGACGTGTTTTTTGTCCTCGCCAAGTATTCATTATGCGGAGGCGACTATTTAGTTAGGCCATGCGGGGGAGAGGCGAGGAAAGAGCATTTCCAGCCTACAACATCTCAAATGCACCCCCTAAAAACACGGGGCAGTCGATAGAGCGTTTACAGATGAGCTGCTGCGAGTCGCTCTTCTTGCATCCGTTTCAACCTCTGCCTTTTTATTAGGAGAGAAGCGAGGATGACACCGATTGTTACGAAAACAACCAGCATCGTACAGATCGCGTTGATTTCCGGGGTAACGCCTAAACGAACCTGAGAATAAATCTTCATAGGAAGTGTCGTTGAGCCCGGGCCTGAATTGAAGCTCGCGATCACCAAGTCATCAAGCGACAATGTAAATGCCAACATCCACCCGGCAAGGATACCGGGAAAGATCTGTGGCAGCGTGATGCGAAAGAATATTCTGACAGGGGGGCACCCCAAATCCATTGCGGCTTCTTCTAAGGAGCGATCATATCCAGACAAACGCGACTGTACGACAATGGCAACGTAACACATTGAAACTGTTGTATGAGCAATGGTGATTGTCCAGAAAC
Organism: Pseudovibrio axinellae; assembly: GCF_900110875.1. Lineage (GTDB taxonomy): Bacteria > Pseudomonadota > Alphaproteobacteria > Rhizobiales > Stappiaceae > Pseudovibrio > Pseudovibrio axinellae. The sequence continues at coordinate 303,449 of NZ_FOFM01000003.1, read as the reverse complement.
CACGACTTTGTTCAACGGCTACAAAAAACAGCAGCAATGACAAGCCGAGTATGACCTCTGGTAGAACAAGGGGAGCGTAAATCATGCCTGAAAAGAGCGTTCGCCCAACAAAACGCCCTTGCCGCACCAACACCAGAGCAGCCAAAGTTCCCAAAACAGTTGCGAGCGTTGCTGAAATCAACCCGACGCGCAGCGTAACCCAAGCCGCTTCTAAAAGCTGCTCATTGCTCAGCAAAGCCGCATACCATTTGAGTGAAAAGCCCGTCCAAACCGTAACAAGCTTCGATTCATTGAAGGAAAATACAATCATGATGACGATGGGCAAGTAGAGAAAACCAAACCCTAAAACCAGAGATGTCAGGTTGAACCAACTCGGCTTCGACGGCATCATGTGTCCCCTTCGTTGCGACGGGTTTCATGCCTCTGGAACATCAAAATCGGGACTATCAGTAAAACCAGAAGCACAGTCGCGACGGCGGAGGAGACCGGCCAGTCTCGGTTCGAGAAGAATTCGACCCAGAGGGTTTTCCCAATCATGAGAGTTGAAGAACCACCTAAAAGATCAGGAATGATGAATTCACCGACAGCTGGAATAAAAACAAGAAAACACCCTGCAACCATCCCCGGCAGTGCAAGCGGTATAGTAACACGCCAGAAAGTTCTTAATGGTGGACAGCCTAGGTCCTGCGCGGCTTCTATGAGTGTTGTGTCGAGCTTTTCCAATGAGGAATAGAGCGGCAATATCATGAAGGGCAGATAGGAATAGATGATGCCAATATAAACGGCGATACTGGTGTTGAGTATGACCAATGGCTCATCAATCATCCCGATGAACGCCAGCGCCTGATTGAGAAGTCCGTCTATCTTTAAAATACCAATCCAAGCATATACTCGGATTAAAAAACTGGTCCAGAACGGCAAGATAACCATCATAATCAATGTTGGTTGCCAGACTCTTGGGGCGCGGGCCATCCCGTAAGCAATTGGGAAGCCAATCAGCAGTGTCAAAAATGTAGAAATAAACGCTATTTGCAGGCTTGAGATGTAAGCTTTCCAGTAAAGATCATCCTCAATAAGCCAAATATAATTCTCGAACGACCAACGCTGAGCAGCCTCCCAAAGTCCTATCAGACCCTGCTCCCACTCTATCACTGGCAAGTAGGGAGGAATTGCAACAGCAGCTTCTGATAAAGAGATCCTTGCGACAATGACAAACGGAATTAAAAAAAACACCGACAACCAGAAATACGGCAGGCAAATGAGAGCAAAGCGTCCCCATGTTCCCCTTGGGTTAGTAGGAGCATTTTCTGGCGCTTCCGGTTCATGACGCAGCGCCGGTACCGTTTCTGACCTTGTGAGGCTTGTGGGAGAGAGGTTTGGATCATTCATCTTGAGCCTCTCATCGCGTTAAGATCACGCCTGCATCACTGTCCCACGACAGCCAGACCTGATCATCCCATGTGATTGGTCTTTCAACCAATCTTGATGTGTTGGCAACAATTGCTCGAAGTGTTTGGGTCTCCGCAACTTTGATGTGATAGATAGAAACATCCCCCATGTAGGCGATATCCCAAACTTCACCTGGAATAGCATTGGTCTCAGGTTCTTCTGGCTTCTCCAAGGAAAGGCGCATTTTTTCGGGCCGAACGGCAAGAGCTGCGGAATCCCCCACTTTGGCTGGAGTTGAATAGCGCACATCCAAATGCGCGCCCAAAACTGAAGAGAAAATGCGAACGTTGCGTTGCTGTTTTGTGGTGATCTGTCCATCCAGAACATTTATGTCACCGATGAATTCCGCCACAAAGCGGGACGCAGGCTGCTCGTAAATTTCACCCGGCGTCGCATTTTGTAAGATCTTACCTTTATCCATAACGGAAATACGGTCTGCTACCGTCATTGCCTCTTCTTGGTCATGCGTCACGATCAGAAAGGTCATGCGCATTTGCTCTTGCAAGTTCATCAACTCAAGCTGAGTGTTTTCTCGCAGTTTCTTGTCCAATGCAGCAAGCGGCTCGTCGAGAAGGAGGACTTTCGGCCGCTTCACAAGGGAACGGGCCAAAGCAACACGCTGACGTTGTCCACCAGACAACTGGTGCGGCTTGCGCTTAGCAAAGCCTTCCAACCGGACTAGACTGAGCATCTCCCAAACGCGTTTTTTGATTTCAAGGGCAGGTAAGCGCTCCATTTCCAAGCCGAACGCGATGTTTCTTGCAGCGCTCATGTGAGGGAATAATGCATAAGATTGAAACATCATATTAAAGGGACGCTTGTGGGCGGGAGTTCCAGTAAGATCTTGACCTTCCAAGAAAATACGACCTTCTGATGGTTCCTCAAATCCGGCAAGCATCCGCATCAAAGTGGTTTTGCCACACCCTGAAGCGCCCAGCAGGGCGTGAAACTCTCTTTTGAAAATTTTGAGGGAAAGGTTGTCGACAGCAATAAAACTGCCGAAACGTTTAGAGATATTCCGAAATTCAATAAGAGGCTGCTCGCCCGGGTCATCCCAAGGTGAAAATGCACGACGTACAGGACAAAGCGGTCTCTTCACCAAAACTCCAATCCTTCCTGGGGCCGATTAGACCCACTAATTAAAATGCGGCGGCACCGGATTTTGGTGGCCGCATCTCTTCATGCCTATCGCCTTTTAGTGACCTGTCTTAACCTGCGTGAAAGCGCGGTTCATAAGACGCTGCGCCTTTAAGGGCTTCGCTCCAATGGTGTAAAGGCGCTGCTTCACTTCCTCTGTCGGATAGATATTGGGATTTGTGGCGACTGTTTCATCAATGAGCCCCGTCGCGTCTTTATTCCCGTTCGCGTAATAAACATAATCCGACATTTTCGCGATCACTTCGGGCCTCATCAGATAGTTGATGAACTCATGTGCCTCTTCAACATTTTCTGCATCTGCCGGGATCGCGAGCTGATCAAACCACATCTGAGCCCCTTCCTTTGGCAGAGTGTAAGTCACCTGAACTCCTTTATCGGCTTCATCTGCACGCTCTGCTGCCTGCAATACATCCCCAGACCAGCCGAAGGCCAAACAGATATCTCCGTTCGCCAAACCAGTGACAAATTCTGAATTATGGAATTTTCGGATGTATGGTCGAATGGATTCAAGCAGCTCACTGGCTTTTTGAATATCCTGCGGTCTGTTGGAGTCAGGGTCGAGGCCCAGATAGTGCATTGCGGCCGGGAACATCTCATCCGGCTCATCCATAACGTATACGCCACACTTAGCAATTTTCGAGAGCTCATCAACGTTAAACAAAAGGTCCCAGCTGCCAATTGGAGCATTTGGGTTGAGTGCCAGCACTTTGTCTTCATTCACGCCGTAGCCTGAGGTGCCCCACATGTAATTTACGGAGAACTCATTGCCCGGATCAAACAGTTCAGTGCGCTCCTGCAAAAGCGGGTCCATGTGTTTAAGGTTTGGGAGTTTGCTTTTGTCGAGCCTTTGATAGACACCCGCCTGGATCTGTCGCTGAAGGAAAGTTGCACTGGGGACGACCACGTCATACCCGGTGTTTCCTGTGAGCAGCTTCGTCTCCAAGAGCTCATTGGAATCAAACGTGTCATAGTTGACTTCAATGCCTGTTTCATTCTCGAAGTCTTCAAGCACCTGCGCATCAACATAGTCAGACCAATTGTAAACGTTCACCGAGCGTTGCTCGGCGAGAGCGGTAGACAGTGAAAGAGCAAAAGCCGCTGCCCCTGACAACAGAATTATCTTTTTCATTCTTATCTACTCCGATCTCATAGGCAGTGGATCAGCGCATGTTTTTGGCGTCTGGCCTGTGTACATACCCGACAGAATACATCCTTCTGGTGACGGATTAATTTCGGCCTACATTCCAACTCAATGTTTTAAAGTAATGCCTCAGGCATATTTAAGAACTTCGGTAGTTTGCCCCCTCCTCATTACTGAGACCTCGGGTTTTATAGTAGGCTGTTTGTGCAGGTATCTTAAGTCAGTAGAAATTTATAGGGCTTATGGATGATGCTTGCAACAAGGAGTTTGTTATATACTCATGACAGGTGAAGCACTGGCACGAACCCATTAAGAAACCTAGGTAAATCCTAGGATATGACTTCATTCCGGGCGGCGAACTACCGCTAAATACTATATTCTTCAAACAAGGGTGTTTTGGAGATCAGTTCATCTCTGATAGGCTAATTACTCATCCAGTGAAGTAACTGGATATATTTGACGCGCAGATGATGCAAAATACTCTTTTTCTTGCGAGCTGCTCTCAAATGCTGTTTGCAATACAGACCTATTGGAAGTCCTATGAGTTCTAAAAACAATCTGGATGATGAGGCAGCGCTCTATACGCGCGGCGTGAGCGGTCTTGAAGAAGCGCGCGCCTGGCTAAAAGTTCGAAACATTGAAGATATTGAATGTGTTGTGCCTGATGTTGCCGGTGTACCGCGTGGCAAAATGATGCCGACAAATAAGTTCTTCAGCAGCGATACCTTGAGGATGCCGTCCTCAATCTTTGCGCAAACCATTTCCGGCGATTATCCTAAAGACGATGATCGCTATACATACACCCCAACAGACGGCGATCTCTACTTCAAACCTGATTACTCCACCCTTACAATTGTGCCCTGGGAAACAGACCCGACGGCCCAGCTCATTCACGATGCGTTCACCAAGGATGGAAATCCCGTTCCCATTGCACCTCGCAATGTTCTCAAACGGGTCCTTAAGCTCTACGAAGCGGAAGGTTGGGACCCTGTTATTGCCCCAGAGGTCGAGTTCTACCTTGTAAAACCAAACACAAATCCTGATTATCCTTTGGAGCCTCCTGTTGGCCGCTCAGGTCGTCCGGAAGTTGGGAGGCAATCCTACTCAATCTCAGCTCTCAATGAGTTTGATGACTTGATCGATGACATCTATGATTTGTCGGAGGCACAAGGGTTAGAGATTGACACGCTCATTCATGAGGAAGGTGCCGCGCAGATGGAAATCAACCTGCGACACGGTCACCCACTCGAGCTTGCAGATCAGGCCTTTATGTTCAAACGCACGATCCGTGAAGCTGCTCTTAGGCATAACATATATGCGACCTTTATGGCGAAAGCGATGTCGTCGCAACCTGGTTCATCCATGCACATCCACCAGTCAATCATCGACAGTGCAACAGGTCGAAGCCTCTTTAACGATACAGAAAATGAGGCCACTCCAGCCTTTTATCATTTCATAGGCGGGCACCAGCATTATCTGCCAGCGCTTATGCCGGTCATGGCTCCCTACGTGAATTCTTACCGCCGGTTTGCTCGTGATAGCGGCTCTCCAACCAACCTCTTCTGGGGGTATGATAATCGCACAGTTGGTCTACGCGTCCCTAGTTCCTCCCCCGAAGCACGACGGCTGGAGAACCGCGTTCCCGGATCTGATGCAAACCCCTACCTCGTCATCGCCGCGAGCCTTGCTGCCGGTTATCTCGGGATCAAGAACGGCATTGAGCCTGACAAACCCAGAGCAACTGACAACAGCGAAGTTATGAGCAAATTACCGCGGACGCTTCTGCATGCCGTGGATGAGTTTGAGGGTAGCGAGGATCTACTTGATATTTTCGGAGAACAATTCGTCGCAACCTACCGCGCAATTAAGCTTCAGGAATACGAAACGTTTATGTCGGTCATAAGTGCCTGGGAGCGCGAATATCTGCTTATGAATGTTTGACCTTGGCAAGGCATGGTGAGGCTTTTAGGCGTAAGCTAAGAGAGCCTTACCACACACGCAAATAAACTTCACTGAACACCTAAAACTAAATAATATTTTTAATATCATATTACCTATCATTACTTTGGATAGGTCTCCACATGACCTGTCACCACGACTAAATCTAAATAATTATTAATACATATATTTAAGTTATTTCAGTTAAAACTTCACATAAATGTTACATATTAAGGAATTTTACCTACATATTTTTGTGTTTGTTGCGCATCTAATTCCATATACTGACTGTATATACAATTTATAATTTAATTTAATTTTAGCACAACTTTGTGTAAACTTTTAAATAAATTTCAAATATTGTTTATCAGAAGCCATAGATGAGGCTATTGGTAGCGGCTCATAGATTAGAAAAGCATTTTGAATCGTATTTGCTGGTTTTTAGGACATCACATGCCAGATCAAAAAAAGAGTATACTTCTCGTTGAGGACGCCAATTTCTTTGCTCGTATCACTGAGAGCGAGCTTGAGCGTGCCGGGAACTATCATGTGACCACAGTGAAGACTTATGCTCAGGCCAAGGAAACATTGAATGACGGTACATTCAAACCGTTTCTTGCTCTCGTTGATCTGACACTCCCTGATGCACCTGATGGTGAGGTTGTCGACCTGACCGTTGACGCAGAGCTTCCTACAATTGTTTTCTCTGGCCGTTTTGACCAAGCAACACGTCGCTCAATTTTGAAAAAGGGTATTGTCGATTACGTTCTCAAAGACTCTCCGGCAAGCCTTGCGTATTTAAGTGAGCTGGTCCGACGCGTAGACAGGAACCTGAACACTAAGGTCCTGATTGTTGACGATTCATGCCATACTCTGGCGCTGCTTAAGAAACGTTTGCGGCTATATTGTTTGCAGGTGGTCACAGCGACTACCGGTGAGCAAGCGCTGGAAATACTCCATCAAAACCCGGATATTAAGCTCCTCATCATTGACCATTTATTACCTGGTGCCACCGGCTTTGATATTATGATGAGCATCCGGCGAACGCGGAGCTTTAATACGCTTGCGATTATCGGAATTTCCGCAACTGAAGACCCTGCGTTAACTGCAAAATTTTTAAAGTCCGGTGCAAATGACTTTCTCAATAAGGCTTGCACTCCAGAAGAGTTGATGCTGCGAGTATCTCAGAACCTTAATCAACTAGACCGCATCACTGAACTGACCGAAATGGCTCACCGTGACCCGATGACCGGGTTGTTCAACAGACGGCACCTTTACAATCACGTTGATCAGCTTCACCAGTACCAGATAAAAGCAGGCAAGGAGATGCGCTATGCCATGATCGACATTGATCGCTTTAAGCAGATCAACGACAGGTTCGGTCATGAAGCCGGAGATAATCTAATTATTTCCGTCGCCCATCGAATTTTGGATCTCCTCCCGCCAAATAGCATTGCTGTGCGCATAGGTGGAGACGAGTTCTGTGTTGCCCTACCAGACATTGATGAGCCGACTGCCAAGCAATTTTTGTCTGAGTTACGAAGTTCAATGCCTATTGCAGACCCTGGTAACAACCAGCACACTTTCGCTCCAACGATTAGTGTAGGACTTTCTGAGGGAACTGAGAACACTCTTGCAGATGCTCTTCGTGTAGCGGACCGTTGCCTCTACCGTGCAAAGAAATCAGGTCGGAATCGCATTGTCGTTTCCTCCGACCTTGTTCATGATCTGGTCCAATAAACTGGACCCACAGTGATCTTAGATTGTCCTTCCGCCATCTACCTCCAAAGCGACCCCAGTGATAAATTGGGATTCATCTGAGGCAAGCCAAAGCGCTGCATTGGCTATATCTTCTGGCTTTGAGAACCGCCCCAGCGGGATACTATTGAGAAATTGCTGCCGGTTTTCTGTTGTATCAGCACCCATAAACAGCTCCAACATATCGGTTTCGCCAGCAACAGGGCACAATGCGTTAACGCGAATATTCTTAGGTGCTAGCTCAACTGCCATTGACTTGGTAGCCGTGATCACCCAGCCTTTTGAGGCGTTGTACCATGTCAAGCCTGGACGGGGACGAATTCCAGCCGTTGATGCTGTATTGATTATGACGCCGCCGCCTTGCTTTTCCATCTCAGGTAGCACTTCAAGTGTCGTCAAATATATCGCTTTGGCGTTCACTTCTAAGATACGATCGAAGTTATTTTCATCAACCTGTGTCAACGGACAGTTGCGATGTGTGTACCCAGCGTTATTGACGATGATATCTAACTGCCCAGTCTCCTCAATTGCGAAAGCGACCATTGCCTTAACATCTGAGCGCACAGTTACGTCCGTTTCAACAGAGAAAACCCTATCTCCGAGCTTAGCTGCGAGTTCTTTGCCTGCAATACCGTTCATGTCTGCAATAATGACCGATGCGCCTTCCTGCGCATACGTGCGTGCAATCCCTTCACCGAAGCCAGCAGCCCCGCCTGTGATTATTGCGGTTTTTCCTTCCAATCTTCCTGACACGCTTTTCCTCCCCGCGTGTAATGACCAGACTTAAGCATGACTGATCACAATCGTTTTCAAAACAGAAAACTCCTTAAGCGCTTCAAAGCCCTTTTCCTTGCCATGACCGGATTTTTTGACGCCTCCAAACGGCAATTCTACCCCTCCACCTGCGCCATAGGTGTTGATGAAGACTTGTCCGGAGCGGATTGCCTTAGCCACTCGTGTTGCTCTTGCAATATCTTTGGTCCAGACCCCAGCCACGAGCCCATATGGCGTAGCATTTGCAATGCTGACCGCTTCTTCTTCGGTTCGAAATGGGATAACCGCCAATACAGGGCCAAAGACTTCGTCCTGGGCAAGAGGGTGATTGATCGGCACCGGACCATAGACTTTTGCCGTGGTGTAGTATCCCTCACGCGCAGCATCGGGCGCGATTGTACCTTCGCCGATCAATGGAATCTCATCCGCTTCAGCCTGTTCACAAAAAGCGTTGACGCGGCGCAGCTGGCTGGCGTTGATCAAAGGACCAAGGTCTCTATCGTCTTGGTATTGTCCAGAAACGACACTTCTGAAACTCGACCTTAGGATATCGACTGCCTCTTCCCACCGGCTTTCATGCACAAGCACGCGGGATCCGGCAGAGCATGTCTGGCCACCATTTTTTAGAAGGCAATCTTGAATAACTGGCAGTGCCTTGTTTAAATCAGCGTCCTCAAAAACAATTTGGGGCGACTTCCCTCCCAGTTCCAAGGTACATCCGATATGATTGCGAGCGGCAGCCGACTGGATCATAGTGCCGACATCCGGAGAGCCCGTGAATGTTATGAAACCTATTTGTGGGTTATACGAGAGGGCAGCCCCAGCCTCCTCACCAAGACCAGTCAAAACATTGATTATGCCTGCCGGAAAACCAGCCTTTAATGCCAGATTGGCTGTCTCAATAATGGACAGGCACGCATCTTCAGAAGGCTTTACCACCAACGAGTTACCCATTGCGAGCGCTGCTCCTGCAACACGGGCAAAGATCTGCATTGGATAGTTCCACGGCACAATAGAAGCGACTACACCATGCGGTTCGCGAACCGTCATTGCAAGATAATCAACGTCGATGGGCAGTGTCTCACCGGTGATTTTATCAGCAGCACCTGCGTAAAACCGAAAGTACGCAATGGCGGCATCAATATCGCCATAGCCTTGGCTTAAGGGCTTGCCTGTATCACGCGCTTCCAGATGCGCCAGATCATCTCGATGCTCGAACAGCAATTCTGAGAGACGGTAGAGGCATTTTCCACGCTCACCTGCAGAGAGGCCTACCCAGCTTTGCGAATGCAATGCAGCCTCTGCACTGCTGACAGCTCTACCAACGTCCGCAGCGCTACATCGGGGAATCGTTGCAAATGGCATACCGGTACTGGGACAGATCATCTCGATCGTTTCGCCAGACGAGGCGTCACATTGCTCACCAGCTATCAAGGCCTTGTATTTCTTCAAGTCCTGAGATCTGAGTGCTGCGCCATACCCTGTCATTCTGTCCTCCCATGAATGATAAGCATATTGCTCTCCACTCAAACGCTAGTTCATGTGAGAAGACTGCGCAATTCTCTTTTGTTCTGGCATCTCGTCAGTCTCAGATGGTGGCGACACATTCACAGCCTCTTTGACACCATAAAACTGATTTTCCCAGAGCTCAGCGTAAAGGCCCCCTTGTGCTAACAGCTCGGCGTGCGTGCCAGATTCTACGATCTGGCCTTTGTCCATCACAATCAACCGGTCCATTCTGGCAACCGTTGTCAATCGGTGTGCGATGGCAAGTGTCGTTTTGTCCTTCATCACATCATTCAGGATATCCTGAATGTCTGCATCTAACTTGGTATCAAGGGCAGAGGTTGCTTCATCCAAAACAAGAATAGGAGGATTCTTTAAGAAGACACGAGCCAATGCAATACGTTGCCGTTGACCACCAGACAACTTTACGCCACGTTCTCCGACAAACGCCTCAAAGCCCTTGCGACCTTTGTTGTCTTCAAGTCCCTCAATAAACTCCAGTGCATGAGCGCGCTTGGCAGCTTCGCGTACCTCTTCCAGTGTCGCGTTCTCCCGACCAAGAGAAATATTGTCAAAGATTGAGCGGTGAAACAGGGATGTATCCTGCGTGACAAGTCCGATCTGTGCTCTCAGGGACTCTTGTGTGACCGACCTAACATCTTGACTATCAATGGTAATATTTCCATCTTCAACATCATACATGCGCAAAAGAAGGTTCACGACTGTCGATTTACCGGCCCCTGAATAACCAACAATTCCAACCTTTTCGCCGGATTGAATTGTGAAATCCAAATCCTTCACAATATTTTGTTGCTGACCATAGGCAAAGGTAACTTTGTTAAACTGGATAAACCCACCATTACAGGCAAACACCTTAGCATTAGGAGTATCTGTCAGCCCTTGAGGTCGTGTCATGATACCCATAGCGGACTTGAATGTACCGTAGCCACGGAACAAACCAGTCACTTGTGAAAGTACCTCAAAAAGCTTGCCTTCCAAGCGGATAACAAACCCAAGAATGATTGCAATGTCACCGGTTGATATTGTTCCCCATTGCCATAGAAACAAACTGGAAGTCCCCATTACTCCCATTGCGATTGCGCCAAGTATAGCTACCGATAATCTGGAGTTAGTTATCGCACACTTGAAGTGGAAGATAGCTTCGCGAAACTCCTCCAATTGCTTTTGGAAGTAATTCAGCGCGCTCTTATCTCCCTGAAATAACTTCACTGTTTGAATATTGGAGTAGATATCGACGACGGTCCCGCTCACCATATGGGCACTATCTGCGCCTGATTTTGCAGTAGATTTGATCTGCGGAATATGATGCCTCGCCACAAGTCCAAACAGCAGCAGCCACAGCAACATCAGACCGCCGAGAAGCGGGTGTAACCAACCCAGCGCAAAGACGATCGTTCCGGAAAAAATGATATTGGGAAAGACGACAACTGCAATTATGGAATAAACATCAGCAACTTCACGCCCGCCCATCCATGTCTTGCTCGCGAGGTTTCCAGCAAACTCTTTTTGGAAAAACGTCATGTCCTGCCCAATAAGCCTGCGAAAGAAAGCCATTCTCGTTGCTGCTTGAATATTGGTGTGAAGGTTAACCGACAACAAAACAGCATACAGGTAACCAAACAAGGGTCGCAGCACGACAAAGCAAAGGCCAGCGCCAATAATAAACCACTGATTTTGTTGCCAAAAGCTCTCAGTTCCACTCGCCTCCAATACATCTACCAGATACCCCACAAAGGACAGGAGAAGGACGGTAAGAGTACTTTCTATAAACACAGCTACGGAAAGGTAAGCCGTTTGCTTTGGGTAGAGAAACAGCAGGCCTAAAAGATGCTGAAAGTGAGTTTTACCTTCCCAATCAATCCTTCTGGGGCCAAAAGGGTCGACTAGGTTCATAATCCAGCGGTAGATAGATGACATTCGGGGCAGCTCCAGAGAATCGCGGGAGAGCTTTCCATGCTAGGCGATACCTAGTTCTGTTTAAACGGAATTATGTTCATCTACTGTTCTCTCATGACAAACGAAAAATACATCACAGGCCTATGCACAGATCGTCGCAGGGGGCATAGCGCTTTTCTACAGAAATACATTACTCATAGTTTCCAATGACCTATCCAAATTAAACTGACCGGACAAGTTTGCTCTTTTAATATTAGATTTTCATAATATACGAATATACACCATCATTTAGGGAATAACCCATGCGTTATCTTTCCAATTTAGGTGAGCGGTATTCTCCTCTGTACTTTTTATCTGCAGTCGGTTCAGGTGGGCTGACAATCAGCTTTTTCATGTACCTTATGTGGATGCCCCCTCATAAAGGGTCTCCGGTAGCCAACTTCGCCCTAGTCACAGAAACTTTCAACACTGGTGCGTTAGCTATGAAGGCCCTGATCGTCGGCGCTGTGGTCGGCATCATTATATTCTCCGTTCTGCGTTTCCGCCTATTGTTCTGGAACTTCATTGAATTCGCCAGATGGAAAAACACTCAATCTTTCATAGATTTGAAGAACTCCAATGCAGAAAGCCAGTTAATGACAATCCCTCTCGCGCTTGCGATGAGTATTAACGTCGCAATTATCGCTGGCGCTGTTCTTGTGCCGGGCCTTTGCAAGGTCTGTGAACTACTCTTACCTCTAACCTTACTCGCATTTGCTTCAGCTGGAGTATTGGGGTTTCGGATATACTTGGATTTCTTCTCACGTGTGGTGACACAGGGAGGTTATGACTGCGCGAAGAACAACAGCCTTGGTCAGATGGTCTCGGTATTTGCTTTTGCGATGATCGGCGTTGGGTTTTCTGCCCCAGCTGCAATGAGCCACACCAAGGTGATTGCGGCAATTGGAACCGCTGCCAGCGCTTTGTTTATTGGTTCTGCAATCGTTTTGGAAACCGTTAAACTAATCCTGGGCTTTCGCTCCATGATGGAACACAAAGCAGCTGGTGAAACAACGCCAACACTTTGGATCATCATTCCATTTCTAACCGTTGTTGGTATAGCAATCTTCCGCATCAAAATGAGCCTTGCCCATAACTTAGATACACCTGTAACTGCGGGTGGAATCTGCGTTTTCTTGATCAGCCTTTTTGCAATCCAAATCCTGTTTGCCCTGATTGGCTGGTCCGTTATGAAGCGTGTTGGGTATTATGACCGCTGGATTGCTGGTCCAGACAAATCTCCCGGCTCTTACGCTCTTGTTTGCCCTGGCGTTGCTCTCGTCGTATTCGCAAATTTCGTGATCAATGCAGGACTCGTACAGCTCGGTGTAGTTGGCTCAATGTAGATCAGTTACTTCGTGTTGTATCTGCCATTCATTGCGGTTCAAATTGCAACAGTTTGGCTGTTCTTTAAGTTGAACCGCAAACTTCTTTCTGTTCCTGGCAACGAACGTATGCAACCTGCTCAGTAGCAAGAAAAAGGCGGATCATTAGTCCGCCTTTTCAACTCTTAAACTGGGCGACGTGCCCATGGTCTTGTCCCAGCAGGTGCTTCTTTTCGTGCAAAAACGGGTTGAGTATAGGCTGTTACCTCATTGAGGTTTCCTGCTACTAAATCTGCCTTTAATCTAGGGTTATCAAGTGCATAGCTGTTGATCCCGCAGCGAGCCATAAAGCCAATCTGATCCAAAATGAATGGACCAACTGCCCGAATTTCTCCGGCATACCCCAAGGTATCGCGTAGTATCCGCGCAGCAGAAAAACTGCGACCATCTGCAAAACTAGGAAAATCGACTGCGACTAACTCAAGAGTATCGAGGTGATCCTTCAGGGCCTCGGCTTTCTCCCCTGCTCTCAAAACAACACCCAAAACAGTATTGGTTTTCTTCAGCTCCTGCTCTTTTTGCAGAAAACGCTCCAGAGAGAAAATGAGCTTTCCGTTTGCAGGAAGTTCTTCATCATCGGTGATGTAGCGCCAGACGTCAGTTTCGATCTTGCCGTCTTTAAAAACCTCTGCGGTCTTATTAAGTTCTGTTGTCATTTGAGCCTCAGATGCTGTGGGCTGCGCCGCCCGTGGACGCACTTGAGAAATGTATGCCGCATTCTGTTTTATCTTGACCACGCCAGCGACCTGCGCGGGGATCTTCACCAGAAGCTACCTTATCCGTGCACGGCATGCAGCCAACCGAGGGATACCCTTCTGCGACAAGTGGATGTGGAGGCAAGCCGTTATCCTTCGCATAGGCAAGCACTTGGCTCGCTGTCCAGTTTGCCAGCGGATTGACCTTGATGCGGCCTTCCTCAACCTCAAAAAAGTCAAGGTCTGAACGTGTCACAGCCTGAAAGCGTTTTCGCCCTGAAATCCACGCAGAAAACCCACTCAAAGCATTGGCCAATGGAACCACTTTACGGATATGACAACACGCATCGGTATTTTCTGCCCAAAGGGCACCTTTAGGGTCTTTTTCAGTCAGGTCGTCTACTTTCGGCGTGATCGCCCTGACATCCAAAAGGCCAAGTTGTTCAACAAGTTGCGTGCGGTACAGGTTTGTCTCGCCAAAGAGCTTTCCGGTATCGACGAACAATACAGGTGTCTTTGGGTCTATTTGCGAGACCATATGAAGTAACACAGAACTGTCAGCGCCGAAGGACGACACCAATGCCACCTCACCATCGAACTGCTGGCTCAAAACATGTTCCAAAACAGAGCGAGCGTCGCGCCCAGCGTACATGTGATTGAGAAGTTTGGCTTGTGATGCCCACCGTCGCTCAAGTTCATTTGTCTCTGTATGTATCTGACTATGCTCCATATAGAGCATCCTTAAACGGTTGATCCCCCAATCGCCGGTAAGCCTCAATGAAGCTTTCTTCTGAATCCAGACGATTGACCAGATAAGTGTCTACAACAATCTCAACAGCATCAGTGATTTCGGCCTCCGGAAAACCGCGGCCAATAATCTTACCGATCGACGTATTTTGGTCTGCCGACCCTCCTAGGGTAATTTGATAGAGCTCTTCACCTTTTCGGTCGACCCCCAAAATACCAATGTGTCCTACATGATGGTGACCACATGCATTGATGCAGCCTGAGATTTTCAGCTTAAGATCGCCGATCTCATTTTTGCGCTTAACTTCTTCAAAACGTTTCGATATTTCCTGTGCAATAGGAATAGAACGAGCGTTGGCAAGAGCACAGTAATCCAGACCGGGACATGCGATCATGTCCGTTATCAGGCCTGCATTTGCGTCTGCCAGGTCATTGGCTTTCAACACCTTAAAGATGAGGGGAACATCTTTTAGTTTTACATGCGGCAGAACCAGATTCTGTTCGTGTGTTACGCGCAGCTCATCATGACCAAATCTTTCTGCCAAATCAGCAATTACGTCCATCTGCTCTGCAGTCGCATCCCCCGGCGCGCCGCCGATGGGTTTCAGCGAAATGGTAACAGATGTATAACCTGCTGCTTTATGAGCATGAAGATTGCGGCTGGCGAACAACGCCAGATCGCGGTTATCACGTTTTGCTGATTCCAGCTCTGTGCTTATGCTTGGAAGGACCTCAAATGAGGGCGGAGCAAAGTACTCATTGATACGCTCAATCTCATTATGAGGTAGGTCCAAAATGCCATTTTTAGTGGCTTCGAACTCAGTTTCAATGTCCTGCTTCAGCTCTTCAAGACCGGTTTCATGAACCAGGATTTTGATGCGCGCCTTGTACTTATTATCGCGACGACCATAGCGGTTATAAACGCGTAGGATCGCCTCGCTGTAAGCAAGCAAATCGTTTTCCGGTAGGAAATCCCGTACCTTACGACCAACCATTGGCGTACGTCCCAATCCCCCCCCAACGAAGACAACAAACCCGATGTCCCCGTCTTCATTCTGGGTCAACTGCAGGCCAATATCGTGCACCTGTACAGCAGCACGGTCCTGTTCCGCTCCCGTGATCGCAATTTTGAATTTGCGTGGCAGAAAGAGAAACTCAGGGTGCAGAGATGACCATTGCCGTAAAATCTCTGCATAAACGCGCGGGTCTGCGAATTCGTCAGCTGCTGCGCCTGCAAACTGGTCGGACGTTACGTTGCGAATACAGTTGCCGGATGTTTGGATGGCGTGCATTTCAACATCGGCCAATTCGCGCAGGATTTTTGGCGTATCGGAGAGCTTTGGCCAGTTGAACTGAATGTTCTGACGCGTGGTGAAATGGCCGTAGCCTCTATCATAAGTCCTTGCGATATCAGCAAGTTTACGCATTTGACGGGCGTTGATGGTGCCGTAAGGAATTGCAACGCGCAGCATGTAGGCGTGAAGTTGGAGGTAGAGACCATTCATCAAGCGCAGAGGCTTAAACTCTTCTTCGGTCAGCTCACCTGTCATGCGGCGGCGGACCTGATCCTCAAACTGGGTGACGCGTTGATCGACAAAGTCCTGATCAAATTCATCGTAGCGATACATGAAAACTCCTGAATTTAAAGGGACTTACGCAGAGCGTAGAAGTCGTTGGGCCTGTTTACCAAGATCAAGACGGGTGGTTGGGCCCTTTGCCCGAATGCGTTCTTTTAAGGCCGTTGGCTGCAGGTGGCCGTCTTTCAGCTCCAGGTCTATTGCATAGGTCCCCAGAACGTATTGGCTTGCTTCACCTGCTTTGGCGAATTCTTCTGCAGCGCGCATTTCTTCCTCAGAATTAAGAATCCATGCAGCCTCAACAAACTCGACCCAATCTCCGTTGCGTCCGAGCCAAACGACATCACCATCGACCAGTCTATTGGCGGTAATAGTTTTCATCAGGGGTCTCCCTAGGCTGCAACAACAGCCGGTAAACTTGTATTTTTATAAGGGCTTAGAGGTAGTGAGCGCGACTGGTCTGCGTGGGCCACAGCCTTACCAATGACGATAAGTGTGGGTCCGTTGACACTGTCATGGTGCTCAAAGTCACAGAGGTCTTGCAGGGTTCCTGCAAAGTTGCGTTCTTTTGTTTGGGCAGCGTTTTCAATCGCCATTACCGGCGTGGATAAATCCATTCCAGCACTGACCAGCAAGGCGGCTACTTTGCCAGCAACGCTCCGCCCCATGTAAACAGCAGTTGTCGCTCCATTGAGCGCCATTTCTGCCCAGTCCGGGAGAGTATCTCCGTGCTGATCGTGTCCCGTTGCGAAGACCAAGGATGAGGCAACACCACGTAATGTCAGCGGAATTTGAGCACTTGCGGCAGCTGCGAACGCTGCTGTCACACCGGGGACAACCTCAAAATCAACGCCATGTTCACGCAAGGCCAATATCTCTTCACCAGCCCTGCCAAACACCATTGGGTCGCCTGCTTTCAGGCGCACAACGCGCTTACCGGACTTTGCGGCGGCGACTAATAACTGGTTGATTTGCGTTTGCGTTGAAGTGTGCGCGCCTTTGCGTTTTCCTACGTTGATGCGTGTTGCATCGCGGCGGCCCATGGAGACAACCTCATCAGGGACCAGTGCATCATAAAAAATCACATCGGCTTCCTGCAAAACGCGTTGTGCGCGTAGGGTCAGCAAATCTTCAGCTCCCGGGCCAGCACCAACGAGCCAGACATATCCCCGCTTGTCCTGTTTGCTGTTGAGCAAGCGATGCGCTTCGGTGAGTGCCTTTTGCGTTTCACCTGCAAATGTGTTTGCAGCAACTGAGCCTGAAAAAAATTCAGCCCAAAAACGACGGCGCGCAATTGCAGCGGGCATCAGCTTGCCAACGGTGCTGCGGAAGCTTTCTGCCAGCCGCGCAAGCTGACCGGCCTCGCGTGGTAGCATTGCTTCTACCTGTGCGCGGATGTGGCGGGCATAAACCGGGCCGACACCTGTTGAGGTGATGGCCACCGCCACAGGAGCGCGGTTGACCATTGCGCCGGTGTAAAAATCACAAAGCTCAGGGCGATCCACTGCATTAACCGGAATGCCCATCTCGCGAGCGGCCTCTACAATCTCACGGTCCAGCTGTTCTTCATCTGTGGCAGCAAAAACGAGAGCGGCACCTCCCAGATAGGCTGGGTTAAACTTGCTTAAGATGAAGACACCATCAGCTTTGGCGACGGCATCAGCCAGCTCCTCGCTAGGGCGGTTTTGGCTGACCACCCGGATGTGGGCTTTGGTTTGCGCAAGCAGCCTTACTTTTGCAGCAGCTTCATCACCACAGCCAACGACAACAACCATTTTGCCTTCCACCTTATGAAAGGTTGGGAAGACAGCAAGCTTGTTGCTTTCGTCGTGGTGTGTTTCAAAGCTCTCTACCAAGGCCATTGCGCTCTCCGGGCGTTCTGGGATCATTTGATGAGAGTTTAGTGGCTGGCGCCGTTATTAGCCCGGTATGGCGTTCCAAAGCTTTGACTGGAAGTAGAAAAGATTTTTTTCTGGATGCGAAAAGCAGCAAGTCTGTGATGCGCGACAGACGAGAAGATCACGGCGATACAAGAAAAATATTCCAATACACGTGTCACTTCATGCAAAACATCGTTACCCGAACCTCAGATAGCGGTTTAGTTTGGTACGTTTTTCTTCTGCCGCCGTTTCCACGTCTTTGGCAGAGAACAGACCAATCTCAATGCATCTTTGAATCATATGTGTCAGGTCCCCAACCTCAGCTGCTAGAAGTTCAGAGTTGGGTCGTACTTGATCTGTACCGGTTACATGCGCCCCAAAACGCAATATCTTACTGACCTGCTGCTGCACCTCGGCGCATTCCTCCATAAGAACAATCAGCAGCTCGCGCTCAAGGCCCTCTGGGAGTGGAATGGTATCTGGCATCGGTGGTGTTCCTCCAAGATTTTGCAAGGTAAACTTTGCCGCGGAGTAGCCCGCCATCTGTCCGCCTATAAGCAGAGAGTCAACGGGACGGCAGGCTATGTCGGTTATAGAGTGACTCTTGGTTGTGCGGCCACCGCATGACCCGGCTATATCTTGTGTTTACTGCATAGCTGGAAGATTAGAGTATCCATGCTATGAACATGGCGATTCACTATAGTCTGAGGCAATACTTGCTTGCACTTTATCAAATATCACTTGCTGCGTGAGGTGGGATGTAGTTTTCGCGTATCCCTCAAATTCTGCCCAATTCCCACCTCCGTTCAATAATGCTGCTGTCATCCATGATAAACCGCAGAGTTCATCTTTGGGGAAGGGGTTGCCCAAAAATATGCCTCTCCCAAGCTCCCATTGCGCTGCTGGGGTGCCTTTCCTCGCATACGTTTCCAAGAATCTTTCACGGGGGAGCGCTTTTAGCAAACCTTGATTTAGACGTGTAATATAAGCCTGAAATTGATTTTTTAACTTATCCAGATAGTCATTATCGTATTTGCTAGAATATTTCTCTGGCTTGCCTTCCATTTTTCTTATTATTTCTTCATAAAACTTAAAAGTGAAAGCAAATTGGTCATATATTTTTTGATGATCAGGAATACGTAAGTTATATGCCAACTCAGCAATGTCTAGCTTCTGCTCACTTGAAAAGAATTCAAAACTTAGGGCAAGCGCTGTGTAGAAGTCACGAGCAGGGCCTTGAAAATGCTCAAAATTATATTTGTAGGATCTAATCTCGATCCGTATTTTTTCATCAAAATTATCAGCCAATGGGTGTAGCGCGAACACACCTTGCAAATGAATAGCAAGAACATGTTCGTTAAACTTGGTTTCCAATCCAACGTTTTCAACGAAAAGAGATGCGTAGGCGTCGATAATCCCTTTTCCCTCCAATTTCTGCGCTTTTATACCCCAATCAATTGCAGAATTAACATCTTCAGAAGTTCCCAATCCCAGCTTAAACATTTTGGAAAGTTGCCGTGCTGCTTGCGGACTTCCCGCCTCGGCTAGTGCCTCAAAAGCTGGAAGAGCTTCTTCATAGCGCTCAGCATCGAACAAACTCACAGCCTCTTCGTAGGAGACATCGGATGCCTTAGCTTGTGACGATTGTGAAAATGCGATTGTAGGGATGAGTGATAAGGAGAGTGCCAAAACTAAAAATCGGATGCTTCGCGAAATCATTGCAAATACCTGTAGTAACCATGCTCCAAAAATTGATTGTAATATTACATGATACAATTATTACAGGTATACCTACCGGATATGCGCAGTTTTTATGGTGCTTTCTTCATTACCTTGCCCATCTTCACATAAAACTGGCCAGAGTTGTCTTTTGAATTGTCGAGCGTTTGTCCTGAGCTCAACGAACTTGTATTTTCTGTTTTTAAAAGCAAGTTTAATGAGATCGCGTTGGAGTTGAAGCCTTTTAACGGCTGGGTTGCCCAGTGGCAGGCCGCATGTCAGCTATGGTCACCGAGCAACATGCTGCAATGGAGAAGGCACTTTGTGTGACGGATCGCAGCTATAGCACTCGTTCGGCCTAAGAGATTATTATTCTCCTACGCTTGGAAAATTGTTCTCCATAAACACAAAAAGCCCCGAACAAGCGGGGCTTTCATGCGTTTATCGATATCTCTAGTGCCGCTTACTTCAAGCGCTGAAGCACGGAGACGTAGTTGGCGACGGCTGCGCCGCCCATGTTGAAGATGCCGCCGAGTTCTGCGCCTTCAACCTGAATGCCGCCAGCGGTGCCTGTGAGCTGCATGGCTGTGAGGGCATGCATGGAAACACCGGTTGCGCCGATTGGGTGACCTTTTGCTTTCAGGCCGCCGGACGGGTTGACTGGCAGTTTGCCGTCTTTTTGTGTCCAGCCTTCCAAAATTGCTTTTGCGCCCTGCCCTTCTGGCACCAGACCCATCGCTTCATATTCAATCAGCTCTGCAATGGTGAAGCAGTCGTGAGTCTCTACAAAGGACAGATCGTTGATGGTGATGTTGGCCTGAGACAGTGCGCGTTTCCATGCTTGCGTACAGCCTTCAAACTTGAGGATGTCGCGCTTGGACATTGGCAGGAAATCTTGCGCATGGCCCATGCCGCGGAAGGCAACAGCCTTGTCGGCTGACAGCGCAGTTGTTGTATCTGTCAGAACGATTGCGGCGGCACCGTCAGACACAAGCGAACAGTCCGTGCGTTTTAGCGGGCCAGCGACAAACGGGTTCTTCTCGCTCTCATTGAGGCAGAACTCGACGCCAAGGTCTTTGCGCATCTGCGCGTATGGGTTTTCGACACCGTTTTTGTGGTTCTTTGCGGCGATGTGCGCCAGCGCCTCACTTTGATCGCCGTACTTTTGGAAGTACATGCCTGCGATTTTGCCGAAGACGCCTGCAAAACCTGCTGGTGTGTCACCATCCTCTGGAAGGTAAGAGGCTTTGAGCAGGTTTGCGCCAATTTCGGGGCCAGGTGTTGTGGTCATCTGCTCAACACCAACAACCAGAACAAACTTGGCATCGCCTGCTTTGATGGACTTCACGCCCTGATGCACCGCAGCAGACCCTGTTGCACAGGCGTTTTCTACGCGTGTGGTTGGCTTGAAACGGAGCTTGTCATCTGCCTGAAGCACAAGACTTGCTGTGAAATCTTGCTTGGAGAAACCCGCATTGAAGTGGCCAAGTACGATTTCGTCAATATCTTGCGCACTCAGGCCAGCGTCTTCAATCGCCTGTCTGGCGACTTTCGTGACAAGAGTCTCTACGGTTTCATCAGCCAACTTGCCAAATGGAGTGTGTGCCCAACCAATAATTGCGGCCATTTTCTTCTCCCAAAGAGTGTCGTGTCGGTGCCGAAAGCCTCGCCTCAAACCCGGCTGTAAATTGCGAGCAGATCGTTTCACCCCTTCACGCCAGATGCAATCATACGGAAGTTGTAAAGAGCAAAACTATCAAAGGTACTTTATGGTAGGTTTTGTGGCGTGGCGTCTCATTGCGGGCGCGCAAGGCGAAAGCTCTCAGTTTTTCCAGCTGTTTGGCTGACGGCTTTGCCGGAGCGCCTTTTGCCTTCTCTTAGTTGTTATTGACGGATTCCTACTGGGTAAAAACCGTCCTTTATATTGGGCGAATTTCGAAATGTGAGTGGGGGCGTACACTCAAGACCTAAGCACAGTTCTTACGCTTGAGGCCCGATATCTCAACCCAAAGCAAAATCATCGATATTGCAGAAAAGCGTGCCCGCCATGGCGCGCGCACCACAGATGAATGCTCTGACCACAAGCGCATTCCACTTTCAGTCTTCATAATTGCGAAGAACGAGGAAGACCGAATAGGGCGCACGATCTCAAACTGTATTGACTGGGCTGATGAAGTCATCGTGATCGACAGTGGCTCAACGGACCAGACCGTCAACGTTGCCCAGCGCCTTGGTGCCCGTGTGTTGCACAATGACTGGCCAGGGTATGGCTTGCAAAAACGCTTTGGCGAAGACCAGTGCCGTCATGACTGGATCTTGAACCTTGATGCAGACGAGGTTGCGACGGACGAATTAAAAGACGAGATACTCGACCTGTTCCAGACTTCGGTTATCGCTTCTCATGATTTCTGGACTGTCAATATTTATGATGTGTGGGCTCATGAGGAGACCGCTGTAAAGCATGCGTATGCGTATAAACAAATCCGCCTTTATCGCAAAAGCATTGGCCGCTTTTCTGCCAGCGCCGTGCACGACACAGTGCGCCCCCCCCAAAATGCTAGGTTGGGTGTGCTCAAAGGGCGTGTGGAACACCGCAGCATACGCAGCCTCGCATTCCAATATGACAAAATGAATCGTTACTCCTCAATGCAGGTCAAAGAGATGCACGGGCGTGGACGACACTTGCCAAAATCACGGTTGCTCTATGAGTTTCCTATGGCATTTCTCAAGGGGTATTTGATCCGCAGATATTACCAGTATGGCTGGTGGGGATTGATCGCCTCCACCAATTACGCAACGGGCCGTTATATGCGGCTGGCAAAATCCATTGAGGCGGATTTGCTGGAGAACACTGAGAAATCAAGGCACGATTCAACTGTCGCCCAGCGCGAGAATGCCTGACGTGGCCTGCTGACTAACGTCACCGCGATAACATGTAAGACATTGCTTTGTATCGCTGTTTTGGATTTCAGATGAGTTTAACAAGTGGAGTGTTGAATGCCAGATGCGCAACCACAAGAAAACACTCCACTTGTGAGTGTTTTAATCCCGGCGCGCAATGCCGCCGCCACGCTTGGCGAAACGCTCGACAGCCTATTGGCGCAAAGCTATCGCGATTTTGGTATTGTTCTTGTGAATGATGCCTCCACTGATGACACCCAGCAAGTTTGTGCTTCTTATATCCGCCGATTTCCCAAAGGCCGCTTGCAGGTCTTATCCGGGCTGGGAAACGGAATATCTGCTGCGCTCAACACTGGGCTTGCAAGCATCAAGAGCCCACTGGTGGCGCGGCTTGATGCTGATGATCTTGCTGAGCCGCTGCGGCTGGAGCGCCAGATTCGGATGATGGACCGGAACCCTGACTGGCTACTGTGCGGTACTGAAGTCTCCGTCATTGATGTGGACGGGCAGGTCATTGACCATATGGAATGCCCCAGGACTTCCGTCGAGACACGTAAACGGCTCTATGAGAAATGCTGCCTATACCACCCGACTATTATGTTCCGGCGAGATCAGGTGGAAAGGGTTGGTGGATATCGTTCTCATTTCGATGGCGCTGAAGATTATGACCTTTACCTGCGTTTGCTGGAACACGGAAAGATTGGCGCCTTGAATGAGCGGCTGGTTCGTTACCGCTTACACCCAGGGCAGGTGACGGCAAACAAGGACCGCCCTTACCGAATGGTTGCTGATATGGCATTGCTTTGTGCTTTGGCGCGGATGCATGGAATAGCAGAGCCATGCTTTGATAGCATTTCCCTCTCCGATGATATAGCGCTGGCACTGCGTGCTGAGGTGCAAGAGCACGGGTTTTCGCAGCTCTCCCCCAAAGTCGCCCGGCACATGGCAAAGCGGATTAAAAAGGCAAATGCCAGCCTTGAGAAAATCAAAGGCCTGCTGTTTCACACAAACGCAACTGCCGGGAACATCAAGGAAGCTGCAAAAGTATTGCTTGTATGAGGCCATATGCGGTGAGAATGGAGGTTAAGCGGCTTTTTGCGCCACTTCTTAACAAGCTTGTTCTTCTGAAATTACGAGGAGTCTGTCCACTGGGCCAGCTCCACGGTGATATCTTCGGGCCCTCTTACAAAGACAAGCTTGCGATCGTGAAACTCCAGAACCTGCGAACGCAGCTCAACACCAGCAGCTTTCAGGTGCGTTATTCTCTCGTCCAGATTGGTTACAGCAAAGCACAGATGGTTATAACCGGTCTTGCACAGGTCATAAGCGTGCGGGTCAACGTGAGGTGCTGGGTTTTTGTAGTGTAAAAGCTGAATTTCGAACCTTGGGCTGTGCCCTTTCAATACCAACGTAATGTGATCGGCTTCTAAGTCTGGAACATCCATATACTGCGAAAAGACAGGCCCGCGAATTTCTACTGACTTTACGACTTCAAAATCCAGTAGCTTGAAGAATGCGCTTGCCTCTTCCAGCTCTCGAACGACGATCGTAACGTGGTCTGGATGCATCTGACTAAGCCCTTTTGTTGGGGAAGACTGGCTATTTACTGCATGCAACTACGGTTTGATTAGGGCGTTGCGAAACATTGGGGAGCACGTGCTATTCTGAAACCAGCATATGATCAATGAGCCGCTGCGTTGTGTGCGGGCCACTGACGAACTCATCCCACAGGCTCATCAGCATATCATCATAGAGCTCTGCAATCTGATGGATATCAAAGAGCCTGAGCACTCTTTCACGTCCGGATTTTGCCATGGCATTTCGCAGAGGTTTGTTATCTGCAAGATCGAACAATGCTGTTGCTATTTCTTTAGGGGCGCTTGGATTGATTACCTTGCCCGTCTCCCCGACGGCCTCCCACAAACCGCCTGAATGGGTGGTGATAACGGCTGCGCCGCAGCTCATTGCTTCAATCGCTGTGCGCCCAAACCCCTCAGCCACGATTGATGGAACCACCGCAATGGAGGCTTTGGCTAGTCTGCGCTGCACATCTGCCGCGATGAGGTTGGTCTCAATTGAGACGCTTGTCTGATGGTTTGAGAGCATTTGCCGGAGTGCGTTTGCTGTTGCATCTTCACCATCATCGGTGACAGCAAGTACAAATTCCAGGGTCCACCCCAAGGCTTTCATCCGGTCGGCACAAGCAAGCCATGCCGCAGCCAGATCAAAGATACCTTTGTCCTTGCGCGCTCTGCCAACATAAATCACGGTGTTCGCCTTGGGAGCTGGGGACCAGAGCTCACAGTCTATTCCGTTTGGCACGACAACGCTGCGGGTTTTAACCCCGGTGAAGTTTTCGCAGAAGTTATTGCGTGCATCCTCACCAACCCAGATGATACCGCCTAGCCGGTTCATTTTACGGGTATATTTCCAACGCTTAAAGCCGCTGTTGCGTTCAAACCGTCCATGTCTATGGAGGATCACTGGGGTCCCTGGAAAGTCATTGATAATCTGGAATGCTGTCTCCAGATGTTGATGCACCACGATGAGTTGAGGGCCAAACTCTGAAAGCGGGTCATAAAACTTGGCGGGAGTCGGTTTTTTGCCAGGTGGTGTCACTGCGCAAACATCCACATCATCAAACAGGCCCGCCTCACCTCCGGCAAATACGCGCAAATTGCTTTTGTTCTGGCTATGGAGCGCCAGATCATGAGCACACAGGTCGATTGATGTGGCACGAGACTTACAAAAATGCATGTTACGCGGCATCACGATTGCAGTTCTCAACGCAGCCCCCACTTACTGTTTGTATGCAGCAAAGCGGGAAGTGCAGAGACTGTACATTCCTTAGAAGTCTTCCTTCTAAATTCAGGGGTGCTTCTTAAAGGGGCCTAATTACCGGTAGGCTCCGCCCCCACATCTGTGGGAGGAGTTAAGCACTGCGCTTGTAATTGGCAGAAAACGAGGGCATTAGAGCTTCGATTGTCATTGGCTACGCCCACAAACTGGGCAATTCTGACACACAGCAGATTGGATGGATCTTTGAAAAAGCGTGTTGCGATCATCGGAGCAGGGCCCGCTGGGCTGTTTGCGGCTCAAACCCTTGCTGAAGCTGGATTGTGTGTCAGCGTTTTTGACCAACGTCCCTCCCCGGCTCGCAAGCTTCTGATGGCTGGGTTAGGTGGCCTTAACCTGACCCACAGCGAAGATTTGGAGACATTTCTTGGTCGCTACCGTCCAGCCCATGCGCAGCTGCTGCAATCTGTTCAAGATTTTCCACCTGCAGCTCTTCAAGAATGGAGTGCGAGTTTAGGAGAACCGACCTTTGCCGGCTCTAGTGGCAAGGTGTTTCCAAAGAGTTTCAAGACTTCACCTTTGCTACGCACCTGGTTGAAACTTTTGGGCAGTTTGCGCGTCACGTTACATTTCGGCACTCGATGGCAGGGCTTCAACAAAACCGGTTCTTTACTGCTTCAGCACGGCACCGATGCAGTCAAAGCCCACCAATTTGATGCAGTATTGCTTGCTCTTGGTGGAGGGTCCTGGGCAAAACTCGGGTCTGATGGGACCTGGGTGCCTGTCCTCCAGGATCTACGGGTTGATGTGAAAGAGTTGCGCCCTGCCAATTGCGGGTTCGAGGTGTCGTTCTCTGAACATTTCAAAGAGCGTTACAAAGGAACTCCACTCAAAAAGATTGGCGTATCTCATGAAGGGCAGCGTGTCATCGGGGATGCGATGCTGGATGCATCCGGTATTGAAGGCGGGGTTATATATGCAATCTGTGCTGATGTGCGGGACGCAATCACGGAAAAGGGTGGGACACAAATCGAACTGGACCTGAAGCCAGACGTCAGTGTTGAGAAGTTGACGTCCAAGCTGGAACGGCCACGTGGCAAGCAATCCATGAGCAATTTCCTGCGCAAGGCGACCGGTCTTCCAGCTGCTGCAATCGCTCTTTTGCGCGAGGCTGGCCCACTGCCGAAAGAGGCTGGTGAACTTGCTGCTTACATTAAGGCGTTACCTTTAAAGCTGACAGCTCCACGATCGATCGACAGGGCGATCTCGAGCGCAGGTGGGGTTTCATTTGACGCGATCGACCAACACTACATGCTGACCAGCGTGCCGGGTGTGTTCGTAGCCGGTGAAATGCTGGATTGGGAAGCCCCTACTGGGGGCTACCTGTTGCAGGGGGTCTTTGCCACCGGACGCTCCGCCGCTTTGGGAATTGCAGCATACCTTCAGGATTGACGGGCCTTAAACTGGCGCCTGTAGGCTGTCGGTGTTGTCCCATATTTGGTTCTGAAGTGATGGCGTAAGGATGCAGCTGTTCCGAACCCACAGGTGTGAGAGAGCCGCTCCATATCCACCGTGTCTTCTGCTTCCAGCAGGTGTTTGGCGGTTGCCAGTTGCTTGGCCCGCCTCCACTGTGCGGGCGCCTGCCCTGTCACCTTTGTGAACTTGCGAATAAAGGTGCGCTGGCTCATCCCCATCAGCTCTGCCATCTCGCAAACAGACATTGTGTAGGCTCTTTTCTTTTCCAACTCTTCAAAAAGAGCTGCAAAGCGCCTGCTTTCTCTTTGCTCTGGTACTGGCTCTTCTACGAACTGCCTTTGCGTGCCTTCCCTGAAAGGCGGCGCAACCAGCCTTTTGGCCACGCTATTTGCAACCTGCACTCCGTAGTCCTGCCGTATGATGTGAAGCGCCAGATCGATACCAGCTGCACTGCCTGCAGAGGTCAACACCCTTTCCGTTTCAGAATAGAGCCTGTCGTCTTCCACGTTGATGGATGGAAAACCGGTTTTCAATGCTTTTGCATAGCGCCAGTGGGTCGTTGCTGTACGCCCATTTAAAAGGCCAGCTTGGGCCAACACAAAAGCACCTGAGCAGATAGAAGCAACGCGTGCACCACGCTGGTGGGCGTTACACAACGCTTGTATGAGATCTTCGGGCACAGGGGTGTCGATCCCCCTCCACCCTGGAATGAGGATGATGTCTGCTTCCTCCAGCACGTCTAACTGTTTTTCAGCCTTGATCTCCAACCCGCCTGCTGCGCGGATTGGGCCATCCTCAATGGCGACACTTTGGTACCTGTACCAGTTTGCCCCTAACTCTGGCCTTGGCAGGCCAAACAGCTCGTAGGCCTGACCAAACTCAAAGGTGCACAAACCATCATAGATGAGCGTGACGACAAGTGGACCTTCTGGGGCCAGATGCTGGGCTTGTATCATTACAGAATCCGCTGACTGAGATATTGGCAGGTTTTTTACGAATTTAGTCATTTGAGCCAGTTGTTGGCAACGGTAAAGTTCATCAAATTACAGACACAGGAAACATTCCGGCCATCGCCAGGGACCACTTATTGGTACGGATCAAGACCCGTAACTGGCTGTCACTAAACAGTTTTGGCCTTTCCCCCTTATCTGAAAGCGCCTTCATAGAATTTGGAGAGTTTCATGTCTTCTCGCGTTGCAGAATACCCATGTGCTGATCACCAGCTGACCAAAGAATATTTTGGCAGAAAATTGCGATTTGAAACAGATTGCACAGATGTGGAAGCCGATTTGAAAGCTGGTTCACCTGACTTTGTACTGCTGGATGTGCGCGGACCAATCAGGTTTGCCAAGGGGCATGTGCGGGGCGCTATTTGCCTTGCTCACAGAGACCTTTGCGAAGAGACCCTTGCCAAGTGGGCCAAGGATACCTTGTTTGTTGTTTATTGCGCAGGCCCGCACTGTAACGGCGCAGATAAGGCCGCTTACAAGCTCTCTATGCTTGGCCGGAATGTGAAACAAATGCTGGGTGGCGTTACCGGCTGGTTGGAAGAAGGCTTTGAGCTTGTCTCATCTGCCGATGTGGAACCAGCTGCATAAGCTGCGCATAAAAAAGGCACCGAGGTGGGAGGTTACCTCGGTGCCCATCAAAGCAGACATAAAAGGCCGAAAGGGAGGGGGAGGTACGGCCTTTAAATTCGTCGGGCAAGACTACCTGCTCTGAAACAAAAGACGGGCTGCTAAATAATATAAACAGATCATCTTCGAGTTGTCCGCATGAATACATGCAGACATCCTATTAAAGGACTTATTATTATTGTTTTAATACTGACCACAAAGTGGCCAGTACATATTACGCCCTGTTAAACCTACATATTCTTAGGATTGAAGGTATCAGGATCTTGTTATCATCAGGTTGTCAGAGATGGTGAATAAACACTTAGCTGACTGGCCTGCGGAGAGCTGCGACCTAACGGCTAATTAAGGTGTAAACAGGGCGAAATGCGGCAATTTTGCGACAAATATCTGCCAGCTTGTCGCAGCGGAACCGCTCATATTTGCAGGTACTTACAATATATTTTAAAACATGCATCAAGAGTATTATCACGCCTTAAGCAACAGCAAATAATCGATTTAAATACCGGCTACAGAGGTAGCTTTCTTCCTAAAAAAATTGGAGAAGAAAACCAATTCTTGGAGTGATGGCAAATACAAGTCCGGAAGACGCTATGGGATTATTTGCAGCACGACAAAATCATTGACTCCTTCCAGAATACATGCGTCAACTATCTTCACGTTGCTAAAGGTTGGGCTTCTGAGTTCTTTTAAGCGAAGGAAGCCCCCAAATAGCAAGGGAGGGGTTTCATTATGAATAAAATTCTTAGGACCGCGGCGGTTTGCCTTGCGGTCTGTTCAGTCGCGTTTTCTGTTTCGTCAAATAATTCCTTTGCAGCCGAACCCATAAAAATTGCCCATGTTTACGGCAAGACGGGTCCGTTTGAGGCGTATGCCAAGCAATCTCATGTGGGCCTGATGATGGGGCTGGAGTACGCCACCGACGGTACGATGGAAATTGATGGCCGTACGATCGAGGTTATTGAGAAAGACACGCAGCTCAAACCGGATATCGGGCGCGCTATGCTGGCGGAAGCCTATGGGGACGATGAGGTCGAGCTGGCTGTTGGGCCGGTGTCCTCCGGCGTTGCACTTGCCATGCTGCAAGTTGCCGAGGAATACGAGAAGTTGCTCATTGTGGAACCGGCTGTTGCAGACAGTATCACCGGAGCCAACTTCAACCGCTACATATTCCGCACATCGCGCAACTCATCGCAGGACGCTATCGCCAATGCTGTTGCACTGGCGCAGGATGGTGCCTCTATCGCAACATTGGCACAAGACTATGCGTTTGGGCGGGATGGGGTGGCCGCCTTTAAAGCAGCAGTGGCCAAAACCAATGCCAAGCTGGTGTTTGAGGAGTACGCTCCTACTGATACCAAAGACTTCACCGCCAGCGCGCAACGCATCTTTAACGCCCTTAAGGATGAGCCAGGACGAAAGTTCCTGTTTGTCGTGTGGGCAGGCGGCGGAAATCCACTTGCTAAGATCAACGCCATGAACCCTGAACGTTACGGGATCGAGATCGCTACTGGTGGTAATATTCTGGCAGCCCTTACTGCCTACAAGGCGATGCCTGGCATGGAAGGTGCAACCTATTACTACTACGAGATCCCTCAGAATCCCGTAAATGACTGGTTGGTGAAGGAACATCAGGCCCGTTACAACTCTCCGCCAGATTTCTTTACCGCAGGTGGTATGGCCGCTGGCATTGCAGCTGTCGAAGCAATCCGAAAAGCCGGTTCAACTGATACTGAAGCGTTGATCACCGCCATGGAAGGGATGCAGTTTGAAGGCCCCAAGGGACTCATGAAGTTTCGGGCTGAAGATCATCAAGCGCTGCAATCCATGTATCACTTTAAGATCCGCGTGGACCCTGAGGTTGAATGGGGCATTCCAGAGTTGGTGCGCGAGCTCACAATAGAGGACATGGATATCCCGATTCAGAACTGATCGGGCCCCTTCCCTCCTGACGTCAACACGGTAAGCGGGCCAGTTCCGCTTCCTCCCCATAATCTCAAGAAAGAATGCTCTAAAGCTGCGAAGCTTTCCTGCATAAAACATGTTCGACCTTTAATTGCAGGTTATTTCGCAGAGCATTGGAGCAACGAAGAGCTAAGCATACGCCCATGGACATTCTCATTAAGCTTTTTTTGCCGCTTTCACTTGCGTTTATCATGTTCTCCCTCGGGATTACGTTGACCTTGCAGGATTTTAAGCGCGTTGTACAAATGCCACGCGCCTTTAGCATTGGCATGCTTGGACAATTACTTTTGTTGCCTGTGATTGCTTTCACTATTTTGCAGATGTTTGACCTGGAGCCAGCCATGGCATTTGGTGTCATGCTGCTTGCTTTTGCGCCAGGTGGCGTAAGCTCCAATATGCTGACACGCTTCAGCGGAGGCTCAGTTGCGCTGGCGGTTTCACTGACCGCTGTCACAAGCTTACTGTGCGTGTTGACCGTTCCATTGTTTGCAACAGCTGCGGCTGCCTATTTCCTTGGGGCAGCAATGCCAGAGATTGACGTCACCTCCATTGGTATCGCCATGGCACTTATCACTGCTGTGCCCGTCGCTATCGGGGTATTCCTCAATCATTTGGCGCCTACCTTCATCCAAAAGACTTCCAAGGCAGTTTCAACACTGGCGACAGTATTGTTTGTGGTGATCGTCGTTGGCGCAGTTGCGACCAACTGGTCCTTGCTGACCGACAATATATTGGAGCTGGGGCCCGTCCTCATTCTGCTGAATATGATCATGCTGCTCATTGGCTATGCCGGGGCAAAGTCAATGAAGCTTTCACATGCCGACAGTGTCGCAATTGCGATGGAGGTCGGCATTCAAAACGCAACACTGGGGATCACCGTGGGAGCGCTCATTGCCATGAACGGCGAAGCGCTGCCGCCGTATAGTCTTGCCTCGGGGATCTACGGGATCACAATGTATGGCTGTGCCTTCCTGTTCATCCTTTGGGCCCGTCGCAAGGCGCGCAAGGACCCTGCTTTGCAAGTGCAAAATGAACTCTCATAGATAACAGGCGGCTGGCGATGCGCAGAGACGAAAAACCGGTTCTGAGTACCCACGATCTGACAGTACGTTTCGGTGGCCATATCGCTGTTGATGCAGTGTCCTGCGATTTTCATCGTGGGACACTGACTGCGATTGTAGGGCCGAACGGGGCGGGTAAAACCACCTTTTTCAACCTGATTTCCGGGCAGTTATCAGCCAGTGCTGGCACTGTCTGGTTTAACGGAGAAGATATCACCCGCCTGTCCGTTGCACAACGAACCATGCGGGGGATTGGGCGCGCCTTCCAGCTGACGAACCTGTTTCCCGGACTGAGTGTCAGGGAAAATGCACGGTTGGCTGTGCAGGCACATCAGCGCATGGGCATGGATCTGTTTTCGATGGCAGACAATCATGTCGAATTGATCGAGCGGGCTGAGCATATTTTGTCAGAAGTGCACCTTCTTGAAAAAGCCGGACAGATCGTTTCAGAGCTTTCTCATGGAGACCAACGTAAGCTTGAGGTGGCGTTAATGATTGCCATTGGCCCGCAGGTGCTGATGTTTGACGAGCCGACAGCGGGTATGAGCGTTGACGAAGTGCCTATCATTTTGGACCTTATTTCTGGCCTGAAACAGGATCAAGACCGCACGATCCTTCTGGTGGAACACAAGATGGATGTGATCCGCTCACTGGCTGACCGGATCATCGTTTTACACAATGGTGAACTTGTTGCAGATGGCGCGCCAGCTGAGGTCATCGCCTCACCCATGGTGCAGCAAGCTTATCTTGGTATCGCGCCGGAAGACACTCAGGAGAGCGCCCATGTCTGATCCTCTTCTCACGCTGAGGGGCGTTCATACTCATATTGGCCCCTATCACATCTTGCAGGGGGTCGATCTGGAGGTGCCACGGGGCGGCGTCACCGTTTTGCTCGGGCGCAATGGTGCAGGCAAGACGACCACACTGCGAACCATCATGGGCCTGTGGCAGGTACGTGAGGGCCTTATCCAGTTTGATGGAGCACAGATCCACCAGGAAACAACGCCTGTGATAGCCCAGCGCGAGATCGCCTTTGTGCCTGAAGATATGGGCATCTTCACGGATTTGACCGTACACGAAAACATGTTGCTGGCTGCACGAAGTGGCGTACTGGAGGAGGAACGCCTATCTTGGATTTTCGGGCTCTTCCCTCCCCTTAAAACATTCTGGCACAGCGCTGCAGGCGTGCTTTCTGGTGGGCAGAAACAAATGCTTGCTGTGGCGCGTGCCATTGTGGAACCACGCAAGCTGATCTTGATTGACGAGCCGACCAAGGGTCTGGCCCCTGCCATCATCAATGCAATGGTTGTTGCTCTTAAAGAGTTGAAGGAGATGCAAACCACTATTTTGTTGGTTGAGCAGAACTTCTCCATGGCGAGCGCTGTTGGCGACACGGTTGCTGTGATGGACGATGGCCGCATCGTTTACAAAGGTGACATGTGTGAGCTCGCTGCTGATGCTGCTTTGCAAGAACGCTTGATGGGACTTTCACTGGAGGCACATCAATGAGCAATAGTTTAATTAAACCACGCATAGAACGCCCGCCCCTCTCTCAAATTCTTATCGGAAAAACACCGCTGTTTCTTGTTCCTCTCTTGATGCTGATCGGCCTATTAGCAATTGGGTCTGGATCAACATGGCTGACACTGACAGCGGCTGGGCTTGCGATGGGGATGATGATTTTCATCATGGCTTCGGGGCTCACTGTGATCTTTGGCCTGATGGATGTGATCAACTTCGGGCATGGCGCCTTTATCTCATTGGGTGCCTTTGCTGGCTTCACCATTTTGGGTTTGCTGGGCGGATGGATCGAAAGCCCAAGTATCGCGCTGAATTTGGGGGCCATATTGTTGGCTGTAGCCTTTGCAATGCTGGTTACAGGCCTTGCGGGGTATGGTTTTGAACGATTGATCGTCAAGCCGGTTTATGGCGAGCACCTTAAGCAAATCCTCGTTACGATGGGTGGGTTGGTTGTCACTCAACAGTTGATCTATGTGATCTGGGGGCCTGATGAGATTGTACTGGCCCGCCCAACAGCACTCCAGGGTTCCTTCGTTATTTTTGAAGCTGCCATTGAGAAGTATCGTGTGCTTGCCATTGCGATTGGGCTGGCTTTGTTTGCCGCGATGCGGCTGGTGCTTAGTAAAACGCGTATCGGGCTTTTGGTGCGCGCTGGCGTTCAAAACGGCGAGATGGTGGAGGCGCTGGGTTACCCCATTCAAAAGCTGTTTCTGGTTGTCTTCATGGCAGGGTGCGCCCTTGCGGGCCTTGGCGGTGTGATGTGGGGCATCTATCAAGAAACAATTACGGCCCATATGGGAGCGGAGGTGATGATCTCAGTGTTTATCGTTGTGATTATTGGCGGTCTTGGTTCGATAGAAGGGTGCTTTATCGGCGCTATGCTGGTGGGGCTCCTGACCAACTACACTGGTTTTCTGGTTCCCAAACTGTCGTTGATTTCGACAATCTTGTTAATGGGTATCGTGCTGATGTGGCGGCCACAGGGGCTTTACCCGGTCGTTAAAACGCACTGAGGAGATTTGAAATGATTATGAAGCTCCTTTCCGGCGACCACCCGCGCAGCAAGACGCTCAGTATTGTGCTTCTGCTCATCGTTTTTGGCTTATTATTCGCGCCCTTCCTGTTTCCTGGCACCCGCTCTTTGGATACCGCTGCGCGCATCTGCATCTTTATCGTGCTTGTTGCCAGTTATGATCTTTTGCTGGGCTATACCGGCGTGGTTTCTTTCGCGCATACCATGTTCTTTGGAATTGGCGCCTACGGAACAGCGTTGGCCCTTACAAACATGGGCGCGAGCTATGCTGCGATTGCTTTGGGCACCGTATGTGGCGCGCTTGCAGCAGGGCTATTTGCGTTTATGATTGCCCTGTTTTCTCTGCGTGTGAAGGCTATCTTTTTTGCTATGATGACACTGGCGGTCGCCAGCGCATTTCTCGTATTGGTCTCGCAACTATCCTGGATTACAGGTGGCGAAGACGGCTTGAGCTACCGAATTCCAAGGGAGATGACCACCGCCTATAAACTGGTTCAAGATAAATTTCTCAATGTTCGGATCAATGGCAAACTGATCACTTATTATGTGATTTTTTTCAGCAGTCTGAGCTTGTTTCTTATCTTGTTGCGCATCGTAAACTCTCCTTTTGGCCGCGTGCTACAGGCCATCCGTGAGAATGCTTTTCGGGCAGAGGCAATCGGCTATAAAGTCGTGCACTACAGCAGCGTCGCCACCGTTCTTTCAGCGGTTATCGCCGCACTTTCCGGGTCCTTAATCGCCATCTGGCTGCGCTACACAGGCCCTGCAACTACGCTGTCTATGGATATAATGGTGGACATTTTGTTGATGATTGTGATCGGCGGAATGGGCAGCATGTATGGCGCTGTTATCGGGGTTGTATTGTTCCTTATCACGCAATCCTATTTGCAGAACCTTTTGGGTATCCTTCAGGAATCATTGGGTAGTTTACCCATAGTGTCTGAAGTGGTCTCTCCCGAACGCTGGTTGCTCTGGCTTGGGATTTTATTTATCTGCAGCATTTATTGGTTCCCCAAGGGTGTAGTGGGCAGAATAAGGGGCGGATAATTCTCCAACATTTCTATTTTTTAGGGTTTATGTCTTGTGGATTTCATCCAGAGAACCTAGGTTAGCACGGACGAGCGAGCTTAGAGATTTGCTTATCCCGTAGAATTGTAGGGGCGACATATAACCCGTCCCCCTATATTAAAATTGAGACTGTTGCTTTTGAATGAGATCAGAGCTCAGACTTGATGATTACGGGCTGTTTTTGGAGACACAGTTGGCAGCGTTACGATTGATCGATCGCGACAATGTCCTTTTACTGCCTTTAATTACATTGCTCGTCACACATAGCCCGCCGTACTACGGCGAGTTGGATTTTATGGCACAAAGGACGTTTCGATGCGACAAGACGGCACACTCAAATTCTTCAACCACGACAAAGGTTACGGCTTCATCACTCCAGGTGACGGATCTAAAGACCTCTTCGTACACATCACTGCTTTTGAGCGCTCCGGTGTAGCTGTTCCAGCTGAAGGTGCTGCGCTTACTTTCATTGCTGAAGATGATCGTCGTGGCCGCGGCCTCCAGGCTTCTCAGATTGAACTCGTTTAATCTGAGAAGCCTGAGGGATTATAGAGTTTAATTTGGCATCTGCTAATTAGACTTTGTAATGCCGGACAATTTGGCCTGATGCGCGTCGGCTTTTCGCCAGATGCCGTCAGGCCTTTTGCTTTCCATATGCCATAATGACACTCAAAGTGTTCTCCAGATATTTCGCAGACTCCCCCTCACAGCAGCATATACTTTAGCAAAGGGTTCAACTCGCTTGAGAACTATTAAAACTAAGCTGCATACACTCTTGTCATCGAACTTGCCTAAAGCTCTGCTCACCAAATTCAAGCAAGATTAGCGCCCTTCTTTCAGGTTGTTTTGTCCAAGCTCCCTGACTTCGTTGTTTTTACATCGTAAATTTCCTAGTTCTAATGAGCACATGGCCTCGCAATATTGCTTTTGATGGCTTATAGTGACTAAAGTCTCAGATCAGCTTTGGTTTAGACTAGTACATTCTCTGCGTGAGCTCGCAGAATTGGGCAAAGGACGAAATGTGAAGGGCACTACGAAAGCCAGCAGAACACAGCAACGCATTCTTGACGCGGCCATTGATATCGTTCAGGCGCAAGGTGGCGGCCAGTTTTCACTGGACACAGTTGCCAAGCATGCAGGCGTTTCCAAAGGCGGACTGCTCTACAACTTTCCAAGTAAACACGCGCTCATTCGTGCCATGGTGCAGCATCATGTTGATGATGCGCGTGCCAACATTGCCGAGGCTGAGCAGGCCATTGCCGGCGACCCTTATCGGCATAAGCTCATGCGATCCTTCCTGAAGGGACTGTGCAGCAAGTTTAAGAACGACAATAACGCTGCTTCTGGCATGCTTGCTGCTATCGCTGATGATCCAAGTATGCTCGACCCTGTGCGCACATTCCATAAGGAAATGTTTGAGCGCATTCAGGCAGAATCCGAAGACCCTGGACTGGCAAAACTGGTCTATTTGGCTGTTGAAGGCATAAACCACAACGGCATCTTCCAAATTCTGGATGAGAAGCAACTGGATATTGAAGAGCAGCTTGAGCGTATGATCGAAATCCTCAAATAAGCACATTTTGATTGGGTAAGTTCAGTCTTTGGGCACCCTAAAACCATCGCCAGCACGCTTGCCCTCTGCTAGCATTGCACCAGCATTTATGCGTAGGTATTTTTAACGTTGATGGAGAGTACAGATGAAACGGCGTGACTTTCTCAAAACAGCCGTTGCCACCGGTGCAACGGGAGGTGCATCTGTTCTGGCTGCACCAGCACTTGCAAACGCAACACTGAACCTGAAGCTGGTGGGCTCGTTTCCAAAGGGCTTTCCGGGCGTAGGCACATCAGCTGAGCAGCTTGGCCGACGCATTGAAGCGCTATCTGATGGGAAAATCTCCATCAAGTACTATGGCGGCGGCGAGCTGGTTCCTCCTTTCGAGACCTTTTCTGCCGTCTCTTCCGGTACTGCTGATATCGGCCATAACGCGCCGTACTATCAAGTGGGCAAGGTTCGCTCGACGATGTATTTCACCTCACTGCCATTTGGTCTGGATGCGACCGAGCTATCTGGCTGGCTGCGTCATGGTGGTGGGCAACAGCTGTGGGACGAAGCTTATGCGCCACACAATGTAAAACCGTTTTATGCGGGTAGCTCCGGTGCACAGGCGGGTGGCTGGTTCAAAAAGCCAATCCAATCCCTCGATGACCTTGTTGGCCTTAAGATGCGCATAGCTGGCCTTGGTGGTGATATCTTGCGCAAGGTGGGCGCAACAACTGTCGTCACACCTCCGCCAGAGATCTACCCTGCCCTGCAATCCGGTGTGGTTGATGCCGCCGAATTTGTTGGTCCCTGGAATGACCTTGCGCTCGGCCTTTATAAGATTGCGCCATACTATCATTTGCCTGCCTTCCATGAGCCAGGCCCAGGGCTGGAAATGATTGTAAACCAGAACATCTATGAGAATCTCAGCCCCTGGTTGAAAGAGGTCCTGGCCCAGGCTGCAACGGCTCAGTCAGAAGAGACCACAGCAGAGTTTCGCTATAACAACACAGTCGCCCTGTCTACATTGGTGGAGCGTGGAGCAATCCTATCCTCTTTCCCACCTGATGTGATTGAGGCCATTGGTGCAGCGGCGCGAGAAGTGGTCGCTGCGTACCCATCGGGTGATGCAATGAGCGAAAAGATCCATGGTTCCTATATGGCCTATGTAAAAGCATGCTCTTTATACGGTGCACGTATGGAAGGGCAGCTTTATCAGGACCGCGCACAAGTCTGGTCAACATAACATAGACAGTAAACGCCTATTAAAAGGGAGCTTCGGCTCCCTTTTTTTGTCGATCACCGGTACCGACTCAATCAACCTCTGCTTTGTTCTTAGCCATCCAAAATTTACTTTAAACTTCAACTATACTAAATAAACATCATACCAATGATTGACACAAATCTACTTAGATAAAAATAATTAGGCTAAAACGGAAATCTACGCGCTCTGATAAAGACTCTATAAAGACTTCGCGGTTCAATTAGAAATTGTAATCACAGGTTTGTGAAATCGGTTTGCAGTTTACCCTCCCAAAACTGAAATGCTGGTTTCGCTGACAGGAGCTCTCATGCGTCGTATTCTCTTAAAGTATCGCATTATCGCGATCTTCTTGCTTGCGTTTGTGCCCATGCTTTATTTTGCTGGGTCACACATTAATACTGCCTACAATGACAAGGTAGAAGCCTCCTCCACGGGACAGATTGCAGAATTTGTGCCTGTATTAAGTGCCGTTGTTCACGAACTGCAAAAAGAACGTGGGCGTTCTGCCGGGTATCTTGGTGCTAAAGGTAAGAGCTTTGGGCAGAGCCTTAAAGAACAGCACAAACTGACTGACAGTAAAATCCGTATTTACGAAGCTGCACTGTCCAATATCAACCTGAGTTCCATTGATCAAAACCTTGCCGCGCAAGTTGAGCTTGTGAATGCGCAACTTGCTGATATCGACCAGGTCCGTAGCAAGGTCATTATGCTGGATACCACTGTTGGCAAGACCGTGAGCTACTACAGCGGCACCATCAACGATGCCTTCAAGTTTCTGCCAAGCACCATTGCAGTTAGCCGCGACGCCAGTCTGGCTCTTAAGCTAAGTGTTTATGAAGAAATTTTGCTTGGTAAAGAGAACGCAGGGATCGAACGTGCCATTGGCGCTAATGGCTTTAGTGCTCAAGAGTTTGCCCCTGATCTTTATCGCCTCTTTATCCGTCTTCGCGCAAATCAGGACACATACTTCAAGGCCGCCCGTTCGCTCATGAGCAGGTATCAGATCAGCGTTCTTGAGGAAATTTCCAAGCGCCCGATTATGCGTCAGGTCGATGCGGCAAGAAATTTGGGCTATTCCGCTGCATTTGGTGGAGACATTTCCTCCATGACGGGCCCAGAATGGTTTGATCTGGCCACCCAGCGCATTGATGCCTTGAAGGAGTTCGAAGACCACCTGTCCAATGACTTGGTGGCCCATTCGCAAAAGCTGGTTGCCAAGGCCCAGTGGGAGTTTACCCATGCATTGGTCATAGCCGGCATTGTGGCGCTGCTGGGTATTGCAATGGCCTTCGCGATCATCCGCAGTGTGTCTGTTCCGGTTGCTGCACTCTTGAAAGACTCTCGTCGACTGGCAGACGGCGACATCACGGTGAGCTTCTCCAAAGCGATTGGTAACGACGAGATTGGACTTGTCGCAACCGCGGTTATGTCCTTCCGCGACACCGTTGCTGAGCAAAAGCGCCTGCAGAACGTTTCTGAGAAGGAAACGGAACACGAGCGTGATCGCCAAATGCACGTGGATCAACTAATCAGCGTGTTTAATGACCAGGTGTCGGAAGTTCTCGACAAGGTCGATAATAACACCGACAGGATGCAGCAGACCGCTGATACACTGACCCACGTTGCAACAACTACCTCTGAGCGTGCGAGCGGTGCTGCCGGATCATCTGAAAGGGCCTCTCAAAACGTACAGACTGTGGCTTCTGCTGCTGAAGAACTTTCTGCCTCCATTGAAGAGATCGGCCGTCAGGTCTCCCAGACCAAGCAAACTGTTGATGATGCAACTGCCGTCGCAACAGCCACCAACGATCATGTTGCAGACCTTGATGCCGCTGCCCAGAAGATTGGGGAGGTGGTCAACCTTATTCGTGACATTGCTGAGCAGACCAACCTTTTGGCACTGAACGCGACCATCGAGGCAGCACGTGCTGGTGAAATGGGTAAGGGCTTTGCGGTGGTTGCCTCCGAAGTTAAGGAGCTGGCGACCCAGACCTCAAAGGCAACTGAGGAGATTTCCTCCCAAATTTCAGGAATTCAGGGCTCCACGAAGGAGGCTGTAACTGCAATTGAGCAGATTGCTGGCACCATGCATCAGGTGAATGAGTATACCAGCTCCATCGCAACTGCGATCGCGCAACAAAATGCTGCAACCTCTTCCATCAGCCAAAACATCCAACAGGCTGCACAAGGAACACAGGATGTCGCGGACAGCATGGGAGCTGTGACAAGCTCTGTTCAGGAGACCAACAGTTCAGCAAATGAAGTGTTAGAGGCATCGTCCTCTGTTTCCAAACAGGCAAGTGAACTGCGTAAGACAATCTCCACGTTCCTGTCTGATGTGGTTGACGCTTAAACACTGACTTAGATTGGGTTGTATTGAGGAGGGCTTTGATCCTCCTCTTTTATTGGTTCACGAGTTGACCTTGGCTCCAAAGCCCATATAAGGGCGCAATGCAAAATGTTGATGTTTTAATTATTGGTGCAGGCGCTGCTGGCCTGATGTGTGCCATCGAAGCTGGCAAACGCGGACGAACTGTGCTGGTGATTGACCATGCCAAAAAGGCGGCCGAGAAGATCCGCATTTCCGGTGGTGGGCGTTGTAATTTCACGAACCTGCACGCGTCTCCTGCCAACTACCTTTCTCAAAACCCACGGTTTGCAGTTTCGGCCTTAAAGCGCTATACGCAGCACGACTTTATCAAGCTGGTCGATCACTATGGCATCGGCTGGCATGAGAAGACACTGGGCCAGCTGTTTTGCGATGACAGCGCACAACAGATCATCGACATGTTGCTAGACCAATGTAATCGCAATGGGGTGCAGTTGCGCCTTGAGACAAGCATCACGTCTGTAAGCAAACCCGATGACCGTTTTACCATCGGCACCTCGCAAGGCACTGTGCGCGCACACTCTGTTGTTGTTGCCTGCGGCGGCCCATCCATACCGAAAATGGGCGCCACCGGCTTTGGTTACGAGGTCGCCAAACGGTTTGGCCTGCAAGTCATCGAACCACATGCAGCCCTTGTTCCCTTCGTTTTTGACGATGTCATGCGTGAGCGCTCAAAGCATATGGCAGGTGTCAGTGTTGATGCGGTTGTCTCCTATAAAAAGACCAGCTTCCGCGAAGGCCTACTCTTTACACACCGCGGCCTTTCCGGCCCATCTATCTTACAGATTTCCTCTTATTGGGAAGAAGGCAAAGACATCCGCGTTAACTTGCTGCCGGGCACCGATGTGTTTGAAGCTTTGAAGTCTGCAAAACAAGCCCAGCCAAAACAAGAGCTGAAAACGGCCCTCGCCGGCTTACTTCCAAAGAAACTTGCAGCCCATATCACCGCAGAGCAAAAGCTCAGCGGAAGACTGGCTGACACCTCAGACAAAGTGCTGCGCAAAGCTGCACTAGCAGTTAACGAGTGGACCATCAAACCAGTTGGGACAGAAGGCTACCGCACTGCTGAAGTCACCCTTGGCGGTGTAAACACAAAGGCTCTTTCCTCCAAAACAATGGAGGCAACCAGTGTGGCTGGCCTCTACTTTATTGGAGAAGTCGTTGATGTCACCGGCCACCTGGGCGGTTACAACTTCCAATGGGCCTGGTCCTCCGGCCACGCAGCCGGGCAGTTTGTGTGAGTGTGTATAATAATTTCTGCACATAGCTAATAATTTTTGCACACAAGCGCCTAACGGAATAATAATTCCTGCACACTAAAATCTTTCCACCCTTTAGCCGAACAAAGAGAAACAACATGGCAAGAGGACGAAAGCTGAATGAAATCAAAGATTTTCAGCGTTCACTTCGCAACAAATATGGTCTCGGAGAAGGAGCTTCTTACAAGCCCTGGATACGAGTGCAGGACATTCCCTCTCATGGAACATGTTCCAAGATTTGGGGAATGAAAACACAACGCGAACATCATTTACTTTCAAACAATGAAAGTGCGTTTTTCTACCTCTGCGAGCACAATGAACGCGTTATTGATATCCGTGAGCAATTTCCGCTTCTTCCCCTAGACCAGACACTCCGAATTGCAAGCTCTCTTAATATCAAGTACCACTGGTCATCTCGACTAAGAACCCAAATGTTATAACCACTGACTTTTTGCTGACGTGCCAGAGGGATGGGCAACTTAGCTATAAAGCCATTTGCGTCAAACCGGCTGAAGAACTTACTAATCAACGAACAGCAGAAAAAATCGATATCGAGAGAGACTTCTGGGAGTGACTCGGCGTTCGGTTTCGCATCTATGTGCTAACCAAGCGATTAAAAATACAAGCCGCTAACATCAAATGAGCAACGTGGCCGCTGCGGCACGTTCACTACGACAATAAGTTTCTAAAGCGTTTCGAAGAAACTTTGAATCGATGGGATTCCGATGTGTTTGATTTGTGATTCACAGCGTTTAGGAGGATTACATCATGCCAGCACCGTTTCCAATTGAACTTTGAGATCGCTTTGCTTGTCTTATTATGGAGGGCGTGTCAGGTAGAGAGGCTGCACGATGCCTTCAGGTATCACCCGCAACCGGATCGCGTTGCGCTCGCAATATCCGCAACTGTGGCTGAGCTGTGATCGCGCCAATGGGGCGCTCAACTGGCACTGGCACTGGCACTGGCAAGCTAGCGGCCTATGTTGATTTTTTCAAAGAATTGGTTAAGCAAGACCCGGATATCACGTTGTTCGAACTGCGCGATGCGTTCCTTGATGCCAAGGTGTCAAAGTTCATCATTCTGCCATTGCTCAGCTGTTGAAGCGCCTTGGCTTTACGCATAAAAAAAGTCGTTGGTTGTCAGCGAACGTCAGAAGCTCAAGGTAAAGCTGCGACGGGCAGAATGGTTCGAGCACCGTACCCCAGCCATCAAGAGTGCTCCTGAACGCATGGTCTTTATTGATGAAACTGCTGTCAAAACAAACCCTACGCGTCAGCGTGGCTGGACAACGAGAGGCAAACGGCTGGAGATGGACGCCCCTTTTGGAAGTTCGGGAACGCAAACCTTTATCGCAGGACTAAGCGCAAATGCCTTGATTGCACCGTGGGTGCGCTGTGTGCCCGGCTCCTCCGCATCCACGTTCAGTCTCAGCAGGTTCTTCTATTGTGACGATTGACGGTAAACCTGCTGCCCGTGTTGGTGACGCAATTGGCTGTGGTGGGAGCATTAGTTCCGGCTCGCCCATTGTCACCATTGAATGACCGCTGAGCTCACGTACTACCTAAACCCTCGATAGAAATACCCCGAGGCCCGCTTCTCGCCCTGCGTGCAGGCAACGGCCTCTCATTTGCCTGAGTTCTTGCGGTGCAGCGAACGGCAGCTTTGTCCGCTAAGCCCTCGTCAGTATGATACTATATTCCTCAGTTTGAATCTTTATTACTGAGTATGAGACTTTAATTCTCTCCCACATCAACATAGGTAGAATAAAAGCAAACTGGAACGATATCCTGCGTCTGGTGACAACAATACGGTCCGGTCAAACGCGGACATCGACCTTGCTGGCAAAACTGTCCGCTTTTCCGAGGCAAAATGGACTAGCATTGGCCCTTCGTGATATTGGACGCATCAACCGCTCAATCTTCTTAACACAATGGTGGCAAAGCCCGCAGATGCGCCGCAATGCAACAGCCAGCCTCAACAGAAGTGAGGCACAAAACACGCTGGCACGTGCACTGTTCTTTAATCGTCTGGGAGAGCTTCGCGACAGAACATTGGAAAGCCAGTTTTTCCGCGCATCTGGGCTGAACATCCTCATCAATGTAGTTGCTTACTGGAACACACTTTATCTTCAGCAGGCTTAGGCAGAGCTCAATCAAAACGGTATCGCCACTCCGGAAGAAGTCATCAAACATATTGCGCCTCTATGGCGGCAACACATTAGCCTCACTGGCGACTACATCTGGACGCTAATCAAAAACCACGCGCTGCGTCCACTGCGCAAAGAAAGTTCACTCCTGATAGCATGATCACTTTATGTTCTCAAATCCCGGACAAATTCAACACTTTCGTGTCGTGAGGCCCTCTTGCCACGTAGTTCTCGTGTTGCAAGCAAATTGCCCGTTTCAGGAGAAAGTTCCACTTACACTACCTGCCCAGATTTTCCGAGCCACCTGTGTAGTGAGGGAGATGACAATTCGGGAAGTGTCTCTCATTTTCGGCGTGTGAAGAGGCCAACTCGCCACAATTCACAACAGTGGCACCGCTAGCCCGACACAACCAGCTAACGCACTGCGGGTTGTGTCGCTTTGACTTTTCCCACACCCACATGGGAAACGCGGTTGCCTTTTCTCCTACGCCAGTCGAGATAAGCACCAAAGATTTCGGTTTGGTGCCCTTTGATACCTGGAAGCGATCGCATGTCGCCGCCTGCCCAAGGCAAGAACGGGGAACGGCGCACGGAACCATACATCCCAATACGCAGGCCCGGACGAGTTGCTATACCCCGAGCGTGGAAGCCATGCGTATCTGCGATGACGAGAGTGTTTGCGGGAACTGCGAAGGACACAGGTTTGCTGTATCCCATCTGCTGCAACTGATTTTCAGTGATACGGAATGAGCCAACAGCGTGATTACCATCGCGGTGGGATGCAGCTATGAGGCTTTGCTCATACTCCCATCGTCTGCGGACAGCATTTAGCCGGTGAGAACCAGGCACATATTGAAAAGGCCCATCCGCAAGCTCAACATCCTTCAGAAATAGCCAAGCTTTTGCGATGGAGTGAAAGGTGTCTGAATGAAAGTTGGTTTGCGGGTCTTTACGTTTGTCATCCATATCCCAAAGGACAGTATGCAGATACACGAGTGGATCAGCATTGTTGGATGCAACGTAACGTAA
Source organism: Pseudovibrio axinellae (assembly GCF_900110875.1). GTDB lineage: Bacteria > Pseudomonadota > Alphaproteobacteria > Rhizobiales > Stappiaceae > Pseudovibrio > Pseudovibrio axinellae. Next base: position 258,684 of record NZ_FOFM01000003.1, on the reverse strand, counting down.
GCCTTGCTGGAAAGAAGTTGTGCCGACAGCAGCGCGCAAGCCAGGTAGCTTCGCCAGTATCGATGGTGTCAGACCAATGAAACGGGTGACTGTTCGCCCCTGCTTCAACTCACGCGCCGCAAATTCGTTATCTTCCAGCTCCTCTTGCACAGCCCTAAAGACATCGTCAGGCAATGCGTTGTGGCGCACGACATACCCATTTTCGTGAAAGAACTTTCGGTCATCCGCTGGCAAAAAATGTTCTATCTGCCGGCGGCGCATGTCTGCCATATGTTCCGCAAACGCCATCCGCTGAACATGAAAGCCTCGCTCATTGAGGGAGCGGTTGCCGATAATCGGGTTATCCCGAAATGACTTCCCACCCAGAGCGATATCAGCAATCCATAGAGGGCTCTTGAGTATCTTCAGAGGTGTCATTGTGGCATCCTAACGGACGCACTTGGACCGCAGCAACCCTAGGTTTTAGGCATATGAATAGCGAGCAATAACGGGTCGAGAATGAGATCCTAGGTTTTGTATAAAATACCGCTGTCACCACGTGAGGCCGTGTTGCGTAAAGAAAATTCAGCTTACAGCTCGCCCTTACCCGTTTAACTCAGGCCGCGTTGACGCGCTCGAACTCCGGACGCTCGAGGGCGGTCATTGTATTGAGGACGGAGACATGGATGCTGGCTTTCGTCTTCTGGTTTTCAAAATCACGGGACTTCAACGCGTTGCCGAAGATCTGTTTATAACGCCCCATCAAGGTCTCGCCTCTTGAGCGCTGCCCGTATCCGGTCTGGGTAATCCCCCCATTTATGGAGGAGTTTAGCAGTAGAGTTATGCTGCCAGTTTAAGTTTTGTAGCGGGTGTGATGTCGCCGATGACCATGTTGGGCCGTTCGTTGTTGTATGTCCAGAGCCAGTTTGTGGCTTCTTCTTGTACCTGTTCGATGGATTGAAAGCAGTTCTGATCCAGCATTCCTGCCTGACTGTTCTGTTATAGCGCTCCACATAGGCATTCTGAGCGGGCTTACCAGGCTGAATATGCTGCACCTTAATGCCTTGCATTCGAGCCCAGTTTAACAGGGTTTCACTGATATTTTCAGGGCCATTATCAATCCGTATCACGCCTGGTTTGCCTCGCCATTCAATGACTTGCTCAAGGGTACGTACCACGCGCAGCGCCGGAAGGGATAAATCAACCTCGATACATAACCCTTCCCGATTGAAGTCATCAAGGATGTTGAGCGTTCTGAACCGCCTGCCATTTTCCAGCCGATCGGCCATAAAGTCCATCGACCAAACCTGATTTGGCGCTTCTGGCACTGTTAGTTTATCTGGCATTGCTCGCTTCAGGCGCTTACGCGGTCTGATCCGCAGATTCAGCTCCAGCTCGCGATAAATCCGGTAAACTCGCTTATGGTTCCAGCCAAAGCCTTTGATATTGCTAAGGTACAAAAAACACAGCCCAAACCCCCAAGTCCTATGGGTGGTTGTCAAGCGCAGCAACCAATCAGCGATCACAGCGTTTTCATCACTCAAACGTCGTTCATAACGATAACACCGCTCGCTGACACCAAACGTGCGGCACGCCAGAGCGATGGACACCCCTTTACCTTCCGCAGCAGACACAGCCATCTCCTTGCGCTGAGGTGGCTTGCTTACTTTTTTGCCAAGGCTTCCTTCAAAAGCTCATTTTGTAGCGACAGCTCGGCATGCATTTTCTTGAAACGGCGCAGCTCATCTTCTGTCGACTTCATTGTTGAGATCATCGGCGCATCGCTGAAACGAGATTTCTTCATAAAACTAGTCCTCAATAGGAGGAAGCACTATCTCTACTTTTAAACTCGATCAAATACCGGGGGAATTACCCGCCAGCAGCTAAGGCGAAGTAATGAAGTCCAGCAACTTTCAGTCTGGACTGCTTAGGGGAGACTACTCTCTGGCGGAAAGGCGTTTTCCAACATGCCCGAAATGACGTTTTTTAACCAGATAAGTCCCGGATCGCCTTCAAAGCTGCTGTGCCAGATCAGGTAGAAAGATTGCTTGGTGTCAGGAATTGGAACGGGAAATGAAACAAGGTTGTGGGACACAGCGAATTGATGCGCCATCTGCGACGGTACAGTGCAAACCATGTTTGTCGTGGCAACCACACGCGGCATGTCAAAAAAACTATGCACGCGCATTCGATGTTGGCGCTGAAGGCTCAGGGATCTTAATTGTTGGTCTACCATGGATCCGCGCGAGTTGGGCCAGTCAATGACGACATGAGGCACCGAAACATATTGATCCAGAGTTAAACTCTCTTTGACTATGGGATGCCCTATTCTGGCTAGGGACACCAGGCTCTCCTCAATGACCAGTTCGTTTTTTATATCTGAGGCCGCCATAGGTTCGTATCCGAGGATGAAATCAACAGTACCCTTGCGAAGAGCATCAGCTCTCATAAACTGTCGCGGAGAAAGAACGTTGATCGTTATCTTCGCTTGTATTTCGTCCAAATATTGCATCAGTGCAGGCAATACGACCATCTCTCCATAATCGCCAAGCACCAAATTAAAGGTACGTTCACTGCGAGCGGCGTCGAAAGCTTCGGTCTCAGAAAGCATCAGTGTTACCTGATCTAGAATTCGCTGTATCTGCCCTGCATAGTGCAGAGCTTTTACCGTTGGTCGCACGCCATGAGCAGTGCGAATAAACAACTCATCCTTAAGCAGCACGCGAAGGCGAGAAATGGCATTGGAGACCGCAGGCTGGCTCATGCCCAGTTTTTCAGCTGCTCTCGTAACGCTGGCTTCACGCATCACAGCGTCAAAAACAGTCAGCAAATTAAGGTCTGTCCTGCGTAGATTCATGCTCACTCAGATATATATTTTTTCAATATCTAGGATACGTATTATCCATTAGCACGCAATCTGGATTGACTCTAAACATTCATATCAGTGGCAATCATGTCACTCCTGAATGCTATGGGAGGAATATTTGCGTTTATTTAAAGGATCTTCGCCCAGTTATAGATTGAGCATCAATAACACGGAGCATGACGCGCCCATCATCAGGGGCCAGACTATTCTGGAAGCGGCACGGGCTGGCGATATTCAAATACCGAATATGTGTACCGTCGGCGAGTGCGGCACCTGCCGTTGTCAGGTCACAGAAGGTCAGGTCAAGCTAAAGCGCGACATTACACATCATATTCCAATTGATGAAATTCGCGAAGGCCATGTCCTTGCCTGCCAAAGCATTGCTCTTAGTGAACTAAAAGTGACCGTTCCTGGGTTTGGCAACCAGATGAGCGAGGCATCAATCAACGGTTCCATTGCTCAGATCAAAACGTTAACCCACGACATTGTTGAGGTTAAACTGAAGCTTGCCCAGCCTGTCCGTTATATTGCCGGTCAATACGCACGGTTATCTGTGCCTGGTATTGAGAAGCTATCGCGTACACCACGTAATTACTCTTTTGCAGCTCCTGCACCCGAAGGCGGCACTGATAAACCAGTTTTTTACATCAGGCACGTTCCTGGCGGCGACTTTACTGACTGGTTATTTTCGCAGGACCGCACTGGTGCACCAATAGTTCTGGAAAAGGTATATGGCGATTTTCACTACCACACTACAGATCGGCCAGTACTTTGTTTTGCGGGAGGAAGCGGCATTGCGCCAATTAAGGCTCTGCTGCAACACATGCAGATTCAAAAACAGTTTCGCCCTGTAACTTTCTTCTTTGGCGCGCGCCGGGAAGAGGACCTGCTCTGGCAAGAAGGTTTGCAGCAAATACAGGCTGATTGGCCAGAACCTTTCCGCTACCTGCCGGTTCTCTCCGAGGAGCCAACACACTCAAGGTGGCAAGGCCGCAGGGGCTATATAACTGAACATCTGCACAAGGAGGTACAACACATTGGTAATTGTGATGCCTATCTGTGTGGGCCGCCTGAAATGGTGGATGCGATTGAGACCGCACTTCGCGCCGACATTCCGCCAGAGCGTATTCATTGTGACAAGTTTCTAGATCAACGTTCTGTTTCAGCCTTAAAGCAGGCGCAGGATCAGTACGCAGACATACAAAACTAACAAGGGGCATGTGAAATGGTACAGACGACTGCTGCCCAAATCATTCTTGGATTTGGGGTATTTTTCATCCTGTTGGACGTGTTATTTGGCGCACTTAGAAAGCGAGCTGCTTTTAGTCTTCATGAGATAGGCGTCAATATTCTTAGCTTTATCAATTTTATTTTCGTCAGAGCAGTACTGGTTGCGTTCTATGGCTGGTTGTTGGTGGTGTTGTTTCCCCATCACAGCGGCTTCTTGTCGGGCGTCAATTTTTGGCTGGCGTTTATCACTTACGTTTTGGTTGAAGAGTACATTCACTACTGGATGCACCGATTGTCGCATTCAGTTCCATGGTTATGGCGGCTTCACAAACCGCACCACCTGCCCGAACATGTGAATGTGACGATCGCATTCCGGGAAAACTGGCTCTGGTTCGTTGTTCTGCCATATTCGTTGATGGGGGCATTTATGGTTTGGGCGGGTCAGGCGGAAGCTGCAATCGTCGCGGCGGCCTGGAAAGGCTCATCAGAGTTCATGGTTCACACAAACACCAGATGGGATCTAAAGCTTCATGCTCTCCCGCTAACCAGACCAATCATGCGCGTTCTGGAGAAGTTCATCACGCTGCCGGACACACACCATGCCCACCACGGCCTCGGAAAATACGGTCATGGAATGTGCAATTTTGGATCATTCCTGTTCATCTTTGATATCATACACGGCACCGCCAAAATCCCCCACCACGAACAGGAACGATTTGGGGTTCCTGATCGAGTGAAAGTTGAATCTTGGTATGAACAGCTGTGGTGGCCTATGGCAAAAGACGTTGCGAAGGCCGACCTTAATCCGCCAACTCAAATTGAATCCCAGGGTGACGTCTTAGTCAGCGCAAACGGCAAAGTTACTGTGATTTTGTAGGTCATGGACAACGTTGGTTGGCTCTGCCATCGCTTTTGGCAGTGCTTTCGCGTCCTTGAGGATAGATTGTTGGGCTGGACTGAAGAAGTGATGTCACACTTCTCTCGCGTAGTTTGCATTGGCACTCACTAACCAATGCAAACTCAAATTCTGACACGTTTTGTCGGGCTTTTCGAACATTCAGCCGCCGGAAAGTCCGGCGGCCTTATACACGGTCAAGCCCCTCCGATTACCACTTTTCAATAATGGTTTCATCGCCCCATGTGCTCAGTGGTGCTTCAGACCATGTGCCATAGGCGGTGTTCGGGAAGACGATCCATTCGGTGCCCCATTTTGCAGCGCTTTTGTCGACCAGCGATATCTGATCGTCGAGCGGGGTTTTGCGGAAGCCGCCATCGAAATCATGCAGCGTATCACCCAACATCAGAACGATCTGATGGTCAGCGCGCACAATCTCGCGTCGCTCTGCCTTTGGAGGGCCCAGCAAAAGAACGGTCTCGGGGCTGATCTGCGGCAGGCCAAGCTCACCCAGCGTTGCAAGAGTATGCTCCTTCTGCTTGTCCGCTCGGTCAGAAATATAGCGAATAGCAACACCCAGTTCATCTGCGTAGTTGAGGAATTCCTTTGCACCCGGGATCAGGGTCGGTTTGCCGTCACGCTCCCACGGAAGCCATGTGTCCCAGGCATCATAAGTGTGACAGTTCTCCAAATCACGGGCCAGCAGAGCAGTGTTATCGATCACGGTCTCATCAAGATCGGAAACGATGGCCAGCTTGGAAGGATCCTCTGCTTTTTCAACTGCTGCCGCAAGCTTTTGCCGCGCAATATTATAGGCTTGTCTCTGCAGCGCACGGATTTCAGCTGATTGTTGCTGAAAACGCAGGCCCATCTTGAATTCGGCAACGGAACAGTCTTTTGAGGTGGTCTCTTGTGCAAAGCTCGCCTGAGCCAGTGTGCCCAATGCCAGACAGGCCAATACGGAGGTCGTGAGGAAACGATTTTTCATTCAGATGTTCTCTTTCATTCAGGTCATACTCTCTGGGCTCGGAGCGAGTGGCCTTACGAGAATACACGTTAGTCGCAGTCATAGGACTTACAAAGTTCGTCTCTAAAATTGAACCATATTGATAGTCTTATTGACACGTCCTCAGTGCAAGAACTACAGTTTCCTGAGGTATTTTGACAATCCTGTCCACGTATTTTGGTTCGTTCTGGCGGTGAGGTCTGCGCGAAATGAATTCCTTTAGGTAAGAGTTGAACCGGCAAAACAATGTAGTTTGATAACAATGATACCGGGCGCTCATTCACTCAGTGTTGGTCTTACCGCCGTTGACAGACAACGCATCCCCTGCCGCATTCCTTAGCAAGACGTATCTCATTTTGCGTATTAATGGGGCCGTGTTGCATAAAGCAAATTCAGCTTACAGCTCGCCCTTACTGGCCTTGTTGCACAATTCGCACTTTGACGTTTATGTAAGCGGAACATTTTCAACAAAGACATTTTTGGATGCCATTCAAATACAACGCTGCCCGGCGGGACAAATTTACAAAGGCGCGAGGGGAAACCCTGATGGGCCGGTTCAAGCAGGTGATCGGGAACAAACTCAGATCCCGAACGTTGAAAAATCAAAGGACAGAAGCGGAAATTGGCGTTACAGTTCTCAACAAAATGACACCCTTCGAGCGCCCCGCGTTCGAGACGGTTTCATGACCCCCAAATTTATGGAGTTGGGTAAATTATGAGCAAAGTTCGAATTGCGCAACACGGCCAGGGAGCTATTGGTTAGCTTGGTGCCTAATCAAGTTACGGATAACTCCCTCCTTCGTTTGAAACATTCACAAGAGTTCGTTCACATCGTTTGGTTGAAAACCCTCCTTCCATAAAATAATAGATTCTTATCGAATGATAAAAATATACAATTTTTCCTGATGCAAACTTTTCTCTACAGTCAGTCTAGGATTTGCTGGATGCATCTCATTGCGGCACCGCTTAAGGTAAACGCTAGGTCAAGTCCAGCTAAACCCAAAACAGGTAACGGAGGCAGCAATGAGCGGCAGTGGAGAGAAGACACACGGTGTTTGTCCGGTGGTACATGGTGCAAATACGTCAATGGAAAAACCTGCAACCCGGTGGTGGCCTGATGCTTTGAATCTGGACATCCTTCACCAAAACGGTGCGCGCACCAATCCAATGGATCCAGACTTCAACTATCACGATGCTGTTAAGGCACTCGATTTTGATGCTGTCAAAGCAGATGTCAAAGCACTCATGACTGATAGTCAGGACTGGTGGCCGGCTGACTGGGGCCATTACGGCGGTTTGATGATCCGCCTTTCATGGCACTCCGCTGGTTCCTATCGTCTTGCTGATGGTCGTGGCGGCGGCGGGTCTGGTAATATCCGCTTTGCTCCTCTCAACTCCTGGCCAGATAACGCCAGTCTGGATAAGGCCCGGCGTTTGCTCTGGCCCATTAAAAAGAAATATGGCAACGCGCTTTCATGGGCTGACCTTATACTTCTGTCCGGTACTATTGCCTATGAATCTATGGGGTTAAAGACCTTTGGGTTTGGGTTTGGGCGCGAAGATATTTGGGGCCCAGAGATTGATACATACTGGGGCTCTGAACAGGAATGGCTCGCGCGAAGCGAGGAGCGATATGACGATCTGGATGACCCATCAACGCTAGAGAACCCTCTTGCAGCAACCCATATGGGGTTGATTTACGTTAATCCTGAGGGGGTAAACGGCGTTCCCGACCCAATGAAAACAGCGGCTCAAATTCGCGAGACGTTTGCGCGCATGGCAATGAACGACGAAGAGACTGCTGCACTCACATGTGGCGGGCATACGGTGGGCAAAGCCCATGGCCGTGGCGCAGTTGATAATATTGGTGTTGCGCCTGAAGCGACTAAAGTTGATCAGCAAGGATTGGGCTGGTCAAATCCGGGACAACACGGTGAAGCAACCAATGCTTATACCTCTGGTATTGAAGGTGCGTGGACCAAAGACCCCATCGTCTTTGATATGGGCTATTTTGACATGCTGTTTGGTCACGAATGGGAACAGGTCAAGTCCCCGGCTGGTGCATGCCAGTGGGAACCCGTCAACATCAAGGAGGAGGACAAGCCAGTTGATCCGACTGACCCGACTATTCGTCACAACCCAATGATGACCGATGCAGATATGGCAATGAAAGTTGACCCAATCTACAATGCGTACTGCCAGAAATTTATTGCAGACCCTGCCTATTTTGAGGACATATTCGCGCGTGCCTGGTTTAAACTGACCCACCGCGACATGGGACCAAGAGCCAATTATATTGGTCCAGACACGCCCAACGAAGAATTGGTTTGGCAGGACCCAATTCCAGCAGGTCAAAGTGGTTATGATGTCGAGGCGGTGAAAGCGAAAATCGTAGCCTCCACTCTCAGTGCCGCTGACATGATCACAACAGCTTGGGATAGTGCGCGAACCTATCGCGGTTCTGATATGCGTGGTGGTGCAAACGGAGCCCGTATCCGCCTTGCCCCCCAAAAGGACTGGGTTGGTAATGAACCCGCACGCCTTGCTAAGGTTTTGGCTGTGCTTGAACCGATAGCTGCGGAAACAGGGGCTTCGATCGCAGATGTGATTGTGCTGGCTGGAAACGTAGGTATTGAACAAGCGATCAAGGCTGCTGGGTTCAATATGGATGTTCCCTTTAGAGCTGGCCGCGGCGATGCATCAGAAACCATGACAGATGCAGAATCCTTCAGCGTGCTCGAGCCTTTAGCGGACGGTTTCCGCAATTGGCAAAAGCAAGAATACGCAGTTAGCCCAGAAGAAATGATGCTTGACCGGGCGCAACTGCTGGGCCTGACAGGATGGGAAATGACTGTTCTGGTTGGAGGTTTGCGTGTTCTTGGTGCAAACTTCGGAGGATCAATGCATGGTGTCCTCACGGATCGTATGGGGCAGCTAACAACGGACTTTTTTGTTAACCTGACTGACATGGGTAACAGTTGGCATCCACGCGGTGACGGCACCTATGAGATCCGCGACCGGAAGTCTGGTAAAACCAAGTGGACGGCCACCAGTGCAGACCTTGTATTTGGTTCCAACTCAATTTTGCGCGCCTATGCTGAAGTCTACGCGCAGGATGACAATCACGAAAAGTTCCTGAGGGATTTCATCGCCACATGGACTAAAGTGATGAATGCTGATCGGTTTGACCTTTCAGCATAAAAACAGCATTTTGCCCGGGCGTATTCCTGCCCGGGCTTTTCCCGCAACTTCATAGGGGTACTGCATATACCCTCGGTGTATACAGTTGCACTGACCTTCTTTTCCAGTTAAGAACCGCATGACCTCGGGGTGCACAATTTTTTCGTGCTGAGATGCCAAATGGCGAACTCGTTGAACCTGAACCGGCTAAAACCGGCGGAGGGAAGGGTACCGGTTTCGTCCATCCTGCCCTCTCGCCGCAATGGAGGATGACATGAAACATCTGTTAATTGCTGCGGGACTACTCACTGCAACATCGGCGATGGCTGCCGAAAAGCCTCAACTGACAGTCTACACCTATGACAGCTTCGTTTCCGACTGGGGCCCAGGCCCGAAGGCGGAAGAAGCGTTTGAGGCTGTATGTAATTGTGATCTGAAGCTTGTGGGTGTTGAAGACGGCGCTGCGCTGCTTTCCAGAATTAGGTTAGAAGGCGAAAACTCAGAGGCAGATATCGTTCTGGGTCTGGATACCAACCTTATTGAAACGGCGAAGAAGACGGGCTTGTTCACCCCGCACGCAGTAGAGGCCGACTACACGCTGCCAATTGAATGGGCTGACGATACATTCGTGCCTTACGACTGGGGTTACTTTGCTTTTGTACACAAAGCTGGTGTTGATGCTCCATCCAGCTTCCGTGAGCTTGCAGACAGTGACCGTAAAATTCTCATTCAAGATCCGCGCTCCTCAACGCCAGGCCTTGGCCTTCTGCTCTGGATCAAGTCTGCTTATGGCGACGAGGCCAATGATATCTGGGCTGACCTTTCAGACAATATTGTAACTGTTACGAAGGGCTGGTCGGAGGCCTATGGTCTGTTCCTTGATGGCGAGGCAGACATGGTGCTTAGCTATACCACCTCCCCTGCCTACCACCTGATTGCAGAGGAAGATGATAGCAAAACGACGGCAACGTTTGACGAAGGTCACTATATGCAAATTGAGGTGGCCGCCAAACTCGCTGGAACCAACCAATCTGAACTTGCAGACCAGTTCCTGAACTTCATGGTGTCCGATGCATTCCAAACGATCATTCCAACAACCAACTGGATGTACCCTTCCGTAACACCAGTAGGTGGACTGCCTGAAGGCTTTAACTCACTGAAGGTTCCAGCCAAGGCATTGTTCTTTTCGCCTGAAGAAGCCGTATCTGCGAGAAGTGAGGCTCTGCCAGAATGGCTAGAAGCACTCAGCCAGTAAGCACTGTTCCTGGCCTTGCCGCGGCATGCGTTGTCGCGGCACTTATCTTAGGCACTTTGGCTGCTGTTGCATTTCGAGCTGAGGCTGGGCATGGCTTTTTGTTTGCGGATTGGGCCGCCCTTCGGTTCACGCTCACGCAGGCCATTCTCTCTTCAATTATCAGTGTTGTTCTTGCTGTTCCCGTTGCCCGAGCGTTATCACGCAGACGGTTTGCAGGGCGGCGTGTGTTAATCGCTCTCTTAGGCGCTCCTTTTATCCTTCCGGTGATTGTTGCTATCCTTGGGCTATTGCAGGTGTTTGGTCGCTCAGGCTGGATTTCTGAGTTACTCGCCCAGTTTGGTGCACCTCCTATTCGCATCTATGGTATGCATGGCGTTGTATTAGCTCATGTTTTCTTCAACCTGCCGCTCGCTACTCGCTTAATCTTACAAGGTTGGCAGGAAGTCCCCTCAGAACGCTTTCGACTTGCTGCTCAGTTGGGATGTGAGGGGCGCTCTCTCTTTCGCTTAATTGAGCTGCCGATGCTGGCTCGTATTGTCCCTGGGGTTGCGGCTGTCATCTTCGCCATTTGCCTAACCAGTTTTGCCGTAGCGCTCACATTGGGCGGAGGCCCTAGGGCGACAACGGTTGAACTGGCGATCTATCAGGCCTTCACTTATGATTTTGACCTCGGGCGAGCAGCATTGCTTTCTGGTTTGCAACTGGTGCTTACAGCCGCTGCTGCCTTTACAGCGCTGAAGCTGTCGCGTGAGGGTGGATTTGGAGCGGGGCTTGACCGGACCATCCATCGCTGGGATGGAGGAGCACCAATTGTCGATGCCATCTGGATCATTCTTGCCGCAGTTTTCCTGCTGTTACCTTTGAGCGCCGTTGTCATGTCAGGCCTTGAAGGGCTCTTCACAATGCCCCCTGTTGTTTTTAAGGCTGCACTCATTTCAGTTGCCGTTGCAGCAGCCAGCACTGCCATCTTACTCATGCTTGCGTTGCCAATGGCGGCAACCATTGCAGTGCGGCGGCATGGCCTGGTTGAACTGAGCGGCATACTAGGCCTTGCTGCCTCACCTTTGGTCATTGGGACTGGCCTGTTTATCATTATACGTCCTGTTGCTGATCCAACCTCATTAGCGCTTCCCGTGACAGCACTGGTCAACGCAACGATGGCGTTGCCTTTTGCGCTTCGCATTCTGGTGCCCGCTGCTCAGGACACCGTTTTACGACATGGACGACTTGCTCTTTCTTTAAACATGAAAGGACGAGTGTTTTTCACGCGTATTCTCATTCCCCGTATGCGAGCGCAAATTGGGTTTGCTGCTGGCCTTTCAGCGGCCCTTTCAATGGGGGACCTGGGGGTTATTGCTCTTTTTGCGGACCCTGAGTTCGCAACACTGCCCTTACAGATTTACCGCCTGATGGGAGCTTACAAAATGCAAGCAGCAGCTGGTGGTGCGCTGCTTCTGCTCGTGCTTTCAATGACAGTATTTTGGATTTTAGATCGCGGAGGACGCTGGCATGTTGAAGATTAGATCCTGCATGATCACGAACGGAGCCTTTAAACTACATGCTGATTTAGACATTGAAGCAGCAAGTAGTGTTGCAGTCATTGGCCCCTCCGGCGCAGGCAAGTCCACGTTGCTGGAAGCAATCGCTGGTTTCCGTGACATCACTGATGGGCGTGTTTCATGGAATGGTCACGACCTCACAAACTTGGCTCCTGGTAAGCGGCCAATAGCGATGCTCTTTCAAGATGGCAATCTCTTCCCTCACCTCACTGCTGAACAGAACGCTGCTCTTGGCCTTCGGCCCAGCGGCAAGCTCTCAAGAGCGGAACATTTGCAAGTGAAAGCAGCGCTCGAACGTGTTGGCCTGGCTGGCATGGAAGCACGGAAACCCGCCCATCTTTCAGGCGGGCAGCAAAATCGCGTCGCGCTTGCGCGAGTGTTGCTGCAGCATCGCGATTTACTTTTACTGGATGAACCCTTTGCCGCATTAGGGCCGGCACTGAAAGCTGAGATGTTAGATCTGGTGGCAGAGCTTGTTGCTGAGACAGGCACAACACTCCTAATGGTCAGTCATGATCCTCAGGATGCCCGCCGCATCACCAGAAAAGCCCTTCTGGTTGCTGATGGGACCGCTCATCCACTTGCTGATACCACTCAGCTTTTGAATAACCCACCACCTGCTTTGAGTGCATATTTGGGTACCAATCAAACACATTAAGCCCACCGCAATGTTGGGCAAGGTCCGCATATTTCTGTTTTCATTCCTGTATTTTCGGCCAATACCCGTTAAGAATAAGAGGTGCAGTTCAATATGCGCGGAAACTCTTAGCTGTAGCAGAAATGTTTGAGCCGTTTGATTGATTAGGTTGAGGTTGAGGTCATGGGATTACTTCAGAATGGTCGCTGGGTAGATCAGTGGTATGAAACCTCTGCCACTGGTGGGCGCTTCTTGCGCAAGGCGTCTCAGTTTAGAAACTGGATCACAAAAGACGGAACTCCAGGGCCAAGTGGAACAGACGGCTTCAAGGCCGAAGCTGGCAGATATCACCTTTATGTTTCGCTCGCCTGCCCATGGGCTCATAGGACGCTTATTTTTCGCAGGTTAAAAGGCTTGGAAGAGATGATCCCTCTTTCTGTCGTTCATTGGTACATGGCAGAAAACGGATGGACCTTTGAAGATGGCGAAGGTGTTGAACCGGACGTCATTAACCACGCGCAGTACCTCTATCAAGTGTATCTTACGGCAATGCCGGACTATTCGGGCCGTGTCACAGTGCCTGTTCTGTGGGACAAGAAGAACAACACGATCGTTTCAAATGAGTCCTCCGAGATTATTCGGATGTTTAACTCTGCGTTTGATGAGGTTGGCGCTAAGCCGGGTGATTACTACCCTGAAGCCCTGCGGGGTGAAATTGATAGACTGAATGAGCGCATCTACACGAGCGTTAATAACGGTGTCTATAAAGCCGGATTTGCGACCAAACAAACAGCCTATGAAGAAGCCGTGGCGCCATTGTTCGACACATTAGACTGGCTTGAACAGCGGCTGGAAAAACAGCGATACCTGACAGGCAATACCATCACAGAGGCTGACTGGCGTCTCTTTACCACGCTGGTGCGTTTTGATCCTGTTTATGTTGGTCACTTCAAATGCAACCTGCGCCGCATTGCGGATTATCCGAACCTGTGGGGGTACCTGCGAGACCTTTACCAAGAGCCGGGCGTCGCTGAAACGGTCAATATGAAGCATATTAAAGACCACTATTATACCAGCCATAACTCTATCAACCCAACACGGATTACGCCGGTTGGCCCGCAGATCGATTTTTGGCTTCCCCACAATCGTGCATGTCTTGAGTAAGCAACACATAGCGTTGGATCAGGGCCGGTCAGCAGAACGTTTGCAAGATACGGCGTATCTTGCTTAAGATTTCGCCTTACGAAAGACAGCAGGTGTTGCACCGGTCCAGCGTTTAAAGGCAACTGAGAAGGCAGCCTGATCTGCGAAGTCGAGCAGGAAGGCTACCTGCGCGATACTGTCTGTGCCCACCAGTAAGCGCTTTGCTAAGTCGCATCTTGCAGCCTCCACAAGCGACTTAAAGTTGGTTCCCTCCTCTGAGAGTTTCCGAGTGAGGGTGCGGCGCGTCAAACAAAGTTCTTTGGCGACTTCATCTCCACTTGGAAGGTTTCCCGGTAGCCGGGCGCGAACCAGCCGGATCACTTTCGCCGAAATTCCTTGCCGGTTCTTAGGCAATTGGCCCAAGCGCTCGTCACCATGCTTCACAAGATGCTCACGCAAAGCAGGGTCCGAAGTCGGAATTTCAAAATTGAAACCACCGTCAGGCAGTTGAATACCGCTACTTGTATAAGCACCAACTACTTCACAACCTGCCAACTCACCAAGTTTGCGACAGTGAGTTAAAGCATCACACTCTAACATCACTGACATTTCACCAAAGTCTGCACCTGCAATTTGTTGCGTGCGCCGATAGAGCCCGAACACCAGAAACTCTCGGTGCCTTGGGAACTGGTGGGCGCTAATAATATCGCTGACAAGGCATATCTTAGGTTTTTGCTCATCCCCATCCAACTCAAAACGTAGGTCTGGGTCCTCTAGAGCATAGTACCTTTGCGCAAACCGAAACACCTGCCCAACCGTATCGCTTGCTTGTGCCAAATAAGCGAGCAGTGTTTTTGCGCCCGGTGCTGCCAGCCCTGCACGGGCGGCAAACGTTGGGTCTGCCAAAGCATCACATGCGGTCTCTAAAGCGGCGGCTTCTCGCTGAAGGTCTATCTTCGCATTTTGATCAAGAAGAGTATCTGCAGAGACACCAACCGCTTGCAAGATCAGTTTGAAGTGCAGAGCATCTTGTCGCTCTTGTTCATATACCCGAGCGACATGGCGTAATCTGTTAGCGCTTATTCTTGTCATATTGACCTCCACTTCACCTGGAGAGGCATTTGGGCGTTCTTCGTTCCTTTACCGCCTCTAGAATGTCCAGAAATCAAAAATTGATGGCCAGAACTCTAAAGAACATCCTTTGCTCTTCCCTTAACTTAAAGCCATCAAAACGGTGCTGCCAGGGACGGTAGCTTTCTAATAAAGCAAAGGAAATTCACCGTGAAATCGATCTTTTTGTCAACGTGCATTCTCGTTGGCGCATTGAGCACAGAGGCTTCTGCGTCAAATGGGGATCCAAGCTGGTGGGTGCCTCCGGGAGAATCCGACAGTTACTCCCTCGTCGGCCTCGCAGTCTTCTTTCTGGCCTTTCTTTTGATTGTTCATTTGTACTCTCGCTTTGACCGGTATGCCGAGCACAAGGCAAAGAGTACACCTCTTCGCACCACGATACCGGTGATGCTCACAGTTGCACTGGCTTACGAAATAATGCCTGCATTGGACCACTTCAGTATCTTGCTCCCAACTGCATTAATCCTCACTGCAATCGCTCGTGACTTCATGCTGTGGTGGACACCAAGAATGCAGGAGGCTGCAAAATGATTGAGCTTGTTGTAACGTCGTTTCCGTTTGTTCTGCGTGTGTTTTACCTTCGTTGGAAGGGAATGCCGATCACGCTATACAATGTACACTATGCCTTGGTCCTGTGGGTCATCCTGGCGTTAATCGTCTTCTTCGCGGTGTTCTACTACTACCCGAAGTCATTCACTGGAATTGTGCC
The DNA here is from genome assembly GCF_900110875.1 of Pseudovibrio axinellae. Classification (GTDB taxonomy): domain Bacteria; phylum Pseudomonadota; class Alphaproteobacteria; order Rhizobiales; family Stappiaceae; genus Pseudovibrio; species Pseudovibrio axinellae. The sequence goes on along the minus strand of NZ_FOFM01000003.1, from coordinate 243,094 downwards.
CTTCCGTTCCGTACCGGTCGTTGCCGAAAACGGCGGTACGGTTACCGAAGTCTTTGTTGAAGGTGGAGACCACGTCAAGGTTGGAGACCCACTGTTTAACATTGAGAACTCGACTGAGCTGGCAAAAGTAGATCAGGCTAAGCGCAAAATTGACGAAGTTCACAGCGCTATGGAAGCGGCTCTGCTCGACGTAGAAACCGCTGAAGCAAAACTGGATGCAGCCAACTCCGGCCTGAAACAGGCACGAATGACACTTGACGATCATGAGGAATTAAAATCCAGAGCTTCTGCGGCCTATCAGCCAAGCAAACTGGAACGTGCAACCACCCAAAGGGACACCAGCATCGCTGAAGTCAAGTCCGCTAAGGCTCAATTGGCTGCTGCAAAGGTCCAGGCACACTCGATATTACCTGCCCAGTTGGCGAGTGCACAGTCCGCCCTAAACCAGGCTGAGATCGACTTAGACAAAACCGAGGTCCGAAGCTTCGTAAATGGAACGGTTGAGCAAGTTACACTGCACAAAGGTTCCCGTGCAGCACAGGCTGCTATGAGCCCCGCAATGGTTATCATTCCCGACAGAAGCCTCGCAGAAAGCTCAAGAATTGTCGCCGGCTTCTCACAGGTCTCCCACACAGAGCTCTATGAAGGTATGGCAGCAGAAATCGCTTGTGAAAGTAACTTCAATATCTCGATGGCGAACACGGTTCTCCCAGCACGGATCACACGGATCCAAGACATGATCTCCTCCGGCCAAATGGCACCATCTGGCCGGCTGATGGAACCGGGTGAACGCGTAAAAAGAGGTCAGGTTGTTGCCCACCTGGATCTTATTCACCCTGAACACCAAGAATTACTGGTCCCAGGAAGCGGATGCATTGTGCAAGCCTATACGACTGACCTCAAAGGTTCGATGGAAGGAAGTTTCACCGCTCATGTCATCGCAGCACTTGGCGTGATCAAAGCAGTTGGACTTCGGATCAAAGCGTGGCTTGGCCTGGCATCAGGAATTGGGATTGCCGGATCCTCTCACTAAAAACACGAACACATCAAGTTTCTCCCGGTGACGAAAAACTGAACCAATTAACAAAGAAAAGAAGAAGAAAATGAAACTCAGAGCCCTCACAGTCGCAGCCGTCGCACTCTCAGTTGGCTACACAGCTCAAATTAATCCAGAAGCCTTCCAGTCTGGTTCGAAAAATGTCTCACCGGTTTCTTTCAAGGTAGGTGATGCCAACGCTCAAACTGCTGAGTTGAACCAAACACGCCGCGTGACCCGCAGAACATCACGGCGTGTGAACCGTCGACAAAACATTGCAGACTGTTCACCATACAACGGTTACTACGACTGCGCTGGCGTCTATTACAGAGCCGTGGTTGAAGATGGAAAAACAGTATACGTGGTAGTCAATAAGTAACAGTAGCTTCGTCATTGAGCTCGTGGAATGTTAAACCGTCCCGGCATCTCGCGGAGCAGATCATTTGATGAAGCCCCACCCTCGGCAAGGTAACTTGTCGGGGGTTTTTCTTATGCATTTTGCGTTCCGGCCCTGCTTTTGTCTCTCCAGTTCGGGATTGTCAGACTCCCGGGAAGCACATGGCGAGCGTGCTCATTTTCTTGCATTTCCGCTAAAGTTTTTAATGACTCTAAACTAGCTATGGTTTATTCTTGAGTTGAAGATACATATTTTGGTTGACGACAGACCCGGAAGACGCATAGCTACTACTATGAGACTCACTCAACAAACCAACTACGCTGTACGTGCCCTAATGTATTGTGCGGCAAATCCTGACAAGCCAAGCAAAGTTGCGGAAATCGCCGCTTCGTTTTCCATGTCGGAAACTCACCTTTTCAAAATCATGAAGGTGCTCGTTGATGCTGACTTGATGAAGACTATTCGAGGTCGCAACGGGGGTATTGTTTTGCCACGTCCTGCTGAACAAATCAGCGTGGGTCAAGTGGTGCGCGCTACCGAAGAGTCATTCCTTCTGGCTGAGTGTTTCGATAGTAACCGTCAGGACTGTCCACTCGTCAACCATTGTGGTTTCAATTCTGTTTTGCATGAAGCATTAGAAGCATTCCTTGGAGTGCTCGATAAATGCACCATTGCGGATCTTGCAAATAACCGTTCAAGCATTCGTCATTTGCTACAGATTGCAGACCCTCTTTCGCCAAAGAACATGGCCGCAGCCGAATAAGCACGCTGTACCCGCTCGATGATTAGGCAGCAGTAACATGCTGCCTTTTTTATTTGCTTAAACGAAAGATGATTGGCGCAACCTTTTGTATCGATTTAGCCCTCATTGATGATGGGAACGGGGGGAAAGGCGCAGCTGCGCTAATGGCCTTTAATGCAGCCTGATCAAGTCGTTTATTTCCACTTGAGCGAGACAGTTTAATTGCTGTCACAGAGCCATTTCTATTTATGACAAAGCTCACACGAACAACGCCCGTTTTCTTGCGATTTTTCTCGCGCTTTGGGTACCGTCTCTCAGCCGCTCTTTGAATCTTTCTTTGTACCTTGCCCCAGTAACTGCTCTTGGCTGCATTTCCAGCACTGTCTCCAGACCCAGCGATAGCGTTTCCCTGCTTTGCTGTCTCAGTTCCCTTCCGGATAGCTCGTGAGCCTTTAACGGTATCAGTTTTTGCATTACCGACTTTTTGGGCTGTTTCCCGTTTTGTTTTCACAGGGGCCGCTTTGGCCTTTCTGACGGGTTGAGATTTTGCCGGTTGCGTTGGGCGCGGTGGTCTGGCGCGCGGGACCGGCATGGTTGGCGTTGCTACAACCGGTTCCGGTGGGTTTTCGGGCTGTTCCTGTCTTTTTTCAGCAGGTTCAACTGCCGCCTTTTCAGCAGGCTTTAATTCTTTAAAGTCGTCCTGTTTTGGTGGTTGGATCTCTTTTGGCTCTGTTAGCTTCACCTCTTTAGGCGTGACGACCTCAGGCTCAACACCTTCTATGAGGCGTTCCAGACTTTTCTCCGCCTTTGCGGTCACGCCATTCATAAGTGGTGTGAGGCTTGGCTTTGATGCCTCATGACGAACCGGTTCAACGGGCTTGTTATCTTTTATCGGTGCAGCCAGTTGCTCAGGTTCTTGCTCCTCGATTTCAGCGATTTCATCAGGCGTATCCGCTGGCAAAGACCCGGATATCAAGTCGTCGATAGAGCCGACAACAGATAAGGAAATCGAACGCGTAGACACAATCTGCACCTCAGGGGTACGTTCATGAAACCAAGCAAAGCCAACAGCATGCACACTAACAGCAGCCAATAAGGCCGCAGCGAGCGCAAAGCCACTGATATGCCCACTCCCGCGCCCCTTCATTTAGAGTTCCTGATAGTCATGAGAGTGATTTCAGAGAAACCATTTTTCTTAAGCACCGCCAGAATACCAGCCAGCTTTGTGGCGGAGAGGGTTTTGTCAGCAACAACCGTCAATGCCTCTGCATTTTCTTCCCCGGGCAGTATGGCCTGAGCAACAATTGGCTTCTCATTTTGCTTCATCGTACCGTCAGCTGCGATGATCAGCGCACCAGCAATTCGGGCAGGTTGGGAGGTTTCCTGCGTATGCGCTGGGTTTATATTCTTAGCATCATCGCGATCGATCGTGCCTGCAAAGAGGAAGAAGATGAGCATCAAGAACACGATATTGATCAATGGGATCGTGTTCTCCAGATTTCTTCTTTTTGGATTTGTCTTCAGGCGCATTCTTTGAACTTCTTAAATAATAATATCTTGTTTTCAATTGCCAACGACGGTCGCTGACCAACCAGCGAACTTGAGGGTTTCAAGTGCGTGTACAAGGTCTTGCACTGTTGAGTCTTTGGCCGGAATAACGGCAATAGGCTGTTGCTTTGCAATTCCAGCCTCACCTAACCGAGCATCAAGCGCTTCAACCCGCATGGACTTTCCGTTCATGAACAGTTGCCCTTGCGCAAAAACTTGCAGGAGAACTGGAGCATGATCTAATTCAGATGCGCCTTCACTGCCCGATGTAACGTCCAACCTCTGGTACACTGAGAATGTGGAAGCGAGCATAAAGAACATGAGGAGCAAAAAAATCACGTCAATCAGGGAGGTAAGGCCCGGTGCCCGATTGCGCTTTGGGACCTCGCTAAGGCGCATCCTGAATCACCTCTAGTCGCGGAGACGAATTGAGAGCCTCAGCTTCCTTTGTATTTTCAGAACTCGAAGTCACTGCGCCAGTGAATAGTTCTGTGACGACCTTCTCCATCGCACCTTGTTCTCTTTCAATGCGTCCTTCGAAAAAAGACAGCGTTACCGATGCAGGAATAGCAACAGCTAGCCCAACTGCTGTTGTAAGCAGGGCGATCCAAATTCCGCCTGCTAATGCGGATGGGTCGACCTGAGCCCCTGCATCAGCCATTGACTGAAATGCATTGATCATCCCTAAAACTGTCCCGAACAAGCCCATAAGTGGTGCAGTCTGAGCAATCATATCCAAAGCCCGCAGGTAACTACGCAAATCTCCAAGGTGTGTGAAGCAAACACGCTCGACGTCCTCCCTCACCAACGCCTGTGGGACCTGAGGCTTCATAAGGCCCCGCATAGCGTGTGCCAGAACATCTGAAACAGGGGATCGATCTGCAACGACAATTTGGTAAGCCTGATCCCGCTTGCCGACACGCCAGTAAGCAACTGCCTGCGAAGCTTTACGGTGTCGCCCTACACCGGCAATCCAGAATTGCCAGAACTTTGCAAAAATGATCGTCAGCGCAATAATACTCACAACCAACAACAAACCGACGACGACACCGCCTTTTGAAATCAGCTCGAAAAGCGGGTTAATCGCAGCTGTTAAGTTCAAGGTTTCAAACATTGCATCCATCTGGGGAGTCTCGCAGTTCTCTTGGTTGGTCTGATGCTGTCTACACAATTGGATCTATTGCAGTGCTCAGTGATAGTTTCAATGGGCGGTTGCACCGCTCTCGTGTTTGAGTGGCTACGCCTGCACACTGACTGTCAGTTCTGGCCTGTCCTGAAAAGGTAGCAGCACAACTCATAGGTGGAAGGTCGGATTGCAGAACACAAACTGTATTTTGCTGTGACTCTCCTTCGTGTTCGCTCGAAAAATCAGAGAATTCATAGCTGCTATCAACCATTACAGAGTTTCGGGAGTTTTGTTTCATCCCACTTTCCAGGTGACTTCCCACCCCAAAACGGACACTGCGGGCTGGCTGCGTAATTGCTGCCTTACTCAACTGGAGAGCGATCTCAGGAACTTTTAGGTTGTTGACTGCGGTATCTGCGCTGCTTGGCGTTATCCACAAAGAAACGAAAACAAGAAAAAGCAGCGCAACGAACTTATTCATCATATTCAAACCTAATAGACCCAGACCTAGTTGCAAATGCAAATCAAAAGCAAAAACAACGCTTATCGTAGGCTGGCTGACTGATGAGGAAGTGGCAACAGCTGGCTTGCACATCGATTAAAACCTGTCGTGGAACACAACACTGTAAGACGCGATCTCCAGCATTTCACAAGCAGGCATTGCACTTGTAATAAAACATGAGTAATAAAGTCAAGAAATAAACGCGATAGAGCCCCCCTAGCTCTTGAGGGTATCGCGAGCGTCCACTCAAGCCAAAATTAGGGAAAGACTGAGGCGAATGACTGATATGGAAAAAGCCCAGGGAAGCACACAAAGTCAGCCACTTGAACGCACTATTGATAGCAAGGTGCTATTTGGAAGCGAGCGGGAGATCACAATCTCTCATCGTGAAAGTTTATACCGTTTGACAATCACAAAGCTTGGCAAACTTATTCTCACCAAGTAGCCGCTTTGACAAAAAAGAGCCGATCTGATTTTAGATCGGCTCTTTTCTTATTTACGTTTTTCTATTGCCTAGTTCAGCGCTTGCTGCAGTGCAAAGGCATCGCCTTCAACCTTGAATAGACCGTAAGAACCAGGAACATCACCTGCCTTGTTGAAGTTCAGGTCTCCAGAAGCACCTTTGTAGTCAATGTCCTTACCCGCTGCGATCAATTCAGCGGCTTTAGTCCACTCACCCGGGCCAACAGATTCGCCCTCGCCATTCGAAACTGCAGTCATAGCTGCCGATACTTTAGCTGCATCGCCACCAGCTTTTTCTAAAGCAAGCGCCATCAAGAATGCTGCATCGTAGGAATTGGAAACAAAGATCGCATCCGGGTTTCCACCAGCTGCTTTGTAAGCTTCGTTGAAGCTCTCTAGGCTGTCGGACTTTTCGCCTACTGGAGAAGATGCGGTGAAGGTTGTCAGGTTTTCTGCACCAAGTTCACGGATGATCGCATCCGACTTCATGCCGTCACCACCTAAGAAGTTGGTGAAGAAGCCATTTTCAAGCGCCTGACGAAGTATGGTTAGGCCAGTTCCATCGCCATAATCAAAGATCACTAATGTTTCTGCACCACCACGAGAGAGTTCTGCAAGGTTAGAGCGGTAGGACGCTTTACCTTCTTCGTGCGCTGCATATCCGGCAAGCTCGCCGCCGTTTGCCTCAAACTCAACTTTGAACGCGTTTGCAAGGCCACTGCCGTAATCGTTATTCAAATAAGCAACAGCGACTTTCTTGGTGCCAAGGTCAAGCAATGTCCGAGCCAGAGAGCGTCCCTGGAAATCATCAGAAGGCACTGTGCGGAACACTTGGCCTTTGTCTTCAAGGCTTGTGATCTCAGGGGACGTACCTGATGGTGTAATCAACGTAATGCCAGCTGGCACGGTCACAGAGTTAGCAACCGCCAAAACAGAGCCAGAGCAATGTGGGCCTACAAGACCAACGACCTGTTCAATGTTCACAAGTTTCGTGGCAGAATCTACGCCGTTCTGTGGGTTACAAGCACTATCACCGACAACAGCCTCGATCTTTTGTCCGCCCAAAATGCCGCCTTGCTCATTCACCTGTTGGAATGCCAGTTGTGCAGCATCCAGCATCGGTGGAGCCATAGCCGCGATCGGGCCAGAAATACCTCCAAGAAGACCGATTTTCACATCTGCCTGAACAGCGTTGGATGCAAGTGCAGTAGCGCTGAACAAGCTTGCTGCCAATGCGATTTTCTTAAGCATCAGTTCACCTCCAAAGAAGCCCTGTTATAAACGATATCCGAATTGGTCAGGGCGTTAAAATTGACTATTCCGTGAGTGCTGGCGTTATTTTGCTGCACCTTCTTGCTTTTGAAAGGTTTTCAATTCTGGATTGTCAGCCGTTCCCTGAGGCTCGGGCAGTATGCCTTCTGGTCTGAAGCGAAGGACAATCTGCAAAAGCAAACCAATGATGAAGACACGCATGTACTTTGCTTTAATCGCGTATTCTGTTGGCAGCTGGTCAGTGACAAATTCAGATGCAGACCAAATAATCCAGACAACAGCAACTCCAAGGAGTGCACCGCGGTTATTGCCCGAGCCCCCCAAAATCAGCATGATCCAAATCAGAAATGTTGCGATCATTGGGTCAATCGCTTCTGGCGTGATGGAGCGGTTAAAGTGGGCAAATAAAGCGCCGCCCAACCCCATGACTGCAGCACCAAAAATAAACGCCTCCAGACGACGAGCCTTGATATCCTTACCCATGGCGGTTGCGGCATCTTCATTGTCGCGGATACCACGCATCATACGCCCCCATGGCGCAGAGATCTGTCGTTCAATTGCCCAATAAACGATAAGAACAATCCCGATGACCAACGCAAGGTATGCCAACTGCGAATACAGGTAGGACAGATCTCCAAACGGGCGCGGAACCTTATTCACGCCGCGCGCACCACCAGTCATCCAGCCTTCTGACTTAACGACCAAACGGATGATCTCTGCAACACCAATGGTTGCGATCGCCAGATAATCAGAACGAAAGCGTAAGCATACTTTGCCGATTGGCCATGCGATCAAGCCAGCGGCAATCATGGCCCCAATCCAACCCACCACCACCGGAAGCTGATAGCCACCTAGGTGAACAGAGGATTCTGGTGTCGTCAACAGCGCAGAAGTGTAAGCACCAACAGCAAAGAAACCCGCAATACCGGCGTTAAAGAGCCCTGAAAAGCCCCATTGAATATTAAGACCAAGAGCAAGAAGGGAGTAAATGCCGATAAAGATCGCCATAAACACCGCATAGTTTAGCAGACCGATGAGTTCCATAGTTTCTCTCCCTCCTACAGAACTTTGCCCTTGAGCAAACCTGTTGGTCGTACAAGCAGAATGAGCAAGAGGATCGCGAATGCCATCGCGGCCTTGTACTCTCCTGGAATAAACAGAACGGATGTTTCTTCAGCAATCCCAACGATGAGACCGCCAATGACAGCGCCTTCAACTCGCCCCACACCGCCAAGGATTGCAGCGGCAAACATTGGTAGAAGCATTGTCCAGCCCATGAGCGGTTTCAGCTCTGTGTTGATGCCGAGGAAGAAGCCGGAGGCTGCGCAAAGCACACCCACAATTCCCCATGTCAGCATGGTGATTTTGCGGTTGTCGACACCTGACAGCAGTGCAAGGTCCGGGTTGTCGGACATAGCGCGCATGGCTTTGCCCCACTTGGTTTTTTGCAGGAAGGCCCAGAGGACACCAACAATTAAGAACATAGCAATGATGGTATAGATCTCACGGTCCCGGATACGGATGCCCCAGTAGTCGTCTGGTCTGACGATGCCACGGGTGTAGGTTTCTGTATCAACGCCCCACACCACTTGCACGACCGCTCGCAACATCAAAGCAATACCCAGCGAAGACATCACGACGATGATCTTTGGGCGCTCTGAGAGGTAATCGTAAAACAGTTTGTCGATGCCGATTGCCATAAAAGCGCAGGCAACCATTGCAACTGGGAGCGCGACCCAAGGGCTCACTCCAAAAATGGTCACTACACCCAAGGCTGCAAATGCGCCGAGGGTTGCAAGGTCACCGTGCGCCAAATGCGCAAATCTCAAAATACCAAAAACCAGTGTGATGCCGACTGCACCCAGAGCATAGATAGAGCCCAGCACGATCCCCGGCATGAGGTAAAAATTGACGAATTCCATGAATGGCATTGGATTTTCCCTTATTACCCGCCGAGGAACATTTCTGCGACTTCGCGATCCGCGAGCAACTCTTGCCCCGTTCCTTCGTGCCGGTTGCTACCAGCTGCCAGAACGTAGCCCTTGTCAGCAAACGCAAGCGCTTGCTTGGCATGCTGCTCTACTAGCAAGATCGAAAGGCCTGCATCACGCAGGTTGCGGGTGATCTCAAAAATCTGTTCCATATACTTTGGAGAAAGACCAGCAGTTGGCTCATCCAGTAGCAGCAGGGATGGGTCCAGCATCAGCGCACGGCCCATCGCAACCATCTGGCGTTGACCGCCAGACAAGTTGCCAGCTAGCGCGTTCCTACGCTCTTTGAGATCGGGGAATAGAGTGTAAACCCTCTCCAGACTTGCGGAAATATCGCCTTTCCGCAAAAAGGCACCCATTTCCAAATTCTCGTGAATGGTCATCTCACGAAAGATGTTATTGACCTGCGGGACATAGCACACACCGTGTTGAACAATACGGTTTGGTTTCCACCCTGCAATATCGGTTCCATTCACTAAAATAGAGCCGCCTCGCACCTTCAGCAGGCCGAAAATCGCCTTCATTGCTGTCGATTTACCAGCCCCATTGGGCCCGACAATCACAACAATTTGCTGCTCCGTTACCTGCATATTCACGCCGTGCAAGATGTCTGCATCACCATATCCGCCACGGACATCCGTCATGGTAAGGATCGGCTTTCCGGAGTATTTCTGTGGTGCGGTGTTCTTTGGCATTGATCGCTCTGCAATTGCTTGAGAAGTCATCAAAGTGCAGCCTCCCCAACCGTTTCACCAAGGTAGGCTTCGAGCACGCGGGCATCTGAACGAACTGTTTGGAAGTCGCCTTCGATCAGGACAGAGCCTTCGGCCATACAAATCACCGGGGCGCATAGCTTCTCGATCATTTCCATGTCGTGTTCGATCAAGATAAATGTGTACCCACGCTCCTGATTCAGGACCTGTATTTTGTCTTCCAGACGACGCAATAGGGTCCGGTTAACCCCAGCGGCAGGCTCATCCAGCAGCACCAGCTTGGCGTCTGTCATCATGGTGCGCCCGAGCTCAAGAAGCTTTTTCTGGCCACCTGACAGATTGCCCGCTCGCTCATTTGCCACGTGAGAAAGTTCCAGGAATTCCAGAGTCTCTAAAGCTTTCTGGCGGACTTCTTCCTCTTGTTTCTTAACGCTGCCATAGCTGAGCCAGTTCTTAAACAGGCTCTCCCCTTTTTGAGAGGGCGGAACCAACATTAGGTTCTCTAAAGCGGACAGGCGGTCAAATTCGTGAGGAATCTGAAACGTGCGCACCAAACCTCTATGGAACAGCTGGTCAGAACTGAGACCTGTAACATCTTCTCCCAAAAATCGGATTTTTCCCGAAGTTGGTTGTAAGGCCCCAGCGATAAGGTTGAACGTCGTTGTTTTGCCGGCGCCGTTCGGGCCCACTAAACCAGTAATTGTGCCTTTGCGAACCGAAAACGAGCAATTATTGACGGCCCTAAAGCCACCGAACTGCTTCGACAGCTGTTCAATTTCCAGCATTATTATCCCCCCAGACTGCGAATGACTGGTGTTTTATTGTTGCCAAGCTCCCACCTAATGCCCTTAGCAGCATTTTATTTCAAGGCAGAAGTCGGCATCTCTCACGACCCAAATACCCAATTATTGTAGATTTATACGAACAAATTGAGTGAAATTATCTAAACGTCGAACCCCTGCAACCTTCCCATAAATTGCAAGAAACCGTCCTCAACTAAGCACATATTGCCTGAAATATATACACAATTTCACTTACATGCGCGAATTGGGCGGTTTTTAGAACAAAATAATCTCAGAATTTAGGTATTTGGCACAGCAATTTTACAAATCACTACGCACCTGCCAAAGCTCTGGAAACAACACAGTATCCAACATTTTTTTCAGGTACGGTGCGCCAGAAGTACCGCCAGTTCCCATTTTACTGCCGATAATCCGCTCTACGGTCGTAAGGTGATTGAAGCGCCACCTGCGGAAAAAATCTTCAAAATCGATGAGCTTTTCTGCAAGGTCATAAAAGTGCCAATTATCGCGAGGGTTACGGTAGATAATTGCCCAGGCCTTTTGAACTGACGCATCAGTTGTATAAGGCCGTGTCACATCTCTGTTCAAAACATCCTTGGAAATATCGAACCCTGCGCGTGCGACAGCCCGCACCATCTGGTCATAGATACCCGGCGCCTCATAAATCTCGCGGAGCCATTTGGATACTTCTGGTAAATGGTCATGTGGCTTCATCAAGGCTGGATTTTTGTTGCCAACCACAAATTCGATAGCCCGATACTGGTAGCTTTGGAAGCCTGATGATTTGCCAAGACTATCACGAAAAGTGGTGTAATCACTTGGCGTCATGGTGCGTAAAATGTCCCACGCGCTGTTCAGCTGATAGAAAATTTTATTAACGCGAGCCATGAGCTTGGAAGCTTGTGCGAATTCATCTTGTGCCAAAGCATCACACGCCTCCGACATCTCACGAATTGCAAGTTTCATCCAAAGCTCAGCAGTTTGGTGCTGGATGATAAACAGCAACTCATCATGCGCGTCCGTTAAAGGAGCTTGGGCCCCCAACACATCTGAGAGTTTAAGGTAATCACCATAGGACATATTATCTTTGAAAGAGAGCTCTGCCCCATGATGCTCCATTTCGCGATCTATGCTCTTGTCCATATTCAAGTAACCTTGCTTTTTTGGTGGTATTGCGGCTTGTCCCAGAGGTTTCCGGCAATAACTTCTTCAATAATTTCAGCTGCTTTGAGAACATCTGCAAATGAAAGGTAAAGCGGTGCAAACCCAAAACGGATGATATTTGGTGCACGGAAGTCACCAATGACACCGCGATCGATTAGAGCTTGCATAATGGGGTACCCATGCTCATGACTGAAAGAGACTTGGGAGCCGCGCTTCAATGGATCAGTCGGTGAGGCAAGCTCCAGACCTGGGCAGCGACGCTGTATTTCTGAGATAAAGAGCTCACTCAATTCGATAGACTTTGCCTGCAATGCCTCCAGCGTCGTGTGATCAAACACATCTAACGCCGCGTTCAACGCAGTCATTGCCAGCACTTGTGGGGTACCCACTCGCATCTGATCCGTTTTGACCGAAGGTGCGTATCCCAGATCAAACGCAAACGGTGCGTTGTGCCCCATCCAACCTGTCAGCGGATTGCCAGAGGAGCCTTGATGCTTTGGAGCGACATACACAAATGCAGGAGCGCCCGGGCCACCATTTAAGTACTTGTAGGAACACCCAACCGCGAAGTCAGCTTTTGCCTCTTTCAGATGTACAGGGAAGGCACCGGCGGAATGGCACAGGTCCCACAACGCAAGAGCGCCAACAGAATGTGCTTTTTGTGTAAGCGCCTTCATATCATGCTTGCGGCCTGTTCGATAATCCACCTCAGTGATCATCATCACTGCGACAGTTTCATCCAACGCATCTTCGACATCTTCCGGCGCGACCAGACGTAGTTCAATTTCGTCCGATACAAGCTCTTTAAGCCCCTGTGCCATGTAAAGGTCTGTTGGAAAGTTTCCGGTATCGGACAAGATCACTTTTCGATCAGGACGCAATTTAATCGCTGTAGCTAGAACCTTGAAAACATTTAGGGAGGTACTGTCTGCGCAAATTAGGGTTCCTTCATCAGCCCCAACGAGCTTCGCGATGCGGTTCCCAACTCTGCTTGGAAGGTCAATCCAGTTGTGGCAATTCCATCCTTTAATGAGACTTTGGCCCCATTGCTCTTCAACTGCATTTTGCAGCACTGCAGAGACATTGCTCGGTAAGGCACCGAGAGAGTTTCCATCCAGATAGATGACACCTTCTGGAAGAGAAAAATGCTGCCGAAGATGTGCAAGTTGATCCTGCTGATCTTTCTGCTCAATGCTTACTGCATCCAATTCCACGATCAGGTCCTCTGTTTGTTTTAATTTTTTACCGCGTCTTTTGGCATTGAACCCCGCTCTTGCAGTGATTCACTTATAATATTTCAAGTTTAAAGTATTTTTCGCTATAGTCTCGCTTTGGAATCTAAGTAAAAAGTATTATATGGAAAACTCAGAGCAACTACTCCACGCTTGGGGTATGTGAAACGAGGCTATTCAGCTATAGTTGGCATGGCGCCATATTTAACAATGGCGTTAAGAACGAATAAGTCGTAGTTTCGACGATGAGGGGCAGTTCAAATTTCTTTCCAACACTGATTAGGGAAAGTCATGCTCATGGCCGGATCTCTGCATTGAATAAAAATCGAATGAGACCAGGTCACAAGTAAGGAAGAAACCATGAAGAGCGCCCTTAGCAAGACGGAGGCGCAACGCTGGGTTGAACCAAAACGCCAGTATGCTGCTCTGCCTTTCAAAAAAAACAAAAAAGGCAAACTACAAATTCTCTTGATCACCTCTCGCGAGACGAAGCGTTGGGTGCTCCCAAAAGGGTGGCCAATGAAGGACCTTAGTGGCGGAGAGACAGCCGAACAGGAAGCCTTTGAAGAAGCTGGCATACGAGGCAAGTTGATTGCTCAGGTTGCGGGAGTTTACCATTACCCCAAACTTAGAGTGACCAAGCAACCAATTCCATGCAGCGTTAAAGTGTATCCTTTGGAAGTCAAAGAGATGCTGGATGAGTGGCCAGAGCATGACGAGCGTACACGGCAATGGTTTTCGGTCGGAAATGCAGTTCTGGCTGTTGATGAGCCGGAACTAAAAGCCTTACTTGCCAATTGGAAACCGCCTGAGACCTAACCAACAAATATGGTTAGGCGCGTTCGGCATTGAATCGCCGCTCCAACCAACGCACGCCTTGTGAAACGATCAGGATAAGTACTAGGTATTCCAAAACGAGGACACTGTAAATTTCCAGAGGGCGGTACTCTGTAACCACGAGTTCATTTGCACGCCGCGTTAGATCCTGCAAACCTATCACAGAAACCAAGCTCGACATTTTCAACATATAGACCAACTGGTTACCTAGCGGCGGCAACATGCGGCGTATGGCTTGCGGAAGGATAATAAACCTCAGGCGCTGGACATAACTCAGACCAAGAGAGCGACCTGCCTCAATCTGACCTTTGTCGACAGACTGGATCCCTGCTCTGAAAATTTCTGCCTGAAATGCGCTGTCTGAAAGGGCCAAGGCTAAAACCCCTGCCCAAAACACATTTATCGAAATATCTGCGACAACAGGCAGGCCATAGTAAACCCAGAAAATCAAAACCAGGCTCGGCACTGAGCGTACGATTTCAACATAGGTTCGATTGAGAGCGCGCCCATATCTGTTTTCGGAAAGACCCGGCAAGGCAACCAGAAGACCCACAAACATGGAGATCATTATCGCGCTCAACGAGACACCAACTGTTTCCTTGAGGCCTGCGATCATAAAGGCGAGGTTAACCCGGCCCGCCTCAGTCTCAGGCGAAACAACATACCAACCCCAGTTATGTCCAGCACACCCTGCTAATAGGAATGATAAAGCGACAAGAACCGCTAGATTTCGAATTTTCAAGGTATTTGCCTTCCAAGAGAGTCTTAGCTGAACTAGCCCGTCGCGACTTATGTAGCTTTGGTGTTCGCCCGCGTACCATTAGTTGTGCCGAAGACGGAAACTAGAGTGTCATAAGCACTTATACAAATCTTATAGGAGGTTACCTCACACAATAATTTGAAGGTTGCCGTATCCAGAAAAGTCATTGTAGTTCCTGATAAAATCATTAGTTTTGCATCGGGCTAAAATACAAATCGTTTTTCGGGAAACACCTATAATGAAGCTGCGATCACTACTTACTATAATTTCAACTGCGGGCTTATTGTTTTCGGACTCTGCTTTCGCCCAATCAGCGCTAAACGACATTTTGGAAACTGGTGAGTTAAAGGTTGGAACCACAGGTGACTGGAATCCAATGTCTGTGCGCGACCCTGCTAGCAATGGGTACAAAGGGTATGACATCGACATAATGAACGAGCTTGCCAAAGATTTGGGCGTCAAGCTCCAATTCGTTCCAACGGACTGGAAAACGCTGGTCAACGGAATAGTTGCTGGCAAATATGATCTGACTGGATCTGCATCAATTTCTCCAAGCCGTATGAAAGTTGCTGGTTATTCTGAAAGCTACATCTCAGTTGAGATCCTGCCGTTTACCACCAGTCAAAAAGCTGAGAAGTTCACCAGCTGGGCCAGTATCAATCAGGAAGACGTGACCGTCGCGACGACACTTGGAACAACTTTTGAAAAGATGAGCAAAGAGTGGTTCCCAAACGCCACCATCAAGGTTGTTGAAGCACCTGCCCGCGGGTACCAAGAAGTTTTGTCTGGCAGGGCGGATGTTTTCATCACCTCCAATATTGAAGGTGCGACACTCAAAGCGAAATTCAAACAACTAGTGAATGTGCCTGTGGGTGTAAGCCGTAACCCAACACCAATTGCGATGCTGATGCCGCAGAATGATCAGGTCTGGATCAACTACGTAAACAACTGGGTCAAAATCAAGAAGATGAATGGTTTTCTTGACACGACAGCCAAAAAATGGGGCCTGACCCAGTAGAACATTTGTCGGAAGCTAATAAAAGGCGCTGCGCATTGTAGCGTCTTTTCAAATACATATATTCTCTAGTTACGCATCCATCTGGATAAACTTAGCAACCCAGTCTTGCATGGCTTTGCGGTTCATATCAATTGATGCTGCAGCATGAGACAGAGATTGCATTTCCTGCCACCAACGCAGGCACTTTGGCTTTAGCCTTAGCTCTCCACCAAACAGTGAAGCAAGTTGCTGTGCTTGCGAAAAGGTTGTTGCGTAGGCGCATTCGACCAACGTGACATGGGGTCCAACAGCATATGGCGCCGCCTCAATCACGTCTTCCAAGCGCTCGAAGGCCGCACTCATCTCTTCTATCAGCTGGGAATAGATTTCATCTCGTGGTGGCGTGCCGCTCTTGATTGACTCGTAAAAAGCACGAACTGACGGCTCAATACGAGTATCATGAAGCCCCATCAACGCGCGGACTTCAGCGCGTGCTACAGGATGTTCTGGCAGCAATGCTGGGGAAGGCGCAATCTCCTCCAGGTACTCAAGAATAGCATTTGAGTCAGACAATGCTGCATTGTCATCTTTCAGACCTGGAATCGAACCTGCGGGTATAACCTCTTTATAAGTTGCGGACCCATATCCGTCTGGAGGAGGAACTTCAACGTATTCCAGACCTTTCATGTCCAAAGCAATGCGAACTTTCGCGCAGAATACGGATTCTGGGTAGGCAAAAAACTGTATCATAGGATCACCAGATTGTGCTTAGCGACGGCGCTGCTTCGCTCACACGCTTGGGACCACGCAGGAAACAAATGCACCTTGGAAGGTGGAGGCAATACAATTTGTGTTGCACTGCAAACCTGACACTCTTAACAATTTATGGATATTTTAGCCACTTCAACCTTCGGATACGCTATGGATATCAGGGAGCCCTCCTTCCAACGAAGCGGGGATACTCCCCTATTTATAACTGTTTGGCGCTATCCAACTTCACCTTGAAGATCATCAAATCATCACGGCGCTCAACCTCTCCCTCCAAAGAAATCAACAAGGCAACCCAGTCTTCGACGTCAGAAGACAATGGTTCTCCGTTCTCATCTGCGAGCAAGAAAAACGTCTGGCCTAACAGCGGCGTTACAGTCACAAATACGGGTGGGATCCCACCAATGATGCACAAGTTTGCGCAGGCTTTGTGGGCAAGGCCAGTGCCTGGACGCATTGCACCATTATAACATTTGCCATCACAGATCTCGCCAGTTAAACGCCATTTACCTAACTGTTCGGCCTGAGCTGGTGTAAAGTTCGGTACCGGGGTTTCTGCAGCTCGAAGCGAGACGCGGCCACCGACTTGCAACATATCGAGATTACCGCGTTTAAGCAAAATTCCGCCGGCGTCGACAGGCATTCCACTCAATGGGCCTGCCAATTGCTGCATACCGCGCTTACCAATTCCGGAAATTAGCATCGCATGCGGTTTGCTACGCCCCCCTTCACCAGCTGGTAACCTGAGAAGTGGATAGGGCTTTGCATCCACATAACCTGTGAAGGTCTGATATCCTGCGCCCCAAGCAAACCGCGCGTCCCCGGGATCAGGCAGTGATGATCCGATGCCGAATGCAACACCGGCTGCCGCACCAACCAAGGCAGCAGAAATGAAGAAAAGAAAGCCGTGTAAGCTCTTCGGTGGCTTTTTTGCCCAACCGATGAAAAAGGGATCTGGTTTCTTCTTGGCCATTAGCTCCCCCCCGCCAACATCGGAGATATTACGGGTTCAACATAGGTCCCCGGTGGCAATGCCTTTACATTGAGCCAGAGACGTCCATTCTCCAGCTTAAGTCGGTATGTCGAGATCTTCTCGGTAAACGGTGGTGGCGACGTTCCATCTTCCAATCGATATTGATAGCCATGCCACGGGCATGTGACACACCCATAAACGATTTTACCTTCTCCAAGAGGTCCGTTTTGGTGGGCACATACGTTTGATATTGCAGAGAGTTTTGTTCCATTTCTGAAAATAGCAACTCGCTCATCCTCTGTGAGGGAGATGATCTTTGCGCGTTTATCAGGGACCTCCATGGGGTCTCCAGCATCTAGCCAGGTTCTCGTGTCGTCCATCAAGTTGATCTGTGTGTCGATGACATGCTCTCGTCTTGCGGCAAGTAAATGCAGCGTTGTAACAAGAGCGAGCGAAGCACCAACGACACCTGTCAAGAACGGTCCTGCTGCGCTCTGCAAAGCACCAAGTGCCACGTGGGCAACAATCAAAGCATAGGCCAGATAGATACCCATATGGAGAATTTTCCAAAGGGTGGGTTTAAGGAAATGTAGCCAGAAATCATGGCTGGTAACTGCAAGAACTGTCAGGATTAAGAGTGCAAGAACGCCAAGGATCTCAAAGGGGAATCCAAGAAAGCGGTCAAAACTCGTATTGACGACAAAGACCGATACATAGCGATTTATTGGTGAAAAAGCATTGTACCAGCCAAGTATAAAGTCGACATGGAAATA
Organism: Pseudovibrio axinellae; assembly: GCF_900110875.1. GTDB lineage: Bacteria > Pseudomonadota > Alphaproteobacteria > Rhizobiales > Stappiaceae > Pseudovibrio > Pseudovibrio axinellae. Next base: position 224,998 of record NZ_FOFM01000003.1, on the reverse strand, counting down.
GGCAAGAACACAGGTAATCACGCCCAGATGACGACGATTATATAAGAGCGGCAAGAAGCGTTTATCCAATCGCGCAATTGGCCCGATACAAAGAATAAAAGTGAGTAAATAAAATACACAGGTTCCAAATGCCTGCGCCTTGTAAATATCCCAGTCTATCGGTCTGGTAACCGTCTGGAACATAGGTGCAACATAGATGTAAACTCCTAGGTAGGCACCGACCACCGCCAGTACGATTACATCATAAAACAGTTTTGTTCGGTTCCATATTACCGGCACATACTTAACACTCACTGGTTTGCCTCCAAAACCGATTTTGCGGTGTCATCAAGAGGAATGGGCTGCTGCTCATGGGTACCCGTCGGGCGCATCATGAGCGCAAGCCCAAGAATGATCGGAGTGAGAAACGCAAGAGTAAACCAAATTGCACGATGAGCTTTTCGAAAGTTCCGCTGCATTAACTCTTATTCTCCTGCTCTTGGGCCACTTCCTTTTCCTCTTTATCGAGCATGACTTTCTCGCCTGATCGTTCAAGCGAAACCCAGCGCACGATCACGATTGGCCAAAGTAAGACTATGCCTGGAATAATTTGCAGGCGAAAAAGGAATGCCCCGCGCGCAGCAAGCTCTACTCTGCCCAGTCCAATTGTGACAAAAACGAGCGCAACACCCAGCCCAACCAGACCATAAATTTGGGCGATCAAGATTATACTCTCACCGACAATCATATCTGTAACCCACTAATCATTTTCAGCTGTATATTTATGAGGGCTGTATCCTGCCCAATGGATCCCAGCGAGTTCTGCCATTTCCTTTTTCCAGCTTGTGATGTCTTGAAGTGCGAAATCCGAAAGGTGCGCATGTCCGCATGCTCTTGCGAGTACTTTCATCAATTCAATCGAAGCAGAGAAGAATTTCTCAAGGCGTTTTGCGGATTTTTCGACTTCCAACCGAGCAATGAGATGATCTTTCTGGGTGGCAATACCGACAGGGCAGTTATTGGTGTGGCACGCCCTCATCGCAATGCAGCCAATTGCTTGCATTGGCGCATTCGCCAGTGCGATCGCATCAGCGCCCAAAGCCATAGCCTTCACAAAATCCTCAGGCTTGCGGAGGCCTCCCGTGATGACGAGCGTCACATCGCGTTGACCGGAGCGATCCAGATGTCGGCGAGCACGCGCCAACGCAGGGATGGTTGGCACCGAGATATTATCCCTAAAGATTAACGGAGATGCTCCTGTCCCCCCGCCTCGCCCATCCAAAATTATGTAGTCAACACCAACTTCTAGCGCTGCATCGATATCTTTTTCAATATGTTGCGCCGACAGTTTGAAGCCGATAGGAATTCCGCCCGTCCTATCTCTGACCTCATTTGCAAAATTGCGAAAATCAGCGGGCTTCATCCACTCGGGAAATCTGGCTGGAGAGATAGCACTTTCTCCAGGCTCCAGCCCTCGTACAGAGGCGATCTTCTCTGTCACTTTCGCTGCAGGAAGGTGCCCGCCTGTTCCGGTTTTGGCTGCCTGTCCTCCCTTGAGATGGAAGGCTTGAACCTTTTCCAGCTGTGCCCAGGAGAACCCGAAACGAGCCGAGGCCAATTCATAAAAATATCTGGAGTTTTCAGCTTGCTCTTCTGGCAGCATCCCGCCTTCACCCGAGCAAATACCTGTTCCAGCACGTTCGGCTCCGCGGGCAAGGGCAACCTTGGCCGGTTGTGATAAAGCACCAAAGCTCATGTCTGATACAAAAAGCGGAATCTTTAGATGTAAAGGTTTTTGTGCTTTCGGGCCGATCACAATATCTGTTCCAACTGGTTCGGCATCCAGCCTTGGCGGTTTATGTAACTGCGCTGTCAGAATCTGAATATCGTCCCACCGGGGCAGCTCCGGGCCTGGCACTCCCATAGCCTCGATTGCTCCATGATGTCCGGTTTGTTTAAGGCCAGAACGGGCATAGCTTTGGATCAATTTGTTATTCGGTTCTAAATCAGTGCCATGCAGGTCTGCATATTCACCAAGATATGCCTTTCGGAAATACGGCTGCGGATTATCTTTAGCCCAAGACCTGACTTCATCTTCGTCGACATAGATTTTGTCCTCCTCGATGAAATGAGTGAATTTTTGAAGGCACTCTTTATTGTCGTAGGCGCTCACACCAGAACTCAGACGGTAATCCCACTGATGCAGCCCACAAATTAGATTTTTGCCCCTGACAAATCCATCAGATAGCAACGCGCCTCGGTGAAGACAGCGACCAAACAGAACGGAGATTTCCTCGTCGTACTTAACAATGACAAGATCAACCTCACCAACTAACGCATGAGCGGGTTTCCGATCTTCTAATTCATCTAATGCAGCAACTTGCACCTTACGCATTAAGCGGCTTCCTTACGCTTTGCAGCCCATAAGCTGTTGGAATGCATTTCTAAGTATTGATTTTAAAATTAATCCACGCACTGCTCCAGCCTTTGCGCTTCTCTCAGTAACAACACACGACATCGAAACATTTCCATGTGCCATGGACGGCAAATGGGGAGGTTCAAGAGAAACCAGAATTCAGCTCACCTAGGGTTTTAAAAGCTCTTGTCTTTATTGACCTGAGCATAACGCGACAAACGTTCCCAAGACGTAGAGAGAACTGCAAAACGTTGAGCGATGACCGGATAATAACGTTTAAACAACGAAGCGTCAGTCTATTAAAATACACAGAGAGAAACACAAGGGGCAGGCGCGCGAGCTACCAGCGATACAGCGCATAGCTACAAACCACAAAAGAAAAAGAGGACAAGGAATGTAGCAGTAAATAAATGTTTGAACCCAAACACTTCACCCCTTACTCTTGCGAAATCGTATGTATCTATGTGAGACATCCATGAAGATTGCAGCTGTTACCATCTCCGATCGCGCCAGTGATGGAACCTACGAAGACAAAAGTGGCCCAGCTATTCTAGCGTACCTAGAAAACGCTGTGACAAGCCCATGGGAACCGATCCATAAGATTATTCCTGATGGTATTGAGAGTGTCAGTGCGACTCTTAAGCAGCTCGCGGATGAGGAAGGCGTTGACCTTATCCTCACAACCGGCGGAACCGGCCCTTCGCCTCGCGACCTTACTCCTGAGGCAATGGAGCTGGTTATGGAAAAAGAACTGCTCGGGTTTGGTGAGTTGATGCGTCAGCTTTCCCTAAAAGAGGTTCCGACAGCAATATTGTCGCGCCAAACTGCTGGCATTCGCGACAAGAGCTTGATTATCAACCTACCGGGAAAGCCAGCCAGCATCAAAACTTGCCTCGACGCTGTATTTCAAGCTGTTCCATATTGTCTGGACCTCATCGGCGCCGGGCGCATCGAAACTGACCCAAACGCAATCGTCGCGTTCCGCCCGAAGGCGAAATAGGCGCCTACTCTGGCGACCAGACGGAAAAAATTTCCTGGACTTCTTGCCTTCCCTTGGCTGGCCTTGCTTCGTCAACCTTGCCAAGGGAAATGAAGCAGAGGAATTCTTCATTTTCGCTTAGGCCTAAACCTTTATGGAAGATCGCAGAGCGCGCTGTTGTTCCGCTTGTTATGCGAGAGGCATAGCCGAGCGTATGGGCGACAAGCACCATATTCTGCAAAGCGGTTCCGGCAGAGATCATCTGCTCGTATTTTGGAATGCTCGTTTCATCTGCACCATGAAAACATCCAACTAACACCAAGAGCACAGGCCCTCTTTGTGCCTTTTCTCTTGCGCGCGACAATGCCTCTTCGGTTGGCGCTTCGTGTGCCGCTTTCACTCCCTCTTCAAAGAGTGCCCCTAGAGCGTTTCGTGCATCAGCGGGAATTTCCATGATTCTAAACGGATGAAGGCGGCCATGATCTGGCGCTGCGGCGGCCGCTTCAACTATCAGCTTCAACTCGTCAGCATTTGGTCCGGGCGGGCTCATGTGCCTAAGAGGCGCCGATGTGCGTGTGCGAATAATCTCGACCAACTGCTGTGCATTCATGACGACACCTTTTCTCATTAACTACCGATAGAACCGATAACTTTGCGAGCATCCTGCGTACCCGATTATGCTGATTGCAGAGAGACACGTAAAGCTCAAGCTGTGCTGCGAACACATCTAATGATTGAAATTACTGGACAAACTGACAATCTGCCCTAAGGTAAAAGAGGCTTTTTCATTCGATATTTACAAACACATTGGAAGCACCCTATGAGTTTTTCTTATTTAAAGTTTGGATTAGGTACCATCGTGGTTATTGCCGCTGTTGGTTATGGTTCGGTACGGGCCGGGTATCTTGCTCAATATGTCGATAACGCACAAAATGTAGTGGTTGAACATGAGCCTTATGCAATCACACCAGATGCCCAAAAAGTGCATGATCAGCTTCGCATAGCCGATTTACATAATGACGTTTTATTATGGGGTCGGAACCTTTCCAGCCAAAGTTCGATCGGCCATTCTGACCTTCCCCGCTTTAAGCAGGGAAATGTCGGCGTACAGATATTTAGCAGTGTCACCAAGTCACCACGCGGTCAAAACTACGAGCAGAACTCGACCGAAGCCTTCGATAACATAACACTACTAGGGTGGGCACAGAGCTGGCCTTCCAGCGCTCTTAACAGCCTTTCAGAACGTGCGCTCCTACAAGCCCAACGCCTCTACGATTTAGAGCGAGATCATCCCGAGAGCGTCAAAGTGGTTCACAACAGAGGGGAATTGGAAGCAACCCTCACCGCTCGGGCAAGCGGCTCGGATATCATCGCCGGTGTTCTTGGCACTGAAGGTGGCCATGCACTGGACGGCGATATTAAGAATGTGGATCGTCTGTATGACGGCGGCCTGCGGATGATGGGCTTGCAACACTTTTTTGATAACAAACTAGGCGGCTCCCTCCACGGGCAGTCCAAAGCTGGCCTGACTGACTTTGGAAAAGAGGTTGTCCGGCTCATGGAGGAAAAAGAGATGATCGTCGATCTTGCTCATTCTTCTCCAGCAGTAATTAAAGATGTGCTGGCTATGTCATCTAGGCCAGTTGTGGTCTCTCATACAGGTGTAAGAGGCATCTGTAATACCCCGCGTAATCTCACAGATACACAGGTCAGAGAAATTTCCGCGAAAGGTGGGTTGATCGGGATTGGTTTCTGGGATGCCGCGGCGTGCGATATCAGTCCGAAAGGTGTGGCCAATTCAATTGACTACGCTGTTTCAATTGCTGGCATTGACCATGTGGCGCTCGGTTCAGACTTTGATGGGGCTGTTACGACCGCGTTTGACACCTCTGAATACGCAGTTTTGGCGCAAGAACTCATGAAAAAGGGTTTCACCCAGGAGCAGATTGCAGCAGTGATGGGTGAAAATATTATCCGCTTCTTGCTGGAAAACCTTCCACAAGGGAAAACTGCGGAAGAAACAGTTGCCTCAAGCAATTAACTGTACAACGTATTCGGGATCGCGGTTATCTGCGACCCTAGACGTTTAAATTTTAAGAGGGGTAATTGGTGCACCGGGGAGGATTCGAACCCCCGACCCCCAGATTCGTAGTCTGGTGCTCTATCCAGCTGAGCTACCGGTGCGTTGTGTCTTGCGAACAAGATTATGTGTCGGCCAAGTGCTTTAACTCCATCTACTCCTGTTAAAGGAGAAATGGTGCACCGGGGAGGATTCGAACCCCCGACCCCCAGATTCGTAGTCTGGTGCTCTATCCAGCTGAGCTACCGGTGCAGGCCGTGTTCCCTGCGGAACGGGGGTCTATTTAGCTGCCTTCCCGGACCTTGGCAAGCGCTTTAGAGAAGTTTTTTGAATGTAATTTGCGTTTTGGGGATAACAATTTCTATTTGCCAGATCAAAGAGGTAGGACATTGCAGCCAAAACGCGAGAAAAGCGACAAATCCATAGCCGCAGTTTTTCAGAGTTCAGCTTTTGTTGCCGTCTGCGGTGAATAACCTTGCAACTTTTCCATGGCTTACCCCCTCCTGTTTATAGGGAAGTTGGATCTTGAAGCAGGCCCCGCTCGTGATTTCTTTCTCCAACGTGATCTTACCACCATGCGCAACAACGATTTCTGTAGCGATTGCCAGACCCAATCCAATCCCACCCACTTTGCCTGAGGTTTGGAATGCCTTGAACAGGCCGTTCTGAGCCTTCTCAGGAATTCCAGGCCCGGTATCCGAAACGTAGATGGACAACATTTCGCCCTCTACCTGTGAATGGACCTCGATACGACACACAATGCCAGATGCTGGCTTGGATGTTTCCATTGCCTGCACCGAGTTGCGGCACAGGTTGAGTAATACACGGAAGATTTGCTCCGGATCTGCTTCCAGCTCCTGAGATTCAGGCACATTGATATACATCCTTATGCCATCCGGGTTTCTGGAAAGTCCAAGAACCTCTTCTACATCTCGCAGGACTGCAGCAAGGCGGATCACACGTAGCTCTGGAGCGGCCTCCTGTGCTTTACCGTAGGACAACACAGCGCTTGTATAGCTGGCAGCTCTATCAAGTGTTGCAAGAATTTTAGGGGCTATCCGCTGGACAGTCGGGTCTGGGAGCAACTCCAAGCGTTCAAGGAACAGCTGAGCAGATGCCAGCAGGTTGCGCATGTCGTGATTGATCTTGGACACAGCCAACCCCAACGCGGCCATACGTCTTTGCTGGCTTAACGTCTGGTTCAGTGATCGCTGCATTGATTGCAACTGGATTTCGGCTTCGCCCAACTCATCGGATCGCCCACTCAGTTTTATAATTTCCCGGGCATTTTCTGGAGATTCTGCAAATCGCATCATGGACCCCGTGAGCCGCTGTAGCGGGCGAAGCAGCAAAGAGCGAATAGACAAATAAACTAGCGCAGCAGTCAGGCAGGAAATGATGAGCGATAGCTGCAAAATGTTAAGCGCATATGCTCGCAGGTCATCTCGCAGTAAAGATGCAGGGAAAACCATATCTACTCGACCTCCTGCCCGCATGTCGACATCGCCAATGACGCGAATCTGGCCTTTACGCAAACCTGTGAGGAACTGGAGACTACAGCTCACGCCCCCCCAAGGAGAGTCGCGTGTGATATCGATCATCTTTGTTATGTTCATTTCAGAACTATCCATTGCGATCAACTTGCGCCGTTCACCCACAACAAGGGAAATAGCCTGAGCTCCCGTTGCATCTAATAGTTGGTGCTGCACTTTGGGCGAGAGAGTTTCACTCTCTGAAAGCAAGGTAGCAGCGACGCCGCCAACGGCCAAACGATCCTGCAGCCAGTTATTCCGAAAATTAGCAATTGAAGGAACAAAGATAAGCACTTCGCTGAGCATGACAAAAAGGACTGTCAGCATAAGAAGCTTACCAGAAAGCCCCATCCCGCTGCGAAATAGCTTAGGGTGGCTGTCTGGCGGCGAGCTGTCCTGCTTCCGCTTTTCCGTTACGACCTCTGCCTCAGAGGCCGCTCTCCCATTTTTTTGAGCCATCCACCTACCTGATGAATTGGTACATAATGATCTTGCAATGCAAATAGTTGATATGCGCTATGCTTTGTTCATTTCTACCAGATGAAATATTTCAAGCAATACGCTTCTCTCACAAAGCATCATGAATGCTTCAGCCTAATTTTCTGAGAAACGCAAGAATTCTGCGAACCCAAGGATTTTTAGGGGCATCTGCATAATACGCAAGCGCAGCTTTGCGAATTACTTCATTTAATGTGGGGTACGGAAACACAACACCTAATAGAGCCCCAAGCTTCATTTTCTTCGAGATCATAACTGTGAGCAAGCCAATCTGCTCGCCTGCACCGGGGCCTACGATCGACGCACCGATAAGTTGACCTTTGGGATTTGACAGCAGCTTGACTTGGCCTTGCCCTTTGCCTTCAGTGAGCGCTCTATCGTTCCCAGAATAATCAGCAGTTAGGACCTTTAATTTATCACCTAGCTGCTCGCGTGCCTGCTCCTCGGAAAGGCCGATCTGACCTATTTCAGGTTCGGTATAAGTAACAGCCGGCATCACAATGCTGTTTTGATTAATTGGCATGCGAAATAGGATTGAGCGAATTACAAGCGCAGCCTGAGCACCGGCTGCATGCGTGAACTGAGGCCCACCAGTGACGTCGCCGATCGCATACACTCTTTTATTTGTGGTACGCAGCCCCTGATCCGTTTTGATGCCACGTCCTGAATATTCTATCTTCGCAGCCTCCAGGCCAAGTGAAGCGACATTTGCTGTACGCCCAGCAGCGATTAAAAGATGCGTGCCTTCAATCGCACTTTCGCCTTGTCCATCAACACTAATAGAAACCTTGATACCTGTTTCTGATTTCTCGACGTGACTCACATTCGTATTTGCGTGAATTACAACGCCCTCAGTCTTTAGTTTCTGAATAACCAGATCAGCATGCTCTGGATCAGCCATCGAGAGTGGTCGCATCGCCTCAATCACTGTCACGCAGCTTCCAAGACGACGGTGGGCCTGCGCCATTTCCAAGCCGATTGGCCCTGCCCCAATAATAACTAGGTGATCTGGGCGTTGTTTCAGCTCAAACAGGGTTTCGTTTGTCAGATACGGTGTCTGCGCAAGGCCTGGGATTGGCGGAACGGCCGCACGGGAGCCCGTTGCTACAACAAAACGACGTGCTTTAATGAGTTGCTCATCAGCCTTTACGGTGTCGGGTGAAACGAACTCGCCAGCACTCTGGATGACATGCACGCCCAAGCCTTCGAAGCGCTCTACAGAATCATGAGGAGCGATGGTTGCGATGACATCATGGACGTGATCAGACACCTTGGAGAAGTCGACCTGAGGTTCATGTTCCGCGATACCAAATTTATCTGAGGACCGGAAGGTTTGAGCCGCCTTTCCAGCTGCTATGAGCGCTTTTGAAGGGACGCACCCATAATTCAGGCAATCTCCTCCCATCTTCCCTTTCTCAATCAACACAACCTCAACCCCAAAGGCAGCCGCTGCAGCCGCAACTGAAAGACCGCCTGAGCCGGCGCCGATCACGCAAATGTCTGGAGTTAATATTTTTGAAGTTCTGTTGTTGGTCATTGAGAAGTCCGTATTTTTAAAACTGATCTTTACTTTGGGCTGTTCGCACGAAAACGCTGTATCACCGGTGGAATCAGCGCAACTAGACCCAGTGCTGCAAATGCCCAAATCAGTTCGGGTGTGATTAAAGCGGAAATTTGAACCTCACACGTACCAGCCGCTGCGCATCCCAAGTTAGCCTGTTCTTGCGCTTCGATCACGCTGTCGAGACCTGCCCCAACAAATGCATAGGCGAACGTGCCCGGAATAATGCCAATAGACGTTGCGATCAGATACGTTGGAAGAGGAACATGGAACAGTGCCGGCGCGATATTAACAAGCCAGAAAGGAAACACTGGGGTCAAGCGCAAGAAGAGAAGGTAGCTGAAGGCATTTTTTCGAAAGCCTGAGGCCATTTTATCAAGAAACGGCCCTGCCCTTTCTTTAAGCGTAGCACCAACGGAAACTTTTGCAGCTATGAACAACAGCGTAGCGCCGATAGTTGCTGCAATTACGGTCAGCACCCCCCCGAAAAACCAGCCAAAAAGGAAACCACCAGCGATCGTCAGCAGGGAGGCTCCGGGAAAAGACAAGGCCACAGCAAGTACATACACAACGAAGTAGAAGAGCGGGGTTAAGACAGGGTGCCGAGCGAGATAATCGGCGAGCAAGTGCTGATTCTTTATCAAATTGCTGAGCGTGAACTCTTGATGCCATCCATGCGCAATGCCGTAGGCGGAGACAGCAAGGATAACAACCAACACTCCCCAGCGTTTTACGAAGCGCAACACGCCCTCAGCCGAAGTCTTATTTTCGTTGTGTTCCTTGATTCCCATGCGCGCTCCCTTAGCTCGCTTCAACGCTCAGACGTAAAAGACTGACACTTCGTTGTTGTTACACACTCTAAACCCAATTCGTTACTTTGTTTTAGCGGTTTAGATCGCTAAACGAATTGGCGTATTACAGTTTTCATACATTCATAATCACCTCCGGTGTGATCACAGGTTCGTGCATTACCCGTCATTTCACTCTGTTTTGAACGGGTGGTAACACCTGAACACGCACATGAGAGGTAATAAAGTGTCAGGATATCGAGGATTCCAGCACAGCAATTATTGACTTAAAGCACGCACACTAATATAAGCGCCCACGAATAGGAGTGCGGATCCCATGCGCAAAGTCCTGCAACTTGAAGAAAGTCGCGGAGATTTCGGGGATATGACGCACAATCCAAATTAATGTTGAAGTTGGAGCCTGTGGCTCTGCTAGGGTAATAAAATGAAGCGTACTTTCCAACCGAGCAACCTTGTTCGCAAGCGTCGCCACGGCTTCCGGGCACGTATGGCAACTAAAAATGGTCGTCAGATTCTGGCGCGTCGTCGGGCTAAAGGTCGTAAGAGCCTTAGCGCTTAATCCGCGACGCTTCGCGGCGGTCTTCATTTCATTTCCATTGAACAAAAGTTCCGCCGCAAAGACATGAAAACACTTAAAAAGCGCTCCGAGTTTCTTTCCGTTGCAAAAGGCGGCAGGATAGCTCGGCGTGCTTTTGTGCTTCAATCGGCTAAAACCCGTAGTGATGGCGACCCTCGGATGGGTTATACGGTTACCAAAAAGACCGGTAACTCTGTTGAACGAAGCCGAATAAAGCGTCGACTTCGAGCTGCTGTTGCCTCCCTCGATATGGATATTGCACAGATTGGCGCCGACTATGTTTTGGTTGGTCGCAGAGCTGCGCTTTCTCAGCCCTTCGAGGACCTTCTTAAAGATCTCAAGGGTAGCTTGAGAAATGCGTTCAAACCGCGCAAATCTCGCCCTATCCAACCCAAACCGAATTCACTGGCAAATTCTAAACCTCCACATGATAACGTGAAGGAGAACTGACCAGTGATGAATGTTTATTCCACCCTTATGAAAATGAGTGATCCAGTCGATGAACGATAATCGCAATATGATCGTAGCGATCGTCATGTCGCTGGTTGTGCTATTGGGCTGGCAGTTTTTTATTGCCGGACCACAGTTAGAAGCTCAGCGTGAGGCGCAACAGGCGCAGCTGGCAGACGACGCACAACAAGCTGGCTCCAGCTCACCCGTCGCACAGCCTCAAGGTGCCTCTGGTCAAGTGGCTGCCCCTGGTACAGAAAGCGGGACCGCTGCACAGTCTTTCGTCAGTCGCGATCAGGCACTGGCTGCATCTCCTCGCCTAACCATTGATACCCCTAGCCTTTCAGGTTCAGTCAACCTCAAAGGTGCGAAGCTCGATGACCTTCGCTTGAAGGATTATCGTCAGACACTTGCTGAGGACAGCCCAACAGTTGTTCTGTTCTCGCCTAAAGGCAGCCCTGCCCCCTACTACGCGGAGCATGGCTGGGTTGCAGACCCAGGTGTTAATCTGAAGCTTCCATCTGCAGACACAGTCTGGACAGCAGAAACCTCAGGCAACCTGACACCGTATTCCCCGATCATTCTTAGTTGGGACAACGGCGAAGGCTTGGTATTCAAGCGTTCCTTCTCTGTCGACGAAAACTATATGTTCACCGTCGACCAGGAAGTTCAGAATAATTCTGGCCAAAATGTTCAACTGTACCCATACGGTTTGATTGCCCGAAACGGCGAGCCTGAAACAGCCGGCTTCTTCGTGCTTCATGAAGGCCTTATCGGTGTTATTGGCGATGAAGGCCTTCAGGAGATTAAGTACTCCGATCTGATCGAAGACGGCAGTGTTCGTCCAGGGCGTACCAACAAGGGCTGGCTTGGCTTCACTGATAAGTACTGGGCGGCAACACTGATTCCTGATCCAGGCACCGAATTCCAGCCAAACTTCTCTTACAACGCCCGCTCTCAGAACTTTCAGACCGACTATCTTGGTGACGCAACTCAGGTTGCTAACGGTGCAAAAATCACCAGTGCTTCCCTGCTTTATGCAGGTGCGAAGGTCACAAGCCTGATTGAAGGCTATCAAGAATCCGACAACATCCACAATTTCGACCTGATGATTGACTGGGGCTGGTTCTACTTCCTGACCAAGCCAATGTTCTACGCGATTGATTGGCTGTACTCTCTGGTTGGCAACTTCGGTATTGCTATCCTGCTTGTGACCGTAATCGTGAAGGCCCTGTTCTTCCCGCTTGCAAACAAGTCCTACGTTTCCATGAGTAAGATGAAACTCGTGCAGCCGCAGATGACTGAAATCCGCGAAAAATTCAAGGACGACAAGCAAAAGCAACAGCAAGCCATGATGGAGCTGTACAAGAAGGAAAAGATCAATCCACTGGCAGGGTGTTTGCCAATGGTTATTCAGATCCCGGTCTTCTTCTCTCTCTACAAGGTATTGTTCGTAACCATTGAAATGCGCCATGCGCCATTCTTTGGATGGATTCAGGATCTTTCTGCCCCAGACCCAACCACCATCTTCAACCTGTTTGGCCTGATCCCTTGGGATCCACCGAGCTTCTTGATGATCGGCATCTGGCCATTGATCATGGGTTTCACCATGTTCTTGCAGATGAAGATGAACCCGGCACCTGCAGAGCCTGCACAGCAGATGATCTTCAACTGGATGCCTGTGCTATTCACCTTCATGCTGGCAACCTTCCCAGCAGGCCTCGTGATCTACTGGGCATGGAACAACTCTCTGTCAGTTGCACAGCAAGCCATCATCATGCATCGTCAAGGTGTAAAGCTTGAGCTGTTCTCGAACGTAAAAGACACGTTCAAGCGCAAGCCGAAGGAAGAAGGCAAATAAGCTCTCTCCTTCAATAAAATCAAAGAAACGCGACCTGATGGTCGCGTTTTTTGTATGGGTAGGTGCCTTTTTTCAGTGCAGCTTTGCTGCCACAAATATAATGATGAAGCTTGGAAAAACAGCACTCGACCAAATCCGGATTGCAGGTTAAAAGGCACACCATGAGCTCAGAAAAAGAATATTCAGCAGAACAACTGGAGGCGGGACGCCTTTTATTTGCTCGCCATTGGGACTTCATCACCAGTGTAAAAGAGATGCATCAGCTACCAGATTTGGGCGGTGTTGAGATTGCGTTTGCTGGTCGCTCCAATGTCGGCAAATCCAGTCTGATCAACAAACTCACAGAACGCAAGGCTCTGGCACGGACGTCCAACACTCCAGGCCGCACACAGATGCTCAACTTCTTTGGAGCTGAGCACACGCAATTGCGCATTGTGGACATGCCTGGATATGGTTACGCAGAGGCTCCAAAAGGAATGGTCGACGCCTGGACCACTCTGATTTTCAAGTACCTACGCGGCAGAAGTACTTTGCGGCGCGTCTTCTCCCTGATCGATGCTCGCCATGGAATCAAGAAGAACGATCTTGACGCCATGGGCATTTTGGACAAGGCAGCAGTCCCCTATCAGGTCGTCCTCACCAAAGCTGATAAGCTGAAACCTGGCCAGCTTGAGCGCGTGAAGGAAGATGCACTTAAGATTCTTGCAAAACGCCCCGCCGCCCACCCGGAAGTTCTTGCTACATCCTCTGAAAAAGGGACCGGTATGGACGAGCTGCGTGCAGAAATTGCACTTCTTGTCAGCTACGGCTAATGCGATACCAGCGCAGGCTCAACAAAACCTGCGCTCCTACCCTTCCCATGGATAGCAACCCTGTTGGGCATGGCCTCTAGCTGGTGCCCAATCCGCGTTCTTTAAATATTCTCTCTTATTCTCGCGCAAAACTGCCGTTCCACAATCCGCATCAAACCTACTTACCCCTTGGGGCCCCCAGCCTTTGAATATAGCAGTACTGTCATCGAGGGGGAGATCTTCGGATGATTGCGAAAGACCTGCTGCTTTCTTCCCGCCATATTTTTTCTCTTCATCGAAGCTGATTGCGCTGGCTCATTTGCATGATGCTGACGTACCTGCGTGCCAGACATTAGACTATTTCCACTTTAACTTGAGTAAAACCATACAAGTAGACAAGATTGAACATTTGTGAGACCTCGATAATGCGGCTATAAACTTTACGCCCAGTCCATTTGGTCTGCATGTTAACCCTATACGTCTGCAGGTGTAAAAAACGCTATGAGTTTCTCGGAATCCAGTAATCGCGCCCACGTTATTGCCCAAGCTCTTCCTTATATGCAGCGCTATGATAACCGCCGTGTTGTTGTAAAATATGGTGGAAATGCGATGGGGGATGATGCCCTCGCCCGTGCGTTTGCCCGAGATATTACCTTGCTGCGCCAATCTGGAGTTCACCCTGTGGTTGTGCACGGTGGCGGGCCTCAAATCGGGTCGATGCTTGAACGTCTCAATATCAAGAGTGAGTTCAAAGGTGGGTTACGTGTCACCGACAAAGCCACGGTGGAAGTGGTCGAGATGGTGCTTGCTGGCTCTATCAACAAGAGCATCGTTGCCCACATCAACAGAGAGGGTGGTCGTGCCATTGGCCTTTGCGGTAAAGATGGCGACATGGTCACCGCCCGAAAGCTTCATCGCAAACACCGTGACCCAGATTCCAAGATCGAAGAGATTTTGGACCTAGGTTTCGTTGGCGAACCAGAAACGGTCAACGCCAGAGTTCTTGAGCTGATCCTTGAAAAGGACCTCATTCCTGTTGTTGCTCCTGTCGCTCCTGGAAGAGATGGGGCCACCTATAATATTAACGCAGATACGTTTGCTGGCGCCATCGCAGGTGCCCTTGACGCCAAGCGGCTGTTATTCCTTACTGACGTGCCGGGTGTGCTAGACCGCGACGGGAAACTGATCAAGCAGCTGACCCGAGCTGGTGCCCGTGCTCTTATCGAAGATGGCACCATTTCCGGCGGCATGATCCCTAAAGTTGAAACCTGCCTTGAGGCCCTTGATCAGGGCGTTGAAGGCGTCGTCATTGTTGACGGCAAAGTCACACATGCTGTTTTACTAGAGCTTTTCACCGATCACGGTGCTGGTACATTGATCGTACCATAATGTTCATCATAGAGAGGCGAAAGACGTTCGCCTCTCTTGCCATTCTTCTGCTTTCCTGATTTGCTTGGTGCCCACACCCATTATCGGCATTGCCGATAACAAAACGGATAAGCATGACCCAATCCCCATTCGCCAGCATTGAAAGCTGGGTTTTTGACCTAGACAACACCCTTTACCCTCATCATTCTAATCTGTTCGATCAGATTGATCAGAAGATGTCTGAGTTCGTCCAAAAACTCACTGGAAAGCCGGCTGAACAAGCCAGAGAACTTCAGGTTACTTATTACAAAGAATATGGCACAACGCTGCGTGGTTTGATGCTGGAGCACGACATCGAGCCAGACGAGTTTCTCGAGTATGTACATAACATCGATCACTCAGTTCTTGCACCAAACCCAAAGCTAGCTGATGCGATCAATCAACTCCCTGGCAAATGCTACATCATGACAAACGGTACGCGAAAACATGCCGTATCGGTCGCCAATCGTTTAGGTATCACGCATCATTTTGAAGACATCTTCGGCATTATGGAAGCTGGATTGATTCCAAAACCTGCTGAAGAAACCTATCGCCTTTTTCTGGAGAAGAACGGAATTCATCCCCAGAAGGCCGCTATGTTTGAAGATCTTTCCCGCAATCTGGTTGTACCTAACTCTCTTGGCATGCGCACCGTTCTGGTTGTGCCTGATGGTACACGCGAGGTATTTCGTGAAGATTGGGAGCTTTCAAATGGTACTGAGCCCCATGTCGACTTCGTGACTGACCATCTGGATGGTTTTTTGCACGATATCCTAGGGGAACTCAAGAGTTAGAGATTTTTTGTTAATTTAAAACGATTGCTCCGCTTTGCATCTCAAACTCCTGTAAGGGCAGTTTCGGTGAAAAATTGCGATCTTTGCGCGCAATTGAGCGTAAACGGAAAAAATATCACTATCTCCTAGACGAACGGCTTGTTTCCATTTATTGAGTTTAGTTCAAGAACTCATAAGTAAGGGCATACGTCATGGTTTCACTGCGCGCACTACATGCATTTTCATTGCTGGCTAAACATGGCCGGGCAGCTCGTGCCGCAGAAGATCTAGGTGTTACACCGTCAGCCCTGACTCATTTGCTGCGATCCTTGGAAAATGAGCTGGGTGCTGCACTGGTTATTCGTGATGGCCGCGGTCTTGCGCTGACGGAAGAAGGGCAGCGTCTCTCCTCCAATCTTGGGAACTCCTTTGACCAAATCGAGCACGCTGTGGAGGCCTTCCGGCGGCGAAGCCGGACCGAGTTGCGCATTTCAACACTGTCTACTGTTGCTACACGTTGGCTTATTCCGCGGCTGCCTGATTTTCAGGAAAAACATCCAGATATTGAGCTCCTTATTTCGACGAGTATGCGCATGGTCGATCTGGACCGGGAGTCTTATGACTGCGCGATCCGGCTTGGGGATGGCGCATGGCCTCATGTAGAGCGGCATATGCTCTGGCAAGAGGATCTGGTGGTCGCATTTGCGCCTCAGCTAAGCAATGGCGATCCTAACCCGGATATCAAACTGCTTGATAAGCTTAAGCTGCTTCATACTTCCTCCCGGCGAGAAGACTGGCCACATTGGCTGAAGGGCACGGGCTTGCCTCATCCTGACCAAACCTCTGGTGCAATGTTTGAAAGCCGTAACATGGCAATTCAAGCTGCGGTTGCAGGCATGGGTGCCGTTGCCATCGACACCCGTTTTGTGGAGCAGGAAGTGGCTGCTGGCCATCTTGTTGTGCCGGACTGGCCGCGTCTGTCTCTTGAAAGTGGGTACTGGTTTGTCAGAAATTCAAATCGTCCGCTAACTCGTCCAGTTGCCTCCTTCCAAAAATGGCTTATGGAGCAATCCCAGCAGCCGTTCAAAGCACGACAGGACGCTTGATCTTTTCACGCAAATTTCGAAGCTCAGAGGCTATTGACTTATGGCTGGTGCTTACGTACGCCTCGGTAGCTTTAATTCGTAACCCATAATTTGTGAGAGTCTGCCGCCAATGAATCAGATTGATCTTGCGGCCCTAGAGGCCACTATTAACGCTGCATTTGATGACCGTGAAAACATTCGTACTGACACCCAAGGTGACGTACGTGATGCAGTTGATACCACTCTAAAACTGATGGACCACGGCAAACTTCGTGTTGCAGACAAAGCTTCTGGTGATTGGGCTGTAAACCAGTGGGTCAAGAAAGCAGTGCTACTCACATTCCGTCTGAACTCAATGAAAATCATTCAGGGTGGCCCGGATAATGCTCCATGGTGGGATAAGGTTCCATCCAAATTCGACGGCTGGGGCGCAATCGACTTTGAAGAAGCTGGTTTCCGTGCCGTACCAGGCTCTATCGTGCGTCGTTCTGCCTTCATTGGTAAGTCCGCAGTTTTGTTGCCTAGCTTTGTGAACCTTGGTGCGTTCGTTGACGAAGGCACAATGGTTGATACATGGGTGACCGTTGGTTCTTGTGCGCAAATTGGTAAAAACGTTCACCTTTCTGGCGGCGTTGGCATTGGCGGCGTTCTTGAACCTCTACAGGCTAATCCGGTTATCATTGAAGACAATTGCTTCATTGGCGCTCGTTCTGAGGTTGTTGAAGGCGTTATCATCCGTGAAGGTGCTGTGCTTGCAATGGGCGTGTTCATTTCTGCAACCACTAAGATCATTGATCGTAACACAGGTGAAATCTTCTTAGGAGAAGTTCCTGCATACTCTGTTGTTGTTCCAGGCTCCATGCCAGGCAAACCGCTCCCAGATGGCACGCCTGGTCCAAACCTGAACTGTGCGGTTATCGTAAAGCGTGTAGATGCTCAAACCCGCTCCAAAACTTCCGTAAACGATCTGCTACGCCACTAAAGCCGCAAACGGCCCTTTTAGAACCTGCAAGCCGGAACCAGACCGGCTTGCATGCTCCAAGACAACCTGGCTCTTCCCGAACCAGTTATAAATTAGAGACTTAGGCGACGATCACTGATCACCCGGTGTGACCACAACAACACCTTGCGGATTATTCAATCCGCCATCATACTGATCTGGAAGCCCCACATTTGTCACTGAGTATCCCGCTGGCGGTGTGTATTGTCTCTCGCTTTGAGCCTCTACATCAAAGTTACTCTGAACCAAAGTTGGGATCTGAGCACCGTCTGACCGGGTAATCCGCACCTGTGCATCCATATCGTAGTTGTTTCGAATAGTCATCTGAGGCACATCAGGCAAGTCTACATCTGACCCTCTTGTCAAAATGAAGTTCGGCATCTCTATCTCCTTTTTCGAATGCATTGATGGGGACGGAGAAACCAAGCGGCTGTGATTTGCAACGAAAGCCAAGCTTAAAACAACCTTAATGGGCTTAATGTGATTTTCCCATGTGCTGCTTATTGCTTCGCAGGAATGCATGAGTATATTGCGCTTAGAATTTGCGAGGCTCCATGAATAAGAACAGCGATTTGCACAAACTCATCTTTCCGCTTGACCCGCACGACTGGCACGGGATCGGCAGTGAAACCGTGTGGGTGCGTTCCCTTGGCGGCAATCGCTATCAGCTGGAAAATACGCCCTTTTTTGCAACGGGCGTTGCCAATGGTGATGAGTTGCTTGCAACACGCGAAAAGGGCCGTCTTGTCTTTGACAAGATCGTCAAGGCGTCGGGGCACTCCACCTACCGGATCATGGTGGAAGAGAGCACACAGCCTCAGGACTTTGCCAAGTATTGGGCGAAGCTGGAGAAGCTTGGCTGTACCTGTGAAGACATTGACGCAGACCCGCCACTCTTTAGCGTAGATATTCCTGCAACAACGGATATTCACAGCGCCTATGCCATTTTAGAGGAAGGCGAAGGCCTTGGCATCTGGGCCTTTGAAGAAGGGCATTGCGGGCACCAAGTCTAGCTGCTGATAGCGCCAAATGCCTGTGTGAGCGGCCTTGCGGCACCCAGCTCATTTTTTTTGTTTTTTGTTGGGACTGGGGGCAACGACCAAATGCACCGCATGGTGGGCCATGCAGTGTGGTAGTTAGAGTTTGCCGCGAGGGCGGGAGTGGCAAGGTGAGCAGGCAATACCTGCGCTACTTGTTAAATATAATTCTTCGGCATTGGCTGAACACCTTGCCTGGGCGTTTTTGTATGAAACAAGGTCATCCCCAACAGGCATTGTGAGCGGGGAACCATCTAAGATAGCGCCCTACCAGTGCCGACACCCATCAGGTTGACCAGCTTCCGCTTGGCCTCTGCACTGTTGGCTTTCAAGGGGTGTTTCAACGAACCCGCCGAAAGATACGTTACTTCTTCCAGTAGCTCCGCCCAGCTCACGCCGCACTGACGGACGGTCCGCCAGCTGCCCGTTTACGTGAGCACAGGGTTAAGCATAGGGCACGGTTTGGCTAGGGGGATAAGTTTATTGAACCGGCAAGCCCAATTGTTGCAGCTCAGTGCGCAGCCTGGACTTGGTTGAAAAGTGCAAGGCGTTCATACCAATGCTCTGCGCAGCCTCTACATTTTCAAGGGTATCATCAATAAACAAGAGTGCAGAGGGTTCCAGCTGGTTGCGCTCTAACAAGACCTTGTAGATTTCCAGATCCGGCTTTAAGAGCTTCTCATCGCCGGAAACCACTGTATCAATAAAGCTGTCTCCCAAAAACGTAAAGATGCGCTTTGCCTCTTCAAACTTCTCGCTTGAAAAGTTTGTGATGGCATACAGCGAGACGCCGCTGTCTTTAAGCTCGCTCAGCAATGCAACATTATCTTCAATGGCGCCGCCCAGCATCTCTTCCCAGCGCTCGTAATAGGCTGTGATCCATTCTTCATACTGCGGGAATTTGGCGAGGCGTTCATTGATTGCGTCCTGCCAAGGGCGGCCTCTATCTTGTTCCACGTTCCACTCAGGCGGGCAAACTTCACTTAAAAAGTAGTTGCGCTCGTCTTCATCTGGAATGAGATCCTTGTACAGATTTTGTGGGTCCCACGCGATCAGAACATTACCGATATCAAAAACAACGCCAGAGATTGGCTTTGACATAGTCCACTCCTTAAAAAACACAGTCAGTGCGCATCTTTTTTACAGCACTCAATTCTCGCGAATACCCCTAGCTTCGAAATATGTTGAATTTCCGAGTATCCCTGCTTCAAAACCGCACCCAGTTGCTGCTTGCAGCAGGCAAACCAGAGATCACAGAAAATAATAAGCTCGCATAGTGAAAGGCCGCCAAATCGACAAAAATCAGCTGCTTATATGCCTCATAAAATAATGAAGTTGCATCGAGCCCTTAGCTGTCGTTTCCTGGGGGACCTTAGTTCACAAATCAGCATATCTATGTACATCTCTGCGGCCATGTTGAGCTAAAATTCATAATGGGCGCATTCGGTGAGCTGATCAAATAGATGACACACCCAATAACATAAACCAGAATCAAAATTGATATACGCCTATCATGGGATTGAACTATTTCAGCACTTATATTGAGTATAGTCATTTACTTAAGCATATCACGCCGCTCTTGATAACGAGCCTAGGAATGATGTTCCTTTTTCGGAGAAAATTCATTGCCTTACATTGCCGGTACCACATTCAAAGCACCTGAAGTTGCGGGTTTTTACCCGCACCGCCCTCCTTACGCTCACCAAATTTACCAGTGCATCATTGATCGATCTCCCGCAACACACCGTTTATTGGATTTGGGTTGCGGCGAGGGCAAAATTGCCAGACCAATGACGAAAGTCTTCGATCAGGTTTGCGCCGTCGACCCATCCGCTAACATGATCAAATTAGGTCGGTCCTTGGAAAACGGTAGGGCAGACAACCTTGAGTGGATGGAGGTGACTGCAGAAGAGGCACCATTTACTGGGAAGTTTGACACAGTCACCTTTGCATCAAGCATCCACTGGATGGAACCAAGCAAGCTGTTCCCTAAACTTGCAAATCACTTAAGCGAAAATCATATTCTTGCAAGCATTTTGGGCGATGGCGCGTTTCAACCGCCGTGGCAAGATGAGTGGCAACAATTTTTGGCAAAATGGGTGCCGCAAATCACAGGTGAAGAGCTAGATTCCAATAAATGGCGGGCGAGCCAAACCAAACATTTAGACTATATCAATGTCCTTGAAACAAATGAGTATATTTCGCAGCCTTTCCGGCAAACCGTTGAGGACTTTATTTTATGCCAGCATTCGCGTGATACTTTCGCGATAGCAAAGCTGGGGTCGCGCCGCCATGAATTTCACAATGAGCTTAAGTCCCTTTTGCAGCCTCATGCTAATCTGGAGGGGCAACTGACATTTCAAGTCAAAACCCATTTGACAATCGCTACGATTAAATGAGCTTCCAAATGGCAGCGTAGGGTCAATAAGAAGCATGCCCGTTTGCAGCGTCGAGACTTGCTTCAATCCAAACCCACCCACACTTCTCGCAAGGCCACAGCCCTTGGCTTACGACAGCTTGGCCTTCACGTGCTTAATCGTACCTTGCGGGAGTTTTCGCGTACCGTGATAAAGTCGCATCGGATTAACTGTTATCATGTCGCGACCTTCATAAATAAAACAATCGGAAGCTACAATAGTTCTGCTGTGCGTCACCTGCCCGCAATAAACTGGTACACCTTTCATAACTCGATCTTGAATGAATTCACTTCCAGCAACAATAGTATACTCTACAGCAGGTACTATCTTAAAGCGGGCGGTTTTTTGGAAAACTATTTTATCATAGCCGTTGGCAGACGGTGTTATCAATTCTCCCTTAGGACTCGTGCAACCTGTGATAGCTACCAATATTAAAACAGTCGAGATAAGCTTCAATTTCATAAATATTCCTCGCCTCTCAAAATGAGATAGTAATTTTTATCCATATATTTAAAAGTGTTCAATCAACAAAATGCTGCTTAGTTGGACATTGACCTGCCCTCCCAACATTCAATTAACACAACCTGAAGAGGCAAGATAGCACTATGGGCGATGGTTCATCTAACTAGTACTGCGAGGCATGTAAGCTTTTACAAGAAAGCCGCGCCTTTGGGTTAAGGGCGCGGCTTGGTTTTTTAAGTTGTCAAGCGGTTATCAGGCTTCGCAGATCACGCGGGTCTGACGTGCAATCATCGCTTCTTCATTGGTTGGGATTGCCATCACCTTAACCTTGGAGGATTGCTTTGAAATTGTGATTGCTTCCTTGGCGCGGGCCTTGTTTGCATCTGCATCAATTTCTACGCCGAGGAATTCAAGGCCTTTACAGATACCAGCACGTGTTTTGGAGGAGTTTTCGCCGATACCACCTGTGAAGACGATCGCGTCAACGCCGCCCATAACAGCTGCAAGGGCACCAAGCTCACGCTTTACACGGTTGTCGTAGTAGTCCAGCGCACGGGCAGCATCAGGGCTGTCAGACTCTTCAAGATCGCGCATATCCTGCGAGATGCCAGAGAGGCCTTTCATTCCAGATTCTTTGTTCAGCAAATGAGCAACTTCCTTGCTGGACATTCCCTTTTCTTCCATCAAGTAGAAGATGACACCTGGATCGATCAAACCAGAGCGTGTGCCCATTGCCAAACCATCAAGCGGCGTAAAGCCCATGGTGGTTGTGACGCATTTGCCGTGTTCGATCGCACACATGGAAGCACCATTGCCCAGATGGGCAACAATGATCTTGCCATCGGCAACTTCCGGCGCAACGTTGTGCATTTCCTCGGAGATGTAGTGGAAAGACTGGCCGTGCATGCCGTAGCGACGAATACCCTCATCGTAGTACTTTGTCGGCAACGCGTAGGCTTCGTTTTTAAACTCCTGGGTGCGGTGGAACGCGGTATCAAAACACGCAACATTCGGCTTGCCAGGAAACGCTGCCTTTGCGCCCAAAATACCTGCAAGGTTATGCGGGTTATGTAACGGTGCCAGTGAGTTAAAGCTCTCTAACTCTGTTGCAACGTCCTCAGTCACCAGTACTGGAGCTGAGTATTTGGAGGAACCATGAACCACACGGTGGCCAATTGCGTCCACTTCCAGTTCAGGGTCAAACTTCTTGAGAAGCTCCAAAATAACCTGCAAAGCAGAATCGTGGTTTTTCGCTTCATCAGCTGTCAGGGCGCGGTCCATGACCACATCGCCTTCGGCGGACTTTCCTTTAATCCAGGCAGACGCGCCCAGACCGTCAATTTGGCCGGAAAGGACGCTTTCTTCGCCTTTGAACAGCTGGAACTTGATGGAGGAAGACCCAGCGTTGAGAACAAGAATTGTTTCGATTTTCATTTTTATTTCTCTGTTATCTCGAAATTATTCTGCAGCTGCCGCCAGTTCCTCGTTCCCTGCATACGCAGCGCCATTGCGCAGGTAGTAATCGTACATGGATGCAAGGGCACAAGAAACAAGACGAGCGCGATCATTGTCGGCACGGCTGGTGAGGATAATTGGAACGCGTGCGCCTGTCACCAAACCAGCTGTTTCTGCATGGGCAAGGAACGTGAGTTCTTTCACAACCATGTTACCAGCTTCAAGGTTAGGAACGATCAGCACTTCTGCACGGCCTGCAACAACAGAATCGATGCCCTTGGTCCGTGCAGCTTCAAGATCGATTGCGTTGTCCATTGCCAGTGGCCCGTCAACGATACCGCCCTTAATTTGGCCGCGCTCTGCCATTTTAGAAAGCACTGCTGCATCAATCGTGGATGGAATAGCAGGGTTCACGGTTTCCAGAGCAGACAGAATACCAACCTTTGGCGGCTCAATACCAATGGAACGTGCAACATCAATTGCGTTTTGAGTGATGTCGACTTTCGCTGTGAGGTCTGGCGCGATGTTGATCGCAGCATCAGAGACAATCAGCGGTGTTTCGCGGCCTGGAACGTCCATAACGAATGCGTGGGAAAGGCGACGCTTGGTGCGCAAACCGCCTTCACGCTTAACAACGTGACGCAGCAAGTCATCAGTGTGAAGGTGGCCCTTCATCACAGAACGCACACGACCTTCGTGAACCAGTGCAACAGCTTTTTCAGCTGCGGTGTCTTCATCAGGTGTATCAATCAGCTCGTAGGAGGAGATGTCTACGCCGATTTTCTCTGCAGCCGCTTGGATGCGTTTTACTGGACCACACAGGATCGGAATAATCAGACCCGCCTGCGCTGCCATGACGGCACCACCGAGTGAGTTTGAATCATCCGGGCAAACAACGGAGGTTGGAATAGCAGGTAACTGTGAGGCCCTTGCAACCAGGCGATCAAAGTGCTGGTGACGCTTCATCAGCAAGCTTGGAAGTTCTTCAGCATCGTAGGAGATGGATTGGCTCGGCGCTTCGACGCGGGCTTCACCTTCTGCAACCAATGTGCCGTCATCCACTTTAACAGTGGTTGAAAGACGGATGATGTTGTTTGGTAGCTTCTCAAGAACAGTAACTGTTACGTCGAGAACCTGATCTACCTTCACTTTGTTATGGAAGGAAAGTGTCTGGTCGCGGTAAACACAGCCAGGACCTGGAAGATAGTTGCCAACCACAGCAGAAATAAGGGACGCTCCCCACATAAATGGAGCTGATGGACCGTCTTTTTTTTCAACGCCTTCCCACTGCGCATTTGGCAGGTGCAGTGGATTGATGTTGCCAGATGCGTGCGCAAATACGTAAAGGTCGTTTGCAGTACAAATGCGGGCGCGCGTGACGGTATCTCCGACCTGAATTTGGTCATAAGTCCGATTAGTAGCCATTGAGAGCCTCTTCTTTTGCCAAATACCGTATGTCACCCAAGCTCAAGATATTCGCGACAGGGCTAGTGAGGGGAGGTCTCAGCCATACTATCGCAGCTCTGTGACTGTTTAACGGTATATGTGTTAAATTCTTCGCAAATCTTGGGGCGCTTATTCAACATTTGAGCTAACAAATCTATCGGTAAAGACTAAAAAACTGCAGATTTTAGCGATCTGCGAAGTTATGACACATCAAACTTTAGGTTACAGCGTCACAAATTACGTAGATGTCCGTAGTATTAGTAGGTCGCGCAAGTATTGCCAAACTCGACGCAGGACACTCTGCGTGGCAGGAGAATAAAACTGTCACTCAACGAAATTGAAGTGAAATCGCCTGCATTGTCTGTAAGCAACTCACTGAAATTTGACATAAGCTGCCCGAGCATGAAGGTGTAATCAAAATTTACAGTGGAAACGACATAGTATTGATCATTGATTCGCATGGTATTTGCGAAGGCGACGCCTTCTGGTTCAGTTCCCTGCGCCCAGGGTTCATCAGTTTCGTTTCCCCAGCTCCATACAACTTCTGGCACATTACTCCTGATCACTACCATTCCAACGCTGACTTCAACCTGAGCATCTTCATATGGCGTCATCAAATGTGCAATCGCTGCTTCAATATCAGCCATCTCACCCGTTACATTATCCGAACGGGCGACAAGGTCTGCGATGGAAAATGCCGTTTTACTTACACGACGATCATGAGAAAGTGCGCTAGTCATCTCGACCATTCCAATAAATAGAAACAACAGCACTGGCAAAACAAAAGCAAACTCAATAGCAGCTGCACCTGCGGCATTCCTAAGGAAGCAGCCAACTCTTTTTGTATGTTTGGGATGCAGTTTCATCAACAGTTCGCTCTTGGTCTCTTAAAATGGCTCGTTTCTAAAGATTTCAGTCGCAACAAGAATCCGGCTTCCATTTGAGGTTTGCCCGAACACTTCAACCATCTTGGATGTAATCAACGGCCACTCAACAATGACACGGACCATGACCACTTCATTCCTAACGCCAGGACTCCATGGCTCATCCATAATGACTTCACCGTCTTCAATAAGAGGTTCGGGGTCTGGAATTCTGCCAAAGTCAGGGACCGATGTCACACTGATGTAGACGCCATCTTCGACGGATTTCAGGAGGCCGCCGCCAAGATCAAGAACATCTGCCCGAAAGTCAGATTGATCGTATTCCCCTGCTGCTTCAGCATTGAAAACCTGCCCTGTCCTGATCTTTCTTGCCGCCTCAGAGACCGCATTGTCTAATATGACTTCAACGAGGAACGATAAACCAAGTTCCAAGATGGCAAAAACCACTAAAAACAAGACGGGTGCAATAAAGGCGAACTCAATAGCGGTCACGCCGCGGGCATCTTTGGACAAGCGACGGGCGTTCGTTAGGCACCGCCACGAACGCTTTGGTTTCGACGGTTTGTCAGCAGCCTTCAAACGATACATCGATCTCCACCACTTCAATCATCTTTGCTTGCTACGATACCGTTTTCGGCCAGTTCATTTCGTAGACTTATGGAAGACGCAATTTCATCCAGCTTACCCACATCATCACCTAAACGCAGCGCTTCGTGACAATCCGGGTTACAAGAGTATGAAAAACGGCTGTTGTTTCGCTGTACAGCAACATAGTCAGCCATATCGGCCGTGACGGTAATCGTCTCTTCAACGACAAGCTCTGAGGCATCGTTAAAAATAACCAGGTTCGTCCTTCCGTAGGACTTGCCCGTGATTACGATGGTTAGGCGGTCATGTACGGTCACATCAGCAATGCTTGGGTTGCCAAGGATTATGGTTTCTGCTGGTTCATCCAAGCGGAAAACCTTAGCCTGATCTGTTATGACCTCGACATCTGCGCGCGCTGGAGCACTTACCACTGCGCAAATGCCCGCCATCATAGCAATAAATGCCGCCTGAGACGCAAACGCCGGCAAACGACCCCAGAACTGTTTTTGCAGCGTCCAAACCACGACTTACCCCACCGAATAACTGTTAAATATTACCAGCTATTTGTGCGATAATTTTAGTGAATGAATACCTAATTTGCGAGCAATACCGGGAACGATGTGCCGATACATCTTGTTATGGTTAAACTTCAGTAAACGACGTACTGCTTAGTCTCTTAAGACTGGTTAGCTGACCAAACTCATTGTCTCCGATGCGTTTGAGTGCTTCTTGCAGGTCCTCATAGGCTACTGTCATTGAATAGCCATTTGCATGCAACAGGGTGGTTGGATCAACCATCACGCCGACGTGTCCTTTCCAGAACATCAAGTCCCCTCGCCTTAGATCAGGAAGTCCAGTTGAAAGGTCTAGCGTCTCTGCAAGCATCGTTTCTTGCATGTCGGTATCACGAGGGGCGTTCAGGCCACCAGCTTGGAGCGAGAGCTGGATCAATGCAGAGCAATCCAGCCCTAATGACGACCGGCCGCCCCATAAATAGGGCGTGCCTACGAAGGATTGTGCTATTGTGACCCAATCACTTATCTTATGATTGCACTCAACCAAGTGTTTAGCGACGATGAACGATCCATCGCAGAGCTTTGCATATTCCAAACCGCGCGTGGTTTCATATCCGATTACACGGACCAGCGCTCCAATGGAAACCTGACTGCATACAGGGCTCTTCATCTCTGCTGCTGGATATCTATAGGTGCGCAGCGCAGCTACCCTGTGTGTGGGTTGTTCAAATGGACCCAGTGCTTGAGAAGGTAACCAGCCTACATATCCGTCTGTCTGGAGCTGTCCCCACGACCATCCTTCAGCCGTCGTTTCAAAAACGCGGAAGATCTCACCAAAATTCAGCTCGGTATCAATGCCCTTTGCAAGGTCGGGGCACGCTCTCAAAGCAACTTTATCAGCAACAACGCAAAGGTCTGTTCCCTCTACAAACCTTTCAGATTGAACCTGATCGCGATAGTCTACAGAGGCGAGGTCTGGCCTTACTGGATGTAGTCGGCGGTCGAGTTGAGCGGTCATGACAGAGCCCTTCCAAGAAAATTGCGACACCATTGCTAATGAGGGTTAGCGCGAGAGATCCTGCGCTTTATTTGACACCAGATCCCCAAGGTGTTCCAGGTAGAGCGCGCCTGCAACGGTGCGCGTGATGACGACATTGCGCCGGTCGGCTTCATCACGCTTTCTAGATAACAATTTATTTGCACCAAGAGTATCGAGCGCTCGCGTGATTGCAGGCTTAGTTACCCCTAGTTTAAGCGCTAAACCGCGAACTGTATGGGGGGGCGGCTCAAGATATACAGTTAAAAGAATAGACATTTGCCGAGCGGTCAAATCCTGATCTGCTGCGCGCACCAATTCCAACACTACATCATGCCATAGCTTAAGCGCCTGCGACGGGCGGATCTCTACGGGCATATTTCTTCGTCCTAATCCTTATTGCAGGCTGAAACCTAGCCTGCAAATCATTTCGAGAGCCTTACCAGATCGAGGTATTAAGCACATTTGACAGTATACTTGGCGCTGGTTTAACCAAACCGCGTTTTCAGCGTATCAAATAGGGCCCTAATTGCCTGAGCTTCCCCACCATGTGTGCGGAAATCTTTCTCGATTGGAGTCCAACCGTAGATATCAAAGTGTGCCCAGCTGCCAGCGTTTTCGACAAACCTTTGCAAGAAGAGAGCAGCTGTGATGGAGCCAGCAAAGCCTGCACCACTTGTATTGATATTTGCCAGATCTGCGGTCTTTGAGGTGATGTATTTCTTGTATGGCTTCCAAAGCGGCAAGCGCCACAGTGGGTCATTTACTGCTTCACTATGAACTGCGATTGTTTCTGCCAGTTCTTCATCATCTGTATAGTACGGCGGCAGATCAGGTCCCAGTGCAACACGTGCAGCGCCAGTGAGCGTTGCCATGTCGATAATAAGCTCTGGGCTTTCCTCATCAGCAAGAGCCAGTGCATCTGCTAAGACAAGGCGCCCTTCTGCATCTGTATTACCGATCTCAACCGTAAGCCCTTTGCGGCTCTTGAAAATATCGGAGGGCCGGAACGAACGCCCAGAGATTGCATTTTCTACCGCTGGGATGATGACCCGCAACCTAACAGGCAGTTTGGCCTTCATGATCATAGCGGCCAGACCCAACACGTTGGCGGCGCCGCCCATGTCTTTCTTCATAAGGATCATGCCAGCTGCTGGCTTAACATCCAAACCGCCACTATCGAAGATCACGCCTTTTCCGACGAGAGTGATCTTTGTGTCGGTGTCCTTTCCCCAAATCGCATCGACAAGGCGAGGTGCTCTATCACTGCCATTGCCCACGGCATGAACAAGCGGGAACTCAGTTTCCAGACGACTGCCAATGATTACCTTTGAGGTTCCACCATGCTCATCAAAAAGCTGGGTAGCAGCAGCAGTCAGTTCTTCAGGCCCCATGTCATTGGCTGGCGTATTAATCAAGTCTTTTGCCAGACGCGTGCCTGCCACTATCGGGGCAAGCTCCTCCAAAATACTCTCATCAGCGATCACAAGTTGAGACTTGGCGGCGGCAACATCCTTGTAAGCATCAAAGCGATAGGAGGCCAATGCAAAGCCCAAGGCAATGCCAGCAATTTCGTCAAAGCCTGTTGAAAGCTCAAAAGCCCCAGCAGGGAGACTTTTGCTCAAAGCAGCACCAGTTTCCAGCGCTTCGCTCTGTTTATGCCCACAGCCGAAAAGGACAGTTTCAATCTCTCCTGAAGCACTCGGGATAGACAGTGTTTCGCCAAAAGACGCCTCAAACCCCTGCGCACTTACCCACGCTTTGGCCAAAGCGCCAGCGGTATTAAGGTAAACCTCCAACTCGCTGGCTAGGATTGCCACAACTGGGGTTGGATTGACTTTTTCGCTGGCAGAAATTAACGGACCGTGCACCGGGTGCTCCATTCTTGAAATTTGCAAAATCTATAATCTGCCCAGTACGAGCAGTGTTCTGGCAAACTAACGGCGTTACCGTGTCTTAGCAAGGCATTCAGCATGCAGGTCCCCCAGCTTACAACAGGCAGCGCGCGCAAGAATTAACCAGAAATTAGGGTTAATATTTCATTTTCAAACAATATTTGAATCTCTTGATTGCTGAGGGTGCCATGACTGCTTTTGACCGCACAGAAAAAAAACTATTGGCCTCTGGTATTCTTAGGCGTGCGACAGCCATAGCCTTGCTCTTGGTATGCGGACTCGCGATCTCCGGTTGCGCGACACAAAAGCAACGCGCTCGAGCCTCAGTTTCCCAAACACAGCAACTCACCGCTGGGTCGCCGCAAATGCAAAAAGCGCTGGCGTACTGGGGTGGAGCTTATGCCAAGGATCAAAAAGAGCCGCGAACGATCCTTAACTATGCAGCAGCATTGAGGATTGACGGTCAAGGGCAGCAAGCTGAAGCCATCTTACGACGCGGCGTAATTGCAAACGCTTCGAACATCACAATTGCAGCTAGCTACGGTAAAGTGCTTGCTGAAAATGGGAAGTTGCAGGAAGCACTCAACGTGATTGACAATGCGCTCGACCCTGCGCAACCAAACTGGAAGATGCTCTCTGCAAAAGCCGCGATTTTGGATCAGCTTGGTAAGACGCAATTGGCCCGCGCTACCTATGAGCAAGCCCTGAAAATCTCCCCGGATGAACCCTCAGTTCTCAATAACCTGGGAATGTCCTACCTTCTGGCTGGGGATCTCAAAAAGGCTGAGGTAGTTCTCAAAACAGCCCTGAACACTGGCAGAGCAGGAAGCCAGGTCCGGCAGAACCTTGCGCTGACTTTGGGGCTTCAGGGACGGTTTGATGAAGCTGTCGAAGTGGCTCAATCAGATATGGACCCGAACCAGGCTGCTGAAAATGTTGCTTACCTGAAGACCATGCTGGGCAAGGCATAATTCACCCTAAAATGTGCGCATGACCTGTATGGCTGCCGGGCCAATAATAACAATAAACAAAACCGGCAGGAAAAACAGCATCATGGGCACTGTGAGCTTTGGCGGTAGTGCTGCAGCTTTTCTCTCAGCTTCCTGCATGCGCTCCTTACGGTTTTCATCAGACAGTACCCGCAGAGCAGAACCAATCGGTGTGCCATACTTTTCCGCCTGCGTGAGAGCAACAATCACATTTTTAACGCCATCAAGGCCGGTTCTTTCAGCCAAATTCTGGTAGGCAACTCGGCGTTCGTCCAAAAATGACAATTCCGCATTCGCCAAGATCAACTCTTCTGCAAGTGGGGCTGATTGCGCGCCGACCTCCTCAGAAACCTTCTTGAAAGCAGCTTCAATTGACATGCCAGACTCAACGCAAATGAGCATAAGGTCCATCGCATCAGGCCACGCTAACCTGATGGACTCTTGGCGCTTTGCGATCTGGTTTTGTATGAAGATACTAGGTGCATAAAAGCCAATGGCCGCAATCAGGAGCGAAATTAAGAATACGCTCAACACCGGCATATCAACTTTAATTATGACCACCATGTAAAAAAAAGATACGGCGAAGAAGCCAATTGGAAGAATTACCTGAAACAGAAGATAGGTATACAAAGGAGAGGCACCTCGATACCCTGCCATTTTAAGCTTACTAGCGACACCGTCACTTGATAGTCGTCTTTTTAGGTCATATTTGTCGACGAAGTCACGGATACTTTCTTTTGGATTACTGCGCAGAACAACACGTGCATTTTCTTTTTGCATTGCTAGGCGCGCTCGTTCTCTTGAGCGGATCTCCTCACGTTCCAATGCAACGGACTTCATCCTGCTTTTAAGCTCGTCACGGTCAAATAAAGGCATAAGCAATGCATAGACCGTTCCCGATACGGCAAGCAACGTTAGGATAACGACAAACATGTTGCTATTGCCAAGAGCTTCCAAACCCATTGCAGCCACCTTATATTTTGAAATCGATCATTTTGCGCATGACCAGGACACCGAGCGACATCCAAAACAGGCCAATCCCAATGAGAACAAGGCCAATATCGGTATCAATCAGCAGGCGAATATAATCAGGCGCCACGGCTGACAACATCAGGGTAACAATGAAAGGAAGCGAACCAATGATCGCCGCAGAGGACTTTGCTTCTTGGCTAACGGCCCTGATTTTGCCCTTCATCTCTTTGCGCTGACGAAGTGTTTTAGACAGGTTCCCGAGCGCCTCAGAAAGGCTACCACCGGCCTGGGACTGGATTGTAATCACAATAGCGAGAAAGTTAGTTTCCTGAAGAGGGACACGCTTGGGGATATTATGGATCGCTTCCGCCAATGGCACGCCCATCTGCATTTTGTCCAAGACATAAGAGAATTCAATGCCAACAGGATCCTTTGCTTCTGTAGCAGCAATTTGCAAACAGTCTCCAAGTGGCATCCCAGATTTTACGCCGCGTACGATCAGATCAACAGCATTTGGAAACTCATTCAGGAACTTTTCAAATCGTTTCTTACGCCGCCTTGAGACGTAAAAACGCGGAGCTCCAAGTGTCCCGACGAAAAGCAAAGCCAGAGAGATCCAAAGAGGTTGTCCAAACGCCATGCTAAGCGCGAGCATCGTAAGACCACAAACAACTGAAATTAAGTAGTATTTCGGCTTTGACCAAGTCAGACCGGCTTGTCCAATCCAGTCGGCGAAGACTGGTTTTTCTGCATTCTTCTTTTTGCTAGCTTGTGCTGTCTCTATTGCCTTGAGTTGATCTTGAACAGATTTACGGCGCGCATTGATATCAACTTTTTTGACACTTCCAGCACTTGATCCGATTTTCTTCTGGATCAGATCGTCTTTTCGCTCTCCAAGTTTATTTTTGGAAAACAGCG
This sequence comes from Pseudovibrio axinellae, assembly GCF_900110875.1. GTDB lineage: Bacteria > Pseudomonadota > Alphaproteobacteria > Rhizobiales > Stappiaceae > Pseudovibrio > Pseudovibrio axinellae. The sequence goes on along the minus strand of NZ_FOFM01000003.1, from coordinate 192,586 downwards.
GCGTTAAAACAATGAAGGTTACACCGACCACGCTGATGAGGATCAGGAAAGTAATCAGATAATCTGCGAGGGGGGAGGCCAGAAAAGCATTAGGGTCAGCCATGTAAGCCTCCGGATGTGTCTGATGCGTCCAGAGCTTGGGCTAACCTTTCCTCCTCATTGAAGTACCTTGCCCGCTCCCAAAATAGAGGGCGACCGATGCCGGTTGAGCGATGCTGACCAACGATCTTGCCATTGGCATCCTCACCCGTAATGTCATAGACGAATAGATCTTGCGTTGTGATCACATCGCCTTCCATCCCAACAACTTCGGTAATGTGCGTGATACGTCTGGAGCCGTCTCTCAGGCGGGCGGCCTGAACAATGACATCTACAGATCCAACGATAATTTCCCGCACAGTTCTGGAGGGAAGCGAGAAACCACCAAGAGCAATCATTGATTCCATACGCTTCAAGCACTCTCTTGGAGAGTTGGAGTGGATTGTGCCCATAGAGCCATCGTGACCTGTATTCATTGCCTGAAGCAAATCGAATACCTCTGGACCACGCACCTCACCTACGATGATCCGCTCAGGCCGCATGCGCAGACAGTTCTTTACCAGATCACGCATTGTGACCTCCCCTTCCCCTTCAAGGTTGGGTGGCCTGGTTTCCAATCGGACGACATGGGGCTGTTGCAATTGCAATTCCGCGCTGTCTTCACAGGTGATAATGCGTTCAGTACTGTCAATATACCGCGTTAAACAGTTCAGGAGCGTTGTCTTCCCTGAGCCGGTACCGCCGGAGATGACTGTATTGCAGCGAACGCGACCGATAATTTCCAGAATTGCCGCGCCTTCTGGTGAGATCGAATTGAAATTCACCAATTGGTCCAGCGTCAGTTTGTCTTTCTTAAACTTACGAATGGTGAGGGCTGGACCATCCAGCGCGAGCGGTGGGGCGATCACGTTTACGCGGGAGCCATCCGGGAGACGGGCATCACATATCGGACTGGACTCATCGACGCGTCGGCCAACCTGAGAAACTATGCGTTGACAGATGTTCATCAGTTGACGGTTATCGCGAAACTGGATGTTGGTTTGTTCCACCATACCAGCTGTCTCAATGTAGACAGTCTCGGCACCATTGACCAGAATATCGGAAATATCATCGCGTGCGAGCAATGGCTCTAAAGGCCCGTATCCCAGAACATCGTTACAAATATCTTCGAGCAAGTCTTCTTGCTCAGCGATCGACATAACGAGATTCTTAAGGGCAATGATGTCGTTGACCACATCGCGGATCTCATCTCGAGCGTCATCAGCCTCAAGGCGAGACAATTGAGAAAGATCGATAGCCTCGACTAAAGCGTTAAAAATCGACGCCTTAGTTGCATAGTACTCCTGCGTTTTCTTTGTTTCCAGAACACTCTCTTTGGGCGTATCTGGGCGCGTGTTGCTGCTCGAGGGGTGCACCTCAGTTTTGGGTCTTGGGTCGGGTGTGGCAGGTGTTGCCGTTTGTGCCTGTATCGCAGAACTCACAGGAGCAGGCTTAGGTTTATTGTTTCCCAGCTCAACGTTACCACGTCTACCAAACATATCGTTCCGCCTTTACTTCAGCACAAATTTAGCCCGAGGGCTATTTGCGGACCCGTTTCATAAGAGAAGCGAAGAACGACTTGCTCTTTGCATGCATATCAGCCTTGCCGGTAACCTTTGCTGCAAATTCCTCAAACAAACCTGCGACAGCATGCCGGCTATCAAACTCTGCAATCATCTGCCCATTGTTGGATGCTGTCCCAAACAATGCCGGTTCAAACGGGAGGGCTCCCAGCGAAACCACATCAAGCGCATCACTAAATTCATCAGGTTTAATTTCCGGGCGCTTTGGTATCCCCACCTTGTTCAATAAGAGGTAAGGTTTTGAATCGTTTGGTCTCATCTGAGCGACGTTATCGATCAGGTTTTTCGCGTTTCGAAGGTTGGCCAGATCAGGCTCGGCGACAATAATCACCTCATCAACGTTGGCCAGTATACGCCTTACCCAACCATTCCAGCTATGAGGAAGGTCGAGAACAACTGTTGGCGTGCCTTTTTTCAAAACCTCAATAACCTGATCAAACTTATCCTCCTCCAGGTCATAGGTTTGCTCCAGCGCTGCAGGCGCTGCTAATAAGCTTAAGCGGTCATTACATTTTGAAAGCAGCCGATCGAGAAGCGTGTCATCAAGACGTTCTGGAGAGGCAATAGCTTCCATCACACCTTGAAGTGGGTCTTGATTAAAGTCCAAACCAGCAGTGCCGAAAGCAAGGTCGAGGTCTGCAATTGCCACATCGCTTTCTATCGTCTTTGCAATTGACCATGAAAGGTTATGAGCGACCGACGAAGCCCCGCACCCGCCTTTTGCGCCTATTACAGCAACTGAACGGCCAAACGGGGCGGCCTCAGTGTCTGAATAGAATTGGCCTATTGTATTGATCAGCTGCGCAATGTTTATTGGGCCAACAACATACTCGCCAACTCCTCGCTGCATGAGCGTACGGTACAAATTGACGTCATTGACATGACCAATAACCAACACCTTGGTTCCGGCATCACAAAACTCTGCAAGCTGATCGAGTTCATCGACGACGCCTTTTGCATCAGAGCGTGTTTCAACAATCAGGAAATTAGGTGTGGAAGCGTTTTGAAAGGTTTCAACTGCAGCCGGAATACCGCCCTGACGCACCATCGTGTGTGTTTTCGCCATACGACGGTCAAGGCTTGCATTTTGGATCGTTTCGGTAGTTATTTCGTCCAGACAGAACGCTTGCACAGAGATACGAGGAATATTTACAAACTGAAAATCTGATGTCGAAAACTGGCCGGACGTATCATGCTCCTGCGCGATATCTGAACCGGAATATGCCAAATTACTCATAGTTTATCCCACTAGTTCTGCGCTACACCTGAAACGCTCGTTCCAACGCCAGTGGCATACTCACCTGCCGTTACTTCACCGGCGCGATTCTTTGTAAGGATCACATTTGTTCTAGCCGGATCGTTTGGCCCCATTGGGCGCGGCCCCAACAAATCAGCTGGATTATCTACCATGGCCGCCAAATTCGCCTGGCTGGCACATCCAAAATTATAATAGTCCGTATTTTGGGTGTTGCTGCGCATAGCATCAGGCCAGTTTCCGCAGTCACGAACAACTCCTTTAACGCGCATAAAGGATAGCCGTACGGGTGCTGAGGCTGCCATGTCACCTACCGGATAGGTGCGCATGATGATGCGGTCATGATCAAGACCACCATTTTTCAATGCAGTTCTTATCTGAGGAGAAACAGCCCTTACTGCTGTTTCGTTTGCTGAACCTGAGGGAACAAGGACTTCGACAAACCCATTCCCATCTTGCTCGGATTGCTGTGCGAACGCAGCAACTGCAATTTTCAGCGACCCATTCAAATTTCTCATTTCTCCGCCAACTGGAATGTCGAAATTCTCTGGCACTTCAGAAATGACAATCGGGTGTCGCTTTCGATAATCAAAATCAGCAAGCGAGTGTTGCTCAACATAAGATGGTTGAGCTTTACACGCGGCGAGCAAAAACAACGCGCCTAACACTGCAACAGATGCTTTTAGCCAGATTCCACATTTCAAAGTGGGTGACAATCGGATGTTCATTTCACGTGTCCTCACTCATAAATGTAACCGACGCTGCCGTGGTATGTTCCCTTGACCGGCGCATCTGTTGCTCTGTATATGCTGCTCAACTGGTTGAGAAAAATGGCGGACTGGTCACTTGGCGCGGCGAAATTGTCATCTGGGCGAGCAACTTGAGATCGAGCAATCGGCCTTACAACATAAGGCGTTACGAAGATCACGAGCTCAGTCTGGCGGTTAATATAATCCCGGCTCTTAAACATGTTGCCCAAGATTGGAAGATCCTTTAATCCCGGGACCCCATCAACTTCCTGACCATAATTTTCCTTAAGAAGCCCTGCCATCACCAAGGTCCCTCCAGAGGGGAGTTCAAGAGTAGATTCGGCCCGGCGAACCTTAAGCGCAGAAACAGTGGCGGCCCCAGCAATGCTGACTGCGCCTTCAGAACTCAGTTCACTCACTTCCGTTTTAACTCTCAGCTTGATGCGCCCACCTGATAGAACCACAGGGGTAAAGTCCAGCCCGACACCGAAGGGTTTGAACTCCAAACTGACCTTATTGTCCTCGTAAGCAACAGGAATTGGGAACTCACCACCAGCAAGGAAGCTTGCATTTTCGCCTGATACGGCAACAAGCGTCGGTTCAGCAAGTGTCCTCATGACACCATCACGCTCAAGGGCCTTGATTGTCGGTGAAATTGAATTCCCACCAAAAGCAAGGTCACCGGCCAGGCTCGCAGCATTTACAACTGATGAGTTGACGTTGTATGCAGGTGAGGTATTGAACCCGAGATCAAGCGCTCCGATTTTTATGGAACCCTCGAGGCTCATCCCAAGCTGTTTAATTGTTGTCCGCTCAACTTCTGCAACAGTTACTTTGAGCTGCACTTGGTCTTTTTCGGCAACACCAATTGTGTTCACGATCTTCTTGTCATCATTACCGACAAATTTCAGTGCAATATCGTAGGCTTGTTGCGCTTCGAGTGGGGAAACTGCGGTACCAGATAGAACGATACTCTCATTGATGATGTCGGCATTGATTGCCGAATTTGGAAGCAACCTTCCAAGGATTTCAACAAGGCCGGAAGGGTCTGGCTGAACGTTTAGATTAAAGGACGCTAGTTGCCTGCCACCATTGCCGAACAGCACCAGGGAGGCTTGGCCAATTTCGTTGCCAAATACAAACACACGGTTTCTGGTTCGAACCACGGCATCAGCTATGTCTGGATTTGAAACGAGGACGTCGCGTACTTCTTCGTTCGTGTTCAAAACAATCGAACGCCCTTTGCCAACGTTTAACTGGCGCACTTTTCCGTTGTATTGGGAGGTGACTTCTACGGTCGCCTCAAAGTGCGTTTGCGCGCTGGCGCTGTGTGGTGCAGATAACACTAAACCAACGGCAAATGTGAGGCGCAGGAGCTTTTTGAAATAACTAAAGCTCTTCACTAAGCCTTTTGCCAGGCCAATATGTTGAAGAAAAACCATGGCTTACCTACTAATTTCCGTTCACAGACTGGGAGGCAATCCCGAATTTCACAAACTTAACGCCGCCTTTGACCCGAGGAGGTTGCTTGAGGCCATCCTTTGAATCAGCGGCACTACGCAATGAAAGCGACAAGGTCCCCATCTGAGTTGCACGCGCGACCACCTCGGCCTCATGAGGGAGCAGCTCCAATGTGGCAGTTTGATCCGGTGACATCGCTTTTTCAGTGTTTTCAGAAGCTGTCGTTGTATCAATTGCGAGCACTTTGATATTTTCAAGGATTGTGTCGCTGACGTAACCTTCGTCGCGCTTTTGAGCCCGCATGCTGAGCAAAATATCCACTTTATCGCCAGGAAGAATAAAACCGCCTGCCGTGGTGACTGCGTCAACTGAAACAGCGACTGCGCGTTTACCTCTTGGAAGTATCGCTGCAAGGAAGCCCTTATCAGTATTGATCAAACGCTCTGCACGAATTGGCTCCCCGCTGAACATGGCAGACTTTACGATCTGGCCTAAGAATTCCTGATCAGCTTTGGGGTTTGAATTACGCAAAATTGCGCCATCGGAGACGGAGTCCTCTGGCCAATTTACCCAGTTCAAGTCACCATCAGTAAGGGATGTTCCTACTTTAAGATCTTGACCTGCAACCAGAATTTCCAATGATGGGATGGACTGCTCTTGAACAACAATTGTTGGGGGTTGCTCACGCGAGCCAGAAGATAAGTTAAGCCAAGCAGCTAACCCACCCGCGCTTAAAGCAATAATTAAAACTAAAATTCTGGAGGCCTTCATGTGGCACCCACCCTCTAAGAGATTTGTTTTGGCAGCATTTGTTAAATCTAATTTGAACAAAAAATATCAATACATAGTTAATTTAGCGTAATGATAATTATATCTGCATATTTTACTTAGACGGCAATGTGTAAACAGCAAACCAGCTTAAATAATAGCATGTTAGCTCAGAACAACAGCGCCATACTGGACGATTAATACTTTATTTAGATTGTTTGGTTGCAGCCCGCTTACAAGGCCGGAATTTGTAGGAACCAACTCGTATTTGGATAGACTTGGATACCCGCAATTGCGATTGCAATTCCGTAGGGAACACCCGATTGCTTGTCATGCAGTTTTAGGAGCCAAGCCTGCCCTTGCATGAATTGCGGGAAATACGGAACCTTTCTTAAAGCCAAAATGATAAGCGTTAATACGCCCCCATAAATGCTCATGAGCAAGATAAACTCCAACATATTCACGGAGTGGCCAAACCAAAGAGAGATTGCAGCCAGGAATTTGACATCTCCCCCTCCCATTAAGCCAAGGGCGAAGAGGCCAAAGCCAACAATCATGACACCTAGGCCAAGAGCAAAGCTCATAGCGACCTGCTCAATTGGCATATGGAGTAAAAACGCCATCGCGAAAAACGAGAGTATCAAAACCAAGTTGAGCTTGTTTGGGATTGTCATGGTGAAGAGATCAAAAAACGCAGCAATTGCAAGCAGCAATGGAAAGACAAGCAGTAGTCCATTTGCAATCATTTCGCGAACTCCCCCAGTATGTGCCTAGTCATATTTTTGCATCGCGAATTACAAAGAAGACCTTAACACGTGATATTTTTGTCCCCTTTAACCCAAGATATTTAAACTTTTATATATTAGGTTTGACGAGTTCCCACAGCTCCAGGTCTGCTTCGGTTTCATGTTGTTGCTGAGTTGCGCTGCCGGGAATAAAAGCTGTTTCGGTGAGCGTGGGCGTCGACGCCATCGCCATAATTGCGAGAGCGATCAGGCCGGACAGGAGGCCGAATTCAATCGTTGCACTGCCTAGCTCTCGCTGAAGAAGACCACTGAGTAAAGAAAGCATCAGATCACAAACAGGTTGTTATAGTTGTGATTGATCATAGCCTTGGCCGCTAAACCCTGAATTGAGTAAAGCGGTGCAATTTGAATGCTATTTTGCAGGTTGAACTAAGCTTTGTGAAAGGACCTTTGCTGGCCTAATAGCCTGTCTCCAAATCAACGAGGTTTTGGAGCGCTTCGCCCTGCTCAAACCGCTTGATCTGCCCAGCAACATATTCTGAAAGAGCCTGCGCATTGCTATCTGCTGCAACATGCGGCGTGATGATACAGTTCCGCTGCTTCCAAAGCGGGCTGCTGTGTGACAACGGCTCTACGGCAAAAACATCAATACTTGCACCTTTGAGGAGGCCAGAGGTCAAAGCCGCATCAATAGCTTCCTCATCCTGCGTCGCGCCTCGTCCCGCATTGATATAGACAGGACCGCCCAAAGCTCCAGTCTGGGACAGCATTGCTAGTCTTTTTGCATCTATAAGTTTGTGTGTCGAAGGCGTTGCTGGGAGCAGGTTAATCAAAATATCCGTTTGATTCAGGAAACTCTCCAGCTGGTCATTGCCCGCAAAACTCTCCAGTCCTTCCACGAGTTTTGGCCGTCTGGACCAACCTGCGATCTGGAAACCCAAAAGCTTTAAAGCCTTGGCTGAATCAAGACCCAACTCCCCAAGCCCCAAGATTCCAACGCGGACATCTTTCGCTGCGCATTGCTTGTGGCTATTCCATACACCAGCCTCTTGCTGAGCAGCATAGGTGAGGTGTTGCCGATGGTGCAGTAAAGTTTGGAAGACCACCCATTCCGTCATCCGGCTGGTCAGGTCAGGGTCCACAATCCGAACCAGCGGCAGTTGAGGTAGCTCAGGCAGGGACGTCAGATGGTCGACCCCTGCCCCCAATGAGAAGATCACCTTCAGGTTGGGCAGCGCTGCGAAGATCGCTGGGTCGGGCTTCCATGCCAGAAGATACTCTGCGCTTTGCGCTTCGCAGTCGCCTCCATTCCACCCTTCAACCTTTCTATCAGGAAGAAGTGCCTGCAGCCGGTCAATCCACTCTGTTTCATTGACGTTTTTGATTGACAAGACCAAGTTCATGCAAACACCCTTTCTTATATATCACGATGCAAACTTTGTTTTATTCAGAGTCGATGAAATCAGCAAGCTGCTGTCTCTTACGATCCACGATAAGGCGCGTGACATCTGGTCTGCTGTAATGCCCAGTTGGGTCGAAATTCTGGCGCTCCCCGCGCACAACGGCATGGTCCAATTCGGCTGTGATCAGGATTTCTTTGCCCACCTGTGGCTCAACAACCCAAGTCCCATCCGGGGCGGAAATGCAAGATCCGCCGTTGGAGAGGATTTCATCACTGTTTTCCAAAATCTCATAGAGAGCCAAGGTGTCTGCGGGGAAGTCTGTTTTGCGCATCAAGCCGGAGACAGAAATCACATAGCTTCTGCTTTCCTTTGCAACAAAGCGTGTTGTGTCTTCGGTGTTGTGCAGCCCACCTGGCCAAACTGCTACATGCAGATCTTCACCTTGTGCGTACAATGCGGCGCGCGAAAGAGGCATCCAGTTTTCAAAGCAATTGAGCCCACCTACAGTGAAGCGGCCCAGCGGGTGAACGCGTAATCCATGCCCATCTCCCGGTGCCCAGGCAAGGCGCTCTTCATAGGTTGGCTGCAATTTGCGATGCGCTGACCCGATCTCACCTTTTTGATCGATGTAAACCAACGTGCAGTACAGGCTATGTCCACTTCGGTTGGACGCTCGTTCCATTACACCGAGGTAAACGGAGATGCTGTATTTTTTCGCAAGGGCGCAAATTTCATCAAGATGGCCCTCTTCAATCACCACACCTTGTTCAAGGTATTCTGCATAAATAGCCTTTTGCTTAGGGTCGTTGAAGCGCGCACCGTCAGTTCGTTCAATCCAAAACGGATATCCTGGGACTAGGGCTTCGCCAAATGTGACCAACTGGCAGCCTTGTTTCCCTGCCAGTTCGACTGCATCTGCAACTTTTTGTAAGGTTTGTTCGCGCTTTAGCCAGACTGGAGCAATCTGAGCAAGGCCAACCTTGATTTTGTCAGAGGCTGCGGTTTTAGGACCACAATGTGTAACTTCTAAAATTTCCATCGGATTTACTCAGGTTGCAAAAATTGATGTTTCGTTGGTGAAGCCCTTAAATTCAAGGGCGTTGCCGGAAGGGTCTTTAATAAAGAATGTTCCCTGTTCCCCCGGCTGGCCCTCAAACCGAATTTTTGGTTCCAATACCCATTCAATACCCTTCACAGGTTTCAATCGGTCAGCCAGTGCTCGCCATTCTTCCATTGGCAAAACGACGCCAAAATGTGGAACGGGCACACTATCTCCATCAACAATACCAGTGGCATCGGGAGTGGTCTGTTTTTTATGATGAAGATGAGCGGACATTTGATGGCCAAACAGATCAAAATCCACCCATTTGCCTTCGCGTTCGCGCCCTTGTTTACACCCCAGAATGTCCATGTAGAACGTTTTGGTTTGCGCCAGGTCATCAACCGGAAATGCCAAATGGAATGGATGCGCCATTTTAGTTTTGCCTTCTACTATTCATATAACTCATCTTATAATTCTTATAAGCTTTCACAGTCCTCATAGATATAACTGGAAAAATCACATCAACATGAGTAAAACTCATAATATGACGAGGCACAGGCTTTCCATCACATCTCAAATTCTTTCCGTACTACCTGTTTTTGACGCTGCAGCCCGCCATGGAAGCTTTACGCGCGCCGCACGTGAGCTTGGTATTACGCAGGGAGCTGTGTCACGCCGCATTCAAAGTTTGGAGGAACAGCTGGGCCTTGTGCTGTTTTCTCGTCAAGGCAAAACGCTTGCGCTCACTCAAGATGGGCTCTTGCTCAGCCAAAAGGCAAAGACAGCGCTCAAGCTGGTGGAAGACCTTGAACACGAGCTGAAAGGCTCTGTTTCTGGGCAGCTGCGCCTAGGGACATTGCCTTCTCTGGCCAACCGCTGGCTTATGGAGCAGATTAAAGGGTTCACTCAAGATTTTCCGGCGATTAGCGTTGATCTTATTACAATTCCTGCTGACTTTTCTGCTGGTCACAAAGACCCCGTCAATTGGGATCCCTCCAGTGTTGATGTGGCTTTAACAGTGGGACGGGGCAGTTGGCCCGCGCTGGAGAGCTACGCTTTTTGTGAGGAGGAGATGGTGCTGGTTTGTCATCAAAGCCTTTTGGGCGATGCAACTATCGGCACCTTAGAGGACCTTCTTGGGCTACCGCGCCTCATTCACTCCACGCGGCTCGGCAGCTGGGAGTACTGGGCAGAAGCTCATCGGCTTTCAGGCTACTTTAGCAGCGACCGGTCTCTTTCGTTTGAGCATTTCTTTATGGTGTTGGCAGCCGCCCGTCAGGGGCTTGGCCTTGCGCTGCTTCCCTTACTCCTTGTTGAGCAGGATTTAGCAAATAGCACTCTTGTTGAGCCCCTTAAAGCACGCCACGTCACTGGGAATAGCTATTATATGGTTGGAAGCGCCGCAGCATGGAGGCGCCCTGCCGTTGCCGCCTTTAGGGACTACCTCCTCCAGTCTACATAAAGGCATTTACCGGAAAACCCGCAGTTAATCCCGCATATATGCTCTTTCAGGTTTATCGGTGCTCAAACTGAAATGGTGAGGGCAACTCATCCTCAGCAAGGTGCTGTGGGTTCACAGATTGAGCCCCGGAGGATTGTACCTGACCACTTGCTTTGCCGCCCAATTGCATTTCATCAATCTTACGCGCACGATTGCTGATCTTATCGCCCGATATCATGATCTGATCGATATCCTTATTGGTTTGCGCAAAGTGATTTTGCAATTTGGAGACTCGTTCGGTCAACCGTCCTACATCCTGAAGCAATTTTCCCACTTCGGCTTGAATAAGATGTGCTTGCTCTCGCATCCGTGCATCTCTTAGTACAGACTGAATGACTTGTACCGCAAGAACAAGCAGGGACGGGGACACAATAACCACACGAAGGCGATGTGCTTTCTGGGTGAGGTCTGGAAAACCTTCATGAATCTCAGCGAAAAGGCTCTCAGAGGGAACGAACATCAACGCAGTGTCCTGAGTTTCTCCCGGCAAAAGGTATTTGCCTGAGATATCCTCCAGGTGTTTTGAAATATCTTTACGGAAGCGGCTTGCAGCTTCTTTAAGGTCCTGTTTGGTTTCAGCATCTTTAATCGCAGCAAAGGCCTCCAGAGGGAACTTTGCATCCACCACGAGTGGCGGGGCACCTGTTGGCATATGGATCAGACAGTCTGGCCGGGACCGATTTGAAAGCGTCCCTTGCAGTGTAAAGCTGGTTGGCGGCAGGGCATCATCGATAATTGCTTCCATCCGCCCTTGCCCAAAGGCACCACGCGATTGCTTGTCATTCAAAACCATTTGAAGGTCTGTGACCTGTCCGGCAAGCTCACCCATCGTTTTGTTGGCGATGTCCAAAAGGGCCATACGCTCTTGCAACCCTGTCAAGCTTGCATGGGTTTGGCGGTGTGTCTCCAAAACAGAGGCACCCAGTGTTTTACCCAGTCCATCCAGACGGTCATTCACGACCCGCAACAGGTCCGACTGGCGTGAACCGAACACCTCCGCCATGGTTTGCATTCGCCCTGTCATCTCACCGTGGGCGCGCACCAGCTCAGAAAGCGCAGCTTCGGTGTCTTCGGCTCTTTTTTGCTCAAGCACGGATGTGCAACGCACGTTGCCCAGTTTGGCCCGCAATCTCATAACCCAAATGAGCAGCAGTAAGAATAAAAGGCCCGCCCCAGCGATGGCCATCTGCATAAATGATAGGGTGAATGCACCGAATGTAAAAACTATCTGTTCCATGAAACAAACATAGAACACTTTATAAAACAGCGATACCTCTCAGCTTTCTTGGATGCACTGCAACCCACATCCTTGAATAGCTGAGGGCTACCCCACAAATGGTACCAGTCAAAAGCCTATGGTCAACGACTTGGCAAATTTCCTATAAGAGGATATGTAGCAAGAACATCCTTGTCAGCCGACGTCACGTTGAGCGGGCAGCTTTGCAACGAGAACAACTTCAAAAGAAATTATGACGATTCGCCAGATCAAACTTATCCCGGAAACTTGCCTGCGCGAGGTGTGTGCTCCGATCGAAGACTTTAACGAAGAGATCAAAAAACTTGCCGACGACATGCTTGAAACCATGTACGACGCACCAGGCATCGGACTTGCGGCCAGCCAGATTGCCGTTTTGAAACGGATCGTTGTTCTTGATGTTGCAGAGCGTGAAAACGAAGAAGACGACTCCGTCAAAAAGGAGCCGATGGTTTTCATCAACCCTGTCATCACATGGTCTTCGGAAGAAAAAAGCGTCTATCAGGAAGGATGCCTGTCTATTCCCGGCGTATATGAGGACGTGGAACGCCCAAGCGAAGTTCGGGTTTCCTTCCTCGATATCGACGGGAAACAACAGGAGATCGAAGCAAACGGCTTGCTGGGTACCTGCATCCAACATGAAATAGACCACCTGAATGGTGTTCTTTTCATCGATTATCTGTCTCGCTTAAAGCGTGAGCGGATCGTGAAAAAAATGATCAAGCAGGCCAAACAAGGCTGATCATTTTCAGATTTGCAAAAAGAATGAGCGACCTTCTTGGGAGAGCCGCTTATTTTGGCGTTTTTTTCTTGTCCCGCGCGAGCTGCTGACGCATTACAGCAGGAACACAGGAATTACAGCCAAGCAGGTCAGCTATGTCATTGCGCGTTATTTTTATGGGTACCCCTGATTTCTCCGTCCCGACCCTCTTTGAGATTGTCGGGCAAGGATGGGATGTGGTCGCTTGCTACTCGCAGCCACCACGCAAAGCCGGGCGTGGCATGGAACTGAAAAAGACGCCTGTCCACGAAGCTGCCGAAAGCCTTGGCATCCCTGTCTTCACACCCACATCTTTAAAAAGCGAAGAAGAGCAAGAACGGTTCCGCTCCTTTGAGGCTGACGTTGCTGTGGTTGTGGCCTATGGCCTGCTGCTTCCAAAGGCAATTCTAGATGGCACCGAACATGGCTGCCTGAATGGCCATGCCTCCCTGCTTCCGCGCTGGCGCGGCGCGGCGCCTATCAACCGGGCTATCATGGCAGGGGACAAAGCTTCCGGCATTCAGGTGATGCGCATGGAAGAAGGGCTGGATACCGGCCCTGTCTGCATGTCTGAAACCGTTGCGATTACGGATGACATGACAGCTGGCGAGCTGCATGACCGCCTTTCTGCACTGGGCGGAGACTTGATGCTACGGGCACTTTCTGCATTGTCGCGCGGCGGACTGGGCTCCCGGCCACAGACAGAGGAGGGTGTGACTTACGCCCGCAAGATCCAAAAGAGCGAAACGCGTATTGACTGGTCCCTCCCCGCAGAGCAGGTCCACAACCATATTCGCGGCCTTTCGCCCTTTCCTGGCGCATGGTGCGAGATGGAACTGGGCGGCAAAAAAGCCGAGCGCGTCAAAGTTCTGCGCAGTAACCTGACCGAAGGCTCCGGCACCGCTGGTGAAGTCATCGCTGCACAAGGAAGCACCTTGAGCATTGCGTGCGGCTCAGGTGCTATCACGCTTGTTCAGCTTCAACGTGCTGGAAAGAAGCCGATGTCTGCTGATGAGTTTTTACGCGGTTCTAAGCTTAATGCGGGAGACGCTGTATCCTGACCCTGCACAATAGGATAGGGTTTTAAAAAAGAGTATCCAGATACGTGGAGGCAGCATGGTTGAGTTCCACCAGATTGGTGAGCAGCAAGTCAGCCTTCGCGTGCCTGCAAAACAAGATGAGCATACGATCCGCTCTTTGCTTAACAGAGCTTACGGCCAAAGCAACGAAGGACGGTTGATCAAACGTCTACGCGCCTGTGGTGCTGTGGTTCTGGAACGTATGGCCACTGATCGCAACGGCGATCTGCTTGGCTACCTTGCACTTTCTCGTGTGACTGGCACTGGGTATGGCCATCGCTTAAAGATCAGTTGCCTCGCCCCTGTTTGTGTTTGCCCCAGCACGCAAAGAAAGGGCATTGGCACAAAGCTCATTCAAAGCGCACTTGATGATTTGCAGGGACTGGGCGAAGATTTGGTTCTCGTCCTTGGCGCGCCAGCCTATTTCTCCCGCTTTGGCTTCGACAGCGAACTGGCCAAGAAGGTTCATGGTCCGTATGCCGGACCTATCTTCATGGCGCTGCCGTTTACACAGGCTGGACGAATAGAACTACCTACTGATGTCACATATGCCACCCCTTTTGAGGAATTTGAATAAGTTCCTTTTGGGCCTTGGCAAGAGGTCTGGCCTTGCTTATTCACATCTGGTAGTACAGCCCGAATTCCCGATACATCCAGCAGCCAATCGCCTGTGCAAGATAAGCATACCGGTCTCATGTCTGCTCACATAACCTTTGCAAAGAGCAACAATGCCGCGTTACAAAATTACCATTGATTATGACGGACGCCCTTTTGTTGGCTGGCAGCGCCAGGACAATGGACCTACCGTTCAAGGTGTTATTGAGCGCGCAATCAAATCTTTCACAGGGGAAAGCGTGACCATCGGCGGTGCAGGCCGTACAGATTCCGGCGTTCATGCAACTGGGCAAGTGGCTCATCTCGACCTTTCAAAGGACTGGCCTGCTCAAACGGTAAAGAACGCACTCAACTTTCATGCTCAACCAGATCCCGTTGCCATTCTTGCCTGTGAAAAGGCCGGGCTTGGGTTCGATGCCCGCTTTTCTGCTATCCGCCGCCATTACCGGTTTAAAATTGCAAACCGTCTGGAGCCTTTGACACATGACCGCGGCCTTGCGTGGCATGTGAAGCCAGAGCTGGACGCCGGGGCCATGAATGAAGCTGCTCAGGTGCTTTTGGGGCACCATGATTTTACGACTTTCCGCCACACCAAATGTCAGGCGAAGAGCCCTATGAAGACGATGGAACGCATTTGCGTTTACCGCGAAGGGTACCACGTATTTCTTGAGTGCAGTTCCCGCTCGTTCCTGCACAATCAGGTGCGCTCTATGGTTGGAAGTCTACGTCTGGTCGGTGAAGGCCGCTGGACAAAAGAGGATCTGAAAGCTGCTCTTGAGGCGAAGGATAGACAGGCATGTGGTCCTGTGTCGGTTCCTGAGGGGCTTTACCTCACACAGGTCGACTATCGCTCTCCAGCAGAGGATGAGGCGTCTTTCCTTGCCTATCAGGACAGCCTGAAGAGCTTCGTTGCAGATGAAGCGCCGGCGGACGAGGAAGACTGAGCCTCTCTGAGGCAACCCGAAAACACGTAACCGGGGGCAACCTACCTCCGGTCACGCAGAACCTTAGTTCTCCTCAAAGCTGACCACACGCTTGTAAAGGTGCCATGTTGTATGGCCCAGTACCGGCAGTGTAATGAGCAAGCCTACAAATGCGGGAACCATGGAGGCCATCAAAATGGCCGTGATGAGCAGTCCCCAGCCAACCATGATCACAGGGCTGCCAGTAACCACTTTAAAGCTCGTGATCATTGCTGTGACAAAATCCAGCTCTGTGTCCAGCAGCATCGGAAAAGAGACCACGCTAACTGCAAAGAGCAGAACAGCAAAAAATGCCCCAACCGAATGACCTAGTACAAGAAACAAAAGTCCATCAGGGGTTTGAAAAAGCGTTTGGGCAAATTGGACGAATGTGCCGTATCCCTTCATTCCCAGAAATAACGCCAGTAAGAGATGCACCTTAAACATCCATAGGAACTGGATGAAGATAACAACAAAAGCCATCCATGCGATCTCACCGCGACGTTGCTCCCACATCAAGGTAAACAAGCCGCGCATACGTGGTGTCTGCCCTGCGTGCAAGCGCCTGGAGACTTCGTAGAGCCCTAAAGCTGCGAACGGTCCCAGCAACAAAAAGCCACAGGCCAGCGGATAGCTGATGTAGCTCATATCGACCCAGAATGAGAGCAGCGTAACCGCTATTCCACCGATCATAAAGAATGC
This sequence comes from Pseudovibrio axinellae, assembly GCF_900110875.1. Taxonomy (GTDB): domain Bacteria; phylum Pseudomonadota; class Alphaproteobacteria; order Rhizobiales; family Stappiaceae; genus Pseudovibrio; species Pseudovibrio axinellae. The sequence continues at coordinate 176,627 of NZ_FOFM01000003.1, read as the reverse complement.
ACCAAAGGTTAGGCCAATAACCGGTGCCTTAACAAAGTCCAGAATACCAAACTTTAATGAGCCTGTTATATCCTCCAGAGTAACCTTACGAGCGATAGGCTTCGCCAAGTCTTTCTGCGCATTAGGTGCCTGCGCAGGCACAGTCAGATTATTGTCTGACATTGCGTCCCTCCCAATTTTCCTCAGCGTCAAGTGTGCGCGGAAACTGAGAGGAGCGCTACTGATATTTTAGTCGTGATGACAGATAGATAAGACTCACGCAGCAAACAATCTGTCAAATGAGGTGCTGATCAGGATTGAAAGAACCAGATCCAAAACCACCAAGCCGACTGCGATGGAGAATTTGCATCCACCAGCAACACGGGCAATCTGGAAGCGATACCAAAGCACCCATCCCACGATTGGTAAGGTCAACATGACCAACAATGCAGAGGGGATCAATCCGCTCAGATACAACAGATTCACTAGGGTCTGTGGGAGCAGAATAATCAGTGTGCTCCAGTTCCTTACAATGATGTAGGGGCCGTAGTTTTTTCTCAGCCCAATTGATGCGGAGAGGAAGCCAACGACAATCGGAAATGTAATCCAATCTACAAAGAGGGCTAGGGATTTGCCAAGGTACAGCGGGGAGCCGTCAGAAATAAATTCAGCAGCCTCCTGCCCTTTTGCTAAATGCGTTTCAAGGAGCAATGACTGTTCCGCCAAAAGCCCAAGAAAGTAGAAGGGTAACAGCACAAAGACGACCAGAAATGACCGCCAGAAACCATCTGCAGACAGATCGAACTGCTGCAAGGCTTCTGACTCGCCCTTCATGATCCGCCAGGATGCAATGCAGGACTGACGAATTTCTTGTAGGCCAAAAGACATCAATACACCCTGCCCTTCAAAACCTTATACTTTAAAATAGTCTTGCAGGAAGCGAAGGTAAATATCAGAGAGTTGCTCAATGTCTGAGACTGCAACATGCTCATCAACCTTGTGCATTGTCTGCCCGACCAGCCCGAACTCAACCACAGCGCAGTAGTTCTTAATGAATCGCGCATCAGACGTGCCGCCATTTGTTGAAAGCTCTGGTGTACGACCGGTCACGGCCTTGATGGAGTTGGACAAGGTCTTAATCAGCGCTTCATCATGGGTTAGGAAGCTATCTGTGCTTTCGCGCGCAAACTCAATGCTGTAATCCAGACCGGCAGGTGCTGCATCTTCTAGCAAGCTCTCAATTTGCTGGCTGAGCGAGCTCACAGTCCACTGATCATTAAAACGAATATTGAACTTGGCCATCACATGGGCAGGAATAACATTGGTTGCCGTATTGCCGACATCAACAGTCGTAATTTCCAGGTTCGATGGCTGGAACCGTTCATTGCCTTTGTCCAGCTCAACCTCGGCAATTGCGCTGAGCAGCTTGAGCATGCCGGGCACTGGATTATCCGCAAGGTGCTGATAGGCAACGTGGCCTTGTGTACCGTTGATCTTTACCGTGCCAGTAAGGGAACCACGACGACCCACTTTAATCGCATCGCCCAGAGCGTTTGGGTTGGTTGGCTCACCTACAATGCATGCGTCAAACGTATGGCCTTGCGTTTTGGCCCAGTCCAGCAGCTTAACCGTTCCGTTGACTGCCGGGCCTTCTTCATCACCGGTAATCAGGAATGAAATCTGACCGGGAATACCATCTGGGTGGGCTTTGACATAATCGATCGCAGCAGCAGCAAACGCAGCAACGCCGCCTTTCATGTCTGCAGTACCGCGTCCATGGAGCATGCCATCAGCAATAGCGCCATCAAACGGCCCGTGTGTCCATGCCGCTTCATCGCCAACCGGAACCACGTCTGTATGCCCTGCAAACACGAAATGTGGTTTGCCGGAACCAATCGTTGCAAACAGGTTCTCAACGTCCGGTGTATTCTCGTCTGAGAAGGTCACACGCGAGACGCCAAAACCAGCAGTAGCAAGCAGCTTTTCAAGAGCGGAAAGAGCACCGCCTTCTGCTGGGGTTACACTTGGACAACGGATGAGATCGCGGCAGATTTGTACCGCAGGAGAGAGCGTATCAGTCATATCTCGAGATTTAGCTGTGCTGAGACCTGCGGTCAATCACGAGTTGCCAGAACTTCGTGATTTTCACGCTCACATCGCCAAGAAAAATCTCAAGAAAAGCACTTATTTCTTGCGGCGCATTGGACGGCTGTTGGAATATGGCCCGTATTTATTTGGTCCAGATTCGCTCTTTAAGAAGCCAACGATAAAGGGAACCAGCAGGTTCAGAAAGGGCAAGAAAAGGGTCAATGCAACAAAGCCCGTGATACCACGGTCCTGCAAGCGTTTCGCAACCAACATCAATACCATAAAATTCGTAAAGAGCATCAAGGGATAGAGCAACGGGTTGGTCATCAGCATATCTTGATAGATCTGTGCCAATGCAACTTCTGTTGAGCCGGAGGATGTGTAACTAGGGGAGAGCGAACCGATGGTGGTGTTCAGCGCAATAAATAGAACACACCATATCAGCCCGAATGCCAGCCAGTACGGTTCTCGGGAAATCCGACCAAATGGGTTGAAAAACAACCATAGAAGGCTTGTCCGCGGGCTTTTCTGCTCTGGCATTATTTGATCACTTAAAGCAGCCTGCCATCTTGTTGAGTTGGCCCTACTGCTTTAATCCCTCATGTTCTTACGTGTTACCATCCCCAAAACGCTCCCCATCCTCTGGGAATACGCTTTAAGAGATTTCAGTTCGCAAGGATGTACGCATAATCTGGGTTGCTTTCAAGAGGGCCGGTGCGGCAAGACACAAGTAGCCGCCCAAAGATGCTATTACAGCCTGAAAACAACTATATTTTTTAGCAACTTAATTAATCACAAGCTAATTTTCTCTGCGTCGAGATAACCACTCAGCGCCTTGGTGCAATTGACGCCTAATTCCCCGATCAAGTACCCGCCTTCCATAACAAACAGTGTCGGGCACCCTAATTGAGCAATTCGTGCACCAATTCTTGTGAAGTCATCCGTCTTTAATCTGAATTGCGATATCGGATCATTTTCATATGGGTCCATGCCAAGAGAAACAATGACGACGTCTGGTGCAAACTTCATAATGGTACGGCAAGCATCTTCCAGTGCTTCCCCCCATTTGTCCCATGATGTCCCGTGCGGCAGGGGGTAATTATGGTTGTAGCCCGCCCCTTCCTTCAGACCTCGCTCATTGGCATGGCCAAGGTAGTAAGGAAACTCGACTTTGGGATCTGCATGTATGGAGAGGAATTGCACGTCTGCACGGTCATAAAAAATCGCCTGGGTCCCGTTGCCATGATGGTAGTCCACATCAAGGATCGTGACTTTGCCAACACCTTGGTCACGCAAATGTTGTGCGGCTATTGCTGCGTTATTGAGGAAGCAATAGCCGCCATACAGACGGCGGTGAGCATGGTGCCCAGGTGGGCGGCACAAAGCAAACGCGGCCCCCTCGCCAGATAGGATCAGATCTGCCCCAGTCAGCGCCGTTTCGGCACTGCTGCGCGCGGCAGTCCAAGTATGAGCTCCCATCGGGGAACCTGCATCGAACGAATAAAACCCAAGCTTTCCATCGATGTGATCAGGCACGATATCATGCCTGAGGCCGTGCACTGGCCAGACAAACGGGAAGACTTCCTCCTCAGTGCGCCCCGCCTCCTGCCAAAGCTTCCAAAAGTCCTGCAAGAAGTGGACGTAGTCGGTATCATGCACCTTCAAGATTGCATTCAATGTAAACTCTTTTGGCGGTTGTATTTCACCAAACTGAGCTTTCCTAATGTGTTCTAGAATGATTTCAGCACGTGCTGGCACCTCATGGGCAGCTACTAGTTTTCCATCCGAGATTTCTTTGGTTGGGGCATGCAAGAGCTGATCAGGAGAAAAAATAGTTTTCACTGCCATCATCCTTTACAACAGCTGACACACCCTCTCTCCTCAGCACATCAGATGAAACTGCTTTTGATTACTTGCAGTTCATGCGCATTTGGATGAAGCGCTTAATCAGCGAGTTCCACAGATATCAGCCTGCTATGAAACCAGCTTTAGCACAAGCAAGACAAAAGAATACCGCTGGTAAAAGCCTCCCAAAAGAAGGGGTTTATTTTCATGATTATCTTGGTTGAATTACCAGCTCTCTTTGCCCAAGAGTGATCTTGCCAAGGCGATTTAGCGCAGACATGCCCAACAGCACTTGCGAAAGAGATTCATCTTTCAAAATCAATCCTTTAACATTACGTATATGGATAGACCCAAGACGGAGATTGGAGATTGATGCGGTCGCACCTGAGGCGATGCCGTTTGCTGTGCGAACCTCAACAGTGAAGTCTTCGTTTTGCACCCTGATGCCGGCTTTACGTGCAATGCTGTATGGGATCGCGAGCAGGCTTGCCCCTGTATCAACCAAAGCCTGCGTTTTGTGGCCATTGATTTTAATAGTGGCCACGAAATGCCCGTTGGGCGATTTCCGAAGTCTTGTCGGGCGCTTAGGGTTTTGCGTTGTGGCTTGGGCTTGGGGTTCGTGTACTTCGACAACACCCATCAAGCGCTCTTCAAGCACTTTGGGCACAATCAGTGCAACACAAAAAACAACGACCATGACCCAAATATATCGTTGCACGCGTTCCACCATTTCTTTTGGGCCGACCACGTCGCAACTTATTTTGCGTCAGAGAACCTACAGCGTTTTGCCCATCACATTTTTAGGTATACATTCGCGCGCACAAAAAAGGCAAGAATTCGGCGCAGAATCTTCAAGGTTTCGGGCCTTTTTTATAAAGAGTCAGGTGCACGCAATTGCGGCTGCAAATTCAGATAGCTTTGTTCGATTTAAACGGCCATCCACCCGTACACCCGTACACACATCTACGCCGTAGGGCCTTACAAGCTCGATGGCTTCGATGACATTTTGCGGGGTCAATCCGCCAGCCAGAAATACTGGAATATCCAGTTTGTTGACGATGTGGCGGCTTAAATCCCAATTGTGGGTTCGCCCTGTCCCGCCAAGTTCATTTTGGGAGGGACTGCCGGAATCCAACAAAACCGCATCAGCAACACCGCTATATTCCTGAGCAATTTCAAGCGAGTATTCATCTTCAACATGGACAACCTGCACAATGCGCGTGCTGGCTGGAAGATTGAGACGGAGTTCCTGATATTCTCCTGGGTCAATCGGGCTCACGATTTGCAGCGTGTTTGTCCCACATGTCAAAGCATGTTCGACAATGTCATTTGCCGAGGTTCGGGAGGTTAAAAGCCAGGTTGAGACAGGAGGAGGCACATGACGTGCGATATTGAGAATAAGATCGTCTTCTATCACACCGGGTCCTGAGGGCATGTGTGCAACAAGCCCAACAGCATCTGCGCCACAAGCGACGGCTAATGCAGCTTCGCTGGACGTTGAGATACAACAGATCTTCAAACGAGTACGTGCGTTGGTTGGCATTCCATTTTCCCCCTGCGCGATCGTCATCTGAGAAAAACTAAGTGCACTTAAAAAGAAAGCGCCAGACATATTGCCTGACGCTTCAAAACAAAAAGTTTATTTTGTGCCGTACATCCGGTCACCGGCATCACCCAGACCTGGAATGATGTAGCCTTTCTCATTCAGCTTCTCATCGATGGACGCTGTATAGATTGGCACATCTGGGTGCTCTTCGTTAAAGCGTTTAACGCCTTCTGGCGCAGCAAGCAAACAAACGAACACCATGTTCTTAGCACCGCGCTTTTTAAGGCGCTCAACCGCAGAAATCGCGGAGTTTGCTGTCGCAAGCATTGGATCAACAACGATCACCAGACGCTCATCCAGCTCCTGAGGCGCTTTGAAGTAGTATTCAACAGCTTCCAGGGTCTCAGGGTCACGGTACAGACCGATGTGAGCAACGCGCGCAGATGGGATCAGCTCAAGCATACCTTCCAGCAAGCCGTTACCAGCACGCAGGATAGATGCAAAGCAGAGTTTTTTACCAGCGAGAACAGGTGCATCCATTTCTGCAACTGGCGTCTCGATCGTCTGGCTGGTCATTTTCAGGTCACGAGTAACTTCGTAGCAAAGCAACAAAGAAATCTCGCGAAGCAAACGACGGAAATCCTGCGTCGGAGTTGTTTTTCTCCGCATGTGTGTCAGTTTGTGCTGCACAAGCGGGTGGTCGATTACTGTTGCTCCGGACATCATGTTCCTCTTATTAAACCCAAGCGGGTATTCATGTGTTGTCTGACACCTGCCAGCATGAGCAGGGCATATTTTCAGTAAGGCACCGTTGAGTATCAATGGTGCAATTCGCTAGATGTTATAGCTCAAAAAACGGTTCCATCACTGATAATCATCAGAGGCGGAGAACCATCACCGCGTTTTTCAAGGGCAATTTGTCGTCCTGCGGCCCAAGACCCGCCTTCCAGCACGCATGCCAGTGGCAACTGGTCTCTGGAGACCGACAAATCTGTTCGAATCCAATCTGCGAGCTTGTCGAGAAGAGCGATTGTTAACGCTCTCCACTCAACAACCAGCTCGCTGCTGACCTCGTGTCGGATTAAGGCCTGTTCTGGGTTCTTAAGGCGCAGAACGCCCGTATCCATGAACAAACCACCGTTGCGATGTCCAGCCAGTCCCGTCAATCCATCAATGTCCTCTATCTCGACACCTGCCCATGAGAGCGGTTCGACAAGAGAGTAAGCGATCCATTGGGAGAGTTTGTGGAACGGAACCAGATTATTTGTTTTATCCTGCGTGACTATTTTGGAGTGCCGCCAGGTATCCCCCAAAATTACTCCATCAATCTGCTCACGGTTGGGCCAGATCGGTCCAAGACCATCCAGCACCACTTCCAAAATGCGTTCAGCCGGAAGTGGTCCTTGCTGCCCTTCGTCATAAAGGACATCAAAGAGACCACCGGGGCGGGGTTCTTCTTCTTTTGAAAAAAGATCAGGCCGTAACGACGTGGCCTGCCCCAAGCTGTTTAACAGCGCTAAACGCCCATTCAAGCCGATAAGCTGGTTCTTTCCTGCAACCTGTAAACCTTCAGCCAGTTCATCTTCATCCAACCTAAACAACGTGATCGCGTCTGCTCTGAGTGGGTCTAGCGGATCATCTGAAAAGAAGCCTGCTGAAAACATGGAGAGCGACCCAACAGCGAGACCGTCGGAATGCATATAAGTCTCGCCCGTGATTGCTTCGCGATAGTGCCAGTGGTTGCCAGCTGCGGCATCCAGTAATGCAGAGACGATTGCCAGATCAAAGGCGGCTCGGCCCATGCCCTGCACATCGGAAAAGCGGCGTGCGCCTGCCAGCATTGACCAACGATCTACTCCACCAGCCTCAAAATGGCGCCAACGTGCATGAAACGGAATCTGCCGGTCAGGGTATGCATTGTCGGTCGCGGCAAGCGTTCTGCGGGCAGCCTGCGCCAGATGAGACAGATCGACCGCAAAATGCTCAAGTTCGCCCTGCAAGCCCAGTTCCAAAAGCTGATTTGCGCGTTCACGCACCGCTTTTGCATTGAGCAAGGACAAAGCCTGCGATGTCTGCATCTCCATCTTTATTGCTTTCTGTTGTTACGTTGATGAAGCACGGGAAGAGCTCGCGTTTGCGGGTCTTCCCACCTCACTTATATTTATTGGAGGAGCTCACAAATTTAAAGCCCGTACCCTATTTATTCAGGTACGGGCTTTTTGCAATCTACGCTCTGAGGTTTTGGGCATAAGAAATCCGAGTATGCTCGTTTTCCTGCTTATGCACATTCAAATCCAGCGGAAATTTACGCGTCTTCAGTTAATGCTTCCAAACGTTCCAGAAGAACTGCTCGGGTCGCCTCGTCCACGAACGCTGCTTCCAGTGCATTTTTCGTGATCGATTTCTGAATGTCTCTGGTCCAGCCGAACACACGAGAGGTCTCGACATACTCATGACCAAGTGTCGTGCGGAAGAATGGCGGATCATCGGAGTTCAAAGTGATACGAACACCGGCCTGACGCAGCATATTCACTGGGTGGAACCGCAGGTTCGAATAGACACCAAGCGCAATGTTTGAATGCGGGCAAACCTCCAGTGTAATTTTTTCTTCCACCAGACGCTGAACAAGCGCTTCATCTTCTACAGCGCGGACACCATGGCCAACACGTGTGATCTTGAGGTAATCAAGCGCATCTTTGACGCTTTGAGCACCACCAAATTCACCTGCGTGTGCCGTCAGGCCCAAACCAGCTTCACCAGCCATAGCAAAGGCTTTCTCGAAGTTTTTGGCAGGTCCGATACGCTCATCACCAGCAAGACCAAACCCGGTTACCATTGGGTGAGGATTGTCGATGACTTCCTTGATCGCAGCTTCCACAGATTCAGCACCTTCATGACGGACGCCCAGTGGAACCAGGCGACCTTCAATACCAGTGTCGGCTTTTGCGCGTTCTAATCCAGCAACAAGCCCTTCAAGGTAGGAATTGTAGCTGAGACCTGCTTTGACTGCGTGGTCTGGAGAGATAAAGACCTCTGCATAGATCACGCCCTCAGCGGCCAGCATCTTGTAATAGGTTTCAGCAAGTTCTGCGTAATCGCCAGGGCGGCGAAACAGGGACGCTGCAACATCGTACTGCTGAATAAAGGTGGTGAAGTCGTGCCAGCTGTAGTTTCCATTGGTGTCGAACAGATCACCAAGGTCGACATCATAGCGCTCTGCCAGCTTTCTTACGAGCGTTGGAGGTGCAGCACCTTCGATATGGCAGTGCAGTTCGGCGCGTGGCACCACGTTCTGCTTTGGTCTCATGTCTTAAAATCCGTGCATTGGCTTATCTTTAGCTCGAACAATCCAGTTATCATCCGACCACTTTGCGGTTCCATCTACCATATGCACTGCATAGGCATGACGGGATTTATCAGAGCGGTTTGGAGCAGATTTGTGCGGCACCAATCCATGAAGGATGACGAGGGTTCCTTTCGGAGCGACAAGGGGTGCTGCATCATCTGCAGATTTTTCGAGCGGGGTTTCGTCTAGTGTTTCCATGACCAGTGCTTCGCCATTATAATGGAAACGTTTGCGCAATTGACCTTTGTGGCCACCAGGAACGCCATAAAGACCGCCATTGGTCTCATCAGCGTCTTCCAATGCGAACCAGAAGCCTGTGCAGGACAACGGCGCAGTGTGGAGAAATGTCGAATCCTGATGGTTGTTCACTTCACCACCAATATGTGGTGGTTTGAAGATATACATAGACTGCGCCAGAAGCGGATCTACAAATCCCAGGTCTTTTGCTAATCGTTCCATTTTTTCTGAGCGAGAGAATTTCTTAAACACAGGGTCAAGATCATGTAGCGCGTGACCGACCTTATTGAGTGCCTGATGCTTTTCTTTTTTGAGATTGCCCTTTTCATCAAAGGCTTCGGCTTCAAAGAAGAAGCGAATCTTGTCGCCGCTTTCGCGGAAGTAAGCATCTCTTGCATGTGCTTGAGCGTTGGTCTCAAAAACAGAGGCAACAGAAGAAGGATCAAACTCGTCAATTAGGTCATGCATCTGAGCCTGTAGCTCATCGCATTCGTCTGGGGTTGCGAACCCTTCCAGTATAAGGAAACCGTCCTCTTCAAACGCTTGTTTCATCTCTGAAGTCAAGCTGCCGTCTTGTTGCGCAGTAAACTTTCGTGCCTGCATTTTGGTTTCCCCTTTTTGTATCACGACGGATGCCACACCCTGCATCCTTGTAGTTTGCAAGTCATTCGCAAAACACAGATATATCGCGCTACACTAAACCGGACAAACAAAGCTTGCCCGGTTTAATTTCATAATCGCCTGTCAGATCTACAGAAAACTCTTTCCGTTTTCACCTGTAGGCACTGAAAGGAACGCGGCAATTGTCTCGCCCATATCAGCAAAAGTTGACCGTCTGCCGAGATCTTTGCCCGACTGCCCTTTTACGAGAGCAATTACAGGCACGTGTTCACGGGTGTGATCTGTGCCTTTCCAGGTTGGGTCACAACCATGGTCGGCCGTGAGAATAAGCAGGTCGCCATCATTCATCTTTTCGATCATTTCTGGCAAGCGCTTGTCAAAGTGCTCAAGCGCAGCGGCATAACCTGGAACGTCGCGGCGGTGACCGAACAGCATATCGAAATCAACGAAGTTAGAGAACACGAGGTCTCCGTCCTTCGCCATATCCATTGCTTCCAGCGTGCGGTCGAACAACTGGTCGTTGCCTGCACCCTTCATGACCTTCGTTACACCCTGAGCAGCGTAAATGTCAGAGATCTTACCAACACCGATCACCTGACGACCAGCGCCTTCCAAACGATCCAAAACAGTTGGAGCTGGAGGAAGAACTGAGTAGTCACGACGGTTAGCAGTGCGCTCAAAACCGTCTTGAACAGAGCCAACAAATGGGCGTGCGATCACGCGGCCAATGTTGTACTCATCAACAAGTGTGCGGCATTTCACACAGAGATCGAGAAGGCGCTCAAGACCGAAGCTTTCTTCATGTGCTGCAATCTGGAGAACGCTGTCAGCGGACGTGTAGACAATTGGCTTGCCAGATTTGACATGCTCGTCGCCAAACTCTTCGATGACAACTGTACCAGACCCATGGGTCAGGCATAAAACGCCAGGAAGCTCACCAACTTCGATGATCTTTTCAATCAACTCAGCAGGGAAACTTGGGTTGGTATCTGGGAAGTAGCCCCAATCAAAAGTGACCGGTACGCCCGCAATTTCCCAATGGCCAGATGGGGTATCTTTGCCGTTAGAAACTTCCTGTGCGTAGCCCCAGTTTGCTTCTGGAGTCCCACTGAAATCCAAGCCTTTAACAGGCTTACCAGTGGAGGCACGTGCAGCAGCTCCCAAACCGAGACGGTCCATATTTGGCAAAGACAACGGACCCTTACGCAGTCCTTCTTTGTCAGCTTTACCTTCAGCACAGGCATCGGCGATATGACCGAGCGTGTCGGATCCGACATCGCCGAACTTTTCAGCATCATCAGCAGCGCCGATACCAAAGCTGTCGAGTACACACAAAATTGCGCGTGGCATTCGCGTTTCCTTAGTTTTGGAGGACAGCTCTCATTTCTTGTTCTTATTCTCCGTCAGCCGGAGGGAGAGATACTGTCCTGCCAGTTAGTTATTGATGCACAAAATTATGGCGCAACACGGTCACGGACAGTGGCAAACTCTTTTACGTCGCCAGCAGAACCGAAGGTGTAAGCATCACGCAGAACTTTTTCTGCGCGCTCTACCTGGTCTTCCGTATGAGCATGAATGATGGCAATTGGTGTTTCGCTATCAACGGATGTACCAACACCCGCGATATCAGTCAGACCAACAGCTGGATCAATTTCGTCGGCTGCCGCACGACGGCCACCACCAAGTTCAACCACAGCCAAGCCAACTGCACGTGCGTCAACACCAGCCACCAGAGATGCTTCTTCAGCATATACAGGGCGCTGGATCGGAGCTTTTGCAAGGTAAGCTTCTGGCTTTTCCATAAAGTCGTTAGGGCCGCCAAGTTCGCCAACCATCTTGCCAAAGATTTCAGCAGCTTTACCGGAGGTGAAAGCGTCTTCCATCTTCTTCTTACCGTCATCAACGGAGTCTGCAAGACCTGAAGTGGCGAGACCTTCGGCACCGATTGCAACTGTTACGTCCCAAAGGCGGTTGTCGATGTGAGTACCCTTCAGGAAGTCCACTGCGTTTTGAACTTCAATCGCGTTACCAGCTGCTGATGCAAGGGACTCGTTCATGTCTGTCAGCAATGCAGTGGTTTTAAGACCAGCACCGTTTGCAACAAGAACAAGGCTTTCTGCAAGAGCTTTTGCATCTTCGTAGTTCGCCATGAATGCACCGGTGCCCCACTTAACGTCGAGTACCAGAGTTTCAAGGCCAGCTGCCAGCTTCTTGGACAGGATGGATGCAGTGATGAGATCAATACTCTCAACAGTCGCCGTCACATCACGAATACCGTAAAAGCGCTTGTCAGCTGGAGCAAGATCACCAGTTTGACCGATGATTGCACAACCAACTTCTTTTACAACTTTGTTGAACAGCTCGTTGGATGGCTTTGCAGTGTAACCAGGGATGGTTTCCAGCTTGTCCAAAGTGCCACCGGTGTGACCAAGGCCGCGACCGGAGATCATTGGAACTGCTGCACCATTGGCTGCAAGAGCTGGGGCAAGCATCAGGGAAACGTTGTCGCCAACACCACCCGTTGAGTGCTTGTCGACGATTGGGGCATCGATACCAGACCAGTCGAGAACATCACCGCTATCGCGCATGCCAAGTGTAAGAGCAACACGCTCATCAACGCTGAGACCTTTAAAGAACACAGCCATTGCCAGAGCAGCAACCTGCCCTTCAGTTACACTATTGTCAGTGATGCCTTTTACAAAGAACTGAATTTCTTCAGCTGTCAGGACTTCACCTTCACGTTTCTTACGAACGATTTCTTGAGGAAGCATATCAGTAGGTCTCTTTTGTGTTGTTTTCGCGGTCTTCAATTCCAGCCAGTACAGCGTCGAGCAAGCCACTCGCACCGAAACGGAAGGTAGAGGAAGATACCCAGTTTTCACCCATCAGCTCGTCAGCAAGCTTGAGGTAAGCAGCTGCGTCATCCAATGAACGCACACCACCTGCTGGCTTAAAGCCGACAGTGCGATGATCTTCTTTAGAGGTTTCGCTCAGAACGCTCAGCATGATCTCAGCAGCTTCCAGCGTTGCATTGACTTTCACCTTACCGGTAGAGGTTTTGATGAAGTCCGCACCCTGCGCGATTGCAACCTCTGAAGCCATATGGATCAAGCGAGGATCTTCCAACTCGCCAGTTTCAAGAATAACCTTCAACTGAGCAGGAGCAGAAATTACTGCGCGTACCTGTTTGATCTGGTCTTCTGCGAAACCACGACGACCTGCTGCGAATGCGCGGTATGGCATCACAAGATCAATCTCGTCCGCTCCGTCTTCGAGAGCTTGCTTGGTTTCTGCGATAACTGCAGCTGTATCTTCACCACCTGCCGGAAAATTCACCACTGTTGCAATACGAACAGGAGAGTTCTTCAGCAGTTCAGCCGCATGCTTAATAAAGCGAGGCCAAATGCAAATGGCTGCTGTGTGACCGTAAGGTGTTGACGAGCGTTCAATCAACGCTGTCACATCTTCTTGGGTGCAGTCATCATTCAGGTTCGTCAGATCGATGAGCCCTAGTGCACGCTTTGCTGTTTCTTTTATCGATGCTTCGGTCATTATGCCAGTTTCCTTCAAGCCATATTTTTGAGGAAGGCACGCAAAATCTTTTTGATCTTGGCCGCTCCGAGCGGGGCCATTTCCTTGGTTTCATCGTGAGAGAGGCCATGCGCCTGAAGGCCAGCTCCCATATTGGTGATGGTGGAGATTGCTGCAACACGCATACCCAGAAAACGGGCGAGTATCACTTCTGGCACAGTTGACATGCCAACGGCATCAGCACCAAGCACCTGAGACATGCGAATTTCTGCCGGTGTCTCGAAAGACGGACCGGAGAACCACATGTAAACGCCCTCTTCGAGGTCTTCGCCAACCTCAGTCGCTGCATTTTTGAGCTGCTCTCTGAGGTCAGCATCATAGGCGGAGGAAAGATCGAGGAAACGACTCTCGTCTTCTTCGCCAATAAGCGGGTTCAGTCCTGACCAGTTGATGTGGTCATTGATGAGCATTGGAGAGCCCGGTTTGATATGCACACGCAAAGAACCGGCTGCATTCGTGGCTACAATCGTTTCGCAGCCAAGCTCTTTAAGGGTCTCAAGCGGGGTACGCATGATGGAAGGGTTGCCGCTCTCATAATAGTGCGCGCGACCAGATAGAATAATAACCGGAACACCTTCCAGCGTGCCTGCAACAAGTTCACTTGCGTGTGCTGTTACAGATGAAACTGGGAACCCAGTGAGGTGACTATATGGAACACGGACAGCATCTTCGACTTCTGTCGCCAGAGAGCCCAGACCAGAGCCGAGGATCATACCTACTTTGTAATCACCCGGGCGAGCAGCGCGTACAATATCCGCTGATTCCTTACCAAATCCGCTCATAATCAATCCTCAATCTGTTCGTTTAGTTCAAAACCCGCAGGCAGCAACTCTTCCATGGTGAAGGTTCTGCGCAGACCTTCAAGGTTGGCCACATGGATTTTGATCTGCCTGTTGCTTGCAAACTCAGAAAGTTTTTGACGACACCCACCGCATGGTGTGCACAGTGCCGCATCTGCCAAAACAACAACCTCATCGATTTTCGTAGAGCCAGCGCGAACCATCGCCGCGATTGCCCCACCCTCAGCACAAGTGCCTTCTGGGAAAGCGCCATTTTCGACGTTACACCCGGAGACAACTTTGCCATCGGAGGTGAGCAAAGCTGCGCCCACCTGGAAGTTGGAGTATGGTGCATAGGCGGTCTCTCGGGCCGCCTTTGCTTCTTGGAAAAGTTTGTCAAATGCGCTCATTATTATTGTCCTTATGTACGCTCTTTAACATATGGGATGCCTGATGCCCTCGGTGGGATTGCGCGACCAATAAAGCCGGCAAGAAGAACCACTGTCAGCACATATGGCAGAGCCTGGAAGACCTGAACTGGCACTTCACCAATACCAGGAATTTCCTGACCCTGAAGGCGGATTGCCAATGCATCTAGAAAACCAAAGAGAAGACATGTGAACATTGCATTCACTGGCTTCCACTTTGCAAAGATCAAAGCTGCCAGAGCAATAAAGCCCTTACCAGCACTCATATCCTTAATAAAACCAGCACCCTGCGCAATGGACAGGTACGCGCCAGAAAACCCGCAAAGAATACCACAAATGATCGTCGCCCGGTAACGTAGCAGTGTTACTGACAGACCAGCAGTATCTGCTGCGGATGGGTTTTCGCCGACTGCACGAAGACGAAGACCAAAACGTGTGCGGAATACAATCCACCATACCAACGGTACGGCAGCAAAAGACGCATATACCAAGATATTGTGACCAGAGATGAGGTCATAATAGATTGGCCCCAGAACAGGGACGTCTTTCAAAGCTTCTGCAAATGGAAGCTCAATGTTACCAAAGCGGCTCGTCTTTGGCAGCGCTGGAGTTCGGCCACCTTGTGAGAACCAAGCCTGCCCGAGCAGAACGGTCAAACCGGCAGCAAGGAAGTTGATTGCAACACCGGAAACCACCTGGTTGCCGCGCTGGGTGATAGACGCGAAACCATGCACCAATGCCAGAAGAACCGAAACCCCTATGCCAGCCAGCAAGCCAATCCACGGGCTTTGGAACACGTAGGCGGCAGCAGCAGCAGCAAAAGCTGCGCCAAGGATTTTACCTTCCAGACCGATATCTACGATACCTGAACGTTCTGAAAACAACCCTGCAAGGCAGGCAAACAGGAGCGGAGTTGACAGGCGGAATGTACTGTCGAGAACAAGAATAATTGTGTCTAACATGTCCTTCTCCTTATGCTTCTGCTGTTTCAGATGAGAAGCGATCAAAGAACGCAACAACTGCTGGGCGGAACATATGCTCCAGGGCACCTGCAAACAAAATCACGAGGGCCTGAATAACCACGATCATGTCGCGGGAGATGGTTGGAATTTCAAAGGCAAGCTCAGCACCGCCTTGATACAACAAACCGAACAGCAAAGAGGCGAGGATGATTCCCACCGGATGCCCGCGGCCCATCAAAGCAACAGCGATACCCACGAAGCCAGCACCGCCTGCGAAGTCGAGCAGTAATCGGGTTTGCTCACCCATCACAACGTTCATACCCATCAGGCCAGCAAGAGCGCCGGAAATCAGCATGGTGACAACAGTGATCCGAACTGGAGAAATGCCTGCATATGCTGCTGCATCTGGGTTCGCGCCGAAGCTACGGATCTCATAGCCGAGTTTGGTGTGCCAGATCAGCAACCAAACCACCACACAAACAACCAGAGCAATGAAGAATGCCAGGTTCACAGGGGACTGACCGAAATCGAGTGTTGTGAAGACATTTCGCAACAGAGGCAGCTGTCCGCCTGCCTCAAAGTTGCGGGTGGACGGGGACATGGTTCCCTGTGGGATCAAAACATTAGACAGCAAGTACACCATCAGCGCTGACGCGATGAAGTTGAACATGATTGTCGTGATAACAATGTGTGATCCGCGTTTTGCCTGCAGGTATGCCGGGATAAACGCCCAGGCTGCGCCAAACAATGCGCCGCCAGCAATGGCAAATGGGAGTGTGACCCACCACGGTACAAACCTATCAAGCGCTAAACAAGCAATAGCGATACCCAGACCGCCCACATAGGCCTGCCCTTCACCACCAATGTTGAAAAGGCCAGCGTGAAACGCCACGGCGACAGCAAGTCCGGTAAAGATAAAGTTGGTTGCGTAGTAGAGGGTGTAACCAACGCCCTCTCCGTACCCCAGCGCGCCCCAAACAAGCCACTTAACAGCTTCAAATGGGTCTTCGCCAATAACAACAACAACTAAGCCAGAAACGATAAATGCTGCGATCAGGTTGAGGGCCGGTAATAGACCATAGTCAACCCAACGAGGAAGTTGCCCCTTACTCATCCCTGAGTCCCCCTAAATTTTAAGCCAAAGCAATGCACATGTTCAAACAATTTGGTCATACGAGTTCTGCTGCCTCTTGATTGACACCAGCCATGAGCAGACCAAGGTCCTGTTCTGTTGCTTCTGGCCCACGCTCACCAACCACATTGCCATCAAACATGACAATGATGCGGTCAGAGAGAGAGCGAATTTCGTCAAGTTCAACGGATACAAGAAGGACTGCTTTACCTTGGGCACGCATGTCCATGATCCGGTTATGAATATACTCAATCGCACCAATATCCACGCCACGTGTCGGCTGACCAATCAGCAGAACGTCTGGATTGCACTCAATCTCACGAGCCAAAACGATCTTCTGCTGGTTCCCGCCAGAGAATTTCGCTGCTGTCATTTCTGTGAGTGGTGGGCGAATGTCATACTTCTCGATACGCTCTTTCGCTTCCTTACGGATAGCGTCTTTATCGAGGAACATGCCCTTTGAGTATTTGGATTCGCGATGATACCCAAGAATGGAGTTTTCAGCCTCAGAAAACTTATTAACCAGCCCCATACGGTGACGATCTTCCGGCACATGGCTCATGCCCCGGTCACGCATCTGAGCGGCATCATGCACTTCAGACAGGTCCAGCTTCTGGCCTGCAAGCTCCATGCTGCCGCTTTCAGCACGCGTGATACCTGCAAGCGCTGCCATCAGTTCTGACTGGCCATTACCAGACACCCCGGCAATACCGAGAACTTCGCCAGCCCGCACTTCAAACGAGACGTCTTTCACACGACGAACGCCACGTTCATCCTTAACGTTCAAGCCTTCAACCTTAAGGAGAGGCTTGCCCACTTCAACGTCTGGTTTGCTCACTTCAAGCAGAACGCTGCGGCCAACCATAAGCTCTGCGAGCTCTTCCATGGAGGTTTGCGCGGTTTTGCGCGAAGCAACCATTTCACCACGGCGCATAACTGAAACTGTATCTGTTACGTCCATGATTTCGCGCAGTTTATGGGTGATCAAAAGCACTGTCTTGCCCTGATCACGCAACACGCGAAGAATACGGAAGAGATGATCAGCTTCAGAGGGAGTTAAAACCCCTGTCGGCTCATCAAGGATGAGAATGTCTGCGCCACGGTACAGCGCTTTCAAGATCTCTACCCGTTGCTGCAAACCGACTGGCAATTCACCCACGACTGCGTCAGGGTCAATTGTCATGTCATATTCGTCAGCTAAACGCTTAAGTTCGCGACGTGCGTTCGCTACACCGTCTTTCAACAGTGCCCCGCCCTCCGCGCCAAGAACCACGTTTTCTAGAACTGTGAATGGATCGACGAGCATAAAATGCTGGTGCACCATACCGATGCCCTGCGAAATCGCGCTCTTCGAATCAGGAATAGTGGTTGCCTTACCATCAATCTTAATTGTTCCACTATCAGCATGATAAAAGCCGTAGAGGATCGACATCAAGGTGGACTTACCCGCACCGTTCTCACCAATGATCCCGTGAATGGACCCTTTTCCTACAACAAGATCAATGTCTTTGTTTGCATGAACAGGCCCAAAACTCTTATTTACGCCAATTAATTCGATGGCAGGTACATTGCTTCCAGCCACTGTTGCCCGGCCTTTCTGGTCTATCAAATCAATAACTTGCGCATCAATCTCATTCCTGCTTTCGAAGTACACCATTTCAAAAGCGTCGCCCCACCCCCAGGAGAAGCAGCGAAGAGATCCCGATGCAGTTTCCTTGCTTCCCTTTTAGCCTTCGCTCCCAAAGGCTAAATCTTCCACTCGGACTACAGGGGCGCAAGTCCCTCGTAAAATTCTTCAAGGCCTAAAGCCCTGAAGAGCTAGTAGTTCCTAAGAGCTACCGTAAGCGAAAATGCCCACACGTAACAGCGCGGGCATTTTAATTGGATTAGATCGGGCAGTTAGAATCGACCATGTAATCGTGAACTTCTATTTTGCCTGAGATAATATCCATTTTTGCCTGCTCAACAGCTGCATTCATTTCCTCAGTGATGAGCGCTTTATTGTGCTCGTCAAATGCCCAGGAAACACCGTTTTCAGCAAGGCCAAGAACTTCAACGCCTGATGTCCAGTTGCCTTCTTTTGCATCTGTCAGTGTGCGGTCAACAGCAACATCAACACCTTTAACCATGGAGGTCAGCACAGAGCCTGGGTGCAGCTGGTTCTGGTTGGAATCTACGCCGATGCCAAGCTTTCCTTCGTCAGCTGCTGCTTGAAGAACACCAGTACCGGTCAGGCCAGCAGCGTGGAACACCACATCTGCGCCACGAGCGAACTGTGAACGCGCAAGCTCACCGCCCTTGAGTGGGTCAGTCCAAGCCGCACCAGTGGTGCCGGTCATGTTGACAATAATTTCAGTGTCAGAGTTTACGTATTTCGCGCCTTGCTTGTAGCCACATGCAAACTTGCGGATGAGCGGGATATCCATGCCACCAACAAAACCGATCGTGTCGGTATCAGTTGCCATTGCAGCCAGCATTCCAACGAGGAAGGAACCTTCGCCTTCTTTAAAGACGATTGAACGAACGTTCGGCAGGTCTACAACAGCATCTACGATAGCGAAGTGCGTATCAGGAAATTCCTTTGCAACCTTCTCCAGAGCTGCTGCCTGGGCAAAGCCAATCGTGATGACTGGGTCTAGGCCACGGCGCGCAAAGTTGCGCAGAGCTTGTTCGCGCTGAGATGGATTCTGGATTTCGAAGTCGCGGAAGTTGATGCCTGTCCGTCCCTTGAACTGCAACGCGCCTTTGTAAGCAGCTTCGTTGAAAGAACGATCATTACGACCACCGAAATCATATACGACTGCGGGTTTGAAAGTTTCTGCCATAGCACCAGTTGTCATAACTGCTGCCAGTGCAACTGCACCGAGGATTGTTTTAGTTTTCACGGTTTCTTCCTTATTATCGTCTTCCCGCAGAGCGGAAAGGTCTCTCCCTTAAGAAGAACAAGCTCCCAACTATGCCGTTGTGTTAAGCTCAGTCTCTTCCAGTAGGCCAGCAAGTTCTCTGGCCAAAACCTCATCAATTATCAGATCTTTGATGATGCCGGTCGCCAATGCTGCCAAGGTTGCTTTCGCCTTACGGTTTCCGCCAACTATTGCAACAACATGCGCCTCACGGACTTCATCAAAATGCAACCCGACGGCTTTTTCATTTAAAGAGCAGGACACTTCCTTACCGTTGATGTCGACAAAACGCCCCATCACATCTGAACAAGCGCCACTTGCCAGCAGTTCTTCACGCTCTTGGGAGGTGATCAGCTTGCGTTGAACAAGGTGACCTTTCTCCTCAACAGACCCGATGCCAATAATGAACAGTTCAGCAGCTTTCGCTCTGGACAACAGTTCCTGCACCGCGCCCTGAGAGACGAATGTGTCTCTTTCTTCTTCAGTTTCAGCAATATAAGGAACAGGAAGGTAGAAACCCTCGCCGCCGGTCTTTGCGCATAACTGCTGCACAACATCATATGGGTTGGCAGAAAGGCGACGGGTGAGCGAGCCGGATACAGAAAGCAGCTCAAGCTCTGGAAGGTGGACACGAGGCATTGCCTCAATGGTTGACTGTAGTGTCCGCCCCATGCCTACGCCAATGCGTTTAGGCGGGTTTGTCGCAAAAATAGAATGAAGATAATGACCTGCAAATGATGAAACCGCAGTGAAAGAATCTGCTTCGTCACCGCTGCCAAGGTCTGGCGCAATGAAACAATTTTCCAGGTTCATGCGTTTACAGAGAAACTGCTCTAACTCAACACACTCAGAAGGTCGGGCCTCGATATGAAATTTTATCAAGCCTTCTTTTTGAGCATGTGCTATCAGGCGGTGAACCTTTGCAGGAGAAACCCCAAGGCGACCAGCAATCTCTCCCTGAGTGCTTCGGCCAATGAAAGACATCCAAGCGGCTCTAATGGCCAAAGATGTGGTCCATTCGTCTGCCTTCATGGTCTAGCCTCTTATATTCCTATATGGAGTTCCAGAATGCTCCCGGAATCCATCCCAAACTTCCGTCTGAAATGCTCAGGTTTCGAGCAACTGAGCATTCCCCCAATCAGAAAAGAATATTTCTTCACAGCGTGAGAAATATTTCAAAGACACATTTGCATTAGGAGAAACGGAAGGTCAAGGAAATAAACAGTGCCATTTGCAGAATTTTATTACAATCTAACTAACTCACTGTTTTTGCCATACTAATAAAGTTAAATAGTTTCAATTCAAGTACTTGCGGAAATTACTTATACAACGACTCACTTACGAAGGCAGTTTGGCAAAGAGAACGTGAATAAGGTGATCAACTTTATGTAATATTTGTTCAACTTTTAACACTTACTAAATAAACAAAATATTTTCAACGCACTAACCTACACAACAATTGACGCCGTATTTTTTTCACACTGCGTTTACTGGCAAATAAAACAATTATTTCTGACAGGTACCGCTTAATACAACCCTATATATATCAATGCTATGAAATATTGTTCCACATCCATAGATGACCGCTGGAATACTATGGATGTATTCTGTTTTCGTTAGCTCAGTGCCGATTACAGCAAATAATAAGAAACGAGGTGGGGAGGTCGTGACCGGAACACCCTGAACCTTGTAAAAAGGAGGCTGAAAATGCGGCCCATGTGCACACACCCCCTCACAGCGATTGCGGGCGCAGTCGCACTTGGTGGCTTTTTGCTTGCGACCCCTCTTCTTGCAAAACCTACCGCTCATGCATCTTTGAACTTCGATATGTCCAAGGAAGTAGACTTGGAGCTGGTGCTTGCGGTGGACATTTCTCAAAGTATGGACCCCGAAGAACAGCGTGTTCAGCGAGACGGATATGTTGCAGCGCTGACATCTTCTGAAGTTCTTGATGCGATCAAGTACGGGCCCATCGGCCGCATTGCTGTTGCCTATATGGAATGGGGTGGCAAGGATGAACACTTCGTCGTCGCGGACTGGACTGTTATTTCCGATGAGTCATCTGCTGGCAAGTTTGCTGACAAGATTGCCGAGGCCCCTCTTCGTCGTGTGCAGCGTACCTCGATCTCTTCGGCATTGACCCAGGCCGTTAATCTTGTCACCGCAAACGAGTATAACGGGATACGCCGCGTGATTGATATCTCTGGCGACGGCCCGAACAATCAAGGCAGTGCGGTGACTGAAGCTCGCGACGCTGCAATCGCGCAAGGCGTTACTGTCAACGGACTGCCTTTGATGCTGAAAGAAGAGACCATTTCATGGCAGTCCATGCTGCATCTGGACCATTACTATGAGGACTGCGTGATTGGCGGCCCTGGTGCATTTTCGATTCCGGTACGCTCCAAGCAAGGTTTCAGTGATGCAATCCGCATGAAGCTTGTTTTGGAAATCGCCGGACTTGTAACGGAAACACCTAAATTCATTCGCGCAAAATCTCGCAGAGACGCTATCATGTGTTCCCTATTTGACTAAACGCGATGTGAGCTACCAGGTTTTTCATATCTGTTTATGAACTTATGCCGTTTGTTATCGCTTAAATAACAGGCACAGACGGCATAAGTTGTCTCTTTCATTGGCTTCCAAGACGCGCTAAAGGATAAGTAATACCAAGATACTAAGCGGTGTGTTTGACGGAGCTAAAATGACTGAGCGCAGAACTCTTGCCCTTATTGCCCACGACGCCAAAAAGAATGAAATGGTCACGTTTGCTAAGCAACATGAGCACAAACTTGCTGACTATAAACTCTATGCGACGGGTACAACTGGTAGCCTCATACAAGAATCCTGCCCATCTCTTCATGTAGAGCGCATGAAGAGTGGCCCATTAGGCGGCGACCAGCAGATTGGCGCACTCATTGCCGAACGCGCCCTTGATGGCTTATTTTTCTTTGTCGACCCGCTTTCCCCTATGCCGCACGACGTGGACGTGAAGGCCCTGATGCGCCTTGCGTTGGTCTATGATATTCCAATGGCACTGAATCGCACTACTGCTGACATTGTTTTGCGTTCGGCACGTCTTGCTGGTCTGTCTACTTCATCTCAGACACCAGAAATTTTAACTCAATAATATACGTCAGACATCTAGATGCTGCACACTGCTCCACTTACACGTAATCTGTCCTACCCAGTTCTCGTTGCAGATATTGGTGGCACGAATGCCCGCTTTGCATTGATTGAGGACCCCAACAGCGCAACGATCCTTTGCGGGCAGGAAAGCACCAAGGCCCACGCCACAATTCAAGATGCCATACGCACTGCGGTCTTAAATGCAGGACACGCTACCCCGCGTTCTGCTCTTTTGGCCATAGCTGCCCCCGTCTCCGGCGATCAGATCCCACTCACCAACGCAAATTGGGTAATTGAACCGCCAGCTCTCATAGAAGAACTTGGACTGGAACAGGTCGCGATTGTAAATGACTTTGAGGCGCAGGGCCTTGCCCTTCCCTCCCTCACATCAGGCGACCTTGATCAGATTGGCGGTGGAGACGCCAAGGCCAATACCACAAAGTTTGTATTAGGCCCCGGCACCGGCTTGGGTGCAGGTGCGCTCATTCATGCTTGTGGCAAGTGGATCCCTGTTCCGGGCGAAGGCGGCCACGTTGAGCTAGGTCCGCTTAGTGATGAGGAGTATCGCATCTGGCCTTTCATTGAGCGGTTGGGTGGACGTATTGGAGCTGAGCAGATTATATGTGGCGCGGGCTTGGTAAGACTGGCTCGGGCAGTTCTGCGAGCAGATAATCTTGATCGTTCCTTTGAAAACCCATCAGATGTGCCAGGTGCAGCCGACGAGGGCGACGAGGTGGCGCAAAAGGTAATGCGTCTGTTCTGTGCAGCTCTTGGCCGTGTTGCTGGTGATTTTGCCATTACAAATCTAGCGGGCGGTGGTGTTTATCTGGCTGGCGGCATTGCGCCCAAAATTTCGCATTGGCTCCATGGCGGTGAATTCCGCGCTGCATTTGAAGCAAAAGCGCCGCACGAGGCAATTATGCGCTCGATCCCAACCTATATCGTTAAACATAGCAGTCCCGCGCTTGCGGGGCTTGCTGCCTATACCCATGCGCCAGAGAGTTACCTTGTGGACCAAACGGGCCGCAGCTGGTCTCGAAATCTCAACGACGCTTCAGTAGCGTCATAAGACCCAAAGACAATTTGCACTTGATGGGGGGACTGGGTACAAAGCTGGTCTCCCTAACTTTTCTCGGTGCCAATGACTTCTTCCCCACTTCCAATTGATGCCATCCTACCTCAGCTCCTTACCGCTCTGGAACAATCCTGCAATGCCGTTTTGGTTGCGGAGCCGGGAGCTGGTAAGACGACACGTGTTCCACTTGCATTACTGGGGGCTGCTTGGCGCGGAGATGGAAAAGTCATCGTACTGGAGCCTCGCAGGCTGGCGGCGCGTGCAGCCGCGCGGCGTATGGCGCAAACCCTTGGTGAGGCTGTTGGCGAGACAGTGGGATACCGGGTGCGCATGGATAGCAAGGTCTCCACCAAAACCCGCATTGAGGTGGTGACTGAAGGTGTATTCACACGGATGATATTGGATGATCCAGAACTGTCTGGCATCAGCGCTGTCCTGTTTGATGAATTCCATGAGCGTTCCATGGACGGGGATCTTGGGCTGGCTCTTGCGCTTGATGTGCAAGAGGCGCTTCGCGATGACCTGCGCATTGTACCGATGTCTGCCACGCTCGATGCAGCTGGGGTCTCTCAGCTGCTTGGTGATGCCCCTGTCTTGAAGAGCGAAGGCCGGCAGTATCCGGTTGCAACACAATATATAGGGCGCGATCCACGTGGACGGTTGGAAGACCAAGTGGCCCGCGCTGTTCGTTCAGCCCTGATTGAAGATAGCGGGTCAGTGCTTGTTTTTTTGCCGGGCCAAGGCGAGATTAAGCGCACGCAGTCCTTATTGGAGGGCCGCGTGCCCGCTGACACGGATATCGCGCCGCTATATGGAGCTTTGGATAGCAAAGCCCAAGATTTTGCGGTTCGCCCTGCAAAATCTGGCCGTCGCAAAGTGGTGTTGACTACGGCCATCGCTCAGACGTCTTTGACTATTGAGGGCGTGCGCATTGTTATTGACTCCGGCCTGTCTCGCGTCCCGCGCTATGATCCGCAGACCGGACTGACGCGCCTTGAGACAGTCAAAGTTTCCCGCGCGACAGCAGAGCAGCGCAAGGGCCGAGCAGGCCGTGTGGAACCGGGAACGTGCTACCGCCTATGGGAAGAAGCGCAGACCAAAGCTTTACCTGCAGCTGAAAAACCTGAAATCTTAGAGAGTGATCTTTCCGGCCTCGTGCTCGACGTCGCTAACTGGGGCGTTACAGACCCAACCCAACTGAAATTTATGACGCCCCCTCCTGCTGCGGCATGGTCTGAAGCAAAAGACCTATTGCAAGAGTTGGACGCGCTGGATGCGGATGGGGCACTGACAACAGCTGGGCGTGACCTTGCTGGATTGCCGTTACACCCGCGCCTTGGGCATATGCTGGTACAAGCCGCTCACGAAGAACAAGCGGAACTGGCGTCTCTCATCGCCGTTATTATCGGCGAGCATGGGCTTGGCGGACGTTCCACAGACTTACGTGACCGCCTGCGCCGCTTAATGCAAGACCACAGCCCACGCGGACGGGAAGCGCGCGCGCAGGCCAAGCGCTGGGTTAAAATGGTGCGCGGAAGAACGTCCCAACCAGCGAATTTCGAGGATGCAGGGGATATTTTAAGCCTTGCATACCCTGACCGCATTGCGCAGCAACGCGGGGCCAAAGGCAGTTTTAGGCTTGCAAACGGGCGGGGTGCGCAACTGGAAGAAAGCGAAAGCCTTTACGCAGAAAAGTTCCTTAGCATTGCAGAGGTGACAGGCACTGCGGCCCGCGCTCGTATTTTGCTTGCAGCACCGCTTTCGCTCAGAGAACTTGAAACTCGTTTTACCACACATATTCGCGAGCAGGAGCACGTTCAGCTTACGCCTGAGGGAGCTATTAAAGCGGTACGCCAGCGTGTTTTGGGCAAGTTGGTTCTGGAGGAAAAGAAAATATCTAGCCCAGACCCAGAAGCCGTCACTGATGCATTACTGGCGTTGATTGGTCGCAAAGGAACCGCCCGCCTGCCTTGGAGCAAAGACCAGTTGCGTTACCGAGGTCGTATTCAATATTTGCGCGACACAATCGGGCAGAGCTGGCCGGACCTGAGCGATAAGGCATTGGATGCTGACCTGAGTTGGCTACGACCATTCCTTGCTGGCAAAACTGCAATTTCGCAGATTGATGCCGGTACACTTGGAGATGCCCTGTCCACTTTGGTACCCTGGGAATTAAGCAGTGAGCTAGATCGTTTGGCACCGTCACATTTTGCCGTTCCGACAGGATCGCGCATTCCGGTTGATTATGCTGGAGAGCAAGGACCAATGCTCTCGGTTCGAGTGCAAGAGTTATTTGGGCTTGCAGAGCATCCAAGCATTTGCGGCGGCAAAATCCAGCTGGTGTTGCAACTGCTCTCCCCTGCTCAGCGGCCTATTCAAATCACAAAGGATCTACCCGGCTTTTGGCAAGGGTCTTGGGCGGATGTGAAGGCTGATATGAAGGGACAGTACCCTCGGCACCCATGGCCGGACAATCCGTTGGATGCTGAAGCAACGCGGCGGGTGAAGCCACGAAAGTAGAAAAGCCGAAGAGCATTTCGGCTCTCCGGCTTCTTTAAATTCAATTGAGAAAAGCTTATTCGCCTTCGTTCGCCGGGGTTGCCTGAAGCAAACCGTAACGCTCGACGCCAATTTTCTCAAGAAGTTCAAGCTGTGTTTCGAGGAAGTCGATGTGCCCTTCTTCGTCAGCCATCAGGTCCTCAAAGAGCTTCATTGTGACGTAGTCGCCATCATCGCGGCATACTTCACGGGCTTCTTTGTAAAGCGCACGCGCGGAGTATTCTCCGGCCAGATCACACTCAAGACACTCCTTAAGATCTTGACCAATACGAAGTGGGTCAAGCGTTTGGAGGTTTGGGTGGCCTTCGAGGAAAATGATACGCTCGATCAGTTTATCAGCGTGTTCCATTTCCTCGATTGATTCTTCACGCTCTTTTTTTGCAAGCTTTGTGAAGCCCCAATCTTCAAGGAGACGGTAGTGCAGCCAATATTGGTTGACTGCGGTCAGCTCGTGGCGAAGCGCTTTATTTAGGTATTCCAGTACTTTAGGTTCACCCTTCATGTCACTCTCTCCTTGACAAATTGAGGTATTACCCTTTTTTAGAATAATTCCAAGTTACTGTCCAGAGTCATCTTTAACTTGTTCAGCCTCTGCGTATACAACTTCGATGATGCTCTTAAAGCAACCACCACATTTTGGTCTGTAACCCAAATGACGAAAAATCGCTCCTGGAGTGGGTACCCCCCCCTCAGGGTTATCGCAAAGCTCACGGGCAGCTTGTTTTACTTGTTTGTCATTAATGACGTTGCAGTGACAAATGATCATTGAAGGTTGCTTTCAGGCTCCCAATTTTGCTTGCAAAGCATTATATAATCTGTAGATCTTTTAAAACTAGAGAATAATACTCCAGTTTCCTGCAGTCCTATCACGAGCAAAGCCCCTATGAACACCAACCAAACGACGACGGATTACCGAAAGACAATCGTTTTGACAGGCGCGAGCCGTGGAATTGGCCACGCAACTGTAAAAAAATTCTCTTCAGCAGGATATCGGGTTATTACCTGCTCCAGACAACCCTTCTCTGACAAATGCCCTTGGCCCTCTGGACCTGAAGACCATATTGAAGTGGACCTTGGCGATGACGCAAACCTTGAGGAAGCCGTTCTTCAGATTAAAGAGCGCCTTCAAGACAATGGCTCTAAGCTGCATGCGCTGGTCAACAATGCGGGAATCAGCCCCAAGAATGATGACGGTCAGCGTCTCGATTCCCTGACGACCCCCATGCAAACATGGCGGGATGTGTTTCAGGTAAATTTCTTTGCACCAATTATGCTTGCTCGCGGTTTATTTGAAGAACTTAAGGCTGCGAAGGGTTCAGTGGTCAACGTCACCTCTATCGCAGGCGGCCGTGTACACCCGTTTGCCGGTACGGCTTATGCAACATCCAAAGCTGCATTGGCCTCGCTAACACGCGAAATGGCTTCTGATTTCGGCCCGCATGGTGTGCGCGTCAATGCAATTGCACCCGGTGAGATTGATACATCTATCCTGTCACCAGGCACGGATAAGATTGTGGAAACCATTCCAATGCGTCGCCTTGGCACCACGACAGAGGTTGCTGACACGATCTACTTCCTGTGTTCTGCTCCCTCGTCTTATGTGACAGGCGCTGAGATTCATATTAACGGCGGACAGCACGTATAATTCCGGTTTTCATCACGTTTTAGGGCGCTCTGCGCGCCCTTTTTCTGTTGGGCAAAGCACGCATCAACCTCTCTGTAGAATCCGTTTATTTTCTTAGTCCTTTTTTATGGTTCCTTTGATTTAATTTACTGGTTTCAGTTTCAGTATTTTTCAGGGACGGCCCGATGCCAACAGTCAATCTAAAAAAAATACCTATATTTCTCTACGGGATGGTCTTTCTAATCGTCTTGCTTGGCATTGTGCAACGGGTGTTCGTCGACACTATTGGGGTCGAAACCCCACTGAAAGACCTTCGCCATATCTCGCTGGACCACGAGACCAACCTTGGCGCATGGTTTTCGTCCATGGTAATGCTTTGCATTGCAGGCTTGGCGGCTATCCATAGCATTCTTGAAAGGCACTCCTCCAAACCTCAGAACTGGCTTTACTGGATGGGGCTTGCCGTCGGTTTTCTATATATGTCGGTCGACGAGAATATCGGTATTCATGAGATCACAATCAGCCCACTGCGGACCACATTTAACCTGACTGGCGCACTGTACTTTGCCTGGGTTATTCCCGGTGCAATCCTCGTTTGTACTTTTGGGCTCGTATACTTGCGTTTTTTATGGCGTCTGCCGCGGAAATTCACCGTACTATTTATGATTTCCGGCAGTATTTATCTAGGAGGTGCCCTTGGTTTTGAAATGCTTAGCGCAGGGTATGCGGGGAGTGAAGGCTTTGAATCGCTCGGCTACAAAATCTTCTATATTGTAGAGGAAACCTTCGAGCTGATCGGCCTGACGACCTTCCTTTCTGCTCTTCTTGCCTACCTTGGCGAGATCCACGGGTATGCTGTGCTTACATTCCAAAGGTCAGGGCAAGCTGGTTATATGCTGACAAAAAACTAAGAGAAGGGTCAGTGCCTCTTCTCTTAGAATGGAATCATATAGTTTCTCCGAAGCCTACAAATGGGTTTCGGAGAAACGTTTTTAAGCGGACGCCTTCACAGCACGCTTTGCCATCACGGTCACTAGGTTAGCGCGGTATGCGGCGGTTCCGTGCATGTCTGAGAGCATGTCCTCTTCAGATGGAGCAATGCCAACCACAGAGTCAGCTGCCCAATTCGCATCCAGAGCCTTCTCCATATCTGGCATACGGAAAACGCCCCCCTGCCCTGCACCTGATACAGCGACACGCGCGCCTGCGTTTGTTTTGGCAACAAACACGCCAGCCATTGCATAACGAGATGCCGGATTCGGGAATTTGGCATACGCAGTGTTGGATGCTACCGGGAACACAACAGCAGTTATGATCTCATCTTCGTCCAATGCTGTTTCGAACATTCCAGTGAAGAAGTCTTCGGCCGAGAACTCGCGTTTATTGGTTTCAATAGTTGCCCCAAGAGCCAACAAAGCAGCTGGGTAATCCGCGGCTGGGTCATTGTTGGCAATTGAACCGCCAAGAGTGCCCATGTGGCGAACATGTGGATCGCCAATATTGCCTGCAAGTTCAGCCAGTCCCGGAAGGGCTGCTTTGACATCATCGTTGCCTGCCACATCCGCATGACATGTGGCAGCGCCAATGCGGATAGACCCATCGGCTTGTTTAACGATGCCACCCATTCCATCGACATGGCGCAAGTCAATCAAATCACTAGGAGCTGCAAGACGCTGCTTCATCGTTGGGATCAAGGTTTGACCACCAGATAATAGCTTGCCATCTTCTGCGTCTTTTAACATTGCGGCAGCATCTGTAACTGTTGATGCTCGGTGATATTTTGTCTCGTACATTTATAGCCTCCCATCCCTCTTAAGGGCTTTTGGCAGAGTTACGTTGAGTATACTCAAAAACTTGAAGTTTCGGATAGGGAATGGCCTCAAGATCAGAAAAGAAAATCTTGCGGTTCTGCTCACCATGGATCAATTGACCAAGCCGAGAGGCCCTTTCGAAAAGGCCCTCAGCTTTGTCTTTTTCCCCTGCAAGAAATGTGGCTCTAGCGAACAATTCATAGGCATAAGCATGATCGAAATCCACCATGTCCTCTTCATTGCTCGTCGTCAGAGTCATTGTCTTCTTGGCATAACGCATTGCTGCTTCTTTATTGCCTTGAAGAACATGAACCCTACCAACAAGCCACAATCCGCGTTGCTCGTTTCTCTTTGTTCCCACCTGAAGCCAGTGCCAAAGGCTGGCATGGGCAGCATGGAGCAGTTCGTCATTGTCCTCTAACGTGCGGTCCTGCTTTTCAAGCAGAGCCCATGCACGCTGGTTGAGTTCAATAGCGACCGTCCTGTGGTCCAGTGCCTGTGTGCTGCCAGCCTTGTTCACATTTTTACTCCGCGGCTTCTTTCATGCCTTTGTCCTGAATGAGCTGCCACACACGGTTCGGTGAAGCAGGCATGGACATGTCGCGGATACCAAGAGCATCCGTCACAGCATTGATGACAGCCGGTGGCGAGCCAATCGCTCCAGCTTCGCCACACCCTTTCATGCCCAGCGGGTTGCCAGGACATTCGGTGACAGAAGTTTCCAGCTTAAAAGATGGCACATCATCTGCACGCGGCATGGTGTAGTCCATGTAGGATGCAGTGAGGAGCTGACCGTCCTCATCGTATTGCGTGTTCTCCAACATGGCCTGACCGATGCCCTGTACCAGACCACCGTGCACCTGACCTTCCACAATCATCGGATTAATGATGTTGCCAAAGTCATCGGCTGCCACAAAGTCGACAATGGTCACCACCCCCGTATCTGGATCGACTTCCACCTCGCAAATGTAACAACCAGCCGGAAAGGTGAAGTTTGTTGGATCGTAGAACGCACCTTCTTTCAGGCCTGGTTCCATGCCCTCTGGAAGGTTGTGGCCTGTGTAAGCAGAAAGAGCGACCTCAGCGAAAGCGAGTTTCTTATCAGTCCCGGCAACTTTCAGTTCGCCGTTCTCAATTTCGATATCACCTTCGGACGCTTCCATGAGATGCGCGGCAATCTTTTTCGCTTTGACTTCAACCTTGTCGAGCGCTTTTGCGATTGCAGACATACCAACGGCGCCAGAGCGGGACCCGTATGTGCCCATACCCATCTGCACCTTGTCAGTATCGCCATGTACTATGGAGATGCTTTCAGTTGGCAGGCCAAGGCGATCAGAGACCAGCTGTGCAAAGGTTGTTTCATGCCCCTGACCGTGGCTGTGCGATCCGGTTAGCACTTCGATAGTGCCAACAGCATTCACACGTACCTCAGCGGACTCCCAAAGACCCACACCAGCACCAAGACTACCAACCGCCTGAGAGGGCGCTATACCGCAGGCCTCAATGTAGCAGGATATGCCGATACCACGAAGCATGCCTTTTGCCTCGGATTGAGCCCTGCGCTGTGCAAAGCCGTTATAGTCAATTGCATTCATCGCCAAATCCAGCGATGTATCAAAGTCACCTGCATCATACGCCATAATCACCGGCGTTTGGTGGGGGAACTCACGGATGAAGTTATTACGGCGGAAATCTGCTGGCGACATGCCAACTTCACGAGCAGCCGTCTCCATCACACGCTCGACAAGGTAGGAGGCTTCTGGCCTGCCTGCTCCGCGGTAAGCATCAACCGGCGTGGTGTTGGTGTACACCGCCTTCACATTCGCGTGGATACAGGGAATGTTGTACTGCCCCGACAGAAGAGTCGCGTACAGATAGGTTGGAACAGACGAGGAGAACAAGGACATATATGCGCCGATATTCGCAACAGTCTTTACGCGAAACCCGAGAATCTTGTTGTTCTCATCCAGTGCCAGCTCAGCTTGCGAATGATGATCACGCCCATGTGCATCTGTCAGAAACGCTTCTGTACGGTCAGAAGTCCACTTAACTGGACGGCCTGCTCGTTTAGACGCCCACAGACACGCAATCTCCTCTGGGTAGATGAAGATTTTGGAGCCAAAACCACCGCCCACATCCGGTGCAATCACGCGGAGCTTATTCTCTGGAGCAACATTGTAAAATGCTGAGAGAACGAGACGCGCTACATGCGGATTCTGTGATGTGGTGTAGAGCGTGTAGTGTTCTTCGGAGGGATCAAAGTGCGCCAAGGCTGCACGAGGTTCCATTGGGTTTGGCACAAGACGGTTGTTATCAATATCCATCTTGGTGATGTGAGCAGCTTTGGCGAAAGCTGCATCAACTTCTGCTTCCTCTCCGATTTCCCAATCGTAAATCAGGTTACCTGCAGCTTCGGGATGTAGCTGTGGTGCGCCATCCTTCAGCGCATCCAGGCTATCAACAACAGCTGTCAGTTCTTCGTAGTCAACGACAACAGCTTCTGCGGCATCGCGTGCCTGCTGCTGGGTATCAGCAATAACGATTGCAATGGCCTGACCCACGTAACGAACAATCTCAGATTCCAATGCACGATAAGCACCCATGTTCATTGGGGACCCGTCTTTGGAATGGACCATCCAGCCACAAATGATATTGCCTATGCCATCAGCAACCAGTTGGTGACCGTTTAACACGGCATCAACACCAGGCATTTTCATAGCGTCATCTGTATTGATGGATTTGATGCGTGCGTGAGCATATGTTGAACGCACAAAGGCCGCATACCCCATGCGAGGCATGGTCATATCATCCGTGTAACGGCCATTTCCTGTGATAAATCTTTTATCTTCTTTGCGCAGCACTCGTGCGCCGATTCCTTCTGCTGTCATTTCCATTCCCTCCCGGAAGGTTCACTTCAGCAACTGTTCTCCCTTTCCGGCTCTTTCTCTTAAGCCTGCATTGCAAGCTAGGGACCGGTTTGAGTTTGATAGTCAGTCGGTTCTACGATTATTCAGCAGCTTCCAGAACTTCCGCCATTTCATCGGCAGCAGCTTTGATCGCTTTGACAATATTGTGGTAGCCGGTGCAGCGACAGATATTGCCCTCCAGCTCATGGCGAATAGTTTTTTCATCCAGATCCGTGCCAAGACGGTTGATCATATCAATGGCTGACATGATCATTCCCGGCGTACAGAAACCGCACTGAAGACCGTGATTTTCTTTAAAGGCTTTTTGCATAATATGCAGCTGACCATCTTGGGAAACGCCTTCGATGGTGGTGACAGCAGAGCCTGAAGCCTGTACGGCCAGCGTGCTGCAAGACTTAATGGCCTTGCCGTCCATATGAACGAGACAAGCACCACATTGAGATGTGTCACATCCCACATGCGTGCCTGTAAGACCTTGATTTTCTCGCAGAAATGTTGACAAAAGAGTGCGGTCTTCGACCTCACCAGAAATGTTTTTTCCATTCACCGTCATTGAGACAGTCGTCATGGTTTTCCTCCCTCAATAAAGTCCGCTTTTCGCGTCCACGGACTTTGAAGCTGATCGTCCTTTTCAGATCTCCCATCCAATCAGAACAATCAGTTTAAAAATTGGCACTAGGCCATACTATTCGGCTGGACCCTTAATCTATTTTAGGCAGCCCCCAATGCTGGAGCTTTTAGAAATAGCCGCCAAATTTCGTCAATTTTTAAAGCAGCCAATAAAGTGCAATAAGGACAATCAGGGTTAAAATACCCCATCCCATGGGACCGCCCAGAACGCCTTTACCTGCTGCAACCTCAACTTTTTCCTCGACGTCTTTTACAGCGTCTTCCAATGCGTGCTCTGCCTCAGCAATGGCTTCTGCTGAGCCTTCAATAGCCTGCTCGTTGGCGATAGACTTTGCTTCCTCAACCAAACCCGGGTCTAGTTCTACCGATTCCAGCACAGCTGCATCATCAGCTGCTGGCTTGCCACCGAGCTCAGTATTTAGGTTTGCGAAAAACTCTTCCGCCAGCTTTTTGGCGGTTGAATCAATCAGACGATTACCAAGCTGGGCAAGTTTACCGCCAACCTTTGCTTTAACCTCATAGTTCAGAAGAGTTCCATCCCCACTCTCTGACAGGGTCACATCTGCCGAGCCCTTCGCAAATCCTGCAACGCCGCCTTTGCCCTCACCAGAAATCTTATAGGAGTTCGGTGGATTCAACTCTGAGAGAGTCACATCACCTTTGAATTTTGCTTTTACCGGACCAACCTTGGCAGTCACCGTGGCAGACATTTCAGTGTCAGACGTTTTCTCAAGACTGTCACAGCCCGGAATACACTTTTTTAGCAATTCAGGATCATTGAGCGCTTCCCAAACTTTTTCCTTACTCGCCCCTATTAATTGTTCACCTGACATTTCCATGGACTGGCCCCCTCATCTTTTTCAGTGCTTCCTTTAGGTAGGCTCCACGCCTTCAGGTCACTTTCGTATTCTTCAACATGTAGAGTGGACTTAAATTGATGGAAAAGACAAGTACCTCTCGCGTTAAAATTGCCATGCACGCTCAAAACCTCTTTCCAAGGCACAAACGCGTTTTAAATGACTTTAACAAAGCCACTTCTGTACTCTGTGGAAAGTCGCTTAACGGTAAAGTGCTTGTTTTAGGTAGAAACCGTTGACCGAAGCTCTCTTGCGGCTTAATGCCTTGCAGTTAAATAAACGAATTTTAGCGTGAGGCATTGCCTCGTGTGTGCGCAGAACATCAAAGGCAATACCCTTGAGCAAATCACCCAAAAGCGGCGCTCCGCGAGGGCGCAATGCGCAGTCCAAAAAAGGCGGAGTACGCAAGGACAATGGCCCCAAGCGTAGCTTTGCACCAAAGCGGGATGGCCGCGATAGTCGCAGTGGCAACAAGGAAGCCGCGCCTGTAGCCCGCTCTCAATCTCCGCGACGCGAGCAGCCCCGTACGGCTCCAACTCCGATTGTTGTTGAACCGATTGTGCGCGAGCATAAGCCAACATCTGCCCGCTTCAAAACACCAGCCAGTGTCTTGCCTGTCATGGTGGAGATGGATGGTTGGGATGATTATGCCCTTCTGGACATGGGACACGGCCAAAAGCTTGAACGGTATGGCCGTTATACGCTAATCCGCCCTGAAGCACAGGCGATGGGTGCTCCACGTTTGCCAGAAATTGAGTGGAAGCGTGCTGATGCCATCTTCACCGGAGACATGGAAGAAGAAGGTCCAGGCCGCTGGAAGTTCACCAAGCAAGTCGACGAAATCTGGCAGATGAAGTACGGCCCGGCCACTTTCAACGGTCAGTTCATGTCATTTCGTCATGTCGGTGTGTTCCCAGAACAAGCAGCACACTGGGATTGGGTTGGTGAGCAGATCAAGAAAGCAGATCGTTCGCTGAAAGTGCTCAATCTGTTTGGCTACACCGGTCTCGCTTCTCTTTTACCTGCTGCGCTGGGGGCGCAGGTTACCCATGTTGATGCTTCTAAGAAAGCTATTGGCTGGGCACGCGAAAACCAAGAACTCTCCGGCCTGGGCGACAAGCCAATTCGCTGGATCTGTGATGATGCAATGAAGTTTGTTGAGCGAGAGGTTCGCCGCGGTTCTACCTATGACGGCATCATTCTCGACCCACCAAAGTTTGGACGCGGCCCCAATGGTGAAGTCTGGGACTTTTTTGAAAGCGTGCCGAATATGCTGGCTTGTGTTCGTAAGCTTTTGTCTCCGAATGCACAGTTCTTGCTGATGTCCAGCTACGCTATTCGTGCCAGCTTCCTTGCCTCTCACGAACTGATGCGCGAATGTCTGGATGGTCTGCCGGGTACACTGGAATCTGGCGAACTTGCTATTCGCGAACACAATGGACCAAGAATGCTCTCAACCTCCCTCTTCAGCCGGTGGAGCGCACCTGATAACAACAAGGCAAAGGGAGCATAACTCCATGGAATTTAATCCGAACCAACGGCAGGGTGCCGTAAAGCAGATTACGTCGCACTCCAATCCGATTGTTAAAGAGATCAAAGGCCTCGTTGCGCAGCGCAAACACCGCCGTGACAGTGGGCTCTTTGTTGCTGAAGGACTGAAGCTGGCGACAGATGCGCTGGAGGCCGGCTGGGGAGTACGTTACCTAGCACTTGGACCAGAGGCTCGCGAGAACAAAACCGCACTTGATGCTGCCGCCAAGGCTAAAGCGCGTGGCGCGCTGATCCTTGAAGTTAGCAATGCGGTGCTTGGCGCCATTACTCGCCGAGACAATCCGCAGATGGTTGTTGGCGTTTACGAGCAACAAACGCTCTCACTTGCTGACATTACCCCGGAGAACTCCACCACATGGATTGTTCTGGACCGCGTTCGCGATCCCGGTAACCTGGGTACGATTATGCGAACCGGGGATGCGGTGGGAGCCAGCGGTGTTGTGTTAATCGACGACACCACCGATCCGTTTGCTGTTGAGTGTGTGCGCGCAACAATGGGGTCTCTATTCCACATGCCGATTGTGCGGTGCAGCAGCGATGAATTCATTTCCTTCCGCAAAAACTGGCCCGGTCCGGTTGTGGGAACGCATTTGCGTGGGACAAAAGACTATCGTGCAGTACAGTATAAAGAGCCCGTTCTTTTGATGATGGGCAATGAGCAAGCTGGATTGAGTGATAAGCTTGCCGATGCTTGCTCTGATCTCGTAAAAATACCACAAGCTGGGCAAGCTGATTCTATGAATTTGGCGGTTGCAACTGCTGTGATGCTTTATGAAGTACGTCGTGATTATTTGAAGCTTTAATCACTGTCCTGGGGGGCTTGGAATGCGCTTGTTGATTTTGGGGGCTGGGTATTCAGCTCGCCATTTTGTGAAAATGTTTGGAACCGAGTTCTCCTGGATCGGCGGAACAACCCGCTCTCCTGAGAAAGCAGCTGAGCTGCAAGCCATTGGCATCCACCCCATTGTCTTCGATGGCATTTCAGCAAGTGCGCAGCTGCTAGAGGCTATTTCTACCGCAACGCACATACTGGTCTCAGCCGCCCCGACTGCGGACGGAGACCCCTTACTCAACGCTGCACGTGATGCGGTGGCAGAGGCAAATCCGAAGGTTATCTGCTACCTGTCGACCATTGGGGTTTATGGCGACCATAAGGGCCGGTGGATCACAGAAAATGCTGATTGCAATCCTATTTCCACTCGTTCCAAGCAACGGTTGGCGGCGGAAAAACAGTGGCTGTCGTTTTCTGATGAGACAGGCATTCCTGTAAGCATTTTGCGCCTGGCTGGCATTTATGGTCGTGGTCAAAACGCTCTGTGTAATCTGGACAAGGGAACGGCTCGCAGGATTATCAAGGAAGGTCAGGTCTTCAACCGCATTCATGTGATGGACATTGCTGGCGCTATTCAGCATGCCTTTGAAGACAATGCATCTGGCATTTACAACGTGTGTGATGATGCACCTTGTCCGCCGGAAGATGTGGTGGAATACGCTGCACGCCTTATGGGCGTTGCACCGCCGCCGGCAGTGGCTTTTGAAGATGCAGACCTTTCTCCCATGGCGATCACTTTTTACGGTGAAGTCAAGCGGGCGAGCAATGCCAAGCTAAAGGGCGCCCTCGGCTATAAATTCAAATTTCCGACCTATCGTGAAGCACTGGATTACATGTGGGAGAACGGCTGGAGTTAACTCCAGCCGCTCACCAAATACCGTGCACCGGTGCTTTATCCAACATTTTCGTGCTGAGGCAGGTCTCCTTCTATCTCGTAGTAATCGCCTTTACTGGCGCAAAAGATGTGACCTGCCAGTTTCAAACCTGTTGGCTCGTCAAGGAGCCCTGCACTGAGATAAACCTTGTTAGATATCTCAGGTATTTGATCACCGTGGTAGAACAGGCTGCTGCCACAATTGTTGCAAAACGCTCGGCGCGCATAGTCAGTGGAACGGTAGTAAGAGATGCTCTCCTCACCATTCTCAAAGCTCAAAGCATCAAATGGGATTTCCACTACATGAAACGGTCCGCTGTTCCAGCGACGGCACATGGTGCAGTGACATAAACCTACATCCTTGTGAGGGGTTTCGGCCTTAAATGAGACCTCTCCGCACAAACACTTTCCCTTGTAATTCCGTATTTCAGACATTTCCAACTCCCCAAAAATCAATCTTCGTGAGCAAATTTCGGCCGATTACCCTCAATTTCGTAGTAATCCCCTTTGCTCTCACAGAAAATGTGGTTCCCGGCCACCAAACCTGTTGGGCGTTCCAGAGCGCCTACCGCTATTGCAACGCGATGCTTGAATTCAGGATGGCGATCCCCGTGCCAAAACAGGTTGGACCCACAGTCTGCACAAAAGCCACGCCGAGCGTATTCAGAGGACACAAAATATTTTACTTTGTCTTCGCCTGCCGTGAAATTCAGAGTGTCTACTGGGACAGAGTAGGCATCAACCGGGCCGCTTGCCCAGCGTCGGCATTGTTTGCAATGGCAGGTCCTGACAGGTTCTTTTGGTGATTCACCTTCAAATGAAACCGCGCCGCACATGCAGCGCCCTTTGAACTGAGTAGTTTGTGTCATGTTCTTCCTGCCCGGTCTTATAAATAACAGATCTGCTTGAGCTAAAGACTCACACTGCATATTCGGAGTCAGAACATAACGCGAACAATTGTATTCAGCAAGCGTTCAGGTTAAGCCTTCTATGTCGAATTGTAGGATGTTATTTTTATCATTCAGATCTTAAGCTGAACGCTTTTGCTGAATGCATTTTTTTGCCGGGGGTCGAGTTGGAAATGCGGGTATTATTTGTTCTTATTGCTATGAGTTTAGCGCTCACAAGTTGCGCATCTTTATCTGAAGAAGATTGTATGACAGGTGATTGGCAAGGCGTCGGCATGGTCGACGGCAAAGCAGGCTACACCTCAGACAAGTTAAATGAACATACAAAGGCTTGTAGCAAATACGATATTGCACCGGATGTGAACGCCTATATGGCAGGGCGTATGATGGGGCTGCAGAGCTATTGTACGCCTATCTCAGGCTTTGAGCAGGGCCGAGAGGGAAAGACCTATCGCGGGGTTTGTCCCATCACTTCAGAGGAGAGCTTTAAAGTTGGATATTCCCTTGGGAGCCAGCTGCAGGAAGCCAGTGCTGCAGCCGTTGAAGCGCGAGAGAACCTTCACAGGATTCAATACCGAATAGAGAGCCTTGAAGAACAGGCCTCGGGGAAAGACTGTGTGTCTGGCAAGGAAGGGAAAGCCTGCCGGAAGGCAGCCGAGCAAGCCCGAATTGACTCATATTTGGCACGCGCAGACTTACTGCTTGCCCAAAACCGGCTATTTTCGCTGGAACGCCAGCGTGACCGCGTCCGAAAAGAGGTGACAGACAAGCTGCTTGACCTTGAACCAAGCTACAACCCCTCCTAGAATTTATGGGTAATTGCAGATTCTTAGGGGAAGGCGAGCCAATGAAAACGTGGCGTGTTTATCTTTCAGGCGAGATCCACACCGACTGGAGGGAGCGTATCGAACATGGTGCAGCTGATGCAGGCCTGCCAGTTCACTTCGACAGCGCTGTAACTGATCATGAAGCAAGTGATGATTGCGGTGTTGAAATTCTAGGCGCAGAAGACAACAACTTCTGGAAAGATCACAAAGGGGCAAAGGTGAATGCAATTCGCACGCGTACTCTGATTTCAGAAGCTGACATTGTTGTTGTGCGCTTTGGTGACAAATACCGACAGTGGAACGCTGCATTTGACGCTGGTTTTGCATCTGCGCTGGGTAAGAGCATCATCGTGCTGCATGAGCCAGCTCTGACGCACCCACTTAAGGAAGTAGATGGAGCTGCACTCGCTGTTGCAGAAGACCCTGATCAGGTTGTTGATCTGCTGCGTTATGTGATCCGCGGAGAGCTGTAAGCCCCTTCCAATTCAAGGGAAGACGCTATCTGACCACGGCCCTACACTTTCCACCACAATGGGGATGAGTGTGGGGCGTGATCCAGTGCCGAGTGTTTCTGAACTCTTTGATTTTGATGATTTTCCAGAGTTAAACCTGCCAGAAGACGGGCTGTACCTTATCGTTCAGCTCCGTAATGAGTTGTTGCGATTGCCATTCTTTCTTAAGCATTATCGCAGTATTGGCGTACAGCACTTCCTCATTATCGACAACGCATCAACAGATGGCACGTCTGCTTTTCTGGAGGCTCAAAGCGATGTAACACGGTTTGCGTCAAGCAAGGCCTTCAAAGACTGCAAGGCGTTATGGCCGCGCGCGCTCCTCAACCGTTACTGCATGGGGCACTGGGTATTTTTGGTCGATGCAGACGAACAATTTGTTTATCCAGGTTGGCCCGACGTGCCATTCCAACATGTTCTTAAATTTTGGGCAGACCAAAAAGTAGAGGGTGTGCATGCTCCACTTGTCGATATGTATTCTGATCGGCCTTTACGCGA
The DNA here is from genome assembly GCF_900110875.1 of Pseudovibrio axinellae. Taxonomy (GTDB): domain Bacteria; phylum Pseudomonadota; class Alphaproteobacteria; order Rhizobiales; family Stappiaceae; genus Pseudovibrio; species Pseudovibrio axinellae. The sequence goes on along the minus strand of NZ_FOFM01000003.1, from coordinate 136,559 downwards.
AGTTGAATATCAAAGTGAAACCCCTTTTCTCGACACCTGTCCATTCTTCGACACGACGAGCACCTGGGTGTTATTTTACGAAGGTTCGCGACTTGCCCCGCCCTTTGAGATTCGCGGAGGTGTCCGCGGCAGGCTATTTGGTCGTCCATCGAAGAAAAAAGTCGGTTGGTTGCACGATGAAATACGTCACTTTTGCTTAAAACCCTCCCGCGCCTGGAGTGGCTTGGCGTTTCAACGGTGGGCGCAAAGGAAGCTTCATGGATACATTCCGCGCGAAATCCCTGTCTTAAACAAAGTTCCGCTTCTTTATTGGCGCCCAGAATACACGGAAAACCGAGGCGTACACTGGGTTGATAGCCACACGAAGCTTGCAGACGACTGGGGCGCGCTCCTTCACTTTAAGTTCTTTCAGGACTTTCAGGAACGCGTTGAAGAAGAAATGGAGCGCAAACAGTATTATGCCGAAGGGCATGAATACAAAACCTACTTTGATGGAATGCAGACTATCCTAACATCTTCTCCTTGCTATGCGGGTTCGCGTCGATTTAACACCGCTGCAGACCTACACAAGGCAGGTCTGGTGCGGCATACCAAAGAGCTGGATGCCCATCTTAGAAGGTTTCAAAGTGAAGCTGCAAAGCTTCCTTTGACTTTCAGAGCAACCGCATAGCAATATTCAACACTTGGGGCTTATGGCATGGGTGACTGCAAAGTGTCCCCGGAAACTCCAAGACTTTTTAATGAGCTGACGATATTTCCAACGTGTCTTGGTGGTTCGCAGCAAGGCCTTGTGCAAGCTGTGCCAGAGCCAGTTTTGCATTGGAGACAGACTGTGCGTGCCTTTCATCGCCAAACTCTTGATACTCGGCCCGTACCTCGTGGAAGGTCTCTACTCCCAAGTACTTACTCATAACCTTAATATGTGGCCCAAGGTGGTTCATTGCCTCCCTGATTCCACCAGGTTCAAAGCCAAACTCGCCTGATGATGACACAAGGACGAGGGTTTTCTTGGCCATAATGGGCTCAAGAGGGAAATCACCGCGTGCAAGGTCAAAAGAGAACGTCTCGTTGACACGTATAACTTGATCAAACCACGCCTTTAGAGCTGCAGGTAAGCCATAATTGTACATCGGCGCGGAGATTAGAATGATATCGGCCTGCCGAATTTCTTTAATGAGCAGGTCAGAGAGTTCCAAAGCACGGGCCTGTTCACTCGTTCTCTTACTCTCGGGGGTAAATGCTGCTGCAATCCACGCTTCGCTCATGAAGTCAGGGGGCGAAATCCCAACATCGCGGTAAATCACCTCATCATCAGGTCTCTCAGTGTTCCACGTTGAAATAAAGCCTTTCGCCAGGCCTTTAGAAATGGAGTTATATCTGGCGGTTGAGTTATCGGTTCTTCGGACACTGCTGTCCACATGCAAGATACTAGGCAAAGCTTTGTCATCCATTTTGGAGGTTTCAAGATGTTGCGTTGCTAGTGCTTTCCGTATTTTTTGACAAATGGTCAGAACTCACCCATAGATGATTCAAATTCACCTGTGAGATCTACATGTTTAATCGGTTACCATCTTTAAACAGTTTTAGGGTTTTTGAGGCGGCTGCGCGCAATCGAAGTTTTAAAGCCGCAGCAGAAGAGCTTCACGTGACGCCAACGGCGGTTTCCCACCAGATACGAAAACTTGAAGATCATTTGGGTCTATTGCTTTTTCAGCGTAAAACACGGGCGGTGGAACTCACGGCAGAAGGGACGCAGCTGGCCTTAGCAGCCAGGAGCGCGCAACAGCAATTGCTTGATGCTATCGAGGTGATTTCAACTCGGCAAAAGGTCCTTACCTTGAGCACGACAGCCTCATTTGCGGCCATGTGGCTGGTACCCAGACTTGAAAAGTTTCACCTGCTTTTTCCTGAGATCCAAGTTGTTCTGGACACGACGGAAACGGTTCAGGATTTTGGACAAAACGCGCGCATAGACCTTGCCATCAGGTATGGCCAGCACACCAGTGAAGCGGCTCGCGGCGTTGAGCTTTCTGCAGAACAGTTTGGGCTATATGCTAGCCCAAACTATATTGAAACAGCACAAACGACAGATGAGTTAAACTTGATTGAAACGTCCTGGAAGAACACCAGTCTGCCACCAATCACATGGACCACATCGTTAGCGCAGCATGAGCTGCTCTCCCGCCCTCATCGCATCACCCGGTTCGATCAGGAACACCATGTTGTTCAGTCGGCCGTGGCAAGTCAGGGAATCGCACTTGTCAGTAAACTACTGGTACAGACAGCTGTGACTAATGGGTGGCTGCGACCCTATAAGGGAGATATTCAGGTTGCTGGACTATCTTACTACGCCATCATCCCAGAAGAGAAAAAGGCTAGCCAGAAAGTCAGCCTTTTCTTAGACTGGATTACCAATGAGTTTAACACCTCATGTACTGCTGAGCATATGCAGTGACCGCACATCGGGCATCAACTGCGGGGCCTAAGGTGTTGGCCAACCGCAGTTTTTGGTTGAAGGACATTCGCCACAACAAGCGTGCGCCTATCACGCTCTCAGGCATTAAAAGCAATGAGCGTGTTACCCCAGTGATTGCCTTGAACCCAAATTGGTGCGGACACCAGCTTGATCATCATCACTTTTCCGCCCCCCATATCCCGGCGATAGGTTTGCAGGCTGTATTCCTTTGTGTTTTTGCTGGCATTCAAGCCGGCTCGGTCGTTAAACATCCTGCGGTTTCTGCAGTTTGCAGCATTCCAAACCGGATCGTTGCCCTGTGGCTTGGAGTATTCTTTGCTATGCGTTGGCAGGTAGGCATTCTTATCCAAGGCAGCGCAGAATATGATATGGGAATCAAGTTCTATGACCGGCTCTTGAATCGCTGGCAATACACGGTCTGCCATTTGCGTGAAGGACGTCATGAACTGTTCGGGGTTTGAGCCTTCGATTGGAGCATAGTTGAAATCGAAGAGCTCTTGCAGAGATATCCGTCCTGCGTCAACTTCGGCCTCAAAGGCATCTATGGCTTTATCCGCAGCCACCTTGACGTAATCTATCATCTGCTGGTTGAGATTATCGCCATGCTCCACGGCAACCTCTGCCAGAAATGCATCTGCAGTTTGAGATGTTTGAAGCATCTGCCCCGACACCTGCTCAATGCTCTCAGCATTTGTTGTCACGATTCCCATAACCTGATCACGGTTTTGAAGCAGCTCTTCCGTGTCAGCATCATTGTTAGTGCAGGCGGCTCGGATTGCATCTGTATTGGTGGAAATGGCATCTACCATCGTTCCCAATTTCTGAAACAGGTCATTGATCGACTGTGTGCCAGTTTCAGCAGTGGCCACCGTATCCAGTGCTCCCTTGCCCAAATCAACGAGCGTGTCAGCTTCTTTGCCGAGTTGTAAGATCGTCTGGTCAATCTGCTCGGTTGCCACACTGGTTTGTGTCGCAAGTGCTTTCACCTCACTTGCCACCACCGCAAACCCCTTGCCTGCTTCGCCTGCGCGGGCGGCTTCAATCGTGGCGTTGAGCGCCAGCAGGTTGGTTTGGCGCGCGATGGCATCAATGGAGCTGGAAAACTGGCGGACATTAGCAAACGACGCCTGAAGGCCTTCCAGGTTACGGTTGATATTGCTAATCGTTGCCGACAGGCTATTGATACTGATGATTGCGCCTTGCACCACTTCTTGTGAGCTGGTCATCGTGTCACGCGCACTGGATGTCTGCTCGGTGGTTTGCACAACAGCTTCACTGACGTTCCGATTGCTTTCTACTACCCGTCCCGACGCATCCTGTAGGCTCTCCATAGCCGTTTTAAGCGCACTTGCAGTGTTGTTAACCGCCTCCAGCTCTCCCGCAGCTGATGCCATTTCCAAAGCAAGTACATCCAATTCGCCAAACAAACGTGTGCTATCAATCGATTTGTTATGCTCTACGAACTCCGCTTCAGATGACTGATCAATTACTTCCCCTTGATCATTTGCGGCAGCTTCAACAAGAATTTGTGCGTTACGCTTAAAAAAAGCCATGTTAAAAACCTCTCAATCGCGCAAAGGCTTTCATAGTTTTACTTATAGACTATTAACCCTGTCATTATTCTTATTTGAATCTGCAACTCACTGTATTAGAAAGATTAATCTGAAAATATCCTGTGATTATCTCTCTATTTTTGAACTACTATGCGGAGCGCATATGATTTGTCGCGAAATGTGTTTGTCCGAGCAAGATGCGGTTATCGCCCTTTGGAAGGCCACCGGGGTCTTTCGTAAGTGGAATGAGCCGGTCCGAGATATTAAGAAAGCGCTGGAAGGAGAACACTCCACTATACTGATTGGTGAGCTGGAGGGTGCAATTGTGGCCAGCATCATGTGCGGCGAAGATGGTCATCGCGGGTGGTTCTATTATGTAAGCACACATCCTGACCATCAGGGCAAAGGTCTTGGCAAATCCATCACGCAAGCAGCTGAGGAATGGTTACGCGCACGCGGTATCTGGAAGGTCCAATTGCTTGTACGAGGAGACAACGCACAAGCGACCGACTTCTATAAGGCACAAGGCTACAAAGACACTCAATCCATTTGCCTGCAAAAGGTAATTGAGCCAGCGTGATGGTGAGTTTTACGCAGGTTTCACAGGCCTGAGATACGCTGATCGAACTCCTTTAAGGTGCCTGGGTGTAGCGCCCAGATTTGCAATAGGAATTAACCCTCCGGGTGCCAATACACTGTATTTCTCATCGACGAATCCCGTCATCCTATACGATAGTAATAGTAAAGTTGTATTTTAAATAAATCATCGGACCAAAGACAGCAAAATATCTTATAAGCCAAGAAATACATAGCCTTAGGTTGTGTGAGATGCTCAGAAGATATTTTTGGATACACCACCCCATAATATGAAAACTACGGTTATATCATTTATGCAGTATTTAACGATGTGAATGGTCTCGTAAAATTGTCATGTTGGCACCATATTGATATAGCAACTTTCATGTACGGGATATTATCAATGTCGAATACTATTCTTAATGAACTTTCTGCAGACGAATGGGATGAACAAAACTTCCCACGGGCAGAAGAAAATGAATTTGACCGTGTGGTTGAGCGTGCAATTTCACGTCGCGGCTTCCTTGGGGGGGCACTTGCATTTGGTTCTGGCGCGGCGGTAATGGGTACAGGTATTTTGGGGCTCACTGCTTCTGAGGCAAAAGCTTCTGTTTCCCGCTTTGCTTTTACGCCTATTCCAACACACACCGATTCCACCGTGCATGTACCAGAAGGTTACAACTGGAAAATTCTTACCAGTTGGGGCGACCCCTTAATCGAGGGCGCCGAGGCATTCAACGACGAAACCGGTGGTTCTGCTGCAAGCTCTGACAAGGTGTTTGGTGAGAACACGGATGGCATGGAAAATTTCGTGTATCAGGGCAAGCAATTGCTCGCGATCAACCACGAATTTGCAACTCGCAAGCTCAACCTCCCTCTAAATGAAGAGGGTATACCAAAAAGCGCTGAGGACGTTCTGAAGTTGCAAAACTTACAGGGCGCTTCCGTTATTGAGGTAGAAGACAGCGAAAACGGTTGGCAGATCGTCAAAGGCAGCCGCTTTAATCGCCGTATCACACACAATACACCTATGAAACTGGCAGGCCCTGCTGTTGGCCACCCGTTGATGCAAACAGCTGCTGATCCAGCTGGCGTTCAATCGCTCGGCACATTCAACAATTGCGGATCAGGCAAGACCCCGTGGGGCACTTACCTAACCTGTGAAGAGAACTTTAACGGCTACTTTGGAGAGACGGACGCTGCACCTGTCGCTCGTCTTGACGGCGTTGATGCGGGTTACAAGCGCTACGGCCTCAGCAAGGATGGGTGGGGCTACGAGTACCACAAGTTCGATGAGCGTTTCGATACTGCCAAGAATCCAAATGAGCCACACCGTATGGGCTGGATTGTGGAAATTGACCCAACTGACCCAACCTCCACTCCTGTAAAGCACACGGCTCTGGGGCGCTTTAAACACGAGAATGCGGAGGCTGTTCTGGCACCTGACCGCCGTGTCGTTGTTTACATGGGCGATGATGAGCGCGGTGAGTTCATGTACCGCTTTGTCTCCAACGGGGTTTACACTCCGGGTCAGTCAACCGATGGCCTATTGGATGATGGTATACTTTACGTCGCCAAATTTAATGATGATCTGACGGGTGAGTGGTTGCCACTGACACCGCAGAGCACTGGCATGGACGCAGCTGAAATCTTGATCTTCAGCCGCTTAGCAGGTTCTGCTGTTGGCGCGACCACCATGGATCGCCCTGAATGGATTTCTACAAATCCGAATGAAGTAGAGGCTTATTGTTGTCTGACCAACAACAAAAACCGTGGTGTAAAGCCAAACGCAGGCGGTGATGACACCTCGGTAAATGGCCCGAATCCACGTGAGACGAACAATTACGGACAGATCGTACGATGGCGTCCGCACAATGAGGACCATGCCTCAGATACGTTTGACTGGGACCTTTATGTGATGGCTGGCAACCCAACCGTTCACGATGGTCCAAATGCCGGGTCCGACAACATTCATGCTGGCAATATGTTCAACTCACCGGATGGTATGGCATTTGATGAAAACGGTCTTGTATGGATCCAAACAGACGGCAATGACAGTAATGAGGGTGACTTTGCTGGCATGGGCAACAACCAGATGTTAGTCGGCGATCCTGTAAGCGGCGAGATCGCACGCTTCATGACGGGGCCCAACGGTTGTGAGGTTACTGGCCTGACATGGTCCGCAGATCGCCGCAGCATGTTTGTTGGTATTCAGCACCCAGGCGGCAACTGGCCCGACGGCGGCAAGCTGCCACGATCCTCTGTCATCGTCATCAAGCGTGATGATGATGGTGTGATTGGGTAACCAGCCTTGCTGAGAGTATAACACTAGCCCTTCGGGAAACATTTCCGGAGGGCTTTGATGCGCTTGAAGGCGTGATTACCCAGATCTGGTGTCAGTATTTTTCAATTTGTAGAGCATCATCGGTGATCTCATAATAATCACCCTTATCTTTTACAAAGATATGCTTACTGATCTTGAGGTTTGTTGGCTCGTTGATGCAACCAGCAGCGATGGCAACGTAGTCTCCATCATTCATTTGGTAGAACAAGCTAGACCCACAGAATTTGCAAAAACCTCTCTTTGCGAAATCAGATGACTTGTACCAGCTTAGTCCCTCATCTGTTATGAATTCAACCTTGTCACGGGAGGCATGTGTTGAGGCCCAAATGTGCCCACTCGTGCGCCTACATTGGCTGCAATGGCAGACGGTTATGGTATCCCTCACCTCTTCAACCTGAAATCTCACTTTCCCGCAGTCACATTTCCCGTTAATCATGCTTCCCCCCTGTGCCCAGGCTCAGAGCACGTACGCTCTTGTGACACGCGGTTCTTCATATTTCAAGAAGGAAGAACAGATGCCTTTCGTAGAACAAGGGTGCAAACACAAAAAAGCAGGCTCCTTGCGGAACCTGCCTTTTTCAAAAAGCTTCTGCTTTCTACTATAGCACTTAAGCTACAGCAGCCTGCGCCTTTTCAACCAATGCTTTGAACGCATCTGGCTGATTGATCGCGAGGTCAGAAAGAACCTTACGGTCAACTTCGATACCAGCTTTGTTCAAGCCATCGATGAAGCGGCCGTAGGTCATGCCGTGTTCACGGGTCGCAGCGTTGATACGCTGGATCCAGAGTGCACGGAAGTTCCGCTTGCGAGCTTTACGGTCGCGGTAAGCGTACTGTGCCGCTTTTTCGACTGCCTGCTTAGCAACGCGAATGGTGTTCTTACGACGGCCGTAGTAACCTTTGGCTGCCTTAATAACTTTTTTGTGACGAGCGTGGGCGGTAACGCCTCTTTTTACACGTGACATGGTAGTCTCCTAGTGTCAGGTTTTAAGGCTTAGCCGTAAGGCAGATATTTTTTCACGATACGTGCATCTGCATCACACAGTGTGGTTGTACCACGTGCGTTACGAATGAACTTGGTCGTGCGTTTAATCATGCCGTGGCGTTTGCCAGCCTGGCCACATTTAACTTTGCCAGTCGCGGTCAGTTTGAAGCGCTTTTTAGCTCCAGACTTCGTCTTCAACTTGGGCATTTTGCGTCCTTTCTTGTGATGATCGGTAAACCGATCAAAAATTTGCAATGGATGCATCAGAAGCCGCCACGGCATGCCCTATAACTCCTGTTTGATTCTCGTGCGAACACAAGACACAGGATACCGCCGGGCGACTTTGAACGCGGCCTTATAAAACTGCCAGCGAGGGAATGCAAGGGGATTCCCTCCGGATATGCTGGGATTGGCCTCAGTTCGTGCAATTTATGCGCTCAGTCCTGTTAGAGTGTGCAATAAAGCGCCTCTACCTAGCGAAAAATGCCTTCAGATTTCAATACCCAACCGTTTATGGGCGGCAGCGCATTCTGTGAAGAGTTGCTGGCAGGATTCCCGCTCTATGCCTTCAAAAATCTCTATTTTTGGCCGCTCGACCATATGCTTTGCAACATCGCGGGCGCGCAGATCCATTTCCTGAGGCCAGAAATGGGTGGCGTCTTCGTTTGTGTATGCGCCGAAGACCAGAGTATCAAAGCCAGCCCACACAGTTGCGGCCATACACATGGCGCAGGGTTCACAAGTACTGTAGAGGATACCTCCGACAAAACTGCGGGTTTTGTGGGTCTTGCTGGCCAGACGGATCGCATTGATCTCGCCATGACAGGTTGGGTCACACTCCCTGATCACACTGTCATAGGCTTGTGCCAGCAACTCACCGTCTGCAGAATAGACTGCGCCGCCAAACGGAGATGGATAGGGTGTTTCCATTGACGTTGCCGTATAAGCTACAAGGCTTTTCATGCGCTGGTGATGCAATTCCAGTTCGGTGTTAGACATCACTTCCCCCTTAAGGTCATAGAGTCAGCTCCATCAAATCCTGATGCCGAGCTCTACCATGATGGCATGTCTTTGCGACCTCGTGTGCGCGCATTCTGTTCCAGCGGCTAAAGCTGGTCGCCTCTTGTGTTTTGAAGGCATCAAATGAAAATACCCGGCACTAGTGTACCGGGTATTTTCAGAGTTTTCGGAGCTTCGGTTGAGTACCTACACAGACAAATCGCTGGAGCCCTTCAACCTGATCCTATTAACGAGAAATAGGTGCAAGCACCATCATCATCTGCCGTCCTTCAAGCTTAGGATGGGACTCGACTTTAGCGATGTCCGCAGTCTCTGCTTTGACTTTCAGAAGTAGTTTCATTCCGAGATCCTGGTGAGCCATTTCACGGCCACGGAAGCGAAGAGTTACCTTCACTTTATCACCATCATCAAAGAAGCGCAGCATGTTCTTCATCTTCACTTCATAGTCATGAGTGTCGATGTTTGGACGCATCTTGATTTCTTTGATCTCAACGATCTTCTGTTTTTTGCGTGCTTCTGCAGCTTTTTTCTGAGCTTGGTACTTGTAACGACCATAGTCCAGAATTTTACAGACAGGTGGCTGACTGTTCGGAGCAATTTCGACCAGATCCAAACCTTGTTCCACCGCCATTGACAGTGCTTCTTCGGTTGGAGTTGGGCCGAGGTTGTCACCTTCGGCGTTGATCAGCTGCACTTCGCGAACGCGAATCTCTTTATTGGTGCGCGGCCCTTCCTTAGTGGGTGGCGGTGCGCGAAACGGACGGCGAATGTGAGTATCTCCTCTTTAGACTGCCGAACTTGCGAATATTTGATTGCAGTTCAATGACTGGTTCCAACTGTTTCGTCAAGTCGAGAAACACATGGGAAGAACATCATTTTAGCTGCTTCGCTAAAATCAAGAAAAATGCCACGTAAGTCAACACTAGTTTTGACTATTCTGACGCGACATTTACAACCATTCAGTTATCTGTTGGTAAAAGTTCGCGGTAAACGTTTAGTGTGGCTTCACACATGGCCTGTTTGGTGAATGATCGCTCCACATGATCGTGAGCGCGGTTGGTGAGTTTCGACCGCTCCCCTTCGCTCATGTCCAATGCCTGAGCCATCAGATTGCAAAGTTCTTCGGCGTTGCCATTTTCAAAATGCCACCCTGTCCGCTCTTCATCTTTCACGACCGGCGGCACGAGCACGGTTTCCGGTACTGCGCCAATGTTGGACACGATGACCGGGACACCTGCAGCTTGCGCTTCCACAGCTGCACGACCAAATGCTTCCGCCTCAATCGAAGCGACAACGGCAACATCTGCCATCGCAAGTGCTGCTGGGACGTCTGAACAATGCCCGACAATGCGAACTTTTTCGATTAGATCAGATTTTGCAATTTGAAGTTCAAGCGACTGACGATACGCTTCACGACCCTGGTCATCACCAGCCAGAACCACAAGCACATCGTCATAGCCCCCGCGTTCAATCAACTGGCGTGTGGCCTCAATCAAAACACGCTGGCCCTTCCACTCAGTAAGGCGCGCAAGGTTCATCACAACGCGGCGATTATCAGACACACCCCAGCGCGCCCGCAGCTCTGTTACGTTTTCATCGCTAATATTGTCGGGATTGAACGAGGCAACGTCAGGACCACGGTAGATGACAGAGGTTTTCCCCTTTGTCTGCGGATCGCGTTTTTCTACCAGATTTGCAGTAAAACGGGAGTTGGCGATCACTCTGTCAGCGCGGGTCATGGAAGAGTTGTAGAAGGCTTTAAACTTGTTCGTTTCCTTGTAAATGCCATGATAGGTGGTGACATAAGGAATTTTCAAGCGATGCGCTGCCCACAATGCTGACCAAGCCGGTGCACGGGATCTGGCATGCACCAGATCGACCCTGTTCTGCTGGCAGATACGCTCAATCAGATAGGAGTTGCGCCACATGGTCCAAGGGTTCTTGGACTTCACTGGCAGTTCAAAGTGCACCGCCCCTGTCGCTTCCAACTCAGGAACCATGCGTCCGCCCTGCGAAATCACAAGGCAATTCCAGCCTTCGTTGACGATCGCCTCTGCGACATCCACTGTGGTGCGCTCAGCTCCGCCGGTTTGAAGGTCGGGGACAATTTGCAAAATGGTTGGCACTTTGGACATTTCTCTATGTTTTTTGAGAGTGATCCAACTATGCTCGCCAAAATGTCCGGCGGGCAACTGTGGAGGCTCTGTAATCAGGTTCCGAACAATTGTCGGCCAGTATAAGCCGATAAGTGTTTGGAGGTTATGAATGAGTGCTGACTTACCGCAATTCATCAGCGTTGGCAAAGGAGACAGTGCACGGAAGATCGCAGTGCGACATGATGAACGCGGTGCACCGGGTGTTCTTTGGCTTTCCGGTTTCAAATCCGACATGCTGGGCACCAAGGCCGAAGTGCTTTGTGAGTGGACTGAGAAGCAAGGCCTGACCTGCACGCGCATGGATTATTCCGGCCACGGAGAATCCAGTGGTGAGTTTGTGGATGGCACTATTTCCAAGTGGTTGGAAGAAGCCGTCGCTGTGTTCAAGCAGTTCTGTAAAGGACCAACTGTTGTGGTTGGCTCTTCCATGGGCGGCTGGATGGCACTGTTGCTGGCAAAAGCACTGAGTGAAATTGATCGTGAGATCGACGGCTCTCTTACTGGAATGGTGCTGATTGCGCCTGCGCCTGATTTCACAGAGGAACTAATGTGGAAGCATGAGTTTACTGATGAGATCAAGCAGGAAATCATGGAGAAAGGACGCTTTGAGCGCCCCTCGGAATATGACGATAGCCCGTATGTCATCACACGTGCTCTCATCGAAGATGGCAGAAAAAACCTGCTGCTTGGCGAACCAATCATAACCAACTGCGAGACCATCATTTTGCAAGGCCAGAAAGACGATGCTGTGCCGTGGCAGCATGCGCTACGTATTGTTGAGGGGATGGCCCATGATGATGTGGTGCTGACACTTGTGAAAGACGGCGACCACCGTCTGTCTCGTTCGGAAGACCTGGACCGTATGATTGCTGCTGTGGCGGAACTGGCCCAGCGCTAATCTGATTTCGTGGTTAGGCTTTTGTAACGGAAGCCTAACTGCTGCTCATCTGCCCACACAAGTCCGCGATTTGCTTACTGAACCAATCATAACGCGCTGCCAGTGTGCGATGCTTTTTTACCGTCAGATAGAGTGGGTCACTGACGGGTTCTTTCAGCTCGAGAATTCTGATTTTCTCTTGCGCCTCGAAACTGCGGACGGCGGTTTCTGGTAAAACCGTGTACCCGAGCCCCTGTGCGACAGGCACGAGGATCTGACTGAGCTGGTTGATGTAACCGGTTGCTCTGAGGTCAGCGTTGACAGCATTTATCTCCGGAAAATTCGGCGTGAGCAGGCGCTCTGCATAGTGTTGACCGTCCGGATGATCGATGAAGCCCAACGCCTCCAGGTCTGCAAAGGTCGATGGTTTTTCTTCAAAATCAGCAGGTACCACAAGGCACAGCGGTTCGTTGCCGATGTGATGTTGTGTAAGTGAAGACTGAACAGTCTGTTGGGTGACGATGCAAAGATCTACCTCATTGCTTTGCAACAGTCGGAGACTGCGATGGTTGGGAGCCACTTCAACTTTCAGCAGCAAACCGGGATGGGCTCTCTGTTGCTTGAGAAGCTTTGGATAGAGGTAAAGCGCCATAGACCCGGAACAAGCAATGCGAATTTCACCGGTATTGGGGTCATCTTGCTGTATGGCCGCGCGCAGGTCTGTTTCCTGCTTTTCTGCAGTCAGCGCAAAACCCAGCAGAAGCTCCCCTTCCCGCGTCAGCTCAAAGCCCTTGCCGATTCTCGTGATCAGAGGCGCACCTATTTGCTGCTCCAGCTTTTTCAGATGCTGGCTCACGCCTGGCTGCGTCATGCCAAGTTGATTGCCTGTTTGGGTGAAGTGACCGGTTTCGGTGAGTTTAACGAAGGTCTTGAGCCACAGGGAATTCAACATGGTCTCAGCATACATAACATTAAATTATCATAAAAGTAATAAATGATAATTTTTGATTTTCTCACAGACTTGCTACATCCAACGTACTCAAGGCACTCCGCCTATAAAGATTAGCTTAGCGAGGTTTGTCATGTCCCTACCTTATCCAAGACGCTTCTCCCATATCGGACTTTCCGTTCCTGATGTGGAAGCTGCTGTCAAATTCTATCGTGATGTGATGGGCTGGTACATCATCATGGAACCAAGCGAGATTGTTGAAGATGACAGTCCAATTGGCGATATGTGCAGCGATGTGTTTGGCGCAGGCTGGAAGAGCTTCAAAATTGCACACCTTTCCACCAGTGATGGTGTTGGCATTGAGCTTTTTGAGTTTGCTGACAATGTGGATCCTGAAAACAATTTTGAATACTGGAAGACCGGCATCTTTCATTTCTGTGTTCAAGACCCTGATGTGGTGGGTCTGGCAAAAAGGATAGAAGCGGCGGGTGGCAAACGGCGCATGAAAAAACCGCGCTATTATTACCCTGGAGAGAAACCATACTGCATGATTTATATGGAAGATCCCTTTGGCAACATTCTAGAGATCTATAGTCATTCCTATGAGCTGCACTATGCCAGCGGAGCCTACCAAAAGCCCTAGAAACACTGGCTTTAATTGAAGAAATTCATTCAAAAACGGCTCAATCTATAAAACGGGCCCTAAGATGTCTGCGAGACACCTGCCCTTATGAGGGCGGAAATCTGATAGGCTGGAAAATGTAATAGCCCCGTCAGGCGATTGATTTATGTGGCGATCAGGAGTAGCTCATAACATGCAACTCACATGTATTGCGTTAGAGGCAACTAAATGGCATGGATCTGGCTCATCATAGCAGGCATCTTTGAGATGGCTTTTGCCATCTGCCTCAAGCTGTCTGACGGGTTTACCAAGCCATTTTATAGCATCACCTTCGTCATCACGGCATTTCTCTCGCTTTATTTCCTGACCAGAGCGATGGCCTCCATCCCACTTGGAACCGCTTATGCAGTTTGGACTGGAATTGGCGCATCCGGCATCGCGATTTTGGGGATCTTCCTTTTTGGAGAACCTGTTACCTTCATCAGGCTGTTCTTTATCGCAATGTTGATTGCCGCTATCGTGGGACTAAAGCTGGTCTCTAACGGTTAAAAATGCAGTCGGTTGCGAGCTTGGTTCTGTTCGCTCTCCTCCTCCATTTTCTCACGAGCCGCATCTCCATCGGGACGACCTGACGCCGCCTTTGACAGGGGGAAGTTTAACCTTTCATTCACCGCGATCATAAGTGACTTGCCCCGCGTGTGCGCCTGCGCCATCTCTTCACCGCATTTTTGGACAAACTCGATACACATACTCGGATAAACAACAAGAAATCACTGTATCGGGTTTGTCTATGAAAAACAGAAAGCGCATTATTCTCTCCATTGACGGAGGCGGAGCGCAAGGTCTCATTCCAATTCGCTTGCTTCGTGGCCTTGAAGGAAAACTGTATGAACGTGGAAAGTCCGAACCTCTTCATAGGTACTTCGACCTAATTTGCGGCACCTCTAGCGGTGGCCTTATCGCTGCAGGTCTTACCGCGCCTAATCCAGACAGAACAAAGCACGGTCAGCCCGCTATGACGTTGAGCGATTTACAGAATTTCTTCGAGCTGGATGCGCGAGAACTTTACATCAACAATCGCCGACACTGGCTGTATCGCTGCCTTTATCATCCGTTTGGGCAGTTCAACAAAGGCATTCAGGAACGCCCCGTTGAGCAGGCAATCAAACAGCGAGTTGGCTGGAGTGCGCTTTCCTGCAGCCTTACCTCTGTTCTCATGACTGCGTATGATTTGAAAAATCGGCGGGTTGTTTCCCTCAGGAACGACACAACCGAACATGATGACTACTATTTCTGGCAGGCTGTTCGCGCGACAACCTCCTCTCCCTCCTGGTTTGAGCCTGCTCGGGTTGAAAATCTGGCAACGGGGGATGAGGAGATTATGATTGATGCAACAGGCTTTTTGAATGATCCAGTGCTGGCAGCCTATGCTGAAGCGCGGCGTCATGGCTGGGACCCAGAAGACATCATCATTCTGTCGCTGGGTAACGGTAATCCTGTTGAAGAGAAGCACAGTTTCTCGGAGGCGATAAGCTGGGGGACTCGTGGCTGGGTCTCACCAGAAGAAGGCACACCGTTACTATCCAGCTACATGCATGGGCAAACAGCGTCGACCGGACAATATGCAGATGTGTTATTTGCGGATATGCCTGGTGTTGAATACATTCGCTTAAACGCAGACCTGCCTCATTTTGGAAGCGACCTTTACAGCATGAGGCCCGGCGAAGTCCTTAAGCTGAACCGCGTTGCAGATGATCTGCTGTCAAGCCATCAAGATGATCTGAACAAACTGGCTGACCTAATGGAGGAAAGGCAGGACGGACCCGGCTTTTAGGCTTCACAAACCCCTCGCCTTTGCTACAATCCGCGAAATTAAAGACAAAACGCTTTTCGTGCAAAGCTTGGGTTTTCGGGAGGTACTATGTTGGGTCTGAAAGGTCTTCAACACGCAGCTGTATTGGTGGCGGGCAACATTATGGCGAGTGTGCTTGTAGCCGAAGCACTCGCTGTACCACTTCCCGACACGAAGCCCGAATTCTCTGATGCTGATTATAGCAAGGCACAGCTGAAGCTGCTGGAGTTCCCCGGGGCAGCCAAATATCACTTCGGCAAAAAGAAGACACCAAGCAAGCAACGGTCTGCATCCTTTGGCGGGTATGCCAAGGGCTGTGTTGCTGGAGCTGTGGCAATTCCTGAAAATGGCGAGAACTGGCAGGTGATGCGCTTGTCACGTAATCGAAACTGGGGGCACCCTGTTTTGGTTAAGTTCTTGAAAAGCCTAGCTGCCGATGCCCCAGCTCTGGGGTGGAATGGCTTGTTGGTTGGCGATATGTCCCAACCACGCGGCGGACCGATGCTGTCCGGCCATGCCTCACACCAAATCGGGCTCGACGCCGACATATGGTTGCGGCAAATGCCAAACTACCAGTTCAGCTCCAAACAGCGCGAAACCGAGAGCGCTGTCTCCATGCTGAACGGGAGCCTGAGCAGACCAGGTGCGGACCGCCGTGTGAATCCAAAACGGTGGACCGACGCTCATGCAAAACTCATTCGCCGTGCTGCACAAGATAAAGGGGTCGCCCGTATCTTTGTAAATCCAACAATCAAGCAAGCATTGTGCAAGTTTGAAACTGGTGAGCGCAAATGGCTTCGTAAAATTCGGCCCTGGTGGGGTCATCACTATCACTTCCATGTGCGGATGGCTTGTCCAGCAGGCAGCAAAGAATGCAAGAACCAGGCTGCACCGCCCGCTGGTGATGGCTGCGGAAAAGAGTTGAGCTACTGGCTTTCTGACGTGCCTTGGGTTCCTAAAAAGCCAAAGCCGGGTGAAAAGCCGACCCCACGCAAACCCAAACCTGCGCTGTCTGTGAGTGACCTTCCGCAGAGCTGCCCTGCTGTCTTGAGGACAAAATGATGCAAAAACGTACTGGCGCGATTGAACTGACGGTGCACGGCAGGCTCAGCGGAGACACGTTTCCAATATTCATCTTCTATCCAAGCCTTGGAGCAGAAGAGAGCGTTCAAAAAGGTCCATATTCCATGCAACTTGCGTGGAATGCCCCCATTGCTGAAGGCATCTTTCCAATTGTGGTGATATCACATGGAAGTGGCGGCACCCCTTTAGGGTATCGCGACCTTGCCCGTACACTTGCAAGCAACGGATATGTCGTTGCACTGCCAGAACACAGCGGTAACAGCCGGAATGACAACAGCCTTGAGGGCACTGACGCAAATTTGTTTAAACGGCCCCACCACATTAGCGAGGTGATTGATGCGGTGCTCTCCTCTGAGGCTTTTGGGGCTTCCACGGATCGAACCCGTATTGCTGTTCTAGGCCACAGTATGGGGGGGTACACAGCGCTGGCCGCAGCTGGCGGAAAACCGCAAAACGAAGCCCGAGAACCCATTGAGGTGCAAGCGGACGAACGTATTCGCGCACTCGTCTTGATGGCTCCAGCAACACCCTGGTTGCAAGGCAGTGGCGCATTGGATCACATTACAGCCCCATGCCTTATCTTCTCCGCAGAGCATGATGCCTTCACCTCTAGCTGGCATACGGATGTGGTGCTGAATGGTTATCCTGATGACGTTCCCATTCGGCATATGCCAATTGCAAATGCAGGCCACTTTTCGTTTATGAGTCCCTTCCCGAAGCCATTGAACCAAATACCTGGCTTTTTACCAGCACAAGATCCTGAGGGCTTTAACAGGGCAGAGTTTCAACCAAAGCTAGCAAAAGAAGTGATGAAGTTTTTGGCGCAGACTGTTTAGGACGGTTTGGCATTCGGGTTGTCTGTTCTTTAACGGTATACAGGCGTTTCAATCAGAGCGAATTGAACTCTCCTGCCACTGCTCCGCTTACATGAACACGCTTAAATTATTGGCTGCGCCGCTTCTTGCTATAATTAACTCTTGATGTTTCTAAGTATATAACTTTAAAAAAATCTATTAAATTCCTAGCATTTTTAGAATTTGACTACAGCTAAAAGCATCCTTAGAATTCTTGATGCACATGTTAGAGCTTAATATTGCTAGCTTACCAGATATGAAGTCTGTTGACCGGGTAGATACCCAACTCTGTAGCAATTAATTTTATATTTTTAGAGGTATTTGCAATGGATTCGGCAGGGACACGTCTCTCATTTTCGTACACCAATATAGCTGGTCGCTTTGATCCACCTCCACTTATTTCTCAGCAAGACATTTCAGTTGCGCTTTTAGAGGAGATGCTTGAGGCAGAACCTGACAAAGAATTTCGAAACGAAAGCTTGTCTGTTCCCTCCAGCGACAACAACAAGGGTACAGACCAAGCTGTCAGCAAAATATTTGAAATTCTTGTTGGACTGGAACTTGAAAAAACGAACAATGCTTTAAACAGCTACCTGCATAAGCGGGAAATCAAAGCAGCGGCCATTCAAGAGTTCTTTGATACATCGAAAGAGTGGTCGAATCCTGACAGCAGAAGCGTCCAAATTGGCATCATAACCGCAATTACTCAAGGTGCAGCAAACGGCGATGCTCAGTCCCAAGAGATGTTAGATGCCTTCAACAGTGGTACTTTAAACATTGAAGATATGGCTGACTACGGGTTAAAGACTGAGTCAAAATTAGTTGTCTATCTCGATGACCAAGGAAACTACGTCTTTGGTACATCCTCTGTCGATTACACCGGTGAGTATACCAGCCCCTCTGAACTGTTCAGCGACCTTACAACTTTAAATGAAGATGGACAGCTAATAGATATAGCAACCGGTCTAAACGCGGCTTTCATCGGAATAGGCATCAACCTGCACTTTTACATTACCTGGCCATCGCAATAAGCCGTAACAGATGACGCTATACTCCTCGGGCAAGAGGAACGGTACCAGTCAAATGGGGAGCTAATGCCCTCCCCTCTCTGGTCTATTTATGGATGTATGCAACCGGGGCCTCATCATCATTCAATATGAGTGTCATCAGCGTCAGATCTAGCCAGCGGCCAAACTTGAAGCCAACTTGGGGCAATTCTCCGGTTACTTTAAAGCCATAGCGCTCATGAAGGCGAATTGAGCCTTTGTTTTCGCTGTCAATTGCACCGATTAGAACGTGATATTGATCTTGCTTTGCCAGCACAATCAGCACTTGCAGTAAGGCGGACCCGGCTCCTTTGCCTTGCGCCTCAGGCCTGATGTAGACAGAATGCTCCAGGGTTTTGTCATAACCTGACTTTTCACGGAACGGGCCGTAACTTCCATAACCGAGAATTTCACCCTGGCTATTTTCTGCAATGATAATTGGGAAACCACCTGCCGTTCGTTTATCGAACCAGTTTTCTCGATCTTCCAGTGTCTCTAATGCATCTGTCCAAATCGCGGCAAGGCTTTTGACAGCATCATTATGAATTTCCAAGAGTGCAGGAAGGTCGGATTTGATGGCACGGCGCAAATTCATAGGAGCCCCTCAAGATCTTATGTCAGGGTTCAGCTCTGACACATTTCTTAAAAGCGCTCAAGAAACTCCCGTAGGCAAATACTTGAGTTTATTACAGACTACTCTTTAGTCGCTCGGGACAGATATTCGCCATCATCTATAGATGAATTAGAATAAGTTATTGTTATTTTTACGTATTTTTAACCAAGATATTCAAGAATAATCTTAAATGATATTGGTTATGTTTAAGCTTAGCATTCGTTTATTTGTGCAACACAAACACGCTGTTTTAAAGCAAGTTGCGCTCATTTAACCGGGCCCCATCATGCAGTCTTGAATATCTCCTCACTCGCATTTTCATGTCGGGAGTATTTGAAGTGAAACGGATTTTGCGTATTTTTACGCTCTTAACAGGTGTTGCACTGGTAATCGGAGGGACCTCAGACCTGCAGGCTCAAGATAACACCACGTATGTTAGTTTAAAGGGGGCGAAGGCATTTTCGCTTCGCAGTAGTTTTGACGCTGTCAGCGGCTACCCAACTGATAGCTATCATGCAGACTATGAAAGTGAATGGGCGATCAGTGCAAGTTTCGGACAGCGGATCAATGACTACCTGCGGGTAGAAGGCGAGCTTGGGTATCTGGCAAGCACCGTTCAAAATTTCAGCAGTGATACAATTACCATCACCAACGACAGCGGCGGGCGTGTGGTTGCCGGTTATACAATGGCGAATATTCTTGCTGACATTCCCCTGAGCAATCAAGTAACAGCATTTGCTGGCGGCGGGATTGGTATCGCAAAACCTGAGATGGACAAAAGGCTCTTATCAGATGGGTTTCAGACCCGTGATATCGACATAGAAGACCAATATGTGTTTGCCTGGAAGCTCACTGGCGGCCTTGCCTACCAGATGTATGAGAACACGCATTTATTTGCTGACTATACTTATTTCCAGACGGCTGATTTTGATGTGACACAGACGACCACTGCTGGCGGCCTTGCTGTAGAAAATACGCTCAAAACAAACCTGAGTTCGCACATGATTGGTTTGGGTCTGCGTTACGATTTTTGAATCGGAAATGGGGTTCAAGATCGCAATAAGCGTCAATATTGACAGAGGCGGCACGTTGCCGCCTTTTTGGTGCAAGTCACTCTATTGACCAAAATTACAATCACCAAGCTCATTTAACAAATTATTTCCCTGTAATTAGTACTTAGAATTCTCTTGTTCTGTGAATTACACCATTTAATATTTAGTAAGACTTAGTTATTTGCGCGAATCTCCCTCCATGACTTCAGGAGATAGTGCGCAATGGGAACGCCTTCCTTTACTTTAATTATGATTGTTGCTGCGTTCTTGTCGACAGGAGCACACATTACGCGTGCTTACGGAGCAGATTTAGCCGAGGCAGCGCAAGCGGCTGCGAAAGAAGCGGCTGAAACTGCGGCGATGGGTATGTTTCCGCTCAAGCCCTACGCCGGAGCCAAGGTTTTTGCCTCCTATGCTCCAGATGGCGATCTTTATACCCCTGGCACCGGGCGAACGAAGTTCATTGAGTATAATATTGGATGGAATGCTGCTGTTTTTGGCGGCGTGACTGCCGGCGACTTTGTGAAACTACAGCTGGATACTGGTTATATCAGTAACAGTGTCTCTAACCTTTCAGGTGTGAGTGGCGGAAGCGGGTCGGTTGCTGCGGCCTATGTGATGGCAGGTGTTGTGCTCGCCGCCCCCCTCTCCCCGATTACAAAAAAGGTAATTCCGTTTGCTGGTTTCAGTATTGGGGCTGCTTTTCCGGTGATCGGCACGATTAAAGGGACGGACGAGAACGGTAATTCATTCTCAATCAAAGGCAACCAGTCTACCGTTGGTGCATTGCTTGCCCGTGCGGGCGTTATAGTCGCGATCACCCCTAAGCTAGGGGCAACTCTGGAATATGGTTTCTTCCAGACTGCGGACATCTCACTCAGCACGAAAGGTGATATTTCCGGGTCTGGCAACGCATCGACGGACATTACTGCCCACTTATTTGGTTTAGGCCTCGAATATCACTTTTAGGCGCTGTTCTTGGAAAAGTTGGGTTCTGAGCTCTGTCTATTCACTTTATTGGCTGGAAAACGCCAAAAAAAAGCATGGGTGCTTATTATGTGCTTTGCCATAGAGCAAAGCAGTGGTAATTGAGCGCCCATGACGACTAAAACTTTGTCCAATATTCGCAATTTCTCGATTGTCGCGCACATCGACCATGGTAAGTCTACCTTGGCTGATCGCCTCATCCAGTCTACCGGCACTCTCACTGATCGTGAGATGACGGAGCAGGTTCTCGATTCCATGGATATCGAGAAGGAGCGCGGCATTACCATCAAGGCTCAAACCGTTCGCCTGATCTACAAGGCCGACAATGGTGAAGAGTACACACTGAACCTGATCGACACCCCAGGTCACGTGGACTTTGCCTATGAAGTTTCGCGCTCCCTTGCTGCGGTGGAAGGCTCCCTTTTGGTGGTTGATGCCTCCCAAGGTGTGGAAGCGCAGACGCTTGCGAACGTCTATCAGGCCATCGACAACGACCACGATATCGTGACCGTGCTTAACAAGGTCGACTTGCCTGCTGCTGAGCCGGATCGCATCAAAGAGCAGATCGAAGATGTGATCGGCCTTGATACTTCTGACTCAGTGATGATTTCAGCGAAGACCGGACTTGGTATTCCTGATGTTTTGGAAGCAATCGTCAAACAACTTCCTGCACCAAAAGGCGATCCGGACGGACCGTTGAAAGCCATGCTGGTGGACAGCTGGTACGACACCTACCTTGGTGTGATGGTTCTGGTTCGCATCATCGACGGTGAACTGAAAAAAGGCGACACCATCAAGATGATGGGTACTGGCGCTGTTTATCCAGTTGACCGCGTTGGTGTGATGACCCCAGCCTTTGTTACAACGGACCGTCTTGGACCCGGTGAAATTGGTGTTCTGACAGCTTCCATCAAAGAAGTTGCGGATACCCGCGTGGGTGACACGATAACCCATGACAAGAAGGGCTGCACCGAAGCGCTGCCGGGCTTTAAGCCTGCACAGCCTGTTGTTTTCTGTGGCCTGTTCCCGGTTGATGCGAACGACTTTGAAGACCTTCGCTCTGCCATGGGCAAGTTGCGCCTTAATGATGCATCTTTCTCTTATGAGATGGAAACATCGGCTGCGCTTGGTTTTGGTTTCCGCTGTGGTTTTCTTGGTCTGCTGCACCTAGAGATCATTCAGGAACGTCTCTCCCGTGAGTTCAATCTGGACCTCATCGCAACAGCACCATCTGTTGTTTATGAGATGGAGATGACTGACGGTTCCAACTTTGAAATGCACAACCCGGCGGATATGCCCGATGTTGTGAAGATCAAAGAGATCCGTGAACCATGGATCCGTGCCAACATCATGACGCCGGATGAGTATCTTGGCCCAATCCTGAAGCTGTGTCAGGATCGCCGCGGTGTACAGGTTGACCTTTCTTACGTTGGGTCTCGCGCTATGGTCACTTATGACCTGCCGCTCAACGAAGTGGTCTTCGATTTCTATGATCGCCTGAAGTCCATCTCTAAAGGCTACGCTTCGTTTGATTATACAATCAGCGAATACCGTGCTGGTGATTTGGCCAAGATGTCTATTCTGGTAAACGACGAGCCAGTTGATGCTCTCTCCGTGCTGGTTCACCGTTCGCAGGCAGATAAACGCGGACGTGCGATGTGTGAGGTTCTTAAAGAACTGATCCCTCGTCATATGTTCAAAATTCCTATTCAGGCAGCTCTTGGTGGACGCGTGATTGCACGTGAGACACTCTCTGCTCTGCGTAAGGATGTGACCGCGAAATGTTATGGCGGTGATGCTTCTCGTAAACGCAAGCTGCTGGACAAGCAGAAGGCGGGTAAGAAGAAGATGCGCCAGTTTGGTAAGGTTGAGATCCCTCAGGAAGCGTTCATTCAAGCGCTGAAGATGGATGACTGAGCATCGGATTGCGTAACAACGCGAATGACGAAGTGTCATTTGCGGATGCGAAAGCCGTGCGAGGAAGGCAGCGTTGCAGCGGTGATTGTGCTGGGCCCAAGAATAGGACAAGCACTTTTACGGTAAGTCGCTGGCTCAAAAGCCTTATTTTTTGGAATTTAAAGGCGGTCTTATGGGCCGCCTTTATTCGTGAATAATCCTGAAGTTTCTGGAAGGTACGTAAATCATGTCACTTGAGAATGACCTGCGCAGCCGCGCAGAGAACAAATGCGAACTGTGCGGCGCGACTGATGATCTGCGTGCCGTTGCTGTTGGCCCAGATGCTCGCGAGGGTGCTGATAAATCTATCCTGGCCTGCTCCACCTGCTCTGTACAAATTGTAGATGGTGCAGAATTGGACCAAAATCACTGGCGCTGCCTCAATGAGAGCGCTTGGAGCACAGAACCTGCTGTTCAAGTAAGTGCATGGCGCTTGTTGAACCGTCTTTCTGGTGAAGCGTGGGCCCGTGATTTGCTCGACACTCTCTACCTTGAGGACGAGACACTGGCATGGGCGCAGGCTGGCCAGGATATTGGTGATGATGAAGACGTTGTTATCCACAAAGACACCAATGGTGCGGTGCTGAGTGCTGGTGATACCGTCACTCTCATAAAGGACTTGAAGGTAAAAGGCGCAGGCTTCACCGCAAAACGGGGAACCGCTGTTCGCAACATCTCACTGGTGCACGACAACGCAGAGCATATTGAAGGCCGCGTAAATGACCAGCGGATCGTCATCCTGACAGAGTTCGTGAAAAAGTCATAAAGCACCTGCGCTTTATTGAAAAAGATAAAAAGCGGCTCATCGAGTCGCTTTTTTCGTTTAAATGACGCCTGTTCGCCGCGAAAAGCCCTGCTCTTCGCCATTCCATGCCAGCACGCTTTGAGCAGCATAGGATTCATTTGCTCATGACACACCCCAAATGACTTTGGGCTTGTCTTTTCAACTCTTGATAGTGCTAAGGCTGACAAGGCGATGTCTTAAGCCGGCTCCAGATTAGCCTTGTGCAACGCCGCGGGTCTGAAGAATATGTTCATGCAGTCGAACTTGACCTTTATTCAGCCTGAGCAGGACCTTATCGTCAGACCATTGTTTCAAAGCAGCGCCTGCATTGGAGGTTTTGATGCGATAATGACGTCCGCCTTGACGGGCATACCAATCGATCCGATCCTTACCTATCCACCTGTGTATCTTGACCGGGTGTAACATGGTCAAGGACCCCGGATAGTCATCAAGCAGCAGGTCTATCGCGCTGGCCGCCCGCGTTTTCTTGGCGATTTCATGTAGTTCGCTGATCTGTTGTTTTTTGATCATCGCAAATTGTTTGCCAACATGAGCGAATGAGTTGATCTGTGCCAGCTTTTCATCTTGAGACAGATAATCGAAAACCACGATTGCCCCATTGCTGATGGATGAAAAGTAAAAGGATTTGTTGGTGTACTGAAGCGTTACCCTCTGTACCTGCGTGCCTATTTTGCGCTGAACGGTATTGCCGCTTCCTGTCAGGTATTCATTAAAATTCTTTTTTTGAAGCGCTAAGCCAAGCCCAATCAGGTAGTTGTTGCTGAGAAAGCGAAATGGAACGGTCTCGTGCACCCGCTTATTAGGCGCGGCAGGTTGGCCAGAAAATCCATTCCTCCCGAAGGTGGTATCCATATCCGCTCCCAATCAATACAAGAGTTCTGCATTTCAAAAGTGGAGCAAATTCCTGACGAAAGCAGTCCTTCAAATGCTTCGGCTGGATAGTCTCAGGTCACATCTAATAGAGGGAAACTAAGAGATTTTGGATCGTCTCACGTCACCTCATCATCTTTTTGATTTAAAAAGATCAGTCCCAACAACGCGACCATACTGATATTAAAAGAGATATCTATAGCACCCTTCCCCATCGGGTATTGCCAGGCCAGGAACCATTCGCCAGCGATGGTCACAAAGCCCACAAACCAGAGCAAGAACGCAACGCAGTAGCCAAACGAGGCCACAGACTTGGAGCGGTTAAACTGTAAAGCTGGGCCCTGTATATTGATGAGCATGCGCAGGCCACCAATAATCAGCAGGAATGCAATGAGCCCATCAAGCGCCACGATTATGCTTAACAGAGTTGAGATGCTTTCCAGCGGTAAAAAGGCCCGAGACCTTGGGCTCGTGGGGAACACATCAACCATCGAAATAACGGTTTGGATATAACCGAGGTTTATTGAGGCCTCTTGAAAATTGCTGATACACACAAGGGCTGCGAACGCTCCAAAGGCCCATGCGACCAGAATTTTTATCAGCCTTAAAACCACGAAATTACCTGTTTTTCGAAACTAGAGAAGCCCACGCTCATATATGGGTCAGTCAACGGTTAAGCTTGTAATTTTCAATTTTTCGTCATGTAAAAGCAGTCTGTCAGCACTCAAAGGTGCAACAGACTACTTCGATATTTTGGTCGGCTTTCTAACATAATCCGAAAGGAGATTTCCATCTGTGTGGAATAAGTTAGGCAGCAGCGTTTTTAAGTTCAGATGCACCTAGAATCTCCGGCCACAAGGCGGCATTTCGTTTACAAAATGCGCTCATGTGTCCGACGGCACCAATTCCATAATCAGCTGGGTGAAGCAGCTGACGTGTGATCTGCGCTCCTTTGAAGCATGATGCAAAGCGATCAACAGAGGCCGTGGGAGCGACGTCATCATCTGTGAGGGACATGATCCGCAGCGGGCCTGTGAACGGCTCCTCCAGCATCAGCGGCAGTGTGTCACCAAGGTCGCATTTAAAAAACGTTGGTGAGGTACACCATTTACGCAGTTGCCAATAAACACCTGCAGGAAAGTCCGCGCCCAGTCCCATTGATTTGCCGGGCAAGTATCCCTTCATGCGTGTAGCCACCGGACCAAGCAAGTACCAATAAGCCAACACAGCGAAGATATAAGGTAGATGGTGATCACGCCAGTATGCATGGCCACACGCGACAGCTGTGACCTGATCCACTTTCCTAAGATTTTGATGGAGTGGCATCATGAAAGCACCCATAGAATGCCCAATCACATGAACCTTAGGAGTATCCGCCAGCTGCAAAAGGGCCTCCAATGCAGCCTGCTGATCAAACACGCCCCAATCAGAGATCGTTGCTTCAGACTGGCGAGGATGCACCTTAGAGGATGCTCCAAAATCGCGATAATCATAAGTAAGACACAGGTGTCCTTGCTCCGCGACCCATTCGGCAAACCGAACATAAAATGCCTGATGTACACTAATTGCACAATTAATCAAGATCGATGATTTCGGCTCACCAGCGGGCCAATAAGCCGTGCCAACCAGTGTTGCGCCCACGCTTGGGATCGATACTTTTTCCGTGCGCCTCTCACTTGTAGCCATGGTAATTCCCTTCACAAAATCACAGATATACGCACATCAATCTGCGTACAATTTTTTGTGATAACGATCAGGCAAATACAGAAGGTGAATGAAATTACTTCGATTTATCAGAAGATTTCATGAATACAGAAGCGAGTAATAATATTAGTTCAACCTTACTTTGAGCATTAAGACCACCAGCATAAAATTACTAATAGCAGTAAGGTAGTTATTATAATGATTTGATTTTACTAGATAAATAAAAAGGCAGCAGAGCTAGAATCCCCCGATACTCTAGCTCTAGCTGCCTCGTCATTGTGGTCCACGTCAGGTTTCTTTCCGTCCTCAGAAACCTGCGCTCAACACTCAGTTGGACAATTCTTTGAGTTATTCCTTGCTGGTATCAGCATCCAGACCAGCGACAACGCTATCTGTTGATCTACCGCGCAAAGCAAACTCAGAAACCACAACCATTCCAAGGATCGCAAAGAATACACAAATGAATAATACCAAGCCGAAAGTCATAGTACCTCCACTTCAATGACAACTGAAGGGTAGATAGCAGCTTGATCTATGTCAATACAGTTTTCAAGCTTGGCTGACGCTCATGATACCGATGAGCGGTTCGGACTTTGCTTTATCTGTCATTTTGCAGCGCACAATGTCGCGCCCCAAATTTTATTTTATACATCTCTGCCACGCCTCTTTCGATTCGCCAACTCTATGCCCAGACCTCAGCGTATATACGTATTCTTACCTATTAATCACCAAAGTGTTCTGGCAAAGAAAGAATAGTTTTGCACTGCAAGATGATAAGCTATGCTTTTCCGGGAATTCAGTAACCGCGTGTGTGATGCCATTCTCAGGAAAAATTGTTATGCCCATGCCACAGGAATACCAACTCGCTTCGCAGCAATTCGAATCCTTTCTCAAAGACGCCCAGGAAACGCTCGGCCTGACAACCCGCAACCAGACCTACACTAGCGTACAGGCGGTATTGCTGACCTTTCGTCACCGTTTGTCTCCCGAGAAGATTCTGCGCTTTGCAGATGCTCTTCCTCCTGTATTGCGTGCAATTTTCGTAAGTGACTGGCAAACGGAGCAGTTCATCAGCCGCTTTGGAGATTATCAGGACTGGATCATGGACGTAAAAGCCCTTCGCACCCATCATAATTTTTCACAGGAAACAGCCGTCTGTCAGGTGAGCAAGGCGCTACGACAGTATGTGGATCTTTCTCATTTCCAAGCAACTTTGGAAACCTTGGGAGCAGACGCTGTTCGGTACTGGAGTATTGATCTGCCAGCAGAAGGTCGTTGAGAGCGGTGCTTTTGCCGGAGCTCGTTATCTGGCAGCTGCCCTTACACAAAAAGGGTGCTCCCCCTCCCTGGAGTAAGCACCCTTTTCTGATGGCTCTGCGTGCTACAAGAGTGCTGAGACCATCTAAGACACGCTTGCCGCAACTGAGGGATGTCGCGGCAAGCTGATTGATCCTAGAATGCTGGCTGGATTTAATGCATCTTCAGCAGTGCCTCTGATGCAATTGAGGCCTTGTCTAGTGACCAAAGATAGGCAGGTTCCCTGTCAGTTCAAACGCTGTGATGATGAACACGACAATACCAAAGCCAAAGACCATAGCCTGCCTGGTGGTACCACCAGAGACCTGAAAAAGGCCCGGGTTACGTTGACGACAGATGCGCACCATGATGATCGGTGTCAGCAGACTGAAGATCACCAGCACGACACCTGCATAGCCGATAGCTGTGATGAACCCATTAGGGAACAAGATTGCGAGGATGATGGTTGGTACAAATGCGATTGAACACGTTTGCAATTTCCCCACCCAAACACTGGTGTCAAACTTGAACAAATCAGCGATGTAATCGTACAAGCTGAGCGACACACCCAAGAAGGATGTTGCAACAGCCATATTGCCAAATATCTGCAGCGCGACAGAGATATTTGTGCCGATACCGGACTCGCCAAGTGCGCCTATAATGCTACCAATATTGCCACCTTCTGCGATGATTTCAGGGAACAGATCACGCGAGAGATTCCCGAACACAGCAAACATCCAGAGGAAGTAGAAAGCGCCAGCGAGCAAGATTGCGTAGACCAATGCCTTTCCCGTGCGCTTTGCGTCCTTACCAAGGTAGTTGGTGACCGTTGGCACCGTGATCTGCAGTCCGAAACTCGCAACCAGGAAGCTGATTGTATAGAACGCATAAGGTGTGCGATCAGCCAGGCTAATGTCTGGGAACAGATTTGCAGTGGAAGAGTTACCAATCAGCGCACTCAAGCTCATCAAGAAGGTGATCAGCATGCCGCCGATCAAGATTGTTGTGACACGATCAACGACCTTTGTTCCGCAAAGTACTATCGAGAGCAACACCACAGCAAAGATCAAACTCGCCAGACCGGATGGCATATGTATGTCACCGAAGATTGAGAGCGAGTATGTGATGATAGAGCTACCGCCTGAGATGTAGGCGTAGGTAAGTACATAACATAAAAAAGCGACTGACAATCCATTGATCAGTCGCCCGAAGTTGCCAATTGTTCCTTTGGCAAGACTGTCGTAGTTAGACCCTTTCGGGAAGTGAAGCGTTACCTCCATAATGTACATAGACGCACTATGCATAATGTAGCCAACTACAATCATTAGAACGAGGCAAACACTGAACCACACGCCACTGTTTGCTACTGGCAGTGAGAACATGCCGGCGCCGACTGCAGTGCCCGCTGCAATCACACTAGCGCCGAGGATGGTCCCCTGACCTTTTTTCGAAGGTTCTGCCTCTGAATCTTCTGGAGATTGTACTTGTTCGGTTGCGATGGTCATCATGAGCCTCCCAACTCTGGTTTTTTATTACCGTGACCAATAAGGAATATTTTTATCGCCGCCCACAAACGACAAGAGCAACGACACTAATACGTAGTATTGATTTATATTAACAACTAAGAACTGGATTTTTATATTTGAAACCGAAGGAGAGAAAACTTCCTCTCCTCCAATTCTTCAATCGCAATACGTATCTTTACTACTTGGAACCGCGATTATTTAGATTTCGCTGAAGCGGCCAGTGAAGAAGCGTAGTACTTTTGGTTCAAATACGAACTCAAGACCACGGATACTTTCACGGTTTTTGTAAAGCTCGATAATTGCGTCTGCGACGTAGTCCATGTGAGCGTATGTGTACACGCGACGTGGGATTGTCAGACGAACAGTTTCAAGCTTTGGCACGTGGTTCTTGCCCGTTTTTACATCACGACCAGCTGAAACAATGCCGCGTTCCATGGTACGAACACCAGAGGTACGGTAGATCGCAGCTGCCAAGGCTTGTGCAGGAAGCTGTTGCTGGTCAAGATGAGGTAGGAATGCACGTGCATCCAAGAAGATTGCATGACCGCCGTATGGTTTAACCATTGGCACGCCAGCCGCTTCCAAACGCTCACCCAAATAACGAATCTGGTTTACGCGGTGTGCAATGTAGTCGTATTCAACGGATTCTGTAATGCCGATTGCCATCGCTTCCATATCACGACCTGCAAGACCGCCGTATGAAGGCATACCTTCGAACTGAACAACCATGCCTTTTGCTTCAAGGAACAGCTCTTCGTCGTTCATGCACAGGAAGCCACCGTTGTTTGTCAGGCAATCTTTTTTGCCGGACATGGTGCAGCCATCACCGTAGGAGAACATTTCAAGCAGGATTGCCTTGATTGACTTGTCTTCAAAGCCTGCTTCGCGGTCTTTAATGAAGAATGCGTTTTCAACACAACGCGTTGCATCGTACATCACCTTGATGCCGTGCTTGTGACAAAGCTCGCTGACTGCTTTGATGTTTGCCATGGAAACAGGCTGACCACCAGCAAGGTTCACGGTCACAGCAAGACAGATGTAAGGGATCTTGTCCCCGCCAACTTCATCGATAAGTTTCTGCAGCTTGGCAATATCAACGTTACCCTTGAAAGGCACGTCTGCAAGGTCTGGCTGGTGAGCTTCATCGCAGATTACGTCAACAAATGTTGCACCGTTGCGCTCTTGGTGGAAACGCGTTGTGGTGAAGTACATGTTGCCAGGCACGTAATCGCCCGGTTTAATTGTAAGGGTGGACAGGATATTTTCTGCACCACGGCCCTGGTGAGTAGGGATCAGGTACTTAAAGCCGAAGTATTCTTTTACAACTTCTTCCAGGTGGTAGAAGTTTTCAGAGCCAGCATATGCTTCATCACCAACCATAAGGCCAGCCCACTGCTTGTCTGACATTGCGGATGTACCGGAATCAGTCAGCAAATCAATGTAACAGTCTTTAGACTTCAACAGGAATGTGTTGAAGCCAGCTTCCTGGACTGCTGCTTCACGACGCTCGTCAGAAATGAAGTACATTGGTTCAACAGATTTGATCTTGAACGGTTCTGGCATAAACTTAGACATAAGAGCGTCCTTTTACTTGCTTCTTCGTTATTGCGTTGGCTGTGGTTTATGTAATCGAATTGGTGAAAGGCGCACATCTCATGTAACTATTAGTATAAAATAGAAAACAGGAGAATTTGATACGCCGTTTCGCTTTCGTTCATCATTAAATATCGAGATATTGGCTTTTAACAATAAGTAACAATATCAACATGTGCATATCTATATGATGAATATACAGATCGCAGTCACTTAAACCTCTATGAAATACGCATAACATTCAAATTGACAAGCGTATTACTTGACCAAACGATTACTAGCATCGATTAATCTTGGTCGCGCTGCGATCTATATATTTCCTCAACCAAGCATTAGTTAAAGAGATCCCGTCCCTTGCTCATAAAACAAAAGCAAAAGTTACAAAAACTCTATTACCGCATAAGCAATATCAACGTTCCATAGTTTAAGCCTGGAACTCAAATGTATTGCCAGCATCCAATCACAGATTTTCAGATACACCTATTGCATTTCATCAAACTGATATGGACATTTACTTGATTGAAGATGAGTGCATGTTCTTGCTGGCTTTCGCGCTCTGCATCTTTGGCAGACTATAAGAGGCTAAAGGCAGGGTCACATGCGGCCATGCAGCAGGAACGACACTGCTGCAAGCTTGGGAACCGTTAGACGAGGTGCAGGTTATTCGCCATGGAAACATCTTCGATGTGCCAAGGTAATTTATAGCTCTTCAATTTATTCAAATACACTTGATACCAGCGCATTTTCCAAGTCCCAATGTAATTCAGTTTCTAAATTAATTACACACGCAGGAGTTTGTAATTTTTTGCGGTAAAGTCAAAAAGAAATACTACTTACGAGCGTAGGCTCGCTAGGAGTTCCCGCCCATGCGCGATTAGGTTTCAATCATCAGATCTCTGAAATACCAAGGGGCAGCCTGGTATTTCAGATCACGAAATTTCGGTTCCGTTCAGCTCAGTGTACGCAGTATTTATATTCTTGGTTCCACAGGATTATTACTTTGAGTGTTAACCTACCGGTGCATTATTTTGTTTGGCTGAGCTCATCACTAAGGAAAAATGAGAGCACGCTCATTCTCCGTCGAATCATTCGCTCTCTTTACGAGTGCTCCTAGCTTAACTAGGACCACGACCCTTCTGCTAAACATTTCTTAAATCTTGGAGCGCTTGCATCTCCGGTAATGAACTTATGTTCATTTACGAACTTGTTTGATCTGTCCGAGCCTGCCATCTTTATGAACATAAGATCATTACTAGAAAGCACTTGATATGCCCCGCCCCAAAAAACGCCGGATGGTTCAAAAGAGTTCCAAAGTTCGATTTTTCAAGCCGCAAGGAGTACCATTGAGCGAATTGAAGGCTGCTGTGTTGAATGAAGATGGCATTGAGGCCCTGAGGTTAGCCGATGCTGAAGGGCTGGAACATACTGCAGCAGCTCACTTAATGGGAATTTCGCGTCCGACATTCTCACGGCTGGTTTCGCACGCGCGCACCACAGTGGCGACGGCTCTGACAGAAGGAATGGCGCTTAAGATCGACGGGGGTGGGGTTGACCTTGTACACGCCTGCAGGCCCAAAACTGAGTTGAACAGTCAAGACTGCCAACAAATACGGCGACGGCGCGGGTTCTGTGGTCGGGCTAGTGTTGTTTCACAGGACGTTGGTGTAATGCCAGAAGAAGGCGTCGATGACGCTTGAAGTGGCTGGAGCGATACCCCCATTTACGATCAAGAGGTCGGCCTTTTACAAATCACCGCGTTGCATAGGTGATATCAACCTTTAAAAAAGCGGCCTCCAGTTTGTGAAGGCCGCTTTTTTCATTGCTTAAGGTCGTGTTATCCGCGCAGGGTACCGCCGGTAGCCTTTTGAACGGATGCAACAATCTTGTTTGAGACTGCTTCAATATCCTCGTCCGTGAGGGTCTTTTTGGTTGGCTGTAGCGTCACATCAATCGCGAGTGATCGCTGACCTTCCGGAACACCCTTCCCTTCGTAAATATCGAAGAGATTCACGTTTGTGATCAAAGCTTTATCAGCGCCTTTGGCAGCGCGAAGCAGCTTATCAGCTGGAAGCGATGCATCTACCAGGAACGCGAAGTCCCGTTTGACTGGCATCAGGTCCACCGCATTCAGCGCACCTTTGGATTTGGTTGGCTTTTTCTTGGGTGCCGGAACCGCATCAATGAACACTTCAAACGCAACAAGCGGTCCTTCAATGTCCAATTCTTCCAAGGTCTTAGGGTGAATTTCACCGAAATACGCAAGCGTATTTTTAGGACCCATCTTCAGCGCACCGGAGCGACCAGGGTGATAGTAGGATGGGGCATCTGTGAACACCATCAGCTTGTCTACCGCAGCACCAATCGAAGAAAGGACAGCGCCTGCATCAGCCTTTGCGTCGAATACGTCAACATTATCAGCGTTTTGTGACCAATGACGACCTGATCCCATTGGCTTTGCTGTGCCGCGACGGATGCCGGAAATAACCATTTTCTGGCCATTTTCAGTATCGTTTTCAAAGACTTGGCCGACTTCGAACAGAGCAACATCTGCGTAACCACGGTCCGCATTGCGCTGGGAAGCGGAAAGGAGGCCTGGAAGCAAAGACGGGCGCATGTCTGACATGTCGGAGGAAATCGGGTTTGCCAATGATAACATTGGGTTACCGCCACCGAACAGCTCAGCTTGGGCTTTTGAAATGAAGGACCAGAGTACGGCCTCATTCATACCGCGTGTTGCAAGCGCGCGGCGTGCACTGGAGCGGCGGATCTGGCTGAGGGTCAGCACCTTCTGCGAGACAGGCTCCATGCGTGGAAGGGTAGCAGTTGGCACTTTGTCGATGCCGACAATGCGCATAACCTCTTCTACCAAATCAGCTTTTCCGTGTACGTCAGGACGCCAGCTTGGGGGAGCAACTTTAACCACATCACCGTTGCCAGCGACCCAGAAACCGAGGAGCGAGAGGATGGCTTTGATCTCGCCATGAGAGACTTCCAAGCCGGAGATGCGCTTTACTTCGCTCAGTGGGAACTCAATAATGCGCTCTTCCTGAGGCACTTCTCCTACAACGTTGAGGTCGGACGCTTCGCCGCCGCCGCACAGGTCCATGACCAATTTGGTTGCAACTTCAAGCCCTTCCACCATGTATGCAGGGTCAACACCGCGCTCAAAACGGTAGCGTGCGTCGGTAGATACTCCCAGTTTACGACCGGTGCGAGCGATGCGATTTGGGCACCACAGCGCGCTTTCGATCACAACGTTGGTTGTGGTTTCGTCACAACCTGTTGATTCTCCACCCATAATTCCGCCGAGAGACTCCAAACCGTTGTCATCTGCGATGACTACAACGCTTTCATCAACGGCATATGTTTTACCGTCAAGGCCGACAAGTTCTTCGCCAGCTTTACCGTGACGTACCGTCAGATCACCAGAAACCTTATCTGCATCAAAGACATGCAGCGGGCGGCCCTGATCGAACGTCATGTAGTTTGTGATGTCGACAAGGGTATTAATCGGGCGCAGGCCGATCGCAATCAAACGCTTTTGCATCCACTTAGGGGACGGGCCGTTTTGAATGCCACGGACCACACGATAGCCAAATGCAGGGCAGTGTTCTGGGTTATCTCCCAGATCTATAAGGACTTTTGGGTCGTTTGCGTTGCTGTGTGCGTTGATTTGCGTTTTTTGCGGTGTTTTGAGCGTGCCTATGCCGGACGCTGCCAAATCACGCGCAATACCGTAAACGCCAGCACAATCTGGACGGTTTGGCGTCAGGCCGATTTCGATGACCGGATCATCCAAACCTGCGTACTCTACATATGGGGTGCCAACTGGTGCATCTTCTGGCAGGTCGATAACGCCGTCATGTTCGTCTGAAAGTTCCAGCTCCCGCTCGGAAGCCATCATGCCGAAGCTTTCCACGTCGCGGATTTTGCCAACTGCAAGTGTTACGTCCAGACCAGGAACATAATCGCCCGGTTTGGCAAATACGCCGACCAGACCGGTACGGGCATTTGGTGCACCGCACACAACCTGCATTGGCTCGCCTTCGCCGGTGTCTACTTTCAACACGCGCAGACGATCTGCATTCGGGTGCTGAACAGCTTCCAACACGCGGGCGATTTTGAATGTGCCAAGACGGTCAGCCGGATTGGTGACTTCTTCAACTTCCAGCCCGATGAGTGTCAGGCGTTCAACAATTTCATCAAGGCTTGCATCGGTCTCAAGATGGTCCTTGAGCCAGGAAAGGGTGAATTTCATGTGTCTGCTCTTTTGTTAGGACCAAGATTACTTGGAAAGGCCTGCCATAAGGGATGGAACGTCCAGTGGGCGGAAGCCGTAGTGCTTCAGCCAGCGTACGTCTGCATCAAAGAAGGCGCGCAGGTCATTCATGCCGTATTTGAGCATTGCGAGGCGATCGATCCCGATTCCCCATGCAAAGCCCTGGTACACATCCGGGTCCAGACCACAGTTGCGCAATACGTTTGGATGAACCATGCCGCAACCGAGGATTTCCATCCAATCGTTACCGGTGCCAATTTTCACTTCTGCACCAGAGCGATCGCACTTCACGTCCACCTCCATGGAAGGTTCGGTGAATGGGAAGAAGCTTGGGCGGAAACGCAGTTCCACATTATCGACCTCAAAGAACGCTTTGAGGAATTCTTCCAATGTGCCTTTCAGGTGGCCGATATGCGTGGTCTTGTCGATCACGAGGCCTTCCATCTGGTGGAACATTGGTGTGTGGGTCTGATCGCTGTCACAACGGTATGTACGGCCCGGAATGATAATCCGCAGTGGCGGCTCTTGAGAGCGCATGGTGCGGATCTGTACTGGGGATGTATGCGTGCGCAGCAACATGCGCTCGCCCTCTTCCTTCTCATTGAAGAAGAAGGTGTCGTGCATTTCGCGGGCTGGGTGGCCTTCCGGGAAGTTCAAAGCTGTAAAGTTCAGCTCGTCTGTCTCGATATCGGGTCCTTCAGCAACGGAAAAGCCCATGTCCGCGAAAATTGCGACCAGCTCTTCAGTAACCTGAGAAACAGGGTGGATGCGGCCTTCTTCTGCCGGGGTGTTGCGCAAAGGCTGGCTTACATCAACTGTTTCTGATGCCAGACGGGCGTTGAGTGCTTCTTCCTTCAACACGTCTTTGCGGGCTGCAATTGCCTCGCCAACACGGTTTTTGAGGGTATTGAGCAGCGGGCCCATTTCCTTGCGCTCTTCCGGCGTCATTTTGCCAAGCGTTTTCATTTTTTCAGAAACGCTGCCCTTTTTGCCAAGGGCGGCAACACGCACATCTTCCAGTGCGGCTTCAGAGTCAGCACCGGCAATCGCGGTGTTAATCTCGGCTTCGAGTGTTTCGAGGTCGGACATAATCCCTCAAGGGTTTGCATGTGCCAGCAGCTGAACACAGTTTGAGTCAGAGCCGGGCAGATAAAATTCGTGGAGGTCTTTTAACGAATGCTGGCAGCGCAATAAAGGGGCTGATTGATAATCAGGCTCTTAGATTTCCTCAATACTCCCGTTTTTCAGCGGAAACTGAGGATTTGCGGTGAAAACACCCACTGGAGTTGCACGTGCAATGACACGCCCTGCCCCGCTGCCTAAACGCTCTTGCTTAAATGAGGACGCCAAACGGGCGAGCCCAAAGGCTCAGCGGCGCGGTTCTCACTCATGTCAGGGAGCTTTAAGCCAAGCCCATAAATCGCCCACACGCCGGACCATCATGGACACGGGCGGTGATTTTTACAGCGATGTGCATGCGCAGCGGCATTGGGAATCCTTTGAGGATTGGTGGTGGTATGTTGGATGGTAGCGGAAAAGGTGTCGGATGGGAAGGGGAAAGCCTTAGGACGTCTCGTAACTTCGGTGCTGATGCTTATTTTTGTTGCCGCTATAAATGTTTAGGGATCGATGTAGCATTTCGTGAATTCTAATTTTCGTATCATGTTTGAAGGAACTTTCCGAAATAGACGATGCTCCTAGGTGGCTATAACTATAAGGAATTTCGGAGCTTAGCTTTAAACCGACAACACCGACCCTGTAGAGGACCACAAGTGATTTTCTCGCTAGTTCATCATAGGGATCACCGCGTTGTTCTGCCGTCCAGAAAGCCACTTTTTCTGCGGCAACAAACAGCGGATCAAATGCTTCTTTGTCCTTATCAGCAATTCTATAAGCCAAAGCTTCCATGTTTTGCTTTGAACTGAACTCAGAAAAAAGAAGGACATCAGATCTATTCTCTAAAACTGAGAGCAGACTGGCTAGCGAAGGGTATGCAGACTTCCATTCTTCAATCAATGCCTGTTTTCGATCCACAGCATACGCAAGTTCAGCTGCATTTATATGCTTGGGAGTTATTTCAGACGCTCCATCAGCCTCTTTCAAACATTCGTTAACAAATGCGATAGCATCTCGTGGCCTAAATAGAGTACGAGCTAATATATAATCTAAAGATTTTTTACGCTTTATCTCATGGCTAAATATATCATCAAAGCACACATTATCCTTCGTATATTTCTTCCTGAAGAGATAGTTTATACGCTTTTGTAGTAGCTCGTTAAGTTCCCGGGTACTCCAACGTATCTCTGAGATGTAGTCTTTATACTTCTCACTTTGAAAGCCTAACTCATCGTTTTCCTGTTTCGTTCGTTCCAACACATCTGATCTCAATGCGACTATAATCTTTAAGTCATGGATTTTTCGAAATTTTTGAAGAGTTTGGATCAGCGCATTGATCAATCGAAATCGTATCCGCTCTTCTGCCCAGTTTAAGTCGAGCTGATCTATCAAAATATAGTATGTGCGCCCTCGATTTGTCTCCTTGGAGCCATTAGAAAGCGCCTCAATTACGCTTGAAAGAGCAGCAAGCTGTCCACTATCAATTACTTTTCGAGCACGAGCGACAAACTCACTTTTCTGTTGAGCACTCAAGTTTTGGCCATACCCAGCCTTTGTTTTGAACTTATTTACATCAACTCCTAGTTCCGCAGTTATGTTGCGCTCATAAGTTTCTGTAAGACTTCGAATGCTTTCATCCATGGTGATCCAGAATACGGACCCCCACTTTTCAATATATTGCTCAGCAATCTTTCGCTTGTGATCCGACGCAAAAAAATCAAGTATTTTATCAAATAAATAAGTAGAATTAGGCTCGGAGTTCGAATGGTACTTCATTTTGATATATTCAATAATCAAAACATGTTTCCAAAGCGTTTGAAAGAACATATCAAGATTAGCACCGATATCATCCAAAAACCTGATGATATCTGAATTACTTATATAGTGCATGGACATATCTGAAGGAATAATTTCAGAGGTTTTTCTATTTTTTTCTTCAATATGCTTAAGAATAGCGGTTTTACCAGCACCAGTTCGACCTGCGAGGATCATTTTAGCAGATTCTAGGTCCATAATCTCGCTAACTGCACGGTGTGAAACAAAGCAGTTATTTAAGAAATCATAGTCATTTTCTGCAGAAACATTTCCTATGCGGGCATCATAACTAATTATTGGATTACTTTGCTTCTTAGCCACACCATCACCCAAATATCTAAAATTTGATATAAAATAACTTTCATAATACATATTATTCAGTATGAATATATATAGACCAATAAAAAGCTTTAGATTTCAATACTCTAATATTTGGAATACCATTTCTTACCCTTCAACACTCAGGAGCTATTTCTATTTGCAAAATACGCTGTTCGTTAGCGGAGCCCCCTCCCAACCGTTGCAGAAATGCATGAGTGGGGGAGGTTTTGGGTTTGGGCGTTGACAGGTTGTGGAGTTGTGTTTCTCACTCATCTGAGAGACCTAAAAACCCCACGTCAGCCGGATCTACTCGCTTAACTATCTGACTTTCTCCCTATCTTATACCGGCAAACGCTTTGCTATAAATGCGAAAGCGCGCCGTGCTAGGGTGCTGGCTTCGCAGTGCAGGTGATGAGCAGAGTGGTTGCCTCTGGTGTCATCCCGGCCCCCGAGCCGGGACCCATAACCACTTGCGTTGCTGATGAATGCAGGGCGGGAGGCGAGGCCTGCCGGAGCTCTCCTCGTTTGCCAATGCGAACTTCATTTGATGATGGAGGGCGTTTGTTGATGCGGTGGATGCAGGGGAATGTTGTGCCCTGTTGCTGCTGTTTGACGTTACCCGCTGGTTCCGGGGGTATGGGTCCTGGGTCTTCGCCCGGGATGACACCGAGGGGATGTGGGGTGCGAGGTGCTGAGGTTTGAGGTGGGGCTGGATTTGCAGTGGAGGTGGTGAGCAGAGTGGTTGCCTCTGGTGTCGTTTTGGTCGCCGAGCCGGGATCTATACTCCCTGTATTGATTGGTGAGTTTGTGCTGTGGTGGCAGGGGATTTCTGGCTGCATACTTGGTGGATGTTTTACTACATGTACATTCTTGCAAGCCGGAAGCATGGGACGCTTTACACGGGCATGACCAATAATCTGTCTGAGCGCGTGCATCAGCATAAGACGAAGATGAACTCAGGTTTTACGGCCAGATATGGCGTCTCCAAGCTTGTCTATTATGAGGTTTACGAGGAACCTCATAAGGCTATTTGCAGAGAGAAACAGATGAAGCGCTGGCGGCGGGAATGGAAGATTCAGGCGATTGAAGAGAAGAACCCTCATTGGGAGGATTTGTCACTCTGCTTAGGTTTTTGAGCCGAGGCTGGGATCACGGCGTGAAGACGTACAGGAGGGTGAAGGCAGCCGCCACGATGGAGGCCATGGCGAGGAAGTAGGGGCGTGCGCTGGTGCTGGCGTAGTTGGTGTAATAATCTTCCAACTGCTGGTGGGTTGGGTTTGGCGGGTTTCTGTCAGGTTCCTGAAGTGGGAGTATCATCATGCTGGCTGCTTTTCATTGAGGAGAACTGTGCCTATTCTCAAGTGTGTTTGCCCTGCCCGATAGCGGCCAATTTTCGAAAGCGGTTTTCAAAAATGAAGGTTCGATTACTGGATAACCTCAACGCCTTTTTGGTGTTAGCTGCTTGTGGCACGCTGAGTGAAGCAGCGCAGCGGCTGGCGTGCAGCCCCGCCACATTAAGCCGGCGTATGCAACAACTGGAAACGGATGTTGGGCTTAAGTTGTTTGACCGTGTGCATACGGGATACACATTAACCGATGACGGCAGGCAGGTTCTGGACCAGCTAGAGCCGTTTCAATGTGCGTATGCCGGGTTTGAGCAGTGGCTCAGTGCAAAATCTCAGCGCCCACAGGTGCGGGTTTCTGCGGGCACCTGGACTATGAAATTTCTAAGCCATCACATGAAGAAATTGCGACAGACAGGAGACCCGTTTGACGCCGTTTTTATCAGCAGTGAGGATCGGCTGAACATCAAAAAGCGCGAGATTGATATTGGCCTGCGCAACTCTGCCCCTGCTGAGATTGGCCTTGCCAGCAAGCGCTTACCCTCTGTTATGTTTGCACCTTACATCTCAGCGGATTTGCCAGAAGGCAGTGATGCCCCCTGGCTCGGTCTTTTGCCCGAGTTTGCGACCACAAGTTCAACCCGCTGGGTCCTGGAGCATCAAGCAGCGCAGATTACAACCTATGTAAGTTCTCAAGCCGCCCTGTTTGATTTGGTATGCGCTGGAGCTGGAATTACTGTATTGCCGTTCTTTCTGGGCGATGTGAGCGAGAATCTAAGGCGGGCTGGGCCAGTGATTGAACAACTCACCCAAAACCAATGGGTCACCCTGCATGATGACCGACGGCATTTGCCTGAGGTGCGGGCAATGACAGACCGTATTGTGAAGGTGATTGAAGCACACCGTCAGCCATCTCAGGCCGATTTAGAAGCAACGATTTAGCATCTCTGCGGGCAAGGCAGATTTGCAGGAAAATTGCTTGGCTTGAGGCCCCCACCGCTCGAACCTATCGGTACTAATATCTAAAGTAGCACCAAGCCAACCTGCAATTTATGATGGTTGTCCACACACAGACCTACCTTAAGATAGTGCCAAAACAGCGCACCTAATTTTGCTCGGCTTTTCAGTCGATTGCCCTCGTAAATCTACGCATCATGCAGATTTCCATAATCTTCACAAATCCAAATTTTGAGTGAAATATCTGAGCACTAGCAATTTTCAGTGGATCCTATTAATTATCTGAGCCTGTCTGTTTCCAAGCCATCCTGACAACGAAAATTCACCCCAATATGCGGCTTTCTGCATGGTCAACTTCCCGAGTTGTTGAATGCATTCAATTTAATGAAACCATTCATATTGACAGTGAACACCCTGTAATATTTCAATAGATAGGTCGAGTGAAACCGGTATTTGAATCGTTTCATAATATAGTTGGGAGGCTTCTTATGAAGTTTAAAAAGTTCGCTGTGGCTGCGGCTACAAGCCTTGTCATGCTTGCAAGTGCTGCGCAGGCTGAAGATAAACCAGTCGTCGGTCTCATCATGAAATCACTAGCAAATGAGTTCTTTCAGAACATGCTAGAAGGCGCAAAAGCACACGAAAAACAGCGAGGCGATTACAAACTCCTTGCTGTTGGCATGCAAAACGAAACAGATTTTGAATCTCAGATCAACGCAGTAGAAAACTTCATTACTCAGGGTGTTGACGCCATTGTTGTTGCGCCAGCCGATTCACGGGCAATGGTGCGTCCTTTGAAAAAGGCGATGGCCGCAGGAATCGTCGTTGTAAACTTCGATGTTGCCCTTGATGAGGAAGTAAAAAAACAGCAAGGCGTGAACCTGGCATTTGTTGGTCCAGACAACCGCAGCGGTGCCAAAATGGCTGGCGACGCACTGGCTAAAAAGCTTGGTAAGGGCGGCAAAGTCGTAATCATTGAAGGCAACCCAGGCGCGGACAATGGCATACAGCGTGCACGCGGCTTCAGGGATACAGTTGCAGAGTATGGTTTGGACCTGGTGGACAGCCGTACAGCACACTGGGAAACCGAAGAGGCAAACTCTGTCTTTTCAAACATGCTGACAGCACACCCAGATATTCAGGGCGTTATGGCGGCAAACGACTCCATGGCAATCGGCGTTGTTAAAGCGCTTGAAAGCGCTGGACGTGATGACATCATGGTTGTTGGTTTCGATAATATCGATGCTGTTGGCCCAATGATTTATGATGGCCGGATGCTCGCAACGGTTGATCAGTTTGGTCAGGCCATGGCGGCAAACGCAATTTCCATGGCTCTGGAAGTTGTAGCTGGCGGCCCAGACCTTGAAGGCTGGGTAACAACCCCAATTGAGCTTGTTGTTGGAAAATAAACAAGAAGCAGACCCGCTTTGTTTTAAAGCGGGTCTTCCCCCTTTGCCTCCCAATTAATAGGACGCAATATGCCAGCACAATCGCTCTTTGAAGCGCCGGTCGCTGACACTGACCAAGTTTTTCTGGATGTTCAAGGCGTTAAGAAATACTTCGGGGGTGTTAAAGCGCTCGACGGAGTTAGC
This sequence comes from Pseudovibrio axinellae, assembly GCF_900110875.1. Taxonomy (GTDB): domain Bacteria; phylum Pseudomonadota; class Alphaproteobacteria; order Rhizobiales; family Stappiaceae; genus Pseudovibrio; species Pseudovibrio axinellae. Next base: position 94,341 of record NZ_FOFM01000003.1, on the reverse strand, counting down.
TTCTCCCTCAAACAAGGTGAGGTCCACGCCCTTGTTGGAGAGAATGGCGCCGGAAAATCCACTCTCATCAAGATTCTTTCAGGTGTGTATTCGTTCGACTCTGGTAACATCTCACTTGAGAACACCTCTTACCAACCAGAGAGCCCACAGGAAGCAAAAGCGCGCGGCATTCAGGTTGTTCATCAGGAATTCAACCTGCTCGAACACCTCAGCATTGCCGAAAACATCTCCATTGAGCGCCTTCCCAGAAATAAGTACGGGCTTTTAAACAAGGGGGAGATGAACCGGCGTGCCCGCGAAGCCCTTGATGCTATCGGGCTCACTGATATTGATGTTCGCGTGCCTGTTGGTTCACTGGGTATCGCCCATCGGCAGCTCATCGAGATCGCCCGCGCGCTGCAATCGAAAAGCCAAATCCTCATTTTGGACGAACCAACCGCAACGCTCACAGAGCGCGAAACCAAGCGGCTTTTTAAGATCATCGCCGCGATTAAGTCTGAAGGAGTGACAGTCGTTTTTGTCTCTCATCACCTGGATGAGGTTTTCGCTATTTGCGACCGGGTCACTGTCTTTCGAAATGGCAAAACAGTTGCTACGGACAAGATCAGTCATATGACGCCTGAGGGCGTTGTGCAGCGTATGGTTGGCCGACACCTTGAAGCTGGAACGCGTCAACACACAGATAAGCAGACATTTGGACCTGTCGCATTGCAGATCGACGCGATGCGTACCATGCAAAACACAGGTGACACGGGCATCTCGCTCAACCTTCATTATGGTGAGATTGTTGGGATTGCAGGGCTCGTCGGGTCTGGCCGCAGCGAAATTTTGCGCGGGATATTCGGCATAGACCCTATTCACTCGGGGACAGTTTATCGTGATGGCGAAGAGGTCAATTTCAAAGGCCCGCAAGATGCCATCAAAGCCGGCATCGGTTTTGTAACCGAAGACCGCAAAGACGAAGGCCTGATCCTGGATATGCCGATTGCGGCAAATACCTCTTTAGTAAACATTCACGAGCTTAGCAAAACCGGGCTTATTCAATTTACTGAAGAAAACCGGCAAGCGCGCGAGAGCGGGTCCAGACTTAAACTGAAATACGGCAAGACCGCTGATCCAGCCTCAAGCCTTTCAGGCGGCAACCAGCAAAAGGTTGTGCTGGCCAAGTGGCTGGCCTGCAACCCCAAGGTTTTGCTTCTGGACGAGCCAACACGGGGTGTGGACGTTGGCGCGAAAGCAGAGATCTACAGCATTTTGAAGGACTTGGCTCAAGAAGGGGTGGCTCTTTTAGTGGTTTCCTCTGAGATGCCTGAATTGATGACATTGGCGGATCGCATCGTCGTGCTTGCTGAACACGCAATTCAAGGTGAATTGAAGCCGAGTGAATTCTCTGAGGAGAATATCCTTAAACTGGCATACGGGCAGGCTCAACCCGGCGAAGGACATACATCATGACTATTCAAACTGGCGATGAGGTCGCCCAAGCGAGCGGAAACTTTTCTATCCGTACTGTGCTTCACAATGCTGGTATTGGCCTTGCTCTTTTAGCTCTCATCCTTTTCTTCTCGATTTTCACCGAGCACTTTCTTACAGCCAACAACATCACAAACATTCTGACTCAGGTCACGATTAACCTGATCCTTGCCGTTGGAATGACCTTTGTCATTCTCATAGGTGGTATTGATTTGTCAGTCGGCTCAGTCATGGCCTTCGCATCTGTGATCGCCGGGAAAGCCATTACACTGGCTGGTCTGGGGCCTTTCGAGGCGATTGTCCTTGCCGTGATAGCAGCAACCGCTGTTGGGGTTGTTTGCGGGGCTATTAACGGCACCATTACGGCCCGTTGGTCCCTGCCCTCGTTTATCATCACGCTTGGGATGCTCAATATCGCCCGTGGTGCCGCGCTTCAAGCTTCCAACGCCCAGACAATCTATTCGTTTCCGCTTGCCTTTGAAGATTTTGGCTCCGCGATGTTTTATGGCGTCCCGGTCGTTTTCATGGTGGCTCTCGCGCTCGTGTTTATTGCCTGGTTCATCCTTAACTTCACCGTGTTTGGGCGGCTTCTTTACGGGATCGGCAATAACGAGGAAGCTGTGCGTCTCGCAGGGCACTCGGTGTATCGCTACAAGATTGCCGCCTTTACGATTTGTGGATTAACAGCTGGCATTGCGGCAGTGGTTTATATGGCCCGCCTTAATATCTCCAGTCCGATCGCTGGTATTGGGTTTGAGCTTAACGCAATTGCGGCGGTCATTATTGGTGGTACCAGCCTGAACGGTGGACGCGGCTCTGTTATTGGGACGCTGATTGGTGCGTTCATTATCGGGGTTCTGGCGAACGGCTTAATCCTTATTGGCTTGAGCGATTTCATGCGCCAGATGATCACCGGCGTGGTTATCATTATCGCCGTTATCCTGGATTATTACCGAGCAAAATATACAAGGCGGTAAGTGCTTTATATGGCAAAGTGGGTGCTGAACACAGTGATTGCCTTGCAAGGCTGGCCAGCACCCACTTTGATACTAAGAACTCTTCTAAAACCCATGGCGTGTTGCAGGTCCAGTCAATCTGATTATGTCGGTGATAGAGACAGAAAAGTGGAGGATTTCTCCTAGAAAGCCTCTATTAGAGGAGATTGGTATATTGATACCAATAGAGTAGGCAAAGCCTGTTTCTCTATCTCATATCTAGGCGTAGATAAGGGCAGTACACTGCGACGAGAATAGGTGTTTGAATGCCCACGATAAAAGACGTAGCCAAAAAGGCAAGGGTATCTGTCGGAACAGTTTCGCGGGTTCTTTCCAAGAATGAAACCGTCAAGCACCCCTTAAAGTTGCGTGTGCTTGAAGCAATGAAGGCGCTTGAATACAAGCCCAATTTAGCGGCCAGAGCCCTACGCACCAACAGCATTGATATTATTGGTTTAGTGGTGCCGGACATCACCAATCCGTTTTTCGCAGAACTTGCAAAGTTTATCGAGATGGAGGCTGCCAAGCGCCATCACTCGGTGATGCTGGCCAATTCGCACGGGTCTCCTGAGGACGAAAGAACACAGCTTGTTGCGCTGCTTGATCGCGCTGTGCGAGGTATTATTTTGGTGGCAACATCAAATGCATGCGTAGATGTATCCGCCGAGGTTCCCATCGTCGCCCTTGACCGAAAGCTTGGCGCCTACCCACTGGTGACGGCAGACCACTTTAACGGTTCAAGAGAGATTGCAGAACTATTATATTCCCTTGGCCATCGCCGTATCGCCTATATTTCTGGCCCGCTTTCCACAAAGGTTGCCCGTGATCGCAAAGACGGGTTTCTTTCAAAAATTAGTGACCTGAACTCTTCTGAGGATCCAATTACACTTACTGTTTACGAGGGACAGTTTGATTTTGATTCTGGAAATGAAATAGGCCGCAAAATCTTAGAGGGTCAGCCAGCTGAAAAGCGACCGACTGCGATAGCAGCTGCCAGTGACCAACAAGCCATAGGCGTCTTACGCTGTGCCCATGACCTGAAGTTGGATGTTCCAACCGATCTTTCAGTCTCCGGCTTTGACGATATTAACTTGGCAGCGCTTGTCATACCCAGCCTTACGACCGTCCGCCAACCGATCGAAGCGCTTGCAGCTGCTGCCATTCATCAGATTTTTAATCCTACTGAGAATGGCGCTGAGAACCCCATCGCGTGTTCGCTTATAGCCCGCGAATCTACCAGAGCGCTATAAGCAGCGTAGAACAGGCCCTATGAGACTGCTGAGGGCAACCTTAGTGGCCTTAGCACCTACATGCGCACTGTTGCTGTAAGCTCAGTACTTTAACATCACTGATACTGCATCACGTAATGAAAAGCGCTCTCCCTTGAGCCCACTTTAAACACGCAAAAACCTGCATCTGAAATCATCGTGGCACAAACAAACAAAGCTGTTTGGCTCTCAGAAGATATCGGAAATTTTGGGAAAATTAATGGCGGAGAGACAGGGATTCGAACCCTGGAGACGGTCACCCGCCTACACACTTTCCAGGCGTGCGCCTTCGACCACTCGGCCACCTCTCCGCTTCGCAACACCAAGGCTAGCCCCGGCGGCGTGAGAGGGGGTATATGCAAAACTGGGTGGGGCCGCAAGTGCTGTTTTCATTTTTTTTGCCACCTTTCCCCAGTCTGTGGAACTAAAATGAAAACAAACGCATTTTCGGCCTTACACTCAACTACCTATCACATTTAATTACGTGATTTTGACTAGATGTTAGGAACAAGGTTTATCCATGTTCTGATAGGTTACACCATAAATTGCATCGGGTAGACTGTGCATATTCGCGCTTATCAAATTCTTTTGCGAATTGCGCATACGGAAAAAGGAAGCAGGCACTTGGTTGGATTTTTGCTGCGTTTTATTGGTGTGTGGTTTGTGGCCGTAGCGCTGGTGTCGTTTGTAGTCGACGCGACCAAGAGCATTGCGATCTCCAGCTGGACGTCTACTCCGCTGGGGTTGGTCTGGTTTGATCTATCACCTGCATCACTCAATGCATCACAGGCGGCTATCCAGCGATACATTAGCCCGACACTTTGGGACCCGGTGATTCAGAGCCTTCTCTTAATGCCCCCATGGGTAATATTCGGTCCTATCGGCCTGATTATGCTATGGTACGGAGACAAACGCCGCCGCATCAGCAGAACACTGCTGTGATACCCAGTCCCCATGACAGGTAAGTGAACAATGTCCTTTCTCAGAATGCTCTCAAGCAAGTTTCAAATGCCCGAAGCAGGTACAATGCTTCCTGGGCGGGATACTCCAATTACAACACCAGGCAAACACTTCGTGAATGGTCACGATCTGGATGGTCCTTATCCAGAAGGCTTTCAGGTGCTGTATGTGGCAATGGGCTGCTATTGGGGGGCAGAGCGCGCCTTTTGGGAACTTCCGGGCGTGCATGTCACCGCTGTTGGATTTGCAGGTGGAACGACAAAGAACCCTACCTATCATGAGACATGTACTGGCCAGACAGGGCACACTGAAGTGGTCAAAGTGGTCTACGATCCTGCCAAGATTACATTGGTGCAGTTGCTGAAGACGTTTTGGGAGCGCCATGACCCAACCCAAGGCATGCGCCAGGGAAATGACGTCGGGACACAGTATAGATCTGCGCTTTATTTGACGAGCCCAGATGATATTAAGACAGCTAAGGAAACTGCAAATACATACCAGCAGGCCCTAAAGAAAATTGGAAACACAGCTACCATCACCACCGAGATTGAAGAACTCAAAGAGTTTTACTATGCTGAAGAATACCACCAACAGTATTTAGCGCGAAATCCAGATGGATACTGTGGACTTCAAGGTACCGGAGCAACTTGTCCACTGCCGGTTGCACCTCCTAATCCCTGATCGATAGGTGATCAAAAATAAGGTATGGATAATAGCAGGAGACCAGTATTAACGGGTATAATTGGCTGTTTTTATTGGTTGTGTAGAATGCACAAAATAGAAATACTTACTATTTTCAATTTTATTAAACTTGCATTTGTTAAATCTCAGCTTTAGTATTACCTATTAATGACGCAAAGTCAGAATCTTCGGGACAATATATTTGAGATTAAATTTATGATGAACACAAATCATATTGCAGACCAACTTTCCGCTGTAAGCACAGCACTAGAAGACGCAAGTGTTGATGCTTATGGTGACCTTTCAACGAGTGCGGTTGCTGCCCTTCTTATTATGAGACGTTCACCAGCCATATCAATCGGGGCCGTTGCTAAAGAAGTTCGTTTGAGTCATTCAGCAACTGTACGCTTAATAGATCGTCTTGAAAAGAGCTGGCTGGTTCGGCGTTTACGCCGCAGAGGCAGGGAAGTTATGGTGGAGCTGACCGTTCGCGGGAAGCGAAAGGCAGTTGATGTTGCAGAAGCGCGCCGCAAAGCTGCTCTTTCTTTGCTTAGCAATATAGATGAAAGCCAGCTGGAGAACCTTTCTTCCATGCTTAAGTTCATTCTGAATGACGTAGAGAGTTCTTCTTCTACTCGCTACTGCTACGACAATCCGTTGAAGGATGAAACCTTAGCAGAGAGTGAACCTGCCTAAACCTTACTTCACATGACTTTGCAAATTAATTTCAATGCCAATGTCTTTAAAGCAGATACACCGAAGCAAGTGATTTGGTGCTATCTGCCTTTTTTTGCTTTACAGACTGCGTCGTTAAGCTTCTCTTAAGCATAAATCCAATACAAATTAAAACCAATATTTGAGTAGATTCATTTGCATAACAAAACCGTGCTTGTGATCTTCTTTTAAGGAGGATTTCTCAGGTAACCACCCGTCATTACCTGAGAACTTGCTCAGCGAAGCAACCTGCTGCAATCCAATTGCATGCTGATTGCTTGCAATATGGCGTATCTCGGTTTGCTTTCAAGTCGTTATCGGCCCGGGATGCACTTAGGACATTGGATGGATGTATTTCGGTATGGCATACGCCAATACCATTAAGGGAAGACCTGACATGAGTGCTGCAGTCGGATTTGAAGAAGAAGTAGGCCAATCTGACGTGGGTTCGACCAGTTGGCCAATCAGTCTGGGCTGGGTTCTGGCTCTCCTAAGCTTTGCTATGAGCTGGGCTGGAGGCACCGGTACTATGAGCATACTTTCAGGCTCTGCCTTTCTACTTGCTGCAATTCCAACCGGATTATGGCTCAAAGACAAAGATTCTGGCCTCACTGAGCTTGTTTCCGGTATATGTCTTGCTTTACTTGCTGCTGTCGCAACTTGTGCTGCTGCACTTGGCGGGTATGCAGAAGGCTGGCAAGTAGACTTCAATATCTTGTTCTTTGCGCCATTGCTTGCTTTGGGCTCTTCACGTACGAGCGCTGCTCTTTCCGGTTTTATCGCAGTTGCTGCGCTTTATCTTCTTGGCAGCCTCTTTATCTTACCAGACTTTTTGCTGAGCGCGCAGAGCACAACCTCGGGCAACCTGATCATCCTTGTTCTTCTCGCCGGTGTTACCATGGCCTTCCTGGGACATCAGGGCGAGACGCAAGCCTCTGATAGTGATGAGAGCGAAAGCAACCTTTCCTCCAGCGCTGAGGCGCTTGCTACGGAACTTGCTGAACGTGAACGCACAGTTTCAGAGCAATCTGAGCGCATCACCTCCCTGGAGAAACATATCTCCCAACTCAGGGATGCGGTTGATGGCCAGCTGAAGAGCCTTTCGGAGAACACACATAGCATCGTTACCGCCTCACGCAGGCTGGAAAACACGACCTATGAATGTACCGATCATACAACGCAGGTTGTCACCTCTTCTAACGCAGCATCTGAGAATGTGCAGACGGTTTCGGCGGCTTCTGAAGAATTGTCTTCTTCCATTGGCGAGATTGCGCGCCAGATTGCACAAGCCAGCGACATGGTTGAAGCAGCTACACGAGGCGCACAGGAAACCAACGACACCATTGGCAGCCTTGCTGAAGCTGCAAGCCGCATCGGCGAAGTTGTAACGCTCATTCAGGCTATTGCAGAGCAAACCAACTTGTTGGCACTGAACGCAACGATTGAGGCTGCACGTGCAGGAGAAGCTGGTAAAGGCTTTGCAGTGGTGGCCGCTGAAGTTAAAGAGCTGGCCAACCAGACATCCAAAGCGACAGAAGAAATCGCCTCGCAGGTATCTGCAATTCAGGACCGCACCCGCGAAGCGGTTGATGCGATTGGCTCCATTTCCCAGACTATGGATGAAGTGAACTCTCATACCAGCGTGATTGCAGAGGCTGTTACTCAACAAGGCGATGCAACCAACGAAATCTCTGAGAACATTGCAGCCGCCGCAGAGGGAACACAGGCGGTCTCCCAGAGCACCAAAAGCTTGAGCAACGCTATGAATGAAGCGGCAAGCTCGGTGGCCAATGTGAACGAGAAAGCTAGTAGGGTCGACGATGACCTGAGCAAGGTTCACGATACTCTTGAGCGCTTCTTCCACGATGCCGCCTAAGATCAATACATTGAGATGATGATGCGGGTCGCCATTGGCGGCCCTTTTTCTTGGCCGCAATAAAGCTGCCCCAGCGATTGGTCATGCCTCAGGGTTTTCCGAGGTTTTCTTTGCAAAACAGATTACATCCTTGCAAAATTACTCAACAAACTTACTTGGAGAGAATTTTGTGATTGCCTTGGCGGAATCTACTGGTATTCAGCTCCTGTGATTGGATACTCCGAAAAAGAATGGGAAAGCATGGCGCAGTTTGCGTGTGGAACAGTTCTTCTTGTCGACAGGCTTAGCAATGAGCCTGCGCGCCTCTTTCATAGTCCCAAACGCGTCCTCACCTGCAATGATCTTCACGAAGTTCGCCCGTTTCTTGACGCGTTAGAACGGGAGCGCAAGGCTGGTGCCTATTTAGCAGGTTTCTTTGCTTACGAATTTGGATTTGCGTTTGAAGACAAGCTGAAAGCCCGTTTTACGGGGTCTGGCACCGTGCCTCTTGCATGGTTTGGCGTTTATGATGCACCTACCCTTCTTTCTCGCAGTGAAGAACATGAGTGGTTGAAACAGGCTGCAGCCGATGAGGCTGCCCCGACCATCCAGATCAAACAGTTTGACATGAGCAAGGGCGACTATGAGGGCGCATTTGCTAAAACACAGCAGCACTTGGCGCAGGGAGATATCTATCAGATTAACCTGACCATGCGTGCGGAGTTGGAGCAAACGGGCAGCGTAGCCGGTTTGTTCGATGAACTGTTGTTTCAGCAGCCAGTTGGCTATGCAGCCCTAATGCATTTGGGTGATCAAAAGGTTCTTTCGATCTCTCCTGAGCTGTTTTTGGAGCGTAAGGGGCAGCAATTGACCACGCGCCCGATGAAGGGCACTGCCGAGCGCGGACGCACAACAGCGGAAGATACTCGCATTAAGCAGTGGTTACAAAGTGATGAGAAGTCACGCGCTGAAAACACCATGATCCTTGATTTGATGCGCAACGACCTGTCTCGCATCACCAAGGCGGGCAGTGTACGCGTGCCATCCCATTGCGAGGTTGAGCAATATCGGAGCCTCTTCCAGATGACGTCCACCACCACTGGAGAGTTGGTTGATGGGGCGGAACTGCCGGACATTATTGCTGAGCTGTTTCCTTGCGGTTCCATCACAGGTGCGCCCAAGCTTTCAGCGATGGAGATTATTAACGATCTGGAGAGAAATCCGCGCGGTATTTACACTGGGTCCATCGGCTTGATTGAGCCCAGCGGAGACTTCACCTTTAACGTTGCGATTCGTAGCTTGGTGGTTGAGGAAGATGGTTCTGCGGAAGTTGGAACAGGCTCAGGCGTGGTATTTGATTCCGGTGCTTCGCCAGAATACGATGAGTGCCTGCTAAAGCTAAACTTCCTTAATGTGTCGCACGAACCTTTCACCCTTTTTGAAACGATGGGATGGACACCAAAGGACGGATATACGCTTTTGGAACGCCACCTCCACCGTCTTGCAGATAGCGCAGCTTATTTCGGGTTCAACTGGAATGTGGAGCAGGCCATAGCAGTGCTTCATAACCATGCTGACAACTTTACAAGCCCACAGCGGGTGCGGCTGGACCTTTCTGAAGATGGCCGATTGGCGCTTACTGCTCAGGATATGCCAGATTCTCACGCCCAAAGCTGGCGTATTTGCGTTGCTGATGAACCAGTCCATTCACAGGATCGTTTCTTGTTCCACAAGACCAGTCGGCGGTCTTTTTATGATCAAACCCGCACCGCTTATGCGTCAGAGCATGGCTGTACTGAGGTGATCTTCCTTAATGAGCTCGGTTATCTGACTGAGGGTAGCTTCACCAGTTTGTTCCTTCTTAAAGGGGGGAAGTTGCTAACCCCTGCCCATACTCATGGCTTGCTGCCGAGTGTGTTTCGAGCCGGATTGCTGGATTACGGATATGCCGAGGAAGCAGACCTGACACTGCAGGATCTAAAAGAAGCGGATGTCCTTTATGTTGGCAACTCTTTGCGTGGATTGATCCCGGCAAGCCTGGTTTGTGAAAGCTCCAAAGCCCTTTAATACCCGCAGTATTAAAAAAGGCGATTGAGCCCTGAAATGCCTTAGCCTCAAGACCTTGGTGGTCACATTTGGTGTTTATCTTCAATCGATTCAGTGCATCTGGACTATGGGATAGTCTAATCTGGCCCTAATGCCCTTTGCCAGCTCAAGCTAGGCTGACCAGCATACCACATGTGCCGGTCACAGCATTCGCTTGTGACGTGCTGGGAGGAGTTGCACGATGAAGATGACCACCGAAGAGGCTTTTGTAAAAGTCCTGCAAATGCATGGCATTGATAACGCTTTTGGCATTATTGGCTCAGCAATGATGCCAGTTTCAGATCTCTTTCCCGCTGCTGGCATAAAGTTTTGGGATTGTGCCCATGAGTGCAATGCCGGCATGAGCGCAGACGGGTACTCCCGCTCCACAGGTAAAATGAGCATGGCAATAGCTCAAAATGGACCGGGCATTACCAATTTCGTGACCCCCATCAAAACCGCTTACTGGAACCATACCCCCTTGCTGCTTGTTACTCCCCAGGCAGCCAACAAAACCATCGGACAAGGTGGCTTCCAGGAAATTGAGCAGATGGCTCTGTTTCAGGATATGGTTTGTTATCAGGAAGAAGTGCGGGATCCCTCCCGTATCGCAGAAGTTTTGAACCGTGTGATTGAGAAAGCATGGCGTGGCTGTGCCCCTGCCCAAATCAACATACCGCGCGATTACTGGACACAGGTGATTGATATCGAGCTGCCGCAGATCGTACGCATGGAGAAACCACGCGGTGGGCAGCAGTCTATCAAACAGGCGGCAGCGTTGCTTTCCGAAGCAAAGTTCCCTGTCATTTTGAACGGCGCGGGTGTTGTGCTCAGTGGCGCTATTCAGGCTTCAGTTAAGTTGGCGGAAAAGCTGAGTGCGCCGGTGTGTTGTGGTTATCAGCACAATGATGCTTTCCCCGGCAATCATGCGCTTAGTGTTGGTCCGCTTGGTTACAACGGCTCCAAGGCGGCGATGGAGTTAATTTCCAAAGCTGATGTGGTATTAGCGCTTGGCACGCGCCTCAATCCGTTTTCCACTCTGCCATGCTACGGAATGGATTATTGGCCCGTAAATGCAAAGGTCATTCAGGTGGACATCAACTCCGACCGCATTGGCCTGACCAAGAAAGTTAGCGTTGGTATTCAGGGTGATGCGCGGGCTGTGGCGGAGCAGATTTTGCAAGAGCTAGCGGCCCATGCGGGTGATGATGGCCGCAATGACCGCGAAGCACTGTTGCACCAGACCAAGTCTGCCTGGTTGCAACAGCTCTCCTCCATGAACCATGAGGAGGATGACCCGGGCACGACATGGAACGAGCGCGCGCGCGACCGTGAACCAGAGCGCATGTCTCCACGCATGGCATGGCGCGCTATTCAGGCAGCGCTGCCGAAAGAGGCGATTATCTCCTCTGACATTGGCAACAACTGCGCCATTGGCAATGCCTATCCGAGTTTTGATGAGGGGCGGAAGTATCTTGCTCCGGGTCTGTTCGGGCCTTGCGGTTACGGCTTGCCTGCCATTTTGGGCGCAAAGATTGGTCGTCCTAATGTGCCAGTGGTTGGTTTTGCTGGTGACGGTGCCTTTGGTATTTCCATGAACGAAATGACAGCGTGTGGTCGCGATGACTGGCCGCCAATCACCATGGTGATCTTCCGCAACTATCAATGGGGTGCGGAGAAGCGCAACACGACGCTGTGGTACGACGACAACTTCGTTGGCACTGAGCTTAATCTGGAAGTTCAGTACGCCAAGATTGCGGAAGCATGTGGCCTGAAAGGTGTGCAAGTATTCAGCATGGACGAGCTGAGCCAGACTTTGAATGAAGCCATTGAAGGCCAAATGCAGCGTAACGAGACCACATTCATTGAGGTGATCCTCAACCAGGAACTTGGTGAGCCTTTCCGCAGAGACGCCATGAAAGCACCTGTTGCTGTCGCTGGCATCAACGCGGAAGATATGCGCGAACAAGAACTCGCGTAAGTCCCCCAGCAGTGCCCATCTCACCTCCTCAGAGAGGGGCATGAACCTTAAAGCCCGCGCAGCTGACCACTGCTCGGGCTTTTTTCTTTTAAGGTATCTGTTATGCCGTGCGAGGTGTTGTCTTCAGTTCTGCGCTTTCCAGCTTCCTTCAGCCCGCGCATACGTAGTCCTTTGGGGTCATACATTGGCTGGAAGGATACTTTTGCGTCGCAGAGTGTGCCTTCGACGTCGATCTGGTAGCTGGAGGCGAGCATGTCTTTGATTGTTTCGCCTTTGCACGGCACGTAGCCAAGGCCAATGGCACCGCCCAGAGTGTGGCCGTAGTTGCCGGAGGTGAGGTAACCGACGATCTCACCATCGCGCAGGACTGGTTCGTTGTGATGCAGAAGTGGTTCTGAATCTTTCAGCTTGAACTGCAGCATTCGGGATGAGAGGCCCTCTTCTTTCCTTCGCAAGACTGCGTCTCTGCCGATGAAGGATGGTTTCTTGGTGCTGACAGCAAAGCCGAGACCTGCTTCCACAACATGATCTTCCTCGGTGATATCGTGTCCGAAATGTCGGAAGCCTTTCTCAATACGCAGGGAATCCATTGCGTGGAGACCGCAGAGTTTCAGGTCGATATCGGCGCCTGCTTCCACCAGTGTCTCATAAGCGTGGGCGGCCATGTCGGTTGAGACATAGAGCTCCCAGCCAAGCTCTCCCACATAGGACACACGATAGGCTCGGGCCAATCCCATGCCGAGTTCGATCTCCTGCATGGTTCCGAATGAATGGTTCTCGTTGGACCAATCGTGATTGGAGACTTTGGAGAGCAGCTCTCTTGAGTTTGGCCCCATCACCATCAATGTGGCTTCACCTGCTGTAATGTCGGTGATGACCACATTGGCGCCAGCCTTGTGCTTATTGAGCCAGCTGAGTTCCCGGATAACAGTGGCTGCTGGAGTTACGAGTAGATAAGCAGTCTCTGAGAGGCGCGTGACGGTGAGGTCGGCTTCAATACCACCTCGTTCATTGAGGAACTGCGTGTAGACAATTTTGCCTACAGGCACAGACATGTTTCCGCCGCACATATGATTGAGGAGGTCTTCTGCATCCGGGCCTTCCACGCGGATTTTCCCGAAGGAAGACATGTCGTAGAGACCGACATTGTTGCGGATGGCGAGGTGTTCTCGTTTGGAGTTTTCAAACCAGTTCTGGCGTTTCCAGGAGTAGTCGTAGGTTGGGTCCTGCCCCTGCTCTGCAAACCAATTGGCGCGTTCCCAACCAGCAACTTCACCAAACGCTGCGCCTGCTTGTTTGAGATGCTCATGCAGCGGAGAGCGACGGACGCCGCGTGCCGTGGCTTTCTGGCGGAAGGGGAAGTGATCGGCATAGAGCAGGCCGAGCGTTTCTTTCGAGCGTTGATAGAGGAACGTTTTATTGCCCATGAACGGCTGCATGCGCCGGATATCAACGTCGGAAACATCAAAGGGCGGATAACCATGCTCCATCCAATGCGCAAGCGCCATGCCTGCGCCACCAGCGGATTGGATGCCGATGGAGTTGAAGCCAGCACAGACAAAGAAATTCTTCAGTTCCGGTGCTTCGCCCAGATGATAGGCATCATCCGGAGTGAAGCTTTCAGGGCCGTTGAAGAAGGTGTGAATGCCCGTCACTGCCAGTTCAGGGAAACGATTGACCGCTTGCTCCAGAATGGGTTCAAAGTGTTCGATGTCTTCTGGCAGTTGATCGAAGCAGAAGTCATCCAAAATGCCCTGCATGCCCCATGGTTTGGCGGTTGGCTCAAACGCGCCCAGCAGGATTTTGCCGGCATCTTCCTTGTAGTAGGCACATTCATCTGGCACGCGCAGTGTGGGGAGTTGGGGAAGGCCTGCGATGTTATCTGTGACCATATAGAAATGCTCACAGGCATGCAGCGGCACGTTGACACCAGCCACTTTGCCCAGTTGGTGCGCCCACATACCAGCGCAGTTGACCACATAATCGGCTGCAATATGGCCTTGTTCATCACTGCTATCTCGCTGCCAAGAGACACCTGAGACCGCTCCATTTTTCTTAGCAATGCCTGTGACTTTGACACCTTCAAACACCTGTGCTCCGCGTTGGCGGGCACCTTTGGCAAGAGCAAGCGCGATGTTACCCGGGTCGCCCTGCCCATCCTTTGGCAGGTAGACGGCTGCTGTTACATCCTGCGCATTTACATAGGGGTAGCGGTCCAACAGTTCTGAGGTGGAAATTTCTTCCACTTCCACCCCAAACGCTCGCGCCATTGCGGCTGAGCGTAGGATCTCGCTGCGGCGTTCTTCGGTTAAGGCGACTGTGATTGAGCCGTTGCGGCGGAAACCTGTCGCGATTTCAGTTTCAGCTTCCAGCTCGCCATAAAGCTCCTGCGAGTATTTTGCGAGGCGCGTCATGTTTTTGGATGCGCGTAATTGGGCGATCAGCCCTGCGGCATGCCAGGTGGTGCCGCAGGTGAGCTGCTTGCGCTCCAGCAGCACGATGTCCTGCCAGCCAAGCTTTGCCAGATGATACGCAACTGAACACCCAGCAATACCGCCACCAATGATCACAACACGCGCATTTTGCGGAATAGACTTCGTCATTGATCGCCTCCCCTCAACCAATTTGAAAAACAAAAGAAGAGCACAAATGTGCTCTTCTCAAAACAATACTTTCTTCGATCTATTCAGCTATGAGCGTTTTCCTCATTGCATCCACGATCTCATCGACATGACTTCGCTCTGCAATAAACGCTGGCGCCAGAATGGCTGTGTCCCCCGTCCATTTGGCGTGACAGCCGTTCCAGAACAACCGCTTTTGCATCTCGTTGCCGCGGATGCCGGGTTTACCGGGAAGCGGGTGAACCTCTACGCCGCCCATAAGCCCGTAGCCTCGGATATCCTTCACAATCGGGATATCTTGCAGGGACCAGATCGCATCAAGGAAGTAATCGCTCAGTTCGGCCGCTCGTTCGAACAGGCCTTCTTCCTCGTAAATTTTAAGCGTCGCCAAACCTGCTGCACAGGCTGCTGGGTGTGCCGAATATGTGTATCCGTGGAAGAACTCGATGGCATTTTCTGGTGCTGCTTCGGTGATGGTCTCATAAACCTGATCTGACGCAGCAACGGCTCCCATCGGGATTGCTCCGTTTGTGAGTGCTTTTGCCAATGTGATGATGTCTGGCATCACGTTGAACGCATCCACTGCAAACGGTTTGCCAAGACGACCGAAGCCAGTGATCACTTCATCAAACACCAGCAGAATGCCGTGCTCGTCGCAGATCTGGCGGACACGCTCCAAATACCCCTTTGGCGGGACGAGCGTTCCGGTAGAACCCGCGACAGGCTCAATGAACACAGCAGCGATTGTGGAGCCACCGTAGGTCTCACAGAAGCGCTGCAGATCGTTTGCCAGTTCCACACCGGTTTCCGGCTGGCCTCTTGTGAAGGCGTTCTCCTCGTTCCACGTATGGCGCATCATGACGATGTTTGGCATGACAACCGGGAAAGTTTCGCGGTTTTTGACCATACCTGCCAAAGAGACCCCGCCCATATTCACACCGTGGTACGCCCGCTCACGGGAGACAAAGCGAGTGCGCTGTGCATCACCATTGGCACGATGATAGGCCATGACCATTTTCAGCGCGGTATCGATGGCTTCAGAGCCCGAATTCACAAAGAACACATGATTGAACGGCTCCGGCATAATTTTGGTGAGTTTGGCGGCAAACTCAAAGGATGTCGGCTGACCCAGCTGGAATGGCGCTGTGTATCCGTTCTGCATCATTTGAGCATGAACGGCATCTGCAATTGACTTGCGCGCATGGCCTGCTGGCACGTTGAACAAGCCGGAGGAACCGTCTACCAGACGGTCACCATTTTGGTTCCACAAGTACATCCCTTCGGAGCGTGTAATAAGACGGGGCGCTCGCTTGAAGTCTTTGTTGGCCGTAAATGGCATCCAGTGCTGTTCGAGAGAATTTGTTTTTGTTTGCTCAATGGTTTCTACAAGAACACTCATCTCAATATTTCTCCCGGAACATTGTGTCATTCACCAGCAACTGCCCTAAAGGCACTGTTCATCAAATCATGTCGGTGAAATATTCTGGCAGATAGGTCCAGTTGTTCTTGACCATAGAGCCAGTTGAAATCATGCTGATACTTCACGGTTATGTTGAAGGGACGGCTCATCATGAGATACAGCTTGTTTTCGGTCGATCGCGACAACAGCTCAACCTTGCAAAGCCAGATTAGAGAAATGCTCGTTTCCGCAATTCTCTCAGGCCAACTTGCAAAAAACACGCCGGTCCCTTCCACACGTGCCCTTGCAAAGCGACTGGGTGTCTCTCGCAATACAGTCATGTTGGCTTATCAGGCACTGGCGGCTGATGGTTACCTGAACACCCGCGAGCGCTCCGGCTTTTATGTTTCGCCAGAGATGGTAGAGAACCTTGGGCAACTCCCCGAGACAGCGCCCAGCAAAGAGCAGAATCGGGATGACTGCGTGGACTGGGGTGAGAAGCTGCGGTTAACGCCTTCAACTCAATTCAATATTCTAAAAACAGAAAACTGGCACAGCTACCCCTACCCCTTCATTTACGGCCAGGTCGACCCAACGCTTTTCCCTATCAGTGCATGGCGGGATTGTGTGCGCCAGACAATGAGTATCAAATGGCTGGATGCGTGGACAGATGACCGCTTTACGGCTGATGACCCTATGCTCATTGAACAAATTCAGCGCCGTATCCTGATACGGCGCGGTGTTATTGCAGAGCCGGACGAAATCCTCGTTACAATGGGCGCACAAAATGCCTTGTTTCTGATTGCGCACTTGCTCGTAAAACAGGACACACCTGTTGCGGTTGAAGACCCCGGTTACCCTGATGTGCGCAATATTATGCAGCTTCGTAGTGCCGATATTCGAGCCATACCGATTGATGAGGAGGGCATACAGGTTGCAAAACTAGGCGACGCAAAGCTGGTTTATGTGACCCCCAGCCATCAGTTTCCCACCAACACGACCATGACTATGAAACGGCGGCGTGAGGTGCTGGAATGGGCGGCTCAATCTGATGCCCTGATTATAGAGGATGACTACGAATACGAAACCAATTATCGCGGGCAGCCGACTGCTGCTCTGCGCTCCATTGATACCTCTGGACGCGTGCTTTACGTGGGCAGCCTCTCCAAATCCATTATGCCAGGGCTGCGAGTTGGTTTTATTGTTGCGCCTCGGCAAGTGATCAAAGAGGTGCGTGCCATGCGGCGATTGATGCTGCGCCATCCACCCGGCAACAACCAACGCAGTGTTGCTTTGTTTCTGGCGCAGGGCTCACAAGATGCCCTCATCAGCAAGCTTCACCACGCCTATTCCAACCGCTGGAATTCCCTAAGCGAAGCGATGGCGCGTCACTTCCCCGGTTGGGCGCAGGTCTCTGCGTTTGGCGGCTCCTCATTCTGGGTCTGTGGACCGCCAGACCTAGACGCATCAACACTGGCCGATGAAGCAATGCAGCGAGGTATTTTGATCGAGCCAGGAAACGTCTTCTTCGCAAACCCAAACCAAGGTAAAAATTACTTTCGGCTAGGATTTTCTTCCATAGATGCAGAAAAAATACCAAGAGGCATAGAGTTACTTTCTCATATAGCAAACAAGCCCATGATAACCACTCGCTCTACACGTAAAACAATGCCAATACCCACCTAAATATAACAATTCCGATCAAGAGATAGGGTATTGTTATATTTATTTATTCTACCTCAACAGGAGCACTGCGTATGCATCATAGATATTTTCACGCTCTTACATAGATATATATAATCATATCTTCAAAAATACTATCTGGCCCCATGAGCACGCAGTAACTGGCACTACCGGGACCAACGGTTTCATAGTGTCCTCATTCGTGAACATAATTAAATCGAGCAAGTATCCAGCCACGAGATACGACGAAAAACAAAAGAGGAAATAATAATTTAGCACCACTAGGGGGATCATCATGGCATTTGGGAAGCTCGCGGGTAAACTGGCTCTTGCAGCAGGCTTGATTACGGGGCTTGGACTGCAATCTGCTCAAGCCCTTGATAAAATTACCGTCGCTTATTTTCTGGAGTGGCCGACAGCGAACCAAGCCGCACAAATCGACAAGACTTATGATGATGCTCTTGGTTTAGAGGTTGAGTGGCGCGCTTTTGGGAATGGAAACGAGATGGTACAGGCCATGGTTTCCGGTGATGTACAGATTGCTTACAGCAACGGTTTCGTTCCGTTCGTCGTTGGCGTTTCCTCAGGGGCACCCATCAAGCTTGTTGGCGTTGCTGTCACCTACGCGGAAAATGACCTTTGCATTGTTCGCAATGATTCCGGCATCACCAAGGAAAATGCGACCGCGCTGGAAGGACAGAAAGTTGCAACCCCAATCGGCAACGTTACGCATTACAAACTCATACGCACTTTGCAGCACCTCAACGTTGATATCAACAAGGTCAACCTTGTGCAGATGAACCCTGCGGATGCGGCCGTTGCAGTTTTGCGTGGGGACGTGGTGATGGGTTGTGCATTTGGGGGCGCACTTGACCGGATGAAAACCGTTGGCACCCCTTTGATGACAGGTGCTGAACAGGAAGCAGTTGGCATCAATACCTTTGATGTTGTGAACGTGACCAACAGCTTTGCTGAGGAACACCCCGAACTGGTGACAAAGTTTCTGACAGTCACCAATCAGGCCAACGCCGCCTACAATGCCGACCCGGATGCAGCCCTTGGCAAGATTGCACGGGCCGCGGGCATGGATAATGAGCTGGCCCAAAAGATGATCGCCAACTTCGGTTTTCCAAGTAACGAAGAACAGTTGAGCGAAGACTGGCTTGGTGGCGGCATTCAGGCAGCCGCAAAAGGCGTCGCGGATGTCATGGTTTCAGCTGGTGGGCTGGATCAGGCGCTCAATGACTACTCTACATTTGTTGACGCCAGCTACCTCAAATAACCAACTTCCGAACATGGCGGGCTTTGCCCCGCCATTTTTCCAAGAATAAGGCCGGGTGAACCAGGCATTTTACGAGGAACTGGGAGAAGAGCCGTGAGTGGAATAGTTGCCGACAAAATCTCGATGGTGTTCACCCTGCCCAACGGTGATCAGGTCCATGCTCTCAATAACGTACATCTGGATGTGAGAGATGGTGAGATCATCTCTGTGCTTGGCCCGTCGGGATGCGGAAAGACAACTCTTCTCAATATCATTGCAGGTTTCCTTCGGCCAACCTCTGGCCGCGTGATGCGGGAAGGTAAAGAGGTTACAAAGCCCGGCCCTGATCGCGGGATGGTGTTTCAACAAGGTGCGTTATTTGAGTGGATGACCGTTGAAAAGAACATCGCTTTTGGCCCGAAAATGGCAGGAAAACGCGCCGCTGAAACCAGACGCAAGGTCGATGAGCTTTTGCAGATCGTCGGGCTGCAGGACTTTGGCAAGAAACCAGTCTACCAGCTTTCTGGTGGCATGCAGCAACGCGTGGCGCTGGCCCGCTGCCTTGCAAATGACCCTGATGTGATTTTGATGGATGAACCACTTGGCGCTCTTGATGCTCTGACGCGCGAAAAGATGCAAAGCCTCGTTCTCAAGCTTTGGAAAGAAACTGGAAAGACCATCATTTTAATCACTCACTCTGTTGAGGAAGCGCTGTTCCTTGGTGAAAGGTTAATTGTGATGGCACCACGCCCTGGCAGGATTTTGCGTGAATACCAATTACCGTTTGCTGATCGCGGCTTGGTGGAAAGCCCACGGCAGATCAAAGCTTCGCCTGAGTTTGTTCAAACACGCGAAGAGGTTCTCTCTCTCATCTGGGAGATGGAAGAGGAAATTATGGGCAATGAAAAAGAGCTGGAACCAGCGTAGGAGGCTGACATGAGCAAACACCACACGCCCCCGTCCGGCCTTTCTGTTTGGCTTGGCTTGAAAGACAATGTCTTCACACAGCAAAAGACCGTTCGCTTTGGGGACGCCAGCGCGGTGAATTCAGGTCGGTTCTACTCGATTTTGACAGTTGTTCTGCTGTTGGCTGCATGGGGTATAGCCAGTGCATTAGGCATGTTGGAAAGCTTTTACTGGCCGTCTATCAATGCAACGCTGGCCCGTATCAGCAAGTTGCTTTCCGAAGGCTTCCGCAATGTGGCGCTTTGTGATCACATTGGTATCTCTGTTTTCCGCGTACTTGCCGGTGTCGTTCTTGGCGCGGCTGTTGGCGTACCTCTAGGGCTTGCCATGGGGCTTTCTTCTATCGCGCGTGGTTTATTTGACCCAATTGTCGAGTTCATGCGCCCGATTCCGCCACTCGCTCTTATTCCGTTGATCATTTTATGGTTTGGCATCGATGAAACAGCCAAGATCTTCCTGTTGTTCCTCGCATCTCTCTTCATCATGACCTTGGCCGCGCGCTCTGGGGTGAACAGTGTGAAGATTTCAAAAGTACATGCTGCGTACTCGCTAGGCGCATCTCGGTTGCAGATCCTGTTTCACGTTATTCTCCCTAACGCGCTCCCCGAAATATTCACCGGCCTGCGTACGGCAATGGGCGTATGCTGGGGAACAGTGGTTGCGGCAGAACTTGTGGCCGCAGATAAGGGCGTTGGCTCTATGATTATGATTGCAAAGAACTTTTTGCAAACGGACACGGTTGTGATCGGCATCTTTGTGATCGGGCTCATTGGGTACACCATTGAGCTTGGTATGCGATATCTGGAACGTCTTCTGATCCCTTGGCAAGGCAAGGGCTAGTTATAAAAACAGGCCACTCACTCTGAAAGAGGAAGAGCTTAGCAGCTCTCCTTTCTCTGGTTGGCTCTTCTCAAAACGAACCTTACTTTCTTATAAAATTACCGGTTGATTTTGGCGGATGAAGCGCTCATCTTCATGGTCAGTGAAAGGTACTTTCCAATCGTGATTGGGAGCACTTATCACTGCTTCAAAAGACAAGACTTATCGCCAGTTGAGCATTTTTCGCTCTTAGCAACAGCTTCTTCTGTGCGACCCTGCTAAAGGCTGCTCGCACCCTGTTGTGTTCCTTGGTTGCTTGCCTTTCAAGCGCATGATTTTTGAGGGTATAGTGATGAAAACAGTCGTGATCGCTGGTGCAACGGGTTATCTGGGCGCCTATCTTGTCGCTCACTACAAACAGCAGGGTTGGGCCGTGCGCGCGCTGGTACGCAGTACTGCTGCTGCGCACACCAAAGGACTGGATGCGACAGAGTTTTTTGAAGGTGAAGCAACCAACGCCGCAACCTTAATGGGATTGATGGAAGATGTGGATCTGGTCGTCTCTGCGCTGGGAATCACGCGCCAAAAAGACGGCCTCACCTATCACGATGTAGATTATCGCGCTAACAAGAACCTGCTCGACCTTGCAGTCGAGAACAGCGTTCCTCAGTTTGCCTATATCCACGTTCTGAACGCGACCAAACTTTTGAATGTGGAGCTGGTGCACGCCAAGCAGCATTTTGTAAAAACACTCCAAGCTGCACCGATCAAAAGCACCGTGATTTCCCCCAGCGGATACTTTTCAGACTTAGAAGACTTTTTAAACATGGCTAAGTCGGGCCGCGTTTACGTTTTCGGTTCTGGAAAATACCGCATCAATCCGATTCACGGCAAGGACCTTGCAGCAGCGTGCTATGAAATTATCAGCAGTGAACAGACCTTTGCCGAAGTTGGTGGCCCTACAAAATACACACACAATGAACTGGCAGAAATTGCGTTTAAAAGCCTGAACAAAAAAGCCAGGATTACCCACCTGCCAAACTGGATAAGTGTTGCTGCACAAAAAATTCTAGAGACCTTCACCTCCGCGAAGACCTATGGGCCAATCCAGTTCTTTTTGAGCGCTATGCGTATGGACATGGTTGGCAAGTGTTACGGCAGGATTCGACTGGAAGACCACTTTGCCGAAGTGCTGAACAAAGAAACGCAAAATAACACATAAAAACGCAAATCAACGCGTTGCTATGTTAGCTGAAAGTCGGCTCTGTTGAACTGCGCGTTGCCATGCGGTAGCGGCTACCTGGATGAACAAGGCGCACATAGGTGATGCCTTCCCCAACAATCCATGTGCGGCGTTCTATAGTAAAGACTGGCTCCCCTTCGTCCAGTTGAAGCAGCCTCTGTTCTTCGGCTGTCGCCTGATCTGCGCGAAAAACATGCTCGATATTGGGGTGCGGAACCCGTTGAAGCAGCCATTCATTGGGGCCGATATCTGCAAAGCTCTCCTCGGCTGCTTCTGGAATTGCACAAAGGTTGATCCAGCGTATATCAAGCTGCTGCGGAATGCCGTCTCCATAATGCAAACTCTTAAGAAACAACGATTTTTCGTTATCAGACAAGCCGAGTTGAGTTCGAACATCTTCCGGTGGCAAAGCTTCCAGGCGCTCTAACAGAAGGTATCGATAGCTCTGGCCCTTGTCCTCAATCTCCTGCCTGATGACTGGAATTGTGATGGTGGCAGGGTGAGAATTGGGTTGAATCACACGCGTTCCAGCTTTACGGCGACGTTCAACCAAACCAGCATCTGCCAGTTCACGCATGGCGCGGTTTACGGTTGCGCGTGTACAGCCAAACTCCTCAGAAAGCGCTTGCTCACTTGGAAGCAGATCACCTGGTTGCCATTGATGGCTGGTGATACGTCCCTGCAAAATGCCTCGGATTTCCTTATAGGATCTCAAGCGCCTGTCCTGTCTTTGTTCATCACATAAATTTTGCGGTATTAAAGCGCCCTACTAGTGTCCAGATACGCGCCCTAACTATCTGTTATATATCGTTTATCATTCGCAAAACCTGTCTGCGATTTTCGTTGATACGTTTAAGCCTCATCCAGTAACACTGCAATCTGCTCCCGGTACTTTGCCGCGATTGCCTGCCTGTGAATGTGCTCGCCATGCTCAACCATATGCCGCCCTGCAGACCACACATCGCTCACAACACGGTCATCGCCTGCGAAGATCCAATAGTCCAGATACTGCTCTGGCTTTAGCCCAGAAAACTCAACACGTGCCGTATCGATGGCGACAACGTCCGCCAGGTATCCCTTAGCGAGCGTTCCGGTATGACGCCCCAGAGCCTGCGCGCCTCCCTTTGCGGCTGCATAAAACATTGCTGTACCAACGGAGCCTTCACCGCACAGCATAACATTGCGTGACTGATCTCTAAGACGTTGGCTGTATTCAAGAATTCTCAGTTCTTCGGAGAGCGATATACGCAGGTTGCTATCCGACCCGATGCCATAAACACCACCGGCTTCAATGAAGGTTGGGCCGTTGAAGATGCCATCGCCAAGGTTTGCTTCGGTAATAGGGCAAAGGCCAGCAACCGCACCTGCCTTCGCCATGGCAACCGTTTCAGCTTCGCTCATATGCGTTGCATGTACAAAGCACCAGTTGTCGCGTACGTCCACATTCTCTAGCAACCATTCAATAGGCCGTGCACCGAGCCATTCCTGAACGGCCTCCACTTCCTTCATTTGCTCTGAGATATGGATGTGAACCGGCTTACCCGCGAACACTTTTGCTATTGCTCGTAGTTGCTCGGGATTGGTGGCTCTGAGCGAATGGGGAGCTATGCCAACCCGGCAATCAGAGGGGAGCGCGCTGGCGAGCGTTTTCTCAGCTTGTTCAATAAGTTGAAGGTGACGGTCCAAATCATTTCCAAACCGCAGCTGCCCACCGCTGAGTGCTTGTTCTCTTGCTCCACCATAAGAATACAGCACTGGCAAATGCGTGAGCCCAATGCCAGTTTGGCTGGCTGCTGCAAAGACACGGTTGCTCATTTCAGCAAGGTTTGCATATGCTGTACCATCTGGTTGATGGTGGAGGTAATGGAACTCCCCAACACTTGCGTAACCTGCTTCCAGCATCTCCATATAGACCAGCGCAGCAATGGCCTCGACCTGTTCCGGGCCTAATTTACCGAGGAAGCGATACATCAGCTCACGCCAGGTCCAGAAGCTATCTTTTCCCTTTTGGCGCACCTCAGTCATGCCTGCCATCGCCCGTTGGAAGGCATGAGAGTGCAGGTTTGCGGGAGCTGGGCAAATAAGTTTGCCCAAACTGCCAACCTCATCTCCGGCAGGCTCAACCCCTGTTTCTATTGAGGTGATTTTGCCCGTTTCATCCACATGCAGCCGAACGTTTTTAGTAAGGCCTGTTGGAAGTAATGCCTGCCCTGCAAAGATAGATTTCATTGCTCACTCAATGGGTTTGCCGTGAAAGTAAAATCAATTTTGATCAACCGAACCTACATTAAGCATATACATAAATGCACATCACACAACCACCTTACAGTGATTGGATATCACCAAAAAGTTCATTTCACCGCAGAATTTAGCGATATAATGAGACCTCAAAGGTGTGTATGCTTGTCAAATACTCACATTGCACATTTTTTATGTATAGACATTATATGATTTCCATGTAGGTTTTTAATGAAGTGAATTCACGTGGAATTTTGGGAGGGTCCATGACACGCGGGCGAACCGTACTCACCAATGTCAATGCTGCAACTTTGCAGTCAGACACACCAGGCTATGGCCTAATCTGTGATGCAGCTATTGCATTGGAAGGTGACAAAATCTGCTGGGTTGGGCCTAAAGACGACTTGCCCACAAAGTGGCGAGCGCTCCCGCAAGTAGATCTAGGTGGACGCCTTGCAACACCTTCTCTCATCGATTGCCACACGCATATTGTTTACGGCGGTTCGCGGGCTCGTGAGTTTGAAATGCGCCTTAACGGCGCAACTTATGAGGAGATCGCCCGGGCTGGTGGCGGCATCCGCTCGACTGTGGCAGCAACCCGCGCTGCAAGTGAAGATGAGCTGCTGGCATATGCGCTGCCTCGTGTGGATGCATTGCTGCGTGAAGGGGTTACGCTGTTAGAAATCAAATCCGGCTACGGACTTGATTTAGATAGCGAACTGAAGATGTTGCGTGTTGCGCGCAAGATAGGCACGCTGCGCCCTGTTCAGGTTCTCACAACCTTCCTTGGAGCTCATGCTTTGCCGCCTGAATATGAAGGGCGAAGCGATGAGTATATCGACTTTGTTTGTGATCAGGTTCTCCCAGCGGTTCAATCTGAAGGTCTGGCCGATGCCGTTGATGCATTTTGTGAGGGCATAGCTTTCTCACCGGCGCAAGTTTCTCGCGTATTTGATCGTGCCCAAGAGCTGGGCTTGCCTGTTAAAATTCACTCCGAACAACTCTCTAATCTCGGCGGCACAACCATGGCCGCGCACCATAAGGCATTGTCTGCCGACCATCTGGAGTACTTGGATGAGGCTGGCGTTCAGGCCATGAAGGATGCAGGCACCGTCGCTGTTCTTCTGCCCGGTGCTTTCTACTACCTTCGTGAAACACAGCATCCCCCTCTCCAGTTGCTGCGAGATGCGGGGGTTCCGGTCGCTTTGGCAACGGACGCCAATCCAGGATCCTCCCCGCTCACCTCGCTTCTGCTTTGCATGAACATGGCTTGCACGCTGTTTTGCATGACGCCGCAGGAAGCACTGGCTGGGATTACGCGCAACGCGGCACTTGCACTTGGGCAGCAGGACAATTGCGGTACGCTGGAAGCAGGTAAAAACGCAAATATTGCTATTTGGGATGTGACCGAGCCAGCTGAACTGGCCTACCGCATCGGGTTCAACCCTCTCAATCGCCTGTATTTCCTCGGCAAAAACATCACAAAAACACACGTAGCTTAAGCACTGAGGCACCCTATGAGCACTCCCCCACACGCAACACCAAAAGAAACGCTGGTTCTAAAGCCAGGTGAAATCACCTTGCTTCAGCTCAAACAAATCTTCCGCTGCGAGGCCAATGTTGAGTTGGACCGGTCTTTTAAATCCGGAGTGAAACGCGCCGCCGCGATTGTGCAGGCTGCGGCACAAGGTGATAGTCCTGTTTATGGCGTAAACACTGGCTTTGGGAAGCTGGCGTCCGTTAAAATTCCGGCGCATGACACTGCCACATTGCAGCGAAACCTTATTCTCTCTCACTGTTGCGGTGTTGGTGATGTGCTGCCCGAAAATATTGTACGCCTTGTGATCGTGCTTAAACTGGCATCCCTTGGACGTGGCGCTTCTGGTGTTCGCTGGGACCTGATTGAATGCCTTGAGCAAATGTTGGCTCACAACGTTGTACCTGTTGTTCCGGGCCAAGGCAGTGTTGGGGCTTCTGGTGACCTTGCCCCACTTTCCCATATTGCTGCGGTGATGATTGGTGAAGGGGAAGCCTTCTTTGGTGGTCAGCGAGTCTCAGGCAATGAGGCGATGCAGCGTGCTGGTATCCAGACTATTCAGTTGCAAGCCAAAGAAGGGTTAGCGCTCATCAACGGTACGCAGGTTTCAACTGCACTTGCTCTGGCAGGGCTCTTCCAAGCACACCGCCTTGCACAGACCGCGCTTATTACCGGAGCTATGTCAGTTGACGCGCTTATGGGCTCTGGCGCTCCGTTCCGTCCGGAAATTCATGAGCTTCGTGGCCACAAGGGGCAGATTTCAGCTGCGGCTACAATCCGCGAGTTGATGAGTGGTTCTGCCATTCGAGAAAGCCACCGCGATGATGATGAGCGGGTGCAGGACCCCTATTGTATGCGGTGCCAACCGCAGGTGATGGGCGCGTGTCTTGATATGCTGGCAAATATTGGGCGCACGCTGGAGATTGAAGCCAATGCGGTAACTGACAACCCGTTGGTATTTGCAGATGGCTCCATTGTTTCTGGTGGTAATTTCCATGCAGAACCGGTTGCCTTTGCAGCAGACCAAACGGCGCTTGCCATTTCTGAAATTGGAGCCATTACACAGCGGCGCATTGCAACACTGGTTGACCCTGCCCTGAACTACGGCTTGCCACCATTCCTAACACCTAAGCCGGGCGTCAACTCTGGCTTTATGATCGCGGATGTGACCTCTGCGGCGCTTTACAGCGAGAACAAGCAGCGGGCGGCACCCTGTTCTGTTGATTCCACCCCGACCAGCGCAAATCAGGAGGACCATGTTTCAATGGCGACTCATGCAGCACGGCGTCTGATCGATATGAACGCCAACCTTTCCCAAATCATCGGGATCGAATTGTTGATGGCATCCCAAGGGATTGAATTTAGAGCTCCAGTGCAAACAAGCCCTCTTTTGCAAGATGTTCTGGCTGCCGTGCGTGGGAAAGTGGCAAGACTGGAAGATGACCGATACATGGCTCCAGACTTGGAAAAGGCTGCGGATCTGGTGGCTTCAGGCCAAATATTTGACGCAGCGCATTCTGCTGATTTCTTTGAACTTGAAGAGGTTTGAATGGCCTATTCTTTCTCTCCACTCATCAAACGTGGCGACAGCCCCATCGTGCTTGCACAGCCACATGGGGGGACTGATGTTCCCTTATCGATCTGGGACCGCTTCAATAAAGTTGGCCAAGCGCTTGCTGACACGGACTGGCACATCAACCGCCTTTATGACGGGTTGCTGGAAAGCGCTAGCGTGATCCAAACGCCGATGCATCGCTATGTGATTGATGCAAATCGCGATCCTGCTGGCGCTTCCCTCTATCCAGGGCAGAACACAACCACGCTTTGCCCGCTGACAGACTTTGATGGCCGTCCAATTTATCGCGATGGTCAGGAGCCTTCCGAGGATGAGGTGGACGCTCGCCGTGCTGAGTTTCATGCCCCCTATCATGACGCCATTGCAGAGGAACTGGAACGGGTTCGTCAAAAATTTGGTGTGGCGATCCTTTATGACTGTCATTCGATCCGTTCCAACGTTCCATTTTTGTTTGAAGGTGAGCTTCCTGTCTTCAACATTGGCACCAATGTGGGCCAGACCTGCGCACCGCTGATTGAAGCCATCACAGTAGACAGTTGCCGTCAGAACGAGAGTGTGGAGACTGTTGTTAATGCACGCTTTAAAGGCGGATGGACAACGCGTCACTACGGTCAACCAGAGACCGGTGTCCACGCCATTCAGATGGAAACAGCACAACGGGCCTATATGTTTGAGCAGAGCCCCTGGGCCTATGCTCCAGAACGCGCCCTCACGACCCGCGCCACTCTCAAAACCATTCTTACAAAGTTAGAAGCGCAGGCCCTTTCCGGGGTGTTTGCAAGCGCTAGAACAAGCCGTTAACGGAGCAGACCATGACTGACACGCTCACATCCGATCCACGTAAAAATTCCCGCGATATTTTCCCGCCAACCGGGACCGAACTGAACACGAAAAGCTGGCTGACCGAGGCGCCGCTTCGCATGCTCATGAATAACCTGCACCCGGATGTTGCTGAGAACCCGCATGAATTAGTCGTATATGGCGGCATTGGTCGCGCTGCACGAACTTGGAAAGACTTCGACACCATTGTCGATAGCCTTAAAAAACTGGAAGCTGATGAAACCTTGCTGGTTCAATCCGGCAAGCCGGTTGGCGTGTTCCGCACACACGAAAATGCCCCTCGCGTTCTGATCGCCAATTCCAACCTTGTACCTCATTGGGCGAACTGGGACCACTTCAACGAGCTGGATAAAAAAGGTTTGGCGATGTACGGCCAGATGACCGCTGGTTCATGGATTTACATTGGCTCTCAGGGCATTGTTCAGGGCACATACGAGACCTTCGTTGAGGCTGGTCGTCAGCACTATGGTGGAGATCTGAAAGGCAAGTGGATCCTGACTGGTGGCCTTGGCGGTATGGGTGGCGCTCAGCCGCTTGCTGCGGTCATGGCCGGAGCGTCTTGTCTGGCCGTTGAGTGTAACGAAGACAGCATCGATTTCCGCCTGCGCACCAAATACGTCGATGAGAAAGCCAAGACGCTTGATGAAGCGCTGGAGATGATTGAGCGCTGGACTGCGGCTGGTGAAGCCAAGTCTGTTGGCTTGCTCGGCAATGCGGCTGACATCTTCGCTGAATTGGTTGAGCGCGGCGTACGCCCTGACATTGTGACTGATCAGACGTCTGCTCATGACCCGATTAACGGCTATCTGCCGCAGGGCTGGACCATGGCTGAGTGGAAGGAAAAGCGCGAGAGCGATCCAAAGGCGGTTGAGAAAGCGGCCCGCGCATCCATGAAAGTGCATGTGAAGGCGATGCTGGACTTCCATGAACGCGGTATTCCGACTGTTGATTATGGCAATAATATCCGCCAGATGGCATTTGAAGAAGGCTTAGAGAACGCCTTTGACTTCCCGGGGTTTGTTCCTGCCTATATCCGCCCGTTGTTCTGTAAAGGGGTTGGCCCATTTCGTTGGGCTGCGCTTTCTGGCGATCCAGAGGACATCTACAAGACAGATCAGAAGGTGAAGGAGCTCATCCCGGATGATCCGCACCTTCATAACTGGCTGGAGATGGCGCGGGAGCGTATCTCGTTTCAGGGACTGCCGGCTCGTATCTGCTGGGTTGGCCTTGGACAGCGTCACCGCCTCGGTCTTGCGTTTAACGAAATGGTTCGCAACGGTGAACTAAAGGCTCCCGTCGTCATTGGACGAGATCATCTGGATTCAGGCTCTGTTGCTTCTCCAAACCGCGAAACTGAGTCCATGATGGATGGCTCTGATGCTGTTTCTGATTGGCCGCTGCTTAATGCGCTGCTGAACACTGCTTCTGGTGCAACATGGGTATCGCTGCATCATGGCGGTGGTGTTGGCATGGGCTTTTCCCAGCATTCCGGCATGGTGATTTGTTGTGACGGAACGAAAGAAGCTGATGAGCGTGTTGGCCGAGTGCTGTGGAATGACCCCGCGACAGGTGTCATGCGCCATGCGGACGCAGGCTACCAATTGGCAATTGATTGCGCCAAGGAGAATGGTTTGAACTTACCTTCGTTAGGCAAGTAACAGTTTCAGAGCGGTAAATGGAGAGTACCGTTCTGAAACTTCAAGGTTTTGGTGAAACCGATAAGGGACCACCTGGTTGGCCCTTTTTCATCTAATTTTTTTGAGGGGAAAAATTATGAAGAGACGTGACTTTTTAAAAGGCGCAGGTGTTGCCGCAACTGGCGCTGTTGCTGCTTCAGCTCTGGCTGCTCCTGCAATGGCTTCTGACAAAATTAAATGGAAGATGGTCACTTCTTGGCCGAAGAACCTTCCAGGTCCTGGTGTTGCAGCGCAGATGCTGGCAGACCGTATTACCATGCTCTCTGGTGGCCGCATTGAAGTAAAGCTTTATGCAGCAGGTGAGCTGGTTCCTGGTCGTGGTGTGTTTGATGCAGTATCGGAGGGGACTGCAGAACTTTACCACTCCGTTCCTGCTTATTGGGGCTCCAAGTCCAAAGGCTTCCTGTTGTTCGGTTCTCAGCCATTTGGTTTGACTGCGGACGAACAATACGGCTGGATGGCGCATGGCGGTGGTCAGGCGCTCTATGATGAGATGTATGCGCGCTTTAACCTGAAGCCGTTCCTGTGTGGCAACTCAGGCCCACAGGCAGCTGGTTGGTTCCGCACCGAGATCAACTCTGCTGAAGACCTGAAAGGTCTGCGTTTCCGTACCACTGGTCTTGCATCTGAAATGTGCACCAAGATGGGCATGGCTGTTCAGGCAATGGGTGGCCGCGACATGTTCCAGGCGCTGCAGACAGGAACGCTGGATGCAGGCGAGTTTATCGGCCCATGGACTGATTCAGCTCTGGGCTTCTATCAGGTTGCCAAAAACTACTACTTCCCGGGTGTTGGTGAGCCTTCTTCGGCTGAAGAGTGCGCAATGAACTCCGAGGCTTACGCCGCGCTTCCTGATGACTTGAAGCAGGTTGTCGCGTTTGCCTGTTCCTCGCTCTACAATGATGTTTGGACTGAGTACACGACCAATCATGCAAAAGCTCTGAAGAAGATGGTTGCCGAAAAAGGCGTTGTCGTGCGCAATATGCCAGAGGACGTTATTCTGGCAATGGGCAATGCTGCTGGTGAAGTGATTGGCGAGTTACGCCAAAACGATGATGAGCTTGTAAAGCGCATCACTGAAAGCTTCCTCACCTATCGTGAAGCCATGAAGGAATACAAACCTCTGGCAGACAACGGCCAGATGAACATGCGCCTTATGGACATCAACTACGGCTAACGCGCTGGATTGCCTTTGTACTTGGTGCAAGGCTATCTCCTTCGTTGACCTAAGGACGGCACTCCCGTGAGCGCCGTCCCTTCCCCGTGCTTTTGCCTCCATGCTTTTGCAGGACAATAAGAATGCGCTCTTGCCTGATCGGATAATGCCGATGACTTCTATTATTTCTAAACTTGATGCCATCAACCGCATCGTTGGGCACACCATCTGTTGGTTTGCTCTCATCATGTTGCTGTTGCAGTTCGCCATTGTGCTGCTGCGCTACCTATTTGGCATCAGCTACATCTTCCTTGGAGAAGGCGTGTTGTATATGCATGCCGCCATTTTTATGCTTGGCGCCGGGTACACACTCCTGACTGATAAACATGTACGCGTTGATATTTTCTATGGTCAGGCGAGCCAAAAAACAAAAGCCGTGATCAATATCATCGGAGCAGTTTGCTTCCTTCTGCCAACCGTTGGCTTGTTGCTATGGGTAAGCTGGCCTTTTGTTTCCAACAGCTGGAAAATTTTGGAGGGACCGATCTCTGTTGGCGGCATCCCTGCAAGCTTCCTGCTTAAAAGCCTAATCCCTGCATTTTGTATTTTGCTGATAACCCAAGGGGTTTCTGGAATATTGCGCGACATCTTGTTCTTGACCGGCGTCCCTGTTGAGGAGCCTAAGCTGTGACTGAGTTTCTCGACATTTTCATGTTCGCGGGATTGTGCCTTGCCATCCTGCTTGGCTACCCTGTTGCTTTTACGATTGCCGGTGTTGCAGTCATTTTTGCTGTTATCGGAGCGATGACGGGAGCATTCGACACTGGTCTGCTGGGCGCTCTTTCACAACGCATTTTCGGCACAATGACCAACACAGTGCTGATCGCAATTCCGCTGTTTGTGTTCATGGGACTTGTTCTGGAACGCAGCCGGATTGCGGAAGACCTGCTGGAAGAGATGGCAAAGCTCTTTGGCTCTTTGCGCGGTGGTTTAGGTATTTCTGTTGTCTTGGTCGGCGGGTTGCTAGCCGCCTCTACAGGCATTGTTGGCGCAACGGTTGTCACCATGGCGCTGATCGCTTTGCCGACCATGCTGCGCAACGGATATGATCCAAAGCTTGCTGCTGGAACTGTGTGCACGGCTGGTACACTTGGTCAGATTATTCCGCCGTCCACTCTGCTTATTATCCTGTCTGAAGTTATGTCCAACGCCTATCAGCAGGCACAGTTTGCCGAGGGTAAGTTCACCGTCGAGACGATCAGCGTAGGGCAGACGTTCGCGGCCGCCTTGATCCCCGGCCTGATGCTGGTTGGTGTTTATATCGTCTATATCCTAGTGCGTGCATATTTCCAGCCCAGTGTTGCACCGGCAATGGACCAAGAGCTTCTTGGAAAGACTTCTGCTTCACGAGTTGCATCCGTGCTGGTTCCCCCTGTTGCGTTGATCATTGCGGTGTTGGGCTCCATTCTTGGTGGTGTTGCAACACCTACTGAAGCAGCGGCGGTTGGCGCTGTCGGGGCCTTGTTGCTTGCTGGCTTCCGTCTCAGCAACGGTCACTCAAACATGCTTCTGGCAGCAAGTGTTGCAGCGCTGCTGCTTGTTATCTTCCTTGCAAGTTCAACCACTATTCGGTTGCAAAAGAACGACCTGACAGCGATGGATTGGACCTTGGCAGCTGTATCTTCCGCGCTGCTGGCAGTGGGGGTGAGTGGCCTTATTCAGAGCGTCATGCGGATGTGGCGTGCCAAGCTCCTTGCTCCTGTTATGACAAATACACTGTCCATTTCAGCTATGATCTTTGCAACGATCATCGGGGCAAGCGTCTTCTCATTGATCTTTCGTGGGTTAGGCGGCGATGTGCGTATTGAAGAGCTGATCTCTGCGATGCCTGGTGGGGAAGTCGGAGCCCTGTTGTTCGTGATGGCTCTTATCTTCGCACTTGGCTTCTTTATGGACTTTGTGGAGATTTCTGTGATTTTGCTGCCAATCGTGGGACCAACACTCTTGATGATGGGCTTTGACCCAATCTGGCTCTCCGTCATGATTGCCATTAATCTGCAGACCAGTTTTTTGACCCCGCCCTTTGGGTTTTCGTTGTTCTACCTGCGCGGAGCTGCCCCGCCGGAGATCACAACTGGCATGATCTATAAGGGCGTACTCCCTTATATTTTACTCCAGATCGTTGGCATGGGGCTGGTCTGGTCTTTTCCAACGATCGCGACCTGGTTACCGTCAATGCTCTTTTGAGCCAGAAGCGTTCTGTGATTTTCAAAAAGGCTGGGCTGTGCGTCCAGCCTTTTTTATGTTCGCTTCTCCATAAACTTCTCAGGAGCGACCCAAGTCTCCGGCATATGCTTATTTGCCCATCGGCACATTTCTTGAAGCACTGGCAGCATGTCCCTGCCCTGATCCGTCAGTAGATATTGATAGCGTTTGGGATTTGACTGATAGAGTTCCTTTTGCACCAACCCGGTGGCTGACAGCTGATTGAGGCGAACAGTCAACACACTGGTTGTTATCTTCTCTGGCGAGTTTAGGAATTCTGAGAAGGTTTTCTTACCGTTGAACATATCCCGCAGGATCAAGAGACTCCAACGATCACCCACGATATCAAGCGTATTCGCGATGGGGCAGCCGGAACGGATTTCGGTTGACATACCGCCATTCTCTCCTATTGTGAATAGTGACTTGCAATTCACAAGTCACTAAAACATATCAATACTAACAATGGATAGTATCATGGAAACTGCATTTACAGGGTCCTGCCTTTGCGGGAATGTACAGCTGAAATCAAAAGTAATGCCGCAGATCACCGCGCATTGTCACTGTGATGACTGCCGTAAGTCCTCTGGAACCGGACACTGCACGCATGCGGCGTTGCCGAAAGAGGCTGTTGAAGTGACTGGCGAGCTGACACGTTATGCAAAACCAGTTGATAGCGGTAATGTTGTGACACGCTGCTTCTGCCCGACGTGCGGCAGCGCTGTCTACTCTCTCAATTCGTCAATGAGCGAGCTGATTTTTGTTCGTGCATCCACTGTTGACCAGCCAGAAATCATCGAGGCACAGGTAACTGTCTACGCCAGCAGAGCACCATCCTGGGACGAAATCGACAAGACACTTCCAGCGTTCCCGGAAATGCCACCACAAGGTGCAGAAAAAATAATTGAAGAAGGGGCAAGCAGCTAGCACGTCTCACTTGGGGGAGTGTGTGAGGGATAGGTAGCCTACTCGAATTTGCTTGGGTCTTTCACAAATAGGAAACGGGAGAAGCCAAGCTCCTCCCGTCACAGGCAATATAAGGAAAGGAAGAAACCTTTACATTGCCAGGGAGATAAAGATACCCGCGATTGCAGCACTCATAAGGTTTGAGCAGGTTGCCGCCAACAGTGTGCGAGGACCGTATTTTGCGATGAAGTTTGTACGACTTGGAGCCAGAACACTCAGGCCACCGATGAGGATGCCCATTGAGGAGATGTTCGCAAAACCACACAATGCAAACGAAACGATTGCCTTGGTCTTTTCCTGAATAACAGGCAGACCCATTTCCATCGCCGCTGAATCTACGAGGTAGTTCTTCAGGTCTAGGTAGGCAACGAACTCGTTTACGACCAGTTTCTTACCGATCAATGAGCCAGCTACACCGATATCAGCCATCGGAACGCCGAGCAGGTACGCGATTGGAGCGAAAACCCAACCAAGGATCATTTCCAAGGAAAGCTCAAAGCCAGCAATATCGCCAAGGCCGCCAAGCATCATGTTAACCAGAGCGATCAGACCGATCATCGCAACAAGGTTTGCACCGATTGCGCCTGCAAGCTGCAAGCCATTCATCGCGCCTTGACCAGCGGCAGCCAGCACGTTTTCTGGTTTGTCTTCACTAAAGCTAACAGCCTTATCGACTTTGTAATTTACATCTTTGGTTTCTGGCAGGATCAGTTTTGCAAAGAGCAGACCACCTGGAGCAGCCATAAAGGAAGCTGCAAGGAGATACTCGATCTTCACGCCCATTAATGCATAACCGCCCAGCACGGTACCAGCGACAGATGCCATACCACCACACATGATAGCAAAGAACTCACTGTCGGACATCTTTGGCATGTATGGCTTCACAACGAGCGGAGCTTCAGTTTGGCCCACAAAAACGTTGGAGACTGCTGACATGGATTCTGCTTGGGAAATACCTAGCAATTTTGCCATGCCACCGCCGATGAAGCGGATAACAATCTGCATAATGCCCAAGTGATAAAGCACTGCAATCAAAGCGGAGAAAAAGATAACCAGACACAGAACGTTAAAGGCAAATACAAAGCCGACAGTATCGGAAAGATTGCCATTGGTCAGGTTACCAAAGAGGAAGTTGACGCCAGAGCGACCACTGTCAATTACGCCTGCAATGCCCTTGGACATTCCATGGAGCATTGCGCGGCCAGCAGGTACATAAAGCACGAAAGCGCCGATACCAATCTGCAGCGCAAGAGCACCACCTACTGTGCGAAGTTTGATCGCTTTGCGGTTGGTAGAGACCAACAGAGCAATAACAATCAGAGTTGCGATGCCTAGAAAACCTGTTGCGAACATGTGAGCTCCTCCCAGAGGCTCTGAGAAATGTTGTTGTTTATGATTGGGGAGATTTCTAGATGTACTGGAAGGCGACTAACCGTACCCGCCTATCGGTGGGAAGTTGAGATGGCCACCCGCATCCAACAAATGCTTTGTCGTTGAGAAACAACGAGAAACATCTGCGACTGTAAAACCTTCAAGTACATAATCGGGAACTGATGCGTCAGACAAATCACTTACCGTGGAAGTTGGTGCGTAAGACCGATCAAACGTCATGGGATTGAGGCACAGAACTGGCCAAGCACATTCGCCCTGCCTGGGCGGAATTGTGGACTGACCGGATTTCATAATTTGCCTCACCTTTTAATAAATTCCCTTTGGTGAGCAGCAACCTAGTTACTTAAGAGGCATTTATTAAGTTTTTTAAATACATCAATCGTTTCGAACTTCGAAACGAACTATAAAATATTACGTAGAAAACCGATAAAAATACGGATTATTTCGTAGATCATAGTTCTTACAGAACTTATATGGTAGAGACAGTAGAATTATCCGGGCAGCAACCTAGAACAAGATAAAAAAAACAAAAAAATTCATGCACGATCTCATCAATTCAGGCCGCATTACTTTGCGGATGCTTCGTTACTTCCATCAAGTTGCAGTAAGTGGTCACTTTGGCCGCGCAGCGGAAGAACTGCATATTTCCAAATCGCCTATGTCTATTCAAATTAAAGAGTTGGAGGGCGCTCTCGGGCTTTCGCTTTTTCATCGGGACTCGCGAAATGTATCTTTAACGGCAACAGGGCGTGCGCTTAAACTTGAATGCGAGCAAGTTTTTAATGCCTTGGATAACGCGATTACCAATACGCAGCGACAAGGACGCGCAGAAAACTCCACCCTTAGCATTGGGATCGTCAGCAGCGCTTTTCTCGATGGATTTGCCAACCTTCTGTCAGACTTTAAGGCCAAACACCCAGACTGTTCACTTAATTTTACAGAGCTGGCACCAAATCAGCAGAAAGAAGCGCTCCACGGCGGGGTTGTTGATTTAGGTATTTGCCGATACGTTGACACGCTCAATGAGCCTACATTGAACTCACGCGTTTTGGTTAAAGAGAATCTTACGCTTGCTGTACCAAACACTCACCCCCTCAAAGACCGACGTTTGGTTGCTCTGGCAGAGCTTAAAGACGAGGAAATCGCTGTTCTCGACCGCACGATATCCAACTCAACCCCGTTTCTTGTTTCCAAATGTAAAGAGCACGGGTTTTATCCAAAAATGACTTTTGAGGTTCAAGAACCCAGCACCTTGCTTGCGCTGGTTGCCTCTGGACAGGCCATTGCGTTGGTAAGTGATTGTTTCCGAAGCCAGAAGTCCAAGAACGTACGCTTCATTCGGCTAAAGGAAGAGATCCCTGCGGACCTTTGCGCGATCTATAAAAAGAACTACCAGACTCCCATACTCAATAAGTTCCTGCAATTCATCGAGTTCGACTACAAGCCGCAAGTCGGAGAGACCTGAGTAGGTATGCTCCGCCAACTCCTGAGTACCAGCAGCTCACATACATAGGTCATCACTCCCGTTCATTTGCCGATGCCTTTGCACGTTAGCAGGGCGTGTAAGTGCGGGTTATAAGCGTCGTGTGCTACCCGCCAGAAGGTACCTCCGCCATCATTGAACCTTGGGCAATAAGGCGATCAATCCTTTGTCAAAACTGATCGCTAAATCTCAATTGAGAAGCCCCCTCGTTGCCACCTGAATCAAAAAACTCTGACTTGCGGGTATTTGCGAGGTCATTTGCGAACGCAAGTTCACTCATTTGCGAATGTGCACCCGACACCCCAATCATTTTGGCACCACTTACTGGATTTGTGCAGTGCGTCACTGCCCTGCTCGATAGAAGCTGGTGGAAGGATCTTTCACAAAATTGATTCGAAAAAAAGCGAATCACTTTCACTAAATGCGACGACGAAATAATACGCAAAAAAACGAACTTAAACGAAAATGAGCATTTTGTGAGGTTCAGAACGCCACAGGATCTTACTTCATTGAGTTTATGTCAATGGAATCCACTTTAATTTGCCATTTTATTAGATGGCAAAGCGGAACTTGTGGAGAGAAAACAATTTCTAGGCGGTGTAGCCTTCGCAGTCTATAGAGTAAAACCGCTTAGGGCCTATTACGAATAGGTTCGTAAAAATGAAACTCCTGGGAGGGATTCCAATGACATTTTTGAGAAGTGCCGCTGCTGGCGCGCTCGCAACTGCCATGTTCGCTGGCGGTTCTGCATTTGCTGCCGATTGCGCAGATCGCGGTGCACTTGATGTAATGTACTGTGATGCAAATGGTGACATGGTTGCTGATGCACCGGCTGCTGACGAACTGGTTAACCCAGGCACACTGGTCTTTGCTTACACACCAACCGAGGATCCTGCTGTTTACGCTGACATCTGGGAGCCTTTCATTAATCACTTGGAAAAGGTGACTGGCAAGCGCGTTCAGTTCTTCCCTGTTCAGTCCAACTCCGCAGAAGTTGAAGCCATGCGCTCCGGCCGCTTGCACATTGCAGGCTTCTCTACGGGCCCAACCCCGTTTGCTGTGAACCTGGCTGGCGCTGTTCCGTTTGCGCTCATGGGCTCTGACGAAGGTGAGTTCGGTTATAAGCTACAGGTTTATACCCGTAAGGATTCCGGTCTCAACACAATGGAAGACCTGGCAGGCAAGCGCATCGCGCATACTTCGCCAACATCCAACTCCGGCAACCTGGCTCCACGTGCGCTCTTCCCGAACCTGGGTATTACCCCAGAACAGGATTACGACGTTGTGTATTCCGGCTCGCATGACCAGTCCATGCTGGGTGTTGTCGCAGGCGACTACGATGCTGCACCAGTAGCCTCTGAAGTGGTTGATCGTATGGCCGACCGCGACCTGTTCGACAAGGAAGATGTAAAAATCATTTGGGAATCCAATCCGTTCCCGACCACGTCCTTCAACTACGCTCACAACCTTGATCCAAAATTGGTCGAGAAAGTTAAAGAAGCTTTCTTCTCCTTCGACTTTTCTGGAACAACGCTGGGTGAAGAATTCTCCGGTGTGAGCAAGTTCATCCCAATCACTTACAAGCAAGACTGGTCTGTGATCCGCGAAATTCAGGCTGCCAACGGTGTTAGCTACACACCTGAAGGTCTGAAGAAGTAAGATCTAAGCTGGAATATACGAATGAATCGGAGGCGTTCTCGCCTCCGGTCTGCATTCTGGAGACTGACATGTTAAAAATCACCGATCTGGTCAAGCGTTATGACACCGGCCAGCCTGTTCTCAAAAACCTTAACCTAGAAATCAAGGGCGAGAGCGTTGTCTCGATCATTGGGTCTTCTGGAGCTGGTAAGAGCACGCTGCTGCGCTGTATCAACCGACTGGTCGAGCCTAGCTCTGGCCAAATTCAGTTGAACGGAACCGACTTGACCAGCCTTAATCGCAGTCAACTGCGTAAGGCACGCCATAAAATCGGCATGGTTTTCCAGAGCTTCAACTTGATTGACCGTTTGACAGTTATGGAAAACGTGCAGTCTGGCCGACTGGGTTCCCTGCCCACTTGGCGGGCTATTGCACGTAAGTACCCAAAAGAAGACATTCGTCGCGCCTATGAGCTGATGGACCGTGTGGGCATCGCCCATTATGCGGACAAGCGCGCAGACGAGCTTTCTGGTGGTGAGCGCCAGCGTGTGGGTGTTGTACGTGCACTGATGCAGGAACCAGAGATCCTGTTGGCTGATGAGCCAACCGCATCCCTTGATCCAAAGACCAGTGAACAGATCATGGGCTTGCTTCGTGACCTTTCCCGCGAATTCGCGTTGCCTGTTCTGATCAACATTCACAATGTGACTGAAGCCAAAGAATATACCGACCGTATTGTTGGTATGCGCTATGGCCGCATCATTTTTGATGCGCTTCCTTCCGACCTAGATAAAGATGCGATGGACAGCATTTACTCAGGCACACCGGCTGCTGACCGTGGTGCTGATGTTCAGCAATCCACTGTCTCGGGAGACGTGGGAGCTGTCGCAACATGAGCAAAGCAGACACGCAAAAACAACTTGTGCGTGATACGTGGCAAAAGCCACCGTTCATCGCCAACCCCTATATCCGGTGGGGGGTTATAATTGCAGTTCTCGTATACTTCGGTTTTACCCTCGTTAACCTGCCAATCGATTGGAACCGCGCCAGTCAGGGCCTCACTCGCGCAGCACGCATCTTCAACGGAGCGTGGCCGCCAAGCTTTGAGCGTGGAGGCCTGCTGCTTAACGGCTTCCTTGAAAGCCTCAAGATAGCAATCCTGGCAACCGTGGGCGGAGTCGTT
Source organism: Pseudovibrio axinellae (assembly GCF_900110875.1). Lineage (GTDB taxonomy): Bacteria > Pseudomonadota > Alphaproteobacteria > Rhizobiales > Stappiaceae > Pseudovibrio > Pseudovibrio axinellae. The sequence continues at coordinate 54,369 of NZ_FOFM01000003.1, read as the reverse complement.
CTCTCCATTCCTATCGCTTTCATGGCCGCACGGAATGTGGCTATTAAGCCAGTTTACTTTCTTGGCCGTGCTATCATTATTGTTGCCCGCAGTTTCCACCCGGTCATTGTTGCCATTATCTTCGTTAAGGCAGTTGGATTTGGACCGTTTGCCGGTGTCCTGACCTTGATTGTATATTCAGTTGGCTTCGTTGCGAAAATGCTGGCTGAACGCATTGAGGAAATCGACTTCGGGCAAGTGGAAGCTATGCGCTCTGTGGGTGCGCCATTCCTCTCCACGTTGATCTACGCAGTCTTCCCTCAGATCATGCCGCGCCAGATCGGTCTGACGATCTACCAGCTGGACAGCAATCTACGTGCGTCTGCTGTTGTGGGCATTGTTGGAGCAGGTGGTATCGGAGCAACGCTCGCCAATGCTTTCGGCCGCTACGATTATGACTTTGCCTTGACCATTACCTTGGTAATCATCGGCGTCATTCTTGTCAGTGAAGCCATCAGCGGTCAGATCAGGAAGTCGATCAAATGAGTATGGAAATCTTTCCCGAACAGTGGGCACGTTTCACACCTCGTCAGCGAATTCTACGCTATACGTTCTTTCTCCTGAGCGCCGTAATTCTGTATTGGTCTGTAACCAGTATTGATGTGATTTGGGAATGGGTGTGGGATTCTCCTCGCCAGATGGGCGACCTGTTTAGCCGTATGGTGCCACCCGACACAAGAAACCTATCCAGCATTTTGATGGTGCTTTGGGAAACCGTTAATATCGCGACTCTGGCTACGGCTATTGCAGTTCTTATTTCCTTGCCGGTTGCCTATATGGCGGCGCAGAACACGACACCCAATAAAGCAACATTGTGGATTGGGCGTTTCATTCTGGTTTCAAGTCGTTCCATCAACACCATCATCTGGGCCTTGTTGTTTGTTGCGATTTTCGGCCCGGGTATCATTGCCGGTATCGTCGCCATCATGTTCCGCTCAATCGGTTTTGTCGGAAAGCTTTTAGGTGAGGCGATCGAGGAGATCGACCACAAGCCAGTTGAAGCTCTTGAAGCTACAGGTGCATCGCGCTTTAAAGTCATCATGTACGCCATTGTACCGCAGGTCATGCCAACCTTCTGGGCGGTCTCCATCTTGCGCTGGGATATCAACCTGCGTGAATCGACCGTTCTTGGGTTGGTTGGTGCTGGTGGTATCGGCGTCATGTTGCAAGGGGCTATCGACACTTTCAACTGGCAGGAAGTTGCGACCATCCTTCTCGCGATCATTGTACTAGTTATCGTGGGCGAAGTGATTTCCGCGTGGCTTCGGAGAAAAATTCTCTAATAGCCTGTCCCTAAGATGCGTAAGCGGCTTTGTTGAGCATGGAAAATCTCATCAAAGCCGCTTACAACTACCCCACCTTAAGTAACGCCTTAGCGACCATCACTTGTGTTGCTGCTTTGGATTTAATCAAACTAATCCCAGCGGGCTTCTTCTTCCCTTCGCACAAACACAACCTGGTTCCCATCCGGCAACAGCTGGCTGATCTGTTCTGGACCACCGTGCTTATCAAACTCTACCAACCCAATGCCGCTTGCGTTCAAAAGGCGCCTGCCGTGGTGGGTGCCTACCGGCTTTCTTGGAATAACCTTCATACCACGCCGCTTTGTCAGCCAGTTTAAGGGTGAACGCGGTGCGTAGAGCCAGCGGTTCAAATGGTCGAGCTTATCGAGCAGTTTGGCAGGAAACTCGTTTTTAATACCGCTGCTACAAATCTGCCAGATATCCGGGCCTCTGGAGTGCCCTCGAAGTTCGACGTCATAAACGAAAGAGTAGTGAACATCACCCGAGAGGATCGTGAACCGGTCTGGTGTTTTACGATGCCGAAACACATTCAAGATGCCATCGGCGGTTCCTGGGTGGGCCATCCAATACTCGGCATCGACCATCAGCGGCTTGCCCATATAGGTGAGCAGTTTTTGCAGTGTTTCGATCAGTTTAACTCCGAAGATCGGAGCTGCCGAAACCAAAAGAACACTATGCTTTCCGTGCAAGGCACGTTGTAAGTCGGTCACCGCCTCCCAATCCAAAAGGCCAGAGGGCAAGTAACCAGCACGTTCTGATCGCCACCTGCGCGTGCGCGTATCTAAAACCAGCAGGGGCGGGTCTAACTGCCATTGGTAGTCCCATTTTTCAAAGCTGAAGAGTTCATCCAAAAACTCATCATAAGCATTGTTGCCGGGAGTTTGGAAAACCTGGTTCATTTGCGAGAGCATTTCGCCAGAGAATGCCTCGGGACGATTGCCCCACCCCTGATTGAGCATGTAGGCGCAGAGTGCATTTCCGATGATACGGCGCGAAAATGGGTGCCCATAGGCGGTTTCTTCCCAGTCCCTGTTCAAATTCCAGTCATCAGTGACATCATGGTCATCAAATATCATCGCAACTGGGAGGTGAGCAAAAAGCCTGCGCACTTTACTCAGGCCCGTCACAAACTCTTTCAAGATGTTTTGTTCACGCTCGTAAAGTTCGGCTTCTTCTTCTGTCAGCCCGTCAGGAGGTGTTATGTCGACAATGGACCAGGGCACCGGCGACCACACGAGCAAATACATCGCCAAAAATTCGGCAAGTGTGATCAGGTGGTTATGCGCGTGATCTGCGGTAAAGATCGGCTTTTCGGCTCCGCCAAACAAGACAAGCCACAGAGCACGGTTTTTCTCCAGGTTCGGGAGAAAGTTCTCGCGGCGGTAATAGGTGTCTCTGTCACGATATAATTGTGAAGCCGTTTCCGGGTTTCGGCTTTCCAAACGGTCCAGTTGCTCATCACCAAGCCCGAGGCGCTCGATAACCGCGTGAATTGTGCGCAGCATCGGACCTGCTACATCATCTGAGTAGATTTGATCACCGCTCATCACTAGGGCAGCTGGCCACTTGCCTTGATCTGCCTCTTGGTTTTGCGCAGACTGGATGTGTTTTTCCAAGAACTTATCTGCAGCGACGAGGCCGTCACCAGATTGATGATGTGGCTTGCGGCAGGATCCATGTAAGAGAGATGTTACCTTTGAGCGGAGCATGAAACCCGGCAGGCTTTGGTTTTCATAGCAAAGATCAGGAGCCCATACGGTGTGATCTTGCCACCCTGCCCCAACCTCATCCATCATTTGCAACGATAAGCGATAGCTAACCCATGTGTCATAGGGAAGTGGTTGATTGAGCGGCAGGTCAATGAGCAGGTAATGGAGGTGATCACCTGCTGTGATGATGTTTTGCGTGGCGTGTTCTTTTGACAGCTCATAGGTTTGCGGATCGCTGCTTTCAAGGAAGAGTTCGATTTTCACGTCAGCAGGCGCACGCACAGCAAGCCAGAATGTCAATCGCGCAGTTTCTAACCTGCGCAAAATCGGGCCGGCAAAGACAGGGGGGAGAGAATGGGTATCAAGCATTTGGCGGGATTGATGGTTCCAGTATTCAAAAGTCAAATTCATCGCTAAGAGATAAGCACACAAACCTCACAATCCAATAGAGAGCCACCACACTATTTTACCAAAGGCTGCATCAGTGCCTTTACCCGCGCGACCCTTCGTAAGAGGCCACTTTGCATTCCCTCGCCATTATTGGTGAGGACTGATATCTAATTTTTTGCCGGAACTGCAATTGTTTGCGGGCACACATTAAACGGCCAGACTGTCGCTTTCAGGCAAGCTTATTCCGCCAGATTCAAGCAAAAAATTAATAACCTCTCCAAGGCCGGTTCCACTTTTCATGTCTGTCATGAGAAACGGACGACCAGCCCGCATTCTTTGGGCGTCGCGGTCCATGACGGTAAGGTCTGCACCCACATAGGGAGCCAAGTCGCTCTTGTTGATCACCAATAAATCTGAGCGCGTGATACCTGGGCCACCTTTGCGTGGTATTTCCTCTCCCTGACACACCGAAATAACGTAGATGGTGACGTCCGCCAGATCTGGCGAAAATGTTGCTGCCAAATTGTCTCCGCCAGATTCAATGAAAACGACATCCAAGTCCGGGTGCCGTTCACAAAGTTGGTCGATAGCTTGCAAGTTGATGGTTGCATCTTCACGGATGGCCGTGTGCGGACACCCGCCCGTTTCGACTCCAATGATCCTATCCTGTGAAAGGGCCTGCATTTTGACCAGAGCCAGAGCATCTTCCTTGGTGTAGATGTCATTGGTGACCACACCAAGAGACAGCTTGCCACTCAAAGCCTTACACAACGCTCCTGTCAGGCTCGTTTTTCCAGAGCCCACCGGACCACCAATGCCAACCCGCAAAGGTCCATTTGGGGAGTTCATGATTTAAAAATCCTTGTTTCCTGATGTTCGTGAGCAATTGCAAGAAAGTCTGCATAAAATGATACGTTGCCCAAATCATCCAATGTTGAGTTGGTCACGCGGATGGCCACATCTTCCATGTGAGGCGACATGTGGGCCATAATAGCCATGCCATCACTCTGGCCAAGCGGGACCAAACGCATCATTACGGCAACCAAATTACTACAAAACCCATGTAGGTAAGCCGCAACTGAAGCACTTTCTCCAATGCCACTGGATTTAGCGAGTGCGCCAATTGCAACGGGGTAAGCGATATCTTTGGCCTGTAATCTGACGCGTACGCTGTCTGCCCCCCACGGCTTGGCAGCCTTCAAAAAGGCATCCCCTTGCAATGTGGTCTCCAGATAGCGCTCATGCCCAGGACACAACGCAAGTGCTAATTCATTGACCGCGTTGAGTTCCCCACCCTGTTCATGATGGACGGCGCGCCACGCGGCTGCGAGCAAGAGTGCATCATTCCAACCACTCCCATGCTCAATCAGATCATGCAGATAATCCTGAGCCTCAGACTTATCTGTGATGAGCTGGGATTGAATAGCCGTTTCCAGTCCGTGACTGTATGCAAACGCTCCAACAGGGAATGCAGGAGAGAGCCATGTCATCAACTGGAGAAGTGCCGGAACCGTTACAGCCTCAGTCATGGGCGTGAGCGTGGCTGTGTGACTTGTGTTTATGGTAGGCACCATGCACTGGCGAGAAAGGCGCTTCCACTTCTTCTAGTGTTGCACCCAGTCCCTCCAACATCTGCTTGATGACATGGTCGCGGCCAATATAGATGTTGGGCGGCTGGATTTGGGCAGGCAAATGGCGGTTTCCCAAATGCCAACACAGCTCCGCAAAATGAATATTGTCTTTGGTTGTGACCTTGTACAAAGGCTCAATCTGTGCGGCAATCATTGCCATTTCACCGTTCTCCAAAACAAGCACATCCTCATTTGACAAGACAACAGACTCGGGCAAATCCACAAGGATCGCGGTTCCGCACGCTGCTACGAGCCGTTTACGGCGAACATGGCGTTCATAGTGAGCCAGATACAGCAGGTAATCGGCTTTGCCTGAATATGTCCCTACCCGACTAAAAGAAGTTGCTTTTTTCATCAGAACAAAAAGTACCTTTGTGCCATCGGAACAACATCTGCTGGCTCACATGTGAGCAGCTCACCATTTGCCCGCACTTCGTAGGTTTCTGGATCGACTTCCATGTGTGGCATCAAATTGTTATGAACCATTGAGGACTTGGAGAGGCCAGAGCGGGTGTTTTCGACCGCCACCATGTCTTTGGCTGTCCCAAGTTTTGCGCGAAGACCATCGTCTTTTGCAGCTTGAGAGACAAAAGTCACCGATGAGTTCGTCAAGCTTTTGCCGTAGGCTCCAAACATTGGCCGGTAATGGACAGGCTGCGGTGTTGGGATCGAGGCGTTGGGGTCCCCCATCAAAGCACTTGCGATGGTGCCACCCACGAGCACCATATCAGGCTTAACGCCAAAGAAGGCTGGCGACCACAGAACAAGGTCTGCGCGCTTTCCAACTTCGATCGAGCCGATATGCTTGGAAAGTCCGTGCGCTATGGCCGGGTTGATTGTGTATTTGGCAATATACCGCTTCACTCTGACGTTATCTGCATCGCCCGTTTCTTCTGGCAGTTGGCCGCGCTGTCGCTTCATCTTATCAGCCGTTTGCCATGTACGAATGAGCACCTCACCCACCCTGCCCATTGCCTGACTGTCGGAGGCAATAATGGAGAAGGCCCCCATGTCATGCAACATATCTTCTGCGGCGATGGTCTCCTTGCGGATGCGACTTTCTGCAAAGGCCACGTCCTCAGGGATATTGGTATCCAGATGATGACAGACCATCAGCATATCCAAATGCTCTGCAATCGTATTCCCGGTATAGGGGCGCGTCGGGTTCGTCGAAGAAGGAATGACATTGGGCAATCCGCATACCTTGATGATGTCGGGAGCGTGTCCCCCACCAGCACCTTCGGTATGGAACGCGTGGATGGTGCGCCCTTTCATTGCCGCTACTGTATCTTCAACAAAACCACTTTCGTTAAGCGTGTCTGTGTGGATCATCACCTGCACATCATGAGCATCAGCAACGCTCAGGCACATATCGATGGCAGCGGGAGTTGTGCCCCAATCTTCGTGTAGTTTCAGTGCGCTTGCACCGGCCAACACCATCTCTTCCAGTGCTTTTGGGTGCGAGGCATTGCCCTTGCCTGCAAAAGCCAGGTTCATGGGAAAGGCATCTGCAGCCTCAATCATTCTTGCAAGATGCCACGGACCAGGCGTGCATGTGGTTGCAAGTGTTCCATGGGCAGGGCCAGTGCCACCACCAAGCATTGTGGTTACACCAGAGGTCAGCGCCTCTTCGATCTGCTGAGGGCAGATATAATGGATATGGGCATCCATTCCGCCGGCGGTGAGGATCTTGCCTTCTCCAGCAATGATCTCAGTCCCAGGGCCAATAATGATTGTTACGCCATCTTGCGTATCTGGGTTGCCCGCTTTGCCGATTGCATGAATTCTGCCATCCCTCAGACCGACATCTGCCTTATAGATACCAGTGTGATCGACAATAAGCGCGTTGGTGATGACTGTATCTACCGCACCATCTGAGCGGGCCAACTGACTTTGCCCCATTCCATCACGAATGACTTTTCCGCCGCCGAACTTCACTTCCTCACCATAGGTGGTCAGATCAGCCTCAACTTCAATGAACAGCTCTGTGTCAGCCAAGCGTACCTTGTCTACCACGGTGGGGCCAAACATGTCAGCATAGGCAGCTCTTGAGATTGTGGTCGCCATGTTACACTGTCTCCACCTGGTTGATCTGGAAGCCTTTTATCTGCTGTGTGCCTCCAAATGAAATGAGTGCAACCTGCCTTGTCTGACCAGGCTCAAACCTGACTGCTGTTCCGGGCGCAATGTCCAAACGCATGCCTTGTGCCTTGGCACGGTCGAAATCCAGTGCGCGGTTCACCTCGGCAAAGTGGTAATGACTGCCAACCTGTACGGGGCGGTCCCCTGTATTTGCAACAGTCATTGATATGCTTTCACGCCCTTCATTCAGTGTCAGCTGTCCGGCGGTCACGATGATTTCTCCAGGGATCATATTGGCCTTCCTAACGAATGGGGTTGTGAACGGTGACGAGTTTGACGCCATCTGGGAACGTGGCTTCAACTTGGATGTCATGGATCATCTCAGAGATCCCCTCCATGACCTGAGCGCGCGTGAGCACCTGCGCGCCAGCAGACATCAACTCAGCAACAGAGCAGCCATCGCGTGCACCTTCAACGACAAAGTCAGTGATAATTGCAATGGTTTCAGGGTGATTGAGCTTTACCCCGCGCGCCAGCCGGTTGCGAGCCACAATAGCGGCCATCGCGATCAGCAGTTTGTCTTTTTCTCTTGGTGTAAGGTTCATCGCGACCTCTCTAAACACATTAAATAACTATAGATTCCAAAGCTTCGGCAGTGAGTATCCCTCTCGTAAGCCACTAAGTAGCGGGATAAGCGCCTGCCTCAATGCAAAGCCATCGGCAGCCGCAACGCGCCCGACAAGCTTGCCGTTAAAGGCGCTTAGTGCCGTAACCGCACGGTCCTGTTCACACTGGAGGGTTCTGGCACGGGCATTGAGCACTTCCTGATCTTCCGGAGCTACAAAAAGCAGGGATGCAAACGCGCGTGCGCCGTTTAAGACCGCTGCGTTTCGAGACAGCTCTGCAACAGAACCGCTGAGGCTCAATTCATCTGCATGAAGAAGTTTCCCACCCCGGTGCACCCTCCAGCTGTCTTTAAAGAAGGCAGACTCGACCTGTTCACCCATCGCCTGACGCCCCAGTATGATTGCTTCTACGCCGACAAAACGCGCGCTTGGCGCGAGTTCTACATGGAGTTTGCGTGTCAGTGAGGCTTCGTTAAAGAGGATGGTTTCCTGCGGCAACCAATGCAATTCTGCATTTTCGCCAACCACCAGATCGTTGGTGACCCGCGCAGTATCCTCACTGGCACGGTAGATCTTTTCACAGGCCTGCGTGGAGATAACGGCCTTTGTGTTGGCATGAAGATCGACACGCCAATTCATAATGTCCCCACCGGTCAGACCACCACTCGTATTTATCAAGGCAGCCTCAGCCATATCGCTGTAAACCTTCGGCAAGCGAATCTTCGCCGCTCCCTCCTGATACAGCTCATCAAGTGCAGGCGGTGCATTGGGGCTTGGTGGCGCTTTAAAGCTCACCCGTCCAACCCCAAAGGCCCGTTGCATACGAAGCTTGGGTGGCTCTGGCGCAATCGAACCAGACGCTGCTTTAAACGGTAAGATGTCTGCGGACATGGGCCTCATCCAAATCGCTGGCGGGACCTGAATGTACAATTTCCCCCCGATCCAATATGTAGACAGCATCAGCCAACTCGCGGCAAAAGTCGAGATACTGCTCAACTAGCAATATGGTTAGGCCTTCCTCCTCCTTTAGCCTGCGGATCGCCACGCCAATATCTTTGATGATGGAAGGCTGTATACCTTCAGTCGGCTCATCAAGCACCAACAGGCGCGGGCGCGTGACAAGTGCACGGCCGATAGCCAGCTGTTGCTGCTGACCACCTGACAAGTCCCCTCCACGCCGATCCATCATCTGCTTAAGAACCGGGAACAGCTCAAACACTTTTGGTGGAATGAACCTGTCCTTTCGGGGCAAGAGTGCAAAACCGGTCTCAAGGTTTTCGCGCACGGTAAGTAAAGGGAAAACCTCTCGCCCTTGGGGTACATAAGCGATGCCTTGTGCTGCTCTGGTATAGGGTTTAGCCATCCCAAGGGGTGAGCCGTCTACGTTAATTTCGCCCTGCGAAATCTTTTGGTGGCCCGTGATAGCTTGCAAGAGTGAGGTTTTTCCAACTCCGTTGCGGCCAAGGACACAGGTTACTTTTCCCAGTTCTGCATGAATTGAAACATGGCGTAACGCCTGTGCAGCGCCATAATGCAGATTAACATTTGAAACATCGAGTGTGAGCATGGTGCAGTCCTCCCTTCAACGACCCAGGTAGCTTTCGATCACTTTTTCATCGGAGGCCACATGGTCGAGCGACCCCTCTGAAAGGACCGAGCCCTCGGCCAGACATGTCACTTTCACATCCAGATCACGGATGAAGCCCATGTCGTGCTCAACAACAATGACTGAGTGGTTTTTTGAGATTTCACGCAGCAGATTGGCTGTCTCGACGGTTTCGGCATCGGTCATTCCCGCAACGGGTTCGTCTACCAGCAAGAGCTTTGGGTCCTGCGCAAGCAACATGCCAATTTCCAACCACTGTTTCTGACCATGAGACAATTCGGATGCCAGAAAATCTTTGCGATGGGACAAACGAACTGTATCGAGAATTTCGTTTATGCGACCTCGCCTTGAGCGCGTCTCATTGTGGAATAAGTTTGCCAGTATCCCGCGATCTTCATCGAACGCGAGAGCCAGATTATCGTAGACACTATGATTTTCGAAAACTGTTGGTTTTTGAAATTTGCGGCCAATTCCAAGACAGGCAATATCCGCTTCATCATACTTAGTAAGGTCTGTATCCCCTTCGAAAAACACCTCTCCCTCATCCGGGCGTGTCTTACCGGTTATGATATCCATCATGGTGGTTTTCCCGGCCCCATTGGGGCCAATAATTGCGCGCATTTCACCGCGCTCCACCACAAGAGACAGGTTATTGATGGCCTTAAATCCATCAAAGGAGACGGAAACTCCGTTTAAATAAAGTAAGGGCTGCTTTTCTTTAGGGCTCATTCTGCCGCCTCCGGTTTAGCGCCTGTTTCGGCAGAGGCTCGCTGCCCCAACTGCTTTTGCGCAGCAGAGCGAAGCTGACTTAACACACCTACAATTCCCTTTGGCAGGAACAGAGTTACCAGCACAAACAAGCCACCCAGGGCAAAGAGCCAATATTCCGGATAGGCTGCCGTGAAGTAGCTTTTTCCGCCATTAACCAGCAACGCCCCAAAGATTGGACCAAACAGAGTTCCGCGGCCGCCAACGGCTGTCCAGATCACAACCTCAATTGAATTGGCGGGCGCAAATTCTCCCGGGTTGATGATGCCAACCTGAGGTACGTAGAGGGCTCCTGCAACGCCTGCAATCATCGCGGAAACCACAAACGCGAAGAGTTTGAAGTGTTCGACCCGGTACCCCAGAAAGCGAGCGCGGCTTTCAGCGTCGCGAATTGCAACGAGCAACTTGCCAAACTTGGAGTTTACGATCAGTGAGCAGAGCAGGAACGACAAGCCAAGAGCAACAGCCGTAGCGGAGAACAAAGCAGCTCTGGTGCCATCAGATTGTAGTGAGACGCCGAGCATGTCCTTAAAGTCGGTCAGGCCATTGTTGCCGCCAAACCCCATGTCATTGCGGAAGAAAGCAAGCAGTAAGGCATAGGTCATCGCCTGCGTAATGATGGAAAGGTACACCCCTGTGACGCGTGAGCGAAAGGCAAACCAGCCAAAGACGAAAGCGAGTAGGCCCGGAACCGCAACCACCATGAGCGCGGCAAACCAGAACTGGTCAAACCCAAGCCAAAACCAAGGCAGCTCTTCCCAGTTTAAAAACACCATGAAGTCTGGCAGGGTTGGGTGAGCATAAACACCGCGAGTGCCGATCTGGCGCATGAGGTACATCCCCATCGCGTAACCGCCCAACGCGAAGAACGCGCCGTGCCCAAGAGAGAGAATACCGCAATACCCCCACACCAGATCGAGCGCTAATGCAAGCATTGCATAGCACAAGTATTTGCCAAAAAGACCAACCAGATAACTCGGGACATGCAGTGGATGACTTTCCGGCAACGCCAGATTAAGCAGTGGTACTACGGCGGCAATCAGGAACAACAGAGCAACAATCCAAATAGATTGAGGACCAAGCTTGGTGAACAGGCTTTTGGAAATCATAGGTCCACTGCCCTTCCTTTAAGCGCGAACAAGCCGCGCGGTTTCTTCTGAATGAACAATATGATGAATACGAGGGTAAGAATTTTGGCCAAGACCGCCCCGGCGTAGGGCTCCAGGAATTTGTTGGCCACTCCAAGCGTCATGGCTCCCACAAAGGTTCCCCAAAGGTTGCCGACGCCGCCAAAGACAACAACCATGAAGCTGTCGATGATGTAGAGCTGACCAAGGTTGGGCGACACATTCGAAATTTGTGAAAGTGCAACACCCGCCATGCCCGCGATGCCAGACCCCAGGGCAAATGTGAGCGCATCAATCCAGGGCGTACGAATTCCCATTGACGCAGCCATCCGGCGGTTCTGCGTAACTGCTCGGACCTCCAGACCAAACTGTGTCCGGCGCAATACCACCAACAACACTGCAAACACCACAAATGCGAATGCCAATATCCATATACGGTTAGCGGTAAGCGTCATCGCGCCCAGTTCAAACGCACCAGACATCCAGTCCGGGTTCCCCACCTCTTTATTCGTAGGTCCAAAGACAGTGCGGACGGCTTGCTGCAACATCAGCGAAACGCCCCAGGTCGCAAGCAAGGTTTCCAGAGGACGGCCATACAAAAAGCGGATAATTCCCCGCTCCATGGCAAACCCAACTGCACCAGAGGCAAGGAAAGCCAATGGCAGAGCGAAGGCGAGTGAATAATCAAAGAGCCCCGGAAAAGAGTTGCGAATGACCTCCTGCACCATGAAGGTGGTGTATGCGCCAATCATCACCATTTCCCCATGGGCCATGTTGATCACGCCCATCACGCCAAAAGTGATAGCCAGGCCGATGGCTGCAAGTAACAAAACAGAACCGAGAGACAACCCGTACCAAACGTTTTGCGCAACACTCCATCTGGCAAGCCGTTTGTTGATTGAGGCGATGACACTCGTTGCAGCGTCGCGTTCTTCTGGTTCGCTCGCGCTGGCGACAAACCCGGTTAGAACGGAAAGCGCTTGTTGGTTGCCCATAGCCTTGAGCGTCTCAATTGCATCAAGGCGGTGCTGCTGCGATGCATGCTGCGTTCTCAGCGTCATCGCCGCATAAGACTCCTGCATTGCCTGCCTCACGGAGGCATCGCTCTCTTGGTGCAATGCTTCTTCCAGCAACGGCAGAACAGCTGGATCTGATGATTTGAACAACTCCTTCGCCGCGCTTAATCGGAGCGAGACGTCGGGGCTTAACAGCGTCAGATTTGCAATGGCCGTTTTAAGCTGACGGCGGAGCTTGTTATTGACCTTGATTTTCTTCAAGGATTTCTTAGTTGTCACCCCCTGCTCTTGCAGTGTGAGAGGGGCCATCAAAGTAATACCATCGGCACTGCTGCGGGTAATGAAGACTGCTTTATCAGCTTTGCGATAAAATAGTGTACCTGCGCTCAATGCCTCAAACAAAGGAACGATCTTTGAATTCCCTGCCTTTTCGAGGGCACTGATTTTGGCAGGCATTTCTTTGAGTTTGCCGTTAGCCAGTGCGCTGATCAAATGCGTCAGCTCTTCATCAGCCTGTGCAGCTGGCACAGCGCACAAGGCAAAAGCAAGCAAGAGCGCGACATGCCGGATAAAGCGTTTCATCGATTTCCCCAATGGTATTTTTGCAGCAGTAGAGCCGGTTTATGTAAGACGCTGGCGGAGCCGTGTTTCTTTGCCATCCCGCCAGCCTCTCAGGTCTTGGGTTCGATTAATTGCTGACCACGCCGCCGCAGGATTTGGTTTCCACGTTGAAATTCCCGCAGGCCATTGGTGCACGCCAGTCCGCGATCAGCTTGGCGGATTCTGGCAGATAGTCAGACCAGGCATCACCAGCAACCAAGCCATCCGTCTCATCCACGATATCAAATTGGCCATCCTCTTGAATTTCGCCAATCAGGACTGGTTTGGTGATGTGGTGGTTTGGCATCATGGCAGAGTAACCGCCGGAAAGGTTGGGAACGGACACGCCGACAATACTGTCGATCACGCTATCAACATCGGTAGTGCCAGCCTTTTCGACGGCCTTCACCCACATATTGAAGCCGATGTAGTGCGCTTCCATCGGGTCGTTGGTGACGCGGTTGTCGTCACCCGTAAATTCTTGCCATGCTTCGATGAACTCTTCATTTGCTTCGGTTTCTACAGATTGGAAGTAGTTCCATGCCGCCAAATGACCGACAAGCGGGCTGGCATCGAGACCTGCAAGCTCTTCTTCGCCCACTGAAAACGCCACAACCGGAATATCTTGCGCAGAAATGCCCTGATTGCCCAGCTCTTTATAGAAAGGAACGTTTGCATCACCATTGATGGTAGAGACAACAGCGGTCTTTTTGCCTGATGAGCCAAATGTTTTTATGTCAGCAACGATGGTTTGCCAGTCGCTGTGACCAAACGGGGTGTAGTTGATCATCATATCTTCGTCAGCAACACCCTTGGACTTTAAATAGGCCTCAAGGATCTTATTGGTTGTGCGCGGATATACATAATCTGTACCTGCCAGAACCCAGCGTTCGACCTCTTCATTCTCGATCAGGTAGTCAACTGCAGGAATGGCCTGTTGGTTTGGAGCGGCACCTGTATAGAACACGTTGCGCTGGCTCTCTTCACCTTCGTATTGCACGGGGTAGAACAGCATCCCATTCAGCTCTTCAAACACCGGAAGTACTGACTTACGCGAGACAGACGTCCAGTTTCCAAAGACTGCTGATACCTTATGGACAGCGAGCAGTTCACGTGCTTTTTCGGCAAATAGCGGCCAGTCAGAGGCTGGGTCGACGACAACGGGCTCCAGCTGCTTTCCAAGAACACCACCTTTTTTGTTTTGTTCTTCAATCAGCATGAGCATGACGTCTTTCAGCGTTGTTTCTGAAATCGCCATTGTTCCTGATAGTGAATGCAAAATCCCAACTTTAATCGTTTCTGCTGCCTGGACAGCGCTTGTGAGCACTGTTGTTGCAATCAGCCCAACACTTGCTGCCATCGATGCCTTTTTAGTCAAATGAACCATTCCCGCCTCCGATTGGTAAGTGAGTGCCGCGCTGTTGCTGTTTACGCAGGCACGTACATGCATCCCCTTACTAAGAATGGTTCTTCATTCGCAAAGGTCGTGCCAGAATGGTATCGGGAGGAGAAAATGAGTTATAACATATTGACGTATATGTACTTATCGAAAATAAATTGAAATATTAGCTTAACATTTGCCACGCATCACTGACGAAAAATGCCATACAAATAAGCAATTATGCTGTGTGACTAATTTATAATCACCTGCAAAGTTCTTAAGCCGCTACTCCTTCAGGCTCCGTCCGAAGACCTGATTCAGCTTCTATTATCTAAGCCAAAATTGCGCTGGACAGCTGGCTGTTCATCCTAGGTTTCGGCTAATTTCGATAAAACGGCTGCGTTTTTGGGAAATAATATCTTCAGGGGACAGAGACGCCATCTCGCTGAGCGCGGTCTCAATCCAACTTCCTACTGATGAGATCGCCTGTTCCGGGTGCCGATGGGCCCCACCAACCAGTTCGTCGATTATTCCATCGATAACTTTAAACTTCAGGAGCGCGTCCGCAGTGACTTGCATGGTATTGGCGGCCTCTTCTGATTTTGAAGCGTCGCGCCATAAAATTGAAGCCGCACCTTCTGGAGTGATGACGTTATAGACTGCATTTTTAAGCATATAAACGCGGCTCATCGCGGCAATCGCCATCGCACCGCCGGACATTCCTTCACCTATAATGAAGGCCGCACTAGGGACTGAAATACTCAAACAAGTGGAGATCGCTGTCGCGATTGCCTGGGCCTGCCCTCTGGCTTCCGCCTCAACTCCTGGAAATGCGCCTGCGGAGTCTACGAAGCTTAGAACCGGCAAACCAAACCGATCCGCCAGCTCCATTAACCTGACTGCCTTGCGGTACCCTTCAGGCATAGGCATTCCAAAATTATGCAGCAGCCTTGAGTTAGTGTCTGAACCTTTTTCTTGTCCTAAAATGGCGACAGGGGTTCCTCTAAATCTCCCAAGGCCAGCAATGATTGCGTGATCCTCACCAAACGTTCTATCCCCTGACAGCTCTGCAAAATCATCAAAGAGGGCATGGATATAGGAGAGAGCATGAGGCCTCGCCGGATGGCGTGCCACTTGCACCGTTTGTGCTGGCGAGAGGTTGGAATAAAGAGCGGTCATCGTTTCGGCGATCTGCCGCTCTAAAAGCTCGGCATCTTTTGGCTTTTCAGAGGTCAGCTCCTGATCGAAACCATTAAGCTGCTCAGAGAGGCGACCTTCAAGACTGGCAATCTCATGCTCAAAACCTAAGTAAATCATCATGCACCTCTAATGATTAAACCAAGCGATTTTGTGGTGGTAGCTCAAAAAATGACCCAAGGGAAAAAAGGTTTATTGTCAATTGCTAAGAACATACCACAGTCAAAAACGACCACAGTCAACCTTCATTTTATCGCCCGTAATGGCTGAGGATAGATCTGAAGCATAAAAGAGTGCAGCGCGTGCGACCTCTTGCGGTGTAACCCAGCGCTTGAGCGCAGCCACATCTGTATAGTTTTCTTTTTCAATCTCATGAACAGGTCGTCCTTCGGCTGCTGAGCGGCGCTCAAGAATACGATCCATGTTTTCTCCAGACACTGCGCCCGGCATCAGTGCGTTGACACGCACGCCCACGGCACCCAGCTCTCTGGCCATCGTTTCTGTAATGCCGATGAGTGCAAACTTTGAAGCAACATAGGCAGAGCGCATGGGGTATCCCTGAATCCCCATTAGTGAGGACATGTTAATGATCGAGCCAGAGCCCTGCTCACTCATAATCTTTGCAGCTTCTTGAAGGCAAAACATTGCTCCAACCAGATTGATGTTCATCGTTTCAACCCAGGCCTTCATGTCCACATCTGCAACGCAAGCAATAGGGCCGGGACCACCAGCGTTATTTAGAAGCACATCAACCTTGCCAGTGATCTGTTTGGCTTGTGCGAACAGGTCAATCACCTGTGCCTGATCAGAAACATCGCAGGCAATTGCATGACCGCCAATTTCCTTTGCAACACGCTGTAGCGGCTCAAGGCGGCGCCCCGTCACGACGACGGTTGCGCCTGCATCAGCAAAAACACGCGCCGCCGCTTCTCCAATACCACTTCCTCCCCCAGTGATGACAGCAAGTTTTCCATCCAGACGCACGTGGTCTACTGAGATTGAGCTCATGTTAATCCTCACTATAACTTCTTGCAGGATCAAAGAGCGGCAGTTCCGGCTCTCTGCCCAGTATAAAATCACCCATTAATTCGCTGATGTAGGGGCCAATTGTGTAGCCTCCCCGCACACAGCCCAGCACATAGGCATCCTCGATACCCGGCAACGGGCCTGCGAGCGGGTAGAAATCTGGTGTGTTCGCCTCAAAGCCTGTCCAGCTGCGCAGGATGCGGGCGCGTGCCAGCTCGGGCAGCGCGTATTGTGCCAGCGCTAAATTTGACTGCAAACTTTCAGCGTTTACCTGGCCCCGCCCCTGTTGCGGGCTCCCTTTGCCTTGCCAGCCGCCACCAATAAGAATGCTCCCATTGCTTTTTTGCTTCATGGTCAAAAGGCCTGTGGCATGTCCAATCACCGATTTTGTCAGTTCTGGCATTCGCTCTGTGACAGAAACTGTGTTCACACGCGCTCTTACAGGCAGGTCCACACCCAGAAGGGATGCGATGGGTTTTAGCCAGGCACCCGCCGCCAAAAGCAACCGCTTGGCCTCTACTGTGCCCTGAGGTGTTTTCAGGCAGAAAAGGCCGTTTGCGCGGGAGATAGCTTCAACCGGGCACTGCTCACGGTAAGGAATGTCAGCCTCTTGCAGTTTGGAGCGGTAGTACTGCCCGGTCAAAGACGAATTGGCATATCCATCTTCGGGGCAATAACTTGCTGCAACAACGCGGTGAGCAAGGTGAGGCTCCGCGTTTTGCAGTTCAGCTTGAGAGACAAAACGGATGGGGGCGCCAGCATCGGCTTTCTGCTTTTGGCGTTCAAATAAGAGCTCGGCTTCCCGCTGCGTAAATGCAAGTGTGTAACCTCCGGTCCTTTTAAACCCGACCGCCTCGCCCATTTTCGCCCAGCGATGATGACCTGCGATAGCGTAGGGCATCAGCTTCACTCGTTTGATTTGCAGGCTAAGCGTGCCGGCATTTACACCAGAGGCCCCTTGGCCCAAGTCCCCTTTCTCCAAAAGGAAGCAGTTTAGTCCTCCGCCTGCCATCCTCAGGGCTGAGGCGCAGCCCATAATTCCCCCACCAACAATGGCAATATCGAAACATGATGTCATAGCGGTGCTGGCCTTGGAATTGGCAGATCAGAATACTTAAAAGTGCCCGCCAGTGCATCAACTGGGACTGGTCTGAGAGGAGGACGCGGTGTTGGCGGGCCGATTTCCGCCTCATCCTGATTGACTTCAGCCGCAATCAGACGAGCTATAGCCAGTTGACAATATTTGCCTCCACACGGCCCCATGCCTGCCCGCAGTCCAGACTTAACAGCGCTGGTGCTTTGCGCACCGCTTGCCACTTCTTCCAAAACCTCTTCGCGCTTTATGCTTTCACAGCGGCACATGATGGTTTGAGAGGTTGAGAGCTTGTTCAGGCCTTTGCGCGGGATGCTCAAAGAGCTCATAGCCAACCCAAAACGCGCGGCCTTGTGGTAACTCCGCAAAAGTGCGGGTCTTTGCTTGGCCGCATCTTTTCCCAGATAAGATGCAGCAGAAAGGCCCGCGAGCGCGCCATGGATCTCAGCTGCCGCAGCACCGCGAATTCCGGCCATATCTCCGCAGACAAAAAGACCCGGCTCAGCCGTCCTGCCATCTTCTTTTACCTCTGGCACCCAGCCCCCTAAGGCTGGTGCATGGATCAAGGGAAGGCCTGCCAGTTGTGCTGCTTCAACTGATGGGACAAGCCCATTTCCCAGACATAGGCTATCAGCCTGCAAGGACAATGTTTCGCCAATTGGAGACCAGTCTTGATCAAGGGCTTGAATGGAGACGAATTCCGGCTCGCGCTGACCATACACTCTGCTTACCGCATGGCGCCAATAGATCGGGACACCGGCCAGTTTCAAGTCTGCGATCCAGCGCAGACCGCGCATCAAAAGGCCCGGTTTTGAGAGCATAGCTGGCAGGGCGTTCAGCCACTCTCCAAAGCTGTTGGGTGTGATGACGGCCTTTACTTTTCCTCCAAGGCGGCGAATTTCGCTTGCAGCAAAAAACACAAGTGGACCACTGCCAGAAACAATGGTTGCACCAGCTGGAACCTGAAGTTCCTGTTTCAATAAAGCAGTTGCACCGGCAAGGCCGATCACGCCCGGTGTTGTCCAGCCCGGCACCGGCTGCACATACTCCTGAGCCCCTGCCGCTAAAATAAGCGTCTTTGCTGTTATGGTCTCGTTTTTGCCACCACTTACGCAGTAAAGCATCCAGTTCGCGTCATCGCGCTCTATCTGCCAAACACGGGTATCACCTTTGTGCTCAATACAAGCAGTTGCAACAGACGTGCGTAGCGCATCACCTGCAACACTCTCGCTCGTTTTAGGTGCAGATAAGATGGCAGAGCTTTTGGCACGCCATACCTGCCCACCAACGGCAGGTTGCTCATCGAGCAAGACAACAGACAAACCACACTCACTCACTTTTAGCGCTGCATTTGCTCCTGCAGGTCCACTGCCCAGTACTGCGGTGTCGTAGATTTTTGTCATGAGCGAGCATCCAAAGATGTGACCTTGAGGCCGCTGCTCACTGTGGTCCGGCAACTTTCCACCACCCGCCCATCAACGCGCACCGTGCATTCCTGACAAAGGCCCATGCAGCAAAACATACCCCTTGCTGCCCCGTCATTGGGCGCTTGGCGCAGGCGTTGGCGGCCATTGCGCTGAACTGCAACCGCAACACTCTCCCCCACATGGCCGAGCATTGGCTCACCATCGAAGTAAAAAGTCACTTGTTCAGAGCGTTTAATGGCGCTGGACTGGTCAGGAACAAGCCTGATCATAGGTAGCTGATCCCCAGTTGGTCAAAGCTGCGTTTAATCCTATCAATGTCGGCAGGTGTTGCAGCCATGACCGGATCGCGTGGCACGCCAGCAGGCTGACCGATCAGATTGAGCGCGGCTTTGAATGATGCGGGCCATGTGGCTGTCCCCATCAACAGCTCATACAAAACCGTAAGCTGGTAATGCGCATGACGATACGTGTGCTCTGGTGCTCCAGCTGCAACTTTTGCCATGTGAGAGGGCATGAGGTCTGTGAACTCTGGACCCGTGGCGATAAAGCCTTTCGCCCCCAAACCAAAGGCAGGCATAATGTAATGACACGGCCCCGTCATAACGGAGATCTTTTCACCCAGACGTGCGAGCAGGTGGGTGTGATGGAAGAAGTCACGTTGAGATTCTTTAATACCGATGATGTTGTGGCTGTTATGAAGGCGCTCAATCTGATCAACGGTCAAAGAAAAGCCCATGCGGCGGGGCGAGTTATAAAGCACCAATGGCAGTTTGGTTGCTGCGCTGACCTGATCAAAACGGTTCATCAATTCTGCATCTGTGGCTTTAAGCACATAGGTTTGCGGCATTGAAAGCAAAGCATCTGCCCCGTTTTCCTCCGCTGCATTGATGTAGGCCACCGACGCCTCTATTGTTGGGGCAGAGATACCAGCCATCACATTGACGCGGCCTTTGGAGCAGTCCTTTGCAAGGCGAACCAGACGCCCCCTTTCTAAAGCAGACAGTGCCCAGCTTTCCCCGTTATCGCCTGCAATACATATGGAACTGGCTCCACGGCTGATCAGGAATTCAAACAGATCCGCAAAGGCATCCTCCATAATCTCACCACGCTCGTTAAAGGGCGTTGCGATGGCGGGAACATACCCGTGCAGGTCTTCTTTTTTCATAGTCTGGCTCCGTTAATCGGGAAGGAGAACATCGAAGACGCAGCCGAACTGGGCGTCAACAATCATAAGTCGGTTGGTCTCTTGAGGGTGAAACGCCACTGAAGTGGTCCACAATCCCTTTGGCAGGTGCACCAAAGCATGCAGGTCGCCCAGCGGAGTAAAGATATAAGCGCGCCCGGCCTGTGCCTGCGCCACGGCAAGCAAGCCCTTTGCGTTGGTAGCAAGGCCATCTGGCCCCAACCCACCTGACAGCTGGAGGTAGGTGCCAACCATCGGCTTACCTGTCTTTGGCAGATTGCTGGAAAGCTTGAGCACTTGATTGGCACGGGTTGCAGCCACATAAACCCACGCTCCATCGGGAGAAAGGCATACACCGTTGGAATAAGGCACGCAGTCAGCGACCAGTTGAACGCTACCACCCACGGGAAGGCAAAAGAGCCTGCCTGCTGGATCGCTCAAACTGGTGCGGCCACTATCAGTGAACCACAGCGTCCCATCAGACCCGAAGCACATATCAGAAAGACCCAGAAACTCTTCAGAGCCGTATCCCGCACTCAAGACAGTAAATCTGTCATAGCTGGTCAGCTCAATTAAGCCGTGGCGATAATCAACCGCAATAAGCCGCCCATCAGGGGCAATTCGCATAGAGTGCAGCTCACCATCGATGTGGTGCATCAGCTGCCATGTGCCCAGCGGACTGACTTTAAACACCCGACCGTATGGCACATCACAAAGCCAGAGGTTTTCTTCATCATCAAAGAAAGCCCCTTCTAAAAAAGAATGCATTTGCATGCCGGGACGCGTCATCTGCGCCCATTTCGAGGGTTCGCCCTTGTGTTTGAGCCCTTTAGGAAGTTCAAATCGCGGCCTTGCTGTGAGGACATGCTTTGGTCCGATCATTGCACAACACCACTCGCTTTCAGCAGCTCAATACGGCTGGAATCAAGGCCTAGCTCCGTCAAGACCTGATGACTGTGCTGCCCCAGTGTCGGCGGCGCTGTGTGTAAACGCGGCCCTCCTTCACTCATTTGGAATGGAGCAATGGGAAGCTGAAGGTTTTCATCCTCTGGTGAGGGCACAAAATAGCCGCGCTGTGCAAGCTGTGTGGCTTTTACAGCCTCATCCAGCTCGATGATTTCTTCAGCTGGAACATCATAGTGGCGAAACAGTTTCACCCACTCCTGGGCATCTTTGGCCAATAGAATGGGCGCAAGATGGGCAGTAATCTGGGTAGAACGGCTCCATATATCCTCCCAGTTATGAATATCTGAGAGAAACCAGGCGGAGATGCCATTGTCGTCAAAGCATCGTTTCAGCTTGCCATATTGGCTGGGCGTAAACGCACCAAGCATGATACGGCCCCCGGAGGTCTCATAGGCGCTGATACCTGCTTCACGGACCTTAGCGCATTTGGTGGAGTGAAGGGCAGCAGAGGCTTCTGGTGCCATCAATGTCATTGCCACTTCCAACATACTTGCGGAAATATGCGTCCCCGTGCCTGTGCGAACACGTTGCAGTAACGCTGCCAGAATAGCAAAACTGGCCGAATAACCTGCTGCATAATCCACGACGGAAACGCCGGGTTTTACTCCGCCACTTTGAGCGATAAGACCGCTGGTTGCCTGAATGGTATTGTCATAGGCCCCCTTATCCGCTTTTTCCCCTGTCGCGCCATAACCGGACATGGAGCAATAAACCAAACGCGGGTTCAGTTTACTAACGATTGCATAACTGAGCCCCAGCTCATCCAAAACGCCCGTGGAGTAATTTTCGATCAAAACATCCGCCGTTGAAAGCAGCTGTAGGAGGATCTCCCGACCTTCTGGCTGAAAAATATCGAGAGCAAGAGAGCGTTTATTGCCTCCCTGAACTTGGTAGTTGAGGCCTAGTCCTTTTGAGTTCAGCGCTGCATCCGGGCCGCGTCCACGCGCGCAATCAGGGTTTTGCGGGGTCTCAATCTTAATGGTGTCGGCGCCTAGCAATGCGAGCTGGTACCCGCAGAAAGGCCCAGCCAACACGTGGGTCATTTCGATAACTCTCAGGTCATCCAAAGCGGATTGCATAGCGGGTCTCTATAGTTTCAATGTCCAAGCGAATTCGCCTTGATCTCTGCTTGTTTGTCTAATATACAAAACACTGTTTGATATATTAGTCAAGTAAGCGCAGTATCAAGGCGGCGAACTATGAGCCATATCCTACACAGAGACCTGACAACCCCTCTCCCTGTTGCAGTTGGGGGACAAGGCAATACGCTGATTGATGAAAATGGGAATCGGTTTTTAGATGCCTGCGGCGGTGCTGCTGTGTCTTGTTTGGGACATGACAACGCTTTTGTACGCGAAGCGCTAAAGCGCCAGATTGATCGCCTCGCCTTTGCCCATACAGGCAGCTTTACCAATGAACCTGCAGAGCAACTAGCTGATTTCCTTGTCAGTAAAGCACCGGCTGGTACAGGCGAAGGCCGCGTTATGTACCTAGGCAGCGGCTCAGAAGCTATGGAGGCCGCACTCAAGCTTGCCCGTCAGTATCACCTGGAAAATGATGAGCCTAGCCGCACGCAAGTCATCGCGCGCGCGCCCAGTTATCACGGTAACACCCTAGGCGCTCTTGCTGTCGGCGGGCATGCGGGACGCAGAGCCCCATTTGCGCCGCTCTTGATGGATGTTCAGCATATTGATACTCCCTATGCCTATCGCATGCAGAAGGAGGGAGAAACTGAGGCGCAGTTCTCGCTTCGCATGGCGAACCTGTTGGAAGACAAAATCCTTGAGCTTGGCCCCCAAAACGTTGCTGCCTTTGTTGCGGAGCCCGTTGTGGGTGCCTCCCTTGGCACTCAACCTGCGCCAAAGGGGTACTTCAAGCGTATTCGCGAAATCTGCAATGCGCACGGGGTTCTATATATCGCTGATGAAGTCATGTGCGGAATGGGTCGTACCGGCACTTACTTCGCACTGGAGCAAGAAGGTATCCACGCTGATATAACCACCATGGCGAAAGGTCTTGGTGCGGGATACCAACCCATTGCAGCCGTACTTGCAGCCCAAAATGTCATCGATAAGATCGCCATGAACAGTGGACGCCTCTGGAATGGTCATACCTATATGTCTCATGCCATTACAACCGCAGGGTCCCTTGCTGTCCTGACCTATATTGAACAAAACAAATTGCTCGCAAATGTGCGTGCTCGCGGCGAACAGCTCGAGCTCTCTCTCATGGCTCGCCTTGAGGACCACCCAAATGTGGGCAACATCCGCGGACGCGGTCTGTTCTGGAGTGTTGAGCTTGTGAAAAAGCGGGCAACCAAAGAGCCGTTTGCAGCTTCCCTTGGTCTTGCGCCCAAAATTCAGAGGTCTGCAATGGATGCCGGGCTGATGCTCTACCCTGCCCAAGGCTGCGCTGATGGAACCAGTGGGGACCACGTGTTGCTGGCACCAAGCTATACCTCTCCCCCCGAAGAGATTGACGAGATCGTTCGCATGACTGGCGATGTCATTGAAATGGAACTTGGAAAACTGGGGGCTTTGACATGAATGAAGGCAAGACAATTCTCACCGCTGCTGTCACGGGAAACCTGACACGCCTTGACCAAAACCCCAACCTGCCCATCACCCCAGAGCAGATTGCATGTGCTGCACTGGATGCTGCAAAGGCTGGCGCATCCATCGTGCATTTACATGTACGTGACCCCAAGTCGGGTAAGGGTTCCATGCGAATGGACCTGTATGAGGAGCTCGTGGACCGCATTCGCACGGTCAACGAAAATGTCATCCTCAACCTGACCACCGGAGAAGGCGGCCGCTTTGTTCCCTCAACACAAAACCCGCAAGTAGCAGCGGAGGGATCGACCCTTTGCCGCCCGGAAGCGCGCGTTGCTCATGTGGAGCGGCTGAGGCCTGAAGTATGCACACTGGACTTCAACACCATGTGGTCTGGTCAGGCCAGTGTCATAAATACTCCGCAAAACCTTGAAGTGATGGCAGAGCGAATTTACGCTGCACACGTGAAGCCAGAAATAGAGATCTTCGACAGCGGGGACCTGCACATGGTCAAACACTTTCTAAAAAAGGGTTTTTTGAAAGGCCGCTTGATGATGCAGCTGGTTCTTGGCGTACGCTTTGGTGCAGTCGCAAACCCGCAGACTATGGCCTATCTTGTCAGTCAGCTGCCAGAGGGAGCAGTTTGGTCAGCGTTTGGCATTGGCCGTATGGCATTCCCCATGCTTGCGCAGTCGTTCCTGTTAGGCGGTCACGTGCGTATTGGCATGGAAGACACGGTTCAGATCCGCGATGGAGAGCTTTGCAGCTCCAACGCTCAACTGGTCGAAAAGGCCGTGTCCATCGTCGACAGCCTTGGGGGCGCGATCGCTACTCCAAATGAAGCGCGCACTATTCTTGAGATCGGGTAAGGCAGCGGTATGTTGTTATTTCTGGCCACCATATCCCAGCTCTCGCGAGATTTGCAGAGCAGCGTTCTGGACTGCTGGAAGGTAAAAGCTGTCAATGCGGTCAAAGTCGAAACCGCTGTCAGGACCAGAAATATTAACGCACGCGACAATCGCATTGGTGTTGTCTTTGACTGGCACTGCCACACTGGACCCACCTGGATCACGGAAACCGCGAGAAATAATGTAGCCGGTTTCCTTCGCGGTTTTCACGCGTTCATACAGCACTTGCCAGGTTGCTGGCGTATGCTCTGTGACCGGATCCAGCGCCTGCCCTTCACAGAAGGCCTTGATGTCTTCTTCACCCATGTCGCCCAAGAGGCACCACCCAATCGCAGAGGCATAGGCGCGTTGCCGGGTGCCGGTCACCATGTTGCTGACAAAGCCAGTGCGCGCCTGATGCGAGCCCAGGTAAAGCACATCTTGCCCTTCCAACACGGACAGGTGGGCGCTGATACCAACTTCATCACGCAGAGCCGCCAGATGGGGGCGTGCGATAGACGTGATCGGTTGCTGATTGAGATAAGCGAAACCAAGGTTCAATACCCGTGCGCCCAGCGTGTACGTATTCTTCAGCTCAGCATCCTTGATAAACTCCATCTCGCGCAGAGTGTAAACAAGGCGGAATGCAGAGGACCGGCTGATCTCAAGCGCGCGGGCAATATCACTCAGCGACATAGGTTCGTGCGCAGCCGCCAGGATCTCAAGGACACGAAGTCCGCGATGCAGTCCGGGTACAAAATAGACAGCATGGTTGGGAGATTGGGCCATTTGGTTGGAACCTTCTCACTTTTGGTGAACATACTTCCGAAAACTGGGTTCTGTCTTTTGGATCAAAATATCTACGAAAACAGTTAGTTAAAGCAGTTTAATTGAATCGGGCTAAACGCAAATACGCTGAGATCGTTTTATATACAAAACAAATTAAATGCAACGGAGGAATTTTAATGTCAGCGAATGACAAACAAAATATGCTCTTTCCAACCAATGAGGACACGGTTGGTCCCTACTTTCCTATCTATTTTCGTGATGAGCGTCTGGAGGACCTGACCAGCATTCACCCCGGCCTCATTGTTGCGCCTGAGGGGAAGCACATCATCTTGCGCGGGCGTGTTCTTGATCGTCATGGCGACTTGGCGAACGGTGTTGTCATGGAATTTTGGCAGGCCAACGCCAAAGGTGTTTACCGCACGCCCGCCCACGCAGATAACCCGGATCTCGATCCGTGGTTTAATGGTTACGGGCGTTTGCGCTCAAAAGCTGGTGAGTACTCGTTCCGTACCATTTTCCCGGGTTCTTCAA
Source organism: Pseudovibrio axinellae (assembly GCF_900110875.1). GTDB lineage: Bacteria > Pseudomonadota > Alphaproteobacteria > Rhizobiales > Stappiaceae > Pseudovibrio > Pseudovibrio axinellae. The sequence continues at coordinate 28,439 of NZ_FOFM01000003.1, read as the reverse complement.
AGGGCCGAGCACCGAACATAACACTCACGATCTTTTCTGACGGTATTAACCGCGTGGTCACGCAGGTCTTTTTTGAAGATGCTGAAGGCAACGATACAGACTCCCTGCTTTCGTCCCTTTCTGAGGAAGACAAGCCGAAGCTGATTGCCCGTCATGATGGCCGCACGGCGGATGGGGCAGAGGTATACCTGCTCGATATTATCATGGCAGGCGATCAAGAAACCCCGTTTTTTGACGACCTGGTGAGCTAAGGGGAGTGAGAGCTTATGACTATGACATTACAAGGCAGGCTGTTGGAAGTTGGCCCAACTGATAACACCTCTGACCAAAGAACCCCACGCAAACGCCTGCGTTTGATCCCGCAAGCTGCGCGTGAAAGCTTTGTGCCTTATATCCCGCAGCAGGCAGTAACACGCCAAGGCGAAAACGACCTGACACGGATCGCGCCGGGTGCACCACGAGCACAAGGCACGCCTATTGAAGTGTCTGGCCGGGTTTGTACGCAAACCGGGCAGCCTGTGCGCCATGCGCTTTTGGAAATATGGAACGCCAACATGTTTGGTCGCTATACCCATATTGAGGATCACTCCGGCATTCAGCTGGATCCAAATTTCCTCGGGTTGGGGCGTGTGACTACCGATGACGAGGGAAGGTATACTTTCTGGACCATCAGCCCCGGTGCCTACCTTGCCCGCCCGGACATTGGCCGCTACCGACCAAAGCACATCCATATCTCGCTGAGTGGGGGATCATCTCGCTTGATTACCCAGATGTACTTTCCAGGTGAAGAAAACAACGCGACCGACCCCATGGCGACCTTGATGGGTGATGCTTTTGAGCGCAACGTCGGGCAGGTTTATGAAACGCCCCATATCGACGTGCATCATGGATACCGTTTCGACATTGTCGTCGGCGGGCGGAACGCTACATTTTTTGAAGATTAAACCGGGGAATGCCATAAGGGTTTTGGGGGAGAAATCCCCCAATATGTGCTGATGGTCAGGTGCAGATCACCTGATCTTGCTCGTTCTGATCCCAGTCCAGACTATTTAAAAACTCAAGTATCCGCTTGTTTTTGTAGGCAATCACAGCTTGCGGCCTTGCTTTGCCTGTTTGCTTAAGCCACCGCAAAAAGCCAAGGTTCATGGTGAGTTCGTGGAAGTTCAAATGCTTTGTTTCTGGTACGGTCACACAGATGTGTCGGTGCTCGGCACTGTCGCGGATGTAGTCAGCGTTTGAGCTCGTATTATCCTGACTGTACATCATCAGGTACGGCACATAAATGGGGACAGAGGTTTGTGTTCCGTACATGCCGCCATAGATATTAACCACGCCAACTGAACGGTCGTGGAATTTTGTAAACTCTGTAGCGACCGCCCCTCCGAGTGATTGCCCTGCAAGGGCCACCGGTAGCTTTCGAGGGACCTCGCTCCTCCAATTGGGTATGGACTGAAGAAGTTCATCCAAATGCTCTGTCAAATAAGCGATATCCGAGCTTCTTTGGGAGGTGATCTGATTTGTATTTTCAGCCTTTGAGTAATAGGTCCGCGATAGCTCAGCTTTGCTCACTCCACTCGCTTGCTGAATACTTGCGCTCAGCTGGGCGTCTTCCTTTCTCTGCTCCTTTGATGTCTTTTGCCTGAGCCCTGTAAGTTCTTGCAATTGCTCTTCGTGCTCAACAGCAATTGCTATGTAACCATGGCTGGCCAGATGCTCCATCAAGTGGGTGCTTTCAGAGGCGAAGGATATAAGGCCATGGCTATAGATCACAACCCTTGGAGTGTCGTTGGTCTCAGCACTATCAAGACTGCTAAACGTATGAGTTTGATAGCGATTTTGGTAGCGAATGACGCCGCGCATTATCAGCGGCAGGTCTTTGCGACCTTGCAGTTGTTGCCACAAGCGTTCAGGGTATGCAGCCTCTTTTGCAGGCATGGCCGGGTACCATATTTTTACGAATAGCTTCCGCCCCATTACCTTTGAACCAATCCTTGAAGGTCGGCTCATATCCGTTTTGGAGAGGCTGATTGATCCCACTTTATATGGGCCTTCTGGAACCGAAATAGCTTTGAGCATTGCAGCCTACCTCTCCTAATGGGTTTGGGGCAGTCTCTAAGTTTTTGAGCAACAAGTTGAAGGATCTGACGGGCCTGCACAGCAACTAAGATATTTGAATACGCTAAGGCAGAAGAGCATCATACGTGTAAGAGAGCCCCTGCCAACGCCAAAAAACTGCGTCGATGCCAATTTTGGGCGAAACTCATCGCCCGAGCGCCTTGGGTCGCCCTCTTTCGCCCGGTGCAGCTTATGAACCAACGGCGCGATCAGGCGTGTATCAGCCTGCACCGAGCGCGGAAACGCTCTGCGGGGCGGCTCTGATATTTTGTTTATTTACTTGATGATAGCACTAGATGAGAGCACGCTTGACACCACCGAAAGTTGGCGTCGTTTTACCGGCCAAAGCAAGAAAACTATGCAAGGTCCCCACCCTCTTTGCCAAGAGCTGGGCTTCGGTCAAACTTTAGTGACTACGGCCATTGTTCCACCTCATGACGTCTTAAAACGCTGATTTCATGCAGAAGGGTAGGACTCTTTATCCATTCTTGCCAATCACTCTGGCCTGCCTACATGACCGGAATGCGGACTTACCTGCCGTTCGCTGAGCGCAGAAATCTAGGTCAATAGTAAGCCACTGCTAGCACGGCGGGCTACAAGTAGCCATTCAGGTGGCTCTATTGTGGGTTGAATTAGCTCATCCGGTGCCTTCACGATATCTCGTAACTCTGCACTTAAACTACTCAGGTGGCTTAAGTCAGAGCTGCTAGCGTCTACCTGTGGGATGAAAAAGAGCTTCACCCTAGAAAGACACGGAAATAACCCTGAGCCAACAAGCTCTAGACTTTTCTACTCTACCCACATCATCATCAATTCTGCGGCATTGTTCCGGGGCGAAGATAAGCGAACATGTGCGGCACGTAATCAGCTTTTCCGAGTTCAATCTTCTGACTTCGAAGAATTGCGTAAGCCGTCATCAGGTGAAAGTAGAATTGGGCCAGCGCCCAGTCCCGCGCGTATTGTTCACCTGTCATGTCAAAAATCATACCTGTGGGAAGCTCAAGCGACATCTGCCGTTCCGCACCAGCATCAAGCGTGTTTATATCAAGGGCATTAAGAAACGCGAGAGTTTCACTAATCCGGCTTTGAGCATCTGCGATTGAACCCGGTTGTTCTGCTGCATTCTGACCATCGGCGGCCATTTGTTCTAATGCGCCCGACACGGGTTCACCTCTAAGTCGGTATGTCGCTTCCTGAGCTTGGAAGCAGGCAAAACTAACTTGAGACGATAAGGGATACATATCAGGTGCAAGCCGTGCAGATAACAAAGCCTCGGCTTCTGCTTGCGGCAATTGCTTTTGTGCCTTATCGAGCCAACCTGAAAGCCCTCGTAGCATTTGAGCGTAGGTGGGTATAAGGACGTTGGTTAGCTGCATTGGTACGGTCTCTCATTTTTCAAAGTTATTTGAGTTAACACTATCGGGTGATTCCTAAGTTATGAGCAAGGATCGCTCATGTTGGCTGAGATCTGCGCTAACGTATGAACTTAGGGAGTGATATTTTCCTCCAGGGAGTCATTGTTGCAGTCTACTGTTTTTCGACTGCTGCTTTGGCTGCTCACCTAAAATACGGTACACAGCGAGCATTCAGGGTAATGCTTTTTTCAGATTAGACCCTTCAGGGTGAAACTTTATTAGAGGTGGTTTAATTTCTCTAGACAAGACGCGCGCCATCTCTAAGTGAGGCGGTCGCAATCAGTTCGCAACTTGCCTTAGACGTAGCAAATCACTCGTAGAGTATGTCATGCGTCTGTCCGAAGCGCTGACAAGCGCCTTGTCCGCAGACAAAACTAGCTGGCGTAGCATAGAAATTCCCGTGACAGGGCGAATGTCCGGTTTGGTCACCAAGCGACTTATTTCACCCGCGAGGAACTGGGAGCTGTTGAACGTCAGTAATGGGTTCTTCGCTATCATCCGTTAACACCCAAAAAATGTATCTGAGAGCAGGTGTACTCTGGCGGATATATTGCCTTTTATTGGGCATCTTGTGCAGGCTGTCTTTGCTGTTTGGGGGGGCTTGTCAGTAGGAGAGATTGTTACTCTCCCACACTGGGCCACTGATGCCTTTAAAGCCGGTCGGTTTTGGAGTTTACGGTTTGCTCGGGCTTTGGGTGAACGACTCGAAGGCAGCAAGGGTTTCTTTGCTGACGTGGTGCTCAATACCTTCTGCATCGTGTTCTGCAATGGACTCTTTAATGCCGAGGGCTTTTAGAAAGTTGACCACGATGCGATGCCGCTTGCGGCAGATTTCGGCAAGTGCTTTTCCCTCATCCGTCAGGAATACCGAGCGGTAAGGCGCGTGGATCACCAGGCCATCTCGCTTTAGTCGTGCAAGGTTCTTTGTCACTGTGGGTTGAGAGACACCAAGTCTTTCTGCAATCTCAACGGGGCGGGCCTCCCCATGCTCCACAATTAGTTCTGCAATGAGCTCCACATAATCCTCCGCCATTTCACTTTGATGCGCGCGGCGAACCGATTCAAATCGCTCAGCCTGCGAACCTGCTGTGCTGTCAGCACCTTCAGAAGCTTGTGAAACGAGAGACGAACTAGAGATCTCGGGAGTTTTTTGGGTCATGCACTATGAAACTTTAAAAGTGTTTTTCTCCAAACCATTATACCGCGTCCTTTTAGGCTTGACAATTTCATAGCACTAGCAACAATACTTAGCCAAAGCTAACTTTATAAGACTCAGGATACTTTATCAAATGCGCTCCTTTCTATTAGCCTTATGGCTGTGCCTATTGCCAGGCATGGTTCAGGCAACAGCTTTAAAAGAGGCACCGTGGCTTCCCGAAGCGGCGGCCTATCGACTTTCATTATTCATGGGTAACCTTTCGCCGGTGCCGTGGAACAAGCTGCGCGACAGTTGGGAGCAACCTGCGCCGGGAGCCGCGCCTGCTACGCCTGCTTTTGAGTTGATCTCAGCTCCGCAACGCGATGCGGTTGATGCTGCGTTGAAGGCAGAGGACAGGCAAGCTTTCTTCCAGGCTGTGACCCGCGTCATCGCAGAACAAATGCTTGAGAGCTTGAATGCCTCTGAGGCTGCTCTGGGAACGGCTGAAGCACGCCAGCACATGTTAAACGCACAGGGCTTTTACCGGGCCTTTGCAGACGGCATTCAGGCTGGAGACAAGAAGGCATTTTCACGTCTTGGTCTTGCATGGCTTGAAATGTCATCGGCTTTGGGGACTGAAGGCCTTTTGGGTGCAGGAAAAAATGCGGCCAATCCAGCTCAGTTTAAGCAGGCGAAAGCCACCATTGCTGAGTATGTGCTTGCGAACTACGGTACAAAATCATTTTCAAACAGAGCCAAACTCACGCCTATTCCTGAAAGCGTCGTGAAATCTGGTCAGCCCGTTGCTTTGCCAGTAACGTTGCCACCGGGCTCTAACATTGCAAACCAGAAACAGCTGCCGTTGCTGGTGCTCCAGTTTGAAAGCGCGGGCGGTGACGAAACCGAACTGCCGCTGGTTGCCTATGGTGACATGCTCTTTGACAGCCCAGAAATTTTCGGTAGCCCTGCCCGTGATCTGGGAATGACGTGCTCCACTTGTCACAACCGCAGTGATGTAAACCGTGAACTCTTTATTCCCGGACTAAGCAGTCATGCTGGCGGACTGGACGTGGATGGCGCCTTCTTTGCTCCCATGTTTAATGATCGCAGGGATGATCACATCGACACACCAAGCCTTCGCGGTATTCGGTTCACAGCGCCTTATGGCCGCGATGGGCGGGAAGCAAGCCTGCGTCGCTTTACACGCAATGTGATTGTGACTGAGTTTGCCGGTGCTGAGCCGACACCTTATATGCTCGATGCGCTCATGGCCTATATGAGAGAGTTTGACTTTCTTCCCAACAGCAAGATTGACCGCCAGGGACGCCTCACAGAACAAGCTTCTGCCGCGGCGATGCGTGGGGAGAGCCTATTCAACCAGCCATTTGACGGTATGAATGGTAAGTCCTGTGCCAGTTGCCACGTTCCAGAACAAAATTTCCGCAACGGGCAGATTTACGATATTGGCTCAGATGAACCACCATTCCCAGGTGGTACCCCGATGGCGTTTGACGTGCCGACACTGCGCAGCGCAAAGTTTTCGGCCCCGTATTTTCACGATGGATCTCTTCCAACCCTTGCACGCGTCGTTGACTGGTTCAACACGACAAAGGATCTTGGACTTGATGAAAACGCCCGTGCTGACCTGACCGCCTATCTTGAGGCAGTGGGCGATGCAGACGAACCCTATCAGGTATTCGAAGGAAAAGAGACCGAGTTCCGCCTTGCTTTTGACGAGCTAACCACGTTTGCAACCACGCTTAATACGCTGCTTCCGATGAAAGATAAGGCCAATATAAAGGTCCTCGTCGAAACAGTGGCACCAGACCTGAAAGCGGATGCTTCTACTATGAAAAACCTCTCTGCAAAGTCAGAGGTCTACCAGCTGGCGAACTTGCTTCATGCCGTTGGAATAGCTGTTGCAAATGACAAATGGGCGGATGCAGACGCAAACTGGCAGGCCTTCCAAGCACTGCAGAATGAAGTTGACGAGAGGATGTACTGATGGGAAGCCGTCGTAATTTTGTAAAAGGCGCGGTTGCTGCCCTCATCATGGCAGCTGGAACATTCTCCAGCTCTTTGTTTGCTGCTCAGCACTCTCAAGCAGATGAGCTGAAGCTGGCCTTTATTCCGCAGGAGAACCCGGAAAAGCTGCTGGGGGACATTAAGGTGATCACAAAGTGGCTGAGCGATCAGACCGGCGTTGAGGTGAAAGGCTTCGTGACCATTGACCATGCAGCGGCTGTTGAGGCCCTGCGCAATGGTGATGCCGATATCTCCTTTATGGGAGCGCTTCCTTTCGTGCTGGCTGAAAAGGAAATCGGGGCGAAGCCTCTACTTTCAGAAATCTACAAGGGCGCTGCGAGCTATACAGGGCGTATCTTTGTACGCAAGGATAGCGGGATTAAATCCCTTGCAGATTTGAAGGGTAAGACAATTGCCTTTGCAGACCCCATTTCTGAATCTGGTTACATGTACCCGCTCAACCTGTTTGTAGAAGCTGGGCTGTTTGCAGAGCCTAGTGATGCTGGCAATTTCTTTGACCGCAGCTACTTTGCAGGCGGGTACCAGCAAAGCATGCAGGCGATGGCAGCTGGCCTTGTTGACGCTGCTGGCTCCAGCCAATATGCAGACTTGCTGCTCACTCCGCAGCAGCAGTCTGAAGTGATTTCTATTGCGGAATCAGAGCCAATTCCAAGCCACATGGTCATTGCCCGCAATGGTCTTGACGCTGGCCTTGAAGCCAAGTTTGTTGAGGCTATGCTTGCACTCAACACCGCAGAAAATAAGCAGTACCTCGCCTACATCTACGGCCCTGAAGGCTATGTTAAATCCAACACTGATGATTATGACGGAGTTCGTGCACTCGCCCGCCGTTACGGACTGATGAAATGACAACAAAAACTCGGCAGCATCCAGCAGTCACTCTCTCTTCTGTCTCGCACCAATATAGTGGAGCGAGACAGGCGACGCTGGATGCTGTCTCTTTAACGATCCCCAAACGGGAAAGGGTCGCCTTGATTGGGCCATCGGGGGCAGGCAAATCCAGTTTGCTTGCCCTTTTGGATGGGCGGCTTGCAAGCTGGACGGGTCAGGCCAGTGTGCTTGGTAAGACTGTGCTGCCGGGGCAAAAGCTGAGCAGAGCACACCGTGCTGACATCGGCTTTGTCTTTCAAGAATTTGCCCTCATCGAGCGCGCAAGTGTGTGGCAAAATGTGCTCAATGGCCGTTTAGGCCGCATGGGTACCCTCGCCTCCCTAATGGGCAGGTTTAGCGTTGAGGATGAGCGGGCTGTGACGCAAGCCCTTGAAGACGTGGATTTGATTGACCTTACAGAGCGCCGTACCGACCAGCTTTCTGGAGGTCAACGTCAGCGCGTGGCGATTGCCCGCTGCCTTGCCCAGGAACCAAAGCTCATTTTAGCAGATGAGCCAATCAGTAACCTTGACCCGATGCGTGCGGAGGCTGTGCTGCAATTGCTCACATCCCTTGCAGCCAAACGAGATATCACTGTGATCTTCAGCAGTCACCAACCAGAACTTGCGAGCAAATTCGCAGACCGTATTCTCAGCCTTGCAGATGGCAAGATCATCGTTGATCGTCCGACTAGCGAGCTCACCTCTCTTGATATGCGCGTTCTGTATCAGGCAAGCGAACAGCCTCAGCTGCTGAGGAAAATAGGCTGATGCGCGGGTTTCCTCTCACACTTGCGCTTGTTGCAGTGGTTATCTGGTCTGGCGTCAGCGCAGATATTGACCTGAGCAAGCTGGTAAGTTCCGGCGTACGCATGGGTGATTTCCTAAGCCGAATGTACCCGCCAAACTTCTCTGTCTGGCCAGAAGTGCAAAAAGGCCTGCTGGAAACACTCAGGATCGCCATTCTTGGGACACTCGGTTCAGTCTTCATCTCAACCTTTTTGGGCGTCCTCGCGGCGCAGACTTTGATGCCTGCCGCAGTTTACAGACCGGTTCGCTCCCTTCTGGCTTTGATTCGCTCCATCCCCTTGATCCTCGTCGCAATGTTGATGGTTGGTGCTGTGGGGCTTGGTCCGCTACCTGGTATCTTGGCGATCACATTTCATGCCACGGGTATGCTTGCAAAATTTTATGCAGAAGCAATTGATGATGTTCAACCGGCCCCCGTTCTTGCTCTCGACAGCATGGGCGCTTCTGGTTTGCAGAGGTTGAAGTTCGGGATCTGGCCGCAAATGGCGCCGGTCATCCTGCGCGATACCATCTTCCGCTTTGAGTTGAACCTGCGGGAAAGCCTTGTGCTGGGTGTTGTTGGTGCGGGGGGCGTTGGTTTTTACATCCAGACCTATGTCCGCTCCTTTCAATACGACAAGGCAGCCACTGTTGCGATTGTGATTGCTGTGCTGATTGTCCTGATCGAGCTTATCAATTCAGCTATCCGGCGAAAGTTCTCGTGACCCAAGATCCCATTTGACGGCGCCCGCACCTACGGACCTCGTGGCGGCGTGTAGCAGGCACGCTGTGAAACACACGCGGGGTGACGTCAGCGCTTAACTTTGGGGCAGTTGCAAGCATTATTGGCAATTCTTGAGGTTGTATGCTCAAAATATGCTCGTCGCATAAATTGCGGATCTAAAGCCTGCATGCAAAAATAGATATCATGAAAACAGAGCAACTTGATATTTTGGTCGTTGACGACGATGTGGCCCGACAGCGCACAATTCAGGCTGGATTAGAGGGTGCCGGTTATAACTGTGTGATGACAGCTTGCGCGCTGGATGGCATTGCGCGTGTTATCTTAGAGCTGCACCCGGATATGGTCATCTTTAGTCTTGGAGTACCAAGCGGCTCGGAGCTGAACAGTGTGCTGCGGCTCGTTCATTCCCTAAAGCTTCCCGTTGTCATGTTCGTGGACGAGGCGGAGCCTGCATCAATTCAAGCAGCTGTGGACGCCAAAGTTTCCGCGTTTATCGTGGACGGCTTGCATCAGGACAGGCTCGCGAGTGTGGTTGATCTGGCACTTGCGCGATTTAATGCCAACTTGTGCTTAGAGGATGAGTTGGAAAATGCCAGAGAGCAGTTGCAGAGCCAGAAAAGCATTGACCGCGCAAAGCTTATTCTCATGAAAAGTCGAAGCATCTCTGAAGGCCAAGCTTATGCAGCCCTGCGCAAGACTGCGATGAACCAGAATCAAAAGATAGTGGAAGTCGCAAACAGCATCATTACTGCCTCGCAACTGCTTTAGTCGGCTATCAGCACGTGCACCACCTTTAGCCCTTGTGTGCCCTGGGCTGTGGGCGCACGCAACTTTCAAAGGGCCCTACCCGACCGAGTTTTGTTGCAAGCTATCGCTCTTCATTCGCACAAGAACGCACCCTTTCTCGTCACCTGCCTTCACACGCTGGTCGTTTTCCAGCGTTTGGTGCAATGCCTCACGACGTGCAAGCCGAAGGACGGCTTCGGGAACATCTGGCGCGCTGACAATGCGGCTGGCGGATTGCAAGAGGCGTAAATCGCGTAGTGTCAAATAGTCAGCACCGAGCTGGGACACCTCAACAACAGAGGCCCCCTCACTCACTTCAGAGCGTGTTTTCTTTCGAAAATACAGGAGGTTGTTCTGGTTTTCCTGTTCGCCTTGCCCCTCTTCTTTTAACTGCCCATAAATGCCATGGATGGTTGATTGGCTGGGCGCGCTGTCCCATGCTTTTTCTGAGAATTTCTGCCAAAATCTCCGACGGTCAACGCCGCTGACAAAACGCCTCATCACTTGCGGGCGAATACGTTGTGCCAACTCTCCCCATTGCTCAAGCCACTGCGGAAGCAAGGCCTGAATGCGCAGCCGGATGCTTTGACCAAGAACTGGCGCAACCCCGCTGGTTGAGATCCCCACCACACAAGGCCCGCGACTGACGATGGACCCAAACTGAAAATCACAATACTCCGGTTTATCAATCAGGTTGGACGGACAAGCATGTTGCTTTGCAGCTTGTTTAAAGCGCTCGATCTCTTGCAGCTCTTCTAAATCAGCAACTGCAAGAGATTTCCCTTTCAGGTCTTCGCTCTCCCAGTTGCGATCCTCCCACATGACGTGGTTCTTGTCGGCAACTTCCAAATACTGGCGAAAGTCCTCTGCTATATGGTCTGCTGGGGCAATAACTTGCAGGTTTGCACCGGCTGCTGCTAACAATTCTGACTTCCAGTAAGCACCATTGCTTCCCCCAATGATCAAAACTTGCTTGCCCTGCAAATTGAAGAAGACCGGTAGAACTGAAAGTTTCTCAATACGAGAGATTCTGGCTGGCTTATTGTGCCGCTTGCTGGAACTGACCATGCAGCATCCTTTCAATTTCAGTGCGACATGAGCCGCAGTTGGTACCAGCCATTGTGATTTCTGCAACAGAATCAACACAATGCGCGCCTTCAGCTATCGCCTTGCCGATTTCGTTGACACCCACATTCATGCAGGCACAAACAATTGCACCTTTGGAAGGCTGGGTTGCAGATGGGAAACCAGCTAGAACAGAAAGGCGATCTTGTTGCGACCACTCCTCTTTTGCTAATAGGGAAACCAGATGAGAGCGTGAAAGCGACACCGGCTTTGCAGAGGTTAGGCAGGCGACCACCAAACCATCTTCATCAAAACACGCAGCTCGGTAAGCGTCGCCGCTTTGGCGATACTCGCTCCAATGACCGGAATTTTTTTGAGGTGCCCTGAGATGTTTGAGCAATGCGCTTTGATCCAGATAAGACCCATGGGCAAAGTCCATACGCCAACCACCATCACAACGCACAGCGGCAGCATAATCCAGCCCCTTAAGACTTGGCTTGTTTCGGGTGACTGCAAAGCCATAAACAACTGCGTTAAAAGGAGAAATCGAAACATCAGTGTGTTTATATGCAGGTTGACCAGAAAACGGGTCCAAATCTGCTGTCACTAACCTGTCAATACGTGCGTTTGTTGCAAATTGATCTGTCCAATGGAGTGGTGCAAAGACCGCACCCGTTTTCTGACGGGATGTGACCACCACACGCAGGAGCACGCTCCCATGCGGACTGGTGACCTGAGCAATATCAGCTTGTTGTAGACCGGCATCCTCGGCATCTTGCGGAGAGATCTCCAAAAACGGCTCAGCAGAATGAGCAGACAGACGTGCAGAGAGACCGGTGCGGGACATAGTGTGCCATTGATCGCGAATTCTGCCTGTATTTAACCTGACAGTGGACGCGTATTTCGTTTGACCTGATTTGCGCGCTGGCAGGTGATCCTTGCGTTTGAGCGGTATGAAGCGTGCCTTTTTATCTGCATGATAAAAGCCGCCCTCGGCAAAGAAGTGGCGTGGGTTTACATTGCCTTCGCTTGGAGCTGGCCATTGAAACGGTGATAGCTCTGCATAGGCCTCTGCTGTGATGTCTGCATACGCACCGATGTCGAAATCACGTGCGCCAGCATTTGCAAAAGACGAAAGGGTTGCATGTTCGCGAAACACTGCGTCGGGTCCGCCATAGTCAAAGGCCTGACGAAACCCCATACGCCGAGCCACCTGTGCAAATTGCCAATAGTCTGGTTTGGCCTCTCCTGGCATGGGCAAAAATGGCCGTTGGCGTGATATTCGGCGCTCGGAGTTTGTCACCGTCCCACTTTTTTCACCCCATGCAGCAGAGGGTAACAGGACATGAGCATGGCGGCTGGTGTCTGTTTGCTTCACCACCTCAGAAACCACAACAAACGGGCAGCTTGCGAGCGCGGCTTCCACCTTGCCTGCATTTGGCAAGCTATCGGCTGGATTGGTGCCCATAATCCAAAGTGCTTTAATACGTCCACTTGCCACTGCATCAAACAGCTCGACAGCTTTCATGCCTTGCTTGGGTGCAAGCGCTGGCGCTTTCCAGAACTGCTTAACAAGTGAGCGATGCTCTGTATTGTCCAGCTCCATATGCGCGGCAAGCGTGTTGGCGAGGCCGCCGACTTCACGCCCGCCCATGGCATTGGGTTGGCCGGTGATCGAAAATGGCCCCATGCCATTTTGGCCAATACGGCCAGTGGCCAGATGACAATTAAGAATGGCGTTGACTTTATCGGTCCCGCTGACCGACTGGTTGACCCCCTGGCTGTACAGCGTGACGGTTTTGCTCGTGCGCGCAAACAGGTCATAGAACTGGTGTAACTGACCTGCACTCAGGCCTGTCGCTTCCACCAGGCTTGCCTCCTCCCATCGCTGAGCCTCATTCAAGGCCTCAACAAATCCTGCTGTATGATCCCTTACATACTCATGGTTTACGACACCTGCCTTGCTCAAATACGCCAGCAATCCGCTAAACAGGGCAACGTCTCCATCTGGAGCGATGGCAAGGTGCAGGTCCGCTCCGTCTGAACTTGCGGTCTCTCTGGGATCAATCACAACAACCTTCATATGGGGCCGGCTTTTGCGAGCATCTTCAATGCGCCTTTGCAACACGGGATGGCACCAAGCCAGATTGCTTCCCACCAGAACCAGCAGATCCGCATCCTCAAGGTCTTCATAGGAACATGGCACGGTGTCAGCGCCAAACGCACGTTTGTGCCCAGCAACAGAGGAGGCCATGCAAAGCCGTGAGTTGGTGTCAATATTGGCTGAGCCCAAAAACCCCTTCATCAGCTTGTTTGCGACGTAGTAATCCTCTGTCAGAATTTGCCCGGAAACATAAAAGGCGACACTGTCTGGCCCGTACTGCCTGATTGCCGAGCTGAAACGATCTGCAACAAGCGAAAGAGCATCATCCCAGCTTGCCCGTTTGCCCCGTATTTGCGGGAAAAGCAGCCGGGTTTCCAGCCCCAGCGTTTCGCCAAGAGCTGCACCTTTGGAGCAAAGCTTACCGAAATTCGACGGGTGATCCGGGTCGCCTTTAACCTCTACAGAGCCATCCTCCATTTGCGTTGCAAGGACCCCGCACCCAACCCCACAGTACGGACAGGTTGTCTTGACTACTCGCGCTTCTTGCATGATGCATCTCCCTCGTAATCTGGTCGTCACCCAGCTGCATAAGTTGGTGGTTAGAGCAATTTGCACGCATCAAACGGCTCTAACCTTGGTTTCGACACACCTCCTGCCAGCCCTTTCTGGCAGGAGGTGTGGCCTTATTCAGCCGCAACACCTACAGATGATACGGGGTCTGTTATCAGCTCCTGTTGCTTGGAAGGCTTGTAATGGGTGGCGTAGATCATCGCGCCAACAAAGGTCAGGCCGCCTACGAGGTTGCCAATTACCGTCGGCAGTTCATTCCAGAAAATGTAGTCCATCAGGGTGAAGTCGCCGCCCAACATCAGGCCGGATGGGAACAGGAACATGTTGACGATAGAGTGCTCAAAGCCCAGGTAGAAGAACACCAGAATTGGCATCCACATTGCGATGACCTTGCCGGAGACCGTGGTGGACATCATGGCCGCGACAACGCCCGTCGATACCATCCAGTTGCACATCACCGCACGTACAAAGAGAGTGAGCATGCCAGCCCCACCAGCTTCGGCGTACCCGACTGTGCGGCTTTCTCCGATTAGTCCGATTTTCAAGCCAACGGCGTTCGGCTCATGGGTGAAACCGGTCGTGAAAATAATCGCCATGAAAATGGCAACGGTGATTGCACCACCCAGGTTCCCCATAAATACCAGGCCCCAGTTGCGCAAAATGCCTTTGACAGTAACGCCTGGGCGTTTATCAAACCAAGCGAGAGGACATAACGTGAAGACCCCGGTCAGAAGGTCAAAGCCGAGCAAATAGAGCATGCTGAAGCCCACCGGGAAAAGGAGGGCGCCAACTAAAAACTGGCCAGTATTGACCGCAACAGTTACAGCGAAAGCTGCCGCAAGTGCCAAGATTGCACCTGCCATATACGCTCGAATAAGCGTGTCTTTGGTCGACATAAAAATTTTGGCTTCGCCTGCATCAATCATCTTGGTGGCGAATTCTCGTGGCGTGACGTAGGACATAAGTATCCTTTCCGCTGAATCCTGATTCAGCCAGTCGTTTTGGAGAAAGACAGGTCGATAAAGACAACGTTGCCTTCAAGCTTCACTGGGAAAGCTTGGGTATGACCTTCATCGGCCCCTTGAGCGCTGCCACTCCTCAGGGAGATCACCCAGTTGTGCAGGGGGCAAGTGACGCAATTATCGTGCACGATCCCCTGACTTAACGGCCCTTTTTTGTGAGGGCATTTGTCTTCCAAAGCGAAGACCTCATCGCGTGCTGTGCGGAATACTGCGATGGTCATTTCCCCGTTCTTGACGCACCTTGCACCATTGCGGGGAATATCCTCTAAGCACCCGACTTCAATCCAGGTTTTGATATTGGCGTTCATTCCGCGGCCTCCATCTCTAAGGTTTTCATCGGGTTAAATTCGTGCTTGTCTTTGCCGGAAACGCGCTCACTCCACGGGTCGACCTGAGCAACTTTCTGGGAGGCAACAAAGCGATCAAAGTAATGTTTGCGCTTATCGGCGTCCTCCATGATCTGACGCCGGATTTCCTCATATCCGATACGATCAGCCCATTTATAGATGCGCTCCAGATAACGCCCCTGCTCGCGGTACATCTGAGTTAAAGCGACCACGTGTTCCAGAGTTTCATCTTCAGTAGGAAGCGTGCCGAGCACCTGTGTGCCCTGAATTTCCAAGCCCGCAGCACCGCCAAAGTGGATTTCAAAGCCACTGTCAACGCAGATGATGCCAATGTCCTTGCAGGTGGCTTCCGAGCAGTTTCGCGGGCAACCAGAGACTGCCAGTTTTAGCTTGGCCGGGGTCCATGACCCCCACATGAATTTCTCAAGCCGGATGCCAAACCCAGTGGAATCCTGAGTGCCAAAGCGGCACCAATCTGTCCCGACACAGGTTTTCACCGTGCGCAAGCCCTTGGCGTAAGCATGGCCGGACACAAAGCCGACTTTGCCAAGATCTTCCCAAATTAACGGGAGGTCTTCCTTTTTCACACCCAGCATATCAATGCGCTGTCCACCCGTGCACTTCACACTCGGAATGTCATATTTATCAACCACATCCGCAATTGCACGCAGCTCAGCAGAACTGGTCATTCCGCCCCACATGCGTGGCACCACAGAATACGTGCCGTCCTTTTGGATATTGGCGTGAACGCGCTCGTTGATATAGCGGGACTGGTAGTCATCGGCGTATTCTTCTGGCCAATCGCAGACCAGATAGTAATTCAGAGCCGGTCGGCATTTGGCACAGCCACATGAGGTCTTCCATTCCAGCTCTTGCATGACCTGCGGAATGCTCTTCAGCTCTTTGGCAAGGATTAAACGGCGGACCTCGTCGTGACCAAGGTCTGTGCAACCACACACCGGTGTAATTGCAGCCGGGCTATACGCAGCGCCCAGCGTTGCCGCCATAAGCTGTTCCACCAATCCGGTACAGCTGCCGCAAGAGGCGCTGGCTTTGGTATGAGTGCGAACCTCCTCTAGTGTCGTCAGGCCCTTTGAGGTGATGGCAGAAGTGATGGTGCTTTTACAAATGCCATTGCAACCGCAGATTTCTGCGTCATCCGGTAAGGCTGCAACGGCTGCTGAGGGGTCCAGCGGAGTACCCCCTTGGAAGGCCTGCCCGAAAATCAGCGTGTCCCGCATTTCGCTGACGTCTTTGCCCTTTTTTAAAAGATCAAAGAACCAGGGACCGTCAGAGGTCTCCCCATACAGCACTGCGCCAACTATGCGGTTCTCCTGCAAGACCAACCGCTTATAAACGCCTGCAGTGGCATCTCGCAGGACGATTTCCTCACGGCCTTCTCCTTGCGCAAAGTCTCCTGCAGAGTAAAGGTCGATCCCGGTGACTTTCAACTTGGTTGCAGTGACAGAGCCTTCGTAAAGAGCGCTGCCATCAAGCAGATTTTGGCTGATGACGGTCGCCATGTCGTACAAGGGCGCAACAAGGCCATAACAGTGGCCATTGTGCTCTACACATTCGCCCAGAGCGAAGATGTCCGGGTCTGATGTGCGCATATCATCTGCAACCACAATCCCGCGCTTAACATCCAGACCCGCTGCTTTTGCCAGTTGGGTGGAGGGGCGAATGCCGACAGCCATAACCACGATTGCTGCATCGATGATCACACCGTCTTCCAGCTCAACCCCGGTGACCCTGCCTGAGCTTCCCAGAATGCGTTTGGTGTTGGCTTTGGTCAGCACATCAACACCACGATCTTTGAAGGCCTTTTCCAGTAGGTGCCCTGAGGCCTCGTCGAGCTGGCGTTCCATCAGTGTTGGCATGAGGTGCAACACGGTTACATCCATGCCCTGCTCTTTCAGCCCGGCTGCAGCTTCCAGACCCAGCAGACCACCCCCAATGACGACCGCGCGCCCGCCTGATTTGGCTGCGCTCAGCATCGCGTCCACATCATCGAGATCGCGGTAAACCAGCACGCCTTCCAGCTCATGTCCTTCCACCGGTATGATGAAGGGTGAAGAGCCGGTTGCGATTACAAGTTTGTCATAGGATGCGGTGATGCCACCTGCGCTCGTGACTGTTTTGGCGTCACGGTCAACTGAAGTGATTTTTTCACCCTTTTGCAGGGTGATCCCATGGCTGGCGTACCACGCATCATCATGGGTGATGATATCTCGATAGGTTTTCTCACCAGAGAGCACCGGTGAAAGCATCAGGCGGTTGTAGTTTACCCGTGGTTCGGCATTAAAAATTGTGATGTCATAGGCAGAAGCATCTGCCTCCACCAACTTTTCCAGCATGCGCCCCGGGGCCATGCCATTACCGATAACTATTAGTTTCTTTGTCATGTTTTCGTGCCCTCATTCTGCCGCATCAACGCTGGCCTTTTGGCGAGCGAGGCGCACGGCGCGTTTGTGCTGGATAGATTGCAGCTGCTCTTCGCTCGGATTTGCGCCGCCCTCATAGGCCTCAAGGAAATCAAGTAGTTCCTCGCGGTAGGCGTAGTAATCCGGGTGATCGAGCAAGGCTTTGCGGCTGCGTGGGCGCGGAAGGTCCACGTCCATGATGTTGCCGATGGTGGCATTTGGCCCGTTGGACATCATCACCACCCGGTCCGCCAGCAAGATCGCCTCATCCACATCATGAGTTACGCAAATGGCGGTCACCTGTGTGCGCTTCCACACATCCATCAGCAGGTCTTGCAGTTCCCAGCGGGTAAGGCTGTCCAGCATGCCAAACGGCTCATCCAGCAGCAGCACTTTAGGAGAAAGGGCAAATGCCCTTGCAATGCCGACCCGCTGCTTCATTCCGTTGGAAAGATCTGCTGCAAACGTATCAGCAGCCTGAGCAAGACCAACGCGTGCAAGGTAATAGCGCACCACATCATCACGCTCATTTGCAGTTGCATTTGGGTACACCTTGTCGACCCCAAGGGCGACGTTTTCGTAGGCTGTCAGCCATGGCATCAGCGAGGGGGCCTGAAAGACAACGGCCTTATCAGGGCCTGCCTGGGTAATGTGTTTACCGTCCAGAATAATGGCGCCGCCACTGATATCATTCAGGCCAGAGACCATTGAAAGAACAGTAGATTTTCCGCATCCTGAATGCCCAATCAGCGAGATAAACTCCCCTTTTTTAACATTCATGGAGAGGTTATCGACGACCGTCAGTGGGCCTTGCGGGGTCGGGTAAACTTTTGTGAGCTGGCTGAGCTCCAGATAGCGGTCTGCATTTATCGCTTCTGCCTCACGCCTATAGGCCGCCGGCAACTCCTCCTTGCTGGCTTTGACCTTAGGCGCCAGCGGAACGATATTGGGCAGGCTAACCTGTTCTGTCTCGTTCTCAGCATCTTGCCCCGGACTGATCTTCAGCAGGTACTCCGTTACTTTTGCCCGCAAGCGCGTAAATTCCGGGTCAGAGTTCATCGCTCCACGGTCACGGGGTCGGGGCAAGTTGACCTTAAACTCCGTCCCAAAGGTCGCGTTCGGGCCGGGTTTGAGCGGAATAATACGGTCTGCCAGAAGAATAGCTTCGTCCACATCATTGGTGACAAGGATGATGGTTTTCTCTTCCTTTTGAGAGATATCGGCAAACTCATCTTGAAGCTTGGCCCGTGTCAGAGCATCCAGCGCAGACAATGGCTCATCCATCAGCAAAACGTCTGGTCGCATCGCAAGCGCTCTGGCAACCGCCACGCGCTGGCGCATCCCCCCCGAAAGCTCTGCCGGGCGCCGGTCGCTGGCATGAGACAGGCCCACCATCTCAATGTAGTGATCAGAAATCTGTGCCCGCTCTGATTTTCGTTTGGCCTTAAAGACGCTATCAACTGCAAGCTGAACGTTTTGAGAAACGGTAAGCCATGGCAGCAAAGAGTAAGACTGGAACACTACGCCACGTTCGGGAGCTGGACTGTCCACTTCCTTACCGCGAAAAATAACGCCGCCTTTGTCTGAGGTAATCAGGCCTGCAAGAGCCGAAATCAGCGTGGTTTTGCCAGAGCCGGAAAACCCGACAATGGCAATAAATTCACCTTCTTGCACCTTAAGGTTCACATTTTGCAGCACGCACCGCTTGTCATCACCTTCGCCGTAACTCTTCGTCAGGCCAGATATTTCGAGGATTGTCATGGTTTCCTCCCTACCGGCTCGCGTTGTGGCTAAAGATGCTCTGCAAGGCATACATCACCCGGTCGAGCATGAAGCCGACCAGACCGATGGTAAGCACGGCAACTATGATCTTTGCTAAGGACTGGCTGGATCCATTTTGGAACTCATCCCACACAAACTTGCCAAGGCCCGGGTTTTGAGCCAGCATTTCGGCTGCGATCAGCACCATCCAGCCAACACCGAGCGATAAGCGCAGGCCGGTAAAAATCAGCGGCAAGGATGAAGGCAAAACAAGCTTTGTGATTGTCTTCAGCGTTGAGAGCTGAAGCACGCGACCAACATTCATCAGGTCTTTATCGATAGAGGCAACGCCGAGCGCAGTGTTGATCAGCGTGGGCCACAACGAGCACAGCGTTACAGTCACTGCCGACACCAACAAGGATTTGGGCATAAAGCTCCAAGGGTCCGAGTAGGCAGCCGAAATAATCATTGTCACGATTGGCAGCCATGCCAGTGGTGAGACTGGTTTGAAAATTTGAATAAGCGGGCTGAGAGCACCATTGACGGTTCGCGACAGGCCAGATGCAATGCCCAATGGCACAGCAACGGCGGTCGCTATTACAAACCCAAGGCTAACAGTAAACAAAGACGTCAGTATCTGATCCAGATAAGTCGGCTTCCCGGTATATTTGCGGTGCTTGACCTTGTCTGACTGGCCGGCGGCTTCCAGCTTGGCATTGCGTGCATCTTGGCGCGCATAAAATGCTTCTGCCTTTTCACGCTCACGCACATGGTCATCCCATAGGTTGCCTGCCTGCTCCCACACCTGAACCGGACCGGGGATCGCGCCAAGTGATGTTTGAATGCGCGGGGCGCTCACGCCCCACACAAACAAGAAGAACAGCACGCCAACCAGCGGAATCACTAGTGTGCGATTTAACTCTGCAAGTTGTTCCTTTGGGTTCTCTCCAGCGCCCAGACGAAACAGCGGGACGAACCAGGCCAACCCCAGAATTTGTGAAAGATTAGAGAGCTTTCGCAGCACCGCTTTGAAGCGCTCTTTGCCCGCTGAACCATCAGCGGAAATCCCCTGTGAAATATTGCTCATGGTGAGGTGTCCATTATTCTAAACTCTTTGATTTTTCGAAAGCACCGCGCTGCCAGCGAGCAGCGCAGCCATAAAAGAACTTAAGACCCGGAAACAACCTCACCGGACTTGAGCCCGATGCTCAGGCTCTCCAAATAAGCGTTGGGCGTTTTGCCGTCGTAGGGCACACCATCAATAATGTCCGCTGCTGGCGTTGGCGCTTTGTAGCCATCACTCCCCCACGGGAACTCCTCTTCGGCAACATGACCTTCTTCAAGCAACATACCGGCGGCTTTGATGTAAATGTCAGGGCGATAGACGGATCTGGCAGTCTCGTCATACCAACTGTCTGGCTTGAATTGCGCAATCTGTCCCCAGCGACGCATCTGCGTCAGGTACCAAACAGCATCGGAGTAATACGGGTAGGTGGCGTAATATCGATAGAACACGTTGAAGTCAGGAACCGCCCGCTGATCACCTTTTTCATACTCAAAGGTTCCAGTCATAGAGTTGGCAATGACTTCATAATCAGCGCCCACATATTCAGAGCGCGACAAAATCTCGACCGCTTCTGCACGATTGGCATTGTTATTCTCATCCAGCCACTTTGCTGCACGAATAAGCGCTTTGGTCAGAGCAAGGGTGGTGTTCGGGTTTGCGTCGACAAACGCTTTTGAAAGACCGAAGACTTTTTCCGGGTTGTTTTTCCAGATCTCGTAGTCTGTTACCACCGGAACACCGATGCCTTTAAACACCGCTTGCTGGTTCCAGGGTTCCCCAACGCAATAGCCGTTGATCGTCCCCGCTTCCAACGTTGACGGCATTTGTGGTGGCGGCGTTACAGAAAGCAGCGCATCAGCTTGGAGTTGGCCAGAAACATCGGTTTCACCGTAAAACCCGGGATGGATGCCGCCCGCAGCAAGCCAATACCGCAGCTCGTAATTGTGCGTGGACACTGGGAACACCATCCCCATGTTGAAGGGCTTGCCTTCAGCTTTGAAGTGCTCAATCACAGGCTTAAGAGCGTCAGCTTTAATTGGGTGAACAGGTTTCCCGTCCGGGCCAGAGGGAATGTGCGGTTTCATCATGTCCCAAACTTCGTTGGAAACTGTGATGCCGTTGCCGTTCAAGTCCATGGAAAACGGCGTTACAATATGCGCCTTGGTGCCATAGCCGATTGTTGCTGCAAGTGGTTGCCCTGCCAGCATATGTGCGCCGTCCAGCTCACCGGTGATGACCCTGTCCAGCAGCACCTTCCAGTTTGCCTGCGGCTCCAATGTTACAAACAGGCCCTCCTCTTCAAAATAGCCAAGTTCATAGGCTACGGCGAGAGGCGCCATATCGGTGAGTTTGATAAACCCTAGCTTGAGTTCATCTTTTTCGACATCCAGCATTTCAGCCATGGCTGGCGAAACAAGACTGGAGCCCACCAAGAGCCCCGCGATACAAGCTGATTTAAAACTGCGTTTCCTAGTTGGTGTCATAGTCCAGATGCCCTCAAATACATTGGTGCCAGCTCGCCGCCAGAACAAAAAAAGCCGCCAACTGACCAGTCTCGTCACTCAGCGCAGGGCGTGAGGGAATGAGTAAGTCAGGTTGGCGGCTTTGCCTAAAGCGCCCCTCGTTGGACGCAAAATTTTATGTACGCTCTTCTAAGCAGAATTCATGCCAGATCGTCTCATATGGAATTCATCAATGTTTTCGTAGCGTTAGGTTGAGTGTGGAAAAGGCACATATAATTGGTGGGCAAGAAACAGGCAGCATGGGCAGCAACTGTGCAGAAAATTGGCAGGCTTAAGCAAATATAGCTTTGAAAGTGCAGATAGCCGCGTTCAGGCTTTGCCCTGAGAGCTTTTCAGGTGAGGTCATCTCACACCATGTTTGCGACGCTATGAACTCAACCATTGATAGAAGCGCGCAAATTTCCGATAACCTGCGACAGGCCTTGATGAGAACGGGCACAAACTATGCGGTATGATTGGGCGAGGCACCGGCATGACTATTTCTGAATTGATGGAATTGTATTATCGACATGAGCGTGAAGGATGCCATCCTCTCCACGCGCAAAAAGTAAATACGCGCAATACCATTCGGGTGGTCGCCACCGAAGAATATGGTTCTTATATCGCGGGGTATCGGTTCCCGGCAGACAGCATCAACCAAGCGGTTCAGGACGAGATTGATTACTTTTCCAAACGAGGAAAATCGTTTGAATGGAAAGTTTATGGAACCGATGAACCTGCAACTTTGCCTGCAGAGTTAGTATCACAAGGTTTCACCCCAGGTGACACTGAGGCCTTCATGCTCTGCAAAGTTGGCAAACTGAGCCTTGATAGCGCAACAACCAGAAGCACTATTCAGCGAGTGGATAGTGAAGTTGGAGTGAAGGATGCGGTGCAGGTCTCAGAGCAGGTCTGGGGAACTGACTTTTCGGGCCTAAAACAGGACCTTATAAGACGCATTCAGACTACACCTGATCAAATTTCGATCTACGTTGCTTATGAAAACGAAGTCCCAGTCTCATCTGCCTGGATAACCTATACACCTGAAAGCCCTTTTGCGGGCTTGTGGGGTGGCTCCACACTTCAAGCTGCCAGAGGTAAGGGATATTATCGTAATTTGCTCGGCGTCCGTGCAGCGGAAGCAGACGAACGAGGCGTTCAATATTTGAGTGTTGATGCTTCAAACATGAGCCGACCCATTTTGGAAAAAGTTGGCTTCAAATTCATAACCGAAACCCGCCCCTATGAGTACAACGTGGGTTGAGGCACCGCGAAAGGTGCAAACGATAGATACGCCCGTCTTATTACGCTGGCTTCAGGGATCGCTTACAGTATTGTGTTTGTCGAAAACCGTGAGCGCGACTTGGATGAAATCACTCAGCCTGTCCATCTCCGCCCCGGCACGGGCCCTTCCGGTGATCGCAAGGGTCTGCCCAGATAAAAAACCAGCCATCGCTACCACGCTGGTGTCCTGTGCTATCTCACCATTTTCTTTAGCAACTTCCGGCCGTTGACAGAAAACCGAAAGCCGACGCTCCATCAGCTCATCGCTTACATGGCGTAGTTTTTCTGGCAAGCCTGTGTATTCCAAACAGCAGGCGGATATGAAGCATCCTCTCGGCCCCCCTTTGTGGCCACAGTGGATGCGATTGTCATAAGTAGCCTTTGAAACTCTGCCCGTGTCGACACATCTTCGGACAATAGCGCTTGCAGAAGTGGCTCAGCAACGACCTGCGCGTATCTTTGCAAGGTTCTGAGAAAGAATTCCTCTTTCCCGCCGAAGTTTGCGTAGAAACTAGGTTTTGCCATGCCGGTAATTTGCGAAAAGTTCGCGCAGGTCGGTGCTTTCATCAAGGCCACATTCAAATCCTGAGGTGGTGGAGTCCCAGTTAAATCCTGTTTGCAGGGGTGTGCGCATCACGACACCTGCGAAAAAACCCCAATTTTCGCAGGTGAAATAAGAGCAGGAAAAGGCAGTTCAGAAATACCAGAAAAACACGGACAGCTTTAAGCGTTCATCGCGTGCCCAACTGGAACTCCCCATAGCCAGCACGACTGCCCCGAAGAAGCCGACAGCCTGCAGACCCTCGCTCTGAAAACTGCCGCCTTTTTGAGAAGCGGCGACCTGGCAAGCGGTCTTCTTCTGAGGCCGTCATGCTGGCTTACTTTAAAACTCACCCACATCACTATTCGCAAAAAGCTATGATTGCACACTCCACTGTGGGTTCAATCTGATCGACAAAGACTTCCGTCATCGCCGCTGGTTGTAAGTTAGTTATGTAGTCATTTCACAGAGCGCATAGCGAAAGCCTAGCAAGCGAAGAGCCAAGCAATAACTGCCCGGATAAACGAGGCCAACATAGCGTTGAATCCTGGCCAAGCAATAATTGGAGAACACATAGGTAAAACCAACAATCGGTTGCATTTACAGGTACCGCCCCCTAACTCTGATGGATATTCATTTGATTATTGCAGAGGCATTTATGGGAAAAATCAGTAGAAGAGCATTTCTTCTTGGTGGCGCAGCATTTGCAGGTGCTGCCGGGTATCATTTTCTTTCACCCTCCCCTCGGTCCTATGGCGGCGCACTCCCAGCAGATCCGCAAAATGAAGTAGCTGACACTATTTTGAGTGACGCTGGCGAACTCACTCAAGTAACTGTCAAAAAGCACGAGACCTTCTCCGGCCTTTCCAGCGATGCGCTGCGCACAGAGCTGTCAGCGCAATTGAAGCAGGCGGCCGACGAAAATCACCCTGTGATGGCAAGTGTTGCCCGCCATTCAATGGGTGGACAGTCTCTGCCAACCAATGGGGCTGCCCTTTCATTGCATGGCGGGACCATTGAGCTTCACCCAGAGCGCAAAACTTACACCGTTTCAGGTGGCGTGCGGTGGCATGAAGTAATCACAAAACTGGACGCAAATGGCTTTTCACCTGCTGTAATGCAGTCCAACAATGACTTTGGCGTGGCCAGCACATTTTCCGTTAATGCTCACGGCTGGCCTGTTCCGTTTTCCGGGTGCGGGTCAACGGTTCGGTCTTTGGAAATCGTGCTTGCAGATGGTCAGACACGGCGCTGTAGCCCATCTGAGAACAGTGAGCTGTTCAACGCTGCCATGGGTGGTTACGGGCTCTTTGGCATCATCACCGAACTGGAGCTGGACATGGTTCCGAACAGTCGGTTGCTTCCCGAGTTCATCGAATTGCCCTCTGCCGAATATGGTTTGCGCATGCAAGAGGTGCTTGCGGAAGATCCGTCCATCCAGATGGCCTATGGCCGCATGAACGTTGATATTGATCGCTTCTTTGAAGATTCATTGTTGATTGTTTATCGTCCAGATGAAGATCAATCAAACTTGCCAGCGGCAAGTGGTTCTGGCTTTATCAGCAAGGCATCCCGACATATTTTCCGTGGTCAGCTGCATTCTGAGTCAATCAAAAGGACGCGCTGGGATATTGAAACTGGCATTGGCGCCTCATTGGGCAGTGGTCCCGTTACTCGCAACAGCTTGCTCAATGAGCCAGTTATTACGCTGGATGATAAAGACCCCAACAGAACGGATATCTTGCACGAATACTTTGTTGAACCTGCACGGTTTGCGGAGTTTATAGAGGCCTGTAAGGATGTCATTCCTTCCTCCTATCAGGAATTGCTCAATATCACCCTGCGCTACGTTCGCAAAGACACGCAGAGTGTATTGCCTTTTGCCCCAACAGACCGGATTGCGGCTGTGATGCTTTTCTCTCAGGAGAAGTCGAAGCGCGGCGAAGCGGATATGGCAAGGATGACCCGCGCCCTTATCGAGCGCACATTGGCAATTGGCGGAACCTATTATCTGCCTTACCGCCTGCACGCAACGCAGGACCAGTTTGAGCGTGCCTACCCTGACCATCAAAGATTCATCGCGCTGAAGCAGAAATACGACCCTCAGATGCGGTTTACCAATCAGCTTTGGGATACGTACATGTCAGCCAAGGAGCCTTTGAATGTATAGAAAAATTGCATTTGCTTATGCCCTGATCCTTTTCGCTGTTACATCGCTCAACTACATCCCCGGCATTCCTGATGAAAATGGGTATGTTTTCAGCATCTTTGCCCTGGATTTATTTGATGACAGCCTTCATGGAGCAAGTGCCACATGGGCTCTTGTTGCTGCTTTGATCTCACAAAATGCATCGCGAATATTCCTGCGCTACTTCGGCGCCCTGTATTTGGCGGATGCTGTGTTCGGGTTGCTGACGGGGTCTGGTTACTTGGATTTTGCGATCTTTACGATCGGCTTCCAGTCTTTCCCGCTCGGCCTGAAGATTCTTGCGAACCTGCCACACTTTGCACTCGGCGGTTTCGCTCTGACAGCAAGCTTTTGGGGACGTGAGAAGTTTGTAAGGGAGAGCCAACGTGAAGCTTCTTAAACGGCTCTCCATCGGCGTTTTATGTCTGGTTCTGGTCATTGGTGTTGGTGCTGCAGCGCCTATTTTATACGTGGAGCAGGCCTGCACGTCACCGCAGGTTGCCGATAACTACCAGAGTCTGCTGGAGCCTGCTCACAGGCGCGAGGAAGCCCGCAGTTTTCTGACTTACCCGGAATGGCACATTGTTTATGCTTATGAGGACTATGCCGCCACACTCGAAAACGGCATGCCACATGAATTCAACTATCTGAACGCCATTGGCAGCTTCTGGTCCAGTTTGTGCGCGCTGAAGAGTGAAGCGGATACACGGGGGGCGGCTCAGTTTGACACCAAAGCCACCATCTACACCATCGGGGTTAGCTTCTCCTTCGAGATGCTGATGAAAGCGGCCTATGAAGAGACTTTGGGCAGGCTGACAGCAGCGACCAGCACGAACAATGCCTCCTTGCAGGACCGGCTTGAGTACAGCGTTTCATCAGACTACGCCAAATTCCTCCACCAGACACCCTGGTATCGGTTTGACTTTGATGGTGCACGTCAAAAACTCAACGCCGCAACAACCGATAATGGCGTGCGGAGCTGGGAGCGGTGGTTTGCACTAAATCTTGAGTGGTGGGCAAAGGCGCAGTACGCCAAAGCTATTGCGGCTGCGGTGGATACGGTTGGTCATGATGAACTGACCATGCAATCCGTCATCAGCAGTCCCTACGGAGCAGATTTTCTTTCAGAGTATGATCTGGAGGTGGTTCAGCAGCTTGATGATAAACTCATCATCCAGACGCCCCGGTATCGCAAGTTCACTGAGCTGGTGCTTCGTCTTTCGCAAGACGGCATCATGTTCCACGAGATTGCTGGCAACGATGACATTTTGATATCTGTTCTTGCTGGAAGTTCCGCAAAAAAACCGAATTTGTCAGCATCTTCTATCCTGTCTGAAACCGAGAGGAATACGGGCAATCAGCAGAGATTGTTGATAGAGTCAAAGGTTCCAGCTCTGTCGCGGACGCTTCAGGAGCTGGCGCAACAAGGCGTCGTTGTTGAGCATATTTACGATTACTAGCGGAACTCTGATTTGCGCAAGTCAAAGCATATAGCTCTTATCCTCGTTCTCATCGGCTTAGCATGGGGGGCCATCGGGCTCGCCGTGCCATTCTTTGGCAACGCGGATGAAGTGGCGGTGCCCTTTCCGCAAAGCCTGCAGATGGAACTGCTTCCGGCTTCAGTCAGGATTCTGAGTTACGACGATAAGATCGCAGTGTTTGCAAGTGAAGAACCACAGCTTGTCTCCCACCTTTACGAGGCTGGCGCGTGGGCTGTGCTCCCCTCTTCAAACGGCAGCTGTATCAATCTCTCAAAAACCTCAATTTTCTACGAGTAAACTGAAACTCGCGAATTAATCGCATTCAGAAAATACCAAGCATAATGCAACGTATTCGATTCATGATGGTTTTTCTTCTTGTTCGGACGCCCTAAGGCGCCCGACTTTTCTCATCACACCAACAAGGACAAACCGACCTTCTGTCGACAGCAGCGTTAATCCGTTGGCAAAACGAAATCAGCGTCACAGACTATCCCGCTTTATGCAAATGCAGATTCCACTCTTGAAAGAACAGCGGTTGTATCGTCCATTTGCGGTCCGTTACCGAGGATAACGTGTTTCTCCAGCCAACATCAGATTTCACCAAACGCAGGGGATATCTATTTTCACTTCGTCCACCACTCGAATCTATCCCCCTGCCCAGTTACTCCGGTGCTGTTTGAGCTGCAGTCGGTCTCATCCTGCTCGACGCTTGTTAGAGCACTTCAAAGATAGCTCCCCAAGCGCACCTTAACGGGGTTAGGCCCACTGACACGGCTTACGCCGAAGCTCCCCCCAAACGCGCACAGCAACGGCTGTACCGCGCAAGCAACGCAAACCTTAACATAGCAACGCACAAAACAACGCAAAGTTCATGGATGGGGAGTTTGGGCGGCAATTCAACGACTTGAAGGAAACTGCTTGATTGATCCGCCACCGAGGCGCGTCAGCCTCTCAGCTTACCTCCGGCTGCCATATTAGCTTCAAACCATTCATAGCGGGGCTTGCGCTCACAAGCTCATCAGTGCTGCAACGGTTTGCTTGGAAGCTACACAATGCCAAGCCTGCACCATTGTTATCCCCGCTGATGGCCTTTCCAGCAAACGCTGCCTGAGCGCTTCTGAGGCTCCGCAACTTCACAGCACATAAGCTCTGCACAATAGCGACCTCCCGTGTCGCACTGGG
>NZ_FOFM01000013.1 GCF_900110875.1 Pseudovibrio axinellae | reverse complement strand
GCACTTGGACGCCCGGCGTTCGAGCGCGTACTCGCGACCTGAATTGAACGGGTAAGAGCAACCTGCATTCTGAATTCGATTTCTGCAACAAGGCCCCTGCCACCGGCCTTTTGGGCAGCCTCTGCTCCATGTTGCGTGTAGGTTTGTGCAATAACTGAGCGGCCAATCTGCGTGATGCCAGCAAAGAAAAAAATGGCAGACATGACCATAAACACCGCAGGCCCCGATGCCGTGAGGGTTTGCTCAGAGTAGGCAGCAAGACACAATCGGTCGACGATCATCATCAGCGTTCTGCCAGACATAGCCAGCATCAGCGGGCCTGAAACGCGCAGAACCCGTTTTAACTCGTGGTAAAACAGCAAAGAGTTTGGCAAGTGGCTATATATTCCGGCAAAAATGTAACTCAAGATTGCTGAGCTTATATTGCCTGATCACCGGCTGTAAATCCGCTTTTTGCTGCCAAAAGTGAATGCCGCCACGGTGTGACCGGCCCGCCACAACCTCCACTGCAGCCCTCATACAATCAGTCCTGACAAAACAAATGTTGCGCAGGAGTTTGCGGTATAGCTATCTTTGAACACACTCGTTGGTTCTGCACTGAAAGTGCGTTTGCTGAATGGAGAAGTATTATGGAAGATCAAAAGCCGTTTGATGGGCCTGATTTGTCAGAAGTTCATTATGAGCGTGCCAATATGACTGGAAGTCGGTTCCATGCTGTAAACCTTGACCGCGCGAGTTTTTATGCGGTCATGACCCGCGCTCAGTTTACCAATAGCAACCTCAGCGAAGTGAGCTTTGATGATGTCAACTTGGCAAACGCTAAGTTTCACAACGTGAATCTGTCCGAAACCGTTATCAGTGATGCAAACCTATCAAATGTGACGATCACTCAGGCTACGCTTGCGAACTGCGAAATGACAGATGTTGATCTTACGGGGATGAAGATCAATGGAGTGTTGGTGACAGATCTTTTCGATGCCTACGAAAAATCGAAGCTTCGAACCTCAGCTCCCTCCAACTAAAGGGTCGCAAGCAAAACCATCGGTAAAACCCTGTTCCGCATGCTGCCGGGTAAAAGCGATTTGAGGTGGCCGACAAGGCCTGACGGTGATGACCGCTCTCAAACCGCTTCAATCAGGTTTCCAATGGGGTCATCACAGTAGGGCCGTCTTGTGTTTCGCTTGCGAGCCTGCTGCGCAACAGCTCACCTTCGCTCTCAACGATCGGGTAGGCTACAGTTGTCAGGAGCGCATTTAAGTATTTTAGATCGCTAATGGTTTCCAGGTGAATGGAGCTGGTTGTGCGGCTTGATTGGCGATGCTCAGAAAGACGTCGCAAATGAGCTTCCCGGCTCTTGTATTCTAACTCTCGCACCACAACCTTTCGTGCCACCAGATCGCGCGCCAGAGCAGGGTCTCGCGTAATGAGCACGCGCAGCGAAATCTGCAGGTTTTGCAAAACAGCCGCGTGCAGGTCCTTAATTTCTCTCCAGCCTTCCTGAGAGAACTCCTTGTTCAGGTCGGATTTCTTTTCTGCAAGCACCAGAAGTTTGCGCTGAATGACATCTCCCATCTGCTCCAAGCAGACACAATAATTCATCAGTTCAGTGTATTTTTGATAGTCGCCCTCACTCATGCAGCGGGGCGTGACATCTGTCAGGTATTCTTTGATGGAGCGATGTAGATCATCAATTTCGTCGTCCATTTTCATCAAGCGCCGCGCTGAGTGACCATCATCTCCCCTAAAGACTGGCACCACCCCGCGCAACATGGCTTCCACCTTCTCGCTCATATGCAACATTTCGCGGGTGGCAGCGTTAAACGCCAGGTCCGGCGTTTCAAGCAGTTTTCGGTCAAGCAGGCTTAATCGCTCCATTACAGTGTCGTCCTGTGGCTCGAGCGCGCTATCAGAAATGATAAGCTTGGTCAGAGCTGCCACAATACTGATGGTTGGGATGCCAAGCAAAACAACAGCAAGGTTGAAGCCACTGTGGAAGTTTGCAATTGCACGGGCAGGGTCATCCCCCAGCATCTCAGCGTTGAGCACGCCAAAGTGCATCATGAGCAAGGCAAGGAGCACGCCCGAAACACGAAAGATCATATTGCCCAGGGGCACGCGGCGCACCTCTGGGCTATCGCTCATAGTTAAAACCAGCGGAATAATGCTAGAGCCGATATTTGCCCCTAAGATGAAAAGCAACGCGCCTTCAATCGGCAAAACGCCGGTGCTTGCCAGTGTCATGATCATCAAGACAACAGCAACAGATGAGTGCAACAGCCAGGTTAAAGCTGCCGCTGTTATGATGGCTATGAGCGGGTCACCAATCAACAAATTCAAGATCACAGGCAGCGCGCCGCTCTCACGCAGCGGTTCAGAGGCCATGCTGATAAAGGATAATGCGATCAACATTTGACCAACGCCAATGATGATACGGCCTGTTTGGCGCATTGTGCGGGTGCTGCCGCGAGAAAACAATGCTCCACCAACCACAAGGCAGACCGGCAGTAGCCAACTCAAGTCAAGAGAGAGCACTTGCACGACCATAGTTGAGCCAAGGTCCGCCCCTAACATAATTGCAAGGCCGGCCGCTAAGGTGATGGAGCCTTTGCTGATAAAACCACGGGCAAGAATCGCGGTGGCTGTGGCGCTTTGAAGAATGATGGAAACTAAGAAGCCGGTGCTAAAGCTCGTGTACCGGTTCTTGGAGGCCTGCTGCATCCAACCTTGGAACTTCTGCCCAACGGCGCGTTCGACGCCTGTGCGGATCATTCTGGTGGCCCAAAACAGAAGCGAAATGCCAGCTGCCAGATGTAATAGTATTTCAAAGCTGCTCATCATAGCCTCCGGATTGATTTTTCGCGGTTATTTAAAGGAGACTTTCATAACCTCACGCGCTGTGCGGTGAAGTAAAGCTCTGCAAGCAGGTGCTGTCGGAGGATTAGAATAAACGACCCCCTTAATTCCCAGAGGGAAAATGCTTCGAGAAAGCAGGGATTATATCGAGCACCGTGGAACCCCGGCAAATTCTTGAAATCGGTCCGGCAACTAAAATTAGCCACCTCATTGAATTAGTGTTTAAGATAAGTCACTTACAAAAGTTAAGCAATGCGAAGCAGGTGAAATTTTCGAGAAAAATACGCAATAAGTGCGCTTAACTGGTTTGTGAAAGAGTATTTTCAGCAAGCTGTATGCCCGTCAAATTATCTATAACATACTGATGTAATTGGATAATATTAGTAAATATCGGAACTCGATTATTACAACTAAAAATGCACTATGTGCGTTATCCCCAGAGTATTTGAAATGCAAACTAACACCTTGCCAAGCTGTTATTCGCCGTCGTTTTGCGCCATGTGGCTCTCTGGCGGTCTCTGCTCCTGCGACAAAAACTTTGATTTGCGTAATCTGGAAACAGAGACGGCTCGGGAAAACGGTATTGATTACGATGCGCCAGTTAAGCTCACCAGTGCACGTGTTTACATTCAGCCAGGAGATAGCATTCGGGTGCCAGAAAGGTATTTTTAGAAATCCGCAATTTTGCGGAACTGGTTGCATAGTGGGTCAGCGTCCTCAGCGAGGTGCGTTGAGGCACACCTCGCCGGAGAACTGGGTTACTTTTGACTTACCTTCTGAGCAATAATGAATGATGCCAGATTGTTAGTGCTTGCGAAGTTTTTTGAGATCTTGGTCACGATATATACTCCTAGACATTTGAAAGATTTGGGAAATCTTTCTGTGTGGATGCCTTGGGTCAGTTGTCATCTAAGTTACGAATGAGAAGCAGAGCGCTCGATTGCGAGGGGTGCATCCTCAGGCTTTCCCGTACGTCCACACTCAACAAATAGGAGCTGATTGAGGCGTTTGTGTGAGCGTTCAGTTAAGAAACTACTCGGCCTTTGACAGATCAGATAAATAACGACGCACTCCTGTTGGGTAGCGGCACAAGGTGGTGGTGCAAGCGGGATGCCTGGCTTCACGGTGTTAGAGAGTGCTGTCGTGAAGTGTCGCCCGGCGAATGACGATCTCCTCGCTCGGCTCAATGCGCTTTGTTGCGGCCAGTAGCTTATGAGATGAGAAGGCTGGGGGCGATAGCGAGGCGTTTTTGAAAAACCGAGCTCATATGTGCATGAGAAGAAAAACCGCAGTCATAGGCGATTGAACTCAGAGTTCCAGCTTTCGCGCGCAGCAGCTGGCGTGCTCTAGCAACCCGTCGTTCTATGATGAAGTCGTGTGGTGTTTTTCCCGTGGCGGCTTTAAATGCTCTGTTCAAGAACCCGGCAGACAGGTCAACACACTGCGCCAGATCCTCAACACTCAGGGGGCTGGCAAGTTGGTCCTCAACAAACTCTAGGAGTTTTCTCAACCGCGCATCCGTCATGGAGGCTTGCGCAGCAGGGGCTTTGAAGCCTCCGTTCATAACACTTTGGGTTACATCCAACACCTCAAGCAGGCGCGTTTCCACCTCGAGCGGACAAAACTCTGCGCGAGATAAAATCACCTTTCGCAAGTCATAGGCCGCAGCAATGGCTCGGGGGGAAACAGCGTGATTGAACCGCTCAGCCTGCGGTATATCGCAGGTGTATTCAGCAGGCACGGTAAACGTCAGGTATTCACCACCTGTTTGACTTTCCGATACGAGCGAACAGCCTTGAGGCACAAAGGCAAGGCTGTTGGGCCGGGTCCAAAAATCAACCAGCTTGTCACTATCAAACGCATGCGCCCCGCACTGGTTTTCAAAAGCAAAACCAATGGAAGCCTGTTTGGCCGTATAAGCGGCGCAATAGGCCCTGCTGGGTAGCAGCTGGAGGTTCCATTTTTGAATAATTGGCGCTAGCGAATTCATGCTTGGGTTAGGGTCCTAACGGGGTCTGGTTGTTTACCTATACAGCCCAAGGAGCGCACCGGGCAAGATTGAGGTCAGTTTTTTGAAAGACCAGAGTAGAGCATGTGGCTAAGCTGATGCCAGTTTGTGCGCGATGAAGGAATTTTAATGTCTTTGTTTTCACTAGATGAGTTGGAAGCTGCCCATACAATCGTCCAGCAGTTTGTTCCGCAAACGCCAGCCTATGCCTGGCCGCTGCTGAAAGAACGAACCGGTGTGGATGTTTACATCAAACACGAGAACCATACCCCAACAGGCTCGTTTAAAGCACGGGGTGGCTTTATTTACATAGACACGTTGATGAAGTCCGGTGCAAAACCAAATGGTGTGGTGACCGCAACGCGAGGCAATCACGGCCAGTCGGTAGCCCTTGGCGCGACGCGAAATGGCATTCCTGCTTATGTCGTTGTGCCAGAGGGAAACTCGCTGGAAAAGAACGCAGCTATGCGAGCGTTTGGGGCGCAGGTTATCATTGCGGGTAAAGACTTTGATGAGAGCCGTGCTGTTGCGCAAAAACTGCATGAAGAGCATGGGTATCATTCCATACCCTCCTTTCATAAGGACCTCGTCAAAGGCGTCTCCACTTATGCGTTGGAACTCTTTCAGGCCGTTCAGGACCTGGATGTGGTCTATGTGCCAATTGGTATGGGCTCTGGCATTTGCAGCCTGATCACAGTGAGGGATCTGCTTGGTCTTAAAACCAAGATCATTGGCGTATGCGCTCAAGAAGCACCTGCTTTCGCCTTGTCTTTTAGCGCAGGAAAACCGGTGAAAACCGAAACGGCAAACACGTTTGCAGATGGCATGGCCTGCCGCGATCCACAGCCAGAAGCTTTGGAGATTATTCTAAAAGGGGCTGAGGATGTTGTCATGGTAAGCGATCGGCAGATTGCTGAGGCTATGGCCGTCTACTACACCGATACGCATAATCTGGCAGAAGGTGCAGGTGCTGCTGCGCTGGCCGCGCTAATGGCCAACAAACATGCTCTTCAAGGCAAGCGGGCGAGTGCGATTTTAACTGGCGGAAACATTGATCTTTCCACCTTCCTTAGTGTGATGAACACGCATGTGAAAGAAACGAAACAACGCCTTCCTGCATAATAGGTAAAAAGGGAGGGGCAAAAGCTCCTCCCTTTTTACCTAGGTCTGGTTATTGCGGCTGAGGGTCTGGCTCCTCGTTGGCCGGGCTCTGCTGTGAAAATGAGAGAAACCTGTTATTGGCCCATGCAATGCCAACCAGTGTCAGGCCAAGCCCGATAAACGAGGTTGCGCGAGCAAGGCCGTAAAGCCCCGACATGTCGATGAAGAACACCTTCAGACACGTCACGCCAATAAACGCCAGGCCAACTTGTCCAACACGCTTGCGCTGTTTGACGGAAGCAACGCTGATCAAACCAACCGAGAAAATCAGCATGGCAACTGTGTAGCTATACAGCTCTTCCAGCATCACGCCCTGGGCTGATAAGACAGACCCTTGCCAGAAGGCTCTTATTTCCAGCCCAACAAACAGCACTAACAGAACACCGGCAACCGCACGGGTTATGTTTTGAGGGATTTCTTTAAAGCCCCAATACCGCTCTGTTGCCACAAGCATTGCAACAGCTGGGTAAAGATAGGCGATTGAAAGGCTGTCTACCGGGATGTAGCCAAACACATAGCTGCGGTATAGCGGGTTCAGCAAAATTGCCATCAAGCTAGTGAAAAGCATCAGGCCCCAATAGGAAAAGAACAGGTAAGTCCGTAGCGTTGGGAAGGACGTTGAAACTGTCATTCGTTTCAGCTGTACGCATACCTGCACAGCGAAGATCAATGCGTACGACCCAAAGTCCACATAGCGGGGCATCGCAGCCTGGTCATCGTAAAACACATTGAGCAATGCACAGGCCAACACCGACAATGCAGCCCAGGCCGTCGTTTCAAAAACAACCGCCTCACTTGCGCTTTCGCGTTGATTGCCGCGCCACCAGCCGACCGCGCTCAAGAACAGAACAGGCAAAAACAAGACTGCAATATCTGCGTATGTCGTGCTTTCATAGGAAGCGAAATAGCGTTGGGTGGTAAAGAAAATCGCAGCGCTCAGGAAGACATAAAACGTGGTACGGGCGCGTTTGAGTGCAAACAAGTCAGATAGTTCAAGCACCGCCACGGCACCCACCATCATTGCAATCGGCAACATGATTTCGCCAAAGAACTGATAGGAGAACGGCAGGACGAGCAAGAACGCCAGTGCAGAGCTGCCCTCCACACACAGCTCAAATTTCTTGGGACCTTTACGCAAATACACAGCGATGCAGGCTTGGAGCCCGAGCGCGAACACATAGCCAAAAGAGCCAGCGGGCGAGATAAGCCAAGGGGCTTGCAGCGCGGAAAACACACTGTAGACCAATGCGCCAAGGCTAGGCAGAGCGATGGCCGTCCAATGCCAATAATCAGGACGCACCGAGTGCCGAGCGCGCAGCAGGCTGCCACCGGTTAATACAGAAATAACAACGGCGAGGAGCACGAGGTAGTAAAGTTGGTCGGTTGCTTCAAATACCCAAGGGTTTCCAACAATGCCGGTGAGCATGATTACAAAACCAAACATCAGTCCCGGAGCCATCAGGTCCAGACTTTCCGCTTTGGAAAGGAAAAAGACATGAGTGACTAAAAGACAGGCGAACACCAGCACCATAGGCCTCACCAATCCTGCATTTTGGTGGGTGAAGTAGAGAGCGAGGACCAGAACCAGCGCACCAACGCCATAGCTGAGCAGGGCAGGGTATGTTTGCTTGTAGTTCAAAAACTCCTTGTCAAATGGCCACCAGCTGTAAGGTGTTTTGGGCGGAAGGCCCATGGCAGGAACTGTGATTGTCAAAACAAGAATAGCTGCAAGCATCACAGGTGTCAGGTTCAGATCCGGCATTTTGAAGTACAGCAAAAAGACCCAGACAAAAACGGAAAGGATGCTTAGCGCAGAGAGCCAGATCCATTTTTGCAACCGCTCAACGGCAAGGCTGGAGGCAAGCACCATCGCAAAATAAAGGTACAGCATCGCTGAGGGTTCTGCACCGCTGACCAACAATGGCGAATAGTACGCGCCTAAAATTCCGATGGTAGCAAGGACAGGGCCATAGATAAGCCCTCCGCCGATCGCGAGCCATGAGACGACAGCCAGCCCGATGAGTGCTGTTACAGGGCCAATTAACCCATAAAGAGAATAGGCACCTACGGTTGCACCAAACAGCGTGGCAAGCCCGCCACTGGCAGCTGCAACCAACGGGCCAAACGGATCGACTGGTTGGCTTTTGTGTTTGCGGCGGGCAAATTCCGCACCGCAAATGAGCGCCAGCCCAAAGGCAAGTGCACAGCCCACCCGCATGGAGGGTGAAAGGATCCCGTTTTCAATGCCATATTGAACAAAGAAAATGCCACCAAAGCCGAGAGAAAGGGCACCAAGCCAGACAACCCAGTTCTTTTTAAAGTTCTCAAACACGTTCTTAAAGACACGCCCGAACCACGTATCTAATGGCGTTTTTTTAGGACGGAACTCTGCAGGGTGTGGAACCTTTTTCTGCGGCATCTGTGTTGCAGGAGAAAGGCCTGCGCCACTGTTCTGCGTGGAGACCGGAGTTTCCCATGGCCGCTTTGACTTTGGCTTTTTAGGTGCCTGTGCATGTTCTAGTGCCTCAGGCTTGCGCTCCTGCGGGGCTTCCTCGTGTTTGAAGGTTTCCTTCTCAGGAAGCTCCTGCTTTGCCTTAGGTGCTTCAATCGGTGTTGATTGTGCTGATCGCACCACATCGTGTGCAGCACTGACAGCTGCGGTTTTACCCGCCTCTTGAACCTTGCTCTCTTCAGGGGCTGCCGCGCTGTGTTGCGGCGTCTGTTCCTTTAACTCTGCAACGCTAATGTTGAGGGCTTTGAGCTCTTGATTTAAATAATTCAGCTTGCGTGATATTTCGAGGAGGAGGCCCCGAAGACTGTACGCCGTGACTGTGAAAACGACGAGAATTGCACAAATGAAAATATACATAGGAGGCCTTATGCACTCAAAAACATCTTTAAGTAGAAAATATATAAACTAGACTTAACGAACCAAAGCATGAGATTCAATTATCTCAAACGTGCTATAGCCCATTCTCCGTGTGTCAAACTGTAAATAGCAACTGCCAAACTTGAAAAACGCTCGCTTCAATGGCATGTGTTGCTCGACTCAGCCCAAAATACGAGAAAAGACGATGGCCAGACCCCGCAAAAGCGATGCATCACGAGAACAGTTGCTTTCCATTGGAATGCGCTTGTTTAGCGTGCAGGGGTACCATGCGACCGGGCTCAAGCAGATCCTTGATGAAGGCAACGTTCCCAAGGGGTCATTTTACCATTACTTTGGCAGCAAAGAAGCCTTCGCTGCGGAAATTATCCGCCTGTATATGCAAAAGCTCTTCACGCTCTTTGCCTTTGAAGAGGATGCACCTGTCCTTGAAAGCCTGCTTGGCGCACACAAGAAGCTGATTGACCTGCTGAATGCAGGAAACTGCTGCCAAGGTTGCATTTTAGGCAGTATCACAGCAGAGGCGAGTGGGCTTGACAGCGAGATCAGACAGGCGATGGCGGACGGGTTTCGTGATTGGCAGAAGATCTATGAGGAACTGTTTCAACGTGGCCAGAAGACGGGAGAAATCCGCGCTGGAGTTGAGCCCGACAAACTGGCACGATTGTTCCTAAATCACTGGGAAGGTGGCTTGCTCAGAGCACAGGCTGAAGGGTCCTCTGAAATGCTTGAGGCATCCCTGAACACGTTTTGTGGCGTTCTACTCAAACCTTGATCTTTGTGAGAAATCATTTATAGACGACCGGTCACTTATTAATTAAGGAATCGGCCATGACGCGTGCCAGCATCTTAAAAGAACCGCTCGTATTAGCGAATGGTACGACACTTCCCAACCGTTTTTTGAAGTCCGCGACCAGCGAACAGCTTGGTGATCGTAACAGAAACCCCAAACCGGGTCTGGCGAAACTATATGCCAACTGGGCAAAGGGCGGAACGGGCTTGCTCATCTCTGGTAATCTTATGGTAGACCGCAGTGCATTGGGCGAGCCGTTCAATGTGGTTTTGGACGAGCAGAGCGATCTGAATGCATTTAGAAAGTGGACGGCGGCGACACTGATCAATGGCACGCATTTTTGGGCGCAGCTCAACCACCCTGGCAAACAAAGCCCTGCTATTCTTTCCAAAGAACCTGTTGCACCATCGGCTATTGAATTGGGTCGTGGCCTCTCCAAGGCCTTTAATAAGCCAAGAGCAATGAGCGAGCGCGAAATTCTGGATGTAATTGACCGCTTCATCACAGCTGCGAAACTGGCAAAGCAAGTCGGCTTCACCGGTGTTCAGATACACGGTGCTCACGGCTACCTGGTCAGCCAGTTCCTCTCCCCCAATCATAACCAGCGAACCGACAAGTGGGGTGGATCTCTTGAAAACCGCATGCGGTTTGTAATTGAGATCTACAAGGGCATTCGTCAGGCAGTTGGTAAGGACTTTCCTGTTGCAATTAAGCTGAACTCCGCCGACTTCCAAAAGGGTGGTTTCACGCAGGAAGACTCCATGCATGTGGTTGATGCGCTGGTGCAGGCCGGTATTGATTTTATCGAAATTTCTGGCGGCAGCTACGAGCGCCCGGTGATGATGACAAAATCAGCTGCGACGCAAAAAGACTCAACCAAAAAGCGCGAAGCCTATTTCCTCGACTACGCAGAGGATCTGCGCAAGCGCAGCAACGTGCCACTGGCCGTGACCGGAGGCTTTAGAACCTCAAAGGGTATGGAAGAGGCAATCAACTCTGGTGCAACCGATATGGTGGGAATGGCGCGTCCGTTGATTTTGAAACCCGACCTACCGTTAGCAGCCATCGCCTCAGCGGATTTTGAGTTCACTTATACGGAGCCAACCACCGGGAATCCAAAGCTGGATAGAGCAGTTATGCTCAACATGGTTTGGTTTGAAAAACAGATGTGGCGGATTGCGAAAAACAAAAAACCTAAACACAAGCTCTCGCCCTGGTTAACTGCCGCCTCCGCTATTTGGACGGTGATGACGAAACCGCCAGTTCCCCGGCGTGCGTAACGCATTGAAGTTGCATTAAGCGAATGGAAAGACGGTCTGAAGACGACTGTCTTTCCCTGTCATACCTGCCAAATTTCTCCATATTTTTAGTCTAGCATGCGTTAACGCGTCGCAACTCCAAGCGCGCGCGAACAGTTTACAAAAACTCACAATCAAGTGGGTATACTGGCTCAGCTGAACGGCGGTGTCCGCGAGGACCAAAACAACAACAAATAATCCCGTCGCTGCGGCCAGCATTTTGGAGCTGAACATGCAGAACGGATTGGAACGAGGCGCGGCAAACCGCGAACTTCCCGTTTCCCAGCAGCCAGAGGTGGACTATGTACGTGTCCGCTTTGCTGGAGATTCTGGCGATGGAATTCAAATGACTGGCACGCGGCTGGCAGAAGCTGCTGCTCGCTTTGGCAACGACATCGCAACTTTCCCTGATTTTCCGGCTGACATCCGCGCTCCAAGCGGCACGATCTACGGTGTCTCTGCCTACTCGCTCAATATTGGTCATGCAGAGGTAGACACCTTTGGTGATGAAGCCGACGCGCTCGTGGCGCTTAACCCCGCTGCTGTGCGCAAGTATCTTGAAGGGGTAAAGCAAAACGGATTGCTGATCCTTGATAGGGATGCCTTTACTGAGCGTGCTTTGACAAAGGCTGGGTTTATCAGCAACCCCTTGGAGGATGGCTCTCTTTCCAATTTCCGAGTTTTGCCGTTGGAGATCACCAGCAATACGGAGAAGGCGCTGAGGGAAACAGGGCTTTCTGCAAAGGACGCCAAACGCTGCAAAAACATGTGGACCCTTGGCTTGGTCCTATGGTTGTTTGAA
Organism: Pseudovibrio axinellae; assembly: GCF_900110875.1. Lineage (GTDB taxonomy): Bacteria > Pseudomonadota > Alphaproteobacteria > Rhizobiales > Stappiaceae > Pseudovibrio > Pseudovibrio axinellae. Next base: position 75,722 of record NZ_FOFM01000013.1, on the reverse strand, counting down.
CGCTCCACGACTGATGTCGAACACTGGGTTGAGCAGAAGTTTCACCAAAAGCCAGAGCTCGCCAAGGCAAATATCTTGGCCTTACAAGCTGGTCATCTTTATGCCGAGGTGAACGAGCTGCCCTCTGGTATTGAGCGATATAACATCCAGCCTGCGCCGCTGATGGAAGGCGAGTACCGCTCCATTAACGGCAATGAGGGGCTGGCCTACGGCCTTTATGCAGGTGCCACACTGGCAGACCTTGAGTTGTTTTACGGCTCCTACCCCATCACGCCAGCATCCCCGTTACTGCACACAGTTGCTAAGCTGAAAGAGCTTGGTGCGCTTTCTTTTCAGGCAGAAGACGAGATTGCTGCGGTATGCGCTGCCATTGGGGCTTCTTATGCAGGGCATCTGGGCGTAACGGGCTCTTCTGGCCCCGGGATTGCGCTGAAAACAGAAGCTATTGGGCTTGCCATTATGACAGAGCTGCCGTTGGTCGTCGTCAATGTGCAGCGCGGGGGGCCATCCACTGGCCTTCCAACAAAAACAGAACAGTCCGATTTATTTCAGGCCATTTGGGGCCGCAATGGGGATGCGCCTCTGCCCGTAATCGCGCCCGCTCACCCCGGTGAGTGTTTTGATATTGGGGTGGAGGCTGCAAAGCTTGCCACCAAACACATGACACCGCTCATGGTGCTTTCCGACGGGTATATCGCCAACGCCAGCGCACCTTGGAAACTGCCAGATTTCAGTGACCCTGCCTATCAGCCATTCCCCGTTAAAAAAGCCAGTGAACCAACCGGTTTCCTACCGTTTGATCATGACCCAGAGACGATGGCGCGGCCTTGGGCGGTTCCTGGCACCGCAGAATTGATGCACCGCATTGGTGGGTTGGAAAAGCAAGCTGGCAGCGGTGATATCTCCTATGACGGTGAGAACCACCAGCTGATGACCCAGATCCGGGCGCAAAAACTGGAGGCCATTGCCAACAGCATCCCGGTTCAACATGTGGAAACGGGCGAAGCCACCGGTAAACTGGCGTTGGTTGGTTGGGGCTCCAGCTGGGGTCCAATTCGGGTGGCAGCCCGGCGGGCACAGCTGGAAGGGCGATCCGTCTCCCACATTCACTTGCGTCATTTGTGGCCACTTCCACCTAATTTGGAGGAGCTGCTCTCTGGTTTTGACCGCATCATCATTCCAGAAATGAATAATGGCCAGCTTGCAACGGTATTGCGCAGCCAGATGCCCCTTTGCTTTGAGAGTGTTACATGCGTGAAAGGGCGGCCTTTCCTTGTTCGCGAGATCGCGAAAATTATCGATGATGTGTTGGGGGCATAACCATGACTGATCTGAAACCAAAAGATTTCGCCAGCACTCTTGATGTTCGCTGGTGCCCCGGCTGCGGTGATTATGCTGTGCTGAAAAGTCTGCAAAAGATCCTCTCGGACACTGGCGCAAAACTGGAAGACACTCTTTGCGTCTCCGGCATTGGTTGCTCTTCACGCTTGCCCTACTACATGGCGACCTATGGCTTCCATAGTATTCATGGGCGCGCACCGGCAGTTGCAACCGGCGCGAAACTGGCTAACCCAGAACTGGATGTATGGGTGTTTACAGGGGACGGCGACGGCCTTTCTATTGGCGGCAACCACCTTATGCACGCCCTGCGCAGAAATCTGGATATGCAGATCGTTCTGTTTAACAACCAGATTTACGGCCTGACAAAGGGCCAGTTTTCACCAACCTCGCAAAAGGGCTTGCGCACACCAAGCTCGCCGGGTGGTTCCGTGGACACTCCGCTCAATCCTGTCCGCTTTGCCATTGGGGCAGGGGCAAAGTTTATTGCACGCAGTGTTGACACTCAGGCCAAAGTGCTAGGTCCGGTACTGCAAGCTGCACGCACATTTGAGGGAACCGCTTTTGTTGACGTGCTGCAAAACTGCGTTATCTTTAACGATGGTGTCTTTGATAAGCTGAAAGACAAGAAGCAGGGGCCGGACCACACGCTTTTTGTGGAGCACGGCCAGCCGTTGGTCTTTGGCGTTGATCGAAACAAGGGCATACGCATTAAAGCGGGAGGGTTTTCTCTGGAGGTTGTTTCACTGGAAGAGGGCGGCCTCAGCGAAGCTGACCTTATCGTGCATGATGAAACCAACCACGCATTGGCCGGGGCACTGGCTGAGCTTGGGGGCAACGCTGGTGAACCAACGGTTCTGGGCATCCTGTTTCGTGAGGAAGCGCCAGAATTTGGGGCAGAAAGCCGGATTGGCCTGCCTGCCAAGCCGCTGAGCATGAACGAAAAACTGACCCGCCTTTCTGCTACACTGCGCAAAGCCGAAACATGGGATGTAGGCGAAGATGAGCAGTAGACTGCGTGTAGAACCCAAACAAGGAACAAGCCTGCACGCCCTTGTGTTTGCAGGCTGACTGCTTGAAATGCGCGCCTTTAGCGCTTAACTGTGCCGCCATAACAAAACCAACAGGTGCTGAGAGATGACGCAGGTGACCTTGGAAGATATCTGGGAGCAGTATCGCTCTGCCTTGAAAGCGTTTTTGCGTTCCCGCCTTTCCAATCCCGAAGATGTTGAGGATCTCCTGCAAGAAATTCTCATCAAAACCTTTCAGCGGCGCGGCCAGGTTAAGGATCAGGCGAGCCTCAAATCCTGGTTGTTTCAGGTTGCAAACAATACGATCATTGATTTTTACCGCAAAGCGGCGACGCGAAATGACGTCACCGCTGCGCAAGACTGGCACACCCAACAAGGGGAGATGGTAGAGCAAGACCTTGCCGTCTGCGTTCGCCCGTTCATTGCCTCTTTGCCAGAGGAAACCGCGCAACTTCTCACACGCATCGATCTGGAGGGTGTCTCCCAGCGGGACCTTGCGGTGCAAATGGGTGTGAGCTACTCCACGTTGAAATCTCGCGTGCAAAAAGGCAGGTCGCAAATGCGCAAACTGTTTGAAGATTGCTGCAAGATGACGCTGGATACAAAGGGCCGCGTTGCTGAATATCAAGAAAAAACAGGTGGTTGCAAAAACTGTTAGATTTTCTTTCGTCTTTTCTTGTCCTCACCCGTCTTACCAATGAGATCAAAATAACGAGGACGAGCCAATGCTTAAAGTCATCAGCTTCAAAATTTGCCCATTTGTTCAGCGCGTCACCGCAATGCTGGAAGCAAAGCAGATGCCCTACGAGATTGAATATATCAGCTTGAAGGACAAACCCGATTGGTTTTTGGATATCTCTCCAAACGCTCAGGTACCTGTGCTGGTTACTGAAAATGGAACAGCTCTGTTTGAATCAGACGCCATTGTTGAATACATCGACGAAATTGCACCGCCGCTGCACCCTGCTTTAACGCCTGAACAAAAGGCAGTTGAACGGGCTTGGAGTTATCAGGCTTCAAAAAACTATCTGGTCCAGTGCAGCACGATGCGCAGTAGAGACGAAGCGACCTTGGAAGAACGCGCCCCAAAACTGCATACGTTGTTTGCAAAAGCAGAACGGCAGGTTTCCGGTCTGGGTTTCTTCTCAAGCTCCAAGCCGGGTAATGTAGATATGGCTTGGTTGCCATTGCTTCACCGTGCAGCCATCGTCGAAAAACACTCTGGCTATGACTTTGTGAAAGACTTTCCAGCGGTGAAAGCATGGCAGAAACGGCTTTTAGAAACAGGCCTGGCAGAAAAGTCGGTCTCTGATGACTTTGAGAAAATGTTCAGCGACTTCTACCTGTCAGACCAAACGTTTTTGGGAGCTGGCAAGTGTTGCGACGCGCCAACAACTGACAGCTGCAAAACAGGAACCTGCTGCTAAATCTTCTTGGAAGGGAGCGCGCGGTTTGCGCCGCGCTCCTTTTTATCATCAATCTGTGCAGCAATGAGGAAACCTCGTTCAAGGCCTCAATGGAAACATTTTCTATCTCTTCAAAAGGGGGTGTTGCCTTTTAAAATTAGATTGTGATCCAATACAATGACAAACAAGCCACTTTGTTTTTTTGCACTGACTGCTTTGGGTATTTTGGGCCTGCTTTCAAACGCAATTGCGCAGGTGGATTGTATGAGCAAGCCTGCTTTACATGAGCGGTTTTCAGTGAGCGCAGGCCTCGTGCAGCAAAACGAAATGTCGCTGGAATGGAAACGCTGTGCAGAGGGGACAACATGGCAAGCGGAGACTGACAGTTGTCAGGGTACGCCGCTACACATTGGGCAAAATGCGGCGCTGGATCATTTCTCTGGCAATGAAGAGGGCTGGCGCTTGCCGAGTATTCAGGAGCTATACAGCCTTTTGGATTCCACCTGCGCTGATAAAACAGAGCTGCATGCCTTGTTTCCAGACCTGAAACACTCTGATTTTGCGCAAAATGCTGACTTCTGGTCTGCAACAGCCGATCAAAAACTCACCAACATGTACTACTATCTGGACTTCGTCACCTACAAGCTGGACTTTCATAGTGAAGGCTACTCTCTGGCCGTGCGTGCCGTCAGAGAGAATTGACAGGCAGCTAATGAGCAAACAGGAAATGCTCTTCCCACTGCGAGCGTGGGATTAGGTCTCCGCCTAAGAAATCCATGGCGGTGACCTGGTTGTTGGCTGCATCAAAGGTGCAGGTGTATTGTAGCCGGTACCATTTGCCTGCACTTCGGAACGCTGCACCCTGCGCGTTGATGGTGTTGTCAGTTACTTTGACATCGCCATAGGCGAAGGCCACGACCCGTTCTGGTTTGTATTGTGAATCCCAAATCTGAAGCTGTTCCATCACCTCCAGATTGCACAGCTGTTCGCGCTGGTCGGATGGGTCAAACAGAACCAGAGACTCCCTCAGCTCCTTGTTTTTCGGGTGGTTCAAAACGGTGCCAAGTTGAAATTTGCGGACAACGATACGCTCAGGCCCTTGCTCTCGTTCACGAACAGGCACGGGAGAGGGCAGCTCTACCGGCTCGTCTGGTAGGGCCGTTTGCGTCGCGATGGAGGAAACCGGCGTTTCTTGCGCGGCTGGCTTGGAGAACAGTTGATCCAGTTGTTTACCCGTTATGAACTCAACCCCAATGCTTTTGACTGGCGCAGCCTTGCGGGCGCGTGGCAAGCTGGTCATTGCAAGAACCCAATAAACGAGCAGATGGGTAGCCAAAGATGCCAATAGCAAAACAGCATGAAAACGGCCAGATCCCGTGAGTGGATCATCAACCTTGTCTGTTATTGGAATATAAAAGGAATCGATTGCGCCCGTGTCTTTCATAGGCAGGGACAATTGATTTGAAAGGCGGCAAAAATCCGGCAAAGATCACTGCTCTTTCCCTTTACCCGCAGATCATTTACGCACTGCCAAGCTCTACTTCTGCCTGAAATGTGAGCGCTTCTCACAAAACTGTGTGTGGCTAATTTAGAACTATTTGACATTGCACAAATATGAGTGTTGGTTTCATATTTATAAACCTAATGAATATCTCGTTCGGCCATGCCCCAACTCCTTTTGGTCGGACGCCTGTTTTTTACATTCTTCAAGCAAGGAGCGGAGGCTGACCTTCGCCGAACGAGCCGGATTAAATGCAACAAACACATACTATGTCGAAGCCCCCCAGTGCCGCCTCCTTCTCATGGGAGGCATTTTTCTCGCTCGGCTTTCGCCCATTTTACATTGCTGGCGCTGCTTATGCTGCCATCAGCGTTCCTTTATGGGTCGCTTCTGTCGTTGGCCTCATAGAGATCAACGGACCCTTGGAAGGCGTCCTGTGGCATTCGCACGAGTTGATCTTCGGCTTTGCCGTGGCGATCCTCATTGGTTTTCTCTACACCGCCGTTCAAAACTGGACGGGGCAAAAAACGCCAACCGGACCGGCCTTGGTTGGTCTGCTTGCGCTTTGGTTGTCTGCCCGCGTCTTTTTGTTTGTCGGGGGTGGTGGCCTAGGGCAGATTCTTGACCTGCTGTTCTTACCACTTGCCGCACTTGGGATTGCAATTCCGCTGTTTAAAACGCGCAACACCCGCAACTACTTTACGGTGGGCCTGTTGCTGGTGCTGGCCCTTGCGAACGCGCTGTTCCATGCCGTTGCGCTTGATATTATCACGCTGGACCCAGCCGATATCTTCCTTTGGGCGGTTGATGTCTTTGCGATTTTTATAACGATCATTGGTGGCCGGATCATTCCGCTGTTCACCAACAATGCCCTTGGCGTGAAGCGTGCGCAGCGCAAACAAAGGCTTGAGGATGTGCTGGGCGCAGGCATGGTCGTGTTGCTCCTCAGCGATATCTATTTTGGCATGAGTTATGAAGCTGCTACCTTGCGAGCCGCCGGCCTTCTCGTTCTTGCTGGATTGCACATCGTTAAAATTGGACTGTGGCGCCCGCAAATCACATGGGGCAAACCCATGCTGTGGATCTTGCCAGTCTCTTACGCCTGGTTGCCGATCGCACTGTTGTTGCGGGCAGGGGCTTTGCTAGATGCACCGTGGGATCAGGTGCTCGCCGTCCACGCAATCACCGTGGGCTCCATTGCAGGAATGATGCTGGCCATGATGACCCGCAGCGCACTGGGACATTCTGGCAGGCCACTGACACCAAGCTGGGTGGAAATCGCGATCTTCTATCTCATTGTCATGAGCGCGGCAGTGCGTGTGTTTGGCGTGCTGCTTTACCCGCAAGGCTATGAGATCGTGCTTGGCACGTCCGCACTGTGCTGGGTTGGGGCTTTTGGTCTCTTTACTGCAAAATACTGGAGCATTGTGACCCGTTCCAGAGGATGGCTTTAACAAAAGGTGAGTCCCTCAGCGGGCAAACCGGTGCTGCTAACACCTACACACCGCTGGCTACGGCCTTACTGCAAAACGTTACGTGCGATGAGCCGCCAACCCCAAGTAAGCGTGCTCATTTGAACGAACAAAGCCCGGTTGCTAAACAACCGGGCTTTGTGTTTTTTAATCATAGGGAGCGGTTATCAGGCACTTTCAGGTGCTTCTGTAACATCCAGATCACTTGCATCATGGCGTTCCGCAACTTGCTTTTCGTCCTCGCCCCACGTGCGGTTAACCCGCTTACCGCGCTTAACGGCTGGACGCTCTGCAATCTCGTCTGTCCAGCGTTTGACGTTCTTGTATTCATCAACCGACAAGAACTCGCCAGCACCGTAAATTGCGCCAAGCACCAAGCCACCGTACCAAGGGAAAATTGCCATATCAGCAATAGTGTATTCATCGCCTGCCATAAAGCGGCGCTCGGCAAGGTTACGGTCAAGCACATCCAACTGGCGTTTCACTTCCATGGCGAAACGGTTGATCGGGTATTCCATCTTCTCCGGTGCATAGGCGTAGAAGTGACCAAAACCACCGCCCAGATACGGCGCAGAGCCCATCTGCCAGAACAGCCAGCTTAAGGCTTCAGTTCTTGCTGTCGGGTCTTTGGGCAGGAATGCATCAAATTTTTCGGCGAGATATAACAGGATCGAGCCAGACTCAAACACGCGTGTTGGTGTCGGGGTGCTGTGGTCGACCAGTGCAGGGATTTTGGAGTTTGGGTTGGCAGCTACAAAACCGCTAGAGAATTGATCACCCTCACCGATGTTGATCAGCCAGGCATCATATTCTGCTCCGCTAAAGCCTGCGGCCAGCAGCTCTTCCAGCATGATTGTAACCTTAACCCCGTTTGGCGTCGCCAGAGAGTAAAGCTGTAACGGATGCTTGCCGACCTGAAGGTCCTTGTCGTGAGTTGACCCGGCGATTGGACGGTTGATGTTTGCAAACCGGCCACCGCTCGCTTGTTCCCACTTCCAAACTTTTGGTGGGGTGTACTCTTGCTTATCACTCATAAAATTCGAGCTCCGTATTTTGAAAATAGAAATGGGAACTGGCAGTAAACACTCTGCCTGATTTCATCTCAGCAGATGGGGGGAGACTTTGCTCAAATCAAGGCTCCGACCAAAAACAGGGACACAATATATGTCTGTGTGTTGCAACAGCTTTTACACTACACGATGCGCTGGATTAAAAATTGCTGTTTGCACAGCTGATGTTGCAATATTATTTCTTCCTTGATGCGATTTGGAGTGTCCCATTTTTACATAACAAAGCCGCTCATATTATCGTGACCTCACGATGTTTCTCCAAAACATGCGCGGTTAAGGGGATGCCCCTTCTTGCAATGCAGCGTACCCGGCCTGCGCAAATATTAATTTTAGAAAAACAACGTAGGCACGTCACATTCACGAGGGCTGCATCGTCGAGCCATTGAAGACAACAAAACCATCACTGGAGACGACGATGAACGCACACACCACCATCAATCACTATGAGAGCGGTGCACAGATTATGTCTGCGCTGCAAGCTGTTGAAGCCACCATCAGCGCCACTGGTTTTGACGAAAAGCTGCACCACCTCATCTTGTTACGTGCCTCCCAGATCAACGGCTGCGGGTTCTGCGTAAAAATGCATACCCGCGATGCCCGCAAGGCGGGAGAGACCAACACGCGGCTCGATCAGCTTATTATCTGGCGTCACTGCGATGATTTTTCGCCAAAAGAAAAACTGGCATTTGAGTGGACCGAAGCGCTGACTGAATTGAATAGGGAAGAGGAGTTATCCCGGCTTCGACAAGAACTTAAAACCCATTACAGTGATCAGGACATTTCTACCATGACAGCGATGGTCGGCATGATTAATCTATGGAATAGAATCGCAATATCGAACCACTGATCATGACATCAAAAACATCACTTTGTGCATTTGAGCAGGCCAGACCCATGTTAATGGGGCTGGCTTATCGTTTATTGGGCAGCGCGGCGGAAGCTGAAGACGTGGTGCAGGAAACCTACATCAGTTGGTCTGCGGCCGAGCATGACCAAATCACCAATCCAGATGCGTGGCTTACCACGGTGTGTACACGCAAGGCGCTGGATCAACTGAAATCTGCGCGCAAAAAACGCGAAAACTACGTGGGCATGTGGCTGCCAGAACCGTTGCATACCACAACACAAGAAACCCCGGAGGACCGGGTTGAGCTTTCAGAAAGCCTTAGCATGGCGTTTTTGTTGGTTATGGAACGCCTAGCACCTAAAGAGCGGGCAGCCTTCTTGCTGCGCGAGGTGTTCTCCTCCAGCTATGAGGAAGTCGCGCAGATACTGGATGTGACCCCGGCGAGCTGCCGCAAGCTGGTTTCGCGCGCCAAAACAAACATCAAACACAAGTCCGATCACTTTGTACCTCCTCCGGTCCAGCAAAATGAAATGGTTCATGCCTTTCAAACTGCACTGGAAACAGGCGAAACAGCGCCGCTGGCTCAGCTTTTGGCAGCAGATGTTGCGCTCCTGTCTGATGGCGGGGGTAAGGTCAACGCTATTGCGCAACCTCTCTTGGGTCTGGATCAGGTGCTTGGCTTTATCAATCAGGCTATCTCTCCTGCCACACGCAGCGGCCGGGCCTGGGTTGAAGAGCTCAACTCCTGTCCGTCACTGATCACAGTGGATGGCAGCGGCATCACGACGATCTTCACTTTCAGCTATAATGATGAGTTGAAGATCAATGCCATTTATGCGCAGCGCAATCCAGACAAACTGTCGGCGGTGCGTTAAGCGCGCAAAGTGCAGGCCTACAAGTCAGCCTTGCGCTCTGTCTCATAAACTACCAAGATATCTGGGCGAGATGTTCGCTCAGTTATTTTGAAGGAGGAATTCATGTCTATTGAGATGATATTTGCTTTGGTGTTTGCAACAGCAGCGCTCGTGGCTATTCCGGGTCCTAATGTGGCACTCATAGCAGCAAATACCATTAGCCATGGGTTCCGCTTCGGTGCGGTTACTGTGCTCGGCACCACACTCGGTGTTGCTATTCAGCTTATGATCGTTGTCGTTGGTTTCAGCGCTCTTCTTACATTTGTTGCCGATGCCTTTTTGTGGGTCAAATGGCTTGGTGCTGCCTACCTTATCTACCTTGGCATTAAGTCGTGGCGCGAGCGTGCTGATATGCTGCAAAACGCCCAAGCCAGCACTGCGCCGTTGGGCAAACTGTTTTGGCAAGGTCTGCTGCTTGCGGTGATCAACCCCAAAACGCTTATTTTTAGCGCTGCGTTCCTGCCTCAGTTCGTGGGCAGTCAAAGCTCAAGTTATGCGCTTGCAGAACCAGCAATGATCTACCTGCTCGTTATCTTGGCTGGTGATTTGTGCTGGGCAGCCTTGGCAAAGTCCGCCACGCCATTCTTTAAGAGCATTGGACATTTGCGCAACAAGCTCACCGGAACACTCTTCATCGGTTCCGGCATCGGCCTTGCACTTGCACGCATTGAGCGATGAAACAGCCACCGACCTCATGGCAGGCGAAATAACGGCCTGCCATCAGCTTCTGCCATAACGTGAAGCGCTGCCCGCCCAGCCCCTACAACGCAGGTTTGCTGACTGCTGCTATCCAAAGCGCAAACACCGCATTACTCTGGTTGCAATGAATCAGTTTAAAGACCAGTCCGGTCAAGCCGTTGATCGGGTCTTTGCAGCAGTGAAAGGCATGTATTTTGGCAAACCCGCTTTATGATCGTTTGTTTGGGGTGCATGCATCCAAAACCGCACCTTTCCTTCTTCTGCAAGATGGAACCTCTGTTTCTTATGCCACGTTTCTTGAAGAAACGGCGCAGCTTGCGCATGCGCTGGTCAAATGCGGTTTAAAGCCGGGAGATCGCGTCGCTGCGCAGGTTGAAAAGTCGCCGCAAGCTCTGGCACTTTATGCCGCCTGCACACAGGCCGGTCTGATTTTCCTGCCACTCAACATCGCCTATACAGTGAGCGAGCTTTCCTACTTTCTGGAAAACAGTGGTGCCTCTCACATCGTTTGCGATGCGTCGAAAGTGCAAGGGCTGAGCGAACTCACAAATCAACTGGGCGTGGTGTGCAAAACACTCAATGCAGACGGCTCAGGTTCACTCATGGAACTGGCCGCCACACAACCTGTCAGTTTTGAGACGGTGGAGCGGGACCTGAATGACCTTGCGGCCTTTCTTTACACATCTGGAACCACTGGCCGGTCAAAAGGGGCGATGCTGACACAGGGAAATCTGCTTTCAAATGCAGAAACACTGGTTGAGTATTGGCAGTTTGAGCGCGAGGATGTCTTGCTGCATGCCCTGCCAATTTTCCATACTCACGGCCTGTTTGTGGCAACCAACGTCATGCTGCTTGTGGGCGGCTCAATGATCTTTTTGCCCAAGTTCGATCTGGATGCTGTGTTGAAGTTCCTGCCTAAGGCAACCTCTATGATGGGCGTGCCTACCTTCTACACCCGGTTGCTGAGTGATGAGCGCTTCACGAAGAACATCGCGGCGCACATGCGTCTTTTCATCTCCGGCAGTGCGCCATTGCTTGCAGAAACCCATCGCCAGTTTGAGGACCGGACAGGACACCGGATTTTGGAACGTTATGGCATGACCGAAACCAACATGAACACCTCCAACCCTTATGATGGGGAACGGCGTGCAGGAACTGTTGGCTTTCCGCTTCCCGGCGTGGACCTCAAAATTACAAATGCCGAAACCGGGGAGGCCGTGCCTCAGGGTGAAACCGGGATCATAGAAGTGCGCGGCCCCAATGTATTTATCGGCTACTGGCAGATGCCTGACAAAACAGCGGCAGAGTTACGTGAAGATGGCTTCTTCATAACAGGGGATTTAGGCAAGATAGATGAGGACGGTTACGTCCAGATTGTCGGGCGCAACAAGGATCTCATCATCTCCGGTGGCTACAACATCTACCCAAAAGAGATTGAGCTTGTGCTGGATGAGCAGCCCGGCGTTTTGGAAACAGCGGTCATCGGCATACCGCATGCGGACTTTGGTGAGGCTGTTCTGGGCCTGGTTGTTCCGCAAAAGGGCCATGAGCTAGACTTGGAAGCGACCCTGAACGCAGCTAAAGCCAGCCTTGCGCGCTTCAAACACCCTCAAAAACTCATTTTAGTCAACGAACTGCCGCGCAACACCATGGGCAAAGTCCAAAAAAACCTCCTGCGGGAACAATTTAGCGAACCCGTTTAGCCCAAACACCAAGCCCTCACTAGCCTGTTTGCACGTGCTTAACGATCGCAATTGGGCTTTGCAGAAAAAGAGTGAGGCACACAGCCCCACTCTTTGCTTTTAGTCCTTAAGGGGAGGCAGAGAAAGCCACCCGTCGCGAACAATGGCTGGCGCGGCTCCCAGCTGCGGGGTAGCGCTCGCATTTAGCAAGTTAGGTGTTACGTCCCATCCAGTGCCCTGAACTTCAACCCACTCCCACTTTCCCTGTGTCCCACCTGGTAGCGGTAAGCTAACTCCGTCAGCTGGTGTTAAAACAGGGCCGATGCGGAAGTTGGCAGACATGGTTTGCAAAGCGGGCGCAATCACCTGCGGTGTCAACTGAATCCGGCTTGCAGGTATCATCGAGGATGTAACGGGTATCTGGCCGCGAGGGTCTAACAGGATGACCAGATCCATATAACTTGGCGACTGAGTACTGCTTACAGTGAATGCAACCTCGCTTTGGGTGTTGATGTAGGTCCCGCTCACCTCTGGAATGGCTCTGGTTAAGGCGTGATGAACAGCTTCTGATGCTGCCTCTGGTAGCGTCTCCTGGTAGTTTTTTGCGGTGATGAGTTCGCTGAAATCATTATTGATGTAGCTTCCCAGAACACCCGAGCCCGCCAGTTCAAAGTCGCCGATGTTACAATTTTCTGTCAGACCTTTGATGGGAGAGGCGGGCAACGGCGAAACAGTTAACTTTGTCGGGTCAAGAAGTTGAGGCCCTTTTTGAGTAAACGCCAGTCTTGCACTGACCACAGCAATTGGTGTGCCTAACATGTCCTGCAGGTTTCCATTCAGCGGCTGCCCGCCTTTTGCGCTCATGGCCCAACTGTTCAATGCGGCCAGTTGCAATAACCCTTCCAGTGCAGCGTCGCTTTGCGTTACCTGCGTTTTTAACAGCCCGGTGAGCATCTCGGCAAACAGTGCATTTTCAACCTTGGGAGGCGCTCCAAGTGAGATCGGTTGGCCAGGTGCACTTTCCCAGCGCAGTCCTGCGGAATTCTGAGAATAAATGGATCTTACCGTACCAGCAGGCGTTCCGTCAGCCTCAAAGACCATCAGGGATTGCTCAAGCCGGTTTGGCAGGAGCCAGCCGATGATGGGGGAGGACGCGCTTGCGGAGTTGACCGGGACCGAAGCATTTGAGCCATCTTGACGAGGGAAGGCTTGTGCGCTCATCAGCGTGATGTCCAGTTTTGAAGGTTGAGCAAGTGCTTTGCTCAATGACACAAAATCATCGCCATCATCTGAATGCTGATCGGGGGGAATTGACAGTTTCAAGCCAGAGGATTGCCCTGAATCAATGATGTTCAGGACCTGACCGAAAGCATCGGCGACATATACGCCGGTAAACTCAAAATACCCCTGCCGCAGAGGGTTGAACAGGCCAATATTGCCTGGCACAGCAGAAGCACTGGAAAGGATGGCCTCCTGAATGACCGGATCATCAGAGGTGAGAGAGAACATTTCCTGTTTTCGTCCCAGAAACGCTTGTTCAAAACCACCCATCGTTTGAATGAGCACATCCTGCCCAGCACTGAGGGTCTCAGCTGATCGTAAGAAGTCTTTTTGTTGTGATGTCAGTCCTTCGAATGTTGGAGATGTGCTGATGAAGTTTTGCAACCGCGCTGCAAATACATCAAATGCGCTGGCATTCAAAATGGTGTGTCCAGTCAATTCAAATGGACCGGAGGGTGTGTCCTCGGTGTTTTGTGAGGCATCGGGGTACCAATTGAGTTTCCAATCCAGAACCAATGGCGACCACGGAGCTAAATAACCAAGGCGTACACCGATTTGTGAAGGGGCAACCCCTTCGAAATACTTTGATGCATCGGCAACCGGATCGTGGTCTTCATCCCGATCAGCTTCTGGGTAAAGTGCGTGCAATTCGCTGGTGATTGCATCGCCAAAAGATTTTAGTTCTGCATCTGACAGACTCTGACCGGCGTTTGTGGCGATCAGGTTTGCAAGATACTGGCTATTTCCAGGATTAAGCAGGATCGCCTCGCAAAGCAGCCATTGATATTCGACGGGAAGGTCACTTGAGCTGGCGATGTTGAGATCTGAAATCAATGTGCTGGTGTTTACACTGCCATTTACTGTGATCCCGCTGTATTGTGACGTCCAGGAGAAGGTTAGCTCTGTCAGTGTTTCTCCAGTGACCCTTACCTCCAGAGTAGGGTTTTGTGCCGAGTTGCCTGCTTTAGAGTTTTGGCCCGCGACACCCTTGCCAGATACAATCAATGTTGGGTCGTTGGGCGCCATAAACTGCGAAAGCGGACTTTGCAGGACTTGAAACTCTGAGCCGACGCTTGTTTCAAGTTGGCTGGTAAGCCCTTTTATGGATGTTTCAGCTTGAGCCTGTTTGGTTTGCTGGGTTGTCAGAGTTGCCTTGAATTTCGTTAGAGCCGCGTCATAAGGCGTTGCATCAAATGTACTGGCATCTTTATCGCTTGCTTGTTTTCTCAGATAAGCGACAGCGAAGATCCGCCAGTTCAGGTCAGCGATATCATCGAGAACCTGATCATAGGTGGCTTGAGCCTGATTAAGCTCTATCAGCAATGCAAGGGCGTCGGCGGAAAGATCGACAGAGATAGCAGAGCTGCTGGCTGCCTGTGCTCCAGTTGATGCATTACTCTGGTTTGCAGGGCGTACGACCCATTGCGTCCCGCCCGCCTGCGGTGAGAATTTGCTCGCTTGTGCTTTTGCATTGAAATTGATCGTGTTCGCGTAAGTATCACTTGGGTAATTCCCAAAGACGGACATCAGGAGGTTGTTTTTCTGCGTGCCAGTCTGCGGCGAGGTTGTTTCGCTGTTTGCACCAGACAGCGGAGCAAGCCAGGCGGCTAAGGCCTGACTGGAGTTTTGGCCAATAGCAAGGCCAAGGTCCGTTATGTCTGTTGTGGCCGGTGCGTAATCGGTATCGGAACCAGTCCAGTTCAAATCCAGATACACGCTGTTGCATAGCATTTGAGCGGGGTAAGTCCACTCTGTGGAGGAACCGGAGGGATACTCTTTTGCAAGCCACTTTTCCCAGTCTTGCTGCGCATCTGTTTCGCTAACCGAAAGAGCCCAGGTAAACGAAGTCATGATTTCTTGCCATAACGCTTTTGCATTGGCTGCGTCAGAACTTTGAGCCACCTGGCTGAATGGGTCTTCAGTCACAGGCTGATACCAACCGATCACCATATAGCCGACCGATACACTGCCATTTGCCGGCTTTGAATAATCACTGAGCGGGTCATGGAAGGATAAGACGTTTTGCGTGCCGCTGTAGGCGGCTGCCCATCGAATAGAACCGGGCGCGCTCACAGTTATGTCTGCCGTGTCGGTGAGTGGTTCACCTGCCCATTGGGCAAGGGGCAACGAGCGGCCTAATCCTTTGGCAACAAGCTGTGGTGTATCCGTTGGTTTATCCGCAGTGTTGAGCAGCCATTGTGCCTGCGTGCTCTCCTGCACACTCTCCAGATAATCACTCTCAACGATCCACGAGGTAAGCTGAGGTTTAGCACCGGGTGCTGTCGATAAAATACGTGTCACGAGCCAACGGTTCGGCAGATCAGGGTAGGTCATAAGACCGTCTGCGTTTTGCGTGCCATGACGCAAGGCTTTGGGCACCGTAAAGTGCAAATGCGCTCCGGTTTCGAGCGCAAATTTGGGTGACACCTCCGACGTCAGTGCATCCCCGCCTTTTAGCATCTGGTCATAGTTCAGGCCGAGCTTGGCCCAGTTTACTTTCTGGTTGGGAGTACCAACAAGCAAACAGTCCATCTGCATTGGTACAATCATGCGTGGTCCGCTCACGGTGGGTTTAGCTGTAGCTTCTTTGGAGGTCATGCTGCTTCTCCAGTGTTGTTGTCTTGTGAGGTTGGGGACCAGCTGAAGGAAAACTGACCAGCCGGTTTGATCATTTGCACGGCAAACTGACCTGAGCTCAAAGCCCCGGAAGCCTGAAGGTAATCATCATTGGCGGAGACGATTGCCGCAAGGCTTTGGGCTGTCGCGCTGACATCCAAAACGCCGTTACTGTGCGCACGCATTGCAACTTGTACGCTCGCGTCCCCAGAACCGTCACTGGGGATTTTTGATCCAGTTTTTGCGCCTGAAATATACCGGGCTGGGATCACGTAGCCACTGCCTTGAACATAAACGCCAAACTGCTGGTGTTGCTCTGGCTGAGTGAAGCTGACAGTCTCCGGCACGCCATAAAAGAGGCCAAATGTGACCGCGCTGGAAAGGTTCTGTTTTTGCAAACATACGAGCGCATTCCCATCAACTGCCCTAGCTGAAACAGTCATCTTTGGAAAGTCAGTGACAAGGCTGGACCGCAGAAGATAACCGGTGATTGGTTCAACCCAGCCTTCGCCGTTATTGGCACTCTTCATAGCTTTTGTAACAGCTGAGTGGGCGCTCCCCTGATGATGCGCAAGGGAGCTGTCCTCCAAAATTCCAACGCTGAGAGCGCCCATAAGGAAGTAGTAAATCCAGTTTTGGTCTAGGATGAAGAACCGAAGGCTTTCAGTCATGAGCAAATCAGCACTGGGCACAAGGTAGGAAAATGGCAACCCTGTAAGCTGTGCTTGTCTTGCAAGCCAGTTTTGTATGCTCACTGGTGGCTCCTGAGAGGACGCTGCCTGCCCTTCGCTCAATAAAGCGCGGGCATCATGATAGAGGTTTCCAGTGGATTTTAGAGCTTCGGTAATGGCATCTGCGCGCCACCCTGAAATCTGCGTCAGATAGGACGGCGTTGATAAAGCAAGCAGCCGCCCGACCTCAAAAGCTGCCGCATAAGAGACATCGAATGTCCCTGTCGACTGGTCATAACGCAGAAGTTGGTCACTGTGTAAAACGGCAGGTAAAATAGCGCTGTCTTTTGGTGGTTGAATAAGGTCCTCTTTGGTCGCAACGGGTGTAAACGGGCCGCGATACCAACCGGTCATGGTTTCCCCAGAGCGCATGTGCCATGTGAGCGGCACATAGCCGAGCTCCAGTACAGTGCCTACCTGACCCTCAATCTTTTGAGGCAGTTTAAGCATACTGGTGTTGTCACCTTCAGCAAGCCTTTGGAAGTCAGAGCAGAAATCGCTCTCTTCTGTCACGGTTCCAAGCTGCCATGAATACAAAACCGCGACGCGAACAGACGTCTTATCCTCAGGAATACTCTTGGAGCCGCCGGGCAAGTAGTCTCCCAGCCCTTCAAGGCTGATCAAGAAAGCAAAGTTGTTCTTTGCTGGCTGAGGCAGGCGGTTAGCCATGATAATTGAATAGGTATCGGTCCCAGTCTCTGACGTTTGTGTGCCATCGTCCTTACTGGTTCTGCGCACATGGGCCAGAAGCTTCATGTCTGCGGCAGAGGGCATATTTGCAGTGAACACCGCTGCTGGAATATCCAGGCTGCTGATTTTCTCAGCGCGCTCCTGCGTGGTTGGCGAAGGCGATATAACGGGTGCCAGAACGTTTTGGGAACTGGGTGAAATGAGGTCGCCAACGGTGATCGTGTGCACTGGCTGTGCAAGGTTGCCAAGCTCTTCTTGCGTCAGCACGACCAGCGCCAGCCACGGCGCAGTGTCCCCGTTCGTGCTACTTTGAGGGATTGCAATCGTACTTTCCCAGGGAATAGAGGGCGAAGCTAAACTAATATATGGCAGTGTTTCTTGCCATGCGCCCGGAGACCGCGAGGGCGGGAATACCTCCATCACCTGATCCGTGCCCATCGATAATTTAGGGCCCTCAACAGCGAAGTCGAGGGAGGTCTCATAGGGCGCACATTGATCACCATCTGATGGTGAAATCGCGCAGGTTCCATCGTGTGAAACGCTTTGCTGAACCGACAACACATAGGATCCTGACGGGAGCGCAGGGCTATCCTTGTCGAAGATTTCAATTTGTCCAGCAGTCAGGCCGGTAGAGTTACCAGAAGCTTGTTCTTGCATAAGATTTATCCTTCTTCTCATCTAAGGCCTAACGCTCATCGCGTGACAGGTTGATCTTCGCGAATGCGCGAAGCGGGTTGTGCGTGGCGGGGGCGGCAAAGGTTCCAAGCACCTGTCTCTTCCATGTGGCTTTGAGCTGTGAAGGGGGCAGAGCGCTTGCAAACACGCCTTGCACCTCATGTGAGGCTGACGTAAGCACGTGCACAGGTTGGCCTCTTGCTCCCTCAAAAAACAGGACTTCAGAGCCTCCGAGCTTGAGGGATTGCACAGGCTCAGCTGCATGCCACCCGCCTGCACGTTCTCCCCGTTTCAGCAGGATATCGGTGGGAGCGTCGTCAGAGTGGGTCACCACCACGGCAATCGTCCGAGCTTCGCTCTTGAAGAGCGTTTCAACCGTGCCGTTGACCCGTGTGCCATTCACATGCTCCAGCACATCTGCCGCAACTATATTTTCCATGCAGTTAGGGCCGGGCTTAAAGCGGCTCATCTGCTCAAGAGCACCGCGTGTGAAGACCGTGCAGCCTTCACCAACAAGACGGCCATCACCAACTAGCATCAGTTTTTGGTCGCTCAGCCATCCTTTGAGTTGGAAGGAACGTGTGCTGCTGACCGGCTCGCAGAAAACTGCAATGCGATGCGTGCGTGCTGGAAGGACCAGTCGTTCTTCTTGCGTCACTGTATGGCTGAGGATGCGCCCTGCGCGGTCCAGAGCAATAACGCGAAGGTCAAGGCTGCGCACATTGCTGATATCAAGGAGCAATGGCACAGAACTCCGGGCTGCCTCAAAGAGGAAGGCACGTCCTGGCTCTGCGATCACGTTTGGCTCGCCAAAGTGGTATGAAGACAAGTTATGCCAGAACCACCGTGTGCGCTGGCGGGAGGGAAGGCCATTGCGAGCCTCGGTAAACCCTCTCATTGCGCGAAGTCGTCCGTACCCGATCAGAGAGACCCTGCCGGGTTTCCTGACCGAAAAACGCTCTGCTGCAGCTGCATCCTTGTCAGTCGGCTGGCTGATTGCAGGGGGACTGCTGGACGCGGCAGGTGGTGTGTTTACATAAGTCCCGACTTGCGCAAGCTGAGGTGGGGCGATCAGGATTTGATCGGCATACTCTTTCATCACGCTCATATCAGGCGTGTCGATGGCGCTCAACATTACATCGTTAAGGGCCTCGCCCATTGCTTTGCGAATTTGCTCAACACCTTCTGAGGCAATGGTTGTCTGGATCACAGAAAACGCGTTTTCCTGCGGTTCTGGAGCATCAGCGGGAATTTGCGCGATCGTTGCAAACGGTAAGGTGGCGTGGGTGCTTTGAGCACATGTTGGGGTGTAGACCGTGCTCATAGTAATGGGACCAATCTCACCGCTAGGGCTGGTTGGAGCCGTTGAGATTTTCAGACCAACAATCGCGTCTTTGACGACAGCCGCTTCCTCAGAGGAACCAGCAACCGAACTTCCCTGCGACCACAAGGCTGCTGGCACGCCGTTATTGATGGGCTCCACAACAAAGCCTGAAATGTCGTTGGCCTCGTCAGCTGCGGTGATTGAGACTGTAAGTTCTGTGTCTAAATTGTCCTTCCATCCAACTGGCTTTACTCCGATAGCGCCGCCGCTTTCAAAATGTTCTGTCGTATTGGTAAAGGTGGCCTGTGTAGCTGGGATTGAGGAGGTAACCTTAAACTCCACCGTCTTTGCCTGAACGGTATTGGCCGCAGCACCTGTTACCTGGCCAGATTGAACAGCGGCTATAAGCGGAACAATCTCGTCATTCCTTTGTTTGTTCTTTGGCAAGAACTTCTGGGCAAATGCTGGCCAGGTCAGCCCTGAGGTACGGTTTGATCCGCCATCGCCGAATGGAATTGAGAACGAGATGATGTACCAGTCCACATAGACTGAACCACCTGTCTGAGGGCCAAACAAATGCAACCCGGCACCAAGCGAGGCTGAGAAAGTAGAGGAGCCTATCCAGTAGTCAATGGTGTAGGAAACGCCCACATCAACATGCACATCAATGTCATAGTAGAAGGGTGCCCAGCTGATCAGGAAGTCAGCGCCAGCATCAAACCAGGCGTGAAGTTTACCGGAGCGGAACTGTGCGCTCAGGTCTGCGCCTGCCATGATTGCGCTGGGTGTCAGGGCGAAGTAGGTGCCGCCGCTGATAGATGTATCGCTGTTGATACGCCAGTCAAAACCGACACGCGGGACAGCAGGGTAATAATCTGGCGCCTTGAAGGCAGGAGAGTACCCCCCAAGCGTTATCACAAAATCGCCAGCGTTCTCGTTATCGCCAAACCACGCTCTGACCGCAAAGCCACCGGTCAAATGACAATTGTGAGACAGAATGAACGAGCTTGGCGAGAGTTGTCCAGTGAGTGCAAACTCGCCTTCACTCGGCTCAAAACTCATTGTTACGCCAAGTTCGATATAAGCGAGAGCCTTATCAAGTGAAACGTCAGGCGGCATTGTGGCCTTTGCCAGACCAATTGCATCAAAGGAGAAACTTGCTCCAAAGTTGGCGATCAGCATTGCAAATGTGTTTACCAGCTCGAAGCTGGAAACATTGAGGCCGGCAGCACCCCAATAATTGCCGATTTGCGGGGGAATAACCTTATCAAACTTTGCCAGCACCTGAGAGGGAGAGCTGCCTTCAGCAATAAAGGTTGGGTCTGATACCGCCTGAATGAGCGGGAAGCTGTCCACCTGGCTCACGTCAGGCAGCGTCAGGCCGCGATTGATCGAAAACCCACCAGCAAAGCCTTGAATTGAGAATGCAGGCGGACCACCCAGCGCTCCCCCGAGACGTACATCACCAAAGATAAACATGGAGGTCGTCTGCGTTTCCCCTTCGCCTGGGTTGGCAGGCATCAAGGCATATGAGCCAACAGCTGTTAGCCCCAAAAGGCTGGTAGAGGCGTTAATCTCGCCATCATAACTGATTGCTGTGTCGCTCGTTTGCTTAAGCAGGTCACCAGACAAGGAGACAGTGCCGCCCTTAAAAGCCAGTGCCAGACCAGAAAGGTCCAGCCCGTAGCCGTCAAAGTCGGTGGGGTCGGTAATTGGCACACTTACATCAAGGCCGATGACCTCTAATGTCACTGCGGTGGTCTGGATACCTCCGTCAAACAACATCCCCAGCTGCTTCTTTGATGAATGCCAGTCTGCTCCGATGCCATTAACTTGCAGCGGGCCGAAGCTGCGCTGCACTGGCAGGTAAATTTCTGAGACCGGCTTGCCGTCTTGCTCCAATGCCGCTCCAAATGTACCGTCAGAAATCCAGCCAAGGGTCGCATCAAACGCCGGGTTCACAGCAGGTTTGGTTCCCTTCGCGTCGGAGGAAGAAGATCCCAACAGGTTTTGGGCAACCGGGTTTGCGCCAGTTCCGGTCACTGAACCGGGGCTGAGGGCAAAGGCGATGTTTGACAGATCACCACCAGCGCCGTAGCTCTTAACCGGGTCGCCATCACCAAATTCCAAGGACAACAGACCTTGAGCGGTCACACCCTCCAGCGAGAAGCGGGATAAGTCGATCAGTGGCTTGCCGTTCTTTCCTTCCAGCGAAACGCCAATATAGGCCGCCGAAAACCGGAGGTGTTCAAAGTCCGGTCCACTTTCAGGCACGCTTATGGAAACCGATAGACCCGGTACATAGTCACCTGTTCCCGATTTTCCGGCCTGCTTGATCCAGTCGCCTGACTGCGCATTTCCCAGCTGAAGCGCAAAGCCGCTATTTTTGATGGCGATACTTGGCACCACCAATGACAGCGTATAGTCCGGCGTGCTCTCAAAAGCCTTTGATGCCTCGTTCGTGCTTGAGCTGATCTGGAGTTTGCCATTGTCGGGCAACGAGACGAGCGTCAGTGGGCTGTCCGCCGTCAAATCACTCAGGATAGCGTTGATTAGAGCTGCCAAAACGTTACTGACTGTCTTTCCCGCGAGGGCTTGCGGTGAAGCAGGCATAAAGACACCGTCTTGCTCTGTAATCAGGCCAATGGACGTTAAGATGGTACCAGGTGCCGGAATTTTCCCACTCAAGAGTTTCTGGTCAAGCCACGCCTTGCTGACACTGGCATTTAAGAGTCCGAGTGCGGCATACCGGGGAAGTACATGCAAAGCCAGATCTTCTAACCATGCCTCAAGGCCCCCTCCAGCTGTTCCATCAGTTCCGGGAAACGGCACGGGCAGGAGTTGTGCATCGTATATTGCATAGGCGCCGCCTGTTCCGAGAGGATTGAAGAGCAGAGAGAAACCAGCGCTGTTAGACCAGTCCGCACTGATACGCGGTCCTGTTTCACCAAACAGGTCTGCTTCAACACTCAGACCAAGGTCAAACTGAATATTACCGCCGCTTGCAATTGGATAACCGATGCCTGTTTTTGTCAGGTCAAACCGGATCCCCGAACCTGCGTCGAACTGCATACGGGCCCACAACCCTGCGATGCTGTCTTCAATGCCAAACGAGATAACCAAAGGAATACTTGAAACGGGTTGATAGGAGACAAGCCCATCCTTTGAGGTGATGCCATCAACCTCGTCCGCGAGCAAGGCAACGACGGCCTGCGCGGTATTGGTGGCATTAGCGCTTGTGAGGCGCTGCTTGACCCAGTCAATCGCAATGTCTTCCAGTGACTGTCCGCCATCAACTTCAAGCGCAGCATTTGTAAGTTCTTCAACAAGCTCAGGAACGTCCAGATCCTGCGCTGCCGTTTGCAATTTGCCAACAAACTCGGCGGCGCCCTCCGTTTTCAGGTTATCCAGCAGTTGCGTTGCGGCCTCTGAAATCAGTTTTTGAGCAGCCTGTGCTGCCACGTCCTTTGCAAATTCCAACCAGCCGGTGAACGGAATCAGATCTAAGGTTGGGCCATCGACCTGCCCTACTGACAAGCTGAAAGTATTGTCGTAGGCAGCGCTTAGCTCAAATTTTGGCGTGTTGTCAGAAATGGAACCGCTGAACGCAATCTGAGCCGTGGGTACAGGTATAAGGTCTGGCGTTAGCGCCAGTCCGAAGTTGAGTGCTGAAATGGACAGGTTGGATGAAAGCTGAAGTGTTTCGTTCAGGCGAGGGGAGATCGTAAAGCGGTTCGCATCAACATCTGCTGTAAACACCAGCTCAAGGTTGTAAGGCAACCCGGCCACGGTGATACTGTTGTCTTGCGAGAGTAGATAGACACCGGAGCCCGCAGTGCCCTCAGACGGCAGCTGTGAGAACAGCTGGCTCAGGCCCTCAATGCTCAACGCACCATCAACACCCATTAGCGTTTTTTCAAGCAACCAGTCAGCTGGGTGGTCAATGAATTGCAGCGGCAGGTGCAAATTGGTTTGTCCATCCGAACCGGTGCTGGTAAGCCCTAATGCTGTCGCCACACCAATTGCAACGGGGTGGTCCGCAAGCGTTGCGCCCAGTGCATCGGCAACAATGCGACCCAGCAACATCGCCGGGACTGTTTGTTCCAGGTCTTGCAGGAAGTCCTGTGCGCTGAAGGGGTAAAGGCGAACCTGAGCTGGCTGAAAAGTGCCCTCAGCGGAGCCAAGGCGGATGGCCGCTGAAAATTCAGGGGTGTTAAAGTCTGCGCTGGCAAGCGATAGGCCAATTCCACTTTCGATCTGGTCTGCGTCCAGATTGAGGGATGCCGCCAATGTCTTATCAGTCAGGTTAAAGCTCAGGGCCCCGCCCAACTTCAGCGAAGACCCGAACATGATCGGGTTTGCAAGCTCAATCATAAAGTCATTGGCGTTGAGAACGCTTAGGCTCACCGGCCCGAAGCTGGCCGTTGCCTTCGACTGACCAAAAGCTGAAGCAAGCGCGGCTCGTTTTGTTTCGCTGGACATGAGAGCGGCGAGTTGGGTGGGCAAAAACTTGGCAGGGTTTGAAACCAAAGCCAGGATTGCATTGGGAACTGGCAAGTAGCCGGAGCTTTGCGAGGTCGTTAAGCCCAAAGCAGCCAGAACAGCAAGAAGTTCTTCCGGTACATCTGGCAGCTTCAAACCGGAGGCGGAAGTCAGGAGGTCGACCAGGTCTTCACGCTGCTCGCTCTGCTCAAGCAAATAAGTGCCAGCTGCGCTGAAAAACTCGGTTGGCGCTGCCGTCAGTTGCAGCCATGCCTGTGCATTAAGGGCAAACGTGCCATCGACCTGAACTGCAAGGCCAGCTGTCTCCAGCAGACCCGCAAGCTTTATCAGCATTGGGTTGTCGCCATAAGCGTCAACCAGTGCACGTACACCGGCATTGAGCAGTGTAAGAAGCGTCTCACTATTTGCAGCAGTGAGCGCTGTTGCAGGATTCTCCAGATCTATTTTGATTTGCGTGCTGCTGTTGGTGGGGGTCACCGAAAGGATCGGAGCCATAGCCGGACCATCGGATGTCAGCAGGAGTGTGAGCCCGACTTCAGCAGAACGCAAAGTGTCCTTCACCAGCTCGCCACTTTTGCCGGTCAGATCAGTCACAATCGTGACAGAGGGCGTGTGTTCTTCACTGGATGTGGCGCTGGAAAACAGTTCAGCAGAGACATTTACCGAGATGTCTACGTCGCCAGCCAAGTCAGGCGAAAACGCGCGGTTGAGCCCGATTACAACACCATCACCAGCCTGCTCCTTATCCCAGATGGCCAGCTCTATTCCAGTTGAGGTTGGCAGAGGAACAAGGTAGGGGCCTCCATTGCTAGGAGCTGAAATGACTGGTGCAATGCTGTCGCTTCCTAGTGCC
The DNA here is from genome assembly GCF_900110875.1 of Pseudovibrio axinellae. Lineage (GTDB taxonomy): Bacteria > Pseudomonadota > Alphaproteobacteria > Rhizobiales > Stappiaceae > Pseudovibrio > Pseudovibrio axinellae. The sequence goes on along the minus strand of NZ_FOFM01000013.1, from coordinate 51,089 downwards.
CAACCAAGTAATGAAAGCGCTGCCTGCGCCTGCAAGCTGTGGGAAAAGAGACTGTTGAACTGGGTGTTGATTGCCTCCAAAGGAGTAGTCAAAACATCAGACCCAAGGCGGGGCATATCATCTGGCCATGAAATTCCCTGAGGTAAATTTTTAGAGATATCGCCGCCCAGTAAACCAAACCAGCCATCCAGCAACACGCCAGCCCTCGTGCCTGATCGCAAGAGCGCAAGACCTGTAATGCCCAGCAGCAATGGGGCAAAGGTATCGGTACCCGCACCGGAAAGCTTGTCGGCCCACGATTCGCCTTTGGCAAAGATCAGGTCGCTGCCTGTTGCAACAACCGTGTTACCGTCCTTCAGCTCCGATTTAGCAACGCTGATTTGCCATGAAAAACTGTCCTGCGATGACCAGCCGACTTGCGCAGCTGCGCTGTCAATGCTCAATGAGGTGCCCGTAGAAGTGCCGGTACTGACCCCATCAGGGAGGGCAATTTTAAGATCAAGCGCGCTGAACGTACGTGCGCCGGTAAGTTGTGCTGAGGTGCTGGATGTTTCAAGTGTGAGCAGGTCTGCACCCAGTGAGAGATCAAGTGCCGTATCCTTGGTCAACTGAAAGTCTACACCGACCTGCAACCCAAGTATCAGGTCTTCATTTTGTCTGTAGGCTTTCAGGTAAACTTTTGCCTGCGACCCCAAAAGCGGAAATAACCACGGATCGTCTGGTGTTCCAGCTGCCGAAGATGATGCAACGGTTGACGAACCGCTGACCATAAGCGTTGCAACCATTTGTGCAATCCATTGGGCGGGCAAAGCACCTGCAACAGGCTCGTCAGCGCTCAGCACAGCGTAATACCAGCTTTGCAGCGCTCCCAGAGGGTCCGTAATGTTGCTTGCAAACGCACTCGGGCTCAAAGGCGGTGTCAGAGCCTGCGTAAAGCCGCTGGTTGTCGGTGCAGCAAGGCCAAGTAAGACGGACAGCGCAAAACCAGGTGACCCAGTTTGCGTTCCAAGCAGACTTTGAAGTTTTTGACTAATAACGGAGGCCAGATCGCCCGCGACCACACTTGCAACTTTCTCTGGCTGCAACAAGTTGAGCGATGCATGAGAAGAGCCTGCGATTTCAACTGCAACAAACTCAAACTTCGGCAGTAAATTCACCGTGTCACCAGAGGGCGTGAGCTCCAGGCCAAGGTCAAGCGACCCAATCGAGAACACCTTTTCCTCGTACATGGCGCTGACAAGCGGTGAGCCTTGCACCTTATTTTCAAGTGTGAGCTGCGCAATCAGTGGCGCGGGAGCTATGGCTAAAGCGCCGTCGCTGAAACCCAGATCAACAAACGTCAATGAGGCTGAAGGGACCAACTGAGCGGAGGAGGACCCCAGTACAACTGCATCGGCTTGAAAAGAGAGGCCAGGCAGTAGATGTGTTGTCCCATCGCTGTCTGTGGCAGTTTCAAGGGTTAGATACAAAGTGCCAGCGGTGCCGATGGTTTTAAGCAGGAATTGGTACGGCGCTACTTCGGTTCCTTCGCCTTGTACGTTTGGAATCGCACCAGTGGCCAAACCAGAAAGCGCTGCGCCCCACGCTTTTAGCACAGAAGTGTCACTTGCGATTATCTGCAACCAGTCGATAAATGGCTTTGCCAGATCATCGCTATTTTCCAACAAGGATAGCCAGTCAATCGCCGGAACATCACCATTTCCTGCAACGCTGCCGCCAAAGCCAATGGCCGGAAAAAGAAGCGAAATCTCTGGAGAATCTGCGGGCACAATTTGGGCAAGGGCTGCCACAAGCAATCCTCTGACGGCCCCCATAACCTCTTCATTGGAAGCAGCTTGCAGGTCGGACAAATTGACATCACTGGCTTGCTCCTCGCCCGGCGTTTTAAGTTTTACAATTTCGAGGCTAACGTCGACGGGAGACCCGGTTGTTTGTGCGGGGGCCATTGCAACACTCATACGAACGCCATCTAGGGAAAAACCGGCGATGTTGACGAGAGGGCCTGTTGCGCTGACAAGTTCCACCCCAAGCAGCAGGCTTTCGTTCGGGTCACTCAGCGCAACTTGAGGTGTACCGTCGACCAGAAGAATCGGTAGAATTCCCCATAGGCGTGCCTGAAGGTCCTCGCTGATGTTTTGAACAATCTGGAATCCAAGGCCATAGGTTTGGCCGCCCCCCTGAGAGGCTCGTGAAATAAGATAGGGACCGGAACCTGCGGACAAAGCCTCTGCGTCATCCTCCTCCAACAAGGGGTACCATGTTCCAAGACTACCAGCTGAAGAGGAGGGGATATTGAGCGTTGAACCACTGCGCGAGCCAATAAGCTCTTTTATCAAGGCAGGAAGGTTAGTTCCTGAGCTTTTTAACCCTTGTGCCAGATGGGAAACAGGATCAGAAAACCAGTCTTCAGTGAGCGTATAGTCCTCTGAATTTGCGTTCTTTGGTATAAGTAAACCGGCCAGGACGGCCAGCTCCAGGGTGGCAGCGTCCAGATCTTGTCGATTTATTATTATGCTCACGGTCCCTGTCCTCACATCTTGAGTTTGTTTCAAGTCTGTGAGGGAAGACGGGTTGTTACAGTCTGCGTGAATTTCGCGAAAATACGTGGTTAATGAGAGCTTTACCGATGCGGTATCACGCTCTGGTAGCGCTTGAACCCATCAAAGGTGAAAGGGCTCAAGCTATTTCAGGATGGAAAGGCGGCCGCGGAGGATGTCGAAGAACATCATGAAGTCGCCGAGAAGGCTGTAGAGTGGGAATTTGAAGCTAGCGGGCTTGTTCTTTTCAAAAAAGAAATGCCCGATCCAGGCAAAACCGTAGCCAAGCACTGGCACCGCGAGTAAAGCCAGCCACGCTGCTGAAATTGCAATGTAGATGATGAGGGCAAGAACGAGTCCCGTCCCTATGAAATGCAGCCGTCGGCTGATGACGTTTTGATGTTCCGCCAGATAAAATGGATAGAACTCCCCGAAGCTGCCAAATTGTAGGTTACTGGTGTTTCTTTTATCACTCATTGCATTATCCCCCCGTCCATATGCCTAATCCTGCCCTATTTCTAACAGCAAGGATAGACTCAGGTGTATGTGACGAGGCATTTCAAAACAGCGGGCGGCGTTACAAACAAAGGTGCTGCACGCTCACACAGCACCTCAAGCCCCGCATCTTGGGGACTTCTTGTTCCGCTGGAGAGGGCATGTTAACTTCAAAAACTCAGTGTTGCGAACGCCCTAACTGCGAGTTTTGAGTAGCCATTTCCAGGTCACTAAAGGAAAGATGATGCTTTTTAAGATTGCACTTATTTCCGGAATATATCTGTCGGTTACGGGCCTTGGTTTCTTTCTGGACCCGAAATTTTACACGCGGATGATGGGGTCTCAAAAAGGCAGCGACCCGGTACTGGTCAACCTGTCTGGCGCATGCCATTTGCTGGTGGGACTGATTGTTCTCACAAATGTAGGCTCGTTTGCCAGCTTTGCTTCGGGCGCGGTCACCGTTTTGGGAGCCATGGCGACCCTTAAAGGGGTCTTTCTCATCATCGCTCCGACCCGCACGCTGGAAGGTCCTGCACCAAGCGCACGCGCGCGCCAAGTAATCGCCTTTGCATTTTGCGGTGCCGGCCTGCTGTTTTTCTGGGTAACCTCAACCCTTTATTGGCCATAGAGCGACCGCTTTGAAGCACCTGCTTGGCTTTTAGAGCTGCGCTGCCAAAGCTTTACCAGCAGTTTCTATATGTTGACGCAAACACAGTGTGGCCGCTTGGATATCGCGGTCAAAGCATAACTCAAGCAGGCGTTGGTGCTCGTGATGTGATTGCTGCTCATAATCCAGCTGAATTGCGGCCGTGTGCAAGTAGCGCTGTGAGATGGTCGCCAGTGCACCGATCTGCGCCAAGAGACGCGGGCGCTTACATGGTGCGTAAAGGGCGTTGTGAAAGGCATGGTTAAGCTCACCAAAGGCACTACGCGGTGCCTGTTGTGCTTGCTCGAGAATGGCTTTTGCAGCCTCCAGTTGGCTGTTGCTGATTTCTGGCAGGGCTTTACTTAGAGCCAGAACCTCAAGCGCTGCGCGCATTTCGTAAACCTCGGTGAGTTCTGCAATATTGAGGGCCGTGATGACCGTGCCGGCGTTGGGAACAATGTCGACCCATCCCTCTTTTTGAAGGATCTGCAAAGCCTCGCGCACGGGCATGCGGCTGACACCGTAATCGGCTGCCAGTGTTTCCTGCCGCAAGACTGCCTCTGGCAGCAACTGTGCCTGAATAATCTTTTCCCTCAGATCCTGCGCAATGAACCGGGATTGATCGCCGGTACGTTTACGCACGCCGCCCTTGTTCATGACGAACCCTTCCCGCGCCAAACGCCCCTTTGTCGTACTGGGTTGACGAGCATTCAATTTATGTATCCAATTATAGCTATTGTATCCAACTTGAGTTGGGAGGTCAAAGAATGTCGGTTTCGCGCTTAAAATACATCGAGGGAATTGGAGTAGACCGTATAAGCAATGCGGCTGATAAGTTGAAAAGCGGGGAGGTTTTACGGCTCGAAAACCTTGATACAGACATTCCCCCGCCGCACGAGGCGCGAATGGCAACACTGAGTGCTGTGACGTGTGACCAGGCCAATAGTTACCTCCCGTTTTTGGGGCATGAAGGACTTCGAGAGGCTGTGTGCCAACGCATGCAGGACACCACGGGGGTTCCCTACCGTTGGCAAGACCAGTGTGTAATCAGCGCGGGTGGTTTAAGCGGCGTGTTGAATGTTTTGCTGGCATTACTTGAACCCGGGGACGAAGTTGTCGTGACCGACCCGGTCTACATTGGTCTTGTCAATCGCATCCGTCTGGCGGGGGGCATACCGAAATTTGCGCCCCTCAAAATTGAAAATGGTCAGTGGCGTTTGGATGCCGACCAGTTCCACGCTGCTCTTTCGCCAAAGACCAAGGTGGTTTTGAGCATGAGCCCCTCCATGCCCACTGGGTTTACAATGAACGAGGATGAGTGGCAGGTGGTTTGCCAGAGTGTGCGCAAAACAAATGCCTGGCTTGTTCATGATGCAGCGATGGAGCGCATTTTGTTTGATGGCCTTGAGGTCATCCATCCGGCACGCTTTGAAGGAATGGCAGAGCGCACGATCACCATTGGCTGTGTTTCCAAAGAATACCGCATGATTGGCTGGCGGGTCGGCTGGGTTGTTGGACCTGAGGCGATCATGAAGGATGTGGCCTTGGTCAGTGTCTCCAACGTGGTTTGCCAGGTGGGTATTGCTATGCCGGGTGCAGCCGCCGCACTGACTGCCAAAGATGACGGTGTTGAGGCCGCCGTGCAGGAATGGCAGCAACGACGGGATCTCCTATGTCAGGAACTTAAGGACTTACCAGTGGTTTGTCCGCAAGGAGGGTGGTCGCTGCTTTTAGATTGTAAAACACTTGATCTGGAACCGGAGGACGCTTCACAGCTGTTGCTCACAAAGGGAGGCATAGCCGCGACTGCAACAACAGGGTGGGGCAGCAATGCAATCGCCGGGCGATATCTGCGTCTTGTTTATGCCAATGAAACAATCGCTCGTCTGCGTGATGTTCGTGAGCGCATTCGGGTCAGTTGGTCGTTATAAAGCGCCCCGCTAAGCGGGGCTTGCACCGGCTGTTTAGGTGGGGAGCTTTTCTGCTTGCAGCCCTAATGTGCGGCGCACCATGGCATCGTCGCGCTGTGTGCCTGCAAAGTCGTCAAATGCCCGGTCTGTGGGCTGTATCATATGGGTCTTGATGAAATCAGCCCCCTCGGCAGCCCCTTGTTCTGGAGATTTTAGCGCACACTCCCATTCCAGCACCGCCCAGCCCTCATAGCCGTATTGTGTCAGTTTGGAAAAGATTGCCGGAAAGTCCACCTGCCCATCGCCAAGGGAGCGGAACCTGCCAGCGCGTTCGGCCCAGCCTTGATAGCCAGAGTACACCCCTTGACGACCTGACGGGCGGAACTCTGCATCTTTGACATGAAATGCGGAAACGCGCTCATGGTAGATGTCGATGAATGCCAGATAGTCCAGTTGCTGAAGCAAAAAGTGCGAGGGGTCGTAGTTGATCATGCATCTGGCATGACCATTGAGCTTTTCCAGGAACATCTCGAAGGTTACGCCGTCAAACACATCCTCGCCGGGGTGTATTTCAAAGCCAACATCAACGCCGTTGTTCTCATACACATCCAGGATTGGTCGCCAGCGGCGGGCCAGTTCCTCAAACGCGCTGTCGATCAATCCTTCTGGGCGCTGTGGCCAGGGGTACAGGTAAGGAAACGCCAGTGACCCGGTAAACGAAACCGTGCCATCAAGCCCAAGGTTTCGCGCTGCCTTTGCAGCCAAAACCATCTGCTCGCTTGCCCAGGCCCGGCGCGCTTGTGGGTTACCCTTGACCGCATCGGGAGCAAAGGCATCAAACAACTCGTCATAGGCAGGATGAACCGCAATCAGTTGCCCCAATGTATGGGTGGACAGCTCTGTAATCTCGACCCCGTTCTGTGAGCAGATCCCGCGCACTTCATCGCAGTAATCGCGAGAGGTGGCAGCTTTGTTGAGGTCGATAAACTGAGGGTCCCCAACGGGCACTTGCACACCGCCATAACCCAGTGAGCCTGCCCACTGAGTTATATTGTCTAAAGTGTCAAAGGGGGCTGTATCTCCAGCAAACTGGGCGAGGAAAATTCCGGCACCTTTCATGCGTCGAGCCATCGTTTCTTCCTTTGCTGGGTTAAGCGTTCACCGCTTCAGGCTGGGCCATCAGCGCGGCTGCTGTTTTAGCATCTAACGCCTCAGGGCGCGTGCAGGTGGTTGCCAGGTCAATGAAACTGCCCGTCTCGCCAGAGTGCAAGATCGACACCATCACATCCACCACATGCAAAGCCAGTTCGTTAGAGCACCGTTGAGGGACCTCTGACAAAATGGCCTGCGCCATTTCGGCCAGTCCTGCTGTTCTGTAATTGGCTTGGCTTTGAGCTGACCCATCGGTTTGATTGTCTATGCCAAGGGGGTGATGCCAGATTGGAAGTGCGACCTCGTCACCGCCCGGTCCATGCATACTTACCTCACCACTGAAGAAGTTGGGATCGGGCACATACAGCGTGCCTTCAGTGCCATAAAGCTCCATGTTGCTATGCTTATGGTGCTGCACATCCCAGCTGGCACCAAGCGTGATGGTGCTGCCATTTTCAAACTGCAAGAGCGCATGAACACTCGTCGGTGTCTCCACGGTGATCTGCTCGCCAAACCGGGGCTGAGAGGTGATGGTTCTTACATCCTTTGCCATCGACGTCAGCGCCGCAACGCGTTTTACGGGGCCAAGCAGTTGCACCAGGTTGGTGATGTAATAGGGGCCAAGGTCCAGAACCGGCCCGCCGCCGGGTTTAAAGAAGAAATCCGGGTCCGGGTGCCAGCTTTCCATGCCGTTGCTCATCACATGGCATGTGCCGCTGTGCACGGTGCCAATGCGGTCGCTGTCGATGATGTGCCGCGCAAGCTGATGAGAGCCACCAAAGAACGTATCTGGAGCAGAACCAATGCGCAGGCCCTTTTCTTGTGCAATGCGTGCCAGCTCTTGCCCTTCTTGCACTGATAAAACAAAAGGCTTTTCAGAGTAGACATGTTTGCCCGCCTCCAAAATGCGTTTTGAGACCTCAAAATGCGCGGCTGGAATTGTCAGGTTTACGATAATGTCTATGTCATCAGCTGCAAGCAAGTCGTTGACGCTTTGGGCGCGCAAACCATATTCTTCGGCGCGTGTTTGCGCTGCCTTTGGGCGCATATCTGCAACGGCACGCATGGTGATGAATTTGAACAGCGGGGCAAGTTCCAGATAAGTCTGTGATATGTTCCCGCACCCGATGATACCGACACCCAGGCTCTCGCTCATCCTACACTCTCCATCTGCTCAAAGGTGGTTAACGAGCGACGGGCAAAACGCTTAAAGTCGCTTGGGTTGTCATGTTCCATCACCATTATTGTGGCGTTGGTGCTGGTGTGCACTGCATCCAGCAATGCGGCCCATGGCAATGTACCAAAGCCAAGGTCTGTCCAGCCATCCTCATCAGCACACTGGCCATCTGGTGCAATGTCTTTCAAATGCACAGCACGAATGCGGTCCCCGTATTTACCGATCCAGTCCATGGGGTTTTGCCCGCCCTTAGCGATCCAGGCGATGTCAGCTTCCCATGCGATATTGGGCGCGTGTGTCAGGATGAGATCCATTGGCAGTGTGCCATCTTCAAGCGCATGAAACTCAAAATCGTGGTTGTGCCAGCCAAAGTCAAAACCTTCAGCTTTTACAGCATCCCCCAAACGGGCGAGGCGGTGCGCAAAAGTGATCCAGTCTGCTTTGGTTTGCGGGCGGTCTTCTTCGGCCAGATAGGGGGCAATGATGAAGGTTATTTTGAGTGCTCTGGCGGTTTCAAAGCATTTGCCGGGCTCGGTTTCCAAGCTCTCGATGCCAAAGTGCGCACTTGGCATTGTCAAACCGTTGTCGCTTAAACTGACGGCAAGAGCTGGAACATCTTCAAAACATCCCTCAAAGCCCTCAACCTCTTTGTAACCAAGACCCCCGACGGTTTTCAGGACCTCTCCCCAAGGCTGAAAGTTGCGGGCACAGTAAAGCTGAATTGACGATTTCATCGTAACTCCCCCAGCTGATTTTATGAGTGCGCGAGTGAGCGCGTCGATCCTTCAAAAAACTGCCACCAAAGTCAGGTCTTGAATGCATACAACAAACAATTCATAGGTAAACCTGATGTAATTCTGATCTTGCAGAAGTGACTTGTAATCGATTACATTTTCAATTTAGGTGCTGATTTATTAACCTGTCAACCTTTTTTCAATGCTCGATTTGCGATCTCTAAAAACTGGAAGCAAATGACTAATAAGACAATAAAAATCAAAGATGTAGCAATTGTAGCAGGTGTTTCTACTGCAACGGTGAGCAGGGCGTTGAGCAAGCCGGAACAGGTGAGCGAGGCAACCCGGAGTGCCGTGTTGGATGCTGTGCGGCAAACCGGATACCGTATAAACCAGACAGCGCGAAACCTGCGCAAGCAACGTTCTGGTGTCATCGCAGCCCTGATTCCCGACCTTGGAAATCCATTTTTCTCCCAAATCCTTTCCGGCATGGCATCTGAACTTTCCAAGGAAGGGCTGAGTCTCATCGTTGTCGACAGTCAGCAAATTGGTTTTGAACCTGCGCAGATGCTTGAATTCCTTTACATGAAACAAGCCGATGGACTGATTGTGCTTGATGGGCGCATCATCGTCCCGCACGCAACGGCGGGCGGAAGCCGCTCTCCTGTGGTTTATGCATGTGAGTGGAACAGTCAAGCAGACGGTTCTGGTGTGCGGGTTGATAACGAAAGCGGTGGCAGACTTGCTGTCGAACACCTGCTGGCGCTCGGCCATACAGATATCGGCTTCGTTCTTGGACCGCAGCAAAACCCGCTTACGGGTAGCCGCAAAGATGGTGCGCTAGCAGCGCTGCATCAGGCCGGCCTAAACTTACCAGCACACTGGGCTCTGTCTGGAGACTTCACTTTGGACTCAGGAGCCAAAGCAGCGCAAGACTGGGCTGCTTTGCCCGTGCGGCCAACCGCCATGTTCTGCATGAGCGACCAAATGGCCTTTGGCTTTATCGCCGAACTCACCCGCCTTGGTTATGCCGTGCCAGATGATGTTTCCGTCGTTGGTTTTGATGATATTGAGATTGCCCATTACTTCACGCCAGGTTTGACCACCATTCGGCAACCGCGTTTTGCGGTGGGGTGCGAAGCTGCAAAACTCCTGACCTGTGCTTTGCAAAAGGAGCAGAAAGACGAACAGGCAAGCCACACGGTGTTACCGGTGGAACTGATTGTGCGTGCAACGACCGCGGCTCGGGAGGGGACATAGTGCCCCAACCAATGGCCGCCCAAGTAGACGGTGCAGGATAGAGCCGAGCGAGCTGGGATTTGATGATCGGTTATTCCTCTTGCCCATTTTAATTCATGAGCAGAACTGAAAGCGGCAGATGTCGCCAGAGCTCCTGGATTTCGGAATCAGAGGGAAAAACGTCAAATTTGCTTCATCCAATTCAACGTTGAAAAACACGAAGAAACGCAAAGCAACGCACAAAACAACGCAAACGCCCACAGCTTCTGAAAATACCAATTATTTTAGTAAATAGCAGTTTTATTTCAATCGCTTATTGATGAAGAATGTTTTGAAATGCCAGCTCCTGAGCGCCTCAGTTAAGATTGGTAGCATTGACAGGAGACATGCACGGTCAAACAGTTGCACTAATTTATTCTCTCATAAGTTTTTAGTGCGCACGGAAAGACGTGATGATTGTACTTGGTAATTCTGAAAGTTGGCCTGGCATTGGCAAAACGGCTGAGCACCTACAAACAGGGGCACATGGCCTTGATGCGCTTGTGCCCGGGCTTTCCCTTGTAGAAGCAGAAACCAAGATACGCAGTGTCGGTTATGGCGGATGGCCCAACCTGCTGGGGAATATGGAGTTTGATGCCAGTGTTATGGATGGTACCACGCGTGATTATGGCGCTGTCGCGGCTGTACCGATGACGCTGGAAGTCACGCGCTTGGCAAAAGCTGTGCTTGATAACCTGCCCCACACCATGCTCGTTGGCGAAGGTGCCCGCCGCTATGCCGATGAACTGGGTTTTGACAAGGACCCGGTGCTGCTGGAGCACAGCAAACAGGTGTGGTGGCGCAAGCTGGAAAAGGTGATGAGCGCGGAGCAAAAGGCGCAGTTTCCCAATACCGCCCTCGCGCCGCTCACAAAAGCAATCACGGACCCGGAGAAGGTTCGTGACACCACTGTATTCCTTTGTAAAGACAACCGAAATAACATTTGCACCGCGACTTCAACCTCTGGATGGGCATGGAAATACCCGGGGCGTGTTGGGGATTCTCCAATACCCGGCGCCGGTTTTTATGCTGATAGCCGCTATGGCGCCGCAGCGTGCACCCATACCGGCGAGATGACCATGCGCTGCAGCTCCGCCCGTACGATCGTGCTTGCGCTGAAACTGGGCATGGGGCTTGATGAAGCGTTGCGTCTGGCTATCACTGAACTGCAGGAACTCAAGAGCGGTTACATTGGTGGCGTGGTCATCCACGCGATCGATGCGGCGGGCAATCACCGTGTGGTGAATGTTGGTTGTGAGGAAGAAATCAACTACTGGGTTTGGACCCCTGAGCTTGAAAAAGCGGAGAAACACAAGGCTATTCTTGCCGAAGATATGCATACCGCTCGTGTGGAGGCTTTGCCATGAAGCTGGAAGTTTGCGTCGATAATATCGCTGGTCTCAATGCCGCCATTGCTGGAGGCGCGGACCGCATAGAGCTGTGCTGCTGCCTTGCCATGGGTGGTCTGACCCCGTCCATGGGCCTGATCGAACTGGCGAAAAATGCACCTGTTCCGGTCTATGTCATGATCCGCCCACGCGGGGGTAACTTCGTTTTTTCCCCGCAAGAGGTGGACCAGATGAAGCGAGAGATCGATGTGGTTCGTAATACCAATTTATCCGGCGTTGTTCTGGGCGCAAGTCAATCCGATGATACCCTCGATCATAACCTATTGGAAATGCTAATAGATCACGCTTCAGGTCTGGGAGTCACCCTGCACCGGGCGATCGATCTTGCGCCTGACCTGATCGAGGCGACACACCTTGCCGTCGACCTCGGATTTGAACGCATCCTCAGTTCTGGCGGTGCTCTAAAAGCAGTCGATGGTCTTGAAAACTTGGCTGCCATGCATCGCGCCGCAGCCGGTCGCCTTTCAGTCATGCCGGGGTCTGGTGTTAATCCACAAACACTGAGGCCAATCCTGCAAGCTGCTGACTTCACTGAAGTTCATGCCGGTTGCGGCCGTCCTTACACGCTTAACCCGAGGCTGTTGGGTTTCGGTTTTGAAGATGTTGGCATGGCACAGACCGATGAGTGTTGTGTCCGGTCATTAAAGGATATATTGGACGAAAACACAAAGGTAGACTGATCTAATTGTTTGAATTCGCAGGTGTGTTTTCGGTGTTGGTGCGCAAGTATACCGCGCGCTGAACATAATAATATGCAACGTGCTTAGCCAACTTCAATGTGCCTGAGCACCTCGTATCCCAGCTTGATTTTAAGCCGAGACTCGATCTCACGGAACACCCGCTAAGGCAACGCCCGAGCGCAATGTGCCCGTCACCGGGGAGACGAGGATACTAACGAATTTGTTGAATTCAGACACGGATGAGTTGGCGACATAGATGACGTCTTTGTCTTTTACTTCAAACGCTTGCGTTAAGAACAACCCGCTCGGTTCCTTGAGGTTGAGCCGGTAAACAACGGGGACAGTTGGGAAGTCCAGGTGCTGTTCCTCAATCGGAAGTAGCGGCATCATCTTTGGGCGGTCTTCAAACCTAAATAGAAAAACGCCAGTTGCATCTGCCGTTCCATCGTGCAAACCACCTGACATTCCAATGGCTTCTGAAAGGTTCAGGCGTGATGAGGGGAAATCGTATTTCCGCCGAGAGACAACCGCACCAAACACCGTGAAGGACCTTGGTTTGTGCGTGATAGAGACAATATCTTTTGGGAGCAGCCAAATATTGTTGGCGGGTTGTTCAGGAAGTTCGTCCAGTTCAAATCTGAATTTCTTATCCCCGCGAACAACCGTTACAAACGTTTCATAATCAGGGTTACGTGTCCCCCCTGCCTCTGAGATGACCTCTACAAGACTTAGGCCATCTTCATGCACGCGAAACTGTCCGGGGCGCGCGACATCACCGATCACAACGACCTTATGCGACCCATTTGCCAAAAGGTTTACAACCACTTGCGGGTCTACTGCCTTTCCTTGTAGACGTTCGAGGATCTTCTCGCGAACTTCAGAAATTGTGTTATTTTCAACGCTGATTTCGCCTGCATAAGGCACGTAGATCTGTCCCGTATCGTCGACAATAAGTGCCAGCTCCGTTCGTTTTTGCCCGATCGTTGAGAAAAGTCCGTCTGGGATCGACTCCCAAATACCAACTGAAAGATGGTCACCAACACCAACGCGGATCGTACCTCGTTTCCCTTTGCCCATCAGAAACTCTTTGGGCGGCAAGCTACTTGCATAGTTGGAAAGGTGTTGAACCGTGGGAACATCCACATCCAGCATGACATAGTTCAGCGCTTGCCCGCCAGATTGAGTGGTTGCCGTCTCCACCTGGTAAGCACTTGGGCCGTGGCCTGGAATTTCTGAACATCCGCCCTGCATTAACATCAAGGAGAATATAGACAATAACCCCAGCCAGCCGGATATATGTGAACATGTTCGCACACAGCGAGAGTGCAGCATTTGCAGCGCGCTGAGTAGCCGCTGTATTTGACCGTTGTCTTTTTAGCGCACTATAAATCTAGAGATTTTGGGGAGTTTGTCCAATGGCTGGTCATAAGCGCGCCATTTATGGGTATGAGGGCAATGCTCGCGTTGGACCACGAGCATTGCTGGGGAAATCCCACCCTGTTATGGGCAGGCAATCATTTCAATTTCTACAAGAGCATCCTTAGGCAGGCGCGCGACCTCCACGCAGGAGCGCGCTGGATAAGGGGCGTTGTTCTCATCAAAGAATTTTCCATAGACTTCGTTAACGCGGCCAAAGTCATTGAGATCTTTAACGAAAACGGTTGTTTTCACAATGTTCTTTGCTGCAAGGCCTGCTTCCTCAACGATCGCAAGGCCATTCTTTAAAGACTGAAGAGTTTGCTCTGCAACATCTGCTGGTATCTCACTAGTTTCAGGATTGATTGGCAGCTGGCCTGACGTGATGATCATCTGGCCAAGTTTTACGCCCTGTACGTACGGGCCGATCGCTGCAGGTGCTTTGGAGGTATCGATAGCAGTCATTGTTTTTCCTGTGTTAAAGGTGTGTTAGGTCGAACTGACCAGTTGGAGAGGTGAATTCTTGTTGAGCAGCAATGGTTTGTAGCTCCCACTCACCTTTTTCCTGCGTGACCTTCAACACGCCGTATACAGCGTTGTTGCAATGCTTAAATGCTTCTACTTCAGAAAGGCCATTCAGATAACCAGCCGCAAATACAGATGTGATCAAGTCACCAACGCCAACCGGTTGCCGTTCAAACGCAAGGTGAGGGCGCTGTGCCAGATAATTTTCATTTTCACTGCTTAGCATCATGGTGAAAGCATCCTGTGAAACGCTGTGCAGGTGTTTGGCAAGGACCAATTTCGGGCCTTTGGCCATTGCTTTCAGACAGGCTTGGCTCGCCTGTTCCAGTGTTTCAATCGGCTCTCCAATGAACTGAGAAAGCTCAAATTGATTTGGTACGATAACGTCAGCGATTGGCATAACTTTGTTCACCAACAACTCGGCAACACCTTCGCTAACAATGCATCCCTTATCTGGTGCTCCCATGACGGGATCACAGAAATAGAGACACTCAGGGTTATGACGGCGCACCTCTTGAACAATATCGACGATGACATCGCAGTGGGAGGGACCGCCCAGATAACCTGTCACAATGCCCTTGATCTGGGACAGAGCCTTTAGCTTCGCCAAACCTTCAAATATTTCAGATATTTGTCTGGCATCATGGGCCTGTCCAGTCCAACCTTGTGGGTGCTGTGTGTGGTTGGAAAACTGGACCGTATTGATCGCCCACACTTCATGCCCCATACGTTGCATTGGAAATACTGCACAACTGTTCCCGGCATGACCGTATGTGACATGTGATTGGATGGAGAGTATGCCTTGCATTTCAAATTCCTTTTTGGAAACTGAGGCTCTCCGTTGAGAGCCCCAGCAGAGCGTAAAGCGAGTTGTTGAGCTTATGGGTAGACCGGAAGTGCGTTGAACATGCCAAGAGCGTGGCTGACAGCAACCAGAACGCCGAAGCTAAAGATGACCCACACAAGTGGTTCGCCGCCCCAGACACGGAACCGAGGGTTTCCAAACTTCTTGCGGCTTATACGTACCATCAGAGCTGGTACGATGGCGGTCCAGACTGTTGCGGCAAGACCGGCATAACCAATTGCCATGATGAAACCATCAGGGAAAAAGATGCCGCCAATGAGTGGTGGTACGAAGGTCACCGCAGCGGTTTTCGCCCGCCCTGTCTGGCTGTCATCAAACTTCAGAAAATCCGCGAGAAAATCGAAGAGGCCAAGGGCCACCCCAAGGAAGGAGCTAGCAACAGCGAGGTTACCAAATGCCGATAGCATGTTTGATGCGGACGTATTTTCTACAGCTTGGCCAAGTGCTTCCACCAATACGCCAATATTGCCCCCTTGCTCGATGATCGGGCCAAAGTCAGCCCTTGAGATATTGCCCAATGTGGCAAACAGCCAGACAATGTAAAGTACCAGTGCAATCAAAGTGCCTGTACCAAGGCACATGACGATTTTCTTCGGGTCTTTGCCGTAGTACTTCATCAGGCTCGGCACGTTGTGATGATAGCCGAATGAGGCAAGGCAGAAAGGCAGGGCTGCAAACAGATAGGGGAAGTAGCTGCCCATCCCAAGAGCGCTCTCGCTATCAAAGAAAATTGCAGCTTTCATGTTGAAGGTGTAGCCAGCAACTGACATGAAAAATGTGATGATCATGCCGCCAATTAGAACGGTTGTAATACGGTCAACCGCCTTGGTAGACCACCAAACGAACAAAGCAAGGCCGATCGCGAACATGAGACCAGCGAGCATCTGTGGCGGTGCTACACCCACTGTGGCTTCTAGCGTATGCACGACGATGGACCCACCACCGGAAATGTAGGCATAACATAAGATATAACCAACAAAGGCCACTGCAATATTGTTGATGGTGTTCCACCCTGTCCCAAGGGTGTCTTTTACCATGGTGTCGAAACTGGAGCCGACCGGGTAATTTAAGTTCGTTTCTAAGATCATCATGCCAGAGTGCAGCATGCAAAACCATGTAAACGCCAGTGCGAAAATCGCCCAGATGCTCCACATACCAGCGCTAACGGTTGGTACAGAGAACATACCGGCACCAACGGCGGTGCCTGCGATAATCATCGCTCCTCCCAGGAACGAAGGGCCTGTTTTTTCAGCGGTATAGGCCAGTCCGCCTTGTTTGGTACCCTCAGACATTTACTTCTCTCCCGTGAAGTAGTTTTTGTATATCCGTGAGGAAAGGGGAGGCACCGCGCAGCGCCTCCCTTGCAATCAATTAGCTAATTGGCTTTAGTCGTGCAGTAAAGTGACGAAGCACTGGTGGCTCGTACTCAAACTCGAAGCCTTTGATATCGCCTGCGTTTTTAGAGACTTCGATCAAAGCATCGGCGATGTAGTCCATATGGTCGTTGGTGTATACACGGCGTGGAATTGCCAGACGCATCAGCTCAAGCGGAGCATCTTTCTGCCTTCCTGTTGCCGGGTCGCGGCCAAGTAAGAAAGAGCCGATTTCTACTGGTCGAACACCAGATTCCAGATAAAGTGCGTTACATAGGGCCTGCGCCGGGAATTGATCTCCTGGAATGTGCGGTAAGATCTTGCGAGCATCTACGAAGACTGCATGACCACCCGTTGGATACTGGATCGGAACACCACCCTCACGTAGGCGTTCACCCAAATACTCAACCTGAGAAATGCGGTAGTGCAAGAAGTCCTCATCCGCTCCCTCATGTAGACCACGGGCGAGGGCTTCCATGTCGCGGCCAGCTAGGCCGCCATAGGTGACGAAGCCTTCTAGTGGGACGCATAGAGTTTGAGCGGCTTGGAAGAGCTCTGATTTTTCGCGGATTGCTAGCATGCCGCCGATGTTGACGATTGCATCTTTTTTGGCGGACATGGTGAGCATGTCGCCGTAGGAGTACATTTCGCGGATGATGTCGGTGATGGACTTATCCGCATAGCCTTCTTCGCGCTGCTTGATGAAATATGCGTTTTCGCAGTAGCGAGCGGAATCAATAACAACAGGGATGTCGTGTTTCTTGGCAATTTCGTAGACTGCACGCATGTTCGCCATGGAAACTGGCTGACCGCCGGAGCTGTTGCAGGTCACAGTTGTGATAATCGCTGCAACGTTTTTGGAACCTGCTTTTTCGA
Organism: Pseudovibrio axinellae; assembly: GCF_900110875.1. Classification (GTDB taxonomy): domain Bacteria; phylum Pseudomonadota; class Alphaproteobacteria; order Rhizobiales; family Stappiaceae; genus Pseudovibrio; species Pseudovibrio axinellae. Next base: position 34,016 of record NZ_FOFM01000013.1, on the reverse strand, counting down.
TTTCAGTTTCCAGCTTGACGAGATCAAAATCACCTTTCCAATCGTAATAAGTGACTGTGTCAAAAGCTTTTTCTGTGCACACGTTAACGGCCTTACCGCCATTTAACTCAACGTGTGCAGCCGTGGTGTCGAAGTGGAAGTTTGAGATGAATACTGGGTTCTCACCGCCGCGCACTTCCTTCATGCGATTGATGAGACAGGGGAACAGGATCTGTTCAGCCCCGCGGCCTTGGTGGGTGGGGATCAGGTATTCGTAATTGAAGAAATGCTGCATCGCATTCTTCAGGCTGAAGAAGTTACGCGAACCGGCGTAGGATTCATCTCCCAGCATCATGCCAGCCCACTGGTTGTCAGACATAGCGCCGGTGCCAGAGTCAGTCAGCAGATCGATGTATACATCGTCACTTTTCAGCAAAAATGGGTTGTAACCAGCTTCTGCCAGCGCAGCGGTACGCTCTGCTTTGTTGGTCATTTTGATTGGCTCAACCATTTTGATGCGGAACGGTTCTGGAATACGTTTCATGGTGTTCGTCCTTGATAACGAGACGCGCAGGGTCGGTCGCTCTCCAACCTTATCGCGCGGGAGTGATCATTAGCCTGAGATCGCAGGCATGCTGATTTCGAAATTGAATTGCTTTGTGCAACAGCTGCCAGAGTTGAATGTGGGAACGCACTTCCTCGGCTTACGACCGTGTCATGAGGTCGTATTTCTCAAGTAAAGTTACAGGATGAGATGCAACTCTCCCTTGACCCCAAGTAGAATGGGCGCGCTTCATTCAATTTTTTAGGGATTGATGGCGTGTTGACTTATACGCAGGTGCTCGGGAAGTCATAGGCAAGACGAACATCTTGCGTATACCACGCCAAGCTCTTTCTATTGCAAGACCTAAGAACCAATACCGGCCAGCTCATGACCAAATCCTCATCTTTACTTCCTATCAAACGATAGTAACGTCATATGATTACATAAAGAAGTGACTGTCAAGAAGATATTATTCGTATTTGCTACGTGATATAACCTATCGGAAGTATTGCAATAGTATTTATCGTATACATTGCTATAATGTACGTATAATTATCTGTTCAATCATGTAAGTGCTGTATATAGATAATTAAGTGTTACACCAAGGTCCATATAAATTCAATTTCAGGCGATGAATACATCTTGGATTTATGAGGGAAGTGTAGGGCAGGCCATCTATTCATTTTGTCACGGCTTAAATCTAGACGCTCCAAATGATATACTTAACGAGATTTCCGATTGGTTTTTCATGCTTGTGACGTTCAAATAGGAGCAGATTTAAGGGCATGTTTATTCTCAAATACTGATGTTTCAGAGAAATAATTGCGCTTCATGACACTTATCCCAGTACTGAATCAGCATTGCATCGTGAAGGGGGCGTTGATAACTTTTTATCAGTGATGAAGAACCGAGCACTAACAAAAACCGCAATGCACAAACCTAGCTGCACCTCCTTAACACATCACACCGAAGCTCCGTTATTGACGTCCGTTTTTCCGCGAAAGGATTTGCGTTTCTTACGTATTTTCTGCGCGGATAGGTGGTCTCGGTAGTCACAAATCTTCTGGTCAACAAGGCTGCTGAAGTACCGGCTCGCTGGGTAGACACAGTTGATCGCAGCAGCGTAGACAATTAGAAATACATATCGTTACTTCGAGATGCATCGGTCCATTCATAACCAGACATGCAGCTGTTGCTCTTAAAGGATGAAGCCAACCGTATCTAACCTTATAGTTTATGTTCTGAAAATCTGAGTGCGAAGCCTCTGCAATCAATGCGAGCATTAAATAGAATATAAACTGAGATTCATTGGAGTCCATAACAATCATTTGCAACACGGTGGATCTGCCCAAGTGTTGTAAATCTTTGTGGCTCCCAAACTTGTGTTTCTCAGAGCAGTTTGAGGGGGTTAAGCTCCAAACGCATTGAAAGCGACCTCATGATGACTGGACGTGCAACTACCCCGTTTGAAAAGGTCGAAATGATTGGTCAGATAGCTTTGGAGGTGGTTCGGCGGCTTCACGAACCTGAAAGAATTGAAGCTGTTATTTTGTTCTGATCATATGCCCGGGATCGCGCTCGTCCGGATAGCGATGTTGACCTGCTCGAAATCTTAGAAGAGGGCTTTGAACAGACTTCAGAGTACTACCAAAACACAGTATTCGAGATTACCTTTGTTACAATTGAGGATACACTGAATTGGTGGGGTAGGAACTCTGATCACTGTGTGATGTTGTGGCGTCAGGCCAAAGTACTCTGTGAGCAAAGCGGAACTGGCCGGCAACAAAGGGCGTTTTCAAGGATGTTGAAAAACTGGGTAAACCGCCCTTGCAGGCCAAGGAAGTAGAGGAACGAAAACGAGCTGCGTATTACCAATTGAACAGTTTATCGGCAATTGCAAAACTGGATGCTTTTTCCGAAAATTTCACTTTGAATGAAAAAATGCCTGGTTACGTAGCTGATTACTTTTCCGTACGGCGATTGTGGGTTCCGCCATCGAAAGAACGCTTGCCAGAAATAGGATCTCGAGATCATAAAGCAGCTCAGTTATTGGATCAGTTCGCATACCCTGAGCAATCGCTAGATAAGAAGATATTATTATTAGAAGAGATTATTAATATGATTTATGACTTTAGAACAACAGCTAGTCAGCGATAACAGTATTCTCTCGTCCAAAAGGTACCGCACGCCAGATCAATTGCTGCAACCAAGCAGAAGTTGCCGGTATGATGCAAATCGGAAGTGTCCTTCCTGAGGTAATGAAGGGCACGGTGTTGTACCTTGCATAAGCGCTCTGGTCCTAGAGGACGACGACCTCAATCTATCTAAGGACAACAGCGCCAGAAGGTGAAGGGCACTGCTGAGGGGGCTTGAGGAGGATGAACTTGCCAACCGTGCAGATCACGCTCCAGCACTTCGCCAGCGGCAGCAGTGCGGACGCAGCTGACATTATCAATTTCCAGCGGCAGCAACTGATTTGGTTGTCTTTCTTGCTACCGAAAAATAACTGGACGCTCCTTTATAAACGTTTTCAGTGTCAATAATCTGAAAATTCTCGGCCGAAACCAATTCGTCTAGATCGGAACTTATCAACCTTCTTATCGGCACTGGGATTATTCCAGTCTTTAGCAGCACCCGCATAAGCAAAATCTGAAGGCCAACCAGGAACGACATTTTCCCCGCTAAACAAGGCGTAACAGAAATAAATAATCCGCCAGGCTTCAATAACTCAAGTATTCTCTGCACAACTCTCTGGGGATCAGGAACTGTGTGCAGCATATTGAAAGCCAGAATTACGTCAAAAGACCTTTGCTGGTATCTTTCATCAAAGATGTCGCCCTGTGCGAAGTTTACATTTTCTATGTTGCTAGTGATCGCTTTACCTTCAGCGATTTCAACCATTCTCGACGAGATATCAATCGCGTGAATTTCTTTCACATGGCTGGAAAGTTCGCAGGCGGTAGTGCCTGTCCCACATCCATAGTCCAAAACAACATCGGTATCCTTGAGGTGTTTTTTTGCGTTTTCCCTGACCCTTCTATGAATGAACTCAAATCGTTCCTCAGTCTTGTCATAATTGCCGGCGGATTTGTCCCAAAATTCCTTCGATTTACTCATATTGCAATCTATCTGTTTTACAAAAACTGGGGTGGTTTTCACGATGAAACGGTTAGGCATATAACTGTGTGAGTCCGTTAGCTCTGTTAAATTTTGGCGGTGTGTTTCTCACCAGATTGGCGAGCAATCATAGGCAGGTTCTTTGTCGTGACGCTGAAGGTTTCAATTGCGTACCGTAATCGGTCAGCGACAAAACATCCCTTTCCGAGGTATAATAAGTATACACCAATATTAGGTAAATTGACTAATTTTGTTGGTTTGGTATACGGTAATATATGAACTGGCAGGCAATATCCTTCGATTGGAACCAACTGAGAGCATTTCTAGCAACCGCCAAAGAGGGCTCATTCAGCGCTGCAGCACGTGTGCTAAACACAACCCAGCCAACGATAAGTAGGCAACTGTCTGCTCTTGAGGCATCGCTAGGCGTAAGTTTGTTGGAAAGTAATGTAAGGGGGCAAACGCTGACAGCGGCCGGGCAAGAACTGCTGGACCATGCTCAAATGATGGGAGAGGCCGCGACCCTCATTTCCATGGTAGCGGATCGTCAGTCACAGGAAGTATCTGGAGAGGTTGTTTTAGCAGCAACAGATCTTATGTCTGCGGCGATACTGCCAGGCATTCTATCTTCGCTGCGGGAAAGTGCGCCGGGCATCACAATTCGCATAAAAGAGTCGAATAATATTTTGAACCTAATGCGGCGTGAGGCAGATATATCTATCCGGCACATGCAGCCGACCGAACCGGAGCACATTACGCGGCACGTCGGGGACTTACGAGCCAATTTATACGCTTCATGTGCTTATCTTGACAAAGAAGGGCGACCTCGCTCATTGCGTGAGGTGGCTGACCACACCTTTATTGGGGTTCCGGATCCGGAACACTTGATTGCTTCAATGCATAACCTTGGTATTCCACTTCGAGCCGAGAACTTTGCAATTCAACCAGATTCCAGCATGGTCACCTGGGAAATGGTAAAGGTTGGTCACGGGGTTTCAATGTTGCCCGAAGTCTTGGGCGAAGTTGAACCGATGGTCGAAAAAGTGTTCGCTGAAGCACCTTCGTTCGAATATCCAATTTGGCTTGTTACACACAAAGAACTTCAAACTAGCCCACGGATTAGAGCTGTGTTTGATTTCCTGGCGAACCAACTTGGGGAAATCGCGCGAATTCGTAGCTAGCAAACTTGGTAGATTTGGGCTTTAAGCAACCAGAACACAACTTGAAAGAGAAGGTCAGTAACTCATCCTTACGTCTTCGGTTTGGTATGCTTTGTTCTGAACTCCTCCAAGATAGTCAGAGTCTCTGCACGGCTGCGTCCAGCTCCTTGAGAGCGTCTTGGTCGCCCGGGCTTGCGCTCCCGCTTCTCATAGCAGCCTTTGTCAGATGAGCTTTTGACCTTCACGCGGGGAGGAGCTGCTTCTTGCTCCTTCTTCACAAAGGCCAACACTTCACCCAAACGTTTGTTCTCGGTTACAGCTGTGTGGGTGACACGTTGGTCTTTGTCAAACACCTTGTGCGGCAGCACCCTGCCTTGCCAGCGCAGTTGCACGCGGCCATCGGCAAACAGGTAGGTATCAACGTATTTACCCGGCAGCTTCTTGCTTAAATCATTGGGTTCCAGAATGAGCATCTTGCGATTGTAAGAAACGGTCAGCTGCTGGGTCACATAGCGCTTCTCGCGCCAGCACAGGATGTTGGCCAGCCGATCTGGCTCCACATTAAGAGCCCGGTGCAGATTGTCCGGACGAGCAGGGGCCTTGGCAAATCTGGCATTAAAACGCTTCACAAAGTCTTGTAGGAACGCATTGCCAGCTTCCCTATCACTGATCCCGGCAAGGCGCAGGTCCTTGACCAGACGATCCTGTAGCGTGCGGTTGGCGCGTTCCACGCGGCCCTTGGCCTGATAGGAATTGGCGCACAGGATCTCAATGTTAAGCTCTGACAGGGCGCGGCCAAACTGGTTCATGCCAGCACCGCCTTTGGCCTCGGTATTGGCCACCTTTAAAACGCTGTGCTTGTCAGAATAAAACGCCACCGGACGGCCATGTTTACCTAAATAGTGCTCCAGCGCGGAAAAATAGGAAAACGCACTCTCGGACGGCACAAACTGCAGGTGCATTAGGGTCGATGTGGCATCATCGACAAAGACGAGCAGGGTGCATGGATCACCGCGCTCCTCAAACCAGCGATGGTCGCTGCCGTCAATTTGGATGAGCTCGCCATAGGCTTCGCGGCGATGACGTGGCTGATGAAACCTGCGCCGCTGCGCTTTGTTCAGCCAGATTCCGGCCTCGGTCATCCATTTGCGCACCGTCTCGCGGGAGACCTTCAGGCCATGGTGCTCCTCAAGCTTTTCTGCGGCCAGCGTCGGGCCGAAGTCAGAATAGTACTCGCTGATAACAAGTTGCGCGTACTCGCGAGTGCCATCACCAATCTGGTTGTTGGGTCGTTTGCCACGCGCCCGATGGCGCAATCCGCCAGCACCTTCGTCCCGATAGCGCTTCACAAGTCGCGAAATCTGCCGCACCGATAGATCCAGCAGATTGCCAGCGCCCAGATTGGTCAGTTCGCCGCGAACGACCTGCGCAATTACTTCAACACGATTTAACTCCCGTTCACTCATAACCACCCATCCCATGCCACGCTCCCCGGCATAACCCAACGTAAGAGCACTGTGACATTTTTAGTTTGCAGAGGATAGACAGTTTAGTATTGCGCTGACATGTAACAGTCGGATAATCAGCATTATGGAATGTTGTTTTCCAAGTCCTTTTTCAGCGTTTGGGTGCGTTGGTGCCAGAGGAGGGTGATGAAAAGGGAGAATAGGAGTGTGGGGTTATCGGCTTCAAGGAGTGCGCCGCTTAGCGTCAACCCGATGGGTACCCCAGCATAGCGCAAGGAAGAGAAGCTAGAAAAGACGGTGCCGCGTTCAACTTCTGGCACCAGTCTTTGAAGAACACTTGCATCGACCATGCTGCCGACACCTAAGTTCGAGCCGTATATGAACAGACCGAATGCGATAACAACACCTGCAAGATCTGCAGGTGTTGAAATGAGGGTTCCGCCAAACATTCATAATAAAAGCGATAGCCCCAATGCCTGACCAATAGGTGTGAGCTGCAACAGCTTGAGTGATGAGATTTTCTGACCCAAAATCGTGCAGATGAATGTTGTTAATGTGGTGCCAAACGCAAAGCAAGTGAGCCAAATGCCGAGCCATATCGCTTGTTTTTCGTTGGTATTTGCCAAAACTGGAAGACTGATCGCCAACACGGAAACAGCAACCGTATTGATAATCAAATCATAGATGCCCAGCTTAACAATACTGGGGGTTGAGCGCATCCACTTCCAAGCCTCATACATGGTCTGCGCAGAGGAATGACCTATTTTGTGCCCGCGTGTCAGCACTAAACTCAACGCAAATTCGCGGTATTGAGCCAGTTTTTAAGCATGTCTGCAAAGTGTGAGGGTGCTTTTTCGGGCATCATGTGGTCGCAACCGTCCTGAAGCTGGAGGCACGCGCTTGGAATTGATGCGGCAACCCGTTTGGAGGCAACGTCAAAGTGGCCTTCACTTTTGCTCCCAAGACCCACAGTCACAGGAGTGGTGATTTTCTTCAGGTCTGAGCTTTTAATGTTTGCCGGCGGTTGCCCACCGCCCAGCAGAAGCGGCATCATTTGAGCGCTTTGCTGATAAAGTGCCTGTCGCTTTGCGCTCATCGCTTCAAAGCACCCCTCACCGCCTGAACTGTCAAACAGCGCTTTCACAGCGGCAGCGTTGCCATGTTCATGCAATGCTTCAATAATGGGCGGAAAGGCGCGGGCCGCGGAGTGTTGAAATGCGTCAAGTTCCTCAGCGCTTTCAAGATACGTGGACAGCCCAGGCTCATACAGGAACGCGGCTTTTACCAGTTCAGGGTGGTTGAGCAGGCACAGCAGCGTCGGATGCGTTGAATACGACCATGCGGCAACATAATTGTCTTTATGGGATTTTTCGTTAAGCAGTTCAGCCAGTTGCTCGCAATGTGCCTCGCTGGAAAACAACTCGCCAGGTCGTTGCCACGTCTTTGGCCCGAACCATTCCAGAGTTGGACAAACAACCTCAAGGTCAGCCGGGAGCATGTCCACGATCGGTTTCCAGATATCGCCATGTCCTGGCGCCCCGTGCAAAAGAAATACGCGTTTGTTTTTCATTTGTTTTTCCGTAAAATAATTTCGGGCCACAAAAAACAACGTGGCCCGATTGGGTCGGCTTTTTATAAAACGTCCCTTTGTCTAATTGAGAGTGCCGCGGCGAACAAGAAGCTGTGGCGCAAAATGCGTTTACAGACCCTCCTGTTTTTTACGGCTGAATGATCGCGTTTTGCCATTCCTGCAGGAATTGGGAGCGTTTCAGGTTATCCAGATAGACAAGCAGGCCGGGACCAAGACGGATTGTTCGCAAGGAGAGCCTCTGCGAGGCCCGTTCTCTGTTGAGCTTGGGGTATGGGTAGTAATCTGCCCCTTCCTCACTCCAGGACGCGGTGATGAGGTGGTCGATGAAAGCGCCCGCTATGTCAGGGTTCTCGGCAGTGGTTGGAATAATGGCGGAACGCAGCATCAAAGTCGTGAAATCTTCCAGAGCTAAGATGCCGATGTTCGGGTCTTTTGCCGCCCGCGCCTGTGCATAAGAGCCAAGCACGTTGTAGGCCACTGCAAGCTCTCCGGTGGTGATTCCCGAAATCATATCAGCAGAACAACAGTAAAGCTTGGCATTCAAACTTCCCATCACTTCATTCAGGCGCCAGAAAGTATCCGAGTTCCGGGCATCTTGCGTTGCGAATAAGAACCCCAGTCCACTTTGGCGAATGTCATAGGTCCCCACTTTGTTCTTAAACCTGCTTCCATTGTTTCGCAGTATGGAGATAAGGCTTTGCCGAGAGGTAGGTATCTCCAAACCTTCAAACGCGGATTTTGAGTAAACGACCGATGCAGGCTCTTGGGTGAACGCAAAAACGTGGTTTCTCCAACGCGCCCAATCCGGCAAAAGCTCAGAAAACTCAGAGTTGTGCGGGCGGGTGTAGCCGTCATTGGCAAGCTTGACCTGGAGGTCCATAGCTGACGATATCGCGATATCGAAAGCTGCATTTTCCTCGTAAACTGCTCTCATTAGTTCGGTACTGCTGACAACTGTATAATCAACTGAAACAGTGGGGTATTTGCGCTGGAATGCCTCAATCAAGGGCGAAAAGATGTCGCTGTCAGAATTGGAGATGATACGAAGGCCTTCCCCTCCCGCAGACGCTGGAAAAAGCTTATGCTGTTCAATTTCATAGGCAACAGCTGGCATCAGCCAGAGTGCAAATGAAATCAGGATTGTGGGAAGTAGAAGGATACGCATGCGCCTGTTACATTTTTTCTGTTGGAGAGTTTAAGGTATCCGCCGTGAGCTTGCACGACCTCTTCGGCAATCGTGAGTCCAAGACCTGAGCCAATTGTATTCTCTGCATTTCCGCCGCGCGAAAACCGTGTTGTTAAGTGCTTGATATCGGTTTCATTAAACCCCTCACCCTGATCAAAAACGGAAACGACAACCCAGTGTCCTTCTGTGCCAATCCTTATCTTGATGTCCTCACCAAAGGGGGCATATTTGATGGCGTTGTCGATGATGTTACTCAGCGCATTTTGAATCAGGATTGCATCTCCGGAAACAGGCGGCGGCGTTTCACCTTCAATGATGAGCGTTTTGTCCTGCATTTCGGCTAGGGGCTGGTGGCGTTCAAGAGTTTCTCTGCCAAGCTCCAAAAGGTCAATTTTGGTCACCTCCAGATGGTCCGTGCGGAAGGAAACCATTGCATGATCAAGCAGTTGGCCTGCTGCACGTGAGCTTTCATCAATAGCGCGGATCATCTCTTTCAAAGAGGCCCTGTTTTCAGGACGCTCCACGCGGCGCAGGGCAATTTCAGCTTGCGTTCTAAGCACGGCCAGCGGCGTCCGCACACGATGCGCAGCTTCTGCAATAAACTCTTCTGAGCGGGTCAAAGACTTCTTCAGCCGCTCCATAAACCGGTTCAGGGCAACGACAAGGGGTGCCATTTCGCCGGGGACCGGGGCTTGCACTGCACGCAGGTCTTGAGGGCCTCGCCGAGAGACGGAATCTGCTAATATTTGAATAGGCTTAACAGCAGATTGAACTGATAAAACGCCAAGAATAGCTGCTGCAATGAAAAAGCCAAAACCGAGATAAAACGCGCTGGTGGAGATGCGCTCTAGCGTCTCTGTCTGCCGTTTGAGCGTTTGTGCAACCGAAACGGTCACTTCGACGGGCCCGCTGGCGTAAGACAGTCTCCGGGTCGCGGAGACCATTCGGATACTTTCTCCCATGTAATGGGAGGTCATGAAACTGTGTCTTTCCTGCTTCCTGCCCGGTTTTGTAACGGAAAGCCCCTTATATCCGGTGAGAAATTTCCCGTTTGCAGTGACGCGGTAGAACACGCGGTCATCACTGACATTCCCCAGCATTGACAGAGCTGAGTATGGAATATCGACGGTAACCCCTCCGCCCTGAATAGCGGCGCTGTCCAGAATGGATGTTGCTGATGCGGTGAGGATGTTATCCTGTGACTCTTCCGCAACCTGCTTTGCGAAGGTCATAACCATAATGAAAAGCAGGGCAGCAAGCACCGCTGCAATGCCCAACAATTGCAACGTCAAACGCCGCCGGATCGAGCCCGATACATTCGAAATGGCAGTCATACCAAGCTCAACCGGTAGCCCAATCCGCGCACAGTGATAATCTGAACGGATGAGCTGGCAATATGGCGGCGCAACCGGCCAACATACACTTCAATTGCGTTTTCTGAGACGTCCTCATCATAGGGAAATAACCGGTCAACGAGCTTTGTTTTGGAAAAAATAACTTCTGGTGCGCCAAAGAAAATTTCCAGCAACCGGAGTTCTTTGTTGCGTAAGCTAACGGTCTGACTGCCAACATTCAGCGTGCCGGCCAGTGAGTCAAAAATCACATCGCCGAACCGCTTTGCATTGGTAACTCCGCCCGACTGTCGTCTCCATACCGCCCGACACCGTGCTTCTAACTCAGAAAAGTCGAAGGGTTTGGTGATATAGTCATCTGCTCCCAGATCAAGCACTCCTACCCTGTCAGAAACCTCAGATCGCGCTGTCAAAACAATGACAGGTGTTTCATCCTGTCTGCTGCGATGATTACTGAGAAATTCTCGCCCATCCCCATCAGGCAGCATGATGTCCAGCAGAATCATGTCGTACTCAGCGGTTGAAACAAAGTCTTCAGCAACGCCTATTTTATCAGCATGATCAACAACATGACCGTCCATCGTCAGGCGATCCATGATGGCAGCGGCCAACTTTACATTGTCTTCTACAAGAAGATACCTCATGGACGCCTCCCCCATTTTTGATGGATGTTTTTAATAAATATGACAGGTTTGTGTCAGGTTTGCGTGGTTTCACCTATTCATGGGCGACAAATGCTGCCCCTGTCAATTGGGAGGACATATAATGAGTTTTATTCGGGCTCGCCGCGCGATCGCGGCTGCGGCAGTTACTGCTATGGCTTTTTCTTTGCCAACAGCTTCAATTGCTGAACCTGTTGTTGAGAGCATTCACTTTCTCATTCCAGGTGGTGCTGGTGGCGGCTGGGACGGCACCGCACGCGGAACCGGTGAAGCCTTGACCAAATCGGGTCTGGTGGGCAAAGCTTCTTTCGAAAACCTGTCTGGCGGCGGCGGCGGTAAGGCCATCGGCTACCTGATCGAGAATGCTGAAAGCCAGAACGGAACGTTGATGGTGAACTCCACACCAATCGTTATCCGTTCTTTGACCGGCGTATTCCCGCACAACTTCCGTGACCTGACACTCGTTTCTGGCACCATCGGCGACTATGCTGCAATTGTGGTTGGTAAAGACAGCCCGATCAATTCTATGGCAGACCTACTGGAGGCTTACAAAGCTGACAAACGCGGCACTGCTATTGGCGGTGGATCTGTTCCAGGGGGTATGGATCACCTTGTTGCTGCAATGGTGATGGAAGCTGCTGGAGAAGATGCAACAGCGGTTAAATACATTCCATATGATGCCGGTGGTAAAGCAATGGCCGCTCTTCTTTCAGGCGAAATTGCTGCTCTCTCTACGGGCTTTTCTGAGGCGATTGACTTAGCAAACGCGGGCGAAGTGAAGATCATTGGTGTCACTGCTGATGAGCGTGTTGCAGCCTATAACCAGGCGCAAACCATGAAGGAACAGGGCATCGACACCACCTTCGTAAACTGGCGTGGTTTCTTTGCAGCACCTGGTCTGCCGCAAGACAAGCTGACCGCATACCAAGAAGCAATTGCAAAGATGTATGACACCCCAGAGTGGGAAACTGTGCGTGCGCGTAACGGCTGGGTCAACATCCACAATTCTGGTGATGATTTTCGTACCTTCCTTGAAGGACAGGAAAAGGTCATTGGCGACCTCATGAAGAAGCTTGGCTTCCTTTAATCCATAAAAACAGGTGGATGCGCCGCTTTGGTGCATCCATTTTTCCAACCCAATGGAGGGAAACATGGCGCTGGATCGTTGGATTGCACTCGTCATTCTGGCTGTGAGCCTGAGCTATGGATACACCGCTTTTTTTATGATGGACGCTGGTTTGCCACCGTTTATGCGGTTTAATCCAATCTGGCCGAGCACGTTTCCAAAAGTCATTTCGGTTTTGGCTGCCATCACAAGCCTTGCAATTGTTTTGGGTATTGAGAAAAAGCCGTCCGGCGATGATACCGGCGAAATCGATTACCGCAGACTCAAAGAATACAAAATCGGTCAGGCAATATTCCTGCTTGTGTTGATGGCAACCTATGCCCTCATGCTGCGCCCCGCTGGCTTCCTGTTGTCGACAGTCGTCTTTTTGGTGGCTGGAGCTGCGCTTTTGGGCGAGCGCCGGTTTGTCATTCTCATCCCCGTTGCAGCGTTGGCTGCCGGTGTGGTCTGGTATCTGGTTCAACAAACACTGGGCATCTACCTTAGCCCACTTCCAACCTTTCTCAGCTAGGGGGCCAAAATGATTGACGGCATTCTGATTGGTCTGTCTACGGCCTTCTCAATTTCCAACCTGTTGATGGTCATCGGCGGTTGTTTGATTGGCACATTCATCGGCATGTTGCCCGGTCTGGGCCCAATGTCGATCATCGCGATCATGATCCCGGTCGCCATTTCAATTGGCGACCCATCGGCAGCTCTTATCCTACTTGCTGGTGTGTATTACGGGGCGATCTTCGGTGGGTCCACGTCTTCCATCTTAATCAACGCTCCGGGCGTTGCCTCAACTGTCGCAACCAGTTTTGATGGCTATCCCATGGCACGCCAAGGCAAGGCGGGCAAAGCCCTCACCGTGGCGGCGATTTCCTCATTTGCAGGGGGCAGCATCGGCGCAATCCTACTGATGATCTTTGCACCGGCACTGGCATCTGTAGCATTGCTCTTCCACTCTGCTGAATACTTCGCGCTTATGGTCGTCGGGCTCTCTGCCATTGCAGCCTTTGCAGGCAGCGGACAAGTGGGCAAAGCGCTGTTGATGACGCTCGTTGGCCTTATGATGGCAACTGTCGGCGAAGGAGCCTTGTTCAACCAACCTCGCTTCACCATGGGTATATTGGATCTGCAATCCGGCTTTGGGTTCATTACGCTTGCAATGGCTATGTTTGCATTGCCAGAAGCCTTATTCCTTGTGCTTGACCCATCGCGCTCCAACTCTGGCGGCAGCGGCGGCGACATCAAGGATCTGAGAATTACCAAAGCTGAAGCTAAGAAAATCGCGCCCGTTATTGGTCGCCAGTCCATTCAAGGGTTCTTGATTGGTGTGTTGCCCGGCGCAGGGGCAACTATTGCCTCCTTCCTTGGCTATGCTGTGGAGCGCAACCTTGCCAGCAAAGAAGAGCAAGCTGAATTTGGCAAGGGATCAATCAAAGGTCTTGCCGCGCCAGAATCTGCCAATAATGCTGCTTGTACCGGCTCTTTTGTGCCGCTTCTGACACTCGGTATTCCAGGCTCTGGTACAACCGCAATTTTGTTGGGAGCTTTGATTGCGCTGAACGTTTCGCCCGGTCCGCGCTTGATGATTGATCAGCCTGAAATCTTCTGGTCTGTCATTATTTCCATGTATGTGGGCAATGTGATCTTGTTGTTCCTCAACCTGCCAATGATCCCGTACATCGCCAAGATTCTGGCGGTCCCGCGCAACTACCTCATCCCGTTCATTTTGTTCTTTACGCTTATGGGCGCATATATTGGACAAAATAACGCGACTGAACTGCTGATTCTTGTTGGCTTTGGCGTCTGCGCGACGCTGCTCAGGTTTGCCAATTACCCACTTGCCCCGCTGCTGATCGGCTTCATCTTGGGCAGTATGCTTGAAGACAACTTCTCCCGGTCCATGCAGCTTTATGATGGCATTAGGTTTATTGTGGAGCGTCCCATGACAATGGGTCTTCTGGCACTGGCCGTTATTTTGGTGGCGTTGCCAACCTTCCGGGCACGGTTGGTTCGCAAAAAGGAACTACAGGCAGCTGAAAGCGATTAATAAGCACGCTGCGGGGAATTCGTAAGATGATGAAAAATGGTCATGATATCGCCCTGCTTGCATTAACACTCGTTATTGCCAGTGCCGGAGCAGGCCTTTTCACTCTTGCAGGCTTCCCCGCAGCCCCCCTTACCGGCTCAGCCCTTGCCGTTTCCATTGGCGGACTAATGGGCGCACCCGTTACCATCCCGCTTTGGCTCAGAACTTCGTGCTTTGTGGTTTTGGGCGTGAGCATCGGTTCTGGTGTCACTCCTGACGTCGTAGATGCCGCCTTTGCCTGGCCTGCCAGCTTCTTTGCACTTGGCGTCAGCCTCATAGTTAGTATGCTCCTCAGCCGCGCATTACTGGTACGCTTCTTCGGGTTTGATGCCTACAACGCTTCCTTGGCGTCCTCTCCCGGTCACCTGAGCTATATCCTCAGCATGGCAGCAGACAGCAATGCTGATGTGACACGTATTGGCCTCGCCCAAAGCACCCGTGTTTTGTTCCTCACCATTTGCGTTCCGCTTTTTGTCACGCTGTTTTTGTAGATACCGGCGCGACCTTCCTGCCAGCCCACGATATCTCCGCCTTATCAGCGCTGTATCTTTTATCCGGTGCCGCCCTCATTGGCTTTGTGTTCTTAAAGGCGAAGCTGCCTGCTGCTTACTTGCTTGGCGGAATGCTCGTATCCTCCCTTGGGCACCTCTCTGAACTCACACCCGGTAAGATGCCGGAGTGGGCAACGATCAGCGCATTTTTGGTGATGGGGGCATTGATTGGAACACGTTTCAAAGGCATTAGCGCGGAGCTGTTTCTTAAATCCATTGGCGCGGGACTGCTCGTCACACTCATCACAGTGGGCATGGCAATTCTTGGCGTGGTTCTGGTCATGCCAATCGTAGGCCTGGACCCGAGTTTACTGTTTGTTGCCTTTGCGCCAGGCGGTGTTGAGGCTATGGCAGCAATCGCTGTCCAAAGCGGCCTCGATCCTACCTTCGTCGCCGCCCACCACGTGTTTCGTCTGCTGCTCTTGACTATTCTCGTGCCGATGCTGTTGCGAGGTACGAAAGCCACCAGCAATGCAAATGACGAAGCGTAACGTCAAAGCCCTATGATCGGCCAAAAACTGCGTTGCCCAAGGGGTAGCAGAAAGTATTTTTCTTCATTTCGCAAATAAGCTCAAAAAATCTCCTTATTCCTACAGATATATCAATATGCTAGGGACATTAATTCCTGAGATAACCTGTTAGCCTTCTCGAATGAGTGAGGAAAACTAACGAAATCGACGGGGAATTTTATGAGCGCAGTTTCATTGGAAGCTTTGGCTATACTGGAAAGCCGTGTGAGGTGGCTTGCTTCGTGGACCATTCACAACGCGAACCACCTGCGCAGCGCGCAAACTGGCGAAGTGAAGGTAGGTGGGCACCAGGCCTCGTGTGCCTCCATAAGCAGCATAATGACAGCGCTCTATTTTAAGTCCCTGCGGCCTCAGGACCGGGTGGCCGTTAAACCCCATGCTGCGCCAAACTTCCATGCTATTCAGTATCTTGCTGGCAATCAAACACTAGAGAAGCTGCAAAATTTTCGCGGGTTCCACGGCGCACAATCCTATCCGTCACGGACCAAGGATATTGATGACGTTGACTTCTCTACCGGCTCCGTCGGCCTCGGGGTCGCCCAAACCCTGTTCTCCTCTCTGGTGCAGGATTATGTGTCGGCCCATGGCTGGCTGAACAAAGCGCCAGAAGGCCGGATGATCTCGCTCATTGGTGATGCAGAGATGGACGAAGGCAATATCTACGAAGCATTGCTGGAAGGCTGGAAACACGGCCTTCGCAATTGCTGGTGGATCGTGGATTACAATCGCCAGTCACTGGATGCTGTGATCCGTGAAGGGCTTTGGGAAAAGTTTGAGAGCATTTTCCGCAGTTTCGGGTGGGATGTTGTTGTCCTTAAATACGGCAGCCTGCAAGAAGCTGCCTTTAAAGAAACGGGCGGCGATAAACTTCGCAGTTGGATTGATAGCTGCCCCAACCAGCTTTATTGCGCACTGGCCTATCAGGGCGGTGCAGCTTGGCGCAAACGCCTGCTGGATGAGCTGGGTGATCAGGGTGATGTAAGTGAGCTGATTAACCGCCGCAGCGATGATGAGCTTTCCGCACTCATGTGCAACTTGGGTGGGCATGACCTTCCCTCCCTCATTAACGCCTTTGATGAGGCAGGAACGCATGACCGCCCCACCTTGTTCCTATGTTACACAGTAAAGGGCTTCGGCCTTCCATTGGCTGGCCACAAAGACAACCATGCTGGCTTGATGACCACAAAGCAAATGGATGGCCTTCGCCAGGAGCTTGGTATTCGGGAAGGCCATGAATGGGACAAATGGGAGGGTGCAGGACAGGACGCGGCAAGCTTGCAGCGGCTTGTCGCTACCGCCCCTTTCTTTGCCAAAGGTGCACGGCGGTACGAGGCCGATACAGTGCCAGTGCCAGCGCGCTTACCACAACCAGCTAGCGCAGAAAAATCCCTGTCCACACAGATGGGTTTTGGGCAGATCCTTCACGAGATTTCCAAGGCTGATGGGGAGTTGGCCAAAAAAATCGTGACCACCGCACCAGATGTAACCGTCTCCACCAACTTGGGAGGCTGGGTCAATCAACGTGGTTTGTTTGCCAAGGAAGAGCTTGCCGATACTTTTAAATCAGAGCACATTCCATCGACCTACAAATGGTCGTTCTCACCCAGTGGACAGCATCTGGAGCTTGGAATTGCAGAATCCAATCTCTTCCTCATGCTCTCTGCTTTAGGGCTCTCGCACTCCATCAACGGAGAGCGCTTGCTGCCCATAGGCACGGTTTATGATCCCTTTATTTTGCGAGCTGCAGATCAGCTTAATTACGCCTGTTATCAGGATGCGCGCTTTATGTTGGTGGCAACCCCATCGGGCATTACGCTCGCGCCGGAAGGAGGCGCGCACCAATCCATCAGCACACCACTGGTGGGCATGGCGCAGGACGGACTGGCAGCCTTTGAGCCCGCCTTCGTGGATGAGTTGGCCATCATCATGCGCTTTGGGTTTGATTACATGCAGCGCGATGGTGAGGGCGATCCTGATGAACGTACATGGCTGCGAGATCAGACGGGCGGTTCCTTATATCTGCGCCTTTCAACCCGCCCGGTTGAGCAACCTTTGCGCACCTTCACAGCTGAGCAGGAGCAGGACATTGTTGATGGTGCGTACTGGCTGCGCAAACCCGGCCCCAATGCTCAAATCGTTATTGCCTACACAGGGGCTGTTGCACCAGAGGCCATTAACGCTGTTGGCTTGATGGCAGAAGACCGCCGGGACATTGGCCTGCTGGCAATTACATCAGCCGACCGCCTGAACGCGGGGTGGACGGCAGCACAACGCGCACGCGACCGTGGGGCGCACCATGCGCAAAGCCATATTGAACGTCTGTTTAATGATGTGCCAGAGAACTGCTCGCTCATCACCGTGCTCGATGGGCACCCGGCAACTCTGGCTTGGCTGGGCGCGGTCAAGGGCAACACAATCCGCACTCTTGGTGTGGAGCATTTTGGCCAAACAGGCACCATTGCAGATCTTTACCGGCACTATGGAATCGACACACAGTCAATTATGCAAGCGGCTGAGACGATATCCTCAGGCGGAAAGATCCGCTATATCAAAGCCATATAAAAAGACCTTGCCGGAACAGTGGACACCCCATTGCTCCGGCGCTCATTCTTGTTCACTGTTGCTCTGCATTTTACAGTTTCAGGAATAGTGCCGTGACAAAAGATTTTTCTAAGTACGCTCCAGGCTACGATATCCCGGCCCTGCCCGGCATGAGGCTAGAAGAGGTGCAAACACCTGCGCTGATCATAGACCTGGATGCTTTTGACCATAACCTTGTTAAGATGCGCGATGAGATCACCCATTACGGCGTGCGTCACAGAGCACACTGCAAAATGCACAAATCAGCCGATATTGCACAGCTTCAAATCAACAGTGGCGGTGCGTGCGGGGTCTGTTGCCAAAAGGTAAGCGAAGCCGAAGCGCTCGCACGTGCCGGTATTGCCGATATCCTCGTCTCTAATGAGGTGTGCGACCCAAACAAGATCGACCGCTTAGCTCAACTTCCCAAATTGGGCGCGCGCATCTTGGTTTGCACAGACGACCTAAGCAATATCGCCGAGCTTTCCAGAGCGGCTGCAAGACATAACACAGAGCTGGAAGTTTTGGTGGAGCTGGATTGCGGCGGCGGGCGGTGCGGTGTGACTGACAGCGCAGCCGCTCTTGAACTTGCACAAGCGATCCTTACCACACCTCATCTTAGGTTTGCAGGGCTTCAATCCTATCAGGGCTCAGCGCAACATGCCTATGAATATGCACAGAGAAAGGCACTGCTGGACACAGCAATCACAATCACCAAGGACGCGGTGGATTTGCTGGCAAGCCATGACATCACCTGCGAAATCGTCGGCGGCGCGGGAACGGGCAGCTACCCGTTTGAAGCAGCCTCTGGCGTCTTTAACGAGCTGCAATGCGGCTCCTATCTTTTTATGGATGCGGACTATCGCAAGGTGAAAACCAAAGAAGGCGCACACCTACCAGCGTTCAAGCATGCTCTCTTCCTGCTCACATCGATCATGTCCATTGATATTGACGGTCAGGCCGTTTGTGATGCTGGCCTGAAAGCTCATAGCATCGACTCCGGACTGCCAACGGTCTTGGATCGGCCTGACCTGCAAAGCCTTGTCTTTTCGGACGAACATGGTGTCCTGAAAGACCGGGCAAACTCCTTGAAGTTGAATGACAGGCTCTTGCTGATCCCAGGGCACTGTGACCCCACCTGCAATCTCCATGATTGGTATGTGGGCCTGCGCAACGGATTTGTTGAAACCCTCTGGCCAGTAACTGCAAGGGGCAAGTTCTACTAGGCTCTCAAGGTGTGTGTTTGACAGGCTTTGTGTTCCTGTGTATTTTGCGTGCCACGGGTTCAGGCCCCTGCCGCTCGCGGAGTTTAAGCTCTTGGTGAAGCCTGAAGACAGTGTGCACATGCAGCCCAAATAAGCGGGTTGATGGCAATGCGAGCCCCATCAAGTTCATCCCGCATAGTTTGAGGCTATGATATGAACGGATCTCTTCCTTCCCTTTCCGCATTAAAAACGCAGGCAAAGCAATTGCGCGTTGCGTTGGAAAAGCGCGGCGAACCCCTCTCTCACTCACAAACCCTGGAACTGATTGCCCAACAACAAGGGTATAAGGACTGGAATACCCTTTATGCAGCTGTCGGCAATCGCCCGCCTGTACTGTTCCTGCGCCCTGGCCAAAGGGTGACGGGTAAGTATCTTGGACAGCGCTTTGCAGCAGAGGTTCTTGGTGTTCACAGCTCAACGGCAACCTGTCGTGTGCGTTTGACGCTGCATTTTGATGAACCGGTGGATGTGGTGAGCTTTGACAGCTTCTCGGCTTATCGCCAGCGGGTAACGTGTACCATCAATGCAGATGGCACCACCAGTGAGAGAACTTCAGACGGCGAGCCGCATATGGTTCTGACACAGCTGTAAGTGTTCAAACACTTATAAAGAAAACGAGCAGGAGGCCGGACGAGGGCACTCCTGCTCTTGTTTTCAGACATCATCCCTGGGAGGTTTTCGCCTGAGCTATTCGTTGGTTCGCTTTGGTCTTTACCAGTTCGCAAAGACGGCATGAAACCGTAACCAAACTGGTAATGATCCTATCACCTTCCTTTGGCCTTGGATGTTAGGGCGAATACCCAGACGCACCATCTACCACCGATCAAAGATAGATGCGGAAGCGATTTTAGAAAGTTAAACAATCGGAGTTTCAGAGAAAACAACTCTCGGCTTCGATCTGCCCAGCAAGGGCTGCCCGCACCCTTAAAAGCTCTGCCTCGGTTTCAGCCAGTTCTTTTGCGAGGCTGCGAACTGTTTTGCTCCGTGCTGCTACCTCTGCTGGGAACCTCTCTAGGATGTTTAAGACGCGCTCGTCGGTTTCTGGGGGGATCAAGTCCTGTGCGATTGCAGTAAGGATCCTCTGCGCTCGCTCTAGTGGCTCAGTGTTTTCGTAAACCATGGGCCAAAGTGTTGCGCCCTCCAAGAGGCTTAAGGTGTGTTCTGCAAGTTCTTCAGCCACCTCTTTATCCATACCTTGCAGTATAATTTCTTCAAACCGGCTTTTCAGACCAGGGAAAAAGGCTTGGGTGTATACGGCGCCGGGCGTGTCTGCCGATCCGTAGAGTAAATGAAGCCCTATGCACCGCCTGTTTGCCTTCAAGTGATTAGCAACGAAGTCTACTGCGTTGCAGTAATCGACAAGCCAGTCTCCGGTTATAGTCAGGCCGTCCAGCAGTTTTTTGAGAGCGTGAGCTAAGGCCTCGCGCACCAAGTCCTCTTTACTGTTTACGCGACTGTATAAAGATGCTTTGCGAAGGCCCACTGCCTCGGCGACGTCACTCATCGACGTGTTGTGAATGCCCCTGTCACGCAACATGACGCTCGCCTTCTCCAATAAATCTTCGTAGCTGACTTTCATTTCGCTTTTCCTACCGACTGGTCGGGTTTAATTTGAGTGGGTATTTGTTCAATGTCAAGGGGACCATTGTTGCACCCTCAATTTAGCGAGCGTCTAAATTTTTCGACTTTACGACCGACCGGTCGGTGGTATGTTGAAGCTGTACTATTCCAATTTCAAGAGGTTTAAAAATTTATGAATGATCAGTCTTTGCGTCCTGATAATCTGATGGGACATGACGGTGAGCTCTATATGAGGGAGAAATATCCTAGCAGCTACCACTGGGATGAATTCAGCCTACCCAAGATGCTTCGGGAGGCCATTTCACCGCCTCTGGCTCACTTTATCGAAGCTCAACCTTTTTTCTTCATCGCAACGTCAAGTGCAGAAGGACATTGCGATGCGAGCTTTCGTGGGAGAGAGTATTCACCGAATGGTATCCCATTGCTCGCATGTAAGGTATTTGATGAGAAGACCTTGGTGTTTCCTGACTTTAGCGGGAATGGCCTCTATCAAACCCTGGGGAACATGCACTCGAACCCTCATATTGGGATGTTGTTTGTCGACTTCACACAGCAACGCCGTGTGCGGGTGAACGGCAAAGCGCAAGTTCGCAAGCTGAATAAAGAAGATGAGAAATTATGGCCAAATGCCCAGGCTGTTATAAGCGTGACAGTTGAACAAGCTTATGGGAATTGCCGCGCGCGCATACCCAAAATGAAACTTGTAGAAGGAAGTGATCAGGCCTTTTGAAATCGGTTTGGGACTTTTAAGGACCAAACGGTTTCGGGTGGCGCTGGCGCTTTGTTCTACCATTGGCTTCGAGCAGGCAATATTAGACGTCACAGCTCATATAAGCCGTAAACGCGGCTGAGTATTATCTATGTCGCGACATAAGAAGAGCATCTGATCATGTTAAAGGCGTTGCTCGCTGGTGGTTTCGAACAGGGAAACTTGGGCTGGATCGAAGCCGACTAGGAGGTTGTCGCCTTTGTTGACGCTTGCCAGCCCGTCCATGCGCAGGCGGAACTCCTGACCTGCCAGGTGGGTCCGAACCAAGGTGTCGGAGCCCATGGGTTCAACGACTTCTACCACAATGTTGCGTGAGATCGGCATTTCCTGTGCTGCGTTGCCTGTGCGGATGTGTTCAGGCCTTACTCCGAGGGTTGTTGCGCCGTTTTGTTGGCCCTCACCATCAAAACGGTAGCGGGACATGTCAAACCTTTCGTCCCCAAAGATAAAGCTCGGATTATCGCCTGCGCTGAGCTTGCCTTCCAGAAAATTCATGGAGGGCGAGCCAATGAAGCCGGCGATATATTTGTTAATTGGGCGATTGTATATCTGGCTCGGGACATCCAACTGGAGAATGTTTCCATCGCGCATCACTGCAATGCGATCAGCAAGTGTCATGGCCTCAATTTGATCATGGGTGACGTAGATCATCGTATTTTTAAGGCGGTGATGTAGACGATTGATCTCGACCCTTAAATCTGCCCGCAGTTTTGCATCCAGATTCGAGAGTGGTTCGTCGAACAAAAATACGTCCACATCACGCACCAGAGCACGACCAATCGCGACACGTTGACGTTGACCGCCGGAAAGTGCAGCGGGTTTACGGTGAAGCAGATCTTGGATCTGGAGGATTTCCGCCGCACGCTGAATGCGTTTCGCAATCTCTGCTTTTGGAATGCCCGCATTCTTCAAACCGAAACTCAGGTTTCCGCGTACCGACATTTGCGGGTAGAGCGCGTACGATTGAAAAACCATACCAATGCCACGGTCTTTGGGTTCTTCCCACGTGACGTTGCGCTCATCGATGAAAATTTGGCCATGTGAAAGGTCAAGCAGTCCGGCAACACAGTTTAGTAGTGTGGACTTGCCGCAGCCAGAAGAGCCGAGCAACACTAGAAACTCACCCTTATGAATACTCAGGTTCAGGTTTTTGAGAACCTCAACCTCACCAAAGCGCAAAGAAAGGTCTTTGATTTCGATGGAGTTCATGAGTTTATCCCTTCACCGCGCCGGCAGCGATACCGCGCACAAACAACTTGCCAGAAATGAAATATATCGAAAGCGGCACAAGCCCTGTCAGTAAGGCGGCAGCCATATTAACGTTGTATTCTTTCACCCCCTGCGTGGCGTTGACGATGTTGTTGAGTTGGACGGTCATGGGGAAGTTTTTGAGGCCGGCAAATACCAGTCCGAATAAGAAGTCGTTCCAGATCCCGGTGACTTGCAAAATTAAGGCAACAGCAAAAATGGGCAAAGACATGGGGACGAGGATCACAAGGAAGATCCGCCAGAACCCGGCTCCATCAACGCGTGCTGCCTTAAATAATTCTGGCGGCAACGACATGAAATAATTGCGAAATAAGAGGGTGAGTATTGGCATGCCGAAAATGGTGTGAATGAACACAATGCCGCTCAAAGAACCAAATATGCCCAGTTCGCGGGTGATGATAACGAGCGGAAATAACATGACCTGATAAGGGATAAAGGACCCAAAAATAAGAATGGCAAAAAAGACTTCCGAACCTTTGAACTTCCAGTTGGTCAGTGCATAACCGTTTACAGAGGCCACCGCGATGGAGACAATCGTGCTGGGGACTGTGATCTTTATTGAATTCCAAAACCCCACTTTCAGGCCTTCGCAATAAAGCCCGGTGCAAGCGCCGTCCCATGCCTTTACCCAAGGGGCGAATGTGAGTTTCATAGGAGGCGAGAAAATGTTGCCTAAACGGATTTCCGGTAACCCTTTCAGCGAGGTCATAACCATCACGTAAAGCGGCAACAGGTAGTATAGCGTTGCCACAAACAAGAGGCTGTAAATCATAATGCGCGCAGGGCTTAAGCGTTTGGCAGGTTTTGCTCCAGCGGGCTCATGTGGCCTTGCATCAAAGCTATAGGTCCGCGGTTTTTGCTGGTCGTGTAACAGCTCGCTCGTCATGACTTACCCCTTTTTCTTCCTGCCATATTCCAGGTAGGCCCATGGAATAATGATAATGAGCACAGTGGTGAGCATGACTGTGGAAGCTGCAAGCCCCTGTCCTAAGTTGCCTCGGGCAAACATGAAGTCGTAAACATATTTTGCCGGAACTTCCGAGGAAATCCCCGGCCCGCCCTGTGTCATAGCCACGACCAGATCATAGAGCTTAACGATGCCTGCAGCGACGATTACAAGCGTGGTCATAATCACTCCGCGCATCATCGGAATGACGATGAATAGGTAAGTCTTCCAGGTTGGAATACCGTCGATGCGAGCAGCTTTCCAGATTTCGTCGTCAGTGCTGCGAATACCAGCAAGCATGAGCACCATGACGAAGCCGGTCCCTTGCCAAAGGCCTGCAATCAACAGCGCGTATATAACGGTGTCACGACCTGCAATCAGGTCAAATGTAAAACTCTCCCAGCCCATGGAGCGGATGGACGCTTGTAGACCCATTGTGGGGTTTAAAATCCACTGCCACACCACACCAGTGACGATAAATGACAAGGCAAAGGGGTATAGAAAAATGGTTCTGAAGGTGCTTTCAAAGCGAATTTTCTGATCTATGAGCGCTGCAAGAACAAAGCCCACAACAAATGAAAAGACCAATGCAAACACACCATATATGACGATGTTTTCAAGTGAGATCAGCCATCTGGAGGTACGAAACAAACGCTCGTATTGCATTAGCCCAACAAAGTCATTGAGAGGCAGTGAGCGGGACTTTGTGAAGGAGTAGACGACGGTCCAGATTGAGCACCCAAGAAACACCACAAGCGTGGTGGCGATCATGGGTAAGGCGGCAATTTTTGCGTTGAGGTTTCTAAAAAGGGGATTTGATCGCTTTAAGGTCGACATCATCGCCTCTCCTGTAGGAGACTGGCCGCAGGTCAGTTGATGCTGACCTGCGTTTCATCCCGGTTTCAGGCATGCTGCGCGTTAATCAGCAAATTCGATGATCTGCGCGTAGCGCGCTTGTGCTTCGTCAACGGTCATCTCAGGGGCATTGAAGAACTCAACCCAAAGATCCTCCAGCTGACCTTGTGTATCAGAAGAGAAGCTTTGTTCTGTGGCCGGCAAGATGTTTTCGGGATCGCTCAGAATCGCAATACCTTTTTTCATACAGGAGTTTGCAGCGTTCAAATCCACGTCCCCGCGTACTGGAAGTGAGCCTTTTTTGAGGTTAAAGTCAACCTGAACAGCCTTGGAAACCAACAGGCTGGCCATTTCAAGCTGAGCCTTTACAACATCTGGCTGGTCGCCGACTGGTTTAGGGAAGAAGAATGAGTCGCCCCCTGTATCCAATACCGGGTTCATCCCAAGGCCCGGCAAGCAATCATAGTCCTTCCCAGCAACCTGTTCAGCCATTGAGAATTCGCCCTGCGCCCAATCTCCCATGATTTGTGCTGCGGCTTTACCAGTGATGACCATGGAGGTTGCATTGTTCCATGCCCTGCCAACATGGCCATTGTCTCCAAGGTCACGGGCATCGGCAAATGCTTGAAAGACCTTCCGCATTTCTGGCCCAGATGCCGCTTCGACGCTCTTTTGGGCTTTTATTTTACGGTAAAGGTCGACGCCGCCCACTGCCACTTGGAAGACCCCGGACATTCCGGAGAGCTGCCATGGTTCACCACCGACGGCCAGCGGCGTAATGCCTTTGTCACGTAGTGTTGGTGCGCTCTGCACAAACTCTGACCAGTTTGTTGGTACCGCGAGTCCGTTTTGCTCGTAGACTTTCCTGTTTAGCCACATCCACTGAAATGAATGGATGTTGACTGGTACGCAATAAATTCGGCCCTCATAGCGGCAGCTGTCCAACAGTTTGGCTGGTCGTATGATATCGGCCCAACCTTCTTTTTCGGCAACTTCGGTAAGGTCCGTCATGAGCCCTGCTCTGATCAGGTCTTCTGCATCACGACCGGTATTAAGCTGGGTTGCCTGCATTGGATCGCCGCCGGAAATACGACTGATGATGACTGGACGGGCATTGTCTCCGCCTGCAATCGCGCTGTCGACCCATGTGTGTCCAGAGTTGTTCACGGCATCAGCAAACACGCGCACGGCAGCAGCTTCACCGCCAGATGTCCACCAATGTGTTACCTCTAAATCCGCAGCCTGAGTAAATGTAGTTGATGCAAGTAAAGCTGCTGTAACCAGTAATGCATTAAGGCCTTTCATCCGAAATCCTCCCGTTGGATAAAACCACCAGTCACCCCTACACCTCCCAGAGTAAGAGCTTAGTGCAATCGCTTACCTAATACTTATTGGGCTTTGTAATCGATTACATCAAGACTGCTTAAACGGTGTGGTGAAGTCAAGATTTTTCTTAAAAACGCCTGTTTTGGCGAAAATAGACTAACCAATTGCGCGCAAAAATTGTTGCGCGCGCGCTGTATAATTGTTTGAGGTCGCACGCTGATTTTTGACACTGAGAGTGTGTAGTGCAACGGGGGGAGTGGCGGATCCCCCCCTGCAAATCGCCGGCTCTGGCAAGCATATTGGGAGCTGCTGATCAGCTCTTGTGCAACTAATCAAGCAGTACGGCTTGAGGGCTCGGTATCGCTTGCTCTCGCTCTTCAGGTGCTTTGTAAGGAGGGACCTGACGAAGAACCATCCCATGCTTCTGGTTTCCCGTGTAGCCGAGCCCCTCATAAAATCCTTTGGCTCCCCGATCTTGTCCGGTGAGCAACATGATCTTGTAGGCGTTCGCCTGCCATGCTGTGTCGCGAAGGGCATTCATGACCATTTTGCCAAAGCCTTTTCCGCGATAAGCTTGCAAGGTCACTACGTTTTCGACAAGGCAATAGGGGCGCCCGCTGCGTGTCATATTTGGCAGTATATGGAGGGTGGCGCAGGAGACAATGCGGTCATAGACTTCTATGCCAAATACCGTTGTGCCCTCGTGGTCAAGCAGTTCGGAAAAATGCGCAAGCCCATCCGCATCGTTTACCACCGGCTCACCCTTAGTTAGCTCGTTCATGAGAGTAACGACATCCTCATAATCTTCGCTGGTGAGAGGCCGAAGAACAACACGCGGGGATAATACGGACATATGAAACTCACTTTGAAAGCAAAGGCTGCAAGAAACTGAAGGGAGATTAGAAGCCGCCGTTTTATTGATCAAGCCTAGCTTACTTGAGATTTTGAATGAGCTTGTGCCACTGCCCGTACAATGACCTGTTCCTCATCTGTTGCAACAATGAATACACGCACTGGCCCAGTCCCGATTTCCGGCGCATTGACGGTGTTCTTTTTTTGGTCGATGGTGATACCGAGAAATGCAAGAGGCTGACAGATTTTGGAACGCACAAGCGCTGAGTTTTCACCCACGCCTGCACTGAAAATCAACGCATCAATTCCTTCCAGACTGGCAGCCATAGTCGCGACTTCGCGGCGCGCCTGATAGCAGTAATAGTCGATCGCCTCGATAGCGAACGGATCATTAGATTCTTCAAGGTCACGCATATCGGAGGATATTCCAGAGAGCCCTAACAGGCCGCTCCTGCGATAGATGATGGTCTCGATCTCTTCAGGTGAAAGTTTCTTTTCCTGCATAAGATAAAGCATGACGCCTGGGTCCAGTCGTCCGCAGCGAGTGCCCATTGGTAAGCCATCCACGGCAGAAAACCCTGTGCTTGCACTTATGCTGTGGCCATTGTTGACTGCACACATGGAGGCCCCATTACCCAAATGTGCGATGACCAGTCGTTCATTCGCCACTTGTGAATATCGGTCACGCATCTCATTGCAAATGGCGTCAAAGGAGAGTCCGTGAAAGCCGTAGCGCCGCACGCCTTCCTCATAAAAATGACGGGGTATAGCAAAGGCGTCGTTGGGAAAAGAATGCCCGGCATGGAAGGCAGTATCAAAGCAGCCAATCTGTAATGCGTCGGGAAACACCTGTTTGGCCGCTTGTATAGTGGCAAGGCTGTAGGGTTGGTGCAAAGGCGCAAGTGGAATGAGCTGCTCCAGTTCGTCCATCACCTTTGGTGTCAGCTCAGTTGGTTCAAAAAAGGACCGCCCGCCGTGTACAATGCGGTGGCCAATACCAACAACAGATGAGCCCTTTAGAAAGGGTTCTAGAGCCGAGAAAATGGCGGGAACTGCACTGGCATGATCGATGGGGCCAAGCTCTCTGCGCACCTGCTCAATGGGGGTTTGCATCTTCAGCTTGGCAGACGGGCCTAAACACTCGATGCTGCCCGAGATATAAAACTCTGGTTTGTCGTGTGCTTTGTAAAGGGAGAATTTAACTGACGATGATCCGGTATTAAGTGTAAAATAAAAACTCATGATGTTTTGCTCGCTGCGTAAAGGAGCGCAACAGCACAGGACATCACCCGGGCTTTATCGTCATCAGCGCGGCTGGTGAGGATCACCGGGCATTGTGCGCCCATAACCACACCACACACTTGGGCGTGTGCGACAAAGGCCAGCTCTTTTGCCAGCATATTGCCAGATTCCAGATTAGGGACAATCAATACATCTGCCCGTCCTGCAACCAGTGAAGTGATGCCCTTGGTTGTTGCTGCTTCAATATCAATAGCATTATCCATGGCCAATGGGCCATCTACAATACCACCTTTGATCTGCCCGCGATCCGCCATCTTGGAAAGGATAGCTGCATCCAACGTTGACGGGATTTTGGGGTTTACCGTTTCCACCGCAGACAGAATGCCAACCCTGGGCTGTGGGTGCCCAAGTGCATTTGCCAGATTGATAGCGTTTTGGACGATATCAACTTTGACCTCCAGATCCGGTGCAATGTTGATCGCCGCGTCGCTAATGAACAAGAGCTTATCCAGCCCGGGCACATCCATGACGAACACATGGCTCAGGCGCACGCCAGTTCGCAATCCCTTGTCGTGCTTTACAATTTGCCCCAGCAACACATCCGTATGAAGGTTCCCTTTCATGATGGCTTGCGCTGTGCCCTCATGCACCATCGCAACGGCTTTGGCTGCCGCTTGCCGCTCGCTTACAACGTCGATGATTTTACACTCGGACAGACTTTTGCCAAGCCGGTCGGCCGCCTCCATGATTTTGCCTTTGGGGCCAATCAGGATGGGGGTGATCAACGTGTTTTCGGCAGCAAGAAGTGCGCCTCCCAAAGACTTATGATCGTCAGGAACCACAACAGCGGTTAACAGCGGTGCCAGCGGGCGCGCCTGATCCAAAAGTCTCTCGAAGTGTTTGTAATTGCGAACAGTCAGGCCAGGCAGTTCTCCAGCCGATATGGTTTTACTGGTGTGCGGCGCAATCACCTCTGCCTCGCCTTCAACGATCAGCTTCCCGTCGGCACGCTCAACAGTGGTTTGCAGTTCGACCACATTTTCAGCAAGCTTTTTGGTCACTCGCACCCGCGCAATTAGCCTGTCGCCTTCAAACGCCCGCCCACGAAAATGCAGGCTCTGACTTTTGTAAAGTGTACCTGGTCCAGGTAGATAATTGCCCAGAGCTGCCGAGATGAGGCCAGCGACCCAAAGGGAGGGAGCGACCCCTTTCGACACTCCGTCGTCCTCCGGGTCTTCCTCTGGCAGGTGGAGAGGGTTCAGGTCGCCAGAGGCATAAGCCGAGACGTAAAAGTCATCTGCTGAGCAGACCCTTTCATAAGATGCCTCCATCCCGACTTTGATCTGGTCGTAGGGTGTATTCTGGTAGGTCGTTGTCATGCAAACTTCCTAATTCCAGTTGAGCATACTCTTCAAGGAGCCCCATAGCCCCAGTGATGTTGGCGCCATATCGTCTTCTTTGCCTATGATATAGGTCAGCGCTTTGTAGGCATAGGTTTTGTCTTTTTCGCTCCTAAGCAAAATAGGAAGGGCGTTGTACCCCGCCTCCATCTCAAAGCGGGCGATCAACGTCTGGTCGTGAATGAGGAAGTTGCGCTCTTTTGGCTCCATAGATTTGAACGGTGCCCACGTTGTCAAGACCTCGTTGAAGCGCTCCAACTTTTCTCCGCGCACTTCGGTGCGGGTGTCTGCAATCATCAAGACGATCCTCACAATTGCAGCTGCTACACCGCCTTTTTCGATCTTCTTAAGCGCATTTTGGATGCTGGTTAGGCTGTGCAGGTCTTGCATTGGCACTTTAGGACGGCGGAACGATAATGCCTTGCCATATTCCACAGCAGCAGGTGATGCCCAAAAGGTGAGGAAGCTGTTTTCGATAAAGGCTTCGCGCCAGTCCTTTAACGCATCCCATCCATATTCCACGCTGTCGGCCAACATGTCCTCCCAGTAGTGGAAGGGAGTTTTAGCCTGGTTCGGCTTGTGGTTTTGCTTGATGGAGGCTGCTGCCATGGATGGTGCAAACATGAAAGGGTTGGTTGAGGCAAATGCTCCGTTTGCGAGTCGCATCGGGTGCATTCCACGGGTTTTGTCGGCAACTTGTTTGCTGGTCATAGTTTTCAGCAGAGGGCCAACAGTACTGTCATATATGTCTTCCATGCTTTCAGAAAAGCGAGCCACGCCTGCAAATGCTTTTTCATCTGTGCGCGTATCTGTTTCCTTGAGCATTTCATCAATGGTCTTACGGGCAAAGCTCACCGTGAACTTGGCATCGCTGCCTTTGCCCTTCTTTTTGACGATTTGCATCTTATAGAGGCCGGGAGGCATAGCCTCGATGGTTTTGAGGGTTGAGGCAACTTGCGCGTGCTCGCGCCTTGCGACGCTGGAGGAAACAAATATTCCCAAATGACCAACATCTTCATGGAGCATGTACAAGATGCGCTGGCCGAGGATTTCGATTTCAGCTTCATCTGTGTAGGTATCTGCAATCCAGTTCAGCGCCTGATCGGGTGGGGTAATGTTATCGCCAAAGGAGGAAAAGACGATAATCGGTGATTTGATGGTTTTCAGGTCTATGGGGCGCCCAGGTTCCAGAAAGGCTTCGTTTTTCGCCAGTTTATTGCCGATGAACAGGTTGTCCAAAATCCAGCGGAATTCGGCCTCCGTCATGTAATAATAGCCACCCCACCACTTTTGAAAGTCCAGGTATCGCTTTTCGGCACTGTCGATATTGCTGTAAAGGTCGTAGTATTTTCGGAACCAATTCCGCCCCGGATTGAGCATTTCAAAATTCTGAACCAGATTGGCGCCATCAAAAACACCGTTACCAAGATCAGCAGACAGGAGCGCTGGCACAATCCCTCCGCTCAAACCTGCCGAATAACGCATGGGGTCCTGCCCCATCTTGCCGCTCCAATACGACATAGGCGCCCCATTAAGCACGATAGGCCCCACAAGTTCTGGGTAGACAGCTGCCAAAATAGCCGCCGCCCATCCGCCTTGACAGTTGCCGATTACAATCGGTTTAGGGCTCTCTGGGTGACGCGAGATTATCTCCCGCAGAAAGGTGGCTTCTGCATGGGTGACGTGAGCCAGTTCCTGTTCAGGCTCGGGCATCGGATGGAAGGCAACAAAATATACCGGATGCCCGCCACGCAAGGCGACACCCACCTGACTATCATCTTTGAAGCCGCCAATCCCTGCCCCGTGACCCGCGCGTGGATCGATGATGACATACGGGCGCTTCCAGTCGAACACTTCTACGCCATCTGGCGGAATAATCTTTAAAAGCATGTAGTTGCATGGGCGCGGCAGATTGCGTCCCTCAACAATCACCTCATAGTCATAGATGAGAACGGGCGGGCAGCCTTTGGCCTGATGGTCATAAAAGGTATCGCTGCTTTCACGCAGAGCATCCATTGTGAGGATCGCGCGCTCGCCAGAATCTTTGACATACTGGGTCCAAGCCTCAAAGACATCCTTGGGCGTCTCATAGTTCTTCCAGGAATCCGCCAGGACTTGAGTTTTACTCTTGGTTTTCGTCTGTTTTTGCTGGAAGTCTTGCATCAACCGCGTGTTGCGCCGTGAATTGGCGACCTGCAGAAACTTGTTTTGTTCTGCGAGCGCCTCAAAGTACTGGGCAGTGCGCTTGGAAAAGAGTTCTACTTGCATAATCTACCTCGGTGTCTGCCTATCCGATGATGCGATATCCGCCGTCAATGGGGTGAACCACGCCGGTTATATTCATGGCTTCATCGCTGGCCAGAAAGGCTGCATAAGCGCCTATGTCTTCTATGGTGGCGAGTTTTCGTGTGGGGGAACGTTCGGTTGCATCGGCCAGCATCTCGTCAAAGCTTGCAATGCCGCTGGCTGCACGTGTGGCAAGGGGGCCCGGCGAAAGCGCATTGACCGAAATGCCCTTTTGCCCCAGTTCGGAGGCTACATAGCGGGTTGTGCTTTCGAGTGCAGCTTTTACTGGGCCCATGATGTTGTAGTTGCTGATGACCTTCTCCGATCCATGAAAGGTGACTGTCATGATGCTGGAGCCGGGCGGCATCAACGGCTCTGACTTACGGATCAGGCGCAGGAATGAATGCACGGATACATCCATAGCAAGTCCGAACCCTTCTGCAGAACAATCGACGACGCGGCCATGAAGATCAGCTTGCGGGCAAAAGGCGATGGAATGGAGCAATATATCTAACCGACCCCACACCTTCTCTATCTGCCTATACAGTGCGTCAATCTGCTGTGGGCTGGTAACATCCAACGGCTCGAAAATTGCGGCGCCGGATTCTTCTGCCAGTGGGGCCACATGCTTTTTCGCTTTGTCGTTTAGATATGTAAGGGCCAACTCTGCGCCTTGCGCCTTCATGGCTTTCGCGCATCCCCAAGCAATGGACTGACTGTTTGCCACTCCAACGATAAGGGCCTTTTTGCCCTTTAATGAAAACATGCGGATATTACCCTGTCATCTGTAAGTAAAATAACAAAACCAGAAATAGCTATACAGATGAAATAAGGAAAACTAAGGCGTGATATAGAAAAAATGATAAGTTTACTTAATCGTGTTAATTTACGCAGTTTAATGCTAGAATATGAAATGTATTTTAATTAAGTTACATAGGAAATGTACTTAAAATACATGATTTGTCTGATTGATTATTGATGTGGTTACTCTAGACGGTCATGGATTGACGAGACTTAAGCTTTCCAGAAAGGCAACCAAATCAAACAGTTCGTCCTCGCTCAGATCGAATGGGCGAATAATTGCCTCTCCGTCTGCATGGAGCCGCTCAATATCGACCTGCGAATAGTGGCGGGCAACATCTGCTAGGGTTTGCTTTGAACCGTCATGCATATAGGGCGCTGTCTCGTTCAAATTTCGAAGACTGGGCACGCGAAAAATCCCGAAGTCCGAATGACGTGGGATCAGTGTGTCCACGCGCCATGCACCTGTGTGTTGCGGATCATCAGAAAAGGTGCTTGCAAGCGTGTATGGGTTGGTCTTCAGCTCTTTAAGTGCCAGTGTTCTTCCCCCATCTACACCGCCTTCCTCAAGAAAATACGGCAGGCCGATATCATGAAACTCTCCATTGGAGAAAAATGGGCCGACATGACAAAAGGTGCAGCGTCCTTTGCCGGCAAATATTTGAAAACCACGCTGTGCGCCTAGCGGATATTGCCCAGCTTTCGCAAGGTCACCACTGGCCAATGCATCGCGAAAGGCGTCAAAAGATGTTCTGCCAGTCACTAGCGTTTCTTGATAGGCGGCAAGTGCTTTTGCTAGATTGACGGCGGCGTCTTCTTCACTGTGATCATAAAAGTCAGGAAAAAGGCCCTGGTACAGCTCTGAAAATTCAGGTTCTTCAGTCAAGTCAGCAAGTTCTGCTAGGCTCATCGCCATTTCTTGAGTGCTAAGTATTGGTCGCAGAGATTGCGCCCATAAGCTGTCATTTTCCCCGGCCCAGCCAAACCAATGGTGAAAGGTGATGTTGTAAAGAGACGACGTATTGCGCTTTAACAGCTCGCGCCCGACAGACCTTTGTTTCCTTTCCGTGAAGCCAAGAGCAGGGTCGTGGCAGGAAACGCAGCTCATCTGCCCATTCTTCGATAATTTTTGCGATGAAAACAGAATTTGACCCAGCTCGATGGCCAGTTCATTGCCAGAAAGCCGGTTGCTTACGTCAAGCGGGGCGCGGTGTGGCCACGGGCCGTGCGAAAGGACCTGTGCAGTTTCATCTGCTGTTAGGATGACTTCAGCAACGCCAAGTGTTGAGAACGACAGGCATAGCAAGGCAGAGAGGATTGCTTTTAACAGTCCTGTCATTTGATCTGAACATCCCACTGGTATGTATGCTCTGTCTCACCTTGCTGCACCACAAAGGTAATTTGCCAGGGCCTTGTTGCAGAAATCGAATTCAGAATGCAGGTTGCTCTTACCCGTTCAATTCAGGTCGCGAGTACGCGCTCGAACGCCGGGCGTCCAAGTGC
>NZ_FOFM01000066.1 GCF_900110875.1 Pseudovibrio axinellae | reverse complement strand
GACCAGCAGCACCCTGACGGGCAGTACAGGATCTGATACATTTGTATTTACGAGCACACAGGTAGGAACTGACATTATCACAGACTTTGAAGCTGGAGCTAGATCTGATGATATCATCTTCTTTGATAAAGATGTTTTCGTTGACTTTGACGCAGTTCTTGCGGCCACAAGTGATGACGAAAATAGCACTGTTATTAAGCTGGGTGACGAGAATTCGATTACGTTGAATAGTGTCTTAAAAGCAGATCTGCATGCAGATGATTTCCAGTTCATCTGATTTGATGGACTGTTTGAATCAACTAAGCCCCGGGGGAATTCTCCGGGGTTGTTACTTGGCCCCATCGGAAGGGGCCGTGTTGCGCAAAGCAAGTTCAGCTTACAACACGCCCTTACCCGTTGAAGTCAGGTCGCGCTGATAGGCTCGAAGACGGGATGTCCGAGGGCGTTCACTTTGTTGAGGACGGCGACGTTGCAGTTGATGCTGTCCAGCAGAAACTCCAGAGAGCGCGCGAACGGCGCAGTGCTGCCGGAATATCGCACATTGAGCAACTGCGTACGCTTGTTTACTCGCCAAGCGCAGATGACTGCGGGACAGAGGTTTCTGGAATCGTTGCTAAGATGGAAATCGACCGTAAGCGCGATGGCGAAATACGTCTACTGTATGAAGTGCGAAGACGCTATCCGCAGGCGCTCGCTGACGGTTTGCTGCGTCGCTTGCGCGAAGGCCGCGATCTCTTCTACGGTGCCGACAATGTTCTTGCGGGCGCTGGGTTTTCCCTTGAGGACGACGCACTGCTCGGGATCGCCCTTGAAGAAACAAGCCGCCACAACGATCGCACCGAGGCCGCTGCTTCAGTGCTGGGACCAAAGGCTGTTGGTCGGCTGATCGACGCGTATCTTGCAGCTGGGAAAGTCGTGCGCGACGGCAGCGGCAAATACGATCAGGCTGCGGGTGATCGCTATCACGGTCTGCGAGATCGTATCGGCCACACGCCGGGCGCAAGTTTGGTGGCCGCCGTTCAGGCGCGGGCGGCCAATGCCGAAAATGAGGAAATCGTCCAACTGGCCGAGCTGTTTTCCCGTGGGACCTACGGTGACGAGGACCGGGCGCGACCCTTCAATGAGGAAGGGTTGGCCGCAATCGGCGTGCTGGCGCGCGAATGGGCCGAGCGCATGCTTGCCGCTGGGGATGAGAAGCGTTTGCGAATAGCCACCATTGCAACGATGATGAGTCACGCGCCGTCCGTCGAACATCTTCCGCTCTTGAAGAGAATGCTTGACGACAATTTACGTCGCTTTCGAGCTTTCCACGAAAAAGCTACCGCGAGCGGCTGGAGGGATCGCGACGCGGTGCACGAAGCGCAGCATCCACACTTGCACGAATACCAACGGGCGTTCTTGGCGATCAATGCACAAGAGACAGCTGTGCTGATGCATGAGTACCTGACGGATGAGCATTTTGGCGAGTTGGCGGCGCGTGTGCTGGCTGCCCAATGGTTTGAGGCGAACGAACCCAAGGACGACAAAAAGTTCCGCGTCGGCGTAGATTTTTCGCGTGTGGAAGCGCGCCGGGAGACCCTCACCGCCGATCCCAATGCGACATCGGTCGAGGCGGAGGCGATCTTCGGCGCGATCGAGACCTTGATTGCCGATTGTTCGTCGGATGCGCATGCCAAGTTGGCAGTTGCGCTCGGCATTGTCGGAGCACGCCTCCCCCATGGCCAGCGTGACGCGACGATCCAGAAGCTCATTTCTCTCGCGCCGAGGCAAGAGCGCGCAGCCTTGTTATTGTCGCTGGTCCTCTCTGGCGAGGACATAGACATCAAGCTCGTGGCCGAGGGCATAGCTGAGACCTTTGAGGCGGCCAAGAAGGAGACTTGGATTTTGACACAGAGCGACGCGTATCAGCTACGCGATTGGTTGCGCCTTTTGCCTTTTGTCACCCCTGTCACCGATCTGCCTGCAATCGTGCGCGGCATGCCGGACGCGCAACGTGATCCACGAATGCTCGAGGAGATAGTCCGCGGGCTCGGCAGTTCGTCTTCGGACGACGCAGAAGGCGTGACTTTTACGCTCGCAAAAGAAGAGCCGCATCTTTACCAGAACCATCAGTGGCGCACGACCGCGTTGCGCTTCGGCACCGTATCCGCCGCGCGCCGCCTCATTGACTTGACCGTCACCGGCGCCCTAGACGGAAAGGCATACGATGGGTGGGTCTGGCAGCGCGAACTGGGTAGCTTGATTTTGGAGTTCTCAGAGGTCCGCGCCTATGTCCGCGATCTCCTGAAGGATGGGCCGACAACGAAACAGCTTGCCTTGCTAGCTGCCGCAGTCGCCGAAGACCCTGACACGGAAAGCGTATTGATGCTGATAGATTTTGAGAGGAAAACCGGACGTTCATTCAATACATGGCAGTCGATCCAAAGTGCGGTTACGGAGCACGTCCCGGCAGAGAACTGGGAAGGTGTTTACAATGTCGTGCCCGTCCCAGCGGTCGATTTGCGCCGGAAGCTGCTGGCGATGACGGGCAGCGGCGGCAAAAATGACCCCGCCGCCCGCTGTCTCAACCTCATAGACAAGCTCCGGGACGAGTACGGTGCTCCAGAATCGGAGCCACGCCATCCAGATCTTGTGTCAGGGCGCCCTTGGCCGATCTTGAAGCCCGATCCCGATGCAGGGGACGGGAACTGACTTGGCAGGCGAGTATCCATTTTCCGACGCGCGATCTGGAGCTGCTTAGATTCAGCCAAAATGGTCGCTCAAGGTCCGCTCCTTCCATCGGTCCGCGAGGCCTTCGCACCTGCGGCAAACTTCCGCTTCCCGCCCCATAGAGACAAGGTGAGTGAGATCGATCTTAAGTTGAAGTCTCGCTCTGGTTGGGGCTGCTCTAAGTTAGTGCGAA
>NZ_FOFM01000025.1 GCF_900110875.1 Pseudovibrio axinellae | reverse complement strand
ATCTGCTCTTCCGTAAAACGCGAACGCTTCATATCCCACCTCAATGTTAGGTAGAATCCTATCACAAAATGGAGGAAGTTATGGGGAGCAGGTCAATTGTTCTACTTCCAAGCGTTTAATCGAATAGGAGACGCGCTAGTAAACTTACTTCAGGTTTTGCATTTGTGATAGGAGAGAACAGAGTATGCAGAGATCTTCACGCACAGTTCAATTGAATTCTCAAGGAAAGCCGTCAATATTAGATGATAAGCGACCGTTAATACAATCTGAAACACAGAGTATTTGACGGCATTGAGGAGGAGGAACTATGACATCTCGTGAAATGTTTAGTATGAACCGACGAACTGCTTTGGCATTGGGAGGGGCTGGTCTATTAGCGAGCGGTTTAACATCGGCTCCTGCTCAGGCGTCGGTGCCCGTGGTGACCGGAAATGAGTTTTCGCCAGTAACTGAATTCACAGTCGGTACGTTCAAGGTCTATGCATTATTGGACGGCGGGTTTCTCGCTCAGACCCCTCAAAAGATTTTTGGCGTTGACCAAAGCGCAGAGGACTTTGAACAGGCAAGTCGTGATCATTTTATCCCTGCAGACAAATTTCGTGGGTTTTATACGCCAACGCTGGTGAACACTGGTGAGCAGCTGGTTTTGTTTGATACCGGGCGCGGCGAGGGGGCTCAACCGGGGAGCGGTAATCTTCTTAAAGCACTGACAGCGATTGGGGTTGAGCCTCAAGATATCGATGTTGTTGTTCTCACTCATATGCATGGTGATCACATCGGTGGTCTGATGCGAGATGACGAGCCGACGTTTTCAAACGCCCGATATGTCACCAATGCAGTTGAGTTCGAACACTGGGACGGTCTGGGACCCGATGGCGGGCGTGGTGCACAGGCGTTTGCGCAAAAGGTTTTGCCGTTGAAGGACAAGGTCACATTTATTGAGCCAGGAGGTGAGGTGGCTCCCGGTATTACTGCGATGGAAGCATACGGGCATACTCCCGGACACACGATTTTCCTTCTTGAATCGAACGGTCAGAAACTGATGCTTGCTGCCGATACGGCCAATCATTACGTCTGGTCACTGGCCTACCCTGACTGGGAGGTTATTTTCGACATGGATAAGAAGGAAGCTGCGAAAACACGTCGGCGAGTCTTTACGATGCTGGCAGAGGAGCGGATTCCCTTTATCGGGTACCATATGCCGTTTCCAGCACTCGGCTTTGTTGAAAAGCAGGGTGATGGGTTCCGCTATGTACCAGCGACCTATCAGTTGCAGTTTGATGAAGCCTGACTTAGCTGCGTGCCCGTGAAGGACGTGCCAGTGATGACTGAGTTGCTGCATATTAAAAAAGCCCCGCCGGACAGATGTCAGGCGGGGCTTTTACTAAACTGATGGGAAAAAACGGCTTGATTTAAGCTGCTTTTTCTTCTGGTTCACGCAGAACGTATCCGCGGCCCCATACTGTTTCGATGTAATTTTTCCCAGCTGTGGCGGAAGCGAGCTTCTTACGCAGCTTACAGATGAACACATCGATGATCTTAAGTTCGGGCTCATCCATGCCACCATACAGGTGGTTGAGGAACATTTCCTTGGTGAGGGTCGTGCCCTTACGCAGGGAAAGTAGCTCGAGCATCTGATACTCTTTGCCAGTCAAATGTACGCGTTGACCTGCAACTTCGACCGTTTTGGTGTCGAGGTTTACTGTCAGGTCACCGGTCACAATAACGGACTGAGCATGACCTTTTGAACGACGTACGATTGCATGGATGCGAGCAATCAGCTCGTCCTTGTGGAATGGCTTCGTCATATAATCGTCAGCACCGAATCCAAGGCCACGTACCTTGTCTTCGATCCCAGCCAGACCGGACAGAATTAAAATTGGCGTCTTCACCTTGGATACGCGAAGTGTTCGCAGTACCTCATACCCGGACATGTCCGGAAGGTTCAGATCCAGCATGATAATATCGTAATCATACAGTTTGCCGAGGTCGATGCCTTCTTCGCCGAGATCTGTCGTATAGACATTAAAGTTCTCGGATTTCAGCATCAGTTCAATGCTTTGTGCAGTAGCACTATCGTCCTCGATCAACAATACACGCATGTTAATCCCCTCGTGTTGCCTTTCCTGGGCAGTCGCGCCGGCCCAAAAACACTAACCGTTGCGAAGGAATACTATAACCCGACTCATTTGAATGAGTTTATGGTTAACAGAACTCGAATCGCAATCGCAAGCGTTTTACTCTCACGTAGAACAGTTCTCTGGGTACAACCTTAAATTACAGGCCATAACCTTTCCTGTTCAACATTTTGAGACCGGTTGGCTTTCAATCGAATCAAGTGCTACTGAAAGCCATGTTTAGACGCTTCGTTTCCTCGAAAGGGCTGTACGCCATTCAAAGTCTCCCCAATAACATTAAGCAGAAGCGTAAACGATCGGTTACCATCGGATAAAATGATTAATAGGGATTCTGTCTTGGACTCGCTTTTTGCAGAAATCGAATCATGCTTGCCAACCGAAATTTACGGTAGCGTAGAAGCAGTTAAGGGGCTTTTGATTGAGGTCGCAGGGCCAGTTTATGCGATGAGTGTTGGTGCACGTCTACTAATAGAAATAGGGGAGAACGCAGCGTCAATTCAAGCAGAAGTGGTCGGGTTTCGAGATGGAAAAGCGCTTTGTATGCCATTTGGGCAGCTCGAAGGTGTGCGTCATGGAAGCAAAGCGAAGCTGATTTCACGCGAGAGTATTGTCCATCCATCGAGCGCCTGGCTTGGCCGTGTTGTTAACGCATTGGGCGAGCCGATCGATGGAAAAGGGCCTCTCCCATTTGGTTCAATTCCTCGAAAAATGCGTGATTCACCACCTCCGGCTGCAGAAAGAGCGCGTGTCGGAGCTCCGATCGACCTTGGTGTGAGGGCTCTTAATAGTTTTGTAACTTGTTGTCAGGGGCAACGCCTCGGTATTTTTGCCGGGTCTGGTGTAGGTAAATCTGTGCTCATGTCGATGCTTGCGCGCAACGCAGAAACCGAAGTCTCTGTTATTGGCTTGATTGGTGAGCGCGGGCGCGAGGTGCAGGAATTCATTGAAGACGATTTGGGCGAGGAGGGCTTGACGCGCTCAGTTGTTGTTGTAGCAACGTCAGATGAGAGCGTTCTTATGCGTCGTGAGGCGGCCTATCTTACGCTTACTCTTTCTGAGTACTTTCGGGATGAGGGCAAGAACGTTCTTTGTATGATGGACTCCATTACCCGCTTTGCCATGGCGCAGCGAGAGATCGGCCTTTCTGTTGGAGAGCCTCCCACATCTAAAGGTTACACCCCCACTGTCTTTACTGAATTGCCTAAATTGCTGGAACGGGCTGGTCCAGGCGCTGTCGGTAAGGGTTCTGTGACAGCTCTCTTTACTGTCTTGGTTGAGGGCGACAATCATAATGAGCCAGTTGCTGATGCAGTGCGCGGAATTCTTGATGGGCATATTGTTATGGAGCGAGCAATTGCAGAGCGTGGTCGCTACCCTGCAATTAATGTGCTTAAATCTGTCTCGCGTACGATGCCGCGCTGCGTGCCAGATGAGGCTTTGCCAGTTTTGCAGCGTGCTAAACAGCTAATGTCTGCTTATGCAGATATGGAAGAATTGATCCGCCTGGGCGCCTATAAAGATGGTGCTGACCCCCTTGTTGACCAGGCAATTGCCAAAAATAACGCATTGGAAGGTTATTTAGGGCAAATGAAGGGGGAAAAAACTACAATAGAAGAGGGATATTCCAAACTTGCCAACCTTTTGGAAATGACTCAGGCGTAAGCTCATTTTTCGGTAAAGGGAGTATTGCGTATGAAGAATCGTGAAGGCCTTTTGAAGCTGAAGAAGTTCAACGTCGATGAAAAGCGTCGCCAGGTGACGCAGATCGAGACGATGTTGAGTGATTTTGATCGAATGGCTCAGGATCTGGAAACCCAGATTGTACAAGAGCAAAAGCGTGTGGGTATTGATGATGTCACGCACTTTGCTTATCCGACTTTTGCTCGTGCAGCGGCACAGCGCCGGGATAATTTGAAGAACTCGACTGAAGAGTTAAAAAGCCAGCTTGCTAAAGCGCAGGATGAGCTGACCGATGCTGTTTCAGAGCTGAAAAAGATTGAGCTTATGGATCAGCGTGATCAGATACGTCAGCGCGCAGCTATGGATGTGATTGAGCAAGATGGATTGGATGACATTGCCGGGCGAATGGTGCGCCGGTAACTTCTCTGTCTCTTGCTAGGTAGAGCGGTCTTTTCGATTCGCCGCTCAGCAATCTCCTGTAAAATCCCAGCCCATTAGCGGACCTTCTTGGGGTCTGCTGGCGGGCTTTTGCTGTTAAACGCTCACATTCACCGGTATATCGGAGTGGTTGAGGCATGCCGCCTGTATTTGCGGTGTGCGGCGGTGCTGTGCAGGTCTTGATCTTTGCACAGCGCATGAATGCTGGCTGGAGCACGTCAACTCCACACGGCAGGGCAACAACGCAGGTAGGTGCGAGTGGTAAGGTTGATGGTGCCTTTGTATGTCTATATGCCATATCATAGTGGCCGGGTCCCATTTTGAGGTGGTTGATGGGCACCCTATTAAGAAGTAGCGGGTGTTGGAATGTGGGTTTTTCTTGGTATTTTGATACCGTGCGCAGCATTTTGTTTTGCTCTCGGTCTGACGTTACCTCTGCTTTCTATGGAACGGCTTTATCTGTTTCAGGATACTCCAAGCCTGTTGGAAGTGATTTGGGGGCTTTATGCAGAAGGGGAGCAAGTTATTGCCGGGTTTGTGCTGCTGTTTTCTGTGATTTTACCTGCTGGCAAAATTCTTGCGACCGGTGTCGCCGCCTACAATGGCCGCTCGAAAGGTTGGTTGACCGTGCTTTCTTCTTTGAGCAAATGGTCGATGATGGATGTGATGCTTGTCGCGCTGGTTATCTTCGCAGCTAAAACGACAGGTCTTGCAAGCGCTCAGGTTTTGCCGGGGCTCTGGTTTTATGCCGCTGCCACACTCTCAACAGCAATCGCTGCGTTTCTCATTGGTCGACGGCCTAGATAAACGCCGCATGTATAGGCCAGTCGAATCTCTGTCTATGCAGAGGGATTTGTTGGTTTTTCTTTATCGGTTATTCGCGTTTTTGGTGTATCCCGATAATGTTCTCTTGAAATTGTTCACTGCCATTTTGGGTGTCTTATGCTTTTTCGTTTTCTTATTGCAGCTGTCTTTGCAGTGCTTGTTAGCGTTGCCAGTACTGCGCAGGCTCAGACTCTGGGATCCATTGTCTCTTCTGATGTGAGCGCAGAGGTCGATCAGGCCAAACAGGCGCTTATTGAAGTGCTCGAAGACCCTAAAGGTCGGGATGCACTTATAAAAATACTCAAGGAAGAGCAAAGCGGCGCAGAATCTGCTGCTCAAACTCTTGAGGAAAAACGCGTTGCGACACCTCGTGCCAAAGCAACAATTGCAGCTCACATTGGGTCGTACGTCCAAGATTTCGTAGGAAGCCTCTATGGGTTTTCAGCGCTGATTGTCTCAGGGCTTTCTGGCTACGAAGACCTGGTGAGTGGGGATGCGACCGTTGATGAAGTGCGTTTGTTAGACGAGCTTTTCAGCGTCCTGCGTGTTTTGGTGCCGGCTTATATCGTACTGTTTGTACTACATAGAATTTCAACGGGTTACATCAAACGGGCTTTCAAAGATCACGCGCCCCGCTCTCTGTTTTACAGGGTTGGATTGCTTGGTCTTACGTCTGCATTCGATGCTGCTTTTGTTGTTGTTGGCGCAGGTGCAGGGTATTTTTCGGCCTACCTTTTTGCGACAGACCCCATCGTCAAGTCAGTCAATAACCCAGAGATTTTTGCACTTAATGCGTTTTTCCTGATCGAGATGACCCGAGTGGTTATCCGGTTTGTATTTGCACCGCATCGCTCATCATTCCGGCTTCTGCCATTTTCTGAGAGTGAAGCCGTTTATTGGTCACGGCACCTTATTATAATAATTGGGATTCTTGGGTTTGGGGTGCGTCTTGCGGTTCCTTTAGTGGAAGTGAATTTCTCGACCCAGTTGGCGGGTAGTGTCCGTGTGACTGTAGTACTGGTGTCAATTGTCTATTTGATAACCGCTATACTCAGGTCACGGGTGCGGGTGCGTGGCGAAATTCGCAAATACGCCGACACCTTTGAGGGCTCTAACTTTACTATTCAGCTGTTCAGGGCGCTGGGGTATATTTGGCATGTGCTTGCATTAGCTTATGTTTTTGCTGTTATGGTTGCATGGATTCAGATGCCATTTGACGCTGTGGGGTACCTTGCACGGGCCAGTGGCTTCTCTTTGATCATTATCTTTATTGGGCTGGGCTTAATGATGGCCCTCACGCATGTCATACGCAATGGGATTAACCTTCACCATTCGCTCGATCAGACGCTTCCGACATTTGAGAAAAGACTTAATTC
Organism: Pseudovibrio axinellae; assembly: GCF_900110875.1. Lineage (GTDB taxonomy): Bacteria > Pseudomonadota > Alphaproteobacteria > Rhizobiales > Stappiaceae > Pseudovibrio > Pseudovibrio axinellae. The sequence goes on along the minus strand of NZ_FOFM01000025.1, from coordinate 8,837 downwards.
TTTTATACCGGGCTTATGTGCAGTCGCGCGCGTGATTGTCGGTATTGGTGTTGTGTTTGGCGTTCTTGAGGTTTGGGGCGTTGGCAGTATGTGGCAATGGATGTGGTCTGGTGGTGGGATCGATTTCGCAAATTCCATTGCGTCTGCCGTGATTGTCTTGCTTGTAGGCTTTGGCATCTGGCTGGCTCTTATGTCCTGGATCGATCTGCGCCTTCTTGAGCGAGAAGGTAAGGTCGTCTCCAGCCGTACCAAGACACTTTTCAAGCTGTTCAGTAACGCCATTTCAATTTTGCTTATCGTGATGTTCTCACTTCTGGCCCTCTCAGAGCTTGGCGTTCAAATTGCTCCCTTGATAGCAGGTGCGGGTGTTGTTGGTCTGGCTGTTTCATTTGGCTCACAAAAACTGGTGCAGGATGTGATCACAGGAGCCTTTATTCAGCTTGAAAATGCCATGAATGAAGGGGACTTTGTTGAGGTCGGCGGTATCAGCGGTACTGTTGAGCATTTGAGCATTCGCAGTGTGAGCCTGCGTGATCTTAACGGGACGTCCCACATTATTCCGTTTTCGTCGGTCTCAAGTGTTTCCAACTCTACGCGAGACTTTGCGTACGCCGTTTGTGTAATGGGGGTTGCTTATGACACCGATATTGAAGTGGCCAAAGAGGCTATGCAGGAGGCATTCCGACGTCTGGAGGAAACGCCTAATAACCTGGTAATTCTTGGTGGGTTGGAAATGCATGGCGTTACGGCATTTGGTGACTCCGCCATCAATATCCGCGCCCGCATTAAAACACTGCCTGGCAGTCAGTGGTCAATCGGTCGTGCTTATAATGAGTTCTTGAAGATTGTCTTTGACGAACGCGGTATTGAGATCCCATTCCCGCAAGTGACTTATCATGTTGCTGAAGAAAGCAAGGGTGAGGAGAATAAGGTGGATGCAAAGGTTGAGGAACCGCCGCGCCTTAAAGGAGGTGCCCCCAAACCTTCTGGACCGCAGGTGAGAGGAGCTGGCGAACCTGATGCAAGTAGCCCGGGTGAAGAAGGGGTTTAGAGTTGGCCTTGTGGTGAAGCTGAAAGAGCCCACCTGATCCATCTGAATGAGTTCTATCGCAAATAAAGCGCGCTCGTATTCGAAACGAGCGCGCTTTTTGTTACCTGAGCCAGACCTTCACTTTGCATCGCGGGCCTGTGAATGATTGTGCGATATTAGACATATTGCGCAGGGAAATGGGGCAAATTATCGTTTTTTGGCCTTGCTAGGGGAAGTTTCGTTTTAATACATATATATGGCAATGGGTTTCGTTGACTTTCGGAAATATTCGAATAGGTTCGGCGTAATGAATATGCGTGCTAACACGGATTTTGGACGAAGACCGTGGAATTGAGGGGCGAAGCCATGAGTAAGAGCTATGATCTATTTGTCATAGGGGGCGGTATCAACGGTTGCGGTATTGCACGTGACGCAGCTGGACGCGGACTTTCAGTTTTCTTGGCGGAGAAGACTGATTTTGCAAGCGCGACCTCCTCGGCCTCGACAAAATTGATTCATGGTGGATTGCGGTATCTGGAATACTATGAGTTCCGCCTTGTGCGAGAAGCTTTGAAAGAACGCGAAGTCCTGTTGAATATGGCACCGCATATCATTTGGCCGCTGCGTTTTATCCTCCCACATCACAAAGGGCTGCGCCCAGCCTGGTTCCTTCGCCTTGGCCTGTTTATGTACGACCATCTGGGCGGACGTAAACTTTTGCCGAGCACGAAGACCGTTCTGCTGGATCGCGCTCCCTTCAATGATGGTTTGAAATCACTGTTCACACGTGGCTTTGAATATTCTGATTGCTGGGTGAATGATGCACGCTTGGTGGTTTTGAATGCCCGTGATGCAGCGGCTCGCGGAGCTGAGGTGCGACGCAATACTGAAGTTGTGCGTGCGTCCAGACGCGACAACGGCTGGGACGTTGAAATTCGCGACACGCTGAGCGGAAGCGTAGAGACCGTGCGTGCGAAAGCCTTGGTGAATGCGGCTGGTCCATGGGTCTCTTCCGTTCTTAAGGGCGCGATTGGTATGAACAGCCAGGCGAATGTGCGGCTTGTTAAAGGCAGCCACATTATCGTGCCTAAGATGTTTGAGCACGACCGCAGCTTCATTTTCCAGAATGCAGATGGCCGTATTGTTTTCGCTATCCCTTATGAGAATGACTTTACTTTGATCGGTACGACGGACGTCGATTATCAGGACGACCCTGCCAAGGTGGCGTGTTCTGATGATGAAGTGGCGTATCTGTGTAAAGCCGTGAGTGAGTATTTCTCGAAAGAAGTCAGCGTTGACATGGTTGTGCGCACCTACTCTGGTGTGCGCCCTCTTTATGATGATGGAGCGAGTGAAGCGCGCGCTGCTACGCGCGACTATGTTCTTGAAATGGATGAAGGCGAAGGCCAGCCTCCGCTGCTGAGCGTATTTGGTGGCAAAATCACCACTTATCGCCGTCTGGCTGAGCACGCTTTGGAAAAGCTCTCCGACTATCTGCCTGCTGCGGCCAAGAAGAACACCTGGACAAAGGACAGCACCCTACCGGGTGGTGACTTCGAGCCAGGTGATTTCGATCATAAAGTGGCGTCATTGAAGTCGCGCTATCCGTTCCTTGAGCACGACCATGCTCATCGCCTGTTGCGCTCTTACGGGTCTGACGCAATGACGATCTTGGGATATGCCAAAACCACAGCTGAACTTGGCGCGCATATTGGTGGCGACTTGTACCTTTGCGAAGTTAACTGGCTGATTGAGCATGAGTGGGCCGTTTCTGCTGAAGATATCCTGTGGCGGCGTTCCAAGTTGGGCCTGCACCTGCCTGAAGGGGCTGTGGGTGTGCTGGAGCGCTACCTTGCAAGTTACTTTGAAGCCAACCGCATGGCTGGCTAAGTTTTTTACGCCCTGTCCTAATTCATTTAGGGGAGGGCGTTTTTGTATGTCGGGTTTACTTTGGGACAGTGTTCACGACAGTTGGCGTATATCTTTTAAAGTTGCTAAGTGACATTGTTGGTTCACTTATTGCAGTGTTTTGGGTGCCTTGAAAACAAAGGTGCTGAATCTAGTTTTGAAGAGGCAGGATCTCTTCCGGGAGGAAATATGACAGGGTGGGTGCTCTCCATTGATCAGGGGACGACGTCAACACGCGCGATTGTTTTTAATGACAGCTTTGAAAGCGTTGGTGTCGGACAGCGAGAATTCACGCAGCATTTTCCGCATGAGGGCTGGGTAGAGCACGATCCTGAGGACCTTTGGGCAACGACCCTGGAGACGTGCCGGGAAGCGCTTTCAAAAGCAGACCTTTGTGCAGAGCAAATCATCGGCGTGGGTATTACCAACCAGCGTGAGACTGCGCTGATTTGGGACCGTAAGACCGGAGAGCCTGTTTACAACGCGATTGTTTGGCAGGACCGCCGCACTTCTGCTTTATGTAGTACGATGAAGGCAGCCGGTCACGAGGAGATGTTTACTCGCAAAACCGGACTGTTGCTGGACCCTTATTTTTCTGGAACCAAAGTTGCCTGGATTTTGGAAAATGTGGAAGGTGTTCGCGCCAGAGCCGAAGCGGGCGAGCTGGCATTTGGTACCGTAGATACCTGGCTGATCTGGCGTTTGACTGGTGGTCAATCTCATGTGACTGATGCGACCAACGCGTCTCGTACCCTGCTTTATAACATTGGCGAAAACTGCTGGGATGAAGAGCTGCTGCGCTTACTCAACATTCCTAGGTCTTTGTTGCCTGAGGTTAAGGATTGTGCCGCTGAATTCGGGACGGTTACTGCCGACCTATTGGGTGCAGAGTTGCCGATCTATGGTGTTGCAGGGGATCAGCAAGCTGCAACAATTGGTCAGGCCTGCTTTAAGCAAGGCATGGTGAAATCCACTTACGGCACAGGGTGTTTTGCGCTGGTCAATACAGGTGAGGAGCTGGTTTATTCTAAAAACCGCCTGCTTTCGACCATCGCCTACCGTCTTAACGGCAAAACAACCTATGCTTTGGAAGGTTCTATCTTTGTTGCAGGCGCTGCTGTGCAATGGCTTCGCGATGGCCTGAAGATCATCGAGAGTGCAGGCGAAACCCAAGCCTTGGCTGAAAATGCAGACCCGGAGAGCCAAGTTTATATGGTTCCTGCGTTTGTTGGTCTGGGTGCACCTTACTGGGACCCTGAAGCCCGCGCTGCTATTTTTGGCATGACCCGGTCCACGGGGCAGGAAGAGATCGCACGTGCTGCCTTGGAAAGTGTTGGCTATCAGACGGTTGATCTCATCAACTCAAAGTCAGCTGATATGGGCTCGCCATTGAATGGCAAGGCTGTTTTGCGCGTGGATGGCGGAATGGTTGCCTCAGACTTCACAATGCAGTTTCTGGCAGATATTTTGGGACGCCCAGTTGACCGCCCCGTTGTGCAGGAAACAACTGCACTTGGCGTTGCCTGGCTTGCTGGCATGAAGGCAGGGGTTTGGCCGTCCATGGAAGACTTTTCTGAGCGCTGGAATCTGGACAGGCGCTTTGAGCCTCAAATGGAAGCGCATGAGCGTGCACGGCGACTGAATGGTTGGCACGACGCTGTTTCCAGAACCCGATCACAAGTCTCTTAAAGACAACGGATTAGGGCTGTGGGATGGACTGAAATGCCAGTTACATACTTTCCATAGCCCTATTATCCTGCTGAAATTAATCAGCTATTACTCAATTTATGAATTTATTATCTTTCAGATATATCACGGTATTGACCGGCAGGTATTTGAAGTTCATATTGCCTGTAATATATCACAGGTGAGGATGAGCGAATGTGGACTGGTGTTTACCCTGCGGTCACAACAAAATTTACAAAGAATGATGAGCTTGATCTGCCCGAGATGGAGCGGTGCTTTCAACTGCTGATGGATGCAGGCTGCGATGGTCTGATCGTTTGTGGCTCTCTTGGTGAGGCGATGACGCTTGAGCCTGACGAGAAGATAGAAATTCTCAAGCTAGCAAGGCATGTATGCGGCCCAAAACACGTTATTATGACTGTATGCGAAAGCTCTACGCGCCGTGCTGAAAAAGCGGCCGCCGATGCCGCAGCAGCAGGTGCGCGCGGATTGATGGTTCTGCCGGGCGTTCCTTACCGCTCCGCTCCACATGAGAGTGTGGCCCATATCAAAGCCGTTGCCAAAGCGGGCGGCGTGCCGGTTATGGTCTATAACAACCCGGTTGCTTACGGTGTTGATGTGACCTTGGACATGTTTGCTGAGCTGGCAGAAGAGCCGCTCATTGTGGCGATGAAAGAATCCACCGACGATATTCGGCGCACGACTGAAGTGATGAACCGTTTTGCGGGACGGTTCAAGGTGCTTACAGGGGTTGATAATCTGGCTCTTGAGAGCCTGATGATGGGTGCCGATGGATGGGTTGCTGGCCTTGTTGTTGCATTTCCTCGTGAAACTGTCGCGATTTACAGGCTTGTTCAAGCTGGACGCTATCAAGAGGCTCGTGAAATCTATCGTTGGTTCCGTCCGTTGCTCGACCTTGATGTGTCCACCAATCTTGTCCAAAATATAAAACTGGCAGAGATGGTTGCTATCGGCTCAAATGACCGTGTTCGCGCCCCGCGGCTGCCTTTGTCTGGAGCTGAACGTGACCGCGTTCTCAATGTGGTGGAGCATGCAATCGCATGTCGTCCGGACCTGCCGGAGCTTACAGATTTATGCGACGTATCCATGTAGTTGGCGCCGGAGTTATCGGTTTAGCGTGTGCACTTCGCCTTCAACAAGAAGGACATCATGTTGTTCTGATCGATCGTCATGGACCGGGCGAGATGACCAGCCGTGGTAACGCGGCTAGTATCGCTTGGACAGATGTTGCGCCGATGGCTTCCAGGGGTATCTGGCGTAAAGTCCCGGGCTGGTTGCTGGATCCGTTAGGCCCACTTGCTGTGCGCCCATCCTATGCCCTTAAGCTCTTGCCATGGATGCTACGATTTTCACGCGCCTCTCTCCCTGACAGGCTTAAGAGAAGTGTTATGGGAAAGGCTGCCATAAACAAGAGGGCTCTGCCAGCTTGGGAGAGACTTTGGCAGGCCTCCGGGACCGGGCACCATGTGTTTTTGAAAGGCTGCCTTGAGGTCTATGATTCCCATAATCACGTGACGCATGCACGCAAAGGCTGGAAAGAGCAACGCCACCACGGCATTGAGGTGGAGGAGTCGAACGGTGATCAGATCCGCGAGTTGGAACCAGATTTATCAGCAAGCGTTGTTGGTGGGGCGCTGGTGCCCGGGTGGGTAACAGTTGATGAACCGCATGCATTGTGCGTGAGCCTTGCCACGGCATTTGAGCAAGACGGCGGTAAAATCCTTAAGGCATCGGTTTCGCGTTTACGCAGTGAGGGTGAACGCGTTGTCTTACACCTGGAAAATGGCGAGCAGATCCTGAGTGATCATGCGATTGTTGCATGTGGTGCCTGGTCTAAAACGCTTGCTGCCCAGATGGGGGACCATGTGCCGCTGGAATCTGAGCGCGGTTACAACACTACATTTAGTGACCCGAATGTTTCCCTAGAACATGCTGTTATGTTGCCGGGTTTAGGGTTTGCTGTATCGCAGCTGTCAACCGGACTGCGTATTGGCGGCGCCGTGGAGTTTGGTGGTCTCATGCTGGGTGCCAACTGGAAGCGCGCTGATGCAATGGCAAGTCAGGCCGCTCGGCTACTGCCCAAACTTAATCAGGAGAACGGTATTCGCTGGATGGGACATCGCCCGTCTATGCCAGATACGTTGCCCGTCATCGGGCACTCTCGTCACAGCGATCGGGTGACCTACGCCTTTGGTCATGGTCATCATGGCTTAACGCAGGCTGCAATCACTGCGGAGCTGGTTCGCGATCTGATTCATGATAAAAGACCAGAAATTGATTGCACATTGTATAGCGCTCAACGATTTTAGGGAGAGTTCTACTGAGGGAGAAAGAGGCTTCTTCAGGAGGATGTCAGCAGCTTGAGTTGATACCACGCAGTTGGGGGAGGGAAGTTTGGTCTCCAGTAAGTTTTTCTGTGTTGATGGTCATACCTGTGGCAATCCGGTTCGCCTGATTGTTGGTGGTGCCCCGACGCTACACGGCAGCGACATGCTTGAGCAGCGAGCCGATTTTCTAAAGCGTTATGACTGGATTCGAACCGGGTTGATGTTTGAGCCGCGTGGCCACGATATGATGTCCGGGGCTATGCTTCTTCCGCCCACCCGACCAGATTGTGATGTTGCAGTGCTGTTTATCGAAACGTCGGGCTGCTTACCCATGTGCGGTCATGGGACTATCGGTGTCATCACGCTGGCTTTAGAAGAGGGGCTTATTACCCCCCGTGAGCCGGGCAAAGTCTATCTCGACACACCAGCGGGCCTGGTGGTTGCAGAGTATTTTGAAAAAGAGGGGTACATTGAGAGCGTGCGCCTGACCAATGTGCCAAGCTATCTGGCAGAAAGTGGATTAAGCGTTGACCTGCCGGGCCTGGGCAAAATTCGGGTTGATGTTGCTTATGGCGGAAATTTCTATGCCATTGTTGAGGCGCAAGAGAACTTTCCCGGTTTGGAGAACGTAGGTGTTGCGCAGTTGTTAGAGTGGAGCCCGCGTTTGCGGCAAGCTCTCAATGACAAATACAAGATCGCTCATGCAACAGATGCACGTATTCATGGGGTCAGCCATATCCAATGGACCGGTAAGCCCGGCTCAGACACAGCTGATTGGCGAAATGCAGTGTTTTATGGTGAAAAGGCGTTGGACCGAAGTCCGTGTGGTACTGGTACCTCCGCCCGTCTTGCTCAGCTTTATGCCAGGGGAGCGCTAAAGGTTGGCGACACGATGCGCCACGAATCTCTTATCGGCTCTGTCTTTGTTGGTGGGATAAAGGAAGCTGCAAAGCTTGGTGATCATGACGGGATCATTCCAACCATCGAAGGCTGGGCACGCAAGACTGGCGATAATACTCTTTTGCTAGATGACCGTGACCCATATATGACTGGCTTCCAGCTGACAGCAGACGGTGTCGTGCACTTCCCCGATAAAGCGTCTTATCGCGACTTGGTCTGAAACAGTTTCCCCTCATAGGCCTATCAAAGCGTGGAGGGGATTTGTTTTTGGTGCTTGATGTTGGCTCGGTTCGGTGAACAGTGGCTGGGGCTGGTACTGCATGCTGTGAGGCGGGGATATGTCTTGGGCATGTGGGGATAGATTTTGGTTGGTGGGGCATAAGTTCGGTTGAGCGGTGGTTTCTTATGTGTAGGGCATGGAGCGTGTTGGTTTCGGCTTGTGCTGCTGGTTTTGGCTGATTGGTTACATAGCCACGTTGGAATACGCGCGTTCCGCGCAAAGTTTCACAAACCCACGCAAAAGCGCTCAACGTTGGTTTGCGGTGTTTGCGTCACCCTATCGCGATCTCTCCTATATAGGCGCGGCCTCTCTTGTCCTCATACGTCCTTCTGTGCTCGCCCACACGCTCTGTTCTTGTGTTCTTCGGTGGGGTCAATGTTTTCCCAGTGTCTGTGTAAATTGATGATTTGTTAGGGATTGGGGTGTGTGTAAGGGTGTAATTGGCTGTTTTCTGCGGGATTTTGGGTATGTATTTGGTCAGGTTTGGGTGTGTTTGTTGATATATGAATCTGGATTTTGGGTTTGAGTTGAGTTTTTTGCAGATAGTTTTGTTTTTTTGGAGATTGCGTGTTGACGGTTAGCGATGTGCCGCCTATAACCCGCTCCACACCAACGGGGCGGCGCACACAGGGCGGCTCAAGCGGTTAAAAAACAGAAGGAATTACGGGGCTTTTTAAGGTTTTGT
>NZ_FOFM01000005.1 GCF_900110875.1 Pseudovibrio axinellae | reverse complement strand
CTATGCCAATGTGCCAGAGGCGCGACAATCCATTGGGCAATACATCACCTTTTATAACCTGAAGCGCCCACATTCATCACTTGACTGGAATACCCAGGATCAGGCTTACTGCAACCACCCGCAGCACATAAATCAAGCTGCTGCGTAATCGGAGCGAAACCACTTATAAAACGTGCTCACCTGTCCAAACAAACGGGACCACCTCTGTTTACGCGTGGTCTGTGTTGGGTAAACTGCTTCAAGCGTTCGTTCTTTTTTGTTTCTCTAGTCAGAAAGGTTTCTTAAAATAGGCTGCGATGCCTTATCAAAGAGCAGTTTCGTAGATGGATCGGTTTAGTCGTTCCATCATGATTTCGGGTACTGAAAGTGGCGTGAAACCGAATTTTTTGTAAAGCTCGTGTGCGTCTGCGGTCGCAAGCGAAAATCGTCTTAGGCCTTGCAGGTCTGAATGGCTTAGAATTTCTTGGATGAGATGCTTTGAGAGGCCTTGGCCGCGCTGGCTTTCAGCTACAAAAACATCGGCAAGATACGCAAAAGTGGCTTTATCGGTGATCACACGGGCGAATGCGACTTGATCGCCATTTGGTAGATATGCGCCAAAACAAATTGAATTTTCAACCGAGCGATCAAAGACCTCCCGCGGCAAACCTTTGCTCCAGTATGCCTCTTGTGAGAGGTATTGAAATACCTTGTCTAATTGCATTTTGCTTGTGTCGGTGCTGATTTGTACTTCTAATGCCGTAGACATTTTTCCATTCCAATTTTATTGAAAACTCACGCTTATTGCGTGAGCCAGCGAACGAGGCCGCGTTTCTTGTAAATGTACTTACGGGTGGATTCAAGGTGCGGGAAACGTGCTGCACAGATCGGCTTAGGTTGCTGCCATTTTCTGGGAGGCGGGGGGTTTGATGATCAAAAGGACCGAGGTTGCAAGCAGCGCAAGAATGAGACTTGAGAGTATCGTATTTTGGAAACTGGTGTAGGACGCTATGACACCAGTCAGGATGTTACCGGCAAGTCCGCCAGTGAACACGGCGTTAATGAAGTATGAGGTGGCGACGCCAGGTTTGTGAAGCGCGTAGTTTTGAATGAAAGTAATGCCGATGCTGGCGCAAATTCCGTAGTACATGCCTTCGATAATGCATAATAAAAGCACCTGGCCGACGGACGTGGCGCTGGTGATTGTTGCAAAGAACAGCAGTGCGCCCAAGCTGGACAGAACCATCATATTTCGCTCACCAAGCCGTGCTGTTGGCTTGGCGGCAAAATAGATGATGAGCACCTCGGAAAGACACTTCACGCCAAAGGCCCAACCGGGGGTGGAAGGTGGTAATGCCAGCTCGCTGAGCAGGAAGACAGGACCAGCGGACATGAAGATTGAGTTGGCGGCTGAAAGCGCAAAAACTGGAATGCAAGCAATCAGGAGCATCGCTGGGACTGCGTCGCTTTCTCCTGCTTTGGCTAGTTGCCTCTTAATGTGAGTTTTGAGTGCTGCGGGAATGAACAAAAGGCAGAGCGTTAGCCAAATAAGGGCAGAGACAAAAGCTGAAGAGTGGATTTCGAAAAAGCTGAATGAACTGTACAACAGGAACGCAGCGGGAGGCCCAAAGACCCAGCCGAGCGACAGGCATAAACGCATGTGGAGGTTGAATGTGCTGGGGTTGCGCCCTGTTTGCTCTGCAAATAAGCGCCCGGTTGAATACATCGTTGAGAGTGCGCCGGTGCCTATTCCCAGCAGTGGGATGCCAAAAACGATGAGCGTGAATAATGAGGGCACGGCCATCTGGATCAATGCGTGGGCTGTGAACGCGCAAATATTGATGAGCAGTAAGGACTTTACCGGCCTACCGTTATCAATCAAGCCACCGAAGATGCGGTTGGTGAACAGTGAGACTAATGAAAACCCACCAAATACCAGCGCAAGGTTCCAGGCAGGTTGCTGCATCTCCTCTATGATGTAGGTACTGAGAAGAGGGATGACGAACGCGATCGAAAAAGCACCAAAGAACATGATTGCGAAGAAATAAATCGGGTGCTTATCCAGCCTCTGTAGTTCACTGCTAACGCTCGTCAAGTAAAACTCCACGCCCAGATCTGGAATGAAGGCCACTGGGCTACTTACATTATAAATATGTAAATTACCCTATGCTCATCTCGTGTAAAGTGAGCATTTTTAAGCACAAAAAAACCCAGCACAGGGCTGGGTTTTCTTTAGGTCACCATGATCTCGAGTCTCTTGAAGACTGTTGATCGATAATGATCTGCTCTTTGATGAACTGAATTCAAGCAGTTCTCTCAGTGTTAGTTTTTGGTTTTGTCGACAAGTGCGCCAGACTTGATCCATGGCATCATGTCACGCAGCTTTGAGCCGATTTCTTCGATTGGGTGCTCATCGTTCAGGCGGCGTGTTGCTTTGAACTTTGCGCCACCTGCGCGGTATTCTTGCATCCACTCAGAAGTGAAGGTGCCGTTCTGGATCTCATTAAGAACGCGCTTCATTTCAGCTTTGGTCTCAGAAGTCACGATACGCGGACCAGTCTGGTACTCACCCCACTCTGCAGTGTTGGAAATGGAGTAGTTCATGTTCGCGATACCGCCTTCGTAGATCAGGTCTACGATCAGTTTCACTTCATGCAGACACTCAAAGTACGCCATTTCAGGAGCGTAACCAGCTTCTGTCAGGGTCTCAAAACCAGCGCGGATCAGTTCAACCAAACCGCCACACAGAACAGCCTGTTCACCGAAGAGGTCGGTTTCACACTCTTCGCGGAATGTGGTTTCGATGATACCGGAGCGACCGCCACCAACGCCGGACGCGTAAGCCAGACCAAGGTCTTTAGCGTTACCGGTTGCGTCCTGATGAACAGCGATCAAGCATGGTACGCCGCCACCTTTCTGGTATTCGCCGCGTACGGTGTGGCCTGGGCCTTTTGGTGCAACCATCAAAACGTCGATGGTGGACTTAGGCTCAATCAGGCCGAAGTGAACGTTGAGGCCGTGTGCAAATGCAATTGCAGCACCATCGCGGATGTTGTCTGCGATTTCGTCTTTCCAGATGTCTGACTGCAGCTCATCAGGCGTTGCCATCATCATCAGGTCAGCTTCTTTGGCTGCTTCAGCAACAGTCTTACAGGTGAAGCCGTCAGCTTCTGCTTTCAAACGTGTTGTTGAACCTTCACGCAGAGCGATAACGATACCAGTTACGCCGCTGTCTTTCAGGTTCATTGCGTGTGCACGGCCCTGTGAACCGTAGCCGATGATCGCAACTTTTTTAGCTTTGATCAGGTTCAAATCTGCATCGCGGTCGTAATATACGCGCATGGTACTTTCCCTTATTTCCCAACGTGCCATCCCAGAGCACATATGGTTTGTTTCTACTTATTAGCCCCGTAGAGCTGTATGAACTGTTTGACGGCGTTCTTTGCCGCCAACTCCAAGTCTTGTACCGATGCTTTTTTGCTTGCGCCCAAAAGCATGCGGATGTGCTGATCGCGAACGACCAGCCCGTAAAGTGTGCTGTAGGCTTCCTGCGGGTCTTCGCAGTTCAGGTAGCCTTGGGTACAACCTCGTTCCAATAGAGCTGTGGTTTGTCGGCCAATGCGGGCGCGGCCACTTTTTTCAAGGACGGCGCCTAAACCTGTTTCAGCTTTACTGGCTTGCCCGATGGCAAGTCTGTTTAAGGCCAAAGAGACATCGCCGGAGATCGTTTCCAGCAAGTTCTTGGCAAATACTTCTAGTGCGGCACGAAGTTCGGCTTCGCTCATGTCTGCTGCTTGATCCGCGCCTGGAATAACCTTTGAGGCCTGACGGGTTACGATTGCAGCAAGCAGACCGTCCCGATCTCCAAACCACTTGTAAAGGCTCTCTTTTGAGCATCCCGCCGCCCTGGCGATAGCTGCTGTTGTCAGCGCTTTTTCGCCGCCTTCCACGAGCAGCTCCAAGGCCTTATCCAGAACCGCACGCTGGCGATCTGTAAAGTCTTGTTGGTCTGGCTCAGTGAACATGGCGGTCTATGAATTCCTGCGATCTGTTTTATAATTTTTGCGTACCGTACGGTACGGTTCGGTTATGCCTCAGAATCAGAACGGATGCAACAGAAAAGTGAGCGTGAATGAGGAGGTGAGGCAACAAAAACACGTGCCGCTAAGTGAGTTTGGGGTGTGGGGTGGCGGTAGGCAAAGGTCGGCTGCAGGTCGCGTTCGATCATTGCATGAATAAGAAACGGTAAACTCTCTTCAGCGTGCGAAGGGTAGAAAGAAGTATGATTGAATTGTTATTCAATCGACTAGAAATATTAATATATTATCTGATTCTTAGGGTGGTTTCTGAGTAATGATGCCAAGTAAATAGGAAAAACATAGTACTGTTATTGGTTATTGCGGCGGATGTATTTTTATTTCAGGAATAAGATCTTTGCACTTTGGAGGGGCTATGTCTTTATTTGAGTATAAGGGAAGTGAAGCTGTTGAACTTGTTTCAGATGCTTTGGATTTGATGCTTTACAGCTATCACGGATTGGATGATGCGCTCGGGAGCGCTTATCAAGAGAACGGGTTTTCGTTGGCCACACTTGTTGGTGCAATGTGGGGAACAGAGGATGCTGAGGGCTTGCTCAACGGTGAAAGCGAGCAAGCAGCGCGTGACAAGATTGAGGAGAAGGGCTGGACAGTGCTCACTGCCGACGATCTTGGCTATGAGGAAGCGCAGGTCGATCACAACGGCACGTTTCAGGGTGAGACGTTTGAATTTAAAGATGCTCAGGCAGATGTGCTTGCCAAATACGACGAGGAGGGCAACATCACGCAGGTTGCGTTAGCCTTTCGCGGCACAACAGGCACGCTTGATAACATCATCTCTGACTCGATCGGTGATGTGATCGATTACCTTGAGTTCTTTCAGGATGAACCTCACTACGTGGAAGAAGCGTTTGGCGGGCTCTTATCTGCGCTTAAAGACTTCATGATTGCTCATGGTCTGGAAGGGAATGACCTTATTGTTACTGGTCACTCACTGGGTGGTGGTGCTGTTGCTAATATGGCAGAGCGCAGCAATGCGTGGCTGGATGGCTTTTTTGTAGACGCCAACTATCTTGCATTTGCGAGCCACTATACTCCAGAGGATGGTGCGTCGGTGCTTGATAGCGGGGCCGAGCTGTTGAGTTTTGATCTGGAGAACGACCCAGTGCCTTCGGTCATTTCTTCTGATGGCTTGGATGTGACAGGCAATGATACTGATTATGGGTATGACACCAGCAATATCGTCATTTTCAATGATTGGTACGATACGATCCTGTATCAAGATGGTGGTGGGATTTTGAACCTGCCGAGCTGGTCCGCTCATCTGCCCTTCAATTACAGCACTGCTTTTAATGTTATCAGCGCGTCCTCGTTTTATGGCGAAATGACCAGAGACAGTCTGGTGGTTATCTCTGGTCTGTCTGATCAAAAACGGGATGATACATGGGTTGAAGATCTCCCTATTTTTCTCGATCCAACAGGACATTATGGGCAATCCGCTTATATTCTGGGTTCGGAGAAGGATGATCTTTTACGCGGCAACTCAGGTGATGACGGATTGGAAGGCTTCGCCGGGAATGACCATTTGCGCGGAGAAGATGGCAACGACCGTTTGCTGGGCGGTGCAGGGGATGACATTTTAGAGGGAGGTGATGGTGACGATGTGCTTCACGATGGGCAAGGAGCTGACTTTCTCATCGGGGGAGATGGAGCCGACACCTTCTGCTTTGTAGATGATGGTCAACTCGACGTAATTGACGATTTTGACGTTGGGGAGGATGTTATCGACCTTTCGGCTGCGGGGGTTACATCCTTTGCAGAGCTGGAAATTGACGCAAGCATTTTGGGAGGCTGGGTTTCCATTTCCTATGGCGATGATGTGCTGGACGTGGATACTGCATGGTTGTTTACTCGCAACTTAAGCGAAAGCGATTTCATCTTCGCTTAAACCGGCTCAGAGGCGCGTGACTGATGCTTTTAGTTGGCGCGCCTTCTGTTCCAAATTGTCTTTTGGGGGGCATTGAAATCGTTTTTATTTAACTCAGGATTGTAGCTGCTAAATGCGTAATCTTATTTTCTGTTTCGGTGGAGTAATTCAACATAATAACTGATGATTACCTCAGGCAAAAAACAAAGGAAGAGAAATGTATGAGCAACAAGTGAGATGATCCTGCCGAAATTCCTTATCAGCCACTTGATTGATGTTAAGATGCCAGATTTACGTTTGGGGGTAAGTGTTGCACCGTGGTTCTCACTCTTTGCAGTCTTTTCAAAGCTATCTCTGCCATTGATGTTAGGTGGCCTGCTACGATTGCCCATCAAAGTCTCCCGCTTTTTTGCATAACCAACTTGGTGTTGAAGAAATAAACCGCAATTAGAAGTTGTTATTTAAGTTAGTGTATGCGCATTTGTATTTCAAGTGTAATACAAAGCTTGATTTTTGTGTTTGCGCGCCTCCAGTTCGATCTCGTTAGGCGAAATCGCTAGTATGCCATGAGCGAAGGCTAACTATACGTATGTGGATACGACTAAGGATGTGCCAAGGAACGAAATCATTGGCTAGGCTGGCAGTAACCACATGAAAGCGGATCGTTTCTTTGCGTTTTGGTGCAAGTTTTTGTGTGATCGGGTGATACAAAATACCTGCTGCAAGAGGTGTTTATGCTTGCAGCAGGTTTGATTTTTGCATCATCTACCAGAAAGGTGAGTGTATCAGATCTCTGCGAGTGCTTTGCGGAAGCGGCGGACACTTTCTGCAAAACCGTAGATGAGAGCGTCTGCTGTAAAGCCGTGGCCGATTGAGACCTCGGAGATGTAGGGTACGCGCTCAATCAGTGCTGGCAGGTTCTCGACAGTAAGATCATGGCCTGCATTGACCAGAAGGCCAGCAGCCTTTGCAGCTTGTGCTGTTGCAACGACCTTTTCCAGCTCGTGTTTTTCAGCTTCTTTGTCAGAGTAGCACGCCCCATAAGGGCCGGTGTAGATTTCGATACGCTCTGCGCCTGCTTCCGCGGCAAGTGCTGGCTGGGTCGGGTCTGGGTCAACAAACAAAGATGTACGGATGTCCCATGACTTTGCTTTGGCAATTACCTCTTTAAGGAGGTCCATGTGAGCTGCGAAATCCCAGCCATGATCGGAGGTTTGCTGAGATGGGTCATCGGGAACGAACAAGACTTGTGTTGGGCGCACCTTTTCAATCAGGTCCATGAAGCGCTGGTCTGGGTAACCTTCAAGGCAGAGTTCTTTGCCCTGTTGCTCGGTTTTCAGCATTTGGGAAAGGTCCAGCACGTCGGAGTGGCGAATATGGCGCTCATCCGGGCGCGGATGAATGGTGATGCCCTTGGCTCCTGCATTCAGAGCTAAAGCGGACAAATGCGTGACGCTTGGCCACGGAAGGTCGCGGCGATTACGCAGCACGGCGACAGCGTTTACGTTGACGGACAGGCGACTTGGCGTCTTCATGGGGCAGCTCGTATTGAAGTTATGGTTTTAAAATACAACGGCGTCTTTGCAGACTTGCAAAAGACGCCGCTGAATAGCAATAGGACAAAACTGTCCACCAACCATTAAATTTCGTCGTGCAGATCCTTTAGCGCCTGACCACCACGTGCCAGCGCTGCAACTCCTGTGCGGGATACTTCTACAAGACCCAGCGGAGAAAGGATTTCGATGAACTGGTCGATCTTGTTTGTTCGGCCAGTGATCTCGAACACGAAGTGTTCAACGGTTGCATCAATGACAGTTGCCTTGAATGCATCTGATAAGCGCAGCGCTTCCAGACGTTTCTCACCTTCACCACGAACTTTGATCAGCGCAAGTTCGCGTTCCAGTGGCTTTTCCTGGCTTGTATGCTTTGCAGCGACGGTGAGGTCGCGCACAATATGCACTGGGACAAGGCGGTCTAGCTGGTGGCGGATCTGTTCGATCACCTGCGGCGTGCCCGTGGTGACGATGGTGATGCGGGAAACGTGCTTTTCATGCTCGGTCTCAGATACGCTGAGGCTGTCGATATTGTAGCCACGGCCTGAGAACAGGCCGATCACGCGGGCAAGAACACCTGGTTCGTTGTCAACGATGATGGATAGCGTATGTGTTTCTTGGACATCGCTGGTCTCGGCTAGGAAATAAGCCGATAGAGCGTCTGTTTTCTGTGCGTTCATAATGTATCTCCCAGCCTACCTATACCAATGACTTGCCAGCGGTGTCGATGGCGTTTGCAACAGCTTCATCAGTTGCTTCATCTGGCAACAACATTTCGTTGTGGGCTTTGCCTGACGGGATCATTGGGAAGCAGTTGGTCAGCTGAGCAACGCGACAGTCAAACAGAACCGGGCCTGGTGCTTCTATCATTTCCTGAATAGCATCATCCAGTTCAGCCGGTTTTGTAACGCGAATACCCTTGCCTCCATACGCCTCTGCCAGTTTTACAAAGTCTGGCAGGCTATCAGTGTAGGAGTGAGACAAGCGGTTTCCATGCAGTAGCTGCTGCCACTGGCGCACCATGCCCATGTAGGAATTGTTCAAGATGAACGTTTTAGGTGCCAGACCGTGCTGCACTGCGGTCGACATTTCCTGAATGTTCATCAAGATAGACGCATCGCCTGCAACGTTAATGCATAGAGCGTCTGGATGAGCGACCTGAGCGCCAATTGCTGCTGGCAGGCCATAGCCCATGGTGCCGAAGCCGCCTGAGGTCAGCCAATGGTTTGGAGATTCAAAACCAAGGTACTGTGCCGCCCACATCTGATGCTGCCCAACCTCGGTGGAGATGTAAACATCCTTGCGGCCTTTGATGGCAGCGTTCAAACGCTGCAGCGCATATTGAGGCATGATGACGTCGTTATTTTCGCTGTAGGACAGGCAATCACGAGCACGCCATTTGGAGATCTGGGTTTGCCATCCCTTCAGTTCAGGCTGAGAGCGGAAACTGGAAGCGCGCCAGATGCGGACCATATCTTCCAGTACATGCGCAACATCGCCAACGATAGGCAGGTCTACATGAACGATCTTGTTGATTGAAGAAGGGTCGATGTCCACGTGGATTTTGGTTGAGTTCGGCGAGAATTTATCCAGCCGGCCTGTGATGCGGTCATCAAAGCGTGCGCCGATACAGATCATCAGATCACAATCGTGCATTGCCATGTTGGCTTCATAGGTTCCATGCATGCCAAGCATTCCCAGCCACTGTTCGCCAGAGGCAGGGTAGGCGCCCAAGCCCATGAGGGTGGAGGTGAGCGGGAAACCTGTCAGGTCAACCAGTTCGCGCAGGAGCTGGCTGGCAGCTGGGCCAGAGTTTACAACTCCACCGCCGGTGTAAAACACAGGGCGCTTGGCCTTGGACATCAACTCTACAGCAGCGCGGATGGCCGTCATTTCGCCCTTCAATTGCGGGCGGTAGCTTTTATGGGCGCTTGGGTTGGTTTGTGCCTTTTCATAGGTGCCTGTTGCGAACTGAACATCCTTGGGAATGTCCACAACAACAGGGCCTGGACGGCCAGAGGTCGCAACATAGAAGGCTTCGTGCAGGACGCGTGGCAAGTCCTTCACATCCTTTACCAACCAGTTGTGCTTGGTGCAGGGGCGGGTGATGCCCACTGTATCACATTCCTGAAATGCATCTGAGCCAACAAGGTTGGTTGGAACCTGACCCGTGATACAGACCATCGGAATGGAATCCAGCATCGCATCTGTAAGTGCGGTCACCATATTGGTTGCACCTGGACCTGATGTCACAAGAGCGACACCGGCTTTGCCTGTCGATCTTGCATAGCCTTCTGCAGCATGGCCTGCGCCTTGCTCGTGACGGACGAGGATATGCTGGATGTCATCCTGCTGGATCAGTTCATCGTATATAGGCAGAACTGCGCCGCCCGGATATCCGAATACATGCTCCACCCCATTGTCCCTCAGCGCTTGAAGAACCATTTCAGCGCCTGTCATCTCCCGTTGCATCATCAAGTCCTTGTTGCCTGTATCTGCCCGTTACGCTCGATTGAAGGGTGTGCGATCAATCTTGCTGTTTGTTTTGCAAAGATGCCTGATTAAAGTTCTTTGCGAATTAGCCATAAAAAAAGGAGCCGTTTGGCTCCATGTGCGCGTCTAACCGTTCCGAGTGACCTTACTCACTCCGGCGACGCGCTTCCCACCACGATTAGAAGAATAGAAGTATACATACTGGTATTGGAAGCCGCTGGGCTTCGCTCTCCTTTGAGATGTTCAAACCGTGTGGTCGTTCACCATGCCGCCCTATTGGAAGGCTTAGATAAACTCTGAATTTCGGGGGAGAGATTAGGCTTAGTTATAGAGAAAGGTCAAGTGTCTATGCTCAATGTTGCGCCGCAATGACCTCTCGTTTTCTTGAGTTATCTGCAACAGTCGCAATGCTTTTGTAAAGTTGCGCTGCGTGAGCGCTTACCCGCCTTGTTTGTATTGCATTTTGGCAGGCTTCTTTTAAGCTCCCAGAAAACCCGCAGAAATGTGCGGCTTTGAACTATCCTGTTGTGGGCGGGCGTAAAGTGACAAGCGCCTAGATGCATGAAGGAGATAGGGGTAGCGTATCGGAATATGATATCTCACGAAGGAGGGCACATTGGACTAATTGATAGGAGGCACAGTGCACGACTTTTCTGTGTCTTACTGGTGATTGCATCCTCTGATTGTGCTGGAAAGGGGAAACTTCGTAGATTTTCGGAGGTAAGTCTGGGATAAGTTTACTTTACACAAGACATTTTTGAAAACTCACTGCTCAGGCCTTGCGCTCTTGCAAAAGGCTATATATACACCCGCCATCGCTTCGGCGGGATACGTTTGGGTGTATAGCTCAGTTGGTAGAGCAGCTGACTCTTAATCAGCCGGTCTAGGGTTCGAATCCCTATGCACCCACCAAGCGTCTCGTTTTAGTGAGCCCGTAGCTCAGCTGGTAGAGCAACTGACTTTTAATCAGTAGGTCCACGGTTCGAACCCGTGCGGGCTCACCATTTTCTCCTTGAAAATTGGTGTTCATATCTAAGAGTAGCCCTTATGCTCGCTTAGGATATGTATTTGTGAGAGGCGTTATGCCGATCTACGTCATTACTGGTGCGTCTGGCGCTGGAAAATCTACCTTATTGAAACACTTGGGAAATCTTGGCTTTCGATGCCAGGATGAGATCGGTCGTCAGCTTATAAAGGACGAGCTGCACTCTGGCGGTTCTGCGCGCCCTGACATGGACCCAACTGCTTTTCGTGATAAGCTATTTGCGCGATCTATTGAAGCTTTTGATGCTGTTGACGCGGATGTATCTGTGCCGGTGTTTTTTGACCGTAGTTTCATTGAGGCTATAGCGTATAGCCGTATCATTGGTGCTCCGGTTTGTGACAGGATGAAAGAAGAGGCGCGCTCGCGTCGATTTTCGCCTTATGTGTTTGTGTGTGCTCCCTGGCCTGAGATTTTCACAGGTGATGATGAGCGCCAGCACGATTTTCTATTTGCACAACAAGACTATGAGGCAAACATCTGGGCTTACAAAGCCTATGGCTATTCGCTTGTCGAAGTGCCACAGAGCGATGTTGCAGCCCGCGTAAAATTTGTGGCTGAGTATGTGTCTCGGCATGAAGGCGAAGCCTAGAAGATTCGTTTTAGTGTCACAAAAGGCGCGCTGGGGTGTCAACATAAGGCAGATCTGCGAGGCATCATGAGAATATCCTTAGCGGATTTCCGGGTTGTATCGGGTTGTAAAATACACCTTATAGGTTGTTAACAGGCATTCCTCTTGTTTCCGGTTGTGTTGCATATATGCAGATTAATTCATAGGCAACTTGTAAGGTGTTGAATTTAAATGTCTTATTCTTATGTACATTGACGCGCCTGCTTTTAGTTGTATTTTTATTTACTACAACCCATAAGATTGCGTTGGTTTTCGCTCCCAAAGAATATCCGTATCTTAATCCTCATTGAAGCGGGATAATTCTCAGTAAAGCAAGATTATTATTGATGGCATTCCATGTTGGATTGTCTAAATGATAGGTCATGAAAATATCTGAGATTCAATATTACCGTAATACATTGAGGTGTGGCGGATGTATTGTAAGAATACTCAGTTTGAACATCTTGATGGGCGTCATGATCTGACGCCTGTTTGGAAATATTGGAATGAGAATAGAAGAAAAATATTTGGTCGAGCATTTCATCTTACAAGTGGAGATATGGATGCCGCAGAAGAGTTAATGTCTGCAACCATCATAAAGGTTGCGTCACATTTTGAGCAGCGCCCTTTGAATATGCGTGAGCCAATCGCGTTCTTTATGTATGCGCTTAAAAACGAGTTCATCAGCCAATATCGAAAAAAGAGATATGAGTATCGATTTCGTGATGGTGAGAAAGATGTTTATGATGAACACCTTGCCCCCGCTGAGGTACAATCCGCACCCCAAGAAGTTTTGCTTGCTCAAAAAGAAGAGTTGATGCTGATCGGTCAGACGCTGGAGAAGCTCCCGGTTATCTATCAGCAGATTTTTTCCATGAAGTTTGTAGAGGATCGCAGTTATAGCGAGATCTCCGAGGAGCTGAACATCTCTCAGGCATTGGCGCGCAAACGGGTCCAGTTTTTGCGCGAGAAGTTAAGAAATGCCCGCTCTAGAAAGCGTGGGCGGCTTGCGTGAGCAAGTTGTATGTTCACAGGAGAGTGTGAGGCGCGTCTCTCCGAATAGTTAATGACTTAGACTGTGAGGGTAAGAGCATGGCGGAAGATACTGTAAATGCACAGGTGACGGATGCCGTTACCCAGACCAATGTCAAGGTGGTGGGGGAGGCGCCGTCTCAGGCAATCGCCAATCTCTATCAAGTGGTTAGCAATGCGACCGGGTTGTCAGTTCAAAACGCAACCCATGCCCAACAGTCCATGAATCAGATTTCGACCGCAGTGGTTTCCAAGGGTGTCCAGCTCATTATGGAAATTGGCCCAACCTCTGGAGCGGAGTCTAAACCTTCAGGTGGTTAATTTGAGGGAATTTGATGGCTAAGGAGAGAGGTGAGAGTTCAACTTCTCAAGAGTACGAGACTGCGGTTATGCGTCGTAAGCGCATGATCTCTCTACTCCATGGACCTTTGGGTGATCGTAGTTTGCGTTCTTCAACTCACTCAAGGGCTGAGGCACCTGTACCACAGGGTGCTCGGCAATCCTCTCCAACGATCAAAATGTCCTCACAGGCGGACGCAGCAGCCGTCAACACAGCAAGTGAGAGCAACAGTCAATCCGGAGCGCAGCAAACCATGGTGAAGGACAGTGAAAAGGGATCGGCTGGCGATGCGGGGCATCAGAACGCTCAGGGCTTTGGGGCGACCGGTACGCGCTCGCAAGCGGGTTCTAGCGCGGGCGCGGAGGAACAAACCGCTGGTCCGACCTATCCGTCATTGCCAAGTGCAGCGCCTGCAACTCCAGCTTTGAATGACCAGATCACTCAAGCGGTACAGTTTACAAATTTCCAGAACTATCAGGGCCTGGAAACCATGATTTCCATTCCTGACAGCGTGATGACCAAGCAGTCGAGTGGACATGCCTCGCAAGACGCAGAGACCTATATGAACGGTGTGATGCAGATCTCTATGGCAGCCCAGGCGATTGTTGCTGCAAAGATAGCGCAGGACCCTGCACTTGCTGCAACACCGGCGCTGACTGAACTTAATGAAATGGTGACCAATGCGATTGCTGCCTTTCAGGATGTAAGCGGCTGATCACGGGGAGGCGATAAAATGAGCTCTCGTTTTGCACGACGCACGTATGGCGCTGAACCTCCTTGCAAGCCTGAGCCAGACCACTGCGACTTAAAGGAGGATGATCAGCTACCGGGATTGGTTCAAGAGATTTCAAAGTTGTTACAGCGTGACTACATTTTGCTTGCCACTTTTCTTCGGGCTCTGACGCGTTAGCAGATCCCCTGTTAGCTCAAAAGGTGAAACATGGAACGGGACGTTACATATATTCGAGAGGAATTGGAGGAGGTGATCCTCAATCAGTTGCGCCGCTGGGAAGGGGTTATCGAGCAGGATGAGCCGCTCACACTTTCAAGTTCTGGCGTGGATGGTTTGCCGGGGCTTCTTTGCCACTTGAGTCTGGCGCGGGATGCGCTGGTGAAAGCTGAAGGGGTGTTGGTTGGTGATCAGGATTTTAGCGAAGCGGATGTGATTTTAGGGTTTCGTGATACCCGCCTTGAAGACGATGTTGAGCGGCACATGGATCGCGATCTTGATGACAGGGTCCTACAAGATGGTGTGGAGGAGCAGATCCTTGCACGGTTCACGTCAACTGGTGACATCGAGCTTAACGAGTGTGGTGAGGAGAGCGAGCGGCATAGTGATTATGACAGGTAACCCTGAATTTGAGGAGCGAGGCGATGAGTACAGCCGCAAACGGGCAGCAAGGGCCAGCAGAT
This sequence comes from Pseudovibrio axinellae, assembly GCF_900110875.1. Lineage (GTDB taxonomy): Bacteria > Pseudomonadota > Alphaproteobacteria > Rhizobiales > Stappiaceae > Pseudovibrio > Pseudovibrio axinellae. The sequence goes on along the minus strand of NZ_FOFM01000005.1, from coordinate 334,672 downwards.
GCACCTGGCGCGAAGAAAGTGACAAATACGCCAGGTCCAGAGCTCAATTCTGCGCTTGACGATGCCGTGTTGCAACTCACCAAGGTGAAGGAGAACGTGGATCAGGCAGCAAGTGAGTTTGCGCAGCTGCGTCAGGGAATTCCCAATTACAACGAGGTGGTGGCGGACATACGTCAGCAACAGGCGCAAATCAATCGGGCTTGTGAAGATGCAACGTCGTCAGCTCAGACGATCGTGTCTGACGTTGAGCAGGCGGCTTCTAAGCTTTGCGACTCTATTGATGAAGAAATCAACACGATCAAGAGCGTGATTGGTACCGGGGAGGAAGCTGTAGAGGTCGCTGCGCCGCAAGTTCCTCCGGTGCAACCACCACCTCAACTGGCGCCGGGGCAAGGTGTACCGGTCGCAGGTGGCGCGATGCCTGTTGCGGGCCATCCAGTTAACCCAAATCCGGCAAATCAGGAAGTGATGGCGGCTCAGGTTGCTGAAGCCTTGAGGGACTATTTGAAAAAGGAAATCAACTCGGAGATATCCAAGCAGATTGCCCCGTTAAACGACAAGCTTTCGGAAGTTTTGATTGGGTATCTGCAACAGAGATCTCGCGACAGGTAAAGGAGTTGTGAACCAATCCTTACCAGAGGTAAACAGCATTAGGAAAAAGTTCACAAATGGAAAGAGGCAGCGTCAATAGTCTGTAAATGGCAATAATAACAAGCATATTGGAGAAAAAATGCCAAAGACTATTGAGAAACAATCTGGCGTTTCAAACAACGCTGGTGATGAAGCCTTTGATGCGAACCCTGTTGAAGTTCTAGGTGTCGCGCCTGCATTTGCGATGGCGCTTACCTATTTGAGTGCAGCGCAATCGACTGGAATTTTGTTTGAAAATGCTGTGGCGAACGCACAGCGTCAGAATATCATCGCGCAATCTGCGTTGAACCAGGGAATTTTGCATATGTTTTCGGTCGGGTCCATGGCGGCGGCTAATAGCACCTCGCATATGGATTCACAGGACGGCGAGCAGGTGAATGAGAGTTTACTCTCATCGCTACGTCGGTACTTTTCGAATTAAACGACGTTTTTGAAGCTGCTTAAATACTTCTATGAATTTGAAATAATTGAAAGTTTATCTCTGGTCAGCGCGTTATCTGCGTTTGATCAGAGGTAAAGCAGGGCTGCGTTTTGCCGAATTGCGCTCAAGTTCGGTTGAATTGGTGGGAGTGAATATATGGCGGACCTTTTGGGCATTGGCCCCGAAATTCCAGAGAGTGGTATGGTAACTGATGCTGTAACGCAAACCAATGTGATGGTGATTGGGGAAGCACCAGCAATGGCAATGGGGCACATTTATAGCTCTCTTGCACATTCGACTGGCCTTCTCTTTCAAAACTCAGTCGCATTGGCCTCTCAATCGACAGCGCTTTCTCAAGCGACAACCAATCAGGGCATCTTACAAATCTACAGTGCAAACACGATGGCCGGGGCATCGGCTACTCAGAAAATTTCTGGAATCGGAACACCTGATCAACTGAATGCGCTGCTGACTACCTTGCGTAGTCTCAATCAATAACCGGAACTTTCGAGCTTCGCTTTCTGGTGGATGTACCGAAGCGATGAGAATGGTTCTGATGCATCCTTAATTTGTAGTAGCGCGTACTCCCTTGGAGCCAGTTCGAGGAAAAGCAGAACCGGATTTTTGACCAGAACTGTATGAAAGAGGATTATTAGAATGCCAACTACTGTTAGCCCTATGATCACTGACGCTGTTACTCAATCCAACGTAAAGGTCGTTGGAGAAGCTCCTGCTATGGCGATGGGCAGTGTCTATCAGACTATGGCTCATTCCACCGGAATTCTCTTTGAGAACTATGTTTCTGCCGCACAGCAGCAGAACATTCTTTCTCAAGCTGCAGCTAACCAGGGAGTTATGCAGATTTACTCCATGGATACGATGGCTGGTGCTGGTGCTACCGAAAAAGTTGCTCAGAGCGGGACGCCAGATCAGCTGAATACGCTGCTTACTATTCTGCGTGTCTTTAACCCAACCTAACACGTTCTGACGTCGCTGCTGGGCGGCGTCTTCAAGGGTTATATCAAAATGGTGTCCGGTTGGTTTGCAGTTGGGCGCTCACGCGGTTTTCTGTGAAGCCACCGGACACGAGTTCTCTCTTTTATTTTGAAGGATGATGACTATGCCAGATACGGTTAGTCCAATGATCACCGATGCGGTGACCCAAACTAATGTGAAGGTGGTTGCTGAAGCGCCCGCCATCGCTATGGGGTCGCTTTTCCAAACTATGGCACATTCGACCGGAATTCTCTTTGAGAATAACGTGTCTGCGGCTCAGCAGCAGAATACGCTGGCGCAGGCTGCGACCAATCAGGGGGTCATGCAGATTTACTCCATGGATACAATGGCCGCTGCTGGTGCTACCGAAAAAGTTGCTCAAAGCGGTACGCCAGATCAGATGCAATCCTTACTTGCGATCCTGGAGGCGTTCCGTCCGCGGTAGTTGTATTCCTGCCAGACGTCTTGAGTTTAATTCGTATTCGGAGTGTTTGCCTAAGAACCTTCCCCGCCCTTGTGGGGGAGGTTTTGTTTCGATGTACATGTCTCTTTTGCTGACAGACTGCGCTTAAATGAGTATAGGTGTATCTGCTAATAATGCCAAAAGGCTGAGAATGACATCTACGCTAACCCCCATTTTGGTCTGCGCACTCTATAAGTTTGTAGAGTTTGCGGACTACGAAGATATGCGTGAACCCCTGCTTGCGTTTTGCAAGGAGCGAGGCATACGCGGTAGTCTGCTGATCGCTCGTGAGGGCATCAACGGAACAATCTCTGGTGAAGAACAACAGATGCGGGAAGTGATCGCTTACCTGCGCAATGACCCTCGTTTCAGTGACATCACAGTCAAGGAAAGCTGGGCGAAACAAGTTCCGTTCAAACGCATGAAAGTTCGTTTGAAGAGCGCGATTGTGAACATGGGTATGAACGAGATCGACCCCAATGATCTTGTTGGCACCTATGTGAAGCCAGAGGACTGGAATGCACTCATCGCTGATCCGGACACTGTGGTCATCGATACCCGAAATGACTACGAGTTTGCATTGGGCACATTTGAAGGTGCGCTTGACCCAGATACGGAAACCTTCAATGAGTTTCCTGACTGGGTGAAACGGAACGACAATTCTCTGCGCGCCAAGAAAAAGGTTGCGATGTTCTGTACGGGTGGCATTCGTTGTGAACGAGCAACGGGTTTGATGCTGGAGCAGGGCTATGATGAGGTCTACCACCTTGAGGGTGGTATCTTGAACTATCTTGAGAAGGTGTCGGAAAAGGAAAGTCTCTGGAAGGGCGAGTGCTTCGTCTTTGATGACCGCGTTTCCGTCGACCATAATCTGGATGCTGGTTGGGGCAAGAATTTGCCTGAAAAGACCAAGGCAGTTCTGGCGCCCTATCAGATTGATGACCGGCCTTCAAAGGAAACAGAGGGCTGATGTGATTGAGGGGTGGCTGTTACTGCCCCTTGCTTGCTTTGCGTATAATTTTGCGACGGCGGCGTGCGCTGTCTTCAGCGCGCGATCCCGCCCGTGTTCCTGCCTTTGGTGATCTGAGGGCGTATCGCAGACCTTGCCTGTTCGCGTTGCCCAACCCGTTTTGCGGGTCCTCTCGCTCAACACCGCATGGACGGCCATGCGGTGCTTTTGCTGTTTGTTTTTATGGGCGTGCCCGTTAGCCAAACCTGAACGTTGGTAGGCCTTTATGCTCTACGTCCATTGCGAAAAGCCCGCCTGACTTGGGCGCTTGCTTGAGGAGTTCAGGGTCCCCTCCAGGGCGCAGGCTTGCCACGACCAGTGTGTTGAGGTTGGGACCTGCAAAACACGGGATGGTTGGGCGTGGTACTGGCATTGCAATAGAGCGGATCAGTTGTCCATCTGGTGCAAAGCAGTTCAGGTTGCCAGCAGACACACCGGCTGACCAGTAGTTTGCGTCGGTGTCGGTGGTTGCGCCATCTGGCCGGCCCACAGTGTTATCGAGCTGAAGGAATGTTCTGCGATTGCTCACTGCACCGAAGTCACGGTCAAAATCGTAGGCAAAGACTTCACCGGATCCGGTATCAGAGTGATACATGATTTTGGTATCTGGTGACCAGGCCAGACCGTTGGAAGTTCTAATGTCGGTCGCGATCTTGGTTGTGGTGCCGTCCAAGGTAACACGGTAGAGGCTGCCAATTGGCGTTCGTGGGCTGATGTCGTCCATGGTGCCAACCCAGAAGGCGCCGTCTGGTCCAACTTTACCGTCATTGAGGCGGGTGCGTGGGTTGTCCGGCTCTATCTGGGCGAGGGTGTCGTACATTTTTGTAGCTGTATCGAACAGGATGATTTCATCCTTCATGGCCACGACCAAGCGTCCATCTTTGCAAATGCCAAAGGAGCCGACTACTTTTGGAAAGTCCCAGCTGGTGACTTCCTTTGTCACCCAATGCATTGCATGGATCTGCTTTTTGAGGATATCGCAAAAGAACAAATGGTTTGTAAGCTCATCCCAAATGAGACCCTCTGCCAGCTCGTAGCGTTCGTCCAGCAAGCAAGTGATAATCGGTGTCAATGTCGTGCTCCAAAGTTCAATCAGCCCAGGAGTGCTGCGGGCTATCTACAATTAAGCGTTGTTATAAAGCGGTTTGGGATGAGCGTCGAGTATTCATCTACGAAGCTGCGGGTTTCCTAACTAAGGCTAGCCTACCGAAATGGGTAAAGCGCTGCCTTGTTTGGTGGAGCGGATCGCAAACGAGGAGCGCATGCGTACAACACCAGGGAGGCGGGTCAGGTGGTCTCTATGAATGCGCTCAAAATCAACCGGGTCATCTGCCATGACGCGCAGGATATAATCTGCATCTCCACCCATAAGGTGACACTCCATGATCTCGGAGGATCGATTAACAGCCTTCTCGAATGTGGCCAGTGCTTCTTCAGATTGGGAGCCAAGTGAAATCTCGACAAAAACACTCATTCGTTTTCCGAGTTTCTTCGGGTTGAGAAGAGCGACATATTTCTCAATCACACCCTCGGCTTCCAAACTACGCACACGGCGCAGGCAGGCTGAGGCAGAAAGGCCGACTTGATCTGCCAGATCCGTATTGGAAATACGTCCATTGTCCTGCAAAGCGTAAAGGATCTTTTTATCAAGTTTGTCGAGTTTCATAGCTTTGCCGTTTTCGCAGATTATTGTGTCTCAATGATGAAAATTCGTAGAAGTTTGCTAAAATGTACCGATTAACGCGCACATTGCAAGCATCTGCCGCAGATATTTCAATAAGCTAAGAAGAAACACAGGTCCGAAGATAAGTGGGAGGAAAACATGCTTGTAGGTGTTCCTAAGGAAATAAAAAACCACGAATATCGCGTTGGTCTGACGCCAGACAGCGTGCGTGAAGTTGTGGCTCATGGTCATAACGTGGTTGTTGAGACCAATGCTGGTGTTGGTATTGGCGCAAGTGATGCTGACTACGTTAATGTTGGCGCAACGATCTTGCCGACTGCAGCTGATGTGTTTGCAAAAGCGGAAATGATCGTAAAGGTGAAAGAACCTCAGGCTGTTGAGCGTAAGATGCTCCGTCCTGACCATCTTCTGTTCACCTATTTGCACCTGGCTCCAGATCCAGAGCAGACTGCCGACCTTGTCGCATCGGGTGCAGTTTGCATTGCGTATGAAACCGTCAAGGACACAAAGGGTCGCCTTCCTTTGCTGGCGCCAATGTCTCAGGTTGCTGGACGTCTGTCCATTCAAGCTGGTGCAACTGCGCTTCAAAAAGCAAATGGCGGCGCCGGTGTTCTTCTGGGCGGCGTACCGGGTGTAGCTCCTGCCAAAACTGTAGTCATTGGCGGCGGCGTTGTTGGTGCTCACGCAATTGAAATGGCGATAGGCCTTGGCTCTGACGTGACCGTGCTGGACAGAAACGTGGACGTGCTTGATGCGCTGTCGGCTCGTTTTGGGTCGCGCCTGAAGACAGTATTCTCCAGCCGTGCCGCGCTTGAGAACGAAGTTCTAGCAGCCGATCTGGTTGTTGGTGCTGTTCTGGTTGCAGGTGCTGCAGCTCCGAAACTTGTGACCAAAGAACACATCAAGGCGATGAAGCCGGGCTCGGTTGTTGTTGATGTTGCGATTGATCAGGGCGGGTGTTTTGAAACCTCCCATGCAACAACCCATCAGGACCCAACCTACATCGTGGACGATGTGGTTCATTACTGCGTTGCTAACATGCCAGGCGCTGTGGCCCGCACCTCCACTTATGCCCTGAACAATGCAACCCTGCCTTACGTCCTTGCGCTGGCAGACAACGGTTATGCCGTAGCACTGCGCGACATTCCTGGGTTCCTGCCAGGCCTGAACGTCTACAAAGGTCAGGTTACTGTTGAAGAAGTAGCTGAAACACTTGGGTATGCTTACGTTGATCCGCAAGTGGCTTTGATGCAGGAAACAGAAGCAGCCTAAGCTTTTTAAAGCATGGGTTAAGAGATGAGAAGCGGGAGCCCCTTGGGCTCCCGTTTTGGTCTGTAAGCTGTCAGCAGCGGTAGTAATAAGGGTGCCCGTGTCTGTCATACCCGACGCACCGGCGCGGTGTTGTATAAATCCCGATCAATCCACCTGCTAAAGCGCCAATGCCTGCGCCTGCGAAGGCGGTGCCCACATTACCCGAGGCTGCACCAATGGCTGCACCCGTTGCTGCACCAAGACCGCCACCGACAAGGGCACGGTCTGTTCGATTATACTGACTGCACGCTCCAAGAGAGAGCAGCATTGCCGTGACCAGAATTGCTTTTTTCACGTTCTAACCTGTGCTTTGCTGGTTTGAAGCTTAAGGTAGAACGCGGGGGTTGCTGTACGGTGAATTGACAGGAGGAAACGACAAGGTGGTTAATCTCGTTTATCCGGGATATTAAAATTTGTCATTATCGCAAGAAAAAAGGCCCCGCGCTGGCAGGGCCTTTGGAACGGCTGAACCTGTTCTTTTTGTGTGGCTTTAAGGGCATTTGACCCGATATGGGCGACCATACTGGTCATATGCCGTACAGTTCTTAGGGGTTGTCACGTTACCGACAACACCACCTGCAACGCCGCCGATCGCTGCACCTGCTACTGCAGATCCAACATCACCGGTTGCTGCGCCGATCGCAGCGCCTGTTGCAGCACCTAGCCCTGCACCCACAAGAGTACGGTCAGTACTTGAGGATGTGTTACAGCCAGCCAAAGCAAGTAGGCTGATACATGCGCCTACGAGAGCAAGTTTTTTCATTTCCAGTCTCCTTTTGCTGCCAATCCATTTTGACCGGACCCCGATGCCTCCTGGCAGCTCGACTTGTGAAAGCGAACTAACAAAAAGAACATGGTTAAAGTTTGTTAAAATTTAGAGGCTCCTCGCCTTGATCAGGTATTTCAACAAACCTTGGGTCGAGCTGTCTTTGTTCTTTGCGGACTGACTGCCTTCAACCATTGGTAAAAGCTGAGTTGCGAGTTCCTTCCCAAGCTCAACTCCCCACTGGTCGTAGGAATTGATGTTCCAGATCGCTCCTTCAACAAATACGCGATGTTCATAGGACGCGATCAACCTACCCAGTGTGAATGGATCGAGACGATCATAGATCAGTGTCGTTGAAGGCCGGTTACCCGGGAACACCTTTTGTGGAGCTAGTTTGGCAATGTCTTCTTCAGACTTTCCGTCTGCTCGAAGTTTGTCTTCAACTTCCTGCAAGGATCGGCCTCTCAGGAGGGCCTCGCTTTGTGCCAGGCAGTTTGCCAGAAGGAGATTATGATGGTTTTGAAGGTCTTCTTCGTGGTTGTTGGCAGCCACTAGGAACTCACATGGAATAACGCTCGTGCCTTGATGGATGAGTTGGTAAAATGCGTGCTGACCGTTGGTACCGGGCTCCCCCCACACCACTGGGCCGGTCTGAGTTTCAACTGCGGCCCCATCTTTTGTCACCTGTTTGCCATTGGATTCCATGTCCAGCTGCTGCAGGTAGGCAGGGAAGCGGGCGAGGCGCTGGTCATAAGGCAGCACTGCGCGGGTGTCATAGCCCATCATGTTGCGATGCCATACGCCGATGAGGCCCATGAGAAATGGGATATTCTCTTCGATTGGAGCTGTGCAAAAGTGATTGTCCATGGCGTGGCCACCAGCCAGGAAATCTGAGAATGCATCAGGGCCAATTGCGATCATAAGAGGCAGGCCAATAGCCGACCATATGGAGTAACGGCCTCCAACCCAATCCCAGAACCCAAAAACGCGGTCTTGAGGAATACCAAAGGCCTCGACCTTGTCCAGTGCAGTGGATACAGCAGCAAAGTGATCGCCAACAGCATCTTCACCGCAGTGTTTGGCGATCCAACGACGCGCAGTGGCTGCATTGGTCATGGTTTCAATGGTGGTAAATGTTTTGCTGGCGATGATGAAGAGTGTTGTTTCCGGGTTCAGTGCTGCAAGCGTATCAGCAATATGAGCGCTATCAATGTTGGAGACGTAATGTAGGTTTGGGCCATCATGGTACGGCGCAAGAGCAAGGGTTGTCATTGCCGGGCCAAGGTCAGACCCGCCAATGCCGATGTTGACCACATCAGTAAACTTCTTGCCTGCTGAACCGGAGATTTCTGCAGAGCGGATGCCTTCTGCGAAATCACCCATGTTGACGAGCACTTCGTTTACATCTGGCATGACGTCATGGCCATCGACCATGACCGGGGCCTCTGACTGGTTGCGCAGTGCTGTATGAAGCACGGCGCGGTCTTCAGTCGTGTTGATGTGCTTCCCTGCAAACATAGCATCGCGTTTAGCTTCCACGTTCGCGGCGCGTGCAAGCTCGAACAGCAACTCAAGCGTCTCTGCAGTCAACTTGTTCTTTGAGAAATCGTAGAGCAAATCGTCTGCTGAGCGGGAGAACTTGTCAAAGCGGGAAGGGTCTGATGCGAAAAGATCGTTGATCTTTGATGAGCGAGTGGCGTGAGCATGATCTTCAAGGCGTTGAAGGATTGTTTTTAGATCTGCTGTTGGCATCAAGGCCTCCATGTTTTTAATAGTTTTTGACTGGCTGCGCGTGTTCTACCTTGCCAGCTCACCCGAGGCCTGTGATGTAAGTCTGCGGGCATAAAATTCAATGAGTTTAATCGTTGTGGTTTACGATTAAACGATCAAGGCAGCAGCTTCGCGGGCTCTTTGTTCAATGCCAACCCAATCTTCGGTTTCAATCGCCCTAGCGTCTGCAATCCATGAACCGCCTACACACAGAACGTTTGGCAAAGCGAGGAAATCATTTGCGTTGCCGATATGGATGCCACCGGTTGGGCAGAACTTTGCCGCCGCAAATGGGGAAGACAGACTTTTCAGCATCGGAGTGCCGCCTGCAGGGACTGCGGGAAAGAACTTGAGGCGCTCGTAACCGATCTCTAAGAGCTTCATCACTTCTGAGGGTGAGCTGGCACCAGGTAGCAATGGAACCTGCGTGAACTCTTCAGCTGCTGCTATCAGGTTATCGGTTGCACCCGGTGACACAACGAAGGTAGAGCCTGCTTTAACAGCGGCTTCGTATTGATGATGTGTAAGGACGGTGCCTGCACCTACCAGTGCACCTTCGACACTGTCTGAAATTGCTTTGATGCAGTCCAGTGCATTTGGAGTGCGCAGCGTGATTTCAATGCCTGGAATGCCGCCACGTATTAACGCTTGGGCCATTGCGACAGCTTTATGAGGATCATTGACAATGAGAACAGCAATCACGGGTGCTGCGGTCATGATTGCTTCGAGACGCTCGGTGTTTTGAGCCATTACACTTTCTCCCTCGTGCTGATTAAAGCATCAGTTGCCTGTAGTTTTATGAATTGCTCCGGTTTGAAAATTTAAGCTCTGTTATCGGCAGAGCTTATGTTCTCTTTGAAGCTTGTAAATAAGTCTCTTTCGTCCCCGCTCGGGTAACTTTGATGTTTGGCAGGTTTGCCTGTCCTTTGTGCAAGCCCTTTTCGCGAAACAAGCGTTTCAACACTCATGAACGGCGCCAAGGCGTAACAGGCCTCGGTCCCTTACCTTTACAACAAATGCCCCGTCTTTCGTTTCGGGCGTACCATGGATTGCAGGTGGAATCTTGCTGCATACCCCTGACAGTTGTCCGTCAGTTAAAAGTGCGACTTTATATCCTCGGTTCTGCACAGCGCTCACAGGCGCAGTGAGTTGGGCTAAAGATGCCGCTGGACGAGGCTATAAAAGGAATCCTTCGTATTTTTGAGATATCAATCGATTTAAATTTTAAGTTCTGCTTGTGGTTCTGATCTGTCCAAAGGAATGTTAGTGCTTAGATAATGGGGGCTACGGGAGAGGGGCTTTTGCAGGTAAAGGGGTGCCGATGGCTCGGCACCTTTGCTGCTATCAGTAACTCTCATCATGCCATGTACGGCCATCTCGCTCGATCAGTGCGATGGATGCAGACGGCCCCCAGGTACCTGATGTATATGGCTTTGGAGCCTCTTTGAGGTGTGACCAGTGCTCTAGGATCGGGTCAATCCACTTCCAGGCTGCTTCCACTTCATCACGGCGCATGAACAACGTCTGGTTGCCGCGGATCATGTCCATGATGAGGCGTTCATAGGCATCTGGTTGGCGGACGTTGAAGGCCTCTGCAAAGGTCATGTCCAGCGGCACTTCGCGTAGGCGCATAGAGCTGGAGCCCGGGTCTTTGATCATCACCTGCATCTTGACGCCTTCATCTGGTTGCAGGCGGATAACCAGCTTATTGGCTGCAATCCTCCCGGCTCCGGGTAGGAAAATGGAGTGTGGCAGGTCTTTAAACTGGATGGTGATCTCTGAAACACGAGCTGCGAGGCGCTTGCCTGTACGTAGGTAGAAGGGCACGTTGGCCCATCGCCAGCTCTGGATGTCTACCTTTGCTGCCACGAAGGTTTCCGTGTGGGAATCGGGATGTCCCAGTTCATCAAGGTAGCCCTTTACAGCACCGCCAGCAGAAGCACCTGCTCGGTATTGCCCACGCACGGTGTTTCGCTCGACCATTTCTGCAGACATTGGATGCAGAGCTTTCAAGACCTTGAGCTTTTCATCTCGCACGCTGTCTGGGGCCATGGATTCTGGAGGTTCCATTGCGACAAGACAAAGCAGCTGGAGTAGGTGATTTTGCACCATATCACGCAGAGCCCCTGCGGTGTCGTAATAGCCAGCGCGGCCTTCAACGCCGAGAGTTTCTGCCACCGTGATCTGCACATGATCTATGTGAGCTGCATTCCAAAGGGGTTCAAACAGCACATTGGCGAACCGCAGGGCCATGAGGTTTTGAACGGTTTCTTTGCCAAGATAGTGATCGATACGAAAGATCTGATGCTCTTTAAAGACCGAGCCGATGGTTTCGTTTACGGTATGGGCTGACTTGCCGTTCTTGCCAATTGGCTTTTCGATCGTAACGCGAGATTTTTCGGTCACCAGATTATGTTCGCCAAGGGATGAACAGATCGGGCCGAAGAAATCAGGAGAAACAGACAGGTAGAAGGCGCGGACGACGCCTTCGCGGCCAGCTAGCGTTTGCTCCAATGTTTCCCACCCGGTATTTTGGGCGACGTCGACGGATACATACTGGATGCGTGCCAGAAAGCGTTCCAGTGCATCTTGATCAATGTCTGCAACGTGTTCGCAGATCGCTTTACGAGCCCAGTCCCGGTATTCATCATCGCTAAGCGGGCGGCGGGAAACTGCAATGATACGGGCACCTTCGCCAAGTTGACCAACAGGTTCGCGGTGATAGAGGGACGGCAGCAACTTGCGGTGAGCAAGGTCGCCTGTTCCTCCAAAAACGACGAGATCAAATGGATCAGATTGTGCAGGACGGTTCGGCATGGAGTTCCCTTGGTCGTGAGCCGGTATTGGATATCCGGCTTCAATTGCTTGGCATGCGTTGTTTCAGATGGGGGAATTGTGGGAGAAATCCCACAGGCCAGCTGAATTATATTTGTTTGTAGAGTTGCAAGAGGCGCGGCTCTTGGGCCGCAGGCCGGCAGTTTGACTGCTCTTTTTACGTCAAAACTCATACAAAGGTTGTACCTATGAATTCGCACCTCTGTTTGGTCTGGGTTTCGTCAAAAAGCAAGCAAAAATACGAATGTGCCTAGAAACTAGGCACTGAGCCTTGGCAAAACCAGAGCTGAGCTTTGATGTGCCATAAATTCTGTGGGTTTTATTACCTTGCTGGAGTGATTTGTACAATTCCAACAAGCATTTGTATTGGTGGGATTGGGGAGCTTGTAATCTTTTGCTAAGCTGATGAGCACGAAAAATAGGTGAGGAGGGCATGGGATGTTCTTCCTCTGGGAGGATGCATTATGAAATCTCGCCAGCAAAAAGTCGCCGGTTTAAAATCTTTCATCGATCAGGGGCAAGGGAATACCCCTGCTGATGTGGTGTTAAAGAATGTCGGGCTGTTCAACGTAATTGATGGAAGTTTGACCACGACCGATATTGCTATTTGCGGTGAGAAGATCGTTGGGACCTACGATACCTATCATGGCTTAACGGAAATTGATTGCAGTGGGAAAACTGCAGTCCCTGGTTTTATCGATACCCATCTGCATGTGGAATCCTCGCTGGTAACTCCCTTTGAGTTTGATCGATGTGTCTTGCCTCACGGTGTGACCACTGCGATCTGCGACCCTCATGAAATTGCAAATGTAACGGGCGCAGCAGGGATCCAGTACTTTCTTGATAGCTCAGTTGAGACGATCATGGATTTGCGCGTGAACCTGTCTTCGTGTGTGCCTGCGACGCAATTTGAAACTGCTGGCGCGCGGTTGGAGATTGACGACCTTTTGCCATTTAAGGAGCATCCGAGTGTCATTGGGCTTGCCGAATTCATGAACTTTCCTGGCGTGCTTGCAGGTGACCCGGATGCACTTGCAAAAATCGCCGAGTTTGAGAATGAGCATATCGATGGTCATGCGCCACTTGTGCGCGGCAAAGCCTTAAACGGCTACCTTTCCGCTGGAATTCGCACTGACCACGAAGCTACGACAGCTGAAGAAGCCCTGGAGAAGATCACTAAGGGTATGACGATTTTGATCAGGGAAGGTTCCGTTTCTAAGGATCTGGATGCTCTGGCACCTGTTCTGACACCGCAAACATCAAGCTTCGTCGCATTGTGTACCGATGACAGGAACCCGCTTGATATTGCTGAGGAAGGGCACCTTGATAGCCTTATTCGGCGTTTGATCGCCCATGGATGTGCGCCAATGGACGTATATCGTGCGGCAAGCTGGTCTGCAGCAAATGCGTTTGGATTGAGGGATCGTGGATTAATTGCTCCAGGCTGGCGTGCTGATATCGTTTTGCTTAATGATTTGGATAGCTGTGATGTTGCTGAGGTCATCAGCGCTGGACGCCTGGTGACGCCAGAGCTGTTTGCCAACCGGAAGCTGGTTGAGCCGGAAGGGCTGCAGGACAGTTGCCATGCCGCGCCAGTGAGTGCTGACAGCTTTGATGTGCAAGCGCGGCAAGAAACCTCTGTAATTGGCGTGAAACCGGGATTGATTATCACTGAGCATTTGAAGATGAGACTCCCTGCTCAGGATAGCGCTTCGCAGATCGACCTTGGGCAGGATGCGCTTAAGGTTGCAGTGGTTGAGCGACATGGAAAAACAGGCAATATCGCCACTGGGTTCGTTAACGGCTTTGGGATGACTTGCGGTGCGATCGCGTCCTCTGTCGGGCATGACAGTCATAATATTTGCGTTGTTGGTGCTGATGAAGAAGCGATGGCCGTCGCAGTAAACCGGTGTGTTGCGTTGAAGGGGGGATTCGTTGTCGCGAAAGGGAGTGATGTGATTGCTGAAATGGAGCTGCCGCTCGCCGGGTTGATGAGCCTTGAGCGGTTTGAAGTTGTAAAGGAACACCTTGAAGAGTTGCGGGCTGCGGCAAAGTCACTTGATTGTGTGCTGCCAGAACCGTTTTTGCAGGTTGCATTCTTGCCTCTTCCAGTTATTCCCCACCTTAAAATTACTGATTTTGGGCTGTTTGATGTTTCTAAGTTTGCACTCGTACAATAGAGCAGGACATTGAAATCTCTTTGTTTATCGAGAAAAAATCAGGAGAATTGAGGAAAGTGATACATTGAAGTTCAACCCTATGTCTGGGTTGACGCACTGGTAAGCTTATCTCAAGTTCTGCGCAAAACATGATGCAATAAGGTTTTTCTGATATGGTGCGCACTCGAACTTCAGCGTTCAGTCTGGGTTTCCTGTCAACTTCGTCTGAAGAACTAAAATAATTCGGGGAGGAGATCTGCATATGGTGACAGATCGTGAGGGACAACTGGAATTTCCAATTCGTACCATCGACAGCTATCTGGATGAGACCGTAAAGAGTTATGCTCACCGTCCAGCTATCTATTTTATGGGCAAGACTACAAGCTATGGCGAACTGGGAGACTTCGTCGAGCGCACTGCAGGCGCCCTTCAGGCGATGGGTGTGAAAAAAGGCGATAAGGTCGGTTTGTGTTTGCCCAACACGCCATATTACACCATTTTCTATTTCGCGATCCTGAAAGTTGGTGGAGTCGTTGTCAACTTCAACCCGCTTTATGTTGAGCGCGAAATCGCCTTCCAGGCGAGGGACTCTGGTGCCCGCATCATGGTGACTATGGATCTTTCTGTGATCTATGACCGGGTGGAAGCGGTTCGTCAGGAAGGGGCTTTAGACAACATCATTGTATGTCCAATGGCAGACATCCTACCTCAGCCGAAAAAACTCCTGTTCAAGATGTTCAAACGCAAGGATGTTTCCAACATTCCAGCGGACAAAGCTCATATCCGCTTTAAGAACTTTCTTGCTAAAGGTAGGGCGGTTACTCCGGTCGAGATTGAACCGAAGGAAGATGTTGCGATCTTGCAGTACACTGGTGGTACAACTGGTGTTCCAAAGGGCGCAATGCTAACGCATTATAACATCACTTCGAATATGGAGATGCTGGATAGCCATTATGGTGAATTGAGGCGTGGTCAAGAGAAAACACTATGCGTGTTGCCTTTCTTCCATGTGTTCGCAATGACTGTTTTGCAGAACCTGTCTATTCTTGGAGCAGCAGAGATGCTGCTGATGCCGCGCTTTGATTTGAAAGAACTGCTTGATCTTGCTGCCAAGAAAAAGCCAACTCTATTTGCAGCGGTTCCAACAATCTACACTGCAATCAACAATAGCGAGATGACCAAGAATTACGATCTTAGTTCGATCAACTATTGTATGTCTGGTGGCGCGCCGCTTCCTGTTGAAGTGAAGCAGAAGTTTGAAGCGCTGACCGGGTGTGTTCTGGTGGAAGGCTACGGTTTGACGGAGAGTTCTCCAGTTGCCGCAGCTAATCCTATGGACGGGACTGGTAAAGACGGTTCGATTGGTGTGGTCATGCAGGGCACGTCTATTGAGTTCCGTGATCTGGATGAGCCTGAAAAGGTTGTTGAACGCGGTCAAAAAGGCGAGCTGTGTATTATCGGCCCGCAGGTTATGAAGGGCTACTGGAATCGTCCTGATGAAACGGCCAAGACGCTCGAAGATGGCCGTGCGTTGCACACGGGCGACGTCGGTTATATGGATGAGGAAGGGTTTATCTTCCTTGTAGATCGTATCAAAGACCTCATCATCTGCTCTGGTTACAATGTCTATCCGCGTGTGATCGAGGAGGCGTTGTATCAGCACTCAGCGGTTGCTGAGGTTATTGTGATTGCGATCCCTGATGGATACCGCGGTCAGGCGCCTAAGGCTTTCGTGAAGCTGAAAGATGGCGAAAGCAGCAGCGAAGGTGAGCTGAAGGAGTTCTTGAAGGACCATATTTCGAAAATCGAGATGCCTCAGGCAATTGAATTCCGGGATGAGCTTCCAAAAACAATGGTTGGTAAACTCTCCAAGAAAGAGCTTGTCGAGGAAGAAAAAGCTAAGGCTCGGACTCTCGAAAACGCAAGCTGAATAAGCCGTTTGCAAAAGATAAGCCCTCGCAAGTGCGAGGGCTTTTTTTTGTACGTGATCGTTACGTTAATGTGTTTTGGAGGGAGCTGTTCCCGTAGCAACTTTTTTGCCGAGTACTGTCTCACGGTGCAGTGTGTACAACGAGGCTGCTACAATGATGGCTCCGCCGAGATATGTCGTCCAGAGCGGCCAAACACCGAATATGACGATGGATATGATTGCGGCATATACGAGCCGGATGTAATCGAATGGCGCGATTGCAGAAGCTTCACCAAACCTAAGGGCTTGAATATTGCACATTTGTGCACCCCAGCTGACACCGGCTAAGCAGAGCAATAGGATTGCATCGTTAACACTAATGGGAGCCCAGTTGTAAATGCCAAATGGCGCCATTATCAGCCCGACAAAGGTGGCCTGAAACGTCAAGATCGTAATTGGCCGATCAAGCTGTGTGACTTTTCTCAAAATGATGCCAACGAGCGCGGCACAGGCTGAGGCAAAAATAGCCATGGCGCTGTAGATGCTCATTTCAGCGCCGGTACCAGGCTGAACGATGACCATCACTCCGATAAAGCCTAGGAGCGTTGCTGATATGCGGTGAACTCCAATGACCTCTTTCAAGAAAATGACGGCGAAAATCGTAATGAAAAACGTTCTTGCAAAGCCGATGACCGTGCTTTCTGCAAGTGGCAAATGGATAACCGCTGTAAAGCCCAAGTACATTGCAGCGGCTGCAAGCAGAATACGGCCAAGGTGAAGCAATGGAGCCTGTGTTTTAAGTGAGCCCGGGAAACCTTTTATGACGACTGGTGCCGAGATTGCCAGCATGAAGAACTGACGAAGCATAAGGATTTGAGTAACGTGTAGATGATCGCCGAGCAGTTTGATGATTGTGCTCATAACGGCCATAAGGAATGTTGCCAGAAGGGCCCAGCAGATACCGCGTGTGTTATTTGAAAGGCTTTGCCATTTTTCGGAAAACCTCGTTTTGTACGCAGCAGGTGATGAGCTGCCTTCAGGCGTGGCTGAAGGAACAGGCATGTAACTGCTTTCGAAGCTGCCTTGTTACGAGCAAAAGACCAGACCCGATGTCCGGTGCAAAGTGATGTTCGCTAAGGAGCGTACATCGTAACAAGGATCAGATGGGTGTTTGGCTTAAATAACCTAATGTTTGTAGTTTGGTCAAATTCTAAAATAAATTTTAACTTGAGAGTTTCGACAGGGAGCGCGAAGCTCGTAACAACTTATGAGTTCAAGTATCCTGCCATAAACTGCGCAATATCAGGTGGTACTTGTGCCAAGTAACTATTGTAATTGGACCTCTGCGGTGTTGTAGAAAACACTTGCAGGTTGAAAAAAGCACTGTAGTTTCTCTGCTGATACGTAAAAAGCTGTATTGGGAGGTGCGGTGTTGTGTCGCTCTCCAGACTTTTGAGGTTTTCATGAATCAGATTGCTACACCGAAGTTTGGAGTTGGTGCTCCCGTTCGCCGAAAAGAAGATGCTGACTTTATTTCCGGAAAGGGTCATTACACCGATGATCTGAAAGTGGCTGGAAGTGCCCACGCTGTTGTCTTGCGGTCATCACTTGCGTTTGCAAAATTCACTCTGGGAGGACTGGATGATGCACGGGCTATGGAGGGTGTGAACCTCATTTTGACAGCTGCGGATATTGAAGAAACAAACTCTATTCCGTGTAAAGCAGTGCTGCGACAGATCGATGGGAGCAAGCATTGGGTTCCTAAGCGTGAAGTCCTTTGCTCTGATACAGTTCGTTTTGTGGGAGACGCGATCGCTTTTATTGTGGCTGACACTATTGAGCAAGCGCGTGCTGCTTTGGAAATGATTGAGGTAGATTATGGGGACATGGACCCCGCGATAGGGACAGAAGCTGCATTAGGTGAAGATGCGCCTTTGGTTTGGCCTGAGCATGGCTCAAACCAAGCATTTCACATTGGAATGGGCAATAAGGACGCGATGGAAGAGGCTTTCCAGACTGCCCATCACGTTACAAAGATTAAGGTCGTTAATAACCGTGTCGTTTCCAACGCTGTCGAGCCACGGGCTTGTCTTGGCGAATTTGATACGCAGAGTGGCCGATACACTTTGACGACAGGGACCCAGGGTGGGCACGCTGTTCGCGATGTAATTTCGAAGCACATTCTTGGAATTGACCCAAAAGATATCCGAGTGGTGACGCCTGATGTGGGCGGTGGCTTTGGGACAAAAATATTCACCTACCTAGAGTACCCGCTCTGCTTGATAGCTGCGAAACGTCTGGGCCGCCCTGTTAAATGGCTGCAGGAACGTACTGAGCATTTTGTATCTGATGCACATGGCCGCGATAATGTGTCCACTGCAGAGCTGGCGTTGGATGAGAACGGTAGAATGACTGGCCTTAAGGTTGATGTACTTGCAAATATGGGCGCTTATCTACATGAGTTTGGCCCGGGTATCCCCGGCACTGGCATTACAATGTCCTCTGGACTCTATGATGTTCCTGCAACATGGATAGAGGCAAAAGGCGTTTACACAAACACAGTGCCACTTGATGCCTTCCGCGGTGCAGGGCGTCCTGAAGCCCTTTATTTGATTGAGCGTTTGGCAGATAAAGCAGCCTATGAAATAGGTATGGACCCAGCTGAGTTTCGCCGGCAAAGCTTTATCGCTGACGATGCGCTCCCATATACCACGGCGACAGGGCGTACTTATGATACCGGGTCCTTTGGAGCGCACCTGACAAAAGCTTTGGAGAAGGCGCAGTATCTTACATTTGCTGAGCGTGAAGAGGAAAGCCGAGCGAAGGGGCTTTACCGTGGGTTTGGGCTATCAAGCTATGTGGAGGCCTGCGCATTTCCTGGTGGTGAAGAAGCTAAGCTGGAGCTGAACGCGAACGGCACTGTGACATTGCTGATTGGTACTCAGAGCAATGGGCAGGGCCATGCGACTGCATATGGGCAAATTATTGCTGAACAATTTGGTTTACAGATGGACCAGGTGGAGATGGTGCAGGGTGATACCGACCGTGTCGCCACTGGTGGCGGAACCGGTGGGTCTAGGTCGATTCCGCTCGGTCTGCCTTCTGTTAAGGCGGCATCAGAGACATTAGTTGCTAAGATCAAAGAGATTGCCAGCGAGAAGCTAGAGGTTGGTGTTGGGGATCTTACGCTGGAGGATGGTCAGGTCCGCGTTGTTGGTACGGACCAGCAAGTCAGCCTTGTGAGTGTGGCTGAATCTCAGGAAAGTACTTTGAGTGCAGCCGAAAAAGTGATGCAGGATGAATGTACTTACCCGAATGGCACCCATGTGTGTGAGGTTGAGATTGATCCTGATACTGGCAAAACAGAAGTGGTCAACTATGTGATCGTTGATGACTTTGGTGTCACAGTGAATCCTATGCTTTTGGCAGGGCAGGTGCATGGGGGAGCTGGCCAAGCGATCTCACAGGCTCTTTGTGAGCATACTGTTTATGATGAGGACGGTCAGCTGCTGAGTGCATCTTTCATGGACTATCATGTTGCTCGTGCAGATGATTTGCCGAGTTTTGATTTCTCAACCAACAACGTTCCTTCGACGACAAATGCAATGGGAATTAAAGGGGCTGGTGAGGCTGGTTCTATTGGAGCTGCGCCTGCGGTGATGAATGCCGTACAAAATGCGCTGCGAAAGAACGCCGGTGTTGAGCATATCAATATGCCTGCTACACCCATTGCGGTCTGGACTGCAATTCAGGAAGCTCAAAGCGCCGGAAGTTAGTTTTGGTATTTCGTGGAGCGAATAGTTTTGAAGCAACAGGCGGGTTTGTGGCCCGCCTGTTTGTGTTGTGATTAGAATGCCTTAAAGGTGATAGTGGTTTTGGTGTCTTGTATGCCTTCAAACACCTGAACCTTGTCGGCAACAAAATGACCGATGTCGTCATCATCGTTTATGTAGAATTTGGCCAGCAGATCGTAATCTCCGGAAGTGGAGTAGATTTCGGAGGCAATTTCCGCGTCAGCAATGGCATTGGCAACCTGATAGGTTTTTCCCAGCTGGCATTTGATTTGAACAAAGAACGGAATCATTTATCGGCTATCCTTCTGTTCCGTAAGCTTAAATTTGAGCTTGCGTTGTTTTGTAGGCATTTTGCAGCGAAGTAGCGTTTTTTTGCAAGCTTTTGCGTTTTTTAGTGAAAACTACCCCCAGTTGCCTCTGCTTGGTGTCGCTCGTTTCCTCTTGCAGTTCCTGCTCTAGTTTGTTAGCAAAAAACAAGAGCCAATGGGGGTGCCCTGACATGATTGACGGGCTGAGAGGCTGTTCTGCCAACTCCTAGAACCTGATCCGGATTGTACCGGCGGAGGGAATTGGGATGTGTACCAATGTAATCGTTCCCGCCGAAATCGATAGGGGAGCGAAAACAAATGTCCTATACAGCTGACGATTTTTGGCAGGTCTTTGAAAACCTGCGTGCACGCGGTGTTCGGGTTCATTGCCTGACGAACTCAGTTGCACAAAACATTACGGCGAATGTCATGCTGGCCTGTAATATTGTGCCTTCCATGACTGCGTCTCATGATGAAATTCCAACATTTATCGATAGTGTGGATGGGTTGCTCGTGAACCTTGGGACGCTTGATGGCAAGCGGCGGCACGGGATTCGGCTCGGCCTTGAGGGGGCTATCAAGAAACCTATACCAGTCGTGCTGGATCCGGTTAAAGTGGATCGTTCTGACATTCGTATGCAGTTTGCCAGAGACATACTGGCTGAGAACGTGTCGATCCTGAAAGCCAACCAAGCGGAGTATGAGGGGCTAAAAGAGGCTGTCTCAGACAAACAGTTGGTTGTACGCACAGGGCAAGAGGATCTCGTATTTTCTGGTCAACATACGTACAAAATGAGCAACGGCCATGTTTACATGGACAAAGTGACTGGTATTGGCTGTGCTTTGGGCGGGGTTATGGCTGGTTTTGCGGCAGTGGAGCCTGATCAAGAGCTCGCCATGCTTGCTGCACTTGCCATTTATGGTGTGTGCGGGGAGATTGCAGCTGAGCAGGCGAGGGGACCGGGAAGCTTCACGCCAGCTTTCCTCGATACTCTCTATGGCTTGCAGGGTGACCAGTTCAACGAGCGCCTCAAACTAGAAATAATAAATAATAATGGTGGAGTGCTGGCTGAATGAGTGCGATAGCAGTCACAATTGCGGGTTCTGATTCCGGCGGTGGCGCTGGGATTCAGGCTGATCTGAAGGCTTTTTCTGCACTGGGTGTTTATGGAGCGAGCGTGATTACCGCGTTAACTGCACAGAACACAAAGGGTGTAAGCGCAATTCAGGATGTTCCACCGCTCTTTGTTGCAGACCAGATGGATGCGGTTTTTTCTGACTTAAAAGTGGATGCCGTAAAAGTTGGAATGCTGTCACAGCCAGAAGTAATTGATGTTCTTGCCACAAAACTGGCGGAATATAATGTAACGCGCCTCGTCCTTGATCCCGTTATGGTGGCGACTTCCGGGGATGTCTTGTTGCAAAGCTCGGCAGTTTCTTCGCTGAAGCAAAGGCTGTTTCCTTTGGCGATGATGATCACGCCCAATATGCAAGAAGCAGCTTTCTTGCTTGATCAGCCTTTGGCCGCGTCTCGTGAAGATATGCGTCAACAGGCTTTGGCGTTGCTTGATCTGGGCGCGCAACGGGTCCTTTTAAAAGGCGGACACGGGGTTGATGAGACCTGTGATGATCTGTTTTTAACCAGGGAAGTGGAGAGGTGGTATTCTGCTCCCCGGTACAAAACGCAAAATACCCATGGGACGGGGTGTACCTTATCATCTGCAATTGCAGCTGGCCTGGCAAAGGGGCTTGAGCTGGAAGATGCAATTGGTGAGGCAAAGAAATACATAAGTCAGGCGATTAGGGCTGCAGATACGCTTGATGTGGGTGAAGGACATGGTCCGGTACACCATTTCCATGAATTCTGGCCTAAGTAGAAGGCGGAGATAATGATTAAAGAAAACGAGAAAAACCTGACCCGCCGTCAGGCGTTTGGGCTTGCTGCAGGGGCTGTTGCCGGAGGTGCTGCATTGGCTGCGCCAGCTGTTGCCCAAAGTTCAGAGCCGGTTATTGAGTGGCGTATGGTCACTAGCTGGCCAAAAAACCTGCCGGGCCCTGGAATGTCTGCGCAACGCATTTGTGATCGTATCAATATGATGAGCAACGGCCGCATGCGTGTTCGCCTGTTTGCTGCTGGTGAGCTGGTTCCAGCTTTTGAAGTGTTTGATGCTGTTTCCAGCGGGACAGCACAGATGGGGCATTCTGCTGCTATGTATTGGGCAGGGAAAATGCCGGCGTCGGTGTTCTTTACTACTGTTCCGTTTGGGCTTCTGCCACATGAACACACTGCATGGATTGACCAACTTGGCGGTCAACAGCTCTGGGATGAGCTTTATGCTCCCTTTGGTGTAAAGCCGTTTATGGGCGGCAACACCGGGCCGACAATGGCTGGGTGGTACCGAGAGCCAGTTGAGACACTTGATGACTTGAAGGGCCGCAAACTGCGTATGGCGGGCCTTGGCGGTGAGGTCATGCGCAAGCTTGGTGTTACGCCCGTCAACATTCCGGCTTCTGAGATCTTCACAAGCCTACAGACACATGTGGTGGACGGCGTCGAGTTTCTCGGCCCTTGGAGCGATAGCGCATTGGGTTTCCAGAAACTGGTGAAGTATTATTACGGCCCAGGTTTCAACAAGCCAAATGGCACCGGTGAAGGCATCGTGAACGCAGTTGCTTTGGAAGGCCTGCCACTTGATTTGCAGGCAGTCGTTGAAAATGCATGTCGTGTGGAAGCTGATCTGGCGCTCTCAGAAGCTAACGCGCAAAATGCCGCAAGCCTGAAGGTGTTGCAAACGGAACATAGCGTTGAAATCCGCGAGTTTCCGGAGGACGTTCTAAGCACCTTGAAAATTAAGAGTGAAGAGGTGCTCGACGTTTACACGCAAAAAGACAAAGCAACTCGTAATATTTATGAGAGTTACATACAGGCGAAAGAAGCTCTCTCTGATTGGAGTGCTCTGTCACTTGGCAAAAACATCTCAACAAGAGCTTAGAGAGCGTATTGAACACTATTGGAAGGCCCTCCATTTGGAGGGTTTTTTATTTGCGGAAGTTTTACCACAGAAAAATAATCAGTAAAACTGTCTAAAATGCTAATCGATTACAGATGATTTCAGATCGTGACATTGATTGTTTCTGTATTATCAAAGCATACCTCCAAAAATACGAATGTAATAAATTTTCAATATGGTCAAATATATCACAGAGAGCCAAATCGATAAGTAACTCGTAGCTTGATCGAGGCACTACTTGAATGTTTTCTTGAGAACAGAAAGTACCGTGCATGTGTAGATATTTACCAATTTCAATAAGCTTCGTGTCTTCGTTATTGATTGCCTCGGATGCTTTTGCCGGTGCCTTCGCTATTCGCGAACAATCGGCCTGGTTCCAAGGGCTCTCTTTTGCTGGAAACGCGACTGTTTCAAAGAGCCTTTCCAGTATGTACTGGAACCCAGCCACAATGACCGCACATGAGGGAATGCAGTCCGAGACGTCCCAAACGCTTGTTCTCCCCAGTGGGACGATCGATCTGGACAGTGCGACTATTGATGTCACTGATACATTCAAGATACCGGTTACTGGTGTGCCCTATTCCTCTGGAGACATTGGGGTCGATGCTTGGGTGCCTGCTGGATATGGTACGTGGAAAGTCAATGATCGTCTTTCCTTGGGCATTAGCTCCAGTGCACCGTATGGCTTTGAGACCAAGCCTCAGATCGAGTGGGCCGGGCAAGTCTATGCACGATCATCACGTGTGCTTTCCGTCAACATTACACCCATGGCCGCTTATGAACTGACTGAAAAATTCTCTGTCGGTGTCGGGGTTCAGTTTCAGTATTTACAAGTGCGCTTGAAATCTGGGCTGGGCGTACCGCCGCTTGTGCCCAATGCTCCAACTGCCGAGTTGCGCGGCGAAGACTACAATCTTGGCTTTGGCGCAACACTGGGTGCACTCTTTAGGCCTTGGAAGGGAACGCAGCTGGGAATTGGTTACCGTTCTCCTGTTGAACAAGATCTGAAAGGCGACCTTGTGGTTAGCGGTGTGGATGTGACGCCGATCCGTGCCAATGTTACGCTTCCCGAGACGGTCACGGTTTCTTTTCAGCAAGAACTGAATGAACGTTGGCGCGGCATGGGTACGTTCGAATGGACGCACTGGTCGCGGTTCGGAACGTTTCCAGTCTATGACTTAGAAGGCAATGTGGTTTCGCAATTACCGTTCCAATACAACGATGGCTACTTCATATCTCTGGGTACAGAATATGATTTTACAAAGAATATAACTGGCCGGTTTGGCTTAGCCTATGAATGGTCGCCAATTGATGAAGCGAACCGCTCGCCTAGACTGCCTGATGCCAACCGGTTTTGGATCAGCGCCGGTCTAAGCTATTTCTACGAGGACTGGCTTGAGTTTGATCTTGGGTATTCACACCTGTTCCCTGAAAGTGACCGGATCGATATCAACCCCGAACAGGCGTATTATGAAGGTGTCTCCATTGCGGGAAAAGTTAATGATGCGAATATTGATATCATAAGTCTCGGTGCAAGGATCAAGTTTTAAAGCTGGATCGCTGTGTAGTGTTACCACCTTCCCGAAAACCTAATTCGGGAAGGTTTTTGTATCTAAGGCTATGAATATAAATATTTTTTAAAAGGCACTTGGATAGAGGCCACCGTCCAGTAGAAGGTTTTGGCCTGTGATGTAGCCAGCGTGCGCGGAACACATAAATGCGCATGCCTTGCCAAACTCTTCTGGGTTTCCAAGACGGTTTGCCGGTATCTCTTTTGAGGTCAACTGCTTTGCTTCTTCAACGGAAATATTAGCCTGCTGGGCTTGATGCTCAAAACCGCCCTTGAGGCGATCAGTGTCGAATTTACCAGGAAGCACATTGTTGATGGTGACGTTGTGCGGCGCGTACTCTCTGCATACGCCTGCTAAGAATGCGGTGAGGCCAGCGCGGGACCCACTGGACAGATCGAGGCCCTGAATTGGCATTTTTACAGACATGGATGTGATGTTGACGATACGACCAAATCGGCGCTCGGCCATTCCCTCAATGACGGCTTGGATCAGCTCGATCGGCGTGATCATGTTCTGTAGCACGCCTTCCTGAATGCTTTGCCGGTTGAGTTCCTTGAAATCCTTACGTGGTGGGCCGCCATTGTTGTTGACGAGAATATCAGGATTTGGACAAGCCTTGAGTACAGCCTGTTGAGTTTCTGGTGAGGAAATGTCACCTGCGATGGGAGTTACCCGAACGCTGTATTGCGCTCTCAGCTCCTCGGCGATTTGTTGAAGCTTTTTTGCGTCACGCCCGTTGATTACCAAATCACACCCAGCTTCAGCCAGTGACTTTGCTGTTGCCAACCCCAAGCCACGGCTGGAAGCGCATACGATGGCTTTACGGCCTTCAATTCCCAAATGCATTTCAATTTCCTACTGATTCAATACCACCTTTGAGCAGCTTACTGACAAAGTTGTGTTTGGACCAGAGCTTATGAATATACCTGATATCCATATTATACTTTTAGATACAGTGTCTTATGTTTTTGTGGGGCAAGGGACGAGTACCTTAATGTGTGCGATTGCAGCATCCTGTGCTGGCATGTGTGCCCTGTCATAATTGTTTCTTGTTCCGCGAGATAAAAGGAGGAAGGCTTTTATTCGAGGAGCAGTGTGGTGACAGGGATTTCGATTCAAAAAAGCTACCGCAGCTTGTTTTTGTCTGATGTGCATCTGGGAACGCGTGGGTGTCAGGCAGAGTTACTCTTGGACTTCTTGAGGCAGAACGACGCTGACAGAATTTATCTTGTTGGTGATATCATCGATGGTTGGCGGCTTAAGCGCTCCTGGTATTGGCCACAACTTCACAATGATGTGGTTCAGAAGCTTTTGCGAAAAGGGCGCAAGGGCGCACGTATAATCTACATCCCTGGCAATCATGATGAGTTTCTGCGGGACTTCTTTGGAATGCACTTTGGTGGTGTCGAAGTTGTTGACCAGTTCACTCATGACGGGGCCAATGGCAAATCCTACCTTGTTATTCACGGAGATCAGTTCGACGTGGTGGTGCGTCATACAAAGTGGTTGGCGTTTTTGGGGGACTGGGCCTATGTGAGCGCACTTAACCTCAACACCGTGCTGAATTACTGTCGTCGGAAAATGGGGCTCACGTATTGGAGTTTATCAGCGTGGGCCAAGCTAAAAGTCAAAGACGCAGTCAACTTCATTGGAAAGTTTGAAGATGCGCTGGTCCATGAGGCGCAGCGCCAGAATGTTGATGGAGTGATTTGTGGTCACATTCACCATGCAGCTGACCATGAGGTTAGCGGTGTCCATTACATCAACACTGGTGACTGGGTCGAAAGCTGCACAGCTGTGGCAGAAAACTTTGACGGCTCCTTTGAGGTGATCAGATGGGGGGATGGACGACGAGTAGCTTCAGAGACGGAAAAAGACAGTTCGGACAGACAGGTGGCGGCATGAACTCGATCCTGATTGTTACGGATGCTTGGAAGCCGCAAATCAACGGCGTTGTGCGAACACTGGAGCGATTGGCGATTGAATTGCGCCAGATGGGGCTTCGTGTTGAGCTCTTAACGCCCCAGTCTTTTCATAGTGTGCCCATGCCCTCATATGGCGAGATCCGATTGAGCTTGACGCTGCCGCATTTGGTGCGTGATGCTATTGAGAAGAATAATTGTGATTTTCTACATGTCGCGACTGAGGGGCCGTTGGGGCTTATGGCGCGGCGGGTGGCAAAACGAGATGGCCGAGCATTCACTACGAGCTATCATACGCGTTTTCCAGAGTATTTACGGGCGCGTTATCCGGTGCCTTTGTCCTTAACGTATGACTGGTTGAAGCGGTTTCATAATAGTGGGCAAGGGTGCATGGTTGCAACGCGCACTCTAGAGGAGGATTTGCGTAAGCGTGGGTTTTCCAACCTGTTACGCTGGTCTCGCGGGGTGGATCATAACCGCTTTAGGCCTATCCACTCTGACCGGCTCGCCCACTTGCCAGGGCCGCGGTTTCTCTATGTGGGGCGTGTTGCGGTGGAGAAAAACATAGAGGCCTTCCTTCGCCTTTCTTTGCCGGGAACCAAAGTTGTTGTGGGGGGCGGGCCTCAGCTGGACGAACTGCGCAAAACCTATCCTGATGTTGTTTTCACTGGCCCTAAAGAGGGTGAAGAGCTGGTTGAATACTACTCTGGTGCAGATGTGTTTGTGTTTCCTAGTTTGACAGAAACATTTGGAAATGTGCTGCTTGAAGCCATCGCCTGCGGGCGGCCAGTTGCTGCGTTCCCAGTCATGGGGCCAATTGATGTGATTGGAAGCAGCGGGGCTGGGGTTTTGAAGGACGACCTCCAGGAGGCCGCGCTGGAAGCTCTTGATATTTCTCGAGAACATTGCCGGGAGGTTGCCTTGCAATTTACCTGGCGCGCCAGTGCAGAGCAGTTCTTCGCGAATGCCTCACAAGCGTGCAATCCTACTGTGCCTGTCGGTTCTGAGAAGGCGGCGCGCTTCGGGAAGGGCTTGTCAAAAGTCGCCTGAATGGTTGAGTGAATCTCCTTGGAATGCACTCACAATCTTTGTAGCCTCAGTGCGCCTGCGTGATATACACACGCCATATTGTTCTTGCTTGAGGTTCCCATGGTTTTAGATGTTTCCAGTCCCGTTGAACTTACCGTTTCAGAAATTGAAAAAGCAAGAGCACGATTGCAAGGGTATTCGTCTATGACACCGCTTTTGAACTATCCAGTTTTGGATGAGCGGGTGAATGGGCGAGTTTTCATCAAGGCTGAGAACCTCCAGCGAACCGGTTCTTTTAAGTTCCGCGGAGCATTTAACCGTCTTTCTTTAATACCTCAGGGGCAGCGTGCAGGCGGTGTTGTCGCTTGTTCTTCGGGCAATCATGCTCAAGGGGTTGCTGCATCTGCCAAGATACTCGGTTTTCCTGCGGTGATTGTGATGCCGAAGGATGCGCCGGAATTAAAAATCCAGCGAACCAAAGCGTTGGGCGCTGAGGTGATATTGTATTGCCGCCATAGCGAAGATCGTGAGGCAATTGCACATGCCATTTGCGAGGAACGCGGTGCGACCTTCATTCATCCATTCAATGACAGTGGTGTGATTGTTGGACAGGGAACGAGTGGACTGGAAATTGTTGAGCAATGTGAAGCGTTGGGCGTGTCGCCGGACGTGCTGATCAGTTGCACTGGTGGCGGTGGGTTGACCAGTGGAATCGCTCTGGCGCTGGAAAAGAGCCTCCCCGACTGTCAGATCTATACTGCGGAACCTGCCGGTTTTGACGACTACGCACGGTCGCTTGAAAGTGGCGAGCGGGTTCGTAACGCTGCGCTTAGTGGTTCTGTATGCGATGCGATAATGACTGATACACCGGGTGAAAAGAGCTTTGCCATTTTAAAAAGGCGCCAGGCCAAGGGACTGAGCGTAAGTGATGAACAGGCCATGCATGCGGTTGCTTATGCCTATTTTGAACTTAAGCTTGTTGTTGAACCGGGCGCAGCCGTTGCTTTAGCCTCGCTCTTGAGTGGGCAAATTGATCTGGACGGGAAGACAGCTGTCATTACCATCTCTGGCGGGAATGTTGACCCGTCTGTCTTTGAAGCTGCGTTAAAGCAGTATAGCGATGAGAAGGCAGAAGCCTGATTAAAAGCCATAGCAGTATGCGAGTGTAAACTGCTATGGCTCCTCATGAGATTCTCAATAGAGCACCCTTGGTCCCATTCGATAGTTCGTCAGGAGAACAAAGCGAAGCGTTCACCCGTTGAAAGATGGTGTAGCGGATCGGAGTTATTGCCTGATGGTGTTGTCAGAGGCGGTGATTGCCCCTCTATCTTAACCGGGTTCACATCAGGGGTTTTCTGAGCGCTAGAACCAGCTTGAGATGCATCTTTTGAAGCAATATCCAGGTTTTTATCTTGCGCTTGTGCGCTCTGGGACACCTCAAGAGCAGCAAGGTCTTCTGCCTTATCGTTAAGCTCTTCAGCTTGAAATGCTTTTGCTTCAGGTTCTTCCTTCAGCTCTTGATGAGCTTCCTGATCGGTTGTGTCTGCAGAAAACTGCACCACGTTTTCTATCAGTTCGTGCTCACTGGACACAGGCGCGGTGTCAAACAGCGCGTCGATGTCAGCTTGATCAACCCCTTCGCCGTCCATTTGCGGACCGTTTAACAAGTGGGCGTCTGGACGCAAGTCGGTGTGGCGATCATTTTTGGTGTGCTGATCGGTCTCTTCTGCCTTCGGGTGACCGTCTTCAGTCAGGTCCACACCCCAAATGCGGATCATCTTGTTGATGCGATCTTCAAGGTAATGGAGGGCCTTCACAACTTTGTTTATGCGTTGACCCGTTAAATCCTGGAAGGAGCAAGCCATGAGAATTTCCATGGCCATTTCTTCAATGGCGTCACATGCTGCATCGTCACTACCGGAGGCGCGTAGTTTGTCGGTCAGATCCTGAATTGCTTCAGAGGATTCCAAAATGGACTGAGTGGCGCTTTCTGTCGAAGTCACGATTGCATCCAACTCGTCAGATGCTACTGAAAAGCGATTATTATCAGCATTTTCAAGTCTTATCTTTGAGACTTCGTCCTTAGTTCTTTCAATCGCCTCATACATCTCATAGGTGTGAAGGCGGTAACTTTCCATCTCTGAGGGTAGTTCGCGGTCGACTAGTGTTTTTTCCAGTCGTCTTACGGCATCCAAAAGATCTGCAGTTTCAACTGATCTGTTCAATGTGAGATGATCATGAAGGAAAGCGCGGCCTCTCTCTGTTTCGGAGAGTGCACCTTTGATGGCATCAAATTCCTCGGGGCTCAAAAGGACCTTTCGGTTGCTGCAAGCCATATGTAGCTCCCTCATAATTATCTAAGATAATACTACAAGTTTATGTAACAGATTCTACGGCTAATAATTGGTTTACATTGATTTGGATAGTCCCTATTAGCACAAGTAAAAGGAGTATCCCTAAGCATTGTCGTTTATGGGTACTCTCCACCCCCATTTGTACTGTTTTCCAATGACTATGCCCAGAAGTACCTCTCCTTTAGGAAAACCAAGCAACCTATTCTGGATTGCCACTGGTGTGAGCGGTTTGTTTGCTGCTTTCAATTTTGCAAATGCTTTTTTTCTTGCTTACTTTCCTCTGTTTCTGGAACAGATAAAGTTTACGCCCGTCCAAATTGCATTTGTAATTGCGCTGCCAAATATTGTGCGGATATTTGCAACGCCGATCATGACGAGTATTTCCGACCGAGCAGGGCGCAGGCGTCATTCCATGGCGTTGTTCAGTGTCGTCGCGCTGTTATCGTTTTGGGTGCTGATTTACGCTAGTGACTACTGGGTTGTGATTGGTCTTGTTATTTTCCTCTCCATTTTCTACACGCCCATTCAGCCTCTTCAGGATGCTTATGCCTACGAAACGGTGCATACGCTGGGTTTGAATTATGGTCCAATGCGATCATGGGGCTCGATTGCGTTTGTGGTCGCGACACTCATTGGTGGCTGGTACCTCTCTTTTGGTGAGCCAGCTGACCTGCTGTTTTTGACCGTGGGCAGTCTTGGGTTGCTGGCTGTAGTTGCGGTTCTTTTGCCTGGTATGCCCTCTGAAAGTCGCAGTGTGACCAAAGAAAGTGTCTGGTCCGCTGAGGAGTTAAGAGACCCACAGTTTCTTTTAGTGGTCCTTTCTGGTGGACTGTTGCTCGGAAGTTTTTCAGCGCTTTATGCCTTTGCAAGCATATACTGGCTGTCTGTGGGTATTAGTGATGCGATGGTTGGTGGACTGTGGGCGCTCGGTACCTTGGCAGAGATCGGTATCTTTGTTTGGGGTGCGTTCTTCCTAAGGCATCTGGGAGCTTGGGGGCTTATGGTGACAGGCGGAGTTGCAAGCATCATTCGATGGCTTCTCTTCCCCTTTGCAACAGAAGCATGGTCTGCAATCATCTTACAGCTGCTTCACGCCGGTAGCTTTGGAATGGTGTTTTTGGGCGTCGTTTCTTACTTGTCCAAGTTGGTCTCCAATAAGAGGCTGGCAACGGCTCAGGGGCTTTTCCAAACGGCTTTTGGTGCGGTTATGGGGATCAGTGGGATCGCAAGTGGATGGCTCTACGAGGTCGAGCAGGCGTATGCCTTCTACCTCATGTCGGGTATCTGCATGGCTGGTGTGCTTACACTCCTGCTGGTTTCAAAACGCGTATGATATTAAAAAGGCGGCTCTTCTCATGAAGGCCGCCTTTCTGATTATTTAGCCCCAGAGCTGTGGGGAGGGTGGATGCATTAGGTTGCCTTCGAACTGGATCGCATGATCGCGGTCTTTTGCAAGTAACAGCGGCCCATCCAGATCAACAAACTGCGCATTTTGCGCCAGCAGCATGGCTGGGGCCATGGAAAGAGATGTGGCAAGCATGCAGCCGACCATGATGACGTAGTCTAATGCTTCGGCTTTGCGCAGCAGCTTCAGGCCTTCGGTCAGTCCACCGGTTTTATCGATCTTGATGTTAATGGCCGAGTATCGGTCCCTGAGGCTTTCCAGGTCACTGGACGTGTGTAAGCTCTCATCCGCGCAGATTGGGATCAGGTGTTCCACCTGCGCTAGGATCGCATCTTTTCCTGCGGGCAGAGGTTGTTCTACCAGACCGACTTCGGCCTTTTTACAGGCTGCGATATTGGCTTCCAGATTGTGTTCTGACCAGCTTTCATTTGCGTCGACAATGAGCTTGCTGTGCGGTGCGGCTTGTCTGACGGCTGCAATGCGCTGTACATCTCCTTCACCAGCAAGCTTGACCTTGAGAAGGGGGCGGTTGGAAGCTTTTACCGCGTCTTGCGCCATTTTCTCAGCTGTTCCCACGGAAATAGTATAGGCGGTCTGCAGCCGGTGCTGGGATTTGATGCCCACAAGCTCAGCGACACTGGTTCCGCTACGCTTGGCAGTCAGGTCCCATAAGGCACAGTCAATTGCGTTGCGGGCAGCCCCAGGTGGCATCAGGTTTTGCAGCTCCTCCAGCGACAGGCCAGCCTCAATCTGCGCGCGTACAGTTTCGATCTGCGCGATGACGCTTTCAACACTTTCATTATAGCGGGAATAGGGCACGCATTCCCCACGACCTGTCAGGCCATTTTGGGTGAGCGTGGTCGTGACAACATGCACTTCGGTTCGAGAACCACGAGCAATTGTAAAGCTTCCCGCAATAGGGAAAGTTTCGGCTTTAATAGATAGGTGACAGGTCAAGCGAGTTTTAGCTCCTGGCAAATATGATCTATGATTTGGGCTGCCCCAAAGCGGACTGGATCAGTTGCCGGTAGTTTATGCTCTTCTGCGAGCTCTTCAATCAAGTTCTTTGCGTGATTTTCGGAGAGCATCATCGTGTTGATGGCAAGCCCACCACATTGAATGTTGGGGTTGGTGATGCGCCCTAAACGCATTGTCAGGTCAATGATTTCCTTGATGGAGGGGATTGGCGTTAAAACACCACGCATGGTCGCTCGGGTGGGTTCGTGGCATATAACAAAGACATCGGGTTGGGACCCGTGAAGCAACCCAAGGCAAACGCCAGCATAGGATGGGTGGAGCAGCGAGCCCTGTCCTTCGATTATATCCCAATGGTTGTCTTTGTTGGCTGGACTAAGGTGTTCGGCCGCGCCAGAAATGAAATCAGAAACGATTGCATCAATAGCGATGCCGCGTTCTGCAATCAAAATTCCAGTTTGACCTGTTGCACAAAAATCAGCACTGATGTTTCGCTGAGTGAATTCTTTTTGTAGCGCTAATGCGCTGTATTTTTTGCCCACGGAGCAATCTGTACCGACTGTGAGTAAACGCTTTCCAAGGCGTTTACTCCCGCTGCCGGTTGGTAATGAAAGTTCTGGAAAGCGCAGGTCGTGGAGTTTGCAATTGTTCTTTGCGGCGGCGTCCTTCACCTGAGGAATGCTGGAAAGGCGGATATGCAGACCTGTTGCAACGTCCAGTCCAGCGTTTAGGGCTGTAACTATGGGTTCGATCCAAATTTCAGGAAGAACCCCCCCAGCGTTTACGCAGCCGATAACCATGGTTTTTGCGCCAGCTTTGGCAGCTTCAACCGGGGTCATCTCAGGCAGGTTTGTATGGGCCTTACAACCGGGAAGTGAAAGCTGCCCGACGCACCAATCCGCTCTCCAATCGGCTATGCCGTGAGCAGTTTTTGCAGCAAGCTCGTCTTTTGCATCCCCAAGAAATAATAGGTAGGGCTTAGATAGTGTCATGACATTATCCGTTGTACTTGTGGCTGAGTGCGTAATACTGGACGACACATTACAGAAATCTGTATAGGATCATTAGGATTTTCGAATTTCGGGGCTCAGGGTTTTGTGATGAAGCTGACTGATAAGATGGATGCGCCGAATCTGGTTGCGGCCCAAGATGGTGCGTTGCTTTTGCTCACTGCTTCAGGTGCCTGGGGCATCCGCCAAGGAGCGACATGCGAAAAGCTCATTACCCAGGTAGCGCTTAGGCTTACTCACTCCGTAATTTGCGTTGATTTAAAGAAGGTTAGCTTTCTGGATACGGCTGGTGCTTGGTTGCTGCAGCGGTTTCAGATGGAACAGGCAGAGCAGGGGCGGCAGGTCCAGTTTCTTTACGAAGACGAACGTTTTGACATTTTGTTGAGAGAAGTGGACCGGGAAGACGTCGATAATCCACCCGAGAAAGTCTCTGGTAACTCCTTTTTGAATTATCTTGCAGGCGTGGGCGAAGCGACCCGCCAGCTGGGGCGCGACACGCGTGATGTCCTGGCGATGCTTGGAGGGTTGACTGCGACAGTTACGGCTGCCGCGACACACCCGAGACGTTTACGACCGGTTTCCATTGCTGTGCAGTTCCAGCGCTCATGCATGGGGGCGGTGCCCATAGTCTGTCTGATGAGTTTTCTGATCGGAGGGATTATTGCCCAGCAAGGCGGCTTTTACCTAAAGCAGTTTGGGGCTGAGATTTTTGTCGTGGATCTCTCCGGTATTTTGGTGCTGAGAGAGATTGGTGTCATTCTGACTGCTATTATGGTGGCCGGGCGTTCAGGCTCTGCGTATACAGCCGAGCTCGGTTCCATGAAAATGCGGGAAGAGATTGATGCTTTGCAGGTCACTGGACTGCGGGTGACTGAGGTCCTTATTTTGCCACGCCTGGTGGCATTGATGATCGCCCTTCCCATTCTTGTGTTTATGGCAAACCTGGCGGCTCTTTTTGGGGCTGGGCTGACATGCTGGTGGTACCTGGACATTGTACCAAATTCCTTCATTGCGCAGCTGCAGGCGGCTGTTACAGTTGATACACTGATGGTTGGTGTGTTGAAGGCACCATTTATGGCGCTGATCATCGGCCTGATTGCCTGTATGGAAGGAATGAAGGTTGAAGGCTCTGCTGAGTCACTTGGCCGACATACGACTGTTTCTGTTGTGAAATCTATATTTATGGTCATCGTAGTGGATGGAGTTTTTGCGGTGTTCTTTGCATCTATTGGGTTTTAACCAGTATGGGACAAGAGAGAACTGAGCCGGTATCGGGGCAGGGCACAGGGCGCGACCTGGTGGATGAACGTGAAGTTTTGCTTCGGGCTCGGGATGTGACAGTTGGTTTTGGCCAAAAGCTCATTTTAGAGAACTTGAATCTGGATGTGTACCGCGGCGAAGTTTTGGGGTTCGTGGGGGCATCGGGTACGGGCAAGTCTGTCCTTATGCGCACCGTGCTAGGGCTGAACCCACGGCGCTCGGGTTCCATTGAAGTGTTTGGGCAGGACTACGATGAAGCAACCGATGACATGCGCCGCGAGATTGAGAAGCGATGGGGGGTGCTGTTCCAGCAGGGGGCTTTGTTTTCGTCTTTGACGGTGAAACAAAATGTTCAGGTGCCCCTGCGTGAACATTTGAAGCTTTCTGCCCGATTGCGGGATGAGCTGGCGCTGTTGAAAATTGAGATGGTCGGGCTGCCGTTGGACGCTGCGGAGAAGCTGCCATCTGAGCTGTCGGGCGGAATGATCAAGAGAGCTGCACTTGCACGGTCCCTGGCGATGGACCCTGACCTTTTGTTTTTGGACGAGCCGACCTCTGGTCTTGATCCGATTGGTGCGGCCGAGTTCGATGATCTGATTGTAAAACTAAAAGAAACTCTGGGACTTACAGTTTACATGGTAACGCATGACCTCGACAGCCTTCATAGTATTTGTGATCGCATTGCTGTTTTGAGTGAACGTAGGGTTTTGGTTGAAGGAACCATTGAAGATATGATGCAGGTGGAGCACCCTTGGGTTAAATCCTATTTCCGGGGCGCCCGCGCGCTCAAACGGGTGTGAGGAGGACGCATGGAAACCCGCGCAAATAATATCGCTATCGGTGCATTCGTTCTGACCGTGGTGGCTATTGCTTTCCTGTTCACATTCTGGCTGTTGAGTGCGGGTGACCGTTCGGGCCGGCGTGATATCAAGATTATTTTCCCGGGCGCTGTTACTGGTTTGCCGATTGGTGGTCAGGTGCTGTTTAACGGTATCAAGATTGGTGACGTAAGCGCTCTGACGTATGATCCGAGTAACCCGAAGCTGGTTGTTGCCATTGTGCGCGTTGATGCAAACGCTCCGTTGCGCCGCGATACCGTTGCTTCCCTTGGGTTTACTGGTCTGACTGGCGTTGCATATGTTGACCTGTCTGGTGGTTCCACAGAATCTCCTGCGCTCTTTTCCAAGGCTGAGGAGACAATCCCGGTTATGTACGCTCGCAGATCGCAGTTTGAAGATCTGCTGGAAGGGGCGAAGGACATTATGCGTAAAGCGGATTCGACGCTTTCCAATATTGATGAACTTGTGATTAGTGCGCGCCCAGATGTGCAAAAGACCATCAAAAACGTAGAGGCCTTTACGGACGCTTTGGCAAAGAATGCTTCGGGAGTTGATGATTTTCTTGCCGGTATTACGGAAACCAGCAAGGCGCTCACTGGGCTATCTGGCAAACTTGGCAATCTCGTTGATCGCGGTGAAGTGCTCTTGGCGAATGTACCGCCCGATAAGCTTGGTCAGATCGTCAATAATGTGGAGGTGATGACCAACAAACTGTCAGCTTCGGCAGATGGGGTTGGCGATATCGTTGCAAACGGCAAGCTCGCCTCTGATCAGTTGCTAAACTTTACCACAGAGCTCTCCGATGAGCTTGCCCAGATTGAGGCTGTGATTGCGGCTGTTAAGCCAGAGGAAGTTGAGCGTATTCTCAAGGGAGCCTCAGATCTTGGCGGCGTTCTTACTGAGCGCCGCGGTGACATCAATTCGATGTTAGCCTCCGCCTCTTTGGTGGTGGACAATGCGCGTGAATTGATTGTGGAGCTGACCAAGAACGAGGCAGTCATTGACCGCATCGTTAAGAATGCAGAGATTGCGTCACAGGAGATTGTTTTAACCACTCAAAACGCCAACCGTATCTTGGATAAGGTGAACCCTGAGCAGATCGGGAACATTGTGACATCGGTGGAAACGGTTACGAAAACGCTGTCCGATAAGGATCAGGTAATTGCTAAAGCGATTGATGATGCGGGTAAGGCGTCAGCCAATATTCGTCAGGTCAGTGATCTGGTCGCCGGGCGGAATAAAGAGATTGATCGCGTTATTGTTTCTGCCGATGAAATTGGCAACAACCTGACCGTGGTATCTGGCCAACTTACCAAAACGATGGACAATGCAAATGCGTTGATTGCCAATACTAACGAGGTTGTTGCAGCGATTGATCCAGTGAAAGTTACAAGCATCGTTACCTCTGCAAATAAAGTGGCCACCACGCTTGCAGATAAAACACCGGAACTTGCTAAAGCAATTGATGAAATCCAAAATGCTGCCAAGTCAGTCAATGACATGAGCATTGAGATTAAAAAGAAGGTTCCGGACGTCACGAAGGTTATCGACCAGGCAAAGAACATCGCCTCGAATCTCAACGCAGCCTCTGTTCGGGTGAATACGATCTTGGAGAAAGTTGACGGCATGGTTTCAGCTGATGGAAAAGGCTTTATCAAGGAAGCGACAGACGCGGCTGCTTCTATTCGGGAAGTCGCAGATGCTTTTGCCAAGCGAGCAGAACCAATCTCAGTTGCCCTGTTGAAATTGAGCCAACAAGGCGGGCAGGACTTTACAGCAGCGATGCAGCAGTTAAACCAGACACTTATTGAGATTCGGCGCACTGTAAGCAATTTTGATCGTAATCCGAACCGTGTGATTTTCGGCGGATCAGACACACCTGTATTTAATGGGGCACAGCGGCGTTGAGTTTTTTGAAATGTCTGACAAAGATATAGGGAAGCGACTCGGAAAAATGAGGGTGGCTTATTGCAGAAAGCTGGAGCTCCGCGTGTTCGGTTCGACAATTAAACATATCGTTGTTGCTACCGTTCTGCTGAGTGGGCTGGCTGGGTGTGGAACGAGCGGTCCAGATGCGCTGTATGGTTTGACCGCGCCTAGCGATATTCCTGTCAAAGTCGGCGCCTCTGACTATCAGGTGCTGGTTGCAACACCGGTTGCATTGCAGGCGCTGGATACAAGCAACATTGCTGTGACGCAGGGCGGGGGCCCCGTCTATTCCTATTTCCCTAAGGTTGCCTGGACTGACACGCTTCCTCGTGTATTTCAGGCTAAGCTTGTCGAGACTTTGGAAAATACAGGGAAGTTGCGCGGTGTTTCTCAACCTGGTCAGGGGCTCTTGATTGACTATCAGCTGCAAACGACGTTGCGTGCCTTCGAGTTGCAGGTAGATGGTGGTGATCAGGCCTATGTGGAAGTGGCCGCGCGCATCGTTGATGATCGTGATGGTCGTTCTGTTGGTATGCATGTATTTGCGGCCAGTGTGCCGACAAGTGGTGATAGCGTTTCTGATGCGATCCCGGCGCTCAATGCTGCCTCTGACAATGTGCTGGCCCAAATTGCAAGCTGGTCGATCAACACGGTTGGCCGTCTTTCACGTGGCAGGGCTGCGGCTCAACGCGCTGAGCTTAATCAGCAGCAAGCAACAGGCAACCGTCAGCTGGCAGCAGCTGCTGGTTCTGGTGCAAAGGCAAATTAAGCCAGAGCTTGCCGCGGGTTGTTTTACAGATAAGGCTGGATCACAGATAAGGGTTAGTTTTTGATGCCGCTGCTACCCTCCGACTCTTTGGCAATCATAAAGAACAGCGCAAATAGGAAACTCAGGCCTAAGATACTTGAACCTGTGAAAAAGACAGCATCGTAAGTCTGTGTGAGTGAAAGTATCATACTGCTGACGGCGATTCCGATTGTGCCCCCCATAATTCTGGCTGTTCCAAAAATCCCGAGAACTTCACCGCGCTTGCTTGGGGTGGTCTGGTTCATGGTGAGGCGAACTGAGGGCACGTAACAAAAGGGCAAGGTTATGCCCCAGATAAATAAAACTGCCAATGTGGGATAAAGGAGGTTGTGCTGGATGCAGATGGCGGCTGCAAAAAGCGATGTGCCTGCAATGAAAAGACCTAGGAGGACCGGCCGTCGTGAACCATATTTATCGGCTATGCGACCGGCAAATGGCGCAGTTATTGGGGCTGCTGAAACGCATACGAATGTGGCTAACCCACTTTTCAGCGGTGAGAGTTCAAGAACCTTAACGCAATAGAGTGCGATGAAGATCGTTACTGTGAGCTTGCAGTATTGGGCCGCAAAAGTTGTTGTGCAGCATGCGGTAATCGATAGGTTTTTGAGAACTCTTACATCGATTAGCGGTGAGCGGGCTTTACTTTCAAACCAATAGAAGAAAGACAGCACCGCAAGACCTGTTGGAATGGCGGCGACTATTAATAGTTGGGCGCTCCCTCCCACTGGAGCTTCCATGATACCGTAAACAAACAAAAGCAAGCCGAAAAGCAACAGGCTCAGACCAAGCCAATCTTTCTCCTGTGTCTTTTTAGTGATAGGTGCGTGCGGCAAGATGAGAGCAATGGCGCACCAGATGGCAGAGATAAGGGGGACATTGAACCAGAATACCCAACGCCAGCTGGCATATTCGGTCAAAACCCCACCCAGCAGCGGGCCAAGAGCGAGGAAAGTCGTGCCGGTACTTGCCATAACACCAAGAGCCATGCCGTGTTGTTTGGCTGGAAAGGTTGCCGTAATCGTTGTTGCTACCACCGGGTAGAGCATGCCTGCGCCAAGGCCTTGACTGGCTCTTGCAATGATGATCATGATTTCCGACTGTGATGCTCCCCCTAGAAGACTGCCAATCAAGAAGAAGCTTCCGCCTAGTCCCACTAGGACGTGGAGCCCGTACATATCTCGCAGCTTTCCGCCAAGCGCCACTGAGCTTGAAAACACAAGCAGGTAGGCATTGATCACCCAGTGAGTTGCTGTGCGCGACAGACCCAGGTCTGACTGGATTGTTGGCAGGGCAGGACCAAATACAGATTCGTCCAGAAGGATCAGCGCCATAAGAGCGGAAACAAGGCCAAGGATGATCCAATTGCGAAAGCGGACGGGTATATCAAGCATAGGCTTCCTTCTTATCCTAAGCACCTCTTATAAAGACCGGCTTTGTGTTCAAGAGGTTAGCATTCGTTTTGCCAAAGATACTTTATTGTTAAGGGCCAAGCGTAACGTCTCATTGAACCGGGTTTAACACCATCTTACAAGCAGACCACTTGGGTATTGGTAAACGAAAGTGGCCTGCTGGCTTTCGCTTTGTGCCGTTGAAGCTTGAAGATTTGCGCCACTTCCTTCCCAATATTTTGCAACCCTAACATATACATTACGCAGACTTGATCTGGCGATCAGATCCAGAGTGAGTGCAATGGACCATGCGATTACGATCGGGTTGCCCCAAGTTGTAAGCCACGCGAGGGTGAAGCTGAGTTCTAGCCATGATAGAACGCCCGACAGCGCTGTAGACATGAAACCTGACATTATGAGGGTGTGCAGGATATTGGTTTTGACATGAGTTTAACGGAACAATTTCACCTCAAGATTAGGCTGGAATGGCTGCGAGTTGCTGCATGGTTGTGCGGAGTTCGTTTAAAGCTGTGGTGTCGTGCAGTTCATTGGTTTCTAGATTGAACTTATCGTAGAAGCTTCCTAGAGAAAGAGAGGCCTTTAATTCTGCTCCTAAAAACTGTGCGGATGTGACAGCCGAGTTCAAGACGCTGGAGGCACCACCTGGACCAGGGGAGGTTGAAAGAAACACCGCCGGCGTGTTTTGATAAACCTTCTGTTCGATGCGGCTTGCCCAGTCGTAAAGGTTTTTGTAAGCGGCGGTATATGAGCCATTGTGTTCTGCAAAGGAAATCACCAAGCCATCAGCCTCTGAGATTTTCGCTATGAAATCTTGCGCTGCCTGTGGGTGGCCGAGTTCTTTTTCCAAGTCTTCACTGAACAGTGGCAGGTCGAAATCGTTGATGTCCAGCACTTCAATCTGAGCATTGTCTACGAGTGAAGCCGCATAGGTTGCCAGCTTTTTGTTGATCGAGCTCTTGCTATTGCTTGCTCCAAAGGCGATCAGTTTCATGAGTTATCTCCGTATCTAAATGAGTCGGTTGCTTAGAATGTTTTGGTGAACTGGATGAGAACGAGACTGCATGGCGTATGGGTGACAAGGTCCAGCGCATCGCCCTCGATCAAGTCTCCTGATTTGAGCGATAGTCCATTTGCGGTTGCCTCTCCTTCGTAAAGGAAGGCAATAAAAGGATGATCGGTGGTCGCTTGTGAACCGTTTGGCAATAGGCCTACCTCACATGTCATGTTATTGGCGAACACGCTGTCGTCATGCCCTCCCAGCACTGTTGTCATCTTACCGGACTCCAGCTTGTACTCTTGGTAGCCAGGCTCAAGGTCATTTTCTGGTGGAGAGAACCAGAGCTGAACGAGATCAGCTTTTTCTCCATTCAAACTGAATTCGGCGTGCTCAATGCCGGTTCCCGCGCGTTGCACTTGGACGCCTGGGCCCTGAATTGTCGTCCCGTGACCCATTGTGCCTTCGTGGCCGACGGCGCCTTTTGGGATGAAGCTTACAATGTCTACGTTGCGATGCGGGTGAAGGGGCGCTCCGTCATCTGGTTTGAAGTGGCCCGTCGCCAGATAGAGAAAGTCTCCAAGACCGTGACTGATGTCTGTGCGTTCATTTGCGCTTTTCCATAGCTTGGGGTTTTGGACCATCCGGGTCTCAATGATGCCTGCAAAGCCCCCAAGCGGCAGGTCTTCGCGGTGGATAATACGTGTGTTGTTCAAGCTCATCTGCTTGGTTCCTTGTTGTCT
Organism: Pseudovibrio axinellae; assembly: GCF_900110875.1. Classification (GTDB taxonomy): domain Bacteria; phylum Pseudomonadota; class Alphaproteobacteria; order Rhizobiales; family Stappiaceae; genus Pseudovibrio; species Pseudovibrio axinellae. The sequence continues at coordinate 293,337 of NZ_FOFM01000005.1, read as the reverse complement.
GAAAAGAACCTAACCCTCATTTTGATATATTAATAACATTGTATTTTCACATAGATGATCTATTTTATAGATCGTAATGTTGGAGGGAAATGGAATGACGTTTGAGCAGTTGGTTGTGCTGGATGCAATTGTGAGTGCAGGGACGTTTCGGGGAGCGGCTGAGCATTTGAATAAGGCGCAATCTGCAGTCAGTCATATGCTGAAGAAACTTGAGGACGAGATCGGGTTTCAGTTGCTTTCACGTGAGGACTACCGCCCCAAACTAACTCCACGAGGTGAGGTCTTTTATCGACACTCCACGAGAGTTCTGCGCCGAATGCGGGACCTGAAATCAATCGCTCAGAATTTGAATTCCGACCATGAAGCAGAGGTGCTGCTTTCTGTCTCGTCAACTTATCAACTGCCACCACTTTTGAAGCTGATCGGGAAGCTGACATGCGAATTCCCAGCCACTCATATTCGCCTTTCACGCGATAGCATGGGTGGGCCGCTCGAGCGATTGCTCTCTGAGGAAGCACAGATCATCATTACCACGCTGGATGAGGTACCAATGGATCTGGTCGAAGCGGTTCCATTGACACCGATTACGATGCTGCCAGTTGCACACCGAGATTTTCCGGCTGCAGAGGACAATGGTTTTCGAACGATGGTTGAGATGCAAAACTATGTACAGGTCGTGGTCGCTGACAGTAGCCAGTCGAAAGAGCAAAGCCGAGGCCTGATGCCGGGAGGGTTACGTTGGACTGTTTCTGACTTTGCAACCAAGAAGGAGATCCTGTTGGAGAACATGGGGTGGGGTGGCATGCCTGACTACATGATCGAGAAGGAGCTGGAGCAGGGCACGCTTGTTGCGCTTAACGTTGAGGGCTATGCGGCAACCCCGGTGCTGCACTATGTGATGCGACGCAGGGACATACCAGCAGGGACCGTGGCGCAAGCCATATGGGAGCAGATTGCCAATCAGTAAAGACTGTCTCCACGTGTGACTTTAAAGCTCAAGCTAACCAACAAAAAAGGCTCCTGAAAATTCAGGAGCCTTTTTTGATTTTAAGTGTCTATTGCAGCTTAGTCGAAGCGACCACTTGCATGTGCCAGCATGGTGTAGACCTTGCCAGTATCAGAGGTCAGGTACGTCTGACCAAGCTGATTGTCGCTGTCGCTTCTGGAGACCTGGGAGAGAAGTTGCTCGAAGTCCTGAATGTAGCGCTCTACTGCGCTGCGGAATTCAGGATCACGACCATATTTCTGACGGATCTCGTCGAAGGTTTGCTGACCTTGCAGTGTGTACAGGCGGCGTGTGAAGACATCACGTTCGCCGCGCTTGTAGCGCTCCCACAGATCAACGAAGGTTTCATGATCAACGGCTCTTGCAATGTCCATGCTGAGCGAGTTGAGGGATTCCACCATGTGCTGAGGTGTGCGGGCGTTTGAGGTATCGCGTAGTGGTGCGCCCATACCCTCTTCATCATCTGATGCGCGGCGGAGCAGGTCACTGATCCAACCCTTGGACGTGCCGCCTGCTTGCGGTGCTGGTGCGGCCTGTGCCCGCTTTACACGAGGCGCAGGTGCTTCCATACGGCGAGGGGCCGGTGCCATGCGTGCTGGCTTTGCATTAGATGCTGCAACCTGCTGCAAGGTTGGTGCTTCGGTTGCTGCATACTGAGCCCCAGCTGTCACTGCAGCAGGAGCTGCGGTAACGGTACGGTTAGGTTCAGCTGGTGTCGACACATCAAACTGAGAGGACTGGCGAGACACGATAGTGGAGAGTTCTTCCAGTGCCTTCACCTGTTCGCTCACGATACGGCGCAGTGCAGAGGTTGATGCTTCTGCTTCATCTGGCAGAGCCAGAATGCCTGCGTTGAGCTCGCTGCGGGTTGCTTCCAGTTCCTGATGGACGGAGCGTGCCACATCGCGCATGCGTGCGGTTGCATCTGTAAAGCGCTCGGATGCTTCTGTGACTGTTGCCTTCATGTCATGAAGGACTTCATCATGAGCGGTACGAACCGCATCACGAGCCTTCTGCCCTTCAAGGCCAGCAGTCATGCGCATGCTTTCAAACTGCTCTGTCACAGATTTGGTTGCCGCTTCTGCAGCGGCGCGGAGCATGCCTGATACTTCGCGTGCCTTGTCGTCTGCAACTTCCAGCGTATCGCCGAGAGTGTTGGTGTAGTTGGCCATAAGTTGCTCGACGCCCTGTGTCTTCTGGATGAGGGTGTCTGCAACCATCTCGATCGCCATACGGCGGTCTGTGAAGCGGCTGTCCACGTGGTTGTTTGTTGCTTCCAGATCAGAGATAGCCTGACCAAGGAGCTGGTTCTGATTTTCCATCCGGCCTGCAATTTTAGCAGCGTCCGCCAGCACAGTGTGTGTTGTGTTGCGGAGCTGGCCGACCTGAGCCTCGATGGTTGCGTTAGCGGCCTCAGTCTCGGTTACAGCGCGATCAATTGCTGTTCTGAACTCACCTGCGCGGTTGGCAAGGTTGGTTTCAACTTCAGACAGATTTTCGCTTGCAGAAGAGAGAATCTGACGGAGGTTGCCGTTGGAGGCGTTCAAACGTGTCAGGATCTCGGAGACATCTGTTTCCAGACGTTCTTTGGTTCCTGTCATGACGTTTACAGCCATACGGGTGCGGTCTTCGATGGTGTTGCCGATGCCATCGATCGTCTGGGTCAATGCTTCGGTTGCGACTGCACCTTGGCGTGTGACGTTCTCCGCGACCTCATGCCCTTTGGTGGAAACTGCATTGAGGAGGGCATTCATGTCAGACTGCATCCGTTCACGGCTGTCATCCAGACGTGTGGTTGCAATGTTGCTGCGTTCGTCGATGACGGTCGCAATTTTTTCACCAGCTTCAACGAGATCGCGGGTTGCCTGCAATCCGTTTTGTGCAAAGCGGTCAGAAACTTCGCGACCCTTCACGGTCACTGCATCAAGAATTGCACTCTGCACTTCGTTGACACGGGTCGTGAGGTCATGGGCGCGGGTTTCAATTGCAGTGATAAGTTCGCTGCCGTCCTTGCCGATGATTTCGGACAGTTGAGCTGAGCGGCTGCCGAATGCATCGTTGAGGTTTTCTGCTTTCGCAAGAAGCTCGTCTGCTACAGATTTAACGCGGGTGGACAAGGTGCCTGCTGCTTCTTCGATGGTGTTGAAGACGCGGGTACGAACCTCATCTGTTTCACCAGCCAGGAGCCTGCGAACATCTTCTGCAGATTCTGCGAGGATCGTTTTGGAACGTTCGCTTTCTGCAGACAGGCGACCGGTAACCAGTTCGATGGTTTGTGACAGGTCACCACGTACCTTGTCGCTCTCGCCTGTCAGTGCACCAGACATTTCTGCCAGGGTTGCAGTGTACATGGCGCGTGCGTTTTCGCTTTCCACTGCAAGGGCGTTTGCGGCCTGTGCAACGGTGGACAGAACGCGCTGTGCAACCTCGTCGCCTTCCTTCGTGAGCGTGCCTCGAACGGTTGCCATCGCGTCGGATACTGCGGAGGCTGCTTTTTCGCCTTCGCCTTCCAGAGAGTTGCGGGCTTGGCCGATTGAGTTGGAGACGATCTCCTGAAGGCGTTCGCCTTCCTTGCTCAATGTACCGGAAAGCTGCTCTACGCTGCTGACAACCTTCTCGGTTGTGAGATCGCGTTCTTGTGCAAGGCGATCAGAGGCTTGACCAACAACTTCAAGGATAAGGTCGCGTACACGAGTACTCTCAGAGCCAAGGGAGGTTGTTGCTTCTGCCATTGCGCTTGTGAGCGTGGTGGCTGCCTTCTCGCTTTCGTCTCCCATTGTAGAGGAGATGGCTTCGAGACGATCTGTGAGGATTGTTTCGAGAGCTTTGGAACGGTTGTCGAGAGTTTCGGCAACTTCGAAGACTTTGGAGCCGAGTGATACGTTGATCTCTGCAACCTGCTCGGACAGAGCGTCTGTAAGGTTTTTGGACTGCTGTACGATGATGCTGCCAGCTTCTTCCAGACGGCTGTCGAGCGCTTCGTTGATCTCGGTTTGGCCCTCGTGGAATGCCTTAGCAATTTCACGGGTGCGAGTAACCAGTGTTTCTGAGATCTGCTTGGCGCGGGCGTCGAGTGCGCTGTCGATGCGCTCAGTTCCAGTGGACAGGGAGTCAGCCAAGTGTTCAGCACGGTCGGAAATGACAGTTGCTGCTGCTTCAACTTTATCGCCCACGGCCTGATCGAAGGTGGATAGGCTCGATGAGATTGTCTCTTCGATGGCTTCGCTGCGCTGTGCGAGGATTTCGCCGATTTTTTCTGCGCGATTGGAGAGGGAAACCCCAACCTGTTCCACACGTTCGGAAAGATTGACCGCGATAAGGTCGGTGCGATCCTCCAGAATTTTCGAGATCGACTGAGTTTTCTCTTCCAGAGTGCTGGCAATGATGCCGGTACCCTGTTCGACAGCGTCGGCCAGCTTGTTGGTGCGGCTTTCGATGGTTTCTGTCAGTGCAACAGCACGTGTATCGAAGCTCTGCTCGAACGTATTTGTGCGTTCTTCGAGTTTTTCATCCAACGTCTGAATGCGGCTGTCGAAGGAAGCGCCCAGGTTCTGGCTGCGCAGATCAAGGGACTGAACAAGGTCGGACCCGTTCTCAGTAACCACTTGCTCCAGTTCTGCAAGGCGGCTTGCCAAACCATCGTTGAGTGCGCGACCACGAATGTCGAGCGTCTCAGTGATGCGATCACCGATCTCGTTCAGATCAGCTGTGACGCGTTCACCGCGAGAGCCGATGAGGTAGGCCAGTTCAGTACCGGTGTCAGCCAGTTTATCAGCCAGTTCTTCAGTCCGCAGACCAAGGGCACCGGTGATGTCAGCTGTGGTGCTTTCCAGCGCAGTTTTGAAGACGGAAGTTTGAGTGCTGATTGTTTCAGCAACTTCAGCACCGCGTTCTGCAAGACGTTGATCCAGCTCAGCGCCGTTGATTGTGATGCTCTCGTAAATCTGGGTGCTGACAGCGCCAAGGCGATCAGCCAATGCACCGCCGCTGACGGTGATTGTTGTACCCAAAGTGTTTGCAGTTTCGTCAAGACGCGTTGCAATGTCGCCGCCACGTAGTGACAGATCAGCAATGATGCTCTCACCAGCGCCACGAAGGACTTCGGAGACCTCTGTGGAGCGGTGGGACAAGGTTTCGATGAAGTCGGTACACTGGATAGCAATTGCATCGTTGATCTCGCGACCACGGTTGGCAATGCCGTCTGCAGCCTGCTCGCCGGTTGCGCGCAAGGCTGTATCCAGATTGGTAACACGTTCATCAACAACGCCCATCATCTCTTCTGTGCGTCCGGTGATCGTATCGATCAGGCGGCCACTTGTAAGAGACAGGTTGGCATTGATTTCTTCGCCGCGGGTAAGGATCTCGTCGGTGAGGCGAGTACTTGCGGTCGAGAAGTGATCAGTGATGCCGGTAATGGACGTTTCTAGAGTGTTATGCAGTTGCGCGTTTGAATTTCCAAACTGCTCTGCAACCGAGGTTACTGTCAGGTTCAGTGTGTCTGTAAGCTGCGCATTTGCAGTGTTTACAGTATCGCTCAAGCTACCAATGCCGCTGTTTAGCGTGGTGGAGATCTGAGACGAGGCCGAGTTGACTGTTTCGCTGAGGTTGCAGACGCCGCTGTCGAGAGTTTCGGAGATCTGTGCCTTTGCACCGGTAACAGTTTCGCTCAGGCTTGATACACCGCCTTCCAGAGCCTCTGAAATGTTGGCAGTTGCGCCGCTAACAGATGCTGTGAAGTTGCTGGCGCTTGATTCCAGTGTTTCTGTCAGATGAGATGTCGCACCGTGTACGCTCTCATTAAGGTTGGTTACGCCGCTTTCCATTGTCTCGGCAATGGCAGAGGTTGTGCCAGACACAGTCTGCGACAGAAGCTCTACACCGCTATCAAGAGACTGAGAAAGCTCGCCACTGACGCCATCCACTGTACGTGTGATGGTTTCAACGCTGCCCTTGAGTGTTTCTGTAAGGTTGTCGTTGGCTGTCGCGATTTTCTCAGTGACTTCGTTAGAGGTGCTGAGAAGCGTTGTTGTCAGCTCGGATCCGGCGTTTTCGACACTTTGGTTGATGGAAACAACACCAAGGGTCATTGTTTCGTTCAATGTGTCGTTCGCGCTGTTGATCTGGTCTGTAACGGCAGCCGTTGTACCTGTCAGGGTTTCGTTGAGCTGTTGGCTTGCACCGGAAACGCTCTCGGTCAGCGTAGCAACGCCGGAGTTTAGCGTGTCGACAATCAGAGTGCTTGCGTGCTCAGAGACTTCACTGATGGACTGTACAGATGTGTTGAGCGTGCCGGTGAGGGCCGTGTTCGCTTCAGTGATCTGTTCAGTTACGGTCGAAGAGGTGATCACAAGGGTCTGTGTCAGCTCTGAGCTGGTTTCTGAAACGCTGCTTGTGAACTCAGAAAGACCTGTGGTCAGAATTGAGTTGAGCTCTGTGTTTGCTGCAGAAATCTGACCAACAACGGCACCAGAAGTGGTAACCAGCGTTTCTGTAAGCTGGCTGCTTGCGCCGGTGAATTGGTTGGTTACAGAGGAGACAGTCTCTTCGATAGATGCAGTCAGCTCAGTGCCCTGAGCCTGTAGCGCACCTCTCATTGCTTCTGTCTGACCAGTGATGGTCGCAGACAAATCAGCGCCAGCAGCGCCCAGAGTTGCGTTAAGAGCTTCTCCGCGTTCAGCAAGCAATTCGCTAATTTCGTTGCCGTGAGCGGACAGGCCGGCGACAATCTCGGTTCCTGTGGTGGACAGGGAAGAGGTAATTTCGTCGCTGCGGCTTGCCAGGTTTTTGACAAGAGTTTCTGAGGTTTCTGACAGGCGTGAGTTCAGGTCCGAACCACGATCTGTCAGGTTGTCGATAAAGGAACTTGCAGTAGAGGAGAACTCTTCATTAATGGAAGAGCTACGTTCATGCAGGGTTTCTGAGAGTTTGCTACCGGTCTCGGAGAGTGTCTCGACCAGTTCAGACCCAGTTGATGTCAGGCGTTCGACATAATCATCAGAGCGAACGGTCAGCGAGGAGACCATATCGCTTCCAGCTTCTGTAAAGCTGTCGGTGACTTCAGAGACGCGAGTTTCAATCTTGCTCGTCATCTGCTCAAGCGTGGCATCGATCGAACCGGTGAGGCGTTCCCGGGCGCGATCTACTGAGGAGGCGAATTCCTCAGATGTGTTTGCGAGCTGTGAGGCAAGGTTTTCATGAGAGCCGGAGATGGTTTCGCGTACCAGTTCGGCATTGGCCTGAATGGCTTCGCGCTGGCTCACGAGTTCCTCTACAAGACGGCGGATTTTCAGTTCGTTATCATTATAGGAGTTCTCTAGGGAAGAGACCTCCTTATGAATGAGCACTTCCAGCTCGCTGGCACGTGCAATGGCGCGTTCAATGCCATCACCCATTGCAGCGGCTTCGCGGCGGATTGCCTGACCGACGTTCAAAATGCTCTCTTTGGCAACATCTTCTGGTTCAGCCAGTCGCAGAGCAACTTCTGTCATACCCCTTGCGACGTTGCGCATTTCCTGCGCGCGCCAGAACATAAGAGCCATGACCCAGGCAAATGCGATTGGGACAACAATAAAGACGGAGATAAGAACGAGGGTTGGGTTATCAAATACGCCAGCAAAAGAAGACGACTTTTCCAGTTGAGCAGAAAAGGAACCCCAAGACATTGCCAGGCCAAGGCTTGCCCAAACAACGGAGACTGCAAATGAGAACCAGAACGGAGCTGCGGAGGGCTTGCGCTGCAAGGCAAACATCAATGAACCGATAGACTGACGGTCATCGTTGCTTGCTGTTGGCGGACGGCCACCACGACCACGCTTGCGAACCTGCCTAGGAGCCTGATCCTCTTCTACAAGCTGCGCCAGCTTTTTGTCGGAGGAAGGTGCGGTTGTGGCAGCCTCCTTCGCCTGGCTGGCAGACATTTGCGGAGCATCTGCAACCTTGGTGTCCTGTTCGCCGGATAAAATCGACTCTTGTGGAGCGCCAAAATCCGCCTGAAGGGCTTCTTCTACCGCTGACAGAGCCACTTCCGATGGTGCTTTCGCCTTCGGGGTGTTCGCCATATCTCGCCTCGCGTCCGTACTCTCTACTTGCCGGTCGTCAGCACATGATTACGCCTTTTGTGCCAGCGCCGTCACCGCAAGGTGTTTGCCCGTATCGAAAGCATTCCTCCCAAACAAGAACGCACTCCAAACAAAACGTAATGGCCCCATAGAATCCAACGGCTCTGAACGAGAGCACTGTTGAACTTCTAGGGCCAAAAACAGGGAGTTTTAAGAATCAAAGCGACCCGTTAAGATTAACGGTGCATTAAGATTTAGATTTCCCCACCTTGCAGCTACCCTTAACCTAATGGCACAATCCGGTGGACTGTACAACAGAAGTAGCCGTGATTTTTAGGTGCCCTACGATAAGTCACAGGCAGCATTTTTGGGGGGAACTCTCTATGAGTAATCGCGATAATTCTCCAGTCAGTTCTAAAGGGATCGACCGGCCGAGTCCTACGCAACTCAAATGGTTAAGGCGAGGTCTTAACGAAGCAGGTGGAAAGTTACCGCTGTTTGATGAGAGTGGGCGACAAGTGCCAGCAGCGACCGTGCGGGTGTGCGTTGCGGCAGGGTGGGCGGAGCCTTGGTTTTCCAACCCGTTGAAGCCTGAATGGCTTGTTTGTAAGCTCACAGAAAAGGGTCGTGAGGTGCTGGGGCGGGATAATAATTCGAAAAATCTTGTTAACCATTTTTAACAGAGCATCTTGTCAATGTTAACTTATGGTGGCAGTGAAGGTTGCTTGCGAGTTGGCGAGTCTAGATTTGAATCTGGGCGCTAGGATATTGTTAACCATAAAATATAAACCTGTGTTTTCATGTGGGGAATAGATTCTGTAGCCCAAGGGAATTAAGGGGCAGAGTCGCCGCTGAGTCATTGCTGCGGCGCGTTTTGAATTACGCAAGCGAATCAACTTTCCGAATATAACGATAACTTTGAGTCACTTGGCTGTGTTTGGAGGTGTGGCATTAACATGGCTGCGGAACTACATAAATTTACAGGCTCCATATGTAGGGAGCACTTCTTTGCGGTGACATTTGATGACCCAGATTTGCAAGGACAATTGCTAGAGGTGTTTGGTCAGCAGCTCGAGGATTTCCGTCGGGGCCTATTCGCGACGTCGAACTCTGAGTCTTTTTTGCGGCGGCTGCATCGCCTCAAAGGCTCAGCGCTTGGGGTTGGGGCATTTGCATTCGCGGATGCGCTGGAGGCTGTTGAACAAGCGAGCGTTCATGGGAGTGCACCTAAGCTGGACCTTGTAAATGCCTGCCTTGAGGCCGTCACTAAAGACGTGGAGACCCTGCGTAAACTATGAGTGAACCACTGGCTGTGCTGCTTCGCCTGATAGGCCTTTACCAGAAGTTCTTGAATAGCAGCGCGCCTGCCTGTATCTGATGACATCAGAATAAGTCAATCAGGGTCGGGACGACTTTCAATATGCCAAAGATTACTTTCATCACCTCATCAGGTGAAAGCCATGATGTGGATGCTGCTGCTGGTTCTACCGTTATGGAGAACGCAATAAAGAACATGGTTCCTGGAATCGAAGCAGAGTGCGGTGGTGCATGTGCCTGCGCGACCTGTCATGTCTACGTAGATGCTGCGTGGAACGACAAGACAGGGGAGCCTGAGCCTATGGAAGAAGATATGCTGGACTTCGCTCAGGATGTTCGTGACACATCGCGCTTGTCCTGCCAGATCCGCGTGACAGATGCGCTGGACGGCCTCGTGGTTCATATTCCCGAGAACCAGAGTTAATTACGCTTTATAGCGAACAAAAAAGGCTGGCTCTTAGGGCCAGCCTTTTTTGTATATACGTTGATTTTGTTATTCTGCGGCAAGAGGTTGTTGCTTTGATGCGGCAACCCAGACTGTCTCATTGCCTGGTTCTGGGTGGCGCGGGATCATCCGGCTCAGGATCAGGCTGATGGAGGCCATCGCAGCGCCTGCGATGAACACGAGAGTGGGCGAGAAAAGCCAGATCGTCCCGAATACCACTGGTATCACCACGGCTGCGATATGGTTGATTGTGAAATCAACTGCGGAGGTCGGGGCAATGTCTGCAGGCTCCGCGACCTTCTGGAAATAGGTCTTCATTGAAATTGCCATGGCAAAGAATGCATGGTCGATGACATAAAGCGCTCCAGCCACGTACACATTCGTTACGAATGCGTAAGCCATGAAGACAATGATCAAGCCGATGTATTCGCAGGTGAGGGCTGTACGTTCGCCGACCTTGCCGATAAAGGCGCCGATTTTCGGAGCAAGGATCATATTTATTGCTCCATTGAGCAAGAACAGGCCTGCTACGTGGTGCACTTCATAGTCAAAGCGCTCTACCATGAGGAAGCCAGCGAAGACGGTGAAGATCTGGCGACGGGCTCCGCTCATAAAGGTGAGGGCATAGTAAAGCCAGTAGCGCTTGCGCAAGATGAGTTTCTTGTGCTGTTCAACCGCTGCCTTGTATTTGGGAAATGCAAGAGCAGCAAAGAGCGTTAATGCCATGCCAGCAAGACCAGCCCACAGGAACACATCTTCATATGTCAGGTTGAATGCTTTCCAGCTGACCAGTATCAGCCCGTAAACGCACAAAGACGCCAGTGAAGAAACAGCAAGAATTTTACCAAGCAGCTGAGGGGCTTGTTCTTTGGGTAGCCACTGCAAAGACAATGACTGTTTGAGTGTTTCGTAATAGTGAAACCCAAAGGACATGATGAGCGTGGTTGCATAAAAGCCAATTGCTGATGGGAAGTAACCAGTAATCGCGATGCCAAAGCCCATCAATGCCAATGAGATGAGGGCGAATGTCTGCTCTTTGAAGATCAGGAGCATAAAGATCACGGTGAATGCCAAAAGGCCTGGAATTTCCCGGATGGACTGCTGGATACCAATCTCCTGACCAGTGAACCCAAGCGTGTTGACTGCGAAATTATTGACAAGGTTCCACCACACAGAAAATGAAAGCTGGGAGGCAATGGTGACAACCAGAAGAAATACAAAGGGGGAGCGCCAGTTGGCGCGGATGTCTTGGATAATGGTGAACATGGGCTTCAATCTTATGAGTGACTTCAGAATTAAATAAGAGAAATCTTTACTTACGTGTTAGTACTAGTTTGCCAAAAAATATCGCTGAATCGCCAAAGGACTTTTGATGCCAATTCATGAAGATGTTTATACCGCGCCTCAACATGATCTCCCTCAGCCTATCGTTGCTTATGCGGAAGACAGACTTCTGGGTGAAGCAGGGAGAGATCACTCTCACATTCGCGGGCAGCTGGTTCATATTGTGCAAGGTTCTGTTACGGTTTTTACCGAGGAGGGAACGTTTGTTGCCCCGCCTGAGCGGGCTCTCTGGATACCTGCTGGTATGACGCATAAGACCGTTTACCCCGCAAAAACCCGGTTTCGCAGCTTGTACATGAAAGAGGCCTTGTTGGGGGCTTTGCCTCCCAAACCTGTGGTCATTCAGGTGACGCCGCTGCTTAAAGAGCTTATTCAGGAGTTGATGGCAGCACCGAGAAATTACGCACTTGATGGGCCAACAGCGCGGATTGCCGGTGTTATCATGGATCAGCTGCAGTGCCTGCCAGATGCGCCATTGCAGTTGCCAATGCCGGTAAATCATGAGCTGTTGAAAGCGCTGTGCAGGTCAATTACTTCCTGTCCCGCGCATTTGCCAAGTTTGGCAGAGGCTTCACAGCGAACACAAATGTCGCAACGCACTTTTGAGCGCCGGTTCTTTGATGAAACGGGTTGGAGCTATCGAAAATGGTGTGGGCAGGCGAAACTGTTTCGTGCCTTGGAGCTTCTTTCAGCTGGGCGCAGCGTTGGTGATGTTGCTCATAAACTTGGGTATGAGGGGGCTAGTCCCTTTATTTCCAAGTTTCGCAAGGCCTTTGGTACGACACCTGGAAAGTACTTTAATACTCAATAACTCATCGGGTGTTGCCACAGGCGCGGACAAAGTCGGGAACAGCCTTTGCGCTGCCTTTCAGGCTGATATTGTAAATTCCATAACCGCCAAGGTTGACTTTTAATGTGTTGTCATGCGTCAGGCGGTTCCACAAAGAAGCGTCGTTGCTAAGTTTGAGAAGTGGCAGCGGAACCCCTGTTTCTGGCTCCAGCGCGCTCCCTAAGCCGACATAGCTTTCTGTAAAGCGGCTTGTTGCCAGAGAAATGAGCAAGCTGTCACCTTGCTGTAGGTTTGGCACCGTTTTCTGGAACATAATTTCTATGTTCCCACTTCCGGTGAGGCAGCGTGCATAAAAATCTATGTCGTCGGTTTTTGGTACGCCGTGCACCAGTACTGCCGCTTTGTCATCTTGTTCGCCAACAGGTAGTCCTGCTGCCCAGACATAAGAGCCATCAACGCCATCTTGAGAGGCAGCCTCTTTTGAGAACGTATCTGGGTTAGGAAGCAGATCCTGTGTGATTAAATCGCTGTTTTGCTCATGAAACACAAAATGCTGAGCGGTTCGTCCGCTCCGGTTCAATGCACATGAAAAGTTGAATGGGACATAAAGCCCGTGATGCTGATAGACGCCGCGCCCTGCAAGTTTGTCGCCTGTCCGCACCAGTACCGGCTTTTGGTTCAACTGCTGGTTTTCAAAGGTGCCAAGCCCCAAATACAAAAGTGGCCGCTCATTCAGTGAGTTCTTGCTGGCAATGATCTTGCTGCCAAGCTTTGAACAGGCACCCCGAGCTTTCCATAATGGTTCAGCGACATTGAGGAACAGGTCATCGTTGGGCGCAATCTGGCTATTTTTTAGAGGTGGTAGGTCCTGTGTCACAACTTGTGTTGGCGGAGCTGCCTGAGGAGATGATCTATCTTGCTTGGGCTTATAATAGCACGCTTTTTTTGAGGATGGTGCTGGATCCCCAAACGTGCTTGTTCGGCAGTGAACGTTTCCTTCGGCACTTCTTTCATAAAAAGCACCAGGTCTTCCGAAGCGAACTTTGGTTGCGAAAGGCAGTTTACAGACTTGGAATTCCAATGCGCATTTCCGCCAACCGTCTTTCGTAAACTCGGGAAGCTTAGGTATCGGAGTGACCACCCCGCGTGGGATTGTCGGCGTTATGTATTTTTTGACGGAAGAGGAGCTTGCGGTGATTGTATTTTCGGTTTTACGTACATACGGCTTGTTGCCAACATAAAAAATGCCTGCACAGCCTTTATCCGTCCATATTGCGGAAGGAACAACGCCCCAGCTTTCGTTCAGTTTACACAGTGCTGTGGAGGTTTGGCGCAGCAGCTGGACGTAGTTGCGATTGGCGTTGGAGACCGTGCACTTGGTGTAGCTTGCGTCGTCGGAGGCGCATATAACCACGTTGGAGCCGTCCAGGCGGTCTGGCGTATTGGTTACATGGTTTGCCGTTGAAGGCCGGTGTGTTGGATCACTGCGATGGATGTTGTCGCCACCTGGCTCCCTGGTGAGGGTGTTCGTCAGGCAATCAATAAATTGAGGGCTATCCAATGCAGCGTCGGTTTTATCCAGGCAGCTTTCGATGATGAGATCTGGAATAACTGAGTTGATCAGAGGAATAGGGGTTGCATTGGCGTTGCCTGCAAGGAGCCCTGCAATCAGGGCAATCGCGCCCGCTGCTTTCCTTGTGAACAGGTGCCGCATAATAGATTTGCTCACAGCATAGCCTCTCTTAGCTCATCTGATGCATTTGATGCTTAACGCAACCAGCTTGCGCCCAGCTGAAAGCAATTGCGTATTCCTGTCCCACACGCTCTAACCGCGCTGGTGGTGCTGTCTAAAACTCAAAACCGTTGCAGTCTAGCTGTAAATTTATGATGGCTGCCGTGTTGCAGCGTATCAGCGCACAAGTTCCTTCATGGCGGAATCCAAGCCTTCCAGAGTGAGCGGATACATGCGCTGGTCAAACAGTTCCTTCATCATGCCGATAGAGTGGGTGTAATCCCAATGTTGTTCTTTAACGGGATTCAGCCAGACGGCTCTTTGGTAAAGGTCTGTAAAGCGCTTGATCCATGCCTGCCCGGGTTCTTCATTCCAGTGTTCGACAGAGCCGCCGGGATAGGTGATCTCATAGGGGCTCATTGAGGCGTCGCCAACAAATATCAGCTTGTAATCGCTTGGGTATTTATGCAGCACATCCAATGTGTTGATCCGCTCTGTATGCCGGCGGTTGTTCTTCTTCCATACAAATTCATAGAGGCAATTGTGAAAGTAGAAATACTCCATCACCTTGAACTCGGTTTTGGTCGCTGAAAACAGCTCTTCGCACACTCGGATATGGTCATCCATTGAGCCGCCAATATCAAAGAAGAGCAGTACCTTAACCGCATTGCGCCTTTCAGGGCGCATCTGAATATCAAGCAGACCTTTATGAGCGGTCGACTTAATGGTGTTGTCCAGATCCAGCTCGTCAGCGGCGCCGGTTCGGGCAAATTTTCTCAGGCGTTTGAGCGCTACTTTGATGTTCCGTGTGCCCAGTTCAACCGTGTCGTCCAGATCTTTAAACTCGCGTTTGTCCCAGACCTTAACTGCGCGGCGATGACGGCTGCCATCTTGACCAATACGAATGCCTTCAGGGTTGTAACCATAGGCACCAAAGGGAGATGTGCCACCGGTACCGATCCACTTACTTCCGCCTTGGTGGCGTTCTTTTTGCTCTTCAAGCCGTTTTTGAAGTGTTTCCATAAGCTTTTCGAAGCCACCCATGGATTCGATTAGCTGCTTCTCTTCCTCGGTGAGGTGTTTTTCAGTCAGCTTGCGCAGCCATTCCTCTGGTATTTCGGCGGTTGGCACTTCGCTCATTAGATCCAGGCCGTTGAACGTGTGCCCGAAGACCCGATCAAACTTGTCCAGATTGGATTCATCTTTAACCAATGTTGCGCGTGCAAGGAAGTAGAAGTCCTCAACGCGTTTATAGGCGAGGTCAGCATCCAAGGCGTCCATAAGCGTCAGGTATTCGCGCACGGAAACAGGTAGGCCAGCGGATTTTAGCTCTTCGAAAAACTGAATAAACATAGGGGCAGATTATGCGAAGGGGAGGCTTCCTGTCGAGTGCCAATTGAGACCTTAGGCAAAAGCATAAGGATCAATAGGCGCCTCTTGCCCAGTCAATTGCTTTAGCTAAATGAAGTTCAACAAAATCGTTCTTTCCTTCACGGTACCCGTCAACGTCTCCGTTTACAGCCAGCGCGGTCTTTTTCTTGAGATGAGCATACTTCTCGCGCACTTGCGGATGAGCCTTTAAATAATCGCGAAACGCCAAGTGTCGATAGACGTGAGGGTCTCCGGTTTTGAAGGCATGAAGGTGATGGGTGCGATCATCTCCTCCTTTTTCAAAGTAGCGCCGCCCTTCAATGCCGTACTCTCCTTTAGCAACATACCCAATATTGGCCAGCTCTGCGCTCTGAGCATCTAGTGCCTTGATGTCTGAGACTTCTAGCAGAATATCTATGATCGGCTTTGCAGCAAGGTAAGGTACGGATGTGCTGCCGATATGATGCATGTCCTCAACGATTTCACCAAGAAGATCGCGCAGGACCTTTTGCTCCTGATCAAAGTCTTCTGGCCATTGGTCGTTCGCGTCTACCACTTTCACCCTGCGTGTAATCATCACCGTGCCTGTTTCCTGTACTGCGTAAGAGCAGAGCTTACTACGCACAACGCAAGGCGTGGAACTTCGCTTTGATGTTCGTTAATCTTTATCTGCAAGGTCCTCTGGGGCGGACTTTGTGATTTCGCTCATCAGCTCTGTGAGAGATGGGCCCTTTGTGACGATAAACGGAGCTGGGCGGCAAGCCTGTATTGCCGCGACACCAATGCGTGCTGTGAGAAAGCCATTCACCAACCCTTCTCCCAGTCGCGCTGATAGCTTTGCGGCTAACCCTTGACCGATGAATTGTTCGAGCAAACTATCACCTGCTGCCATTCCTCCGGTTACGGCCAAATGAGTTGCAACGTCTCGTGCTAAACGCCAGAAACCAAGCGTTCCGGGTCGGGCACCGTAAAGGCGGGATACACGGCGTACGATGCGAAGGTTTTCATAAAGGACGATAAGGATATCCACGAGTGCTCTTGGAGAAAGAGCCGTGACTACAGAAACACGTTTGGCACTTTCCATCACAATCAGGCGTGCACGTGCGTCCAATGGTGCCAGCAGGTCGCGTTCTGCCAGTTTTACCAGATCCCTGCCATCAATAATCTCTTGCATATGGCCCTTTAACTGAGTGCGGCCATGAGCTGTTTCCGGTCGGTCAGAGTAGAGCGCCATAAGTTTTTGAAGGGCGAGATGAGCGTCTTTATGGCTGTCGGTTTCGGCAGCGCTCTGCAAGTCTTCGCGAATGTGGTCAATCTGCTCCAGTCGTGACAGAGCACGCCACTCCTTGAAGCAAAGTCCGATCAGACCGAGTACGGCAAGAGCGGTGAGCCCCACGGCTGTCCAGCCCAACCAGTCGTAACGGGCAAAGAGATCTCTGATGAGGCTATCGACTGCCAGGCCAATTGCCAGAGAAACAAGACCACCCCCACCAATTGCGATAATTCTGCTCCAGCGACTTCTAGCCGGTTTGGGCTCGGGTGCGATATCGCGTTGTGGCAATGCGGTTGCGTTCTCTTCTTCCTCAGACACCACAGCTTCAGAGGAGAGGGGTTCGTGTGCGAACTCTCCTTCGAAACGAACCGAACTGTCATCCAGCTTGAATGCTTTTGGCGCACGGCGTGCTTGAGGCTTTTGCGGGTGTGGCTTCTTGCTGGTCATGCGAGCTTATCTCCCAACAAGAATTCCATAGCACTATCTAGGCGAATGTGAGGGAGTGACAAGGTGATGCCTTCAGCTGTGCGTTCTAGTTTTGGAGGCCGGAAGCGAACGTATTTCAGCGCAGATCGATCCTCTGAATTGTTGCTGTCTTCTTGTGACGAGAATAAATCTTTGAGATCCTCAGGTAGGTCACCGGGAAAGATCGCAGCTTCCTCTTCTCCGTCAAACATCATCTCGCTGATTGTTTCCTCCGGCAAGGGCGTGCCAAGCAATGCAGGTGTTTCTATGCCTTCATGATGCACTGTGGCTTGCCTGGTTGCACGTACAGATGCCAAAGCCAGTGTTTCGACCTTTGCACCAGAAAATTTAGCGCGGTTCATTGCCTGATCGACGAGCTGTTTAAGCAATGCCTCCAGGTGGTCATGATCTTCTCTTCGCAGGTGATCTGCTTTTGTGGCTGCAAATAAGATGCGATCAATCCGGCGGGGCAATACGGAAGAGAGCCAGCTGGACTTGCCAGGCCGGAATGCGCCCATGATTTCGCAGAGCGCTTGGTTCAGGTCCTGGAGCGCTTCGGGGCCTGCATTGATAGCGGTTAAAGCATCGACCAGAACAATTTGCCTATCGAGTTTAGCAAAGTGGTTTTTGAAGAATGGACGGACCACATGCTTGCGATAGGCCTCATAACGACGCTCCATCATTGCCTGCAGTGTGTTTGCTTTGGGTTTGGTTTGGATCGTACCTAGGTCTAGAGGAGCGAATGTGAGGGCGGGCGTGCCCTTCATGTCTCCAGGCATAAGAAACCGGCCTGGGGGCAGCATGGATAATGCGTTCTCGTCTTCCCGACATCTGCTCAAATATTCAGTAAAGGTTGATGCTAGTTCTCGTGCAATGTCCTCGGAGAACTCATCATGCAAATTGTTTTGATATCTGGCGAGTGTTGAGAGGAAGTCGTTGGAGAGGTTTGGCCGCGCCTTTGCGCGTTTGATTGCCTCTTCAGAAAAACGGCGAAAGTCCTGTTTTAGCAGCACTAAATCTAGCAGCCACTCACCCGGGTAATCAACAATATCAAGATGCAGCTTGCCACCGCCGAGTTGGCGATTAAAAAACGTGGCTGACTCGTATTCCAGCGTGAGACGGAGCTCAGAGATCTGATGGGTCGATTCCGGCCAGAGGCGATCCTTGATCAGCGTTTCAACATGCTCTTCGTAGTTGAAGCGAGGAACATTGTCGTCTGGTTGTGGTTGTAGGTATGCTTGTGCCAGTCTGCCTGTGCCTGCTGCATCAAACAAAGGTAAGCGCCCACCAGCCGTCAGGTTATGTACGAGGGCAGAGATGAAGACCGTTTTTCCGGACCGTGCTAACCCAGTGACGCCGAGGCGAATGTTTGGGACTGTCAGGTCAATGGCTGACTCTGTCAGATTATCCAATGCAGTATGGGCGTCAGATAGCGCCAGCTGCGCGGTTTTAAATAATGAATTCAGTGGGCTCACAAATCATCCTCCAAAGAACGATGTGGTGCGTTCTATGGAAGAATGCAATCTTAAAAGGCTAATAATTGCGCAAAGGAGAAAAAATCTCCTGCCTAAGAGCCTGAGACAGCCTGGAGGTGTCGGGGCTGGAAGAACGAGACGATGCGACCCTTCCGGCGTTCAATTTCTGACCAACGGTGTTCCTCAAAGTCAATCATTGCAAGTGCAGAGGTTGGGAATTTAGACTGCATCTGCTGCATATACTCTGGGTTGCCCTTTCCAGTCAGCTCAAGCGCTGTGTCCTGAATAGCTGTGTTGTGCCCTATAACGAGGGCTGTGTCGTAACCGCCACCAAAGGCGCGAATTGTGTCGATGTAGTCTGCATCACTGGAATTGTAGAGATCGCGCAAAAGCTGGATGCGGGTATCACAGCGAAGGTAAGGCATTATCTCCATGAGCGTTTGCCGCGTGCGTAATGCAGTGGAGCAGAGTATTAGCTTAGGGTGAAGTTTGTGTTGGTGGATGTGGGCACCGACCCGTGCTGCGGCTTTCCAGCCACTGGAGTTGAGGGAGCGATCATGATCATGGACACCCTCGTCATTCCAGTCAGATTTTGCATGACGCAGCAGCATTAAGCGAAGCATAGGTCATTCTCCATATATGCGTTATTACTTTATCTTCCTAAGAGGTAGAGATATATTAAATTGCATTTTTATTGCTGTGTTGTATTGCGACGCAGCAAATTGATATGGACTTATTTTCGATTTACTTTATTTGGTTCCGTTTGAAACCTACATTTTTTTTGATGAATTGGAAAGTGAATAGTATTCCCCTAATAGTATGGGGTTTTTTGTTCGTTATTACTGAATTATTTATTTGTGAAACATGCATTTAAAGATGATCAATATTCACTGATAGATACGAGCAATGACATGGGTAGTGGAGCACAAGCTGCTCCCTCAAGTGTTTGGAAGAATTTATTCAATCGTATGCGTGTTGCACGAAAAAATATACTCAGCCGTGGCCATTGATTGCTCGTTCGTTTGAAGCTGAATGCAGGTTACCGTGAGCTTTGTTGCCGCTCAATACGCACTGTGAGTTTCTTGAAGAGTACTCTGATTGTATCTAGTTCGCTCATAGGAAGTGCGGAAGAGATTGAGGTCCAGACTGTATAGTCTGCGGCAGGAGCAGTGTATGCAGAAAAGCTCTCAATACGTCCTACGCGCGAAATTGTCTCGGTTTGGAAGGCAACTTCGTTGGTTGGGGTGTCCATTTTGAGCAGTGTGAACTTGCTTTTGGTGTAGCCACTTTTGAAGTTGTTGATGAGCGTTGCTGAGGTGTCTTTCTTGTGGCGTCGGAAAATGACTTTGATGTCTCCATTTTCAGTCTCATAGACGCACCCGGTACCAAGCTCCTTCAGGTCAGGAACGATTGCTGATCTGGAAAGCCTACCAATGTAGTCTGGGCAAAACATGCCTGTAAAATGTGTCAGGGTATCAATGTCTTTGCGCCAGCCGCTGTATAAGGTGTGCGGTTGGTACAAAAGGCTTTCAGATACTGTGTTGTTGGCCTGCGCTGGATGAACGTGCGGGCTGCCTAAAGACAATAGGCAGCCCGCAACAAGAAAGTTGAACGCGTTGCATATTTTGCGTGGGTTCATGAGCACTGACTTGTTATTCTGGTTCATTATATTGCCAAGTCGTGCCGGAGTTAGCGGTGGTTCATGAATGCAAGGCGTTCAAATAGATGGACGTCCTGCTCATTCTTCAGCAATGCCCCGTGCAGTGGAGGGATCACCTTGCGGTTTTCCTTTTCCTTCAAAGTTTCAGGGTCGATATCTTCATTCAAGAGCAGCTTGATCCAGTCCAGAAGCTCTGAGGTTGAGGGCTTCTTTTTAAGCCCTGGGATATCGCGCAGATTGTAGAAAGAACTCAGCGCTTCTTTGAGAAGCCTGTCTTTGATGTTGCCAAAGTGGACGTTCACGATTTCACGCATTGTTCCCTCATCTGGGAACTTGATGAAGTGAAAGAAGCAGCGACGCAGGAAGGCGTCTGGCAGGTCTTTCTCATTGTTAGATGTGATTATAACAATTGGGCGTTGTCTGGCTTTTATTGTCTCACCAGTCTCATAGACGTAGAACTCCATTCGATCGAGTTCTTGCAAGAGATCGTTTGGAAATTCAATGTCTGCCTTATCAATTTCGTCAATCAGAAGAACCGGGCGCTCGTCCATCTCAAAGGCATTCCAGAGTTTGCCTTTGCGAATGTAGTTTTTAATGTCCTTGACGCGCTCATCTCCGAGCTGGCTGTCTCTAAGGCGTGATACCGCATCGTATTCGTAAAGCCCTTGCTGGGCTTTCGTTGAGGACTTGACGTTCCACTCAAGCAGCGGTCTACCAAGACTTTCTGCGATTTCTTGCGCCAGGACAGTTTTGCCGGTTCCAGGCTCTCCTTTAACAAGCAGGGGGCGTTCAAGGGTAATTGCTGCGTTGACCGCGATCCGTAGATCTTCTGTGGCAACGTATTGGGATGTCCCTTCAAATTTCATTGCTAAATCCTGCTTAAACATCGTGATTTGGCGAAAACACTAATCTCTTGATAGCTATTGGGCAATACCTGCGAGTGTGCGCCATTGGGCTTATCTTCCGCTTTAGCGGCTTCATGTGGATTCTTTTACCTACCTGGGAATTATATGCCGAGTAAGGCGAGTTAATTGCCGAGTAAGGGCAGCGTATCCCATGGTTAATAGAGGATTAAGATCTCAAGTAATTGAAATATATTGAGAATTAACTCTGTTAAAGTTGGCACGTAAGTTGCTTATTTTGTCTGCAAAAGGCTGCGACAGCTTCGGTGAGTTTTGAATTTAGGTGGGCTCGATGAGTATTTATGGTGCAATTAATGCTGCGACGACTGGTTTGGAAGCACAGTCTACAGCGCTGGAGAATATTTCCGGCAACGTAGCAAACTCTTCTACGACTGGTTACAAGCGTTTGGATACAAGCTTTTCGGACCTTGTGGCGAGCTCTGGTAATAATCAGAGTGAGCAGGTTGCGGGCACCGTTATGGCGAGTTCACGGGCGACGAATTACCTAGCTGGCGATATCACATCTGCGGATAGTAATACCTACATGGCTATCAATGGATCTGGTTATTTTCTAGTCACAAACAATGATGGTCTGACACAGCAAACGCCTGAGAGTTACTACACTCGTGCGGGTGACTTTGTGATGGATACTGAGGGTTATCTGGTAAACTCTGCTGGTTATTTCTTGCAGGGCTATCCCATTAATCCAGCGACGGGTGCGGTTGGTGACCAGTCGGAGCCGATACAGATATCTGACACCCCGATGCCAGCGGAAGCGTCCACCGAGGTTGAATATCAGGCAAACCTGCCTTCTACACCAACCACAGGCAACTATGACGAAGAGATCGAGAATTCGCAGTATGTGGACTTGGGAGTGTTTTCCGATCCTGATACTCAAACGACGCCTGCCTTGAATGATGGTATGGTTCCTCCTGTCGCTTTAACGGCTACTGATAAACTAGCGGATTCTACCCAGTTTATCGCTGGCGATACTCTTACGCTTAGCCTGAACCTGAATGATGATGTGACTTTCGATATTGATGCTGACACCACTGTTCAAGAGTTGCTGGACCAGTTGAATAGTATGCATGGCGTCACCGCTGAGCTCACAAGTACCGGGGAAATCAGTATCTCATCATTCGATGATCTTCAGGTGACACAGGCAAGCGCTACTCCGCCTGCCAGTCTTGTTAGTATGAACTTGACAGCCCAGCCGCTGACTGCTGGCGGTACGGTTGATCGAACCGTGGTGACCGCAGATAAAGCTGATGAGTTTATAAGCTCTTCCATCTCGGGCGGTCAGGTTACCTTATACGATAACAATGGTACCGCTATCAACGTGGAGATGCGCTGGGCGCTGAACGCGGAGAATAACTGGACACTTTATTACAACACTGATCCAAGTGCTTCTGGTGACGAGGTTGCCTGGGAAGCCATCAGTGATATGACTTTTGATGCTGGAGGGCGTCTGATTACGCCAGCTTCAGGCGTCGTTGATGTGACTGATCTAGAGGTGAATGGCGTCAGCGCGGGTGATATAAGCTTTAACTTTGGCTTGGATACCCTGACCCAATATGAAGATACCATTGGCACCGCCACGAGTATTGATGTTGAGCAGGACGGTTATCCATCAGGTGCCTTGCAAGATATCATGGTTGATGCGGAAGGTAATGTTATTGGGATGTATTCCAATGACAAATCTCAGCAGTTGTTTAAGGTTGCTATAGCCACTTTTTCTGCGGAGCAGGAACTGCAACGGGTAGACGGTGCTGCATTCTCAGCGACATCCACATCTGGTGAACCTGATTTTGACAGCGGTGCAACGATCCGCTCAAATGCGCTTGAAAGCTCGAATGCTGATATCGCAGAGGAGTTCTCTAAGCTGATTATCACCCAGCAGGCTTATTCAGCGAACTCCAAGGTTCTATCTACTGCAAACGAGATGCTGGATACGGTCCTTAATATCGTTCGATAATCTGTTGTGTATGAGGCAGGCGGTTGTCTGCCTCATTGCTTTGGGGAGTTAAGGCATGGGACTGAGTTCAGCTCTTAATGCGGCGATGTCGGGCTTGTCGCTTACAAAAGCGCAGCTTGTGGTCACATCACAAAACATCGCGAATGCGAATGTTGATGGATATACGCTCAAGACGATTGTCGGCACAGAAGTCTACAATTCAACGGGTTCGACCTCCTCTGTCTTGACTAACCAAGTCACCCGGCAGGTCAATACCCAGCTGCAGTCTTCTTATTGGGAGAGTTTGAGCGATTTTTCGTTTGCAACGCAGTACAACGACTATATCGAGCGGTTGGACCAAATGTTCGGGGTCGTTGGGGATGCATCCTCTATCCCAAGTCTCATGAACGACTTCACGAATGCGTTAACGGCATTGGCGACGGATCCGAGCTCTCAAAGTACTCAAGAAGTTGCCGTGAGTGCAGCTGTTGAACTGACCAATGTAATCAACAACTCCGCTGAGGAAGTGCAGGAGCTGCGCCGGGATTCTGACGCTTCAATTGCTGATGAAGTGAGTAAGGTCAATTCTCTCCTTCAGGAAATTGAGAGCCTGGAAGATAGTATTGTGGCTGAGCGGTCTGCGGGGCGTTCAACGGTTCATCTGGAAGATCAGTTGGATGTGCAGCTGCATGCGCTGACTGAGAAGATGGATGTTGAGATCAGCGTTGGTGATGATGGTCTGTTGGGTATTACAACACCCACCGGTTTGACGCTTTACGATGGCCGTGCTTCTGAATTGAAATTTACTGCCAGTCCAACTCTTGGGGTGGGCGTGGAAGGGAACCCGATTGAGCTGGTGTCGCCTTCTGGTTCTGTGATGACGCTCTCCCAGTATGACCTGCAAAGTGGCAGTATTGGTGCGTTGGTGGAGCTGCGTGACACGACCCTGCCTGAAACGCAGGCTCGTCTGGATGAGTTGGCAAGCCAGATGGCGCTTGCATTGTCTCAGCAGGTCAGTGAAGGCGTTGCTGCAGATGATGGCGGCGTTCCTCCTGCTGCAACTGGTATGAGTGTTGACACCTCTAATCTCATGTCGTCCGGTGATACGATTGAACTTGAGTTTGAAGTCAATGGAGAGCTGCGTAAGGTCAGCTTTGTGGCTGTTACAGATGCAAGTCTTTTGCCGCTTTCCTCTGATGTGACAGCTGACTCCGACGATATCGTTCATGGGATTGTGATCCCTGCAACAACCGCCTCGCTGGAAAGCCAGATCTCGAGTGCTTTGGGGACTGGGTTCGATGTTTCCGTTGATGCCAGTGGTGAGCTGAGCATCTTGACGCCAACCAGTTCCGGTACGATTGAAATAACTGGCCTTATAGCAAAAAATACGCGAACAGTGACAGCCGAGGATGGTTCGGAAATTCCTCTCTTTATGGATTCCAAAGATGGCGGCATACCCTATACCGGGGCGCTGGAAGATGGGGGGCAGGAAGAAGGGTTTGCGCAACGCATGGTAATTAATCTTGCTGTGCTGAATGATCCAAGCCTTCTGGTGGGCGGCGGTGATGATCCAAGTTCTGAGCGCGTAAGTCTCTTGAAAGATCGACTGACTCAAACGGAGTTCATTTTCTCTCCAAGTTCAGGGATTGGTGCCAAAAATTCTCCGTATGTCGGAACAATATCAGATTTTGCGATTGAGACGGTGGCGAAGCAAAGTCAGATTGCGAGCGCGGCGGCAACTGCGGAGCTCAACAGTGGTACTGTGACCAGCATTGCTCAAGTTGCCTATGAAAACAGCTACAAGGTCGATGTGGACGAAGAACTCGTGAAACTTACCGAATTGCAGAATGCTTATGCTGCAAATGCGCGTGTCTTGACTGCAATCGACGAAATCTATGATACTCTCTTTTCAATAGCGTAGTGTCCTTTTAGGATCGGGTTTTCCTTATGACTACAATTGGTTATTCAAAATCTCATAGTTATATGCTTGACCTCCTTATGCAGCAGAAAGCGCAGTTGGAGAATAAGTCTGTTCAATTAGCGTCTGGATTAAAGTCGCAGACGTATGGCGGCATTAGTGCAGATTCTCGTATGGCGCTTGAGCTGCGACGCGAGATCTCCAGCATTGAGGTTTATGAGGATTCCAACACGCTGGCGAGCATCCAGTTGGAGGTTATGGGCGAATCTCTGGAACACATGGAACAGATGCGTTCTGAAAGTGTGAGTGCCATTGATGACAACAACTATACGCTGACTACCAGTGGGCAAACGACGAGCCAGCAAGCAACTGAAATTATGATGCTTGAGACCATCTCGGTGCTTAATTCTGAGGTGAACGGCTACTATCTGTTTGGCGGCCTTGGGGCGACTGAGCCGCCGGTGGCTTCGATGGATGTCATTATGGACGGGCAGAATGGACAGCTCGGCCTGAAGGAGCTTATGGAGCGTTATGAGAATGCTCATATGGGTACTTCCGAAAATGGCCGCATTGAATCCAATGTTACGGCACCTAGCGGCGTACCGACGCTGACGCTTCAGCAGGACAATGTTGAGGGTTTCGGGTTCACCATCAACTCCATTTCTGCGACTTCACCAGACGTTACGACGTCAGTTGTGCCTGAGGACCTGACTGATCCGGCCAATCCTGAAGGCGTGCAGGGGGTGTTTGAGTTTACTGATACACCGGTTGTTGGGGATGTGATTGAGGTTGAGCTGGGGTTGCCTGACGGGACGACAAAGGTGATCCAGTTGACGGCAACGGACGACACGGAAGCAGGTAGTGGGACGTTCCTGATTGGGACTGGGACAGATCCCACCCTTGAAAGTGCTCAAAATGCGAAGGCTGCTTTTGATGCGGCGATCAGTGATATCGCCCAGACAGATCTGCGTGCTGTTGCTGATATTCAGGCAGGTGAAGAGTTTTTTGGCAACCATGGGCGTCCTGATCCGGCTCCGCTGGTGCCGTTGGCAGACGGTTCGGGCTATGAAACTGCAACTGACCTTTTGGTGGAGTGGTATACTGGCTATGATGATGACAGTGACCCGCGTTCCGACAAAATTGTGCAGATTGACGATGATGTGAGCGTGGAATATGGCGCGCGTGCAAATGAATCTGAGTTCTCAGAGCTTCTGCAGAATATGGCAGTGTTTATAGCTGCAGACTTTACAGCAGCGGTGCCGGATGACCCTGAGAGTGAAGCGCTAGCTATTAGCTATTACAGTACCTTAGCAGAACGTAGTGAGGACGCCCTCTCTGCTTCAGGTAATACAAACTCGGGTGTGCAGAGTGTGGCTGTGGAGATGTCGGTGGTGAATGCGACGCTGTCCCGCACTGTTGATCGCCAAGATCAGCTTACGCTTTCCTATCAAAATACTCTGACTGGCCTTGAGAATGTCGACAAGACTGAGGTTGGAACGGAAATTGCTGTCTTGAGTACAAATCTGGAAGCATCATATCAGGCGACTGCCATGCTTCTGGGACTCAGTATTACAAATTTTCTGAGATAAGAAAAAGCCTCCTGAAACGGAGGCTTTTTTATATTATGCGGTGGCTTTTTGGCCTCTTAAGCCGGCTGCCAGAGACTTGTTGATGTTGATCATCGTCTCAAGTGCCTTCGGCTCTGCCCCTCCCATCATCTCAACTGTTCTGTTGAAGATAAAGAGTGCGAGGTTGGCGATATTGTTTTGAAGTTCAAGCGGATGCTGGCTGGTTTCAGAGGTTACGTCGGTCACAAAAACTGTCCAGAGCGTGCGGTTGAATATCAGTGCATCATTGCGCTCTTCACGCGTGACAGTGTCCCACTTGCGTTGTAATACCGCAAGGCGGGCTGCAGCTTTCATCAGGGCTTCAGCTTCCAGTGCCCTCGGGTCCGTCGAGACCGAGGTGTTGGCGGACTGCTGATACGCCTGCGTTGCTTGTTGATACATGACTTATCAAAGTCCTTTCATATTCAATCAGTTTCTTGGCAAGTTTGAGGGCTTTGTAGAGCTCTTCTTGCAATATTGCTGTGCTGATGTCGCTGATAAGGTCGCGTGTGCTTGGGGCGGCCTCCAGGATCTGACCGATAATGTCGAAGTATACTTTTTGCGTGACCGTAATATCCTGCTTTAAGTACATAACCTGTACTGCAAGATATACCTGTTGTGCTATCGTTTTTGCATGGTCTGGAAGAAGGATATCCTTTTCGCGGAGAATAGGTGCATCTCCTTGAATAAAAAAGCGTGCACGTTGCTTGTCGTTGGTGATAAGCGTCTCACCAACAATTAGTTTTTCTCCCGGCTTTAATTCAACCTTCAGTGCCATATAGCCTCCTTCAAATCACTATTCAGTATGATGGCAACCAAAGGGTTAATCTAGTTAAAATTTGCATGATATTCAGCGGAAAAGGTGGAAATAAGTGTGTTGTATTGCACAGGGATGAGTGATGGCGCTCAAGTACTTGAGTCGCGCTGGAATTGTGGGTCTGATTGAAGGAGGGAAGGCTCGTAACCTGTGAAATATGCACAGGCAAAATTGGGGGTGTGTCGGCGGCCATCAAATCGATAAATCGTTGAAATTAAAAATTTAATTATGTTGGTTTCTGTCAGTAGGTTTTGCGAGTGCTGCAATCTCTGATTTATTAAGGTCCTATTAACAGGTTCAGCCCTTTACTCGTAGGACGGGTAATTGTACCCACTTAAAACTCAGTGAGTAATCGCTGTAGTTGTGACCCAGGATGGGTCATTCATTGTCCTAGAAGGGAAAATATAATGGCTGATATTACACTAACCGCTGCAGTGCGTTCTAATCTTAGTACCTTGCAGAATACCGCATCATTGATTTCTCAAACGCAGGAACGTCTTGCAACTGGTAAGGAAGTTAACTCTGCGCTTGATAATCCGAACTCATTTTTCACTGCATCAGGTCTAAATGCTCGCGCATCTGATCTGGCTAATCTTCAGGATGATATCGGTCAGTCGGTATCTACTGTAGAAGCAGCTGATGCTGGACTTAGTTCAATTTCAGATTTGCTTGACTCTGCAAAAGCAAAAGCCAATCAGGCTGCACAGACCGACGATCTTGAAGAGCGCGCTGTATATGAAAAACAGTTTAACGAACTGCGTACTCAGATTCAGGACATCGCTAAGGATTCTGGCTATAAAGGTAAGAACTTGCTTGCTGGTGACGGCAACGATGTTGATGTAAAGTTCAATGAGGATGGATCTTCAAACCTTACGATTTCGGCAGTTGATTATACCGATTTGGGAAGTGCTGAAGGGTTGTTCCTCGACGAATTGGCTGAAGGTGACTATCAGGTTACAAGTATCGACTTCGGTTCCGATCAGATCTCAGGTTCTACATTGCTCACTGATATCGATGGTTTTGATGTAACAGATAAGATCACAGCGGATTTGAACGAAGCTGGTGCGGCTGACATGTTAACTATTGCCGCCGATACCACCGTAGATGACCTGATTGCTGCTATTGATGGACTAGGGTCTGGTACCAAGGCAGTTATCGAAGATGGAAAGCTTGAGATCTACTCAGCTACCGCAGATACGGACGCAACTACCGCTAACGGTATCGCCTTTAACCAGGTTGATTCTTCTGATGTTGATGTCGGGGGTAATGCCAGCTTTAATGGCTCAGCAGTAGCGGAGAGCGCTATTGGTGCTTGGGAAACGACTGCAGGTATTGACCAGTCTCTTGAGGAGTTGGATAGGGCAATTTCTACCGTCCGCTCGCAGGCTTCTACCTTCGGCACGAACCTTACCATTGTTGAGAATCGTCAGGACTTTACTGCAGACCTAATTAATACTTTGGAAGTTGGTGCTGGAAAACTTACTCTTGCAGATACCAACCTTGAAGGTGCGAACCTTTCTGCTTTGAATACGCAGAATCAGATCGCTACCTCTACACTGGCTCTGGCAGCTCAGTCCAATCAGTCTGTTCTTCAGTTGATCGGCTAAGCTTTTTAACAGATTTGAGTTTGGAGAACGCGCTCTTTTGGGGCGCGTTTTTCTTTGTGCTGGGGTTTGCGTTGCTGTGTGCGTTGCTTTGCGATTTATGCGTGAGCGAGCGTTGCTGGGTTTGCGTTGCGCTTTCTGCCCTGGCTCGTATTGACCTCTGCCTGATCTGCCTTGTTAAGGCAGAGCAAGAGCAGTTGGCGAGTGTGCGAGCCTTTACGGTCTTTCCCCTTGGGGCGTTTTCTGCTGGCGATAGGGGGCAGACAAAAAAAGAGCCTTGCTGCGGGGGCGGCAAGACTCCAGAGGGGATAAATATTTGCAGATACGGGGATAAGTCGCGAGGTGCGGCTATGCCCGTGTTGGTGCAGCGCTCTCGGCTTCCGGAGCAGCTTTGGCTGTGTCTTTGACTTCACCACCAAGGCTGCGTGTTTCCTGCATCTGAATGATTTCGTCAACGAAGGCCTGAATGCGACGCGTGATCTGAGAGGGAAGTTCGTAAATAACATCGCCATCGGGTTCTTGCGTCAATGAATAAACCAGCTCCTGCGATTCCTCATCAAAGTTATAGGCACGAACGACGCGTGTATCCTCTGAGTTGGACTGCGGTATGGTTTGCACGTCGACCCGACGCGAATCCGACTTGAACGGCTTATCGGTTGTGGTCTGGTTCTCAATTGTCTCTGCTGAGGCTGTGACTGCGCGTGCGCCTGACAGTTCAGTCTTAACTTGTTCGGTTTCTGACTTGACTGGTGCGACTTGCGTCGAAAGCGCTTGATGTAGAAGCGTTGGTCGTTGTGCGACGATTTCCATAATTTCCCCCACGTGTAAAATATTACACAACTTTATGGGGAATATTCTTATGAAATATTAATATTAACGGGTTAAGTTTACTAAATATTTAGAGAAATACCACTAAAAACCGCAGGAAACCCATGATTTTTTATGGGCGTTCGCGCGGTTCTCAAGAATAATCGTTAATATGCACGGCTAATTTTGAGTGCTCTAAAGGGTTTGGTTAACAGCAATCCCCTGTGCGGATCTCTGGGGCGTAGTCATGACGCCGTTTGCCGTGTAACCCTTTGTTTTTAATTGGGAACCAACTGCCTTGGCGACGGTCTCTATAACGTTATCCGTAACTGTACGTGCCGTAGAAACAACTTGCAGGTTACGCTGAAGAATTGGGCGCAGGTTTCCGTGACGTTCGCGCATACGTTGAATAGATTGCGGAGCCAGGTTTCCCAGAGCAATTGCGTTGGCGCTCGCGACCCTGATGCCCGACAGGTAAGATTCAATAGCCGCATTTTTTCTGGGGGTAACTGTCGGAAGCTCAGAAATTTGGCCATCGCGCAAGAGATTAGTCTCTGCCTCGATGATGCTGACCAGGTTCTCAACTGCGGTCTCAAAGCTCTCGCAAAAGACTTCAGCTTGCACACGGGTTTGAATAGGCTCTTCTTCAAACGATACTGTACTTTGAACAATGTCAGTGTCGTGCTGAGTGGTCATGTTGAGGTCTCTTGAATTTGTAGGAGCTGGGAGTGAACAGATTCAGCAATGCCAATATTGCCAGATTGCGACAAGGTGTTGGCATATTCGTTAATCAACATGGATTTCCACGCATCTGAGCCTTCTTCTGTTCCAAATGTTCCGCCGTTGTCCAAGCCTGTAAACATGTTCTGCAGCATCTCATTGAGAAACACGGCCTCGAACTCGACGGCTTTTTTCATCAGCGGGTCTGCACTTGCTGTTGGCGTGTGAGCGGTCTCAGGCTTTCTGGCGTTCGCACTGGCCATCATTTGCGTTGAGGTTGTTAATGCGGGTGAGGGAAGTTGTGCTTGCTCTAGCATCAGAGAACCTCGATTTCGGCCTGAAGGGCACCGGCTGCCTTGATCGCTTGCAAAATGGAGATGAGGTCTCTTGGTCCGATACCAAGAGCGTTCAGGCCATCTACGAGCTGCTGAAGTGTGATTGTTTCGTTGACCAGTGCCAGCTGACGCTCGTCTTCGGTCACTTGAACGTTGGAGCGTGGGACGACCGCTGTTTGCCCTTGCGAGAATGGGAGTGGCTGCACCACCTCTGGCGATTCTGCGATGGTTACAGTCAAATTGCCTTGCGCCACCGCAACGGTTGAGACTTTCACCTGCTGGCCCATAACAATAATGCCCGAGCTTTCGTCAATGACGATTTTTGCTGGCAGGTCCGGTTCCACAATGAGCTGCTCGATATCCGTGATGAGATCAACAATGTTGCCGTCGAACTGCTTTGGCAGTGTCAGGCGAACTGTCGCCGGGTCCAATGGTTCTGCTGTTGGCAGGCCAATAAGCTCGTTGACGGCGACTGCAATACGGCGGGATGTGGTCAGGTCCGGGTTGCGCAGGGCGAGCCGAATTGTACTGAGTGAAGACAGATTAAACTCAACTTCGCGTTCAACCAGCGCGCCATTTGGAATGCGGCCAGAGGTTGGAACGCCGCGTACCACGGAAGCTGCTTCCCCTTGCGCTGCAAAACCTGCGATCGCCAGTGAACCCTGCGCGATGGCATAGGCTTCGCCATCCGCGCCCATCAACGGGGTGACCAGCAGAGTGCCGCCCTGTAGGTTCTTTGAATCACCCAAAGCGCTCACAGTGACATCAATGCGTGTGCCTTGTGTTGAGAATGCTGGCAAGTTTGCTGTCACCATGACGGCAGCTGTGTTTTTGGTGTTTAAGTCAGCCTCGTTTGTGTTTACGCCTAGGCGCTCCAGCATTGCCTGCAAAGATTGCCGGGTGAATGGCGAGGCATTCAAAGAGTCGCCAGTGCCTTGGAGGCCGACCACCAGACCATATCCGATCAACTGGTTGTCTCGAATGCCTTCAAAATCGGCAATATCCTTGATCCTTGATGCTGCGTTGCCCGGAAGGGCCGCGATCAAAAAGACCAGTAAGGCGGTTGCAGCGATTCTGCTTAATTGTGCGATGGAGCGCATAGATACCCAGCTGTACAGTTCATACTCGTCATTGATATGCGAAAACTATGCCACTTACGGTGTGCAGTCTTTCATTTTTTAATGCCTTGTTTCTATTGGGTAATTTTAGTAGGAGGTGGATAACGCTTGAAGCCTAGCAAATTTCGATACGGCAATTGTTGCCTGCTTGCTAAGGTTTTTTATATCGACTGCCCGGCAAATCTGTTCGGGTCGGCCCATTTGTTTCAATTTAAAGCTCTGAGGGGGAAGCCTTGCTTGTACGTAGCACTCCAGTTTCTGGTCTGAACTCCACGAGTAAAGTGGGCACGAAACGTCGTAAAGGATCTGACGGGGAGCAAGCTGGTGCATTTGCACTGGAAGAGGACACTCCTGCTGTTGCTCAATCGTCTACCGGTGTGCCTACGCCCTCGCTGCAGGGCGTCGATTCTTTATTGTCGCTCCAGCAAATGGACGTGCAGGTGGATGACCGTAGCAGGGCGGTGCAGCATGGGAACCAATTGCTGGACCAGCTGGACGCACTGCGCATAGATCTCTTGCAAGGACAGGTCCAGCCAGAGCGCCTTGAGCGGCTTGTCGGAAACCTGTCGATGCGCATCAAGAGTGGCAATCCGGGTTTAGACAAGGTTGTTGAAGATATTGAGCTGCGTGCAAGAATCGAGCTAGCAAAGCTTGGGCATTACGTAGAATAACCCATTATACCGTGATAGGAATTCAGGTTTCCAACTGCATAAGTTGCTGAATACAATGAATAATTGCATTCTTTGATAATTTCACCTTTTTAGTAGATTGTTGTTTTACCATCCTCTCGTTATATTCCAGCCGCCAATATAAATAGGCGGAGTTTCAGATGGCAGTTGATGTCGCAATTGATTATCGTCCATCTTCGGATGAACCATTCATGAACGACCAACAGCGCGAGTACTTTCGTAGAAAGCTGCTTGCGTGGAGGGAAGATATTCTGAAGGAGAGCAAGGAGACCCTTGCTGCGCTTCAGGAAGAAAGCACAAATCACCCAGATCTGGCTGATCGTGCTTCTTCTGAAACCGATCGGTCGATTGAGCTACGTGCGCGTGACAGGCAAAGAAAGTTGATTTCTAAAATCGACGATGCTCTTGCTCGCATTGAAGACGGATCCTACGGCTACTGTGTGGAGACTGGTGAACCAATCTCTGTGCGCCGTTTGGATGCTCGGCCTATCGCAACGCTCTCCATTGAGGCGCAGGAGGCTCATGAGCGTCGCGAGAAAATCTATCGGGATGATTGATTTTTTGGGGGGACTGAATATCACCTTTCAAGCTGTGGTCCTTAAATTGTAACCGCATTTTGGAATGTAACTTTGCAAGGGGAGCGCGGCATTGCTGTGCTTCCCTTGTTTCATTTTGAAGTGTGGCTGCCGAGCCTTTGTTGTGCCGTCGCTTGCAAGAGTAAACGAGCTCGGCATGCTGGGGAGCAATGTGCCGAGCTCGCTTTATGGGCCGCTCAAGCTGGGGAGCTTATTGAGCGGCTTAGGTCTTTGAAGCTTAAAATGGCAGGATAATATCGAGTACCTGACTGCCGTATCGCGGTTGCTGCGCGATGGAGAGCTGTCCGCGCCCGCCATAGCCTATGCGCGCTTCTGCGATCTTTGTGCTTTCAACTGTGTTGTCGGAAGCGATATCTTGCGGGCGTACGACACCTGCAACAATCAACTCACGCACCTCGTGATTGACGCGTACTTCCTGTCGACCTTCGATAACCAGGTTAGAGTTTGGCAGAACCTGCGTCACCACCGCTGCGACAGTCGTTTCAAGGCTTTCTGTTCTGTCAATTGACCCGCTGCCCTGGAAGGTGTCGGAGCTGCTGATTGAGGCCAGGGCGTCCGCAGAGGTGCCAGATGGCAGGATGAACTCATCAATAGCTGTGCCGATCGCACCGCCTGCGCCAGCGTCTTTAGCGTCGCTTCTTGCACTTCGTGATGTGTTCGCGAAGGCTGCTTTGTCGGAGATCGTGACTTTGACGGTCACGATGTCACCGATACGTTTGGCGCGCTGGTCCTGAAAGAATGCGCGATTGCCGGTGCGCCAAAGAGAGTTGGCGTTGTATCGCTCTGTTTCTTTCATCGGCATTGGCATCTGCACCGGGCGATACCCAGGCTGACTGCGCGGGTCCTGAATGGCCGTGAGTTCAGGTTCCTGCCCGACTTTGGAAAGCTTGTCGGCAGTTTCACAACCCGCGAGTGCAAGAAGGGCGATAATCAGTACTGCGCCATGCTTGAGTTTGCTTACTGAAGAGGTTTTGAACATCAGCGGTTCTCCAGTACGGCAGCGACCTGCGTGTTTGTCGTTGTTACAACAGCCATGTTTTTGGCGATTACCTCGGCCAGGATCACTTTTTGCGAGATAGGGTTGATGATCTCGATGAGGTCATTTTTACCACCTTCTGATCTGGCTTTGCCTTGGGTTGAAATGTTCATGCCAGGAACCTTGTAAATCACTGTTACCTTTGCTCCGCGCTTTATGAGAACCGGCGTGCTGACATCTTTTGGCGAGAGAGTGGACCCGGCGCGAATATTTCGGCGCACTTCCATCCCAATCAATTCATTTGCAGCAAGAAGCTCTCGACGTGCGTAGGGGTAGGCAGGTTTGCGTTCCTGACGAATATCATTGGCTGTGATGATTGCTCCGCGGTCCATATTGCGCGCCAAAGTGGCGATGGAGATCACCTGGGAGGCGCTTCCGGTCACGGAGAGTGGTTTGCTTTGGCCTTCCTGCACAACGTTGAGAATTGCCTTGAAGCGTGCTGTGCGCGGGGACCAGTTGATGTGTCCAATTGTTAGCGGGGAGACGGCATTGGCATCTGCTTGCAGGTTCATCGGCAGCAAAGAGGTGTAGGAAATATCGATCTGATCTGGCTGAGTGTTTGCACGCTCTGCAAATGCATTGCGCAAAATATCGGAGATCAGGGCTTCATCCACCGGGATGGAAAGGCGGTGGACACTGACGGTTGTCAGGCCATCTGTACCAGCCTGAATGAAACCAGCGGCTTGGGCCTGTTGTGCGATGATGAGTGCGGAGACGTTACCTGTGGTTCCAAGATCTGGGCTGCGAAAGATTGGAGTTGCCGCCAGATCGCCAGCTTCTGAATAGAAATCTCCGATCGTGACAATCGGGCCGGTGACGTTGACTGTCGGACGCAATGTTGGTGCGGCGAATGCGTTGCCTGCTGCCAGTGCCATCAGGCCTGCAAAGAATGTGGTCGCCAGCTTTCTCATCAGATCAGCCCCTTAGCGAAGGTTCGTGGTCGTGGAGTACATCTCGTCGGCTGCCTTGATGATTTTTGAGTTCATCTCGTAGGCGCGCTGTGCGGAAATCAAATCAGTCAGCTCGTTCACGGCGTCAACGTTGGACGCTTCAAGGTGGAGCTGCAAGATATCTCCGTAGCCAGCAGAAGCCGGGTTGTTGACTTGCGCAGGGCCACTGGCCGGGGTCTCAAGGAAGAGGTTGTCGCCAATTGCTTCCAGACCCGCTTTGTTTGTAAAGCGCGCGATTTCTAGCTGCCCAAGATTCAGAATCTGCTCGTTGTCATCCATTGCTTGAACAAGGCCTTCAGCGTTGATTGTAACGTCACGGGCGTTGTCTGGAAGGGTGATGCCTGGCTGGACACGGTAGCCGTCCTTGGTAACCAGCTCGCCAGTCTGAGAGCGTGCAAAGGAGCCGTCGCGCGTGTAACCTGTAGTGCCATCGGGGCGCTCAATTTGGAAGAAACCTTCTCCGCGAATTGATACGTCATACTCGTTGCCAGTCTGTGTTACTGGGCCAGCAGACATGATACGGGTCGTTGCAACAGTGCGTACGCCCGAGCCGATCTGAACGCCATTTGGGACAATTGTTCCAGCATCAGAGGTTTCGGTGCCCATACGACGTTGGTTTTCGTAAAGCAGGTCCTGAAAGTCTGCGCGTTGGCGTTTATAGCCGGTGGTGCGCATGTTTGCGACGTTGTTGGAGATGACTTCGACGTTTAATTCTTGCGCTTTCATGCCGGTGGCGGCGATGTGTAGGGCTTTCATTGTGGTGTTCCTTAAGCTTCAACTGATCCAAGTTCGCGGATGGAGCGCTGGCGGAGTTCGTTGCGCTGCGACATCATCTTGGATACGCTTTGATATTGGCGGGTGATATCAATCATGCGGGAGATTTCTCGAACGCCTTCCACGTTGGAACCTTCCAGAGCTCCTTGGATGACGGTCGGGCTCTCTGCCAGAATTGGGTTGGAGCCGGAAAGCAGGTTTGCACCAGCGTGCTGAAGTGTCTGGTTGTCTTCGAACGTGTAGATGTCGAGGCGACCGAGTTGTGCTTGAGGGGTGGAAATCATGCCGTCTTTGGTGATGGTGATTTCAGTGTCTTCAAGGTTGATTTGAACTGGAGCGCCCTCTGCCATAACAGGAAGACCGCCATCGGTCACGAGCGTGCCGTCCGGGTCGATCGCTAGGCTGCCTGCGCGGGTGTATAGTTGCTCACCGTCAGCGTCAGTTACAGCAAGGTACCCATCGCCTTCAATCGCAAGATCAAGTGGATTGCCTGTAAGACGAATTGAGCCCTGCGTCATCACGGTTGCTGTGCCCACGTCCTGGGCAAAAGAAAGCGGACGGTCCGGGCGCTGAAACTCAGTTGCCTGAGCCGTCGGCATAAGAAACTCCTCAAAGAGAAGCCTTTGCGCTTTGTAGCCAGTCGTATTGACGTTTGCCAGATTGTTGGCCACCACATCCAAGTTCCTTCGAAGGGCACTTTGACGTGACAAGCCGATAAGCTGTGCGTTTTCCATTTTATGCTCCCCAGCATTGCAGTAAGTCCATTCAGACCTGCCGCACACCAGTACTTGCATAAGTTGTGCCAGTTTCGAGCTTTGGCGGTTTTCTGCTGTTTTGAGAGGGGCGAATGCAAAATATCTGTTAAGTACCTGATAAAAGATGCCTACTTTAATTTCCTAGCAGGCAAAAATTGCTTAGTAAGGTGGTATTAACCAATTGGTAATCTTCGTTAATCATTTAATTAGTATTAACAGTCGTTAAACCTTTGATTGCGATGTGGCGGGACGCAAAAATGGCAGATCCGGAACTGCAAAATACCAAGGATGATGGTAAGGTCGGCAAGCGCAAGGTCGTTATCGGCGCGATTGTTGGCGCTTTACTGTTAACCGTTGGTGTGGGCGGTGCCTATGTCCTGGACCTGTTTAATCTAGGCGAGGGTACCACCGTCCAAAGAGGTGGCGGTACTCTGGGTCAGACTGAAACCCGGCCTGTTGTTTTTTACGATCTGCCAGAAATGACGGTGAACCTGTCCACTCAAGGTCGCACCACTTATTTGAAGGTGCGTATTGCCCTTGAGGTAGAGAGCGCCAGTATGGTTGCTCAGGTGGAGCCCTATCTGCCCCGTATTCTTGATGCCTTTCAGATTTATTTGCGCGAGCTTCGTCCAGCCGACCTTGAAGGCTCTGCTGGTTTGTTTCGTTTGAAGGAACAACTGCTGCGCCGCATTAATTCTGCAATCTATCCAGCCAGAGTTGAAGGGGTTCTCTTTAAAGAGATCCTGATTCAGTAGGGGAGCGGCATATGTCAGATACCGATACTCTTCCCGAAAATGGTAGTGGAGATAGCGATGAGGACCTTGCAGCTGCGTGGGGCGCGGCGCTTCAAGAGCAAGGCGTAGAAGGCGGCGAAGAAGCTGCGGCCCAATGGGCTGCAATGATTGATGACAGTGAGCCTGATCTTGAGAGTGCTTCTCGCGGTGCCGACCGTATCCTTAATCAGGAAGAAATTGATAACCTGCTCGGCTTTACGCTGGATGGGTCGCTGACCGGTGATGAAGGTGGCATTCGTGCCCTCATCAACTCGGCGATGGTGTCCTATGAGCGTTTGCCCATGCTAGAAATCGTGTTTGACCGTTTGGTGCGGCTGACCACGACTTCTTTACGCAACTTTACGTCGGACAATGTAGAAGTCTCTTTAGACTCCATGACCAACGTGCGCTTTGGTGATTACCTCAACTCTATTCCGCTGCCTGCAATCCTTGGCGTGTTCAAGGCAAAAGAATGGGATGGCTTTGGGCTTGTTACCGTTGAAAGCTCTCTGATTTATTCCATTATTGATGTGTTGCTTGGCGGTGGTCGGGGGTCTTCTCCAACACGGGTTGAAGGACGACCATATACGACGATCGAAAGTAATCTGGTGCGCCGGATGATTGAGATTATCCTGCTGGATGCAGAACAGGCGTTTGGTCCGCTTTCGCCTGTCAGTTTCCCGCTGGAACGCCTTGAAACCAATCCGCGCTTTGCTGCGATCTCGCGGCCTGCGAATGCAGCCATCATGGTTGAGCTGCGTATCGATATGGAAGACCGTGGCGGTAAGGTGGAGATTGTGCTGCCCTATGCGACCCTTGAACCAATCCGTGACCTGCTGCTGCAGATGTTCATGGGGGAAAAGTTCGGGCGTGATTCCATTTGGGAAGAGCACCTTGCGACAGAGGTTTACTCCTCAGAAGTGCAAGTTGATGCAGTGCTTTACGAAAATACAATCCCGTTGCAACGGGTGTTGAATCTGGAAGTGGGGCAAACATTGTTGTTTGACACTGGCCCACGTGATCCTGTGCAGGTGAAATGCGGGGGAGTGGCATTGACGGAGGGCCTGATGGGGCATGTTGATGACCGAATTTCCATTGAGATTTCGAAGAAATTAAAACAATCCAAAATGACACTTGCCGCTTTTGAAAAGTCCCTGCAAAACGAACTGGAGACAAGCTAGCTATGACCCTCGGTCTTATCATTGAATGCATTGTTGCAGTTCTTCTTGTGGTCACCATCAGCTATTGCTGGAGGCTGAATCAGCGTTTGAGCCGTTTGCGCTCTGATGAAGAATCCTTGCGCGCTACGATCTCAGAGTTGATCACAGCAACTGAAATTGCAGAGCGCGCCATTATGGGGCTCAAGTCCACCGCAGGAAATGCAGACCGAACTTTAGGCGCTCGTCTGGGTGAGGCAGAGGCTGTTTCGCGTAAGCTCTCCGATCAGTTAGGGGCTGGAGAAGATGTGCTGGACCGTGTTGGCGGTGTTGCTGACCGCGCTCTTGCGGACCATGCTTCGCGTGCTGGTACACCAGCATCGGCCACCTCACGGACCTATGAAACTGCTGCTGAAGGGCTCGTGGCTGGAATTATTGCCGAGCAAGAGAGCGATGTACGCCAACCGCCTGCGCCTAAAAGCAAGTCGCGTTCTGTTGCTCGCGGGATTAGTGAAGCTGCCAATGAGTCTGCGGCGCGTATCGAGCGCTTTCGCAGGCAAGCTCAGGACCGCGTGGCATGAAACTAAGGCTTCTACCAATCGTTGTTTTTGCTGGTAGCGCACTTCTCCTTTTAAAGGTGCTGGGGCTTTTTCTTGGAGGTACCTACTCGATTGGGGCTATTCGTGTGGCAGATGCGCAGCAATCTGAGCCTGTGGAGGTTGCCAGTACTGAAACGCCTGTTTCTGATGCGCCTTCAAACTCTTCACATGTACGGTCTATCCAAGTTGCTCAAAATACAAGTGCTGTCATAGAAAGCGGCGTACCAACCAACACTGTTTCTGAGTTGGCGGTGCTGAACAGTTTAGGGAATCGCCGGGACGCACTGAACAAGTTTGAGAAGGAACTGGAGTTGCGTGAGCAGGTGCTTGCTGCAGCCGAAGCGCGTTTGAACAAGCAGTTTCAGGAACTCAAGGCTTTGAAGGCCACGATCGATTCAGAAGTTGAGCGCAAAGAAGAGCAGGCCGCGCAAGAAATCCTCGACCTTGTTCAAATTTATGAGAGCATGAAAGCGAAAAATGCTGCACGGATCTTTGATCGGTTGGACCTAGATATCATGCTGAAAGTTGTCAAACAGATGCAACCCCGCAAAATGGCCGATGTGTTGTCTGAGATGAACCCCGATATGGCTGAGCAGTTAACAATTGCCCTTGCCGTTGGGGAAAGCCGGAACGTGAAAACCTCTTCTTCGATTCTTCCGAAGATTCAGGGGAATTAACCAAGCCGGTTGTCTGTTTATCGCTGTTAGCGCTGGAGTCTGTAAGCTTGCGTTAATAGCCAATTGTTACACATACCTAATTAAATTTAGGAGTAAGAATCGAGTATGGGGGACTTTGGGGAGAAGCAGAAGCGTTCCTTTCTGCGCGCCACCTTACCTTACCGGCTACGTTATGTTTTGCATTGGGTCGGCTTGGTGAAGGTAAAGGGCAAGGCTTGGCTTGTGTCCTCAATGCTTGCTACAACCGCTTTAGGCGGGTGTGACATGAATGCCTGGGCCGAACCTGCCTCTGCTATTGTGGAGGTGGAAGATGCTGGCAGCTTTGCTCGAATAGTGATTACGTTTCCTGAACGCTCTTTGCTCCCTCCGTATGAGGCTTCTATCTCGACCAGCGTGCTGCGCATTTCCTTTCCAGAGGGAATTGCTGCAAATGTTGATAAGGTGCCCGACGTCTTAGCGGACTACATTTCCATTGCCCGCACTGATCCTGATGGCGCAGCGATGCGTTTTGCTTTACGCCAGCCGTTGAACATCAGCAGTATGGAAGCAGGAGAACGGTTGTTTATTGACCTTCTTCCCTCCAACTATCAGGGCCGACCACCTGCATTACCGCAGAACGTGGTTGACGAACTGGCACAGCGTGCTGCTGAGGCGTTGGAGCGTATTCGTGTGCTGGAAGAAGCCAATGCACTGGAAGACCGAGAGATCAAGGTCAGATTGCGCACAGGAGTTCATCCAACATTTTCCCGGTTGATTTTTGACTGGAATGTGAAAGTCAGCAGTGCTTTTGAGCGCAGTGGAAACAACGTGCGCGTGAAGTTTGATCAGGCGGCTGATCTGGATCTTTCGCAATTGAAAGTGAGTTTGCCGCAAAGCGTATTGGATGTGGCATCGCAGACACGCGACAATGATCTCATCTTTAATATGATCGTTGACCCACGTGCTGATGTGCGTTCTTTCCAGGACGGAAAGCGGTTTATTGTTGATGTGACGCCAGAGAATACCGGAACACTGGACCCTCGTGTCTCTGACGTTCGCGAGGAGCTGTTTGGTGACGACGGGATTCCCGAGGGTGCATCGAATATGATCAAGACCCTTGGAGATAAAGCGGCAAGTGCTGCTAAAGTGCCTTCTGACGGGCAGCATGCTCGTGCCAAAGCTGCTGTAAGTTTGCAACCAAAGCCTTCGAGCGAGGAGGCGCCTGTGAGCGTGGCTGCAGCGCTTGCTGCGGGACTTGAAGACCTTGCGTATACTCAGATGGCGTTTCCAAAGGCAAAACCTGCCCCGCAACGCATTGGTGAACCTGTCCAACACCTTACACCCCCTGATGTTCCCATCTCTAAGCCGACGGAAGCCGAGCGTAAGAGCGTGGAGGTTTTGAAGGATGAACCTGCTGAGGTCTTGAAGCATGAGGCTGCGGTTGTTGAGCAGGCCGCTTCAACTTCAACACCAAAACCTGAAACGGAGCCGGACCAAAAGGCGCAAGCGGTGGAAAATGCACCCGCTGCCAAGGCTCAGCCTAAGGCTGACCTAATTGGTGAGGTTGTTCAGGCAGCTGCTCAGGATGCAGTGCCTTTGTCACTTGATGCGGAGGTTGTTGGTGACGTCGCTGTCTCGGCGACAGCGACTGTGCTTGGTGATTTACGACGCGAGCCTGCTTTAGCGCGCCGTGCTTCTGCAGAAACAATTGTGCAGGAAGAGAGCGCTGTTCCCAGGAAAGTCGTTGGCGTTGAAACGTATCGTATCGGTGATACGGTTCGTTTGGTGTTTCCGTTTGAAAGTCAGGCGGGGGCTGCTGTATTTCGCCGCAATGGCAAGGTTTGGGCCGTCTTTGATAGCTCAGAGCAACTGGATGGACGCGGCATTCCGGCAGTGCTGAGCGATCTTGCGCGCAATGTGGAGCTTGAAGAAATCGACGATGCGCAGGTGCTACGTTTTGATTTAAAGCGCACTACGCTGATTTCCATTGAATATCAAGATGATGCTTGGGCCATAACTCTGGGGCCGACCATCTCAACAAAAACTGCACCAGTGAATGTTGAAAGAAACGTGCAGGGAGATGGCTCCAATATTTTGCGGTTGCCATTTGGCGCAAATGGCCGTCTTCATAGTTTGACCGATAAAAGCGTAGGGGACCGGATTTATGTTGTGAGTGGCCCTGCGCCTGTTCGTGGCATCTTAAAGTCCTATCTGTTTCCGCAGGTTCAGGTTCTTCGCAGTTCTCAAGGTCTTGCGGTCGTTCCGAGCGCCGATGGCGTTGATGTTGAGTTGACTGGTGAAGACTTGGTGATCTCCAGACCTGATGGCTTGAAGATCTCTAATCGAGGTCTTTCAAAAGGCACCACTGTTGGAACCCATCTTAAAGACCCAACTCAGCCTGGGTTGATTGAGTTTTCGCAGATTGAGCAGCAAAAGCCTGAAGATTATATGCGTAAGCTTCGGGACCATGAGGAAGCTATTTCCCGCTCTGAGCCAGACCAGCTGAAAGGCCCGCGTTTGGATATGGCGCGTTTCTTCCTTTCCAGCGGGTTTGCGCATGAAGCTATTGGTACCTTGAGCATTATGGAAGAGGATGATCCTCTTATCAGAAAAGATGCAACGTTCAATGTGATGATGGGCGCTGCTCAAATGCTGGCGTCAAGGCCGGGCGAAGCGCTCCAGTATTTGGCCGCGCCGGAGCTTGCCAGTAGCCCAGATGCCGCTGTTTGGCGCACGTTTGCGCATTCATCGCTTGGCGATTGGAAAGGTGCGCACGCGAACTTGGCGCGCGGGCAGGCTGTTATGGCAAACTACCCGCTCATGCTGCAAGTGCGCTTCAATCTGGCTTCTGCAAAGACGCAGATAGAGCTGGGAAACTTCGGAGCGGCCCTTTCTGCTTTGTCTCAGATTGAGCCTGCAGATATGATCGAAAAGCAAGCCATTCGATATGACTTGCTGCGCGGGCGCATTGCTGATGCTTCTGGCCGGTCTCAAGAGGCGCTGGACGTTTATGGATTGGTCGTTCACTCGAACGACGGGCCGGAGAGTGCTGAGGCCAATTTTCTAAGTATTAAGCTGCGTTTTCGGGATGGCATGATTGATGCCGGTGAAGCTTTGTCTGCACTGGAAGGGCTAGCTACGTCCTGGCGCGGAGATGATACCGAGCTGAAGACTTTGAGGCTGATGGCCCAGCTTCATGCGCAGGAAGGAAACTATCGCAGAGCTTTTGAGGCCATGTCTCAGGCTGTGCAGTCTGATGCGGATGCTGGAATCACCTCCAGCATTCAGCATGAGATGGGGTCAGTTTTTGCAACGCTGTTCTTAGAGGGCAAGGCACAGGCTTTGGAGCCGGTGAAGGCGTTGGCGCTATTTTATGATTTCAGAGAGTTGGTGCCGGCCGGGCGCCAAGGTGATGAAATGGCGCGTATGCTTGCCAGTCGTCTGATTGACATGGACCTTCTGGATCAGGCAGCTTCGGTGCTGCGACACCAGATTGATAAGCGTCTTAAAGGTGCTGCTCGTGCACAAATTGCAGCGGATCTGGCTGTTGTTTATCTGCTCAACCGCAAGCCAGAGGAAGCGCTGCGTATCCTTTCGCAGACACGGCAAGGGCAATTACCAGCAGCATTGCAGCGGCAACGTAACATTGTTGAAGCGCGTGCTTTGAGTGAACGCGGGCGACCTGACCTTGCTTTGCAGCTTGTTCGAAATATGTCTGGCTCTGATGTGGATCGCCTTCGGGCTGATACTCTGTGGTCTGCCCAGTCATGGCAGAAGGCTGGTGAGCAGCTTGAGCGAATGAATGGAAGCCGCTGGTCTGATGAAGTCCCACTTGCAGATCATGAGCGCGTTGATGTTGTTCGTGCAGCAATTGCTTATACGCTTGCGGAAGACAGTCTGGGGCTTGAGCGTCTTCGCCAGAAGTATTCTCAAAAGATGAGCCAGTCACCTGATGCAGAAGTCTTTGAGATTGTTACCCGTCCAATCGATGATCGCGGCGTTGAGTTTCTTAACGTTGCAAAGTCCATTGGCGGCGGAGATAGTCTGGTGTCGTTTCTTGAGGAATACAGACGCCAATACCTCTCAACCGTTCCTTTGGTGCCAACCGAAGAAGCTTGATTGAACGCAGCCGAGGTTGAAGAAGGATCGGCCTGAACCGTTTTGGTCAGTCAAAGAGGTCAGCTTCTGTAATAAATTGCTCAAGTTGCAAGCTGCGCACAGCAGTTTGTTCGCTGAGGCAATCTGCCATGATAAGGCTGGCGAGCGTTCCGCCCTCAAACACCATTGCATTTGCCGAGCACGTTTCATCGCGAAACTTGATCCAGGATTTTTGAGCTGACTTCAGGCTTGTCTTTACTTGGGGCTTCGCCACTTTCATGATTTTTTGATAGGCTGCATTTAAGCGCTGATCCCAAATCATGTATTCTTGCACGGCGCAGTAAACCATCTTGCTGTTTTGGTAGGCCTCACCGATACATTCTTCCGTGACTTCACCGTAACATGCCATGGCAGGATAGCCGCCGCCCCTGTTCTCTACGCACTTCGC
The DNA here is from genome assembly GCF_900110875.1 of Pseudovibrio axinellae. Classification (GTDB taxonomy): domain Bacteria; phylum Pseudomonadota; class Alphaproteobacteria; order Rhizobiales; family Stappiaceae; genus Pseudovibrio; species Pseudovibrio axinellae. The sequence goes on along the minus strand of NZ_FOFM01000005.1, from coordinate 249,088 downwards.
AATAACTTCAATTTCTTGCTTTGTCGGGGTCTGAGCGGTGGCGCTTATTGCGCTGTGTATCAGTATGAGGGAGAAACAAAAAAATAATTTTTGAAAGGACTTCATTGGAGCCTCAAAGATTGGAGTGCTTTTATCTTTTGATAGACGAAAGCTGCCGCTAAAATGATAAATTGACATCCCCAAATAATGTGGGGTCTTAATGGAAATATGAGAGGCTCTTTGAATTTTAGGTAAGGGACGTCGCTTTGTCGTGTCTGCTTTTTCAAAATAATACGGGACGCCCAAACACCTTTAATGAATGTGTTCGGGCGATCCACGTTAAGTTCCGAAGCTTCTTACCAAGCTTCCAGCAATCAATTGCCAGCCATCAACCAACACAAAGAAGATCAGTTTAAATGGCAGTGAGATTACGATTGGCGGCAGCATCATCATACCCATGGACATCAAAACAGATGCGATGACCAGGTCAATGATAAGGAACGGCAGGTAGAGCAGGAAGCCAATTTCAAATGCGCGGCGCAGCTCACTGATCATAAAGGCAGGGACCAAAACCCGCATGCTCAGGTCTTCCGGAGTTTCGGGAGTGGGGGCCTTTGCCAGCTCCTGAAAGAGGAGTAGGTCAGATTCCCGCACCTGTTGGCGCATGAACTTATGAAACGGCTCTGAGGCTCGTTCATATGCCTCTTGCGGATCAATTGTTCCTTCGATCATTGGCTTTGCGCCAAGGTCCCACGCTGTTTCAAACGCGGGAGCCATCACAAAAGCAGTCAGGAACATGGCCAAGGACAGCATAACCGCGTTGGGTGGTGCAGTTTGTAGGCCGATGGCTGAGCGAAGCAGGGAAAGCACCACGACAATACGTGTGAAGCTTGTCACCATGATCAGGATGCTTGGTGCCAGAGAAAGGACTGTCAACAGCATGACCAGCTGTACAGCGCGCTCTGTTACCGAGTTGCCTTCTCCGCCGCCAAAGTCAATGGAAATGCTTTGGGCGGCGGCAGGACCAAGCCAGAAAAGCAGGAGAGCGAAAACCAACAGGCCAATTTGCCCTTTGGTTCCGCCCAGTTTTGCTTTTGCTCGTCCCATCAAATTATTTAGTGTTGGCCTCAATGTCATCTAGCAGGTCTGCCATTTCCTTTTCGATGCCAACAACGGCTTCTTTTTTGGTTTCTTTTGGTGGTGTTTTTTCGTTCTTTTTTGCCGCTGCCTTTGTTGGTTCCGGCTTTTTAGAGGCCTCTTTGGGCTTTGCTTGCTCAGGAGCTGCTTTAGGAGTGTCCGGCTTGTTGGTCCGGTTGTCCTTGGCTTTGGTGTTTTCTTTTGCCTTTACCGGCTCAGCCTTTTGTTCTTTGGCAGGAGCTGGTGCAATCTCGGGTTTTGTCTCAGGTTTTTGTTCCTTGGCAGGGGCTGGTGCTGTTTCAGCTTTTGCTGCAGCCTTTGCAGTGGCTTCTTTTTGCGGTGCCGGCTTTTCCGGGGCCGGTTTGTGCTCTTCTTTCTTTTCCTCTTGTGGCTTTGCTTTCGCTTCGTTCACGCGGGGACGTAAGAAGGCACTCTTGGCATTTGCAGCAGGACCGCTGAGCGGGGGTGTAATCGCTGCTGGAGCAGTTGGTTTTATTGCTGCTGGTGTTGTTGCCCTTTGGGCTACAGGTGCTGGTCCAGTCTTTTCAGCTTCTGGTGCCTTTGGCTCAGCAGATGTTGCCAGTGGCTTTATCGGAGAAAACCCTTGGCTGCGCAAAGGTGCAGGCCGTGCTGTGATAGGCCGTGCGGCGACCTTTTGAACCGGGCGTGCGCCACCAATGGTTGGTGTTTGCAATGCGCCAGGCTTTGTGGCTTGAGCGATTGGCGCAGGGGCTGCAGGTCTGATCGGGCGCGCTTGTGCTGGCTGCGCCGCAGGAGCTGACCTCTCGTTTAAAGGAGTAGCCGCTGCTGTTTGTGCAGCCATTGCCTTAGGCGCAGGCGTTTTTGCCGCCATTGATTGTTCTGGGTAAGCACGGGGTGTGGGCGCAGGCTTAGGCGGCGTTGGCTCTGTTGTGGCTTGTGTGCCCCAGTTCAGCGCTGCACTTGGTTCGGTTGGGAGTGCGCCTTGTTCGAAGCCAGATTGATTTGGTTCGGTTTGTGCCGCGCCTGCAAAAGCTTGCCCGCGTGAGGGAGCTGAAACTGGCACTCCTCGGATAATACCTTGCTCAACCACAACATCGTTAGCTCCACCGATCAAAATCAGATGTTCAACGTTGTCGCGCCGAACGAGCAATAGGCGGCGGCGGGCGTCGATATCAGTGGCGTCCATAATGGCAAGACGAGGCTGGCGACTTCTGGAGCCTTTGTAACTTGTTCTAGCCAGGCGCTTCAACAGTGGTATGCACACCGCGATAAGAACGACGATAATCAGCAATGCCAGTACGACTGCCAGAAACTGAGCTGTTCCCTGAGACGCACCGGTGGTTTTGGCCAACCAGTCAGGCATGAAGGCTCCTCAAAACGTATTCAACATTCAGCGGACTGGCTTGTAGATAAAACAGCCCGAGAACGGGGGACGATTCCCCGCTAAAATTCTTCGCGCATTTGTAACCTATAGTTTAGCTAGAATGAACAGTTCAGAGGGAGGAAGTTTGTCGCGTTACCCGAGTTTTTTGCTGGAAAATGGTTCTTAGGCTGTTTGAGCGAGCTGAATGCAGGTGGGCAGACAATTTTTTCCGGTTGCTGAGGTGTATTGATTAATGAAATCTGAATGTGGTGATTCTCATTGGTGATGAGGACGTGGCTGGGATGTGCTAGTCCACTGCATTTGAAGGATTCTTCGGTGCGTAAATATTAATGGATTATTAATGTTAACTTTTTGTTAACCAATACCTAGGCACTTTCTACCTAGTTTAATTTACTAAATCTATTCGCATAGGTTGTGTTGCCAAATGGCCTTAATTGATCTTCCGATGTTTCAGGCGTTGCGTGAAAAAATGCAATGGCATCAACAACGTCAGGGTGTGCTTGCGGAAAACGTCGCAAATGCTGATACACCGGGATATCGCAGTAAAGACCTCAAGGAGCTGAGCTTCTCCGATATGGTAGATGCTGAGCAAGATTCAGGGACTTTACGACCTGCTGTGACCAATTCCACGCACATTAGCAGTGGCGGTATGAGCGTGAGTGTTGGAACAAAAGTGAATAAGGCTTCCAGCTTTGAGCGAACACCGAACGGTAACAGCGTCGTTCTGGAAGAGCAGATGATGGAAATTGCTCAAAACCAGATTGATTATCAAACTGCGACGAGCCTTTATTCACGCAGCCTAGGCATGTTGAAGACCGCACTTCGAGGTTGATCGAGTGCAGCTGCCGGGATGGAAAGTACGCTAGGGTAACTGCGGGAGGCACCCATGGATTTCATGAAGTCGATGTTTATCGCTGCGTCTGGCCTTAAGGCACAGACGGGCCGGATGCGGGTCATCGCAGAAAATATTGCTAATGCTGATTCTACCGGGCAAACGCCGGGTGCTGACCCATATCGGCGTAAGGTTCCAACATTTTCAAGCAGCTTTGACAGCAAGGTAGAAGCTGAACTTGTGAAGCTTGGCAGGGTTCGGGAAGATCAAAGTGAGTTTGAGGTTCGTTACGAACCAGACCATCCCGCAGCCAATGAAAAAGGCTACATCAAAATGCCGAATGTGAATACGCTGGTTGAGATGGCGGATATGCAGGAAGCAACACGCTCTTATGAAGCAAACCTGAACGTTGTGAAATCCTCGCGTTCAATGATGCAGAAAACACTCGATATTCTTAAAGGTTGATGAGCGGTTGTGACAGACCGGAAGGAGAAACATCATGTCTAATGCTTCTGTAGCTGCAAGTGCTTATGCCAATACAGCCAAGCTCGCGAACCCGCTTGAAGCTGGCAATGAAGTTGCTGACAAGAGCGGCGCATTTGGAAACATGGTTCAATCTGCAATCAGCGAGATCAATGAAAGCGGTCAAGTTGCTGATGTGCAATCGCTGGATCTGCTGCAAGGCAAGGCCAATGTGGTTGATGTGGTGACGGCTGTTGCTGAAACCGAGCTTGCTTTGGAGACCGTTGTCTCTGTTCGGGACCGTGTTATTTCTGCGTATGAAGAAATTATGCGGATGCCTATTTGATCGTTTGGCTTTATGTGTGATTGCCAGTCTTAAGAGCGAAATCAAGATAATGGTGAGGCCACGATGAGCGGTGCGGAAGTTCTGGATATTGCCAGTGAAGGTATTTGGACACTTATTTTAGTGTCCGCGCCCGTCATGCTTATCGGGTTGCTGGTTGGTGTGATTGTGGCGCTGTTTCAGGCTTTGACGCAAATTCAGGAACAAACACTGGTCTTTGTTCCAAAAATTCTGAGCATTTTTATCGCACTTCTTGTAACGCTTCCCTTTATGGGGGAGTTGATGAATTCATTTACGAACCGCATTGCCGGGTTGATAGTCTCCGGATATTGAGAATAACGCGGCGCGGGGTCACCAGCATTTTGGGAGCAGTTTTGTGACGGTCAATCTGGATTTCCTACCGGTGATCGTTATGTCTTTTCTGCTCATGTTTGCTCGCATCGGCACCATGATGATGCTTATTCCAGCTTTTGGTGAAACCTTCATTCCGGTTCGGGTCAGGCTGACTATTGCGCTGCTGCTTACCTATGTGATGTTGCCGATCAACTCTGGTCTTTATCCTGCTGATGCGATGAGCAGCCTTGCCAGACTTCTGAGCTTGCTTGGAGGTGAGTTGCTGGTGGGGATCTTTATCGGGCTGTCCATGAAGCTCATTTCCTATGCGCTGTCTACCGCTGGAACCATCATGGCCAACCAGTCTGGCCTTGCATTTGCGATGGGCGGTGATGCTACCAACTCTGGTCAGCAGGGCGCGTTGATGGGGAACTTTCTTAACGTGCTTGGCATCTGCATGGTTTTTGTCACGAACCTGCATTACGTGATGATTGCTGCCATGCAGGACAGTTTTACGCTGTTTCCACCTGGAAACCCCTTGCCTGTTGGGGACCTTTCAGCGCTCGCGGTCGATACTGTATCTCATATGTTTTCAGTTGCCGTTCGTCTTGGTTCTCCATTTATTGTTGTTGGGATTGTGTTTTATTTCAGCCTTGGCTTGCTGAATAAACTCATGCCTCAAATGCAGATTTTCTTCATTGCTATGCCGATTAACATCATGATTGGCTTTGGTATCTTTTTGCTGCTGCTATCGACTTTGATGGGGTACTACCTATCGGAGTTTCGAAATGCGCTTCAGCCGTTCCTTTTGAATTAAAGAGGGATTGAATGGCTGAAGATACCGACGATTCGGAGAAAACCGAGGACCCAACCCAAAAACGGCTCGATCAAGCTCATGAAAAGGGGGACATACCCAAATCGCAGGAGGTCAGTTCCTGGTTCTCCTTGCTGGGTACTGCGTTGGTGGTGTTTTTCCTTGCGCCCTCAATGGCTGCTGGGATCACCGGTATCTTAAAGGGCTTTTTTGCGCATGCAGATACAATAGCTGTTGATCCAGCGGCTCTTGTTTTCCTTTTGGAAATAACTGGGCCTGAAATACTGGGGGTGGTGGCACTTCCGTTGTTAACGCTTCTGGTTCTGGCTGTGATTGGTAACCTGGTTCAGCATAAGCCGCTTTGGACCGGTGAGCGAATGAAGCCAAAACTCAGTAAGATTTCGCCACTTTCAGGGGGTAAGCGCCTGTTCTCTAAGGACAGCCTTGCGAATTTTCTGAAGGGACTGGTGAAAATCACAGTTGTTGCGACTGTGGTTTTTCTGGTGTTGTGGCCAGAACGCGAGCGACTGGATACGGTGGTGTTTAGAGAAACCGGTCTTGTGCTGGTGGAAGTACAGGAATTAGCGATCCTTGTGATTGGGGCGATTCTTGCTTTTATGACTGTTGTTGCGGGAGCCGATTTGGTCTGGCAGCGCAAGAAATGGTTCGAAAAGCAAAAAATGACCCAACAGGAAGTGAAAGAGGAATACAAACAGTCTGAGGGCGATCCAAAGATTAAGGCCAAAATTCGAGAGTTGCGCCTTCAGCGTTCACGCAACAGAATGATGGCAAGTGTGCCGAATGCGACGGTTGTGATTACCAACCCAACCCACTATGCAGTTGCGCTGCAATATGAAGAGGGTATGGGAGCGCCAACATGTGTTGCGCTTGGGGTGGATGAGCTGGCGCTACGCATACGAGAGGTTGCTAAAGAAGCTAATGTGCCGATCGTGGAAAATCCACCGCTGGCACGTGCATTGTATGCATCGACAGAGTTGAATGATTATGTGCCTGAGGAGCACTACGCTGCAGTTGCCAAGGTGATTGGTTACGTCTTGCAATTGCAAAAGAAGGGGAGCTGGCGGTCATAACAGCATGTGAGTGCTGGTATGCGAGCTTCAGGGTGGGATATACTCAGGGTACGATTGAGCCAAATCGTCTGCGGGTAGCCGTAGAGAGGGTAAGATGACGAAGACCGAAGCGCGGCGACCTGAGCCGGTGATTGACAAAACAGACAGGGGCGGCAGCCTTGGGGCCTTGATGCTACTTGCATTGGGCCTTGTTGCAGCAACTGCCGCATTTGCGTTGATGCGCAAAGAGGAAGCGGAGCCGTATATACTTGGGCTGTTGGGTGTTCTTGCCGTTGTTGGTGTGTTTTCTCTGTTTGCATTGTCCATTGGGCTACTGCGGTTTATTTCCAAGTCCGATCGTAATCCGCTGGCAGAATCCTTTATGAACTCGTTAGAGGACGGGGTTTTGCTGGCAGACCACAACAGTCGCATTGTCTATGCAAACCAGTCCTATGCTGAGCTGACTGGGGCTCGTGGCCCGGCTGACGTACGCACGGTGGAACGGGTTTTCTCCTCCGACCCGGATGCTGCTGATGCCATATTCCGTTTGTCACAAGCAGCGCGTGCCGGGCGATATGCCACTGAAGAAGTGCGCTTGCCCAATGCTGTTGGGGAAGTTGCAAACGGTGCGCGTTGGTACCGCATTGGTGTTCGGCCTCTTGAGCAAGATGTTGCTATTGGTGTTGGCGGCGGGATCGCTATCTGGCAGGTGGCGGATATTACACGCGATCGTACCGAGCAAGAGAATTCGTTTCAGGAACTTCAGCGCGTTATCAATTTCCTCGACCATGCTCCTTGTGGTTTCTTCTCGTCAGACAGCAGCGGCAAACTGGTGTACCTGAACGCGACCCTTGCAGACTGGCTGGGTTATGATCTGACGCAGTTCATTTCCGGCGAACTGACTTTGAAGGACATTGTGCGCGGCGAAGGTGCTGCCTTGGTGGAGGCGCTGCTGGGTTCTGAGGGCGAAGTTAAAACCGAGAGTTTTGATATTGACCTTGTAACACGCAGTGGAACAGGCTTGCCGGTGCGCCTTGTACATCGCGTTCCGTTTGGGGCTGAAGGGCAAGCAGGTGACAGCCGCACGCTTGTTATCAACCGCTCGGCGGGCAATGATGATGAAGAAGCGCTGCGCGCAGCAGAAGTTCGCTTCTCCCGGTTCTTCAACAACACACCGGTTGCAATTGCATCCATTGACAAGGCTGGCCGGGTGGAGCGCACCAATGGCCCATTTATGCGCTTGTTTGAGCAGGGCGAGGGCCTTGGCAAAGATGTGAAGCTGACTGAGTTTGTTGTGGAGGGTGACCGCGCTGCGCTGCAAAATGCGCTCGATGAAGCGGCTATGGGTAAAAGTGAGATTGCCCCACTTGATGTATCCCTTGAAGATAAGGGAGACCCAAGGTCTGCAACTTTTTATGTTTCAGCTGTTCAGGATGGGCAGATCGGTGAAGATGCTGCCGTGATTTATGTGTTGGAGACGACGCAGCAGCGCGCTCTTGAAGCTCAGTTTGCACAAAGCCAGAAGATGCAGGCCATTGGCCAGCTGGCAGGTGGTGTTGCGCACGACTTCAATAATGTCCTGACAGCAATTATCGGTTTCTCTGATCTTCTTTTGGCAAGCCACCGGCCATCGGACCCGGCCTTCCAAGATATCATGAATATCAAGCAAAATGCGACCCGCGCGGCTGGGCTTGTGCGCCAATTGCTCGCTTTTTCCCGACGCCAGACATTGCGTCCTCAAGAACTTGCATTAGCTGATGTGCTGGCAGACGTTTCCATTCTTTTGGACAGGCTGCTTGGCGAGAAAGTTGGGCTGAAGTTGGTTCATGGCCGCGAGCTTTGGCCTGTCATGGCCGATGTGAACCAACTTGAGCAGGTGATCGTCAATCTTGCAGTGAACGCACGTGATGCGATGGAGAGCGGCGGCGAGGTCGCAATTCGTACGCTCAATGTGAGTGAGGACGCATCACGAAGCTATGAAAATACGCGCGGAATGCCTGCGGGTGAGTATGTGCTCATTGAGGTTGTCGACAATGGCCATGGTATGTCGTTGGAAGTGATGGACAAGATCTTTGAGCCATTCTTTTCCACTAAGGAGGTGGGCAAGGGGACAGGCCTCGGGCTTTCAACTGTTTATGGCATTGTGAAACAAACTGGTGGTTATGTATTCTGCACCAGTGAGGTTGGCAGTGGCACGACGTTCCGCATTTTCCTTCCCCGATACATCGCCTCTGAAAAGGACAAGGTTGTCGAGGTCAAGCCTGAGCAGGAACCGACCAATGCCGATTTGACCGGGTCTGCGACAATCTTATTGGTGGAAGATGAAGAAGCTGTGCGAGCCTTTGCTGCCCGTGCTTTGAGCGGGCGTGGTTATGAAGTCTACCAAGCGGGGTCTGGCACGGAAGCCTTGGAGATTATGGAGGAGACCGGCGGTGCGGTTGATCTTGTGGTCTCCGATGTGGTGATGCCGGAGATGGATGGGCCGAGCCTGCTGATTGAGCTGCGGAAAACCCGCCCTGACCTTAAGATTATTTTTGTGTCTGGATATGCTGAGGAAGCCTTTGAGAAGAACCTTCCAGCAGAAGAGAGCTTCACCTTCTTGCCAAAGCCATTTACGCTGAAAGAGCTAGCAACGACAGTGAAAAAGACACTGGAAGCAAAGACACAAGAGCGCGTGTGAATTCTTTCATCGCTCTGGTTTCAATTAAAAAAAGCCGGTCACGTTTTGCGTGTCCGGCTTTTTTTAATTTGGAGTAATCAGCAGCTCTTCATATTTGTTTATGAGCAACCAGAGGAGGCTTCTGCATTTGCCTTCATGCTCTGCAAGCTTCGCGTCAAGCCCGGGTTTCCAGGGAGGCTGAAAGATCGCTCATCTGGCGTATAGATGTTGTTAATCAGCGCCACGTCTTGAACCGCTGTCGTGTGACATTGGGAGCCAGAGAAACGGACGCGAATGCGGTAGGCGCGCTCGCCTGAATCGGATGGTCCGAACTCGCTGTCGAGAACAGGGTCTCTGCCACGCACATAGCTTTCCATTACGACCATGTTCAGCTCGTTTTGCTGCACAATGGTGCCTTTGGCATTTGCGCTGCTAACTAATGTGTTACGCACAACTTCAGGAGACGCTTTGATCTGTACGGTCTGCGCGTTACTCGCCGCGCGAATAGTTGGCAGGCCACCACGAGGCGATGGGCCGCTTTGGCAAGCTGCGAGGGTTGCCGTTAATCCGATAAAAATTAGTTTCTTCATAGCGTAAATCCTGCGGATGATAAAAGTACGACAACTATCAGCAGCCGCGAAACTTTATTGAGGCGTGATTTCAATTGGGCCAACCGATAACTTCGGCCAGTCATTATCGCATATGCCTGCCAAATGGCGATTTGATGGGCGCTATACGACCAAAAAAAGCAGATACGCCAATAAAACACAGTGATGGGAAGTTCTATAGCTCAAGAATACCTAAAATAATAGGAGAGGAAAAACAACGGTGCGTTTCCCGAAAGCAGAGTCAAAGCCTAAGCATGTGCAGAGCTGACTAGAACTATGGGGAAATTGAGGACACTTTTTTGATTTCACCTGTGCGAAGGGGTGTCGCCTGAGCGCTTGGCAGGAATATAGCGCGGACCCGGGCACCTGTTCCTGTCACTGGGAAAGGTCGACCACACACAAACCAACCGCTGGTCGGCTGCAATGCTGGCTGGGGTGATGACCTTCTGCTGTTTAAAATGCTGCCAACAATCATCTAAGCTGAGATTTGGGGTATTGCAATCTGGGTGATCTTTCCACCTGCCTTTGAGCCACTCATAGAGTGCTTTGCCGTGGATACCAATCTCATTGATCTTAATCGGAGTTCCGAGATCGAAACCGACTGCTTTGTAGGTGAGGTTTACGAGTTCAGCACCAGATAGTTCTGAAGAGCCGCTTCTCCAAAAATAATCGTTTGGTGTGTGAAGATATTCATTTGCGAGTCTGGGAGGAATGTATGCGTTTGTTTCAGATAAGCCGCGAACCTCATAGATTGCATAGCGGTGTGACTGCGTCTTGTTTAAGAAGGTTTCCAGCAATATTTCCCAAAGGGATGGTTTGGTATCTAAGACAACCGGGCCACCCCCCGTTAGTCGCAGGATGCCAACATGTGCGTAGGGACTGTTCATAGCGTTTGCGACAGCGCTTTCCAAAGGACTGGTGCTTTCCACAAAGATCAATTGCGCGTTGCTCCAGTTCGCAAAGTCTGGGGCAATTGAATCTTGAGGTAAGGCATTTTCAATCGCAGTGGATGAAAGGATACCAAGAGCGAAGAGGTAGATGCAGGCCTTGCTGAGAAACGAAAAGTTCCTTCGTTCTTTTTCCATGAGCTGTGCCAACCTTTTGCCGGAGTATCTGGTTTTCTTAACCTCCATTGGGAGGGGAGCATAGCCAGTGAGAGGACCAAAGCCAAGGTTACACGGCTGTGCGAAACAGGCTAAAAAGCCCCTAGCTTATCGGTGCTGACAAGTTGCAGTGTATAGGGGCACTGTTCACGGAACTACAAAAAAACCGAGCTGGATGGCCAGCCCGGTTCCTACGATAATCTTTAGTTTAAGCAGACAAACCAGCTGCGATTTTTGCAGCAAGCTTGGCGTTGTTTTTCACCAAAGCAATGTTTGTTGCAAGGCTGCGGCCATTGGTGCGTTCAAAAATGTCCTGCAGAATAAACGGGGTTACGGCTTTGCCGGTGATGTTCTGCTCTTCGGCTGCTTTGAGGGATGCATCGATGAAGACCTGCATTTCATCGGCAGGAATTTCGTCTTCGAGCGGAACCGGGTTGGTAACAAGAATACCGCCGTGGTCACCGAATCTCTCGCGGAACTCGATCAGTTTTGAAACGTCGGATGCCTCGTCAAGACGGTATGGCGCTTTAATCTTTGAATCACGGGACCAGAAGGCAGGAACGTTGTCGCAGCCAAACCCAATTACAGGCACACCGCGTGTTTCCAAAACTTCAAGGGTCTTAGGAATGTCTAGTAGCGCTTTTGCATTGGCGGATACGACACATACAGGTGTTCTGGATAGTTCTTCAAGATCTGCTGAAATGTCAAAACTGGTTTCAGCGCCTTTATGAACGCCGCCAATGCCTCCGGTTGCGAAGACACGAATGCCTGCTGCATGTGCTGCCATCATGGTAGCTGCAACCGTTGTGGAGCCGTTTTTACCCAGCGCCATGGCAAAGGACAGATCTGCGCGAGAGCATTTCATGACGTCTTTGGCGTTTGCTAGTTCAACCAGCGTGCTGTCTTCCAAGCCAACGTGCAGGTCGCCGTTCAGTACAGCGATTGTTGCTGGCACTGCACCGCCATCACGAATGATTTGTTCGACTTCGCGGGCGGTCTCCACGTTTTGAGGGTACGGCATGCCATGGGTGATAATGGTAGATTCGAGCGCAACGATTGGGGCACCGTTGCTGAGAGCTTCTGCTACTTCTTTTGAGTGGTGGATCTTGATATTATTTCCCATGGTTTTCCCAGTCTTTCGTATGTTGTTGGTGCTTAGTTGCGCTCTAATAAACGAGCGTTAAGTGATTGGGGTGAGAGCGTTTCTGGCGCAGCTCCAGTTGCCTCTACTGTAATTGATGCAGAAGCAAGGCCGCTTTTTACGGCGTTAACGGGCTCGTTATTGCGGCTGCTTGCATAAAGAAAGCCTGCAATAAAAGCATCGCCCGCGCCAGTAACGTCCACTGGCACAACAGAAAATGGTGTGTGTGAGCTTGTTTTCCCTTTGCAGCAAAGGGCCAGTGGTTTGTTGGAGTCGCTTACAAGCACGGTTGGAATGCCCATTGATGCGAGTTTTTGAGCAAGCTCTTGTGTTGTGAACTGACCAGGTTTGCAATCGAGCAGGGCGGCTGCTTCGTCTGTGTTCGTAAAGAGAATATCGATCTCAGACAGAAGCAGGCGCAGCTTAGGGGCCTTGGCTATGGAGACAGTGTCAGCGGCGAACAGGCGATGTTCTTTTGCTCTTGCCAGTTCCAGAAGAGTTTCTTCTTCCAGATTGGTTTCGCAGAGCCAGATATCACAATCAAGCAGAGCCTGAGGGATTGGGTTGGTCTTTGAAAAACATACTTTTGAGGTGATTAAACTGTCTGAGATAGCTGAAAATAAGGTGCCATCCGGGTTATGCAGCGCCAGATATGAGCCAGTGCGTCCATCATCCAGCGTTCTGATACAAGATGTGTCGATCCCACATTCTTGTAAGCTTTGAGCGAGGTAAGCACCGTCTGCGTCGCCTCCCAGGCAACCATACATTGTTGGGTTCATGCCCAACCGTGCCATTGCCCGCGCAATGTTTGCGCCTACACCACCGGGACGCGACACAATTTTCCCAGGTGTTGATGTGTCGGGCTTAAATGGTCGATCTGCATGAGCAATTCTGTCTAGATGAATTGCGCCGATAACACCGACCTTGCTTCGAGACATATCTAGGTTCTCCCTCCCGATTTCGAAAGATAGCTGATATTCCATGAGATCGGTTGGCGCAAGCTACGGACAAATACAGACTGTGGGTGATGTATCAAAAGAACAGCTTTTTCCGTGGGAAGCTCGAGGTAGAGCATTCGTGTTTATGAAAAGACCATGGGAGCAGTGGGTGTAATTTGCCGTAAATTAAGGGGTGTGTACCGCTCTCTGGTAGAGGTCATGCAAGGCCACAACGCGAGTTTGCGAAGTGAAAACTGTGCAAGTTCACGATTCGTCAAAACTCAATGACCCTCAAAAATCCAAATTCAGTGTGGGGTGAAAAGTTATCTACATGTTGAACAATAGGAGAACGTGTTGCAATTACACGTTTTTTATTAGTTAGTTATCAGGTGTTGCGCGGTTGGAACAAAATGAGTACAAATAACTGACTTTGAAACTGCACGTCCATCGTGGAATAAGGGATGAGAACGTATGGCACAAACTTCACTTCGCCTTGTTGAGGGCAATCAGATGGACAAAAATAAAGCACTGGATGCAGCGCTTTCCCAAATCGAACGAGCCTTTGGTAAAGGTTCGATTATGCGCATGGGCCAAGGGCAGGCCGTGGAAATCCAAAGTGTTTCGACTGGTTCTCTCAGTCTGGATATCGGTCTTGGGATCGGTGGACTTCCTAGAGGGCGTATTGTTGAAATTTACGGACCTGAAAGTTCCGGTAAAACAACTTTGGCCTTGCATACCGTCGCCTGTGCGCAACAGGATGGTGGTGTTTGCGCATTTATTGACGCTGAGCATGCGCTAGATCCAATTTATGCGCGCAAGCTTGGTGTAAACATTGACGACCTTCTTATCTCACAGCCGGATGCTGGCGAGCAGGCGCTTGAGATTGCAGATACACTGGTGCGCTCTGGCGCTATTGACGTGCTCGTGATCGATTCTGTTGCAGCGTTGACGCCGAAAGCGGAACTTGAAGGCGAGATGGGAGACTCACTTCCTGGCCTTCAAGCGCGTTTGATGAGCCAGGCTCTTCGTAAGTTGACGGCTTCGATTTCCAAATCGAACACCATGGTGATTTTCATCAACCAGATTCGTATGAAGATTGGTGTGATGTTCGGGTCGCCTGAGACGACAACGGGTGGTAATGCGCTGAAGTTTTATGCTTCTGTCCGCCTTGATATTCGCCGTATTGGTGCAATTAAAGATCGTGACGAAATTGTTGGTAACCAGACCCGTGTGAAGGTGGTGAAAAACAAACTGGCGCCTCCATTTAAGCAGGTCGAGTTTGATATCATTTATGGAGAGGGTATCTCCAAGATGGGTGAGCTTCTGGATCTGGGTGTCAAAGGAGGCATCGTTGACAAGTCTGGTGCCTGGTTCTCATACAACAGTCAGCGACTGGGGCAGGGACGTGAAAACTCGAAAAACTTCCTGAAAGAGAATCCGGAACTTGCTAATGAAATTGAGTTGGCGATCCGCCAGAATGCCGGTTTGATTGCTGAAGCGATTGATGATCCAGAAAAAACTGCGGAAAACCAATAAGAGTTGGAGAGGCTGGTTTTTACCAGCCTCTTTTTTTGTTGGGGTTTATGGACAGACCTGTTGTGGATGGCTAAAACGTTGCAGATATGATTTTGCGGCATCTTTGTGGTGCCCATCCCCTGCAGTTCGGTTGTCGTGATTATTCAAGCGGTAACCCATAAATAACGAGACGGACATCAAGACCTATGAGTGGCGTCAACGAAATTCGGTCGGCATTTCTCGACTACTTTGCAAAAAACGGACACGATGTAGTTCCTTCCAGTCCATTGGTGCCACGTAATGATCCCACATTGATGTTTACCAATGCGGGAATGGTACCCTTCAAGAACGTGTTTACCGGTCTTGAGAAGCGCGATTATGTACGTGCGACGTCCTCTCAAAAATGTGTGCGCGCAGGCGGCAAGCATAACGATCTGGACAATGTTGGTTATACAGCGCGCCACCACACCTTCTTTGAAATGCTTGGCAACTTCTCGTTTGGTGATTATTTCAAGGAACATGCCATTGAGCTGGCGTGGAACTTGATCACCAAAGAATACGGCCTACCAGCAGAAAAGCTGCTTGTGACTGTTTATTCTGAAGATGATGAAGCTTTTAAAATATGGAAAAAGCTTACTGGCTTTGCTGATGAAAAGATCATCCGCATTCCAACCTCTGATAACTTTTGGGCAATGGGTGATACCGGTCCATGTGGTCCTTGTTCTGAGATATTTTACGATCACGGTGAGCATATTTGGGGTGGCCCTCCAGGTTCTCCTGATGAGGACGGCGACCGCTTTATCGAGATCTGGAACCTCGTGTTCATGCAATATGAGCAGTTGGCTGACGAGCGTGTGAATTTGCCGCGCCCTTCCATCGACACGGGCATGGGCCTTGAGCGGTTTGCAGCAATCATGCAAGGCGTTCACAACAACTACGAAATCGACCTCTTTAAGGCCTTGATTGCTAACTCAGAGCATTTGACGGGTGTTGAAGCGCAAGGTAAAGCGCAGGCAAGTCACCGCGTTATTGCAGACCACTTCCGTTCAATGGCTTTCTTGATCGCCGACGGCGTTCTGCCATCTAATGAGGGTCGTGGTTACGTGTTGCGCCGTATCATGCGCCGCGCTATGCGCCATGCCAACCTGCTGGGCGCTAACGAACCGATCATCTATAAAATGCTGCCAACTCTTGTTCGTGAAATGGGACAGGCTTTCCCCGAACTTCACCGTGCAGAAAAGTTGATTGAAGAAACAGTTCAGCTGGAAGAGAAGCGGTTTATCAAAACACTTGAGCGTGGTCTTGGTCTGTTAGATGATGCTACGGGCTCACTTGGTGCTGGTGACCAGCTTGATGGTGAAACTGCCTTTAAGCTTTACGACACCTATGGCTTCCCGCTCGATTTGACGCAGGATGCTCTGCGTAATCGTGAGATTGCTGTTGATACTGAAGGCTTTAACACTGCCATGGAACGTCAGCGTGCTGAAGCGCGTGCTGCCTGGTCTGGGTCTGGTGATGCGGCTACAGATACGATCTGGTTCTCTATCAAAGAGAAGGCTGGTGCAACTGAGTTCCTTGGTTATGAAACTGAGAAAGCTGAAGGCATCGTCCTCAACCTTGTGAAGGATGGCGCCGAAGTTGCCGGTTTGAAGCAAGGCGAAGAGGGCTTCCTCATTTTGAACCAAACCCCATTTTATGGCGAGTCCGGTGGTCAGGTTGGTGATTGCGGCACCATGAAGGGGGAGAATGGGTCTATTCGCGTAACAAATACGCAGAAGAAAGCCGATGGTCTCTTCATTCACGCGGTCTTAGTTGAGAGCGGTGAAGTGAAAGTGGAAGATGCTCTTGAGCTGGTTGTTGAGCATGACCGTCGGAGCGCAATCCGCTCCAACCACTCTGCAACACACCTTGTGCATGAAGCGCTTCGTGAGGTTCTTGGTACACATGTGGCTCAGAAGGGTTCTTTTGTAACGCCTGAACGGCTGCGTTTTGACTTCTCACACCCTAAGCCTTTGAGTGGTGATGAAGCTGCGCAGGTTGAAGCGCTTGCAAATGAAGTGATTTTGCAAAATACGCCTGTCGAGACCTCTTTGATGGAAGTTGATGAGGCAATTGAAGCCGGTGCGATGGCGCTATTTGGCGAAAAGTACGGTGATGAAGTTCGCGTTGTTTCTATGGGAACGGCTACTCGCGGCGAAAAAGCCGGGAAAGCCTATTCAGTAGAACTTTGTGGTGGAACGCACGTAAAGCGCACTGGTGATATTGGGCTTGTTACTGTCGTTTCTGAAGGCGCAGTGGCAGCTGGTGTTCGCCGTATTGAAGCTTTGACCGGGTCTGAAGCTCGTAAGTATCTGGCTGACCAAGATGCGCTGATGCGTGAAACTGCAGGTATCTTGAAGGTTTCCGCTCATGATGTTCCGGCGCGCGTTACGTCCCTATTGGAAGAGCGCAAGAAGCTTGAGCGTGAGCTTGCTGAAGCAAAGAAAAAGCTCGCCATGGGTGGTGGTGAGGCTGGATCTGAAAGCGGAAGCGTTGAGGCTGGTAAGTTCAAGCTGATGGCTCGTGTTCTTGAGGGGATCAACCCTAAGGACCTTAAGTCTGTTGCTGATGAAGGCAAAACGGCTTTGGGTTCAGGCGTTGTTGTGCTCATCAGCAAGGCAGAGGATGGTAAAGCTGCCATCGTTGTTGGCGTAACCAAAGATCAGAGCGAGGTTGTTAGTGCTGTTGATCTTGTTCGTGTTGGTTCTGCAGCTCTTGGTGGTCGTGGCGGCGGTGGCCGTCCAGACATGGCTCAGGCCGGCGGCCCGGATGCTGATAAAGCGGACGAAGCAATTGAAGCCATTAAGGCGCACCTTGAAGGTCTTTGAGTAATACTTAAAACTGACATCGAATTGAGGGGGGATTAATCCCCCCTTTATTTTTGAGATCTATTCTTCCGATGGCTTAGGGCCATTGGGGGATGAGGTGGCTAACACCATAAAATCTAAAGTTTATAACCTGCTTGAGCGCAGCAGTGCTGGCAACCGTCTTGCGCAGCAGATTGATGCAGTTCTTATTGTTTTCATCGTGGTCAATGTGGGGTTGGCTGTGCTTGAAACGGAACCCAGCATCGGAGACGTATTTTCTCGGGAGATATTTCTACTAGATTTTGTGGTGGGTTCTGTCTTTGCTGTCGAGTATCTTTTGCGCTTATGGGTTTCGGACTTACATCCGCCATTGAAGAAGTATGGCTCACTCAAAGCCAGGCTCGTTTATGCGCTTCAGCCTCTTACTTTAATTGATTTTCTAGCCGTGATGCCGTTTTGGCTTTCGCTCTTCTTTGCTGGTATCAGCTGGAAGTCGCTGGTTATTCTGCGCTTGTTGAGGTTCTTGAAAATTGCGCGTTATTCCCCAGCCGTACGCTCCTTGATTTCTGCCGTTGTTGAGGAAAAGAAGGCTATTATTGGCAGTCTTGTTCTTATTTTCGGAGTCGCTCTCGTAGCGGCGACGCTCTTGTATAGTATCGAGCACGCTGCACAGCCTGAATATTTTGGTACGATTCCTGCTGCTTTATGGTGGGCCTTTTCGACGCTCACGACAGTTGGTTATGGGGATGTGGTTCCCGTCACCGCATTGGGCAAGTTTGTCGCCAGCATTGTGATGTTGATGGGCTATTGTTTGTTTGCATTACCCGTCGGTATCGTGGGTACAGCCTTTGCTCGTGAAATTCATAGCAGAGAGTTTGTGGTGACTTGGGGTATGGTCGCAACTGTCCCTTTGTTTGAGCGCTTATCGGCTGTTGAAATTGCTGCTGTGACTGAATTGTTGCATTCGCACAGCGTGCCTGCTGGTCAGTATATCTGCGAGAAGGGGGAGGACGGAGATAGTCTTTACCTTATTGCCTCGGGCCAGGTAGAAGAAGTGTTTGAGAGGCACCGTGTCGTGCACAATGAAGGCGAGCATTTTGGCGAAGCCTCGTTGTTTGGCCACAGCAAACGGACGGCCAGTGCCATTGCACGTACTCCGGCTCAGCTTATGGTGCTTAAGATGGAAGATTTACGCCGTTTCATGGACCGGAAACCGGCTGTTGCGAAAAAGATCATTGCTGAGGCCATTGATGAGCGCAAAGCTCACCATGTTGATGTGGAGTTTACTCCCTAGTCAGACCCTTTAATATAAGGGCTCAGAACTTCAATCTTGTTGGTCCAGATGTATCCGCTGAAACCATTTGGAACCGCGGAGAGCTGTTCAGGCGTATCTATGCCGCCGCCTGCACCTTGTGAGCGATATGGGCCTGCTGCAATGATTTCGCTATCATACGCTTTGAGGCGTTGTTGGAACTTGTGCGGCCAGCCCCAGATTGCCCAAGTGTAGTTTGAGGGGACACCGATAACCGTATCTCTGCACTCTTGCGGGACGTATCCACTCCACCCAAAAATCATATAGGCCTCCAAACATGCCTTGGTCTGGGTTTTGTCGAAACCTGCGATCTCTTCGGCGTTGCCTGCGATATGCCACGTGGGGGCGGACGCTCCATAGACGCCCCAGACTTGTTTCTTCCACTCAGGGTGTTCTTCCAGTTTCTCTTGAAGGAGCTCTGCGGAGCGCAGTTCTTTTTCTTTGAAGTTGATCAGGAACTTCTTGCCGGGAAGTGCGCGGAAGACCTCTTCAAGTTCTGGTATGGCACCAATGCCGGTTCCTCTGAGGGGATAGGTTTTTCCACCATCTGAGGTGTAGCCATAACCGATGTCCAGGGCTTTGAGTTTGGCAAGTGAGTGAGAGCGGGTGATGCCCAGGCCATTGGTGCGGCAGTCCAGTGTCCAATCATGAAAGACGGCGAGTTTGTTGTCTGTGGTTGGGTGTACATCCAACTCAACGATGTCTGCCCCAGCTTCAAATGCTGCTTGCATCGAGGCGATTGTGTTTTCCAGATAGGAGTGCGTGGGCGTGTCAATACGCTCCGCCGTGCAAGTTTGATTGGTCAACTCATTGCGGTGATAGGTTTGATGGACGCCGCGGTGGGCAATGAATTTTGGTTTGCCCGACGCCGTTTGGCTTGAGAGCCACGAGGCGTTGTAGAGGTAGACCCCGGAAAATGCCAGGAGTAATAGCAAGACAATCTTTTTAAACATGAGGAGCGCCGATTTGGAAACAGAGACCGTGCGCTTAGGTTGAAATTGTAATGTGTTCTCACTTAGGCATTGTTTTGGCGTGATTAAGATTTTAGTGGCTGAAGGCCTAAAAGCTTTGGGCTATTTCAAACTGCAGGCAAGAAAAAAGGGCGCCCGAAGGCACCCTTTTCAAAACCAGCGTTAGGTTGCTTATGCAGCAGCCATAGCTTTTTGCAGATTTTCGTCGACTTTGTCGAGGAAACCGGTTGTGGTGAGCCACTTTTGGTCAGGGCCTACGAGAAGCGCCAGATCCTTGGTCATGAAGCCGCTCTCAACTGTATCAACACATACCTGCTCAAGAGTTTCAGCAAACTTCTTAAGTTCGGCGTTGTCGTCCAGTTTTGCACGGTGTGCCAGGCCACGTGTCCATGCAAAGATAGATGCAATGGAGTTTGTGGAGGTGTCTTCACCTTTTTCGTGCTGACGGAAGTGGCGGGTTACTGTGCCGTGTGCAGCTTCAGCTTCAACGGTTTTACCGTCTGGTGACATCAGAACAGATGTCATCAGGCCGAGCGAACCAAAGCCCTGTGCAACGGTGTCGGACTGAACGTCGCCGTCGTAGTTCTTACAAGCCCAAACATAACCACCAGACCACTTCATGGATGCAGCAACCATGTCATCGATGAGGCGGTGCTCGTACCAGATTTTTTCTGCTTCGTACTTCTCTTTGAACTCAGCTTCATAAACTTCCTGGAAGATGTCTTTGAAGCGGCCATCGTACACTTTAAGGATGGTGTTCTTGGTGGAGAGGTAACAAGGTACCTTACGGCCCAGTGCGTAGTTTAGGGATGCACGGGCGAAGTCGCGGATAGAATCATCCAGGTTGTACATCGCCATTGCGATACCCGCTGAAGGAGCATCGAATACTTCGTGTTCAATCTCAGCGCCGTCGTCACCAACGAATTTGATGGACAGCTTGCCCTTGCCAGGGAATTTGAAGTCAGTCGCGCGGTACTGATCACCATATGCGTGACGGCCAACGATGATTGGTTGAGTCCAGCCTGGAACCAGACGCGGAACGTTGGACATGATGATTGGCTCACGGAAGATGACGCCACCCAGGATGTTACGGATGGTGCCGTTTGGAGAGCGGTACATGCGCTTCAGGTCGAATTCTTCAACGCGTGCTTCATCTGGAGTGATGGTTGCACACTTAACGCCAACGCCGTGTTCTTTGATTGCGTTTGCTGCATCAACGGTGATCTGATCGTCTGTTGCATCACGAGACTCAATGCCAAGGTCGTAGTACTTGAGATCAATGTCCAGATAAGGGTGGATCAGCTTGTCCTTAATGAACTGCCAAATGATGCGGGTCATCTCGTCGCCATCGAGTTCGACAACCGGATTTTCTACCTTAATCTTCGCCATTTAAGGAGACCTCATGCTTTTTTAGGTACGTGATAATGATGCCTATTAAGGCTCAATTTTCCATGTGTATACACATGTGCGCAATTTAATGCCAGTGTAAATCGGTGTTTGGATTGCACGTAATACCAAATTCGTATGAGCCACATAAGCCCAGATCTCTAACAAACTGCAATTTCAACGGTAATTGAGACCAACACCGATTTGCGGGGTGTACTATAATAGTTTTGCTGGTTCAAATCATGGGATTGGGACAGTCGCAAATTTGAGGTTCAATGACAGCTCGAATATCGCGCAGTACCAAGGTGTTATCCACTTTAGGTTGCGGTTGTTCAGTTTGCTCTTAACTCTACGATCATATCCAATTACTCTACAAACTAATTGGTTTCATATTTGGGATGCGAGCACTTTGCAGGGCGCATTTGTACTTAAGGCATGGCGCTCTTTGACTTAGGAGTTAGGGAATATGCGGATTGTTGTAACCGGTATGGGGGTTGTTTCACCCCTTGGTGTTGGTACCAACAGATTCTGGGAGCAGTTGATTGCTTCCAAAAGCGGGATTCGTGCTCTTAGTCGATTTGATGGAGGTGATCAGGCATGCCAGATAGCAGGAGAAGTTCCTGGTATTGATGAGGATGAATTTGGCTTTGATGCCAGCGCTGTCATCTCGCGACGTGACCAAAAAAGGATGGATTTGTTTATCCACTATGCGCTTGTTGCAGCAAAGGAAGCCTTGACCCAAGCTGGGTGGGCACCGGAAACTGATGAAGAGCGTGAAGATACGGCAACCATTATTGCCTCCGGAGTTGGTGGCTTCCTTTCCATGAAACGGGCGACCTTGCTTGTTGAGAGCAAGGGTCCAAGTCGCTTGTCCCCCTTTGTTGTCCCTGCATTCCTGGCAAACCTTGCTGCGGGGCAGGTTTCCATTGCCCATGGCTTCCAAGGTCCCTTAGGAACGCCAGTTACTGCCTGTGCCGCCAGCGTTCAGGCGATTGGTGATGCCGTTCGTTTGCTTCGAAGTGGTGAAGCTCAGGTTGCTTTGGCCGGGGGAGCCGAAGCTTGCATTGATTCGGTCTCATTTGCAGGCTTTTCGGCAGCGCGCGCTCTTTCAAGCGGGTTCAACGGAGATCCTGCGAAAGCTTCTCGCCCGTTTGACCGGGATCGGGATGGGTTTGTGATGGGGGAGGGGTCTGCAATGTTGGTGCTTGAGTCACTTGATCATGCACTAGCGAGAGGGGCGACGCCTCTCGCAGAAGTTATGGGATACGGAACATCTGCCGATGCCTACCATGTTACGGCGTCACCTCCTGATGGTTCTGGAGGTCAAAAAGCGATGCGTAAGGCCTTGAAGCAAGCTGGCATCGAACCAGATGATATCGACTATATCAACGCACACAGCACGTCTACTCCCATTGGAGACGCCGCAGAAATTGCTGGCATTCAGGCTGTATTTGGAGACCGAGGCAAAGACCTCGCAATCTCCTCTACTAAATCAGCTACCGGGCACCTGTTGGGAGCTGCTGGAGCGATTGAAGCGATTGCTGCCATTATGGCCCTGAGGGAAGGGATTTTGCCGCCGACGCTTAATCTGGATAATCCAGATGATGTGGCTTCTCAGTACGAGCTGGTGGCAAACACAGCCAAAGAAAAAGAGCTGGATTATGTGATGTCCAATGGCTTTGGTTTTGGCGGTGTGAATGCCTCGTTGATTTTTGGAAAGCCGAACTAGAAACTTGTAACATATACTGGAGGCTCAAGAGATTTGTGAGCCTCTTTCATTCGCCGCTGTGTTTTAATGGCTATTTCTAGTTTGGGTGATTGTGTCGCGCTTCTGCTTGGGGCAAACCGCTTCAGTTTTACTTGTGTACAGATTCTTTTTTGAAGGTCCTGTTTGTTTTTGTCGAATAGGATCTTCCAATCTGTTCAATGTGAAGGTTTGACCAATGCTCGACCGTTTGAGCTCCAAGCATTATGCTTTGATTATCATTACTCTTCTTATCCTTACTGCCGTTACCCTTTTGGCAATGGGGCACGACCCTATTTGTAAGTGCGGAGAGATTAGACTGTGGGTTGGAGACGTCAACAGTTCGCAAAGTAGCCAACAGATTTCTGATTGGTATACCCCCTCGCACATCATTCATGGGTTTTTGTTTTACGCGCTGTTTTGGTGGTTAGGGCGACTGTTTACCGGGGGCGTTGGCTGGCCAGTCGGCTTTCGATTGGTGCTTTCGGTCGTGCTTGAGGCAGCCTGGGAGATCTTAGAAAACTCGAGTTTTGTCATCAACCGGTACCGAGAAGCGACGATCGCGCTTGATTACTTTGGTGACAGTGTACTCAATTCCATCTTTGATATTCTATGGATGATGTTTGGGTTCTGGTTAGCGGGGCGCTTGCCAGTATGGCTTTCCATCGTACTCATCATTGCAATGGAAGTTATCGTGGGTGCTATTATCAGAGATAACCTCACGCTCAACGTGATCATGCTCCTTCACCCAATTGATAGCATCAAGGAATGGCAGTTACGTGCATTCTAAAACAGCCTGCCAATGTTGGGCTTAGCCAACCCTTTACATTACGGGAATTTTAGGAAATAAAATGTGCCGCGTGTGTTTTAAAATGCGCGGCACATTTGAGCTTTTAGAGTTGTTGGCCTGATGCCTTGCTTGCATTAGGAACGGCTTCTATGTGCACCCATCGCGATTGCGATATAGCTCCAACCATTGAATAGAATAGAAATGCCTGCAACGAGGCCCAAAGCCCATGCGGTTGATGCAGGGAAGTCCATAAAGATCATCAAACCGGCTGCAATCGCGATAAGGCCAGATGCAAGAATCCAGCCCCAGCCACCATGTGGCCGCAAGCGAAACGAGAGTACTGCCTGAGCGAGGCCTTGTGCGATAAAGACTATAGACATCACAAGGGTCAGTGCTTGCGTTCCGGCAACTGGATTATAATAGATTGCTATGCCGCCCAAGAGGGCCACGATTCCGATGAGTGATTGCCAGAGGAAGCCGCCCCACTCTTTGACTTGCATGGCGTGCCAGAGTTGAAGAACCCCGACGACGATCAAAACCAGTCCAATCACCAGTGCTACTGCGATGGAAGACGCGTACGGTATGATCAACACAATCATACCACCAATAACCATCAATACTCCGAGCACCAGAAACTTCCACCAGTTGTCTCGCACCAGTTGTGCAAGGTCTGGGGCTGGCTCTGGGACATGTGGAGGCGGGGTGCCACCTGTGTTGTGTTCTTGTCCAGACATGTCGTCAGGGTCTCCTTCATAGAGGGTATAGCCATCAGAGGCTGCATAAAGACGGCTTAACTCTCTAAGTAGCACCAAAACACAGCTTTACTCTTGATTGAATTCGCCGAATTTTACCCTTGTTAGCCCGCCAGTCAGAGCTGCTATGAGGTTTAGTATGGCTGGGGAACGGGGGGTGAACTTACGGTGATGCAAAACGATAGGGCACTTTCGAAGTTAAGAGTTTGCAGTGCTTGATCGGTTTTGATGATAAAACTGCTCTGGAAATTTAAAGGATGATGGGCTAGAGCATCGGCATGTCTGAAAGCACTCCTGAAATAAATCAAGCCATTCCTCCTGTTGTTGTTCTTTGTGAGCCTCAACTTGGTGAGAATATCGGTATGGTTGCGCGCGCGATGGCTAACTTTGGCCTGCATGATCTGCGCCTCATTAATCCGCGTGACGGCTGGCCGAGCGATAAAGCGCGCTCTGCATCGAGCCGAGCGCATCACGTGATTGATGCAGCGCGGGTTTACGACAGTGTTGAAGAAGCGGTTGCTGATTTGAAACTTGTCTTTGCGACCACTGCTCGCAGCCGCGATATCCCTAAACCTGTCGTCGGGCCGGATGCGGCTGCAAATGAGAGCGTTGCTCAAGGTTTGCGCGGCATCCCATCAGGTTACATGTTTGGCCGAGAGCGCTGGGGACTGAACAATGATGAAGTGGCCTTATCAAATAGGATCGTGACACTTCCTGTTGATCCAACTTATGCCTCCCTGAACATTGCTCAGGCAGTTCTTGTTTGTGCTTATGAATGGCGTCGCGTCGCCACAGCGGGCGCCCTTCCGTTTTCCTTAGATGATTATGATGGGGAAGCTGCGACACAAGAATCTATCCAGCGGATGTTTGAGCACTTGGAAACTGGTTTGGACGCACGCGGCTTCTTTCGTCCGGTCGAAAAAAAGCCTGTTACAGTGCGTAGGCTACGCAATATCTTCCAAAAAGCAGACCTCACCGAAAATGAAGTGCGTATTATGCGTGGGGTGATCTCCTGTTTTGAGAAGTATGGTGTGAAGGACAAAAGTTAATGTCAGATAGCCTTGCTGCCTCCTCCTTCCAGTCACTGCATTTGCAGGCAGACACGCCTGGCCGCGTGCTTGTGCTGGACAGTGGGGTTGGCGGGCTGTCGGTCCAACGTGAGATAAAGCAAGCGCTGCCAGAGGCAGGATTGCTTTATCTGGCTGATCGAGCTGCATTCCCCTATGGTGACTGGGATGCAGGCGAATTGTGTGAGCACCTCTCTAAGTTGGTAAGAAGCGTAAGTGAGGCTTGGAGCCCCAGTGCCGTGGTTGTGGCGTGTAATACCGCCTCTACGCTTGTGCTTGAGAGTTTACGATCTTTTTTGAAGGTTCCTGTAGTTGGAACGGTGCCAGCCATCAAACCTGCTGCTCAACAAACACGAAGTGGTGTGTTTGCTGTGCTGGCGACACCAGGAACTGTAAAGCGTGATTACACGCAGGACATGATCGTAGACTTTGCTCCTGATCATCATATCGCTCTTGTAGGCGCGAGCGGCCTTGCTGCACTTGCGGAAGATAAAATGGCTGGGCGAGGCGTTGACCTTGGCCGACTAAAACAGGAAATTGCGCCTTGCTTTGTTGAGAAAGATGGTCAGCGCACTGACTGTGTTGTCCTTGGCTGTACCCATTACCCATTTTTGCAGGAAGAGATGGCCCGGATTGCTCCTTGGCCTGTCACCTGGATCGACCCTGCCCCTGCCATTGCCCGGCGTTTGGCACAAGTAGTTGACAAAGACGCCTTGGCGATCGGGTGTGATGACCTTTTCTTTGTGACCAATTAGTGAGGGTGGGTGATGCTTCAGATGTTCATGCCTTGAAGACTACCCTTGCTGAAAATACTAGAGCTTTATTGCTGTTTTTGGGTTTCTGGTTCCTTGCCGGGCTCAGCAAAAATCCTTTCATATTTAAGCGGATGTTCTAGGCGGATCTTGTATTTGTTTTGCTAGTTGTTCCTGACCTGCGTATTTGCTGGAGACGGACCCTTGGACATCATCAATAGCATCGTCAATTATACTAATAGCATTCTCTGGAATTATGTTCTTCTTTACGGCTTGCTGGCTGTTGGTGTGTTTTTTACGATCCAGCTGGGGTTCATTCAGTTTCGCCACTTTGGGCAGTTCTTTAGTGTTCTTCGCAAATCAAGGCATGAGGACAAAAACGGGATCAGCTCATTTCAGGCATTGTGTACCAGTCTGGCATCGCGAGTTGGCACCGGGAATATTGCAGGTGTTGCTGTTGCGCTCACACTGGGTGGACCTGGTGCTATTTTCTGGATGTGGATGGTTGCTCTGGTTGGCATGGCAACAGCCTACGCGGAAAGTGCTTTGGCGCAGCTTTACAAAGTTGAAGATGAAGATGGGCAGTTTCGTGGTGGCCCAGCTGTTTACATGGCAGCTGGTTTAAAAAGCCCGTTGCTCGGCCATGTTTTTGCGGTGGCGCTGATTTTTGCCTTTGGTATTGTGTTTTCTGCCGTTCAGTCAAACTCGATCGCAGACGTCATGTACAGCGCGTTTAACATGCCGGAGATCGTGACAGGTGTGGTTTTGATTGTTGCGGCGGGACTGGTTATTTTTGGTGGTCTGCGCAAGATCGCCCATTTCGCGGCGGTGGTTGTTCCATTTATGGCGATTGCTTATGTGCTTGTTGCGCTGGGCATTCTGGCATGGAACTTTGAAGCGGTACCGGGTGCTTTGTGGAGTATCGTAGCGCATGCTTTTGGTCTTGAAGAAGCGGTTGGCGGTGTTACGGGCGGCGTTATGGCTGCGTTGATGAATGGTGTGCGCCGCGGGCTTTACTCGAACGAAGCAGGGATGGGCTCCGCGCCGAATGTGGCTGCATCTGCTGTTCCTGATCCTCATCACCCTGCCTCCCAAGGCTTTGTACAGGCGCTGGGCGTGTTTATCGATACGATTGTGATCTGTACGGCAACCGCGCTGATCATTCTTCTGTCTGGGATATATGACCCAACAACAGGAGTTACCGGTATCGCGCTGACGCAATCTGCTGCAGCAGCTCATTTAGGTGACTTTGGCATCTACTTTATTGCTGTTGCAATTTTGTTCTTTGCATTCACCTCAATCGTTGCAAATTACTCTTATGCAGAAAACGCTATGATCTACCTGGAGCATGGTTGGCGCCCTGGGCTGACGGTGCTGCGCATATTATCGTTGGCCATGGTGTTGTGGGGCGCGATTCAGCCAGTTCATACTGTTTTCAATGCCGCGGATGCAGCCATGGGAGTGATGGCATCGATCAACCTGGTTGCTATTGTGCTGTTGGCTCCCAAAGTGTCCTTGCTGACAAAGGATTACCTCCGGCAATTGAAGGAAGGTAAGGAGCCGTTGTTCGACGTTTCCGAGCACCCTGAGCTGTCTGAGGGGGTCGATGCGGCGATCTGGAGCAAGCAGAGAGGCGAAGAAGCGCAAACACGGTATTGATTTGGCGAAGGTATCTGGTTTGTATTGGCCTATAGTGCGTTGACTCTTTCATGCATTTTCACTAGGAATGCGCTGTCCAAGGCGGTTTCTTTGAAGCCGCTTTGTTTTACGCACCCGTGTGGTTCGGCATGCGCTATTTGCCAGGACCGCTGTCAATCTTTGTGAACCTTTTGGGTTTGTGAAGGAAAAGGAGGGCGCGTTTCCTTTAAAATTACAGATAAACGCTAAGGAAACTGCGATGTCTAAGCGCCAGAGCGCCAAGTATAAACTAGATCGTCGGATGGGTGAAAACATCTGGGGTCGCCCTAAAAGCCCTGCGAACCGTCGTGAATATGGCCCAGGCCAGCACGGTCAGCGTCGTAAGGGTAAGCTTTCTGACTTTGGTGTGCAGCTGCGCGCTAAGCAGAAGCTGAAAGGCTACTACGGCAACATCTCTGAGAAACAGTTCCGTAAGACTTATGATGAAGCTTCCCGTCAGCGCGGTGATACTTCTGAAAACCTTATCGGTCTTCTCGAGTGCCGTCTTGACGCAGTTGTTTACCGCGCAAAATTCGTTCTCACTGTGTTTGCTGCTCGTCAGTTCATCAACCACGGTCATGTGAACGTAAATGGTCGCCGCGTAAACATCGGTTCTTACATGTGTAAGCCTGGTGACGTTATTGAAGTTCGTGAAAAGTCCAAGCAGCTGGCAATCGTACTGGAAGCAGTACAGTCCGCTGAGCGTGACGTTCCTGACTACCTTGACGTTGACACCCACAAGCTGACCGCGACATTTGCTCGTGTTCCTGCTTTCGGTGACGTACCATACCCAGTTCAGATGGAACCAAACCTGGTTGTGGAATTCTATTCCCGCTAATGGTTGTTCATTGAACGGTTTGATTTGGGCTGCCCCTTGGGTGGCCCTTTTCTTTTTTGGAGGGTATTGCACCTTCCGCGAAGCCCTTTTGTCCATAGCTTGATGCACAATGAGTAGAAAACAGACATCGCCATGAACCAGTTAAGCGCAGAACACGCAATCGAGATAGTGGTTGAGGAAAAAGCTCAATCTCCTGACTGCCACCCTCTTTTTCGCGAGGTGCCAAGCTCAGTTGAGTTCAAGAAACTGCGTAAGCGGTTGTTGCGAGAGACGCGCCAGGCTCTGTCAGACTACAAAATGGTGCCGGATGGAGCTCATCCGGAGAAAACTAAATGGTTGGTGTGCCTCTCTGGTGGGAAAGACAGTTACACCCTGCTTGCTGTTCTGATGGATTTGAAGTGGCGCGGTCTTTTGCCAGTGGACCTGATCGCCTGCAATCTTGACCAGTCTCAGCCTGACTTCCCTCAGCATATTTTGCCAGATTTTTTTGAGCGCTTTGAAATCCCCAATGAGATTGTGCGAGCGAACACCTACGGCATCGTCACTGATAAGCTGCCAGAAAACTCTACCTATTGTTCTTTGTGTTCGCGTTTGCGCCGTGGCATCCTTTATCGCACTGCGCGCGAATTGGGCTGCGAGGCGATTGTGCTTGGGCACCATCGCGATGACGCACTTGAAACGTTTATGATGAATATGTTCCACGGTGGGCGTATGTCATCCATGCCACCCAAGCTTGTGAATGATGATGGAGACCTGATGGTGCTGCGTCCACTCATGAATTCCTCTGAGGTGGATATCGAGAAATTCTCCAATGCGATGGATTTCCCAATCATTCCTTGTAACCTGTGTGGCTCTCAAGATGGTCTCCAGCGCGTTCAGGTAAAGAACATGCTGCAGCAGTGGGAAAAAGAGACACCGGGTCGTTTGGGTATCATGGCGCGTGCGCTTGCGCATGTAAGCCCGTCTCACCTGCATGATGCAAAGGCATTTGATTTTGTTGGCTTGCGTCCGAATACGGGAGAGCAGGGGGAGAGCGATCAGGAGCCTTGTGCTGCTGCGGAAGCTATGACTGAGAAGCTGTTTGACAATGCACCTTAATCAGCTGTCTTAACTGTTGTACTTTTCAACCGCTGCGTCTGTTGATGCGGCGGTTTTTTCTTGTAGTTTTGAGTTTTAGCCTCTTTGAGGCTGTCACTTTAGGCCACCATAGTACTGGCAGGCATCAGCGCCGTTCAGTAAAGACCGCTTTTGAAACACAGTCATTTGATTGCATTCGTAGCGTACCAGCCCATCTTTGTTAGACGGAGTAATGCTGGCGGCGACAGCACCCATGGTACTGCCAGCGATTATGCCAAGGATCAAAACTCTTAGATAAACTCGCATCTCTCATCCCCTGATGAACTCTGTTGACTACAGGTTTTAGCAAGGAGAGTGTGAGGGGCCGCTGAGAGAGGTGTTCATCTTGTATTCACAAATATTAAAGCGTCAAGGAACTCCAGTTCAGTTCCAGCTTGGCGTGTGAGGCGATTGCGTCTTGGAAAGTGGAGAGGGGCAACGGATCAGCTGCTTTGTCATGTGGGGAAACGTGCAGCGCCTGCCAGCCTGCCTCCCGGGCTGGAAGGATATCTTTTTGAGGATTGTCGCCGATGAACAGGGCCGTTTCAGGCGAGAAGTTGTGTCGGACTTCTAGTTTGCGCAGGAGCGCTACACTTGGTTTGCACTCGGCCGGAAAGGCGTCGCCACTGGCATAAGCAAAGTCGACATGATCCAGAACTCGCAGCTTGTTCATGACAGCCCATTGGAATTGTGAGGGGCCGTTGGTCATAACGCCGATCTGGCAGTTGTAGTGCGAGCGCAGCAGGACTATTGCATCAAAGACACCTGCATATGGTGTCTGACAGGCGGCCCAGCGGTCTGTAAACGTCTTCAGCGCCTGTTGTTGATGAGAGGGCGACATGTTTGGGAAGCAAGCATGAACAGCTTCTATGCCGCTGTGTTCTCCATTGTGCATCATATGGCGTAACCAGATGTTGCTATGCTTGTTGAATTGCTCTGCGAAGATCTCATAGAAAATCTTGGGGTAAGAAGCTTTGTGATGGCATATCGTACCATCCAGATCGAAAATTACGGTGCTGAACATGATTTGTCTGCCGTTGAAGAGCGTGCTGGCAATGCTATCTGTTTGTGATGCAATGACAATAAAAAACGGGCCCTCGAATGACGGCCCGTTTTAAGAATCCAATTTTCCAGCAGAGACTTAAGCAGCAGGTGCAGTCTCGATGCCTTTTTCTGCAAGCAACTTTTGCAGTTCCTGAGACTGGAACATCTCGCGGATAATGTCACAGCCACCGATGAACTCGCCTTTGACGTAGAGCTGTGGGATTGTTGGCCACTGGCTGTAATCTTTGATGCCCTGACGAAGGCTATCGTCTTCCAGAACGTTATGGCCGACGTATTTCACGCCGATGTAGTCAAGGATCTGCACTGACTGGCCGGAGAAGCCACACTGTGGGAAGCTCGGTGTGCCCTTCATAAACAGCACAACATCGTTGTTTTCTACTTCGTGCTTGATCCAGTTTTGGATATCGCTCATTTCGTCGAATTCCTTTCGCTCTACCGGGGTCAAAGCCCGATGACCGTGATTGTAATTTGTTTATGGTGCGGCCAGTCATATGGGAACTTGCGGGTGTAATGCAAGTATTTGGTCGCACCCTGTGATTTTTGTTATTCTGGAACGGAGGTTTGCAGCGCCAAAGCGTGCAAATCATCGCCCATTTTACCCTTAAGAGCCTGATACACCATCTGGTGCTGCTGTACGCGGGATTTACCGCGGAAACTTTCAGATATAACAACAGCAGCGTAATGGTCGCCATCACCTGCCAGATCTCTGATTTCAACATGCGCGTCCGGCAAAGCTGCTTTAATAAGGGTCTGTAGTTCGCCTGCATCCATGGCCATGGTGTGCCTCCTTGCCCGACTGGGTTACTTATGTTTGGTTGCTTCCCTCCACTGAAAAGAAGAGAGAAGCGAATCTTATTTAGAACTCAGTTTAGCAGTTCGGTAAAGGAGTATCAGCTCGCGCGCATAAAATGCGGGAACCATCCTTCGAAAGCACTATTCAGCTCTTCAACTGACACACTGATTTTATCGCCAAGAACAAGAGTATCACCTGTTGTCTTACCGATTTCTTCTGTGCTGATACCAGCGTCGATCGCATCTTCCAAGAAGGCAGCGAGTTTTTCCTCTGCCACAGTCACAACATAGCGACTTTGATCTTCACCAAACAAAACGGCATGAAGGTGATCGCCTGTGATTTTTACTTCAGCGCCAAGCTGCCCTTTGATTGCCATTTCTGCAAGAGCAACAGCCAGACCACCTGAAGAAATGTCGTGCGCTGCGGTGAGGCGGCCTTCAACAATTGCTTCGCGGACGAAGGTGCCAGTGAGCCTTTCAACTTCCAGATCAACCGGAGGAGGAGCCCCTTCTTCGCGGCCCAAAATTTCCTGAAGGTATTGGGAAGAGCCGAGATGAGTGCCTTTGCCGCCCAGGACAATGATAAATTCGCCTGCTGTGACAAAGGCACTGCCGACGCGTTGGTTGATGTCTTTTAGAAGGCCAACACCGCCGATTGCAGGTGTTGGAAGTATGCCTTCACCGAACGTTTCGTTGTACAAAGACACGTTACCGGAGACGATTGGGGTTTCCAGCACTTCGCACGCTTCGCCGATACCCTTCAGGCAGCCAACGAATTGACCCATGATCTCAGGCTTTTCGGGGTTGCCGAAGTTCAGGTTGTCGGTGATCGCCAATGGAAGGGAGCCGACTGCGGACAAGTTGCGATAAGTTTCTGCAACAGCCTGTTTGCCGCCCTCATATGGGTTTGCGTAGCAGTAGCGAGGGTTCACGTCGACAGAGAATGCGAGGCCTTTATCAGTGCCGTCGACGCGGATCACGCCAGCGTCGCCGCCCGGAGTTGCTGCCGAGTTGCCCTGAATGAGGGTGTCGTACTGCTCATAGACCCAGCGACGGGAGGACCCGTTCGCACCGCCGATGAGTTTTAGCAGAGCTTCTTTGTAGTCTTCTGGCTCTTCAACGTTGGATGCAACGATTTCTGCTGGCTCAGCCCACTGTGTCCATGGGCGGTCATATTCAGGAGCTTCGTCGCCGAGTTCCTTGATTGGCAGGTCGGCCATGACTTCACCGTGCTGCTTCACAACGAAGCGCAAGGTATCTGTGGTTACGCCGCAGATCGCAAAATCCAGTCCCCACTTAGTGAAGATGGCTTCGGCTTCTTTTTCCTTGGATGGCTCAAGAACCATGAGCATGCGCTCCTGGCTCTCCGAGAGCATCATCTCGTAGGCAGTCATGTTTTCTTCGCGGGCAGGGACTTTGTCGAGATCCAGATCAATACCGAGGTTGCCTTTTGCGCCCATTTCAACTGCTGAACATGTAAGGCCAGCGGCGCCCATATCTTGAATGGCGATAACCGCGCCAGTCTTCATCAATTCAAGGCAGGCTTCCATCAGGCATTTTTCGGTGAATGGATCGCCGACTTGAACCGTTGGGCGCTTCTCTTCAATGGAATCGTCGAATTCGGCGGATGCCATTGTTGCACCGCCGACACCGTCGCGGCCTGTTTTGGCGCCCAGGTAGACCACTGGGAGGCCAATGCCCTTTGCTTCTGACAGGAAGATCTTATCAGAATCTGCAAGCCCCGCGGCAAAGGCGTTTACAAGGCAGTTGCCGTTGTAGGATTTGTGGAACTCAACTTCGCCGCCCACTGTTGGGACACCGAAGGAGTTGCCATAGCCGCCAACGCCAGAAACGACACCGGAAACAAGGTGGCGTGTACGTGGATGATCCGGCTCGCCAAAGCGCAGAGCGTTCATGGCTGCGACCGGACGTGCTCCCATGGTGAACACGTCGCGCAAAATACCGCCAACGCCAGTTGCTGCGCCCTGATATGGCTCGATGTAGGATGGGTGGTTGTGGCTTTCCATCTTGAAGACGACTGCCTGACCATCATCGATGTCGACAACGCCGGCGTTCTCACCCGGTCCCTGAATGACGCGAGGGCCAGTGGTCGGGAGTGTCTTCAACCATTTCTTTGAGGACTTGTAAGAGCAATGCTCGTTCCACATCGCTGAAAAAATTCCAAGCTCGGTGAAGGTTGGCTCTCTGCCAATCAGCTCCAGGATACGAGCATATTCATCTTCCTTAAGACCGTGAGCCTCAATGAGTTCGGGGGTGATCTTGACGCTATTTTGGATCATCACACTCAGAAAATTTGGGCGCAGCGCGCCGGGGCCAAATGTCTCCGGCTGCTTAGCAGGATTCACAGTAAAAAGGAAACATTAGGACGCCTCATTTTTCCAATTTTTGCGCCGAAACCAAGATAGAGCGGTATCACGATGCGTTGTTTTGGGTGTTTGCTGTGCAACTGCTAAACTTTTGCCCTGCTTGCAAAAATTTTCACTACATAAGTGCTGTTGCGTAAGCTTTAAAAGGTGACTTCACCTTTAAGATCAGTAACCGATAGATCCTTATTAGGAAGCTGGTAACGGCTCCATGTGCCGCTGCCTTTTGCGGTGGCCCATTTCTCGCTGCCGCCAAGAATCGCCCAAGTCCCTGAATAGGTTCGGCCTTCAATTTGCGAGACCTCAAAGCTAATAGCAAATGGTGCGCCAGTCTTATCTTTGAGGCTGCACACGCCGCCGCCCTGAATTTTTGCGTTCTTCACAACTGCGCCACCAAAACAACTCCCTGAAACCAGCTCAAACGGATCTTCCGGGTTTGCACCCATAAAGACATAGTCAGCGTTGATGCGTTTAAGATTGAGTTTGTCGGTAATAACTGCGTTGTTGTAGAGTCCGAAGGTCGCCAGCTGTGCTGTCTGTGCGAAACTTGCTGCACGAACATCTATCTGATCGGCCTGAGCTGAGACCAGTGTGGCCGTTGAGAAGAAAAACACTGCCGCAAACGTTGATGAAACAGAGACTGACTTCCGAAACTGGGCCATTGGTCTTCTTTCTTCGGTGTTGGGTTACTACCTGTAAACCGCATAGTCTTTTTCAGATGCAATCACATTTGCCAGCGTATTTTCAATGGAAGCTTTGAGGGCTGGTTAGCTTTTGGTTTCGCGATTTGCAATGAGATCATGATAAAATTTCACTCTTCGGAAATAATAGTTAACCACTTGTATTTACTACCTACTTTGAATTCGGAGGGCGGCTTTCACGATTTTAAAACATTCAAATGCGATGCTATCTCGTGCCTCCAAATGGGTGCCTTTTGCCAGTGACCAAAACTGGCTTGTCTAACAAGAATTCGCCGATGCTTGTGTTTTGTGTAGTGTCAGGTGAGCGGAGATAAAGGGTGCCTGGAGGCATTTCTCAAATAAGTGGTCCGGTCAAGGTGATCTTAGGCGCATGCGCCTTGATCGGCGCTTATGTGGTAATTGATTATTTCTTCACCTACACCGCCGATGCCTACGTCTCCGCAGATGTTATCCTTGTTTCACCCGAGATTTCCGGGTTTGTTACCGAAATCCCCGTGGACCGTAATCAGATGGTCGGGGCTGGTGAGCTTCTCATGCAGATTGATCCAGAACCTTTTGCGTTGGCCGTACAACAGGCGCGGGCAACGGAGGCCAAAGCGCTCGCTAATTTGCGTCGTTCTGAAGCTGAGGTTCAAGTTTCTGAAGCATCTGTGACGGCGGCTGTCGCAAAAGTCGCTAACCTTTCAGCGCAGCAGCAACGTTTTGAAGAGCTGACTGATAATGGATTTGTGACCCAGCAGCGTCTCGATGACATTACGCTTTCTTTGGAAGAAGCGAATGCTGAAACTGATTCTGCACGTGATTCATTAAGAGCGGCTGCTCATCAAGTTGAGGTTATGCGCTCCACTTATCTGGCAAAACAGGCGGCAACTGCTCTGGCGCAATACAACCTTCGCAAGTCCTCTTTGTTATCGCCGGTTGAGGGAGTCGTGAGCGAGTACTCGGTTAATCCTGGAAATTTCGTGCTGCAGGGGGTGCCGCAGCTTGCTCTTATAACGAACGGCAACTGGCGTATTATTGCAAATTTGATCGAGCGTCATGCTGCACGGTTGAGTCTTGGCCAAACAGTCTGGTTCCAAGTTTCTAGCGATCCTTATCGCATTCACAGGGGTACGGTAAAATCTATTGGTCGCGGCGTTTCACGCATTGATGAAAACTCCAGAGTACTGCCTTACATTCCGCTGACGACGGATTGGATCAGGCTTTCGCAGAGGTTTCCCGTTGAGATCGATATGGGTGAACTCCTAGAGCACCATAAACCAATGTATGGGGGAGATGCTCGCATCTTCCTTGTCCATTAGGGAGGCGATCATGCTGTTCAACTTTACCATTGGACTTCGTACCAGCCTGATTGTTACGCTGGCATCGGTAATTGCGCTGGTTGTCAATATGCAGGAGCCTTGGTGGGCAGCTATGTCTGCCATGACAGTGGCTAATGCAGACTGGACTAATGTTTGGCGCAAAGGCATGCAGCGCGTGATCGGTACAATCGCGGGAGGATTTTGCGGGTACTGGATTGCTATTGCTGTCAAAAACTTTGAACTCTTCCAATGGACAACCTTGGGAATAATGGCCGCGCTGGCAATCTACAAGCGCATGGCTAGTCCTAACTATGCTTATGCCTGGTTGATGGGCATCGTCACTGCGATGCTCGCGATATATTTTGCCATGGTAGAAATCGATAGTCTTTTCTTCTTGATGGTTGATCGAACCCTCACCGTTGCAATTGGGGTTGCGACGGCAACCGTGGTTTCCTATTCGTTTTTGGAAAACAGCTCAATCGGCGTCGGGCTCGGGCCGTTTATTATACCTAATATTGACACGATGGATAAGAGCTGGGTGGTGGCTTTATGTCTGAGTGGGGCTGTTGTTGCTGTGCTTGCACCGATCGTTTACGCAGGTCACGATCTTTCCGCTATGATTCAAATTATTATTACCTCTCTTGTGGTGCTATATGGACCTGTCGTTTCCGTTAAGCAGTTTGCTATAACCCGAAGTGTGGGATGCTTTGCCGGTGCGTTGATGGGCTTTGTGTTGATCGGACTGGGGTTACAGTCATTTTTTTGGTGGGTGCTGCTTGTAGCACTTGGCTTATTTTTTCTTGGAGCGGTCCAAGCTGGAAAGAGTTATTGGACTTACGCAGGGCAGCAAGGCGGATACGCTTATGTGATTGCTGCTTTGGCGTCCTCAGGCCCAGTTGACAATTTCAATCAGGTTCTTGATCGACAAGTGGGTGTGATTTTGGGGGCGATAATTGCGGTTTGTGTGCTGGTTGTTATACGCATTTGGCAAGGTGCAGACTTTCCAGACATTGAACATATGAACCGCAAGAAAATCCAACGTGCTAAAACCAAAAGAACATAATTGAGAGACCGCGAAATCACAGCCTCTCAATGCACTAGGAAATGAGTTTATCACGATGTTGGTTAAAGCGCCCCAGTGTATTCGCCGCGCGCGGGGTAGTCATTTTTGATGCAGAAATCGAGCGCGCCAAGCATTGGCTTAAAATCAGGGCGGGCAAATGGCATGGTCTGGATATTGCCGAAGTAAAGAGTTCCGTCCGGTTTTACAAAAAACAGACCTGGTTCTGCGAAAAGTTCCGGTTCTTCTATGCCAGCTGATGTGAGGCCGCGACCAGTTGAGATGTAAAGACCCCATTCTCGCGCTTTTTTCAGAGAAATGCCGTAGCCAACGCGTAGGTTATCTGCGCCGATCTTATCGGCAAATGTCTCAGTGCGCTCTTGTGTATCTGTAGAGAGTGCTATGGGTTTGACACCGCGCTCCGCGAACTGTGGCGTCAATCGCTCCAGTTCTCTTAAGTAGGACACGCAGATCGGGCAGTGCAGACCACGGTAAAAGACAACAAGCGTAGCGAACTGTGCAACATCACTGGACAACTCGAATTTACCTCCACCGACAAGATCGGCAGATAAATTTGGGACGGGCATGCGAGGGGTTAACATTTAGTTCTCCTGAGCTTGTTGTGTTTATTGCTTTGCTCATTTTGTTTTTGACAATGCAATCAACAATGTTCGATTTCCGTCTGGTATGGTAATGAACCTGAAGTCGTTTTTTGTTCGAAATAAATGACTGAGAGTTCGGAAATGACAGCTACACTCGTTTCAGTGCCAGCACAAAATCCACATTCCGACCGCCTTTCATCGCTCATTGAGCGGTTTAAAGTGAAAGCATATATCCTTAAAAACACTGAGGATGATGTTCTGCAGGGGAACTTCTTTATTCTTCGGTGCGGGAAAGGTTTGAAAAAGCTCGTGTTTTTGCCATCCGACGGAAACAACCAGGAAGAGAAGAGGCGTATTTGTAACGACCGGACTGTTCTTGCCGGAGCACGGATTGAGTTTGGCGGGCCGGGTTCTCAATTGAGCGCAGCGTTTCCAACATATGTTGAAGTCGCGTTGCATGAGACGCCAGATCTGCAACGGCTTTCTGAGTTGTTGGTGGAAGAAGTCCTTTCACCGCAGTGTGGGAGTTCTGCGGTCATCAATCGCTTGTGCGAGGTGGTTTTTATACGTTTGTTGCGTCACACGATACGGTCAGGTGTTGCGCGTAGTGGTTTGTTTGCCGGGTTAGCGCACCCCAATTTGGCACAGGCGCTCGTCGCTATTCATGAAGAACCCGCAAAAAACTGGAGCCTTGAGAGTCTTGCGGAAGTTTCAGGGATGTCTCGGACCCAGTTTTCAGTTCATTTTAAGGAGGTGATAGGGGAGACACCGGGATCTTACCTTGGAAACTGGCGTTTGGCTTTGGCTAAGCAGGATCTGGAAGCAGGTCGCTCGCTCAAAAGCATTGCAGCGCGGGTGGGTTTCACATCTCCAACTGCTTTGTCACGCGCTTATCAGCGACGCTATCAAGAGCTTCCGCGCAATGTTGCATTGAAAACAGATGTGAGAGCTTAGGGTATCGGTATTCGGAATGTTTGTCCTAGTGTCATATCTCTGTTTTATATGCAAATCTGTTTATTCTTAAGAAAGTGATCGAGTCATCTATGAGTTTTGCCGAACGCCCGCACAACCTTCCTGAGGAGCATGCCAAAGGGCATGCACTGGAGGTTTTTGTCGCTTTTTTAAAGTTGGGACTAACATCCTTTGGCGGACCAATTGCCCACCTTGGGTACTTTAGAGACGAGCTTGTAATCCGGCGTAAATGGCTATCTGAGCAAGCCTATGCAGATCTGGTCGCGCTGTGCCAGTTCTTGCCAGGTCCTGCCAGCAGTCAGGTTGGGTTTGGCCTAGGCCTTATGCGGGCAGGTCCATTAGGGGCACTTGCTGCGTTTTTTGCTTTTACAGCGCCTTCTGCATTGCTGCTCTTTGGGTTTGCCTACTGGTCCAGTGCTTTTGAGGGACCTGTTGGCATGGGGCTCATCCACGGCTTAAAGCTGGTTGCTGTTGCGGTTGTCGCCCAAGCTGTTTGGGGTATGGCCAGAAATTTTTGCACCGACCAGTTGCGTGCTGGCCTTGCCGTCTTAGCAGTTGTTCTTGTGGTGGGGCTTGGTGGTGCTGGAGGTCAGATTGCAGCGATTGTTGCAGGTGGTCTGGGAGGTTTCCTGTTCTGTCGTTCGGTGCCGCAGAAAGAATTAGGTGAGGTGCTTTTTTCGCCCAAGAAACGAATTGGGGCTCTCTCTTTCATTTTGTTTGTGGTGCTTTTGTTCGGACTGCCAGTTTTAACGGACTGGATAGCTGAGCCATTGCTTGGTGTGTTTGCCAGCTTTTATCATTCAGGCTCGCTCGTTTTTGGGGGCGGCCATGTGGTGCTTCCGCTGCTGGAAGCTGAAGTTGTTGGAACTGGACTGGTGAGCGAAAGCTCCTTCCTTGCAGGGTACGGGGCTACGCAGGCGGTTCCTGGCCCACTGTTTACGTTTGCTGGTTACCTAGGCGCTGAAATGCACACGGGTTATGCTGTATGGGTTGGCGCTTGCATTGCTTTACTCGGAATTTTTCTGCCCGGTGCATTGCTACTTCTGGCGGGGCTACCTTATTGGGCTATGTTGCGCCAAACGCCGTCAGCACGTGGCATTATGGCTGGAGCAAATGCAGCTGTCGTTGGTGTTCTTGGGGCTGCTTTATATGCGCCTGTCTGGACCAGCGCGATCCTTGAGGCGAAGGACTTTGCAGCTGCGCTTTGCGGGTTCGTCCTGTTGGTTTCTTTCAAATCGCCGCCATGGGTGGTTGTGGTGCTTCTCGGACTAACCGGGATTGGCTTTGCGTTTCTTTAAGAGCTTCAGACAAGAAAAAACCCGGAGTGCTGAGCACCCCGGGTTTTAAAATTTGTTGTCTGTGCTGGTTAGGCAGCAAGGCTTTGCAACACGCTTTCAAACAGCGCACGACCTTCAAGGCCGCCATGAAGATCTTCAATGAGATTTTCAGGGTGAGGCATCATGCCGAGGACGTTGCCTTTCGCATTGGTTATGCCTGCAATGTCGTTGAGTGAACCATTTGGGTTGGTGCCGTCAGCATAGCGGAATGCGACACGGCCCGCGCCTTCGAGTTCTTTTAAGGTTTCAGCATCGGTAAAGTAGTTGCCGTCATGGTGAGCGACAGGACAGCGCCAAACTTTGCCTTTTTCCATATGCGATGTGAAGGCGCTGTTGGTGCTGGTGGTTTCCAGCATAACTTCCTTACACACGAAGTGGAGGGACGCGTTGCGCATCAATGCACCTGGCAGCAGGCCTGCCTCAGTCAGCATTTGGAAACCGTTGCATACGCCGAGAACGTGACGCCCCTGATCAGCTGCTGCTTTGAGGGCTGGCATGATATGGGAGCGTGCTGCAATTGCACCTGAGCGCAGGTAATCACCGTAGGAGAAGCCGCCTGGCAGAACGTAAAGATCTGCTTGTGGCAACTCGGTTTCTGTATGCCATACCGTGGCAACAGGCTGGCCGGAGATTTGCTCCAGCGCTTTGATCATATCGCGGTCCCGGTTGGAGCCGGGGAATAGGATCACTGCGGATTTCATGAATGTTTCCTCTTGGATGGAGGGCCGCTTGTCACAGACGAGATCTTACAGAAGTAAAAACACCGCAAGAACAGAGAGGGCAGCGGGCAAGCCAATAAAGATGATCGCTTTGATAACCATGAACCGAATAATCCGGCCTGTATCGTCTTGCACGTTTATGCCCTCGCAGGTTCTGCTATCGGCTTACTTCAGAGAAGCTCGATAGAGTAATTTTCGATGACGGTGTTTGCCAGCAGCTGTTCGCACATGGCTTCAATGTCAGATTTGGCCTGTACTTCGTTGCGATCTGATAAGTCCAGGTCAAAAACCTTGCCCTGACGAATACCTTCAACGCCTTCAAAACCAAGAGAACCAAGGGAGCCTTCGATTGCTTTGCCCTGGGGATCGAGAACACCGTTCTTGAGAGTGACGGTCACACGTGCCTTCATGGTTCTAACTGGTCCTTCCTTACCAACTGGGAGATTTAAGCGTGTTGCATTGCACCTGCCGCTTAAACCCGTTCTTGCGCGCGTTCATAACGCGGGAATCTATGCTGGGGAAGCAAAAACGACCGAGGTTAGTGAGATAGTTCAATACCCTGACGGCAGTTTGTTTGCCCCAAAAATGTAAAACGGGCCTCAAGGGCCCGTTTATCGATCACTTAACTAGAACTGGTCCGGACTGACCCGGCCGGTCGTTGTCAATCAGAATACCG
Source organism: Pseudovibrio axinellae (assembly GCF_900110875.1). Lineage (GTDB taxonomy): Bacteria > Pseudomonadota > Alphaproteobacteria > Rhizobiales > Stappiaceae > Pseudovibrio > Pseudovibrio axinellae. The sequence goes on along the minus strand of NZ_FOFM01000005.1, from coordinate 207,928 downwards.
AGCCTGCGCGCGACTTCCTGATAGGCCTCAACCATACCGCCCATATTTTGGCGGAAACGGTCTTTGTCCATTTTGTCGTTTGTGGTGGTGTCCCACAGACGGCAGCTATCAGGTGAGATCTCATCTGCAAGAACAATACGCATCATGTCGCCTTCAATCTGACGTCCAAGTTCGATCTTGAAGTCAACGAGGCGGATGCCAACGCTCATGAACAGGCCTGAGAGGAAGTCATTGATGCGGATGGCGAGTGCCATAATGTCATCAAGTTCCGGCGGGGCTGCCCAACCAAACGCGGTGATGTGTTCTTCGGAGACCAGCGGATCCCCAAGTTCATCGTTCTTGTAGTAGAACTCAATAATGGAGCGTGGAAGCTGAGTACCTTCCTCCAATCCAAGGCGTTTGCACAGAGAGCCTGCTGCAACGTTGCGGACAACGACCTCGATCGGGATGATTTCCACCTGACGGATCAGCTGCTCGCGCATGTTCAAGCGACGAATAAAGTGGGTTGGGATACCCATGTTATTCAGATTGTTGAAAATGTACTCAGAGATCCGATTGTTCAGGACACCCTTTCCATCAACAACTTCATGCTTTTCGTTGTTGAAGGCTGTAGCATCATCTTTGAAGTGCTGAATCAGCGTTCCCGGCTCAGGACCCTCATAGAGAATCTTGGCCTTGCCTTCGTAAATTCGCCGACGGCGGTTCATAGGCACTTACCATTGTGTTTGTAGAACAAGTAGTACGGGTGACGTCGAGGCTTCAACCAAAATGCCTTCCAAAGCAACCGAGCTTAAATGCTGCGAATAGCCGTCCAGCAGTGGTCTCCGCATCTTTCGCCATTGCGAAAATCGCGATCCCGCTATGCGGCGCGGAACTTACCCGACTTTTACATAAAGCACAAATGCGTAATTTGAATGGCACTATCTGCACTAGAAATACCATGGACTACAACTAATGGCTTTTGACCTGCAAATAGAAGTTGCGTACAATGATTCACGTAAGTTATAGCGTGACTTGTTAGAGGGGAGAGGCCCTTTTACATTGTCTAAGCTAGGAGGGAATAGATGAGCACCTTTGACAAACGAGCTGATGCGTTTGAAGGCGGTTTCGCACTGGGTTCTGAGCTTGCATTTAAGGCGACTGCACGGCGCGATAAGCTACTGGGCCAGTGGGCAGCAGAAAAACTCGGTTTGGCTGGTGATATCGCAGAGGATTACGCCAATAAGATTGTGCAAACAGATCTTCAAGAGCCGGGCGACGAAGATATTTATGCTCGCATTTCCAAAGATTTTGCAGATGCTGGTGTTGAGCAGTCTGAACATCAGATTCGCCGCACTATGGAAGAGCTGATGGCTGTTGCGAAAAAGGAACTTTCCGAGGAAGCCTAAGTTCGCACCTTAAAGCAGGTTCTACATTTGAGCCTTAGACTTGAAAAATTGCCGTTTTCCCTTGATATTCTTAGGGAAGCGGCTTTTTTGTTTGAGTGTCAAGAACAGGCTGGGAGATGGCACCTTTAGGTTTGATGGTGTCATGGTATGAGGGGGTGAGACATCAAATGACTGAAAGTATGTGCCTAGCGGATAAGCTAAGAGCAGGGCAGACGATTGTAAGTGCCTGGGCGAGTCTGCCTTCTCCAATTTTTTCCAGCTTGTTGTTGAAGGGGGGATACAAGGCTATCACCCTGGATTTGCAGCATGGATTGCAGACAGTGTCGGAGGCACGTGATTCGATCAAGGAAATCATCAGCGGGGGTGGCCATGGTGTTGCGCGCATCTGTGTGGATGATTTCAAGACTGCCAGTTGGCTGCTGGATGCTGGTGCGGAGGCTGTCATAGCTCCGATGATCAATAGTGTTGAAGATGCAAGGAAGCTTGTTGAGTTTTGTAAGTTCCCGCCTGTCGGTGCACGTAGCTTCGGTGCTTTTGGAGCTACAATGGCGACGGGTGTTTCTATGGATGACTATTTTTCGTCTGCAGATGAGAAAACACTTGCGATTGCAATGATCGAAACGCCGCAAGCTTATGAAGCGTTGGATGACATTTTGGCTGTAGGCGGCCTGGATGGGATTTTTGTGGGGCCTTCTGACCTATCTCTGACAACGTCAGGTGGCGCACGTGTCGAGCCTGTTGCTGACCAATCTTTGAAGATGCAAAAAGAGATCGCCCGAAAAGCGGTCAATGCTGGAAAGATTGCCGGGATCTATTGCGTGTGCAAGGAGCATCTTCAGCAGTCAAAGGCGGCTGGGTATCGTTTTATGACATTCGGTACTGATGCGACGTTGTTTATCAATGCCGCAAGGGACGCGGCGCATTCATTGGATTAAGTGGAAACGCGCGTATCCAAGATAAAGGCCGCCCATGGGCGGCCTATGTGATGCAGTGTTTGGTTCTAAATATGCGCCGCAGAGCGGATTGCTTTGATGTTGTCGCGATAGCTCTCTACCGTACCGCCTTTGAAAACTGCTGATCCTGCAACAAGCGTATCTGCGCCGACCTTAGTGACCAAAGGTGCTGTTTGTTGCGTAATGCCACCGTCAATCTGGATACGGATCGGACGATCCCCAATCATGCTCTTGATGCGTGCAACTTTGGCGATCTGGCTTTCGATGAACTTCTGTCCGCCAAAGCCCGGGTTCACCGTCATGATGAGGATCAGGTCGAGACGGTCCAGAACATATTCCAGGCAGCTTTCATGGGTGGCGGGATTAAGAGATACACCCGCCTTCTTGCCTAGATTACCGATTGCTTGCAATGAGCGATCCAGGTGTGTTGTGGCTTCAGCATGAACTGTAATGTAATCCGAACCAGCTTTTGCGAACGCTTCCAAATATGGGTCGCATGGTTTTATCATAAGATGGGTGTCAAAAACCTTATCGGTGTGCGGGCGAAGCTTTGCAATTACGTCTGGCCCAAATGTGATATTTGGAACAAAGTGGCCATCCATGACATCGAGGTGGATCCAGTCGGCTCCAGCTTCGACAACATCACGAACTTCTTGTCCTAACTTAGAAAAGTCCGATGCAAGGATGGAAGGGGCGATAACGAGCGGCTGTGCCATAGCAGGGAATCTCCTTGGTGTGCCAATTTTGCTGTGCGGCTAACATGGACGCACGAGAGAAGCAAGTCGTGCTAAGTGCGCAGCAGATGTGTTTGTGCTCATGAACTTCAGGGATGCGCTTTGACGATATGCATCGCAACGGGCCGCAAAATCCAAGGCAACAAGTAGATTGGGAACTGTGCGAATGCGAAAAAGAGCCACGCAATCTCTGGAATTGTGCCACCCAATGCTGCAACCATAAGCCCCAGGTTACGACTTCCTGCGCCGTAGGCTGTGATGAATGCGGTTTTCCTGTCAGCAGAACTAAAGATCAGGAATGTAACCAGAAACTGCAATGCTGCGATTGCAAAGACGCTAATGAACAGTTGAACAGCTCTTAGAGGTTCGGAAGCTGTGAACTCTGCGACGCCATCCATTGCCGCAATGGCAAAGAGGAAGAGAACAATGCAATTGATCCCGTTGATGTGGTCCGTTGCTGCTGCAATGTGTTTTGCCCCAAGGATGACATTGATGAACCGGCCAAGACCTGCTGAGCCAACCAGGAACACGGCGAGGTTTGCTGCCAAAGATATGGGGTCAACTTGAAGTGTTTCGGGCAGTAGCAGATAGGCAAATAAAGCCGTGCTGAAGGGGGCAATCATCAATGACAGTGTTGATATGGTCAGGGCGAGTGCACCGTTGAGACCAAACATCCAGATAAAAATCGGGGTCGACATCACTGGAGGTGCTGCTGTCACCATAAAGAGGGCAGTGAGTACTCCAGGATCTATCTGATCCAGCCCTAGCATAAGGCATGCTGAGATTGCCAATGCGGGAAGCACCAGCATTTGCCAAAGCACCGCGGCAACTGCTGGCAACGGGCGTTTGAGTTGGTTCACGATGGTGACATTATCTACGCGTACAAAAGAAAGTGTCAGAAGGATAAAAATTGCGGGTGTCAGGAACATTCGCAGTGCCTGAGCAATAGAAGGAAGGAAAAGGCCAAGAAATATCGAAACCGCGATTACATTGGTGCTGTTGCGCCCCAAGAAACGCAGGAGCGTGATGATCAGCTTAAGGCTGCCTATCGCTGTTGTTGGGGAGGGCAAAGTTCAGTCCACGCGAATTCCATATGTATACGGTATCGCGAGACTAAAACATATCAGTCGAGTTTGAGCAAACATTTCGGAGTTTTGGTGAGCCTACGTCAACCAACTTTGCAAAGGTTTGGTAAGGATCTTTAACCGACAAACTCTTTTAGTGGTAATGCAACTGTTTCCTTAATTGTAGAAACTACAATGCGGGACTGAACATCTGAGACCAGAGCGTTGTCCAGAAGTTTCAAACGAAGGAAATCGTCATAAGCCTTAATGTCGGTGGCGACAACCTTGATGAGATAATCCACTGCGCCAGTGATGCGTTCACATGTAACGACTTCAGGCCATACTCCGATAAGCCTGTCAAATGTCTCCATGTTTTCGCGACTAGGTATAGTGAGCTTTACAAATGCATATGCCAGAAAGCCAAGGCCGACTGCATCACGATCAACCAGTGCGGCTGTTTGTTTGATGACACCGGTTTCCTTCAGCTTCTTAATTCGCCTCCAGCATGGAGTCTGGCTCATACCGGCTTCTTTGGCGATATCTGCGATAGATTGAGAGGCATCTTTTTGCAGAATCCGCAAAACACGGATGTCGGATGGATCCAATAAGGAATTTTCGCTCATATGCCCTCTTGGGAATAATATTTCGACTGAATACGTATTTGTTGGTAGGATAGCACAGAAAGCACGCAATAAAAGGATCACTATGGGCTAGGACGAAAGAATTGGTTTTGGCGGGGGGGACCGTCCACAGCCAAATGGGAGAGGAGCTCATGGAATGAATGTAAGTGTGCCACCGATCAGCTTGCATGATAAATATACAGCTGAAGCAGGCAATGTTTACCTGACAGGTATACAGGCACTGGTGCGTTTGGCGTTGGATCGTGGTCGGATAGACCGGGCTAAGGGATTGAACACTGGCGGCTTTATCTCAGGATACCGCGGTTCTCCCATTGCAGGCTATGACACGGAACTTCAAAGGTCGCGTCAATATCTCGATCCGCTGGATATTCAGTTTCAACCGGGAGTGAACGAGGAACTGGGTGCCACTGCGGTGTGGGGATCGCAAAAGGTACGCCAACATGGCAAAGGCTCCAGCTTTGATGGAGTCTATGGAATCTGGTACGGGAAGGCGCCAGGTGTCGATAGAGCAGGCGATGTACTGCACCAAGCCAGCGCTTCAGGAACCGACCCGAACGGAGGCGTCGTAGCGCTTGCGGGTGATGACCATATGGCAAAATCTTCCATTTTGCCGGCGCAGAGCGAGTTTTTCTTCCAGCACGCTGAAATTCCTGTACTCAATCCAGCTGATATACAGGAGGTTCTGGATTTCGGACTGCACGGTTTTGAGCTGTCACGCTACTCCGGTTTGTGGAGCGCATTGATCTGCCTTGCAGATACGATGGATGCCTCTGGTGTTGTTTCTGTAGATCCAGGGCGTCTGACATTCTCGCGCCCTGCTGCTTTTGATCCGCGTAAAAATGCAGAGCTAAACCGCGTTCTATTGCTTGGCAATCGCTTGGAAACAGAACGGCTTTTGCGCGATATCCGTATGCCTGCTGTCTTAGCATATGCGAAGGCCAATCGTCTGGACCATGTAGCCTATGGTGCTCAGAAACCTCGCATTGGTATGGTCGCAACTGGTAAAGCCTTCCGCGACTTGTGTCAGGCTCTTCGCCTGATGGGAATTACAGATCATCGCGCCAAGGAGATAGGGCTGGCGGTCTATAAGGTTGGGATGCCTTATCCGCTTGAGCCAACAGCGTTTTCAAGTTTTGCGCGTGGTGTCGAAAAACTCCTGATTGTTGAGCATAAACGTGCTTTCATTGAACCGCAGATAAAAGAGATTGCCTATAACTGGCCGAGTGACCAGCAGCCGCAGATTTTTGGTAAAAAAGATGCCAAGGGTGAGCCTTTGCTCTCTGATGTGCTTGAGCTCTCCATTGATGAAATGATCCGTGTGATCCTGAGTTTCCTGCCACAGGAATACATCAATGATGAGATGCGCTCCGTTGCCGACTCCATGATGCGTCAGCAGATGTGGGCGCAAGGACACGGCGAGCTTGCTGCACGTTCTCCATACTTCTGTTCTGGTTGTCCGCACAACACTTCGACGGTCGTGCCTGAAGGGTCCCGTTCGATGCCGGGGATCGGCTGCCATGCCATGACCGAGATTAACGGTCGTAGCACCGATGGTCAGATCGCCATGGGCGGTGAAGGAACTTTGTGGGTGGGGCAGGCGAACTTTGCCCGTGACAAGCACGTGTTTGCCAATATGGGGGATGGAACTTATTTCCACTCCGGTATTTTGTCTATCCGCCAAGCGGTTGCAGCCCGTGTGTCGATTACCTTCAAGATCCTTTATAACGACGCTGTTGCGATGACGGGGGGGCAGGAGATTGATGGCTCGCTGACTGTACCTCAACTGCTCAATCAGCTTCATGCTGAAGGTGTTGAGAAGATTGTTCTTTTGAGTGAACACCCAGAGGATTACGAGGGACGCCAGGATTTGGCATTGTCCGAGCCCGTGCATCATCGGGATGACCTGATGAAAGTGCAAAACGAGCTTAAAGAGTTTAAAGGCACCTCAGCTATTGTGTTTGACCAAACATGTGCAGCTGAAAAACGCCGTCGTCGTAAGAAGGGGCTATATCCAGATCCAGATCTGCGCTTGTTCATTAATGACCGCGTCTGTGAGGGCTGTGGTGATTGCTCTGTGCAATCTAACTGTCTGTCTGTTGAGCCTGAAGCAACAAAGTTTGGCGAAAAACGCAGGATCAACCAATCTTCGTGTAACAAAGACTTTTCTTGTGTAAAGGGTTTCTGCCCTTCCTTTGTTTACGTGAAGGGTTCCAAATTGCGTCAGGCCAAGCCAGCTGATTTTGCTCTCGATGAGTTTGTGAAGCAGCTTCCCGATGTGACGCGGCCTGCTTTGACGAACACGCATAATTTACTGGTGGCAGGTATTGGCGGTATGGGGGTTACAACGATCTCCGCTATTATCGCGATGGCGGCTCATATTGATGGCATTAAGGCGTCTACGCTGGATATGACAGGTCTCGCTCAAAAAGGCGGCCCTGTGACATCGCATGTGCGCTTTGCAGCTGCAAACGATACGATTGAAGGACCGCGCGTTCCCCCAGCTCAACTGGATGTTCTGATTGCCAGCGATATGCTGGTTGCAAGCAAAGCTGAGCAGTTGTCACTTTACCACAAGAACCGGACACATGGGTTTGTAAACACCAATGTGACCCCGACTTCTGAATTCGTGATGAAGCAACAGCAGTCCTTTGACGAACAAAAAATGGCCCGCACTCTGGAGCAAGGTACACATGACCTTCGCGCCCATGACCTTGCAAATATTGCAGAAAAACTGCTTGGAGACGCCATATATACCAATATGATGTTGGTTGGCTTAGCTTATCAGGCGGGAACGCTACCTATTTCTGCGCAAGCGATCGAAAATGCGATTGCCCTGAATGGTGCTGCTGTTGAGAAGAATATCCGTGCCTTCCACGCAGGTCGCGTTCTCTATGCCAATCCTGATGCTATCTTCTCAGCTCTTCCTCGTCAGGACGCCATCAAGGTCATGACATTGGACGAGCAAATCGCATTTTTCGCTAAAGAACTTACCGCGTATCAGAACAAGTCATATGCCAACCAGTATCTCAACATGATCTCTGAGGTTCGGGCTCGTGATGAGGAATTTGGACCAGGTTCTCTTGATGTGACCCGAACCGCTGCAGAGATGCTTTACAAGGTGATGGCCTACAAAGACGAGTACGAGGTTGCGCGTCTTTATTGCGATCCTGAGTTCCGTAAAAAGCTTGAAGCGCAATTTGCAGATCCTAGTGAATTGCAATTGATGCTGGCTCCTCCATTCTTGCCAGGCAAAGTGGACGCGAAGACAGGGCGGCCGAAGAAACGGGCGTTTGGACCTTGGATATTTAAGGCTTTTGCCTTGCTTGTTTCATTAAAAAGCCTCCGTGGAACTGCGCTTGATTTGTTTGGTTATGCGAGGGAACGTAAAGAAGAGCGTGCATTGATTAAGCAATACCGCGATGATCTGTCTATGACCTGCGGGAAGCTTGGAACAGCCAATTACGGTTTGTTGCGAGAGCTCGTTAGTTTGCCTGATTCTATTCGGGGCTATGGTCCAATCAAGGATGAGAGCATGAAACTTGCACAAGAAAGGCGGGAGAATCTTCTAGGAAGACTGGAAGAAGACCCGACAACGGTCAAGTTTAAAGAAGCAGCTGAATAACACACAGTTCTCGACGTAATACTGCAAGGTGCCGGCCTCTTAATAGGGTCGGCATTTTGTGTTTCAGGTCACAGTTGTGTCAAATAATACTTGATATGCGCTCTTCTACCGACGTCTGCTTCAATTTTCGCAAAATTGAAACTTGTCTTTTTTTTTGACTTCCTCTAAAACCGACCAGACGGTACAGAAACCGACCAGACGGTACAGAAACTGAACGGTTGGTACAGGCTCCGAAGAAGGAGAGGAATACCAGCGTGGATACAACAGCAGATCATATTCTGGATGCGGTCGAGCGGCTTATTTGTATTGACTCACAGCGCAAGCTCACTATCGATGCAGTGGCTGCAGAAGCTGGCATGTCCAAAGGCGGTGTTCTATACAACTTCAGGAGTAAACAAGAACTGCTGTTGGGGGTTATTCGGCGGGCTGTTTCGGACTTCCGAACAACAACCTATGCACTGAGTGACACGTTGCGAGAGCAGGGGGCCGCCTGTCCTACTTTGAGGGCTAGCTTTCAAATTTACAGAGACTACAGAGAGAAGGCCGCTCCCATTACATTGTTTGCCCTTGCTGCTCGGGAACCGGAATTAGTCGCAGAATTTCAGGAAATGAGTGCAGAAATTGGGCAGGCAATCAGCACTGAAGTAAATGATCCAATTTTGGGTCATATGTGTGAGCTCATTGTAGACGGGCTTTATTATCGCCAGGCCATGCAAGTCAAGGTTCATAGTACTGGTGAAATCGATGAACTTATAGATCGCGTGTTGGAAATTACCTCCCAGAATTCTCTGCACGATGGATTGAAAGCTGAAGCTGGAAACTAAGGTAAAATGCAGAAAATAAGCGGAAAAAGTCGAATAGGGCGTTTAAGCGTTCCTGTTTTTGTTGGGGCACTCGCTCTGCTTCTTGCTAGTTGTCAGGAGCAGGATGTGGCGGAGGCACCTACAGAGGCAGCTCCTCGTCCAGCTCGTGTCATGGTTGTCTCCCAAGTTGACGATCTCTTCACACGTAACTTCACGGGACGTGTTGATGCGGTTCAGACCGTTGATCTTGCTTTCCGTGTGTCCGGGCAGCTGGTGGAACTTCCAATTGTTGAAGGTCAGCGCATTGCGAAAGGTGATCTTATCGCAGCGCTTGATCCAACCGACTACCAAAACACTGTACGCGAGGCGCAAGTTAACTTTGAGCAAAAGAAGAAAGACCTGAAGCGTTTTGAGACCCTCAAAAATAAGCAGGTTATTTCTGAAGGTCAGTATGACAATGCAAAAACTGCATTTGACCTTGCTCAGGTTACTCTCGATAAAGCCACGCAAAACCTCGGTTATACGAAGATTGTTGCGCCGTACGATGCAATTGTAACCTCACGTACGCTCGATAACTTTGCAATTATCAGTGCAGGGACGAGCATAGCACGTCTGCAGGATGTGAGCGAAGTTCGTATTAATATTAATGTTCCTGAAACGCTCTTCTCCCAGGCGACTGAGTCTTCTGTCCTGAATATGACAGCTGAGTTTCCGTCTCATCCGGGTAAGGTGTTCCCTCTGGAATATCGTGAGCATAGTACCGAAGCAGACAAGGTCGCTCAGACCTACCGAGTCACTTTGGCTATGGACAACGATGCAGGCTTCAACCTCATTCCAGGTATGACAGCAAGCGTTAAAGTCAAACTCAACAGCCTTGGTAGCGCTCAAAACGTGGCGTTTTTCGTACCAACTTCAGCTATTGGCTCCGCCCCGGATAAAAGTCCCTACGTTTGGGTTGTCGATGATTCTGAAAAACGTGTAGGCCGCCGCAAGGTTCAGTTGGGAACAGTACTTGGAAGCTTTATTCCGGTGCTTTCCGGCCTGAAGGACGGTGAAATGGTTGTTACTGCGGGTGTAAGCCACCTGAGTGAAAACCAGCAGATCGTTCCAAAGTTGTAAGAGTGGCGTCTAGGAGTTTTTGAAATGGATATTGCACGCTACTCTATTGAGAAGCCGGTCAATGTCTGGATGGTTGTTCTGATTGCTCTTCTCGGGGGCATTTGGGCTCTGGGCGGTATCGGACGGCTCGAAGATCCAGCATTTACAATTAAAGAAGCGCAGGTGATCACCTCCTATCCGGGTGCAAGCGCTGCAGAGGTTGAGGAAGAAGTCACTGAACGGCTCGAAAGTGCCATTCAGCAGATGCCTCAGCTAAAACAAGTTCGTAGTACATCAGAACCGGGTCTTTCCCGTATTCAGGTGGAAATGAAAGACATCTATGATGGCACTGAGCTGCCTCAGGTGTGGGATGAGCTGCGTCGTAAAGTGAACGACGAAGTGCCAAACCTGCCAAATGGTGTCCGCACTCCGATTGTTTATGACAGCTTCGGTGATGTGTTTGGCATGTACTATGCCCTGTCTGCTGATGGATACTCCAATCGGGATATTCGTAAGACCGTTAAAGAACTGCGCCGTGAACTGTTGACTGTCGACAATGTTGCGAAGGTTTCTATTCTTGGGTTGCCTGAGGATGAGATTATCATCGCGATGGATCAGGACCGATTGGCACAGCTTGGTATCACCATTGCGGACGTACAAAGTGTTCTGAATGCTGAAAACGCTATTCAGGCAAACGGTACAACGGTTTCAGGTGACCTGCGCATTCGCATATCGACTGTTTCAGCCTTTGACAGTTACCGCAGTATTCAGGATCTCATGATTGGTAATCCGGGTTCCACGGCGATGGTTCGATTGTCTGACGTCGCGACGCTCTCTGTTCAGGAGCCTGAGAACCCTAAGGTTCTGGTGCGCCATAACGGCCAGCGTGCGGTTACACTGGGCGTTGCTGCGATTGAAGATACGAACGTGGTGGCCGTTGGTCAGGATGTTGAGGCTCATCTGAGCACACTGAGCGCTAAACTGCCGATCGGTATGGAAATCATGCCCGTCTATGAACAGCACAAAGTGGTTGATCAGGCGGTTGGTTCATTCGTGTGGAACCTTGTGATCTCTGTGTCCATCGTGATTATCGTGCTTGGCATCTTTATGGGTTGGCGCGCAGCTGTTGTGGTTGGTTCGGTTCTGTTGTTGACCGTTCTTTCAACGATCCTATTGATGAAGCTGGGTGGTATCGAGCTTGAACGTATTTCGCTTGGTGCTCTGGTTATCGCTATGGGTATGTTGGTGGACAACGCGATCGTTGTTGCCGAAGGCATGATGATCAATATGCAACGTGGTATGCGGCCAATCAAAGCTGCATCGACTGTTGTTGAGCAAACCAAATGGCCGCTTCTGGGCGCAACCGTTATCGGTATTATGGCGTTCTCTGGTATTGGCCTTTCCAGTGACAGTACAGGTGAGTTCATGTTCTCGCTGTTTGCTGTTGTTGGTATTTCCCTGCTGATGTCCTGGCTGTTCGCTATCCTCGTTACACCGTTGTTTGGTAAGTACTTCTTCAAGATGGCGACCATCTCAGGAGAAGCGCATGATCCTTACCGTGGCATGCTTTACACGTTGTTCCGCAAGATTTTGGTGCTGACACTGAAACTGCGCTGGTTGTCTCTGGCGATTTTGATCGGTGTAACGGTTGTTTGCTTCTGGTCTTTCCAGTTTGTCGGAAACTCGTTTTTCCCGAACTCTTCGACACCGTTGTTCTACGTGAACTACTGGCTACCACATGGTACCGATATTCACGCAACTGCGCGTGACATGGAGAAGCTTGAGAACGAGATCCTGTCTTTGCCAGGTGTCGTTGCGACCAATACGTTCATCGGGCAGGGTGCTACCCGCTTTATGCTGACTTATGCAGCTCAAGACGGTAGCTCCAACTATGGCCAGGTGATTGTTCGTACTGAAAACACCGATGTCATTGATGATCTTGCACTGAAGATCCGTGCCTTTGGTGTGTCCGAGTTGCCACAGGGACAGGTGTATACTGAACGTTTGGTGTTTGGTCCTCCATCTGGTGCTGATGTTCAGGCGCGTATCTCGGGTCCTAATGCTGATGTTCTGCGGGAAATCTCCGAGGAGATGAGCCAGATCTTCAAAGACCCTCAGTACCGCTTGAGTGATGTTCGTACGGATTGGCGTGAGCGTGAGCTGGTGATGCAGCCGAAGTTCGATGAGCAGCGTGCTCGTATCGCTGGTATCACTCGTCAGGATCTTTCTACTGCGGTTCAGTTTACCTCTGATGGTATCCGTGCTGGCAGTTATCGGGATCTGGATGAAGACATTCCGATCTACGTGAAACGCAAGCGTTCTGAAGGTGAGAGTGCGTCCGAAGCCCTTATAAATACACTGGTTTGGAGTTCGCAGCAGCGCAAGTATGTGCCGATTGATCAGGTCACTTCTGGTATCGCTACCGTGACTGAAGATACTTTGATCCGTCGTCGTGATCGTGTGAAGACGATTAGTGTGCTTGGGTCTAGTGCGCCAGATGAGTTAGCGTCGGTTGCTCATGCTCGAATTCGTGGAGCTATTGAAGGGGTTTCGCTTCCCGATGGGTACTTCATGGAATGGGGTGGTGAATATGAAAACTCTCAGGATGCGAATGCGTCGCTGGGTAAGAAGGTACCTGTAACCTTCCTCGTCATGATTATTATCTCCATCCTGTTGTTCTCTAAGGTGCGGGAACCACTCATCATTTGGCTGATCGTGCCGATGTCTATCAACGGTGTTGTGATTGGTCTGATCGGGACCGGTATGCCGCTCGACTTCATGGCGATCCTTGGTGTGCTGTCCTTGTCAGGTATGCTTATCAAGAATGCGATCGTCTTGCTGGAAGAGATCGATCTTCAGCTGGAAGAAGGTGGTGACCGTTTCGAAGCTGTTGTAAACGCAAGTGTTTCTCGTCTTCGTCCGGTGTCGATGGCTGCTATTACCACGATCCTTGGTATGGCTCCGCTGATCGTTGATCCGATGTTTGCAAGTATGTCCGTGACTATTATGGGCGGTCTGGCTTTTGCGACTGTGTTGACATTGATCGCAGTTCCATTGCTGTTCATTATCTTCTACCGCATCAAATCTGGTGAGAAGCCGGATAGCGCTATGCCGTTTAAGTCGCTGGAAGAACTGGAAGAAAAGGCTGCTAGTAACAACAAGGACAAACTGGAAGCCGTTTAAAAAAATGGCCTTCCCGGTTCTTTGAAACCGGGAAGGCCAACGAGAAAAGCAAGGGGCGGTGTATATTTACCGCTATCTCCGTCCTTTGCTCCCCCGCGTCGCCTCTGCCCCCAACACCAGAGGCGGCGCTTTTTTTGCCTTGCAGGCAATCAAGAACATGAAACTACAGATAAATTCAAAGTTTGCAAGATTTTGCGTTGTTTTGCGCGATCCTGCGTTTTTTCTGTTTTTTTTGCGTTGGTGTGTGGTTCTTATTTTACAGCATTTGGTCGAGTGGCGGCTTCACGAGGTGTGAAGCTCATGGCGCGTTTTGTACGTTGGTACCGTGTCACCGGGGTACGTTTTTGCGCTATATACGCCGCGTGCGATTGAGCGGGAAACGGTTTGAGCTGCGTAAGCGCCTAGCTCTAACAGTTCGAACGCCGGATCCTGCATTTTTCGTTTTCCAGTCGACACCACAAAGAGCAGATCACCGTCCATCGGAGTGTGGGCAGGCCAGATTGCGCGCGCGTAGCCATCATGTGCAGCGGTTGCGACACGTTTTGCTTCTGACTTGGTCAGGATCAGGTCGGTGGCAACAATGCCGATGGTTGTGTTTGTGCTTGAGGATGCGTCGATCGCGCCAAGGCTGAATTTGGTCTGGACTGTGCGGTCCATTGTCTCCATCTGAGCGGGCCAGCCCAATCCGCCAAACTCTTTGTCATACTCGCTTTGAGCCGCCCAGAAATGCGGGGTGTCACCGATTGTTGTGCGGCCTAATGCGTTGACAGCAATGAGGGCTCCAACGGTTCCGCCGCGTGGCAGAGCCAAAGAGGCAGAGCCTAATCCACCTTTCAGGTCGGCGGTTGTTGCACCGAATCCGGCACCATTTGTGCCCAGCTCAAAATCTTCGGATGCGTTGTCGACTGCTTGGATGCCCATTTCGCGATAGATAGGCTTTCTACCCCAAGACTTATCCCCCCCATTGAGGAGATCGAATAGAATAGCTGTTGGAGTTATTGGGATGACCGCATTGCCAACTTTGAACCCTTTGCCAAGTTCAGCCAGACGAACCTGCGCACCGCTGCCTGCATCCAGACCGAAGGCGGAGCCACCGGACAAGACCAGTGCATCAATTGCATTGACGGTCTGTTCCGGTTCCAGAAGTGCAATATCTCTGGTGCCGGGGGCGCCGCCAAGAATTGCAACCGAGGCAACGGCCTGTTCATCGGGGATGAGAACGGTGACACCTGATTTGGTTGTCTCGCAATGCGCGTTCCCGACTTTCAGGCCCGGGACGTCAGTGATTAAATTGCGTGAACCTGCTGCCATGGCGTTTCCTTAAAGTCATAGTGCAAAAGAACATGAGCAGCTCCGGTCAAACAGACCTTTGAGATGCCCTAATTATTTCTTGGCCTATCCTTCACGAAAACCGAGTGTCGTGTATACCGGATATGCCTTAGACAGAATGATAATTTCGGTCGAGGTAAATCAAAGCGGGTGCGACTTCACCAAGACGTGCAGCAACCACTTCACCAAAAATAACTGAGTGAGTGCCGACTTCTGATACTTCTTTTATCTGACAATCAAAGCTAACACGAGCACTGTTGAGGATCGGGCTTCCAGTTGCAAGCGAGATCCAGTTGCCTTTGGCAAAACGCTCGTCCATTGGCAACTCGCCTTGTCCGGCAAAAACATTTGACAGCTCTGTGTGGTCGTGAATCAAAGTGTTGATGGAAAAGACGCCATTCGTCTTTACGATCTGATTTACTTTAGCGGTTCTGTTCAGGCAGACGAGCAGGGTTGGCGGATTGTCTGAGACAGAGCATACCGAAGAAACAGTTGCTCCAACGCGCCCTGCTGCTCCTGTGCTGGTCAGCAGGTGAACCGATGCGCCTAAACGACTCATTGCTTCTCTGAACTCATGAGAAGCTAGACTTGTCTTTGTATTTTCAGGAGTCGTCATTGTTAAAGCTGTCGCTATCCAGTTCGTTTAAAGATATTCCCACAGATATGATCTGTGTTTGATACTGCCCGTTATTCATTAGTACTTTTCAGCACGCAGAATACGGCAGTTTTTGGATTTAGCTTAGTTATAGCCATTCATCCAGAAAAGCTAGTTGCACTGCGCAAAACTAATTAACGCGCTACGTGTTTTTCCTGATTTTTTTGCTGGTCTGCTTTGCCTGCTAGTGCCGAGAAAAATAGTCTGGCAGGAGGCTCCGGTGATAATGCGCGGCCCCAAACATCTAAAAAAACTAGATATTACCTTCGAGTTTTCAGCAAGGGATAATCAGTCTATAGTGCCTCTGATATATCAATAGATGGCATGCGCTAACGGATGAAAAAGATTCATGTTTGGGGTGTCGGGCAACGATCTCAGAGGAGAGTTTTCGGGGTTTTTGGAAGTGGGAATAAGCCGGGCTCTATGGGCTATATGAAATAAAAATGCGCCTTCGATGTGAAAATGTTATAAAAATTCCAAAATATGGTCTTGATAGTATGGGTAATTTACTTATAGGTCGGTTTGCAATTAAATATAGGGGGCTGAATTCGGAGGCATTCAGACCAGACAGCAACTAAAAGCTTGTCTCATGCGGGGAACAAAATAAAACATGGATTACTTTCTCCAACAACTTATCAATGGTGTAACGCTGGGGTCTATTTATGGGCTTATCGCCATCGGCTATACGATGGTTTATGGCATTATCGGCATGATTAATTTCGCCCATGGCGATATCTTCATGGTTGGTTCTTTCATTGCACTTGTGCTGATTGTTGCACTTGGTATTACAGCAGCTACGCCTGTTTTGCTCTTGATCTTGGCTCTGGCCCTCGTCCTTGTGGTGGCCATGGCTTTAACTGCCGTTTGGGGGTGGACGGTAGAGCGGGTGGCGTACCGCCCGTTGCGCGGATCTTTCCGGTTGGCGCCGCTTATTACTGCAATTGGTGCATCAATTGCTCTTCAAAACTTCGTACAGGTTTCTCAAGGTGCCAAGAATAAGCCATTGCAACCTCTCTTTTCCGGCAGCTTTCAGCTGACCGATGGTGGTGCAGATGGTTCTGGCTTTATCGTAAACCTGTCTTACATCCAGATCCTGATTGTCGTAACGACGGTCATTTTGATGGGTGGCTTTACCTATATCATCAACAACACCAATCTGGGCCGTTCTCAGCGTGCTTGTGAGCAGGACCGTAAGATGGCGTCACTGTTGGGTGTGAATGTTGATCGCACAATTTCACTCACCTTTGTGATGGGTGCCTCACTGGCGTCTGTCGCGGGTCTTATGTTCTTGCTCTATTACGGCGTGATTGATTTTTACATTGGCTTTCTTGCTGGTGTGAAGGCATTTACCGCTGCTGTTTTGGGCGGAATCGGGTCTTTGCCGGGCGCGATGCTAGGCGGCTTGCTGATTGGCCTGATTGAAACGTTTTGGTCTGGGTACTTCTCCGTTGAATACAAAGACGTTGCAGCGTTCTCGATCCTGGCGATTGTTTTGATCTTTATGCCGGAAGGACTTCTCGGCCAACCTGAGGTGGAGAAGGTCTGATGCAGGCAAGACAAAAAGACAGCTTGCTTGTTGCAAGTGTAAAAGACAGTTTGGGCGGTGCAATTATTACGTTTGCGCTTGCCTGTGTGATGATTGGACTACGCGTTGACGTGGCGTCTGGCCGCGGTGCGGAGCTGTTTCTGGAACACCGCTGGTTGGCGGTTGCAGCCGCTGTAGTGATTGTGTTTGCTGGCCGTTTTGCCATGAACGTGTTCTTCTGGAAACGGGAAGACCCACCTTCATTAAACCTTTCAGGGTTCTTGCCAAAGGGTGGGTTGAGCACTGGAACTTCCAGCGTACTTAAATACGCTCTGCTTGGTTTAGCTGTTGTTCTTCCCTTTGCGTTGATGTTTTGGCTGGGTGCACGTGGGTCTCGTCAATATATTGACCTTGCTATCTTGGTGCTGACCTATGTGATGTTGGGCTGGGGCCTTAACATTGTGGTTGGCTTGGCTGGCCTGCTGGATCTGGGATATGTGGCGTTTTATGCGGTTGGAGCTTACTCTTATGCTTTGCTCGCCCACTATTTCGGCTTTTCCTTCTGGATCTGTTTGCCGCTTGCCGGCATTTTGGCAGCCTTTTGGGGTATCATTCTCGGCTTCCCGGTGCTCAGGTTGCGAGGAGACTATCTTGCCATTGTGACACTAGCGTTTGGTGAGATCATTCGTGTTGTGTTGCTGAACTGGTATCAGTTTACAGGTGGGCCTGATGGTCTTTCCGGCATTCCGCGTCCAAGCTTCTTCGGGTTGGAATTCACCCGTGGTGAAGGCGGTTTTGCGAGCTTCTTTGGCTTGGATTACAGCAGTATTCACCGCATTATCTTCCTGTACTACCTCATCTTCGCGATGGCCTTGTTCACCAACTTTGTGACCATGCGCTTGCGCCGGATGCCGATTGGTCGTGCATGGGAAGCTTTGCGTGAAGATGAAATTGCCTGCCGTGCTCTTGGTATCAATACAACGACAACCAAACTGACAGCCTTTGCTCTTGGTGCGATGTTCGCTGGTTTTGCAGGGTCTTTCTTTGCAACGCGTCAGGGTTTCATTTCTCCTGAGAGTTTCACCTTCCTTGAATCTGCGATCATTCTTGCGATTGTGGTTTTGGGTGGTCTTGGCTCACAGATCGGCGTGGTGATTGCAGCTATTGTGATGATTGGCGGTTTTGAATTCTTCCGTGAGTTTGAAGAGTACCGCATGCTTGTCTTTGGTATGATCATGGTCGTGATCATGGTTTGGAAACCGCGTGGACTTATTTCGAGCAGAACGCCAAGTGTGGCACTTTCTAAAAACGCCAAGGGCATCTCTGCCGATCTTGTTCAGGAGGGTCACGGATGAGTAGCTGGGACAACAACCCCGTTTTGAAGGTTGAACACCTGACAATGCGCTTTGGCGGACTGACGGCGATCAACGACCTGAGCTTTAATATCGGGCGCGGTGATATCACTGCGCTGATCGGGCCCAATGGTGCAGGTAAAACCACCGTGTTTAACTGCATTACCGGCTTTTATAAGCCGACTGAAGGCCGCCTTATCATGGCTCGCTCCGGTGGTGAAAAGCACCTGCTGGAGCGCATGGCGGATTTCAAGATTACCGCTGATGCAAAGGTGGCACGGACTTTCCAGAATATTCGTCTGTTTGGCGGAATGACTATTTTGGAAAACCTGATGGTGGCACAGCATAACCCGCTCATGGTTGCTTCCAATTGGACAATTGGTGGTTTGCTTGGGCTGGGCGGTTATAAAAAGTCCAACGTCGAAGCTATTGAGACGGCCAAGTACTGGTTGGAACGGATCGATCTGATTGACCGTGCCGATAAACCAGCTGCGGACCTTTCTTATGGTGACCAACGCCGTTTGGAAATTGCCCGTGCTATGTGTACCGGTCCTGAACTTCTTTGCCTGGATGAGCCAGCTGCTGGCTTGAACCCGAAAGAGAGTTTGGAGCTGAACACACTGCTTCAGTACATTCGCAAAGAGCATGACACGTCAGTTGTTCTGATTGAGCACGACATGTCTGTTGTTATGGAAATCTCTGACCACGTTGTGGTGCTGGATTACGGCGTGAAGATTTCTGATGGCACTCCTGACTTCGTCAAGAACGATCCGCATGTGATTGCAGCGTATCTGGGCGTTGAGGATGATGAAGTTGGGCAGGTAGAAGAGGAGGTGGGTATATGACTACCGGACAGCCACTCCTGAGTGTTCGCGGCATAAAAACCTTTTACGGAAAGATTCAGGCACTGCATGGTGTTGATCTTGATGTTTATGAAGGTGAGATCGTGACGCTGATTGGCGCCAACGGTGCTGGCAAGTCTACTCTTATGATGACTGTTTGTGGCACGCCTCAGGCTCGTAATGGATCTGTGTCCTATTGCGGTGAGGACATCACCTACAAGCCAACCTACGAGATTATGCGAACAGGAATTGCACAATCGCCCGAAGGACGGCGCATCTTCCCACGCATGACGGTTCTTGAGAACTTGATGATGGGCGGTATGGTGGCTGGAAACGAGCACTTTGAAGAAGATCTTCGCCGTGCCTTTGAGCTGTTTCCACGCCTGAAAGAGCGACAGCAACAGCGAGGTGGGACTTTGTCGGGTGGTGAGCAGCAGATGCTGGCAATCGCTCGTGCTTTGATGAGCCGTCCGCGTTTGTTGCTGCTTGATGAACCATCCCTTGGTCTTGCTCCCATTATCGTGGCGCAGATCTTTGATGCAATTCGTGAGCTGAACCGCAGCGATGGTCTGACTGTGTTCCTTGTTGAGCAGAATGCCTATCATGCGTTGAAACTGGCTCATCGTGGGTACGTGATGGTCAACGGTACAATCACCATGACCGGCACAGGTAAGGAGCTGCTTTCTCGTGAAGAGGTGAAAGCTGCTTATCTTGAAGGCGGCGCGCACTAAGGAGGCGATGAGATGGGTATTCTTTACGACAGCTCTTTGTCTGTCTTTATTGTGTTGGTCGTGATTCTTGGCGGAATCGCATCTGCTGCAACAGGTCGCTCTGTTGCGATGACCTGGCGGCCTTTGCCGATTCTGCTCTGGTTCACGTTTCTGCTGGCGCTGGCCGTGCGGTTTCTGTCGTTTGCGTTGTTTGAGGAGCCTTTGCTGTCCATCCAGTATCTGGTGGTGGATTATGCCGTTCTCTTGGCAATTGGGCTGGCAAGCTACCGCAGCACACGGACCAAACAGATGGTGACGCAGTACAGCTGGCTCTACGATAAAGTGAGCGTCTTTAGCTGGAAACTGAAACCGGGAAAGCAAGATAATTACTAATTATCAAAAATACTTAGATAATTCTTGCGAATTTGATCAGTTCTAGTCACACTAGTGTCTGGTGAAGCATTCAGATGACGAGTTCGGAGAGGTCCTTGTTACTGGAGGCATTGAGTAGGCGAGGGGTTTGCCTGCTTCAGCGGATTACACCGCGTAATCCGCTGGTGTTTTATTGAGAAATGCACCTGACTTAGGGGAGTTTTTTATGAAAAAGTATCTTTTGGCAAGCGTTGCCGGTGTTGCTGCAATGGCAATTTCTGGCGCTGCTATGGCTGACATTATTGTTGGAACTGCGGGCCCGATGACAGGTCAGTACGCATCGTTTGGTGCACAGATGAAAGCAGGTGCTGAGCAGGCTGTTGCTGATATCAACGCTGCTGGTGGTGTGAACGGCGAGATGCTTGTTCTTGAGGTTGGTGATGATGCTTGTGATCCAAAGCAGGCTGTTGCTGTTGCCAACCAGATGGTTGGTAAAAACGTAGCCTTTATGGCTGGTCACTTCTGCTCGGGCTCTTCTATCCCAGCATCTCAGGTTTACGCTGAAGAGGGTATCATCCAGATCACTCCTGCGTCGACCAACCCGAAATACACTGATGAGCGCGCAGGTCCAGGTACCTTCCGTGTATGTGGCCGTGATGATCAGCAGGGCCGCGTTGCAGGTACAACACTTGCAACTGAGTTTGGCGACAAAAACATCGCTGTGATCCACGATAAAACAGCTTACGGTAAGGGTCTTGCGGACGCGACCAAAGCTGTGATGAACGCTGCTGGCAAAGAAGAGGCTCTTTATGAGGCTTACACTGCTGGTGAGAAAGACTACACAGCGCTGGTTTCCAAGCTGAAGTCTGAAAAAGTCGACGTTCTTTACGTGGGTGGTTACCACACTGAAGCTGGTCTGATGAAGCGTCAGATGGTTGATCAGGGTATGGATACCATCTTGGTTTCTGGTGATGCGCTTGTGACTGATGAGTACTGGTCAATCACAGGTCCAGCAGGTGCTGGCACTTTGATGACATTCCCACCGGATCCACGTAGCAACGAAGAAGCTGCTGCTGTTGTTGCTGCTCTTGAAGCTGCTGGTAAAACCACAGAAGGTTACGCACTGTACACCTACGCTGCGATCCAGACATGGGCGAAAGCTGCAGCTGCTGCCGGTTCAACTGACTACGATACAGTTGTTGAGAAGCTGAACTCTGAAAAGTTCGATACAGTTCTTGGTGAACTGTCGTTCGATGAAAAAGGTGACGTTACCCTTCCAGGTTACGTTTGGTATGAGTGGAAAGACGGTTCTTACGCGTACCGTTAATTCATTAGAATGACCTTTACAGGTTCATGAGGGTTTCGGGGCATTGCTCCGGGACCCTTTTTTTTGTCGAGTTTTAACAAGGTGAGGAGGGCCTTGTTAAGGGTGTGACGGCTTGGTTAGGAATGGAGGAGTCGGGAGCGCATCAGGTTAAGAATATCTGCGTATGCTGTGCGCCTTGGATTTTAAGGTAGCTGCTCATGATCAGGTGTTTAGTGCTTCTTCTCTCTTTGTGTTTCTCGGTTGCGGCGTTTGCGCAGGGGCCAGATACACCGCGGCCTGACGAAATTAGGGCGCTTCAAAGTTGCCTCCAAAAAGAAGGGCTTGTGTTTAACAGGAAGGTGCAGTGCATTGGCAGGGCTTTTGAAAGTTGTACCATGACAGTCAAGGACCGAACCAGCACGGGGATTAGCAAGTGTTATGCGCGTGAAACTGCGCTTTGGGAAAAGATGATAGCAGCTGCTGAGAAGGACTTGCGGCTCAGGCAGGATAAGCCAACCATGACTGAAATGCAGGAAGCTAACGTTAATTGGAAGGCCTTTCGCAACAACGCTTGCAACATTCCGTTTACAATGAAAGGAGAACAAAGGATGGCTCCTATTTTGGAATTGGAATGCTTTAATCGTGTAACTGCATTTTGGGCGCTTCAACTTTCAGAGTTCACGGCGCCACGGGAGAAATAGAGCTTGATGAGAGTGCACTCATATTTACTCGTTTTTTTGGCCGCCGGTCTTACGGGGGCTCACAGTGCTGAGCAGATTGATTTGCCGACCTGTATTGCAGGGGACGGTAAGACACCGGTGCCGCGATGGGAGGTGGCTGCCACACTGTCAGAAGCTGGTGAGGGAACTGACAAACCGTTTGCGTATTCAGTTAGCTACCCGCCGCCTGCGTATCACGGGTTTATGGGGCATCTGCGTGTTCAACTGGCAGAGTTGGATGAGCTTTCGTGCCGGGCGAAAAGTGATCAGCTCAAAGAGGCTACATACCAGTCAGGGGAACCAGTTCCGATCGTGGTGAGTTGGCTTTTTGACGACAATGGTCCACTTAAAGACATGCGCGCCATTGAAATATACGAGCTTCCTGAGTTTAAGCAGGATGGGTGCTGGCTGGATGGTGTGTACCAGTTCGTTGCACTTGAACATGATGATACAAAGCCAACTGAGTACACACTCAATCTGGTGCCAGTTGCTGATGTGCAAAAAGCGGGCTCTTTTTGCCGCCCTATCCAAGAAGGGTGAATACCGCGCCGTTTGGTTTTCTATTAGTTCCTTAATATCTAAAAAAACCTTATTAAGTCAGTAGCTTGTCTCACCTCATTTTTGCTGTTGTGCTGATCTACATGGTCGCCAGTGAGAGTTTTTGCTGTGCAAACCCCCTATTAATTTACTAGGCTAAACTGACAGTTTGATTCAAACTCATCTGATGATGGGTTTGGAACGTGGCTGGGCAGGCAGCTGGTGCTGGGAGGAGTGCGAGTTTGTCTATGCATGTTGTGAGCTGATCACGCGGACTCTGTTTTCTTTTATGAGGATGAGGCTGGAGGCTGGGCTGAAGTCAATGAGGGTGGGGGCCCTGTACTTCGTCTGGTTTATCAACGGCCCTGACATTTTTCGCGCTTAGCAAAGTTTTGGAGATTGTGTCTTTGGGGGGATGACATGAACCGATTGATTTTTGCGGCAAGCCTGTTGGGGCTTGTTGGTTGTGAAAGTGGTGGCAGCGGCACGCAGGAAGTTGCGGGCGCGGTGCAACAACCAATAGTTCGTGCCGGTGTTGATCAGAGCGAGAGCGGCCAAGAGCAGAGTATTCAATCCGTAGCGTATAATGGAGAAGAAGATACGGGGCTTGGCGAAATACAAAAGGTCTCGGTGAACGCGGTTGGGGAGAGGGAGACCACCACCGCTTTTGTTCCTGAAGGTGTTGCTCTTGATGTTTTTGGGAAAGATGAGGCCAAGCCGGTGCGTCTGGCTCACTCCAAGAACATGGTTGGCAGTTGGACTGTTTATTTAAACTCTGATGATCGTGTTTGTCAGCTTGATCTGGGCGAGGCGCCCAAGAGCAATGGTTATCAGGCGCGGGCCAATAATTGCATGGATGGTGATTTGTTCTTTGTTTCCAACTGGGGACTGAAGGGGCAGGAGCTGGTTCTATTTGACGACCTTTCGCGCCTGAAAGGCAGAATGCGCAGGACTGAGAAAAACCGGTGGGAAGGCCTTTTGGCTAGCAATGGTAAGCCGATTTTGATCGCTCGTTGAGTTAGGTGCGCTTGAAAGAACTGCTTAGCCAGTTATTTTAAAGCGCCTCACATGCTGAATTCTGCCGCGATGTTTTAAGCGGGGAGGTATTGCATCCATTTGCGGCGAATTGCTTCTTCAAGGTCCAGATCATTCTGGTCAGCGTAAAGCAGAAGATGAGCCAGAAGGTCTGCGGCTTCATCTTCTTTTTGCGTGTGCAGTTCTTGCGCGGTTGATGTGCCTGAGCGGCCACGGCGGCTTGCCTTCAAATGGGCGGCTGTCAGCTCTCCAAGCTCTTCTTGAAGTTTGGCAAGGTACCAAAGCTCATCGCGGGTGATGTTGAACCGTTTGGCGTAGATGTTTGATACGGCTCTTACAGCGTGCAGGAGGGCTTTAAGTGTCATGGGCTCTAACAAAAAACTGCGCTTGCTCTGCCAACTCATACTGCAAGCATAAGGTTTCACGGGTAGATGCGCTGGCAGTTTGATCGCCGTTCACCGCGCTGATGGTGTTTTGAGGAATCTTTTGGACGCATCATATGTACTATGGATGTGCCTGTCATTGAGCGCAATACACAGATCTTTGACCGCATCCAACGAGTGGATGGCCCGAAACTCATCCGTATGCGGCAAGATTGCCTGAATTCCCTGCGCCTTGGCCTCAAACTTGTCATAGCGCAGCAAGGGATTGAGCCAGATTAACCGCCGGCAAGAGCGGTGGAGGCGATCCATCTCAATTGATAGCTCATCGTGAGCTTCGCGCTCCAAGCCATCAGTGATAAGCAGGACGAGTGGACCGCCGTGGCATACGCGCCTCAACCAGTCCCGGTTGAACGTTTGCAGCGAGCTTGCAATGCGGGTTCCGCCAGACCAATCCTCGACTTCGTCTGTACAGGCTGCGAGCGCTTCGTCCGGGTCCTTCATACGCAGAGCACGTGTTATATTGGTGAGCCGGGTGCCAAACAGGAAGGTATGGGTTTTGCGCTTTTCTGACAGGGCATGCAAAAAGTGCAGCATGATGCGCGAGTACTGGCCCATGCTTCCAGAAATGTCGCAGAGTGCAACCACAGGCGGGTGTACTTTCGCCGGGGCTTTGTGCTTCAGGTCGATGATAGAGCCACCTGCTTTGAGCGTGGCTCGCATGGTTCTTCTGGCATCCACCTGCTTCTTCACCGTGTGGGTGTGAGCTGGCTTGAAACGACGCGAGGAGACTTGATCTGCTGGCATGGTGAGGTTGGCGAGGGCCCTGCGAGCTTCATTCATCTCTTGTGCGCTCATTTGCGCAAAATCCTTCTTTTGCAGGACTTCTTTTTCAGAGATGGTGAAGCGGGCATCCACTTCAATCA
The DNA here is from genome assembly GCF_900110875.1 of Pseudovibrio axinellae. Classification (GTDB taxonomy): domain Bacteria; phylum Pseudomonadota; class Alphaproteobacteria; order Rhizobiales; family Stappiaceae; genus Pseudovibrio; species Pseudovibrio axinellae. The sequence continues at coordinate 182,754 of NZ_FOFM01000005.1, read as the reverse complement.
GTGGTTTGGTCTCCCTGGCCTCTCGTTGTTTGTTGGCTTCAAAAGCGTTGGCAACCCGCGATTGAGCTGCCCGAGGCTTTTCTGGTTCACGCTGGCCAGCAGGTGCGACTGGAGAAAGCAATGCCAGCATTTTTTCGATGAGGTTCTTGCTTTGCCAGTAGAGGCGGAAAGCCTCATCAAAGACGGGCTGCTGATCACGCTTATGGACAAAGACGGAGTGGAGTGTCCAATACAGGTCCTGCTTGTTCTCAATACCGTTGATTGTGACTGCATTGACGGCATCAACCACTGCAGACGGGCCTGCTGGCAAGCCAGCTTTGCGCAGTGTTCTGGCAAAATGAACGATGTTTTCGGTCATTCTGCCATGAGGAGGGCGCGGCGTTTTGGGTGTGTCTGTCGGGTCAAGCATGGTTTCGCTCGCTAGGCTGTTGGCATGTGCATGCTGCCCGCAATAGTGGCCTGGCTGTTTGCTTCCATACGGATCTCATCGAGGATAGATTTTGTTTTGGATCCTTTGATGCGGTCAATATCCTCCTGGTATTTAAGCAGGACACCTAAAGTGTCGGAGACCATTTCAGGGTCAAGTGCGACCTCTTGCAGTTCCGTGAGGGCTGTTGCCCAATCCAGTGTTTCAGCGACACCGGGCTTTTTGAACAGCGCATCATCCTCGCGCAGTTTTTGCACGAAGGCGACGACCTGTTCGGACAAAGCTTTGGCGGCCCCTGGCAGCTTGGTCTCTACGATTTTTAATTCACGTTCTGCATTGGGATAGTCAACCCAATGGTAGAGACAGCGGCGCTTTAAGGCGTCGTGAATTTCGCGCGTGCGATTGGTGGTGATGATGGTGATCGGCGGCTCGTCAGATTTTATGGTGCCAAGCTCGGGAATTGTGACCTGACTGTCTGAGAGGACTTCCAGCAGAAAGGCCTCAAACGCTTCATCCGTACGGTCCAGTTCATCGATCAGGAAAATTGGAGCACCACGTTCTGTGGTTTCAAGCGCTTGGAGCACGGGGCGTTTGATGAGAAAGCGTGGGCTGTAAAGTGAAGTGGTGAGGTTTTCACGCTCGACCTTGCCTGCTGCTTCTGACAAGCGAATTTCGACCATTTGAGCGGCATAGTTCCACTCATAAACGGCAGAGGAAATATCCAATCCTTCGTAACATTGCAGCCGTACCAATGGACGGTTTAACGTTGCAGCGAGAACTTTGGCAATTTCAGTTTTACCAACACCGGCTTCGCCCTCTAAAAACAAGGGACGTTTCATACGCAAAGATAGATGAAGGACAGTTGCCAATGCACGGTCTGCCAGATACCCGCCAGAACTTAGGAGCGCGAGGGTTTCTTCGATGGAGTTTGGTAGACTAACCTTGCTGCCCATAAATATTCCGCTCCCGCCTTATCCTTGGATTTTAAGCGCTTTGATTTGCGCCCTGTGATCATAATAAGGAGAAAAGCGTATATTGAAAGCGGATTGTGATGAACCACTTGGCAGATTGGTCTAGCGATTTGTCAGGCCAAGGCCTTTGCCCTCCCGCATGACTGCGGTCGCTTGTGGGGTGAAGGCGCCGCCTGATTGCTCGTGCAAGGTGAAGCCCGGCAGAATTTGCAAGGGTGCTTTGCTTGCAGCCACCGCGCGCACTAGAATACGGGTTGCAGGTGCCTCAGCAGTGGGACGGATCGGCACGATGTCTATGGCCCCAAAACGGCGCTGCATGGGGTCCAGAAGGTCTTGCAAGCCGTCTGCTCTGAAGATGATAGAGAGCGTTCCGCCATCCTTGAGCAAGTCTTTTGCAGTTCTGATCCATGGCTCAATGCCGCGCTCATCCAAAGCATGGGCGGGCGCGCGGTCTGAGTGGGGGGTGACGCGAAAGCGAGCGCTGTCGTAATAGGGCGGGTTCATAATGACATGGTCAGCTATTGACGATGCCAAGCCACTTTCGTGCCGCTGAGCGCCCTTTGCCGTGAGGTCTGTTTCCATGATCTTCACGCGATCAGCAAAGGCAACATTGCCTGGCAGGCTCAACGCTTTGCGGGCAAGTTCTGCTGTGACTGGGTCAACTTCTACCCCGACGGCCTTGATCTGCTGCAGACGCTGGGCTGCGCAAAAGGCAGCTGTGCCAACGCCGGTGCCCAGGTCGAAGACCGTGCCAGTGGTGTCTTCTGGCAAGCTCGCCGCCAGATACACTGCATCCAGCCCGGCGCGATGGCGGCCTTTGGCAGGTTGTTCCACTATGACTTTGCCACCAAGGAACTTGTCTTGGGTGGTTTTGAGCTGGTTCGATGGTGTTTTAGGGTCTGTCATAGCTTTGCCGGGTCAACGTATTGGCGATGGTGCTGTGATACAGTGTGGCGGGCTTCATGCAATCCCTATTGTTGGTCTTGAGGTAGTTTTCACGTTTCTTTTAGGTAGTGTTCCAGCCCAGCTTCTTTCATCAGCTCGCACGCGTCATTCAGTCTGTCCGATGCCACCATAATACGGCGTGGCAGGAAACCCAGTGATCCATCCAAAATGCTCATGTTGGTGTCTGCGACGAAATAGAGGATGTCGGTGTCGCCCAGAAGCGCCTCGATATGTGAAATGACGACTGGGTCGGTTGTTCTGATGAGTTCTTCCACGATGCTACCTTCTTGATGAGAGTGGCCTGTTTCACTCCAAACTATGCAGGTTATGGTTGGTTTTGTGCAAAAAAACGTGTTGTGATTGGTAAAATATGCATTGGACACGACTTTCTGGGCATCAATTTCCCAGTAACGCTTGCTCGTATTCGACTACCAACCTATTGTCCCCGTGGAATCAAGATAGAGGTATCCCGTGGGCGTAGTTGGTCTTCAATCACAGACAGCCAAACCGGCTGGAATTCAGGGGCTGGTCGAGCTCGTATCTGGTGACATGGAGAAGGTGAACGCGCTGATCCTCTCCAAAGCTGGTTCAAATGTCGAGCTGATCCCGGAAATTGCGCGCCATCTGATTGATTCAGGTGGGAAGCGCTTGCGCCCGATGCTGACACTGGCGTTTGCCCAGATGTTTGGCTATCAGGGCGAGGGACACGTTATTCTCGCCGCGTCTGTTGAATTTATGCATACCGCAACATTGCTGCATGATGATGTGGTTGATGAGAGCGATATGCGCCGTGGTAAGCTGGCAGCTCGTAAGCTTTGGGGCAACCAGGCGAGTGTGCTTGTTGGCGACTATCTGCTCGGCCAGGCTTTCAAGATGATGGTTGATGTGCACTCTTTAGAAGCTTTGCGCATCCTTTCTGAAGCGTCTGCAATCATTGCTGAGGGAGAAGTTCTTCAGCTTGGTGCTGCGCAGGATACATCTACGACCTATGATATGTACCTGCGGGTGATCGAAGCAAAAACAGCTGCTTTGTTTGCTGCTGCATGTGAAGTGAGCCCTGAGATCGCTGATAAAGGCGATGAGGTGCGTGCCGCTGCCCGCAAGTTTGGTCTTGAACTGGGCTATGCCTTCCAGCTGGTTGATGATGCGCTGGATTATGGTGGTGCCGCAGCTGATCTTGGCAAGGATGTTGGTGATGACTTCCATGAGGGGAAGATCACATTGCCTATCATCTACGCGATGGAGCGCGGCAGTGATGAAGACAAAGCATTTTGGAAGCGCTGCCTTGAAGATGGTGACATCAACGAAGGTGATCTGGACCACGCTATCAAACTGCTAAAAGAAAACGGTGCGTTGGCTGATACAGTTCAACGTGCGCGTGATTATGGTGCATCGGCCATTGAAACACTTTCGGGCTTGCCAGATGGGCCAGCGAAACAGGCGCTGCGGGAAGCAGTTGATTTTTGTATCGCTCGCGTGAGCTGATGTGACTTTAAATTGTTAAAAAAACAAAAGCGCCGCGCTTCATTGCAGCGGCGTTTTTTTGTGTCTTGGCCAACCCAGCTTTAGATGCCCATGCTCTTTCTCACAAAACCTCATTTAGGCGACGTGCTGCTAAGAACTGGGCCTGCGTACTAGGGGGGGCAATGGCGGCTGATGCCAATTTCCCTGGGTGCTGTGCGACCCTAGCGATCCGATCGCACTGTTTGTTTTTTAGAACACATTGAACCGCTTACTGGAGAAAACAGTCTCTTCCAATTTACTAGGAGAGGAGTTCCAGTCATGACTTAAAAGCAATTTCTCGTAAGGTGGCCCTGGAGTTCGTGTTGGGTGATGCACGAAGGTAAAAAAAGGAACAGCGGCCTTGGGTGTTACGTTTTGGTTCCTTGCTTTCAGAGCAGTTTGCAACACGAGGGATCAGAAAACCCAAGCTTATAAGGTCTGGTTGGAATGGCTATGAACACAGTGGTTAAGACCTTGTCTAAGGTCCTCTTGCTTACACTCCCTTTGCTCTTTTTATCTGTTGTCGTCAGAGCTGAAAGCACAAAGCCTACCGAGCACCCTGGTCAGGTTGTCAGTCTGATTGGTGAATGGCATGCGATTAAAATTGAGAACCTACGTTGGAATGATACTGGTTGGAGCGAAGATTCAGTTGAGCTGCGCATCAAGATCATAGAGCAACATGGAGCGGTGTTCAGAGGAACAGTTAGCTACGACGCGCCTGATGCGTCACCTGGTCATGATGGTGAGAAACTGGGCACCAAGCGTACTGTTGATATTCTGGGTGTTTTCGATTGGGATGGTCAGCACTTTACCATCGTTTCCAAGGCCAAAGACGCATTTACTTTGCAAGGCACGATGCTGAACCCGCATTCCTTTGAGATCATTGGTTATGAGGCCGGGTTGCATAGCTGGGTCACACGCGATCTTTATATCCGGAAGTAAGTTTTACGGCGGCCTAAATGCGTGCTGGTTTGATCCACCAGTTTCCGTGATGCTCTTGTAGTCGGGCCGCGATTGCCTGTGCTTCAGAGAGGCTTTCGCATAGTGCAAAACAAGTGGCACCGGACCCAGACATGCGAGCAAGCAATGTTTCAGGCTGACTGGCAAGAATATCGAGAACCGTTGAGATCAGTGAGGCCTGTGCGATTGCAGGTTTTTGCAAATCATTGCGACAGGTTTTAAGCCAACTTGCCAGATCTTTCATGCTTTTAAAACCATCTGGAAGTTCTGGTAGTGGTGGATGGTTCTTTTCTAGTAATGCATTGAAAACTGCAGGCGTTGCGACTTCAATGAGTGGGTTTACGAGTACAATTGCGCCTGAGGGGAACGCTGGTAGCGGCTCGATGACCTCCCCAATGCCGCGAATGCGCGCTGGTTTTTCTTCAAGGCACATAGGCACGTCTGCGCCAAGGCTCAAGGACAGTCGGGAAAGGTCGGCAGAGGAGGGGCATGTGCCCCAGATTTTTGCAAGCGCACGCAGGGTCGCGGCAGCGTCTGCTGAGCCACCACCTATGCCAGCTGCAACAGGTAACGACTTATCCAATTCAATGCGTGCACCAGATGCAGAGGCGACGTGCTCTGTCAGCAATTGCGCTGCTTTGTAAATCAAATTGTCAGCAGGATCACCTTGTATCTTTTCGGCAAATTGGCCGGCTATGCTAAGAGAAAGGCGGGAGGCTGGCTTGACAGAGATCTCGTCTCCAATGTGCGGAAACACCACCAGGCTATCAAGCATGTGGTACCCATCGCTGCGTTGCCCAGTGATGTGGAGTGCAAGATTAACTTTTGCACGGGCTAATTCAATAACCCGCGCATGCTTGGTGGCTTCCGTAGTCATCGTATCGCAATCAATTTTATCTGCTATTTGTTCTCAGCGGAGCTGGCTAGGCCAACAGGCACTGCTTCATCCATGCCGTTTTCAATTTTGCTCAATATACGTTCCATATCTTCCGGCTCTGGATTGAGATCACGGGCATGGTTCCATTTGTAGCGGGCTTCCAGCTTGCGGCCGATTTGCCAGTAAGCATCTCCCAGATGATCATTGATGATCGGGTCGTGAGGGCGCAGTGTTACAGCTCGTTCCAGTCTTTCAACAGCTTCAGAATACCGGCCAAGGCGGTAGTATACCCAGCCCAGACTGTCGACGATGTATCCATCGGTCGGGCGCAGGCGAACCGCGCGTTCAATCATCTTTTGCGCTTCGTCCAACTTCAGACCGCGGTCGACCAGTGAATACCCAAGGTAGTTCAGGATCATTGGCTGCTCAGGTTTGAGTGTCAAAGCGTCTCTAAAGTCTTCCTCAGCGGCAGACCATTTGTCTTGACGCTCGCGTGTGATGCCGCGAAAGTACAACAGTGTCCAGTGGTTTGCCTGGATTTCACTGATTGTTTTAAGGCCCTGATTGTACGAGGTTTCGGCTTCCTCAAAGAGTGAATGACTGCGCAGCACATTTCCCAGAGACGTGATGGCTTCCAAGTCGCTTGGATCAGCTTCAACCAGCTTTTCCAGATGGGCTCGCGCTTCTTCCAGATTGTCCTGCACGTTGTAGTGCAACGCAATTTGAATTTCTGCCTCCCGTTTCATCGGGGAGCTATCTGGTACCTGGGAGAGGTATTCGATTGCGCGCTGGTTATCGCCAAGCTGCTCAAACAGGGAGGCAAGCCCAATCAAAGCTGAGTCATTTTTAGGGTTAAGGTAGACAGCAAGCTGCAGGTAGTTTGCAGCGAGTTCTTCACCTTCCTTGCTGAGGGCAATACCAAGGCCGTGTAAGGCTTCTCCCAATCCGTCAGCAGGTGTTTTGGCCACAGACTCGATAATCTTGCCGCTCTCAATTTTTTCTCTTAGAGAAATGAGAAGGGGATGTTCGGGTATCAGCTGCTCATATTCTGCAATGATATCGAGCGCCTCTTGCTGCCTGCCAGAGGCGGCCAACATGCGGGTGTAGGAAATTGCATTGCGCAAGGCACCGCGATCAATTTCATAAGCAACCTTGTAAAACTCTGCCGCTTGACTTGGGGTATTGGCGTATTCTGCGACCAGACCCGCGTTGAAATTAACAAAGAGATCGAACCACTTTTCACCTGTTGTGCTTGTCAGGTCAGCGATCGCCTCGTCAGCTTTGCCCTGACCAGCCTTTTCCCATGCCGAAACGATAGCAAATGTTAGGCGTGAAAGCGGGTTTACGTCCTGTGTTACAGAGTTTGGAAGCTGTGTTTCAAAGTCGCCGAGCTGTACACGCCTGACAGCGGTGGCCAGTTGTGCCAGAAAATGGTCCTGGTCTTCTTCTAGGATACGCTGTGCCAGCGGAAATGCATGTTCGATATCGCCATTTGCCAGTGAAATGACAAAGGCGCGGTCAAGAAGGTAAAAGTTGCTTGGGTCGCTCTTGAGTGCGGCGGAAAAATAATTTGAGGCACCATCAAAGTCGCGTGCGAGCAGGGCGCTTCTGCCTGACAGGTAACTTCCTGAAAGGGAGCTTGCAGCCGGTAAGGGTCGTGAACTTGCCTTTGCATCTTCAACGGGGGCCAAGGGCGAGCTGAATAGGGCCAGCACCATGGTTGAGGCCAGCAAGGCGTTTTTTGAAAAACTGGTTTTAATAACAGATTGATAGGTCATATGGCCATTGTTCTGAGCATAAGCAGAATTGGAGCGGAATAGCGCGAAATAGCTTTTCAGGGTCATATATGTCTCTCATTGAGAGCCGATTGCGACTCAATATTACACCAGTCTGTTAGTTGCGAAGAATGGCGTTTTTATAGCCGCCTGTTAACTCACGCATGCAATTTAGTGTATCCGATCAATCTTGCAATTGAACCTACATTTTTTCAAGTATCTGCGGATAATTAAGTATATTGATATTTCATCAGAATTCAGAAGTATTTACGCATTAACACTAAGGTCGAGGTCTGAGAGTCTTGCTATAATGAGCCTGTTCATTGCAGATAGTAGGCAGTGGTGGAATCCAAGTGGGACTGGTTGTGGTCTTGCTCATTATAGGGGGGTGTTATGACCAAGTGGGTCTACATCTTTGGAGATAAGAAAACTGAGGGCGATGCTTCTATGAAGGAGCTGCTCGGCGGAAAAGGCGCAAACCTTGCCGAGATGAGCAGACTAGGGTTGCCTGTCCCTCCTGGTTTTACCATTACAACACAAGTTTGCACTCATTATTATGAGGATGGCCAGCAGTATCCGAAGGAGCTCAAGGAGCAAGTTCATTCTGCTATAGCTGCTGTTGAAGCGCTGACCGGCCGTAAATTTAACAGCACGACAAAACCACTGCTGTTGTCTGTTCGCTCTGGTGCGCGGGTCTCTATGCCGGGCATGATGGATACGGTGCTGAACCTGGGTTTGAATGCGCGCACAGTCGAAGCATTGGCTCAAGAAGCCAATGATGAGCGGTTTGCTTATGACAGCTACCGCCGCTTTATCCAGATGTACTCTGATGTGGTGCTTGGCGTTGACCATGATTTCTTTGAGGAAATTCTTGAGGACTTCAAGGACGAGCACGACTATGCCCTTGATACGGACTTAAGTGGCAGCGACTGGAAAGAGATCGTTGCTGCTTATAAGGACAAAGTTAAAGAAGAGCTTGGTCGCCCATTTCCTGAGGATTGCGAGGAGCAGCTTTGGGGCGCCGTTGGTGCTGTTTTCAAAAGCTGGATGATCCCGCGGGCAAGAACATATCGTACACTCCATGAAATTCCCGAGGGTTGGGGAACTGCGGTCAATGTTCAGGCAATGGTATTTGGGAATACGGGGGAGGATTCTGCGACCGGTGTTGCCTTTACCCGTAACCCGTCTACCGGAGAAAACGCCCTTTACGGTGAGTTCCTGATCAATGCTCAGGGAGAGGATGTCGTTGCCGGTATCCGCACCCCGCAGGATATTACCGAGAAGGCCCGTATTGAGGCTTATTCTGAAAAGCCGTCTTTAGAAGCAACTATGCCGGAGGTGTTCGCGGAGTTTAAAGCTGTTTGCGACACGCTGGAGAACCATTACCGCGATATGCAGGACCTTGAGTTTACCGTTGAACATGGCAAGCTTTGGATGCTTCAAACGCGGACGGGAAAGCGTACGCTCAAGGCGGCCTTGAAGACAGCCGTTGATATGGCAGAGTCGGGTATGATCACCAGGGAAGAGGCTGTTGAGCGTATCGCTCCGTCCTCTCTGGACCAGCTGCTTCACCCAACCATTGACCCGAACAGCGAGCGAGATGAGCTGAGTGTTGGCTTGCCTGCTTCACCTGGGGCAGCGTGCGGCGCTATTGTTTTCAACTCTGACGATGCGGAAACAGAAAAGGCCAATGGCCGTCCGGTTATCTTGGTACGGACTGAGACCAGCCCTGAAGATATTCACGGTATGCATGCAGCCGAAGGCATCTTGACCACACGTGGTGGTATGACCAGCCATGCAGCTGTTGTTGCACGCGGAATGGGTAAGCCATGTGTTGCTGGCGTGGGCGCGATCCGTGTTGATGTACGCAATGAGCTCATGAGTGTTGGTGGACGCAACTTTGGCAAGGGTGATGTGATCACCATTGATGGCGGAAACGGACAGGTGCTTGCTGGCAGAGTGCAGATGCAAGAGCCTGAGCTTTCTGGTGACTTCAAAAAGCTGATGGAGTGGGCAGATAGTATTCGGCGAATGGATGTGCGTGCGAATGCAGAAACTCCGACAGATGTGAAAGTCGCGCTCTCTTTTGGGGCCGAAGGCATAGGCCTATGCCGCACTGAGCATATGTTCTTTGAGGGGGAGCGTATTCTTGCGGTGCGCGAGATGATCCTGTCTGACACAGCTGCTGAGCGTAAAACAGCGCTTGCCAAGCTTTTGCCGTTCCAGCGGCAAGACTTCATCGACATCTTTGAGTTGATGGTAGATCGCCCAGTTACAATTCGGTTGCTAGACCCGCCTTTGCATGAGTTCCTTCCCAAAACGGAGGAGGATATTGCAGAGGTTGCCCGCCAGATGGACGTAGACCCGGAAGAGCTTCGGGAACGTGCAGAAGAACTGGAAGAGTGCAACCCAATGCTTGGAAACCGGGGGTGTCGTCTTCTGATTTCCAATCCTGAGATTGCAGAGATGCAGGCGCGGGCGATTTTTGAAGCTGCTTTGGAAATTTCCAAACGTCATGGCCGCCGCGTGGCCCCGGAAATCATGGTGCCGTTGGTCAGCTTGAAGAGCGAGCTGGATATCGTGCGCGCGAGCATTGATCAGGTTGCTGAAATTGTTGCCAAAGAGTTGGGCGAAAAGCCTGCCTATAGCGTTGGCACAATGATTGAGCTTCCACGTGCGGCTTTGCTTTCTGAGGATATTGCAGCTTCCGCCGAGTTTTTCTCATTTGGCACCAACGACCTGACGCAGACGACCTTTGGAATATCTCGTGATGATGCGGCCTCTTTCCTGGGTAAGTATCAGGAACGCAAGTTGCTGGAGAAAGACCCGTTCGTTTCACTGGATATTGAAGGTGTTGGTGAGCTGGTGAAAATTTCTGCCAAAAATGGCCGTAAGGCCAACGCTGACATCAAGCTCGGTATTTGCGGAGAGCATGGTGGTGATCCGGCCTCTATTGAGTTTTGCGAAGTCATTGGCCTGAACTATGTTTCCTGCTCTCCATTCCGTGTTCCAGTTGCTCGCCTTGCCGCTGCTCAGGCTGTGCTGTCTCAGCGGAAGAAGGGGTGAGTACTTTTTCTAAAACGGTGAGGAGCTGGCCCAAGTCAGCTCCGACCTGCCTTGAAGACCTAAGGGTTGGCGGTAAGTCAGCTCTTGCCCGTTTGCTTAGTGCGATCGAGAGCTTTGAGGGACACCCTCAGCTCACCGCTCTTTTAGATGAGGCGTTGCAAAACCCGATTGCGCAGGTTGTTGCGCTGACGGGGCCTCCCGGCGTTGGCAAATCCACACTCACAAATGCAATGATTAGTGCGTACCGCAGCGAGGGTCTCAGTGTTGGGGTCATTGCGGTTGATCCATCGTCACAGGTGAGCGGCGGATCGTTGCTGGGGGATCGCACGCGCCTGACAACTGACCCTGAAGACAGCCAGATCTTTGTGCGCTCCATGGCAGCGCGTGACCGCCTTGGCGGGCTTTCAGAGCATGCGGTTGCTGCTGTCATCTTGATGCGTGCCGTGATGGACCGGGTGATTGTTGAAAGCGTTGGTATCGGCCAGTCCGAGGCGGATGTAGCGCTCGTTGCCGACACTTGTGTTTTATGCATTCAGCCGGGTTCAGGCGATAGTTTGCAATTCATGAAGGCAGGCATTATGGAGCTGCCGGATATCATCTGCGTGACCAAGGCCGATATGGCTAAGGTTGCAAGCCGAGCGCGGGCCGACGTGGAAGGTGCCATGAGCTTGAGTGCGCGGCAGAGGCGATGGAAGGTTCCAGTCCTGATGCTGAGTGCAATAGACGGTGTGGGGATCGATGAGCTGATCACTGGTTGTGATGAACATTTCTCTGTGTTGAAGGATGGCAACCACTTAGCACATCAACGCAGCGCTCAGGTTAAGGCCTGGCTGACGGATCAGCTTAAGGTTCAGTTTGGGCAGCAAGGTGTTGCTGTGCTGTTGCAAGACCAGGAAATGCGCTGGGATGAGGCCGTCAAAAACCCGTTTGGCTTCAAACAGGAAACCGGAGAAATGTTTACGGCGTTCCTGACGGACTTCTCAAAACAGTAAAACAACATAAGAGGTTGTGCGGTGGGTGCTTAGTATTGTGTTGCACCCACTCTGATCTTACGCGGCTTTTGGTCGTGGTCTTCGCTCATATCTTCACGCCACAATCGGAACTTGCCAAGAGGGATTGGGCGAGAGAACAGGTAGCCCTGCATCATTGGACAATCCATTGAAAGCAGGAGATCCTTTTGTTCTTTGTCCTCAACACCTTCAACGCAGACTTCCATGCCAAGGCGAAGGCCTAGTGAGATCGTACTGGACAGGATTTCCTTCGCCTTAGCGTCAGTGACCGCACCCTTGATGAAGGAGCGATCTACCTTGATCTTGTCGAAGAGGTCGCGGCGCAGGTAACTGAGTGAAGAGAAGCCCGTTCCAAAATCATCCAGAGCGATTTTAACGCCAAGTTTGCGAAGCCGTTCAATCACCTCAACGACAGTTTCAGAGTAATTGATGAGCACGTCTTCAGTGACTTCAAGCTCAAGCTGACTTGGTTCAAGCTGGTATTTATCAAGCAGCTTGCTCACCAGCTCAGGGAACTCTGGATGACGGAGCTGGGATGGCGAAATATTCACGCACATGGTCACACCATCGAGTGAAGACCCATCCTTGATCGCGTTTTCCAAAACCCACTCTCCGATGCGGTTGATGAGCATCGATTCCTCTGCAACTGGCAAAAATGCAGCAGGTGGCAAGAGGCCTTTCTTGGGGTGGTTCCAGCGGATGAGAGCTTCAGCAGCCAGAATATTATTGCCCGTATGATCCATAATGGGCTGATAGTAGTTCTGGAATTCGTTGGCGTTGAGGGCACGCTTGATGTCTTCTTCAATCTCGCGTGAAATCCTGAGCGTGTCTTCCATCTCTTTTTCGAAGAGTACGTAGCGACCTCGGCCTAGTTTCTTGGCCTGATACAGAGCAATATCTGCCCTGCGCAGCAGTTCAGTCAGGTTGTGGCCATGCGCCGGTGCGAGGGCAACGCCCATGCTGGCCGTAGTCAGAATCTTATGCTTTTCGACTTTAAAGGCGTCAGAGAGCATTTTCTCTATGTACATGCAGGTTTCGAGAATTTCTTCGATGCTGCTGCGATGAGAGAGCACCAACAAAAACTCATCGCCACTGACACGCGCAACGCGGTCCTCTCTGTTGATGGAGGTTCGCAGGCGCTCGGCAACCAGTTTGATAACCTCATCGCCGATGCTGTGTCCAAGACTGTCATTGATCTGTTTGAAGTGGTCCAGATCCAAAAAGACAATACCAGTGATTTGTTGTCTCTTACGGTCACGGCGCAACACATCTGCAGCGAAAATCTCAAACCAAGTACGGTTTGGTAATCCGCATAAAGCGTCATGCAGAGCCGCGTGGGTTGCATCCGCTTCGTTTTTCAAAATTCGGTCTGTCATTTTGATGTAGCGCAGCAAAATAACGATGGTCATTAGCAGAATTGCAAGAATGGTTCCCAGAAAATACGGCGAGGAATTGGTGAAAATTGCACCAGACGCAGCAGTTGTTTTCCAGCTTAGGTTTCCAATCTCTTCACCATTGCGCCGAAGCAAAGGCAGCGACACCCGTTCAAATGTTGCCTTCGGCTTGTTGTTGGTGATGTACATTTCTGAGAGGCCGGTGGACTCTTCAAATGAGCGAATGGAGCGAATATCGAGCGAGCGAACCCACAACAGATAACCAGCGACAGCGGGCATGCCTTTTGGAACTGCGGTTGATGGTGTGATTGCTGCAACGGTGACAAGGCCGACCGCGCCATCAACCATAACCATGTCCCTCATGCTCAGTGCGAGCGGGGCTTGGCTGCGCAGTGGCTCAGGGACACGAAACTCCATATTTTTGGTCGTTGCTTTTTTCTTCAGTTCACTCAGCGTGTCATGCAGCTGCATGCGCAGTTGATTTTCGAACACTTCGCTGTGCCATGGAAGGTCGCGACGGAAGGTATAAAGCGGTTCCAAATCCTTGTTGAGGATGACAAAAATATCCCTGTCCCCACGCGTGCTTGGCGTTGGTGTCAGGTCCTCATCGAGGAGGAGGTTGGTTTCTTCGGAGAGGACTGATGCGTAAGCTTTGTTGGAGATTGCGATGCGCTCGGCTTCATTTGCCAAGCCATTGCGGAAAACCTTTAGATTGCTTTGGACCAGACGGACTTCTTTTTCGACCTCAAAGTTGAGAGCTTGCTGGGTCGACCAGTAAAAAGCGAGATAGCCTACGGCCAATGCAGCGGCCACAACGCACAGAATCAGGAGGGCCGTCAGCCGGGCTCCAACCTTTTTACCTCGCGTTACTGTATTGCCGAAAGTACTGCCCAACACCGCTGAGGTCATTGGGTTTTTCGAACTCGTTTGTTCCGCCATCGGCACTTTACTCATGCTGCCTATAAAACTCTCAATTTTATGCGTAAACGCACTTGCCCAGTCTTATGTTCTGAGAGTTTTCTTGAGTGAGCCTGTATTGAGAGAGTCTTTTGGCTTAGACGACAAAATAAAATGTGAATGGTGTTCTGCCGTTGGGGGCAGTTTAGATGAGTTGAAGCCCTCTGAAGCTGACATGCCCAGAGCCAGCAATGATAATATGATCGTGCAGGACAATGCCTAATGGTTCCAGCGTTTGTGAAATTTTTGTTGTCATTTCAATGTCCTGCCTAGAGGGAGTTGGGTCGCCGGACGGGTGGTTGTGAACCAGAATAATTGCGCAGGCGGAAAGTTCCAGCGCGCGTTTTGTGACCTCTCGCGGATAGACCGGAGTGTGGTCGACGGTTCCTGTTTGTTGGACTTCATCGGCAATAAGCCGGTTCTTTTTATCCAGGAAGAGGATTCGAAACTCTTCCTTATCATTGTGTGCCATTGCTGCTCGTACATATTCCAGTACTTTGCTCCAGGAGGAGAGCGGGTCTCGTTCCACAACTTGATCTTTTGCATACAGAATTGCTGCTGCCTGCATCTCTTTCAAAAAGCTGGCTGTGCGGGGTCCGCAGCCAGGGACCTCTTCCAACCGCTTGCGAGGAGCGGCAAGTACCTGCGCGAAAGAGCCAAATTGCGCAAGAAGCTCCTTAGCCAATGGTTTTGTATCGCCCTGCTTGATTGAGGAGAAAAGCAACATTTCGAGCATTTCATAGGACTGTAGGCCGTTGATGCCTGTGTCCTCAAAACGATCGCGAAGGCGGGCACGGTGGCCGTGATAATGTTTGCTGGCAGGCTTGGAGGGTTTGCTTTGGGTAGCAGGGGGTGGAGAGGCAGGCACGGTTGGTTCGCTCAAAGGGCCTTGCGCTTGCAGCGTAGGTGCGGCGGGTGCCTGCTCCTGAGGAGAGGGGGTTGCCTCATGAAACCCGAAAGTTGTTTGTTTCATTCCCTCTCCTTAACTGGTGCGTTTATGCAGCGGCTCCGGTTTCCGGTTCCATTGGATTGAAAAGGCCAGCTGGTGATTTTGTGAAGATGTCACAACCTGTTGAGGTAATGCCGATGGAGTGCTCGAATTGTGCAGAGAGGGTTTTGTCCCTTGTCTCTGCTGTCCAGCCATCTTTGAGAACTCGCACATCTGGCAGGCCAAGATTGACCATTGGTTCAATGGTAAAGATCATGCCAGGCATCAATTTAATGCCAGCACCTTTTTGACCGTAATGAAGGATATTAGGCATGTCGTGAAAGAGCTTGCCGACGCCGTGGCCGCAAAAATCACGCACCACAGAGCAGCGCTCTGACTCTACGTATTCTTGAATGGCGTGGCCAATATCACCTGTGGTGTTGCCCGGTTTGGCAGCGGCCAGCGCGCGCATCAAGGATTCATGCGTCACTTCAATAAGGCGTTGGGCTGCAGGTTTGAGCTTGCCAACTGGGTACATGCGGGAGCTGTCGCCGTGCCACCCGTCCACGATGTAGGTGACGTCGATGTTGACGATGTCGCCTTCTTTCAGCTTTTTCTTTGGATCTGGGATGCCGTGGCAGATGACACGGTTGATAGAGGTGCAGCAGGATTTGGTGTAGCCACGGTAGTTCAACGTTGCCGGAACGCCGCCGCGCTCTTTACCGAAGTTGAAAACGAAGTTATCAATTTCCTGTGTGGTGACGCCCGGGTTCACCAGTGGCACAAGCGCATCAAGGCACCCGGCAGTCATCTGGCTTGCTTTACGCATTCCTTCAAAATCTTCCTGACTGTAGATCTTGATCTGGCCAGTGTTTTTCAGGGGCGCTTTGGCAGCGTCTACGTACTCAACCATTTTCCCGTTTTTTCCTTGTTCCGTTTCGCGCAAGGACCAACGCAGATTACGTCATGAGGAACTGTAAAATGCCGCTGTATGCGCTCGCAAGCCCTGCTTCTCCGTAGAAGCATCTCCTATTTTTTTAGGGGGACTCTCTGGTGACCTCTGGTATTTTCTCACTTATATCGGGTATTTCTGATTAGGGTAGAGAAAAAAGAAGGCGGGAAGCTTAACTGCGCACGCATTTTGTTAAGAGCGCTGCTTTCCTTCGTTTGGCGGCGATATTGATGGTGTCTGCTGCCGCTTTATCCCGTGTAAACTACGCGAACTTTTTGGATAACAGAAAAGAGGCACTTGCACGAGACTGGTTTGCTCGTGTACTCAAGGGCCTACAAGCGGTCGTGGTGGAATTGGTATACACAGCAGACTTAAAATCTGCCGCCGATTAGGCTTGCGGGTTCGAGTCCCGCCGTCCGCACCAAACTTTCCCTTTTTAAAAAATATATTGCAAACAGGTGCAGACCTTTACCGTCTGGCCTGTGTTTGCTTGAAGACACTGTGTGATATAGAGCATTTCTATCAAGCATCGTGTGAAGGGTGAGCGTTTTTGGATATTCGGCAACTACAGTACCTGGTTACGTTGGCTCAGGAGCGTCATTTCACCCGAGCGGCGGCGATGTGTAATGTCACTCAACCTACATTGTCAGGACGAATCCGGCAGCTTGAGATTGAGCTCGGCGTCTCGATTGTGGAGCGCGGCAAGAAGTTTCATGGTCTCACACCAGAAGGGGAGCGTATTCTCGTCTGGGCGAAGAAGGTGATTGCTGATTGTAACAGTCTGCGAAATGAAGTGGCAGGCAAAAGTGCTGAGGTGTTTGGAAAGGTCAATATTGGCGTTATTCCATCTGCCGATGTTGCAACTGCCTCTCTCATTTTAGATTTGAAAAAGAGCCATCCGCACGCACATGCCACCATCCACCTGATGAGCCATAATGAAATTCATAAGGCTCTTGAGGATTATCAGATTGATGCGGGTATTACCTACACTCAGTTTAGTGACGCCAAGAAGCACAAGAGCTTTTCGCTTTATGAAGAGGGCTACAGGCTGTTCATGCCAGCAAGGCACCGTCTTGAAGGTGCTGAGGCGGTCGAGTGGGAAGCAGCTGTCAATGCTGGGCCTATGGTGGGGCTGTCTCCTAACCTGCAAAACAGAATGATGGTCGACAGCACTCTGCGGTTCTTAGGGGTTGAGCTTGACCCTGAGATCGAGGGAGATACGATCCCGTCTCTTGGCGGATTTATTCGCGCTGGCTACTGCGCGATCCTGCCTGAGTTTTCTGCGCTTTCGCTTGGTGATGGCGTGGTTTCTGTACCGCTTATCAAGCCGATTGTCTCACATAGCGTTGGAATGGTTATGACGAAGCGGGAGTTAGAGCCTGCAATCATCACAGCATTGGCGGAGTGTGCTGAACAATATACAAAGCCGTTGTTTCAGGAAAACTAGCGGTTTGGGTGCGACCTTGATGTAAACAAAGCCCGCATCTGATGCGGGCTTTGTTGTAGGAGTTTGTACCTTACTCAGCAGGCATTGGAGCTGATACTCGTTTGCCAGCAGGTTTGTGTGCTTCTCCCTCACCCAGCGCCTCCTCAGTCATATGATACTTCGGATTGACAGGCTTCATCAGCAGGTTGGAAACAAGTGCGGCGACGAGCAAGCCAGCCATGACATACATAGTGGTGTTGTAAAGGCTTGGCGTTGGGTCAACGGTGCCGTCTGGTGCAATTTCCATCAGCCTAGAGACAGAGATCGACTTTGCAGCGATGAGTTCTGCTAGTTTCTCTTTGCTCTCTCCAAATGTCTGGAGGAAGAGTGCGGGGTCAACTTTGTCCGAGAGCTCATAGATTTTGGCGTTTACGGACCGCTCTCGCAAGAACGTTATGAGGAACGGGCCTGCGACACCAGCGGCGGACCAGGCTGTGAGCAAGCGCCCGTGGATACCGCCGACGAATTTGGTTCCAAAGATATCTGCAAGGTAAGCCGGTATTGTTGCAAACCCTCCGCCATACATGGTGAAGATGGTCATGGTTGCTGCATAGAACATTACCAGCCACATGAGCGAGGGACTTGCGCCTGCCTCTGCTGCAATAAGCGGAATGGACAGGTAAAGCAGCGAGCCAAGAACGAAGAATGCAGTGTAGGTGTTTTTGCGACCGATGTAGTCAGAGAGAGTGGACCATCCCAGACGGCCTAATGCATTGAAGACAGAAATCATCAGGACGTAGGTTGCCGTGAACGCACCATCCACAATGGTTGGCATACCGTTGCCAAAAATCTCGTAGATCATAGTTTTGGAAACGGAAATTACGCCGATACCAGCCGTTACATTGAAGCACAAAACAATCCAGAGCTGATAAAATTGTGGCGTGCGCAATGCAGTGTCAATGTGAACGTGATGGCTTGTAATGAGACCCTGTTTTGCCGCGTCTTCTTTTGGTGGTTCCCAGCCGTTCGGTTTCCAGCCTGGAGCAGGAATGCGATATGCGAAAGAAGCCAGGAGCATCACCATAAAATAGAGGATGCCGAGGGTGAGGAAGGTTGAGGCTGCGCCCGTGTTCCCGGTGCCGGCAACATATACACCTGCCTTTGCGCCCTGAAATGCGGCTTCTGCTTGCGATGTGCTTACAACGATGGCCTCGACTTTTTGACCAGCGACTTGCGCATAGCGAATGCCGTTTTCTACCGTTGTTTGAACGTCAGCGAGCGGCCCCAGATAGTCTGGTGCTTTTGCAAACATGCTGAGCAGCCAGCTTTTTAGCGGAACGGCGATGATTGCGCCGCCACCGAAGCCCATGATTGCCATGCCTGTTGCCAGGCCGCGCCGGTCCGGGTACCAGCGGATCAAAGTGGAAACGGGTGAGACATAACCAAGCCCAAGCCCACAGCCACCAATAACCCCATAGCCGAGATAAAGCAGCCAGAGCTGATGGGTCATGATGCCGACAGAGCCGATAATGAAGCCTCCGCCCCAACAAAACGCGGCTGTTGTACCAACACAGCGAGGGCCGACCTTCTCAAGCCATTTGCCAGCAATGGCAGCTGAGAAACCAAGGAATAAAATCGCTACTGAAAAAATCCAGACGACTGAACTGAGAGACCAGTCTTGCGAAGATGGTGCGATGCCACCGACCTCTCTTATGAGGGCTGGGTTAAAGATACTCCATGCATAGGCAGAGCCAATACATAGGTGAATAGCAATGGATGCCGGTGGAACGAGCCAGCGATTGAAGCCCGGTTTGGCTACAATTGCTTCTTTAAGCATAAAATTTGGTATTTTAAACATCGGCAAACCTCTAAGTGACCAAAACAGAAAGTAAATTTCCCGCCCGCCGAACTGCTTCGATCTTATGTTGCGATCACATCGTCGTTCCAAAAGGCAAGCCGCTTTCAGGAAATGTGGCCAAGACGCCAACGCAAGGCAGGAGGTCTGCATCTCTAGGTAGAGTGTGCTCCTAATATTTATAGTGGTGAAATTGACAAGATCTATAACGTTATAGGTGTGAACTATTAGGTTGCTGTGGGAGTAAGGGCCACGGGGCCTTGTTAATCACTTGGTGAGGAGGTGGGGATTTACTGAATCTGCTAGAACTAACAGATGTGTGGGGCACATCAGCTGCGGCAGGCACGGTTAGTGCGGACACCTTTTGCCTTTGTTGGGTGCGTTGCGAAGATATGGGCGTATTGAGATGTGTATTGTTCAATTGAGAGCTGAAACGAAAAAGCGCACCAATGTAGGTGCGCTCGTTTTTCTTAAGTTGTTTGGTGTTCGACTCACAGGATAGCTGGAATACCTGGCAGCATGCCAACAGCAGCCATTGCCAAAGTACACACGATGACGGCACCTGCTGGAATGATGATACGATCTGTAAAGCTTAGGCGTTTTGCCCGCTCTTTGTCGCCAATCAAACCGTTGTTGTCGAGGAACATGGTGATTGCCCATGCCAGAACCGGGTTAGTGACGAGCGCTGCAAAGATACAGATACCAGCGGAGTTGGTGTCATTGCTGGACTTAACCATCTGCAGGCCTGCTTCCAGAAGAGGCAGGAAGACGCCAACAAGCAATGCACAGGACATGACTGGCTGCCATACCGCAACATCCATTGGATAGCCGACGGTTGCAATAACGATGCAAAGGATACCCAAGAGGATTGCACCTGCTGGGATTGGACGCTTCGCAATTGCAGCTGGGATCATGTATGTGCCCCAGGACGAGGTGATGTTACCGCCGCCAAAGAATGTGCCGGTGAACTGACGTAGAGAACAACAGGTCATGGTGTCATCGACGTCCATGAGCACTTTGTCGGTGTTCTTAGGGTAGTTTAGTTCCTGGAAGATGCGGTGGCCGAGGAAGTCAGGGGACCACATTGCAACAGCCAGAATTGCCCAAGGCAGCGATGCGATAAAGTGGCTGACGTTCGGGATGCCAAGCTGCCAACCAGTTTCGGTTGAGCCCCACCAGTACCATGGATTCATGTTTGGCAAGCCGGGAGCGGTGGTGAACTGCAGATCAACGCCAGCGCCAAGAGCCAAGGCCAGAGCAACGGCGACGATAGAGCAGGCCGGAATTGCAAGCCAGCGTTTGCCGATTTTGGCAAGGAACGCATAAAGCACGATGTTTACAGCAAAGATCGCGAGCGCGACATAGGAAAGGCTGTAAGTAAGCTCATGCTTGTCCTGCAAACCGCCTGCCCAGGAGAATAGGGATGTGATCTGCCCCTTTGCTCCCATGAAGCCGAGGAATGCAAGCAAGCCACCCGCTACGCCCTGGCTGGTCAGGTTCACCAGACGGGACCCGCCTTTGAAGTAACTCAGGAGCAAACCAAACACACAAACAAGGGCCGCCAGTGCCAGTGGGTGTGCACCTGCAAGTGCGATTGAACCAATAAGCGGGATCATTGGGCCGTGGTTGCCTGCAAGGTTTGCACGCGGGTTTAGGAAGCCAGAACCGATGATACAAAATAGCAAGGCTGGGATAAGCATTTCAACGCGGACCACTTCAATGATCCACTCAGCACCAAGGTTGACGCCAGGCCATTTGGCGGTCAAGCCAGTTGCCCATGCTGTCATAACCGCAGAATACATGACAGAAATGCCGATTGTACCTGCAATTGCGGGTACAAAATCTTCCATTTCAAAACGGAAATCGCGGCCCGGCAGGTTGAGACCCCAACGGCGCGGCTTCATGATCTGAAGTTCGTGGTCCAGGTATTCTGTGCGGGTTTCAAACTCGCTGGCCGGCTTATGCGCCTGACTATAGGATTCTTCTTGCTTGTCTGTTTGCTGCAGCATAACAGCCATTCTCCATAAAACTGACCGGAGAAGGAGAGTGTGGCTTCACAGTGCTTGCTTATTGGGCGAAGCAGATGAAGGCATCTCAATTCGTAATCTGAAATTCTGGTTTGCCGGGAGGAACTGGAAGCGTCAGGAGCTTGTTTGTTAACTGCATACTCATTGGGAGGTCATGTGAAATGCAGAAAACAGTAAGTTCATGCGTGCTGTGTTTATTCCGTTGGATGCCCTAATCACTTAGCTGGACCTTGCAAGCCATAAATTCAGATCATGAAAACCCTTCTCTAGTTCTTCAGTTCCGTGAGTTCCTACCTAAAATGACGTAGGGAAGCTTACGGTGTTCAACGAGAATTTGCAGAAGGTTGCAGCTTAAATGAAATTGTATGAGTCTATCGGGTTATCGATGAAATCTATAAGAGGCGAAAATGCGACAATATGAGCTATCTCTTTGATTTCATTAAGTTGCACCGTTTGGATGACCGGTGAAGTTTCAGTGAGTAATATCCCATTTAAAACAACAGTATAATGAAATTGATTCAGTTTTCGTATGTGTTTGAAGTGAAAATAAATGTGATCAGACGGTCACATCCTGTCGCGGTATAATGACGTATAGGTAGTATTGTCGCAGTGCTGTGGGAATTCGTGATGCAAGTGTTTTTGCGGGTTTAAATTGGTCTTTAAAAGCACCAAGCGGGCATTTCATGTGAGAGTTGCCCGATGAATTGAAGGGGTAGGTGTATGCCAGTGGCTGGTGCTCAGGACAGGTTATGTAAAAAAAACTTGGCGACCTCATACTTTTGACGTAGATAGCGCTCCATGTTGACGGGCTTTCTGCAGGTCTGTCATTCTCCTTCAGAAGTTCACTTCCCAGTAACCTCGAAATTCATCGGACCGATTAGTTGTGTCCGCTTGTTGAGAAGCTTAACTGAGATTCTGTAGGATTTGAGATTAAAGCTTGTTGGTGCATTCGCCTTAGGCGGCGCCTCATCTTGAGACGAGAGATATTATGACACTGGTGGGTCCCGTGTTTCGGGTGCTTGGATACTTTATGGTTGGGCTGGCCATTTTGATGCTCGCCCCGGCATTGCTGGATCTATATTTCAGCAATCCTGACTGGGTTGCGTTTGCGCTCTCTTCCCTTTTTGTTGGCTTGTTTGGCCTTCTGCTTGCTGTTTCAACAGCCAACTACAGGCTTACTCACCTTTCACTTCGTCAGGCCTTTCTCCTCACGACAGTTTCCTGGGTCGTGATGCCAGCATGTGGTGCTTTGCCTTTTCTTAGCCTGGGCATTGGATTCGAAAATGCATTCTTTGAGAGTGTTTCCGGTTTTACGACGACTGGCTCTACGGTCCTTATCGGACTTGACGGAATGCCTCCGGGATTGTTGTTCTGGCGTTCGTTGACGCAATGGGTTGGCGGGGTTGGCATCATCGTGATGGCGATTTTGCTTATGCCGCTGCTGCGTATTGGTGGTATGCAGCTGTTTCGCACTGAAAGCTCTGACCGTGGTGAGAAGATTGTTGCCCGTGCGACTGATCTGACGCGCTTGATTGGCAGCGTTTACATCATGTTGACGCTGGCTTGTGCCACTCTCTATGTGTTTTCAGGTATGACGCTGTTTGATGCCGTGAACCATGCCATGACGACGCTGTCTTCTGGTGGGTTCTCCACTCATGATGCCTCTTTTGCTTACTTTCAAAGTGAAGCTGCTGAGTGGGTTGCTGTTGTATTTATGATGGCCGCTGGGCTGCCCTTTGTGGTGTTGATTAAGTCTTTGACCAAAAACCCAAAGGCATTGATGCAAGATCCTCAGGCGCGTGTGTTCATCTTCGTGGTGATTATACTCTCCAGCCTGACAGCGCTTTATCTTGGTGTTGAGAATAAATTCACTTTCAACAGGGCTGTTGTGGAAGCGTTATTCGTGGTGGTTTCGATCATTACGACCACAGGATACGGGCTTGGTGATTATACAGCGTGGGGCCCGCCGATGATGGGCTTCTTTTTGCTGCTGACCTTTATTGGTGGCTGTACCGGCTCAACGAGCGGCGGTATTAAGATATTCCGCTTCATCGTGTTCTTTGGCACTGTACGGGCATACATGAACAAGATGATCCGGCCTGATCAGGTTGTGCCTGTGCGATATGGAGATACGAAGATCACGCCCGATCTGGCGTTTTCTGTTCTTGCATTTTTGGTGGTCTATATGGCTACTGTTGGCCTGATCACCGTTATCTTAGGCGGTCTAGGGCTGGACCTCGTGACGGCCATAAGTGCAGCGACCACGGCTATTTCAAATGTGGGGCCGGGTCTGGGCTCAGTGATCGGTCCTGTCGGCAACTTTGCTGATATCCCAAGCAGTGCAAAAATTGTGCTATCTGCTGCAATGCTGTTGGGGAGATTGGAACTCTTTACCGTGCTGGTGCTGTTTAATCCTGAGTTCTGGCGCTGACGTAACGTCCGCGTAAATGTGATGCTACATTATATGGGGATTTCGAAGGTAATTGGCGGTATTCTTATTGTGTGAATAGGTAGTTCCCCAATTAATTCAATTGCCAGATATCACTAAGTGTCTTAAACCAATGCTTCACGAATTTCTTTGAGCATGCCGTTCTAATCTCGTCCGTTGTGGGACAATATGTGACTAGCGGGCGGACAAATTTGGGTTTGATGTCGGCGGTATAGATGTTGGTTTCCATACGACCCGTTTTAAGTGTGCTTGGTTACCTTTATGTCGGCCTTGCTGCTGCCATGCTCATCCCAGCTTATGTGGATGTCGTGTCACGTAATGCTGACTGGCAAGCCTTTATTATTTCAGCTTTAATTACTGGCCTTATTGGGATGCTGCTCATAGTTGCTATGGGCGATGCGTTGCGTGATGGGCTTGATACGCGTCAGACTTTTATCCTGACTTCATTGTGCTGGGTTTCGTTGCCTGCCTTTGGAGCGCTCCCGTTCTTCTGGCTCGGAATTGCTTATGTTGATGCGGCATTTGAGGCTGTTTCAGGTTTCACCACTACAGGGTCTACGGTACTGACGGGGCTTGATTCTCTTCCGCCGGGGCTGCTTGTCTGGCGTTCTTTGATGCAGTGGATGGGCGGCGTTGGCATTGTGGTTATGGCGATTGTTTTGCTGCCATTTCTGCGTGTTGGCGGTATGCAGCTGTTTCAAACAGAAAGCTCTGATCAGAGCGAGAAGATCGTTAGTCGTTCTGTGGAGCTGATCCGCCTGATCAGCCTGACCTACCTTTTGCTGACCAGCCTTTGCATCATACTCTACTGGTTTTCCGGGATGACGATGTTTGATGCCTTCAATCATGGGCTGACGACGATTGCGACGGGTGGCTATTCAACACACGATGACTCGTTTGGTTTCTTCACAAACCCGGTAACGGGCTGGATTGCTATTGTCTTCATGATTGTTGGGGCGCTTCCGTTTGTGTTGATTATTCAGGCGCTGCGTGGTCAGCCGATGCGGCTGTGGCGCGATCCGCAGGTGCGGGCGTTCCTTTGGATGGTGGGCCTTATCTCACTTGCCCTGACTATCTATCTGGGGGCTTCTGGTAATGCCGAGAGCTTTGGAAATGCGATCCTTCAGGCAACGTTTAATGTGATTTCCGTGGTGACCGGAACAGGCTATGCCATGGGGGACTATACCACCTGGGGTGCGCCGGTGATTGGTCTTGCGTTCCTGCTTAAGTTCGTTGGCGGGTGTACCGGCTCAACGACCGGCGGTATTAAGATCTTCCGCTTCCTTGTGTTCTTTGGAACCGTGATCGCGCATATGCGCAGAATGGTCCGCCCAAATCGTGTGATCTCTGTGAGCTACGGGAATACCCATCTGACACCAGAACTGACGTTCTCTGTTCTGGCGTTCCTTGTGGTTTACATCGGTACAGTTGGCATTCTTACGCTGATCCTTTCGCTGTTCCATCTGGATCTGGTGACCGCCGTGTCTGCTGCCGCAACCTCTGTTGGTAATGTTGGGCCGGGCCTTGGGACGATGATTGGACCTGCTGGTAACTTTGCGCCGCTGCCTGATCCGGTAAAGTGGATCCTATGCTCTGCGATGTTATTGGGACGCCTTGAGCTGTTTACGGTTCTTATTCTTCTGGATCCTGATTTCTGGTCCAAATAATCTGAGTAATTTGGAAGGTCGCTATGCGATTTGATGTACCGCTGGTTACTGGCCGGCTGATTAAGCGTTACAAACGGTTTCTAGCTGATGTGACGCTCGATGATGGCGGTGCTGAAATCACAGCACACTGTGCCAACTCGGGCTCCATGATGGGCTTGAAAGATCCGGGCATTAAAGTCTGGCTGACGCCAAATGATGATCCTAAGCGTAAGCTGAAGTACTCCTGGGAGTTGCTCGAGATTGATGGTGCTATGGTGGGCATCAATACCAGCCGTCCGAATGGTCTGGTGGAGGAAGCGATTGAAGCAGGCCGTATTCCTGAGCTTATGGGTTATGAGAAACTGCGCCGCGAAGTGAAGTACGGTAAGAACTCCCGCATTGATCTTCTGCTGGAAGGTGAGGGTGATACACGTACCTATGTTGAGGTGAAGAACGTTACTCTCGCGCGTGAAGGCGGGGTTGCCGAGTTTCCTGATGCTGTGACAGCACGTGGTGCAAAGCATCTGGATGAACTAGCTGACATGGTCCGCGAAGGCCACCGCTCGGCCATGGTGTTTCTGATCCAGCGTGATGACTGCGATGCGCTTGTCCTGGCCCGTGACATCGATCCGAAATACGGTGAGGCTTTTGATGCGGCTGTGAAAGCGGGTGTTGAGGTCTACGCGATTGGGTGCCGTTTGAGTGCTGATGAGATCATCGCGGACCGGGCTATTGAGGTGCGGTGTTGACAGGTCTACGTTGTGTAGCTTGCGGATTTAGTTAAGTAAGGTCTACAAAGTAATATGAAGTTTGCTCCGAGACACCTAACTGTGCTGATTTCTGTTTCCTTGTGCACAGTGGCTTTTTGCAGTTTTGCGCCAGGCTTTGATGATAACTTGTTTTGGGTCGGTGGCTTATGTTTTATATTGAGTTCCGTACCATTTGCTGATTTCTGGGGCGGAGCTGGTAAAGTCGGCTGGTGGTGCGCTGGTCGAGGTGCTTTAGGGGCATTTGCTTTAGCGGGCTTGTTTTTTTGGAGCTTTGAGACTTTAAACTCTATGGATACAGCAGCTTTTCAGTTCGTAAATCCGTTTGCTATACTTGTCATGTTTTATCTAGCGGGCCTGACTGTCGTGTTCGTCTATTCACCGGCCTTTCTAGTGGCATTTTGGATCACGCAGAAAGTATCGGTATACGTTGGAAGGCGTTGGCCATATTGGGGATCTATTTCTCCAAATATTAAAAAGCCCCGGCGGGGAGGCCGAGGCTTTTGAAACTCTTTTGCAGAATTCCGGAGGGTTGATTAGCCTGCGGTATCTTTCGAGATAGGTGGCTGGAACTGCATGCTCAGATCCCATGGGAAGTAGACCCAGGTGTCCTGAGAAACTTCGGTCACAATGGTATCAGCCAGATCGCGGCCCATTGGCTTTGCATAGACGCTTGCAAAGTGTGCTTTTGGCAGCATTTCGCGAACAACTCTTGCAGTCTTACCGGTGTCGACCAAATCGTCGATGATGAGAATGCCTTCGCCGCCTTCAGAGCCGACCACTTTGGGGTCGATTGGCTTGATGACCTTCAACTCACCCTGATCGTCGTAATCATGGTAGGACGCAATGCAAACTGTTTCGATGGTGCGAACACCCAATTCGCGCGCAATAATGCCAGCTGGAACAAGACCACCACGTGTGATGGCTACAATCGCTGTAAATTCGCCTTTGTCGGCGAGGCGCCAAGAGAGGGCACGGCAATCGCGGTGGAATTGGTCCCAAGAGACCGGGAATGCTTTGGATTGCTGCTGATTATCCATGTGTCTTCTTTCAAAGAAATTTTGTCTTTGCAGCTTCTACTGCTGCTCGGACGGCTTCACTGGCCTGTTCCAGTACATCATTTGCCCTAGATCGCACAACAACCTGTGTGGAAAATTTTCCATCTTTTGAATGTGGATATGAGCCAATCGAGGTTTGAGGGAAGTTTTCCTGTATTTTCCCAAGTTCGGTTGCGATGCTGCTTTCTGCAAGTGGCGCGTCAATCGTCACGGAAAGCATCTTCTGGCCGGTTTTCAATGTAGGTGTGATTGCTAAAACCATGGCCTGCATGATCTGAGGTACGCCCGCCATGACGTGTACATTCTCCAGCCTGAAACCAGGTGCGATGGAAACGGTGTTTTCGATTAGGTCTGCGCCAGCGGGAATGCGGGCCATTCGCTGACGCGAGACGTTGAAGTTCCCTTCGCCATAATAATCTAACAAAAGCTGATAGGCGCGGGGATCCAGATCGATGGAAACACCAAAGGCTTTTGCGACAGCGTCTGCTGTGATGTCATCGTGTGTTGGGCCTATGCCGCCAGATGTGAAGACGTAGGTATATTCGCTGCGAAGTGCATTGATTGCTTCCACGATCTTTTGCTCAACATCAGGAACAACGCGCACTTCACACAGATCAATACCAAGATCAGTCAGATAGGATGCCAGAAAGCCAATGTTTTTATCTTTTGTTCGGCCAGACAGGATCTCGTCGCCGATCACAATATAGCCTGCGGTGATAATTGTTGTGCTCATGACTTTTTGCATTCCCTGAAAACTAAAATTGTTTGGTTAATCGATGTCGTCTTCTGGCGTCCATTCATAGATCCAATTCAAGCGGTCCAAAAGCTGGCTTGGTGTATTGGATTTCATTACGATGTTTCGCGCAATGCAAAGAGGGAAGCCCATGTGATAGACCCAGTCATTTTGCTTCACCAGCCTGCTCATCCTTTCGATGCGTGGTCGGCGGGCAGCTTCATATGACTGGAGCGCCAGTGGCGTTGCGCCGTGCTTATCGACCATTTTGGATAGCACCGCGGCATCCTCGATCGCCATCGCGGCTCCTTGAGCGGAGAATGGCAGAATTGCATGGGCGGCGTCACCGATCAGAGTGACCGGACCTTTGGTCCATGGGTGTCTCGTATCAACCTGGCATAGCGACCAGCGCGTCCATGTTTCAGGCAGGTCAATGAGACGTAGGGCTTCTGGCGCCCATTTTTGGAAATGCCCGCGTACATGATCTCGCTCTACTGGGTGTGACCAGCTTGTTTCCTGCCATTTTTCTTTGGTGACCGCTACGATATTGAGCAGTTTGCCGTTCTTCACCGGGTATTGAACCAGATGGGTGTTCCGGGCCAGCCAAAGACCTGATGTGCTGAGAAAATGTTCTAAATCAAATGTCGGTTTCGCGGTCGCTCTGTAAGCGACAAAGCCGGTGTGCCTTGCAGGTGCGCCACCCAGCGCATTTTGCCGAATGTTGGAGCGCACACCATCTGCACCGATTAACAGGTCAAAGGTTTCAGGTAGGCCAGCTTGTTCCTGAGAAAAGTCAGGCCCAATCAGCTTGACTGCCGTATCGGTGATTTCGGCATCTTCGATTTTCGTGTTGAGGTGAAGTTGCACCTCTGCAGTTTCCAATACCGCTTCCAGCAAAAGCTGTTGCAGGTCTGCCCGATGAATGACGTAATAGGGCGCGCCATAGCGGTCTTCGGCAATGCGTCCCAAGGGCACGGTCGCCAGCTTGGCACCATTGTTTCCAGAGCGAATAATTATGCTGGATGGTGAGACTGCGCGTGCCATCAGAGCCGGGCCTAAACCGAGCGCTTGTAGGCACTTTATGGCGTTAGGCGTTACCTGAATTCCTGCTCCGACTTCGGAAAGCTCCGTTGCAGCGTCAAACAAATAAACACGGTGGCCTTTGCGAGCCAAATATAGAGCAGTTGTAAGTCCGGCAATGCCGGCTCCTGTGATAGCGATATTTTTGGGTATCATTACGCAGCTTGCCTGCCGTGCTTTACCTGACCCATATCGGCCCAGGTAAAGCAGGGGAGTTAATCATAGTTGACTATCTGAAGAGTGGGTTAACCCGCATCAGGTGACCATACGCAGTCAGCAGGGCTGGATTCCTTTGATCCCAGTTCTGCATCGTGGTGGTACAGCGTAGAGCAATACGGACAGACGATGTTATCGTCAGCACCCATATCAAGGAATACATGCGGGTGATCTAATGGTGGTCTGGCGCCAATGCACATAAATTCTTTGGCGCCAATTTTGATTGAATCTACACCATTGCTGTTGTGGAAGTGAGGTACGACTTTATCGGCCATTTGTTTCGCCAAGCTCCAAGGAACAAAATTTGTACATGACATTAAAATGGTTCTGCTCAAAAAAACAGGTTTTGAAAGCGAATGATTGCTAAACAACCTATGCGGTCCACAACTGTACTGCGGTTTTTTCCGTAGCATTGCTCTTTTAACGCAAAAACGCTTTTGTTTCAGTCTATGACAATAGTTAAGGGACTAATCCAAATTGATAGGTCTTTGGTCTTTTCTTTCCTGATACTTACAATTACGCTCCCCTAAATCCTTAGTTTTCCTGTGTGCCAGTGTTAGATGATATGCCAATATACAATAATAATGAACGTCCTATCGCTTATCTTGATGAAGGAGAGGGTGATCCAATCCTTCTGATTCATGGCTTTGCATCTAACAAATTCGTCAATTGGGTTTACCCTGGTTGGGTTGATTTATTGGTGAAGGATGGCCGCCGCGTTATTGCAATTGATAATAGAGGGCATGGCGAGAGCTACAAATACTATAATGCAGAGGACTATGGTGCTCCTGTAATGGCAGAGGATGCACTTCGGCTGCTGGACCACCTTTATATCGACCAGGCAGATTTGCTTGGGTATTCAATGGGAACTCGTATTTCCGCGTTTTGTGCCCTGCAAGCACCGGACCGTGTGCGCTCGCTTGCTCTTGGTGGGATGGGGTATGGATTGATTTCTGGTGTTGGAAACCCGGAGCCAATCGTTAAAGGCCTTTTGGCCGAGAAAATCACTGATGTGACGGATCGGACAGGGCGCACCTTCCGTGCGTTTGCAGAACAGACGAAGTCTGACCGAAAGGCTCTGGCTGCGTGTATGCAGTCCGCGCGAAAGCCAATTTCTGAAGAAATGGTTTCTACGATTACCGCACCAACGTTGGTTGCTGTTGGTACAAAGGACGATGTTGCGGGAGATCCGCAAGCGCTGACAGATTTGATGCCTAACGCCCGGTATTTGGAAATTGCCAACCGGGACCATATGACGGCAGTTGGCGACAAGGTTTTCAAAGAAGGCTTATTAGAGTTTCTGGAGCAATTTACATGACAAGCGATACCCACGAATTCATCGGAGCTGACGGAAACCTCCTTGTTGCTGACCGGTTTGGTACAGAGGGCCAAACCGTGATGATGATGCACGGAGGTGGACAGACAAGGCACTCATGGGGCAAGACTGCCAAAATGATTGCTGGAGCTGGTATGCAGGCTTTTTGCCTGGATATGCGTGGGCATGGTGACAGTGCGTGGGTTGATGGGGACAGATACCTCTTTTCTGACTTTGGTGCAGATGTTGTAGCTGTGGCCGCTCAAATTCATGAGAAAACTGGTATTAAGCCAATAGCAATCGGCGCTTCCTTAGGGGGGATTGCCTCTATTATGGCAGAGGGCGCTTTGAGCCCCGGTGCGTTGGCTGGTGTGATCTTGGTGGATGTTACTCCGCGTTTGGATGAAAGCGGTGTTCATAAGATTCTCTCGTTCATGGCCGAAAAAGTAGAAGACGGGTTTGGTAGTGTTGAAGAAGCAGCGGATATGATTGCTTTGTATTTGCCGCATCGGAAGCGTCCCAAGACGCTGGATGGCCTTTCCAAAAACCTACGACTGCGCGAAGATGGACGGTATCGGTGGCACTGGGATCCTCGGTTTATCAATGGCCATGCAGACCGTGGTGAGTTGCAGGACAAAATACAGGGCGAGCTGTTGAAGGCGACTGCTAACTTAACTGTACCGAGCATGCTTGTTCGCGGGGCAGCGTCTGAGTTAGTGAAACAGAGCCATGTCGATGAATTTCTAGAGCTGGTCCCGCACGCAACATTCACAGATGTGAAAGAAGCAGGTCATATGGTGGCAGGGGATGTGAATGACGTTTTCACGGCCGCGATTATGCCGTTCTTAAAAGAGTACCAAGCAGCCGCTTAAAAATAGAATAGATTTCTAGCTGTAACGCCTTACGTAGTCCCTACTTTTAATTCCTGTAAGGAGTTTGGTACGAGTTTTCTCTAATGGCAATACTGCGTGATGTACTATAGGCGGATAATTCATTGTCATTGGGTGGGGCTTGGATTGAGCCGGGCTGCACCCATTTAGGTTTGAATAAGTCCTATTTATAAAGGAACGTTCTTTCATGGTGCAAATTCCTTCCAGTAGCCCGGAAGAGTTCGCTTCTCATGACCCTGTTTGGGATCGTGTGAAAGCAGAAGCTCAGGCCATGGCCAGCTCTGAACCTGCGCTTGCGTCGTTTGTTTATGAGACGGTGTTGAACCATTCTTCTTTAGAGGAAGCGATTGTTCATCGTGTGGCTGACCGATTGGGTCATGTGGTTGTTTCTTCTTCTCTTATTCGTCAGACATATTTGGATGTGTTGGATCAGGCTCCTGATATTGTTCAGGCATTGCGTGTTGACCTTAGTGCTGTTTTTGATCGTGATCCTGTATGTGACCGGCTCTTGGAGCCTCTCCTTTATTTTAAAGGATTCCATGCGCTGCAGACCCATCGGTTAGCCAATTGGTTATGGAAACAGGGACGAGAGGACTTTGCGCTGTATCTGCAGAGCCGCAGCTCTGAAGTGTTCCAGATGGATATTCACCCTCAAGTTCCAATTGGGCGGGGAGTCTTCTTTGATCATGGTACTGGCATCGTGGTTGGTGGAACTGCTGTGATTGAAGATGATGTCTCCATTTTGCAAGGTGTGACACTTGGTGGTACGGGCAAGGTCACTGGTGACCGTCATCCGAAGATCCGTCAGGGTGTGCTGATTGGTGCTGGTGCCAAGATTTTGGGGAACCTTGAAATTGGACATTGCTCCAGGATCGCAGCTGGGTCTGTCGTTCTCAAAGACGTTGAGCCATGCACTACAGTCGCTGGTGTTCCAGCTAAGATTGTAGGAGAAGCTGGTTGCGACCAGCCGGCTCGCGCCATGGACCAAATGATAGGGCAAGGTCAAGAACTTTCCTCGCAAAACAAACAAGGATAAGCTAGTTTCCGAGGGTTGGCATGAGGTCAAACTTGTATAGTTTGTGCCCCAAGTTTGATGTGACAATAGTAAGGAGACGGCTGTGAAGCCTGATGAAATTCGTAAGGTGCAAACCTACATGCGCAATACTTTCAAGTCCCAAGGCTTGGAAGTGCGTGCACGTCCTCTTAAAGATGACTCTGCAGAAGTTTATATTGATAACGAGTTTCTCGGTGTCATCTTCCGTGATGAGGAAGATGGAGAGCTGAGCTGGAACTTCCAGATGGCTATTCTTGAAATTGACGTGGATGGCCTTTAAGGCAACACGCAAGATCAGATAGATTTGAAGGGCTCCTTTTCGGGGCCCTTTTTTGTTTCATGTTGGCATACAGTAGGCCATAGCTGTTTTGAAACGGAACAAACCTGCGCCTTGCGATGCGATCCCGTGATGAGAAACTTCTCAACGCTAATAATTACAATTGCTTAATTGAGGATAGCGAACGGTACAGAATTTGCTTTCATAAGCACAGTACTACCTTTGGTGTTGGATGAGCCGACCAAGAGTTGGGAGATGCGCATGTTAGGCGAATTGTTTGTTGCCGGGTTCATCGCGGCTTCCGGTTTTGTAACTGCAGGTGTCTTTGGAAGCTTCTACCATTTGGTGACTGGTGAGCCTGCGAGGTTTTTTGGAGAGATGAACGGGCCGGTTTCTGGCTTAGTACTGTTGATAATGTGGCTCTTTGCCGGGCCGTTTATATTTATGCGAAACGCGATACAGAACTATTATCGGGAGATGTTTAGTCCAAAAATGCTCGCTGCTGCTGGCGGGCTTGCGACAATGTGGAGCATCTGTTCTGGGACAATCGTTCTGGGTATTATCTTGGTACTTTGAGTGTCTCCTATGCTAAATTTCATAGGGTTGATTCTGTAGTGTTGGAGATCCCTGTGCCTTTTTACAAACTTGGAGACGTAAGCCCGAAACTGCCTGAAAACGGGAACTACTGGGTAGCACCATGTGCAAGCCTGATAGGAAACGTTCAGCTGGATGAAGAAGCAAGCATCTGGTTTGGAGCTGTTTTGCGTGGTGACAATGAACTCATTCACATTGGCGCACGTTCCAATATCCAGGACGGTTCGGTTTTACATACGGATTTGGGGTATCCTCTCGTTATTGAAGCAAATTGTACCATCGGTCATAAGGCGATCTTGCATGGTTGCTGCGTGGGAGAGGGGTCTTTGATTGGTATGGGGGCGACCGTGCTCAATGGCGTAAAGATCGGGAAAGGTTGCATTATTGGAGCGAATGCTTTGATCCCCGAAGGCAAGATCATTCCAGACGGTTCTTTGGTTGTGGGAACGCCAGGCAAAGTTATTCGTTCATTGGATGAAAAGACCAGAGCTATGCTTATTCGCTCTGCTGATGGGTATGTAATGAACTCCCAGCGGTTCAAATCACAATTGGTTGAAATTTAGCTGTTTCGATAAAGAGATGAGAAAGCCGCAGAGAATTTCTGCGGCGTCTTCAATTGACAGGGCGCTGGCTGTCTTATTCAGGAATGCTGGCGACTGTGGTAACGCGCTTATCAGAAATAGCAGACCATGCTGCGGCGTTACGAGCGGACTGCCGTTTTACATAGCGGTAGGGCGTTGAGTACCAAGGCAAAATTGAGGTGACCTGATTATCAAGAATGAGATCACCCTGATCTGTTCTCACGCTCAGGACTGCATGGCCGCCGTTATCCAAGTCTTTGACAACTGTGATGAGAAGGGCGCTTGGAGGCCATCCCAAGTTGATCAACTGGCGTTGTTTTTCCAACACATACTCTTCGCAGTCACCAGCTCCTTGCGGATACGTCCAGTATTCTGCAACGCCAAAGAGTTGATCGTCAGTCAAAGGACGTACGTTGGCGTTGATGTTTGTGTTGATGTCCAAAAGCTCTTGCCAGCGTTCTTTCGTCAGGCGAACAACCAGAGGCGTGTTTGTGCCATACTCGCATTGGACAGGGTAATTTCGACAAAACTCACGGTGACCAATCGGGGCACTGGCCTGACCAATAACTGGCATAAAGCGTCCAGGAACCTGCTCAGCATTCGCATGAGATAGGCCTAGTAATCCGCTTATCACGATACCAAATACACTTTTCGCGAACAGCTTGTACTCAAACACAAGTAGAGCCCTCCAACCTTGGACGGGCCTACTTTCAGACGCTCTGTTTTATTTGGTCATAAATCGAATACGTATAATTTAATCAAATTAGCGCGGTATTTAATCCAAAGTTTTATTGCAATTGATTTAAATAAACGCAAAATTAGATTTAAAATTAATTCAAAATGTAACTATATCACGAAACCGCAGGAAACTAGGATTTCTAAAGGTGTTTTGCGATAAGCGCGTTGGGCAAGCTGCTTGTGAACTAGGCTTTGAGAGTGAACGCATGCTTAAAGCATACGAAATTTGCCAGAAATATTTTTCAAATTATTTTAAAAATCTAAGTTGAGTCCTAAACCGAAATGTCCGTTTTGGCGTGTTGTTCATCTAATGCTCTTCAACATGTGAGATATGGTTCTCCAGCAGCTGCTGATTCTGGACAGTGGCAAACTCAACAGCAACGCCGTCTTCGAAGTGGCGCACGATACGCGCTCGCATTTTTCCTAGTGTTATTGGTGTGCCAAGTGCAGGGCGTACATCGGTTTTCAGTGCGGCACCGGACAGAGAAACGTCAACGATCCGACAGGCGTACTCCCTGTTGTCAGGCAGGATAATTTTTGAGATTGGGTTCTTTGGAACAAAGCGATCGAATCTGCGGTCCTCGGGCAGGTTGAGTTCGTCTTTGTTTGCTAGCCATGTCAGTACCGATGCCAGCTTATCGCGTTTGCGGGCGCTGGCATTCACTGTCATGGCGAAGCCGCCATCAATTTCCCGGACGATCTTGCCTTCGATGCGGCCAATATGGTCAAGGTAGGCGATTACGCGTTCACCAATCTTCCCGACAACAGGAGAGATGAAAGCTGCGCCACCTGGTGACATGTTTACGACCTGGCAGGGATATTCGCGCCTGTTTTCCAACATGAAGCGGCCTAATACATTGACGTCAACGCGAGAAAAACGGCGCTTGTCAGGTCCTTTTGCTGCTAATGCAGCAATTCTGTTGGTCGCTGTGCGCCCGTCCATTTGCCCAAGAATCCCAAGTACGCGATAATTGATAGATACAAAACTTGGGCCAAACCCTATGAAAGCAAGGTTAACAGAGTGGTAACTCTGGCGAAATGTACAGGTTTATATTTTGCCGCCATCAACGACCCTTAGGTGTGCCACTTGTCTGCTATTTGGGATTGGGACTGTTTTGGGCGGAGTCGGGCGTGTTAGTCGGCCTGTGCGATTCACTCTTGGTTCCATTGGGCCAACTGCGCGGTGGGAAGGGGTTCCAAAATGTGGAACACATTCATTTCCATCACTGAAAATCGGGTCATCATCGTCTGGCCAGATTAGCCTAAGGTTGTTTATTTTTTGCTTTGTGACGGGCTGGACGCCGAGCCAGAACGGGCGTTTCAAAGGAGCCATGCATCCTAAAATCCGCGTACAGCCCTCGCCTTGCACTCGAATTGGCAGGAGTAGCACCTCTAAATCAACTGACTGGTCCATATCGGTGGAGCCAGTGAAACTGATGACCGCGGCAGCTCCGTCCTTTGTAATTGCTGAGAGCATGGCGGTGACGGCTTGTTGATCTTTGTCATCCCAGCCGACGAGAAAGTTCCGCCCTTTCAGTTCGCGGCAAAAGAGAGAGCACAATCGTGTGCCGGCAAGGCGAAACCTGAACTGCTTTTGCTTGGCCAGTTCCAGAATAAAAGTATCACCCAGTACGCTTTTTATCGCTGAGGGCTGGATATCTCCGCGTTCTGGTGCGGGGCGTTGCGCCCGTATCTCGTCCCAGTATTCAAATAATATCCGCGATGCGCCGTGTTTCATATTCTTCCCACCCCAGCCCGTTGATTGGGTGCCCCGATTGACGCTAGTGTCCTTTTTATGGACTTCTTTAACTAGCCGTTGGTCTATGGTGGGGGTTAAGCAGGGAGCATGCCAAACTAGAGAGAAATCAAGATATTGATCAAATTATTGTCTTGGTTGATGGTTTTGTTTGCTATGCTTGAACTCTCGGAGTACTTCCGCCCTTGTTTCATTGGTTGAGCTGCTGGCATGCCTAGTGTTTTGTAAATGCTGATGGATGCATCGCTATTTTGTTGCCTTGGCATCGTTTAGAGATGGAAAGACCAGCTCCTGACCGGGAGGACCTTTAGGAGTTGATGATACGTGAGGTCTGTCCACGTCTCGTATGTCCGGGTGATACTTGCGCAGGATGCCAAGTTGTTCTAGTTCAAAATGGGACACTAATTTTCGGATATGTAGTGAAATGAACCAATCCAATGAAGAGCATATGGCACCGCGCAACCCAGAGTTTCAGCAGCCACCACGGGAGCCAATGTTTAATCTGCCAACCGTAGTTGTTGGCTTGTCATTGGTACTGATCGGAATACATCTCGTTCGGGTGTATGTTTTATCTGCGAGCACTGATTTCCTGGCGCTACGTCTGTTTGCATTTTGGCCAGTTCGTTATCTGAGCGGCTTCATGGACTCATATTCCTGGCCAGGTGAAACAGCTTCCGCGATCTGGAGCTTCCTGACCTACGGTTTTCTTCATGGGAGTGCGCAGCATATTGGCTTTAACCTGCTGTGGATGGCGGTGTTCGGGAGCGCGGTTGCGCGGCGTTTTGGTGCCCCCCGTTTCTTGCTCCTTTCTGCTATCTGCGCCATTGCTGGTGCCGCAGCTCACCTTGCGACCAATTGGGGGCAGAGCATTCCGGTAATCGGGGCATCAGCAGCCGTTTCTGGCCAGATGGCGGCGTCCTTGAGGTTTATCTTTGAGGCTGGAGGGCCAATGGGGTCGTTTAGACGTCTTGATACTGCCGCCTATGCTGTGCCTGCCAGACCCTTGATGGAAGCATTAAGTGATAGACGTGTGTTCACATTCATTCTTGTTTGGTTTGGGCTAAACTTCCTCTTTGGTGTCTGGTCGACTCCTCTTACCGGGGAAGGTGTCAGTGTCGCATGGCAAGCTCATGTTGGTGGATTCTTTGCAGGGCTTATCCTCTTTCCTCTGCTTGACCCAATCAAGTCGCGTTGAAGGAAGCTATAAAATTCTTAGCTAACTACATATGTTAGCAGCACTTAATTTGCTGACTTGGAAAGTATTGTTTTTTTATGCCATGATGCCGTAGGGTTAGAAATACTCTCTTCCTCTTTTTTCTATGAGAAAGAAGAATGGCATAAACAAATGAGGAGGTCGCGATGACAGTTGCTGCCATATTGAACGGCAAAGGGCGGGACGTTTTTACCGAGCCGAGTACTCGCAGTTTAAGTGAGATTTGTGCAAGCCTTGGTGGACGGCGCGTGGGTGCAATCGTGTTGTGTGATGAGCCCGGCGTGATTGTCGGTATCGTTTCTGAGCGTGATGTTGTGCGAGCCATCGCCATGGAGGGGACTGATGCACTGTCGCATCCTGTCAGTGAGTACATGACAAAAGAGGTCACCGTTTGTACAGAGGCGGATTCAGTGACCGGTTTAATGGCGCTGATGACTGAAGGACGGTTCCGTCATATGCCTGTCGTGGAAGATGGGAAGCTCATTGGCCTGGTCTCAATCGGCGATATTGTCAAATTCCGGATCGCTCAGGTCGAGCGAGAGGCTCATGATTTGAGAAACTATATACAAGCCGTGTAACGTAAGTGAAAACTGCTGTGTTGCTTGGACATAGCAGTTTCGCTTTGTCGAGGTCTGATAGACACTTATCTTGTGCCAGTGGATTTTTGTAGAAGACACGCAAGATGTTTGTTCTACAAACGTTATGGCTGCATCTCTGCCAGTTGATGTAGCTCAGGCAGTGCACGACATGTAGTTTCATAGCCGACGCGTATGGCCTCTTCCCCACGATGAAAATCGAACAGACCCAAATGTGACAGGCGTAATGTTAAGATCGAGTCTGGTGGGTCGCCTGCAAGGCGTGAGCGGCCGATCCTATCCTGAATAATATTGTAGCTGTCCATCATAACCCCCGAAATGCCCGGAAGAGCTTTGGGTTTGCCGCCAAATATCTGTCGGCGCAAAACACGTTTAATTGTGCCGCCCGGATCTTTTAGGAGTCTGCTTTCAATTTCTGGGATCATATCCTTGGGAATTGGGGGGAGCTCATGGACAACAGTGGAGCCGCGGCCAAAGGTATCTGAATTCAGATTTATCGCTATTACTGCTCTGGCACCCATCGCGCGGCAAACTGACACCGGGATCGGGTTTACCAGCGCCCCATCCACTAACCAGCGGCCACCATAGGCAACAGGTTCGAAGACGCCGGGCAGCGACGTTGTGCATCGCATCGCTTGAGCGAGTGGGCCATTTTTTAACCAGATTTCATGCCCCGTGCCCAGCTCGGTCGCGACTGCGGCGAAGGGTCGGTCAAGATCCTCGATCATGATGCCACCAAAGTGGTCTTCAAATAAGGAAAGGACTTTGTTACCGGAAATGAGGCCTGATCCACCGAACGACAGATCAACCATGCTGAACACACGGCGACGAGAAAGAGTGAGGACCCACTCTTCAAGCTGATCCAGTTTGCCGCAGAGATAGCAGCCGCCAACAACAGCGCCGATTGATGTTCCTGCGATGAAATCTAACTGAATACCTGCTTCGGAGAGGGCTTTGAGGACACCGATATGGGCCCAGCCGCGTGCAGCGCCACCGCCAAGAGCCAAGCCAATTCCAGGCGTTATTTCCGGATCAGGCGCATTTGACGGTGTTTCAGGTTCTTGATCCTGTTCTGTAGGCTGTCTGCTGGTAGGCCAAAGAGATATTTTTGGCAGCACGGCCTTCTCCCCGTCTGTCAGTCAGTGAATGAATTGTCATCCTTACCTTACGGCAAGTATGGTCCATAAACCTATAAAAAGACAGAATTTGGGCGCAGAGAAACCTATTGATTTTCTCCATAAACTTCTTGGGGGTCATATGTCGGTGACGCTTCTGATTTTTCTAACCACACCTCACCGGTATCGTCCGATTTAACCGTTCGGAAGAAACAGGAACGATAACCGACATGACAGGTTGCGCCGTTGCCGTGAACCTTAACGCGAAGCCAGATAGCATCCTGGTCGCAATCGGTTCTGAGCTCAATGACTTCTTGAACCTGGCCGGAAGTGCCACCCTTTTTCCAGTACTCCTGGCGAGAGCGGCTCCAATACCAAGCTTCGCCAGTTTCTATTGTCCGGCGTAGGCTTTCGGCGTTCATGTATCCGACCATAACCAGCTCGCCACTTTCAAAGTCGGTGACCGCAGCAACAATCAGGCCGTTTTCGTCAAATTTTGGGCGCAGCTCATCGCCAAGCTCAACTGTATTTTTGTCAGCTCGCGGCGCGAAGCCGCCGGCCTTTATATTCGTCGACATGAATTGCTCGAATTTCTAAGAATGAATGGCCTGGCTTAAGAGCGGACCATTGTCATAAAGCGAACCTGCTCTGATGCATCATTTTCGAAGGCACCACTGAACCGGTTTGTGAGTGTTGATACACCTTGTTTTTGTATGCCACGCATGGACATGCACTGGTGCTCTGCTTCGATCATTACGGCAACGCCACGTGGAGCCAGGTATTTTTCGATTGCAGTAGAGATCTGCACCGTCAGGTGTTCCTGTGTCTGCAGGCGGCGTGCAAAAATGTCTACAACACGTGCGATCTTAGAAAGCCCGACCACCGCGTGATTTGGATAGTACGCAATGTGCGCCTTGCCGGTGAAAGGAAGAACGTGATGCTCACAGAACGATGTGAAGCTAATATCTTTGAGTAACACGATGTCGTTGTATCCACCGACTTCTTCAAAGGTGCGCTCCATATGCTCGCGCGGGTCCTCTTTATAGCCAGAGAAAAGATCCTCATAAGCTTTTACGACACGCTTTGGAGTATCCAACAGTCCCTCGCGTTCGGGATCGTCACCGATCCAATGAAGAAGAACACGTGCAGCGGCTTCAGCTTCAGCCCGGCTAGGGCGGTTGGGGAGCTTGTTGTCTTCTGTAGCCGTGGGATCGGTGTCAGTAACCGGTCTCAAAACAGCGTCCATATTATGTCTCCAACAATACGCAGGTGATGTGTAACTTAAGACATACAGCTCTTAAAAAAACACTGAACCCGCCATAGGCTCCTGCGCAAAAACTATTTTCGATGGCCTGTTCTTAAATCAGGCTCTTTGCGTTGTCTTATGCAAAACTGCGTCTTACCTAAGGAGATGCGAGTATGGCTCAGGCCATGGTCTGCGACAACCCGTTTAGACAGCCAATCAATTGGCACTTATGGTTTCTTCTAGGTAATGTATGCTAGATTGCGATAATCCGCTTTTGACCTCTAGCAAGGTCTCGGCAGTACCACCTATATAAGGTAGATGTCTTGGTTAGGGAAGGGTCTTCCCTTATTATTGCGTAACCCTTGACCGCTTTGGGTTCTAAAGCGGGTGTCAGTTTGGTAGACAGAGTTTTGCATGTTGGACGACATTTACAATAATAAGATCCTTGAGTTTGCAGGGAATATCCCATTATTGGGGCACCTTGATAATCCACAGGCTGATGCAAAAGCGCACTCGCGACTGTGTGGTTCGACCGTCAGTGTCGAGGTTAGTGTAATCGATGGTCTAATAACTGCGTTTGCGCAAGATGTGAAAGCTTGCGCTTTGGGGCAGGCGTCGGCGTCCATACTTGGACGGAATGTGATAGGCGCGTCTCCAACCGAAGTAAGAAATGCATATACACAACTACATGCTATGCTGAAGGAAGATGGGCCGCCTCCGAGCGGACGTTTTGCTGAGCTTTCATTCCTGGAGCCGGTGCGTAGCTATAAAGCGAGGCATGCTTCTACCATGCTTGCATTTGAAGCATTGGTGAAAGCGCTTGATGCAGTTGAAGCCCCTGTTGCCTAAGGTATTTTGACATGTGTAAGCCTGAACCACTCCCAAAAGAGAGGTCAGCCAGTATTATGGCGCGTGCTGGTATCGGGCTCATATGGATCTATCAACATAGTTTGTCATTGATACTTGGGCGGGCCTGCCGGTACCAACCTTCTTGCTCACATTATACGGTAGAAGCAATGTCGCGTTTCGGGTTTTGGCGCGGAGGCTGGATAGGGCTGTCTCGTATCGTGCGCTGTAACCCTTATGGTGCAAGTGGGTATGACCCTGTTCCATTGACGCTGCCTAAGAACTCCAAGTGGTTCCTACCTTGGCGATATGGGAATTGGAGCGGGAAGCATATCGATCCTAAGACCCGTTTTGACTTGAAGGATTGACTGAAAACTTTGCAACACGCCCTGCATGTGAGTATGCGCGCATTGTGCTGCTATCTTTCTTTTGCCGCAGAGCGCCTGTGCCAGACTGTTTTTAAAGGCAAATTTCGCAAAACTTACATTTTTAACTACGTATAATTGCTGGTATTAAATCTTTGGGGGTGTCGTTGTGCACAGTTTGCACGACAAAAACGGTTTTTCCCTAGTCAAATTCAAATGGGGCGTTGACAAAGGGCACCCAAATGAAGATAACCCGTCCTCACACGGCGCGGCCAACTTGGCCAATGCGACGGAGGAGTGCCCGAGTGGCTAAAGGGGGCGGATTGTAAATCCGCTGGCTATGCCTACGTTGGTTCGAATCCAACCTCCTCCACCATTTTCTTTCATATAATCAGTTGCTTAAGGTAGTATGTATGTCGTTGGAAAACTTCGAACATCTCCCTAGTTTTGCGTTTGGTGATAGCCCGGATCTGGCTGATCGCTTGCTCGAGCTCGTTTTGAACGGAACAAAGACCGCGAGTTGTGGCGACCTGCTTTCCTATGAGAGAGAAGGGGAGCCTCTTCCTCAGCCGGGTGATCAATATGTCGTGGTCGACGGCAAAGGACAGGCTGCCTGTGTGATCGAGATGGTTACGGTTGATGTGCGTCAGTTCAATGAGATTGATGAAGTCTGGGCTGTGCTTGAAGGTGAGGGTGACCTTAGCCTTGAGTTCTGGCAGGATGCGCATCGCGAGTACTTCGAACGCAATGGTGTTTTTTCTCCTGATATGAAGTTGGTTTGTGAGTACTTCCAGCTGGTGAAAATTTTCAAACGCGATAAAGCCGCTGCAAAGCCA
Source organism: Pseudovibrio axinellae (assembly GCF_900110875.1). Taxonomy (GTDB): domain Bacteria; phylum Pseudomonadota; class Alphaproteobacteria; order Rhizobiales; family Stappiaceae; genus Pseudovibrio; species Pseudovibrio axinellae. Next base: position 140,310 of record NZ_FOFM01000005.1, on the reverse strand, counting down.
CACTAGAGTGCCTTTCCGCCTTTGCTGACCATACAACATCTTTGAGTGTATGTTTCTTTCTCATTCGCTTTCCCGGTCGAAAGCGTGCTTAGGTCTCCTCTAGAGAAAATTTTGTGCTCGGCCTCTCGGAAATGCGTTTGTCTGGTGGTGTATTGTTACTGCGAATGATGTTCCAGATATCTTGTTCCACGTTATGCCAATGCCTAAGCTGCGCGCGCTCTGGGATTTCTGCGCGCAGGGTTTCCTGAAGCTCAATTGTACTTTGAATCAGAGCCGCCAACGCCTCAGTGTTTTGCGGGTCAAAGTAGCGGCAATAATCGCCTCCAACTTCGGGAATTGAGGTCGCTTTTGACGCGAGAACTGGTGTTCCCATCCAAAGAGCTTCGCCAACAGGTAAGCCATATCCCTCAAACAGACTTGGGTAAATGAGAGCAATAGCCTCTTTATAAAGTGCCGTCAGGGCTGCTTGCGTGGGGGCTTGGATAATCGTGACGTATTTGCCGATTGGGGTGTAGCGTTGGTCTGAGTTGAGGCTAGCGAATGCGCCATTTGGTATGGCACCTGCACAAACGAGTTGGGGGAGGTTTGCTGCTTCACCTTGCTGCTGTAAGTTCAGATAGGCGTCGAAAACCAACTTCGCGTTCTTTCGGTACCGAATATCTCCTAGGAGCAAAAAGAAGCCGTTTTTTGGTCTCTGTCTTAAGGGGAAGAGTGGGCTTACCTCTTTAAATTCATGGGCAAGGTGAACAACGCTCGTGCTTTGAGGTGAGGGGATTTCCTGTTCTGCTAGGAACTGTAGAAGATCGTTTTTAGTATACTCTGAGTTTGCCAGTATGTGTGGTTTCGTGGCGATGGTGCGCTTCAAGTCATCTAGCCAGAGCTTTGCGCCATGATCGTGCTCAGTATCGTTCAGACGTAATGGCGATATGTCATGTATCATGGCATAGACTGGCACATAAGGTGCGCGGGCTTTTACATACTCCGCTAAGCGCCGTGTTTCTTGCAGGTTTCCCAGTGAGAGGAACGGGGCGTCGATGTCGATCAGTGGTCCTCCCAGAGCATCGCCGTCATATGCTCCCGTCGTTTTGCGCGCCTTTGTGCGTAATGCGTAGCGCATCCGATGGAACATGCCTTTTAATTTGCGGTTTTTGTACTTTTCTTTGTTGAGCGCTTTGAGCGGTGCGCCCAAGAGATTTGGAAGATCTTCTGGTGTGAGTTCACCGCTTGTAAAAAAGGGGGCTGGCTGGACGTTCACATATTCGTTTGTTCGGGCGTCATGACAAATAAATGTAACTTCGATTTCGTCCTGATAAAAGCACCGGGCCGTTTCGTATAGGGTTCTGGTGACGCCGTTGGCTTGCAGTGAAGTGGAGCGATTTTGTCTCAAGGTGGTCAGATCAAAGTAGAGCTTAGGTTTTGGCGTAGTCATGCTCAGCTCCAGTTCAAAAGCCAATTGGGTTCGGGCAGCCCTCAGTGTGTATTTTGAGTCTTGGTTTGGTTGGCAGTATGGGGGGCGCCGGAGTGCAAGGCCAGCTAAACCCTTGCGAACCTGCGATAATTCAAGGTGTGTAACGTGTTATACGGGAGTGCGGTCCTGCTGGATGTTGTGGCGCAGGATCAGAAAATCATCTGGACGCATGCGGGAGAATTGTATATTCAGGCAGTCCATGTTTAACACCAAACCGCTTACCTGCCTTGTTTGCAGGAGTGAGCTGGAGACTTGATATGCTTCAATTGACTTTCCCTGACAATTCCGTTCGTAAATATGACGCTGGTTCGACTGGCGCTGATGTTGCAGGGAGCATTTCTAAATCTCTCTTGAAGAAAGCTGTAGCCATCGCAATTGACGGCGAGCTGCGCGATCTTTCTGATCCTATTGAAACAAATGCTGCTATTGAAATCGTTACACGGGAAGACCCGCGTGCGCTTGAAATGATCCGCCACGATGCTGCGCACGTGATGGCGGAAGCAGTTCAGGAACTGTGGCCTGAGACACAGGTTACTATTGGTCCTGTGATCGATAATGGTTTCTACTACGACTTTAAACGCGAAGTGCCGTTTACAACTGAAGATCTGCCTAAAATCGAGAAGAAAATGCAGCAGATCATTCAGCGCAATGCCAAGTTTACAAAAGAGATCTGGAGTCGCGAGGAAGCTAAGGAATACTTTGCTTCTAAGGGCGAGGACTACAAAGTCGAGCTTGTTGACGCTATCCCTGAAGGTGAAAGCGTTAAAATCTATAAGCAGGGCGATTGGCTTGACCTTTGCCGCGGACCTCATATGGCTTCCACTGGCCAGATCGGTCAGGCTTTTAAACTGATGAAGGTTGCTGGTGCTTATTGGCGTGGTGATGCAAACAACGAAATGCTCACCCGCATTTATGGCACTGCCTGGTCAAATGAGAAGGATCTTAAAGCTTACCTCCATATGCTTGAGGAAGCTGAAAAGCGTGATCACCGTAAGCTTGGTCGCGAAATGGATCTCTACCACTTCCAAGAGGAAGGCCCAGGTGTTGTTTTCTGGCACCATAAAGGCTGGCAGCTGTTCCAAAATCTGACGAATTACATGCGTCGCCGTCTTGCTGATGATTATCAGGAAGTGAATGCTCCGCAGATTTTGGATAAATCTCTATGGGAGACCTCTGGTCACTGGGAATGGTATCACGAAAATATGTTCGTGACTGAAACCGAAGACCATCGTGTTTTCGCGATTAAACCAATGAACTGTCCTGGGCACGTGCAAATCTTCAAACACGGACTGAAGTCCTATCGTGATTTGCCTTTGCGTATGGCAGAGTTTGGGGCTGTGTCCCGCTACGAGCCTTCTGGCGCGCTTCACGGTTTGATGCGTGTTCGTGCGTTTACTCAAGATGATGCTCACGTCTTTTGTACCGAGGAGCAGCTGGCTGAAGAGTGTCACAAGATCAATGATCTGATCCTTTCTGTTTATAAGCATTTTGGGTTTGAAGAGGTCGTTGTTAAGCTCTCCACTCGTCCTGAAAAGCGTGTGGGTTCCGATGAAGTCTGGGATCACACTGAACAGGTGATGACTGAAGTTCTTCAGGAGATCGAAGAGCGTTCTGGCGGCAAGATCAAGACAGGTATTTTGGAGGGCGAGGGCGCTTTCTACGGTCCTAAGTTTGAATATACCCTGCGCGATGCGATTGGCCGTGAATGGCAGTGTGGTACCACTCAGGTAGACTTTACTTTGCCTGAGCGCTTTGGTGCGTTTTACGTTGATAGTGATGGTGCAAAGAAACAGCCAGTCATGGTCCACCGTGCGATCTGTGGTTCCCTTGAGCGCTTCCTTGGTATCTTGATTGAGAACTTTGCTGGTCACTTCCCGCTTTGGCTTGCTCCTCAGCAGTTTGTTGTAGCCGCAATTACGTCTGATGCTGATGAGTACGCACGCGAAGTTAAGGATGCGATGAAAGCTGCTGGCTTGCGCGGTGAGTTGGATCTTCGCAATGAGAAAATCAACTACAAGGTCCGTGAGCATTCGCTAGCTAAGGTGCCTGTGATTATTGCAGTTGGTAAGCGTGAGGCCGAAGAACGCTCAGTTAGTATTCGTCGCCTAGGCTCTCGTGCTCAAACATCCATGACACTGGATGAGGCTATTGCAAGCCTGACCGATGAAGCAACATCACCAGACCTGAAAGAGCTTGCTTCCTAGTTCTTGATTCTGGTTTAATTTTGGGGCTGGCAGCAGTTTTGCTGTCAGCCCTTTTTTGTAGCTGTGGGCTTGGTAGCTATCTGTTTTGTCTGGGTAAGAGCTTGTGGGGTGATGTGCAGTTACAAAAAAAGGCACCGTTATTCCGGTGCTTGAATGTTGGATTTGGGTATGAAGTTCACATCGGATTTTTTGTCAGCACTTCAACTTCTACCTTATTCACGCTTGGGCTTACTGTGAATTCATCGCGGTACATATCACCGCTGTTTCGTGCCATGACAGTGTATGTGCCTGCAGCAAGTGTAAGGTCTAGAAATGCTCCGTTGCCGCTCGCAACAGTGTCGCCGCCGGGTGACAGGATCGTCCATGACGTATTGGCTAGCGAGGTTTTGTTCTTCGCGCTAACGAGCTTCAAGGTCACATTGCCTGCTTGGTGGTGCAGCGTTGCTTCGGTTAGCTTGCCTGCCTGAACATGGATGTCGGCCCGCACAACTGCATTAATCGTACCGTAGCGACTTTCTACATGGTACGTCCCAGCGCTTACTGGCACAAGTTCGCCGGGCTTGATGCCGGAGGCTACGATGCTGCGATTTCCGGTCGCGTCATACGTCATATCGTAAATGTTAAATACGACATCTTCGCGTGGGATCTTTTGCTCGCTTCCCAGTGCTGCGTCGAGACGAATGCCACCTGCGTTTAGGATAATGGTACCAGTCTTCACGCCGCTTTTGAGTTCATAGCGGGTGGTTGCGGTGACGTTACCAAACGATGTGTGTACTAAGTATGTACCTGGGTCGAGCCGGAATTCTGCATCTTGATCTTGAGAGGAGGCAACCAGATTTAGGGAGCCATCAGCGTTCTCTTTGGATGAGTAAACGCGCCACTTCAGCCCTCGGGTGAGGTTTGGTGTTCCCTCTGCCAGTTTTGCAACAAGGTATAGGACTGGCTTTGTGCCAACGGGTACCTGGTTGGTCCCTACAGATGGGGGCGCATATGGCAAGAAATTGGTGCCGAACGTTGGCGCAAGGGATTGCCCTTGATATCCGCTCAGTGGATCGTAGCTGATTGGAGGGGTGATTGTCTTGTCCGGCTTGGCGCCTAAGTCCAATACTTCTTTGGAGAACGGTAGAGCAGGTTTTGAGACAGGAATAGGTCCTGTAGCTTGAGCTACAGCTCCAGACAAAGCCATCCCAGCAAAAAGAGCTGTGGTGATGGCTGCGCATTGTAGCGCTTTGCTGAACGTCGATATCCGCTCTAACTTCACGTGTGCTCTCGCTGCTACCTCAGAAAGTGTGGCCCGAGTGCTACAGTAAATACAAAACCGACAGCGCTCGAACGAATTCAGATTACAGTGACAAACTGTGATTTGGAAGTGTTTTATAAATTTTTACCGAGTGGGTTGGGGATTGATCTGCAATGTGGCGGTAATGGGGCGGGGCTACCCTTTATTTGACATAATTGATATTCCATATATGACTATTCGTAGCATTACCCTTTGAAATCTTAGGAAGAAACGAGACCGTGGAAAATACAGCCCTTCCTGAACTGAAGAGTTTTCTCAAAGCTCGTCGATCTCACCTTGCTGCTACACTTGTGGGTCCTGCTCCAGATCGCACACAAATCTCCGAATTGCTTGAGCTGGCCTGTCGGGTTCCAGACCATGGGAAAATCTCTCCCTGGCGTTTCATAGTCTATGAAAATTCACAGGCAGATGGAATTGGTGAAAAGCTGGTTCAGCTTTCAGAAAAGCGTCAGGGGCCTCTTGGTGACAACGCCAAAATGATGGAACTTGAACGCTTTAAAAAAGCACCTCTTGTGATTGGTGTTTTGTCGTGTCCAAACAGAGAGCATAAAGTTCCGGTGTGGGAGCAGGAACTGGCCGTGGGCGCGGTCTGCCTTTCTCTCCTTAATGCTTGTTTTGCAACAGGTTTTGCGGCCCAGTGGCTTACTGATTGGTATGCCTTTGATGATGAGGCTGCTACTTATCTTGGCGCACGCGCCGGCGAGCGGTTTGCAGGCTTTATTCATATAGGTAGCCCGAGTGTAACGCCAAAAGAGCGATCACGGCCTGATGTGGCCCAATTGACAGAATATTTTGAAAACACGTCGTCTGGTGTTGGTGCTTAGGTCCTGAGGTAAGTCTATGTTTTATGAAGTAAATAAGCCTCATGGATTGCCGCATAATCCATTTAAGGCAATCGTTGCGCCACGACCAATTGGCTGGGTTTCAACTCTTTCTCAAGATGGCATAAGAAATCTTGCTCCGTACAGTTTCTTTAATGCGGTGTGCGATGCGCCTCCTATGGTGGTCATAGGCTCCAGTGGCTATAAAGATTCTGTTCGAAACATCGAAGAGACAGGCGAGTTTGTCTGTAATCAGGCCACGCTCGACCTTGCAGATGCGATGAACCTCTCTTCCGCCATGGTTGACTCTGACGTGGACGAGTTTGCGCTTGCTGGGTTGACGGCTAAGGGCGGCAATTTGGTAAAAGCTCCGCGTGTTCTGGAAGCCAAAACTTCCCTTGAATGCAAGGTGGTGAATGTGCAGCGTTTGGTCGATATTGACGGAAATGTGACCAATAGTTGGCTTATACTTGGACAAGTCGTTGGTGTGCATATCGACGATAGTGTGCTGGAAAACGGCATGCTTAATGTGGCGAAAATGAAGCCTTTGGCCCGCCTGGGGTATATGGACTATTCGGTTACGGATAAGGTCTTTCAGATGAAGCGGCCTGCTGTTCCTGAAAAAGCATAAGGGAGGGCGCTTGAAGCGCCCACTTTCTATTTCTTGAATATATCTTGGATCTTACGTGCTTCGCTAAGGGTGTTCGCGCACTTGCCTGAAAAGCCAAGCATGGCAGATTTCTTAATTGTCAGCTCTGAACTTGCTAACCGCATTTGTTTTGGTGTTGCAGTATCCAAGGCGATTAGCTGCGCAGCTTTTGCAGCATAAAGGCATTGTGTTTGAGCATACTGAAAGGGCCCTAATAGATTTCCTTGAGTATCTCTGGACTCGCTTGCCCCAAGGGTTTGCCTTAGTTCCTCTTCACTCCAACAAAGCGCGGTTAGTCGAGAGCTTAAACCTGCTAGCTTTGTTAGACTGTTAAAGGCAGAGGGATATTTGCCGAACTCTGGCAGGATTTTCAGCGTTCCTTCTTGTTTTGCATGCTCTGCCTCAAAAACGGAAAGTATGGCGTGTAAGCGCTCGATATCGACACCGTCCTTGGTGAATGTTGGGGCTACGCCGCTGATGCCTATCTCTCTATATGCTTTGAGCGATGACAGAATGGTGCTTTCTGCCTGCTCGTTTAAAAAGAAGTAGATTTCATGTTTCTTGCAAAGTTTGGAAAGAACATCAGGCTCTCCGTAGGCTTCAAAATCGATTGCAGGTTTTTTGGGTGTAAGGGCGATTGAGAGCTTTGGAAGACGATAAATTTCTTCGCTCAGATCGAGTGTTGGTGCAGTTATGCGGAGCAGGCAGTTCATGGAAGTTCTCCGAATCCAATCAGAAATTGAATTGTAACCTATTGGAATGAGTCTGGGGCATATGCATAATCCCTCTTTAACCTAAAATTACCTAGTAATTTCAGCAGCACCAAGTTTTAAGTTAACTAAATGTTAACCAATATTAAGGGATATTAACTACTATTATTCGAAGGGGTATTTTCTCGTGAAGGTAGCAGGCGATCCTTCAATTGCAGGGCGTATTGAGCATGCTTTCCAAAAAGCGAGTTCGAAAACTGGCACGTCCTTTGATTTTCTGCTCCAGGCGGCTGCGCGTGAATCCTCATTTGACCCCAAAGCCAAAGCTAAGACCTCCTCAGCATCAGGACTGTTTCAATTCATTGAATCTACATGGCTTGAGACCCTAAAGAAGAATGGTGAGGAGTTGGGCCTGGAAGACTATTCTGCACATATTCGTGTAGATGCTAAGGGGAAATACCAGGTCGATAACGCACACCTGAGAAAGCAACTTTTAGATCTGCGTTATGATCCTGAAGTTTCTTCGCTCGTCGCTGGTGCGTTGGCGAAAGACAATGCGTCTGGCTTATCCAATAGCTTAGGGCGAGAGCCTTCTGAAGGCGAGCTGTACCTTGCTCATTTCCTCGGGGTGACGGGCAGTTTACGCCTTCTCAACGCAGTGCAGGACGCACCTCAAAAGAAAGCTGCCGACTTATTTCCACTGCAGGCTCGGTCCAACAAAGCAGTCTTTTACAACCGTGAGGGGCAGGCTCGTGGTGTGCTTGATGTGCACGAACGGCTCGTTGGGCGTTTCAACGACACCATCGCGAAGTTGGATAAGGCTACTGCGGGTCATCATCAAGACCCAATCACCAAGCCAATTGATAGTCATCGTGTGGAAAGCCGTATCTTGACGGCGTGGCGGGCGACAACAGCAACAGATAGCGAAATTCCCTTTCAATCCCTGTTTCGTACCAATGAGACTGCAGCGGTTACTGCCTCCAAAGCAGTGAGTGCAACCAAGCAATCGGGGTTTGAGGCGCAAGAATCAATGAGCCAGCAATTTGCTGCGCCCCGTCCAATCGCTCGTCCTTCAGGCGGACCATTGGACCTGACAAAATTTCTCTCTCCTCAACAAGAGAGCGGAAAATCCATAAGTAAAAAAGTTTAGAGATCGCGTTTTTTTTGGCCAAACCGCTTGGTTTGAGCTCTCATACTCGTTGTTTTATGAGAAACAGTGATTGCGGTGAACGAAGCCTTAAGAATTATGATTAATTATTTCTACCCATAGCAGGTGGATATAGGTTTCCGAGCGCCATGATCATAAAGAGTTTCCTAAATTGGGTGCAGCATGCGCCAAGTGGCAGCCGCGCACAGGCCGCTGGTGCTTTGGCACGAGCGTTTTTGTACTCGGACCTTGAGGGCTCTGAGTATAGTGAAGCTGAAGCTGCTCTGACATTCTTGCTTGATGATCGTGATGTCGCCGTTCGTGTGGCTCTTGCCGAAGCCTTTGGAGTTTCGAAGGCCGTGCCAGCGCACATCATCTCTGCTTTGTTGGTCGACGCTGATGATGTGTCGATCCCTTTGCTCTCCGGGATGACAGAAATCCCAGAAGCGGAACTAATCGACCTTGTCGCTACGGGAACGTCTCGTCGCCTTGTCGCGGTCGCCTGCAGGCCTGATATCTCGGTTGGCTTGTCTGCTGCAATTGGCGAAGTTGCCTGTAAGGAAGCTTGTGCTGCTTTGTTGGCGAACGAAACAGCTACAGTTGCATCAGTTAGTATGGAGCGTATCATAGAGCGCTTTGGTACGAGCCGGGAGGTCAAAGACGCTTTAATGTCCCGTCGTGATGTTCCTTTGCAAATCCGCCATATGATGCTTCGCCGATATACTGAAAGTTTAAGTGAACATCCACAAGTTCTGGGTGCGCGGAATATGCGAGCGCCAGAACAACTTGTTGCTGACGCGCAAGACCGCTCTACAATTTCATTAGCTTGGAGTGCCTCTGACAAGGATTTGCATGGGCTCGTTGAGCATCTGGTTGTTTCTGCTCAGATGACGAGTGTCTTGCTGTTGCGTGCGGCAGTGACTGGTTGCTTCAACTTTTTGACTAGCTCGCTGTCCCGACTTTCCGAATATGAAGAGGATCAGGTGTTTGACGCTCTCGCGATGCCATTTAGTGCGTCGCTTCGGCGTATTTTATCCGCTGCTGGTTTGCCCGATAGAACGCACACCATGTTTCAAGAGTGCATCGCGAGTTGGCAACGTGTAGAGAGCCTGCAGGCTGATCACTGGTCCAAGTCGCGCATCGTTGCGGGAGATCTGATTGCTCTGGAAGAAGAGTTGGGAGTTGAGGACCTTGGTGACTTGCAGGACTTATTGCACCGGCTTGCAAATGAGGCCGCCCGCGAAAGCGCACGGACCCGCGTTGCTGAAATGTTGAGTGACGTGGCTTAGCTACTACTAAGCGCTACTATTTTTAGCTATCGACCATGTCTGTGAGTGGTTTACTTGCTTCTTCAAGCCTTGTGACCAAAGCAACGCCAAGTTGATTACTCTCATCACGGGCGTCTTCAAAGATCATTGCGTTGATCGCGTCGACATGTTGAGAGATGAGCTCTTTGGGGTAGGTTTGCTCAGTATTGGCTGCAACAAGCAGAAGAGTCAGGTTGTTTGCAACACGACCGATCAGAGGGAAGCCAAGTGTCTTCGCTTGGCCTTTGATGTCGTGTGCGTAACGGAACAACGCATCATATGTTTCTTCACTGAAGTCTGCCTGTTGGGCAGCTAGATTTGCGTCTTTCAGACGCTCAACTTCGGCGGCCATCCAGCTTTCAAACTTATTAGAGAGTTTCTCTATGGCTTCTTCTGCCGCCTTAACTGGGTCAAATTTTGCAGCCTCAACAGGCGACAGTTTCCTGACTTTTTTAGCAAGGAGGTTGGGAACAGGGATATGTTCTTGAGAAGGTTTGTCTGAACTGGAAAAAGAGGCCATTTTCGTAGCGTTTCCTTAGCCTGCATTGCAGTAGGCATGAGTATATTTCGAATTTGTACTAATGCCTAGCGGTTTTATGAGCAATACCAAGCCGAAGAAATTTCTTTAAGTATACTGGGTTTATGTCGCCACCAGCGATATTGCGATCAGTACTTAAACATTTCTGATAGAATACGTTCGTCCCAACTATGTTCATGATCAAACATGATGCAGCTTTGTGCCGTGGCATCCTGATAGATTGTTGTGCTGATCACATTTCGGAACTCACGGTGGTCTGCAGCCGCATTCACTGGGCGCTTGTCGGCCTCAAGTACTTCTATTTTCACAGTGTTCTGTGTGGATAGCAACGCACCGCGCCAACGCCTTGGACGAAATGGACTGATTGGGGTGAGTGCCATTAGCGGCGAGTCTATCGGCAGGATCGGGCCATGTGCAGATAGGTTGTAGGCTGTGCTGCCTTGTGGCGTTGAGATGATGATGCCATCACAGGCCAGTTCTTCCAAGCGTACGCGTCCGTCAACGGAGATACGCAGCTTAGCGGCTTGGTGAGATTTGCGCAGGAACGAGGCTTCGTTGATCGCGCGCGCGATGAACTCGTTTCCATCTTTATCTACGGTTTCAATGTTCAAGGGGTGCAGCGGTGTTATTTCTGCTTTCTCCAGCCGCTCGATTAGGTTGTCGGTTCGATACTCATTCATAAGGAAGCCGACTGAACCGCGATTCATGCCGTAGATTGGCATGCCGGTGTTCATAAACCTATGTAGACAAGAGAGCATAACTCCATCGCCGCCAAGCGCAACAATGACGTCCGCATCATCTTGCGAAACGGATCCGTACATTTTTTCAAGGGCTTGGCATGCTGCAAGTGCTTCCGGTGTATCGCTGGAAACAAACGCAATGCGGTTGATAGTTCTTCTTTTCAAAGACGGCTCCTCCCTTCAATTGGCGTAGCATGACTTTAGGCGATTTCAAACTACCTTTATCGTTCTGTTTGTAGTTTTACCAATGATGGATGGAGTGTGTTTCCTGTAATCGTCGTAAAAAATGATAATAAGCTCTAAGTAATATGTTGTATATTTAAACAGTACTACTTATTTGTGTTCGAATAAACATCGAGATGCTGAATTACAACAGTCTTGCTTGGCGTTCTTATGTAGGCTTTTTGTTAGGGTAACTTTAATGTATGTTGTGAGTGTCGCAGGTTGTTGGATTTATATCGATATATCAATTATTTAAAGTTTGCGGCACCGTGATATTACTTTGATTTTATTGTTCAATTTTCTGAGTTGGTCTTTTGTTCTATGAACAAGGGGTCGGTGGGAGCGTTTGCGCGGCGGCAAATGCTCCCACTTTTCGTGTGTGCTTGTTGCACGAAGTTGGCGCAAGTAGTTGCATTAACTTACGAATGCTTTTGTCCCACCTGACATTGCCATGGGAACACCAGTGGTTCCAGGGAAGCTGATTGGGAGGTTGCGGTCGCACCTTGCTGCGAGAAAAGCGAAGCACTCAGCTTCGACGGCGTCGCCGCGCCAGCCAAGTTCTTCTGCTTGGACTGTTTTTGTGTTTGCCCGTGTTTCGATCTCTCTCAGGAGTTGTGGATTTTTTCTGCCGCCTCCGCAAACCACGAGTTGAGTTGGATGTTTTGGCAGCATCTCCAATCCCTTAGCGACTGCTGCGGCAGAAAAGGCGGTCAGTGTTGCAGCGCCATTTTCCAAAGAAAGGCCTTTTGCCATATCTTTTGTAAAGCTGTTGCGATCAAGTGATTTTGGGAAGGACTGTGTGAAGTATTGGTTTTGTAGGAGCTTTTTCAGTCGATCTTCATCGGTTTGTCCGCGGGAAGCAATGAGACCGTCACGATCCATTTCGCCTTGATTGTGTGAGTTGATCCAGTCGTTTAGTGGGGCGTTGGCGGGGCCAGTGTCAAACGCAATTAATGTGTTGTTCCCGTCCCACCATGAGATGTTGGCAACGCCGCCCAGATTTAAAATTGCAGTGTCCGTTGGATTGTCGGACAAGCCTGCGCGACGAAGAAGCGCCTGATGGTAAATTGCGGCGAGGGGCGCGCCTTGTCCACCTGCTTCAATATCTTGCGTTCTAAAGTCATAAATTACTGGAATATTGAGCATATCAGCGATTATCTGGCCGTCGCCAAGCTGTCTCGTTGCGCCTTTTTGACCGTCTTTCGGGGCGCGATGCAACACGGTTTGCCCATGAAAACCTATTAATGCGATGGTTTGCGCGGAAATGCGATTTTTTGAAAGGAATTGTGAAATTGCCTGCGCTTGACTTTCGCTTAGGGCTTTTTCAGCTCTTGCAAATATCTCAGGCTCTTTACTTGCAAAGTTCCAGCTCTGAGCGGCTTCCATCGCCTCTGCAATGAGCTGGTTGGTTTGAGGGGGGTAGCTTGCAAGCGTGTAGGGGCCAAACTCCTCGATGGTTTCGCCATCAGTTTTGATCATAGCAATGTCGACGTTGCCATCCATAACTGTTCCAGTCATGAGACCGATACACCATTGCGCTGCCATTTATTCCCCCAGTCAGAAAACGCGGTAGACTTAAAGTTGAAAAGACTTCGCAGGTCCTACTGTTTTCCTGAAAGTGCGTTGCCTTTTAGGGACCGTACTCTTGCAAAGACATCACTTCATAGCTGGTTCTGGAGATTGTTACAAACTTGTCTGAAGTGCTTGTACACCTGCCTTAGGGGCAGCTTTGTTACTCTTTGTACTTGCGAGTTTTCGTAAGTGTCGCATCTCGTGAAGCAATGTTTATTTGAAATCTATTTTTAGATATATGATCGAGCAATAATACTACTGGAAATATTACTTATATTAAGGCTGCTGGTTTGATGCAACTCAATGCTGCTGTGGTTGGTGGTTAATATTAGAGTAAGTGTAAATTATACTTATAAAATTGGAGTTGGAGATGAGTTTGAAGAGCGTGATAGGTCTAGTGGTCACCACCGCGACCATGGTGCCGGCTGGTCAAGTTTTGGCTGCGGATCTGGCTGCACCCCAAAATGAAGTCATTGCCGAAGCTGTTTCTTCAAAAAGCCCTTGGCAGATCCGTGTTCGTGCGTTGGGAGTGATCCCTGAAGATGATGGTTACGTGAATGACGTACCGGGGTCTGACCTTTCCTATTCAAGTTCAGTGGTGCCTGAACTTGATATCAGTTACTTCTTCACTGAAAATATTGCTGCTGAATTGATTTTGGGGACGACTTACTCAAAAGTGAGTGGTGCTGGCAGTGTGGCTAGTCTCGGTGATATTGGTGGTACTTGGATTTTGCCACCAACACTGACGTTGCAATACCATTTTACCAATTTTGGTAGCTTTAAACCATATATTGGCGCAGGGGTTAACTACACCATTTTCTATAATCAGTCCGGCAAGAGGGCCGATAAGTTGGATATTGATAATACCTTTGGTGCTGCGCTTCAGGTTGGTTTCGACTACATGATCGACGACAACTGGGGTGTGAACCTTGACGTGAAGAAGCTGTTCCTTGAACCCGATTTTGATGTTGTGATTGATGGGGGCAGGGCTACGGGTACTGCTGAGCTGAACCCTTGGTTGGTTGGCGCTGGTATTACCTACCGCTTCTAATCTCCTGATTGGAAAAGTAATAGAGTTTGCCTGGGTGCCATAGCACCCAGGTTTTTTTGTGCCCGTGCTTGAGGCATGGATTTATGTGTGGGTCCCATACAACGGAACTTTTACGGTGCAGTTTAGGCCAAATGACTAGGTTGCCCATTAGGTAAAGTGGAAATAACTTCTTTTAGCGAAGTTAAATGAAGGGGTCTGAGGTTTGGTATGAGTGGCGCGCGGCGAAGCTTTGCAGGTGTAGATTGTGCGGTTGCTCAAGCCATCGAGCAGATGGGAGACCCGTGGATCCTTTTGATTTTGAGATGCCAGTTTCAAGGGATGAAGCGTTTTGATGATTTTCAGGGTCACTTGCAGATTTCGACAAGTGTACTGACTGATAGATTAAGGCGTCTTGTACAGGCAGGGATGCTGCGCAAAGAGCAGGACAAGCATGATAAACGGGGAACGGTTTACCTCCTAACCGAGAAGGGGATGGACTTTTACCCGGTCATGATTGCGTTGCACCAGTGGAGTGAGCGATGGGAAGCTCGTGAGGGTGGCCCCAGGCTGGAGCTGCTGGATAAGCAAAATGGAGAGCCAGTGCGCAGCGTACATGTGCTTTCTCAAGATTTTCGAGTTTTAACTGCACATGATGTTCTTGCTTTGGTTGATGACCAGAGCGGAGCAATGATGCATGACATGCAGGAAAGATTGAAGCGGCGGCGAGGAGATGTTGCCTGATTTAAAATGATACGGGCAATGCGGTGTTTTGTTAGGGAGTGTATTTGAAATGGCTTTACCAAAGATTCTAAAAGAGAAGTTGCGTTTGCCGGTGGTTGGCAGTCCTTTGTTTATTATCAGCAACCCAGATCTGGTGATCGCGCAGTGTAAGGCAGGTATTGTTGGGTCTTTCCCGACGTTGAATGCCCGGCCAAAAGAAAAGCTGGAAGAATGGTTGATCCAGATCACTGAAGAGCTTGCAGCTTATGATGCTGCTAACCCAGATAAGCCATCAGCTCCGTTTGCAGTGAACCAAATTGTGCACCGCTCTAATGAAAGACTGCAGCACGATGTGGAGCTTTGTGTAAAATACAAGGTGCCTATTGTCATCACCTCCCTTGGTGCTCGCCCTGAGGTGTTTGATGCGGTCCACTCTTATGGTGGTATTGTGTTGCATGACATCATCAACAACACCCACGCTCGTAAAGCGATCGAAAAGGGTGCTGATGGCCTCATTGCTGTGGCAGCGGGTGCTGGCGGTCATGCTGGTACGACATCTCCGTTTGCTCTCATTCAGGAAATTCGCGAGTGGTTTGACGGCCCGCTGTTGCTCTCTGGCAGCATTGGGACGGGACAGTCCATTCTTGCTGCACAAGCTATGGGTGCTGATCTGGCCTATATTGGCTCTGCTTTTATTGCGACCACGGAAGCCAATGCAGAGCAGGCATATAAGCAGATGATCGTTGATAGCAGCGCTCAGGATATTGTTTATTCCAACCTGTTTACCGGTGTTCATGGCAACTACCTCGCGCCATCGATCGAAAAGGCCGGAATGGATCCGCAGAACCTGCCGGAGGGTGATGTGAAAACCATGGACTTTAACAAGGTTGAAAACAAACCCAAGAGCTGGAAAGAGATCTGGGGTTGCGGCCAGGGTATTGGTTCGATCAAGACCATTGGAAGCGCGGGTGAGCTGGTTGCTAAATTCTCCAATGAATATGCTGCAGCTAGAAACACACTTCTGGAACAGGCTCCTATTTTAGAAGCTGCAGAATAAAACTGCTGATGCACTGGAGGCGATATGCAGTCCTCTAGCTGATACGATCAGAACTTTAATTACTGGATTGCCGGGCAGCTGCTCGGCAATCTGCATTTTCACAACTGAGCCGTTGTTTCGTCCTTAAAAGTGCCCTGCCACGAATAGGCGTGTGTGGGACCAACAATAAAAGGAAGAAAAATGCGTATCAGTTGGTGTCTCGGCCTTTTGCTGGCCGGTGTGTTTATGGCTGCGTCAGGAAGCTATGCTGAAGAACCGCGCCCGATGACTGACTACTGCAACCGCTCTGACGTGCTTTATGCCGATGGCAGTAGCGACAGTGGGTCCTTTCCAATGCTTAAGTGTGGTCAGAGCAGTTTAACTTATCAGCGCAGCGACTTGAGCTTCCCGCTTTCGATTGTCTCAGGTGGCAGGTTCTCAAAGAGCAGTGCCAATGCGGCTTGTCAAAGCGCCAAGCAGTCTGGGGCCTCGGAAATTGTTTCCAATATCGCTTCTCTTTGTAACTTGGAGATGTGGCCCGACTCGTGTTCCAAATGTAATTGAGATCTACATATTTACCGATAGTACTGATTACTAAGCACTCAAAGTAATCAGTACTACTTATAATGTTGAAAAATTCTCAGCAAAACACCCGTAGTAATCAGTGTTACAATTTTATGGGCATCGTGACACCAAATAGTTAGGTATGAGAAACTCTGTTGCACAAAAGGGGTGTATCTCTGGCATTATATTGCTAGAATCTGGCGACTTACGAAAGTTGATTTCCAAATACACTCAAGCAAAATCAACAAGAATGGCTTAGGTCACATGCAACGAGAGCATTGGGGAAGTCGTATCGGCTTCATTTTGGCAGCTGCTGGTTCAGCTGTTGGATTAGGTAATATCTGGAAATTTCCATATTTGGTTGGCGCAGAAGGCGGCGGGGCGTTTCTCGTCGTTTATGTCGCGTTTTTGATCGCGATTGGCGTGTGCGTCATGATCGCGGAAATTGCTCTTGGCCGACAGGCTCAGTCTAACCCATTTGGCGCTTTTAAGCGTGCAGCTGGTGGTGGCTGGTCCATATTTGGGTTACTGGCAGTTCTGACTGCGTTTTTAATTCTCTCGTTCTATTCGGTCGTGGGTGGCTGGACCGTTGCCTACATCGTGAAAACCGTAAGCGGTGGTTTTTCCGGTTACACCGGTGCGGAGTTTGAAAAACAATTCGGTGCGCTTGTTTCAAGTGCGATTGAGCCAATCGTGTATCATGGTGCCTTTATGGCTATCGGGGTTCTGATTGTTATCAGGGGTATTTCTGGGGGGATTGAAAAAGCCTCCAAAATCATGATGCCGCTTCTGTTCATATTACTTGCACTATTGGTGGTTCGCTCGCTGACACTCCCGGGCGCGATGGCGGGCGTAAAATACTTCCTGGTACCTGACTGGTCTCATCTGGATGCAGATATGGTGAGTGCGGCGCTTGGGCAGGCGTTCTTCACGCTCTCTCTTGGTATGGGTGCGTTGATTACCTACGGTTCTTACCTTGGTAAAAAGGAGAGTATTCCTAATGCTGCTATGTGGGTTGTTGGTCTTGACCTGCTTGTTGCCGTTCTGGCTGGTTTCCTGATCCTTCCGGCTGTGTTTGCATTTAATATGGACCCTGCTGCGGGACCAGGCTTAACCTTTATCACGCTGCCTGCAATTTTTGCGGAGCTTCCTTTTGGAATGTTCATTCAGCTCTGCTTCTTTGTATTGCTGTTTGTTGCTGCCATTACTTCAGCAATTTCATTGCTGCAGGTTGTTGTGGCGTTCGTGTGCGAAGAATTTAACGTTGGCCGTAAGTCCGCAACCATCTGGGTTGGCCTCGTAACCTTCCTGTTTGGTGTTCCAAGCTCATTGGCTCTGGGAATTTGGGGTGAGTTTACCCTCTTTGGCATGAACTTCTTTGAATTACTGGGCTTCATTACCGACAACTACTTCCTGCCACTTGGTGGGGTTGCGACTTGTCTGGTTGCTGGCTGGGTGAGCTACGACAAGTTTGTAAATGAAATCACTAATGAAGGTGAGCGACCCTTTACATACCTGACGGCTTGGAAGTGGATGTGCCGCGTGGTTGCGCCAATTGCAATTATATATGTAATGCTGCACGCAACCTTTGATGTTTAAACCATCATTTAAAAACAATGAAAAGGCCGCCGGTTTTGGTGGCCTTTTTTTTATGCTGTTTATCAGTTGTTGCATGGTGGACTTAATCTGGGCTGAAAAAAGGCGTTGTGTGGCCGCGTTGGGCATATTCCCTTCGCTAATATTGTCTCGATAAGGAAGCTTAAAATGTTGAGACGGCTTAAACGCTACTGGGTGCATTCTATGAATGCCAGACTGCCACGTGAGATTGCCTGTCTTGATTACGGTAAGCAGGCCAGATACCGCCATGTCCGGATACAGTGGCCTCAGCCGTAAGGTGTAGTGTGATGGCGAATTAAACAAAAAGCATCGTCCCAGCGATGCTTTTTATATGAGTGGTGGGAAATTTCGGGAGCATTTTAGAAAAAAATGTGGGCCGCCCATAAAGGCAGTAAATTGCTTTAAGCTGTCACAGCTCTTTTCTGTGGTGGCTGGAAATGCTGAAAATCCGATATAAAAATCGTATTCGTGCCTAGAATGAAGAGTATATAGGTATAATTGTCCATATTTGAGGATAATATTAAAAGCTGCACCCGCAAAAATACTATTTATTTTGGTGTAGGTGGTTTTACCTGTGACAAAATGTCTGATCAACAAGGCTAAAAATTTCATCAAAACAGCCAGATAGACGAATTCATTTCAAGCCTTGATGCTTGATTGAAACAAACCATCACATGTTGATCGGCAATAATAATAATGAAACGTGAGCAATGGGGAAGCCGCTTTGGCTTCATTATGGCTGCCGCAGGCTCTGCGGTCGGTCTGGGTAATATCTGGAAGTTTCCATATCTGGCAGGGACGCAAGGGGGCGGTGCCTTTCTTGCAGTCTATCTCATCATCATGGGAACGATTGGTGTTGCCTTGATTATGGCAGAAATAGGTATCGGTCGTGCTGCAAAGCTAAACCCTGTTGGTGCGTTTAGGGCCTTGGGTGGTAAGCGATGGATGACGACAGGCGTTCTGGGTGTGGTCACCAGCTTTATGATCCTCTCATTCTACTCGGTTGTGGGTGGTTGGACGATTGCCTATCTGGTCAAAAGTATTGCCGGCAGCATCCACGTTGATGCGCCTGATCAGCTTGCGGGCCAGTTTAATGACCTTGTTACCGGCGTTGGTGAGCCAATCTTCTACCATGGTGTGTTCATGGTGTTGACGATCGGCATTGTGCTTGCGGGTGTTGCTGAGGGCATTGAGCGTTCAGTTAAGGTGCTTATGCCCCTTCTGTTTGTGTTGCTGATCGTGCTCGTGGCGCGCAGTGTGACACTGCCTGGCGCTTGGGAAGGAATTGAGTTTTTCCTGAAGCCGGATTGGTCTCAGGTTGACGGACCGATGGTAAGTGCAGCTCTCGGACAGGCTTTCTTCAGTCTCTCCCTTGGTATGGGTGCGATGGTCACCTATGGGTCTTACCTTGACAGTGATGCTGATATTCCCAATGCGTCCTACTGGGTTGTGTTCCTTGCGGCGATGGTTGCTGTGTTGGGCGGCTTGCTGGTGCTTCCTGCGGTGTATGCTTTTGGCATGGACCCAGCTGCAGGGCCGGGCCTGACTTTCATCACGCTTCCGGCTGTGTTTGGTGAGATGATTGGTGGCTACTTCTTCCAGATTCTCTTCTTCGCGATGCTTTTGATTGCAGCGCTGACCTCCTCCATCTCGCTGCTGGCCATTCCAGTTGCCTATTTTGCTGAGGATTTTGGTGTAGGGCGTAAGTTCTCTGCAACAGCGGTAGGGCTTGTGATCTTTTTGATGGGCGTACCATGTTCACTGGCGATGGGTGTCTGGGGTGATATTAAGTTCTTTGACATGAACATCTTTGACCTCATGGCTTACGGCGTAGATGCTTACACTTTGCCAATCGGTGGTATCTTGACCGCGTTGTTTGCTGGTTGGGTTGGGCTTGAAAAGGTTGGTAACGAGCTGACCAATCAGGGACGCCTAAGCTTCAATTTGATGCTTGCGTTCAAATGGATTATGCGGATTGTCGCGCCGACAGCTGTGCTTTGGGTGATGGTTTATGGGCTGCTGTTTAGCTAAGCCTATAGAAACCCGAAAATGATTAAACACCCTGATCAGAAATGGTCGGGGTGTTTTTTTGTGTCATCCTATAGGCGATACACTTTTAGTGAGAGCCTTTTCTGTGGTGCGCGCGGGTGTGTTCTTTGTGATCTCGCATTTTGGTTTGATGATGCGCGTTGTCTGAGTGGCTCTTCCCTGCACGGTTTTTGTGGGGGTGTTTGTGTCCATTTGGATTGCCGCCATGTTGGGTGGCTGGGTGAGTTTTATGCCCGCGCTCATACTCCAGATGGTTTTTGTCGTGCTTATGCTCAGCGCCGTCTTCGTAACGACGCGCCATCTTGTCTTTTGTATGGGCGGAGGTGTTTTGCTGTTTTTCAGTCATAGCTTCCCCTCGATCGTGCAAGGTAATGTTTTAGCACATGCATAATGAGTGGCTGCAATTGGGTGCAGTGACAGTTATTGAATCCTAACGCGATACGTTAAATCTCTCTCGTTTCCTTGTGATTACTTGTTTTGGTTTGAATAATTCTGCATGGGCAGGTGGTTATTTAAAGAAGGTGATGCGTGTAAATACATATCTGAAGAGTCAGTAGAGCGCTGTGTGTTTGCACCTCAGAGTAGCGCTATATGAAATTACTAATAAATATTTTGGATAAAGCGAATTTTCTTGGTTTTGTTCTTGGTGAGGCAAGGGTGGGCTAATATTAGCCCCTCAGTGCAAACTGAGGGAAAAGATAAATGCGTATTCCATTCGTACATATTGCGATTGTTGCAACAGTAATGAACATGGGCTCGCTGGGTGCTGCATCAGCGTTGGAGCTGGAAGGTGTTAAAGGGGTTTACACCAATAAGGCAGGTTTTACGAAGAGCTTTGGATTTTGCGGTAACGGCAAAAGTGCTGCTGGCGAAGATGACTTCATGGTAAACAATAGCTATGAGGTCAAAGATGATTTGATCCGTGTGAGCGCCAATGGAGTGTTTGTGTTCCAGATGAGTGACGACGGCAATGCTTTGACTGCGGCTGACGAATTCACCCGTCAGTGGGCTCATGCTGAGCCTTACACTCTGGACACCAAAACGACTATCAACTGCGACTAATACACCCGCGTTTTTCAGGCGTAATTTCGCTAAGCCCCGGCCTATGTGCCGGGGTAATGCCAGCACTTACAGCAAAACTGAAACCAGTTCTCGCAACTGAACCATTTGTTCAGCCTGGCATGTGCTTTCTCCACATACACGGCCAATGGAGACGTGCAGAAGAAACGCGCGCAACGCACTGCCCAAAATACAAGGATCAGCGACCCGGATTGTTCCTTGTTTTTGACCCAGCTCCACCCAAGCTGTTAAGAGCTGTTGTTGTCGCAAGACAAGCTTGTCGAACATCTCTGCTTTGGCGCTTTGTTTCCATCCAGCTTCATCAATAAACAAACGTAGGAAATACGGCTGCTTTTCAAAGTAGTTTAGAAACTGCGCAATAACATTGATGATTTCCTCTTCTGTGTCGCAATCGGCTTGAGCCTCTGAGAGCCTTTTTTCCAGCTCCTCCAAGCGCACATCCAAATCGCGCAGACCGACTTCTGCCAGTAAGCCGAGCTTGTCTGTGAAGTGTGCAAAAATTGTCCCCTTGGAGACATTTGCGGCCTCTGCGATTGCTTCGGTGCTGACTGCATCAAAACGACTTGTCTCAAACATATGCTCGGCTGCCTCCAGAATTCGCTCGCGTGTCTTCTGGGCGCGTTTCTGCGTGGCTTGTAGCATCAAATTTCCCTTCTCTCTTTGAAAAGTGACTATGGTCAAAAAAATAATTGACTGTGGTCATTTCTTATTCTAATTAATTGACCGCAGTCAAATTTAGGAATCAAAAATGAAAAACATACTCGTACTCTCAGCTCACATGGGTGAAGGCCGGTTTGGCCAGGCGCTTGCGAAAAACTATGTCGACAGCGCAAAAGAGCATGGTGCCAATGTGCGCTTTACAAACCTGGAAAGCATGGTTTTCAATCCAAATTTTGACGAGGGCATTTTTGCGTTGCCACGAGAGCAGATAGAAAAAGATATTTTGGAGTTTCAGGACAATTTGATGTGGTGCGATCACTGGACAACCTTCCACCCGCTTTGGTGGGGCAGTATGCCGGGTAAACTGAAGTCTCTTCTTGATCGCTCTCTTACCACAGGTTTTGCCTATCAATATGAAGAGGGGCAGTCGCTGCCGACCAAGCTTTTAAAGGGCCGCTCAGCCCGCCTTCTCGTTACAGCAAACACGCCCGAAAAGTATTTCAACGGGGTTTACGAAGCTGCCCATCGTAAAGTCATGCAAAATCAGGTCTTTGACTTTATCGGATTTGAGGAAAACGCGTTCAATTTGTACTCCCCACTGGTGAGCTCCAGCGTTGAACAGCGAGCATTATGGTTGGAGGAGGCTTACACACTTGGTGCACAAGATGCTGCGGCGACTGTGACTGCCTGACTTAGCCGACTGCCCGAAAGAACGCTGGTGTTTTGACGGGTTTTCCAATCAGCCATTGGCAACGCACTGTTTTGTTGAATTGACAACTGACGAGTGTGTTGCTGATGGTCACTTTATTATTCAATACAAAGATTGCGCTTCCAGCAGTGCGCAGTGGTGATGGCGCGGCGATAGACGATTATCCTTGTAAGTGGCTCAGCGTAGGGTGGGCTTCAGTTCAGGTAGGTTCTGCGAAACCTATAGAGGGAGTCTCGAAGTGTTTCTTGCTCGTCCAGATGGTGAAATGTCTCTGCCTCATGATGATCTATTTGTGGGCTTTCCTCTGACATGCGCAGGATATCTTCTGCAGATTCTCCCAGCTCGCTTAAAATGTGCTCAAGGATTTGCCGCTTCTCTGTGAGTGTGTTTTTTTCTCTGTGGGCCAGACTCGCTTCCAGCTTTTTAAAATTATCACGTAAAATCGCGTTATCTTCTATCTCAGACTTGTGTGTGCTGATGATGCCGCGAAGGGCGTTCAAGTCTTCACCTGCGCTTGGGTTTTTATCGCTCATTGCAAGGCTCCTATGGAGGCGTGATATTCCTCAATTATGCATTTCACAGATGCACAGGTGTTGTTGATCTACTGGTAAAATCTGGAAAGGGCGTGAAAATATTGGCCTTGAGGTAAGCCATGTCTAAATGTGAACACACGACTTTGAGTGTTTGGTGATTATATGCGCTCTTAGAGTGCCCCTAAGCTTTTGTCTTTAATCCTACAATTTTCCAGATCAGTCCTTGTGACGTTGATGTGTTTAGCGGAATGGTTGGTGAGCTTGCTGGCGTAAGCTGCATGATTTTTAACAGGCTTTGCATCTCATCACTGCCCCTAGGGTGTAGGCGTATTCACGAAAAGCAAGAGGCTTCGTCCTCCCTCATACTCTGTCAGTTTTGCCAGTTTGAGGAGTGAAGGCGTGAAAAAAACAATAAAAGCGGATGAGCTTGACCGTTCTGTGCTGGAGTTTGGACTGCTTGTGGGATTGCTTATTCCTGCAGGGGATGCACCACACGAATATAAGCTCAGCAAAGAGTGGCTTAAGGACCCGGTTGCCCAGCTGCGTAAACAGCTCACGAAATTGGATCAGGACCTTAATACCTGCCTCAAAAATGCGTTGCACGGCCTGAAAACGGGTGAAGCTAACGCGGCTTTGGATACGGCGAATGAGCTGAGCAAATGGAACCCGCTTCTGTTTCCAGCGCTCGGCTTGGGCGGTCATGTCGGCAGCTTAGGTGAAGTGGCTGCGATCGACTGGTTTTCCCTGATTTCAAATGGTGGAGACTTTCCAGAGACCATAGAAACCTGGGTGCACAAAATAGCCGGTGACCCCGAAATGTTGCGTGCGTGGGGAGCGGCAGTCGTTAGTCTGGCAAGCGGTAAAATAGAACCCCCAACAGGGGCGGGAACGCCTGATGACCCTTACCTTTATGCGGTTATGGAAATTGGACATCTGGGTACGCTTTACCTGTCGCTTGCAGCGAAAAAGGAAACG
Organism: Pseudovibrio axinellae; assembly: GCF_900110875.1. Classification (GTDB taxonomy): domain Bacteria; phylum Pseudomonadota; class Alphaproteobacteria; order Rhizobiales; family Stappiaceae; genus Pseudovibrio; species Pseudovibrio axinellae. The sequence goes on along the minus strand of NZ_FOFM01000005.1, from coordinate 116,659 downwards.
CTGGGTACATTTGCCCTTGTGCCAGGACTAGTGTTTGATGCGACGCCGATTGAGCTGGGGGATACACAATAATGGCTGTTGTGCCAGCTCGCTTGATGTAGCGTTTACCCTTGATACTTAGTCGCGATGTTTTTGTGATCAACGCGGGTCACAAAACACTTTGCTAGTGAGCTCCTGTGCTGAGCTGGTCTTGATTGAACTGCTGACGCCGCTCCCAAGTCCCTTAATCATATGCTGGATGAGGTGTTTTGCTAGCGAGCTTTCACCTTTTCGACTGTCCTATTAAACGCTTGAGAACTACAGTATTTTGGTCGCGTACTTTGTCAAAAGGCAGATCAGTAGATTGGTCGCGTGAACAAACTATCGACAATATATCAAGCTTTCACTCGGGTCATCCTAGGATCATATAAGGGAGATAAATGTACTGTACACGGGACCCTGTGGGTAGCAACTTCCAACTCATACTCTCCGCTAAGCACGAAGTCGGCATCGACACCTTCTGCATTTCGAACATACCCCAGACCGATTGATTTTTGCAGTGTGTGGCCGAAGCCTCCAGATGATAACCAGCCAACACGAACACCATCACGATAGATCGTTTCGCGGCCTGACAAAATGATGTCGCCATCTGCCACGAATGTCGCAAGCATCTTTTTAATGCCATGGCTTCTTTGCTGTTCTATGGCGCTGCGGCCTTTAAATGCCGTGTTCTTTTGCAATTTGACTGCCCAGCCAAGACCAGCTTCCTCTGGTGTATGGTCTGGGCCTATGTCACTGCCCCAAGCCCTGTATCCCTTTTCCAGGCGAAGTGTTTCAATGGCCCGGTAACCGGCATTGCGCAAACCAAACTCTCTTCCGGCTTCATGTAATGCGGCGTAAACGGTGCTGGCATACTCTACTGGCAAATGTAGCTCCCAGCCTAACTCACCAACGTAGGTTACCCTCAAAGCATTGACTGGGCAGCCAGCTATTCCGATTTTGCGAGCTTGGGCGAATTGGAAACTTTCGTTGCTGACATCGTCTCGGGTCACGCACTCCAAAATCTCGCGAGCCTTTGGGCCCATGAGAGAGAGGACGGAGTAAGCAGATGTAACATCTACCAGCTGTACATTCATAGCTTTGGGGATGTTTCGGGAGATCCAATCAAAATCATGCGTTGCGAAACCGGTTCCAGTGACGATGTAGTACTTATCTTCTGCGACACGCACGCAGGTGAGGTCGCATTCGATCCCACCATGATCGTTCAGCATCTGCGTGTAGATCAAGGTTCCAATCGGTTTGTCTACATCGTTTGCGGCAATCCAGCTCAACGCATCTACGGCGTCAGGTCCCTTCAAAGTGAATTTGGCAAATGATGTCTGATCAAAAAGGACAGCGGATGATCGTGCCGCTGCATGTTCTCGGCCAACAGGGGTATGCCAGTTGGGCCGTGCGAAGGTATAAATGTCCCTTTGCTCTTCACCTTGCGCGATATCCGCATACCAATTGGGCCGCTCCCAGCCTAGCTTTTCACCAAAGACCGCTCCATCAGCTTTCAAATATTCATACAGCGGCGATTTACGGCATGGGCGCCCGCTCTCATGTTCTTCACTTGGCCAAGCCATGGTGTAGTGCTTGGCATAGGCTTCTGTGGTCCGTGTGCGTATCCAGTCACTATCAAAATGTGGGGCCCCAAAACGACGAATATCGACCGGCCATAGATCAAAAGGAGGCTCGCCTTTTGCGATCCACTGCGCCAGTGCCATTCCAGCGCCGCCACCTGCGGCGATGCCAAAGGCATTAAAGCCCGCGTTGACGTAGAAATTCTTCAGCTCGGGCGCTTCCCCCATAATGAGATTGCCATCTGGTGTGAAACTTTCTGGCCCATTGATGAGCTCTTTGATCCCCGCAGTCTCCAACGCCGGTACACGGCCAAGGGAAAGTTCCATAAGCGGTTCAAAATGTTCATAATTGCTTCCGAGTAGCGAGTAATGAAACCCCTTTGGTATGCCGTCTTCAGCCCATGAAAGTGGGTTTGCTTCATACCCGCCCATTACAAGGCCGCCGACTTCCTCCTTGTAATAAGTCAGCCGGTCGGGGTCTCTCAGCGTAGGTAAGTTTTTGGGAACACCCGGTATTGGTTCAGTCACAACATACTGATGCTGCATTGAAACTAAGGGAACATTTACACCAACACTTTTGGCAAACTCCCGAGTCCACTGCCCACAACAAGCAACCACAACAGCACATTCGATCCGGCCCTGGCTGGTTTCGATGCCCTTGATTATTCCTTTTTCGACATCAACGCTCAGAACCTTTGTGTCCTCAAAGATCTGAGCCCCTGCCATTTTAGCACCCTTGGCAAGTGATAGGGTAATGTCGGAGGGGTTCGCCTGACCGTCACTGGGCAAAAAGGCGGCCCCAACAACATCATCTACTTGCATTAAAGGCCAGAGATCCTGCGCTTCCTTAGGGGTAAGCAGTTGCATATCCAGTCCAAAGGAATGGGCAGTTGTTGCTTGGCGCTGAACTTCGGTCCATCGTTCCTGGTTGCAAGCAAGACGAAGGCCACCATTCATTTTCCAGCCGGTTGCTTGGCCGGTCTCTTCTTCAAGACGCTTATACAGATCAACTGAGTACCCAAGAAGCTGAGTGATATTTGCACTTGAACGCAATTGCCCTACCAGCCCGGCGGCATGAAAGGTCGTGCCGGATGTCAGCTTCTTGCGTTCCAGCAAAACAACATCCCATCCCAGTTTTGCAAGGTGATAAGCGGTAGAACACCCAACAATGCCGCCGCCGACGATTACAGCCTGAGCCGTTTTTGGTAATTCTCTCATTTCACCTCACCCTAATTGCAGCGCAGCGTAAGCACGTTCAAACCGGAGCAAGTTCTCTCTGGTATAACTGGCGTAATCGAATTGAATTTTGGAAGTTTGCTCAGAAACCATGCTCCACATGCTCTCTCGCAGTAAGGAGGCGCATTTCATTGCACTGTATTGCGCCCAGAGCTCATCAGAGACGTGCGCATCAAAGTATGTTTCGAGCAGTAATTTTTGCAGTCCTTCCGACAGACTTGCATTCGTTGCCAAACCTCCAAGATCAAACAAAGGAGAATTTAGTCCAGCGTATTCCCAATCAACCAGCCAGAACCTGCCATTCTCATTTAAAATATTTGCTGGAAGAAGGTCGTTATGGCACAGGACTAATTGTACGTTGCCAACTGCATTCTCAAGCTTTTCTGCCTTGAGCATGAGCGCATTCAACCTGTGACGGTGATCTGAATCCATCAGTTGCATTGTTTCTGCATAATTGCGCAAAATATGAAACACCCAGAAGGCGAGAACAGGCCCGCGTATGAGCTTTGTCGCGTCCACGTGCACCTTCGTGAGGAGCTGCGCTATTGAACTAAGAGTTTGAGGGTCTTGAATACCGGCTTCATTCAAAGGTTCTGCTTCAATGTAATCTTGAATGAGCGCGCCTTTTTGGAAATAACGCACAGCAGGAGCAATTCCTGCGGCATGTGCAGCGCGGCAGGCGGATAGCTCATTGAACCGCATCACGCCGTGCTCAATAATATCTTCCCCAAGACGAACGACATAGGTGCGCCCTTCATCCGTGACTTTTACGTTGAAATTTGTGATCCCACCGCCCAATATTTCAGCGTTACTTGGCGATTTCCAAAACGGTAATTCAAGTGCTTTTGCGACGGCAAGTTCCGTAGTCAATGTCTCGGTCATGTCACCAGCCCCAATCTTGCTTGAGAGGATTTCGCAAGGGCGGATAAAATCCGATCCGCGATTATTGCGATGAAGGCCACAGCAAGGCCTGCTACAATGCCTTGCCCGGTATTCGCTTTTGTAAGCGCAATATAAACTTCCTGACCCAGATCCCGCGTTCCGACCAATGCAGTGATCACCAGCATGGATAAGGCCAGCATGATTGTCTGGTTCAAGCCTAAGAGAAGTGAGGGAACAGCCAAGGGCAGTTTGATCCGCCACAAAAGCTGCCAGTGCGTGCATCCAGATACTTTACCTGCTTCAATAACCTGCGGATTGATCTCACGAATTCCGTGGGCTGCATAGCGCAGGGCAGGGGCCATTGCGTAAATCACGATAGCGACCATGGCGGTAAACTCACCAACCCTGAAGAGCATGACCACCGGGATCAGATAGACGAAACTAGGGAGCGTTTGCAGCGTATCAACCAGTGTACTGAGTATCTTGTTCGCACTTTCAGACTGCCCAGCCCAGACTCCTAGCGGTATGCCAACTGCGGTTGCGAGCAACACAGAAACACCACAAAGATATACGGCTATCATGGCTTCCCTCCATAGGCCGTTGGCGGCGATAGCGCCTGCCAGAGCAGCGCATAAAAGCCCCAGTTTCGCACCGCTAACTCGCCATCCTGCCAACCCAAGTGCAATAATGCCCCAAGCCCAGGGAATGCCGACAAAGAAACGTTTTACGGGAAGAAGAAAATAGGTAAGCAAAGCCGTCTTGACAGTTTCAAAGACCTCAAAGAAGTTGATATTAATCCACTTGATGACCTCATCCCAAAATCTACCGGTTGTTAACACCATGGGCTCTGGATAGTTTTGAACTACTGGCCAGACTTTCCCTAGTAACGCCATGGTGATCGTGACCATCAGTGCAATCACAAAATACAAAAGCGGCTTTGAGCGTACAAATCCGAAGCTTTGATTTGGGGAGCTGTCGCTTTTTGTAAACGCTTGGCTTAAGCGATCCAGCGCAATTGCGATAACGACAATCGCCATACCAGCTTCGATGCCACCACCAATATCCAATCGGCGTAAGGCTGCGAGCACATCGTAACCAAGACCGCCCGCTCCAATGATGGATGCAATGATCACCATGTTTAAGGAGAGCATAATGACCTGATTGACGCCGACCATCAAAGTTGGGAGAGCGGAGGGCAACAGCACCCTCCACATCATTTGCCGTGGGGTACACCCAGCCATGCGGCCAGCTTCATGCAAAGGTTCGGGTACTGATTGTAAGGCAACAAGAACAACTCGAACCATTGGCGGCATGGCGTAAATAATGGTGGCAACTAATGCAGAGACGGGGCCAAAGCCGAAAAGAAATAAAATCGGTACGAGATAGGCAAAGATAGGGACCGTCTGCATAAGATCAAGGACTGGGCGTTGTAGCCTTTCAAAACGCTCTGAGCGGTAAGCCAGAATTCCAAGAACCAACCCACCTATGACGCCAATCGGCACAGCAATGGCGATCGAGGCTAAGGTAACCATTGCGCTTTGCCACTGGCCAAAGGTAGCTAAGTAAAGAAAACAGCCGCCAACCAAGAGGGCTAGAGATCTTCCGCCTACACATAGTGCTAACAAGACCAGAAGGAGTGTTATGGCAACCCAGCTCATCGCAGGGAAGATTTCAACGGCGTGCTGGCCGAGACCGGAATTAAACCCGTCTGCGAGTAATGCGCGCATTGCGTTATAAGGAGCCTCAATCAGAGCAGATAAAAACCGGGTCAGTTGGCGAAAAGTAAACAGGCCAAACCCGGCATCTTCCACGAGCCATGTCATGAAAGAACTGATCCAAACATCCAGCTGCCATTCCCATGCGCTGGGGAACTTGATGATCCACCTTGCTCCGAGTGCTTTGTAAAGTGTGAATGAATAATTGGACAGCAACCACGTGCAAGTGAATAGGAAGAGCCAGAAGTAGACAGGCTTTCGAAGACCATTAGGGAAATGGATGCTCATTCCACCAACTCCTGTCCAAGCATTATGCTGACAAGCTTTTGGCGGTCTACGGTTCCCACAGGAGTTCCATCATGATCCAGCACTCGAAATGGCCGACTGGTTTGACCGACTTGTGTGACAACATCGGCAACTTTCAGGCTCTGCTTCAGATCACCGGCATAAGATCCAGCCGGACACCCTTCTTGCATGATGGTTACAAGCTGAATGACTTTGGTCTTAGGAATGTGGCGCGTAAACTCCTCGACATAATCAGTGGCCGGACTGGTCACCAACTGTTCTGGGGTTGCGATCTGAACGATTTCACCATCCTTCATCACAGCAATTCGATCAGCTAGGCGAACTGCCTCTTCGAAATCATGCGTTATGAAAATAATGGTTTTGTGAAGCTTATTTTGAAGCCGCAAGAATTCGTTTTGCATCTCATGCCGGATAAGGGGATCAAGGGCGGAAAAAGGCTCGTCCAGAAACCATAGATGCGGGTCCCCAACCAGTGACCTGGCGATACCGACGCGTTGTTGTTGACCACCAGAAAGCTCCCGTGGGTAAGCTGTTTCGCGGTCAGTAAGCCCCACTAGGTCGATCATCTCTCGTGCCCGGACTTCACGCTCCGTGAGGCGAACTCCCTGAACGTCCAGTGGGAAAGAGACATTTTGCAGCACAGTCAGATGGGGAAGCAACGCAAAATGCTGAAAGACCATACCCATTTTTTTGCGGCGAACTTCGATCAACTCACGCTCAGACATTCCAATAAGATCTTGCCCCTCAAAGCGAATTGAGCCTGCGGTCGCCTTAATAAGGCGGGATAGACAACGCACTAAGGTGGATTTTCCAGAACCGGAGAGGCCCATAATAACGAAAATTTCGCCTTTACGGATTTGGAGGTTTGCATCACGAACCGCCGCTGTCAGGTGCGCCTTTTCCAATGCTGTTTGATCTATTGACGTGAGTTGGCCGCGCAAGAATTTCTCAGCATTGGGACCGTAGACTTTCCAGAGGCCCTGGCAATCCAAAAGCACAGACTGGTTCATGGACCATCTCCGGGAATTCTGCCATTTGAAAGGGACGTGAATTTAAACTGAAAGGATTGAATAGGTCCGCTGTAGGGACTTATTCATTGCAGAGTGTTATTTAATCCAGTCGTTCCATCTGTCTTCATTGGTTTTGAGCCATTCGCCAACAACAGCGTCTACAGACTGGCTTTCCAAATCTACTTTGGTGATCATTGCACTCATTTCAGCGTTACTGACATTAAAGCTGGAGATCGCTTTGGCGGCGCCCGGCCATTTTTCACCTAAACCTGCCCATGCAACTTTCCAAATTGGGCCTGTCGGCTTGCCACAATCGTAAGCAGCTTCTGGATTTATGCCAGTTGCAGGGGCCTGATAACAGTCAGCGGAGTAGGGCGGAAACTCTATGAACTTTCCCTCGTATTTGGCAGGGGCCCAATGTGGTTCATAGAGCCACAAAATAATGGGTGCTTTTCTTTGATATGCAGATTCTAACTCGGCAAACAAAGCTGCGTCAGTGCCTGCATGAATTACCTCAAAGCCAAGCTCTAGCGCTTCAATTCGTTCTTCATCAAAACCACCCCATGTCACGGGGGCACCGAGATACCGCCCCAATGGAGCCGTTTCCGCAACTGAAAACTCCTCCGAACACTCCTTGAGTGCTTCCCAATTGGGCAGGCCAGGGCAGACCTTTTCCATGTAAGAAGGATACCACCATTCTTCGATGGCAATCATGCCGCTTTCACCCAGGCTCACGACATTGCCCGTTTCAATAGCTTCATCCATTGCTTCGCGGCCTGTCGTCTCCCAGATCTCCATTGCAACGTGTAAATCGCCTGTCTTTAATCCAGCGAATTGGGCAATATAATCTGCTTGCACATATTCAATGTTGTATCCGGCCCGTTTAAGCACTTCGCCCATAATCGTGGTGGTGATGATTTGCCCAGACCAGTCATGCGTTGTTATCTTAATTGGATCAAGAGATTCAACTTCTGCATTGGATGTACTAATACTTAATGCGATTGCTAAAGCAGCGGATGGTATTGCAGAGTAATTCATTTTATCCCTCATGCAGATTGAAATATTAAACTAGATGCTATTGGACGCTGTATTCAATAATTAAGAGAAATTATCCGAGTGAATATAGATTACGCTAGGGAAAGAAAGGAAATCAACATAAACTCATATATAAAGTTATAAATGATAGCGTGTGGGGAGAGGTATTGTGGCTATTTGAGGTGTTTCAATATTTTAGACTGAGAGCTTAAGTTGCCCTTTTTGCTGGACTATTGCGGAACTGATTTAATGGAAAGCATCAACAATCATACGCAAAGCGAAATATTGAATGCGGTAAGGAAAGCGGGAGGAACGTGTCGAATCGTTAGCCTAGCGAAGCAGCTTGGCGTGTCTGAAGAAACAATCAGAAGAAATGTGAAGTCACTTGCAAGAGAAGGGGGACTTGAGAAAGTTCACGGAGGGGTTCGATTGCAGGTGAGTGCGGAAGAGAGCAACTTTCAATCGCGAATGCTTGAATGCTCGGATGCCAAACGAAAAATTGCCGGAGTTGTATCTCGTATGATTGAAGACGACAGCTCTCTATTCCTCGATGTTGGAAGCACGACGGCCTTTATTGCTGAGGCATTGAAGAACCATAAACGTTTAACGGTCATTACAAACTCTGTTGCGGTTGCTTTTAAACTTGCAACACGCAACGAGAACCGGGTTTTTATGGCTGGGGGTGAGCTGCGCGCCCACGATGGCGGTGCTTTCGGTGCGGCTGCAGGGGCATTCTTTGAAAATTTCGAAACTGATTATGCCATTTTGTCAGCAGCTGCAATCAGCGCACGAAAAGGAATGATGCTGTTTGATCTGGAAGAAGCGGAAATCTCAAGAACGGTCATGCAGCGCTCCAAATGCAAGATCGTAGCTGCTGATTCTAGGAAGTTTACAAGATCGGCACCAATAAATGTGTGCGATCCTTCGCTAATTGATATTCTCGTGAGTGAAAAGAAACCCGTTGCAGAAATTTATAGGGCTGCCGCTAACTGGAGAGCCCAAGTTGTGGTTGCCGACGAGCTGTGATCTTGGAGCAGCTACTCTTGTTCTGTTCCCGGCATGTTTTCGCCTGAACTGTCCGAGTCTCATCTCATGGCGCAATATTGGAGGTTTCAAGAAGGTACTCTAAACGCCGCAAAGGTGTGAACGGCAGGATTATACGGCCACATTGGTACTGAAAGAAGTCGCCGCGTAAAAGGCCTGCCAGGGACCCGACGAGGGCGCGAGGTTATCTGAGTTTTGAGACATCTAGGCAATCCAAATCAACAGCAAGACTTTGCTGGAATCGCGCGATCTGTATAATTGCGGAGAGGAGGTTGCATAGCTTTGATTGCACCAAGGAGAAAGTCGTGGTTACGCCGTGCAATATCAGAGTGCGGGGTGTCTTGTTCGCCGGTCATTCTTTGCGCGCTTACCAGTGCCAGAAAAGCAAAAAGCCTCCCGGAGGAAGCTTTGGAATTCTCTTGATAAATCAAGAAGAAGAGTGGTGCCGGCAGCAGGGATCGAACCCGCGACCCCCTGATTACAAGTTGCAATTTACAACTCACTGCCACTTACACTCTACTACGATTCAGTGCTATGAATCAATGAGTTGTAGAAAATTATTTGCTCCTACCTACCTTGTAATTCGCGGTGAAACTCGTACATTTGCTTACAATATGCTGACACAGAACGGTAGGCATAGAGCAAGCGACCTATAAGGGGATAAGGCCGTGATTTGCACATGGCCAATAGAAAAGCCCAAAAGGTCGTCACCAGTTGTCAGGCCGTCAGAAACAGCAGCAATCGGGAACTAATTTCAATATCCATTTTTGCATGTGTGGTGGTTCTTGTCACGGGCCGTCAGCGGGAGAGTTTTACCTGATGCCCAATGTTACAAAACGGACGGTCGATGCTGCCAAACCAAAGGCGAAGAAGTTCTTCCTCTGGGATGGCAAACTCTCGGGGTTTGGGCTTCAGGTGATGCCAACCGGGCGCAAATCATTCATTGTTCAATATAGGACAATAGAAGGGCGCTCCCGCCGTATGACCATCGGCCAATATGGTGAGCTGACACCAGATCAAGCACGGGGACTGGCCGTCGATGTTCTGGCTAAAGTGCGCAATGGGGAAGACCCGACCGTTAATCGCAAGATCATTCGCAATGCGCCAACGGTTAATGATCTGCTGGACATGTATTTGAGCGAGCATGTTGAGGTGCACAACAAACCAAAGTCCCTTGTCGAGATACGGCGTATTCTTGAGCGCTGTGTGAGAAAGCCTTTAGGCAAAGCGAAGCTGGCCTCTGTCACGCGGCAGGATATTTCCAAGCTACATCGCTCCATGCGCAGAACTCCGCGACAGGCAAACCACGTGCTGGCGATCATCTCCAAGGCGTTCAATCTGGCTGAGGTGTGGGGCTTAAGGCCTGAGCACAGTAATCCTGTGAGATTAATTAAGCGCTATAAGGAAAATGAGCGCGACCGGTTCTTGTCAGGGGAAGAACTGCAGAAGCTTGGCAAGACGCTGGAGCTTGCGGAGAAAGAAGGCCTCCCTTGGATTATCAAGGCTGAACCGGAACACACAAAGCACCTGCGCAACGATATTGATAAGCGCCGGACGCCAGTGAACCCGATGGCGCTCTACTGCCTCAAGCTGCTGCTTTACACAGGTGCGCGGCTGATGGAGATCGCTTCTCTTGAATGGAAGCATGTGGACTTTGATGAAGGGGCAATTGCTTTACCTTCCAAGAAAGGGGATGGCCGTAAACCTCATCCGGTGAGTGGGAATGTGCTCGACATCCTCTCCGATATACCGCACTTAGACGGCTCTCCCTATGTTCTTGCTCGCATCAATGATCCAACACGGCACATTACAAAAGAGTTGGTGGAGAACGCATGGCAGCGGGTGCGCCACCATGCAGACATTCCTGATGTGCGCATTCATGACCTGCGTCACACGGTTGGCACCTTTGCTGCGCAATCAGGCAGCAACGCTTTCCTCATCAGCCATCTTTTGCGCCACCGCAACGTGACCATCACAAACCGCTATGTAAACCACGATGCTCATCCGATCCGCGTGCTTTCCGAGACGGTTGGGGAGCGGATTGAGGCTGGGTTGAAGGGAGGGTAAGCTCTTTGAAACCTTAAGCCAAGACATCTCAAAAATCTGTGCTAGTTGCGGAGGTGAATGCCGAAAATAGAGAAGTCTTGGAAAAGTGCTGTATCGCGATGAAATACCGCCGCTTTTGTTGCATCCTGCTTTAGAAGACTCACAGGATTACATGAATGAATGGTGAGCCAGCGTAGTGTGCCCTGATGTTGATCGTGGTGCATTACTGAAGCTAGAGCCGCATATTCGGGAAGCGCATAAATGGCGATTAAGAAGACAGAACTTTACTCCTCTTTATGGGCAAGCTGTGATGAGCTGCGCGGGGGGATGGATGCTTCTCAGTATAAGAACTATATCCTGACCCTTCTGTTTATGAAGTACGTTACAGACAAATACGGCAATGTGGATTTCGGCACGCTTGTTATTCCTGAAGGTGGCTCTTTTGCGGATATGATTGCCCTTAAGGGCAAGGCAGACATTGGCGACAAAATGAACCAGGTCGTTGCCAAAATCGCCAATGAAAACAATATGGCATGGCTCTCCAGCCCTGACAACGACTTCAATAATGAAGAAAAGCTTGGCAAGGGCAAGGCCATGGTTGATACGCTGACGAAACTCGTCAGCATTTTCGAAGATCTGAATTTCGGAAAAAACCGCGCCGATGGTGATGATCTGCTGGGCGATGCCTATGAATACCTCATGCGCCACTTTGCAACAGAATCGGGCAAGAGCAAGGGCCAGTTCTACACGCCTGCAGAAGTCTCCCGTATTCTTGCCAAGGTACTCGGTATCAATGCTAATACGGTTCAAGATGAAACTGCATATGATCCAACCTGTGGTTCCGGATCTTTGCTGTTGAAGGTGAATGAGGAAGCGCCAAACGGCCTTTCTCTATATGGTCAGGAAAAAGAACAAGCCACCGCCGCGCTCGCCAAGATGAACATGGTGTTGCATAACAGTGCCTCCGCCGATATCTGGCAGGGTGATACAGTTGCAGAGCCAAACTGGAAAAGTCCAAAAGGCGAGCTTCGCACCTTTGACTACGCCGTGGCCAACCCGCCATTCTCGCTTAAGTCATGGAGCAATGGCATCAACCTTACAAATGATGAGTTTGAGCGCTTCGAATACGGTGAACCACCAGAAAAGAATGGCGACTACGCCTTCCTGCTCCACATCATCAAGTCCCTAAAAAGTACGGGTAAGGGCGCGGTTATTCTTCCTCACGGCGTCTTGTTCCGTGGCAATGCTGAAGCTGCTATTCGCCGCAACATCATCCGCCAAGGCTATATCAAGGGCATTATTGGCTTACCTGCGAACCTGTTTTACGGCACGGGTATTCCTGCTTGTATTATCGTGATTGATAAGGAAAAATCCGGCCATCAGAATTCAATCTTCATGATTGATGCGAGCAAGGGCTTTGTGAAGGACGGCAACAAAAACCGCCTTAGGGAGCAGGACATTCACCGCATCGTTGATGTGTTTAACCGCCAGCAAGAAGTTGATGGTTATTCCCGCCTTGTCCCGTTTAAAGAGATCGCGGAAAAGAACGAGTACAACCTCAACATCCCGCGCTATATCGATTCCAGTGCAGCCGAAGACATTCATGACCTGAGTGCACACCTGAGCGGCGGTATTCCAAACCGTGATATAGATGCGCTGCAAGATTATTGGGATGTATTCCCGACCCTGCGCACCAGTTTGTTTGAGCCTAGCGAGCGCGAAGGCTACAGTAATAGCCTGATCGAAGCGCGTGAGGTGAAAGCGACTATCCTTGGGCATGAAGAATTCAAGGCTTTCAAACAAAGCTCTCTTGCTCGCTTTGAGGCATGGAAGCAAAACCACAAAGACCGGCTTGCCGATATCGAGATTGGTGATAAGCCAAAAGAGATCATCTTCACCATTGCTGAAGATTTGCTTGCTCAATTTGGTGGGACGGATCTGCTCAGCAAGTACGACATCTATCAAATCCTTATGAGTTATTGGGATGAGGTTATGCAGGATGATGTGCACCTGATCGTGCAAGAGGATTGGAAAGTCGCCAATACCGTCCGCCTGCTCGTTCCCGGCAAAGATAAAAACGGCAAGGATAAATACAAGGAAGAGCACGATTTCGAGTTCGGCGCGGCCAAGTCTAAAAAGCGTTACAAGAGTGACATCATCCCACCTGCTTTGGTGATTGCGAAGTTCTTTACTGATGAGCAAGCTGAGCTGGATGACCTGCAAGCCAATCTTGATGCAGCTAGCCAAGAGCTGGAAACCTTCATCGAGGAAAATGGCGGTGAAGATGGCCTGCTAGAAGAAGCTAAAAACGAAAAAGGTGGAATTGTCGAAAAGGCTGCTAAAGATCGTAAAAAGCAAAGTGATGATGCCGAAGAAATCGCCGCCTTGGACAAGTGGTTAAAGCTTAATAACGCTCTGAAAGCTGCAAAGAAGGAGCACAAAGAAGCCAAGGATGCGCTGGATAAGATCGTCTTTGATAATATTCAAGCCCTGAGTATCGAAGAGATTAAACAGATCACTATTTTCGATAAGTGGTTCGGAACGGTTGAAGCGCAGATTACTGAAGAGATTGAGCGCGTCACTCAGCAGCTTGCCACCCGCGTCAAAACACTGGAAGAACGCTATCAAAACACTCTGCCAAGTCTGACGCAGGACGTTGCAACCTTCAGTGCCCGTGTGGAAGAGCACCTCAAGAAGATGGGGCTGGCATGGTAAAGGCAGGTTACAAGCAAACTGAAGTTGGCGTCATTCCTGAGGATTGGGATGATAAGAAGCTTTCGCAACTTTGTATAATGAAGAGCGGAGAAAGCATTACCAGCAAGAGTATAAGCGAAACTGCTCCATACCCGTGTTACGGTGGAAATGGACTTCGGGGGTTTACAAAAACATTCACGCATGATGGGGATTACGCTCTAGTTGGGCGTCAAGGAGCTTTGTGTGGTAACGTCGAGTTTGCGACTGGCCAGTTCTTTGCTTCTGAGCATGCTGTTGTTGCGACACCCATGGACGGCACTAACATCAAATGGTTGAGCTATGTTCTCACTGATATGAACCTCAACCAGTATTCTGAGTCTTCTGCTCAGCCCGGATTAACAGTATCGAAAATTCTTCCGCTGAAAACTGCCGCTCCAAATGACAATAGAGAACAAAAAGCCATTGCTGAGGCACTGTCGGATGTAGATGGGTTGATTGCGTCGTTGGAGGCGTTGATTGAGAAAAAACGCCAGATCAAAACCGGCACTATGCAACAACTCCTGACCGGTAAAACCCGTCTTCCGGGCTTCGGCGAGGGCAAAGGTTTCAAACAAACCGAACTTGGCGAAATTCCTGAGGATTGGGATGTTGCTCTGATCGGAGATTACATAGAGTTTAAAAACGGCCTCAACAAGGCCAAGAAGTACTTTGGATACGGAACACCCATAATCAATTATATGGATGTGTTTGGACAAGAAGGTATACGTAAGGAACATGTCGTTGGTTGCGTCGATGTTTCCCGCGAAGAAATCAAAAATTATAGCGCTAAAAAAGGTGATGTATTTTTTACACGAACCTCAGAAACCGTAGAAGAAATAGGCTTAAGCTCTGTCCTTCTTGACGATATTAGTTCTGCTGTTTTTAGTGGTTTCATATTGCGCGGACGCGATAAATCAGACAGCTCGAAAATTCACTTAAATTTCAAGAAATACTGCTTTGGATCTGAAGTTGTTAGAGCACAAATAAAATCTTCCAGTTCCTACACCACACGAGCTCTTACGAATGGAACGCTACTAGCGAAGGTTCTCTTCCCGCTTCCTAGCCTTGAAAACGAGCAGATAGCTATTGCAAGCGTATTGACCACAATGGAAGGAGAGATCCATTCGTTAGAAAATCGCCTCGCCAAAACCAAAGCCCTCAAACAAGGCATGATGCAGGAGCTGTTAACAGGGAGGACGCGATTGATATGAGCACTTCCCGTAATTACTACCGCATTATGTTAGGGCGCAAAAGCTGCTTTGCGCGGGAGTGCCATGACGGCGAATTTATTGGTGGGCATTGGTCTATTCACTTTGATCTTGCACACCTGCTGAATGACGGCTGGCAAGCTTTTCGTGAACAGGTGGTGCCTGCCTTTCACGCCGCTAATCCCGGCAATAGCAAAGTCACCGCAGGGCTTTCCTGCGGTATGCTCTTCACCATTTGCGAACGCATCAGGCAAGGCGATATTGTTTTATGCCCTGATGGAAATCGTGCTTACCGGGTGGGGGAAGTCATCTCTGACTATTATTATGAGGAGACGACACTGTTACCGCATCGCCGCCGTGTGAGGTGGTACAAAGATACCATTCAGCGCAGCGATATGAGTACGCCCTTACAGAACTCTTCTGGCTCTATTGGTACAGTGTGCAACATCACCAAGCACACTGCTGAACTTGAGGGATTAATTGGCGGCAATCCTCAACCAACGCTCATCTCAACAGATGAGTTGGTTGAAGATCCCAGTGTCTTTGCCCTTGAAAAGCATCTTGAAGATTTCCTTGTTTCCAACTGGCCAAACACTGAGCTGGGTGCTCGCTATGATATTGTTGAGGATGAGGGGGAAATTGTTGGCCAGCAATATCCGACCGATACCGGCGCAATCGACATTCTGGCGATCAGTAAGGACAAAAAAGAATACCTCATTGTTGAGCTGAAAAAAGGCCGTGTCAGTGATGCCGTGGTCGGACAGATCCAGCGCTATATGGGCTTTGTGCTGGATGAATTAACGGATGAAGGGCAAACCGTTCGCGGTGCAATTATCGCGCTGGAAGATGATTTGCGCCTGCGCCGCGCCCTGCGCGTGACCAACAATATTGATTTCTACCGCTATCAGGTAAGTTTTAAATTATTTAAGAGTTAGGGAATGTTATGAGCTCTGTCGGGCAAATTGAACGCGCAACACAGGACCGAGTTGTTAAGTTGTTCTGCGAAGAACTGGGATACACTTATCTCGGTGACCGACATGACCAAGAAAATAAGAATATAGAAAAAAACCTTCTTGAAGCATGGCTAAAAAAACAAGGTTATAGCGAGGCGCTGATAACTCGCAGTTTTCGGGCACTGGAACAAGCCTCCGCCCTTGGCGATGGTCGTCACCTCTATGACGCAAACAAGGAGGTTTATGGCCTCCTGCGCTATGGCGTGAAAGCCAAAGACGAAATTGGTGAACAGAACCAAACAATCTGGCTGATCGACTGGAAAAACTTCGACAACAACGATTTTTATATTGCCGAAGAAGTCTCAGTAAAAGGCGAGAACAAAAAACGCCCTGACATCGTTCTTTATGTGAATGGTATTGCTCTAGGCGTGATTGAACTCAAGCGCTCCAGCGTATCGGTGAGCGAAGGCATTCGCCAAAATCTCGATAATCAGAAGAAAGAATTCATCCGCAACTTCTTCACAACCATGCAGCTCACCATGGCAGGCAACGACACCGAAGGCTTGCGCTATGGAACCATTGAGACACCCGAAAAGCATTATTATCAATGGAAAGAGGAAGATGAGACGCCAAGTGGTAATTTACTCGATTTTCACCTTCGCAAGATGTGCGAGAAGAAGCGCTTCCTCACAATCATTCACGACTTCATTGTGTTTGACAGTGGCATCAAAAAGATGTGCCGTCACAACCAGTTCTTCGGTGTAAATGCAGCACATAAGTACATTGAGAGCCGTGACAGCGGGATTATCTGGCACACGCAGGGTTCAGGTAAGAGCCTTACAATGGTTTGGATGGCCAAATGGATACGAGAGAACGTTCAAAATGCGCGTGTCCTCGTCATTACCGACCGTACAGAGCTGGATGAGCAGATTGAAGGCGTCTTCCAAGGAGTTGATGAGAAGATCTACCGAACCAAAAACGGTAAGGGTCTTATCAGTACACTCAATACATCTACGGAATGGCTTGTTTGCTCTCTCGTCCATAAATTTGGCCGCCAGTCTGAGGAAGAAGATAACAGGGCAACCGCTGATTATATCAAAGAACTGAAGGAGAGCTTGCCCTCAGATTTCAAAGCAAAGGGGGAGATTTTCGTCTTTGTTGATGAGTGCCACCGGACGCAATCTGGTAAACTCCACGAGGCCATGCGCACCATTGTTCCTGATGCCACCTTCATTGGTTTCACCGGAACACCACTTCTGAAAGCCGATAAGAAGAAGAGTATCGAGACGTTTGGCAGCTTCATTCATACCTATAAATTTGACGAGGCTATTGAGGATGGCGTGGTGTTGGATTTGCGCTATGAAGCGCGTGATATTGATCAGTACGTGAAGTCACAGGACAAAATCGACAAGTGGTTTGAAGCCAAAACAAAAAACCTCTCTGAGATGGCTCGCTCCCAGCTCAAAATGAAATGGGGAACGCTGAAGAAGGTTCTTTCAAGTCAGGATCGTCTTGAGCAGATCGTCAATGATATCCTCATGGATATGGAGACAAAGCCTCGCCTGATGGATGGGCGTGGTAACGCGATGCTGGTTTGCAGCAGCATCTATCAAGCTTGCAAAGTCTATGACCTTTTCAGCAAAACAGATTTGGCTGGAAAATGCGCCATCATTACCAGCTATCAGCCGTCTCCTTCAGATATCAAGGGAGAGGAAACCGGTGCAGGCCTCACCGAAAAGCTAAACCAATATTCCATTTATCGCCGTATGCTCGCCGAGTATTTTGAGGAGAGCGAAGACGATGCGATGGGAAAGGCAGAAGAGTTCGAAAAGCAGGTAAAGCGCAAGTTTGTCAAAGCACCGGGGCAAATGCGTCTTTTAATCGTGGTGGACAAGCTGCTCACTGGCTTTGATGCCCCTTCGGCAACTTATCTCTACATCGATAAAGAGATGCGGGATCATGGCCTTTTTCAAGCCATCTGCCGTGTAAACAGATTGGACGGTGATGATAAAGAGTATGGCTATATCGTTGACTACAAAGATTTGTTTCATCGGTTAGAGGGGGCTATAGGCGATTACACCAGCGGAGCCTTTGATCAATACGAGAAATCTGATGTTGCTGGCCTGCTTTCTGACCGCTTGGAAAAGGCTCGTGAAAAACTTGAAGATGCGCGTGAAGTTGTCAAGGCAATCTGCGAACAGGTTTTAGAGCCCAAAGGGCAAGATGAATACCGTGTGTATTTTTGTGGTGATCCTGCCATTGAAGGACAACTTCAAGAGAATGAACCAAAACGTTTAGCCCTGTACAAAGCAGTTGCGAGCCTTTTGCGTGCCTATGCAAACCTAGCAGGTGAGTTTCAAGAGGCCGGTTATTCTGAGGCAGAGTTTGAAGCTATCAAGATTGAAGTAGAGCATTTCGCAAAAGTGAGAGATGAAATCAAACTCGCAAGCGGTGACTATGTAGACATGAAGCTCTACGAACCTGCTATGAGACACCTTCTCGATACATATATACGCGCTGAAGACAGTGAAGTGATTGCGGACTTCGAAAAGCTGGGGCTTATTGATCTTATTGTAAAAAAGGGAACTGACGATCTGGATAAATCCCCGCTAGGGAAGGTGGGATCGGAAGAGGCAATGGCTGAAACCATCGAAAACAACATCCGAAAAAAGATCATTGATGAGAAGCAGGTTAATCCGAAATACTATGAGAAAATGTCCGAGCTCCTAGATGCGCTCATTGAGGAGCGTCGCCAGAAGGCTTTAGACTACAAAGACTATTTAGAGAAAGTGAAGGATTTGTCGGCGCAAGTCGTAAATCCCGGAGGTATCAATCCTACTGACTACCCTGTCAATGTGAATACGCCTGCAAAAAAGGCTTTTTACGACAACATTAAACAGGATGAAATCTGGGTTGAGCAAGTTGACACGGCGATCAGGGCGTCAAAGCGTGCGGATTGGGTTGGCAACAAACCTAAAGAACGCGAAATCATGGCCGCAATTCACAAAATCGTAAATGACAAAGATCTGGTTCAAAAAATCGTAGAGCTCGCAAAACAGCAATATGAGTACGAATAAAAAAACAATAACGGTGTCAGGTGTGGAAGTTGATGTCATTCGAAAGAGCATCAAAAATCTGCACCTGTCTGTTTGTCCACCAGATGGAAAGGTGAAACTATCATCACCTGAGAGGTTTGATGATGATCGGCTCAGATTAGCAATTATTTCTCGGTTGCCTTGGATACGCAAACGCCAAGAAGAGTTCAGAAAACAGCCGCGTCAATCTGAAAGAGTTTATGTTGATGGTGAAAGTCATTTTTTTCGTGGCAACCGCTATATTCTTAAACTGGAAGAGGTACGTGGCAAATCCGGCGTGACGCATTGCAATAATGCCGTACTGCGGATGAACGTGAAGAAAAATACGTCCATACAGCGCAGAGCTGACCTACTAGCGGAATGGTACAGGCAGTATTTGAAGATTGAGGTTGCTAAGCTTCTTGAGCGCTGGCAACCGATTGTTGGTAGACAGCCGGATGGTTGGAAAATTCAAAAAATGAAGACCAAGTGGGGAAGTTGCAATACTAACACCAAGAGCATTTTGATCAATCTTGAGCTTGCTAAAAAATCGCCAGAATGTCTTGAGTATATTGTAGTGCATGAGTTGGTTCATTTACACGAACGCCGTCACAATGATCGTTTCCGCTGTCTGATGGATGAATTTTTGCCCACTTGGCGTTCCGCAAGGGATAAACTCAAATCTGAACCTCTAGCTCACGAAGATTGGGAGTACTGACTTCTCAGTATTCATGGGGCGTCGAGAAATTGCCTTGAGTACGATAGCCGAGAAATACCTGAAGGCTTTCCCCGCAATCTGGCGCTCGAAATATTTGATGCGTCGAAGATGGTTGCAATTCGTCGGGTTGATGGTTGAGCATGACGTTGGTGTACGTACCAGCCGGACTATTTCCAACCATCGGATGGATGAAGATTTCTTTGCTGAATAGCCGTGAAATTTGCGCTAGCCTTCCAAGAAGCTCTTAAGGGTAAGGAGAAGGTGGTTTGATGGATGAAGAGTGCCAGGAACTTTTGGGGCTGCACGACTTGTCTTTTAAACAGGCATTCGTGAGATTTGTTTGCCAAGCATCCGAAGTTTTGGAAGCTATCAATTCCGTTCAAGCTGAAACGCCGAGCTTTAGGCCAAGTCCTGAAACAATCATTCGTTATTGGACCTATAACAAGCATCCAAGATGGCCTGTTATTGCTGAGCCTCGAAAATGGGCATTTGACTTAACGCAGGAAGTCAAAGCCAAATATACTCGTGTGAGAGGTAAAGTGCGGATTCTCAGAAAAGAGCGGAAGGCATCCTCACCAGAGATGCAAGAATATTATTTGGCAGTGTTCGGGCGCTATGAAACGCTTGTATCTTATCTGGCTACCGGCAAACTGGTTGCGAAAGGGCGAGAAAGGCCAATAGCTGAAGAAAAACTCATTCCTTCGGAGCTTTGGACCTATACTCATACACGGGTTGGAATTGAGAGTTGTACCTTAGGCCGCACAAATACGCGCAAGTGGGTGCAGGTCGCAGAAGGTTTGAAGATCTATCATCCGAGTAAACTGAAGGATAAGGCGTGCTTGCCAAAGCAGGCAGGTTCAGGGCGTCCCAAAAAATATCTATGGGACGAGGCTTATGATGCTCTTGTTCTCAGACTTGGACAAGAAGGCTTTCCAGAAAATGGTGCTGAACTTGTTTCCATGTTTCTTGACGGCTTTCAGTATATGCGAGGTGCATCTGTTCCAGATGCCGAACAAGCCAGAACATGGCTGAAGAAAAAGAAGACTCAACTATGGCGCAGGGTAGTTGATGGGGATGGGTAAAATAGTTTTGCCTCCTTTTAACTGATAGGGCTGCTGATACCTCGTCATGATCCCATCATCGCAAATGAGCGGAGGTGATGGTTATGAGGACGGAACTGAACAGCGTTGAGAACGCTTTGATTACAGAAGCGGCGGCGGCGGACTATCTTGGAATTTCTATTCGCACCATTCAGGCATGGCGGGTGCGTGGTGGCGGGCCGAAGTATGTGAAGCTGGGTAAGGCGGTTCGCTATCGGCCTTCTGACATACAGGTATGGATTGAATCTCATTTGACTAGCTCCACAAGTGATGTGGAGGCCAGATAATCATGGCCTTTGAGTTTATTTTCTTTGCTGCTGACAGGTTGTTTTCAGAGCAGATTATTTTTGCCGTAGATGTGGCCGTCAATCTCTTCCTAATAAGGAGGGGACGGCTATGAGACGTCGGCACAATCCCCGCATTGCTTTCCAGCACATCGCGAGATCTGCTTTGCTTCATGGTGACACCATCTGCAGGAGGTGGCTCCCCGGTGGGCGGCTTTGTGGCTGCGAGTATACCGTGAAGAACCCGCGCCGCATGGATCGCCGTGCTGGGTCGTTTAAGGTCAATATTGCATCGGGTCTGTGGTGTGACTTTGCGACTGGTGAAGGTGGGCGGGACTTTATCAGCCTTGGAGCCTATCTGTTTTCTCTGTCGCAGAAACAGGCGGCTTGTAACTTGGCGGATATGATTGGAGTGGATGCTTATGAATGATCCATTTGCTGCAATCAACTCAAAACAAGTTACAAAACCAAAGCGTGAGCAACCTCCAAAGGTGATAGTGATGCCGGTGCCGTCTGATGCACCGGAGCCGCCAAGTTTCCATGGGAAGCTTGGAGTGCCGTCACAGTGCTGGACATATCGCAATGCCGAGGGGAAGGTGCTTGGCTATGTCTGCCGGTTTGATGAGGCCGGTGAGGGGAAAAGCTATCGTCCGCTGTGCTTGTTTCGAGTAGGAGAGCGGCTGCAGTGGCGGTGGGAGACTTGGCCGCAACCGAGGCCGTTGTATGGATTGGATCTTCTGGTGAAAGCTCCTGATACGGCTGTTGTCATTGTTGAGGGAGAGAAAGCCGCAGATGCTGTAAGGCAGCTGTTGTTGAAACATGTTTGTATCAGCTCTCCCGGTGGGTCGAACGCAGCTAAGAAAGCAGATTGGTCTGGGCTTGAGGGACGTAAGGTTTTTATCTGGCCTGATGCGGATGAGGCTGGGCAGAGATATGCTGATGATGTTGCCGGTTGTCTTGTTAAGTTCGGGGCTGCATCTGTAACGGTTCTTGTTTCACCGGATAATGTTCCTAAAGGCTGGGATGCTGCGGATGCTTTGGCTGATGGCTGGACGCCAGAACAAGCAGAAGCTTTCGTCCAGTCTTCTCAGGTGGAGGAAACGCAGGACCCTGAAGCTAAGCCGCGCTCTCGTGGTGTGAGTTTGCTTTCAGTCGCTCAGGATCTGGAGCTTTGGCATTCTCCGCAAAAGGATGCCTTTGCCTCTGTGCTGGTGAATGACCATTATGAGCATTGGTCAGTTGATAGCCAAAGCTTCAAGCGCTGGCTGGTTGGTCGATATTATGAGAAGACCGGGCTTGCTCCTTCTACGCAGAACCTAGGCGATGCTCTGCGGGTGTTTGAGGTGCGTGCGTTGGAGCAAGGGGCTTGCCATGAGCCGTTTATGCGGACTGGCTGGCAGGAAGGAGAAACCTGGCTGGATCTGGCAGATGAGAGCTGGCGGGCTGTCCGTATCACGCGTAACGGTTGGGAGGTGGTGCAAAACCCTCCTGTCAAATTCATCCGCAAGCAGACAATGTCCCCATTACCGGAGCCCGAGAAAGGGCATCAGATTGAGGAAATGCGTCATCTCATCAATGCGGAGGATGAGGATTACAAGCTTATCATTGCTTGGATGGTGGCCTCACTTTGGGGGCGTAGTCGTAGCTATCCGGTTTTAGCTCTTGGGGGAGAGCAGGGCAGCGGTAAAAGTACTATGGCTCGGTTGATACGCTCGCTCGCAGATCCGTGTGCGGTTTCGGCTTCCTCGCTTCCCAAGGATGAACGGGATCTGATGGTGATGGCACAGAACGGGCATGTCCTCAATTTTGATAATGTCTCGAAAATGGAAAGCTGGTTGTCTGATGCCATCTGCCGGATGGCAACGGGGAGTGGTTTTATCTCTCGCAAGCTGCATACGGATGGCGATGCCTATTGGTTTCAAGGGGCGCGGCCTGTGCTTCTCAATGGCATTCCAGCGCTAACTGAGCGGGCTGACCTGGCCGAGCGGGCGCTTTCTGTTCGCCTCAAGCGTATTGATGAGGTGGGCCGTCAGCCGGAAGAATTGTTCTGGCAGGAATGGGAGCACCTCAAACCGGGTATGCTTGGGGCTTTGCTGGATGCGTTGAGCACAGCTATCCGCAATATTGAGAGTGTGCACCTGGATCGACATCCACGTATGGCGGATTTTGCGCGTCTGATGGTTGCAGCCTCTACCGGGCTTGGTTGGAAAGATGGGGAGTTTCTGGAGGCTTATGAAAGCAACCGGCGCGGCACGGCAGAAGCTGTGTTTGAGGGCGACCCGGTGGCGGTGGCGCTTCATGAGTTTCTCATGGTTCGACAAGGTGGTGAAAGCTGGGTGGGCACGGCAACTGAGTTGCTTGCTGAGCTGAATGTGTTTGTGAGTGACCAGATCAGATCTTCACGCTTCTGGCCGCAAAAGGTGAATGCGTTTGGTAATGCGGTGGAGCGTGTAGCTCCACTCTTAAGGCAGAAGCAGATTCAGGTGGCAAAGAAGGCGACGGGTTCAAGGCGGTTGATTTATCTGGATGTCATTTAGAGACGACGCTTCCAAAACATCGTGGGTCCTTCTCAGGCTTTTGCCTGCCTACGGGTAGTTCGGGACCATGGCGCAAGCGGCTATATGGTCTTCGTGAGGGCTTGGTTTTGATGTTTATGTTGTTGTTGGCTGAGGTGGAACACAGGTCTTTGGTTAAGACCGTGGCTACGCAGATAGCAGAGCGGGCAAGCTAAAACAGGAATATGAAGCGTTGCTCATGCTGTTTGAGCCTGTGCGTAATCACATTGAATATGTGCAAGGAAAGTAGCGAGAAGATTTCCGTTCTGCTTGATCCTTGCGCGTTGGAAACCTCCAAAGACTAAACACGGAATGAAGAGGTGCTTTGCCTCTCGCAGAATACTCTGGCTTGGGAAGCGTGACGCTTCTCAGGCCTTGTTTGATTGGTGGTTAGAACGCTGATGTCTGCCAACTGTGAACTTTAATTGAGTGACATGTTTAGCCTATAACCAACAATAATGCGTTGCTCATTAAAGCGCTCGATACGTATCTGAAGCCAGTTTCTTTCATCAGACAAAACCCAATCGGTGATTACTGGATCTATCCGTTTGATTTCATCGAAATTAGGTAGTGGTTCCCCTGTTTGTAAATTGGTGGCATGAACTTTGAACTCTGGAGTTAATGCGTTTGTTTTTTCAGCAACCTGTTGAAGGGTATGCCGTTTTTGTACGTCTTTTGTAGGGAAACTAGCTGCAAACATCAGTGCCCCATATAAGCATTCATCATCGTGCCCTGCGATTTTGACATTTCGACCTAGTTCGTCGAGCTGCTTGTCCAAAATCTGCGATCTCAAGTACATACGTAACGGGTGTCGAAATCCAGAGAAGTTCGTGTTCAGTAAAAGGGAGGTTGGATACAGGTCTTGAAGACTAATTGTATCAGACACTTTTACAAGTTCGGATGCTACTGGCCTCTCACCAAACATGATTGTGGGGTCGATAGTTTCAAACTCAGCAGGCGTGTTGCGCAAGATTGCGCCTGTCGTTTGAAAATCCATATCCATCACTCGTTCAACAAAGTGCGCTCCTCCCAAAAGATCGCCCATAGAGCTAACAATACGTTTTGCTGTCTCTACTGTGCTATCCAATGAAAAATTAAAGAAGCTTGTGGTGCCGCTTAGGTCTAACCAGCGTTCTTTGCGAATTTCGGCGAGGGTTGGCATTGGTGGCCTCTCACCATTAATTGTTATCCCTGCAATCGAACATAATTGACCTAATGACATCCCTCCATGAAGTTGTGGCCCCAATTGGAGTCCAAGGATTTCCTTTCCATCACTAATTGCGTCTCCACCAGGTTCGTTACTGATGTCTACCGATAAGTAGCCGCCTCGATACCTACAATAGATGCCGTAGCCATCTTGCGTCGTGCCTTCAAATTGAGAGGGTGCCCAACCGCCGCCGCCCAAGCTTATGCAATCTAAGTTCAGAGGGGTTACCTGCGGTGGAGTGTGGAATTGGTGTGGTTGGAAGTTAGGCATCGTCTACCTGATAGATTACATCGTTTGCGCGAGTAGAGTTGAAGCTGCAATAGTTGTCACTTCGACTGGTATCAAAGAGCCCTGCGGTCAAACTGACACGCAAGTTCTCATCGTGTAATTTGGAGCTCACTAAATCAGTTTTTTCTTTCTATAGCCGTCGAATTATCTGAGGAGCATAAGTTAATCTGAGTTGGAGGATAACTTAGCATGTGGAGGCTGTGACGAGGGGGTACAGAATCCTGACGACTCGGTTTGTGTCAAACTTCATAGAATGCCTTGCCTCTGACGGCTATTGACGGCATTCACAGCTTTTCCAGTATTAAGTTGAAAGAGAGATTGGAGGGGCTGAGAGGGGTAAAATCCTGCTTACAAAAACGCCCATTTGCTTACAATATGCTGACAAAAGCCGGAAAAGCAAAAAGCCTCCCGGAGGAGGCTTTGAAATTCTCTTGATAAATCAAGGAGAAGAGTGGTGCCGGCAGCAGGGATCGAACCCGCGACCCCCTGATTACAAGTCAGGTGCTCTACCATCTGAGCTATGCCGGCGTCGTCTTCGTTGGAGGGGTATTTACGGGTGCTGGCGGGGTTTGTAAATACCCAAAATGCGAAAATTTGGAAGAATTCACAGGGGAGAGAAAATTTCCTCCAAAATTGGCCTTGATTTGGCTATTTTGGCATTTCTTTTCCACATGCACGCCGCGCAGCCTATTGAAATTGATGGAAGATTTTAGATGTTCCCGCGTTTTGCGTTGTTTTGTGCGTTGTTATGAGGGGAACGGCATTTTTCTGAGTTGCTTTGTTTATTTGCATAAAAAGGCACTTGCTTGCTGGTGCAGATAGGGAGGCAAGCCTAAGCGCAAGGTGCAGTATGCATAAACGTTTGCAAGCTTCCGGCTGAACTCGTATCCGTGAGGTGTGCATATATACATCTGCTAGATATCAGCGCTTCTTCCGGTTGAACAGGCTCTTTCATCTATAAGGGAGGAGGTGTTGTGGAGCAGGTGGGTTGGATGTTGAGTGGGCGGGGCTCTCGCGGAGCAAGAGCCCGAGGCTGTCAGGTTATGACAGTCCCATTTTCATGCGCGCTACATATAATGAAAGAATAGCCGCGTTCGAAACGTTCAGGGATTTGATCGGGCCTGGCATATCTAGTCTTGCCAATGCGTCGCAGTTTTTGCGAACACCTTCGCGCACGCCTTTTCCTTCTGAGCCAAGTACAAGGAGCGTCTTATAGGTGAAGGGGGTGTCTTCAACGGAGGCGGGGCCTTCACTGTCTAATGCGATTGCCTGATAGCCTTTGTTGCGCATTTCTGTGACGAAGCGCGACATGTTTGGAACGCGTACATGTTTAATTATGTCCAGCGCACCGGACGCCGATTTGGCAAGCACGCCGCCTTCTTCTGGAGCGTGCCGTGTGGTGGTTACCACGGCATCGGCGCCAAGGGCGACGGCAGAGCGCAAAATTGCGCCGACATTGTGCGGGTCAGTTACCTGATCCAATGCCAGAACAAGATGTCCCTCTTCCAGTTCTTCTGCGCCGTATTCAGGCAGGGGGTCTACAAGAAGCAAAACGCCCTGATGAACAGCATCTTTTGAAACCATGTGATCAATATCACGCGGACTTTTGGTTTCGACCGGTACATCAATTGTGATGTTGCGTTCTTCCAACCGGCGAAGCGCGTTCTGGGTTACCACTAGGCTATGGCGTTTGCGCTGGGGGTTGTTGAAGGCAGCTTCTACGGTGTGAAGACCATATATATAGTAGGGACCATCTTCGCCGCCTGATTTATTGAGCCACGGTTTGCCTCTAGACTCTTTGTTGGGTCCAGATTTGGAAAACGAATTGCTCTTGCCACCGGCTTTGTTTTGCTGGGAGGATCGCTCGCCGCCCTTGTGAGGGTTCCAGCGGGAGTCACTCTCGCTTTTTTGCTTTTTATATGTGCTCATGGTCTTTCGATACTCTTGTCGCGCGCACGCTTCAAGGAAATAGGAGGGAACAATCCAAACAAACTTTATATCTGCGCATATAAAAGCGGCAGAGTAAAATGACACGCATTGCGTCCATGGGCCCCTAACAGAGGGCTTAAGGTGGTAAATACGTGCCAAATCTGAGAGTTATTTGCGGACACTCTCAGGTTAGATCAATAATGATCTTACCGATGTGTTCTTGCGTTTGCATATGTGCGTAGGCTTGTGGGACGGTTTCGAAATTAAAGCTATGGCTGTCGATAATGGGCTGCAACTTATTCTTTTCAAAGAAGTTTAAAACATCTGTAAGCATCCGCGTATTGCCGACATAGACGCCGTTTATCGTCAGCGATTTAAAAATGATGTCAGTTGGGTTGGCCATTCCATCGACGCCTGCCAAAACTCCAACAGCTGAAATTCGGCCTCCAAATGCAGCAGCGTTTAGTGATTTCTGGAATGTTTTCGCGCCTCCTACTTCAAGGATGATGTCAGCGCCACTGCCATGTGTGAGCTGAAGAACTTTTTCATCCCAGTCAGTATTTTGTCTGTAATTGATTACATGATCTGCGCCGAGATGATGCAAAAATGCTTCTTTTGTCGCGCTTCCGGTTAACGCAATCACTGTCGCGCCGCTTGCTTTTGCTATTTGCAAGGCAAATATCGACACGCCACCTGTCCCCATCGTTAGCACAGTATGGCCGGCGTTGAACTGGCCCATTTCAACAAGTGCGTTCCATGCTGTAACGCCAGCGCAAGGGAATGCGGCAGCCTGAGCACTATTGAATGTCCTGGGTACACTCACCAGAGCCTCAGCCGGGAGCCGAATGTATTCGCTCAGCATCCCCGAAAGTTCTCGTCCCAGCGCTTTCTCATTCCCGGTGGGGAGGCCATTTTCCCAAGTTGGGAAGAATGAAGCAACTACACGTTCGCCGACGCTTAAGTATTTAGCCGAAGCGCCCGTTGCCACGACTCTCCCGGCTCCATCAGATAGAGGGACATACTCTGCGCTATTGTTATTTAAGGCGAGGTGGCCATGTGCCAGAACCAAGTCCTTGTAGTT
Source organism: Pseudovibrio axinellae (assembly GCF_900110875.1). GTDB lineage: Bacteria > Pseudomonadota > Alphaproteobacteria > Rhizobiales > Stappiaceae > Pseudovibrio > Pseudovibrio axinellae. The sequence continues at coordinate 88,654 of NZ_FOFM01000005.1, read as the reverse complement.
CAGACTAGTGGCTTCGACTCTTATAATGACATCGTTATCTTTATGCGGTGAAGGAATGCGACCTGTTCGCTGTACAAGGTTGGAAATGTCTCCGATTGGATCAAATACGTAATACTTCATGGTCATTGCTGCTTCCTTTTCTGCTTGAAAAGAAATGTAGGACCAAGTTTGTTGACTGAATACACACGAAAGTCGCACATGAATGTTTCTGTTTGGTTGACAATAAAGTGAGGTGCCCTTGTGAAAACGAAGATACAGCTCGCACGAACCTTGATCGCAGCGGTCGAGGGGGGGAGTGTTGCTGCAGGTGCTCGTGCACTCAACATTTCCCGTAGCGCTGCAAGCAAAAATATAACCGTGCTGGAGAGCTTACTTGGTGTGCAATTGTTAAAACGCACTTCACGAAACCTGTCTCTTACGGAAGTGGGGGAGGCGTACCTGAAGGGTGTCGCCCCGGCGTTGGCGGCCATAGAGCTGACAGAGGGTCATGTTTCACAATTTAAATCTGAACCGTCAGGTGTCTTAACGATCGATTCCTCTGCTCTGTTTGGGAGATCCTTTCTTTCCAGTATAATCCAGGATTACTTGCGAGCGTACCCGAGGATGACGATTGACTTGAGGTTAAATGACGGGCCGTCAGAGGTCGCTTCAGGTGTAGTTGACCTCTACTTCCGGACCGGTCATGTCAAGCATCAGGATATGGTTGCGATTAAACTGATGGATATTGGGTTTCCTACCACCGCCTCGCCCGACTATATAGAGCGCTGCGGACGCCCGCAGTTTGTTGATTCACTTGCAAATCATAATTGCCTAAATTTTCGCTTCTCATCGGACCATGCGCTCTATCAGTGGAGTTTCAAGATTGAGAACGAAGTACTACTCTGTAATTTTGCGGGTAACTTCATCTCTACTGATGCAGCTGAGCTTCGAAAAGCCGCTTTGGCAGGGCTTGGCGTAACGCAGCTTCCCTACCAACTTGTAGAGGATGATATTCAAAGAGGAGCGCTTATAAATTTGTTTCCGGAAACAATGTTTCCGTCGAAGGAGCTTTCCATGTGCTATCAGCGGTCCCGGAAGAACGATGTGAAGTTGCTGAGCTTCAAAAAGTTCCTGTCGCAATACCTAGCCTGAACTTTACCCTTAATGGGTCCTGTGTAGTTAAATACAGTGGGAGGATGCCTAAGGTTTTTAATGTTTGGTAGTCTACTCGGCGCTTCATTTGTTTTGGGGAGGGTATGTCGTCCAGTGGTCGTCCCCACTCTTGCAAATATTTTTCGTCTGGCAAATTACCTGATTTTTCTGCGAAGGCGGGTTTGGTGGAATGCTTGGAGCTATCAGATCTACGGGAATTGAATTATCCGCAGGGAAAATTTGGGCCGAGATTGTGAAGAGGCGTGCGTTTGCAAGGTCATACGTGGAAAACATCGGCAGAAAATTCAGTAAAAAAGGGGGAAAACCAACTGTCCTGTTAATTTTGCACAGACACTTGCAAAAGAGGCGTTGACAGATGGCGTTCTCAGCGGCATAAACCGCGCCACAGGACGCGGCGCAACTGCATAGCGGTTAAGCGGCGTGTTCGGCAAAACGAGTTTCAAGAAATTCTCTTTTAGAGAGTTTTGGTCGATCTCGGAGGAGTGCCCGAGTGGCTAAAGGGGGCGGACTGTAAATCCGCTGGCTATGCCTACGTTGGTTCGAATCCAACCTCCTCCACCATCGACTTGAAATTGGTAATGCGGGTGTAGCTCAATGGTAGAGCAGCAGCCTTCCAAGCTGAATACGAGGGTTCGATTCCCTTCACCCGCTCCAACTTCTTCTCGCTTTCGCTGAAGATGTCCTACCAGAATCCTTGAGGTCTTTTACAGATTTCAAGCCTTGATCGACGGAACTACGATTAAATAGAGAGCTACGCCCATGGCGAAGGAAAAATTTGAACGTAATAAGCCGCACGTCAACATCGGCACAATCGGCCACGTTGATCACGGCAAAACTACGCTGACTGCTGCAATTACTAAATCTTTTGGTGATTTTAAAGCATACGACGAAATCGACGGTGCTCCTGAAGAGCGCGCACGTGGTATCACTATCTCCACAGCGCACGTTGAATATGAAACCGAAGCTCGTCACTACGCACACGTTGATTGCCCAGGCCACGCCGATTATGTGAAAAACATGATCACCGGCGCTGCGCAGATGGATGGTGCGATCCTCGTTGTTAACGCTGCAGACGGCCCAATGCCTCAGACACGTGAGCACATCCTGCTCGCTCGTCAGGTTGGTGTGCCTGCGCTGGTTGTCTTCATGAACAAAGTTGACCAGGTTGATGATGAGGAACTGCTTGAACTCGTAGAAATGGAAGTTCGTGAACTTCTTTCTTCCTACGAATTCCCAGGCGATGATATTCCAATCATTGCTGGTTCAGCTCTTGCTGCTCTTGAAGATCGCGACGATGCGATCGGTAAAGACAAGATTGTTGAACTGATGGCTGCAGTTGACGAGTACATCCCAACTCCAGAGCGTCCACGCGATTTGCCATTCTTGATGCCTATCGAAGATGTGTTCTCAATTTCCGGCCGTGGTACTGTTGTAACCGGTCGTGTTGAGCGCGGTATCGTTAAGGTCGGCGAAGAAGTTGAAATCGTTGGTGTTAAAGAAACAGCTAAGACTACCGTTACCGGTGTTGAAATGTTCCGCAAGCTGCTCGATCAGGGTGAAGCCGGCGATAACATTGGCGCATTGATCCGCGGTGTTGGTCGTGAAGATGTTGAGCGTGGCCAGGTTTTGTGTAAGCCAGGTTCCGTTAATCCTCACACCAAGTTCAAGGCTGAGGCTTACATCCTCACCAAGGAAGAGGGTGGACGTCATACTCCATTCTTCACCAACTACCGTCCGCAGTTCTACTTCCGTACGACTGATGTGACCGGTGTTGTTTCTCTGCCAGAAGGCACAGAAATGGTGATGCCTGGTGATAACGTTTCAGTTTCGGTTGAACTTATCGTGCCAATCGCTATGGAAGATGGTCTGCGCTTCGCTATCCGTGAGGGTGGTCGTACCGTTGGTGCTGGCGTTGTAGCTGAAATTATTGAATAAAGACTTTTGAGGTCTTTACATACCGTGTCGCGATAGGTATTGCGACACGGTGCCTTCTGAGATGAAGGTTTAGGTTTTGTTCCATGCTTGGGACATTTGTAGGGGTATAGCTCAGTTGGTAGAGCGACGGTCTCCAAAACCGTAGGTCGCGGGTTCGAGCCCTGCTGCCCCTGCCATTCCATCGGTGCAAGAAAATTCTTGATTAATCGATGTTGGTGGCATATGAAGAGTTTTTCAGGGATAGGGTGCGTGGAAAGTTCTACGCGCCCACCTGTCGTGTAATAGGCCGGGACCGGATGGCAAAAACCAATCCTTTTACATTTATCCAGCAAGTTCGTTCTGAAACTGCGAAGGTTACTTGGCCGACGCGTAAGGAGACAGGCGTGACCACCTTGATGGTGTTCATTATGGTTTTCCTGGCGGCGATGTTCTTTCTTGCTGCTGATCAGCTGATGAGCTTAGGTATCAGTTTTCTGCTTGGCTTTTAAAAGCTCCGCGGGCAATTATAGTAGGAACGGGATTTAAGATGGCTAAGCGCTGGTATATTGTTCACGCTTATTCTAACTTTGAGCGCAAAGTTGCTGAGGCGATTAAAGAAAGAGCGCAGCAGCAGGGTCTTGAAGACTCCTTTGATGAAGTTCTGGTTCCGACCGAGAAGTTTGTTGAAGTTCGTCGTGGGCGCAAGGTTGATGCCGAGCGCAAATTCTTCCCAGGCTATGTTCTGGTGAAGATGGAGATGAGCGACGATGCTTATCACCTGATCAACGATACGCCGAAGGTTTCGGGTTTTCTTGGAAATGACAAGAAGCCTATGCCTATCTCTGAGGCGGAAGCGCAGCGTATTCTTAATCAGGTTCAGGAAGGTGTCGAAGCGCCGAAGCCTTCCATTAGCTTTGAAGTTGGTGAACAGGTTCGCGTTAGCGATGGGCCGTTTGCTTCCTTCTCTGGTCTTGTCGAAGAAGTCGACGAGGAACGGGCACGTCTTAAAGTGACAGTGTCCATTTTCGGCCGGGCTACCCCGGTTGAACTTGAATACGGCCAGGTTGACAAAGTCGGCTAGGTCGGGTTGGGGCGGCAGGTGAAGTGCACTTTCGTCGGTGTGCTGGAAGCCAGACCGCCCGCTCTCTTATCCAGTGAAATGCGCGCAGCGTGATTTCACAGATCCATTCTGGAGAGAATTATGGCGAAAAAGATTGACGGCTATTTAAAGCTTCAGGTGCCAGCAGGTTCTGCTACACCATCCCCACCAATTGGTCCTGCGCTAGGTCAGCGCGGTCTGAACATCATGGAATTCTGTAAGGCGTTTAACGCTAAGACCCAGGATGTTGAGAAAGGCGCTCCTTGCCCAACCATTATCACTTACTACTCCGATAAGTCTTTCACTTTCGAAGTTAAGACAGCACCTGCTTCTTTCTTCATCAAGAAAGCTGCGAAGATCAAATCTGGCTCAGCAACAGCTGGTCGCGGTACCGTGGCGTCTGTGACTAAAGCTCAGGTTCGTGAAATCGCTGAAGCGAAGATGAAAGACCTCAACGCTAACGATATTGAAGCAGCAATGCTGATGATCGAAGGCTCCGCCCGTTCCATGGGCGTGGAAGTTACGGAGTAAGGGTATCATGGCTAAAGTAGGTAAGCGTATTACAGCTGCTCGCGAAGGTGTTGATCGTAACAAAGATTACGGCCTGAGCGAAGCTGTTGACATGATCAAAGCTCGTGGCACAGCTAAGTTCGACGAAACTGTCGAAATTGCGATCAACCTTGGTGTTGACCCACGTCACGCTGACCAGATGGTTCGCGGTGCATGTGTTCTTCCAAACGGTACCGGTAAAACTGTACGCGTTGCTGTTTTTGCTCGTGACGCGAAAGCGGACGAAGCTAAAGCTGCGGGCGCAGACATCGTTGGTGCTGAAGAGCTGGTTAAGGAAGTTCAGGGCGGTACAATTAACTTTGACACCGTTATCGCAACTCCTGACATGATGCCACTCGTTGGTCGTCTTGGTAAAGTTCTTGGTCCTCGCGGCATGATGCCTAACCCTAAGGTTGGCACTGTGACCCCTGATGTGACCAAAGCTGTTACAGACGCTAAAGGTGGTTCTGTTCAGTTCCGCGTTGAAAAAGCTGGTATCATCCACGCTGGCGTTGGCAAAGTTTCCTTCGGTGCAGACAAGCTGGCCGAAAACGTGAAATCTTTGGTTGATGCAGTGATCAAAGCTAAACCATCAGGTGCAAAGGGCACGTACGTTAAGCGCGTTGCACTTTCATCCACGATGGGACCGGGCGTAAAGGTTGAACTTGGTACCATTACCGAGTAAACACCACGTCTATAAGAGTTACCTCCCGCTTTAATGTGGGAGGTTTTAACGCTGAAAGGCTGTTATGGTCTTTCGGCATCCCTGTCCGAGACTGCAGGTGTTGGCATTGCCAGCTTAAGTTTTTCGCTTAGAAAGGCCTGCATAGATGGAGAAGAGCTGAATTGGTTGACATGGCTTATTGCTATTCATCGGTACAGTTCGAACCAAATTGCCTTGCTGCGTCGCTCCGGCGCGTAAGGGGACAGGACCCTAATCGTCGTTGTCGAGGTCGGGTTTAACCCGATTTTGATGCGGCAAAGGCAAACCGGCAACAATGAGAATTGTTGCCAACTGGAGAAGGCAAGTGGAAAGAGCGGATAAGCAAAAGTTCGTCGGCGATTTCAACGAAGTGTTGTCTAACACTGGCGTTGCTGTCGTTGCGCACTATGCGGGTCTTTCAGTTTCTCAGATGACTCAGCTTCGTGCTGATGCTCGTGAAGCTGGTGGTACCGTTAAGGTTGCTAAAAACCGCCTTGTCAAGCTTGCCCTTCAAGGCACTGAACTTGAGCATATCAGCGACCTGTTCAAGGGCCCAACTGTAATCGTCTATTCAGACGATCCAGTTGCTGCTCCTAAGGCTGCTGCTAACTTCGCTAAGGCTAACGAAAATTTCGTGATCCTTGGTGGTGCTCTGGGTTCAACTAACCTGGACTCTGCTGGTGTTAAAGCACTAGCAGCGATGCCGTCTTTGGACGAGCTTCGCGGCAAGCTGGTTGGAATGATCCAAACACCAGCAACCCGTATGGCCATGGTTACGAGCGCACCGGCCGGGCAACTTGCTCGCGTCTTCAATGCGTACGCCGAGAAGGACCAAGCCGCGTAAGGCGGAACCACACTAATTTTTGTCAAAACCGAATACGGTTCGAACAACAAGGTACTGAAAAATGGCTGATCTCGAAAAGATCGTAGAAGAACTCTCTGCACTGACCGTTATGGAAGCTGCTGAGCTTTCCAAACTGCTTGAAGACAAGTGGGGCGTTTCTGCTGCTGCTCCTGTAGCTGTAGCTGCTGCTGGTCCTGCTGCTGAAGCTGCTGAAGAAAAGACTGAATTCGACGTTGTTCTGGCTGACGCTGGCGCGAAGAAAATCAACGTGATCAAAGAAGTACGTGCGATCACCGGTCTTGGCCTGAAAGAAGCTAAAGAGCTCGTAGAAGGCGCTCCTAAAGCTGTTAAAGAAGCAGTTTCTAAAGACGAAGCTGAAGAGCTGAAGAAAAAGCTTGAAGAAGCTGGTGCAAAAGTAGAACTCAAGTAATTCTGAGTTCTTAGCATTTTGGTCCCGGAGCAATCCGGGGCCTTTTTCCGTACCCTGGCGGGTTTTCCGGCCGGGGTAAACGTCCCGACGGGGGAGGGTGCTTGACAGCGCCTTTTGTGGACGGTTCTGAAAAGCTACGTTCTTTGCCTCTGGCAAGGCGTCGTTTTTTTGAACCGTCACCTTGAGTGATACGAGGAGCGACAATGACGCAGACGTTCAACGGTCGCAAGCGGGTCCGTAAGTATTTCGGATCCATCCGCGATGTAGCGGCTATGCCAAATCTTATCGAAGTGCAGAAGGCGTCTTATGACCAATTCTTGCAAGTCAATAAGGAAGAAGATGGCCGCGTTGACGAAGGCTTAGAAGCCGTATTTAAGTCCGTATTCCCCATTTCGGATTTTGCAGGTAATTCCCTTCTTGAATTCGTAGATTACGAATTTGAAGCACCAAAGTATGATGTGGAAGAGTGCCGCCAGCGTGATATGACTTACGCTTCGCCACTGAAGCTTACGCTTCGCCTCATCGTGTTTGATGTGGATGAAGATACCGGCGCAAAATCGGTTAAAGACATCAAAGAACAAGATGTCTATATGGGCGATATTCCGTTCATGACCGATAACGGTACCTTTGTGATCAATGGTACCGAGCGTGTTATCGTGTCCCAGATGCACCGTTCCCCAGGTGTATTCTTCGACCACGATAAAGGTAAGACGCACTCTTCCGGTAAACTTTTGTTTGCTGCACGTGTGATCCCTTACCGCGGGTCCTGGCTCGACATTGAGTTCGATGCTAAGGATATTGTTCACGCACGTATCGATCGCCGCCGTAAGATCCCAGTAACATCTTTGATGATGGCGCTTGGTCTGGACAGCGACGAGATTCTGAACACCTTCTATAACCGTATCGAGTATGTTCGCAACGGCGAGGACAGCTGGTCTGTTCCGTTTGATGGCGCACGCTTGAAAGGCACTAAAGCTATCAACGACATGGTTGATGCTGCCAGCGGTGAAGTTGTTGTAGAAGCGGGCAAGAAAATCACCGCACGTACAATTCGTGAACTCACCGAAAAGGGCGTTAAAGCTCTTAAAGGCGTTGATGAAGATCTGTACGGTCAGTACCTTGCTGAAGACATCGTCGACATGGGTACAGGTGAGATATACGCTGAAGCTGGTGAGGAGCTGACTGAAAAGCTTCTTCATGAGCTTGTTGAGCGCGGATATCACGATCTTCCTGTTTTGGATATCGACTACGTTAACGTTGGTCCATATATCCGCAATACGCTTGCTGCAGACAAAAATGATGGCCGCGAAGGTGCGTTGTTCGATATCTATCGTGTAATGCGTCCTGGTGAGCCGCCAACCATCGAAACAGCTGAGGCAATGTTCCAGTCTCTGTTCTTCGATGCTGAGCGCTACGATCTTTCTGCGGTTGGCCGTGTGAAGATGAACATGCGTCTTGACCTTGAGTGTGAAGATACTGTTCGTGTTCTGCGTAAAGACGACATTCTGTCAGTGATCAGCCTGCTGCTCAATCTTCGTGATGGCCGCGGCGAAATCGATGACATCGATAACTTGGGTAACCGTCGTGTTCGCTCCGTAGGCGAATTGATGGAAAACCAGTACCGTGTTGGTCTTCTGCGTATGGAACGTGCGATCAAAGAGCGTATGAGCTCTGTTGAGATCGACACTGTCATGCCGCAGGATCTGATCAACGCAAAGCCAGCTGCTGCTGCAGTTCGTGAGTTCTTCGGTTCTTCACAGCTGTCACAGTTTATGGATCAGACCAACCCACTTTCTGAAGTGACGCATAAGCGTCGTCTTTCAGCGCTTGGGCCAGGTGGTTTGACCCGTGAGCGCGCAGGCTTTGAGGTACGTGACGTTCACCCAACTCACTATGGTCGTATTTGCCCGATTGAAACACCGGAAGGTCCGAACATTGGTCTGATCAACTCACTGGCTACTTTTGCGCGTGTGAACAAGTATGGCTTTATTGAAAGCCCATACCGCCGTGTAAATGATGGTGTTGTGACGAAAGACGTTGTCTATCTCTCCGCTATGGAAGAGAGCAAGTACTACGTTTCTCAGGCTAACGCGGCGATGAACGACGATGGTCGCCTCACAGATGATCTCATCCAGTGTCGTCATGCTGGCGAGAACATTCTGGTGACGTCCGATCGCGTTGATCTGATGGATGTTTCGCCTAAGCAGCTGGTTTCTGTTGCTGCGTCTCTCATCCCGTTCCTTGAGAACGATGATGCGAACCGCGCACTGATGGGTTCCAACATGATGCGTCAGGCTGTGCCGCTCGTTCGTGCACAGGCGCCATTTGTTGGTACCGGTATGGAACCTGTTGTGGCACGCGATTCCGGTGCTGCTATCGGCGCTCGCCGTAGTGGTGTTGTTGATCAGGTTGATGCAACTCGTATCGTTATTCGTGCGACTGAGGATCTCGATCCTTCCAAGTCAGGCGTAGATATCTACCGCTTGATGAAGTTCCAGCGTTCCAACCAGGATACCTGTATCAACCAACGTCCGTTGGTGAACGTAGGTGACCGCGTTGGTAAAGGCGATATCATTGCAGATGGTCCTTCGACTGATCTGGGTGATTTGGCGCTTGGCCGTAACGTTATGGTCGCGTTCATGCCTTGGAACGGCTATAACTTTGAGGATTCCATCCTTCTTTCCGAGCGCATCGTTCGCGATGACGTGTTCACCTCCATCCACCTTGAAGAATTTGAGGTAATGGCGCGTGATACGAAGCTTGGTCCTGAGGAAATCACTCGCGATATTCCTAACGTTTCTGAAGAAGCCCTGAAGAACCTTGATGAAGCCGGCATTGTTTATGTTGGTGCTGAGGTGAAACCTGGCGACATTCTTGTTGGTAAGATCACTCCAAAGGGCGAAAGCCCAATGACACCAGAAGAAAAGCTTCTGCGTGCGATCTTCGGTGAGAAAGCTTCTGACGTTCGTGATACATCCATGCGTCTGTCTCCTGGTGTTGTTGGTACTGTTGTTGAAGTTCGTGTGTTCAACCGTCATGGTGTTGAAAAAGACGAACGCGCGATGGCTATCGAGCGCGAAGAGATTGAACGTCTTGCGAAAGACCGTGACGACGAACAGGCAATTCTTGACCGTAACGTCTATGGCCGTCTGGCCGAGATGATCATCGGTCATGTGAGTGTTGGTGGTCCGAAGAACTTCCGCAAGGGTGTTGAAATCGACGGTAATGTTCTGAACGAGTTCCCACGTTCTCAGTGGTGGCAGTTTGCCGTTGAAGACGAACAGCTGATGAGCGAACTTGAAGCGCTTCGTGGTTCTTATGATGAGAGCCGTAAGCGTCTTGAGCAACGCTTCATCGACAAGGTTGAGAAGCTGCAGCGTGGTGATGAATTGCCACCTGGCGTTATGAAGATGGTTAAAGTCTTCGTTGCGGTTAAGCGTAAGATTCAGCCAGGCGATAAAATGGCTGGTCGTCACGGTAACAAGGGTGTGGTTTCCAAAATCAACCCATGTGAAGACATGCCATTCCTTGAAGATGGCCAACACGTTGACATCGTTCTGAACCCGCTCGGCGTGCCTTCACGCATGAACGTTGGTCAGATCCTTGAAACGCACCTTGGTTGGGCTTGTGCCGGTATGGGGCAGAAGATCGGCGAGCTTTACGAAGAATATCGTAAGTCTGGCGAGATCGAACAGCTTCGCGGCAAAGTCGTTGAGATCTACGGCGACAACATCAAGGGTGAACCTGTAAAAGACTATGACGACGAAGGAATTGCTAAGCTCGGCGAACAGCTGACTAAAGGCGTTTCCATCGCGACCCCGGTCTTTGATGGTGCACGTGAACCTGATGTGGTTGACATGCTGAAGATCGCTGAGATGAAGCCTTCTGGTCAGTCCACCTTGTTTGATGGACGTACCGGTGAACAGTTCGACCGTCAGGTCACTGTTGGTTACATCTACATGCTCAAGCTTCACCACTTGGTCGACGATAAGATCCACGCCCGTTCAATCGGACCTTACTCGCTCGTTACTCAGCAGCCGCTGGGTGGTAAGGCGCAGTTCGGTGGTCAGCGCTTCGGTGAGATGGAAGTGTGGGCGCTGGAAGCTTATGGCGCAGCGTACACCTTGCAGGAAATGCTCACAGTTAAGTCTGATGACGTGGCTGGTCGTACCAAGGTTTATGAAGCTATCGTCCGGGGTGACGACACATTTGAGGCAGGCATTCCTGAGAGCTTTAACGTTCTCGTCAAGGAAATGCGTTCACTGGGCCTCAATGTCGAGTTGCAGGATAAGGAACCGCGTCAGAAAGCCAATGATGACGCTGAAGCAATCGATGCCGCGGAATAATACCTTTCAAGGTGTTTCGCTGTAAGTCATGTTTTCATGCCGGTGAGGGGTGTTTGCCAATTCGCAAACGCCCCGACCTGCGCATTATAGGAGAGAGCTGATGTCGCAAGAGGTCATGAACCTGTTCAATCAACAGGCTCCCGCACAGACATTCGATCATATCCGCATCTCAATCGCCAGCCCGGAGAAAATTCTGTCCTGGTCGTTCGGTGAGATTAAAAAGCCGGAAACGATCAACTACAGAACTTTCAAGCCAGAGCGCGACGGGCTGTTCTGTGCTCGGATTTTCGGTCCAATTAAGGACTACGAGTGCTTGTGTGGTAAATACAAGCGCATGAAATACAAAGGTGTTATCTGTGAGAAGTGTGGTGTTGAAGTCACCTTGTCTCGTGTACGCCGCGAACGTATGGGCCACATTGAGCTTGCTGCTCCTGTTGCTCATATCTGGTTCTTGAAGTCGCTGCCATCTCGTATCGGCATGCTGCTGGACATGACGCTTAAGGACCTTGAGCGCATCCTATACTTTGAGAACTACGTTGTTATTGAGCCAGGCCTTACACCTATGAAGCTGCGTCAGCTGCTTTCAGAGGAAGAGTATGTTGCGGCTCAAGACGAATACGGTGAAGACAGCTTCACTGCTATGATTGGTGCTGAAGCGATCCGTGAGATCCTTGCCAGCATGGATCTGCAGCGTGAATCTGAAAAGATCCGTCAGGAAATCGCAGAAGCGACCACTGAGCTGAAGCCTAAGAAACTGGCTAAGCGTTTGAAGGTTGTTGAAGCGTTCATCGAATCCGGCAACCGCCCGGAATGGATGATCCTGACCGTTGTTCCTGTGATCCCACCAGATCTTCGTCCTTTGGTTCCATTGGATGGTGGTCGTTTCGCCACGTCAGATCTGAACGATCTGTACCGCCGTGTGATCAACCGTAACAACCGCCTGAAGCGTCTCATCGAGCTTAAAGCGCCTGACATCATTATCCGTAACGAAAAACGTATGCTGCAGGAATCTGTAGATGCGCTGTTCGATAATGGTCGTCGTGGTCGTGTGATTCAGGGTGCTAACAAACGTCCTTTGAAATCCCTTTCAGATATGCTGAAAGGTAAGCAGGGTCGTTTCCGTCAGAACCTTCTTGGTAAGCGCGTGGATTACTCCGGTCGTTCCGTTATTACCGTGGGTCCTGAGCTGAAGCTGCACCAGTGTGGTTTGCCTAAGAAGATGGCGCTTGAGCTGTTCAAGCCGTTCATCTACTCCCGTCTTGACGCGAAGGGTTACTCTTCCACTGTTAAACAGGCGAAGAAGCTCGTTGAAAAAGAACGTCCGGAAGTTTGGGATATTCTTGATGAAGTGATCCGTGAGCACCCGGTTCTGTTGAACCGTGCGCCAACGCTTCACCGTCTTGGTATCCAGGCATTCGAACCTACCCTGATTGAAGGTAAGGCTATCCAGCTGCACCCACTCGTATGTTCCGCGTTTAACGCTGACTTCGATGGTGACCAGATGGCTGTTCACGTTCCGCTTTCTCTGGAAGCGCAGCTTGAAGCCCGTACCCTCATGATGTCTACCAATAACATTCTGCACCCGGCAAACGGTGGTCCGATCATCGTTCCGTCCCAGGATATTGTTCTTGGCCTTTACTACCTGTCTATTATGGCAGATGGTGAGCCAGGCGAAGGCATGGCCTTTGGTAACTTGGGTGAGTTGCACCACGCATTGGAAAGCGGAGCCATCACGGTTCACACCAAAATCCGTGGTCGCTTCAAGAGCGTTGATGAGCTGGGTAACCCAACTTCTGCAATCTATGAGACCACACCAGGTCGAATGATGATTGCTGAACTGCTGCCAAAGCACTTCGAAGTTCCGTTTGACGTTTGTAACAAGCTGATGACCAAAAAAGACATCTCTCAGATGATCGATACGGTTTATCGTGCATGTGGTCAGAAAGAGACAGTGATCTTCTGTGACCGCGTCATGCAGCTTGGCTTCAAAAACGCATGTCATGCTGGTATTTCGTTTGGTAAGGATGACATGGTTATCCCTGATACCAAAGCGAAGCTCGTTGAAAGCACCACTGCAATGGTTGCGGAATACGAACAGCAGTACAATGACGGTCTGATCACTCAGGGCGAGAAATACAACAAGGTTGTTGACGCTTGGGCGAAGTGTACTGACAAAGTTGCTGATGAAATGATGGGTCGCATCTCTGCGACTGAGTTTGAAGAAGACACTGGTCGTCAGAAACAGATGAACTCTGTTTACATGATGGCGCACTCCGGTGCACGTGGTTCTCCAGCTCAGATGAAGCAGCTTGGTGGTATGCGTGGTCTGATGGCTAAGCCAGATGGCTCGATCATCGAAAACCCGATTATCGCGAACTTTAAAGAAGGCCTGTCGGTTCTCGAATACTTCAACTCCACCCACGGTGCCCGTAAGGGTCTTGCCGATACGGCGTTGAAGACTGCGAACTCCGGTTACCTGACACGTCGTCTCGTTGACGTTGCGCAGGACAGCATCATCCTTGAGCCCGATTGTGGTTCTGAAGGTGGTATTACTGTTCAGCCTATCGTTGACGCTGGTAACGTGATCGCGAGCCTTGGAACGCGTGTTCTTGGCCGTACGGCTGCAACCGATATTGTGAACAACAAGACTGGTGAAGTCGTTGTTCCGAAGGGGCATTTGATTGACGAGAAGGATGTTGAGCAGATTGAAGCTGCCAAGGTCCAGATGGTCAAGATCCGCTCCGTGCTGACTTGTGATACCAAGACTGGTGTGTGTGCGACCTGTTATGGCCGTGACCTTGCCCGTGGTACTCCAGTAAACATCGGTGAAGCTGTTGGTGTTATTGCTGCACAGTCCATTGGTGAGCCTGGTACTCAGTTGACAATGCGTACGTTCCACATTGGTGGTACGGCACAGGTTGTTGATAGTTCCTTCATCGAATCCAACTTCGAAGGCACTGTTAAGATCCGCAACCGCAATGTGGTTCGCGACTCTGACGGCAACCACATCGTCATGGCACGTAACATGTCTGTTGTGATTGTTGACAGTGACGGCAACGAGCGTTCTACGCACCGTCTGACTTACGGTGGTAAGGTCTTCGTTGACGAAGGTGACAGCATCAAGCGTGGTGATCGTATTTCTGAATGGGATCCATACACTCGTCCGATCCTGACGGAAGTATCTGGCCGTGTGGACTCTGAAGATCTCGTGGATGGTCATTCTGTTCAGGAAACTGCAGATGAGGCGACTGGTATTACCAAGCGCGTCGTGATCGACTGGCGTTCTTCTCAGCGTGGTGCAGATCTGAAGCCTGCGATGATCATTAAAGACGATAGTGGAAAGATCAAAAAGCTAGCACGTGGTGGCGACGCTCGCTCCCTGCTTTCTGTTGATGCGATCCTGTCGGTTCAGCCAGGCGATATGGTTTCTGCTGGTGACGTTCTTGCACGTATTCCTTTGGAATCTGCAAAAACGAAAGACATCACCGGTGGTCTGCCACGTGTGGCGGAACTGTTTGAAGCACGTCGTCCGAAAGATCATGCGATTATCGCAGAAATCGACGGTACGATCCGCTTTGGTCGTGATTACAAAAACAAGCGCCGTGTTATCATCGAAGCTAACGATGAGAGCCTGGAGCCTGTTGAGTACCTCATTCCGAAGAACAAGCACTTCCACCTGCAGGAAGGTGATATCATCGAGAAGGGTGAATACCTGGTCGATGGTAACCCGGCACCGCACGACATTCTTGCCATTAAGGGTGTTGAAGCGCTTGCAGCGTTCCTCGTGAACGAAATTCAGGAAGTGTACCGTCTTCAGGGCGTGGGCATCAACGATAAGCACATCGAAGTGATTGTTCGCCAGATGTTGCAGAAAGTTGAGATCACTGATCCGGGCGAAACAGAGTTCTTCTCTGGTGAGCAGGTTGATAAGATCGAGTTTGAAGCAGCAAACCAGCGTGCAGTTGATAATGCACGTGACCCTGCTAAGGGTGTTCCAGTTCTGCTGGGTATCACCAAAGCAAGTTTGCAGACTCGTTCGTTCTTCTCTGCTGCATCGTTCCAGGAAACAACTCGGGTTCTGACTGAAGCAGCTGTCTTTGGTAAGATCGATCCACTGGATGGTCTGAAAGAGAACGTTATTGTTGGTCGTCTGATCCCTGCTGGTACAGGCGGGGCAATGAGCCGCACTCGTAAGATTGCGACATTGCGTGATGATCTCATCCAGGATGCGCGCCGTTCAGCTTCAACAGCTGCAAGTGCGGATTCCGTTCTGGAAGACTTCAGCCGCGGCGGTCAATTCTAGTGTCTTTGACATCTTAAAATTAGGTTGAGCCGCCCCTCGGGGCGGCTTTTCCGTTTATGGCAGGCGGTTGCCTATGCGCGACCTGCGGATCTGACCCATACAGGACGTATGCGTCTTTCACCTTTGGAACCGGAAGCGGGTCGGTGGAAGCGTATTAGGAAATTGATTTGACGCGCTTCTTTCTGGTTGAACCGGACCGAGTTGGAAGCGCGATGAAGGAAACAAAATGTCTGATGTGAACGACGAAACAAATGACGAAGACACTCCTCCAGTGGTTTACCTGATTATGGGTCGTGCCTGGAAAGAGGAAAACGGAAACGAAGAAGATGCTCTTCCTTTCCATGTCATGGTGACCGCACCTGACGATGATGGAGCTGTTCGCCGGGCAGTTGAAGCATTGGGTGAGCAGGGCTTTGTTGATGCAGCTCTTGATCAGCTGGGATATATCACCGAGGTTCCAGAGGAAGAGTTCTTCGTTCAGCCTTATAAGGATGCTTTGGCAGGCAACGTCTCTGTGATCACTTTTTAAGATCAAAAGACGATGAGTACGTAGTTTAAGGAAAGGAGAGGGTGACCTCTCCTTTTTTTGCGTTTGATGCGCTAGCATTTGCGAATGCATGGGTGCTTGGGGCTGAAGCTGTTGTTGGGCTCGTGAGGGGAGGCACCGCTGAGTTGATGGGGCGCTTTTGAAAAAGTGAGTGCGGCGACCAGACGTGCTCTTGCTTTAGTTCTTACTAAAAGTCCTCGCTGATAAAAGTGCCAGTTAGGTTTCTGTAGTATCAGCGGCAAAACGAGAAAAGTTGGTTCTTGGTTGTGCGTCAACAGGGCCAAATTTACGCCCAAAAATCATGGCGGCGGACAGAGCGATGTTGATGCTATGCTTCTCGGTGATGATATTCCAGTGGGGGTGAGCGACACGGTAGTCGAGGCTAGGGCGCTTTATGCTGGTGGTGTCAGATATTACCATCTTCATGCGTGCAACCCTGTGACCCGATAGCAGACCTGTGAGCGCAGCACCTATCAAATGTTTGGGCAGATGTTGCAGCATGAGCTGCCGGGTATGCGGCTGAGCTTCGGCACATGCCGTAACGGGTTGGAGGTTATCGCCAAGGTAAGGGCAGATGGTGAGTGGGCACGCTCATCTCAAGCTGGTTTGACTCTGGAGGAGGGCGGTGCAGATTTTGTTACGGTTCAAGCGGCTGTTGAGCTGCAGCGTCTACGTGATGCGGAACGCCAGGGATATATAGGGCTTGATCACAACAGCAATCGCTATTGCTTTGAAAAAGATATCTCAGAGTATACGCCAGAGACGGCTCTGGAGAACTTGAAGATTGAGGTCTGCTCTATGCGCGGGGCCTCACGATGGCGCAAGCTCTGCAAAATCACAATTTGAAAGCTACGTAGATCCTCCAAAAGCGCGACTGTCTTATGGCGGTGTTGATGAAGTTGAGTGAGTACAGTTGTTAAGGAGCGCTGCTCTCACCGAGTTTGCGATCCGCCATCCGGCCCTGCAGCTTGGGCATGCGGGGCAACCGGCAATTACCTTGCTTTTTGGGTTCTCACCATAGTTTCCGTTTCCCTCTTCCTATGGAGAGTTTAGAGGGGCCGTGCGGATAGCGAGGTCGGTGGCGAAGATAATGCGGGGACTGTCTGTCGTTGACTGAGTTGGAGCTGCGGTGCCGCCATATCACGCCTTCGAAGAGCTGCAACCATTGGATGTTGGAGCGCTTCTGCGCTCCAGCCCGACAGTGGGGTAGGCATGCTTCGTTTTGCTATGGAAGATTCTCCGTACCAAATAGATTCAGGAGACCGTTTGAGCAGAGCAACGAAATTTATGCTTATGGAGTGGGCGCAAAGGGTCTTGCGCGGCGACACTGCGGAGAACGAAACCGACTGCATTCTGTTGATCACGCTTCTGCAAATTGCCCCCACATTCACCGTCGTGATTGCCGGTGCATTGCTTCGTCGCTCGTTTGGAGCAACTGAAAGCTTCTGGAAGACACTGGAACAGTTGACATAGTATGTGTTCTTTCCCGCCTTGTTTATTTTTTCAATCGGGCAGACGTCATTGGACGTCCATGCAATTGCTCCGGTCATTGAAGCTGTACTGCTGGGAACTTTGGTTAGTGCCTGGGGCTTCATCTGGCCAGCCCATTGCTGAAGGTGTCGCGTGCGTCGGCGTCGTTCATCCTTCAGGGCGGTGTACGCTAAAATTCCTGAATCTTGTTTTCGGTAGCTGCCGCGACTTTCGGTGTCGAGGGGCGTGCGATTGCCAGCATCATCAGTTCTGTGATGCCCAGAGCGGCCAACTCATATATATGGGCGCGTCAAGTGGGGGGGAGGGCCCTGATGGCGGCGATCATCACGTGCTCAACGCTGTTTTCCGTTATTCCTATCAATCTTGTTGTCACATTGTTTTAAGGCATGCGCTAAACGCAACGCCTTTGATGGGGGCTGCGAACTATGTGCTGGGCGTATAGTGTTTGAGCGGAGAATCAAGACTCAAGGTTTTTCATCGATATTGTCGCGCGAGTCCTGCTTCATTTTGCTAGATGGCGGCGTGCCGAGGCGAAATAGAGAATTGTGGACCTCTAAAACTCTGGTTTTCAGCCTAGATATCTAGTTTTGCCTGAATCCTAGTGTAAAGCACCCTTAATATGAACTCCCGTGGCTAAGAATCTCTTGGAAGGGACTTGACGAACAGTGTCCTGATGAGTAGGTTCCGGCTACCTTATGACAGGCAGTAAGCAATGTCCTTCTCCTGAGGCGTCTCGCCTCGGAGTACTGAAGCTTAAACGCTGTCGGGTTCAAAGGCGAATACAAGTCGAATGCAAGACCGCGGTTTATCCGTGGTCCTCTGGTTTTCGCAGCGCCTTCCGTAGATTTTATCTACGGAATTGGTGCGCTTGCGTATGTCTACCAGTTACTGCGTCCGGTCGAAGAGCAAAAGTAGTTAAAGGGCAAATTATGCCAACGATCAACCAGTTGATCCGCAAGCCGCGCAAAGTGCCGGCGAAGCGGAACAAAGTTCCTGCGATGGAAGCATGCCCGCAAAAGCGCGGCGTGTGTACTCGTGTATATACAACCACTCCTAAGAAGCCTAACTCAGCGCTTCGTAAAGTGGCAAAAATCCGCTTGACCAATGGCTTTGAAGTTATTGGCTACATCCCGGGCGAAGGTCATAACCTCCAAGAGCACTCCGTTGTCATGATCCGTGGTGGTCGTGTAAAGGATTTGCCTGGTGTCCGTTATCACATCATCCGTGGCGTTCTTGACACACAGGGTGTTAAAGATCGTAAACAGCGTCGTTCCAAGTATGGCGCTAAGCGTCCGAAATAATAGGATATAGACCGATATGTCCCGCCGTCACGCCGCTGAAAAGCGTCAAGTTATTCCGGATCCTAAGTTCGGAGATATCGTCGTTACTAAGTTCATGAACGCAGTAATGCTCGATGGTAAAAAATCCACTGCTGAACGCATCGTATACGGTGCTTTCGATGTGATCGAAAACAAATCCAAGGCTAGCCCTCTCGAGATGTTCCATCAGGCGCTCGAAAACGTTATGCCACAGGTTGAAGTTCGCTCCCGTCGTGTTGGTGGTGCAACCTATCAGGTTCCAGTCGAAGTTCGTACAGAGCGTCGTCAGGCCCTTGCTATCCGCTGGTTGATTTCTGCAGCTCGCAGCCGTAACGAAACCACTATGGTTGGTCGTTTGTCCGGCGAATTGTTGGATGCAGCGAATGGCCGTGGTAACTCCGTTAAGAAGCGCGAAGATACCCACCGGATGGCTGAAGCTAACCGTGCGTTCGCGCACTACCGTTGGTAATCTTTCTGGATAGAGGCTGACGCTATGTCACGTACGCACAAAATCGAGGACTACCGTAACTTCGGCATCATGGCTCACATCGATGCTGGTAAGACGACCACTACAGAACGTATTCTGTATTACACTGGTAAGTCCCATAAGATCGGTGAAGTTCATGATGGTGCAGCTACCATGGACTGGATGGAGCAGGAGCAGGAGCGTGGTATTACCATTACTTCAGCTGCTACGACTGCCCACTGGAACGGTAAGCGACTGAACATCATTGATACTCCAGGTCACGTTGACTTCACGATTGAAGTTGAGCGTTCCCTGCGTGTTCTCGATGGCGCTGTTGCACTTCTCGATGCGAATGCTGGTGTTGAACCTCAGACTGAGACCGTATGGCGTCAGGCTGATAAGTACAACGTTCCACGCATGATCTTCGTCAACAAGATGGACAAGCTCGGTGCTGATTTCTTCCGTTGTGTAGAAATGATCGAGAAACGTCTTGGTGCAACTCCAGCATGCCTCCAGCTGCCAATCGGCGCTGAAAGCGAATTTGCTGGCGTTATCGATCTGCTGAAGATGAAAGCTTTGGTTTGGAACGGTGAGAGCCTTGGTGCAAGCTGGGATGAGCTGGATATTCCTGCTGATCTTGCTGACCAAGCTGCTGAATACCGCGATAAACTGATCGAGATCGCAGTAGAAGTTGAAGAAGAAGCAACGGAAGCTTACTTGGAAGGCGAGATGCCATCCAATGAAAAGCTTCAGGAGCTTATTCGTAAGGGTACCATTGCTGGTGACTTCGTTCCAGTATTGTGCGGTACGGCGTTTAAGAACAAGGGTGTTCAGCCCCTTCTTGATGCTGTTGTAGACTACCTTCCTAACCCGGTAGAAGTGCCGGCGATTAAAGGTATCGACGCCAAGACTGAAGAAGAAACCGTACGCGAATCTTCTGATGAAGAGCCGCTTGGTATGCTCGCATTTAAAATCATGAACGATCCGTTCGTTGGTTCTTTGACCTTCGCACGTATTTACTCTGGTGTGCTGAATAAAGGCTCATCCGTGCTGAATACTGTTAAGGGCAAGCGCGAACGCGTTGGTCGTATGATGCAGATGCACTCAAATTCCCGCGATGACATTGATGTAGCCTACGCAGGTGACATCGTTGCTATCGCAGGCCTGAAGGACACGACCACTGGTGATACGCTTTGTGATCCTCTGAAGCCTGTGATTCTGGAGCGCATGGAGTTCCCGGATCCGGTTATCGAGATCGCAGTTGAGCCTAAAACCAAAGGTGACCAGGAAAAGATGGGCCTTGCCCTGAACCGCCTGGCTGCTGAGGATCCGTCCTTCCGCGTGAAGACAGATGAAGAATCCGGTCAGACAATTATTGCTGGCATGGGTGAACTTCACCTGGATATCCTTGTTGATCGCATGAAGCGTGAATTCAAGGTTGAAGCAAACATCGGTGCACCTCAGGTTGCTTACCGTGAAACCATTACCAAGTCTGCCGATGTGGATTATACCCACAAGAAGCAGTCCGGTGGTACTGGCCAGTTTGCTCGCATCAAACTCTCAATCGAGCCGAATGAAGTCGGTGAAGGTTTTGCGTTTGCTAACACGATTGTTGGCGGTAACGTTCCTAAAGAATACATCCCTGGTGTTTCTAAAGGTATCGAATCCGTCATGTCCTCTGGTCCACTCGCTGGCTTCCCGATGGTCGACATTAAAGCTACCCTCACTGATGGTGCTTACCACGATGTTGACTCCTCGGTACTCGCGTTTGAGATCGCAGGGCGCGCTGGTTTCCGTGAAGCCGTGGCCAAAGCTGGTCCGAAACTTCTCGAGCCAGTGATGAAGGTTGAGGTTGTTACCCCTGAAGATTACATGGGTGATGTCATTGGTGATCTGAATTCCCGTCGTGGACAGATTGCTGGTACCGAAAACCGCGGTGTCGTGACCGTTATCACTGCTATGGTTCCGCTGGCCAACATGTTTGGCTACGTGAACAATTTGCGTTCCATGTCCCAAGGACGTGCGCAGTATTCCATGGTGTTCGATCATTACGACCAGGTCCCACAGGCTGTTGCAGATGAGGTTATGGCGAAGTTCGCCTAACCTCAAATTCATCAGTCAAAGGGATTACAGAGAGAACGGAGAAATCCGATGGCTAAAGAAAAATTTGAACGTAATAAGCCACACGTCAACATCGGCACTATCGGCCACGTTGATCACGGCAAAACTACCCTTACCGCAGCGATTACTAAATCCTTCGGTGATTTTAAAGCATACGACGAAATCGATGGCGCTCCTGAAGAGCGTGCTCGCGGTATCACCATTTCAACAGCACACGTTGAGTATGAGACCGAAGCTCGTCACTACGCACACGTTGACTGCCCAGGTCACGCCGATTATGTGAAAAACATGATCACCGGCGCTGCGCAGATGGATGGTGCGATCCTCGTTGTTAATGCTGCAGACGGCCCAATGCCTCAGACACGTGAGCACATCCTGCTCGCTCGTCAGGTTGGTGTGCCTGCGCTGGTTGTCTTCATGAACAAAGTTGACCAGGTTGATGATGAAGAACTGCTTGAACTCGTAGAAATGGAAGTTCGTGAACTTCTTTCTTCCTACGAATTCCCAGGCGATGATATTCCAATCATTGCTGGTTCAGCTCTTGCTGCTCTTGAAGATCGCGACGATGCGATCGGTAAAGACAAGATCGTTGAACTGATGGCTGCAGTTGACGAGTACATCCCAACTCCAGAGCGTCCACGCGATTTGCCATTCTTGATGCCTATCGAAGACGTGTTCTCAATTTCCGGCCGTGGTACTGTTGTAACCGGTCGTGTTGAGCGCGGTATCGTTAAGGTCGGCGAAGAAGTTGAAATCGTTGGTGTTAAAGAAACAGCTAAGACTACCGTTACCGGTGTTGAAATGTTCCGCAAGCTGCTCGATCAGGGTGAAGCTGGCGATAACATTGGCGCATTGATCCGCGGTGTTGGTCGTGAAGATGTTGAGCGTGGCCAGGTTTTGTGTAAGCCAGGTTCCGTTAATCCTCACACCAAGTTCAAGGCTGAGGCTTACATCCTCACCAAGGAAGA
Organism: Pseudovibrio axinellae; assembly: GCF_900110875.1. Classification (GTDB taxonomy): domain Bacteria; phylum Pseudomonadota; class Alphaproteobacteria; order Rhizobiales; family Stappiaceae; genus Pseudovibrio; species Pseudovibrio axinellae. The sequence continues at coordinate 66,402 of NZ_FOFM01000005.1, read as the reverse complement.
GGGTGGACGTCATACTCCATTCTTCACCAACTACCGTCCGCAGTTCTACTTCCGTACGACTGATGTGACCGGTGTTGTTTCTCTGCCAGAAGGCACAGAAATGGTGATGCCTGGTGATAACGTTTCAGTTTCGGTTGAACTTATCGTGCCAATCGCTATGGAAGATGGTCTGCGCTTCGCTATCCGCGAAGGCGGTCGTACCGTCGGCGCTGGCGTTGTAGCTGAAATCATCGAATAAGAATTGAGTTTGGACTGCGGTTCATCTTCATATTGAACCGCAGTTGTCTTACTCAGTTAAGGATTAGTCATGAACGGTCAGAATATACGGATCCGCCTTAAGGCGTTTGATCACCGTGTTCTTGACGCTTCCACTAAGGAAATCGTGAACACGGCAAAACGGACCGGCGCACAAGTGCGTGGACCAGTTCCGTTGCCGACGCGGATTGAGAAGTACACAGTACTTCGCGGACCGCATGTTGATAAAAAGAGCCGTGATCAGTTTGAAATGCGCACTCATAAGCGCCTTTTGGACATCGTCGATCCAACTCCACAGACAGTAGATGCTTTGATGAAGCTCGACCTGGCTGCTGGCGTTGACGTCGAGATCAAGCTTTAAGTGCGGCAAGGGGACACAGTGATGCGTTCTGGAGTGATCGCACAGAAGGTGGGCATGACCCGCATCTATAACGAGGCAGGTGAACACGTGCCCGTTACAGTGCTCCGTCTAGACAACTGTCAAGTTGTTGCTCACCGGACGGCAGACAAGAACGGCTACACTGCGCTTCAGTTGGGCGTAGGTGCAGCAAAAGTTAAGAACACGAACCGCGCAATGCGGGGCCACTTTGCAGTTGCAAAAGTGGAACCAAAGCGCAAACTCGCAGAGTTTCGTGTTTCTGAAGGCAATTTGATCGAAGTTGGTGCAGAGCTTACAGCTGACCACTTTCTTAACGGTCAGTTTGTGGATGTAACCGGCACCTCGATTGGTAAGGGCTTTGCTGGCGCGATGAAGCGACACAACTTTGGGGGCATGCGTGCTTCTCATGGTGTTTCGATTTCTCACCGTGCACATGGTTCCACTGGTCAGTGTCAGGATCCAGGTAAGGTGTTCAAAGGCAAGAAAATGGCCGGACACATGGGTAGCGAGCGCGTTACCACTCAGAACCTTAAAGTGGTTCGGACCGACGTTGAACGTGGTCTGATCATGGTTGAGGGCTCTGTACCTGGTTCTAAAGGCGGTTGGATCCTTGTGCGTGATGCAATCAAGAAGTCTCTGCCAGAGAACGTGCCTATGCCAGGTGCTTTCCGTCAGAACTCTTCTGTTGCAGTGGCGGAAGCCGGTAAGGAAGGTGAGTGATGGAACTCGAGGTTAAATCCCTCGGCGGTAACGCAGCGGGTTCGATCACAGTGTCTGATGAGATCTTTGGTCTCGAGCCACGTGTCGACCTTATTCAGCGTGTAGTACGCTGGCAGCTTGCAAAACGCCAGGCTGGTACACATAAGACTTTGGGTCGTTCCGAAGTTAATGGTACCACCAAAAAATTCGTACGCCAGAAAGGTTCTGGCGGTGCACGTCACGGTAACCGTAAGGCTCCTCAGTTCCGCGGTGGTGGTAAAGCATTTGGTCCAGTAGTGCGCGAGCACGCTCACGATCTTCCTAAGAAGGTTCGTGCGTTGGGTCTGAAGCATGCCCTGTCTGCTAAAGCAGCTTCTGGCAACCTCGTTGTTGTTGAAGATGCGAAAGCAGCAGAAGCCAAAACCAAGGCTCTGATTGCACAGCTCGGTTCCCTCGGATTGACGAGTGCGCTGTTTGTGGACGGTTCTGATGTAGATGCAAACTTCGGTTTGGCTACTCGTAACATTCCACTCGTAGATGTACTGCCGGTACAGGGTATCAACGTTTACGACATTCTTCGTCGTGATACGCTTGTCCTGACCAAAGCGGCAGTTGCAGCTTTGGAGGAGCGCTTCTAATGAGTAAGCTCGTTCACTACGACAAAATCGTATCACCGGTGATCACCGAGAAGGCGACTTTTGCTTCTGAAGAGAACAAGGTTGTTTTTAAGGTTGCTCTCACTGCCACTAAACCGGAAATCAAATCAGCTGTTGAAGCTTTGTTTGGCGTAAAAGTCAAATCTGTCAACACTCTGATCCGTAAGGGTAAAACCAAGCGTTTCAAAGGTGTTGTAGGTAAGCAGAGCAACTTCAAGAAAGCTGTAGTCACACTGGAAGATGGTCAATCCATCGACGTGACGACCGGTCTTTAAGGGGTAGGACAAAATGGCACTTAAGACATTTAATCCGACATCTCCTGGCCGTCGTCAGCTGGTCCAGGTAGACCGTTCCGATCTTTGGAAGGGCAAACCAGTCAAGAAATTGACTGAAGGTCTCTCAAAGTCCGGTGGTCGTAACAACTACGGTCGCAAGACTGCAAACAACATCGGTGGTGGGCATAAGCGCACATACCGTTTGGTTGACTTCAAACGTCGTAAATTCGATGTTGTCGGCACTGTTGAGCGTCTTGAATACGATCCGAACCGTACCGCGTTCATCGCTCTCATCACTTATGATGATGGTGAGCAGGCTTACATTCTTGCACCACAGCGTCTTGCTGCCGGTGATAAGATTGTAGCGGGTGAAGCTGTAGATATTAAGCCGGGCAACGCTATGCCGCTGGCTTCTATCCCAGTTGGTACGATCGTTCACAACATTGAGCTTAAGCCAGGCAAAGGTGCACAGTTTGCACGTTCCGCTGGTGCCTATGCTCAAATCGTTGGTCGTGACGCTGGTTACACAGTAATCCGTCTGCTTTCCGGCGAACAGCGTCGTGTACTCGGCACCTGTATGGCAACCGTTGGTGCGGTTTCCAACCAGGACCACTCGAACATCAACCTTGGTAAGGCTGGTCGTTCCCGTTGGTTGGGCCGTCGTCCACATGTTCGCGGTGTTGCTATGAACCCTGTCGATCACCCTCATGGTGGTGGTGAAGGTCGTACATCAGGCGGACGTCATCCGGTTACTCCTTGGGGTAAACCGACCAAAGGCAAACGCACACGCAGTAACAAGTCCAGCGATAAGTTTATCGTTCGTTCTCGTCACGCGCGTAAGAAGTAGAGGAACGGATCGTGGCACGTTCGATCTGGAAAGGGCCGTTCATCGACGGTTACCTCCTGAAGAAAGCGGAAAAGGTTCGTGAATCCGGCCGGAATGAGGTCATTAAGACCTGGAGCCGTCGTTCTACCGTTCTGCCGCACTTTGTGGGGTTGACTTTTGGCGTATATAACGGTCAGAAGCACATTCCCGTTTTGATCAGCGAAGACATGGTGGGTCACAAGTTGGGCGAATTCGCTCCATCTCGTACTTACTACGGTCATGGTGCTGACAAAAAGTCAAAGAGGAAGTAAAGATGGGCAAGCAGAAGCGTGAGCGGACGCTCGCCGACAGCGAGGCGAAGGCAGTATGCCGGATGCTGCGGGTTTCCCCGCAGAAGCTAAATCTCGTTGCTGCATCGATCCGCGGTAAGAAGGTTGGCGCAGCTCTTGCTGACCTTACCTTCTCTCGCAAGCGTATCTCTGGCGATGTCAAAAAGACTTTGATGTCAGCCATTGCAAATGCGGAAAACAATCACGATCTCGACGTCGACAATCTCGTCGTCGCCGAGGCCTTCGTTGGCAAGGCGCTTGTAATGAAGCGTTTTCAGCCACGGGCGCGTGGTCGCGTTGGACGGATTCAAAAGCCGTTTTCCAACCTGACTATCGTTGTTCGGGAAGTTGAGGAGACTGCCTGATGGGACAGAAGATTAATCCAATTGGCTTCCGCCTTGGTATTAACCGGACCTGGGATTCTCGTTGGTTTGCCGGCAAGAACGAATACGGCGATCTTCTTCATGAAGATTTTCGCATCCGCGAATACCTGCTTAAAGAACTTAAGCAGGCGGCTATTTCCAAGGTCGTCATCGAACGTCCGCACAAGAAATGCCGTGTAACTATTCACTCTGGTCGTCCAGGTGTTGTTATCGGTAAAAAAGGTGCAGACATCGAACGTCTTCGTAAGAAGCTGTCCGAGATGACGAATTCGGAAGTGCACCTCAACATCGTTGAAGTGCGCAAGCCGGAAACTGATGCAGCGCTTGTTGCAGCATCTATCGCTCAGCAGCTCGAGCGTCGTGTTGCATTCCGCCGTGCCATGAAGCGTGCAGTTCAGTCTGCAATGCGTCTTGGCGCCCAGGGCATCCGTATTAACTGCGGTGGTCGTCTTGGTGGTGCGGAAATCGCACGTATCGAATGGTACCGTGAAGGTCGTGTGCCTCTGCACACTCTTCGTGCAGACATCGACTACGGTACTGCTACAGCACACACCGCTTACGGCGCGTGTGGCGTTAAAGTCTGGATCTTCAAGGGCGAAATCCTTGAGCATGATCCAATGGCTTCTGAACGTCGTGCGACCGAAGGTGGTGGCAAGAGCGAACGCCAAGGTGGCGGTCGGCGTGAGCGCGCTGCGTAAGCAGCGCCTTCACACGGCTTAACTATTAAAGCGAGAGAAAAGCGATGCTGCAACCAAAGCGTACTAAGTTCCGCAAGCAGCACAAGGGCCGCATCCATGGCAACGCCAAGGGTGGTACGGACCTCAATTTTGGTTCTTTTGGCATGAAAGCCTTGGAACCAGAGCGGATCACCGCTCGCCAAATTGAGGCAGCCCGTCGTGCAATGACCCGTTACATGAAGCGTGCGGGTCGCGTGTGGATTAGAATTTTCCCGGACGTGCCTGTGTCCACCAAGCCTGCGGAAGTCCGTATGGGTAAGGGTAAAGGCTCTCCTGAGTACTGGGCTTGCCGGGTAAAACCGGGCCGTATCATGTTCGAAGTTGATGGTGTGTCCGAAGAGATTGCTCGTGAAGCATTCCGTCTGGCCGCCGCCAAGCTCCCGATCAAGTGCCGGTTCGTCCAGCGCATCGGTGAGTAAGTCGGGCATCGAAAGGAAAAAGCCATGAAGGCTAGCGACGTAAGAGCTAAGACCTCTGATGAGCTCAAAGATAGCTTGGAAGGACTGAAAAAAGAACAGTTCAACCTACGCTTCCAGAGAGCAACTGGTCAGCTCGAAAACACCGCCCGAGTCCGTCAGGTTCGGCGGGACATTGCGCGGATCCAGACAGTACTGCGCGACAAGCGTATGTCTGATAACGCATAAGGAGCTAATGATGCCAAAGCGTATTTTGCAGGGTGTCGTTGTTAGCGATGCGAACGAGAAAACAGTAACGGTGAAGGTAGAGCGTCGCTTTACCCACCCATTGCTGAAAAAAGTTGTGCGCCGTTCGAAGAAGTATCGTGCGCATGACGAAAATAATTCTTACAAGGTTGGTGACACGGTTCAGATTGAAGAGTGTGCTCCAATTTCTAAGAATAAGAAATGGACCGTTGTTTCTTCGGAAGCAGCGAGCTAGTGAACGCATCCAGTGCTCCTAATTTTTAGGACACTGAGAAAGAATAAGGCGACGAGTCATGATTCAGATGCAAACAAACCTCGACGTAGCCGATAATTCAGGCGCACGTCGTGTCATGTGCATCAAAGTGCTCGGCGGCTCCAAACGGAAGTATGCTGGCGTTGGCGACGTAATTGTTGTCTCCGTCAAAGAAGCAATTCCACGGGGTCGTGTTAAAAAGGGCGACGTGATGAAAGCGGTCGTCGTTCGCACGGCTAAAGACATCCGTCGTGCTGACGGCAGTGTGATCCGTTTCGACCGCAATGCGGCCGTGCTGATCAACAACAACAAAGAACCGATCGGAACACGTATTTTTGGCCCAGTTCCTCGTGAACTGCGTGGCAAGAATCACATGAAGATCATTTCGCTTGCGCCGGAGGTGCTCTGATGCCCGCGAAGATCAAAAAAGGCGACAATGTCGTCGTAATAGCCGGTCGTGACAAAGGAAAGTCTGGGGAAGTTATCCAGATGCTTCCATCCGAAAACCGCGCTGTCGTGCGTGGCGTTAACTTGGTGAAACGTCACCAGCGCCAGACCCAGCAGAGCGAAGGTGGAATCATCACTAAGGAAGCTCCAATTCAGCTTTCCAATATTGCCATTGCTGATCCTAAGGATGGCAAGCCGACCCGCGTCGGTTTCACGACTAATGATGCAGGCGCCACGGTTCGTGTCGCTAAGCGTTCAGGAGACGTGATTGATGGCTGACGCTACCTACACTCCACGGCTCAAAGCGCACTACAAAGATGTAGTGCGTGGCCAGCTTCAGGAGAAGTTTAACTACACCAACCCAATGATGATCCCTTCGGTCGAAAAGATCGTTTTGAACATGGGTGTTGGTGAAGCTGTTGGTGATAGTAAGAAAGCTCGTATCGCTGCTGAAGATCTTAGCTTGATTGCTGGTCAAAAGGCGGTTATTACCCGTGCTAGGAAATCTATCGCGACCTTTAAGGTTCGTGAAGATATGCCACTGGGTACTAAAGTTACTCTTCGTCGTAATCAGATGTTCGAATTCATGGATCGTTTGATCACAATCGCGCTTCCGCGTGTACGTGATTTCCGCGGCCTGAATCCGAAGAGCTTCGACGGACGTGGCAACTACGCTATGGGACTTAAAGAACACATTGTTTTCCCTGAAATTGACTACGATAAAGTAGATCAAATGTGGGGTATGGACATTGTTGTTTGTACCAATGCTAAAACCGATGACGAAGCGCGTGAACTGCTGCGCGCGTTCAACTTCCCGTTCCGCAAATAAAAGCGGTATACGGGAAAGGAACGAGGACAGACGATGGCGAAGAAAAGCGCGGTCGAGAAAAATAAGCGGCGTGAGCAACTTGTAAGCAAGTTTGCTGCAAAACGCGCTGCCCTGAAGGCGATGGCCAAGGACGAGAGTCTTTCCCTGGAGGAGCGGTTTACTGCCCGGCTACAGCTTGCAAAGCTGCCGCGCAATTCTGCGCCTACACGGGTACGCAACCGGTGTGAAGTCACAGGTCGCCCACGCGGTTACTACCGCAAGCTCAAGATGTCGCGTATTGCGCTTCGTGAGTTGGGTTCCATGGGCAAGATCCCGGGTCTCGTGAAGTCGAGCTGGTAAGGAGTTACTGCTATGTCGATTTCCGATCCAGTCGGGGATATGATCACGCGCATCCGTAATGCGCAAATGCGTCGCAAATCTAAAGTAAGCACACCCGCTTCTAAGCTGCGTGCACGCATCCTGGACGTTCTAGCTGCGGAAGGATATATCCGCGGTTACACTGAAGTAGACTTCGGTGGCGGAAAGTCCGAACTAGAAATTGAACTGAAGTACTTCGACGGTACGCCAGTGATTCGCACCATCGAGCGCGTTTCAAAACCTGGTCGTCGTGTGTATTCTTCAGTCAAGAACATCCCACACGTTGCAAACGGCTTGGGTGTTTCTATTCTGTCAACTCCTCAGGGCGTTATGGCAGACTACGATGCACGTGAGAAAAATGTGGGTGGTGAAGTACTCTGCCGCGTCTTCTGACGCGGCATAGCACGATTAACTAAAATAACAGACAGGTTGATCTTATGTCTCGAATTGGCAAGAAGCCAGTCCCCGTGCCAAGCGGGGTAACGGCAACGATCAACGGCCAGAATGTTATCGTTAAAGGCCCGAAGGGGGAACTCTCCTTCGTGGTCAACGATCTCGTTTCGGTCGATATGACGGATGATGGTATCCGTCTTGATCCGCGCAACCAGACCAAGAACGCGCGTTCTTTGTGGGGAATGTCCCGCACTATGGTTGCTAACCTTATCACTGGTGTGACCTCCGGCTTCGAAAAGCAGCTGGCGATTACCGGTGTTGGTTACCGTGCTCAGGTTCAGGGTAAAACCCTTAATCTAGCTCTTGGCTTCTCTCACGATGTCAAATTTGACATCCCTGAGGGTGTTGAAATCAAATGTCCGAAGCCGACAGAAATTGTCATCAACGGCATTGATAAGCAACAAATAGGGCAGGTTGCCGCGAATATTCGCGAATATCGCCCACCCGAGCCATACAAGGGCAAGGGTATTCGTTATGCGGATGAGTTTATCGTCCGTAAAGAAGGCAAGAAGAAGTAACGGTACGGACCATGGCGAATGGAAATTCTTTCGAACGTCGTCGCGCCCGTGTGCGCCGTTCGATCACAAAGGTAGCGAATGGTCGTGCTCGACTATCCGTTTTCCGCTCATCCAAGCAGATTTACGCTCAGATCATCGACGATGCCAAGGGCGTGACCCTTGCGTCAGCGTCTACCATTGAGAAAGACGTGAAGATAGCATACGGTGGCAACAAAGATGCTGCTGTTGTTGTTGGCAAGCTAATTGCTGAACGTGCTATCGCTGCTGGCATTAAAGAAGTCGTGTTTGATCGTGGTGGTTACATCTACCATGGCCGTGTAAAGGCCTTGGCAGATGCAGCACGTGAAGGCGGTCTGAACTTCTGATCGGCGCCTGTAGGTGCTCCTAGAGAACGGGAAACATTATTATGGCGAGACAGGATAATCGGGATCGTGAAGAGCGCGACAGCGAGTTTGTCGATAAGCTTGTTCACATCAACCGCGTCGCTAAAGTAGTTAAGGGTGGTCGTCGTTTCGGCTTTGCTGCCCTTGTAGTAGTTGGTGATCAGAAGGGCCGCGTAGGCTTTGGTCACGGTAAGGCTCGTGAAGTGCCAGAAGCCATCCGCAAAGCAACAGAAGCTGCTAAGCGTACTATGGTTCGTGTGCCACTTCGCGAAGGTCGGACGCTTCATCACGATGTTGAAGGTCGTCATGGCGCAGGTAAAGTTATCCTGCGTGCGGCTCCAGCCGGTACCGGTATCATTGCTGGTGGTCCAATGCGTGCTGTGTTTGAAACACTTGGTGTTCAGGATGTTGTTGCGAAGTCCCTCGGAACTTCCAACCCATACAACATGGTTCGTGCCACCTTTGATGCACTGAAAAAAGAAGACAGCCCGCGTTCTGTTGCAGCACGTCGTGGTCTTAAGGTATCTACCTTACAGGCACGCCGTCGTGACAACGATGATGCGGCACCAGTGAAGGCAGGGGCGTAAGCCTCGATCTTACTGATTGATGAACAAGGGTTAGTGTCATGGCTAATACTGAAAAGACCGTAACGGTCGAACAGATCGGTAGCCCGCTTCGCCGTCCTGCTGATCAGCGCGCAACGCTGGTTGGTCTGGGTCTGAACAAGATGCACCGTCGTCGTACTCTGAAGGATACTCCAGAAGTACGCGGCATGATCCGTAAGGTTCAGCATCTGGTTCGCGTTGTAGACGAAGCATAAGCGGACCGGGAGAACTATCATGAAGCTCAACGAACTCCGGGATAATCCGGGTGCAGTACAGGATCGGACCCGCGTAGGACGCGGTATCGGTTCTGGCAAGGGCAAGACTGGCGGCCGTGGTGTCAAAGGTCAGAAGTCCCGTTCGGGTGTAGCAATTAAGGGTTTTGAAGGCGGGCAGATGCCATTGCACCGTCGTCTTCCAAAACGCGGCTTCACCAACATTTTTGCTAAGGACCTTAACATTGTGTCCTTGGGTCGTGTTCAGACTGCGATTGAAGCTGGTAAGCTTGATGCTTCCGCTACAGTTACAGTTGAAACACTTGTCGCAGCTGGCGTTGTTCGCCGCGTTCTAGATGGCGTTCGCCTTCTGTCCGACGGTGAGCTGAAAACTGCTGTGAACTTCGAAATTGCTGGCGCGTCTAAAACTGCTGTTGAAGCAGTTGAGAAGGCCGGCGGCAAAGTCGTCATCAAGGAAGGCAAGGCTTAACAGCCTTGTCTTTTTTTGGGGTGTATCCAAACTGACCGGAGCGCGGAATGGCTTCTGCTGCCGAGCAACTTGCTTCAAACCTTAACTTTTCTGCCTTTGCGAAAGCCGAGGAACTGAAGAAGCGGATCTGGTTCACGCTAGGCGCGCTTCTGGTTTATCGGTTCGGAACCTATATACCTCTGCCTGGAATTAATCCTGACGCGCTCGCGCAGGCCTTCGGAAACGTACAGACCGGCATTGTCGGTCTGTTCAACATGTTTTCCGGTGGCGCTGTCGAGCGTATGGCTATTTTTGCCCTTGGCATTATGCCTTACATTTCAGCGTCGATTATTATCCAGCTCATGACTTCTGTTGTTCCTTCTTTGGAACAGCTGAAGAAAGAGGGTGAGCAGGGCCGGAAAAAAATTAACCAGTATACACGTTTCGGAACAGTGATTCTGGCTACCTTCCAAGCCTACGGTATTTCCGTTGGCCTTGAAGCTGGTGCGAACATTGTTATCGATCCGGGCTGGTTCTTCCGTATTGCAACGGTTCTTACCCTTGTTGGTGGTACTATGTTCCTGATGTGGCTGGGTGAGCAAATCACTTCCCGCGGCATTGGTAACGGCATTTCTTTGATCATTTTCGCCGGTATTGTTGCCGGGCTTCCTTCTGCGATTGCGTCCACTTTGGAACTCGGTCGTCAGGGTGCTCTTGCAACGCCGATCATCCTTGCAGTTGTTATACTGTCTGTGTTGGTTATTGGCGTAATTGTATTCATGGAGCGTGCTCAGCGTCGTTTGCTGATTCAGTATCCACGACGTCAGCAAGGTAATAAGATGTTTGAGGGGAACACTTCGTTCCTGCCACTCAAACTCAATACGGCTGGTGTTATTCCACCAATTTTTGCAAGCTCCTTGTTGTTGGTGCCTGCGACCGTAGCAAGCTTTCAAACCGGTGATAGCACTGGTGCGATGGGGTGGTTGACGACTGTCACTGCTTTGCTTGGTCACGGTCAGCCGGCCTACATGGCGCTTTACGCTGCATTGATCATCTTCTTCTGCTTCTTTTACACTGCGATTGTTTTCAATCCGACAGAGACAGCAGACAACCTCAAGAAGCATGGTGGCTTCATTCCAGGGATTCGTCCAGGCGAACGTACTGCGCAGTACATTGACCATGTGCTAACTCGCATTACGGTTGTTGGTGCAATATACATAACTCTCATTTGTTTGTTGCCAGAGTTCCTGATCTCAGCAACGGGTGTTCCGTTCTACTTCGGTGGTACGTCTCTGCTCATTGTTGTTAGCGTTACCATGGATACCGTTTCTCAGATCCAGGGGCACCTTCTTGCGCATCAGTACGAAGGCTTGGTGAAGAAAACAAAGTTGAGGGGGAAACGTAGATGAGATTGATTCTTCTTGGCCCTCCTGGTGCCGGTAAAGGTACACAGGCAGGTCGGCTTGTAGCAACGCATGGTATTGTTCAGCTTTCAACTGGTGACATGCTTCGGGCAGCTGTAGCAGCTGAAACCGAAGTTGGTTTAAAGGTTAAAGACGTTCTTACTCGTGGCGAACTTGTTTCTGATGACCTGATTTGCTCAATCATTTCTGATCGTATTGATGATCATGATTGCGCAAAGGGATTCATCTTGGACGGTTTCCCACGGACCATTGCTCAGGCTGATGCTCTTGATGAGCTGCTTGAAAAGAAAGACCAGAGACTGGATGCTGTTGTTCAGCTGAAAGTTGATGAAGGGATCCTTCTTGAACGGATCGAAACGCGGGCTCGTGAGAGTGCGCAAGCTCGTTCTGACGACAACGCAGATTCATTGAAGAAGCGCCTTGCAGTTTACAGCGAGCAGACTTCACCTCTTGTTGATTATTACAGCAAGCGGAATATGCTTATGAGCGTTGACGGTATGAAATCCGTTGATGAGGTTGCTGCAGAGATCGACACGATTTTGAGCACGGTTTAATTCCGTGCTTTTTAAAGGCAGGCGCTTGCGCTTGTCTTTATAATAAAGTATAGCCGGCGCACATCGACACCATAATCGATTGGCGCCGGTTTTCCTTGGGAAACCGGGGCTTATGTTTTTGCTGTCTAAAGGTGCGCCTTTGATCCGCAGGATTGATGGTGGTTATTCGGCGAAAAAAATGGGAGAGGGTACAGATCGTTCCCTCGTAATTGGAGAAAACAAACGTGGCACGTATTGCTGGCGTCAACATTCCGACGAATAAGCGCGTAGTTATCGCGCTGCAGTACATTCATGGCATTGGTGCGAAGTTCGCGCAGGAAATCACCGAGAAAACCGGTATTGCTGCTGAGCGTCGCGTTAACGAACTCTCTGACGCAGAAGTTCTGAAGATCCGTGAAGCAATTGATGCTGACTACCTTGTAGAAGGTGATCTGCGTCGTGAAACTGCAATGAACATTAAGCGTCTCATGGACCTTGGTTGCTACCGTGGCCTTCGCCACCGTCGTGGTCTGCCAGTTCGTGGTCAGCGCACACACACCAACGCGCGTACCCGTAAGGGTCCTGCTAAAGCGATCGCTGGTAAGAAGAAGTAAGTTGCCGGTTATCCGGTGGAGCCGCCGCACTACGGCGGTGTAGATATCGAAGTTAGGAAAAAGAATGGCTAAAGATTCGGCGCGTGTGCGCCGTCGCGAACGGAAGAATATTTCTTCTGGTGTCGCGCATGTGAACTCTACGTTCAACAACACCATGATCACCATCACCGATGCACAGGGTAATGCGATCTCTTGGTCGTCTGCCGGCGCGCTCGGCTTTAAGGGTTCTCGTAAGTCTACCCCTTATGCTGCACAGGTCGCTGCCGAAGACGCTGGTCGTAAGGCTGCTGAGCACGGCATGCGTACTCTCGAAGTAGAAGTGCGTGGTCCAGGTTCTGGACGTGAATCCGCTCTGCGTGCACTCCAGGCTGCTGGTTTCGTAATTACATCTATCCGTGATGTAACTCCGATCCCGCACAACGGTTGCCGTCCACGCAAGCGTCGCCGCGTCTAACAGTTCGTTAGGCAAGTTTTCCACCCAGGCAAGGAATTGTTGGCCAATAGGCCTACGGGATAGCCAGAGGGTTTTTAAACGTGACAATTCAGAAAAATTGGCAAGAACTTATCAAGCCAACCAAACTCGACGTTCGTGTGGGCGAAGACGCACGCTTCAAAGCATCTGTGATTGCAGAGCCGCTTGAGCGTGGTTACGGCCTTACTCTTGGTAACGCGCTGCGCCGTGTTCTGCTTAGCTCCCTTCAGGGTGCTGCAGTAACTGCGGTTCAGATCGATGGCGTTCTCCATGAGTTTTCGTCGATTCCTGGCGTTCGTGAAGATGTGACTGACATCATCTTGAACATCAAGGAAATCGCACTTCGCATGGAAGGCGAGGGACCAAAACGTATGGTTCTGCGTAAGCAGGGTCCTGGTGCGGTCTACGCTGGCGATATTGAAACTGTAGGCGACGTTGAGGTTCTTAACCCAGGTCTGCTGCTGTGTAACCTTGATGAAGGTGCGGAAGTTCGCATCGAATTCACTGTAAACACCGGCAAGGGTTATGTTGCTGCCGCTGCTAACCGTCCAGAAGACGCTCCAATCGGTCTGATTCCGGTTGACAGCCTTTATTCTCCGGTTAAGAAGGTTTCTTACAAGGTTGAGAACACCCGTGAAGGTCAGGTTCTTGATTATGATAAGTTGACTATGACTGTTGAAACTGACGGATCTTTGATCCCTGAAGATGCTGTGGCATTTGCTGCGCGCATTCTGCAGGATCAGCTGTCTATCTTCGTTAACTTCGAAGAGCCACAGCGTGAAGTTCCGGAAGATACAGTTGCAGAACTTGCATTCAACCCAGCACTGCTGAAAAAGGTTGATGAGCTTGAGTTGTCTGTACGTTCGGCAAACTGCCTGAAGAACGACAATATCGTATATATTGGCGATCTCATTCAGAAGACTGAAGCAGAAATGCTTCGCACACCGAACTTCGGTCGTAAGTCTCTCAACGAGATCAAAGAAGTTCTGGCGCAGATGGGCCTGCATCTCGGTATGGAAGTGGCTAACTGGCCGCCTGAAAATATCGATGAGCTTGCTAAGCGCTATGAAGACCACCAATATTAAAGGAACAGGAACCGAGCGCTTTGCGTGAGGTTCCGGCGGTCTGATATACTAGATCGCAATTGACTTAACAAAGGAGAGGGCCATGCGCCACGGTAAATCCGGCCGCAAGCTCAATCGGACGTCAAGCCACCGTAAAGCGATGTTCGCTAACATGGCAGCTTCGCTCATCCAGCATGAGCAGATTGTTACGACGCTTCCGAAAGCAAAAGAGATGCGTCCAATCATCGAGAAGCTCATCACTCTGGGCAAGCGCGGCGACCTGCATGCACGTCGTCAAGCTATTTCCCAGATCCGTGACATCGCAATGGTATCGAAGTTGTTCGATACTCTTGCAGAGCGTTACGCAGACCGTGAGGGTGGTTACGCTCGCGTGCTGAAGGCTGGCTTCCGTCATGGTGATAACGCACCTATGGCTGTTATTGAGCTGGTTGACCGCGACGTAGAAGCAAAAGGCGCTGAAGATCGTGCACGCGTTGCTGCCGATGAAGCTGCTGAAGCTGACGTTGCTGCATAGTTTGCTATTTGCATAAGCGATTTGAAAAAAGGCGGCCAATTGGCTGCCTTTTTTTGTGACTGAACGATTTTCATGTTCGGGGATTCCAGCACGGAACTTCGCATTGCTATATTTTTGAATGGATTAGGATATCCTGACGTATACGGAAGAGTTTTGAGCGTCACTTCCGGTCGTACGTAGATGACCGCAGGTACCGCTGTGGATTTGTGTGTCGTTCGACAGCCGTCGCAGGTAGATCCTTCATTTATTTGTCATTTCTGCGATTTGAATGGTATTTTATATAATTGTTTTAAGCAGAGTTTAATACTATAAGTTGAATATATGGCCAACGAACTACTCGGGGGCTCATATGCGTTCTAAATCTGATGATAGCGGCTCTACCTCCTCTTCAAGAGTCAAGAATAATTTTAATCGTATTGCTGTTCGCCTACCATTTATCATGGTTGGGCTTGCGATCATTGCCAGTGCCGTTGTTGCGTTCCTCGGGTATACTCGTGCCGAAAGCGCGTTGACTGAGGCGAGCAAGCAGCAGCTGGTACTTGTCGCTCAAGCACGTCGTGATACGCTAGATAAAAAGCTTCTGTATGTTGATAGCGATATCAAGCGCCTTGTGAAAAGCAGCGCGATGCGTGTTGCTATGACCGACCTTCTGGCCTCGGTTGGTTCGCTGGGTGTCGATAAAGCTGATATCGTAGGCTACTTCCAAAAGAGTGGTTCTACGGCAGCTGAACGACTTGAGCTGACGGGGGCGGGCAATAAGACCCTCTACTCCTGGCGCCATGCGGTTGTACATCCTGACTTTGTAGCGAGTGTTAACGGCGGTGGTTACGCCGATATCATCATTACAGATGCTAATGGTCTTGTGATCTATTCCGCGACGAAGTCTGATGAGTTCCTTGAAAATGTGAAAGACGGTGAGCTTGCAGGAAGTCTACTGAGCGCGGAATTTGCAAAGGCATCGAAGGCAGCTGAAGGCGAGGTCTTTTATTCTGAGATTGCACAGTATGAGCCGGATGGAAATTCTCCCGCGTTGCTGATTTCAGCTCCGGTCTTTGTTGAGGACTTCACTGAGAGTGTTTTCAAAGGTGTGGTAACGGTTCGCCTTGATTCTTCCTTCTTTGACGGTGTTCTTCAAAGTCGTGAGAATATGGGGGAAACCGGGCAAACTTATCTCGCGCGTATAGATGGGACAATCCTTTCCAACCAGGTTCTTTCGGATGTACCGACAGCGTTGGTTAAGAAAGACGATCCTGAAGTGGTTCAAAAGGTCGTTGCTGACCTTCGTGCAAACACAGAAACGAATGTAGGCTTTGCTGAAGTTCATGATCAGTTCGTGCTTGCGCTGCCACTTGGTTTTGAAAAACTCCCAAGCGTGATTGTTGCAAAAACTAATGTCAGCGAAGCGTTGTCTGTTGTTTATGCCTTGGCCAAAGAGATCATCATTAGTGGTCTGCTGGTATTGGCGGTTGTTGCTGCAGTCGGCATCTTTATGGCCCGCAGCTTGTCTACACCGCTGAACCGTTTGTCCTTTAACCTCAAGCAGATTGCCGATGGTAATTTGGATGTGGCGATTGTGGCCGCACAGCGCAAAGACGAAATTGGTGACATTGGCCGTGCTGTTCAGTCGTTCCAGGCTGGTCTTATTCGGGCGAAAGAACTGGATGCCAAGCAGGAGCAAGAGCAGAAGGAACAGGAAGAGCGAGTGAAGCGTGTTGATGCGCTCAATGAGCGCTTTGATGTCGGTGTTCGCGATGTTCTAACCACTGTTACGGATGCGGGTGGTAATCTTGAGACCACTGCGAAAAGCATGGCAAGCATCTCTGAGCAGACCAACTCCGAAGCTCAAACCGTATCGTCAGCAAGTGAACAGTCTTTGATGAACTTGCAGGCCGTTGCAGGTGCAGCTGAAGAGCTTTCTGCAACTGTTGGCGAAATCGACCGCGAGGTGCGACGTTCAGCTGATGTGTCTAAGCAAGCAGCTGAAAAAGCTGAGGCTGCCGAGGTTTCTGTGAATGGCTTGCTGGAAGCAGCTCAGCGCATCGGAGAGGTGGTTTCTCTGATCAATGACATTGCAGACCAGACGAACCTTCTTGCGCTGAATGCAACCATTGAGGCCGCTCGTGCGGGAGAAGCTGGAAAAGGCTTTGCGGTTGTGGCTTCTGAAGTGAAGGGCCTTGCGAACCAGACAGGGCAGGCGACTGGCGAGATCAGTGTGCAGATCCAGTCCGTGCAGGCTGAAACTGAAAAGGCTGTTGCTGCGATCAAGGAAATCAGCTCTGTGATTGCGAATGTGAATGAAGCAGCGACTGCGATCGCAGGCGCTGTTCAAGAACAGGCGGTTACTGCAACTGACATCTCAAGCAACATCCAGCAGGTGAGCTCAGGCAGCTCTGAGGTCGCTCAGTCGATCACTCGTGTGAGCATGATTGCTAGTGATGCCGGACATGAAGCAGAGAACGTGCTTGGTGCCGCCAATCAGTTGACCCACCAGTCTGAAGTTCTTCGGAGCATGGTTGAAGAGTATCTTGAAAATATCCGGACAGCTTAAATTCAGCTGACCTACCTTTAGGATGAGTGAAGCGCCGGGGGGACCCGGCGTTTTGCGTTTTGACGTCCTTTATGAGTGGGATGACCATGAGGGGGTGTTCTCATCGAGCAACATTAATCTGTTTTTGGGAACGTGCAGGTAGTTCTGAAAACCGACAGATTGGCCTTTTTATTTCTTTGTTGCAGACTTATCTGTAACCTGTTGCTCCCGAATTTTTTTGAAGGAAATTCATTTTGGATTGGGGCTTTTGTCGAAGGGATATGAGAATGGGTCAACTCAGAAAGTGTGCTGCTCGCTTGCTTTTTTGTTCGGTTGTTGGAACGAGTGGTGCCTTCGTAACGCAGAACATGCATGCACTGGCTGCAGAGAAGACGGTACCTACCTCTCAAGGCGAGATTTCTCTGTCGTTTGCGCCTGTGGTGAAGAAAGTCTCGCCAGCGGTTGTTAACGTATATGCCAGCCGTACAGTGCAGGAACGGCGCAGAGTTTCACCTTTTCTGGATGATCCTTTTTTCCGCCGGTTTTTTGGCGATCAGTCTGACCGCTTTGCGCCGCGCTCGCGCAGCCGCGTCCAGAGCTCTTTGGGCTCAGGTGTGATCGTTTCAGCTGATGGGACAATTATCACCAACCACCATGTGATTGCCGGGGCTGATGAGGTGCGTGTTGCTCTTTCTGATCGCCGTGAGTTTGATGCAGATGTTATCTTAAAAGATGAGCGAACTGATCTTGCAGTCTTAAAGGTACGTGATGCGGAGGGTGCTTTCCCGGTTGTGCCATTTGCCAACTCTGACGAATTGGAAGTGGGTGATCTGGTGCTTGCTATCGGTAACCCGTTTGGCGTTGGGCAGACTGTAACGCAAGGGATCGTTTCAGCGGTGGCACGAAATCAGGTGGGCGTGTCTGACTACCAGTTCTTTATTCAGACTGATGCCGCGATTAATCCGGGTAACTCCGGTGGTGCGCTGGTTGATTTGAAAGGCCGCCTTGTTGGCGTTAATACCGCGATCTTCTCGCGCTCTGGTGGCTCTAATGGCATTGGCTTTGCCATTCCGGCCAATATGGTAGAGGTGGTTTCTTCAGCGGCAGATGATGGCGGTATTGTTCGTCGTCCGTGGGTCGGCACAAGTGTGCAGCCAGTTGGCGCTGATATTGCCGCAAGTTTGGCATTGGAGCGCCCGAGCGGCGTCCTTGTAACACGTATCCAAGAGGGCAGCCCGGCAGAGCGTGCAGGCATTCGCGTTGGTGATCTGATCCTATCTGTTGGAGACATCAACGTTGATGACCCTGATGCTTATGGTTACCGCCTTGCGACGAAGAAGGTTGGCGGTGTGACTTCTTTTG
Organism: Pseudovibrio axinellae; assembly: GCF_900110875.1. GTDB lineage: Bacteria > Pseudomonadota > Alphaproteobacteria > Rhizobiales > Stappiaceae > Pseudovibrio > Pseudovibrio axinellae. The sequence goes on along the minus strand of NZ_FOFM01000005.1, from coordinate 48,144 downwards.
AGATTTTGCGAAACGGGGAAGCCTTTCGCGTTGATGTAAATCTTGAGCGCGCACCGGAAACTGTGGCTAGAGAGGCCCTTGAGATTAATGGTAGCTCGCCCTTTGCTGGCGTAAAGGTTATGAACCTTTCTCCGGCAGTTGCAGAAGAGCTGCGTATGTACAATGAGTTTTCCGGCGTTGTGATTGCTGATATTCAGGCCCGCAGCAAAGCTGCCTATGTTGGCTTTAAACCCGGCGACATCATTGTTGAGGTGAATGGCAGTAAAGTTGAACGGACCAAAGACCTGTCTAAAGTTTCTGCGGTACCGCAACGCACATGGCATATAACGTTTAAGCGTGCTGGTCAGCTGCGTCAGGTGACTTTGAGATAATGCTGCTTGCGTGCAGCAAAGAGGACTGTTGAAAGACCATGAGTGATCTGTTTTCTGTAAATGGGATGGATCAACCAGAACACCGGCCGCTGGCAGATCGCTTGCGGCCTTGTGTTCTGGAGGATGTTGTCGGCCAAAGTCACCTATTGGGTGAAAGTGGTATTTTAAGTCGTATGCTGCGCTCAGGCTCGTTGGGTTCTCTCATTTTCTGGGGCCCACCTGGCACAGGCAAGACGACAGTTGCCCGCTTATTGGCTAATGAGACCGAGCTTGAATTTGAGCAGATCTCTGCAATTTTCTCTGGGGTTGCAGACCTAAAAAAGTGTTTTGAACGGGCAAGGGGGCGGCGCATCTCAGGTAAGCGAACCTTATTGTTCGTGGACGAGATCCATCGTTTTAACCGCGCGCAACTGGATAGCTTTTTGCCGGTGATGGAAGATGGAACCATCACGCTCGTTGGAGCAACGACGGAAAACCCGAGCTTTGAATTGAATGCGGCGTTGTTGTCCCGTTCTCATGTCTTGACTTTCAAGTCACTGGATGAAGAGGCGTTGATTGACCTGCTAAGCAAAGCGGAAGCAGAAATGGGACGCGATCTGCCATTGGATGAAGAGGCGCGTTTGTCGCTCGTTCGAATGGCAGACGGTGATGGGCGTTCTGCCCTGACGCTGGCTGAGGATGTATGGCGTACTGCAGGTGATGATGAGGTTTTTGATAGTGCACGCCTAGCTGAAGTGGTGCAGCGCCGGGCGCCGATTTATGACAAGACCAAGGACGGGCATTATAACCTGATCTCAGCGCTTCATAAGTCTATCCGCGGATCTGACCCAGATGCGACGCTGTACTGGATGTGCCGTATGTTGGAAGGTGGTGAAGACCCGCTTTACATTATTCGCCGTCTCACTGTAATTGCCTCTGAAGATATTGGCATGGCTGATCCAAATGCGCTTGTACAGGTGAATGCTGCCCGTCATGCTTATCAGTTGGTGGGGTCTCCCGAGGGGGAGTATGCACTTGCGCAAGCCGCGGTTTATCTGGCGACGGCTCCCAAATCTAATGCGTCATATATGGCTTATAAAGCCGCGCGGATGGCTGCGCGCGAACATGGCTCGCTGGTGCCGCCCAAGCACATTTTGAATGCTCCAACCAAGTTGATGAAGCAAATGGGTTATAATGAGGGTTATCAATATGACCATGATGCACCAGATGCGTTCTCTGGTCAGGATTACTTTCCAGAGAAGATGGGGCGCCAACGCTACTATGAGCCCAATGCACGTGGCTTTGAACGAGACATCCAAAAACGTCTGGCATATTGGGATCGTTTGAGAGCAGAACGCGGCGGTCGCTAAAACAATAAGTAACTTTGTTTGGGTTTCTGTTTGCATTCAGGCACCCATATTTGCACACTCGTAGCAAAAGACGGCTGGTGCGTGCAATGAGGCAGCTTGAACTAAGGTTAGGACTTGTGCTTTACGGCGGTGTTTCGCTCGCCATTTACATGCACGGAGTTACTCGCGAGTTGCTAAATTTGCAACGCGCCTCGCGCGCCCTTCACCGGGTGCTAAAGGAGCGTTTGCAAGGTGTTGAGATTGACCTTGAGCTGGATGGATCGGTTCAAGCCTATTATGACCTTCTGGAAAGCTTCAGCCCGAAGCTGGATATGCGCGTTGTGATTGATGCGATCTCTGGCGTTTCTGCAGGAGGCATAAATGCTATTATGCTGGCACGCGCTTTAGCGCATGACCTGCCTCTCAAACACCATAGCGACTTGTGGCTTACACTTGCAGACGTGAATAAGCTGGCCAACGAAATGTATGGCTTTCGTAAGTATGCCAAACCTGCCGTTGCGCCTTTGGTGGATAAACTGCTGCTGCTGATGGGACGCGATGTTTCTAATAATGCGGAAACGCGAAGCAAACTGCGCGATTTCCTGAGTTCCAATTGGTTTACCGCGCCGTTTTCAGGCGAGCGCTTTGCTGGCTGGATGGTGAAAGCCTGCAAGGCGATGGATGAGTATGATCGCGGTACAACACTCATTCCATCGGGGCAGCGACTTGAGCTGTTTGTGACACTAACAGACTTTTATGGTGTTACGCGGCGTATCGCGCTGCGCGATCCTGAGTTTGTTGAGGAACTTGATCACAGGCGTATTTTGAAGTTCAGCGCACACCATAAAGTGCCAGGCGGTTTGGAAAGTCAAATGGGAAGCGATTATATTCCTGATTTGGTGTTCGCTGCTCGCGCTACTTCCAGTTTCCCTGGCGCTTTCAAGCCGATGAGAATTGCAGAAATGGATTCCATCCTTGCGGCCAATGATTTGGAATGGAACAACAAAGACGCTTTTATAAAAGACATCCTTCATGCCCATCACGATGAAAAGGGTGATCGTATCTTTATGGATGGGGGGTTGGTAATGAATAAGCCTTTCGAGCCGCTTATTGAATCCATTGCACACCGCTCAGCGGAGCGCGAGGTTGTGCGGCGATTGCTTTACCTTGATCCCAAACCCCTCGCGCTTGGGGCTGTGCCAGCGGAACCAAAGCCGCCAGGTTTCTTTCGCAGTGTATTTGCTTCACTGTCTCGCCTACCCCATAATAGGCCAATTGGGGACGAGTTACAGGAAATTGTGAACATCAATATGAAGGTCCAGCGCCTCAAAGAGGTTGCGGATGCTGCTCTTCCTATGGTGCGCCGTGAGGTGCGGGTGTTGTTGGGTAAGCACGGATACCTGCCTGAGACTGAGCGAGATTTTTCAGGGATACATCAAGGTGCCGACCTAGCTGCAATGGAACAGGCAGGCTTTGCAAATGCCGGGTATTTGCAGCTTCGGTTACGGCATCTGGCACAACGCCTTGCCTCCCTGATTTTCCTGCTCTCTGACACACAACAGGCCGAGGAAGGGTCTGGCTGGACGCAGGAGAGGGTGGAGGAGCTGGTTGTGAATGCGTTGACCTTCTCTCAAAAAGTTGGCGGGGAAGTGCAGCTTGATCAAGCTAAAACACTGAGCGAACTTAAAAGGCTTGATGTTGATTATCGGGTGCGCCAACTCCGCTTTTTAATCGAGCAAATCAACACGTTTTATCATCATGAAGAGATTGTTGGCTCAATTGAATGCGTCCGACATCTGGATGCCTTTAAACGAGACCTTTACTTGCAGATCACACACCTAAGGAGCAGGTACTCAAGAGTATTTTACGGAAAACAGACCATTCATCTTGCTGAGTTGTTGAAGAAAACAGGGCAGCGACGGAATGCCGTGGGTGAAGTTCTGGGGCTTCTTTTCGTGCGTATGGGTCTTCCCGATCTGGATCGGCTCACAGATTCTATTGTGTTTGAGGGCGTGGAGCGACTGGGCGGACTTCGTGTGGCGCAAGAAATTCTTGAAGCCTATATCGGGTTCCCCTTTTTCGACACGAGCATGTTTCCCGTTCAGCAGGCACTTAATGCCTTTGAACTGCGCAAAATTGAAGTCGGGCGTATTAGTCCGATTGATGCTCAATTGCTTTGTCCGGGCGGGGTCCAGCTAAAGGGTGCGCAGCTTCAGATGTTTGGTGCCTTCTTCAACGAAGGGTGGCGCGAACATGATTATCTATGGGGGCGGCTTAACGCAGCTGAGCAACTGGTAAGGTTGCTGCGAGATGTCTATGACACTCACGATGGGACTGTGCAAAGGATCAAGCCTGAAGGTGATGGGCACTTGCGTATTTTGTTGAATGAGATCCTTGATGAGGAAGAGGGGCATCTGAAAACTCAGAGTAAACTGATACAAACTTGCAGGGAACGTATTGATACTGTCTTTTCGAAGAGTTGTTAGCAAGAGCACAGTTTGGGCAAGACACATCGGTTGAAATCCGATAGTGAGGAGACATGAAAGAACTCATCCTAATTGCACTTGGTGGTGGGACAGGAGCGGTTTGTCGGCATCTGGTTTCAATGGCCGGACTTCGTCTTCTTGGTTCATCTTTCCCGTGGGGCACGATCACCGTTAATATACTTGGGTCTCTGCTGATGGGGGTCTTTGTTGAGGTTCTTGCTCAGCGCATGAATGCCTCATCTGAACTGCGTTATCTGATTGCGACCGGCTTTCTGGGCGGCTTTACAACCTTTTCGACATTTTCGCTTGACGTCGCTGTGCTATGGGAACGCGGAGAGCCTTTTACTGCGGCTCTTTATGTGATGGGTTCACTTTTCTTTTCGGTCTCAGCATTGTTTGCAGGTCTTTATCTAACACGGCAGGTTCTTGCCTGATTTTTTCAGGTGGGCAGCGAAATCTCATATAAACTTGATGGTTTTTGCTTTTGGCGAGTAGAATCGGCGCGAAAGGCTTGCATGTTTGTGCTTCAGATGCCAAATGAGCGCCAACAGATTTAATAAGGACGGCTGGCGCACCTTTTGTGCTGCCGCCGCACTAAAAAGTCAGGATCTTCACTCATGAGTGGCTCCCAGAAAAAAGAAGCGCCGCAAAACAATGGTGGCAGCCCCGTTAAGATCGAAATGCGCCGTGTTGATGCCGACGAGGCTGGTATGCGTCTTGATCGCTGGTTTAAAGAGAATTTTCCCGAGCTTGGTTTTGGCCGGTTGCAAAAGCTGCTGCGCACAAAGCAGGTTCGTGTAAACGGTAAACGCGCAGAAAGCTCCACCCGACTGGAAGAAGGGCAGGAAGTCCGCATTCCGCCGCTTGGCGTCGAGCTGGCAGCAGATGACAGAGCCAACGCACGCCCTCGGCCTCGAAAGCTGGTTGATAGTGATCGTGAAGCAATTGAGCAGATGGTCCTGTTTGAAGATGCCCATGTGATGGTGCTGAACAAACCAGCCGGTCTTGCTGTTCAAGGTGGGTCAGGCCTAACCCGCCATGTGGACGGTATGCTTGACGCATTCACTAACCAGAAAGGTGACAAGCCTCGTCTTGTTCACCGCCTGGACCGTGAAACCTCTGGCATTTTGATGGTTGCGAAAACACGCCGTGCAGCTCAGGAGCTGACGAAGGCCTTCCGTCACCGGAACACACGCAAGATCTACTGGGCAATGGTTGCTGGTGTGCCTAAACCTCGTCAGGGCCGCATCTCGACGTATCTGGCTCGTGATGAGAGTGAAGAGCGTATGAAAGTGGCTCGTCATGGGGACGAGGAAGCACAACATGCCGTCAGCCTGTACAACGTGGTTGAGCAGTCTGGTCAGAAACTGTCCTGGGTTAGCTTAAAGCCTGTGACTGGCCGTACACACCAGTTGCGTGCGCATGCTGCACACATTGGCTGTCCGATTGTTGGTGATCCAAAGTACTTCAATATTAAGAACTGGGAACTGCCGGGCGGTATTCAAAACAAGCTGCACCTTTTGGCGCGTCGCATCGTGATACCGCACCCATCGGGCAACGGTTCAATTGACGTATCAGCGCCGCTGCCACCGCATATGCAGCAGAGCTGGAACTTGCTTGGCATGGATGTGAAGGAATATGATCCTGACATCAATGAACCGGAATAAGTACAAGTAAAGACGGGCTGCTCCTCATGTACCTTATTGTTTTTGACTGCGACGGCACGCTCGCGGACAGCCAAGACAATATCATGATTGGTTTTACTGCCGCTTATCGATCTGTTGATCTGCCGGTGCCATCACGCGATCAGATACTTTCTACTGTTGGTTTGACGTTGAATGTGGCGTTTGAACAATTGCTGGGACATAGCGACCCGGAACTGATTGCAAAGCTCGTCAAAGGATACCAGCAGGTCGTCTGGGACATGCGCTCCAAAGGCCGGGATTATGATCCTTTGTACGACGGGGCGCTAGAGGCGCTGAACGCATTGGCAGAGCGAGAGGATGTATTGCTCGGTGTTGCAACTGGCAAGCATTCACGCGGCATGAAGCATCTGATTGGCCTGCATGGGCTGGAAGGTTTCTTTACCACAATGCAGACAGCTGATGTTGCACCGTCGAAGCCAAACCCCGGTATGATATTTCAAGCGATGAGTGAAACCGGCGTCGACCTTGAAAACACCATTATGATCGGTGATACGACGTTTGACATGCAGATGGCACGCAACGCTGGCGTAGAGTCTATCGGGGTGACATGGGGTTATCATAGCGCCAAGGACGTGAAAAACGCGGGTGCTTCCTATGTTATCGACCATTTTAATGAACTCATTCCAGTGCTTAGCAAGCACTTTAGTTGGAATAAGGAAGCCGCATAATGCGCGATATATTTGACCAAATTGCAGATGATATTGCAAAAGGGCCAGTTGATGCTGTTCAGGCGGCGCGCGAGCACAGCAAGCGCAATCTGCCGAAGCGCTTTTATGAGCGTGTAAGTGTTACGGCCAAAGATAGTGAATTTGCTGTGCTGCTCGATGGACGCATGATCAAAACGCCTGCCCGGAATGAACTGGTGTTCAAAGACGAGGGCATTGCAGAAGGTATTGCAGCAGAGTGGGAGTTGCAGGAAGAGGAAATCGATCCCGGCACAATGCCGCTGACGCGCATTGCGCACTCTGCAATTGATGCGGTTGAAGATAAATTCAATGAAGTTGCAGACGAAATTACCCGTTATGCCGGTAATGATTACTTGTGCTATCGCGCAGACGCTCCTGCAGAATTAGTCAAACGCCAGAAAGAACAGTGGGACTGTATTCTGGAGTGGGCAGAGCAGCTGCTTGGTGGGCGTTTGAAGCTTGCTGAAGGGATCATGCATGTGACGCAGGATGATGTGGTCATCGCTGCGTATCGCCGCCAACTAGATCGCTATCATGCGCTTCAATTGGCAGCGATTCATACGGTTACTTCCATTTGTGGCTCCGCACTACTTGCTCTTGCACTTGCTGAGAAGGCGTATGATGCGGAAACCGTTTGGTCTGCTGCTCATGTGGATGAAGATTGGAATATCGAGCTTTGGGGGCAGGATGATGAAGCTGCCCGTGTTCGTCGTTTTAAAAGTGATGAATTTGCAGCTGCGGTTCTTATTCTCATTGGCGCTCCAGAAGAGACCTAAGATAGCAGGCTATTTTATAGTTTGTTTCAAAGCGCAGCTCCTTGCTGCGCTTTTTTATTGCAAGGCAGTGGCTTCACAGATGGAAATGATTAGCGCTTGACCTATATATTTGAGCACTGCGTACCCCATTTTATTGCCCTGCGACATCGGGGCTGATTTTTTGGAATACGCTTTGGCATTACAAACATAAATAGGCAGCGCTCAACGTTTACTAAAGGTGCACTCTTCGAATATCGTAGAAAGAAATCAAAGGATTGTAGCATGTGGGCACTTGGATTTCGATTGCTGTGATACTATCGAATCTGCTCAAATGTGCATTCTGCAGTACGCGTGACGCAAGTGTGGTCGTTTAAAACAATCACATTATCTATGACAGTCCTATTCAAATAAAAATGAGGAATTCCGCCGATGAAACATAACGAAAAAGTTATTGAGCGGCTTAATGAAGCGTTGCGTTTGGAACTTGGCGCGGTGAATCAATACTGGTTGCATTATCGTCTGCTCGACGATTGGGGTTTTGGTAAGCTTGCGCAGAAGGAGCGCGAGGAATCCATTGAGGAAATGCAGCACGCAGACAAGCTGGTCGAGCGCATTCTCTTCCTTGGTGGTCATCCCAATATGCAGAGCATTGGCGGATTGAAAATCGGGACAAACTTGAAAGAAGTGCTGGAAGCAGATCTATCTGGTGAGCACGAAGCGCGCGCTTCCTATAAAAAGAGCCGTGAAGTATGTGACGGTGAGGGCGATTACGTCACTATGAAACTGTTTGATGATCTGCTGGCAGATGAAGAAGGTCATATTGATTTTCTTGAAACCCAGCTAGATCTCCTTGAGAAAATTGGCGAGCAAAACTACGGTGCGCTTAACGCCAAATCAGCCGATCAAGGCGAATAAGGCACTCGTTTCAATGCGATGTATTTTGAAGGGCTGCCACGCGGGTGGCCCTTTTTTGTATGCGCGATTTGTGTCTTGAACCAGTGTTGCGTTGAACTTCCAGCTCTTTTTGTGGGTCTTCATTGTGGCGGGGCGGGAAAATACACAAAAGGTGTAGATTCTGCAATGAGGCCAAGTGGGTTTGAGTTGGCGCGTATGCTTCACCCTTTTTCGTTGTGAATGCTCGGTTTTCTGCGGGTCTTGGGGTGTTGGGAGGCTGATCCTCCGGGTTGTCGTGACATAAGCTTCTCAATCCAACGGCTTACTAGTTTTTTTGCTTAGGGGCGTGCTAGGAGATAAGCCAGATAGATTGGGAGCTGAGATATCTTATGAAGGAAGTTCTGGCTGAATTAGAAAAAAGACGTGATGAAGCGCGACTTGGTGGGGGACAGCGCCGCATTGACGCGCAGCACAAACGAGGAAAGCTGACCGCACGAGAGCGAATTGAAATTCTGCTAGACGAAGGTTCCTTCGAAGAATTTGATATGTTCAAGCAGCATCGCTGTACCGAATTCGGTATGGAGGATAGCCATTTCCCAGGGGATGGTGTCGTTGCGGGTTGGGGTACGATCAACGGTCGTACTGTTTATTTGTTTTCAAAAGATTTTACTGTGTTTGGTGGCTCGCTTTCAGAGACCCACGCAGAGAAAATTATGAAAATCCAGGACATGGCGTTGCAGAATCGTGCGCCTATTATCGGAATTTTCGATGCTGGTGGCGCGCGTATTCAGGAGGGTGTTGCTGCTCTTGGTGGGTATGGTGAGGTTTTTTGGCGCAATATTCAGGCCTCTGGTGTGATTCCGCAGATTTCTGTGATCATGGGTCCGTGCGCTGGTGGTGATGTGTATTCACCTGCCATGACTGACTTTATCTTTATGGTGCGTGATACATCCTACATGTTTGTCACTGGCCCGGATGTTGTGAAAACCGTGACCAATGAAACGGTGACGGCTGAGGAGCTGGGTGGTGCGAGTATCCACACAACGAAGTCATCAATCGCTGATGGTGCTTTTGATAATGATGTGGAAGCGTTGTTGCAGATACGGCGTTTGGTCGATTATCTGCCAATGAATAATCAGGCATCGCTTCCTGAACTGGAAGTTTATGATGACCCCTCACGTTTAGATGAGAGCTTGAATACGCTGGTGCCAGACCACCCTAACAAGCCTTATGACATGCGCGAGCTGATCCTGAAGACTGTCGATGAACAGGATTTCTTTGAGATTCAGGAGAGTTTTGCCGGTAATATCATCACTGGATTTGGCCGCGTTGAAGGACGCACTGTCGGAATTGTAGCAAACCAGCCAATGGTTCTTGCTGGTGTGTTGGATAGCGATGCAAGCCGCAAAGCCGCGCGCTTTGTTCGGTTCTGCGACTGCTTCAATATTCCACTTGTGACGTTTGTTGATGTTCCTGGATTCTTGCCGGGGACTGCGCAGGAATATGGCGGGTTGATCAAACACGGTGCCAAGCTTCTATTTGCTTATGGAGAAGCCACTGTTCCAAAAATCACAGTGATCACTCGTAAGGCTTATGGCGGTGCTTATGATGTGATGAGCTCCAAGCATATTCGCGGCGATGTAAACTATGCATGGCCGTCTGCTGAAATTGCAGTGATGGGGGCAAAGGGAGCTGTTGAGATTCTTTATCGCTCTGAGTTGGGTGATGCCGAGAAGATTTCTGAACGAACCAAAGATTACGAAGACAGGTTTGCAAACCCATTTGTTGCGGCAGAGCGTGGCTACATTGACGAGGTGATTATGCCTCAGTCGACGCGTATGCGGATTTCGCGTGCGCTTGCAATGCTGCGTACCAAGAACCAGCAGATGCCATGGCGTAAGCACGATAACATTCCGCTCTAGAAGCGCGGTCTCAAAGTTTAATGGATAAAAAAAGCCCCGGCCTTCGGGAGAAGGCCGGGGCTTGCGTCGATGGGGGAACGTACCTAACCAGGGGCGGGTTAGGCTTAGCTTTCGTTGTTGCCCATTACACAAGTGTATCCAATGAGGGAACGGTTGGAGTCCTTGGTAACAACATAGGCGCGCTCAGCTTCTTCGTGTGGTGCACAGTAAGAGCCGTTTGCAACGTACCGATCGTAGATGCCAGGGGTGGTTGTCAGTACGATTGCGCCTTTATCTTGTACTAGTGCTTTTGCCTCGGAGGAGGTCAAGTTTGCTGTGTTGATCAAAGCAGCTTGAGCGACAGAAGCAGCGGATACAAGGCCGAGGATGGAGAGTGTCAGAGCGATCTTTTTCATTGTTTTACTTTCAGTTCTATATCGTATTTGTCATTTTTTGAGGGAAAGACCGGGAGGATAAGTCTTTCCCTTAAGGGGTGCTGACGTTTGTTGTCTTGTCAGCATGTCTTTTTATTTTTTTGATTGATCTAAGGCAGATCTATGCCGTCTTAGATCTATTTATTTGTAGTTTATCTGCATATTAAACAGGCTGATGTTGCCTATATACTATTATTATTGATTTGTTTTCTTATTGTTGTTCGTTGATGTTTGTTAATATAGTTAGAAAAAATTAGTAAGATGTGTTGTGGGACACAAATTCATCTTTTTACAACTTGAAATATCAAGCGCTCACGAGTTCGTGTCTTAGTAATTTTGGGGATTACTTGGCTGTCTGTGATGAAGCTCACAGTTTTGCTTGGTTGTGGGAGAAAAAAGAGACCAGGTGTGGAGCGTTATGGATGCTTGAGGAGCAGCATTACGTGAAAACGTGTTTTTGTTTTGTGCATCTGCTCTCATGCAATGGGTGCTGGTCGCGAATCTTAAATTTAAATGCGTTCGGGCGCATATCCAGGCGCCAGGTTTTAATCGTATCCGAATATGCCGTCGTAACTGTCGTCTGCGGGCTCACATGAATAACCGATGAAGCAGCTTTTCTGATCTCGAGTCGGAACCCAACGCCTCTTTAAACGCTCGTAAGGTTGGCAAAACCGAATGCTGGCGACAAAACGATCATAGGTGCGTGCGCCAGTCGACAACACAACACCCCCAGAACGAGCGACGAGCGAGCGTGCTTCCTGACAGGACATCTTTCTGGTGTCCGGTCTTGCATATGTTGACGTGGAAATGAGGAGGACGATGGCCCCCGATAGGGCCATCGCTGTGATCTTGCTCATATTTTCTACTGATCTTCATGTGTGCGTGGCTTGCAACTAAATCCAACCAGACAGGTATGATCGTCTGTTGTTTGAACCCATCGGCGCTGCAGTATTTCGTTATACTCACAATACCGGACGCCACTTACATAGCGGTCGAAGGTTCTGGGGCCAGTGGAGAGTAATACTCCACCGTCGTCAATGACAAGTTGCCTAGCCTGCTCGCAGGTCATATTTCTTGTGTCTGGTCTTACTTGAGCGTTCGCTGGAGTGTACCAGGACACAGAGAGGAAAGTGCCGGCGAGAATGAGAGTGGAGACGTTTCGCATGACGTTTACTAACCTTTCCAAACAGAAGTTATTCACTGACTTAAAAAGCCGCTATCTACTCTGTTTTGCAGGCATTGGCGGATAAGGCGAGCGCGAAACCTTGCAGTGGTTAGTAGGTCTTGAAAGAAAAATTGCTGATTTAAGACGAGGTTGCAGGTCGGTTGCGGGTAATTTCAACTGCAAACCCGCCTACATGAACCGGTACAGGCGCAGAGGGCTTGTTGACCTTAACTGTGATTTTGGAGATGCGTGGATCCATCTGGAATACGGCTTCACAAATTGCGCCCGCTAAGCGCTCTAATAAATTGAAACGAGATTTTGTGACGACGGTCTCAACAGTCTTTGCAAGTGTTCCATAACAGATCGTGTCTTCGTATTTGTCAGAATGTGTGGCTTGTTCAAAATCAGCCCAGCAAGTGAGATCTACGATGAAACGTTGGCCCAGTTTAGCCTCTTCATCAAATAGGCCGTGAAACGCGAAGAAAGAAAGGCCTTCCAGGTAGATCTTGTTCTCATTCATTAGGTGTCTCCGCTTCTATTCTTTGGTCGCTCTGGCTTCTGTGTTGCCAGAGGTTGCGGGCGAACTCAATGCTATGCGATCAAAAATGGCAAAATAACAGGTGTTTTGAAGAGGATCGGAGAATTTTCGGCGAGGATCTCACAGTCACGAAAGTGCAATGCTTCTTCGCCCTATTGTGAGGTTGCGGAGTTGAAAAGAGATGCCTACAACCCAGCATTACATATTAGGAATACGTGTATTTGGGATGGGCGCATGTTTTCAAAAATTCTGATCGCAAACCGTGGAGAAATCGCTTGTCGTGTCATCAAGACCGCAAAGGCGATGGGAATCAAGACGGTTGCTGTTTATTCTGATGCGGACCGGGATGCGCTTCATGTGGAAATGGCTGATGAGGCCGTTCATATTGGTGAGCCAACTGCGGCGAAGTCTTACCTTGTGATCGATAAGATTATTGATGCGTGTAAGCAAACCGGTGCAGAAGCAGTTCACCCAGGCTATGGCTTCCTTTCCGAGCGCGCAGAGTTTTGCGAACGCTTGAAGCAGGAAGGGATTGTCTTTATCGGGCCAAACCCTAAAGCTATTGAAGTCATGGGTGATAAGATCACATCCAAGCGTTTTGCAGCTGAGGCGAATGTCTCTACTGTTCCAGGCTATATGGGCCTGATTGAAACTCCGCAGGATGCTAAGCGTATTGCAGCCGAGGTCGGTTACCCAGTGATGATTAAAGCATCTGCTGGCGGCGGCGGTAAAGGTATGCGTATCGCCTGGAACGATGAAGAGGCTATGGATGGCTTTGATCGTGCAAAGTCTGAGGCCATTAACTCCTTTGGTGATGACCGGATCTTCATTGAGAAGTTTATTGAGAACCCACGCCATATCGAAATTCAGGTGATGGGTGATAAGCATGGCAATGCTGTTTATCTGGGCGAGCGCGAGTGTTCGATCCAGCGCCGTAACCAGAAGGTGATTGAGGAAGCTCCATCCCCGCTTCTGGACGAAAAAACCCGCCGCAAAATGGGCGAGCAGGCTGTTGCTCTTGCAAAGGCGGTTGATTACGACAGTGCCGGCACTGTTGAGTTTGTAGCTGGGCAGGATAAGAGCTTCTTCTTCTTAGAAATGAACACACGTTTGCAGGTGGAGCACCCTGTCACTGAGCTGGTTACAGGTGTTGATCTGGTTGAGCAGATGATCCGGGTGGCTGCTGGGGAAGCACTGTCCATCAAGCAGGAGGATGTGAAGCTGAATGGCTGGTCTATTGAGAGCCGTATTTATGCTGAAGACCCGTACCGGAACTTCCTGCCATCCATTGGTCGCCTGACCCACTACCGTCCGCCGGTTGAAGGCAAGCATGGCAACTATCTGGTTCGTAATGATACCGGTGTTGTTGAGGGATCTGAGATCTCTATGTTCTATGACCCTATGATTGCTAAGCTTGTAACGCATGCTGCAACACGGGCAGAAGCCATTGAGGGAATGAGTACTGCGCTAGATGAGTTCCAGGTTGATGGCATTCAACATAATGTGCCGTTCCTTGCTTCGCTTATGAAACATCCGCGTTGGCGCTCTGGTGAGATATCTACCGGCTTTATTGCTGATGAATATCCAGATGGATTTGAGCCTGCAACGCCAGATGCTGAAGCCAATTCGGTGTTGGCATCTGTTGCACTCTCTATGCATTTGATTGAACGCGAACGGTTGGATCATTTGCCGGGTCGGTTGCGCCCGCATCACGGCGCTGTACGGCGCGAGTGGGCTGTCCGTATTGACGGTGAAACATTGAAAGCCGAGCTTGTTGAGGGTTTGGCAGCTACTCCAGTGGATTTGGACATCTGCGTTGATGGCGGGGCGAATGAGCGGGTTGCCTCCAGCTGGGCTCCAGGTGAAATGCTCTGGAAAGGGCAGGTGGGTGAGCGTAATGTCAGCGTTCAGGTGAGAGCTGTTGATAATGGCTATCAGCTTGACTGGCAGGGCTTCTCGGTTGTTGCACAGGTTATGAGCCCGCGCATTGCTGAGCTTGCTGCTTTGATGCCTGAAAAAGTCGCTCCTGATACATCCAATCTATTGCTTTGCCCAATGCCGGGGCTTGTTGTTTCTCTTCACGTAAATGAGGGACAGGAAGTCAAAGCTGGGGAGCAGTTAGCAATTGTTGAAGCCATGAAAATGGAAAATGTGCTTCGAGCAGAGCGGGATTGTGTGGTAAGCGCAATCAAGGCGGCTCCGGGTGATAGTCTGGCTGTTGATGCTGTAATCATGGAATTTGAATAAGGGGTTGGCGCGAAGCCAATTCTCAATTTAAGGATTTGGCTTTGCGCACTCTACTTTTTGATTTGGATGGAACGCTGACAGACCCATTTGTTGGCATTGTTACAAGTGTTCAATATGCGCTTGAGAAGCTTGGCTGGGAGGTTCCTCCGGCAGAAGAGCTCAATTTTGTAATTGGTCCTCCGCTGACTGAGACGTATCGCCAGCTTTTGAATACAGATGACGAAGAGCTAATCTTCGAGGCTATCCGCCTCTACCGTGAGCGTTTTACTACTGTTGGACTTTATGAAAACGAGCGCTATGAGGGAATAGTCGAGTTGCTTCAGGAGGCAAAAACTCGCGGTGATCGCCTGTTTGTGTGTACGTCGAAGCCTTGGGTTTATGCGGAAAAGATTATCGCTCACTTTGAGCTGGATGGCTTTTTTGAAAAGACCTATGGCTGCGAGCTGGATATGACACGCGGCAATAAGATTGATCTGTTGGCCTACCTGCTGGAACAAGAAAACCTTGATCCCTCCAAAACCATTATGATCGGGGACCGGAAGCATGATCTCATCGCGGCCTCTGAAAATGGCGTCGCGTCGATTGGTGTGCTCTGGGGCTATGGATCTGCTGAGGAGTTGGCTGAACATAAGGCCGGTGCTGTTGTTTCTTCGCCAGCTGAGCTTGCTGCTCACCTTGCCAAAAGCCTCGTCTCCTAAACCTGTTTGATTCAAGAGTAACATTGATGCCGATTTATTTTGCGTATGGCCGTTTGATGGATCCGAAGATTATGGCAAGCCGCTGTCCAAATGCCAAAGCGTTGGGGCTGGCCTTTATGGATGGATATCGTTTTATCGTGACGTCAGAAGGAGTGCCGTCCATGGTAAAGGCACCGGGCAAAACCGTCCACGGGGTGCTTTGGGATTGCCGGATCGGTGAAATCACGGTGGTTGATGGCGCAGAAGCGCTTTTCCGTAAAGGATTGGACAAAGTATTCCTCCCCATTCGCCACGGTTTGCAGAGCAAGTCTGCAATTATCTATGTGAGCCGGACAGCCAAAACCGGCAAGCCGCAGCTTAAGGCGTGGGAAGGGGTTTTATCTGCTTGTGAACACTGGGAGTTTCCAGAGACCTACCGGGAAGAGCTGCGTCAGTGGGATCTGCGTTAGCAAGCGCATTTTGTTTATCATTGTTGGTTTCAGTTAGACTGAAAGACCACTCGCAATTTTCTGAGAATCTGTTAGATAACAGTGGTCCTTCTTTAAGGGAGGGCTAATTCTCAGGGCGGGGTGCAATTCCCTACCGGTGGTGATAGGCAGTTTTGGGCCCTAAGTCCACGAGCGCTTTCCTGCTTGCAGGAAGGGTCAGCAGATCCGGTGAGAACCCGGAACCGACGGTTATAGTCCGGATGAAAGAGAATGTAGGTGAGGGAGTGTTCGCAAGGGCACTGTTTGCTTACGCGTCCTGATTCAATGGAACTTTGCAGCTTTTTTGCTGCTCTTTGGATCAGAAAGATGTTTATGTCCAATCTGTTTATGCTTGATTTGAATGAGGTGCGTGTATGAGTACATCACGCAGCTCTGCGCGCGCCTCCGCTGCTGTTGTTGGCGCCAGCTGGATGATCTTCGCCGGTGCGGCATTCGCCATTACCAACTCTGCCATGCAGTACTTGACGATGACACAGGGACTTAGTTCCACCAGTGCAACGTTTTGGCAGTATCTTATCTCTCTTATCGCGATGGTTCCGGTTATCTGGCGTATCGGGTTTGCCGGGCTGAGAACCAAACAACTCGGTTTGCATGTGTTTCGCGTGGTTTTGGCTGCCCTTGGCGTTCAGTTTTGGGTTGCCGGGTTGGCGAATGGCGTTCCGATCTGGCAGGCCATAGCGCTGTTGATGACGTCACCGTTTTTTGTAACCATTGGTGCAGCCGCGTTTCTTGGTGAGAAGGCCAGTGGGCAGCGCTGGCTGGCGACTGTCGTTGGATTTGTTGGCGGGATGATTATTCTTAGTCCGTGGGACGATACGTTCCAGCTCGTTGCATTCTTGCCAATTGTTGCAGCGCTGTTGTGGGGCTCTTCTATCTTATGCATGAAGAAGCTGGAAGAGAATGATAGCCCTCAGTCGGTGACATTGTACTTGCTGTTGCTTCTGACCCCGATCAACCTTGCATTGGCATTGCTCGCACCAAGTGGTTTGGCCCTGCCTGTTGGTATGAATATGTGGTGGCTGGTGGTTCTGGCAGGTTTGCTTGGGGCAATTGCACAAGGGTCTCTGGCTATGGCTTATCAGCGTGTTGACGCAGCTTATCTGCAGCCGTTCGATCACTTGAAGCTGCCGCTGAATGTGCTTTGTGGTTTCCTTGTTTTTGGGTGGGTTCCACCAGGTAACTTGTGGCTTGGAGCCGCTTTGATTATCGGGGCTTCACTCTACATTGTTCATGTGGAACGCAAATCCACTTAATGAAAAGCCCGGCATGTTCGCCGGGCTTTTTTGTATCTCAAAGACCTAATTAAACCAGATGGCAAAGGAGCCGAAGTTTCTCCCCATCGGTCTTGTGATGGTTCTCATGAAGTTGCCATCCGATACTTCACCGTCCTCAATATAGTCGGCTGAATTTGGACCGGTGATAAAGAGGACTATGTCGAATGTTTGTGCGGTTTGGAAAAACGTCTTCATGTTAATCCCCCCTTCAAAAGACATTGAGGGGATGAGAAGATCTCCATTCAGCACATGTTCTGCTGCTTTAACATTTTGGAGCCATGCATCAATTGTCGGCTGTGTAACGGGTAGAGCCTGAAAGGGGCTTGTCTGGTTTGGGTTTGGTAGCCATTCGTTGTCGTCGTCGGTTTCTTTGCTGACAAGATCCCAGGTCTCATAATTGAGTTGCATAACTTTCAGCAGGTTCTGACGCGTTGCTTCGAGGCGGTCTGGCTCATCAACTTGCCAGTTGACGCTATGAACGAAGTTGAGGGCCGCTGCGATTGTTTCGAAGTCGCGGCCGGTCTTGCGCTTCCCCTTTTCTTCCAGCAATTTGCCGTAGTTTGTCGCTGAGGGTCCAAATACACTATGGAAGGCGAGGTCGTAAGTTGGCTCAAAATCGAAAGCGAGCAGGAAGTTGGCTGTTGACATGAGCAGGTTTGAATAACCTTGAAGCCACTTTGCATCCGCTTGATCAAAAGTGACCGGGAATGATTGGGCCTCGCCTTCGACCTTGAAATTTCGCGATCTTGAAAGGCTGCCGAGGACAGTTGCGAGGTTTTCGTAAGGCTCTATGGTGCCACTTCGATCAGCATCGAGCGATATTTTAAGCAGGTCGACAGGTAGTTTGACTGGTTTATCTGGGAGAGCTGCAAGTGTCTGGTTTGCTTGCTCCATACCAGCAACAAAGGTTTTAAAGATCTCTCGTGTTTTCTCGTAGGTGATGGGCTCAGGCGAGGGGTTGGGGGAGACAGGAATTCTGAGAATAGGCAGGAATGAGCGCAGGTTGCGATCAATGTCTGCGTTGCCTGCTCCATATCGGTAAAGGTCGTGCTGCAAGCCTTCTAATGCATTTAGGAACTGCAAGGCGCCTAAGGCAAAAACCGCTTCGCTGTCTGCTGGGTTCTGCCGGGCTTGTAGGGCGATAGCCGAGATGCCTTGCTTATATGTGGCGGTTTCGACCGTCTTACTGAACAGCTTGGAGGTGTTTTCTGCCGCTGATGTATCGGTTGGAAGGATGGTTGTCGTTGCACAAACAGTTAGGGCAATAAGGCTGACCTTCAAAAAATTCATAGAGTATCTCCTAAAGTTTCAACCTATTAGATATGGGAATTGATGTTTTTTTTATGGCTTGCAATCTAGAGCTGCGAATGGTCGATCTGGGTGATTAATCTGCTGCTCAACGAGACGATTTTTGTTTGTGTGACCCGTCAGGACATTAGGAGATGCCAATGAAAACCTCACACTTTTCCATTTCAGGATTGGTGCAGGGGGTTGGATATCGTGCCTGGCTCCACAGAAAAGCGGAGCTGCTCGGAGTGTCCGGTTGGTGTAAAAACAGAGAGGACGGGTCGGTTGAGGTGGTTGTTACTGGTGAGCAGGAAAAGGTAGATGCATTGCTGATGGCCGTTCAAAAAGGGCCATCAGGGGCAAGTGTAAAATCGGTGAGCCTTTTGGAAAAGGTCCCCGACGAAGTGGGACCTTTCCGAGTTGAATATTAGGTATCTGGATCGCTTCTTAGAGCCAGGCCAGAAGGGCCAACCAACACCGTTGCACCAAAAATCTTCTCAAACTGTTCGCGCAGTATCACGTCTACTTCCGGCATGGTGAGTAGCAGGCCCAAGTCTATCAGGCTTGTGACGCCATGTTTTTGCACGCCGCATGGGACGATCCCAGAGAAGTGTTCGAGATCGGGATCTACGTTTAGCGAGATACCGTGGAAGGTGACCCATTTGCGCAGCCGGATGCCAATGGCAGCGATTTTATCTTCGACGTCCGGGCCCTTTTGTGGGCGTTGAACCCACACACCAACGCGGTCTTCCCGGCGTTCTCCGCGCACGTGGTGCTGCCAGAGGGTATCGATAAGCCATTGTTCTAGCGCGGCTACGAACGCGCGTACATCTTGTTGCCTGCGTTTTAAGTCAAGCATAACATAGGCAACGCGCTGGCCAGGGCCATGATAGGTATATTGCCCTCCGCGGCCAGTCTCATAGACTGGAAAGCGATCCTTGGCGATGAGATCGACCGGATCTGCGCTCGTGCCTGCAGTATAAAGAGGAGGGTGCTCAAGAAGCCAGACGCGTTCTGCTGCCTTGCCAGCGGCAATAGCTGCGACGCGCTCTTCCATCTCCTTTTGTGCAACCTCATAGGGTACAAGTTCATCATCTATAACCCACTCAACAGGAGGGGAGCCTTCTTTGGGTAAGAAGTCTGTTTTGAGGGTTTGACGATCTGCCATGTTGTTATCCCAAAATGATCTGCGGATTTCGGTGAGTTGGTTTGCCCTAATGAGATGTAAGCGTCTACACTAAAAATCACAGGGCACCAACTCACAGAGCAAGTCGGGGTGCATTTTATTCTCTTGGATGCTGGAAGGCAGATATGAATAGGTTCGATGATATCTCCGTCGATATTTCGGTGGTGCTGGGTAAATCGGAAATGCCAGTGCATCAGCTTTTACGCATGGGGCGAGGTGCTGTGATCGAGTTGGACACGCATGAAGCTGATGATGTTATGATTTTGGCGAATAATACGCCGGTCGCTGAGGGGCAGGTCACTGTTGTTGGCGATAAAGTTGGCATTGTCATCACAAAGGTTTTGGAGCGCGCTGTGGAAATGCGACCCGTAAACATGGAAGATCGGATCTGAAATATCGCAGATAGTGGATAAGTCACGGTCAAAGCGAGGTTTTTTCGATTTTTTTGCATAGCCCTGTGAATTTCTGAAAAAGGGTACTTGCGCTGGTCCGAGGGGTTGGCTATATCACCGCTCACCAGCCGACGGGGCGAGGCCAACGAGCCAAACAAACCGGAGGCAAGCCAAGGTTTTGCGGCCGTGGCGGAATTGGTAGACGCGCAGCGTTGAGGTCGCTGTGGGGTAACACCCGTGGAAGTTCGAGTCTTCTCGGCCGCACCAACCGGCGCTTTGCTAAGTGATTGATATTACTTAGCAAAGCGCCGTTTTTGTTTTTGCGGGTTTACTAAACCGCACTTTCTGCCCTACAAATTGCCCTACAAACTGCCCTACATTTGCAAATTGGGGGTTTTATGCAGGGGTCAGACAAATACCTAAAGTTGCGGGGTAGTCGCTGGTACTACATCAGGCGCGTGCCTAAGAAGGTTGCGCATTTAGACCAACGCGGCAAAATTGAACTCTCTCTCGAAACATCATCCTTAGAAGAAGCCTGTGCGCGGCGCGATGCACTTGCAGAAGCTGATAGGCTTTACTGGCTGTCTCTGCAGGGCGGTGGTGAAGCTGTGCTGGACGTTGCTGATGCAAACTATAAGGCAGCGCAGCATCGAGCGCTTGCGCTTGGTTTTGTATTTAAGCCTGCCTTTGAGCTGGAAGCGGCCCCGGTGGTGGATGTAGTGGCGCGTGCATTGGCGTTGGTAGGGCGGCCTGAGGCTGGTTTGCAATCAGATGCGCAGGCATTGCTAGGCACTGCTAAACGCCCTTCTGTGACGGTTTCTAGGGCCATGGATGTTTATTTGGCTGAGATTGCACCGGATGAGCAAAAGGGCATGAGTGCAGCTCAGAAAAAGAGCTTTGAGAAAGTCAAGAACCGGGCTGTGAGCAACTTCATCAAGATTGTTGGCGATAAAGACCTGGAAGAGGTGACCCGCGAGGATGCCTTGCAGTTTTTCAACTGGTGGCAAGATCGTGTGACTGGCAAGGGAGGGGAAAAGCCACTTTCCGGTAATTCTGCCAATCGCGATGTTGGCAATATGCGCAAGCTCTATAGTGCCTATTTTGAGAGGGTCGGGGAGGAAGAGCGAGAGAATCCCTTTAGAAACCTCAATTTCCGCAGTCCCAAAGCCTTGCGGCAGGATGTGCCGCCTTTTCCTGCCTCTTGGATACAACAGAAAATTCTTGAACCTGGAGCGCTGGCCTCGCTGAATAGAGATGCAGCACTGATTGTGCTAGCGTGCATTGAAACCGGCTGCCGTCCTTCCGAGCTTTGCAATATTTCCGCGCGTCAGATCCATCTTGACGCCAAGGTGCCCTATATCTCCATCAAGTTTAAGCCGGATCGCGCCATTAAAACGGAATCCAGCGTGCGTGATATTCCTCTGATCGGCGTGTCTTATGAAGCGATGCGGCGGGCGCCTGAGGGCTTCCCGCGCTATGTAGATAAGGAAAACAACTTTTCTGCAACGGCTATGAAGGCTTTCCGGCGGGCGGGGTTATTACCCTCTGAGAACCACCGGATTTATTCGCTGCGCCATGCCTTTGAAACCCGCATGAAAGAAGCCAAGTTAGACTATGAGCTGCGGTGCCTGTTGATGGGGCATGCTATTGACCGGCCGGAATACGGGGATGGTGGATCTATGGCGTATCGTGCCGGGGAGCTGCGGAAGATTCAGCTTGGCTTTTCTATGGAGTTATTTGAGCGGATAAAGGCAAATAGTGCCAGTTCTTGCCGGTCGGATTAAGTCGCGAGAGTTGCTTGTTTGAGCCCTTTGCTATCATCAGTGAGGGCGCTGGCCTTCGCTAGCGCTGCATGTCGCAAGGTGACCATTGCGGACATTCAATCTGAAGTCTGGGAGTTCGAACCAGTCCGATACACAACTTAATCTTGATCTAGGTTGGCATGTTGCTTTAGGCGGAAAGCGGAAATTCGCTGCGTTGGCCGCCTTGCCCTCTGGTTTAACAAAAGCGGTGCTTAAAACGGAATCGTCGGGTATCTTTCTGGATTGTTTCGACCTCAACGGGTAAGCTTTGTCGAATGCAACGCATCGGCAAACGAGCAATTCACGTCAGAATGACATACATGAACATAATTCGCCCGAGATTTACAGAATTTCACGATATCTTTGTTCCGCAAGCTGAGCTCGACTTTGCGATCCCGTTCCTAGACGAAGACATTCCTCTCTATGTCGATCCTTTTCTCTTGTGGCGTTCCCCTAGCCTTCAAGATAAAGGGTTGCACCAGATGATTTTGGGAGCCTTCAATAACATTGGAGTTCTTTCCAAATCGGGCAACCAGGAACAAGCTATTCAGCAACTCATCGCCGCGTCGGAATGCGATGAAGTGGGACTAGGGACTTCCGCAACCAAAAAAGGGACGCGGATCGGTCGCGCTAAGGCAGAAGAGGTTCTCAGCCTTTTCGAACGGATACCCTACTACCGAGACCATGGCTTTCGCCACTTCGAAGAAGTCCAGCTATTTGTTGATGGTATCGGTAAGGATCGGATCAGCGATATTGCCTGCAACTTCATCAAGAGTTTCCTGATCGACTACACGGCACAGGAATGTCAAGCGTTGGGCGTCGGGCTGAAGCGAACCGTGGTCTCAAACGTCTACAATCCATCCTCGCTGATGTTCGAGGACGTTCAGGCCGAAGTTCCTATACATCCTGAAACTGGATTGCCCGTGTTGTTTGTCCCGAAGCGTTGGCTTCGGCACGTTCCTTGGATCAACTATGATACCTATTTTCGTAATTTCTGCCCCCAGGACGACATAGCGCACGAGGGCGAAGAACTAACCCGCGTTAGAGTGCAAATCTACAACCGCGATAACTATGCAGTCGTGGATGCTTATGTGCAGGCGCGAGAGCGATCTTTGGAAGACTGCAAAAACGACCCTCTTTTCTCGCAGATTCCGGCGCTGTGGGCCCGCCGAAAGCTGGCGGCGATCAAGAAACTGCCGACCGGCAAAGACGATGGGGCGGACATTGCCTATGAGAAGTTGATCGGGCAGCTTCTTCCGTCGCTCCTGTATCCGCAGCTCGATTTTGCCCAGGAACAGGCGCGCACCGACAGCGGCGTGAGCATCCGTGATCTGATCTTCTACAACAGTCGGACGCACCCGTTTCTCCAGGAACTTATGACGGACTATGGTTCGAGGCAGATTACGTTCGAAATGAAGAACGTGAAGGCTATCGAGACCAAGCATGTCGATCAGCTTAACCGGTATCTGAAGGACAACTTGGGAAACTTTGGAGTTTTCGTGACGCGTAATCCTTTGAAGAAGGCGCGTTTTTCAAGCACGGTTGATTTGTGGTCGGGGCAGCGAAAGGCGATTGTTGCTCTAACGGACGCTGATATCGAGCAGATGGTCGAGGTCTTTGACAGCAATCAACGCGATCCGCTTGATGTCATCGTCAAAAAATATGTCGAATTTAGAAGGGCTTGTCCTTAAGGAGGAATATTGAAGAGTATTGAAGATATTGAAAAACTTGAGAAAACAATAGGGCAGCTCAAGGCTGTTCACGGCGAAATGTCACTTCTTTCGAAGAAGTCTCAGAATGATGCCGTCAATAAGTTCAAATTAGGTATGATCAACAAGGTTATTGCTTCTGCCAATGATGTACTTGGATCAGACTATCGGCCGTTCGAGGACTTCGAAGCCTTCGACACGGACGAGCTGCCATCAAATAGTGATGTGGTTTTTGTTATTGCGCAGTATCTTGAAGAGATTGAGAGGTTTAGGACAGACAATGTTGTCAACCATGACTACAAGTGGGTCTATCTGATCGAAGGTAATCCGAGCGAAATCTTGGCGGATGCAAAAACGCGAGGTAAAGGCTAATGGCAGATCAACCCGTAACGAGCACGGCGAAGGTCGCAACGTATCGAGCGGCAATAGGCGTGTTTTCCGGCCTGCTTGCCGAAATGAGAGAACTCTCAAAGAAGAAGGCTGATGCGACGCTTAGCAAGGGTAAGGTGAAGCTTCTCAACAGGGTGCTCGAAGACCTCAAGGAAGTCTTGGGTGATGAGGCGGAGGCAAAGTATCTAGATTTGCTGGATGAGGATGACCTGCCGCAGAACAGTGATGCCGTCTTGGTGATGGTTCAATACGATAAGGCTTTGAAGGCATTCTCGAAGCGCTATCATGCCTACGATAAAAAAAGACACGAAAGCTACTGGGTGACAGAAAACTCATCGGTAGAGCGAGACTATGGCGACTGATCGTATTTCTTAGTCCCGCAGTCCGGCTGCTTTCCAGTTGACCCATTTTAGGCTCGCCTTGTAGACCCCTGTAAACGCGCCCGTGCCTTTGCACGTGAAAGGGCATCTTTTTCTTCTTCCAGTGCGATCAGCTCCCGCTCTATGCGCAGGAAGAAGGGGAGGTAGTCTGTGCCGTATTTATCGACGAGTTTGGCGAAGAGGTTGAGGGCGGTTTCTAGGTCTTCCCGTGTGGGGAGAGGAGGGGCCGCAGGCAGCTTTATTTGATTTTGGTGATTGGGCTGCATGACCTGCGCCGCTCCCGTGGCTTTGATCGCTGAGGCTTACTGGTTGTCTTGCGCTGCTAGGAAAGCTGTTTGCATTTGCCAGCCTTGTTCCCATTTTTTGAAGCGCGGATCTTCGGTTATGTAGAGATTGTCCGTGACTGCTTTGCCTGCGCTTGCTGCGTCTATGCCAAGTTGTTGGGCTTCGTCCAGGTCTCCTTCCAGCATGCCAAGGGCGTGCATGTAGAGGTCCAGCATGGATTCCTTCTCTTCGCGCTCTGACGGCTTCTGCTTTTTGATTTTCAGAATTGCCCGCATGGTGGGCACATCAAACCCGTTGCCTTTAGCTTCAGCAAAGACGTCTTTGATGTCGTCTGCAATGCCCTTTTTCTCGCCTTCCAGCCGCTCAATGCGATCAAAGAAACTTTGCAGATGATCGGCGGCAATGCCGGAGCTGTTTGACCCGGTTTGCGTTTTGGCTGGTGTTGCCTTTTTCGGGGCAGTCTTTGCCGGGGTGGTCTTGGCCTTAGGCTTGGTGGTTGCAGCTTTGGTGCTTTGTGCCTGCTTGGTTTCTTCGGATACTGATTCCGCTTCTGGGGTGGTTTTGCGAGGTGCCATGTTGAACCTCACTGAGTTGGAGCTATGGAAAGGGCGCGGCTTGCTCCGCTGGAAAAGCGGATTGCGATTATTTGCGCAAGTTCGCCACGTTCACTTAAGGGGAGAGGTGCAGCCTCAATCAGCCGTTCGAGGCTGAATATTTCTGGCTGCAATAAGCTGTAGTAGCTGGAAAGGCTGTGTGGGCTCTTGTGGGTGACGCCCCCATCTTCGAAGTTATGAAAAACATGCATTGCCTATTCCTTTCGTAAAAGAAAGCTTCGGGACTTGTTATTCAGGAAAATGGCCGTCGTTTTATGCGGCTCTACTTCTTGGTATGCTAGAAAATACCACTCATCCTAATTCTAATAAATTTAGAATGTCAATATACATTTCTAAATAAATTAGAAAACACAAAAACTCGCTTGGCTATATTCGGGGAGACAAGTTTTGTTTAAGGGGTGCACAAAATGGCGCACCTGAAATGGGTAGGCAATACACGCGCAACATGCTTTTATGCGGAATGCAATTATTTGATCAGTAGCAGATATAAAGCTACTAGCGTCTCACTTCGGACATGTTTCGGCAGAAACATGATGGCGATTGAGAATTTAAAAAGAACAATATTGGAATTTTGATTGGTGGAAATGAGTAGATAGTTCAGGAGGTGGTCATGGATGAGGATCGGCGATACAAGTTATTGTATTATGGGGCTTGTAGATCACCATTGTCATTTGACCTGCTGGAAATGCTATCGCGTAATATGGATGAAAGCTCATTAGCCATTTTGGTTGGTAATGCATCTATATTGCCGCAGTATATGAAATCCAATGATATTCCGTATCTCTCCCGCAGCTTAAGAGCCCCCTGAATAGAAATTCGGAAATCACCACTTTGCCATTGGCTCATGGATTTTTGCTGAACACCTGCAGACTCTGAAAACTCTTTTTGTGACATGCCTACATATGTTTCAACCGCACGAAGGCGGATTGCGATTTCCGCAAAAGGTCCAGAAATATTTTTTAGCTTTTTTGTCATGAGCTTAGATTAACACATTCTACATTTCTTAGACCACCGCTCAGATAACATATTGACGTATTCTAAATTTATTAGAATACTCGTCGTATGACTACAGCTAGGATGATCGCGCAGAAACTAGGAAGAGGCAGTTTGCAAAATGCTCTCGGGGTTAAGTCGGGCGCTGTAAGCGCTGCCGTGATGCGAGGACAATTTCCTGCTTCGTGGTTTCATGAGATGGAACAGTTGGCGCTTGCCGCTGATGTGGAACTGCCACGCCATCTCTTCAATTGGAGACATGGCAACGGGAGACGGAAAGCTATGGGACCGTGACCGCTACAAGCCGCTAGGGCTGTTCTGAGGGTATAGTTACAAGTCACCTTGTTAGCTTCAATCCCTTTGTAATCAGAGCGCGTATTCCGCCACTGATTTTCTAGTTCTCACTTATCCAATTATCCGCACTGCTCAGGAGGTTATAAAATGCCTAGACCTGTTAATCGTCCCCGTTTGTCTTTTATTCCTGCTGGTGTGTTTGAGGACCGGCGGTTGAAACCGCGTGATATTCAGGTGCTGGGTGTCCTGTGCTGCTCCACGGACGGCAACGGCGTGACCTATCGCAGTCAGGTGAAGATTGCTCGGCAGTTGGAGATTGCGCGTTCTACGGTGCAAAAATCCATTGGCAACCTGGCTAAGGCTGGGTGGCTCCGGGTGATGGCTGGTATCCGCCCTGATGGAGGCAGCTGCTCCCACACCTACCGTGTGATGCGGGCACTCAAAGAGGAGGAGGAAGAGCAGGGCGACCTCATCGAGGATGCTCCGCACACTGCCCATGTAAATGAGCTTAAAGCTTCGAATGAAAATCGGCAGGCCCTGCCACCCCAGATCGGCACCTATAAGAACGAGTCCTTAAAACCTAAAGAAGAAGAAGACAAAGCGGCTGCGAGTGGGTCTTTATGCGAAAACACTTCTCCACTCTCACAGGCTCCCACAATTGCGGATAGGGCCGGGCAGAGGTTTGTTGAGGGCTGTAGCCGGTTTCTAAAGTCACTTGGGTTGGACCCAACCACAGCACAGGTGCGGGGCGGCCTAAATCCGGTTTGGGGCTGGCTGATCCATGGGTGCGATCTTGAAAAGGACGTAAAACCCACAATTGCCCATGTTTTGGGGCGTGCGCCGGAGCAACCGCGCAGCCTCAACTACTTCACCCGCGCCATTCTTGCGGCCAAACGAAGCCGGGAAGAACTGGGCAAGATTGAAGGCCGGTTTATCCCTGATGGTAGCAAGGCAAAAGCAGCGCGGGCGCGGGATCTGGACAGATCCGCAGAGCGTTGCCGGGCGGCGATTACCAAAGTGTTTGGTGAGGGCTATGCATGAGCGCGGCCACACAGACAAAATCAGCCAATGACCTCATAGCGCTGTACTTTTTGAGCACGTTGGGCGGTACTTTCAAAAAGGTGCCAGGCAGCAACGAAGAAGCTTATTTCACCTCTTTGCGGGAGAAGCTGAGCGGGTTTTCAGAGGACGTACTGAAAGCCGGAGCGGATGCATTGGTGTTGGCTGCAAAAAGCACTGTCTGGCCGTTTGTTGGAGAGTGCGTGAAGGCCTGCACAGAGGCACAACGGCAGCTGGAAGGCGCACCGGAACCAAGCCTGCAGGTGGGCGGCTATCCATGGCCGGAGCATGTGGCGATTAAGGTCATGGTGGGAGCTGATGCGGATGTTGCGCTTTCCGCCTGTATTGCTGGCTGGCAAGCGGATCTGGTGGACTTTGTGCGCCGGGAAAAGCGCATGCCGGATATGGTGGAAACTGAAACTCTCGTGGTCGCCACAATGGAGCGCAACCGACGCGTGGCCGGGCAGGTGAAGACTGCTCTGGACGTGCTGCGCGGGGAAACCACGCGGGAGCTCGCAGCGCTCCCGCCAAACCATCCAATTCAGTTGATGGCAGATACATTTGAGCGGCGGCGTGAACGGCTGGCAGGTCTGATTGCTAAAGAAGTTTTACGACATGGGGAGATGCAGGATGTTGAGCTCTAAGAATACAGATCCACTCCGCTTACGCGGCACCAAGAAAGAGCAAAAGCAGGAAGCACTGCGCCGGGCAAAGTACCAACGCGGGCAGGCGCTGGAATGGCTTTACAACAACAAACACATCACCAAGCTGCAGTACCTGGCAGGCTGTAAAATTCGGGCGCTGTATGCTGAATGCGAGGGGCAAGCCAGCTCCATCGACTTCACACAACCCCGCGTAGATTGCAGCCGCAAAGTGCGCGATTGGCTTCTTGTCTCCACCACAGACGCAAACAGAACCCTAGAACGGATCGCGGCCCTGCTAGGGCCTGATCAATCTCAGGCAGTCTTCGCAATCGCCGGGCAGGGCCTATCCATCACAGAAGCAGCTATCGGCTTTGAGGAGAACGAAGCCAAGCGGGAGGCTGGCGCCCCAAGCAGAGCCACCCGCGACTACGTCTCCCGCCTCATGCGCAATGGCCTGGGGCATGTGGCGGGGGAGTTCGTAGGGTGAACGGAGAGGTGTGAGGAAGATATCTAATTGGTGCGTATGTGTTGGCTGTTCAGAGGTTACGAATTGAGATTTATGATGTGTTGCTTATCAGTATTTCTGTAGAATTTGAGCGATGTTGAGAGCTGGCTGCTATGCGGCTGTGTCTAGTTAGTTGGGTCTGTATACCTATTCCACGATATAGCTCTCGAATACTTTCGTGATCTGCGTTTGTTAAAGCAAATTGCACGCCTCGTTCATCAGCTCTAGATAGGGCATTGCACAAACGAATTTGATCTTCCCATGCAAAAATATTCTGATTGTATTTTACGAAGCCATTCATGTTATGGCGCACAGTGTATGGAGGATCAGCAAATATGAAATCCCCTTCCATTGCAGTATCGATGCTTAACTCAAAATCCTGATGCAACAGTGTTGTTTTCGATAGAGCCTTGGACCAAGAAGTAAAGTTATCACTAGGCAAAAATACATTAAGCTTGGTGCCTATTGGGACGTTAAACTGTCCTTTTTGGTTCTCACGATATAAACCGTTCCAGCATGTGCGATTTAAGTACATAAACTGTGCGGCTCGTTCCACCGGTTTCTTAAAGGATTTCCCTCTTATTGCATAGTAATAATCTTTACAATGCAATGCTGCATGTGTCTTTAATTCTGCTTCAAATTCAAGGAGTTCATCGCGAATTACAGTATAAAGTTCGATTAATCTACCATTTGCATCACTTAATAACGCAAAAGAGGGGAGTAGCTGAAAAAAAACAGCGCCTCCTCCAAGAAAGGGCTCTATGTATTTGCCACTATAGTGTGGGGCGGAGAACAGTTGCTTCTCAAAAAGCCAGCGTTTTCCTCCTGCCCATTTTAAAAAGGGTCTAAGCGGCTTAGTACTCATTCTGGGACTTTCGGACTGACAGTCGTACGGAGCCACTCGATAAACTCCAAGTCGTCATCTGTATAGGTTTTTAGCTGATTTTTATGTGCAGCGATATTTCGCAGCTCATTAAAGTTTTGTATCCAACTAAGGTAATACTTCTGGCCTTTTCTGTCACCCTCTCTAGGATTATTAAACACAGCTTCAAAGCGGATCCAGTTGTTTTTCTGTCGAACAATTTCTTCAAGATCTACGATATCAAGATAGGCTTCTTTTGGTTTCCTGCGCTTATCGTCTCTTTGCTGTTTTTCATAGGCATTTTTTCGGATACGTGCACTTTGAACACCCAGTTCCCAGTAAGCCGGTTCGTCACTATCTAATCGGTGTTGTCCGTGTACTTCCTTAAGTGTATCAATAACGTAGTTTGTAAGACGTTCAGCTAGCTTCATAAGGAACTGGTTATATTGGTCAATTTTTTCAGAGGTGCTTTGTTCTATCCAGCGTTGAAATTCTTCATTGCCAAAATCGGGACGATGTTCATTTAGTGGCTTAAGTAGGTGAAATATATATTCTTTCACTCCGCCCTCACCAAAACGCCTTGAAAACATGGTTTTAATTTGATCATCTGGGCAACTCTCGACTAAATCAAATACGGGTTGGCAGAATTCTGTTAGGTGTCCTGCCGCTTCAGTTTGATTTATTAATTGAAAGTCTAGGGATTGTTTGCTCGTAATATGATTGATGACTTCGGAGATTACAGTCATATGTGCTCTGATCCCAGGGTTAGTTGAAATGTAGGCTTCTCGGCCAGCTTCCCATCTATCTGGATTTGCCAATAAGACTTTGTCGAAGTATGTGGAGAGTATGTATTGTGCTCGCTCGACTGTCTCTGAATCTGTTGCACCAGATAATGGTCCGGGCATTAAGTATTTACCGTTTACTCTTCCAATTAAGCCAGACCTTCTCAACCCGTTTATGCCTTCGGAGATTGTTAAGTTCTGTTCCGGTTCAGGTGGAACCCCTGGTTTAACAAATCTCCCAAACAAAGGACTAGACTTAGTGTCGTTTAGTGCTCTGATTACTGCTGAGGCCAAGGCTGATAATGCTGTTGACGGGTCGTCATCACCCATTCTGATGTCTGCAAGAAGGCTCATTAGGAGCCCTTTGGGGACACTTTTCTGCTCATGATTGATTGTAATGAATAGATCAGCTTCTTTGCGGGTCGGCATTTGTTGAAAAGCAAGAACAAATAAGCTCTGGTCAAGATACTCATCGCTTAAATGTGAAAAGCCAAATAATCGGTGTTGTCCATCAATCACCCAAGCTGACCTAAATTTTGATGGAAGTGTAATCCAACCAAATTTTAAATTAGGATCAGTATTTTCGTTATCAGAAATCAGTTCAAATTTAGGTTTATCTGTCAAATTTATAAGGATGTTGGTTGGAAAATATCCGCCTTTAGAGATGAACTCGCCAATTTCCTTGACTCTTTTGGCAGACACCATCCGCTGATAAGCTGGCTTTTGATCTGGATTGTTTAATGCTTGGTGGTTCACATACGCAATTTTGAGAAGGTTGCGAGGAGTCGTCACAAAACTATAAAATTTTTCGCCTCCAATTTTTCCTCGTATTGCGGGTACTTTCATGTTTGATAAACCAGGTATTTTCTGACCTTTTAAAAATTCACCAATTATTTGATATCGGCCTGCTGGCCCCATGTGTTTTGTAAAAGTTTCATAATATTGAAGCTCATTCTCAGTAATGACGTGAATATTGCCGTCCTCTGCGCGCTCCAGGTCGGGCGCAGACCATAAAATATTACTTGTAGCGTAGATCCAGACAATTTTTGGTTTTGGTAAGTCACTAAATCGTCTAAAAATAGTTTTTCTTATGTAATCCTGAAGAGAAATCGTTTCTTGTATATCTTTCTGCAGAGTTCGTCTTCCACGTTTTTCTTTACTTTTACACTCTACAATAAATATTACGTCATCATCTTCTGCGTATACATCAATTTGCTTATTTCCAATGGTTCCATTATCACGTGTAAAACTGATTTTGAAGTTAGAACCACTTAAAGTACTAAATCCCATCTTCCTCAAAAGACACCAAACTCTACTCTCCAATAACTGGTCATGAGTTTTTAGTTTTTTGAGGCGTGTACTTATTTTTCCAGTCCGAATAACTTCCCAACCTTTGGAATATTCAGCTGTAGTTTCAGTGTTTTTTACACTTTTAACGTAATAGGGCCTCTTTTGAATTGTGAACTCTTTTTTTAGGGCACTTTCTCCAGTTATAAGATCAGAGAAAAAATCTACCTCTCCTTCATTAACGTTTATTTTTTTTTTATTATGTGAGGTCACTGAATTCATGTCTGGGCACCCCGTAATGAAAAATAGTAATATTTGAATCGCATTCAATGCTTATTTTCTAATATGTGCCATATAACGACAAGAGAGTATAATGATTGCGCACACGTTATAATAGAGCTGGAAGCCAATCGTTAAAATGCAAAATGTTTAACACGAAGCCTTGTTAGTCGGTAAAGCTGCATTGACAACTGCAGCACTAATCGGCATGATTCAGCGATGATGAATAATTGCGCTTTCAGGTTACTACCTGAGGGCGCTTTTTCGTTGGGGGCTGCATGTTCCAGTACACCGTAAACTTTAGTGAGGTCGCCAAGGGGCTGACCAAAGCGGAACAACGGCAGGTGCCCTATGCGATCAGCTTAGCGTTGAATGCGACCGCACAGGATATCAAGACCAACACCGAAAAGACCTTAAGCAGGCGACTTGATCGCCCCACACCCTTCACCAAACGTGGCCTTGCATTGAAGCGGGCAAGTAAGCGCAACCTTTCGGCCGTTGTCTTCTTCAAGGACAGACAGGCGGATTATTTGGAACTGCAGGAGAAGGGTGGAACGAGGAAGCCAAAGCGGAAGGTGCTGGCGGTTCCGTTCTCACAGCGGCTCAACAAATACGGCAACCTACCACGGCGCAGTATTGACCGGCTGTTGAAACGCCCGGATGTGTTTCAAGGTGAGATCAACGGGGTTGAGGGAATCTGGCAGCGCCCTAAGCGCGGCAAGCGCCGGGATAGCTCGCGGGGCACCAAGGGCCGCACAGGTTTAAAGCTGCTGGTTGCCTATGAGAAGAGCGCAGACTACCAACCGCGCCTGCGCTTTGAAGAAGGTGCACGCAAGACTGCAGACGCCCGGATGAAACGCAACTTCCGGCGTGCAATGCAGAAGGCTCTGAAAACTGCCCGTTAAAACTTGGGGGCGCGTTTCCATATTCTGAAAAGCTTTGGGTCCTTCCTGGACCTGCCCCGGCCTGCGGGTAGTTCGGAACTGCGGGGCTTTGGGTTGTGTGGGGTGTGGGAGCACTTGGTGTTTTCGTTTCTGTTGTTGTTCCAGATGAGAGGGGGCGTGCATGGAGAATGTTGAACGCTATCCGCTCCCTGATGGTGTGGAAGATGTGGTGGTGAATAAGCGCCACCTTGCGGAGGCTTTTAAGAAGAGCCTGCCCACCATAGATCAGTGGATTTGCGAGGGGATGCCTTGTGAGAGCAAGGGCACCAATGGGCAGGCTTATGAGTTCCGGCTTTCGGTTTGCTATGCATGGCAGAAGGAAAGGGAAGCTTCAGAGGCTGCGGAAGAAGAGAAGATTCAAAGCAATATCCGGCAAATGCAGATGGCGTTGCTGGGTGGCGGATCTGGCAATTCTGAAATGGCGCTGACACCACGGCAGCGCAAGGAACTTTATGAGACTGAGGCAGCCTATAACAAGCTTGCACAATCGCGTGGTGAGCTGATCGCCTGTGCTGATGTGGTGGCGTTGCTGGAACGGACTTTCTCAGCGGTTCGCAATGCGGTGAACGGCATGCCTGACCGTTTGTCTAGGGATGTTGGTTTGGATGGTCGCCAGTCAGAGGCGGCGGTTGTGGTTGCTGATGATCTGCTGGCGGAACTTCACCGGGAGCTTTCTGAATTCATGCAGGGAATGA
Source organism: Pseudovibrio axinellae (assembly GCF_900110875.1). Lineage (GTDB taxonomy): Bacteria > Pseudomonadota > Alphaproteobacteria > Rhizobiales > Stappiaceae > Pseudovibrio > Pseudovibrio axinellae. The sequence continues at coordinate 14,784 of NZ_FOFM01000005.1, read as the reverse complement.
GCGCGGAAGAGAACACCGGGCAAGCTGCGATTATGGAAGCTGCGGAGTAGATGCAGAGAGATTACAACGCAAGGAACTGGTCTGCTGGTTTTCTTTCGACCAGCCTTGCAATGTGGATGTGCTTCGTAAAATCGCGGGTGGAAAATTATGCAGCTCAAGCTGTCAAAAGCAATCTAGTTGGGCTTTTCTTCACTAGGGGTGAGAACGAATTTTCGACCAGGTCACGACCCGCCTGGAAACTGGTAGCCCATATCGGTAACTGATTTAATCACTTTACAACAAAGATCGGCAACCTGCTTTTGCGTCTGCTTTAAAAACATAATGTTAATTGGTGTCTCAAATTCGAGCTGATCATTTCCCTCTTTGCGAAAGTAGAATGGTATACTCGCGCCATTTGCATCGGGTGTTTGGTTCCATGATCCATGGCATAAGACGTTTCTGATCTTAATAGATTCTTTGATCATAGAAACTAGGTCGTCAATGTCTTCGATTGTTGATGCGGGATTGCTTTTCACTGCTTTCTGATAGGTGTTAGCCAAATGATATAGCGGGTCTGTAAGCGTGCGTTCTAACTTTCGGTCCCATTCCTCATATGCCTCTTGGATTTTGTCCTCAGTATAGGGTGTTGTTCCAGTGAAAACCAAAATTGCTTTGGCAAGTATTTCCTCTAGAAAACCAAAAGTGCCTATTGTTCTACCTAGTTGCTCCCAAAACTCTGGTGGATGCATATGGGTCGGAAATTGAATAGGCAGTTTCTCAAAGTCAGTGATTGTACGAGTGATTTTTTCGGGGCGATTCATAAGGTGTGACCTTTCCTATTGGATTGAGTTTAAACTTCAGGGCTCCTTTCCCTGAAGACTTATTAGGTGGTACTCAGTGATTTTGAGTACAATTGTCAAAAATATATAGCTAGAACTGCAAGTAACTCAGGTTCCCCACCATGCCCTCATTCGAACTTCCGCCCCGTTTGCACGGTTGGCGGCCGCCTGCTTATGCGAGTGCGGCCGGGTGCCTTGCTGATGCGCTGCCAATCCTTGCGCCGGTGCGGCGTATGTCGGTATCAAGTTGGGCAGGTGGTGAGCGCAAGCTGCGGGACAATGGGGCAATCATTGCGTGGGATAACAAGGTAACACCTTACATGGTAGAGCCTATGGACATGAGTGCGTCCCGGCGCTTCCGGGGGACGGTGTTTGCCGGGCCTGCGCGTACTGGCAAAACGGACGCTCTGATAATCAACCGCATAGGGCAGGCGATCTGCTGTGAGCCGTGCGACATGCGTGTCATTCATATGGACAGAAACGCGGCGCGTGAATTTGCCTTGAAAAAAGTAGGGGCGCTGATCAACTACACGCCTTCAATAAAGCGGCGCTTAGGCCGGGGCCGGTTCGACAACAACATATTAGACAAGCGTTTTCAGGGCGGCATGACGCTGGATATCGGTTGGCCGGTGGTCTCCAAAGTGTCTGCTTCTGACCTGCCTTTAATGCTGCTGACTGACTATGACCGTGCGCCGGAAGACATTGAAGGGGAAGGCAACCTGTTTGACCTTGCCTTGAAGCGTACGGAAACTTTCGGTTCTCGCGGGATGGCGATTGCAGAAAGTTCTCCGGGCCGTCTGATTGAAGATAATGACTTCTTGCCGCCTGAGGGTGCGCCCCATATGGCACCACCGGCAACGGGTATTTTAGCGCTTTATAACCGGGGCACCCGTGGGCGCTATTACTGGACTTGCCCGGATTGCTCAGAGGTTTTTGAACCAGACTATGAGTTATTGCATTTTCCAGATGAAGGCAGCCCGAAAGAGCGCGGCCTTGCTGCTGTGATGGCGTGTCCGCATTGCGGTGCAATCTTTGCACCACGGCATAAAGTGGAGCTAAACCGGGCGGGCCGCTGGTTGCATGAAAGCAAAGCCGGGGATTTGGTGAGCGTTCATGATGAGGCTTTGCGGGAAACGGATCTTGTCACTTACTGGCTAAAAGGGGCGGCCGCTGCCTTCCAGCCGTGGGCGTCCTTGGTTTCCAGATATGAGACAGCTTGGCAGGAGTTCCAGCAAACCGGAGATGAAACCTCATTAAAGACCACTGTGAACGTTGATCAGGGCAAGCCTTATTCATCGCGCATGGTGGAAGATGATGACGATTTGAGCGTGAAGCAACTGAAGGACAAGGCAGAGCAATATCTGCTTAAGGTCGCACCACCGGAAACCCGCTTTCTTACCATTGCGGTTGACGTGCAAAAGGGTCGCTTTGTGTGCCAAGTGGATGCATGGGGGCCGGGGCTGGAACGCTGGTTGATAGATCGCTTTGACATTCACGCCCCGCCTGCAGGAGCACCAAGCGCCGACGCACGCGCGATTGACCCGGCAAAATACAAAGAAGACTGGGACGCGCTTTTGCCTTTACTGGAAAAGTACTATCCGGTTGCGGGCAGTGGCTACCAGATCAAACCGGCTGCGCTGATCGTAGATAGCGGCGGGGCGGATGGTGTGACGAAGAATGCTTATGCTTTTTATCGTAAATCGCGCAAGCTTGGCCTGCGCAGGCGGGTGTTTCTTGCCAAAGGTCTGAATGGTTGGGAGCGCGACCGGGCCAAAGAAGTGACCCCTGAAAAAGTAGAGGGCAAGCGGGTTAAACGCACTGATTTAAAGATTGTGCGCGTTGGAACATGGCGGCTTAAATCTGAAGTTACTGCAAGCCTTGCCCGTGAAGATCCGGGCGCAGATGCCTATCACCTGACCCGCAACCTACCTGGTGAAGTGTTTGAAGAGTTTTGCGCAGAGCGGCGCACCCCGAAAGGCTGGGTGCTTCGCAAGGGGCGCAAGCGAAACGAGGCGCTTGATCTGGGCGTTTACGGGCTGGCTTTGGTGCTGGTTCTTAAGGGTGAAGAAATCAACTGGAAGCGCCCGCCGATTTGGGCGCGATCTATGGAAACCAATAGTTTTGCTGCACTTAGACCAAAGCAAGAGACAAGCCGTGAGGCGGGTTCAACGGATCTTGCCGGGGAAAGTGTGCCTGAAAGTTTGCCAGTACAGGCGCAAGCGCCGGAGACGAAGACGGAAAAGTCAGAAACTGCAACAACGATAAAACCAAAGCGGCTGCCTGCGAAGAAAGCACGCAGGCGGCCAAGGCGCAGAGGCGGCATGCTTGCCGGGTTGTGAGGGGGATGTATGGCAGGAAATGGATTTGATGAACCTTTAAGTGCCGAGCCTAAGACGATGCGGGCCGGTGACTTTATCTCATGGCGGCGGGATGATCTGGCACAGGATTTTCCACCTGTTGATTATACGCTTTCCTATGTGGGAACACTGGAAGGGAAAGCCCCGGAAAAAATCGAGTTTGCCGCAACCGCCCTTGATGGCGGTTTTTTTGTGAGCCTTGGGGCTGATGAAAACAGCGGTTGGATTGCAGGGGCGTACCGGTGGGCGGCCTTTATTACCCGCAAGAGTGACAGTGAGCGCTTAAGCGTAGACAGCGGCCGGTTTGAAGTGTTGCCTAATTTGTGGGCCGGAGACTTGCCGGACGCGCGCAGCCATAACCGGCGCATGCTGGATCAAATTGAAGCGCTTTTGGAAGGGCGGGCAAAATCCAATGTTGCCGCCTATGAGATTGCAGGGCGCAAGTTGACGAAGCTCAGCCCGAAAGAGCTTGCCGACTGGCACACGCATTACCGCAAGCTGCTGGCGATTGAAGAGCGCAAACGCACAGGGCGCGCAAGTCACCGCTTTATCAAGGTGGGGTTTAAATAATGGGTGTATTGGCAAGGCTCTTTCGCACAGGCAAAGCACCTGTAAAACAGCCGCGCAAGGCTGAGCGGAAATTTAAGGCAGCGCGGCCGGATCGCCTGGCAAATTTCAAGGCTATGGGGTTTTATTCCTCTTTGATGCACGATGCGCAAGAGGACCTTTTGGGTTTGGTTTCCCATAGCAGAGAGCAAAGCCAGAACAACGACTATCTGAAGGGCTTTTATTCTCATTTGCGGCGCAATGTGGTGGGCCGTGGTGGCCTGCTTATCAAGCCGGTTGTACGCTTTGAAGATGAAAGCTTAGACCGGGAAAGCAACAAGGCTATTCGCCGGGCTTTTTTGGATTGGAGTAAACGGGGAACGTGTACAACGTGCGGCAAGTTCTCGTTTGCTGATAGCCAGCGCATTGCGCTTACATCTGTTGCCCGTGACGGTAATTTTCTGGCGCGCAAATATTTGGGGCCGGAGTTCGGGGCCTTTGGCTTTCAGCTGCAACACCTTGATATCACCATGCTTGATATTGAACTGAACAAGGACCTAGGGGCGGGGCATTATATTCTTGCAGGGGTTGAGTGTAACGCAGTTGACAGGCCGGTTGCCTATCACATGTTCAAGCGCAACCCCTCCCGTTTTGGCGGGCGCGGTGAACGCATTCGCATTCCAGCGCAAGAGATCGTGCATTTGTTTGCACCTTACGACCAAACGGCCCCGGTGATTGGGGTGCCGTGGGCTCACACGGCTTTGCGCCGCTTAAGCCAAATGAACCGCTTTGAAGAGGCTGCGCTTTCCAATGCGGTTTATGGCGCGCAAAAGATGGGTTTTTACACCCGCTCTGCTGATGCTGACCCGGATGAACTGTTAGGCAGTGATCAAACCGGGGCTACGACTGCAGAAGGTGGCGGCGCAGAGGGTGAGGCATATTTGGACGAGGAAGAGCGGCCCCGGCTGGAAGAAATGGAAGGTGGGGTTTTAGAGGAATTGCCGCAAGGCTACGACTTTAAAACCTTCGATCCAGCCTACCCAAGCGGGGAAATGGAACCCTTCATGAAAATCATGTTGCGCGGCGTAGCAACCGGGCTGGATGTTGCTTATTCATCCCTTTCAAGCGATTTGGAAAAGGCTAATTTTTCATCGCTGCGGGCCGGGCTTGGTGAAGAGCGTGAGCAATGGGGTGTATTGCAAAGCTGGTTTGCAGATCACTATTGCGGGGCGATTGTTTCAGACTGGCTGAATATGGCGATGCTAACGCGCAAATTGCCTTTGTCTATGACGCAGCGCGAGCGGTTTAACGCAATTGAATGGACAGGCCGGGGCTGGCAATCGGTCAACCCGAAAGACGATGCAACCGCCAATAAAACCAATATGGAAACCCGCATTAAAAGCCCTCAGGAAGTAGCAAGCGAACGCGGGCGCACCCTTGAAGATATCTACGACGATTTTGCAGAGGCAAGCCAGCTTGCTAAGGATCGCGGCATTGATCTTGAAGCCGTGCTTTCAGCTGGGAGCAAGGTTGCCCCGGTTCCTGATAAAGATAGCGCTTTAGAGGACTAACCACACCATGCCAACAAATAACCTGAAGCTGCCGGAACGGTTGTTCCGGCAGGGTGCTTTCGTGCGCGCGCAAGAGGGCGCAGAAGAAGACCTTTTAGAGCTTTCCTTTTCCAGTGACTCCCCTATTCGCACCTATTGGGGCGTTGAAATTCTGGGTCACGAGGCCGGCGAAATTGACCTTGAATTTATTGGGAGCGGGCGTGCGCCGTTGCTGATTGATCACCGCGCAAGCGTAGATAATCAGGTGGGCGTGATTGAGCGCGTTGAAGTCAAGAACGGCAAGGGCCGGGCCTTTGTTCGCTTTGGTAAAACCGAGCGGGCGCAAGAGATTAAAAGCCGTGTTCTGGATGGTGAGCTTACCAATGTTTCTGTTGGTTATCAGATCCACAAAGCCCGGCTTGAAGAAGAAAATGACGATGATTTAGACGTGTACCGCGTCACCCGCTGGACCCCTCATGAAATTTCAATTGTATCCGTTCCTGCAGATCCTTCTGTGGGGGTGGGACGCTCACAATTTGAGGGGGCTGTTGTTTCCATTGCACTTGAAAGAAAGGCTGCTGCAATGCCTGCACCACTTGAAAATACAAATAACGGCCCTTCAGAAGAAGAGCTTGCGCAAATCCGTTCTGAAACGGCTGCAAATGAGGCCACACGCATTCGTGAAATTGAAGCCACAGCGGCAAGCTGGAACTGTCGTGACCTGGCTGCAGATGCGATCCGTTCGGGTTTGTCTGCTGGTGAATTTTCTAGCAAAGTGCTTTTGCAAATGGGCGAGCGCGGGCAAGAAAAAATCTCCGGGGCTGCTGATATTGGCCTGACTGGCAAAGAGCGCAAAAAGTTCTCGTTTGTGCGCGCGCTCAATGCCCTGGCAAACCCACACAACAAGGAATATGTGGAGGCGGCAAAATTTGAATATGAATGCTCTGATGAGGCTGCAAGAAAGCGCGGTAAATCTGCAGGTGGGTTGCTTGTGCCTGCTGATGTGATGCGCGCCAATGTGCTTGGGCAAACGCGCAACCTTAACACCGGCACCATTGCGAGCGGTGGGGCTCTGGTTTCAGAGGATTTGATTGCAGGCTCGTTTATTGAATTGCTGCGCAAGCGTGCTGTTGTGATGAATATGGGCGCTCATATGCTCAATGATTTGCAAGGTGATTTGCTTATTCCGCGCATGGTTGGGGGTGCAACGGCATATTGGGTTGGTGAAGGTGATGACGTGACCAAAAGCGCAGCTGCGTTTGATCAGGTCGCCCTAACGCCCAAGACACTTGGGGCCTTCACCGATTATTCCCGTAAGTTGCTTATTCAATCCTCACTAGATGTTGAGGCGTTGGTGCGTGATGATCTGGCTAAGGTGATCGGGTTGGAAATCAACCGGGCAGCTTTGCACAGTGATGGTTCAGGCAACGCAGCCAAGGGCATTGCAGCCACAACCGGCATTAACTCAACAACGTTTGCAGCAAGTGCACCAACTTTTACAGAGGTGGTTGAAATGGAATCCTCTGTTGCAAGCGATGATGCGGATATTGGGGCGCTTGGCTATGTGCTCAATGCAGAGATGCGCGGGGCGCTAAAGACCACGGAAAAGGCAGCGGGTACAGCGCAGTTTATCTGGGAACGGGGCAATACGGTAAACGGTTATAATGCCGGTATTTCCAACCAAGTGCTTAATAGCAATGCCTTTTTTGGTAACTGGGCAGATCTTTTAATTGCGATCTGGACCGGTGTTGATTTGACCATTGACCCGTTCACACAGGCAACAAGTAGCACGGTGCGCGTTGTTGCAATGCAAGATGTAGATTTTGCAACCCGCCACCCGCAAAGCTTCTGTCATTCATTCCAAGCTTAAGCTTTCCAGCCCTTAAGCGGCCGGGCAACCCGGCTGCTTTTTTTGAACTTCCTTTGATTACTCAAACACTTAAGAGGTCATGTTATGGCGAATGCTAAGAAGAAGATTGTAATTGTAAAGCGCACGGTTTGCGACGGTGAAAACGTTGGGCCCGGTGATGTGGTGAACGCCCCTGAAAAAGAGGCTAATTTTTTGATTAATCTGGGCAAAGCGGAAGAAACAAAGAAGGCGGTTGGCAAAGCCAAGGCACCGGAAAAAGCGCCGGAGCCTGACCCAAGCGGGAATTAAACCCCGGCTTTTATGAGAGATAAACGGGGGGCAGTGCCTCCCGTTTATCTTGGATCTTGGAAGGTGAGAGCGTACCGATGAAAAAAGACTTGGCGAACACAACCAGGCTGACACAGCCCAAACCCCTAACGCCTAAAGAGTTGGCGCGGGCCATGGGAAAAGCCCCTGTAAACCGGGCAATTGGGGTTAAGGGCGGGCAAGTACTGGTGAAGCGGCAATGATTGATTTTGACGATGACTTGAACGCCCTGCTGAACACTGATGAGTTTGCCACAAACGCAACCTACGCGTTGCAAAACGGGAGCAACGGGCCGCTTGTTGGGATCTTGTCCAATGAGGGGGAAGAAACCCCTTTTGGTGAGGCTGGCATGCTCACGTCTAAGCCTGTGTTTGCGGTGAAGACCTCTGAAATCCCCGATGAGTTTGGCGAGGGCGCAGAGCTTTTAATTGACGGGCAGCGCTTTACAGCTGCGAGCGCTCCCATGAGTGACGGGGCAGGCTTAAGCGAGATCGTGTTAGAACGCGAATAGGGGCAGGTATGGCACATATCAGAACACAGGTGCGTGATGCGGTGGAGGCTGCGTTAAAAGGGCTGCCAAGCACTGCAGAGCGGGTTTTTGTCACTCGTACATATCCGTTGGAACATAAGCGCTTACCTGCCTTGCTTATTTATATTTTGGATGAACAAAGCCAGCCTGCAGAAATGGGGCCGGGCCGCGATATTGAACGGCAAATGAGCATTACCGTTGAAGCGATTGCAGATGGCAGGGGCTTTGACGATGAACTTGACCAAATTGCAGTTGAGGTAGAGGGCGCTCTTGCTGGCAGTCACTATTTAAACGGGCTGGTGAAAGAGCTTTACCTGCAATCCAGCAATTTGAATTTAGCAACCGGCCGGGATCGAGGCGAAAAGCGAACGGGCGTTTTAACGCTGAGTTTTACAGTGCTTGCAGTAACGCCGGAAGCAGACCCGCAAACCGCGCATTAATCCAGCATGTAGCGGGTGGCTGGTACTTTGATTTTCAAAACTAAAGGAGAGCATTCAAATGGCTTTGGTGCATGGGAATAAAGGCAGTGTAACTGCAGGCGGTGAAAATGTGGGCAAGGTGCAAAGCTTCAATTTGAGCATTGAAGCCCCTGTTTCAGATGCAACGGCAATGGGTGAAGAGTGGGAAACCCATTTAGCCGGCGCACCTAAACGCTGGTCTGGTTCGATTAATGCAAAACGGGTTACAGATGATGCGGGGCAAGAGGAGCTTAGCGCCGGGGCGTCTGTGATGCTGCATCTATATGACAATGGCGAGATTAGCGGCGAAAACTACTATTCCGGCACGGCGACAATTACCAGCATTAGCCATGCACAGGGGCGCACCGATACCGTTGATCTAACCTTTGAGTTTACAGGCAATGGTGAGCTGGCACAGGAAGAAGTGCCTTAACTCCGGTTTTTTCCGGTGAAGTGAGAAAGGTAGTCTGTGTGTACAGGCTGCCTTTTTGTTTAGCGCGAAAATGGAGAAGGATCACAACTATAAAATTCAACCGTCTTTCTTTGTATCAATAAAAATAAGGGATACATGAAGATGGCAGCCTTTCGCGCATACAAAGATGTTTCACAGCATTCAATTCTTGAATGTGGTGCATATGTAGTCAATGCAAGTCTGCTCCAGTTGGGTATATCTCCAGGTGAAACAAGTGTCAGTTTGTTGGAATATGACAATATCTCAGAAGGATACACTGATGGCCTGTTCGCCGTGAAAATCAACCTGAAAGAAGTAGCAAGCTCACCGGAAAACCAGAGACAGGGAGAGGCCCAACTCGCAGCACGAGATAGTTATTCCGTAACTGGAAATCTCATTATGAACTGCCCGGAAAAAAGAGCCAAATATGCGAATGGATTTTACAGTAACAGCCCTTCAGGCCTCATACAGGTTGCTTATCAGTTGAATGGTGAAAAGAAAGACAAGGTAGAGCTTTTTTACACAAATTCAGCAAAAGCTGAATTCGAAGGCTATAAGCCTGTCGTAAATGAAGGCAGTGACAACAAAAACTTATTTGACGTAGAGATTAAGCTGGTTGAGAAAATAAATCATGAAATAAAAAGGACTAAGAAAGATCATTACACGTCTCCTTCAAATGGTGGCGTAGATGCACTGATGGTCAGATATGAAGATACCGGGGCTATGCATTGGATCGCAGTTGTTCAAAGTGTTGATGATCAAAATAAATGCAGTGTTTATGACCCAGCGACCGGAAATGTTTCAGAAATTGCCAAAAATAATTTGGACAATAAATCTGAACTGAAAGTTGGTGATACTGAATATAAAATGGGCGGTATCTGGATACGCCTTACCAACTAGTTCGGAATGTTCCGCATAGGTCTTTGACCAAGTGGATCCCAAAATAATCGAAGGCAGTCTGTTTGTGCAGGCTGCCTTTTTGTTTAGCGCAGAGACAAGGAGTGCAAATATGCGTGCGATTGAGCGTGTGAACAGCCATTACAAACGGGCAAAAAATCAGGTTGTTGAAGTGCCTGAGTGGGGTGAAGACGGTGCGCCGTTTAAGGTCTTTTATGACCCAATGACACCGCGACAACGCACGCGCATTTCTGGCGATCATTCAGATTTAAACTCTGAGGCTTTTGTTGATGTGTTGATTATGAAGAGCCAGGATGAGACCGGCGAATTGCTGTTTAATGCTGATGATAAACACAAGCTTTTAACGCAGGCAGATGGCGCGATAATTGGCCGTGTTGCGCTGCAGATGCTTGCCCCGGCTGATGCAAAGGTGCTGGAAAAAAACTAAGGGGCGATCCGTGGCGCTTGTTTCTTTTCAGGCTTGCGGATCGCTTGCATATGCGGGTTTGCGACCTTGAAGACTGGCCGGAACCTGAGCTTTTAGAATGGTCCATCTACCTTAAAGTTACCGGGGAAGCTCAATCATGACCGTGCCGGATCTTGTCTATAATGTGCGGGCTAATGATAAATCCCGCGCGGCCTTTGAAGGCAACCGGCGCTCTTTGCAAAAGACACGCCGGGAAACGCAGCTTTTAAATACGGATATGAGCTTGTTAGGCCGTTCTATGGGGGGATTGAAAGCCGTTGGCATCACCTCTGTTACGGCGGCCGTTGTTGCTTTGGGTGTAGCCACTCGCAAAACGATTTCGGACGCCTCAAGCCTTGCCAAAGTTGCCGATAAGGTGGGCGTGACCACTGATGAGTTGCAACGCTTACGCTATGGCTTTGAGTTAACCGGTGTTGCAGCGGGTACAACTGATACAGCGTTGCAACGGTTTTCGCGGCGGATTGGTGAAGCTGCCAACGGCTCCGGTGTGCTGAATGATGTTTTAAAGGCTAACGGAATTGAACTGCGCGATGTGACTGGCAAAATGAAGTCACAAGGGCAGATATTAGCCGAATATGCGGATCTGATTAAGAACGCAGGCTCTGAGCAAGAGCGGCTCTTGCTTTCGTTTAAAGCTTTTGACCGTGAGGGCGCAGGGCTGGTTCTTGCTTTGAAGAATGGTTCTGAAGGTTTGGGCGAACTGATGCGGGCCGCTGATGAGGCAGGCGGTGTAATTGAAGAGGAATTGCTGCGTAAGGCTGAGCAAATTGATGATGAATTTGCAAAGGTGTGGCGCACTTTTGAAGTTGGTGCGAAGCGGGCAACTCTTCAAGCCGTTTCGGGCTTTCGCCAATTGTTTGATGAGTATGAAAAGTTGGAGGCCTCGCTTGCTGAGTTTGGCAATGCTGACATTTGGAAGGACGCCAACCGCTTTTTGGACCGGTACGGCCTGATTGATCGTAGCATGCTGACTGACCTTGATTTAGGGCGTGCAAATTCACAAGGCAAAGGCGATCGGATTTTAGATTTTTCTAATCGTATCGGGCAGGGTTTTACAGCTTTTGAAGGGGCAAAAGACAAGCCTACAATTATTCCGCAAAAGTCAGAAAAAACCTCATCAAGCGTAGCCCGAATTGACCAATACGCACGCGTATTAGAGCAGCTGCAGCGCGAGCAAGACTTGCTTGGGATGAATGCGCAGGAACAACGGCGCATGAATGCCTTAAGGCTTGCCGGGGTTGAGGCAAGCAGCCAGCAGGGCCAGGAGCTGATTAAGATAACAGATGAGATCCATGCGCAAGCTTTGGCGCAGCAACAGGTGAACGATCTGGCGGGCCTGTTTGGTGACGTTGCAACGGATTCCATAAGTGAGCTGGTTGGCGCGCTGGGGCTTGCTGATACAGCGGCCGGTAACTTGATTGCAACGCTTGCAGAAGCTGCCCTGCAGGCTGCCTTTTTGGGGCAAGGGCCGCTTGCTTCAACGTTTGGAAGCTCGCCAGAAGCGAACGTGACAACGGCACTTATTAGCGGGTTTAAAGGGTTCTTTGCGCAAGGCGGTACTCTTGGGGCCGGAGAATGGGGGCTTGCAGGTGAAAATGGCGTTGAGCCGGTGGTGGGACCTGCAAAGATTATCTCTAATCAGGATGCGTTTGGCGGTGGTTCTGCCCCGCTGAACGTTCAATTCAACATCCAAACGCAGGACGTTGAAAGCTTCCGGCAATCTCAGGGACAAGTTGCGGCAATGATGTTTGACGCAATCGGACGCGGGCAACGCAACCGCTAACAGGTGAGAATTGGGGCTTTTGATGCTTACTGAATTTCATGACACCCGTTTTCCGCCTGATATCTCCCTTGGAGCGAAAGGCGGGCCGGAACGTAAAACGCAAATTGTAATCAGAGGCAACGGCCGGGAAAACCGCAATCAGCAATGGGCAGACAGTCGCCGCCGCTATAATGCGGCCAAGGGTGTGCGCTCTGTAAACGATCTTTATCAGGTGATTGCCTTTTTTGAAGAGCGGCGCGGGCGAATGTTCGCGTTTCGTTGGAAGGATTGGAGCGACTATAAAAGTTGTGCGCCCGGTGATCAGATCAGCGCGGCTGATCAGATCATTGGTGTTGGTGACGGGGCGCAAACGCAGTTCCAGCTCATTAAAACCTATGGGGCGGCCTTTGCACCTTATGCGCGTTCAATCACCTTGCCAGACCTTGAGGCAGATCATCTGGTTGCTCTTGATGGTGTGATGACAGCGGGTTTTGAAACTGACCCTTTAACGGGTGTTGTGACGTTTGAAAACGCGCCAGATGTGGGCGTGCAGGTGACTGCCGGTTTTCAATTTGATGTTCCAGCACGCTTTGACAGTGACATTTTAGAAGTCTCCCTTGCCGCGCACACACTTGGCAGTGTGCCCAATATTCCAGTTGTAGAGGTGCTTTAATGAAAACGTTCTCTGCAGGTTTTGAAGAGCATTTAAGCGGGGCGTGCACAACGCTGTGTTGGTGCTGGCAGGTCACGCGCCGCGATGGGGTTACACTTGGGTTTACAGATCATGACCGGCCAATAGAGTTTGACGGTGTGACGTTTGAGGCTTCATCTGGTTTTACCGGATCTGACATTGAGGCGGGTTTAGGGCTTGCCGTTGACAATATGGAAGTTGAAGGCGCGCTTTCTTCTGATGTGATTATTGAGGCTGATATTGCGGCCGGGCTTTATGATGATGCAGCAATAATCCTTTACCGGGTGAATTGGAGTGATCCGGCGCAGCGTGCGGTGATGCAACGGGGGAACATTGGCGAGGTGAGCCGGGGAGAGTTGGCCTTTAGTGCAGAAATGCGCAGCCTTTCCCATAGGCTTAACCAGAACACCGGGCGCACGTTTCAATATGGTTGTGACGCTGAGTTAGGTGATGAGCGTTGCGGGGTTAATTTGCTTTCTGCCTCCTATTTTGGGGCTGGCAGTGTGGCTGGTGTGAGCGGGCGCGTGTTTGTATGCGCGGGATTAGACGGCTTTGACGCTGATTTGTTTTCATGGGGGTCTGTGGTTTGGTTGAGCGGGGCAAATCAAGGCGCACGGGTCAAGGTGAAGGTGCACAAGATCACCAGTGAGGGGGCTGCAGAGCTTTCCTTGTGGCAAGCCCCGGCAAGGCCGATTGCACCGGGCGATACCTTCAATGTTTTTGCTGGATGTGCCCACACTTTTGCGGCGTGTGCAGACAAGTTTGACAACGCGCTTAACTATCGCGGCTTTCCCCATATGCCCGGCGCTGATTTTGTAACAGCTTATGCAACTCAGGATGAACAAACCAATGACGGTTCTGCGATTGTCAAATGAGGTTGTTGCGCTTGCTCGCGGGTGGCTTGGCACGCCTTACCACCATCAAGCCAGCTGTAAGGGGGCGGGGTGTGATTGTCTTGGTTTGCTACGCGGGATCTGGCGGGAACTTTACGGACAAGAGCCGCAAGCGATCCCGACCTATTCCCCTGACTGGGGAGAGGTTGGAACACATGAAACGCTTTTAGAGGCGGGTCAAACGCACTTCCAGCGTGCAGGACTGGACCCGCCCGGCCTTGGCAGTGTGATTGTGTTCAGGGTGCGGCCCCATGCCATTGCAAAGCATGTGGGGCTTATAAGCGGGCCGGGCCGGATGATCCATGCGCAAGAGCGCGCCGGGGTCGTTGAAGTTCCCTTTTCGGGGTGGTGGCAGCGCCGGGCGGTAGCTGCCTTTTCTTTTCCAGACAGGTGATTATATGGCTACCGTCGTTTTATCAGCGGCCGCAAGTGCTGTAATTGGTGCAACCGGGGCGGGGACGGTTGCGTCCTTTGCTATTACTGCAGCTGCAAGTGTTGCGGGCGCATATCTTGATAGCCTGATTGTCTCCGCGTTTACACCGGGCAGTAAGAGCCATGTAGAGGGGCAGCGGCTGGACAGCCTGCAGGTGATGGGCTCCAATGAGGGCGCGTCAATTCCGATTGTGGCAGGGCGTGCGCGTGTCTCCGGGCAGGTTATCTGGGCAACAAGTCTGCATGAGGTTGTGACCACCACAACGGAAAAGACAGGCGGCAAAGGCGGCGGGCCTTCTTCAACCGTGACACAAACAACTTATAGCTACTCTGCCAACTTTGCCGTTGGGATCTGTGAGGGGCCAATCTCGCAAATTTTGCGTGTATGGGCAGATGGTAAAGAAGTTGACCTGACGAAAATCACCATGCGCGTTTACAAGGGCAGCGAAACACAGGATGCAGACCCTCTCATTGCTGCAAAGCAGGGTACGGCCAATATTCCAGCGTATCGCGGCCTTGCTTATGTTGTGTTTGAAGAGCTGGCACTTGCTGAATATGGCAACCGGTTGCCGCAAATGACGTTTGAAGTTGTGCGCGCCGTTGGCTACGAGGAAGAACAATTAAGCGGTGTTGCGCTTATTCCCGGTTCGACCGAATTTGGCTATTCCAAAACGCTTGTTAAAGAAAACAAGGACGGGCTATCGACTGCTTATAACAACCGCCACACTTTAGCAGCG
>NZ_FOFM01000019.1 GCF_900110875.1 Pseudovibrio axinellae | reverse complement strand
ATCTGCTCTTCCGTAAAACGCGAACGCTTCATATCCCACCTCAATGTTAGGTAGAATCCTATCACAAAATGGAGGAAGTTATGGGGAGCAGGTCAACCTTAAGGTTGTTGACAAACTCAACCACTTTGCGGTGGAGCTTGTCATTTCGTGTCTTAAAAATGGTTAGAAAAAATCCATGTTTACTACGGCAAATCAAACAACAGCACATTCACGTGAGTTTAGGCCTCAAGAATGATTGAGCTTTCGTTTTCGATCGCAAAACGGCGTTGTTACATAATAGAATATTCTTGCAGATCAAGCGGTAAAAACGCACATTTATCGCGTTAAGGCACGCAACTTTCTGCGAGAAAACTCTGGTTTAGTGTCGTATAATTCTATTATGCAACAACGCCATATTTATTCAACTACTCTATCTTCCTGTCATAACTCTGAACAACAGTAACCGTCCGGTAAAACCGCCACCACAAATTTGGAGTTCGTCCCTGATCCCGGACAGTTCGATTAAACGCGTTATGCCGTCATTTTCCAAGCCCTTTGTTCCAATGGTACTGTCAGCTTGTTCTTTCCATTGATTGATCTGGTTCGCGTGAACATCAAAGTCTTGAGCTAACTCACTCAAGGCTTTCTCGCCGCGAATAGCAGCAAGCGCCACTTTCGCTTTAAAAGCCGGGCTATGGTTCCGACGGGGACGTCTGCTCATGGTGTTCTCCTGTTGGTGGCATCATGCCAGTTTCAGGAGCTAAATCCACTTATACTACCTGTCCCAAAAAACCTGAGCCACCTCTCTTCGAGCATGGCTTAAAGTGGCAGACACCTCACACTCCGACAACAATATCAAATCGCTTTATCGCAACTGCCCCACACTTTTGGGCACTCTCCCTCTCGCCGACATACTCAAGTTAACGTGTCAACTCCGACTGAAGGGTAAAATTGAGAGAGCATCCGCGTAAGCGAACAGCGAGGGTGTTCCACCGGTATTGAGAAAAATAACGTTATCATCATTTTTCCAATGTCCGGTACGGATCAGGGCAATTAGGCCGGCCATTCCCTTTGCGGAATACACTGGATCAAGCGTCAAGGCTTCAAATCGCCCGGCGATCTGAAGCGCGTGGATCGTCGCGTCATTGGGAATCCCGTATGCAGGGCCTGCATGTCCTGCAATGACTTCGATTTGACTAGCATCGAACGGAATTCCTAAAAGTGCTGCCCCTCCGATTGCGTATTCGATAACGTCTCCTTTGACACGCTCCGGCTCCGCGTCAATGTCGATCCCTACAATCTTGCAATCCGGTAAGGCTGATTGTGCGCCCATGGCAAGACCCGCCTGGGTTGCGCCGCTTCCAGTGCAATGAACAACTGAGGTAGGTGTGAACCCATTTTGGGCAGATTGGGCTGCTATTTCGGCAATAGCACTTGAGTACCCTACCGCGCCGAGAGCGTCCGAAACGCCATAGGGAACCACGAAGGGACGCTTCCCTTCCGCCAGCAGTTCTTGGGCAAGTGCTTGGACAGGACCGTTTCTATCACCGGTCCAGGTCTTAGGATGCAGTGTGGCTCCATAGAGGTGGTTGAGGAGGGCATTCCCTGAAGTATTGTATTGAGCAGTCGGCGGGGTTACCCGGCCGTGATAGACCGCAAGATGGCAGTCCAGGCCTAAAATGGCGGCTGCGGCAGCTACCTGCCGCTGACTGTTTGATTGAACAACACCACCCGAGACTAGAGTATCTGCGCCGTCTTGAACTGCGCGATGCAGAACGCGATCCAGCTTTCGCAGCTTGTTGCCACCCATTCCCTGCCCGGTCACGTCCTCGCGTTTTTCCCAGATCATTGGACCGCCGAGATGCTGGGACAGATTTTTGAGAGGTCTCAGCGGCGTCGGAAGATCGCAGAGGCCAACGGTAGGGAACCTTTCTAAGCGGCTCAATAGCAATTCAAGGCTCATTGACAAAGATCCTTTAACAATTGATCTGCTTTATGGACGAGCATGGCGGCATCTAGGGGCAAGGGCAAGATCTGTCAAAAATCGTACGGTAAGACAGACAAACAGAGAACGTTGGAATGTTCAAAAGGATATCTACCTATTTTATGGCCAAGTAATTTATCCCTATCCGTAAACGGACATATTAGGCACCTTACTGACTATAAAAGATAAATTGCTTAGCGTACGCCTGCGAGCAAAACTTGTTCTGGCCCCGAGATGGCAGCGCGTCTGGGCGCTGTTGCACAATTCGAAATTAGCTTGCAGCCTGCCCAATCGCATGCATCTGATCATGCAGAGACCTTCTCGAACGTGGCGCGTCCGAGGGCCTTCATTGTGTTGAGGACAGCGACGCCAAGTTTTGCCTCTGTCCTTTGATTGTTCAACTTTCGTGACCTGAGCGTGGTCCCTATCACTTGCTTAAAGCGGCCCATCAAGGATTCGCCTCGAGACCTTCGGCCATATCCGGTTTGCTTTTGCCAAGACATCCTGCCGTTCTTTTGAATGGCAAGAATATCCCGGTCGCGAGCACTGGGAGCGGTCGCAGCCTCAGGGCTGGGAACAGCTGTTTTGGGAGTTGGAATGATGATTTCAACACCGTCATAACGCTTTGCTATTTCCTGTCGGGTCGTGAAGCCATCATAAGCACCATCACCAAGGAATGTGGCAACCGGACCCTCAATCTGGTCCAGCATATCCGGCACAACGGTTGGATCGGCAACCGTATCCTCAGTCAGTTCAGAGTATACGATTTCGCAGGTATTCAGATCAAGGCCAAGGTGAAGTTTGCGCCAAGTTCTGCGCTTTATCCTGGTTCCATGCTTGGTTTCCTGCCATTCTCCGGCACCAAAGATCTTAACGCCTGTACGATCGATTACCAGCGCTACTGGTTCACAGTTCCTTCGCGGTTTGGGATTTGAAAGTCTCAAGCCATCTGCGCGGCGCGACAGGGTTGAAAAGTCAGGAACCGGTAAAACCAACTCCATCAAATGGAACACAGACCTCACAAACCCTTGTGTCTGCCTCAAAGCAAGACCGAATACGGCCCGGATCTGCAAACAGGTTTCAATGGCAAGCTCTGAAAACTTGGCGGGCCGTCCACGTCGTTGGTTCTGGGGGGCAAACCAAGCCTTGGCAGTGCTCTCTTCAATCCAAACCGTGACATCGCCGCGACGACGCAAGCTTTCATTATACTTCGACCAGTTCGTTACTTTGTATTTGGCTTTGGCAAACTTATGGCGGCGATCAGCATTGGCTTTAAACGGCATTAACTGAATCTTCACTGAAGGAAATATCAGCCCGAATATACGCCTGAAGCGTATTTATGCAACAGCGCCCATTTCAAGTGCCAGCTCTCCAGCTCGACATGTAGCCCTGTCCATATCTCAATTGGCGTAAAAGCTTGATCTTTATGCATTACCAGATCACTTGACAGGAGGTATAAACCATAGGGATTGGCGTTCGTGCGGTCAGCTGTATATTCTGAAACGCGGACCAATCCACAAAATGCAATGAAACTACTCTAGCCCAAATTCTTGCATGAGTTCACGATCATGAAAGTCCCCATCCAATCCTATACGTAGGCAGAGTTCATCATCACTGCAATCAAACGGAAACCGTGCAATTGAGCCATATTCGTCCACAAAAATCAGTTTCCCATCAAGATCTGGCAAATTTTTCCGGAGTTGGTCACAAATATAGTATGCAGCCTCTAAGTTACATGATGGGTCTGAAAAATGCAGGCAATTGCTATCGTCCAAGGTAATCTTGAAAAACAAAATAGGATCAACCAAGCTCTTTAACTGGTAATGACATCCCTTACTTCCATTATTATAAGTTTTGTTTCTTTTATTTACTATTTCCCATTTCTTATCAATCCATTGCTCAAAATGCTCTACTGTTGGGAATATCTTAAGACTCTCCTCGATTACCAGCAGCATAGCTGGATCAAGCTCTCGATTGTATTTCTCAAAATCTATCATTGTAACTCGGTCCCGAAATTTTCATTAAGCTATGTCACCATATTCTGATGGGACATAGTTCCACCAATCGTCTTTGGGATTAATCCTTGGTGGACGTGCCGGTTCATCATCTCCAAATCCCGTTTGTGCCTTGCAAGCATCGCGCATGGGCACGTATTCGATTTTCCCCTCAATATCTTCTGAGCTGTATAAATCTTTGTAAAAAGGAAGGAGAGCGGGGTGAATGATCGCAGTATACAAACCGATGTTCCAACAAGCCTTGCCCGGTGCATCTGGATCTTTCGTTACGATGCCATATCTTTCGTATTCGTTCTCAACCGTTGCTCTAATCTTGGCTGGGATAAAGAAATCAGAAAACGTTCCATCTGGATCGGCCACAAAAGGCCCAATGTGTAGGTCGCTGCGAAAACGGCCACCAGCGAGAACAAACATGAAACAGACCGCAGTTTCTGCGATGATTTGGGAGTTTTATGCTTCTGGTGTTTGTCGCACTACACCTTCTTGCGCACAAACCTGTTGCTTTTAACTCAGATTTTGCAACAGGTTTGTGATTGGATTAAGCCTTTGTTTTATCGAAATATATGGTCTCGTTGCACAAATGATCGTTTGTGTAGCTACGCTCTCAATTTACAGCTTGGCCAAGATCGCAGCGACGCTCACACTGGGCCTGGCAGCTGTTTTTGCTAAGGTGGATTGCGACTCAGTGCGATTCTATGCGCGATTCATGTGGTCTTGTCTCAGATGCTCCCTGCGATTAAACCGTTAAATCGGTATTTGATCGATTTTTACACAAAAACCGTCATCACGAAATTCAAATAGTTATTGGAATAAATCCACGGCGCGCGCTAAGAATGTGTGCCACGGGGATGAAGATATTGCTGTAAATACGGGTGGTTACGCAACATCTGGTATATTGGGTTGTATTTGGCCCGATGTTTCGTCCATGGACGTTAATGAACTCTTAATATTGGTTAATTTGCGTTAACTATAAAGGTGTTGACGCCTCAAATAAATCAGAGAAGGATGCGCTGTGACGGATTATTCGCGCTCTGCACTTCAAAACCGTCATATAGGGTAAGAGGCAATATGCTGCTCGCTGCTGAACATGATGAAACTTCTGCTGAAAAGATTGCACGCCATTCTGACTTGTTGTCACGGCAACTGCAATCCTTAAGGGAGAAGATGTATCCGCCTGAAGCTATGAAAAAGCTGAAGACGTTTTCTTCGCGCGAGGTTGCGGGCCTTTTGGGCATCGCCGAATCGAGTTTGCGGCAGCTTTCGCTCAATGGCGAAGCAGTTATCCCCGAACGGCTGGACAACGGCAGACGCATTTACACCCTTTCGCAAATCAACGAATTACGCCGTTATCTGGCGGAAAAACGCCCTGCAGATTCATTGCGGCTTGATCCGCGCCGACGCCATGGCGAAAAGATGCAGGTTCTTGCGGTGGCCAACTTTAAAGGCGGCTCTGCAAAGACCACCACAACGGTACATTTGGCGCACTATCTTGCGCTTCAGGGCCTGCGCGTGCTTGCGATTGATCTTGATCCGCAAGCCTCGCTATCTGCCATGTTTGGCTATCAGCCAGAGTTTGACGTGGACGAGAACCAGACGCTCTACGCTGCCATTCGTTATGATGACGATGAGCGCGTGCCGTTGAGCCATGTTATCCGCAAAACTTACTTTGATGGACTCGATCTTGTTCCCGGTAACCTGGAACTGATGGAATATGAGCACGAAACACCCCAAGCGATTGCGCAGGGGCTGTCTCGCGGCGACGGAATGTTCTTCCGCCGCATGTCAACCGTGCTCAAAGAGGTCGAAAATGATTATGACGTGGTTTTGGTGGATGCACCGCCGCAACTTGGGTACCTCACCCTTGGTGCGTTGTATGCGGCAACTGGCATCGTCATTACCGTTCACCCAGCGATGCTGGATGTGTCGTCGATGAACCAGTTCCTGTCCATGACATCTGAGCTGTTGGCGGTGATTGAAGAGGCTGGGGGCACGCTGAGCCATGATTTCGTGCGTTACCTGCTCACACGCCATACACCCCATGATGTGCCACAGGTGAACGTTGCAGCGCTTTTGCGCGGTCTTTTTGGAGAGGATGTCCTGGCAGCCTCCATTGTGGAGACCACAGCCATTGCCAATGCTGGCCTTGAAAAGAAGAGCCTTTATGAGGTTGAGCGCGGGAATATGACCCGCGATACCCTTAATCGTGCTCTGGAATCGGTCGATGCAGCTAATACGGAAGTGTTCCAACTGATTAAACAGGTATGGGGTCGTCCATGAACAAAGCAACTGATCGTTCTAAAAAGATGCGTGCGATGTTTGGTGGAGTTGACCCTGCAGAGCTGTCCAAGTCCAGCACACCAGCTCCGTCCATGACGACTGCGACGAAGCAGCGTGTGTCATCGGGTGCGATCAAATCTATGCGCAATACGTTTTCCAACGTTGAGAAGGAAAATGAAAAACTGCGTCAGATGATGCAGGAGGGCAGTGTCGCGCACGAGTTTGATACCGCTGAGCTGGACCCCTCCTTTGTTGCCGATCGCATGATCGTGGCAAATGACCAGGATTTTGAGACGCTTAAAGCCTCAATCTCGACAAGCGGACAGCAGGTTCCAATTCTGGTGCGTCCGCACCCAGAAGCTGATGGTCGCTACCAGATTGCGTTTGGACACCGCAGATGGCGCGCCTGTAAGGATCTTGGTATTCCCGTGCGCGGGTTTATCAAAGACCTGTCAGATGAGGCTCTGCTCATTGCTCAAGGTCAGGAAAACCATGAGCGTAAAAACCTGTCCTTTATCGAAACCGCTTTGTTTGCCTCACGCTTGGCAAAGAGTTTTCCGCAGACTGTTATCTCAAAAGCGATCGGCAAGGATGCGACCACGGTTTCTAAATTGTTGAAGCTGATAAACGCCCTGCCCGAAGACTTTATCCGCGAGATCGGCCCTGCTCCCAAGATTGGGCGCCCCCGCTGGGAAGAGCTTGCCGGACATTTTGTAAATGGCCAGCTGCCAGACCCATTCAAGGCGCGTGTGAATGCGGTCACAATTACGGCAGACTTTGAGCTGTCCGGCAGTGATGAGCGCTTCTCTTCGATCCTGTCTGCTTGTAAATCAGCTGAAACGACGACGACGGCAGCAACTGGCTCGGTTGCCACAGCGGCAAAGAGCTGGCTCGGCAATCGTCAGATCCTGATGAAAGATGGTCCCAATGCGCTGAGCTTTCAAATTGATGCGCGCAAAGACCCGGAACTGGCAGCTTTCTTGAAAAAGCGCCTTCCGGACCTGATGGATGAATTTCGCTCTGACTACCTGAAGGAGGATGCATGACGGTATAACGTCTCTCCCAAAGAAAAACGGCCCTGCTGACGGCAATCAGCAAGACCGAAATCTCTAGGGTACAAACAAACGATAGCGCTCGATGTAACCAGATTTTGCATTTTCAAATTACTTCGAGACGCAGCGCGAATCAACCCTTACCCAAGGTGTTGGAGCGTCTTTCTGCGTGCAATTCGTCGATTTGTACCGTTTATCCTCAGTTTGGGGAGGGCTTTGTACGCCCAGACCCTTGAGAACACCTACTACACTTAGTGGGTGAACGGTGAAGGTATGCAACCAGTTGGTTCCGTCGCGTCCTTTAGAAAGTTGACGCCGGCGATGGTCGCCAGCCAAAAGCTGGCAATGGCCAATGACATTGTGAAGACCACAAAATCCGAAGTTGCGATGGCTTTGAAGAAGGCTGCTCCTGCTTTGGGGATTGATGGTACCACCTACCATATCCTTGATATTCTGATTGGCCTGACTGCGGCGGAAGATTGGGGACAGAACCGGCGTCCGCTGGTGGCAATTTCAAACGAAAAACTTGCCGAATATGTCTGCCGCTCCACACGGACGGTCGTGCGCTCCCTGCGAAAACTGGTTGAAGCTGGTGTGCTGGCTTACAAAGACAGCCCAACCGGGCGCCGCTTTATCTATCGTGCAGGTGAAAAGCGCGAGATTGAGCGCGGATATGGCCTGGATTTCTCACCTTCTCGTCAGCGTGTAGCCGAACTCAAAAAATTGGGTGCTGACTTTGCTGCGCGCCTGGCAAAGGAAAAAGAGGCAAAACGGACTGTAAGCCGTTTGTCCCGAGCCATTGAAGACCTGATCCGCCTTGCTGCTTATGAGCAAATGGATATTGAAGAGATCATCGATGCTGTTGGTTTGTTGAGTGATCAGGCGATGGGGATTGTCGAACGTGCAGAGGCTATGACCATGCTTCATGAGCTTCTGGTAGGTAAGTTTGAAGGGATGGGGTCGGGTGCTGAAGAGGGCCAGCAGGAAATGTCAGAAGTTGATGTTTTTTTTGACAGAAATGAAGAAATGTCATGCGCACCGGACACAGACGTCACCCCATATAATAATACAACCAATCAAGACTCTTGGAAAACTAGTAACAAACATCGGAATGCATCTAACGATGCATTCTTAATCATGACAAAATCCGACAAAGCCGGATTAAATTTGGCTCTTGAAGAAGAAACAAAAAGCGAAACTCGTGCCAGGGCATCAACGCCTAAGCAAGCAGATCCATCCCAATGGAACGAACATTTGCAACCGCAAAAGGCAGAGCAGCTCTCCCCAATGTTGTCGGAGGTCTCGCTGGGTTTGATTTGCGAGGCAACTACTCAGGTGCAACACACTTTGGGATTGGAGCTGAACAGTTGGACGAGTTTAGTTGAATCTGCCGATGATTTGCGAATGTTAATCGGCCTATCCCCGAAAGGCTGGCAAGAAGCCCGTGGACGCGTTGGCGATTATATGGCGGCGGCCGTTTTAATCACGACCGTTGAAAAAGCCTTGCGCGATCCTGAAAATATTGCGCGACCAGCCGGATATTTTCGAGCTTGCATTGACCGTGCGGTTGATGGCAAGCTGGCCTTACATCGCACGCTCTTTGGGCTGAGTGCTTCAAATGGTTTGCGGAGAGAGAACTGAGGGGGGAAACAGGAATGCATGTAGCGTCTTCAACGCGCAAAGATGTTTTAATTGAGCGGTTTAGGGAGAGTGATCGGGATGCGCTTCGCCTTTTTCTCGCAACAGCATGGGAAGTTACGTATTCGCGTGAACTCGGCGATGAGCTGACAAAACAACTTGTAGCACGGTTGGACTCTGACGATCTGGCCGGGGTTGTTCCTGGCAAAGACGAACAGGTCTGGTTGTTACGGTGTCATGGTGAAATTGTTGGATCTCTTGTTTGTGCCCACAGAGCTGAAGTCCTCTATATCTGGGCGTGTTATTTGGCGCGTGATTTTCAACGGGTAGGGCTTGGGCGAATGATCATGAAAGCCGCGGTTGCGGACTACGCAAAAGACTTAGTGGCCTGTGTGCATGTCCTTTCTGTCAGTACTGCGGCGCAGGCGTTTTATAAAAAACTGGGATTTATAGACTGCGGGGTCACGGAGTTCGAAGTCGTGACAGATTCCTTCACACCAGCGCGTATCATGCAGGCCCGGATCGGTCGTCTCATCTTTTAAACGCAGCCAGTTAACGAGTGCTGCTCTAATTTGCTCCTCAGCCGGTTTCAAACTTTCCTTAATAAACGCCCGAAAACGGAGTGCGCAGTTACCGGTGGTGAGCTAAAACAAATTATGCTTTTTGATCTGCCAGAAACTGATGTGCTTTATGAAGCACTTTTGAACCGAGACCCGGCTTATGATGGCCGCGCTTATGTGGGTGTGCGTTCTACCGGCGTTTTTTGCCGCCTCACCTGCCCTGCCCGCAAGCCAAAGCTGGAAAACTGTTGTTTCTTTGAAACGATTGGTGACTGCTTCGATGCTGGCTTTCGTCCCTGCAAACGATGCCACCCTGTTGGTACCTCCGCTGATAATGACGAGACGGTGAAAACATTGCTCACCTGCCTTGAAGAGCGGCCAAACTACAAATGGACAGAGAGCGAGATCGTCAGGTTAGGCTTTGAGCCTTCAACCGTGCGCAGAAGCTTTAAACGACAGTTCGGGATTACGTTTTTGGAAATGGCCCGCCAATCGCGGTTGCGTGATGGCTTTGAGATCTTGTCTGAGGGCGGACGAGTTATTGACGCTCAACTTGCCTCAGGCTTTTCCTCTCCTGGCGCCTTTCGCGAGGCATTTGCCAAGTTGCTTGGTTGCGCTCCCGGTGAATTAAAACAAGACGGATACTTGAAGGCCGATTGGTTCGACACGCCCTTAGGCGCGATGATTGCGGTGAGCGATAAATCCTCGCTGCATCTTTTGGAATTTGCAGACCGCAAAGCCTTGCCGACAGAACTTAGCCGGTTGCGCAAACAGGTAAAGGGTGACCTTGGGCTGGGTCGAACGCAACCTACTGACCAGATGGAAACTGAGCTCCACGAGTTCTTTGACGGAAAGCGATTGGATTTTGAAGTGCCGCTTGCTCTGCATGGAACCGAGTTCACCAAGGATGTCTGGCGTGAATTGCGGCGCATACCTGTCGGTGAGACCCGCAGCTATAGTGAACTGGCAAAACTACTGGGCAACCCAAATTCTACACGTGCTGTGGCGCGGGCAAATGGGGCAAACCAAATTGCCGTCGTCATTCCTTGCCACCGCGTAGTGGGCCTTGATGGGTCGTTGACCGGATATGGCGGCGGATTATGGCGCAAACAAAAACTCATTGATCTTGAATTGAAAATCGCGAAAGCGAGAGGGAATTATTGATGTCTCAGCTTGAGATGGCAAAGCGTTTTGCTAAGCTTCATGTGAAGGGGGAACCACTCGTTCTCTATAATATTTGGGATGCAGCTACAGCGCGCGCGGTTGCAAAGGCAGGCGCAAAAGCGCTTGCCACGGGCAGTGCCTCGGTTGCCATTGCGCATGGGTATGATGACGGTGAGCATATTCCTCTGGAATTGGTTGAAACCATTGCATCGCGTATCGTGGCGAATATTGACCTTCCCTTTTCGCTCGATTTTGAAGGCGCATATGCCAGTGAGCCCGTTGGGGTAAAAGCCAATGCGGCTAGGATCATTAAAACGGGCGCTGTTGGTGTCAATTTTGAAGATCAGAAAGTAAATGGCAGCGGGCTCTATTCCTGTGATGAACAGTGCAAGAGAATTGCTGCATTTCGCGAAGCTGCGGATGAGGCAGGTGTACCCTTCTTCATCAACGCGCGTACCGATCTATTCTTGCAGGAAGCGGATGCCAGCAAACACAGTGATCTGGTAGAAGAAGCGATCTCACGTGGTCAACGTTATGGCGAAGCCGGCGCCAGCGGGTTTTTCATGCCAGCGTTGGCTGACACGCACATGATCGAGAAAATCTGTAGGAACGTGCCTCTCCCAGTCAATGCCTACATGAAACAAGGGATGCCTGAGATTTCAGAGCTGGCAAAACTTGGCGTGGCGCGTGTGAGCTATGGCCCCACCCCGTTTTTCAAGTCTATGAAAGAGTTGGAGCTAAGCGCTCGCGCTATCTATTAGGTTGGCGGGGAGAAGTGTCTCCCCTGCCCGTTTTACGTTTGATTTGAGTTAGTTGGCTTCTTTGAGCCGGTCCATCATCTTTTGGCGGCGCTTTTCGCGCATTTCCTGCTGCATCTGTCGAAAAGCCGTCATCTGTTCGGGTTTTAGAATCTGGGCCATCTCTTGATCTAGCTTTTCTCTTGATTCCTGCATGGGAACCCGCACTTCGGCCAACTCCTCAAGGGAAGGTCGCTTGCCGCGCTCTATGCCTGCATCCTTCAGGATCGCGCGCCGCTCCTTCATGGTCTCTTTCATGAGGGGGAGCACTTTTTCTTTTTGCTCCTCGGTTAAATTCAGCTTCTCTGCCATCTTCATAAACCGCTGGCCTTTATGCGGCTGCGCATGGGCGGCAAAAGATGTGACGAAGAGAAGTGCAAGAGAAAGGGCGATTGCCTTGAACATGGGGGACCTGTTTATTGTTATTTGGTTCAGGTGGAGAAGGGATATTCGAACGTCTTGTGCAGAGCCTCGAAACTAATGGTGCCGACGCTTTGATAATCTGCGTTTCACCGAGGGCTACACTCCCACTGATCAGTTAAGAAAGCATAGAAATTAGGGGTTGAAGTTACCCCGAATTTTCCTAGGGCGATTGTATGTTCATTGACAGTACGAGCGCATAGAGTGCAACCGGACAACACAGGTTTTGGGAGGAGTGTCCGGTTCAACTTGATGATTTTATGTAGCATCATCGAACTTGGCAGATACCGAGTGGGGTGCCCACGGCTCTTAGCAAGCGTGAGTTGGACACGTGGGAAACTCAGCAAGCCCTTACGTCAATCGTGCAGAAATTGATCTGAATTGAGAGTTGGCAGATGCCAAGTTTTTCTGCCAACTCGCGAAAATCAGTGGGCCTGTTGCACGAGGCAACGATCAAGGATTTCTGTTCCGCCCATCAAGTGTTCGCTCAAAACTTCGCGTTGCGTCGGCTCAAGTTTCGCCCATTCAGCGCAGAGGGTCTCAAGACATTTTTTCTGGTATTTGAATATGTCCTGGGTGAACAAACCTTCCGGAAGAGACGCGGTGAAGGAGCTTTCGCCCTTGTCGATTGCTGCCGAATTTGCCGCCAAAAACGGCAGGTAAGTGTCGCCTGCAATCTTCAAAAGTTCAATTAGTGACGGTGTGAGTTCTGTGATCCACTCTCCGTCAAAGCCAGAGGCATCATCTACATGATCGACCCAGCGTGATGTAAACGGAAATTCCTTATTCATCATTGCAGCGGGTGTTGGGTCGTCTTTGAGTTGGTAAAGTTGGCCGAAGATCGCGACATCCGCAAGTGAGGCGGTATCACCAAATAGGAAATGTTGTTTCGACAGCGCCGCAGTTTCAATAACCTGCAATATCCGTTTGGTGGAAGCTTCGATGATGTCTGCTGTATCAGGCGTACAGCCAACTTTCGACATTCTCCCGATTTGCCGGTTTCCGAATTGTTTGCCCATGGCGTTGATGGTTGCTTTGTCTAAACCCAAACATGCATCATACAGCAATCGGTCAGGAACGACTTTCCGGTCAGCCTCATAGGTCCAGCGGTAATGGAACATTGCCTTAACAAGCCACTCGTCCGCCATGTCTTCGATTAACAAACACGCGAAACGAAGCATTGGGTCCGTTGGGAGGATAGACCTTCCCTCCCCGTTCGCTTCAAGTTCCAGTAGCATCGGAGTTGAATCGTTCTTCCAGTTATCTTCGCCGAATTTCACGACGGGAATAACCGGAACCTTAACGTGCTTGGTTGGACTGGTCGGCCCCATTGGTGCACATAGGTGCCATGTATGTGGAACACGCTTTGCGCGAAACGCCGCTCGCACCTTCATCGAATATGGTGACCCCAAGGCACCGTGAATTTCGTAGTTTGTCATTGTCGCCTCCCCTCAATCCTTTCTTGGCAGGTTTCGGCTTCAAGCCGGCACTCTGCCAAATGCATCTTATGCATCCTGCTTGATGACACCCGCTCCTTGCCAGCTAAGCTTTTTACCCTGCTCCATTTGAACCATCATGTTCAAAATCGCTTCTGGATTTTCCATTGGCATGAAGTGCGTATGATCAGGCACGTGGATGTCGGTTGCATTCGGTAGATTTTCTGCCAATTGCTCCCATGTTGGAGATGGCGAAAAGTCAAATGCCGGTTCATCCGGCCTGCGGCGACGTGCTCTAACGATAGTGGATGGAACTTGTATCTGCCCGAGTAGAGGGTAGATCTGGTCGCCATAACACGTGCGGTAAACTTGAGCCTCAGCATCTGGCGGGCACGCCAGTGTGTAACCCTCACCACTATCTGATGGATGCAAGCCGTGCTGGCAGTAGTCTTCAAGGATGTCAGGGACCCAAGTGTTATATGGCTTGCGGTCTTTAAATTTTTCATACATTTCCCCTGCACTGTCCCAATGGGGCCTTCTCCGCGCAACGGGGTGTTCCTCGCGGCCGAATTGTTCGAACATTGGGAGAAGCGACTTTGGAAAGACAACCGGATCCAGAAGCAAAAGTTCTTTGAAAAGGTCTGGAAACTTGGCAGCTGCCAAGAGTGCCAAGTGTCCACCGCATGAATGACCGACCCCATAAATCTGGTTTAGATTAAGCGCTTCAACAACAGCGTAAAGGTCCTCTCCCAACTCTGTCCAGAGTTGAGGCAACTCGGCATTCTCGCTCAACCCGTGGCTTCTCATATCCCATGCAAGGACGTGGCGGTCAGGAAATCGCTTGATGATATAGTCCCAAATGCGCCCGTGAAATCCGGTCGCGTGCAGAAACAGAAATGTTGGTCCACTTCCTTCCCACTCATGTAGGCATATCTTGTGGGACCCTGTATCGACATACTTTTGGTTTGGCGTATCTGAGCGCATAAGGATTCCTTAGGTGATGATGTAGCTTTGAGTTTACCGCTACCCTAAAGGAGAACAAGCTCTACCAAAGCAGAATACCAAAACTACCGAACTGCAAACTTGGCAGCTGCCAAGTTCTTGCTCTGTTGGTTCAGATCCCGGCAAAGCCTGCACCGAGTGGGACATCGACCGAGGGCATGATATCGGACACTAAGACCGACACGGATGAGCTTGATCCAACACCTTCAGATGGTGTGAAGGTCGCGACGCTTTCCCAACCGTTATCGTCGCCGTTGCCATCAAGATCAACACGTAACTCAAAGCGGCCATCCTCGTTCGTCACCACTTGAATGTACTGTTCGGCGCGTCCGTAAATCTCTATGAAACTATCGTCGCTGTAGTCCGCGAACAGTTTGGAAAGGTCGATTGCGTCAGATGAACCGCTTGAGGATGTGTTTAACTCAAGGTCCGTGATGTGGTCCGCTAGCCCGTCGATGAATTCAAAGACATAAGTGTCAGAGCCTGCACCACCGGTCAGCTCGTTCGCGCCGCGGCCTCCCACCAACTCGTCGTCACCGTCATATCCGTTGATCGTGTCGTCGTTATCTGAGCTTCGCAGTACATCGTCCTGCGAGGTTCCTTCAATCATATTTCGTAGGTCAGGCGGAAGCGTGCCTGATCCTGGTGCCACATGTATCGTGGTAATTGAAGGGGCTGAGCTTTCGTCACCAGCGTGCAAACGCACAGAAAGGTTTCTTGTTTCGAGGCTCTCTGATGAGGATGCGAACTGCACGGTGTTCAATAAATCCTGATAGACCGCGGCATCTGCAGCGCCTGAAATTGTGAGTATCAGCATGCCGTTTCCAGCGTCTTCGAGCGTGCTGGTGAGCCCGTCAGCTGGAGTGTAGAGTAGTTCATCTCCGCTTTGGGCATTGTAAAGGGTGAGCGTCATACCCGTGATTTGTTCCTGCGTGTCATCAATCTGAGCCGACTTGGCAATTGCCAAGCCTTCGCTTCCGAGCTGATAGTTGGCCTCATAATGCTGTTGTTCAAGGGCCTCACTATGATCGACTGAGACCACCACGTCCTCGATCTTCAGGATGTCTGCCGATGTGAGGTCGCCGGGAGCAACCACGCGAATTGTGGTTGCTGAGGATATAAAATCCCGAAGGTCGAGGGACAGTGTCTGGCTCTCTTCCGAGTCGTTGAGGCTAGAGATTTCTGCGATACGATGAACCGAACCATCCGCAAGGGTGACTTCGATATAGAACATCTTATCTGGATGAGGATCGGAAAAGCTCGCTGTATAGGTGAGTTCGATCGCTGCGTTTTCAGCACCAGTAAGATCAAAAGTTTTGCTGATACTTGCGTCATTGTTGTCTCCGTCAGGAGAGGACACAGAGCGATCTGAAAGAATGAGGTGTCCGTTTTCTTCATCTATATAGATGTCTGATGAACCATCTCCGGCGGCGAGCACGTCACCATCATCACCGCTTTCTATCCAGTTATCTGATTGTATCGGATCATCGCCCGAGGAGAGGTAGGATGCTTCGTCAAAATCCCATTGAACTTGGTAAGTGCCAGGTTGGCGGGTGAATAAGTTCAGTTGCATGGGATCTGGTACTGGTTCCGAGCCTTGCGTGACTTCTATGTGGAACTCCTGCGTTGCAGTGGCGCCTTGCTCATCTTTTACAAGAATAGCGATCTCGTAGGTATTGTCGCCGTCTTCATCTAACGGCGTGTCATAAGAGACGCTGTCTTTCCAGGTGACTTCGCCGGTTTGTTCGTTGATGTTGAAATGGGCCTGATCAGACCCTTGGAGAAAAAAACGCAAAGGCTCGCCCTCAGCGTCACTTGCGTTGGCCTTGAAAATCTCGCCTTCACGGGTGGCGTTGGTGGTTAGGTGCAGTGGCGTGCTTTGGCTGGCACCGGAAAATACTGGCGCATCGTTCTCTGGTGTCAGCTCAATAGACACTGTCGTGATCTCGCTCCGCTCGCCATTTTGGTCTTCTATGTAGTAGCTGAAACTGTCTGATCCGTACGTGTCCGGGTTGCCAATGTAGTTGAACGTGTTGTCCGCGTTTTGGCTTAAGTGACCCTTGGCAGGTGCCAAGACGATATGGATAGTAAAGTCTTGGGAGCTCAGCGTGTCGTTCGCAATCAGGTCAAGCACAAGAGGGGTGTCTTCAACGCCGGTGAAGTTGTCTGCCACAGCATTGGAGTGGCTATTAGAAATGCCAAGGTCAAACGTTATCGGAATGGCATCGCCATCTCCGTCCGTTGCTGTCGCGGTGAATGTTAGGTTTACATCTGCACTGGTGCTGTGATCGATCGGGGTGAAGAACTCGATCAGATATTGCCCCGTGGCATTCGGGTCGAGCGTTATATTGAAGACAAGCGTTCCGTCTTGCGTCCTGGCTGTTAGCGTGTTGCCATCTGCATTGATGGAGTAGAGCACCTGAGCCCCGTTTACAGTGAAAGGCGCGGTTGCTGCATTCATAGCGCTTGAAAAACTGAGCGATGCTGCAGCGCCATTGCTCGCACTGGTGTCTGCGCCCCACACAATGTTGAGCTGACCGGTTTTTGAGATTGATGCATCGCCACCCATTTGTGCCGCAAAGAGGTCGGTTTCAGAAAGGCTAATTGTTTCCGGTGCACTGCTTTGCACGGGAACGCTATCGCTTATGGTAATTTGAAGCTGGCCTTGCGCTGTGTCACCGTCGGCATCCTGCGCAGTATACAGGAGTTGAAATTGCTCGACCCCCTGCGCATGGCTGAGAGGAGCGTGCTGCTCTATCGTATATTCACCTGTAACGGAATTTAGCGTCGCGGTGAAAATTGCGCGCGAATCTTGATAAACCGTCAGGCTTGCATCGGAAAGGTCCCATTGAAACCCGTCTGGAAGGTCCGAAAGCGCCCAGTTGACGTGCCCATTGTCTACACCAGAAGACACCGGGAGTACACCGTTGATGGCACCAGGGCTTTTGAAATCTGCGGTTTCTTGTGATGAAGAAAGTACGTTGTCGCTCAAGGCAATGTCGATTTGATCGCCCACTGTTGGTGCGTCGTCCTTGATCGAAACGCTCAAGTTTCCCGTCGCTGTATCTCCGTCTCCATCAGTGATCTTATAAAAGAGCTTGATGTTCTGTTCATCCAGACCGCTCGAATGCGTGAGGGGATTGTGTTGCTGTACCGTGTAGGCACCGCTGGCATTGGTGAACTGCGCTGTCAGAATGAGCGTTTCGCCCTGCATCACATTCAAAAGCTGACCGTTGATTATGTAGGTCAGGCCCTCAGCATTTTCCGGCATCTGCCAAGTAATCTGCGCCTCATCAGCACCTGCGGAATGGGGCAGCTCATCTGATGAGTACCTTAGGTTTGCCCCTGCCTCCAGCTGGCTTTCTTCAAAGTTGATCTGGTTTAAGGCGAACGCTTTGGGCGCATCATCTAACGATGTCACCACAAGTTGGCCGTCAACACTTTGCCCCTGCGCATTCGTGGCTGTGAAGCTTAAGTTGAAGACGGCGTCTGCATCCAGGGCGTTCTCAATGGCATTGTGCTGGGTCACAGTATATGAGCCTGCACTGGAGTTGAGAGAGACACTCAGGACAACTGCATTGCCTTGCAAGATTAGAAGTGTTTGCCCCTCCTGAATATAGCTGAATCCGGCTGCGGGCGCAGGCTGGGTCCACTCCAATGTAACGGGGCCCTGTGCCTCATTGATAGGCAGGTCTTGCGTCAATGTAACGGCACCGGAATTTCCATTGGAGCCGCCTGTAAGGTCGGCCTCAGAGACTGTTGCGGTCAGGTTCCATTGACCTGAGATCGGGTCGTCTTCAACGCGTATGTCGAGGTTAGATACCAGCGTATCGCCATCTGAATCTGTTGCAATGAATTGGAAGGATAACAACAGATCGTAAGACCCGTTCAGGTGATCAAGCTGAGCAAACTGCTCATAGCTGTAAGCCCCGCTTGCAGCTGTCGGGTCGAGGACAATCTCAAAAACAAGAGTGCCATCCCCTTTGAGCCCTCTTAAGATATGCTGCCCCTCAGCGCCGAACTGGGATTGAAAAACAAGAGTGTCGCCACCAGAGGTGATATTGAGCGGGGTTCCTTGACCTATGAGGGGCCTTCCAGCGGCATCAAGAGCAAACATCAAGGCCTGCGTACCCTGCCCATCGGCGCCAAAGTCGAGTTCAAGCGAGCCGCTGACCTTAACGCTTAGCCCGGTTTGCAAGGATGTTTCCTGCACGCTGAGTACTGGCGTATCACCGGCTCGCGTAACGCTGCTGTCTGGTTGAGTGTAAAGTTCGCTGGGGCTTATATCTGGGAACACAATGCTCGGTGTTTGAGATGAGAGCGTATTAGCGACCACTGGCTTTAGATAATCATCCTCGTCAACCTTATTGGGCGTGCTTTGGGTTGGCTTGATATTTAACCGTTCCAACAAGGGGGCGTTTAAGGCCGACAGCAGGCTGGAAGGCGAAGGTGGCGGAACGGGTGTTTCATCACCACCTGAGCTTTGTGTAGGGCTGGCATCTTCGTGCGCATTGTCTTTGGCAGGGGAGGGGGCTTCACTTTGAAAGCTGCCAAGTAATGTACCTGTCTCAATTTCAACGAGGCTTAAAAACTGTTGTTGCGTCGTCAACGGGCCAGAAGGCATGAGAATGAAGAACTCGTTGGCAGGTCCGCCAAAGAAGTCCTCTATGACGATGGTTTGGCCATCACCTTGAGATATATGTAACTCGTCCTGATGGCGGGAAAGTTTGGCGGTGCCGACGATCTTGGAGAGGTCGACCAGTTGCCCTTGCTGGCGGGCGATAACGATCGGCGTTTTGGAAGGGGCAGGCGGCACGGCCAGTAATATTGGAGGAAGTGGAACCACCGCAGGTGTTGAGTGCGTCGGTGGACTTAAGTTGGTCACGATTGCTCTCCTCTTACCCTTGACATACCGAAGGGTTCATTTGTGTTTTTGGTGCGCGAAAATTCGCAGCTCGGCATTCGGCTTTCGGGTGAGCAACTTTTCGGAAAGACCAAGGGCCAGAAGGAATGTGGCCTCCTGTATCTTTGGCGTAAAATGCATCTGAATGAGTACAGCTTCGAGCTGCGCCAACCGCAGTTCAGTTTTCTGCCGTTCGTGCAGCGCCGATACAAAACTGGAGAACTCCATCGGGTCCCGGTGCAGTTTCGTGCGCGCTGCATTGAAGGCGCTCTCTAAACGACCAGCTTGCAACGTGGTCTGGCGATAGGTTCTAAGTAAGTTTTGAAACCTTGCCGTTGCCTGTTGGCTACGGGTTCCCTGCAGGGAGGTGCTGTATAAGGCAGGGGTGATCACGGGTTGAAGCTGAGAGGGTCGTTTGCCGGTGAGCTCAGCGTATTTCGCGCGTGCTTTGTAAAGCTGCCTTTGAATGCGATTTTTCTGCTCGTTCATAGCCTCAAGTGATTGAAGATAAATTGCTCTATGCGTTTCCAACGCTTCTGGAGTTCCCGGATCTTGTTTGCTGGAGATACCTTGATAGGCTCCGGTAAATTCAATCATATTCTGCGTAAGGATGGCGTGGGAGCTGCTTTGTTTGTGTAGCTCTGCAAAAGCTTCCAGCACGACCACCATCCAAGTGTCCGTCTCCACCTTATGTGACCCAACGGAATGTTTGTGCTGAAGTTGGTACGCATCTTCTATGGCTTCGCGAAGTGTTGCTGCGTGGCTGGGGGCAATGAACATGGCAATCACCACGAGGGTGCATGACCAACCCGTCAAGACAGGTTTGAGCCGCCAATTTATTTTCTGAAACATGCCCGCTCCCCAAAGCAAGTCGCTAGACCCCGGCAGTACCTCGCCCTTAAAACAATGAAATCGATATCTAGGGAAACGGAAACGGGAGAAACTAACAATTCTGAAATAAGGGTATCGAAAATAACTAGATGAAAAAGACGGGGGTGCGTTTTGGGGAGTTCTTCGGGCCTAGCGAACCTTTACAGTTCAACTGAGTATGTTGATGCAGGTTGAGGCGTGTCATGAAAGTGGTGTTTTACTTCGGGTGGTCATTCGCCGAAACCGGTGGCACGCAGCGCGCTGTTTTAGCTATTGGAAGTGATCTGGTTGCGAAAGGCCATTCCGTTACGATCCTGAGCGATTGCCGGGAAATTGCAGAACCGTTTTATCCTTATGATCGCGCCGTGAAGATCTGGCATTATCTGGAGGAAACAGGGGAGACAGTCTCGCTTGAGAACCGGCACAAAGTGAGCGCGGTGGATGACGCCCAAAAGCGCAAGAAATCTGGGTCAAGGCAGCTTCAAAGAGTTCTTCCGGCCTACCGCCGGCACAGGTGGCAACGCCGCATCAGGGGCAGGCTTCCTGCGCTGCAACAGGCGCTTGAGCAAGAAAACCCTGATGTTTGCATTGTTTTCACGCCAGAATACGCCTCCTTGGTTGCAAATGCCTGTCCGCAGCGGTCGTTTCCTCTCATCCTGTCGTTTCGTAATGTGCCGGAATATCAATTTGACGAGGCAGCAGGCTTCCCAAAGGACCCGGTTGCAGGGGCAAATTTCAAGGACAATATTGGGAACGCAGATGCGTTTTCTGTGCTCATTCCCGAGTTTTCGCGGTTCCTTTCAGCACACCAAAGCAAACCCATCTGCTTCATTCCAAACGGTGTGCAGCTGCCAAGTGATCCAGCGCGGCCAGAAACCAGCCAGCAGATTGTATTTACAAGCCGCTTTGACAGTGCCAAACGACCGAAATGGTTGTTGGAAGCATTTGCAAAGATTGCCCATAAGTACCCACAATGGACACTGCATATGTACGGCTCTGGAAGTAACAGTGAGCAGGCAAAGAACATTTGCGCGGCGCTAGGCCTTTCGCAGCAAGTTAAATTGCATGGTCCTCATAGGGATTTGAGCGAAGCCTACTACAAGGCATCCATATTTTGTCTTCCATCGCGCTATGAAGGGTTTTCAAACTCGCTGGCTGAAGCAATGAGTCATGGACTTGCCTGCGTTGCCGTAGATGATTGCATCTCAAATCGCGCCCTGCTGAAAGAAGGAGTAGGAATGCTAAGTAAGGCAGGGGAGGGTAGTGAGGGCCTTGCAAGCGCATTGGATACGCTTATGGCCAATGACGACCTGCGCGGAGCGATGGGGGCAAGGGCGCGTAGCCAAATCTCTCAGTTCACTCCGCAACGTGTTGCGGATGGCTGGGACGGCTTCTTGAAGTCTGTGGTCGCTGACTACCATCAGATGCACGCAGGCATCAAAGCCTCCTGATGCATGTGAACATTGTGCTTGGCAAAGCAAGCCAGCGCCTTAATCCCTCAGAGAGTGTGCAGCTGAGCGGGAATAAAGCGCCTGTCAGCAAGCGCTAAGCAAACTTACGCCGGGCATCTGCTGCCAGACCCAGGCCAACGGCCCCAAAAACATCACCTTCAACAACAGAAGCGTTTGGCATTAGTGATTTGAAATGCTCGCGTAGCATTGGAATGCGCGTTGTTCCGCCCGTTAAAAACATGCTGTTGATCTGATCTGAGGTTACGCCTGCTTTCTTCAGTGCGTCCTGGATTGTGTCTTCAATCTTGCCGATGGAAGCTGCAATTGCAGCGTGGAAGTCAGCGCTCGTGACCTTTGCCAGAACGTCTTCTTCTTCCAGCTCGATTTTAACCGTTGTGTGGTCTACCGAGGACAGGTCGATTTTGGCTTGTTCTACGCGGGTTGCAAGGGCATGTCCGTGCTTGGCTCTGATAACTTCGCGCAAGCGCTCAACCAGGTGCGGGTTTGATGCCTCGCGCCTTACTTCACCAAGCTCCCGCAAAATATTGGGAGCGTAGAGCTGGTTGATAAACTGCCATGTTGCCAGGTCGAAATAATACTTTGACGGCAATGCACGTTTGCCGTCTTTCGTTAGCGTTTTATAGCCCAGTTGCGGCATGACCTGCGACAGTGACAGCAAACGGTCAAAATCTGTACCACCAATGTGGACACCGGTGTTTGCAAGGATGTCATTGGAGCGATCTGCTGCGTTTTTGCGCTCTGGCGATACCCGGATAACCGAGAAATCGGCCGTACCACCGCCAATATCCAGCACAAGTACAAGCTCTTCGCGCGTGACAGACTGCTCGTAGGCAAGCGCGGCTGCAATCGGCTCATACTGGAAGGCGATGTGCTTGAAGCCTTCTTGGCGTGCGATCCCTTCAAGGGTGTCTTGCGCAGCGCGGTCGGCAACATCATCAGCGTCAACAAAGTGCACGGGACGACCCAGAACCACTTTGGCAACGTCTTCTTGCATATGGTCATCCAGCTTACGCTTCAGCTGGCGCAGATACAGGGCAATGATGTCTCTGAAAGCCATCCTGCCGCCCATAACTGCCGTTTTTTCCTGAATGAGGGAGGTCCCCAGCACGCTTTTAAGCGATTGCATCAACCGCCCTTCGTCGCCTCTGATGTACTCTTCCTTAGCGCGCCGGCCATAAACAATCTGCTCGTCTTCAAAGTTGAAGAAGATTGCTGAAGGCATTTCGGGGTGGTTCGGCTCAAGCATTACAAGCTCTGGGCTTGCACCGGAATATATTCCGACAGTCGAGTTTGAGGTGCCAAAATCAATTCCTGCGAACGCGCTGTTCATTTTTTTGACCTCTCATAATGCGCTGGATCGTGCGAAGCTAAGCTGCGCCAGACGAATGACCGCTAAATAGGGAATTCCAAATTCGGGTTGTCTCACCAAGGACACTTGGGAGGGCGGGCTAATTAACCCGTTCCCAGAGCGATTACCAGCGATTTTTGACAGAGTTTGGATATCCTTGTGGGTGATATGGGAAGCCTCATTTAAAACATCAGGATACGAGGTGCCCAGAGAATGCAGTGGTGTGTTTTCAGAGTTGCGGGAAAAGCCCAAAAGCACCTAGCCTCACCTTCTGGTTCCTCAAAATTCTGAGCGTGCGATGGCCTTGCAAAAAACAGCATTGATAACAGGCGTTACAGGACAAGATGGCGCTTATTTGAGCCGCTTTCTGCTGGAAAAAGGGTACCAGGTGCACGGCGTAAAACGCCGGTCCTCCAGCTTCAACACCAGCCGCATTGAAGGGATCTATCAAGACCCGCATGAGGACGATGCGCGCTTTGTGCTGCATTATGGTGACCTGACAGATGCGACCAACCTGATTTCTATTATGCAGCAGGTGCAGCCAGACGAGGTCTATAATCTCGGTGCTCAATCTCATGTGAAGGTCAGCTTTGAAACGCCGGAATACACAGCAAACAGCGATGCGCTTGGTGTTTTGCGCCTACTTGAGGCAATACGGATTCTTGGGCTGCAAAAGAAAACGCGGTTCTATCAGGCATCAACCTCCGAATTGTATGGGCTTGTACAACAGGTGCCGCAAAATGAAGGGACCCCGTTTTATCCGCGTTCGCCCTATGCCGCAGCAAAGCTTTACGCCTACTGGATAACGGTCAACTATCGGGAGGCCTATGGGCTTCATGCCTCCAATGGCATTCTTTTCAATCATGAAAGTCCGCTGCGTGGCGAAACCTTTGTTACGCGCAAAATCACCCGCGCAGCCAGCGCTATCAGTTTGGGTTTGCAAGATAAACTTTATTTGGGCAACATCGATGCCATGCGCGATTGGGGCCATGCGCGTGACTTTATTGAGGGCATGTGGGCCATGCTGCAACAAGATAAGCCAGATGATTATGTTCTTGCAACAGGCACTGAAACATCGGTTCGTCAGTTTGCCGAAATGGCGTTTGCTGAATGCGGTCTTTCCATCGAGTGGCAAGGACGCGGGGTCGAGGAGAAAGGCATTTGCGTACACACAGGGCGCACGCTGATCGAAATTGACCCTCGTTATTTCCGCCCTGCTGAAGTCAATGAATTGCTTGGCGATGCAAGCAAGGCGCGAGTTAAATTGGGCTGGACAGCACGGACCCCGCTCAGATCCCTTATTGAGGAAATGGTGCAGGCTGATCTTGAGCAGGCACGCAAACAAAGGGTTCTGGAAGATGCATGATCTGACCAGTACCAGATTTGAACTCACCGGCAAAAAAGTATTC
Organism: Pseudovibrio axinellae; assembly: GCF_900110875.1. Classification (GTDB taxonomy): domain Bacteria; phylum Pseudomonadota; class Alphaproteobacteria; order Rhizobiales; family Stappiaceae; genus Pseudovibrio; species Pseudovibrio axinellae. The sequence continues at coordinate 18,769 of NZ_FOFM01000019.1, read as the reverse complement.
GTTGCAGGCCATAACGGGATGGTGGGCCGCGCACTCGTGCGCCGTTTGCAGAACGAGGAGTGTCATTTGTTGACGGCTTCCCGGGCTCAGGTAGAGCTTACGGATCAAAGTGCCACACTGGCCTTTTTGCAGGAGGCAAGGCCCGATGCCGTCATTGTTGCAGCGGCAAGAGTTGGCGGGATTTGGGCCAACAATGAGTACCCGGCTGAATTCTTGTATGAAAACCTTGCAATTGAGACAAATATCATTCGCGGGGCATTTGCAAGCAAAGTGCAAAAACTGCTCTTTCTGGGGTCTTCGTGTATTTACCCCAAGCATGCGCCGCAACCCATTGAGGAAGAAGCGTTGCTCACAGGGCCATTGGAGCCCACCAATGAATGGTATGCGATCGCCAAGATCGCGGGTATCAAACTGTGTGAAGCGTTTCGTGTTCAATACGGCTGCGATTTCATTTCAGCGATGCCCACGAACTTGTATGGCCCCGGAGATAACTTCGATTTGACGAGCAGCCATGTGTTGCCAGCACTGGTGCGCAAAGTCCACGAAGCCAAACTGCGTGAAGCGCCTTACGTTGAAGTCTGGGGCACTGGTGCCCCGCACCGCGAGTTTTTGCATTGTGATGATTGCGCGGATGCTCTCGTGTTTTTGCTCAAAAACTATTCGGAGCAAAAACACATCAATGTCGGGTTCGGCGCGGACATCGCTATCTTAGACCTAGCGCACAAGATCGCGGGTATTGTTGGGTATCAAGGCCGTATTGATCAGGATCTTTCCAAACCAGATGGATCGCCTAAAAAACTCATGAACTCAGATCGTCTCAAACAACTGGGGTGGGCTCCTTCCATTTCACTGGACCAGGGCATTTCCCAAACCTATCAATGGTTCTTAGAGCATAGCGCTGAGACGGAGGTTTTGCACGTTTAGTCAGCCAAGGGTGAAAACTCTTGGACACACGCAAATGTCACAGTGAATTTGCGTGTGGTTTAGGTCATGTTATCTCGCTGAAACTGGGCGTTGTGGGGGAGGATTTTCTGACCCAAGACCCAAAAGGCAAGGGATAGAGACATGATTGAACGTATGCACACCAAGCAGCGGATGAGTAAGATCGTCAAGCACAACGGAACAGTGTATTTGTGCGGGCAGGTGGGCAGGCGCGGCGATAGTATCAAGGCACAAACGGCTGAATGTCTCCATCGTGTGGACGAATTGCTCACGGAAGCTGGCTCAAGCCGTGACCAGATACTACAGGCAATTGTCTGGCTTTCCGATATGCGTGACTTTGCAGAAATGAACGAAGTCTGGGACGCATGGGTACCAGAAGGGCAGGCACCAGCCAGAGCTTGCGGCGAAGCCCGTCTCGCCTCTCAAGAACTTCTGGTGGAAGTCATTGTGACTGCAGCCTACGATTAACAACAGTATGTGCCCTTTGCCTTAGCTTTGAGCGGGCAAGGGGCATACTGTATCCATTTGCAGTGCCTGAAGAACATTGAGGACTTCCGTTTTCCCGTTTTTGTCAATTCTTGCAATAAACTTATATCCCTGAGCACAAGCGGCTCTATGCTTTTTATGTGCTCACGGTATTGGGCAGTGGCGGGCCGTCCGCCACCAGACGTGAGCGGAGTGGAGCTGCTGAGAAGAGGTAACGCATCTTTTCAGAGGTTCGGTGAAGCGCACTTTGAGCAAGGCCGCGTTGTTCAAGATAAATGGGACCGGTCTCAACTGGGCGCTCTGCGGTGACAGGCAACTGGTATTGGCGTCTTTAGAGGCAGAGTTGGTACTTTGCAAAAATGCTCGGGCAGGGCGGGCAGCCGATGCCGCAGATATTAGCTTTGATCAGCAGGCGCACGCACCGCCTGTTCGCCTTGCCACACCCTTTTAAGAGGGAGGCCGTATTAACACCGCTTGGGAGACTGAGCTGTTTGTTTATGTGCCAGAAACTGGATTTAGGCTGCTATAGAGCATTGAAAATATGCTCTGGCATTTTGCGTTGTATGTCGACCTTGCAGGCGAACCCCATATGGGCCAGTACATCGCGTTTGGCTTTGATACCTGGGGCTGTCTCTATCAAAATCAAGCCGTTGGGGCCGAGCTGAAACACTGCACGTTCGGTGATGTAAAGGACTTCCTGACCGTTTTTGCGTGCGTTGACAGCGTTGAAGGTGATATGCTCTGTGCGCTCCACGAACTTTGTGTGTGACCCATTTTTAACAATTTTCAGTTTGTTTTTGCTATATTTGACTTGTGTATCAGCGCCTGTAAATAGCCCGCAGAAGACCAGCTTACGTGTGTTTTGTGAGATGTCGATAAAACTGCCCGGGCCAATGACTTTGCCATGCACCTTGGAGATATTTACATTGCCACGATGGTCGACCTCACTCATGCCTAAAAAGGCAATGTCCAGTCCACCTCCGCTGTAAAAATCGTATTGATCCAATGAGGTCAAAAGCGCCTCCGAGCCGCGTGCCGCCCCATAAAGCGTATCGCCGAGCAGTTGTCCGTTGTGGTGGCCCTGTTCGCAGGAAAGCCATATCTTCCCCACCAGCTCATGATGACGGTCTGTTGACCGCATTCCCGCAGGAATTCCTGGGCCAACATGGACAGCGGCATTTTCAATCAATTCCTGCGCTGCTCGTTGCGCAATAATTGAGCGGGCGAGGTCATGCAGTGGGCTCTGGATTCGAGGGTGAGAGGGTTTGATCGCACCGCTCAAGGCTGGGCTGTAAGGTGTATCATAAGCTATGGTTTGTGCGGGTGCTTCCACCAACGCATCTATGAAGACACCCGGCACTGTAACAGATCGGGCTGGCAGTGTACCCGCTTCGACGATATCGCGTATTTGCGCAAAGCAGTGACCACCACTGTTGTGCGCCGCCATCGCCAGATGAAGGCAATCCAGCGTAACGGCCTCCTCGTTCAGACTAATGTTGCCTTTCAAATCAGCGACTGAGCCGCAGATAAGGGCAAGGTCAACCTTGAACGGCCGATACCGCAGATACTCCCGGCCATGCAGGTGGAGTAACTCGACCAGATCGTGTTTGCACGCCGTACTGCATTTTCCGCCGCTTTGCCTGGGGTCGACAAACGTGTCTAAACCTGTGGAGGTGATGAGCCCTGACCGGCCAGCACCTACCTCGCGAAGTAATTGCTGGATGACGCCAGCGGGCAGGCAATAGGCCTCGATCTTGTTTTGGTAGACCAGTTTTTGCAGGGAGGGGGTCCAGAAAAGCTCGGAGGTGATGATGCCACGCAACATTCCTTTGTGGGCAAACCGGTTCAGCCCGCGTTTACCTCCATCACCAATCGACAAGGCGTTCACGATAAATAGATTTTTGGGATGCCCGGTGGAAAGGAACCGCTGCTCAATTGCTTCCAGTAGGGTTTCTGGTGTGGCCAGGCCCCACCCGCAGCCGCTAACGACAATTGTATCGCCATCTTGAACAAAAGCAGCGATTTCTCGGGCACTGCAAATCTGCATCCTTTTGGTTCCCGGAGCTTGTGAGCATTTGGGTTTGCAAGCAAGAGTATGGCTGAAACACTGAAAAACCGGGTTAAAGTCAAGGCCGAGGAAATATTACTCATTAGAAACAAAACCTTAAGCACATGAGGTAAGATTGGTACTTTTCAAACAAGTTTAATTTGATATGTAAGGGCCTCAAATTTTCAGAAAAGACTGGTTTTAAATTGTCATTGCCGCAGGAAAGTCAAGTATATCAGGTGGGTGAGTTTATCCGTGGTGGCGGATTTCGCGATACTTATGAGTGCGCGACTGACACAACTAAAATGCTGAAATTCGATCGATACGAAGAGGGCACCCGGAAGGTGAAAACCAGAGGGAAACTGAAGGACCTCTTTCGCAAGGTGCGGGCCAGGTTTGGTTACAAGAAACAGCGCTTGCGTGGCAACGAGGATGAATTGCAGGGATGGCAACACATTCGTGATGTTGGGCTGGCGCAGCACAAGTCATTTGCGCAAGTCTACGGCATGGTCGAAACAGATCGCGGCCCTGCGTTGCTTACTGAGAAGATTGTGAACTTCTGGCATCCTGAAATTAAAAGTGTGCGCCAATATATTGGTCGCTACGGGCGTGTTCAGGATGAACAACTTGTTCAGGCACTCATTGAATATTTTAAGGTCCTGCGTACTCACCATGTTTCCTGTTTTGCAGACCGGCCGGAAAATATGGGTATCGTCCTTGATGAAAACGGGAAGATATACATCAAGTGCTTTGATGTTAAGCAGTACCTCAACCATCAGCTCCTTCCGCTTCATAAGATAGAATATTTCAGTAAGAAGAGGATCGTACGACGCTTGGATCGTCATCTGGACATGTTGAGCGGTGAGAACGCTGGCGACGGCAACAAGATTTAAGAGTTCGTTATACCTCTGACCTTCCCAAGATCGCAGTGTAATTTCTTGCAGTACACCTGATCTGAAGCGGTTTGTTTACCTCTCGCATTGAGCTTATCGTGAGCTAAACGCATCAGGGCCTGAACAAATATTATAACGGAAAAATCTTCATCTATAGCTGCCTTGTATTTGGGCTGTAGTCGTTTAAGTTATCGGAATTATTTTTCTTTCCGGCGCTGTGCTTTGAGCGCCTATTTTACTAGTTTTTACATCTCTACGAAATTAAGTAGGTACTAAAATGCAAGGTGATGCAGTAAATACCTCGATTCTTGCCCTATTTAAGCTGAGTGCATTTCGGCGTTTTGTCGGCGTTATTGTTCCAGCCGCATTCGCGGATTGGATCGACTTTATTGCGATTATGGCACTGGTAAGTTACAGCTGGGGAATGGGGGCGAGCGAAGTCTCAGCCGTGCTTATGGCCGTGATGCTGCCGCGCGTAGTGTTTGGGCTGCCTGCGGGCGTGCTTGTTGACCGATTCGGGGCTGGTCCTGTGTTGATCCTGGGCCTGTTTATCCGCGCCGCCGTTATGCTCAGCATGTTCTTTTTTGCGCAGGGTCTTTGGACACTTCTTGCACTGGTCTTTCTAAAGGCAACTGTGTCAGCGACGTTCATGCCTGCCCAACAGCTGGCGATTAAAAAGCTGGTGCCTTCAAATATGCTGACGCAGGCGGTTAGCGTAGACCATTTTGTTATCCAGTCCACCAAACTGTTTGCGCCCTTGGTAGGGGGAGCGTTGCTTGCGATCTATAGCGCTCACCATGTATTTTTGCTGAGCAGCACGCTTTTTTCGCTCGCCGCTTTGATCTGTATTTTCCTGCTAAGTCCACTAGGGCGCGCAAGTGCTGGGGAACAAACAAAAGAAGAGCAAGAACAGGTGAGTATTCTTAAAGAGTCAAAAGCTGCTCTTGTCTTCATCTGGAAAACACCGCGTCTTCTGCTTGGCATGGAAATGATTTGCCTCTTTATCTTCAGCGTCTTTCTTTATGAGGCAGAGTTACTTCTCCTCTTTAAAGAGACCGGGTTGCGAGAGTGGGATGCTGGGCCAATTATCGGTGCTATTGGAGTTGGTGGCCTTGTTGGGACTTATCTGACTGCAAAAATCGGAGATCGCGTCAATCTACAAATGCTGATGTCTATTGGTTTGTGCCTTGGAGGTCTGGCGACAGCTGTTGCCGGTTGGCTTCCATTCAGCCCAGTACGTTTTGGGCTTATTGAGCAGATGGGAATTTGGTTCTTTGGCGGTATGTTCTCCAGCATCATCGCGGTTCCCTATGGCGCAATTCTAGTGAGGCAAACTCCAGAGCGGCTGATAGGGCGGGTTTCGTCAGTGGGCGATATGATGCAATCGGGTCTGACCCTGCTTGCAATTCCTATTGGAGCATTTTTGGCAGAGCTGTGGTTTGTATCTATGCCGTTCTTTGCCGGCGGCATGCTGATGGTAACAGGTGGTGTGGCTGGACTATTTGTAAGTGCAAGCATTGCCAGAAAGCCAGAAGTTGAACAGACGGTTTCTCAAGAGCTGGTGTGATGTATTGGCATTAAAACTAAGACTTTAATTGCGCTCGACCTTGCGCAATGCTTGAGGCATTCTCGTTGCATTGCCAAAAACCTGCAATTTGGGGAAAGCAATATGGGGGGATGAGATGTCAGGCTTTGTTTTTAATACATCAGCCAGTGTTATTTGTGAGCCAGGTGCAGTTAAAAAACTGGATGAACTAACACTGAAAACGGTTGGCAGACGCGTTTTGCTTATCACAGATAAAGGGCTGGTGGGAGCAGGTCTGATTGCACCTGTGATTGCACGGTTGGAAGCTGCGGGCATTGATGTCGCGGTTTTTGATGAGGTTGTGGCCGACCCTCCAGAAGCAATCGTAATAAAGGCGGCGCAAACTGCTAAGAAACAAGGGGCAGAGGGTGTTATTGGCCTTGGAGGTGGGTCTTCGCTCGATGTGGCCAAGCTTGTTGCCTTGCTCGTTGGCGGAAGCGAGCAACTCGCCGACATTTATGGTGTAGGTATGGTTAAGGGGAAAAGACTTCCCCTTATTCTTATCCCAACAACAGCGGGTACGGGATCTGAAGTCACACCCATCTCTATCATCACAACAGGTGAAGCAGAGAAGAAAGGTGTGGTGGCACCAGAATTACTGCCAGATGTGGCTGTTTTAGATGCAGAGCTTACGCTTGGGCTGCCCGCTCATGTGACAGCGGCGACGGGCATTGACGCCATGGTGCATGCAATTGAGGCTTACACGTCAACCTCTGCAAATAATAACCCGCTCTCTAAGGTGCTTGCAAAAGAAGCCCTGCGCTTACTCGGGGCAAACATCGAACAAGCGGTAAATCAGCCTCAAGATAAAGATGCGCGCTCAAACATGCTGCTTGGCTCTATGCTAGCGGGGCAAGCCTTTGCAAATTCACCAGTGGCAGCGGTGCACGCTCTTGCTTATCCAATTGGCGGCATTTTTCATGTTCCTCATGGTGTTTCCAATGCGTTGGTACTGCCACATGTGATGCGCTTTAACCTGCCAGTCTGTGAACAGGCCTATGCAGAACTCGCGCCATTGGTCTTCCCGGAGCTTTCTGAGGTTCCTGCTGAAAAACGGGCAGGGGTATTTATCGACCGTCTAGCAGAGCTTTCAAAAGTGCTTGGTCTGGAAACCAAACTGCGCGAAGTGGGAATTGCAGAGGAACATGTGGTTAAGCTTGCAAGCGAAGCGATGAAGCAAAGCCGCTTGTTGGTGAACAATCCGCGTGAAGTGAGTGAAGACAACGCCTTGCAGATTTACCATCAGGCGCTTTGAACAATGCAGCGAGAAAAAAGAGAGACCATGGCCAAGCCCAGCAAGCCCAGCAAACCAAGCCCGCATACGCGCAATGATTACAAGTTCTTCAGCGACGTTCAAACGCGCTGGGAAGACAATGACATTTACGGCCACGTGAATAATGCAGTCTACTATAGCTACTTCGACAGCACTGTGAATGCGTACTTGATTAAAAACGATGCGCTGAACATTCACGAAGGAGACGAGATTGGGCTGGTCGTTGAATCAGGGTGCCAATACTTCTCCGAGATTGCCTACCCGCAAAAGCTGGAAATCGGGCTTCGAGTGGGCCACCTAGGCAACAGTTCGGTCCGCTACGAGCTCGCATTATTTGTAGAAGGTGAGCAAACCTCTGCTGCCCAAGGTTTTTTCACTCACGTGTATGTTAACCGTGAAAATCGGAGACCTAAAAAGCTCTCTGACCATTTGCGGAATGCACTTGTTAGCCTGGTTGAGGGGCCCGCTACACTTTAATTATTAAAAATATAATGAATAAAGCTATTTAGGGTAAAATTATGTGAAATGCATAAGAGGCTAAAAATTTCAGAAAATCTTCTTTTACTGCCTTATTTACCTACCAATTAACTACTGGTTGAGATTTACACGCATAGGATACCTGTAAGTCATGGGCAACGACTTTTGTTCGGGAGAAATAAGGTCATGAAGCGGGTCCTCCAGCTTTTTACTAATTTACGTTTGTCGATGAAGATCGGTGGCGGCTTCATTATAGTTCTTTTGCTTTTCGCTGCTGCTGGCGGAATTGGTTTCTTTTCAATCTCCCAGCTTACGAAGCAGACTGAGATGACGAACGCGACGATGCGTTTGATGCAAGGCTTGCATGACACGACATCAGCGCGCGAGACGTACCTGCGCAGTTTGAGTAAGTATGATGCAACGGCTGTAACAGATGAACTGGACCTGCTGGATGCAGACCTTCAGGCGCTTCACGAGCAGGTTGTTGCACAAGGGAAAGATGGCGCCGCCTTCGAAAAGACTGATGAGAGCGTACGTTCGCTTAAGGGACTTTTTGGGCGCGTTCGAATGGCGAGCGACATTCAGGAATCTCAGATCGCTAAAATGATGTCGGCTGTTGCCAATCTACAGGCAATTGGCAAAAAGGTTCAGGCAGATATCTCGAAGCTTGCAAGCGAAACAAACGAGCAAGATAATCTGGCCAGAGCGCAGTTGAAGGATGCTGATAAGGCTGGGCGTCTTGTGGCGGGAATTCAAAGCCAAGCGCTGAATATGCGATACTACTTTGTGAAGGCGACTACAACTTCTGAAGAGGGCGCATTACGAAACACGCTCCTTAATGCAGCCAAAGCACGCCGAGACATTAAAAAACTGCAAGCCATCGAGTTGGCCTATCTCGGGCCTGAGGTGATGAAAAGCCTTGCTGATGTATCCGATATGCTTGTTGAGAAGCTGAAGGCACTGGGTGTTTCAGAAGATTTTTCAGAGATGTACTCTCTGCGCCAGGACATAAGCGCCGGGATCGACGTTTTGGCAGATACCGCTCAGTTGGTTATTGGCTACACATACCGTTCTATCAATGACGCCAATGCGAAGCAGAGCGAAGCTGATGAACGCAAACAACAGGTCGATGCAGCCCTTGCAGCCCTAGCAAGCGTGACCCGCCAAACCTATGCCGTTAGTTCTTCCTCACTTTCCTTCCTGCGTGCAGGTTCTGGGGTCAAGTCAGAGGAAGTGACAGCAGAGATCGATCGCCTTGGAGCTGCGGGCCGCGAATTTACGGCTAACATGAAAGAAATTGAAGGCGGCATCAGAGCCTCAAAGGATGCGATGGTGCAAATTTCTGCTATCCGTTCCGGTTTTGGTTCCATGGCAAATGGTAAGAAAGAGCTCGCTAGCCTTATTTCTAACCTGACCGAAGAGTCTGAAACCGTCCAAGGGCAGATCATTGAAATTGCTGCCGTAGAAGCTGAAAATGCGAGCAACGCTGGTGAAATTGCAAAGAACCTTATTGCGACAACAGGCGCGATTGGCCTTGCTCTGGGTGCTTTGATCGCCTTCGGTTTATCTTTGGAAATCGCACGTCCAACCAAACGCTTGACCAGTATCATGGAGCGTCTGGCGCAGGGTGATACGGATGTCGAAATCACTGGCGTACAGCGGCGTGATGAGATCGGTGATATGAGCCGTACTGTTCAGGTCTTCCGTGACAATGCAATAGAGCGCGCACGTTTGCGCAAAGAGCAGGCTGAAGTTGCAGAAAAAGACGCGCAACAGCAACGCGAAATTGAACAGTTAATTACCGAGTTTAGGACCACAGCGACCAACTTGCTTTCATCCGTGAACAATAGCATGGGCGAAATGGGTGAGACAGCAAGCGTGATGGTAAATCTTGCAAGGGGCACGTCTGACCAAACAGAATTGGCTGCAACTTCCTCTAATGATGCGGCTAATAATGTGCAGATGGTGTCTGCGGCAGCTGAAGAGCTGAGCAGCTCGATTGAAGAGATCGCTCGTCAAGTAAGCGCAACCACTTCTGTCGTTGCAAAAGCCACTGAGAGTGCGCATCTTTCTAACGATCGTATTAATGAGTTGGCCGACGCAACCATGAAAATCGGTGAAGTCGTTGGGCTTATCCAAGCCATTGCAGAACAGACGAATTTGCTGGCGCTGAATGCGACCATTGAAGCTGCGCGTGCTGGCGAAGCAGGCAAAGGCTTTGCAGTGGTTGCAGCCGAAGTGAAAGAGCTGGCAAACCAGACATCTAAGGCGACTGAGGAAATCAGTTCCCAGATCTCTGCAATTCAGAGCTCTACGTCTGATGCTGTTACCTCCATTGAGGGCATCTCTCATACAATGGACGAGGTATCGGCGTTTACATCTGCCATTGCAACAGCTGTTGAACAGCAGGGCGCTGCAACGACTGAAATCAGCCGTAACGTGCAAGAGGCCGCCATCGGAACTTCGAGTGTGAATGAAAATATGTCGCTCGTTTCCGAGGCTGTGAACGAAACAAATACTGCATCCTCACGTGTTCTTTCCGCCTCAAGCGAAGTTACTGAAAACACCCGTGCATTGGGCACGAAGGTCGATAACTTCCTGACAGCTGTCGCCAAAGTCAGCTAACAACGGGTAAATTTAAAACAAGAAAGGCAGCTTCAACAATGAAGCTGCCTTTCTTGTTTTAAAGCTCATATTGGGGAAGATGGTTCGTCGATTTTGAAATGTTGCGGCGATTACCTCCTAAACCATGAAGTAGTCGGCCTATTTCATGATTTAGGACGCATATTGAACCTCGATTTCCTATCAAGCGCTTTCTTAAAACGAAGGATGGTAGGATTTGCGAAAGCCTCTGGATTTTCCCCGTCGGGGTTTCTCCGCGTCCTAAAAGGAGGTGAACCGGGCCCTCAAATGCTCATATCAACTTCAAAGACCGCCGGTCTTGATTTGAATGAGTTGGTTTTGGGCGAGAGTTCGGCCAATTGTAGCAATGCTGCTGAAGGAGCGAGTGTCATCTCGATTCCACGTGTTGATATTCAGTTAGCAGCTGGCTGCGGTGCGTTGAGTGGCGATAGCATTGAGAAAGTAGAAGATATACCGTTCACAAAAGACTTCTTGGGCGGAAAACTGGGAAGGTCTTCTACAGATGGCTTGATCATCTTAACAGCGGATGGAGACAGTATGGATCCGGTCATCGCTGACGGGGGGCTGGTTATGGTCGACAAAAAGCGCAATACGCTATCAGATGGCGTCTATGCCTTTGTCTACGGTGGCTTGGCCCCTGCAAAATATACCTTTGCACAACCCTTCAGGGCGATATTGAGTTAAGCAGCCAAAATCCAATACATAAAGATTAGCTGCTTAAACGCGCAGATCTTGAAGATTTTCATATCATCGACAAAGTGGTGTGGCGCGGCCGCCGCTTCAGTTGAGTGGGCTTTTAAAAACACCACTTTCTTTTGTTCATTTTTGACCGTTATAAGCACACCTAAGCGACCATTTTGAATAGATTTTGGGCAGCACTGTGCAAAATGATTTTTCCTATCCAAAACAATATAGTTTAGAAGTTTCAATGGGCTAGTCCAACTTCACCCGCCTGTACCTCTGTGCAGAATAACAGCCCCCACAATCTACCCGTATCTGCTGAGTGATGTGGAGGTTTTAAGACCCAATCAGGTCTGGGCCATCGACATTTCCTATATTCCTATGACGAAGGCTTTCACCTACCTGGTTGCTATCATTGACTGGTACTCGCGCAACGTTCTGAGCTGGCGGTTATCAATCACCATGGAGGGGTAATCCCCATAGGCGCTAACTTAAGGGATAACTGATTGATTTTATGTAGTTTTTTCAATTTTCTTTGGTTATGCTCCGCTGATAAACTATGGTCCTGAAAGGGTGTTCTGTGATCCTTACCTAAGGTTCGACTTGGATCGAGGTACTCCCCAAAAGAGCAAGTTTTCAACTTTTGATCAATCTCATTCAGCATGTCAAAAAGGGCGGCAAGCGGATATTTGCTGCACTCTGCACCAAAGGCAGTACGCGGACAGAGCTGCCTTTCGCTGCAGTGCAGAAACTCAGGTCAACATCAAGCCATTGCTGACGTGGTGAGCCATTACCCGCCATTCGCTGCACCGCGAGGACTCAGGTCAATGAGAGGCTACGGCTGGCGTCGAGGGTCACTACCGGACACCCGAGTGCTTCCATCAGAGGTTGAGCCAGCTCGACCCGAAGGCTTTGACAGTCGCTAGCAAGAACGCTCTGTGATCACTTGAATGGCCCCGAGCGGCCATTTGTTACGCTATCAACTAGTGACGATTCTGCCCAGATAGGGAGTGGAACAAACTGGATGCCGCCGGGTGCTATGAACGGCGAGGCCGGCCCAAAACCGCCGTTCACATCACTTGTTTTCAGGCCTGCGTTCAGTTTCTAATGGCAAAGGCCCAAGTTCGAGAACGCTCAGATACAGAAAAGGCATTGATCGGAAACCAATGCCTTTTCTGTATCTTCTACGCTGTCACGCTTTGGGTCCGCCCTACGAAGCTTGCGCCATTATCGCTTGTCTTAGTTTATCCTCTTCAATCAAAGTGGACATAAAAGCCGGGTGGGCTTTGCCACGCTGATAATACGCGGCCATTTGGGGCCACTTCGCTGCGTCGATTTCATATCCACCATATTCTGCGTTGATAAATGGAGACAGGAGGCTGATATCGGCCACTCCCAATTCCCCGAACAGGAAGCCCGTGTCTGGTACGTGGCTTTCCAAGTAGTCCAGGATCGGCGGAAGTTTTTCGGTGATGGCGTCATCCACTGCCGCCTGATCGGTCGGACGTTTGAAGTAGTAGGGGTTCGCCATCAGTTGAGTGAAGATTGTCCCGCAGGGCGGGAACACAACCGACCCGCCATATTCGGTGAACCAGCGACTTAAGGCACGGTTCTTGGGTCCGGACGGCATCAACGAGGTCTCAGGGAACTTCTCTTCCAGATATTCCATGATGACTGCGGAATCGGAGAACGCAAAATCGCCGTCTTCAAATGCGGGGATCATGCCACGCGGGCTGATTTTTAGGAATTCGGGTGTGTGGGTTCCGGGAAACACCTGGATGTTTTCAAACGCGATGCCTTTGGCATTCAGCGCAACGATCACCTTGCGGACATTGGGTGACATAATCAGGCCGTGGACTTTCATGTTGAGTTCCTTTTTGAGTTGGGGTGTGGTTGGTTCTTGAAAATGGGGTTACTGGCACGCGTTACCTGAATGTTGCGCGGCGGATATTCACCAATCGTCGCGCAGGCGGCGCAGGGTGACAAAGACCGTTTCCGGGTCATCATTCATGTCCGGGAATTGCGCCTTTAGAGTTGTTTTAATTGACGGGCTCTCGCTGCGGAAAAACGGATTGATTTGCTTTTCCATAGCCATCGTGGTCATCTGTCGTTTGTGAGGGCTTTGGGTCTCAAGGTCGCCCAGCATTCGTTTGGCGAGGTCGTTGTCGGGTTCTACGGAAAGTGCAAAACTCAGATTGTTAATGATGTAGTCATGGCCGGGGTAGACGCAGGTCTCGTCAGGCAGAAGGGCCAGCTGATCTACAAAGGTGCGGTACATATCATGCGGGTCTCCGCCGAACTTGCAGTTGCCAGACCCGGCGTTGAATAAAGTGTCGCCGCTGAATAGGGAGGGCGCGCCGATTTCCGACAGAAGGCAAACATGCGCTCTTGTGTGGCCTGGTGTGTGTAGAACATGGAGTTTGACCGTTGTACCAGCTTCGACCGCTTGCCCGGCGAGCAGTGGAACAGAGGCGTTGGGAATGGTCGCCATGGCGGTCATGTGGGCATGGATTTTGGCGCCGGTTGCCGCGACTATCTCCGGATTTCCCTGAATGTGATCGTAATGCTCATGGGTATTCACGATTTTGGTGATTGTTAGGTTTTGCCGCTGCGCCTCAGACAGACATTTGTCTGCATCCAACGGGTCGAGCACAATCGTCTCGCCCGTCTCTTCGCAGGCAATCAAATGGCAATAGTTGCGCAGGCTGTTGCCCATATAGAGGCGCGTAATTTTCATCTGTTTCCTCGTTCGCTTGCCGCCAGACCGTTGATGATCGCGTGGCCTTGCAATTGAACTTAGAAGGTGGAAAATATCTTCGTAAGCGCTATTTTTGACAAAAAAGGTCTGATTGAGACAAGGCTGACAAAAAAAAAAGTTGTAATTCTTGCGGCAGAAAACAGTGTGCCGTCGTCGATCGCGTCACCGATGGACATTTTTTTGCAAGCTGGCGTGTTGTAGAATGTGGCGATGGGAAATCGACCGAGCCCCTTGTTCGAGGTCGAGGGTGTAACTGCGGATGGAAAACCGGTCACGGCGATCAATCATTTTCCGGTCATCCCGAGCCGTGCCATGGATGACGTTGACGACGTCGATCTGGTCATCGTCCCGTCACAGGGGTTTTTCTTTTATCCGGCAACAAAGGATCACGGGCAGCGCATTGATTGGCTGAAAGATATCCACGGACGTGGTGCAGATCTCGCCAGCGTGTGTGCCGGAGCGTTTACCTTGGCTTCCACGGGATTGTTGGACGGTAAAACCGCCACCACACATTGGAGCATGTCCAAACAATTTAAGAAGCAGTTTCCAAAGGTCGACCTGTGCACCGACTTACTAGTCACTGATGAGGGGCACCTATTTTGCGGCGGCGGCATTTCGGCGGAGTTCAATTTGTCGCTCTATCTCATCGAAAAGTATTTTGGTCGCGAGATTGCCCTGCAAAGCGCAAGATGCACATTGGTTAATTTGGATTGCATCACTCAATCGCCATTTGCCGTATTCACCCCGGAAAAGAACCACAGCGATAAGCTGATACTGGATGCGCAGGACCACATTGAGCGGAGCTATCAGAGCGTCGTGGACGTGGAGGCTATCGCCTCTGGGACGGGTATGAGCGTGCGTCAATTCAATCGGCGCTTCAAAGCAGCCACCGGTGAGGCATTTAACGGTATTTGCAACTTTTTAGGATCGAAGCCGCCAAAATCGATCTGGTCAACACCACTCTTCCTTTGAGGAAATTTCAATCAAGGCAGGCTACGAAAACGTGAGCTTCTTCAGAAGGCTATTCAAGAAAAACACAAGCATAACTCCTGCCGAATATCGGCGCAGGTTCGAAAATCAATGAGAGCTTGTGTGGCAAATCGAACTCCGAATTTTCTGGCTCCGGCCATTGGAGCCGACTGCCCCATACGATTGCTATCCACTCTCCGTGCCGGCGGCTGGCAGGCTTAGTAATCACTGAGCGCGTTTAGGGATGGCTGCAAAATCCTCCCCACAAAATCATACAACTCTTGATGGAACCGCCTGAATGTCAGCTCCTGGCTCTGATTACAAGCTGGTTAAGGTCAATCCTAGATTGACGTCTGGCTCTGGATGGGGCTGATCCGTGACTAGGCCAACGACAGCTTTGGTAACACAGCGCCATGCTGCACCAGCCAGGAGCTACTCTCCGATTAGTGAGTAATGTGAGCGGGACGCGTTGATAGCTGCAACAGCGTTAGTACATGGAATGCTCCTTGTAACGCGAAACACAACGTAGGGTTCTAAGTGAACTTTGATGTACCTAGTTGTTAGGTCCCGTGAAGAGATGGTCTGGATGCTTTTTAAACCTTTCGGGTTCCTTTATCCATTGCTGAGCGATGAATTGGGCTGGGGTTAGCCCTTTGAGTGTCTTGAGGCGTTTGGCAAAGTTGTAAGCGCTGACAAAGGCAGCCAGATGGGTTCTAAGCTGGTCGTGGGTCTCATAGTAATAGCGGCGCACAGTGGCTTCCTTGATCGTCCTGTTCATGCGCTCCACCTGCCCGTTGGTCCAGGGGGGGGTCGGCTTTGTCAGGCGGTGGTCAATGTCATTTTCGGCGCAAACCAGATCAAAGCCCACGCATAAAAACCGTTCCTCTCGCGCCAGCATGTCGTTAATCTGCGCAACGCTCCATCCTTCCCCTTTGGGATCGGTGAAATGAACGCCGTTATCGCTCAACACTGTGTGGATTATGTAAGGAACAGCCTCAATCAGGCGCTGCAAAAACTCCTTGGCAATCCGTCTCGTCGCCCGCTCATGTAATTCCACGAAGACAAATTTCGTTGTCCGGTCAATGGCAACGAACATATGCAGTTTGCCTTGTGCAGTGCGCACCTCAGCGATATCGATATGAAAATAGCCAATGGGATAAGACTTGAAGCGCTTCTTCGGCTGATCACCACCAGCTGTCGGCAGGCGGGAGATCCCGTGGCGCTGGAACAGCCGGTGAAGTGACGAGCGCCTCAAATGAGGGATTGTCTCTTGAAGCGCATAAAGACAGTCGTCAAGCGGCAGCAATGTATGCTTGCGAAAGGCAACGCACAGAGCCTCTTCCTCCACCGACAGAACCGTTGAGCGTGGTGTCCTGGGCCCCATGGGCAAGTCTTCTACACTGGCGCGGCTGCGCCACTTCATGACCGTTTTCGGGTTGAGGTCGTACTGCTTGGATAGTTCCGTGATCGTAGCTTGCGATCGCTGTATTGCCGCTCTGACAGCGTGAGTGGTCGTGGCGCTGCCGTGTAATAGCTGTCCCATAATCCCTCCCGAGTTGATGAAACGCACTCTAAACTGATTCCATCTCTCCTCGGGACTAAACTCCTAGCAAACAGTAGCAACGATTCGTGCCCCTGCGGTTCCGGCAAAAAGTGCTTTGGTGCAAATCCCATGTTTTGTTGACCTGTTCGCAACTAATGTAAGTCGGGACTTATGATTGCAGGCCCAACCGATTATGTTTGCATGTCAGCACAGATAGCGCGTTTTCTTTAAGGCATTAGTGCAGAATGCTGAAAATCTGCACTAATGGTGAGTAGGTTCTGCAAACCGGGTTGGCACAACGGTTTGCATGAAACACTTTATTGCAAATCATCAGTTTACAGCTCTGGGGTTTGGTCTCGCCTCAGCCATTCTAGCCTTTGAGCCAGCGCTGTGGCTGATCAGAACCTGGTTCGATCCATCCTATTCTTCATCGGGGGCCATCTATCTTTTTGTGATAGGTGGTTTGCTCCTGTGGTCTTTGAGTAGCCCAATTGAACGAGACACAGGCAATCATCGCCAGACTGTTGTACTTTTGTTGGTTGCATCCGCGTTTATCCGGCTGATCAGTCAGGTCTTTGCCATCAATGTTGTCGGAGGGCTAGCACTTGCTATTGATGTTTTTGCTATTGCTACTCTACTTAGAGTAGGAGAGCGCCAGCGAGCGTTATCTCCGCTATGGCTCTCAGTACTGTTTCTATTTTCACTGCCAATTGAACGCATTGTGCAGCGCTTACTGGGCTATCCTTTACAAGAGCTCTCAGCAGATATCTCCTGCCTTCTGCTCAACGGGATTAGTGGCAACCTTTCCTGCAATGGTGTACGGCTCACGCTCGAAGGCAAAGATGTCCTGGTCGATTTGCCATGTTCTGGCACCTCAAGCCTAATGTTGAGCATGGCATTTATTGTGGTGCTCAATGGAGTTTATCGCCCACGGTTGCGCACTGCGGTGCTTTGGAGCTTTTTGACGCTTGCTTTCAGTGTTCTGGGGAACTCCATTCGCATTAGTGCGCTGGCTATGGGTATTGCCTATCCGCAGGTGGTCTTCGGCCATGATGTGATGCTGGAGCCTTTGCATAGTATTGTTGGCTACCTCACCCTAGCGCTTACACTATTGCCTATACTTATCTTTTATCGGCCTAAAGCCTCTCATCGTGTTGTGTCTGGCGATGCTGCTAAACCTCTGACCATTCCAGCGGTGTCTCACAGGTATCTCGCGCTTGTCTTTGTTGCAGTCGCAGTGCTGGTTGTCAGTCTACCCAGACAGGCCATTGATGTGGCGAAAGCCACTGAGGCACCTTCTTTGCCCATCTTCCTAGATGGAGTGCTTGGACAGGATGAGCCGTTACTGCCTGTCGAAAAGCGTTATCTTTCTGCTTACGGAGGATACGCTGTCAAAAAACGCTATGGCGCACATGCGCTGACACTCGTGCATACCAGTTCTCCGTTGCGCCATCTGCATGCGCCTGATGATTGCCTGCGTGGACTAGGGTACAAGATTGAATTTCTCGGGTCACGTTTTGACCCCATGCCAACGGCTCTTTATCGAGCAACGAGCAAAGATGGTCAGCAATGGCAAGTCTCCGTCTCGTTCGTCTCAAGCAACGGCGATGTGACCCATAACGTTGCTGAAGCAATCTGGATCTGGCTGCAAGCCCCCTCCGTTTCATGGACCAGCATCCAACGTATTTCTCCATGGCAGACCGCTGCTTCCACCGAAAAACAGTTTGAGGCAGCGGTTGTCGCTGCCCTCGATTTCCCAAGACCATGAAATTTGAGGATGATCTTATGTTTAAACCTGCTCGTTTTATTCCTGTCTTTCTTGTTTTCGTATTTGGCTTTGCTTCATCCAGTGAGGCTGCTCGTCCTGATGCGCTTGCGCAAAAGGCAGGAACTGTTGTTGCAAATCTCAATGGACGGAAGATTGAGTTACCGTTGCTTTCTGCTCACTACGACGTAGATATTGTCGGTGACATTGCTCACGTCACACTTTCGCAGACGTTTCTCAATCCAAACAGTATGCCACTTCATGCAACCTATCTGTTTCCAATGAACCAGAAGGCTGCCATTCATGCGATGGAAATGGAACTGAATGGCATGCGTATTCAGGCGCAAATCATGGAAAAGAAGGAGGCAGAAGCGACATTTCAGCAGGCGAAAGCTGAAGGCCAAGCTGCGTCGCTGCTCACTCAACATCGGCCTAACATGTTCACGCAAAATATCGCCAATCTGATGCCGGATAGTCAGGTCACTGTACATTTGCAATACACGCAGTCCGTACCGAAGGTTGATGGCGCTTATGAGCTGGTGGTGCCGATGGTGGTTGGACCACGTTACGAGGGCACCCCTAACAATCCGGTTCTCCCTGTGGTGAATCCAGGGTGTTATCAAGTTAACTTTGGCTCCAGCTCCGATTGGTAGTTGGGCAACATGACTTGTGCTCCGATCAGTTACAAACGCCATCGTTTTCCACCC
>NZ_FOFM01000001.1 GCF_900110875.1 Pseudovibrio axinellae | reverse complement strand
GCTCGATTGATCTTGATCACTCCCATTAAGCTATAATCATAAATGGTAACTCATAAAGTTGCCGAAAACTAAACAACGCAAAGCATCAACTTGGAAAAAGACACACTCAAAAATGTGTCCTTAATGACCAGTTCAAACATTAGCAAGTCGTAAACATACGATACGCTAAGTGTATGTTAATCCTGCCCGGTGGCTATGGCGGGGCGCCCCCACCCGATCCCATCCCGAACTCGGAAGTGAAACGCCCCTGCGCCAATGGTACTTCGTCTCAAGACGCGGGAGAGTAGGGCGCTGCCGGGCATGATGAACATACACATAAACTCTCCAAAATAAACACAACAATATCCTATTACCGCGGGGTGGAGCAGCCCGGTAGCTCGTCAGGCTCATAACCTGAAGGTCGCAAGTTCAAATCTTGCCCCCGCAACCAAATATACAACCCGTTATCACATCGATAGCGGGTTTTTTGTTATGCAGAATTCCGCGTTCCTAGAATTTGAAGACACGTATTTCAATCGCGTTATGGGCGCTGCATTAGAATTTCTGGGTGCTGAGCCGATCAAGCAGCTGGTTTAATAGCTGAGACTTTCATATCCGATCAAACGGTGGTGCTAGCGTCGTCGAGCATGAGTTCGAGCCAACGGTAGTACAAGTTCAGTGCATGTCATTAGTGTGTAATGGCGAGAATGTTTGCGGTGTCATAAAGTGCCCCTCCAATGCAATTGGGCTCCTCGGTGGCAGAAGAACGACGTTAGTGGATCGCATAGGTGATACTGTGAGACTCCTTCCATAGTTATGTACCTTCGTCTTATTTAGTCGACTTGTGCCGAGCTACGCGACCGCTTGCAATTGGCCGCAGTTCAAATCGACACGCGTCCCTGCACGGGCCAAGCAGTTAGAGACGTGGGCGGCTCAGATAGGTTTCGCCTGAGCCAGAATTCTCTGTGCTCTGATGCGGACTGGCGCGTCGACCATCGCTCCATCCACCAAGACAGCGCCATCTCCGGAGCTGAGAACGCGCCGGGCCCAATTGATCTCAGAGTCCGTTGGAGTAAAGGCTTGTCGGACTTCAGCGATCTGCCGTGGATGGATGCAAAGCTTTCCAGACATTCCTAGTGTGCGGGCATATGCGGCATCACTCCGAGTTTTTGAAAGGTCATCGAGCTGAGTGGTTACGCCATCGATGGGTGCAGCAATGCCCGCGAGGCGCGAGGCTAGCACCAGTTCTGAGCGCGCGTGCAGGAGAGCATCGCGCTCGTGAGCGCAGCCCAGATCGGCGCAATAGTCGATTGAGCCGAAGATCAGGCGGCAGACGCTTGGGTCAGCGGCGATGGTGCGGGTCTGTGCTAGGCCGTTGGCGCTCTCGATCAGGGCCATCACGGGCAGATCCCCGCCAAGTGCCTCACTCACGACAGCGATGCTGGTCGGTCCCTCGGCCTTGGGTAGGATCACGCCTGCGCAAGCAAGCCCCCTGAGTGCAGCTAGATCGTTCTCAATCCAGGGAGTTCCGACGGGATTGATGCGCACAAGCACCGGAAGCTCAGTGAAACTCGTGGATAGTGCTGAACGGGCAGTATCTTTGTTATCGTGGGCAACGGCATCTTCCAGGTCGAGGATCACCGCGTCCGCACCGGATGCTGCGGCCTTTTCAAAACGATCAGGCCGGTCAGCGGGCACAAAAAGCGGAGTACGGATCATATCGAGGCTTACCATGTCGCACTCGCCTCCATTGCGATAGGACCACCAGGTGGGGCGCTCCAAAGCTTTAATTCTTCGTCTTTTTCGCTCGCGTGCAGCACGAGCGGCGAATTGACAAAGGCCGGTGTTTTGCCGCGGAAACGAAGCTGTGCGGGAGTTCCACCGCGCAAATCAACAGCGTATTGTGCCAGCAGGGCCGCTTGAAGTGGCCCATGCGTTATCAGGTTAGGGTAGCCTTCCTCAAGTGTGGCGTAAGGAAGGTCGTAATGGATACGGTGACTGTTGAAGGTGAGTGCGGAATAGCGAAAGAGCAGTTCAGGTGAGATAATGATTTCACGCTGCTCGGTGCCCTGTGGAGCGGGCGTCAGAGATTTGCTTGCGCTTCCATGAGTCGGGGTATCGCGATAGACAATATCTTGCTGTTCAGTCAGTATGGCGCGACTATTAGCCCAATAGTTATGTATGACGGTGACAAAGCAGAGCGCTCCGCTGCTGCCTTGTTTGATTGCCACGTCGCAGATTGTCGAATGGCGAGTCATGATCTCACCGACATGAAGCGGTGAATGGAAACGGATCGAACCACCGGCCCACATTCGACGAGGAAAGGGCACTGGCGGCAGAAAACCACCACGTTTCGCGTGCCCATCGGAACCAAGGTCGGCGGTCGGTACAGCATGATGACAGAGGCAGTGATGCAGCAGAAGAGGCGCATGAGCACCCAACTCGCAGGAACCTTCCCTGTCGAAGGTTGCGTTGAAACGGGCGGTCAGAACCGGAGTAAGAAGCTCTGAGACGCTTTCTTCGCGGCCGTTCCAGTCTTTTAGCTTTTCGAGGTCAATTTCCATTATTTCGCCTGTTTGAGCGGTGCTAGGTCAGGTGCGGGCCCGTAGCTGCGAGTTTCGTCCTCCCAGATAGGAGCAGGGGCTGGGTAGGAAACCGGTCCGTTTGGTGTATTGACGCTAATCCGGCGTAAAGCAGGATGTTTTGACAGACCTTCCATATCGTTGACCCGGGCCAGCGCAACATCTGCGCGCAGCAGTGCGGTGATTGCTTCGTCGCTAGTCATTTTGGCTAGGCTCGCGCTGACCAAAGCATCGGTATCCTCTCGGTTGGCAACCCGCGCTACATTAGTGGCAAAACGAGGATCAACACCAAAGTCTGGCTGTTTGAGCACCACGGTGCAGAGCTTTTTCCATTCGCGGTCGCTTTGGACCGAGATTAGGATCTGCACGCGGTCCCTGGTCGTGAACACGCCGTAGGGTGCGATTGAGGGATGGGCTAGCCCCAAGCGCTTGGGGCTCTTTCCGCCCTCGTGATTTAGTAGAGGCACGGTCAGCCAGTCAGCTATGACGTCAAACATTGAAACCGAAATGTTGGCACCTTGGCCAGTCACACCACGTCGGATTAGAGCCTCAAGAATAGCAGATTGTGCTGTGGCACCGGTAGCGATGTCCACCAGCGAAATACCGACGCGAGCTGGCTCGCGTGGACCTCCGTTGATCGAACAGAGGCCGGATTCCGCCTGTACAAGGAGATCATAGGCTTTGCGCTCGGCCAAAGGTCCGTCCTCTCCATAACCCGAGATTGAGCAGGTTATTAATTTCGGGAATTCTTCGGCGAGGCGCTGGAATGTAAATCCCAATCGGGCCAGCGCACCGCGCCTGAGATTTTGCACCAAAACGTCGCTTTGTTCCAGCAAATGGAGCAATTCTTCGCGACCCTGGGGCGATCTAAGGTCAAGCGTAAGGGAGTGCTTGCCGCGGTTAAGCCATACGAAATAGCTTGACTGACCTGCCGCGACATCATCGTATCCGCGAGCGAAATCACCCTCGGGACGTTCAATCTTGATCACCTCGGCACCGGCATCGGCAAGACGTGAGGTGCAAAAAGGCGCTGCCACCGCCTGTTCGATGGACACGACCCGCACGCCTTCGAGCGGGCGCATCAGAATGACCTCGGCAGACCGAGCACGTGCTCGGCAACGTACGAAAGGATCAGGTTGGTTGAGATTGGCGCCACTTGATATAGGCGGGTCTCGCGAAACTTGCGCTCTACATCGTATTCGCAGGCAAAACCGAAGCCACCATGGAACTGCAGACAGGAATTGGCCGCCTCCCAGGATGCTTTGGCCGCCAAATATTTCGCCATGTTTGCCTCTGCCCCACAGGGTTCGCCAGCGTCGTAGAGGTCGCAGGCTTTTTTGCACATGAGGTTTGCGGCCTCGATCTCGATATAAGCTTCAGCAATGGGAAACTGGACGCCCTGGTTCTGGCCGATAGCCCGGCCGAAGACGTTGCGTTCGCTGACATAGTTAACCACACGGTCGGTGAACCAGTAACCATCGCCGATGCATTCAGCGGCGATCAGTGTCCTTTCCGCGTTGAGGCCGGTAAGGATATATTTGAAGCCCTTGCCCTCTTCGCCGATTAGGTTCTCTTCTGGGATTTCGAGATTGTCGAAAAACAGTTCGCTGGTCTCATGGTTGACCATGTTAGGTATTGGTCGGACCGTCATGCCAGACTTCTTTGCTTCCTTGATGTTGACAAGGAAGATTGAAAGGCCATCGGATTTCTTCTTCACCTCCGATAATGGCGTCGTGCGAGCAAGCAGGATCATCAGGTCGGAGTGCTGCACACGGCTGATCCAGACCTTTTGGCCGTTAATTACGTATTTGTCGCCCTTTTTGATCGCCGTGGTTTTAAGTTGTGTGGTGTCGGTGCCAGTGGTCGGTTCGGTGACGCCCATTGACTGAAGGCGCAGCTCGCCTGTGGCGAGTTTTGGCAGGATGCGTTGGCGCTGTTCTTCAGAACCGTGCCGAACCAGCGTGTTCATATTGTACATTTGCCCGTGGCAGGCTCCGGAGTTACCACCAGCGCGGTTTATCTCCTCCATGATCACCGCCGCTTCGCTTAGGCCAAGGCCTGATCCTCCGTATTCCTCGGGGATCAGTGCAGCCATCCAGCCCGCCCTAGTCAGGGCGTCGACGAAGTCTTCGGGATAAGTGCGTTGTTCGTCGATTTTGCGATGATATTCATTGGGGAATTCGGCGCAGAGTGCGCGCACCGCGTCACGGATGTCTTGGCAGTCGTCATGGTCGAGGTTGTGCACTTTGGGTTCCTCCGGGTCTTTTTGAGCAGTGTCTCTGCTTTTGGCGCAATCATCGGTCGGAGAAAATCATAGTTCAAATATCTGAATGGTCTTTCAGATATGCTTTTTGGGAATGAGTCGGAGGCGGTTTTTGATTGATCGTACCGCTCAGGCGGTAGAACAGTCGTTTGTCGGAAGGCAAACGCTCCCGCAGTGGCCTGTAGGAGCGTCTTTTGTTTTATTCCATTGAGACGGGAAGGTTCAGACAGGATCCCAGCTAAATACATCGGCAGAGACGTCCAGAGGTATGTAGCTCGCCTTCAGGGATGGAATCGCATGCCGCGCGACGCTGTCGATGTCCCATCCCTCGTCGCGATGGACAGAACGCACCGGGCGTGGCTGAGACATCAGGAAGATTTCATTGTTTCGTACTGCGAAGATTTGTCCGGTGGTATCAGCTGCTTCGTCAGAGGCGAGGTAGAGCGCGACCGGAGCGATCTTCTCAGGTTTCATTTCCCTCATGCGGTTCACGCGCTCTTCCTGCTCGGGGCTGTCCACCTTGATTGACGAGGTCATTCGGCTCCATGCGAAGGGCGCGATGCAGTTTGAACGAATATTCCAGCGTTGCAGGTCTAGGGCTAGGGATTTCGACAGAGCCGCAACGCCCAGCTTGGCCGACGAGTAGTTGGCTTGAGCGAAATTGCCGACCAAACCCGAAGTCGACGTCATGTGGATCATGCTGCCAGTGCCCTGTTCGCGCATCACAACGGCAGCTGCGTGGCTGACGTTAAACGTGCCATAGAGGTGAACCTTCAAGACCGCGTCGAAGTTCTCGTAAGTCATCTTATGAAAGAAACAGTCGCGCAGGATGCCAGCGTTGTTGACGACCGCATCCAGTCTCCCGAAGGCATCGGTAGCCTGTTTGACCATTGCTTTTGCGCCTTCTGGCTCCGAGACGTCATCGCCATTGGCGACAGCACGACCACCAAGCTTTTCTATTTCGCTCACCACTGCTTGTGCCGAGGCGCTCGATTCATTACGGCCATCAAGCGTGGCGCCGAGGTCATTTACGACGACCGCAGCTCCCGCGCGGGCTGCTTCAATAGCAATGGAGCGACCGATACCACCGCCGGCACCAGTCACCAAGATTACTTTTTTATCGAGCGATTTCATATCAGACATATCTCCTCCGAAATGTTCCCAGTGTCCTGTTTGGCTTATGGACTTCCTGCCTCGACCGCACGTCCGAAGACGCTACGCTCGATCTCCCTTGCAGCTTCAGCCAGTGCAGCGCCGACACGTACGAGGCTTGCGTCGGTTTGTTGACCGATGATGGTGATGCTGCTCATACCGAGCCGAGGCACATCGTTGGCATCACGTGCGAGTGCTGCCACCATGTCGAGGCCGCGAAACAGGTTGCTGCGATCTTGTGCAACGCCGCTGTCCCTAGCTGCCAGAACATCTGCCCAGTAAGCTTCAAAATCCGGTGCGTCTTGCCAGCGCACGCTGTCAAAACCTTTGCGGGTCTGCGTCTTATCCAGCCCCAGACTGGCTGCATAGGTCCGCCCAATAGCCCCGGCAAAGACCGGAAGGCGGCTACTGCGCGAGATCATCGCATGCACGATATCGGGAGCGGTGAACCGGTCGATCAACACCACTCTTTCATTTGCAGTGATTTGCCAAAGTGCGATTGCGACCTGGTGCTCTTGTGCGATCGCCATCATCGTAGGGCGGATCAGGTCGGCGGGGTTGGCGCCGAGCAGCGGCGCGGCGAATTCCATCAGCCCCATGCCAATCCGATAGGTTTTTGCTTCAGGATCAAAACTCAACAGCCCTTCATGGCTCAGCGTGCGCAGGATGTTGAAGGCGGAAGAGACGTTCAGCCCGGCCTCACGTGCGATTTGCGTCGCCCCAAGGGGGCTGCCGCTGGCAGCGAGTAAGCGTAGGATGATCATCGCGTTCTGCACGGCAGGCACGAGTTTTTGTCCGTTGTCGTCGAGCACTTATATTCTCCATAAAAAATTACATTTACTATACAGAATATTTTTGCTAGAGCAAGAGAGGGTTTTGGGCGCTCTAGGGGAGGAATGAAGATGGCGACTGGCGTGGAAAATGAGGTTTTCGAACAGCTTGTGACGGCGGTAGATAGGTTTGCCCGCAAACGACTGATTCCTGCCGAGCGCCAGGTGGAGGATGAAGATGATATCCCTGACGAGATCGTAGTCGAGATGAAAGAGATGGGCCTCTTTGGCCTTTCAACGCCTGAGGAATACGGCGGTATCGGTGTCAACGTCCCGCAGGAGGCGCAGCTGATTGAAACGCTTTGCTATGCTTCGTTGACTTTCCGCTCGCTGATCGGGACCAATGTGGGCATTGGCTCGCAAGGGATAGTCATGGACGGGACGCCTGAGCAAAAGGCGGAGTGGTTGCCCGGCGTGGCATGTGGTGAGGTGATCGCCTCTTTTGCGCTTACAGAGCCTGATAATGGCTCGGACGCAGGCGGTATCAGAACCTCGGCCAAACGCGACGGCGCTGATTTTGTGATTAACGGCACCAAGCGCTATATCACCAATGCGGTGCGCGCGGGTGTGTTCACCGTCTTTGCACGGACTGATCCCAGTGTCTCAGGTGCTGATGGTGTATCGGCTTTCATTGTGCCAGCCGACACGCCGGGTATTGTCGTCTCTAAGCCAGATCGCAAACTGGGCCAGCGTGGGACCAAAACATCTGATGTGATATTCGAGAACGTCCGTATTCCGGAAAGCGCCATCATCGGAGGTCCGCAAAACCTGAACCGTGGTTTCCGAACCGCGATGAAGGTCCTGGATCGAGGCCGGATCCACGTGGGTGCGATGGCCGTTGGGCAGGGTCAGCGCATGCTTGATATTGCCACCGACTACGCGCTTGAACGCAAACAGTTTGGCAAGCTGATCGGCGAACACCAGCTGATTCAGGGCCTTTTGGCCGATTGCCAAGTGGACCTCCAGGCGGCGAGGGCCTTGGTGCGTGCAACAGCAGATACCTTCAACAAAGAGGGTCAAGCGATCCTTGAGGCCTCCTGCACTAAGTATTTCTGCACCGAAGCTGCTGGTCGTATCGCAGACCGAGCGCTGCAGATTCATGGCGGCGCTGGATACATGGCGGAATACGATATTGAGCGGTTCTACCGTGATATCCGATTACTGCGCATCTACGAGGGCACCAGCCAGATACAGCAACTTGTGATCGCGCGGCGGACTCTGGCACAAAGGGGGGCCTGAGTATGGCTAAGCATAAGACCCGTACTCTCGAAGAGATGCCGCCGCAGTCAGCATTTACTAAACTTCTCGGGATAGAGAATTCTGTTTGCACTTCGGAGGAGGTCGTCTGTCACATGACCGTTACTCCGCAGATGGCCAACCGCAACGGTGTGTTGCATGGCGGTGCACTGATGACGTTGGCCGACACAGCGGCAGGGACGGCGTCCTTCATCAATAGCCCAGCCGAGATTTCGAACACTACGGTCGAGGCCAAGACCAATTTCTTACGGCCAGTGAAGGTCGGTGATGTGCTGACCGCACGCTGTGTGCCAGTGCATATAGGCCGGACTACAAATGTATTGCAGGTCACATTGACCCGCGGTGACGGCAAAACTGTGGGAGTGACGACCCAGACGCACCTGTTTCAGGCTTGGAAAAACTGAAGATGAAGGGGAGAGCCGGAGACATGACTGAAGCCAAAATTTCCAAACTCGGACCGCAGGCTGCTTATGAGGCTTATCTGGCAGCTGGCCGCTTCATGATCCAAAAGGCAGCAAGTACCGGAGAGTATGTGTTCTGGCCGCGGGTTACCACTCCCACGGGCGCCACCGACCTGGAATGGGTCGAAGCAAAAGGCACTGGAACGATCTATGCGATAACCGTCAATCGTGCCCGCAGCGGTTCATGGAATGTGGCGCTGGTTGAACTCGATGAGGGTGTCCGCATGATGTCGACATTGCCGGACGTGGAAACTGCACAGATCGGCACAAGGGTTAAGGCTCGCATCGAGCAGACAGAAGATGGGTCGCGAGTGGTATTCGATTTGGCCGGGGAGGAGGGGGCATGAACGGCAAGGACATGAGAGGAAAGAGTGCGATTGTTGGTATGGGGATGGCAGGCGTTGGCGAAGCGCCCGGCTTCTCGGCGATGGAATTGCTTGGGCAGGCAGCGCTCAAGGCCGTCAAAGATGCCGGGCTAAAGCTACAAGACATTGACGGCGTCTTTGCCGCCACCAGCAGCCATGCCTTTCCCACCTTGAGTGTTATCGAATACTTGGGTCTCAAGCCACGCTTTTTCGAAGGCACCAATGTTGGGGGCTCCAGCTTTGAGATGCACCTTTTACAAGCTACCTTGGCGCTTGAGGCAGGCCTGTGTGACGCGGCACTGGTCTGCTACGGGTCCAACCAGCGCACGGCCGGGGGCCGTCTTGTTTCGATGAGCGAGCCGCAATGGCACGAAACCCCTTACAAACCGCGCCACCCGATCACCGCCTATGCGTTGGCCGCCAGCCGCCACATGGCAGAATACGGAACCAAACGCGAGGATCTTGCTGATGTGGCTCTGGCTGCACGTGCCTGGGCAAACCTCAACCCTGAGGCTTTTGCCCGTGGCCCTCTCACCAAGGACGAGGTGATGTCGGCCCGGATGATTTCTGATCCTTTGAGCAAGTCCGATTGCTGCCTTGTTACCGATGGCGCTGCAGCCTGCGTGTTGGTACGTGCCGACCGTGCCAAACACCTGCCAGGAAAGCCCGTTTATTTCATGGGGGCCAGTGGTGCAGCTCACCATCGTTCGATCGTTGCAATGCCAAATCTCACCACCACCGCCGCCGCTGACAGCGGGCCGCGCGCGTTTGAAGCTGCTGGGGTTACCCAAAAGGACATTGATGTGGTGATGGTCTATGATGCCTTCACTATAAACACAATTCTCTTCCTTGAAGATTTAGGCTTCTGCCCAAAGGGTGAGGGTGGGCGTTTTGTGCAGGATGGACGTATCGCCCCAGGCGGGGAGCTTGCGGTTAACACCAATGGTGGAGGGCTCTCTTGTGTGCATCCCGGCATGTACGGGTTGTTCTTGATCGCTGAGGCGGTTGCGCAAATCCGCGGCCAGGCCGGAGATCGGCAGATCGAGAACTGCAACATCGCACTCTGCCACGGCAATGGCGGCACTTTGTCTAGCCAGTGTACCGCGATCCTTGGGTCGGAGACAGTGCTATGACCAGTCTGGAGCACATTGACGGGTTAATAGCCCCTAACTCTGTCGCGATCATAGGCGCGTCCGAAGACCCTACTCGCATCGGCGGCCGACCAATCGCTGCCATGTTGAAGGCAGGTTACAAGGGCAGAATTATGCCGGTGAATCCCAAACGGGATACGGTGCAAGGCTTACCCTGTTTCGCCAGTATTGAGGGTCTACCCGAAGCTCCTGAGGCAGCGTTGGTTGCTGTCCCCGCCAAGTTTGTTCCGCAATGCATCGAGGCGTTGGGCCGCAAGGGCTGTAAGGCTGCAACGCTATTCTCGGCAGGCTTTGCCGAGGCAGGCGAAGAAGGCGAGGCGGCTCAGCGTGAATTGATGGCGATTGCAGCCAGGTACGGCCTGCGCCTGCTTGGTCCAAACACGCTGGGTGTCTATAACGTGGAAATTGGCTATTACGGCACCTTTTCCTCATCGCTCGACACTGGGTTCCCAATTCAGGGCAATATTGGAATTGCCAGCCAATCTGGTGCGTTTGGCGCTCATCTGGGCGCACTTGCCCGTGATCAGGGCCTGGGTTGTTCGGTGCTCATTACAACGGGAAACGAGGCCGACATCACTGTCGCGGACGCTGTTCGTTGGATGGCCGCAAGCGATAGCGTTGACGTGATCTGTACCTACATGGAGGCGGTCAACGATGCTCCGGCCCTACTTGCTGCGCTTGACGTTGCCCGTGCAGCAGGCAAACCGGTATTGGCATTAAAATCAGGCAGGTCTGCAGTGGGAGCACTGGCTGCTGCTTCACACACTGCCTCGCTGACCGGAGATGCTGTGGTGGCCGATGCGGTTCTATCGGAGCATGGAGCGATCATTTTACGTGATCCCGAATCCATGATGGACATCGCCTATGCAGCGTCGAAGAAAGTGTTTCCGCAGCAGCATTCTTTGGGCGTTGTAACTATAAGCGGAGGGGCTGGTATTGTTGCCAGCGATGAGGCCGAGCGGATTGGATTGCCGATGCCCGCCATGCCCGATGCGGCGCAGGCAAAGCTGTTAGAGGTTCTACCCTATGGCTCGCCGGTCAACCCGCTCGATTGTACGGCGCAGGCTCTCAACGAGCCGGGGTTGCTTGAGGAGTTTACCCGCGCTGGCCTTGAAGAAGGTGGTTATGGTGCGGTGTTGTGCTTCCTGACCTATGTTGCAGGAAGCGAGGTATTGTCCAAGGTTATTCTGGAAGCTATGGCACCGCTGCGCGAAGCCTACCCTAATCGCATTATCGCCTTCTGCGCGCTGGGGGAACCGGCGGTGCTAAAACGCTATGACGATGCAGGGATCCTCATCTTTAACGATCCCTGCAGAGCGGTACGGGCGCTTGACGCAGTTCTGCGCCTTGGTGCAGCCCAGTCGCAAACGTCATCTTCAACACTATCGGCACACCAGCCGGTGAAGGTTCCTGCAACCAGTCCTGACGAGGCAGAGGCCAAGGTGCTTCTGGCTGAGGCTGGCATCGTGCCGCCGCCAGAGCAGGCAGTTCACAGTGCCGAGGAGGCGGTCAAGGTGGCTGAGGAGATTGGCTACCCGGTGGTGATGAAAATCCTCTCGCCAGATATCGTGCACAAGTTCGATATCGGCGCGGTCAAGCTCAACATCCGCGACATGGACGGTGCGCTCGCAGCACATGCAGCTATCCTTGCCGCAGTAGCGAACCATGCACCTTATGCACGTGTCAAAGGGGTGCTGGTGGCAAAGCAGATTTCAGGTGGCGTGGAATGCCTGATGGGAATCAACCGCGACCCGACCTTCGGGCCCGTGGCGGTCTTCGGCCTCGGTGGCATCTTTGTTGAACTGCTGAACGATGTGGCACTGCGCGCCTGTCCTTTCGGGCCGGAAGCTGCACGTGAAATGCTCCTGTCGATCCGCTGCGCCGCGATCCTACAGGGTGCGCGCGGTACCGAGCCGGCGGACATCGATGCGCTGGCAAAGATGCTTTCGAACCTGTCAATTTTTGCCGTCGGGATAGGCGAGAGGCTGGTTTCCATCGACCTAAATCCGGTCTTGGCGATGCCAGAAGGTCAGGGCGCGTATGCGCTCGATGCAGTGATTGAGCTCGATAGCGAGGAGGTTGTTGCAGATGTCCATTGATTACGAGCACCTGATGAACTTCGATATTCCCGAGGTGCGTCAGAGCTACGGTGTCGAAGAGGTTGCACGCTTTGGTCTGAGCGTGGGGATGGGACAGGATCCTATGGACATGCGCCAACTGCCTTATGTTGGCGCGCTGGACGATGATGCTCTTGCCATGCCCGCCATTGTTAACGTCTTGGGGCATCCTGGCTTTTGGCTCGGTTACCCTGAGACAGGCGTTAATGCGCTGAAGCTGGTGCATGGTGAGCAGGGCATCACTATCCATAAGCCTATTTCGGCTAAGGATACCATTGTTGGTAAGACCCGCGTAACTGGTCTGGTTGATAAGGGGGAGGGGCGCGGAGCACTTCTCTACTACGAGAAAGAGATCCGAGGCGCAGATAGCGGTGAACACCTTGCCACCTGCCGGGGGACGACTTTTCTGCGAGGCGATGGTGGGTTCGGGGGCCCCGATGGACCAGTCAAACAGCCTCACAAACTGCCTAAGACAGAGCCGGATCACGTCTTTTACACGCCGACTCGGCCCGAACAGGCACTCTACTACCGCTGGAATGCTGACCCGAACCCATTGCATGTTGATCCTCGGGTGGCAGAGAAGGCAGGTTTTGAACGGCCGATCCTTCACGGACTTTGCACCTTTGGTTGCGCTGCGCACGCGCTGCTGGCGG
Organism: Pseudovibrio axinellae; assembly: GCF_900110875.1. Taxonomy (GTDB): domain Bacteria; phylum Pseudomonadota; class Alphaproteobacteria; order Rhizobiales; family Stappiaceae; genus Pseudovibrio; species Pseudovibrio axinellae. The sequence continues at coordinate 1,061,375 of NZ_FOFM01000001.1, read as the reverse complement.
TTATGTGCGAGTATGATGCGGTTCTTTTCGGCTCGATGGACGCGCGTTTTACCGCTTTCGTCTACCCTGGAGAAACGTTGCGCACAGAGATCTGGAACGATGGAGGTTTCCGTACTCTTATCGTAGAACGAGACAAGGTTGCCATCGACAACGGACTTTTCAAGCGTAGGTCCCCGTCATGAGCATTGAGAGTGAAACCAATGGTGATGGACTTTGTGTCATCACTTTGAACGAACCGGAACGGCGCAACCCACTTAATCATGAAACGCGTCTGTCGCTGCGTTCTGCGCTTGGCGAAGCAGCCACAAACGAAGCCGTGCGCGCTGTGGTGTTGACCGGTGCCGGCGGCCACTTCTCGGCCGGTGGTGACATCCGAGATCAGTGTAAACGCAGCCTTGGGGAACATCGCGAACGTTTTGCCGTAATCTCAGACATGGTGAGCCGGTTGGCGCGGTTTCCCAAACCGCTTGTGGCGGCGGTCGAGGGTTGGGCAGCAGGTGGTGGTTTTGCACTGGCTATGGCCTGCCCGATGGTCGTGGCTTCGCGCGAAGCACGCTTTGTTGCGTCGTTCACCAAGATTGCACTGATGCCCGATATGGGCTTGCTAAGCACGTTGCCATCACGGATTGGCCCTGCGAGGGCGCGGCGGTTGCTGCTCGACAATCGGGTGGTCGAGGCGACCGAGGCTTTTGATCTGGGCATTGCCGACTTGCTGGCTACTCCGGGCAGTGCGGTGCCGTTGGCGGGTGAAATGGCGTTGAAGGAGGCCGATGGAGCTCCCCTGCCACGGCAGTTTATCCTGGATTGGTTCGCCCGTGATCTCGCAGAGGCGCTGGAGTATGAGGCGACCTTACAGCCAACAATGCTCAATAGCTCCGATGCCGCTGAGGGCCGCGCTGCCTTTGCGCAGAAGAGGCGCCCGAAGTTTCGCGGATGCTGACCGCTGGGCAAGAGGTATCCTCTGGCGCGATGGGGGCAGGCGGTACCACACTCTGGTCGGCACATCTGCGCAAAGTTTTGATGGCCTTCATTATGTTGACGGCAGTGGGCTTTGTTTTTGTCGACTCCCGACTGCTTAGCAGCTGTGGCGTAGCAGCGCTCGGGCTCTACCTAGTCTTGGCATGGAGGCAGTTTGGCTTTGGTACATGGGTCCCCGTGTTGATGGCGCTTGGCGGACTTGGTGCCGCGTTGTGGCAAGGGGTGGACTCCGAAGTACTCTGGCGGGCGGTTGACCGGATGTTATTCCTCGCAGGTCTCATAGCCATGCTCGGCACGCTACGCTCGGCAGCAGAAATCGCGCCAGAGGTGCACCAGGCAGGGCTTTTCATTACCGGGCAACCGGCCTCGCGGCGTTATCTTGTGATGACATCGGGTGCTCACTTCTTTGGTGTCCTGATTAATCTCGGCGGGCTGGCGCTGCTGCTTGACCTTATTAAGCGCTCAGTGACCTCCGGTGCTGCAGCGCAGTTGCCGGCAGAGGCACAAGAGGCGCGGCTCCGTCGAATGACGTTGGCGGTGATCCGTGGCTTTTCTCTGGTTTCACTGTGGTCCCCCTTCGGTTTCGCCACCAATGCGATTCTGATCTCTATACCGGGGCTGAATTACATGAGCTTCGGTCCCATCGGCTTCGGTATGTCCTTTGTATTCATTTCCATCGGTTGGGCTTTTGACCATTGGGCGGGACGGAGATTCCGTCGGTTTGGTCTGCCGCGCCCTAACCCGCCTCCGGGCAGCTGGAAAGGAGGAATAGCACTGGCTGCGCATGTTGTGGCATTGGGTGGGGTGGTCTTACTTGTCCAAAAGGCAACGCCGCTGAGCTTTCAGCAGGGCCTGATTTGCGCCTTGCCCTGCTATGCTTTTTTGTGGGCTGCGGTCTCGGCTTGGCGTGCGCCGCCGGGCGGTCCTACAGCGGGCATTGCCGAGATGTCGCGAACCACTTGGGATCGGCTGTCGGGCCTTGGCGATGAAGTCGGTGTCTTCGCGTCGGCAGGCTTTCTGCCCCTAGCATTATTGCCGCTGATACCGTTAGAGGAACTGCGCAACTTAGTCTCCGCAATGGGGCTCGGGGCTCTCTCGTTGGCAATGGGCCTTTCGGTGTCGATTATTGGTTTGGCCTTGCTTGGGGTGAACCCGATTGTTGTGGCTTCGGTCCTTGGAGCGATTGGCGCGGAGCTGTCGGTGCCGGGTTTGAGCGACACAGCCATCGCACTGGCGATTACTGGGGGGTGGACTGCGGTGATCGGGCTTTCGCCCTTTATCACGACGCTGGTGGTCAGTTCGTCCATCGTGGGGCGTAGTAGCAGTAGGATCGGACTTAGGTGGAACGGGTCGTACAGCCTCGCGATTTTCGTCGTCTGGTCTATGATGCTGTCGGCTCTGATGATCACTGGATTGATATGACTTGGCTTTACAAAGTCATTTTAAATCCCAAAGGCAATCATAGTGGCTAACATAATATTCTCAGAGCACTGTCTTTGCGTTCACAGGTTAGTGCCGGGCCACTGACCAGAGGTTACCATCGCGTGTACCTCGGAAGTCAGGAATTCGGAAAATTTGGTGCTCAGCCTCGATCCAGGTCGATTCAGTGGTGTCATCAGCACGAGCGTCCGGTCGATGGTGCTCCGCACGACAGGCCGCGCTATTAATTTTTCTTCACGGATCTGACGCGTCACACTCACCAGCGGTAGGATCGTGCTACCCAACCCGCCTTCGACGAAGGCGAGCATGGTCGGCAGGATGTCGATTTCCAGTACCACGTTCATCTCGATCTTTTCCTTAACCGCGATGGAATCGACGTGACCGCGCAATCCGTGCTCGGGGTTAGGCAGTATGAGTGGCCCGACAAGCGCTTCACGTGCAGAGATAGGTACCCCGTCCTGGCCATCTCTAGTCTTTGCAGATTGGATAAGAAAAAGCTGCTCGATAATGATGGGTTGCGCTTTGATTGAAGGAGATCTCTGTCCCGCATAGGCGACCCCGAGATCAATTTTCCCGCGCAGCAACCAATCCTGCACATGGCCGCTGAACCCCGAGATGACTCGCAGCTTCACCTCTGGATATACTTCCATTGTGCGTTCTATCAGGTGGGTGGCGAGAATTTCCGAAACAGTGGGTGGCAAACCGAGCCTCAATGTGCCGGAAAGGGGTGCAGTATTTCCTGAGATATCTCCGGCAAGATCCTGCATATCCTTAAGGATTACCTTGGCCCGTTGGGAGAGCCGGATGCCTTCTTCGGTGGGCATCACTCCGCGGCCGTGACGGCGCAGAAGTGACACACTCAACTCTTCTTCAAGCGCCTTGATTTGGCGGCTAAGGGCTGGTTGGGCGATGTTTAGTCGTTCGGCCGCCGCCGTGATACTGCTGAGTTCGACCACTTGGATGAAGTTGCGAAGCTGGCGGAAATCCATTCATGCCCCTCTAGCATTCCTGTTATAGCCATAACGCATTTGAAACATGAATACCAGTCGGACATGCTCGTGGGTATGGAAAGAAGCGTCCGGCCACTGACCGCTCTCGTGGAGGCTTTGAGGGAGCGGGGCCAAAGGAGGATTGGTCGTCGGACAGACTTCGCCACACAAGGAGGGTCACATGAGGAATAGATTGAAATTTGGGGCAGCCATGGGCGGTCTAATGGCGCTTTGCTCGTTCTCGGCGAGCGCACAAGAGCTGCCAGATACAATGGTTTGGACATCCTATGATGTAGGTTCAGCCGGATATGCTGAGGCGTCGGCCATCGCGGATGCGTTCGGCAAGGAGTTCGGCACTCGTGTCCGTATCCAGCCGTCTGGCAGCGGCATCGGTCGTCTACAACCGCTACTTCAGGGGCGTGCCGACTATGCCTTCCTCGCCACTGAGGCATTCTTCCTCTCCGAAGGTGCATTCGACTTTGCTTCTCCCGATTGGGGACCGCGCGAGCTGCGTGCCGTTGCAGGACGTCCGGCAGGCATTACGTTGATTGCTGCTGGTGACGCTGGCATAAAGACCGTGGCAGACGCTCGCGGCAAACGCATTGCCTTTGTTGCTGGCAATCCCTCGGTAAATGTTAAATGTGAGGCCATACTCGCATTTGGCGGACTGACCTTGGATGATGTTGAGGTCGTGACTTTCCCGACCTACAGTTCAGCTATGTCGTCGATGACCCGCAACGAGTCTGACGCAACCTGCACGACGCCGACGACCAGTCAGCTTTATGAACTAGCTGAAAGCCCCCGCGGTATATACTACGCACCGCTCCACGCTGATAACACTGAAGGGTGGGATGGCCTGAAGAAGGTGTTGCCAATCATGGGGCCGTCTGATGAGGACGTTGCCGCTGGACTGCCCGAAGGCGAGGTCGCCAAGATGGCAGCCTATCGCTATCCGGTGATCACCACCACTGTCGGTAAGTCTGCCGATGACGTTTATGCGTTTATCAAAGCGCTTGACGAGACTTTCGATATTTACAAGTCCGGTACCGCGACGATGAGCCGTTGGGCTCTCGAAAAGTCGGGCAGACCAGCCATTGACGTTCCGTTCCACGAAGGCGCAGTGCGCTACCTCAAGGAAAAGGGTATTTGGACCGCTGAAGATGATGCCTGGAATGTGAAACGGACTGAACGCATGGATGCGCTGGTCGCTGCTTGGGATACCTTCAAGGCCGAAAACGCTGACCTTTCGGAAGAGCACTTTGCCGCGGCTTGGATGGCCCATCGATCCGAAGTCGTTGCACGCTTGAACTGAGCTGCACCTTGCAAGATGCCCCGGCGATTAGGCCGCTGGGGCACTGTTCTTGTCAGATCAGGAAGAAATCATGGAATTTGAGAACTCCACCGCGGTAGCGCAATCGGGGGAGAAACCGGCAGCTCAGCTGCCCGACTCCCTCATTCAGGCGGCTTTCCGCATCATCATCATGGCGCTGGGTGCTCTGGGTGTCTCCATGGCGATCAACCAGCAGTTTCTTTTGAATATCATGGGGTTCCAGCCCCTCGGAAACGCCTATCTTTACTACCTGATTGGTATATTTCTGGCGCTGGCCTTTCTGAGCCTTCCAGCAAGTACTCTAAATCCGCAACGCTTTTGGTGGCTGAACATCATCCTCGCTGTTGCCGCACTTGTGAGCGCTGGTTGGCTTGGTTTTCACGGCCTCGAAATCATCCAGAAGGGCTGGGAGTATGACGCCCCGCTGTTGGCCGACATCATGGCTTCGGTATTGATCATTCTTGTGCTGGAAGGCGTCCGTCGGGCTGGTGGGCCGATCCTGCTGTTCACTGCACTGCTTTTCGGGGCGTATCCGCTTTATGCCGACTACATGCCAGGCTTCCTTTGGGGGAATGAATATTCGCTGATGGGCACCGTAAGGGCGCATGTTTTAGGTGTGGAATCCATTATCGGGATTCCAATGCAAGTGGTAGCTGATCTGGTCATCGGGTTTGTGATTTTTGGCTCTGTACTAGTTGCGACTAAGGGCAGCGATTTCTTCATGGAACTGGCCTCCGCATTGCTCGGTCACAGCCGGGGAGGTCCGGCTAAAGTCGCGGTCATGGGCTCGGGCATCTTAGGCTCGCTCTCAGGCAGCGTAATCTCAAATATCTTGACCTCTGGGCCGTTTTCGATCCCGACTATGCGTCGGGTCGGCTATCCCGCGCATTATGCCGCTGCCGTTGAAGCTTGCGCCTCGACCGGAGCAACACTAATGCCCCCGGTGATGGGCACTGTAGCATTTGTAATGGCCTCATTTCTGGGCGTGCAATACTCCAGCATTGTGATCGCGGCTGTTATCCCGGCGATCCTGTTCTATGTTGCGCTGCTGTTCCAGGTCGATATGTACGCCGCACGTCGCGGCCTGAAGGGCCTGCCCCGCAACGAAACTCCACCCGTTTGGCCGGTTCTGAAAAGTGGCTGGCCTTACCTGTTGAGTCTTGCGGTCTTGATCTTTGTGCTAATGGGCCTGCGAATGGAGGCACGGGCGCCTTACTACGCTTCAGTTGTGATGCTGGTAGCAACTGCCTTCAGTAAGCAAAGGCGCCTGACATTGAGTGGGGCTAAGAGACTGCTGCTCGACATTTCGCAAAGCGTCGCGCGCCTTGTTGCTGTATTAGCTGGTATTGGCCTCGTGGTGGGAGGGCTTTCGTATACCGGCGTCGCCGGGGCTTTCTCGAGGGAGTTGCTGCTTTATGCTGGTGGCAATACAGCGCTAATGCTGCTCGCTGGTGCTGTGACAAGCTTCGTGCTTGGGATGGGGATGACGGTTACTGCCTGTTATATTTTCCTGTCGATCCTGTTGGCACCAGCTCTGATGCAAGCTGGGCTTAACCCGATTGCGAGCCATCTATTCATTTTATACTGGGGTATGCTGTCTTACATCACGCCCCCGGTGGCGCTGGCAGCGATTACTGCGGCCAATGTTGCCGGCTCCAAGCCTATGAGAACGGGCTTCCATGCGATGCGCCTTGGGATGCCGCTCTTTGTGTTGCCCTTCATTTTTGTTTATGATCCGGCACTGATTATGGATGGCACCGTGATTGAGATAATCGAACGGGTGGCACTGACGCTTATAGCGATTTGGGCAATTACCTCAGCCTTTGAACGCTGGATCTACAAGGTCGGGCAGATTGGCCACATCAGCCAGATAGCATTCGGCGCAGGGGGCGTCATGGTGCTCTTTCCAGAAATGGCCACAAGCCTAATCGGAGGTGGCATCCTGGTGACTGTGATTGTGGTGAATCTTGGCCTTTTACGGCGTCGTGATGCAGTTAAGGTCTGAGGAAGAATATATGGACAAGCGTGTCAAAGATCTGGAGCGTGCGGTCGCGCCGGTAATTGATGGAGCATCATTGATGATCGGAGGCTTCGGCTCCTCTGGCATCCCATTTGGCCTGATCGATGCCCTTCTTGAGCAAGGGGCCAGCGGCCTGACGGTGATCTCCAACAACGCCGGAGCAGGTGAGACCGGTATAGCCAAGCTACTCAAGGCGGGACGGGTGGCAAAGGTTATCTGTTCCTATCCGCGTACACCCGGATCTATCTGGTTCGAGAAACGCTTTGAGGCGGGGGAGGTAAACCTTGAAGTGGTGCCGCAGGGTACGTTGGCAGAACGTATCCGTTGCGCCGGTGCGGGGCTAGGTGGATTCTTGACGCCCACCGCCTATGGCACGCAACTGGCTGAGGGTAAGGAGACTCGCGTAATTGACGGGCGCGGCTATGTCTTCGAACAGCCGCTGCCGGCAGATTTCGCGCTGATCCGGGCCGAGCGTGGAGACAATTGGGGTAACCTCAGCTTTCACGCCACGGCTCGCAACTTCAATCCGGTGATGGCTATGGCCGCGAAACATACGATCGCCGAGGTTAGGGAATTGTCTAACGATCCCCTTGATCCCGAGAGTGTCGTAACCCCTGGAATCTTTGTGAAGAGCGTTACGGAGTTCGAGGTTAGACTATGAGTGTTATGACCATGAATGCGCTCGATGATGCACAACTAGCCGCGCGTGTAGCACAAGACATCCCCGATGGATCCTATGTGAATCTCGGTATTGGCAAACCAACATATGTCTCGGCCCATGTACCCAAAGGGCGCGAGGTGATTTTTCATTCCGAGAACGGTATGCTTGGTGTGGGCCCGACGCCGGAGCCGGGCACCGAAGATCTGGAGCTGATCGATGCTAGCAAGCGGTATGTGACCGCAGCACCAGGCGCCGCATTCTTCGAACATTCCGACAGCTTTGCAATGATGCGCGGCGGCCATATCGACATCGCCGTTCTCGGGGCCTACCAAGTGGCTGAAAACGGTGACTTAGCTAACTGGGCGACACTGGATGAAACATACCCACCGGCAGTGGGTGGTGCAATGGATCTGGTGGTGGGCGTTCCAACGATCTTTGTGATGATGCGCCATGTTAACCGTGATGGTAGCCCGAAACTATTGAAGTCGTGTAGCTTTCCATTGACCGGACTGGGTGTGGTCAGCCGCGTCTACACCGATCTCGCGGTTCTTGATGTAACGCCCGAGGGATTTCGGCTTGTCGAGCTGACCGATGGCTGTAGCCTCGAAGAGGTTCAGGCCATGACAGAGGCTTGTATCCTAACCTGATCCATCCCCACCAGATTGCGCCTGCAGGCTGGCATTTGTGCCGTCACTGATAACGGAGAATGACATGACCACGGAAAGGCCCATAGATGTACTCAGAACTGGGTTAAAGCTGCCGTTGATTGGCGCGCCAATGTTCCTGGCCTCTGGTATCGATCTGGTTGTGGGGCAATGTTGTGCCGGGGTGATCGGGACCTTTCCAGCGCTAAACGTCCGCTCTGCGGCACAACTTGACGAATGGCTGATAGAGATTGAGGTCCGCCTTGCTGCCTATTGCAGGGAGACCAGCACACCTACCGCGCCATATGGCGTCAATCTCATCGTCAACGAGTACAACACCCGCCTCGACGAAGACTTGGCAATCATCGCGCATCACAAGGTGCCTTTGGTCATCACCTCGCTCTCGGCGCCAGACAAGGTGGTTGAAGTGGTGCATGGCTATGGTGGTTTGGTCTTTCATGACGTGGTCAAGGCGCGTCATGCACAACGTGCCGTCGCCGCTGGTGTTGATGGGTTGATTTTAGTCTGTGCTGGGGCAGGTGGGCACGCAGGCACGCTCAACCCCTTCGCGCTGGTTGAAGAGGTGCGGGCCTTTTGGGAGGGGCCACTGGTACTTTCAGGGGCGGTGTCCAATGGCCGTTCCGTTCTGGCAGCGCAGGCACTGGGGTGTGATTTTGCATATGCGGGAACGGTTTTTATCCCGACCGAAGAGGCTATCGCTGACCAGGCCCACAAGCAAATGGTCGTTGAGGTTGGATCTGACCAGATTATGTATACGCCTCTGTTCTCAGGGACCCCTGCTAACTACCTCGTGCCAAGCATCGAGGCGGCAGGTGTGAACGTGGAGGAGGCGCGCTTAGCACAACCGCGTCGCATGACAGCCAAAAACGATCCCAGTCGCCCTAAGGCATGGTCACAGGTTTTTGGAGCTGGGCAGTCGGTGGGCCAGTCGCGGGCTCTGGAACCTGTCGCTAAGGTCGTGGCACGGCTGGAGCAGGAGTACCAAGCGGCCCGTGTGGCTCTTTGCGAATGAAGGCCAGACCAATATATGTTGTTCTAGGAGATTGGACGTGACACTTACACAAATACTCGGCGGCTTTGCTGCCGCCGACCCTGCTGATGACGCGCAAATGGAGCGTTTCGTGCGCTTCTCATTCTTTGACTGGGCGACGGTTGCGTTGGCCGCCATTGAAGAGCCTGTTGCTCGCTCTGCCCGCGCCGTAGCATTGTGCAGCACTCCTGCTCAGGCGTGCGCGACGCTGGTTGGTGGTGGCTATGCCGCACCGGGTGCCGCAGCACTTGCTAATGGTGCTACGAGTCACGCGCTTGATTATGATGACACGCATTTCGGTCATATCGGCCACCCCAGCGTAGCCGTCATCCCAGCGGCCTTGGCGATGGCGGAGGTGCGCGGAATTGATGGCGCGCAGTTGCTGAAAGCTCTGGCTGTCGGGCTCGAAACTGCCTGCCGCATAGGTGCATGGCTTGGCCGGCCACACTACGAAGCTGGGTTTCACCAGACGGGGACTTCGGGCGCTTTTGGAGCCACCGCTGCAGCAGGGCGTGTCCTTGGTCTCAGCACAGATCAGATGATTCAGGCGTTGAGCTTGACTGCGACCCGAGCTGCGGGCCTAAAGAACCAGTTTGGTACGATGGGGAAACCGCTCAATGCGGGGTTCGCCGCCGAGGTTGGTGTGACGTGCGCGCTGCTTGCAGAGGCAGGGGTACGTTCAAATGTCGAGGCTATCGAGGGGACACAGGGCTTCGGCGTAACACATAGTGGCATGGCAGATGCTAAGGCATTGGACGGAATTGGCGAGCAGTGGGTGTTCCCGAATATTTCCTACAAATTCCACGCCTGCTGCCATGGATTGCACGCGATGCTGGAGGCGCTGCATAAGGTGAAGGCAGGGGGGCTCGAACCAGCATTGGTTGAGGCCGTTACTATCCGCACACACCCGCGTTGGCTTTCTGTTTGTAACCAATTTGAACCTGCCACCGGGCTGCAAGCGAAGTTCAGCTATCGCCTGACTGCTGCGATGAGCCTTGCCGGGCTGGATACGGCTGCGCTTGATGTTTACAGCGATGCAACCTGTGTGCAGCCTGAACTAGTGGCACTGCGAGACCGGGTGACAGTGATCGCTGACGAGGCTGTTTCTGATACCGCCGCCGAAGTCACAGTAACCGCAGCCGGTGTGGTACACGAGGCACGGCACGATGTGCTAAGCGGTAGTGACCCAAGCGCCATTGAAGTGCGGCTTCGCAAAAAATCAATGACGCTTTTAGGGGTGAATGCCAGTTCGATGCTATGGGAAGACATCTGCAACATCGGTCAGGCGGGTGGTCTGGCAATGCTTAGTGAGCGGATCGCAGTGCTATGACCTTTTGTTAGTGTTGATAGGCTGGCGCTAATAGCCCACGGTGAATGAGCTGCGTTTAAACTGTGCGTTTTGCGCCTCTGCTACCAGAGCCACTGCGAAATCTTCCATTGAGATCTCCGAGTTACCGGTTTCGTCAACCAAAAGAGTGTCAGTGCCAACTCTGAACTCTCCCCGGCGTACCCCTGGGCGCAGAAGGGCAGAGGGGCTGGCGTAGGTCCAGTCAGCGTCACTGCTGCGGCTGCAAATTTCGAATTGAGCGAACGAGGCTCTGGCGGTCGGAACTACGTTTTCAGGTAGAAAGTTCGGATCAGACAAGACTGTGTGTGGACTGCCGTTTGGGAGGCGTAAACGGGCAGCGCCGCCCACGATGATCACTCGGATATTTACAAGGGAAGCAGCGTTAAGGACAGATTGCGTGAGTGCCACAACTTCTCCTTCACGGCCGCTTGGCGTACGAAGAGAACTGATCGCCACGTCATGATCAGACATGGATGCGGCAACTGCTGCTGTGTCAGTGAGGTCGACGATGCGCCCTTTGACGGCTTCTGGCAGTTTCGACAGGCTGGCTTCGTTTCTAACCATTGCAGTTACATCATGGCCTTGGGCGATAGCTTCTGTGAGCACACGTGAACCGACGTCGCCTGTTGCTCCAAATACGATAATTTTCATGGGATTTTCCTTTAGTTATTTGTTTGAATTGCAGGTTTTTGAGAGACTGGAAGCGTTATCCGTACAGAGAATTGACCGAGCCAGACAGCGGCGAGGACCACGCCAGCCCCAGCGATCTGCCAAGAGGTGAGTGCTTGGCCAAGTGCGACCCAGCCGATGACAACGGCTGACAGGGGGCTGAGAAAACCGAGAGCGGATACTGCACTTGGTTCAATTCGCGAGATGCCCCGGAACCACAGGATGTAGGTGAGCGCTGCCCCAATGAGAGCAAGGTACGTAATCCCGAGCATGTTCTGTGCATCCATTGGAGGCAGTGGCGGCTCAAGTAAAACAGCAAGCGGCACCAGCAACAAACCTCCTGCTGTCAGTTGCCATGCGGTAAAGGTGAGCAGGGGCACTGGGGGTTGCCATTTACGCGTCAACACTGTGCCAGCGCCCATAGAGGCGGCTCCGCCGATTCCTGCGGCCAGTCCGATCGGGTCTAGTGCGCCGATGCCGCTGAATACGAGTAAGGCGACGCCTCCAATTCCCATCACTGCTGCTGTAATTGCGGTCGCCTTGATATGGGACCTTAAGATGAGGGCGGTCAGGAAAATGACGATGAGCGGTTGGACTGCGCCGACTGTTGCGGCAATGCCTCCTGGCAAGCGGTAGGCGGCAACGAAAAGCAGTGTCCAGAACAAGGTGAAGTTGAGAGCGCCCAGCACAAAGACACGTCCCCACCAAGCACCTCGTGGCAATTGCCGTGCAAAAACAAGGAGAAGCAGTCCGGCAGGCAATGCGCGCAAGGCCGCCATTGTGATTGGATAGCCCGCAGGCAGGTGTTCGCTTGTCACATAATAAGTACTGCCCCAAACAAGGGGGGCAATGGCTGTCAGCGCTATATCAAACTGGCGTTTCATGCTGTGTTCCTTTTATCTTGACATCAAGATACATTAATTAATCTTGACGTCAAGATAAAATCTGACAGCTTGGAATTTGATCGTTTACCTGTGCATCAACTCGTACTCGAACGCAGTGCGCGAACTTATTTTCATAAGCAAGGTGAACGACTTAAAGCCTGTCTCGTCACTTGCGTTGTTATGTGCGTTGATTTGCGATGATCAGCGTTTTCTTGAAAGGATCGGGGGTTTGCGATTGTCTCAGCCTTGCCAGAGGGAGCCAGTGTCTGGGGTCAAAGAGAACACAATCTCTGTCGATTTTTGTGGCCCCTTAAAGATATGCCCGCTCTACCACATGCTTCTATGATAGATCGATGAGCGTGCTAAGAATGGAGATTCGAGATGGTGACAACGGACCTGCAAACAAAAGGTATGCTGTGTGAACCCGGCGATCATTTTATCGGCGCTTATGAAGTTGAACGCAAATACGCCCTCTCAGATCTGGAGGCTTTGCGTACTCAACTGGAAGCGAAGGGAGCCATGCCATTCACGCTTGGCAATCAGGAACTGGATATTTTCTATGACCTGCCTGATAAGCGCCTTGCCAGTAACGACCAGCAGCATGTTCTGCGCCAAATGCAGCCGTCTGGCCGGGTCCTATGGATCAGTAAGGGGCCGGGACCTGATAAATGTGTTGCGATGGACCTGCATGATGGTGAGAAGGCGCAAGCCATGATCATCTCCCTGGGGTTTGAGGAGATTGAGAGGCTGGAGAAGCGCCGCGATATCTACTTCCTTGATAAATTCCATGTCACGCTGGATGTGCTGCCTCAGCTGGGTGCCTTTGCAGAGATCGCCATTATGACGGACGATACCAGTAAGTTGGAAGACTACGCACACGAGGTGGAGGCGCTTGCAAAAGAGTTCAATTTTTCACAGCAGGCCCTTCAGACCCAATCTTACCGGTCGATGCTGCAAGGTCTTCAGCGGACATAACACCGATTTAGCAAAAAGCAGCACTCGCCGGGCGGTGAGTGCTGCTTTTAGGGCTTAGGACCCCTTGAAGGTTTAGGGAGGAAGGTCAACCTCCAAAAGCCCTAATGTCTCTGTCCGGTTAAATCTGGCCAGAGAGATCCTTGGCGAGCTTGGTGTATTTGTCGCCAACGATGAGGTGGAGTGCTTTATCGCCTGCTTTCATGACCTGTATGCCCGCTTGGGACAGGTCTGACATGGAAACACTTGCAATATCACGCACTTCAACCCGTACACGGGTGTTTGCAACTGCTTCTGCCGCAACCACGTTTGCTTTTCCGCCAAGCTGGGTGAAGATCGCTTCGGCATTAAAGCCTTGCTCAGCAGCAGGTTTTGCAGCAGCGCCGCCGCCTTGCAGGTGGATCTCCATGTCGGTCTTCAGGTTTTCAGAGGCCGTTCCGAAGATCGCCTGAGCACCATTGCCAACACGAATAACGCCGCGTGCGCCCAGTGCTTTCAACGCAGCATCATCTACCTTGGAAACATCCACAGTGCTGACACGCAGGCGGGTTATGCATGCATCCAGATTGGTGATGTTGTCTGCACCGCCAAAGGCTTTGACGAGCGCTGCTGACATTGCATCTTCGTCGCCACTTGCAAGGACTGCAGAGGTTTCAGTCTTTGCTTCGCGCCCTGGGGTCTTCAGGTTCAGTGTGACGATGAGAATACGGAACACGGCATAGTACAATGCCGCATAGCCCAGACCAAACACGATCAGCATCCAGCCGTTCGTGGATAAAGGATACAGCAGGACGTAGTCGATAAAGCCGTGTGAGAACGTCATACCGTGTTTGATGCCGAGCATGATCATCAAGGAGTAGCCAACACCTGCCAGCAGAGCGTGTGCAACGTAAAGAATAGGCGCAACGAAAAGGAACGCAAATTCGATTGGCTCGGTGATGCCGGTCAAGAATGATGTCAGCGCGGCAGAGACCATGATGCCGCCAACCATGGTGCGGTTCTCAGGCTTGGCACAATGCCAGATAGCAAGTGCAGCAGCAGGCAGGCCCCACATTTTGAACAGGTAGCCACCAGCCATATTGCCAGCTGTCGGGTCACCCGCAAGGTAACGCTGAATTTCGCCAGTCACAGCTTCACCGGTCGCCGGGTCAATGTAAGAGCCGGCTTCGAAAAAGAATGGGACGTTCCAGATATGGTGCAAACCAAATGGGATCAGCCCACGTTCAATAACGCCGTAAATGAAGAAGGCCAACTCTGGGTTTTCTTCTGCTGCCCAACGCGAGAAAGCGTTGATAGCGCCGCCGATTGGAGGCCATACGAACGCAAGAATAACACCTAAGCCAATACAGGCAAACGCAGTGATGATTGGGACAAATCGCTTGCCTGCAAAAAATCCCAGGTAATCTGGCAGTTTGATGCGGTAGAAGTGGTTGAATAAGAACGCAGCCAGCGCACCCACGAGAATGCCGCCGAACACGCCGGTATCGATGGAGGTTATCCCGAGGATGGGCTTGGTTTCCATCTCGATTGTTTCGGCAACAACGCCCATTGTTGCGAGCAAAACACCGTAGCCGACCACCGCAGCAAGACCAGCAACACCATCGTTTTTGGCAAAGCCGAGCGCAACAGCAACTGCAAAGATGATAGGAAGGTTGCCGAAGATTGAACCGCCAGCCTGAGCCATCAGGTGGTTGATGAACTCCGGAATGAATGGCAGATCGGCCGCGCCGACACCAAGAAGGATACCGGCAGCTGGAAGAACCGATACTGGAAGCATCAGCGACTTACCAACCTTTTGTAAGGCACCAAATGCGTTTGAGAATATACTCATTGTTTTTCCCCCAGAGTTGTATGGTGTGCGAACACGCCATACCCCCTGACTTTTGTTAGGCATTCCCGTCAGGAACACCAACTCCCACATTTACTCCTGGATCACGACTGTGACTTGAGGAGGTCTTTCACATCACTGGTATCTGCACAGTCCAAAGCTGCTTGCGCGAGCTTGCAGGACTCCTCCATAGATACAGTGCGAACTTTGTGTTTCACTTCCGGCAAAGCAGGTACGCTGACCGAAAGCTCTTTGATGCCGAGGCCGATAAGAACAGGCACCGCCTCGATTTGACTGGCCAGACCGCCACACACGCCGACCCATTTGCCTGCATCATTGGCAGCTCTGACGGTGAGTTCGATCATGCGCAACACAGCTGGGTGCAGCGCATCTGCACGCGATGCAAGGCCCGGGTGGCCGCGGTCGATGGCCATGACGTACTGGGTCAGGTCATTGGTGCCGATGGAGAAGAAGTCCACTTCTTGTGCCAGCTTGTCGGCCATGAGGGCGGCGGACGGCACTTCAATCATGATGCCGACTTCAACGTGCTCTACACCAAGGTTCTTTTGCTCTTCTCGCACCAAAGCATTGACCGCCCGAAGCTCATCCAGCGCACTGATCATCGGGTACATGATGCGTGCATGACCTTTGTGCGCCTGAGAGAGAATGGCGCGGACCTGACGGCGCAAGATGCTTGGACGTTCGATGCCGATACGCACACCGCGAACACCCAGGAACGGGTTTTCTTCGTGTGGCATTGGCAGATATGGCAGAGGCTTGTCGCCGCCCACATCCAGTGTGCGGATGATGACAGGGCGCTCTTTGCCCATAACCTCAAGGATTGCGCCTATTTTTTCGGCCTGCTCTTCTTCAGTTGGCTCGTTGAGGCGCTCCATGTAGAGGAACTCAGAACGCAGCAGACCAACAGCTTCCGCCCCGGCCACAACAGCTTTTTCAGCATCTTCAACACTGCCGATATTGGCAGCGATCTCGATTTGAAAACCATCCGTGGTGATTGCTGGTTTGTGGGCGTCGCGCTGGTACTCTTCGGCTTGCTTAGCTGCGTTTTCGATCTTTTTGGTGAAGGCAGCTTGCTCTTCGTCAGTCGGAGAAACTTTGATTTTGCCGCGCTTTGCATCCAAAAGAAGCACAGTACCATCTTTCAGATCCTTCATTCCGTCTTCCACATTGACGAGGTAAGGCAGATCGTTGGAGCGGGCGATGATAGCTGCGTGAGAAGATGAGCCGCCATGGGTGGTGCACAAACCAACAATTTTGGTGAGGTCCAGAGCAACGATCTCGGAAGGTGTGACGTCTTCCTGAAGAAGGATCGTGCCTTCCTCTAAAATTTCACCGCCATCATCCACGCCAAGCAGTTTCTTTATAACCCGCAAGCCAATGTCGCGTACATCGACAGCACGCCCGGCCAGCAGCGGGTCATCCATCTTGGCAAGCGTTTCGGCCTGGGCTTCATAAGCCAGCTTCCAGCTCCATGCAGCGCCTTGGCCCTTGGCGATATCTGCCAGTGGTTTTTCGGAGAGTTCTGGGTCGGAGAGCAACTCAATATGGGCGTTGAAGACCTCTGCCAGGTCTTGCTGATCGTTCTTGGTCAGGCGGTCGATGATGCTTTGTAAATCAGCGATGCTTGATTTGACGGAAGCTTTGAATGCGGCACGTTCTTCCGCAGCCCCGATGCTTTCGCGGGTGACTTCTGGCAGGGTTTGGTTGTGCTTGACCAGTTTACCAATGGCGCGGCCCGGAGAAGCAGTGAAGCCGATGAGAACGCCATCTTCGCCGGATTTGACCTGAAGCAGAGGGGCTTCTTCTTCGACCTTTATATGGGGAGCCTCGGAGAAGCTGGTGATTTCCTCGCCAAGACCTGCTTTCACAGCAGCAATAACGTCGGCCACCACTTGCTGTGCATCTGGTCCAACAGCTTCAATTTCAAGCTCGTCACCCAGCTTTGTTTTCAATGACATAATGCCAGTGACAGAAGAGCCGCTGCAGGTTTTGCCGTTGACGGTGAAGGTAACTTTTGCATCCGCTTTGCGCACTTCAACAGCCAAACGGGCGGCTGGACGGGCGTGGAGGCCGGTGGCGTTGGGGATCTTGATGGAGCCGGTGATGGCTGGGCCGGTTGGCTCAGCGGCAGTTTCCTGCGCCGGAGCGGTGGTGCCTTGAGGATCATTGCTGCTTGGGACTGTGAAGACGACCTGATTGAGGTCTGTCTGAACGGCGCCGAGAGGAGCGACTGTTGTGATTTCCTGACCGCTGGTGATGACAATAGCGGACTGAACGGAAACACATTCGCGGGCAATAACGTCGGCGTCGAAGGTGATAAGTGGTTGACCTTGCTCGACCTGATCTCCCTCAGCGACGTGCAATTCGAAGCCGCGGCCTTTCAAAGCAACAGTATCAAGGCCGATATGCATCAGCAGTTCAACATCACCCTGTTGCAATGTAACGGCATGGTGTGAATTGTGAATTTGAGTGATTTGGCCAGAAAATGGAGCGTAAAGAACGTTGTCTGTCGGGTCGATCGCAACACCATCACCCATCATCTTTTCGGCAAACACAGGGTCGGGCAGATCGGTGACAGCCTGAACAATACCTTTCAAAGGCAGTTGTATGGAAAAATTGTTTTTTGGATCCTTCACCGTTTTATCTCCCGATTATATTAGGTGAATGCGCGCCTTCTTAAACTTCGGCTAAGTCATGAAGAGATAAGAGGCGATTTTTACGCGAGGATCATTTGCGTAAGGCCGCACAACAATACGTAAAAAGACTAGTGTTACAGGGTGTTACGAATTGTTACAAAGGGAAATATTTATGATTACATGGAAAATGACTTGCTGATACAGCTCGTGATTTTTGTATTCTATATATTGGAAGGTTTATATCGATTTATATACTATTATTTATCTTAAAAATACATCAGCTGATATCTGCCGCCTTGCGCGTTTGCAACAACCCTGTAACAACAGCTTGATACATTACTGAGCCGAAATATGAGGCTCTCCACCGCTTAACATGCCCATCACAGATAAAACCTAAATAAGCTGTCTTGTCTGGCAGAGCGTTCCATTAAATTGTGCGGTGGTCAATCGGGCAGGGCGGCAGAAGCACCATCGTGGATGGGGTGTAATTGGCGGCAGTAAAAAACCGCCGCCAAGCGCAGGTGATCTATTTCACAGGAAGATGGTTCTGGCTGCTTTATCGCTCAGATAGGCCGCTTCAATAATGCGTATGGTCAACATTGCATCACGAGGGGAGACTGGTACAGCGGTATCACTGCGGATCGCATCACGCATACCAGTGTAGAAGCGCTCATAACCACCTTGCTGGCTTGGTATGCACCTACCTTCACCCGCCTCGTTGTAAAGCGTGCCCCAGTCGTCTTCAGCTTCAACACCCCAGGCCGGGCTTGCCGGTCCACCTCCGGCTTTCAGCATGTCTTCTTGCGGGTCCATGCCATAGGTGATGTACGTCGCTTTGTCGCCGGTCACCTGAAAACGAGGGCCTTGCTCTGTGCTCAGGCAATTGCCATGCAAGATCACATCACACGCGTCATAGCCCAGCACAAGGTGGAAGTGATCAACTGCAGCAGCGTCTTTGCGTTGTATGCGCAGTTTCGCCTGAACGGATTTTGGTGCGCCAAACAAACTCAGCGCCTGATCAATGCCATGGGCACCCAAATCATACAGGATACCAGCGCCGGGAGCATCTTGCTCCCGCCAGCGGCCTTTGATGTGGGGACGATAGCGATTGTAGTTACACAGGTACGAATGCACTTTGCCAAGCTGACCGGTCTCCACTAACTCTCGCAGTGTGAGGAAATCACAATCAAAGCGCCGGTTATGATAGACTGACAGCTTCAGGCCTTTCAGCTCAGAAAGCGCAATAAGCTCTTCAGCCTCCGCACTGGTTGTCGTAAACGGCTTTTCGACAACCACGTGTTTACCAGCCAACAAAGCTGCCTTTGTATGCTCATAATGCAGCGTGTTGGGAACAGTGAGAACGACAAGCTCGATCTGGGGCTCCTCCAACACATCCTCAAATGATGTGTAGGTCGCACAATCAGGCAACACGCTTTTCACAAGCTCTGGCTTGCTGGAAACAACAGCAGTCAGCTCAATACCATCAACAAATGACAGCAAGGGTGCATGAAAATTCTGGCCTGAGACACCAAATCCGACAAGAGCTGTTTTGATGGGCTTCATGAGGGCATCAGCTCCTAAACTACTCATCACTTGCAGGAAAGTTTTTCTGCACATTGTCCAGATCCTGAACAGTTGGCAAAGACGCCTCGTTTCCAAGGAACTGAATGGCATGAGCTGAGGCAGAGCGAGCCAGTTTGAAATGGTCCTCCCAGGCCCCCTTAGGGTTGGATAGGTAACCGTAAACATACGCGCCGTGGAACGTATCACCGGCCCCATTGGTGTCCAGCACACGTTCTTTGGGTACGCTCAGCGCAGCCAGACGTTTGATCGGAGACTTTGCTTCGTACCACAGCAGGCCTTTTTCGCCTTGTGTCACACCGCCTACCTTAACGCCTTTGGCGCGCAGGTATTCCAGTGTGTCTTCAGCAGATCTTCCGAGTTGCTCACAAAAGAGTTCTGAGACTATAGCAACGTCAATATAGTCGAGCAGTTCCTCGGTATTCTCACGAACAGCACCACCATCCAAAGAGGTCATGATACCGTGCTTGCGGCACGCTTTGGCGTAATGCAGAGCCGCCTCAGGAATATGACCGTCCACGTGGAGCGCTTGACAACCAGCAAGGTTCAGATCCGGAACCGGATGCAGAAAGTCGTTGTCGCGGCAGCGTACGATAGCGCGTTTGCCATCTTTGGGCATGATAAAGGAAAGCGAGCTTTCCTTTACCTTTGCGCTGTGGATGGGAATGGAATACTTGGCAGCCATATCGCGGAACATGCGCGACAGCCAATCATCTGCCATGGAACACAAAAGATCTGGAGAGATGCCCAGTTTTGCGCAAACGAAAGCTGCAGTGACGGCGTTACCGCCAAAGCTAACTGCATAATCTTGCGCGATTGCCTTCTCATCACCTTCCGGCATGGTCTCTGACAAAAAGGTCACGTCGATGTAGGACTGGCCAATAAATAGCGCTTTCATCCTGTACTCCATTCAAATCCGGGCGACATTAATTAAATGCAATTTATGGGTCCTCCGTTTGTAACGGCGGATTCCTAAATGATGTCCTAGGGAGATCATGAATTTCACAGGTGAGCAAACCTGATGTTTCAAGTTGTTACATTAAAGCCTGTTTTTTATAGCCTTTCCCCAAAACACCGTGTGGAATGAGGAAAACTACGCAGTATGCGTTGCACCTACAATTCGCGCGGCAATTTCACAAAAATGCAGAACTTGCCTTCCGGCGTTTCGCCAAGGCTGATTTCGCTGCCATGGGCGTTGATGATCTGCTTGACGATGGAAAGGCCGAGGCCAACACTGGAGGAGCGGGTGCGTTCTACACTGTCATTGCGGAAGAAGGGTTCAAACACCTTCTCGTGCAGATGGTCCGGAATGCCGGGGCCGGGATCGCTGATGGAAATAAGCAGCTGATCATTCTCAAGGTTTTGCATCTCAACGGTGGCCGCACCACCATATTTGAGCGCATTATCAATGAGATTGCTAAAGGCACGGCGCAAAGCAGTCGGCTGGCCGCTCATGACTGCGCGGCCCTCAACCTCCAGCTCAACTTCGCCGCCGCCACCAAAGATATTGCGGCTTTGGTCCGTCAGCTTATGGCGTTGAGGCACGAAGACAACATCATTGCCCGTGTCCATATAGTCATCACAAAGAGACTGAAGCAACGCGGCGAGGGAGAGGTGCTGAGGCTCTTCCAGCAAGGCGTTGAACCGGAGGAAATCAAGGGAGGCTGCGATGAGGAGGGTCATCTCTTCCACATCATGCAGCATGCGATTGCGCAGGGTCGTGGATTCGATCTGCTCCAGCCGCAGGCGTAGACGAGTGGCAGGTGTACGCAGATCATGGCTGATGGAGGCCAGCATGCGTTTTTGCTCTTCCAGCAGCTGCGCGCGGGCTTCCTGCTCTCGCACCAGCGTATCCTGCAGGGCGACTGCTTCCTCCGTGTCCCACGGTTTCAGCTCTGCCCGTTCATATTTCGCCAGAGAACGGAACGGGGCAGATGTGTAGTGGACGAGGCTGCGAGCCAACACAAACACAAGCGTGATGCAAAGGGCCGCAAGGATGAAAAGCACTGGCTCTGTCATCCGGTTTTGCCAAAGCTTTGGGAACGTTATCAGGCGAACGCCTTGTTGGTTTGGAAGAGCTAGATAAAGCTGTGCGTCTTTGTCCTGACGCGTCACGGACTCAACAAAAGCTCCAAGATTATCAAGTTGATATATTGGTTCAGTTTGACCCCGAGTGATCAGGTCGGCCAGTGGCAGCGTGCCTTCAAACACAAGAGTTGCTTTTAAGGGCGCACCATCATTTGCAATGCTGGTCAAAAGGCTTGAGGCTCCGTCTGGCGTTGCTGGAGTGCTAGCCTCAACCGCCTGCAAATACCTGCCTGCGTAGGGCGCAGGAGCTGTTTCCCCTTGTGTGGATGTACGAAGGTATTGGCTCAGTTCTGTCCCGGCCTCAAAAGACTGAGCCAGTGCTAACTCGCGCGTGTTGTAAGCGTTGAGCGTGAGGCCTAACACCGCAAATACGCAAAGCACCGCAGTAAAGAGAACCACAACCATACGGCGCTCAAGTGATCTGGGTAAAAGGCTCAGGATCAGACCGCGCATGGCCACGTTCTTTCCTGTGCCATGGACCTACACTCGCGATACATTTTGAGAAAACAGATACCCCTGATGGCGCACTGTCCTGATGAAATCTGTGTTGCGATCAGTTTGCGCCAACTTTTTGCGCAAGCGGCTGATCAAGATATCGATACTGCGATCATGGGAATCCACCTTGGCCCCGCGCAGCACACGCCCCAGCGTATCGCGAGAGATCGGCTTTTGCGGTGCCTTCACAAAGGTCAGCAAAGCATCGAACTCTGACGAGCTCAAATGCACCAGTACACCATCTGGTGCTGTTAAATGGCGGGTTGCTTCGTCCAACTTCCAGCCGCTGAACTCAAAGCGCTGGGTTTTGGGCGCAGCCGCAGTTTCAATGTCTTCCGTACGGCGGAAAATAGCGAAGACGCGGGCTTGTAACTCGCGAGGATTAAACGGCTTTTCCAGATAATCATCCGCTCCCAATTCCAGGCCGACAATACGCTCCGTATCCCCGGTAATGGCTGAGATAATGATGATAGGCATCTTGGAGGTCTGGCGCACGCGCTGGCACAAAGTCAGCCCGTTTTCGCCCGGCAGCATGATGTCCAGAACCATCAGATCAATGTGATTGGTGTCCAAAAGCTCAATGGCTTCCTCAGCAGAGTTAGCGGTGAACACGGTGTACCCACGATCTTTCAGGAAGTCTGCCGTCAGGCTGGCGATTTCCTCATCATCGTCGACTATCAGCAGTGTTTTTTTCGAGAGCATCATACCTCGGTCTACCCATTTCGATCTCAACCAGCTCGCTCTGGCGTAGCTCTGTATAACAAAACATTTGGACCTCGCGAGAGGAATGTGTATGCGTCAGGTTGTCTTGCACGTGCAAGTTCATTGGATTGTCTGCTTATTCGCGACAACTTGTAAAAGAGTTTTCGAGAAGCGTCCTTGGAAATACCCATCGGGAGAATGTAATGGGCAGCCCGCGTCTCAGCTTGGTCGCACTTGCTGTTTTGTTTTCGAGCATAACGGCTCAGGCCGCACCAACCGCTGAAGTTCTACATTTTTGGACAGCAGGCGGGGAGGCGCGTGCGACACGAGCACTAAAACAGGCTTTTGAGGCCCGTGGAGGTGTGTGGGATGACGCACCGGTTGCTGGCGGCGGCGGCGATGCTATGGCCGCTGTCCTGCGCGCTCGTGTATTAGCAAAAGTGCCGCCTTCCATTGTTCAGATCAAAGGGCAGAACATTCAGGAATGGGCAGCGGTTGGCGCGCTTGAAGCGCTTGACGTCACCGCTCAAAAACAAAACTGGGATAAGCTGCTTCCCGAGCTGCTCAAAGAAACCGTTCAGTATCAGGGCAAATATGTTGCCGTGCCTTTGAACATCCACCGCGTGGATTGGATCTGGGCCAACCCGAAAGTGCTGGATCAGGTCGGCGTCACACCTCCGCAAACATGGGATGAGTTCAACGAGGTGGCTGACAAGATCAAAGCCGCTGGCATTATTCCGCTCGCCCATGGTGGACAGCCCTGGCAGGACATCACCTTGTTTGAAGTGGTGCTGCTCGGAATTGGCGGCGCGGACTTTTACAAAAAGGTCTACCTAGATCTCGATCAGGAGGCGTTGCGCTCTGACACTATGGTCAAGGTGTTCGACCAGATGCGCAAGCTCAGCACTTATGTGGACCCGGGTGCTCCGGGGCGTGAATGGAACCTTGCCACCGCCATGGTGATGCGCGGTGAGGCTGCCATGCAGATCATGGGCGACTGGGCCAAGGCAGAGTTTTTGACGGCAGGTCTTAAGTACGGTGAAGACTTCATCTGCGTCTCGTCTCCCTCCAAGGGAGGGTACATCATCAACTCCGACAGCTTTGCCATGTTCAAAATCTCAGAGCCTGAGCAAAAAGCCGGACAGCAACTAATGGCCTCCATGTTGCTTGATGAACAGGTGCAGAAGGACTTCAATCTGCTGAAAGGCTCTATTCCGGCCAGACTAGGCGTAAGCCTTGATGGTTTTGATGAGTGCGCCAAGAAATCGAGCGAAGACCTTATTCTCAATGAGGCGCGCGGCACCGTGGTTGGCTCCATCGCGCACGAGCTTGTACAGTCCGGCGCCGTGCGTGGTGCATTTCTGGATGTGGTCACAGAGCATTTCAATACGGATATGTCTTCGCAAGAGGCGGTCAATCAACTTGCCGAAACCGTCATCCTGGCCGATTGATTTCCTTTAGGCAGTCAGAGTAAAGCATAGGTCTTGAAAAGACCGCAACACCCAGTGAGTAAAGAGAGCCGATGTCCCACCCCCAGCAGCGCAAGCAGCAGATGTCTGTTTTAGACAGATTGCAGCGATATTTGCCGCAGCTGGTGGTCGCTCCGCCGTTCCTGCTCCTCGTGTTCTTTGTGTACGGCTTCATCGCGTGGACGGGCATCATCTCGCTCACCAATTCTCGCATGCTGCCCACTTTCGATGTTCAGGGCATCCAGCAATATGTGCGCTTGCTGGCTATGGATCGCTGGAATGTGGCTTTCGATAACCTGCTGATTTTCGGCAGTCTCTACATCCTGTTCTCAATCACCATCGGCTGCGTGCTGGCCGTTTTGCTGGACCAGCGTATCCGCGCTGAAGGCGCACTGCGCACGATCTATCTGTACCCCATGGCGATCAGCTTCATTGTGACGGGCACAGCGTGGAAATGGATCCTGAACCCGTCCCTTGGCATTGAAAGCTACATGCAAAAGCTGGGGTGGGAGAGTTTCCAGTTCGACTGGATCGTCAACCGCGACATGGCGATTTATGTGGTGGTCATCGCTGCTGTCTGGCAGGCATCAGGCTTTGTGATGGCTCTGTTTCTGTCTGCTCTGCGTACCGTTGATGAGGACATCATCCGTGCCGCACATCTGGATGGTGCCAGCACCACCCGCATCTATTTCGGCATCATCCTTCCATCACTGCGGCCCGTGTTCCTATCTGCCTTCGTTATTCTCGCGCACCTGTCCATCAAGAGCTTCGACCTTGTAGTCGCGCTGACAAACGGTGGCCCGGGCTATTCTTCCACGCTGCCCGCCAACTTCATGTATGAAATGGCCTTCCGCCGTAACCAGATCGGCCTTGGAGCTGCCTCCGCCATGATGATGCTGGCCACCGTTGCCGCAATCATCGTGCCTTATTTGTATTCCGAGTTGAGGGCAAAGCGCCATGGCTGAGCCCAAAACACTCCCCGGCGCCAACGGCAAACGCCATCTGCTTGGCCGCCTGTTCATCTGGACCTTGCTGCTCGCCGCCGCCGTGCTCTATCTGGGCCCAATCTACGTAGTGCTCTCCACCTCCCTGAAGGATCTCGCGGAAATTCGCGCCGGAGCTTTGCTGGACTTGCCGCACGAGCTGAACTTCACCGCCTGGCGCGAGGCATGGTCCAGCGCCTGCATCGGAGTGCGCTGTGAGGGCCTGCGCCCGTACTTCCTCAACTCGGTAATTATGTCCGTACCATCGGTTGCGATCTCCACCCTGATCGGCGCTTTAAGCGGCTATGCGCTGTCGCTCTTTCGGTTCCGAGGCGCTAACATCATCTTCGCCCTGATGCTGTTTGGCTGCTTCATCCCGTTCCAGATCGTCATCCTGCCCATGGCCCAAACGCTTGGTTTTCTGGGCGTTGCCAACTCCATCACCGGTCTGATTGTGGTACACACCATCTACGGCATCAGCTTCACCACGCTGTTCTTCCGCAATTATTATGTGTCAGTTCCGCAAGAGCTGGTACGCGCAGCCACAATGGATGGGGCAGGGTTCTTCCGCATCTTCTGGCACATCATGCTGCCGCTCTCAGTTCCCATCATCGTGGTCTCGGTCATCTGGCAGTTCACGCAGGTGTGGAACGAGTTCCTCTTTGGCGCGAGCTTCACTTCGGGCGGCTCACAGCCGGTCACGGTCGCACTCAACAATCTCATCAACTCAACGACCAGCGTAAAGCAGTACAATGTGGACATGGCCGCAGCCCTCATAGCCGCAGCGCCCACCCTTGTTGTCTACATCATCGCTGGACGTTTCTTCGTGCGCGGGCTCACCGCCGGCGCGGTCAAAGGCTAAAGGCTCATTTATGGCGACCATATCCATCGAACATGCGTCAAAGTCCTTTGGCTCAACTAAGGTTTTGAAAGACATCTCCCTTGATGTGAAAGACGGCGAGTTTCTCGTCCTGCTGGGAGCCTCCGGCTGCGGAAAGTCCACGTTGCTCAACATCATTGCTGGTCTGGAGCCCATGGCAGATGGAACCATTCGGTTGGATGGCGAGGTGGTCAATGACGTTCACCCCAAAAATCGCGACATCGCCATGGTGTTCCAAAGCTACGCGCTCTACCCAAACATGACAGTGGAGCGCAACATCGCGTTCGGGCTGGAAATGCGTAAAATCAGCAAGGCAGAACGCAAAGCCACCGTGCGAGAAGTTGCCAGTACGCTGCAGATCGAACATCTGCTTTCCCGAAAGCCATCGCAATTATCAGGCGGACAGCGCCAGCGCGTGGCTATGGGACGCGCCCTTGTGCGCCGCCCAAAAATCTTCCTGTTTGACGAGCCACTCTCCAATCTGGACGCCAAACTGCGCGGCGAAATGCGCACAGAGATCAAGAAGCTCCACCAAACCCTAAAAGCCACGATGGTCTATGTCACTCACGACCAGATCGAGGCCATGACGCTGGCAGACCGCATCGCCATAATGAAAGACGGCGAGATCCAGCAAATCGGCACCCCGCAAGAGATTTACAGCAAACCAGCCAACATGTACGTCGCCGGTTTCGTCGGCGCACCACCAATGAACTTCGTGGAAGTGGATCTGGTGAAACGAGAGGAACAGCTCGGCGCCATTCTGCCAGCTGTCCTGAAGGGTGAGCCAGTGGACCACTTCCTGCCATTGCCTAATTCCAAGCACCTGGAAGCTCGCGAAAACACAAAGGTCATCCTCGGCCTGCGCCCTGAAATCATCACTGACAGCACATCCACGCACTCTTCTGCCCCAGAAATAGAATGCGACGTTGAATTCCTTGAGCCTACCGGCGCCGACACCCTTTGCATTATCCGCCTAAACGGCCACCCCGCCAAAGCCCGCGTATCACCACTTTTCGCGTGCCCTCCAGGCGAGAGCATGCGCTTCACCCTCGACACACACCGCGCCTGTCTGTTCGATCCCACGACCGAACAGGCCATCACGTAATCTTGGCAGGGCCAATTAGAATAACCGCTTGTACCGGCTGATCTATTTGCCGGGCATTAGACTTAGAAGCAACTTCTGCCGCGTGATCAGAAAGAGGGGCGCAAATTGAGCGGACAAGGTGATTGGAGTTGTGTGAGAGCTGAGTGACAGGACCATACCACTTCAAACGCTGGCATAACGAAAATAGCTATATAAAGGGGTATTGAATACGGCGGTGCTCACGTCTCATCCCTTAGAGTAATTAATGTAAATCGATTCGATCCCATACAAATTATGAGTCGTGTATGTGTATTGGACATATATCATAAAGTTATTTTTTTTAGATTGCTCCATTTTGTTGTATGAATTTGAAATATATAGTTTTTTATAGATGTTGCGTTTGCCTAGTTTGATATTTATAGGCGTTAATAATTAGATCATCTTGACAATATTGATGGTGTCTTTACGTTAAATTCGAACCAATTCCTATTTGGTTGCGATAAAGGTATTGTTGATGTCTGCTGCAACCCATTGCAATAAAGATATTCCTATTTTTTCCGTATCAGATCTTACGATGAGAATAGCGGGAGACGCATCTGATATAGTTGAGAGACTATCGTTCGATGTATTTCCAGGTAAAACCTTATGCATTGTAGGTGAATCCGGCTGCGGCAAAAGCATTACAGCTTTGGGGTTGATGGGGTTACTTCCACCACAAGAAGTTGCTGTGCGCAGCGGTACTATTCGGTTTGAGGGGAAGGAATACCTCGCGGCGGAAGCACACCAAGCCAGGCATCTTCGTGGTGACCGGCTCGCAATGATTTTTCAAGAACCAATGACATCCTTGAACCCGTCCTACAAAATCGGCGTTCAGATCGCTGAGGCTGTTACCTGTCACCACTCAGGTTCCTATGTGGATGCTAAAAAACAGGCATTGGCGATGCTTGCCAAAGTAGGAATTCCTGGGCCAGAGCTGCGCTATGATGAATACCCGCATCAATTATCTGGAGGAATGCGCCAGCGGGTAATGATTGCGATGGCGCTTATCAATAACCCAGCCGTTCTCATCGCCGATGAACCAACAACTGCCCTGGATGTGACAATCCAAGCGCAAATCATTGAACTCATTTGTGAGCTGCAAAAAAACACTCAAATGGGAACAATCATGATTACGCATGACTTGGGTGTTGTTGCCAAATTGGCGACCGATGTTGCAGTTATGTACGGCGGTCAAATTGTTGAGAGTGGGCCTGTTGCTTCTATCTTCAACGCCCCTCAACACCCTTACACAATAGGTTTGCTTTCTTCCATGCCGAACCTATCGGGTTATAAAGAAAGACTTTTTACGATTCCTGGAACTGTACCCAACGTGCAGTCCATGCCCAAAGGCTGTCGTTTTTCAAGCCGATGCCCGTTCTGCTCCTCAGTATGCAAAACGCAACCTGAAGTGCGGGTAGTTGATGATGCCCATTCTGTTGCATGTCATTTCGCGCCTCTGGATCAGACATTGGAGTTGAGTGCATGAACGAGGTTATTTTAGAAGCTCGTGGATTGAAAAAGCACTTCAAAGTCAAAAGTAGTTTCTTATCTCCTCCCTCTTTAGTGAAGGCTGTTGACGGTGTTTCTTTGGAGGTGCATCGCGGAGAAACCTTTGCAATCGTTGGTGAATCTGGATGTGGAAAGTCCACACTTGCACGCCTTCTAATGCATCTTTTGTCACCCACTGAAGGTAAAGTTTTTTTTGAAGGTGTAGATGTGGTTCAGCGCTCCGGCGAGGATCTAACCTCTCTTCGCAAAGATGTACAATTCGTATTTCAGGACCCGTTTTCATCGCTCAATCCCCGCATGACAGTTGGAAAACTGGTCGGTGAACCGCTGGAGGTTCATAGACAGGATTTGAGCGCAGCAGAGCGCGGCGAGAAAGTTAAGCAGCTTCTTGAGCAGGTTGGATTGCAGGGCGACCACGCGAACCGGTACCCGCACGAATTCTCGGGCGGGCAGAGGCAACGCATCGGAATTGCCCGTGCACTCGCAAGCGGACCCAAGTTAATTATTGGAGATGAGCCTGTATCTGCTCTCGATGTTTCGGTGCAGGCTCAGATAGTTAACCTATTGAGTGATCTTCGGGATGAACTCAGTTTGACATTTATTGTGATAGCCCATGACCTTTCAATTATCCGGCACATGAGTGACCGGGTAGCGGTCATGTACCTTGGACAAATCGTTGAGATGGGGCCTGCTGAAGAGGTGTTTTCCAATCCTCGTCATCCATACACCATTGCGTTGCTCTCTGCGGTTCCTGAGCCCAAAGTGGGTCAGCAAAAGCCATTAGTCCCACTTATGGGTGAAACGCCTGGCCCCTCTGCGTCTATTCCAGGTTGTCAATTTAATAACCGTTGCCGGTTTGCAAGAGACATCTGTCGGCAAAGTCCCCCAAAGCACTCAGTGTTTGGGGAGCAGGGCCAGCACAAAGTTGCCTGCCATTTTGAGCAGGGGGCTTCAAACCAAACAAAACACAACAGCCTTAGCGGTGCAAATACACGCAGTCCGCAAGTCGAAACACGCTTCCAATTATATCAAGCCGCTCTACATGGAAAAAAAGCGGTTCCTAAGCACCCTAATGCAATTGAGCAGGAGGAACTGACGTGAAATTTACCCGGAATGCCTTATTCATATCTCTTTTGACGATGACAGCTATGTCGGCCAACGCACAGGATTTGCGCATAGGCCTGCAGTCCGATGCTGATGTTCTCGACCCCGATCAGTCCCGCAGTTTTGTTGGCCGCATTGTCTATGCATCGCTTTGCGATAAGCTGGTTGATATCACGCCGGACTTGGATATCACACCTCAATTGGCGAGCAGCTGGTCTTGGTCGGCAGACGGAAAAGCACTGACTTTCAAGCTGCGTGAAGACGTTGTTTTCCATGATGGGACCCCATTCAACGCAGAAGCTGTTGCCCGCAATCTAGCGCGTAGCCAAATGCTACCGGAATCACGGCGTAAGTCTGAAGTTTCGTCCATTGAAGACACAACGGTTCTTGGTGAGTACGAGATACGCCTCAATTTGAAGCAACCAGATTCCACGTTATTAGCCCAGTTCGCTGACCGCTCGGGAATGATGATTTCTCCCGATGCAGCGGACGCAGCAGGCAAAGACTTTGGTCTAAAACCGGTATGTTCTGGCGCATTTGAGTTTGTAGAACGTATTGCGCAAGACCGTATTGTGCTGAAAAAGTTTGACAATTACTGGAATAAGGATGCCATCCACTTTGACAGTGTAACGTTCTTGCCTATCCCAGATAATACAGTGCGCTTAGCGAACCTCTTGTCTGGCGATATCGATATTCTGGATCGCCTTGCTGCAACTGACTTAAATCAGGCAGAAGCAAGTGATGCTGTTGAGGTTGTTCGTGCTGTGTCGCTTGGCTGGCGCGGAATGACCATGAATATAGGCAATGGTGAGCGCTCTAATACGCCATGGGGTAACGACAAGCGTGTGCGTCAGGCACTAAGCTATTCGATAGATCGCAACGTATTGAACAATGTTGTCTTTAATGGTGCATTTGCAGCTGGTAACCAGCCATTTCCGCCAAACTCTCCCTGGTATGATAAGGAGAGCCCAATACCTGAGCGGGATATTGCTAAAGCAAAAGCTTTGTTGACCGAAGCTGGCTATCCTGATGGTCTGGAGTTGGAGATTTCAGTCCCAAACACCAACGTGCCGACACAGGTTACGCAGGTCATTCAATCCATGGCCAAAGAAGTAGGGATCAACATCAAGCTTGTGACCAAGGAGTTCGCGACGCTTTTGGCTGACGATTCCGTTGGGAATTATCAAGCAAGTCAACTCGGGTGGTCAGGTCGAGTAGATCCAGATGGCAATATTCACCAGTTTGTCACGACAGGCGGAGGTATTAACGACTCTGTTTATAGCAATGCAAAAGTTGATGAGCTTTTGAATGCAGCAAGGCGCTCAGCAGACCAGGAAGAGCGTAAGATTAATTATGATGCTGCGACCAAGATTATCTTGGATGAGCTTCCGATAATTTTCTTATACCACCAGAGCTGGATTTGGGGTCTTAGCCCAAAACTAAAGGGCTTTAAATCCTACCCAGACGGAATGATCCGTTTGGAGGACGTTAGTTACGCGCAATAGATGAGATAGCTCTGCGCGGTGGTTATCTGCCGCGCAGGTGCTTTCCAACATCTTGAAAGTCTAAGAGATGCTTAATTTCGTTCTGCGTCGTCTGGTGATTGCGATCCCGACAATTATTTTGATCTCAATTTTCGTATTTACGTTGCAGAAATTACTTCCGGGCGACCCTGTTTTAGCAATGGCGGGCGAAGAGCGAGATCCTCAGGTTCTGGAATACTTGCGCGAAAAATACCGCCTGAACGATCCTATTCCTATTCAATATCTAAACTGGATAGGCAACGCTTTGCGTGGAGATCTTGGAATATCTTTGAGAACAAACCAGCCGGTACTTGATCTTATATTAGAGAAGCTTCCAGTTACGTTTCAGCTTGCAGTCATGGCAATGATTATTGCACTCCTTATTGGAATTCCAGCTGGTATTCTATCTGCTGTTAAAAAGGGAACCTTCATTGATTATTGCGCAAATGCTATTGCGCTTTCAGGTTTGTCCATACCAAACTTCTGGCTCGGCATCATGTTGATCCTGCTAATTTCGGTAAAGTGGCAGCTTTTGCCAGCCTCAGGGTTTGTGTCTATTTTCGAGGATCCTCTGCGCTCCATGAGTGTGATGATTATGCCTGCTTTTGTTCTTGGAACGGCATTGGCAGCGACTTTAATGCGCCACACGCGCTCAGCTATGCTGGATGTACTAAAGTCAGACTATGTTCGAACAGCGCGAGCAAAAGGGCTCCAAGAGCGAACAGTTATTCTCAAACATGCATTTCGAAATGCTGCGACGCCAATAGTAACTTTAACTGCGTTGCTGTTTGGCGAACTCATAGCGGGAGCTGTTTTAACTGAGCAAATTTTTACAATTCCAGGATTTGGAAAACTGATTGTAGATGCCGTGTTCAACCGTGACTACGCTGTTGTGCAAGGCGTTGTTCTCGTAACAGCTGTTGGCTTCATTTTGATGAACTTGATTGCGGATGTGGCATATGTCCTCTTAAACCCCAAGCTCAGGAATCTCGCATGACACATGCTTCAGAAAATGTGTCTGTACCCGATCCCATACTCGTAGCCAAGCGCGAGAACCGAGTATGGAAAAAATTTCGAACGCATCGTAGCGCCATGGTCGGTGGCGGGCTTGCGCTCTTCTTTGTTGTGGTTGCGTTGTTCGCACCAATTCTGCCAATCGACGATCCTGCGGCAACCGACTGGATGGCGGTACGAAAAGCGCCGTCACTTGCTCACCCCTTTGGGACTGATGAAATTGGCCGGGATGTATTGTCCCGGATGATCTGGGGTGCTCAAGCCTCATTGTTAGCGGGTGTTGTATCTGTTGCAATTGCGATTGGTTTGGGCGTTCCTCTGGGAATACTGGCCGGGTATTTTTCGGGTTGGGTTGATGCCGTAATATCCAGATGTACAGAAGCTTTGCTTGCAGCCCCGTTTCTTGTGCTTGCCATTGCTTTGGCAGCGTTTTTGGGGCCTAGCCTAACGAATGCTATGATCGCAATCGGGATATCGACAACGCCAATCTTCATCCGTTTGACCCGCGGACAAGTGTTATCTGTCAAAGCAGAAGACTACGTTGAGAGTGCCAGAGCTGTCGGGCTTCCCACATTCAAAATCCTGCGTAGGTACATCTTTCCCAATGTACTCCCCCCAGTTCTGGTCCAGGGAACACTTTCGGTTGCAACTGCGATCATAGCTGAAGCATCACTTAGTTTTTTGGGACTTGGGCAACAGGCACCGGACCCTAGCTGGGGGCAAATGCTCAACATTGCAAAGAACTACCTGCACCAGGCACCGTGGATGGCGATGTGGCCGGGGATAGCAATCTTTCTTGTCGTTCTTGGATTTAATTTATTGGGTGATGGTTTGCGCGATGCGCTCGACCCTCGTGAAAAATGAAGTGAATAAAAATGGAATTTACAACGCGTCCTGAGATCCGTGGCACTTTCGGTGTCGTGACATCCACACACTGGATTGCTTCTGCTGTTGGGTTTGGAATTTTAGAAAAAGGCGGCAATGCGTTCGACGCATCGGTTGCAGCTGGCCTTGTCCTTCAAGTCGTTGAGCCACATCTAAACGGGCCAGCTGGCGAAGTGCCCGCAATTCTCTACGAAGCCTCTAAGGGAAGGCCGGAGGTTTTGTGCGCTCAAGGTGTTGCACCTGCTGCAGCAACTATCGAAAATTTACAA
Organism: Pseudovibrio axinellae; assembly: GCF_900110875.1. Lineage (GTDB taxonomy): Bacteria > Pseudomonadota > Alphaproteobacteria > Rhizobiales > Stappiaceae > Pseudovibrio > Pseudovibrio axinellae. The sequence goes on along the minus strand of NZ_FOFM01000001.1, from coordinate 1,028,279 downwards.
GAACAAGGCTTAAGCCTGATTCCTGGGTCAGGGCTCCTTGCGACAGTGGTTCCGGGTGCGTTCGACGGCTGGATGTTAATGCTAGAAGATTACGGGACAATGTCTCTTCGAGATGTATTTGAGCCGGCTATCTTTTATGCAAGAGAGGGGCACCCTGTTTTGCCGCGTGTCTCCCACACAATAGGCGACCTAGCAAACTTCTTTAAGGACGAATGGCCGAGTTCTGCAGCTGTGTGGATGCCACAGGGTAGTGTTCCAGAACCAAATTCAAGCTTCAAGAACCCAGGCCTTGCCAGCACCTACGAGCGTATCGTGCAGGAAGCGGAAAACAAGAGCGAAGACCGCAAAGGACAGATCTCTGCCGCGCGTGAAATATGGAAATCAGGTTTTGTAGCAGACAGCATCTGTGACTATCTTTGTGACGCCTCGGTCATGGATGTCTCAGAGAAGAAACATAAAGCACTCCTGTCTCGCTCTGATCTAGCTGACTGGAGCGCAACGATCGAAGATACAGTCAGTTTTGAGTATCATGGCTGGACAGTTCATAAAACACAGCCTTGGGGCCAAGGGCCTGTCATGCTTCAGGCTTTGTCGATCCTGAAAAAAATCGACCTTAGTAAAATGGACCCTAACGGTGAGGAGTTCATCCATACGGTGATTGAGGCGATGAAGCTCGCCTTTGCGGACCGCGAGACCTACTATGGAGACCCCGCTTTCTGTGAGGTGCCTCTCGAACAGTTACTATCGGATGCATATGCCGCGCAAAGGTGCCAATTGATCGGCGAAAACGCATCCCTGGAGCAAAGACCGGGCCGGATCATTGGGTTTGAGCACTTAGCGGATGCATACATCGACCGAGCTGAAAGAGACTTCGGCGCAGCCAGAGGCGTGAGTGCTGGTGAACCCACAATGGCCCATTTGACCGAAAAGCGTGGAGATACGGTCCATCTGGACGTCATCGATAAATGGGGCAACATGGTTTCGGCAACTCCCTCAGGAGGGTGGTTGCAAAGCTCGCCTGTTATCCCTGGCTTAGGCTTCCCATTGAACTCGCGTGCGCAAATGTTCTGGTTGGAAGAAAACATGCCCAACTCACTTGCTCCGGGCAAACGTCCGCGAACAACGCTAACACCAAGCTTTGCAGAAAAAGATGGCACCAGGCTCGTTTTTGGTACTCCGGGCGGAGACCAGCAGGATCAATGGCAATTGATCTGGTTTTTGCGTTTTGTGCATCATGGTTTGAATCTACAAGAGGGAATGGATTCTCCCTTGTTCCATACCACTCATTTTCAAAGTTCCTTTTATCCGCGAGAAACAAGAGTGGGCGAGATTGTCGTCGAACCTGAGGTTGGGGAGGCGGTCATCGAAGGGTTAAGAGCGAGAGGACATAAGGTGGTCGTTGCTGAATCCTGGTCGGTTGGCAGGTTAACTGCCGCGATGCGGACCCCCTCTGGCGCATTACAAGCCGCTGCAACGCCTCGCCTTATGCAAGCCTATGCTGTCGGCAGGTAGAGCGGTGATGTAATCAACCTACAAACTCTTCAGGCTTTGCAATAGAGAAGGGAATTGAATGGAATACTTCGATCTAACCGGCGTACTCACGATGGCATCAATATCTGTTGCTGCGGGAGTGTTGGGGGGTATCTTAGCTGGGCTGCTTGGTGTGGGTGGGGGTATAGTTATCGTACCTGCCTTGTACATAGCGCTCACTCAAGTTGCAGGTATTGGTGCTGGTTTAGCGATGCAGATAGCTGTTGCAACGTCTTTGCTAACAATAGTTTTTACATCTCTTTCCTCCAGTTGGGGGCATTACAAACGCGGCGTCATTGATATCGAACTTCTTAAACTGTGGGCCCCGGCGATCTTAATCGGTGTGATTTTGGGTTCACTGCTTGGCAGCTACGTGTCCGGTTATGTTCTGATAGCCATTTTCGCAATTGTTGCAGCGGTTGTTTCGATTGAGATGATCGCGCGCAAAGCAAAAGAAACGAATGAACCCCGCAATTTCGCAAAGCCGGTGTGGGCGGCGCTAGGAGTCTTTGCTGGCACGGTCTCCGCGATGATGGGTATTGGCGGAGGCACAGTTTGCGTGCCGATTTTGAACTTCCTTGGCTATGATATTCGCAGGGCTGTCGGTTCCTCTGCTGCAATTGGGTTCATTATCGGCTTTCCAAGCGCAATTATCTATGCGCTAAGCGGATTGGGGCAGGAGGGACTTCCGCCGTTCTCCCTTGGCTATGTAAATTTGCTTGCGGCAGGCATCATAATCCCAATGAGCACTTCGTTTGCACGTGTGGGCGTGAAGATTGCACATAGTATTCCTAGAAACCGCCTGCGTAATGTTTTTGGGATCTTCTTGGCTGTAACCTCTGTGCGGATGCTTGCAGACTTACTGGGAACATAGCAGCAAGATGGTGTTGAGTGGTAAGCCTCCGGAACAAGCGTTGCTAGATGCAATTAAAGACAGAGAAAATGACTGTGCGTTTATCTCTAACGGCAGGTTACTTCCAGAGAGGGCATTAGCTTCTAAACTCGGTATTAGCCGAGTTCGCGTACGGCACATTCTCAAAGAGTTAGAGCAGGCTGGTCTTGTTTTTCGTCGGCGTGGGCAAGGAACATTTGTAGCGCCCCCACCTGCAGCTGATGCAGGCCGAATTCGTGTGCTGGCTAGTCGTATTACCCCAAGGGAGTTAATGGAAGTACGCTTGGAAGTTGAACCAGCACTTGCAGCGCTTGCAGCAGAACGTGCGACCTTTGAAGAACTCAACCGGTTGCGTCAGCTCATGCAGGCAACTTTGGACGCCAGCGACACCGATGTCTACGAAAGTGCCGATGAGATATTCCATTACAGACTTGCTGAAATGGCCCATAATCGGCTCTTTCTCAATATCTATAACGAAATTAGAGAAGTGCGAAAGCAGGCCTCTTGGATGCAGCAACGCAAGATTACTTACTCAAGGAGTACGATTGAACAACTTGGGCTCCAACATAGAGATTTAATGAACAATGTTGCTGCCAGAAACAGTGAAGCAGCTGCCAGTGTTATGCGCATGCATTTACTGGTTGTTTCAAACACTCTTATGCGTCGTCGGCATTATACATCTTCCTTTTAGATCGACTGAGCCACTCAGCTCCATCAATTATCGGGTCACAATGCATGTGCAAGACGATATTGGCCGGATGTGTTAGCGCTTTCGGGTCAGGTGACTATCAAGAGAGACAGCGTGTGGACATGCAAGCACCATGTGAAATTAAAGGCATATCAAAAAGATAAGATTTTCTGGGTGCTCAAGCAGCCTATAACCCCAATGCATTTTTAACCGTATCGATGCGAGATCGGCTGATGGGGACATTTGAGAGGTTTGCTAGTGCATCGAAAGTGCATTTTCCGTTGTCTTTGTTTCTGGCAAAGCCAGATACATGGTCAAGGTTGACGATATACGATCTGTGCGTGCGAATGAAGTTATCTGGCATTTGCTCTGCCGCATTTGAGATAGACCATGGGCAAAAGAGCGTTTCGTTTGTCGTATAAAGGATGCTGTAGTGCCCTTCAGCCTGAATGACAGCGACGTCATTGCTATGCAAAAAGCGCAGAGAGTTGTCTTTTTCATAGGGGATACGAATTTCGCTGGGAATGCTGGAAGGAGCCTCCTCAGCATGATGTGAGCTAGGGGCTGGCTCATGAGCCTCGATTTGGCTCTCTCGATCTGGCTGTTCGTCAATCTCTTTTGTTTCGGGCATGGCTTTGGGTTCAAGAAATGTCGCGGAGGTAAATAAGAACAAGGCGCAAATACCGAAAGCTGAAAACAAAACCCACAAAGCAAGAGTACTATCATCCAGTGAGTAGTCGATGCTCATCTGTGCAGGTAAAATTGCGAACCCGGTCCAATACATAGTTACGTAGTGTATGACGGAGACTGATAGACCAAAGAGAATTGAGCCAAGAAGAATATTCATTTTGGTGCGGTTGCTGTAAGCGGCCCATACAGCAAGAATACCTGTGGCAGGCCCCACCAGAATTGGCAGGATTTTAGCGCCAGCTCCGTAAACAGGAAGACAGCCTCTTATGCTAAACATGCCAACAAAGTGCATTGTAACAACCCCGTAGCCCAAGATTGCACCTGCCAAGCCCATGTTGACCCAGTTTCTTTTGCCAAAATGTAAGATGAGCAACGCAGTCCCGCTCATAAGAATTTCGACCAGTACAGACCCGATAGTCCAGATGAGATCATAGGAGACTGATACTGGAAGATTGAGCGCAAGCAGAGCGACGAAGTGCATGGACCAGATACCGCCACCGATGATGCAGGCCGCCATTGCAATGAGCAGTTTTCGCTTCGTAGAGGGTAGTCGTGAAAGGCCGTTGGTAAGTGCCATGCCTGAAAATGCAGCCAGGATCGCAACCAAGACAGACGCAGCCACCAGAGGTAAATTATAAGTATAGGTTAGCATTATACATAGTGTCTTTCTGAAAAACTAATTCGAAATCCAATGGCCAATTTTATGATCTTGAGGCTAAGACAAACCTCTGTAAAAGTATAGGTTGTTTATGTTTTAGTTGATACGAGGTAAGGCTGGACTGCAACTGGTGTCATGAAACGTATTTCCCGTTTATTTTTCTTTGCTAGCTAAAGTTAGTTCCAGTGTACTTTGATCCAGTTGGTCAGATAACTCGAGAAAGTGCGTCCACTACCATAAATGTCATCTGCCCCCGTTTGAAAAACTAGGCTTTAAACAATTTCACCTTTGGAAGATCTGGCAGGTTTATTCTTCTCTTTACGGTAATTTTCTCTCCGGCGTGGTAGGTCGCCGGTTAACCAAGCTGTGGCATGGGGTGTTATGTTTTTTGTCTGTAGGCTCATCAGATTTTTTTCGCGCGCCCGTTTCCAGGTGGACCCAATAATTCCCAGAGGGAGAACAGATAAGCATCCACTGGTCGCCGCTCGGTCCCCAGCCGATAGAGTGGGCTGGGGAGATGAGCGGGATTGCCAGAACAAGAATCCAGATCACTGGTTTCTTGAAAGGCCCCCTCAAGAGACGGAGGGCATTTCGATTGAAGCTGAGAAACTGCATAGGATGCATGTTCACATCACGCAGTGACGACATATGCAATGATGCCCAGTAGCACAGCCCCGATGCCGATATATATCCAGATATTGGAAGTGCCCGTCACAGTGTTGGTTGATTGAGAGAGGTTAGATGCGGGCGTTGTAAGCGCGGGCTTTTCAATCTGAGTTGAGAAGTTTTTAAAAAATTGCTTTGCAAGAACGCCTGCTGTGCTTTGGATCAAGCGCCCGCCTAATTGAGCAATTTTTCCGCTTAAATCTGCATTCACGGTATAATCTAGGCGCGTGCCTTGGCTTTCTCTGGAGAGCGTAACCTCAGCGTTTCCTTTTGCAGCTCCCATCGGCCCTGCTGAGCCGGAGCCAACAATTACATATCCGTTGGGTGGGTTGAGGTCCTTGAGTGTCACCTCTCCTTGGAAACGAGCTTTGACCGGGCCAATTTTGATAGAAACAGTAGCCTTAAACTGGTTTTCACCTGTTGCCTCAAGACTCTCGCATCCAGGAATAGATGCCTGTAAAACCTCAGGGTCGTTCAGGCCAGCCCATACAGTATTGATATCGGCTTCAATCAGGCTTTGACCGGAAATTTCCATTGGCTTATTCCTTAATTATGAGATTTGTAGACTGCAAGCGCCCAAGATCAGCAGGGCAGTCTATGTCTGAGGTGAAGTGATGGTTTGGCGCTTTAAAGCGACGAACCAAGGCTGGATTTTCGTCAATAAATCGCCGGCATCCGGGTATTTGACCACTATGCATGAGCCTGCGTGCAATTGAGCATGGAAAGACGATGGGGTTGCCACGCTGCCCTTTGAAATACGGAACCAGAATTTTATCAGCTCGGCTGGTCTGATGGGCATTGCAAAGGGCCGAAATGTCTTGGCTTGTGAGTTCTGGCTGGTCTGCAAGGGCAATCACCAGTCCTTTTCGATCTAATGATGCATGTTGCAAGCCAACTTGAATGGAAGTCCGCTGCCCCTCCATATAGTGGGGGTTGAAGACTGTTGTGACAGGAACCCCATCTAAGGCGCTCTCCGTCTTGTCTGCTTCATGGCCGGTCACAACGATCACGCGCATACCCAAGCTGCTGTAAAGGCGCGCTGCTTTGCGGATGAGAGGTTCATCGTCTATACGCAGCAAAAGCTTGTTTACTGCCCCCATTCGCCGGGAAAGACCCGCAGCGGCGAGCACGACCTCAAAATCTGCAAGCGTATTCATCAGCAGCTCTGTCCTTCGCTGTCTTGGCGCAACGAGATAAGTTCAGCCACTATTGAGATTGCTATTTCTTCGGGCGTCTTTGCGCCAATGTTCAAACCAGCCGGGGAGATCAAGCTATCATAAGCCTCAACCGGGACTTCGCTTTGCAGACTTTGTTTTAGGCTTATGACCTTCTTGGTGCTGGCCACAAATAAGACGTGCTTGTAGCCCTTTGCAAAACAAGATTTAAGAGCCGCCTTATCTCCATTTCCCATTGTTGCCACAACAGCAAAATCAGTGTCTGGCAGGTCTTCATGCGCCGGTTCATTTTGCAGCTCTACAATCTGCCAGCCAGCAAATTCAGCAAGCGGTTTGATTGATCCGGCGACATATGTATCACCGAATATCGCTAGGCAGGGTTTTGGAAAAATCGGCTCAACAAAAAGCTCCATTTCTCCCTGACTCGGGCAATTGCTGATCGCTCGCTCGGCACGCTCTTCCGCAGGTAAATCAGCCTTGGTTTTGGGAACAACATGCAGAATTTGGGACTGACCTGTCTCAATGGCTTTTGCTGCAACGCGCTTGATCGCTGAGCGCACGCAGCCCCCGCCAGAAAAACCCCTAAGCTCGCCCGCAGCAGTTACCAAAAACCGGTCCCCGACTCGTGAGCTGGTTGTTCCTATTCTTCGAATAACTGTTACGCGGGCATAGACCTGTTGTGTATGAGCGAATTCACTTTCGTCCGTCTCAACTTGGTGGGGCCGTGAAAGTGCAATAGTGGCCGAGCTAGGGTTCATGGATCAACACCTTTTCCACGTCTTGCAAAGACTTCAAGTTATGTACTGGCAAAGCCATGTCGGCATGCTGTTGAAGCAAACGAGCGCCAGCAGCTGTTGGCACAAAGGCCGCGCGGCCCAGCAAAGGATTAAGCCAGATGAGCTTTCGGCAGCTTCTCTTCAGCACCTTCAGCTGGCCTGCCAGCTGGTCCTGATCTCCCGCGTCATATCCATCACTCATCAAGAGACAAAGTGTTTGCCGTCTCTTTGCAGTTGCGCGGTGCCCATTATTGAAACTAGACAGCACATCTCCAATGCGAGTGCCCCCTGACCAATCTTGTCCCAGCAGACTGAATTTATCGACCATTTCGTCAGTCTTCATTTGGCGAATGCTCGGTGAGATATGCAAAAGACGCGTATTGAAAAAGAATGCCTCTGCGTGCCGGTTCTCGTGCACTAGCGCCATCATGAAATGCGCAAAAAAAATCGAGTACGCTTCCATTGATCCTGACACATCAACAAACAAGAGAAGCTGTAAAGGTGGTTTCTTACGCTGCCGCCGTGCAATGTTTGTTGGCAAGCCTTGAGTGGCAAGCGACTTTCTCATTGTGCGCCGCAGATCAATTCTCCTCCCTCGAAGAGAGGCCTTGTTTCTGCGACTATGCAGGTAATGCAGTTGCTTTCCTAACTTGGCCGCGAGCTGTAAGAGGGCCTCCGCTTGTTCAGGGTCCTGAATGGTGCCGAAATCAGTTTTGGCAGCATTGGGCACGTCGCTTGCTCCGCACATTTTAAGCGAGGAGTCTTCCCCCTCATCAGATGCAGTATCTGCGCTGTCTTGAGCCTTACGCCAGTCGAAATAGCTTGCCATACCGCTCTGTGGCCCAGCAACCTCTTGCGAGGACTGGTTGCGATTTACAACTGCTTGAGCGGCAAGGCTGTACTCCTTGTAAATCGTTTTGGTATGTTTGGCCTTCCCCTGCCAAAACGCATCAAAGATATAACGAAACTGCTCCAGATCAGCGTGCTTTTTACAAAACAGGATCTGCAAAATCTGAAAGAAATTGTGCTTCTTCAAAGTTGCTGGATCATTTGCAAAAATGCGTAAGGCCTGCTCTGTATCTGCAATCGTGACGTGGAACGCATTGTCGCGAAGAAGGCGTGAGAACTGGATAATCCGCTCTGCTGTTGATACTGATGGTGGGCTTTGCGGTGTGCTGTGCTCTGTCATATCGACCTAGCCACTAATCTCTCAAACACAGAAAACGGGATTTGGTCTTGGTCCTCTTTGGTTTTCAAGAGGCAAAACAAAGCGTCATAGGCTTGTTCGAGGCTTTCTGCGACATCTGTGATTTGTAACCCCATAAGCGCGGCTGCCCAGTCCAGCGTTTCTGCAACTCCCGGATTCTTGTTCAGGTCCTCCTTGCGGAGCTGGGCAACAAAGGCTGCAACAGAACTGGCCAGTTTGAGACTGCATTGCGGCAAATGCACTTGAATAATGCGTAGTTCTGTAGCGTAGTCTGGATACTCCACATACTGAAACAGACAGCGACGCCGAAGCGCATCTGAAATGTCTCTCACCCCGTTTGATGTGATGATTACAAGCGGCTTTGAGACAGCCTGAATAGCGCCGAGTTCAGGAATAGTAACCTGATACTCTGACAGAATCTCCAAAAGGAATGCTTCAAATTCCTCGTCAGCCCGATCAACTTCATCAATGAGCAGGACAGGGGCCTGCTGGCGGCTTATTGAGTCAAGAAGGGGCCGCCGGATGAGGTTGTCAGAGGAAAACAGATCCGCGTCTTCAAGCGAATTGTTTTGTTTGCCTGCCAACGCAATCGCTAGCATTTGGCGTTGATAGTTCCATTCATATATCGACTGCTGGGCATCCAAGCCTTCGTAGCACTGCAACCTGATAAGGTCACGGCCCAGAGCTTTCGCCAGAGATTGGGCAACAAATGTTTTACCAGCTCCTGCCTCTCCTTCCAAAAGAAGTGGCCGCTCCAGTGTTTCTGCCATCGAGATGGCAAGGGACAAGCGCTTACCGGCAATGTAACCGGCCTCTGCGAGCAATTTCTGATAGTTCAAGGAAATAGACATCAGAGTGTTCCAAATGGGATAGCTGCGAAAAAGAGAGGCCAGATCACTGGCCTCTGCAATCTTCATACTAGCTATCAATCATTCCCAGAGAGCGAGCATAGTTCCAGATGTTGGAGTGTGTGTGGGGCATATGTGTATGCACACCTCCAAAGGCTCTGAATGCATCATTCACTGCATTAGAGAATGCTGGAACGCCTCCTACATGCGGGCTTTCGCCAACACCTTTGGCTCCAATCGGATGATGAGGGCTCGGGACTTCTGTATGATCGGTTTCCCACTTGGGTGTTTCCACCGCAGTTGGCAGAAAAAAGTCCATCAAGCTTGCGCCAAGTATGTTCCCGGTTTCATCAAAGTCGATCAACTGGCCCATTGCAACCGCGAAGGCTTCTGTGAGTCCGCCGTGGATTTGGCCCTCAATGATCATCGGATTAATCCGGGTGCCGCAATCATCCAGCGCGTAGAACCGATCAACACTATAAACACCCGTATCAACATCAATGCGAAGAACACAAAGATAGGCCCCATAGGGGAATGTGAAGTTTGGCGGATCGTAATAATCAACCGCTTCAAGTCCAGGTTCCATACCCTTAGGAAGATTGTTGTAGGCAGCCCAGGCGATCTCCTTCATGGATCTGCGCTTGTCCGGCATCCCTTTGATGGCAAACCCGTCAACATCCCACTCAAGGTCATCGTGATGGACCTCCAGTAAGTGAGAGGCAATGAGCTGTGCCTTGTGTTTGATTTTGCGACCAGCCCTTGCTGCGGCAGCCCCTGCAACAGGCGTAGAGCGTGAGCCGTAGGTCCCGAGGCCATAAGGCGCGGTGTCTGTATCACCTTCCTCAATGGTGATCATGTCAGCTGGCAACCCAGTTTCACTGGCAAGAATTTGCGCAAATGTGGTCTCATGCCCCTGACCCTGGCTTTTAACACCAAGGCGTGCAATTGCTGCTCCCGTTGGGTGGACCCTGATTTCGCAACTGTCGAACATGTTAATGCCGAGGATATCGCAATTCTTGGAGGGGCCAGCTCCCACAACCTCCGTAAAGAAGGAAAGGCCGACACCCATGATCTCGCGGGATGTCCCTGCCTTGAAATCTTCGACCATCTGCGCTTGTTGTTGTCGTAACTTCTTGTAGTCAACCGCTTCCAGTGTTTTTGCCATGGCAGTTGGATAGTCGCCGCTATCGTATTCCCAGCCGAAGGCGGAAGTGTAGGGAAACTGCTCTGGCTGGATCAGGTTTTTCTGGCGTAATTCGGCTGGGTCCATGTCCAGCTTTTGAGCCAGAAGATCCATTGCCCGTTCAATTGTGTAAACGGCTTCTGTTACGCGGAAAGAGCACCTGTAAGACACGCCACCGGGTGCTTTGTTCGTGTACACGCCTTTGACCGAACAAAATGCGGTCGGGATGTCGTAGGACCCAGTACAGATATGGTACATTCCAGCAGGGTATTTGCTTGGATCCGCGCAGGCATCAAATGCACCATGGTCAGCAAATACATGGCTGCGCATGCCAATGACCTTGCCTTCTTTCGTCGCCGCAAGCTCTGCCGTTATGTGGTAATCGCGAGCAAAGGCCGTGGTGGAAAGGTTTTCCATCCGGTCTTCAATCCACTTAACCGGCTTTTTCAGTACAATACTGGCAACGACGGACATGACATATCCGGGATAGACGCCAACCTTGTTGCCAAAGCCTCCGCCGATATCCGGTGAGATCACCCGTATTTTGTGTTCTGGTATATTGGTGATGAGTGCGGCAACGGTGCGAACCACATGAGGGGCCTGAAAAGTTCCCCATAGGGTGAGCTGACCAGTGATCGGATTCATATCCGCAACGGAGCCACATGTTTCTAGTGGGCACGGATGAACCCTTGGATGCGCAAGGTACTCTTCAATCACCACATCAGCTTTATCAAAAGCCTCTTGTGTTGCAGCCTCATCTCCTGCGGACCATGTGAAAATATGGTTATGGTGCTCTCGTGGTCCGTGAGCGCCCTCGGTTTTACCGGCAAGGTCATCACGTAAAACAGGAGCATCATCATCTAATGCTTTGAGCGCGTTTAAAAGAGGTTCAAGCTCTTCGTACTCAACCTCAAGGGCTTCAACGCCATCAGCGGCTGCGTATCGATCTCGCGCAACGATGAACGCGACTTCCTGATTTTGAAAAAGGACTTTCTCGTGCGCCAGAACAGCCTGCACATCGCCCGCCAAAGTGGGCATATAATGCAGATTAAGAGGAATTAGATCTTCGGCTGTAAGCACCGCAAGAACACCTGGCACTTTGAGTGCACTTTCCTTGTTGATGTGCTTAATTCTGGCATGTGCGTATGGGCTTCTAGCAAAATCGCCAAAGAGCATGCCCGGCAGCTTCACATCGTCAACGTAATTTCCGTGACCTTGAGTGAACCGGATGTCTTCAACGCGTTTTCTTTTGCAGCCAATGCCCTCCAGTTTTTGGGACCGTTCTGCGGAGGTTTCGCTCTGGCTTGGTTCACTAATAGTATCTGCCATGTTTAAGCCTCCACATTGCTGGTTAGCGTTTCACTCGCGTGTTGGATCGCTTTGACAATGTTTTGGTAGCCCGTGCACCGACACAGGTTGCCAGAGATCCCGATGCGGATTTCTTCTTCTGTCGGTGTTGGGTTTTCTTCCAACAGTCGGTGCGCACGCATAATCATACCCGGGGTACAAAATCCACACTGCAAACCATGCATCTCCCTGAAGGCTTCTTGCAGCACATGGAGTGTGCCATCTGCGCCAGCCATGCCTTCAATGGTCGTAATGTTCGACCCATTTGCCTGAACCGCAAACATGGTGCAGCTCTTGGAGGACTGGCCATCAATATCGATCGTGCATGCGCCACAATGAGAGGTGTCGCAGCCAATGTGCGCGCCAGTCAGACCCAGGGTCTCCCGCAATGTATGGATCAGCAAATCACGTGGGTTTACTGCAACCTCGTGCGGTTCGCCGTTGACGGTCAGTTGGATTAACGTTTTAGCCATCCGAAGAGCCCCCCTTTCGCAGTCCCATCTGCGCGCATTGCGGCTTGCTCAATTGCACGTTTGACCATGATGCCACCCATCTTCGTTCTGTATTCACGGCTTCCTCGCCCATCAGAAACAGGCTCCATGATCGCTTCAGCAGCGTCCATTGTTGCCCTTATCGTGTTCAAAGTGAGTTGTGAGCCGACTAGAATATCTTCAGCTTTTTCAACAAACAAAGGTGTGTCGGCGAGGTTGGTCAAAGCAACGGAAGCGCTCTTAACGTTGTCTCCGGAAAGAGAAAGTACGACAGCAGCGGCAGCGGTTGCGTAGTCTCCAACTTTACGTTTTAGCTTTTGATAGGAATAGCCGTGACCGCTTTCTGGCTTGGGAAAGCGAATACCGGTCACAATTTCTCCAGTTTGTAAGGCTGTAAAATAAGCAGCCTCATAAAAGTCACGCGCCTTAACTTCACGTATTCCCTCAGAACTTTCCAGAATATACGTTGCATCAAGACATTGCATGAGCGCTGGCATGTCATTGCCGGGGTCTCCGTTGGCAACATTACCGCCAATGGTACCGCTATAGCGGATCTGGGGATCAGCAATAACAAGAGCTGTTTCCCGAATGATCGGGCAAACGTTGAATAGCTCTTCTGAACCGATTAATTCATGTTGCGTTACAGCTGCGCCGATATGGATGCTCTTGCCGATCGAAATATGCCGCAGATCATCAAGTCCGCGCAAATCGACCAGTATATCGGGGCTCGCCATTCGCAGTTTCATCATCGGGATAAGACTCTGTCCGCCTAAAAGCGGGCGAGCGTCATCTCCTCCATCGCGCAACATGCTCAAAGCTTCATCTTTCGATGCAGGTTGCTTGAATTCAAAATCGCCTGGTATCATAGTCGCTATAAATCCTCCCTCAGATTTGCATTGACATTTGCAATACCGAAAAGCGGGTGAGGTCTGGATCCTAGCAATTTAAAATGAGGCCATACCCGCAGGCTATCACTGCGACAAAGTACGGGCCTCAAATCTACGTCGATCTACTTACTGGCGCTGCTTTTCTCATAAGATGCGCGATTTTTGCACGAACTGCGAAACACACTGGCCGACCAGCTGCGCCACTTTCGCAACTTTACTCGTCGCGTATGGTCCATGCAGAACGTTCCTGTGCAACGTCATTGCAGTCAACCAAATCCAAATCTCTGGATGAGAACGGCCCGGCCTGACGAATTTCCTCACCAACGGCAACGCATTTGTTTACATCGGCTGCTGGCGAAATCTGCCCATTGGTAGAGGTGTAAACGAACTTTTGAGCATCCTGCGTCAGATCGCAGTCCTCTAGGCTGAATGCAGTTGGAGTAGGGGCAGCTCTCAGCGACATACATTTTCCTGCATACGGAACCGATGAGATCAGATTGGTCTCAGGCGAATAAGCAAACTGAACGTCTCCGCCTTGAGGTTTACACGAATGAGCCTGAAGGTTCTCAGCATAGCCGCGGCCAAGTGTATCAATGCACCAACCAAGGTCCTGTGGCTCCCCAAGGTTGTCACTTAGATAGATAGCGGGACTGGGTGTTTTTAATTGCGGAGCTTCGGCCCAGACAGAAGTCGTTGTTGCGGCCCCAGAAACCGCAAGGGCTGCAAAAATATAGATTGATCGCAACATTCAAATCACCTCGATTTAGTGAACATAGAAACAAGTATTTAAAAATGCTCAATTAAAGCAAAATGGACTCTGCCCAAAACGACCTTGATACGAAGCCCCTTCGAATACTTATGGATAGACGCTCTCATGGTAACCACGGACCAGTGCCTAAATCAAAAGTAGAGCACACAACAATGTGGGAGGTGTATCGTCCAGGTGAAGCAGCCAGGAACGACCTCTCGATGGGCATTAAATGGTGACGAAACAAAAAGGGAGCAGCAAATACAAAATCCAATATAACTTCTTGAAATTGATGAATAAATGCACGTTCAAAACGAGTGTTACCCAGCTGATGCTGAATCAATTAACCTGAACAATCCAGAAAACACTATCCTTGATTGCATAATTCACAAAGTGCATTTGTTCGTACTTTAAATGCGGTTTTATTACGTGAAATGCGCTGTCATGGTATGTTTCATAAAGTAAACTTAGTGAGTTTTATGTTTTCTATTAATATATAAAACCTATTATTAATAATAACTAGGTTATAATGGCGTTGCAAATTTGACTAGTTACATAAAGGCAATCATAAAATACATCCGAATTTGATGTTTTGTTTCAGCGATTGAAATTCATTTGAGAGGTGCTGCTGTCAAAATGAATGCGAGTAAAGTGAAGAGCAATTGTTACGTAGATGATGCTCGTCCAGTCAAACACAATATTATTAGCTTACTTGTTTTTTTCGCGCTCACTGCGGCAGTTTTTTTAGCGCAGTCTTTACCTGGTAAGGAGTTGGAACAAGTTGTCGTCTTTGTTTCCCCATTCTCAGAAAGAACAAGGGCTGTTCAAGTGGTAGCTGAAGCGGGCGGTCAACTCATGAATACTGGCTTCTGGTCTTGGATAGTACTCGCCAACTCGCAGAACTCTGACTTTATAGAGAAACTATATACGAGCGGAGCTTGGTTTGTTGGAAGCGGAGAAGTGTTTTCTGCCTGCTTCCCAAGGCCTGAATAATAGTCAGGCAGCCCCGCAATTTCATAGCAAATATTTCTGGACGGAAACAATGAACCAATTGCAAGTAATTAGACTTCATTTTTCAAAAATCATAGTTGGGCTATTATGGATCAACGTGCTTTTGGCAGTGGTGATGTCCATCAATCTGGATGCAAAAAATGGTTGGTTTGCAATTGGGGTAGCAGTAGCAGCTGCTTTGTTGACGACGCTCTCATTCCTGCACGCATCAACAAGCAGCCTTACCCGTGACATCAGTGCAATAAGCTTTGTTTCTCAAGTCGCTATTATTGTATTTATATTTTCTGAGCACCCTTACCAGATCGACTGGCATATGTACTTCTTTGCCTCCCTGTCTGTCCTTGCGGGTTGGTGCTCTGCAAGAGCTGTTGTGATTGGGACTGTCGTTATCGCAGTGCATCACCTCATGCTCAACTTCCTCTACCCGATGGCAGTATTTCCAGCCGGTGCTGACATGACACGTGTTGTACTGCACGCCGTGATACTTGTTCTACAATCCTGCGTTTTGGTATGGCTCACAACCCGGCTTGAAAACTACATTCATGAATCCACGGTTTCGGTCGATCAGGCAAATGAAGCGCGGGCACAAGCGACACACTTGCTGGAAGAGCAAAAACTTGCCCAGGCAAATGAGCAAAGCAGAAGCAACAGGGTTGATGAACTCATCGAGAATTTCCATCAAACCGTTAAAGTGTCTTTAGGTGGTGTCTCTGGCAACAGTATTGCGATGGAAAAAACAGCCCAGTCGCTTACAAGTGTTGCGGATGAAACCCTAAAACAATCTCACAGTATTTCTAAATCCTCTCAGGAAGCGGCGCAAAGTGTTGGTACGGCTGCGGCCGCAGCTGAAGAGCTGTCTGCATCCATTGCGCAAATCAATATACAAATAAACCAGACGAAAACGATCGTGTCTCAAACCGCGAACTCGGCGCAGCGCAGCAGTGAAAGTGTGACCAACTTGGATACTGCCGCACAGAAAATTGGTCAGGTGGTTACATTAATCAGAGACATCGCCGAGCAAACAAACCTGTTGGCACTTAATGCAACCATTGAAGCCGCGCGGGCAGGCGATCAGGGCAAGGGGTTTGCAGTCGTCGCGGCAGAAGTAAAGGATCTGGCAACTCAAACCTCCAGAGCGACTGAAGACATTTCCAGTCAGATTGTTGATATTCAGACATCATCAAAAGAGGCTGTTTCAGTAATTGAAGAAATCGCCTCAACAATGCTGCAAGTTGACGAATACACCGCATCCATAGCCTCCGCAGTGGAGCAACAGGACACCGCAACGGTCGAGATTAGCTCAAGCGTTCAACAAGCAGCTCAAGGCACCGGCATTGTGAACAGCGGAATAGTGGAAGTGACGGATTCTGTTTCTTCAACCTCGGAGTCTGCACAAAAAGTGCTGTATGCATCGCGTGATGTTTCCAACGAAGCAAACATGCTCAAACAACAAATTGAAACATTTTTGAAGAACGTACAAACAGCTTGAGTCTGGGCACATAAAGCTGGCGCTGGGTGTCCTGCAAAGGGAGGCTCTGCACCGGCACGCTCTTCGTTGCTTTGCGTGTGCAATAACAGTTTTACCGTTCTTCCTCCCTTAATCCCGTATATTTTGCTTGAGTTTGGCCGAGATAATCGCAATATTTTGCGCGGCCCGCTTTGGTGTATCTAGATGCTATCGTGCTTTGCGGCGCGAAGCTCTGGCGTGGCCTCTCAATGCGAACAGGAAACCATAATGACACGACCGTCAAACGCTGCTCTGATTATGATTGATATTCAGAACGATTTCTGTTCAGGAGGGGCTCTGGCAGTGGAGCGGGGCGAGGAGATTGTACCGCTCGTCAACGAGCTGCAAAATGATTTTGCTGTCAAAGTGTTGACGCAAGACTGGCATCCAAGCAGGCACCTGTCCTTTGCACAATCTCATCAAGGCAAAGAGTCCTACGATCTGGTTGGTATGGAGTATGGGCAGCAGGTTTTGTGGCCGACACACTGTGTACAGGGAACCAGCGGTGCTGCGTTCCATGAAGACCTGAAAACCGATGCGGCCGACCTGATAATCCGCAAGGGATTTCGTCCACATATAGACAGCTATTCAGCCTTCTTTGAAAACGATCACACCACGCCCACTGGCCTTGCTGGTTACCTGAGAGAGCGCGGTGTCAAGCAGCTACATATGGCTGGTTTGGCGACTGATTTTTGCGTGAAGTTCTCTGCCATTGATGCTGTGCAACAGGGCTTTGAGGTGGTTGTTCACTTAGATGCGTGCAGAGCGATCGACTTAAACGGCTCCTTGCAGGAAGCTCTGGATGAGATGGCACAGTGCGGCGTAAAGTTTTTTGCTGAGATGACAACACTATGATTGATATAGCTTCCCGCGTGTATAACCATAATTGGAAGATCGATCCAATTGTCCGCTCGCTGATCGATACTGACTTTTATAAGTTGCTGATGGCGCAATCGGTGTTTTTGAACAAGCCAAAGACGCAGGTAACATTTAGCCTGATCAACAGGGCGCGGCATATCCCACTTGCAAAGCTGATTGATGAGCGCGAGCTGCGTGATCAGCTAGATCACATCCGCACGCTTTCCCTCTCGCGAGGGGAGAGTACATGGCTACGTGGCAACATGTTTTACGGCAAGCGGTCCATGTTCCGTGCCGAGTTTTTGGAATGGTTTGAAAACCTGCGTTTGCCTCCTTATCACCTTGAAGTCAAAGATGATCAGTATGAACTGACCTTTGAGGGGGATTGGCCTGCGGTCATGCTTTGGGAAGTTCCAGCACTGGCTGTTTTGATGGAACTGCGCTCCCGTGCTGTGTTAAAAAACATGGGCCGGTTTGAGCTTCAGGTGCTTTATGCCCGCGCGATGACAAAGCTTTGGGAGAAGGTGGAGCGCCTTCGCAAAGTCGATGATTTGTTATTGGCAGACTTTGGAACCCGCCGCCGCCACTCGTATCTTTGGCAGGACTGGTGTGTTCAGGCCATGATGGAAGGGCTCGGCAAGAAGTTTGTAGGTACCTCCAACTGCCTGATTGCCATGCGTCGGGAGGTTGAAGCCATCGGCACCAATGCCCACGAGCTGCCCATGGTGTATTCTGCTCTTGCCAAAAGTGACAAGGAGCTGGCTGAAGCGCCTTATCAGGTGCTGAAGGATTGGCAAGATGAACACGATGGCAACCTTCGGATTATCCTGCCTGACACCTATGGCACGCAAGGCTTTTTAGAACGTGCGCCAAACTGGCTGTCCTCATGGACCGGCATTCGCATTGATAGCGGTGATCCTGTGAAAGGAGCGGAAGCAGCGATCTCATGGTGGAAGAGCTGCGGAGAGGACCCTTCAAAAAAACGCGTTATCTTCTCAGATGGTCTGGATGAGGATATGATCGCGCACTTGCAAAGCAAATTTCGTGGCCGCGTTCGCTGCAGCTTTGGTTGGGGGACGATGCTCACCAACGATTTCCGTGGGCTTGTTCCAGACGATGCGTTGGCTCCGTTCTCACTGGTCTGCAAAGCCATCTCCGCAGATGGAAAGCCAACTGTTAAGCTTTCTGACAACCCGAATAAGGCTATGGGACCTTCGAGCGAGATCGAGCGTTATAAGAGGGTTTTTGGAGTAGGTGAGCAGGTAAGCCAGCAAATTATCGTGTAAGCCAGCTTGTTGGTCTTCCAAGCAAAATGGTCCAATTGCATAGTTTCCCCCAGGGTAATCTCTGTGTAGCATCCGTTAAGCAGTACAAATCATGCTTTTAGGGGGCAAGCACAATGAGAAGATGGAACGGTTGGGGCGATGACACGCACCAGACGGAATTGGCAGATTTTGCCAAGGCGCTTATTGCAGAGCTGTTAGGTCAAACCCGCCCTTTACCAAATGCGAGCCTGCAGGAGGTCGTGCAGAGCGTTCCTCAGACACGTGCGCCCGACCATCCTCTTATTGATAAGTCACCTGAAGTTCGCATCAAACATGCAGCTGGTCAGAGTTTTTCGGACTGGATCCAAATGCGCAGTGGCGTGTTTACAAACATCCCTGATGCAGTTGCTTTTCCTGAAACGTCTCGTCAGGTCCGTGAACTCATGGATTGGGCGGCGCGTAAAGACCTTATCCTCGTACCTTACGGTGGCGGCACCTCAGTTGCTGGCCACCTTGCTTGCCCGGTCAATGATAAGCCACAAATCACCGTTGCGCTGACACGTATGAACCGTATGCTGGACTTTGATCGGGAAAGCCAGATTGCAACCTTTGGTGCCGGTGTACGTGGACCCGATCTCGAGGCTCAGCTGGCAGCTATTGGCTACACTTTGGGCCACTTTCCGCAAAGTTTTGAGCTTTCCACCGCTGGCGGTTGGGTTGTCACACGCTCCTCCGGGCAGCAGTCTTTGCGCTATGGCCGTATCGAGCAACTCTTTGCTGGAGGTACGCTGGAAACGCCAAATGGCACCTTGGAAATTCCAAGCATCCCTGCATCCTCCGCTGGGCCTGACCTGAGAGAAATAGTGCTCGGATCGGAAGGCACTCTAGGGATTTTGACCGAGGTAAAGCTGCGCGTTACACCACTGGCTGAAGCCGAGCAGTTTTATACCGTTTTCATGCCAGATTGGGAAAGTGGTGTCGCAGCTATCCAGGCGATTACCCAAGGCCGTATTCCGCTTTCAATGATGAGGTTAAGCAACGCCACAGAAACCGATGTGAGTTTGAAACTGGCAGTGCCAGAAAACAAGCTTTCCAAGCTGAACATGCTCTTTAAATTGAGGGGGCTGTCTGAACAAAAATGTATGCTGACATTCGGCCTGACTGGCTCAAAAAAGCAAGTTGCAGCAAACTATAAGTTGGCAAATACGTTTTTGAAGCAGCACGGAGGCAAACGCATCTTTTCCGCCATGCTTGGTGACAAATGGAAAGAGGGCCGCTTCAAAGGGCCTTATCTGCGTGACGCACTTTGGGAGCACGGGGTGGGAGCTGACACCTTTGAGACAGCAATGGACTGGTCCGCCTTGCGCCCCTACATCAACGTGGTTGAGCAAAACGTAAGCAACGCGCTAAAGGCACAGGGCATCCCTGTCTTTGCCTTCACACATCTTTCTCATGTCTACCCGCAAGGTTCCAGCGCTTACACAACCTACTTGTTCCCGCTGGCAAGCAGCTATGAGGAAACGCTGCAGCGCTGGAAGATCATCAAGAAAATTGCCTCAGATACAGTTGTTGCGCACGGCGGTACAATTAGCCACCAGCATGGTGTCGGGCGCGACCATGCCCCCTACTTGCCTGCTGAGAAGGGAAAGCTGGGCATGAGTGCGTTGAAAGCGCTTAGCAAAAGCTTTGATCCAGATAGTCGCATGAATCCCGGCGTTTTGATTGCAGATGATACAGCGAGCACAAGGGAACAAGCCTAGCTCCATTCACCAAGGCATTTCAATAGGTTTTGGATAAAGCATATTGCTTGAGAGGAGGCGACCATGGGGACGCTGGGACAAAACTACAGGCATGAAAAGCTGGAAGCTCTGGCCAAGCGGGAAACGCCATGGGACATGGTGGTGGTTGGTGGCGGAATTACTGGCGCTGGTGTTGCGCTTATGGCGGCAAGAGCTGGTCTTGATGTTTTGCTTTTAGAAAAGCGTGACTACGCGTGGGGGACGTCCAGCCGGTCCTCCAAGATGGTCCATGGGGGGTTGCGTTACCTCTCTCAAGGAGACTTCAGATTAACGCGGGAGTCTGTGCGCGAACGTGAGCGGCTACTGTTAGAAGCGCCGGGGCTCATTGAACCCCTGAATTACATCTTCCCATTTCGAGAAAAACAGTTCCCAACACGCCGTGCCTTCCAGATCCTTTTGAATATTTACGGGTATTTTGCGAAGAAACGCGATCACAAATTCTTAAACCGGGAGCAAACAATAGCTGCGTTGCCTGGCCTTTTTGAAGAGGGTTTGGTGGGCTCTGCTCAATACTCTGATGCGGTGACTGATGATTGTCGGTTGGTCCTGCGGGTCTTGGCGGAGGGCAAGCAACATGGAGCGACGACACTCAACTATGCGTGCGTGAAGACGATTAAATCTGACGGTGATGGTCTGAAGTTGCTTGAAGTTCACGACCAAGAGTCAGGCAAGAGTTTTAGTGTTTCCAGCAGGACGGTCGTGAATGCCACTGGTGTGTGGGCGGATGATCTCAGAAGTCAGCTGGGCAAGGCGAAGCGTGTGCGCCCCTTACGTGGTAGCCATATTGTAGTTCCGTCCTGGCGGTTGCCGGTGCACCAGTGCCTGACCTACCTTCATCCACGAGATAAACGTGGCGTATTCGTCTACCCGTGGTTTGGGCGAACAGTCATTGGCACGACAGACTTAGATCACACTGCAAACCTTGATCTGGAAGCCTCAATTACACCGGAAGAAGTGGTGTATCTTCTTGAGGGAGCCAACCACAACTTTTCAGGAACGCAACTCACTGAAGCCGATGTGGTGTCTACGTGGTCCGGTGTGAGACCAATTGTGGGTGACGAGAAGGTTGATCCCAAAGATCTACACCCCTCCAAGGCCAAGCGAGATCATGTTGTATGGGATGATGAGGGGACCATCACAGTCACTGGCGGTAAACTAACAACATTTCGCGTGATGGCGCGCCAGGTTTTGGAAAAGAGCACTGAGTATCTGCCGCACTTGGACATGTCGCAGCTGGGCGAACATGTGTTTGCGCCTGAGACCTCTATGCCAGATTCAAAAGTATTTGCGGCGTTGTCAGAGGCAGAGAAGAAGCGCCTCAAAGGTTACTATGGTACTGATCTTGAGGCTTTAATTGCAACAACCTCTGAGCAGGCCTTATCACGCACTTGCGGGATCAGCTACCTTTGGGCTGAGCTGGAATGGGCCGCAATGCATGAAGACGTCGTGCATTTGGATGATCTTCTTTTGCGTCGGACGAGAATAGGCTTGGTGTTATATGAAGGCGGCAAAGCACTTACCGGTGAGCTTGAAGCAGGCCTGCGAGACAAGTTGGGGTGGTCAATGGAAAAATGGCAGGATGAGTGGTCTAGATACCAAAAGATATGGCAGGACCACTACAGCTTGCCAGTGAGCGGAAGCACTAACGTTCAAGAGGGTGCACAAGTCAACCAAGAGTTGGTTGCAAAATGACGGAGACATTGCTCGCCATCGACTGCGGCAGTCAAAGCATTCGTGCGCTTCTTTTCACACCTGATGGCACACTTCTGTCAAAAGTACAAAAGCCAATAACCGAGTACCGCAGCGAAAACCCGGGTTGGTCAGAGATAGATCCACTTGTGCTATGGGAGCTCTTGGGACGGTGTTGCCGTGAACTGTGGGAATGTGGAGAGGATCCGGCGGCGGTCAAAGCGATGAGTGTCACCACGCAGCGTGGCACACAGATTGCTGTCGATGAAAGAGGGATACCTTTGCGTCCTGCCATCACATGGATGGATGAGCGTATTGAGGACCGTCAAAAACCGCTCCCGCTGCTTTGGAGGACGATCTTTGGTGCAGCTGGCCTGAGCCGATCTATTATGAGCGTGCGCAGTGAGTGCGAAGTAAATTGGATTGCAGTGAACCAGCCTGACATCTGGAAGAAAACCTACAAGTTTTTGCAGGTATCTGGGTATCTCAATTACAAACTAACAGAGCTTTTTCGTGATTCATCTGGGGCGCAGGTTGGCTACGTTCCCTATGACTACAAAAAGCAACAGTGGGCTGGGCCATCTCACTTTCTCTGGAAACTGTTCTCTTTCAAGCCAAGCCACCTTCCAGAGCTTGTGGAGCCTGGCAAACCTATCGGGAAACTGAGTGCGGAGGCTGCGCAACATACCGGCCTGCCAGAAGGATTGCCCGTTGTGTCAGCAGCAGCTGACAAAGCCTGCGAAGTCGTGGGATGCGGCGCGACTGATGCAACCGTCGGGTGTTTGAGCTATGGCACCCGAGCCACCGCAACCATTCACTCCCCAAAATACTTTGAGGTCGAGCGTCCCCTGCCGGCTTATGCAGGTGGTCTCCCTCGTATGTTTACACCAGAATCCTCAGTTATTCTGGGCTATTGGATGGTGAACTGGTTCAAGGAAGAGTTTGGCCACCCAGAACAGGAAAAAGCAAAAAAAATTGGCAGTCCTGTCGAAGTTTTCTTCGATGATCTGCTCAACAGTACGCCTCCCGGATCACATGGCTTGACCCTATTGCCGAAATGGGGCCGTGATAACGGGCGGTCCACACCGGTTAAAGGTGCGATCATCGGGTTTGGTGATGTTCATACCAGAGGACATATTTATCGGGCGATTATTGAAGGAATTACGCTGGAATTACGCCGTGGCCTTAAAAAGATTGAGCGTAAAAGCGGAGAGAAAATTAAGATACTGCGCGTGTCTGGCGGCGGATCGCAATCGGACGCAATCATGCAAATCACAGCCGATATCTTCGCTCTTCCAACCGAACGTCCTCATACCTTTGAGACAGCAGGTCTTGGCGCAGCAATAGCCGCGAGTGTTGGTGTGGGCATCCACCCTGACTTTGATCACGCGATGCAGGCGATGACCCGGCAAAACGAAGTGTTTCAGCCAGACCCTAAAACAGTACAGCTTTATAGGAAGCTGTTCAAATACGTGTACCTGCCAATGCCAGCGAGGCTCGCGCCGCTGAACAAGGCAATCAGAAGAATAGTAGGCTAGGAAGGGGCGGTCTTGGGTGGTGATGAAACTTGTCCGCTTCCCGCTTTGGCAAGTGCTTGCACACGCTTTGACGCTACGATTTCCTTCTGATTGGCAAAGACTTCATGGTTCTGCGAAATCTTCTTGAGGTCGTACAAGTAGTTAACCATCACACCGGCTGACTGCTTCCTCCCATTCTCTGAGGTGTCTGCATTGGCGTGCACATCATGAACCAAAGCGCCGTTATAGAGGTGGAACCGCGCAACAGGGTCAAAGGGTATGTTGTCTTTTCGCTTTGCCTCAAGAAGGTAAGAGGCGGCCAACTCTTCAAGCGCCTCATCACTCTCCGGCAAATCGATCTCTTCTTTTGTCGCCCATGTGCAAAACGTTGGGAGCGGGGAAAGTGTCACGAAGGTATTCAGTTGCTCTAGTTCACGAGAAAGGTCCTGAACCACTTGTTTGATGAGGGAGTTACCAAAAGAGACGCCTGCTAACCCGCCCTGACAGTTTGAGATTGAATAGAAAACTGCGGTATCCACGTCCTCAACGGGCACAATGCTTCGCTCTTTACCAAGCACGCCTTGTATAGAGGCAGGAATACCTTTCGTGAGCGCGACCTCCACAAAAATCAGCGGTTCATCAGGTAACGAGGGGTGAAAGAACGCAAAGCACCGGCGATCCTCCGGTTGCAAGCGTCGGCGTAAATCGTCCCAGCTATCAATCGCATGCACGGCTTCGTAAGCAATGATTTTCTCTAAAATTTGTGCAGGGCTTTCCCAGCTAATCGGCCGTAAAACCAAAAAGCCACGATTGAACCAGGAGTTGAACAGGTGCAGTAAGTCCAAATCGGTTCTGGCAAGATCAGGCTGCTCTTTTAAAAGACCAAGCAAGTCCTTGCGCATGTGTACGAGCTGATGGGTAGCCCCAGGAACCTGATTGAGCCGTCTGGCAAGCTCCTGTCTTTTTGGCTCGGCAGCAATAACCAGCTCCCTATAGTTTTCTTCCGATTTCTCACTCTTATAGGCTGCAACAACCCGTTCCAGTTCAGACGGATCAATGTCCATCTCACTGTTCAGGAACTCAAAGAACACACGTTTGCCTGCAAGGTCGGATGTGGCATATCCATCTAAAATCTGGTGAGCGATAGCAGCCCCGGAGATATCGCCTTGACTGCTCATAAGCGCAGTACAAAGTTCGCTGAGAGGCCGTTCGTCTTGTTTGCCCATAAACACATAACGTCGATCAAATAGTGTAGAAAGCAAGTCTGCCAGCAGGCTCATGATAAAACATCCAGATGTTGCTTGGTGCAATGCGCATTTGTGTAGCGCTGGAAGCCTAACAAGGGATCGCAAAGAACGATATGCAACAAAACGCTTAACATCGATGCGATCGCTGTTAGCATTGCAACACATATAAATGACTGATTACAGGGCATAACCTGAGACAAGTAGGATGGATACAGCAGTGAAGATCAACGGTGATTTTTCAAAACGGGTGGTAGAGCTGAGCGACGATATCCCCTGGGTCGAATCTCCGATGAAAGGTGTAGAGCGCAGACCACTTGATCGATTGGGGGAAGAGGTTGCACGTGCCACTTCTGTCGTAAGGTTTTCTCCAGGAAGCCATTTTTCAGAGCATATTCACACTGGAGGGGAAGAGTTTTTTGTTCTGGAAGGTGTGTTTCAGGATGAGCACGGGGATTTTCCGACAGGCTCGTACATCCGCAACCCACCTCAATCCAAACATACCCCAGCCTCGGAAGAAGGCTGCACCATTCTCGTTAAACTGTGGCAGTTTGATTTGCAGGACCGAACACATGTGCGCCTCGACACAACCACTCTGGAGCATTCAGAAGACCCTGAACGAAAAGGTGTTTTCGTTTTACCCTTGTTTAAAGATGAAAGAGAGTGCGTGTTCATTGAGCGCTGGAACGCGAAGGTGAGCCATAGTGTTGAGGCAACAGGGGGCGTCGAAATTTTTGTGTTGGAGGGAACGATCATAGAAGCTGGAGAAGAGCTGCCAAGAAATGGCTGGCTTCGGGTTCCAGATGGATATGACCTCAAACTGAGGGCAGGTGACGAAGGGGCCAAACTCTGGATTAAATCCGGGCATCTGCGCTATGTTACAGTTCCAAATCAGTAGGACGAGGCATCGACGCGATTGCGCGTTGTACCTGCTTGGTTGAGAAAGAAAAAGTACTTTTAAACGAGCAGCTGGTGTGACCCGCGGTCCACCGGAGTTGGGGGATAGAATGCATATTTTTTTGTTTGCAGTGGCAAGATCACTGATATTTTGCATGGGTGCATTGGTTATAAGCGCAGCGTCCGTTTTAGCTGGCGAGGTTACGGATTTCTCTGAGCACTTAAAAGAGCAGGATAACCAGCTGTTCTCTATCGGCTTTAATACTTGTGATATCGACGTTTTTGATCGTTTGGTGAGTGACGATTTTGAGTTTTTTCACGATCAGGGCGGTGTTTTGTACACGAAAGAAGCCTTCATAGCCTCTGTTAAAACCGGCATCTGCTCGTTGGATTATCGGGCAGAGCGGCAGCTTGTTGAAGACTCCATAGAAGTTTATCCTCTCTATCAGGATGGGGAGATTTACGGTGCAATTCAACGAGGTGCCCATGTGTTCCTGGCTCACCATACAAACGGTACGGTCAAAATCACATCAAAGGCGTTATTTACGCACCTTTGGCGGCTGGAAGGCGAAAGCTGGAAGTTACATCGTGTCTTAAGCTTCGCCCATGAAAGCCCTGAAACTTAACGGAACTTGATAGGCCGTACGCAGGCTTATAGAGCGCAACACATTAAACTATCCTGCGGTAACATGTCTGCGGATAAGACAAACTTCTGTATTCATTAGAGAAATTATAAATTACAGTGCGGCAACTGCGCACATTTCGTACAAAGTCACTGCAAATTTTCTTTGAATTGCGCTAAGTTAATTGACAGGCCAGTAGGGGTGTCCTACTTAGCGGCCTTCATTATTTCTACAGGATCTATGCTAGCGAACAGATAATACAATTCGTTCATGCCCCGGGAAGAGTAATTGGTCATGAGCGAACACTGCAATGCAAGCCTGTAGTTTAAAGAACCACCGAGTTTTCTGAACAACAATGAGAAAATCACCAGGAGACCATATGACCGAGCTGCTTCTATCCACATTTGCAGGATTCGTTATTGGCGCAATTTTCACCGCGATCAAACTTCCAATTCCCGCTCCGCCAGTTCTATCTGGTTGCGTAGCTATTCTCGGTGTCTGGGGTGGTCATCAGGTGATGCAACAGGTTACAGAGCGCTTTTTCTCCTAATGCAATGATGTGTTCTTGCAAGAGAACACGCGGCAGGACAAAGGCTTAACGCTGATTATCGTTCTTAAAATCAAGCGGCGCTGAGTTTCAGTGCCGTTATTTTTTTGCTTGCATTATAAAGAAAGTAAACTGTATATAAAAACATAAATATTTTCATATGGAGTTTCCCATGAACATCCTTCTTATCTCTGGAAGCACCAGAAAAGGCTCATTGAATAAAAGCCTGCTGGAAGCTGCTGCCGAAGAGGCGCATAACTTAAAATATTCAATTACGACCCTACCCGATGAACTGGCTTCCTTTCCGTTGTACCATGCAGAAATCGAAGGGGACGCGGCAAACCAGAAGCAGCTCACCTCGTTGAGGCAACATATTGATGCTGCGGACGTAATCCTTATCTCATCGCCAGAATACAATGGCTTCCATAGCCCGCACCTGCACAATGTGTTTACGTGGGCCTCCAGAAAGGAAGCAGGAAAGACCACTTCAGTCCTTGAGGGAAAAGTCGTTGGTTTGCTCGGAGCTGCACCAGGACCATTCGGGGGCGTCAGGATGCTTCCACGACTGTCTTCGTTTGCTGGCGATCACGGGTGTTGGGTACATCCAAGATACGTTGCTGTCGGCAATATGGGTTCCAGATTGAATGACGCAGGACAGCTCACCTGTGATGAAACACGGCAAAAGCTGCGTAATTTGATCGGTGAAACCTGCCGAATGGCAGAGCCTGTGCAGCAGCTGGAACCAGCCTAAGCATCAATCAGAGCATTAAGAATGAAGAAACCCGGCTTCAGCTTGAGCCGGGTTTTTTTATGTCCGCGTGATCATGATGAAAGCAAACTGGCTAAATGATAGGCAGTGCCTAGGTGCTTTTTAGGAGGCTCTGAAATCTGAGTTATATAGAAATACCTATAAATGCCATTTGCTTACATATATTTGCACCTGTCTGTAATTTTTGGCACGCCCCTTGCTAACCTAGGTTAGACAAGTTTTGCGCAAACAATGTGCGGAGAGGGGCAGCTAAAGGAACTCACAAAGCCACGTAGGAGAGGCGGGGCCTATGCTTTGGCTTAAGGCGAGTGAATTTCTGATCCGCACAGGAAGGGGAGATGGGTATCATCAGCCGTCTCCCCTTCATAGCCCTTTCCAGTTTGCGTGGCTGTGT
The DNA here is from genome assembly GCF_900110875.1 of Pseudovibrio axinellae. GTDB lineage: Bacteria > Pseudomonadota > Alphaproteobacteria > Rhizobiales > Stappiaceae > Pseudovibrio > Pseudovibrio axinellae. Next base: position 1,000,373 of record NZ_FOFM01000001.1, on the reverse strand, counting down.
GCGTTGGTTTGCGATACCTGCGTGTTTCCTGCGTTGAATTGGAGAAGTCGTGGAGTTTTGGTCCTCTTTTGATAGCACTTTGGTGTTCGGGTTTATCGTCACATTTATGGCGCTCAACTTCACACCCGGTCCTGCGGTACTCAAGGTGGTTGGAGATAGCCTGTCAAACGGTATAGGAAAAACCCATGCCAGTATGGCGGGCGTGTTTGGAGCAAACTTGATGTATGCGCTTCTCGCTGCTGGAGGCATGAGTGCGCTGCTGCTTTCTTTCCCGGTTCTGTTTGAAACCGTGAAATGGATTGGCGTAGCTTATCTATTGTACCTTGCATATGGTTCATTCAAAGCAGCGTTCACCTCGTCCTTAGGAAAGGCAAAAAAACAGAAGCAAGCATCGGCAATGAGATTGTTTTTTACGTCCTTTGCAATGCAAGGGGCGAATCCAAAGTCTGTTTTGTCGTTTGGTGCCATGCTGCCGGTGTTTGCAGGCGAGGGGGATGGTGTGGCATTGCGAATGATGGCGCTGGCGGTCTTTAACATCGCCTTGGAATACCCAGCGCTGCTGTTCTACGCCTACCTTGGGACCAGAGCTCATAAATTTGCCGTTTCTGCACGTTCCGGAGCAGCAATGGACGTATTTGCAGGAACAGCCCTTGCAGGTGCTGCCTATATGATTTCCAAAAGCACTCTAAAAGCAAACTGAGCTTTTCAAGTCAGCAGACCTGGCAAAACCTCGCGTTGTGTCAGTGATTGAGAAACCTAAGTGCCTTTTCGTTAAACAACGCGGGATTTTCAAACATCAGGAAATGACTTCCGCCGTCTTCTTCGCTCACCACTTCAAGCGCAGCCTGTGGAATGCAGTTGGCGATAAACTCTTGTGAAGCCAGTGGATGAATACTGCCCGCACCAGCAAACACCAGTGTGGTCTGACTGATATTGGGGAGGAAGGATCGCCAGTCTTGCACAATGTTGTTTTCGATCAGCGCAGCGGCGTATTCTCGGGGTAATTTTAGGTTCTCAGTTGCAAGCTTTTGTAGATCGGCGTTCCCCACCTTGGCGGTGAACATGCTGCGTATGATGCTAAGATGATCCTCAATGGTATCGGTGGCACGAATGCGGGTTAGTAGGTCGTCAAGTGTTTCCAAAGAGCTAATGACAGCGCCAGCCTGTGATATCTGCTTTTGTGTCCAGGAGGGGCGGGCAAGGAGCGCGGCGGGCTGATCAATAAAGATCAACCGGCGGGGTGGATTGGTCGTGCCAAACATGTCCAGATAAGCCCAGACGATCGCGACGGAAAGCGAATGAGCGACAATGTCAAACTCCGTTAAACCCAGCGCCTCCACAACGTCGAGAAGGTCCTTGGCCATGCGCTGTATCCGGTACCCATCCGAAGGTTTTTGAGAGTCACCATGGCCTCTGTTATCAAGGGCATAGACGGTGTGGGTTTGAGCAAAATCACGAAATTGCCTGTCAAAAAGTGTTGCTGCCTGTGACCATCCACCCATCAGGAGAACAGCTGGTCCGCGTCCGCCTGTAAGGTAGGATAAGGTAACCCCGTCGCGGGTCTGCACGCATTTGCGTTCCATCCTTTGTAAAGCTCCTTTTCGCAAAAGGTATGCAAAACACCTAATCAAACGAATGATCTTAGGCGCAAACCCGAAAGCAGGACGGATGCAACTTTAAAGGACACCTATGAATAAGTGGTCCTAGACTCTGCTGGGTCTAAGGTGGACCAGCAAGGCAAAGGCAAGCTGCTGTCCAAAGGGAGAAAGAGTGAAGATACGATCATTGCCGTTTGCATAAAAACAGATTGGCGGCCAGACACTTACAAAATCAAAAGCGCAGGACAAAACCGAACAACAAAGCCATTATGTGAAGCATTCAATGGGTGCTTTAAAGCAAGAATGAGGTAATCCTGAAGATAGTACCAATCTACATTTCAAAACTTATTTGCGTGGCAAGGTGTTGACAGCTCCAGTCAACCAGACGTTATCTTAGGGCTTGCCCGCCAAATCGTGAAGCTCATACGTAAAGTCAGGAAATAAGATAATTCAATAAGTTACCTCATTCCTAGGTACGAGTGACGCACAAACCATTCAGTTTTAAGTTCTTCGAAATTGGTAAGGAGTAGAGCCCGTGGAGACCGCCGACTATACCGATGTCGAAATCAATCTGGAGACATGGATAGGTGTCGATCGGCACGTACACTGCATTCTCTCAGCCAAGTGTGACGTGCCTCTAACCAACTACACGCTATGCTTCAGCATGCTTGCCCCGTGTGAGGTGGTTGCAGGTACTAGCGTTGTAAAGACGGTTGCGGGATACAGCGAGCTACGCTTTGAAAACGATGTGTTAGGCACAGGGCAGGCGTTGGGGTTTGCGCTCAAATATAGGGGCAATATGACCCCATCCAACCGCAGCTGGTTACCTAAAGGAGCTTACCTGCGCACAGATACCGGCACAATTTTGCCAGTTCATATTGCGCCACGTGGTCTGGATGAGACCTACACCACAAAGCTTCCTCAGCGCGATCCAGACATGACGTCACAGAGCCTAATGCTTGTGCCAGAACCTGAAAGCTGGAAACCTGTGGGCGGGCATACCAATGTCTCTGCTGGGTTTCAGCTTGATAAATCCTGGGAGGAGGCAGATCATATCGACTGCGCTGATGCAGTGGAGGCACTGGCAGGCAGAAACAACATTGGTCCGTTTGTATCTCGTGCAGGCGTTCCCCTCCAGCTGTCACACAAGGAGGCGCTGGCACACGATGCTTACGAGCTCCTCATCTCTGAGAGAGGCGTTAAACTGCACACTGGCGGAAGCGCCGGTACGTTTTACGGGTGCATCTCTCTGTTAAACCTCAAGCTGTTGTATGATGGTGTGATCCCGTGTGGCTATATCTCTGATTCACCACGCTTTGAATGGCGAGGTCAGCATCTGGATTGTGCGCGCCACTATTACGACCCGGATAAACTGCTGCACCTGCTTGATCTGATGGCCTTGCTCAAGCTCAACCGCTTTCACTGGCATTTTTGTGATGACGAAGCCTTCCGCCTGGAAGTTGAGAGCTACCCTGAGCTTTGGCAAAACTCCGGTATGCGCGGGGAAGGGCGTCTGGTTCCCGGCATTTATGGCGCAGCCGATGGCCCTCAGGGAGGGACCTATTCTCTCGTCTTTGCAAAACACCTGGTGGAGCATGCAAAGGCTATGTTTATAGAAGTCATGCCAGAAGTTGAGGTGCCTGCGCACTCGTGGGCCGTGCTGCAGATCTATCCAGACCTGCGCGATATCGACGACCAAAGCAACGAAACCTCAATTCATGGCTACCAGAACAACACCATCAACCCGGCGCTTCCACAAACCTGGACCTATCTGGAAACCCTCCTCAAGGAAGTTGCGGGCATTTTTCCCTTTGCGCATTTGCACCTTGGCTGTGATGAACGTCCACCGGATGCCTGGAGGAAGTCACCAGCTGTTGAGAGGCTGAAGGCCGATCAAAACTTGGAAACCCAAGATGATGTACAGGGCTGGATGATGGAAAAGCTGGGGGCCTACACCCGCTCGCTGGGCGTTCGCCCTGCTGCATGGCAGGAGGCTGCTAAAGGTGCGAATGCTGGCATAAATAACGACGCGATTTTGTTTTCATGGACACAGCAAGGCCCGGGCTTGGAGGCAGCCCGCTTGGGGTACTGCGTGGTCATGACACCAGCCGCCCACGCGTATTGGGATATCGCGCCATCGGGCAACCTCAACGAGATTGGAGCCAACTGGGCAGGCATCACCTCTCTAGCAGATAGTGTGAACTGGGACCCGGTGCCGGAAAATGAACCAGAACTGGAAGGCACGATCATAGGCGCACAAGGGTGCTTGTGGTCCGAGGCCGTCTTGCAAGATGCGAATATGGAAACGATGATGGTACCGCGCATTCTTGGTATCGCGGAGGTTACTTGGGCTACACGCTCCAACAAACCAGATGCCGCCCGCATTGAGGAAAAAGCAGCCTGTTTCAGCAAGCTCTTCGGCGCCATTGGCTGGCACCAGGATGTCAGAGACTGACCCGGTTCATGTCTGAGGTTTGCAGCTGTGGGCCTTTCTAAATTCCGTTGGCGTATATCTCGTAATTTCTCGAAAAGCCCTATTAAACGCCGAAAGGGAAGAGTAGCCTACCGCACCAGCGACTTGGATCACTTGGCTGTCGTCCTGACTAAGTATTTCGATTGCTTTGATTATGCGTAGACGCCGCAAAGACTGTGACCATGTCATCCCTAGCTCTTCTGCATACCGCCGCAGCAAAGTGCGTTCTGAGACATTGGCGGCAGCCGCCACCTCTTTGATTGTTATCGGTTGATCCAAAGTAGTCTCTGTAAAACTTATCGCTTTTTGAAGAGACTTATCTTTTACCTTTGGACGCCACACATCGCTGGGGAAAGCTGCCAGATCAGCGCAGATTTGCAAAAGTGCGGTGAAAAAAGTTTCAGCCTTATGATCCCAAGTTGTACCTTCAGGACCCCCGCGGGCTGTATATGCAATCATCTCACGGGCTAATGCTGTCATTGTAAAAACAACAGTCTCATCGGGAAATGATATGCCCCTCGCTTTGGTGAACTCCTGCTCCAGCAACACCGAGCAGGATGTAACCCGATAAGGTATGTCTATTTCCAACTCCGTTCCCGCAGGAATCCAAGCAGCAAAAGACGGCGGCAGAGTCCAGCACCGCCCCTCTACTCCCAGCCGAACAGCACCGTGGATGGCATAGAGAAGATAATCACGATCAAACGTAACTCTCTTAGGCTCTGTTGGTGTAAATTCACGGTAAAAACAATAGGCTGGTACGTTAGTGTTCAGAGTGGTCAACCTCTGCAATTGTGGTTTTTGGAGGTTCAATCATCATCGGTTTCAGATGTTTTCCCAGCAATGTAAAAAATTCACTTCCGCGATAAACATCAAACGCCTCCTGCGATTTCCAGTGCTGTAAAATTACAATTGCACCGTTATTGCTACTATACAAATCATAGCTTTCACACCCATCCAATCGGCGCACGTCTAGAGCTTGTGTCTCAAATATCTTTTGAGCCCTCGCAACATCATTCAAATGAAATTTGGCTTCAATACTAATGAGTTTCATGCTGTTTCTCTTTGTAAAATAAACAGGAATGCCTCAGAGAAGCAATATTTCCTACGCTCTGAAGCTGATAAGATTTACTCTAGTAACTTGAAGTAGGTCGATCTTGCCTGATTTCGCCAATTGCGCGCTTCAATCTGCCAAAAACCAAATGCGCACGATTAGTTACTTGCCGTTTAGTCTAAGTTGAAGTCAGAAATAGCTATATATAAAAATTTCGGATGTGAAATAATAAGGCTACAGAGGTATTTTGAACAACTCTGATTCAAACAGAAACCCTGCTGATATTGAGATAAGTACGGCCTAAAGCTCTAAGCGCCTTGACCACCGGCTTCAGGTTCTTTTTCACCTTCTGCGAAAAAGCCTCCAGGGGGGATAATGATCAATTGGCCCTTGTCCAATCTCTGGCAGATAGTGTGATCTGGGATTCGGTGCCGGAAAATGAACCAGAATTGGAAGGCACGATCATAGGCGCACAAGGGTGCTTGTGGTCCGAGGCCGTCTTGCAAGATGCAAATATGGAAACGATGATGGTACCGCGGAGGTCACTTGGGCTACGCGCTCCAACAAACCAGATGCCGCCCGCATTGAGGAAAAAGCAGCTTGTTACAGCAAGCTCTTCGGCGCCATTGGCTGGCGTCAGGATGTCAGAGACTGACTCGGTTCATGTCTGAGGTTTGCACCTGTAGACGGGTGCTAAGCATTGCGTAATTCAGCAACAAAATCATAAATATCGCCGCGATAGACACCCGTTGTCAGCTCAATCACGCGCCCGCTCGGCAAGTATGCAGTGCGGTCAATATAAAGCGCAGCATCGCCCTCGCTCACTTCCAGCAACTGGGCTTGTTCCGGTGTTAGTTTGCAGGCGGAAATACGCTGTATAGCGCGGGAGGGACGGATGCCATCAACAGACAGTTTTTCGTAAAGGGATGTCTCAATGCATGATGGGTCTGGAATAAACTCCGTGGACAATGAGCTGGTCTCAATAGCCAAGGGAATACCGTCAGCCCGCCTTAATCGCGTGATGCGGGAAATCTGCCCGCCAGAGGGGAGCCCAAGAGCAATAATCTCCTCAGGCGAGGGCAAATAAATGCCGCAGGACAATGTCTCAGAAGAAGATGCTTTCCCGCGTCGGTGCATGTCCTCTGTAAAGCTGGTTAAAGCCGAAAGGGACTGCTCCAGCCGCTTCATTTGCGGCGCGACAAAGGACCCCGACCCGCGGCGCTGCACCACCAATCCATCCATGACAAGCTGAGAGATCGCTTTTCGCACAGTCACGCGTGACAAACCGGTAAGCGTTGCCAGCTCCCGCTCGGCAGGCAGCGTTGTTGCAGCTGCCAGACGGCCATCTTTAATGGCAGCTTCAAGGTGGCGGTAAAGCTGTAAATACCGAGGTCCACCACTGCGCTGTTGCCAAGATGTTGCTGAGAACAGGTCTGTCTGATTGTCGTCTTGTGCGCTCATTCTGCTTATCTTTATCCGAATTCCAGATATCTATAATACCTTTTTGATACCAATGCAAAAACATACCTATTGAATACCAATGTAAAGCGCACATCTGTTTTACTAGGAATAAACCCAAATTTGCACGGCTTGAGCGCTGAAATTAGAAATATTTCACAGACAGTGGTTAGTATGTGGACAAATGGAATTGTTTTGGTATTATTTTTGGGAGCTCGTTAAATTACGTCATGCATTAATCCGGGGGGTGAGTGCATGAAAGCGTAAGTGCGAGGTGGGGACCTGTACTTTGCAGGAATTGGGGAGAGCGCATGACGACTGCGTCAGGTGAGCTGCTGCCGTATGAAGGCGCGAGCGGTGGTTCCACAAAACAAAAACAAGGGATGCTCAAAGGGCTGTTACGCTCACAAGCATTCTTCGCATGGATGTTGATTGCTCCAGCAGCTTTATATCTGATGATGATCGTTGCATGGCCGCTGGTAGAAACAATCCGCTTGTCCTTTACCAACGCCAACATCGGCGGTGAAAGCTACATCGGCACAGCCAACTACGAGAAACTGCTCAGCTCTCGCAAGTTCAGCCAGACAGTTTCCAGAACGTTCTACTGGATGTTCCTGTCCGTCTCTTTCAAGATCATTTTTGGTCTAATCGGCGCGACCTTGCTCAATGCAGCGATCCCAGGGCGCGCAATCTTCCGCATGCTGGTGATGCCGCCATGGATTGTTCCCATTGCGATTGGTTGTTTTGGCTGGCTCTGGCTCTATAACGGCCACTTCGGCATAATTTCTGGTATGCTGCAATATGTAGGCATTCTGGATGGACCCTTTGAGTTCCTCGCCTACAAAAACAGCGCATTCTACTCTGCTGTTATAACGGATGTATGGGTTGGCCTGCCAATGGTCACCATCTTCATGCTGGCCGCGATGCAGGGCGTGCCGCGAGATTTGTATGAGGCAGCTTACGTGGATGGCGCATCGCGCTGGTATCGTTTCCGCCGCATCACTATTCCGCAAATCCTGCCAGTGATCATCACCATGTCGATCCTTTCGATCATCTGGACGTTCAATTCCTTCGAGATTATCTGGATTCTGACCGAGGGTGGGCCGCGCAGCGCAACCACAACGCTGATCATCGACACCTACAAGATGGCAATTGCAAACTTCAAGTTCGGGCAGGGTGCTGCCCGTGCCGTGATTGTTGTGTCTCTGCTCTCGGTATTCTCACTGGTCTACCTGTTTGCACTCCACCAGATCAAAAAACGCTTTGGGGCAGTTTAAGATGATGGATCGCTACTCACTGCCACATAAGGTGTTTCTCTACATCTGCGTTGCAATCTTCCTTGGTTTCATTCTGCTGCCTTTCTTTGAGATGTTCATGACCTCTTTGAGGCCTTTGGAGCACCTGTTCCGCTCGCCCTATCAGTTCTGGTCAGATGACTTTTCGTTCAGGGCCTATGCCCAGATGTGGGAGACTGTTCCCATGCTGCCGCGCTACATCGCCAACAGCATGTTTATCTCCCTGTCGGTCACAGCACTGGCCTTGCTTTTCATCATTCCCGCAGCCTACGCCTATGCCCGGTTTGATTTTAAAGGCAAGTCCATCAGCCTCGGCATCTTTTTGGCTGTAAACATGTTTTCCGGTGCGGTCCTGCTTATTCCGCTCTACAAGCTGCTGAGAAATTACGGCCTGCTGAATACATATTTTGCAATGATTGTTCCAGGGGCAGCTTTTCTGGTCCCTATGGGGATCTGGCTGCTTAAATCGTATCTGGAAAAGATCCCGCGTGAACTGGAAGAAGCAGCGTTTATGGATGGCGCAAGCCGCCTTTACACCCTGCGCCGCGTCGTGCTGCCATTAGCCGTGCCGGGCCTGATTGTGGTCGGGGTGGCTGTGTTCCTGTCTGCCTACGCACAACAGTTCCTGTTTGCAATCACATTCAACTCCGTCAAAGACTACATGCCTCTGCCAGCGGGCATCCTTGAGTTTATTGGCTATCAGTCAGTCAAATGGAATGAGATGATGGCAGCAAGCATCGTTGGAATACTGCCCGTACTTGTCATTTTCTTGTTTTTGCAACGCTACCTGGTCGCTGGCCTTACAGCTGGTGCAATCAAGGAGTGATTTTTGAAATATCATTGGTTACTGGGAGGATAAACCATGAGAACTAAACTGCTATTTGCAATGGCTGCTGGAGCAGCTGCACTGATTACCGCATCTTCTGCACAATCAGCAGAACTTCATTTCATCCGCTGTGGGGACGACGGTCTGGATGCAGATCGAAAAGTTGTTGCCGCATTCGAGGCCGCTAATCCCGGTACAACGGTAAACATGGAAAGCCTTCCATGGGGCACGTGTCAGGACAAATCGCTGAAATTAGCATCTACGGGTAGCCCGCCTTCCGTGTCCTATATGGGTTCACGTACGCTCAAGCAGTTGGCTGACAACAACCTGATCGTTGATGCTAAGATCTCTGAAGAACAGCAAAAAGCCTATCAGCCGGGTGTTTTGAACACCGTAAGCTACCGTGAAAAGTTCTGGGGCTTCCCGCGTGCGTTTTCAACCAAAGCTTTGTTCTTGAACTGCGATGTTTTTGAAGAAGCGGGACTTGCGTGTGAAGCACCAAAAACATGGGATGACATGTACGCGGCTGCGAAGATCATCAAGGACAAAACCGGTAAGGCTGGCGTTGGCCTCACTGGCAAAGACTTCGACAGCACCATGCACCAGTTCCTGATCTACCTGTATTCCAACGGTGGTCAGGTGATTGATCCGTCCACCAACGAGATTACGCTGGATTCCAAAAATACACTGGAAACGCTTAAATTCTACGGCAAACTGGTAGATGTTTCTCAGGATGGCCCAACCGCGTTTGAACGTACACAGGTGCGCGACCTGTTCAACGACAACAAGGTTGCCATGTACATTGACGGACCTTGGGGTCGTGGTCAGCACAAGGAAGGCATCAATACGAAAGTTGCGCCAGTTCCTGCTGGACCAAGCGGCGTAAGTGGTACACTCCTCATCACCGACTCCCTCGCAGTCTTCAAAGGCTCCGGTCATGAAGATCTGGCGATGGAGTTTGCGCGCATGATGACCACTGGTGAGAGCCAGTACTCTCTTGATAAGCCTGAAGGTTGGGGCCTGACACCAATCCTGAAATACGAAGAGCTCGGTGTTGAAAAGCCATACTACATGGATGACCCATATTGGGCGGTCTTTATCGAATCCATTCCAAACGGTGGTCCTGAGCCGCTCTTTGTTGATTACAAAGCAATGCAGTCTGTCATGAACACGATGATTCAGGGCATCCTCCTGAATGACGATACGGCTGAAAACCTGGTGGCTATCGCTGCTGAAGAACTTGAAGAGTTCAAATAGAGAAACCCGGAGAGGCTGGTGACAGCCTCTCCCTGTTCATCAGTACAAGAAGATAGATATGGCCACGCTTCAGCTCAAAAATATTGTAAAATCATTTGGACCAACAACTGTCCTCAAAGACGTCAATCTGGCAATTGAGGATAAGGAATTTGTTGTATTTGTTGGCCCCTCTGGCTGCGGAAAGACAACATTGTTGCGGATCGTGGCTGGTCTGGAAGAGGCAACACAAGGCTCCATTCTGATTGATGACGAAGATGTCTCGTATGCCCATCCAATCGACCGTGGAATTTCCATGGTATTTCAGAGCTATGCACTTTATCCGCACCTTACTGTCTATGAAAACATTGCCTTCCCGCTGCGTGTCGCAAAACGCCCGGAAGCCGAAATTAAGGAACGCGTGAACAAAGCCGCATCCATCTTGCAGCTGGAAGAGCGCCTGCAGTTCAAACCTGGCCAGCTTTCAGGTGGGCAGCGCCAGCGTGTCGCCATTGGTCGCTCCATTGTGCGCAACCCAAAGGTGTTCCTGTTTGATGAGCCGCTGTCTAATCTGGACGCGGCCTTGCGCGGTGACATGCGCGTTGAGCTTTCAAAACTACACAGAAGCCTCGACACCACTATGATCTACGTGACACACGATCAGGTAGAAGCCATGACCATGGCTGATCGCATTGTGGTGCTGAACGGCGGTGTTGTTGAGCAGTGCGGCACCCCGATGGACCTATACTTGCACCCACGCAACAAATTCGTCGCCGGTTTTATTGGCCATCCCAAAATGAACTTCATCCCCGCCATCGTCAGCCGCGTTGAGGCACACATGCTTCATGTGCAGCTCAAAGATGGTGGCACCATGAGCATCGCCATTGAGACCACGGGCCTTATGGCTGGCGACAATGTCGATGTTGGCATCCGTCCTGAGCATGTGCAGCTGGATGAGAGCGGGCCAATAAGCATGGAAGTGGACGTATTGGAGCGCCTTGGTGCATCCTCCATTGCCTACGGAAAAGTGCAAAGCAACACCACGTTTTGCGCAAGTTTGCCGGGCTTGGCAGATATAAAGGAAAACTCCACGATTAATCTGAGTGTAAAGCCGGAGGATGCCTACGTCTTTAACAGCAAGGGTGAAGCACAAAAGCGTTTGACTGTGCTGGAACTGGCCTAGGAGGAATGCGATGCGGATCGTCACCGTTGGTTTAGGATTGCGTGCTGTCAGTGTTTTAGAACGTCTGCAGGCTCATATGCCGGAGGCGGAAGTGGTGGCCTATGTAGACCCAACCCCCTACCAGAAGACCACTCATAAAAATCACGAGGCTCTCAAAGCCTATGACACTCTTGAGGACATGCTGGCAAATGAGGAAGCTGATCTGCTGTTTGTCGGCTCTCCTAACCACTTGCATCTGGATCACATCCGCACTGGCTTGAATGCTGGCATTCGCATCTTTGCAGAAAAGCCTGTCGTTATCTCCATGGATGAAACCATGGAACTGGCGCAGCTGCTCTCCAAGCATGGCGCAGATCAGGTATTAGTCGGCTTGGTGCTACGCTACGCACAACATGCAAGAGATTTACGAGCTGCACAAGCTGCTGGGCTGATCGGAGAGGTTGTTTCCATAGAGGCCAATGAGCATATCGCGCCCTATCACGGGGCGTTCTTCATGCGCGACTGGCGTCGGTACACCAAGTATTCGGGCGGTTTTATGCTGGAAAAATGTTGTCACGATCTAGATATCTACAACATGGTAACTGGCTCTCGCCCGATCCGCGTCGCCAGCTTTGGAGGCCGAAAATCCTTTATACCAGACAATGCTCCAGCAAGAGATGTCGATACGCAGGTGTATCACCAAAAAGAATCCATCTGGGAGGCAACGCAGGACCCGTTCTTATCCGATGGTGACATTGTCGACCACCAGACGGCAATCTTGGAATACGAGAGCGGCGCGTCCATGGCGTTCCATACCAACATGAATGTGCCCGATGAGCAGCGCCGGTTTTGCGTGATGGGAACCAAAGGCATGGCTGAAGGGGACTACGTACGCGGCTACCTAAAAGTAACTCAGGCTCATAGTCGCAACACAGTGGTAGATGAGGACTACACCAAATCTATAGACCGTCCCGGCGCTCACTACGGCGCAGATGATATGATGTGCCAGGACCTTTGTGCTTATTTGCGTGGTGAATTGAAAAGCCTGCCAGTTTCTGTTGTCGATGCATTGGAAGCAGGCGTCGCAGCGCTTGCGCTGGATCAGGCGCGCATGAGCAAACAAGTTGTCGACCTCACGTCATACTGGGAGAAGTTTGACAGTTTCAATCTGCGTGGAGGTACAGCGGCAACAAACACGGCGGAAGCGGTATGACAACAAAACACCCGGGCGCGTTGATGCGCGCAGAAATTGATCAGGCAATCCCTGCTTTTGCGGCGGGCTTGCGACAAACACTTGTAGAAGTTGCACAGGCTGTAGACCTGTCTGCCGTCGATGCGTTTTACACCATCGCCCGTGGCAGCTCTGATGCCGCCGCCAATCTGATTTCCTATGAGTTTATGGCGCAGTTAAATAAGCCAGTCACAACGCTGCCGCCCTCCGTTTTCAGTTTGGGCAGTGGGTTGCAGCTGGGGAATGTAGCAGCCCTTATTGTCTCTCAATCTGGCGCAAGCAAGGATCTAATCCGTGCCGCAATCGGGTTCAGGGCAGGGGGCGGAAAAACAATTGCCATCACCAATACAGCCAACTCCCCATTGGCTGACGAAACGGATGCTTGCATCAACATCAATGCCGGAATTGAACAAGCGGTTCCGGCGACCAAAACGGTCCTGTGCACCGTTGCAACTAGTATGGCTTTGCTAGCCGCTCTCAAACCAGAGTATGCGCAGGAATGCGAAACGGCTGCAAAAGCAATGCTTGCAAGCGCCAATGCAAAATCCACGCAAGGCGATCTTCTGGTTGAAGCCTTGAAGGAAACCCAGAATGTTTATGTCATCGGGCGCGGATGTGGTTTGGGGGCTGCTCATGAGGTGGCGCTCAAGCTGAAAGAGACCGCAGTAATCCATGCAGAGGCCTATTCAGCCGCAGAGGTGCTTCATGGTCCATTGCAACTGGCAACCAAACCGCTGACCGTAATCATTCTGGATACGGGCGAAGATGTGAGTCTGGAAAGCCTGAGCGTTGCACAAACCTGTTTTAAAGCGGTGGGGGCAAATGTGTTCCGCCTTACTCCGGGTGATATCGGGGCACAGGGACTAACGCCAGCTGCAAGTGCCGCTATGCTGCTAAGAATTATGTATCCGGTTATTTTAGAAATTGCGCTTCAAATGGGGTTAGACCCCGACCAGCCTGAAACTCTTTCTAAAACGACTGTAACTATCTAAATATACAAGGGAATGTCTTAATGGTCGATCTGACCAAATGGGCCACTACGCGTGAAATTCAGGCGCAGCGGGAAATCTGGACCAACTGGGGCAATCACCTCTCAAACTCCATTGAGGAGTTGCGTGAGTGGGTTATGGCATCTGGTGCAACACAAGTTTGGTTCTGTGGAGCTGGAACCTCAGCCTATATTGGCGATGTGGTCAGCCGCGCGTTGGACGCCACTTCGGTCCTGCCATTGCGCTCTGTTCCCTCAACAGACCTTGTCAGTGCACCGCAGGCCTTTCAGCGCAAAGGCGTCGTCCCTCTCGTTGTTTCCTTCGGGCGTAGTGGAAATTCAACGGAAAGTATCGGCACCTTGGACCTGCTCGATGCTGTGTTCCAAAATGCCCCGCGCCTGAACATCACCTGCAATAAAGATAGCGCTCTGGCGACCCGGAAACCAGCATCTGGAGCGGCTCAAAAGACGATCATCTTACCGGAGCAATGCCACGATAGCGGCTTTGCCATGACCTCCAGTTTCACAACCATGGTACTGACCGCGCTCTGCGTGTTTGGGCAGGAAAACCCCGAAAAAATTGCGAAAAATATGGAGGAGCTGGGCCAGGCAGCAGAGATGGTGATTGCAGCAAGTGACCATCTGGCGCAGCAACTGACAGCACCGCAACGCGCCGTATTTGTCGGTTCAGGACCACTTATGTTTGTGGCGCGTGAAAGTGCGTTGAAGGTGATGGAGCTGGCAGCGGGGCAAATTCCTGCAATCTGGGAAAGCTCGCTGGGCTTTCGCCACGGCCCCAAGTCTTTTGTGACGGCGGGAACCAAAGTCTTCCTGTTTATTTCCAACAACCCTCATTCTCGAAAGTACGATCTGGATCTGGCAGCTGAAATCAAAGCTCAGTTTGGGAAGGACACCCTTCTGACCATCGGCAACACCAATGACGCGGATATACGCATTCCATGCCTGCTTGATGATGGCTGGACCTCGGTTCTAAACGTTCTGGTGGCTCAGTGGCTGGGTATTTTTTGGGCCGAGGAACTTGGGTTGAATGTCGACAATCCGTTTGAAGGGCAGGGCACACTGACGCGCGTTGTCAGCGGTGTCAAACTCTATGCGCTGGAAGAGGTCTGACATGGTAACAGCGGGCGGAATTGATCTGGGCGGAACCAAAATCGAAGCAACGGCCTTTGATGAAGCCTGGGCCGTGGTTGAGAGCAAACGTATCGCCACGCCAAAAGAGACCTATGAGGGTTTGGTGGATGCTCTTTGTGAAATGATCCATTGGCTGGAAGAGGTCTCCGGTAACAAAGACCTGCCCATTGGTGTTGGAATTCCCGGTTTCTACTCCAAGCGGACAGGCAAATTTCTAACTGCCAACCTCCCAGCATCAGGTCGCACACTGCATGACGATATCATCAGCAAGTTGGGCAGGGCGGTTACCTTTGAAAACGACTGCAACTGCTTTGCTTTATCTGAAGCTGTGCTGGGTGCAGGGCGAAGTTACGACACCGTCTTCGGCTTGATCCTTGGTACTGGGGTTGGGGGCGGGTGTTGTTCCAATGGTCATACTGTTTCCGGCCTGAACGGGGCGGCGGGTGAATACGGTCACCTTGGCATTCCATACGCTGCGATGACAAAGCTGGGGCTGGAGCCGCTGAAGTGCGGGTGTGGACGCACAGGGTGTTTTGAAACCTACCTTGCCGGTCCGGGCATCAGCCGCTTGGCCAACCATGTCACCGGCAAGGCCGTAGATGCTCAAACAATTACAAAAGCTGCCGCTGCTGGCGACGTGCCAATGCAGGAGGTCATGCGCCTGTGGTCTCAGCTCGCCGCCGAGCTGGTTGCTGCCCTGCAATGCAGTTTGGACCCCGATTGCATTGTCCTTGGCGGAGGCCTTTCTAAAATACCGAATATTGAGCGAACCATTGCGCAGGCATTGCCGGGCAAACTGCTCAATCACACAGAACCGCCTATGATCTGCGTTGCCCAGTTTGGGGACAGCAGCGGCACACGCGGTGCAGCACTGGCTGCCTTGCAGGACTGCGAGCATCTGGGAGAGGGCCTATGAGCAATCCATTGCTGGAGCTGATTGCAGAGAACCGGGCGGGAACAGGCATCGCCATGCCGTCCATTTGCTCTGCGCAACCAGGTGTGATCCTTGCCTCTGCACTTCTGGCTGCAGAAAAGGGGCAGGTTCTGCTGTTGGAAGCAACCAGCAATCAGGTCAACCAGGATGGTGGCTACACCGGAATGAAACCCGATGACTTTGTGGGGTATGTCAAAGGCATTTGTGCTGAGGCCGGCTTGCCCGATACCTCTCTGCTTTTGGGAGGCGATCATCTAGGTCCACAAGCATGGCGGACAATGCCTGCTGATAAGGCTATGGCAAAATCCAGAGATCTGATGAGGGCATACGTGGAAGCCGGGTTTACCAAAATCCATCTGGACTGCTCGCAAGGCTGTGTTGGCGAAGAGGCACAGGTGGATGATGAGACCAGCGCAAGCCGCGCAGCAGAGCTTGCCGCTGTTTGCGAGGCCTATGCTCCCGATCCAGACAAGCTCAGTTACATCATTGGCACTGAAGTGCCTCCCCCGGGAGGCGCTCGCAAGGAGGACGCACACGCGATTGAACCCACACCTCCCGCACGTGCGCGGGCGACCTTACTTATGCATTATCAAAAGTTTGATGAGCTGGGCCTTGAAGCCGCAAAAGGGCGCATTTGTGCGCTGGTCGTGCAGCCCGGTGTTGAGTTCTCCCCCTTCCACGTCGACCACCTTCCCACTGGTGAGGGCAAAGCATTGCGTGCGATACTGGACCCTTACAAGAATGTGGTTTTTGAAGCACACAGCACGGACTACCAGCACGACAGCGCTTATCCACGTTTGGCCTCCATGGGCTTTGCGATCCAAAAAGTAGGCCCGGCCCTGACCTTTGCCTACAGACAAGCAATCTACGCATTGGACCAGCTGCTGGACTGGCTCGAAGAAGACCGACGAACAGCTCCAAAAATTCCAGCTGTGCTGGAAGCTGAAATGCTGGCGCAGCCTACATACTGGCGCTCGCATTATCACGGTACGGATCAGGAATTGCGCCTGCTCAGGCACTTCAGCTATTCAGACCGGGTGCGCTATTACTGGCCACAAGAGAGGGTACAGTCTGCCTTGAAGGCAGTCTTTGCCTCCCTTGCAACCCACACCATTCCAGAAACACTGTTACTTCAACTGTTTGCATCTTGTGTTGTAAAACGTGCACGGGCTTTGCAGCGGCATGGTTTTGGCATAGAGAAGGCGCTTGTGCTTGCCCAAATTCAGCAGGCATTAGACCCTTATTACTTTGAAAGAGTTGAGACACCTCAGCTTGAGGAGACTCTATGAGCACTGCTTTGGGCAACCGGACAGATAACAGTGATACATGGCTGTATCCAGATCAGGTATTTGATGGCCAAAACCTGATGCACGGCACTGCTGTTTGTTGTGTTAATGGAAAAGTTACCGCCTTGTCTGCGACGGATGCCGTTCCGCACGGTGCATTGGTCCATAAGGTGCCCGGCCTTCTCACTCCCGGTTTCTTCGATATTCAGATCAATGGCGGTGGTGGTGTTTTATACAACACCTCACCGACGCCAGAAGGTCTCTTTACCATTGCTGCTGCGCACCGCCAGTATGGCACAACAGCTTTGTTGCCAACCGTGATCACAGATGCTCCTCATGTTCTGGAGGAGGCTGCTGAAGCGATGAAAGACGCCTTTGGCAAGCAGGGCATTCAGGGCATTCACATTGAAGGCCCCCACATCAGCGTTGCGCGTAAAGGCACCCACGAAGCCAGTTGGGTCTGCCAGCTTAATCCAAACAGCCTTAAGCTGGTCCGCGACCTGCGTGACCGAAACATTCCCGTGCTGATGACCGTAGCTCCAGAGGGTGTTGCCAAGGGAGATATTGCCAAACTGGTTGAGATGGGTGTTGTTGTGTCCATCGGTCACACAGATGTGGGCGCAGCGCAGATCAAACCGGCATTGGAAGAGGGGGCGACCCTTTTCACGCATTTGTTCAATGGCATGTCTCAGATGGCTAACCGCGAACCGGGTGCCGTCGGAACGGGTATCAACTCCACCGCTTATTGCTCACTCATTGTTGATGGGCATCATGTGGCCGATGATATGTTGTTGCTGGCCATGCGCGCGCGTCCGGTGAAAGATCATATGATTATTATCAGTGATGCAATGCCAACTGTCGGCGGACCAGACGCCTTTGATCTTTACGGCCAGAATATCCGCTTAGATGCAGGTAAGTTGGTCAACAGCGAAGGGTCCTTGGCTGGTGCACATACAACCATGTTTGACTCGCTCGCCCACGTGGTGAACGTGCTGGAGCGCCCCACTGAAGAAGCGCTGCGCATGACGCTGTCCAACCCAGCAAAACTAATGGGGCTCGAGCAGCCAGTCGCCAGACTGCAAGGCGCTGATCTGTCAAATGTTTTGCTGATTGCAAATGACTACAAATCAGTCTCGTTCCTTTCGGCGTAATCATGAGCGCAGCGGATTAGTGCTGAGCTAAAATGCAGACTATCGCTCCCTGAAGGCCTCTGCTTTGACCTTGATAAGCGGTTTGGCAATGTAACTAAGAACGCTTTTTTTGCCTGTCAAAATGTCTATGCTTGCGGTCATGCCCGGCGTAATTGGAAGCGGGTTGTGCACGGGCCCCAGATAGTTGCGCTTTGTTCTCACAATCACCTTGAAAAACACTTTGCCACGCTCATCCTCACGTGTGTCAGGGCTTATGCGCTCAAGCACGCCCTCCAGTCCTCCGTAAATGGAATAGTCATAGGCCGTCACTTTCACACTTACATTTTGGCCAGGGTGAAGAAACGCAACATGCTGAGGCTGGATTTGGGCTGAGACCAGTAATGTGTCCTCCAAAGGAACAATTTCAACGAGCGGTTCGCCTGCTTGAACGACGGCCCCAATGGTGCTGACACTGAGTTTGTTGATGACACCACGCATCGGTGCCACCAGAGCACTGCGGTCAACGCGATCAGCAGCACCACGCAGCCGTTCTTCAATCACGGCAAGTTCAGCCTTGGTTGCAGCCAGATCAGACTGGGCTTTTGAGGTAAAGGCTGTTTGTGTAGAGATAATGCGCTGTATGGCCTCGTTCTTGGCAGAGATCGCACTGGCAAGGGACGCAGAGAGCATTTGGCGCTCTCCGTTGAGAGTCGTGTACTGACGTTTGAGGCGCAATAACTCGATTTCTGGCAGGACCCCGCGTTCAAACAGTTTC
The DNA here is from genome assembly GCF_900110875.1 of Pseudovibrio axinellae. Classification (GTDB taxonomy): domain Bacteria; phylum Pseudomonadota; class Alphaproteobacteria; order Rhizobiales; family Stappiaceae; genus Pseudovibrio; species Pseudovibrio axinellae. The sequence goes on along the minus strand of NZ_FOFM01000001.1, from coordinate 981,781 downwards.
TGATTGATTTCCAGCTCCCGCGATACAATGGAAAGGTTGGAAGACAGCATAATTGCTTCTGCCTCCAGTTGTTTGTGCGCTTGCTCCTTCTGGGCGTACTGGCTGTTAAGCACCGCAACCTCGGCGCTCAGTTGGTTTTTCTGCGCTTCGTACACTTCAAGCTCACGCTCAAAAAAGACCGAGATGTCAGGCGGAACACCTGTTTGGTCCAGCTGTATGCGGGCCTGTGTGGATTCAGCTGTTAAGCGCGCCAAACGTGCTTGCAAGGCGTATTTCTTCTGCTTCAGCTCTCCCAGCTGAGTGCTAAAGCCAGTATTGTCCAGTTTTACCAAAACAGCGCCCTGTTCCACGATCTCGCCTTCATAATAATACAGCGCGGAGACGATCCCCCGTTCAGGAGCCTGCACAATTTGCATTTGTCGGGAAGGGATGATGCGCCCTTCTCCGCGTGTAACTTCATCGACCTGTGCAATGGCTGCCCAGATAAACATCAGCGAGAAGACCACTGCACAGGTGGCAATCAGACCGCGGGCTTGTTTGGGGCTGTGAAATCTGGGCAGATGCAAGTGGGTGGATGAAGGCTTTGCGCGGCTCATGCTCTCAGCCTCTCCTCGATGGGAACTGTCTTAGGGGTTTGAACTTGGCGCAGGCGCGTTTTTTGCGTCAGCTCTTTTACGTCATCTCGTGGACCGTCCGCCACGATGCGTCCTTGGTCCAGCGCGATAAGGCGATCTGTTAGTTTTAGGAGGGAAGGGCGGTGCGTGCTGATGATGAGTGTTAGTGCCCCGTTGTTATAGTGCTGCAACCCCTCCAATAACCGCCGTTCAGAAGACAGGTCGAGATGACTGGAGGGCTCGTCAAGGAACAGGATTTTTGGCTTGCGCAGTAATATGCGAGCCAATGCAATGCACTGTCGCTGACCTCCTGATAAGGCATTGCCATTCTCGCCCACAATCAGGTTATAGCCTGACGGGTGTCGGTTGATCAGACGGTCAAGACCCGTCACGATACAGACCTCTTCGATATCTTTGTCTGAAAGGTGCGGAAGGCCAAGGCACAGATTATCTCGCAAGCTCCCCTGGAACAGCATATTGTCCTGAGACATGTAGCCTGCGAACCTGCGTAAGTCTGTTGGGTCGAACTGGCGGGTATCAATACCATCGATAAGAACGGCACCCTCGCTTGGGTATCGCAGACCGTTGATCAGGCGACCAACCGTTGATTTTCCAGAACCAACAGATCCGATCAGACCGACAGTGCTGCCGGGCTCTACCGTAAAAGAGCAGTAGAGCAGGCTGGGTTTCTCACTGAGTGGATAGGAGAAACTGACATTTTGAAACTGTATCTTGCCGTTGCAACTGTGCAGGTTTGATGTTGCCCGGCCAGCCTTGCGTTCAGTCGGCTGCTTAAGAAGGTCGCTCAGCTGGCGGTAACTGTGAAGGACTTGCCGTAAACGCACTAAAGCATTGGCGATGGATGAGATTGGCGCAAGCACACGCGTAGACAGCATCATGGCGGCAATCAAACCACCCATGTTAACCGCCCCAGCTTCTACCCGGTAAACACCCCACACGATGATGAGCACCGAAACCATCGCCTGTACATGCCCGGTTCCAACCATGGCAAGGTTGGACCAGTGTCGGCTTTGGCGCAAAATCTCGCTGCTTTTCTCAACAGACTTTTCCCAGCGAGCCTGCATGTGGGCCTCAGCGTTTAACGCGCGTACCGTTTCATGACCACACAGGGTTTCCATCAGTATGTTTTGTCTTTTGTTTCCCTCAGTACTTGCTGTTTGCACCGTGCGCTCAAGGGGCAATTGAGCCGCGAGATTTATGAGGCAAACAAGCGGGACAGCAAGCAAAGGTATCCAGGCGATGGGGCCAACAATGAAAAACAAAATGCAAATGAAAACACCAATGAAACAGAAATCTAGAAATGCAATCAAAGCTGTTGAACTGAAAAACTCGCGCAGCTTCTCATATTCATGAACCGTGCCTGCATATTCTCCAGCACTTTTTGTTTTGGTCGAAAAATCTATGTTTTGCATGTGAGAGAAGATCTTCGATGCCAATTTCTGGTCGGCCTTTTTGCCGAGGCTATCGAGGATGGAAGCGCGTGCCAGCTTCAAAGCACTGTCCCCTGTCAGGGCGAGCACCACGCCGACTGTGAGTGCCCACAGGGAAGCAACGGCAAAGTTTGGCAGGATACGGTCATAGACATTCATGATGAACAGCGGCGATGCCAGAGCAAGGCCGTTAATGAACAGTGTGCCTGCTGCAACTGTTGAATAGTCTGGCCAGAACTGAATGAACTCGGACCAAAACCAATGTTTGCTTTTGTCTTGAATTTGCCCGCTGCTGTCTCGTGCATGTAAAGAGGAAAACAAGATTGCATGACCAGAATAGATGCGCTGCAGAATATCCAAGCTGAGATACTGCGGCTTCTGCTGGTCCAGCGGATCAAGCAAATGGGCTTGGCGTGTCGACCCGTCATAACCGACGAGCAGGCGCAGTGAATTGTCATGAAGCACGAGTAAGCATGGAAGGTTGCTACTGGAAATTTCACTCAGCACAATTTGCTTTTTTTGAGCCAACAACCCGCAATTCTCTGATGCTTTTTCAACCTGTGAGAATTGCAACTTGCCTCCTGTAAGAGGCAGGGCCGCTGTAATTGCGGTTTTGCTAAGGAAGTTACCGTGAGCTCGGCAAATATACGCGATGCTCTCAACCAGAGCGTCCAGCACCTCACGCATTGGATGGCTACCTTCCTCGGTATTGAGGGCATGAGGGCTGGACAATCGAAAATTACTCACAGCGTGTACCCTTGATTATTGAAAGCAATTTCTAATTATATGATCGTGATAATTTGAGGGGCCACGCTTTGTAAGGTCTTCTCACAGAAGACAGAAAAACAAGCAAATACAACGCATTACATCTATTTTGCTTGTCTCTCTGTTTTTGCAAGAAAGCCTCAGCGTTCTTGTAGGACCTAAGAAAACACCCTGAGTAAAATGTGGCAATCTAGGGAAGTTGTACCGTCAAATAAGGGGGCAAAAATTGCGGGAATGTTATTGGTAGAGAATTGCCTATAGAATCTGCGCCGGTAAAATTAGTTAGGCAGAAACCTTCGTTTCTTAGCGAATCCAGCGTCTATCTCTAGTTCAACATAACCAAAAGTTTTAGGAAACCGGAAGATCTCTATGGGGATTGCGGGGTAAATGACGTAGGGGAAGAATGCTCCGTGATTTTTGAGGGGCTATGAATTCGCAATGGTGATCTTGGTGCTGCCATCTTGGGAGGAGATTTTGAGGTAAGGCCGGCAGGCGAACAACCCGATAAGCATTGACTCACTCACCTGTATTGAAAGTGAACGCTTAAGACCTGCTGAACCAATATATAAAAGCGCTAAGGGAATTGGTCGGACACAGGCTGCAAGAGTTTACACAGGTGAAGTTGGCAGCCTATAATTGAGTATTCGGTCCTGACACTTTATGTGGCTTTTGCATCTTGGAATTTTGGAGTGCTCTTTGACTTTTAACCTTGGAATTCTGGAAGTAGGCCGTCCACCCGAAAATCTGGGCAAGACATTCGGCGATTACCCCTCAATGTTTGAGAGTTTGCTCAGAGATCAGGGGGCAAACTGGAACTATGTTTCCTACCCTGTGATGGATGGCAAACTGCCACAATCTGTCCATAGCTGCGATTGCTGGTTGATTACAGGCTCCAAGCATGGCGTTTACGACAAGCTTGAATGGATCGAGCAGCTCAAAGAGTTTTTGAAAGATGCCTACGACCAGCATGTGCCTATCATTGGTATTTGCTTCGGGCATCAGATTTTGGCTGAAGCGCTGGGCGGTAAGGCCGAGAAATCCGAAAAAGGCTGGGGCTGCGGGGTCTTTACTTATTATGTATTGCAGAGCCCGCAATGGATGCCGGAAGGTGTGACAAGCTTCTCGATTGAGGCTTATCATCAAGATCAGGTCGTCAGGCTTCCAGAGGATGGAGAAGTCATTGCGTCCTCAGACTTTTGCGAGTTTGCAGCAATCGACTACAATGGCAGAGCCCTCTCATTCCAGGGCCACCCAGAGTTCGGCGAGGATTATTCGGTGGCACTGTTTAAGGAGCGGCGCGGTGTCTCCTTGCCAGAAGAAATTGCTGACCATGCGATCGAATCTTCGAAGGCACCCACGCAATCTGGCCAAGTCGCCCATATGATTGTGAGCTTTATTCAGCAAGCTGCAGTGCGGGAAAAAAGGCACGAGGTTTAAAGTGGTCCCGCTTAACGTGTAAGCTTGAATATCGGTGGCGACAGACAATCTGTCCTGAGCCCGATACCCAGTTCAAGCGCGAGTGCTCAGTGTAGGTTCAGGGGCTTTTGGGAGTAACAGTAAGCCTCTCCAAGGATGTAAATGGCTATTTCCCAAAGATTCCTCCATGCCAATGATAAGGCCGGAACATATCCGCCGTCGTATTACTGTGCAACAGCCAACAAGCAACTCGACTTTCCCAAACTGGAAGGCGAAAGCAGCTGTGATGTGTGTGTGATTGGTGCAGGTTACGCAGGCCTGTCCTCAGCTCTTCATTTGGCGGAGCGCGGTTACAAGGTGCAAGTTCTGGAGGCGCACCGTGTTGGTTGGGGCGCATCTGGACGCAACGGCGGGCAGCTTGGCAGCGGACAAAGGATGGATCAGGATGATCTGGAAACCCTTGTCGGTCAAACCCGGGCCAGAGAGCTTTGGGATCTGTCTGAAGCCGCCAAATCCCTGACCAAAAACCTCATCGACAAACACAAGATTCACTGTGACTTGAAACCGGGCATTCTTCACGCAGACCATAAGCAAAGCTATGTCAGCCACAGCAAGGCCTATGCGGAGAAGCTGGCGAAAAACTATGACTACGAACAAATCAGGTTCGTAGACAACGCTGAGATACAAGAGATGCTTGATACACAGGCGTATCATGGTGGAACGTTGGATAGGGGAGCTGCCCACCTGCATCCATTGAATTTTGTACTGGGCTTAGCGCAGGCTTGCGTGTCGGCGGGCGTCGAAATCTTTGAAAACTCTGAGGTGCTGGAAATCCAGAAAGGAGAGCCTGCACTGCTGAAGCTTGCAAAGGCTCAGGTTCGTGCTCGCTATGTGATTTTTGCCTGCAATGGCTACATTGATACATTGGAGCCCAAGGTTGCGGCGCGGGTGATGCCCATCAACAATTACATCATTGCCACGGAGCCTTTAGGGGAGGACATGGCGAAGTCTTTGATCAGAGATGATGTGGCCGTGGCCGATTCAAGGTTTGTAGTCAATTATTTCCGCTTATCGGCAGACAATCGACTTTTGTTTGGAGGCGGCGAAAGTTACAGTTTCCAGTTCCCCGATGACATCAAAGCCTTTGTTCGCAAACCGATGCTCGAGGTCTATCCGCAGCTTCAAGAGACGCAGATTGACTTTGCTTGGGGCGGAACGCTGGGTATCACCCTCAACCGCATGCCATATTTTGCAAAGCTCTCGCCAAATATGCTCAACGCCAGCGGCTTTTCAGGCCATGGTGTTGCAATGGCCACCTTCGCCGGCAAACTCATGGCTGAGGCGATTGACGGACAGGCCAGCCGGTTTGATGTGATGGAGAATTTTCCAACCCGCGCGTTTCCCGGTGGCCGTCACTTGAGATGGCCGCTCATGGTACTGGGTATGCTCTATTACAGCCTGCGAGACAGGTTCTAACGCTTGTTGAAACTGGCTTTTGTGTCTTTAAGAATGCAAAGACACTCAGGCGGCCGACGTTTCTTTTTTAAAGCTGTCAGCCTCTTCGGCCGCGCTGGTAACCTGTTTAAAGCTGATATCCTGCGGAAGCGTCCAACCTAGGCGCTTATAGAGTTTCGCGACATATTTACTATGCGATTTGGCATCACAATAACCAGCATGTCGCCCTGTCTCCTGGAAACGAATGCCTCCCGTCAGATCTGGCTTTTCAGTTTGGATGATTGCTTCCATTTTGGCAGCGCGTTCCGGGGTCTCTTCCTGGTCCTTTAGGTAGTTGGCGACCAGACCCGCCATGTAGTCAAACCTTTTATACGCGCCAGCATTCGTCTCGATATAGCTGATCCCAAACAGGTTTTTATGCTCACGCGAGGCTGCTTGAATAAACAGCTCAGGTCTGCCTCCTTGGTAACTGAAGAGATCGCCAGCAAAATCCACACACTGGTTGTATCCGGTCGCACATAAGATCAAATCAATCTCTTCCCGACTGCCATCTTTAAAGACAACATACTTGCCGTCCAACCGCTCCACATCAGGCTTTATCTTCACATCTCCATGTTGCAAGGAATGCACGAGTTGGGTGTTTAAGATCGGGTGTGTTTCAAACAGCTTGTGATCTGGCTTCTCAATACCAAGCCGCTGTAGGTTGCCATTCAGCAAGTGTAGCAAAAACGTAAAAAGTGGCCGCATCATCCAAATCGGCAAGTTAGGACCGTTATCGGCAAAGACATCAGCTGGCATACCAAATACGTGTTTGGGAACAATATGATAGCCCCGGCGCATGGAAAGGAAGGCTTGTTTGCCTATACTTCCCGCGTCACAGGCAATATCGCAACCGGAGTTGCCAGCGCCGATCACAAGCACACGTTTTCCATCAAGTTCCCTCATGTGCTTGTAGGTCTGGCTGTGACGGATCTCACCGTCAAATGTGCCTTTTAGATCGGGCATGTTGGCCTGCCATTGCGAGCCTGTTGCACAAACAATAGCCTTGTACTCCCGGCACTGCCCGTTGGAGAGATGGACCTGCCAGCGCTCGCGATCCGTCTTGGTCAGCTTCACGATGCTGGTTGAAAACTGGATTTTCTCCCGCAAGCCATACGCCCGCGCAAAGTCACGAAGGTATTTTCTGATCTCGCTGTGCTTGGGGTAATCTGCAAACTGCTTTGGCATAGGAAAATCTGCAAACCCAGAAAGACTGCGAGAACTTATGAAATGCGCACTCTCATAGATCGCCGTGCCTTCGTGTTTGATATCCCATAAACCGCCCACGTCTGGGTTAGGGTCAAACTGATCCCAAGCAAGGCCATTGTGCTGTAGGGCGCGAGCCATAACGAGCCCCGCTGGCCCCGCACCTGCAATACAGACCGCATCACCCCTATCAATAATATCCACCGTCCCCTCCCTGAACTGTGAAAACTAACCTTACGGTAATCATTGGTAGGATTAAAAGGATATTTATGGATGTCGGCAGACAAAAATGCCCGCATCATGCAGCTAACTCTGCTGAATCGCGAAAGAAAGCACTGAAATTCCGGCAGTCTCTTATTTGTCCGCGCCTAGTGGGGGCCGCACGCTAGGAGTTAATCGTGGTTTAAAACACCAGCGGATCAACTGTGAGTGGCGCATACCGCACCAAAAGTTCCATTGGGTATCTCAGCGTTATTTCATATTCTCATAAAAGTCGCTATTAAGGCGCACAGGGGCAGGGTTCTTGCGTTGAAAATGTCGAGAACCTAAGAAACCTCGCAATAATAAAGCGCACTCCCATAAGCGCTGAATGGGATTCCTCGCAGAGTGCGCGAGATAACGAAGGCTTAAAGCAGTCGGATTGACCGGAATTAGGGCAGGCTGCTTTGAAGAAACGAAACGGGTACCAAATACCATGTCTCATACCGCTGCAATTCGCCGAAAAACCGTCAAAGACATTTTGAAGGCGAAAGGGCACCACAAGCTGGTTTGTTTAACCGCGTACACAGCACCAGTTGCACAGATCCTAGATGAGCATTGTGATCTGCTGCTGGTAGGGGACAGCGTTGGTATGGTGCTTCATGGCCTGCCGGACACAACCGCAGTTACTTTGGACATGATGATCATGCATGGCAAAGCAGTGATGCGCGGCTCTCAAAATGCACTCGTTGTTGTCGATATGCCATTTGGTTCTTTTGAAGAAAGCCCGCAAGCTGCCTATCGCAACGCATTGCGTGTGATGCAGGAAACCGGGTGCCAGGCGGTCAAACTGGAGTACAATTCAGCGGCACCTGAAACCATTCGTTTTCTCGTCGATCGCGGGATTCCTGTGGTGGCCCATATCGGTTTACGCCCGCAATATCTGCATGTCGAAGGCGGCTACAAGGTTGCGGGTAAAAGCGAGGAAAGCCGTAAGGAACAGCTTGAATGCGCCGAGCAGGTTGTTGAGGCCGGTGCATTCTGTGTTGTCGTTGAAGGTACGAAGGATGAAGTCGCCCGCGAAATTTCAGATAGCATCCCCATTCCAACCATCGGCATTGGTGCATCTGTTGACTGCGACGGCCAAATTCTGGTTACGGATGACATGCTGGGCATGTTTGACCGCACACCAAAATTCGTTCGCATATATGCAGAGTTGAAGTCTCAAATTGAGACGGGTGTGAAACAGTATGCAGACGACGTACGCCGGGAACAGTTCCCTGCAGTGGATGAAACCTATTAAGGTTTCATCTGCTAAAAAGCCTGTCAGAGAGCTGTTGTGCTGAGTTAGGCGCCTCGCCTAAAGCGCGAACAGCTCTGCGCCATCGGTAAATGAACGCGGTTTTCCATAATCACCAATAAAACTGAGGTGATTTATCAAGTGAACGCCATCCCAAACAAAGATGCGCACCGCTGGTGGGTCCATTATGAAAGTTGCTTCTCCCACGGTCTTTAGATCAAGAGTAACTTGGTGGGCTGAGGACGGGCAGACGTTAATAGGTATTCCGCCTTTAAATGTTTCAATTGCGCGGTGCACATGGCCGCAAGCAATATGACGGACCTGTGATTGCCCTTGGAGAACCGGCCAAAAATCCTCATTAGCGCGGGTTAGCATGATTTCATCCATGTGAGCGATGCCCGTCTGGAATGGAGGATGATGCATAAATACCAGCGTTGGCTGCTCCTTATGGGCTGACAACTCCTCTCGCAACCACGCCTGTTTATTGGCGTCGAAATGGCCATCATGCTCCCCAGGAATGGTTGTATCGAGCCCGATGATCCGCAGACCTTCTTTTTCGATGGAAAACTGCAAAGCCCCGTCTTTGGTCAGATACTCATGATCTGCGAAAGCCTGGCGCATCACGTCGCGATGATCATGGTTCCCAGGAATAACGTAGTATGGCATCTCTAACTGCTCAATTTTCTGCCGAAACAGCTTGTACTCTTCCGCGTCGCCAAGATCGACCAAATCACCACTGATAATCACGAAATCGAGACGCGGACGAAATGCGTTCAGGTGATCGATCGCCGCACATAAATGCGTGGCCGTATCAACGCAGCTATAGGCCAACTGCCCATCAGCCATCAGGTGCGTGTCAGTGAGTTGTGCAAAATTCATGTCTGCTACTCCGGTGAGATACTTGCAAATATCGACAAGCCAAAGCGTGTGAATCTACTCATTCAGAAACAGAATCTCTGAATATTCTATATGCCTCAAACAACAGGGGAATTTTGCATGAGACTTGCAAACTTGCAAGGCACGTATCCCACTAACTCGTAGGCAGATTTTTCTCTCTTTCAGGTGGAGTCAATAAGGCCAGGACAGTCGCAGATATAAAATGTGTTGGATTTTGGCGGTTTTGCTCAAAAATAAACCAGACCTAGGGTTTTGACGCATTGAAAGGTGACCAAATACATATCACAGTGCAGCCCTGAAATATGAGAGGCGTATGGCGATGGACATTGCGTTTCGGAGTAATTTAGAGCCGTAGCGGAGGAGGAACCGCGATCGGTTCGTTGGGAGCGGGGCGTGCTATGGGGATAGCACGCCCTTTTTGTGACCCGGACTTGTCTCGTTAGATGATAAGGCTTCTCAGTGCATAAGAAACAACCATTATAGAGATGACACCAGCGACCCAAAGGGCGGCAAACCAAAGCAAGCGCTTCCACAGGGGCTGTTCAACATCGCCAGTTCTGTCAGTTGTCATTAGTGATAACCCTCCGTAGACTTAATTTTCCCTCTGAACACGTAGTAGGCATACCCGGTGTAGATCAGGATCATCGGGATTAGGATGACCGCGCCCACAAGTAGGAATTTCTGGCTGCTCTCGGGTGCAGCAGCATCCCACAATGTGTAAACATTGGGCACCACATACGGGAATATGTTGATCCCAAGACCCACATAAGTGAGCAAGAACAACACCAAGGATGCAACGAATGGTGTGTAATCCTTGTCACTCATAAGTGCGCGCCATAACACAAGCGTTGTAACGGCAACAAGGATCGGAACTGGGAGCGTATAAAGCAAGTATGGGAAGCTGAACCACTTTTCCATAATGCTTACATTGATGAATGGCATCCACATGCTCACTAGCAAAAGAAAACCAATCATAAGAACGGCTGCGTATTTGGAGACGCGGCGGAAATGCACCTGAGGAGCGCCTTCCAACTTCATCACCAGCCAGGTTGCGCCCAGTAAGGCATAACCTGCGACAACTGCCAGACCTGTCATGACGGAAAACGGTGTGAGCCAGTCCCACCAACCGCCGACATATGCCCGGTCAGCCACATCAATGCCTTGCACAAGTGTGCCCAGTACCAAGCCCTGACAGAACGCTGCCACGACAGAGCCTGCAAAGAACGAAAGATCCCAGAACGGTCGCCGTTCTACCGATGACTTGAACCTAAATTCAAAGGCAACACCTCTGAAAATCAGACCGATCAACATGCCTATAATGGGCGCGTAGACAGCAGGCATAATCACTGAGTAAGCCAGCGGGAACATGGCAAACAGGCCACCACCGCCAAGCACGAGCCAGGTTTCGTTGCCATCCCAGACAGGGGCAACACTGTTCATCATTAAGGTGCGTTCATCGCTGTCCTTCGTTGTTGGATAAAGGATGCCGATACCAAGATCGAAACCATCCAGAACAACATAGGCAAAGATCGCCACAGCAATGAGAAAGCCCCAGATAAGTGGATAATCAAGAATCATCGGTACGATCTCCCTCGTTCGGTTCAAGGGCTTGCGCTGGCGTAATCCCTGCACTCCTGACGGGCACGCCAGTTTTCAGTCCATGACTATTATCTGGCGACTTCGACATCGAACGCAGGATGTAGAAAATTCCTACACCAAAGACGATAAAGTACACGCCAACAAACAGAACCAGAGAAGCCCAAACCGCAGGCGCTTCAACCGGTGAAATAGAATCTGCCGTTCGTAGCAAACCAAATACAGTGAAAGGTTGTCGGCCCACCTCGGTAGTAGTCCAGCCTGCGATCACCGCGATAAAGCCTGCAGGGCCCATCACCATAACGGCGCGGTGGAGCCAGTCACTCTCGTAAAGGCGACCTCTCAGCCGAGACCACAGCCCCCATAAACCGATAAATAACATAAGGAAGCCGATACCAACCATGATGCGGAAAGAAACAAATACCTTCGCTACAGGTGGCCAGTTTTCGCGAGGGAATGCATTGAGCCCCGGCACAACACCATCAAGGCTATGTGTTAGAATAATGCTGGAAAGGTAGGGAATTTCGACCTTATATTTCATCTCTCTTGCTTCTTCATCAGGCCAGCCAAACAGAATCAACGGTGCTGGTCCCTGATTTTCAAAGTGACCCTCCATTGCCGCGATCTTTGCTGGCTGATGTTCAAGAGTGTTCAGACCATGCAGGTCACCAGCAAACATCTGCATCGGCGTCACTATAATGATGAGCCACATCGCCATAGAAAACATGACTTGCGCACCCTCACTAAACCGGTTTCTCAGCAGGTGATAAGCACCCACGGCACCAACGACAAATGCGGTGGTAAGGTAGGCAGCGAGCACCATGTGGACGAGGCGATAAGGGAAGGAGGGGTTAAATATGATTTGCAACCAGTCTTCAGGAACGAACTGGCCAAACTCATTCATGGCGTATCCGGCTGGCGTTTGCATCCAGCTGTTCACGGAAAGGATCCAGAATGCAGAAAGAGCTGTACCAAGCGCAACAACCACCGTCGCGAAAAAGTGTAGTTTTCTGCCAACACGGTTCATGCCGAAAAGCATAATGCCAAGGAAGCCAGCTTCAAGGAAGAATGCAGTCAGGACCTCGTAGCCCATGAGGGGGCCAACGACAGCACCGGTTTTCTCCGCAAAGACAGACCAGTTGGTTCCAAATTGATATACCATGACGATACCGGAAACCACGCCCATGGCAAAAGAGAGAGCGAAGATGACGAGCCAGAACTTGAAAACCCGCAAGTAAACATCACGTCCTGTCCATAGCCATAAACCCTCCAGTACGGCAAGAAAGCTTGCTAAGCCGATGGTGAAGGCTGGAAAAATGATATGGAACGCGATTGTAAAGGCAAACTGAAACCGAGCCAGATCAACTGCTAAACCGTCTGCAAAACTGTCCATGTGACCACCTGTCGATGGGGTGTATTGATTTTAGATTATGACTTCACGTAGCGGAACACTCTTAACAATTGTGTTTTTTTCGGGGCTCATAACCTGTGCGCCCCAAAAGATAGAGCACTTGTCTTTGCTGTAGTAACTGGTTTCTTGAAAAAACTGGTTGCATTACATAGTTTCCGCTATGCAAAGTGTCGCATAACGAACGCTTATGCCTGATTCACTCCAAGCCTAACCTGATTGCGGCAGCTCTAAGCGTCATACTCGGTTGTGCCTTCGTCAGAAGGTTGCACAAACCAGTAGAGCAATAGCAATCCGCCCAAGAGCGGTATGAAGGCTATAAGCAGCCAGAAGCCTGAGCGATTAACGTCATGCAAGCGCCTCACAGCGACAGCTATGTTGGGTAGAAAAAACGCAAGGCCAAAAATGGAGCTGAGAGGGGCCCCATCTTGAATACTGCCAGCAGGTAAGCCGAGTAAAGGTGCGATCACAAAGTTATCGATGATGTGAGAAACAACCATCGCGATAAAAACGAAAAGCGTCCACCACCAGTATTCTGAGCGTGGTGCGCGACCTTTGAATTGGACATACTTTTCGAAACAAGTTCTGACAGCGCTTTGAAAGTCCACGTTTTGTTCCCTCCTTGCGGTGCTAAGAGAGTAAAGCTCATGGACAACGGCGCAAACCTGTCAGGTTTGAGGGGTACAACAAGTGGGCTCAGATTTGATCCAAGCCCACATGAGTACGCTAGTCTTTCAAGCGGTATTGAACCGTGGGCGCAAAACTGCATCCCCCACAAGAGCTTGCACAGCTGCTGGACGCAGCGCTGGAAGAACATCCAACTTCTTCAATACGGCCTAATGCTTTGAGCTGGGAAACCATCGCCACTGCAAAATCGCCGGGAATGTTCATATCCTGGGCTATCTCGCTGATTGTCGCGCCGCCACGCTTTGCCAAAACACCTTCAATTTTCTGCAACATCCTACTCTGCTGCCTCCAGTGTTGCCTGGGGCACAATGGGGCTGTCAGCTTTGTGGCGCATATAAAACAGCACGCCGACAATCGCTGCAAGCAAGCCAACAATCCACGCCGCTGAAGAGGCGGGATGTCTGGCAAATGTGCCGATCTGATAGGATAGTGAGGCTCCAGAATAAGCCAGCAACGTGGTCCAGCCTGCTGCAAACAAAGCCCAGTTACGCCCAACTTCGCGCCAGATGGTCGCCAGCGCTGCAGTACATGGAATGTAAAGCAACACAGCAATCATGTAGGCAAACGCGCCGACTTTTCCATCAAAGTGAGAAGCAAGTGCAGTGAACAGACCAACCTCGACTTGTTGCTCTTCCGCAGCTGCTTCGACAGTGGAGATATCACCAATATCGACACCAAGCGGGTCAAGCATCTGCGAGGTCAGGTCAACGATACTTGTTGTGAAGGTGTCGATGGCTGCCTTGGCAGTCTCCAGCGGAGCAGGTGCGTCGCCTTCATCCTCAGTGGTGACATAAAGGGTCTGCAACGTTCCAACCACGGCTTCCTTTGCAAAGATACCGGTGACCAAACCAACTGTTGCTGGCCAGTCATCTTGGCTAAGCCCCATGGGAGAGAAGATCGGCGTTACTTGTTTAGATACAACAGCCAATACCGACCGCCCATTGGCCTCATTGCCGAAGTTCCCTGTAAAGTCCACCGAATTCAAAATTGTCAGGACCGCAACGACGGTAACAATGATCTTACCTGCACCAAAAAGGAAGATCTTTAAGCGGGTCCATACCAGTTTCATAACCTGAGACAACTGAGGCATTTGATAGGTTGGAAGCTCGATGGCAAGGCTTGCAGACTGTCCCTTATAAAAGGATCGGGACAACGCCCAGCCAGTAAAGATCGCAACGCCAACACCCAAAAGGTACAGAGCAAAAACAATGTTCTGGCCATTAACTGGGAAGAAAGCGGCAGCAAACAGTGCGTAAACAGGCAAGCGCGCACCACAAGACATGAACGGTGCCATCATGGAGGTAACCACTCGTTCGCGCTCAGTCGCCAGCGTGCGGGTGGCGATCACAGCAGGAACAGTACAGCCAAAGCCTAGGATGAGCGGCAGGAAGGCCCGTCCGGGCAGTCCGATCCGGCGCATCAGGCCATCAGCAACCACGGCTGCACGGGCCATATACCCGCTTTGCTCAAGGAAAATCTGACAGAGGAATAACAAACCAACGATAGGGGCGAACGTACCGACAGTCTGCAAACCTCCGCCAATGGCTGTAATCACCATCTCCGCAGCACCGCTTTCAAGGCCAAGGGCGTACAGTAAGCTGAGCGGTGTTTGAATGAACAGGGCATCTCCTAGCCCGTCAAATAGATCAATGAAATAGGAGGACACGTTGATAGCAACGAAGAACATGACATACATGATGCCAAGGAAGACAAATGGTCCGGCCCACTTGGAAAGTACAAAGCGATCAATCTTGTCAGAAAAGCTGCGCACATTGTGTGGTTCAGGCAACTCCATGAGTTGCGCAAGAGAAAAGGCGCGATTGAAATAGCTTGTTGCCATCACAAGTTCGGTCGGGTCTTGCAGACGTTCGGCGCACTCATCGGAAATTTGCGTTGCTTTAACAAGAACACTGGGGGGAACCATCTCACGCGCAAGCTTGTCCCCTTCCATCAGGCGATGAGCAAGAGGCAATGCGCTGTCAGAAAGTTCAGGCGCCAATCGAGCGATGTCTTCTGCAAGTGTCTGGACCGGCTTGATCAGGTCAAACGGATCAGTCAGCAAACGGGAAGGGGCATGAGGTTCGTTGATCGCGACTAAAAGCTCTTCTCGCAAAACAGCCAGAGAAGGGGCATCGTGAACAGACGTAGCAACAACAGGAAGTGCCAAAGCAGCTGAAAGACGATCTGCTGCGTCCTGAAGAACACCTTGTGGCCACAGATCAGCTTTCGTCATAACCGCGATGACAGGAACATCAAAGGCGAGCGCCTGCATCAAGATTGCAAGTGAACGCTCCAGCGCAATTGGGTCAAGCACCACGGCCAATGCGGCAGGACGGTCATTAAGCAGGGCCTGGCGGGTGATCCGTTCATCAATGCGGTCATCTTCTGGAGAAGAAAGCGTCGCAACGCCGGGCAAGTCCATCAGTGCCAGATCAAGGCCAGGCGTTTCACAAATGCCGGTTTTGCGATCAACAGTCACGCCCGGCCAGTTGCCAATCACCTGACTGCGGCCGGTAAGCTTATTAAAGAGACTGGACTTCCCGGAGTTTGCTGTCCCCAGAAGGTGAACCTGAGGTTTGCCTTCACAACTGCAGCTCTTAGTATCGTGGCAGCTCATTGGTCAACCTCTTCCACCAAAATGGTGCCAGCCAGGTCAACTCCAACAGCCACACGCTGGGACCCGATAGAAAGGATGCGCGCGCGCGTTCCGCTGCCTTCAAAAATAGTGAGGGGACGGTCACTGGTGAGCCCAAGTGATCTAAGTTTGAGTGCATCCGCCCGGCTTCTTCCAAGGCGAACGACCTTTAACTCTACGCCGCTGCGTGCTTGCGTAAGTGGCACAGCCTGGACAGGAGGAACGAATGTCTCACGATACGGTGCAAAAACTTCCCTATGGGGAGCCTGCTCGAATGTTTCTCTGGCTTGCAAAGACATTTAGCCTCCAAAAATCTTAGTTCTTGAAGACAATAAAATGCAATTGCGAATGACTTGCATTGACAGCAATCAATTTTAAAGCGGCTTTGAGCGTTGCCGAACCTAGACTATCACTTTGTAATCATTATAAAAAACGGAATCTCAGCTTCCGTGTTTCAGCCCCATACGACTACAAGCTTGTTTTAAAACAGCTTCTTTGGGGGCAGTGCTGTCCAGCTTAGGCCACGCAATGGAACCCAGTGCGTACGTTTGCTGTTTTCGAACCACATCACTATCTGCATCAGATGCGTCGCCGTGTCGCGCTTCAACGCGGTTGATAAGCGTTTGCAACTCAGCCTCAAGCCAAATGCCGTAAAACTCGGCCGCTTCCTGAGCCGCCAGTTTCTCAACTGAGTCGCGCTCCTCAGCTTTGCTGTAGACACCATCAATGATGACAGAATGCCCGCCAGCAAGGACCTGGCCCGCACGCGTGAACAGTTCACCATAAACCCTGGCAGAAAACTCTGGTGTGTAGGTTGCCTTCCCCGCTTTGTCAGTCTCGCCAATATCCAGCAGTTCTTTGCGTATAACATCCGTTCGCAAATGGACTGCTCCCGGCATCCGGCCAAGAAGAGGAGCAAGGCCTTGAGCAAGCGTTGTTTTGCCTGTCCCAGACAGTCCGCCAATTGCACAAAGCACTGGAGCAGTTGGCTCAAGGGCACGGCGACAAATCTGAAAATAAGCCCTTGCCTGATGCTCGGTCTTTTTACGCGTCTCCCCGTCCTGATGAAGAGAGGAGGCAGCTGCGATCTTTGCTCGAATAGCAGCCCGCATCATCAGATAAAACCGAAGGACACGGATATCTTCCAGATGCTTAGGTTGATGTGTCAGCCTGAGATAGGTGTTGAGCACAATATTTGCTGCGACCGGTTCTTCGCGCTCACAAAGGTCAAGCAACAGGAAAGCAAGGTCATAAAGTACATCCCCCGTTGCAATCGCATCATCAAATTCAACGGCGTCAAACAAAAGCGGCTTGCCATCATGCAAAACGATGTTGGATAGGTGCGCATCCCCATGGTTCAGACGAACGAATCCCAACGCACCACGTTGCTGAATAGTCGGCTCAATGGTGTGGTGTTCTTGGCGAGCAGCTTTATCCAGCGCTAGAACTTGATCCTTCGGGAAGAACTGCGGAAATTCTAAAAATGCGTCCAGATTCTGGTCCATATACGATGCCAGATCATCAATCCAGGGCTGTGCCTCTCGCAGGGTTGTGCGGCTGTGAGCGTTGACCATAAGCTTAGCCAGATCAATCGCAAGCTCAGAGCTGATACCTTTTTCTTCCGCGATACGATCCAAGCCTAGGTGTTCATTGAAGCGGTTCATATGAACGACCCACTCCACAGCCTGGCCTCTCCCGGCGAGTTCAAAAGAACCGTCTGGTTGCAGAGTGATTGGCAATGTGCTGCGATAGATTTGAGGCGCATATTGGCTGTTGAGGTGTATTTCTGCTTCGCAGGCCGCTTTGCGTTTCTCCAAACTGGAATAGTCCAGGAATGGAAACTTCACGTCACGCTTCATCTTGTAAGCGTCATTGCCCACCAGAAAAGCAATATTTGCATGGGTGTCGATGCGTTTAACCTCTTGTCCCCTGTGCGCGGCGGCAGAAGAGAAGAAGTCAATAATCTCGCTTTGCTCTATGGTATCAACGTCAAAACTGTTAGCGGTCATGACACCCCCATTACAACGGCACAAATCTAAAGCTGTTTGTGCATCCTTGCATTGTAAGTGCCAATCAATCAATCGGGCTAAGGTTTATAAGGGGGGCGGAAGAGAACGCCTGCATATGGCCCGATATGTCATGCACCGCGCACTAAAACCGTCAGGATTTGTCCAGTTCATTCCAAGCTGGAATAATAAAGGGAAATACTGCAGATTTTCATGGGACGATAATCCGCGTATCTTCTCCCCAATTGAATTGATAGCGGAGTGAGGGATGAGCCAGACAAAACGGACCGGTGGTCAGTTAATCGTAGATGCGCTGGAAGATCAGGGCGCAGAGCGTGTCTTCTGCGTGCCGGGCGAGAGTTATCTCGCTGTGCTGGATGCGTTGTATGATGCTTCCATTCCGGTCACGCTTTGCCGTCAGGAAGGTGGAGCTGCCATGATGGCAGATGCCTGGGGTAAAATGACGGGTAAGCCAGGCATCTGCATGGTTACCCGCGGACCTGGCGCCACCAACGCCTCTGCTGGTGTTCACGTAGCTCAGCAAGATTCAACGCCTATGATCTTGTTTGTCGGGCAGATCGCAAGGGACATGCGCGAGCGCGATGCCTTTCAGGAAGTTAACTACCGTCAGATGTTTGGCAGTATTGCCAAGTGGGTCGCCGAGATTGACCAGCCGGACCGTATCCCGGAAATGATATCCCGCGCCTATCATGTTGCAACGTCTGGCCGTCCGGGCCCGGTTGTTTTGGCCCTACCAGAAGATATGCTGATTGAAATGGCCGAGGCACAACGCGTTCCTGCGATGCGTCAGATCGAAACGCACCCATCCAATCAGCAGATGGAAGAATTCAAAGGCTTGTTGGAAGAGGCGGAGCGTCCGTTCTTCATCCTGGGCGGGTCGCGCTGGTCAGAGGAAACCTGCAACACCTTCATGGCTTTTGCGCAAAACAACAACATGCCGGTTGGTGTATCCTTCCGTCGGCAGATGCTTTTTGACAACACTCACGCTTGTTATGCAGGGGATGTCGGTATCGGCATCAACCCGAAGCTGAAAGAGCGCATTGAGAACTCAGATCTCATTGTTTTACTTGGCGACATACTTTCTGAAATGCCCAGCCAGTCCTATTCGATGCTGGACATTCCTGTACCAGCTCAAAAGGTCGTTCATATCCACCCAGGGGCAGAAGAGCTGGGCCGCATCTACGTGCCAACACTGGGCATAAATGCAAGCCCAACTGGCTTTTGTGATGCACTGGCTCAACTGGATGTAGCGCAAAAAACCGGCTGGAAAGCGCAAGCAGACCAAGCACACGCAGACTATATGGCTTGGTCTGGTGCCCGTCCCCAGGTCGCAGGCGACCTGCAAATGGCGGGAGTGATGGAGTGGATTGAGAACAATCTTGAAGACACCACCATTTTCACCAATGGCGCAGGCAATTATGCCACTTGGGTGCACCGCTTCCATCGTTTCCGCAAGTACAACACTCAGTTGGCTCCAACCTGTGGCTCCATGGGTTACGGACTGCCAGCAGCTGTAGCTGCAAAGCTAAAATTCCCAGAGCGTGATGTCATTTGCTTTGCTGGTGACGGCTGTCTGCAAATGACCATTCAGGAGCTGGGTACAGCTGCGCAGGAAGAGGCTAACATCATCGTTGTCGTTGTCGATAACGGTATTTACGGCACCATCCGCATGCATCAGGAGCGCGAATACCCTGGTCGCGTTAGCGCGACCACTTTGCACAATCCCAACTTTGCAGAGCTCGCCAAAGCCTATGGGTTCCATTCAAGCACAGTAAAAACGGCAGCAGAGTTTGGCCCGGCATTTGAAGCGGCAAAAGCAAGCGGCAAGCCCGCACTTCTCCACCTTCATCTGGACCCGGAAGCAATCACGCCTGCACGTTCACTCACGCAAATTCGTGATGCGTCTCTGGCTGAGGGCTAATAAGTTGTAAACGTTTGAGGCGCAAAGCAAACCGCTAAAAAAGTGAATGCTTTGCTCCTCAAACCTCTCAAACACTTGTAGGAGTAAAGATCGCCGTCCGACGTGATCAAATCGGCTCTAACTCATGGTCTCACGGTCAAGGGCTGTCACGTCAAGGGCAACATCAGCAAGTGCATCATCGTCAGGCGAACGTTTTACACGGAACCCCAGACTGCGACACATATCCAGCATAGTGGTATTCTCGCGCAGAACTTCGCCTTTTACGGTCTGAATCCCATCGACTTTGGCGTAACGAATAATCAGCTTCATCAAGATCCAGCCTAGACCGAACCCTTTGAGGTTGGACTGTACCATCACGGCATATTCGCCTTCGGTGTGATCTGGGTTGGCGTGAAGCCGCACCACGCCCAAAATATTCCCTGTTTCAGGATCAATGGCAGCAAAAGCAATTGCCCGCGCATAATCAAGCTGTACAAGACGGGCTAAAAACGTATGCGAAAACTCTTTGACCGGAGCAAAGAAACGCAGCCTTAGGTCTTCAACGGAAACCTTCTCAAAGAACTTCTTCAAGATCCCCTGATCTTCTGGGCGGATAGGGCGGATAAGAACTGTCTTGCCATCTTTCAGCTTGTGAGTGTGCTCCCACTCAACAGGGTAGGGCACAATTGAAAGGCGGGATCTCCCCTGACGGCCTGGGCGCTTTTCCGGAGCACTAATGGCAACACGTGCATCAAGCACGACAATGCCGGTTTCATCTGCAACAACCGGATTAAGGTCAAGTTCGCGCACCTCTGGAAAATCTACAGCAATCTGCGAGAGTTTAACCAGCAACTGCTCGACCTCTCCAATATTCACGGAAGGTCGGTTGCGGAAACCTTTAAGGAGTTTGGAGGTGTTGGTCCGTGAGATCATCGCATTGGCAAGGTTCAGATCAATGGGCACCAGATCCATGGCCCGGTCTCCAATCACCTCAACCGAGGTGCCGCCTTTGCCAAATACAACGACAGGGCCAAACACCGGATCGTCAGCCAGCCCCGCATAGGTCTCAAGGCCAAAGCGGCGAGAGACCAAGGGTTGGATTTCAACTCCAGTAATCTCAGCATCGGGAAACGAGTGTTTCACGTTCTGGAGGATTTTTTCAAAGGTTGCCTTCACATCCTCGACACTGTCGACACCAAGGTGGACGCCGCCAATGTCTGACTTGAATGTCAAATCTGGACTACTGACTTTAAGAACCAGCTGATTATGTTTGCCGAACATAACTTCGGCAACCTTGGCAGCCTCTTCCACCGTTTTAACCAGATGCAATTCTACCTGATTGATGGAATATGCGCGCAGCAGTTCGCGGGTTTGAACAGGTGTGAGCCACTTTTGCCTATTCTCTAAAGCCGCGCTAATTGTCTCTTTTGCAAGTCTGAGGTTAGGCTTGTAGTCGCTTGGCAGACTGTCAGGCACAGCTGAAAGATGGTCCTTTGCCTCTTTGTAACGCACCAGATGCATGAAGGAGCGAATTGCGCCAGATGGACTTGGATAACAGGGAACGCGCGCTTCATCGAGATATTGACGTGGTATGTTCGCGCCCCCAGCAAGCGTGGTGACAAAGGCTTGATGTTTGCCAAACCGCTTGCGGTCTTCTTTGGCCGCTTCAGCAATGGCTTTGGCAACCTCTTCAAAATCAACAAAGGCTGTTGGTGCTGCAATCGCCAGTACGCCGTCGGAGTTTGGGTCTTTAAGGAGGGCGCTGATGCCTTCTTTAAACTCTTCAGGACTGGCCGCTTCAGATAACACCATCGGGTTGTCTGCCACTGCATCTGCACGTGTCAGCGACAAAAGGCTTTCTTTGGTCTCGCTGCTGATCGGCGCCAGCTTTCCGCCAACCTTGGCAAGGCGGTCCGCAGCAAGTGTCGCCAGACTGCGGCCATTCGCGATGATGGAAAGACGCCGCCCAGTCGACGGGGCAACCCGCGTGATGGTTTCCGCTGCCTCAAACATCTCATCAAGATCATAAACCCGCAGAACGCCAGCACGTTGCAAAGCAGCGTCATAGACGGAGTCGCGTGTGGCAAGACGGCTGGAATGTGCCATTCCGGAGATATGTTGGTCACGGCTTGCACCGCTGCGAAGAACAATCACCGGCTTTGAGCGGGCAGCAGCACGTGCAGCAGACATAAACTTGCGAGGGTTTGCTATGGTCTCAAGGTGGACAAGGATTGCCTTGGTTCTGTAATCCTGAGCATACCAATCCAATAAATCAGAGACGTCCACATCCAGCCTGCGGCCAAGCGAAACCACGCCCGAAAAACCAATCGAGTTTGCCTTGGCCCACGAAAGGGTGGTGTTAAAAATAGTGCCAGAGCGGGAAATGAGAGCAAGATCGCCTTTAAGAGCCTGCTCGCTTGTCAGAAGTGTTGAAAGGTTGGAATACGGCGAGGCCAACCCCAAACTACCCGGACCAAGAATCCGAATATTATAGGGGTGTGCAGCTTTTAAAAGCGCATCAAGATGTACCTCACTCCAGCTGTCAAAGCCACTTGCAGGTATGACAACGGCCCGCGTTCCTTGCGCGCCAAGCTGGTTGATACTCTCCGCTGCGGTTGTCGGGTCACCAAGCAAAATTGCTAGATCTGCATTGCCGTCAACCTTGGATATGGAAGGAGCACTGGCGAAGCCGTCTGCTTCAGTTTCAGGAAGCCCAACGAGTGTCTTTACCCCCGTAAACTTGCAAGTCGTCAGGCTGTCTATGAGACGCTGCAGGACCATTTCCTGCTTGCTGTTAGGGCCAACAATGGCAATGGAGCGTGGAGAGGTCAGGCCCTCCAAATTGCAGATCGTCATAGCGCAATTCCCGTCAAACTCGGCTGAGTTTTAGTTGCTGTACGAGTGGGTTTCAACTCAGATCTATGACCCGTTTACAGATCGAAAATATAAGTCTGAGACCCAAAATAGGAGAGAGGTGCGACAGCAAGGCGACACCTCTCTCCATTTTGATAAGAGCAAGGACTGAGAGATAAGATGTCTTACCTCCCAAGTGCATTAATGAGCCATGAGGACCGGAATAGTCATGGAATGGAGAATATCGCGGGTTGCTCCACCCACCAGATATTCACGCATACGGCTATGGCCATAGCCGCCCATCACCAACAGATCGACTGCATTCTCAGAGACGTAGTTCAGCAAAGCATCACCGACACTAATTGGTGGGTTGTTGATTACGTCAACGTTAATCTCTAGGTTGTGCCTTGCAAGATACGTTGCGATATCAGAACCTGGCTCGCCCTCAAGCGGTAGACCCTTGTTAATAATAACAATTGTTACCTGTTCCGCCATTTCAAGAATGGGAAGTGCAGCGTGCACTGCACGTGCAGCGGTTGCACTGCCATCCCAAGCGAGAACAACCTTGCTTGGCTTAAAATTGCCCTTGGAAATAAACGGGACAATCAATGTCGGCACGCCAGATTCAAAAAGCAGGCCCTCAATAAGCATTTCGCGCATCGGCTCAGGTGCGTCTGGATTGTCCTGCCCAATCACAACCATGTCGCTGAGACGGCAATGCCCCATGATTGAATCAAGATTGCCACCCGTGATGATCTCCTCTATCCGCGTTTCTGTGGAGATTGCGGCCAGCTTGGAGTAATTTTTGAACTTCTCGGTGGATGCCTTCGCAGCGTCGATAGCCTGATTTTTGGCAACCTGCAGATAATCAGTTGGCATTGGAGCTGCTAGAAAACCAGGTACAATTGGCTCAAACGCAAGCGCAAGACCTGTCGCATGTGCACCTGCCTGCCGCGCAAATTCCACAGCGACCTTGGAGGCTGTTTGCTCGCCGTTCAGATCCGTGATTGTAAGAATGTCCTTGATTGCCATAAGCCTATCTCCTTGCCCTCTATCTCTAAGCGATATGGGAGGTCGTCCCTGACTGAAATATTAGGCCAATATTACAGTTGTCGCTTTGATCCTTGTCAACCTTACACTTAGGGATAAGGTTCTGAAAAATAATGCAGTTTCAGTAATATTACATGTAAGGAGGTGTAAGGTAGCTCAGTTTCTACCTATAAAGGTATACTTGACGTTGTTATACTTTAGACAAAGAAGAGCCGCTTATAGGAGAAAAAATAGATATTCTATAGACTTGCTGCCTCCAAACATATTTTGGATTAGCAACCCTTGCGGCATGTGTATATTCACTAAATCTTCGATGATCCTAGGTTTATTACTGAGTAAATTATGATATTTCTGTTTGGTGACAGAGTTGTTGGAGTGGCCGGATTTGTGTTGTCTTCAAGAACGGTCATTCTTTTTCGGGAGTAGAATAATGAAAAATATTAAGGTTGCAACCGCTGTACTTGCAGCAACAATGGGCACCACATTCGTTGGTGAAGCTCTTGCTGCTGATGTCACTTGGAACGTATCACTTTGGGGCAAGCGTCGTGCATTTACAGAGCACGTAGAAAAGCTCTCTGAAGAGGTCGCCGCACGTACCAACGGTAAGTTTGAAATTAAACTGCATTATGGTGGAGCACTGTCTAAGTCTCGTGAAAACCTGGATGGCATTGCCATCGGTGCTTTCGAAATGGCTCAGTTCTGCGCATCTTACCACGCTGACAAAAACCCATCCCTGACAACCACTGATCTGCCGTTCCTGGGCGTGCCGGATCTGGAAACCCAGGTTAAAGTTGATTTTGCACTTTACAACCATCCTGCTGTTCAAAAAGACTTGGGCCGTTGGAACGCGAAGCTGCTGATGCCATCGCCAATGCCGCAGTACAACCTGCTTGGTAAAGGCGACGAGCCTGCAAAACTGGCAGACTTTGAAGGCATGCGCGTTCGTGCACTCGGTGGTATTGGCAACGCCATGAAAACCATCGGCGCTGTACCAACGTCCGTAACGGCTGCTGAAGCGTATCAGGCGATCGATTCTGGTACAGTTCAGGCCGTTGCTTTTGCACCGCATGCACATCTGTCATTCAAAACCATTGAAGCTGGTAGCTGGTGGACAGCCAACTTGAACCCTGGCACCGTCAGCTGCCCTGTTGTTGTGAGCACAGATGCCTACGAATTCTTGCCGCAAGAGTTCAAAACTGCACTGGACGAAAGCGTCGAGCCTGCAATCCAGCACTACCTGGACACCTATGCAAAGGTTTACGACAAGTTTTACCCGGCTCTAGAAGCAAGTGGCGTAAAGCAGATTACGTTCTCTGACGAAGAACTTGAAGCTTTCAAGTCTGTTGCTGGTAAGCCAATTTGGGACCAGTGGGTCAAAGATATGTCTGCTAAGGGTCTCCCTGCTGCAGAACTTCTGGCTCTGGTTCAAAATACAATTGCCGGCGAGTAATTGCCTCAGAACAGGCGCATCCTGATTTGGTGCGCCTTTTTGTTCTTCTGAGCAATGCTTGCGGGAGGGTTCATGAACCCTTCCGAAAATGAGCATGGCAAACATTCCTCTTACGAACGGGCTGCCAAAATGTCCAAACCAAACGGCCCTACATATCCGGCGTCGGATCTGGCCTATCTTCGCTTTAATGGAGCGCTGGGGAAAATAGAAAATCTATTTAACCTCATTGCCGCGACATCCATTCTTGTCTTGATGTTGCTAGCTGTCGTTCAGGTTGTTGGACGTAATCTGTTCAATCAGCCCGTACCCGGTTTTATTGATATTACAGAGCAAGCCATGGCGGTGTTTGCCTTTATGGGCATCGCCTATTGTCAACGTGTCGGCGGCCACATCCGCATGGAGCTGGTGATCGGTGTCTTTAAAGGCCGTGCCCAATGGATCGCTGAAGTTCTCGGCGTTCTTGCCGTTCTTGTTGTTGTTACTGTGTTGATCTACGGCTCGTATTTGCATTTTGACCGATCTTGGACCTTTGGCGACAGTACTATGGATATTTCCATCCCTACCTGGCCGTCCAAGATCGTCGTTCCCTGCGCGCTGGCCCTTTTATGGCTTCGCCTTGTGCTTCAGTTGTTTGGGTACAGCCGCCTTGTCATTGACCCGACTGCATCAGTCCTGGACCTGCCGCACGTGATGGATGCTGCAGCTCACGCAAGTGCTGAGATTGAGGAAACCTTCCATTCTGCTGAAAATGGTGAAGAGGGCCCAGAAATGGGAACACCCGCGCATGGAGGTGCGTCATGACCCCGTTTGATATCGGCCTTATTATGACAGGAGTATTATTGCTCCTCGTTGTTATCGGTGTTCGTGTTGCATTTGCTGCCGCCTTTGTCGGCATTGTGGGCATGATCGCGATCTTCTCCATGCGTATGGGATTTGAGCGTGGTGTTCTGACTGCGGCAAAAATGGCCGGCACCATCCCTCATTCCAAGTCAGTCACCTATGCGCTTTCAGTTCTGCCGACATTTATTTTGATCGGCTTTCTGGCGTATTACGCAGGTCTGACCAAGCAACTCTTCGAGGCAGCCAAGCGTTGGCTTGGTTGGTTGCCAGGTGGCATGGCGATCGGCACGGTCTTTGCTACAGCTGGCTTTGCTGCGGTTTCTGGTGCGTCAACAGCAACATCTGCTGTCTTTGCGCGTGTCGCTATTCCTGAGATGTTGGCAGCAGGGTATTCCAAACGCCTTTCTGCTGCTGTGGTTGCTGCTGGGGGAACACTGGCCTCTCTCATTCCACCAAGTGCGATCCTCGTGATCTATGCAATTTTGGTGGAAGAAAGCGTCGGTAAACTGCTGATGGCTGGCTTCCTACCAGGCGTTGTGTCCGTTCTTATCTATGCTGGGATCATCTATTTCATAGCTAAATGGTCCGGCGGCGCACCCGCGATTGGCGGCTACAGCTGGAAACAGCGCTTTGAATCAGTGCCAGGCACATTTCCGATAATTGGCGTGATCCTGATCATCTTCTGCAGCCTGTACTATGGCTTTGCAACGCCAACAGAAGCAGGCGCTTGTGGCGCGTTTGTCGTGCTTTTGGCCGCATTTTACAAAGGCATGCGCACCAAACAGCTCTTCCTAGCGCTTCATGAAACTGCAAAGCTGACCGTGATGATATTCACGCTCATTTGGGGCGTGCTGGTTTACGTGCGCTTCCTTGGTTTTGCTGGCCTTCCCGATGCATTCCGTGAGTTTATCGTCTCGTTGGATTTCCCACCGATGATGATCATTGTCTGCATCTTGCTCGGCTATGCCGTGCTGGGCATGTTCATGGATGCGATTGGCATGCTGGTGCTGACTTTGCCTGTTGTTTTCCCGGCAATCATGGCGCTCAATGGTGGGCTGGATGTCAGCGCAGCAGAAAGCACGCTTGGCATGTCCGGGGCGGCTTGTGCGATCTGGTTCGGCATCATCGTGGTGAAGATGGCAGAGCTCTGCCTGATTACACCGCCCATAGGGCTGAACTGCTTTGTTGTGTCTGGTGTTCGCCCTGATATTCCAGTTCAGGAAGTCTTCCGTGGTGCAACTCCGTTCTTTGTGGCAGACGTTTTGACAGTGGCGGTATTGGTGGCGTTCCCATCAATCATCACCTTCCTGCCATCCTTGATGTAAGCAGAACACAACGTGAGAAAAAGAAAACCCCGGTCAGTGGACTGGGGTTTTTTGTTTCCCCATACTTGCCAGCTCAAATGGGAGCGGTTGCAATGCAGATCAGAAAACTATCAAACGATGATGCCTATGCTGTAGAGGCGTTCTTGATGAGCCGAGCCTTTAGCTCCATGTTCTTACTGAGCAATATGGACAAGGCAGGCCTTGAGTATACAGGCGAGGCCTTTTCTGGAGAGTATTGGGCCGCTTATGACAAGGCGAATGAGATACAAGGCGTTTTTGCTCACTTCTGGAATGGAAACCTGATGGCCCAAGCGCCAGACCCAGAAGCAAGACAAGCTCTGACCACACATTTTTTAGCAAATGCAGAGCGTCCGCTCGCCGGAGTGCTTGGTGATAGTGAGCAGGCCCGCCCCATTCTGAACACTCTCAATTTGCCTGATCACGCCTTCAATACCAACCGCAGCGAAGGTCTTTATCAGCTTGAGTTGGATAAACTTCACCTCCCTGAAGGCGCCTCAAGCGCACGGTTTAAACTCATTAGCGCAGCTGAGGCCCAAAAGTCCTTGTTGTCTTCCTGGCTGAAAGACCACGAGCTGGAAGCCCTTGGTGCAGAGCCCACGCAAAAGCATGAGGAGCACATTCGCACTAGGGTAAAGCAGATGCAGGCTGGCCACAGTGCGTGGGTTTTACTGGATGAGGGGCAGCCGGTTTCTTTAAGCGGGTTTAACGCAACACTCCCTGAAATTGTACAGGTCGGTCCAGTCTGGACGCCTCCAGAACATCGCAGTCAAGGATATGCGAGAACAATCGTTGCTTTGACCCTGCAAGCAGCCAAAGAGAGAGGCGTGCAAAAGTCGGTCCTGTTCACCGACAACGCCGCAGCAGTCAAAGCTTACGAAGCAATCGGCTACCAACAAAACGGGTGCTTTCACTTGGCGTTGCTGAAGGAGCCATGGGATTTAAAGAACAAGATGGCTCTGGCTTAGAAAGCGGCAAGCTGCCCGATCGCTCTAAAACAAGCTACCTTGTGCGCCCGGGTCTGCGGGTTCTTTCTTTTTGCGAACAGGTTTCTTTGCTTGCTTCGCCTTGCTTAGCGCCACATGCTCATCCAACGATGTTGCAGGTGTAGGAACCACATCTGTTTCAGGTGCGCTTGCCTTAGCAGGTTTGTGAGGGGGTGGCGTTGGCATAACGCCGCCGCTATCGGCAACTGCACCGATAATCCCGCCTTTCATCTCCAGCTGCAACACTTGCCCGCCCTGTACCGCCTGCGCACTTGCCAATGGAACACCATCTGCATCACGTACCACAGCATAACCGCGATCAATTACACGCTCATAACTCAAAGAATTTAAAAGACCAGCAGAGTTGCTTAGTCTCAGGCGCTGCCGTTGGACCTGATTGGAAAAGGCTGCAATCGCACGAGCTTTTAAGACTTGGAGGCGCTCCGCTCCCTGAGAAATCTGTCGCTGCAAGGTAATAGGGCGAAGGCCAGAAGAAACGGCCGCCAGAGAATTGCGATGGATTTGGGTGTTTACCTTCAACCCATGCTCAAGACGGCCAGCCACCATATCAAACCGCTGCCGAGGCAGTGCAAGCAGATCGCGGGAAGCAGGAAGGGCTGCACTGGCGGCGCGCAACTCTGTCCGGCGTGCTTGCACAAGGCGCAAAAGACCTGTTGCGAGGCGGCGCGATAAGTCATCCACCTGTGCCGTCATTTCTGCTTTGACCGGAACGGCAAATTCTGCAGCACCTGTCGGTGTTGGCGCGCGCACGTCCGCCGCCAGGTCAATCAGCGTCCAGTCTGTCTCATGGCCAACAGCTGAGATGAGGGGTATTTGTGACTCAGCAGCAGCGCGCACAACTTCCTCGTCGTTAAAGCCCCACAAGTCCTCAATAGAACCACCACCACGGGCCACGATGAGCACGTCAGGGCGAGGAATATCACCGCCAGCTTCAAGCGCATTGAACCCACGGATACCTGCTGCAACTTCAGAGCCGCATGTTTCACCTTGCACACGTACAGGCCATACCAACACATGCAGCGGGAAACGGTCGCTGATACGATGAAGGATATCGCGAATAACCGCGCCGGTCGGTGAGGTGACAACGCCGATCACTCTTGGCATGCGCGGCAGAGCAACCTTGCGCTCTTCAGCAAATAAACCTTCTGCCGCTAGTTTCCGCTTGCGCTCTTCCAGCAAAGCCATCAATGCACCAGCGCCAGCAGGCTCCAGACTGTCAATGACCATCTGGTACTTCGACTGACCGGGGAACGTGGTGATCTTACCGGTTGCGATGACCTCAAGGCCTTGCTCTGGCTGTACTTTCAGCCGTGCCGCGTTGCCCCGCCAAATCAGGCCAGAAAGAACGGCCTTATCATCCTTCACATCCAGATAGATATGTCCTGATGCCGGTCGGCTGACACGGCCAAGCTCGCCTCGTACGCGGATATAGTCAAACTTATCTTCCACGGTGTGTTTGATTTCACCGGAGATTTCGGAGACGGTATATTCAGCAATGTTCGGGCGTTCAGACAATGTCAGGCTTCTTTCAGATGCAGCAAAATTAAACCAGTCTTACTTAGTGTAGACCGTGACCCTTGCAAAAGGGAACCACAAGACGCATTTCCTCCTGTTGAGACTTTAAGTTCTCACCAATAAATAGGTGCAGGCCAAGTGGTATCAGTCACGCGCTTGGCATATGGTGCCTCAATGTCCCACTATGAGTTTCGTATGCAACGCTTATTTGTTGATCAGGATCTGCGCAATGGCTTCCATTTGCAAGCAGACCGCGCCCAAGCCAACTATCTCCTCAACGTTTTGCGCATGAAGGAGGGGGGAGAAGTTCTCGTTTTCAATGGCAGGGATGGCGAATGGCGCGCCCAAGTCCTTCCAACCGGGCGCAAGGCCTGTCAGTTGATTGTCACCGAGCAAATGCGTGAACAAACACCTTTGCCGGATTTGGATTACCTATTTGCCCCGCTTAAACTTGCCCGGCTGGACTACATGGTTCAAAAGGCCGTTGAAATGGGTGCAGGTCGTTTGCGCCCGGTAATCACGCAGTTTACCCAAAACCCAAAGATCAAGCAGGAGCGCATGGACTCCAATGTGCTTGAGGCGTGCGAGCAGTGCGGTGTCCTGTCCATTCCATCGGTGATGGAGCCAACACAGCTTAAGAAGCTTCTCAGCACGTGGGTGCAGGAGGAAGGTGAACGCCAGATCATTTTCTGCGATGAAGGCCATGGCTCACTGAATCCAATTGACGCTCTCAAGGATGTTCCCAAAGCACCTCTGGCCGTGCTTATCGGGCCTGAGGGTGGCTTCTCAGAAGATGAGCGTGAGCTCTTGCAAAGCCTGCCGTTTGTTCATTCAATCCCGCTTGGTCCCCGAATTTTGAGGGCTGATACCGCAGCCGTTGCTGCTTTGGCCGTTGTTCAGGCAAAATTGGGAGATTGGCTCTAAGATACCTCCAAATGGAGGACGGTATGGACCGGAACGAAGACGCCACTCGCGCCCGAACAAAGCCGCAGTCAAAGAGTTCAAAGCGCCAAGGCTGGTCCGCCTGGCGCTTATCCATCTCTACTGTTTTCAGCATAGGCGCCGCCTTTTCACTGGCTTTGATTGGCGGAACAGTCCTTCTGTATGTCTCCAGCGCGGCAAACCAGCAAACAACCGCTATCATGCGCGAAACCGGTGCACTTATTGTGGGATGGGGCTTGGAAGTTGTCGAGGACTTCTTTGAAAGTGAGGAAAGGCTTGGCCTTCTGGTCGCCCAGATACTCTCTGACCCACTGGTGCACGAAGCTCCAGAAACACTGCGTGAGCAGCTGGTTACGATCCTATCACGCGAAACAAGCATCAAAAAGATTGCCTATACGTTTCCCAGTGGCCAGATGTTCAGTGCGCAGTTGGATGATGCAGATGAACCCATAAAGGAAACCTCAGTGCGCCCACCCAATGCGCAAGACATGCGCGAGGGGCATATGCACTGGTCCCAACCTTATTACGATAGCATGGCGGGCGAAACCTATATGGACCTGTCCGTTTACATCTCCAACCCCGTCGATAACACGATATCTCACCTTGAGTTGGCGTATCCGGTGACGTTGCTAGGCGGTTTGATGGAACGCATCAAATGGCGTCAGTCTCAGTCCCCCTTTATTCTGCTGGGTAAGGATCAGGTGCTTGCAAGTACAGAGCAAAAGTTCATCGACTTTAAGCCAAGTACTGCAAAACCAATTCCAACACTGTCAGATTTGAAGGGAACGCCGCTTAATTATATCTGGGATAAGAAAACCACCCGTGAATATATTGAGACCGCATATAATGCGCATATCGATAAAACACCGGAAGGCGATTATCTGTTTCTTTATGATGTGTTGGCGGAAAGCAGCCGGTTACCTCTTACTATCGGCAGTTATACGTTGGCTTCTGAATTCAGCAGCCCCTTTGAGAGCCTGCACAAGGTCTATCTCGGTGCCGCGGCTTTTCTTGCCGTTGGTGTGCTTCTCATGTTCCTGATTGGTCGCAGACTGGCAGACCCAATTGTGGCACTGGCTCATCAGGCGGTTGCGATCAAAAACCTAAATATGGAAGGCCTGAAAGCCCTGCCATCCTCACGCTTGCAAGAGATTGATGATGCGAACCAATCTTTCAACTCAGCCAGCGTTGCCATAAGTGCCTTTTCAAAATACGTGCCCAAAGATCTTGTCCGTGTTTTGTTAGAGCGAGACTTCGATGGCCTTTGCAACACTGAGCTGCGTGAGATGACTATTCTCTTTTCAGACATTGCGGGTTTTTCCAGTGTTGCCTCTAAGCTTACGGCAGAGGAGACCACCACGATGCTCAATACCCATTTTCAGGAACTTGCAGATTGCATAAGCCAGACCCGAGGCACAATCGACAAATACATCGGAGATGGGTGCATGGCGTTCTGGGGAGCCCCGGAAGTCATGAAGGACCATGCAGAAGCTGCCATTGATGCTGTTCGCTTAATTGCAGAAAAGCTGGAACACGACCTTGGAGACGATGAAGGGCCTCTCGCAAAACTAAGAGTTCGCATTGGTGTTCATACAGGAACGGTCGTTGTTGGAAATATTGGCGCTGTGGAGCGGCTGAACTACACAGTCGTTGGGGATGTGGTCAATGTTGCAGCCAGACTTCAGGAGCTGGGCAAGAAAATTGACCCCAAGGCGCAGGTTATTGCGCTGGCCACTGATGAAACCGTCCGGGAACTGAAAGACAAATCCGATGTAAAACATCTTGGTGATTTCAAGTTAAGAGGGCGGGATGAAGCCGTCGATGTTTACCGCATCGTTTAAGGAACGCTCAGCTTTGCTAGGAGTTTCAATAAAATGGAACTCATGGTCATAATATTTACAAATATTACATCCAAAACGATCAAGATGAATCAACGTATATTGGGTGGTAAATAGCCGCCATAAGCTTGTGAGCGGGAAGCCAAATGACAGAACATTCCAATAATAACATGTTTTCTCTTATGGAAGTACTTAGTCAAAATCAGGCGAAAGCCTACCAAGACTATTTTCAAAATGGCCATGCCTTTCTTCCATTTATGCAGCCTCAAAAAACACCTGCACCACAGCCTTCCAAAACAGCTAGTGAAACGCCAAAGCTTCCAGATATGAATTTCACTGACCCTGCAAATTGGCAGCAAATGACGGGTGGTTCACAACAAGCAATGCTCACATATCTTATGACTGTGCTTGCCAGTGACAAAAACATCAGTTTAGCCGTGCAGCGTCACTTTAAGCGCAAAGATGCAATGAATATCGACAGTTGGATGGAGTTGATGCCCGTTCTACTGGCATTATTGCAGGGCAAAATGCTTATGAATTATCTCGTCGGCCCGCAAAAGGTGATGATGGAAGCGTTCCTCAAAGGCTTTGCAAAGGGTTGTCCAGATCTAGGCTCTGAAACAAAAAATGCAGAAGATCAAACACGCAGTGCCCAGGAAGTGTTCTGGTCGCAGATGATGCCAGCGGAAAACCCTGTGTTGGATTTTTGGACTAAGGCGTTTCAAAGCACCATGCCGAGCACTCATCGTAAGGTGTAAAGCACACAAGCCTTAGGTCTCTAGGCTGATGCGAGCTGGTTGTCTATCCAGCCAAGAAGAACTGATCTTTTCAGCAAAAAAAGGCCTGCAAAAATGCAGGCCTTTTAGGTGGTGGGCAATGGAATCTTGGCAGTTCAAGTAGGGGCGAGCTGCCAAAAAGAGGCTCCCACAATTTTTATATGTGACGGCGGCGCTTTTCGAGTTCCGCACAGCGGCGCTCGCGGGCACGGGCGCTTAGGTGCCAGCTCGGGTCGTGGCCATCACTCGCAGAAAGAGCACTGTGCACATCAGCGCGCGTAATTCCAATATCCTCTAGCATCCGGTCTTCAAGGCCAGCCAGTTCAATCATGGCACGGCGATCCTGATAGTGTTTCCAAAGCTTCATTGGGATCGCTACCAGCACATGCAAGGTGTGCGAAAGAGTAAGCGGTTCAAACGTGCCTGCGTTTGCGCGATTGGCATTGCGAAATTCAGAAGGGGTAGGGAATGCAAGCGTCATGGTACTACTCTCCCGTTCGGATAAGCGGCTCACACTATCCGGTCTAACTGGTCTAGAGGTTTGTAAACAAAGGGAACTGTTTCGTTCTGTCAGTCAAATATCACCTAAAAGTTGTAGGCAAACAAGAGAATGTTTTTGATTGAAATTCATTCAAGATCGTGATCAATTGATCATGATCAAGCCGGAGGGAAGCTATGCCATATTCGATTGATGTTGATCAGCTGAGAACATTTCTAGCCGTTGCAGAATTGGGAAGCTTTACCAAGGCTGGGGATGCAGTGCATAAAACCCAATCCGCTGTTTCTATGCAAATGAAGAAGCTTGAAGAGCGTATCGGGCAACCGATTTTTGTTAAGGACGGACGTAACTCTAGGATAACCGAGCACGGAAGACGTCTTGTTGAATATGCAAGACGAATGATTACTTTGAACGACGAAACGCTCTCTGCGTTTCATGAGCCAGAGGTGGCTGGTCGCATTCGGTTAGGTTTGCCTGACGATTACGCAGAACGCCTATTGCCACAAGTACTTGCAGCATTTAACAGGTTGAACCCTTGTATTAATCTGGATGTGGAATGCTCCAGTTCCAATGAGATTGGTCGGCGAATCCAGAAGGGAGAGCTGGATGTTGGTATCGTAACGAGCGGTGACTGTTCTTCTCTGCCGGGTCAGATTGTACGCCGCGAACCGTTGCAATGGGTGGGATCGCGTGAACATATCGTTCATGATCAACGCCCTCTACGCCTTGCTGTTGGCCCAACCACCTGTTCGTGGAGGAAAGATGGTATTGCGGCGCTCGATCAGCAGAAAATCCAACATCAAGTTGTATATACCAGCTCAAGCGCAGCTGCGCTTTCTGGTGCAGTCAATGCAGGTCTCGCTATCGCGATCTTGCCTGCCAGCGCGTTGCGACAGGGTCAGCGGATTTTGGGAGAGAAAGAGGGTTTGCCGCCACTTCCTCCTTGCGACATTACAATTATCCGCTCGCCGGTGGCAATTGAACCAGTTCATGATGCACTCTGTCATCACATCGTAACTTCGATTGGCAATGTCTCGATTGAGTATAATGATGCCCTAGCAGAAGCCGCAGAATAAGCGGCTTCTGGTCAACAGAGTATAAGGTCCGCTGCCAAATAAGCACCGGGCCTATTTTTTGGCAGAACGGCTCAAAACAATCCAGTTTCCGCTGAGCGCACAGAGCAGGCCAAGAATTGACGTTATGGTCCAAACGTAGCCTTCCATGACCGTGGAAACTCCAAGCGCAACAATTGGGAACATCACCGTGGCATACCCCGCCCGCGCAGAGCCGATCCGGCTGAGCAAGGTGAGATAGGCACCAAATGCAATGATGGAGCCGACGACTACCATGTAAAGAAGACTTAGTAGGAACTCTGGGGTAAACGGCACCTCAAAGTTGGCACCCGATAGATAGCCATTCACACCAAGTAAAACGGTTCCGTAGACCATGCCCCACGCGCTGGCGGAGATGACCGAGATATTCTGGGAGGTTGCTGTCGATGAGACGATGTTGCCGAAGCAAAAACTCAAGGTCCCCAAAGCACATAGCCCGAGCCCCCAAAGAGCGGCAATGTTCCACGTGCTGCCAGCGATTTCTTGATAAAACATCAGGCAAATTCCCAGAAATCCAAGCAAAGCACCAAGTAAGATTGCCCCGCTCACCTTTTGTCTGAAGAGCACAAAACCAAGCACGATATTAAAGACCGAAGCAAGAGAGAAGATGACGGAAAGCAAGCCCGACGGCAGTTCGCGTGACCCATGGTAGAACAAAAGAAAGTTGGATGAGAAGAGCAGGAAGCCAAGTGCGGCAAAGAGAAGGTGGGCGCGCAATGGGAATGCGATCTTATGGCCACCAAACTTGGCCCAGCCCCACATCAAAAAGGTTGCGAATAAAAACCGCCAGAACAAAGCAACCTCAGGCGCAATAACGGCTTGCAATTTGAGGGCGTACCAACTGAAACCCCATGCAAACACGGTCACTGCGTAAAGAAAATAATCGAACATGCTAAGCGCATGTGGGGAGGGTGCAAGAGCTCCCACAGAATCGATCTGGTTTGCATTTGCCATGCATTATATCCGCTATGCTATCTATATACGAAGGCTGTCCTGCACGAGTTGCCACCAAGAATCAAATGAATAAATGTCATCAAATTATTTGATATATTGATGTGTTCAGGGAAGCATAACGGTTGCGTTGGCAGTGCCCTGAAGAAGTTGTCCGCGCCCTATGCGGGCAGGCGTCCAAACTAGGAGATCTCTTCCTAGTTTATCTGCTCAGAAGGAAGATACCCAGAGCTGGAACCAGGAAGAAAATGCCAATCACATAAGTGGTCGCAACAACAAAGCGCCGCGAGCCGAGGTCGCCAACATATTCGGCAAGTTGGACCGGCAAGTACCGCAGGAATGGCAAGCTGTAGATCAACAGTACACCGAGCAGGTTATAAACCAGATGAACGATGGCAATCTCGAAGGCAAGCTCCCGTTGACCAGTGACAGCAAACGCGGCAAGGATCGCAGTCAGACAAGTGCCCACATTGGCACCCAGTGTGAAGGGGTAAACCTGTTTGGTTGTCAAAACGCCAGAACCTGCAAGTGGAACAAGCAAGCTGGTCGTGGCAGATGAGGACTGCAGCAGCAGTGTTGCGAAGAGGCCAGTAATGATGCCGGAGGACGGCGCTGCTGTGCTCATCTTTTCAGTTAGGCGGCGCGCATGATTGGCCAGCAACAACTTCAACAATTGGCTGACAAAGGTGATGCTGACAATCAGCATGACAAAACCAATGGCAGCGACCATAAGCCCATTCCAGGGCTGCATTAAACCAGAGGCCAGTGCTTTGATTTCTTCAATCAAGGGGTCGGTCAACGCGTTGATGAAATTAAAATTTGCTGTAAGGATTCTGTCTGTGGGCGCAAATGCAGACAGTAATTCGCCCACGAAGACCGCGATTTTCTGAAGAAACCCGAAAGCGATCTCTAGCGGTAAAAAGATCAGCAGGCAAATGAGGTTAAAGGCATCATGCACGGTCGCGGCACTGAAAGCACGCTTGAAGTCTGAGCGATCTCGCGCATACCCCAAACTCACGAAGGTATTGGTAAGGGTCGTCCCGAAATTAGCGCCAATGACAATTGGAACCGCGATGGAAATTGGAAGGCCAGCAGCAACAAGGCCCACCAGGATGGATGTGGTGACAGAAGAGCTTTGCACCAGCGATGTGGTCAAGATGCCCACAAAGACCCCGGCAATCGGGTTGGTGGCATAAGAGAAAATCTGTTCAGCGGTTTTTTGACCAACGGCGAGGAAACCAGCTTCAATGAGGCCAACGGCACAAAGAAGAAAATAGATCAGGAATCCCACGGAGATCCAGTTCAGCACACGAATGCCGAGTGGCATGTGATGCTCATCGTCGTGAAATGGCTCGTCGTTGTTCAGGGAATCTTTTTGCACCGACATATCCGTCTATAAAAGTTCACCACGACATTTAGCCGTATCGTCTAACACCAGTGAGTTTGTCACCAAAATACCAAGGCTTTCGTTGACCGCCTCTACATTTGCGGAGTAGATAATCGGGCCGACTAAGGTATTTTACCGGTCGGCCACCCGCATCCTATTGCTCACAGATCGGCAAGCTGTCAACATCCGCTGGGTGCGATTCTGCCAGTTTTTTCTGCGCGGTGGCCAAATTTTCCTTGGAGGGGACATACCCGATGATGAAGAAATTTAAACTAGCGATAGCAACTCTTGCTCTTTCCGCAGGCTTTGGGGCAGCCGTTTGTGCATCAGACCTACCAGATCTGCAAGGACGTACGGTTGTTGCGGTGACCGAAAATGCATATGCGCCTTTGAATTTTGCAAACCCGAAAACCGGTGAGGGCATCGGTTGGGAGTATGACGCATTCAACGAGATCGCAAAGCGCCTCAACCTGAAGGTGGATTGGCGTCTGGCATCCTGGGACACCATGATTGAAGCGGTGCGTCAGGGGCAGTTTGATGTTGGCATGGATGGTATCAACATCAATGAGGAACGTGAAAAGCAGATCGACTTTACTGATCCTTACATGACCTCTGAAATGTTCATGCTGGTGCGTGCTGATGAAAATCGTTTCAAGAGCACAAAAGCCTTTGCAAGTGATCCCGAACTTCTCATTGGCGCACAGCCAGGGACCACAAACTTCTACACTGCAGTTTACGCGGTATTGGATGGCGATGAAAACAACAAGCGTATCCGGCTGTTCGAAACATTCGGCGCCTCCGTTATGGGTCTGCACTCTGGTGATGTGGATATGGTTTTGATGGATGCAACGAGTGCTGCTGGGTACATGGGTGCATCCCCAAACAGCTTTAAAGTGGTTGGAAGCTCGGTTTGGTCGGAAGATTTCGGCTTTATTTTAACGCCGGGTTCTGACCTGCGTGAGCCAATTAACGCTGCACTGGCTGCCATGCATGAGGATGGCACGATTGATCGCTTGAACCAAAAATGGTTTGTTGACTATAAGTATTAAAACTAACGTAGATCCAGAAAAGTATGGGCCGATTTTACTTCAGGATATGCCTACTTACTAGTCGCAGGAGTAAGCTGCGGGCGTGAAAACAAACGCAGATTGCTCAAGGCTCATATTCCAATGAACTTAGCGGGTGAAAATGACCCGCTCTTTCATTTGCGGGTACGATACTGGATTTCAGCTCCTTACCAGCAGTTTCAAAGAAGAGAGTTAAAGGAACGACGATGGGCATGCGTTCTGCCACAAAATCCCGATTGGATAAGCTTCCATGGTGGTTGCTGGCATCTATTGTTTTTGCTGTTTTTTTTCTTTGGCTGATTGCTGAAAATGGTGACTACCGGCAGATATTTATGATCCTCTTCAAAGGGGTCGGTATCACACTTTTTGTCACTTTTATCTCATTCAGCATTGCAAGTGTTTTAGGCCTTATCGTTGCCATCGGCCGTGGCTCCAAGCACCGCACTATCCGCGAAATCAGTTCGTTTTATACCGAGATACTGCGCGGCGTACCGATGCTGGTGCTGCTCTTTTACATTGCTTTTGTTGGCGCACCCCAGCTCGTTGCACTTTACAATTGGGTGATGAGCCCTCTGATCGAATGGGACATCATTGACAGGATGCGGGTGCGAGACCTCTCCATGATATGGCGGGCGATTATTGCTCTTTCCATTGGCTATTCCGCCTTTATTGCAGAGATTTTCCGGGCAGGCATTGAAAGCGTTGATGACGGGCAGATCGAAGCAGGCCGGGCGCTGGGGATCTCCAGATGGCATACCTTTCGCTTTATCACTGGTCCGCAGGCGTTCAAGAATATACTGCCGCCATTGGGCAATGACTTCATTGCCCTCATTAAAGATAGTGCCCTTGTTTCAGTGCTTGGCGTGCAAGACATCACGCAGCTCGGCAAGATATATTCCGCCTCTACGTTCCAGTTTTTTGAAACCTACAACGTGGTTGCGTATCTCTACCTTGTGATGACAGTCTCGCTGTCTCTGGTCGTTCGTGGTTTGGAGCGCCGTCTGAAAAGAGCCTTTGAGAACGAAGCTTAAAGGGGGCTTAGAGCGCTCCTATGGTCTCACGACCCAAAAGGGGTGAAACCGCCACTCCTTTCCAACGCAGAGAGAAAGGCCGGGCGCTCCCGTACTCTCTTAAGGTAGGCCTTTATGCGCGGAAAGCGGTCACCAAAGCCGATGCGAACTTCTGATAGGATCAAAGCATGCCCCAGCAACGTATCCGCTGCGGTCAAATTGCTTCCGGCGATCCATTCTGAGTGCCCTAACTCTTCCTCTATATAGGCAAACAACCGTTCAAGGCGTGGCTCAAGGAAACTTGCACGGACTTTCCCCGTAATCAGGGAAACAAGGGGCCTGATGAAAAAGGGGGATTTGGAATCCATCATATTGAAAATCAGGCTATCAGTTAAGAGTGGTGTGAAACTTCCCGGTACCGCGTGAAACCAGAAAAGGTAGCGCACCCGCTCTGGTGTCCCTGCTTCAGGTCTCATCGTTGCACTCGGGTGTTTGTCCAAAATGTAATCTATAATTGCGTTGGTCTCCGCCAGAACAAGCTCTCCATCAGAGATAGTGGGCGAAGTACCAATCGGGTGTAGGCCACGATAGTCGACCGGTGCAAGCCCTGTTTCCGGGTCTCGTTTATACTGCCTGATTTCATAGGGAACGCCCAGCTCCTCAAGCAACCAAATCACGCGAAAGCTCTGAGAATTCTCCAAATTATGAACTGTAATCATGTCCGCCCCTCTGCTGAATTCCTATGGAACCCTTAAGACTTAAGTATATTTGCTAAAAATTCGACCTGTAAAATATCATGAAGCAATGGCTCTGAATAACAATCATATATTGAATTTTAGATTTCTGGCGACAAAGGGCACATGTTCAGCAGCCTGAAGAAATTGCAGAGAGTATATTTAAGATAAGGAATTGCAGAGATGGCAGTATTAGACCACACGCTTGAACATCGTTATCTGGGTTTTGCTTCCTATGAGGCTAGAGACAACTCGCCAACCTATGAACGATGGGCACACCATATTGCGGGGTCTCCAGAGTATCACGAGTTCCTTGCAGCACTGCCGGAAGCCAAGCAACAACCCAACCTGCTCTTTGCCGCGATCAGATGGGTGATGGGCCGAATTCCCGAAGTCTCCGAGCTAGAGGAGGCCCTGCGCAATCATGCGCCTGTAATCAGGCAGGAAATGATGAACCGCAGCACGCAGACCAACGAACCCGGTCGATGTGCAGCGCTGCTTCCGCTTCTGGCCCGCCTCCCTCAACCTCTTGCACTGATCGAAGTCGGCGCCTCTGCCGGTCTCTGCCTGTTTCCCGATCTTTACGCCTACGACTACAACAGCGGCGTTCATCAGCTCGGTCAGAACCCTGCCGCACCTGATACGCCAGTGTTGCAATGCGCTGTGGGCGGAAATGCACCTCTGCCAATGAAGCGGCCAGACGTTGTCTGGCGTGCTGGGCTGGAACTGAACCCGTTAGACCTTCAAGATGACGATACAGTCCAATGGCTGCAAACGCTCATCTGGCCGGGGCAGGAGGCGCGCCTCGACCGCCTGCAAAAAGCCATTGCAGTGGCCAAACAACACAAGCCTCAGCTCATCAAAGGTGACCTTCTTGACGATCTGCCAGCCCTGCTGGAGCAGGTTCCTATTGGTACCACGCCAGTCGTCTTCCATAGCGCTGTCCTCGTCTATGTGCGCGACACCGACAAACGCGACGCCTTCGTCAACATGATGCTGGACTCAAACGCCCATTGGATCTCCAACGAAGCTCGCAGCGTATTTCCTCGCTTCGCCGCAAAGGTCGCCGAACCCCACCCAGCAGGCCGCTTCCTCCTTTGCGAAAACGGCAAGCACCGCGCATGGACTGGGCCTCACGGTCAGTCGATTGAGTGGATCGGATAATCTGCCACGTGTCCAATCACAACAAAAGAGCCCGGCACACATGTACCGGGCTCTTTAATCTCATAAAAGCAGTTTAGCTTACTGGCAAAGGCTCTTGCCAATACACTCAAGGTCTTCACAAGCTTCCTTCAGGCGATCAACAATGCCCAGCTCGCCTTCACGCAGCCATTTGCGCGGGTCGTAAGCCTTCTTCGTTGGAGCGCCGGTTTCCGGGTCGATCTGGTACTGGAAGGCGTTCGCATTGGCTTGCACATAGGCACCAACACGCTCGGAAAACGCGAACTGTGTGTCAGTGTCGATGTTCATCTTGAACACACCGTAGTTTAGGCTCTCTGCAATCTTGGATTTCTCAGAACCGGAACCACCGTGGAACACCAGCGCCAGCGGGTTTTCACCCAGCTTATGGGTTTCGCTCACGAGCTTCTGGCTTTCGCGCAAAATTTCTGGACGAAGCTTTACGTTGCCCGGTTTGTAAACGCCGTGCACGTTACCAAACGAAGCTGCAACGGAGAAGTGGCCAAGCGGATTGAGGCGGTCATAAGCCTGCAAAACGTCTTCTGGCTGGGTGTAAAGCTTAGGATTATCTGCGCCAATGTCTTCATCAGAGCCGATACCGTCTTCTTCACCACCGGTCACGCCCAGTTCGATCTCAAGGCTCATCTCAAGAGGAGCCATCATCTTCAGCAGGCGTTCGCTTTCAGACAAGTTGAACTCGATGTCTTCTGCAGAAAGGTCCAGCATGTGAGAGGAGAACAAAGGCTTGCCGTGTGCTTTGTAAAACTCTTCACCGTGCTTGATGAGTTCTTCCAGCCATGGGATCAGGCTCTTGTCCGCATGGTCAGTGTGAAGCACAACGCCTACACCATAGTGCTCTGCCAGCAGGTGCACATGCTGTGCCGCCGCTACGGCACCAAGCACTTTTGCCTGAAAGCCGTCTTTGATGCCCTTACCGGCATAGAACTGAGCACCACCATTGGAAAGCTGAATGATAATATCTGTTTTGTTTGCAGCTGCTGCTTCAAGAACTGCGTTGACGGAGTCTGTTCCAACAACGTTTACCGCAGGCAATGCATATTTGCCTGTCCGGCATGCTTCAATCAGGGTTTTATAGTCTTCACCAAAGATGACGCCCGGCTTGAGCTTTCCCATTTCTATAGGCTCCCGTTTAACAGCAGATAACGCGTATTCCCGAAAAGTGGACACTGGTTCTCGCTCAAGAATACGCAAAAATAAAGGCTTCAAACACTCTGCACGATCCTGTTGGATGGCAAACTGCTTGTGAGAAGCGAAGTGCCTCTCAATGTGCACTGGCACCATGGCCGAACCATGGCTTGCCCAGTTGCCGCGCACACTACTCAGCAATACGCAGAACTACAACATTTCTATGGTTGGTCTGCCTAATTTAATGGATTTAAGCACGAAATCCCTGTTCCTACCTAGTAATTCCAATCACGCAGAATTCGTATTTTTCACAAGGTTTTAAACTCTCGGGCAAATCAAACCGCGATTTTACCAATGTTTGGGAATCAGAAAAGCGATTGTCCAGCCATTGCGCGCGCACTAATTCCTATGGGCATGGAGCCTAGGTCACCGGCCAGCACTTCCAAAACAGGGCGCAGTTCGATTGCTGATCCAAATTTGCGCAGATGGCTGGACAGCTCCATCAAAAGCGCAAGGTCTGTCGAAACCAATGTGCCAGCCCCGCAAGAGCGAACTGTACGCAGCACACCGTCCAAACCTTTGCTTCCAAGCTCTGGTGAAATTGTGCCATCTGGTGCGCCGTCGACCTGCGAGGCACAGATCTGCGGCAAATCAACAATGTGCGCCTGCTTCATTTGCCCAAGTAACAGGCGTGAGGAGACCTGACTGCCAAAAAGATTTGGTTCTCCAGAAACATCGAGAAACGCTATGCTACCCGTAAATTCCGAGAGGGCCTTTAAAGCAAACGGTGATGCCAGCACAAGGTCAGATACCTCAAAGCAGCTCTTGCGAAACCGGTTGGCGTGTGTCGCTAGTTCCTCTGATTGCTCACCAAGGAGAGAAGGGTAAGCCCGGTCAAAAACCGCAGCGCAAAACGGCGAGAGTACGCCAACAAAATCATAGTGACCAAACTGAGAAATGACCTGCTTGGCCATATCCTTTGCATCCTCCGGTTCACCGGAGCGGAGCGAGATAAGGCCACAACAGTTTTGAAGGGGAGGAACTTCTACGATGTATCCTGCTTTTTCAAGCAGATGTACGCCCGCTTTGATCAAGGAAGGCCGGAACAGGTTTGTCGTACACGACACAAACAAACCGACCCGCGCGTCTTTTTTAAATTTGGGGCGTCTCTGTTTGGCCATGAATACTGGAAATCCTGTAATCTCAGAGCAACACAAAATTTCAATCGATGTTATCTGCGTGCCATAATTTTAAACAGACCGCAATGCTCCTTCAGCAGTGAGGGCCATGCTCATAAAGTGCATATGGCACATGAAAAATTGGCGCCCTGCATACTTGTTTAAGAAAAACTTATTGTTATTTATCAGCTAAGATCTCCAAAAGACAATAAATCGGAAAATAAGAATGAACGTGAAAGATGTTGCACTAAGCCGCTACTCAACAAAGGCGTTTGACCCGACCAAGCGCGTTTCGGCTGAGCAGTTCGACCACATCAAATCCCTGCTGC
The DNA here is from genome assembly GCF_900110875.1 of Pseudovibrio axinellae. GTDB lineage: Bacteria > Pseudomonadota > Alphaproteobacteria > Rhizobiales > Stappiaceae > Pseudovibrio > Pseudovibrio axinellae. Next base: position 937,981 of record NZ_FOFM01000001.1, on the reverse strand, counting down.
GCTTCAGCCCGTCCAGTGTGAATACGCAGCCATGGCACTTTATCATCGCAGATACGCAAGGTGGGCGCGAGCGCGTCTCTAAAGGCACGCAAGGCATGTTTGCCTTCAACAACGCCAAGGTTCTCAACTCCTCTCACGTCATCGTATTCTGCGTTAAAACTGAGATTTCGGATGAGTATCTGACACGCATTTTAGAAGCAGAAGAAAACGACAAACGCTTTACAGATCCGGCAGTCAAGGAAACCGTCAAAGCAGGGCGTTCCAAGTTCGTTGGTATCCACCGCGACGAGCTGAAAGACGCAGACCACTGGATGGAAAAGCAGGTCTACCTGAACATGGGAACCGTGCTGCTGGGCGCAGGTGCGCTGGGCATTGATGCAGTGCCAATCGAAGGTGTGGATGCACAGGCTCTGAACGAAGAATTCGGCCTGATTGAAAAGGGCTACCGCGCTGTTGCTTTGATCGCGCTTGGTTACCGTCATGAAGATGACTTCAATGCAGCCTTGCCAAAATCACGTCTGCCAGAAGACGAAATCATCACACAACTGGCCTGATCAAACCGCATTGCCAAATACAAGGAGGGCTGTATCCTCTAGCCCTTCTTCAGGGGAATGCAATTGACCATAAGACCTTTTCGAGAAACAGATTTTCCGCGTATCCAGGAGATCTATGCCAGATCCAAACTGGATGAACTAACCTTCGAGGATCAAACGTTTGAGTTTCTTCCTCTTGATCAGGACAACAGGCGTTTCAAGGGCCTGTTAGCCTCACAGATTGTCGTGTACGAGCAGCAGGAAATTGTCGGATATGCCGCTCGAAAGCACTCAGAAATCACAGCTTTGTTTGTGCATCCTGAAGGCCGTGGAGCCGGCATTGGCAAAACGCTCATGCAACATGTCCTGGACAAAATAAAAGGCGAGGCAATACTATACGTTGTCAGCTCAAACCTGCCCGCCATACGCCTTTATGAGCGATTTGGATTTGCGCTTACCAAGCAATTCATGACGGATTACAACGGTATTCCAGTTTCAGCGAGTATGATGGTGCGGCGTGTGACAGGCTAGAGCATGTCTGGATAAATGAAAAAGGGCCGCATTCGTGCGACCCTTTATTTTCAGCAGATCCGGAAATAAATTATTTCTCAGAACCGTCTTTATTGAACTGTGCGATGTACGCGATAACGTCTTCGCGCTGACCTTCTTTTCTAAGACCTGCGAAAGCCATTTTACCTTTAGGGATAACTTTCTTTGGCTTTTCAAGGTAGGCGTTCAGTGTAGCTACGTCCCAAACTTTGCCTTCTGCTTTACCAGCCAGAAGAGGTTTGGAGTACTTGTAGCCTTCAACTTCGCCCCAGCCTGCGCCAACAATGCCGTTAAGCTGTGGGCCAACCTTGTTCTTGGCTTTTTCGCCAATAGAGTGACACGCTTTACACTTTTTGAAAACTTTAGCACCCTTAGTGACATCGCCTTCAGCGAATGCCGCACCTGAGCTTACCAGCAATGCTAGCGCTGCAACGACGCCCAACTGCTTCATATTTTTATCCTTTCAACTAAATCATATAGGTAACCGCGAATAGACAACAACATAGTCTAACTCATGGGAGAGTTTCCATAGATTCGACGTTACCTGCGTATATATTGTTACGGCATATTGTCGCGGACTGAAGTGATCATAAGCACAAACCAATGTAGACTTGTTGTCTTGGATCAAATTCACGCGAATGTGAAGCATTTGTTTTTACGGCACAATAGACTTAATGCGGCTTTTATCTTTGCATAAATTATGACAGTCTCACACATTGTGCGCACTAAGTACAAACAAGTATGTTGTTTGGAAATAAAATTACGAGCCGTGATGTTGGAGGGACGCCTGATGGCAGCGATTGCTATGCCAAAATCGTCACAGGAAACGCTTGCAAAGCGTGAAAAAATTGTGGCCGATCTGCAGAAAATCGTCCCCGGAGAAGGCGTTATCTGCAACGAAATCGAGATGCGCCCATATGAGACTGACGCTCTTACAGCCTACCGCCAACTCCCTCTTGTTGTGGTCTTGCCAGAAAGTGTCGATCAGGTCTCAAGAGTCCTCAAATACTGTTACGATAATGATGTAAAAGTGGTTCCCCGTGGTGCTGGAACTTCGTTGTCTGGTGGCGCTTTGCCCTTGGAAGACGGTGTGCTGCTCTCCATGATGAAGTTCAACCGTATTTTGGAAATTGATTTTGAAAATCGGGCAGTTGTTACACAGCCAGGTGTTACCAACCTTGGCATAACGAAGGCTGTGGAGTATGAGGGGTTTTATTATGCCCCCGATCCGTCCTCCCAGATCGCCTGTTCAATTGGCGGCAACATTGCTGAAAACTCCGGTGGGGTGCACTCCCTTAAATATGGCCTGACCACGAACAACCTGCTGGGTTTGGAAATAGTCCTCATCACTGGAGAGGTCATCCGGTTAGGCGGCAAGCATTTAGATTGTGAAGGTTACGATCTGCTGGCGCTGCTCACAGGATCAGAAGGCCTGCTCGCCGTTGTGACGGAAGTGACCGTGCGCGTTCTGCAAAAACCAGAGACCGCACGCGCAGCCTTGATCGGCTTTCCAACCTCCGAGCAGGCGGGAAAATGTGTGGCTGATATCATTGCAGCAGGCATCATTCCAGGTGGTATGGAGCTGATGGATAAGCTCGCAATCTCGGCGGCTGAAGACTTTGTAAATGCCGGTTACCCATTAGATGTGGACGCCCTGATGATTGTGGAGCTGGATGGTCCTGAGGCAGAGGTGGATGACCTGTTGCAGCGTGTCAGTACCATTGCAGAGCAAAACGGCTCATCATACCTGCGCGTCTCTCAGTCAGAGGAAGAGCGCAACACCTTCTGGGCAGGCCGTAAGGCTGCATTTCCAGCGGTTGGTCGTATCTCGCCGGACTATTTGTGCATGGATGGCACCATTCCGCGCGCAGCCTTGCCGCAAGTTCTGCAAGACATGCAAGAGCTGAGCAAAAAACACGGCCTGCGCGTCGCTAACGTGTTTCACGCAGGCGATGGAAACCTGCACCCACTCATCCTTTATGATGCCAACAAGCCCGGAGAACTGGCTGCTGCCGAAGCCTTCGGTGCAGACATATTGCGTTTGTGTGTCAGGGTCGGCGGCGTGCTCACGGGAGAGCATGGTGTTGGTATTGAAAAGCGCGATCTCATGCCGGAAATGTTCACCGAAGACGACTTGAAACAGCAGCAGCGCATTAAATGCGCTTTTGATGAAAAGCAACTTCTTAATCCGGGCAAGGTGTTCCCTGTGTTGCACCGTTGTGCAGAGCTGGGGATCATGCACGTGCATCAGGGTCAACTGCCATTCCCGGATATTCCGCGCTTTTAGGCCGCAGACCAAACAAAGAGAATTGATATGGAAGAAACCAAGGGAGAGGGTTTCCACCCAGGCACGGCTCAGGAGCTGGAAGCCGTGATCAAATGGGCTGCCGCCGAGCGCACGCCGCTGGAGGTGATTGGCCACGGGTCCAAACGCAAATGGGGAAGGGCTGTACAGAGCGCCCACACATTGCGCGTTTCTGGGATCACTGGCATCATCGACTATGACCCAGCTGAACTGGTGTTGACGGTAAAGGCTGGCACTCCTTTGCAAGAGGTGAACGAGCTACTCAAACAACACAATCAGGAACTTCCATTCGAACCGGCAGACCTAAGTGCTGTTTTGGGCACCACACCCAGTCAGTCGGGTACCATTGGCGGGGTGTTGGCCACCAACCTGTCTGGCCCCAGGCGATTGAAGGCTGGAGCTGCGCGCGATCATGTCTTGGGGTTGGAGGCGGTTTCGGGACGTGGTGAAATCTTCAAAGCCGGCGGACGTGTTGTAAAAAACGTAACCGGGTATGATTTGTCACGCGGCTTTTGCTCCTCTTGGGGCACATTGGCTGTGGCAACCAGCTTCTCTTTAAAGGTTCTTCCGCGGGCTGCCAAAGAATGCACCTTAGTCCTTTGGGGTTTGACAGCTCAGGAGGCATCCGGCGCAATGTCTGAGGCGATGGGCTCCTCTGCAGAAGTCTCTTCTGCCGCGCACCTGCCACAAGGAATAGGTTCGCTTGCCCACCACAACTCCGCAACATTGCTCAGGCTGGAGGGGATTGCGGTGTCCATCGACTATCGGCTGGAAAAGCTGCGCCGTATCCTTGCACGATTTACATCGCAGGACGTGCTGGATAAGCAGAACTCTAAGAATATTTGGGTCAATCTTAGAGATTTAAGCCCATTTGTCGGTGCCAAAAACCCACTTTGGAAAGTTTCCGTCAGCCCAACAGCAGGACATAAGGTTATTGCTGAGCTTGAAAAGAGATTTGCGATCCGCTGGATGGCAGATTGGGCCGGTGGTTTGATCTGGATAGAAATGCAAGGCAACGAACCACACGATGTTCCTTTACGCCGGATTATAGCTGACAATGGCGGCGGTCATGCCACGCTTTTGCGAGCCAGCGCGGAACTACGTGCAAGCATTGATGTCTTTCAGCAACAGCCAGAGGCTCTGCGCGGCATTACACGGCGCCTCAAAGCACAGTTCGATCCGCATAGTGTCCTTAACCCAGGCCGTATGTACGCGAGTATTTAGTTCATGCAAACCAACTTTACGCCAGAACAACTCAAAGACAGTGCCACGGCTGTTTCAGAAGATATCCTGCGCAAGTGCGTTCATTGTGGGTTTTGTACAGCCACCTGTCCCACGTTTGTCCTCCTAGGGGATGAATTGGATAGTCCGAGAGGACGCATTTATCTCATCAAAGAAATGCTTGAAAATGATCGGCCAGCAGATGCCAGAACGGTCAAGCATATCGACCGCTGTTTGTCGTGTCTGTCATGCATGACCACATGCCCATCAGGTGTAAATTACATGCATCTGGTAGACCATGCCCGCATCCATATCGACAGCACTTTTAAGCGCCCTCTGCAAGAGCGGATTCTCAGAGCTGCGTTACAGGCCATCCTGCCTCGGCCTGGCCGTTTCCGTCTCGCCATTGCAGCTGCATTTTATGCTCGCCCATTGGCAGGTCTTTTAAAGAAATGTGGCGGAACACTCGCCAAGCTTGGTGCCATGCTGACACTTACCCCTTCAAAAGCATCACACCCCTCTCAGTTTGTTGGACAAGATACAGTTGCGCCAAAAACGCAGCGAAAGGGACGCGTTGCCATTCTGAAAGGCTGTGCGCAAAGCGTACTGGCCCCATCTATTAACGATGCCACCACGCGCCTGCTTACCCGCATCGGCTATGAGGTTGTTTTCCCAAAAGGGGAGGGCTGTTGCGGGGCGCTGGTCCACCATATGGGCAAAGAGGAAGCTTCCAACGAACAGGCCAAAGCCAACATTGACGTATGGATGAAAGAGATGGCAGGTGAGGGGCTGGATGCGGTCATCATCACAGCTTCTGGCTGCGGGACCACTATTAAAGACTACGGTTTCATGCTGCGTGACGACCCGGAATATGCACAAAAGGCCGAACAGATCTCAGCAATGGCAAAGGACATTATTGAGTTTCTCATTGAGCAGGATTTGGGAGAAGCCCAGCTCAAAGAACAACTGACAGTCACCTACCACTCCGCATGTTCCATGCAGCATGGTCAAAAGATCACCTCCCAACCCAAGAAGCTGCTCCAAAACGCGGGCTTCACTGTCAAAGAACCTCAGGAAGGCCATCTTTGCTGCGGTTCTGCAGGCACCTACAACATCATGCAGCCAGAAATCGCGACCACTTTGCGGGACCGTAAGGTCAATAATCTGGAAGCCACAAAGCCCGACCTCGTCGCCACAGGAAACATCGGCTGCATCACCCAAATCTCAAGCGGAACACAAATACCGGTCATCCACACAGTAGAGTTACTAGACTGGGCCTACGGCGGCCCAAAGCCGGAGCATATAAGCGGCCGCTGACCGTTTATTTGAGCCACTTCGTTTCTTGAGTGCTGTATGACAGGAGGCGTTGTTAGCGCACAAAGACTTTCGCGCCGACAGGGACCATGTTGTACAGCTCCGCCACATCCTCGTTGCGCATGCGGATACAGCCAGAAGACACAGCCTGACCAATGGTCCACGGCTCGTTTGACCCATGGATACGGTAGAGTGTGGAACCAAGGTAGAGTGCACGGGCGCCCAATGGGTTCCGTGGTCCACCGGGCATGAAACGCGGCAGGTTTGGCTGACGCTTCAGCATTTCCGCAGGCGGTCGCCAATCTGGCCATTCCCGTTTGCGAGTCACCTTATGAACGCCAGCCCACTCAAAGCCTGGCCGCCCCACACCAACCCCATAACGACGTGCTTTGCCATGACCTTGTACGAAGTACAGATATCGCGACGTGGTATCGATAACCACGGTTCCGGGCGCATGGGAGGTTTTGTAATTTACAATTGCAGGCAGGTACTGCTTGGGAATGCGGCGGCTATACCGGTTAGAATGTGCCTGAGCGCGCTTCTTCTTGTTGGAGCGCTCAAGGTTTTGAACTGCGCGCGCTTGAGAACGAGGGATTTGAACAATCCAGGGATTGGAAAGGTCAGGGCTGAGAATTGGTGGTGGAGCTGACGCTCTGGGTTTATATTCGGCCTGAGCGGCTGTCACACAGGCGTACACCATTCCACTTATACCCAAAAATGTGACAAGCCAGTTTGCCTTGCCTCTTGCGTTTGCCCCGAACATGCTGTGCTCCCCCTCGGTCGTGCCAAAGACTCGATTTACCTAGCGAAAAATAGGGGTTGCGGCTCAAACAATAGTTAAAATTAGCGATATAAAATAGCCTAGTCCGAACTAGGGTTAATCGATTATTACCCCACTACGCGTTTGGATTAGAAAAAAAATAGGTAAAATTTGATACAGATAAATCTAAGCTAATAATTAACACTCTAAGAAGTATGTGAGTGATGACACGGGGCGCAGCAATGCGAATCGAGTTGGATTGAGGGTGCGTGAAGCAGCGTATTTCGCAATCAAAATTGCTTTTTAAAATCGGTAATTTAGAGCTTGCCTATGCGAACCTGTGCCAGTTCGTAAAGGAGAGGCAGAAAATACATAGGAAGTGCGTTTCGCAGGACTAACGGGAGCGCGATCCGCTTTAAAGTCTGAAGCATTTTTGCTTTATGAGTTCGGGGTTGGGATGTCAGTTGTAAGAAAAACCTTTCGTGCAGAGGCTCAATTCGCAGTGCATGGTGCACGCGCCGAAATGGGGTCTCCGATCCAGGACAATGGTGAAGCAGTTCGTCACAATCAGGTCATGGAAGAAATCGCTGGCCTAAAAGAGATGCTGGCGACGCCGGGAACCGATCCGCAGGAACTGTCCAGGCGCGTTGCTGAAGAGCTTCGCGAAGAAATCGGTGAGGCTGCCAAGCTCAAACGCGAGCTTGATGCAATTTATGAAGCCATCGCCGAAACCAAAACAGAAATAGCAGCTCTTCACACCAAAGCGAGCGTCGAACATGACGAACGTGGCCGCGTGACGCTGGAACTTGATGCCATTGTTTCCGGTACTGAAGGCGCAACGGAACAAATCCTGTCTGCTGCCGAAATGATTGATCAGAACGCTGCAACCGTTTTGCCAATGGTGCCAGGAGAACATGAAGGCCTTGTTAGTGATATTCACGAACAAGTCGTTTCAATCTTTGAAGCCTGTAACTTTCAGGATCTGACAGGACAGCGGATCAGCAAAGTGGTCAACACCCTGTCTTTTGTGGAAGAACGCATCATTCGTATGATTGAGATCTGGGGCGGTATCGAGAGCTTCAAGGAGTTCAGTGAAAACCTTGCCATCAATAAGCGCGAGGACGATGCCGCATTGCTTCACGGCCCATCTTTGGATGTAGACGCAGGTACGGTGACACAGGACGATATTGACGCTCTGTTTGACTGATTGCTCCAAAAAAGAGATTTGCAGATGGCTTGCTATTTTGGCAAGCCAATGCTCTATATGAGAACATATCAGAAACATTTGCGCGGGCAATCAGATGAGCGACAGCACCACACCCATTCCAGAAGGCCTTATTCGCGCGCAAGATGGCAAAGACCGCTGCCAGTGGTATGGCGGCGATGCGTTTTACCAAGCCTATCATGATAATGAGTGGGGCCATCCGGTCACAAATGATATTCGCCTGTTTGAGAAAATTTGCCTCGAAGGCTTTCAGGCCGGATTGTCCTGGCTGACCATCTTGCGCAAGCGCGAAAATTTTCGCGCGGCGTTTGCAGGGTTTGACTTCCAAAAGGTCGCCCGCTTCACGCAAGAGGATATTGAGCGCCTCGTGCAAGATGCTGGCATCATCCGTCATCGCGGAAAGATCAACTCCACCATCAACAACGCCAACCGTGCGTTGGAGATGCAAAAAGAGTTTGGCTCCCTTGCAGCTTACTTCTGGAAGTGGGAACCAACGCCAGACCAGCGCCCGCAAGTGTTTGACTTTGCAAACCTTCGACAACTCGGCAAAACTGATATCTCCACGGCCATCTCAAAAGACTTGAAAAAACGCGGTTGGTCCTTCGTTGGCCCAACCACCGTCTACGCCTTTATGCAAGCCATGGGCATGGTCAACGACCACATCGAAGGCTGCTGCTGCCGTGAGATAGTGGAAGCCAAGCGAAATGCGCTCGTCAGGCCTGTGAAGGCTTGAAGGAATGTTGGTATCGGGTAGGGCAGCAAGCTTATTTCGTACCCGCCTTTGAGAACTTATTGCGATATTGAGTCGGCGAATGTCGGTAGGTTTCCAAAAATAGGGCGTTAAACTGGCGCACACTGCCGAAACCTGCCTGATATGCAATCTCAGAAATCTTTGCATTGCTGCTGTCCAAAAGGCGCTTGGCGCGCTGCAAACGCACCGTTCTTGCGCTCTGGAGTGGACTAGCTCCAATATGTTGCTTGAATAGCCGTGAAAGATGGCGCTCGCCTATGCCCAGCTTTTCTGCCAGTTGTGAGACACTTCCATTATCTAACGCTCCGCTATCAATAAGCTTTAATGCCCGTTGTACGCTCGTGAGCGTCCCGTTCCACGCTGGAGAATTGGGGGCAGCTTCTGGCCGGCACCGCAAACAGGGCCTGTAGTTTGCTGCTTCGGCTGCAGGCGCACTTGGGAAGTAGACAACGTTTTTCGTTAACGGCTGACGCACAGGGCAAACAGTGCGGCAGTAGATGCGAGATGTTTTGACCCCAACAAAGAAAATACCGTCAAAACAAGGGTCACGACTCAATCTGGCTTTTTCGCACCTCTGAAAATCTATCATCCTATGACCTTACTGTTTGATAGCACGGTCGTCGAAAGATAATCGATTTACAGGTCTGATTTCCGCCAGAACTTTGTGAGAAAACGTGCGACTGAACTCTTGTAACTTAAAAATACAGGCGGAGAGTCCAAGAAAATATGCGCACAAGAGTAGAGCAAGTGGCAGCGTTGTGTGTCGCAATATCAGGATTAATGTGGGGTGTGTTTTGGATCCCTCTGCGTGAGCTTAGTCATGACGGAATCACGGGCATATGGGCAGTCGTGTTGTTTTATGTCGCCCCGACTGTTTTACTTTTACCTTTGTTTATATGGCGTTGGCGCGCCTTTACGGTAGACGCCTGGTCTTTGCATAGAGCAGGTCTTTTTGCCGGAATTTCACTGGTGCTATACTCCGGTGCCTTGGTGTATACCAGCGTTGTTCAAGCGCTGCTTCTTTACTATTTAACCCCTTTATGGAGCACATTGTTAGCACGGATGGTACTTGGAGAACCCATCACAAAGGTCCGTTGGGGAACAATGATCTTCGGCCTTATGGGGCTTCTGGTCATACTCAAGGTAGATCTAGGACTTGACCTTTCCATCAATGCCGGGACTTTGATGGGCTTTGCTTCCGGCATCATATGGGCATGCGCAGCAGTCTGCATGCGATCTGATAAAAAAGGAGACAGCGTTGATTTCACATTGTCCTACTTCTTTTGGGGCAGCATTGCAGCACTGGCATTGACCTTCCTACCGCTAGAAGGCTCTACTACTCTTCCTGATTGGCAGAGCGTGGAAAACGTATTGCCTTGGTTCTTACCCGTTGCTTTGTTTCTTGTGGTCCCCCCAGCCTTTGCAGTGATGTGGGGCGCGACCCTGATAAGTCCTGGGCTTTTGGGAATATTGTTTATGACGGAAATCAGTGCAGGAGTGGCAACCGCAGCCTTATGGGCGGGAGAACCATTTGGCACCCGTGAGGTTATAGGCATAACCTTAATCTCGATGGCAGGGCTTATGGAGCCCGTACTCATGTTTGTTAAAAAGGGCGCGCCGTCTTAATCTAAAATCACTTACATAAAAGAATACGCTCGTAGCTGGTCGGAGTTGCAGTCATGTCTGCGTGCCTATCAACTCGGGCTGCTTCTTGGGAACTGTCGGGTGTGATGCCTAGGTGGATCTTTTCAGACGGCTCTCCATGATTGAATTCATAGGGTGGTATCTGCCTTTGCCGATACCCAAAAACATAAGAGGGATAGTCCGCTCTTCTGTGATGCTTAAAAGCTCTTCAACGCGTACATCCTTAAATGCAGCGGTAATCCATGTGTTCAATCCCAATGCCGTTGCACAAAGTTGAGCAGTTTGAGAGAAGTGCCCAGCTTCCAGGCAAAGGGCGCGGTAAGCACGGGTTGTTTGATATTTCCAACCAAAGCGCTCCAGATTTGACGCGATAAAGACACCCACTGAGCAATTGGCTCCAAAATACTGCGATATGAGCAGGCTCGAAAGCTCTTCGTAGCTTATTGCGTCGCGAACCTTAAGCAGCGCGTGTTGCTCTGGTTCATACCAATAAATGCCAGGTGCAACACCTTCCACATTGAACACTGTGAGAAATGCTTCGGTAGACTGAAGGCAGCCCCCTGCTGGAGAGCTACGGCGTCTGAAGGGAGTATATTCTTTACACTCCTCCTTTTTGTAGTCATGAAAATAACCAAATGCAGAAAAGAGAAAGTTTGAAAGGTCTTGTTGGCTCAACGTGTGTGGGTAAAATTCGCGAATGGTTTTACGCCTGTCCAACGCGGAAAAGAGCGAGGTCTCATTTAAAGAATCTCTATTAAATTCAGGGAGAAAAATCGGCTGAACGCCGCTCAAGGCAACACTTTTGCTGCGTGCGGGCGGTTCTTCTCCATCTATTTTTTCGCAGGTTGCGACGAAGGCATCTGAGAATTCCGTGGGGCTGCAAACGTCGGTTTGATCCAGTACGTCTTTACAGGCCTCGTGAAACAGGTCGAGAATGTCATTTTGGAAATTTCGAAACAGGGGCTTTTGAGTTTCTGGCGTGAGAATATTGACTTCTTTGAAATTTTGAAGCGTTTCTGGAGAAATCTCAGCGCCATTTAAAAAGCCTGCAATCTCGGTGATTACCGCTGGATCGTCTATTTCATATTCTTCATGCTTGCGCGTATCAACCAAAAATGGGGTGTTATCTTTGAAGTAGATAAATACGTCCTCAGATACTTTAAGTTTGTTTGAGGTCTTTTCCCAATTCGGTGAGGTTAACATTCTTCTTTCCTCGCAGTTATTTGTGGGAGACTTTCTGGAGAATGACAAATGATGCAAACTCTGTCTTTTTTGCAAAATTTACAGAGACTTTTTTCATGACATAGCCTCCTTTAGCCTTCACGAGGTGGGGCACTGGTGCTCAACGCAGGACACTTTTATGCATTAGCATCAGGTTGGCACTTACTGTTTCAAGAGCCGACCGCCGGGGCGGCCATAAGAAGCCTCGGCGGTCGAACGCCTTATTTCGGCGTTACTTTCTGGCAGAGCCCAAATGTGGCTAGATCTGTTTTATCTGCGAAGTTTTTGGAGATGGTTTTCATTGATCCATTCCTTTACGCCTTAGGGTTGTAGGACAACCCCTATGAGTGAACTTGGTCGACGGGCGACTACATCTTCTTCAGTTCGAACGAAATTCTCACTAAAGCGAATTCCTTCTTATGTTCACGGGTAAATAGATAGGCATCGATTAAGGCCATTATGTGTGCCTTTTGACGGCGGCAGAGTTGAGCTAACCGAAAGCAGGTCTCGAAAAATCTGACGCAGCTTTTTGGGGGGTGGCGCACCGAAAAGGCGCTTTGCGGCAAAAAAAACGAGGCCCGTAATAACGCAAGTTTCACGCAAAAAACGCAAACCAACGCAATAAAAACGCACTCCGGCGAGGAGTGCGTTTTGCATTATATATCAGTAGATTAGGCCTAATTTGAAACTTTTTTCTCTAAAGGCTCAAATAGTGGGTTTGCAGTGTGGAACACGTACTCCAGCGGCGTCACTGTGACCATTTGTGCCCCTTCTGCGCGCAACTTATCCGCACATTCAGGGACTTTGGAAGCTGGGCAATGCAGGACCAGAGAGGAGCCCTCAACACCGAACGGAGCAACACACCCAAGCGCAGCAACCTTGCTAAGGACCTGCTCAGGGTTTGCAACAACCGTGCGCATCTCTTTAAAGTTATGAGCATTGTCCTGTGCGGTAATGCGGTCCAGCATCAAACGGGCCGCTTGCAAGGCACTGTTATCCCAGTTGGCTGTTGTAGACGCCACAAGGTGAGCCTGAGACCGCGCGATCACGCCATCCTCTGGGATCTTTAGGTTATTAGCCTTGAGCGTGGAACCTGTTGAGGTGATGTCGACAACCAGCTCAGCAGAACCTGCCGCAGGCGCTCCCTCAGTTGCGCCAGCACTTTCAACAATGCGGTAATCTGCAATGCCATTTGCAGCGAAGAACTGCCGTGTATGGTTCACATACTTGGTTGCAATGCGCAATCTGCGACCATGGCGTGCCCGAAAATCAGAAGCAACATCAGCAAGATCAGCCATTGTAGACACATCGATCCAAGCAGTTGGAACCGCAATCACAACGTCTGCATGACCAAAGCCAAGCGCGGTGATGATATGCGTTTTCTCCTCGGGCCGGTCAATATTCTCATTGACCAGATCCGTTCCCGTGATACCGAAGTGCACGGTGCCAGCAGCGATCTCACGTGCAATTTCAGAGGCTGAAAGGAACGCGATTTCGACGCCATCCACGCCTTTTAAGGCTCCGCGGTAGTTCCGGTCACCACCTGGACGCTTCACAGTCAAGCCAGCACGCGCAAAGAACGCATGGGTCATTTCCTGCAGGCGTCCTTTAGAGGGAAGAGCAAGAATAAGATTGCCAGCCATTAGACATCTCCCTCAAGAGCACGATCCAGCCAGATGGTAAAGCCAACAGCCGGAACAGTACTTGGCGCACCAAGACGTTCAACCAGTTTGTTGTAACGACCACCACCGATCACCTGTCCAGAATGTGCACTGGACTGATGATGAATTTCAAAGACAAAGTCGGTGTAATAATCAAGGCGACGGCCAAAATCACCGGAGTATTCCAACTGCGCGATATCAATACCGCGCTTTGCCATAAGATCAGAACGCGTTGCCAGCCGTTCGATCGAGGCATCCAGATCAAGGCCGGTCTCCCTTGCAAATTCATGCAAGGTTTCAACCGCCTTCAGTGGAGGAGGGCCGGAAATATTGAGGTAAGCAGACAAACGTGAAATGACATCTTTGTCCACGCCGGAACCAGCCGAAAGGGCCGCTTGCTCCATGAACCGCTCTGCAATTTCATGAGCCGTACGCCCACCAACCGCAGAAATACCGGCAAGGGACAGCACATCCTCAACAACAGCAACAGCTGCTTCCGGGTCCCGTCCTTCAAGTGCAGCAAGGAAGCCAAGCTTCGCATCCGGCTTGGCCTCAACACCGCTCATGCGTGTGATGACCTGATCAAGCCGATCTCGCTCACCAAACACATCCCGCAGGCGGCGCTGCCAAACCTTTGGAATCTCAAGCGCTTGCAGTACGGAGGTGAACAGGCCTTCATCCCCAACGCGAATGCGAGGGGCGGATAAGCCAAGACTGCCCGCAGCTTCAAGAGCGAGGCCCAGCATATCCGCATCAGCCTGCTCTTCATCGCTTCGACCAATGGATTCAACACCAGCCTGCATCGTTTCACCCAGTTGCCCAGGTCGATGTCGGAAAACTTGCCCAACATAGGAGAATGCCGCAGTACGACCCGCTTCACCTGTTTCCAGATAATGTCGGGCAATCGGAATAGTAAAATCAGGACGCAAGCAAAGCTCTTGTCCATCTTCCCCACTGGTCAAAAACAGGCGACGCCGAAGATCTTCACCAGCCAGATCCAAAAAGATATCGGCTGGCTGCAAGATTGGCGGGGTTGCCTCTTCATAACCCGCATCCCGAAAAAGCTGGCTCAGTGCCAAGCTGCGGTTATCCCCCAATGTCATATTAGTTATTCTCGCTCCGTTTTGTGCGATCGTCTTCCTGAGCAGCAAGAAGCTCTTTCACTCTTGCCACCAAATCCCCCCGCTTAACAGCAAACTGCGCAGGCCGACTCTCACGCCATGTCTTATTATCCTCGATCTCAGCAGAAAGACGTTTGCCTTCAATAAGATCCTTAATCTGAACTTCGCCTTCTTCACGCTCCTGAGAGCCCTGAATAATGGCACAAGGCGAATTGCGCTTGTCAGCATATTGCAGCTGCTTGCCAAACTGCTTCGGGTTGCCCTGGTACATTTCTGCGCGGATGCCTTCGGTACGCAATTCCTGAACCATCGCCTGATAATGTGCAAGGGAATCAACGTCTTTGTCCATCACACACACAACAACAGGGCCTGCAACCTCTTCCTGACCAAGCTTTCCAAGAGTGGTAAGCGCTGCCATCAGGCGAGACACACCAACGGAAAAGCCCGTGGAAGGCACTGGCTGACTCATGAAACGAGAAACAAGGCCGTCGTAACGTCCTCCACCACCAACAGAGCCAAAGCGCACAGGGCGGCCTTTCTCGTCTTTGACTTCAAAGGTCAGTTCAGCTTCGTAAACAGGGCCGGTGTAGTATTCCAGACCGCGCACAACAGATGGGTCGATGAGAACACGGCCATCAGTATAGCCAGCTGCATCAAACAGCTTGCCCATGGTTGCCAGTTCTTCAACACCTTCTGCGCCAGTTTTACTGTCTGCAATCAAATTACGAAGGTTTTCAATGGTCTGGTCCGTGGTCTCAGCGCCCGCCTCTACAAAGGCGATAACTTTCTCAGCTTCAGCATCGCCAAGGCCTGCACCTTTCGTAAAGTCACCAGAAGCATCTTTACGGCCTTCACCAAGGAGAAGTTTAACACCATCAACACCAAGGCGATCCAGCTTATCGACAGCTCGCAAAACCGTCAGGCGGGTTTCAGCATGTTCATCACCAGCAAGACCGATGACTTCCATGACACCATCAAGAACCTTGCGGTTGTTCACGCGGATCACATAATCCCCACGAGCAATGCCGAGGCGCTCCATCGTGTCAGATGCCATCATACAGATCTCAGCATCAGCAGAAACAGAAGGCGCACCGATTGTGTCGGCATCAAACTGCATGAACTGACGGAAACGGCCAGGTCCTGGCTTCTCATTGCGGAACACATAGCCTGCGCGATAACTGCGGTAAGGCTTTGGCAGCGTTTCGAAGTTTTCTGCTACATGACGGGCGAGGGGCGCGGTCAGGTCATACCGCAGGCTCATCCATTGCTCGTCGTCATCTTGAAGAGAAAATACTCCAGCGTTGGGGCGATCCTGATCTGGCAGAAATTTGCCAAGCGCATCAGTGTACTCGAACAGCGGGGTTTCCACCGGCTCAAAGCCATAGAGCTCATAGGTCTGCTTGATAACGGAGAGCATTTTCTCCATAGCAAGAAGTTCAGCTGGTCCGCGATCTACAAAACCGCGCGGTAAACGAGCTTTGAGCTTGGCACTTTTCTTTTTTGCCATAAGGCCGTCTCATCCATGAAATAATAAGTTGGTTGCAAGAGCTTCCCAAGGGAAGTGTGCTGTTGTCAGTCTCCTAGCTCATTGAGCAGGGGAGAGCAAGGCGCGAAGCTGATGCAATCCGGCGCAAAATTCCCAATCAATACTTGCAATAGTATCAAGAGAAGCTAAGGTCGCCCAAAAATGAAAGGACCAATCCCTCTCAAATGCGATGGAAGGTCTGAACTCTGGAGAAAACATGGTGTCGATCACCAGCATTGAACGATCTGAAGTTGGCAGCCCTGCTGGTCGAGTGACCGGACCTGCAGAGCTAACAATTGTCTTGCCGACCTATAACGAATGCAAAAATGTCCCAATCGTTGTTGAGCTGCTGGATAAAGCGCTCGCAGGCGTCGCTTGGGAAGTTATCGTTGTTGATGATAATTCTCCAGATGGCACCTCCCAGGTCACCGCAGATATTGCACAGATGGATCCACGCGTGCGCATTATTCAGCGTATTGGCCGTCGTGGCCTGTCTGGCGCATGTATTGAGGGCATGCTGGCCTCTAGTTCCAATTACGTCGCAGTGATGGATGCGGACTTACAGCACGATGAAAGCCTGCTACCAAAGATGTTGGAAGCACTTCGCTCGCAAGACTACGATATCTGTGTTGCCTCCCGCCACGTGGAAGGCGGCGATGTGGGGACTGGTCTGTCCTCTATCCGGGCCTGGGGCTCAAACCTTGCAAATACGCTGGCGCGCGATTTCTTAAAGGTAGAACTCTCTGATCCGATGAGCGGCTTCTTCATGCTTCGCCGCGACAGGTTTGTTGAACTCGCTCCTCGCTTGTCTTCACAGGGCTTCAAGATCATGCTTGATATTGTCGCCAGCGGAAAAGGTGCGTTGCGGGTAAAAGAACTTCCGTTTGTTTTCCGTGAGCGCCAACACGGCGAGAGTAAACTTGATACCCTTGTTACGATGGATTACCTCGGCCTGCTGGTATCCAAAATCTTTAATGATACGATTTCTGTTCGTTTCCTCATGTACTCCATGGTTGGCGGCACAGGCGTTGTTGTGCATCTCATTGCGTTGAAGATCCTGCTTGCAACGTTTGGGTTGCAGTTTGGTCTTGCTCAGCTAATTGCAACGTTTGTAGCGATGACCTCAAATTTCTTCCTCAACAACCGCCTGACCTACCGGGATCGCCGATTAAGGGGCCTTGTTTGGGTGAGAGGCCTGCTCACATTCTATGTGATTTGTAGCTTTGGCATTCTGGCAAACGTTGGTGTGGCAGAGCTGATCTATACGAGCAAACCGATTTGGTGGTTCGCAGGCGCTGCTGGCGCCCTGATGGGTGCCGTATGGAACTATGTTGTTTCCAACGCTCTCACATGGCGTAAAGGCTGATAGGTCCAGCGGAAAGCACAGGAATGCATAAGAACTCTTTAGAAAAGCCGTTGAGCTTCTGGTTACGGCCGACCAACCTGATCCTCATCGTTGCTGTGCTCTCCTTGGTACGGCTCGCGATGGGCATGAACGTTGATTTGGTTGAGGATGAAGCCTATTACCGTCTTTGGGGCCTCTATCCGGCATTGGGGTACTACGACCATCCCCCGATGGTCGCCTATTGGATCTGGATGGGGCAGGCGCTATTCGGCGACACCACACTGGGCGTACGTTTCATTAGCATACTCTCAGCTGCAATCGGATCTCTGGCGCTCTGGAGAACTGCTAAGATCCTTTATGACGTGCATGTTGCAGGTTGGACGGTCCTGTTCTTTAACGCCAGCCTGCTGATCGGTGTTGGTTCATTGCTTGCTACTCCAGATGCGCCAGCGGTGTTTTTCTGGGGGCTCTCCTTGTGGGCGATGGCGGAGCTAAGTGTTTCCAAAAACGCCAATTGGTGGCTTGCTGTTGGAATATTTGCTGGCTTGGGCCTGATCTCAAAATACTCTGTGCTGTTCTTAGGTGCCGGGATTGTGCTGTGGGTTCTTTGGGTCCCGCAAAACCGCCGCTACGTGCTCTCATGGCAATTGTGGCTCGGAGGCGCATTGGCGCTCGCGATCTTCTCACCTGTGCTTTATTGGAACGCTCAGCATGAGTGGATCTCTTTTGTCAAACAATTTGGCCGCTCTGTTCCAGAAGGGTACTCTTTCAAGTATATTGGCGAATTTATTGGGGCTGTCGCTGGTTTGTTGAACCCGCTCGTGTTTGTCATTGCGCTGGTTGGAGCATGGAACGCCATCCGGCAAACGCTCAAACAGGATAATTCTGCCAGCCTGCTCGTGCTTACAGTTTTACCATTCCTGATCTACCTCTTCTTCCACTCGTTGCATTCGCGAGTACAAGGCAATTGGCCAGCTCCAATTTACCCAACTCTGGCAATGTTCGCAGGGATCGCAGCAGCCCACCCACCTGTGAACGTTGGTCGCTGGTTTCGGGCACTTGGACCCGCCGCGGTCGTTTTGGGGGTTGCCCTCGCAGCCGTTGTTTATATCCACGCTTACACGCCGCTTTATACCTCACTAGGACGCAAAGACCCGACACACCAAATGCGCAGCTGGCAGCAAATTGGCGATGAAGTTGCCGAGGTGGCACATCAAAACCATATCAACTGGGTTGCTACGAGCAGCTATGGTTTAACCGGCCAAATGGCAAACGCGCTCAAAAATACGGACCTCACCGTCTACGCTGTTCCAGAGCGAATGCGGTACGCAATGATTCCCGATAATCTTCAAACGCCCGAAAAAGACGACATGCTTTATGTCGCTGAAGAAAGAAGAGATCAGTCTCAAAAGCTGAAATCCCACTTCGAACATGTCGAGCTGCTGAAGACCATCTCCCGAGAAAGTAAGGGGGTATTCGGAAAAACATCTATTGAGAATGTACGGATTTATCGTTTGTCGGGAGGCAAAAAACCCCTGAAATCTCAGTGAAAGCGCTGAGATTCCGTTGCGTTAAAATCGCAGGCTTTGTTAAATATGCTCCTGAACCTTTGGGATTGGGAGATACGCGCGATGAAGCGCATCCTCTTGACGAGCTTGGAATTTGGACAGAGCTACGGTGTAGACCGGGCCATCTGCGATTTAATTATCGCGGGTCGCCTGTCTGCTGTGGGCTGTGTCGTCACTGGAAAAATGTGGTCCAGAGAGTTTTATCAGCTCCGTGATGTTGTCGCCTGGGCCGAACATGAAACGATGGTTGGTCTGACCGTCACCCTGTCAAAGCCAGTAAGCCCTCTTACTGATTTCGGTGGTACTGTTTTCGGGAAGGTGTTCCCAGCTCCCTGGTGGTATGCGTTACGAAGTCCTTTCAAAATGCTTCCCGAAGAAGCCATTGCTGCTGAAATTGCAGCACAAGTTGACCTCTTTGAAGAAGTCTATGCTCGTCCGCCTGCCTTTGTCGCAATTCAGGGAAACCTTGCAAAATACACTGCGGTGAATTCAGCATTGATTACGGTGTTGAGTATGATGAAGGGGAGGGAACCAGCTCTCGTGATTCCCGGCGGTGCGAGTAGGGGGGCGGAAGCAATAGCAAAACGTGCTGCTAAAGCAGGTTTAAAGTCCATTGTCTCAGGGCCTGATTTACCCATGGCAGATGAGGACACAGATTTAAGAGACTTCTTCTGGCATGGCATCAACGAAGCGCAGGATTCGGCGATGGTTTTGTGTCGGCCTTCTTATCCCGATGGGGAACGCCCGCTTACAAAGAAGCAAAATATACGGCAGATATCCTCACGTGAAAACCAGCTCAAATTTCTGATAAGTGAGGAATTTCCATTTCTTTTAATGGAAAAAGATATCTTCTTGTTCTAAGAACGATCTCTTCCTGCGGTGGAAGAGATCGTTCTTATGTAGTTGCCATAGAAGTTGGGGTACTTATGACGCTCCTAATTTGCGGAAAACCGAGACATGTCTCTGTGATCTTGGTCACAAAATGACCGCATGATAGACCTAATTAAAATTATCGATTATATTGATGCAGCATAAACACATAACTGCATCCATAGTGCGTCAGGACCTTGTGGCAAGATGACTAAGTTCAAAGAACTCCTACAAGACAGTTTCTCGCTCGCTGGTTTGACAGAAGAACACGCACATGGGCTTTCTGAGCTAGCTCAGCCTATGTCGTTGAAGTCGCGATCAGTTTTGTTCAAGGCTGGCGATCCAGGTAACGGTTGTTATGCAATCATTGAAGGAAGTCTGAAGGTCTCAGTCGTTTCACTCGATGGTACCGAGCAACTGCTTGCTGTACTGGGCTCAGGCTCCTTGGTTGGTGAAATTGCTTTGCTGGATGGTAGCGAACGTTCAGCCACGGTTACCGCTCTCAAGCCATGTCAGCTTGCATTCATTTCTAAGGCGGCATTTTACCGCTATGCAGATGAAAACCCTGCTGTATATCGCCATATGCTTCAAATCATGGCGAAGCGCTTGCGTCGTTCAAATGATGCTTTAGCCGCACGCTCTTTCCTTCCATTGAATGGACGTGTCGCCCAAACCTTGCTGCAACTTGCTGAAACATTTGGTAAAAATGTCGATAACAACAAGATCCTGGTGCACTACAAAATCTCTCAGGCGGAAATTGCGAATATGGCCGGTGGGGCTCGTGAGAATGTGAGTCGGGTCCTCAATGTTTGGAAAAGAGAAGGGGTGATTAGTCGCCTCTCTGGATATTACTGCCTAGAAAAGCCAGAGGTGCTACGAGCTGCCGCAGAGCTTTAAGCTCGGTATTTGAGTAAAAGTGACCATAAGTAACAATAAGGGCATGAGCCTTGTCCCAACAAGGCTCCTGAAATAGCGAGATGACTTACCATAACTTTGACATCCGTCCGCATGACGAGTGTACCCCGGTCCATCCTGATCTGACACATACCCAAGTACGTTCACTGGTTGCTGCACATTCACAAAAGCTGCGCCAGAACGAGAAGCTGGGAGCGGTTTATCAAACTAGCATGAGATGCGACTGGGAGGATTATGAGTCGCAGGCCGTCCGTTTTTGGTGTTCGGCTCTGATGAAAGATCAGAGTTATTCGGGACGCCCAGTCAATAAATATCGTGAGGCAGCAAAGCAGTTATCTCGTGACGATATTGCCAACTGGTTGGAATTGTTCGAAGATGCAGTTGAAAGCTGCGTGACTGCGACGGCTCGGACCAACACGATGAAATGTGCGACCCAGGTTGTTGATTGCTTCCACATGGCGATGTTTCGAGCTTGAGCAGATAACTTTCTCCATGCATATCATTTTGCGAGAAGTACGGACGGAGCCTTAATAGGATGACTGATATAAATGACGCTGGCGATGTCGATGAAGCGGTGGGTGAATTAACCACACGCACGATGGCGATGCCAGCGGATACAAATGCCTCCGGCGACATCTTTGGCGGTTGGGTTGTGTCCCAAATGGATATTGCAGCTGGTATTGCAGCAAGTCAGTGTACCATGGAGCGCGTGGTTACCGTTGCAATTGATAGCATGACGTTTATTCGCCCTGTAAAAGTGGGCGATGTAATGTGTGTTTACACGCGGGTCCTTCGTATTGGCAGAACGTCAGTGACACTCGCGATTGAAGCTTGGGCGTTGCGCCATCGTTTTGGCGTTCGCGAAAAAGTAACCAATGCGCAATTCACCTTTGTTGCCGTTGATGATAACGGTAAGCCGGTTGAAATCTCTGAGGAGCAGCGCGCCAAGTATGAAAATACTTGATTTGAGCTTGCGATTGTCTTGTTCAGGTCTCCGGTTTTAAAGCGCAACGTGGTTTAGGAATAGGAAGTTAGCTGTGTCTGTCGAAATCCCTGTTGTATCAGCGCGTGAGCGGACACCGCTCGACTCTTCCATCACACCTGCCCAGATCAATTTACTGGTCGAGAGCTTTTATGGCAGAGTGCGCCAGCATGAAACGCTTGGTCCGATCTTTCTACGAGAGATGGGCGAAAATTGGGGTCCGCATCTCAATAAGATGAAGCACTTCTGGGCCTCTGTTCTTTTAAAGACTGGATCCTATAAGGGTAAACCTGTCCCTGCGCATGCTAGAATTCAAGGTGTAACTACTGAGAACTTTCATGAATGGATGGATCTTTTTGAAGAAGAAGTCCATGCTATTTTCACTCCCGAGGCAGCTCCACTCCTTCTTGCAACAGCGCAACGCATTGCGCAGAGTTTATGGCTTGCCATGTTCTCAGATCCGTTCTCAACACCACCTGCAAAATTCGGGACGCGGGCGTCCTGAATGAAATTTTGTGTCTGATCGGTGACGAAGCCGTACGCCGATCCGAAGAACTTAACGTCTAGAGGATGTCTTCAAGCGTAGAGCATTCTGCCTGAGATGTTCGCGAAGCGCCTCTAACTCCTCTGGTCGTCGGCGTGCGGTGTCTGCAAACAAGCGCTCATCAACCACAGTGTGACAACCTTCGGCCCAAAGGCGCAACAAGACTGCAAAGCGGTCAGTCCGCTCTTCCATTGTCAATGCAATACTGGTTTGGCGCGTGCAATTGGCGAGTAAGCGGCTATGTAAGCCTTTTTCCAGTATTAGACAGTCGAGCAAATAGTCAGCAGTGAAATCATCTGCAATATGTGCGACCGCCTCTCGCAATGAGGGGGGGACACATTCAGACACATATGATTGCCAAGCCGATTGTGGCTGACTAGCAAGATCAAACATTAAATCCTCCTTCGGTTTCCCGAGGAGGACTGGCGCAAAATCCATTGAATTTACCGCTTGGTTGTTACGAATGGTGAAGACTGAGTCCTCATTTCGAAACCACATCCCTTTCGGCGGAAACCACCTTGCCCGGTTAGGCAGGTTGGCGAGGGCGCCAGCCCTTCTCTTGATGATGCGTAGGATTTGGCACGAAAATGAGGCAAATGCAAGAGCGCTCCTTACTTGTGGGCTTTGTCCACACTTCCAAAATCATGTTATGTCATAGCCTAGCACCACAAAACGCACCTTCCGCTAAATGAAAATATCCAATTTTCCCGGTCCTATAAACCGAAGTCCTGTTAGATCTGAGTGTTAGATTCAGTCTTTAAAACCATGCATACTTACAGCTCGATCAAGAAAATTATCAAGGAACCAGGTGGGACTTTGTAGTCCAGTGCCCAAGGTTTCAAGGGAGGGTATCGGATGCAAACCATAAAAACTGTTGTCTACGGCGCAGTGACAGCGTGTGCATGTACGTTGTTCCTATCTGCGACACTGGCAGCACCAACGACAAGGGATGTTGATGATGTCCCGACTGAATTTGTCGAGCAAGACGCGGCTCAGATGAGGGTTCTTGCACGTAACGCTAATGTTGTTGTGATGCCCAAAGGGTTCCATATTGAGCCCTATGCGGTGGTTCCAGATGCACGCCACATGGCCGTCGCCCCAGATGGCAAAACCGTTTTTGTTGGCACGACCAGCGATAGGGTGTGGGTTCTGACGCAAGATCAAAACACCCATAAAGTTGAACAGGTCCGCCAGTTTGCACCTGCTGAGAGGTTCACCATACCCAACGGCGTTTGCTTTACGAGCGCTGGCGCACTGGTGATTGCAGAACAGAACCGAATCTTGAGCTTTCCTGATGCGTTGAAAAGCAAAGAATTGAGCAAACCCGCCTTCAATGTACTCGTCGCTCTGGGTGATCTGATTCCCGCAGCAGAAGAAAGCTACTCCCACTCCGCACGGGTGTGTGATCAGGGGTCTGATGGCCGCATTTATATTTCACTCGGGCAGCCCTACAATGTGTCTCCAAAGAATAAGCTAGAGCTCTACGAGCGCCTTGGAATTGGTGGCATTATATCCATTAACGATGACGGCAGCGATCGCCAGGTTTATGCAACAGGGATCAGAAACTCAGTTGGAATGGAGTTTCATCCAAGTTCCGGCAATCTCTGGTTTACAGACAATCAGGTCGACCGCATGGGCGACGACATCCCACCTGAGGAGCTGAACAAGGGCGTGGAACCGGGCAAAAGCTACGGGTTCCCATGGTATGGCGGCGGTACAGTGCGCACACCCGAGTATGCTGGTGATCCGCTTCCACCCGCACTTGTGAACCCCCAAGTTGAGCTAGATGCACATGCGGCAAGCCTGGGCATGACGTTCTATCAAGGCAACATGTTCCCACAGGCCTACCGTGGCGGTGTATTTATCGCTCAGCATGGGTCCTGGGATCGCTCAGTCCCCATTGGTGCACGTGTGGTCTTTGTGCCGCTTGATGAACAAGAAAGACCGGGCACGCCAATGATCGTCGCCTCGGGCTGGATTGATAGCAACGGCGAATATCTTGGCCGACCGGTGGATGTGGTTGAGCTTGGAGACGGCTCCTTGCTCATTTCAGACGATAGTGCTGGTGGTATCTACCGTCTTTCCTATGAGGAGTAGGGAGTAAGACCACAAAGCCACCGCTGGTCCGCTCTCACATCATGATAGCCCGTTAGTGGGCGCCGGGAATACCTTTGTAGGCGTTCTCGCCCCAAACTTGTTTGACCCGTTGATCTCGGCCACAGCGATAGCGGTAAAACTTGTAGCGTACAGGGTTCTTTTCATAATAGTTCTGGTGATAGCCCTCAGCATCATAGAAGGTGGCCGCAGCACGGATCGGGGTAACAATCGGCGCGCCAATCTCCTGAGAGCGTTCAAGTGCTTTCTTGGAGGCCTTCGCTTTTGCAAGTTGCTCAGGTGTTGTTGCAAAAATTGTCGTCTGATAACTCTCACCGCGGTCACAAAACTGGCCACCGGCATCTGTTGGGTCGACCGAGTGCCAGAACGCAGTTAACAGCTCTTCATAGGACACCACCGCTGGATCATATTTAATTTCCAACGCCTCTAAGTGACCTGTGTCACCAGCGGAAACCTGCTTGTAGGTCGGGTTCTCGGTTCGGCCACCAGTATAGCCAGAGGTGGTTTTCAGGACGCCGTCAATCTTATCAAAGTCTGATTCAATGCACCAAAAGCAACCGCCTGCAAATATTGCAGTCTCGCTTTTGGCTGCCTGGGCGGGCAGGCTAACAGCAAAGAGAAGAGGGAGCGCGGCAAGAGCTTTCACTGCATTTCTAGCGATCATCATAGGTCCTTAGGTCACATCGCACATTTGGAGAGTTGAAAACTAACAGGGGTAATCCTGAAAAGGAAATGAAGTTGCATCACCATTTTGTCACCAGCTATGGTGCGCAATTCAAAAATACAGCCTCCTTCAAACTCACCTGGCACGCGATCAAAGAGTACTCACCATGTTCCAACCGGTCACAGAAAATCCGATTTTCTCATAAACACGGATGGCAGCTTTGTTTGTCGGCTCAACGCGAAGCCCAATTCGTGAAAGACCATCTGCCTTCAAGGCAGCTTTCAAAATGATTAAAGCTTCAGTCGCAATCCCCTTACCGCGGTGTTCAGCATCAACCAGGAAATCCATGATGAAAGCGGTGGTTTCATTGGTGTAGCTATACCAAAGGTGCCCGACTGAGGTCGGTCCCTCGTCGGTTTCCAGCACAATGCTCAGCAATTTATTTTGGTCGGTATTCATGCCGTCAGGGAAAGCGTCAGTGATTGCGTTACTTGCCTTCGCCATTGCGGCTTGCTCCTCCATTCGGTGATTGGACATTATGTCCTTCACATATTCTGTAGTGGAGACTTTCTTAAACTGTGAGAACTGTGCTGGATCGTAATTTTGAAGTTGAATCATGACGAATTCCTGAAGAACTAATAATTGGAAACTACAAGGGGCGAATGCGCAGAGCTAACCTAAAGATTGATCCCTGATATCAAGGGTGATTTAGCAAAACAATGTAAAACCTTATTAGGTGCTTGCCAAAACCGGTGCAATTCCTGCTGTGCATCCGCTGCTTATTTAGGAAGCATCCACTACCATAACATGGGTTATGAAAGGGGAGTGCTGATGGTCACCCGTTTGGCCTGTGTCGCAGTGCTCTGCGGCTTCCTGTATGGCTACAACGAGGCAGTTGTGGGCGGTGCCTACGATTTGCTGGAGGCATATTTTGTCTTCCCCCCTTATTGGCGCGGGATACTTGTTGCTGCGCTGCCGCTGGGTGGATTAGTTGGAGCCTTTCTTTGTGCTCATCTAAGCGACGCATATGGTCGTCGCTCTGCTCTCATCATCTCTGGCCTGTTATTTGTCCTGGGCTCGCTTTTGTCCGGCTTGGCTCTTGAGCTTTACTTGCTCTCATGTGCCCGGTTGCTGGTCGGCATCGCGATTGGCATTTCTAGTCTGGCAGCACTTCAGTATCTCGCTGAGATTTCGCCGCCCAAAGCACGAGGACGCCTGCTCGCCGCTTTTCAGCTCTTGGTCTCACTAGGAATTTTGAGCGCCTACCTGTCTGAAGCCCTAATCAACCGCGTGCCGTTGACAGGTGATCCCTTCAATCATTGGCAACTTTTGTACTTAATGTCTGGCATCGCGGCTGTAGCCATGCTTGCAGGCAGTCTGGCCTCTCTTGAAAGCCCGCGATGGCTTGCCATGGTGGGCAAGGCCGGACATGCCGAAGCCACCTTTATCAAGTTGGAGCCAACTCAAACGCCAGACTGGGCAATCCGGCAGGTTAAATTGTTGCGGCAGGATGCCATCGCCACCCAAGAAAAGCGGGGCTGGAGAGAACTGCTGTCTGCCAATATGCGCCCGATCACAGGTTTTGCCCTCATGTGCTTCCTTCTTCAGCAACTGTCCGGCGTCTATGTTCTGCTGTTTTATGCCCCCTCTATCTTGGAGGAGTTCGGCCTTCCTGAAAGTTCCGTTCACACTCTAACCACACTCGGATTCGCGGCTGCGTTGATCCTGGGCTCTGCGCTAAGCGTGTTTTTGATCGACCGCATTGGGCGCAGGCCGTTGATGGTTATGGGGTATCCGTGCTGTGCTGCAACGCTGCTCCTGATCATCTGGGGTATGGACATGCCTGCACCAGATGGCATCTGGATCACATTGACTGGTATCTTTTTGTTTGTTGTAAACTTCGCGTTCTCTATCGGGCCGTTACCGTGGGTCTATATGGCTGAGTTGTTTCCAAGCCATCTACGAGCCAAAGGCATGGCGCTGGCAGTCTCCCTCAATTGGATCCTGACATTTCTGGCTGTTTTTGCATTTCCCAAGATCTACCAGTTTGTCTCAGTCAATCAAATACTGCTGTTTTTCGTCGTGACGAGTTTCTTTGGCGCAGTTTATATGGTGCGTAAAGCACCCGAAACAAACACATTGACGCTGGAGAACATCCAGCAATTGTTCAAAAAACACCAATAGCACCACATGGGTATGCCATGCAGTGTTGAAGCGGTGATCCCCCAAAGATATGGGGTGAGCAAGGCGAGCAGGCAGTGCCTGCGCTACTTGTTAAATTAGTTTCTTCGGCATTGGCTGCTCGCCTCGCCCGGGCGTTTTTGTATGAAACAAGGTCTCCACCGAAAGGCATTGGGAGCAGGTGCCTACCCATCACGGTGAGCCCTCACAAAACACAAGGCTTTGCTTCGAAACTCACTTTTCAGGGCAGTTGCTGTAAAGGACAGTTTGACCTGTCCCTGACAGCTGCAGCTGCCAGTGTAGACGCCCATCGGGTGACCAGCTTCCGCTTGGTCCCTGCACTAAAGACTTTCAAGGGGTGTTTCAACGAACCCGCCGGAGGATGCGTTATGTCTCCCGGTAGCCCCGCCCAGCCCACGCCACACTGACGGTCGCTCCGCCAGCTGCCCGTGTACGTGGACATGGAATTAGTATGGGGGCGTGAGACAGGAGGGGGATAAGAATTCTTAGCTTACGGACCAATCTGCTTAAGCGGGCTGGTAAACCTCATTCAAATGCGACTGTAGATCTCCCAGTGAATGTATGACCAGCTCAGGAGTGAAATCTGTTCCCGCTGGAGGGAGGGCACCATTATCAAACCATGCAGCCTTCATGCCAGCACTCTGCGCACCCAGTATATCCGCCTTCGGATTATCTCCAACAAATAAGCAATCCTGAGCTTCAACACCCAACTGATTTGCCGCTCGCTGAAATATAGCGATATCCGGCTTGCGCAGCCCTTCGGCTTGGCAAATCAGATAGGCGTCCACCAAAAGGTCCAGATCAAGCGCCAATAGGCTGCGGAGCTGAATGTGCGTGCGACCGTTGGTGATAAGACCCGTTTTTGCATTAAGCTTCGATATAGTAGCAAACAGACGATCAAAACCGTCAAAGGCTTTGGCATGGCGCCAGAAATTTCTTTCACAGTCTTCGGCAAGCACGTTCTCAGAGAATGGTGAGTTTGGCAGTAGCTCTTTGAGCAATTGGCGATAGACATCAACTTTCAAGACCCGACCACGCTGGTCCAACTCCAAAAACCTTTCCTGCGCTTGCTCAACACCACAAGAATAGCTGAGTTCCAATCGCTGAGCTTGGGCGCAAAAGAAATCCCTTAGGGAACTGGTACGGTCAAGGAGCGTTTCATCAAGGTCAAAAATGATGGCTTTGTACATTTTTTTCTTCACTACACTGTAACAAGGGCGGTTTAGCTGGCAACAGTCATCATTTTACGCAGCTATCAACACAGCTAAACCTACAACAAACACAAATTATAACTTCAAAGCCTATCGAAGTAAGCGTTGCATTCTTTCGTGTTCCTTGCTTAGAAACCATTCTTTGCTTTCATCAGTAAAAAGCAGGAAAATGCAAAATATGCCCACCGCAGCAACAATCAAACCAATGAAAACGGAAGGGTTGGAATAATCATTGGTAGGAAAATCATAGATCTGCAGTATCACAGCCAATACTTGTAGAATGATCCAAATCCATTTTGCGATAACGCTACGCCCCCTACTCACCAGCAATATTAGTCCTATTCCTAAGCCAAAAGTGAACAATACGGCACCAAACATTAATGAGGGAGTCGTTTCAATTGGAGAAGGCTGAAGCGGGGAAATAAGGCCGCTAATGACCGAGATGACAAGTGACCATATAGTGATTTTTTCAAATAACTTAATAGAGTTAGGCATAACCATAATATTTCTGATCCTCAGAGAAAAAAGAACAACTTCCAAGCGTCGAGCCAAATGCTACGATCATATTCGCTGCCGTTTACATACTAAATGGCATGGGTAAAATTGTATATACTTATGGTTGTGTTTTTGCTTCAATGAGTGTCGCGGAGATATCTACGGTTCTTAATTTTATCGCATAGTTGTTTGAATATCGGGTGTTTTGCAAAAAACTGCAATCCAATTTGCTGCGATCTTGCTGAACGCTTGTCTCAAGCCGTGCCGACTTTTGCTTTTGTGGAGGCCGTCTACTGAACGATGTAGTTTTGCATATATGTCATGCTCTTCTGGCCTTCCATCTTCGCGTCTCTCTTCCCCATTATGCCGCACACACTGCCCAATCCGACTAAGATAATAAAAGAGTGAAGATAAGAGAGCACTTAAAATAGGTTCAGGCAACAGCAAAGAGCACACCGCCAGCCGCTGTGTATGTGGACACAGGATTCGCATGGGGTGGTGTGAGGAGGGCGGGTAAGAGTTGCCGCTCAGCCAGCCAACTTTGCAATCTCGTCACCTTCCAGAACGCAAAACCCGTTCCCGCCTTCAAGGGCACCAGCAACCAATGCGCGTGCAACAGCAGTGCCCTCGATTGGGCGATATTTGCGCAATGGGCCTTGGAAGAGAAACGAAAGGTGTGGCAGTACCGATCCAGCTAGCCCTTCCGCAAAGCGCTGCTCTGCACGCTCACCCAGCAGCAAGGATGGTCGGAACACTTTTGTGCAAGTATAAGACAACCCGCGAACTGCCTCTTCCAGTTCCCCTTTGACCTTCAGATAGTAATTGGAACTGCCGGCTTCAGCACCAATCGAAGACACCATGAGAAACTGCTGCGCACCAGCCTCACGTGCCAGCCGCGACAGGTCGAAGGCAAGCTGGAAATCAATCGCGTAGAACGCCTCTTTTGAGCCAGCTTTCTTCTGAGTGGTCCCCAGACAACAAAACACATCACTAATGTTATCTGGCAGCTGGAGGGAGGAGAGGTCGCTGAAATCGGTCAAATGCGCACGCAGCTTATTACTCTCAATACCCAACTCTTTGCGTGTAACGGCATGAACCTCAGCATACTCGTCACTGGCAAGCAGCAGCCGGACGACCTCGCTACCAATCAACCCAGTTGCACCAAAAACTAACGCCACGCGATTTTTCATCTAAGACTCTTTCAATTGTCAGCTAAAGCAGATTGGCAGAACCGGGTGACTGCTTAAGGGTTGAACAACTTGAATTGTAATGCAGAAAAACGGTGAGCGCCACTTAGGGTGTTTCTACTTAAGACTGCTACTTCGGAATTGCGGAAAGGAGAGGGAAGAGCGCCTTGTGGAAGTTGCCTAGCCAGGTCACGTACCAGTCCGCAAGCTCAGACACTGTGGTGTTGGTGCCAAGATCAACGTCTCTTTTCCATAAAACGATGCTGCAATAGTTAGCATGTTCAGCAGGGTCCCAATCAAGTGATGCACCGATCTCTGACTCTACATGTTCTTTTTGGCGTTGCAGTTCTTTGAAACAGACCTCACCGCGCTCATTCCTAAAGTTGATCATAACTTTCGCGCAGTTTTCCTGATCAACGTAGTGAAGGCTCAGGTAAGCGTTCGGTATGCCAAATTTGATGTCGTAATAGCTTCCGTCTGGAACGTTATTTCTCAGTTTAATTGGAAGCTTGGTGTCAGACATTTGGTTTTTGACTGACTGCCAAATATCATGATGTTTTTGTTTTAGGTCACTCATGAGTATTAATTCCCAGTTGAAGTTAATTGTGACAATGCAAAAAAGGGCACCCCGAGAGGTGCCCTGATCTGTTTAAGCAGATGGTTGGCTTGGCTTAGAAGCCCATGCCGCCCATGCCGCCCATGCCGCCGTCCATTGGAGGCATTGCAGGGCCGTTGTCTGACTTAGGAAGTTCAGCAACCATTGCTTCGGTTGTGATCAACAGGCCAGCAACAGAAGCTGCGTCCTGAAGGGCTGTACGAACAACCTTAGTTGGATCGATGATGCCGGTTTCAACCATGTTGACGTATTCTTCGGTCTGCGCGTTGAAGCCGAAAGTTTCGTCAGCCAGGTTGTCCTGGATCTTACCAACAACGATAGAACCTTCAACGCCGGAGTTTTCAGCGATCTGGCGAATTGGAGCTTCAAGAGCGCGAAGAACGATCTTGATACCAGCTTCAATGTCAACGTTGTCAGAAGATACTTTTTCAACAGCAGCTTTAGCGCGAAGAAGAGCACAACCACCACCTGGTACGATACCTTCTTCAACAGCAGCGCGTGTTGCGTTCAGGGCATCGTCGATGCGGTCTTTTTTCTCTTTAACTTCAACTTCAGTTGCACCGCCAACGCGGATAACTGCAACACCGCCAGCAAGCTTAGCAAGACGTTCCTGCAGCTTTTCACGGTCGTAGTCGGAAGAAGTTTCTTCGATCTGAGCTTTGATCTGAGCAACACGTGCTTCGATGTCAGCTTTGTTGCCAGCACCATCAACAATGGTAGTGGTTTCCTTGGTGATGTTCACCTTGTCAGCAGTGCCGAGCATGTCAACAGTCACGTTTTCCAGCTTGATGCCGAGATCGTCGGAGATCACAGTACCACCAGTCAGGATAGCGATGTCTTCAAGCATTGCTTTACGACGGTCACCGAAGCCAGGAGCCTTAACAGCAGCAATCTTCAGGCCACCACGCAGTTTGTTAACTACGAGAGTTGCCAGTGCTTCACCTTCAACATCTTCAGCGATGATGATGAGTGGGCGGGAAGACTGAACAGCGCTTTCAAGGATTGGAAGCATTGGCTGCAGGTTGGAGAGTTTCTTCTCGTGAAGAAGGATAAGTGGCTTCTCCAGATCAGAAATCATCTTTTCAGCGTTGGTTACGAAGTAAGGGGACAGGTAACCGCGGTCGAACTGCATGCCTTCAACAACTTCAAGCTCAGTCTCAAGGGACTTAGCTTCTTCAACGGTGATAACACCTTCGTTGCCAACGCGCTGCATTGCTTCAGCAATGTCTTCACCAATCTGAGTGTCGCCGTTAGCAGAAATTGTGCCAACCTGTGCAACTTCGTCGGTAGAAGAGATAGACTTGGAACGGGAAGTCAGGTCCGCAACAGCAGCTGCAGTTGCCATGTCAACACCGCGCTTCAGGTCCATTGGGTTCATGCCAGCAGCAACGAACTTTGCACCTTCTTTAACGATAGCCTGCGCCAGAACAGTCGCAGTTGTTGTACCGTCACCAGCAATGTCGTTGGTTTTGGAAGCAACTTCACGCACCATCTGTGCGCCCATGTTTTCGAACTTGTCTTCAAGTTCGATTTCCTTCGCAACAGAAACACCATCTTTGGTGATGCGTGGTGCGCCGAATGCTTTGTCCAAAACAACGTTACGACCTTTAGGGCCGAGTGTTACTTTTACAGCGTTTGCAAGGACGTCTACACCGCGGAGCATTTTTTCGCGGGCGTCAGAGCCGAATTTGACTTCTTTAGCAGCCATGGTTTTGTCTCACTTAAATTCTTGAGTAACAGAAGGGAACGTAGGGTCTCAACACTGGCTTGGAATTAAGCCAGGATACCCATGATGTCGGATTCCTTCATGATCAACAGGTCTTCGCCGTCGATCTTAACTTCAGTGCCGGACCATTTGCCGAACAATACGCGGTCACCAGCTTTAACGTCGATAGCGATCAGCTCACCATTGTCCTTGCGTGCGCCAGCGCCAACAGCAACAACTTCGCCTTCCTGCGGCTTTTCTTGTGCTGTGTCAGGAATGATGATGCCACCAGCTGTCTTAGCTTCAGACTCAATGCGGCGAACGACAACACGGTCGTGTAGTGGACGAAATTTCATAATTGGCTCTTCCTCTCATACGCGAGCGTCCCTTTTAGGCAACGCCCGGACGCGAAGGTTAAAAACTTTGAGAGTGGGTGAAACCTTATTGGCCCCACGGTCATTAGCACTCCCAAAGGCAGAGTGCTAACAACTGAGAAATGATGTAGTTTCCCCCCTTGTCTTAGTCAAGGAGCGGCCACTAAAAAAATTTACTGGAGCGCAATAAATCCTTGAATACTGCGAGAACTTGGGGGTAATGGCTGGCAGTTTTAAGTCCGGATTAGACGAATTGATGGTTTGCGATGCTTGTCTGTTTCAAACGGATTCGGGGGTAAAAGAAAAGCCGGCCTTCAGAAAAAAAGCCGGCTTGGTAATTCAAGAAGTCTCGCTTAAAATCTAGTTCTGAAGAGGCGCTTCTTTCATGGAAAATGGCAGCACGAAGCTTCCTGTCTTATTCGAGTTCACATCGTTGAACCGAATTTTAAGTTTATATTCACCCGCTTGCAGGCTCGTCAGGTTGAAGCTGAGTGAACTTTGGTACTCGCGGATCTGATTGAAGCTCTTTGAGTGAAGGGTGGTGAACCCTTCCTGCGAAGCCAGAACCTGACCAGTCGTATTAATCAGTTCAAAGTCCACGCTCAAATCAATCGCATATTCGCCATTCATCTCTTTTATGGCAAAGCCAACGGGTTCAGCATACACAATCAGTGGATCGCCACTTTGGAACTCAGTGTTTTCTAAAGGTGTGTAAGAACCATAGCTCTCAGCCGGCAAGGCGATGAATTTGGCCGCTGTAAACGCAAGCGGTTGCTGCTGCCATGCGGCGGCGTAGCCCTCTCGTGCGCCGTTGAAGTCAGCGCTCAGCGTTGTTGCGTCTTCAGCAGATGCGGCACTTCCCAACAAAGTTACTGAAAAAATAGAACAGGTCGCAGCTTTTGCAAAAGCTCGCATGCCTCTTATTGTAAATGACATTCTTAGCCCCCTGGAACCAGCAGAACACAAAATCTGCGGTACTCATCTGATTCTTGGCGGTGGTATAACTCTTAAATCTAAGGGAGACAATACTGCCTCGATGTCTCAAGGCAGCATCATCCTGTCTGAAAATGGCGCTTTTGATGGGAGGACTTGGAAAATCACCAGCCGCTGAACTTAACCGTTTGCACGCTCTGCCCAGGACTGCTTTTTGCGATAGATGGTGGATGGACTGATTTCCAGAGCGGCCGCCGCAAGTGCGATATTGCCGTCGAACGTTTCCAGTGTGGTTTCGATAATCTGCTTTTCCTGAAACCATAAAGGTTCAATTGAACGGCCCATAGAAGGGGGCAGATCAGCTGGCCCAAATGCAATCTCACTTAAGATGGGAACGTTCTGTTCGCACAGCAAAGGCGAAAGCATCGCTTCGCTGACTTCAATCCCATCGTTCATCACCACCAGTTGCCGGATGACGTTTTCAAGCTCGCGCACATTCCCAGGCCAGTTATGTTGCAGAAGGAGAGCTTCAGCGCTTGAAGAAAACCGCTGAAATCTACGGGTTTCCTCTGCACAATACGTTTTTAGGAAGCTGAGAGCGAGTGTTGGAATGTCTTCGCGGCGCTCACGAAGGGCAGGTAGGCGGATCGGTAAGACATGAAGACGGTAGAACAAATCTTCACGAAAACGACCGGCCGCAATTTCTGTCTTCGGGTCGCGGTTGGTTGCGCAGATCACCCGCAAGTCTAATGAGCGTGTTTTGTGTTCGCCAACGCGCTGGATTGTGCCGGTTTGCAAAAAGCGTAAAAGCTTGCTCTGTAAGCAGAGTTCCATTTCGCCAATTTCGTCAAGAAACAAGGTGCCACCATCAGCCAGCTCTGCCGCTCCGGCGCGTGCTTCATCGGCTCCGGTAAAAGCGCCGCGTGCATGGCCGAAGATCTCAGATTCCATTAGGTTGGCCGGAATAGCCCCGCAGTTGATTGCGACAAAAGGCCCAGCTTTGCGCGCTGATTGAGCGCGAAGGGCCTGAGCGCACAATTCCTTACCTGTTCCTGATTCTCCGGTGATAAATGCAGGTGCGCTGGAAGTCGCCATACGGCTTATCTGCGCATAAACACTCTGCATCCGTTTGGAACTGCCGATGAAGCCTTCAAACTGCACCGCTGCTTTTTGCTCCTTGCAGGAAGCACCGATTCTGGTAGGTGCGGGAGCTGTTGGCAAAGAGGAGGGCGTCGCTGAGCTGCGGAAGAGGTCAAGGTGTGCTTCAAGCTTTTCCATCAGCATCTCGCTGGTGTAGGGCTTGATCAAAAACTCATGTGCTCCGTTTCGCATTGCGTTCATAGCAGTACTGACAGAACCTTTTGCGCTGACGGCTATCATCACAGCGCGCGGCGCGGCTGCAACAATCTCAGCAAGCTCAGCTGCACCACCAATACACTCAAGGTCGACAATGATGATGTTGATCGGTGTGTGCCGCAAGAAAGCGATCGCGTGTTCCTTGCTGGAAACGGTATGTGCGGGCTGTCCCTCGGTCACATGCTTGGCTAATGCACTACTGGTTTTGCGCAGATCGGAACGATTGGTGTCCACGATACAGGCATTCAAAAACCTATTCTTAGCTTTGGGGGATCCCATTGGCAGGCAACCTCAAAAATCAACACATCAGGTCGAATAACTTCCGACCTCGTGAGTTTGTGCAAACAGGGTAAACAAACCCTTTTCGTTTTTCAGATTGATTGCATTATGCAGTTAAAATCTAACAGCACGTACGCTTCGGGCAACATTGTTAGATGACAAAAATGAGAACATGGCAGAATCGCATAGCCAACACCGTCTCTCTAGGATGCGGAAAATTGCTTACATTGCCGATATATCTTGCTCTACTGGCAATCTTGCGGGGACAACACGGGTTTTCCCTGAAATATGATGGGTATAGGGTTCGAAGAGCCTCGGTAAATGCGGCAAAATTCAGGTAGGTTGCTTGTGATTCGGACCAGTAGGTACTCATGAGGTTATGACGCGCTTGGCGAACATTTCCATTCTGTTTTCTATATCGGCCATTGCTGCCTCCTTTGGCATCGTGATGGTCCATCTTTTCGCGCGTCCAGTTGGCGAAGCCATCACCGTGTCTTTTACGGCGATGTGCACCATGATTTTCATCCATTTCATGTTGACCCGCTCGCAAGAGAAATCGGCAGTCTCAGATGCTGTTAATCGCTTGGAAGAGCGCCTAACAGTGATCGATGACGATGTTGGTAACCTGGAAGGCCGTCTGGCCGGTGTTGAGCACAACATTCCTCGCAGAACGCGTGAAGAAATCGATCCGCTGTTTGCAGAGGTGGAAGTTATTGGCTCTCTTGTGAAGCAAATGGCTGAAGCCATGGCTGACATGGAAGGCCGTATCGAGGATCAGGGAGTTGCGATTGAGGATCAGCGTGCCAAGCAGGCAATGCTTCAACCTCAGCCAGCACAGCGCCTTGCATCTCCTCAAACCATGAATGAACCTGCATCCGATCTGGCCAGTCAGGCGGCTGCTGCGTTTGCAACAGGGGCAGCCAAGCCCGCAACGCGCGCTCAAGAGCCATACGCCGATTTGCGCTCACCAGAGGTGAAGCGACCTGCGCCGCGCTTGCACCACCCCAATGCAGCGCTTGCTGAAGAAATACGTGCAAGCATTGAAGCAGGCAGGGTGGACCTTTACCTGCAACCGATCGTGACGTTGCCGCAGCGCCGCGTTCGTTATTACGAAGCCCTTACACGCTTGCGCAAAGCCAACGGCGACACGTTGGAGCCGATTGAGTTCTTGCAGGAAGCAGAACGTACAGGGCAAATGGCAGCCATCGACAATATTTTGTTGTTCCGCTCCCTTCAGATCCTGAAACGCTTGGCAACACGCAACAGAGAAGCAGGGTTGTTCTGCAACCTGTCGACCAGCACGCTGGTAGACGAAAACTTCTTCCCGAGCTTTCTGGAGTTCGTGCGTGCCAACGATACCTACTCAGACCTGTTGATCTTTGAGTTCTCGCAGGCCGATGTGGCTGTCATGAGCGCGCTTGAATATGAAAGCCTTGCTGCACTCGCTGACCTGGGCTTCCGCTTTTCGGTAGACCGTATCACGGATTTGCGCATGGACTTCCGTGCGCTTGCTGATCGCGGCTTCCGCTTTGCAAAGCTGCACGCCTCTCGCCTGCTTTTGCAGGAAGAGGATCTGGCAAAAAGCAACATTCATCCGGCCGACTTTGGCAGCTTGTTGCAGCGCTACGGGATTGAGCTGATCGTTGATCATGTTGAAAGCGAAGGTGCTGTTCTGGAGCTTTTGGAAATGGACATTCGCTGCGCGCAAGGCTTCTTGTTCTCCCCGCCGCGCCCTGTACGGGCCGATGTTTTGCAAGGAGCGCCAAACCCGCGCCCGCTCA
Organism: Pseudovibrio axinellae; assembly: GCF_900110875.1. Lineage (GTDB taxonomy): Bacteria > Pseudomonadota > Alphaproteobacteria > Rhizobiales > Stappiaceae > Pseudovibrio > Pseudovibrio axinellae. Next base: position 901,009 of record NZ_FOFM01000001.1, on the reverse strand, counting down.
AGAAAGAGGCGAGCTGATTTTAATCAACTCGCCTGCCGTTTTCCAAAGTGTTTGAGAGTTAATTTGCCGTTTGTGTAATCGGCATGCCAACTGTCACAAAGGTTGGTTGAACACCTTCAAAGAGCTCACGAGCAACCTTACGCACACCTTCCAGTGTCACTGCCTCAACCATGTCATTGCGCTTGTCGATGTAATCGATGCCCAATTGCTGAGTTTGAATGCCAGTGAGCTGGCGTGCAATGCTGCCGGAACTATCAAAGTTGAGGGCATATGAGCCTGTGATATAGGATTTTGCTTCCTCAAGCTCTGCTGGGGTAGGCCCTGTCTTTGCCATGCGCTGCATCTGTTGCTTGATGATCTCGACAGTCTCTCCCGCTTTATCTGGCCGCGTTCCTGTGGATCCCATGAGCAGTGCTGAGTGCTGATAAGGCAACAGGTAGGAGCCAACCGAATAGGCCAGACCGCGCTTTTCACGGATCTCGTCGTACAACCAGGATGTGAAAGAGCCACCTCCGAGAATATGGTTCATGACATAAGCCGTCATGTAGTCAGGATCATGCCGCTTTAAACCTGGCATCGCAAACTGGATGGAAGTCTGAGGGCTTTCAAAATCAACGTGAACGCTTTTATCCTCAACCGGCTCAACATTAGGGATCTTGATCAGGTCTCCGCTCGCAGGCAGCCCAGCAAACACCTTGTCGAGCAACACGGACAGCTCATCTGCACTGATCGCACCCACAACTCCGATTTTTAGAGTGTCTTTTGCGAAGATTTTAGAGCGCTGGATCTTAAGATCCTCACTGGTGAGGCCAGTGACAGTTTCCTCTGTGCCGCGGCTTGGACGCCCATAAGGGTGATCGGGAAACACTGTCTTGGCAAGCGTAAGGCCAGCCAAAGCGTCCGGGCGTTTCAGGCCCCTGCGAATGCCGGAGATTGTCTGTGATTTCATGCGCTCAAGCGGAACATCGTCAAACCGAGGTTCGCTCAACGCAAGGCGCAGCATCTCAAAGGTGTGATCCTTGTTGGATTGCAGACTCTGAAAAGACCCATAGAAGAAATCACGTCCTGCGCTAAAAGACAGGCTCATCGTCAGGTCTTCAAGACGTGCTTGAAATGCCTGTGAATCCAGCTCCCCTGCACCCTCATCAAGCATTGTGCTGAGCAAGTTGGTGAGACCCAGCTTTCCATCTGGATCTTGAGAGCTTCCGCCTTCAAATGCGAAATTGAGAGCAATAATTGGAACAGTGTAATCTTCAACAAGCCAGGCGGTAATCCCTTTAGAGCTCTTAACTTCCTGGATTTCGATTGCATGGCTGTTTTGTGCAAAGCTGACGATGAACAGCAGCGACAGCGCTAACAATGCAAACAAACTTGCAGCAAGGCGCGAAGCAGGGACAAAAGCAGCGACAGAAATTTTAGCTTTCATGGAGCGTTGCCTCTCACTCTACGTTTTCTGGTTTTGGAGCAGGACTGAGATAACTCGCCACGCTTGTTTTACTGAGGTATTTTTGAGCAACGGCTTGAACCTGCTCAGGTGTAACTTGCGCAACGCGCTCAGGCCAAGTTTGAACCTTCTCAACAGACCCGCCAGTGACCAGTGCAGACCCGAAGATCCTTGCAAGGACATCCTGCTTGTCTTGAGAATAGATTGCAGAGGCCAGCATAGAGCGTTTGGAGCGTTCCACTTCTTCCGCGCTCACTCCGTTCTCAAGCACATCATCAATCACGGTGAGCGCTTGTTGCTCAAGCTCTTCAAGATTGGTGCCGTCTTTGGGGGCGACATAAAGAATAAAGCGCGTGTCATCCAATGTCGTGGATTGATACCAGGTGCCCGCGCTTGTCGCCATTTTACCTTTGACCACAAGCTCTTTGTAAAGACGGCTATTAGCTCCGCCACCGACAATGTCAGCAAGAATTCCAAGAGCCTCAGATTCATGAGCATCTGCTGTGGTTGAGCTAGGAACGATCCAACCATGCTTTAGGCTTGGCTGTGCGACCTGATCACTTTCCAGTGTGACGGCACGGTTACCAGGTACGATTTGAACATGAGGGCGAAGACGTGCACCAGGCTCAGCGCGCTGTTCAACTTTGCCATAGGTTTTGTTGGCAAGTTTGAGAACCTCATCAGCCGACACATCGCCAGCAACGATCAAGACCGCATTGTTTGGTGTATAATACTTATCGTAAAAGGCGATTGCATCGTCTTTATTAAGGGATTGAATTTCGTCCTTCCAGCCAATGACCGGAATACCATAGGGGCTGTTTGGAAACAGAACCTGATCAAAGGTCTCTGACAATCGGGCCGCTGGGCTGCGGTCAACACGCTGCGAGCGTTCTTCCAGCACCACGTCTCGCTCAGGAATGATCTGTTCTTCCGTAAGGATGAGGTTGGACATGCGATCAGCTTCATAGCCCATCACCATTTCAAGGTGCTCTTTGGCCACTTGCTGATAGTAAGCCGTGTAGTCTTGCGAGGTGAACGCATTTTCCTGTCCGCCCACCTGGGCAACCTTTTGGGAGAATTCACCTTCCGGCGTATTCTTGGTTCCCTTAAACATCAAATGTTCCAGAAAATGAGCAAGACCCGATTTACCGGGAGCTTCATCCGCAGCGCCAACCTTGTACCAAATCATATGCGTGACAATAGGGGCACGCCGATCAGGGATGACAACCACCTGAAGGCCATTGGCAAGGGTGCTTTGAGAAACGTCGGTTCCGCCAATACGGATTTTTGAAAAGTCTTCAATCGAAGCTTTCCCTGTTGTACTGGCAGCCAACGATAAGGTAGGGCTCGCAAATACAACGAGGCTCAAAGCCAGAGCTTTAAGCGTGAGAGATCGACCAGTCACGTAGGGGGCTCCCTTTAAAATGAGCAGGACACAGCCCCATATCTATAGCGTGATTGTGGTTAATCTCCTCGTGAAATATTCGTAATCTATTGCGATTATAATGAAAAAAGCGCGAACGATGTCGCGCTTGCTTCATAATTTGCTAAGGCATTCAATAAAGTTATATCACTTTATTGCAGCAGAGATCTACTGGTCGCCCATATCGATCCGAGCGCCATCTTCAATGGCCGCGGCTTCACGTTTTTGGCGAACCAACTCGCTCTCATCCACGTCTGGTGTCGCAAACGCAACGCCTGCCACTGGAGTGGAGTAAGCGACTGGAGGCTCAGTCAGGTATTTGCGTGTCGGGACACAAGCTTCGTCGCCAGGCGCACAGATTTGGGTTTCCATATCCTTGCCGCCAAGCTGCTTTCTCGCTTCCTGATACTTCTTGCCCATCGCTGCCAGCTCTGCTGGAGTGAGCTTGTCACCATCAAGCAGCTGGCGCTGACGTTTTTCAGCTTCAAAATCACGCGGACGCGCAGAGGCCTTTTGCACGGAAGGGTGACCACGCAGCTGTTCAATACTCAGCGGCTGACCTGGTTCTACCTTGTAAAAGGCGCGGATCTCTTCGAGCTCTTCCTTGGATCGATCCACTGGCCAGTTGCTTGCAACCTCTGAAAGCTCGCGGCTATCAGGCTGTGGCAGAGCATTGGCTTGCGTTGGCATAACAAGTGGCGCGCGCTCTTTGTATTGGATGTCAGCATTACGTTGTGACTCAAGACCAACCACGCTCAAAACACCTGCGACCAAACCGGCATCAGTGCTTTCAGTGTCCTCGCTGAATTCTGAGTCGCCTGTCATGCATGCAGACACAGCCAAAGAAAGCGCGCAAACGAAAGTGGCGCGAACAACGAATTTTTTGCTACGGCTTTGCAATTTCATTACCCTTGTTTCCCGATCACCCACAAAACAATGTCTGACAGGTATCACGGGCAATATCTCAGCCTGCGAAATCTGTAGTCCTCATATTCCAGTGAGGCCACCATAAAACAGGAATCACGGAACCATGAAGGCCTTAAATGTGTAGTTATGCCCAGAAACACCCGATCTTCCCCACATATAATTTGGAATAGGGCAACTTTAGGGCCGGCTATCCTTATTTCTGCCAATAAATAAGCTTTCGAGCAACAAACCTGCTGCTCCAAGCACAATCCAAGCATCGGCTAGATTGAAGACGTACCAAGAAAATTCCCCGACATGGAAATAAACGTAATCAACAACCTGACCGTAATAAAGACGATCAAACCCGTTGCTCAATGCACCAGATAAAATCAACCCGAGACACAGCGCTTCACTGCGCTTTGTAACACGGGTACTCCATAACCAGATGAAAATTGAAGCCACAACGGTAAACGCTGCAAGCCCCCAGCGGCCAATCTCTGTTGTCTGCTGAAACAGACCGTAGGACACGCCTTTATTCCAAACCAGAACCAGGTCCAAAAACGGTCCAACAGAAATTGGCGAGGCTCCGGTACCGGAAAAATGACCGACAGCCCAGAACTTGGCGAGCTGGTCTACAATAAGACCAGCACTGGCAAGGAACAGGACGAGGGAGCTATAACTTCCCCAAAACTTCAGTTTCTTCAAAGTAAATTCCCTCGTCGCATCTTTCAGCTTAAACGGCAGAGCTTTCCAGCTCGCGCATTGCGTCTGCATCACGCAATGTCAGTTCAGGAAACTCAGTGTCGGTTCCAACTTCTGGAAGGATCTTCCAGGAACGCGCACATTTGTTACCCTCTGCTAGCCCCGGAACGACGCTCACACCTTCCACATCATCCAAAGTGAAGGTACCGCTAGGTGCAGCATCAGCAGATAGGTTGATCTGAGAGGTGATCGAGATTTCCGCCATATCCAAGCCGTTCAACGCAGTCATCAACTCTGCATTCGTCACGTGAACGGTAGGGTGCGCCTCAAGCGAGGAGCCGATACGTTTTTCACGGCGCTCAACTTCAAGAGCACCTGTGATCACACGGCGGACAATGCGGATCTTCTCCCACTTCGCGGAGAGCTCATCATTGCGCCATGCAGAGGAAACCTCTGGGAACTGCTGAAGATGAACAGACGTTGCTGCATCGCCATAACGATAACTCCAGCTTTCTTCCATGGTGAACGGAAGAATAGGAGACAACCACATGGTCAGGTGACGGAACAATTGTTCGATCACATACAAAGACGCCTTCCGTTTTTTCGAAGATGGTGCGTCACAGTAAAGTGCATCCTTACGAACATCGAAGTAGAACGCAGACAGTTCAACAGTCATGAAGTTAAACAATGCTGAGAAAACACGCTTGCTGTCGAATGCTTGATAGGATTCACGAACCAGAATATCCAGCTCAGCGATGCGGTGCAGCATCAGCAGCTCCAGCTCGCTCATATCAGCAAGGGCAACTTCCTCGCCCTTATAGTGAGAGAGCGAACCGAGCATAAAGCGCAGGGTATTGCGCATCTTGCGGTAGGCATCCACGTTGGTCTTGATGATTTCAGGACCAATGCGCTGATCTTCAGAATAGTCGACAGAACCAACCCACAAACGCAGGATATCGGCGCCGTACTGTTTGATCACATCCTGAGGGGCAACTGTATTGCCCAAAGACTTGGACATCTTACGGCCATGCTCATCCATGGTGAAGCCATGGGTCAGGACGGCATCGTAAGGCGCGTGGCCACGCGTACCACAGCTCTCCAGAAGGGAGGAGTGGAACCAGCCACGGTGTTGATCTGTTCCTTCAAGGTAAAGAACATAATCATCCCCGCCCAAGCCTTTACGGTTCGGGTTCAGGTCTGCGCGCCGTTCCATGCAAAATGCGTGTGTTGACCCGGAATCGAACCAAACATCAAGGATATCGGTGACTTTTTCGAAGTTCTCAGCATCATAAGCATCGCCAAGGAAACGCTGTGTCGCGCCGTCCTCAAACCATGCATCTGCACCTTCGTTCTGGAAGGCGTCAAAGATGCGAGCGTTAACAGCATCGTCCCTAAGTACCTCACCGGTTTCTTTGTTGACAAACACGGTGATTGGTACACCCCATGCCCGCTGGCGGGAGAGAACCCAGTCAGGACGCGCTTCAATCATCGCGTTGAGGCGGTTTTGACCTGTTGCAGGCACAAAGCGGGTTTCTGAAATCGCTTTCAGGGCACGGGCACGCAAAGTATCGCCCTTGGCTTCCTCTGAAAGCTCTTTGTCCATGTAAACAAACCATTGCGGCGTGTTACGGAAGATCAAAGGAGCTTTAGAACGCCAGGAATGCGGGTAGGAGTGCTTGACACGCCCACGAGCCATCAGCGCGCCAATTTCAGTCAGCTTTTCGATAACAGCTTTGTTGGTGGAGCCTTCTTTGCCTTTCCGGTCAAGGATGTACTTGCCTTCAAACAGCGGCACATGCGGGTAGTAAGACCCATCCGGCTGAACGGTCATTGGAACCTGCTCAGTTCCAGCTTTCGCAAATGCTTCCCGGTTGTCCAGGAACATCTGGAAATCTTCCTGACCATGACCTGGCGCGGTATGCACAAAGCCCGTACCGGCATCATCCGTCACATGATCACCAGCCAGCATAGGCACGTTGAAATCAAAGTAGTCACCAGCACCTTCAGCACCGCGTAACGGGTGAGCACAGTACTCGATCTTGCTGACATCAGCATCGCTGAGGCGCTCATAGGCATCAACGCGGGACGCTTCAAACACAGAACCAGCGAGGTTATCGGCGATGATGAACTCTTCACCAACCTTCGCCCAGTTGTCTTCAGCAGCCTCGGTCACCTTATAAAGGCCGTAGCTGATGTCGTTTGAGAACGAGATCGCGCGGTTTGCTGGAATGGTCCATGGAGTGGTTGTCCAGATGACCACCTTCTTGCCAAGCAAGGCCTCATCACCGGAAACGACCGGGAAAGTTACCCAGATGGTGTGAGAGGTATGGTCTTCATACTCCACTTCCGCTTCAGCAAGGGCGGTCTTTTCAACAATGGACCACATCACAGGCTTGGAGCCACGGTACAGCTGGCCGGATGTCGCGAACTTCATCAGCTCTTTCGCGATCACAGCTTCACTGTCGTAGTTCATGGTCAGGTAAGGGTTCGCCCAGTCAGCTTCAATGCCCAAACGCTTGAACTCTTCGCGCTGAACGTCGATCCACTTGTCCGCGAAATCACGACATTCCCGGCGAAATTCATTGATCGGCACAGCGTCTTTGTTCTTGCCTTTTTTGCGGTACTGCTCTTCGATCTTCCACTCGATCGGCAACCCATGACAATCCCAGCCCGGAACATAGTTTGCATCAAAGCCCTGCATCTGCATGGAGCGGTTGATGATGTCCTTCAAGGTTTTGTTCAGCGAGTGGCCGATGTGGATATTGCCGTTCGCATATGGAGGGCCATCATGAAGAATGAACTTTGGTCGGCCTGCGGATTGTTCACGCATGGCTTTATAAAGATCCTTATGCTTCCACTTTTCAAGGATCTTAGGTTCGTTCTTTGGAAGACCGGCTCGCATAGGGAAGTCGGTTTTTGGCAGGTTGAGCGTTTCCGAATAATCGCGGCTCGTAGTATCGGTCATTTGGCAGTCCGCTTATGTGGGCATTTGGTTGCCCATAGGCATTTGGTGAAGCACATGAAAATGCGCAAGCTTGAAAGTCCCGCCACCAGTGCGGCGGTTGGAGGTCTCCCGGTACTTCAGGGCGCCTATCGGCGTCTCATCTGAAGGCCGGGCCAATAATTCGAAATTGGCACACCTTGAAAGAGGTCAAAGGAGAAGTCCTGTCATCTTCAAACTTGGCTAACATAATGAGAGCTTTTAACAGCGCTCATGCAAGGAATAAAGAGGCTCTAACAACAAAGCTCAATATTCTCAAGACACCGAGTAATTTTCCAGTACCTTGATAGCCAATCAAAGCGCTAACAGTGACGTGTCGGGGAGCTGTCTACAAGCTCTTCACTTTCAGCCTGGCGTTTTGCTGCTGTCCGCTCGCGATGGGCGATATAAAGCCCGCCACCTGCAATCAATGCCACACCCAGCCAAACAAACTTGTCAGGAATATCGCCAAACAAGACGTAGCCAACAATGGTCGCACTAATAATCTCGGTATAGCCAAGCGGAGCAAGAACGGATGCAGGCAACCTGTCAAACGCCAAAACGATGAAGCCGTGTGAGGTAAACGAGATAATGCCCATAAGCAGGAAAAGCGGCAGATGGGACAGCTCTGGCGTCGTCCATGCAGCTGCCTCAATTCCCAGTAAACTGGAAATCACCACCAACGGGATGAGCGTTAAAACACCGGCAACACCGGTTGCGAACTGAATGCCGAGCAAGGACGCTTTTCCTGACAATTTGCGGGTTAAAACAAGATAAATCGCAAAACATGTTGCTGCTGCAAGGGGTAGCAAAGAGGGAAGCCCCAAAGCGCTCGAACCTGGCCGGATAATAATCAAGGCACCGACCATTCCGACAACCACAGCGGCCCATCTGCGTACGCCCACTTTTTCTTTCAACACAACAGCGGAAAGCACGGTCAGAATCATCGGCTGAACAAAGAAAATCGCGATCGCATCCGCCAGCGGCATATATTTTAGCGAGGTGAAGAAGAAAATGGAGCAGATGGCCAGACACGCACCGCGTATAAACTGGATACGGTCCATTTCTTTTAGCAGTGAGCCAAAAGAGCGGCGCATGAAGAACGCAATAACAAGCACAATCAACGCCTGACACGCAAAACGCCCAAGTGAGACCTCAACAGGGGAAATAAACTCACTCAGGTACTTTGCAATGCCATCCATCAAGGGAGCAAGAGACATTCCAGCAACCATAAGCAGGATGCCGTGGAGCTCAGCATTGGAGGTGTGATTAGCAGGTGCGCCAGTTGTTATTGTTGTCATGATGCTCTCACGAAAGGTGGAAGACGCTGACATATCAGAGGCAGCGCTGAGAGGAAGGCACTATTTTGACGCACCATGATTTCTTTTGCGTCCAAAAGAAAGTATCGGCTGATTGTTATTTAATGCGGTTATCTAAAGAGTGAGTGTTGCAGCTCTCGACATTATGAGGCCGCAGGCCTTCGCTCTGTGTGCGCAAGGATCAGGCCACTGCAGACCAGCAGGCCAACTCCATACCAGACAAAATCGTTTGGGATCTCATTGAATATTAAGTAACCTATTGTTGTCGAATATATAATTTCTACGTAGTTGATTGGTGCCAGAACGGATGCCGGTGCTTTTTCTAGGGCCTTGACCAAAAGAACGTGCGCAATAAGACCTGCACAACCAAGACAGCAAAGAAGCACCGTGGGCAGTGTGAAGCTTGCCTTCTGGCCTGCGACGATGAGGTCACCGCCAAACCCAGTCAGCCAGGCATAAACGATGATTGGAAGGATTAGCAGTGCGCCTGCAAAACCGGTTGCAAACTGGATTGTCAGCTGAGACGTTTCACCGGAAATCTTGCGGGTCAACATCAGAAAACAGGCAAAGGTGAAAGCTGCAGCCAACAAGAGCAGGCTTGCTGGCTGAAAAACCTCTGTTCCCGGTTGCATGATCACAAGCACGCCAACAAAGCCAACCAAGACAGCGAGCCAACGCAGGCGTCCAACTTTTTCCTTAAGGAACACGCCTGAAAGCACCACCAGAATGACTGGATGAAAAAAGAAAATTGCAGCTGCATCGGTTAGGGAAAGATACTTCAGGCCAAAGACACTAAAGACCGACCCCAGCGCCAGCAAAAGGCCGCGGCAGAACAACAGTAGCGTTGTTTCTTGCAAAAGGCTTCGCCAACTGCGCTTATGAAACAGTGCAATTGCCATAACGATGAGAAGCTGAACCGCAAAGCGGAAAAAAGACACGGTTAAAGGAGAGAAAAACTCGGAAAGAAACTTTACGGCACCATCTATACTCGAAAGAATGAGAAGGCCAAACATCATCAGCAACACGCCATGCAGCACATTATCAGCGCGGGCCGCTGTGGTCACGGATGCCATGAAGTTTCTTTCATCAATGTCTATTCGTTGGTGTTCAGCATTTGGTCAAGAGGTGAAAGTGGGCGCATTGAAGCAATCATCGCACGCGCTTCTGCACTATCTTGATCCATCTGGGTAATTAAGGCGTCAATACCGTCAAATTTAAGCTCGCTGCGAATAAACCCGATGAAGCAAACTGCGACAGACTTCTCATAGAGGTTTCCGTCAAAGTCAAAGATGTGAACTTCCAGCAGCGGTGCCCCGTCATCAAACGTGGGACGGCGACCAAAACTGGCCACACCGTCATGCTTGACGCCGTCCACTTTGATCTGCACGGCGTAAACACCCTCTTTTAACTCACAATTGTCTGCAAGCTTAAGATTTGCAGTCGGGTAACCCAGTTCGCGGCCCCGCTTCTCACCATGCTGCACAACAGCTTCGACAAAGTAACGATAGCCAAGCAAAGCATTTGCAAGCGCCAAGTCACCTTGTGCAAGAGCGCTACGAATGCGGCTGGAGGAAATGATGTCTCCGCCTTCATCTCCTTCAGCGCTAACAATGGTGACGGCAAAACCGTATTTCTCACCAGCTTCCCGCAGAAATTGGGGGGTGCCTTGGCGCCCTTTGCCAAAGTGAAAATCGTATCCGGTGATGCTTTGAGATATTCCAAGTTTGCCGACCAGGATGTCTTCGACGAAATCCTGCGCTGCCATACTTGCAAATTCCTTGGTGAAAGGAAGCTCAATGACGCCGTCCAGATGTTCGGCCTCAAGGATTTCAGCCTTGATATGGCTAGGTGTAAGGCGGAATACAGGTGTGTCTGGCATGAAAAAACTGCGTGGATGTGGCTCAAAGGTCATCGCAAGAGCAGCAACCCCGCGCTTTTCAGCCTCATCACGCGCTAAATCAAGTACAGCCCGATGCCCACGGTGGACACCGTCAAAATTCCCGATTGCAACAACGCCGCCGCGCAGTTCTTTTGGAAACTGCGCAAGATCGGTAACATGCTGAAAAGAATGCGCCTGTTTAATCGGCTCACCCATGTATTTACTTCCCACTCTATGACTAGAATTTTGCGAGACGGTGCCGTGAGAAGCTCGCCCCGTCAAGCTTTTCAGATAATCTTTGACAGGACGAACACAAGAAACGCAACTTTTCGCAGGATTTATCCAATTAAAGGGGGATATCCATTTCTGACTGGGAAGGCACTTTCACCATGGCCTCACCTTCCAGAACCACTTTCTCGCCCACCAAACACTTGCAGTCCAGACGCGCGCGGCGCCCTTTCTCAAACAATTCAGCAACGCTCACCCGTACCTCAATATCATCGCCGATATACACAGGTGCCCGGAAATTTAAAGATTGAGATAAATAAATTGCACCTGGGCCCGGTAAACGCGTTCCAAGTACGGCTGAGATAAGGCTCGCGGTGTACAGACCGTGCGCAATGCGACTCTTAAATGGTGTTTTAGCCGCAAAATGTTCTGACAGATGAATCGGATTCCGGTCACCGGAAACTTCCGCGAATCCGACGATGTCCTGGGAGCTGACATGCTTAACAAAAACTTCAGTCATGCCGACGGTGAGGTCTTCATAGGCAAGTGGACGCAGGCTGAGCATAATATTTCCTCGGATTAACCACAGGCATGATTGCCAGTAAAACGCGCAGAAAACCTAGAAAGTAGGCCCACAAAAAACAATTAGGCTTTTAGCATTATTGAAATCGTATTGGAGAAATTAACCTAACTATAACGTAGCGTGGTTACTTTCGCGAAGATGAATTGGCGGGTCTCCCTCTCTTTTGGAAGGACACCTGCGACCGGTGAGACCGTAAATTGTCGTGGTCGCCGTGAGTATAGCAGAGAGGCAGCGGCAGCCTCTTGAGAATATGGAGTTGTACATGGCCCTTGATCTTCAGATGCCAATTTTGGTTGTCGATGATTATAAGACCATGATTCGAATCATTCGGAACTTGTTGAAGCAACTTGGCTTTACGGACATCGATGATGCGGCTGATGGCACTGAGGCCTACGAGAAAATGAAGCAGCGCCGTTATGGCCTGGTGATCTCGGATTGGAACATGGAACCTATGACTGGCTACGAGCTGCTCAAACAGGTTAGGCAAGATGCAGCTTTGTGTAAAACGCCATTTATTATGGTGACGGCTGAATCTAAAACGGAAAACGTGATCGCTGCCAAGAAGGCAGGGGTTAACAACTACATCGTTAAACCGTTTAACGCGCAAACGCTTAAAGGCAAAATAGAAGCAGTTTTTGCTGACTAGTTTGCTTTGCGCACAATTGAAAATGCTTCGGGCCGGGGTGAGGACGCTATAACGAGCACGCCCCAACCCTTTTGCGCACCCAACTGACCGATAATAAGGCCAGATAGAGCTCTGACCTGTAAGGCTGTGTTGTCTGCAGGAAGAGGCGTTCCGCACTCAAGAAAAGGGAAGAGTGTTGTTTTGACCAAGATTGATATTCAGCAACTCATCGATTTTCTGGAAGAAAGCCGTGAGAAGTCGAGCGAAGTCACTCTAACCCATGTTATGGGACTCGCAGAGGTGATGACAGGTTCAATGGGGGAGATCATTGAACATGTCGAACCTGAAGTGACTATGGAGTTGGCGGAGATTGGCGCAGAAATTGCGCGCATGAAGGCTGAGATCAGCAAGCTTCGGGTCGCAGATATGAGAGATAATCATATCCCCGAAGCAGGGCGAGAGCTCGACGCCATTGTTTCTTCTACAGAGGAGGCGACCCACACAATCATGGCCGCTGCCGAAGCAATTATGGCCGCTGATCCTGATGATACACAAGCCTACCAGAACACGGTCAATGATCAGGTTATGGAGATCTTTCAGGCCTGTGCGTTTCAAGATATCACCGGCCAGCGGATTTCAAAGGTTGTGGGCACCTTGAATACGATCGATGAGCGTGTCTCAAACTTCGTTGAACGTTTACGCCTCAAGCAAGAAGCTCATGCAGATCAAAATGCTGAAGAGACAGAGGACGAGCGTCGTAAACGTGAGCTGATCCTTCACGGCCCTCAACATGCAGGTGAGGGCGTGTCGCAGGATGAGATCGACGCACTTTTGAACGATGTGAAGCAGGACGAAATTGACAAACTGTTCGCGTGATCAGTGAACCGATTTCCCGCATTCATAAGCAAAATAGTAGAGCACACAGGGTAACCTATGCGGTATTTCGTGTGCTCTAAACTAAACTCCTCACTCTTACGTGGGGCGTTCCGTTTCTACGCTACCAGTTCAAGCGCCCCATGAAGCTATGGGTCTCTAAGCCTTCTGCCTGAAGTGTTGGGCGAACGGCGTCGAAATTGTCTGCAAGTTCTGCTGCATGGATGCCATCTGTAAGGAACAGGGCGCTGATGCCTTGTGTATATGCCCCTTTGATGTCTGTCGGAATACCGTCTCCAATTGCAAGTATCTCGCTCCTATCAAGCATCTTGCCTGCATGAGCATTGAGTTTGGAACGGGCCAAATCATAAATTGGATGGAAGGGTTTGCCCGTGATTACAACGTGCCCACCCATTTCTTCATAGAGCTTGGCAAGTGCACCGCCACACCAGACCAGTTTGTCCCCCTGTTCCGCCACAATATCTGGGTTGGCGCAGATCAGTGTGAGGTCTAATTTCAAAAGCTCTTCAAAATGGTCGCGATAATCTTCTGGCTCTTCTGTTTCTCTGTCATTCAAACCAGAACACACGATAACATCGGCAGCTTCTGGGCCGACAAATTCAAAGTTAACTCCATGAAACAGGCCATGATTCTTTTGCGGCCCGATATGATAAACTCTTGCGCCTTCAAGTTCTCTAAGGTCAGCCTGCACAACATCACCTGATGAAACGATGCTATCATAGCAACTCTCAGGTACACCCATTCTTTGAAGATGTGCTGCAATTTCATGCGCAGGGCGCGGTGCATTTGTGATCAATACAACAGGTCGGCCATAGTGCTTCCGATAGGTCTCCAGAGCTGTGATTGCCTCTGGAAAGGCACTGACTCCATTGTGTAATACACCCCAAACATCGCATAAAATACCGGTAAACTCCTCTGCAATTTGGTGGAGGCCTGATATCGGATCGTGTTGCTTCATAAGTTGTTCTCTTGGAGTAAATTTAGATACACTCTTGAAAAATGAGCTGAGTTGAGCCAAATCCTCATACTCTGAGCAGATTGAAGTGACAAGTCAGTGTAATCATCGCTCACTCAGCATCAAAAATGAACACGCCGAGTGTTCACGCAGGCTATTTGGATGCGCCATTAGATGCAGACCAAGTTAAACGGAGCGATTATGGCGGTAAAACAACTCAGCGATACGACAATCAACAGAATCGCCGCTGGTGAGGTTATTGAGCGGCCAGCAAGTGTTGTTAAAGAGCTGGTTGAGAATGCAGTCGACGCCGGCGCAACACGTATCGACATTGTCACAGCATCCGGCGGAAAAAGCCTGCTGCGTATCACCGATGATGGCGCGGGTATGACTGAAAGAGACCTTCAGCTGGCCGTCCGTCGTCACTGCACCTCAAAGCTGCCTGAAGATGACTTGATGGACATTCGCACAATGGGGTTCCGCGGCGAAGCGCTGCCATCCATCGGTGCGATCTCCAAATTAGAAATCACTACACGCCATGCCAGTGAGCCTCATGCCTGGAAAATTGAAGTCGAAGGTGGCCAAAACAGCGATATTGAACCTGCTGCACTCAACAAAGGCACGCGTGTAGAAGTTAAAGACATCTTCTTCTCCGTACCCGCGAGATTGAAGTTTCTTAAGTCCGACCGCGCCGAAGCCACTGCAATCACAGAGATTATCAAACGGATCTCACTAGCAAATCCAACCATCAGGTTTACTCTCTCAGGTTCAGATCGACGGTCTTTAGAGTTCCCAGCATGTACGGGTGATGATGCGGACCTAGCGCGTATTGGTCAGATTCTGGGATCTGAGTTCACTAAGAATGCAATGGAAATTGAAGCATTGCGCGAGGGCGTTCATCTGTATGGATACGCTGGCCTGCCTACATTTCACCGGGCAAATTCGCAGCACCAATTTTTCTTCGTAAACGGACGACCTGTACGCGACAAACTGCTGCTGGGCTCTTTAAAGGCTGCATATTCCGATGTGCTCTCCAGAGATCGCCATCCGATCGTTGTTTTGTATATTGATTTGGACCCACACCAGGTAGACGTGAACGTGCATCCAGCTAAGGCTGATGTCCGGTTCAGAGATGGGCAACTTGTAAGAGGCTTGCTGATCGGTGCACTAAAAAGTGCCTTCGTTCAGTCCGGCTTTCGGGCTTCCACCGCAAATACGAACTCTGCAATCAACGCAATCCGCCCTATGGGCCAAAACGCTGGGTTTAATGTGCATAGCGGTGCAGCGGCACATGGTGCGCAGGGCCATACAACGAGCACTCAGAACTATTCTTGGCAAAACTCCTCAAATCGACCAATTGTGCAGGGCCAGATATGGAATGCTGCCGATATCCCTGAACCTGGTGAGACTGAGACACAGCTTGGCCTCATGGAAGCTGCCAGCCCCTACCATGCGCCTGGCCTTCCAAAAGGGGCAGCTTTTAAGAGCGGGCAAGATGGACAGCAAGCCTACCAATTTGTTGATGCACCATCGGCAGATGCAAGAGCGCACGGACACGAACCCACATCTGACCGGGAACATTTTCCACTTGGTGCAGCGCGGGCGCAGCTGCATGAAACATATATTGTATCCCAGACCAAAGATGGATTGGTGATCGTTGATCAACACGCAGCCCATGAGCGGCTGGTCTATGAGAAGCTGAAAGAAGATCTGGCAAAAAGCGATGTGCCGCGGCAAATACTCTTGATTCCTGAAGTGGTAGACCTGCCAGAAGAGGATGTCGGGCGTCTTGAAGAGCGCGCGGCCGAGCTTGAAGAGGTTGGTCTGGTCCTGGAACGCTTTGGCCCTGGAGCAATTGCAGTGAGGGAAACGCCCTCCATCTTGAAGCGCTTGAACATTAAAGCGCTGATATCTGATCTTGCCGATGATTTTGCAGAGTTTGATAGTTCCACGCGCATTCGTGAAAAACTCGACCTCGTGGCTGCAACGATGGCCTGTCATGGTTCAATCAGGGCGGGTCGGAGAATGCGACCTGAGGAAATGGACAACTTACTGCGTGATATGGAGGCTACGCCGAAATCTGGGCAATGCAATCATGGCCGCCCAACGTGGATAGAACTGAAGCTCTCCGATATAGAGCGTCTTTTTGGGCGTCATTAGCGGTTTTGAGCGAGCCAAAACCAGATGAGGCGGACCAATGGTCCGCCTCATCCAGTTCGTGTTTTCGATTACACCAGTAATCGACGGGTTCTGACATGTGGCCTCAGAAGTCCCTTTGAACACGGATTAGGACAGAAATGATATCCTGCTGGCCAAGTGGGCGTGTTGGGTTTCCATCATTGAGTTCGTAATCTGGGAACAGATCACCCAAGCCTACGTTGCGGTATGCGACTTCGGTACCGATCTCGAAGCCATTCACTGGAGTCCAGCCGATCTTACCTACAACATCCCACTGGTTTTGGTTCCAAAGGTGGTATGGGCGAGCGTTAGCAAAGGAAGCCTGGAGTGCAGCATTCCACTCAGGAGTGAAGTCAGCTTGGAAGCCCCATGCGACGGACCAACCCGTTGTGATGCCATCTTCGCCATCTGTTTGAGCTGTTGCGTCCCAATTAACATTCTGCCAATCGCTGTTCACATAGCCCATAGCACCTTGGGCGTATGTCGCTTGGACAACAGCCTGGAAGCCTGAAACGTAATTTGTGAACCATGGCAGGTTAAACTCGATACCACCACCGATGGCCCATCCGAGTTTTCCAGATGGATAAGATTCAAGATAGCGAATCTCTGAGAGGGCACCCATGATCTGAGCAGAACCCCAACCTTGATCTAGTCGGATATTGGCGACCAGATCTGGGAAGCGCATACCGCCATAGCCTTGATTGTAAATATTAGTATCGAAGAAAGTACTCGAACTATAGTCTATCTGGTTTAGGTACTGACCAGTAAAGAGATCTTGCTGCCGAGCAGTTCTGTCTTCCACAGACCAGCTGGTGGACAAACCATTGCCAAGGTCAAAGGTATAACCAGCAAGCCATAAGTTCTGATCAGAATATGCAACAGTGGTGATCGCACCGTATGCATAACCAGTCCAGAAGTCATAGAAGGATTGGGCGCGGCCAACAGTCATTCCGCCAAACTGGATGAATGCATAGTCAAGCGTCATCACTGTGTTGTCTTGATCAACACCAAAGGAACCTACTGGTCGGTTCACGAAGGGATCGGAGCTGTCGTCCTGGATGAAGCCAGGCGTGTCGACAGTACCGAATAGATCAATATAAGCACGCAACAAGCCATATTCTGTTTGAGTCCGGGCGTCCATCCGGATGTAGCCACGTGCACGTGTGGATGTTGAATTTCTGAAACGCTCAGACCAGTCGCTTGGGGCCGCCCCAAAGTTGTTGAAACGGTATTCAGCACGAACACGACCGCGAATTCTTAAACAAGTATCAGTGCCTGGAATATAGAAATATCCAGTACCGTAAGCGTCACAGATCTGGACATATTCTACTGGCTCCGGTGCAACGGGAAGATCGGCTGCAAGGACCGGAGTGGCACTCATCATAAGCGCTGCTACCGCGCTAGTTGTAAAATGGCGCATAATTCGACTCCTAAATCGGGTTGAAACCCACTCCTCAAACAAGGTTAATTGACAAAACTACTTAAGGCGGCCCAATGCTGCCTAAGCAAAACTAATATTATTGTTGTTACGCGAATTCCCTGCTGCAATTGATGCCAGTAGAATGCCTTTTATGCAATAATTACTCTCAAAATAACCTAGAGTTATCAAAGTAATCGATGCCGCTGTTTCATTCCTGCAACGCTTTTAGAATAAAATCCGTAAAAATAACAAGTAGATAATCAGGGACGGTTCGTTGGAATTAAGTCGTTGTTATTGTTTGTTAAAAAATCATTTAGTAGATCTCTGCGTGTTTCTATATGCAGTCTGCGCTCGTCGAATCAATGGCCCATTAGGAATGGGCGTCTCTTAGCATACGAATACCACTGATAAGTAAAGTGGTAGTATTTACATGTATTATGGTTTTGAGCGGGTTTGGGGAATTTGCGCTCTTTAGAAAGCAGACGCGTTGCTTCGTTATGTGTGAACCAGAAACAATCATTGCCTTGGGTTTCAGCTCACCCACGAGGGCGTCGAGCGTTGGAGTGCAGGCTCTCTCGCTCTGATGTCAGCTCACACAGCGCGATCCAAAGTGGGCCTGCCGTTTGAAGGGAGTGCGAGAGCGCGGTGTTGTCGGACTGCCCATAAAAAGAAAGCCCTCCCGAATCTAATCCGGAGGGCTTACTCAATGTCTTTATATATGTGTCGGCTCTGTTCTATATACCGGTATACCTGAGAATGAGGATCTGGCTGTCGCCAGCATGGCGAACATCGAGGCCCTCAAATCCCTCAGGGATCACAGGAGTGACGCTAGCATCTTCTTCCCAGACGCAAAGCGCACCTGTATTGAGCCAGCCGCCAGCAACAGCACTCGCCAATGCCTTTTCACCCAGCTCCTTGCGGTAGGGGGGATCAAGGAACACAAGGCTGAACGGCGCAATCGTGCCGGCTTCACCTAGAGACGTTGCATCACGGCGCAAAATCTTTGTGGCGCCCATCAGACCAGTAGTCTCGACATTTCGGCGGATGAGCCCACGCGGCTCTACTGCGTCCTCAACAAAGACACAGTATTTGCCACCACGGCTCATTGCTTCAAGACCAAGGGCACCGGTACCTGCAAACAGATCCAGAACTCGTGCATCCTGTACTGGGTTGTCGTAGGCATGCGCCAGCACGTTAAAGATCGTCTCCCTCAACCGGTCACTGGTTGGGCGCGTATCTTGTGTCTTAGGTGTAGCGAGCGCAGTTCCACGAAATCGGCCAGCAACAATTCTCACGATTTTCTGCCGCCTTTATGACCGCGAGGAGTAAAGGAACGTTCGCCGCCGGCGCGGTCTCCGCGTGCTTTATCACCGCCAAAGCCCTTGTTAGAACGTGGACCTTTGCTGAAGCTACGGTTTTCACCATCGCGTCCACCTTCACGCGGGCCTTTGCTGAAGCCGCGCTTGTCGCCATCGCGTCCGCCTTCACGTGGGCCTTTGCTAAAGCCGCGCTTGTCGCCATCGCGTCCGCCTTCACGTGGGCCTTTGCTGAAGCCACGCTTGTCGCCATCGCGTCCGCCTTCACGTGGGCCTTTGCTAAAGCCGCGCTTGTCGCCATCGCGTCCGCCTTCACGTGGGCCTTTGCTGAAGCCACGCTTGTCGCCATCGCGTCCGCCTTCACGCGGGCCTTTGCTGAAGCCACGCTTGTCGCCATCGCGTCCACCTTCGCGTGGGCCTTTATTGAATCCACCGCGTTTTTCATCAGTCGGTGCATCATCACGAGAACGGCGGTTAGAGAAGCGGCGCTCGCCTGGGGTTGGGCCGGTGTCACCTTTGTAGCCCGCATTGTCTGATGGGTTAAAGCCACCAGTGCGGCGTCCGTCACGTTGTGGTGCCTCTGCCTCAGCAGTGCGTTTCGTACCGCCATGGGCCAAATCAAACCCACCGCGTTTCGTGCGGGTGCCAAAGCGGCGCTCTTCTGGTTTCCGCTTCTCGTTTTGCTGCCTGTTGTCAGAGTCATCAGGGCTTGGTGTGTAAGAATCAACACTGCCGTCAGCACTGAAGACGCGGCGAGGTTTGCCTGCATGGCCGCCACGTTCGTTGCTGCCAAAGCGGGAAGGGCCAGCCTTGCGGTCACGATCACGGTCGCCAAACGGTTTGCGATCACGGTCACGATCACCAAACGGCTTACGCTCTCGATCACGGTCACCAAAAGGTTTGCGTTCACGATCGTTATTACGATCACCAGATGGCTTGCGGTCGCCAAAGGTTGGTTTCACACCAACATGTTTGCGATCACCAAATGGGTTGCGCTCAGAGCGCTCGCCATCGCCCTCTTTTTGGTCTTTGCCATGACGCAAAGGCTTTTTATTGTGTTTGGCGAGCACTGCAGCTGCATCTTTTGCGCTGATCCAGCCTCCGCCTGCACCACCAGAAGACTTTTTCTTCTTCTTAGTTTCAGCAGACTTGCTCGTGCGAGAAGCCATTTGGTTGATGATAGGAGCATCAAAATCAAGGTCAGCATCTGTAACAATGCGCTCACCAAGCTGATCGCGCAGCACACGGCCCTTAATTTCCTGCAGTTCGCCATCACCAAGGTCAGCCAGCTGGAACGGACCGAATGAAATGCGGATAAGGCGGTTCACGGATAGATCAAGGTGTTCCAGAATGCGCTTGACTTCGCGGTTCTTACCTTCACGCAGGCCAATTGTAAGCCAAACGTTATCGCCCTTTTCAGTGTCCAATGTCGCTTCAATCGCGCCATAAAGTACACCATCAATGGCAATACCATCTTTAAGAGCATCCAGCTGCTCTTGGGTCACCTTGCCAAAAGCGCGCACGCGATAGCGGCGCAGCCAGCCAGTTGCAGGCAGTTCAATCACGCGGGAAAGGCCGCCGTCATTGGTCAGCAGCAACAGGCCCTCAGTGTTAATGTCCAATCGTCCAATTGTCACAACACGCGGCATGTCAGTTGGCAAAATGTCAAAGACGGTTTTGCGCCCTTCAGGGTCCTTGTTTGTCGTAACAGTGCCCCGCGGCTTATGGAAAAGCCAAAGGCGGGTGCGCTCACGTGTCGGCAATGCCTTGCCATCAACAAGCACTTTGTCTTTTTGCGTTACGGTGACTGCTGGTGTTTCGAGCACCGTACCGTTCACACTCACGCGGCCAGCTTCAATCCAGCTTTCTGCTTCGCGGCGGGAGCACAAGCCCGCGCGTGCCATTGCTTTGGCGATCCGTTCGCCGGCAACAGTTACAGTTGGCGTTTGTTTTGCGCTGGAGGATTTTTTGGTCTGCTCGCCGGATTTGCGGGGGGAGCTAATTGGTTTTTTACCGCTGTTCTTCATTGGCTCTTGCCCGGCGAACCGGGGCCTTTAACTTTCTACACTCTGACCAGATACACTGGATGGGCTCACATAGGCGTCACCGCCTTGGCCGTCCAGCAGTCTGTCAGATGTCTCACAATACATTGGTGTCGTCATCGGTTCATAACCTAAGCAACACTGGTTGGCAAAGGGACAAAGGCAGTCCAGCAGGTTTTTTTATTTTTTTGTCTGCGTAAACTCTCGGATCACTTGCACAAATGATGACAGCTTGAGCGATCAACGTTAGCTTGCGCTTATGAAGACACCCACATTGAACTCAACATATATGGACCAGGCACTGGATGAGGCTCGTGCAGCTGAGAGGCGCGGCGAAGTCCCCATCGGTTGCATTGTGGTTAAGGATGGCAAGGTTTTGTCTGCGGCAGGCAATCGAACCCTTGAACTTAACGACCCCACCGCCCATGCAGAAGTACTGGCCATCCGCGAAGCCGGAAAGCAGCTCGGCTCTCAGCGGTTGGAAGGTTGCGACCTCTACGTAACGCTGGAACCCTGCCCAATGTGTGCCGCCGCCATTTCCTTCGCTCGCATCCGCAGGCTTTATTATGGAGCAGGGGATGCCAAAGGCGGCGCTGTAGACCATGGCGTGCACCTCTACTCTTCCCCAACCTGTCACCATGCCCCCGATGTCTACTCCGGCCTCGCCGAAACCGACTCCGCCGCAATGCTAAAGACATTCTTTAAGGGCAAGAGGGAGTAAGTGGAGCGTTTAAACTAACTGCATGCTCATTCAATTTATTATGTCGTGATAAAATTTTAGATTCGTACGGTACGCTCTGTTTCATTTTTCGTTCTCTTAAAAATTGCTATTTTAGGAAATACAAATGCTTAGGAAATGCCTGTTTTTTTTCTTCGTTGCACCACTCCTTTATTTATCAGTCTTGTTGCCGCTCGCTGCCAATGGTTCAGATTTCGATGTCATCAAAGAGGCAGCTCAGAATGGCAACCCGAATTCACAATTTGAACTTGGGAAAAAGTACGTTACTGGCGATGATGTACCTAGAGACTATGAAGAAGCAGCCAAGTGGTGGCGTTTAGCTGCAGACGCAGGTTACCCTAACGCCCAAAATAGTCTTGGTGTTCTGTATGCCATAGGGAAGGGCTTGCCACAGGACTACGAAGAAGCAGTTAAATGGTATCGCCTTGCTGCTGACCAAGGCTATGCGGTCGCGCAATTCAATCTCGGGAAGGCCTACATTCGTGGGCGAGAGGTGCCACAGAACTATGCAGAAACAGCCAAATGGTATCGCCTTGGAGCTGAGCAGGGCCACATAGGGGCTCAGTTCAGTCTTGGGCGCATGTACGTCAAAGGGCAATCTAAGAAGAAAGATCTTGTTGAAGCTGTTAACTGGTTTCGTATGGCCGCAGAACAGGGCCATTTGAAGTCACAAGTTCTCCTCGCGGAGGCTTATTCAAATGGGTCTGGTGTTCCTCAAGATTATAGTAAGGCAGCGAAATGGCATCGCCTTGCCGCTGATCGGGGCTTTCCCTCATCGCAGAATAATCTCGGGCAATTGTATGCAGATGGGCGTGGCGTGCCACAAAGTTATAAAGAGGCCGCCAAATGGTATGGCCTTGCCGCGGAGCAAGGTAATGTTTATGCGCAAAATAACCTCGGCACGTTGTTGGAAGCCGGAAAAGGGTTGTCAAAAGATTATACTGAAGCTGCAAAACAGTATCAATTGAGTGCTGAGGCTGGGTTGGCTGGAGGACAATATAATCTTGGGAGGATGTACTACTTAGGTCTTGGTGTTCAAAAAAATATAGCCAATGCTGAACAATGGTGGCGTCTAGCCGCAAACCAGGGAGATGCTGACGCACAGAATAATCTGGGTGCAATGTACGATATCGGAGAGTTCGTAGTTAAGGATAAGGTCGAAGCTGTAAAATGGTACCGTCTCGCTGCTGCGCAAGGTGATGCGAATGCCCAACTCAGTCTTGGAATTTTGTACGAGGTTGGCGAAGGTATACCGCAAGACCATGTACAAGCTGCAAAATGGTATCGCCTTGCTGCTGCGCAAGGCAATGTTTCTGCACAAAGCCAAATCGGGATATCATTCGCTTTGGGGCGGGGCGTAAAACAAAATTATAAAAACGCATATTTATGGTTTTTTCTTGCAGCTGAAAATGGAGATAAAGATGCTGTCCAAAACAGGGAGAAGGTTGCAATGCAGCTTACATCTGAGGAAATAGAAGAGATCAAGCAGGAAGCGGCAGGGTACCTCTCAAAAATGAAAACGAAGTGAGGCTTCAGTCTCACTTCTATCCCTTTGCTGCTCTCTTTGCCGCAATCAATGAGCCGCCAGCAATGGCAAGTGCTGCGATAATGACGTTGGCTTCCAGCGTGCCCTCACCAAACATTATCAGCAGAAGTGTTGAGATCAGGGGGGCGCCATAGGCGAACACGCCCAGCAACTGTACATTTCCATGCTTGACCCCAAAGTCCCAAGTGTAAAACGCAATGCCCACGGGGCCCAGACCCAAACCAACAACCGCGATGATTTGGGTGAGACTTGAAGGAACGGCTGTCTGTTCCCACAAAAAGTGTGAGGACCAGCCAAGCAGGGCGGTTAGCGCACAATAGCCAATCACAGCGTCTGAAGAGGTGTTTTTAATCAGACGGCTCAAAACAGAGTAACTGGACCAAATAAGCGCACACCCTGCGGCGGCCAGATAACCAATCAGATACTCCCACTGCAAGTTGCCTGCAGCGTTGTTCCAACCCAGCAAAACCCAGTAGCCACCAAGTGCGATGAGCGCCCCGCTCACATGCCACCGGGTGAGGGTTTCATCGGGTAACAGAGCAGAGAACAATACGATGAGAAGCGGCCAGATATAGGCAACCAAACCAGCTTCCACAGCAGGTGCGTTTTGCAGGGCAACGAAATAAAGGGCATGGAAGCCAAACAAACCGCCAACACCAAGGAGCCAACCGGTCAATGGCAGCTTTAAGATGGAGCTTACATCGGCTTTCCCAGTCAACAGCTTGCCAGATAAGGTGAGGGTGGCGATCGTAAACGTCATTGCCAGCAATTGAAACGGCGGAAACTGATCACCCGTCAACTTGGTCAAAATCGCAAGTGTGCCCCATAGTAAAATGGAAATGCTGCCGATCATTGTTGCAGGACGCGCTGGGCCTGTTGGTTTGGTGGTGTGCATGTGAAAGTCTGCCTAAAAACAAGGTCTTGTAAGTTGGTCTGATACCAAAGCCAAAGTGGGGCAGGTGGTGCCAGCATGAGTGCGTCGATCTTGAACCACTTTGCGGAAAATGCACTTAGGCAAAATGGGAAATAGATTTTCTTTTTGAGATTTTCAAAACTACGTTATATCTCTGAGCGAAAGGTTCGCTTAGGGCGATCAGGCCGATAGGTCTGTATCCTTCTGATACGTGGAAATACAATATGTCGTTTCAAGCCGTTATTCGTGAATATGACAAGTTGGAACTTGGGCATCGCCATGACTTTGCTCAGGCGGTTATTCCGCTGCACGGCGCAATGGATATAGAAATCGGCGGTCACTTCAAGGAATTGAAAGTAGGTTCTGTTGGCCTCATCGCACCCCAAACCTTGCATGACAGCGAAACATCCTTCGGCAGCCGTTTCCTAGTCATTGATGTGGGGGATAAGGCCGCGATCACAC
The DNA here is from genome assembly GCF_900110875.1 of Pseudovibrio axinellae. Classification (GTDB taxonomy): domain Bacteria; phylum Pseudomonadota; class Alphaproteobacteria; order Rhizobiales; family Stappiaceae; genus Pseudovibrio; species Pseudovibrio axinellae. Next base: position 876,455 of record NZ_FOFM01000001.1, on the reverse strand, counting down.
AGTTTTTCCGTGCTTCAAATGACAGCCATCTGCACCTTTCTACCCTTGCTCAAAAGTATGTGACCTTCCTTGTCTCTCAAGCAGAAACCATGAAGGTCAACGCACACGAAACATCGCTCCTTCTCAACACGGCCCTAGAGCTGGCGACGAGTCAGAACACCGGTGTATCTGCAAGAAATGCAGTCGATAAACGGTTGGAGAAAGTAAAAGCTCAACTTCCGGATCACTCCAGAATTTCGCAGTTGGCGAAAGAACAAGGGTTTTCGGTGAGCAGCCTGCAAAAGAATTTTAAAGCCTGTTTTGGTAATTCACCAAAACAGGTGCAGCTAGAGCTTCGCCTCAAACAAGCTTTGGTTCTGCTTAGGTCATCCAATCAATCAATTTCGTCAATAGCCTATGAGATTGGCTATGAGAATGCATCATCCTTCACAAATATCTTCAAGAAGTATTATGGTCTGACGCCATCAGACTATAGAAATCAGCAAAATTCAACGCCTTGTTAAGGTCTCTGTAAGATGTGCGATCTGCAGGATTGGTGACGCCGGTAAGGATGGTGCGACGTAGACTGATTTATGTCCCAATTGATCGTGATGCTATCTTTAATATACTGGTGTATCTAATATAATTTACGAGAATTATTGATTTTCAGCGTCTGCTTTACTCTCTGTTTTACACGGCTGTGCTAGGTCCATGTAATAGCCGAGCGGCGCCGGTCGTGCTTGGCTGGAAGAGATGCGCCGCATTTATGGTAGAGAGCTTCAAAGGTAAGTCAGGCGTTACAATGCTGGAGTTAAACAGTCACGAAAACATCAGGACCCCCGCTGAAATAGCATGGGCCTTACAAGCCATAAAGAACATTGAGGCGGACTATCAGCGTTCAGCCGATACAAACCTGATCAAGCTTGAAATTCCTAAGCTGGCAAAGGCGGGTATTGATCTTTACCTCAAGGATGAAAGCGCCCACCCCAGTGGGAGCCTTAAACATCGGCTGGCGCGTTCTTTACTGCTCTATGGCATCTGCAATGGTTGGATTAGTGAAGGTACTGTGATTGTGGAAGCCTCCTCCGGCTCGACCGCGATCTCAGAAGCCTATTTCGCACGCCTTATTGGCAGCCGGTTCATAGCCGTTGCCCCCAAGGCAACAGCCTCGGAAAAAATAAGAGAAATAGAGGCGCTTGGGGGCGAGGTGCATCTGGTGGAGCCCAGCCAGATCTACTGTGAAGCCGAACGCTTGGCAAAGGAACTGGGCGGTCACTATATGGACCAGTTTACCTATGCAGAGCGGGCCACAGATTGGCGCGGAAACAATAACATTGCACAAAGTCTCTTTTCGCAGATGAGCCGGGAACGCTTTCCAGCTCCAAACTGGGTTGTGACGAGCGCTGGAACAGGTGGCACCTCAGCCACGATCGGGCGCTATATCAGGCTTCATATTGAGGAGTATTCCAACACTCAACTATGTGTCGTTGACCCAGAAAACTCCGTGTTCCATGAGTTCTATCGCAACAGAGACCCAAACATTGTCAGGCACAAATCATCCCTGATTGAGGGGATTGGCAGACCAAGAGTTGAACCCTCATTCATGCCTGATGTGATTGACCGGATGATTGATGTTCCTGACGCCGCCAGCATCGCCACGATCCGTTGGTTAGAGGGCGTTATCCTGCGCAAGTGCGGAGGTTCAACAGGGACGAACCTTTATGGCTCTTTGGCATTGGCCAGAGAAATGATGCAAAACAAACAGGAAGGTTCGATTGTGACCCTCATTTGTGACGGTGGAGAGCGGTATCTCGACACACTTTACAATGATGAATGGGTCGCCAGCAAAAATCTGGACCTTCTCCCCTACCTGCACAAGCTGATTGACTTTGCCGAAATTGAGAGCATGTAAACCGTAAGCGGGCTCATGTGATGTTACGTTCGCCTGCGAGATTTGGTCAAAACCACAGGAATGGCCTTGCTAGTTGGCGTTCCTGATTGATCGCCAGTTGAGTAGACAGGAAACAGCACGTTGACCTCAGGAAAATAGGAGGCAATGCTTCCCTCTGGGATCTCATAGGGCACGATCTGGAAGTCCAGTGCGCGTCGGTTCCTGCCGTCTTCGCTTATAGTTGCAATATCCACTTTCGCCCCTGCCGCAAGTCCTGCGCGACGCATATCAGTCGGGTTAATGAACACCACCTTGCGTCCACCAAAAATCCCTCTGTAACGGTCATTTTGGCTATGTACACTCGTGTTGAACTGGTCAATAGAACGTATGCTTTGCAACGTGAATGTCAGCTTTTTCGCCTTAGCTGTCTTTTGCAGTGTAGTTGCAAGTGGGAGTGGATAGCCAGAGAACATTGCTCTGCCGGACCCTGTTGCCCAAGTGCCTCCTGAATGACGCGGACTTGCATCAAACCCGCTTGGAGAGCGGAGCTGGCTGTTAAACCCAGTGAAACCGGAGAGAACCTCTTCAATTTTCTCCCTGATGTGGTCGTAGTCACTCTCCATTGTGGACCAGTTCACGTCCTTGTTGCCCAAAGTTGCACGGGCAAGCCCACAAATGATTGCGACCTCAGACTTCAAACTCTCAGATGCTGGAGGACGGAAACCGTAGGAGGCGCGGACCTTGGAAAACAAATCCTCCACGCTTACCAGCTGCTCACCCATGCGCTGCTCATCAACCTCTGTACGCCCCAGACAAGGTAAGATGTAGGACAAAGACCCGGGCATTAAATGGCTTCGGTTCAGTTTAGTTGCAATATGCACAGTGAGGCGACATTTACGCATTGCCTCTTCTGTCAGGTCTGTGTCTGGTGCCGCACGGGTAAAGTTTCCTCCAAGCCCAAGGAAGATCCGCACCTTGTTTTCATTCATCAGCTTAACGGTCGCAGCCGCGCCTGCTCCATCGTCCTTAAGCACTTCAAAGTTGAACACCTGCTCCAACGACTCAAGAAAAGACTCTTGCGGTGAGGAGCTGACACCCATCCGGCGCATACCTTGCGCATTAGAGTGTCCCAGCATTGGGCAAGCGCCAGCTCCCAGCTTGCCAATATTGCCGCACAGCAACAACAAGTTCATGATTTCGCGCAGGCTTGCAACCGAGTGTTTGTGTTGGCTGAGGCCTGTCCCCCATGTGATGATGGGGCGGTCTGCTTGCACGTAAATCAGCGCCGCTTGTTCAATCTCATCGCGTGTTAAGCCAGATTGGTCCTCAATATCTTTCCATGGCGTAAGTTCAATGGCCTTTTCGTAGCTTTCAAACCCGTTGCAGTTTTCTTCAATAAACACCCTGTCGATGAGGCTGTGAGTAAGAATGCGCTCATATTCCCACGTCAGGATCGCTTTCGCCATTCCGCGCACGGCTGCCATATCCCCGCCCGACTTGGGGGTGAAAAAGTGACTTGCAATTGGGGTGGACCCGAACCGCATCATTTCCAATTGGTTTTTCGGGTCGGAAAAACGCTCAAGCCCACACTCTTTAAGCGGGTTGAAGGAGACCACTTGGGCACCGCGCCGATTTGCGCTGCGCAGTTCATTGAGCATGCGCGGATGGTTAGACCCAGGATTATGGCCAAATATAAATATCGCATCGGACTTGGCAAAGTCTTCGAGCCGTACAGTGCCGAAACTGCTACCGATTGCTTCCTCCAGCGCAATGTGGCTGGCTTCATGGCACATATCTGTGCTTGATGGGAAGTTATTGGTGCCGTAAAGGCGGCCAAACAGCTGATAAAGGAAGGCTGCTTCATTGCTGGTGCGTCCAGAGGCGTAAAACACCGCCTCTTTCCGCTCTTTCAGAGCGCGTAGCTCGGCTCCGATTTCCTTGAAGGCCTCAGCCCAAGTGATTTCGCTGTAGCGATCTGTCATCCTGTTGTAGCGCAAAGGTGTTGTTAGACGCCCTTGATCTTCAAGGTCAAAGTCGGAAAATGTCTGTAGCTCGGAGACCGTAAACTCTTGAAGGAATGGCTCCGTGACCCGGTTTTCGCAAATTTCACGAGCGACCGCTTTCACACCGTTCTCGCAAAATTCGATAGAGCTAGGCTCCTCGGGGACACCCCAAGCACACCCCGGGCACACAAACCCGTCAGGCTGATTGGTTTTAAGAACTGTCTTGAAACTTGAAGGAATCGACGTGCTTTGCAAAAGTGCCTGACCACAGCTCCAAACAGCTCCCCAACCACCGGCTGAAGCCATTGGTTTTTTTACAATAATTTTGTCAGACACGCCAGCCTCCTCAGGCTTTCAAATCGCCTACGAAAATAATCAGAGGCTAGCTGTAGCGTGTGAAGCTGTATCCACGGTTGCAACTATAAAGATTTAAACAATTCTCTTGGGCAAGTTTTACAGCCAAATCGCTGGGCGTTGCCATGACGGCAAGCGTTCCCACACGCGCACTGACCGCCTTTTGCACCAGATCGGAACTGCACCGGCTTGTCGTGATAACCATATCAAACGGCTTACCGCTGCGCAGGCCGGCCCCTAGCGCTTTGTCCATTGCGTTATGGCGGCCAATATCCTCGCGCACCTCCAAGATATTGTCTTCGCAGCATATTGCAGCAGCGTGCAGACCGCCCCCGTAGATGCCATTGAGCGTTTGCTTGGACTGCATCGCTTCAAAAGTGGCACCAATGCTCTGTGTCGTTGGGGCTGGGTGGGGAGAAAGCGGCGTGAGCGTGCGCAGGGCAGCACGAATACTGTCCAGCCCACATAAACCGCAACCGGAGGTTCCAGTCATAAGACGTCTGCGCTTAAGGGCTACAAAGAACAGCTCATCATCAATCTGCAGGTTGACGCTTTTTCCTTCGTGACCGTATTCATGCAGCGTGATGGCCAGTACATCGCTAAAGTTTGAAACGATTGACTCGCTAATGGCAAAACCAGCGGCAAAGTCCTCAAGGTCCTCAGGCGTTGCCATAAACACAGCAAAACCTTCGCCGTTCAGCGTTATCGCGATCGGAGCTTCAGGCGGCAGTTTTCTATTGTTATCACTCAATGTTTGTTGCTCAGGGTCCAGAATAGACACCCCAGACTCCACTTTTTTCAATTTTGCTTCCTATGAGCTTAGGTAGTTCTCGATCTTCTGGTCAAGCTCAACCTTCACCATGTCCCGCAAAGAGGCGCTGTCCTCTAAGATCTCGCGGGCTTTTAAGAAATCAAGTACTTGATATTGTTTTATGTTTGGGAAAATAGAGAGGTCAGGTTCCCGGATCTTCAGTTTTTCCTGAGAAATGGTCCGCATAAGAATTTGTGTTGCGCCAAATACGCTTTCGGTCGCACTTGGCAGGAGGCGTTTGTCATCTCTTTTGGGCGTTCCCACCACGTCAACGGCAATTACCAGATCACAGTCGTCCGGCAACACATCAAATGGTAGGGGATTAACAACACCTCCATCGATAAGAACGGTGTTGTTCAAGTGCACAGGCTTGAAGACAAAAGGAATTGCGATGCTTGCTGAAACCGCATCGATTAAGTTCCCTTCACTAAAGCGAACTTCCTCTGCCTTAAAGTAGTCAGCTGCAATGGCTTGAAACGGGATATCCAGCTCAGAAAAGTCATGCTTCAACGCATTGCCGATGAAAACCTCAAGCACGCGTTTTGAATCAAACTGCCCCAAACGAGATTTTCCACCAAGCAAATCCTTAAAACGTTTGGGCATGCTTACTTCCACAAGCTTGCCCAACACTTTTTTCCATTCCCCAAGAGTTTCAAGAGTGAAGGCCTCAAGCTGATCCCCGCTCATACCTCCGGCATAGGCGGCGCCGATCAGAGCACCAATCGAAGTGCCGGTTATGGCATGCGGCGTAATGCCCATGTCATCGAGCGCTTGTAAAACAGGAATGTGAGAGAGGCCCCGTGCACCTCCGCCACCAAGGGCAATGCCAATCCTAGGACTATTCATTGAACACATGACCCTTCATTATCTATCAATAAAATATAAGTGTTCTTGCCTGCTTTCCAATTGAAAGCCACGCAAAATACGGTAATAATCATAAGCGGCGATCTCTAAGAAGCAAGATACTGGGAGTGAAGCAAGCCTATCAATTGGTTCATTGACTGCAAAGCTGTACAACTTAATCTTCAGCTTTGTAGTTCCAAACGCACGGTGGAGATTATGAACTATTCCATGGGCAATCTGGCGAGTATGGACAGTAATCTTATACAATTTACTCAAGGGCTATGGAACTGCTCTAGTGTGCAGAGCCGCTGGGATGAACTGACAAAATTTGCTGCGCATCTTGGTTTCGAAAAAGGGGCCTATATCATCGTGCCGCGCGTTGAAGGACGTGTGGATGATCGTCAGCCGGTTTGCCTGTCCAACCATTCCCTTGACTGGCTCGACCACTACAACAGTAATCATTATTACTTTAAAGATCCAGGTATGGACCATCTGTTAAGTGGTCAAAAGCAGGATCAACTCTGGACTGATTATACTGTCAGCCCCACAGAGAAAGTTGATCAGGACTTTTTCTGCGACCTCAATTCTGCCGGGTTAAAGTACGGCGTGACTATTCCGCTTGAATGTACGAACAACCACTTGATCGGTGGGGCAAGTTTTGCGTCCTGTGAAAGCACGCAATTGGGGTTTGAGAGCCAGATGGTTGCCAAGTACCCAATCTTAAAAGGTGCATTGGAGATTTTTCATTCTTATGTGCAGGAACCCGACACGCTCAGTGATTTTTTTGGTTTTTCGCCGCGCGAGCATGAGTGTCTTCTTTGGTTGACGGCGGGAAGAACAAATAAAGAGATTGCACATATTCTCTCTCTCTCTGAAAAAACTGTAGAGCATCACATTAAACGAGCCTGCAAGAAGCTGCATGTGACCAATCGTACACATGCTGTTGCACGTGCAATGACCTTCCAGTTGCTTTCACCGTGAAATAAATTGCCCAAAGCAGGTTTAGTACGCTTTTCGAAGTACGCAGTATACCGTACCTAAAGTGTGCCCGACGGAGAAAACACAGAAAACAGCGCTTTTGAACTCTTCAGCATTTGCCACTCAGGGAAAATCCCCCATTGTTGTGAGCCTTGCATTTATGCATACTTACGCTTGCTGGAGGTTACACTTTGGCCCCTGCGTGACACATTTTGCGCTTCATGTAGGTGCTTGTTGTAGTTTATTAATTTGATCTGATGGTTGGGGCACAGGCTGTCGTTGCCCGAACGAATAGTGTAGCAAATTACAACTCCTCCGAAGCTTGCTTCGGAGGACTTTTTTTATCCGCCATTCTGCATAAAAAAGAGCGGCTGAATGAGCCGCTCCAATACCTGTTCTTGGTGCCTGAAAATGGCAGGTTAGTTCTGTTGCTCGCGCTCTACTGCCCGCCAGCCGATGTCTTTGCGATAAAAACCTTGTGGCCAGTCAATTTTCTCAACTGCGGCATATGCTTTTTCGCGTGCTTGTGAAACGGTTGCAGCGCGTGCAGTAATGTTCAACACACGACCACCATTCGCCAGCAACTTTCCATCATTTGACACAGTGCCTGCATGGAAAATTTCAACATCTGGGTCGTGAGCAGCCTCATTTACACCTTTAATCTCGCTGTGCTTGTCATAGGAACCAGGATAGCCGTTGGTCGCCATAACAACAGTGATTGCAGGGTCATTGTGCCATTCAGCGTCAACCAGATCCAGCGTACCCTCCGCACAGCCAAGAAGAATTGGCAGCAGGTCTGTTTTTAGGCGCATCATCAGAACCTGACATTCAGGGTCCCCAAAACGCACATTATACTCAATCAGCTTTGGGCCGTCCTTGGTGATCATCAGGCCAGCATAAAGCACGCCTTTGAACGGGCAGCCTTGAGCTTTCATATCTGTAATGGTGGGGCGAATGATTTCTTCCATTACCCGCTCTGTCATGTCATCGGTCATGACAGGTGCAGGGGAGTAAGCGCCCATGCCGCCTGTGTTAGGCCCTTCATCGCCATCAAAGGCCCGCTTATGGTCCTGCGCAGTTGCCAAAGGCAGAGCATTTACTCCGTCAGAAAGAACAAAGAAGCTGGCTTCTTCACCTTCAAGAAACTCTTCAACAACAACTTCAGCACCGGCATCACCAAAGGCTCCATCAAAACAGCTGTCGATCGCATCAAGCGCCTCTTGCATGGTCATTGCAATAATGACGCCTTTACCCGCAGCAAGTCCGTCGGCTTTTACAACAATCGGCATATCTTGCTTACGCGTATAGGCTTTCGCCGCTTCCGCATTATCAAAGCGACCATAGGCTGCGGTTGGAATGTTGGCTCTTGCGCACATATCCTTTGTAAAGCCTTTTGAGCCTTCCAAACGTGCTGCAGCAGAAGAGGGGCCAAACACGCAAAGTTCAGCGTGTGTGAGGCTATCCGACAGGCCATCAACCAAAGGACCTTCGGGACCAATCACGACAAAATTGATGTCGTGTAGCCGACAGAACTCGATAACACTGCGGTGATCGGTCAAGTCAAGTTCGATGCATTTAGCAAATTGCTCGATACCAGCATTCCCGGGAGCAACATACAGCTCGTTAAGCACAGGAGACTTTGCCAAAGACCATGCCAGCGCATGTTCACGCCCGCCAGAACCGATCAGCAGAATATTCATAGAGTTAAACCCTGAATTTAGAAGGGAACAGGTTCCCCAGTTGTGCGTCTAGATTGTGATGCTGCCTGTAGCATGTGTATCGCTGACAGTAAACGAACAACAGCTCTGGAGAACGCCAAATGCCTCGTCTATCAGTCGAACTGTTGCTGGTTACGCCACTGTTTATGAGAGAGTTCTTTGAATTGCTCGCAAAGTGGGGAGAGCAAGACACTCTCTCTGAACCCGTTTTGTCGCTGGAAGAAACCGCTCGCAGGCTCCTTGTGGACCCAAGTGCCGGTCAGGCATGGCTGATTCGAAGCGGTGGTAAGAGTCTCGGGTTTGCACTTGTGAGCTATCGCTTTAGTGTTAGGTCTGGTGGAAAGGTCGGTTTTATCGAACAAGTTGCGCTTGCTCCCATCGATGGCGTGGAACAATTTTTGCCAGCCATATTGCAGGAACTTGAGGACGATCTGGCACAAAAATCGGTCGTAAAGATGGAAGTTTCATTGAAAAGGCCGGGAAGGAAGCGCAGAAAACGGTTCTTTGAAGAGTTTGGCTTCTTGACGCAAAGTGTTGATCTGTTGGAAAAGGTCATTCCATATAATGAGGAGTTTCCTCTCAATTTTTAGCCGATACGGTGGGGCGTGAATGTTCAAGACCAAAGACACTGGACCAGTTGCAGATGCAGTAAAGCGTCATTGGGTTGATACAACTTTGCCGCCTGTTTTGCGCCCCTTTGCCCGCCTTGCACGCTGGGAGCGGCCAATCGGCTGGTGGCTGCTTATGTGGCCGTGCCTCTGGTCTCTCTCTCTTGCTTCCAATGTGACAGGAGCAGCGCTACCGAACATCTGGTACGCCTTTCTGCTCTTTATTGGTGCTGTCGCGATGCGTGGTGCTGGTTGCACCTATAACGATATCGTTGACAAAGACATCGATGGCAAGGTTGAACGAACCCGTTCCCGACCCATTCCATCTGGACAGGTCTCAAGCAGGCAAGCTAAAATCTTCATGCTGCTGCAAGCGCTTGTTGGACTGGTTGTGCTTCTGCAATTCAATTCATTTACAGTGATACTTGGGATTTCATCCCTCGCAATTGTTGCAGCTTACCCCTTCATGAAACGCGTTACTGACTGGCCTCAATTTGTTCTGGGTCTTGCATTCTCATGGGGCGCTTTAATGGGGTGGGCAGCTGTATTCGGCAGTCTGTCACTTGCTCCCCTATTGCTTTATTGTGGCGGGATCGTTTGGACCATCGGCTACGATACAATCTATGCTCATCAGGACAAAGAGGATGATGCCTTGGTCGGTGTTCGCTCAACGGCGCGTTTGTTTGGCGAAAAGACCCGGCAGGCCCTGGTCATTCTTTATGGGGCAACCGCATTACTGTTTGCTGGTGCCTTTTTTGTAGCTGGAAGCGGCCCACTAGCGTTCGTCGGCCTTGTTGTGGGAGCGCTTCACCTCCTCAATCAGATCCGGGTTTTGGATATTGATAATGGTGATCAATGCCTTGAGTTGTTCAAGTCAAACTCAACCTTTGGACTGATCCTGTTCGTTGGTTTGGTGTCCGACGGTCTGGTTACCTATTACCTTTAAAACTCACGGCGGCGAAGCCGCGTAAATCGACGCGAGCTTGCAATTACTTTTTGCAAGCGCGTTGGTCTGCCAGGGTCACGTCCAGCGTGAGAATGTGGTCGGCGCCCAGTGAGTGCTCGCAGTTTTCTGCGTGGCAATGGTTCGCCTTGAGAGCAGGTGTTGAGCCCAAGTCGTGCCAACTTCGATGTCCCATCGCTGTCAATCGTCAGAAGCGGCAGCACCAAAGCACCAGACCATGCTTCCCAATGGTCTGCAGCTTGTTCGATGCTGCTACTGGCATAAATGGGAATGCTTAGTGCGTGATCGCGGTGCAGTAAAAAGACTTCGTACTTAATATCTCCACTCCTGTCGTTCACCGTTGCCTTCGCACCAATTCCTGAATAGGAGCCAAGGGGGACAGTAAGCGTGAGCGGAAGGCCACACATTTCGCGTCGTATAAGGACCTTGTCCGGATCTATACGAATATCAGAAATGTTAATGCCTGGGGTATCAAGGAGATCGTCAGGGAGTTCCGCTTGCAGGCGGTACGGCAAAGACACGTTAACGCGATTAACATGGTTGTCGTTGCTTGCATGGCTTGAAAACTGCGAATTATCGTCGATCACGGAACTGCCCCTCCCTCTACATATGCAGAGGTTTCAATTCAATCTCTTATCAAACTAGCGAAAAATTACAGGATAGAACCTGCCTAACTCCTTAACTTGCATAGTTAAAAACAACTGACTGCAAAGAGGCTTAGTGAAGGTTTTCCGAATATGATAAAATTGTAAGCATACTTACGTGAGTTGACGTTCACAGCCTCCAATATCAAAAGTCCAGCTGAATTCTTGCGTAAAGCTGCGCTAATCGTGGTGGGTGTGCTTGCTCTTCAGACAGGCTCGTCCTAAACACGAAGAATAAGACAACTGGAGGTCCATGCGAATGACTGACGCAATTGCCGATTCAAAGCTTGAAGAACAAGCATTAAGCTTGGTCAAAGCTGCAAAAGCAGCGGGCGCTGATGCAGCAGACGCACTCGCAGTAACGGGAATGTCACTGTCTGTCTCCGTGCGCGAAGGAGCGGTTGAAAGCACCGACCGCGCCGAAGGCAATGACGTAACCCTGCGGGTTTTTGTCGGCAAACAAGTCGCTAGTATTTCCTCCAACGCCAGCGATGATCCCGCACAACTTGCTGCACGCGCCGTTGAGATGGCAAAAGTTACGCCTGAAGATCCGTTTGCAGGCCTAGCTGAACCAGAGCGTCTCCTGAAGAAAATCCCTTCCTTGGATCTTATGGATCCGCGCCACGTAAATGCCGAAGAACTGACAAAAGCGGCATTGGATGCTGAAGCAGCAGCCCTTGGCGTTCAGGGCGTCTCCAAATCCGGCGGGGCTGGTGCAAGTTGGGGGCTCTCCGGGATCGTGTTGGCAACCAGTGACGGCTTTGTTGGTGCCTATCAACGCTCCCGCTCAGGATTCTCAATGACTGCGATTGCAGGTGAGGGCACCGGCATGGAGCGCGATTACGAATTTGACTCCCGCACCTACTGGGAAGACCTGATGCAGCCTGAGGACGTGGGCCGTATCGCTGGTGAAAGAACTGTTCGCCGCCTTAATCCCCGTCAGATTAAAACCTGTAAAGCACCTGTCGTTTATGAGCCTCGTGCTGCGCGTTCCTTGCTGGGACATTTTGCAGGCGCAATTAACGGTGCATCGATCGCCCGGGGCACCAGCTTCCTCAAAGAGCAAATGGGGCAGCAGGTGTTTGCAAAAGGCATCACCATTTCGGATGACCCATTTAAGGCGCGCGGAGGCGGAACTGCTCCGTTTGACGCCGAAGGTACTGGTGCGCAGTATCTTGATATGGTCGAGGATGGCATGTTGGCGCACTGGTTCCTGGATGGTTACAGCGCACGCGAACTTGGTTTGCTTTCAAACGGTCGTGCACGCCGTGCTGGATCGAGCACCTCCCCAGGTGCAACGAACCTGACACTCCATGCCGGTGAAAAAAAACCAGAAGAAATCTTAAGAGAAATCGGCGAAGGTCTCTTGGTGACGGACTTGATCGGTCATGGTGCAAACGGCGTAACGGGTGATTACTCACGCGGAGCCTCTGGCTACTGGGTTGAAAATGGCGAGATCGCCTATCCAGTGAGCGAAGTCACCATTGCAGGGAACCTCAAAGACATGTTCCTTAATCTGACACCGGCTTCCGATCTGGATGATCGATATGCAGTTGCAACGCCAACAGTGGTTATCGAAGGAATGACGATTGCCGGAAGCTGACACACACACTCTTCAGGACGATCTGGAGCTGCTGGTCTCAGCAGCTCTGAAGGGCGGCGAAATCGCTCTTTCTTATTTCGGAAACTCCCCGAAAAACTGGACCAAAGAAGGCGATTCACCAGTGTCTGTCGCAGACATTGAAGTTGATTTGTTCTTGTCATCTACCTTGCGGGAAGCACGCCCTCAATACGGTTGGCTTTCAGAAGAGACCACGGATGATTTGGTGCGCAAAGAATACGAGACCGTCTTCATTGTTGATCCAATTGATGGCACCAGAGCCTTCTTAAATGGTCGCGATGAATGGTGCCTCTCTCTGGCCGTGGTCACGAACGGGCGTCCGACAGTTGGCGTGATCTACTGTCCAATACGCGAAGAGCTTTACACAGCCGTCTGCGGAGCAGGAAGTCATCTCAACCGGCAAAAAATCTCCGTTTCAGATAAGCAGTCTGTGCCGGGATCCTATATCGCTGGCCCGGTTAGCTTCCTTGAAAAGGAAGGTGTAAAGCGCGAACAGATTCGTTTTAGCCCCTATCTTGGGTCTTTGGCCTATCGCTTTGCACTTGTAGCCTGTGGGAAATTGGACGCGGGTCTAGCACGCGCAAGAGCCCGGGACTGGGACCTTGCCGCAGCGGATTTAATTATCAGTGAGGCCGGAGGCCAGTTGGTAGACTTGTCTGGATCGACCCTATGCTACAATAAAACTAAAACAAATCACCCCGGACTAGTGGCATCTTCTGCCAAACTGTTTAAAAGGCTTCAGGGAATATCCGTAGAGGATTAGTCCTTGTCGGTATCCGGTCGGACTGTTTGTGAAGAAGGTGAGCGAACACCATGAGTGCTCAAGAAGAAAACCAACAGCTACTTCACCTTGTGTTTGGTGGCGAATTAGAAGATATCAGCAATGTTCGCTTTAAAGATCTGAAGGATCTGGACGTTGTAGGGATCTACCCAAACTACGCTGAAGCGCATGCAGCTTGGAAAGCAAAAGCGCAAAGCACGGTTGATAACGCGATGATGCGTTACTTTATTGTGCACATGCACCGTTTGCTTGATCCAGGCACAGAAACCAAGTAAGTACTGCGCCTCCCGGGAACTTTGCCCGCAACCATATGGGCCTTTGACATGTTGAAAAAACTGGGCAAACACCCGCTTGTGATCAAGCTTGTGGGCAATGCCATGGCGTATTATCTGCTCTTTGTACGTAAGAGTAGTAAGTTCACACTTGATCCTCCTAACTTTTATGAGGATCACAAGGAAGGTACGCCATACGTCGTGTCCATGTGGCATGGCCAGCACTTCATGATGCCATTTGCCCGCCCAAAAGGCTGGGATGTGCGGGTCATGATCTCCCGCAGTACTGATGGTGAAATGCAGGCGATTTGCGCATCAAAATTGGGGCTCGGACTGATCCGGGCCGCTGGTGCGCAAAACGCTAAACAAATCAAAAAACGTGGCGGCATGCGCGGCTTTATCGAAGCTTTGCGTGGTCTGAAAGACGGCGGCAACGTTGCCATGACGGCGGACGTGCCCAAAGGCCCTGCTCGAAAGGCAGGAAAAGGTATCATTCAGCTGGCCAAACATTCTGGTCGTCCACTGTTGCCTGTTGCGATCGCAACTAGTCGCCATCGTGACCTGGATACTTGGGACAAAGCATCCATCAATTTGCCGTTCAGCCATATTGCGCTATGCTTTGGTGAACCTATTCCGGTTCCAGCTGATGCGAGCGATGAGCAGCTTGAAGAAATTCGTCAGCTTCTGGAAACCAGAATGAATGAGACTACCGATAAAGCTTACGCAATCGCCAAATCAGGCAAAAAATAAACACTGGCAGAACTGGGTCCCATGAGTTCAGTGATCTTCAGAGTCTATCAAGGTCTCGGTCGATTGGCCGCGCCCTTTCTGGTGGGCCTGTATAAGTTTCGTGCACGTCAGGGCAAGGAAGATCAGAGCCGTAAAGGCGAACGGTTTGGAATTGCTTCAAAACCCCGCCCTGCTGGAGAGCTTATCTGGATTCAGGCAGCAAGTGTGGGAGAGGCAAATGCTGTTCTCCCCCTCGCCAGACAAGTGGTTCAAAATGGCTCCAAAGTCCTGCTGACAACGGCTACGTTGACATCAGCACAAGTCGTCGAAGCCTCCGCGCCTGAAGGGGTCATTCATCAGTTTGTCCCTTATGATACACGCGGTAACATCAAGCGTTTCCTAAATCACTGGTCACCATGTTTAGCGATTACCGTAGAATCCGAGATCTGGCCCGCGACATTTCATGAGCTGGAAAAGCGTCAGATCCCACTCATTATCGTCAATGGCCGCATGTCAGAAGGCTCCTTTACCAAGTGGAATAAAGTGCCTTCATTTGCACGCTCAGTCTTTGGAACGGTGGATTGCGTTCTTGCGCAGTCTGCACAGGACGGGGCGAGGTTTAAACAGTTAGGCGCAATCCGCGTAAAGGCCACAGGTAATATCAAGTTTGATGGCCAGATACCCGAGTGTGACCCAGCAGTGCTTGATGGCTTTGAGGGTCAGATAAAGGGGCGCCCTAGGTGGTTGGCTGCAAGTACACACCCCTTTGAAGAAGTCGAGATTGCAAAGGCACACAAAGCGCTAAAGCAAAAATTCGATAACTTGCTGACGATCATTGTTCCCCGTCATCCTATCCGGGCTCAGGAAATTCGGGCGCAGTTGGAGCAGATGGGGCTTGTGTGCGCGTTACGTTCCCAAAATGAAGACCTCACCAGTGCAACAGACATATACATCGCAGACACATTAGGTGAGCTTGGGTTGTTTTACCGCGCAGTCCCTATTGTTTTCATGGGAGGCTCACTCACGCCAATTGGCGGGCATAACCTTCTAGAGCCAGCGCAGGTTGGCTGTGCAATCCTCTCAGGGACACATACGCAGAATTTTTCATGGATCTATCGCCACTTCTCAAAGGAAGGAGGCGTTCTTCTTGTACAAGATTCAGTTGATCTGGCCAGGCAAGTCGAGCACCTGATCTTTAATCCTGAAGACGTGCAAATCCGGTCTGAAAAGGCAAAAGTGCTGGTGGAATCTGGTCGCGGAGCGCTTGCGGCAACACAGCGTGAGCTACAGCAATACCTGCCAGTCCAACGTGCCTCTGCACAGAAGGGGTAAGGGATGAACGCTCCAGAGTTCTGGTGGACATCAAACAGCACATGGCAATCTAGGCTCTTAAGCCCGCTGAGTGCGCTGTATGGGTACTTCTCTGCAAAGCGCTTTGGCAATAAGCCAAGGTACAAAGCGGACAAGCCAGTTATTTGCATCGGGAACTTTACCGCAGGTGGGACAGGCAAGACGCCGTTCGCGCTGGCACTAAATGCCTTGTTGCTCGAGGCAGGTCATAAACCAGGCTTTCTTTTACGCGGCTATGGCGGAACCAATAAAGGCCCGCTGGTCGTCGACCAATGCAGTTTTGCTGCAGAAGAGGTCGGTGATGAAGCACTTTTGCTCGCACGGCGTGGCCCGACAGTTATTTCTGCAGATCGTGTTGCCGGCGCAAAACTGCTGGAACAGCAAGATATCTCCGTCATCATCATGGATGATGGCTTCCAAAATCCGTCTCTTCACAAAGACTTCTCAATCGTGTTGCTTGACGCGAAAACCGGTATTGGAAATGCCAAGTGCATTCCTGCTGGCCCCTTAAGAATGCCATTTGAAAAGCAGCTGCCAAGCGTAAGCCTGCTCATGGTAATTGGGGAGGGGGAGTGTGGCATCCAGCCGAAAAACGCAGCTGAATGCACTGGAATCGACATGATGTCTGCAGCAATTCGCCCTATCTCTGCTGATGCGTTGGAGGGCGAGCGGGTTTTGGCGTTCGCTGGTATCGGGCGGCCTGAGAAACTGTTTGCAAGCTTGAGAGAAGTGGGGGCAGATGTGGTCGAAGCAATGTCTTTCCCAGACCATCATTACTTTAAAAAAGACGATGCGCGCAAAATTCTGAAAATTGCAGAAGCTCAGGATTTACTTCCAATCACGACAACCAAGGATTATGTCCGCCTGGATGGACGCGAAGAGCCAGCAATTGAAAGGCTCGCAAACGTTGTCAGCGTTTTAGAAGTCGAGATGAAAATCTCTGATCCAGAAGCTCTAATGAACTACCTCAAGCCTCTGCTGGAGAACGGGAAGGCCTAAGCCTTCAGTCCGTTGTCTTCGTAGGCTTTTAGCGCTGCGTCTGCGTCGATATAAGCCTCTTGGCGCGATACGCTCCAGTACTTGAGTTCTTCAAGCATGATCGTTTTGCCGGTAATCGCACACTTAACAAAGTTACCTGGCGCTTTCACCTGATAATCACCATCCATGTAGCGGATGCGTGCTTGTGTTGGAATGCTCGGTTGTTCAAAACGGTTCATCATTTCGGAGTCCAGATTTGTTCGGTTCCTCTCTACATAACGCTCAATCTTTAAAAATGCTAGCCGCAAGGCTTTGTATCCTTGCTCAAAAACGCATCCTAAAACGCGTAAATCCCGTTGCCCGATCAGGCGCTATATCCATGGCAAATTCAAAGCAGTTTAAAAACTCACATAAGCCTTAGGCTGCTTTGAATAATGGGTGGAGCTAAGCTGCCTCAAGCTTGTCCCTGCGCATTCTGGCAATCATTCGCCAACAAACATATTGAGCCGTAAAAGCGAAGACCACACCGCCAATGGCTTGACCCGCTAGAACACCATTTGCCTGGTAGAAATAAGCACCAACGATTGTGAAGGGAATTGTCCCCAATGTTGCTCTGCCCCAGTTGAACAACATGGAGTAAAACGGGAAACCTAGGTTGTTAAAGACAGCGTTGGTGACGAACAGAGCGGCGTTGAACAGAAAACCAGCAGCTGCGAATGTACAGAAAAAGAAGACCAGTGATGCGCTGTCACCTTCTGCATTGAAGAACTGGACCAACGGTCCTTGCAGAATAAACAGCAAGCCCCAAGCTGAAAGGGTGTAAATGACGATCAGCAGAAGCGCATCCTTCACCACCTTACTCAGACGATCAAACTCCAGTGCACCAAAGTTTTGCCCGATAATTGGCCCGACGGCTCCTGAAAGCGCAAATAGAGCGCCAAAAGCAACTGGGATGATACGCCCAACGATTGCAAACCCTGCAACTGCACCATCCCCGAATTGCGCCATTTCAGAAATGATCCAAGCGTTCCCCGCAGGTGTTGCAATGTTGGTTAGCATTGCGGGGGTCGCGACTTTGAACAAGTCGATCGTATCGCTGGCAATCTTGGGTAATTCAGGCTTCCCGATCATGTTGTGCTTGAGGATCAAAATGTAAAACCCAACGCCAACCATAAAAACGCGCGAGATAACGGACGCGATAGCAGCTCCTGTGAGTCCAAGGTCAAACACGAAGATGAGGATGGGGTCAAGAATGGCAGCTACAAGCCCACTGGAGAGCGTGACAAACATCGCTCCGCGGGCATCGCCAACAGAACGAAGCAGGGCAGAGAGCACCATGGCGCCCACGAGGAAGGGCATTGACGGGACGACAATGTAAAGAAAGTGGATCGTGTAATCGAGTGTCTGTCCGGTTGCTCCGAGCAACATCGCCAGATCGTCCAGAAATGGCATGCTTCCGGCGACAACCAGCAGCGAGATAATCGTAGATATGATGAGGGACATCGTTACAAGGCGATGAGCACTTCGCACGTCACCCTGCCCAATACGGCGCGAAACAGAAGCGCTGGCAGCAATGGAAAGTCCAATACCGATAGCTGAGTTGAAGAACATGATGGTACCGGCATACCCAATAGCAGCCGCAAGTTCTTCAATACCTAATTGCGCAATGTAAAATAGGTTTGCAAAGTCAACGAGGAAGATAGCAATTAATCCGACAGATCCGGTCGATGTCATCACCAGAACATGGCGCATGGTCGAGCCATAGGTGAACTTTGCATCCCGAGAGCCGGAAGTCATTGGTTTGGACATAAAAACTCACTTTTCGCGATGCTGGAAGCAATCGCAGGAGAGGGCCTCAATGACCCTGCAGTCGTGTATTTTTCCGCTGGAGCAGTGTTCCAACATTTTTTTAAGTTCAGCTTGTAGGCTTTGCAGGCGAATAATCTTATCTTCCACCTCAGCAAGGTGAGAGCGTGCAATTTGATCCGCACCCTGGCAATCATCCTCAGGGTGTTCTTTGAGCAACATAAGGCTCTCAATCATTTCGAGCGAGAAACCCAAATCCCTGCCATGTCGTATAAAGGACAGTCGGTTCAGGTGCTCTTCGCTGTAGCGGCGTTGCCCGCCTTCGGTGCGAGGAGGTTCTGGGATTAATTTTTTCTGCTCGTAAAACCGGATAGTCTGAACTTTTACGCCAGCTTTCCTTGCAAGGTCTCCAATTGAATATTCGCCAGCCATGTTGAACCATTCAGATTAATGCGAACTCGTGGAAATGCAGTGCCACAGATCACGCCATGTGAAAAAACGAGGGTGTTGTCCACCCTCGTTCTAAATGTGCTTCAAATGAATGTGGGTCAAGAGGGAGTACTGTTGTTTCTAAGGTCCCTCACTCCTCTGGCTTATCAGAGTTTGGACCTTCCCTTGGTGTTCGTTGATGCAATTTGTCAGACCCTGCCATCTCGCCACCGTCAAGTTGTAGCTTCAAGCGTTCCTTATCGCGCTTGCGCACATCTTCTTCCACTTCATCGATCCGGTCCGCGGGTAAGCCCAAATACTCCAAGGCCTTTCTGCCAAATGTCAGGCTGGATTCAAATGTTTCGCGAATTTGATAATCAACACCAAGCCGTGTCAGGTCCAGAGCGTGCGCGCGGTCGGTCGCTCGGCAATACAAAGCGGCATTGGGGAAAGCTGACCTGATCTGCAAGATGGCCTGCTTCATTATACGGTCGTCTTCTATGCACAGCGCAATCAATGTCGCGTTCTCACCACCCGCAGCTTTAAGCACATCAGGCCGCGTTGCATCACCGTAATACACTTTGTAGCCATATTGGCGCGCATAGTTGATGCGCTCTGATTTGTTGTCTAAAGCCGTTACCGAAATCCCCTCGGAAGTCAGCATTTGCGCAACCATCATCCCAAAACGACCAAAGCCAACAATGAGAACACTTGGGCAGGCGTCCTCAAAGGTCTCAATGCGATTGGTGGTGTTCCCGCGCTTTTTCATGCGCTCAGCGACTAAGTCCAGGCCGACAGTTCCAAGCGGTGTTAGCAGCATGGTCAAGATCACAACGGCACTGAGAATATTAGCGGTTTCTTCGGGTAGGATTGCTGCCGCAGTTGCTGTTGAGAACAGCACGAAAGCAAACTCTCCGCCTTGAGGAAGTGTTACTGCAACGCGCAGTGCGTCTGAGTTGGAAGAGCCAAACAACCGCGAAAGTCCCCAAAGGAGAAAGCCTTTGGAGAGCATCAACAAGATGACAGCAGCAACGATAAGCTCCCAGTTCGCAACAATCAGATCCAGCTCAAGCGCCATCCCAACTGTGATAAAGAAGAGTCCCATGAGGAGAGAGCGGAATGGCTCAATATCTGCTTCTAAGGTATGCCGGTAGCTGGATTCAGCAAGCATTACACCAGACAAGAAAGCGCCAAGTGCCATTGAAAGACCAACGAGGCTCATTAGCCCAGCACTTCCCAATGCAATGAGCAAAGCCGCCGCAATCATCAGCTCTCGGCCACCTGATGCTGTAAGAAACTGGAAAAATGGTGAGAGTAGATATCGACCTGCAAAGATTACGAAGCCCACAGCACCCACGACCGTAATCACTTGTATCACGATGGAGGCTTCACCAATGTCGGCTTTGGCTGGTGCCAGAATACTCACCAGTGCGAGCAAGGGCACAATTGCCATGTCCTGCAGGAGCAAAATCCCAAAAGCCCGCTGGCCATATTTCGTGCTTAGATGCCCACGTTCTTGCAGCATTTGCAATGCAAAGGCAGTGGAGGACAGTGCCAGCCCAAGTCCTGCAATCAACGCGATTTCCCAAGAGAAGCCAAACAACATCGCGCCGAGCGTTAAGACAAGTCCTGAAAGAAGAACTTGGGCCGTTCCCAGCCCAAAGATATCACGTCGCATTGTCCATAAACGAGCTGGCTCCAGTTCCAGGCCAATCACAAATAAAAGTAAAACGACACCAAGCTCAGCAAAGCCCAAGATACGTTCCGGTTCGTCGAAAAAACTAATCCCATAAGGGCCAATAGCCATACCGGCAGCAAGAAATCCGACGACAGCGCCAAGGCCTAAGCGTTTGGTGATGGGGACTGCGATAACAGCTGCCGATAGAACGACAATCGTTTCAATAAAGAATGGAGGGACGTGAGCTTCTGCCATTGGCACCTTAAAAAACAAATCTAAAACTGGAGTGAGCGAACAGAATTCGGCCGACTTGTGAGGAGAACTGCAGCTTTCCGTAAAACGCTAGTCCGAGGGTGGCTTAGGGGAAGGTGATTCCTCCGGCCTTTCTGCGTGCTCTTTCATAGACTGCTTTTCAGCTTCTGCCAATCGCCGGGCAGGCTCGTTGAGTGCTCTGGACTCAGATTTCGGTCTGGTCAACGGTTTTACAGGAACATTGGGCATTTTGAATTGCTTGTATCCGGCATAGAGCCCTCCAACTTGTTGTAGGGCCAATAGTTCTGCATCCCGGCGGCGCAACTCAGCAAGGATCTCATAGGTATGTTCTTCATCTTCTCCAAGCGCTTCGAGTATTTCCCGGCCAAACTCCAGCGCAGACTCTAGGGTCTCCCTCAGCTGGTAATCTGTGCCAAGCGTTAGCAGCTGGATGGCATGCCTCCGGTCACGTGCCCGGGCAAAAATCTTCGCAAGGGGAAACTGGGATTTCGCGATCCTTACAATCTGACTGGTGGTTTCAGCCCGTTCAGTGCAGATGGCGATGATACTTGCGTTTTCGGCACCAGCTGCGCGTAAAACATTTAGTCGTTTGCCATCGCCGTAGAAAATACGGTAGCCGAACCGGGAGGCTTCACGAATATGCTGGGCATCGACGTCCAAAACGGTGACCGTAGAACCTTGCGCAATTAGCATTTGGCAGGCCAACTGCCCAAAGCGCCCAAAACCGACGACCAATACATTGGTGCGATCCCCATCGGTGTTGGGAATATCTGGTTTCACAGGCTCAGGCCGGAGCAGGGGACCAAGACGCTGCGTGATGTACACACTGAGCAAGGTGAAGGCCATGGTAAATGAGATAATAGCCGACAAGAGACTGTTTTGATGCGGGTTGAGAAGGCCCACAGCGACGGAAGCGGAGAAAATAACAAACCCGAACTCTCCAGCTTGCGCAAGTAGTCCGCCAATTTCCAAGCTGTTTTGCGCAGTATGCCCTGAAACGCGCGTAACGGCGAAAACACTTAGACATTTGAAAAGCATCAAACCGAAACTACATGCCAGCACCATAACCCAGTTTTGGTAGACGAAATTGAGGTCAATCGACATGCCAACTGTTATGAAGAAAAATCCAAGTAACAGCCCGCGAAATGGCTCAACGTTCGCTTCCAGCTCATGACGGAAGGAGCTCTCTGCGAGCATCACACCAGCAATAAATGCCCCAAGCGCACTGGATAGCCCCACAGCCTTCATCAACGCAGCTGCACCCAAAACAGTAAGCAGCGCAGATGCCGTCATCATTTCTCTTGCACCGATGCGGGCAAATAATTGAAACATTGGCGTTAGCAGATAACGGCCTATGGCGACCAGCAACAATACTGTTGAGGCCATAATGAGCGCAGTTTCCCAACCTGCGCGTTGACCCGTTTCAAACGCAACAGGGGCAACAATTGCCATAAGTGCAAGGATGGGAACAATCATCATGTCTTGAAACAAGAGAATTGCAACGGATGTCTGCCCCATCGGGGTCGTTTGCTCGCCGCGACCTTGCAAGATGCGCATGGACAAGGCTGTAGACGAGAGCGCTAGTGATAGAGCGATGATGACGGTCGTTTGCCAGCTTAGGCCAGCAAAGTAGAGAACAGCGCCTATCAGCAGGGCTGACATAGCAACCTGAGCTGAACCGGACCCAAAAATCTCTTTGCGTAATGCCCATAGCCTGCTGGGGTTGAGCTCAAGCCCGATCAAAAAGAGCAGCATGATCACACCCAACTCTCCGACAGGGCGCAATTGGTCAGGCGTGCTGAAAGGGCTGCCAAGATATTGACCGATTCCCCAAGGCCCTAAGACCACACCTGCAATGAGGTAGCCAACAATCGTTCCGACCCGGATCAGCTTGGCAAGCGGCACCACAAGAATAGCCATACTCAAAAACAGCATGGTATCTGTGACAAAATCCAGTTGGTGGAGGCTGTTCATAGAAGGCAGCAGCTCATAATTGTTTTGGAAGAAGCTACAGGCCCAGCGTAAATTCGGTTTGAACGGATTGCAGACAAGCTGAGGTAAATCTTCAGGACCCTTAACAAAGTGCCCATTGAAGCTCTCAGGTTGTAGCGAAGCAAGATGCAATTTAACACTTGAACCTACAGTGACTAGAGCCTTTACAGTCGACTCATTCTCGATTGGAGGCGTGAAATGCTAGACAAACCCAACACGCAATTAGAAAACCCGCTCAAGGAAACCCAACTACTCAACTTTAGAGCGCCAACAATCCGGCAGCTTGTTGATCAGCGCAAATGGAAGGACCTACCTCTCTTTGATCGTGCTGGAGCAATCTACGACTTTGTCCGCAATGAAATCCTGTTTGGCTACAACAAAGCAGACAATATTCAAGCAAGTCAGGTGCTGGCTGATGGAATCGGACAGTGCAACACGAAAGGCACTCTCCTCATGGCACTGATGCGAGCCGTTGGAGTTCCCTGCCGTCTGCACGGCTTCACCATTAATAAAGAATTGCAGCGCGGTGTGGTGCCGGAGTTGGTCTATAAGATCGCCCCGGATAACATTCTCCACTCGTGGGTTGAGATCTATCTGGAAGACCGCTGGATCAATCTGGAAGGCTTCATTCTGGATGATGTTTTTCTCTCTGCCTTGCAGCAGAAGTTTGTGCCAAGCAGAGAATCTCTCTGTGGCTATGGCGTTGGCACCAACTGCCTCAGCGCGCCACAAGTCAACTGGCTAGGGCAGGACACCTACATCCAGAAAACAGGCATCAACAATGACTTCGGTACATATACGAGCCCCGACGACTTCTACGCCGAGCACATGCAGGCGTTTTCGCCAGTGATGAAGGTGCTTTATGAGAATGGTATTCGTCACGTGATGAACTGGAGAACCAACCGCATCCGTGCGGGGAAAGTGCCTGTAATCCCTCTGCGGGATTAGAAGCATCACCACAAAGGAAAAGGGGCATCTCTGCCCCTTTCAAATTCATAGCACCTGTCTGAATCAATCAGGTTGCAGTGCCACCAATTGTCATCTCGTTGATGCGCATGGTTGGTTGCCCCACACCAACGGGTACTCCTTGGCCAGCCTTACCGCATGTTCCAATGCCTGGATCCAGCTTCATATCGTTACCGATCATGCTTACACGCGTAAGTGCATCTGGACCGTTACCAATCAGCATAGCGCCTTTGACAGGAGCGTCGATTTTACCGTTCTGCACCCGGTATGCTTCAGTGCAGGAGAACACAAACTTGCCCGACGTGATATCAACCTGGCCACCACCGAAGGAGACGGCATAGATGCCATCCTTAAGGCCCTCAATGATCTCACCTGGATCTGTATCGCCATTCTCCATGATGGTGTTGGTCATGCGTGGAAGTGGTTGGTGAGAGTAGGACTCACGACGACCATTGCCAGTTGGCTCAACACCCATGAGGCGCGCATTTTGGCGATCCTGCATATAACCAACCAGAATGCCGTCTTCGATCAATGTCGTACGTCCAGTAGGTGTGCCTTCATCATCAATAGAGAGAGAACCGCGGCGCTTGGAGATCGTGCCATCATCTACAATGGTCACGCCTTTTGCTGCAACCTGTTGGCCCATCAGTCCCGCGAACGCAGAGGTTTTCTTCCGGTTGAAATCACCTTCAAGCCCATGGCCGACCGCTTCATGCAATAAGATACCCGGCCAGCCATTGCCAAGCACCACATCAAACGTTCCAGCTGGGGCCGGAATAGCATCCAGATTTACAAGCGCCTGACGCAGTGCTTCGTCAACGGCATGCTGCCAGCTGGTTTCTGCAACAAACTCACCAAACCCTTCTCGGCCACCGGAACCGAACGAACCACTTTCCTGCTTGCCACCATCGTTTGCGACAATGGAAACGTTGAGGCGCACAAGCGGGCGTACGTCGCGAATGCGGT
Source organism: Pseudovibrio axinellae (assembly GCF_900110875.1). Lineage (GTDB taxonomy): Bacteria > Pseudomonadota > Alphaproteobacteria > Rhizobiales > Stappiaceae > Pseudovibrio > Pseudovibrio axinellae. The sequence goes on along the minus strand of NZ_FOFM01000001.1, from coordinate 851,821 downwards.
GTCCATCTGCTCGCAAAATATCAACAGTCTTCCAGCTGCCTGCCAAAGAAATTGTCACTTGCTGAACACGCGGGTCTTTTGCGCGGGCGTAAGCATCGATTTCCTGTAGCAGCTTTACCTTCTCAGCAAAGGTCGGGCTGCCGATCGGATTCTCGTCGGTGTAAAGTTTCTGGTTTGTGCGAGCCGGTGGCGAAGCGTAGGTGCCAGAATGTCCATTTTGGACAGAGGCTACGGCTTCTGCTGCGCGCTTCAGTGAAGCCTCGGAGATATCATCGGAATGAGCGTAGCCAGATGACTCTCCAACAACCGCACGCAGTCCAAAACCTTGATCTGTGCTGAAGCTGGATGACTTCAGACGCCCATTATCGAATACGAGCCCTTCGTTCTGGCTATATTCCAGATAAAGTTCCCCATCATCGGCGCCTTTCAGCGCTGCCGCAGTAATCTGGCGCGCTGTTTCCTCGTCCAGTCCTGAGGTCTGGAGAAGGTCAATCGGTTTATCGCTCATGGGTAAAACTCCGAGATAAATGGATTTATTCTGTTGTGGCGAACAATCCGAGTACTTTCAAGGCTTACCATTCAATAAAGACGCAGGGAAGGACAACGCTCCCAAGGATTTGAACGTTAGTGCACAAACGCAAGCACAACTCCGGCGCAAACCAGCGCCACACCAGAAACCCTGTCGAGGTGGAGTTTGGCTTTTGGTGCTGAGAGCAAGTTGCGTGAATACCCACCAAAAAAGGCAACGGTTCCGTCTGTCAGTATTGCCGTAATGATATATGTGATGCCCATCAGGATCGGCTGCGGGTCCGGTGGGTAGGCCTTATCAATAAACTGCGGGAAAAAAGCCGCCATAAACAGTAGGGACTTGGGGTTAGAAATTCCCACGAAAAACCCGATCTTCAGGTAATCGCGACCTCTTTTTTCCACCGCGTCATGTTTTCCGGCGCGAACCCAACGCATGGCGCCCAGATAGATCAGATAGGTAGGGCCACCGTACTGAATAATCTCAAATTCATCGGGGTAGGTGTGTTCGACCCAGGAAAGCCCTTTTGCGGTACCTTCGCGGGTGGACTTTGCCAACATCATCTTGATGTTTGAGCAAGGAATGGCGAGCAGGTTGAAGGTTGTTCCAATAAATCCAAGGTAGAGGCTGATATTGATCACCTAGAGTTGCTACTCGCGAAATATTGGTCTTTCCTAAGACTTCGGGCAACGAACCAGCATCAGAGTTTCTCATAAAATACACGGGATGCTTTGAACCCTCAAAATTGCGCGGAGGGTTTTAGGCGGGCTCTGTTTTTTTAGATAAAGAGGCGCGTCAAAAAGACAATATTAACTTGCAGAAGACCGACGGATAACGTTTGATGCTCTTGATCGCATTTACTTAAATTTGTTTGGCTAAATAAATGACAGTGCTTCACTACTTTCAGTCGCAGGCAAAAAACAATGCCTGGGCAAATTACCGCCTTCTTTCCAGCTGCCAAGGTCTCTCTCAACAAGAGCTGGTTGCTGAGCGAGCAGGCTTTTTCCCGTCCATTTTACTAACTTTGAACCACCTAATAACGGTTGACTGGTTCTATATCAGCGCGTTGGAAGGCAAACCGCTTGGGATCCGTGCGTTTGAGCCTGAGTACCCTTTCACAGAATTTGCCCCTCTCTTTGAAGCTCAGCGATTAAGCGACTGCAAACTGGTCGAATTTGTCGAGGCTTTAAAACCTGCAGAACTATCGCGTACTCAGACCCTTCGGGAGGATAAGTCACTGCGCGAGCAAGTGGATAGAATTCTTCTGCATCTCTTTCAGCATCAGATCCACCACCGAGGACAGTTGCATGCAATGCTCAGTGGAACCTCAGTCAAGCCACCACAGTTGGACGAGTTCTTCCTTGGAAATGAGATGGAGCAAAATGCTAGAAGAGAAGACTTTGCCGAGCTTGGCTTTTCAGAGGAAGGTATCTGGGGCGGACGAGAGGAACCGCGGGAATGAGGAAAATCGCAGCTTTCAGGTGAAGGCAGGCGTCCAATAAAAAAGCCGAGGTGACACGCGTCACTTCGGCTTTCAAATACTTGTCTTTGGCAGCAAATGTTATGGAAGAGCCGCCATTGCTTCTTTTAAGCCATCAAGAGAGATAGGGATTCCGATCCCTTCTTCAGGTGTCTCAAAGATAATAAAGGTTGCTGATCCACCAGTCGTCAATTTATTGATCAGGTCGCTCTCAAGCATCGCTTCAGAGACACAGCCGCTTGGTGCTGGAAGGCACCGAATGAAGGGCATGCGCCCAACATCCTGGCCGTCGACTTTAAGCCCAAGCTGCATGGGCAGCAGAACACCAAGTGGTGCAAGAATACGCAAAACCATTGCTTGCTCGTCAGCGGTCTTCAAAATGATCGCCGTCAAACCAACTGTATCGCGCGCAGAATCTGTCACGCTTTGGATAAGAGCGCACTGCTCAACGTTTGATCCAGGAGTTTGTGCACAACGCTGCTGCCAGTCGCCGTATTCACCGACGAGCTCACCGAGCGCCTGTTGAGCATAGCCTGCACCGGAAAAACCGACGGTCCCCGCCATAGTCATCGCAACTGTTAAAGTCAGCGTGCGTAAAAACTGCTTCAAAAAACCTTCCTCCAGTTCACCGACATGGCTGTGCTGTTTCCCCTGCCAAGGGGCAAGGACTTGTTCACTAGGATATTGGAATACCGCTCCGAGTGCCAAAGCGCAAACCTGCATTGCAAGCTGTCCACTTAACTGACAGCAAAAGAGGGTGCCGAGTCGCGTTTTACACACGCACTACTGCTATCTTTCGCAAATTAAGCCACTTTTTTTGAGGAGATTTTAACGCAGGGAAAGTGCGCACATATTCTCGTCATTTTGGAAAGTAACTAGGTGAAAACAGCTAGTAGGGCCGAAAATCACGTTGCATCCGCGGATTTCTTATGTTTTCTGTCCATTCATTGATCCAGGTCAAATGGCACTGCGACTTATAGTCGCTATAACCTAAGGGGAATCGCGTAGATACTCTTATTGGGTTATTATGTCGCAGGCGTTCACGCGGTGTGAGGACTGGTCGGACGGGCCAGAGTGGGCACTCCACGTACGTGACAAGAAGAGGATTGCCGCTTCGGCGGCAAAATGAGGGACAGGGAGCGCAAGACGTGATGAAGCTCTTGAAGCATCACCTGGCGACCATTGCCATCATCGTGGCAATCGGGTTGACGGGTCTTATGGCGGGTGCAGCTAATGCAGCACAGCCAACGCCGTGGCAGATGGGTATGCAGCCAGCCGCGACGACAGTGATGGAAGATATTCGCTGGTTTAACGATTTTACGCTGATCATTATCTCAGCAATTACGGTGTTTGTAGCAGTTATGCTGCTCCTCGTAATGTTTAAGTTTCGCAAGAAGGCAAACCCAACGCCATCTCGCTCTTCTCACAACACCATGATTGAAGTTGTTTGGACCGTTGTTCCAATCCTCATTCTGGTTATGATTTCGGTTCCGTCCTTCCGTTTGCTCTTCAAACAGCTCGACATTCCTGAATACGAAATGACCATCAAGGCGACGGGCTACCAGTGGTACTGGGGCTATGAGTACGCTGATGACGGCATGGAGGAGGTTTCTTTTGACGCTTTGATGCTTCAGGACGACGAACGTGCTGAACTCATGGCAGAAAAAGGCCTTACGAGCGCAGAAGTGCCGCGTCTTCTTGCTGCGGATTACAATCTTGTTGTCCCCGTTGATACGACCATTCGTGTTCAGGTAACGGCAGCAGATGTGATTCACTCTTTTGCTGTTCCAGCATTTGGTATCAAAATCGATGCTGTACCATACCGTTTGAATGAAACTTGGTTCCGCGCAGACAACACCGGCATGTATTACGGCCAGTGTTCAGAGCTTTGCGGCAAAGACCATGCGTTCATGCCAATTGCTGTTCAGGTCGTGACCAGGGAGCAGTACAAGGCATGGGCTGACGCTGCCAGATCAGACGTGGACGAAGCAAACACACTTCTGTCGAAGCTGATCGCTGCACAGAAGAAGGTTGCTGCCACCGCAGCTACCGACGTGAAGGTCGTGTCCCGTTAAACGACGGGACCCACTGATTTAGCCGAGTATGCGCGCAACACGGGCTGCAGCGCATGCAAGCAAGAACTTTACGAAGGAGCACAATTATGTCTGCGTCTGAAACGCATGCACATGACCATCCAACTGGATGGGTGCGGTGGGTTTACTCCACCAACCATAAGGATATCGGAATCCTTTACCTGATCTTCGCGATCATGGCTGGCATTATCGGCGGCCTTCTTTCCATTGCTATGCGTATGGAATTGCAGGAACCGGGAATGCAATATTTCTCAGATCCGCATATCTTTAACGTATTTACCACAGCACACGCGCTTATCATGATCTTCTTCATGGTTATGCCTGCGTTGATTGGTGGCTTTGCGAACTACTTTGTTCCAATCATGATCGGTGCGCCAGATATGGCGTTCCCGCGCATGAACAACATTTCCTTCTGGCTTCTGCCACCTGCATTCATTCTGTTGCTCCTGTCACTGTTTGTGCCAGGTCCTCCAGGTGGAAACGGTGTTGGCGGTGGTTGGACGATCTATCCGCCGCTGTCCACGTCTGGTCAGCCAGGCCCGGCAATGGACTTTGCAATTCTGTCGCTTCACGTTGCAGGTGCCTCTTCCATTCTGGGTGCGATTAACTTCATCACCACCATCTTCAACATGCGCGCGCCTGGCATGACCATGCACAAGATGCCGCTGTTTGTATGGTCCGTGCTGGTAACCGTCTTTTTGCTGCTGATCTCCCTGCCTGTTCTGGCTGGCGCGATCACCATGCTGCTGACAGACCGTAACTTCGGCACTACCTTCTTTGAAGCTGCTGGTGGCGGTGACCCAATCTTGTTCCAGCATTTGTTCTGGTTCTTCGGTCACCCTGAAGTGTACATTCTGATCTTGCCAGCATTCGGCATTGTTTCTCACATCATCTCAACGTTCTCCAACAAGCCTGTATTTGGTTACATCGGAATGGCGTACGCGATGGTTGCGATTGGCGTTGTTGGTTTTGTTGTGTGGGCGCACCACATGTTCACCGTTGGTCTGTCCGCAGACACGCAGGCATACTTCCTGTTTGCAACCATGGTGATTGCAGTTCCAACCGGCATTAAGATCTTCTCATGGATTGCGACCATGTGGGGTGGTTCCATCGAGTTCCGCACACCAATGGTTTGGGCGATCGGCTTTGTGTTCCTGTTCACCGTTGGTGGTGTAACCGGCGTGCAGCTGGCGAACGCTGGCCTTGATCGTGCGATGCATGACACCTACTACGTTGTGGCACACTTCCATTACGTTTTGTCTCTTGGTGCGGTGTTCGCGATCTTTGCGGCCTGGTACTACTGGTTCCCTAAGTTCACTGGTTACATGTACTCCGAGTTCCTCGGAACTCTGCACTTTGCAATCATGTTCATCGGCGTAAACCTGGTGTTTTTCCCGCAGCACTTCCTTGGTCTTGCAGGCATGCCGCGCCGTTACGCTGATTACCCAGATGCATATGCTGGTTGGAACTTTGTGTCCTCTATCGGTTCGTACATCTCCGGCTTCGCTGTCTTGATCTTCCTGTGGTGTGTCATTGATGCATTCGCGAAGAAGCGCGTTGCTGGCAATAACCCTTGGGGCAAAGGCGCGACCACTTTGGAGTGGAGCTTGTCTTCACCTCCTCCATTCCACCAGTTCGAGACTCTGCCAAAGATCAAGTAATTGGCGAAGATCAACGTGTTGGTTTGAATTTCCCGGGGGCGGTGCGCTGCCCCCGGTTTAAGCAAAGCCTAAGATCCAGAAAGGCTTCAAAGTTCTGGAAAGAGGCCAAGAATGCCAAACACGGCACAGGTTTCTAACTCGCGACAGAGGTACACGCATGACAATGGTGGAACAGTCACAAGGGCTTCATGAAGACGCAGTCGATCTAGGTGGTCGAGGAAGCGTGTCTGATTACATCGCGTTGCTGAAGCCGCGTGTGATGTCTCTGGTCGTGTTTACAGCTGCTGTTGGACTGGTCATGGCACCGGGCAATCAGCATCCATTCCTTAGTTTTATTTCTATCCTCTGCATCGCCATTGGTGGCGGTGCATCTGGCGCTCTTAACATGTGGTGGGATGCCGACATCGATGCTGTCATGTCCCGCACGAAGAAGCGTCCAATTCCGGCCGGTAAAATTACGCGCGCGGAAGCATTTGCATTTGGCATGGTGCTTTCATTCGGTTCCGTCCTGACACTTGGTCTGGTCGCAAACTGGTTCGCTGCTGCCCTGCTGGCATTCACAATTTTCTTTTACGTTGTCATCTACACGATGTGGCTCAAGCGTTCTACACCGCAGAACATCGTAATTGGCGGTGCTGCTGGTGCTCTCCCTCCGATGGTTGGCTGGGCTGCCGTAACCGGTGACGTTTCACTCGTCAGCATCGCTTTATTCATGATTACGTTCACGTGGACACCGCCACACTTCTGGGCATTGGCGCTTGTTAAAAACGGCGACTACCAGGACGCAGGCGTGCCAATGTTGCCTGTTGTTGCAGGCGAAACTGCAACTCGTCACCAAATTGTTCTATATTCACTGCTGCTTTTGCCGGTTGGCATGTCTCCGTACCTGCTTGGCTTTGCCACTGAAGTCTTTGGCGTTGGCTCTGCAGTCCTTGGCCTGATTTTCCTTGGCTACGCTGTGCGTGTCTGGAGAATTCGCGAAGGAGAACCTGCTAAAAAAGCTGCAATGTCCCTCTTCAAGTTCTCGCTCTTTTACCTGATGCTGATTTTTGCAGGGTTGCTGGCCGAGAACGTGATGGGTTTGGTCTAACGCGTATCTGGAAAGATAAGAAAATGAGCAAGCAAAAAGCAGTTCTTTCTGACGAACAAGTAAAAGCCCGCCGCGGACGGTCTGTGGCTCTTGCTGTCACCCTCGCTGTTCTGGTCGCCATGTTTTACGTGATCACCATTGTGAAGCTCGGTCCGGGCATCATGGACCGACCAATGTAAGAGATGCCAATGACTGATCGAAAACTTGAAACTGAAGCCGCAGAGAAAACCAACAAAAGCAACGTTAAAGTTGCTGCGATTTGTGGCTTTGTGTTCTTTGCAATGGTTGGTCTCTCATTTGCAGCGGTGCCGCTCTACCAGATCTTTTGTCAGGTGACAGGATACGGCGGTACGACACAGCGGGCAGATGAGGCATCAAGCACTATATTGGACCGCGAGATCATTGTCAGTTTTGACGCCAACGTAGCTCCAGGACTGGATTGGGACTTCAAGCCCAAACAACGAAAAGTTCGTGTGAAGCTCGGTCAGATGACAGAGATCATGTACCAGGCGACGAGCACTGCCGACCAGCGCTCAACTGGGACGTCCACTTTTAACGTAGCCCCATTCGAAGTTGGGGGTTACTTCAACAAAATTGACTGTTTCTGTTTTACGGAACAACCGCTTCAGGCGGGAGAGTCAATCGATATGCCGGTCGTGTTTTTTATCGATCCGGAAATGGACAAGGATGAGAACTTGAAAAAAATCAAGGAAATCACGTTGTCCTATACATTCTTTGAATTGCCGAAAGACGGTGAAGACGAAACAGCTGCAGTGGTTTCTCCAAACAACGATACCACTGATAAGCTTTAGGTTGCGCGACGGATCTGCTTTGCAGAGGCGACCTTTTTGAAATGGGGAGCAAAAAATATGGCTGGTGCTAAGAACCACGATTATCATATTATCGATCCAAGCCCGTGGCCATTTATTGGCTCCATGGGTACACTGGTGATGGCGATTGGCGCGATTGCATTCATGCGCATGAGTGAGGGTGGCGTAAGCTTCTCATTCCTGAGCGATGCAGATGGCATGACAACAGTTGGGTTCAATCTCAGCGGTTGGGGCATGTTTGCAATCGGACTGGGCATTGTCCTTTACACCATGTTCATGTGGTGGCGTGACACAGTCAAAGAATCTCGCGAAGGCCATCATACCCGCGTTGTTACTTTGCACCTGCGTTATGGCATGCTGCTGTTCATTCTGTCCGAAGTCATGTTCTTCGTGGCGTGGTTCTGGGCCTTCTTTGATGCCTCTTTGTTCGCAGGCGAAGCAGCCCAGTTTGGCCGTGTTGAACACACCGGTGGTGTTTGGCCTCCACAGGGTATCGAGACATTTGATCCTTGGCACCTTCCACTGTTGAATACTTTGATCCTGCTGCTGTCTGGCACCACTGTAACCTGGGCGCATCATGCGATGGTTCACGGCGACCGTGAAGGTCTGAAATGGGGTTTGATTGCAACAGTTGTTCTTGGTGTAATCTTTACGGCCTGTCAGGCCTACGAATACTCGCATGCAGCGTTCGGGTTCTCAGATAACATCTATGGCTCAACGTTCTTCATGGCGACTGGTTTCCATGGCTTCCACGTAATCGTGGGTACTATCTTCCTGGCTGTGTGTTTGTTCCGTGCGTTAGCTGGTCATTTCACCACAACAAAGCACTTCGGCTTCGAAGCCGCTGCTTGGTACTGGCACTTTGTTGATGTTGTCTGGCTCTTCCTGTTTGCGGCTGTCTACATCTGGGGTGGCGCGTAACGTCAACCTCTTAGACAAGAGTAGGTCTGGTTTTTACAGGCAAAGCGATAAAGAAATGGGCGGCGAAAGCCGCCTTTTTTATTGGAGGCACACTTGGTTTACTACGTAGACGCGCTAGGCAGGCACCTGTTTGTCTTTACGACTCCTATCGTGAGGGGTAATCTTCCTCATAGTTTAGGGCTTGTTCGTTCTACCTAGAGTGACCGTTGTTGCTGAATGTGTATATTTGACAATAGTCAGCCTGGTGCCTCCATGGTGCCTTCAGGGCCGGTTGTTTGCACTGTTGCACAAGAGCGTTACAGCGGAAGGGAAGCATGATGATCGCTGAAAGGGAAGTTGGCGATGTATCGGCCGAGGCAATGCCTGCCCAGCAAGGCGATGTTGACTGGCACGAAAAAACCGAGCCAGTTCAGCATGATACTAATGACGACACCAGAGAAAAAAAAGATATCGCTGTGACCGAGGATCAATTTGAACAAGACGAGCTTGAAGTAGAAACGGCAAAGCCTCGCGTGGTTGAGTTTCTCAGGCACTATTGGATTTTGCACTTGTGTGTAGCCGTTAGCCTGGCCATTTTGGTCAACCTGAGTTTGTGGCAACTCACGCGGCTCGACCAAAAGCTTGCGCTAATCGAGCGCGCTGAAGTTCGCGCCGTGGAACCACCTGTTGCTGCACCGGGGCCGGACACCTGGGCAAACCTGACTAGCGATGAGATCGACTACATGCCCGTAGAAGTCTCAGGTCAGTTTATATTAGGTGAGCTGTTTTACTTCGATACCTTAACCAAGCCAAAGGGGCAGTTAGGCGGGCAGGGGTACTTCATCTACTCGCCGTTCATTACCGAAGAAGGCTGGACTGTGCTGGTTAACCTTGGCTTCGTGCCACTCGACCGCAAGGAATTTAGTACACGCTTGGGTTCAGCCCCGCCGCGCGGAACCGTGACCATAACAGGCCTTGCGCGAAGGGCTGAGATTCCTAGTACGTTTTCTGTAGCGCCCAACCAAGATAAAGACGAATGGTATGTACGCGAGCCGAAGGTGATGGCGGAATCAATGGGGCTGCTCCCTGATCAGACCGCTCCTTATTCGATTGATTTGCAGGAGACCTTAAACCTTGCAGGAGAACTTCCGCAAGCGGGTGAAACGCGCATGACGTTCTCCAACAATCATTTGCAATATGCATTCACTTGGGCAGGGCTGGCATTCACGCTGATCGGTGTCTATCTTGCGTTCCTGATTAAAGCATGGCTGGATCAAAAGAAGGGTTCATCCTCCAATACAGAAGATGACTTTGATGATGAAGATGAGCCAGAAGAAGATCGTTACGATAGGCTTTCAAAAGCCGCCAAACGCGAGCGCAAATAAAACACACGTTTAAAAATTGTCGCAAAAAAGGGGAGCTTAAGCTCCCCTTTTGTATTTTTGTCCAACCGGCTTAAAGTTGGGAAAGAATGTTCTCGGCGGATGAAATAGTTGCCTCGCCCGGTGCCTCTTCAATGTTAAGGGAGGTCAGGACGCCATCCTTAACAATCATGGAGTAGCGCTTCGAACGGATGCCCATACCAAAAGCGCTTGCATCAAGGTCCAGACCAACTGCTTTCGTAAAGTCAGCGCTTCCATCTGCAAGGAATTGGATTTTGTCGTCTGCATGCGTCTCGCGTGCCCAAGCACCCATAACGAATGCATCGTTCACTGAAACAACTGCGATTGTATCAACACCCTTTGCCTTGATGGCTTCAGCGTTGTCGATGAAACCTGGCAGGTGGTTCAGGTGACAGGTCGGTGTGAAAGCACCTGGAACTGCAAACAAAACGACGGTTTTACCTGCAAATACGTCTTCACCGGTGACGGCAACAGGGCCGTCTGCGCTGATGACTTTAAAGGTGGAGCTTGGCAGTTTGTCGCCTACTTGTATAACCATGGAAAGTTCCCCAGATTCGCTTTCAAAAGTGACCAGACATCAGACCCTTCAGTTTCAGGTCTGTATACAAAAACAATGAGCTCCAGTTGTAGCTGTGAGCTCATTGTTTCGCAAATGCAACTAAAGCTCGTTAACAAGCTTATTTTGAGGCGCTGAGCTGAGGAACACTCAGATTCTGCGTTTCCTCAAATGCCCCTTCCTTTGTGACAAGTGTCAGGCGTAATTCTATATCGCTCACATCCTCAGGCAAACCGATATAGGGCAATGTCCAGCTGGCCTTACCTTTTGTTACAAGGCTTAATTCCGGCACGCCATGATACGAGCCGGCAGGCCCTTCAACAAACAGCTCCGGTGAGGTTTCTTTGGCTGGAACCTTCGCACTGATATTCAGATTGCGGTCCTTACCCTCGCCAACCACTTGCAGCTTTGTAAACAGGCTAGGCATCTCACCCTGAGCGATGGGGACTTGCGAAAAAGCCTTGTCGACCAGCTTGTCTGCAACATCATCGCGGATTGTATTTGCAGGAAAGACGAGCGAAACTTCTGCTGTGCCCGGAATACAGATATCTTTACAGATGCCAAACGTAAGATTGGTATTTAAGATAGCAGGGCGTCCGTCATCCAGGCGCTTGATCAGGAATGGGAGCACCACTTTGTCGGAATAAATCAGCGATGTGGAAAAGCCGTCAGAATATGTCTGCGGCGCAGGGAACATGACCTCTGCGCTTGCGATATTGACAGAATTACCGAAGCTTGCTTCCGTGGCAATGCCTGCTTCACCTGGGTAGCGCCAGTAAGTATGCCAGCCTTTTTCAAGGCGAAATTCAATTCCGCCACGATAAAGGCCATCGGTGTTGGGTTCGCTTGCACGAACGAGGCGCACAGCGCCGCCTTGAACAATAACCCACTCAGACACATTTGAAGACAATGCACTCGTCACAGAGGCAGATAGAACCGCAGCAGCAATGAGGGTCGATTTGAAGAATTTAGAAATCATAGAGTCCATTTAAACGGTCCCTTTTCGAATTCCTACTAAGATTGCCTCTTAAGCAATCAATGATCCGTGAACAATCTCACGTTTTTTGCCGTGATCATTGATCACTGGAAAATCCGTGAGTACCTATAACTCAATTGCCTCTACACTCCAATCAGAGGTAAGCCATTTAAAGCATGAGGAGAGCACCCCCAACATGTCTGGTGAAAAACCGGGTTACATTGACGGACAATATCTCATTGCCATGCCCACAATGGAGGATGGTCGCTTCGCCCATTCCGTCGTTTATGTATGCGCTCACTCAGAAGAGGGGGCGATGGGGATTGTGCTCAACCAGCCAGCCCCTAACATCACATTTGGACAACTTTTAGGTCAATTGAATATTATTGACGAGGATGATGCTGGCACATTGGCCATGGGCGTTGCGCAGCGCAAAGTATACCGTGGTGGGCCAGTCGACGCGGGCCGGGGCTTTGTTCTTCATTCAGAAGATTATTTTCTTGAAGAAACCAGCCTGAAAATTGAGGACGGTGTCGTACTCACAGCAACACTTGAAGTGCTGCGCGCTATTGCTGCGGGCAATGGCCCTAAGAAGTCGCTTCTGGCACTTGGCTATGCAGGTTGGGCTCCAGGTCAGTTGGAAGTAGAGCTGCAAGCAAATGGCTGGCTGACATGTAAGTCAGACCCCTCTTTAATCTTTGAAGGAGAAGGGGATCAGAAGTGGCACAATGCGCTGGAAATCCTAGGTATTGACCCAGGAATGCTGTCTAGCGACATCGGTCACGCGTGATCTTAAGGGCCAAAACAAGATTTTGCCGTGCAACTTCTTAAAATTTCTGCTATTTCCCTGTTCGCACTTAAAATACAATGGCGGATGATTTGGGAATCTGTGTTCAGATTCCGGCAAAAACCTGATAAATACCAATAGGGTACGGCACTAAACTACCCCAAAATTCAGGTTATGCGAGAAGGGATGTAACCTTGAGATATGTAAGTACGCGCGGCGAAGCACCGGAACTCGATTTCTCTGAGGTGCTGCTCACGGGATTGGCACGCGATGGCGGCTTATATATTCCCAAGGAGTTCCCACAATTATCTGTTGAGGAAATTGCAGGGTTTGCAGGGAAACCTTATAGCGAAGTTGCGCTCAAGGTGATCGCGCCTTTTGTTGGCGATTCCATCCCTTACGACGATCTGAAAGAAATGATCGAAGAAGCCTATGCAAGCTTCTCGCATGAAGCTGTTACACCGCTTGTTCAGACAGCTCCAAACACATACGTTCTGGAACTCTTCCATGGCCCGACACTTGCGTTTAAAGATGTGGCAATGCAGCTGCTCGGGCGGTTGATGGATTATGTTCTTGCCAAAAAAGATGCACGGGCAACCATCATTGGCGCGACGTCTGGCGACACTGGCGGTGCAGCAATTGAAGCATTCCGTGGCCGCGAACGCACCGACGTGTTCATCTTGTTCCCAGAAGGGCGAGTGTCTTCCGTGCAGCAGCGTCAGATGACCACTGCAAAGGAAGCAAACATCCATGCACTGGCTATCAATGGCAACTTTGACGACTGTCAGGGCATCCTGAAAGACCTGTTTAATAACTTCCCGTTCCGTGAACGCGTTGGTTTGTCTGGTGTGAACTCTATCAACTGGGCACGGATTGTGGCGCAGGTCACCTACTACTTCACTGCTGCGGTATCTCTTGGTGCGCCGCACCGCAAAGTCTCTTTCACCGTGCCAACTGGCAACTTTGGCGACGTTTTTGCAGGCTATGTGGCAGCTCAGATGGGTCTGCCTATCGAAAAACTGGTGATCGCAACCAACACCAACGATATCCTCGCACGGACATTGGAAACCGGCCGTTACGAAACCCGTGGTGTTGTGGCAACAACTGCACCATCTATGGATATTCAGGTCTCATCTAACTTCGAGCGCCTGTTGTTTGCTGCAAACGACAAAGACGGCGCGACAGTTAAAAGCCAGATGGATAGCCTTAAGCAGTCCGGCGGTTTCTCGCTTTCGGAAAAAGCTCTGGGTTTCATCAAACAGAAGTTCGAAGCTGGTCGCGCAAGTGAAGAAGAAACTGCGCAGACCATCGCTGAAACGCTGAAGGAAAGTGGCTACCTGCTTGACCCGCACACAGCGGTCGCAATCCATGTCGCAAAAAGCCACAGCATAGATGAAATCCCAATGATTGTACTTTCAACAGCGCATCCGGCAAAGTTCCCTGCTGCGGTTGAAAACGCGTGTGGTGTCAATCCAGACCTACCAGCACACTTATCCGACCTCATGACGAGGACGGAAAAATTCGACGTGCTTCCAGCAGATGCGCTGGAAGTTGCAAAATTTGTTGAAGGCAATGCACGTGCCGTGAAAGCAGGCGTTTAATGGCGGTCAAACTAACTAAACTTGATAACGGACTGACTGTTGTTACTGATCAAATGGAATACCTCAAGACAACAGCTCTTGGGGTTTGGGTCAAAGCAGGTTCGCGCTCAGAAGGTGAACATGAGAACGGTATAACCCACCTGCTGGAGCACATGGCGTTCAAAGGGACGACCAAACGCAATGCGCGTGAGATCGCCGAAGAGATCGAAGCCGTTGGCGGTGAGATGAATGCCTCAACAAGTGTAGAACATACAAATTACTATGTTCGCACGCTGGCAGATGATGTTCCGCTGGGTTTGGATATTCTCTCCGATATCTTGCAGGATTCAATCATTGATGCCGATGAGTTGGCACGTGAGAAACATGTGATCCTTCAAGAAATTGGCGCAGCGCAAGATACGCCTGACGATCAGATCTTCGATATTCTGCTGGAAACCGCGTGGCCGAAACAGCCGCTGGGTCGCCCGATTCTGGGTACACCGGAAACAGTCAATAGCTTTTCTGCTGACGCCATTCGTGAATATGTAGCACGCAAATACACCGCCTCTGATATGGTGTTGGCTGCTGCTGGAGCTGTTGACCATGAGCACCTTGTTGAACTGGCAAACTCCAGCTTCTCCAAGCTTTCCGCCGATGCACCTGATTTAGACAACACCGCCTCTTATGTTGGTGGTGAAGGCTCGATAGAACGCGACCTGCAAGAGCTTCAGATCATTTTAGGCTTCGAAGGGCTGCCGTATCAGCACGAAGACTACTATGCAGTTCAGGTGCTGGCTTCGATTCTTGGTGGGGGCATGTCTTCCCGCTTGTTTCAGGAAGTGCGCGAAAAACGCGGCCTGTGTTATTCAGTCTACGCGTTCCACTGGGCCTTCGCTGACACCGGTTTCTTCGGCGTGCATGCTGCAACCGGACCAAACGATGCAGCAGAACTCACGGACGTGTTGGTTGAGCAGCTGAAAGAGATTGCAAAGGGCGTCACTGAACAAGAAGTTTCCCGCGCAAAAGCCCAGTTACGTGCTGGTCTGCTCATGGCGCTGGAAAGCCCGGCTGCCCGAGCAGGGCAAATTGCGCGTCAGGTGATGATTCACGGTCATCCTGTGGCTTTGGAAGAGTTGGAACGCCGCTTGAATGCAGTTTCAGCAGATCGTCTAAAGAAACTGTCCGCAACGTTGTTCACCTCAGATAACCCGACATTTGTGAAGGTGGGCCCAAAAGCCCCGATGCTTGATTATACTGAATTAAAAGCCCGTTTGTCAGGAACAGCGGCATAAGGCTGTTGCATAGTTGGTGACCCTTTCTGCATAATACAACTTTAGTGGATTGGGGAGATAAGTCGTGTCATTCTTTAAAACAAGCACATCTCCCCAATCCCTTTCAACACTAACCACTAAGCGCCTGTACTTGCGCACGCCCATTATGGCAGACTTTGCGCAATGGTCGGAGCTACGTTCTCAAAGCAGAGACTTTCTGCAACCCTGGGAACCCACATGGCCCTCGGATGATCTGACAAAAGCCTCCTTTAGAAAGCGGATAAGGCGCAGTAACCGGAATATCCGTGAAGGTAGCCAATATCCATTTTTCCTCTTCAACAACGAGAACGATGAACTGCTTGGTGGTTTGAACCTGTCCAACGTTCGGCGCGGTGTTTCTCAAACAACCTCCATGGGGTACTGGATGGGGGCTTCGTTTGCTGGAAACGGTTTTATGAAAGAAGCCGTTGCGCGGGTTTGCGAGTTTTGTTTCGAAACTTTGCACCTGCACCGACTTGAAGCTGCCTGCCTGCCAACAAATGAACCCTCCAAAGCACTCCTGAAGAAGGTTGGATTCTCTGAGCTGGGGTATGCGCCCTCGTATTTGTTCATCAATGGAATGTGGCAAGACCATATTTTATTTGGGAAAATCCGTGATTCAGAACCAATATTTGCCAAAGTCCTGCCACAATCAGAGGCAGATGGGGATAAATTGCTTGTAACAGAAGCTTCAACCATGAAACCGACGTCGTGACGATGTAATGATCTTCTCTAGGAATTCAATTAACTTGATATGATCGTGGAGAAGCCGGTGTCAGGGACTTATTGTCAGCGCGTGCAGAACATTTTTCAGGCCGTTCTGTTAAGCGTTCTCCTGCTCATTGTCGTTGCATCGCAAGCGATGGCTTTGGAGGCGATCGTTGTTCCAAAGGATGTTGATGCTCTTGATCTGACCAGCTCGGTCGATATCTACCCAAATACCAGCAAGAGCATTCAGGTTTCGACGGCGCCCGATTCAGATGGCATTGTTCGCCGTATCGAAGTGCGCTCCGTCGATGATAGTGCCAGTTCATGGGCCGTGTTTGCGCTCTCTAATCCGGGAGAGGAGCAAATCGACCGTTTGCTGGTTGCGCCCTACTACAAAATGACTGGCGGCGGTGTTCTCGTCCCGGACCTTGGTCAGCGGCGTATCGTTTCTCTAACGCCAAGTCAGGGCATTTCACCAATTCGCGAGCGCAGCACAGAAGCCGACATCTACAGGATCACGTTGGACCCTGGTGCAAACGTAACTTTTATCGCGGAAGTGAACACTCCGAGCTTACCGGAAATCCGGCTCTGGAAACCTGAAGCCTACAAAGACAATATCAACGCGTATACCTTGTATCGCGGGATCGTGCTTGGAATTGCGGGCCTGCTCGCGCTATTCCTTACGATCTTGTTCGTGGTGAAGGGAACAATCCTGTTTCCGGCGACAGCGGCGTTGGCCTGGACTGTTCTTGTTTACTTATGTATCGATTTTGGCTTTTGGAACCTCGTTTTCGGGCGAACGCTGGGAGATGATCAGCTTTATCGTGCGGTTGCAGAAATTAGCTTGACGGCTGCACTTGTCGTCTTCCTTTACGCCTACCTTGGCCTCAATCGCTGGCATATCCACTATACACACTTGGCCATCGGTTTGTTCATTACCGTTTTGAGCTTGTTTGGCTTAGCGCTTTGGGACCCGACCATTGCTGCTGGCATCTCTCGCATCTTGATGGGAGGTGTAGCAATTGCGGGCTTTGGTGTGATCTTGACGCTCACCGTAAGTGGCTTTGAACGCGCGATCATGCTGCTGCCCACCTGGTTCTTGTTCCTGGCATGGTTGTTTGCTGCATGGATGGCGACAACGGGCATATTACAAAGCGATCTGGTCCAGCCAGCTCTGGCAGGTGGCCTCGTTCTTTTTGTCCTGCTTTTAGGCTTCACGGTCATGCAACATGCATTCGCCGGATCGGGACTATCGCATAGTGTTGTCAGCGATGTAGAGCGCCGCGCACTGGCTCTTACGGGCTCTGGTGATATCATCTGGGACTGGGATGTGGACCGCGATAAGATCCATACTAGCGGCGGTCTGGAAGAAGCGCTCGGTATTAAACCGGGCTTACTGGACGGTCCTGCACGGCTTTGGCTGGAAATTTTGCACCCACAAGATCGCGACCTTTTTCGCGGGACCCTTGACGCTGTAATTGACCATCGTCGTGGCCGTGTGAACCAGTCGTTTCGTCTACGCGGCGAAGATGGTCATTACCGTTGGTTCAAAATGCGCGCGCGCCCTGTTCTCGGCTCTGATGGCGAAGTGATCCGCTGTGTTGGCACACTTCTGGATATTACTTCACAAAAGACAGCTGAAGAGCGGCTGATGCACGATGCAGTGCACGACAACCTGACAGGCTTGCCTAACCGCGAACTGTTTATGGACCGCTTCGTAGCAGCATTAGCGCGATATAAAGCAGAGGGCCGCGGCAATCCGACCGTAATTTTGATCGATCTGGATCGTTTTAAGCAGGTGAACGACAGCATTGGTCAAACAGCTGGCGATTCCATGTTGCTGACGGCCGCACGGCGTCTGTCTCGTT
Organism: Pseudovibrio axinellae; assembly: GCF_900110875.1. GTDB lineage: Bacteria > Pseudomonadota > Alphaproteobacteria > Rhizobiales > Stappiaceae > Pseudovibrio > Pseudovibrio axinellae. The sequence goes on along the minus strand of NZ_FOFM01000001.1, from coordinate 834,053 downwards.
TGATTAAACCTCAAGATTCTCTGTCGCGGATTTCAGCCGATACCTTTGCTGTTTTGATGATCTCGGAACAAGACGCAACCCGCATCGCCTCCTTTGCAGATGAGCTGCGTAAATCCCTGCGTACTCCAGTCACGTTTGGAGATCAGGAAGTCTTCCTAACAGCCTCCATTGGCGCTTCGATTTTCGACGGTGGTCCTGAAAAGGCGACCGATCTCATGCGTGATGCTGAAATTGCTCTCAACCATGCCAAACGCCTTGGTGGAGACCGCATCGAGATCTTCCGTCCAACTCTAAAGCCTGTTGCAAGCAATACATTGACGCTTGATAATGATTTGCGTGCCGCGTTGGAGAAGGACGAGATCAAAGTCTACTTCCAGCCAATCGTGCGCCTTGCTGATAAAACCACAGCAGGTTTTGAAGCGCTTGCCCGTTGGGATCATCCAACCAGGGGTCTTGTGCCGCCATCTGAGTTCATCCCGATTGCTGAGCAAAGCGGTCTGATCAATGAACTTGGCTTGAGGGTCATGGAAAAAGGCGCCAGGCAGCTGGCTCAGTGGCAGCGAGAGTTTAAACACGCACTGCCGCTGTTTGTTTCCGTCAATATTTCATCTCGCCAGCTGCTCAAACCAGACTTGATCAACGACGTGAAGGCCGTTCTTGCCCGCACGGCTCTGACCCCTGGTTCGTTGAAGCTTGAGCTGACAGAATCTCTCGTCATGCAAAATCCGGAGTTCTCAGTCCAGGTGCTGGAACGACTCAAGGGTCTTGGCGCTGGCTTGTCGCTGGATGATTTCGGGACGGGTTACTCATCCCTAAGCTATCTGCAGCGTTTCCAGTTCGACACTATCAAGATCGACCAGTCCTTCGTGCGGCCAAACGGCCAGAGCGCTCGTCCGGTCATCCTGCGCACCATCGTGGCACTGGGTCATGATCTGGGTATGGAGGTGGTAGCAGAAGGGGCAGAGACAGAGTCAGATGCGCTGGAGCTCTTCCAACTTGGCTGCGAATACGTGCAGGGCTTCCATTTCGGCCAGCCAATGCGCGCTGCCGAAGCAGGCCGTATGCTCAAAGAGCAATTCGCCCAGCAGGACCGCAGCAGTCAGAGCTAAACCGAGCAGGGAACTTAAAAAGGTTTTGCGTGGTTTCAAAGAAAATTTGTAGGCACGCAGCTTTCACATGCTTGCCGAAGAAACTTTTTTAATCACTTGATGCCGATTTCCACTGTTAACTTAGACGCAGACATACTCGAGGCGGATTTCTAGGGCATCTGTTCGGGCTCTCTTTTCCCTATCTGAGATTAATAACTGCATGTTTTGTTTTGGTAACGAGCGTCAAAAACTCCGCGTTGCTTTGGGCTTCGTCCTAATTTCAACTGGTGCCCTGATACCAGCAAGCGCCACACCATCACTGGTGCTGAATCTGGATACGCAACAAGTCCTTTATGCTGAAGATGCTGGCGATCCATGGTACCCGGCGTCAACAACGAAGTTGATGACGGCCCTAGTAACTTTTGAAGCTCTTGCCAACAAAGAGGTCTTTCTTGAAACATCAGTGGTGATGTCTTCCAGAGCGATGAGGCAGGACTCTTTGAAGTCTGGGCTGGAAATCGGAAGTGTTATGACGCTCGAGGACGCGCTTTATGCGGTGCTCGTTGGGTCAGCCAATGATGTTGCGGTAGCGCTCGCTGAAAGTGTTGCAGGGAGCGAAGATGCATTCGCAGAGCGCATGAATGCCACAGCGCAGCGCCTTGGCATGACTGCAAGCCACTTTGTCAACGCCAATGGCTTGTTCGAGCGCACCCAGCAAATATCCGCACGTGATCTTGCCATTTTGGCGCGCGAAATCTATTTGGGTTTCCCGCAGTACCGTGATGTGTTCGCCACATCAAAAGTGCTCATTGATGGCGTAGAGATTAAATCTTACAATGAGTTGCTGACACGCCTCCCGGGGACAGTTGGCATGAAAACAGGCTTTGTTTGTTCCTCAGGCCGCAATATCGTTGCGCTTACAGATGAAAACGGACAGCGTTTATTGACTGTTGTTCTTGGCGCGACGACCGGCCGAGAGCGGAGTGAACGGGCAGCTAAGCTCTTAACTGAAGCGACAAATGGCGAACTAAGCCCCGATGGCAGGCAGCTTGATCAAATTGCCAACAACCTGCACCAACAGCCTGAAGACATGCGTAAACGGGTTTGTAGCAGCCAAAGTGCCGCCTACGAAGTGCGGCAGAATAAACGCTATCCAATGGGGATTGGGCGAAACAAGAGTTACTTGAAAGCAGCAGCAAAGCACAAAAGCCATAGCATCCACACTTGGAAGGTCTCTGTTGGTTTTGGCGGCCCGCTACCCAATCCCAAACCGAAATAACGCGAAGTAAAACAGTCTGCCGGTTCGGGTAGGTGTTTTTTGTAACCTGCTGGAAGAATTATTCTATTTGCCAGAAATGACCGTCAACTCGCAGTCGCCCACAGAGACCTCAAGCGGCGTGCCGCCAAACGGTTCTCCATCAATCTGAACTGCCGCTGCGCGATATGCATCGATGCGAGCTGATTTGATTTTCCGACATTCAACACTGCGCGACTTTGCAATTGTGCCCGTCAACAGGCGGCACCCATACTTGATCAATGCCCACAAACTATCATCTTTGAAGGTGAGCAGGTGCAACTGCCTCTCCAAGATGGAGGCATCAGGTGCTACCAGATGCTTGCCAGCATAGAATTGGCCATTGGTGATCAGTGCCATGGAACATTGTAGTTCCTCATCATCAGCGCGAACTTTAAAGCTACCTTTACGACGCGATAATGCCAGCTGCATGGCGATAAAGAGATAAGCAAATCGTCCATACTTTCGCTTCAAGCGCAAGGGAACGACATGGACGACCTCTGCATCAAAACCCGTTGAGGTGGAGAGAAAGAACGGACGCCCATTGGCATAGCCATTGTGAAGCTTGCGCACCTTGCCAGCAATAATGGTTTTCGCAATGTCCTCTGGCGTACTGGGTACACCGAGTTCATGAGCCAGTACATTAGCGGTGCCGAAGGGAATGATCGCCAGATGTGGCTTCATTCCGCGGCCAAGCATGGCAGAAGCAGCCTCGCTGACAGAAGCATCACCACCTGCGATCGCTAGTATGTCGGTGTTGAGATCTGGGTCAACGCAGGTTTCTGAGATTTCACTGGCGCGGTCGGTAAGCTTTAGCTCTACCTTCATGCCAACTTCTTCAAGGCACTTTATAATTTGAGTGATTTTTTTAAGCCGAAAAGAAGTTGCAGTCGGGTTGGCAAGAATGAGCACGCGCTTGGCTTTGCGCGTGTTCTTTCTCACTTCACCTTGAGCAGAGGCGGAAAGCTGGCTCTCCATAAAAACCTGTCCTCGACTTTGCAACTTACTTTCCGGGTTGGAAGGGTTTCATACCCTTGCGCGCAAGTTCATCAGCTTGTTCGTTTTCCTCATGGCCTGCATGGCCTTTCACCCAGTGCCATGCAACATCATGGCGTTGCGCGGCGGCATCCAAAAGTTGCCATAGGTCAGCATTTTTGACCGGAGAGTTAGAGGCCGTTCTCCAACCCTTACGTTTCCAGTTATGCATCCACTGCGTAATGCCGTTTTTGACGTAAGAGCTATCGGTGTAAAGATCCACAGAGCATGGGCGTTTTAATGAATCCAGCGCTTGAATAGCAGCCATCAATTCCATTCGGTTATTTGTGGTAGCAGGTTCCCCACCACACAACTCCTTTTCATGTTCGCCAAAGCGCAACAGAACGCCCCATCCACCGGGGCCGGGGTTGCCGGAGCACGCACCATCTGTCCAGATCTCAACACGTTTTGTATCGCTCATTTGTCCAGCCCGTATGCGCTGGCGTTTTCTACGCCGCGATGGAACCTGAGTTTGTGCAGGTATTCAAGTGGATTTTTAGGGACAACAAGTGCACCCTCAGGAACAGACAGCCAGTCATAAAGACGGGTCAGCAGAAAACGCAGAGCGGCCCCGCGGCACAGCAGTGGCAAATTGTCGAACTCCAAAGCGCTGAAGGGGCGTACGCTGCGATACCCTTCCAGCAAAGCACGTGCCTTGGTCACATTGAACATGCCATCATGTTCAAAACACCATGCATTGATGCAAATCGCTACATCATAAGCAAGCGCATCATTACAGGCGAAATAGAAGTCGATCAGACCAGAAAGGTCTTTGCCCAGATAAAACACATTGTCTGGAAAAAGGTCCGCATGAATGACGCCGCTTGGCAGGTCCCTAGGCCAAAGAGCCTGTAGCTCCTCAAGCTCTGCACTCAGCTCCTCTGCAAGACCGGTTTTGACTTCATGAGCGCGCTCACGGCTTGCATCAAGCAAAGGTGCCCACCCGTCAACGCTTAAGGAGTTGGGCCGCTTGATTGCAAAGTCAGCCCCAGCCAGATGCATACGTGCCATGCCCTTACCAAGCTCAGTACAATGTACAAGCTGTGGTTTACGCACCCACATACCATCCAGAAACGTCACCATGGCAGCTGGGCGACCTGCAAGTTCACCCAGCATTTTCCCATCGCGGTTTATCAGCGGAGTAGGGCAGTTGAGACCCTTGGCTGCAAGGTGTTGCATAAGCCCGAGGAAAAACGGCAGATCTTCTGGATCTACCCGTTTTTCGTAGAGTGTCAGGATATAATAACCCGTCTGCGTATGAACCAGATAGTTGGAATTCTCAACGCCTTCAGCAATGCCCTTGTAAGAGAGCAGATTGCCAATGTTGAAGCGGTCGATGAAGGCGCCCAGCTCTTCATCGGAAACATCGGTATATACAGCCATAACTATTCAGACGGGTTTGTTCCGCGAGGTGCTGGATCTTCCCGTAACTCTTTCGGTAGGTTGAATGAAATGTCTTCTTCAGCAGTTGTAACGGTTTCTAGCCTCACGTCAAAATGCTCGCGGAATGATTCAACAATTTCTTCAACGAGGATTTCTGGTGCAGATGCACCAGCAGTGATGCCAATCGTCTTTACACCCTCAAAGTCTCCCCAAGAGATCTCCGAGGCACGCTGGATAAGATATGCGTTTTTGCAACCTGCTCTTTCGCCAACTTCACGCAACCGCTTGGAGTTGGATGAGTTTGGCGCACCAACAACGATCATCGCATCACACTCAGGCGCAATCTGTTTGACTGCGTGCTGGCGATTGGTCGTGGCGTAACAGATGTCGTCCTTATGAGGCTTCGTAATGGTTGGGAAGCGCTGCTCTAAAATATCGACAATTTCTTTGGTGTCATCAACTGACAGCGTTGTCTGCGATATCCAGGCCAATTGGCGGGCTGTTTTGGGGATAAACAGGCGTGCATCCTCAGCGGTCTCAATAAGAGTCACACGTCCGTGCGGCAATTGTCCCATGGTGCCGATCACTTCCGGGTGGCCTTTATGGCCGATGAGCAGAATTTCCCGGTCACGTTTGTTATGCAAGATAGCTTCTTTGTGCACCTTGGAAACTAAGGGACAGGTCGCATCAAGAAAGAATAGATTGCGTAGCCGGGCAGCCTCTGGCACGGACTTCGGCACGCCATGTGCAGAGAAAATAACAGGACGATCATCCACGAGGATTTCATCCAGTTCCTCTACAAAAACAGCACCTTTATTCCGCAAGGATTCAACGACATACTTGTTGTGCACGATCTCGTGGCGCACGTAGACAGGGGCGCCATACTTCTCAAGAGCAAGGTCAACAATCTGGATTGCGCGATCAACACCGGCGCAAAAACCGCGTGGAGCGCAAAGAAGAATTTTGATCGGTGCCTTCTGGGTTGGCGTAACCTGCATGATGTATCCCTGAATTTTGACTTTGAGCAATTGAAGGATGTTGACTGCCTCTGTCAAGAAAAAGAGTTTTTTTCGGGTATGAACCTTCGATTTTCTCCAATTTTAATGCTGTTAATTTCTCACAAGGCCTTTCAGAGACCTGATGTATCTCGCCAATTGTGTTTGTGGCTGATATAGAAACAAAAACTGCAGATACATTTGGGATTCGTATGGTGGGCAATTTAGTGGCAAAATCACTGCTCAAGAAAACAGTACAGGCAATTCTTCTGGCAGGAATTGGAGTGTCTTTGACCGGTTGCGGCAGCTTTATGTCGTCTGATGGTGAATTGGAAAAGTCATCAGCAACACCGCCTGTAGCTGAAAATACCTTTGACCTATCCGTGTTGCAGGCACCCGCCGTGTGCCCGACCTTGCAGGAACTCTCCGGAACAACCATTCTGACGAAGTACCCGCGCGGTAAGGAAAAAACACCTGAGAACCTAAGCTACCAGGCAATCATTAAGGACTGGGCGCGCACCTGTCGGCGTTCTGGAACAAACTCTGCAATGAAGCTTGGTATCGCAGGCAACATCACTCCGGGCCCAGCTTGGAAGGGTGGCGAAATCCTTTTACCATTGCGAGTAGCAGTCACACAGGATGTGGGCGGCGAAGAAAAAACGATCTATTCCAAACTCTTTAATGTGCCTGTAACTTTGGGGTCAGGATCCCCGTCAGCTACTTGGGCATTTGTGGAAGAAAACATTATCCTTCCGAGTGAAAGAGGCCAAAGTGTTGTCTTTGGATTCGACGAAAACTAAAAAATAGGATAGTAAGACATCACTGTTTGGCGACACAATGTCGCACAAGCAGCTCTTGGTGACATGTTGCAGTCATCGAGAGGACGACATTCGCCAGGTCCTCAGGAGCTGGCGAGTGGTAAAACTGCGCGGGAGAGAATAACTCATACAGCTGGGTTATCGCCGAAGGAGCAACCGCCCCGGAAACTCTCAGGCAAAAGGACCGCACAGTAAGCAACACTCTGGAAAGCAGTGCCGGGCGCACGTAGTCCAATTGGATCGCGCGTCAAGGCACTCACCGAAGGAGTAATCGTTCTGGTCAAAGGTGATCAGAGCGGGAAATCTCTCAGGTTGTCGAGACAGAGGGGGCGTGCTCGGCCATTCCAATTTGTGGAACGGCTTATGATGTGTACGCTACTGTCTTGAGAGGGCCGTATGGCTGAAGCTGCTGATCTGCTACAAACACCACTTTTCGATCTACATAACGAATTAGGCGCTAAGATGGTGCCGTTCGCTGGCTACCAGATGCCAGTGCAATACCCGCTTGGTGTTTTAAAAGAACATCTCTTCACCCGCGAGAGTGCAGGGCTTTTTGATGTCTCTCATATGGGGCAGGCATGGCTTGTGGGACCAGATCACGAAACCACAGCCAGAGCACTTGAAGCGCTCGTTCCTTCCAATATGAAGGAGCTTAAGCCGGGCAAACAACGCTACACCGTTCTGCTGAATGATTATGGAAACATCACTGACGACCTCATGGTCTCTCGTCCCTTGGCGGCAGAAGATGATGGCCGGCTCATGCTTGTGGTGAATGCTGCCTGTAAAGACAACGATTACAAAATCATAGCAGCCGCTCTTCCAGACAACGTGAAGCTAGAGATTGTTGAAGACCGTGCTTTGCTTGCGCTGCAAGGTCCAAAAGCTGCGGAAGTCATGGCTCTTCATGCTCCAGAAGCCGCACAGATGGGCTTCATGGAAGCGCGTCCACTGGAATTTGATGGCATTTCCGTTATCGCCTCGCGCTCCGGCTACACCGGTGAAGATGGTTACGAGATTTCCATCCCTGCAGGTGCAGCTGAAGCTGTTGCAAAAGCACTGCTCGCCGATGAGCGCGTGCAGGCAATTGGTCTTGGCGCACGCGATAGCCTTCGCCTTGAAGCTGGCCTTTGCCTTTATGGCCACGATATAGACGAAAACACCACTCCTGTGGAAGGCAATATCACCTTCTGTATGCAAAAACGCCGCAAAGAAGCCGGTGATTTTCCAGGAGGAGCACGCGTGCTGAAACAGCTGGCAGAAGGCACCAACACCATTCGTGTCGGCTTGAAGTTGGAAGGTCGCGCTCCAGCACGTGAAGGTGCAGAAATTCGCGTTCCAGGGACGCAAGAGGTTATTGGTCGTGTCACATCAGGTGGCTTCGCGCCGACACTGGGCGCCCCAATTGCGATGGGTTACGTGCCCTCCAACCTTGCAGAAATCGGGACCGAATTGGAACTCGTGGTGCGTGGTCGTGCGCTTGCTGCCAAAGTCTCTGCAATGCCATTTGTGGCACAGCGTTACTACCGCAAACCAAAATAATAACGGAGCAGGCCCAAGCCTGCCCCGTGTCAATGTTCATCAGAATTACGACAGTGTAGGGAACACTAAAATGAGCACATATTTCACAAAAGACCACGAATGGCTGTTGGTTGAGGGAGATGTCGCAACGGTTGGTATTACCGACTTTGCGCAAAGCCAGTTGGGCGATGTTGTGTATGTCGAGCTGCCAGAAAGCGGCAAGAACGTTGCGCAAAATGATGAAGTTGCAGTTGTGGAATCTGTGAAGGCTGCCTCTGAAGTATATGCACCTGTAGACGGCGAAATTGTCGAGGGCAACGAACTCCTCGTTGATGAGCCAGCCAAAGTAAATGAAGAGCCAGAAGGCGCTGCATGGTTCTTTAAAATCAAGCTTGGAAATACTACCCAGCTTGAAGAACTGATGAGCGAAGCCGACTACAAAGCCTTCGTAGAAACGCTTTAAGCCTCACGCGTATTCCCGGCAAGTGAACTCAACTTAATGGGATCAAAGACGCACTAGGCGAACAGCTTTTCATCTTCTGCCGCGTGCCTCCAACCCGGTGAGTGCGTGGCAGGACCAAGCAAAAGTGGAAAGAGCGCTTTTGCTGCATTGTGCATCAGACGATCTGATGGAGAGAGAACATGCGGTACCTTCCGCTTTCAGACAACGACCGCGCCGACATGCTGACGCGTATCGGTGCAGACTCAATCGATGAGCTTTTTGCCGATATCCCAGAGGCCGTTCGCCTTGAAGAACTGACAACCTTGCCGCGACGCAAGACTGAGATGCAGGTTGAGCGTCAGCTCAGCGCATTAGCGAACAAGAATGTCAGTGCCGGATCACTCCCGTTTTTTGTCGGGGCCGGGGCGTACAAACACCACATTCCTGCGACCGTCGATCACCTGATCCAGCGCTCTGAGTTTCTGACCAGCTATACTCCGTATCAGCCAGAGATTACGCAGGGCACGCTGCAGGCTCTCTTTGAGTTCCAGACACAAGTTGCAAACCTGACTGGAATGGACGTGGCAAATGCGTCTATGTACGATGGCTCAACTGGCACCGCAGAAGCCGTCTTGATGGCACATCGTGTGACCCGCAAGAAAAAGGCAATTCTCTCCGGTGGACTACACCCGCAGTACCGTGAAGTGGTTGAAGGCATTACGCGCAAACTTCCAGGTGGCTCAGTTGTTTCTCTGCCAGCCGACCCAATGGGTACAGAAGATATTCTGGCGCAGATCGATGACGAAACCTCCTGTGTGGTTGTTCAGTCTCCCTCCTTTTATGGTCAGTTGATTGACTTAAAGCCGATTGCTGAAAAGGCACACGCCCACAAAGCGTTGCTTATTGCTGTGTTCACCGAAGTGGTTTCCCTCGGTCTTTTGGAAAGCCCGGGTGCTCAGGGTTCTGACATCGTGGTTGGCGAAGGCCAGTCCATCGGCAATCCACTCACTTTTGGTGGTCCATACGTCGGTCTGTTCGCAACCCGCCAAAAATACATCCGCAACATGCCAGGGCGCCTGTGTGGTGAAACGGTTGATGCAGAAGGCCGACGCGGTTTTGTGCTCACACTTTCCACGCGTGAACAGCATATTCGCCGTGATAAGGCGACCTCTAACATCTGCACCAACTCCGGCCTGTGCTGTTTGGCGTTCACAATTCATATGACGCTTCTTGGCGGTTCTGGCTTGGCAAAACTTGCCCGTATCAACCACATGAACGCGGTAAAGCTCGCTGATGCGTTAAATGCAGTTGAGGGTGTCGATGTGCTCAACGATGCTTTCTTCAACGAATTCACCATTCGTGTACCAGCAGATGCCAATGATGTCATTGAAGCTCTCGCTGTGAATGGTGTTCTTGGTGGCGTCCCGGTCTCTCGCTTGGAACAGGGCAATCCTGAGCTGAATAACCTGATTGTGGTGGCAAACACCGAAGTCAACACAGATGAAGATCGTGCGGCCTTTGTGGACGCGCTGAAGGAGGTGCTGGCATGACTATGAACCATCAGGGGCGTTCGACAAGTGCTGGTGAAGCTGGTCGCTCTGCATCACATCAGACCTTTACAGGCAACCGCGCACTGGACATGGAAGAGCCGCTTATCTTTGAGATCGGCCACATGGACAATTGTGGTGTGGATCTGGATGAGACAGCAGACTTTGCACCTCGCTTAGGCAGTCATATGCGCCAGGAAATTGTCGACCTGCCGGCGCTCTCAGAGCCAGAGACGATGCGCCATTACGTGCGCTTGTCTCGCAATAACTATGCAATTGACGCAGGCCTGTATCCTCTTGGGTCCTGCACCATGAAGCATAACCCGCGCCTCAATGAAAAGATGGCACGTTTACCGGGGTTTGCAGATATTCACCCATTACAGCCAATTTCAACTGTTCCAGGGGCTTTTGAGCTGATTTCGGAACTGGCTGATTGGTTGATGGAACTCACCGGAACCAACGCTGTGGCGATGAGTCCGAAAGCGGGCGCGCATGGTGAGCAGTGCGGCATGATGGCGATCAAACATGCGATTGCTGCAAAGGGTGAAGAACGGTCTATCGTACTGGTTCCAGAAAGTGCGCACGGCACCAATCCGGCAACCGCTGCTTTGGTTGGTTACAAGGTTGTTTCCATTCCAGCGCGTGACGATGGTACGGTAAGCGTGGATGCGGTCGTCGAAAAGATCGAAGCCCATGCGGGGCAGGTCGCAGCTTTGATGCTCACCAACCCAAATACCTGTGGTCTATTCGAGCCGGAAGTAATTGAGATTGCAAATGCGATCCATGAAGCTGGCGGATACTTCTACTGCGACGGCGCAAACTTCAATGCGATTGTTGGTAAGGCAAAGCCCGGTGACCTTGGTATCGATGCTATGCACATCAACCTGCACAAAACCTTTTCCACGCCGCACGGCGGGGGTGGTCCAGGTTCTGGCCCGGTTGTGCTGTCTGATCGTCTGGCACCTTACGCACCACTTCCGTTCATTCGTAAGAATAACGAGGAACTTGAGGTTGTCGAGACCACTGATCAATTGCAAGGCAATGAACAGCCCTTTGGCCGTATGACTGCTTTCTTTGGTCAGATGGGCATGTATGTGCGTGCACTCTCCTACATGATGTCTCATGGCTCTGATGGCTTGAAACAGGCATCAGAGGACGCTGTGCTGAATGCAAACTACATCCGTGTTGGCCTGCAAGACCTGATGACCCTGCCATTTGGCGAAAAGCCGTGCATGCATGAAGTTCTGTTTGATGACAGCTTCCTCAATGACACTGGCGTTTCCACTCTGGACTTCGCCAAAGCGATGATTGACGAAGGTTATCACCCGATGACCATGTACTTCCCACTGGTTGTAAGCGGTGCAATGTTGATTGAGCCGACCGAAAGCGAAAGCCGGGCTTCACTCGACCTGTTCGTTGCAACCATGCGCGATCTGGTTATGAGTGCAAAGGCTGGAGACACGGGCCGCTTCGAGGGTGCTCCTTATCTTGCTCCGCGTCGGCGTCTGGATGAAACCACTGCAGCGCGCAAGCCAATCCTGAAGTGGGTGGCTCCAGAGCCAACCAAAGTGCAGCCTGAAACCGCTTAACGAAGCGCTACTTAAAAAACGAAAGCCCAGCCTCCTTCTCAAAGAGGCTGGGCTTTTTTGTAGGCCACACAACTCAAGGGAGGTCACTGGCTTTACTCCTGTGAAAAATCGTGGGTTATAAAGCGCGGATATTGGTCACGCTGGAGCAGGTATACGGTCGTTTCTTGCCTTACAATGATCTATGGATGAGGTGGAAATGCGCAAAGCTCCTAAGTGGCGCAGTTGGCTGCCAACGGGCCGACAGCTCCGGTTTTCGATGCAATCAAGCCTTGTCAGAAACGTCCCTTCCATTGGTTATCGCTATAACTATTTTCAAGATGACGCTAACTTGCAGCGCGCGCCTAATAAGCTTCTGCTCACGACACACGAAACAAGCGCCCGTGACCTACCCATTGAGTTGCGGTCGTTTTTCCAAGAGCATGGCGCGTTGGAGCAAAGTCGCTACCCCTTGCCAATAACCCAGGCAGGACACACAAAGCTGCGATTGTATAAACTGGCTGAAACGCTGGTTTTAGGAAGCACCGGTGCAACGGTGTTGAAGGCTCAGCATCGCCAAATAGAGGCAGCTGCGCCAAACACTATGCGCTTTGCAAAGCTCAAAGACAGAACCATCGAGACAGCGGCAATCAATATGCTCGGGATGGCGGCAGGTCACCGCCATTATTACCACTTTTTATGCGATGTTGTCTTTCCATTGCTGTTCTTGTTAGAGCATCTGGAACCAAGATCGTTTCCTATAAAGGTTCTGGTTCGCGAGAAACTTCCAGAGTTTCAACGCGAGTTTTACGCCCATTTAGCCCGCACGCTTCCCCGCCTCACCATTGAAGAATGCAAAGCCAACGAGCGAGTTCACTGCAAGGTTTTGTACCATTGCACCCCCTCAGTAAACTGCGAACACAGGGCCCCGGCCAGCGAACAGGCAGCTTCTGTGGTTGCCTCCCACTATCTTGCTGCCTACAGCATAAACTCACAGAAAACGCCACTTACAAAGCTCTATGTTGCGCGCAAGGATGCAAAAACCCGCAGAATTTTGAATGAAAAATCGCTTATCGAACAACTAGAAGCACGGGGTTTCCAAACGATCATACCCGGCCAGTTAAGCCATGAAGAGCAGGTAGACGTGTTCAATAATGCGAAAGTGACGGTCGGCACCCATGGTGCAGGGCTAACAAACGTGTTGTTTTGCCAGTCAGGTAGCAAATTGATCGAGATTTTTCCAGCTGACTACATCCAAAGTGCCTATGCATGGCTAGCGCATGTCAGGGGTCTGAAATACGCCCCCGTCATAGGGGAGAGGAGCAGAGCCCATCAGCATTTTTCTCTGTCTCAAAATGCGATTGGGCAGATCTTGAATGAAGTAGATGCAGTAGAGTTTGCTTAAGCACCCTTAAAAGACGCAGGCGTGTTGTGCGCGAACCAATTGTGGCATCGAAGTGCAACCGCGATTGGTCTTAAAGCCGCTGCCAATGGGAAGGGACGATCAGACTGTCATCCAACCTTGGGTTTTTGTACCACTTGAGCGGAGCGATCACATGCTTTGCTTCATTCTCATTCAAAAATGCTGCCCACCAGCTAAAGGTGCTGTTGGCGGTTACAATGTGGTCGCAGGATGACATCACCATAAGATCTTCAAAGTCGTTTCCATCTTGGATTGAATCTGCAAAATAAACATTGTCCTGTTGGGGGATCACCTCTCGCGCCCGTTCAGGGCTGTCTGAGAAGACGTAGAAGGTCAGTCCGGGGATTCGTTCGGACAGGAAATCCATAGCCCCCTTGTAATAACCAGGAGAGCACAACCCAAAGTTCTGGAGATTATGGGCCTGACTATAATCGCCATAACGCACGTGAAGAGCAGCTGATGGGCCGGACTTGATCCGTTGCAACAACTTCAATCGATCCATAACCATTGGTTTCTTGAGGACGATCTCTTTTCGCAGCAGCTCTTCGATCGAAAATGGTATCTCCCATTTCTGCCAGTAGCCATCAAGATAAGCGCTCTGCTTGAGCACCGGGACTTCCCTATTTTGCAACAACTCATCTTCCCGCCGGTATCTGCGTTGATAAAACGGGTAGAACTTTCGGCATATCCGTACCGTTTGCCCAAAGGATTGCGCAGGCCAGAGCACTGATAGTATTTCAGATTCAGTCGCCGATAAACCTTGTGTCTTCAAAAGGTTGAGGCAGTAGGAGCGATTGAAGTATTTGTCATACTCACTTCGGTCAAACCGGAGCTTCATCCCAGTTTCAAGGGTGATTTTACGTCCGAGCGCGTATTGAAAAAGCTGATTGCCAATGCCCCCACGAATACGGACAATTAATGTAGGCTTGAGCTTTCGCCGACGAACAACACCAGACTTTCGCACTTGAGAAGCAACTGACATACGTCCCCCAAAACACAAACCAGCTTTGTTGTGTCTCAACCTAACCGAGCTTTGTCAAAGGCTCACTACTAGGTTTTTGGGAGTAAATCTCTGAGTGAATGCCGACAGGCCGCGATGAATACGAGTTTAAGTTGCATTTTGAACGCAATTATCCATTAAATCGCCATTCTGATTGATAAGAGTCGGACTCTATAACCTAGTGGATTTGTGATGAACTACGACTTGCTTATTTGGGATTGTGACGGCTGTCTGATCGATAGCGAATGGATCGGCTGCCAGGTTGAGGCAGAAGGCTTCACAAAAGCCGGATACCCGATAACCACCGAACAAATGATTGCGCGCTTTTGCGGCGTTTCATCCCAAGAGGTTTTTGGGCAAATCAAAGCTGAAATTGGTAAAGACATTCGCTTCCATGATGCCCTGATAAATCAAGAGCAGGCATTACAGGCAGCTTTCGAGCAGCACCTGCAGCCGATAGCAGGCATCCATGATGCACTACACGAATTGGATACCAAGTTTCCTGAAATGCGTATGTGCATAGCGTCTGGTAGCTCTATGGAAAGACTGGAATACACACTGAAACTCACCGATCTTCACGACCGCTTTGAGAACAGGTATTATTCAGCGGAAACGGTGGCAAAAGGCAAACCAGCGCCAGATGTCTTTTTAAAAGCTGCTGAGCAGATGAATGTTGACCCGCAAAAATGCCTTGTGATTGAGGACAGTCATCTGGGTTTGCAAGCAGCTCGTGCAGCAGGCATGGATGCGCTTGGCTTTACGGGAGCAACCCATGGAGGGCAGGGGTTACATCAGCGTCTCCAACAGCAAAAACCTCTGGCTATCTTTGAGAGTATGACCCAGTTGCCCTCAGTTCTCGCAGATCTGAGCAAGTAAGTTAGCGTCTGACCTGGGTTGCCCAATCGGTTCATTTAAGATGCTGAGCTCAAGACGGGGTCGGCGTATTTATGAATTTTGTGCCAGCCCTTTGGCAAGAAGAGCGTATTCCGATGATCATTCTTTGCGTGCCAGGGAGAAGGCGCCACGACGAGTTTGCTGGGAGATGTGTTCAGGTAGGCAGCCCACCAGCTGTAGGTGCTGTTCGCAATCACTTGATGCGCACAGCGGGACATCAATACCAAATCCTCAACATCTTTCCCATCTGAAGGAACATCGAAAAATGTAACCCTTTCAACATGGGAAAGAGCTTCCTTGCACCAGGCGATGTCATCTGAAAATACAACTGGTTTTAGAGGCCCCAGCTTACCTTCCAGATAGCTCAGTGCGCGTAGATAATACTCTATGCTGCAAAGCCCATAGGCCTCGCGGGTAGAGTTTTCCAGAAAATCACCGCGCCGGATATGCAAAGCCACAGAATTGGGTGCTTCCACCACACCAAGGAAGCGCTGACGTGCCTGAGAGAGTTCTGGAATGGTCAAATCTATGAGCAACTTATCCCGCACCCTCTCAGCAATATGGGAGGACATAAAGTACCCATTGAGAAAAAGATGCGGCGCTTTTGCATTCTGACGAGCCTTCTCCAATTCCTCAATGCTCTGTATTTGTTTGCCGCCATAAGCGCGAAGATGCGGCATAACCTGCTGCAATTGCTTTGAGAATTTACGAAATGGAAAAAAGACCTTTCGAAAGTCCTTAGGTTGAGCAACGCGCGTGGGCAGGTTGAAACCCATTAAGGAAGGTGTAATGCCTGCCTTTCGGTTGCTTTCACCTGAACAAACCACAATCTCACTTTGTAGATTTTCAGCAACAAAACGGGCAGCAGCCCACTGAAAAAGCTGATTCCCCAACCGCCCTTTCAGGTTGATAATGATCATATCGCTCTCACCCCAAAGTCGTTTTGAAGTGCAGAGCCTAGTGTATCCGCCAGCTCACAGCTATCTGCGATAACTGCCAATATAAAGTTGCGGTTGCTAACGAAGATTCATCGCGGCTCCCTCAAAGCTACAATAAAAACAAAAATTTAGGCATCTCATCCTAAGAAGAATATATGCGAGGAACCTATTGGTTTTTAAGGGTTGAATCTGCTCCCTACCGAGGCTTAGGGGCGTTCAAAGAGCATAATCCTCCAAAAACTCGCTTGACACAGATGCGCAAGTCAGGTCATACAATCGGCCATGAGCAAGCACCTGACCATCATTTCTGGCGTTTATTATTATGCGATCGACATATCGGCGGCCGCGTTCCAATAAACTCATGTAAATTTTGAGATCAGAACCAAAAGCCGCCGCGTCAGGCGGCTTTAGTGTTTCTAGCTCTCCTGCGCGGCGCCAGGAGAGAATAAATGAACCTCGCAACTATCGACACAACTCGCAGTTTTCGCCCTAAATCTGAAGCCCTCCAGCTGCTGATTGATCGCGGGTTCCTGCATCAGTGCACGGATCTTGAGGCGCTGGACGCCAAGCTTACCGCTGGCCCAATCACGGCTTACGCTGGTTTTGATGCAACTGCCGACAGTCTGCATGTTGGTCACCTCCTGCCGCTGATGGCGATGCGCTGGCTCCAAAAAACCGGACATAGACCAATCCTGTTGGTTGGTGGCGGGACCACCCGTGTTGGAGATCCAAGCTTTCGAAGCGAAAGCCGTCCGCTTCTCGATGACGCGCAGATAGAGCACAATCTTGCTGGCATCCGTGCCACTGTAGAGCGCCTCTTTGACCTTTCAGAAGGGCAGGGCCAAATCATCAACAACGCTGAGTGGTTAGATGAATTCCGCTTCCTTGAGTTCCTGCGTGACTTCGGCACCCACTTCACCGTCAACCGCATGATGACCTTCGACAGCGTCCGCTCTCGCCTTGAAGCGCAGCAGCCGCTCTCTGTTCTGGAATTCTGCTACATGATGCTGCAAGCAGTTGACTTTGTGGAGCTTAACAAGCGGGTTGATTGTACGCTGCAAATCGGTGGGTCAGACCAATGGGGCAACATCGTCAATGGCGTAGATCTCGGTCGACGGTCAGGCAATCAACTGTTTGGCTTTACGCTACCACTGCTGACAACAGCTTCGGGCAGCAAAATGGGCAAAACAGCAGAAGGTGCGGTTTGGCTCAACCCATCCCGCCTGTCCAGCTTCGGCTTCTGGCAGTTCTGGCGCAATGCAGACGATGCCGATGTGCCGCGTTTCTTGAAACTGTTTACAGAACTTCCACTGGGTGAAATTGACCGCCTTGCATCCTTGAAGGGGCCAGAGCTGAACGAAGCCAAGAAGATACTGGCAACCCAGGTCACCGGTATAGTGCACGGTCTGGCCGCAGCAGAAGCAGCTCTTCAGCAGGGAGAAGCCTTGTTCGGCGGACAGGAAGACCTAAGCCAACCCACCCACGAGCTTCCTCTAACACTGCTCGCCAAACCACTTGGCCTTTTAGAGCTGCTGGTCCAAGTCGGATTTGCAGAAAGCAACGGAGAAGCCCGGCGTCTCATTCGAGGTGGCGGCGTCCGTCTGAACTCATCCATCGTTCTTGAGGAAGCGCGCATGATTTCTGAAGGAGATCTTAAGCCGGGTGAACGCTTGACACTAGCAGTCGGCAAACGGCGTAAGGCACTGGTGATGTTTGTTTAAATGAAAAATTGGTGGCCAGCTTGGAGTTGGTCACCTCTTCACAAACTATAACCTCTCACCATTCACAATCGACCAGTGATACGGTTGCAATTCCCGCAGGCTTTTAAAGGTCAGCGTGTTATCCACGTTGGATATAGCTGCCTGCACATTCCCACCCCAATGCACCAGACGCTCCTGACAAATCCCGCAGGGTGTAAGGATAACGAAGGGGCTTTTCTCGTCTTCGCGGCAGATGCACGTTGAATGAGTTACAACCTCATCCAGCTTATGTGCTTCTAAAATGGCACCAACTTCCATGCATAAAGAGAGCCCGTCATTTTTAGTATCTGGTGCAACGCTTGTCAGGATTTTGCCACTCTCAGTCATGATAGAGGCTGCACCACCCCACCCAGTGGGGTAGCGACGCTCAACCAGTCGCTTGGCTTCGTCGTATAGAGTTTGCTCAATAGTCATACTGCGAAAACTTACTCATCAAATATATTGGGTTCATTGAACATAGCAGGAGTAAACCCTGCTAGTAAAACCTAGCAGGGCGGTGCACAATTTCTACTCGATATCAAACTCTAGGATCGCCTGCTTGATCGCGTCAAACTGAGTTTCAATATCGTTGTTGCAACTGGAGCGGCTAAGGAATTTCTTCCCGGGCACTACTTCTGCTCTCAGGCCGTCACATGTGACAGGCATGTTTTGAGCGAAGTTTCCAAGACCAAAGAGATGGAGCAGGAGCTCAGATCCCAGCGTGACCGTATTACGTTCATAGTAGTTGGCGAGAAAGTCACTGGGCAGAAGGTAATGTCCCCAGTGAATTTTACCACTTTCTTTAGGCAGTTTGTCGTCCTGAACATTGCTTGTTTTGGTATCGACAACGCGGATCGGGCAATACAGTTTGCCACTATCTGTTTCCACGAGTGCCCAGAAAGTCCCCGCGATATCATCACTGACCACCTGAACAATTTCTTTCAGTTCAGAGAAGGCGTCGGTGTTGATCCCGTTATTAAAGCCAGACACCTGCTGCTTTGTAACGGATTGAGTTGATAGGTCTCTCAAGATTGGCGTAATCTCTGTCGCACTGTTCCCAAGATAGTCTACAAAACTCTGATCGTCTTTATATGTACCTTCTGCAATCTTGCGTTTTGATACATCAGGGTTCTCGCAGTAAATAAAGTAGGTCCGATCTTCTTTAGTAAGGGCAACAAAGCCGCTGTTATGAAATGGGCGATACCGCAGTGTTGGCGATGCCGATTTATCACCGATATACAGGCTAGGCATTTGCGGAGTAGTCGGGCTGATGTTTTTAAGATCTGCCTTATCATCGCTTTTTGTAAGGCCTAAGGAGCCGAACATAACATTCTTCGGCTGTATGAGTTTCAGGCTGGAATTTGTTTGCTCACTGGACATTGAAATCTCTCTTAATTGTTTTGAACGCACCAAAATGACGGTGGAGGAGAGACTTAGTGAAAGCGGAGAACTCGCACCTTTTGATCAGAGTAAACAAACAATAAAAAGCCCTTACCTATAAAGGCAGGGGCCATGTCATATGGATAAGAAGGAGGATCTCAGTCAGCCAGCCATGAGTTTCCTCTAGCACTTCTCGTCCACAGCCTCGGCCTGCTGAACTTGCTGGTAAAGACCGGCTTTGCCAGCAGCGACGGCGAAGCCTACCGCCTAACGCGAGGCGGACGCGTCAGCCTGAATTTATCCATCGTTCTGGAAGAAACCGCATAATATCTGAAGGCGTCCTCGAGCCAGGCGAACGTCTAATACGCGCAGTCGGAAAATGTCGTATAGTACTGGTGGAGTTTGTTTAATGTATGCTGATTACAAGCAGCCAGTGTGTGCACTGGCTGCTTGTTTATCTGTAGTATCCTGACATCAACCGATTGACGTAACCGCAAATGTGAGAACTAAGAAAAGTAAGTGTCAACGCGATGTGTTGAAGTCTAACAGCTAACACATGTTGCATTCATATTCACTCGCGTGACATGCTCTATGTAATCGTTTTTACGAGTGTTTAAGTTCGGAAGTCGGCAGCATCTTTTTGGGAGTGTATCCTAGCTCTCAAATCCAGACGCCATCAACTTCACAGCATCAAGTTGAGCCTTTGCGTTTAAATTATACATAGATCGCGGGAGCCATTCTGCATTGGGTAGAATTTCCCAGGTTTTCAGGTCGTTCTTACCAGAAACCAAAACCAGAAATTGCTGGTATTTTCCAAGTTTTAGTAAGTTGTCAAAGGAGTCTGATCCGACGTCAGGAAGAGCGGCATAAAAATCTCGGATCTTATTATGTTCAATACAAGTATGGCCCCAGTGTATTTTTTCTCTTTCATTGGGGAATTTTTGTATGTCACTTGTTGATGTAATGTCCCAGTCCATGATTTGCAGATTATTATATTTCGAATTTCCCTTATTATCTTTCAGAGTAATCCAAAAAGTTCCTGCAAATGCGCCGTCTTCGACGTAAACAATCTGGTTCAGTGGATGCTTGGCTTTCTTTTCCGGTTGAGATTCGTCATTTGCCGCAATCAAGTCAGAAATTTTGATTGTGACTGCTTTAAAAGATGTGAGCTTGTCTCGTACTTCCTTAGGAGTTTTTCCCAAAATAAAGCTTGCTGATTTGTCGCTGGAGTTGTCCACTACTGTAGATTTCAAGGTTGCTTTCTGTATGTAAACCGCTTCACTGTACATCCCGAAAACCCGCTGTTGTGCCTGTCCAACCATGAAACCACTACTATGAAATGGTCGATATCGAGATGCTTCAACATCGGCGTCATTTCCCATGTACATACTGGGCATTTGAAGTTGCTTTACAGTATAGTCATTGCTCAGAACGGGGTCATCCTTATCAAAGTCGATGGTCCCAAACATGATGTTGTCTGCGCTAATCAACTGTAGCGTTGCATCGTCCTGTACCACTGGCATCTGATGGTCCTCTTATTTATCCAGATACTCGCTAGACTTTTGGTAGGCCCAATCGTGAAAACAGCGGCAAAACATCCTTACCGAACCATAAAAAAAGCCCCCACCGCGTCGCGATAGGGGCCAAGTCATATGGATAAGAAGCAGGGACAAACCCTGTAAACCGTGAGGCGAGGTCGCCGCACGAACTGTTTCAAACGCTATTTAGGCATTTGCGAGCGAACGACTTGCCGCAGCGCGTCCACTGGCTCAAGGGATTTACCCTTTTTAATGTGCCAGAAGGTCCAGCCATTGCAGGCTTGTTGACCTTGAACGAGCGCACCCACCTTATGGATGGATCCTGAATGCTCGCCGCAGATCAAAGACCCATCGGCGCGAACCGTAGCCTTGAAGCGTCCACGGGCATCGGTCAGTTCCGCGCCCGGTGTCAATAATCCGGTCTCTAACAAATTGCCAAACGGTACCCGTGGAAGGGAGCGCTTGCCCTGTGTCATCGCCAGAAAATCATCATTAGCAGGCGTAACCCGATCAATCCGTTCAGACGCTGCCTTAATGTAAGAGTCTTCACGCTCACATCCCACAAAGTGGCGGCCAAGCTTCTTGGCAACAGCACCGGTGGTGCCTGTGCCAAAGAACGGATCAAGGATCACATCGCCTTGGTTCGAAGTGGAGAGCAGAACGCGGTAAAGCAGGCTCTCCGGCTTCTGAGTTGGATGCACTTTGTCGCCGTTGTCATCCTTCAAGCGTTCATGCCCGGTACAAATAGGAAGTACCCAGTCAGAGCGCATCTGAAGGTCGTCGTTAAACGTCTTCATTGCATCGTAGTTAAAGGTCGGCTTGCTCTCTTGCGAAGGGCAGGCCCAGATGAGCGTCTCATGAGCATTTGTAAAACGTTTGCCACGGAAGTTCGGCATCGGGTTTGTTTTCAGCCAAACCACATCATTGTTGATCCAGAACCCAAGGTCCTGCATCGCCGCACCAACGCGGAAAATGTTGTGATAAGAGCCAATAACCCAGATGGACCCGTTTGGCTTCAACACGCGGCGAACCGCCTGCAGCCAAGCACGAGTGAACTCATCATAAGCTTTAAAGCTGGAGAACTGATCCCAGTGATCATCGCAGGCATCTACCTTTGAATGATCAGGCCTGCGCAGATCTCCGCCAAGCTGAAGGTTATAAGGGGGATCGGCGAAAACCACATCCACACTGTTGTCCGGAAGCTTGTTCAAAGCCTCCACACAGTCGCCCTTAATTATTGTATCAAGCCAGTCTGGCTTGGTGGAAATGTGGGGTGCCATCAAGGACACCCCTTCTTTACGCTGTACTCTCATTGCGACGCAACACCTCACGCAATTCATGAGTGCTATGGTTACCGACTATGGTAAACTAGAGGTTAATAGTGGATATCTTTTATTCTTTTAGAATCAACGCTTTATTTACAGATTCGAATATTTGTCTCGAAGTTAAGGCCCGTTAACGTTTGAGGGCCTATTCCCCAAGGTAATGTATTTATGAGGGGTTAATTTGACGGAAGGTGGGCGGCAAAGTTTTTTTGCAAAGAGTCAAGCTTTTGGTGCCGAAAAACGTTTTATGGAAATGAGAGCGGGGACAGCGGGTAAATTGGTTAATCAATGTGGTCAGGCCTCTCGCAAGGGCAACAAAAAAAGCGCACCTCATAGGGCGCGCTTCTTCGAACTCAAATTGAGATGCCTCTGAAGAGGGTTTATTTCAATCCCATGCAATTGGCATAGAAGGTGACTGTTGCTGGCCAGTCAGAAAATACGCCGGTTACTTTTACATCCTGTGCAAGAACGTCAAGTACCTCTAACGCGGTGCCTTCGTTGGTCACTGCATCACTGATGCTGTTATAATACCAGCCACCCTTGTTGTGAGAGAGCAGGCCAGAACGTTCCAGCGTCCACGTAATGATATTAAGATCAGCCGCTTTTGCTGCCTTCGCGTAGGCAGATGGCACGATCTTGCCGTCTTCAAGAGTGACAAGCACCCAAAGCGGAGGAGCAATGTAGTTCACGCCCATTGCCTTCAGCTCAGCCATGGAAGGCTTGAACGTGGACGGGTTAGAAGCATCAAAGCTCTCGTCATTGTAACGTCCGTCAAGAAAGACAGCCTGCTTACCAAACTCAGGTTCTGCCTTAATCCAGTAAAGGACATCATCCAGTGAGAAGGACTGAGCAAAAACGTCAGATGCAGGAACGCCCGCAGCCTTATATTCGTTGATCAGCTTCTGAGCGTAATCTTCCTGAGTAAAGCCATCAAACGGCATCTCTACGCTTGGCTGCTTCAGTTCTGGGGTAAACTTAACGCCCTGAGCTTTGAAGAGCTCAATGGACTGCGCGTGCGTCATCAAAGTACCGCCAGCACCAGCACCTGCATAAAGGTCTGTGCGCCAGTCAGGTGTACCTTTCAGGAAACCTTCAACAGTCGTTGCTGTCGGGTCAGATGCATCCATCTTGCCATGCAGGCTTTCGAACTCAGCAAGAGTGATATCAGAGGTTCTGCATTCTGCTGAGGCTTTTTCACCATTGGCAGCAGGAGTGAAAGGTTTCACGCAGGTGTCAGCCAGATCCGATGTCAGGATATTGGTCGTTGTCGCCATGTCATTTTGTGAGTGACGACAGACGAGTTCTTTGTCCTTCGTAAAAGTGACATCACATTCCTGTACACCTGCACCCATGAGTGCGGCTGCCTGATAAGACTGCAAGGTGTGCTCAGGGAACTGCATAGGAGCACCCCTGTGCCCAATAGAGAAACTGGAGCTTTCGGCAGGGTTGCCGATGCAAGCGCGCAGTTTTTCTTTAAGTGGGCCATCCTGCATTTGCTCTACGAGGAATGCAGGGCGAGGGCCCACTTGGGCAGCTTGTGCACCAACTGTCATGCAGGCGCCTGCCATGAGGCCTAGAGTAAGGTTTCGTACAAAATGCATAAAAGATCCCTCCCGATCACCTTTTACTTTCGTTTCATGTCTATACGAAACATTGTGAAGCATATAAGTGAAAATATGTAGTATAAAATATCGAGTATCCACGAAGAACTTAATTTGCATAGATCGTGAAGATTTACTCAGTTACTAAAAAATAAATCACATTTGTCGGCCCATTGTCTTGACCCTGTCGCAAACATCCCTCAGATATATAGTGACACGAAAGAGGAGAAACCGAACGTGTCGACTATATCCGATAGCGACGTTGTGATGGAAAGCCGTTCCATCCGTACGCCTGAAGCAATTCCCCCACGCTCATTTACCGATGCAACGCAGGCTGTTGAACATCTGATTTACCTATTTGATCGGGCAACTGAATTTTTGCGCGAAAGCTTCAAAGCTGCATCGCAAGGCAAAATGCCAGCAAATAGGGTTCGCGCTTTTTACCCTGAACTGCGGTTTGAAGTTTCCAGCCATAGCCGTGTTGATACGCGTCTGTCCTATGGCTTTGTGGCAAGACCAGGCAAATACAAAACCACGATCACCCGCCCAGATCTGTTTAAACAATATCTGGAACATCAGATCGATTTGCTCATTAAAAATCATGGCCTTGAAGTGGTGATTGCTGAGAGTGATCAGACCATTCCGCTTCATTTTGCTTTTTATGAAGGCACACACGTTGAAGGAGCGATCCCGTCCAAGGAAGAGCGCCCGCTTCGTGATGTCTTTGATGTGCCAGACCTTGCTGTGATGGATGATGCCATCTCCAATGGCACTTACCGTGCAAAAGATGGCTTTGAACCGCTAGCGCCATTTACGGCTCCGCGCGTCGATTATTCCCTGCATCGTTTGCAGCACTACACTGCAACTGCACCAAGTTATTTCCAGAACTTCGTGCTCTTTACAAACTACCAGTTCTACATTGATGGCTTTGCGCAGATGGCCAAAGAGCTGATCAACGACCCGAACAGCGGTTATATCGCCTATGTGGAGCCGGGTAACGTAATTACCTACGCAGGTGACAAAGAGCCAAGCGAAGGTGTGGCGCCGCCACGGTTGCCACAAATGCCAGCTTACCACCTGCTTCGGGAGGATAACTCTGGCATTACCATGGTGAACATCGGGGTGGGGCCTTCCAACGCTAAAACAATCACCGACCATATCGCAGTGCTGCGTCCCCATGCATGGCTGATGCTAGGTCACTGTGCAGGCCTAAGAAGCAGCCAGCAGCTGGGTGATTACGTTTTAGCACACGGGTATGTGCGCGAAGACAAGGTGCTGGATGCCGACTTGCCGACCTGGGTGCCGATTCCGCCTCTGGCAGAAGTGCAGGTGGCATTGGAAAATGCAGTTGAGCAGACAACAGGATACAGCGGGTATGATCTGAAGCGCGTGATGCGCACAGGAACCGTTGCCTCCATCGATAACCGCAACTGGGAGCTACGAGACCACCGCGAACCGGTGCAGCGCTTCTCCCAATCGCGTGCAATTGCACTCGATATGGAATCTGCGACCATTGCGGCCAATGGCTTCCGGTTCCGCGTGCCTTACGGAACGCTGCTTTGCGTTTCCGATAAGCCGCTGCATGGTGAGCTGAAACTGCCGGGCATGGCGACAGATTTTTACCGCAAGCAGGTCGACCAGCATCTGGAAATCGGCGTTAAGACCATGGAGATCCTCAGGGAAATGCCTCTGGAACGGCTCCATTCTAGAAAACTCCGTAGCTTTATGGAAACAGCGTTCCAATAAGCATCAATCAGCATTTGCAAGAAAAAGAAAAGCCGGGCACCAACCCGGCTTTTTGCATTTAAATCAGATTACCAGCCTTCAGTGCTTTCTTCATGACTGTCGGCAAGGCTTCCCCTTCCAGTTCCTCAGGGGCAGACCACCAATACCCAGTTGGTTTTGCATAATGAGCAGGGGCCTGCGCTTTCCAGACGCTCATTTCAAGATGGAAATGCGTAAAGGTGTGCTTTACATCCTTTGTCGTCCGCACCCAGTCGGCTGACAGGGGAGCGGACGACAGGTCTTCAAGTGCAGCATCATCTGCCCAATGCGTTGTCATCGGCTCACTCATTCCAGCAAGTAGCCCTTTATCTTCCCGTTTACGTAGAAGAAGGCGCCCGCTGTCATCTGTAAGCAAATACGCCATACCGCGCCGCGTCGGCTTTACCTTCTTTGGCGCTTTGCGGGGAAGAGTGTCCGCAATGCCTTGCTTTCGCCCTTCGCAAACGTCCATCCACGGGCAGATGCCACAAGCAGGCGACTTCGGCGTGCAGATCGTTGCGCCAAGGTCCATCATGGCCTGCGCAAAATCACCTGGGCGATCATGCGGTGTGACTTCCGCCATGAGTGGCTTTACCTCCGCTTTGAGGGCAGGAAGTTCTGTCAATAAGGCATGGCGGCGAGAAAGAACGCGTTCTACATTGCCATCAACCACCGCAGCATGTCGGCCAAATGCAATGCTGGTAATGGCTGCAGCTGTGTAGGGACCGATGCCAGGCAGCGCTAAAAGTCGCTCTTCTTCCTCCGGAAAACGTCCATTGTGATGCAGTTGGACATGTTTTGCACACTTATAGAGATTTCTTGCACGGGAATAATAACCGAGCCCCGCCCATGCTTTCAGGATGTCCTCTTCCTCCGCATGAGCCATATCTGCAAGTGTTGGCCATGTCCTTATGAAGAGCTCGAAGTAACTTTTTACAGCTGCAACAGTAGTCTGCTGCAGCATAATTTCGGAGAGCCAGACATGATAAGGGTCTGGTTTTGCACCGGAAAGTATATCAGTTGGTGGTGTGCGCCATGGTAGTTGACGAGAATTTCTGTCATACCAGTAAAGAAGAACTAGATTATCTTGCATGGTTTTGTGGGTTAACCTTGGTTTTGATCCCTAAATAATTGGGGTTCCCTTGGTAATTCATGGTACCGCGAAAAACAGGACTGTTTTAAAACCAATATAAAGCAATGGTCATATATGTGCCTTAATCTCATGGCGTGATGAAGACGATGAAAGCAACTGCGCAAAATCGGGTTCCTAATAGATCTAGCCGTCAGCTAAACGAGCTGATCGGTAAGACCATGCACCCTGTCGCGCGCAAACGCGGTTTTGCCAGTGCCGACCTCCTTGCTGCATGGCCTGAACTTGTCGGGAAGCAGTATCACGGAAAGGTTCAGCCTGGTAGGCTTGTCTGGCCAAGGACCAAAAGCGCTGATGGCGAGCCAGTTGCAGAGCCCGCCACTCTTCTTGTTCATTCTGATGGTCCGACCGCATTGTTTTTCACCCACGAAGCGCCACAGCTGCGTAGCCGCATAAACGCCTTTTTGGGTTGGAATGCTGTGGGACGCATCAAAGTTGTGCAACGTCCGGCCCTCAAGACGAAGAAAACCACACCAAAACCACTCCGAGAACTCTCTGAGATTGAAAGTCGCCGGATTGAGCAGAAGGTCGCTGATGTTTCTGATGATCGCCTGAAGGCTGCGCTGGAAAAGCTGGGCAAGAATATTGTCGCACGCACGCCTGCAAACAATTCCTGATCGACCGCTACAAGCCCACATACCTCTTAATGGCTGACAACCAGATCGTACCCTTTTGCGGTGTAGCCAAGCAACAGGTCAGGGCGCTCCATGAGCAGGTAGGCCGTTGTGGTTTCCTGCGCATCACGTAACTCGATCGTGTCACCATTCACCGCCCAGGCCGTGACGCTGCTCAGCTCTTCATTCGCACATCCGCTTGTCGCAGCTTCCCCAGCCCGGAAGCTGCTTGTTATGGCAGCTCCAGAGGCCTCAGTCGCAGGAGAGGACTTGTTAAACCTCACATGACAAGGCGCAGAGCTGTTTCCACTGCCTTCACTGACGATCCAGTTTGTAGAGGTCAGGGCGCCCAAGTCTGCGGTTCCTGTATAGAAAGCACTAGGGGCGGCAGGTATAGCTGCTGTGCTAAGTGATGCATCCTGAGTAGTTTCAGGTATAGCATCAACGAAATCTTCGGATACCGACGCTTGGCAGGCAATAAGTGGGGTGCTGAGAAGCAAAAGTGTAGTCAAGCGCTTCATGGTGTTTCCAAGCATCTTGTTGTCGAATTGAGTAAATCTTTAATAACTCATTAATGAGGCAAAAACAAAACAACATGCAAAATTATTATTGTTTTCCATGCATAAATTCTGTGGGTATGTTTTGTTTGCGCAATTTTACCCGTGGGAGATACAGCAATGTCGATGCAGCCGAGCTCAATTAGGAGATTTTCGCCTAATTTCAGTGGTTTTGCTTTTTTCACAGCGTAAATGCGCAATTATTTTTGCCTTACAAAAATTTAATATAACCATGCTGGATTATCGGTAGCCTACGACAAGCATTTGACATAGTTTTCTGAAAACCAATAGTTGTTGGAAAGTGCGCTGTGGGTAGATGCTCTTGTAATCGATTGCTCACCAGTTTGTGATCTGAGGCTATTGGAAGAGCGTGTGTATACTCGCATTAAGCCTCTGGCTGCCTCTAGCGAACATAAAACAGCGCTAGTCCAGTGGACAGGGCGAAACTATTATAAGTTGGGACAGGAAAACGTGACACTCTCTCGCCGTAAGTTTCTTGAGCGCACCAGTGCGCTTACAGCTGCATCTCTCGCCTTTGCTGCCATGCCATCTGTTGCCCTTGCTCAGAGCTACTCTGAGGCAGACCTTAATAAAGCAGGTCCACTCAGTGAAAAGGTGCTTGGCGATGCAGATGCGCCAGTGACCGTAATTGAGTATGCGTCCTTGACGTGCGGTCATTGTGCAAACTTCCACAACACCACGTTCAAAGAAATTGAAAAGAAATACATTGATACCGGCAAGGTTCGTTTTATCTTCCGTGAGTTCCCGCTTGATACCGTTGCTGCAGCAGGATTCATGCTTGCGCGCTGTGCTCCAGAAGACAAATATTACGACATTGTAGGCCTGATGTTCGCGCAGCAGCGCAACTGGGCATTCACAAATGATCCATACAGCGCCCTGTTAAATCTGGGTAAGCAGATCGGATTTACTGAAGATGCTGTAAAGGCTTGCTTGACGAATCAGGAAATACTAGACGGAGTAACAAAGGTTCGTGACTACGGTTCAGAGAAGCTGGGCGTAGATTCAACACCGACGTTCTTTATCAACGGTGAAAAAGTAAGCGGAGCGCTCTCTATTGAGGAGTTCAGCAAATACGTGGACAAAAATCTGTAAAAGCGGCAGGCAGCCATTTGGGCTGAATGACCTGACTACAGAGTTGTGCGCGCATTTCCGCTTAACGGCTTTAAGTATGGAGGCGCTCTGTGAAGTTTGAGCGCCTTCGCGTCCTTGGGTTCAAATCCTTTGTTGAACCTATGGAGTTTATTATCGACGATGGCCTGACGGGCGTCGTCGGCCCAAACGGGTGTGGCAAGTCCAATCTGGTAGAAGCTCTGCGCTGGGTTATGGGAGAAAACTCCTATAAGAACATGCGCGCCTCCGGTATGGATGACGTGATCTTCTCAGGTAGTCTCAACCGTCCGGCCCGTAATACCGCTGAAGTTACCCTTTTCCTCGAAAACTCAGATCGCACTGCACCCTCTGGTTACAATGACAGCGATACGCTGGAAGTGACACGCCGCATTGAGCGCGAAGCCGGGTCCGTTTATAAAATCAACGGCAAGGATGTACGCGCTAAAGATGTCCAACTTCTGTTTGCAGATGCCTCCACCGGTGCACGTTCACCGGCAATGGTACGCCAGGGACAAATTGGCGAGCTGATCTCAGCTAAACCTACGTCACGGCGAAAAATTCTGGAAGAAGCTGCTGGTATCTCGGGCCTGCACAGTCGCCGGAAAGAAGCAGAACTTCGCCTTCGAGCTGCCGAAACCAATCTGGGGCGACTGGAAGACGTTGTTCTGCAGATTGAAGGGCAGCTTGACGGTCTCAAACGCCAGGCGCGTCAGGCAACACGATATCGCAATCTGTCCTCCGAAATCCGCAAGGCTGAAGCGACGATTTTGTATCTGCGCTGGCATGAAGCAACAGCAGCACTGGAAGCGGCGCGCAAGCAATATGCAGAAGCTGAAATCGGTATGCGCGATGTTGCTGGACTTCAAGCCTCCACCGCAAAAGAGCAGGCTCTGGCCGCACACGAAATTCCAGCGCTGAGAGAGGCATCCGCAGCTGCAGCTGCTGCCTTGCAACACTTGATTATTGCAAAGAATGACCTTGAATCAGAAGATCGCCGGGTTAAGGAAAAACTGACGGATCTTCAGGCGCGCCTTGTGCAAATGGAGCAGGACATTGAGCGCGAGGCCCAGTTAACAGAAGAAAATGTGACGCAGCTGGAAGAGTTGGAAGCCGAAAAGCAGGAGTTGCTTGAAGCGGCTGAAACGTTGGAGGAACGGGCGGAGCAAGCGCAGGAACATGTTCTGATCGCTGAAGACAATCTTGATGCCGGTGAGATGACCCATGCACGCATCACGCAAGATCATGCCAGCCTTCTTGCTAAACACACTCAGCTGGAAAGCCAGATCTCAGCGATCCGCCAAAAAACAGCGCGCTATAAGGAAGAGGCTGAGCGCTTTAAAGAGCAGTTGGCCGTGATCGAAGCAGATATAAAGGCTGCAAGTGGTCCTGACGATAAGCGCGAAGAGCTAGAACTGGCCCTAGAGGAACTTGCTGAGGCCGAAGAAGCTTCCGTCCAGGCCGAAGAGGCACTTGCATCTGCGCGGGAAGATGAAAATACCTGCCGTAATCCACTAAGTGAAGCAAATTCAGCTTTATCAAGGTTTGAAACCGAAGCCAAAACCCTTCAAGCCGTCCTTTCTGCTGGGCAAAGTGGAGATTGGACGCCAGCAGTTGATAGGATAAGCGTCAACCCGGGGCTGGAAACTGCGTTGGGCGCAGCCCTTGGCGAAGGCCTTGATGCTGCCATGGAAGAGAGCGCGCCTGTCCGTTGGAGCTTAAACAGCGCGCAGCAAGGTGATCCGCAACTGCCAAACGGGGCTGAGCCCCTATCCAAATTCGTTAAAGCGCCGGATGAGCTCACACGCCGCCTTGCGCAAATTGGTTTGGTCGAGGCCCAAAATGGTCCAGCACTGATGATAGAGCTGGCGGTTGGTCAACGGTTGGTGAGTAAGCAGGGAGATTTGTGGCGTTGGGATGGGCTGATCATAGCAGCCGATGCGCCAACACCAGCAGCGCAGCGCCTTGCCCAACGAAACCGCCTTTCAGAGCTTGAAGATCTTGTCGCGCAAACCGCAGAGCTGGTGGAAGATAAGCGTGAAGCGCTGGAAAACGCGACGGAGCAACGCCGACAAGCCGAGCTTTTTGAACAAGATACCCGGCACAAACTGCGTCTTGAACAATCCCGCATTGTTGCGCTGCGCGAAGAGCTTGCCGCTGCCGAACGGGCGGTGACAGAACTGTCTGTGCGCAAAACGACGCTCAAAGAGCAGTCCCGCCGCGCAAATGAAGATTATACTGATACCGCAGCCTCATTAGAGGAAGCGCAGAACACCCTGGCAGACCTGTCAGACATTGCAGGCGTTACGGGGGAGCTGGAACAAGCCGCCAAGGAAGTTTCCAGCATGCGCAGCAAACTTGCAGAAGCCAATGGTGCCGTTGAAGCCGTGAAGCGGGAAGGGGAGCTGCGTTTACAGAGATTGGAAACGATCGAGCGTGATCGGCAAAACTGGGTTCAGCGCACCCAAAATGCAGATAAACAGATTTCCGTTTTACGACAACGCAGAGATGAGGCGGTACAAGAGCGTTTGATTCTTTTGGAAAGCCCTGAGGAAATCGAACACAAACGTCAGGACTTGCTCAACGCTCTTACAAAGGCTGAAGAGGCCCGCAAGGCATCAGATGATAAGCTGGCCGAAGGTGAAAAGCGTCAACTGATTGCCGACCAAAAAGCCAGGGAAGCCTTGGAGGGCTTTGCAGGAGCGCGTGAACGTAAGGTCCGTGCTGAAGAGCGCCTTGAAGCTGCAAAAGAGCGCCGCGTGGAAATCGAGCGCCGGGTGGAGGAGCTGTTAGAAGCCAGAGTCTCCCGTCTTCACGAAATGGCAGGCCTGTCCCCAGATGCCCCGTTGCCAGATGCACAAGGGGCAGAGCGAAAACTGGATCGCCTGAAGGCAGAGCGCGAAAGATTAGGTGGAGTAAACCTGCGCGCTGATGAGGAAATGCAGGAAATAACGGAGCAGCGAGACACTCTGATTACCGAAAGAGACGACTTGATTGAGGCGATCAGGAAGTTGCGCACAGGAATCATGGGTCTGAACCGGGACGCGCGTGAGCGGTTACTCACCTCATTTGAGCATGTGAACGAGCACTTCAAGCGTTTATTCACACACTTGTTTGGAGGGGGCACCGCAGAGTTGAAACTCGTGGATGCAGAAGATCCTCTCGATGCTGGGTTGGAGATCTTCGCCCGCCCACCAGGCAAGAAACCGCAGACCATGACCTTGCTTTCAGGGGGGGAACAAGCCCTCACTGCCATGGCGCTTATATTCGCAGTTTTCCTTACAAACCCTGCGCCAATTTGTGTTTTAGATGAGGTTGATGCACCTTTAGATGATGCAAATGTAGAGCGGTATTGCGCCCTGTTGGAAAATATGGCGGCGAACACACAAACCCGCTTTACCGTGATCACACACAACCCGATTACCATGGCGCGCATGTCCAGATTATTTGGTGTGACCATGGCCGAAAGGGGTGTCTCTCAGCTCGTATCAGTAGATCTTGAGACCGCCGAGCGATTCACAGAAACAGCCTAAAATAGGGTACAATACGGCCTTGAATGCATCCTTTATACGTATTCCCTGTTAGAAACTCTGAAAAATTTATAAATATCAGACATTTAGCTTAAGTAGCTCTAGTCTTGACAGTGCAGATCACGAGCATTATGGTGCCCCCGACTTTCAGGGGCGTCCGTGTCTTTGAGCTATCTGCTGCTATGGAGGAAGAATGTAGATGTCTCCCGACGAGAATGAGCAGAGAAAAGAAGGCATGAAAGAAACTGATAGTCACCTGTCTGAGCGGCTAGAAAACCTAGGTAAAACGCTGGATACACGCTTGGAGGAAACCTCTGGAAAAGAGGAGCCGAACAAGACCAGCGCGTTGTCGGGTTTATCACAGGCTTGGAAGATTTCTTCCGAGTTTATTGCTGCTATCTTTGTCGGGGGGGCACTCGGCTGGATGGCGGATAGCTGGCTTGGAACCAAGCCTTGGGGAATGATAGTTCTCCTGTTGCTTGGTTTTGCAGCTGGAATTTTAAACGTCCTTCGGGAAGCGGGTAAAGTCGCCCAACCTGAAAGACGGATAAACTCCGGTAATAAGCAGGACTAACTAATTCATCGCGCTCTTGCGCTCGTAAATTGGCACTTCAGGGGTACTACCTGTGGCTGGAAATTCAGGCAACGCGATCGATCCGATCCACCAGTTTCATATCTCCAAGATCTTTCCTGTGGAGATTGGCGGTGTTGATTTCTCCTTTACCAACGCTTCCTTGTTCATGGTTGTCACCGTCGCTGTAGCGACCTTGTTCCTCGTTCTGTCTACAAACAGACGTGGCCTGGTCCCTAGCCGGGCTCAACTTATGGCGGAAATGTCCTACGAGTTTGTTGCTGCCACATTACGAGGATCAGCAGGAAATGAAGGTATGCGGTTCTTTCCGCTGGTCTTCTCCCTGTTCATGTTCGTATTCGTTGCAAACATGCTCGGGATGTTCCCATACTTCTTCACCGTTACAAGTCAGATCATCGTGACATTTGCACTCGCAATGCTCGTGATTGGTACTGTAACGATCTACGGTTTCTTCAAGCATGGCGCAGGTTTCCTTAAGCTGTTCGTCCCAAGTGGCGTTCCGATTGGGGTTATTCCTCTCGTTTCCATCATTGAAGTAATCTCTTTCCTTTCCCGTCCAGTTAGCTTGTCCGTTCGTTTGTTCGCAAACATGCTTGCTGGTCACATCACTCTGAAGGTTTTCGCAGGCTTCGTGGTTATGCTCACTGGTGCAGGTGCTGTTGGCATCGCATCCGCGATCTTACCTCTGGCGCTCACAGTTGCCATCACGGCTCTTGAGTTCCTTGTTGCCTTCCTTCAGGCCTACGTCTTTACCGTTCTTACCTGCATGTATCTTGCAGACGCGCTTCATCCGAGCCACTAAGTAACGTGTAGAATCCGGGTCTTGTACCCAAAAACAAAGTCATAGACGCTATTGCTAGTTTAGGAGCTCTTGTCATGGAAGCAGAAGCAGCAAAATACATCGGTGCCGGTATCGCCTGCCTTGGTATGGGTGGTGCAGCTCTCGGTCTTGGTAACATCTTCGGCAACTTCCTTGCCGGCGCACTGCGCAACCCATCTGCAGCAGATGGACAGTTTGGCCGCCTCATCCTCGGCTTTGCTGTGACCGAAGCTCTCGGCATCTTCTCTCTTCTTGTCGCACTTCTTCTGCTGTTCGCAGTTTAATCGACAAAAAGATTAGAGCGCATTTGAGTGACGGTCTCTACTTGTAGAGGCCGTCTCTACAAAACTCAAAGCGTTACGAAGAGCGTTCACGGAGAAGTTGATGTCGAATACTCAAGGCAACCTGAATACAACTGCCGAAGTCGGCATTGTAGAGGATAGCAGTAGCTTTCCTCCGTTCGACAGCACGACTTTCCCGTCTCAGCTGTTGTGGTTGGTTCTTTCGTTCGGCGTCTTCTACTGGGTAATGTCGAAAGTGGTCCTTCCACGCATCGGCGGTATCCTCGAAGATCGTCGGGATCGTATCGCAGGAGATATGGCAGAAGCATCCCGTCTCAAACAAGAGACAGATGATGCCATTGCTTCCTACGAAAGTGCTCTTGCCAACGCACGCCAAAAAGCCTCTTCGATGGCTCAGGATGCGCGCGCAAAGGTAAAAGCAGAGTCAGAAAGCGTTCGCGCAGCCGCTGAAGAGCAGCTGGCAGCTAAACTTTCTGAAGCTGAACAGAGCATTTCCAAGATCAAAGTTGAAAGCCTGTCGCATGTTGGCGAAATCGCCACAGAGACAACAGGCGAGCTTGTGAAGGCACTCATCGGTGGCCGTGCTCCGGCAAAAGCTGAAGTATCCAAAGCCGTTGATGCAGCACTTAAGTAAGGGGTGACAGAATGTTCGATGCAAGCCTTTGGGCACTCGTTGGTCTCATCCTCTTCTTGGCCTTACTATGGTACCTGAAGGTTCCTGGTAAGATTGGTGCAGCGCTTGACCAGCAAGCGGACAACATCAAGCAAGAGCTTGAAGGTGCCCGCAAGCTGCGTGAAGAAGCTCAGGCTCTTATGGCCGAGTACCAGCGCAAGCGTAAAGAGGCTGAAGCAGAAGCAGCGCAAATTGTTGCTGACGCAAAAGTCGAAGCTGATCGACTGGCTAACGAAGCAAAAGCGGCTCTCGAAGAGATGATTGCACGTCGCACCAAAGCAGCCGAAGCGAAAATCGCTCAGGCTGAAACAAATGCGATTGCAGAAGTTCGCTCCCGTGCTGCAGATGTTGCAGTTAAGGCAGCAGAAACGATCGTCGCTTCCAGCGCTGTTAACGCGGAAGTTCAGGACAAAGTGCTCAAGCAGAGCATCAGCCAGGTTTCTGCAAACCTGAACTGACCTGCTAGACACTTCTGATGAGAATATTAAAAAAGGCTCCCGAATTTCGGGAGCCTTTTTTTGTGGGCGTGCTTGGAAAGATCTGCTGGTGTAAACCCTGTAAGCGATGAGACCGGCGCGCAGGTGTTTTAATGTTCTTTGCCGGTAACCGTGATTTTTGTCTTTGAATTGAAATGGTGTGATGCAGCTGGGCAGTCAGATAAGGACTGTCTGGCAGGAAATGGATAAATCCACCAATACACCTGAAGAGCGATATCTGAAGCTGTAAGGCCCAGATGCGCGCCTTCCTACGGCTTTAGGTTACCCGTGCTCGCACAACCCGCTGGATCACAAATAGCGATATGATCGGCACAGCCACACCTACAAAGGAGGCTCCGCCATAAGTAAAGCTCCAAACGATGCCGCAGAGTGCTGCCAGCAGCAGGAAAAGAGATTGACGTTTTACCGAGGACGACGCCCCTTCCAAACCAATGAAGCCGTGTCTTGATGTCAAGGTGAGAGCAACTCCAACAACGAAGATGGTGATCAATACACCCTGATAAGAGTAGCTCGTTAGGGCTTCGCCCAAGGCGGTCGCGTTCAGTTTGAATATAGCCACGATCACTGGAGTGACGATGAGCAAGTGTACGTTGATGCCCAAAAGGATTGGATTGTAGCGGGCGCCTGCCCAGTGCAGATAAAGCAGGGCTGCAGCAGCAAGGCCAGCTCCAATCCAACCAGCTAACTCAAGCTCCATTCCCAGGCGCAGCAAAGACAGGAACGCCAATGAGGGGAGAGCTTCAATCACATCGAAGCGTCGGTCGTGTGTGTTCATATGCAAGACCTCTTCAGATGACTTGGCGGGGCGTGAATATGCAGGCCCGTAGAGCCTAATGGATGGAATGCACCAATCAGTATTGGAAAGTGTTCATTGATTGTGTTTGAAACCTAAACTCTAGTCTACCTAAACTTATGGGCCTTTAGTGCAGAAAACCCAGCGGAAATCCATGCTACTCGCTGGGAACGTAAACCCGACCAGTAGCCCGCAAAAGCGGTGTCTCACGACCGCTGTTTTGGGCCGTTATGGAGGTGTGGGCATGAGCAATCCGGCGTACTTCTGGTTTTGCAGCAACGGTGGTTTAAAAGCATCGCACCCTATAAAAAGGAGCTGCATTCAGCTGGAACTTACGCCGTTATATGGATTTGCGGGGAGGGGATTATGAAGCAACTACTGAACACATCTCGTCTGCGCCTTTCTCCGGTTCAGCCAGATGATTTGCAAGGCTGTCTTCCAATATTCCTGGCGCCGAAAACCACTGAATATTCAAATCTGCCACGTACTAAGACTGAAAAGCGTGCAAGTGGCTTTCTTCGTTGGATGGTCCGCATATCTGAACAGGGAAACGGATTTTCATGGATGATACGAGAGGCTTGAAGTGAGGAACTTCGTGGTTGCATTCGCTTAAACTCAATTGATAAGCGCACATCCATCGCCGAAGTCGGTTACGAACTCAGCCCACAACATTGGGGCCAGGGCCTGATGACGGAGGCGCTTATGGAAGTAACAGACCACGCCCACAACGAAATGGGCCTTTGTCGCAACGAAGCCTGGACCGTCAACGGGAACTTGGCTTCAAACAGAGTCCTTGAAAAAGCAGGCTCCTTGTCGGAAGGCAGGCAACGCGGAGAAACCCTTCTTGGAAAGACCCGTCACGATGTTCATCTGTTTGGAAGACTGGCAGGCGACTAGGGCTGCTTCTGTTAGCTTCCCTCAATCATCACGCGAATTGGGCGGAAAGAGCGGCGGTGGAGCGGTGTGACACCGTGCGCGGCAAGAGCTTCCTGATGCTGTTTGGTGCCGTAGCCCTTGTGTTTGGCAAAGCCATACTCCGGGTAAAATCGGTCCATTTTCACCATAAGGCGATCTCGCGTCACCTTGGCAACAATAGAGGCCGCAGAAATTGCAAGACAGCGGCCATCCCCTTTGATGAGCGCTTGGCCTTGCTCTTGCAAATTATGTGGGACGTCTTTTCCATCGATGAAGAACTGCTTGACCGGAACGCTTAAAGATTGGGCGCAACTTTGCATGCCCTGTAAAGTCGCTTCACGAATGTTCAATTGGTCAATTGTGCGCGCACTTTGAACACACACACTGACGTCCGCCGTCTCAAGGATCTGCTCAAACAGGGCCTCCCGTTTGGCCTCTGTGAGCTTCTTGGAATCGTTCAGCCCTTCTGGCAGATTGTTGTAGTCGAGGCTGGCAGCGGCAACCACCACAGGGCCAGCCCATGGCCCGCGTCCTGCCTCATCAATGCCAGCAAAGCGGCCCTTCAGGTCTTGCTCAACAGAGCGTTCAAAGCGCAGGTCTGGAGCATCAGGAAAGGCGATATCAAAGAGGGAATTTGCATAATACGACATGCCCCTCTTTGCCACGTGATCGGGCAGCATTCAACCACTCTATCTGCGCTCCTCTACAGCAATGAAAGCTGGACACCGCCACATGTGGGTTTAATGAAATGATCGCAGGAGAGCTTCAAAGATCGCGGTGTTAATCCTTTGCTCTTGCAGGCAAGCTGAAAGCGTTTTGCTAACTGGTCGGCGTAGGGGCCTTTTCCTTTGAAGCGTTTGTTCCATTGCGCATCATAGTCTTTGCCCTCTCGCATTGAGCGCAGCAAGCTGAGAACACGTCGATAGCTTCCCGGTGCCTCCCGCAGGAGCCAGTCTTTGAACAATTCCGATACTTCTCGCGGCAAACGCAAGAGAATATAATTGGCTTCCGACGCACCGTGTTCTTTGCAGACCTCCAAAATTCCTTCAAGTTCATGGTCAGTAAGTCCAGGAATAATTGGAGCCGCCAGGACTGCTGTTGGAATGCCAGCGGAAGACAATGCTCCGAGTGCTTGAAGGCGTCTTTGCGGCGTGGACGCTCGCGGCTCAAGGCTTCGTGCGATCTTCCGGTCCAATGTCGTCACCGAGATCGCAACCTTCACCAGATTGCGCTGCGCCATATCGCTGAGAATATCAATGTCACGCATGACCAGCGCCGATTTCGTGACGATCGTGACCGGATGCCCTGTTTTGTTCAACACCTCTAAAATCCCACGCATGATCTGGTGCTGTCGTTCTATAGGTTGGTAAGGGTCTGTGTTCGTTCCAATTGCAATTGGTTTGACTTGATAGGACGGAGCGCCCAGCTCGCGCTCAAGCACTTGTGCAGCATTAGGTTTTGCAAACAGCCGACTCTCAAAGTCGAGCCCGGGAGAGAGTCCCATATAGGCATGCGTTGGCCGTGCAAAACAATAGATACACCCATGCTCACACCCTCGGTAAGGGTTGATGGAACGATCGAAAGGCAGATCAGGCGATGTGTTCTTGGTAATGACATGGCGCGCTGTTTCGCTCTGGACTTCAGTCTTGACCGGAGGCAGCTCGTCAATCGTGCCCCAACCATCATCTATGAGTTCACGACTCTCAGTTTCAAAGCGTCCAGCCTTGTTTGAGTGCGCTGCACGCCCCCGGCCAGTCATGTTGAGCGGAAGTGCAGATCCAGAAGAGGTGGACTCTTGTGGACTTGCACTGCGATTGGGTGCAGTGGGCATGGGGTGTGCTTTCATCTCTTTATGAGAACATAGTGGGAACATTACTAAAAATAACTAGATTTGCAAGCCATTACTTCCCGCAGGTATACAAATCACTGTAAACTGTTGGAATGATTAGCGCACTTATTCCCGCCAAAAACAACGAGCACCAGCTCGTACACACCTTGTCAGCTTTGGTCTCAGCCTCCGCAGAAGGCATTCTAAGAGAAGTTGTCATTGCCGACGAAAACTCAACCGACGGAACTCAAATCGTCGCAGATGCCTGCGGAGCAAACTTTGTCACATCCACCGGCCCAGGCATCAGCACACTGATTGCAGGCCTTGAGCAAACTACCCGTTCAGATTGGATATTGGTAATTGAACCCGGTGCTCTTTTGCAGAGCGGCTGGCAAAATGATGCAACAGCCTTTATCGAGCGGGCAGGGCCGGCGAAGTCGGCATCTAATCTTGTCGGTATGTACCCAAGCTACACACAAGAATTTGGAGCAACTGCTCAGCTGAAACAAAAGTTTGAAAATCTGCGCCATAAGCTGATCAAAACCTCCTGCGCACATCTTCCAATGCTCATACAGAAAATGCACCTGCAATCCTGTCTAAGAGCCACGTCGAACCAGAGCCGACACGATCAACTAAAGCAGGTGTTAAGGGCTAGCCGGATACATTGGTTGAACGCTACAGTGGTCTTCCAAAAGTAAGAGTTTGAAAGCACAGTGAGCCCGGTACCCTCGGAGGTGTCATGGATTGGAAACAGCATCTGGACCAGTACTGCGAAAGAACGTCAGCTGCTTTCTGGTCTGAGCCACTCAACGCGGTGAGCAACGCTGCTTTTCTTATCGCAGCATTATTTGCGTTACAGATCTGGCTGAAAATACGAAGCAACGCAAAAAAAACGCATTCCACGCAAACCAACGCAAATGACCTCGCAGGCCTGTTTCTTATTGGTTTGCTTACCATTATTGGAATTGGCTCGTTCCTCTTTCATACCTTCGCGACCCGGTGGGCAATGCTCGCAGACGTCATCCCAATCGCTCTTTTTATGCTCACCTATTTCTTCCTTGCAACCAGACGGTACCTTGGCGCTAACCTGTTGATCTCACTGGGGGCAACGCTTGTTTTCCTTGGTGCTATGATCGTCGGCCCAGGGCTGTTTGAAGGTCTTCTGGGCTCAACAGCGGGTTACGCTCCAGCACTCCTCGCAATCCTGCTGTTTGCAATTCTCACTCACACCAAAAACAGGAAAACCTCCAGCGCTTTGCTTCTGGCAGGCATCGTCTTCGCCATATCGATGGGGTTCAGGTTCTTAGACGCACCAATTTGTCCAATTTTGCCAACTGGCACACATTCTCTGTGGCATATTTTGAATGCAACCGTTTTGTTTATTCTAATTCGCGCATTTATAGGCTTTAAGACGTACTTAGACGGTGCAGAATCCTAGGCAATGGTCTAGGTTTTGCCAAACTGCGACATCTGAGCCGGTAGTCACACTGATTCCCGGTGGCGAGCCGCTCATTTACTAGGTCAGGCAAGAATAGACAATGACGGACAAAAAACGCCCTACCTCTGGCGAACTCGATGAACAAGCTCTTTTCTATCACGAGTATCCACGCGCCGGTAAATTGGAGATTCAAGCAACTAAGCCATTGGGTAACCAGCGTGATTTGGCGCTCGCCTACTCACCAGGCGTAGCAGCCCCGTGTTTAGAAATTCACAAAGACCCGGCCAAAGCTGCCGAGTACACTGCCCGCCAAAATCTTGTTGCAGTGATCTCCAACGGTACCGCGGTACTGGGGTTAGGCGCAATCGGGCCTTTGGCATCCAAGCCGGTTATGGAAGGCAAGGCAGTTCTCTTTAAGAAATTTGCTGGCATCGACGTTTTTGACATCGAGGTTGATGAAACTGATGTTGATAAGTTCGTTGACGCTGTCTCCGTTCTTGAACCCACATTTGGTGGGATCAACTTGGAAGACATCAAAGCGCCAGAATGTTTCCAGATCGAAAAGCGTCTTCGTGAGAAGATGAATATTCCTGTCTTCCACGATGACCAGCACGGCACCGCGATTATTGTTTCAGCTGCTGTCCGAAACGGCATGGAGCTTGCTGGCAAAAAGTTAGAGGATATCAAAGTTGTAGCCTCAGGTGCTGGCGCTGCCGCATTGGCATGTCTTAACTTGCTTGTGTCCTTAGGCGTGAAGCGCGAAAATGTCTGGATTTCTGACATCCAAGGTGTTGTCTATGAGGGACGTGAAGCTCTTATGGATGAATGGAAATCCGTGTTTGCGCAGAAAACCGATAAGCGTACTCTGGATGACATCATTGAAGACGCAGACGTCTTTATAGGCCTGTCCGCTGCTGGTGTTCTTAAACCAGAAATGGTCGCAAAAATGGCAAAACAGCCATTGGTCATGGCACTCGCCAACCCGAACCCGGAAATTATGCCGGAAGATGCCTTGTCTGTGCGCGATGACGTTGTGATGTGCACCGGCCGCTCTGACTACCCAAACCAGGTCAACAATGTTCTATGTTTTCCGCATATTTTCCGCGGGGCACTGGATGTTGGCGCTACGGCGATCAACGAAGAGATGAAGCTGGCTGCTGTTGAAGCAATTGCTGATCTTGCACGCGAAGAACCCACTGACGTGGTAGCAAAAGCTTACGGCGGTGTTACCCATACATTTGGTGCGAACTACCTTATTCCATCTCCGTTTGATAACCGCCTGATTTTACGTATTGCACCTGCTGTTGCAAAAGCTGCAATGGATACGGGTGTTGCAGCGCGTCCGATTGAAGACTTTGACGCTTACATGGACAAGCTGAACCGCTTTGTGTTCCGCTCGGGCATGGTGATGAAGCCAATCATCGCACGCGCAAAAGCAGATAAGCAGCGTGTTATCTATGCCGATGGTGAAGATGAGCGGGTTTTGCGTGCAGCTCAGGTCGTCATCGAAGAAGGACTGGCAACACCAATCCTCATTGGTCGTCCGCAAGTTCTGGAAAATCGTTGTGAACGTTTCGGCCTTCGCATTCGTCCAGGTCAAGATTTTGAGTTTGTAAACCCAGAAGACGACCCGCGTTACCGTAGCTATGTCGACACGCTGATTCAATTGGTGGGCCGTAAAGGTGTAACGCCGGAAGCAGCTCGAACGATCGTTCGCACAAACACGACAGTTATCGGCGCCCTCGCACTTCACAGAGAAGAGGCAGATGCTCTCATAACAGGCCTTGAAGGCCGTTTTGACAAGCACCTGCGTGATATCTCCAACATCATCGGCTGCTCTGAAGGTGTCGCGGATTTCTCAACCCTCTCGATGTTGATCAATACCACCGGGGCTTACTTCCTTGCAGATACTTACGTAACTGAGTGCCCGTCTGCTGAGGAAATTGCAGAAATCACACATCTGGCCTCTGAGCAGATCAAACGATTTGGAATTACGCCGCGTGTCGCGTTGCTCTCCCATTCCAACTTTGGCTCTAGGCCTTCCAAAACCTCAAAGAAGATGCAGGAAGCCTTGCAGATGGTTTGGAAAGAGCTACCTGATCTGGAAGCGGAAGGTGAGATGCATGGCGATGCGGCATTGAAGCCGGAGATCCTCAAGCGTTATATGCCGAATGCGCATATTTCGGGACCTGCAAATCTGCTGGTATTCCCAACACTTGATGCTTCCAACATTGCTATGAATCTGATCAAGGCAATGACAGATGCTCTTCATGTTGGCCCAATCCTGCTTGGAGCGAAGAAAGCAGCGCACATCATTACACCGTCTGTAACATCGCGCGGTATCGTGAATATGACTGCGCTCTCTGCAGTTGATGCCCAGTGCCGTAAGTAAAGAGCGCCCTTTTCTGCGCTTTAATACGATAAATTAGACTTTCGGCGGGCATTGCTTCGTGTGTCCGCCGAAGTTTGTCGGCTTGATAATGACTTCCCTATAGGGCATGCTATCTAAATTAGTGCTGCTTGATATTACGGGGGAGGATATGAGCATATCTGAAGCGACAGGCCGTCGGGTTGATCGCCTGCTTGGCGAGTATGGCGAAAGCCATCAAAACCACAAAAACAAAGCAATCCACTGGATCTGTGTGCCGGTCATTTTTTGGACCGTGACAGCTCTTTTCTGGTCTATTCCAGTTCCCAGTGGGTTTTCTGCCATTTCACCATGGCTGAACTGGTGTACGATCGGCCTCGGTTTATCCATCATCTACTATTTGTCTCTATCCATCACTCTGGCAGTCGGAATGGCTGTTTTCTCTGCCGTTATGATTTGGATAACAGTGACTTATGAACAGTTTGGTCTTGGTGTACCACTCTGGCAGGCAGCGTTGGCAATCTTCGTGATTGCCTGGGTAGGGCAGTTTATTGGCCACATCATCGAAGGAAAGAAACCTTCCTTTTTCAAGGATGTGCAGTTCCTAATGGTCGGACCTGCCTGGTTGATGCATTTTCTTTATAAAAAAGTAGGTATCCCTTACTAAGGGAGAAAATAAAACGCAGTCTTTAAGGCTGCGTTTTTTCAGGGTTGATGTAAATATCACCAATCTCACGAAGATCCATGCGCTGCAGATCTGGGTGAGAAAGCGGATCAGAGCAATAAGGCTTTGCCTTACCAGGAGTTTTTGATCTGCGCGAAGGCTTGCCGCCCAGTAGGCTAATCAGAAGAGACTTCATATTCAATTCCTTTGGTTTTTGATGAAGCGACAATGCGCCATTTGCATTTGCAGTGCTATCTGGAATAACTAAACCCCAGTTTAGAATTACTTCTTGGAACCGTTCTCGATGAAAAATCTCAGTCAGGTCAGCTTGGCAGGCCTACGCGTTGTAGAGGCTGTAGGCCGTTTAGGCTCTCTCAAAAATGCGTCAGAAGAGCTGGGGATCACGAGTGGTGCTATCAGCCAGCAAATACACAAAACTGAGGACCAGCTAGGCCGTCCCCTTTTTATGCGGGAACCAGGAGGCCTCAAATTAACTAGTCTTGGCGCGGAAATCTGTCGTGAATTGACGCTTGGTTTGAAGCAGATCTCTGATGCTGTGGCCTTAGCTGACAGGGACCGGGAGGAGAGCCTTTTTCTGTCTGTTGCCCCGCTTCTTGCCGAAAAGTGGCTGGTGTGGCGGCTCAATAACTTCATCGAGGCGAACCCGGGCATCAATCTTAGGCTTGATGCGAACGATCAACTCCTGAACCTTAACCATTCAGATGTAGATGCCTGTGTCAGGGTCCATAAACGAGCACCAGAGGACGTTTACTCCGAGCGCTTGTGCGAGCATTTTATTTATCCAGTTTGCTCCCCTGAGGTCGCAAAACGGCTTAGAGACCCTAAAGATCTCTTAAATGAGGTGATCATTCGAGATTACAACTCCTATTATAGGTGGAGTGACTGGTTGGAGCCATTTGGTTTGAAAGAAAGCCAGCTTCCAAAAGGTCCAGGGTTTTCTAATGCGTCTCTTTGCATGGATGCAGCAATTGCAGGTTATGGGGTGTTCTTAGGCTGGGATACATTGGTTGCCCACGCAGTAAAGCAGGAGCAACTAGTGGTTCCCTTCACGCATTACTGTTCGACTGGTCGATTTTATTGGTTTCTCTGCCGACAGGGCGCATTACGAAGCGAAAGTGTTAGA
This sequence comes from Pseudovibrio axinellae, assembly GCF_900110875.1. Lineage (GTDB taxonomy): Bacteria > Pseudomonadota > Alphaproteobacteria > Rhizobiales > Stappiaceae > Pseudovibrio > Pseudovibrio axinellae. The sequence goes on along the minus strand of NZ_FOFM01000001.1, from coordinate 789,753 downwards.
AAACTGCGAGATTGGCTTAAGGAAGAAATCGCCTTAGCAGCTGTCGACTATGAAACCCTTCGCGGGTCCTGATACAAAAAGCCCGGCAACTCAAAGCGAGTGCCGGGCTTTTCTTATTCTGTAAGGCTGGGCTAGCCAGAAATTTTGGAGAAGTCCGCAACCTGATGAACAGCAGCACGGATCTCAGACAGGATCTTCAGGCGGTTCTCACGAACCTCTGCCTTTTCTGAGTTGACGTGAATGTTCTCAAAGAACCCATCCACCGGGCCGCGCAGCTTTGCCAGTGCGCCCATCGCGCTTTCATAGTCAGCAGCGTCAACAAGTGGCTTCAACTCGGTCAGAACTGTATCCAATATTGCGACGAGGTCTTTTTCAGCCTGTTCTTCCAGCAATGCCACATCAGGCTTGCCTTCAAACGCTTTGCCGTCCTTCTTCTCTTCAGCACGTAAGATGTTTGCAGCGCGTTTATAACCTGCAAGAAGGTTTGCGCCATCCTCAGTGCCAAGAAGGGCAGCAAGCGCTTCAGCTTGCTTAACGATCAGAAGAAGGTCATCCTGCCCGCCAACAGCAAGCACAGCATCAATCATATCGTGACGCACGCCCTTGTCCTTAAGAACAACCTTCAAACGTTCAGCAAAGAAGCTCATCAAGTCGTCGATAAGGCCTGATTCCATTGAGGTTTCAGGGACTTTGTCAGATACATTCGCAAGCACGACATCAGCTGCTTTGGAAACCATGGAGAAAATGTCTTTAACAACGCTTTCGCCGGTTTTTCCTTTGCCGATGAATGGCAAGTCAGACAGCGCAGTCTCTCCACGAGCCGTTGCAATGTCTGCAAGGTTGCGGCGCAAGCTCTGAATCAGAACATCCCGAAGCGGCAGGCGCAGATCGTTTTCCAAGATGAGGCGGATCACGCCAAGCGCTGCACGGCGCAGAGCAAACGGATCTTTTGACCCAGTTGGCTTCTCATCGATTGCCCAAAAACCAGCAAGAATGTCGAGTTTATCAGCCAGAGCTACTGCAATTGAAACCGGCGAAGTTGGAACATCATCAGATGCACCAGCGGGCTTGTAGTGGTCTTCAATCGCTTGAGCAACAGCAGCTTTTTCACCCTGTGCTTCTGCATAGTAACGACCCATCAGGCCTTGCAGCTCAGGGAACTCAAAGACCATTGCAGAAACAAGATCAGCTTTTGCCAGACAGGCAGCGCGTTTTGTCTGTTCAATGTCCGCGCCAACAAGTGGGGCGATCTCTGCAGAGAGCCGCTCCAAACGTTTTACGCGAGCTGCAACAGTGCCAAGCTTCTCATGGAATACGATATCCTGAAGCTTTGTCACGTTGCTTTCCAACTGTGTTTTCAGGTCAGTTTCCCAAAAGAACTTTGCATCTGATAGGCGAGCGGAAACAACTTTTTCGTTACCAGCGATAATCGTTGTGCCGCCATCCTTGGCAACAATGTTCGATGTCAGGGCAAACTTGTTGGAAAGACGGGATGTTGCTGGATCGCGCAGAACAAAGTTTTTCTGATTCACTTTGATCGTAAGCTGAGTAACTTCGTCAGGCAGCTCAAGGAAACTCTCGTCGTAAGAGCCGATGAGAACAGTAGGCCACTCATTAAGGCCAGCCACTTCCTCCAAAAGACCCGCATCTTCGACTAGTTCAAGGCCAAGAGCCATAGCGGCATTTTTGGCATCTGTCTCGATGATGTCTTTACGGCGGTCTCCATCCAGAACAACCTTGGCAGTTTCCAGTTTGGACATGTAGTCTTCAAGACGACGCACTTCGATAGCATCAGGTGCCATGAAGCGGTGTCCGTATGTCGTTTTTCCAGAAACAATACCATCAACTTCAAACGGTACGACTTCAGGCTCTTCCGTCTCGGGACCGAAGGTACACACAATCGAATGCAGCGGACGCACCCAGCGCAGGCTACCTGTGCCCCAGCGCTGAGACTTTGGCCATGGGAAATTACGAATAATGCCAGGCATCACATCAGCAATAATGTCTTCTGTCTTGCGGCCAGGTTTTTCGATGACTGCTACGTAAAAATCACCCTTTTTCGGGTCATTTTGTACTTGTGCTTCGTCAATGGAAGAAAGGCCTGCGCCACGAAGGAAGCCTGCTAATGCTTTCTCAGGTGCGCCGACGCGCGGTCCTTTACGTTCTTCACGTGTCGCTTTGGATGCTGCTGGAAGGCCGGCAATATGCAGCGCCAGACGACGTGGTGTGGCATAGGCTTTTGCGCCTTCATAGGTCACACCTGCATCAACAAGAGCATTGGTTAGGAGGGATTTCAAATCCTCCGCCGCACGACGTTGCATACGAGCGGGAATTTCCTCGCTAAAGAGTTCGAGGAGAAGATCGGGCATTGGAGAACGACGCCTTTAACTGGTCAATCAATCGCGAATTCTAGATTGCGTAGTGCCTAGCAATACTAAAGGACATTGTCACCCCCAATAGACAGTACGGGGCTGTTATTGAGCAAAAAACACAAGCTCAACACCACCCATCAACAGGCGAGTGTGCTGCCGTCGATCCTCAGGTGAAAGGTCGCTCAAAGGTGTACGAACCAATTATGCTGGCTTCTCAGTGCTTTTGGGGGGCTCCCCAAACAAGTCTAACTCGCTCGATAAGCTGTTTGGGTCCTGACTAGAGCCGCCCACGATGACATCGTAGTTGATGCGCTCAACCACCATCTGGTTGCGCTCACCATCATAAATGGCAAGCTCTTCGATTGGTATGTAAATGCTAGTCCGTCGGCTTTCTCCGGTAGACAAGCTTATACGTTGAAACCCTTTGAGCTCTTGCTTGGCGCGTTCGGCGGATGAGCCTTTTGGGGCAATGTAGACTTGCGCAACCTCGTCAGCATCAACCTTGCCAATATTGGTAACTGAGAACTCAACTTGAATACGCCCGCTGATTAATTCTTCTGGGGGCGTAACAACCAGCTCAGAATAATGGAACTGGGTATAGCTTAACCCAAAACCAAATGGATACGCGGGTGTAACACCATCTCTCTCTAGCTTTCGGTAACCGTGCCAGAGGTCGTAAATTACCTTTCGTGCCTTTCGGTCAAAGTCTGGCAGGTCGCTTTCATGACGTGGGATGACAAAAGGCAACTTTCCACTTGGTGCAACCTCTCCTGAGAGGAGACGAGCAAGTGCACGCCCACCTTCCATGCCAGGATACCAGTGAAGCAAAATCGCGGCAGGTTTGTCTTGCCATTCATTCATGAGGATCGTGCCACCCCCCATTACAACGACAACACAGTTTGGATTAACAGCACAAACCTGTTCAATCAGTTCAACATCATGAGGAGGCAGACGAAGGCTGTCTCTGTCACCAGCGCCATACCCTTCCTCTGCTTTTTCGGAGGATTGAGAGCGTCCTGTGGAGCCGCTACCACCGAAGGCGCGCAAAAACTGGGAGGCGATCTGCGCTTCTTCTCTGCTACGTGGTTGGGGAAGCATCTTATGGAATTGCGCTGCCAGATCAGTGGCCACCCTCTCACCTTCGCAGGAGTGATCATAGCCAACAACAAGCACCACTGCATCAGCGCGCTTCGCAATCTGCAGAGCACGAATGATGTTCTGACCTCTATCATGCCAGATATCAACCTTATGCTTGTAACAGGAACGCAGACCTGCAAGGGGCGTGATGACATGTATCGGTTGTGTATCACTGGACCCTTTGTCACCTGTATTTGCGACACTTGCCAATCGACCAATAACGCCGATGCTTTGGATGTTCTTAAGAGGTAAAATACCACCTTCGTTCTTTAACAGTACCCCAGATTTCTCAGCGGCCTCCTGCGCGATTTGACGAAACTCTGAGGAGCCGACCTTCGTCTTCTCAGAGGTGCCTTGATGCAACAGTTTGAGTTGCTGAAGAATGAGGCGATAGCAAGCATCATCCAAGGCCGCTTTGATTTCTTCGTCGGCGCCAATTAACTCCTTGAGTGATTGGTGGAAATGCAATTGGAAAGGCATCTCTAGATCAACACCAGCTGCTGCTGCTTTCTTGGCATCGCGTATGCCGAAGATGAAATCGCTAAGTACAAAACCGTCGAACCCCCAGTCCTTCTTCAGTAGCTGTGTGAGGAGCTCTTTGTTATGCCCGCAAAGTTCGCCGTTAATGGAGCTATAAGAGGTCATGATAGCTGCAACGCCTGCCTCAACCACCTTGCGAAAGTGGGGTAGATAAACCTCATAGAGGGCGCGCTGTCCGATCGTGACGTCCAACGTTAGTTTCGTATGTTCCATCGAGGCGAGAGCGAAGTTTTTGACACAGGCCATCCCGTGCTGTTGCACACCACGCACCAGAGCTGCTCCCATGGCCCCAATGACAAAGCTATCTTCGCCATATGACTCTTGTGCGCGGCCCCAGGCAGGGTGCCGCATGAGATTAAGAGGAACGCCGCCGAACAACGTTCCGCCAAGCGCACGCATTTCATAACCCATGACAGAGCCAATGCGCTCTTCCAGTTCAGGGTCAAACGTTGCAGCTCTTGCAATTGCTGTTGGGAACGTAGTAGCTCCCTTATGTACAATACCGCGAGAACCTTCAGTGTAATGAATACCGGGCAGGTGGTGTTCAGGCAGGGCGCCAGCTGGCCAGGGCGCTGATTGTGAGCCAGTGTTCATCATCTCGCGTACACCAGGCCAAAAGGCTGTGTCACCGTCTCGCATCGACAGTTTATCGTCTTGGCTCAAACGGGAAACAATAGCGCTCGCGACCTGTTCGTCAGACAAATGTTGCATGGGAGAGGGCTGCGCCGCATCATCAGGCAACGAATGAGTAGAGGCAGTCGCACCGCCTTCTTCAAGCACCTTGGCACTTTCAACAGTCATGGAATACAGAGCTCCGCGAATGCACCCCATTTTGGATCTGCACATCAATACGCAGGCAGCTGGCAATAGGGGAATGGACTTGCAAATCAGTCAGGATATCGCATTGAAAATATCCAATTGGCAGCACACATGGAAACCTACTGATTTTCAGCCGTCATCTTTCAAGGAGTCATTGCGCTGGGAGGTGTAGCAACAAAAAATGCCGAGACAGCTCTGCCTCGGCATTTCAAATTCAACTCAGGTAATCGGTAAGCTTATGGGTTGTAACCCACACCGCCAGCTTCTGTCTGAAGGAAAGCTGTACCGCAGGCTTTGGAAAGCTCGCGCACACGCAGAATGTAGCTCTGTCGCTCGGTCACAGAAATCACACCACGCGCATCAAGCAGGTTGAACACGTGAGAGCATTTGAGCGCTTGGTCATACGCAGGAAGAACAACCTTTTGCAGGCCATCGCCAGCTTTGTCCATTGCTTCTGCGCTTGCTGCCAAAAGGCGCTTACATTCACGCTCATGGTCCGCGAAGTGGCGGAACAACATTTCAGTATCAGAGTGCTCAAAGTTGTGACGGGAATATTCTTGCTCAGCCTGCAAGAACACGTCGCCGTAAGTTACCTTTTCATCACCCTCAAGACCGTTGAAATTCAGGTCATAAACATTGTCGACACCCTGTACGTACATGGCGATACGCTCAAGGCCGTAGGTCAGCTCACCGGCAACAGGCTTACATTCAAAACCAGCAACCTGCTGGAAGTATGTGAACTGTGAGACTTCCATACCATCACACCAGCACTCCCAACCAAGGCCCCATGCACCCAGTGTCGGGTTTTCCCAGTCATCTTCAACAAAGCGAATATCATGGATGTCAGTATCGATGCCGATTGCGCGTAAGGACGCGAGGTACAGCTCCTGAAGATTTGCAGGGGACGGCTTCAGCATAACCTGAAACTGATAGTAGTGCTGCAAGCGCATTGGATTCTCGCCATAACGGCCATCGGTGGGACGGCGAGATGGCTGCACATATGCGACTTTCCAAGGACGAGGTCCAAGGGAGCGCAGTGTTGTTGATGGATGCGACGTACCCGCGCCAACTTCCATGTCATAAGGCTGCACAATAACGCAACCCTGATCTGCCCAGAATCTCTGGAGGGTCATGAGAAGACCCTGAAACGACTTGGTTGGCTGCATATGTGCCGGAACGGCTTCACTAGACATGGGAGTGCTTCCTGAAAATCCAAAATGTACTGCGCTTAAACTACGCAAAATCCAAGGTGGTGCACAGGTGCCATGCCAAACAGGGAAGGTCAAGCATTCCTGAGAAATCACAGACATTTTTTAAAAATGGCGGGGACTAAGGCGAAATACTCTTTTTTTAGCCTGTTGGTGTTTTGGGGGGAAGTAGAATTTCACGTGTGGTCTCAGCGAACAGCATTCCAAAATATAAGGGCTAGGGAAGGGGAGGGAAACCGTATCTAGTGAGCGTTGTCTTAGCAGTTTGCATGACAGATGAGGAGCATCTTATGGTTACGTCCCGCCTTCCAATATTAAGTGACAGACAAGGGTTTGACAGACGTTGGTACGCGAATAACCTGAAACGTGTTTTTGCTCCCACGAGTGCAGCTGAGGTGGCTGTTGCATGGAAGGAAGTTATCGCCTTGGGAGGGAGAGCCGGTGACTTGCAAATCACCTGTGGCCGTCATTGCTATGAGAACTTTGTGTACAACCACGAGACCAAGTTCATCATTGATCTGACGGGCCTGAGAGGGATTGGTTGTGACGCTAATCATGGGTATTTTATAGATGTGGGCTATGGGAACTGGGAGATGTATCGCATGTTTAACAACATGTTTGACACAACTTTACCAGCTGGCAGTTGCTATTCTGTAGGGCTCGGTGGGCATATAACCGGAGGAGGGTATGGCCTTCTCTCTCGTGCATTTGGTCTCACAGTCGACTACCTGTCTGCGGTTGATGTTGTGATGATACCTAAAGGAGCGTCAGTCCCCGAACTCTATGAAAAAATCTCTCCGGTGAACCATCCTGATATCTTCTGGGCGGTTTGTGGAGGTGGTGGTGGAAACTTCGGGATCATCACACGCTATTATTTTCAAAATACACCTAAAGCCCCTCAATATATGTATACCGCAGCTTTTTCATTTGATTGGAAAGATACAGGCGGAAACTTGCTCATCACAGAAGAGGTCATGAGCCAATTACTTGAACTGTTTACAAAGTTTTCTGAAGACGGTCAGGACGGGGATAAGTCCAAATGGCCGAGCTTCGGAATCTTCCATGCAAACCATTTAGCTGCTGGTCAGATGGTATTTGCGTCCTATTACTTTGATGCCCCCTCGTTAGGAGTAAAGGGCAAGGAATATGAATCGTATCTGACTGATAAGCTTAGAGAGCAAAGAAGATCTCTGAGCGAAATAACAAAGCTTTCCGTTCAGCCGGGACCTATCAATGGTCATCCATGGCACGGTACAACTCACTCCATTACGCCCGTGAATAGTTCATCTGAGCTACGTCACTTTACTTTTCTTGAAGGCGTACAAAATGCAAATGGTTCAGGCCCGAACCAGTTTGGGAAGTACAAATCAGCTTACATGAAAAAAGGCTTTACTTCCGATATGGTTGCAGCGTTGCATGAACATTTACAACGCGTTCCTGATGGGCTGTCTTTAAGCGATATGAGACAAAGCTTATGCCAAATCGATAGTTATGGGTGTGCCATCAACCAAGTTGGAAGCTCTGATACTCCGATCGCTCAGCGTAGTTCTATAATGAAGCTACAATATCAAACCTATTGGGATAGCGACACTGCTATTGGGCAAGATGATGTTCAAAGTGAACACGCACATGTAACTTGGATCAACGATATGTATTCGGCGGTCTATGCCAAATATGGCGGTTACCCTGATCCACGCAATGACCCAGATGATATCGTCGATGGCTGTTACTTCAATTATCCGGACTGTAGTTTGGGTGTGAATGGCCAGAGTTCACCCGGAATCGCCAATGCCATGTATCTTTATTTTTTACAAAACTATGACAGTGGGCCGCAGGACCGGAATTTGCGAGCTATCAAATCAAACTGGAATCCACACAACTGGTTTGCAAGTGCTCAATCAATTCCGGTTGATGGGAGCCTTTAAGTCGCTTGCGCAATAGCGCAGCCCATCGACAATAAACCCGCAGACCAAATGTCTTGCGGGGTTTACTTGTCAGGCAAGAAGGCAACCACTGCGATATTAGTAGTTGCTAACTGGTCGGTATTTGCCGGTGGCCGGATCTTCAACCAGACGAGTGTATGCTGGGTCAACCGCACGCTTGCGAGCAGTTGCATAGGCAGGCTGTTTCTTGAATGCCATGTTGGCGATTTCTTTTTTTACAGCCTTGTAAAGAGCGTATCCGCCTGCAATCAAGGCAACAGTTCCCAATACCTCAGTCATCTGCATTTTCCTTCCATCACTTATGTGAAGCATTGTTATTGAAGGTCAATTTTGTCAATCATATGGAGATTGGCTAAAGACCAAACTTTGCCCAAAGACTTTTTTCTTCCAAAGTTGCAAGAGTTGCAGCGGGCAAGCTGCCTGCGGCCTCTGTCAGGTTGCCTTGAAGGCTTGCACCGGGAATAAAACGTCCAAGGAAACGCTTTTTGGCACCAATAACTTTGATTTTGGTCTCTTTGCCAAAACGTTCCCGGATCGTTGAGTGTAAGTCTCCAATACTGTCAACCAGACCCAGATCCCGTGCTTTGGCTCCTGTCCAAAACAATCCTGAAAACAGCTCTTTTTCGTCGCCTAACACATCACCGCGGCGGCGCTTCACCATGTCGATGAACATTTCATGGATTTCGTGCTGCAACGTCTTGAGGTGCTCTACGTCCTCTTTGATTTCTGGCGAAAACGGGTCGAGCGTAACTTTTTTGTCTCCGCTGGTATAAACGCGGCGTTCCACGCCAGCTTTTTGGAGAAGCTCCGTAAAGCCAAAACCAGCAGATACAACTCCGATAGAACCAACGACTGAAGCTTGATCAACGATGATATCGTCACCAGCCAATGCGATCATATAGCCGCCGGAAGCTGCTACATCTTCTACGAAAACAAGAACCTGCTTGTTGTTTTCATCAGCCAGCTGACGAATGCGCTTGAAGATAAGATTTGATTGAACAGGTGAGCCGCCAGGTGAGTTGACACTCAACGCAATCGCAGGAGCTTCTTTAAAGCTAAAAGCTGTCTCAAGCGCGTCTTCAACACTGCTTAAACTCAAACCGGGTTTCAACGGAGATCCTGCTCCAATAACACCGTTCAGTCGGACAACAGGAACAACAGGCTTTACTTCTCCCCATTTGCCCGGAATGTAGCTGCGCAGCTTGTTCAACAACTCAAAACTCTCCTCAAACGTCAATCATATACGTATCGCCGGATTATCCAGCTTCAATCAATATAGATAGCATTGAGCAAGAAAGAAGAGTGCTGACCAAAAGAAGTGGCAAAATATCCAAGAAAGTGAAACTGTGTGATCTCTATGACAAAATGGCGCCATGAGAACTCACAGGGCTGGGCCTAAGCGCTACACGTTTGTTTCAAGCTCAGCACGAGCTTGAAGGAAATCTCGCCAAGCATATCGCTTTTCCGCTGGGCTGCGAAGCAGGTAAGCTGGGTGGTACGTCACAATCGCTTTGCGTTGAAAACCTTCCTCACCAAGGGTCAACCAGCGTCCACGCAGTTTACGAATACCATCACGTGTCCCGCTGAGCGTCTTAGCAGAAGCTGCTCCAAGGAAAACAATCAGCTCAGGGTCAACCAGCTCAATCTGCTGCTGAATAAATGGGCGACAAATTTCGGTCTCGTGCGGCGTTGGCGTGCGGTTTCCCGGAGGACGCCAAGGCACAATATTCGTGATGTAAACATCTGAGCGGCTAAGCTTGATCGCTTTCAACATCCGGTCCAGCAGATATCCGGACCGACCTACAAACGGCACCCCTTTGAGGTCTTCTTCCCGGCCAGGGGCTTCGCCGACAAACATAACCCTCGCATTTGGATTGCCATCTCCAAGAACCAGGTTCTTCGCGGTTAAACGCAGATTACAGCCATCAAACTTGCTAAGGATACGGCGTAAGTCGTCGAGCGACTGTGCGGATTTGGCAGCATTGCGAGCAGACTCAACTGCAGCGGCATCGGGAACAACAGCACTTCCATCACTCACCGCCGTTGGCAATGAGGAGGTGACGGAGGCTTCCTTCGCTGCCTTCTGGCGTTCCAGAATTTTACGCGCTTCCTGCTTTGCCTCTGGTGGGACGCCATTTTCGCGCATGTTTCGGGCGAGGGCCGCAGGGGAAATGCTTAAGTTTTTGGGCTGCTGCGGTGCTGGAGCTGCTCCTGAGGGTACTTCTGATTGTACCTGTTGAGGCGTTGCACGATGCGGTGACTGTTTAACCTGCTGCGCCTGCGTTTGTGCAAAGCGGTCTACTGGAGCATCTTCCAAAGCACAGTCGACACCGACAGCACTTAAGAACTCCAGATAAGCCTCTAATTCGGCGGCATTTGCGACAGGAACTTCAGACATAGTCATTCACTAGTTGTGACACACAGCATGGTAAACGCCAAAGGGAATAGCTCTTTTGCAATGCACCATGGGAGGGCAACGCGCCTTCCTCTCCTATATTCTATATGATGTCGTGCGTGTCCATTGGAAAAACAAGTTTGAAGAGCCTATGCGCGCATCACCCCCAATTCATTCCTGAGAATTGAGGAAATCATAATGACTTCATAAGTTGGCCGAAAATATTATGATGGGGTAGCAACAGGAATGCACCTTAAAACGCATTGCACTAGAGTAATCGGTCAATTACACAGATATCAAATAAAGTTTTGACGCTTGATGCGCGTAAAAATAGTGCGCTGCCACATCATTTCCTGGGAAATGGGGTGGATAAAGTGTGAAGGGAGAAAAATATGTCTGAAGGGGAAACTCTGCCAGAGCGCGAATCCATGGAATTTGACGTGGTCGTTGTGGGAGGAGGACCAGCTGGTCTTTCCGCAGCAATCCGCATCAAGCAGCAGGCACAGGAGAAGGGTGAGGAAGTCTCCGTTGTTGTGTTGGAAAAGGGCTCTGAGATTGGTGCCCATGTTCTGTCCGGCGCGGTGATTGATCCAGTGGGCATTGATAAGCTTATTCCAGACTGGCGTCAGGATGAGACTGCACCGATCAAAACCCCCGTCACTTCAGACCAGTTTAACCTGCTTGGTCCTTCGGGTGGCATTCGGCTCCCGAATTTCCTTATGCCTAAGCTGATGAACAACCACGGCAATTACATTGTATCCTTGGGCAATGTCTGTCGTTGGCTTGCCGAAAAAGCAGAAGCGCTCGGTGTGGAAATCTATCCAGGCTTTGCAGCAGCTGAGATGCTTTACGATGATGCCGGTAAAGTGATTGGTGTTGCGACCGGTGATATGGGTGTTGCTCGCGACGGGTCTCACAAAGATGGCTATATGCGTGGGATGGCTCTGCTCGGCAAATACACGTTGATTGCCGAAGGCGTTCGCGGCTCTCTAGCTAAGACCCTGATTGACAAGTTTGACCTGGACCGCGACTGCGATCACCCTAAATTTGGTATCGGTATCAAAGAACTGTGGGAAGTTGAGCCTTCCAAGCATAAGCCGGGACTGGTGAAGCACTCCATGGGGTGGCCACTGGACAGCAAAACCCAAGGCGGTTCATTCCTGTATCATCTGGAAGACAATCAAGTTGCGGTTGGGTTTGTTGTAAACCTCAACTACCAGAACCCACATTTGTCTCCATTTGATGAATTCCAGCGCTTTAAAACCCATCCTGGTGAGAAGGAATTGTTTGAAGGCGGCAAGCGTATTTCCTACGGCGCCCGCGCAATCTCCGAAGGGGGATATCAGTCCGTACCTAAACTGTCCTTCCCAGGTGGTCTGATCATCGGCTGTTCTGCTGGTTTGGTGAACGTGCCGCGGATCAAAGGCTCGCACAACGCTGTTCTCTCCGGCATCATGGCGGCTGACATGGTGGTTGAATCCCTCGGGCGCGGTGAAGCACATCAGGAGCTGGACGAGTTCGACAGTGCATGGCGTTCTTCTGAGATCGGTGCAGACCTGCGAAAGGTCCGCAACGTCAAGCCATTGCAATCCAAACTCGGCAGTTTGTGGGGTATGGTTTTCGGTGGCTTCGATATGTGGACCAACGAGCTGCTAGGCTTCTCCTTCTTCGGTACCGTGAAACACGGCAAGTCCGACGCTGCGAGCCTTAAAGCGGCTAAGGATTGTAAAAAGATCGACTACCCTAAACCGGACGGCAAGATTTCCTTCGACAAGCTTTCCTCTGTCTTCCTGTCCAACACGAACCACGAGGAAGATCAGCCGATCCACCTCAAGCTGCGTGATGAAGCTTTGCAAAAGCTCTCAGAACACGATGTTTACGATGGACCATCAAGCCGTTATTGCCCAGCTGGTGTGTATGAATGGGTGGAAGAAAACGGCGAGCCGCCGCGCTTCCAGATCAACGCTCAAAACTGCGTACACTGTAAAACATGTGACATCAAAGACCCGAACGGCAACATCACATGGACCGTTCCGGAAGGCACTGGCGGACCAAACTATCCAAACATGTAAGGTGTTGGATAAGATAAGAACAAGAAAAAGGCCCGGTCATCAGATCGGGCCTTTTTCATTTAAATCAATGAGCCTGCGAAACCGCTCTACCCGATTTCAATATCCAGCCCTAGATCAAGTATGGGCGCTGAATGGGTGATCCAGCCAGAAGAGATGATATCAACACCAGATTCTGCGATCGCCTGCACGGTTGAAAGCGTAACCGTTCCAGAAGCTTCTAGCACAGCCTGACTATTATTTATCTCAACCGCCTGCCTTAAAAGACTAGGCCCCATATTATCCAGCATCACCACATCGGGCCTGGCAGTCAGCGCGTCTTTGAGCTGCTGCAGTGTGTCCACTTCCACTTCAATGCGGACCAGGTGTCCGGCAAAGGCGCGGGCGCTTTCAATCGCGGGGATAACACCACCAGCAACAGCAATGTGATTATCCTTGATCAAGATCGCATCATCCAGACCAAATCTGTGGTTCATACCGCCGCCACAACGCACAGCATACTTTTCAAAGCTGCGAAGTCCCGGAGTGGTTTTGCGCGTACAAACCACTTTTGCGTTGGTATGTGAGATTTTGCGTTGAAATGCGTTGGTAGCGCTCGCAATGCCAGAAAGATGGCTGAGGAAGTTCAAAGCCACACGTTCGGCAGTCAAGAGTGAGCGGGCTGATCCATGGATACGCGCAACGATTGTCCCAGGTTCTAGTTTATCCCCGTCACACGACAATATATTAACATCAAGGTTCGGATCAATTTGACGAAAGGCAGAAAGGGCCAGATCAACGCCAGCCAGGACACCTTCTTTTCGAGCGGCGATCACACCAGTAGCAACAGCGCTCGCCGGAATAGTAGCCTGCGAGGTGATATCACCGGCACGGCCAACGTCCTCAAGCAATGCAGCCTTGACGGCATTATCAACCATGATCAAGGGGAGTTCAGGTAAGGACGAGGTGCTCATAGCAGGTCTTCCTCTTCAATCGCTTTCTGGCCGATGTCGCTTGCGCTTGCTTGTTGTGCAAGTGCTTCGATTTGGGCAAGCTTGATGTAAGAACGTTTGGCTGCCTCTGCCTTCTGCGGGAAGTCGAGGCGGAAGTGTCCACCGCGGCTTTCTTCGCGAAGCAGAGCAGAACCGGTAATCAACTTTGCCGCAATCACCATGTTGAGGATTGAATCTCTTCGGCAGAGCTTTTCAGCTGCATGTAAGCGAGCAAGCGTGTTTGTCAGGCCAGCAGCATCACGCACGACACCAACACTACGAGACATCAATGAGCGAACCAAAGAAACCACAGCACGTTCTTGTGGGTTGCGTGTTGAGGCTTGATCATCGCGGTCATCAATCTCGGCCCAGTGGTGCACGCGCTGATGAGGCATCAAAGCCTGGATATCTTCTGCAATGCGCGCTGCAAACACCACAGCCTCAAGCAAAGAGTTGGAAGCTAGACGGTTGGCGCCATGTGCACCAGTTGATGCAACTTCACCAGCGGCCCAAAGATTGTCTACAGAGGTGCGTCCTGAAGCATCGGTCAATACACCGCCCATGTGGTAATGCGCAGCGGGGGCAACAGGAATAAGCCCATTCACTGGATCAATGCCAGCTTTCTGACAAGCAGCATAAACGCGGGTGTAATGTTCTGGGAAACTTGCTCCGATTGCCTCACGGCAGTCGAGGAAAGCGCCTCTGCCCTGTGCAATCTCCGTGTGGATCGCGCGGGCGACAATGTCACGAGGAGCCAGCTCAAGGTCGCCATGATTCCCCTCCATAAACCGGTGGCCATCGGAGTTGACAAGAATAGCGCCATCGCCCCGAATAGCTTCACTTGCAAGCGGTGCCGGATCCTGCTCAACATCAAGTGCAGTTGGGTGGAACTGGACGAATTCAGCATCAGACACCAGCGCCCCTGCGCGTGCTGCCATCGCAAGGCCATGCCCGTTTGCTTCGCTTGGATTGGTTGTAGTGGAATACAGGTGGCCTACACCACCAGAGGCCAATACGACCGCCTTTGCAGGAATGGTAATACGCTGTGTACCACCACGTCGGCGGGCCGTAATTCCAGTCACATACCGGCCTTCGGTGAGAAGCTGGCAACCGATATATCCTTCAACGATACGGATAGACGGTGTCTTATAAGCGGCCTCAACAAGCGCCTGCATAATGGCTTGGCCAGCCATGTCTCCGCGTACGCGGACAACCCGGTTGCTGGAGTGGGCTGCTTCACGCGAAAGAGCCAGCTTGCCAGCAAGGTCCTTGTCGAACGGAACGCCATAATCCAGCAGGTCATGGATGCGCTCGGAGGCTTCCCGTGTCATGCCTTCAACGATCGCTTCGTCACAAATACCATCGCCAGCTATGATCGTATCTTGTGCATGAGCTGAGTAACAATCGCCCTCAGCCACAGCAGCTGCAATGCCGCCCTGGGCCCACGCGGAGGATGTGCCGCCGCCAATTGGGGCGTTTGTAACAATCGTCACCGGCCTTGGCGCAAGCTTGAGCGCACAAAATAGGCCAGCAAGGCCACCACCTAAGATAACAACATCATCCACGCCGTTCAGGGCAACAGCGGGGGCGAGAGAAGAACCGGACTTAGACATTTCAGAGATTATTCCAGGCTAATGGGGACCAGGTCTCGAAGCCTGCTGCCTGTGGTTGGCAGCAGGGGAGCATATGAGTTTTGTGTAAGCGAGCTACACGAAAGCCACTAGTTCTTCAAGTTGATCATGCGTTCTACGGCTGCGCGTGCGCGATCAGCCACACTTTCATCAACAATCACTTCACCGGACATGTCGATAAGACAGTCAAGAATTTTAGTAAGTGTGATGCGCTTCATGTGTGGGCACAGGTTACAAGGACGAATGTAGTTTACACCCGGCGTTGATGCCGCAACATTATCAGCCATAGAACATTCGGTAATCATCATCACCTTTTCTGGACTGTTGTCTTTGACCCAGTCAATCATATGGGACGTAGAGCCTGTAAAGTCAGCCTCAGCAACAACTTCTGGCGGGCACTCAGGGTGAGCAATGATTTTTACGTCCGGGTCAACCGCGCGGTAATCTCGCAGCTCTTCAGCTGTAAAACGCTCATGCACCTCGCACGAGCCAGCATAGGTCAGCACGTCCACATCGGTTTGATTGTTCACATTGGCTGCAAGGTACTGGTCCGGGATCAGCAGGACCTTATCAGTTCCCATTGCCTCAACAACTTGAACCGCATTGGAAGAGGTACAGCAAATATCGCATTCAGCCTTCACATCTGCAGAGGTGTTGACGTAAGTGATGATCGGAACACCAGGGTTTGCTTCGCGCAGTTTGCGCACGTCCGCACCGGTAATGGATTCAGCAAGTGAGCAACCCGCGTCCATATCAGGAATCAGGATCGTTTTTTCGGGAGATAGGATCTTCGATGTTTCGGCCATAAAGTGCACACCGCACTGTACAATGACTTCAGCTTCGGTTTTGGCAGCTTCTTTGGCAAGCTGCAGGCTATCGCCAACAATGTCTGCAACACCGTGGAAGATATCCGGCGTCATGTAGTTGTGAGCCAGAATAACCGCGTTGCGCTCTTTCTTCAGCTTGTTGATCGCATGTATTAATGGCGCAAGCGCTGCCCACTCGATTGCGGGAATAAAGTCCTTCACCTTCTCATAGGCACCAGCTGTCGCTGCCGCGACTTCTGGCGTATAGGTCAGATCAGGGCGCTTCACAGGTGCATAACGTTGCTGGGCCGGTAAGCCTGATTGCGCAGCAATGTCACGAATATTGGCAGCAATGCCCCCGGTTTCGGTGCTGAGTGTGGTGGTGGACATGTGCTCTTCCTCTGTCTTCCGGTTTCAAACCGCAATATACTCAAACTGAGTATAAGGAGCTGTTAAAAAAATGCGACTGGAAAGTCGGTTCAGATAATTATGCTCACTTTGAGTTTTTTATAGAGCGCTTCGGTGCGGCGAACAAGCTATTCTTTTGCCCAATGCATATTGTCGGGGCGTTTTAGAGGAAACTTTCTATACAAAATAACCACTTATCAGTTCAAATTTGCAGGGCACAAATAAACAGAGCATACCCATTTTTAAAGCGCATTGAGACCGAACAGGCCGCAAATGACCTTTTGAGAACTAAGTGAAGTTCCCCTACTAGATAGGGTGCATCTGAAATACGGCAGGATTAACCACTTACCTAAGCTCTCTGCAGGTAACTAAGGGCTTCTAGGCTGCATTTTTAAAGAGTGCCCCTAGGATAAAAGCTCATTCCAATTGCTGATGGATCGCATAACTAATTTCAATTATTCCAAGTCTAAAATCTCATTTAAACCTGAGCATTGTTTCTAAACTCAGAGATAACTCACCCCAAAGATTTGAAGTCGGTTTGAAGTGTTAAAGCCGGGCACAAGAAAGAAAGCTGCAATGCCTCAAGCAACCCAAGTTGCGGAACGTTCATCCCGCCGGTATCAGCCCAACGTTCCCCTCATCATTCTGAGTGGGTGTATCATTGGTGCATTGTCTTTCGGTCCGCGCGCGACCTTGGGCCTGTTTTTGACGCCAATGTCCTCTGAATTTGGTTGGGGCAGAGATGTGTTTGCATTTGCCCTCGCTCTTCAAAACCTTATGTGGGGCGTTGCACAGCCCTTTGCAGGCATGATGGCCGATAAATTCGGTACCGGGAGAACTCTGGTACTTGGCGCGGCAATCTACGCCACAGGCCTCTTTCTTATGAGTATGTCAGATACCCCGTTACTGCTTCAGGTCTCAGCCGGCGTTCTGGTTGGCTTAGGGGTTGCGTTCACTTCGTTTTCACTCGTGCTGGCTGCCTTCGCCCGCTCAGTACAGCCAAAGTATCATGGTATTGCATTTGGTATAGGAACGGCAGCCAGCTCATTCGGTCAGTTCTTGTTTGCACCGCTCGGGTTGGGGCTGATTGACAACTTCGGCTGGTCCAACGCTCTGGTGTACATGGCAGCGCTGGTGATCCTTGTACCTTTATTCGCATACTTTCTGCGCGGTCAGTCTGCAGCCGCGAAAACGGGCGGTTCTGTTGACCCTCAAAACACCATGACCCTATCTCAGGCTTTGGCATTAGCATTTAAAACCAGAGACTATATATTGCTCATTTTCGGCTTCTTCGTCTGCGGCTTCCATGTTGCATTCATCACAGTGCATATGCCGACTTTTATAGTCGATCAGGGCTTTAGCGTTTCATTGGGCGCTTGGGCGCTTGCTCTAATTGGCTTGTTCAATATCATTGGCTGCATGTTTTCTGGTGTGCTGGGAAGCCGCGTCCCCAAGCAGTATCTGCTGTCCGTCATTTATCTTGCTCGTGCAATTGCGATCACGCTTTACATCAGTTTGCCAATCTCTGAAGCCTCGACCTTGATCTTTGCGGCAACAATGGGTGTCTTATGGCTGTCGACTGTACCACCGACTTCTGGCCTCGTTGCAATCATGTTCGGACCGCGTTTCATGGCCACATTGTTTGGGATCGTTTTTCTGTTTCACCAAATCGGGTCATTCCTTGGCGTTTGGCTTGGCGGTGTGCTTTATGAAAAGAGCGGCAATTATGACGCCATTTGGTGGCTGGGCATTGCACTTGGAATTTTTGCAGCAATCGTTCACTGGCCCATTCGCGAGCAATCTGCCTCTAAAAGTGCTCTTGTGCGCGCGCCAGCGTAAACATAAAAATTGAAATTCCACGAAAGCTCGGTTTCGCGATCTGAGTGGTGTTACCTAGCGTTATTTACTTGCTAACAAACGGGGTTTCTGACAGGTTTCAGGCGTCTTATTTCGTTAAAAGGATGTGGCCATGAATGAGTTTGAAGCCCTTTGGATTGAAGCCGATGAAAGTGGCCGCAAACCCCTTCCTCCCCGCTGGAACAAAGTAACGGTAGACCAGCTTTCAGAAGGTGATGTGACTGTTAAGGTCACTCACTCGACAATCAACTATAAGGACGGGCTGGCATTGGCTGGCGCTCCAGGTATTGTCCGCAAATTTCCTATGGTACCGGGAATTGACGTGGTGGGCGAAGTGCTGACCAGCGATAGTGATCGTTTTAAGCCTGGCGATCAGGTTATTCTTAACGGCTATGGCGTTGGCGAAGTTCACACTGGCGCTTATGCAAAAGTGGCACGCTTGAAGTCGGAATGCCTCCTGCATCGCCCAAGCGAGCTTTCCCCAGCACGCGCTGCTGCCATTGGAACGGCAGGCTACACGGCTATGCTCTGCGTGATGGCATTGGAGAGATATGGGATCACACCTGAGCAAGGTCCTGTTGCTGTCTCGGGTGCTTCCGGCGGTGTTGGCTCTGTTGCCATTAGCATTCTTTCCAAGCTTGGCTTTGAGACCATTGCATTTACGGGTCGTCTGGAAGAAACGGACTTTCTAAAGAGCCTTGGAGCGAGCGAAGTGTTGGATCGTGCGCAATTGTCAGAAAAGGGCAAGCCGTTTGGTAAGGAACGATGGGCAGCGGCAGTTGATGTGGCTGGTAGCCACACACTTGCAAACCTGATTGCTCAGACTAATTACGGCGGCGCAGTCGCAGCTTGTGGGCTGGCTCAGGGAATGGATCTATCAGGCAGCGTAATGCCGTTCATCCTGCGCAGTGTAGCACTGCTGGGTGTGGACTCTGTGATGGCGCCGATGGCCCTTCGCGAAGAAGCCTACGCAAGACTTGTGCAGGACCTGGACCTTGCGAAGCTGGATTCCCTATCCGAGGTGATCAAGCTGGCTGATGTTGAGGAGCGCGCTGCGAAGCTGCTCAAAGGGCAAGTGCGTGGAAGAACAATCGTAGAAGTGGCATAGCGCCTGCTTTCTATCAGGATTATCCAAAAAACCCGCATCCGTCTCGGCTGATGCGGGTTTCTTAAATGGAAGCGGTCAGGCCACCAAAAATCGCTTGAACACGGTGCCGTGAGAAATTAGCTCCAGCCGCCACCGTAAGTTTTGTAAAAGATGTGTTTGCCGATGCGCTTCTTACGCTGCATCGTTGGCGCCCAGTTCGGCCGCACATATGTCGCGTGATAATGGGTGGATGCATCCACAGCAGGAATGCTCACTTCCCCATCTACAATCTGCCGCGCAATTTTCTTCGCTTTCGCCCAAGGACCTGGCTCTGTCACGCGCTCTGGGATACCATCACACGCAAATGAGAACTGACAGGCGTTCTTCCTGCCTTTGTTTTGATAAACCACGCCGCAAACTGTGTTTGGATAAGCGGGGTTCTTTAAACGATTGAGCACAACCTGCGCGACAGCGATTTGCCCGTCGCGTGGTTCGCTGCGTGCTTCAAAATAGATAGCCTCTGCAAGACAGCGCATGTCACGTTTGGACTTTGCCGAACTTGGCAACTTGCGCATGTACCACCAGTGAGGATTAGTCTCTGAATAAGATGCCAGTTCTTTATCTGAAAGCTCAGGCTTGCCCGACGGGGTGATGGAAACCCTTGGCTTGTTGAGCAACGCATCAAACGGAGCTTTGTTTGTCTTTGAGATTGCAGGCGCATATGCGGTTGTCATGGCAGCGGCATTTTGCTGGGCAATGGAAATCGTTCCAGGCTGCCTTACGACCTTTTTCCGCGCCATATGTTTTCGCGCAGCCAATGCAGCACGTCGCGCTGCTTTGCCAAGAGGGGACATATCAAGCTGCTGGTTGTGCGAAAGCCCCGCAAGCGCATCCCCACCATAATGGCCATTGAATGCCATTTGTGGAAGTTGGGAAACGAAACGATCAGAAGTCCTTGGCTTGCCAGCATTTTGAATGAATGCAACCGCCCGGTTTGAGAGTTTGGTGAATTGCATATCACCCTTACCACCGCGATTGATGACCTCTTGCTGAGCCAATTTTTGCTGTGCCGGAGACGGCACCAGATACTTGGAGAGCTTTGCTATGTCTTGTGCGGAAACAAACTGCATCCACCGCGGAGTATCTTCGTCCAGCGATCTGGTCAGTGCAGGAATGTCCTGAAGCGCAACTGGAGTCGCGGCAAACGTTCCAACTGCAAGCCCTGCAGCTAGAATTGGGTACTTAAAGTACATGAGGACAGCACTGCGCCCTGTATTCTTTTTCATCCCACGGCCCGACATACGCAATTTACTCCAAAGCAACGCCCAAAACTCAGCGCCCCTGAGCTCCCTAAACAAGGAAACTCCAAACTCTGAGGTCGACAGGATGAAGAAGCCCGATAAACACATCCCCACCCGTCAATTTTTCGGATGAGTGCATTTTTGGCTCTTAACCTTGATATAAAGTTAAGTTCACCAAAACCCCAGTTTTTCTGCCACAGCACGCACGGCTAGCAACCAGCATATAGTTAATTTCTCCGTGTGATGCTCACTAAGAAACGAGGGCTATTTTTTGTTTGGGTGTTTCTTTTCACGGGCCAAAAATCATAGGATATTAAAGGCACGCCGCCACAAAATTCATTAGTGGCGATGCAGTGTGTTTTAGGAAATCAACACAATCAAAATCTTAACAAGGTTAACCATTGGCCCCCTCGCAAAATCCACAACTACATTTTCGTTATGCTGATCTTCTAGGAAAAAAGCGCAAAATAGATGTAGATAACCTAACGGCAACTAGGGCAAAAAGTGAATCAAAGCAGACTCACACGCAATCCGGGGGCGAGGCGGTCTTTCAAAATGTCTCGACGGAAACGATAAAGAGCGGCAGGGCGTCCGCCAGTATACGTCGAGGTGCGACCCGTCGGCTCAACCAGCTGTCCGGTTTCAACAAGACGTCGGAAATTTTGTTTATGCAAGTGCCTGCCGGAGATGGCTTCTACCGTTTGCTGGAGATCGGTCAGCGTGAATTCTGGCGGCATGAGTTCAAACACAACAGGTCTGTACTTTAGCTTTGCGCGCAGCCGTGAAAGCGCCGTTGCCAGAATGCGCCTATGATCATGGGCAAGGCCTTCTCCCAGATCAGGCAAGGTACCACGCTCCAGCGCTGTAGGCTGTTTGTCGCGCAGGGCCTCATACATAAGCCCGGAACCATAAAGCAGTTCGTAACGATCCAGAACACGTTCCTCATCCCACTTCAGTGAGCCCACACCGAAGGCAAGCTGATAGCGGTCTCTTCGGCTCAGTTCCTGATAGGTTCTAGCATCCTCATCTGGTGTTTTGCTGAACGCATCCATGCTGGGGTGAATGATCGCCTCCAACATCTTCGGCTGTCCGCCGCGCCAGTCTTCCCATGGGAAAAAATCATACCATGGACGCCACCGCGCCCCCTGCCGTGCAAGCAGCTTTTCCGATCCTGGTGTCTGGCGTGTCAAAGCAAGGTAGCCAACTGAAACCATGTGCGGCTCGCCAGCTTTTGCAAGTGAATAACGTCCACGATCGCCAAATGTGTAAAGCTGCTCAACATGGCCGATATGAAGGGCTGTTTGCTCCTCCACAAAGGCACGTAGGCCAAGTTCAAATGTGCGATGAACACGCGGGTCAAATGGGCCAGAGGGTAATCCGGCAAGTTCGTTCGGTACCTTTTGCGGAACGGTGAGCACAAAGGGAACCTTATCCTTTACCGATACAATGACGGCATTCAAGCCAATGCCAAGCTGAACAGGTGCCATATCAGCACCTTGCTGTGCCGTATTTCCCGGTTTCAGTGCATTGCTCATCAAGTTCTGCTCCGTATCCGTCATGCCAGTTCAATCAAAGCTCTTGGCTCAATGGAAAACTGGTTACCCTCAAATGTTTCGGCCCCGCGACCAATTTCTTTTATGGCTTGTATCATGCGCCCGTTTCTCTGCAAAAGCGTGTCTGCCAGAGAAATGAGCAGCGGATTGGGTGTTGCCACTGGTGAAATCCTGCGTAAATGCTGGCCGAGCGTTTGCTCATGAACCTCAGGCACAGCAGCGCAGGCGATTATGAAAGCTGCCGCGGTGGACCGGCTCACACCTGCCCAGCAATGCACCAGCAAAGAGCCATGCACAGCCACATCCTTCGAAAAGCCAAGCAGCTGCTCCAAATGGATCACAGATGGCGCAATCAACCCTTCGCGTTCCTCAGCAATATCATTGAATTCCAAGATCAGGTGAGCAGTGGGTTGGTGCTTTGCAACTAAGGGAACGTCAGTACCGGGAGAAACAAGGGAAAGCACATGGCTCGGCTTTGCGCTGTTTAAGGTGCCTTCCAATCTGGAAAGTGGGCAGACATGCAACATTAGCGACACTCGACAGATTTGCGGGCCAGATTCAGTTCATCAAATTTGGCAAGAAAGGCCTCTTGCGCGTCTTTTGTCGGCAGCGGTTGCAGGCTTCCTTCAAGCCGCTCCAGCTGGCGATCGCTGAGCATGTCAGGCTTTCCGAAAATCTTATTAGCCTCTTGGCGGCTGAAGCCAGCCAGATGGATTGCCTCCAGATAAGCACTGATGATGTCCGCTCTCTTACTAAGCTTGGAAATGGTCTCTGGTAGGTCTGCCGGCAGATCAAACGCCTTATGAATGGCATGGTGCAGCTGCTCTTCAACAGATTTGTACGTACCGCCCATGACATTTTTAAAGGGGGAGATCATGTCACCAATCACATACTCAGGCGCATCATGCAGCAAGATTGCAATCCGCCACTGCACTGCAAGGTCTGGCTCAAGCATCAACGCGATTTCTTCCACCACAACGCAGTGCTGTGCAACGGAGAAAGCATGATCACCAAAGGTCTGTCCATTCCAGCGGGCAACGCGCGCCAAACCATGTGCTATGTCACTCAGCTCCACATCTAAAGAAGAAGGGGCGAGAAGGTTTAATCTCTTGCCAGAGAGCATTCGTTGCCAGGCACGTGGTGAAGAAGAGGAAAGCTCAGCACACATAGGTCAATCAAGCCAGTCATCAGGAATAAAAGAGTATCTACCAATATCTCTTAAGGCATATTCTGGAAAAGTGGAAACCAGTTTTCGGATAAGGATATCTGCTAGAATAAAGAGCTTGAGCGCACTTTTTTCAGCGGTACGCTCATCTGCTCGCTTAGTTAGATGAAGGCCAGTCGAACCCCGCCCAATCCTGAATAGTCGCCGTCAAAACCGTGCCATCGCAGGTAAGTGGTGCGCCTTTATCCGTTGCAGCTTTAACCCGGTCAAGCCGCAAAAGCGCAAGCCCGTTCGTGCCAGAAGATGAACCCATAGTTCCAACGCTCTTGCCATCCGCCAAAATATCGCAACCTGCAGCAGGTAGAGGATGGTCCGCAGACACCTGAATAATGCGTTTGCGCGCGGTACCACGATGTTTCATGCGAGACACAACTTCCTGACCGATAAAGCACCCTTTGGAAAAGGCGACACCGTGCAGGCTGTCCATGTCCGTATCATGGGGAAACACATCGGCAAGTTTAAAGTCCAGCCCACTTTGTGGGATGCCGAGCTGAATTCGGTGTGCGTGATAATCCGCTTCACTGGCTGTTTCCTCAACCTCTTGGCGGGATTCATACCGCAAGCCCATTAACGCATGACGCGGATCGTGAGGCTTGTCTTCACGCAGGGTGTCGCCCCATTGGGCAACGACACGAACCGTTTCTGCTTCTGGTTCAACAAAAACTTTGGCGCGCAGTTTGTAAAAGGCAAGGCGCTTGGCAAAGGCATCCATTTCCTCAGCGTCGACGTCGAACAAGAACCCACCTGTCTTTTCATCTGCAAAGATAAAAAAGTCCCAAAGGAGTTTGCCCTGCGGCGTGAGGAGCGCACCAAAAGCGCTGGATGTGGGACTCACATTGCTCACATCGCAGCTCACCAGATTTTGGAGGAACTCTTTGGCATCTTCGCCAAAAACCTTCACGAGCCGACGTGAAGTGAGAATGGTGCGTTGAGACGCCATAGACCTGCTCCTTCAATGGATAAAACAACAAGAATATTTCATAACCTATCAGCTATTCTCACACCACGTAAAAAGAATAGTTTCTGTGGGTGAACGCAAACACCATCACCTCAAGGGTCACCGACGGTCCCTGCAATAAATTAATAAAGATGAGTTGGATAAATATAAAGCGTATAATGTGCGTGCGCTTATTAGTAAAATTAAGTATACTTATATATTAGAGGGTTCAATTTTGAATATTGTCAGTGTTAAGTCGTCGTAAATTTGCCTTGTAAGTGAAGTAACCCTTGGTTTCAGTTGAGTATCTGATTCCGGAGGTGCCTGTGACATCAACCATCAGCCAATCAAATAAGCGTTTGAAACAAGCCGTTCACCGTTCAAAACTGGGTTCTATAGACGGTGTGTTAGAGCGTTTGTTCACCTTTGTTTTTAAGGGACTGGTATATCCGCAGATCTGGGAGGACCCAGAGGTGGATATGCAGGCACTGCAACTGAAAGAGCACTCCAAAATGGTCGCGATCGCGTCAGGTGGGTGCAATGTCCTTTCTTATCTAACGACGAACCTACAGGAAATCACGGCGGTCGATCTAAACCATGCCCATGTCGCCCTGGTTCGCCTCAAGCTAACGGCACTACAAGAGTTCCCAAATTACGCAACCTTCTACCGTTTTTTCGGAGATGCAGATGCATCTGCCAATATTCAGGCCTACGAAAAGTACCTGAAGCCGGCGATAGATGCAGAAACGATGGCTTACTGGGAGGGGCGAGGCGTAACAACTCGCGGCCGCAAACGGATCACTCTGTTTGCCCGTGATCTGTACCGTCATGGCGTGCTCGGAAACTTCATTGGTCTGGGGCACTTTCTTGCCCGCACCTATGGAGTAGACCTTACGAGAATTGCGCGAACACGTGACTTGAACGAGCAGCGTAGCTATTTTAACGAGGAGCTCGCTCCATTGTTTGATAAGCGACTGATCCGCTGGGCATTTTCTCGGAAAATATCACTTTACGGCCTCGGTATTCCGCCCGCACAATATGAAAGCCTGGCCGCCGAAGGGGGAGGTCATATGGCTGGCGTTCTCAAGCAACGCCTCCAAAAGCTGGCCTGTGATTTTTCATTGGATGAAAACTACTTTGCATGGCAGGCCTTCACACGCGGCTACGCGCCCCTGAACGTGAGCAGCAGATCCAGTCTACCACGCAATTTGCCGCCTTATTTGCAGGCTGAGCACTTCCCTGATCTCAGTAAAAGAAGCTCTCGTGTTCGCGTTGTTAATCGCTCTTTCACGGAGCATCTGGATAATCAGGATGCCAACAGCCTTGATGCCTATGTCCTGCTTGATGCTCAGGACTGGATGACAGACAGGCAACTACAAGATTTATGGGCAGGTATATCCCGCTGTGCACGTAAAGGTGCGCGCGTCATCTTCAGGACAGCCGGTGTGTCCAATATTTTGCCGGGGCGGGTGAATAACGAAATATTGGGGCAGTGGACCTATGATGAGGCAGAAAGCAAGCGCCTCGGCAAGTTGGATCGCTCTTCCATTTACGGTGGTTTCCACCTCTACATCTATAACTGAACAAGAAGAAGTATGTGAGGGAAATGAAATGACGATAGATAAGTCCTCAGCCTCACTGATGGATAAAACCTATAAGAACCAACGACATTTCTACGATCTGACAAGAAAGCACTACCTTTTCGGGCGAGATCACCTGATCCGGAATCTATCTGCGCCGCGTGGAGGTACTGTTTTGGAGCTTGGCTGTGGAACAGGGCGTAACCTAATTGAAGCGGCCAAAGCATACCCCAGTTGCAAGTTCTTTGGCGTTGATATCTCCTCTCAGATGTTAAGAACGGCAGAGGCAAACATCCACAAAGCCGATCTCTCTCATAGGATACATCTGGCCCAGGGGGATGCGACGCGCGTAGATCCATTTGAAAAGTTTGGTATTGAAACCTTTGATCGGGTGTTCTTTTCCTATTGTGTTTCAATGATCTCACCATGGGAAGACGCATTGAAAAACGCAACCAAGCTGCTGGCAAAAGGCGGCCAGCTTTCACTGGTGGATTTTGGTCAGCAAGAAAGATTGCCAGGTTTCTTTAAGTTGCTGCTGGAAAAGTGGCTCAGCCGGTTTCATGTCACGCCGCGCCCGAACTTGCAGCAAGTTATGAGTGATCTGGCTCAAGCAAACAGCGCCAAACTCCGCTTTCTACCACTATATCGCGGATATGCCTGCTATGCGGAACTGGACAGCAGTTTCTACACGCGGTTCATGGAAAAGCCTGCGCACCATGACCTGCTGGAAACGCAGAATGAAAGCCACCGTGAAATTCGAAAAGCCGGGTAGATATAGTGGTGCCCACCCGGTAATCCCTTGTGTTTTCAGGGAGCTGTTATGGCGGAGACAATCAGTCTCCGGCAATAAAGCTTCGCACATCTCCATCCTTGGAAATGCCAAGGCGGTAGAAGGTCCAGGCGCCATAATCCAGCATTTCAAAGTAATCAGCCGCTGTGACGATCTGGTACATTTCAACCTTTTGCGAAGGGGTTAGATCGTGCAAAGGGTAATGGGCAAAGTAGGGCCATACATAGGTTTCTTCCTCTGTCCCTTCGTTCACTCGTAGATATCCGGCAGTCACAATGTCCAGCAAGATTGCAAGGATCTCGTGACCTTCACCATCCCCAGAACTGTCTTTTAAGAAGCTGACCGGGTCTCTCACAGGGGTAAACGAAAGTTCCGGCGACTGGTCTTGCTTAGCAAACAACGGTGCCAGGGCTGCGACATCACCACTGCGGGCAATTTTAATAAGTGCATCGCGTGTCGCTTTTACCGCTTCCGGTAGGCCAGCGTCATCGTAAAAGATATCCAGTTTCGGTAAAGGGGGCTCCTCGGCAAATTCATTGTCCAAGTCGTCTTCTTGGCTAGTATCTCTGTTGAAATCTTCATCCAAAAGGGGAAACTGCTCGGCTTTGGGTCGTTGGATGCGAATCGTTTCGGTCTGAATTGCCTGTGTTGCCGCCAGACTTGGAGTCGTGGCGCAAAGTAACCCTATGATGAGTAGGCGAAAATACATGAAGTGCTCCGAAACGGAAATGGGCTTGAATTTTGCCCCCTAGTTTAAGTCCTTGTTGGGAAACAAGGAAGAAACGGAGGATTGCCTATGCACAAGCTAGAGGTCCTTTAGCGAATTTAAGAGAAGATCTGACTAGTCTTCTTTGCGTACTGGAAGTTTGGATTGAATCTTTGAACATTGAACTCTTAATTACAGGAATAGCCATCGGGCTTCTAACATCGGCTCCGATTGGTCCTGTAAACGTGCTGGCGATCAGGAGGGCTGTTCACTATGGCTTTCTGCCGGGCCTCATTGCCGGGTTTGGCGCTCTTCTGGCAGACGGTGTTTTTGCAACGGCAGCTGCATTTGGCGTGACGGCTATTTCCGATTTTGTCCAACAACATGAAATCTATATTCAAACTGTAGGTGGAGTGCTGCTCATCATATTTGGTATTGTGGTGTACCGCTCCCAAGCGCACTTAAAAGGCAGTATTAATGGCGGTGGATCGGTATGGCGCGGCCTGATCCTGTCCTTTGTAATGACGGTTACAAACCCGGGCGTCATTTTGGGGTTCATTGCCATTTTCGGCTCTCTTGGTGAGCGCGCGCCGGCAAAGGGCGACTACTTCGGCGCGCTTGCGCTGGTGCTGGGTGTCTTGAGTGGGGCGTTGTTGTGGTGGGCGTGCCTGTCAGCGCTGGTTTCCAAACTGCGCAATCGTATGAATGACAAGTGGCTTGCTGCAATCAACCACACGGCTGGTGTTGTGCTACTGGTCTTTGCTGGGCTCATTCTTGCTAAGGTCGCGCAGGACGTCTTCTTCTAAGGAGTTTATGACGCAGCTTTATTCTTACGCCTACCAATAAAAGTGCAGCCCATACAGCGTCTTAAAAACAAAAAAGCCCCGACTAATCGGGGCTCATTGAATAATCTACTAAACTGAAATTAGTGCAGTCGGCGCTCCAGTGAATAGTCGCCACGCTCAACGCGCTGTGGCAATTCTTCAGCAAACTTGGATACAGCGTCTTCTCCATAAAGAGAAACGAGGTCCATCATTGCAGAAAACAGGGCTGCATGTGCGAGCGCTGTACTGTCGATGCCGTGAGATAGGCCATCCTCCCAAGCTTCCTGAATGAAGCTCAGAGCCAGTCGGCGGATGTCAGCATCAGATGCATCGATCTCTTCAGTAAATTCGCCGGCGATAACGTCGTCCTTGATCATGCTGGCTCTCATGTCCCTCTATGTGCTGCTTCTTTTATGTGCCGATGTATTTAAACGGCAAATAAAAACAAATGAAGCGTCGCATGCCTAAACTGTTAATCGGAACTTAACATGCAAAGAGGCAAGAACAACCGACTCACTGGTGTTTTGGTAAACTCGTCCAGAGCTTCCGTATCTTATGGTTAATATTTGCAGAAAAGCTGAGTTATCCAAAAAACACGCAATAATTGTTTGTGGAAAACGGTTGCAACCAGATTTTTTTATCAATCTCGGCTGTACTTGCCTGTGACTTCTTGGGTGATAATCACGCCTTCCTCTGCGAATCTGCGCGAAGACTCAACAGCAGCTGGTGTGCAAGTTTGGTATACGGAGGCGAATCCCCGGTAGCTTTGGTTGAACCGTTCAACGAGTCGCCGACGTCTCAATTCGTTTTGAACTTCGGCACCAAGCAACGAGTACATGCGCTGCCGCCATTCATCATCTTCATCATGTCCACACAGCGGGCGTAGGTAGTGCAGCGCGCCCAGTATTTCAGAAAGACGAATGAGCTGCTGCTCATAAGGCGGCTCTTTCAGTTCTGGCTGATCTGGCTTTCCCGGTGATTGTGGTGAACTCTGCGCCAGCGCGGAAGGGATGCAATTTATGCTCAAAAGCAAAAGTGCAAAACAAATCCCAGATCCATTAAGTCGAGAAGGCTTCATAAAGCGTCGCATCCAACCGTTGAGTTTTGTATTCTCATTCAAGCTGCATCCCACAGTAAGCTGGTTGCCTTAAGATTCTTTCAGAATGACCATGTCTCTGTTGCCTGTCCACTATGGAACCTAGGGGATTTTCAGTTTTCCCTAGATGAACAACTGAGGTCACCGCCAGCTTTACCTGAAAAGATTTAAGAGGTGTTGTTGCATGCCGGGAGCCAAAGGAAGACCCATCGATGCCTCCAAAGAATACCAGCCCAGCTCAGCAGCATCAGAGGCAGCCTCTTCACGGCCTACCATCAAGTTGCAGGTAAAGACATGAATGCGGTATTGGACATCGCAATCTTCTGGCGAGGGGTAGCTTACCGTCCAGCTCTTTAGATCCTGCGCATAAAGGGTGGTTTCCTCAAGAAGCTCTCGCCTTGCTGCCTGCTCAGGGCTTTCTAAGGGCATAACTTTGCCACCAGGAAAGGCCCAAAGACCTTCGCCGGGAGGAAGACCGCGTTTGATAAGCAGAACTTGATTGTTATGGACGCAGGCAACACTCGCTGCCTCTATATACGTTGGAGCGTTTTCTTTGCTCATGAGAACAGGGCGTCAACATCCGCCTGCGTGCTCTCTTGCAGGTTGAATGTGTCGTCGGGCAACTGACCGTGGATTATCGAACCAGCCTGCGACAACAATGGTCGAATAGCGGTTACAGCCTTACCCTGGACGGTTTGCAACAGTTCCTCTGATGGTTCGCTTGAGCTAAGCATTTCTTGCAGGGTGATAACTTCGCGGTCAATCTCGGCAATGCACATTTCTAGCGCGTTCCGCAGGCGCTCTTCAACAGCCCCATAAGCGCGAATTGCAAGCTCTTTCTCTGAGAAACTAGAGGCTCTGAAATGTGTGATATAGTCTGCCGGTGCCCATGCTAGGACATCCTCTGCGCATTCGGGGATATCAGGAAGCATTTCAAGAAGCATGACGACTTCATTGAAATGATTGAGGTAGTCAGTTGCTAAGCCCGTGGATGGATTGATGTTTGCATGCGTCAAAAGCTCAGGAGAAAGATCTCCTACGCCGATTTCCTCGCAATACATATCCATGAGAGCCTCCCAGCTTCCTATCTGTCGCGCGCAACCTATCTTTCAATTGGTTGCAATTTTACTAAAATTCGAACAGAGTAATCTGCATGTGTGGTAGATATAGCCTGTCAGCGTCTCCGGAAGAAGTCAAAGCGTTGTTTGATTATATCGAACAGCCTAACTTTCCACCGAGATACAACATAGCACCGACTCAGCCAATTGCACTCGTAAAACACGAAAATGGTGGGCGTCACTTTGGGTTAGCCCGCTGGGGGCTGGTGCCAGCATGGGTTAAAGACCCATCAAGTTTCACTCTTTTGCTAAATGCCAGAGCCGAGACTTTGGAGGACAAACCATCGTTCCGCGCCGCAGTTCGGCACAGAAGATGCCTGATACCTGCAAATGGCTTCTATGAGTGGCAGCGCAAGGGAGCGGCAAAACAACCCTATTGGATCGCGCCGTCAGACGGACGCCTACTTGCCTTCGCTGGCCTGTGGGAAACTTACTCTCACCCCGATGGAGGGGACATAGATACGGCTGCTGTGATCACAGTAGAAGCAAATATGACGATGAAATCTATTCATCATCGCATGCCCGCAATCATCGCCCCTGAGCATTTTGAGGAGTGGCTGGACAACGGAACGGTCATGGCCAAAGAGGCAGTTCAGCTTCTTAAACCAGCACAGGAGGGGCTCCTTATCACAACGCCAGTGTCTACACGGGTAAACAGCGTGACGAATGATGACCCCGCGCTATGGGCCAAAGAAGAAATCACTGTTCCGCCGGTGCCACGTAAAGAACCTGCAAAACCGAAGCTGCGAAAGAAAAAGGTGGCTGGTGGATCTTCCAGTGGAAGTGGGCAGCTCGATTTGTTCTAGCGACGACCTTGGAGCGTGTGCCAAAAGAAAACTGGATGAATTGGTTGTGGTTCGATGAAGGACAGGTGCTTCCAGATTATTTGAAAGCACCTGATCCAGGTAGGTTAGAGCACACGACCTGGATTAAACATGTTGGCCGGGTCGAGCGCTGCTTTGATAGAGCGCATCATGTTCATCTCTGTAGTACTCTTCACCTCAGCGAGCAGATCTCGCTTCAAAATACCAATTCCATGCTCTGCGGAGATAGAGCCGTTATAGTGAGCAACAATCCCGTGGACGACCCGGTTCACCTCATCCCACTTGGCGAGATATTCGGCTTTGTCCGCACCTTTCGGCTGAGTAATGTTAAAGTGAATGTTTCCATCTCCCATGTGACCGAATGGAACCGGGCGACATCCTGGGACAGCTTTTTGGACGGCTTCTATCGCGTCCTCCAAGAACTCAGGAACTTTGGCAATCGGCACTGACACATCATGTTTGATGGAGCCGCCTTCGAATTTCTGCGCTTCAGAAAGACCGTGCCGCAACCGCCAGAAGTCCTCTGCCTGGGCTTTACTTTGAGCCAGTAAGCCATCACGCAGCAAATCGTTCTCAAAAGCTTCCGTAAAGATTGTCTCTGTCAGGCTGGCAACGTCTATGTCTTTCGTTCCCGCTGAGATCTCGATAAGCACATACCATGGATGGGGTGCTTCAAACGGATAACGAGATTGCTCCATATGTTCGCAAACGAATTGCATACCGGTGTCAGGTATCAACTCAAAGCCAGTCAGCATATTTCCAGCATGGCTTTTTGCCAATGAGAACAAAGAAAGTGCCTTTGAAGGCGAATCTAGCGCCACAAGGGCCACTTCAACAATCGCTGGAGCTGGGTATAATTTGAGGCTCGCCCCTGTAATGATCCCCAAAGTACCCTCTGATCCGATAAATATTTGTTTCAAATCGTAACCAGTGTTGTCTTTGCGAAGGGTTCGAAGGCCGTGCCAAACCTCTCCATTTGCAAGCACAACTTCCAAGCCAAGAACAAGATCGCGGGTGTTGCCGTAGGACAGGACAGCCGTCCCCCCTGCGTTGGTTGCAATGTTGCCGCCGATCTCGCAAGACCCCTGTGAAGCAAGCGTCAAAGGAAACAGACGATCATGTTTTTCCGCAGCGTCATGGATGGCCTGTAATGTGATGCCCGCATCTGCGACCATCGTATAGCCTTCGGGGTCAATATTTCGAATTTTGTTTAATCTAGAAAGAGATAGGACGATTTCACTGCCGTCTGGATTAGGAATTTGCCCCCCGACAAGACCCGTGTTCCCCCCTTGTGGAACCACCTTAAGATCGTGCTGTGCTGCAAGTCTCACGCACTCTGCAACTTCTGATGTGGAGCCGGGGCGCAGCACCATG
Organism: Pseudovibrio axinellae; assembly: GCF_900110875.1. Taxonomy (GTDB): domain Bacteria; phylum Pseudomonadota; class Alphaproteobacteria; order Rhizobiales; family Stappiaceae; genus Pseudovibrio; species Pseudovibrio axinellae. Next base: position 757,182 of record NZ_FOFM01000001.1, on the reverse strand, counting down.
GGTGTCGCCCCTTTGAACTTGTCTCTCCACTCAACGAGAAACGGGGTCTTGTCATGGTCATCGACCAATACATTTGCGTCTCCGATGAGACCTTGAAAGGCACTTACCAAATTTGGATTAGTCATTTTTCTATCACAGTGTTGGAAGTTGATCTGGCTCTCACTATCAGATAATGGGAGCGCAAGAACACGTCCATTGTTAGATTGGACTTTTTTCGGCGGCTTGTAGCCAAATGAACAGTGTGCCATAGCACGTTAGATCTGTTTACTAGATAAAGTGAAATTCACTTCAGGAGAAAAACATGGCAGAAGCGCAAGGATTGATGGCCGGTAAACGTGGTCTCATCATGGGACTGGCCAACAATCGGTCCATCGCTTGGGGTATTGCGAAAGCACTACACGATGCCGGAGCTGAAATTGCGCTCACCTACCAAGGTGAAGCTCTTAAGAAACGCGTAGCGCCCCTGGCGGAGCGGCTTGACGCAATTGTTGTGGGTGATTGCGACGTTACTGATGAAGCTAGCATTGATGCAGCATTTGACGTTCTTGAGCAAAAGTGGGGTAAAATCGACTTTGTTGTTCATGCGATCGCATTCTCCGATAAGGAAGAATTGACTGGTCGTTACCTGGACACCAGCCCAGAGAACTTCAACAAAACAATGCAGATTTCCTGCTACTCTCTTGCAGCTGTATCCAAGCGTGCAGAAAAACTGATGACTGAAGGTGGTTCCATCCTGACACTCACCTACTATGGTGCAGAAAAGGTAATGCCGAACTACAACGTCATGGGTGTTGCAAAAGCAGCTCTGGAAGCAAGCGTGAAGTACCTTGCAGTAGATCTTGGCCCTCAGAAAATCCGCGTAAATGCTATTTCTGCAGGCCCAATTAAAACACTTGCAGCGGCAGGTATCGGCGACTTCCGCTATATCCTCAAATGGAACGAATACAACGCACCACTGCGTGAAACAGTTTCAATTGATGATGTAGGGAACTCAGCGCTCTACTTCCTGTCCAACCTGTCCCGCTCGGTCACTGGTGAAACCCATCATGTTGACAGCGGCTATCATGTGGTTGGCATGAAGGCAGTAGATGCGCCTGACATTTCTGTTGTTTAGCTTGCCCAAATAACTCAACTTATAAGAAAAGGCGCTCTTCTGGGCGCCTTTTTTATTAGCGTTAATCCTTCGCAAAACATGTAGGGTCAAGGTGAGGAAGATCGACATAACGGTTGATTTCTAAAGATGAATGCCTCATGTACCGCATAAGAAAAGAGACAATTGCTGCTTACTTACCAATTGGACCACCGCTGGAAGCCCATTTTATGACAGGTTCGTTGATGCCCCTTGCGAAAATAGCGCCAAGCCCATTCTTATATGTTCGCCATGGTCAGACAGACTGGAACCTTGAAGGTCGGATGCAAGGGGGGCAGGATATTCCCCTTAACGATACTGGCCGCAACCAGGCACGGCGCAATGGCATGGTCATGAAAGACCTTCTGTCAGACCTGAATATGGCTTCTGACGAGTTTACCTTCGTGTGTTCTCCAATGATCCGCGCCCGCGAAACTATGGAGCTTTTACGTAAGGAACTGGGGCTTGACCCAGAGTGCTACCAGGTAGATGAACGTTTGCGCGAAATCACTTTTGGTGAGGTGGAGGGGCTGACTGTCCCAGAGATGAAGATTAAGCGCCCAGAGGTGATTGAAAACCGTCGCAATGACAAGTGGGGTTATGTTCACCCTGGCGGCGAAAGCTATAAAATGGTTTCCGAACGTATCAATGACTGGATGTCAGAGCAGAGTGAGCCGATGATTATTGTCGCGCACGGTGTTGTCATGCGTGTTTTGCGCGGGCTGTTGTGCGGTTACGCACCAGCCGAGATTCCAGATCTGGAAACTCCGCAGGACCAGTTCCTACTATGGCGGGATGGCGCTGAGGCTTGGGTCTGACAGTAGCCAGAAGAGCTGTTGTACATTTGGTAAAATTACGCAAGTGCTGCAAGCCTCTCAATTGACCTCTCAAGTGAACCAAATTAAAACCACTGTATCCTTTTAGAACTGAACCGGTAGAACATGTCACATAACACCTTTGGCCATCTGTTTCGTGTAACAACCTGGGGCGAAAGCCACGGGCCAGCTTTGGGTTGTGTCGTGGATGGTTGTCCGCCACTTCTTCCTATTACTGCCGAAGAGATACAGGTGTATTTGGACCAGCGTAAACCTGGCCAGAACAAGTTTACCACACAGCGCCGTGAGCCGGACCAAGTGAAAATCCTTTCCGGTGTGATGGTGGATGAAGAAGGTGTGCAGCGCACGACCGGCACACCTGTTTCACTGATGATTGAAAACACCGATCAGCGTTCAAAAGACTACTCCGAGATCAAAGAGCGCTACCGTCCCGGTCATGCAGACTACACGTATGACGCCAAATACGGCATTCGTGACTATCGCGGGGGTGGGCGTTCTTCAGCCCGTGAAACTGCTGCGCGTGTGGCAGCAGGTGGTTTGGCGCGCAAGGTTATCCCGAATATACGGGTGCGCGGTGCGCTCGTGCAGATGGGGCCACACAAGATCAATCGCGATAATTGGGACTGGAACGAGATACATAACAATCCGTTTTTTTGCCCGGACAAAGAAGCTGCTGCCTTCTATGAGGAGTACCTTGATGGCCTTCGTAAAGCGGGTTCTTCTATTGGCGCTGTCATCGAAGTTATTGCTGAAAATGTACCAGTAGGATTAGGAGCCCCCCTTTACGGTAAAATGGATCAAGACCTGGCTTCGGCTATGATGTCCATAAACGCAGTAAAGGGTGTCGAAATTGGCAATGGCTTTGAAGCTGCCTGCCTGACTGGCGAAGAAAACGCTGACGAAATGCGTATGGGCGCGAATGGCAAGCCAGATTTCCTATCTAACCAAGCCGGGGGCGTGCTGGGTGGTATCTCGTCCGGTGCACCACTCGTTGTTCGCTTTGCTGTAAAGCCGACCTCCTCCATTCTCACACCGCGCAAATCAATCACCCGTAGTGGTGAAGAGGTGGATGTGATGACCAAAGGTCGCCACGATCCATGTGTTGGTATCCGTGCCGTGCCTGTCGGAGAGGCGATGATGGCCTGTGTTCTGGCTGATCACGTGCTGCGTGACCGAGGCCAGTGCGGAGAGCGTTAAGCTCAAAACTTCCTGAAGTTTTACTATTATTGAAAAGGCGTTGGGGCGAACCGACGCCCTTTTTGTAACCACTATCCGTTAGCTTAGACTGTCACGAAGCCATAAACCTTTCATTCATATCGAACTCATCTGCTACTAAAGATCAGGACTGTAGCTTAGGTCTTTTTAATTTTACCTCTTGATTTTTTATAATAAAAGGTTGATTTCAGTGATACTGAAATTCTATGGCAAAGGGGATAAAGCTATGCGCTTGACCGAATGGTTGGAAAAAACTGGAGAAAGTAGAAGTGCTTTTGCACGTCGCGCTTGTTTGTCTCCTGCATCTGTAACCGCTTTATGTAACGATCCAAGCGCATGGATCTCTCGAGAAATGGCCCAAAAGATCGCAGTTGCGACGGACCATCAGGTGACGCCAAACGATTTTCTCGGACTAAAAGAAAACAAGGAGTACGTCGTGTCTCAATCGAGAGTGGCTGAAGCCCTTCGCGCCTTCGAAAAAGGCGAAATGGTTGTCGTAACTGATGATGATGATCGCGAAAATGAAGGTGATCTCATTGTTGCGGCCAGCCTGATTACGCCGGAGCAAATGGGGTTCATCGTCCGCCATACCTCCGGTATTGTTTGTGCTCCTATGACACCCAAAGAAGCAAAGCGCTTACATCTGGATCCTATGGTTGGCTCGAACGATGCACCGTTGGCTACAGCGTTCACCGTCTCGGTTGACTACGCGCCAGGCTTGACGACTGGCATCTCTGCTGAGCAGCGCTGTGCAACGGTACGCGGCCTTGCAAATCCAAATGCTAGTTCTGGTGACTTTGTTCGCCCGGGGCATGTCTTCCCGCTTGTGGCGAAAGAAGGGGGCGTTCTTATGCGCTCTGGCCATACCGAAGCTGCGGTCGATCTGTGTAAGCTCACAGGCCTGCCTGAGGTCGGCGTCATTAGTGAGTTGGTGAACGATGATGGCACTGTCAAACAAGGCGAACAGGTAGAAGAGTTTGCACGTGAACATAATCTGAAGAAGGTTTCTGTTGCAGATCTGATTGCTTGGCGTCAGCGCCACGAAAACCTTGTTAAGCGCACTGATGAGTTTGATGTTGATACACCGGCGGGGAAAGCGCGGGCGATTGTATACTCCACGCCGTTTGACAATATTGGTCACTTGGCGTTGGTTTATGGTGACATTCGTGATGGCCAAAACATTCCTGTACGGCTTCATCTTGAAAATGTGTTGGATGCGGTGACCGGGCAAGTTAAGCCTATCGAAAAGACCTTGGAAGACTTTGCTAAGAGGGGGCGTGGTATCTTCGTGTACCTGCGTGAAGGTGCAGTCGGTGTTGCCAGTAAACCTCATCGTCAACGCGATAACCTTGAAGCAGCCGAAGATGAGCAGCATGTCTCAGCTCAGGGCCGCTCGGAAGATTGGCGTGAAGTTGGCTTGGGTGCACAAATTCTGAAGGATCTTGGTGCAAACTCGATCCGGGTGATTGCTTCACGCGCACGCCATTACGTTGGTCTTGAGGGTTTTGGCCTTAAAGTAGAAGCAACAGAATCGCTGGCAGACTAAGAAACAGGGCTCCCGGCACAACAAAGAAAGTGCCGGGAGCATGTCCCAATTCAGTCTTGATCCGTGGCCGGAGAGCCATGATGAACCAGAGCCGTTTACCCTGGGCTACAAGAAGGGAACGGCAGAACCGGTTGTCCTTGGTAGTTTTTTGCTGGCTGCAGCTTTGCTTGGAACCGGCATCGTAAGTGGTATGTTGCTCCCTGTTCTCGCATCCTTGCCAGTTTTTTTCAGCGTGTATTGGCAGTATCCGTTTATTGATAAACGTCCGCAAATGGGCGCAAATAAAACCGGCCTCTATTTGGAGCGTCTGGGAGTTATACGATGGTCAGCGATCAAAGGCCTGTCGATCCAAACAACGGCTGTCAGGTCAATGGAATTTCGCCAGCTTTGTATTCAATTGAAAGGGCCGATTGAGGAGTGTTTGCATCATTCTGACCAAAAGTCATTGCTAAGAGCTGCCATGCGAAAGAACTGGCGGTTAAATAATGGTAAGTCAAATGCACCAGTAATTGAATTAGATTTAAATCTACTTGCATGTGATCCAGAGATCCTGTTGCAAAGGACTAGGCAATTTTATCAATCTGCATGATGCATATCTGCAACACTAATCTATAAACACTCGTTAAGTAACTTAAGTAGGTCATAAATCTTCGTTTAGCCGCAAATACAGCTATCCTGTTACATGGCGTTAATACTCTTAACCTAGTTTTTATTAGGAAGGGTAGGAGCTGGAAGGCAGATCATCATGCAGCTGAACCGCACAAACATCGAAAACTCCGCATCAAGCTTTACAAGCCTTGATAAAGACTGGGGTGCTGATGATGATTACCTCTTCAACTTTGCCTGCCAGCCAGATGGAAGCGTGCTACAGATTGCGTGCGGCACCGGTGCCCTTTCGGAAGCGCTCTCGCAAGAGAAGGTAAGTGTTGTTGGTCTTGATCGTAATCCAAAGAAAATCGCTCAGGCCGTTAAGCGCACAAACGATGTGAAGTGGGTGAAAGCCGATGCGCGGATGGTGCGCCTCTCTCAAAAGTTTGACCGCATCATTATCACAGGAAATGCGTTTCAGGCCTTCGCAACCAATACCGATCAGATCCTTGTTCTTCAAACCATCGCCTCTCACCTGAAGCCAAACGGTAAGTTTGCATTTGGTATGGAAAACCCGAAAGCGTGTCCGTGGGAAAAGTGGGGGCAAAAAGGTAAACCGCTTAGAGTGCGCTCTGTAGAGGGTCAGGACGTTTCACTGTGGCAAGATACTGCCGGGCCTGACAAGAACGGTCTGGTGTTTATGCAAACCCACTACAAAAGCGGGGGAAGGCATATCTCAAAGAGCAATATGCGCCGCTTCGTTCACAGAGATCACATCCGCGACTTGTTAGAGGCTGTAGGGTTGCAGGCAACCATGTCCTATGGCGATTGGGCGACAATGAGCCAAAATGATACTGCGCCCTATATCATCGTTAGTGGTGGGCTGAGTGCGTAAATAAGTACGCTCAAGCGCTTTTCTCCATGACGATGACAAAGAGTTTGCCGGTGCTCGTATCTGGTGCAGAGCATTCCAGTCAGCCTTACATTTTCAAAGTTACACCCCGTCGATGATCGTCAGGCTACACTCCGCAGCTTTATGCCTGATTGCAGCCACAGGCGCGTATTCCGGGCTATTGAGAAACGCTCTAGCCTTCTCAATATCGGGAAATTCAACAATAACAAGCCGGTGCGGTGTCCATAGATCGTTTTCTACGATATCCATCTCGCCGCCACGTGCCCGGTAGATGCCACCGTAGTGCTCAGCAATCGGACGAGCCTGTAACTTATAATCTTCATAGGAAACTGGATCGATTATTTTCGTGTCGACAACAATGTAGGCTGGCATAATGTGCTCCTGCTTTTGGGAAGGAGACTTTAACTGAGTCGTCCAGGTGATGGAAATACGATAAAGCTATGCGGCACTACGCTTATTTATCTTTTGAAGAGGGCGGGGTTTTACCCTGTTGTTTCTTGAAATAGCGTGGGCGGGTCCTGCGAATAATTTTGCTAAACCGCCCACTGGTGCGGACCTCGACCCAGTGCAGGGCACGATTTAGAAAGCTGAAATTCTTCCGGTGACGCCTGATGAATTTCGCAAAACTGCGGCTGCTGGCAATGAGTAAAACGATCCCGAGAGCCAGCAGTGGTATTCCCGTTGGAATGGGCGTCCAGACCGTTAGAACGCCTAGTAAAATGCATAGTACCGCTGCAAAAACTGAAAGCCCTTTGAGCAAAGGTTCGCCTGCCTGATCGTTTTGAACACGAGACAAGCATAGTGACCGGCTGTGAAGCTTGTGTAACGCAGTCGCACATGCGGCGTGTATTAAGTAGATATGAGAGTGTGGCGGCAAATCAGCGTTTCTTTGCCGCCAGCTTGTAGGGTGTTAGGAAACCCGTTCCAGCAATGCGACCACCTCAACATGAGGGGAGTAGAGGAATTGATCAATCGGGACCACGCGTTTGATTTTGTAGCCACCATCTACCAGTACGCGTAAATCACGAGCAAAGCTGGCCGGGCTACATGACACGGCGACAATCTTCTTCACCGGTGATTTAGCAAGCTCTTGAGCCTGAGCAAGGGCACCTGCGCGTGGAGGATCAAACACCACTCCGTCATATCCCTTGCCAAAGTTGTCCAGCTCTTTGGCAACGATCGGGCGTCGGAACAAATCGCGACGCTCACTCGTCACTTTCTTAAGCCCCTGAGCCTGTCGAAGGCCTTGCATAAGCGACTTCAAGGAAGAAGCTTCGCTTTCAACTGCATGCACATTTGATTTCTGCGCAATTTTGAAACTCAGTGTTCCTGCACCGCTGAACAAATCCGCAACGCGTTTACACCCAGAAAGCCCTTCTTCAAGTAACTTCCCCATGGCCTGTTCAGCGCTCAGTGCTGCCTGAATGAAGCCACCGGCCGGAATAGGGATAGAAACGCCGCTCATAACCAGTAAGGGAGCGCGGATCTCGATAATAGTCTCACCATCAACAGTCAGGCGTGCCAGATTATTGGCGACCGCAGCTTGAGACAAATCGAAATAACGTTTTTCTTTGTTCTTGCCCATTCCGGTGATCGCCACATCTAACCCGCTCTGCGTGGTCGTCACTGTGAACTTCAATTCACCTTTGTGGGACAGAATTTCACCGGCCAGCTTACGAAGTCCGGGAACGGCTTTCAGAATCTCAGGTGCAATTACAGGACATTCTTCAATGTCGACAAGCATGTTGGATTTGGCGGTATGGTAGCCGAACAGAACCTTGTGGCCTGCTTTTACAGCTGCAAATACAGCCCGGCGACGGCTCCCCTTATCGCACAGCACAACATCATCAACCGGAACGTCGAGGGCACGTGCAGCAAGCGCATCAATGACGTGCTGACGTTTGAATTCCTTGTAAGAAGCCTCGCCCATATGTTGCAAAGAGCATCCACCGCAAGCGCCATAGTGCTTGCAAACAGGGGCAATACGCTGTTCGCTTGGCTCAATGACTTCTTTCAGCTCTGCTCGTTGACCTTGCACTTTGGCGCTAACGAGTTCGCCCTCAAGTGTAAAGGGAACAAAGATCTGACCGGTTTCGGTTTCAGCAACGCCATCGCCTTTGTGGGCAAGGCGGGAAATGCGGAGAGTTTCTATAGTGGCTTCAGGCTTCTTAGACATGGCACTGCGTTTACAGCCCCCCGCCAAGACATGCAATCCGTTTATCAGTTAGACTGAAGACATCCGTGGAATTGCCTGTGTTTTAGCACCTGTGCTTTTGGCAAACCATGAGATATTCCGCATTGCCGTCTCCGCCTTTGATCGGCGAAGATGTAAAGCCAACAACAGACCAGTGCGGTTGCTCGTTCATCCAATCCTGAAGGTCCTGCGCGATATATTCTGCAACTTCAGGAGCAACAAGCCCGCCTCTGCCGATACGATCACGGCCCGCTTCAAACTGTGGCTTCACCAAAAAGACACCCAGTGCACCGTCTTCTGCAAGGTCCAGAGCTGGGGGAAGGGCCAGTTTGAGGGAAATGAAACTCACATCAGACACAAGAAATTGTGGTGCTTGACCTTCCAGGTGGTCAAGCGTGAGCGCTCGTGCGTTTAAGCCATCCTTGCGGATAACGCGCGGATCCTCAGAAATCCGCTCCGCAAGCTGGTCATGCCCAACATCAATTGCATGAACAACCTTTGCATGATGCTCCAGCAAAACCTGGGTGAACCCCCCGGTCGACGCGCCAATATCCAAACAGACTTTATCAGCTGGAGAGAGCTTGAACTCCTCCAAAGCCTTGAGAAGTTTAAGAGCAGCCCTTGAAACGTACTGTGCAGCAGGGTCGTTGATAGTGACGCAGTGCCCCTCTAAAACCTTCTGCGAAGGCTTTTTTGCTGGAGCGTTATCAATGAAAACTGTATTGCGCAGAACTGCATCACGCGCACGGGCGCGCGTTTCAAAATAGCCATGTTCAACGAGGAACTGATCAAGCCGCATAGATCACCTGAGCCTAGGGATGTTTAGTCAAGTTGAGGGGGCTTAGAGCCCGAAACAACCAGCCAGTGCGTTTAACAGCTTGTCAGAGAAAAGCAAATTGCCATAGCGTATCCAAAGGGCAGTACAGGCAGCGATCAGCAGTGTAAGCAGAACAGCTGTACCAGCATATAAAACTGCGTGATCTTTCATATGTCTATCCAAAAAAGGGTGCCTGAATTTTCAGACACCCTAAACTTAACTTAGCTACCAAGCAACTTTTTGATCTTAGGCATGGCTGTATCCTCAGGCTCTTGATAGCCGATGGTGCCCACAAAATTTAGATCACCGTTGAGCATGTAAACTGCTGCGGTGTGATCCATGGTGTAGTCACCATCGTCCAAAGGTACTTTTCTTGCATAAACGCGATAGTCTTTGACGACCTTCTTGACCTGGTCGACAGAGCCGGTCAGCGGAACGACACGGCTATCAAAAGCAGCCACATAATCTGCAATGGTATCTGGTGTGTCGCGCTCAGGATCAACGCTGACGAAGACGAAATTCAGATCATCGGCTTGTGGGCCCAGGTTTTCAATCCAACCCTGCATGTCTGACAGCGTTGTTGGGCACACATCAGGACAGTACGTGAAGCCAAAGAACATCAAGGTTGGTTTGCCATTTAGGTTCTTGTCGGTAAAGACTTGCCCCTTGCCATCCACGAGTTCAAAAGGGCCACCGATCTGTACAGTAGCCGCCTGTGGGATATCATCGCCAGTCAGCTTCATCACTGTGGCAGCTGATACTGCAGCAACAAGCAGTGCTACAGCTGCCCACGCTCCATATCGAATTGTTTTCGCAACGTTCATCTTATTCTACCCGTACACACTACAATTGGTTAGTGGTGCATCTTGCCAGATTTTGCACCGATCTTCATGATAGGGAAAGTCACTTCAACCGGGCCTGCTTTCTCGAACTGAAGTGTGACCTTGAGTTCCTCACCCATTTTGAAGGGTTGGTTGATCCCCATAAACATCACGTGATAGCTGCCCGGTTTCAGCTCAAGAGTTTCGCCTGCTGGAATAACAACACCATCATCCAGCTTACGCATTTTCATGACGCCGTCATTTACGCTCATTTCGTGAATTTCTGTGCGCTTTGCATGGTCAGAAATTGCAGCAACAAGATGCGCATCTTCATTGCCATTGTTGGTGATGGAAACGAAAGCGCCACCACTTTTAGCATTGGGTGGGGTTGCCCGGGTCCAGCTGTCTTTGATGGTCAGGTTGCCATGTTCAACGCTGTCTGCAAAAGCGGAGGAACCAGCGAAGGCAACGAGAGCTGCTGCAACAAGAAGAGCACGTGTTTTCATAATTAACATCCAAATAATTGCTCCAACCTGCAAAAGTGCGCAGGGGAGTACTGTCGAACTAGGTTAAGTCGGTGTTGTTGAGAACCTAGGAGACAGGGGGAGCACGGATGTGGAAATTATGACCCCGAAGGTTTCTTGCGTTTCCAAGAGTAATATCAAGGGAAAGAGAGCCTGCAACGACAAGGGAAGGGCTCTTCCAAGTCTCAGGTTCGAACGAAAAGTAGCTCGCCTGTTTGGATGTGTGCGGGCACATGAATGAGCAATCACATCCCACACCGAGCGGATTTTCGGAGTGAGTCGAACCTTCAACCTTCGCAATATGTGAACTTCCTGAGGGAGTACATAATTCGCCAAGGCTTGCAACAGCTGGGTCTACAGCTGCACCGGAAAGGCTCAAGGCAAGCAACAGTACTCGCGCCAGCATCGCAATGCTGGCAAGCAAAACAAGCGGATGCCGCTCGCTTCTGAGTACTTGTAATGTGTTACTCGGCTTGACCATCCGTTTTTCTTAGTAGCTTCCTATGACTGTGTCTACACTCAGTCCGATTGAGATCTGGAATTATCCTGAGTCTCATCGACTATAGACTGGTCATCGTCGTCATCATTGCGATTTGGCAAATCACCAACTTCTTCTGACGCCATCCCTTCAACTGGCTCATAGGCAGGAAATTCCTCGGGCGGAATAACGTAGGGATGCTCAATATCGAGTGGATCCGGGGTTAGGACGGCACCCATGTTTGAAGTTGCGCCGTATTCGAAGTCGGTCTTTTCCAGATCCTCATCAGCTGGACTGATGAACAGGCGGCTTATCACAAAGAGGGTTAGTGCAACCTCCACGAGGGCAACCCAGACAAAGAGGCCATTTGGTCCAATGATGAACATGAGGCCAGCGGCAATGGTCGGCCCGATCATCGAGCCGATGCCGTTCGACATCAAAACACCAGAAGAGGTTTCAACATAATCTTCAGGCTCCACATAGTCGAAGGCGTGTGCAGCCACAATTGCATAGGTTGGCTGACTGGCCATTCCAAGCACAATGAAGACGCAGAACGTGGTCCAGAAACTACTGCCTTCAAGCGAGAATAGCAGCATGGCAGCAATCGCAGCGCAAAGACCAAGCAGGAGAATAATGAAGCGGCGATCCACCCGGTCAGATAAGCGTCCGACCGGCCATTGTGTAACCGCACCGCCCAAAACGATCGCCGCTGCAAAATAGGCAGCTTCGTTGATGCTGAAACCGACCTGAGCGGCGTAAAGTGGGGCCAATGCCCACATGGAACTGTTTGCTAAACCAATCAGCAAACAGCCGATCAGAGCGACAGCCGAAGTTTGATAAAGTCTGACCGGCCTGAACCGAACAAGCGTAATGGGAGCAGGCTGTGCAGCGTGGGTCAGAACAACTGGAACAACTGCTACGCTGACAAAAATAGAAGCGATAGCGAAGGGGACGAATGTTGTAATTTCAAAACCGGTCACCATCAGCTGCCCGCTCATCGTCGCAGCCAGATAGCAGATGATATAGAGCGACATGACGGTGCCGCGATTATCATTGGTCGCACGGTCGTTCAGCCAGCTCTCAACGGTCAGATTAATGCCCGCAAAGCAAAGTCCGGTAATCGCCCTGAATAGCGCCCAGGCAATTGGATCGATCATGATGGGGTGGAGCAGCGCTGCAGCTGACATCAGCGATACCAGTGCCGCAAACGCACGAATATGGCCAGCGCGCAAAATCAGATAAGGGCCAAATAGGCAACCAAACACAAAGCCAATGTAAAAGCTGGAGGAGATAAGGCCGATCTGGAGATTGCCGAAACCAGCTAGGTCTGCTCTGAGTGGTATGAGCGTCGAAGAAAGGCCGTGTCCTGCAAGAATCAGGACTGTAGACAGCATTAAGGACGCAAAAGTTGCAAACAGCAGGATCATGAGCGTACCAGCCAACACTATAAAACTGGCTTTACACTACATGTCATATTCAAAAATAAAACTAGAGAAGCAGCAAAAGCTGCCCCTCACTTAATCATTTGCTGAGTTATGAACACAAATGCAACGCTCTAAACAAGCCTTAACGGCAAATCCTTTGCTTTGCCAATGGCTTCGAAGACACGAAGGACAATTCCATCAGCATCCAGTTTTGCATCTTTGTACATAAGCTCTGGCTTGGAATGATCCTGAAAAACGTCCGGCAAGATCATGCTGCGGATCTTAAGCGAGCCGTCTAGCAATCCATTGTCTGAAAGGAACTGGAGGACCTGGCTTCCAAAGCCGCCTATGGAACCCTCTTCAATTGTAATGAGGACGTCGTGCTCTTTTGCCAGACGGCCAATCATGTCCGTATCCAAAGGCTTTGCAAAACGTGCATCAGCAACGGTGGTTGAAAGACCAGCAGCATCAAGCGTGTCAGCTGCACGCAAAGCTTCGCTCAAACGCCCGCCAAAAGAGAGCAGGGCAACTTTGGTACCTTCTTTAACAATACGTCCCTTGCCGATTTCCAGCGGAACACCTTGCTCAGGAAGGTCAATGCCAATTCCCTCACCGCGTGGGTAACGGAAGGCAATTGGACCTTCGTCATAAGCTGCGGCAGTTGAAACCATATGAACGAGTTCAGCTTCATCGCCCGGAGACATAACGACCATGCCAGGCAGACAAGATAGGAACGCTGTGTCGAAGGCGCCTGCGTGGGTTGCGCCATCAGCACCAACCAAGCCAGCGCGATCAATTGGAAAGCGCACAGGCAGCTTCTGGATCGCAACATCATGCACGACCTGATCATATCCGCGCTGAAGAAACGTGGAGTAAATCGCACAAAACGGCTTGAAACCTTCAGAGGCTAAGCCAGCTGCAAAAGTTACAGCATGTTGTTCTGCAATACCCACGTCAAACATGCGGGTCGGGTGCACCTTTTCAAACACATCAAGCCCGGTACCATCTGGCATCGCAGCGGTAATCCCGACGATTTTTTTGTCCTTGTTTGCTTCTGCAATCAAGGCATTGGCAAACACGCGCGTATAGGCCGGAGCGTTTGGTTTTGGTTTGGACTGCTTGCCGGTAACAACATCAAACTTGGCAACAGCGTGATACTTGTTGCTTGCGTTTTCAGCAGGCAAATACCCCTTACCCTTTTGTGTTACCACATGAACAAGGATTGGGCCTTCCTTTGCATCGCGCACGTTTTTTAACACAGGTAGCAGATGGTCAAGGTTATGACCGTCAACTGGCCCCACATAATAAAAGCCGAGCTCTTCAAACAAGGTTCCACCGGTAAAGAAGCTGCGAGCAAACTCCTCAGCTTGCGCTGCTTTCTCCTGCAATGGCTTTGGTAGTGCACTTGCAACTTGTTTGGCTGCTTCGCGTAAACCCTTATAGGTTTTGCCGGAAACAAGACGTGCAAGGCTCGCTGATAGGGCGCCAACGGGTGGTGCGATCGACATGTCATTGTCGTTAAGAATAACGATCAAGCGTGAGTTCAATGCACCTGCATTATTCATGGCCTCGTAAGCCATGCCTGCAGACATTGCGCCATCGCCGATAACAGCAATCACATTGTTGTCGCCGCCAGCAAGGTCACGCGCAACTGCCATGCCAAGGCCAGCGGAAATAGAGGTGGAGGAGTGTCCTGCACCAAATGGGTCATATTCACTTTCAGTGCGTTTGGTGAAGCCACTCAGGCCATCACCCTGACGCAAGGTGCGAATGCGATCTTTACGCTCTGTCAGGATTTTATGTGGATAGCACTGGTGCCCCACATCCCAGATCAGGCGGTCTTTGGGAGTGTCAAAGACATGGTGAAGCGCAACGGTGAGCTCAACGACACCCAGACCGGCCCCTAAGTGCCCCCCGGTGACAGAAACAGCATCAACCATCTCCTCTCGCAATTCTTCGGCGACTTGTCGAAGGCGGTCTTCGGGGACCTTTTTGAGATCAGATGGGTTATGAATTTGATCTAGCAGGGACATTTGGGTTTTCTTGGGTCTTATGACTATTTGATAGCTCAATACGGATTGATCCGACCATCGCACTCAGCACTAAAAAGGCCTCCACTACAGTCTACCGTAATTGAACACGATTATAGCAAGGCCGCTCTCTGTGCAATTGCTTGTCGTCAAATATTGATCGTTTATGCTGGGTCCTTTTGTAGGAACCACCACAAAATCCCAATATAAAGTGCAAGTGTGTGCGAATTATTTTCATTTGCTAGTATAAAGTGCAGTCTTTTCACCCCATGGGGTGATGCAATCTGCGACGAAACGTCCTATGTCATGTGGGTGGTCGATGGGGCCACGTGCACAGTGATCGACTTGGGGCTGCGGTTTTCGCGGCCCCCTTTTTTTGTCGGCATAATATTCTTGAGAAAATTGTCAATATTTATCTCGAATAACTAGAATACAATATCGATTATGCGATATTTTCTATGCTTTATACCTAGTTATATTACGTGAAATATCTCAGATAGAACTGCTGTGTGCCTAAAGCTTGAAGCTATTTTCAAAAGAGGAGGCATGTTGCGCACCATTATTTACCAGTGATCTTATTTAGCTGGGTAAATAATAGAGAGTAATTTAAATTGTACCTTTCAACACGCGCAGATACTTCTGTGGTTTCAAAATAAACAAAAACCCCACTCAAAGTGGGGTCTGTTGAAAAAAAGATCATACAGGTTCAATGGAAATTTCCCGGTGTCTTTGCAAAGACAGGGTCAAAGTTCCAGAAAGCGTTGCTGTCTATTCGTCCAGCGCTTCGGTCGCAACAGCACGGCCAGCAGAATTCATCTGGATTTTTTCCACTTTCTCTTCTGCAGCTTTAAGCAGCTTATCGCACTTTTCGCGCAATGCTTCTCCGCGTGCATAAAGTTCGATGCTCTTCTCAAGCGGAACATTTCCCTGCTCCAGGTTGCGTACAATGGTTTCCAGCTCAGCCAATGCTTGCTCAAAGGATAGGTTTTCAATGGAACCAGCTGCTTCTTCTGTCACCAATATGTCCTCTGTTCAGATGGAAGTGGGAGCACTTCGATTTAGTAATCCATTAATGTCATTACATGAGCTGCAGCCGATCGCGCAAGGCCTTCCAGATCATACCCACCTTCTAATAGGGAAACGACCCGGCCTTCACAGCGCTCGTCGGCAATTTCGATGAGCTTGCGGGTCGCCCATGCAAAATCCATCTCGGTCAGGCGCAAACCGCCAATAGGGTCACGCTCATGCGCATCAAACCCAGCAGAGATGATGATAAGATCAGGGGAGAAGTCGCGGATACGTGGCAAAATCGCGTATTCCATTGCTTCACGGAACTGGGTTCCATCATCACCAGCTGTCAGAGGAGCATTTACAATGTTGTTGTGCTCACCTGTTTCATTCATGGCACCAGTGCCAGGAAACAGCGGCATCTGGTGGGTCGACGTATACATCACCGTTGGGTCGTTCCAGAAAATTTCCTGGGTTCCGTTACCGTGGTGAACGTCAAAATCCATAATTGCCACGCGCTCCATTCCATAAACATCTTGAGCGTAGCGGGCTGCAATAGCGGCGTTGTTAAACAAGCAGAATCCAGATGTGACAGACGTTTCTGCATGGTGCCCAGGAGGCCTGCACGCTGCAAAGGCATTGGAAACACGTTTGCTCATCACTTCGTCGACACAGCGCGTAGAGCCGCCAACTGCCCGCATGGCCGCTTCCCAGCTGCCAGGAGACAAGTTTGTATCTGGGGCAAAATCAATCACCCCTTCCTCAGGGTTCATGTTGTGTATGGAGTTGATGTAATCGGAGCTGTGGACCCTGGCGATATCCTGAAAGGTTCCAAATGGTGCAATATCCCGATCCAACATGAAGAAACGCTCGTTCTCAAGCATGCGGTCAATCGCACGCAAACGATCTGGCCGTTCAGGGTGACCGAGCGGTGTAAGGTGATTTAAAAAAGCCTGATGGTGCAGCAGCAATGTACTCAAGATATTGAACCCGTATAAAATGAAATCAGGTTTATAATCGACAACCAACACGAATTGCGAAGGTGCCTGAACCCGCTCTGGCGAGAAACGGGTCCCATTAGGTATACCACTCCACAATGCTGGGTGTTCTGTCAATTGTATAGCCGACGAGTTTAACTTGGCAATTGGGATGAGGTGGAGGAGATCTGAGGAGTTTATGCCTTAACGGAATAACTCCTTGTTGTAGGGAAACGCGCAAGAAAAATCCGGAGTGCGTGCATAACACGCAGCCCCGGATAAAGGTGCGAGCAAACTATGTTGCTCGTGGGGGAGGTCCGCTACATCTCGAAGAAGTTCATGAATGTAATATTGGATGAATTCTTGAAAATTGCACGTCACTTATGCGCCAATACCTTCAATTTATACTGGCGAGAATAGGAGATATTTTATACCTATTCTTGATGTGTTGCATAAATGCAAGAATCACCACAATAAACCCAAAGTATTCAGGGGGAGTTATCCTGTGACTTCAACGGTTTGTAGGGAGTCGTATTCAAAGAAAAACGAAGAATTGCGCAAAGCGGTACCTTATTGCAATGCGCTTCCTTCCCCTATTCGCGCGGGGCTGCTGCACGGGCCAGCCGGTCATTGATTGCTTCCCCTAATCCATGATGAGGGATCGGCATGACTGCGATTTTTCTATTTCTCCCAAGGTCTGCCAACCGCAGGGCCGTAAACAAGCGGGCGGCTGCTTCGGTAAGGTCCATTGAGTCGCTAAGAGACACCAGCCTAGCTGCTTTATCTGCGCCTTTTGGCAGGTCAGTGCCAAACGTGATCAGTGCTTCAGATTCGGTCACATAGTCTGCGTTGAGGCGGATATGCGAGTTCGGTGCGTAATGGGAAGTCAGCATTCCCGGCGCCATCGGTGCGCTGTCATCGGTTCCTGCACGTGCGAGTGGCTCACCCAGAACCGCTTCAATGTCCTCACGTGCAAGTCCGCCTGGTCGAAGCAGCGTTGGTCGTTCACTCACAAGCGATACAATGGTTGATTCAACGCCAACAGGCGTCGCTCCGGAATCGATGACGTAAGACAAGTGATCTTTAAGATCGTTGATAACATCAGTCGCGGTCGTACCGCTGATCCGGCCCGACAAGTTGGCTGAGGGTGCGGCAAGAGGCAGTCCGGTGCGCTTGCACAAGGCACGCATGACAGCAGAGCGTGGAACCCGTAAGGCAATTGTTTCCAGGCCGGCGACCGCCAGGTCTGAGACTGGACTTGTCGGCAGTTTCGGCAATACAAGCGTCAGCGGTCCGGGCCAGAATTCTGTGGCAAGTTTAAGCGCGCGATCATCAAAAAAAGCGTGTGTTTGTGCAGCTTCCAGGCTGTCTATATGCGAAATCAACGGATTGAAACTCGGTCGCCCCTTGGCCTCATAAATACCAGCGCAGGCTTTCCCGTTCGTGGCATCAGCAGCAAGCCCATATACCGTTTCGGTAGGTATGGCCACGAGTTTCCCATCGCTCAGCGCATCGCAAATATCTTGGAAAATTTGCATCTCTTCCAGCTGTGGATCAGAGGGGCTCAAGCGCCAGAGTTTCATGCCTTTTCTTTCTTACTAAGACGAATGTAGGGGGTTACCTGCCTTTAAGGGATGCTTGACGTATAGGTTAATCGCACTACTGTCCCAAACAGGAAAATTTCTGTAGCGGCGTTTTGATGGGCAAATGCCAATTCGTCAAGTCGCTAGAGAGGAGGAAGACAAAATGTATCGCGCACCAATAAGTGAAATCACCTTCACACTAAAAGAAGTGGCAGGTCTGGGACAGCTACAGGCACAGCCTGGACAGGAAGAGCTTTCTGAGGATCTGATCGAAGCCATTTTGAATGAAGCGGCCAAGTTCGCTGAAGAAGAGATCGCGCCTCTCAATAAGGTTGGAGATGAAAATCCAGCGCAATTGATCGATGGAAGCGTTAAAACGTCACCTGGCTGGAAAGAGACATACACGCGTTGGCGCGAAGGCGGTTGGAATGCACTGACAGGTGATCCCGAATATGGTGGGCAGGGCCTGCCGAACATGTTGCACGTCGCTGTTTTTGAAATGTGGAACGCAGGGAACATGGCGTTTACGCTATGCCCGACATTGACCACAGGCGCTGTCGAAGCCATTGAAAAACACGGTTCGCCAGAACTCAAAGCCAAGTACCTTGAAAAGCTCACCAGCGGCGAGTGGACAGGTACAATGAACCTGACAGAGCCGCAGGCCGGTTCTGACCTTAATGCCCTGCGCGCAAAAGCTGTGCCTGTGGGGGATGGCTCCTACAAAATCTCTGGGCAAAAAATCTTCATCACCTATGGTGATCACGATATGACAGAGAACCTGGTTCATCTGGTGCTGGCACGCTTGCCAGATGCACCTGCTGGAACACGCGGGATTTCACTGTTCGCCGTGCCAAAATACTTTGTAAATGACGATGGCAGCCTTGGTGAGAAGAATGACGTCACCGTTGCAGGTGTCGAACATAAGCTTGGTATCCACGGCTCTCCAACTTGTACGATGTCCTTTGGTGACAATGGCGGCGCGATTGGCTGGCTCATTGGAGAAGAAAACAAAGGCCTCGCGTGCATGTTCACGATGATGAACAATGCTCGCCTTGCTGTTGGTGTTCAAGGACTGGGTGTTGCTGAGCGAGCCTTCCAGCAAGCGCTGGCTTATTCTTTAGACCGCAAACAAGGCCGGGGTATCGGGTCCAAGACTGACGGAATGGATCCAATTGCGGTTCACCCTGATATCAAGCGTACCCTGCTTTCCATGAAGTCTCAGACACAGGTTGCACGTGCTATCTGTTATGCCTGTGCTCATGCATTGGATATGGCCAAAGCAGTACCAGATGCTGAGCAGAAGAAGTTCTGGGCAGAGCGTGCAGGCTTGCTGACACCAATTGCAAAAGCACTCTCCACTGATATTGGCGTGGATGTTGCCTCCCTTGGCATTCAGGTGCACGGGGGCATGGGCTTCATTGAAGAGACAGGTGCAGCTCAGCACCTTCGTGATGCACGTATTGCTCCAATTTATGAAGGAACCAATGGTGTTCAGTCGATCGATCTGGTGATGCGTAAGCTTCCGATGTCCGGCGGTGACCAGATTCGCAGCTTGATCAGCGAAATCAAACAGATTGCAGCAAGCGTGAACGCTGACAATGTGGGCGAACTAGGTGATCTTGGCATTAAGCTGGATGCAGCAGTGGCAGACCTGGAGACTGCAACAGAATGGGTTTTGGCAGCCCAGGCCGACGGAAAGATCGCAGACGTCCTTGCAGGAGCCACGCCGTACCTTCGCTTGGCAGGGATTACTTTGGGTGCCGGCTTGCTGGCAAAGGGCGCTCTGGCCTCTAAGAACGCGCCAGAAGCACACAAGAAGCCACGTTATCTGATGGTACGCAGCTTTGCAGAAACGGTTCTGGGCGAAAGTGCTCCTTTGAAGGATGACGTGACCCGTGCGTCAGAAGCAATTCTTGCATTTGATGCAGCTGAGCTTGCCTAAGCCACAGGTCGGCAGATCAGCTCATGTGAGAGTTAGATGAATTTATTGAAAACAGGGGCAATTATGCCTCGCTCGATCACCTTGGGAGGGACATATGATCAGTATTGAACGGGACGGTGCAGTCCAGATCATTCGCATGGATCGCATTGAAAAGAAAAATGCACTGACACAAGCCATGTACATGGATATGGCGGAAGCATTGAAAAGCGAAGACGAAAGCATTCGCTGTCATGTCATGCTGGGGCGCCCAGGCGCTTTCACCGCAGGTAACGATATTGCAGACTTCCTCAAGGCGGCGATGTCAGGTGATGGCCTCGAAGCTGGCGGTGTTGGCAAGTTCCTTGGTGCCCTTCACCAACCGTCCAAACCAGTGATTGCTGGTGTAGATGGCCCAGCTGTTGGTGTCGGTACAACAATGTTGCTTCACTTTGAAATGGTTTTTGCAACAGAAAATGCGCTCTTCAAGACGCCTTTCACCGACCTTGGTATCATCCCAGAAGCTGGTTCCACACTCCTCGGGCCTGAAATTATGGGGTACCACAAGGCATTTGAACTGTTTGCGCTGGGCGAAAGCTTCACTGCTGAAATGGCAAAGGAAGCAGGCTTTGTAAACCACATCGTAGCACCAGCAGAGCTCGAAGAGCGGGTGATTGCGATGGCGCAAAAAGTTGCCGCAAAGCCACAAAATGCTCTGCGTATTTCCAGAGAACTGATGCGTGGAAAGCGCGAAGTGATCGAAAAGCGTATATTCGAAGAAATGGGTTATTTCGGGGAACTGCTTAAGTCTGATGAAGCGCGCGAAGCCTTCACGAAGTTTATGAGCAAAGCTTAATTGGTCCAGTGCGGAGTAACGCTCCGCACAGCATCCACACAAAGTGGGGGGAATATGAGTAGTCTTAAGGGTAAAACGCTTTTCATCACAGGCGCATCTCGTGGAATTGGTCTTGCGATCGGCAAACGAGCAGCGAAGGATGGAGCAAACATTGTTATTGCTGCAAAAACAGCAGAGCCGCATCCGAGGCTGGAAGGCACGATCTACACAGCTGCCAAGGAAATTGAGGAAGCTGGTGGTCAAGCATTGCCGCTCGTTGTGGATGTCCGCGATGAAGAGAGCGTGAGCAATGCCATGAAGGCCGCCGCAGAAAAATTCGGCGGAATTGATACTCTCGTCAATAATGCAAGTGCAATCAACCTGACATCAGTTCAACAGACTGAAATGAAGCGGTTTGATCTGATGCACCAGATTAATACACGCGGCACATTGCTTTGTTCAAAGCTGGCAATTCCTTATCTGCGACAATCTGAGAACCCACATATTCTGATGCTGTCCCCGCCATTGGATATGCAGGAAAAGTGGTTCAAAAACCATACACCGTATTCAATTGCCAAATACGGTATGAGCCTTGTTGTGTTGGGGCTGGCTGGAGAGCTTCGTCCGAAGAAGATTGGCGTTAATGCGCTTTGGCCGCGTACGACAATTGCAACTGCTGCCGTTCAGAACCTGCTTGGCGGCGATACAATGGTACAGGCAAGCCGTACACCAGACATTTTGGCAGATGCCGCTCACCTGATTTTCTCAAAGCCAGCAGCAGAAACCACAGGCAACTTCTTCATTGATGATACGCTGCTTTCTGAAAACGGTATGAACGATTTTGACAAATACCGTGTGAATCCGAAGAGCAATCTGCAAGAGGATTTCTTCGTTCCAGATGACAGCGTTGCGCCAGCCAGCCTGGAAGCAATCGAAGCGTAAAGCTTTGTCGTGAAGACATTATGCCCGCTTTAAACGGGGCAAAGAAAAAGGCGGGGAAACCCGCCTTTACTATGTGTTGTTGATTAACCGAACTCTGGGCCTCTAGCCGTATATGGCTTGACCTCTTTCCAGGCTCTCATCAGGTTTTCCAGCTCTTCATCGGGTTGCTCAGGCAGTGCAATCTCAAGACCGACAAGTAAGTCGCCATGCCCTCCTTCTTTCTTCGGCAGGCCCTTGCCTTTAAGACGCATGGTTTTCCCACTGCTGGTGTTGGCAGGAATTGTCAGGTTTACCGCACCGCTTAGGGTAGGAATGCGAACTTTTCCACCAAGCACAGCTTCATAAAGGGAGAGCGGAACATCCACCCGCACATCAGCACCATCGACCTTAAACAGCTTATGGGTTGAGATACGAACCTCAACCAGTGCATCTCCAGCCTGTCCACTCCTTGCAGCAGCAAACCCTTGCCCCTTCAAGCGAATCTTGTCTCCGCTCTGAGTGCCAGCCGGAATTTTGACGTTTACGGTCTTACCACTTGGCAGTTTAACCTGAACCTTGCCAAGGTTGGTCAGGTCCTCAAGTGTTACGCGGGCAATAAGATTGGCGTCTGCGCCCTTATTGGGACCAGCGTGGAACTGAGACTCACCACCAGCACTGCGGCGTTTGCCGCCGCCGAAGCCGCCAAGAATATCATTTAAAATGTCGTCAAAGCCACCAGCATCCTGAGGCCCGCCGCCTTGACCGCCACCGAAGCCCTGTTCAAAGCCAAAACCGCCACGTCGACCAGAGTTACGAAAGCCTGAGAAACCCTCTCCGCCTGGGGCGCCATAAAACTTGGGTTTACCTTCTGCGTCTATCTCGCCGCGATCAAATTGCGCGCGCTTGTCGGAATCGCCCAAAATCTCATAGGCTTGGTTCGCTTCGGAAAAGCGCTCCTTGGCCTTCGGATCATCTGCATTCTGGTCTGGATGAAACTTCTTCGCCAGTTTGCGGAACGCTTTCTTGATCTCGGCCTCGCTGGCATTTTTGCTAACACCAAGAACAGAATATGGGTCTCTCATTGTCATCCATCAAATAGAAATTAGGGCAGGTTACAACTCCCCTTTACATAACGGGGCAATTGATCGGGCGCAAGCAGCCGTAATCGAACTTAGCTAATCTAAGGTGAGTATTTCAGCACTTTTAATGTGCTGGGTAATATCATGTTTTGTAGAACTTAAACGTTTGGGGAGTTATTCAACCGTTGTTGTATCATCTTGGAACGGTGCAAGCTGGACAATTGTCATTTTCTGATTGATATCCGGACAGCTGCGACCATGGTAAGCTCTCACGCCGCCAATGGTATTTGCACTGGTAACAAAATCAGTACACCCTGGAATGCTGCCAGTTTTGTCTACGGACATCAAAGAGGTAATCGTTCCGCTGTTGCCGCTCACAGGGTTGGTCCAGGCCATCGGCGCGAAGCGATGCTGATCTCCCACATTAAGGGCTTCTTCGATAGTTTGCGTAATAACGGTACGATCAGTTCGATGAATTTCGCTGTCCGCGACTTTTTGCTTGGTATCAACTGTCTCGGTCAGGTTGAGAGGTTCTTGATAGTCACTGTTATTCACGGATATGGACATTTGTGTGCAGGCAGGAAGCGTCAGCAAGAATGCGGTCGAGAGAAAACACGACTGGCGCAAAAGGGTTAACTTGCTATACAAAACTGCCATATTACCACTAGAACCTCAGGTTGAATCCGTTATTCCAACGAATTCTGGGCCATCCAAAGTCTGAGGATCCTAAAGGACAATTAACCATGAATGGTGACATCCAAAATCTGGAAGAAAAGTTTACAAATAGTTACTCTGAAAGCGCTGAGGTGCCTTTTCAACTGTTTGGCGAATGGTTAGCGCTTGCAGAAAAAAGCGAGCCCAATGATCCCAATGCCATGTCTGTCGCGACTGTAGACGAGAATGGCATGCCTAATGTACGGATGTTACTACTTAAAGGTTACAGTCCACAGGGTTTTGTTTTCTATACCAACTTCGAAAGTACAAAAGGGATTGAAATCAGTAAACAACCTAAGGTTGCCTTGTGCTTTCACTGGAAAAGCTTGCGCAGGCAGGTTCGGGTTCGCGGGAATGTTGTGCGCGTGACAGAAGATCAGGCTGATGAATACTACAGCTCAAGACCTCGCAAAAGTCGCATTGGCGCTTGGGCGTCCAAGCAATCCCGCCCGCTGGAAAGTCGTTTCGCGCTGGAAAAAGAAGTTGCCAAATATGCTGCTAAATACGCTGTAGGGGATATTCCGCGTCCAGAATACTGGAGTGGATGTACCTTGCAGCCGCTGGAAATTGAATTTTGGCATGATCGTGCGTTCCGTCTGCACGACAGGTTTGTCTTTAAGAGAGAAACTGCACAAGACGACTGGGATAAAGTGCGCCTTTACCCGTAAAATGAATTAGGGAGGGTGGAACGCGACAACCCGATTGGGGCGTTTCACCGTTCTGGCAAAATGTTGACGATCGTTTGGCCCGTGAAGGCGCGCAAAGATCAAGGCGGCTCGCAGTCCTGCGGGTCGCCTTTTCTCATAAGAGGAACTTAATGCTCGCTCCGCGAATGAACGCGCTTTAAGAAGCTGCCGATAAGAGGTAGACATGCGATGCGGCTGTAACTGGTGTGATTGGTGCTATTTTAGCTGGTTCAATCAAGCAGAACCATAATCACGCTACAGCAAACCTCAACGCCTCAGTCCGTTGGAAGGGGATAGTCTTCCTGAACTTTTGGCTGATAAGCCTCTTTCTGTTTGCCACAATAACAGTTTGCAGCATTGACAGCCTGAATGCCCACTGGACGGTAAAGCTTGTCCAGATCAGGTTTCTCGTTTTTCTTTTGTTGTTCAGTCGTTCCGAAGGTCATTTTAGTCCGTCCCCTTGGGACAAGTTGTGTTGCAAATATTGTGAGGCATATCCGGAATGAGGCCCCGGATAGCCAGATAGCAAGTATCTTCCTGTTATGCAGGAGTGATACTCAAATCGGGCATCAATATGTTAGCGCTAAAAAAATTAAAAAAGCCAATCTAAATTCAGCGGGAGGCTTTGCGGATGAGCGCGATAACTTGAATGCAACACACAGAACGTTAACTATTTTGAACGGCTACAAATCGGAAATTTCCTAGATTTCGCAGAAGGATAAAGATCTTGGTGGCGACCTTGTCATTTTTACGGTAGTTAAACAGTTAATCTATCTGGTCAGTTTGAGTGACGTTTGGCCGCAATATACACAAATATAAAAATGACAAAAACCTGTGTATTTAATGTGTTCTAAAGCTCGTAGCCCATTGATGGTGGCTGATCATAGTGATCGGTGCTTGTGACACTTGCTTTGGAGTGTTCGGTGTGCTGCTTGCAAAATACCTCTTATGTTCGGGCGATGGCCTTTGGACGGTCTCCCATAAAACCGTCAAATGCGCTTAAGGATAATGAAAATGAATGTGCGTGCCATATTGTTTGATCGTGATGGAACTCTGATCGACTTCAACAAAACCTGGGGTACTGTGCTGCAGCACGTGCTGATGGATTTGGCTGATGGAGACGTGTCGCTGGCCAAGGAACTTGGGCGTCTTGTCAAGTTTGATTATGACAAGAGCGCATGTGAGTCAGGAAGTCCTATTTTAACGAACCCACCGAGTGGCTACAGCGAACCTTGGGCACTCCATCTTGGTGTGCGTTTTGACCGGGTGTTCATTGATCGAATTGAAGCCCTTCTTCTTGAGCACGCTGCCGAATGCGTTGCCCCTTTTGAGGATACTGCATCCTCAATCAAAGCTCTCTCTGAGGCTGGCTTACCAATTGGGCTGGCGACAAACGGAACAGAGGCAAGTGCGTTTGCGCAGCTAAAGAAGCTTGGAATTCTGGACTACTTTACGTTTGTTGTGGGTTATGACAGCGGGCACGGTGAAAAACCAGAACCAGGTCAGCTTTTCGGATTTGCAGAGCATACAAATATTGAACCTCAATACATTGCGATGGTCGGTGACAGCCTTCATGATATGCACGCGGCTCAAAATGCGGGGATGTTGCGTGTTGGCGTGACCACTGGTGCTTTGACCGCAGAAGAGCTGAATGGTCACTGCGATCACCTTCTAGGTAGCCTCACAGAGCTGGTAAACCTCGTCGGCCTCAGCTCGGCAGGCAAGAGCGCGCTCTCTTAAGCGGGCGAGGGGTGTTTGAACGCAGTTTCCCTTCCTATGGGAAACTGCGTGAAATTAGATCAAGCGTTCAACCCTCAGTAATTCTGAACTGCTATATTCTGGTATCGTAAAGTAAAGAGCTGTAACCTTCTCTTGGAAGGTTTAGGCTAACTGTGGACTGGAAAGAGTGGGGTAGAATGACGCTGCAACTGCCATTGAGACATTCTCGCACAGCAATGCGTGGCCGCCGGGTCGGCGCAATTGCGATTCCGTTTCTTGTTTTGTCTGTGGTAGGCCATTATTTTGAGCTGTACGATACCGAAGCTTTGCTTGTTTTGTTTGTGCTTGGCTTCTTTATGGGCGCAACAGCGATTGTCCTTGCGCTCATCGCAGTGGTTGACCTGTGGAAGGATGGCGGGACGGGTTTCACAAACACCTTCTTAGGCACGTTCTACGGGATCATTGTTCTGTTGCCACTCTTTATGGCAACGGTTGGACTCTATATGTTTCCCCCGCTCAATGATATCTCGACCGACATGAATGAGCCGCCTTCGCTTATCGCAAGTGACCGTATCGGCGATGAGGTTGCTCAAGACAAGAAGCTCATGCAAAAGGCCAGCTATCCCGACATCGTCCCGCGCCGCTTCCGACTGCCTCCACCTGAGCTTCACAACGCAGTATCAAGTGTGGCCGCAAACATGGGCTGGAAAGTTCTTTCTGAAGTGTCTGCTGGCTTTCCTGATGAGCCCACCTATCTGCTCATGGAAGCACGCATGCCATATTTTTCGTTGAAAGATGACGTTGCCATTCGCATTC
Organism: Pseudovibrio axinellae; assembly: GCF_900110875.1. Lineage (GTDB taxonomy): Bacteria > Pseudomonadota > Alphaproteobacteria > Rhizobiales > Stappiaceae > Pseudovibrio > Pseudovibrio axinellae. The sequence goes on along the minus strand of NZ_FOFM01000001.1, from coordinate 730,411 downwards.
AGCCCGACCGGGTCGGCACGCTGTTAGATATTCGCTCCGCCTCCCGTTTCGGGAGCCACGACTTTGGCACCAACGCCCGTCGTATCCGTGGTTTTTTGGCAAGCCTGGATCTGGTCCTGCTGCAAAACTATGGCACGACCGCACGCGTAGAGGAGCCAGAACTCGTTGTGCAGGAAACGGGCACGCCCCGGCCACCACGCACCGTTAACAATGTGCCCTTGCTCGAAGCGCCGTTGGAACTGCCACCATCGATTGCATCTGTTTTACGAGAGCGTGGATCCGCTCCGGTTCCTTCCCAAAAGCCAGCTGAATAAATGAGCGTGTCGCACTGTATCTGGGAAAGCGCATTTGGGGTAGGTGAAGGCTTGTAAATAGCCCTTAAAACAACATAACCAGCGCCGGGGAGGCACTGGTTATGAAAGCTTGCGTAAACTTCGAGTACCGCTTCAAGGCTATTGCGAAACTCTGAGAATCCTTGAAGCCGGGGAAGCTTTCGAATTCCGTAAATCTACTATGGCTTATCTATTAGCATATATGTGTGATAATTGTCACGTGTCATTAAAAAAATACGCCCGTGAACGGGCGTATTTTGGATAGGTTCAATTATGCATTTCAAATCAAACGGTTGATTGAACCCTTAGGTCAGCAAACACGCTTTCGAGGCGCTTGATTGCTTCCTCCACGGTTGATTTCGGGCAAGCAAGATTGAACCGCAAGAACGTTTCCCCCCCTTTTCCGAAGGTGCTTCCCACATTGACCGCGATTTTAGCCTGTTTTTGGATTCGCGAAACAATCTCGTCAAATGGCAGGTCAACATTCTTAAAGTCTACCCATTGCAGGTAGGTGCTCGCCATGCGCATGACCTTGGCTCCAGGAATAGCAGCCTCCAAGCCTTCGATCAGCAGTTCCTGGTTTGCAGCTATGTAGCTACAAACCTCTTCTAGCCATGCATCGCCATGGTTGTAGGCCTCGGTGGTAGAGTTTGAGCCGAGGGGGGTTGAATGCACGCCATTGGCTGCGGTCACTGCACCATATTGGCGACGCAGCTCTGTGTTGCTGATAATGCAAGCAGCTGTCGCAAAGCCGGCCAGATTGAAGGTTTTTGAAGCAGAGGTGAAGGTGACAGTGCGCTCAGCAATTGCCTCAGACAATGTCGCAGTCACCACATGCTTGGAGCCATCCAGAATAAGGTCGTGGTGAATCTCGTCTGAGATGATCAGGATGTCACGCTCCAGACAGAATTCGCAAATTTGCGTGAGTTCATCAGTCGTCCAGACACGACCACCCGGATTATGAGGGCTGCACAATAAAAGGATCTTCGTGCGCTCATCAACCTGCTTAGCAAGATTGTCAAAGTCCATATAATAAGCGCCGTCGCGCTCAACCAGCTGGCTTTCAACAAGGCGGCGCTTGTTGTCGCGTATAGCACGACCGAACGCGTGATAAACGGGAGAGAACACAAGGACGCCATCGCCTTCCTGTGAAAAAGCCTGAATAGCCATGGAATACCCTGCAACGACACCTGGTACGGTTGAGATCCAATCAGGCTTCACTTCAAACTGATGGTGGCGTTTCATCCAGGATATGACCGCATCCTTAAAAGGAGCGTCGTTTCCGTAATAGCCATTAATGCCATGCTCTGCTGCACGTGCAAGCATGTCATTTACGGCTTGTGGTGGGCGAAAGTCCATATCTGCCACCCACATTGGCAAACCGTCATCGCTGCTGATGCCGTAGCGGCTTTCCATCTCATCCCACTTCATAGAATGAGTGTTTCTGCGATCAATCTTTTGGTCAAACATACTAGTCATTGCATCTCGATGTGTTGGGAGAGTGGTTTGGGACGGAGCAAGCTTGCTTACGTCAACTCATGTAGGGTGAATTTTGCGGTAAGGGTGACCTCGCCATCGCATAGGACAATCTTTTGCGCGATCAGATCATCAAGTTGAGCCAAAACATTGAGTGCCGCGGCGCCGTGTAGCTTTGGATCGACATCCGTATAAATAGCCTTCACCATTGTCATGACGTCTTGGTCTCCCGCGCGCAAACGCGCAACAATAGCGTCAGACCGCATTTGGCGATGCTGCTTCAGCTGCGTAAGAAAGAGCTTGGGGTTTTTTACCTCCCCGCCATGAGAGGGGAAGTAGCGCGTCTCCGCGCGCTCGATGAGTTTATCCAGCGAAGTCATATAGGCATTCATAGAGCCATCAGGTGGCGCAACAATGGTGGTAGACCATGCCATAACATGGTCTCCTGGCAGCATCACACCGTGTTCGGGCAGGGCGAAGGACAGGTGATTCTCTGTGTGCCCAGGGGTCGCGACCACCTCAATGATCACTCCATCAACAGAGATTTTTGCACCATCTTCCAGCACTGTATCGGGTTCAAAATCCTTCTGAGAGCTGGCATCCATCGGCGTTTCAGCCATATCAGCAAAGGAAGTAGCACGCCTGTGCGGGCCGCAGCCCATCACCGGAGCGCCCGTTTTCTCCCGCAACGGCCCCGCCAATGGGGAGTGGTCCACATGGGTATGGCTCACAAGAATGGCTTTCACTGGCCGCTCATCAATCGCTGTCATGAGAGCATCCAGATGCGCCATGTCCATCGGGCCCGGATCAATGATAACCAATTCGTTTCGGCCCACAATAAATGTGTTAGTGCCTGCAAACGTTAGGGCACCAGGGTTATTGCAGGTAACCCGAGCAAGCGCATCAGTGATTGAAACAAGCTCACCATGGCGTGCATCAAAGCTACGATTAAAGTCCATATTACTCATCTTGGATCCCTCCCGTTGCACTATAAATAAGCCTTTGGCAAATAAGAGGCAATGGCAACAAACCCCGATTTATAGTCAACTTTCTGTTCACTTGGAAGCTCGGAGCTGAGATGGATGAGCCTAGCGATTTTCAAAGAGTTGAGTTTGAATGCAACTAAGAATGAGTTGCAAATATAATGATTAAGGAATTAGGATGCGAACAAACTACCAGATGGTATCTTTATTTAAACTGCTAAAAGGCGAAGATAGAGGGGCAAAACCGGACGCGGTTCCAGGTAGGGAGTTGCGAAGAGGGTGAGTCTGAAGGGCCTTTCAAGTGCCGTTAGAAAGTTGGATGTAATGCGTTTTGTTAAAGCCCTGATATTTGCAGTAACAGTTATGACTTTGGCAGGCTTGTCGAGCCTGTCAGCAGCTCAGGCGAAAGCTCCAATTAATGCAGTCGCAACAGTTGGTATGGTTGCCGATGCAGCAAGTGCAATTGGGGGAGATCATGTAAAGGTTGAAGCCCTGATGGGAACCGGCATTGATCCACACTCCTATCGCCAGACACGCTCCGATGTTGTGAAAATGGGGCGTGCGGATGCAATTTTTGCGAATGGGTTGTTTCTGGAAGCGCAGATGGAAGACCTGCTGCTGAAGTTACAAAAGCGCAAGCCCGTTTTCTTTATTGGTGAGACAATTGAGAGCGAAAAGCTAGAAGGCTCTACCGCCTACACCGGGCGTTATGACCCTCATGTCTGGATGAGTCCAAGTCTCTGGCAGGGGGCGGTTGCTTCTGTCACTGACGCATTCATCTCTATGGACCCTGAAAATGAGCAGGACTATCGCGATAACGCCAAAGCTTACCTCGCCGAAATTCAAGAACTGGCCGACTACGGTGCAAAGATCCTTAAAACTGTGCCCAAAGATCGTAGGGTTTTGGTAACGGCCCATGATGCATTTACGTATCTCGGACGTGATTTTGACCTGGACGTAGTTGGTATTCAGGGCATTTCGACCAACTCTGAGGCTGGCCTGCAGAGAATTGAAATGCTCGTTGACCTTCTTGTTGACCGGAAAGTAACAGCAGTGTTTGTCGAGTCTTCAGTATCTGAGCGCAATGTGCGTGCGCTGGTAGAAGGCGCAGCAGCCAAAGGTCACGCGGTTGACGTTGGCGCAGAGCTGTTCTCAGATGCAATGGGGCAGTCCAATACATACGAAGGCACGTATATAGGCATGATTGATCACAACATGACATCAATCGCCCGTGCACTTGGCGGCGAAGCTCCTCTTCGGGGCATGCAAGGTAAACTGGGAGCAGGACACTAAAATGCAAAAGCTAAAGACCCCGGACCTGCAATTGCTGCATGATACAAACGCGCCGGAAAGCATCAATGCACAAGACCACCCCTTCGCCGTTCAGGGCCTCACAGTGGCCTACCACCATAAACCGGTTCTTTGGGGCGTATCCTATAGCGCACCCAAGGGGTGCCTAACAGCAATTATCGGTCCAAACGGAGCTGGCAAGTCCACCTTCCTCAAAGCCGCGTTGGGCTTGATCCCCAAACTTTCTGGCGAAACCAAAGTATTTGGCGCGCCAATCAAGAAAGCACTAAAGAACATTGCGTATGTCCCACAGCGCTCCGCCGTAGACTGGGACTTTCCGGCAACCGCGATTGATGTTGTCCTGATGGGCCTTTACGGCCAAATCGGCTGGTTTCGCTGGCCATCACGCAAACACCGCGAAACAGCGCTGAATTGTTTAAAGTCTGTTGGTATGCAGGACTTTGCCAACCGTCAAATTGGTCAGCTGTCTGGTGGTCAGCAGCAGCGTGTTTTCCTGGCTCGCGCATTGGCACAGGATGCTGAAATGTACCTGATGGATGAGCCCTTTGCTGGCGTTGATGCAGCAACTGAAAAGGCCATCGTGATGGTGCTGCGCAAGCTTGTCGCTGATGGCAAGACCGTGCTTGTCGTGCACCACGATCTGGAAACTGTGCGCGATTACTACTCCCACATTTTGCTGCTCAACGGGCAGCACATCGCAGATGGGCCGGTTGAAACCACGTTCACCTCAGAAAACCTGCAAAAGGCCTATGGTGGACGCTTGGCAAGCACCCAGCTCGACGGCTTATCGCAAGCTTCAGGCGCGTAAGGCAAAGTCATGGAACAGTTCTTTGCCGCTCTTACTATGTCTGCAGGCTACAATACGGCCCTTGTTTGCGTTGGTGCAGCCCTTCTTGGTGCTGCTAGCGGTGCAATCGGCGTGTTTGTGCTTCTCAGAAAGCGGACATTGGTCTCTGATGCGATCAGTCACGCAACGCTTCCAGGCGTTGCGCTGGCGTTTATCATAGCGCAAACATACTTCGACAGTGGGCGCTCTTTGCCAGTGTTGCTCTTTGGCGCAGCTCTGTCAGCTGGCATTGGTGTACTGGCTGTTGACTGGATCAAAACCCACACCCGCCTGACAGAAGATGCCGCCATCGGTACCGTGCTCTCTACGTTCTTTGCGGTGGGCATGGTTCTCCTAACAGTCATCCAGTCCATGTCGATTGCAGGGCAGGCCGGTCTGGAAGGCTTCCTGCTGGGGGCAACTTCAGGCATGTTGAAGTCTGAAGCAATGACCATCGCGCTTGCCGCTGGGCTTGTCGGTCTGGCTGTTGTCTTACGCATGAAAGAATTCTCATTGCTCTGCTTTGATGAGGATTTTGCCGCTGCTAGTGGGTACAACGTGCGCTGGCTGGATCGCACGCTCCTGCTCCTTTTGCTGGGCGTTGTGGTGATCGGCTTGAAGACTGTGGGACTTGTGCTCATCATCGCCCTTGCAATCATCCCGCCTGTTGCTGCACGCTTCTGGACAGATCGTGTGCCGGTTCTGGTGGCTATTGCGGCAGGTATTGGTGCTTCCGGCAGCTTTATCGGCGCCGCTATTTCTGCAAGTGCGCCCAACATGCCAACGGGTGGCTTGATTGTTCTGGTGCTCTTCAGCTTCTTCGTGGTCTCGCTGTTGATCTCACCTGTCAGGGGAATACTGGCAGCTGCTCTTAAACATTACCGCTTCCAACGCATAGTACATTTGCGTCAGGGCCTGCTTGCCATTGCTCACAATGAGCCGGTTCTGGAGCCACTGACACGTTCAATCCTGCGCAAAGGTGGGTTCATGAGCGGTGACGGACAGCCAACTTTCAAAGGTCAGTCTGAGGCCCGCTTGATCGAACGGGACCAGAAGCTCTGGAATCTCTACCGCGAAATATATCCTGAAGAATCGCACGCATTGGCAGATTGGTCGTTAAAGCCGATTGGGCAGGTGCTGCCCGCTGACACAGTTAAAGTCCTTGAGGATGAATTGTGCCCTCATCTAGTAGTTTCAACTGAAACACCGAAGGGAGGAGCGATCTAATGGACATTTTCCTTCAGTTTGACCTTCCAAGTATCCTGCTTGGCTCTCTCGCCGCACTCGCATGTGGCCTGCTTGGCAACTTCCTTGTTTTGCGAAAACAGGCCCTCATGGGAGATGCGATCTCTCACGTTGTTCTGCCTGGGATCGTCCTGGGGTTCCTATTTTCCCATGAGACAGGCTCCTGGCCTATGATGATCGGGGCAGGGGCTGCCGCTATCTTTGCAGTGCTGCTGATTGAGTTGATCCGTCGTGTTGGCAATGTAGAGCCCGGTGCGGCCATGGGTGTTGTCTTTACAACCATGTTTGCAGCTGGCGTTGTTGTTCTTGAGCAAAGCGGCACAGCAGGTGTGCATCTGGATGTAGAGCACGCACTTTACGGTAATCTGGAAAGCGCGATCTGGCTTGATGCTTATACGCTTTCAGATCTTTGGAACCTAGAAGTTCTTGCAACCCTGCCAGAAAGCATCAAGCAGTTGTTTGTAGTCAACCTGCTGGTTATCGCGTTCATTATGCTGTTCTTTAAAGAGCTGAAAATCTCCAGTTTTGATCCGTTGCTCTCAGCAAGCCTGGGTTTCTCGCCAAAATGGCTCGGCCTCTCGTTGATTGTTATGGTGGCGATTGCGGCCGTCGCTGCATTTAGTGCCGTTGGCTCAATCCTGGTGATTGCCATGTTCATCTGCCCCGCTGCAACGGCTCGTTTGCTGACGGATAATCTCAAAGTCCAGCTTTTCATTTCAGGAATAGCATCTTTGTCGGCAGGGCTCTTTGGTTATCTTCTGGCGGCCTTCGGTCCAGGCCTTCTTGGCTACGAAATCTCGGTGTCAGCAGCTGGTATGATTGCAGTGGTCGCTGGCTTACAGCAAGTTCTGGCCATGCTCTTTGCACCGCAGTATGGTGTTGTTATGAGGCGTCGCCGACAGAAAGTGCATGCCAATATCTAACGAATGAAAAGAGCAAGAAATGAAGAGAGTGCCCGTAGCTGGCACTCTTTTTTATTTTAATGTAGGTTTAAGTTATTGAAATATATGTATTTTGTAATTTAACTAGTAGTTTTACTAATGTAATATTGCGTAGCTCTCTAATAATAGGCTAATTTGATCTAGTTTATTTGCGTAAACTGTCATGGGTCTGTCATAGGTTGCAGTTAGCTGCCTGCTAGATGGAACTATGGGCGCCGATCGTTATTCTGTGCCGTGGTTACTGGTGATAATTCTTTGTCTCTTGAGGGCTTAATTAATGGCTATTTCTCGTCGTTCAGTACTGAAAGGCACCGCTGCTGCATCAGCTGCTGTTGCTGCTCCTGCAATTTTGAAGGCCTCTGATGCGCTGGCATCTTCTGGTCAGGTTAATGTTTTCGCATGGGGCGACTACATTAAAGATAACATGATCAAAAAGTTCGAAGGCGATACAGGTATTAAGATCAACCTGTCGACCTTTGGCTCAAATGATGAAGCTGAGCAGAAGTTGAAGGCTGCTGGCGGCAAAGGTTTTGACGTGATCTTCCCGTCGATTACCAATGGTGCAAACTACTACCCAGATGGCCTGCTGGCTCCACTGGACGAGAATAAGCTTAAGGTTGATGCCATCGTGCCGTCCATGATGCGCGACAGTGTTAAACTCGGCGGAACTTACCGCGGTAAGCGCATGCTGCTTCCATTCGATTGGGGCACAGAAGCGATCACCTTTGACAGCACAGTTTTCGCACTTTCCGATGACGAAGTCTCTTTCGGTTCCTTGTGGACACCAGAAGCCAAAGGCAAGGCAGCGTTCCGCCAGAAGTCTGCAATTATGGGCACAGGCCTGTACCTGGACTCCATCGGCAAGCTCAAGTCTGATCGCATGCTGGATGTTTACAAGACTGAAGATGACGCACGACGCGTTTGGGATGAAGTCGCAAAGTTCATCATTGAGCAGAAATCAAACATTGCTGCGTTCTGGAACAATGCGACAGAAGCAACAAATGCCTTCAAACAGGCAGGCGCTTCCATTGGTCAGACATGGGATACAACAGGTCTTCTCTTCAACCGTGAAGATGAAAAGTGGAAGTACCGCATGCCAAAAGAAGGCGGCATGACCTGGATGGATTCCATGGGTATGCCAAGCGGTGCAGAAAATACTGAGCAAGGCTATGCTTTGATCAATGCAATGCTTGACCCTGAGATGGCAGGCATGTTCGCTGCAAACACCGGCTATAACTCAGCCGTTGTAGGCGCTGCAAACCATGCAGGTGAAACCTACAAAAAGCAGTTTATGGAAGTTTATAACTCTGACAATCTGGCCAACCTTTGGTGGTGGCAGTCTGAAACGCCTTGGTTTGCAACAGTGCGTCAGGAATACGTGGATCGTATCACCAACGCATAAAGGCGTTGACAGTAAAGCGCGGCTTGTGCCGCGCTTCGCACATTAACTCACGAAATCCAAGCGGCGATAGAACAGCCGCCTTTTTTGTGAATTGAGGACAGCGTTTATGCTCTAGTGGCAGGCGCTTCGGAAACAGATGGTTTCCACCCCCGTAAAACAGTGTTTAAAAAAAAGGGACAACATGCGTGGTAACGATGTAATTCTCGAAAACCTCTCCATGAGATTTGGCGATTTTGTGGCCGTTCAGCCGACTGATCTGAAAATCAATGCCGGTGAGTTTTTCTCTATCCTCGGCCCTTCAGGCTGCGGGAAAACGACCATCCTACGCATGATCTCAGGCTTTTTGTCCCCCTCGCAAGGCCGGGTGATTATTGGCGATAAAGACATGTCTGGTATTCGTGCAAACGCCAGACCAACTGCGTTGATTTTCCAAAATCTTGCATTGTTCCCGCTCATGAGCGTTCGCGATAACATCGCATTCGGTCTGGAAGCACGTGGTATTGGCAAAAAAGCACGCCAAGACAAAGCGCAGGAGCTGTTGTCTTTGGTGGCACTGGACGGTCATGGTGACAAACTGCCAACAGCCTTGTCTGGTGGTCAGCGCCAGCGTGTCGCGATTGCGCGTGCTTTGGCAGTGGAACCTTCCGTTCTTTTGCTGGATGAACCTTTGTCCGCACTCGATCTGAAACTACGTCAGCACATGCGCGCAGAACTTAAAGAACTGCAGCGCAAAACTGGTGTTACCTTCATCTACATCACCCACGATCAGGGCGAAGCATTGACCATGTCCGACCGTGTTGCGGTCATGAATAAGGGTGTGGTTGAGCAGGTCGCCAACTCCGACGAAATTTATGCAAATCCGGCGACTCCGTTCGTTGCCAGCTTTGTTGGCGAGCAAAACGTCTTCAAGGGCAAGGTCGTTGCGAAAGAAAACGGCTATGCGATCCTTGAAACACCGCTCGGCAAAATGCTTGGCCAAAATACCCAGGGCTTGAACCAGGGAGATGATGCTATTCTCTTTGTACGCCCTGAGCGTCTTTCCCTTCAGGAAAAACCAGGTCAGCAAAACAGCTTGTCTGCAACACTTGAGCGCCGTGATCTGGAAGGTCCGTTTGTGAACTTGCATATGCGTGCAGGTGAACATCCGATTGCAATTCATATCACCAATGTTGATCAGACCCATCAGTCTTTGGGTACAGAGCAAAAGCTATGGTTTGCTGCGCAGGACGCTGTTGTGATGCGTCCGGGAGAGCTGGCAAGTGAATAGTCTGATCAAAAGCTACGGCAAAGGGCTAACAGCGCTGTTTGTTGGCCTCACAGTGGTGTGGATCGCTGCTTTGATTGTGTTGCCACAAATTTCGATGGTGGACCGTGCGTTTACCTACGAAGACAGAGGCGGCGCAGCTGCAACATTGTCATTGGAAATTGACCGCGCCTACCAAGAGGTCTTCCAGATCAGCACCAGTCTGGACGATCTAAGGGCAGAAAAAGAAGCGCTCAGCTCTGGTGGTTCGGCTGCGAGCCAGCAGGAAAGTGTTTCTGCGCTCGATCCATTCGCGACACCAGCTCCAACGCCTTCGCAAGGCGTAAATATGCTCGATCCATTCGCGGCACCTTCTGCTTCTGGCAGCTCCAACCGAACCGCTGCGCAGATTGAAGCAGATGAAGCTCCTCTGATTGCAAAAAAGAGTGAGCTGGAAGCAAAAATTGTGACGCTGGAAGCCAAGGAGAAGGCCTCCACCGATACCGTCGGTCTGGATACATCGTACTCCTTGAAGAATTTCACAGAAATGAGTTCTGTGCATCTCCAGGTCTTCCTCTCAACCATGATCTATGCACTGTGTGTGACGGTCATGGCGTTTGCGCTATGCTATCCGGTGGCCTACGCGGTTGCCACGGCAACCAGCAAGAACAAGATCGCGATCTTGATGCTGGGCCTGCTGATCCCTTATGCAATTAACGAGCTGCTGCGCATTTTTGCCTGGGTAATGATCTTGGAAAAAAATGGCGTCCTTAACGCTGTTTTGGATATGTTCGGCATCATTGATTTGCAGGTGGGCGAAGGCTTCCGCTTTGTCGCCTCCAATGGTGCAGTGTTTACCGTGATGGTTTACGCCTACGTGTTGTTTATGGTTTTCCCGATTTACAACACGATTGATACGCTGGACAAAAACCAGATTGAAGCGGCAAAAGATTTGGGAGCCTCAACCTTCCGTATTCATTGGAGAGTTGTACTCCCTCATGCCAAACCGGGCATCGCCGTCGGCGCGATCATGACCTTCATGCTCTCCGCTGGTTCGATTGCAGTGCCGGAAATTGTGGGCCGCGGCCTGCATCCAGACTGGTTCAGTCAGGTCATCTACCGCCGCTTCTTTGAGGCAGACAGCTGGAACCAGGGGGCAGCTTACTCGCTCACATTGTTGCTCGCTTGTGTTGTCTTCATTCTCTTTAATATGGCGGTTTTCCGCGTTGGAATTCGGGACATTGCAAAATGACCACAACAACTCTTGATAGACAAAACGGAGCTGTTGCGAGCCCGAAAAGAAACCCGATAGATTGGTCAGGTGCAGTCCTGAACGGCTATCTGCTACTTTTCTTTGCCTACATGTTCCTACCAATGATCTTCATGGTGGTTGCCGCGTTCAACGCCTCGCCAACACCGTCAGTGACAGATTGGCAAGGCTTTACGTTCAAATGGTTTGAGCAACTGCTCCATGAAGAGCGCTTGATCAGTGGGCTTGGGCATTCCCTGCTGATTGCAGGTGGCGTGATTGTGACATCGATCCCGTTGGGCCTTGCTGGGGCGTTGTTGCTTACACGTCTGCAGTCCAAAGGAACAACGCTGCTTTATACCGTGCTGGTATCTCCAATCCTCACACCGGGGATCGTGCTGGGTGCAACCACGATGATCTTCTGGCGTGATGCACTGGGTGTGCAAGCCGGGCTCCTCACCGCAACAATAGCGCAGTCCAGCTTCATCGCCTCCTACTGCATGCTGATGTTTATGGCCCGTTTGCAGCGTCAGGATCTGGTATTGGAAGAAGCCGCTCTGGATCTGGGCGCCTCCTCATTCTTCGTGTTCAGAAGGGTTACACTGCCGTTTTTGATGCCAACGATCATGACAGCAGCAGCAATTGCTCTTCTGCAATCCATTGAGAACTACAACACCACTTTCTTCGCGATTGGCCCTAGCTGGACCCTTGTGACAGAAATCGGTGCACGTATGCGCTTTGGCATCTCCCCTGTCATCAATGTCATCGGTGTTCTCTTTGTAGCAATTACCATCTTTGCTGCTACAGTCTACGTAATCGCAGGCCGTGCGAAAGAACGTGCCTAACACATGATAGCGATTTACCATGAGGCTTTCATGGTAAATCGCATTGGTTTGGGGGGCAGCAATGACATCAGGCGAAACAGGCGTTCTGGAGCAATTTTCATTGTGTAAGGCAGACATACGACTGCCTACCAATGCCCAAACCGCCTACTCCTGTTTTTTGGAGAAGCTTGATGCGTGGTGGCCCCCTGAATACCGGTTTTCGCCGGAAGGCGTCCTGGGCTTAGAGCCGCTAACGGGTGGCTCATGCTATGAGGATGTCGAGGATGGCAGGCGCTTACAATGGGGCACCATTCAAAAGCTGGAGGAGGGCCGAAAAATCGTCCTGTCCTGGCAAGTTTCTCCTAAACGATTACTGATTGAGACCCCGCAGCAGTCCGGCATCGTGACGATCGATTTCATAGATGTTGAGGACGGCGCGCAAGTTAACTTGGTGCATAGTCACTTTGAACGCTATGGCGATGGCTGGCGAGAGTACCTGCGCGCCATGAACTCAAGCGCGGGATGGCCATACTGTTTAAGTAAGTTGAAAGTTTACATTACGAGATATTAGGAAAGCTTATGAAACTGAAGTTTCGTTGCCTGCCGGAATTGCACGGCCATATTCCTGAACCGGTTCAGGCCCAAGCAACACGACCTGACTGGTTGAAAGATATCCCTTCAACAGCGCAGAGCGAACTGCTGGGCAATGAGCTTGTGCGTACGTTAAAGCATTGTCCGCCAATCATTGATGGTTTCTCGACAGGCATCATCTTTAAGTTGCCGTGTGACGTGACGCTCAAGCAGGGAGAGTTTTCCTGGCACTGGCCCAAGCCCGTGTCTCCAAAGGCACAGCAAACCAGATCCCCCATTGGACTGCATGTGCCAGAGCAGGCAACAGGGGCACCTTTGACCTCGCGGCCCAGTGATTTCATTATCAAGCTCAATAATTTTTGGAGTATTGAGGCCGAGCAGGGCGTCTCGTTGCTGTTCACTCATCCCCTGAACAGAGAGGAACTTCCCTTTCGCACGCTCTCCGGTGTGGTCGACTGTGACCGGTTCAAAGGTGGCTTTGTGCACTTTCCGGCCCTTTGGAAAGACGAAGCATTTGAAGGAACGTTGAAGGCGGGAACACCCATTGCGCAGGCTTTTCCCTTTCAGCGCGAAACTCTTGCACTCGAATGTGGCCCAATGGACGAGGATGAGCTCGCAGTTCATCTTGAGATGCAAAGCAAGCTCCAAGCCGAGCCGGGTCATTACAGAAAGTCTGTACGTGCCAAACGCACAGTAGAGAGTTAGCCGAGAAAAGCGTTCGAGTTGAGTGGCACGCGCCCATAGGAGCCCTGGCTCATAATTTTTAGCAGCTCAGGTCTCACAGAGGGATTGTTTGCGAAAAGACGCCGGAGCAGGCTGATACCCTCTTCATCGCCGCGCATCTGCATCGCTTCAGCCGCCCCGAGGATGTTCTCAGCGTCGTTCTCAATTTCTGAACGCTTCTGGAATGCTTGCAGCGCAAGGTCGGGCACCTCCATGTGAAGGGCAATACGCGCCAAATTCAGCAGTCCGTCACTGTCATCAGGGTAAGCAACCGTAAACTCGGAAAAGTCATTGAGGGCGGCGTGGAAGTCCTCAAGATCCAGATAGGCCGCTGCACGCTCAAACAGTGCACCCTTGTGTTTTGGAGCGTCCTCTAGTGCCCTCGTGAAGTTTTCAATAGCTGCCGCGTTGTTGCCTGCTCGCCGACGTACAAGGCCCAGATTGTACCAAAGGCTTGAATTGTTCTCGTCAGTTTTCAGCAAAGCAAGAATGCATGTTTCCGCCTCTGCCCAGTTTTCGTCAGAGATCGCGGCTTCCAGCTTCTTCACAATCTCTTCCATGTTCCGTCCTCATCGCATGTTTCAACAGGTGAAGCCCGGTTTTGGGGCAGGTGCACAAGAATAACCTTCAAGTCATCAATCCTGGGCTGAACACCTGCAAGAATTCCAAGTCTCAGCGGCACTGCCATTTAAAGGCGTATTTCGTTTACGTGCAATTACCAAAGGTAAGAGTGAGAAGAGGGGTCGTTCAAGTCAGAAATTAGTGTCTAAGACGATAGTTCAACCAGGATGAAACACTCACAGAACAAGGTTCGCTGATTAATTATTATTCTTCAGCTTGTCTTCTGCTTGATTTGTTGAACCTGCTAAATATATAACCCAGTCACCCCTCGGAGATTTCGGGGAGGATTAACTCGGCTTACCAAAGGGTGGTGAGTGGCCATTGTCCTTGGTTTCGCAGCGTCCAAGAATGCTCTCCTTTTGGGAAAACTGAAGAAATGAGTGGTCGCCGTCGCGAGATTGTCATGCTGGCCCTGCTAAATTCTGGGTCAACTTGAAGGAAAACAGCTTGAACGCACGCAGGTGTTTAGAGAGTGGCACGTATGTCCCTGGATACTGATAAGGAAGACAAGCAGGTAAATCAGGAGCCGTTGAGACTGGGTCTCAACAGGCAAACGGTTTATCGCAAACCCGTTGATGTTCGCTGGGTCCTTCTGGCAGCTGCGGGCATCTTTGCTATGTTCTCCTTTGTCTTTCATGTCCCGCTGTGGGCGTCCTTCTTTGCGTTTGCCCTCATCTTTGTGCTTGTGATTGGCGGCGGTATGAAAAGCCGGACCAAAGTGAAGGCACCAAGTGGTGTGAGCCGCAAAGAAGCCAGCGAGATTGTTGATCGCGGCATGAAATCTGCCGTCAATGCGCTGCCAGACCCGTGTTTCGTTGTCGATTATCGCGGAACCACCCAATATGTGAACAGTGTAGCTCAGCGCCGCTTCGGCACCATTGCAGTTGGTGACCCGCTGTCTTTTCGTATTCGCGCACCGTCCCTATTAGAAGCTTTGGACCGCGTCTCAAATGGTGGTCCGACAGAAGTGATTGACTGGAGCGAGAAAGTCCCCATGGAGCTGTGGCTCGAAGCGCACATTGCGCCGCTATGGTCTATCTCCAGTGGAAGTCTTGCCGTCCCGCGTGGTCGCCCCGGTCTTATCCTCGTGGTGATCCGAGATTTGACAGAAGCACGCCGTTTGGAACGCATGCGCGCCGATTTTGTTGCCAACGCCTCCCATGAATTACGCACACCGCTTGCCTCATTGACTGGATTTATTGAAACCTTGCAAGGCCCGGCAAAAGGGGACCCAAAGGCACAGGAGCAGTTTCTCGATATCATGCTGGATCAGGCGGAGCGTATGCGGCGCCTGATTGATGACCTGTTGTCTCTGTCGCGCATCGAAATGAAAGTGCACGTGCAGCCAGAAACGCTTGTGGACCTCGGTCTCATCATGCGCCACTGCGTGGAATCCTTGCTGCCGGTCGCCAAAGACACCGGTGTGAAGCTAAATGTTTCAATCCCCGATGAGCCAGTAGAGATTCGCGGTGAAAACGATGAACTGGTGCAGGTTTTTAACAATCTGGTCGAAAACGCACTGAAATACGGTTCAAGCGGAGGCCGTGTTGATGTGACATGCCGTTTGGACCCTGATTCTACAGAAACACCGCAATGGATTGCAGAAGTGCGCGATTATGGTCCTGGCATTGACCCGGAGCACCTGCCAAGACTGACGGAGCGTTTTTATCGCGTTGACGTTGTCACGAGCCGTCAGATGAAGGGAACAGGTCTGGGTTTGGCGATTGTAAAACATATTTTGACTCGCCATAGAGCCAGACTCGAAATTGAGAGTAAACCGGAAGAAGGCGCGTGTTTCAGAGTCTTCATTCCAGGTGCGGTAGTTTATGACGAAAACGACTCCGATTAAAATAACATAATAAATTCAAATGCTTGAAGTGTCATAAAACTGATACGCAACGTTCATATAACCATCACAGCACAGCGATAGGTTACAGCCAGCTCACAGCAAGGGTGCTGTGGGGTGAACGTAGTTTAACAGTTTCTAAACCAGAACTCCCAAGGAGACTTCAGGTGAAAATCAAGGTATTTTCAGGCGTTGCAGCGCTCGCTCTAGCAGGAACCATTGCTGCTGGTTCTGCTCAGGCTCGTGACCAGATCCAGATCGTTGGTTCTTCAACCGTATTTCCATTTGCGACAGCTGTTGCCGAGCAGTTTGGTCAGAAAACAGATTTCAGAACACCAGTTGTTGAGTCCACAGGCTCAGGCGGTGGCATCAAGCTTTTCTGCGATGGTGTTGGCGAAAATACGCCTGACATCACCAATGCGTCTCGCCGTATGAAGGCCAAAGAGCTGGTCAAGTGCGGTGAAGCTGGTGTTACACCAGTTGAAGTGACTGTAGGGTTCGATGGTATCGTACTTGCAAACTCGAAAGCTGGATCTCAGCTGGACCTAACACTGCCGCAAATCTTCCTGGCTCTGGCTAAGGATGTACCGGTAGACGGCAAGCTCGTTGCAAACCCATATCAGAAATGGTCTGACATCGACCCTTCCTTGCCTGATTCAAAGATTGAGGTTCTTGGACCTCCGCCAACTTCTGGTACACGTGATGCGTTCGCTGAGCTGGCAATGGAAGGTGGTTGTAAAAAACTACCTGGCGCAGCCGAGTTGAACCTGCAGAAAAAGGCATGTCACGAAATCCGTGAGGACGGTGCCTACATTGAAGCAGGTGAAAACGATAACCTGATCGTGCAGAAGCTGGATGCCAACCCAAATGCACTGGGCATCTTCGGGTTCTCATTCCTTGACCAAAATGCAGACAAGATCCAGGGAACACACATCGCTGGTGTTGCTCCAACGTTTGAAGCAATCTCAACCGGTGACTACCCTGTGTCACGCAGCCTGTATTTCTACATCAAGAAAGAGCACGTTGGCGTGATCCCGGGCATCGCAGAATACCTCGCTGAATTCACCAATGAAGACACTTGGGGTGATGAAGGTTACCTGGCTGACAAAGGGCTCATCCCGCTGCCAGTCGCAGATCGCGATTCAATCGCAAAATCTGCATCTGCTCTGACCCCGCTTGTATTCTAAGCACAAAAAACACGAAGACGGTCAGCTGCCAGGCTGACCGTTTTTGAACCTCCTAAAAGTTCTCGTGGGTGCGATGTTTGATTGGCTTCAATCAAAAGATACGAAACTCTCACACGGCTAACGCCCAATAAGGCGAAACAAACAAATGTTTTGGACTTACGCTGCCCTTCTTCTTTTGGTGTTTGTTGCTGCCAGCTTCTATGGCCGCCATCGCGCTCAGCAGGTGGCTGTAAAAGAGCTTGTAGCCCTTCACTCCCGCCCCGGTTATCACGGTGGGTATCTGGCTATTTTGGCAACACTTCCGGCATTTGTGCTCTTGGTTGCGTGGGCAATCGTTGAGCCTCGTCTGCTAGATACAATGGTGATCTCAGCCAATGCCGAGGTTGTCGAAGGCCTATCAAAACCAGAGCTTCAGGCATTCCTGCGCGACGCCAGGGCAATCGCATTTGGTGGCATTGTCGCCTTTGCAGATGCAGGTAAAGAGCAGGCAGCAGTGCTTTTCAGTTCGCTCGCGGCGACCTCACTTTACCTTAAAACGGCACTGATCGTTATGCTTGTTGCAGGTGGTTTGCGCTACGGATACCGCTCTATTCGCCCAACAATGCGCGCCCGCCACTTTGTTGAACGCACCGTCATGGGATTGCTGATCCTATGTTCCGCTGTTGCGATCTTCACCACAATCGGCATCGTTTTGTCGTTGCTCTTTGAGAGCCTTATGTTCTTCCGCAAAATTCCTGTATTGGATTTTGTGTTCGGTCTGCACTGGAGCCCGCAGAGCGCCTTTGAAGGTGCTGGCGCTGAGCTGGGTGAAACCAATACCAAGATTTTTGGCGCTATTCCGCTTCTGGTTGGCACCATGTTGATCACCACAATCGCAATTATCGTTGCAGCCCCAATCGGTCTGCTTTCGGCAATCTACCTTTCAGATTATGCAAGCGGACCGGTGAGAGCGATTGTAAAGCCCGTTCTTGAAATTCTCGCTGGCATCCCAACCGTGGTCTACGGGTTCTTCGCCGCCCTTACAGTTGCACCGTTCATTCGTGGATGGGGCGAAAGCATCGGTCTTTCAGTCAGCTCAGAATCTGCATTGGCAGCTGGCTTGGTGATGGGCATCATGATTATCCCGTTCGTGTCCTCCTTGTCCGATGACGTAATCAATGCAGTGCCACAATCACTGCGAGATGGGTCGGCCGGTCTGGGCGCAACCAAGTCGGAAACAATCCGCCATGTTGTCTTGCCAGCAGCTCTGCCGGGCATTGTCTCAGCTTTGATCCTCGCCATCTCCCGCGCCATTGGTGAGACGATGATCGTGGTGATGGCAGCTGGCCTTGCAGCCAAAATGACAGTGAACCCGCTGGAAGCTGTCACAACCGTAACAGTGCAGATCGTAACGCTGCTTGTTGGTGACCAAGAATTTGACAGCGCAAAAACACTTGCTGCGTTCGCTCTTGGCCTTCTCCTTTTCTGCATCACACTTGCTCTGAACATCTTCGCTCTACGCGTTGTGAAGAAATATAGGGAACAGTATGACTGATATCGCTCAGTCCACCTCCGGTCTTACTGTAGGTGGAAGTGTCAAGGGCGTACCGTCTGGCGTCCATACGACAGACGAAGCCCGCAAGCGCTTGAAAAAACGCTACAGTACAGAGCGTCGTTTCAAAGCCTATGGCATTGGCGCAATTGCAATGGCGATCAGCTTTCTGGTGCTGCTCCTTATCACAGTCGTAGGTTCGGGCCTTCCTGCGTTCACCTATAACTATGTAAGTGTACCGCTCAATCTTGGAGCTCAGTCTGTTGACCCAGCCAATCCGGCAGGTGCAAGCTATAACAAGATCATCCGCGACGGTTTGAAGTCCGAACTTCCGTTCGCTTCTGACCGCAAAAATCGCCGTGTGCTGTACGGTCTTGTGTCATCAGGCGCTAATATCCTGCTTCAAAAACAGGTGGTTGCTGACCCGTCTATCTTAGGAGCAACCAAACCTGTCGCCATCCCGCTCTCCGACTTTGCTGATCTTTATGTCAAAGGCCTGATCACGGATAAGACCAGAATCCCAACATCAGGTGCAGCAACATTTTCACAAACAAACGGGCTGGTAACGATCACCTCAGGAAAGCCCGAGTTTAAGGAGATTCTGGCATCTCTCAAAGTCTATTATGAGCGCGAGATAGAGTTACTTGCGGGCAAGATTGAAGCCCGCGGACGGTCACAGGTAAGCGTTAATGCAAAAAATGACAGCCTGGCTGATCGGTTGGAAAGTGAAAAAGACCCACTTGTTGCACAGCGCCTGACTGCGGAAATTGAAGGCAATAAAGCGGCTCTGGCAAAAATTATCAGTGTACTTGAAGCTCAAAAAACTCAGCTAAAGACATTGGAAGACCACCTGAGCAACATCGGCAAGGGCGGAACGCTCAATGATAAGATGCCGAGCTTCTTCGTGCAGGCAAATGGCGGCACAGTTAAAGTTGAAAAGGTGACGCCCACGAGCGTAACCGGGACGCCTTTTATCCCGTTGTCCTCACAAACGGCCATTCCAGCTGGCAAATGGCATATTGAAGAGCTCGAAACACCGCAATCTTTCCGCAAGTTCTCAGACAAAGAGATCGCATACACCGACTACCTTATCTCCAAGGGAGCGGTAGAAAATGAGTGGAACTCGATCTTTTTCAACGCTGGTGCAAGCCGTGAACCAGAGATGGCAGGAATTTGGGGCGCCGCAGTCGGCTCCTTCTGGACCATGCTGGTAACATTGTCCCTGTCATTTCCAATCGGCGTCTCTGCTGCAATTTATCTGGAAGAGTTCGCACCCAAGAACCGCTGGACGCAGCTGATTGAGGTGAACATCAATAACCTTGCAGCGGTCCCGTCCATTGTGTTCGGTCTGCTTGGTCTAGCTGTGTTCCTCAACGTTTTTGGCTTGCCAAGGTCTGCCCCGGTTGTGGGCGGAATGGTACTGGCGCTTATGACCTTGCCAACCATCATCATCGCCTCTCGCGCCGCGCTTCAGGCGGTCCCGCCATCTATTCGTGAGGCCGCACTTGGAGTGGGAGCCTCGCGTTTGCAGGCCGTGTTCCATCACGTGCTGCCACTGGCAATGCCGGGCATTTTGACGGGCACGATCATCGGCATGGCACAAGCACTTGGTGAAACCGCACCGCTTCTCATGATTGGTATGGTGGCGTTCATCGTGGACATTCCGGCAAGCCCTGTTGATCCGTCAACGGTGTTGCCCGTGCAGATCTTCATGTGGGCTGATTTCCCAGAGCCAGCATTCCAGCAAAAAACGTCAGCTGCCATCATGGTTCTGCTTGGCTTTCTGATCTCTATGAATGCAATCGCCCTTGTTCTGCGTAAACGCTTTGAGCGCCGCTGGTGATTTGAAAGGAAAAATGATGGCATTAGAAATGACCACAGACACCGATCGTGAAATGAATGTAAGCCTGCGCCCCCCAGCAGCTGTCTCAGCAGAAGGTGAAACGCTTAAAATGCGTGGCCGTGACGTGAAAGTGTTTTACGCTGACAAACAGGCCTTGCACGGTGTGGATCTGGACATCCGCAAAAACCAGGTCACAGCTTTGATTGGCCCCTCCGGTTGCGGTAAGTCCACCTTTCTGCGCTGCTTGAACCGTATGAACGATACCATTGATATCTGCCGCGTTGAGGGGGATATCCTGCTCGACAACGATGATATTTACGACCCGCGCATCGATGTGGTGGAGCTACGTGCACGTGTTGGCATGGTGTTCCAGAAACCAAACCCGTTTCCCAAGTCGATCTTTGAAAACGTGGCCTATGGCGCCCGCATCCACGGCCTTGCACAAAACAAGGCAGAGCTGGAAGAAATCGTTGCCCGCGCCCTTCAGCGCGCTGGTTTGTTTGAGGAGGTCAAAGACCGCCTGGACGAGCCGGGAACCGGCCTTTCGGGGGGGCAGCAGCAACGTTTGTGTATCGCCCGTGCCATTGCGGTCTCTCCAGAAGTGATCCTCATGGATGAGCCATGTTCTGCACTGGACCCGATCGCGACGGCAAAAGTGGAGGAGTTGATCGATGAACTGCGCCAAAACTATACAATCGTAATCGTAACACACTCCATGCAGCAGGCAGCCCGTGTGTCGCAACGCACCGCGTTCTTCCACCTTGGCAAACTGGTGGAGGAGGGGTTGACCAACGATATCTTCACGAACCCGAAAGACCAGCGTACGCAAGACTACATCACTGGCCGTTTCGGCTAAAACGAGAAAAATATGGTGTCTAGGGAGCCCATCCGATGAAAGATCATATTGTCTCTTCCTTTAATGAAGAGCTGAAAGAACTGGCCGGACGTGTCGTCGAAATGGGCGGTCTTGCAGAAACGCTTGTCCATGATGCTGTCAGCGCCTTGCTGCGGCAAGACCGGGAGCTGGCTGCCCGCACCATTGCTGCCGATCAGCGCCTGGACACCATGCAGGCCGAGCTGGAGGAGCTTTGCATTTCCGTGATTGCACGTCGCCAGCCCATGGCGAGCGACCTGCGCGACATCATCGCTGCCATGCGCATCTCTAATGACCTTGAACGTGTTGGAGATATGGCAAAGAATATTGGCAAGCGGACCCTTGCGATCGAGACCGACTTTTCCAACAAACAACTGGCTGTTGGTGTGGAGCATATGTCCGACCTAGCACTTGAGCAACTCAAGGCGGTTCTGGACAGTTACACCACCGGTGATCTGGAGGTTGTCCGGCGCGTGCACATGCGCGATGACGAAGTTGATGCGCTTTACACCTCTTTGTTCCGCCAACTGCTGACATACATGATGGAAGATCCACGCTCGATCACCATGTGCGCGCATTTACTCTTTTGTGCAAAGAACATTGAACGCATCGGAGACCATGCAACCAACATTGCAGAAAACATCTACTACATGTTTTCTGGAAACCAGCTGCCAGCAGAGCGTCCCAAGACCGATGAACTGGCAGACAGCACGAGTGTATAGAGCGTAGGATCGTCCTGTGAGACCGCCTCTCAGGTGAGATGACGCGTAACTACAAAAGGTTAAAGTGGTTTACATGCACAATGGTGACGGTAAACTGCTTGACGAACAAAGGTCCAAAGAGAGCCCTTGGGTATGCCTGAAATACTGATTGTAGAAGACGAAGAGCCCTTAAGCCTGTTGCTGAGATACAACCTTGAAGCAGAAGGCTACAGCGTTGAGGTGTGTGCAAGAGGCGATGAGGCTGAGATACGCCTTCAGGAAAGTCAGCCAGACCTTTTGTTGCTGGACTGGATGCTTCCGGGCCTTTCCGGCATTGAGCTGTGTCGCCGTTTGCGGGCGCGCACTGAAACCGAACGTATGCCCATCATCATGCTGACCGCACGCGGTGAAGAGTCTGAGCGCATCAGAGGTCTTGCCACAGGTGCTGATGACTATGTGGTCAAGCCCTTCTCCATTCCTGAGCTTATGGCCCGTGTGCGTGCCATTTTACGCCGTGCGAAACCAGAGGTGATCTCCACACTTTTAAAATCAGGAGACATCGAGCTCGACAGAGAAACCCACCGGGTCCACAGAACAGGTCGGGAGATCCACCTTGGCCCGACAGAGTTTCGCTTGCTGGAGTTCCTCATGAGCGCACCGGGCCGTGTGTATTCCCGCGAACAGTTGCTGGATAGAGTTTGGGGACATGATGTGTACGTGGATGAGCGCACGGTTGATGTGCATGTGGGCCGTTTGCGCAAAGCCATCAACAAAGGCCGTATGAAAGACCCGATCCGCACTGTGCGCGGGGCAGGTTATGCGTTCAATGACCAGTTTGCTATTGGCTAACTGTTTGTCCCGCAGCTACGTGGTGATTATTACTCACACACAGTTTTCGGGTCTGGATGAATAAGGGCGGGGAACCAACAAAAAAGCCGGGTAAATGACCCGGCCTCTCAATCTTATCTGCCATCCAGTTTAACTGGCCCGTCGGCTTCGACGGTCGCTGACTGGTTGATAGGCAATGCTGCGGTGATGAGCGCAGTAAGGTGTACCACCATCTGACTGACGACCACAGAAGTAGAAGTTTTCAGCGCCCGGATCCCCAATAGGCCACTTACAGGTGCGTTCATTCAAAGTCAAAATAGAAGCGCGCTCGTTAAGTGGGATGAAAATATCCGCGACCGGTACAGGAGCAATTTCGGTCTCAATCGCTTCAATCGGTTCAACTTTAAGAGCGGTTGCGCCTGCTACGGTTGGCTGAATATGTCGAGGGGTAGGGGAGGGAGTTGTCGCTGCGACCGCTTCGGTCACTGTAGGTTTGCTTGGAGCTACCGGCCTTGCCGCAGGGGTCGCTGCCTTTCTCGTTTTGGTTGCGCTGCCTCCCGACTTCGCACGCCCTGAAAGTCCGAGGCGATGGACCTTACCAATCACGGCATTTCGGGTCACATTGCCAAGCTCTCCCGCTATTTGGCTTGCGCTCAACCCATCTGCCCAAAGCTTGGTTAGTAACTCTACACGTTCTGCTGTCCAGCTCATTAAAGGCCCCCCGTCTTCCTTCAGTAGCGCGCAAAACAGCAGTCGCTCAGCTCGGACGGATCCGAGTATGCCGCTAACCTGAGCTTGTGTGCTTGCAGCGTTCAGTAACTACGAGATAGTGTATAACTCTCATCGCACAGTACTATATGGGCGCTAAGGCGAGCAATAACCTCAAAGAATTGAGGTGGGGAATACTCTTGTTTTCCCCAGAATTGCCGTGCTACTACTTACCTATAACAGCCTTCTTGTGGTGGGAGAAGATTATCAACCTAAAGAATAGGAGCTGTTTGTTCAACCAAGTTCCAAGGCATTCTTTCCAACACAAAGTAAGAACTGATAGCGTTAGCCCATTGATATTTAATACATATATTTACCACCGAAAAACAACTAGTAAAAGACATTAGTGAACTGCAAATTGCCGAGCGCCAAAACTGTTGGCTCCAGATTTAATGCGCAATGCATACACGTTATAGCTGTATTGAAGAAACCTTAAGAGACCTGCGAAAAAAACAGGACAAAGAAAATCGCATTAGTCCTCCACTCCAACAAATAAAGATGCCACAATACAACTGTCTTGTGGTCCTGGCTTTATGCGTGGCACCAGCAAGGTAAGCTGACCGCTAACCGCAATTTCCTTAACAGCTATAAGCCATTGCTGTTCAATAGGTGTTATTGACAGGCCGCGCGGAACGCGGTTTATATGTCGCTTCGTTCACAACCTAAACGCCATATGGCGTTTTTTTGTTTTTTGACCAACTAACTGGAAATTTTTGAGCATCTGAAAGCTCAATCCATGAGGAGTATAAAATGACGACTTCGTCGCTAATGCAGACTTATGCACGTTCGGAACTTGCGTTCGAGCGTGGGGAAGGTGTCTGGCTTATTGCGGCTGATGGTCGACGATATATGGATTGTGCTTCCGGTATTGCGGTTTCCGGTCTGGGACATGCCCACCCAAAGCTTGTTGAGGCACTTAAATCACAAGCGGAAAAACTGTGGCACGTCACGAACCTTTATACGATCCCGGAGGGCGAGAAGCTCGCAAAGTTACTGACCGACAACACCTTTGCTGATGTTGTGTTCTTTACCAACTCCGGTACAGAAGCAACTGAAGGGGCCATGAAGGCAGCACGGCGCTACCACTTTGCCAAGGGCAACCCGGAAAAGAACCGCATCATCACCTTTGAAAATGCGTTCCACGGCAGAACCATGGCAGCACTGGCCGCTGGTGGTCAGCAAAAGTACCTTGAAGGCTTTGGTCCTGCGCCAGAAGGTTTCGATCAGGTGCCGGCTGGTGATCTGGATGCCGTCAAAAAGATTGTTGGACCTGAAACTGCAGCCATCATGCTGGAGCCAATTCAGGGCGAAGGTGGTATCCGCAGCATGGACCCTGCCTTCTTGAAAGGCCTGCGTGACGTTTGTGATGAAAATGGTCTGTTGCTGATCTATGACGAGATCCAGACAGGTGTTGGCAGAACCGGCAAGCTCTTTGCGCATGAATGGCCAGGTGTAACGCCGGACCTCATGGCTATTGCCAAGGGCATCGGCGGCGGTTTCCCAATGGGTGCATTCCTGGCAACCAATGAAGCGGCAAGCGGCATGGTTCCGGGCGTTCACGGCACCACTTTCGGTGGCAACCCACTGGCGATGGCAGTTGGTAATGCAGTTCTGGAAACTGTTTTAGAGCCAGGCTTTTTGGAAGCAGTTCAGAAAAAAGGCTTGCAACTGAAGCAGAAGCTGGCCTGCGCTGTTGATCAGCACAGCGACGTGTTTGAGCTGGTCCGCGGTGAAGGATTGCTACTCGGGCTAAAATGTAAAGTGCCAAACACGCAGGTTCTGGTTCATATGCGCAACAACGGCCTGCTGCCAGTCGGCGCAGGCGACAACATACTGCGTATTATGCCGCCAATGACCATTACTGCTGAAGAAATTGATGTGCTCGTAGAAAAAATTGAAGCCGCTGCTGCGGATATGGAAAACGAGCTGAAAAATGTAGAGACTGCAAAATGACCACAATGACAAAACCACAGCATTTTCTCGATATCAGCAAATATTCCACTGAGGACCTCCGCAAAATCATGGAGGCGTCAAAGCAGATTAAGGCAACTAGAAACGGCGTGCATCGCGGACAAGGACCTCTGGCAGGCAAAGTCCTTGCGATGGTCTTTGAACAACCGTCCACTAGAACTCGCATTTCTTTTGATGTTGGTATGCGTGAGCTTGGCGGGGAAACCTTGATGTTGACCGGCGCGGAGATGCAGCTGGGACGCGGAGAGTCTATTCCTGATACCGCTCGGGTGTTGTCGCGTTTTGTTGATATGATCATGATCCGTATGCTTGACCATGATGCAGTCAACGAGCTGGCCGAATACGCAAGTGTCCCGGTTATCAATGGCTTAACTAAGGTCTCGCATCCCTGTCAGATCATGGCTGACATTTTGACATTCGAAGAACACCGCGGAAGCATTAAGGGTAAAACCGTTTCCTGGGTGGGCGATAGCAACAACGTTCTTTATTCTTGGATCGAAGCGGCAGCAAAATTTGACTTTAAAATTAACGTCGCCGCACCAAATGAACTGACAGTACCCCTTGATTGGATCGAAAAGGCCTATACATCCGGTGCTGAACTTTCAGTAACAGACGACCCGTTTGCTGCTGTTAAAAACAGTGATTGTGTTATCACCGATTGCTGGGTGTCCATGGGAGATGATGAAGCGCAAACTCGTCATAACCTGTTGGCCCCTTATCAGGTCAATGAGCGCCTGATGAGTGAAGCCAACGATTCATCTTTGTTTATGCACTGCCTGCCTGCACATCGTGGGGAAGAAGTGACAAATGAGGTGATCGACGGCCCACATTCTGTGGTATTCGACGAGGCAGAAAACCGGCTCCACGCCCAAAAAGGCATTATGGCGTGGTGCATGGGTGCTTTGCCTGAAGGATAAAAAATAAAATGACAAATACACCTGCTCAGCCGGTCTCTGCTGGCGTGGACGCTGTTGTTCCTTTTGCTGTTGAAGCTTTGGACGTACGCGGCCGTGTCATCAACATGGGACCGGTTCTGAACAGTATGCTGGCGCGTCATCAGTACCCTGCGCCTGTCAACAAGCTGCTGTCAGAGGCAATTGTCCTGACAGCAATGCTTGGCAGCACTCTGAAGTTTGAAGGGCGTTTAACCCTTCAGGCTCAGTCTGATGGTGCCGTCTCCATGCTGGTTGTTGATTTCAACGCACCAGACGGCCTGCGCGCTATGGCGCAGTTCAACACAGAAAAAGTTGCTGAAGTCTCCGCAAAAGAAGGCTTCAAGCCAGATGACCTGCTTGGTAAAGGCCACCTTGCTTTCACCATCGATCAAGGTGTTCATACCAGCCGCTATCAGGGCATTGTTGTTCTGGATGGAACAACCCTTGAAGAAGCTGCGCACGAGTACTTCCAAAAGTCCGAGCAGATCCCAACACTCGTTCGTTTGGGCGTTGCAGAAATGCTGACCAAAGCAGACGAGGGTGGAGCGGATCACTCATGGCTTGCTGGTGGCATCATGGTGCAGTTCCTGCCGCAATCTGAAGATCGCATCAAGCAGGCTGATATTCACCCAGGTGATGCGCCAGAAGGCCATGAAGCTCATCCGCTGAGCGAAGATGATGCTTGGGTGGAAGCGCGTTCTCTTGTTGAGACCGTCAAGGACGATGAGCTCATCGACCCGAACTTGAGCGTTGAAGGCTTGCTTTATCGTTTGTTCCACGAACGTGGCGCGTCCGTATACACAGCACAGCCAATGGCAGACAAGTGTAGCTGCTCCCAAGAGAAGATCTCCACCATGATGCAGAACTTCTCTGAAGCGGACAAAACAGAGATGAAAGCGGAAGGTCTGGTCCACATCAAGTGCGACTTCTGCTCCAAAGATTACGAGCTGAACGCCAACGAAGTGTTCAAGGACTGATCCGCGCAGAAACACGCAAGAAAACCGCATTCCTTTCAAAAGAACGCACAAAAAAACGCTGCCGGCCTCAACTCCGGTAGCGTTTTTTGTTAAGTCTCTCTCAAACAAAAGAAATTCAGTTTAGATACGATCAAAGATAGACCCCATACGTGGGCTAAAGAGCCTATCGTAGGTTTTCATCAGGTAATTATCGGTCATTCCTGCAATATGATCACAGATCACCCGCATGTCTTCGCCAGCATCCATGTAAGTTTTATAGGTTGCTTCAGGCAGGAAACTCTGCGGTTCGCTTTGCAGTACTTCAAAGACACTCACCACCATCTTTTGTCCTTTAAACTCAAGCTGCTGAACGCCCGGTGATTTGATAACACGTTCAAAAACAAAGCTTTTCAAGCAATTCAATAAGGGCATGACATGTGAAGGCAAGGCGGCTTTATACCGTAGCTGCGGTTCACTTAACCCTCCATTCTCAGCAATATAAACGCTGGAGATGAAGTGATGAACCAACTGGCTGATACGCATCTTACGCATGTTCGCCTCACCAGTGAAAAGGTGCTCAACAATCCCGTCAAACCCATTTGAGTTCTGCTTACCCGGATGCTGTTGGTTTAAGCTGTCGATAAACGATTGAAATTGTTCCGGTTTTACAAAAGCACGGAACTGCTGTTCATTCACCATATTCAATGCGATAGCATCTTCAAAATCATGAACCCCATACGCAATATCATCCGCTAAATCCATAATGGAGCAATCAAATGACTTGTAAGAGGTCTTCCCTGATTTCCCTTCCTTGGCAGTAACACGGGTAAACTCATTGCGATCAGAGGCACTTAACGGAGAAAGAACCCATTCAACAATGTCACTCTCGCTATCCAGATAACACTTGGGCGGCTTCGCGCTCTCACGGTCAATCAGCTGCAACGCCGTTGGTACCGCGTTCAAAACCGGTTGGTTTCCATTGTTTGTTTTGGAAAACGGTGCAGGATACTTCAAGGTGCCGAGCAGGGTCCGTCGTGTGAAGTTAAGCCCATGATTTTTAGACATTTTCTCTAATCTAGAGATCAGCCGTAGGGTCTGTCCATTGCCCTCAAAACCACCATGATTTCTCATGCAGTAGTTCAACGCCACCTCTCCACCATGCCCAAAAGGCGGATGTCCTAAATCATGACAATACGAAATTGTCTGAACCTGTGTTTGGCAAGGTAAGTACTTGTTTGCTATGTGATTTGCATGGTTGTGCCGTAAGCTGAGGACAAGGCCGGACGCAATTTGAGCTACTTCCAAAGTATGCGTCAATCGGGTTCGGTAAAAGTCACTGTCCCCCAGATTGAGGATTTGTGTTTTTCCCTGCAAACGTCTGAACGCATGAGAATGAACAATACGACTAAAATCAACTTCCGCAGTGCTACGCGGATCTCCCGTTGAAGCGCTGGACGGCTCTTGTCGTTCATTCCAGTCTATAGACACTACAAATTCCTCAAACTCGTATCGGGTATAAGAAAATGCCCCACACAAAAGTGCAGGGCATTGAAAGACTTAGCTCGCCAAACTCTTAAAGAACTCAGCTGTTTCTTTTGCTGAGTGCTCGATGTTGCCCTTCCAAGTGGCAGGCGAAGCACCTCGCGGCGCCAGGTCGTGATTGCCATCTTCAAGCCAGTAAAGGCGAACATACTCAGGCAGTTCGACTGTTTCCACCTCCGCCTGGTTGCCCATCTGATCGCGATCTCCTTGAGTGATAAGGATCGGACGTTTTGAGTTCTGCAGCGGCTCTAAGCGCCAATCTGCAAGCTCTTTCTTGGCAGATGTGTGAAACGGGTAACCAAGGCAAACAACGCCAGCAACCCGTGCAGGCAAACTCTCAGAGCCTGAAAGCATAGCGGCTACACGTCCGCCCATCGACTTGCCACCAATCAGCACAGGCCCTTGCGTCTGCTCAAGAATATCCTGAACCACGCTTTGAAACTCACCAATGAGCTTGTCCGCACGCGGGGGAGGAGCTTTCTTACCGGTCTCCCGGCGTTTGGCCATATATCCGAATTCAAAACGAGCCACAGCAACGCCGTTTTGCACAGCAGCTTCAGCAAATCGGTTCATGAAATTGGCATCCATCGGCGCACCAGCACCATGGGCCAAAACAAGGGTTCCTACACAGTCCCCCTCAGGGCGGTTCCATAAAATCTCTGTCATGCAGGCATTTTAACGCCTCTTTTACAAGAAAAGTGACAGGAAATTTACTTGTCCCCGCCTTCGATATCTACCATATTAACATTAGCTAATATAGCGGACGAAGTGGTACGGACTGGAATTGGAACAAATCATGGAAGACGGCGCAATTCGCCTTGGAATATTTGCGGGCGCGTTCCTAGTGTTTGCACTGCTGGAGATTTTCATACCCCGCCGTTCTGAAAGTCAGGAGCGAACTCAGCGGTGGTCAACAAATCTGATCTTATCAGCGCTCAACACATTGATGCTTCGGTTCGCATTGCCGTTTGCAGCAGTCTCTACGGCCTATTGGGCGCAAACGGAAGGCTTTGGCCTGAGCTACTGGCTTGGCATCAATACAGTTATTGCGGGGGTATTTTCGTTCTTTATCTTAGACTTAGCAGTCTGGGCGATGCATGTTGCCAGCCATAAAATTCCCTTTCTTTGGCATATGCACAAAGTTCACCACACAGATCCAAGATTTGATGTGACCACAGCACTGCGCTTCCATCCGATGGAAATTGCCCTGTCAATGTTATGGAAGGTTGGTGTTGTAGCCTTTTTAGGCGCACCTGTTTTATCCGTGGTGATTTTTGAGGTGGTTCTGAATGCTGCGGCGATGTTTAATCACGCAAATATCAAACTTCCCGAGAAAGCCGATCGTTTTCTCAGATGGATGATTGTGACACCAGATATGCACCGGATTCACCATTCTACCCGTCCATCTGAGACAGATAGCAATTACGGCTTCAACTTCCCATGGTGGGATAGAATGTTCGCCACTTACGTGCAGGACCCTAAAGGTGGACAAGAGAAGATCACTTTTGGGCTACATGAGTTTCAAGGTAAAGAACCGCGTCAACTGGGCTGGTCGTTGCTGTTGCCATTCAAAGCACTCGCCCACCTGCAGGGCTGGGTGTCCAGCCGGGTGAACAAGGATGGGACGCCCAAAACAGACGACTCATAAGTCTCACCTCAAATAAAGACGGTGCTGTGATCTCCATGAAAGCAGAGCCTAGTGAACTCTTTAAGTGGTTCAGATGGTTACACATACCCAAAGAGCACTTTAGAAGAAGCCACGCGGGAAATATCTAAGGTACAGCTCTCCAAGACGCCCATTGGATTGAAGGCGAGACAGACCAAGATTGATTGCGTTTAGAACCTTGGCGTTGCCTGCCTTAGCTGCAATCGTCAGGCCACCGCTAAAGTAATTTGGATCGAGCCACGGGCCTCCGGCAAACTTACAACATTGGTCGGCGGCGCGTGTATCAAGCCAGAACGACAGTTTCATGCCATCACTGAAGAGCGCATCCACCTGCGATTCCATAAGAGCGTTGCGCATAAGTGCTTCATTTTCAAACGGCACTGGGATTGCCTCGGAGAAAAAGCGCTCCAAAAACGCTTCATGGCGGGAACCTTTCACAACTGCAATACGCTTTGCGCCAAGGTTCTCCGGCAAGGGCTCTAGTGTGCTTTCCTTTTTTACAACGAAACGGCCCGGGAACCGCATATAGATCTGTGAGAAAGACAGCTTTTGCAGACTGTCAGGCGTCATACTCAGGCCAGCGATGGCTGCATCCGCTTCGCCGTTGATGACGGCGTTCGTTAAATGACCAAAAGGGAGTATCTTGAGGCTACAGGCCGCTTTAAGGCTCTCGCAGATTTCTCTAGCCAGATCCACGTTGTACCCCATTAGTCGTTCCTCGCTATCGCGAAAAATGAAGGGAGGAAAATCGTCAGCAGCAACGAACCGGATCCGTTCCGGCGCCTTGCCAGTTGTCGCAAGGCCTGACTGCCCTCCAGAAAACATTGGAATGGAGACATTTGAGCGTGCAGTGCCCTCACTCGCCCCATTTTCTGCCCCAACTTTCCCAGTTCCCGGCAAAGGAGAGCTCTGGGAAATAACCCATTTATCTGAACCAGAGCGATCTTGGGCCATGGCATTTGAAGCCGCGATAATCCCCGGCTGGGCACTAATTAAAAACAGCAATATGAAGAATACAGGGAACCGCAAATGCTATCCAATCCAGTTTGCAACAGAGCATCAGCCTAGCGAAAAAATCTCAAGGAGATACTAAGTGAATGTCTGCGAGAGTGAAAGACCTGTAACTGGAAACACACCTCCCAGATTAACCGGGGAAGGTGAAGGCAGGGCCGACGGAGCGGTGAGCAACGAACTGCCGTTCTCAATCCGGCAAGCAAATACGTTGCGCTCGCTGGCTTTGTCGATTGGGTGCGTGGAAAATTTGCGTTCTGTTGAGGCTGGTCAAGCGCTCCGTAGCCGAATGACTGCAATTACCCCCCTTGAGCAGCCTACTCATGAACAGTTAGCTTCCCCGCGTAGCACGTCTGCAAGTAAGCCAGATGTCGTACGCCCACTCAATTCCAAAGGAGATGACAAGGCACTCCCTGAGTTTATCCGCCAACGACATAGATTGGAGCGTGAGGTCCTGCAGCAATGTAACTGTTCTGACGCACTGATTGAGTTTGCCAGAACCAGAAGTTCAGCTGCTGATAAATGCCTGAGTAACTACCTAATCAAGAGTGGTTTCTTGGATGCTGCAATATTTTATTGGGGCATTTCTGGCAGAATGAACGTGCGTTATGCGCCAGATGGCAGCTTGTCCGCTATTGCTCCCATTGCAGACAAACTAAAGCCCTTTGAGACTGAAGGAATTGTATTTGTTCCAGCCTTAGACCTTAATCAAAAAGTCGTTTTTGCTGCAGCTCCCCTTGGCCATCAGTTGGAAGCTTTTGAGAGAGTTCTTGATTATGTTGATGAGGCGACGGCTAAGATTGTAGTGGTGACACCGCACTACCAAAAGGCTCTTGCTGTCACAACCGCAAGTGCAAATGCATTGGTTCAAGATAACGTCTCCATGTCGGCAGTCCATCGTTTTGTCCCTTCGCAGCGAAAACTCCTGACGGTCTCCCCTCTGGTTTTGCTGGGGGCTGCTGGTTTTGCGTTTGATATCTTCTTTTGGGCGTTGATTGCTTTGCTCACGTTGTCTCTCGGAGCAATTGGACTGCTTCGGCTAGCCTCTTTCTTTACTTATTCAGACCGCGAGAAGCTCGCGATCCCGAAACTGGAAACCTGGCCTCACTACACGGTTCTTGTCCCGCTCTACAAAGAGTCGGCTGTCTGCAGCCAATTGGTCGAGGCACTGGACGCCTTGGATTACCCCAAAGAAGCCCTCACGATTATCTTCCTGGTTGAACAGGATGATACGGTGACCCAGAAAAGTCTTCGCAAGCTCCTCAAAAAATCTATGCAGATCATGATCCTCCCACCTGGTAAGCCACAGACCAAGCCGCGTGCGCTATCAGCTGGTTTAGCCGTGACACGAGGTGAGTTCCTAACTGTATTTGATGCTGAGGATCGCCCTGAACCTCAACAACTCAAGAAGGCAATTTGCCAATTTGCGTTTGAAGGCCATGAAGT
This sequence comes from Pseudovibrio axinellae, assembly GCF_900110875.1. GTDB lineage: Bacteria > Pseudomonadota > Alphaproteobacteria > Rhizobiales > Stappiaceae > Pseudovibrio > Pseudovibrio axinellae. The sequence continues at coordinate 697,539 of NZ_FOFM01000001.1, read as the reverse complement.
GGCCTGCTTGCAGGCATCGTTGTCTATAGATCATGCAAGCCAAGGCTGGCTCGTTCGTCAGTTTGCGTTCGAATATGCAGCACTTTTTGACGTATTTTTACCGTTTCTATCTCGAAAGAACCTGTTGCTACCTCTTGGAGGCACGTCGAACCACTTCCGCGTGAGCGCTCTTAGAAAAGTGGGAGGTTGGGACCCCTTCAACGTGACCGAAGATGCTGACTTGGCAGTCCGCTTTGCCCGCCAAGGCTTTAAGACCCGTACCCTGAACAGCTCAACCTACGAAGAAGCGCCTTTAACGCTCAAAGCATGGTTACACCAGCGTACTCGCTGGCATAAAGGGTGGATACAAACTCTGGCCGTTCATTTGCGCAGCCCCGCCACGACATATAAACAATTGGGATTAAAGAACTTTTCATTTTTATTGCTGACATTCCTGGGAGGCATGTTGTGCTTATGGGCAGCGCCACTGACAGTTGTGATGCTTGGAAATGTGCTGTTAGATCTCTACCTCACGGGAGGACAGACGCTTGATGCTTTCAGCATATACGCAGGTTTTTGTTTTCTCTTTGGCCTTGGCGGCACGGTTGTTACTGTCTTGCAGGGCAGTGCCAAAAGAGGGTTCCGTCCGCGCATATGGGAGATTGCAAGCATCCCAGTTTACTGGGTGCTCGGCTGCATTGCCTCCTATCAAGCGCTCATTGAATTCTTTATCAAACCCCACCATTGGCGCAAAACCGAGCATGGAATTGTTCGTCACCGTGCAAAAGTTACCGCGCAAAGCGAAGCCTAACATCAGGAGGGATCTATCCTGTGCTGTGCCTTTTAAGCGCTTCAATCGTCAGCTTGCACGGGCGCCCCTCGTAAAACTGATCGAGTACTTGATGAAACACTTCTGGATCATCACCGGCGTTACCAAAGAGGGTCGCACTGCTACGCACCTTAATACTGTCAACCTCTCCCAGGATCTGCAATGCGGAGAGGTCCGTATGTTTAAGTAGGAGTTTGCAACATCCACGCAAACGAGAGGCGAGTAGCGGATAGGAAAGGTAGCGTTTCGCTTCTTCCAGATCTTCAATGCCAAAGAAGTGCGCAGTTGATGAACGACCAAGCTGGCGAAGCTGAGGGAAAATGAACCAGATCCAGTGGGAGGCCTTTCGCCCGCTCATTAACTCCTGAACGACCTCCAGGTAAACGGGGTCCTGTGCAATAACGAAGCGCGTGATGTCCTCTTTAGTTGTCCGCACCATCCAGACGCACCCTATCTTTTTTACATATCAGATCTGCCTAGAAGCTGGCACCCAAGTTCATGGCCCACGCGCACAAACAGGCAGACACGTTGGCATCGCCAATATGCAAGGGAAACTCAAAATAGACAGTGAACGAAGTAAAGGGGCATGACCCACTGAATTCAGCGCGTTCCCTTATGACGTACGAGCTCTTCCTTGGGCAGACAATTGCTTGGCTCAGATCTCATTTAATTTTATTATAGGCTTTCGCATAGCAGTCAAACCGATGGAAACTAAAAGTTAAACTTGGGTGCGATGTGTTTGTGATGCTGCTGCCAGTGCAGGGTAATTTCTTCATTTCTACATCCCATTCTCGTTTGGGACCATTTTGAAAAGTCAAAGGATAACCGGTTAGGGTGGCCCAGCTACGTAATGGAAGGTCAAGCATAGAAATGCGGGCGAAGTTACGATCTCTTATTGAAAGTCGCGAGTGGGAATACACAATAGTATCAATTATCGTTTTAAACGCGATTGTGCTTGGGCTGGATACCAGTCGGATGCTGGCGGCCCATTATGGGTGGTTTCTGCACTTTCTTGATGAAGCGATACTCGTCATCTACGTTATTGAGCTGACATTGCGCATCGTTGCCTATGGACCTCGCTTCTTCAAAGGCCCATGGAACCTCTTTGATTTCTTTATCATCAGCATCGCTCTCGTACCTGCAGCCGGCCCGGCCACAATCCTACGGTCGCTCAGAATATTGCGAATCTTGCGGTTGATTTCGGTAGTTCCCTCACTGCGCAGTGTTATTGGCGGCTTGATCCGTGCTCTACCGGGCATGGGATCAATCGTATTGTTGATGGCTCTCGTATTCTATGTGTTTTCAGTAATGGCGACACGACTTTATAGTGTTGCGTTTCCCGAATGGTTTGGGAGCATTGGCGCTTCTGCCTACTCTTTGTTCCAGATTATGACACTGGAAAGTTGGAGTATGGGCATCGTCCGTCCGGTTATGGAAGTCTTTCCTAACGCCTGGCTGTTCTTCATTCCCTTCATTTTGTGCACCGCCTTTACCGTTCTAAACTTGTTTATCGGCATCATCGTTTCTGCCATGCAACAAGAGCATGAAAGGGATATGGCAGAAGATCGCAACAACGTGCATGAAGAAACACGGCGTGTTCTTAGTGAATTGCAGGAGCTTAAACAAACGTTGAACGCAGAGCTCACCCGGCAGCGGAAGGACCGTTAGGTGCGCACAACATAGCTGAGAAAACTAATGGTGCCGCAAAGCCAGCTTTCGCTGCTCCATAAACAACCTGCCGATCATCGCGGTCAAGTTTTGATGAAGTATTGTTGATCAGGCGCGTGTGGATTGCGTCGCTGCCCTTATAGGCACCTGCTAAAAAAAGCCCTAAGAGGAAAAGCATATCTGATAGGATACGATATGTTTGATGCAAAACTCCGCGGCTATATAGATCCCCCCCTTAATAGGATGGGAACTGTGTTTGCAGACCAGGGTATTTCAGCCAATGCTGTGACAGTGGTAGGGCTCGGTTTCGGGCTTGTGGCCGCAGCTGCCATCGTAATGGGGCAGTTCTATATAGCATTACTGTTTATCTTGTTGAACAGGTTTGCCGATGGTCTGGATGGCGCCATCGCCAGAGCTGCCGGACCAACAAGTCTGGGCGGGTTTTACGATATCACATTCGATTTCATCTTTTACGGAGCAATTCCGCTGGCTTTCGCTCTCGTTGTTCCGCAGCAAAATGCTCTTGCCGGGGCAGCCTTACTCTTTAGCTTCTATATTAATGGATCCGTGTTCCTTGCATTTTCAACTCTGGCTCAAAAGATTGGGCTAAGGACATCTATGCGCGGAAAGAAGTCCTTCTATTATCTGGGAGGGCTTGCTGAGGGTGCTGAGACCATCGGGGTTTTTATCATTTTTTGCCTATTTCCCTCTTATTTTTCATGGGTTGCGTGGACTTTTGCTGCGATATGCACACTTTCGGCAATTTCTCGCGTTTTCATGGTACGAGAAATGGTTTGGAACGATTCCAATCCACCCTCCTAAGATCCTTACTCTTGCGAAGATTGGGGTGAAAAGGCTAGACTTCTAAAGAATAGGATGCGTACTGCTGTTGTATTTGCAGTGGAATTTTCCTTAGAAAATGGGTTGTGCTATGTATCGTGCCGTTACCCGAAATATACAGATCACTGTTGAACCGTATTACCTTGCTGAAGAATCCACCCCAGAAGATGATCAATTTTTCTGGGCCTATACAGTATCAATAGAAAACCTGGGTAGGGAAACCGTTCAGTTGATGTCGCGCCATTGGCATATCATTGATGCAAACGGAAACTCCCAGCAAATGGACGGATCAGGCGTTGTTGGCGAGGAGCCGGTCATAGAACCCGGTGACTCCTTCCAATATACATCAGGCTGCCCGCTCAATACCACCTCGGGCATCATGACAGGCAACTATCGTATGCAAACACTGAGTGGTGAGACATTTGCAGTGAAGATACCTGCGTTTTCGCTCGACCTACCAGACATGGTCAAGACCGTACATTAGGGAGAGACGGGGAGGGCTACTTGGCTTTGTGATAGCTGGACATCGTTTTGCGGCCAAGAAGACGCAAAAATGCACTCAAAGTGGATGAGTGCGAACAAAGGCGCTAAATGCTCTAAAGGGCGATTGCGTCCAGCACTGCGGGCAGCGGAGCCACCCGCAGTGTTTACATGTGTTATTGAGTGCGAAAACGCGCCTGTGCCCCACGTTCAATAGCAGCAATCGTCAGCTTATCCACCTTCAGGTGGTCGCGAAGCAGTTGCAGCATGCGCACTTCTTCTGGGCTTACCCGCAGATCAGCCGCCGCAATTTCAACGCCAAGTGCATAGGCAGTGTCGTGCAGCTTTGTTGGCAGGGAGCCAGCAATAAGGGCCAAAGTGTCCTTCATGCCGTTTTCGCCAGAAAGGCGTTCAGCGCACTGTGTCGTAATGCTCACCAGTTTATCGTCATCAAAGTCTTTGAAAACAGGAAGAATGCCGACAATGTCACCAAGCTGGCGCAGTTCAGCGTCGCTCATAGCGCTATCGGCGGCCGAAACCATAACCATCACATGAATAAGGGCTTCTTCAACGCTCAGTAATCTATCCATTGTCCCCACACCTCCCTAAACGAGCAGCAACGCGCGCTCGTTTGTTGTGTTTTCGTCGTGCCAATTCTCTAAGTAACGCTCAATGATTGCAGAGGTAGGATAAGATTGCCACTCATACAAGAGGTTACAGCCGAATTAGCAAGAACTGTCATTGACGCGGGCTTCAGTTTTACATAAGTTCACGCAGCTTTCCGAGCAGAAAAATCTCTGCGGAAAGATATAATCAATCACAATCTAATCTCCAAAAACGGATCTCAAAATCCATGTCTACAAACAGTTTGCCTCAACTCGATCTCAGCCCTGAACTTATCGAGGCGGCCCAGGTCTCTAAAGCCTGGCCGTTTGAAGAAGCACGCAAACTGGTGAAACGGTTGGAGAAGAAACCCAAGGATGGGCCGGTCTTGTTCGAGACCGGCTATGGCCCTTCTGGTTTGCCACATATGGGAACTTTCGGCGAAGTTGCGCGCACAACAATGGTGCGCACCGCCTTCCGCCTTCTGACTGAAGACAAGATCCCAACAAAACTGCTGTGCTTTTCTGATGATATGGATGGATTCCGTAAGGTTCCAACCAACGTTCCTAATCAGGAAATGCTGGCTGCTTTTCTGGGCAAGCCACTGACCAAAGTGCCAGACCCATTCTCAAACGAGTACACGAGCTTTGCTGCGGCAAACAATGCAAAGTTGATGGCGTTTCTCGATAAGTTCGGTTTTGAATACGAATTCGCATCTTCAACTGAATATTACGAGAGTGGCCGCTTTGACGCTGCACTCCTGCGCATGTTGGAAGTCTACGACAAGATCATGGCGATCATCCTTCCAACACTGGGCGAAGAACGTCAGGCAACTTATTCTCCGTTCCTGCCAGTGTGTCCGCGTACGGGTGTGGTGCTCCAAGTGCCAATGATTGAGCGCAATGTCGAAAAGGGCACTGTGACCTACGTTGATCCAGAAACGGGCGACCACGTTGAAACGCCTGTAACTGGTGGCCGTGTCAAATGTCAGTGGAAAGCCGATTGGGCTCTGCGCTGGTACGCTCTTGGCGTTGACTATGAGATGGCTGGGAAAGATCTCATCGACAGTGTGAACCTGTCCGGCAAGATTTGTAAGGCTCTGGGCGGTCCTGCTCCGGAAGGCTTCAACTATGAGCTCTTCCTGGATGACAAGGGCCAGAAGATCTCCAAGTCTAAAGGCAACGGCCTGACTATGGAAGAATGGCTGCAATATGCAAATCAGGAAAGCCTGTCGCTGTTCAACTTCCAAAAGCCGAAAACTGCGAAGAAACTCTACTTCGACGTTATTCCAAAAGCGGTTGATGAGTACTGCACCTTCTTGTCAAAGTTCGACAACATGGATGCAGCCCAAAAGCTGATGAATCCTGCGTGGCACATCCACTATGGCACGCCTCCGAAGGAAGAAATGCCAATCTCCTTCGCGATGTTGCTCAACCTTGTTTCTGCATCCAATGCAGAAAATAAGGATGTGTTGTGGGCGTTTATCTCCCGCTACGCTCCAGGCTCTTCTGCTCAAACGCATAAGATGCTGGACGAATTGGTCGGCTACGCAATCCGCTACTACGATGACTTCGTGAAACCAACGAAGAAGTTCAAAGCAGCAGATGAAGTTGAGACGGATATGCTCACCAAGCTGGATGAAGTGCTTGCTGGCCTGCCGGCAGATACCGACGGCGGCGATATCCAAAACGCAATTTACGACATTGGTCGCAATATTGAACGTTATCAGAACACCGCAAAGCCCGGTCCAGATGGACGCCCTGGTGTTGCGCAGACCTTCTTTTCTGCAATTTATCAGGTACTTCTGGGACAGGAGAAGGGACCACGCTTTGGGTCCTTCATTGCCCTTTACGGTATTCCGGAAACTCGTAGCTTGATTGCAAAAGCACTTGCAGGAGAGCTTGCAGCGTGATGAATTAGCCCCCTCAACAGAGGGGGCTTTTTTATGTTTATTCCTAGCTGGCTCACTTGGGCGCTTCTTCCGGTTTATATCGTCGAAGGGTTACGCGCTCGAGCAAATTCGCTACGGCTATCACCAGCACCGGGCCCGCAATTTGGCAAGGTTGCGGGACAAGGCCAACAAATCAGTCTACTTGTTGTCGGAGATTCCTCTGTTGCCGGAGTGGGGTTGGAGCACACATCCCATGGCCTGACTTATAAGATGGCCAAGAAAATCGCTGAAGCGACTGGGCAGCCGGTCAAATGGCGGGCGGCGGGCAATAACTCAGCAACCTCCAGCCAGATCTGCGATGTGGTTGTACCCAATCTGCCGCGCGCCGATTACACGCACATTTACATCAGTATCGGTTTTAATGATCTTAAGAACTTCCGCTCTGGCAAAGCGTGGAAGAAAGGGTTTGGCGAGCTGATTTATGCTCTGCGCACCAAATACCCTCATGCACGGCTGTACTGGTCCAAACTCATGTCACCAATGAACGTGCCTGCGCTTTCGTGGGCGCTGGGCGCTGTATTAGAGCCAAGGCGGCAGATGATCAACCGGGTGGCAACCCAGCTCTGCGAGGAGCGAGGGGCCACTGCGATCTCGGTTACCCCCGGGATTACGGCCGAAGGCTTTTGTGAGGATGGGATCCACGCAGCGCCGATTGGCAATCAGCACTGGGTGGATCATGTGGTTGGGGAGCTGGTGAAGCGTGACCTTCTAAGGCTGGAAGATCAAAATGAAGTAGAAGATGAACAGCACCAGATGGACCGCGCCCTGTAGGGCGTTGGTTCGTGACCCGGTAAAGGTGATGATACTCAAAATCAGCGTAAGAAGGAGGAGGATCATATCCGTATCCTTCACGCCCAATACGATGTGAATATCAAAAATACCGGCGGCGATCAGAACCGCTGGCACAGTCAAACCAATCGTCGCCAGGGCTGACCCCAGACAGATATTTACAGAGCGCTGTAACCGGTTTGACAGCGCCGCGCGGAAGCTTCCCAGCCCTTCAGGTGTCAAAACGAGCAAGGCAACCAGAACGCCGCTAAATGCGGCTGGCATACCAAAGCTGGCAATCCCAAAATCCACAAGCACAGCGAATTTCTTGGAAAGAAGCACGATCGGCAACATCGTCAGGATCAAAAAGACCGCGTGGTAGCTTGTAGAGAAGATCTCAAGATCATGGTCATGATCGTGATCGTCCTCATGCGGGGCGTGCTTTTCATCCTCCAGCTCATCTTTTGCCATCAAAAAGGAAAGTGCGACCCCGGAGTGGGGTTTAGGCTGAAGGAAAAATGATTTATGCCGCACACTTTGCGTTGCTAAGAACACCCCATAAAGTGCGCTGATCATGAGAGCAAAAGAGATCTGTTGTCCGGTGGACAGGGACGGATCGGCAGTAGACGTTGTATATCGGGGCAAGATCAAAGAAAATGTTGCAAGCGGGATAAGGACCGACAGGAAAGAGCGGGCACCTTGCGTGTTAAACGGCTGTTCTCCATATTTTAGGCCGCCCAAGAGCAAGCTTATCCCAACCATGCCATTAAGGACAATGTTGAGCACTGCCAACATTGTATCGCGTGCCAGCGGTTCGTTGGACCCACCGGTTAGCATAATGGAAATGATCAGCGACACTTCGATGCCAATCACAGACAGGGTAAGGATCAGCGTGCCATAAGGCTCGCCCAGTTTGACAGCCAGACAGTCTGCATGGCGCACCACGCCAAAGGCACACCACAACATAACGCTGAAGATCCAGACAAAGCTGAATATTTGAGCCAGCAAGCCAGCAGAAGGTTGCAACAGGATATGCCCAGCCAAATAGAAAAAGGCTGTCGTTACGGCACCCGCCAGAAAGCTGGCTTCTCGCTTAAGTGTTTTCGAAAACCCCGACATTATTCTTTTTATTCTCCAAGACTCAGTAAAAAATGACTTAATCCGTTATCGAGACATCCGGTGCTGTTTCATCGCGGGGCCGCCAGATAATATTTGGCTCGCCCTCCATCACCAACGGTACGTTAGACGTGCTGCTCTCTTCCAGCTCCTGCCAGGAATCGACAAGCGTTATCGTTTCGTCCTTTTTCAGATGAACCAGTTTTGACCGCCAGATACCTCGTTCAGATTGGTGCGCGCGTTCAGCGATCCTCTTCAATGCATCAGGAGCACTGTGCCCGATTTTCGCCCAGCCATTCTTCACCAGCCAAGTGGCAAGATCATGTTTTCCTACGCTACAAGTTGCAATAAACTCATCAACCTTCACCGTTTCCATATTAAAACACGTGACCCGCTTTTGCCCGATGAACGCACGCAGCGCAGTGCGTGCTCTGATACCGCAAGGCCACGTTTGGCCATCTTCGCTGGGGCATGTTTCACTCAACTCAATCGCCTGAACGTGATGCAGGGATATCTTCATTTTTTTGTTGCTGAGCGTAGCGCCATCAAGTGCCACAGGGCGATGTAGTACCATTTCCTTCGTTGTAGCTTGATCAGGCTTATGTGCCGCCTTGATATGCGCGACCCGCTGCAACGGACCGCTCACAGCCGGGGGAGGTGTGCGTTGCCCCCCTACATTGCGCACTGCATCAGGGTGCTTTGCAGGTGTTTTCGGAATTTTTGCTTCTGCTGCAATGCGCGCAGCTTCCAGCGCAGCAAGCTCGAGCTGTTTTTGCTGTTCAGACTTCTTGTGCTTTATGGGAAAGGATGAGGGACGGTAAAGAGTGCGGGCATTTCCGCGTAGGGCGGTATCCGAGTTATGCTCAAGAAGCGCATATAAACCGGTGGCAAGAAGTACTGCCCCCAAAAGAATACTCGTTGTCTTGGTAATCCGCATAGACGCCCTGTTTACTTATTGGCTCACCCAGGAAATTCTTGCGCTCCAAACCATATCCGCAACAGCAACAACCCTTGGTGTTTCGTCAGGTATGTGCCGCCGAAATTCAATGCGCTCATTGGTTTGCCTCTGCAATGGACCGCAATGTAATTCGCCAGATTTGGTCAGGATCAAAACGTGATCATTTCGCCGCAAAGAACTCTCGGGAGAGACGATGAGAATTTGTCCTTCGCTGTAGTATGGCTCAAAACTATTACTCGAAACCTCTACTGCGAAGAATTTATCGCTCTGTGGACTTGGAAAAATGAAGCTATCGCAGAAATTATCTAGCTTTAAATCAGAGATATTCTCGAGATTAACCTCTTTCAACTCGTCCGAGGTGCACAGGTAAGCTGGGAAAGATCTAAAATGTATACTCGAGGTTTCATTTTCACCTTGTAGCAACAAAGCGAAATCCACGAAGGACATTTGGGTAACGTCCAACACCTTAGACAAAGACTCGGTAGACGGCCAACGAGGACGTCCGTCGGCCGCAAAACGTTTGGAGACATTGAAGGAGGTTGGGTCAAGACCAGCTCGGCGGGCCAGACCTGAAGGTGTCAGCTGGTGTTTGTCTGCCAGTTTATCAAGCGTGGCCCAAAGGGTTGCGTGATCCAACATTACATCTCCCGGGTTGGGGCAGCCATGTCCCTTGTGGCGTGCGATCTTGCTGGAAAACAGCCTGATCAGAGGGCTTTAGTTAGTTCGTGTATGTGGTGAATAAATTCCCATTGCAAGCACTATCCTAAAGAGAGGGGTTGCCAGTCACTGATTTGTGGATGTATGAGCATGGCTTCAGTTGAGTAGACATCTCTCCTGAAAGGCAAATCTCATGTCCCTCATTTACAAGATCGCGCCGCAAGCGCTTTGGCAGCAAGCTGAAGCCGCTGGTATCTTTACAGGTGCCCCGATCGATTTGGCCGATGGCTACATCCATTTTTCCAGTGCTCAGACCGTTAAAGAAACCGCAGCGCTGTACTTTGCAGGACAAACTGACCTATTGCTGATTGCCGTTGAAAGCGAAGACTTTCCGCAGGATGAGATGAAATGGGAGGCCTCGCGAGGGGGAACACTCTTCCCGCATCTTTATGGAAAATTCGCGATCTCAAAGGCAAGGTGGGTGAAACCTTTGCCGCTGAATGCTGATGGCAACCATATGTTTCCGGAGCTATAGATGTCTATTGAAGAAATGATCAACAAGATCGGTATCCGCGCGCTGCATTGTCTGGACCCTGAGACGTCACACAATGCCACCATAAAGATGCTGTCATCCGGCTTAGCTCCTACGTTTGCTCAGGTCGAGGACCCGGCCCTTGAGTACAAGTGGGGTGACCTGACTTTCAAAAACCCGGTGGGAATGGCCGCAGGCTTTGACAAGAATGCACAGGCTATAAAACCGCTTATGAAACTTGGTTTTGGTCATGTGGAAGTGGGAACTGTGACACCGCTGCCGCAGGAAGGTAACCCCAAGCCTCGGAACTTTCGTCTCAGTGCAGACAGAGCGGTGATCAACCGATACGGCTTCAACAATGACGGCCATGATGTGGTTTACGAACGCATCCGCAAAACCGGTCGCACCCCTGGTGTTTTGGGCATCAACGTCGGTGCGAACAAACTCTCTGATGATCGCGTTGCCGATTACGTGTTGGGGGTCAAGCGTTTTGCCGAACTTGCCGGTTACCTGACAGCCAACATCTCATCTCCCAATACTCCGGGCTTGAGAGACCTTCAGGAAAGGGGTGCACTTGCTAACCTCCTCGCAGCCATCATTGATGCGCGCCGCGAGCAAGAGGACCGTCTGGGTCGTAAAGTGCCAGTTTTGTTAAAGATCGCCCCAGATGTGACTGAAACGGCTTTGAAGGAGATCGCCGAAGAAGTCATGACCAACAATGTGGATGGTATGATTATCTCCAATACCACCATTACGCGCCCTCCGACCCTTAAAGATCAAAAGCAAGCCAAAGAGGCTGGTGGTCTTTCAGGCGCTCCTTTGTTTGAGCGAGCAACAGTTACACTGGCAAAGGCCAGAAGAGCCGTTGGCCCGGACTTGCCGCTCTTCGGTGTTGGTGGGGTCGATACGCCGGAAAAGGCTGCTGCGAAGATCTTTGCAGGTGCAAACCAGATTCAGCTTTATTCTGGCATGGTCTATGAGGGGCAGACACTGGTGAGCAAGATCAACCAGCATCTGTCCCGTCTGGTTGCGACGCGTGGCGTCTCAAACCTGCAAGAGCTAGTTGGAATCGACAATGCGCAATGGGCTGAAAAACCGTTAGATTAACCAGCTATGCAAAAACCAAGGCTAAAGCAGTTCATATGTTTCAACTGAAATGTGAACTGCTTTAGGGCGAGGCACGATTCTGCGAGGCATCGCCCTGGTTTGCAAGCATTAACTCACGGAATAGGTTGCAGCGTTAAGCGTGCCAAAGTGCTGCCGTTCGCGTATCACGCAAAGATAGCTAAGAGTAATCCCACGGACACCAAAGAAAACCAGAAGGGCAACCCATAGTCCGTGGTTTCCGTAGATCGGGAAAAGCAGGTAGTAGCTGGCAAGGAACAAGAGCGAAGAAAACACCACAGAATTTCGCATGTCTGCCGACCATGTCGCCCCCACAAACACCCCATCCATCTGAAAGGCGAGTGTGCCGATAATGGGCGTTAAGACCGCCCAGAACATAAATGCACGTGCGGTTTCACGGACCTCAGTGTGGGTGGTGAGAAGGTCAATGACCGCCCCCCCTGCAAGCCACAAAATGATTGCAGCTGCAAACGAAAGCCCAAACCCCCAGCTGATTGAAAGCCGTAAGGCTTTGCGAAATGCGGTGCGTTGCTTAGCTCCAATCGCCTGTCCCACCACCTGTTCGGCAGCAGATGCAGTGCCGTCCAGAAAAAAGGCGGCAACCAGTATGAACTTTTCAAGGACAGCGTTTGCGGCAAGCACGACTTCACCCTGCGCTGCGCTTCGTGATGTGAAAAAGCCAAAGGCAAGCAGCATGAATAGAGACCGGATCATGATGTCTCTGTTCAAAGCGAGCATAGGCTTGAGCTTTTCCCAGATGATGATTTGAGAAAAAGTTGGCAGTGGAGCGCCTTTCAATTGGCGCTTGATGAGATAAATACCCAGACAAAGGGTTGCCGCCTCGGCAACAAAGGTCGCAATCGCAACTCCTGGAACTCCCCAGTTGAAACCCAATACGAAGACAACTGAAAGCACCATGTTGGTTAGGTTGAGGAACGTTTGGATCAACAAGCCAATGCCCGCTTTACCAAGGCCCAGATACCAGCCAAGAATGGAATAGTTGGCAAGGACAAAGGGGGCTGAAAAAGCTCTTATGGTGAAATAAGTAGATGCAGCATCCTGAACGGCTTCGGTCCCGCCAATAATCGGCAAACCGATCACCAGTATGGGCCATTGCACAAAGATCACGATGATTCCGCCAATAACTCCTAGCAAGAGCGCGCGTGCCAAAACAGCTCTGAGCTCGGTTTCATTGTTAGAGCCAAGGGCTTGTGCTGCAAGTCCGGTTGTTCCGGCACGTAGAAAATAGAAGAAAGCCCCGATTACATCAAAGAGGATAGCACCAACTGCAAGCCCGCCCAGCAGAGCCGCATCATGGAGCTGCCCAATCACCGCTGTATCAACCAGCCCCAGCAGCGGGGTGGAGATATAAGCCAATGTCATGGGGACGGCGAGCGCCAGAAAGGAGCGGTTCGTCACTTTAAAACTTGTAGACACGCAGGAAACCTTCAAACGCAGGAGTGAAAGGCAGACAAGCACCCGAAACTGGATTGCAAAACCAAATAAGCTCTGCTCATATTTGTTTGTTCTGTTTTTGTCCATATTTATAATGAGATGAGATACATTAGTTTAGGTTGGTAGAGAGAAGGTGTAAGCCCTGTGAAACTGCAAATTGTGCATCACCCCGCCTATACTGCGGAGATTCCCAAGCACCATCGCTTCCCGATGATGAAATATGCGGGGATTGCCAGGTGGTTGAAACAAAACGATTCTTCTGGAGGGACTTATAATTTTCACGAGCCAGAAGCTGTCTCCCAACAAGCATTACTGCGCGTGCACTCGCGCGATTATACCCAGCAGGTCCTGAGCTGCTCTGTGCCCGATGCTGTGGAGCGGGAGATTGGTTTCCCCATGACCGAAAGTGTTGCCTACCGTGCCCAATGCGCAACTGGAGGCTCGCTCCTGACTGCTATGTTGGCCTTGGAATATGGTGTGGCTTGCAACACAGCAGGGGGTTCTCACCATGCCCGAACCACACAAGGAGCTGGCTTTTGCGTTTTTAATGATGTTGCTGTCGCAGTGCGTGCTGTGCAGGCACAACGCATGGCACGCCGTGTGCTCATAATTGATCTGGACGTTCACCAGGGAGATGGCACAGCGGATATCTTTGCCCACGATGAGAGCGTGTTCACCTTCTCACTGCATAGCGAGAAAAACTATCCGGTTAGAAAAAAGCCTTCAACGCTGGATGTACCGCTCACAGATGGAATGGAAGACGAGGAATATCTTGCGATCCTTGAAACCATGCTCAAGCGCGTTCTCATGAGCTTTAAAGCCGATCTCGTCTTCTTCAATGCAGGTGTAGATCCACACCGGGATGATCGTTTAGGACGCCTTGCTCTTTCAGATGAAGGTTTGCGAAAACGAGAGGACCTTGTCTTTAGGTTGGTTCGAAATGAAGGGCTTCCACTTGCAAGTGTATTGGGAGGTGGCTATTCGCACAATATTGGGCAATTGGTTAATCGGCACGCTCTGCTCTTCCAGGTCGCAGCGAACTACCTATAAATAAACAACAAGTTTTTATGTAAAAAATTTAACTAAACGTTGAATTGCTTAGTTTAGTTACTTATTCGGTAATCTGAACTTGTCATTTTAGAAAAAATGCTCAGTATCCTATTCATGATGTGCAAATATAATGCATACGAATACTAGGAGCCTCGCATGAGTGTTTTAGTCACCGATAGAAACGTTGTCTTGGATATTGCTGACTGCATGATACGCAAGGACGGGCTGTTGGGGTTGGATCTCACTCAGCTTGCAAGTCACACAGGAACAGACAGACAGAACATCTCTAAGATGTTTCCTGCGGAAAATGGGCTCCAACAGGCCGTGCTGCAACGCTATATTGATCGTTTTGTGCAGATCCTTGGCGACCCAGCAAAGCAGAGATTTTATTTTCGCCGTGCCCTTGATACTTACATTGCCGCGTTTCAGGCGGGGATGGATGAAGGTGGCGAGTTGTTTCTGACAGCGGTGCTGGGGGATAAGGATGACGAGTTGCCTGAAGACCTCAAGCAACTTGCCGCAACCTTTGCATCTCGCAACCGTGTATGGCTGGCAGACCTTCTCGAATTGAGTGGCGACTGGTCCGTTGAAGAAGCGTTGGTTAAGTCAGACTTCGTTCTGGCGGCTCTGGAGGTTGCTGTCCTGGTTGGAAACACCAGCCAGGACCCTGAAATCTTCGAGGACCTTTCCGACAATATCCATAACATTTGCATGCAATGATCTGAAGGTGCCGGTGACGGTCGGTGCTCTTATCGTCCGCGCCAGTTTAAGAGGCGTGAGATAAACCAAAGTGGCACCACCACCATAGCGCCGAGGAAGAAGTAGGAGCCGAAGCGTTCAATCGCTGAAAAGCCCATATTCCAGACCCTGACAAAGAATTCTTGAACTGAATAGATGAGCGTCAGTGGTGAAAAATCCAGTGCCGCCAAGATAATGCCGACGATGAGGGAAAGAAAAATCAGACGCACGAGAACGCGTCCGGGGCTGTCACCCAAAAATTTATTAGTGTTGTCGTTAGACATTAAATTCTCCGCTACCAAAACTCTCCCATATATAGGGAGGCTTAGAATAAAATCATATAGCAGGCGGCATTTTTTGGCCTTTGAACGAGTATAACATGCGCAAGGTTCCCGCTGGTTTGCATGATCTGTAAATTGAATCCTGATGCCTTAAGATAAAATACGCCATACTCACATGGATCTTCGCCGTGAATCTAAGAGCTTTCTGGGTGATGAAATTGCCTTCCTGTTGGCCTCGCCTTAACCTGTCCTTTGGAATCAGATTGAGGTTGGTATTGACGAACCTCCAATGGGTAGCAGGGCGTAGTCATGAGTGAGTTTGTATTTTGTCTGGCCCAGCAAGGTGACGCTGAAAGTCTTGCGGACCTGCGTGCTACTGCAATGCGGGAAAGTCTTGAGGCGTTGGGAAGGTACGATCTCAAGCGCGCCAGAGAGCGCTTCTTGGATGGCTTCGTCCCTGCAGAAACGGCCAAACTCGTGCACGGCAGTCAAACACTTGGCTTCTTCGTCCTGCAAAATATGCCAGATCATTTATGGCTCAATCACCTTTACATCCACCCATCTTTTCAAGGAGCTGGAATTGGCGCGAAGGTGCTTGAACAAGTCAAAGCAGTCGCCAAAAAAAAGTCAAAGCCAGTACGACTGGGTGCATTAAAGCGCAGCAAGGCCAATGCATTTTATCAGGGGCATGGCTTTTTGAAAGCGCATGAAGACGAGTTCGATATCTATTATGAGCTGCCGCTCACAAATATCGAGGCTGGTCCTGCTGAATTCTTGCTGATGCAGGCAGAGACGGGAAATGCAGAGCGACTGGCTGATCTGCGCCATGAAGCCATGAAAGACGAGTGGGCCGCAAACGGCCTGACAAACTACCCGCTTGCCCGAAGCCACTTTTTTGAGGACTTTAAACCCGAAGTCACTTTGAAGATCATGTCAGAAGGAGAACTTCTCGGCTTCTACGCTTTCCACGAGTACGCTGAGTATTTTCACATCGATATGCTGTTCCTACACCCCAAAGCTCAGGGGCGGGGGATCGGCTCCAAGGTCTTAGCTCACCTCAAGGCCACGGCAACACAAGCGCGCAAACCAATCCGCCTCGGCGCTTTGCGCATTAGCCGCTCAAATGATTTCTATCGCGCACATGGCTTCAACCTGACGCATTATGTGGATCTCACTAACTATTATGAGTACAGACCAAACCTTTGCTTGCAGAAACCCGAGACTTTCCGCGTGGAAGCTTCAACCATAGAAGACTTCAACCTGCTGGCGGAGATACGGCAGCAAGCGATGCAAGAGAACTTGGAAGCAAATGGCCTCTTTGACCATGCGCTCTATACAAGTTATTTCAAGCAAAGCTTTGATCCCGCCTGTACACATAAAGTCATGGTCAACGCAGAGATGCTTGGCTTCTACGTCCTGTGGAATAAGCAAGACCACCTTGATTTGGAGCGGATTTATTTCCTACCAAATGCCCAAGGTCGAGGTATCGGTAAAGGTGTGCTGGACCTCATAAAGCAACAGGCATCGGAGCAAAACAAACCCATCCGCCTTGAGGTCCTCCCCAAAAGCCGTGCCAACGCCTTCTACCTCCGCAATGGGTTTGGGTTGATTGAGAAGCGCGAGGAAGAGTATCTCTATGAATGGACGCCTCAAGACTGCTCATATGTGATCAGCAGTTTTCGAGTAGAGCCAGTTAACAAGGCTGACTTCAACATGCTGGCGGATATTCGCTTTGAAGCTATGAAGGCTGAATGGGCGGCGAATGGTATGTTTGATCATGCCGTATATCGTAGGAAATTCGAGAGCACCTTTGATCCTGCTTTCACGCAAAGGATCGTTTGGGGAGGCGAGACTGTCGGCTTCTACGTTATGTGGGTGCGAGAAAGTTACCTCTACCTAGAGCGCTTCTATATTCATCCCAAAATGCAAAATCGAGGAATTGGTGGAGACGTTCTTGGAAGTCTGAAGCAGCAGGCTAGAGAGCAGGGTAAACCAATCAAACTTGAAACCTTCCCCCGCAGCCGGGTTAATGCCTTTTACCTTCGAAATGGATTTAAGCTGACGTCCGCCAGCCAAGATGAGAAGAACTACGAGTTTCTCCCAGAAGAGCTAAGAGCACCCGCCTAAACAAAAAGCGCCGGTGAGGCTAATCCCACCAGCGCTTTTATTTTTGATCAGGCAGCTGAGCCCAAGAGCCCAGCCAGACCTTTATTACTCAGCAGCTTCTGCCACAGCTTCAACAGGGGCAAATTTACCGTAGTAAGTTTCGCCTTTTTCAGCCATTGCGCGCAATTGAGCGTTTGGCTGGAAGCGGTCGCCCCATTTTGCAGCGAGCTTGTCACAGCGCTCTACAAACTCTTTGGTGCCAATGCCATCGATGTAAGACAGCGTACCACCGGAGAACGGTGCAAAGCCGAAGCCAAGAATTGAGCCAACGTCCGCTTCACGAACATCTGTCAGGCAGTTCTCTTCAAACACGCGTGCGGTTTCAAGAGCCTGAATACCAAGCAGACGGTTCTTCAGTTCCTCAACATCGAACTCATCAGCAGACTTGGATGGACCGGTGATTTCGGTAATACCAGGCCACAGAGCTTTGTCTTTGCCTTTGTAGTCGTAAAAGCCCTTGGAGTTTTTACGACCATGACGCTCATGCTCAACAACCATGGAGTCGAGGATGTGATCAAAGCCGTCAGCTGGGTAAGCATCGCCAAGGTCTTTCTTGGTAGCTTCCTTGATCTTCCAGGCCAGGTCCAAAGCAACTTCATCACCCAGTGAAAGCGGACCAACAGGCATGCCTGCCATTTTACCGGCATTTTCGATCATTGGAGCTGGAACACCGTCAGCAAGCATCATGATGCCTTCGCGGACGTAAGTGCCAACAACACGGGATGTGTAGAAGCCACGGCTGTCATTCACAACAATCGGAGTCTTCTTGATGGCCTTCACGTAGTCCAGAGCAACAGCAGTGGCTTTGTCTTCAGTCTTCGCACCAAGAATGATCTCAACCAGCATCATCTTGTCCACTGGGGAGAAGAAGTGAATGCCGATGAAGTCAGCCGGACGGGAAGAAGCTTCTGCCAGAGACGTGATTGGAAGAGTAGAGGTGTTGGACGCATATACCGCAGTTGCAGGCATTGCTGCTTCTGCTTTCTCGGTCACAACGCGTTTCACTTCGCGGTCTTCAAACACAGCCTCAATCACAAGATCGACATCGCTCAGAGCGCTGTAATCTGTTGTTGCGGTGATAAGGCCGAGAAGTTTTTCTTTCTTCTCTGCTGTAGACTTGCCGCGCTTGATGGCTTTGTCCATCAGGCCTTCAGAGTAAGCTTTACCTTTATCGGCAGCTTCCTGAGCCTGATCAATCAGCACCACTTCCAGGCCAGCTTTGGCAGTCACGTAGGCAATGCCCGCACCCATCATGCCAGCGCCAAGTACGCCAACCTTTTTCAAGGATGTCTTAGCAACACCAGCAGGACGACGCGCACCTTTGTTCAGTTCCTGCATGGAAACAAACAGGGAGCGAACCATTGCAGCAGCTTCTTTGCTTTGCAGAACATGCGCAAAGTAACGGCTCTCAATAGTCAGACCAGCATCGATTGGAACCATCAGGCCTTCAACAATGGAGTGCAGCATGTAGCGCGCACCCGGGTAGTTGTCGTAGGTGTTCTGGCGGTAGATCGCACTTGCAGCAGGCCAGAACTGAGCGCCTGAAGCAGAGTAAACCTGTCCAGTTGGGATTTTGAAGCCCTTCTTGTCCCATGCCTGAGCAGCATCAACACCATCAGCAAGCATCGCTTTAGCTGCATCAATCAGCTCACCTTCAGGGGCAACTGCATCAATCAGCTTAAGGCGAGATGCCTTCTTTGCATCAAGGTTTTGTCCAGTCAGCAGGAACTGCAATCCAGCTTGCAGGTCACCAGCCAAGCGCATGACACGCTGCGTACCACCAGCACCTGGGAACAGGCCAACCTTTACTTCTGGCAGAGCCATTTTCAAAGTGCCTTCAGAGCCAATACGCTTGTGACACGCCAAAGCCAGCTCAGTACCACCGCCCATACAAACGCCATTGATAGCAGCGACATATGGTTTGCCGGATGTTTCCAGCTTACGGAATACTTGTGACAGTTTGCGGGAGCCTTCAAACAGCTCTTTGGCTGCCCCTTCAGCATCAACACCCTGACGTTTTTTGAACTCGTCCAGCAAAGAGCCAATCATGCTCAAATCTGCACCGGCAGAAAAGGCTTTCTTGCCAGAAGCAACAACGACGCCTTTGATCGCATCATCCGCTGAAATGTCATCAATGACTTTGTCCAGCTCAAGAATGACGGATTCGTCAAACACGTTCATTGGCTTTTCTGGTGAATCCCAGCTCAGAACAGCAAAGCCATTAGCATCAGTTGCAAGGGTAAAGTGTGTGTAAGTCATGTTGGTCTCTCCCCTTAAACGCGCTCGATGATGGTGGCAGTACCCATGCCTGCACCAATACAAAGAGTTACAAGCGCAGTATTCTTGTCTTGACGCTCCAGTTCATCGAGAACTGTACCAAGGATCATTGCGCCAGTTGCGCCCAGTGGGTGACCCATAGCAATTGCACCGCCATTTACGTTCATAATGGAATGGTCGATCTCAAATGCCTGCATGTGGCGAAGAACAACAGAAGCAAATGCTTCATTGAGCTCGAACAGGTCGATATCGCTGATTTCCATGCCGGTATTTTTCAAAAGCTTCTTGGTCACATCAACAGGACCGGTCAGCATAAGGGCAGGGTCACTACCGATATTGGCGAAGGCTTTAATGCGTGCACGTGCCTTAAGGCCGAGTGCTTCACCAATTTCCTTGTTGCCCATCAATACAGCAGAAGCACCGTCCACAATACCTGAGGAGTTACCTGCATGGTGCATGTGGTTGATTTTTTCTACTTCAGGATGCGCCTGAATACCAACAGCGTTAAAGCCGCCCATGTTGCCCATCATTTCAAAGGATGGGTTCAGACCTGCAAGAGACTGCATGTCTGTCTGAGGACGCATGTGTTCATCACGGTCCAAAATGGTCAGTCCGTTGATGTCTTTTACAGGCACAACAGAGTTCTTGAAGCGGCCTTCATCCCATGCTTTTTGAGCGCGCTTTTGGCTCTCAACTGAATATGCATCCACATCATCACGGGAGAAACCGTATTTTGTGGAGATAAGGTCAGCTGATACGCCCTGAGGCATGAAGTAGGCAGGGATCGCGATCTGCGGGTCAGAAGGCCAAGGACCACCTGAAGCGCCAAGACCCACACGGCTCATAGCTTCAACGCCGCCAGAGATAACCAGCTTGTTCTGGCCGGACATGATCTGCGCTGCACCCATGTTCACCGCGTCAAGACCAGAGGCACAGAAACGGTTGATCTGCATACCTGGAACAGAACGGTCGTAGTCTGCTGCAAAAACAGCAGCACGTGCAATGTCAGAGCCTGCATCACCAACAGGATCAACACAGCCAAGCACAACATCGTCTACAAGCTTAGTATCCAGCTCATTACGGTCCCGGATAGCTTCAAGAGCGTTTGCCGCAAGGCGTGCAGTTGAAACTTCGTGTAGGGAACCGTCCTTCTTGCCGCGCCCGCGTGGGGTGCGAACGTGATCGAAAATAAGGGCGTCTGTCATATGGTCCTCCGCAAAAAATTTTTGGTCAGGCAGGTGTGGTCAAAGGGTGGCCGGGCATCAGGTCATAAGGGGCTACCCAGTGGGGCAGGTCCTTAATTCGCTCAAGCCATGCATTAACGTTAGAAAAAGGGCCGAAGCTCACACCAATCTCTTCTGGCCAAAACAAATATCCGCACACCGAAAGGTCTGCGATTGTTGGACGATTTCCAACAAGGAAGCTTTGTTCAGCAAGGCGTTTATCCAACACCTTCAATGCTGAGATTGCCCGGCCTTCAAAAAAGCCGGTCACATCATTTTCTCCGACCTTGGCGATCGCGCGCATGTATCTCAAGGTTGCCACATAGCCAGTCAGTTTGTGGTTGTCCCAAAACAGCCAGCGCATGATTTCCCGGCGTTCTTCCTCGTTCTCCCAGCCGAATCTCCCAAGGTGCTGGGAAAGGTATTCCAGTATTACGGCAGACTGGGTCAGCCGTATCTTCCCGTGAGTTAGTACAGGAATTTCTCCCATCTCGTTCTGTTCATTGCGAAACTCTGGATCGCGTGTGGCACCATTAAAAAAGTCAACCCATTTAGGGGACCATGAGGCCTGCGACAACTCCAGCATGAGCGCAACCTTGTAGGCATTGCCACTTTGCGCAAAACACTGAAGTTCATATTCCGCCATTTTACACTCCACAGTCTGTACATTTGAATATCAGAACGAGCATAGGTCAGGACAAGAGCCCAAACAAAGAATTTGCGCTCTTGAGTTCTGGTATCTGGATTAGAATGCTTCCGCGTCCAGGCTCATCATGGTGTCTGCACCAGTGGAAATGCGTGCCAGGTGAGCTGAGGATTCAGGCATGATACGCTCCATGAAGAACGTGCCAAGGGTCAATTTGGTCTGAAGCCAATCTTCTTGACCATTTGCACCCTCTTTGATCTTCCGATTTGCCGCAATAGCAATCTTGGACCACATGTAACCAAGAGCAACCAATCCAAACAGGTGCATGTAGTCCGTAGAACCAGCGCCTGCGTTGTCTGGGTTCTTCATTCCATTTTGCATAAACCACATGGTTGCGGCCTGCAGATCCTTCAAGGATTGTTTGAGGCTCTTCATATAAGTGCTAAGGGCCTCGTCACCTTCATTTTCTTTAATGAATGCGCCAACTTCCTTAAACCAGGCCTGAACAGCACGGCCACCATTTGCAGGCAACTTACGACCAACAAGGTCAAGCGCCTGGATGCCGTTTGCACCCTCATAGATCATGGCAATACGAGCATCACGAACGAACTGCTCCATGCCCCATTCCTGAATGTAGCCGTGACCACCGAACAACTGCTGCGCCATGACCGTATTGTCAAAGCCCTTATCAGTCAGAACGCCTTTAACAATAGGGGTCAACAAGCCCATGATATCGTCAGATGCCTGCTTTTCAGCTTCATCTTGAGACAGATGGGATACATCGCCATGCAAAGAGGTCCACATGTAAAGAGCACGTGCAGCTTCGTTGAAGCTGCGGATCGTCATCAGCACGCGGCGCACATCAGGATGTACAATGATTGGGTCAGCTTGCTTTTCCGGGTTCTTAGGTCCTGTCAAAGAGCGGCCTTGAATACGATCCTTCGCGTAGACGACTGCATTCTGGTAGGCAACCTCAGACAAACCAAGACCCTGAATACCAACGCCCAAACGTGCTTCGTTCATCATAACGAACATGGCGCGCAGGCCTTTGTTCGCATCGCCAACCAGGTAACCAACAGAATCATCGTAGTTCATGACACATGTTGAGTTGCCGTGGATGCCCATCTTTTCTTCGATAGAGCCGACAGAAACACCGTTCATCTCACCTGGGTTGCCGTCTGCATCCAGCTGCTTCTTAGGCACCACGAAGAGAGAAATTCCCTTTGTGCCTTCAGGAGCCCCTTCAATGCGGGCAAGCACAAGGTGAACAACGTTCTCTGACATGTCGTGATCGCCAGCAGAGATGAAGATCTTGGTGCCGGAAATTTTATAGCTGCCATCGGCCTGCGGAACCGCTTTTGTGCGCAACATGCCAAGGTCTGTGCCACAATGAGGTTCGGTCAGGTTCATCGTACCTGTCCACTCACCGCTCGCCATTTTTGGCAGGTAGGTATTCTTGATCTCATCGTTCGCATGAACAAGGAGTGCTGCCATCGCGCCAGCTGTCAGGCCGGGATACATCGCAAATGCCTGGTTGGCCGAGCACATGTATTCAGCCATAATCACAGAGAATGTAGCAGGCAAGCCTTGGCCGCCATACTGCTCAGGAATGGAAAGACCACCCCAGCCACCCGCAGAATAGGACTTATAGGCTTCTTTAAAGCCAGGAGGTGTGGTCACAGTGCCATCGTCATTACGAATACAGCCGACTTTATCGCCAACCTGGTTCAGAGGCTGCACGATCTCCTCAGAGAACTTTGCGCCTTCTTTTAAGATGGCTTCAACCAGATCTGGTGTTGCCTCGGAGAACCCAGGCAAGTTGGAATGTTTCTCATAACCCAAAACATCTTTGAGCAAAAAGAGAGTGTCTTCAACGGGTGCACTATAACTTGGCATAGCAATATTTCCTTCCGACCAACCCTAGAGGCATGTCTTTAACGTTTGCGTAAACGTAAACCTGTGACGGAATATAGGACCACTGCGCGCCTACAGCAAGTTATACCCAAGTGTAATTTCGTACGGTTCTCTACGAAATTACAGAATCCTGGGAGTTTCTGGATAATAACTTCCCTGTGAAATTTCAGAATCTCCTGCATCTGACACTATGAAAGTGATGGATATGCGTTGTCTGCCCCCTAAATCTCAAGGGAAAAGAGGCTGCGGAAGCGAGAATCGCCAGTCTTGGAAAACTCAATGACGCGGCTGCCTTCAATGCGTCTGGCCCAACCTTCCTCCAAAAAATAGGTGAGGAGGGCAGTTCCAGCAAGTCCAGCAAGGTGGGACCTTCGTACACTCCAATCCAGACAGGATTTGCACAAAGGTCGCCGCTTAGTTTCTTTCTCTGGTAGCACCAACCCGAGATCATTGAAAAAGCTTCTGCCAGCTAATGTCAGATGAAGCTGCTCGTCTTCTTCGAGCAGAAACTCCCGTGCAAGCAGACTGTCGTAGGCTTGAACACCATAGTCTCCTGCCAGATGGTTATAGCAAACACGAGCTTTACGAAGAGCTGGTTCTTTGGGGCCTGTGCGCACACGCGTCATGCCGGTACGCATCGCAATACCGCTCAAAGCTTCCAGCAGGGAGGCCACATCACTGCCTGTAAGGCTATAGTATTTATGGCGTCCTTGTTTGCGCAGGCACACCAAGCCTGCCTCCGACAGTTTACCCAGATGAAAACTGGAGGTTTGTGGAGTGACCCCAGCCTCTTGAGCCAGCTCGCTCGCGGTTAACGCAACCCCGTTCATCAGGGCTTGAAGCATATTTGCACGTGCAGGATCTCCAATCAGAGCTGCCACCGCTGCAATGTTCGGTCCCTCTTTCATGTTGCTCTCCATGCTGATTGTGTTCACGCATATCATAACACATTAAGTGCGCAAATAATTCGATCACCATCGAAGCAAACTGAATAGGTAGATTGCTATACAACCTGCATTGCTTCATCAAACTGGAGGACTGTGATGCTGGCATGTATCATTCGCGATCAGATTGACCCAACCAAAAAAGGATGAATTTTCCCAACACGCACGCAAAACCTTAATCATGACGCATTACGGGACATTTCTCTGTTTCGCATGCGCTGAAGAGCTTGGCGCGCTTTACAGCACCGGAGGTGCATCTATTTTAACGTGGCCGACTTCTCTGTGATGGCTAGGCTTGCCGCTCAGTTTGCTCCTGAAGTTCAGATAAGCAGTATAGATTTCCGATTGCCGTCCCTTTATTCCCGGCAAGGAGCGCAGATCCAGTCCAGACCACGGAAAGTAAGGTGAGCGGCGCAAATCTGCGAACAAACCAACACGGACGCCTGGACGCGTAGCAATCCCTCGCCGGTGGAATCCGTGCGTATCTGCAATCACCAGAGAATTTGCCGGAACATCAAAACTCACAGGCTCACCATAGCCCATCTTTAAGATATCGTCCTCACTCGCACGGAATGAACCCGCAGCATGCATCCCATTTGGATGCTGCACCGCATTCAAGCTTTGCTCAAACTCCCAGGCACTGCGTTCAGGTGTATACCGATGCGACCCCGGCACGTAATGAAAGGGCCCATCGGCAACATCCACATCGCGCAAAAATAGCCAGGATTTAGATGTCGAGTGAAACGTATCCATGTGAAAGTCAGTCTGAG
Source organism: Pseudovibrio axinellae (assembly GCF_900110875.1). Lineage (GTDB taxonomy): Bacteria > Pseudomonadota > Alphaproteobacteria > Rhizobiales > Stappiaceae > Pseudovibrio > Pseudovibrio axinellae. The sequence continues at coordinate 672,569 of NZ_FOFM01000001.1, read as the reverse complement.
GGTCTTTTTTCTTCTTTTCCAAGTCCCATAAAACAGCATGCAAATATATAATGGGATCCGCGTTGTATGACCCCACATAGCGCATGGCATTTTGTAAGAACGGATCATGCACCGCCCTGCTTAGGCCGGGCAAGTCTTTCAGCAGCGAAGGCGGCAAGCCGATGAAACGTGTTACCGTTTTCCCTTGCCGCATTTCGCTTGCAGCAAACTCTCTCGTTGCGATCTCATCCTGTAATTGTGCAAGAACATCTTTGGAAAGAAAATTCTCTTTCACGATGTATCCATTGCGATGAAAGAACGCTTTATCGTCATCTGGCAGAAAGTGAACCATTTGGCGTCGACGCAGAGCAGCCATTCTTGCGGCCCACGCCACGCGTTTTAGGTAGAACCCGCGCTCATTTAACCAGCGACTTCCAATAATCGGATTCTTCTTAAATGACTTTTGCCCCATCAAGGCATCAAGAGCCCAGATAGGGCTTTTTAAAATTCGCAATACACCAGCCCCTACTCCTCTGGCAAAAAACCGCCAGAAACTGCGCAGTATCCGACATTTAAGCATTCCTGTGCCTATTTGCCAACTTAACTCATTGGCAGGTTATTGCAGCACTGAGGATTTATAGGGCAACTGGGATATTCTGCTCTTCATGGGGCATTTGGGCGCGCTCAACGCAGCATATTAAGTGCGCCAATAATTCGATCACGATCGAAACAAAACGAATGGGTAGATTGCTATACCGCCTGCATTGCTTAATTTAACTGGAGAACTGTGATGCTGACATGTATCATCCGCTATCAGATTGACCCAACCAAAAAAGCGGAATTTTCCCAATATGCGCGTAACTGGGGGCAAGCAATTCCACGCTGTGGTGCAGATCTGATCGGGTACTATGCCCCTCATGAGGGCTCAACAACGCTGGCCTACGGCATCTATAACGTGCAAAGTTTGGCACACTACGAAGAGTACCGGGCAAGACTTGCGCAAGACCCGTTAGGGCAAGAAAACTACGAATTCGCCATGCGTGAGAAGTTCCTGTTAAAGGAAGACAGGACGTTCCTGACCCTTGCCTCCCACCCACATGCAAAACCCTGATCATTACGCCAGTACAAGTGAGTTTCCAGCATGATAGCTGTTATATTTGAAGTTGAGCCATACGCAGATCATAAAGCCAGTTACCTGGACGTGGCCGCATCAATTAAGCCAGAGCTTGAAAAAATACAGGGGTTTATCTCTGTGGAACGCTTTCAGAGCCTGACCAACCCTGAGAAGATTTTATCATTGTCTTTTTTTGAGGATGAAGAAGCAGTGAAGCGCTGGCGCACTCAGGAAAAGCATCAAGCTGCCCAACAACTGGGTCGTAACGAATATTTCCAAAAGTACCGTATCCGCGTTGCCAGTGTCCTACGTGATTATGGACTGGATAACAGCTAGATTAAGAATGCTCGGGAAAACAATTAAAATTTTAGATGAAAAAAATAAATGTATTCCCCGGCCACCATCTTTTTGATGCGAGCCAGAGAACCTGAGAAAAAGGTGGGGGATTGCCCCCACCTGAAAGCAGAGAGAAGTTAAGCTTTTTTCTCTTGAAGCATGCCTTCGACAATGTCTACGGTCCGCTGCAAATCATCGATAGCTTCATCGATATTTCCGCGCTGGCCTTCCAGCACCCGGATCTGCTCCTGAAACCGCTGCAACGCCACTTCCAGCTGAGTGACCTGTCCATCGCGCAGGTCATAAAGATCCAGCATGTCGCGAATTTCGGAGAGCGAAAATCCAACGCGCTTTCCCATCAAAACCAGCTTCAAACGCGCGCGGTCGCGACGATTGTAGATACGGTTAAGTCCATCGCGCTTAGGATTCAGGAGGCCTTTATCCTCATAAAACCGCAGAGTACGGAGTGTGACATCAAATTCTTTTGCCAGGTCGCCAATGGTAAACTGTGTTTTTTTTCCCTTACCCAGCTCTTTGGCAACAACATCAACAATCATCTCATTGATATGTAGGGCTTCGCTCATCTGCTTGACCTGTTCTTTTTTCCTTACGCGGCACTGCCTTGACTGCGTGACGTGTTTACACAAGTGCATGCCCAATGCTGCACTGTGTAATTTCTGTCAAGTTTATACAGCGGCAACGCCCTTTAGGTCTAGCAAAAGCGGCAAGATAACTTGCAATTCGAACAATTCAGAACACGAATAATTTTCATGAGTTTCTTCTGAAATACTAAAAAATGCGGGGGATTTGTTGGAATAGAGCCGGAATCCACATTCCTTAAGGGCCGCTCAAACAGAATTCGAGCTATTAACCCACTATTTACCCTAACGAGTAAAAAAATAGGGCTACGAGTTTTAAGACCGGTTCAAAACCGCAAAGTGATTCGTTTCTTGACCTATTCCAGAACTGTGCAAAGCAGTTGACGTTAATTGGATAAACTTTTTTGGGGAAGAGGCTGAAACACCGCGCGCGCCGGACAAGTGTTATGGGGCCCTGCAGGCATGTCTTGGAAAAAACCAGAATTTGGAAAGTCCACTTCAGGCACGTCCTATGGTGAAGGGCTGGAGGCAGACCACGCTAAGTGGTTGGAGGAAAGTGGAATGGCGCGACATAATCCTGCAGCGGCAAGGCATACCGCCCATTCTCCCTATTACAACGAGTTTGAGAGTGACGCCCCTCAGCCCTATGAAAACGCGCGTGCAAGGTCTCAGGAAGAGGCAATGAATGAGGTTGCACAGGCTCTCAACCGTTTGATGCATGCAGATCAAACACGCTCACGCCCAAGCGTTGCTCCAGAAAAACCGCAAGGACGCGATCCTTGGCGCCGCTCTGACCTGCGAACAGGGCTGGACCAAACGACAAGCCCATACGCCTATGAAGATCAGTATGACCCGGCTTTAGACCCTAAAGTACATGCGCGAGCTGGTGTGTCCCGTGATCCATTAATGCACCCACGACCACCATTGATGCGCGGACATGAACCTGCTCCTGCGCGCCACTCAGCACACTTTGGTGCCGAGCAGGCGTCACAACGGCATGCTCAAACACATACTAATCCCGCTTCAACGGGCATGGGAGCCTATCCAGCATCTCCTTATGCGCCTGTTGCGGCGCAGCCGGATGCGCACTCACATGGGCCGGCAGTGCGGCAGGAAAAGCAGTATCCCGCCGACAATTCTAAGGTAAAACGCATCAGCTCTGTTCTGGATGCATTAAACGCGTTGGACGAACGCTTGAATTCCCTTGCTCATAACGAAAATGAGAAGGGTAAGGGTATTCCAGAGCAAACAGCCCCGCATAAAGCTGCACTGCAAGGTGAAGCTATCGCAGCTGAGCATACGCGCGCAAACACCGCGCCAGCCGCCGAAACCGCTTCACCCTATGCCTACCCGCCGGTTGCCCAGATGGAGCCGCGCTTCAACACAGCAGGTGCCCCTCACGGGGTAGACACTCAAGAAAACACGAGTGCAGATGCGGGTGGTTCTGCTGGCTACAGCGAACTAAATACAATGATTGACGGCCACTTTCGACAGTTGGCCGAACAGCTCGATACATTGCGCGCACCTGCTGAACATCAAATTGCAGAGCTGCAAGACGGCATGCAAACCCAGCTGAACAGTCTTCGCGGCGACATGATGGAACGCACCTCTGACAACCGCGCCCAGCTCTCAGAAATTATTGATCGTCTGCGGGATGATGAGGGCAATGGGCTGTTGTTGAAGGAGTTGCGTTACGAGCTGGAGCAGATGAAGGCTGCGTTGTCGCGCTCTGACATTGAAGACAGCCTCAACGCATTGGGCATGGCCCATGCCTCAATCCAGTCACGTCTGCAAGAACTTGCTGATAAGAACCTTGATCCGGGTATTTTTGAAAGCCTGACACAGCGCATGACTGATGTGGAAGCGCAAATCCGTCAGTTACCACGTGTCGATCAGTTAACGTCTTTGGAAAACCGGCTGTCCTCCATGGGAGAGCGCCTTGAAGATGTCCTGCACCGCTCTGGCACAACTGGCCTGGAAGTGGTGCGCGAAGATATTACGCAGCTCAGAACTGTGATTGATCGTCTCGATTCTGGTCGTATGATCCATGATGTGGATCAGCGCATCCGTTTCTTAACCGCACGTATGGATGAGCTGGATCACTTCTCTTCAATTCAGCTCGATATCCAGTCCCGTTTAAGCAGCGTCGAAACACGTTTACCAGACGGCGATGTTATTGACCGCCTGCATGGTCGTTTGGATTCCATATCCAATATTCTGGCAGAAGGCCCCGAGCACGGCGGCAACACTCAGCAGCTGAGCCGTTTGGAAGAGCGCCTCTCCGACATTGGCGACCAGCTTAAGCGTATGGAGCGCAGCCCGGAGACCACGAGCGAAATTGATCAGGCCTTTTCGTCCATCGAAAGTCGCCTCGATCACCTGAACACGAAGCTCGATAATATCGGCGAACGCCTGACAGATACTTCATTCGAAGTTGCATTGAGCGAGAATGAAAGCGCCGCGCTTGCACGCCTCGAGCAGCGCGTGATGACACTGACACAGGTGGTTGAGGACAGCGCACACGGCGCATCCTCTGATAAAGGCCTGTCCAAAATTCGCGCAGAAATCTCAGAGCTGCGTGGGCATATCGGTGCATTGGCAACGTCAAATGACATCGAAACCCAGTTGCAAGAACTTGCAGCGACCATCTCCAGCCCGTCGAGCGTGTCATCTGACATGGAGATTGATCGTCTGGAAACGCAGATCGCAGATCTCTCTCAGAAGCTGGATATGTCTCAGAGCCACTTCGGATCACTGGGGAATCTGGAAAACAGCTTTGGTTCCATTGAGGTAGAGCTGAAAGGCCTGCATACCGATATGGTCGATAAGGCCCAGCAAATCGCTCAGGATGCGGTGAAAGCTGCAACGACGAAACTCGCTCTGGGCGAAGGGGCTGAGCAAGGGGAAGCTGTTGAAGCAGCGATCTCTGCGCTACGTCTTGACCTGCAAAACCTGCTCGAAGCATCTGCTCATAAGGGAAAGGTTGATCAGGACGCGCTCCAAGGTGTGCGTGATGTGCTCGGCACAATCTCCAACCGTTTGGAAAATCTGGAAAGCATCCGTAACGCAATCGGAAATACAGATATTTCCAAGGAACACCAAAAGCTGGTGGGTGATAAGCAGATCAGTTCAATTCTGGGTGCCTTCACCAAAGGCTATAAGTCAGATGCATCAACACACGATGCCAACACCAAGGTCCAAGAAGGTCCGCGCAACCGCAAAGCAGATTTTATCGCAGCAGCCCGCCGTGCCGCTAAGGCAGCTGCGAAGGAAGCTAAAAAAGCGAAAAAGGATGAAGAAACACCTTCATCCAGCAAGAGTAAGGCGCCTGAACGCGCGCGCCGTCTGCGCGACTATATCAGTCCCAATCGCACTGCAACTGTAGAAGTTCCTGAGAACATGAGGGCCAAAAAGGCCGCTGCAACAGCGCAGGTTCTCAGCCAGTTGCAGGTGGAAGAAGAGCCAATTTCCTTAAGCCCAGAGGATATAGTTACCGACACAGCCACAGGCCGCAAAGAACCGATCAACCTGTCTGCAGCTCCTGTTGAGGTCGACCAACCCGAGAAGACAGGTAATGGCAAAACGAAAGAAAGCAAGTCCAGTCGGCGCCGCGCAATCATGCTCGCCGCGGCAGCTCTCCTTTTGACCATCGGGACCTTACAGGTGTTCAATTCAGGGCTGTTCTCCGGCACTGAGAATGCCGACACAGCTGGCACCACTGCGCTTCCAAGCATCATGGCACAAGACGCTCAAATGCCAGGCAATGAGGGCACATCGCTGCTCGGCGCTGATCTGGACGCAATGAGCGCGGCAGATATCATCAGCAGTGCCTCTACCATGTCGCAGGATACAGAACTGCCGTCTCCAGTCAGTGCAACGAGCTTCTGGCAGTCAGGTGCCGCCACAGCGCCCTCTGAACCTACAAGAGAGCTGGTCTTTGGTCAGGCAACACCCATAGGCTTGTATGCGCGGACGCAAAAGAGCGCACCAGATATGGGTGCTTCTCCATTTGTTGACCCGATCACAACAGCGATCGCTTCGGCCCCTCAGGTTAATTCCGCCAGTTATGGTGGGCACACCGGCTCTGTTGCCCCTTCACGGCCTGTTGAACAAGTCACCCCACAGCCATCAGCTTATGACCTGCCTTATGCAATTGGCCCGGTCAGCCTGCGTTCTGCCGCGGTCTCAGGCGTGGCTGCCGCCCAGTTTGAGGTAGCTCGCCGTTATACGGTCGGCAATCTCGTACCTGCTGACCTGGCAGCAGCTGCGAATTGGTATCGCAAAGCGGCTGCACAAGGTCTGGCTCCAGCACAATATCGTATCGGCAGCTTTTATGAAAAAGGCCGCGGAGTTGAAAAGGACCTTGCTCAGGCGCGCGACTGGTACACACTTGCCGCTGCGCAAGGCAACATTAAAGCAATGCACAATCTGGCGGTTCTCCATGTAGAGGGCATTGATGGTTCGCCAGATTATGAGGCTGCGGTCAAATGGTTTCGCATAGCTGCTGATTACGGCGTGGCCGACAGCAAGTTCAACCTTGCGATTCTGGCAGCGCGTGGGCTTGGTATGGAGCAGGATCTGGTCGAAAGTTATAAGTGGTTTGCACTCGCTGCCTTGCGAGGAGACGAGGATTCAGCCAGCAAACGCGACGAGGTTGCCGCTAAACTGACCAAGAGCCAGCATGTACGTGCATTGGAGGCCGTGGCACTCTTCCAGATCAAACCGGTGGACCCAGCGGCCAACAAAGTTGAGATTGATACCAAGTGGTCTGGGAAACCCAAAACCACTTTTTCACAGGACGGCTCGCAGACTGTGAAGAAAATCCAACAAGCATTGTTGAACCTTGGTTTTGATCCGGGCGCACCTGACGGCGTGCTGGGACCCAATACACGTCGCGCAATCAAAAGCTTACAGGCGCGACTGGGAATGGAAACAACGGGCGAGCCTGACCAACGGCTGATAACTGCTCTGGCCACTCGGGCTATATAATGCAACGTTACTAGGGGATTTCTGGTTAGATTTGCACTTGCTGCTGCAGGTAGATTGACAGGGCGTCTGAATTGACGCTTAACACTCTACAATAATGTTGGACAAAAGGTGAAGCCTGGCGCGCAAGGCCTGGTCACCTGTGTTACCCGCGGTGCCATCTTGCAAATCTATTTACCCATCGCAGAACTGCCAATCAATGTCTTCATGATCTTCGCCATGGGCGGGACCGTCGGGTTCCTCTCAGGGCTTTTTGGCATTGGAGGGGGCTTCCTTCTCACACCGCTGCTGATCTTCTCCGGCATTCCGCCGGCAGTTTCTGTTGCAACAGTCACAACACAAATCGTTGCCTCCTCTGCATCCGGCGTTCTGTCTTACTGGCGCAAGGCCGGTATTGATTTCAAACTGGCCTCCGTGCTGCTTTGCTCTGGTATCGTTGGGTCTGCAATCGGTGTCTGGCTCTTTGGTATTTTGCAAAGTCTGGGGCAGTTGGATTTGGTGATCTCGCTTGCCTACGTCACCTTCCTAGGCACCATCGGCGTGTTGATGCTGGCAGAATCTGTCAAAGCTATCATGCGCCGTAAGAGCGGTGAGGAACCAATGGGCCGCAGACCTGGCCAGCATAACTGGGTACACGGTCTGCCATTCAAGGTGCGTTTCCGCCGTTCCAGACTGTACGTGAGCGTTATCCCGATTTTCGGCATAGGCAGTTCCATTGGTTTTCTGGGATCTGTGCTTGGTATCGGCGGCGGCTTTATGATGGTACCAGCGCTCATCTACCTGCTTCGTGTACCAGCGCATGTCGTTATCGGCACGTCTCTGCTTCAAATCCTTGGCACCATGGCCGTGGCCACATTCCTGCATGCCATAAATACCCAGTCTGTCGATATTGTTCTGGCACTAACGCTGATGGTTGGCGGAGTAATAGGGGCCCAGTTTGGTGCACAAATGGGGCAGGGCATGCGCGGCGAACATCTGCGCCTCGGATTAGGGCTGCTGGTGCTTCTGGTTGGCCTGCGCTTTGCATACAATCTCATCGTTGAGCCATCCGATCTTTATTCAGTCAGTGTGATTGAGGAGCCCGTCAAATGAGGCATCCTCTACACACCTTAAATGCCGTGCTGACCGTTGCGCTGCTTGCTCTGGCCTCAATTTCCTCTGCATTGGCAGAAACTCTGGTCTCTGCAGTTTCTTCGTCCCAAGTAGCGATCACCTCTAATTTCACCGGCACCCAGATCCTGGTCTACGGTGAAATCGCAAGAGACGCAGGGACAGTAGCCAGAAGCGACAAGCAGGACGTTGTGGTTGTGGTGGAAGGGCCTTTGGAGCGCGTGGTCACGTGGCGCAAAGATCATATCTTTGGCCTCTGGATTAATGCCACTTCTCAAACATACATAGCAGTCCCAAGTTTTTATGCAGTCCACGCAACCGATGACCTGCGAAACATTGCATCCGATGATTGGCTCAAACAGTATCGCATAGGGCTGGAGCATCTGCCGCTGGCAGCGCTTGGCACGCGTGCGCCGGCACATGAACGCGCAGCCTTCAAAGAAGCTTTTCTGCGCTCGCGCGTGCATCAGGGGCTGTACACACAAAACTCCAAGTCCATCAACTTCCTGAGTTCAACCCTGTTCTCAACAACAGTCGACTTGCCCGCGATCATCCCGACAGGGGACTACAAAGTGACGACCTTCCTTTTCAATGGGGGCGTTTTACTGGATAAACAAGAGCAGGCGCTGACAGTTGCCAAAACTGGCTTCGAGCAGGTCACCTTCACCCTGTCACGCCAATACCCAGCCGTATATGGCGCCATGGCCATCCTGCTTGCGCTGCTGACCGGTTGGCTCGCTGGTGTTATCTTCAAGAAAGACTAGCAACTGAAGCGCCTGTAGTCCTGATAGGCAAGTAAGCACGGATCGCCTCTATGTGGAGAAACAAGCCTGCCGCGCGCAACGGCCCGATAAGGCCCTGCATCAGGGCCGTTCACTACTCGTTCAAAAGCTTTGCTGCAGTAAACGGGAATAACCGCCCATTTCCCAGCATATAGACAGAGAACCGCCGGGCATCAAAAACCTCAGAAAAGGCTTTGTCCATCACATTTAAGCCGCCCGTGAGCGCACCAAATGCTGGCAAAACAAGCCGTTTGCCATCAGTAGCAAAGCACGCTCTGCGAATAGTGCGACCAATGCGGCGCACCTTAGCTGCTGGATGCAAGTGGCCGCAAATTTCACCGCGTTCAGCACCCTCTTTTGGTTCATGGCGGAAACTGAGTGAGTTTATGGAGAGCTCGTCGTAACGCTCACCCCAGACATGCTCAGCAATCTCGGGGTCGTGGTTACCAGTAATCCAAATCCATTCGCGCCCAAGCTGCATGGTTGTTAGCATCGCAAGATATGCTGCTGGCATGTTCCGTGAGCTTTCAATGTCGTGAAAGCTGTCTCCCAGGCAAATGACGCGGCGTGGATTAAACGAATCAATCAAAGAGGCGAGTTTTTCCAGGGTAACAGCTGAATCATAAGGCGGAAGCATAAGCCCCTTCCGCTTGGCGATGCTGGCCGCTTTTTCCAGATGAAGATCGGACACCACCAGTGTCTTTTCGTCTGGCCACCACAAGGCGCCACTGTCATGCAAACCAACAAGCTCTCTTGCAAGAGACAAGTCGTGGCATACAGGAATAGGTTGACGATAACGCGGTTCTACCTTGTGATGCAACGAACTGTTGGGTTTCACAGTTGGGCCTCCAAAATCAAATCATCCGCTGCATCTGCCAATAGGGCATCGCTCGCACTACCAAATATAGGCTCTTTTCCAATTTCCAGAAGCACCGGAACAGACAGAGGTGAGACTTGGCTCAAAGCACTATGCGTGATTCTTTTGTCTATACGAGTAAGAAAGTGACCTAACCGAGAGATATCCAGAAGTCCTGTAGCTGCATCGGTCCATGTTGCTTGTAAAAGCAGGTGGTCGGGCTCGTGTTCGTGCAGTACGTTATAGATAAGGTCCGTATTTATTGTTATCTGCCGACCTGTTTTCTCTTTACCTGGGTGGCGTCTTTCCACCAGTCCAGAGATCATCGCACAATTTCTAAAGGTGCGTTTCATCAAACTACTTTCCGCAAGCCATGCTTCAAGGTCATCACCCAGCATATCTTCTTCAAACAACTCATCCAGACGAAGAGTACCCCTCTGAATGGCTAGCCCCATATCCCGTAGCCCCCAAAGGGCGAGAGAGTATTCTGTGGCGACAAATCCGAGTGGGTGTAATCCGGCCCGCTCCAACCTGCGCGTCAACAGCATCCCAAGCGTCTGGTGAACCAACCTGCCTTCAAACGGGTAACACACGAGGTAGTGTTTTTCGTTGCGCGGGAAGGTCTCCACTAAGAGACGATCATACTCTGGTAATTGTGACTTATTTCTTTGCATGGTTAACCATTCGTGAACCTGACCGGGTAAATCCGACCATGTATGGGGATCAGAGATGAGAGAACGCACGCCGTCTGCCAGATAAGTGCTTAATGGAAACTTGCCGCCTTGGTAGGTTGGGATCTTGGGGTCCGAGGAGGAGCTTCGCGACACATAAGCCTCGCTTTCTTTAAGTCCTTCAAACCTCAGGGTTTGTCCCGCAAAAATAAAGGTATCGCCCACAACGAGTTGTTCGATGAACCACTCTTCAATCTCTCCCAGCATCTTTCCGCCAAATCCGAGTGGCCGTCTGGAGTTCGCTCCACGTGGCTTAACTTGGCGCACTTTTAGCGTGGCAGCATCCAAAATGGTGCCGGAGTTGAGGCGATATTGCTGTGCAAACTGAGGGTGAGAGAGGCGAAGCCGTCCATCCTTTGTTGGCCGTAGCTTCGCGTACTTCTCATAGGTTTTAAGCGTATAGCCGCCTGTCGCAACAAACTCGACAGTTTTCAAGAACAGCTCATATTCCAGATATCGATAGGTTTGACTGCTGATCACTTCTTCATAGAGCTGGTCAGGCGCAAACGGCGCAGCGCAGGCAACACACATGATGTGCTGGGCAAGAACGTCCAGCCCCCCATCTCGCAGCGGAGGAGTGTCTTGCTGTCCTGCTTCAGATGCCTCAAGTGCCACCTGACATTCTAGCACCTCAAATCTATTGGAAGGAACCAGAATAGCTTTGGAGGCTTCGTTCATACGGTGGTTTGCACGCCCTATACGCTGTGCCAACCGGCTGGCCCCCTTAGGGGCTCCCACGTTGATCACAAGATCAATGTCACCCCAGTCGATACCCAGATCGAGAGAGGAGGTGCACACCACTGCCTTCAGCTTGCCTGCAGCCATGTGCGCCTCAACTTTCCGCCGTTGGCTCACATCCAGCGAGCCATGGTGAATTGCTATCGGGAGTGTTTCATCGTTGATGCGCCACAGTTCTTGAAACAATCGCTCGGCTTGCGAGCGGGTATTTACAAATACCAGCGTGGTCTGGTGGGCTTTGATTTCCTCATAAATCTCAGGCAGCGCATATATACAGGAGTGGCCTGACCATGGCAGGCGCTCTTGTGTCTCCAAAATTGTGATATGCGGTTTGGCCCCGCCCTTCGCCTGCACCAGCGCCGCGAGCTCCACCTTTTGGGAAAGCGGCTGCGCCACCAGATAGGCGCGCAAATCATCAGGGTGCGCAATGGTTGCTGAAAGTCCGATACAACGTAAATTCGGTGCAAGTTTTCGCAGCCGCGTCAAAGCCAATGCGAGCAAATCGCCTCGTTTGGAAGTGACCAGTTCATGGAGCTCATCCAAAATGACAAACTGTAGGTCCGCAAACAAACGCTCGCAGTTTGCGTCAGACAAGAGCAGAGAAATTTGTTCTGGTGTGGTCAGCAAAATGTCCGGCGGAATGCGCTTTTGTCGTTGTTTTTTATGACTTGGCGTATCACCAGAGCGTGTTTCAAGCTTGATGGAAAGCCCCATTTCTTCGATGGGAACTTCAAGGTTGCGATGAATATCGCTCGCCAGTGCTTTTAGCGGAGACATGTAAAGCGTATGAAGACGACCAGAACCGGACGTTGCCTGCTTGTTTGACTTTGATGTGTCCCCAACATTTCGCAGAGATAAGTCGACAAGGGAGGGTAAAAAGCCAGCAAGCGTTTTGCCGCCACCAGTTGGTGCAATCAAGAGCGCGGAATTGCCAGCACTTACTTTTGCAAATAACTCCATCTGATGCGTACGTGGCGCCCATCCGCGGCTTTCAAACCAGCTATTGAAGGCGGCGGGAAGATGAGAGGTATCTGCCATAAACGAGGAAGTATCCGATCCAAATAAACAGGTGGCTGCACTTTGCCACCAATGAGCACACGTGCCAATTAAAAATGGGGCAAACCAAGAACATTTTAACGCTCGCACCGCATAGGGGAATAAGTTGGTTTGCTCAACTTTCAGGTGTCAAACTGCGAGATTTCTCAAGGGGAGGCCGTGGGAAAGTGGGACGGAATGCGCAGAATACCCATGAAATCTGTTTCCTTCTAAAAAAAGGACTGGCAAACTGACGCCTTTCCACGGCATATAAGTGAAAACGGGCTTTATTGCCTTACCTTCATGAAAAATGCTGGCACATCAATAAGCTGGGAAAAGGGGCGGTCTACATGAGTGTTCAGGACGAAACAGAACTAATGCTCTCCGAGTTGTTTGATAGCTATGCAGATGCCTATGAAGAATATGACTCAGCACTGATTGCAGACTGCTTTGCATTTCCGTGTGTTGTCTGGCAGCTGGAAGAAGGCCATGTCTTTAAGGACAAGGCAGAGCTGTGCGAAAACATTGACGCACTGCTGGAAGTCCACCGTGAGCATTACGTCACCTCTTCAATCTATGAAGTCGTGTCCTCTCACATCTCTGGTTCAACAGCCAGCGTCAGCCTCGATTGGCAGCAGGAAGATGATGAAGGAGAAGTGGTCTTCGACTTTACCTGCCACTATCTGCTGATCAACATCGAAGGTGCCTGGAAAATCGCCAGCATTGTGAATGAACCTGCCTAATCTTGGAAAGTAGCCAGTTGGAAGAACCGAACCTCGGCTCCAAGCTACAAAACGTAGCCTTGTAAAGCGCACGCCGTCCTGCAGGGAATACGAAAAGCAGACAAAACCAAAAGCAGTTTGTAAGACCCAATTTGGGGCAAACTGCTTTTGTCCTCCATTTTACATTCCGCTCAAAAATAACGCCTTCCGCGCAAACCAACGCACATATCAGCGTTAAGCCCATTCAATACTTATCCAACTCATACGCAAAGCGTGTTTTTGCGAACTGAATTGCAGAGCTTACCCGTTGAAATCTCGTCCTTTTTGCCCGAGGATAGGGGAGTTGCATACCGGGGAGGCAAGTATGGCCGCGCAGATTGATTATTTTTACACGCACCTTTCGCCGTGGGCGTTTCTAGGACACCAGGAATTTCTGCGCATCGCAGGTAAATACGACGTTGAAGTGAACTTTCGCCCCGTTAACTTGGGTATCCTATTCCCGTTAACAGGTGGCCTGCCACTGGGCAAACGCCATCCTGCGCGCCAGAAGTACCGCTTCATTGAGCTGCAACGGTGGTCAGAAAAGCGCAAGGTTCCAATGACTTACAAACCTGCGCACTTCCCAACGGATATTGCCCTGGCTGATACCGTCGCTATCTTATGCCAAAAACAGGGCGGACCGGTCGCCACTTATTCCCAAAAGGTGTTTGAGGCGGTCTGGCAAAATGACCTGAATGCGGCAGATGAAAATGTGATTGCATCTATCTTGAACAGCTTGGGTCTTTCGGCAGATGAATTGATTGCAGCAGCAAAAACAGAAGAAGCATCAGAGGCTTACACACTGAACTCGCGCATGGCGGAAGAGGCGAATGCAGTTGGCTCTCCAACTTATCTGTTAAACTCTGAGCCATTTTGGGGGCAAGATCGCCTGAGCCTGTTGGAAGACGCGCTCAAATCAGGCCGCCCTGCTTACAATAGCCTCTAGTAATACCAAGTTTACTGCCATGTTTGATGCAATGGTCAACCAGGGCAAAGTGCTGTTAAACTGGCTTCCACCTGCCGCAGGAATGCACTTTGACGGCGGCAGGCTGGTTTAACTCATTGATATAAAACGGAGATGGGAACCCCATGAAACTGTCGTATTGCACGCGTGGAATCCTTTTGATCGTTTTGGCCCTGGGTGGGCAGAGCGCGTTTGCTCAAAGCGAATCGGAGATCCCCGTTCGCTTTGAAATGCGCGAAACAGATAATGGGTTGGTGCGGCTGGACACCAGAACGGGGATAGTTTCCCTTTGCACCAACAGATTACAACAGCTCGTTTGCCAACCATCCATTGACGGCATCAAAGTTTACGAGGACGAAATTACTCGTTTGGAACTTGAAAATACAAAGATGCGTCAAGAGCTTAGGCAAATTTCTGAGGCGTTGGCCACCTTAACTGAAAAAGCCAGTATAGCTGCAATCAAATCCGAAACCGCTCTAGATCTTTCAAGCACCGCACCGCAAGAAGAAGGCTGGTTTGGCAAAGAGGAAGAGAAGAAACTGAGCGATGCGCTCGATTTCACAGAAAACGCCATGCGCCGCTTCTTTTCCGTCGTAGAGGAAATGAAAGACGATTTCCAGAAAGACAATGCTGAATAACACCCCGTCACAGGGCATAAAAAAACCGCCTTCACGAGAAGGCGGTTCTTAAACTATTGATTGTTCGCTTTATTAGCTTTGCAGCGCCACAAGCGCGGAGCGAACATCTTCTGCCATAGGCACAGCTTTACGGCTGTTCAGATCCATGCTCAGGGATACCTGATCACAAACTGCTGCAAGACGCTTGGTACGAGACTCAAACAAATGATGGCGAATTGTAAAGGTGTTATCCTGGACGCTGGTAAGCGTTGAAACCACCTGAATCATGTCGCCGTGCTTCAGCGGGCTGATCCAAGAGAGCTTCTGCTCCAGTGCAACACGGCCATACTCATTCTCATCAAGCCACGCAGTGTTCATTGGCGTGCGTTCCCAAATATGCGCTGCCGCATCGGAAAAGCATGAAAGAGCAAATGTGTCTTCTGCCTTTTGCTCTGCATTCAAGTGACGGGGCAGAACAGTTGCCCGACCCGTAACCATTGCACCGTTCTTGATCAGGTCTTCAGCTGTTGGCTTACCTGAGAACGGGCTTGCAGAAACGCCACGCGGAATTGCGTTCTTTGAGATGTTCTCTTCAACATCCTTGAAGCGAGTGCGCAATTGCTTTGCGGAGGAAGGGTTTGGCGTATACCCATCAATCGCGGTTGCGCAGACTTCCCCGGTGGAACCCTCAATCATTTCATGCACAACAGAGAGCATGTGAGGCCCATCGAAAGCCACATAAGACTTCACGGTAATCAGCGATGCTGCAACCAACTCTGCATGATAGCGTACATGCCGCACGCGACGCGCACCAACCAAGGCTTCGCTAAACCCGGTCATCATTCTAAATTGACGGTCAGCTTCTTCAAACTTAGAGAAGTAAAACTGCACGTTCAAATGGTCATTCTCGTCGCATTCCCATGTATTCACAAACGAGAGAAGTGTTTCTAAGCTTGCCATATCCAACCCTTTGTGCAGCCTCGGTTCATAAGCGCTACTGCGATACCCCAGCAAATGTTAACAATTAGCTCAGGTGGAACCGAATTTCGTCCTAAAAAAGTTATCTATCCTTTGGGTGTTCAGCTTGGCAAGAGCAAGATCAAAACTTTGAAACATATGACATCCATGGGGATAAACCTCAAGTGATGTCTCAACACCCACATTTTTCAACCTAGACGCGATAAAACATGTGTCGTCAAGTAAGGGATCTTCTGTGCCAACACTTAAGAATGTCGCTGGCATGCCATCAAGTCGTGCATAGATCGGCGATACGTTTGGATCGTAAGTACTTTCTTCTCCAAGCAAGAAGTGCCGAGCGTATATTTTCAAATCGCGTGTCGTCGGAAACAGAAGCGCTTCACCCCATAATCGGGCAGAAGGTGTCAGCCCAATATCGTACCAACCTGCTGTGAGTGCCATTGCTTTAAAGGGCGTAAGCCCATGCTTATCGCGCAGGCGCAGCGCAGTACCCAGCGCTAGAGTAGCCCCCGCACTTTCACCTGCAAGTGCAAAATTGTTCCAACCATAAGTGTTGGCACCTTCATTTAAAAGCCAGCGACAAGCAGCTTCACAATCATCAGGCCCTTGAGGAAACGGGTGCTCGGGCGCAAGCCGATAGTCGACTGATATGACATCCAGACCAGTGTTTTTTGACATAGCCTCTAAGTAAGGGTCCTGAAAGGAAGCTGAGCCAAAAACAAAGCCACCTCCGTGAAAATGCGCAATCACACCCTTTGATGAGTTTTCATCAGCTTGAAAATACCGTAGCTGAATTGAACCGTGAGGTCCTTCGATTTGTAAATCCTGAGCATTTTGCGAATAAGTTGGAAGAGGAAAAGCGCCCATTCCTTGAAGTCTGCGTTCTCTCGTTACTGCAGGAGGGAAACTCCACGGATCAGGAAGAGCTCTAAGCTGTTCAGTCATTTCAATATTAAACGCTTTTGCTTCTGTAGCCACCTCTTGACTTATTGACACAGGAGCGAAATTCTCATCCATGTAGTTTCTCCAGATGCGAGAATAAAGTGTCACCAATACATTTTATTATAGAAGTTGTCGCGCAATCTTACGTCAAAGACAACGCAACGATCTTAATTAACGAATAATAAGGGGCAGGGAACGAGATGTCGGGTTGGTCAAAAATGAAGAACAGTTGCGAGGTGTGGACCATCGAAAGTGGGCCTACGCAGCTCTCTCAGTCGATGGGCCGACTGGTTCTCATGACCGATGGCTTGGGTTTTTATGCGGTTACTGATGAAATCCGGGCGTGGGCAAAGACACTAAGTTTGAAAGATGGCTTGCTTACTCTATTTGTGCGCCATACCTCCGCATCCATTACGATTCAGGAAAACGCAGACCCAACCGTGCTCCAGGATCTGAAGAAAGCGCTTTCAAGCTTGGCCCCTGAAAACGGCGGTTGGCTGCATGCTCATGAGGGGCCGGACGATATGCCTGCTCACATCAAAACAATGCTCACAGGGGTTTCCCTTCAAATACCCGTGGTGGATGGCGAGATTGACCTTGGTACGTGGCAAGGAGTGTATTTGATTGAGCACAGAAGAGCGCCTCACCGGCGTTCGATGACACTGCATTATCTTGGAACGTGAAGCCCAAAGCTTCAATCAACAGCAGCAGCGATCACGCTCACCAGCCAAATACCAAGCGCTATGGCCATCGCTTTCTTTGAGTACTCATGATAGGCGGCGCGCAACGCTTCAGTTTGCAGCCTGTTTGGATCTTGAGTTCCGCTACTATCCTGCCTCTTGATGAGAGCCCATGCTTCGTCACCATTGCTTTTGCCGCCAGGCATGTTCCAGGCTTTGTAAATGAGAGCAGCGCTAAGAGTTATTGCTAGCATAGCACCAACTCGAAATGAGCTTGTTGGATCAAAGCTCAAAGCAGCCATGATCAAAAGCACTGCAATACAATAATAGCCGCATATGCGGGCAACACTGGCGCGCGCAGCGCGTTGTAAAGCGTCCATCGGGCTCTCCTAGGCTCTTAATGGAAAGCAAGTATAAACGCAGCTCTATTGAATTCGATTTATCGTAAACCGAAAATTTGAATTGGCGTAAACGGACTGCAAACGGATTGCTGTGACTGTAACGATTTGATTACAATACCCTGAAATTTATGTTCTAACCTCGATGAGTTCCTCAGCTTCTTCGCTGTCACCGCTCCTAGAGCCGTCGGGGGTGTCTATCGTAAGCTCTCGGTCAACGGGGCGCTCAAGAAGATTTGCCATGGCCACTGATCCGTCATCTTCAAAAAGTTTGATGTAGGACAGTGGAACTGCAACTACAAAAGCCAGGAAAACACCAAGTAAACCGCCCATTTCGGCAGGCAAACCGAACCAGAAACCGGTTGCACCACTCATGACCGCGGCCGCATAGATGATTGCTGCCAGACTACCGCTCAACATCGCACCGCAGGCAGCTGTCACCTGAAATCTGCGCCACCAGCATGATAATAAAAGTACAGGAAAGAATGCGGATGCAGCAATTGAAATGGACAGAACCAACAGGTCTAGGAAATGCAGGTTTCCGTAGAAGGCAAGGTAAGTCACAAGTCCGCACACCGCTAGAACCACAACCCGAGCCAAAATCAATTTCTGGTTTAGGGAGGCGCGAGGCAACGCGAATGTCTCTATTATATCGCGCGATATACTTGTTGAGATAGCCATCAATAGAGCGGAGCTGGCAGCAAGTGCAGCAGCAATAATCCCTGATCGAAGGAGTGCTCCGATGAGGCCGTCCTGACTGCCCTGTCCAAGTGCATTCGGTCCAAGTAGACTTTGCAACCTCTCATCCTTAAGTAACAGGAAGTAGGCCGATCCAGCGACGATAAGGAGTAAAAGGAATGAAAGAGAATATCCCGTTGCTCGCCGGGAATCTGAAGAGCTTCTGGTGGTTTGAAGCTTGCCAAGTAGATGTGGCATGCTGGCCATTCCAACCGCGAAAAATAGTGCAGTGCCAACCAGCGGCCAGAGACCGCCAGCATAAGGGCTTGCCGTCAAGAACCACCCGATACTTGTGTTCTCTATATCAACGATGGCTTTGAGCTGTTCAGCAAGAGAAGTGTCGACGGCCCTTACAAAACCTGCACTCTCTGCAACGAGAGGTGAAGTGGCCTGGTCTAGCCCAAGGAAGATCACAGGAGCCAGGCACGCAAATACCATAAGCACTCCTTGCAGAGCTTGCGTCCATACAGCACCGCTTACACCACCGAGAATAACTGTAGCCAATAGCGTTAGGCAAAAGAGCATAATGCCAGTGGTTGGAGAGGCACTCAGCGAACTCGCTAAAACTTGTCCACCAACGAGTATTTCAGTGGCAAGCAATGGAAGTGCCGCAAGCAGAAGCAGTCCACTCGCTATTATTTTCACAAAATTACTCTGCAAACGCACGCCCAGAAACTCTGGAATGGTTGCTGAGCCAAACCTCCTAATTGAAGATGCGAATAAAACAGTGCTCAAGACAAGGCTGCTTCCCCACCCAAGGATCACCGGGAAACTTATATAATCAGCCTGATAGGGTAGTGAAAGAATGAGTGGGAAGAAGCTGCCACCAACAAAACAAGCAGCGAGGGTAAGTCCGGCTAAGACCGCTGGCACGTCTTTACCACCCGAATGAAACAGGGGGAGCTTCATGGTCCTAGCAAGAATACCGGTTATTGCAAATACCAGTAGAGGCGACAGGGTCATCAATGCCTCAATCAACACGGAGACAACGCCAGCTTTCTCCATCACAGCCAGCAAGCCGGTCAGCAAAAATAGCGCCAGGGCAAACAAAGGAAGAGCCAGTATTACGCTTTTGTATTGCGATGGATGAGGATCAAGGCTGGAAACCGTCATAATTTGCTCGCCCGTCGTTGATTGGAACGCGTGCTGCTTTCCTCAAGGCGGTCTTGAGCGCCGCAGAACCACGATGCTAAGATGCTGGCCGCAAACAAAACGATACACCCCCATGCATATCCACCTGGGATAGAGCGAAAAAGCCCGCTTAAGCCTTCCGGTACTTCGCTCCCTGCTGTAGTGGGCGCGCCATAGTAGACTGCTAAGGCAAAAACAATCAGCCAGAGGGTGAGAGTTGCCGCCATGAGTGCACAGGCCTTGGTCCGATAGGCGACTTTATTTGGTGTACGCACTCCCACCTCCAGTAATGAATACTCAGTGTATACATACTCTACATTTGCGGAAGCGAACTGCTAGACTAAAATTCTACTACCTAATACTAATCCCCAATCATCCAATCCTGAATTGAAAAAATACAGGATTATTGCGGACCATACTTTGGGCGCAACTCTTGAGTTCTGCGCACGCCTTCTTGCAATTTCTTAATGATTACTGCCTGTTTTGAGAGAAAAGCGCATGAGATAGGTGAAAACAATCAACTTCATGCTTGCCAGCACCTCCTTGTTTCGCATAATGCTCTTTCATAGGGGGTTGCGACCGACACAGGCTTTTAGGGCTTGAAGGTAGCAAGAAATTTATCGTGGCGTTTTGGGAGAGCTGCAAAATTTTCGCACATGCTCCTGATGCGCTGAAAACTGTATTTCTGATGATCACATTTCGATGAGACGGATCGAAAGCCATTGGAAGCAGTCTACGACAAGAAATGGAGGAGCACAGCGTGCAAAACGCGGTCCACCGCTTTATTATCGCTGATGACCACCCACTGTTCCGTGGTGCCATGCGTCAAACAATCGAGAAACAGTTTGCATCGGTAAAGATTATCGAGGCTGGGAGCCTTGATGAAGTCACCGCTGCACTCGATCAAGAAGAAGACGTTGACTTGATCCTCTTGGATCTGTCCATGCCGGGCATGCGAGGGTTCTCAGGTCTAATGTACTTGCGTGCTCAGTATGTGGGTGTGCCAATTGTTGTCGTTTCTGGAACTGAAGATCCGACCACAATTCGAAGTGCTATTGAGTTTGGTGCATCAGGATATATTCCAAAGTCACTTGGGATTGACGTCATTCAAGATGGAGTTTCTGTTGTTTTGGAGGGTGGAGTATGGATCCCGCCAGACATCGACTTAAACAGTGTTGATGAAGCAACCAAGATGGCTCAACGACTTGCGTCTTTGACACCGCAACAGGTGCGTGTGCTGATGATGTTGTCGCAAGGTCTGTTGAATAAACAGATTGCTTACGAGCTGTCTGTTTCCGAAGCGACGGTTAAGGCACACGTTTCTGCAATCTTGCAAAAGCTTGGTGTCGAAAGCCGAACACAGGCAGTCATCGCAGCAGCTAAGATCGAAGCTGGTCAGTGGCAAAGTATAGCTGGCTAATCGCTCTTGGCAGATATCTACGAAAAAAGGCGCTCCCAAGAGCGCCTTTTTTGTGGGTCATCGACGGGCTGTGCCGCTGTGAGGACTAGTTGTCTCCAAGAGAGGCTTTACAGCGCATCAGGTGGGCTCTGAGAACCGCCGGTTTGAGTGGTTTATGGATCATTTCCATATCCTTGTTAGTAGCTTCTGCCCGGACCTCAGCAGTTCGGTCTGCCGTTATGAGCATCGCAGGGAAGTGGACACCAAATTTCCAGCGCAAATGCACAACAGCTTCAATGCCAGTACCCTGATCCAGATGATAATCCGCCAAAATGATATCCGGCAGTGTTTTGTTGCTATAAACGGCCTTAGCTGCCTCTTGAGCGTTGGAAGCGGTAACCACATTGCACTTCCATGTGCGCAGCAATGCCTCCATGCCTTCCAGAATCTGAAGCTCGTTGTCGATGACAAGAATATTTAGACCAGCCATCTGACTGACGACAGCCCGAGGTTGTTCTTGCTTTTCTGCAACGGGAACACTCATTGCTTCTTTAATGGCGACCGAAAAGCGCGAGCCTCGTCCATCCTGCGATTTCAGCGATACCTTGAGATTGAGAACGGTACTGATACGTTCAACGATGGACAAGCCCAGGCCAAGTCCAGCAGCAATGCGTGCACCGTCATCAAGGCGCCTGAACTCCTTGAAGATCAGTTCCTGTTGGCGTTCTGGAATACCAATGCCGCTGTCGTAAACTTCGATACTCGCCATGTTGTTCTTGGTCCTGCGTATGCCAACAACCACGCCACCTTTTTTGGTATACTTTAGGCCATTGGAAATCAGGTTTTGCAGTAGGCGGCGCAAGAGGCGTCGATCAGAACGCACGCAAACATCAGTGCTCAAAATCTTAAGCTTGAGGCCTTTCTCCTTGGCGATCGGTGCAAACTCCACTCGCAAAGGGTTGAGAATGTCGTCAAGGCGGAATGCAGAAATCTCTGGCTTAAATGCCCGTGTATCGAGGCGGGAAATATCGAGAACCGCACCGATGATCTCCTCAACGGATTCCAAAGATGCTTCGATATTGCTTACCAATTTGCGATCTTCGGGATCGCCATCAGTGAACCGGTCGGTCAATGTTGAGGAATAAAGACGTGCCGCATTTAGGGGCTGCAAGATATCATGGCTCGCAGAAGCAAGAAATCTCGTCTTATCCTGGTAGGCCAGTTCAGCAGTTTTCTTCGCGGTTTCGAGCTGCTCATTCACCTTGGTCAGTTCTTCCGTGCGATCACGAACGCGCTGCTCCAGGTTTTCATTGGCCCTTGCCAAAGCCGCCTCTGCAAGAACGCGTTCAGTAATATCAGTATAACTGGTCACAAGCCCCCCATACGGCATTGGGCTTGTTCGCACTTCCAGCACTGTTCCTGAGCTGACAAGATGTTCCTGATAGGTCTCTTGTCGATGAAGGAAGTTATGCATCCGTAGGCCGACAATCTCATCGATATCACCTTCGCCGAACTCGCCTGCTTCTGCGATGAAGCGGATCATCTCCTCAAGCGAAGTTCCAACTTGCCCAAATTTTGCTGGTAGCATAAGCATTTCGCGGTATTGCCGATTCCAGCAGATCAGGCGCAGGTCCTTATCATAAACACAAATGCCCTGTCGCACTTGATCGAGCGCGATCTGAAGTAAGTCGCGATTATATTGTATTGCTTCGGTTGCATCGTCGAGGAGCTTGATCGCCTCTTGAGTGCCTGGATCGCGGCGCTTAAGCAAAAGTGAGAGCACCAGTCGCGCTGACGCTGACCCGATTGCACTGGCAAGCAGTTGTTCGCAAAACCTTAAAATAACGACATCTGCTTCTTCGCTGCTATCAATCGTAATACGATGTTCTGCTGCGTAGGTATCAAAAGAGCGCTGTGTGCGTTCTTCGCCCACATATCGAGATATTGTTGCCTGCAGGTCACCAATTGTAACAGCCGTACGAAGGTTTCGCAGGGTCGGGACTGGCGTGCTGCCCGTTGGAACAAACGTGTTGGCCTGAATGCGTTCAATTGCTGATGGCTGGCGTGAAAGTGAGAATATAACAAAAAATAGAGTGCCAGAAAGTAGGCTCAAGAGGACGCCATGCACGAACGGGTCCATTTCCAGATAAAACAACGCTTCTGGTTTAAGTGCCTCAATACCAAAGAGGCCGTGGGTCAAAATGCTGTCCCCAAAGATATCTTCGCGGGCAAAGACAGGCAAAAGCAAAGTGTAGAACCAGACCGCAAAACCGGCGGTCATGCTTGCAATCGCGCCCCGCGCAGTTGCTCTCCTCCAGATCAAACCGCCCAAAAATGCTGGTGCAAACTGCGCAATTGCAGCAAAGGACAAGAGGCCAATACTGGACAACGCTGCACTATCGCCTGCAACCCGGTAGTAAACATAACTGCCCAAAATGACGAGGAAGATCGACATGCGCCGAATACCGAGCACCAATTGGCTCATATCTTCGCCGGAGGTGGAGATGATCTCATCTTCGCTGCGGTGGCGCAAAATGATTGGCATCACCAGATCATTCGAAACCATGATTGACAGTGCGACAGTTGTTACAATCACCATCGCTGTAGCGGCAGATAACCCACCGATGAAAACCAGCAATGTGAGCCAGTCAGCATCATATGCACGTGGCAACGCCAGGACGAACATATCCGGGTCGACCGTACCACCTAAAATGGTGAGACCGGCAAGCGCAATGGGCACAACGAAAAGGTTGATGGCGATAAGGTAACTTGGAAAGAGCCAGGTGGCGCGTTTCAGCTCAGCTTCGCTGTTGTACTCAGTCACTGTCACATGGAACTGACGAGGAAGCAAAACGATAGCGAATAATGAAAGCAGCGTGATAACGGCCCATTTGCTTACATTAATGTTTGTGAAAAGGTCCTGTGAGCTGTTTGTATTTGCAAATGAAGCGTGAAGCAGGTCCCAGGGGCCGTCGAAAAGAATAAAGGTAACCCAAACGCCGATTGCCAGAAACGCGACCAGCTTCACAACGGCCTCGGTCGCGATGGACAGCATCAAGCCTTCCTGATGCTCTGTTGCATCAATATGCCTTGTACCGAACAGCCAGGTAAAGACGGCCATAAAGATAGCGATCAACAAGGTTTCATCGCCAAAAATGGAAACTTCAGCGTCATCTAAAGACAACAGCGGATGCAGAACAATTGTCCCGACTGAAAGGTCTAGCGCTTTCAGTTGAAGCGCAATGTAGGGTATCATGCCGATGAAAGCGATAAGCGTGACAATGGCACCGACCAGAGGGTTTTTTCCGTAACGTGCGGCGATAAAGTCTGCAATCGACGTGATTTTCTCCGCCTTCGCCAATTGGATCACCCGCAGGATTGCCGGATACCCGAAGGCAAACATCAAAATTGGACCTAGGTAAATGGCGATAAATTCGAAGCCATCTCGCGAGGCTGATCCTACTGATCCAAAAAATGTCCAGGATGTGCAGTACACCGACAGGGATAGCGCATATATAAGAGGGCGCCCCCTGGTCTTTTTTATACGGGTTTTTGCAACCTTATCTCCGTAGCTTGCAATAACAAACAACAGCAGTATGTATGCCAAAGCGACAAGGACTACGATCCAACCTTGAAGCATGCTTCCCCCGTCGGACTTGTAAGCCCGTAACTTCCAATAAGTGTTTTTTGTCTCTCAAGATTGCACAGTTGACCGATCTTTTGTGAAAGGCAAGAGTTCAATACGAGTTATTGCGTCTTTGTAACGGTAGATTTTTCTGACCACGACGAAAGGCTATGAGTTGGGACAGCAACGCAATTCTACTAAAGAGAACCAGCAAGGCGCTTTTACAAATATTGAGAAGGTATCACTCGATAACCCAAGTTTGATCAAGCGCTTCTATGCCTTCTTCTTCTATAGACCAGATCTGGATACCCTTGACGCCTTAAAGGGGTATCTGGCACGCAGTTCCGCGTTTCTTGCGCATCAAAATGTATTCGAATACTCCCGTTCAAGAGCCGGTATTCACTGGACGGCACTTCAAGAAGATGAGAATTTCCTGCCCGCTTTGGAGGTCGCTCGCTGGAATGCCTTTCTAATCACCAATGAACTTGTTGGTGAGATGGTGCTGAACGTGCTGCGAAAAAAAACATGGGCTGACGCGCAAGATATCGCAGGTATGATCGGGCAACTTCTCAAGGAAATAGTGCTTGAGCACCAGATTGTAGCGCAGTCCGGCAAACCTCGTTGGGGTGAGGCGGTTCAAAAGCTACCAACAAAGATGCGGACAGAAGCGTTAGGTCCATCAAAGAAAGTGGCTGATATTGCTGCACCCCATGTCTCCAAGATATTCGCGATGCTGCCGGTACACAAACGTCTACGCAGCCATGACGAACTATTGCTCCTAAATGGGCTTAGGTTAAACCTGCTTCAGCTCCAGCATGAGTTTTCTATCCGTGCAAATCATAAGGTTCTTTCAGAACTGGCGCGAACATATCAGGTTCGCTCACCTGACCCTGATCTGTGACAACTGCCTGTAGATCTGTAGCCTCGACTCATTAAAGTACTTTTCCTAGGTGCGATAAGGGCTGAGACTGGGGGTGTTGCAGTGGAAAAAATGGCGTTTGAAATCAATTTGACCTGCGACATATACGCGCCATACGAGTGTTCGCCTCTTCTACTTTTAGTTGGTGCAGTTTGGTCTTATTCCAATTTAAGCAGGAATTAAGGTGCCATCTCTAAAGGAGATAGAATAGCCATATTTTTTAATAAACCTAAGGGTTCTTTGGGGTTTGAAGCAGTAGCTTACTTTGGAGTGAGGCCTCTATCTCTGCTCTCTCAGAGCTTTTATCGCAAAAATTCACCTATAGGTTTAGTGAGTGTTCTTCAGTCTGGAGAAATATCAGCAAATTTAAGAAAATTGGAGGTTAAATCCGTCGCAGGCTAGGTGATTGACCTAGCTAGAGGCTTGGGGTAGCAGGTTAGTCAAAATACCCATCTATATACCCGTGAACATAAGCGGACGGGTACGCCTACAACAACTAGGAAACTGCTATGGTCTCCTCTTCATGCTTGCACAGTGTGCTGGACACTGCCGTAAATGGCATCATCATCATCGATGATAACGCAACGATCCAGGTCTATAACCGTGCTTGCGAGAACCTCTTTGGCTACACAAGCGAAGAAGCCGTCGGGCAGAACGTAAATTTATTGATGCCGGACGCTGTTGCTGCACAGCATGACGGCTATATCCAAAAGTACCTCAAGTCTGGTGATGCAAGAGTTGTTGGCATCGGGCGCGAGGTCGTTGCGCGTCATAAGGACGGAACACAGATCCCGGTTGAACTTTCCGTCGGGGAGGCACAAACCGAGAGCGGTCATCAGTTTATTGGTGTGCTCAAGGATTTGCGCGCGACAAAAGAATATGAAGAGCGCCTGCGCGTCCTTCAGTCCAATTTGGTGACCATGACACGAGTAAATGCGCTTGATGAAATGGGCGCTGCGATTGCACACGAAGTAAACCAACCCCTCACGGCGTTGATGCTATACCTGCAAACAGGTGCTCGCCGTGCAAGGGCGACAGAGCAGCCAGATGAGGCTATGATCACTCTGATGGACAAGGCTGTGACGGAAGCAGCTCGGGCAGGGCAGATCATCCAGCGAATGCGTAACTTTGTCGAACGACAGGCACCGCAATGTATCGGCACAGGCTTAGCGACGCTGATTGATGACTGTCTTGAGCTGGTTCGTGTCGGTCAGGAAACTGACGATGTGGAGTTTGTTTCTTCTTTCGTCGACTACAACTACCATCTGGAGTTGGATTCCGTACAAATACAACAGATTCTCGTTAATTTGATCCGAAATGCCGGAGAGGCTGTAAAGGATCGACCTGTTAAGAAAGTAGTCGTATCTGTAGAACGAGACGAAGAGAACGTTTTTGTTAAGGTTACGGATACCGGAGCAGGGTTGGATGAGGATGTAGTGTCGCACCTTTTTAAGGCCTTTACTGGGACAAAGCGGCGCGGTCTGGGTATTGGACTTGCGATTTCCCGAAGCATAGCCCAAAATCATGGTGGAGACTTGACTGTGGAACCATACGAGGAAGGTAAAGGTGCAACCTTCACTTTGCGGCTCCCGGTAAACTCAAAGGCAACAAGCAAAGCTGAAGCTGTTGTTTAGAACAAAAAGAATAAGGACCTGAGCAATCATGACAATGCCGTCTGTGATCCATATTGTTGACGATGATCCTGCGGTTCGCGACGCACTCTCGCTACTGTTTGAGACAGAAGGATTTCGCGTAAAATCCTTTGCGAACGCTGAAGAGTTTCTTAGTGGCGTAGAAGAAGAGACACCAAGTTGTGTGCTGCTTGACGTTCATATGCCAGGCCGGTCAGGTATTGATATTCTCAAAAGCCTGAACGGTGAAAAGTTCTCTGCACCAATCTTCATCATCTCTGGCCAGGGCGATATTCCGATGGCTGTTGAGGCGATCAAATTTGGCGCCTACGACTTTGTTGAAAAGCCGTTTGATGTAGAGTCCATCATATCACGTGTTCGTGAAGCGGTTTCCAGAAATGCACAAGCGGCTGGTTCCAGCACCATGAATTTTGCTGGCGCAGAGACACTGACACCACGCGAACGTCAAGTTCTGATCGAAATCACCGCTGGTTCTTCGAACAAAGAAGCAGGTCGAAATCTCAAGATTTCCCCGCGTACTGTTGAGGTTCATCGTGCGCGTATCATGGAAAAGCTTGGTGCCCGCAATGCTGCTGACTTGGTGCGCATTGTTTTGACAGGTGAACCACCTGCTGCTTGAGCGCGCCTAAATTTGGGCTAATCAAGGCGATATATACTTTCGGCCAAACTTAGCTCCGCCGAGTGTTACTACGCATTACAAGACCCCAGTGCTTGTTTAAAGTAACTGGTGAGGCAAAGTGCTGCACCTTTGTGCTTCACCTCACTAGCTACGAGAACAACGCTGGGGTTTGTTGTGATCTATATCGTTGAAGATGATGTTTCTGTGCGCGATGCGATTGCCAGGATGTTTGAGAGCCTGGATCTCTCTTGCGCGGCGTTCGCAGACGGAGAATCGTTTCTTGCAGATGCGTCACCGCGTTTAGAAGACACTGTTTTTGTCGACCTCCACCTTCCTGGGCTAGCTGGTTCTGACTTGATTGAGAAGGTCGCGGCTTTGGATGAAGCGCCACAAATTGTCGCAATCAGTGGTCAGCCACTCTGGAAGATTACACGAGAACTGCCAAAAATGAACGCCACGCCTATTGTACGTAAGCCACTGAAAGAACAAGATTTATTGACGTACGTGTAAAGTTGATTT
This sequence comes from Pseudovibrio axinellae, assembly GCF_900110875.1. Taxonomy (GTDB): domain Bacteria; phylum Pseudomonadota; class Alphaproteobacteria; order Rhizobiales; family Stappiaceae; genus Pseudovibrio; species Pseudovibrio axinellae. The sequence goes on along the minus strand of NZ_FOFM01000001.1, from coordinate 644,361 downwards.
AGCGCAAAAAAACGTTTGTTCCAGATCAAATTACTTTTTTGGGATTCTGGCTCCTAGGTTTTAATGCGTATTTTGGCGTTGCATTCTTATCATTAAATCTGCATCAACGGTTCAGGCAAGCAGTGACGGATGCTTGTCAGAGCCCAGAGGCATTTAGAGAATACACGAATAGTTTTCGCTACTTGCTTAGGCACGATGTTTGCGGAGGTATCCGCGAGGAGGGACTATGGTATCGGCCACATTGACAAAGTTTAGCGACCTTGATGGCCAGGCACCATTCAACGGTTGTCAGGAAAATTTCAAGCAGCCAGACGGTATTGGAAAGAATACCGGCCGGAAGCAGCGGTTGTCTGCCCATGACGTACTTTTCTACGAAGGCGATAAGGCTGAGCGTCTCTACGAGGTTCTGCGTGGAGTTATGATGCTCTACAAGCTTCTTCCGGATGGTCGTCGTCAGGTCGTTTATATTCTGCGTGAAGGCGATATGCTCGGCTTCTCAAACCGTGAATTCTTCGATTGCACTGCCGAAGCGCTAACAGAAGTAGAGCTTCAGGTTTTCGAGAGCCGTGAGATTTCCACCTCGCCAATGATGCAGCATTATGTAAATCGTTGCCTACTGTCTCAGATGGAGACCTTGCATGAGCATACGGTCCTTTTGGGTCGTAAATCTGCTCTTGAACGAGTTTCCACGTTCTTGATGAGCCTTGTACCTAATCGCGGTGGACACGGCTGTAGTGGGCCTATTGAAGAAGGTAAACCTGATACCAAGACGGTTGCACTCTCGATGACCCGCCAGGAAATTGCGGACTATCTCGGGCTCACGATTGAAACCGTAAGCCGCGTGATTTCCCAGCTCAAGCGCCGCGGTCTGATCAAGGTTGAAAAGCAAGACAGCATCCACATCACCAATATCTGCGGTATCTGCCAGCTGACTGGTATGCACTAGGCTTGTATCAAGAAGCACGGGCCATATACATGCGCCCGCCAGAAGACACTTACAAAATTGCTTGATGTGAAGTCGAGGTAGGCGCTGAGTTCTCAGCGCCTTTTTTACTTTAGATATGCAAAATAAAAGCGGCCTCAAAAGCCGCTTTATGTTTTCTTTAGTGGAAAAGAACTTATACCGCTACAGAGTGACGCGCTTGCTGTGTTGCAAGGTAACTATCAAAAGCAGCAGCCACCACACGAACATACCGACGCCCAGCATTGGTAACTGTCACAGTCGTTCCGTTTTGCTCAACAACGGCATCGTTCACCATGTCTTGCAGCGCTTCGGGAATCTTATCGAATTCACCTGCAGGCAGACCGTATTTTTGAGCTTTTGCTGCATAGTCGACCTGATAGTAGGTCATCAGTTGCATGATGATCTCTGCACGACAGAGATCGATCTGGTCAACAGCAATACCCTTCTTAATTGGTAGGGTTTCATCAGCCAGCATACGCTCCCATTCACGCGCAGAAGGTGTTGTTTGCACATACCCCTGTGGTAGGAAGCCGATAGAGCTACAGCCAAAACCGATCAGGCAGTCCGCATTGTCTGTGGTATAGCCTTGGAAGTTCCGGCGTAAGCGACCCTCTTTGAGTGCAATCGCCATCTCGTCGGTTGGCAGGGCAAAGTGGTCAAGACCAATAACGTCGTAGCCTGCTTCAACGAGCGCATCGCGTGACACGTCAGAAAGCATGATCCGTTCGTTGGTGCCAGGAAGGTTTTCTTCTTTAATCAGCTGCTGGTGTTTCTTGAACCAAGGAACGTGCGCATATCCAAAGAGTGCGACGCGGCCTGGTGCCAAGGCTTTTGTATACTCGACAGTTTCGCGGATTGTTTTTTCGGACTGGCCTGGCAAGCCGTACATCAAGTCAAAATTGATATCATTCAGTCCAACATTGCGGAGCGCAGCAACTGCTTTCTCGACTGTTTTGAGAGGCTGAATTCGACCAATCTGTTTTTGAACATCTTCATCAAAGTCCTGCACACCAAGACTGGTGCGTGTGATACCCGCCATCTTGAGTGTTTCGGCGAGATAATCTCCCACTGTCCTTGGGTCAAGTTCAATTGCATGTTCAATATCATCAGTGAACACGAAGTTGGCCTTAAGCTTTTCGACAATTTTTAGAAAAGCTTCCCGAGGAACCAGACTCGGCGTCCCACCACCCCAATGAATATGATGAACAGCGCGACCTGTTCCAAGTCGTGCAAGCACAAGGTCAATCTCTTTGAGCATCAATTCGACATAAGCCAGCACGGGCTGGATCTTCTTAGTCGCTTTGGTATTGCAACCGCAGTAGTGGCACATTTCCTGACAAAACGGCACGTGCAGATAGAGCGACAACGGGGTGTCACGAGGAATACTCTCCAGCCAGTCACCATAGATCGCAGGCCCTACTGCTTCACTGAAATGAGGTGCAGTTGGGTAAGAGGTATAACGAGGTACGTTCAGCGACGCATATTTTTGCTCTAGATCGGTCATAACGCTACCATACGCAAATGGACTAATTCGACTTTGATCCCTGTCAACATCACGGAGTTTTTAAAAAACTCAAGTGCGATCAATTAATTCGACGTGTTTGTGCGCGTGTCCATAGCTCCAGGTTGAAAGGATACATTGATTGATTGAATCAAGATTGATCATATGAATTGCTGTTTGTATCTCTGTTGTCCTATTAGATGGTGAGAGGTAAGGCCATGACTGGAAAAGACAAACTGAATTTGCTTGGAGTTCTGGCGCTTGGGGGTGCTGGTGCTCTCGCGTTTGAGACGCTGTCTCTACCAGCAAGTTATCTCGCAGGTCCTATGGTTGCTGTTGTTTTGGCAAAGTCACTATCGCTGCCTTTGTTCTCAAATGCACAGCTGGAGCTTCCCAAGTCGATGGTCTCGGCCAATTATATTTTTATAGGTGCAGCTATGGGATCCGCAGTTTCTCCTGGCTTTTGGGCAGGCGCTGCAGTGTGGCCATTTTCGATACTGGCGCTGGTTATGGTTGTGAGTTGCATTACATCTGTTGTTTATCTGTATGCCTATAAAAAGTGCGGATGGGCGCGTGATGAGGCGTTTTTTGCCGGACTGCCAGGCGCGTTGGGGATGACGGCGGCACTTGCACAGGAGAGGGGGGCACCCATGGACCGGATTATGGTCGTCCAACTTGTACGCCTCTTTCTCTTGATCGCAGTCCTGCCATTTATCATTTCAAATATCGTCGATGGAGGCGTTCATGGCATCAAAGATGGCGCAGCTGCTGTCGTTGTTACTGCAACGACTGTCACTGAGCTTTTCGCTGCTCTTGGAATATGTGCTGCAGCAGGGTTTGGCGCCCAAAAACTACGAATGCCATCAGGCTTTCTAACCGGGGCTTTCTTCGTAAGTGTACTCCTTAATTCAACTGGGTTCATGGAGTTTGCATTGCCTGTCTGGCTTATAATGCCTTGTTACACCATCATGGGCACCACAGTCGGTTTATATATAAGCAAGATGGATGCAAAAGCACTACGGCCTATGCTTGGAACATCGCTTGTGGTTTTTGCGATTAGTTTGTCCGTTGCCTTAACAGGCGCTCTGATAACGTCTTGGGCGCTGTCGATCTCGTTTGATAAGGTTTTTCTTGCATTTGCCCCAGGGGGAATGGAGGCAATGCTGCTGATTTCAATCCTTCTTGATATCGATCCGGTCTTCGTAGCAACACATCAACTGGCCCGTTTTATCGGCCTCCTGGCGCTAATGCCACTCGTGACGCGATATGTTCTGGGCCCGGTTCCTCTCCAACAAGCTGCCAGCGAGTAGGCGGTGTTCCATCGCGGGTAAATAAGGCTGAACCAAAAGCAATTGTGCGCTGCGGTATAATGTTCGCCCGTAATCCGGCAGATTATGATTCTATGTATGCGGGTTCGTGCTGATTTACCTATCAAAATACGCGAGATTTTGAGAGAGCACTGAAAGGTGCTCCAAACTGCGCCAAAACAACGCATCTGACCTTAAACTTATGTAATATATGAGTAAAATGCGAAAATATGGGGTCTAGTTGCGAATTAGAGTAATTTTATTTTTTTTGTTCGAGTTTTTTTTGACATGTATCAAGGGCGGGGCATTTTGCCACCCATAGAACTACCCTCAGGTTCTCCTATCCGGATGAGCTTGTTTACTTTATATGGGGCGAACATCATGGGTGAGCGGAAAGTCAGATATCTGTCGCTCGAAGAAGGCGGATTTTCCCTCCTTCTTCTCGCGATAGCGATTTTCTGTCTGGTCATCGCAGGGAAAACCTGGGATCAGGTCTTAGCATTTCATACCGCATTGATTGCACTTGCATCATTAGCAGGTATTTTTTACATTTTTCGCCGATACTTCGACGGAAACAATACTCCCGCACCGCTGGAAATTAACGGTAAGCCTAACTACAACATGGGCCCTGTTAAATTCACGACGTGGGCATCTGTTTTCTGGGGTATCGCGGGCTTCTTGGTAGGAGTGATCATCGCATCTCAGCTGGCTTTCCCAGCTCTGAACTTTGACCTGCCATGGATCAATTTTGGACGGCTTCGTCCACTGCATACTTCTGCTGTTATTTTTGCGTTCGGCGGTAACGTGCTTATCGCGACTTCATTCTACGTTGTGCAACGCACCTGTCAGGCACGTTTGCCAGGCGCAATTGCCCCATGGTTTGTCGTTCTCGGTTACAACCTTTTCATCGTTGTGGCAGGTACCGGTTACCTCCTCGGTGTTACACAGGGTAAAGAGTACGCTGAACCAGAATGGTATGCTGATTGGCTGCTGACCGTTGTATGGGTCGGATACCTGCTGACATTCCTCGGCGTCATTTGGCGGCGTAAGGAATCTCACATTTATGTGGCAAACTGGTTCTACCTTGCGTTCATCGTAACAATTGCTGTTCTGCACTTGTTCAACAACGCCTCGCTCCCAGTAAGCATCTACTCCACCAAGTCCTACATCGTTTGGTCTGGTGTGCAGGATGCGATGGTGCAGTGGTGGTATGGCCATAACGCAGTGGGCTTCTTCCTGACAGCTGGCTTCCTGGCAATCATGTACTACTTCATTCCGAAGCGTGCTGAGCGTCCGGTTTATTCTTACCGCCTGTCAATTGTACACTTTTGGGCGCTGATCTTCCTATACATCTGGGCTGGTCCTCACCACTTGCATTACACCTCACTGCCACAGTGGGCGTCTACGCTTGGTATGACCTTCTCTATTATCCTTTGGATGCCGTCCTGGGGTGGTATGATCAATGGTCTGATGACCTTGTCCGGTGCTTGGGACAAGCTTCGTACTGACCCTGTTCTGCGTATGATGGTGGTTTCCGTAGCCTTCTACGGCATGGCAACCTTCGAAGGGCCATTGATGTCTATTCGTGCAGTGAACGGTTTGTCTCACTACACTGACTGGACAATTGGCCATGTACACGCAGGTGCTCTTGGTTGGGTTGGTTACATCTCCTTTGGTGCTTTGTACTGCCTTGTTCCTTGGCTCTACAATAAGAAGTCTCTGTACTCACTTCGCCTCGTTAACTGGCACTTCTGGGTCTCTACTATGGGCATTGTGTTCTACATCTGCTCCATGTGGGTATCTGGCATCATGCAAGGCCTGATGTGGCGTGCTTATGACAGCCTCGGCTTCCTTGAGTACTCATTCATCGACACAGTAGATGCGATGTATCCGTTCTACGTCATGCGCGCGTTTGGTGGTCTTCTCTTCCTCGCAGGTGCTCTCATCATGGTTTACAACCTTGTGATGACAGTGCGCGTAGGTGAAGAACTCGAAAGTGACGCTGCAGGTCAGCCTGCACTGGCGCCAGCGGAATAATCGGGAGATCACGAATGTCTGCTTGGAAAAAACACCAAATCTTCGAGAAAAACTCGCTGATCCTGATTGTTGGCATCGTCATCATGATCTCAATCGGCGGTCTCGTTGAAATCGTACCTCTTTACTACCTCAAGAGCACGATTGAAAAAACAGAGGGTATGCGCCCTTATACTCCGCTTGAGCTTGTAGGACGTAACATCTATGTGCGCGAAGGCTGTTATGCCTGTCACTCACAACAGATCCGTCCGATGCGCGACGAGTTGGAGCGCTACGGCAACTACTCACTGGCTGCCGAATCCATGTACGATCGCCCATTCCAATGGGGTTCCAAACGTACTGGTCCTGATCTCGCTCGTGTGGGCGGTAAGTACTCTGATGAGTGGCAGCGTGATCACTTGATCAACCCGCGTTCAGTGTCTCCGACCTCTGTGATGCCTGGCTACCCATTCCTGATGGACGCCAAGCTCTCCACAATTGAGATCGAAAACCATCTGAAAGTGAACGCAATGTACGGTGTTCCTTATTCTGAGGAACAAATTGCAAGCGCAAAGGTGGATCTTCTCGCGCAGGCAGAGCCTGACAGCGATGCAGCAGAAGCGTTCGAAGAGCGCTACCCTGGTGTTCTCATCCGCGACTTTGACGGCAACGCCAAAGAAGTGACTGAGATGGATGCACTTGTAGCTTACCTACAGATGCTTGGCACGCTCGTAGACTTTAGCCTCTACGACGAAAAAGCAAACCTGCGCTAAGGAGCGGATGATGGACGCAACTTACACATCTCTTGCACACTTCGCGCAAACCGGCGGTTTGCTCTACTTCATGGCGATCTTTGCAGGTGTAGTTATCTACGCCTGCTGGCCAAGCAATAGTAAGCGCTTTGACGATGCTTCACAGGTCCCGCTTAGGGAGGATGATTAATGGCTGAGTACAAAAAGGAAATCGACCAGGTAACGGGTGTCGAAACCACAGGTCACGAATGGGACGGCCTGAAGGAACTCAACCACCCGCTCCCTAAGTGGTGGCTCTACATGTTCTACGCTTCCATAGTGTGGTCCGTGATCTACTGGGTGCTGATGCCAAGCTGGCCATTGGTCAATGGCTACACAAAGGGCCTTTTGGATTACAGTCAGCGCGCTGTTGTTACAGCAGAGTTCAATGCTGCTGAAGCTGAGCGTGCTGAAACCGGTAAGATGCTTCTGGAAGCATCTTTGGAAGAAATTCGTGACACGCCGGAATTGCTTGAGTTTGCTATGGCTCAGGGTAAGGTCGCATTTGGTGACAACTGCGCGCCTTGTCACGGCGCAGGTGCAACTGGTTTTGAAGGTTATCCAAATCTTCAAGATGACAGCTGGATCTGGGGCGGCGATCTCGACACGCTTGCGACAACCATCTCTTACGGTGTTCGTGCAGAACACGATGACACGCGTTATGCAGAAATGCCTGCATTTGGCCGGGATGAGATGCTTGAAAAAGACGAGATCATCCAAGTTGCTAACTATGTTGGTTCAGTAGCTGGTCTTCCAACGCGACAAGGTGTTGACCTTGAAGCAGGTAAAGTGGTTTACGAAGAAAACTGTGCTGCCTGTCATATGGAAGATGCAAAGGGTAGCACTGAAACAGGTTCTCCAAACCTGACTGCACCAACCTACCTTTATGGAAAATCTGTCGAAGATATCATTGCTCAGGTAGATGCACCACGTCACGGTGTTATGCCTGCATGGATTGACCGTCTGGGTGAAACAACAGTTAAATCACTGGCTGTGTACGTTCACTCTCTCGGTGGTGGTCAGTAAGATCTCTTAATTCTTTAAGATGACGAACAAGCGAGGACGCGCAAGTGTCCTCGCTTAATCTGCAAAAAGCACATCGCCAACTGAGGAAGACATTATGTCTAGCCAAGTTGAACCCATCGATAAAGAAGAAGATGATGCCTGGTTTGCGTCAGCGGCAAAAATTTACCCTATGGAGGTAAAAGGCCGGTTCCGCAAAATCAAATGGGCAATCCTTTTTGTTACCCTTGGAATCTATTATTTTACCCCGTTCCTTCGTTGGGACAGAGGGCCCTTGCTCCCCGATCAGGCCGTTCTGATCGATTTTGAGAGAAAAAGAGGTTATTTCTTCTTTCTCGAGATCTGGCCCCAGGAAGTGTATTATCTCACTGGTTTGCTCATCATTGCATCTGTTGCCTTGTTTTTGATGAATGCAATTGCAGGCCGCCTGTGGTGCGGATACCTTTGTCCGCAGACCGTTTGGACAGACCTGTTCCTTCGTGTTGAGAGCTTGATTGAGGGTGACCGCCGCAAGCGGATCGCGCTGGATAAACAGCCCTGGTCAGCCGAAAAAATCCTCAAAAAAGGAACGAAACACTTCCTTTGGCTGATGATAGCCTGGTGGACGGGCGGTGCTTGGGTTCTGTATTTTGCAGATGCTCCAACGCTTGTTCATGACCTTGCAACAGGTCAGGCAGCTCTGTCGGCTTACGTTTGGATCGGCATCCTTACTTTCACCACATACTCACTTGCAGGTCACATGCGCGAGCAGATCTGTGTGTATATGTGCCCATGGCCAAGAATTCAGGCAGCTCTCACAGATGAGCATGCACTCAACGTAACCTACCGTTACGATCGCGGTGAGCCACGTGGCCACCTCAAAGAGAGCCTGAAACGCGAGGAGGAGGGCCTGCCTGCTGGTGATTGTATCGACTGTAACCAATGTCTTTACGCATGTCCGACCGGCGTTGACATCCGCAAAGGTGCTCAGCTCGATTGTATTCAGTGCGGTCTGTGCATCGACGCATGTGATTCAATCATGGATAAGGTTGGTAAACCAACTGGATTGATCGCGTACGACACGGACCTCAACATTGAGCGCCGTGAAAAGGGGGAAACACCAGTTTACCGCCTGATCCGTCCGCGTACTGTTTTATACACGTTGATCATTGCCATGATTGCAGGTGTGATGCTGTACATGCAGCTTAACCGCTCCATGACAGGGCTGTCTGTCGTGCATGACCGTAACCCACTATACGTTCAGCAAAGTGATGGTTCATTCCGAAACGGCTATTCACTCCGTCTCTTGAACAAGCACAACAATGAACAGTCCTTCACCTTAAGCGTTGAAGGCATGCCAGCGGGTACGACTTTTGAGGTCGTCGGCATTCATCGGAATGATGAAGCTATTACAAACAAAACACAACTTAGTTTGTCTGTTGATGCTGATACCACTCGCTCAGTGCGCGCGCTTGTATTCTCACCAACCGGTGTTGATCTGCCAAACTCAAGAGCAATGAGCTTTAAGTTGGTTGATACCGAAACCGGTGAAACAACGGTAATTCATGATTTCTTCCGGGCGCCGGGAGAATAAGAGATACAAGTTGTAGAATTACCTAATTCAACTTGCGTGATAAGGGGTACGCCCCTTATCACTGGAACACCATAAAAGCGAAGCTCACCCCCATCCGTTGAGCCGCCAAAAAGGAGCAGGATATGACTATGGCCATCGATCAAAAGTCATCGCGCAAACCTCGGCAACTCACAGGCCGTATGGTTCTGTATCGCCTTATTGCATTCTTTGGTGTTATCGCTGCTATGAACGCAGTTATGATCTATATTGCGCTCGACACCTTCCCAGGCTTGGAAGTGGACAGCTCATATAAGGTTAGCCAGCGTTACAACAAAGAAATCGCCAATGCAAAAGCGCAGGCGGCGCTGAATTGGAATGTCGATGCAGCTATCGAGCGCAATGGTGATGGCTCCGCACATATCCGCGTACTTGCAGAAGACAAAACTGGCGCTGTTATCACCGGTGAGAGTGTCACCGTCAAACTGCACCGTCCAGCTATAACAGCAGCCGATCAAGACCTCATCTTATCAGAGCGTTCGGCCGGTGAGTATGTGGCTAACCTATCCAATCTTGGAGCTGGACATTGGAATGTGGTGGTTGAGATTGCTGACCCAAGCGATAAGTCATTTCCCATCTTCCGTTCCAAAAATAAGATTTTCTTCGCTGAATAAGGCGGTATTGATATGTCTGCGCCTGAAAGCGATTGGGCTGCATTCGTAACAGATACCGGCAATGGCAAGGCTCATATGGACCTTGCGGTTGATGGTATTACGTGTGCTGCATGTATGTATGAGATCGAGCGTGGCCTTCGAAAGCTGGATGGCGTTGAAAACGCGCGCGTAAACTTATCCTCTCACAGACTAGCAGTCGACTGGGATGAGCAAACGACAAGCCCGGCTCCGATTGTCGAACTACTGCAACATCTGGGGTATAAAGCTTATCCATTTGACCCTGCACAGGTAAAGTCGCGTGGCGATGCTGTTGGCAAAGAAATACTGAGAGCACTGGCTGTTTCGGGATTTGCCGCAATGAACATTATGTTGCTATCCATTTCTATCTGGTCAGGCAACACGACGGACATTGACCCTGAAACACGTTCCTTCTTTCACTGGATTTCAGCGCTGATTGCTCTGCCAACAGTCGTGTATTCTGGGCGTATCTTCTTTCGCAGCGCATATATGGCCGTCAAGACCGGGCGCCTGAACATGGACGTCCCGATTACGATCGGCGTGTTACTGGCAACGGGACTATCGATCTGGCAAACAATTCAGGAAGCAGAGCACGCGTATTTTGATAGCGCCGTTATGCTGCTGTTTTTCTTACTTGTTGGTCGCTATTGCGACCATCTAATGCGGCGCAAGACACGTTCTTTTGCAGAAAACCTGGCAACGCTCAAGGCTGAAAGTGCTGCAAAAATCCTGGAGGATGGAAGTACGCAGAACGTGCCTCTGTCGAAACTGACTGCTGGAGACCGGGTTCTGGTCAGAGCTGGCGAACGTATTTCCGTTGATGGCAGAATCTCCACAGGGACATCCGAAGTAGATCAAAGCCTTGTGACTGGTGAAACGCTGTTGCAGTCAGTCCAGCAAGGCGACCTGGTCTATGCCGGGACCATGAACACCCATGGTGTGTTGGAGATCGAAGTCACTGCAGCGGTGAAGGGGACGTTGCTTGACGAAGTTAATAGTCTGCTTGAAACGGCGATGGAAGGTCGTTCCAAATATGTTCAGGTAGCTGACCGTGCTTCACAATTGTATGCCCCTGTCGTTCACGCAGCTGCTCTTCTGACTTTCATTGGCTGGGTCGTGATGGGTATGGACTGGCAAACAGCCATGGTCATCTCGATCTCTGTACTCATCATAACTTGTCCCTGCGCTCTCGGCCTTGCAATTCCGGCTGTACAAGTTGTAGCAAGCGGCCTGTTCTTTAAAGAACGAGTTCTCTTGAATGCAGGCGACGCTATTGAGCGATTGGCGAGTGTAGATACTATCGTATTTGATAAAACCGGGACGCTCACACTCCCCGATGCGACGCTTTCAAAAAAACATGGACTGTCCGCAGACCAGCTTGAGCTGGCTGGGCGATTAGCGCTTTCATCCTCGCATCCATTGTCCCAGGCGATTGCAAGAGCGACGGGTGCTCAGCACATCCTGTCAGATGTAAAAGAAATTGCGGGCAGGGGTGTTGAGGCTGTGGTAGATGGGCGCGCCGTAAAGCTGGGGTCTCCAGCGTTCTGTGGCGTCTCGGATGTACAGTTGAACGAGATGAGAACACAAAGGCCAGATGCCTCATTCGTTGCTTTCCAAGAGGGTAGTGAACCAGCAACGCTGCTTCCTGTTGGCCAGTTTATGCGCGAAAAGGCAACGGAGACGATCCAGCAATTAAGAGATGCTGGTTATAATCTGGAGATCCTGAGCGGTGATCATACTGGCGCGGTGAAGTATGCAGCAGATATGTTGCAGGTAGCGGATTGGAAAGCCAACCTTAAACCGCAGGATAAAATCGACCGTATTGAAGCGCTCAAGGCGCAGGGACGTAAAGTTCTGATGGTAGGCGATGGGCTCAATGATGCACCTTCGCTTGCGGCAGCAAATGTGTCTATGTCACCGGTTTCGGCTGTGCACGTCAGTCAGGCCGCAGCTGATGCCATCTTCATGGGGGATAGTCTCACCCCAGTTATGAGCGCTCTCAACATTTCACGCAAAGCGCGCTGGGTCATGAACCAAAACCTGATCATTTCCGTGATCTATAATTTGTTGGCGGTGCCTTTCGCGGTGCTTGGTTTTGTCACACCCCTTGTTGCGGCCTTGGCTATGTCGGGTTCTTCTATTATCGTTACTTTAAATGCAGTACGCCTGCGCATGATTGCAGGTGCCTCAACGCAGCCCAATGAAAAGGCCTGAGCAGAACTATGGAAGTCTTGATCTACCTAATTCCTATTGCACTGGTTCTCGGTGGTGCCGGTCTGGTTGCATTCTTATGGTCCCTTCGTTCGGGACAATATGATGATATGGAAGGGCCGAAGTGGCGTATTCTCGATGATGGTGACCTGCAAGAAAACAGCGCACCTGTTGAAGCTGCAAAGCGCAAGGTTTCCTGAACGAGGCTATCACGTAAAGCGATAGCATGAAGCTCGTTACGCGAGGGCTGCGTTTCTATTTCAGCTTACCATACAAAAAGGCCGGCAAATCTGCCGGCCTTTTTGCATTATATGTGTCAGCACTTAACCGCCAGCGAACTGATAAACCGCTTGTCCTTTTGCGCCATCCACTTCGTCCTCGGCCGGAGCGTCAGTAAATGGTAGGCCCAATGTCTGCCAAACATCGACCAGCGCGTCTCGCAGATGATCAATCAATGCATCATTGTGTACCGGACCTGGTGTAATACGCAGACGTTCGGTGCCGCGTGGTACGGTCGGGTAGTTGATCGGCTGGATGTAGATGCCATGCTTATCAAGCAAGAGATCTGTAGCCTGTTTACACAGATCAGGGTCAGCAACCAGTACTGGGATGATGTGTGTCTCAGAAGGCATGACAGGCAGGCCTGCTGCGCTCAGAACGTCCTTAGTACGCTGCGCCTGACGCTGCTGACCATCACGCTCAGCACCGGATTCTTTCAGGTGTCTGATGGATGCCGTTGCAGCAGCTGCGAGCCCAGGAGGAATTGCAGTGGTGAAGATGAAGCCAGGAGCGTAGGAGCGAACGGCATCAATGATGGTCTGCGAGGCGGTGATATAACCACCCATAACACCGAAGGCTTTGGCAAGCGTGCCTTCAATAATGTCAATACGATCCATGACGTCGTCGCGTTCACAAATGCCCGCGCCGCGTGAGCCGTACATACCTACTGCATGCACTTCATCAATGTAGGTCATGGCGTTGTATTTGTCAGCAAGGTCAGCAATACGCTCAATTGGAGCAACGTCGCCGTCCATTGAATAGACAGATTCAAACACAATTAGTTTTGCGCGATCATTACCAGCCGCTTTGAGCAAGTCTTCAAGGTGCTCTAGATCGTTGTGGCGCCAGACTTGTTTTGAAGTGCCTGCCCCGCGAACGCCCGCAATCATGGAAGCGTGGTTCAGCTGGTCAGAAAGAATAAGACAATCTGGGAGCAACTTTGCGATGGTTGAAATGGACGCCTCATTAGAAACAAAACCGCTGGAGAACACCAGAGCACTTTCTTTCCCGTGCAGGTCTGCGAGTTCTTCCTCAAGCATGACCAGGGGATAGTTCGTGCCAGAAATGTTCCGGGTGCCGCCAGCGCCAGCGCCCATGCGCTGAACAGTCTCTGTCATCGCGTCGATAACTTTAGGGTGCTGCCCCATCCCAAGGTAGTCGTTGGAACACCAAATGACGATTTCACGAAGGTTTTGATTTTCTTTACGCCACAGAGCGTGTGGGTGGCGCCCTGCAATGCGTTCCAGATTAGCAAATACTCGGTACCGCTTCTCACCCTTCAAAGAAGCAATCGCTTCATCGAAGATATTTTGGTAGTCCATTTTTTGCCCCTTACTATTGCGGCGGTATTGTATGGCGATATTTTAGAGTTAGCCTAAACTTAGCGATAAACCTTAGTGCTGTCGCAGGACACATTGACGCGGTCCTTAATTTAGCGGATTTATCAAAGGATATTTTCAGTTAACGCCTATCAGCCTATATAACGTAGAGATGGTCTTTGACATAGATCTATAATCGGCCAGTCTTGCAATTTGTTATGTTCTCTGCCACACCTTGTAACTATTAACTGAATTTCTGTTCTAATTAATTGGGTTGCACCAAGTGACCGGGGCTTAATTGCGTGAGTATTGACCTGTCATCCCTATCGTTTTTGGTGGTAGAAGATAGCGCCTATATGCGCACTATTCTACGCACTATGCTCCAAAGTTTTGGGGTTAGAAAGATAATTGAAGCTGAGGATGGAGCTTCAGGTCTTGAAGCCATGGATCGGGCCAATCCAGATATTTTGATTCTGGATTGGGTTATGCCAATTCTCGACGGCGCTGAGATGGTGCGTATGATCCGCACTCCGAACAACCCTTATGCATACATCCCCATCATCATGGTCACAGCGCATACAGAACGTAGCCGTATCATTGAGGCAAGAAAACTTGGCATCCATGAGTTGTTGTGCAAGCCTATTTCGGCCAAATCGCTGTACCAACGCATCGCATCAATTATCCTGCAACCAAGAGATTTTGTGAAATCTGCGGGCTACTTTGGGCCAGCGCCGCGCGAAGTGCGCGGTCACAAAAAGAATTGGGACGGAAATAGGCTTTTGTCAGAAACCAATGTAGCCACAATGATTTAAGGTTGCTTTGGTGTCTCGCTTTAAGCTGCACAATGTCTAATGATGAAAGCCAGCACCGCCGCTAATAATGGTGGTAAATGCACTTAGAGTTCGTAAAGTGCCTCAGCTGCGCTTTCCCACTTTTCTGAGGGAAGGCTGGAAACCAGCCGTATAAGCTTGGCAAACTCCATCTCTTCAAGTTGGTAGCGGAGCATTTGCAATTCTGCTGCCGAAAACCGTCCTGTTGCGGTTGATGGAATATCCGTTTCGATGACTGCCTGTTCCATTTTCATCTCCTGAGCCTCCACTAAAATGAAAATATTTGGACCTCTGCGTGGTCTTGCACACAGATGCGCTCGGAGGGCATACCCTCTTTCCCTGTTCCGTCAGAAACGGTTACGTGGAAAACTACCCCAATATGCCCCCAAAGACCTCAGTAAGGTCGCAGGAGATCCCACATAAGTAAACCAACCCAAAGATGAAATGTGGTTGAAATGTGTTCCACTGTTTCGAGGTAGCATTGACGCAGGGTCAGGTTAAAAATGAACAAAGAATAGTAGAATTTTATTTCAATATTCTGCATCTATATGCGGTTTATTGAATTTTTGTTCTACATCAATGTAAAATGATCGATAAAATAGCGCAATCAGCTGGCGAGGCAAGATCACCACAGCAGCCTTGGCTGGGAATGTATTCACCGCAGAGTTGTAATTAATTTGGGCGGCGAAGCTCTATAGAAAGCTCATCAACACATGCGACCAGCAAAAACGAAGGCTAGAAGCCTCTGGAGCAAATAGATTTGAGAAGGACTGGTGCTGCCGGAGAGATTTGAACTCTCGACCTCTCCCTTACCAAGGGAGTGCTCTACCCCTGAGCTACGGCAGCATACCGAAAATTTGCCAACGCGTTAGAAGGAAAATGGTGCTGCCGGAGAGATTTGAACTCTCGACCTCTCCCTTACCAAGGGAGTGCTCTACCCCTGAGCTACGGCAGCATCGTATAACGTGAAGCATTCAAGAGCTTCAACTTTCTTCTAAAACCGCGTTCATTGCAACGAGGTAAACGTCCTGTGGGCGCTGCCCTCAGAACGAGGAGGCTTATGTCATAACCTTTTTAAACCTGCAAGGGCTTTTGTTGGCAGTTCTGTGGAAACTGATTGCCATAGTGAAATGAGAGTATTGCCATGTACTTGCCCTATGTGAAGACACTTGGCTTCATTCCGCTCCTCGTGTACCAGTTAGGTATGACAGATTCAAAGAAAACCGAAAGTTCGGATACGACTTCAAAGTCCACCGCGAAGCCTAAAGGTGATCCTAAAGCTGAGCGGTTAGCTGAAGCATTGCGCGCAAATCTGCGTCGCAGGAAACAAGCTGCGAAGCGAAGTGCAGACGAAAAGTAGGGTGCGTCAACACCGCACCATCTTCAAGATAATGGCGTTAAGTAAAAATCTAGCATTTTTCATTAAACTTGAGAGAGCCTGAAATCATGGCGTAAACTGAATGGGTTGGGTATGTTGCTGCGTGGTGAACCTTGTAGCACCTGTTGAAAGCGAAATATCAGCAGGATCTACTGGGGAAAACCGGGGGCGATGAAACAACGCGGGAAAGCCGCCTTGCTTATGCCATAACCCTAATGTTAGTTGGCACAATCAATTCCTTTCGAAAATTGTGTTTCAGTCAACAGGTCTTCTCGGGCTAATACCTGCGGGTTTTTATTGGGGTAGTAGAAGTATGGACAAAATTCGTATTGTTGGTGGCAATCCGCTAAATGGTGTTATTCCGATCTCAGGCGCGAAGAACGCAGCGCTGCCTTTGATGATCTCATCGCTGCTTTGCGATGATACGCTGACACTGGAGAATGTGCCCCGCTTACGTGATGTTGCACTTCTTACCCAGATTCTTTCCAATCATGGCTTAGATTACTCAGTGGACGGAAAGCGCGCTGGTCAAGATACGATGACTGGGCAAACCATCCATCTGAATGCAAGCAACATTGTTGATACAACAGCTCCTTATGAGCTGGTATCCAAAATGCGCGCGAGCTTCTGGGTGATTGGTCCGTTGTTGGCGCGCATGCATAATGCTCGGGTATCACTACCAGGTGGCTGCGCCATCGGCACCCGTCCTGTTGATTTCTTCATTGATGGTCTGAAAGCGCTCGGCGCTGAGATTGATATGGATCGCGGCTATGTAAAAGCT
The DNA here is from genome assembly GCF_900110875.1 of Pseudovibrio axinellae. Lineage (GTDB taxonomy): Bacteria > Pseudomonadota > Alphaproteobacteria > Rhizobiales > Stappiaceae > Pseudovibrio > Pseudovibrio axinellae. Next base: position 627,723 of record NZ_FOFM01000001.1, on the reverse strand, counting down.
GAAGCAAAAGGTGGGCTGAAAGGCGGACGTGTTGTCTTCCCGAAAGTCTCTGTAGGCGCAACTCACACAGTTATGATGGCAGCAACCTTGGCAAAAGGTGAGAGTGTCATCGAAAATGCTGCACGTGAGCCTGAAGTAACCGACTTGGCAAACTGTTTGATTGGTATGGGCGCTAAAATTGAAGGCGCAGGAACTGATACCATCCATATTCAGGGCGTAGACCGTTTGGGTGCACACCGTCACCCAGTTATTCCTGACCGTATTGAAACCGGCACCTATGCAATGGCAGTTGCTATGACGGGTGGCGAAGTCACGTTGGAAGGCGCGCGCGGCGATCTGCTGGAAAGCGCTTTGGATATCCTGCGCCAGACTGGTACGGAAATTACCGAAACCAACATGGGCTTGAAGATCCGCCGTAACGGAGCGGGCATCAACCCGGTTGATATCTCGACAGAACCATTCCCGGGTTTCCCGACGGATCTGCAGGCGCAGTTTATGGCGCTTATGACCCGCTCTAAGGGTGTGAGTAAGATCACAGAAAACATCTTTGAAAACCGCTTTATGCACGTTCAGGAACTTGCGCGCCTAGGCGCTAAGATCACTATGGACGGGCAGGTTGCGTCCATTGAAGGTGTTGAAACACTTCGCGGAGCGCAGGTTATGGCAACCGATTTGCGCGCCTCAGTTTCTCTGGTCATTGCAGGCCTTGCTGCCGAAGGGGAAACCACAGTTAGCCGCGTTTATCACCTGGATCGTGGCTTTGAACGTTTGGAAGATAAACTCTCCCGTTGTGGTGCGGTGATTGAGCGTATATCGGCTTAACTAATCTTCAACTTGAGATTTTAAACCCGGTCTGTTTTCAGTCCGGGTTTTTTCATGGAGAAAATCTCAAAGAACATGAAACGTATTGCAATGCTTGAAATCCGACTTCTTCACTCATAGATGTTTTGCTGTAAATTGTCGTAATAATAAGGAAGCCTCGCCCATGTAATTGGTGCGTGGGCTCAGTAATTTTTCAAGGAACCAATATGGAACAGGTCAAACCGATGAAGTTGATGGCACTGGATCAGGAGGATTTGCAGATCATCTCTTCCTTGGTGCAGGATAGTGTTCTAAAGCTGGCGGATATCAAGTACTTACCTGCTGAGCGTCGTTTGGTTCTTACAATGAACCGATACCTCTGGGAAACCAACGCCAGCAACCAGAAGAAAAGAATGCGGGCGCGTTCAGTCCTTTCAATATCTCGTGTAGATGCCGTCAAAGCCCAAAATATCAATCAGGCAAACGATGATATGGTCTTATCTCTGCTTTGTGTGCTGTTTGAGGAAACAAATGCTCCTGCTGGTCAGTTGAAGCTTGAGTTTTCCGGTGGGGCTGCTATTGCAGCGAATATCGAATGTATTGAAGCGCAGCTGGCAGACTTGGGTGCTGTTTGGGAAGCCGAAAGCAAACCTGAACATAACCTGGAAGGCTAATTGGAAAGCTCGGGATAGTTTCGTAAAATCCCTCTGCAACCTTTTAGTTTAGACAGCATATTGAAGATACAAAACAACTTTTCGGGAAAATAAGCCCGGGTACTAACGTAAATTGGGAACGATCAAGTGGCTATAAAGCTCTCCTCAAAGTCTGAAGGTTTCGAAGATGAAATTCGTACCCTGCTTGGAAGCAAGCGGGAAACTTCAGAGGATGTGGATCATATCGTACGTGACATTCTGAAAGATGTTGAAACACGCGGCGATGCAGCTGTGCTCGAATATACCAATAAATTTGACCGCATGGCGGCCACGTTGATGGGTGAGCTACAAGTAACTGAAGCAGAAATCGAGGCCGCTGTTGCTCAAATTCCTGCGCAAACACTAGAAGCTTTACAGCTTGCTCATGATCGTATTCGTTCCCACCATCAAAAGCAGTTGCCAGAAAGCTACACCTATAAGGATGCGATTGGTGTTGAACTGGGCGGAATATGGACTGCCGTTGAGGCGGTAGGTGTTTATGTACCCGGTGGTCTGGCAAGTTATCCATCCTCAGTTTTGATGAATGTGGTGCCAGCAAAGGTTGCAGGTGTGGAGCGGATTGTGATGGTTGTTCCAAGTCCGGACAACGTGCTCAACCCGCTTGTTCTTGCAGCTGCAAAAATGGCGGGCGTCTCTGAAATCTACCGGATTGGCGGAGCTCAGGCCATTGGCGCATTGGCGTATGGGACGCAGACGGTTGATCCAGTTTCAAAGATCGTCGGTCCTGGCAATGCCTATGTCTCGGCTGCAAAGCGACGAGTGTTTGGAACTGTTGGTATCGATATGATTGCCGGCCCCTCCGAGATTCTTGTTGTTGCTGACAAGAACAATAACCCTGACTGGGTTGCGGTAGACCTTCTGTCGCAAGCCGAGCATGACCCTGTTGCGCAAGCCATTTTGATAACGGACAGCACCGAGCTTGCTCACGATGTTGCGAAGGCTGTTGAGCGGCAGCTTTCTACACTCCCGCGCGCAGAGGTTGCGCGACAGAGCTGGAATGACTTTGGAGCCATTATTACTGTCGATAATCTGGACGATGCGATGGTATTGTCCAACCGCTTTGCTCCAGAGCACCTTGAGCTGTGTGTTGACGACCCTGATGCGCTTTTACCAAAGATGAGAAATGCAGGCGCTGTTTTCGTGGGTCGCTATACTCCAGAAGCTATTGGTGACTATGTCGGTGGTTCCAATCACGTTTTGCCAACAGCGCGCTCTGCTCGCTTTTCTTCAGGACTGTCAGTGCTGGAATTTGTAAAGAGAACCTCACTTTTGCGGTGTAACCCTGAAAACCTGGCACAAATTGGCCCGGCAGCGGTCACATTGGCAGAGGTGGAAGGCCTGCAGGCGCATGGACGCTCGGTGTCTATTCGTTTAAATCACTAGTCGCTTGATCAATACGGAAAAGATCGCTTGATGAACAAGGAAGTCCCTGTAAACGAAGAACAGAGACAACAAGGAGGTGAACGCCTCTTTGAAGTAGTCCTTGATTCCGATTCCATCGTTCGCGCTGATAAAGACGTTGAACGGGAACGTAAAATTGCGATCTTTGATTTGGTAGAGGACAATCGGTTCTCCCCTGATGGACCCGATTTGGGACCGTATCGACTTGATCTGGCGATGATCAGACGAAAACTCGTGTTAGGTATTCGAGATGAGATGGGGAGTGAAATTGCGACCCATATTCTCTCTCTCACGCCTTTTCGAAAAATCATCAAAGATTACTTCATTATTTGTGAGAGCTACTATGATGCCATTCGAAGCGCCTCTCCTAAGCAGATAGAGGCTATCGATATGGGGCGGCGTGGTTTGCACGACGATGGCGCCTCTATATTAGAGGACCGCCTGAAAGGAAAAATCACAATCGACCATCAAACCGCCCGTCGTCTGTTTACGCTTATTTGCGCTTTGCAGCATCGGGGTTAAGCATGGCCGAGTTGAAGTCACGGCCCAGTTCAATCCTGTTTATTTGTAGAATGAACGCCGTACGCTCTCCAATGGCAGAAGGATTAATCAACCTTCTGTACCCAAAGCAGGTGTATACGCGCTCCTGTGGCGTGTTTGCTGGTGAAAGAGATCCATTCGTTGACTCTGTGATGGACGAAGTTGGTATGGATATAACCGATCACCAACCAAAAACATTTGAGGATTTGGCTGAGGATGGCTTCGACCTTATGGTAACACTTGCGCCGGAAGCGCACCACATGGCATTGGAGTTGACCCGCACGCAATCGGTTGATGTTGAGTACTGGCCGACGATTGATCCAACAGTTGCAACTGGCAGTCGTTCGCAGATAATGGACGCCTACAGAGCTGTTCGTGATACCCTCAAGCGAAAGATTGAACAGCGCATGGACTAAGGTACTGAAAGAGCTCTCAGCGTGGCTCTGCATGTGTTTTCCACCCAAAACAAGGAATATCCGGTAAAACTCGTGAAACTGCCCTCCAAGAAATGGTGGTAGCCTGTTCACTTTTGGCGAGTTATCCGGTAGGTTCCGCGAAAATTCCATTTAACAAATCAGGAATCCTAATGGCTAAAGAAGAAATGCTGGAGTTTCCAGGCGTCGTCGTCGAACTCCTTCCAAATGCGACTTTTCGTGTGAAACTGGAAAATGATCACGAAATCATCGCACACACAGCTGGTCGTATGCGTAAGAACCGTATTCGTGTTTTGGCTGGCGATAAGGTGCTCGTGGAAATGACACCATACGACCTGACCAAGGGCCGTATCACATATCGCTACAAGTAAACGAACTGCTGAGCGTGGGTTCGCCTTAATGAACCTGCCTTGGTTAAGTCTTGGTTTGTAGATCTATCGGGGAACTGGAACAAATGACCAAAGAACTGCCGTTGGTACTGGCCTCAGGGTCTCCGCGTCGTCTGGCGTTACTTCAGCAGATTGGTATTGAACCGGATTTCCTCCTGCCTGCAGACATTGATGAGACGCCTGTGCGTGGGGAAAGCCCGCGTGCACTGGCGCAAAGACTTGCTCGTGGGAAAGCCGCAGTGGCGCGCGTTCTGATCGATCGCGATGAAGAAAAAGCGCATTCCATTATTCTGGGATCCGACACAGTTGTTGCTGTCGGGCGTCGCATTCTCCCTAAAGCTGAGAGCAAGGAGCAGGCAAATGTTTGTCTGCAATTGCTCTCCGGGCGTATGCATAGGGTTTACACTGGGGTTTGTGTGAATATGCCTGATGGTGTAGTGCGCACAAAACTGGTGGAAACGCGTGTACGCTTCCGTCGGTTGTCCTCGCAGGACACCGAAAAGTATCTCGCCTCAGGCGAATGGCGCGGCAAGGCAGGCGGATACGCCATTCAGGGCCTTGCTGGGGCGTTTATAGCACGTGTGATAGGTTCTTACCCAAGTGTGGTCGGCCTGCCGCTGCTGGAGACCGCAAGCCTTTTGCAGTCCGCTGGCTACCCAACGCAGAAAGCTTGGGATGAAGACGCAGTGCCAGCTGCGTGAGCATAATGCGTTAAAGCGTTTTTCTACAAGAGGCCCCAGAGTTCTCGATGGGGTCTTGCTGCAAGTACGAAGATCTAAGGCCGCTTGATCGTGCACGCTAAGCGTAAACGGCCTTAACGTGCAAAGCCTCCTACCGTTTTAACATATCGCGGCGAGAAACTTGCAAGGGCGTTTCGCAGTTCTTGGCTAGGCTTGCCATAAACCGTCATGGATGTGGGCTGAAGCGTGTCCATGAATTGCTGTGCATACGTGTTTGAAAACCAGGTGAGATGTAACATAGCAGCGTTACTATCGCGAAAGTTTGTGAAGATTTCGCAGGATTGCCCATCCTCATACAAATACCAGACATAGGCAGTGGTATCGGTCTGCATTGCTTGAGCCGCTTTAACCATCTCAACCATAAGGCCTTCAAAAACCTTAGGTTGTGCAGTCGCCAGACGCGCTGTGAGGATCCAAGAGACTTCATCGTTCATTGTACGCTTTCCCGGTTATCGCAGAAACTGCTGGTTCCCTAGCGATATTGAAGTGTCTGCCTGAAAGTAATCTTAGTCCGAACTTAAACTGCTGAAAAGTTGTTTGCACCTAGCCTGACCAACATCTTAGAATTAGGTTACAATATCTCGCTGTGAAGACGACATCAGTATATTTTACTTCAATGCCGATAAAGTCCAGCGAAATGGCCATACTTTATCTCTTGATGTCCTGCAGGTTTCTGGATAGAGCCACTACAGGAAGGCACCTTGAGACAGATAGGTGCACACTTAACGTCCGCACTGGAAATGCAAAGAGTTGAGAGACGCTATGAAAAAGCCAACAACCAAGCAGGGCGCGTGCCCAATCTGCGATAAACCAACGCAACAGGCCTCTCAGCCATTTTGCTCTGAAAGGTGTAGGCAGGTCGATCTCAACAACTGGTTGAGTGGCAATTATTCAGTGCCCGCTGTTGAGGAAGAGCTATCTGAAAATGATATTTCTGACTTAGAAAATTCACGTATTTTGAATTGAGAAATTGGGGATAAATATTTCTAGAATCTGAAGAATTTTCGATTAATTTGCGCTGTTTTATTATGAAATTTGGTCGTGATAATTGAGCCAACAATTTGATATATTAAAAGAAATCTCAACAATGCCGAACGTGTACAAGGGAGTGAAATAGGGGAGCGATTATATAGTCGGGCCCTGAAATTATTTTCAATTAGGTAGCGAATTATATCCACTTTAGTCTTGTGCCTGTCACCGTTATGGGCAATTGTACCGGGCGTGATCTTGGGAGGTTTGCGCAGATATTGAGATTCTCGCGTAGCCGTCCTGTTAAATTGCTTGGGGCAATTGAAAAAAGGCAAGACCTATGAAAAAGCATCTCTTAGGCGCAACAGCGCTCTTTGTGACCTTGGGCGTATCTGCGCCAGCAATGGCAGACTTCGATCTGACCATTTTGCATACGAATGATTTCCATTCTCGCATCGAGCCAATCAACAAGTATGATTCAAATTGTTCTGCAAAGGATGATGCTGCTGGCAAGTGTTTGGGTGGCACTGCTCGCTTGGAAACAGCTGTTCAAGAACGCCGCGCTGCAGCGGAAAACTCCATCCTCGTAGATGGTGGTGATCAGTTCCAAGGTTCTTTGTTTTACACTTACTACAAGGGTAAAGCAGCTGCTGAGTTCATGAACGCTCTGCGTTACGATGCAATGACAGTTGGCAATCACGAATTTGACGATGGCCCAGAAGTTCTTCGTGGCTTCATGGACGCTGTTGAGTTCCCAGTGCTTTTGGCAAATGCTGACGTTTCCAAAGAAGCAAAGCTTGTAGACGTTCTTATGCCAACCACAATCGTAGAGCGTGGCGGCGAGAAGATCGGCTTGATCGGCCTGACACCAGATGACACTGCAGAGCTGGCAAGCCCAGGCAAGCACGTACATTTCTTTGATCCTGTAAAAGCTGCGACAACACAAGTTGCAAAACTGCAGGCCGAAGGCGTGAACAAGATCGTTGTCCTTTCTCACTCCGGTTACAATGTAGACCAGGAAGTTGCAGCAGCTGTTGATGGCATCGACGTCATTGTTGGCGGTCACACCAACACCTACCTGTCCAACACTTCTGACCGCGCTGAAGGTCCTTACCCAACATGGGTAACATCTCCAAACGGTAAGAAAACTGCAATCGTGTCTGCCTACGCCTACGGTAAGTTCCTGGGAGAGCTGAACGTAAAGTTTGACGACAACGGTGACGTGATTGAAGCAACTGGTGAGCCAATCATCATGGATGCCAAGATCGCTGAGAACGAGCAGATCAAAGCACGTATCGCTGAGCTGGCTGGCCCACTTGACGAAATCCGTACCGAAATCGTTGGCGCGACGACAGCAGCTGTTGATGGTGACCGCAAATCCTGCCGCGCTCGTGAGTGCGAGATGGGTGTTCTTGTTGCTGATGCAATGTTGGCAGCAGGCAAAGAACACGGCGTAGAAATCGTGATCACCAACGGTGGTGGTTTGCGTGCGTCCATCGATGCTGGCGAAGTAACCATGGGCGAAGCTCTGGCAGTACTTCCATTCCAGAACACTCTGGCGACTTTCGAACTTCAGGGTAAGTTCATCAAGGACGCTCTGGAAAACGGTCTGTCTAAGATTGAAGAAGGTGGCGGTCGCTTCCCACAGGTAGCTGGCTTGAAGTTCGCCTTTGACGCTTCCAAACCTGCTGGCGAACGTATCGTTGAAGTAACACTTGCTGACGGCTCTGCAATTGATGCAGACAAAGTCTACAAGCTTGCAACCAACAACTACGTTCGTAATGGTGGTGATGGCTACAAAGTCTTCGCGACTGAAGGTAAAAACGCATACGACTTTGGCCCAGGCCTTGAGTTCGTACTTGCAAACTACCTCAAAGCACATGACGGTGCGTACCAGCCTATGCTTGCTGGCCGCATCACTGATGCAACAGCAAAATAAGCAGCTTTTGCTTAGCTGACGAGTTTAAGCCGGAGGCAATCGCCTCCGGCTTTTTTTGCGCGTCGCTATTAGATAGCTACTAGCAAAATACGATGGCTTATCAAAATGGCTTCCAAACAGGTGCTTGCCTATTGCGGCACTGACCCCTTACAACTTCAGGGGACTAAATCTCAAAGGGCGGATGGACGTGAGCACTCTTGAAATCGAAACTAAAAAGCTCATCGACCGGTTTCATGCGCAAAAACCCATTCGTTCCTGGTCCATGATCATTTCCATCTTTGGTGATTGCGTTGCACCAAGGGGTGGTGAACTGTGGATGGGCAACATCACTGAGATCATGCAGATGATTGGAGTGAGTTCTGGCGTAGTGCGTACCGCTATGTCGCGCTTGGCTTCAGATGGTTGGCTGGAACGAACCCGCATTGGGCGAAACTCGTTCTATAGGCTGACTAATATGGGGCGGGAGGCATTTGATCAGGCGACCCCTCGCATTTACGCCCGAGGCCTCACAAAGGGCAATGGTAGTTGGATCACCGCCATCCTAAGTGATGGAGCTGGCCGCGCAGAACGCCGGGAACGCCTGATGGACCAAGGCTTTGGTGCTATTGCGCCGAATGTGTTGATCAAACCTGATAATGGGCAGGCCCTTCCCAAATCCTCAGAGCAGATTATCTATATGTGCTCCAGTGCACCTGATGATAAGGCCGCACGACTGGCCAAACAGGCCTGGAACCTTACAAGCCTCCAGCAAGGCTACGTTGAGTTCATTGAGAATTATCGCGGGCTTGGAGAGCTCCTGTCAGAAATGGATGGCAACTACAGCGCAATACCCACCGAAGTTGCACTGGTTGTTCGTATCATGCTCATACATGATCTGAGGCGGTTGGTTCTGAGGGACCCTGAGTTGCCACAGCAAGCCTTGCCAGATAACTGGGCAGGCAGCGTTGCCCGTGAACTTGCAGCAAACATCTACAGCAAACTCAAAGATCGCGGTGAGATCTGGCTTGATTCTAATGCTAGAAACGTAGAAGGCAATCTGCCGCCTCTCGCACCAGCGTTTTTTGAACGGTTCCAACCTTTGTAATCATTGGTGAATTTAGAATTGTCCTAAAATGCACACTTTAATGTTACAGAAAATACTTGTTAGAATGATATTCTGTGACATATTGAAGCGGAAACGAACATTGGTGTGCTCTTGGGAGGGACCTTACCTATGTACACGCAAGCATTGAACAACCCGGCTGTTGAAGCTGGTGTTGAGGACGAAGAAAAGCTTGCTGCTTTTCAAGCTCGTATTGATCGTGAAGAGAAGATTGAGCCCAACGACTGGATGCCAGCTGCCTATCGCAAGACGTTGGTTCGGCAGATCTCGCAGCATGCGCACTCCGAAGTGGTTGGTATGCTGCCAGAAGGCAACTGGGTGACGCGTGCTCCGTCCTTGAAGCGCAAAGCCATCTTGCTTGCTAAGATTCAGGACGAGGGTGGACACGGCCTTTACCTCTATTCAGCCGCAGAAACCCTCGGAGTTTCCCGCGAAGAACTGGTCGATCAGTTGTTGACCGGAAAAGCCAAATACTCCTCCATCTTCAACTACCCAACCCTCAACTGGGCGGATGTTGGAGCTGTTGGCTGGCTGGTTGATGGTGCTGCGATCATGAACCAGATCCCGCTATGTCGCTGTTCCTTCGGACCTTATTCCCGCGCGATGATCCGCATCTGTAAGGAAGAGAGCTTCCATCAGCGTCAGGGTTACGATCTTCTCGTTGCCATGATGAAAGGCACAGCGGAGCAGCAGGAGATGGTTCAGGACGCCGTCAATCGCCTCTGGTGGCCGGCGCTGATGATGTTTGGCCCCTCCGACAAGGACAGCAAACACTCAGCCGATAGCATGAAGTGGAAGATCAAGCGCTTCACCAACGATGAACTTCGTCAAAAGTTCGTCGATGCCACTGTGCCTCAGGCAAAGGTGCTTGGCATTTCTTTGCCGGATCCTGATCTCAAGCTGAATGAGGAAACTGGGCACTGGGAGCATGGTGAACCGGACTGGGACGAGTTTTACAACACCATTAAAGGCAATGGCATCTGCAACAAGCAGCGGATGAAAGACCGCATCAAGGCGCATGAGGACGGTGCCTGGGTGCGTGAGGCTGCGCAGGCGTACGCTGCAAAGCAAGCCGCAAAGAAATCAGCTGCTTAAGGGAGGGATCAGATGAGCGAACAAGCAACACCACTTTGGGAAGTTTTTATCAGAGCACGCAATGGCATGTCCCATAGACATGCCGGTTCTGTCCATGCAGCTGACGCAGAGATGGCTCTGCAGGCAGCACGAGATGTCTACACACGCCGCGGAGAAGGGCTGTCTATCTGGGTTGTCCCATCAGCAGCTATCATAGCGAATGATCCGGATGAAAAGGGAGAGATGTTTGAGCCAACAGCTTCAAAGATCTATCGCCATCCCACATTCTATGAGTTGCCTGACGAAGTCGCGAATATGTAAGGAGGCCATGATGACAGATACGGCACTATTTACATATTGCATGCGGCTGGCTGACGATTCCGCAATTCTGAGCCAGCGACTGGGCGAATGGTGTGGTCACGCTTCTCACTTGGAAGAAGACATCGCACTCACCAATATCGCGCTTGATCTCATCGGTCATGCCCGTGAGCTCTACACCTATGCAGGGCAAATCGAAGGCAAAGGCCGCGACGAAGATGCCCTGTGTTTCCATAGGGTTGAGCGGGAGTTCAATAATCTTCTGCTTGTCGAACAGCCCAATGATGACTTCGCATATGCCATCATGCGCCAGTTCCTCTTTTCCGCGTTTATGCACCCGTTCTGGGAAGCAATGATGAACTCGAAAGACGAACAACTGGCAGGTCTGGCTGCAAAGGCGGAAAAGGAAGCGACCTACCATCTGCGCCATTCTGCTGAGTGGGTGATCCGTCTGGGAGACGGCACCGAGGAAAGCCACAACCGCATCAATAACGCGCTGGAGTTCCTCTGGATGTACACCGGCGAGATGTTTGAGTGTGACGAGGTTGTATCATCGTTGGTTGCCAAAGAAGTTGCCATAGACCCTATGTCTATCAAGCACTTATGGGACGAGACGGTGAACACGGTTCTGGTCCGGGCCAATCTGGAGCGCCCAACAGAAAGCTGGATGCAGACAGGTGGCCGTAAAGGCGAGCACAGCGAGCATCTGGGACACATTCTGTCGCCAATGCAGTATCTGCAGCGCTCGTTCCCGCAAGCCCAGTGGTGATCGGGAGCTAACCCATGGCAGTTGCAGCGAAAATTCTGAGATCTGAGTTGGATCAAAAGGCCTGGGATGCGGTGTGCGATGTACCCGATCCTGAGGTGCCGGTGCTCACCATTGAGGACCTTGGTGTCTTGCGCGATGTGCACGTGCGGGCAGATGGCTCTGTAGAGGTGACCATCACACCAACCTACACCGGTTGCCCGGCCATGAGCATGTTCGCTTTCGATATTGAAGCGGCTTTGCTCTCCGCAGGTTTTGAGAGAGTGGATGTCAAAACCGTCCTCACTCCAGCCTGGACCACGGATTGGCTCACAGAAAAAGCGCGTGAAAAGCTAAGGGTTTACGGCATTGCACCTCCAAACGGCAAGGCCTCGCGCCGGGCCTTGTTTGGTGAGGAACAAGTCCGTTGCCCCAAGTGTAACTCTGCCAACACCAGCCGTATTTCCGAGTTTGGTTCGACCGCTTGTAAAGCGCTTTACCGCTGCAACGATTGTTCCGAGCCTTTTGATTATTTCAAGTGCATCTGACCCGTTCGCCTGGAAGGCAACGGCAGATGTAAGGGAGGAAGCCATGTCACCACGGTTTCATAGATTGAAGATCAAGTCAGTCCATCAGGAAACAGAGGAAGCTGTCTCTATCGCCTTTGAAATTCCTGCGGACCTAAAGTCAGATTATTCTTTTATTCCAGGACAGTATCTCACCCTGCGCGAATTTATTAATGGCGAAGACACCCGCCGGTCCTACTCCATTTGCTCGTCTCCCAAGGATGATGACATCCGCGTTGCGATCAAGAAAGTGGAGGGTGGCCGCTTCTCTAGCTTTGCTCTGGATCATGTCTCTGTTGGCAACGAGATTGATGTGATGACCCCGATGGGCCGCTTCAATCTGCCAAGAGGAACCACTGAAGAAGCAAGGGTTTATGCCGCTTTTGCTGCTGGGTCCGGCATCACGCCGATCATGTCCATGGTGCAAGCTGTGTTGGAAGATGAGCCGAACAGCCATTTCTTCCTGTTCTACGGCAACAAGAATTCCCAGAGTGTGATCTTCAAGGATCAGCTGGATGACCTGAAGGATCGCTTCCTCGATCGCTTGAGTGTCTACCATGTTCTGTCTCGTGAAGCGCAGGAGCTCAGCCTCTTCAATGGTCGCTTAACCTCTGAAAAAATTGAGGAATTCATCACAAAGACCGTTGGTGAGAACAGCATCGACCACGTCTTCCTCTGTGGTCCGGGCGACATGATCGAGGCCGCCAAAAAAGTCTGCCAAAGCCATGGTATTCCTTTGGAGCACATCCATAACGAACTGTTTGTGCCAGCAGATGGCAGTGATCCGCACGCAGCTCATAAAGCCAAGGATTCCAGCGCTGTAGACCACATTGCCAAGGTCTCCATGATCGTAGATGGTGCCCGCCATGAGGTGGCGTTGAAGCCGGGTGAGACCATTATTGATGGGGCCCTGCGGATGGGCATTGAAGCACCGTTCTCCTGTAAAGGTGGCATGTGCTGTACGTGCCGTGCCAAGGTGGTCTCCGGTAAAGTCGACATGGCCGTCAACTACTCGCTGGAACCGTGGGAGATTGAGGCCGGCTACGTGCTTACTTGCCAGTCCAGACCAAAAACGGATGATGTAACAGTCGATTACGACGATATCTAATCTGTCAGCGACCAGTTTGCGTTGGTTTGAAAGGAAAAGCCGGAACATGCGTTGTTCCGGCTTTTCCTGCGTTCTTATGTTGAGTACTTGTTGTCAGGCTGCTTGTGGTGCAGGCACTGGAAAGACCAGATCATAAACCCAGTTGTACACGAAGGCGTAAATCAGGAAGAAAACGGCAAAGCCAATATCAAGCAGCAATGCCTGAACAAAATTCATCTGCAACCACCACATGATTGCGACGATACCAAACCCAAGCAGTCCACCCTCAAACAGAAGGGCGTGCGCAACACGCATAGCGACGGTTCTTGGCTTGGTACCACGGTTGGCAACATACCACTTGTCAAAGAGCCAGTTGTAAACAAAGTTCCAGCCCATTGCGAGCAGAGACATGCCCAGTCCGAGTAAACCGATCTCCTGCATGGAATGACCAGTCACCCAGCTTCCGAACACGGCAATAATCGAAAGTGCGACCAGCTCGAACAGCACTGTATGCCGAAGCCTATCCCAGAATGTTCTCATTTTCACACCTATCTTTCTAAATAGCTTGCCAGATAGATATATATAAACTACCTTTCTGGCAAGGTTTATTTTTCAATCGTTAAAAACAAGAGTTGTGGAGCCTGATGTCGAAAGCCTATCAGCTGAATAAAGCCCTTGAAATGATGCGGGTACACTGGCCAGAGGCTGTTTCGCTCGAAACCGAGCTATATCTCAGTATGAGCCGGCTCAGTGAGGTCATAGACCAAAACAGTGCCAATGAGCTGGAAGCATATGGGTTGACCAATGGGGCTTTTGAGGTTCTGGTAGCCTTACGCGGGCGTTCAGACCCCAAGGAAATGTCGCCCAGTGACCTCTACCGCTCTTTGCTCAAAACATCAGGTGGTATGACTAAGATCCTCAAGCAGCTTGAGGAGGATAACCTTATTGTACGCATCGACCATGAGACTGATAAACGCAGCAAAATGGTTCGCCTGACACAAAAGGGAAAAGATGTGGCAGAGCAAGCCATGCAAAGCGTAATGGCTGGTGATCGTCGTCTGCTCTATCAAAACCTGTCCAAGGACGAGACACAGTCTTTGCGCGATATGCTTTTAAACGTGGTCAATAAATTGGGTGTTTAGCTGTAAAATACTCTGCCACATGTCTGGCCTGCGCACTGCTGACCCCATGCTTTTGGTCAAGTCTTGCATATTGGGTATGTGTAAGGTGCGGCAAAGCCGAATGGGAAAACACTGGTGCATAGAGATGAACGCAGGGGAGGAGCGTGGATTTGTATTTAACGACAAAGCGCTGCCTCATCACCCGGCCCCAGTTACGTGACAGGCCGTTTCTCAATCAGCTGTTTTGTAATGAAAAGACGCGTGCTTTTTTGGGTGGCAGGCAGAGCCAAAACGCAATCGAGCGCCGTTGTTCCAAGGTAATTTCGCAAAGCCAGTGCGACCACGGTATCGTGCGCTTGCAAGAAGGAGATCGTGCTGTTGGCCTTCTAAGTGTGGGGCCATATCACGACACTTTATCCTACGAAGTCTCCTATGAGTTCCTGCCTGAATATTGGGGAAAGGGCTATGCCTATGAAGCCCTCCAAGCTTTCCTGCCCTTTAGTTGCCAAGCGCTTAAGCTCCCCGTGATTTTGGCTGAGACCCAGCACCGCAACACCCGCTCAAAACGCCTCCTTGATAAGATCGGACTGCAACAGGTGGACCAGTTAAAACGTTTTGGCGAGCAGCAAGTTATCTATCAATACCGATCTCCTGTCTAAGCGCGCAAAGGCTTTATCAAAGCGCCTTCCTTTTGGGGGGACTGGCTCAGCATGCAAGTTAGATGCCAGCCTTTTGCACTGTGCTTTACTTGGACGTTCAGTGGTTCAGACTGCACGTGTGCACTTGGCTGGCAATCGCGAAAGGAAGGTATAAACTGGTGGTGCCTACAACATGCCAGCAGCTCTTACTGCCTTCACACTGTCTCGCTGTTCCATCAACTTTTGGAAGGCGTGAAATTTAGGGAAGGGGGTAATATCAACACCGTCGCCCATTAGCCATGTGCTGATCATGTAAAGATAAGCATCAGCGATGCTGATAGCCTCTCCCAATACAAAAGGGCCAGCAATCAGGTTCTCCTCCACATAGGTACAGCTCGCTGTCATGGTTTCCGGCACCTTGGCGCGCATATCCTCAAAGCTTTCCTGCTTGTCTGCCCAACGCGCTCCTTTGAGTTTATGCGCGTGGTTCACATGCATGGTAGAGGCGAGGTAGTACATGACCTCACGCACTTTTGCCGCTTTAAAGGGATCAGAAGGCAGCAGCTTTGCGTGCGGGGCCATAGCCGCGATGTAATCCAGCAGTGCACCAACTTCGGTCAAAATCCCTTTTTCAGTAACCAGCACAGGCACTCTGCCCTTGGGGTTTACCTTAAGCAGTTCGGGGCGGCCTACCTCAGGGTTCTTAAAATCAACCTTATGTGTGGTGTAGGAAAGCTGTGCTTCTTCCAGTGCGATGGCGACAGCAATGGAAATGGTGTTTGGAGCATAATATAGTTGCATTGATCACATACTGGTTGGAGGTAATGGGTAAACAACGACTAGGTTATCCTTAGCCCTAAAGACCCGCAACTCAGGTGCTCGTGTTTGTCCCTTGAATAATGCTCGCAGATTTCTAGAAAGCGCTACCAAGCGGTTTACCACCAAACAGAGGCAACGTTGCAGCACAGTGCAAACAGCCTCATAATTGCGCAGATACGATCAAAGAAAGGCCGGACCAATGAGTGCAGGTGCTCGGTTTCGTCAGGCTCTTGAAAAAGAAGTCCCGTTGCAGGTGGTGGGAACAATCAATGCCTATCACGCGCTGCTGGCAACGGCCAGCGGGTACCGTGCAATATACCTTTCCGGTGGCGGCGTGGCAGCAGCCTCTTGTGGCCTGCCTGACCTTGGCATTACCACTTTGGAGGATGTTCTTGTAGATGTGCGCCGCATCACCGCTGCCTGCAACACACCCTTGCTGGTCGATATAGATAGCGGTTGGGGCGGCCCCTTTAATATCGCCAGAGCTATCCGCTCTTTAGAGCAGGCCGGTGCTGCCGGTGTCCACATAGAAGATCAGGTCATCGCAAAGCGGTGTGGTCACAGGCCCCATAAGCAGCTTGTTCCAATTAATGAAATGGTCGGGCGGATAAAGGCTGCAACACAAGCCAGACAGAGCAAGGACTTTGTCATAATGGCCCGTACTGATGCTCTGGCAGTTGAAGGCATGGGGAAGGCTCTGGAGCGGGTCGCTGCATACGTAAATGCTGGTGCTGATATGATTTTTCCAGAAGCGGTGAACACACTTGCCCAGTACAGGCAGTTTACAAGCACCACCCCGGTTCCCGTTCTTGCCAATATTACCGAGTTTGGGGTGACACCACTTTTCACCACCACAGAATTGGCGCAGGCAGGTATCAGCCTTGTCCTTTACCCACTTTCCGCCTTTAGAGCGATGAATCAGGCAGCGCTGGAAGTTTTCCAGCAACTGCGCGAACAAGGAACCCAGAAAAGCCTGCTGGAGAAGATGCAAAGCCGCGAAGAACTCTACCAGTACCTTCACTATCACGACTACGAGGACAAACTTAACGCGTTACAAGCGGAAAATTTGCAGAAAAAAGACCCGTAAAACAGTCTCTTAAAAAACTGTAGCCCCAACTCTTTAAGCGCGCCCATTGTTTGCCGCCCTCTACTTGGGGCAGCAGAACAATGCTGACCCAAGAGTGTTTTTTACCCACGTGCTCGTGCAGGGTTGCCGACCACGGTTGCACCCGCAGGCACATCTTTTGTCACCACACTGCCAGCCCCTACAATCGCCTCATCACCAATGGTCACACCCGGCATGATGACCGCAGCGCCGCCAATCCAAACCCGTTTGCCAATGCTCACAGGTTTTGCAACCTCCAAACCTGCAACGCGTTTTTCGGGGTCCTTGTGGTGTTGCGCGCAGTAAATTTGCACATTGGGGCCCAGCATGGTTTGTGCACCGATACGCACGGGAGCGCTGTCTAAGATTGTGCAGCCGGCGTTTAAAAATACATCCTCGCCCAAATGGATATTAATGCCGTAGGTGCAGTGGAATGGCGTTTCGATGATTGTGCTTTCAGTGCAGATTCCAAGCAGCTGACGCAGGGAAGGGCTGATCTTGCCCCGTTCCGAAGGGTGTAATGTGCGATGTTCATGCACAGCGTGATAGGCAGCTTGTCTGAGTTCCTCCAGCTCCTGGTCAACGCATGTATACCATTCGCCAGCCGCCATTTTTTCTCGTTCACTCATCATGATGGGTCTATTCCTTGATTCTGGTCTCAACTCTGCGGAAAATTAAAGGCAGGTGCAAGCTGCAATTTGAAGCAGCCATGTAGGAGGTTGAAAGGCAGGCAATTGCAGAAAAGCTTTCATTTTTGATAGGTCTCAACTCCTGATATTCTCTCCAAATGCCTTGCTTTTAAAAGCATCAGGCAACTTGATGGGGAGAAGTGCAGGTGAAGCTGGCAATATTAGTAATCGCAAATTTTGTGGCGTCGCTGGCGATGGGTGTTGCTCTCACTATTGTACCGTGGCAGTTGGCAAAGTCTGCTGGCGGTGAACAGGTATTAGCGCTGACCGCGACCTACGCCAGTGGCCTTCTGATTTTCCTCTCCCCCGTCTCGGGCCGCCTCGTTGACCGGTTTTCTCGCCGAAAACTGATGGTCTTGAGTTTTGTTCTTATGGGAGCCGTGCTGCTGCTCGCAACGCTTGGTTACCAGCAGCCGGACTTCAGGCTGTGGGGTTTGGCGGCGTTTTTCTTCGCCTCCCAGGTGTTCTTTTTGTTTTTGTATCAGGCAAGAACAGCATTTATTCAGGAGGTCTTTGCAGAACAGGAACGTGCCCGCGTAAATAGCTGGATGGAAGTGGAAATGCAGTCCTCCACCTTTTTGGCTGGCGTGATTGCCATATTTGCATTGCAGGATGCCTATTTCGCAGTCGTCCTTTTTCTGACGGCGGCGATGCTGATCACAGCTGGCCTTTTGATCCTTTTCATTCCTTACAACAAACAGCCACGGCCCAAGCAGGCAACGCTCTTGCGCACCGTGTTAAAAAGCCTTTTAAGACGCAAAGATCTCTTGCTGTTAGGGGTGTGCGCAAACCTGCCTTATGTGGCTGTGATGTTGCTCAATGTGGTGCACCCAGTTTACATCAGTAAGGTGCTGCAAATGGATGTGGCCGCGTTGGCAACCGCTTCGTTGTCCTATGCAATTGGCGCAGCCGTTTTCGGCTATGCAGCGGCACATATCATTCGATGGTTTGGTGAGCTGACGGTGATTGCGACCACGTTGTTTCTGTTTTCGTGCGCTCTGCTGGGCGTAAGCCTGATGCCTGTTTTTTCAATGATTGTTGCCGTGGCCGTGGTTCTGGGCAGCACCAATGCCCTTACACGTGTCACGTTTATGACCTACGCCATGAAGAAGGTGAGTCCACATATTATGGGGAGCTACCTCTCCATAATTCACTCCCTGACTTACGTGCAAAGAACTGTATTTAGTTTGCTGTTGTCGCTGCTAATTGTCTATGCGCCTGATGCCAATTACTATTACTTTGTATTTGCGGTGGCCTGTCTGGGGCCCGTTGGGTTCTTTGTTTATGCCCTCATTGCAAGTGAGCAGATCGCTGAGGTTGAGAGCACACCTGAAGCCGCCTGAGCTATGCAAGCAATGCTGCAATCACGAGTGTGTGCCGGGAATAGACTGGGACCCGCTGAGAAGGATGTTCACCACCAGATCCGCATAGCCCTCACGGCTGAGATCGCCATTAGGTTTGAACCACAGGTAAGACCAGTTGAGCATGCCAAACAGGCTCATGGTCACCGGCTTCACCAAAACATCCCCCTCGCTGAGCTGCGGGTTGGCCTCGCATACGGCCTTGGCAAAAATGGCAACCAGCTTGCGCTCCAGTTCAATGATCCGCTGTTTCTTTTCAATGGGTAGAAACGAGAGTTCGTTGATCTGTAATTTGTGTTCGCTGTCAGCATCCTCATAAGCCACCAAAAGCGTGCGGGCGAGGGACCTAAGGCGATCCAATGGCGACTGCTCTTGAGTGATAGCCCCTTCAACCGCCTCCACTAGCTCTTCAAGATGAGTGCCGATGATATCCACCAGCAGCGCCTCCTTGTTCTCGTAGTAGTGGTAAAGAAGCGCTTTGGAAAAACCGCAGATCTTCGCAATCTGCGCCATGGATGTTTTGTCGTAGCCATGCTGCGCAAAAGCGCGCGCCGATAGCCTCAATATGGATTTGCGTTTGTCGTCATAATCCGCTGCTCTGGTGCGCGCCATGCTATAGTCCGTTATTCTTCCTTGGGCCGCAGGTCTACAACCCGCTTAGCCTTGCCTTGGCTTCGTTCTATGGAATTGGGTAGGCCCACGTCTACCCCAACCGAGATGCCAATGTTGTTTTTCACATGAACCGCCAGCTCTTTCGCGCTTGCCTTGCGCTCAGCTTCGTTCTGCGCAGCCTCTGTCGCTTCCACATTGACCATAAGCTTGTCCATGCGTCCTTCACGGCGCAGTTCAATCTGGTAATGGGGCGACAGGCCTTCACAGCGCAACATTTGCTCT
This sequence comes from Pseudovibrio axinellae, assembly GCF_900110875.1. Lineage (GTDB taxonomy): Bacteria > Pseudomonadota > Alphaproteobacteria > Rhizobiales > Stappiaceae > Pseudovibrio > Pseudovibrio axinellae. Next base: position 608,278 of record NZ_FOFM01000001.1, on the reverse strand, counting down.
TCGATTTGCGTCGGGAAGACATTCACACCGCGCACGATCATCATGTCGTCTGACCGGCCGGTGATTTTCTCCATACGTCGCATCTTGCGGGCGGTTCCCGGCAGCAAGCGCGTCAGATCGCGTGTGCGGTAGCGGATGATCGGCAGGCCTTCCTTGGTCAGCGTGGTGAAAACCAACTCACCCTCAGAGCCATCGGGAAGAACATCGCCCGTCACCGGGTCGATAATCTCGGGGTAAAAATGGTCCTCCCAGATATGCAGCCCATCCTTGGTCTCCACACACTCCTGCGCCACACCTGGTCCCATCACTTCAGAAAGGCCGTAAATGTCCACCGCGTGCATATCAAACGCTTGCTCGATTTCTTCGCGCATGGAGTTGGTCCATGGTTCAGCACCAAAAATGCCGATCTTGATAGAGCTCTTGCGCGGGTCAAGACCCTCCTTACGATACTCATCCAAAATGGAAAGCATGTAGGAGGGCGTTACCATGATGATTTCAGGCTTAAAGTCCTCAATCAACCGCACCTGACGCTCTGTCATGCCACCGGACATTGGAATGACTGTGCAACCCGCTGCCTCTGCACCGTAATGGGCGCCAAGACCGCCAGTAAACAAACCATAGCCATAAGCGATATGAACTTTATCGCCTGCTTTGCCGCCAGCTGCACGAATGGAGCGCGCAACCACACTGGCCCACGTCTCAATGTCTTTCTTGGTATAGCCAACCACTGTGGGCTTACCCGTCGTCCCGGAAGAGGCGTGAATACGGCAAATCTCCTCACGCGGAACAGCAAACATCCCAAATGGATAATGATCGCGCAGATCCTGCTTGGTCGTAAACGGAAACTTGGCAAGATCAGACAGATCCTGCAGGTCATCAGGATGCACGCCAGCTTCATCAAAACTGTCTTTATAGAACTTTACGTTCTCATATGCGTGTGTAAGCGACCATCGCATGCGCTCCAACTGCAGTGCAGCAAGGTCGCTCTGACTGGCCGTTTCAATAGGGTCTAAACTAGCCCCGCGCTCAGCAATATCCAACATTTTCTCCTCCTCAAATGCTGGTAACTATCAATAAATCAATGCGGTAACTCGATATGAACACCCTTGACGGTGCGCGAGTTTCCGCGGAATTCTGCAATACGGTCGCCGTCCTGATTGCTCACATGAATGTCGTAGATGCCGGAACGACCAAGCACGGTAATTTCCTCTGCCGTCGCCGTTAAAACATCATCTTCATGAGCAGGCGCCAGGTATGTTATGGAGCATTGAAACGCGACAACTCGCTGGTTGTGGCTGTTGCAGGCAAATGCAAATGCGCTGTCTGCAAGGGTGAAGATGTATCCGCCGTGACACGTTTTATGGCCATTGGTCATGCTGGGCACGACCCGCATGGAAATCGTTGCCTGACCGGGTGCAATCTTCTCCAGCTCCATGCCCAAGGCACGGGTTGCTTCATCTTCTGCCCACATGGAGGCCGCAACGGCCTCCGCCAATTCCTGTTTGTTCATCAAGCCTTACCTGAATATTTTGGAGCACGTTTCTCCATGAAGGCAGTGACGCCCTCAAGATAGTCAGGTGTCCGTCCCGCCTGACCCTGATAATCGCATTCCAGATCAAGCTGTTCATCTAGGCTGTTGTCTTCAGAGGCAATGAGCGCTTGCTTGATAAGGCCCAGACCAACTGTTGGGCCAACGGAAAGCTCTTGCGTCATCGTCGTTGCTTCTTCAAGAAAGGTTTCTGCACTGGCAGTTTTCCAGATCATGCCCCACTTTTGGGCCTGCGCAGCACTTATCGGGGTTCCCAGCAGCGCGAGGCCACGGGCGCGAGCAGAACCCACAAGGCGCGGCAGAAAGTAGGTCCCACCTGAATCCGGTACCAGTCCGATCTTGGCAAAGGCCTGAATAAATTTGGCTTTTTCAGAAGCGACAACAATGTCACACGCCATCGCAATATTTGCCCCAGCCCCGGCAGCGACACCATTCACAGCACAAACCACTGGAATGGTGAGTGATGACAGCTTGCGAATAAGGGGATTATAGTAGGCCCCGATGGTTTGGGTGAGATCAGGCGGCGGAGCATCGGCACTGGGTTTTACGCGGTCACCCAAATCCTGCCCTGCACAAAAGCCCTTGCCGTTGGCTGTCAATAAGATTGCACGGCAGCTTTCATCAGCATCTGCTGCCTCCAACGCAGCGTAAAGTGCGCGGTGCATTTCATCGTTAAACGAGTTCAGCTTGTCAGGGCGGTTTAGTGTAATCACGTGGTAGGTGTCTTTTACATCCACCAAAATGCTCTGCTCGGAAATGACGCTCGTATCGCTCATTGTCTCTCCCTCCAGTTAAGTCAGTCGACAAGCTTCAGTGAACCACCAAAATGCTCCCAATGAACTCCCAAATTCAGGCGGAGAGCAGCTTTGATACCTAAACATTTCGTAGGCTGGTCGATGGTTCTAGCAATTTTTGCTTGAAATGACTGACCGGTCGGTTAATTATTGACTCTAAGTGAAATCGCTGTCAATCGCAATTCAGCTCACACATTGGTCGAAGAGACCCAGCGGCACCCGCAGGTCATTCGAGGAGGAACCATGGTTCAATTTTTTGAAGCGCACAAAGACACTCTTTTCCAGGCAGTAAAGACAAGTAAAGCTCGCGACTACTGGTCCGCTTACCCTGAGATCGCTTCGGGTAAGATCTATGGCGAGACCGCTAAGGATGATCAGGCTGCTGAGTTTGAAGCGCTTATGGACAAACCGTTTGCGCTGGGCCAGCCTACAAACGGCAACTGGGTTGGTGCAGAAACATCGCCCTACGGTAAAGCCTTGGGTGTTACCTATGAGGATGCCTCGGTAGAAGATGTCATTGCTGCCTCAAAAGCTGCTGGAAAAAGCTGGGCGAGCGCATCTGTCGAAGACCGTGTTGGCGTAGCGCTGGAAATGCTCAATCGCGTCAACAAAAAGTCCTTCCTCATCGCCAATGCTGTCATGCATACATCTGGTCAGGCCTTCATGATGGCGTTTCAGGCAGGTGGCCCACACGCCCAGGACAGGGGCCTGGAAGCAGTTGCCTATGCCTATGACGCAATGACCCAGACACCAAAAGAGGTGACTTGGACAAAGCCGCAGGGCAAACATGATCCGATCGTGCTGGACAAGAAGTTTCGCGTTGTGCCACGCGGTGTTGCATTGGTTATCGGTTGTGCAACCTTCCCAACCTGGAACACCTATCCGGGCATGTTCGCAAGCATGGTGACTGGCAATTCTGTCATCATCAAACCACACCCGATGGCAATCCTGCCAATGGCGATTACAATCCAGATTGGCCGAGAGGTCCTGAAAGAAGCGGGCTTTGATCCAAATGTTCTGATGCTGGCCGCTGACACCGCGGACAACCCAAAAACCAAAGGGTTCGTCAGTTCCGAAGAGGTCAACATCATCGACTTTACCGGCTCCAACACCTTTGGTCAGTGGGTGCGAGACAATGCAGGCAATGCGCAAGTTTACACCGAGGAAGCAGGTGTAAACGCGATTACCATTCACTCAACGGATAACCTGCGCGGCATGGCGAGCAATATTGCGTTCTCCTTGTCGCTCTATTCAGGCCAGATGTGCACCACTCCGCAAAACATTTTCGTTCCGCGCGATGGTATAGAAACCAATGACGGTAAGAAGAGCTTTGAGGAAGTGGCTGAGGCGATCAAGGTCTCTCTTGATAAGCTTCTGGGAGACCCCGCTCGTGCGGCTGCAATTCTAGGTGCCGTCCAGAACCCAACGACGCTAGATCGCATTTTTGCAGCAGGAAAGCTGGGCAAGCTGATCCGTTCTTCTGAGCCTGTGGAAGGCATGAATGGCGCTCGTTCTGCAACACCAACCGTGGTTGCAGTCGATTCCAAAAACGAAGAAGCATACATGCAAGAGCGTTTTGGGCCGATCTCCTTCATCATCGCGTGTGATGACATTGATGATGCAATCGCTCGTGCAGCAGGTTCAGCCAAGAGCCACGGCGCAATCACTGCAGCTCTGTATTCCACCAGTGAAGATGTGATCGACAAGGCGGTTGATGCCTATGCATGGGCAGGCGCACCGCTCTCCGTCAATCTTACAGGCAATATCTACGTGAACCAGTCAGCAGCCTACTCAGACTTCCACGTCACCGGTGCCAATCCGGCAGGCAATGCCAGCCTCACAGACGGAGCCTACGTCGCCAACCGCTTCCGCATCGCCACCGTCCGCCGACAGGCAGCAGTAGGGTAATATCAGACTAGAGGAGTAGAAGGATCAAAGTGCCTCCTTTTGCTCCTCGCCTGATGAAGCGTAAAGAAAACTCACTTTCTACATAGACAACCGGTCAGGGCTTGTAGCTGGAATCTGCCGTTTGTTGTCGTTAATGGGCTTCAGATGTAACCAAGCTACTTTACCTGCTTCGAACTGATTTCGTCCATGACGTGTAAATAATGGTGGGTGATGGTCACCGACCAAAAGGACTTCTGTAGAACGGAGGCGTGGATCAAGCGCAATTCCTTTGACAAGATGAGAGATATTTAGCCATTGCTCTGCCATACGGCAGAGTTCCTGATCTTTGAAAACGCCACCATTTTTGCACCCTAAACGTTCCGGGACTTCACCAGAACCAACTGGCTTATGCGAATTTAACGTGAGCCAATATGCAAATTTAGGTGCTGAATCTTCCTGATGAAGGAAGTTATTGACTGCTCGGGCGACGTCTGCATCGCATAATCCTTCAAATGTGATACCACACTTAGGGAGTTCATTGGCGTGCTTTAGGCCGCTATAGTTTTCCAGAAAATTTAACTCCTGAAAACCAACTTTTGGGTACCAATCAAATCGTTCAAAGAACGCTCCTGAAAAACCATGGAAGGCAGCTGTTTTATACCCTGAAGCAAGGGCTATGCGTGGCAAGCATGCAACCGTTCCACGATCACGGAAATCTCGGTAATCAGCTAAACGATTACAAAGCTCACGCGCTTCTGCAGAGGAGGTGGAACCAATATATTCTGTACTACCCGACTGTACTGAATAGGTTTCTTTCAAATCAGTATCGAGGAGCGGTCCCCAGATTTGCTCTTGCTTTCTGCCCTCTTTGAAGGTCCCTAGTCCTTCAACTATCACGATCAGAACATCAGGTTGTGTCGTAGAGGTTATTTGCTGCTTTAAGTTGGCACGAATTGTTGCTGCATCTTCAACTGGATCAAAAGGATTTGATAAGAAACTCTCAGTTCGTAGCTCCCAATGAGAAGGGGCATTTAGGGTCCAATCAACCCCTGCATATGTAAACAAGACCATGAAGAGCGGATAAAGACTCAACTGTTTCCGGTTTTGCTTGGCGCGCTGCGTGACCCTGTAAGTAAAGATCAAGCTCACTAGGAAGAAGAAAAATACGGCGCAATAAGTAATTGACGCAAATAAATCGAGCTTGTTCAGGTAATGGACTGAATCAACAATCATCATTGGTGACATCTGAAAGTAATTGGCAGAAAACAATACGCCGTCAACGATCATCGTGAATGCAAGCAGAAGGAGGAAAAGGAACCTGTGAACAAAGATTCCGAGAAATAAGACCAAACCTAGAGCAAGTATGTTTGATACGCGCATCGGTGCATAGTAAATACTTGAAAGTATATATACGAAGCTTGGTGTAATGATGCTAAATACTGCAAACCGCCAAGACTCGGAGCTCTTTAGTCTGCGGTTGACAAAAATAGCAGCTGAAGGAAGGGAAAAGGTCATCTGCAAAATCCATAACTTATCAGAGAATTCTTACAGGATTGCGGTAAACAAGTTCTTAGTGAAAGGTTGACCTGCGCTATTCTAATTGATTGGGTTTTGTTTCATTTGGTTTGTAGTCTAGGTAGGTTTCTTTTTTTGAGGCAGTTTACATCACGCAAACAAAAAGGGCCGGTTCATCCTTGAACCGGCCCTTTCTCGTATCCTGCTACAAACCGAACTTAGGAGTTTGCCAGTTCGCGGGCTTTTGCAACGTCTGCGGCTGCTGTCTCTGCTAGTTCGAGGGCTTTCAGGCCGTCAAAACCGTTTGGGGACATTGCAGTCCCGTCGTTGAGCGCATTAACAAATGAAGTCAGTTCGATGCGATAAGCAGCCTCATAGCGCTCCATGAAGAAGTCCATGAGTGGCTCCACAGTGTAACCATCACCATTTGCAACGGTTACAGTTGTGTTGCGCATGTTCTCAGCGCTTATCATTCCCTTGGACCCATGCACTTCAATGCGCTGGTCGTAGCCGTAAGTTGCGCGGCGCGAGTTGGTAATGGTGCAGATCTTGCCACTTGCAGTTTTCAGCATCACAGAGGCAGTGTCCACATCGCCAGACTCGCCAATTGCGGTATCAAACAAAGCACTGCCCATGGCGGACATTTCACTCACTTCTTCGCCCAGGAGGAAGCGTGCCATATCAAAGTCATGGATCATCATGTCTTTAAACAGCCCAGGGGAATGTGCAGCACAGTCGGCCGGTGGCGGGGAAGGGTCACGCGATGTGATCTGTACCAGCTCTACATCACCAACAACACCGGCTTTTACCTGACGCTTCACTTCGGCAAAGTTTGGATCAAAGCGGCGGTTGAACCCAACCATCAGCTTTGCACCGGTCTCTTCAACGACCTTAAGACATGCACGAATGCGATCGCTGTGCTGATCGATCGGCTTTTCACAGAAGATCGCTTTGCCAGCGCGCGCTGCCTGCTCGATCTGATCTGAATGCAGGTCTGCCGGAGTTGCGATGATGATGGCATCAATTGCCGGATCATTCATGATGGCATCCAGGCTGTCCAGACGAGCACCGGTTTGCGCTGCAATGTCTTTTGCAGCAGCTTCAAACGGGTCATAAACAGCTACAAGCTTGGCATTATCCAGCTGGTTGATTGCTTTTGCGTGGGTCTTGCCAATACGGCCAGCTCCCAACAGGCCAATTGAAACAGTCATGTTGTATCTTTCAATAGAGCAATATTATGCGTCGACAGGTTTTGCGTCGCGTTGTGCAATCCAGTCATGGTCAGGGTGGTTCTGGAAGCGCCACTTGCGCATCGGACCAGCCATTACGTTCAAGTAGTACATCTCATAGCCGTAAGGCGAACCACAGGGGTGATGGCCTTTTGGTACAAGAACGACGTCCCCGCTGGACACCGCCATGGTTTCGTCAAGCTCACCATCTTCAGTAAAGACACGCTGGAATCCGAACCCCTGATCTGGGTTCAGACGGTGGTAATACGTCTCTTCCAGATAAGTCATATTCGGGAAGTTATCTTCATCATGGCGATGCGGAGGATAGGAGGACCAGTTGCCCTGAGGGGTATAAACCTCAGTCACCAGCAGGCTTTCAGCAAAGTCCTGATCTTCCATCGCAATTGGGTGAATGTAACGGGTGTTGGAACCAACACCGCGTTCCACGCTTGGTACGTCATCAGGGCCGATCACGCGGGCAGGGTAGCTGCCATCCTTGGCAGGGGCGCTGCAAACAGCAAGTGTCAGTTTGGTCTTGGCTGTTGCGCTCCACCGTGCACCGGCAGGAACATAAACACACCATGGCTTCACACGTTCAAACACGTTCATGCGCTCGCCAAGAGTGCCAAAGTCCTGCCCGTCGGATGTGATGCTGGCTTTGCCCTCTACAATCACAAGGATTGCTTCCTTGCCAACCATCAGTTCGCTAGCGTCTTCGCCAGCTTCAAGATGATAAAGACCAAAGCCAACGTAACCCCAATTGGCAGTTTCTGGCGTGATGTCATGCACCTTGTCGCCAGTGCCAGATGGTTTTACGAGAAGCTTGCTCATGCTGATACCCCTTGATCAAGACCAGCGCTCACAGCCATTTGGCGAAGTGCCTTAAGGCCCATGCTCTGGTAGGTAAACGGGTTGCGCTGATCAGGGTCCTGTTCCGCTTCAATCACCAACCAGCCTTCATAGCCATGTTCTGCTGCAATTTTAAGGACAGGTTCAAAATCAACACCGCCCTCTTTGTCGCCAGGAACGGTAAAGACGCCGCGGCGTACACCTTCAAGGAAGCTCAGGCCTTCGCCTTCAACTTGCTCACGAATGGTCGGGCGCACGTTCTTTGCATGCAGGTGACGCACACGCGCCATGTGCTTTTTGGCAACCTCTACCGGATCAGCTCCGCCAAACCAGACATGGCCGGTGTCCAGCAACAGGTAGGTGTTCGGGCCAGTGACGTCCATGAACCGGTCGATCTCTTCGCCGGTTTGCACAATTGTGCCCATGTGGTGGTGGTAGACGAGCGCAATACCCTGCTGTTCACAGTAGGTTGCGATTGCTTCTACATCAGCGCCAAATTTCTCCCACTGATCATCTGCAAGCACAGGCTTGTCATTAAGCGCAGTATCATCAGCGCTATGGATCGCATTGGAGGTTTCACAGGTGATGCAAACCTGACAACCCATCGCCTTCAACAGGTCAAGGTGAGGCTGGATTGCCTTCTTCTCGTCTTCAACGCTATGCGCCAGCAGGTTCAAAGAGTGCCAACCAGACACAAAAGCCAGACCATGCGGATCAAGCGCAGCTTTGAGGGCCGCAGGCTCGGGTGGCATTTTGTGCCCCTTTTCAATGCCGTCAAAGCCAATCTCGCCAGTCTCGCGCAGGCACTGTTCTAGCGAAATGTGGGCACCGAGATTAAGATCATCATCGTTGCTCCATGCAATGGGGTTGGTTCCATAACGGATCATTGGCTTTAGTCTCCCAAACGCTGATCACCCAGCGCAACTTCGTAACCCTTACGGGCTTCATTGACTTCTTTGCGTACAGACACTTCCGGCACAGCCACATCCCACCAGTGGCCACCACCTTGTGTGGTTGGAAGCGGGTCAGTGTCAATGACGATGCAGTAGGACTTGGTGCTTGCTTTGGCGCGTTCCATCGCGTCCGCCAGCTCATCAATGTTTGCAACATGCTCCGAGATTGCTCCCATGGAACCGGCATGTGCTGCAAAGTCGATGTTGGACGGCTCAACATGATAGGAATCGTCGAGCAAATTGTTGAAGTTCTCGCCGCCGGTCGCCATTTGCAAACGGTTGATACAACCATAACCACGGTTGTCCAGCAGAACCACAATGATCTTGTGACCTAACATGACAGAGGTCGCCAGCTCAGAGTTCATCATCATGTAGCTGCCATCGCCAACCATCACGATAACTTCGTCATCTGGCTTTGCCATCTTAACGCCAAGACCACCGGCAATTTCATAACCCATGCAAGAGAAGCCATATTCCATGTGGTAGCCACCTGGCTTGGCTGTCTTCCAAAGCTTATGCAGCTCGCCGGGTAAACCACCAGCAGCACACACAACAGTGGTGTTCTCGTTGGTTGTACGCTGTACAACGCCGATCACCTGCGCATCCGTTGGCAAATCATTGCCAATGGGAGCTGCCGTGGCTGCCTCAACAATCGACATCCACTTGGCCAAATGTGCCTCGCTCTGCGCCGTTGCTTTCCAGCCGTCCAGCTGCTCACTCAACAAACCCAGACCAACACGGGTATCACACACAAGCGCAAGAGCATTGTGCTTGCCGGTGTCGTATGACGCGACATTCAGCTGCAGGATGCGGCGATCAGGGTTCTTGAACAAAGCCCAGGAGCCGGTGGTGAAGTCCTGCAATCGTGTGCCAACAGCAATGATGAGGTCTGCTTCTTCTGCCACAGCGTTAGCCGCAGACGAGCCTGTTACACCAATACTGCCAAGGTTCAGGGCATGATCCCACGGCAGGGCAGATTTACCTGCTTGAGTTTCAGCAACCGGAACATTGTGTGCTTCAGCAAAGTTCTTCAGCTCATCTGTTGCCAAAGAGTAGTGCACGCCGCCGCCAGCAATGATCATCGGGTTTTTCGCAGCACGAATAGCAGCGCTCGCCCGCTCCAGCTCGTCTGTATCAGGGGCAGGGCGACGGAAGGACAAAGTGCGCTCTTCAAAGAAGCTGAGCGGCCAGTCATAAGCTTCAGCCTGCACGTCCTGACACATGGCCAGCGTAACCGGTCCACACTCAACAGGATCAGTCAAAACAGCCATGGCGCGTGGCAGTGCCGTTAACAACTGCTCAGGGCGCTGAATTCGGTCGTAGTAGCGGCTCACAGGGCGGAAACAATCGTTCACGCTGACTGTGCCATCCTGAAAATCTTCAAGCTGCTGTAGAACAGGGTCAGGAGCGCGGTTTGCAAACACATCCCCCGGCAACAACAAAACCGGAAGACGGTTTACGTGTGCAAGAGCAGCTGCCGTCACCAAATTGGCGGCTCCCGGTCCAATGGATGTGGTCACGGCCATCGCACGGCGGCGATTGGAGGCCTTTGCATAAGCGATGGCAGCATGTGCCATACCTTGCTCATTGTGCCCGCGATAGGTCTTCAGCTCATCTTGTGCGTGGTAAAGTGCTTCCCCAAGACCAGCCACGTTCCCGTGACCAAAAATCGCCCAGACACCAGCAATAAAGCTGTCTCCATCAGGCGTTTTTTGGGCTGCTAGATAGCGAACCAGAGCCTGTGCGGCTGTTAGTCTGATCGTGCTCATGCAACTTCTTTCTTATCCGCTCGGGCCTGCTCCCAGACATTCCCAAGGCCTTCAAACTTAGCAGCCATGTTTGCAATGGCTTGCGCGTCAGTAATTTGACCGCCAAGCCACTCCTCTGCAGCCTGCGCAAAAATGGTGCGCCCAACAGCAAAGCCTTTTACAAGGTCATGACGAGCGGCAACGTTAAAGCTTGCAGCCAGCTCTTTAGCAGGTGCATCAAGACCAAGAACAACGATGCCGCGGCACCAAGGGTCATTTCTCTTTACAGCAGCACAAGCTTTTTCCCAGCCAGTATCGCTCTTCAACGGCTCCAGCTTCCACCAATCTGGATAAACGCCCAAATCATAGAAGCGCTGGATGATATCGGCTGTCGTGTCATCATTGACTGGACCGACTTTGGATGGAATGACCTCCAGCAAGAACTCAAGGCCATTTTCACGGCAGGCATGGGCCAGACGCAAAATTGTCGCTTCGTGGTTGGCTTTCATCTCTGCACTGTCGTCAGGATGGTAGAAGCAAAGCACCTTGACCACGTGCTCTCGTGGCCATTCAGAAAGCTGGGTGCCAAAGTCAGGGCCAATTTCCAACTCTAGCGGACGAGAGCCTGGCAGCTCCACCGGACGGCCAATCCAAAGACCGGAACCCGTGGCTTTAAAGAGGGCTTCCTGCCCCAGGCGGCCATCGCACAAAATACCGTAATCATCACCGCCAGCGCGCACCTGTTGAGCAGCTTTAAGGCAAAGCTCCTTAAACTCAGGGATCTTGTGGGCAGGAGCGCCAACTTTGGCAGCTATGTCTTCAATCTGTAAGCGGTGATCGAAGGCAAACACCTTCATATTGGACCAACGGCCCTTGCGGTTCGTGGACCAATGGATCTGCTCAAGCTTCTTGTCCTTGCGCAACGCATGTTCGCTGGAGCCGTTATCCAGGAACCACTGCAACTCTTCCCAGCTTGGGTAAGCAGGTGCACAGCCATGGCGTGACACGGCAAACGCACCACAAGCATTCGCGTAGGTGAGGGTGGTCTCCCAGCTCTCGTCCTTCAGCCAGCCGCGCAGCAAGCCAGACATAAAGCCATCACCTGCGCCCAAAACGTTGAACACCTCAATCGGGAAGCCCGGACCGGACTTACCTGCATCAAGGCTTTGTGCAATCGCGTCTTCAAACACCACCGCGCCCATTGGGCCGCGCTTGCATACCAGTGCTGCCTTACTAACGTTGCGCACCGTATTGAGTGCTTCAAGCGTATCGGTAGAGCCGCCAGCGATGTGGAACTCTTCTTCTGTTCCTACGATCAGGTCGAACAGGTGCAAATGCCCCTGAAGTTTTGCAGTCACTTCAGCAGATGCGATGAAGCGTTCTTCACCATCGCCGTGACCAGCAAGACCCCAAAGGTTCGGACGGTAATCAATGTCCAGCGCAGTGCGAGCGCCATTCTCTTTTGCAAGACGAAGCGCTTTCAAAACAGCTGCTTCAGTCTTTGGGTGAGAAAGGTGCGTACCAGTGACAGTGATACAGCCAGCTTGTGCAATGAAGTCTGGATCAATGTCATCTTCGCACAGCGCCATGTCAGCACAGTTTTCGCGGTAGAAAATCAAGGGAAACTGTTCTTTATCGCGAATGCCAAGAAGAACAAGTGCGGTCAGTCGGTCCTTGTCGGTAACAAGCCCATCAACACAGACGCCTTCTTTAACAAGCTGTTCGCGAATGAAACGGCCCATATGCTCGTCCCCAACGCGGGAAATAAGCGCAGACTTCAGGCCCAGACGAGCTGTTCCCACTGACATATTGGTTGGTGAGCCGCCGACATACTTATTGAACGAAGCCATGTCTTCAAGTCGGCTGCCGACCTGTGTCCCATACAGGTCAACCGATGACCGGCCGATTGTGATGACATCTAGTGGTTTCAACGTATTCTCCCAATCAGATACTAGCATTTTCTGAAAGATTACATATTCTAAAAATAATCACAAGTAGAATATTTATTCAAAATAGAATGAGCCTCATTCTAAAGTCCAATGAGGTTCAATTCCAATTTTCGCTAGTTCTGCGCTCCGTGTTGATTCCATAAAGATACTCTAGGACAGAGAGGTCCACTTACGTGCGTCGCCCACTGCAACGGCGATGGAAGTGGCCAGGCACATGGTTGTGGAGAGTGATCGAAACGCACCGTGTTCAGCTTCGTTAACTTCCAAAACTGTCGACGACACACGGGCAATCGGAGACAGGACACTGTCTGTCAAAGAGACCACCGCGACGCCGCGTCCAAAGGCCTTGCTTGCAAACTCGACCACCTCTGGAGAGTAGGGACTGAAGGTCGCAACAAACAGAGCGTCACCTTCGTTGATGAACTGAACGCGCTCCTCCAAGATGCCGCCCGTGTATTCCAAAAGGTTCGTTCTCACACCCATCTTTCCCAGTGTGTAATGCAGGTAGCTGACAACCGGGTAGGCACGCCTTAATCCCAATAAATGTATGTTTTCTGCACTAGAGAGCGCCTCGATCGTTCTTTCAAGTGCTGCCGTGTCTACCTGCCGAACCAGATCGTCGAGAGATTGTTTGGAGCGTTCTACGAAGTTGCCAAGGATGCCTCCGGGAGTGTTGGTGCCGCTTTCGCGGATCTTCGTCAGGCGCTCTGTATATTCATTATTGCGGCCGACCAGTTGCCCCTGGAAGATCTGTTGCATCTGAGAAAAGCCGTCGAAGCCGAGCGTCTGTGCAAAGCGCACAAGAGTTGAAGGCTGCACACCTGCAGCGCTGGCAATTTCAGCTGTGGTGCCGAGCGCGATTCTGTCGGGGTTGGCCAAAGCGTATCTTGCACACTGCATAAGGCGCTTGGGCATGCTGTCCGAAAGAGTACTTATTCGAGTCTTGAGGCTCTCATAATCTGAGGGAGCGTCGGGCTTAATTGCGTCTAAATTCTGTGTCATGAAAAAAATCTATTCCAAAACTTGAAAGATCGCAATGTACGTTCTATAAATATGGAACGAATTTTCTGAATTTGCGAAATTTAGATAAATTCTGCGATTGTAAGGCCTAATATTCGTGCTCTGTCCTTTGACATTGTTATTTGCTTTCCCGGTTGGGGGTTTGGCGCAAACAGGCTTGCGCTTTTATAATGATGAAGAGGGGGGCATGCGCTGGTGGGACAGCTCGGCACTACAATAGAGACGCTTACGCGTTCGAAATTCTGATGATCGTGGACGAGATGATCGCTGGATTTCAAATTGGGGGAAACCCCACTTTAAAATTGGCATAGGCCAATCTTGGGAGGTTATATGAAAAAGACTTTACGTGCATGCGTAGCTGCAGCAGCGATTTTGGTTGCACCTGCTGTAATGGCCACCGACATTATTGTCGTCAGCCACGGGCAGGCAAACGACCCATTTTGGTCAGTTGTTAAGAACGGTGTAGACAAAGCAGCAAAAGACAGCGGCGTAAATGTTTCCTACCGCGCTCCGGAAACGTTCGACATGGTGGCCATGAGCCAGCTGATTGATGCTGCCATCGTGCAGGAGCCAGATGGGATCGTTGTTTCTATTCCTGATGGTGATGCGCTCGGGCCGTCAATCACTAAGGCTGTTGAAGCCGGTATTCCGGTGATCTCCATGAACTCCGGTAGTAATGTTGCAGCCAAACTTGGTGCTCTTTTGCATGTGGGACAAGGCGAGTTTGATGCTGGCAAGGCTGCTGGTGCAAAACTGGCGAAGATGGGGGGAGACACCGGTATCTGTGTAAACCACGAAGTTGGCAACGTTGCTCTTGATCAGCGTTGTGAAGGTTTTGCAGCAGGTTTTGGTGGTAACGTCACTGTTGTTCCAACCGGCAATGATCCAGCTGAAGTTGAAGCGAAGATCAAAGCTGCCCTGGAATCCAACGAAGACATCGACACCATCATGGCGCTTGGTGCGTCGCTTGTAGGCGAGCCAGCTGTTGCAGCTGTTGAAGCCGTTGGCCTGTCTGGTTCTGTAAATATTGCTACTTTTGACTTGTCTCCAGGCTTCCTGAAGGCTGTTTCCGAAGGTAAAGCAGCGTTTGCGGTCGATCAGCAGCAGTTCCTTCAGGGTTATCTGCCAGTCATCTTCCTTGCTTTGAATGCAGAATACGGCCTCATTCCAGGTGGTAATGTCCCATCTGGTCCAAACCTTATCACTGCTGAAAAAGCAAGCCAGGTTGTTGAATTGTCCGCAAAAGGCATCCGTTAAGGAGCTTTGCTTTGAGAGGGATACAACCTATCCCTCTCATTCGTGCAAACTGAGGTAATAAATATGTCCGACCTTGCTGTTGAGAGCACGGACGAAAGAGTAAAAAACGTCTCACTCATCTCCCGGCTTATGAAACGCCCGGAACTTGGTGCTCTTGCTGGTCTTGCTCTCGTAACTATCTTTTTCGCTTTCACTGCAGACCCCAAAATGTTCTCTCTTGCGGGGTTCTTGAACTTTATGACACCAGCTTCCCAGCTGGGCATTTTGGCAATTGGCGCCGCTTTGCTCATGATAGGCGGAGAGTTTGACCTGTCCGTTGGGTCCATGGTGGCATTTACAGGCCTTATCTTTGGCGCGGCGATGGTGACATTTGAGCTGCCTCTTTATGCTGCAATCATAGTCACCTTTATGGTTGCTGCAGCCATGGGGGCTGTGAACGGGCAAATCGTTATTCGCACAGGCTTGCCATCCTTTATTGTGACACTGGCATTCTTGTTTATTTTACGCGGCCTTTCCCTTGTTGGTCTTAAGGCAGCAACAGGCGGCTCAACACAGCTGCGCGGCGTTCGTGAGAAGGTTGAAGGCAGCTGGATTGCTGATTTCTTTAGCGGCGAAGCCTTCACTCCACTGTTCTACTGGCTGGCCGAAAATGGTCTGGTTGACACGTTCAAGTCAGGCAAGCCGAAAGTGGATGGCATTCCAGTCGAGATTATCTGGTTCACACTTCTTGCAGGTGTTGCAACCTGGATTTTGCTGCGTTCCCGCTTTGGCAGCTGGATTTTCGCCTCCGGCGGCGACAGCAGTGCAGCCAGCAACTCCGGTGTGCCCGTGCGCAGGGTTAAAATGTACCTGTTCATGTTCACAGCATGTTGTGCAGCACTTGTTGCGATCCTCACTGTCATGGATGCAGGCTCTACAGATGCACGTCGTGGGTTCCAAAAGGAATTTGAGGCGATCATCGCAGCAGTTATTGGCGGCTCTTTGCTCACCGGTGGTTACGGCTCTGCAATCGGCGCGTTCTTCGGCTCCATTATCTTTGGTATGGTGCTGATCGGCCTCAGCTACACCAATATTGATCAGGATTGGTATCTGGTCTTCCTTGGATCCATGCTGCTGCTCGCGGTGTTGTTTAACAACATGATCCGCAAGCGCGTAACAGGGGAGCGCTAAACATGTCGACACCCATTGTTGAGATGAAGAACATTGAAAAACACTTCGGGTCAGTCATTGCTCTGGCAGGTGTTTCCTTCTCTGTGATGCCAGGCGAAGTTCACTGTTTGCTGGGGGATAACGGCGCAGGCAAATCCACATTCATCAAAACCATGTCTGGCGTTCACAAGCCAAGCACGGGCGAGATATTCGTGGACGGAAAGAAGCAGGCCTTTGATAGCCCGCGCGATGCTATGAATGCAGGCATTGCCACTGTGCACCAAGACCTTGCTATGATCCCGCTGATGTCGATAACGCGCAACTTCTGGCTGGGACATGAGCCGACCAAAAACTTCGGCCCGCTCAAGTACTATGACCTGAAGAAAGCCAACGCAGTTACTATGGAAGAAATGGCAAAGATGGGAATTCGCCTGCGTGAGCCAGATCAGGCCGTAGGGACGCTGTCCGGTGGTGAACGCCAGACGGTGGCGATCGCCCGTGCGGTTTACTTCGGTGCTAAGGTCCTCATTTTGGATGAGCCGACCTCTGCTCTTGGTGTGCGCCAGACGTCAAACGTGTTGGCAACCATGGATAAGGTCCGCAAAAAAGGCGTGGGTGTTGTGTTTATCTCTCACAACGTGCGCCACGCCATGGCAGTCGGGGACCGCTTCACGGTTCTGAACCGGGGCAAAACCCTTGGCACCGCCAAAAAGGGTGAGATCACCGCCGAGGAACTGCAAGATCTAATGGCTGGTGGGCAAGAACTTGCCAGCCTGGAGGCTTCGTTGGGCGGCACAGTCTAATGAGCCTACCTCAGGAGCGGTGCGCATAAGTGTACCGCTCCTTTGTTTTAGCAAGTCCCGTTTCCACGGGCGCTTTCAGGAAAATTGAGATGGGTAAAATCGGCGTAGGTCTGATTGGCACCGGGTACATGGGCAAATGCCATGCTCTGGCATGGAATGCGGTATCTGGCGTGTTTGGCGGTGAGCTAAAGCCTGAATTGGTCACTCTGGCTGAAGTGAATGAGGAGCTGGCAGCGGCGCGCGCACAAGACTTTGGCTTTGCCAGGTCAACGGGCGATTGGCGTGATATGTTGTCTGACCCCGATATCCAGATCATTTCGATCACAACGCCAAATCAATTTCATCCGCAAATGGCTATTGAGGCGTTAGAGGCAGGTAAACACGTTTACTGCGAAAAGCCCATGGCACCATCATTTACAGATGCCCAAAAGATGTTGGAGGCAGCTCGCAAGTCCGGCAAGAAAACATTCCTTGGCTACAACTACATCCAAAACCCTTTGATGCGCCGTATCCGCGATATGTTAAGTGCGGGCGAGATTGGCGATGTGCTTCAGGTCCGTCTGGAGATGGACGAAGACTTTATGGCGAACCCCGACGACATATGGAGCATTAAAAGTGGCGCTGCATCGGGCTATGGCGCTTTGGATGACTTTGGCGTTCACACCATATCTTTGCTGGTCGCGCTGGATTTGCACATCGAAAAAGTCATGTGCCACATGACCAAGCCCTATGCGAGCCGAAAGGATTGTGCTGGCAACCAGAAGAGCGTTGAAACCTATGACGCAGCCACGGTGATGTTTGAGCTGTCAAACGGCGGCAATGGCACGCTCCAGCTCAATCGTTCTGCATGGGGCCGAAAGGGCCGCATTGCAATTCAGATCTTTGGCTCCAAAGGTTCCATTGTCTATGATCAGGAGCGCATGAACGAATTGAAGGTCTATAAAGCGCAAGGCAATACGGCAGAGCAGGGGTACACCACTATACTGGCAGCCCCAGCACACCCGCCCTACGACCGCTTTATTCCAGCACCAGGTCATGGACTGGGCTTCAACGATCTAAAGATTATAGAGGTCAATGAAATCCTTATGAGCTTGCAAGGTCATAAGAGCCATTTGATCGACTTTGAAAAAGGTATTTCAATCGAGGGGCTCGTACACGCGATGGCTCTTTCTCATGATCAAGCAGCCTGGGTTGATGTAGCCCCAGCACTACAAACGGCCTGATGCTGCGATTGTTGCGGATGCGCGTGGTTTCGTGCATCTGCTTTTTCTGCTCAGTAAATAAAATTTGCTAAGCCGCTAAAAGGCTTTGGGAAAACTCTTCAAGGGCGCTGGACAGGAGAAATTTCCCACCCTATAACACGCTCACATTCGCGGGACGGAAAACACACCGGACCAGCAGAAAGTGCCCGAATAGCTCAGTTGGTAGAGCAGCGGATTGAAAATCCGCGTGTCGGTGGTTCGAATCCGCCTTCGGGCACCACTTTTCCCCTTGGTGCAATCTTCAACAATATTCGCGTAGGCGAGCCCTATCGCTATATGCTTGTGATTTCGAGCGTTCCAAACTGCTCGACACCTCCGCTTTTTCAAAGACCGTCAGCGCTAAGCTCGGTCGCTGCGATGAAATGCACCCAAAGTTTCCTTATAGCTTTAAGCTGAAGCGAACTGCGCTCTCAATTGATAGGTTCTGTCACAAACGGCGCGTTCCCGAGCAGCCCATTGCTCTTGGGTGGCGAAAATACAACTTTGTTGTCCATCTTTCAAAATGGGTGGCAAAACTATTTAAAACAAAGTGGAGATTGTGCGCTGCTCATGATATTTGCTCCCCCTGAAAACATGGTTGTTGATTCAGTGTAATTTTATCCCTTTTGCTTTGGGATCTATTGGATTTATTTTGGTGTTATGGACGTAAATATTGAGAGGCGAGGTCATTCTTTTCAGAAAGGTGCTCTCAGCAAGGTGAATATCGGCTCATCTTGGTTTATTTTATCAATTCTTGTTTTGCATGTATTTGTCTTTACGGTGATATCGTCGATATTCGCCCATAATTTGCCATTAGATGCCGTGGAGTCGCTCTATTGGGGCAAGGAATGGCAACTGGGCTATTTTAAGCATCCACCAATGTCCGCTTGGATGATCGACATTGTTGTCCAGCTCTTTGGGCGCGCCGACTGGCTCATCTTTGCAAGCGCTCAGATTTGTGTGGTGATGGCTATATTGCCGGTAATTTTGATCGTTCGAGAACGGTTTGGTGCAAAAGCGGGTGGGTATACAGCTCTTGCTGCGTTCCTAACCCATTTTACGACGATATCTGCTGTTGAATACAACGTAAATATGGGCTTTTTGCCATTCTGGGGCTGGATGGTATTTACGTTTTTGAAAGCCGAAGAAAAAGATAAGCTGGGATGGTGGGCCCTTTTCGGCATTCTAAGCGCCGGTGGTATGTATGGGAAGTACATTGCCGGAGTTTTTCTGATCACTGTGACACTTTGGGTTTTTCTTAAACGTAGAGACCTGCTGAAACGTCCAGGTCCATACTTGGCGGCCTTTCTATTCCTAATTGCGCTTACACCCCATCTTATATGGTTAGTGCACTCCAACTTTCTTCCCATTGAATACGCCATGGGACGATCGGGAAGTGACGACAAGTCCTGGTTCGATCATATATTGATGCCGCTGATTTATGTGGTGGAGTTCATTTACTCTGTTGCACCAATGTTGCTTGCATTAGCGATTGCTGCTGGCTGGAGGCGGATCAGTACAATTTCGCTTACCCGTATCAAGGCCGGCGTGAACCGTGTTTGGGCTGACCCGTTCATGTTTGCAGCGCTTGGCCCAGTTCTTGTAATTACCGTCATTTCGATGGTGCTTGGTGCAGATATCAAAACAGCGTGGTCGATTCCGCTTGGTGTTGTTTTCGCCGGCCTGATTGGGATATCTGCTGCTGCCTTGGAGACTGGATCGGGCGACTTTAAAAACCGTTTTATGGTTTCATGGGCTGCACTGTATGGCACCTTAGTGCTTGTCTATATCGCTATCTTCGTTGCCTCACCGCTGGCAAAAAATAAGCCGGCCCGAATGCTACATGATGGACCAGAATTAGCGCGCCTCGTGGAGAGCTACTGGTACAGCCATGAAACAGCACCCTTTGAATATGTAGTGGGAAGTCGTTGGCCTGGTGGAACTGTCGCTTGGTATAGTTCTGTTCGGCCATCGCTTTTTGAAAAAGCGAGCCTTAAATACGCTCCCTGGGTAGATATGAGCGACCTTCATCAAAAAGGGGCGCTTTATGTTGACTACAAAAAGCCTAGGGCGATGGTCGCTGGAATGTGCGCGACGGACCTGCAAAAAATGCTCTGGCCTGCCGCAGGGGGCAAGATTTATAAAAAACATCCTGAAGTCTGGGTTGCAACGCTGAAGCCAGCAACGGGCTTAGATGCTGTAACGTGCGTGGGGAATTAAAAATGCACAACAACACACTCACGATCGCAGTGCCGGTATTTAACGAGGTTGAATCTCTAGAGATTTTTCATCAAAAACTTGGTGAAGTTGCCGAGCAGTTGGTGGCGCAGTTCGCACTAAATGTTGAAATTCTCTATGTCGATGATGGAAGCTCTGACGGTAGCGTTGAACTTATGAACCGCCTGCCAAGTGGGGCCTTCAGCGTCAAAACAGTTTGCTTTAGTCGCAACTTTGGTAAGGAAGCAGCACTGGTTGCTGCGACAGAGCATTGCAAAAAAGGGGCGATCGTTTTCCTTGATAGTGACGGTCAACACCCACCTGAAATGCTTCCAGAATTTGTTCGTCGCTGGAAAGTTGAAGGCAATGATGTTGTGTATGCCGTTCACAACAAACGTCAGGACCATCCAATCAAGCAGAAAATGGTAGGTGTGTTTTATCGGCTCATTAATTCAGGTAGCAGATTTGAGATTCCTGCAAATGCAGCTGATTATAAGTTACTTTCACCACGTGCCTTGGAAGCAATGAAGGCGTGTAAAGAACGCATACGCTTTTTCAAGGGACTCTCCACCTGGATCGGCTTCAAGCAAAGTGCGATTGAATATGAGCCAAAGGAGCGCATTTCCGGTACGACGAAATGGAATTTCCTCAAGCTTTTGAGTCTCTCATCAGAAGGTGTGATTTCCTTTTCTACGGTACCGCTTCGGGCCACTATGTTTTTGGGTGTTGCTATTGCAATTCCTGCCTCTGTCTATGGGTTTTGGATCGTACTTTCAGCGCTCTTGATGGGGAACGACGTTCCTGGGTACTCATCTTTGTTCACCGCAACAGTCTTTTTGGGCGGCTTACAACTAATTCTTCTTGGGGTCGTTGGTGAGTATGTGGGGCACATGCTTCGGGAGATTAAGCAACGCCCGATCTACATTGTCGCGGAAGAACATAGCCTGCAGGCGAAAACTCCAGAGGTTGCCGATGCGTCTGGTCGCTGATGACTATGCCTATACGTCGGGCATTAGCAAAAGTATCTTGTGGCTGCTTGAAAATAACAAGATCCACGGGACGTCCTGTATGGTTATCACGCAGGCTTGGCCCACTGACCGACAAGCCTTGAAGGATTTAAGCGAGAAAAGACCCGATATCCAGATTGGGCTGCACATCACGCTCACAGGCGACTGGCTTAAACCTTCTTCAACCGCTTTGGGCTGGGCTGTGCTTCCGACAATGCAGCAGCTTTTACTTAAGTCACACCTACATCTGTTGGATACACGGCAGATTGAAGCTGAGATTGCCTCTCAGATCGCGATATTCCAGCGTGACTTTGGAAGACTGCCAGATTTTGTTGACGGTCATGAACATGTGCATTTGTTTCCCCAAATCCGCAACGCTTGCATAAGAGCGCTGCACGCGGTCGGCTTTCAAGGTTGGGTTCGCCAGTGTGGAGGGCCGCTCAAAGGTGTTTTGAAGCGCCCGTACCGCATTAAGTCTCTGTTTCTGAATTACCTAAGTTGGGCGTTTAAGCGGCAAGCTCAACGCTATGGCATTCGATATAATCAGGAATTTGCAGGGATTTACGATTTCTCATTAGAAAGCGATTTTGCCAATTTATTGCAAGTCTGGCAAAAAACTGCCTCGCAAGACAGCGTTTGCATGTGTCATCCTGGGGCTCCACATACGCAGCCTGAGACGCCGGATCCCATCGCCCGCTCTCGTGAGCGTGAAATGCGGGTTTTATCGAACAGGAAATAGAGCAAGAACCGTCCTGTAGAAACGCAGGCGCTGCCTGACATACGCCAGAGCTTTGTTAGGGAAAGGGCTTGCGTGATGGGTGTTTATATTTATAGTGATCGCTATGGAAAAGAAAAAGGCAGTGCGGGGCAGACCTCGTCGTTTTGACAAGGATGAGATGCTGCAAAAAGCTAGCGAATTGTTTTGGAAGCAGGGATATGAGGGCACGTCAATCAGTGATTTGGTTGGCGCAATGGGCGTAACGCCTCCGAGTCTTTATGCTGCGTTTAAGTCCAAGGAAAACCTCTACCTGCTGGTTTTAGATCGCTACGCTGATGTCTATGGCACGCAGATGCTTGAGGGGCTCGGCGCTCACGATGATGCCGTGAAGGCAATAAAAGCAGTGTTATACAGCTGCGCAAAAGTGTTTACAGCATCCAGTCACCCGCTTGGCTGCATGATTTCCACCGGACTGGTGGAGCGCGCGGAAAGCGAAAAAGCACTCTCCGATAATTTGGAAGGCCGCCGTTCCCTTACAATTGCAGCTATTTACAACAAGCTGGTGAGTTGCCGCTCTCAATTTTTGGAGAGTACAGACCTGCAATCTCTTGCAGCTTTCGTTGGTGCAACAATACAGGGAATGTCCATTCAAGCTAAGGATGGGACAAGCGAGGACGAGCTGAGGAAACTGGCAGACTTATGCGTCCTCTCACTCTCTCAGTTCAGGCATGAAACCTGTATTAGCTAATGCCCTATCAGTGATGAGATGAGCTTGTTTACAAGTGCAAGGTCTGGGTTTGCCCAAAATGATAGGATCCGGCTTTCTAATTGCAAAGCCGGATCCAGACATAGGCGTGGTGCCTCAGGTTGTCGGGTGGGTTCACTCGTTGATGGTCACAGTGATCTTTCCAAAATGGCCCGCCGCTTTCATGCAGGCATAGGCCTGTTGTACGCCTTCAAATTGAAAGCGCTGATGAATAACTGGCTTAATGGTGTGCTGTGACATGAAATCAGAGACGCGTTCTAGATAGGTTCTTGAACCTACCAGAACCCCGGAGATACTTGAGTTGTTAAAGATCAGATGGCTGATGTTCTGCGGTGCAGCCGCCCATCCCGTTAACACGCCCACTTGTGCGATGATGCCATGAGCCGCAACAGCATTGATTGATTTTTCAAGAGTATCCTTGCCGCCCAGATCAAGCACAATATCTGCCCCTTTGCCGTTGGTGCTCTTCAAAACCTCCTGATCCCACAGGGGAACCTTTTTGTAGTTGATGGTGGTATCAGCTCCCATCTGCCGTGCCCGTTCCAGCTTCTCATCACTTGACGACAACAAGATCACCTTTGCTCCCGCCGTCTTTGCAAACTGCAGGGCAAAAATGGCGACGCCGCCCGTGCCTTGGATCAATACCGTATCTTCACTGGAAAACGTCCTGTGAGTTTCAAACAAGGCGTGCCAGGCTGTAACCGCTGCGCAGGGCAGGGTAGCAGCTTCTTCCAGTGTCAAATGGTCTGGCACACGCACAAGCGTATCCTCATGAAAGACCGCAAAATCCCGCAGGACGCCGGGTCGCTCTGCAGAGCTTAACGCTGAGGCCATAAACCCGGGCTCAAAGCGCCCCTCATGCCAGTCTTGAAAGAAGGACGGCATAACCTTGTCCCCGACCTTCCAGTTAGAAACATTGCTGCCAACCTCCACGATTGTGCCTGCTCCATCTGAGAGCGGCACCAAATCTGCTGGCATCTCGCCATAAGCACCCTTGGCGATCATCAAATCGCGCGAATTGACGCTAGCTGCAGCCATGTGCAGGCGAACCTCATGTGCTCCCAGGGCTGATGGGGCAGCC
Organism: Pseudovibrio axinellae; assembly: GCF_900110875.1. Classification (GTDB taxonomy): domain Bacteria; phylum Pseudomonadota; class Alphaproteobacteria; order Rhizobiales; family Stappiaceae; genus Pseudovibrio; species Pseudovibrio axinellae. The sequence goes on along the minus strand of NZ_FOFM01000001.1, from coordinate 584,546 downwards.
TGTGCAAGGCTGAATGTGCCTTCATTCATATGAGCTTGGCGGTGGGTTTTTGAAGTCAGTTGTTCAGAAATCATTGTTTTGCTCTATTTATGTAGTGATAGCTATATAAAGCGACAAGTGAGGGGGTATGTCAATATTTAAAATAGTGATCACTATAAAATAAATCTCAACCAGTTGTGTTCGCTTTGATGCAGCCGAAAAAGCAACGGCGCTGATCTCTGCAAACATCACTCATCACCTCAGTTGCAGGCGTCATGAAAAATGCTCTGGAAATGGCGGAGATTTGCGTTTTTGCCAGCAAGGCAAAGAGGAACGCTCAGCGGTATAACTTGCACAGTGAGGGACAGGTTTAACCGCGCCCGCTGCCTGCCCGCTCATGTAGGGCCAAGACGGTATGCCCTGTGGAGCAGTGGCTTTGTGAGCGACAGTTCAGTCGCTCTTGGTGCAGGGACGGTTGTGATTGAACCAGTAAGATAAAGGAAATCTCTCGGTTGGGATGTGCCGTCAGGCTGTGGGAAAAGACTCCCAGTGAGGCTGGTCCATTTGCGGCAGAAATATGTCATGTTGTTATCACAATACAAACCATAGTACCGGAACAGGGTCCTTATTGCCTGCGTAATCGTTATATTCATGGGGTATCTGGCGCGATTAAATACGCTAGTGTATCTGCGGCGCGGCACGTATCGGATATGGAATTAGGTTTTCCTCAAAGCCGCCAGAGCTTTTGGCGAGTGCTACACAAAATATCAAATAGTTAGAGTATGTTCCGAAGCTCTGACTGAGCTGGGAGAATGTAGATGGACACCATTGGGCCAATCCAAAATCGTGTAAGTCGTTTCTTCATTGATGTCGACGACCGAAATTGGGAGGCCGTGGAAGCCACCATGACTGGCCGCGTCCATCTGGATTATTCCTCTTTTGGGGCAGGCGAGCCGGTCTATCTGTCTCCTGAAGAGATTACGACAGCATGGAAAGAGCTGTTGCCCGGCTTTGATCAGACCCACCACCAGATTGGGAACGCTCTGATTGAATCAAAAGAGCAAAAGGCCGATGTCAAACTCCACGCAACAGCAACTCATTATATAGATGGCGCAGAGGGTGGTGATATTTGGGTGGTTTACGGCACCTATCACATGACCTTGGTACACGAGGGCGGTACATGGAAATTCAACAGCATCCGCTTTAATTTCAAGTTTCAGGATGGCAATCTGGAACTTCCGGTTCTGGCACAAACGCGGGCAGATGAAAAAGCTGCATAACGTAAACTTTGCCCCTTGGAGATTAACAACAAGGGGCACTTTGAGCAAACGGCTGCACGTCTTTGCGTTGTTCTTGCCTCAGTACGCAAGGACGCTACCCCACATAGACGCTATACAAAGGCTTAGGCAAAATCCTTGGTAGCCAAATACCTCTTGCGCACATCAATGATACAACTTTGTCTCGAGGATGCCGCGACTTCATGTGGTGCAAAGTTAGATTCAACGCGATCGAGCAAGTCGACGAGTGCCTGCAAAACCTCCAGATGATCTTTTGGCAAATACGCAGGTTCTACCATTATGATTTGTTTGATAAAACGTACACCAGCCTGCTTTAAGAAGATGGTTTCTGGCTGTCCGTCAAAAGTACACAGCCCATAGGTCCCATTTAAAAAGTGATCCCAGGTCCTGTCCTCCAGGTCACTGTCAAATGCTGTAAATGCATCAGGGTAAACGGCCTGTAACTGGCCTCCCAGTTCTCCGCTTTGAAAGGCAGTCTTTGCACTGCGAAAACGGGTAAGAAAGAAAGCTTTGGCAGCCTGTTCGTCGGTGAGGCCATAGCGCTGTAGATCTGTAAACCAGCAATGGTGACCTTTTTGATGAAAGCGATAAAGCTCTTGGTCCTGATAGTCTCCAGGGAAGGATGTGCAGGAGGATGCACTGGTAAAAAGGTAGGATGCCGCAGGCATAAGCCGGCGAACTTGCAAACTTTGCAAGTCGTGCGCAGAAACGCCAAGCATATCAATGAAGGTGTGCTCCTCATAAAAGTTGGAGTACAGGTAGTTAAGTAACATCGGGGCTTCCTCGCAGTCATAAAGTGAACTGCGCACATGAGTAGTACACGCTTTGAGCGTGATGTTTCGATCCCGATCGAACTAAGCTTTAATTTGCAACCGACCCAGCTGCAACGCGGGAGTGCGAGCTAGAGCGTTCGGTATGATTGGTTTCAACACGCGGTGGTCGTTTCATGCCGGAAAAGTTGAGGCGAGGGCTGGTGTTGCTGCATCACATTCTATAAAACCCACTCCAACAAAGGTTTCAGCAGTTTTGTGCGCTGAAGTGTGTTCCTGAAAAGTAGCTTACAACTATCAGAAACGTGCTTTAAAACATGCGCGCCGGGTAATCGGCCTCAATTCTGCATTTTCAATGATGATGCAGGAATTTGCCTGCAAAAGGAGGCTCTATGAGCGGAGCAGGCAAAGAGCCATATTTGGCGCGCCGCACGTTTGCGATCATTTCACACCCGGATGCTGGTAAAACCACGCTGACAGAAAAGCTGCTGCTTGGCGGTGGTGCGATCCGTGCTGCGGGGCAGGTGCGCGCCCGTGGTGAACGCCGCCGTGCTCGTTCTGATTGGATGAAGATTGAACAGGAACGTGGTATCTCTGTTTCTTCCTCCGTGATGACGTTTGAACGCGATGGCATTCTCTTTAACCTGCTTGATACGCCGGGCCACGAAGACTTTTCTGAAGATACATACCGTACACTGACAGCTGTTGATGCAGCGATCATGGTGATTGACGCTGCAAAGGGTATCGAAACCCAGACCCGCAAACTCTTCGAAGTTTGCCGCCTGCGCGATATTCCAATCATCACCTTCATCAACAAGATCGACCGTGAAGGTCGCCACCCGATGGAAGTCATTGATGAGATCCAAGAGGCATTGGCTCTTGATGTGGCACCAATGAGCTGGCCGGTTGGTATGGGCTCTGACTTCTTCGGCGTATTCGATCATATTGGTAACCGCTTCTTTACCTCTAGCGAAGGCCGTGGCGGTGCGCTTGATACCATCAAGAAAGTTGAAGGTCTGGAAGACCCTGAACTGGTTGGTGAGCTGTTTGACAACATCCGCGAAGAGCTGGAAGAAAATGTGGAACTTGGCGGTGCAGGCTACCCAGAGTTTGACCGCGAGAGCTTCCTTGAAGGTCACTTGACCCCGGTTTTCTTCGGGTCCGCGCTGCGCGACTACGGTATTGACCAGCTTTTGGACTTTATTGCAGAACATGCGCCAGCGCCCCATTCGCAGCCAGCAACTGGTGGCCGTGTCATCACGCCAGATGAGAAGAAGGTCACGGGCTTTGTGTTCAAGGTTCAGGCCAACATGGACCCCAAACACCGTGACCGTATTGCATTTGTGCGTTTGTGTTCTGGTACGTTTAAGCGCGGTATGAAGCTAAAGCATGTACGTGCAGGCAAGCCGATTACAGTGTCCGCTCCAATCTTCTTTTTTGCAGAAGAGCGTGAGATTGCGGAAAAAGCCTACCCGGGCGATGTGATCGGTGTGCCAAACCATGGCCAGCTGCGTGTGGGGGACACCCTGTCAGAAGGCGAAGAGATCCACGTAACAGGCCTGCCAGCATTTGCGCCAGAAATTCTGCGCCGTGTGCGCCTTACAGATACCATGCGCGTGAAACAGATGCGCCGCGGTCTGGAAGATCTGGCAGAAGAAGGCTTGGTACAAATCTTCAAACCAGCCATCGGCACCAACTGGATTGTTGGGGTGGTTGGTGTTCTTCAGCTCGATGTTGTGGTGGATCGTCTCAAGGCTGAATACCAGACAGAAATTGGCTTTGAAACAGCCATGTACAACACAGCCCGCTGGATTGAGTGTGAAGACAAGCTCAAGCTCGATAAGTTCCTTGAAACCAACCGCGCAAATGTGGCGTTGGACCGGGACGACAAGCCTGTATACCTCTTCAAGAATGCTTGGGAAGTATCCTATGTAGGCGAAAAGAACAGTGATATCGGATTCCGCGAAACACGCGAGATTGTGCATACCTCTTAAAAACAAAAACCTTGGGTGTGGCGCGTGATTTTAATGAACCGCGACAAGGCCCTAAGGCAGCAAGGATAAGAATAAGATGAAAGATTCAGCTCTCGATACGCTGTTGCTGCCATTTGAAGATGGTTTGCTAGACTTCTTTAAAGACGGCTCTGCTGATCAAAAGGCACTCTTCCTGCGCGCACGCATGGGCTTTGCCATGAACGGCATCGCCAAGAACCGCATGATCTGCCAACAGACCTTTGCACCGGACAAAGACAATCTGGAACGCGCTGGTTTCACCGTATCACCACAGGTTGATGGCCAGTACCCGGTTGTGTTGTTGTTGCCACCACGCCAGCGCGATGAAGCCCGTGCGCTTATGGCAAAAGCTGTAAAGTCTGCTGCGCAGGGCGGTCTTGTTGTTGCAAGTGCCTCTAACACAGAAGGTGCAAAAACAGCTGAGAGCGATCTGACCAAGCTGGCAGGCAATACAGGCAAAATTTCCAAAAACAAATGCCGTGTGTTTTGGGCCGAAGTGACACCAGAAACCGTAAACCACGAGTTGGTGGAAGAGTGGCTGAAACTAGACGAATCCCGCGAAATCATGGAGGGCGAGTTTATCAGCCGTCCGGGCGTGTTCGCATGGGACCATCTGGACAAAGCCTCACAGCTGCTCGTCGCCACGCTGCCGGAAAAGCTGGCAGGACGTGGTGCAGATCTGGGCTGTGGTTTTGGCTACCTGACCCGTGAAGTTGCCAAACGCGAAAAGGTCAAAGCCATTGATCTTTATGAGGCTGAAAAGCGCGCGCTGGATCTGGCTGAGCAGAACCTGAAGGGCAAAACCGGAGAGGTCGCGCTGGACTTCATCTGGCAGGATGCCACCAAGAAGCTGGCACGCACCTACGATTTCATCTTCACCAACCCGCCATTCCACGCTGGTGGCAAGCAGGACCGTGCAGATATCGGGCAAGAGTTCATCAAGTCCGCCGCCCGTGGCTTGCGTCCATCCGGTCATCTGTGGTTGGTCGCCAACCGTCATCTTCCATATGAAGCAACGCTGGATAAGGTGTTCGCCTCCTACGAGATCATGGCAGACCAGAACGGCTACAAAGTCATCCGCGCGATTAAAGCAAATAAGTAAGTAAAGCGCGCGTACGCCCAAAAAGTGGGTGCCGGTTTTTGGATGAGCGTACGCGGCAAACACGTACGCCCGAAAAGTGGGCACCGGTTTTCGGGTAAGCGTACGCGGCAACAGAACCGAAGGTTCGAATAATGAGACTTGTGAAACTATTGGCAAATCTGGGATACGGCAGCCGCAAGGAAATGCAGGCGGCCATCCGCAATGGTTGGGTCACCGACAAGGACGGAAACCCGATAAAAGCCGATAGCAAGCTGGCTCATGAAGACATCCTGTTCGATGACGAGCCGTTGGACCCGCCAGAAGGCTCCGTTATCCTGCTCAACAAGCCTCTTGGCTACACGTGCTCCATGAAGGACCGGGGACGGCTGGTCTTTGACTTACTGCCAGCCCGCTACCGCGTCCGCAAGCCAGCACTCTCCTTTGTGGGCAGATTGGACAAGGACACAACCGGCTTGCTGTTGTTCACCGATGATGGAAAGCTCCTGCACCAGATCATCTCGCCCAAAGCAGATGTGGCAAAAGTCTACGAGGTCGAACTCGACCGCCCAATGACAGGCGGGGAAGCCGACCAGTTCGCTTCCGGTGAAATGATGCTGGAAAACGATACCAGCCCGCTTAAACCGGCGGAATTGGAAGTCTTGTCTGAGACCACAGCCCGCCTCACGCTGCATGAGGGCCGTTATCATCAGGTCCGGCGCATGTTTGCAGCAACCGGCAATCATGTAACCAAACTCCACCGCGCCCAGCTTGGCGGCCTCACATTGGATGGTGTTGAGGAAGGCCAATGGAAGCTGCTGGGTACCGCCGATATTGATAGGATCTTTGGCGATAGCGCCTAATTTACTTGTCGTTCAAAAAGTGATCTAACTGCGCAGCCAGTTGTTCAGGGTGGGTGTACTGCGGAAAATGAGCAGCATCCTTGATCTCAATGAGCGTACTACCGGGGATATTGGCAACATACTCCTCGGCAATCTCTTTGGGCTGAAAGTCACGCCCCCCATGCACCACCAGTGTTGGGGCAGTGATCTTGCCCATCAATCCGCGCCAGTCATGCCGCCGTCCCATGCTGAAGAACACGCCCCGTACCTGCCAGTTCCCGGTCGCATCCAACGGTGGGCTGGGCACGCCCTGCGGGATCTTGCCAATTGCCTTTTCATAAAACGGCAGGAACCTGGCATCCAGCACTTGCAGCTCAGCTTCGCTTTTTGAAAACACATTGCCAAAATCCATGTACTGCGCCAGCCAAGCTTTAAAGGCATCTTGATCCTCAGCAGGCAGTCGCTTTTCTATGGCGCCATACAAGCCCTCACGACTATTGGGAAACTCCAGTAAATCTGCAGGGTTGAGCAGCACCAGCTTGTCGACACCTTGCGGAAATTCTGCAGCATACAACGCGGCCATGAAGGCGCCAAAGGAATGCCCCACAACGATGATGCGGTCCTGACCCAGCAATTTACGAATGCGTTCCATATCCGCCAGCTGCTGGGCAAGGCCAAGCGTGCCCTCCAGCTTTTGTACGTTACCCCACGTCCCGTCCTTGGCATTAAAACGATCAAACGGACGTGTCGAGCCACCTGTGCCGCGTTGGTCATAGTAATAGGTCTTGTAGTTCTCCCCCAAGGCATCCAGCGCAGCAGCGGAGATATCTGGCGGAGTGCCCGGTCCGCCGTGAACATAAAGGATCGGCTTACCTTCCCCCCGCGCAAAGTAGGTGAGGGACATGTTCGGCTCTACCCAAAAGCGTTCCCCGTCCATGCTAACAGGGTCTTGCTCAGCCAGTTTGGCTGCCTGTCCGTGTTTATAAAGCGGTTGTTGCATCATCCACCAAAAGGCTGCACCACCGGCAACAAGGCACAACATGACGCTGCCTAAAATCCAATAGGCCATTTTCTTAGCTCGCAATGTCATAGGTTAACTCACAAAGGTCGAACAGGAATGCAGATGTAAACATCTTGCTTCTCAGGGCCTGAAGACATGGAAGGGTACATCTGGAAGCATGGTCGGTTCTCAGGTTCATAGCCGCTGGTCGGCAACCACTCACCAAACATGACCTCCCAGGCACCCTGGGATTGCTCATGGGAAATGTTGAAGTGCCCACATGCATAAGCCCCGCCAGCAACGCTCATCTTGCCCACTTCTCCAGAAACATCCACATCACGCTCCAAAGTCACGCAGGAGCTAAAGCGCATCAGCTCACTGTCTGTCACCTCTGGGTCATCATGAAACATGCAAAGCGTTTCTGCCGTACCAATCAACCCGCGCGGACCGGCCCAGCTCATCAGCTTGCCCCAAGTGTCCGCGATGATTTCAGGGTTCTTTTGAAAGTCCCCCATGGCGCGCACATAAGCAACGCGTCTTGGTTCCAAAGTTTTGACGGTTATTCCTAGGCTATCCATCGCTTGGCCTCTATCCTCAACGAACGTTTGTGTCTGTTGGTCAAGGTAAAGATCGCTCTCAGCTGCGGCTTTGCCGATCTTGCTTTGTATTTGGCTGATCTTGCTATTTTGCAACGCATCCTTACGCCACGCACTGGCGCTCTTGCCAAAATTTGCGTGAAAAGCCCGCGCAAACGAGGAGGAGGAGGCAAAGCCCATGTCCAGTGCCACTTCAGTAATGGAGATGCCCGGATTTTGCCTCAACCGGAGTGCTGATTTTTCCAGCCTGATCCGGTTGGTGAACTGGTTGACGGTCTCTCCCGTCATAGCTTTGAAAATGCGGTGAAAGTGAAAATCAGAGAACCGCGCCGCCTCCGCAATCTGTGCAAGCGAAAGATCACGCTGAATGTTCTGCTCAATAAAATCGATCGCGCGGTTAATACGCTGAACATAGATTTTTTGCTGCTGACTGAGAGAAGGCATGAAAAACACCGGTTGCTGCAAAATGGTTTCGGGCGAAACAAGGATCACCAATCAGATGAACCTATCAAATGTGATCCATCATGCAAGCGCAAGCAATTGGGTAGTGCTCTCATTCAGCTGCGAGTTCGCGTTCCAATGTCTCCATCAATTTTTGTGCAGGCATAGCACGCGCAAGCGGGGCGCCTTGTCCGGCCCAATAGGCCCCAAACCCATCTTCGCCCTGTGAGGCAGCCACCAGATTAAGTGCTTTGGCAGCGTCATAAGGCTTGGGGTAATCAGGTACATCAGCATCGGCAATGTCTGTGCCCCAGCGGGTAATGTTGTTTGTCAAACAGCGGGCAGGACGGCCAGAGACAACACGTGTCATGACAGTGCTGTTCTCACCCGCGCGTGCCAGAAATGCGCGGTAATTTTGGTTGGCATTGCTTTCATCACACCCAACAAATGCCGTGCCCAATTGCGCGGCACTTGCCCCAAGCGCTAACGCAGCGCGTATGCCAGCACCGTCCATAATGCCGCCAGCTGCGACCACCGGCAAAGACAGGGTCTGCGCAAAAAGCCGGGTTAAGGCAAACACGCCGCAGCACGTGTCCGGCTCGTTTTCATCAAAACAGCCCCGGTGCCCTCCGGCCTCCCAGCCCTGCGCGATCACCACATCAATGCCTGCGGCCTCAATCTGGCGGGCATCATCAACGTTCGTTGCACTGGCCATCAAAATGATGCCAAGGTTCTTGAATGCCTTGATCTTATGCGGCTCTGGCAATCCAAAGTGGAAGCTAATGACGCGAGGAGCCTCCTCAAGAAGCATCTCAAACATCTCTTCATTGGCACGAAAGGACGTATAGATCTCACGAATCTGTTGCGGGGGAGGCGCGTTAAATCGGTTAAATTCCGGCGCGAGCCTATCAACCCATGCCTTTTCTTTCTCCGTGTTACCGACAGCTGGCCGATGGCAAAAGACATTGGTGTTAAATGAGTGTGGTGTAAGCTCTTTTGTTTTGCAGATCATCTGGCGCGCAACCTCAACTGAGGAGGAGCCAAGCCCAAGTGACCCAAGCCCACCAGCATTGGAAACGGCCGCAGCCAGCTGTGGTGTGGCAGTCCCGGCCATGGGTGCCTGAATGATTGGGAGGCGAATTCCAAGGCGATCCAGAAGGTTATGGTCACGTGTCATCGCAAATCCCTTTCAAAGCAGCTGCACACATCCAAGCCCGCACATTCAGCGCCAGAATGATCAGGCGACGTACAAAAAGCACACCGCTAAGAGTTTAATCCAGCTTCATGCCAATGCGTTCCAGATCATCAGACCAAAAAATGAACAGCGGCTTAGCATAGATATTTTTTGCCGGAATATAGCCAATCTCTGCAAGTACACGGCTGTCTAGGGAATTGTCCCGGTTATCGCCCATGACAAAGTAATGCCCCTCAGGCACCCTATATTCGTTTGTGTTATCCAAAATGCTGCGAGATGTTAGGTCCAATGTTAGATATCGGCGGCCATTTGGCAACTTTTCTTCATATTGATCAATTGCGCTTTTGTTCCCGCGGCTACCGCTGTTTATATAAGGCTCAGGCAATCTCGTTCTTTTAACGGCGGAGCCATTCAGGAAAAGAACCCCGTCCTTCATCTGAATAGTATCTCCAGGTAGCCCGATGATGCGCTTTACGTAATCGATAGTTTCATTGCGAGGCAGCTTAAACACCGCGATATCGCCTCGCTTTGCCTCAATGCAATCAAAGCCGCAGGCATTTACAAAAAAGTAGTCCCCTGAAATGAGGCTTGGTGACATGCTACCGCTTGGGGCATAAAAGCTTCTAACATTCTTACTCGGTCCCAACACAACATCATAACTGATAGATCCAAGCGTAGTGGCTATCGCGACAATAAGGTAAACCCACCACCTGTTGTACGCTCTAAGCGTGTAGGGAGAGCTAGTGACAGCAATCCGAATGCAATCCACTATGAAAAACAGTGCCACGATTAAAAATATTGCAAACAGCAAAGGTAGCGTTATGCGAGCATCTAGGTATGAGGGTACGACCAAGATATTGAGCGCGGAGAGACCAAGTATAGTGACACCAAGCTGCACAAAAAAACGCTTTGGGCGTCCAACATAAAGGTATCCACTACCTCCAAAAAACTGTAGCAACAACGCCACCCACCATAGGCGTTTTTTAGTTCTCTGTCCTGGTTCACTCAACTCAGTCCTGCCTATCTTTCAAATCATGGAAGTACAATAAATTCCATCATAGGTGGTGCGCTGCTGGTAATGCAATCTTATTTACAACCCCGCATTAAACTGCTTCATTTGATCTGTCGCTTGATCCACGCAAGGCGCTCTTTGAACTTTTCTTCATAGCGCTGCGTCGAGAGGAGGTTGCCGAGTACAGGCTGGTTGGGCGCGCGAGCGCAGACGATATACAGCTCTGTATCAACAGCTGCAAACCATAGGATCGGCACCCATAACACCCAACAAAAGACTTCCACAACGACGTACCCCTCCGTGTGCAGGCGCAGCCAGGCAACAGACCAATAGATCGCTAAACCATACACCAGCGTGAGCCCGCTCATCAGCAGACCAGCGCCAAGCCCGCAATACAAGCCTTTGCGGGCCCATTGGATCAAAGCAAGGTACACGCCCCACAACCCGAAAAATGTGAGAATTCGAAAGAAGAAAAGCCGCCTGAACAACCAGCGGAAGATCATAGGGTTTCCTCTTAAGGTGATGTCCGAGAACGGACCTGATCAGTGGCATAAGGCACGACTTAAACAAACGTCTGGCGTAGCGCGATTGGCATTGGGGAGCGAAAAACCGCGAAAGCTCCAGTTTTAATGCCAAGGGTCCAATGCTAAAACCGCGAGTTTAATCTGAATATAACGCAGCACTTCGTGACGGCAGCCAGCCCGTACAAACCAGCCTCACACATTGTAATGAGCTGAAAGAAGTTTCATCACATATTATCTAGGTGGTTAAGAGCAGTTGTCCTGCATTGAGGTTGACCTTGAGCGCTGCTGTTCTTAGCGTTGGTGTTTGGATAAGTGCAGATTCAGGGGCAAGCCTTGCCAAACCTTCCATTGCCATTTTTTACAGCAATTTTGCTTAGTATCGTTTTGCTGCGTTTATGCATTGGGCGGCGTCCAAGGGTCCCCTTGCTGCTCGGTCTTACTCTTGGCCTGTATGCGCTTCAATCGGTGCTGCTTGGCTTGCGCTGGGGCGGCTTTCCTCTGCCTGTTGTTAACCTGGGTATGCTCGCCATTTGCATTCCCCCGCTCACTTGGCTTGCCTTAAAGCAACTTACCACGACACTCAGCCCGCGCTTACTGGGGGGGGCGTTTCTGGCAATACTGGCGGCGCTCAGCAGTCTTTATGTCATAACGCTGTTTCGCCTGTTCTTTTGGGGCGATATCATCGCTATCGCAATTTATATCGGGTTCGGAGCCCTGCTGATTGTGACGGCGCGCACATCAAAGCTCCAATGGGCACAAACGCTACCGTTCCACTGGGTGGTGCCATGTCGGCAGGCGCATCTTATTGCTGGTGCGGCCCTTGTTGTCTCTGGGCTGGTTGATCTGCTGGTGACCGTTGACTTTGCCTACTATAACGGGCAGCACGCTGGACAAATTGTTGGTATCGCAAACCTATGTTTTCTCATTGCGGTCCTTGCCCTCTACATCTTTTATAGCAACATCTTTCCTCAAAAAGAGGTGGTGGTGGCCACTGCAAGCCCCGCTCGTCCTTCTCGTGAAGCTAAGGAGATGGAGGCAATTGTAACCGCGCTTGATCACTTGATGGAGGACGAAGCTGCATATTGTGACGAAAACCTGACAGTTGCGCTGCTGGCCAAGCGGACTGGTGTTTCCGCTCGGCAGTTATCAGAGGCAGTTAACAGCGCCCGTGCTATGAACGTGCCACAATACGTCAACTGCTTCCGTATCAAAGAAGCATGTCAGCGCCTTAGCAGCACGTCTGAACCAGTCACCCAAATTATGTTTGATGTGGGCTTTACCACAAAATCGAACTTTAACAGGGAGTTCGTGCGTATTACCGGGATGAGCCCCAGTGCATGGCGCCAGCAAACCCGTGCGAAAAAAGGGGCAGTCTCCTAACCCCTCCCGCTATTGTGCGTATTTTATTCTGGATACCAATTTGTCGACGTTAAGAGTGATATCCTTGTTTAAGATGGGGGCAAGAAACTGCAGATTGATGAGAGCCGCATCACCAAACAAATAGAACTTCTCAGTTTCGCCTGTAAATGAGAGCAGGGCATGATCTGAAGTAACGCTAATAGCTTTAAAAGCGCCACGAATATCTGCGGCCATATCTGACAGTTCAATTGTGAGACTTAAGTCAGGGGGCAATTGCAGGCTTGCTGTTGGTGTGCACCCCCACCATACCCCCCAAAAGCGCTTATCGTGCTTTTTGAAGGTAACTGTCACCGTATCGCCGTCACGCTCAATATCGGCAGATAACGCACAGCCACGCTTATCATTTGTTTTTAGTGCAACCGTTTCGTTGTCGCGCTGTCTTTTTGCAGTACGCACGTCAAACGCAACACTGTCACCGACCACCGAAATATTCTTGATGTGCTTGGAGTCAAGGCGCTGGGTTTCGGCTGCGCTTTCGCTCATGTTGTTGATTAAGACGATGGCAACGACGATGATAGAACAGACGATGAAAATCTCTCTTTTATGGGTCAAGGTTATGCCTCCTGCGTTGAAAACCTGACACATTTTGAGCAGGGCTTAGGGACGCCGCGACCTCGATCCTGAAACAGGACCTCCTTTTATAAGCAAACGCATTTCAGGTCGGACGATAAACGCGCTCCCCTATCTGACCGACTTGGCAAGCTGACTGTATCACCCATTAAGCAGAGCGTTTCATCCTGGTTTATCCCTCATGAACCTCTTAGATTTCATGGAGACGGTCTCTGCTGGATTTTCCATTCCTTAGCCTTCCTTTGCGATATTCAAACAGCCGTGGGAAAGGAACAGCCGGAGAGCCCCTTGCATTCGAAGCCGTTGGAAGATCTTTTCGCTTACCGGGTTGAAGTGTTTCTCTTCAGCCAGCTGCTTTTGCTGTTTGGCTCGTTGATCCTGCCCGGTCAGACGCTCGAAACGCATATCTTCAGCTTGTTTTATAGTTTTAACATCGCCACCGGGATGCTCGTCACATTAAAGAAGAGAGCATACTTCAGGGTGGTGGCTGTTTTGCTGGTGTGTTCGCTCGTGCTTTTCATGCTGGACTTCCCGGTGTTGCACAATGTGGACCGTCTGGTGCCCCAGCTTACAATCTACTTTATATTCCACAGTGTGGTTGCCATTGTTCTCATTGAGCAGATGTTGGCGGCCAAGGTTGAGAACTATCGCATCGTTCTGGGGGTGCTCAGCGGTTACATTTCTATCGGAATGGTCGGCTTTTTCCTCTTTATACTTATAGAGCACACGCAGCCAGGATCGTTCAGAGGCCTGCCCATTGAAAATGTCGCGACACACTCCCAAGAAGAAGCGCTCATGTATGCTGCCTTCATTACACTGATGACGATCGGGTACGGAGACATTGTCCCCATAACACCGATCGCACGTAAAGCGGCGATCATCGTCGGTCTGGCAGGACAGTTCTACATGGTTGTGCTCACTGCCATTGTGGTTGGTAAGTTTTTGCAGCTGAAACAGCGGCACGGAAAAGACTAGGCTACAGGCCTAAGTCAGCAGCACACGAATTGAACATAACCGTTTTGGATAGGCAAGAAGCAGTGCGGCGCAAGCCTTGCAGAATCCTAAATCAGAATTCGCCAAAAAACGTAAGGATTTCGCCTTCCTTTCAAATCCGCGCACATATCAACGCAAACAGGTAGATGCAAAAAAGGCCCTCCTTATGGAAAGAGGGCCTTTAACGAATTTGTTTTATTTAGAAGAGGTTAGCCCTCATCTGCCAGCATTTCCAGTTCCAGCCATTCTTCCTCTAATGCAGAAAGTTCCTCCTGATAGCTGCCAATCGCGTTTGTCACCTTGTTGAACTTATCAGGGTTGGCACTAAACAGTTTTGGATCCTCTAACTCCTTTTGAGATTTAGAGATTTTAGCTTCAAGTTTCTCCATCTCAGCAGGAATGCTCTTCAAGCGATGGGCTTGTGTAAAGTTCAAGCCAGAATTCTTATTTTCCTGCTTCGGCGCAGCCTTGGAAGGTTTATCCCCCTTTGAAGGCTCAGAAGATTTACTCGCCTTAGCAGACTTACGCGCCTGAACACCTTCCCCGCGCTGGCGCACCATATCGCTATAGCCGCCGGCATACTCGCCCCATTTGCCCGCGTCATCTTCCATAGTGATCACGCTTGTGCAGATCCGATCAAGGAAGTCACGGTCATGGCTCACCAGCAAAACAGTGCCGGGATAGTCGGCGATCAACTCCTGAAGAAGATCTAGTGTTTCAAGGTCAAGGTCATTGGTCGGTTCATCGAGTACCATCAGATTAGAAGGGGAAGCGAGGGCACGGGCCAGCAGCAACCGGCCCCGTTCGCCGCCTGAAAGAACACGCACAGGGGTGCGCGCTTGCTCCGGTTTAAACAGGAAGTCCTTGAGATAGCTCATCACATGCTTGGAGGTGTCCCCCAAAATGACCATGTCCCCACTGCCTCCCGTCATGGCGTTGACGAGGGTGTCGTTGGGGTCCAGCTTCTCGCGCTTTTGGTCCAGTGTGATCATCTGGATGTTCGCACCAAGGCGTACCGCGCCAGAATCTGGTGCCAGTTCGCCCGTCAGCATTTTGAGCAGGGTCGTCTTGCCAGCCCCATTGGGTCCCACAAAGCCAATTCGGTCGCCGCGCTGAATTCGTGTAGAAAAGTCCTTGACGATCACGCGGTTATCATAGGTCTTGCCGATGTTTTTGGCTTCAGAGACGAGCTTTCCAGAGATATCCCCCTCAGTTGCCGCCATCTTTACGGTGCCTTGCGGCCCTTTATGCTCGCGGCGTTTCTGACGCAAGTCGGCTAATTCCCGCACACGGCGCATATTCCGCTTACGACGCGCAGTCACGCCATAAACCATCCAATGCTCTTCCTGACGGATCTTCTCGTTCAACCGAGACTGCTCTTTTTCCTCTTCCTCAAAGATCTTATCGCGCCACTCTTCAAACTGCGCAAATCCTTGACCCATCCGCCGCGAAATGCCTCTGTCAATCCAGTAGGTTACACGAGATAGGTTCTCCAAAAAGCGTCTGTCGTGCGATATAAGAACAATGGCAGACTTCATCTGCTTCAGCTCAGACTCAAGCCACTCAATCACCGGAAGGTCCAAATGGTTGGTTGGTTCGTCCAGCAAGAGAATATCCGGCTCCGGCGCCAGCGCCCGGGCAATAGCGGCGCGCTTCGCTTCACCACCTGACAAGGTTTCTGGATCTTCCTCGCCAGTTAAGCCTAAGATTTCCAATAGGTATTTGGCCCGATATTGGTCATCGCCCGGCGCTAGTCCACCTTCTGCATAGGCAAGCACTGTGGGATATCCAGAAAGGTCAGGCTCCTGCGGCAGGTAGCGAATTGTACGCCCTGGTTGTAGAAAATAATCGCCCTTATCCGGCTCTGCTAATCCAGCAGCTATTTTTAGCAGGGTGGACTTGCCCGATCCATTTCGACCGACTAAGCAGATCCGCTCGCCTTCCCCGACTTGCAGCTCTGCGCCAGTCAGAAGAGGTGTCGTTCCAAAGTTAAGGTGTATGTCTCGCACATGAAGAAGCGGTGGTGCCATTAAGCTTGTCTTTCAAGATTCCCAAAACAGCGCATTTCAACGCTCGGAGTGAAATTGTTGGTAGTGCTCTACCACAAATGAGCAAGCGTTAAAGTTTTTTGCCACACCTGTGAAAAAATGGGTGTCACAAGCGCCGAGCGGCATTGTGACGCGATTGCAAAAGATTCAGCAACTTATTTTGAAATATTATTTTGAATTTTAGGTAAATAGTGAAATATTAATACGAAATACGTTTTCAAATCAAATATCACATCAAAATGTGTGCTAATTATGGGAAAATTTGGTTCGCCAACACTTGCTATAATTACGCAACAGTGAAATGTTGCTGCCAACTGCCAGTCTCCAAAACTGGCGGAATGTAATTTGAGGAGAGGGAGATCTGTATGATCAAGTCAATTCGTATGTCAGCGTTAGCTGCTGCTCTTGTAGCTGCGACATCACTATCTGCTACGGCCGAAACCGTTTATAATCGTGGTAACTCCGCTGACCCGGAAACTCTTGACCAGCATAAAACATCTACAACCTATGAAGCTCACATCCTGCGTGACCTTTACGAAGGTCTTGTTGCCTATAACGCTAAGGGAGAAATTATCCCTGGTGCGGCAGAAAGCTGGACTGTTTCTGACGATGGCCTGACATACATCTTCAAAATGCGTGACAACGCAAAGTGGTCAAATGGCGATCCAGTTGTTGCTGGTGACTTTGTTTACTCCATGCGCCGCATCATGAACCCGATGACTGGTGGCAAGTACGCAAACGTTCTTTACCCAATCCTCAACTCCGAAGCCGTCAATAAAGGTGAGATGGAAGGCGACAAGCTTGCTGTTAAAGCGCTTGACGACCTCACTCTTGAAATCAAATTGCACGCGCCGACGCCTTACTTCATCCAGTTGCTGGCGCACCAGTCAGCCTTGCCAGTGCACCCTGCTTCAGTTGAGAAGTTCGGCTCTGATTTCGTCAAGCCAGAAAACTTCGTGAGCAACGGTGCATTCATGCTTTCCAGCTTCGTTCCTAATGATGCTGTAACCGCAGTGAAAAACCCGTTCTTCCACGATGCGGCAAACGTTGGACCCGACAAAGTTAAGTACTACCCAACTGAAGACCGTGGCGCAGCACTTCGCCGCTTCCAGGCTGGCGAACTTGACACAAACAACGATGCTCCACTTGAGCAGATCGAGTTTATTCGCGAAAAGATGGGTTCCCAGTTCAAAGTTGCTCCTTACCTGGGTAACTACTACTACGCTTTGAACCACGAATCTGAAGCAATGAAAGACCCTGAAGTACGTCAGGCGCTTTCCATGGCAATCGATCGTGAGTTCTTGGCTGAAGACATTTGGGGCGGCACAATGGTTGCTGCTTACTCTTTGGTTCCTCCTGGAATTGGAAACTACGGCGAACCTGCTTACGCCGAGTGGGCAGACATGGATCTGTTGGATCGCGAAGAAGTAGCCAAGAAAATTCTTGAATCCAAAGGCTACAGCGCGAGCAACCCGCTTAAAGTGGAAATCCGCTACAACACCTCTGAAAACCACAAGAACACAGCAGTTGCGATTGCTGACATGTGGAAGCCTCTTGGTGTTGAAGTCTCCATGCTGAACACCGACACCAAAACTCACTACGCACACCTGCGTGACCGTGGTGACTTCGACGTGGCGCGTGCTGGCTGGATTGGTGACTACTCTGATCCGCAGAACTTCCTGTTCATGACAGAAAGTGACAACGTTGGCTTCAACTACGCTCGCTACGACAACCCTGAGTATGATGCGCTCATGGATGAAGCAGCAATAACGGTTGATCTGGATAAACGTGCGCAGACCCTGAAGAAAGCTGAAGCGATCTTTATGCGCGATCTGCCGTTCCTGCCTTTGATGTACTACGGTTCCAAGAACCTTGTTTCTGATAAGGTTTCTGGCTTCGAAACCAACCTTCTGGATGTACATCCGAGCCGTTTCGTCAAGATTACCAAATAATCTTTAACCCTACTGAAAATGCCAGTCATGCAAACTGTGGCATGGCTGGCATTTTTGTGAACTTTTCGGCAAATAAAAACGAAAAACAACTGGAGAAGCAAGGCCCATGTTACGCTATGTCCTGAGCAGATTGCTCAGCGCGATACCGACCTTGTTCTTGATTATTACCATCTCCTTCTTCCTGATGCGCGTAGCGCCGGGTGGTCCATTCGATTTGGAGCGTCCGTTGGAAGCAAAGGTCATGGAGAACCTGAACAAGATATACAATTTGGATAAATCCCTCTGGGAACAGTACCTCATCTATTTGAAGAGCGTAATGTCCGGTGATTTTGGCCCAAGTTTCTTCTTCCGAGATTTCTCGATCAATGAACTGTTCGCCCAAAGTCTTCCAATTTCCATGCAGCTTGGCCTTTCCGCTCTCGCTCTTGCCCTGGCTGTTGGTGGGTTTTTGGGGGTTGTGGCAGCACTGCGCCAGAACAAAAGCGTCGATTACTCCGTAATGGCAGCAGCGACACTTGGTGTGACCATACCTAACTTTGTGGTGGCTCCAATTCTGACCCTGATTATGGGGGTTCACTTCGGGTGGCTACCTGTTGGTGGTTGGAATGGTGGCGCTTTCGTCAATATGGTCCTTCCAGTCGTGACGCTGGCTCTGCCTCAGATCGCTGTTGTTGCCCGTTTGACCCGTGGTTCAATGATTGAAGCTCTGCGTTCCAACCATGTGCGCACCGCACGCGCCTATGGCCTGTCAGGTTACACCGTCGTTGTCGTTCATGCATTGCGTGGCGCGATCTTGCCGGTCGTTTCCTATCTCGGCCCTGCGGCTGCAGCGTTGTTGACGGGTTCCGTTGTCATCGAAACGATCTTCGGTATTCCAGGCATTGGCCGCTACTTCGTCCAAGGTGCTTTGAACCGCGACTACACCCTGGTTATGGGTACTGTCGTTGTGGTTGCGTGCTTTGTTATTATTTTCAACCTCATCGTGGATCTGCTGTACGCAATGCTTGATCCTCGTGTGCGTTTTGATTGAGGACTCGAGTTAATGAGTGTTACCTCCGACCAGCTGAAAGAAGCCCCAAAAATGGGCCGCTCGCTGTGGGATGACGCCCGTGATCGTCTTCTCGCAAACAAAGCTGCTGTGACGTCGCTGATCGTGCTGGCTGTTATCACATTGCTGTCCGTTGTTGGACCAATGCTGACCCCGCACCCGTACGATCAGGTCTACCGCGACTACGTCAAAGCGCCTGCTAGCCTGGAGGCTTATCCAAAACAGGATGAGATCCAGCCAACTTTTGCTGCGATCGCTAAGCGCGCGCGCATGAAAGTGGACAGCTACCAGCTAGATGGCGATAAGGTCACTGCGACCATCACATCCAGCCGTAAAGTTGATGAGCGTTACGCACGTTACTTCGACCGCTCTGACCTGTTTGAAAATGCGAGCATCAGCGGCATTTCGGCAGACAAGAAGAATGCGACTGTGACCGCAGACGTGCAGTACATGCACTTTTTCTTCGGTACAGATGCAAATGGTCGTGACATGCTGACCCGCACACTGATTGCTGGCCGCGTCTCTCTAACCATCGGCCTGCTGGCAACATTTGTTGCAATCAGCATTGGCGTGTTCTTCGGGGCGGCATCTGGCTACTTCGGTGGCAAGGTTGATCTGATGATGATGCGCATCGTGGATATTTTGTATTCACTGCCCTTCATCTTCTTCGTGATCATGCTTGTGGTGTTCTTCGGCCGTAACTTCGTCCTGATGTTTATTGCTGTGGGCGCTGTTGAGTGGCTGGATATGGCACGTATCGTTCGTGGCCAGACCCTGTCCATCAAGCGTCAGGAATACGTACAGGCTGCAGAAGCTATGGGTGTTGAAGGTGGTGGTATTTTGAGACGCCACATCATTCCAAACACTCTTGGCCCTGTCGTGATCTACATGACGCTGCTGGTACCAAAAGTTATCCTGCTGGAAAGCTTCCTTTCCTTCCTGGGCCTTGGTGTTCAGGAACCAATGACCTCTTGGGGTGTGTTGATCTCCGAAGGTGCGCGTAACCTGCAAGGTTCGGCTTGGATGCTGGTCTTCCCGGCAATCTTCCTCACCTCAACGCTGTTCGCGCTGAACTTCATCGGCGATGGTCTGCGCGATGCGCTTGACCCTAAAGATCGATAAGAGGACAGAATGAGCAAGATTAACGAAAACACTGTTCTTGAGATCGACAACCTAAAAGTTGATTTCGAAACCAACACTGGAATGGTTCATGCCGTTAAAGGCGTGAACATTCACGTGGACTCTGGCGAAACTGTTGCGATTGTGGGTGAATCTGGTTCTGGTAAATCCCAGACCATGATGGCAGCCATGGGTCTTCTGGCAGGTAACGGCATCACCCATGGTGAAGTGCGTTACCGTGGCGAGAATATCCTTGGGTCGTCAATTCGCAAGCTCAACAAGATCCGTGGCGCTAAAGTGACCATGATCTTCCAGGAGCCAATGACCTCGCTTGATCCGCTGTACACCATTGAGCGTCAGCTGTGTGAACCAA
Source organism: Pseudovibrio axinellae (assembly GCF_900110875.1). Classification (GTDB taxonomy): domain Bacteria; phylum Pseudomonadota; class Alphaproteobacteria; order Rhizobiales; family Stappiaceae; genus Pseudovibrio; species Pseudovibrio axinellae. The sequence goes on along the minus strand of NZ_FOFM01000001.1, from coordinate 564,277 downwards.
TGGTTGAGCACGGTGAGTACACTTGGGCCAGCGCGAAAAAGCGTGCTGTTGAGCTGTTGGAGCTGGTTGGTATTCCTGAGCCAGCTCGCAAGGTGAAGGCATATCCCTACGAGATGTCTGGTGGTCAGCGTCAGCGTGTTATGATCGCGATGGCTCTTGCCAACGATCCTGATGTTCTGATTGCCGATGAGCCAACCACAGCATTGGATGTGACCACACAGGCACAGATCCTTGAGCTGATGGCTGATCTTCAAAGGCGCCTGGGCATGGCTGTGGTGTTTATCACCCATGACCTTGCGATCGTTGAACGCATTTCCGACCGTGTCTACGTGATGAAGTCTGGTGAAGTTGTTGAAGAAGGCCCAACCAAGGAAATTTTTGGTCAGCCGAAACACGACTACACCAAGATGCTTCTGGATGCTGAGCCAACGGGCTTAAAAAGCATGGTTCCAGACAGCAACCCAATCGTTCTGGATGCAGAAAAGGTTCGGGTTGAGTTTGAAACTGAAACAGGCTTTTTGAAACCAAACCACGTTCTGCGTGCGGTCAACGACATTTCTATGGAAGTGCGCGAAGGCCAGACACTTGGCATCGTGGGTGAATCTGGTTCTGGTAAATCCACTCTGGGCCGTGCGGTCCTGCAGCTTCTGCCAAACGCAAGTGGCCGCGTTGTCTATCAGGGCAACGATATCACAGGTGCAAGCAAAAAGAAGATGCGTCCACTCCGCAAAGAGATGCAGCTTATCTTCCAGGATCCGTTTGGGTCTTTGTCACCACGTATGACAGTTGGTCAGATCATCACGGAAGGCCTGTTGGTTCACGAACCGCAGCTCTCTGCAAAAGAACGAGACCAGCGGGCTATTCAGGCGCTTGAAGAAGTGTCCATGGACCCGGCTATGCGCAACCGCTACCCGCATGAGTTCTCAGGTGGTCAGCGTCAGCGTATCGCGATTGCTCGCACGATGATCCTTAACCCTAAGCTTGTTGTGCTGGACGAACCAACCTCTGCGTTGGACCGCACGGTGCAAAAACAGGTGGTTGAGCTTCTGCGCAATCTGCAAAAAGAGCACGGCCTGACATACCTGTTCATCTCACATGATCTGGCAGTGGTGCGCGCCATGTCTGATACCGTGATGGTGATGCAGAAAGGTGAAGTGGTCGAAAAAGGTTTGGCAGAAGAGATCTTCTCCAATCCTAAAGAAGAATACACCAAGGAACTGATCGCAGCAGCTGCTTTGAAGCCTGCTTAAGATCCACTTGGTGGTGATAATAAAAACCCCGGGGCATTGCTCCGGGGTTTTTGCATTTGGAACACAGCAACGCGTGATGCTGACATTCACTTGATGGCCGTGTTAACCGTTTCGAGAGGCAGCAAGACCAAACCCGCTGGCAACAAATAAACCGCCTGTGGTTTTGTAAATACGAGACATGAGAGATTTGGAAAGCTCCAATCCGCGTACCCATGCACCAAGGCATCCATAGATCATCGCAACGAGAAATGCTCCCAAACCAACCAGCACAATCATCATGCTCAACTGCGCCCAACTGTTACCGTCGGCGGACATGAACTGCGGGAAGAGCGCAGTAAAAAACGCAATGGCCTTTGGGTTGCTGATCGCAACTGTAAAGCCTCCAGAAAACAGTTTTCGAGATAGTCTGCCGTGATGACGGTCTTGAGAAGCAAGCGAAACCGGCCGAGCAGCACTGTGCCACATCTGAATGCCGACATAAATAAGATAGGCAGCGCCTGCATATTTAATTGCCGCAAACATAAGTGCGGAGCTTGTTATAATGACCCCCAAACCTGCGGAGGCAGCGCTCGCTTGCAGGACTGATGCCGTGCTGTTTCCAAACGCTGTATAAGCAGAACGGCTCCATCCATAGGTTGCCCCGTGTGTGAATGCGATCAAGGTGCTTGGACCCGGTATGAGAGAGACACCAAGCACTGTTGCGAAAAAGATTACCCAGTAATATATATCCATCAAAACTCACCGCTTAATCCGTGTTTCAGGTGTAAAAACCAGCCTAAATTCCAGCCCGTTCCAAAACGCTGATCCAGTTCTTATGCGCGATCTTGGCAATAAGCTCTTCGCCAAAATCTGCTTTGCGGAAGGCTTCAATCAGCTTCGGTAAGCCAGTAACATCTTTGATGTCATTAGCGACCAGACAGCCGTCATAATCAGACCCAATCGCGACGCCATCTTCGCCCAGTTTGTTGATCAGGTGATCTGCATGCCTCAAGATCACATCAAGCGGCATATCCGGGTCCATCCGCCCGTCTGGGCGCAGGAAAAAGACAGCAAAGTTTATGCCCACAAGGCCCTTGGATTCTGCGATAGCATCCAGTTGCTTGTTTGTCAGGTTCCGCGACACTGGGCAAATACTGTAAACATTGGAATGACTGGCCACGATTGGATTGTCAGTGATCCTTGCCAGATCCCAGAAACCCTTTTCGTTGAGATGAGACACATCCAGTTGAATACGGCGCTGGTTGCATTGGCGCACCAGCTCCTTACCAAGGTCTGTAAGGCCAGGGCCAATGTCAGGGGTCTGCTCGTATTGCATAGGCACGCCATGCCCAAAAATTGTTTCACGACTCCAGACCGGGCCTAAGGAGCGTAAACCTCGATTGTAAAGCAGTTCAAGCGCCTCGAAGTCTTTGTCTATGCACTCAGCGCCCTCTACGTGCAGCATCATCGCCAGCTTATCGTCGGCCATCGCTGACTTGATATCGGATGTGCTGCGGCAGATCCTAACCTCTCCATCAGAGGTGGCCTCAACCTCATATGCGATATCGGCCAGTTTCATCGTGTAGTCAAAAGCTGAGCTTTGCGTGATGGAGACGAAATTCTCTGGACTACTAAAATCACGCTCTTCTCCTTCCTTCGGCTTCTTTAGCTGCGAAGGCGTGAACATGGCGAATAAGCCACCTGCAAAACCACCTTGACGGGCACGTGGCAGATCTATGTGGTCATAGTTCGCAGCCTCAAAGAAACTGCGCTCTTTCGGAGTATTGGACCGGCGCTCCAGCGAGAGCAACGTATCGTTATGACCGTCGAAAACTGGAACTAAGTGTGGGGCAGTGTCTGTCATAAAGTACTCCGGAAAAGGTGGAAGGCACGAGAAGCTGTGAACAGGAAGCGAGAGATATCTGCTCAATCAGGTTCAGGTCCCAGTGCCGATGGCATGAAGCGAGGCCATATTGGCAGAGTGTGAAACAACACTCTTATTTATTAGCCCCATAAAATCAATAGGATCACTTGAAATCAGAGTTTTTTGAAAGAGAGGACTATATGGCAAGTGTGATCAAAGGCGGCGAGTTCGTTGCAAAACAGGCGTGGGGCTCACAGCTGATTGCCAACATGAATGGTATTACCACGCGTGTGCATTGGACAGACCAGCCCTACAAATGGCACACAAATGAAGGCGAGGAAGTGTTTGTTGTATTAGCCGGTTTGGTTGAAATGAAATACCGCCTTGAAGGTGCAGAGCACTGTGTTGTTCTCGGGAGCGGAGACATCTTTTATGCTTCTGCTGGAACAGAACACGTCGCCCATCCTAAGGGAGAAGCACGTGTGCTGGTTGTTGAGACTGAAGGCAGTGTTTGACTAAGTAAGAGCGAGCAAGTCAGGGGCCTGCGCCCGCTGTTCTTGCTCGCTCGCTGTAAGGTTTAGGCTAGCCCGGGCAGGGCAACATCGACCATGATCATCGCAAAGTGACAGGCTGCTGCGGAAAGAACAAATCCGTGCCAGATCGCGTTTTGAAATGGGAGGTTCTTCCAGATATAAAACAGGGTTCCAGTGGTATAAAGAGCGCCCCCAGTTGCCAGAAGCGTAAAGCCTACGAGGGAGAGTTCATTGTAGATAGGAACAATTGCAAAAAAGCTCACCCAGCCCATCGCAAGATAAATTGGCACCGCCAGCCTATCCATCTTGGTGATATGCAAGATCTTAATCGCTGCACCCGAAATGGCGCAAACCCAGATTCCTATAAGCATCAAAATACCTAGCCACCCACCAAGGACCATGAGGCACAATGGGGTGTAGGTGCCGGCTATCAGGAAATAGATTGCCGAGTGATCAAGTCGGCGTAAGATACCGATTTTGTTGTCTTTTTGTAAGATATTATAGGTCGCAGAGCAGATCAGCATGGCAAGGAGTGTGCCAACATAAATATATATGCTGATTTGACGTGCGTAATCATCTGCCGCCCATAAGACCATAATAAATGCAGTTGTTGCAGCTGCCCCAAAGGCAATTCCCAAAACATGGATTATGCCATCAGCTACTTTTTCTGCGTAGGTTTCTACTCTCATGTCCAGACTGCCCCCTTATGCTGTCAGCAACGACTCTATATATAATGCCGTCCATAGCATCTCAACTCAACTGAAACCACCGCGCAAATTGGTGCATATGTCCGCAATTCTCGCGGCATGTGGTCTTGCCCCTTGGAAATCGGGCATATCCATTTGCCAGTTTAACTCAGATGTGGCATTGGATTTCATGGCTTCAAAGGCCAATAGTGTGCTGGTTTGAATGTCACACCGCACGCTTGTGGGAAAGCAAAAGAACGCTGCGGCTAACTTTGCTATTTCCGCAAGAATCACAGAGATTACGTTGGCTTCCCAGCTAGCAGATATTTTGCCGGAACCACGGTCAGTAACTGCCTTGAAACGGCACAACAAGAGATTTTGAATGACGGTCAGCATCGAAATGGGTGTCGCCCCCCATGGTACTCCCTCTGTTGTCGATCTTGAAGAATTGCTTGCCACGCGACTGCTTGTCCAGGGAAACTCTGGGTCGGGCAAATCGCACTTGTTGCGGCGTCTGATGGAGCAAAGTGCACCTTGGGTCCAGCAAGTCGTGATCGATCCGGAAGGTGACTTCGTATCGCTGGCTGATGAGTTCGGGCATGTGGTGATTGAGGCGACCATGAATGATCGCGAACTCACCATGATTGCAGCACGTGTGCGCCAGCACCGCATTTCTGTTGTTTTGAATCTGGAACATCTGGAGCCCGATAAGCAGCTGAAAGCAGCTGCTGCATTTATGAACGGCATGTTCGATTCCGATCGTCAGTACTGGTACCCGGTTTTGGTGGTGGTGGATGAAGCCCAGCTGTTTGCTCCTGCTGCTTCTGGCGACTTTGGTGAAGAAGCCCGTCGCCTTTCCTTGATGGCGATGACCAACTTGATGTGTCGTGGCCGTAAGCGCGGTCTGGCTGGCATTATTGCCACGCAGCGTCTTGCAAAGCTTGCAAAGAACGTGGCAGCGGAAGCCTCCAACTTCCTCATGGGACGTACGTTCCTTGATATTGATATGGCCCGCGCCTCCGACCTGCTGGGTATGGATCGCCGTCAGGCAGAGCAGTTTCGTAATCTTGAGCGTGGTCAGTTCATTTCGCTCGGGCCAGCAATGACACGCCGTCCGCAAAAGGTGGTGATTGGTGACGTGGTCACTGGTAGTCGTGGCGGCTCACCCAAACTGCTGCCGATGCCGAACCAGCCAGCAGCAGAGGCCGCTGAACTGATTTTCACAGCGACTGAAAATGATCCGGTCTTGAACCATAACCGCGTTGCTGCGCCGTCTGCAAAAGATGTGATGATGCAGCTATCGCAAACGGCTGCCAGCAACATGCAGGCGCAGCACAAGGAAGTGGTGGAAGCTGAACCGGAAGATCTTTTCAACCTTGAAGAGAAGAACCAGCAGTATCAGGAGATCATTGCCAAAATTTTGGAGGATCCTGAAGCTGCCTTTGCTCCTGTTTCCCAGCTCTATCAGGATTTCCAGGTCAGGTGTCGTATTGAACGCCTCAAATCCCAGGACCTCGCCAAGTTCCGTAAACTCCTTTCTGTCGCCCGTGCAGGTGTCGACAAGAAGGAAGTAGAGGATGGCGATTGGCAACAGGCAGAAGTTATTGCAGCTCATCTGCCTGAAGAAATGCGCGGTGTTTATCTGCTGCTTGCCAAGGCAGCGATGGCGGGAGAACCGTGCCCTGCAGATCTGGATATCGCGAAAGCCTACGGCACACGTTCACCCGGGCGCGCGCGCTGGCTCCTGACACATATGGAAGAGCAAGGCTTTATCATCTGTGCAAGTGATTTGCGCGGAAACCGCATTGTGACCCTGCCAGATATCGGCAAACAAACGGCGACCATGTAAAGTCGATCTAGCGGCCATCCTTTAACATGTGGCCGCCAACAGGCCCCTGAAACTCGTCGAAAAACGTTGTCTGAGTGCTACGCGAGCAGGTGGAGCACAGATGTGGCTTGTGAGGCAGGGCATATTTCAGGCAACAGGCCTTGCGTCTGGGGGCATATTCAACCAGCCCCTCGTGTTGTCGCTGTCGCCAGATGATGCCGCCATTGATCTTCTTTCCAAGGCTTGCCAGATAGGCACGCATCAAGCTGGCCACTTCCGCTGGCTTGGCACCATGACGGCGCAACACCAAAAGCGGTGAAATGATTGAAATCGCCACAGTGGAATAAAAGACGGAAGGGGGCACTTTTCGTCGGCCCAGCTCGCGATGAAAAACGGCAATAACCTCTTCAAAGCATATAGACAGGGCAAACAACTCCGCCGGCCCCTGATCTGGGTTAAGCTCGAAGTTTTCAAGTGTCAGTCGTGGGTCATAAAACAGCTCAACCCAAGGCGCCGTATCATGCAATACAAAGCGCAATTCATCCAGGCGCGGTGCCCGCCCTGTGAGCAGATAGGTAACGGAAATTCTGTTTAAAATTGCCTGACAGCTTGATTTAAGTGCAAGGCTGGCCGCAATCTTCTTGGTCGGCGCACCCTTCTCTTCCACGAAGGACGTGATCAAACGCTGTGCAACCAGAGCAAAGTTCGTTTCAAAACCTGAAAATTCACGCAGCTCCGCAGCAACAACATGTGCCGCAGGGTGCCCAACGACACGCGCAGCCACTTGCTTGCTGCCGTCAGGGTGAGCTGACTTCAACTGCATTGCAAAACGCGCAGGAATGCCCGCGTTTTCTGAGGCAGGAATATCTGTTGGAGATAGACCGGGCGATACTGCCAACGCAAAACCTCTGAGTGTAGGAGTGCGTATTCCCTGAAACCTGGAAACCGGTTCAAAAATTGAATACGCCAATTACTATTTGTAACGAGGCGTGCATGTCTGGCTGAGGCTGGCTGAACACGTCACAACAACACTTGCCTGTGTCTTAGCACAAAAATAAAGTCTACTGAAATGCTAGAGTTTATGGCCTGTGAGTATTGCAGTTGAATTTTGCAAATGCATCAGCCTCCGGCTTTTTTGAACTGTTTCTCCCAGGCAAATTTCTCTGCAATCCAGATGCCACCAAGAACCAGCGCAAGCGCAAGGCCGTGGTAGAAAGCAAAAACTTCGCCCAACAATATAATTGCCATGGCCGAGGCAAAAACCGGCACCAGATTGACAAAGACACCGGCTCTGTTTGGTCCAATCAACTCAACCCCGCGTATGTAAAAAATCTGGGCGAGGAAGGATGGGCAGATGGCAATGTAAAGAATGACCAACCAGCCTTGAAAAGACGGCCAGACGAGGGTTTCCTGGCTATACTCAATTGCCAGCATGGGAATCGAAACCAGCGCTGCGACATAGGCCATAACCGCAAAAAAGGCGAGTGCAGGCACCTTGGGGCGGTTTCTTAAGGCAAGTGTATAACCTGCATAAAACACCGCTGCGATAAGCATCAGCGCGTCACCGGGGTTGATGTGCAAGTTTAGCAACACCGCTAAGCTGCCCTGGCTGGCAACAACAAATACGCCAAGCAGCGTCAGTAAAATGCCGATAAACTGCACCAGCGTCACCCGCGCACCGTATAAAAAGTAAGCGCCCAGCACCACGATCATGGGTATAGACCCCTGCAAGATACCCATGTTCAATGCCGTGGTGTTATGGGCAGCTAGATAAAACAGCCCATTAAACCCGGAAAAACCGAAGGCAGCCATCAAAGAGACGCTGTGCAGGTGAGGGCGGATCGCCTTCCAGGATGCAACAAGCTCGCCCCAGGCAATCATGCTCATCAAAGCAGCCACAATCGCCCACCTCAAGAAAACAACGACCATGGGAGAAACATGCCCAACGGCGAGCTGACTTGCCACCGCGTTGCCGCTCCACATAAGCGTCGTCAACACCAGCAAAAGCATGGGTTTGCCGTAAAATGAACCGAGGAAAGGCATAAAATTGTCCGTCTATAGGCAAGCTGGAGGTGCTGCACAAAAGGTGGGGGCACCATTCACCTTGCTCCAGATAAATGCAAGGTGAATTTCCACAAGGGCTGTAGAGGTTTCATCAAGTATGCGCACGCGTAACTACATACCTCTGAAAAACCGTAAAAGGCGATGCAAATTCAATGTATTAGGTGAAATAGGCTGACGTGTGTCGTGAATGAACTGTGTTTTGATAGGGCGGGTAACGAATTGATGCATTGAAACTTATGAGTGAATTTGCAAGTGTTTGCTCTGGAAAAAAATGGTGGCAGGAAGTGACGGCATATCCTGCAGATAAAGACCAAACGAGGGGGACCCATGTCGCAAAGAGTAAGTGTTTCATCGCTGCAGGTTTCACCGGAGATCTATGAATTCGTTGAGAAGGAAGCTCTACCTGGAACAGGTGTGAAATCCGAGCAGTTCTGGGACGGCTTTTCTAAGATCATCGCGGACCTGACACCCAAAAACCGCGAGCTTTTGGCAACCCGCGATACGCTACAAGGGCAGATTGACGAGTGGCACAAAGCAAACCCCGGTGCCATAGATCTGGAAGCCTACAAGACCTTCTTGAAAGAAACCGGATATCTGCAACAGGAAGGCGAGAGCTTTGATGTTGAAACCGACAACGTTGACCCGGAAATAGCTGAGATCGCTGGTCCGCAGCTCGTTGTTCCTGTCATGAATGCCCGTTACGCGCTTAATGCTGCAAATGGACGTTGGGGTTCTTTATACGATGCATTGTACGGCACTGATGCCATGGGAACATCCCCGCAGGCCGGTGGCTACGACGAAGAACGCGGCGCACAGGTCATCGCGTTCGCACGCCAAAAGCTAAACGAAGCGCTCCCTCTGGATGAAGGCAGCTGGGTGGACGTCACCGAGTTTACAATCCTTGGCGGTTCTCTGGCTCTGACACTGGCAAATGGCGACATGGCCGGTCTGCAAGATCCGCTTGGATTTGTTGGCTACACGGGCAGCAAAGACGCGCCGAAGTCCATTTTGATGCAAAAAAATGGCATGCACTTTGATGTCTTGTTTGACAGCTCCAGCCCAATTGGATCAACTGACAAGGCAGGTATCAGCGATATCAATTTGGAATCTGCAATCTCCACCATCATGGATTGCGAGGATTCAGTTGCAGCCGTGGATGGTCAGGACAAAGCACTGGCCTACCGCAACTGGTTGGGCTTGATGACTGGTGAGCTGAAAGAGCAAGTAAGTAAGGGCGGAACTACCTTTACCCGTGAGCTTAATGCAGATCGCCTGTACACCGACGCGCAAGGTGATGAGCTGGCACTAAAAGGCCGCTCCCTTATGCTGGTGCGCAACGTAGGTCACCTGATGACCAATCCGGCCATTTTGGATGCGGACGGCAATGAAGTGTTTGAAGGCATCATGGATGCTATGGTCACCTCACTTTGTGCGATCCACGATATTGGCAGCCGTGAAGGGGCATCTGCTCGCAATATGAACTCTGTGTCTGGCTCGGTCTATATCGTAAAGCCAAAGATGCATGGTCCAGAAGAAGTTGCCTTTGCAAATACGTTGTTTGAGCGTGTTGAAGATGTACTGGAGCTTCCACGAAACACCCTTAAGATGGGCATCATGGATGAGGAGCGCCGCACCACGGTAAACCTCAAAGAGTGTATCCGCGCTGCAAAGTCCCGCGTTTGTTTCATCAACACTGGTTTCTTGGACAGAACCGGAGATGAAATGCACACCTCCATGGAAGCAGGCCCTATGATCCGCAAAGCGGACATGAAGCAGTCCACATGGATCAACGCCTATGAGAACCATAACGTAGACACTGGTCTTGCGTGCGGGCTGCGTGAACATGCGCAGATCGGTAAAGGCATGTGGGCGATGCCAGACTTGATGCACGCCATGCTTGAGCAGAAGATCGGACATCCAAAAGCTGGTGCAAACACGGCTTGGGTTCCATCTCCAACCGCTGCAACCCTTCATGCCTTGCATTACCATCAAGTATGCGTGCCAGCTGTGCAGGAAGAGCTTTCAACGCGCACACCTGCCAGCTTGGATGATATTCTGTCCATCCCGGTTGCGATCAACCCAAACTGGACACCGGAAGATGTTCAGGCGGAAATCGACAACAACGCGCAAGGCATCCTTGGTTATGTAGTGCGCTGGGTGGAGCAGGGCATCGGTTGTTCCAAAGTTCCAGACATTAACAATGTGGAACTGATGGAAGATCGCGCAACCTGCCGTATCTCATCACAGCACATCGCCAACTGGCTGCATCACAATGTTTGTTCAAAAGAGCAAGTGATGGAAACCATGAAACGCATGGCCGCTGTGGTTGATGCCCAAAATGCTGGCGATCCCGCCTACCGCAATATGGCCCCAGACTATGACGACTCAGTCGCTTTCCAGGCGGCCTGCGATCTGGTGTTTGAAGGACGTATCCAGCCAAGCGGTTACACTGAACCTGTGCTGCACAAACGTCGTTTGGAAGCCAAAGCCAGAGTCGGCGCTTCGGCTTAAACTGCACAATCCTGCGCAGGTATGTGTGCCTGCGCAGGCGCCCCTTAATCTTTGCCATCACACGATGAGGATGTCTGATCTTTCGTTTCCAGATGCGTGAAGCCACCATAGTCACCCAGAGACATATTGAGGATGTCACTGTCAAAATCCGTGCCTGAGATTTTGACGTCACCTCCTTGCAGAATGTTCCATTTATGAGAATCTTTAAACTCTTGGTAGTTACGAAAGCCTTTGGATTGGCTTAGCCAGGTGAAGTCGACCAAACCATCCTTCAACGCATTCTCACAGACCAGTCCATTTCCATAAATACCGATTTTGTAGGGTGAACCAGCCTCTTTAAAACTTGCCTTGATCGCTTCGAAATACGGTGTGATGTAGTGCACGTAATCGTAATAGGAAGCATCATAATCAACGGCAAAATAGATACCTGAACCTTTGGGTTGCCTGATGATATTTTGCGCAAGGTGCAAAGCCTCTCCAGCCTGCTGTGTTCCCGCGGCCTTTGTGAATGTTGACGGCTTGTTGTTGGCATCTTGATAAACAGTGAAGAGTGTCAGACCAGCAGCAATCAGTTGTTGGGCTTCAACTGGCTGAAGCTTCTTCCAGTTGGAAAATGAATAATATCGCCCGACGGCCTTGTATCCTTTTCGGGCGATAGCGCTGGCAAGGGCCTCAACAGAAGATGCCGTATCCACAGCCGGTTCTGTTTTGATTTCATTCTGATCTGTCATTGTTGCTCTGCTTCTTGTTGTTATGCAGAGCAGTGACGAAGCGGGGAACCACGACGTGAGAAAGGGCCTTCTGCCAGGGTAACAGAAGCCTTAATCTCTCTCACTCAAGTAGGGGGTTAAAGTGGCAGGCTCACAATTGCCATGAGGCCATTTTCTGCGCTATTTTCAAGCCGGATAGTGCCGCCTTGGGCATGTATGATGCTGCGCGTAATGGCAAGGCCCAAGCCAATGCCTCCAGTTTTTTCATTTCTAGATTCCTCCAGCCGCACAAACGGTTCAAAAACGTCATTCAGACGGTCGGCCGGAATACCAGGTCCTTTGTCGCTGATGGTAATCACGGCATGAGCTTCGTCGACCTCAAAGGAAACACTGGCTTCCTCACCATATCGGATTGCGTTGCCAATAAGGTTCTGGAAGGCGCGCTTGAGTGCAAGCGGGCGGCACTTCAATACGATCCTGTCGTGAGCCTCAACACTCACATGGTTGCCCATATCCTCCTGATCATTCGCAATGCTTTCCAGTAAGCTTCCAAGGTCAACCGGGCGCAGCTCTTCGTGCTTTGAATCTTCACGTGTAAAGGCGAGCGTTTCCTCCACCATAGCCTGCATTTCGTCCAGGGTAGCGATCATCCGCTCCCGGTCTTCTTTATCATCAACGAATTCAGCACGAATACGCAGGGACGTAATTGGCGTACGCAAATCATGGCTGATTGCAGCAAGCATCCGCGTCCTGTCGGAGATAAAGCGGGTCAGGCGTTCTTGCATCTGATTAAAGGAGCGCGTCACAGCGCGCACTTCAGCCGGGCCTGCTTCTTCTAGGGGTTTCACTTGAGCCCCACGGCCCAGATCCTGGGCAGCTGTTTCCAGCACCCGTAACGGTTTTGTTAGCCGGTAAACTGAGACCCAGACAATTAGGATCATCAGGGAGGCCATGATCGCAATGGGGAGTAAACTTGGCACAAGAGAGCGCTTCGGCAGCCGGAAGTTACTCTCAATATTAAGCCATTCGCCGTTCGTCAGTTCAATTGAGGCAAAAAGCTGCATGCCATCCAGTGAAAACCAGCGGTATTTCTTAAAAAACTCACTGCGCCTGTCAGGTGGAGGTTGGCTCTGACCATGACGGGGACGATCATGAACTTGAGGCGGCGGCGGAGGTGGGGTTCTTTCGCGCCAATTGTTTCTTGCATCCTGCTTTGCTTCGTCACTGTAGATAACGGCGACGCGCGTTTGTCTCTCATGGTCCAGACGACGCGTCAGGTAATTGGCAAGGAGTTCCTCCATGTGCTCATCACCACCGCTTTTAGCAACGGTTGGTGCCTCGCCAATTGTAAAGCGCGTGCGTGAGTTGGAAACCGTGCGCAATACCTGTCTGTGCAAATCAGGAGGCGTTGACTCTAACAAGCGCACTACATTGGCGGTGCGCGACAAGGCATTATCGCGTGCCAGGTTGGCAAGAGCATACTGGCGCTCGCGGCCCAGAAGAACAAAACTCAACGCTTGCGCAAGAATGAGTGCAGCGAGCAACAACAAGATGAGTTGCGGGGCTAATCGGCGCGGCAGGAAGCGACCCAGGGTTTTCATTGCGTATGTTCCGTCACGTCCCCTGTAAATGTATAGCCGCCGCCCCAGACAGTCTTAATTAGCTCAGGGTTCTTGGGGTCAGCCTCGATTTTACGGCGCAAGCGTGAGACTTGATTGTCGATGGAACGGTCAAAAACACCCAGTGACCGTCCAGAGGTCAGGTCAAGCAACTGCTCGCGGGAAAGCACCATGCGTGGTCGCTTTAAGAACGTGGAAAGCAGTTGGAATTCACCCGATGACAAAGGCACACTCACCTGATCAGGGTCCACCAGTTCACGGCGGGCGGTATCAAGAACCCATCCGCAAAAGGCCAGTCTTTCAGATTTTATAGGGTCCCGGTCACGCGGCACACTGCTGGACCGGCGCAAGACGGCTCGCACACGTGCAAGTAACTCTCGCGGGTTGAACGGTTTGGTGACGTAATCATCAGCGCCCATCTCAAGCCCGACGACGCGGTCTGTATCCTCTGCCATAGCGGTAAGAAGAATAACAGGAGCGCGATTGGTCTCTACCAGATGCCTGCAAAGGGACAAGCCATCCTCTCCCGGCATCATGATGTCCAGAACAACAAGATCGATAGAAGAGTTCTTTAATATCTTACGCGCTGCCGCCGCACTATCCGCAACAGTGGTGCGCATATTGTTTTTTGTCAGGTAGCGAGCGAGGCTCTCGCGAATATCACGATGATCATCAACAATAAGAATGTGGGCGGTACTGTGAGACATAGCTCCTCGCTTTAACTGTACCACTCGCACCAAACGGGGAGCGGACATGTAATTCTATGATCATCTTATGCCGTATTCTGCAAAATGGGAAAAGAGGAGGCGGCTGCGAAAATGTATCAAACTGTCACCGCTGCCAAGTCTGCCAGACTCTGCGACAAACCAGGGGGTTTTCCGGTGTAGTTTTGCGACAAATTGCACCTAAGTTCTTCTTATCGAAGCTCACTCACACATGCTTCCCCCGGTTAGGGCTTTGAATATACGGAGAATAAGAGATGCTTAATATGAAATCTATTTTCGCAGGTTCAATGGCTGTTTTGATTGCAGGTACCGCTCTTGCGCCAGCTGCAATGGCATCCCCTGGTGAACGTGGACGCAATGCAGGTAACATGGGCAGCCAGTTCTTTTCCACATTTGACGCTGACAGCGACGGCGCTGTGACAGCGGCTGAAATTGAAACAAAGCGCAATGGCGAGTTCGCAAAAGCTGATTCTTCAGGTGATGGCACCATCACATTGGAAGAATGGAAAGTCTTTGCTGCTGACAAATCTAACTCCCGTGGGCAGGACCGTTCAATCCGCATCTTCCAGCGCTTTGATACTGATGGCGATGGTCAGGTGACCCGTGACGAGTTCTTGAATCAGGCAGAGCGCATGACGGCCCGAATGGATCGCATGCAAGAGCGCAAAGGTGAGCGCCCTGCAAAGATGAAAGACGGAAAACCTGGCAAAGGCGGTTGGGATGAAGGCCGACGTGAAGGCAGACAAGGCAAAGGTGGCCATCATGGCATGCGTGACGGTGGTCCGCGTGGTCATGGCATGATGGGCCAAATGATGGCTCAGGTTGACCTTGATCGCGATGGCAAAGTCTCCAAGGGTGAACTGAACACGCTTGCAGACAAGATCTTTACAAACGGTCCTGTCGATCTGGCTGGTTTCCAAAAGATCACGGCTCAGTTCAAAGAGCCTCTCTATGTGAAATCATTCCAGCGTCTTGATGCAGATGGCAACCTGACTGTGACACAGGAAGAGTTCTTTACTCCAACCGCAGACATGATGAAGCGTATGGACCGCAACAAAGATGGTGTGATCACAAAAGCTGATTTTCAGAAAATGAAGAGAGGCTGGCACAAAGGTCCAAAGGACGGCAAAGGTAGTCGTGACGGACAGGGCGATCGCGGTTAATCGCAGAACCTGATAGTCCAGCAACAAAAAAGGCGGAGCTTATTAGCTCCGCCTTTTCATATTGTCATATCAAACTGTACTAAGCGCTATGCGGCTGCGTTTCTTTTTGCATCTCAGCATCATAGTCAACTGCAACACCGTAATGCGGATCTTCCAAAACAGCGACCTCAACCATGCTGCCAGCTTTGTGCAACAGGTCTTTACAATCTGGAGACAAATGACGCAGGTGCAAGGTCTTGCCAACCAGCTCATAGCGGGTTGCCAGCGCATCAATCGCCTGCAGACCGGAGTGATCCACCACACGTGAATTGATGAAGTCGACAATCACGTCATTCGGGTCAGACTGCGGGTCAAAGATTTCCTGAAAACCAGCAGCAGAACCGAAGAACAGCGGGCCTTCCAGCTTATAGATCTTCTGGCCTTCTGAGTTGGTTGTTGTATGGGCATCAATACGCTTGGAGGCATTCCATGCATACGCAAGCGCAGACACAATCACTCCGACCACAACAGCAACGGCAAGGTCTGAGTACACAGTTACACCGGTTACAAGTGCCAGAACAATCGCATCGGTACGCGGGATTTTGTGCAAGATCTTGAAGGTGTTCCAGGCAAAGGTGCCAATAACAACCATAAACATCACGCCAACCAGCGCTGCCAGTGGGATCTGCTCAATCAGCGGAGAGGCAAACAAAATGAAGCTGAGCAAGAACAGAGCCGCAGCGATACCTGCAAGGCGCGTACGCCCGCCGGACTTCACGTTGATCATGGACTGACCAATCATTGCACAGCCACCCATGCCGCCAAAGAAGCCAGTCACAACGTTTGCAGCACCCTGAGCAAGACACTCTTTGGATGCGCCGCCGCGTGTATCTGTCATTTCAGAAACAAGGTTCAGCGTCAAAAGGCTCTCAATAAGACCGATTGCAGCCAAAATAACGGAGTATGGCAAAATGATCTGAAGCGTCTCAAAGTTCAGCGGAACCATTGGGATATGAAACTCTGGCAGGCCACCGGAGATCGGGGCCAGATCACCAACAGTTTGCACATTCAGCCCAAGGCCAATCACGATCACAGAAACAACCACAATACCAGCCAACGGAGCAGGGATTGCGTTGGTTACCTTTGGCAGGAACCAGATCACGCCCATGGTGAGCACAACAAGGCCGAGCATCAGCACCATATCCATTCCAGCCAGCCAGCTTGCAACCCCGGTTACTTCATCAACGCTCTGGAACTGACCCATTTGCGCCAGGAAGATCACGATGGCCAGGCCATTCACGAAACCGAGCATCACTGGGTGTGGCACCATGCGGATGAATTTACCCCAGCGCATCACACCAAAGATCACTTGGAGGATACCCATCAGGACAACAGCAGCGAACAGGTATTCTACACCGTGAGTGACCACGAGGGATACCATGACAACAGCCAGCGCGCCGGTTGCACCGGAGATCATGCCTGGACGACCACCAAATACGGCTGTAATGATTCCCACGATGAACGCAGCATACAAGCCAACGAGTGGTTCTACCTGGGCAACGAATGCAAATGCGACGGCTTCAGGCACCAAAGCAAGCGCAACGGTCAGGCCAGAAAGCAGTTCAACTTTAATAGTATTGGCTGAAAAGCCAGGTTTTTTGGGCGCGAGCGCCTCCGTGGACGAATGCAAGGAGCACCTCCAATGGGGGTTCAAGTACTTTTTTGAAGACTGGGCATATCCTAAGCACGCACTGTGAAGTCGGTGTGAAACCAAGAGGTTTTCAGCTCAAGGACAAGAGCTCGTAAGCCAGAACACCGCTAAAAATTGAACGGCTTTTGTCTCCCTTTTGACGCGCTTATAAGGGAATATCGTCAAAAACACCATCCCCCCAGCGCATATTAGCCATGCAAGCGGGGAGGGGTTCTATCATGTCTCTCATGCCAAGAAAACCGGCGCTTAGAAAGTGAAAGGCGCGCGCCTTTTGGTGGAGGAGCATCCTATGATCTTTCGTTAGTACGCTGAAGCATCCTTTCAGGGAGAGTGTTGCTCCTGCCTTGGTGACATGCCGGGCAAGGCGCAGCAAAGAACCGGGACCTATGAACTGCTCACCACAAACAACGTCCTACAAGATATTAGATACTGTGTATGTCTCCCCTCTCAAGAGCCCATATCACCCCGGCTTAGGTCACACGCAGTCTCAAAAACCTTATCCCCCTCCTGTCCCACGCCCCCCATACTAATCCCATGTCCACGGACACGGGCAGCTGGCGGAGCGACCGTCAGTGCAGCGTGGGCTGGGCGGGGCTACCGGGAGACATAACGCATCCCCCGGCGGGTCCGTTGAAACACCCCTTGAAAGTCTTTAGTGCAGGGACCAAGCGGAAGCTGGTCACCCGATGGGCGTCTACACTGGCAGGCGTTTAGCTTTCACCGACACTCGTATTTGCCTCTGGCAAGTGGGTTTGTTGTTGAAAGTGCCTGCTCCCAATGCCTTTCGGTGGAGACCTTGTTTCATACAAAAACGCCCGGGCGAGGCGAGCAGCCAATGCCGAAGAAACTAATTTAACAAGTAGCGCAGGCACTGCCTGCTCGCCTTGCCCACCCCGTACCTTGGGGGATCACCGCTTCAACGCTGCATGGCAGGTCATGTGGCGCTATTGGCGTTTGTTGAACTCCTATTTGGCCATACCTGCCGGAATTGAGGGAGCCTCTGCTGCCTCACTGCGCGCCGCATAGATCAAAACATGGGCCCCTTGACAGGAAGGTGAATTGACTTTAGTTACCATGATAACCAAATAAGGACTAACTATGCTAAACTCTCTTTTCATATTTGCAGAAATTACGCCAAAACCTGAGCACTACAAGGATGCGCAACAAGCCATCATCGGCATTCTTGAACGAACACGCGCTGAAGCAGGATGTCTGGTCTTTGATTTATTCCAGTCACCGGATCAAGACACTTTATATCTCTACGAAAAATGGACAGATCAGAACGCTCTGGACCAGCATCACGCACAACCCTACACAGCAGCTGTCTTCAAATCCTACCAAACATGGTTGGCCAAACCGCCTCGTATCTTGCCCATGAACAGCGTGACGTAGAGCCATGTTCTTCCTTAAAGAGCTTCCCACGCGCATGATGATTGAGGGCTACGTTAAGGCGACAGGCACAGGCAGCACAGACGGGGTGGAGCAAGCCCTGTCGATGATGCGATCGGCAAGCCAGTTGGTCCGTTTGTTGGATGCCTACTTTGCTAACCACAATCTTTCGCAGCTTAAATTCCTCGTGCTCGTCGTGATCGATCGTGAACCAGAAACGGACAGCCTTCGTCAAAGTGAGATCAACCAGCGTCTCGATGTATCTAAACCGGTCCTACACCGCACGGTGTCGTCCATGCTCAGCGCTGGGCTGCTTGTTCGCACACAAGACAACGAAGATTCTCGGGCCCACCAACTGGCACTGACTGATGCAGGAAAAACGGCGCTGCGAGCGATGTTACCGGACTACTTTAAAATCATCACCGAGTTTATGGAGGGCGAACGATGATGCGGGCACTCACTGTGTTTTTCGCGTGGGTCGTGGTTTACGTCACTGTCACAACAGCTTTACTGGGCTTTCAATGGGCGCAGGCAGACCTTGCCTTGCCCGTCCAAACCCTTCTCTTAACAGCCATACTCGTGCCCTTAATGGTTTTGCTGATCGGCCCATTCGCCGCAAAGCTTGCCCAGTACCTCGTGCGAAAACACCCATAGCCGCCCCACAAGCCTCAAGAAATGCTGGCCCATCACAGTAGCACTTTGCGAGGGCTGACCCAATTTGACAAAAACCAAAGCCATTCATACCAACAAGGGATAAGATCATTCTCTGCGGGCCTTATCAAAACGCGATGGCTACTGAACTGTCCATGTTCCTCTGAATTCACACTAGCAAAACGACACATCCCAGCTGCATTTATTGAACAAAGATTCGAGCTTTTCAAGTAGGGCATTACGCACATTGGCATTGATCTGAGGAGACCCCAATCCGAGTTCAACCTCAACTTTACGGCGGTCTTATCCAACTTGATGCTGAAGGCATAAAAAGGAAGATGTTGAGATCAGAAAAGACGCTTTGCGATATTTGCTGCTTTTCAAAGGTCGATACGCAACGATCGGTTTCAGATCATCCCTTGACGGCTCCTGCGGTCATGCCGGTGATGATTTGTTTCGACGCAACGAAGGTGAACAGGATCGGTGGAATGGCCAAAAGCATGCCCGTTGCCATGATAACACCCCAGTCAATGTCATATTCGGTAATCGAATTGACGATCGTCACCGGCGCCGTGCGTGTCGAGCGGCCCGACAGCGCATTGGCGAGCAAAAACTCGTTCCATGCAATTCGGAAAGTGAAGATTGCAGCTGCAGCCAGCCCGGGCTGAATGATAGGCAAGACGACTAAGAAGAACACCTGGAAGGGATTTGCCCCGTCCATTCGGGCGGCTTCTTCCAGTTGAATCGGTACCTGGACGATGAAGCTTTGCAGAATCCAGATCACGAAAGGTAGGTTCATCGCCGTATAGATAAGAATGATCCCGGCATAGGTCTGGTCGAGACCATACTGAAAAGTCCAGATACCAAAGACCGGTACCAGCAGAACAGCTGGTGGCACTATGCGCATCAGCAAAGTGCCCATGGACACCGTCCCGCGTCCCATGAACTGGAACCGCACCAAGGCGTAGGCGGCCATGCAGCCGATCGTCAGCGTCAGCCCAGTCGAGAGCAGCCCGACAATCAGCGAGTTGTTCAGGGCCCGACCGAAAGTCGGATCGCAATAGTCAACATGTGCTGGTTCATACCAGAGGAAATTGCAGAGAACAGTCTCGTAATTCTTGATCGTTGGCGAAAAGAAAAAGGCCGGAACAGATGCGTCATATACATCTATATTGGTCTTGAAGGATGTCGCCAACATCAGAGCAATCGGGCCAACGCTCATTACAACCAACGCGGCGATCAGGGCGTAGAATGCTGGGTTCTGGATTTCTTTTCTAACTGCCATCAGTCGTTGTCCTTTTCAATGACTGCACGTCGCTGTGCGACATGGGCTTCCTTCACCCGGTTATATACAAACATTCCAATGGTTAGTACCATCAGCATCATCAAGAGCATGTTTGACATCGCAGCGGCCTCGCCCAGTTCCTGAAACTCCTGAGCGGTTCTGAAGATCCTCAAGGCAAGAATCTCGGTGGAAAGACCCGGCCCCCCATTGGTCAGAACGAGGATAACTTCCAATACCTTGAACACATCGATCAGACGCAACATCAAAGTGACGATGAGCACTGGCATCATCAGCGGCAGCTTGATCATCACGATCTTCTGCCACTCATTTGCACCGTCGATTTCCGCAGCCTCCAGAGCCGAGCGCGGCAATGACTGTGTGGCGGCAAGTGCGAGGATGAAGATGAAGGGTGTCCACTGCCAGACGTCAGCTATGACAATTGCAATGAAGGCCCAAGTGCTGTCAGCCAGCCAGGGAATACCTTCAAACCCGAAGCTCTTGAGCATGCGGTTAAAAATTCCAACCGTCGGATGAAACATGTACCGCCACATTAGACCGACAACGATCGGCGCTATCATCATGGGCAGAATAAAAACTGTGCGCAGTAGCACCATCCCACGAATGTTTCGGTCCAGCAGCATAGCTAAACCAACCCCCACGATCATTTCCAGCGTCACAACGATTGCGGCAAAGCGGATCGTTACCCAGAAACTTTCCCGGAAAGCTGCATCGCCCAAAAGGTTGATGTAGTTCCGAATGCCGATGAACTCTGCTTGACCGATGCGCTGGCTTGGGCTCCAGTCCAGAAAGCTGGCGTAGATCATGTACCCGATGGGGTAAAGCAGTGCGAGGATCATAACGATCCCCGCCGGTAACAGAAACATGTATGGGGTCAGCCGATTGGCCTTGATTGCAAGACTCATTGCCGATCACTTTCAGTTACTCTCTAGAAAGCCCAGCGGCGAAGCCGCTCGGAAGATCCGTTATTACTTGGACCAGGTATAGTACCCTGCTTCATCCATCAGACCCCTGGTGCGCTCCGCGACACCGTCAAGCGACTGCTGGATCGGGGCATCATCAACAATGATCTTTGAGAGTGTAGTTCCAAGATCTGCATTGATCTTGCCCCAGACAGGGATGATAGGGCGCCAGTCCGGGTCGGCATTCTTCAAGGCTTCCCCAAATGTTTCCATGTACGGGAACTTCGCGTTCACGTCTGGATCGGCATGTGTGGAGTAACGGACGGGGTTCCCACCTGCCAGCGCAATCAGCTTGTCGGCTTTCTTGGAGGTCAGCCACTGCATCAGCAGGAAGGCAGCGTCTTTGTTCTGCGCGTTTCTTGGAATGCCGATGCCGAACCCGCCAGTCTGGGATCCTGCCCTGACACCGACCGGATGTGGCGCCCATTCAACAAGACCGACCACTTTTGATTTTTCAGGGTTATTGACCTGACCCGCAAAAACGGTGGAATCTAGGAACATAGCCGAATTGCCCTGAAGGAACGAGGCACCAGCTTCCGCGAAACCGAAGGTCTTGGCACCTTCCGGACCACAGTCGACAATCTTTTTGAGCGCCTCTGCTGCCTTAACGCCAGCTTCATTGTTGACGATGGGGTTCCAATCATCATCAAAGATACGTCCTCCAAGTGGTGCAAGATGGAGGAGGAACGCATGACTGGCGTGGTGGCCGGAGGCCGCACGTGACGCCAAACCGCCCATTCCCGGTTCCAGCTCCGGGATCTTACAGGCCAACTCCAGCAGTTCGTCATAGGTTTCTGGAACCTTCAGTCCATGCTTGTCGAAGATGTCCTTGCGATAACCGAGAATGGACGTTTCAGAGCCGAATGGCAGACCGAACAGTGAGCCTGTCGGACCAGGCAGGTACCCCTTTTTTCCGCCAGCAATGCCAATGTTGGCAACGTACCCGTCGATCAGATCTTCGGCGTCATAATTCGGGTCTGCCAGCTTAGGGTTCATGAAGAAGCGCGCAAGATTTTCCAACTGATCGGCATAGACATAATCAGCCTTGGAAAAGACCACATAGGCGATCAGATCGTAATCGCCCTTGTTCTTGGTCAGCTCTAGGGTCTGGCGCTCACGCATTTTTAAATACTGGAGCTGGTCGACTTCGACCTGAATGCCGGTTTCTTTGGTAAATTCCGGCAGGACCTTCTTCACGGCATCAAAATGCGGATGCGCCGGGAAATTCACCACCAGTGTCTCACCTTCGTATGCTTTATACGGGTTGGCTAGGGCCGCGGCGGTGCTCAGTGCGACCGCGACAACGGCGCTGACTGGCATCTTCCAAAAATTCGACATTCTTTTCTCTCTTTTGTCAAGGTTCAGGTCACCCGATGGCAACTTCTGTTTCGCTGTCGAATAAGTGAATAGCCTCCCTGTTGACCGCAAATCTCAGCGTCTCACCCAGAGCGATGGGCGTTTCCGATTTCAATTCGACTTCGATTTTTTGAGCACCGCAGTTGCACAGAAGAACCGACTGCGCTCCGATGTATTCGGAGACGATCACTTTCAGGTCAATCGCTTCGTGGTCAGGAGCGTGAGGGCTGAAATGTAGGTCGGATGGGCGAATCCCCAAAATGACGGAACTTGCGGAATGGCCCAACGCCACCGAGGCTCTCTCCTCCGGCAAGGCGACCTCGAATCCGTCCCCACTGACAAAGACCTGCCCGCCGAGGTCTTGGATCTTCGCACCGAGAAAGTTCATGGGTGGCGAGCCTAAAAAACCAGCGACAAACTTGTTAGCAGGCTGCTTGAATAGCTCTTCCGGTGTTCCCTGTTGTTGTATGTAACCACCATTCATGACTACGATCCGGTCGCCGAGCGTCATGGCTTCGATCTGGTCGTGGGTAACGTAGATCATGTTCTTGCGGACCTTCTGGCGCATAATCGCCAGCTCCGCCCGCATCTGACAGCGTAGCTTGGCATCAAGATTCGAGAGCGGTTCATCGAAAAGAAAGGTTCCAGCATCCCGTGCCAGGGCCCGCCCCATAGCAACGCGCTGACGCTGACCTCCGGACAATTCTCCGGGTTTGCGATGAAGAAACTTGGTAAGGCCTAACATCTCTGCGACGAGCCCGACCTTTTCGTCGATTTCCTTGCGTGGACGTCTCTGCAGCCGGAGGGCAAAGGACATGTTCTTTGCGACATTCATATGCGGGTAGAGCGCATAGTCCTGGAATACCATTGCGAGGTCACGGGCCTTCGGCTCCAGTTGGCTGACTGGTCGGTCGCCAATATAGATTTCACCATCGCTGACTGTTTCCAGGCCGGCAATCATGCGCAATGTGGTAGTTTTCCCGCACCCGGATGGTCCGACAAAAACCGTAAATTCGTTCTCCTCCATTTCCAGATTGATACCGTGCAGAACTTCAAAGTCACCGTATCTCTTCACAAGGTTTTCAAGCCGGATACGCGGCATCTCGCCTCCTAGGTGATAAAACCCTAATACAAACCTTAATCGTGAACGTTCAGACTATCATGAGTGTTATTTGTAAAGAATGAACTCTTTCGATCCTGGTGAACAAAGCACTCTCAGAAATGGAATTAAGCAACTCTGCGAAACT
Organism: Pseudovibrio axinellae; assembly: GCF_900110875.1. Taxonomy (GTDB): domain Bacteria; phylum Pseudomonadota; class Alphaproteobacteria; order Rhizobiales; family Stappiaceae; genus Pseudovibrio; species Pseudovibrio axinellae. Next base: position 540,747 of record NZ_FOFM01000001.1, on the reverse strand, counting down.
ACGACCTTTGTAGGCACGTAAATGTAATGCGTCTGCTCCACATCGCAATGGAGTAGACTTTTTAACACTCTACCGCTTTTTTGACCGACACGTTCCTAAAGGATCTAACGTGTATATCCGACCATCTTGCTGATCATATAGCAAGTAATAGCCTGTATCCTTAGCCTCTGGGTCGTCGATGTCTTATGGGCCAGACCGGTTGATTTGGGTAAAACAATGTTTTGGCCTATGACGACAACAGGAGTGAGACGTTGGGGCAGACCGCACGAACCGCGAGCTATTTCCACTCAAGATGAAATCTGTATCGTGCTAGCCGGTTTCAGCGGTAAGGAAAGCTTCGCCTATCCTCAGGAATGTATCTCGCAAGGGCTTTATTAAAGCTGGTCCAACGAATTTCTGGAAGTTACTAAAAAGTGCAAGGTGGGTCGCGCTGAAGGTAGAAATTGAAATGGCTTGTAGTCCTACCGGCTCAATCGAGCATGGAATGTTTAGGATCGAGCATACTTATTCTGGGTTGTAGTTGACGCGGTGAACAAGGAAAGTAAGTTCCTGCGACGAATTACTCGGGCTTCGGTTCCGCTTTGATAATACCCCTAGCGGTGCAACTAATCATATAGCCTTAGGCATGAACACTGATAGATAAAAGCCTATGTCTCCACTCTGAAAAAGTCAGGCGACATGAAAGACTAACCGCGGGTAATTGGATGCATCAATCCACTCTAAAAGACGTGGGCTTACAAGTACTATGTTAAACAGGCACTCTGCGGAATATTGAAATCCCCGAGGGATCCAGCATTCTTGCAGGAGGACTGATATCATGACTGAGGCACAAGCAATTTTATTGGCAACACTGGAAACTAAAGATGCCGAAGCAGACTTTCTGAAGCAGCAACTAGCTGTATATGGTGTTAATGCAAAGATACTGGATGTTTCATTGTGGAGCGATGGACAAGTCCTTTCTGGACCGGAAAAACTGGCGGCAATGGATAAAGCATCTCAAAGAGCGCTTGATTACGTTGGCAAGCTTGATCCCCAACAATTGAAAGTTATGATTGCAATTGGTGGAGGAACTGGTGCCGAAATTTCACTCCGTGTAATGACACAGATGCCTGCCATGCTTCCAAAGGTTCTCTTGACGACCTTATCTTTTGATCCGCGACCTATTATTGCTGATACATCTATAATAGTTATACCGACACTTGCAGATGTCTGCGGATTAAATCCAATTATTTGCGCAGTGCTGAAAAATGCAGCAGCGGCAACTGCCGGTCTTTATAAGCTCACCAGCTCGACTATAGACAGTAATCCAGTAAAAACCGTGGCCTTAACAGCACTTGGAGCGACAGAAGCAGCAGCCTCACGACTTATGTCTGCGTTAGATATGCAGGGTCAAAAAGTGACCGTATTTCACTCTAATGGCTATGGAGGCGCTGCTTTTTCAAGATTTGCTCTTGAGGGAGAATTCAGTGCGATCATCGATCTGACACCCCACGAAATAACTCGGCTTCATCTGGCCGGTGTGCACGCATCGATGCCAGACCGATTTTCTGCTGGTCACGCGAAACCCAGGATCGTCTTACCTGGAGCAATTAACTTTCTTGGGCTTGGAAAGCTTTCAACGTTATCGAAAGAATACCTTAGCCGACCACACTATGCCCACTCAGGTTTCTTTACCCATGTAAAATTAGAGACGGAGGAAATGGAAGTTGTTGCTGAAGCTCTGATCGAAAGCCTCAATACTGCTACTGGCCCTCGTGCCCTGATTGTGCCACTTGGTGGTTTTTCACATCAAGACTGTGTCGGCGGAGCAATTGAAGACCCCGATCTACGACGGACTTTCCTTAATCGTGCTGAGAAGCTTTTGAACTCTGATGTGCAATTGATTGTGCAAGACCAACATATATCTGCACGCGAAACAACCAAGACAATCATTGAAACCCTGGTATCTTTTGGTTTCCCCTTAAAAGGACAAACCCCATGACAAGTCTAGATGATCCAAGAACATGAGCTGACTGCTATCACAAGGCGATGCATAAATTTAGGAGAACAGGCCAATTCCATAGTTGGACTGAGCGATTAAATCGAGGTTCTGATCGCAAACTGTTTTGAAGACTTTATTGAGTTTAAATTCCATGGTTCGACATACCCTGGGAAGTGTGTTTGCATGGGTTTTATGCAAAGCCCTTGCCCAGTTTATTCTGACAAGGCTGCATTACAGCTGTTTATTGCGGTGTGAAATCTGCGATGTGATCATTTAGGAAAATATGGTCCTCAAATTTACTCAGATGTTAACTTGGAGCGCAATACCTAGCAGACACTTGAGCATCACCGAGTAGCTGGGGGAAAATCAAATAGTTTTGGTTTTTCTCGCGCTTATGCAGCATGAAGGGGATAAAAAAATGAGATCATCGCGTGTGCTGCTCATCAACATTCTGGTCACGTTTAGTTTCTACGTCTCGAGCTTCGTTGCCCTTGGAAATGGATTCCCGACAATTGATTCTGGGGGGGATGAAGTCGTTCAATGGTTTACTAAGCATGGTGCAAACGCCAGGATATATGCTTGGACGGCAGCGTTTTTCTCGCTTGGCCTTTCGATTTTCGCTGGTCAAGTGTCTGCAGTTCTGCCCAAGCCTCATTGTTTCATTTTCTTGGCTGGTGTACTGGGTTTTGCTCTGACTGCACAGGTTCAGGCATGGTTCTGGGCTGGGCTAGCCTATCACCCAGAGGGGCTTGATCCGGTGACTGCGCGAGCGCTGTTTAGCATTACATCTTACTGGGGGCCGTTGGTCAACGGCTCGACAACTGCCATGGCTGTGGCCATCGCTGCACTCGGATTTGGTAGGTCTTCAATCATACCGAACTGGCTCAAGTGGTTGAGCATCGTTTTCTTTGCAGAGCAGGCTGTTGAAACAGTTACAGTGTTTGGGTCGACTGGCTTTATCGCACCAGGAGGAACGATGAATGTCTATCTGGGTGGGATCATCGGTTTCCTTTGGATTGCAGGGGTAGTCCGATGGGCTATGCCGCTTGTTGACGAAGCTGCAATTGAGGCAGGCTGATGAGGCAGGACGCACTCAGGTAAATATTTTACGATCTGGGGATTTTTGCCGGCTTGGTCAGTCTCTTGGCGCTTTCAGGGGTTTAAGGAGTATTGCATGTCCTTTATGGCCAAGGTTGCTCTGCTGTTTATAGTTTTTGTTGACCTGATCAGTCAGGGATTGGTTTTTCCGATTGTCAACGTCTTGATTATGGAGCCCACGACAAATTTTCTAGCGGTGGATACACCGGTTGCTCTCCGACACTTCTATTATGGGCTTGTGATTGGGTTGTTCTTTCTAGCTTGGTTTGTAGGAGTTATTTATCTCTCGAAGGTTTCAGATGGTATTGGCCGCAAAAAGGCACTTCAGCTTTGTCTGGTGGGCGCTTTGTTCGGTTATATCCTTACGATTCTTTCGTTGTATATCAACAGTTTGTGGCTACTGGTTATTGGCCGCATGATTACAGGTTTTTCAGCAGGGAACCAGGCAATTGCGCAGGCGGCCATGGTCGATGTCAGTAAAGATGAAGCCGACCGAGACCGTAACATAGGCTACATTATCATGGGGGCCAGTTTTGGTCTTGTAGGTGGTCCTATCATCGGCGCTGTGTTGTCTGGGCAGGCGTTTATTGGTGCATATGCGAGCCTCACCTTGCCATTTTATGCAGCCACACTTCTGGTGTGTATTGCCATAGGATTGATCTCAGTTTTTTATCATGATGTCCGCCGTGAGCGGGTTCCCTTCTCCTTTCATGTCAGTGATCTTTACAGCGGTATGGTGCGGGTGAGAGCCCACCCTCTGGTCATGAAACTGCTACCCGTTTTCATCCTCTTGATGATTGCGAACCAAACCTTTTTTGTGTTCGTAGTCAATTTCCTAACAAGTACATTCGACTATGGTGTTGTTGGCGATAGTGGTGCCATGCTCGTTGTGGGTGTCGCGCTTGCGATCTCTAGCGGCCTCCTCGTTAACCCATCACAAAGATTCATTGGCCGCAAGCGTCTTGTTTGCTCCCTGCTGCCCATCATGGCGATAAGCGTATTCACGTTTGCACTGATCCCTTCAGCCTTGCTCAGTATGTTACCGGTGTTTCTCTATTTCTTCTGTTTTGGGATCACATACCCAACCTTCCTCGGCTTCTTCTCACGCTGCGTGAGTGATGGAGATCAGGGTTGGGTTATGGGCATAACCACATCTATACTATGCTTGTCTGCTGGGGTGATGTCTCTCATTGGTGGTGGATTGATGACAATCGACGTCCGATTGCCGTTCTTTGTCGCCGCCGCCTCTGTTTTTCTAGCGTTAATATTTGTCCTGACGACTTGGAACCGACCTGACCTCAGGCGTGTGACTGGGTAGAGAACGAATTGCGAGTTTGAAGAGCTCCATTTGATGAGCCAGGTAAAATGTTTGTGCATGGTTGGACTTTGATTCATCGAAGTGATGGATTCCAGAAACGGCGAACTGATATCCTTAGTACTGTGCCCACGAAAAAGGCCATGGCCTGTCGTCCGTCATGTGTTGTGGCTGTGTGGGGCTGCTGCTACGAGGTGTCGTATCTTTTCAGCGGTCCGGGGTGACGCAAACCTTGAGTGAGACCGCATGGCTCAAGGGGGCAATCTGCTTGGCGGTGACAGGGACAATTCTAAATAGGGAACACCTGATTTAGGCAGAGAGCTGAGATAGGCAGGCGTGTCTGTCATTTCATGCAACTGAACATCACGCCTTGCTGAGTATGCGTCGAGTTCTACACACTAAAGTGCCCAGGTAAGGTGAACAGCCGTTGCCGAAGAAACTAAACTATATATAGCATCGGTGCCGCCTGTTCTCCTTGCCACACCGCGTTTCGCGGGTTTTTATGCTTTCAACACCACCGGCAGGCTTCCATTCGTGTTTTCACGAGATAAAGAAGTCAGAAAGACAGCCTCACCTTACCCAAAGTGTATTCCTATGTGGAAACACGCTGTATTTGCTCCCTATGCGGACTTTGCAGAAGACAGGCAAGTCGTTAGCTTGTCGTCTTGCTAAAAGCATCTTAAGGCAAGGAGCAACCAGATGAAGCCGACAAACTCTGTCTTTACCGGATTGGAAACAACGGTATTTGAGCGCATGTCTCGTCTGGCAATAGCCCATCAGGCCATTAATCTGGGACAGGGCTTCCCGGATGTCGACGGCCCACAAGATCTGAGGCAAGTAGCAGCCGACACATTGATGGAAGGGCCAAACCAGTACCCACCGATGCTTGGCGTGCCGGAGCTCAGACAAGCTGTCGCGGACAACAATAAGCGCTTTTACAACCTCGATGTCGATTGGCAAACAGAGGTTATGGTCACTTCAGGTGCGACTGAAGCACTGGCAGACACCATCTTTGCACTGGTAGAGCCAGGCGATGAGATTATCCTCATTGAGCCGCTCTATGATTGTTACCTTTCTCTGGCGCAAAGGGCAGGCGCCACTCCGGTTTTTGTAAAGGTTACCCCGCCAAATTGGGAGCTGCGCGAAGAAGAATTGCGCAAGGCCTTCTCCAGCAAAACCAAAGCGATCCTGCTTAATAACCCAATGAACCCCAGCGCAAAGGTGTTCACCACTCAAGAGCTACGGCTCATCGCGGACCTTTGCATCGAACACGACTGTTACGCCATTTGCGATGAAGTCTATGAGCACATTGTGTTTGACGGCGAAAAACACCATCCCCTCATGACGTTCCAAGGCATGCGCGAGCGCTGTATTCGCATCGGCTCTGCCGGTAAAACATTCTCCCTCACGGGTTGGAAGGTTGGCTACATCACAGCAGCGCCAAACTTGCTGGAACCGATCGCAAAAGCACACCAGTTCATCACCTTCACCACGCCGCCAAACCTGCAAAAAGCCGTCGCTTGCGGGCTGAATAAAGCAGATGACTACTACATAAACTTCGAAGGTGAGCTCAAAGCAAAGCGGGATTTGATCTCAAAACCCTTGCAAGAAATGGGGTTTAATGTATTGCCATGTGAAGGAACCTATTTTGTGACCTGCGACTTCTCGACGCTCAGCTTTACAGGCGATGACGTTGAGTTCTGCCAGAAAATGGTTGAGGAAGCAGGCGTTGCCGCCGTGCCAATCTCTGCATTTTATGGAACACAAGGGCCAAAAACATTTGTTCGTTTTTGTTTTTGCAAAAAGAACAGTGTATTGGAAGAAGCTCTAGGACGGTTACAAAAGTGGCTGGGCACACTAGCCTAGTGCATGGCGTAGGCCAGGGCCGTTGATGAAGTAAGAATAACAGATGCAAGTAGTGCGCATAGTGTCAGACACATACGGGCTGCTTTGATCCAAACATTGCATGTGAGAATTGATGGATAATCCCGTACTCGTCGAAGTGACACGCGGCAATATTGTCGAGAGCCGCCACCGCGGTTCAATTGCCATTGTTGATGCGGATGGCAAGCTGGCATTCAGCGCAGGTGATGTGGAGCAGGGGATCTTCGCCCGCTCAGCGATCAAGGCCCTTCAGGCTATTCCGATGGTGGAATCTGGCGCTGCAGAAGCGCTGGCATTCGACGACGCTGAACTGGCGCTCGCCTGTGCAAGCCACAATGGCGAAGAAACACACGCCAACTCAGCGCGCATCATGCTGTTTAAAGCAGGCTTGACAGAAGAAGACCTAATGTGCGGCACGCAATGGCCAAAGCATATGGATGACTGCGTCAAGCTCATCAAAACCGATGAGAGCCCGTGCCAGTTGCACAATAACTGTTCAGGTAAGCATGCTGGTTTTCTGGCGATGGCAAAAACGCTCGGCGTTTCAACCGATAACTACATTGGCTATGACCACCCGGTCCAAGCAGAAATACGCAATGTTCTGGAGCAAATGGGCGGCAGCATTTTGGGCCGCGATACCTGTGGCACAGATGGATGCTCCATTCCAACCTATGCTATGGAACAGCAAAAAACAGCTCTAGCTTTTGCCCGCTTTGCAACTGGTGTTGGCCTCGACCCTGTGCGCGCAAATGCAACCGAAGTGCTTTACGAGGCGTGCGTAAATGAACCTTACATGGTCGCCGGTAAAAATCGCTTCTGTACCGAGATCATGGATATCTTCAAAGGCCGTGTCTTTGTGAAAGTTGGCGCTGAAGGTGTCTTTTGTGCTGCTCTGCCAGAGCTGGGCTTTGGTGTGACCTTAAAGTGTGATGATGGCGCAGAGCGCGGTGCAGAAGTCATGATGGCCTCTGTTATTCGCTCACTTCTGCCGCTGTCTGAGGATGAAGAAAAAGGGTTGCACGCCTGGGAACATCAACAGTTGATGAACCGCCGCGATATTCTGGTTGGTGAGGTGCGCCCGGTTGAAGACATCAAGCGCCTCCTTAAAGCGCTCTAGGCTTAAGCAAGTATCGGCAGGGGGACTTCCCCTGCCTTGTCCCCCTAAAGAGCGCTGGCAATATTATCCGTCACGCGAACCATGAGGGGCAGCTCATCTGGTGAAAGTGCGATATCACCACTGACCTGCTCATCCCATGCGAACCCGGCGATATTCACGGCACAGTTCGCCGTGATATTCTGAGAAATAAGCGCACTCTGCTTCTGCGCAGCAAAGCTGATAGATATTCCGATAGGTGCTGATCTAACTGTATTTTGCGCGGCAATCAGGTTGCGCATATACGGCCCCCAACCCAGTCTAATGCCGGTGACACGCGCTCCTTCAACCAGATTGCCTATAACATTTGTATCGGCCTCGACAGCAATACCAACGCCAAACTCTGGATTGTTCTGCGCATAAGGCCCGGTGCCCGTAATATCGCGCAGGATATTGTTGGAGCAAACGGCAAGGCGCCCACCCTCACGAAAGTTCGTGATCGAGATACCGTTTGCTGCCTTTTCAATCAGATTATTGCTGACGATTGCACCTTGGAAGCCAAACTCAACAAACAAGGCCACTTCGCCGGAGCGATGACAGGTGTTTCCAAGAATTTGGATGTTGGAGGAAGCATTGGAGCGGATAGCGGAAAAAGTGCAATCGCTGATTTTATTGTTTGAAACAGTTACACCATCTGCGCGAAATATATTGATACCGTTGCCATTCTGACCAGTACCGCCATTTTTTGATGAGACCTGCGAAATCCGGTTGTTGCAAACGAGTGTGCCATCGTAGCCCTGTGACCACCGGTGAACTAAAATTCCGCCATCACCGCAATCTCTAATGTTGTTCCCCTCAATGGTGAGCGCGTTAGCATTATAGCTCAGCACTGCAACCCTCTCGATGTCTTGTATTTTGTTTCCCGTGATAGAACCGGAACAACGCTCCAATAAGAAAGCGGATGCCGCACTCCGGTTAATCTCACAGGAGTTGACGGTAAGGTGCTCGCATCTGGAGAACGCCAAGAGAGCAGAGACATCATCTGAAAGCGGAAGGTGTGCTCCGTCAAAGATCAGTCCCGTGAGCTGGATATGGTGTGTACCAGCACTCTTAACCAACGGGCCATCGCCATTAAGGAGCAACCGTGTGTGGCCGGGTACGCCGCGTAATACCAGCCGGCTTGGAAGAGAAAGTCCAGAACACGAAAAGATACCGGCACCCAGCTGCAAAATGCGCCCTTGTACCGCTGCTTCATTGATTGCCGCTTGCAACGCTTGGGAAGTATCCTGCGCAGAAGGTGGTGCAGGCATCTCTAGGACAGCTGATCCAACGCGAGGCAAAGCCTGAGCCTGCTGAGCTGACACGAGCGGAGCAGCGCTTGCAACAATCCCAGCGCCAAGAAGGGTGCGTCTTGAAAGGGTCTCTTGTTTATCCGCCATCTCGCCCCCGTGCCATAACCCAGCGTTTTAGATCTTGAATAGATTTGCCAGCATACTCGCTGCTGCTGTTGCAGGCAGACTTCCAGATCGTACGTCTCGTTCTACATCTGGGAGTGCAGCCCTAATTTCAGGATTTGCGCGCAAAGCGGTCTGCATTTTTTCGTTCAATAAGCCCCACATCCATGAAAGCTGCTGCTCGGATCTCTTCTTCTCCCAATCCTCGCTGGCCTGCATGCGTTCCTTGAAAATGTTGAGTTGGCTCCAGAGATCATCAAGCCCCTCGTTTGCCAGACCAGATATTGTGACCACAGGAGGCGACCAGTGTTTCGAGCGCGGTGCCAATATATTTAAGGCGGCCCGGTATTCAGACGCGGCAGAGCGCGCGCGGATTAAACCATCGCCTTCAGCTTTATTGACGGCAATAAGGTCGGCGATTTCAAGGACGCCTTTTTTAATACCTTGCAGCTCATCGCCAGCCCCAGGCAACATAAGAACGAGGAAGAAATCAACCATCTGCGCAACAGTTGTCTCTGATTGTCCAATGCCTACAGTCTCAACTAGGATTACATCAAAACCGGCTGCCTCACACAGCAACATGCTCTCACGCGTCTTTGCGGCAACGCCGCCAAGTGTTCCAGCAGAGGGGGAGGGACGTATGTATGCATTCTGATCAACCGCCAATCGGGCCATTCGGGTCTTATCACCCAGGATGGAACCACCAGTGCGCGTGGAAGAGGGGTCAACGGCCAAAACAGCGACCTTGTGCCCTGCGGCAGTCAGATTAGAACCGAAGGTATCAATTGTCGTGGACTTACCAACCCCCGGCACGCCAGTAATGCCAATTCGATAGGCCTTGCCAGTTGCATCCATGAGTTTGGTCAGGAGCGCTTCTGCGAGGACCCGGTGCTCTGGTTTTTTGGATTCAACAAGCGTGATCCCGCGCGCAAGTGCAGCACGTTGCCCGTTGAGCAGGCGTTCGGCGATATCATCAATGTTGTCTCTGGGGGAAACGAGGGGTGCGCTCATCAAGGTCAGTCCACTAAGAAGAATCTCATTAGCCAACCTTGAACAGATAGCGTTCCTTTGCAAGTCATCGACTTGGAGAAGTTGTGGGGCAGAAGCTGCCCCGCAAGAACTTAGCGGTAACTAACAGCCGTACCAGTTGCAGTCACCATCAACATGGAACCATTGCTGCCGACTGTCTCATAGTCAATGTCGATTCCAATCACGGCATTTGCACCAAACCGGGTCGCTTCTTCAGTCATCTCGTGAAGGGCGATCTGGCGAGCTTTCTTGAGTTCATCTTCGTATGCCCCAGAACGACCTCCAACAATGTCGCGAATACCGGCGAAAAGGTCTTTAAAGACATTCGCCCCAAGGATTGCTTCCCCGTGAACAATACCTTTGTAATCGGAATTCTCTTTGCCCTCGATGGAGTGTGTGGTCGTTGTAAGCATTTATCAGCCTCAAATCTGCGTCAGGATATCAAGATAACGCGTGTAAAAACTACCGAACTAAAGCAATCAACCCTGCCCGATGTGCCCGAGCCCATGAAACGAATGGGCGCTCCCCTTATGTAGGCAGCCGCACTTAGATTTACAGGGGTATGAAACCGGTCCGACTCTTAGCGTTCTATTGGGCGTCAACGTCTGTTCGCTGATTTAACTCACCTCTCATGGTCTGAAGTTCCAGTTGAAGCAGATCAAGTCTTTAGAGCAAGGCTTGTAGCTCAACTTGGTCTTTTTCGCTTTCTGAATGCCTGAAGAAGTTCGCAACAATCGTTCCTGTCAGGGAAGCAAACAGGCCGACACCCACAGTCATCAAGAAGGCTGCAATGATACGCCCTTCAAGTGTCACAGGATAGAAGTCCCCATAACCGACGGTGGTTACCGTTACAAAGGCCCACCAGATCGCATCTTTCAAGTGTAGGATATTAGCTCCCTCAGCACTCTTCTCCACTTGCAGAGCAGCGATAGCGGCCAGAATGATCATCAGTAAAGAGCTGATAAAAACCAGCGTAAGAGCACTATTTGTCCTCCTGTCAAAAATGTATCTGATAATGGAATGTGAGGCGCGTAAGGCCCTTATTATTCTGAATAAACGGATGATACGACCGTAACGCAAAGGATCAACCATCGGAATGCTGGCGATGAGATCAATCCACCCCCATTTGATGAAGGCAAGTTTGTTGTCTGCTTTGATGAACCGAATGAGAAATTCAATAAAAAATACGCCACATACAGCGGTATCGGCGTAGATTAAGAGCATAATCGTCTCTGTATCTAAGACCATACTCTCCTGCAGAATAAGAGCGGCAATGACGTAAACGGATAAAGCGAGAATGAACAGGTCAAACAGGTGATTGTTCGCCTGGGAAGTGTCGTCATTCATTATTGTAAGCGCCCAAAATTTGATGAAGTACCTTTGTGTTAAAGGTTTGAAATGAGCAATCCCAGAGGTCTAGGTGCTGTACTCCCCAGCAACATGGCAATAGATGTCGGAAAGGCGTCAGGTCGCGCCTCCTTGTCCAGATACTGGGCACCAATTGCTGGACAAGGAAGGGCGATGTCATTTGCATCAGCTGGCTGTTCGCTCGCAAACACGAGCAGACGCTTGTGTGCTTTACTCAGCAGCCTTTAAAGGTTCGTACCCCAGCTTTTCGTTGAGCTCATGAATCAATCCCTTTGCCGCCTCCGAAATCACAGTTCCTGGAGGGAAAATAGCAGAGGCACCAGAGGCATAAAGCGCGTCATAGTCTTGCGGAGGTACAACACCGCCCACAACGATCATGATGTCCTCACGCCCTTCATCTGCAAGGGCTTTCTTCAAGGCAGGGACTAGTGTGAGGTGACCTGCTGCGAGGGAGGAGACGCCAACAATATGCACGTCGTTTTCAACTGCTTGGCGGGCGGCTTCCTCAGGTGTGGCAAACAGTGGTCCAATATCCACGTCAAAGCCAAGGTCAGCAAAGGCAGAGGCAATCACCTTCTGCCCGCGGTCGTGACCATCCTGTCCCATCTTGGCAACCAGAATACGTGGGCGCCGGCCTTCATTTTCCTCAAAGGCGTCAACCAACTGTTCAATTTTGGCGATGCTTTCGGACATTTCACCAACCTCGCGTTTATAGACGCCAGCAATGGATTTAATTTCAGCTTTATGGCGATCGAATGCATTCTCCATTGCCAGAGACATTTCGCCAACAGATGCCTTTACACGTGCAGCTTTTACACAAAGGTCCAGCAAATTACCGTCGCCGGAACGAGCCGCATCTTCCAGCGCTTTCAGGGCAGCTTGTGTCTCATCTTCATTACGCTCTTCCCGAAGACGATTCAGCTTCTCAACCTGTTTCGTGCGAACCTCGTCGTTGTCAACCTTCAACACGTCCAGTTCATCTTCGCGGTTCGGACGGAACTTGTTCACACCAACAACCGTTTGGTGGCCACTATCAATGCGAGCCTGTGTTTTTGCAGCAGCCTCTTCAATACGCAGTTTAGGAATACCCTTTTCAATAGCCTTTGCCATACCGCCAAGGCTCTCGATCTCCTTGATATGCTCAAGAGCTTTATGAGCAAGGTCAGCAGTCAAACGCTCTACGTAGTAAGAGCCACCCCATGGGTCGATGGTTTTTGTGGTGCCACTTTCCTGCTGCAAGAACAGCTGGGTATTCCGGGCAATTCGGGCAGAGAAGTCAGTTGGCAGAGCCAGAGCTTCATCAAGAGCGTTGGTATGCAGCGATTGTGTATGGCCTTGAGTGGCAGCCATCGCTTCAACAGTTGTTCGGATGACATTGTTGAAGACATCCTGCGCGGTCAAAGACCAGCCAGACGTCTGCGAATGGGTACGCAAGGACAGACTCTTTGGGTTCTTTGGCTGGAAGTTCTCCTGCATCAGTTTCGCCCAGATCAGACGCGCCGCACGCAGTTTAGCAACCTCCATAAAGAAGTTCATCCCAATCGCCCAGAAGAACGAAAGGCGAGGGGCAAATGCGTCGATATCCAACCCTGCTGCAACACCAGCACGGGCATACTCAATACCATCGGCGATGGTAAAGGCCAGCTCCAGATCTGCTGTCGCTCCTGCTTCCTGCATGTGATAGCCGGAAATAGAAATGGAATTGAACTTCGGCATGTGCGTCGACGTGTAGTCGAAGATATCAGAGATAATCCGCATGGATGGTGCAGGCGGATAGATATAGGTGTTGCGCACCATGAACTCTTTCAAAATATCATTTTGAATGGTTCCGGAGAGCTTTTCGGAAGGGACACCTTGTTCTTCAGCTGCAACAATATAAAGCGCCATGACAGGCAACACCGCGCCGTTCATGGTCATGGAAACACTCATCTTATCCAGCGGGATACCTGAGAAGAGTGTACGCATATCATAAATGGAATCGATCGCAACACCAGCCATACCAACATCGCCAGCAACACGGGGGTGGTCACTGTCGTAGCCACGGTGTGTTGCCAAATCAAATGCAATGGAAAGGCCTTTTTGACCCGCTGCCAGGTTGCGCCGGTAAAAAGCGTTGGAATCTTCAGCCGTTGAAAAGCCGGCATACTGACGCACAGTCCACGGCTGCTGTACATACATGGTAGGGTATGGACCACGCATATATGGCGGCAACCCCGGCCAGGTGTTCAGGTGCGTCAGTCCGTCAATATCTTGAGGGCCATAGGCTGGCTTTACCGAAATGCCCTCGGGTGTGTGCCATGTCGCCTGCGTATCAGTGGAAGCTGATGTTGCGCAGTTTTTGTAGTCAACCTGAGTGTAGTCAGGAAACAAGCTCATCAAATTGCCTCCACTTAAACAGCTGGCGAAACGCCAACCACTTCAAAACATTTTTTTAGCTCTGCAAGCATATCGCAGCCCTGATAGATAGGAGCATCAAGACCATTCTCACTAAGCGTCCTCAATAGATCTTTGGGACGCCCTGCTACAGTAACCCGCACAGCGCCTGCATCTTTCAGCTCCTTCAGAACCTCTAAGGCCTGCTCATCATAGATCGTATCAGAAGAACAAATACAGGCGACTTTCGCTTCACTGACGCGAAAGCTTGCAATCAGATCCTCAAGGTTTTCAAAGTGAACCGCTCCTGTACTGATAAACCCGCCTGCTGCATAAAAGTTGCTCGCAAACGCAGCACGCGCTGTATGATGCGCGACGGGCCCGCAGGTTGCCAAAAACACCTTTGGCGGTTTGCCCTGGGATTGCGAAAACGCATCGGCTTGGTCCCGCAGCTTTTCAAAAGGTGCTGAAAGCCGAGAGCACTTTAACGGAACACATTCCGTACTCCCCAGCGGAGTACGGCTGGCTTGAATATCTACCAAACCGGCTCCATCTCTTAAAGCGCTTGCCACAGCCTCGATCAAATGACCCTGTATACTTGGTTCGGCAAGGTCGAGACGTGTTGCAATTTCTGCAATGTCGTTAGGGTTGACCTGCAAGACTTCAACGGCCTTCTCATCAAGGTTCGGAAATGCGCTGGTACCTGTCATCGGATGACGCCCGGTTGCAACTAAGCGCTCTTCATCCTTTCTCGCGGTTGTAATATCGGAAGAAATGAGCCCGGAAAAAAGTGCGTTTGGGAGGCCGCCTTCTTTCTCAACCTTCTGAAAATAGGACCAGGCAGCATTTGCAAGTTCCTCAGTGCGCTCTTCAACAAGCCCACTTCCTGCTGCCGGATCACTGACCTGGGCCAGATTGCTTTCTTCTATAAGGATCAGCTGGGTGTTGCGCGCAATACGGCGTGCAAAAGCGTTTGGTAAACCTAGCGGAAGTGTGAACGGAAGCACGGTCACGCTATCAGCCCCGCCTACGCCGGCGGCAAAAGCAGCAACGGTTGTACGCAGCATATTCACCCAAGGGTCGCGCTTAGTCATCATGCGCCAGCTTGTTTCCATATGTAGATAGAGCGGCTGTGCTGGCAGCTGTGCAGCATCCAGTAGACGCGACCAGAGTTGACGCATCGCACGAGCTTTGATGATCGTATCAAACTGATCAGCACTCGCGCTCAGGCAAGCCGAAACGTAGTTGGAAATATTTTCTGAAGGCACCCCGCCGCTCTCAATGGTGCGCATGTAAAACAGCAAGCTGCTAAGCGTAAGGCCTAATTCTTGAGCGGTGGTCGCTCCTGCTTCATGATAGCAACGACCATCACTGCGCAACAAACTGCCTCGTATGTCGTTGTTGCGTACATAGCCAACAAGATCTTGCGTGCGCAACTGGAGCCGCTCAAATGTATCGCGTACGCGTCCAGTACTGACAAGCACACTCAGCGGGTCAGACACTCCATGCACGGTCAATTGATCTGGGCGTACGCCCATTCGGTTGCAGGATTCCACGAGCAGTGCAAGGGTGGCGCTGCCTTCGTAACCACACTCGAGGCGGAAATCGATAAGGTCAGGCTTGACGCCTTCAAGAAGTTTAAGAAGATCGACAACCCGGTTTACGTTCAGGCCACCATCCAAAACACGAGGTGATGCAGGTAAAACAAGCTCAAGGCCATCAGCCCCGCCCTCTAGATCCTCCAGCATCTGCGCATTCGCCTTGAAAATATCGGGATGATCGCATCTTTGAATGATCTTCCAAGGACGAGATCGCTCCCTCAATTGCAATGGAGCGCTGTCAGGATGACCTTGATACAACGGCTTAATCTCAAGCCCATCAGAAACCGGTGTCTTCAGGGCATCTAAAGCCGCACCTTTTAGGGCACGTAAAGCAGATACTTCCCAGTCATTCTGAGTTGCTTTTAGAAAATCAGTAGGAAAATCAATGTTGTGCATGTCCGATCCATGTCCTTCTCGTAACTTTATACGAAGGAACCTTCTGTGGTTTCAAGCTATGCATTAGGACGAGATTGGGAAATAAATGGAGCAAACGTGACTAGGATTGCGAAACTACCAATGTGACAATGGCTAGATAGTTTTCGCATTAGTTTAATTTATCCTAAACTTGTCGCAATTGACCCTAGGGCATGTAACGCTGTTAGTATTGCCGAGAGCTGTTCAATAGTTTCGCACTCTTACTATAGAAAATTAGGATGTATTGCAGGAAGTGTCCTAGTCGAAACTGATGGTATAGTGGTTATCTTGGGTCAACGATGAGAGTATTATTTACGGGTACTCTCAATACTTAGAGGTTATTTGATATACCTCAGAAAATGAGAATGATGGTGTTGTGAGGTGAGCGATAACAATGATTGTTCTCCGAGTGGTGCAAAATACCTGAGATGGATACCTCGTGTAGCAAAGCAGGCAACTCAAAGAACTGCCAGTTAACTACATTATATAGCGTTTAACAGGCGTATGAATGAGCTTTCGCCAGTCATGAAAAACGAAAGCCACTTTCTACGAATTAGCTGTCCTGCGTTGAGGGGCCATCTGAGACTGAGATTTTCTAATTTTCCTGCGCAAGTCATGGATTTGCGAAAGTTAGTTGGCGTGTTTCGGCATGTCAGGTGGGCAAGTGCGTCTTCAATCCAGCGGTGCAAGAGCGAGCGCTGTGGGGAAAGAAACGGGAAGGCAGGGCAAATGAACGATACTTCAGATATCGAAGCGAAGGTCAAAGCGATTTCAGAAGCGCGGGCGGCTAAACCCGTTCTTGATATTGTGGAATCCTATCTGAGACGATTGGGAGCATCCCATATTTTGATCACAGGTCTTCCTATGCCAAACAGGACGATCGATAGTCTGGTCCATAGGTTCCGTTGGCCTGATGAGAGAAATGGCGGCGTCGAACGAACGACATTAAGTGCAGGCGATAGTGCTCTGATGCTAGGGCTTTCAGGTAACCGCCCGATCGTCTGGTCCGTGTCAGGAACCGACACTGGAAACTCCGAATTGTTTGCTGCAATTGGCGAAGGCGCGAGGGTTATGGTGATCCCGGTTGATGCTCTTCATCCATTCCAGGCAATGGTGGTTGGGGCAGGGCATCAGATCTCCGCTGAGGCCTATGACATGGCATCCCTAGAAATCGTATGTTCAGCAGCCTTCAGGCGTTTGTTTGAGCTGGGCGTGATTTCAGATCAAAGACCAGGTGACCTTTCAGCACGTGAGCGGCGTGTTCTGGAGTTGACTGCTCTTGGGAAAACAGCGCATGAGATTGCAGAGCTTCTGGAAATTTCCCAAAGGACAGTTCATGCGCACCTTCAAAATGCGAGTGCAAAGCTGAATGCGTCGAACAAAACGCACACTGTCGTCGAGGCACTGCGATACGGACAAATTAAGATCTAACCGGAAACGACGTTGCATTGATCGAAAAGCAGGCTCAGTGGCATGTGCCTGTTTTTCGCATCGCGAGCGATACAGTCCAGAGGATCTGCTTGGCGAGGTGATGACACCCGCTAAAAAAAAGCGATCAGCCTATGTTAGCGCAGTTGTCGACTTCTTATCTAAGTGATTTCTGCAAGTCCCGGCACGCGGGAGACGATCTCGTTCGTAATCTCTGGGCCAACCTTTTCGCGTGTATATTGCACAGTCTCTTTTGCAACCTCTTGGATCTCCTCGACAGAAAGTCCAAGACTAGTCATTTCATTCAATGCTGCGAGTACCCCAACGCTGGCATTCATCTTATTGGCAAGGCCACCGAATAGTCCCGTGTTTTCACGAGCTTCATCGATGGCAAGAAAACCCTCTGCTGCAGGAAACGCTACGAGCAAAGCATCTACCTCTTCCTTGCTACTATTTTGGGCGATGAAGTTGAGCATAATTCCAATAGCTGGCCCCACTTTTGTAGGATCCAGCCCAGTTTTTTCTGTAATGCGATCTATAAGTACGTGCATCGTAATCTCCAATCCCTCTAAATCTGATGTAGTCATCATCGGGCGAATTGTTAGAGGCAACACAAAGCGCTTAAAGTATCTTGGGAGTGCCAGCACTCGGATATGCAGGCAAATTCTCCTGTGTTTCCTAGAAAACTCGGTGCTCTCGGGCTCCTGCGTATCTTCCCTTTCCAAAGTATCGCGTACCTACCTTAAAAGAGTTTAACTGGGCTATTAAAACAGTAATGCGACATTAAAAGTGTTTGCAAAGGAATTCGAAGATTTTGACTTGGAGACTTAAGTGCTAATGATCCATTGAGATCATATATACGCAGTACTTAGCATTCTAAACGATCTTAAAGATGCTAAACCTGAGGCTGTATTTCAACAGGATGCGGCATTAAGAAATTCAACTTATGTCATGAATGGAAAATGGGTAAGTGCCTTGACTAGGTTCGAGCTGGCGACGATCGGTTCTGCATATATGTCAGAGGCAGATTTCCAAAGACTCCTGTACCGACCAAAGTTGTTTCTGGGTGCACGCTTTAGTAGAACAACCACGCTAAGCCAAAAATATCTATCACCCTAATCACTCTCGGTTTAGATTATTTAGGGTGATAGATATCTGATTCAAGTCCATGTGAGACCAGCCAATTGGAGAGTTTAAATGGCGTCAATCTGCGTATTTTGCGGATCATCTATCGGGAAGCGCCCGGAATATGAAGTTGCGGCTCGTCTGCTAGGCACCGAGATTGCCAAGCGTGGCAATCGTCTCGTGTATGGTGGTGCTGAAGTTGGTTTGATGGGAGTTGTTGCCAACGCTGCGCTAGAAGCAGGCGGTGAGGTCATTGGCGTTCTTCCAGAGGCCCTTGCTGCCAAAGAGTTAGCGCATAGGTCACTCACAGACCTTCACATCGTTGGTTCCATGCATGAACGTAAAGCCATGATGGCGGATCTGTCTGACGCGTTTGTAGCGTTACCCGGTGGTATCGGTACTTTGGAAGAGCTCTTTGAAGTGTGGACTTGGGGGCAGCTGGGCTACCACAATAAGCCTTGCGGCTTGTACAATGCAAATGGGTTTTATGGTCGAATGCTAGCGTTTTTGGACTTCGTGGTAGATGAAGAATTTATGAAGAAAGAACTACGCGATATGCTTTTGGTTGACGACAATCCAGGGCTGCTTCTTGATCAGATTGAAAGCTATCGCGCTCCAATTGGTCATAAATGGATTACGCGCGCAGAAACCTAAAAACTGCAGTGTCAGCAGGGCTTGTTCATAAGCAACTAGTCCTGCAAATACCTGGGCAAACGTGAGGGTTCATTCGTCAAGTACAGAGCGGCTAAAAGGCTGAGAAAACCAATTGCTTGACCTACCCCCAAAGGCTCTGAGAAAACCCAGAACCCGGTAAACAATGCAAGCCCAAACTCGATGGATCCGGTGGTGTACGCTGTCTTTCTGCCTGATTGGTCCGAGCTGCCATAGGCAAGCAACAGTTGGGGCAGTAGTCCGGCAAGCAAGGCTAAGCCGAGAACTGGAAGTGCTATAGGTGCAGTGTTCACTCCCTGCCAAAACTGCGATTCGGCCAGTGCAAATGGGAGTGCAGATATGATCGCACCTGAGAAAATACAGGCAGCGATAGCCAGTGAAGGCAGGTAACTTGGGGTTTTCCTCGTAACCAATTGCAAACCACCGTAACATAACGGACCAATCAGCCCGATGAAAACTGCTGTCAGATCAAGCTGTGGCAGTGGGGTAGTTGCGATGATCATCACCAAAGCGCTCGCCACTAAGACAAGTATCAACTTGTCTCGGCTAGATAACTTTATTCCTGCCAGTGTTTTAAAGAGCACAAGAAGCGCTGGATAGGAAAAAAACAAACTACTTGCAACATAGATTGGCAGCGCATTTAGCGCATAGAAATAACTCCATGCACCAAAGCCCAAAATCATGCCAAACAACATATATCGCCAGCTATTGGGGCCAGATCTAAGCGCTTGGGGCAGGTAGGGCGCTAGCAAGAGCGCTGGTAAAATATAACGCAGAATAACGGCTGCACCAGGAGAAATACCTGATGCAAAGCCGAGCTTGGCAAACAAGGGGATGCTACCAAAGCACGCAGCGCCTAAACCTAGGGCTGCTAAGCTGACTGCCCTTTTGCTGGAGCTCCCACTCATAAAACCTTGATACATAAACTCAATAAATGCCGATTGCTTCTGTGTTAAAAACGATTTCTGGTATGTAATATACCTGAATTTGAAACCTAAGAATTGCAACAGCGAGTTCAATCGGCAAGTTTTTTGAGTTTGTGCTCACATGGTCACAGAAAACACCAACTATGACAATTACGTACATAGCATTCAGCAGATTGAGCGGAAACGTTATCCCAATGCTGGCAGGCCGCTCAAATCCTTTAAGACTGCGGAGGGCGAAAGGTCTGCGTACTCATCCGGCATTTGCGTTCTGTTGATCCAGACCGTCCGCATGCCGAACTTCGTCGCTCCTGCGATGTCCCAGCGGTTACTGGATTGAAAAGACACAGCTTTAGGGTACAGGCGAAAATGGGTCGTCACCAAGTCATAAACCTCTGGATGCGGCTTGTAATTTTTGACTGGATCAACTGAGAAGACCTCGTCAAAACACTCTGTAATGCCAGCATTCTTGAGAGCACCCTCCATCATCTTTAATGGAGCATTGGATAGAATTGCGAGCTTTGACCCGCGCTCTCGCAACGCTTTCAAGAGTTGTGGAACTTCGGGATAGCAATCCAGCTCCCAGTAAGTGGCCAGCAGCTCATCACGTGCATCCCGGTTGGCTTCGGGTACCAGCGCAAAAGCTGTATCTAGCGCTTGTATGGTAAGTTCCCAAAAATCGACGTATTGCCCCATCAGCGCGCGGACCCAAGAGTACTCAAGCTGTTTTTCACGCCAGATCTTTGACAGCTTTTTACCTTCAGGGCCAACTGCACCCATGTGTTTTCTGGCGGCAGCATGCACGTCAAACAGGGTCCCATAGGCATCAAAAACATAAAGTGAGTGGCTCATCTCTACTCTCCGGCTGCGCACCTAGCATCAAGATTGGCAAATTCCAATGCCCTAAGAAAACGTTGCGATAGGTATTCGTCAAGGTATGGGAAATACGTGTTTTCCTCCTTTTGGACGCAGAAAATTAACAAATACTCCCAGAAATCAATAATTCGCATCAGTTTTGGATGCATACACATGAAACTGCGTCAGTTTCTTTAGTTTGTTTGCTGGAAGATTGCGGCAATCTCAAAAGTCATCGAAGCGATTTTGCATTAAAACTGTGCAAAAGAATAATGAAGAGGCATCAAGGTCGCTATTTTAAGGAAGTCGTGAAGCGCAATGTAATTGCGTTATCTCATCTCACATGTGTCTGCTGCGACATTTAGTTGCGTATTACTCCTTATTTTCCTGTAGGATATAAGTGCAAACATCTCCGTCTTGGACATGCGGGTGGCGCCTTGATGCATTGCCTTCTTTTTCGTGAGCACTGTTGACCCCATTGGAATTCTCAGGTCGACTAAAAAAAGATATTGGGGTTGTGCCTGTTTGGTTTGCACTCCGCGTTTTAAGGAGAGAATGATTATGGCCGAAATGTCGAAGACTCGTACTTGGGTTGAAGGCAAATGGTATGAGGGGAATCCGCCACTGATCGGTCCTCGTACACATTCATTTTGGTTGGGTTCAAACGTATTTGACGGCGCCCGTGGATTTGAAGGCGTGATGCCTGATATTGATTTGCACTGCGCGCGATTGAACAGATCCGCTATCAACCTTGGCATGAAGCCGACTATGCGTTTTGAAGAAATGGTTGAGTTGGCTGTTGAGGGTATGAAGAAGTTTGAAGCTGACGAAGCTGTTTACATCCGCCCTATGTATTGGTCAGAAAATGACGGGCCAGGCATTATCGATGGGGACCCTGAATCAACCCGCTTCTGTTTGTGCCTGTTTGAAGCAGCGATGCCGCCAAAAGATGCATCAAACAGCCTGACATTGTCTCCATTCCGCCGTCCAACATTGGAAACAATGCCTGTGAACGCAAAAGCAGGGTGCTTGTATCCAAACAGTGCACGTGCGTCGCGTGAGGCAAAGACCCGTGGCTTTGACAACGCAATCATGCTTGATGCGCTTGGTAATGTCGCCGAGCTGACCTCGGCTAACATTTTCATGGTGAAGGAAGGTGAGGTTCTCACCCCATTTTGGAATGGAACCTTCCTGAACGGTATTACCCGCCAACGCATTATTAAGCTGCTAAGCGGGGCAGGTTACAATGTTCATGAAACCACGCTCACTTATCAGGATTTTCTAGAAGCTGATGAAATCTTCTCTACAGGCAATTATGGCAAGGTTGTACCTGTCCATAAACTGGATGGTCGCGATCTAGGACTTGGCCCTGTGGCAGCAAAAGCTAAGGAACTTTATTGGACATTTGCACACGCAAAAGTTCCTGCTTAAATAGGCTGAAATTTTGAGATTTATGGGGAGGCATGACCTCCCCATATTGCGTTGGCATTCACTTAATGTGGGCTGAAACGCCTTAGCGTGAGCAGCGCTGCGAGGATGAGAGCGCCAGCGGCAACAAGCGAAGCGAGTAGGAAGTCTCCCTTGAGCTCGTAGAGGTAGCCAGCAAAGCTTGGGCCAATCACTTGTCCAACTCCGAACGCAGCGGTCATCAAGCCGACAATCTGGCGAGGGTCAGAGCTTGCTATTCGTCTGGCCTCAATCAGCCCGATGGAGGTAATTCCTACAAATGTTCCACCTAGAAGAATTGCCGCAATGGATAATCCGGTGATAGTCGGCATTAGCACGCTGAGCGCCACGCCAATGGCCTCTATGGTACAGGCCAGAGCAATTGCACGACCATAACCGATACGGATAGCAAGGTTTTCCCAAAGGAAGACAGAAGGGATGACAGCCAAACCAACCAGCAACCAGCCCAGGGATTTCATTGGAGCTAATTCTGGTGTCAAGCTTGCCATGGCCCCAATGAATGTAGTGGTGATGACATAACCAAACCCGAAGCAGCCATAGGCAAAAATCAGTCTAATTGCACTTTTATTCAAAGAGGCGCTTGGGGCAGAAGAGGGCGAGGCTGTTTGTTCGGATTGCTTAGTTTCTAGCGGCGCTTCCTTCTTTGGTGGAAGGAGGAAGGGGACACACAGTGAAAGCAACAAGCTAAGGATCCCACTCGCGAGCCAAAGTTCCGCTGAACTAACCAAACGCGTGCCGAGCCACTCAATCATCACCGAGGAGCCCGCAATGCCGATCCCGACGCCGGTAAAGTGTATCGGGAACAATCGGAGGCTTCTCAATTCCGCCAGTCTTTGCATTACAATATTTGCAACAAGCACAAAGGCATAGGCACTTGCTAAACCTGCAAGAAAACGAATAGCCACGAACCAGTAGACGCCGAGTGTGAGCGACATGACAAACGTGGTCAATGAGCTGGAGAATAAAACGATCATCAAAATTTTGTAGGGACCGCCGGGCAACGGGGCTCGTGCGGCCAGCAAGGCACCAACCAAGTAACCAAGGTAGTTTGACGACGCAACGATTCCAGCGTTCACCTCATTGAGAGAGCCATCCTGCAACATAAAGGGAAGAACGGGTGTATAGACAAATCGTCCAATACCCATAACAGCTGCCATAGCAAGACAACCACCAACTGCTGTACGTAAGGATTCTCTAGCTTGGGGAGGAGTGGTGGCTGATCTGCGCCGTTCTGTGGAGGTGTTTGTCACAGTTTGATTCCTTAGTCCCCTTAAGAAACAGCCTGTTAGGCCGCCTTAAGGCTTCTGTTTCATTATACTTAGAAGCTCAAAACGAAAAAAAACAAGAAAAATATTTGTAAATTATGCTCTTCCCCCGTTGCTCATACGGAAAAACACCATTAATTTGTACTATGAGGGGAGCGCTTTTCGGTCACAAGGCCGAACGGAGTTGCTCCTAAAAATTCCTTTCCTGTGGAGGTATCCCATGTCTTTTGCTCTTGAAGATCTGCCATACGCATACGATGCTTTGGCTCCTTATATGTCTGCTGAAACACTCGAGTTTCACCATGACAAACACCATATGGCTTATGTAACGAACGGCAACAAGTTGCTCGAAGGTTCAGGTCTTGAAGGCAAGAGCCTTGAAGAGATTGTCAAGGAAAGCTATGGCACCAACCCAGGCCTGTTTAACAATGCTGGTCAGCACCTCAATCACCTTCACTTCTGGAAGTGGATGAAGCCGAATGGCGGCGGTACGTCTCTTCCTGGCGTTCTTGCCAAGAAAATTGATGAAGACCTTGGTGGCTTCGACAAGTTCCGCTCTGAGTTCATTAATGCAGGTTTGACCCAATTCGGCTCCGGCTGGGCATGGCTTGCGGTGAAAGACGGCAAATTGGCTGTGATGAAAACGCCGAACGGTGAAAACCCGATCGTACACGGTGCAACACCAATCCTGGGTTGTGATGTATGGGAGCACTCCTACTACATCGATTACCGCAACGCGCGTCCAAAGTACCTGGAAGCATTCGTTGATAACCTGATCAACTGGGAACACGTTGAAGAGCTATATTCTGCAGCTGTGTAAGCTAGGTCTCATACTTAAAAATTAAGGCGGCTCTAAGCCGCCTTTTTTTGTGTCGCTTGCTAGGCCTTCTCCGGCTTTATGGTCTCATACCTAATTAGGAACCAAACAATTTGTCGAAGAAGCTCTTTTCATAACCCATCTGACAGCGGGAGGTAATGATTTGGTCAAGCACGCCATTCATGAGGTAGAGAAAAGCTTCACAATCGCTTTGCGTGGTAAAGCACGCTTCAGTTGAAACATTATAAGGTTGGTTGTCGCTCAACACGCGCCCACCAACATTCGCTTGCCAAAGGTTTGCCGCTCCATGCTGAGCAGAGGCAATAGAACAATCAAATTGTGTGCCTTTGACGCGTGGCATGATTGGTCCGGTTCGGGGAATGAGTTGTCGCTCCAGATAGTTGGTGCTGGGGGGCTGGCTGCAACTTGCAAGTAAAAGAGATGTCGCCGCAATGCAGGCGAGGGGTCCAAGTGTTTTCATGTACTCAACGTTTCCGGGCCTTATTAGCCTCTTCTTTCAGAGTTTCTTTTTAAAAGGAGCCAAATAATCCTTTGTAGTAACCGTGTTGGCAGCTGGCGCTGCGCGTTAGCTGCAGGTACCCCCTCATGAAATTCAGGTAGGCTTCGCACATTTTTAGTGTTTTGAAGCAAGCAACGCTCGAAATGTTACGGCTGGGATCGCTGAAGTACCCACTGACGAATGCCTGATAGACATTTTCTGCACCATCCTCTTTCACACGTATTCGGCAATCATATTGAGAGCCGTAAATGCGTGGTGCGGAACGTAGGTCATTCGGCAAAAGGTAGTTAAAGGGATAGAGCTTGTTGTTGACCTGAGCAGACGCCGTCGTCGCAAGAAAGACAGCAATCACAATGCAAAAAGCAAAACGGCGCATGAGACTTCCCCTCCTTTTGGTCTTGATTATCCAGAAGCTTAAAGACAAAGAGTTTGGGGAGTTATAACGGCCTTGCAAGACCTGCAAATAAGGTTAAATTAAAGCTACATAGATTAAAAACGATAGCTTTATGTGCCAACTTTTGAAATTATGACCGCGCTTGTTTTTCCGATACACATATCTGATTGGCACCGGTGCTTAGCAAATACGTAAAGTTATTTTTTGCCAATGGGCAGGCGGGTTTTGAAGTAAAAAAGGCGCCTAAACATAAGCGCCCTTTCTCTATTGCCATATTTTAAGAGGCTTTGCCTGTTTGCTTTAAAGCGAAGGCATAAACCAGTGCGACCTCTTTCAGGCGATCAAATCGCCCGGAAGCGCCTCCATGACCCGCATCCATGTTGGTGCGCAGCATCACAAGACTATCATTGGTCTTTTTCTCGCGTAATGTTGCAACCCATTTGGCTGGCTCCCAATAGGTCACACGCGGGTCGGTCAAACCGCCGAGTGCAAAAATAGCTGGGTAGGCTTTGGCTTGCACATTATCAACCGGACTGTAAGACGCAATGTACTGGTACGCAGCTTTGTCACGAATAGGATCGCCCCACTCAGGCCACTCAATGGGCGTGAGCGGCAAGCTGTCATCGAGCATTGTCGTCAGGACATCGACAAAGGGAACTTCAGCAATCATAGCGGAAAAAGATTCTGGGGCCATATTAGCACAGGCTCCCATCAGCATACCGCCGGCTGAACCACCATGGGCAACAATTCGCTCATGAGAGGTGAAACCCTCGTGTACCAAAAACTTTGCTGAAGCAATGAAGTCGTGGAATGTGTTCTTTTTGAACTCACGGCGACCGTTCTTGTACCAGGCGTACCCTTTGTCTTTCCCACCACGGATATGTGCGATTGCATAGACAAACCCACGGTCAACCAGCGACAAGGCATTGGTGGAGAAGCTTGCCGGGATAGAGTGCCCATAGGAGCCATAGCCGTAAAGCAAACAAGGTGCGGTGCCATCCAGAACTGTTGAGCGCTTGTAGAGCAATGAAACAGGCACCAGAGTTCCGTCATGAGAGGGAGCCATTAGGCGGCGTGTAATGTACTCAGAAGCATCATGCCCAGACGGGATCTCTTGGCGCTTGCGCAACACACGGTCTCGAGTGGCAAAGTCATAATCATAGACTTCGCTCGGAGTTGTCATGGACGAGTATATGAAGCTAATGGTTGTTGTGTTGTACTCAAAACCATTAGCAAGACCGAGGCTGTAAGCTTCTTCGTCAAATTCAATGCCGTGCGAAATACCGTCGATGAACCTATGTACAACGATGCGTGGTAGGCCATCAATCCGCTCCAGCCATACCATGTAGTCCTTGTAAACATCGTGCGACAGGATTAGTCGTCCCGGCTGATGATCGATGAGATCCACCCAATGGGTGCGCCCCGGCATGGCCAGTTGTGCGACCAAAGGCACACTTACGATCTTGAAGTCTTCAGCGCCATCAGCATTGGTGAGGATCAGGAGACGATCGCCATTGTCTTCAACTGAATACTCGATACTAGTTTCACGCTGGGCAACAAGACGGGGCTCTGCAAGCGGTTCATCGGCAGGAATTAACCAAACCTCGTTGGTTTCATGATCTCCGGAGCCAATGTAAATAAAACGACCTGATTGTGTTCTTCCTAGGTTTACGAAGAAGCTGGTGTCCTGCTCTTCGTAAACCAGAACGTCATCAGATACGGGCTCGCCCATTTTATGGCGGAATAATTTGGAAGGGCGATGGTTTGCATCCACCTGAACATAAAAGAGGTATTTACCATCCCTAGACCAGACGCCGCCAGCGCTTGTATCAGGAATGGTATCCTCCAGGTCTTTGCCTGAGGATGTATCCCGGACTTTTAGCGTATAATATTCAGAGCCCTTGTCATCAAAAGCCCATGCAAGAAGGCGGTGGTCGTCGCTATGAGAAGCGCCGCCAAACCTGAAATAGGCTTTGCCTTCTGCTTCAAAGTCACCGTCAACGAGGACAATTGCATTACTTCCGTCCCTGTCACTGCGAACGAACTTGGCGTGCTGACCACCTTCAACAAATTTTGTTGCATAAGCATAATCGCCATCTGGGGTCGGTACTGAGCTGTCATCCTCTTTGATGCGTCCCTTCATTTCATCAAAGAGAGTGCTTTGCAGGCCGGACGTATCTTGCATCTCGTCTTGAGTGTAGGCGTTCTCCGCCTCCAAATACTCACGGATGGAAGGATCAAGTACAGCCGGATCGCGCATGACGTCCTGCCAGTTGTCAGCTCGCAGCCACGCATAGGGCTCGTTGCGTGTAATCCCGTGATGAGTTGTTTCAAAGTTGCGCATATCCGCGCGTGGTGGAACTGGTTTTTTCATAGGGCCTGACTGGGTTTGCACGTGTGGTTTTGAGAGTTGAATATCATCAAATCTGCATTTTATGGAACGACTGGAGTAAAGCCAGTTCCAGTTTCAAACTTTACCATTAAAAGTGTGCGATGTTTTAAAGCGACAAATGGGTCACCTGAGACTTTCAGCGCAATACTAATGCGTTCACATGAACTTCGCAGTGAAGCAGATAATATTGTTTCAGTGTAGTTTCAGGTTTTCTTCCACAGCTTCAAAACGTCGCTTTTTCACATCGCGGTATCACTTAGGCTCGTTGTCACGAACACTACTCATCGGGCAGGAATGTCATCGAAGTACCATTCATGCAGTAGCGAAGTCCTGTTGGCGGCGGTCCATCTGGGAAAACGTGTCCAAGGTGGCCTCCACAATTTGTGCAGCATATTTCAGTCCGTTCAACACCCAGTGTGGTGTCACGGTGTTCAGTTACAGCGTCTGGTGAGACGGCTTCAAAGAAACTCGGCCAACCACAGCCCGCATCAAATTTAGTGTCTGATTTGAATAGTTTAGACTGACATCCTGCACAGCTATATGTGCCTGTTTCAAACGTATTCCAATAGGGACCGGTAAAGGCGCGTTCTGTGCCTTTACCCCTTAGGATACGAAACTGCTCTGGAGGGAGTTTCTCCCGCCACTCAGCCTCAGTCATGTCCTTAGGTGATTTTTTGTTAAACATGATAGAAATCCTTATTCAACGTACTTAATGGTAGGACCATGTTAAGTTTACAAAGACATAAACAAAAGCAGATGCCTTTAAGGCAGCTTACATATAGGTGGGGTTAGAGTTGAATAAAACCTGACAAAACTAGAATGTGATGATCTTGCCCCGCATAAGCGGGCACATTATGTCTTTGGTGTGATCGGGGGCGCGTGCTTGGCAAATTCGACTCGGTCTTATCGATACAACCACGAAATTAGTCACGGAGTGCTATATGCCTTTATTCGGTGTCGAGGCAACATTCTGGGCATTATTAAGCCCGTTTGTCGCTGCTGCGCTTAGCCCCATTTTGGCAAAGACTCTGAAACACAATGCGTCATGGATTTTAGCTGTAATTCCTGCATTGGCTTTCTTGCAGTTTCTTTCATTTGTACCTGGCATTGCAGAGGGGCAAACATTTAAGGCAAGTTTGGAGTGGGTTCCCACCTTTAACGTAAATTTTTCGATTTACCTTGATGGTCTATCCGTCCTTTTTGCACTCCTAATTTCTGGCATTGGTACGCTTA
Organism: Pseudovibrio axinellae; assembly: GCF_900110875.1. Taxonomy (GTDB): domain Bacteria; phylum Pseudomonadota; class Alphaproteobacteria; order Rhizobiales; family Stappiaceae; genus Pseudovibrio; species Pseudovibrio axinellae. Next base: position 512,046 of record NZ_FOFM01000001.1, on the reverse strand, counting down.
TCGTACTGTATGCTGGCGGTTATCTCAAAAACCACGAAAACTTCGGGCAATTCCTGTCGTTTCTCTTCCTGTTTATGGGCGCTATGCTCGGCGTTGTGGTCGCCGACAACATCATTACCTTGTTTGTCTATTGGGAGTTGACGTCTATCACGTCCTTCCTTTTGATTGGGTTTGACCACTTGCGTCGCTCCTCTCGCCGTTCCGCGATTCAAGCGCTCGTCGTCACTGGTGGTGGTGGGCTAGCATTGATGGCTGGTTTGCTTCTGGCTGGTTTTGCAGGCGGTAGCTTTGAGATGAGCGAGCTGATCAACTCAGGCGATGTGCTGCGAGAAAGTCCGTATTACACCGCAATCTTCATCCTGGTTTTGCTCGGTGCCTTCACAAAGTCCGCTCAGTTTCCGTTCCACTTCTGGCTTCCAAATGCGATGGAAGCCCCAACGCCAGTATCTGCTTACCTGCACTCCGCAACCATGGTCAAAGCCGGTGTATACTTGCTCATGCGGATGCACCCAGTGCTTGGCGATACAGAACTTTGGATGACGGTTCTACCGATTTTCGGCGGCCTGACACTTCTCGTTGGCACCATCCTTGGTCTCCGCCAAACCGATCTTAAACTCGTTCTAGCCTACTCAACTGTCGCCTCACTTGGCTTGCTCGTGATGCTGACGGGCACATCAGACCCGATCGCTATTCAGGGCGCAGTTGCCTACCTGTTTGCGCACTCGCTCTTCAAAGGCTCGCTGTTTATGGTGGTCGGAACTGTAGACCATGAAGCAGGCACCCGAGATCTTAACCGCGTCGGTGGGCTTTTCTTTGCTATGCCGATCACGGCAATTGCAGCAGTTCTTTCCGCGCTTTCAATGGCTGGCATACTTCCGCTTATCGGCTTTGTTGCAAAAGAAGTTCTTTATGACGGCACGTGGCACATCGTGAATGGTGGGTTATGGACGGCTGTCGCCGTGCTTGGTAATGCGATGATGTTTGCCATGGCAGCAACTGTCGCGTGGAAGCCGTTCTTTGGAACGAAGGTGAAAACGCCAAAGCAAGCTCATGAGGGTTCTATTCTGCTCATTGCAGGTGCGGTCACACTCGCGGTTCTTGGTTTGCTAGCAGGCATCTTTGTAGCTTCAGTTGGGCACCAACTACTTTCGCCGATGACCTCCGCTGTCCTCGGTATTCCATTCGATGAAGAAATGCATCTGATCCCAACGTACTTATCGCCAGCGCTCTATCTGTCGATGACAACGTTCGCCCTTGGTATCTTGGTCTTCATGTATATGGACAAACTTCGTGCATTGATCGCCGATGCATTGCGTGTGATCGGTTGGGGGCCCGACAAAGGGTTTGACCAGACACTTGATCTAATCATTCGGTTTGGGACTACTCTGACACAAGCCATCCAGACAGGCAGTATGGTGACATATATGCGTGCGACCTTCTCGGTGATTGCGCTGATGTTGTTCATACCAATGATCCTCACTGGTAACTGGCCGGTTCTGGAAGGTCTGGGCAGTTTGTACGCTTATGAATGGTTCATCACAGCAATCGTTGTCATTGGTGTCTATGCCGTGCTGACTGCCCGTTATCGGGTAACTGCCATTGTGTTACTGGGTATTCAGGGGTTCGCTGTTGCCTTGATCTACCTGCTCTTTGGAGCACCTGATCTGTCCTTCACCCAATTCATGGTCGAAACTCTTTCAGTTGTGATCTTGGCTTTGGTAATGACGCGATTGAACCTGAAGCCAACAGACGCCCGTTCTCTCCGTGGCAAAGTCTTTGATATCAGTCTGTCAGTTCTTTGCGGTGCGGGCATCAGCATGTTGCTGATGTCAGTTGTGCAGCTGCCGTTTGATGCGACACTTTCTGAGTTCTTCACGCAATATAGCCGCAGCGTCGCTCATGGACGTAACATTGTGAACGTTATTCTCGTTGATTTCCGTGGCTTTGATACCATCGGTGAAATCTCCGTTGTGATGGTCACCGGACTGGCGGTACTTGCACTCATAAGAGTACGTCCTAAATCAAATGGAACTTCAAATACGGAGAAAAATCGCTAATGAATACGCTTATATTCAGAACGGTCGCTCCGTACTTATCTGCGTTGATGCTCTTGTTCTCAGTCTTCGTACTTCTGCGCGGCCATAATGAGCCGGGCGGTGGGTTCATCGGAGGTTTGATCGCTGTATCTGCCTTTGCAATCTATGGTATTGCCTGTGGCGTTTCTGCAGTGCGCCGTGCCATGAAGTATCACCCAATGTCGATTGCTGCATCGGGCTTGCTGCTTGCTGTTCTGTCAGTGATGCCCAGCATTTTTCTTGGGCAGTCCGCTATGACAAGTCAGTGGCTGGCTGTTCCCTTTTTAGGCACTGTGATCGATCTCTCAACGCCATTGTTTTTTGATATTGGTGTGTATCTGGTTGTTGTCGGGGCGATTTCGTCGATCGCTCTTTCTCTGGAAGAAAGGGCAGATTAATGGAAACGCTTTTCTCTATGTTGGTTGGGATCCTCTTCGCAGGGTCCATCTATCTTCTGCTTTCACGTAAATTGGTAAGAATCCTGCTTGGTATTGCGATTCTGGGCAATGCGGTGAACCTTTTAATATTCACAGCTGGCAGGCTCACACGCGATGTGCCACCAATTATCCCGGTCAACAATTACCTCCCTTTAGAGGCGACTGCTAATCCATTGCCTCAGGCCCTGGTACTGACTGCAATCGTGATCTCCTTCTCTTTCCTGGCGTTCTTTTTGGTCCTCGGGTACCGAGCCTATCAAGAATTGGGAACGGATGATTTGCTGGAGATGCGTGTCGCAGAACCGAAAGAACACTATGAACCGCCGCTGGGGTATTAAGTAGATGGCTGCAACGAAACCTGCAATTGATATGACAGCAGCGATGGTGACTGAGGCTGTGCCTCTCGCAGACTGGCTCTTGGTTGCTCCAATCCTACTCACGATGACAGGTGGTGCTCTTGCGATCATTTTTCGTAAGAAACCAGCAACCCAACCCTGGATCGCAATCGCAGTTATATCGCTCGTGGTCTTTTCCAACATCGCCTTGTTGAACCATGTGCTCACCAATGGCGTTGTGACAATGGTGATGGGCAGCTGGCCCCCGCCGTTTGGGATCGCGTTTACTGCTGATCCTCTTGGCGCACTGCTAGCCCTGATGGCTTCGATTGCAACGCTCTGCGTGGCAGTGTTTGCAATGGACTCTATCGCAACAAATGAGCGGCGCTATGGGTTCTATCCTTTCCTATTGATGCTCTTGTGCGGTGTGACGGGAGCATTTCTGACTGGCGATATCTTCAACCTCTACGTTTGGTTCGAAGTATTGTTGATCTCGTCCTTCGGTATGCAGATCCTGGGCAACGAAAAAGTGCAAATCGACGGTGCGGTCAAGTACGCGGTGTTGAATCTGATCGCGACGACACTGTTCTTGGCCGCAACAGGTTTGCTCTATGGGCTGGTCGGCACATTGAACATGGCAGACATAGCCATCAAGGTTCAGGCTCTTGATGGTTCAGGGCCTGTGCTTGGTCTGGCAGCACTGTACTTTCTTGCCTTTGCGATGAAAGCGGCGGCCTTTCCGGTCAACTTCTGGCTTCCTGCCTCGTATCACACACCGCGATTGGTGGTGGCTGCGATCTTTGCAGGGCTTCTGTCAAAGGTTGGCGTGTATGCGTTGCTCAGAGTCATGGTTCTCCTGATGCCTGAGGGTAGAGACTGGCTGTCCTCATTAATTGGATTGGTTGCAATCGCGACAATGTTGACGGGTTCCTTGGGGGCGTTGGCTCAAACAGATATTCGCCGTTTAATGGGATACCTAGTGATTGCTGGAATTGGCGCAATGTTGGCAGGTATTGCCGTTGGCAATGAGGCGGCCATTTCTGGCGCAATCTTCTATGCGATGCATTCAGTGCTAATCATGACCGCGCTTTATCTTCTGGTCGCTTTCATGTTCCAAATCAGTAGTACATTTTCCCTGCGAGAAATCGGAGGGCTCTATGTACGCAGCCCAATGGGGGCTGCTATTGGGCTTGTTCTTTTGCTGGGCGTTGCGGGCTTGCCTCCATTTTCCGGCTTCTGGGCAAAGCTGCTGCTTGTCGCTGGAGCGCTTGAAGCCGGTCGTGGTTGGGTTGTTGCAGGCCTGCTTGTGTCCGGTTTGCTGTCCACTCTTGCTGTTGGACGTTTATGGATCTTTGCTTTCTGGCGGGGAGGGAACGAGCATACGGTAGATGGCATTCAGGCTCTTCCTATTGCTGGAAGCGCTGAGCCCAAGGAAATATCGTTGACGATCTGGTTGCCCTTGGTGGCGTTGACAGGGCTCATTGTCCTGATCGGTGTATTTCCAGAAGGTATGATGTCTGTGTCTGACTATGGAGCCAAAACGCTGCTTGATCCATCAACCTATATAGCTTCTGTATTTGGAGGCACCCAATGAATAAGATGGTTTTTCTCATGAACCTGCTGCTTGCAGCAGCTTGGGGTGCGATTACGGGTTCATTCTCACCGCTCAATTTGTTCTTCGGGTTTATTCTGGCAAGCATTAGCCTATTTTTGATCCGTGAGCAGATTGCCTATCGAGAGTACTTGCAAAGGGGCGGTAAGGTTGTGGTTCTTGCTGCAAGCTTCTTCCTTGAACTGGTGGTTTCCTCATGGCGTGTGTTGATGATTGTGATCAGGCCAAAGATCCAACTTCGCCCCGCTATCATCGCAGTGCCTCTTACTGTGACAGAGGACTTTGAAATCACTTTGCTTGCAAACATGGTCACCCTGACGCCCGGAACACTTTCCGTTGATGTTTCGGAGGACAGGAAAGTTCTGTTTGTGCATTGTCTTGATGTGCCAAGCCCAGATGAGACGGTTGATGGCATCAAAAATGGCTTTGAGCGTCAGATTATGGAGGCGTTTCGATGAACGAATTTGAAGAATTTGCAGCTTCCTTTCTGTATGGCTGCGTGAGCATAGCGCTCTTTCTACTCGGACTCACTTTTTTGATGATTGTTTACCGCATTATCAAAGGGCCCACGTTGCCAGATCGGATCGTTGGTCTTGATCTGCTGGTGGTCGTCGCGATCGGGTTGATTGCCACGGTCGGCGTAGGGTCAAGCTATACTCTCTATATTGATATCTCGCTGGCGCTTGGACTTGTCGGATTTCTAGCAACAGTGGCGTTTGCTCGCTTTATTCTAAATCGAGGGCAGGCCAAGGACTTTATCATTATGCAGGAAGTTAAAAAATCTGACAGTTTGGAGGGGCCGGAATGATGACAGCAATCGTTTCCATCCTAACCGGAATTATGCTCATTATCGGAGCAGTTTTTGCAGCTGGGGCAGCGCTGGGCATTAATCGCCTCCCAGACGTCTATACCCGTATGCACGCCGCTTCTAAAGCAGGAACATTAGGCTCAGGCCTGATGGTTCTTGCATTGGGTTTGTATTCACAAGAATGGGATCAGTTTATGCGCGCTGTCGCGACACTGTGCTTCATCTTGTTGACAGCTCCGGTATCCGCTCACCTTATCGCCAGAGCGGCATATGTGGTGGGCTATAAGCCATGCAAAGAGACAGAGGTGGATGCTCTGAGTGTCATCAAGAAGACAGATGAACATCACTTGCAGCAATAACATGTCGTTTGCAGCCATGTTACTTGGCTTTTCGCGCAGGAAGTATAGGAAAAATTATCGACAATGACCTTTGGGAAGGCGCTCGACTATAGACTCAGTTTGATAGGGAACGCCCTCCCAATAGCACAATACATGGTACCGGCACGTTCTTGTGCCTGTACATAAAAACAAGCAGTCATTCTAGTTTATTTCTATGATTTCTCAAGATTGCAGGAAGTCTGTAAGGTCCTTCTAAATTACGATGCACAAAAAACCATAGTAAATCTCCGTTTGCCTGTCGAATTTAACTTGTTATCCTTATGTCCTGTCTCTATAAAAGCCCCCTATGGTTTTTGCTTGTTTAGAGTCGAAGCTTGGCCGAGATAACTCTCAGCTAAGATAAGTATGGATCAAACACTCGATCTTCGGATTTAAGTATTGGTCTGGTAAAACAAGCGCACGATTGAAATGTAGATCCACAAGAAAACAGGTTTGTGATGAGCGAGATCCCTGCAGATAACAATTTGATGGAACTAACTGCTGATATCGTGTCAGCTTATGTTGGTAATAATACTGTGGCCTCCGCTGATTTGCCTGTGCTGATCAACGACGTTTACGTCGCTTTGCAGAAAACAAGCGGTGATCTGTCCGAGCCGGAACCAGAGCCACTTAAGCCAGCGGTACCAGTTAAGAAGTCTGTTACGAATGACTACATCATCTGCCTTGAAGATGGTAAGAAGTTTAAGTCCTTGAAGCGTCATTTGCGGACGCATTACGATATGACCCCTGAAGAATATCGTGAGAAGTGGGGGCTGCCGTCAGACTACCCAATGGTTGCTCCGCATTATGCGGCTGCTCGTTCTGAGCTTGCTAAGAAAATGGGTCTTGGCCAGCAGCGGAAACGCGGTAAGTAATTACTGGACTTACCCTATGAAAAACCAGTCTCATTTGAGGCTGGTTTTTTTTATCCCCATTCCATGAAAACTTTTTCCCAATGTATCGATGAATTCCCCTAAGGAATTACTTTCCTGTGAGTCCATTCAAAGTCTCTCAATTCGAGCGGGGTTGAGAGTTTGCATGAATGTGAGTGCAGGCCATCCTGGTGATTTTTTTATGCGGTTACATAAGTTTGTTTTGTCGGCCACTACGGTGCGCTCGAAAGATGCAAATGTTCCTGTGTAAATGTATGCGTTGTCGTCTTACACTGCACACGCTCAAATTTACTGATCAATAATCACGTGCAATAGAAGTTGAAGCCACTTACCCGCGTATATCAAAGCCCGTAATACTCCAGCTTACAACACTTGCTAGATATACAGAGATTTCTCTCCTCAGCTGAGCTGCAAAGCATCCAGCCTTTTTCCAATAAATCATATCCGAACTGAAACTGTAGTCTAAACTTGGTTGCTGCTCCTAGGTTTCTAAACTCCTGCGCACTTATCAGTTAAAGAAACACTCTGAGCATCGACGAGTACGATCCTTGGAAGGCTCCCAGGTGCCAGTGTCAATCAGGCTCTATTCATCAGAGCTTTAAGCGCAGTGGGCTCTTGGTAGCCTGGCCACCGCAGTGTTTACGGAAGGTAGAGCGCTGGAGCTTCAAAACGTAGTACCTGTAGCAAGTACGCTCCAATAAATGCTAATCGGTTGTGTGAACAAGCCAGCCGAGCGAAGCGTCTTGCAATTCAATATGAAGTTCAAAAGTAAGCTGGAAAATGTAAGTGAAGCCGCCTTCTCAGTACTGCAAGGCGCACATAAACATGGTCTCAAAACTCTAAAATAGAACCCTTTGTTTAGAAGAATTTATGCTTTGTCGGCGCTGCCTTTCAATCTTATCCCCCACCCGGATCGCAAGGGCAACAATCAGTTGTTCTACGACGAAAACCGATCAGTTCATTGGAGTAATTTAATGCCAAGATTATCCGAGGGGAGGATGAATGAAATGTGTGGCGATCCGCATTTGGGTTCTTCAGGTCATCCCTCACAGCTGCACAGGCCATTGTCTGCGGTGGATTGGATGGCCACGGGCCGTGTTGCACTTGCATTTGGGTTAAAGCCAGAAGACCTTCACTCTGCCTCACGTGGTTTTGCAAATGTAGCGCGTGCGCGACAAGTCTCTATGTATATTCTGCACGTCTGCATGGGGCTCACCTTATCGCAGTCAGCTGCCGTTTTCGGCCGTGACCGGACAACAGCTGCTCACGCCTGCAAGGTTGTGGAAGATCTGAGAGAGGATCCTGAGTTCGATGCTGTCCTTTCAGAAATTGAAGGCCAATTATCTGCGTCACTGACCAGCGCCCGCATGTGTTGTCCTTTAACAGCAGGAGGGCAGGCTGATGCATTTTCAGCATAAAGGCGGAATCTCTGAAATTGACCTGATCTCACTTTGCAGGAAGCTTGCAGGCAGAAATCGAAACCTAGTGGCGACTTCCAACAATAAGTCTACTTTAACCTATGCGCTCTCACGCTCTCTTATCAAACACAGTAAGTCAGGTTACGCACTTACATCCCAGGGGAAGGTATGGCTTAAGCAAAAGCTGAGTGATGGCTCCCACGAAATACCAAGAATACACGATCGGCCTGAGGCGTTTGGAACCTCCGCAGAAGGACCACTTGCTTGGCTAAGGAGGAGAAAAGACAAGTCTGGGGAGGCTTATATCTCCAAAAGTCAATTTGAAGCGGGAGAGCGCCTGAGGGAGGATTTTACCTACGCCCAACTTTGGGGAACCGTGAAGTCAAATTGGCGCAGCGAGCAAAGCGTCCAATCTACTTCGAAAATCGATGGCGTAACGGACAGTGTTTATGATGCCAGGCAACGGCTTCAAAATGCACTGTCTGCAGTTGGGCCTGAGCTTTCTGGAACACTGCTTGATGTTTGCTGTTTTCTAAAATCTTTGAAAGAGGTGGAAGGCGAGCGGCAATGGCCCCAAAGAACCGCAAAGATCGTGCTGGGATTGGGGCTGGATCGGTTAGCCGATCACTATGTGTCCCCGCGTTCATATGCGGTGGGGCCAGCAAACTCAGAGATAACGAGCTGGCAAGCTGAGACCTCTAAGACAGCGCCGCAGACGCATCGTTCTTAATGCGTTGAACCATAGAGCTTAAGCCATTTGAGCGCTGTGGTGTAAGGTGTTCTTTGAGTCCGATTTTGCTGAAAATACTCTCAATATCGGTCTCAAGGATCTCTTTGGCAGGGACGCCGGAGTATTGCGCAAGAACGATAGCAACAAGGCCGCGCACGATGTGTGCATCGCTGTCACCCTTATAAAAGAGGATCGGGCCTTTTTCCGTATTATTTTGAATTACTTTAGAAAGCCAGACCTGAGAAACACAACCATGAACGCGGTTTTCTTCAATACGTTCATCATCGTTCAGTGGTTCTAGCTCTCTTCCCAGCTCAATGACATAGCGATAGCGGTCTTCCCAGTCTTCGAGAAATTCAAAGCCTTCTAGAATCTCGGCGATCGCAGTGGTCATAATACTAATCTTTCACTCAGGATTTTGAATGCGTTTCTATCGCGCTTGCTCTTCTGGAGCAATACGAATGGGTCCAATTTATAAAACAGCCCACACTCCTTGCAGAAGTACAGGCTAAATAAATGCAAACGAAAAATGTGTTGGTTTCAATTTCCGCCAAGATAAAGCGGATTGGGCCGCGGCACAGGAACACGTGCAAAGGGTGTTGCGTAGGTTGGCTGTGTCTCGTCAAAAAGGTTCTGTGTTACGCGATCCTCAGCAGTACGCGGAGAGTCTTGTTGGCCCTGGCTAAGCTGCCAAGGAATTTGGCGATCAGTCGAAGTCAGTGCTCCGGAGTAAACTAGATCCTCGGCTGCATTATCTAAGCGAGGGAGGATCTGACCAGACGCAACCTCATCAAATGGAATGGTTTCAAGTGTGTCTTGCGCCGAAGGGTAAGATGCAATTTGAGTGGGTTGAGCCTCATCGTTCTCACCATCGTTCAAATAGGTATAGGTCAACCTTGCAGCTTCCTTCGCTTTCAGGCCAACCAGCTTAATAATTGAGCCACCCATCTCGCAGGCATTTGGATTGCGGCCACAAAATCCGCTCAGGTCCCGAATAGTGGACTGCGCTGCCAGATAAACCTGAACAACACCAATCGTGGGCGTATCGTCGTCGCTTCCAGTCCCAATTGGCAGCAGAAGGAGAATAAGCCCGACCCAAAATGTGGTTCTAAGCAAGAAGTACATTGGTTTTGCCCGTTGGTTTCAAAGACAGTGAACTGGCTGGTGATTTTGTGTAACCGCTTAACTTATTGAAACTATAGGCTTTAGGGTCAAATATACCATATATTGTTCTCACTAAAATTGAATCAAATTTTATCTAAATAAGGAAGTCTCTGAATTGTTGAGCGATTTGGCCATTCAAAGAGCTATGGAGAAACTTGGTTATAATTAACAGTGAGTAAAGCATGCTCTCTTCCGACGCGAGTGTTTTCCAGAGTGGTTGGTCTAGTGACCTTCGTGGTTTTAAACTTAATGGCAGATAAGAGAATTTTTAAACATAAACTGCTAAAAGCAGAAGCGTTGGAAAGTTGGAAGCTAGAATGGACTAATGCAGTTTTTTGGTGGTTCTTGGTGCGTAGCTGCCTATTGCAAGTGGACTTGATAAGAGGAGAACGGTATCTCTAACTCCTCAGCAAGACACCAGTTAGAATTGTTAATGACTGGCAAATAGATAGATACGTGCAAGCGTCGTAAGGGGTAGTGCTTGATGGTGGGGCGGAAGCCAAACAGCAACAATGCAAGAAAAGGTGAAAGCACCCAAAAGTTTGGGGGGCCTCAGCCTGATGGCGAATACCATATGCATGTGCACTACGACGATGATGGCGTGTTTTACGAGGATGAAGTTGATCACGCGGCTGTCGCGGAGGCGGCCTCCAAAAAGCCAGCTCGTGTCGGAAAGCGATCCACACTGGTTATATTGGCATTTGTAGGAATGGGGTCTCTGATCGCAGTCAACGCGGCTTTCCTGCAGGAGACGAAGCACCCTTCGCCAATGATTGTAACGCGTGCCTCGCACACTCAGTTGGATAGCTCAGCACTCGTCAAGGCAACTCAGCGCTTGCAGCGTCAAGAACTGGTAGCTGAGGTGCAAAGAGAATTACGGCGCTTAGGTATTTATCCGGGAAGTTTGGATGGTCAATTTGGTCCGGCGACCGAACGAGCTGTTCGAGCCTATCAACGTAAAAAGGCGATGGTGGAAACCGGGCTGGTGACTGAGGCTTTGCTTGCGCTTTTGACGATGGACTTTAGCGCTGCTCCAGCTTCACCAAGCAGTAATACAGACAGAGATTCAGGTAACGAGATCCCAATCCCGCGGGCAAGCCCAGAAGAAATCGCGGCGTTAACTCAAGGTGGCTCTCACCTCGTGCAACCTATCGAGCAAACAAATGAATTAACGGAACGTATCAAGCGAATGCAGCAGACATTAGCGAGCTTGGGATACGGACCGCTTACGATTGATGGGATTCCTGGAGACGAAACCGCGCTGGCAATTAGAGCATTTCAACGAGATAATGCGCTCCCAGTAGACGGTAAAATGAGTGAAGCTCTGATCTCCAAGCTGGCAGGTGTCAGCGGCACGCGTATTTGATCACTCAGCTATGTCGGAATTAAAAGAAAGAAACTGATGCGGGTAACATCTGAATTCTGGGTCGCTGCCTACACACGCCGCTGCTTTGCTGAAGGTGCTTTCGCTGGTGTGCGTCGCAAAGGCGCGCAAGAGGCTGGCGCTATCTTCATCATCGTTGATCGTTTGGACACGACCTTTGATTTTTATGGTCCTGCACCTCAATCGTTCTTTGATCAGGAGAAGCCGCAGGACCGTGAATTTGAATGTCTGTTGGAAAAAGCAACAAGAGAGGACATCGAAGCCAAGATCCAACGTGAAGAGCGGATGGACCCTGACTTTTGGGTTGTTGAGATCGAAGACAAAGAGGCGCGATGTTTTCTCTCGCTTCCCAAAGAACCAGGCCCCAACGATCTGTTTTCAGGCTTTTAAGCTAGCTAAGTGTTGAGTGGCAGTCGCTTCTCTTAAATGTGGTGCGCTCTGAGCTTTAAGTTCATGTACGCAAGTTTTACTTGCTTCAATAATCGCGTGATAGCGGGAAACAGGGGTTATTTTCGTCCAGCTCACGATGAGATCCTGCGCCACTTGAGGACTGACGCTTGCGGCAGCTTTTTGCAGGTCTCTCATTTGATTTATATTGAGAAGTGTTCCCCAAAACCGGACAAGCAATTGATCTAATAACCGGGATTTAAAGCCAAGCCCAACAAGTATGACAATAAACCCATCAGGCGATGAGTGTGTGAAGCACTGATGGACTTGCTCAATTGTTAGGCCGCTGGCATTGGCAAGCTCGCTTACCATGCTTAGGTGTCCGTATTTCAGGGCATTGACGGTGAGATCCTGACATTCCTTAGGAGACAATTGAGGAAGGGATCGTTCCATACATAAGTGGAAGGCCTGCATTTGGCGAAGTACAGAAAACGATGAAATTGGAGTACTTTCCAAAAAACTCCTGATCAGATCCTCGGGCGCTTTCTCAGCAACCCTAACGGCGTTGATAGAGCCGAACTCAGTTCTCGAATGCTGTTTTACGTACTTTGCAATCGTCTGGTCATGGTCTTTTGCAAGTGCTTTCATAACGGTTCGTGGCGCATGAGTGAGCGGGCATAAGAGGTGCGCTACTTTCATGCGACTAGCGACGCAGACAGATGAAAGGTGCTGCAAGGCTAACTCTCCATACATGCGAGTACGTGCGTAGGAGTGCCCCGATTGTGCGAATGCCTCCGTTGCTGCAACCAAAAAATGAGATCTGTCGTCCATGTGTGTAGGCACCTGTATATATAAACCGATGACTCAGAGATGCTATCAATATCGCCATAAATACGGACGACTTTTATACCATAGAGCAGAATTACTACCTAAATTTAAAGGGAATTGCTTTACATGTCATTAACTGAAACTCCGCTTAACTACTAAAAGGAATTATTGAGCAGCAAACTGCAAATGTGCCAGAGGATAGACAATGGGTACGCTTCATGATCTTGTTACTGAAAGGTCCCGCAGACAGCCTGTGCAATTAAGGCGTGCCTATTCCAAACGTGCTTCATCTGCTCAAATACATCTTTTCCCAGGGGTCCATAAAATGCCGACGGATGCAGCTTGTTGCAATCGGATTGGTATTATTCGTGTGGTAGAAGATCACTCGGAATACGAGAGGGACTAGCATCCTACGTTTTTTGCCTGTATTTCACATAGCTGTGAGCAGCGGGATTGTGAGAAATGGGCAAGCGAGAGCAGACAGAATTGAAAAGGGCAGGTTCAACCTGTTTTGAGAAAATTCGCGGTGCACCTTGCGCAGGTCAGCAATTCAAGCCGAGTTGTTCATTCGCCGCTTCTGTGTTGGTTGTCTGTTCGATTACTCTTATGCTGGGTGCTTGCTCTAGGCCGACAGGAGACTTCGGGAGAGTAAAGCCAAATATCCTGCATGACCGCATAGCGCAAGATATGGGCATTCTTTACCGCTATTCGCAAAAGCAGGATGTATCCAACCTCAATCAAACAGATCAGGAAAAAGAACTCAGAGGACGTGGGTGGGCGCTCGTTGTTCCGCCAGCCTCGGAGGACTGGATTGGTGCAAATAAGGCTCAGTTACAGCGACAGGGCTTCCTGAAAGATCCTTATGCTGCGATCGATATTAGCAGCTATTACGTTTTCCTTCGCTCCGACAAATATCGCTCTAGCGAGACGCGCTATGCGCGCGTTATTCATGATATGAAGAGTGATCAAAAACTTCTGCTGCCATTTTGTAAAATTGCCCGTCAGGTTCTTGTAAGCGACCATGAACGCTTAGGTGCCTTAAACCGTCAGGTTGATGTGGATCCGCAGTTTTCGATGGGAGTAAAGGCGCGGGTTAAGGAGAATAAAGCCTTCTTAGACTGGGTCTTGAGTGCAACAGGACATCGCCTCCAAGCCTATCAAATTGCGATCAATGCGCTGGAAGTTGAAACGCCGTCTGCAGAAAAAATCTGGGATGCGAGCAAAGCATATGAGCTGCTCCGCCGTACCTATGAAGACTTGCCATCAAAATGCTTTGAGAGTGTACAGCGGCCAGTCGAGATTGCGACCACACGATCGCGTATCTTTACTGGATGGGGCTTTGAAGAGCCTGTTCCTCAAAAGTGACAGGTGCCCACTCTAAACCCTTGGCAGATCAGAACAGGTTGCGGACCGCAATGCCTCAGAAACCTGCGGAAGATATGCATTTGAAGGCACAAACACTCTAAAGAGAGCGAAGCCTTTGAGGGCATTGGTTTCTACGACAATCATCTCTTCCAACTCTTCAGGTGGATTCTCGCGCAAAATTGACAGCTGCTGTGGTGTTAGAACCAGCATGCGAACCGCTTTGCCCTCTGAGGTTTTGTCGTTCAGGCTATAGGTAACCTGTCCCTTTTCATTAAACAGCCCGAGTGACCAAAACGGAGATGGTGCAAAGGCGCTTATGATGAGCGGACCGTTTTCGAGGGAATAACGACAGATCGCATGGCGCATAGATGGGTCTAGATCAGGCAAAGGTTCACTGCGCGGGAGAATAGGCGGTAGCAGCTGAAAGCTTCGGTCGGCACCAAAGCCTCCAACACGCTCAAAAGGGGAGTGAGGGACGTAGGATGGGACGCTTAGAACAATAACAATGTGAATGATGCCTGCAATGAGCAAACCGCCAGCTCCCCAAAGAATCCAGCGTGGGGAGATATAAAGGTTTTGTAGTATCTTGATGACTTCGTTCATTTGCAGCTCACCTGTTCAACAGCAGGCATGACAGGAGCGCTCGTGCCCGCGCCGGTCGTATAGGGGATATCGTAGAGCCGCATGGACAGGACGAGGCCGTTATCCCCGCCGGTAGGCAGCCAGTTGCCAGGGCGGGCATGGGGCGAAACCTGAATGGCGAACCTGCCTTTGTCGTCCAGCAAAATGCCGTGGCTATGTAACGAGGCGCGTCCTGCATCTGTGGCCAACAACTCAAGGGCATTGTTTAAAGCCGTGAGCGTCCACAAACGTGTTGCTGGCACCTTTCCAGAAATTCTGTAGTTGCATTGCGGGTCTAGCGCACGTCCGCTGTCGTCAAAGGCGGCATAAAATGCAATCCCTTCGCCGCTGCCAAGAGGAACGCGCCCCGTTCGTGCAAAAATTGCAGTACTGTATGGGTCGCTGTCCACTGTGCCTGCATGAGGGTGGGTAACCCAAACCCCGCTTTCAAGCGCGCTAAAGGGAGAGCCTCGGTTAAGTGACATGTATGCACTGCCTATGCCCACAATCAGAGCAATGGCGATGGAGAATAAGAATGGGCCAAACGAAAAGAACGGCGCTTTAAAAAGCAGCGGAGAAATGTGTGGCCACGGCTTTTGCCAGGATGTTTCTCTGTCAAAAACCTGGTTCGTTTCTGGTTCTGGAACCGCCACCAAAGGCATGTTATGGGCTTGTGTCATTGGGTATAAGTCACGTCCGCCTTTGCGCCAGAACCCAGATGAGCCTGAACGTTTGACTTAGAAATATTATTGAATGGAAGGGTCCGTAACCGTTCGCCAAGTGCCTCCAGCACCTGCTGTGAGGTCCTGTTGAGCAGCTCAGGCGGGCCGGTAATTTCGAGGTCGCTCAGGCCGTTTGCAGCGATTACATCCTTGCCTTCAGGTGCATCAACACCGGGCATAGCTTTCAATTCCAATCCCTGATGCGCGTACTTCATGAAATTACCCCACGTCATTGCAGGCAGGCTGCCGCCGGTCATTCTGCGTGTAGAGGAAAAGTCGTCGTTGCCAAACCAAACGGCAGCTGCAAGGTTGCCCGTGTAACCAACAAACCAGGCATCACGATAGGCTTGCGTGGTGCCGGTCTTGCCAGCCGCAGTTACTCCCTCAAGCCGTGCGCGTCGTCCTGTGCCGCGCTCCACCACGTTCACAAGCACTTCGTTCATCATCGAGACCTTGTCAAATGGCAGGATCCTTAAGGGCGGGCCCGCATCGCGGTCGTGGCTATAAAGCAGCTCGCCTTTGGAATTACGCAGCTCCAGGATCGCATAGGGGTCAACTTTCTTCCCCCCGGCACCAAATGAGGCATAAGAGCTCACCATGTCCAATACGGTCACCTCAGCGACACCAAGTGGCATCGCGCGCGTGATTTTCAGCTCACTGTTGATGCCCATCATGTAAGCGGTGGTCGCGATCTTATCACGTCCAATTGCTTGGGCCAGCCGTACGGGAATGGTGTTAATCGACTTGGTTAGGGCTGTTCTTAGCGTTACTGGTCCTGCATATCCGCGGCCATAATTACGTGGGCTCCAACCTCCGATATTGATTGGACGGTCAGGAACAACGCTCTCCAATTCATAGCCATTCATAAAGGCTGTTATGTACACAAATGGCTTAAAAGACGAGCCGGGTTGCCTGAGCGCATCTGTTGCTCGGTTGAACTGGCTTTCATCATAATCGCGTCCACCAATCATGCTACGCACAGCACCATCAATGGTGATAACTGCTATCGCGGCTTCTTTGACGCCGTAGCGGTCGCCGTATTGGCGCAAAGTACTTTCTACCTGACTTGCAGCTTCCTTTTGGAAGCCTGGGTCAAGAGTGGTGCGAACGGAAATAACCCGATCCTTGCTGAACTTAGGGTGTTGAGCGGCAAGGTCTTTCACCTCTTCAAACGCCCAGTCAAGGAAATGGTCCGGTGCCTGGCTTTTTGTCCGGTCGATAGGAGAAGCAGGATTGCGCCGTGCGCCGATAACCTGACCCTCTGTCATGAAGCCAGCCTGAACGATATTCGTCAGCACCTCGTTGGCTCTGGCGCGTGCAGAAGGGAGGTTTCTGTGTGGAGCGTACTTAGAAGGGGCCTTGTAAAGCCCTGCCAGCATTGCAGCTTCTGCTAGGGAAATCTCACGAACGTCTTTCCCGAAATAATACTCAGCGGCTGCTGCCACACCAAATGTTCCCGCTCCCATGTAGGCGCGGTCGAGATAAAGTTTGAGGATTTCTCGCTTTGTGAGGTTCATCTCAAGCCAGATGGCGAGGTAGGCCTCTTTGATTTTGCGTTGCAATGTGCGTTCGTTTGAAAGGAACAGGTTTTTTGCCAGCTGCTGTGTAATTGAGGAGCCACCTTGCACCACTGAGCGGGCTTTCACGTTGGCAACCATCGCACGGAAGGTGCCGACCACGTCGATTCCAAGGTGATAGAAAAACCGTCTGTCCTCTGTTGCCAATGTTGCCTGGATCAAATGATCAGGAATCTCATCGAGCGGAATTTTATCGTTCAGCAATATTCCGCGTTTGCCGATAGGGTTTCCGAATCGATCAAAAAAGTTCACAGAAAAGTCGGAAGTCGTCCTCCAGTCAGAGCGGTCAGAGGCTTTGAACGCGGGCTGTGCAAATGCCAGAAGGATCAAAAAGCCGAATGCACAATAGGTCAAGCCTTCTGAAGCGAGCCCGGCAATCAGCTTGGAAGGGCCGCGCAGCGCGAAATGGCGCATGAAAGCGGAGTACTCGCGAAAGAATACACCGAGATATTGGGAGATATAAAAAAGCGCAGAATCCAGCCATGCATCAGTTGCAAGCATGCGCTGAGACAGATCCTGACGGGTAAAAGAGCGATCCTTACCCTTTTTTTTCACGTTTTTCGCAGAATTTTCAGTGACATTCTGCTTTTCGCTGTTATCAGAGTTCTCTTCCAAACTGACTACCCGTAGTGCCGGTCACACCCCTGAGTACGCAAGGGGGACAATGAACCAAACAGAAGAACCAACTAAAGCGAGATCCTCGCGACATTCCTTTCGGAATTTTGCAATGAGAATGATATAAATGGTATCCGTAAACTCTGAGAGTCACCGCCCTTTCTGGCAAACCAAAACCCTTGACGAGATGACCCATGAAGAATGGGAAAGTCTCTGCGATGGTTGTGGGCGCTGCTGTTTGAACAAGCTCGAAGACTGGGACACAGGCGCGATCTACTGGACAAACGTTGCATGCACACTGCTGGATGGAACCACATGTAGGTGCAAAAACTATGAACAACGCTTTGAAACTGTGCCTGATTGCGTACAGCTTTCGCCAGAAACAGTAAGAACTTTGAAATGGTTACCGCCAACATGTGCGTATCGTCTTATCCGTGAGGGCAAGGATCTGTACTGGTGGCACCCGCTTGTCTCAAAAGATCCGCAAAGCGTTCATGACGCCGGAATCTCTGTGAAAGACAAAACCATCAGTGAAGATGGTATGGAGCCGGAAGACTTCGAAAATCATCTTGTCGACTGGCTCGATGACGAAAACCCCACAGACTGACCTTGCAAAAAATGTTTATTTAAAACTGCTTCTCCACAGAGAGAAGCGGGAATAACGTGAAATTCTAAAGAGCGATAAAGTCAGCGCAGCGCACATTGCCCTGCGCTTTTTTAGTGTCGCATCAAAGTCTTACAGCTTTCTTTATCAATTACTAAACCTGACACAATCCTAATGCGGTATGGGGACAAGTGTCCATGCTCCATTGGGCGGTCAAAGCTAGGAATATAATCTTGACAGTGTTGCGCTGTTTTGATAGGGTTTTGGCATGATAGAGAAAGTGTAACGGTGCTCAACACATTGGGCCGATACATTCTTATCGCACATACATTACATGTCTTTTCAGCTGCCTTTGTTTCGACGGGCGGCTTTTTTTATGCCTGAATGATGAAAGGCGGTGCCATGGTAAAAGAGCAGGAGCCTCAAAGTGCAGATGAACTGGCCCGGCGAATTCGGGTCCCTGTTGAGGTTTGGGCGGTTGTGCAGCGCATGGTGGAGGAAGAGGCAATTTCCATTGCAGATATCGCACGCCAGACTGGACTGCCAGAAAGTACGATCAGCACAAAGATAAAGCGGGAGGGCTGGCTGCGAAAGTGGCAACTTGCCCACGAGCTGGCCAGATCTCAGCCAGATGAACGCAAGCGCTTGATCGCTCGTCTTTACGCTGCCTTTGAAAAACAAGTGGGCGCTTTAGAGGCAAAGCTAAAAAAGCTGAGCGGTGCCGGCGAAGTGGGAGCCGGGGAGATGGATGCCACGGCCAAGGCACTCACCAGTCTTGCCAAGACGCTTGATATGCTTATCGACCTGCAAGAAACGCATGGCATAGACACAGCTAAAGAGGTGGATGATGAACAGATGCGACAACAGCTTTCGCAGCGCATTGAAAGCCTGTGTGAGGCAGGGAAAAATTCATGAGTTTGTCGCCTCTCTTTCAGTAGATGAATTGAGCTATCTTCAATATGATTGGGATGCATTCTCTCACCCCCATCAACGCCCACCCACTGGCGTATGGGCCACGTGGTTGCTTATGGGCGGTCGCGGATGCGGAAAGACCAGAGCAGGTGCGGAGTGGGTGCGCGCGAAGGTGTCCGGCGCTCAGTGGTCTGGTCCCTCGGCTGGGAATATTGCGCTGATAGGTCAGACCTATGCAGATGTTCGCGAGGTGATGATTGAAGGCATCTCCGGTGTGCTGGCAGCGCACCCTGAACACAGCAAGCCACAGTGGAATCCTTCGCGCCGCCGATTGGAGTGGTCCAACGGTGCTGTTGCAAGGGCCTTCTCCTCAGAAGACCCAGAGGCGCTGCGTGGTCCGCAGTTTGATGCAGCCTGGTGCGATGAGATTGGAAAGTGGAGCAATGCGACTGAGACCTTTGATATGCTTCAGTTTGGTTTGCGTCTTGGAACGCAGCCGCAGCAGTTGATGACAACCACACCTAAATCTACACCCTTGCTTAAGATGTTGCTTCACGACAAAGCGACCGTATTGACGAAGGCGGGAACAAGAGAAAATGCTGCGTTTCTGGCACAGGCCTTTTTGGAGCAAATGGCAGAGCGTTATGGTGGCACACGGTTGGGGCGTCAGGAGCTGGATGGAGAGCTTATTGAGGACCGTGAAGATGCATTGTTCGTACGCAAGTGGTTTGAAGCTGGCCGAGTGCGGCAGGTGCCGGAATTAAAGCGCGTTGTTGTGGCGGTCGATCCACCTGCGACCTCTGGCAAGAATGCAGATTCATGCGGGCTCATTGCAGCGGGTATTACGCACCAAGCAGAGCTCTTTGTTTTAAGAGACAGAACAACTCAAGGTCTACGCCCTTCGGGATGGGCGGATCAGGCGATCAAGCTTTATCACGAACTGGAAGCTGACTGTTTGCTTGCAGAGGTCAATCAGGGTGGGGAGATGGTGCGTGAGGTTATCGAGAGTTGTGATGCAAGTGTACCGGTCAGGTCCGTCCATGCAACACGAAGCAAACGCCGCAGGTCCGAACCCGTCGCATTATTATATGAACAAGGTCGCGTCCATCATTGCGGTGTGTTTCCAGAACTGGAAGATGAAATGGCCGACTTCGGACCCAAGGGTTTGAGTAATGGAAAATCACCGGACCGTCTTGATGCACTGGTCTGGGCAATCACTGAGCTGACCCGCCGCCCACAGGCGAACCCGCGCCTGCGCAACCTGTAAAGCGCTTCATGTACTACTTTAAGATGTGTTTTGCGCACGAGTGCATCCTGTCTAAGATAAGTAATTAAATTCAATATGATACGTAGTTTTTATAATCCATTTAAACAAGAATGGATTAGCGAATGCGGCTGCCTCATTAAATACATTAGATATATCTGGAAAGCGATTTAATATCATGGTGTTACGGAAGGTTTTTGACTCTATTTTTTCACCGGTCCAAGAGCAAAAGGCGTCACGTGCAAAATCTGTGGCGCTGATGCGGTTTGGCGAAGGCGCTGTCTGGACCACACGTAATTATGAAACACTCATAAACCAAGGGTATCTGAGAAACGCGATCGTTTACAGGTGCGTACGTTTGATCTCAGAGGCCGCGGCAAACGTCTCTCTTTCACTCAAGTCTGGGGATCACGAAGTTGCTGCGCATCCCTTTCTGGATCTGCTCAGCCAGCCAGCGCCAATGCAAACCAGACGCTCTTTTTTGGAAGAGCTTTATGGCTATCTGCTGGTTTCTGGCAATGCATATGTGGAGGTGGTTTCATTGGATGGCACCCCGCGAGAGCTTCATGCACTGCGCCCAGATCGAATGAAAGTGCTTGTCGATGATGCCGGTTGGGTCGATGGCTACGAGTACCAGGTGGCAGGCCGCAAAGTTGAACTGCGAAGAGCTGAAGGCGACAAAGTGGAGCCAGTGCTGCACATCAAGCTCTTCAACCCGCTCAATGATCACTATGGTTTTGCGCCCATTGAAGCGGCGCAAATTGCACTTGATATTCACAACGCCGCTGGTGAATGGAACAAGTCATTGCTCGACAATGCCGCGTGTCCAACCGGCGCGCTGGTCTATGGTGCAGGCGATGCCATGAATATGACAGATGACCAGTTCCATCGTTTGAAAGAAGAGCTGGAGAGCTCCTATCAAGGTGCGCAAAATGCGGGTCGCCCGATGCTTCTGGAAGGGGGGCTGGACTGGAAGCAAATGGGCATGTCACCCAAAGACATGGACTTCATTGAGCTGAAGAATGTAGCCGCGCGCGAGATAGCACTGGCCTTCGGGGTGCCCCCTATGTTGCTCGGGATACCAGGTGATTTAACCTACGCCAACTACCAGGAGGCTAACCGTGCTTTCTGGCGCCTTACGGTTGTGCCACTTGCTGCGCGGGTTCTTGCAGAGCTCTCCAGTTGGTTGTCTCATGCATATGGTGAGCAGCTCACCTTAGAGCCCGATTTGGACTCAGTTGAAGCGCTTTCGCAGGAACGTAAAGCGTTGTGGGAGCGCATAACAGCGGCGGAATTTCTCACCCGAAATGAGAAGCGCAGTGCAGTTGGTTACGGTGTGGACCCCACGCATGAGTGAAGTGCTGTCTGTTCTGGCAGAGCGAGGGGACCTTGCTCATGTCGCACTTGGCGCATGGGCGGGCACGTCCACATCGCTCTTGTTGTGGGCCTTAAAACAGCTCATCCAATTCAATAAACGCTTCGAAGAGTTCATGTGCGAGTTGGAAAAACTCAACCATATCTTGCGCATGGATCTGTCAGATTAGCGTTGGTTCAATATTGAGATTAACGAAATAATTTAGGTGTGCTCGTGAATACTACTCAGCAAAATAAATACGCAGTTTTTCCGTCCATGAAGGGGCGGGAACAAATGCTGCCTGGCCGAAATAACACAGCCCCAGCTCAGACCTTTGCAAATTTTGCGCAAGCGCTGGCTGGCGTTTTGGTGGAGCGGCGCGCTTCAAAAAGGGAGGCTGCAAATTCCAGCAAGAAAGACTGAAAGCTCGCAAACGGAGACGATCAACGTGAACACAGATCACCCCATCGCCATTGAAGGGTATGCCAGCCGGTTTGAGCTGAGCGATCAAGGCGGAGACATCATGCGCAAAGGTGCATTCGACAACACGTTGCGGATGCAAAAACTATCCGATGTAAAAATGCTCTGGCAACACGACCCCTCCCACCCGATCGGTAAATGGTTGCATTTACAAGAGGACAGTATCGGCCTGTTCGCTAAGGGACTGCTCTATCCTGGTATAGCTCAGGGAAGGCAGGCCATTGCTTTGGTTCAGGCTGGCATTTTGGATGGCTTGTCGATCGGCTTTAAAACCCGCCGTGCTCATCGTGATGGCAAGACCGGAGGGCGCAATGTGCTTGCAGTCGATCTCTGGGAGATCTCGCTGGTCACATTCCCGTTGCTGCCCTCAGCGCGATTAAGCGTGGTTGCCTGAACACTCAAATATTTGAAACGACCTGCCTGTGGTGTCTGTTCGGTACCGCAGTTTTTTTATGCGTCTTGTGAGGAAAAAAATCCTATGAAAAGCACATGTATTCCAAATTTGGAGACCAAAGACTTCGCACGAGAGGCGGCAAGTCAGTCGGCTCAGCAAA
Source organism: Pseudovibrio axinellae (assembly GCF_900110875.1). GTDB lineage: Bacteria > Pseudomonadota > Alphaproteobacteria > Rhizobiales > Stappiaceae > Pseudovibrio > Pseudovibrio axinellae. The sequence continues at coordinate 489,530 of NZ_FOFM01000001.1, read as the reverse complement.
CAATTTCTGGGAGGGTCTCAGGACAGTTTGCCTCCCCCATGGGCAGCCCGGATGCTGCTGGGGCTCTTGAGCAGCTGCATAATGCCCATACACAGTACACCCAAACCAATGACACGCGACTGGCCGAACTGGAGCAAAAATCCAGCGCAGATGTCTTGCTAGACGAAAAGCTGGCGCGCCTTGATGAGATCATTGATGGGCAAATGCGTCATCTGAATGAAATCCAGCTGAAATCGCAGCGGTTGCCGCGCTCCAAGCAGGAAGCGCCGGGTGGGCGAAGTGTTGAGGTTGAACACAAATCGGCGTTTGATACCTACATGCGCGATGGTCAGGAAGCCCGACTGAAAGGACTGGAGCAAAAGGCAATGTCCTCTGGGGCGGCAGCCGATGGCGGGTATTTGGTACCAGAATTGCTGGAAACTGATATTTTGCGCCGGATTACCACGCTCTCACCTATCCGCTCCATTGCATCAAATCGCAAGATCTCCGGCGCATCCTATCGCCGCCCAGTTGTCACCATAAACCCGGATGCGGACTGGGAAGGCGAAACAGATGCGCGGAGCACGCCCACAAATGGCATGAAGTTTGAACTGCGGGACGTGAAGATCTTTGAACTCGCCGCTCTGCCAGCGGTGACCCAGACGTTGCTGGATGATGCTGCGGTCAATATCGGCGAAATTCTAGCCGAAGAAGTGGAAACGGTTTTTGCAGAAAAGGAGTCGGCTGCTTTCATCACTGGAAATGGAACCAGTCAGCCGCAAGGTCTGTTATCAGGGCTCACTCATGGCGCACTGGATGATACGGGCTTATCCATCGGCTACATTAAAACAGGCGCGGCCGGTGTATTCCCCTCGGAAAATCCCGGTGACCTGCTGATCTCGCTGATTTACGGGGTCAAAACTCCATTTAGGCGCAACGCTCGTTTTTTGTTCAATCGCAGAACGCAGTCGGCAATCCGCAAACTGAAGGACGGGCAGGGCAACTACCTCTGGCAACCACCTGCTGCTTCCGGCGCTGAGCCAAGCCTGATGGGCTTTCCGGTTACAGAAGCCGAGCACATGCCCGACATGACGGCTGGCTCTGATCCCTTTGCCATTGCGTTTGGTGACTTCCACCGAGGTTATATGGTGGTCGACCGGGTCGGTATCTCAATGCTGCGTGATCCATACACCAGCAAACCCAATGTCTTGTTTTACATCACCAAACGCGTTGGCGGCGGCATCATGGATTTTGATGCCTATAAACTGCTGAGCTTCAGCGCTTAAACCTCGCCAAACCCAACAACCTTCAAAGATGAGGAGGAGCCGCCTTGACGGCTATACTCACAGTGCCACCGGCTCTGGAGCCGGTTTCGCTCGCCCAGGCTCATGTGCAGTTAAGGGTCTCTCACACTTATGAGGACGATCTGATCGAGCGGTTGATCCGTGCAGCACGTGAACAGGTGGAGACATTTACACGGCGTGCTCTGATCCATCAGGAGTGGCGGCTGCTTTTAGATGAGTTGCCCCAGGATCGGCTGATCCGGTTGCCCGTGGCCCCTGTTGTACAGGTCCTCCAGATCTACACCTATGATCTGGATGGCAATCAATATCAGGTCCCGCAAACGCAGTTCCAAGTGGCCTTGGCGGGCAACCCGGCAAGGCTGCGTTTCAAGGCAGGGGCGATTGGCCCCCTGCGGGACCTCAACGGCATCGAGGTTGACTTCAAAGCAGGGTATGGGGCGGCGGCAACGTCTGTCCCAGCTGGCCTGCAAACGGCGATCTTGATGCTTGTCGGGTTTTGGTATGAACGGCGAACCATGTTGGAGGAACAGCGCCTCACAGGGCTCATGCCTCATGGTTTTGAAGCAGCTCTTTCACCATACAAGGTGCTTAGAATATGAAAGCGGCAGGCACACTCAACCAGCCGCTGCTTTTGCTGCGGCCCCAGACGACAAACGAGACTGATGGCTCTGTGATTAAGAGCTACCAGCAGGTCGCCATGGTCTGGGGGCAGGTACAATCCTCCACAGGCACAGAAGGGGCAGTGGCCGGCAGGCTCGCCAGCTCCTATCTGCTTACGCTCTTGATGCGTCGCCGCACCGACATTGCAGAAGGGTGGCGCGTAGAGCTGGACGGACAAAGCCTCAGGGTGACGGCAGTTGTACCCGCCGCGCCGCAAACCCCATTGATGCAGGTGCTTTGTGAGCTGGAGGAGGAGGGTGATGGTGGAACTTGAGTTCAGGAAAGCTCTGTTTCAGGCGATCCACGCCAAGAGCTCTTTAAAACCATATCTGGGTGACCCACTGCGCGTTTTTGACGGCGTCCCGCGCGGAGCGCAGTTGCCCTATGCCACTTTGGAAACGCTCACAACCCAGCTTTTAACTGGACATCTGGAGGAAGGAGGCAGGCTCAATGGGTCTCTTGGCATTTATTCCCGCCACTCAGACCGCTCGCAAACACTGGAGACCCTGTCTCTCCTTAATGAGGTTCTGGAGGCTGGCATCACGCCGCCAAGTGGCCTGCAAGTGGCGGGTCTGACACTGACTGAGACCAGTTGTCGGCGTCTGGCAGACGGGCGTACCTGGTACGGGCGCGTTAAGTTCTCCGTGCTCCTTCAGTCTGTTGAGCCATAAGCGCCAGCATTGCACGAGAGTGCGCTCTCATAACTGACATGCGTTTTAAACGTCAGAAAGGAAAACAGATGGTCGCTCAGGCCGGAAAAGACCTGTTGCTGAAATTGGATAGGGCAGGTGATGGAACGTTTGTAAGCGTGGCGGGATTGCGCAGCAGGCGCTTTGCACTCAATGCCAACCCGATTGATATCACGGATGCTGAAAGTACGGGGCGCTGGCGAGAGCTGTTAGCCGGTGCCTCAACGCGTCATGCGTCCTTGTCCGGGAGCGGATTGTTTAGAGACAAAGCCTCAGCAGAGGAAGTACGTGCGGCCTTCTTTGCTGGCGCGCTGTGCAATTGGCAGATCATTTTACCCGGATTTGGAACGCTGGAAGGCCCATTTCACCTGTCCGCATTGGAGTATTCGGGCGACTACCGGTCCGAAGTGACCTTTGAGATTTCGCTGGAATCTGCCGGGGCACTCACATTCACGCAGCTGAGCTAGGACAACACGATGACGAGACAAACCCACACCAGCGGCGTGAACGCGCAGCGCGGTGAAATTGAGGCAGAGCTCTTAGGGCAAAAACATATTTTGGTGCTGACACTGGGCGCTCTTGCCGAATTAGAAACAGCGCTGGCGTGCAATACGCTTCAGGATCTGACCGAACGCTTCTCATCGGGGCAATTGAGTGCAACCGATATTATTAAGGTATTGGGTGCAGGTCTGCGCGGTGGCGGTCTGCTCATCGAAGATGAAGAGGTTGCGGCGTTTTCCCATGTTGGCGGCATTGCTGCGCTGGTCCAAGTGGTGGGAGACCTTTTGGTTGCAACCTTTTCGCCCCAGCAAGCGAGCACGCAAGCGCCACTCAAAAAGGCCGCATCTCACCCGCAAAAAGCGAGCGATCTATAACACAGCCCTTTCCCTGGCACGATCTTTTGCACAAAGCCTGCCGGGAACTTGGGTGGTCGCCTCGCACATTTTGGCAGGCAACGGCGAAGGAGCTGGAAATGGCTTTAAAGCCGCCGCACAAATACAGCGCACACAATATCTCGCGCCAGACCTTGGATGACCTCCTCTCCAGATTTCCCGATCGTGGTAAGAAAGCAAACTCATGACAGATGATTACAATGATAGCCTCGATCTAAATGAGGGCCGCGAGCTGGAGACTATCATGCAAGAGGTCAACTCCCTTGCAAGAGAGTTTTCCTCTGAGTTGAGTAAGGGGCTTCAAAATGCAGTCACATCGGGCAAAGACCTGCAATCGATCTTGTCGCAAGTCGCCCTTAGTATGTCCAGTTCCGCACTCAGCAGCGCACTGAAACCGATTGAAAATTTGATAAGTACAGGCCTGTCAACAGCACTCGGCAGTGCGCCGGGTGTAACACCCTTTGCAAAAGGGGGAGTGGTGTCCAGCCCAACTTTGTTTGCAGCAGGGGGAACGGGACTGGGCCTCATGGGGGAGGCCGGAGCAGAGGCAATTCTTCCTTTACAGCGTGGGAGCAACGGACAGCTGGGTGTCATGATGGCTGGAGGAAGTGCGCAGCCGGGCGTTACAATTAATGTTGCGACACAAGATGTACGCAGCTTTGAAAAATCTCAGGGACAGATTGCGATGATAATGGCCCGCGCCACCGGACGGGGGCGACGCGGGCTATGACGTCGGCATTGAAGAGGAGGGACTCAAGGACCGACGCGATTTTGCTGCCGGACGGTGGCAGCAAACTTTTTAGGAAAAACCGTTGTTTTGCAAAGAGGGAGGAGCATGGACAACGGGTCTGCATAAAACATGCAAACAATTTTCCCATGGCAAACCTCTTAGATGCTTCGCGAGAGGCTAACCTTGAGCCAAGTCAAATAGGAGAGGCAATTGACGCTATGTTTTGTTGATGAATCATTCCCCCTGGGAATTTCCCTAGGGGCTTCTGTCAGGGTGGAAAAACGTAGTCATGTCACGACCTTACTGAATGGTGCGGAGAAGCGGAACGCAATCTGGAAGGGAACGCGACGGCACTTTGATGTGGGCACCGGATTACGAAGTGCAGCTGATCTGCATAATGTTCTGGCGTTTTATGAAAAAGTAGGTGGGCGCATTTGTGGATTTCGGTTTAGGGACCCTATGGACCATAAATCCTGTGAGTTTTCTCAGTCTCCCTCGCCAACCGATGTTGTTTTGGCAAAAGGCGATGGCACAACCAAACTCTTCCAACTGGTTAAATCTGTCGGAACTCTTGATCACGTCTGGCAACGCACGATCACAAAACCCCTTGAAGGAACTGTCAGTGTTGCAGTTGACGGGCAGGCTAAAACAGTTGGCAGCGAGGTCTTAATAGACCTTTCAACCGGCATTCTTGAGTTTCACGAGGAGCACACGCCTGCCAATGAGGCCGTGATCACCGCAGGTTTCCTATTTGATACGCCCGTGCGCTTTGAGAACGACCATCTGGAAATCAATCTCTTGCATTTTGAAGCAGGGCAGGTGCCGTCCATTCCCCTTGTTGAGTTGCTTGCCTGACTCTGTTCCCCCTGAATAACCGGGATACACAACCATGTTAAATGCTGCATTAAAAGAACACCTGGACGGTGAAGGGACAACTGTTGCCTATTGCTGGCAGCTTACCTCTCCAGCAGGTCGCACTCTTGGGTTTACCACCCACGACCATCCCATCACGTTTCTTGGAATTACGTTTGAACCAGGCTTTGGGTTGGATGCCACGCAAGCAACGGTTCAGGCTGACTTTCAGGCTGGGCAGGAAGAAACACTGGGTTTCCTCTCCTCAGAAAGCTTAAGCGAGAAAGACCTGAATGCGGGTTTGTGGGACAACGCCCAGGTGCAGGTCTTCTTGGTGAACTGGCAAAATCCCGAGGAGCGTGAGCTTTTAAGGCGTGGCTCCCTTGGAGAAGTGACGAGAGATGCCAATGTCTTTCGAACAGAGTTTCGCTCGCTGGCAACACGCCTTTCTCAAAACAAAGGCAGGCAACTCTCCCATCAGTGCCATGCAGACCTTGGCGATGTGAGCTGTGGGATTGACCTGAGCAACGCGGCATACACGCAAACACTGAGCATCACCGAGCTGGATGCAGCCAAGCGTCTTGTTGTTGAAGGAGAGCGGGACGAAAACTCTGGGTGGTGGTCCTTCGGCACGCTCACGTTTCATAGTGGTCCCTATGCCAATCACCCACTTCGCATTGCCAGCCACACGATAGAGCAAGGCGCGCATAAGTTATCGTTGTGGTCACCCTTGGTGCTGGAGCTAACCTACCCGCTTGCAGCCACGCTGAGTACGGGCTGCGATAAGAGTTGGGGTGCTTGTCAGGAGAAGTTTCAAAACGCGCTCAACTTCAAAGGCTTTCCGCATATGCCGGGCAATGATTTCATTCTTGCAGGACCGGACACGCAATCTGCGGCCAACAATGGCGAAAAGCTGGTGGGGTGAGCATGGTTTACACCCGGCAAGATATTATCACCGAAGCGCGCGACTGGATTGGAACGCCCTATCAACATCAAGCCTCACGCAAGGGGGCCGGCTGCGATTGTCTTGGGCTCATTCGCGGCCTCTTCCGTCTTCTCCATAACAATGAGCCTCAGGTTCCCGTTGATTATGCCCCCGAATGGGCAGAGCTGAATGGCGAAGACCAGCTTCTAAATGCAGCGCACCGTTACCTTCATCAAGTACAGGGTCCATTGCAAGCTCCCAAACCGGCAGAACTCGTCCTGTTTCGCTGGGCACCGCAATCTCCCTGCAAGCACTTGGGTCTCATGAGCACACGCGACCACTTTATCCATGCCTATGAGGCGGTCGGGGTGGTCGAGAGCCCCATGGTGCCAATGTGGCGCAGAAAGATCGCAGGCAGGTTTTCATTTTTCCCAATTGATTGACCCAGAAAGGACAGAGCCATGGCAACAATGGTGCTCTCAAGTGTTGGCGCAGCAGTTGGCGGCGCAATCGGTGGTCCCATCGGCGCAATGGCTGGTCAGGCCTTAGGTGCGCTGGGCGGGGCGTGGATTGACCAACAGATTTTCGGCGAAACCTCGCAAGTCTCCGTCGGAAAGCTCGGGGATCTACAATTGCAAACCGCAGCTGAAGGGGCATCACTGCCCTTCGTTTATGGCCGTGTGCGGGTGAGCGGAAACATCATATGGGCAACGCGCCTGGAGGAAGTGGTGAAGGAGGAAAAGCAGGGCGGCAAGGCCACCGGATCCTCCTCCACACTCACCAGTCACAGCTATTATGCAAACTTTGCAGTGGCACTATGCGAAGGCCCGATCACCGCTGTGCGCAGGGTTTGGGCCAACGGGAAGGAATTGGACACCAGCACCGTAAACATGCGCGTTTATTTGGGAACACAAGATCAGCAACCCGACCCGCTGATAGAGGCAAAACAGGGAGTAGCCCCAGCCTATAAAAAAACGGCCTACCTTGTCTTTGAGCGATTGCCATTGGAAGAGTTCGGCAATCGTATCCCTCAGTTTGCGTTTGAAGTCCTGCGATCAATCGAGCCGCTGGAACGGCAGATCAAAGCCGTCACACTCATCCCCGGTGCAGGTGAGTTCGTTTATCATCCGCAAGAGGTATTGGAAGAAATCTCGCCGGGAAATGCCAAGTCCGTCAACAGGCACGGTATTGGCGAAGAGACAGACATCGTGCGCTCGCTGGATGAGTTGCAGGCGGTATGCCCAAACCTGAAATCCGTCGCACTTGTCGTATCGTGGTTTGCTGATGATCTGCGCGCCTCGCAGTGCACGATCCAGCCAAAGGTGACCTACCAATCCACTCAGAATTTGCCGGAAGACTGGAGTGTTGCCGGTTTGACCCGCACACAGGCGCTGCAGGTCTCCCGCATAAACGAGAGGCCAGCTTACGGAGGAACGCCGTCTGATGCGACGGTACGAGAAGCCATCAAAGAGCTGAAAAGCCGCGGTCTCTCGGTGATGTTCTATCCCTTTATAATGATGGATGTTCCAGCAAACAGTGGACTTCCAGACCCCTATGGTGGAGCTTCACAGGCAAGTTACCCTTGGCGGGGTCGTATCACCTCCGATATTGCCATTGACCGCCCTGGCACACAGCAGGGAACCACTGGGGTGCTGCCGCAAATTGAGGCGTTTGTGGGTACTGGAAGCGATTGGCGTTTTCGCCGCTTTATTTTGCACTATGCTAATTTGGTGAAAGAGGCTGGCGGCGTAGACGCCTTCCTCATCGGTTCCGAAATGCGCGGCCTCAGTCAGTGTTGGGCAGGCGGTGGTGAGTTTCCCTTTGTTGATCATCTGCAATCTCTTGCAGAGCAGGTTCGTCAGATCGTGGGAAACCAGACAAAGATTTCCTACGCAGCGGACTGGAGTGAATATGCAGTCTTTAGCCCACGCTCAGACGAACTGCGTTTCCCGCTTGATCCCCTCTGGGCTCATGCTGATATCGACTTTGTCGGCATCGATAATTACTTGCCCCTGACCGACCTGCGCGAGGAGGACGACCCCCAAAGTGCATATGATTTGGCGGGCATTAGAGAGGGAGTGGCAGCAGGAGAATATTATGACTGGTATTATCAAAGCACTGCTGACCGGGTGGCCAAAAAACGAAGCCCTATCACCGATGGGGCCTACGACAAACCTTGGGTATACCGGCAAAAGGACCTGAAGAGCTGGTGGTTAAATCAGCACTTTGAGCGGATTGAAGGCGTCGAACAAAACCTACCGACCCCGTGGGTTGCGCAGTCCAAACCGTTCTGGTTCACCGAGCTGGGATTTCCTGCCGTCGATAAGGGAACAAACCAGCCCAATGTGTTTGTGGACCCAAAATCTGCAGAGAGTGCCTTGCCTCATTTCTCCAGAGGCCAACAGGACGATTTGATTCAACGACGCGCTCTGGAAGCCAGCCTCAGCTATTGGGGCACGGACCATCCAGACTGGCCACAGGGCGATAATCCGATTTCAAGTGTTTACGATGGTCATATGGTGGCGGCCGATAACACCTTCTTATGGACATGGGATGCACGCCCGTTCCCGGACTTTCCAACCTACACAAGCGAATGGTCTGACGGTCAAAATTGGCAGCTTGGGCACTGGTTGACAGGACGTCTTGGCGCAACCTCCGCCTCAGGCCTGATCCGCACCATGTGTGATGACTTTGGTCATGCTCAGGACCTGAGTGAGATCGCAGAGTTAGGAGAGACCATCGAGGGTCTGATTGTTCCCGGGCCAACGTCGCTGCGTGCTGCGCTGTCGGCGGTTCTGCAATTGGTTGATGGTATGGCAGTAGACCGGGGAACACACCTTGCTGTTGTGGCAAAACACCGGTTAGGTGCCGTGGCTGAAGGCGGTAAACTGGAGACCTCGCAGATTCTTGAAGGAAATGAGGATGGCGAAGCATACGTGTCCATCGCGCGCAATGATGGCACGGAGCTGCCTGCTGAACTGCGCCTTAGCGGAATGAACCCGAACAACGACTATGAGACCATTGTCGTCGCATCACGCAGGTTGGAAGGGCGGGACCGGAGAACCTCAGGCATACAACTACCCATCACCACATCTTTGCCTTGTGCAACAAAATTGGTTCAAAAAATGCATCAGTCCATGTGGCTGGACAGGGAGACCATTCAATTGCAGCTTGCTTTGAGCTGTATTGGGTTGAAACCCGGAGATGTGATTGAGCTGCCTGGTGTATTGCTCCAGGACGAAACAACACCGGTTCAATGTCGCATTGATGAGGTGTCTTCTGGGTCTCATCTGGAGATCATAGCAACACGGCTGAGTGGCTACCCGGTGCCAACACAGTTGGTGATGCCCCAAGATACAGCCCAGCCGACCTATTCCAATGCAGCACCAACGCCCCCACTGGTTCAGTTCCTGGACCTGCCCAGATTTCACGGTGATGCTGCCGATGATGGTAGCCCGGTCCTTGCCGTATATAATGCAAACTGGCCGGGTGCCTATCAGCTTTACACCTCAAGTTCCGGTGAGGAGTTTACACCCCTGATGCAGGTAACGGAGCCAGCAACCATGGGCAGGCTTTTGGAACCACTCATCTCAGGACCGCTTTGGCGCTTTGATGAAAACAATGAAATCACCCTGCAGCTCCATGGTGGGCAACTACAAAGCAGGAAACTGTTGGATGTGCTTGCAGGGGCAAATACATGCGCTGTGAGTAAGGGGGAGGAATGGGAAGTGATACAGTTTTGTAACGCAGAACTGATCGCACCCATGACTTATAAACTTACCAAACTACTCAGAGGGCAACTTGGAACAGAACATCAAGTTGAAGTGGTGGCAGCTGCGGGTGCCCAGTTTATCCTTTTAGATCAGTCTTTGCCCAAACTGCCGTGGACCAGCGACAAAGCGGGCATTCCACTTTCATACCGTGTTGTGCCTGCAGGCAAGTCAATTGGCTATACATGGGCCGTTGACACAAACCATCTAGGACAACAGATATCGCTCAAACCGTTTGCCCCTGCCCATACCAAAGCACAGCTGCATGAGAGCGGTGATATTCAACTGTCTTGGATACGCAGAACCAGATGGGAGGGTGACAGCTGGGAAACACCAGATGTGCCACTGCAGGAAGAAAAACTTCAATTCACGGTTAAGCTCTCCCACCGCACCTCTAATGGAAACGAGTACGTGGCCCTGCGTGACTACCAATGTATTCAGGAGAGCGTAACCGTACCATCCGCTGACCTGCTTGGAGACTTAGGACCCGGTGTCCATGATCTGGTCTTCGAAGTTGCTCAATTCTCAGCCAAATACGGTTTGGGGACAACTTCAAACTGCGCGCTTACTGTAACACTTTAATAATTGCTTTTGCTGGAATACTGTAAAGCAGGTCAAGAAACGCCTCAGTTTTAAAAGAATCTGCTAGGTCTTTGTTTTGAAATAAATAACACCTCGTTCATGTAAGGTTCAGCCCGTTCCGGTTAGAAAACGCATTATGAAATACCAACTCCACAAACTCCTGCTTCGCTCCTTGATGGCATTGGCTCTGGTGATAACAGCTTTTGCATGGTCAGTGCCTGCACAAGCTGCCTGTTTGTCCTCCAGTGCCACACGAAGTGCTGTTGCCAATGGCCAGGCCCGTCCGCTTGGCTCTTTGCGCGTCAAAGGACAGATACTTTCGGCCAAACTTTGTAAGCGTGGTGGTGGGTTGGTCTATACGCTATCCGTGCTGAACAATGGCAAGGTTTCGAGGGTCACACTTGATGCGCGCACTGGTCGTCGGCTGTGAGATAGGTGAAAGACCTTTGGAAAGAGCTTTCTTGCCTGATTTTGAACGAAATTTGAACGCGATATGAGGCGATATAAGCCTAAATTTTGATGTGGGATATTTCATATGCGAATGTTGGTCGTCGAGGATGATCATGATTTGAACAGACAGCTTTGCGAAGCATTGGAAGATGCAGGCTATGTTGTCGACAAAGCGTTTGATGGCGAGGAAGGTCATTTTCTCGGTGATACAGAACCTTATGATGCCGTTATTCTTGACCTTGGCCTGCCGCAACTGGATGGATTGAGCGTTCTTGAACGCTGGCGCCGTGCAGGGCATTCCATGCCTGTTCTTATCCTGACCGCCCGTGATCGCTGGAGTGACAAAGTAGCTGGCATCGATGCCGGCGCTGATGATTACGTTGCTAAGCCGTTTCATATGGAAGAAGTATTGGCGCGTGTCAGAGCTTTGGTGAGGCGCGCTGCGGGACTGGCTTCAAATGAGATTTCCATCGGCGATATTGTGTTAGATACCAAAGCCGGAAAAGTCACCAAAAGCGGCATGTCCGTAAAACTCACCTCTCATGAATTCCGCTTGTTGTCCTATTTAATGCATCACAAGGGCAGGGTTATTTCCAGAACCGAACTTGTCGAGCACTTGTATGATCAGGACTTTGATCGCGATTCCAATACCATTGAGGTGTTTGTTGGAAGGCTGCGGAAGAAGTTTAGCAGCTCTTTAATCGAGACTGTACGCGGACTGGGTTACAGGCTGCACGAAGAAGATGTCTGACAACAAGAGCACCTCACCGGTTGGCGGCAGCTGGAACCCCATTCGTTTTGTCAAAAAGCAGCAACATGCATCCCTTGCATGGCGGCTGATCTTTGTTGCGGGGCTTTGGGCACTTGTCAGTCTCGTGGTTGCTGGCGCCATTTTGGTTGCCCTTTTCCGAGAGGCTGGTGAAAAGGCGCTTGATGAGCGTCTTGATGTCCATATGACAGCAATTGTTAGCCTTCTTGCCAATGAGGGCGACGGTGAAGAAAACAAACCCAACCTACAGCGCATTGGCGACCCGCGTTTTAGTATGCCGCTGTCTGGTTGGTATTGGACTGTGCAACGTAATGGCAATGTCCTGTTTGAAAGCGAATCTCTTTTCGGAGACAAACTCCACCTGCCACCGTTGAATGGTGTTTTGGTAAACCGGCGTAACATCACCGGTCCGGCAGGTCGAAATCTACGTTTGCTAGAAAAGCGCATCCAGTTCGGGGGGCAACAGCCTGTCACAATTGCTGTTGCAGGAAGCACGAGGGAACTTGGAGAAAGCACAGTATCCTTTGCTTGGCAGGCTGCCATCACACTGGGCATTCTTGGCCTTGGGCTCGTGGCAGCTATCTTTCTTCAGGTCCGTTTTGGTCTCAGGCCCCTCACTGAGCTTCAAGAAAGTCTTGGCCGCGTTCGGCAAGGAAAAGAAGAAGAGGTGCAGGAAGCGCTGCCAAAAGAGTTGAAGCCACTGGCTGTGGAACTGAACGCGCTCATTCACTCCAACCGGGAAGTGGTAGAGCACTCCAGAACGCAGGTCGGAAACCTAGCCCATGCTTTGAAAACGCCGCTTTCGGTTATTACAAACGAGGCACGCAGCAGTGATGAGCCGTTAGCACTGAAGGTTTCTGAACAAGCCGATATAATGAGAGGGCAGGTTCAGCATTATCTGGAAAAAGCGCGGATGTCGGCGCAGCGCCGTGTGATTGGTGTGTCATGCGAAGCAGCACCTGTTGTCTCGCGTATGGCAAGAGCAATGGAAAAGATCTATCGCGAAAAGGCACCAGAAATTACCGTTGAGATGGATGATGCTCTGTTGTTCCGTGGTGAACAGCAAGACCTAGAAGAAATTCTGGGTAATTTGTTGGATAACGCCTGCAAATGGTGTGATAAAAAAGTGTCAGTGACGCTGAAAAACAACAGTTCCTCTGCGTCGCTTATAAGTTTGATTATCGAAGATGATGGCCCTGGACTGGGTGATGAAGAGAAAAAACGTGCACTGCGCAGAGGTCAAAGACTGGATGAAACCGTACCGGGAACTGGTTTGGGACTGTCTATTATAGTTGACATAGCAGGTATTTACGGTGGTTCATTCGAACTTGGTGATAGCGAGCTGGGCGGACTGAAAGCAACCGTCCTCTTGCCCTCGCTGGCGATCTAAACGTGTTTTGGGGCAGGGGTTGCTTCTGTTTCAAACACTATTGATAGTAAATGTAACTGTGTTTTGAGGGGTTGCTCCATAACTAGGTTTTCAAGCTAATGGCGCTGCTTTTTGTTTGAAACCTCTGGGGGATCCCAGGGACGGGTCTGTGACCTGTTCCAAAAAACTGATAAGTCGCAAAAGCGACAATGAGGATGCATGTTGGTGCAAAACTGGAAAAAATTCTTGATCCTGCCAGTTGTTGTTGGAAGCCTTGTCAGCTGTGCTACATCTGACCAAAGCACCAGCGCGGCGTCAGAGGCGTCCTCAACCTCGATTTTTGGGTTTTGGTCTTCTGATAGCGAACAAGATACAGCTGCACATGCGGCAATCGACAGCGCGACCGCTGGCGAACTGAAGCAGCTGCTTAACAGCAGTGATCTGGATACTGTCTACAAAGCACAGAGCAAAGCCCTCAATGCGGCAGATGCAGGCAACAAAGTTGTCTGGCGCAACCGATTCTCTGGTGCGCATGGAACAGTGAAGTCTGGGCCGGTTTATTATGTTAACGACCGCCGTTGCCGCGATTTCAAACATACCATCGGGTATGATGAGAAAACGCAGGTGATAAAAGGCTCTGCCTGTGAAGAGGGCCAGCGCTGGGCGGCCTTAAACTAAGGCCAAGACCCACGCTTCTGGATGGTTTTGCAGAAGGAAACGCGTTTTTCGCATATAGAATGTCGCGTTCATCAAGATTTGATTAAGCAATTCCATCGATAGTTTCAATCCACCAATACAATTTGGGCAGTTTGTTTCACTGCGCGTTTTGAGGGTTGAGCTGATCTGGCTTGACCAGTGTAAGGCTGAGTACCAGAGAGATTTGGATGCACGAGATCAACCACAAAGCACTGCAAATGGAAAAGGTGTTAGGCGCCTTATCTCCAACTGCGCTGCGTATGCTGGAGCGCTCGGTTGAAGATACACTGCAATCGGGCAAGCCTGTTCCAAACGCAGAGCTGATGGTTCACACAATTCGCAGATTGCTTGGTGAGGCTTCCTTTATTCCAGATCAAAAGCTCTCGCTGGAAATGCCGCTTAAACGCGCAATTCTCAGCCCCCTTCAGCCATTCCTAAATCCGGTTCCGCTCAAGGTACAGCAGCAAGGCCGAATTGACCCAGCCGTGATCGATACTCTTTGGGCTTACATGCGTGAGGAGTTGTTGAGCGATGAGTTCAATGAAGCGCTGGCTGCCTTAGAGCAGCGGTGTGAACAGCAAGACCTGCCAGCAAACCACGAAACCATCCAAAAAGCGCTTTCCACCGTGGCAGATGGTCTTCGCATGCGTTTGGTTGCTGCTGCCAAAAAAGCACTGGCCGCCGCCGACCACGACATCCACATTAAGACAAAGCTGAGACGAAAAGTTGGTGGGCACGTTAATTTCGACTTCCTGTGCGACGCTCTTGTCATTCTTGATAGGGCGTTAGCCTGGGAAGAGGTGATGTCAGGTACGAAGCCGTTTGAAGAGGATATTTTGTCCATGTCAAACGGTGAGAGTCTGGAGCGCTTGCGCAAGCATGTTGAACATCACGCGGGTGAGGTCAATTATCTGGCCGCCCTATCGTATGTCCGGCTCGGAGAAGCCCCGACAGAACTGATAAGACTTGCCCAAGCACTAGCTGCAGCGCCAAAATTGAAAGAGGTGGCAAACACCCCATACGCCGCTTTTGTAGAGTACGCATTATCCGCGCTTGAACAGAGCGTTCAGGTGGTGGAAGGCTGGAAAAGAGAAGAGGGTGCTGTGATCGGGCTGCCAGAAGCAGTCAACGCGAGCCTGATACATTTCGTTGAGCTTGATGAGTTAGAAGAGTTGGCGTCCTGTGAGCAATGGCACCAACGCGCAATGCAGCTAAAGAATCGTTTGTGTAATCTGCTCCGTGATGAAATGCGCAACCTCCCAAAGTTGCTCGAAGAGGCAATCGCTTCACAGACCAAACCCGATACAGCGGTTTTACAAAGCAGTGATCAGTTAAAGCAGGTTCAGCGTGCCTATCACAAATGTTTGAGGGGATTAAAGCTGGCAAGGCTCGCCTCTCAATATGCTGGCGTGCTGGGGCTGAATGAATTGCAAAATACCACGCGCATTCATGTAGAACGTTTCATTGATCGCAACTCTGAAAAGCTTCTAACCCCGGCGCAACTTGGGCAAGCTGAGGCAAAAAACCCTCTCAATTATGGCGAAATTTCGAGGAAATTGAGCTGTTTAATCTCCATGAGTGAGATTTCACTTGAACCAGAAGATACGGCCAACCTCATCCGCAGGCACAATATGTATTTCAGGAATGCCGCCTAACCCCATGGCAGTGCCTACGTCTTTCTTAAAATAAGTGCTACTTCATAGGTATTCTGTGGGTATATGGGTCGTGCGACTGCCCGTCGCAGGGGGGCAACTGTTGCCTTTCACAATTAGAACCTGTCTATTCAAGCTACTATGACATTCTGGTTAGTTCTCGCAATTTTGACGGCGGCGGTCGCATTGGCCGTACTCGTTCCATTGGCCCGTTCACCTAAGGTCCACCCTGATGAACGCAATGATGAAGCTGTGTTTCGCGCTCAGCTCGAAGAAATACAAAAAGATCTTGAGCGCGGTGTCATCGCGCCGGACATGGCAGAAGCCGCCAAAATTGAAGTGTCACGCCGTTTGTTGGCAGCACATAAGCAAAATGAGGGAGATCAAACATCTGCTCCCTCGAAAGTCCGTCTGCGTGTAGTACAGCTTTCAGCTATTGTGTTGATGCCTTTGGCGGCCCTTGGGCTGTATTTGCAAGTTGGCTCCCCGCAAATACCGGATCAACCGCGTGCAGAGCGCATGGCGGCACAATCTGGGCAAGCGGATCTGGAAGTGCTGATTGCACGCACAGAAGACCATCTGAAGGAAAATCCTCAAGATGGCCAAGGTTGGGCGGTGATCGCACCGGTTTATATGCGCACAGGCCAGTTTGAAAAAGCCCGCAGCGCTTATGCAAATGCACTACAGCAGTTTTCTGATAATACCGACTTGAAGGTTGGTTGGGCCGAAGCAAGCATTTTCGCCAATAACGGTCAGGTCAGCGAAGAAATTGAAAAGGTATTGCGCAGGGTCAATCTCGCGCAGCCTGAAATGCTTCAACCTTACTACTACCTGGCTATGGCCATGGGGCAAAAGGGCCAGATCAACGAAGCGCTTGGTGCATGGAATGCACTGCTGAATGTTGCAGATGCCAATGCGCCTTGGGTTGAGGCTGCAAAAACACAGCGTGACGAGTTGATCGCAAGAGGTGCCGTTGCCTCTTCCAATGCTTCAAAGCTGCCTGCTTCAGCTCCGCAGCTGGCAAGCCCAACTGCTGATGATGTCAATGCAGCCGCGCAAATGAACGCGGATGACCGCAAGGACATGATCAACCAGATGGTTTTGCAGCTGGATGAACGTTTGACTGAAGAAGGTGGATCTGCAGCTGAGTGGGCAAGATTGATCCAGTCGCGGATTATTCTTGGCGAGCAGGCTGAAGCAAGTAAGACAGTTGCACGTGCCAAGGAAAACCTGAAGGACGACGCTGTTGCGCTTGAGCAGATCAATCAGCTGGCGGCAAGTTTGAAATTAACTCCTGCCGAATGAGGCAGATAGCATAAGTGCTGCGCTCCAACCTAAGCTGTTTCAGGACAAAAAGGTTGGAAGCGTATCTACGGAACTGGCGAAAATGACACGTAAACAGAAACGACTCGGGCTTATTGGTCTTGCAGGATTGGTGCTGGGGTCAGCAGTCGGCTTGGTTCTTTATGGGCTCTCCAGCAGTGTGACTTATTTCCAAAGCCCAAGCGATATTGCAGAGCAGCAAGTTGCCGTTGGACAGAGAATTCGTCTTGGTGGGTTGGTCGAAGACAACTCCGTCGATAAAAGTGCCGGTTCCGTTATTCTGTTTCGTGTAACCGATCAGGCTGAAACCGTTCCAGTTTCCTACAAAGGCATTTTGCCAGACTTGTTCCGCGAAGGGCAGGGCATCATCGCTGAAGGGTACATGGACGAAAAAGGTGTCTTTAACGCAGACACTGTTTTAGCTAAACACGATGAAAGCTATATGCCAAAAGAAGTCTATGAGTCACTCAAGGATGAGGGCCATTGGATGGAAGAGGAACAGGCTGCAGCTGAACAAACGTCCAAAGTTAACTAATCAAAATCAGCCAGCAACCTCCGGAAGTACAGCACCTGAAATGGACTGTAGGAAAACGCAATGATAATTGAAATTGGCCACTATGCGCTCATCTTGGCACTGGTAGTCGCGGCAATTCAGTCCGTGTTCCCGGTGTGGGGCGCAGTTCATTCAGATCATCGTCTGATGGGCATGGCACCTGGTCTTGCCGTATTGATGTTCCTTTTGACCTGCGTTTCTTTTGGCGCATTGACCTGGGCTTATCTGAATTCAGACTTCTCGCTGCTCAACACCTATCAAAACTCACATAGTGACAAACCCTTGATCTATAAGATCTCAGGCGTTTGGGGTAACCATGAAGGCTCCATCCTTCTTTGGGTGCTTATTCTGGTGCTGTTTGGCGCGCTTGTCGCAGTGTTTTCTCGCAACATTCCTCAGCGTTTAAGAGCAGCCACACTTGGCGCTCAGGGCTGGGTATCATTCGCGTTCCTTTTGTTCGTCATTGTTGCATCCAACCCCTTCACGCGTATCAGCCCAGCCCCGTTACAGGGCACGGGCTTGAACCCAATGTTACAGGACGTAGGACTGGCGATACACCCGCCAATTCTCTATATCGGTTATGTTGGTTTCTCTATCGTTTTCGCATTTGCTGCAGCCGCACTTATTCTCGGCAAACTTGATGCTGCTTGGGCACGCTGGGTACGTCCCTGGATCCTTGTAAGCTGGATCTTCCTCACACTTGGTATCGCGATGGGCTCTTACTGGGCTTACTACGAGCTGGGTTGGGGCGGCTGGTGGTTCTGGGATCCAGTTGAAAATGCCTCCTTCATGCCTTGGCTTACCGGTACAGCGCTGCTGCATTCCGCGATCGTGATGGAACGACGTGATGCATTGAAAGTTTGGACCGTATTTCTCGCGCTCCTGACCTTCTCTTTATCGCTATTGGGTACTTTCCTCGTACGTTCTGGCGTTTTAACGTCAGTTCATGCATTCGCAGTTGATCCCGCTCGCGGCCTGTTTATCCTTGCGATCCTTCTGATCTTTGTCGGTGGATCGTTGACCCTGTTTGCATGGCGGGCACCTTTGCTAAGACAGGGCGGTCTGTTCGCCCCAATCAGCCGCGAAGGCGCATTGGTTCTCAATAACCTGTTCCTTACCACAGCATGTGCAGCGGTTTTTGTTGGCACGTTGTACCCGCTGGTATTGGAAGCGTTCTCTGGCGACAAAATTTCAGTTGGGGCCCCCTTCTTTAACCTCACATTTGGCCCGATCATGGTGCCTGTGCTCATCTTGATGCCATTTGGCCAGCTCCTGGCGTGGAAGCGTGGTGATGCATTGGGTGTGAGTCAGCGTCTGACCACTGCTTTCATTCTTTCGGTTTTAGCGACGGTTGCGTTGGTCTGGTTCATGGGTGTCAGCACAACAAGTATCATGACAGCCTTTGGCTTTGGCCTCGCGTTCTGGGCAATCTTCGGATCCCTATGGGAAATCGTTGACCGCTCCCAGCTCTTCAAGGTTAGCCTTGGTCGGTCCTTGGCACGTGTCAAAGGCTTTGCGCCAACGGTCTGGTCCTCTGTATTAGGGCATGCTGGCCTTGGAGTAACCGTCCTCGGTATTGTTACGACGCTGGCTTTTGAGTCTGAACGTGTTGAAGTGATGCGTCCCGGCGATACGCTTGAGCAGAATGGCTACCACATAACCTATGAGAAGAGCTGGACACAGAACGGACCGAACTATGAAGAATTGGTCTCTCGTTACACTCTTCGCAAAGGCGGAAACGTTGTCGATATCATGGAGCCGTCCAAGCGCGCTTATAAGGCAAGTGGTATGCCGATGAGTGAGACGTCTATCGCAACCTTTGGCTTCTCGCAGGTGTATTTTGCAACAGGCGATACCGATGCAAATGGCGGTATCGTCACACGCATCTACTTTAAGCCATTGATCACTCTGATCTGGATCGGTACGTTGTTTATGTCTCTGGGCGGTGTTATTGCTCTCTTAGACCGTCGCTTGCGTGTTGGTGCGCCTGTATCTGCTCGCAAACGTAAGAGCAAAACAGCCAGCGTAACTGCAGCAACACCGACGCCGGCGGAGTAAAGACCATGAAGATGAAGTTCGTTCTGGTAGTAATGTCCTCCATTTTTCTGGGAACACCAGCTGCCTTTGCGGTCAACCCGGATGAAGTGCTCAAAGACCCTGTGCTGGAAGAGCGCGCACGCGAAATCTCTAAGGAGGTTCGTTGTGTGGTCTGCCAGAACCAGTCGATTGACGATTCAAACGCTCAATTGGCAAAGGATTTGCGCTTGCTCGTACGCGAGCGTCTGGTGGAAGGCGACAGCGACGCCGAAGTCATGGATTATCTGGTCGCCAGGTATGGAGAGTTTGTTCTGCTGAAGCCTCGCTTTGCGCTTCACACCTTATTCTTGTGGGGTGGTGGTCCAATAGTGCTTTTGCTGGGCGGCTTCTTCCTGTGGCGTTCTTCCAGGAAAAAAAAGGACGCACCGCTTAAAAGCGCAGCTGGCATTAAACCTCTTTCTGCAGAAGAAAAAGCTGCACTCGATAAGCTCATGTCTTCAGAATAAGACCTACAAAAACCGGGCCCTGCAAACGTCATTCGCAGGGCCCGGTTTAACTAAATGTTTTAGCTAACAGTTGAATTGTAAAGGCGCTTGTAAGCGCACACTAGAACCCTGTCGATTAGATTATAATCAGAACGTGCTGGCTAAGCACAAATGACGGGAACAATTCAAATGACAAGTGATCCCTTAAAATTGGAGTTTGAAGGTTCCCAAGGTGCGCAACTTGCTGCGCGTCTAGATAACCCTGAAGGCACGCCCACAGCCTATGCCTTGTTTGCACATTGTTTCACGTGCTCAAAAGACCTGTCAGCCGCCCGCCGGATTGCCGCGGCTTTAACAAAGAACGGAATTGCAGTTCTTCGGTTCGACTTCACGGGGCTTGGAAATAGCGGCGGCGACTTTGCGTCCACTAATTTTTCATCAAACCTTCAGGACCTCGTTCTGGCAGCTAATTATTTGCGCACGCACTTGCAGGCGCCCAGATTGATGGTAGGCCACTCGCTTGGCGGTGCTGCCGTGCTTGCCGCTGCCTCCCAGGTGCCAGAGGTTAAAGCCGTAGCCACGATTGGTGCGCCAGCATCGGCCGGCCATGTGGTCCATAACTTCGGCGCATCGCTCCGTGAGATTAAAGAAAAGGGTGAAGCCACTGTTCACCTTGGTGAGCGCCCGTTTAAGATAAAACGTCAGTTTGTAGAGGATCTGGAAAGTCAGGATGTGCAATCGCGCGTTGCACTGCTCAACAAAGCGGTGTTGATCCTTCACTCGCCAGTAGATGAGACTGTGGGCATCGATAATGCTGCTCAAATTTTTCAAGCCGCTAAGCATCCAAAATCGTTTGTGTCTTTAGATGATGCTGACCATTTGCTCTACAAATACAAGGATGCAGATTATGCCGCGCAAGTGATTGCAGCGTGGACCAGCCGCTACATAAAGGACTAAGAAAAGGCGTTAACACGAGGCGCTTAAGTTATCCTATTATTACAGAAGATTAATGAAACAGATAGGTGTTTGTAAGGTTCGCTCTGTCATAGTCGCGCTCAACCAATGAAAAACCCAGAGCTTCCCCCGCGGGCTGAGATTGACTTAATGGAGTTGAACCAAATGAAGTTGACCAAGAACACAAATTCCAATGTTGTTTCCTTATCTGCAGCAAAAACTACATCCAAACGTCGCTCCCGTCTTCTCAATGGAACTATGGCACTTGCAATTGCTGGTGCGATGGTTGCTCCGCTGACACTTGTTCCAGCATCCGCTCAAGCTGAACCTGTACGTGTCAAAGCACCTGCCATGCCAAACTTCGTTGGCTTGGTGGATGCGGTACGTCCAACTGTTGTGTCTGTTAGAGTGCGCTCAGAAGTCAAAGAAGATGACAGAATGAGCGGTATTCCGCCGATGTTCCGCGATATGCCTGAGGATCATCCGCTGCAAAAATTCTTCCGCGAATTTGGGATCCCACACGGCGAAAGCCAGCAAAAGAAAGCACCACGCAAGCGTTTTGATCAGTCTCAAGGATCCGGTTTCTTTATCTCTGATGATGGCTTCGTCGTAACAAATGAGCATGTTGTAAACGGTGGTACAGAGTTCACCATCGTAACCAGCGAAGGCGATGAATTGGAAGCAACGCTGGTTGGTTCAGATAAGCGCTCTGACCTGGCGCTTCTTAAGGTCGAAGGCAAAGAGAAGTTTCAGTATGTTGCATTTGCTGAAGAGGCACCACTGGTTGGAGAATGGGTTGTTGCCGTCGGGAACCCGTTCGGTCTGGGCGGCACTGTAACCTCTGGTATTGTCTCTGCCCGTGGTCGTGATATCGGTGCCGGCATTTATGACGATTTTCTCCAGATTGACGCTTCTGTAAACCGCGGTAACTCCGGTGGCCCTGCCTTCAATGTGAAGGGTGAAGTGGTTGGTGTGAACTCAGCAATTGTTTCTCCAAGTGGTGGCAATGTGGGCATTGCATTTGCGATCCCTGCACAAACGGCCAAGAAAATCATTTCCGACCTGAAAGAAGACGGTTCTGTAACGCGTGGTTGGCTTGGTGTTCAGATCCAGCCAGTGACGAAGGACATTGCAGAATCCCTGGGCCTTGATAGTGAAAACGGCACATTGGTGGCGGAAGTTCAGGGAGATACCCCAGCAAAAGCTGCAGGCTTCCAAGCTGGCGACATTATCCTCAAAGTGAACGATGAAGAGGTCAATGGTCCGCGCGAACTGGCAAAGGTAATTGCTGGTTACTCACCAAATACGGAAGTTGAGATCACGTATTGGCGCAATGGCGATATTGATACAACAACGGTCAAACTAGGCGCCATTCCCGAAGAGAAAAATCAGGCTTCTGCAACCAAGAGCAAGGATGCAAACACCGCACTGGTTGATAGCCTTGGTATCGAACTTGCAACAGCTGAACAGGCTGGAGCAGATGTGGAAGGTGTCGTTGTCACTCAAGTAGATCCAGATGGACCTGCCGCTGACAAGGGCATCACACCCGGTTCCGTGATCACCGAGGTCGCCGGCATTAAGGTTGTAACGCCAACTGATGTTGCCGAGCAGGTAGAAAAAGCCAGAGAGCAAGGGCGCAAAGCAGTTTTGCTTCGTGTGACACGCGGCGACAACACACTGTTTGTGGCCATCCCATTGGAAAACGGCGATAACTAAAGCACGAATAAGCACACGGATCACAGGAAATGTCTCTCCTGTGGTCCGCTTGGAAAGCATGCGAGAAGGTCTCACACGTGCTTTCATTGTTTGGGAGGCTGATATCAGGCTTTGCCCTCAACCCGATGTCAGCCCCCAAGACAAGAATGGAGAAGACGGTGAAATCTGAACTTTTGCCAACTTCAGCCATATAACTTCTGCAAATGCTGGTGGGTGCCCCCCCGCAGCATTTGCTTTTTCCGTTCAGTTCCACGAAATGTGTGGCAACGAAATTGCCGTTTGCTGGGAATCAAATATGAGAATCTTGATTATTGAAGATGATCGGGAAGCCGCTGAATATCTGCTGAAAGCGCTAAAAGAAGCAGGGCATTCCCCTGATCATGCCGACAATGGCGAAGATGGTTTGGAACTTGCCATCTCTCATAATTGGGATGTTTTGGTTGTTGACCGTATGCTGCCCAAGCGCGATGGCCTTTCTATTATTGAGACTTTGCGAGCTTCAGGTGATGAAACTCCGGTTCTGATCCTCTCAGCGCTGTCCCAGGTGGATGACCGCGTCACAGGGTTGCGCGCCGGTGGAGATGACTATCTGCCCAAACCCTATGCTTTTTCTGAGTTACTTGCACGGGTTGAGGTGCTAAGCCGCCGCAAAGCGGGCCCGCAGGTGGAAACGAAGTTACAGGTCGCCGATCTTGTGATGGATCGTCTGGCGCATTCGGTTGTTCGAGCAGGATTGGAGATCGTGCTGCAACCCCGTGAGTTCCGGTTGCTTGAATACCTTATGAAGCACACAGGGCAGGTGGTGACGCGCACCATGCTCCTGGAAAACGTTTGGGATTATCACTTTGATCCGCAGACAAATGTGATTGATGTTCATATTTCACGGCTACGTTCTAAGATCGATAAAGGCTTCGATTTCCCGTTGCTACACACCGTCCGTGGTGCAGGGTATTCCATCCGTGACAGCTCTAACTAGAATTTTCTCAACCACTGCCTTCAAGCTGGCTGCAATCTACCTGACGTCGTTTACGGCGCTCTCTGTGTTTTTGTTCATCTATATTTCGCTAAGCACTGACGACTTGATGAATAAGCAGGTGGTGCAAACCGTAGATGCCGAGATTCAAGGCCTTGCAGAGCAGTATGCGCAAAGGGGTATCTCCGGGCTGGTGATTGGCGTGGAACGGCGCATAAGAAGCCCAAATTCAAACCTATACCTCATTCTGGATTATGCCGGTAATGTGATTGCCGGCAACATTGCCTACCTGCCCGAGAAGGTTCTATCGGAGACTGATGGACGAATTCAGTTCGTCTCTTACACACCACTTGGACGACCTGGGGCAGAGCAAGGTGAAGGCCAGAAAAAAGACAGTGCCATCGTTCGTATTTTCGAGTTGCCAGGAAACTTTAAGTTTTTGGTCGGACGTGATCTGGAAGATCAGGTTCACTTAAAAAGCTTGCTGGGTGACGCTTTGACCCTGTGGTTGGTGGGCATGGTCGTACTGGCAGGCATCACATGGTTCTTTCTTAATCGCCGTATTTTGAAGCGGATCGATAACCTGTCCATGAGCTCTCGGCAGATTATGGAAGGGGATTTGGCAGGCCGTCTTGATGTGACTGGCAATGGCGATGAGTTTGACCGCCTGGCAAGTAATCTCAATGTGATGCTCGATCGTATTGAAGCGCTGATGCAAGGCCTCAATGAGGTCTCTGATAACATCGCGCACGACCTTAAAACCCCGCTGACACGTATGCGCGGGCGTGTTGAATCTGCTTTGCGCAGAGGTTTGAGTGCACAAGAAGGGCAGGAATGCCTTGAAGACACAATTGTTGAGATCGACGAGTTAATCAAAACGTTCAACGCACTCCTTCGCATTGCGCGGGTCGAGGCCGATTCCACAGGCGCAAAGCTAGAACCCATTAAGCTGGCAGAAATCGTCAATGATGTATGCGAGCTCTATGAGCCAGTTGCAGAAGATGGCGGGGTAACGTTTTCTGTGTGTGTGGAAGCCAAGCCGGTGATTGAAGGTGACCGGGAGCTTATGGCACAGGCTTTGGCAAACCTGATTGAGAACGCTTTGAAATACGGGCGCCCGATTGATAAGGATGTCAGACCCGCAATCAAAGTAGTCCTCTCAGGAAAAGACGATCAGGCTATACTGAGTGTTGAAGACAATGGTGCAGGAATCACAGAAGCTGACCGCGAGCGGGTGTGTAATCGCTTCGTTCGTCTAGACAGTTCCCGCCATGCACCAGGATCAGGCCTTGGCTTGTCACTTATCAAGGCGGTGGTAACTCTTCATCATGGAGAATTGGAATTAACATCTGCGTGTGGCCTTGATGATTCTGCAGAAGACGAGCAAACCGGCCTGTGTGCAAGGATTGTTCTGCCTTTGAGCAAGGAACAACGGGGCGAGGGAGAGGGCAACGAAGCATGGCACATGGCTCAAAAGAAGAATGTCGACAACTAGTCAGCGAAACGCAACAGCGCGATAATTTGGAGGATGGAACTGCTCCCCTGTTTGAACGCTTAAAGTGCCAGCCCGTTTGTGCCGATGATGAACTGGGCGAGTTGCATCTAAAAGATTTGACTGAGAAGCTGGAGCGCAAAGACCTCATTTCTCAGTTCGAACAGTTGTGTCAGGAAGCTCCGCACCTGCACCCCTTCATCAAAGGGGTGATGGTGAACGCGACGTTCCTGCGAGAAACGATAATTCGCGATGTACAACGTTTTTTGCGCGTCCTCAGAACGCCACCAGAAGAGACCATTGCGACCCTCTTGCAAGAGTGCCTGAGCGCCAGGCCTGCAAGCGAAGCCGAGCTGATGCAGTCTCTGCGGTTGGCCAAGCAAGAACTTGCACTCACAGTTGCACTCTCAGATATTGCTGGTACATGGCCGCTGGAGAAGGTGACAGGAGCGCTCACAAAGTTTGCTGATGCATCGCTCACCGCGTGTGTCCGTTTTTGCCTACGTGAACTGGAAAAGCGAGGCAAGTTTAGTCCACTCGATCATGAGGCACCGGAAAAAAACGCAGGTTTCTTCATTCTTGCGATGGGCAAACATGGTGCGGGTGAACTGAATTACTCTTCAGATATAGACCTGATTGTTCTTTTTGACCCTGAGCGCTCCCGATTGACAGGCGGAGCTGAAGCACCTGTCGAGTTTGTTCGTATTACCCGTCGTCTTGTAAAGCTGATGAATGAACGCACTGGTGATGGTTACGTCTTTAGAACTGACTTGCGCTTGCGCCCTGACCCGGGGGCGACACCACTGGCGATTTCGGTTCCTGCTGCGCTGGTTTACTACGAAAGCCTGGGGCAAAACTGGGAAAGAGCTGCGCTCATAAAAGCGCGGCCTTGTGCTGGTGACATAGAGGCAGGTGAAATTTTCCTTGAAGAGATCCGACCGTTTATTTGGCGTAAATACTTAGACTATGCCGCAATCTCAGATGTACATTCCATCAAACGCCAAATTCACGCCCATAAAGGCTTCGGGAAAATCTCCGTCGCTGGTCATAATGTGAAGCTTGGGCGCGGCGGTATTCGGGAAATTGAATTTTTCGCCCAGACACAGCAATTGATCGCAGGTGGCCGGAATCCACAGTTGCGAGATCGGCGCACGCTTATTACTTTGGAACGGCTGGCCGATTGCGGCTGGATTGACCTTTCTGCTGCTGAGGAAATGGAAGAGGCTTATCGCTACCTGCGTTTAGTTGAGCACCGCATCCAGATGATCAACGACGAGCAGACACATATCTTGCCAAAAGATGATGCAGCTTTGGCCCGCATTTACAACCTCATGGGCTTTGCAGAGCTATCCGAATTTTCTGCGCAGATACGAAGCAAATTTGAACTGGTGCAGAACCACTATTCAGGTCTGTTTGAACATGAACCTGATCTTGCTCTCGACCTTGGTAATCTGGTGCTAACAGGTGATGATGAAGACCCAAGCACATTGGAAACACTTGTGCAGATGGGGTTCAAACGGCCAGTGGACGCAATTCGTACCATTCGTCAATGGCATTACGGGCGCTACCCCGCTGTACGAGCACCCAAAGCCCGCGAGCGGCTGACCGAATGTACTCCAATCCTGCTGGATGCCTTGGCGCGTACTGAGAATGCGGACAAGGCTCTGCTCACGTTTGACGCGTTCCTGTCCAGGTTACCAATGGGTGTCCAGCTGTTTGGGCTTCTAAAGTCCAACCCACACCTGCTCAAACTGCTGACAATGGTGATGGGAAACGCACCACGCATGGCGGAGATCGTCTCAAGGCGTGTACATGTGCTTGATGCGCTTCTTGATCCGGCTTTTTTTGGCGGAGCGCCAACCGCAGAGCAGATTGAAACGGCCTTGGAAGTCACGCTTGAACAGGCTGGGTACTATGAAGAGGCTTTGGATCGGACACGCATCTTCGTTCAGGAACAGCAATTCCTGCTCGGCTTGCGGCTGATTACCGGCACCATCACAGCCGCCGAATTGGGGCAGGGGCTTTCCACTCTCGCCGATGCCGTTTTGTGCCAGCTTCTTCCGCGTGTTCAAGAAGAGCTTGAGGAGACGCACGGCAAAATACCCGGAGCACAGCTTAGCCTGATTGCTATGGGTAAGCTGGGTGGGCAAGAGATCACTTGTGCGTCTGATCTGGATTTGATCCTTCTTTATGACTTTCCAGAGGATGTGGTGCAGAGCGACGGCAAACGCCCGCTTGCTCCGAGCCAATATTACAGCCGCCTGACACAGCGTCTTGTTTCGGCCCTCACGGCGCCGACAGCAGAAGGCGTGTTGTACGAGGTCGACTTGCGATTGCGCCCTTCAGGCAACTCAGGGCCGCTTGCAACGCGCTTTACATCCTTTAAGGAGTATCAGGCTAAGGACGCATGGACGTGGGAGCACATGGCGCTAACACGAGCTCGCATCGTTACCAGCTCTAGTCCAGAGTTCTCCCAGCAGATTAAATCGGTTGTTTCAGCACTTTTGGAAGAAAAACGAGACGTCAAAAAACTATCGCAAGATGTTAGCGATATGCGCGCTCGTATCCAAAAGGAAAAACCGGCAAAGAGCCCATGGCAGATCAAAGGTATCCCAGGTGGCCTGATCGATATTGAGTTCATTGCTCAATTCCTTCAGCTCGCTCATGGCTCGCAATATCCGCAAATCTTTCAGACCCGCACCGAAAACGTACTTATCAAAGCGCGTGAGGTTGGGCTTTTGTCAGAAGAAGATGCAGAAACGCTCATCCCCACTTTGCGACATTATGAAGATCTGACACAGATCCTGAAGCTCGCCTTGACAGGTCACTTTGAACCTGACGAAGCACCAGCCGGGCTTCTTGAGCTTTTGGTGAGTGCTGGAAGTGAACCGGACTTTGAGCGCCTAACGATCTACATGCAAGAACAGCAGGTCATGGTGCGCAGCACGTTCGAGCGCTTGATCGGCAAAGTGGAGGTCGCCCCCAAAACCGCATGAACCGAAAACGCTCCCCAATGCAAAAGGCCGCCCAGATCGCGGCCTTTTAAAACCAGCTTAAAGCTGGTTGATCAAATCAGTTTCTGGATAAGCAACTAAGTGTTTTTAAGCAGCGTTTAATTCGCTTAGAGCTGAGAAACGGCCTTTTTCGCGGCCTTTGGCTTTGAGAGGCAATTTGATGGTGACTTCAGTGCCCTTGCCGACCTCTGAAGAGATTTCCATGTACCCGCCATGAAGCTCACTCAACGAACGTGCAATTGCCAGACCAAGGCCCGAGCCTTTGTGTGTCTTGGTGAACTGGTTCTCGACCTGAACAAATGGCTTGGCGAGGCGCTCGATATCTTTCTTGGCAATGCCGATGCCATTGTCGGAAATTGTGAGTTCTGCGAATGCACCGACCTTGCGTGCTGAAACACGAACCTCGCCGTGATCAGGTGTAAACTTGATGGAGTTGGCAAGCAGGTTAAGAAGAATTTGTTTAACGGCGCGTCGGTCAGCCTGCAGGTGCATATGTGGCAGGTTTTCGCTAACCACTGTGATGCTCTTTTCTGCAGCCGTGGCAGAGATGATCCGGGTAGCATCCTGAACGATTTGCTGAATTTGAACATCTTCAACAGAGAGTTCAATTCTGCCAGCCTCAATCTTGGACATGTCCAGAATATCGTTGATCACGTTCAGCAGGTAATTTCCAGAGGAATGAATGTCTTTGCAGTATTCCTTGTATTTATCAGAGCCAAGGTCGCCAAACATGCCTTGATCCATGATTTCAGAAAAACCAATAATCGCATTGAGTGGTGTTCTCAGTTCATGAGAAATGTTGGCAAGGAATTCTGACTTTGCCTGGTTGGCATCTTCTGCGCGTGTCTTTTCGTCTGCGTATTTTTCTGTCAGCTCAACAAGTTGCTGTGCTTGTAACTCCAGCTTTTGGCGGGACTGACGTAAATCTGCGATTGTGGCCATATGTCCGCGCTCAGATTCAAGCAGCTTCTCTTCTTTGCGCTTCAGTTCGGTAATATCAGTGCCAACGGAAACAAAGCCGCCGTCTTTCGTGCGGCGCTCTGAGACCTGCAACCAACGGCCACCTTCCATCTCTACCTTGTAAGAACTTCCCATATCACTATCGATATGGTCGCCTTCTTCAGGTTCGGAAATGATGGGCTGACTGGCAGAGGACATTACAGTCGAATAAGGGGTGCCTGATTTGACAACGTGGTCAGGAAGCTCGTGGAGGCGGCGGTAGTTGGAGTTGCACATGACAAGGTGGTTGTCAGCGTCCCACAAAACGAATGCCTCAGAGATGTTCTCGATCGCATCACGCAAGCGCAAATCAGCGGTGCGGCTTTGCTCGGCGAGTTTCTTTTGTTCGGTCACATCCATACAGATGCCGATCAGGTGCGGTTCATTAGTTCCTGCGTCCGTTTGGACTTCTGCACGCACACGCAGCCAAACCCATGAACCATCAACGTGGCGCATACGCCACTGTCGGTCCACATTGCTCTTACCGGTATCTAACAGGCTCTTGGCCAGATCATAAAGGTCTACATCATCGGCATGGGTCAGGCTTTGAATTTCGGCAAAGCCCATAATATCGTTACGTGGGTCCATGCCAAGCATCTCATAGAGCGAAGCAGACCAGAACACACGGCCACGGGAAAGGTCCCAGTCAAACAGGCCACACCGGCCACGATTCAGCGCTGCATCAATACGCGAGCGCGTTGCAGCATAAATGCCGTCTGCTTGCTGGGCGCGTGTTGCTTGTGCAAAGTACGCATAAATGATCACGAGCAGAACCATGGAGGTGGCAACAAATATGGTCACATTGGCAGATAGCTCAGCGCGCCAGGACGCAAAGACTGCGTCTTCAGGCTGCATGATAGCAACCATGCCAAGTTTGTTTGGTAAGTGGTGAACCGTTGCACGTGTGGCATCTTTAGTGCCCTGATTAAGGGTTAAAACACCTGCGCGCTTACCAAAGAAGGTCATTGGCTGAGTGTCGCCAAGCAGACTTGTGATCTTCAACCCCTCCATATCTGGACGGGTCGGCGCGCTGGCAACGATGGTGCCATTGGGATCAGTTAAAAGGATTTGTCGGCTTTTACTTGTCGCCCGTGGGGGAAGGGCTTCAGACAGGGCGCGTTGCAAAGCTGAGGTTAGGCCTGCGCTGTCTTTCTCTTGCTCGGAAATTTCAATACTTGCGGTCAGAGCGGTTGCGATGAGAGTGAGATCATCTTGAGCTTTCTGGCTCACGTTTTCATAGTTGTAGGCAATTTCTAAACCACGAAAGATGGCAGTGCATGCAATGAAGATGATGCAAAGAGCAGGAATAATCCGGCGCATCATGGGCTCGGTAGTTAACAAACGTTGATAGGCCGGTTGCGCAAGCAGTTTGATATGCCCGGTCAAGGCGTCTTTCTTGCCTGCGCGTTTGGTCGAATTTAAGAATCGTCGAGCTGTCGCGCCCCCCGCAAAGGCTCGTGCCATGAATGCCCCCATGTGTCAGATTCCACCGCAAATAACTCAGGTTGCAATTTACCCGAATCACATTCATTTGAATCTATCCGAATCAACTTGTCCAGTGTCTAGACACAAAAAAATGGTTAACGGCAGCTATTTTTGCTGCCGTTAATTTTGGTAGGACTCTCAGAGACTTCGATATGAGTGAAGTAGACTTTGCTAGTCTAAACAGCGCTCAACTATTTCCTTGACATCGGTGGAGAGTTGCTGATCAGCGTTAAGAATTCGCTCCAATGCAGCTTTCGCCTTTACTCTGCGTTCCGCATTCATATTCTTCCAGGATCCGAAACTTTTGACCAATCTGGAAGCAACCTGAGGATTATTCTTATCCAAATGGAGTGTGATTTCAGCAAGATAGTCGTAACCAGATCCATCAGCCTTGTGAAAACCTCGCGTGTTGCTGCCAAGGAAGCCGCCAATGAGTGAGTAGACGCGATTTGGAATATCCCAAGAAAATGCAGGGTGTTCGGTAAGAGTACGTATCGTAGAAACGGCATCCTCATTTGGTGCCCCTGCAGCAATACTCAGCCATTTATCCATTGCAAGTGCGGTGCCTTGATGACGTTTTTCAAAGGCTTGCAAGCCATCTTTCGCGCCTTCAAGATTCCATGTCACGAGCAAGTTCAGCGCGCCCATACGGTCTGTCATATTGTCCGCGGCATCAAAGTGAGCCTTTGTCAAAGCTGCGCTACCCTCAATGCCACTGGCAGCCATGTAATAGAGGCAACGCAATTTCAGTGAACGTTTGCCAGCAGATGCGGCGTCAGGGCTAAAGGTTTCAGAAACCTCGATTGCAGAATAAATGCGCTCGAATGTGTCATAAAGCGATGCGCCGATTTCCTTGGCAAATGCATCACGTGCAGCACCAATTGCATCTGTATCTACATCCTTGCCAATTTCCAGAGCGATGTCCTTCTCGCTTGGCAACATTAAGCCAAACCCTCGGAAGGCATGGTCGAGGTTTTCATCTTCCGCCATGTTTGCAAGCGCAGAGATAAAGGCGTCTTTGCCAGCAGGTATGTCGCCATTGGTCATTTCGATGAGCATCTCGCTCATCAACGTTTGTGCAGCTTGCCAACGGTTGAACGGGTCGATGTCATGACGCATCAGGAAAATCTGTTCATGGCGATTGAGCCCAGCTTCAAGCTTAACCGGCGCTGAAAACTCGCGTAGGAGCGATGGTACCGGCTTGCTGCCGATGCCGTGGAACACAACGGTTTGTTTGCGCTCAGTCAGGCACAATAGGTCACCGTCTACGCGAGCACCTTCTGCCTTTGAATAAGCAATGTCCTCACCATTGGGACCAACCAGACCAAATCGAACTGGAATGAAGAATGGCTCCTTTTCAGGCTGCCCCGGCGTAGCTGGTGTTGTTTGCTCCAGCTCCAGCGTAAACGTCTTAGCAGCCTCATCGTAAGAACTGCTTGCTTTCAGGTGAGGGGTGCCGGACTGGTGGTACCATAAAGAAAAGTGCGAAAGATCGGTGTCATTGGCCTCTTCAAAGCATTTAATGAAGTCCTCGATCGTAGAAGCATCTCCATCATGGCGTTCAAAGTATAGGTCCATACCCTTGCGAAATCCGTCTGCTCCAAGGATGGTCTTGATCATACGAACAAGCTCAGCGCCCTTGTCATAAACAGTTGCCGTGTAAAAATTATTGATCTCTTTGTATTCTGTAGGTCGCACAGGATGCGAAAGCGGCCCCTGATCCTCAGGAAACTGACGGGATTTAAGGCGCACCACATCAGCAATGCGTTTCACTGGACGGGAGCGCTCATCAGATGAGAATTCTTGATCGCGGAAAACGGTCAGCCCTTCCTTCAAACACAGCTGAAACCATTCGCGGCACGTGATCCGGTTTCCGGTCCAGTTATGGAAGTATTCGTGTGCAACGACTGTTTCAATGCCCTCATAATCCAAGTCAGTCGCTGTCTCGCTGTTGGCCAAAATGTATTTGTCGTTGAAAATATTGAGGCCTTTGTTCTCCATAGCGCCCATATTGAACGCAGAAACAGCGACAATGTTGAACACATCAAGATCGTACTCTCGGCCAAACGTTTTTTCATCCCAGCGCATAGAGCGAACAAGGCTGTCCATAGACCACCCCGCGCGTTGTTCATTGCCCTTCTCAACATAGATATTCAAATCGACAGGCTTGCCAGACGCAGTCGTGTACTTCTCTGAAATACAGGTGAGGTCACCAGCAACAAGCGCAAACAGGTACGCAGGTTTTGGATGAGGGTCATGCCAAACCGCAAAGTGACGATCAGTGCCATCGATACGGCCAGTTTCCTGCGGATTACCGTTGCCAAGCAGGATTGGATTGCTCGCTTTGTCAGCTTCAATGCGGGTCGTAAATACAGAAAGTGCGTCTGGACGGTCATAGTAATATGTGATCCGGCGGAAGCCCTCAGCCTCGCACTGCGTGCAGTAAATCCCGTCAGATAAATAAAGTCCCATCAGCCGCGTGTTTGCTGCCGGATTGATTTGAGTGGTGATCTCTAGCTTAAACGGCTCTGTTGGGGGATTATGAACCACCAGTTTGTCAGGAGCAGCGTCATAGGCGTCGTCTTCAAGCGGGGTGCCGTTCAGCTTTATACTCAGCAGTTTCAGCTCGTCGCCATCCAGTTCTAATGCAGTGCCAGCAGGTGTGCGCGCACGCGGGTGAAGAGAAAGCGTAGAGACAACCTCAGTGGCTTCTGCATGCAGCTTAAAGACCAATGAAACTGTTTCAATGACATAAGGCGTTTCTTCGTAGTCTGTCAGTTTGATAAGCTGCGCGGTGTTGGATTGCATGACTGTTCTCCTAAAAGTATTGAAGCAGCTTTTCGCCTCCCGGCGCAGCGCTTATAAATTTCGGTGTAGATTGGCGGTACCTCTGAAATGAGAGCCGGTCAAATACAAGGAATGAAAACTTGCTCACTTTTGCACCCAAAACTAAAATAAGCAAGGATTCCAGTGGGTGGGAGGGACTGGAAGAAAGTCATGACAGATCCTCACAGGACCTGATTAGAAAAAACAGGTAGCACTGGGCCTCAAACACATCTGTACAAAACGACACTGAGGTTGCTTCTGTGACGGCTCCCCTTGAAAATATTAGAGTATTAGAACTAGCGCGTATATTGGCAGGGCCGTGGATCGGGCAAACCCTTGCTGATCTTGGGGCCGATGTCATCAAGGTGGAAAGCCCTCGCGGCGATGATACCCGCACCTGGGGACCGCCATTCATTGAGGACGAAAACGGCACTAAAAGCGCTGCATATTTTCATGCCTGCAATCGGGGTAAACGTTCCATAACCGCAGACTTTAGCAAACCGGAAGACCTTGAATTGATCTATGATCTGGTGCGCCAAAGTGATGTTTTGATCGAGAACTTTAAAGTCGGTGGGCTCGCTAAGTTTGGGCTTGATTATGAGAGCTTAAGAAAGATCAATCCGAAATTAGTTTATTGCTCAGTGACCGGCTTTGGTCAAAGCGGGCCATATGCACATCGCGCCGGGTATGATTTCATGATTCAGGGCATGGGTGGCATCATGGATTTGACCGGCCCCAAAGGGGGCGAGCCACAAAAAGTTGGCGTTGCCTTCGCTGATATTTTCACTGGCCTGTATGGTGTGATCGGTATTCAGGCAGCACTGCGCCGCCGCGATCTCACAGGTCAGGGCGAATGGGTTGATATGGCCTTGCTTGATGCGCAGGTCGGCGTTTTGGCAAATCAGGCCATGAACTATCTCAGCAGTGGCGTCGCCCCGACGCGGATGGGAAACGCTCACCCCAACATTGTTCCCTATCAGGTGTTTGAAGTGAATGATGGCCATCTGATTGTCGCTGTTGGTAATGATCAGCAGTTTGCAAATTTCTGTAAGATTTTGGGCGTGCCAGAACTGTCCCAAGACCAGCGTTACGCAACGAACCCTTCACGAGTCCAGCACCGGGAAAGTTTAACGGATCGACTTGAGGCTCTGGTCGTCAAATTTAATCGAGATGATCTTCTCAAGAAAATGGAAGAGTTCGGTGTCCCTGCCGGTCCGATAAACACAGTGGCAGATGTCATGAGCGACCCGCAAATTGAACATCGTGAGATGAAAGTCAATTTGCCGACTGCAAACGACCAAACTTATGTCCGAACGCCGATTAAGTTCACAAACGCAAATCTGAAGTTGGATAAGGGGGCGCCAGCACTTGATGAGCACAGAGATGAGATATTGAGAGAATTAGGCAAGGAAACCGGAGTATAAAGGCTATCTACACCATGAGGAGGCAGGCAGTTTGACGCTTAGTCAGGAGAGTGGTTTAACGCATTTGCATTCCTAGTACAGGTGGAAACACAGCTTGAAACTCTGGTTCAGGATAAAGCGCAGTATCGTCAGCCTTCTGCGTTGCTACTACAAATTATCGCTGACATGGCTTGTCGCGATTACATTCGTTACGGTCGTAACGTTGTGTGGCGGCATAGTGCTGTACATGTCGGTTCTGACGAACTTAAAGACAACGCGTAGTTTAGTCGAAAAAGCATCGATTATGTCAACCAAGGCAATTAACAATGCGTTGGGCGCCTATTTCAATCCGGCTTTTTCTTCGGTCTATGCAATCAAAACCTACGCGGAAGAACAGCCCAGTGCGAAAAACGCTATCTTTCGTGCAAAACAGACCTTCCGAGGTGTGTTGTTCGGGGTGAAAAGCATCGATGGACTGGTGCTTTCCCTACCCGATGGAACTCTGTGGGGCCTGAAACACGATGCAGATAAGAAAGAGCTGGTCTCTTTCAAACCCGAGCAGCCTCTCTTTCAATTTACCAATCTGCAAGTCAGATATACGAAAAGCCAGACAGACCCCTTTTGGGGAGAGTTCTTTGCAGGTAGCGAAGATCCGTTTTCGACTATCAGCAGTGCAATAAAGTTTGAGGGCGAGACAATAGCCTATGTCTCTGCAATCATCACGATGAAGGGAGTTGGCGCAATTCTCTCATCATCAAACGCAGATAACCTCGGCCCTCCAGGTGTTGATGAAGACGTCACCAGATTCATCCTAACCAGTCAGAACAACGTGCTAGCCTACGCGTCTCCCATAAACGAGCTGCAACAACATAATCTTCTTTCTCATGTGTCCACGTTTGGTGACCCGGTGCTGGCCAAGCTTGAGGAAAGTAAACCTCAACCGTTTAGTCAGCGTGCCCGCAAACAAGGGGTCGAACTGCGCCTGATCAATGACGGGGAAGATATATATGTGCTCGTTTTACAACGCCTCACATCAGAGGATGGAAGAGTGTATTATGTTGGTGAGTACCAGCTTGCCAACTCGCGTTATGATGAATTTTCACGTCTGAGTAACTCAATTTTTGCAGGTATTGCTGTCGTTTTCCTCTCGGCACTCGTGGCAATTTTCTTTGCACGCCGCTTGTCGTCGCCCCTGAAAGCCATCGCCAGAAGGGCTGAAAAATTTGGTGCACTGGAGTTCGATCACCTTGAACCTTTACCGCGCAGTCATATCCGCGAAGTTGATCAGATAACCACTGCAATGAATACAAGTATCAACGGCCTGCGGGCAATGAGCCGCTACATTCCAAAGTCGCTGTATTCCAAGTTGATGGTATTGGGTATTGATCAGGCTGCCAAAGCAAAGGAAGCGGAACTTACGATCCTCTTCACCGACATTGAAGGGTTCACCTCCATTTCAGAGCACCGAAGTGCAGGGGAGGTTGCCAATCTTTTGAACGAGCACTTCAAGCTACTGGTGTCTGCCGTTGAAGCTCATAAGGGCACGGTTGATAAATTCATCGGAGATGGGATGCTCGCCTTTTGGGGTGCGCCAAATGAGATGGAAGACCATGCAGAGCGAGCAATCGCGGCAGCTGAGGATATTGTGAAGGCAGTTCATGAGGCAAACAAGGCCGAGCCGGAAAATGCGCTGCACGTTCGCATTGCAATTCACACAGGCCCGGTCATTGTTGGCAATGTAGGTGCGGTAGAGCGTTGGAACTATACCATCGTTGGCGACGCTGTGAACGTTTGTAACCGTCTGCAAGTTCTGGGGTCATCAATGACCTCGCTTAAGGGTGCGTGCGTTCTGGTGAGCGGTGAAACAGTTGAAAAGGCACATCACCCTGACAGCCTGACGTGCCGTGGCCGCTACGAAATTCGAGGGCGTAAAGGGAAAGTTGAGGTATGGCAACTCAACTCAACCATGTGCGACGAAGAATAATATCGTCATTGTTTTCTAGTTTAATTTAAGTGTGTCTGGAATCCCAACCTCATTGAAAGAAAGCCCTGTTTTATTGTAACAGCCGCAAAATATTAGCTTGCGCATACCTGCAATAGATCAATGAGGAAGGGACACTCGTGAACCTGCTTGACGTCAGAGGATTGACGGTAGAGTTTCGAGGAGATGAAGGGCACCAAAACGTTGTTCGAGACGTGTCCTTCACCGTGCCTGAGAGCAAGTGTGTGGCACTCGTCGGCGAGTCTGGGTCGGGCAAGACTGTCATATCAAGGGCTGTGATGGGCATCTTGCCAACCAAGGCAAAAATCACCGCTGGCCAAATTCTCTTTCGCGATAACCGGCCAAATGGCGAAATTATAGACATTGCAAAGCAAGACCCGGCAGGCTCGTCCATGCGCGCGATCCGCGGCGAACAAATTGCAATGATCTTTCAAGAGCCCATGGTGTCCTTGTCCCCCCTCCACACCATAGGCGATCAGATTAGCGAGGCCGCGCGGCTGCACCGCGATGTTGGCTCAAAAGAAGCTTTTGAACTGACAAAGGACATGCTGAGGCTGGTTCATTTTCCAGAGCCAGAGCGTGCTATCCGCGCTTACCCTTTTGAGCTTTCTGGCGGACTAAGACAACGCGCGCTTATTGCAATGGCACTTATCTGCCGGCCCTCGCTGCTGATTGCTGATGAACCGACAACGGCACTTGATGTCACCATTCAGGCGGAGATCCTGAAACTAATCAAAGAAGTGCAAGCAGAGTTGAACATGACTTTGTTGATGATCACTCATGACTTTGGTGTTGTCACCAATATGGCTGATGAAGTGGTTGTCGTTTACAATGGCGAGATCATGGAAAAAGGCAGCGTCGAAGACCTGTTTTTACACCCGCAACATCCCTACTTGAAAGCGCTGCTCAACGCAGTGCCATCGCTCTCCATGGACCCAGAAGATCGGCTCGTTCCCATCCGCCCGATCAAGCCGCGCACCCATCCAATAGACCTTCCAACTCACTCTAACGGCAAAACTCAAGCATTCCGGGGTACTCCTCTCATTGAGCTAGAAGGGGTCTGTAAAAGCTTTGCCTTCAAGAACCAGCGCGGCAGGAAGAAGCGAGGCATGACAGCCGCGCTCGACAACGTGGCCCTTACAGTTCGCCGCGTCGAGTGTCTTGGGCTGGTTGGGGAATCTGGGTCAGGAAAAACCACTGCCTCCCTTGCGATGCTGAGAGCCTTTCCTCTAACGCGAGGCAAAATCACCTACACCACAAAAGATGGTCCACGCGATATACGGGATTTTTCAGAGGCTGAACTCTTTCAATACAGAAAACGTGCGCAAATCATCTTTCAAGACCCGTTTTCCTCGTTAAACCCACGCCGCACGCTCAATGAGATCCTGCAGGAACCACTAATTATTCATAGTATGGGAGACAGCGTAAGTCAGGCTGCGCGCATCAGAGAGCTTATTGATCTTGTCGGATTGTCTCCGCGGTATTTGCGCCGCTATCCGCACTCCTTTTCTGGTGGTCAACGCCAACGCATCGGGATCGCCAGAGCATTGGCGCTTTATCCCGAGTTCCTGATCTGCGATGAGCCTACTTCGGCTCTCGACGTCTCTGTACAAGCGCAGATTCTAAACCTGCTGAAAGACCTGAAGGATGAACTGGGGCTGACCTATGTTTTTGTCAGCCATAACCTTGCCGTTGTTGATTATATATCTGACCGCGTTGCAGTCATGTGTAAGGGCAAAGTTGTTGAAGTGGGGCCAACACGGCAAGTCATAGACAACCCGCTTCACCCCTATACACGTGCATTACTCAAAGCAGTACCTGAACCTTCATTGGAGCACAAATTGGACTTCAACGCATTGGAGGGCGCTGGTAGTTCTGACCCTGCACAATGGCCTTCACCGTTCCGTATCCAATACTCAATCATACCATTTTTGATTGAAATGGAGACGGATCATTGGGTCTGTGCACCGGGTATGGAAGCGATGCGTGACGCAGAGAGCTGGGGGGGAGGCCACATATGAAGCCCCTTGGCCTGCTTCCTTTCATTTGTTTGGCAAGTATACTGCTCTCTTCTGCGCAGTCCTCCGCGATCGTTTTGAAAGAAACTCCGGATATTCCACCTGGTCTGCCTCCCGTTGCTGAGCGTGTTCCCAAAGAGCCCCTCATCACTTATCCTGAAAAAATAGGACGCGAGATTGGAGTGCAGGGCGGTTCACTTCACACACTCATTGCGCGGCCCAAAGACGTGCGCCTTATTAACGTATGGGGGTATGCCCGACTGGTTGGCTACGACACCAATTTGCAATTGAAGCCAGATATTTTGGAAAGTGTAGACAATCAAGACGACAAGGCCTTTACGCTTAATATTCGTGAAGGGCACAAGTGGTCAGACGGCAACGCCTTTACAGCTGAAGACTTTAGGTTCTGGTACGAAGATGTTGCACTCAACTTAGCACTCAACCCAATTGGCTTGCCTGGTTTTATGCTCGTTGATGGGGAGGGACCGACGTTCACCGTTATTGATGACACCACCGTTCGCTTTGTTTGGGATACCCCAAATCCACTCTTTTTACAAACTCTGGCAAAAGCAAGACCACCTTTCATCTACCGGCCGGCAGCCTATCTAAAACAGTTCCATATAAACTATGGAAACCCCGAGTTTATCAGACAAATCGCACGCATCGAAAAGGTGAGAGGCTGGGCTCCTTTGTTCAACCGGCTTGATGACATGTATGGAGCAACAAACCCAACCATCCCCACGTTGCAGCCATGGGTCCCACGATCTGATTCAGGTGAGCGCCGTGCCGTGATGGAACGCAACCCCTTCTTCCATCGCATCGACAACGCCGGCCAGCAACTCCCTTACATAGATCGCGTTATCATGAATGTGGCGGATGGAAAGCTCATACCGGCAAAGACGCTGGCTGGCGAAAGTGACCTTCAGGCACAGGGGCTGGGGTTCTCCGATATCTCGGTTCTAAAGCGCGGAGAGCAAACGCAGGATTATGAAACCAGGTTGTGGCTTAATTCAAAAGGCTCTGAGATTTCTATACTTCCAAACCTCAGCATTAAAGACCCAGCTTGGCGAAAACTTATGCAGGACCGAAGGTTCCGTCATGCTCTCTCATTGGGAATTGATCGAGAGCTGGTCAACAAAGTGCTCTATCTAGGATTAGGACGTCCAGGAAATGATACAGTCCTCGACATATCTCCGCTCTACCGGCCGCACTTCAGAACAGCTTGGGCTGAATTTAATCCAGAACTGGCCAATAAACTGCTGGACGACATTGGTCTGACCGAACGCAGAGGGGATGGAATCCGCCTCTTGGACGATGGCCGTCCATTGCAGCTGATTATCGAAATCACAGGTGAACGATCAGAGCAAGACGATGCGTTGGAACTGGTTGCCGAAACCTGGAAGGAGATCGGAGTCTCAGCCTTCATTCGCCCCAGCCAGCGAGATACCATTCGAGCACGTGCGCTCTCTGGGATGCTGATGATGTCTGTTTGGTCTGGTTTTGAAAACGGGGTGCCAACGGCTGATATGCCTCCGCTCGATTATGCACCAACACGTGAGGATTTCCTCTCCTGGGCACCTTGGGGCAACTACTATGTGAGTGACGGACAAGCGGGCGTGAAGCCGGACTGGCCACCTGCAATTCAGCTTATTGACTTATTTGACGGCTGGCTGGTCAGTG
Organism: Pseudovibrio axinellae; assembly: GCF_900110875.1. Lineage (GTDB taxonomy): Bacteria > Pseudomonadota > Alphaproteobacteria > Rhizobiales > Stappiaceae > Pseudovibrio > Pseudovibrio axinellae. The sequence continues at coordinate 449,250 of NZ_FOFM01000001.1, read as the reverse complement.
GCAGTTTCAACGAACGTGAAAAGATCTGGGAGGAAATGCTACAGATCCATGCTGAAGAAACCATCCATATTGGCCTGGTTAATGGAGTACGTCAGCCTGTGGTGGTGAAGGGCCTCCGCAATGTGCCTGAAGAAGGCATCTACGGCTGGGACCCTGGAGCCCAGTTTGGCATCCATCGTATGGACTTGTTCTTTTTTACTGATCAGCTGCCTCATAAAGACGAGTAAACTCATTGCTGCAGGCCTACTGTTAAACAGCCGCTAATTGAGCCTCTCAAACCTGATTAGATTTTCTCAGGGAAACCCAAGAGTGCTCCATTACATTTGTCAGGAATGGTGTGAGAAAAGAGAGGCAAGCGGGTGCTCGATTACATGGTGCGGCGGCTATTGGTGATGATACCAACGCTGTTCGCTATCAGTTTCCTAATATTCTTCATCATAGAACTGCCGGAAGGAGACTATATCTCCAACCAAATCTCAATGCTGCGCTCAACGGGAGAAAGCGCCTCCATAGGTCGGCTTGAATTTCTTCGCAAAGAGTTCGCACTCGATCGCCCATTTGTTGAACGTTATGGCATATGGATCGGAGCCTGGCCCGGCCCCAATGGGTTTGACGGGTTATTACAAGGCAACTGGGGGTGGTCTTTTGAGTATGACCAGCCAGTGGGAGAGGTCGTCGGTCCAACAATACCGCTCACAATCGCGCTAAACCTCGCAACGATCGTCTTTATCTATTGTGTTGCCTTTCCAATCGGAATTTATTCCGCCACCCATCAATACTCGGTCGGGGACTACACCTTTACGCTTATTGGTTATCTAGGACTCGCGACGCCTAACTTTTTGCTTGCATTGGTCTTAATGTACTTGGCGAACAGCTGGTTTGGTCTGTCAGTGGGCGGGATCATGCAAGAGCAGTATATCGGCAAATCCATGAGCGGAGGAAAAGCGCTGTCCGTGCTGGCCCATCTGGTCGTACCAGTGATCGTTATAGGAACCGCCGGCACTGCAGCAATGATCAGGAGGTTACGTGCTAACTTGTTGGATGAGCTATATAAACAATACGTCACCACAGCTCGCTCCAAAGGGATGAGGGAAAGTAAACTCCTCATCAAATACCCTCTTCGCGTTGCGCTCAATCCATTCATTGCAGATATAGGGAACTTAATCCCCTCACTCGTTTCAGGTTCGGTGATCGTTTCTGTTGTTTTGAATCTCCCCACCGTAGGGCCAGTGCTTTTAGGTGCGCTACAATCTCAGGACCAATTCCTTGCAGGTTTCATCCTTCTTTTCGTTTCCATTCTGACTTTGATAGGCATGTGGGTCTCAGACATTTTGCTTGGATACCTCGATCCTCGCATTCGCCTTGGTAAAGAAGGGGGGCGGCAATGAGCCCCGATAAGCACGACAAAAATAAGGTTGAGCATTACGTCAACCCCAAGGGATTCAACCCGCGCGAGGTGGAGGTTCTAACCAAAGAGCAGGAGAGGTACTATCAGGCACCACAATGGAAAATTATCTGGTGGAAGTTTCGCAAGCATAAACTAGCCGTTGTATCAGCTATCATCCTTTTCTTCTTTTACTTGTGCGTGCCCTTCGCAGAAATAATTGCCCCTTACCCCGTGGCCAAACGCAACGTTGACTTCCTATTTGCACCGCCACAAGCCATTCACTTATTCCATGACGGAAGGTTTGTTGGGCCATATGTTTACGGTCTAAGTTCTTCTGTGGATTTGGAAAATCTTAAGTGGTCTTATGAAACTGACACCACGCAAATCCATAAACTACGTTTTTTTTGTAAAGGGGAACCCTACAAGTTCTGGGGCCTGTTCTCTGCCAGTTTACATGTCGTTTGTCCTGCAAAAGAGGGCACACTGTTTATTGCAGGAACGGACAGGCTGGGGAGAGACCAATACTCAGGATTGGTGTACGGTGCTCGGCTTTCACTCACCATTGGCCTTATTGGGGTGAGCATATCGATGGTGCTTGGTGTCTTGCTGGGTGGGCTAGCAGGCTTCTTCGGTGGCTGGGTTGATAACTCAATCCAACGCGTTATCGAGATCATGCGATCGCTGCCTGAGCTACCGCTTTGGATGGCCTTATCAGCTGCACTACCCGTAACATGGTCTCCCGTCTGGATTTACTTTGGCTTGACGGTCATCCTTGGTTTGCTGGATTGGCCTGGTCTCGCACGCGCGGTTAGGTCCAAGCTGCTTTCCTTGCGCGAAGAAGAGTACGCAAAGGCAGCAGCCCTCATGGGAGCCAGCCCGAGCCGTATCATCTTCAAACATCTTCTTCCTGGTTTCACGAGTCATCTGGTTGCATCTGCAACCTTGTCGGTCCCCGCCATGATCCTTGGCGAAACGGCCTTGTCTTTTCTTAACCTTGGGCTGCGTCGACCAGCTGTATCATGGGGTGTTTTGCTGAATGAAGCTCAAAATATCTCGGTTGTGACGATCTACCCATGGCTAATGGCTCCCGTCATCCCAATCATCATTGTCGTGCTGGCATTCAACTTCTTGGGAGACGGACTGCGTGATGCCGCTGATCCCTATAAGTAATTGGAGTATACACTTAAATGCAAGAAACATCCGAGGATTGGGATCATCAATGTGGTGAAGGTCGCTGGCACTTCCTAAATGATGTTAAGGAGGCTGCACGCTACGGCATACTCACTGCCTGGCTTACGCATACGGCTGCACTGCGTTCTGTACTTGATGTTGGCTGTGGTGAAGCAATCTTGTATCATCACTTAAAGGCCCGTGGACTGGGCAAATATTGTGGCGTTGACCTTTCTGAAGCCGCGCTGTCACAAACAGCATTAAAGCAGACAAAGGCGCAGCTCCAACAATGTGACCTTGAGAGCTTCTTGCCCCAAGTCGGCGCAAATTACTCTGCGATTGTTTTTAACGAGGTTCTTTATTTTTGTGAGGAGCCCGAGGGTCAGCTCAATCGATACGCTGAATTTCTTGAAGATAATGGGGTGATTGTAATCTCAATGTATTCCCCAGCGCGGAAAGGCTCTGGGGCGAACAGGACTATAAAAAGGATCTGGGAGGAGACCGACATCAAAGAACGTTGGCAGGTGCTGGATGATCTGGAGTTAACCTCTTTTTCTAAGAACATTGGCTGGAAACTTCGCCTTGTTACACCTGCCCGAAGGAAAGGCTGACCTCGCGCCGCGCTTCCTCTAAAAGCTCATAGGAACTACGCCAAACAACTGCGGGGTGTTCGCAAGTCAATTTCAAAAAGACTTCCAAAAACTCAGAGCATCCCTCGCCATGATCCAGATGATGGGTGAGTAATCCAAGAGGTTCCTTAGCATTGGTACGGCGTCGGCACAGTTGCAGGTCAAACCGCTTTTTTGCCGCTCCCCATCCACAAAACTGCTTATTCTTTTTCCACTTGATAATATCAATATGGCTTTGTACTTGCGGAATTCTGAAAGGGTTGATCCAAGTAAAAGCAGAAAGACCATAGCCTCGCTGTTGTTTGAGAAGTTGCACAGCTAGCGGGGCAATACGGTTCCATGGCGGCACAAATAGTGGGACAAATAGTGCGCCGAACAAGTCGCGCAATATCTCTTCCCCGTCCAGCAACTCCACCTGCATGTCATGAGAAGATCGCCGCCGCCCAAATTCGCTCGCCTTTTCTCCGCGCCCCTTGTCCTGATAGTTCACGTGTTGCCAACCATGATGAACAACATGAACGGTCTGCATTGATTTGAGCCGCTGGGCGAGAGCTTGTGTCGCAAATTTTGGAATAACAGCGAGTGAGATAGGAACGTTGAACTTTTCTGAAAAAACAAGCAGTTCTTCTAGCTCAGGGCTGGGGGAGACGGCATCATCATCACGCCACCACATATTCACAGTTTGCCCGCGTTCGGCAAACCAGTCGAGGTGTTTTGTAAGGTTATTCTCAAAATCTGTTCGTCTTTGAATAGGCTGAAAATACACATCCCGATAAAAATCTGATTGGGGGGCGATACTAGAGGTCACGAGAAATGTTCCTTTCCCAGATGATCCCAAGTGTATGATCTGTTGGAGTTTGTATTCCAAGGTCGGCTGCTAAAACCTGAGCAGAAATCTCGGCCCCATTGAGGGCAACGTGAAGGTTAGCAACAGGGAGTGAAAGAGCTTTTTGTGCAGCTTGCGCAAGGGTCTTCGCGTTGAGCACTTTTTCCGGAACAGCCACGGCGCGTTGATGCTTCATCAAGCTAAGCGAGCGCTGTGTTTGTTCTGTCTCTGCTTCTTGTGCAAAGGGAACCAATACAGAAGGAATACCAGCACGCAGGATATCAACCACAGTGTTGTAGCCAGCCTGGGAGATCGACAGCTTTGCATTCCTCAATAAAGCTGGAAAGTCCTTCCGGGCACGTTCAATGATAAGCTGGGAAGACGAGCTTTTGGAGAGCTCGCCAAACTCCTCCTCTGGGATGTCTTGCCCAACCAGAATACGCCACTTATGGCTTAGGTTTGCTGGCATATGGTTTGAAGCGGAAAGTGCTGCGCGCAAGAGGGCAGAGCCAACAGCCCCGCCCCCGCATGAGACGATGATCTCGTCTTTGCCATCACAGGAGGTGGTACTGGTTGCCCGGTCATCGCTGATGTAACCGGTATAGCGAATTTGCGAACTCACTCTGTGCTCATAGGGAAAGCTCTCTTCAAAGGTAATGAGTTGTGGGTCTGAGTGGACGAGAATGCGGTCATAAAACGCAAGAGCCTGCGAGGCCATCCATTCTTCTTTCCAACTTTCATCTTTACGTACGAGGAGATCGCGAACCGAACACACAACCCAAGGGGGCTTGGGCTCAGCGCTTGCCTGTTCCAACAGGCGTGTCATCTCTGCAGAGAACATTCTACGTCCAAACGGATATGTCTCAGTGATCAAAAGATCAAAATGCTGCGATGAGAAGGCAGACAACGTCGCTGCAATACGCCCTTCCCACCAAGCTTCATTAATGAGCGTGCCATTTGCATCCAGTAAAGCATCAAATTTGGCGCTTGCTGCACGCACAGCTGGCAGCTTGACCACGGTCATACCTTCGCAGTCCACTGTTTCGGGAATAACATTCCCTGTCGCCAGCGTTACTGCAATACCGCGGCGAACAAGGGCTTTTCCAAGCGCGACTGCCCTGACAATATGCCCGGATCCCAACAGGTGCTGAACATGGATGAAGGCTTTCATCATCTGCCCCCGTGCGCTTTTCGCTTAAACTGGTGGCGTTCCAAAGCCGCGTGAAGCACTTTGTCCAACCCTCTTGCACCAGCTTCAAGACTGTGGTTTTTGCGAATATTTTCAACTGCAGCAGCCGCCATGTTCTCGCGTTTATGCGGGTTCTTTATGAGAGACATAAGGTTTTGAGCCAATGCTGAAGCATCACCTTCGTCAGACAACAAGCCACTTGTGCCCTCTTCAACGATATCAGGAACCCCAAAAACACGCCCGCCAACCACAGGCAAACCGCAGGACTGTGCTTCCAAAAACACAAACCCAAAGGCCTCTCGAATAGCTGGCCATACAAAGATTTCGTGAGAACGGTAAAGGCGCGGCATTTCTTGCCATGGGATAAGGCCAATAAACTCGGTGCGCTTCCTATCAAATAATGGCTCGATCTCTGCTCTAGCTGGACCATCGCCTGCAATTGTTAAACGCCAAGGTAAATCTGCAATTTGCTTTAGGGCTGCTGCAAGCACCATATAAGAAAACTGTTTGTCTCCCGCACGCATCATACCGGCACACAAAAGCCGAATGGTCCCGTCTGCCGATCCCTTGGTGACGCTTTGGCTGATCTCGAACCGGGCTTCTTCCAAAAACGGAGGCAGGACGGTTAAGACATCCTTGCTCAGCACCTGTGAAAGGCATTGAGCATCCGAATTGGTGAGTGCGACCACTTGATCTGCTTGAGCCAGAGCAGCATCTGCAGCATTAAAACCAAGTGCCCAGTTTCCAGACTGTCTTTTGGGAGCACGGCTGGCTTCAACCACAACATATGGAATGTTGAATTTAGCGCAAAGGTACGGGCCGATCCAGTCGGGCGCTTTGTGGTATAGGTGATATGTGAGAAACACATCTGGCACGTCACCACGTTCAATCCACTGCTCTGAGATTTCCTGAGCATGAGTAAGCGCGAGCTTTTTTACTTCCCGTGTTACATCTTCGCCCCCTTCTGCGCGCCAGCTGCGAAAAGTGGAGGCAACCTCCACTTTATGTCCAGCCAATTCCAGTGCCCGCACAATCAGTCGTCCCATAGTTCGATCACCTGAAGGAACTGGATGATCGAGCGGTTTCATGGGAGCAGTAAAGGCGACTTTCATGAGCAAGGCTCCAGACTTTGTGAGAATCTTTCTTCCAGAAAATCCAAGCCAGGGGATGCGCTGAAGTTGTCATGAACACTGTGAAAGGCATTCATTCCAATTCGCTCTCGCTCACTGGGTTGAGTAATGAGCAACAACAGTGCATTTGCAAGCGAACTCACATTGTCAGGAGCGCACAGCACGCCTGTCTCACTATCCTTTATGACCTCAGGAAGGGCGGACACGCGTGTGGAAATACAAGGCAACGACATTGCCTGAGCCTCCATAACAACATTGGGCAGTCCGTCGCGATCACCGGTCTTAGAAACCCGGCACGCAAGAGCAAATAGGTCCGCGTTTTTCAGCGCTTCCAGCACAACGGCCCTTGGTTGAGGGCCGAGCCAGGAAATCTGATCATCAAGCCCCAAGTCCTCACCAAGCTTTTTGAGAGGCTGAGAAAGTTCGCCTCCGCCAATATGGGTAAGGTGCCAGTTGATGTCCTTCGGCAATGTGCTGAACGCTCGTAACAAGTTATCATAGCCCTTCTTATCTACCAGTCGCCCTACAGAGATTATCTGGACGCAATCACTCTTCGTTCCATCACGTAGCGTCGCAGGCCGAGGGACAGTGGGAAAGCCGCAAAAATCTAGACCATGATAAACGAGGCTGATCTTGTCTGGTGTTTTACATAGGGAGCGTAGGTACAGCAGGTTCGCCCTGGTGCAGGTCACCCCCCAATCAGCATCGGCCAGCTTTGCCTCAAGCTCCCAGCGCTCAGTGGTCCAGATGTCTTTTGCATGCGCAGAAAAAGACCACTGCCGACCAGAAAGTATTGCTGCGTAGCGCGCGACCGTGCATGGGCTATGGAGGTAATGTGAATGGATCCAGGTCACGTCCTCTGGAAGCTCGTGCGCCAAAACACATGCTTGCCCCCATCTGCGGAATCGTTCAGAATTACGCTTGTGCTTCAGACCAGCCTCAAAACGACTTCTTGCAGCAACATAACCTGATTGTTTTTTTGCCCACGCAACAGCGCGTTCCACGCGAGGACGATCATCTTTTAAATATTCTGTTAGATACAGGACCTCAGAAGTGATCTTTTCATGAACCTCATGAATGTAAGGATCATAGGGACGACGCAACGCCACAATAAGTTGGCGCAGCCCTCGCTCCTGCAAGCCAAAGAGCTCTTGCGCGATAAAGGTCTCAGAAAGGCGAGGGTAGCCTTTGACAACTACCGCTATGCGACCAGCTTTCATCATGACCCCGTTTGACGTGTCAATGTGGGATCTCCCGCGCTACTCGGTCGCTGGGAGAGAAGCTTCTCACACATCCCAATAATTTCAGCGGTTCTTAGGTTGATTACGTCTAATCCTCCTAAATAGTTCTCCGAATGAGCGTGTGAAGGAGGAGAGGCAAAAGGAAGGTTTGCCAAAGCCTTCACCATCAGCTCAACGCTAGGGTAGGAATCGATTGGAAGCATTTGTGCAAGCCCCAGTTTTTGTGCTTGCTCTGCGCGAATGGCTTGTTCTCTGCGCGGTACAACGCGGGGAACAAGAAGAGCAGGGTTGTTGAACGATAAGATCTCGCAGAAGGTATTGTATCCTCCCATACCAACCACGGCTGTGGCATTAGCAATGTAAGGTTCAATCTCTGGTGTAAAGCGAAGTACCTCAACATCGCGCAGATGTGAGGCGCGTGTTGTGAACGCCTCGACGTCGACCTTACTCATAAACGGTCCAAGTACGATCAGTGCTGGGAATAAAGGGCGCAGCCGTGCTTCATAAGCACGTATCACCCAGTCCACCAGTTCCACTCCATCACCACCACCACCCGGTGTTACGAGTACATAGGGGGCACCGTCAAACGGCGCTGTAAAGTCTTGAGCCGAGCTGGGCATGGAGCGGCGCAAGTATCCGGTAAATAGAATTTTGCCCATCACCGATGGGTCAAACCCCAGACCATCCAGCGGATTGTGCATCACTGAGGGACCATAAATCCAGATCTCATCGTAAAGGTCGTTCACAGCCGGGTAGACGCGTTTTCGAAGCCACTCCTCCTTCAGCACCAACGGATCGTCCATGATATCGCGCAGGCCAAGTACAAGGCGGGTTTTTTGTCCCTTAAGATATTGAAGTGTGGGCAGGACCTCGCCGCGCAACCCAAGAGGTTCCTTATCAACGATAAAGATGTCTGGCTTAAAGACTTTTGCAGTGTGCTCAATGATGGAGGAACGAATAGCGATCGTCTCATTGATGTCCAGCTGCAAAGAAAGCGAGGTGTATTCACCACTGCGCAGCTTGATCACACCGGGAATGCGCACAAAATCAACGCGGGAACGGAATTCGAAGCTGCCGATAATAGGGGAGCCGGAAAGGATGAGAACGGACATTTCCGGAAATGCGCCTACCAGAGACTGGGCGATAGTCTGGCATCGCCGCAAATGCCCCAACCCGAACGTGTCGTGGCTGTAAATCAGAATTTTGGGCGTCACTACCGTCATACGCTTTTGATTCCATGCGCTGCGCTCAAGACTCAGCATTAGACCTGGACACAAACGTGGCTCTGCCCGATTTTCCGCGAAAACTGCTCATCCACGCTAAAACGTCAGAACAGAACCCCATATTTTCCAAGAAAATGAGGTTTTGTGCCGATTTTTTAAGATCTAGAAGCTTAAAGTTCCTTTGCGTTAGTTAGAGTTTAAATCGTATCGCCTCAGTTCAAGAGAGCCAGAGCTGGGCCTTTTCGGAGTGGATATGGAAAAATCGCTTTTCCAATTCATCTGGAAGAACTCAGCCCGCTATCAAGTGGCGATTCTTCTAGTCACCTTATTGTCCTATCCGGTGAGTTACATCCTGCTGGATCTGCCTAAGAAAATTACCAATGAAGCAATTCAAGGTAGCAATTTCCCGGTTGATTTCTTCGGGATGCAGCTCGGACAGATTCAATATCTGGCGGCGCTCTGCATTTTATTTTTGGTACTTGTCGTCGTGAGCAATTGCATCAAGCTCTACCTGAATGTCTACAAGGGTAGACTGGGTGAGAGGATGCTGCGCCAGTTGCGGTTTGAGCTGTTTCAGCGTGTACTCCGCTTTCGCTTACCTCATTTTAAGAAGGTAAGCTCCGGTGAGATCATACCAATGATTACCGCTGAGGTCGAGGATGTTGGCGGGTTTATCGGAGAAGCTTTTGCGTTACCTGCTTATCAAGGCGGAATGCTGGTCGTGCAAGTTGGCTTTATCTTCATGCAGGACCCATTGCTCGGGCTCGCAGCCGTTTCGCTTTATCCGGTTCAAGGCTACATCATTCCCAAGCTCCAAAAGAAGGTAGTGCGCCTCTCGCGCCAACGCGTAAAGAACGTGCGGGTGATAGCCGACAAGGTTGGGGAGAGTATCTCAGGGATCTCTGAAATTCACGGCAATGACACGTCCGCATGGCATTCAGCAGATCTGTCGAGCCGCCTCTACCGCAACTTCAGAATTCGTTTCGATATCTATAACCGCAAGTATTTCATCAAGTTTGTCAATAACTTCATGAACCAGCTCACTCCGTTTTTCTTCTACTTTATCGGCGGGTATCTGGTCATTAAAGGGGAGCTTAGCATTGGGGCGCTCATTGCAGTCATCGCAGCCTATAAAGATTTGGCAGGCCCCTGGAGAGAATTGCTTACCTACTATCAGATGACTGCTGATGTCTCAGTTAAATACCAGACGGTCGTTGAGAATTTTGATCCACCAGACCTTTACGAAAAACAAAGACTGCTCGACGATGAAGCTCTCGCCTTCTCTGGCCCTCTTGCAATCGATAACCTTGGTTTGTCTGGGGTAGGCTCAGGCCAAGAAGTGCATGGTGTCTCCCTAACAATTGAGCCAGGTAAGCCAACCGCGATCTCAGGTGTTGATGGGTCAGGACGCGCTGAGCTTTTACAAATGGCAGCTGGGTTGCTAAGTCCAACTTCTGGCTCTGTATCCGTCAATCAGACCAGTTTTGAAAGCACGGCTGAAGCAACACTTGGCCGGCAGATCGCCTATGTGGGCGGTCATTTACATGTCTGGACAGGGACCATTCGAGACAACCTCTTTTATGGTTTACGTCACCGGCCTCAAGAGAAAATTGAATATGAAGGCAGTGACCTGAAGAAACGACAGCGTCAGCTAAAAGAAGCTGAGATGACACTAAATCCATATTTTGACCTGAGCGCGCGGTGGGAAGATTTAGAGCAAGCCAATGTTAGCTCCATTCATGAACTGGAAGATAAAGCATTGGAGCTTTGCAATGTGGCAGGCTTCTCGCGCGATCTGTACCTGCTTGGGGTTGAGACTGTTATTGCTAAGAGCTACTGCGAGGATCCCGCATGTGAATTTGTGACAAGTCTTCTGAGAGCCCGAAGAGCATTCAGCGACAAAATTACAGATGACGCGCAGCTTAGGAACCTTGTCGAGTTTTGGGATCCGAAAAAGTTCAACCAATCAGCAAATCTTGCGCAAAACCTGTTCTTTGCCAGTCCCAAAGAGCATTTTATGACCATAGAACATCTTCCTTATGACCCGCAGGTTTCGGCATTTCTAAAGAAAAGCGGCATGGATGAACACTTGACCGAGATCGGGTTGAAAATTGCAACGACGATGGTTGAGCTGTTTGCCGATGTGAGCGCAGACAGTGACTTGCTCAACCGCTATTCATTCATCAGCCGGGAGGACCTGCCGGAGTTTGACCGTATCGTGAAGGAACATAAAGGTGGCCTGCAAAACAGTCGGATTAAAACTGCAGATAGGGCGCGCTTGATTGCATTGGCTTTGAAGCTCATTCCAGCCAAGCATCGCCTTGGTGTACTCGACGAAGAAATGCAGGAAAAGATCGTGGCATCTCGGGCCCAATTCATGGAAGCGGTCGGCAGGCAAAACACACGCTTCGAATTCTTTGATCCTGACACCTACCTGACCACATTGAGTATAGAGGACAATCTGGTTTTCGGCCACGCAAGGTTGGACCGACGTGATGCAAGACAAAAAATCCAGAAAATTTTGCAAGAGATTGTACGTGATAATGATCTGATCGTACCAATCCGCAGGGCTGCCTTCGATTACCATGTTGGGATTGCAGGTGCGAAGCTCTCCTCACATCAGCGCAGGTTAATTTGCCTTGTCCGTGCTTTGTTAAAGAATGCCCACATCTATATTCTAGATGAAACGGCAAGCGGTCTCAGCGCCGCTGATAAAGCGTTGCGAGAAGACCTGCAAAAGATGATGTCAGAGAAAGTATTTCTGTTTGGGGTTAGTAATGATGCTGTCGCAGAGGAGTTTGAAACCGCAGTGCACCTAGAAAATGGGAGGGTTATCGAAAGATAGACTTTGGAACTATGGTGAGAAAAAGGCGAGATGGTGTGAGCCATAACACAGTTTGCGGATGTCATTTCAGTTATGCTCACAAGGTTATTGAGAGGCAAAATTGACTATTGATGCAGAAGTCCAAGCTTTAAGCCGTGTTCCTCTGTTTGAAGGATTAGAATCCAGCAAACTCCGCCTTCTTGCATTCATTAGCGATCGCATGGAGTTTCAAGATGGTGAGGACCTTTGTCACCAGGGAGACGATGGAGACAGTGCTTTTGTTGTTCTTTCAGGTGAAGTAGCTGTGTTCGTTGATGGAAACGAAGTTGCAAGGGTTGGACAATATGCCATCATTGGTGAGATCGCGATTTTGTGTGATGTGCCAAGAACCGCGACATTGAGGTCGGTTGGAGTAACTCATATCCTTGCGATTTCAAAAGAAGATTTTTTGAAACTCATCGCAGAGTTCCCGAAAGTTTCGCTTGAAATCATGCGTGTGCTGGCGTTGCGATTAGAAAAGACAACAAGAGAACTCGCGCAGGCTCGTCCTGCGCCCAGTTGAAAGGCCTGAAGACTTGAACGAGTTTTCTCTTAAAATTTGGGGCGTGCGTGGGTCAACGGCTGCGGCTGGTCCCGAAACGCTTAGATACGGCGGAGAAACCTCCTGTTTTCAAATTCAGGCAGGTGATGTTCTGTTGATGGTGGATTGTGGGTCTGGTGCACGCAATCTGGGCAATGAAATTATGAAGGGAACCGCCCGGGATATCGACCTTCTTTTCACGCATACACATCTGGACCATATATGTGGCCTTCCATTTTTTGAGCCTGCGTATGATCCAAGTTTCAAGATTACCGCCAAAGCGGGTCACTTCAACGATCCCTGCGACCTGAGAGATATCATCTGCCGGATCATGTCCCCCCCGATTTTTCCAGTAGGTGCGAACACACTAAGTGCGGTTTCCTTTAAAAGTTTCAAAGCTGGTGACACGCTGAAGAAAGACAATGGGCTGATAATCAAGACTGTTGCGCTAAACCATCCAGGTGGCGCCTGCGGTTACCGGATGGAATATAATGGTAAGTCCATGTGCATCATCACGGATCACGAAATGGGTAGCGCATCGCACGATGAAGCTGTTCTGGAGTTTATCCGCGATGCAGACGTCGTAATCCAGGATGGAATGTACACCCGCGCCGAATACCCAAGGTATAAGGGGTGGGGACATTCCACATGGGAGCATGTGGTGAGTACGTGCCAGCGCGCTAACGTGAAAACGCCCGTGATCTTTCATCATGATCCGCGGCGCACGGATGATGAATTGGACGAGATTGGTCTGGTTGCCCAGCAGATGCACCCGCGAGCAATCGTGGCATCTGAAGGGATGGTGTTCAAACCCTGAGTTCACCCACCCGTCGCTCGCAATAGATTGGATGAAACTGCGAGCAAACCAGCACCACGAAAATGTGGTGTGACGGGAGATAAGCGGTGGCAGTTGGAAGCAGTCCAGAAAATTCCGATCCTTCAAAAAAGCGCGGATCAGATAAAAAGCAGACTGTGGACTTGAGTGAGAAGTTCCATGGCATCTCTTATCAAACTAAACCTGCCCCCACCTTTATCCAATATCTGAAGCGTGGCGTCCTTGGTCCAAAAGCTCCTGAAGGAGACCTGCCAATTCGTGTGCGGCGTGAAGTTGCGCGTCAGGAAGCAGCTTCTGAACGCCTTATCGGTATCGTCCAGCTTGGCGTGATCATCTTCTTCGCCATTTTGTATGCGCTTGCCCCGCGTGCTGAGGGCACCATGGGGTTTAACTTCGTCCCCATTGCCTTTTCATGTTATCTGGTTTTCACTCTTATCCGTATATACGTCTCATTCACAGCCACCCTGCCTGTCTGGTATTTGGTTTTGTCGATTATGGCCGATGTGGCGCTGTTAGTCGGGTTGATTTTCTCGTTTCATATTCAATACGGGCAGCACCCCACCTTTTATCTCAAAGCCCCGACCTTGATGTATCTGTTCCTCTTTATTTCGCTCAGGGCTCTGCGCTTTGACCCAAGATACGTGATCCTTACAGGCGTTTTTGGGGCTCTGGGTTGGGTTGGGTTGGTGTTTTATGCGCTCATGTTTGAAGGGGGCGCGACGCGTGTCACACGCAATTACGTTGAATATCTGACAGGTGAGGCCGTTTTGATCGGCGCAGAGTTGGATAAGTTGATCATTATTCTCTCTGTGACCGCACTGCTGGCCCTCTCGATCTTTAGAGCGCGCAGGACTTTTTTTTCCGCCATTCGCCAGAAGAATGCGGTGAAAGATCTGAGTCGCTTTTTTACACCCGAAGTGGCAAGCTCCATTGTTGAATCTGAAAGCAGGCTTAAAGCAGGCACCGGAGAAATTCGTGAAGTAGCAATCCTGGTCGTCGATATCAGGTCCTTTACCAAAACCGCCGCCAAGCTCCCCCCTGAAACTATAATGAGGGTTTTGAGTCTGTATCAAAAGAAGGCAGCAAAGGCGATTTTGGGTGAGGGTGGCAAAATTGATAAGTTTCTAGGAGACGGCATCCTCGCCACTTTTGGTGCCGTGTCGGACAGTGAAACCTATGCAGCTGATGCTTTGCGTGCAGGTGTTGAACTCGCCCATATCCTTGAAGAAGAAAGCTCTGATATAGAAGCAGCAGGGTGGCCGCGGAGTTTTGAAATCGGGGTTGGAGTTGCGGCCGGGCCAGTAAGTGTTGGTGTGGTGGGGGTGCGTGATCGGCTGGAATTTACGGTGATTGGCGATGCCGTTAATCGTGCTGCAAAGCTTGAAGCTGCCAACAAAGTGCAAAGCACAAGGTTCCTTACCGATGGGGCGACTTATTCCATGGCCCTACGACAAGGGTATAAGGGAAACATGCTAGATTTAAAGTCCGAGTGTGTTGCAGGAATCAATGGAAAAGTAGACCTTGTGGCTTTGGCATAAGGAGCATTTTCTTTTGCCGACCCGTACATAAGGCATTGTGTTGCTTTCAAAGAATTTTGGCGGGAGCTTTGAAAGATGCGGGGCAAACAAATTGAATTGGGATGAGATTCCATGCAACTTAATAAAGAAATAGCAGCCGTTGTAACTGGCGGCTCATCAGGCCTAGGCGCGGCAACCGCACGGAAAATGGCCAGCCACGGCGTAAAAGTAACTCTCTTTGACGTAAACGAAGAAGTCGGCAAGGCAACTGCTGACGAGATCGGCGCGTTGTTTGTTAAAGTTGATGTCACCAGCGATGACAGTGTGAAAGCAGGTTTGGATGCAGCAGAAGCAGCGCACGGCCCAGCCCGTATTCTCGTAAACTGTGCAGGCATTGCTCCTGTTGCAAAAACGACGTCTCGCGGGGAACCGCACTCAATGGACATGTTCCAGGCGGTCATCAATGTGAACCTGGTTGGAACCTTCCGTTGTACTGCATTTGCAAGCACGCGCATGGCAACACTTGATCCGATCACGGATGATGGTGAACGCGGTGTGATTATCTCAACTGCATCTGTTGCAGCGTTCGAAGGACAGATCGGTCAGGCCGCTTATGCTGCGTCCAAGGGCGGTATTGCCGCTTTGACGTTGCCAGTAGCGCGTGACTTGTCCAAGTCTGGTATTCGTGTGATGACCATTGCGCCAGGTACGTTTGAAACGCCAATGTTGCGCGGCCTGTCTCAGGAAGTACAGGATTCTCTTGGGCAGCAGGTTCCGTTCCCATCGCGTCTGGGCCGTGGTGATGAGTACGCTCAGCTGGTTGAAGCAATTTTGCAAAACCCAATGCTCAACGGCGAAACTATTCGTTTGGACGGCGCGATCCGCATGTCTCCAAGATAAGCACTTTCTGGCCTGAGCTATGCATTGTCTCAGGCCAGTTTCAGTATCTAAAAATTGCCTAAAGGACTTAAGTCAAAGGTCGACTAAATGCTTAGGAAAGCAATCGTGCGATGACATCTCATTTCTGCTAGGCTTGCAGGGTTGTTTTCTGCAGACCTGATACCTTGAGACGCGTATGGCGACCTACACAAGTTCAACTGCAAAGCAGTTTTCTGGAAAAATTCCGGAACAAACAGACTTCCTCATAATCGGCGGTGGTATCATTGGCATCTGCACAGCCTACTGGCTCGCGCAAAAGGGTGTCCACGTGACGCTCTGCGAAAAAGGTCGTGTTGCAGGTGAGCAATCCAGCCGCAATTGGGGCTGGGTCCGCCAGCAGGGCAGGGATGCTGCTGAACTCCCAATTACAATAGAAAGTAATCGCCTCTGGCATCAACTGATGAAGGAAACGGGTGAAGACCTTGGGTTCCGGCAGCACGGTGTTTATTTCCTTGCTCAGAAAGAGGAGGAGCTAAGGAAATACGAGGAGTTCCTAGCTCTGGCTAAGCAGCATCAACTCGACACAAAGCTCTTGAGTGAGCGAGAGCTTTACAAACATGTTCCAGGTCGCAAAGGCAAATGGATTGGCGCTTTGCTGACCCCGAGCGATGGCCGTGCAGAGCCTTGGGTCGCGGTGCCTGCAATAGGCAGGGCAGCCGAGCGCAACGGCGCAATAATTGTTGAAGATTGTGCTGTCAGAACTTTGGAGTTTGAAGGCGGTAAACTCACAGGTGCTGTTACGGAAAAGGGGACCATCAAAGCAAATCGGGTTCTGCTCGCAGCAAGGGCATGGTCCTCCTTGTTTGCCCAAAACATTGGTGTTTCCATGCCTCAGCTTTCTGTGCGAGCAACGGTGGCAGCAACTAAAACAGCTCCAGATATCTTTAACGGCAATGCAGTCGACTCCAAATTTGCCTTTCGCAAACGGCAGGATGGCGGCTTCACTCTTGCTATCTGTGACCTGCATGAACATTACATTGGCAATGATTCATTTAGGCACCTTTCCAAGTGGTTACCGGCGGCAAAAGCGTCACTCAAAGGGATCTCTTTTGCAGTGAACTCACCGAAGAACTATCCAGGTTCGTGGAACCTCAAACGCAAATGGACTGGAGGGGATATCACCCCCTTTGAAACCTGCCGTGTGCTCAACCCTCCACCCAGTCAAACAGCCATAAAACGCATTCAAACCCGGCTGGTGGATCGATTGCCACAGCTGCAAGGTTTGAAGCTTGAGGAAAGCTGGGCCGGTATGATCGATGCCCTGCCTGATTTCGTGCCGATTATGGATGAGGTCCCAACCCAGAAGGGCGTGTTTGTTGCTACCGGATTTTCCGGCCACGGCTTTGGAATAGGACCGGCGGCAGGTCGCATCATGTCAGACATGATGATGGATAAACCAGCAGACCATGACTTGACGCGGTTTAGATATTCAAGATTTTCCGATGGGTCCAAAATCGAACTCGGCCCATTCATATAAGTTCACTGAGTACACAAATGATCTACCCAAATAAAAACCCACAGCTGTTCCATGGAAAACAGCCACAAGAAACCGATGTGTTAATTATTGGCGGGGGCATCATTGGGGTGTGTACCGCGTATTATCTTGCAAAGAAGGGTGTCAAAGTCACTCTTTGTGAAAAAGGACGTGTTGCAGGGGAACAGTCCAGCCGAAACTGGGGGTGGATCCGTCAGCAGGGCCGTGATGAGCCAGAAATTCCCTTATCAATCGAATCTCGTCGTTTGTGGGCGGAGCTTTGCGCGCAAACCGGTGAAGACTTGGGATACCAAACCACTGGCGTTTACTACCTTGCTGAAAAACAAAGTGACCTGGAGGGGTTCGAGAACTTTGTAGACCTTGCTCGCCAATATGAACTCGGCACCTGTATGATTTCACGGGACAAGGTGTATGAAGCTATTCAGGGCAAGGCCGGACGTTGGATTGGCGCTATGCACACCGCAAGTGATGGACGCATTGAACCGGGACAAGCAACACTTGGCATAGCCAAAGCCGCTGAGCGACTGGGTGCAGTGATCTGCGAAAACAATGCGGTTCGTACTCTGGTGAAGTCTGGAGGTGAGGTTGTCGGTGCCGTTACCGAACAAGGTGAAATCACAGCGGGACAAATCGTATTGGCTGGTGGCGCATGGTCATCTTTGTTTGCCTCAAATGCTGGCATTAAGTTGCCACAGCTTTCGGTGGAACTGACAGTCGCAGCAACACAAGCAGTGCCTGACGTTTTTCCCGCTATTGCATCTGACAACACCTTTGCCTTGCGTAGGCGTCAGGATGGCGGTTACACGATTGCGCTGAAAAACAATCAGACACATCATATTGGTCCAGATTCATTCAAATTCCTGAGGCAATGGCTTCCCAATATGGTCGAGAATATGAAGGGCACACACATCAAACCGTGGGCACCAAATCATTACCCTGACCAATGGACGCAAAAACGGCGTTGGAATGGGGAGGAAATATCTCCGTTTGAAAAAATGCGTGTGCTCAACTCCAAACCTAATCAGCGCGAACTTGTGGCCTTAGCAGATGCATTTACAGACAGGTTCCCACAGCTAAAAGGCACCAAACTCAAAAATGCTTGGGGCGGGATGATCGACGCTATGCCTGATTTTATGCCTGTCATAGATAAAGCGCCTCAACAGGAAAAACTGCATATCGTGACAGGCTTTTCAGGTCATGGGTTCGGGATTGGCCCTTCTGTAGGGCGCTTGATGGCAGATGTTTTAACTGGCCAGCCATCAGGCCATGACCTGTCCAGTTTCGCGTTTGGAAGATTTTAGCTCACCTTAGACTTGAGCCGCCGATAGCGGACACTAAAGAAATGCTCAAGCGATCAAAAAGGAAAAGAGGCGTACCCGCGGGTACTCTTTTCATTCCTATTAGTGTAAGCTGGAGAAAAGTTGCCAAGTTAGTCCTTTGAAACTAACTAGTTTGCAATAAGTAGATAAACCACTCGCCAGATCGGGGTTTTCAATGCCAAACTATCGTTCGCGCACTTCCACTCATGGCCGTAATATGGCAGGCGCTCGCGGCCTATGGCGGGCAACTGGTGTTAAAGAAGGGGACTTCGGCAAACCAATTATTGCTGTTGTAAACTCATTCACACAGTTCGTTCCAGGTCACGTGCATTTGAAAGACCTTGGCCAGCTTGTTGCAAGAGAAATTGAGCAAGCAGGTGGTATTGCCAAAGAGTTCAACACGATCGCAGTCGATGACGGCATCGCGATGGGCCACGACGGCATGCTCTATTCTCTGCCATCGCGAGAGCTGATCGCAGACTCCGTGGAATACATGGTCAACGCCCATTGTGCCGATGCCATGGTGTGTATCTCCAACTGCGATAAGATCACTCCTGGTATGTTGATGGCCTCCCTGCGCCTCAATATTCCAACTGTGTTTGTATCCGGCGGGCCGATGGAAGCGGGTAAGGTCGTTCTGGCCAACGGAGAAAAGCGCAAGGTTGATCTCGTCGACGCGATGATTGCAGCCGCTGATGACAGTGTTTCTGACAGCGATGTTGAATCAATTGAGCGCAGTGCATGCCCAACTTGTGGGTCGTGCTCAGGCATGTTTACGGCAAACTCCATGAACTGTCTGATGGAAGCACTGGGTCTGGCCTTGCCGGGTAATGGCTCAACATTGGCAACACATGCTGACCGTAAGCGTCTGTTCGTGGAGGCCGGACACCTGATTGTTGATCTTGCTAAAAGATACTACGAGCAGGAAGATGAAAATGTCCTGCCGCGTAACATTGCCAACTTCAAAGCCTTTGAAAATGCAATGATTATGGATATCGCCATGGGCGGTTCTACAAACACCGTTCTGCATTTGCTGGCGGCCGCGCAGGAGGGCGAGGTCGACTTCACCATGGAAGATATCGACCGCTTGTCGCGCATTGTGCCTGTTCTGTGTAAGGTTGCTCCTTCGGTTGCAAACGTACATATGGAAGACATTCACCGTGCCGGTGGCATCCTGGGTATTTTAGGTGAGTTGGACCGTGCGGGTCTGATCGATACATCTGTTAAGTCAGTCCATGCAAAAGACTTGGCTGATGCTCTTGAGCGCTGGGACATCAAACGCACCGACAGCGAAAGTGTACGAGAGTTCTTCTCTGCCGCTCCCGGCGGCGTCCCAACACAAGTCGCCTTCTCTCAAAGCTCGCGCTACGCTGAAGGTGTGGACGATGACCGTGAAGGCGGTGTTATCCGCTCTAAAGAACACGCTTTCTCGCAGGATGGCGGGCTGGCCGTTCTTTACGGAAACCTGGCGGAAGACGGATGTATCGTTAAAACCGCAGGCGTTGATGATAGCATCCTCAAGTTCTCCGGCGCGGCACGCATTTTTGAATCACAAGATTCAGCGGTAAGCGCAATCCTCACCGGTAAGGTGAAAGAGGGCGATATTGTTTTGATCCGCTACGAAGGCCCTCGCGGTGGTCCAGGCATGCAGGAAATGCTGTACCCAACGAGCTACCTGAAGTCTAAAGGCCTTGGCAAAGCCTGTGCGCTTGTCACAGATGGTCGCTTCTCCGGTGGGTCTTCGGGTCTTTCTATCGGCCACGTCTCGCCAGAAGCAGCTGAGGGGGGCAATATTGGCTTGCTGGAAGAAGGCGATATGATCGATATCGACATTCCAAACCGTAAGATCGAGATGCGTGTTTCTAATGCAGATCTTGCATCCCGCCGCACAGCTATGGAAGCCAAAGGCAAGCAGGCATGGAAGCCAGTTGAAACACGTAACCGTAAGGTCTCAACTGCTCTGAAAGCCTATGCCGCAATGACAACCAGCGCGGCAAAAGGCGCGGTTCGCAAGGTTGACTAAATCAATGGTAAGCCCCGTAGAGACGATATCTACGGGGCTTTGTTGTTAAGCGCAGTCCAACGGATAAGTCCGTGAGTTTGGTAAAAAACACGGCTGAGAGTTAGGTGTGAGAACGCAGAGAAAAGGCCGCTCCGATGAAAGAGCAGCCTGCTAATGTCTATTGTAATTGGATTAACTTGGCGGCGAGACAAAACGCAGGTATGGCAGTACCGTTTTTACCGAGCCAAATTTAGCCTCTGCAACTTCTGTGCTGACGGCCGGTGGTACAATCACATCCTGTCCAATTTGCCAATCCGCTGGTGTTGCAACGCCCTTGGCTGACATCTGAAGCCCATCCAAAGCCCGAAGAATCTCTGCAAAGTTTCGCCCGACTGTCATCGGATAGGTCATCATGAGTTTGACTTGCTTGTCTGGCCCAATGATAAAGACGGACCGCACAGTGGCAGAGTCTGCTGGGGTACGGCCATCGGGCAGAACATACTCCGCAGGCAGCATGTCAAACGCTTTCGCCATTTCCAGTCCGGCATCCGCGACAATAGGGAAATCTGGCTGAGCCCTACCGACAGATTCAATGTCGACTTTCCATTTCTTGTGATCCTCAACGCCGTCAACGGACACCCCTAAAACCTTGGTGTTCCGCTTGGCCCATTCCTGGCTGAGCTGAGCAACAGCTCCAAATTCTGTAGTGCAAACGGGTGTGAAGTCTTTGGGGTGAGAGAAAATGATCGCCCAGCTATCGCCAACCCATTCATGCAGACTTATGTCCCCATGATCTGTCGAAACGGTCAAATTTGGGATTGTATCGTTTATGCGCAAAACCATGACTTGTCCTTTTTTGAACTGGCGACTGTACTGATCGACGCCCCCAATAGGCCAATGTATGGCCCGGCGCTATCTTCACTCAATTCCGGTCCTGCAAGCAACAGGATTGGTTGTTTCTATCAAATTAAATTTCTGCGAAACAATAAACGCAAAAATACCGGCCCGATTTGCTGAGCAACTGGTTCTTTTGGGAGGATCAATTTCAAACTTGACAGCTAGGTAAGTTAACTCTTACGGTAAGTCATGACTTACGAAAAAATTCTTCACGCACTTGCAGATGATACTCGTCGCAAAATCTTTGAAGATTTGCGCTCTGGCCCTAAAAATGTCAAAGCACTTTCTCTGTCAAAGGATGTCAGCAGGCCAGCTGTCTCCCAACACCTGAAAGTGCTGGAGCGTGCTGGGCTTGTACAAGCACATCAATGTGGGACCTCAAGGATTTATAGGCTCAAGAGCGATGGGACTTCCCCTTTGCGTGAATACCTCGACCAGTTTTGGGAGGAGGCGTTACATGCTTTTGCAAATGAAATTGCTGACCAACAGGAGGTCGAAAAATGATTACGCCAGTGGTAAAAATAATCAAAGTAAAGTGTAGCCCTGAGAAAGCCTTTGAAGTTTTTACAGGTGACTTTAGCAAATGGTGGCCAACACAAACCCATTCTGTGACTGCGATGAATGGAGGTGAGCTGCCGGATGTTTTCTGCGAACGAAAAGAAGGTGGTAAGCTTTATGAGGTTGCTAAGGATGGCACCCGCCACGACTGGGGCACCATAAAGCTTTACCAGCCAGCTCAGGCTTTCTCCATTCTCTGGCACATCAATAACCCCGAACAAATGGCAACGTGCGTTGACGTAACCTTTGAGAAGGACGGGGAGGGGACAAAAGTTGTCCTAAGTCATCATGACTGGGAAAAACTTGGCGAATATGGCCCCGCGATGCGCGAAAGCTATAACAATGGCTGGGTAAGCGTGTTCGAGAAGAACTTCAAAGAAGCGTGCAACGCCGCTGCTGATTAGCCAGAACCTCGCTGAGTTAGCCCCAGCGAGGTTTATTGTTTAATTTAAGTCGTCAACCGCGCCAGTTTAAAAGTGCTTTTTCAGTGCGCCCGATCAACCAGCTCACACACAGCCCCAAAATTGAGAGCATAGCCACGCCGACGATCAGTTGGTCTGTGGCAAATAAAGATCCTGCCATCAAAACATAAGCGCCAATACCATACTCTGCACCGATCATTTCAGCAGCTACGAGCAGGATGATCGCAATGCTGGCGGAGATACGTGCGCCTGAAAGGATTGCAGGCAACGCCCCCGGTAATATGATTTTCCGTACAATTGAAAACCGGCTCATACCAAAGGACTGACCCATGCGGATCAATCCACGTTCAACGTTATCAACGCCGCCATAGGTGGCAATGACCGTTGGAAAGAAGGTCCCAAACAGAATTGTTGCAACTTTGGACCCTTCGCCGATACCAAACCAGATGATGAACAAAGGCAGCAAAGCAATCTTTGGAATTGGGAAGAATGCAGAGGTAAGCGGGAGCAAACTAGCGCGTGCCAAGGAGAATAGCCCGATCAGTAGTCCCACCAAAATGCCAAGCGCAGTTCCAATGCACCAGCCAAAAACAAGCCGGTAAAGACTTGTGCTGACATGCTTCCAGAGAAGGCCGGAATTATAAAGGTCCATGAAGGCATGAAATGCTTCTGACGGCGCAGGCAAAACCAGGTTGCTAATGAAACCGGTCTGAGACCCAAACTCCCAAAACAAGACCAGAACGAGAAAGACAAAGGGTGCAACAAAGCGGATGGGGCGTGGCTTAAATCCACCACCACGAAACGGCACTTTTTTGCGTTCGCGTTGCACAGGGTGCTGGGGTTGGGTTTGATTAGGCATCAGCAAGCTCCCGGTCTGCGGCAAGGGCTTCTTCGCGCATCATCTGCCAAAGCTGCTGTTGCACATCTTCCAGCTCAGCAGAGCGCTCTCGTCTCTCTTCAAGCGGTATGCGGATCTCAACTACATCGCGCACTTGTCCAGGACGGCGCGAAAGCACAATCACCTTGTGCCCAAGACGCACGGCTTCACCAAGGTTATGTGTCACGTAACAGGCAGAAAATTTCTCACGGGCCCAAAGCTCGACCAAATCATCCATCAACAGCTCACGTGTCTGACTGTCCAACGCAGAAAGCGGCTCGTCCATCAGTAAAAAAGCTGGGCGTACTGCCAGAGCACGTGCAATCGCCACGCGCTGTTTCATCCCGCCAGAAAGCTGTCTTGGCAGTGCATCGTGGAATTCTGATAGATTAGTGCGGGTAAGCACATCGTTGATGATGGCCTCGCTCTCTCTTTTGGAAAGCTTATGGTCTTCAAGCACCAAAGAGATATTTCCAGCAACAGAGCGCCACGGCAGCAGTGCAAAGTCCTGAAAGATATAGGTGAGGGGGTTGAGAGACCCTTCTGGCACTTGCCCTGCGATGTAGGCCGCTCCCTGGCAGGGCTCTTCAAGACCACCCATCAATCGCAAAAGTGTAGATTTGCCACAGCCCGACGGACCAATGATTACCGCAATTTCACCGGGATTAAAGGTCAAATTGACGTTGCTCAAAACGTCAATAGCGCCATAGCAATGGCTTAGGTTTTCAATGGAGATTTGCATTTAATCCAGCCGGACTAGAAAGAGCATTGCCCACCAGTAATGGGCAATGCGGAGTGTTGGGTTAGAATGTTTCAACGAACCTGGAATCAACCAGCTTGTCCAGCGTGACACCAGATGGAACCAGCCTTTCACTCTTAAACCAATTCAGCTGATCTTCCACGCTTGCCATATTCAGTGCAGCACCGGCATTCAGGCGCATAGCTCCATTTTGAATGGAAGGAGCAGCCTTCTCCAGCGGTCGGTCAGCATAAACGTATTTGTGGATCAGCTTCACCATATCATCGGCAGTCGCATCGCCTTCAGTTTTGTCAACCAGTGCCGCGTTGAAGTCAGCTGCACCCTTGGAATATGCACTAAGGAAGGTCTTTACCAGCTCAGGGTTGTTTGTGGTGTTCTTCGTTGATGTGAAGACCGTGGTCACCTGGTAGTTTGGAATGTAATCGGAGACATTGCCAATCACCTCCACCTGAGGAGCCTTGCCAAGGCCTTTCGCGATATGGGGAACAATAGCCCATGCATCAATCTGAGCGCTCTTGAGAGCACCAATAACGGCACCAACTTTCTGAAGTGGCCGCACCTTGATGTCTTTGCGCTCAAACCCTTCTTTGTCCGCAATCTTATGCGCCATGTAATGGAAAGACGAACCTGCTGTAGTCACGCCAAAGCTATGACCTTTCAGGTCAGCTGGTGTCTTAAGGCCTGCATCATAGGCAGCCTTGGAAGCAAGGATCATTTGCCCGTCAATGCCGCCTTCTTCTTGCAGCGCGCCGCCGATGACTTTCACAGCACCCTTGTCAGCAAGACTGATCAGCCCCCCGGAAATTGCAGTCAGGCCGAAGTCAACATCGCCCGATGCAATGGCAAGCGCCATTGGCTGAGCCGCCTGAAAGAACTTGAACTCAACGTCCAGGCCCGCGTCGGCAAAATAACCTTTTTCATAGGCAACGAAGTTTGCAGCGTGAGATGTGAACCGCAGTGCACCCACAGTGATTTTTTCTGCTGCCCAAGCTGATGAGGCAAATGGACCGCTCAGGATCACTGCACTCATCATAATACCGCGTACTTTCATAGTTGTCCCCTCAGATCACTGGTCGACAATAAAACCACCAGTCTTTTAATTAAACTCGCATAGATTAGGTTTTTATCGCAATCAGCTCACATGCAGTCTTGCAATATTCTCAATGTTTTGTAGTTGGTTGGAAGTCTGCAAGACCTGCTATGCTTTAAAATGAGATTATAGCGATACATTATGTCGCCATTCCGGTGCTTTTTGCAGAGCTGGTGTTTGTCGCAAAAGGGGCCGGAGCAATCTTTGTACTCCAGCCCCCTAAATTCAACTGATTAATGAATCACATTAAGCCAGAGGCTTAAGCTGTAACCTTCCTAATCAGGTTTTCCATGACATTCTCGATGATCTTGTGGCCTGCATCCTGATCCAAAGACATGATGGACTCTGGGTGGAACTGTACGGCAGCGATTGGTTCACTCTTATGCTCAATCGCCATCACCACGTCGTCTTTGGTTTCTGACGTCACCTCAAAGCAGTCTGGCAAACTATCCCGCTTTGCAAACAAGGAGTGGTATCGTCCAACCGTAACAGGAGAGCCAAGACCAGCGAATAGGCGAGAATGTGCCTTGAAGGAAACCAGTGATGGTTTGCCATGGACGGGAACGTCCAGCTGGCCAAGTTCGCCGCCAAAAGCCTCAGTCAGAGCCTGAAGGCCAAGGCATACTCCAAAGATCGACAGGCTCCGTGCCCTCGCTCGCTCAATGGTAGCCTTACAATCAAAATCTGCCGGAGAGCCTGGGCCTGGTGAGAGAACCACAAGGTCTGGCTGCACGCGTTCAAACACTTCATCCAGAACAGGACTACGGTAGGTAACAACGTCGGCTCCGGTCTGGCGAAAGTAGTTTGCCAGTGTATGCACAAAGCTGTCCTCGTGATCCACTAGTAGGATCTTTTTGCCCTTACCCGGCTTGGCTTTTGGTGCTTGCTCTTCGGATTTGAGGGCAAGACCTGCTTCACGAACAGCAGCAATCATTGCAGATGCTTTCAGCTCAGTTTCCGCTTCTTCATCCTCAGGGTTGCTATCATAAAGCAAAGTCGCGCCTGCGCGAATTTGTGCGATACCCTCTTTGATGCGTACAGTACGAAGCGTCAGGCCGGTGTTCATGTCTCCGTTAAAGAGCACGGCACCAATTGCCCCGCCATACCAGGCGCGTGGGCTGCGCTCGTGCTCTTCAATAAACTGCATTGCCCAACGTTTTGGTGCGCCGGTCACAGTTACCGCCCATGTGTGCGACAGGAAAGCATCCAGTGCATCCTTGCCATCCAGCAATGTCCCCTCAATGTGATCCACCGTATGGATCAAACGAGAGTACATTTCGATTTGCCGGCGGCCAATAACACGCACAGATTCAGGCACGCAGATGCGACTTTTATCGTTACGGTCCACATCCGAGCACATGGTCAGTTCGGCTTCATCCTTGGCGGAGTTGAGCAGCTTACGGATCTGTGCTTCATCTTCAATCGCGTTCTTACCACGGCGAATGGTGCCAGAGATCGGGCAGGTTTCAACCCGACGACCACCGGTAACGCGCACATACATCTCAGGCGATGCACCAACCAGATACTCAGCATTTCCAAGATTGATGA
The DNA here is from genome assembly GCF_900110875.1 of Pseudovibrio axinellae. Classification (GTDB taxonomy): domain Bacteria; phylum Pseudomonadota; class Alphaproteobacteria; order Rhizobiales; family Stappiaceae; genus Pseudovibrio; species Pseudovibrio axinellae. The sequence goes on along the minus strand of NZ_FOFM01000001.1, from coordinate 422,792 downwards.
AGAACGAATACGGCGATGGATTTATCTGTTGCAAACGACGCGAAACGGCAGATGGAGGGTTGGTACAAGGCTCATAAAAGACCTGACCCGGCACCGTCTCAAACAAATCTCCACGTTTGAAATAATCAACTGCAGAACGTACAAGATCGGCATATTCACCCGGTTCATGATCGCCGCGAGCTGGTGTTTCATCAGCAGCCTTGTATGGGGTTTCTTCGCCATCGCGGGGCAAACCGTTCGTGGTCTTGGAGTTCACCTCAAAATCGTATTCCAGCACATGGGCTTTGCGTCCATAGTGGTCAACAATCAAGATTTCATCTGGCAAAAACAGCACCATATCGCGCTGGTCGTCAGGTCTTTGAAGTTTTTGATTGATCGGCTCAAACTGGAACGTTAGGTCATAACCAAACGCACCATAAAGCCCCAGCTGATCATCATCACAGGAAAACAGATCAACAAGTGCACGCACCACAGAAAATGTGGAGGGCTGGCGTGAACGCTCTTCCTCCGAAAATGCACGATCTGGTGTCTTGATTGTCAGATCAATACGGTAATCATCAGCAGAAAACTCTGCAATATCCTCATGGCCCTCAAGGGCGCCAATGACAGCAGGCATTAACACCTTGCCGCGCTCATTCAATGCTTGAACGGTGATTTTGCGGTCGTTGGATTCCACCAGCAATGGCGGATTGACCAACGCCATATCCCAACGGGTATATCGGCCCGGGTATTCATAGGAGGAGGAAAGAACGGCACCGCGTTGACGGTCCAGACGATCCATCCACTCGCTAGTACCCGCAGCATAATCAGCATCTCGGCTTTTGCGGCTGATAATAACGCCGCCTTTGCTCTTATATGTCCGTTCTGCCGTGATCGGCATCGTCAATCCTCCGGGTCGTGCGCACCAATAGTCCAATGTTTGCGAGGCGTCAGATACAACAAAGCCGCCTGCAAGGAATGCGGCGGCTTGGAAAATACAAGTCTACAAGACATGCGTGATCAGCCACCGTTACCGGCGCCACCACCACTGCATATTTTGTGAGTTCATAATTATCATGCCAGTTTCATATCGCAACGCAGGGTCAGGTGCAATGTTAAAATACCCTTGCGAACCGGCAGGCACATAACAATGTGGAGCAAATGCCGGTGCCTTAGCGCGATCCACAAAAATAGACCCAATATAGATGAATTCTCTGCGCTACTAAGAGTTTCTCAAAGTAACGGGGTCGGGTGATTGTATGAACCGGCGCATTCCTAATAGCAGAATCGAGAGTGGTAAGAGAGGGGCGATTGGCGTTCCAAATTGCAAAGCGATTGAAGCAGTTGAGCTTGAGAGAACGATGAAACTGGCCAGCGCTGCTTTTTCGTAAGGAAGGAAGCCGTGTTTGAGGCCATCTCGGATTAGGAATGCGCATGGCACTATGAGCAGTGTTAAATCATAGTTTAGGGCAAACGGAGTTGCTAGTAACCCGCCTGCAACGAGGACGGCTGCTCTGATCGACATTTTCTCGCAATACCTCCACGTTATCCATACACATATGAGAACAGCTAATGCGCTAATGATCTGTAGTGAAAACGAGTTGGCATGCCCGATGTTGAGCTGGCGAAGGCTACTATAAATAGAGATCATCTTTCCCCAGCTGACACCATTGCTGTGCATCACTTCAGAGGTAACGGGGATTTGTTGTAAGAAGCTGATCCAGGCACTCTCGCCAAGAAGTGCAAGACTTAACCCAGCGACAACGGCAGTGGTTATGGTTGCGCTCGTAAAACAGTGCCAGTTTGCGCCCGCAATAAGCGCAAATGGAATGAGCATTCCAAGTTGAGGCTTAATGGTCAGTATGCCAAGCACTATGCCAGCTATAACGGGCTTTTTACGCTCCAGCCCAATCAAGAAAAGTGCATAAAGCGCTGTTGTTAAAGCTGCATTTTGGCCATGCATAGCATTGTTCAGGCTGGCCGGTATCACAGTAAGAGCGGCTGCCCAAACCCAGTTACCGACAATTAACCTCAAGGCGCACCATAACAACAGTGTTGTTGTTCCAATAAAAGCTAAAAAGGCAAGCTTCATGGGAAGTAGCGCATATGGAATTTGAATAAGTTGGAATGTCGGGGGATAGAAAAATGCAAAAACTGTATCAGATTCCGAAACCTGATTTTGAAGCGCTGCAAATTCCGCAAGATTATAGACAAGTTCTGGTGTGCCTGAAATAGCTTGCTGGCCAGCAAGCCAAAAGCTGAAGTAGTCTATCAAGAACGTGCCGTTTGGTGATGTAAAGGCATTGGGTATCAGAAGTAGGTATGTGAGTATAAAGACAAGCAAAACTGCTGCATAAAGGCTTGAGAACCTGATCTTGTCCCAAGTAAACCACTCCCCGTTGCGCACATTTCGGTGCCAGAAAATTTTTGAGTGGGAAAGCAATTTGCTGTGCTGTGGTGTGACGCGGTCGTCAATTTTGGACACCATGAACTTCGCTCTCCCCAAAAGCTTCGTAAAAAGTACCTAATGATTTCACACTGGGGTTACCAATCTCTTTCTTGAACGCTGCAACAGCGAATGTTGAAATCACCAACATAAGATAAAAAAAATCTGAGCCCATCACGGACGGGCTCAGTGCTAAAATTAAGAGTGTGTTTCAGCTTCTAAGCGCAAGCGTGTTGGATTAAGCGGTCGAGGAAGCCGTCGCATTTATCCAGCTCAGATTGCTTGATGTACTCATCCGGTTTGTGCGCCTGCTCAATAGAACCTGGGCCACAAACAACGGTTGGAACGTTCAAGATACTCTGAACAAGGCCAGCCTCAGTACCGTAAGCAACTTTTGCATGGTCATTTCGCCCAGCTAGTTTTTTAGCCAAAACGGTCACGTTCGCTTCAACTTCAGTATCCAGACCAGGAATTTCTGAGTAAGGCACAAACTCGATATCAGCTTTGTCGTAGACCTTGCGCATTTCTGGAAGAAGCTCTTCAAGCGCGTAACGTTTTATTTCCTCCATGCAGGCAGAGAGGCTTTCTGTTGGCAAGACGCGGAACTCAAAAATCACTTCGCAGTGTTCTGGAACGATGTTGAGCGCAGTACCGCCGCTCATCACTCCAGTGTGCGCAGTCGAGTAGGGCAGGTCAAACAGCTCATCGCTTGGGCCTGCTGCCAGTTCGCGGGCCATGTCTTCCAGTTTGGCGACAAGGCGCGCAGCATAGTGAATCGCGTTGACACCCTGCGGAGCTAGAGACGAGTGACACGACAAGCCAGTAAAGATTGCGCGGTAGGAGGCTTTGGATTTGTGAGCAACAACAACCTGCATGTCGGTTGGTTCGCCAACAAAACAGGCTTCTGCCTTAAAACCTTCTCCGGCAAGTTTGCGAAGGACAGGCTGAACACCAGTGCAGCCGGTTTCTTCATCATAAGAGAACATAAGGTGGAATGGCTTGCTCAGCGGCGCCTTTACCATCTCAGGCACTTTTGCAAGAGAACAGGCAACGAAACCTTTCATGTCGCAAGAGCCACGACCGTAAAGCAATCCGTCCTCTTCGCGCAAGGTGAAGGGGTCTGAGCTCCAATCCTGACCTGCAACAGGCACGACATCGGTATGCCCGGAAAGAATATATCCATCATCGCCAGAACCGCCGATGGTCGCAAACAGGCTCGCCTTCTCACCGCTCTCATCGTGAAGCAGGGAAGATGAAACACCCAAATCAGAAAGGTATTCTTCTACCCATTTGATGAGTGGAAGGTTTGTTTTTGCGCTGACCGTGTCAAAGCTAACCAGCTTTGCAAGGATTTCTTGGCTTGTCATTGTCATGGGAAATTCTTTCGAAATGTCGGATTCGTTAAGCCCGACTATAGAAAGAGAAACCCGTTTGTAAAAGCAGGTTTACGTAGTTTGGTTTATTTGCCGTAGCGTCGTTTCGCTCTTACCCCACAGCCATGCAGCCCCGCGAACACCTGAACTGTCCCCGTGTTTGGCCTTACGGATATCAAAATCATACCCGTCGGAAAAAATGTATGGGCGCATGACCTCAGGCAAGTCCTTGTAGATTTCATCGATGTTCGACATCCCGCCAGCGAGCACAAAGCAATCTGGGTCAATAAGGTTGGCAGCCATGGCCATTGCACGGCCCAAACGGCTGACATAACGTTGGTAGGTCGCTAATGCAGCTTGCTCACCGGCACGCATCAGCTCAATGATCTCTCGGCCCTTGAGCAACCGTCCGGTTGTCTCCTCATAGTCCCACTGGAAGCCAGTTCCTGAGCACAGCAGATCAATGGTGCCATGATGACCTGTCCAGTTCAAAGGACCGGGAAACTCACTGTCACTCATCCAAGGGATAGGAATATTCCCCCATTCGCCGCCAATGCCATTAGCCCCTTTGTGAGGGCGGCCATTAATGGCGATACCTGAACCACACCCGGTGCCAATGATGATACCGTGGACCACTCCGCACCCAGCGCCCGCACCGTCAATCGCTTCCGAGACAGCCATGCAATTGGCATCGTTTTGAATGCGGACCTCGCGGCCAAGTGCTTCAGTAAGGTCTTGCTTCAAAGCCTTTCCATTCATCCAAGTGGAGTTGGCATTTTTTACCAAACCTGTGCTTGGAGAGATCGAACCGGGAATTCCAATTCCGACAGTTCCCCTTTTGCCCGTTTCAGCTTCTGCGTCTGTGACAAGGTCTAGAACGGCCTTAAGGCAACCTTCATAGTCGTTATGAGGGGTTGGGACGCGCTTGCGCAAAAGCTCTTCGCCCTCGTTAGAAAGCGCAAGAAGTTCAATTTTAGTGCCGCCCCAATCAAGCCCAATGCGCATTTCTATGTGTTCCCGTTTGTGAGTATAACAAGCTCAAGTCCCAGCATTACGAATAGATGGTTGGGTCACTCACGCCTCAGCGGCATTTCGAACGCCCCAGCGTCATCGCCATCTAATGCATCCAGCTGTTTTCCGTAGCTTTTGAATTTGCGCAGGATCTCGCTCATCTCGGAAGGTGGAAGCGTGTCCGGCTCTCCAAGAACCAGTGCAGACAAATACTGATCGGCAAGCGCTTCAACTTCACCGGCCAGCCAGAAAGCCTTGTCTAGCGAAGGGCCGTAGGCTATCTGCCCATGATGGGCCAACAGGCAAGCCTTTCTGTCCTCCAAGGCCGCAATCATAGCATCGGAAAGCGCTTTTGTGCCAAATGTAGCATATTTTGCGCACTTAATTTCATCACCACCGGCAACCGCGACCATGTAGTGAAACGCCGGAATTCCCATGTTGTGGGTCGAGCAAGCCGTAGCACGTGGAGAGTGGGAATGGACAACCGCCTCAGCCTCTACATAGTGGCGGTAAATATCCATGTGCATCCGCCATTCAGAGGACGGCAGATAATCGCCATAATAACCGCAATCCAAATCCATAAAGACGATTTTCTCTAGCTGGAGATCTTCATAGGGAATGCCGGAGGGGGTGATCAACATACCGTTCTTGTATCGTGCACTGACATTGCCAGAGGTGCCGTGCGTCAGCCCTGTGCTTTGTAAGGCACGCGCTGTTTCTATAACTTTGCGACGAAGCTGGTTCTCAACTGTTGTCATAGGACCTCGCAGGTGGGTTGCTGCCAGCGTGACAGTAAGGCTAACTTTATGCGCATATTGCAGGCAATAGCGTTTAATGCGTACGGTTGCTCTATTGCCGTCTGCGTTTATGCAAAGCTTCATTAAGATCGGGCGCAGCTGCCACCAACACCTGGGTATAAGGATGTTTAGGGCGGGTGAAGACCTCTTCGGTCGGGCCTTCCTCAACAATGCGCCCGGCATTCATAACAATAACCCGGTCGGTAATTGCTTGCACCACAGAAAGATCGTGAGAGATGAACAGATAAGCCATGCCCAGCCGATCACGCAGATCGGCGAACAGGTCGAGAATTTGTGCTCTGATCGAAACATCCAGCGCTGAGACGGGTTCATCAGCAACGATTAGGCTTGGGTTGGTCACCAAAGCGCGTGCAATCGCGATCCGCTGGCGCTGTCCACCAGAAAATTCATGCGGATACTTGTTGGCATCGGCTGAGGAAAGGCCGACGCTTTCTAATACTTCGTGGACGCGTTTTCGCCGCTGAAGACGCGAAAAATCTTTGCGCATCAAGTGTAATGGTTCACCGACCGTGCGCTCAACCGTATGGCGTGGATCAAAACTTCCATAAGGGTCCTGAAAAACAGCCTGAATGCCAAGCTGCAAATCCTGCCGATCAGAGTGGGAGATCGTATAGGGGTTTTTGCCCAAAAATTGGATGCGCCCCCCTTCAGGCGGTGTCAGGCCCAAGATTGTCCTTGCCAGAGTGGACTTGCCACACCCGCTCTCGCCGACAAGCCCAAGACTTTGGCGCGGTGCGAGATCGAAGGATACATGCTGCACGGCCTGATGCCACTGCCTGCGCGAAAACATGTTGCCACGTGGGAGCGGATACCGACGCACAACATTGTTCACCTGCAACAAAGGAGGCGCCAACTCATCCACTGGCTCTTGTCGCGGCGCAGGTACATAGTTGGAGGCGTCAAACAGCTTTTTGGAGTAGGGGTGAGAAAGAGTGTCAAACAGCTGGCAGGTCGGCCCGCGCTCGACAATCACGCCATCCTTCATAATCGCAACATCGTCCGCCATTTCAGCAACAACGGCCAGATCGTGGGAAATGAGCAGCATTGCCATCTGCTCCTGTTGCACGATGTCTTTCAAAAGCGTCAGAATTTGAGCCTGAACGGTGACGTCCAGTGCCGTTGTCGGTTCATCGGCAATCAGCACCTTTGGCTGGCAGGCAATTGCAATGGCAATAACCACCCTCTGGCGTTGTCCGCCTGAAAGCTGGTGCGGAAAGCGGTCGATCAAGCCGTATTCAAGGCCAAGCCCGACCCGTTCCAGAACGATGATCGTGCGCTTCATCGCTTCCTTGCGAGATAAGCGCGAATGCCAGCGCAGACCTTCGCATACCTGATCCCCGATCGTCCGTGTTGGGTTCAGTGCTGTCAGCGGCTCCTGAAACACCATCGAGATGTCTTTGCCACGAACCTTGGTCATCTGGCTATCTGTTGCACTGGTCAGGTTCTTGTCTTCAAACAACAACTCACCAGTTTGACGGGCCCCTTCCGGCAAAAGTTGCATGACTGACAAAGCACTCATGGATTTACCAGAGCCACTTTCACCCACGAGCCCAAGGATCTTGCCTTGTTCCAGAGCAAAGCTAACATTGCGCAATACAGGGTTGCCAGAGATCGAGACACATAGATCCTTTGCAATCAGCGCAGGTGTCATGCAACTCTCCTGCGCATCTTGGGGTCAAGCAGATCACGCAGCCCATCGCCAAGTAAATTAAAGCCAAGGACGGATAGGATGATTGCCAGTCCCGGATAAAGAGCGAGCTGCGGGGCAAACGCGACCATTGTTTGCGCCTCAAAGAGCATTCGGCCCCAGCTTGCCATCGGTGGCTGGGCGCCAAGTCCAAGGTAAGAAAGACCAGCCTCAGATAAAATTGCAAGTGAAAGCTGAATCGTAGCCTGTACAATCAGCAAGTTAGCAATATTGGGAATGACGTGTTCCAAAGTGATAAGAAGCGAGCCTTTTCCGGAAAGCCGGGCTGCAAGCAAAAACTCCCGGCCAGATAACGATAAGGCACCACCTCTGGCCACACGCGCGAAGACGGGGATATTAAAGATCCCGATAGCGATAACCGCATTGATGGTCCCAGGCCCGAAGATAGACGTGATAAGCACAGCAGAAAGCAGGGCAGGGAAGGAAAAAATAAGATCATTAGTGCGCATGACCAACTCTTCAAGAACTCCCTTCCGGGCGGCACCGATTAAACCCAAAGGCACGCCGATCAGCATCCCAATGCCAACGGCAATCAGGGCCACAATGATAGAGGTCCGTGCGCCCACCATCAGCATGGAAAAGATATCGCGTCCATACTGGTCAGTTCCAAGCCAATAGTCGGAGCTCGCAGGTTTAAGGCGATTGGCGACATTCAACGTATCAATTGCGTAAGGTGTCCAGAAGATGGATCCGATACCGGCGACCAGTATGGCGATGGCAAAAAGAGCGCCAACCAGAAAAGAGCGGCTGTGCAACGCTTTCTTCCAGATGGAAACTTCGTCATAGGTTGAAAGCGACGGATAGCTTTGAAGTTCCTGGTTCATGGGCGCCGCCTCAATCGTGGGTCGATAGCCGCATAAGCGATGTCTACGAGAAACGTCACGATGATTGTCAGGGCAACCAGCAACATAACACTGCTCTTTACCACGATGAGATCACGTTGTGTGATGCCTTGAAAGATAAGGCGCCCCAGTCCTGGAAGGTAAAACGCGTTTTCAATAATCACGGTTCCAGCAATCAAAAAGGAGAATTGCAGGCCTAAAATTGTCAGAACCGGAATGAGTGCATTACGGACGCCGTGCCGCCACAAGGTCGCTTTGTTTGAAAGGCCCTTGGCTCGCGCAGTGCGGATATAATCTTCATGCAAAACATCCAGTAAAGCAGAGCGCATGACCCGCGCCAGTATACTCGCCTGTGGCAAGGCAAGAGCGATAACTGGCAGTAAAAGCGCTTGAAGTGAGCCAAAGAAGTTCTCATCCCAGCCGGGGAAACCGCCAGAAGGCAAGATACGCAGGACAATCGCAAAGACGTAAACCATTAAAATTGCGATCCAGAAATTTGGAACAGCAATACCGATCTGAGCGACGGCCATGATACCGGTATCAATGATTTTTCCGTGGTGTCTGGCAGAATATACGCCAATCGGAATGGCCAGAGCGGTCGAAAGGATCAAAGCGCCGCTCGCAAGTGGCAGGCTGACCTGCACGCGTTCTCCGATAAGCTCTGCAACAGGCACTGAATAGGTGTAACTCACGCCGAAATCGCCATGCAACATACCCAGCACCCAGTTTATATAACGGGTGTAAACAGGCGCATTTAGCCCCAGCTCAGCACGCAGAGCTGCTAGTGTATCAGCCTGAGCATTCAGCCCCAGCATCACTTCTGCCGGATCACCGGGAATAACCTCAAGCACTACGAAGATTACGAGGCTTGCGGCCAGAAGAGTTGTCATTAAGCCAATCAGGCGAAGGAACGCGAACCAAAGCATTCGACAAATCCGCAAAACCAATGAAAGTTACATTGCACAAGCCACTTCAAAAATGAGCGAAAAGACTTGCCCCCCAAAGTAACTGCCAGTTTAGAAATCGCTTAAACCAAATGGTATGGAATAGCAATTCAGAAGGGCTGCGGTCACGATTGCAACCGCACCCTGGTGTCGTTATCTACCTGTTTTTGTAGATATTTTACTCATTAGCCCAATAAACCTGCGACAAGTCGTTGCTTGGCATTGGAGCGTTGATCCAAAGTCCCTTCACATTGGCATTCCATACGCCAGACTTGGCCAACTGGAACAGGTAAACATTTACCGCATCATCAGTGATAAGTTTCTGCGCCTGTACAAGTAACTCATTGCGTTGTGCATCATCGGCAGTCACGTTCAGTTGTTCAATCAGTTTTGTGAACGCTTCACTATGATAGTTGAAGTAGTAGTTCTCTCGGCCATAGATACCGATATCCATTGGCTCCACATGAGACACTATGGTGAAATCATAGTTGGTTTCTTTATAGACTTCAGAGAGCCATTGCGCCCATTCAACTGGAATGATTTTAAGATCAATGCCGATCTTTTTCAGATCAGATGCAATCAACTCACCACCGCGGCGGGCGTATGTAGGAGGCGGAAGCTTAAGGGTCGCGCTGAACCCGTCCGGGTACCCAGCCTCCGTAAGAAGCTCCTTAGCCTTTGCCAAATCATACGGATAAAGTCCGGTCAGGTCCGTATATGCAGGGTGGTGCGGGGCAAAGTGTGTGCCGATCGGTGTTCCAAAGCCGAACATGGCACCATCAATCAAAGCTTGCTTGTCGATCGCATGAGAGATCGCCTGACGCACCAGCTTGTTTTTCAACGGACCGCGAGCGTTGTTCATCGCAAGGATGGTTTCACCTTCAGTGGTGCCAATAGCGACCTCAAAGCGTGGATCAGCTTGGAACTGCACGATGGTTTCAGGTGTAGGAAACAGAGGAAACGCATCAAGGTCGCCTGAAATCATCGCAGCAAAGGCGGCATTAGGGTCAGAAATAATGCGGAAGGAAGCCTGCTCCAACTTCGGCTGGTCACCCCAATACTTGTCAAATCGCGAAACGCGGATTTCTTGACCCTTCATCCAGCGGTCAAACTTGAACGGACCAGTGCCCACAGGGTGTGTCTTGTTCGTGTCGACGCTCTTTGCAGATACGATGATCGCATCACCCCAAGCCAAATTGTAAGTCAGATTACCGCTTGGTGTATTTAGCTTGATATCAACCGTATCGGGGTCAACAACAACAACCTCTTCAATAGCTGAAAACAGTGGTTTTTGAGCGTTCACACTGTCTTCAGAACGGGCCCGGTCAAAAGAAAACTTCACGTCCTGGGCCGAAAAAGGGGTTCCATCGTGGAAGACGACTCCCGTGTTCAAATGGAAGCGATAGGTCAGGCCATCGTCGCTGACATCCCAGGACTTTGCCAAGGAAGGCAGTACGCTTCCATCTGCACCAATGCGGGTGAGACCCTGAAAGATATTTTGATAGACCACTTCGTCAATCGCTGCAGCTGCCCCCGCAGTCGCATCAAGATGTGGTGGCTCAAGCACCATTCCCAACGAAAGGGAAGATTTGGCTTCAGCAGAACTTTGCGCACCAACCAGTGCAGCAACGGTGAGGGCCGCGCCTCCGGCAAGGCAAAGCAGCCGACTTTTTAGTGAGTTTGCATGCATTCCATTCCGTCCCTTTTTAAGAGTGCACGTGATCAGACTGTTTTCGTAGCGGTTGTGCTTCAGGCTCGCAAAGAAGAGAGTAAGCAGCCAGTGCCATTACTTTTGCACTGTCAACAAGGTCCTCAATTCCAACAAACTCATCCGGCCTATGCGCCATTTCAAGCTTACCAGGGCCATACGCAATGCAATCATGCAAGTGGCCCAAACGTGTAATGTGCTTTTGGTCGTAGGTTCCAGGAGAAACCACATAGGCTGCATCTTTTTGAAGCACATCTCTGATTCCGCCCGCAACGGCTTGCGCAACCGGAGAGTTTTTGTCTGTCATCACAGGTAGAACTTCAAGGAGGTCCTTGAGCTCATATTTAAAATTTGGTCGTGTTTTACGCAAATTCTCTAATATTTCAACTATCTCGCCCTTAACTTTATCCAAAGGCTCTTCAATGAGGAAACGGCGGTCAAGGATGATCCGGCAACTGTCTGCGACACAGGGGGAGGGAAGACCATCATGTCCTTCATCCTGACCGCCATGCAATGAGTTGATATTCAAGGTCGAAGAGCGGGCACCTGGAGGGATAACCGGCATTTGGGTATGTCTATTGCCCAGTGCGGGATAAAGGTCGTCCTCCAATGCACTCAAGAACGCGCCCATGTGGCGAATGGCACTGTCTCCAAGAAAAGGCATTGAACCATGTGCGATAGAGCCGCGCGTCTCAATTTCGCTCCACCAAACCCCTCGGTGACCAAGGCAAACCTGATCCTTATGCAAAGGCTCTGGAATAATAACATGATCAACTTTGGGCTTGGAAAAATACCCTCGTTTGGCCAGGTAAGCCACGCCGCCCAAACCGCCGGACTCTTCATCAACCGTACCTGAAATTTCGATAGCGCCACAAAACTCAGGAAAGCACTCAATCAGCGTTTCAGCCGCAATAATGGAGGCTGCAAGCCCACCTTTCATATCGCAGGCACCCCGCCCAAAGATCTTACCATCTTTGATCACACCAGCGAAAGGATCAACGCTCCAGCCATATCCAACTTCGACCACATCAATATGAGAGTTAAAGTGAATGCAAGGACCCGGTCCTCTTCCTTCATAACGACAGACAACGTTGATACGCGGATACCGGTCAGTGTCACCAGGCGCACTTTCCCCTCGGATGTACTCGACTGAAAAGCCTCTTTTTTTAAGACGCCGCCCAATAAATTCAGCGCAAGGTCTGTATGCCTCGCCAGGAGGGTTGATTGTTGGGAAGGCAATCAGATCTTGGGTCAGACTGACAAGCTCATCTACCTTTCGCTCAACACACTGCGTTAATTCGCGTCGCATCTTCCCCCCAGAACAAATGCTGAAATGAATTAAATGATATCGTGACTATTCCAAAATCTCTTGGATACCCCTGACAATTAATAGGTATTTAGACTGATATAGATTCTGTAGTGAGTCATAACATATTTCAGCGAGAATGTGTGGAACACCAAAGTTCCATATGTTTTGAGGGTTTGTGCCTGCAACTTCTAAGTTTACGAATAGTTTAATTGTTCGTTTGAAAGTGATCTGGAAAATATGACTGACACGAGTATCGGTAAGATAACACCTGTAATTCTATCAGGTGGGTTTGGGTCTCGCCTGTGGCCTTTGTCGCGCAGAGAAAGACCAAAGCAGTTCTTGCCAATTTTTTCAGGTCAAAGCCTTTTTCAAAAAACGTGTGAGCGTGTCAGTTCTGACCGGTTCCAGCCACCGCTTGTCATCTCCAATCAAGACCACCGTTTTCTGATTGGGGAACAAATGGCTGAGTTGGGGATCGAGCCTCAGGCAATTGTTCTTGAACCCTGCGGACGTAACACCGCTGCGCCTGCTGCATTGGCTGCACTGATGGCGTTGGAAAATGATGAAAACGCTATCGTTCTGCTGTTGCCATCCGATCACCTGGTGGCTGATGAACATGAATTCCATTCCGCGGTAGAAGCCGCTCGTTCTGCTGTTGAAGGCGGGCAAATACTGACCTTTGGCATCGAACCGAGCGAGCCCAATACCGGTTACGGCTATATTAAACTTTGCGAAGGAACCGCTCAGGTTCGCAAAGTAGACGCTTTTGTCGAAAAACCAGACTTGGAAACCGCAGAGGAGTTCTTAAAGGCTGGCAACTATCTTTGGAATGCTGGAATTTTCATGTACTCTGCGGCATCTATGCGTGCAGCCTTCCTCAAACATGCCCCTGACATCTGGGAGCAAGTGGGCAAAGCTCTGAAGAACGCCCGCAAAGATCTCGACTTTTTGCGTCTTGAGGAAGAGACCTTCGCGCAGGTGCGTAATATCTCCTTTGATTATGCCATCATGGAAAATGAGGAGAATGTCGCGTGTGTTCCAACCGATCCGGGTTGGAGCGATCTGGGCTCATGGCCTGCAATTTGGGAATCCATGCCTAAGAATGATGAGGGTAACTCAGCTTTGGGGGAGGCGATTTTCGAACAGTCCAAAAATTGCCTCGTTTATTCTGATGATGCCCTCGTCAGCGTTGTTGGACTAAGCGATGTGATGATCGTGAACACCAAGGATGCGCTCCTTGTTACAGCGAAAGACAAGGCACAGGATGTCAAAAAGATTGTAGAACAACTGGATAAAGCCAACCGGCCCGAAACAATACAGCACCGCCGGCTCTACCGACCGTGGGGCTGGAGCGAGCGAATTTCTGAGGGCGAACGGTATCGTGTTCAGTCAATGCAGATCGAACCGGGTAAAGGCTTGACCTTACAGCGCCACATTCACCGGGCAGAACACTGGGTGGTTGTGAGCGGCACACTTGAAGTGACCATTGATGGAAACGATGAGCTAATATCAGAAAACCAATCGGTTTTTGTTCCTCTTGGAGCTCGCCACAAACTACAAAATCCGGGAAAGATCCCGGTTCGTATGATTGAGGTTCAGTCCGGCGCTTACATCGCCGAGGACGATATCCTGCGAGTATAGCAAGAATAATAAAACCGTTTTGCGGGGGACCTCCTGCATTTCATCGGATGTCTGTTAAGATTTTAGTGACGCTGTAAAGACAGCGACCTTTAAGTTACCTAGGAGAGAAAATGTCAGTTAAGCCGGTTTCTCAGCTTACGCCAAACACTCTGGCATATGAAACAACACCGTTGGTCAAGCCAACCGGTTTTCGCGAGTATGATGCGCGCTGGCTGTTTGAAAAAGAGATCAACCTGAAGGGTATTCAGGCTCTGGGTGAAGGGTTAGGAACGCTTATTCACGAACTAGGTGTTCGCCCTGAAATTGTTGCAGGCCATGATTTTCGCGGTTATTCTGCGTCCATCAAGATGGCTCTGATCACTGGCCTGATGTCAGCGGGCATCAAGGTGCATGATATTGGTTTGGCCATGTCTCCTATGGCCTACTACGCCCAGTTTGATCTGGATGTGCCATGCGTTGCGATGGTCACAGCATCTCACAATGACAATGGTTGGACTGGTGTGAAGATGGGCGCAAACCGCCCACTCACCTTTGGCCCTGAAGAAATGGGTCGCCTGAAAGAGATCGTGCTGGAGGGGCGTAGCATCCTTCGCGAAGGTGGTGGCTACCAATACCATCCTGATCTCACAGACCGGTACATTGCTGATCTGGCTGAACGTGAGAAGCTGAAGCGCCCAATCAAAGCTGTTGTGGCTTGCGGTAATGGAACAGCTGGTGCGTTCGCTCCTCGAATTTTGGAAGCGATTGGCGTTGATGTTATTCCGCTTGACTGCGAACTCGATCACACTTTTCCAAACTACAATCCAAATCCAGAAGACATGAAAATGCTTCATGCCATCCGCGATAAAGTGCTTGAAACCGGCGCTGAAGTTGGTCTGGGTTTTGATGGCGATGGCGACCGGTGCGGCGTCGTGGACAATGAAGGCGAAGAGATCTTTGCAGACAAGGTCGGTGTCATGCTGGCCCGCGATATTTCTGCGCTTCATCCCGAAAGTCAGTTTGTGGTGGATGTGAAATCGACCGGACTTTACCACACGGACCCAGTGCTACAAGCCAATGGCGCAAAAACGGACTACTTCAAAACCGGCCACTCCTACATCAAACGCCGTGTAACCGAGCTTGGCGCCGTCGCAGGCTTTGAAAAGTCTGGCCACTACTTCTTCAACCCGCCAATCGGTCGTGGGTATGATGACGGCGTAGTCTCTGCGATTGCAATTTTGGATATGATGGACCGTAACCCAGATAAGACCATGGCGGACCTGCGTCGTGATCTTCCAAAAACATGGGGTTCGCCAACCATGGCAGCCAAATGTGCGGACGAGATCAAGTATGATGTGGTTGATCGTGTGGTCGCTAAGTTCCAGGAAATGCACGCAAATGGCGAGAAAGTCTCTGGCCATGATATCTCAGAACTGATCACCGTTAACGGTGTGCGTGTGGTCTGCGAAGATGGCACCTGGGGCCTTGTGCGTGCGTCCTCCAACAAACCTGAACTGGTTGTTGTCGTGGAAAGCCCTGTTTCAGAAGTACGCCTTCATGAGATGTTTGGGGCGGTTGATGCTGTCCTGCGCGAACACTCAGAGGTCGGCAAATATAATCAGACTCTGGCAGAACTGGCCCGAGCTGAAATATAGTTCGTGAACGTTAAAGCGCCGGCCAAGCCCGGCGCTTTTTTGTGGCAACCTTAAGCCGTTTATCTAGACGTGGTTTCTAAACAGCTCTTTCTCCTGGTTCACCATATCACTAATGTAATCGGAGACAGCTTTGATGCGCCGCAGGTGCCGTGCGCTCTCGTGGGTTACAAGATAGTAACTGCGCGAAATCCGGCGGTGCGGCAGGATCGGGACAAAATCGTCGTTGCCGTCAACAATAAACCCATGCAGAATGCCGATGCCGCTGCCAGCCCGCACAGCCTCGGTTTGCCCAAGCGCACTTGCACACTCAAGGCCAGACTGCCAGTCCTTCGCAAACTCAGCAGAATAGTTCAGCGAAGACGCAAAGATTAGGTCATCCACATATCCAATCAACCTGTGTTGCTTCAGCGCTTCTTCTGTCTCTGGCTGGCCATACCGCTCCACATAGGCTCGTGAAGCATATAGCCCGAGGGAGTAATCGGTCAGTTTGCGGCTCACCAAACGGCCATGCTCAGGCTGACCAACTGTCACAGCAAGGTCGGCCTCTCTTTTGGAAAGCGAGAAAGCCCGGTGGAGCGGCACCAGCTGCAATGTGAGATCTGGATAGCGCTCGTTCAGCTTGCCAATGCGCGGGGCAAGAAAGGTAACACCAAACCCATCAGGTGCACCAATGCGCACAGCGCCGGAAAGCTCCACGTCCGTTCCGCCAATTTCTGCGCGGGCAGAAAGCATCTCGGTTTCCATGGCTTCTGCAAACTCAAAAAAACGCTCGCCTTCACCGGTTAAAGTACATCCCGTGGTCCGCCTGTCCATCAGCTTGGCCTGCAACGCTGCTTCGAGCGCAGAGATACGGCGGGCCACTGTCGCATGGTTGAGATTGAGCCTTTGAGCTGCTCCCAAAATCTGTCCGGAGCGCGCGACAGCAAGAAACACCCTTGCATCATCCCAGTTCATGCTTTTTGATCTCCCTAGTCAAAGCGCTGCGTGCAGTCATTACTTTAATTTACGCACAACGGTTTTGGTAATTATCTCATTGATATGCGAAAAATATAGTTCATGCTAGGGTCATAGAGACATTTGCTCACAAAGGTGACCTAAGCACCATCTTACGGGCGGAAATAACGAAGATCTTGAGAGGGAGGACCTCGCCGTGGAAGAGATTGGTCATTTTATTAACGGTACGCGTGTAGCAGGCAAATCCGGCCGCACTGC
Source organism: Pseudovibrio axinellae (assembly GCF_900110875.1). Classification (GTDB taxonomy): domain Bacteria; phylum Pseudomonadota; class Alphaproteobacteria; order Rhizobiales; family Stappiaceae; genus Pseudovibrio; species Pseudovibrio axinellae. The sequence goes on along the minus strand of NZ_FOFM01000001.1, from coordinate 406,167 downwards.
AGACGTTTTCAACCCTGCAACTGGTGAGGTAACTGCAAAAGTTGCTCTGGCAACAGCTGCAGAACTGCAAGAGGCAGTGGTCGTCGCTGAAAAAGCGCAGCTCGGTTGGGCAGCAACCAACCCACAGCGCCGCGCGCGCGTGATGATGAAGTTCGTTTCCCTGCTTCACCGTGACATGGACACGCTGGCATCCAAGCTGTCTTCTGAACATGGTAAGACCCATCCGGACGCTAAAGGCGACGTGATCCGTGGTCTCGAAGTTGCAGAATTCTGCATCGGCGCACCACATATGATGAAGGGTGAGTTCACTGAGGGCGCAGGTCCTGGCATCGATATGTACTCCATGCGCCAGCCATTGGGCGTTGTTGCTGGTATCACACCGTTCAACTTCCCAGCCATGATCCCGATGTGGAAGTTCTGTGTTGCTATTGCAGCAGGCAACTCGTTCATCCTCAAGCCATCTGAGCGCAACCCATCTGTTCCAATGATGCTTGCAGAGCTGATGATTGAAGCTGGTCTGCCAGCAGGCGTTTTGAACGTTGTAAACGGCGACAAGGAGTCTGTAGACGCGATCCTTGATGATCCAATCATTCAGGCTGTTGGTTTCGTCGGCTCCACCGCGATTGCTGAATACGTTTACACCCGCGGCACAGCTTCCGGTAAGCGCGTTCAGTGCTTTGGCGGCGCGAAAAACCACATGCTCATCATGCCGGATGCGGATCTGGATCAAGCGGCTGACGCTCTGGTTGGCGCAGGCTTTGGTGCAGCTGGCGAACGCTGCATGGCAATTTCTGTTGCCGTTCCTGTTGGTCAGGAAACAGCAGACCGCCTCATTGAGAAGCTCGTTCCACGCGTTGAGGCTCTCAAAGTTGGCCCTTACACTGCTGGCGACGACGTTGACTTCGGTCCAGTCATCACCCCGCAAGCACGTGAGCGTATCCTAGGTCTGGTAAACTCCGGCGTTGAACAGGGTGCAAAGCTTGTTGTTGACGGACGTGACTTTACACTGCAGGGCTATGAAAACGGTAACTTCGTTGGTCCTTGCCTGTTCGACAACGCAACAAAAGACATGGACATCTACAAAGAAGAGATCTTTGGTCCAGTTTTGACTGTCGTACGCGCAGAAACCTATGAAGAAGCTCTGAGCCTGCCAATGGAGCATGAGTACGGCAACGGCACTGCGATCTACACCCGCGATGGTGATACCGCACGTGACTTTGCAAGCCGCATCAACATTGGCATGGTCGGCATCAACGTTCCGATCCCTGTGCCGCTCGCATACCACACCTTCGGCGGCTGGAAGCGTTCCGGCTTCGGCGATCTGAACCAGCACGGCCCAGATGGCTTCAAATTCTACACCCGCACCAAGACAGTGACATCCCGCTGGCCTTCAGGTGTGAAGGAAGGGGCTGAATTCTCTATCCCAACAATGGAATAAGTCTTTAGCGCTGGAGCGTATCTTTTAAAAATGATCATCATGCTTTGAAAGATACATGAAGAAACTCATAGAGCACCAGGTGGACCCACTTGGTGCTCTATTTTTTTAAAAGACGTATTTGATATGCCTTCTTATTCGCGGCTGCCAACAAGGTAAGCGCAAGGTGCCGTGCCCACGGCTGGGCAAGGTTCATAATAGGCTATCTTGCTTTTGCTCCCGTCATCCCAAGACAGCTGAACAGCCAAAGCCTGAACGGTGTCGACCCGATATTCTATGTCATATGGCCTTTCAAGGCCCTGTGGTTCCACATGGAAGGGGTATTCGCGATTACACTTGGGAACCGGAAAACTCTCATCAAGGTCTTTTGAATCTACTGAATATCTGATTTCCTTTAGCCTGCACCGCAACGACATGAGCGGCGCAAAGCTGACAACTTGTTTATCAGCAAGATTTTGGAAGGAAATCCAGCCTTCAGGCTTAAGATCATCGGCCATCGTTTTGAATGTGTCCAAAGGCGGAATCACATCACTCCGCTCCCCAGTCGAGCTGGTTGTTTCTGTTGCAAATACCGAAGAAGCGAGGCTTAGAGCGCAAATTCCCGTAAGGCACTGAAGGCCAAAAGAGCGAAACATGTCAGGTTCTCTCCTTTTTATTGTTATTCAGCAATATCAGTTTGTTAGTGCGATGTAGGCTGAGGTTACAAGAGAACTAGGCGACCCTAGCGGAAAGCCGTTAATATTCCCGAAAATTCGGGTTTCTCTGAAAGTTTTTGACTTTTGTCGTGGCCGTTTATGGGTAAAACCCCATAAAACCTAGTTAAAGCAACGCTCTGCTGGGCACTCCAGATATCGTCATACGCTCCTGTGCGCTTATGTCCCATACCAAATGGGGGTCTTCGCCTTTGAGTTTCTTGCGATTTATTAAAAAACTGGAGTAATTCTAACAAGTGTGCGCATACATGGATCGGACGGTTTGAACCTGTGATACGTGCAAGTAATGGCAATAGAAGAGTTTTTTTGGAAATTGCCAGATAGAGTTAGTGGCAGAAGCCCCGGCTAAGAGGGAACCGGACAAGCGGAATGACTGAAAACCTGGCAGATGTAACAGAGCTATCCGATACGCAGATTGCAGCGGAAGGTACCGCCACAAAGAAGCGTGGGCGTAAAAAATCTGCAGGGCAGATTTGGCTCCAAGAGGCGGTGCGCCCAGAAATGAAACTGGTGAAGCGCGGCGCTATGTTGCAAGGGCTCTCGGAGATCATGTGGATCCCGCAGGCAGCTCTTTTGGCATTGGCGATTGCAGGGCTGATTGACCCGCATGGTCCGGGGCTGGACCCGTTCTATGCAGCAGCCTCTACCTTGTTTCTGGCTGTGATCCGCCATGTGCTACGGGTTAAGGGCGGTGAGATAGCGGTGCGTGCAGCCTCCAAGGCCCGTCACAGGCTGGAGATCAGCTTATTGAGTAATCTGACAGACCTTTCTCCGGCACATGAACTTCCAGCAAGCGGTAAGATTGCGTCAATCGCGGTTGAGCATATTCAAGCAATTGGCCCCTATCTTGGGCGTTTCTTACCAATTCAGGCACGCCTTTCACTTGTGCCGCTCGCCCTTGTGTCATCGGTTGCCTATGTCAGTTGGTTTGCAGCTCTTTGTCTGCTCGTATTTGGCCCGCTGGTGCCGGTCTTCATGGCGATCGTGGGTATCCGCGCTAAGAAAGCAAGTGAGCGCCAACTTGGTGTGCTTGCTGATATGAGCGGTTTCTTGCTGGATCGACTCAGAGGCATGGAAACGCTGCGCCTGTTCGGCGCTGTAAAACGCTCGGAAGACGATATCCGCAAGTTGGGCGGTGAGTTCCGCCTGTCAACAATGCGTGTCCTGCGTATCGCGTTTCTCTCCAGCACGGCACTGGAATTATTCAGCGCTGCAGCAATCGCCATCACGGCAATTTATGTTGGCTTCTCCTTGCTGGGAGATTGGGCCTTTGGTGCCTATGGGTCTCCGTTAACGCTTGCAGGCGGACTGTTCATGCTCATGATCGTGCCAGAATATTTCTCACCATTGCGGGCGTTCGCCGCTGCCTATCATGACCGCGCAGCTGGTATTGCTGCTGCTGATCATATTGTAGAGCTGCAAAAGCAACTGGAAAGTGATAGTAAGCATGAAGTTGTGGGCGCGGACATCGACGTGGTGCCACTACCTGTTTCTGGCGCACTCACCATCAAAAATCTTCGCGTAACCCGTGGTGGACGCACCATCCTGTCTGATGTTTCCTTGAGCATCAGCGAGCCTGAGCTGATTGTCATTAAAGGCCCTAGCGGAACTGGAAAGTCCTCACTTATGGACTGCATCCTCGGCTTCTTGCCTGCTGAGTTGGGTCAAATCTCCTATGGCGGCCTTCCGCTTTCCTCCTATGGTCTGACCAACTGGCAACAATCTATCTCCGTGCTTTCCCAAAATCCGGAGTTGTTCCACGGCACATTGCGCGCCAACCTGCGCCGCGCTGATAAGTCTGCCGATGATGCCCAGTTGACGGAAGCCTTGAAACTGGCAGCTGTTGATGAGTTGCTTTGCAAAATTCCAAATGGCTTGTCCGGTCCGATTGGTGAGGATGGTAAAGGTCTCTCGCTTGGAGAACGCCGCCGTTTCGCACTGGCTCGCGCCGCCCTGCGTAAAGACGCAAGGCTGATAATTGCAGATGAGCCAACAGCTGATTTGGATGGCGCAACCGCGCAAAAGGTTGTCACAGCCTTGAAGACATTGGCTCATAACAAGCCTGTTCTCGTCGCAACCCATGACCCGCGCGTTGTAAGCTCTGCAGATCGCGTTTTGACCTTGAAAGAAGGCGTGCTGGTTGAGTTGAGCGAACGTGAAGGAGAACAGCAATGAGATCGTCACTCCGCATCATCTGGCTTTTACAAAAAGAAGAACCGCTCGCATTCTGGGGTGGTCTCGTTCTGGCCTTTCTTCCAGCAGCAGCAGGTATAGCGCTTCTGGCTGTTTCTGGGTATTTCATTACCGCAACAGCATTAGCAGGCTTGTCTGCAGGTGCGGTTGCATTCAACACCAGCTCTGCTGCCGGCAGTATTCGCCTTTATGCCTGCATGCGCATTTTTGGACGGTACGCTGAGCGCGTCATTACACACGATGCCACCTTCCGCTTTCTGGCCAACCTGCGCTCAGGTGTTTTCCGTGGGCTCGTTGCACGTGCTGATAATGGAACCTTGAGCCAGCGCTCGGCAACAGCGCTTTCTCGTGTGGTCAGTGATGTGGATCAGCTTGATGGTTTGTTCCTGCGCCTTGTTGTACCGCTGGCTTCTGCTGCCATCATTACGGGGCTCACACTGGTGATACTGTGGCAGTATTCGCCAATGGCATCCATCGCTCTTGGCGCTGTGCAGGCTGCTGGTCTTACAATTTTGGCAAAGTCTGGTGGTCATCGCAAAAAGGCTCAGGCCCGCAAGCTCAACGCAGCGCGGGATGCTTTGCGTGTGCGTGTCTCTGATCTGGTGCGTGGCCGTCGTGACCTTTCCGTCTTTGGCGGTTTGGAACAACAACGTGCCGCCGCTCTTAAAGCTGTAGACCAGCTGGATGAGATGCAGGAGCAAAGCGAGCTGACCGACATGCGCAATCAGGCCGTTATCAGCACGATGAGCCAGGTGATGATTGCGGTAACCTTCCTGTTTGCTGCCTATGCGTATCAGCAAGGTCAGATGGAACTGAAACACATCGCCCTGTTTGCCTTCGTTGCAATGGCACTGCCAGAGCTTTTGATCTCTGTTGCCAACAGCGCCGGCAGCTGGAGCAAGATGTCTGGTGCAGCTGATCGTGTTCGCTCGCTGCTCAGCGTAGGGCAGGACAATGAAGCCTTACACAATGCCAGACGTAATTCTGAAACGCCTGCGTTTGAGAATGGCAGTAACGCTTTGCTTCTTAAAGATATTGGCTTTGCGTACACGCCAAAGGCTGCACCAATTCTAAACGGTATGGATTTGAGGCTGCCAACCGGTAGCCGGACCGTGGTGATTGGCCCCAGTGGTTCAGGTAAGTCGACCCTTGCTGCCATCGTTGCACGCCTGCAAACGCCGCAAAACGGAACCATCCAGATTGGTGGTGTAGACCTTGCTGAACTTGCAGAAGACAAACTGCGCGCAACACTTACAGTTGTGGGTCAACGCACGCAGATCTTTCATAGCACCATTGCAGAGAACCTGCGGGTTGCACGCGAAGAGGCAACTGACAGCGAACTTTGGGAGGCTTTAGCACACGCTGGCCTCAAAGAGCTTGTGGAAAGCAGAAACGAAAAATTGGAAACGCGCTTAGGTGAGGGCGGTCTGGGCCTGTCGGGCGGCGAAGGTCGACGTCTTGCCTTGGCACGGGCTTACTTGCGCGATCCTGAAATCTGGATCGCAGATGAGTTGACAGAAGGCCTCGACCACGCAACTGCTGACACAGTGCTTGTTTCCTTCCGCGCTATGACACGGGGCAAGACTGTATTGATGGTTTCCCACCGTGCCAGTGAACTTGAAGGCGCGGACCGTGTTCTTGTGTTGGAACAAGGCAAGTTGAGTGAAGTGGAGATGCCGCTTTCACAAGAGATCAAAGACCGTCTTCGCGACGACTAAGCAGAACCTGGCCTTGAGTTAAAAGAGCGTAGCCACGGTATTAAGGGCTGCGCTCTTTGCGTTTTGAAAAGGCTAAGGTGCATCTAGTTGCAGGAAGCCTCAATCAACTGCGCGCCGATAAAACCCCATCGACACACCGCCTGGTGTGCTGCCAGACCTGATCTGTTTAAGAGATCTGCGCGTAACAGCGTCTTGAAATAACTTCTTGCCCTTGCCCAGTATCACTGGAAATGTCCATAGACGAAACTCATCGATCAAGTCGTGTTCTAAAAGCTGCTGGATCAGTGCCCAGCTTCCATGCACCTGCAACAAAGGCCCGTCCATGCGCTTGAGGTTTCCGATCGCTTCGGGCAGGTTGCCCTCCACCCTGTTTGCATTGACCCACCCCAAATCGTCGCTGCGAGATGTCACCACATACTTTTGCGCTTGATTGATGGTCTGTGTTGCTGCTTCGTTTGGGTCTGCATTTTGCCAATGCGCAGCAAATAAATCGTATGTCTTGCGCCCGTAGAGAAAATCATAGGGGGCAGACATAGCCTCTACTTTAACCTGCTCCATGACGTCCTCCCAATAGGGCTGCGCCCACCCGCCAAGGTCAAACCCACCCGTTACGTCTTCCTCTGGCTGGCTCGGAGCCTGCATGACACCATCAAGGCTTTGAAATGTTAAGATTGCAAGGTCACGCATTTTCACAGCTCCCCATTCCTTCAAATTACAGCGTGCTTTCCAGTACACTTGAAATAGCCCAGAGCCGCAAGGGGGCAGGCAACCCATTTCTTGCTGTTTAGGTGCAAGCTGAAAGCGCAGTCTTTAAGACTGCGCTCCATTATGCGTTGACCCTCAGGCAGCCAGTTGGTGGCCCGGAGTTTCGTGGTCTGAGCCACCATTGTTGTAAAGGCGACCAAAGCGGTTGGACAGGAAGTCTTTCAAATTGATGCTTTCCTGTTTGATAAACCCTTTGGCCTGCAACTTGTTCGTCATCAACATGTCCAGCGTCGCGCAAATGCTGGCGGCTGTTGTAATCTGAATGCCGCTCCAGTGTTTGCCCATGATCTCCCGGTCATTCACAACATGGGAGTAGGACCTTTGCTGAAAACGACCATCTTTCATACCCGTTGCGGTAATGAAGATCAGCACCCGGTCCTGCATGGTGGCTGGAATAGCGTCTTCCATCACCTCTTTCAGCAGCTCTCGCTTATTGATAAAGCCTAGGTCCTTGAGCAACAGCTCCATAATATCCCGATGACCGGGATAACGAATGGAGAGGTATCGCAGGCTCTGCACTTTGCCTTGCAGTGTTTTTGAAAGTGAGCCCAAACCACCAGAGGTGTTAAAGGCTTCATAATCAACACCATCAAGGGAGAAATTTTGCAAACCGGCAAGGGCTGGCACAGTGGTGAGTTCGCCGCCTTCAATGGCAAGGCACGGATTACAATACTCATTGATCAACCCGTCCGTGGACCAAGTAAGATTGTATTTCAATTTGTTTGTTGGGTAACGGGGCAGGGCACCAACACGCAAGTGCAGGTCTTCAAGGCTCTCAAACTGCTGAGCAAGATCATGCCCGGCAATGGAAACAAAACCAGGGGCAAGACCGCATTGCGGAGCAAACGCTTTATTGGCACCTTCAGCAATCTTCTCAACCATGGCAGTACTGTCCACGTCCTCGGTCAAGTCAAGGTAGTGGCAGTCTGCATCTTTGGCGGCCTGCGCAATCACTGGGGTCAGGAAAAATGGAGCCGCAGAGATTACAGCATCGCATTCTTTAAGGGCATGCGTAAGTTTTGCAGGATCGCTTACATCCAGTGCCTGTGTTGTTACATGCGCAACGTCCAACTCCGTCAGCGCTTCAACACTTTGGTCCAGTATTTTGATCTGGTAATCTCCAGACCCCTGCAACAGTGCAGCGATCATCCCACCGATCTTACCTGCTCCAACAACAGCGACATGATGTCGGTTCATAAGCTCCTCCAAGCTTGTTTCGATTGACTACCAGTCTACGCGAAAACACTGCCGGAGTTTACGGGGCAACTTGCCGAAATGACGCTTTGATCCGTATATTTGACGGCAAATATGTCACATTGACATTAAAAATGTGAAAATGACAGTTTGTGGCTTCGTTTGAGGCATGAGTCGCGCTGTTCGTGCGTTGAGCCACCAACCCAGCTTTTGGGCTGGGTTGAATTCACGAGGGTACAAGGATCGCTAATTCTCAATGCTATAGGTATTTTGCGGCATGAAAGGCCGTTGCCTCTCAAACTTCTTCGTCAGCACAATAGACGAACGTGTTCGCTCAACACCCGGGATTGCAGCAATCTCATCAAGCACAGCATCCAACTCTTCCAGCCGGTCTGGTTCCACAATCAGACAGAGGTCAAACTCACCGGAAATGGTCAGGCAACTACGGATCTCAGGGTAAGATTCCAGCTGGGTAATCAACTCACGGGAGCGTTGCTGTGCAACAGAAAGCATCACCAACGCCTGCACGCGTTTTTCGTCCTGCTGATCTCCTAGGATTGCCGTATAGCCGATAATGATGCCTTTGCGTTCAAGGCGGGCAATGCGCTCTTGAACAGTTGAGCGTGCAACATCCAGTCGCCGCGCAATCGAGGACACCGGTTCGCGGGCATTCCCTTGCAAGATCGCAATCAATTTTCGATCCAGCTCATCCTTAACTTCGGCCATAATTTACCCCAATAGATTTTACGTGAATATAACAGGAGTTTCGTCATTTTGGCAGCGGTATCAGGCAAAACTAACAACTTACAGAGGTTGGGCTAGATGAGCCTGTCAGGCAGGGGGTGAGGTGCCGAAAGGACGTGTTCCCTGTGCTGAAAACCCATAGAGGCCTGTTGTGTTCTAAAATACGTGATGTTATAAACTAACAAAATTGAATGTAATACTATAACAAAGTTGGTTGTGCGCTTATGATGCATCTGGTTCGCTCAATGGGTATGTTCGGTCTTCTTACCGCCACTCTATCAGCCCCTTCTCTGGCTTTTGGGCAGGTCAACGTGGTTGCCTCCATCAAGCCAATCCACTCGCTGGTGGCAAGTGTCATGGAAGGTGTCGGCACACCTGATCTTGTGGTGCAAGGGGCAGGCTCGCCGCATACGTTCACTCTAAGACCGTCCACAGCGCGCAAAATCGCAGATGCAGATGTTGTGTTTTGGGTTGGGCCGGGAATGGAGAACTTTCTGGAAACGCCGCTTTCGAACCTGGCGCCATCTGCGAAGATCGTTAGCCTGAAGGATGCTGAGGGTCTAAAGCTTTTGAGTTTTCGTGAAGGGGGTGATTTTGAAGCCCATGAGCACGGTGGTGATCAGCACCACGACGAACATGAAGCACATGATGAGCACGAGCACGCTTCAGCCTCTCATGATGATGAGGAACATGACGCACAGGCGTTTGATATGCATCTTTGGCTAGACCCGCAAAACGCGGTTGTCATGCTGGATGAGATTGCAAAAACGCTTTCTAAAGCCGACCCAGAAAATGCTGCCAAATACGCTGCTAATGCACAGGCGGAGGAAGCCCGGATCAATAAGCTCTCAAAGTCGTTGAAGGTGGAGCTGGAAAACAACCACGATAAACCCTTCGTGGTGTTTCATGATGCCTACCGTTATTTTGAAGAGGCCTATGACTTAAACGCAGTTGGATCAGTCACGGTCAGCCCAGAGGTGCTGCCAGGTGCCCGCCGCTTGTCGCAGGTGCGCCAGAAACTGGAGAGCCTCGGTGCAAGCTGTGTGTTCTCAGAGGCTCAGTTCAACCCCAAAATGGTGGCCGTGCTCAAAGAAGGCACCGGCGTAAAGACAGCCGAGCTTGATCCATTGGGCTCCAACCTGCAAGCTGGCCCGCAATTGTACACAGACCTGCTCAAACAGATGGGTCGTACCATCAATGAGTGTCTTTCAGACAATCAATAAATCCCCTAGATCGATCAGGCCCTGCTAAAACCAACAGCTGTGTGAACACGTCTGCGGCAGGGCCAAGACATCCGTAGGATCAAGACGGGGAATGCGTAGTAGGGCAGGGTGCCGTGTTCAGGCCAGGGCGCTTTAAGCAGGGCTATCGCCTTCCAGCCGGTGGCACCACCGCTCCAGTATGCCTTCAAGGGCCTGTCGGTCCTGTGGGTCCAGAGTGTCCAGCACTTCCGCCTCCAGCTCAAAGTGCTTCCTAGCAACTTCCTCCACCAAATTCCGCCCTTTGTCTGTCAGGTAGATCATGAGGGCACGTCGGTCTTCAGGGTTAGGGCTTCTGCACACCAGCCCAAGCTTTTCCAGCTTATCCAACCGGCTCGTCATGGTACCAGAAGTCAGCATACTGGACTTGGAGAGCTCAGTCGGGCGCAGCGCATATGGCTCACCACTTCGTCGCAATGTCGCAAGAACGTCAAAATCACCGTTTGCTAAGCCAAACTTGGCAAAATTTGCGACAAGGGTTTTGGTAACTTGGGTGTTGATCCGCAACAATCTGCCCAGCACATACATAGGGCTGGCATCAACCTCAGGGAATTCTTTTGTCCATTGGCGCACAACGCGTGCAACGTGATCAGTCATTCTAAGTCCCAATAATCCGCCTCAAAGCAATAGGATATATATCGCAGAGGTATTACTTGAATTCAAGATACTTGACGAATCTTAACCCATATTCTAATTCTATGACATATTAGTTTAAGTTCAAGATACTTAAGGTCAAAGTGAATGCTCATTCAATTTCGCACTGCGCTAACCCCTGCAATCTGGGGCACTACCTATGCGATCACGATCCTTCTATTGCCTGCGCAAGATCCTGTTTGGATGGTGGTCTACCGCTTGCTGCCAGCAGGTCTGTTGCTTCTTGCCTTTGCTCCCGGCTTGCTCTCGGCCCGCTGGATGCAGCGTGCAATGATCATCGGGCTGACCAACCTGTCTATGATCTTTTTCGTTTTCATCGCCGCGTTCCGTCTTCCAAGTGGCATGGCTGGAACCATCATGGCGACGCTGCCCTTACAGGTCATCTTCTACATCTGGGTTCTGGATGGAAAGAAACCCATTGCGCGCCAGCTGGTCGCCTCGTTTATTGGGTTGTTTGGTGTCGCCTTGTTGCTGCTTGGCGCTCTGGAAGTGGACTGGCTTGGCATCGGTGCGGCGATGGTCGCGTGCCTGAGCACGTTCACCGGTGTCTATTTAAGCAATAAGTGGGGCAAACCAGAAGCAAGCATGGTCACCTATACAGGGTGGCATGTCACGCTTGGGGGGCTTTATGCCGTGCCGATTGCCCTCATATTAGAAGGGGCGGCCCCGATACCTGATCTGGGCATGGCGCTGGCGTTCTTCTGGATCGGAATTGTGGGAATGGGCTGGGCCTCGGTCAACTGGCTCAAAGGGATCGTTCAGCTCAACCCGACTACGATTGGTTTTCTGTCCCTGGTCAACCCGGTCTCTGCCGTCGTGTGTGGTCAGGTGCTTGTGGGAGAAGACTTTGGCTGGCGTCAGTGGGTAGGCATTTGCATCGTGCTTGGCAGTATCGTTTATGCTTTGAAAGCGCCTGCTACAGCAACGGCTGCCAAGCAAACCAAAAGGGCAACGGCAACCAATTAAATGTTAACGGATAAGATCAGCGCAGGTAAGCGATATAGGCATCCTGCGCTTTTTGCATGGCTTCAACCTTATCGTTGACATTGCCTTTGCACACGACACCATTATGGTGCAGCTCCCACCGCCATCGCTTACGGGTGTCTTCCGCGTTTTCGCGATGAACGCGCATGCTCATCTCAGTACTAAGGACGCCCGTGCCCACATTGTGGTCTGGGACGTTTTTCCAACGCTGCCGCCACTGAAACTTTTTGGACATAGTAATTAAACACCTGATGTTCTTCCTATGTTCTTATGATGGTGTGATTCCATTAAAAATTTCCTAACGCGTGTTAAGGAATGCCCAAAGGATCATCAAAGCTGCCAGCATACAGAGGAAGATGCTGCGGCCGCTCTAAAAGACTTCTCTCCCAACATCAAAAAAATGCAAGCTGAGAGAGAAGCAGAAGCAAATCTCCTAATTGCTAGGCTTCTTAACGCGGCCATCAGGTGTAACCGAGCCCTTAGAACCGCCTTCCAGATCAAAGCGATAGGACTCTTTGTTCACGGCATCTTCTTTTGCCGTTTCAAGTTTCTTCTCAAGCTGTCCAACCACAGTTTCACTAGAAATCTCAAAGCCTTTCCCTTTGATTGGCTCAGAGAATGGCTCTGTGTACAGATCCGAACCCCATTGTGGTTTCAGGCCATGGTTGGCAGCGCCAAGGTTAACTTCGACAGCGGAGTGGTGCTCATCGCCAACCAGATATCCGGTTGCAAGCCAGCGCCCTAGCTCCTTAACTTGCGCCTCGGTATTGTTTCCCTCCAGCCCCAACTCTTTAATCACGCCTTTACCCAGCAACCGAATGCCAGTGATGAAGCGGTCAGTGGTTCCTGAGGGACCGGCCACCGTGGGCTTATTGTGCATTTCTGCATCCTTGGCAAAACCAGTGTCATCTTTCACATCCCAGACCGAAAAACCGGGCTGATGTTCCACGATCACCTTTTCGGAAGGCAACTCACCTGATTTGACCGGGCCTTTGTCTTTAAACTGGTAGTCTTCTCTATCGGCCCTGTTGCGTGGGTTCGTTCGGGCAAAAGCTGCTTCGCGTTCAGTTAAGCGCTTATTGGCCTCAAGGTCCGCCTCTGTAGCCCATGCTCCATCGCCCCCTTTCTTGCGGGTGCGGTACTTGCGCTGGTTTGCCGTCAGGCTTTGTCCGGCCAGTGCGTCATTCTCCGGCACTGTGTCGTCGTCACTGCCCGGCACATCGCCATAGAGCTCAGGGTTCTCAGAGGCGTTCTGTTTGTTTTCGTTTCTGTAGGTGTAAAGCTTAAGCTCTTCGGGAGCCTGGCTGCCAGGTTGCGCACCGCGCGGCGGGCCAAACTTGAAGCTATGCAGGTAGTCGATGTCGATGATATCCTTCACCTTCTCCTGCAACTCCGGTGAATGATAGATTTTTTCAAGCGCCTTTCTAAAGGCAGGAGAATTCGACAGATCGAAATAGGCGGTGCCTTTTTCGCGCACTGTCACATCTGTGTCCTTACCCTTTTTGGCGCCGTCGACTATCTTAGTAAAGCCACCAGCTCCCAGCTGACCTACAACGCCGTATTTCGGGTTGTCACCGGTATAGGCCTGCATAGCATCCAACGTACCTTTCAGCTCGTTGTCACCTTCCAGACGTGTAAACAGCGTGACGATACTTTTGATCAGGCTATCCGCAGTTTTGTGAGCAGCCGGACTTTCAGAGGCGACCTGAGCCAGCGAAGCTTCAACTGCCTTGCTATCGGTGGTGTTTAACCCACTTTGCTTCAGCATTTGAGCTTCAGCCTGTTGGCCTTGATCTACCGTGTCAGGATAGGTGATTTTAAGCTCTTGAAAAACGCGTTTTGCCCAGCTCAGCTCTTCTTGTGTTCCAGCTTCTGTAGTTTGGTTTTGCTTTCCAAGCGGCATCGATACACTCCTCACACATGACCGTTCGACCTCTGCCTAAAGAATGTATCTCTCATGTTTCATGGAGTTTAAAATAACCAATATATTCATTGGGATGACGTTCACATTTATCACTCTGATTTTATCGCAGTGAAACTCCTGTGAGCACGCAATGCAACAAGCGCAAGATTAACAAAACGAGTGTTTGTGCCATAGTTTGAAGTGCTTCGAAAAAAACGGCCACATCACCGCAGATATGCGCATGCACCCAATGACAAGCTTGACAAGCTTAACGCCTCACGCACCGACACGAATTTGTTATTGCGTGCAATACCTGTCGCTAAGCCGTTATGAGCAGATAGGATGAGATGGGAAATGGGGTGCATTGGTGCAAACTGAAGTCATTGCGGCTTTCATTCTGCCACAGGTGACTCCAGCTGCAGTATATTCCTTGAGACCTATTTCTGTCATTCACCTTTGAAAGTAAATCAAACAACCGTCGCATCTGTGTGTCGATGCCGGTTGCTGACCACGCAAAGGTAAGGATCACCAATCGTAAACAACAGATTGAGTTTCGTGCGTACGCGAGCGTTCGACACCATCCGGGCCATCATAGGTGAAGTTCAATATGATCCGGGTGCCTTCTTTTTCTAAAGGGTAGGTGCGATGTAGCGTGGTGTCGGTGCTGAAGAAATAAATATCGCCGCCCTGGTGAAAATAGGTGTCGATTGGACTTTCAGTTAGAGTATGGAAAATAATGGGGTTCTGCTGTCCCATGTTGTATGTGGAACGCACTGCAACATACCACCGTGATCAATTGGCGGATGATCAATGATGAAGACCAGCGCATATTAATAGTCTCCCCAGTGCCAACCGTGGGTGTCACCGGATTTGGTCTGGCGCATCATCGTCATGCGCTCATTTTCCCAGTCACAATCAGAAACATAATGGCCTGTAGTATCTTCCAGGCTGCGACACAGTTGAAGGGAACCATTAAGCTCGGGGATTAAGTCACCGTGTTTGCGGATGTCGTACGCATTTATAGAACCCAGCTTGCGCTGACTGTTGGACGTTTCAGTGACAGTAATGTTGATCCGCCGCCCAGCGGCTGTTGCGATCTCACGCGCTTTCGTCCGCACCAGTTCTTTCAAAGCTGGAGGGAGCAAAACACTCACGCGAATGTATTCTGATCGGGTCAAGCAATTCCTGGGCTTTGTGATAGATTACTTCCATTCTTAACTGTCGAAGTGTTGTTTCAGCTGTTTTTCGATCTCGCTTTACGTTTCAATTTCAGAAGAACTGTCAATGTCACATATATCAGTTCCGAATTTGAGGAGGTCAAACGTGAAGCTGACAACATGAGCCTACTGCCGGATTCCTTTATCAACGGAGGAGTTATCGTGCTGATGAGGTCATTGCCACGTAAGCTCTCACAGTGTTGGAGAGCAAAAAACCGGCTTTTGGGAGAAAGCCGGTTTTAGACGAATACTATAAAAATAAACTTGCCTGATTAGCAAGAACCATCAGTCAATATCAAAGTACGGGCTTGTGTATCAGCTTTGTTTTCATCGTCTAGCTGCGTGATTGCATCTTGAACAATGTCAAAGTCGCTTTTGCCTGTCGCTTCATTCTTGGCAGGTGTGAAGCCCTTGCTTTGCAAAATCTTCATCAAGTCTGGAAACTTGATTTCGCAGTTATTGGCGCGCAGTTCAGTGATGAGTAGCTCTTTCATTTCATCAACGTTCACCTGGTCCTTAGCAATCGCGAAGGAACTTGTTGCCAAAAGCAGCGCAAACGAAGCAGAAAGTATTTTCATAAAATTGTCCTTATTTGGTATTATCTTTCGTCTCTGCTTACTATCAGTAATAGATAGTTTCCCCATGCGACAATCTGCACTTCCCACAGACAAATGCGTATTGCCGAGCATCAATTCCGCCGCACACAATTCGGTAGTGCGCTTACCAATAAAGTTCCGATCAAACGCAAATGCTGATCAGTCTCCTTAATTGTACATTTCAATAGGAAGTAACTCCTGGTTGGTTTCGCTGCTAAAACAAGACGGCTAAACCCTGATCGCTTAAGTGCGGGTGCGTCGTTGGGAGAAGATGCGGCTGTTAAAACAACAACTGAAAAGGTGAAGCCTTGATTTTCGATGCTCTGCGTAACATTGGTATTATTGTTATTTTTGCGGGAGGCATCTATTCATTTCATCGAATTAGAAAACAGAATGAATATAGCCAACTTCGCGAACGTGGGCTTTGCCCAAACCTTAACGTGATCCATTTGCTTCCTGCATTTTTTCGAAAAAAAGATGACCCGATAAAACGGATACACACAAGGCTATCAAAGATCGGGCTTTGGCACGCGTTTCTAGTACCCTTCGGCATTCTGGGCTACGCATATTTCACGGCATTTATCGAATTCTCGCTCAGTAAATAAAATTCACGCTCGCACGAACCTCCTGAACTGTATTCCCACGAGATACCGCCAACAAGCTTGAATTGATGTGGATCAAGTTGCATTGTTGAGATGTTATGTAAAATAGTCTCACCCATAGTTGCTTCGTTTTCTAACACCTATGACCGCAGAGTTTTCGGCGCCATAACTTGGGTGAGCGAGTAGGCCAATGCAGAAATTAGCAGTGAAGCAAGACACAGGTGCCGAAGAAAAACAAATCCTATGGCACACAAGTTCGATTGAACAGGTGCTCAAAAAGCTAGGCACCAATCCCGCAGGTCTGACACAAAAAGAAGCCGAGTCTCGTGTGTTAACGCACGGACTTAACCGTATGCCAAAGCAAGAAAAGCGCAGCGCAATCCATCGTTTCCTGCTACATTTCAATAACATATTGATATATGTGCTGCTTGGCTCCGCTCTTATTACAGCGTTTCTTAATCACTGGATCGACACCTCCGTCATTTTGGCCGTGGTGTTTACCAATGCCATTATCGGCTTTATTCAGGAAGGAAATGCAGAAAAAGCAATGGATGCAATCCATGAGCTGCTCGCGCCCCACGCCTCGGTCCTGCGTGATGGAATGCGTCAGAGCATCGCCGGTGAAATGCTCGTTCCTGGTGACATTGTGCTGCTGGAGGCGGGGGACAAAGTTCCAGCTGATATCCGGCTGCTTTCTGCACACGGCCTCTCAATACAAGAGGCTATTTTGACAGGTGAATCCGTTCCGGTGGACAAGGACTGCTCCTGTGTGGCTATGGATGCGCCGCTAGGTGAGCGCTCCTGTCTTGGTTTTTCCGGTACATTGGTAACAGCTGGCCAAGGCAAAGGCGTTGTCGTAACGACAGGGGCCTCTACAGAGATTGGGCGCATTAGCGGTCTGATCTCAAAGGTGGAGACGCTTACGACGCCCCTCGTAAAACAGATGAATGTGTTTGCCAAATGGTTGACCGTCCTCATCCTTGCCATAGCTATCCTGTTGCTTTTATTCGGATACTTTGTTGATCACTACGACTTCACAGAGCTGTTTATGGCCGTCGTTGGGTTGTCGGTGGCTGCAATCCCTGAAGGTTTACCCGCCATATTAACCATCACTTTGGCGATTGGCGTCAAAGCAATGGCCAGTCAAAACGCTATTGTTAGGCGGCTTCCGGCCATCGAAACACTCGGATCAGTATCCGTAATTTGCACCGATAAAACGGGCACGCTGACCCTTAACGAGATGATGGTGACCTCAGCGCTGGTTCACCAAAGTGTGTTTACATTGGAAGGGGCGGGGTATCAGCCGAAAGGTTTGCTCAAACTCAATGATAAGGTCGTCTCACCTTTTGAGCATGTTGCTTTGGGAGAAATAGCCCGAGCTGCGGTTTTATGTAATGACGCAGAGCTTCGAGAGCGCGAAGGGGCTTGGGTGGTTGAAGGTGACCCGATGGAAGGCGCGCTGCTTGCATTTGCAGCAAAATGCGGCGTGGGTGCCCAAGGTGAGCAGAACACCTGGCGTCGCGTAGATACGATCCCGTTTGATGCAAAACACCGCTTTATGGCGACACTAAACCATAGCCCAGACAATCGCGCCTCTGTGTTTATCAAAGGAGCGCCAGAGCGCGTTTTAGCCATGTGTAACAAGCAACGTAAGGCGGATGGCGGATCTGAGCGCCTTGAGGAGGCCTACTGGCGCAAGACAGCAGACGGCATAGCTTCACTTGGTCAGCGTGTCTTGGCATTTGCGGTAAAAGACATCCCAAATGAAGACATGCAATTAAATCATGCGGACGTGGAGGGTGGTTGCACACTGCTGGGCATGGTCGGGCTGATTGATCCGCCAAGGGCAGAGGCAATCACAGCGATTGGTGAATGTCATGATGCTGGTATCCGTGTGAAAATGATCACTGGCGATCATGGAGCAACCGCTGCCGCGATAGCCAAACAGATAGGTCTGAAAAACCCCAACAAGGTGCTCACAGGTAATGACCTAGATACCTTTGATGATGCAAAGCTTAAGGAGGAGGTGCTTGATTGCGATATTTTTGCGCGCACCAGCCCTGAACACAAGCTGCGTTTGGTAATGGCGTTGCAATCCCATGGCATGACAGTGGCAATGACCGGAGATGGTGTAAACGACGCCCCCGCATTAAAACGCGCCGATGCCGGTATAGCCATGGGCAAAAAAGGAAGCGAAGCGGCTAAGGAAGCGGCAGAACTGGTTTTGGCTGACGATAATTTTGCCTCAATTGCGGCTGCTGTCCAGGAAGGCCGCACCGTCTATGATAATATCAAGAAAGTTATTAGCTGGACTTTGCCGACCAATGCAGGTGAGGCGAGTACCATACTAGTGGCCATGCTGTTTGGTATGACCCTACCAATTACGCCGGTTCAAATTCTTTGGGTCAATCTGATTACAGCAGTAACTTTGGGGATCGCTCTTGCTTTTGAGCCAACTGAGAAAAACACGATGCGCCGCGCGCCGCGCCCACAGGAAGAGCCATTACTGACGGGCGAGTTGGTCTGGCATATTGTTCTGGTAGCTGCTCTATTCCTTGGCGGTGTCTTTGGGATCTACAGTTACGCAATCGAACGTGGATACTCAGTAGAACTTGCCCGAACAATTGCGCTCAACACGCTCGTCGTGATGGAAATATTCCACCTGTTCTTCATTCGCAATATATACAGCACCTCCCTTACTTGGGAGGCAATCCGAGGCACCAGGATTGTTTGGATTGTGGTGATCACGGTTACATTGGCCCAATTTGCCATAACCTATATTCCTCTTCTGCAAGGAATTTTTGAAACGCGAGCAATTCCATTCTTCGACGGTCTGCTCATTATCGGAACCGGACTAACACTCTTCGCAATTGTTGAAATCGAAAAACAAGTGCGTTTGAACTTGAAGGCGAGATAATCTCAAAAGCCTGCGTCTACATACCCAACTTGCCCAGCCTGCTAGACACTAGCAAAAAAGCCGTTTTTGCAGCTTGTCCCCCTTGGCTTAGTCAACGTCCTAGCGCCTTAGTAGGATCGTCAAAATTGGCTCTCCAAAGATGTTATGGCTAAATTGGATAACGCAGCCAATACTCCCCGAAAGCTGGACATATGCAAAACAGTTCAGCAAAATCTTGATACATCACTATTGCGTTTAAATATCTGATCCGAGGGGAATTTATGCCAGTTACTATTCGGAAAATGCGCGAAGCGGATATTACGGTCTGGGCAGAAATGCGCTTTAAGCTTTGGGATAGCCTCTCAGTTGATGAACACCTTACGGATATAAGTAAGATGCTTAGAGCCAAGAAGAGGTGGGGTTACATTGCATTGTTACCAAGTGGCGAGCCTGTTGGCTTTGCCGAAATTTGCATACGCGAATATGCTAATGGTTGTACTGCTCAACCCGTCCCTTTTTTGGAGGGAATATGGGTTCATCCTATTCAGCTGCGGCAAGGTATCGGGCGATCTATAATTCAGCAAATTACTGATGATCTGATCCAGAGCGGTTTTCAAGAGCTTTGCTCAGACGCAAGCTTAGATAATAAACAATCCCACATGGCCCATGCGAGCTGGGGTTTTGATGAGACTGATAGAGTTGTCTATTTTCGTAAATCTCTGAATTGCCCTTGAGGTGGAACGTTCTGTGAGAACTGTGTTGCGAACTCAACGATGTGCTCAGAGCGGATCTCGGCACAATCCAAGTCTGCAATCGCATAGCGGTCACGAATAGTTTCCCAAACTTGTGACTTTGCCGCGACCAATGTTTTTGTTGTGATCTTTAAGCGATCGCTTTATTACCTCACTTAAAGCCTTTGCGGGTTTTGGGGTGCGTTCTAGTCCACTTGGAAGCGATAGATTGATCTCTCGTTTGTTGAGCACGGTTTGGGCCGCCCGTTTGAGGGAAAATATCTTACTCTGTCTGTGAGTGATTGTGCCCTTTCACTTGGTCCTTATTTGAGCGCAATATGAGACACTGCCATATTACGTTATTTTGAGACTATGGTGCCAATCGCTATGAATTGAGCAGGGTCTTTGGAATGCTAAATGACTGAAAAAACAAAAAAACTCTATGATATCAACCAGTCTGTCTTCGCCGTTGCGCCGATGCTTGATTGGACTGATAGACATTGCCGTGCATTTCATCGTGTTCTATCAAAAAACGCTCTCCTTTACACCGAGATGATCACCACAGGTGCGCTGATCCATGGTGACAAGGAACGTCATCTGCGCTTTTCTGAAGGCGAGCAGCCGACGGCCTGTCAGCTTGGTGGCTCTGACCCCAAAGCCTTGGCAGAGTGCGCAAAGATGATCGAAGACTGGGGCTATCATGAGGTTAACCTCAATGTTGGTTGCCCCTCTGACCGCGTGCAATCAGGCAAATTTGGCGCATGCCTTATGTTGGAGCCAGACCTTGTGGCGCAGTGCATTGCAGCCCTGAAAGATGCCGTCTCCATTCCTGTCACCACAAAGTGCCGCATTGGTGTTGACGATCAGGAGCCGGAAGAAGCGCTGAACACGCTGGCTGACAAAGTCATCGCAGCGGGCAGTGATGCTATTTGGGTGCATGCACGCAAAGCATGGCTTAAAGGGCTGAGCCCAAAAGAAAACCGGGATGTACCGCCTCTGGAGTATGACTTGGTCTATCGCCTTAAACAGCGCCTGCCAGATGTTTTCATCGGGCTTAATGGTGGTGTTGCGACCCTGGAAGAAACCTCCGCTCATCTGGAGAAACTTGATGGTGTTATGATGGGCCGTGCCGCCTATCAAAACCCGATGCTGCTCGCTCATATAGACCGTGTTGTTTATGGCGAAGACAAGAGCGCACTTACCTCTGTAGAAGCAATGGACGCTTACCGTGGCTACATTGAAAACGAGTTGAATGCGGGCACAAAGCTGGCGTCGATTACCCGTCATATCTTGGGCACCTATCAAGGTGTTCCAGGCGCACGTCATTTCCGCCGTATTATGACGGTTGAAGCCAATAAACCTGGTGCAGACATCACGGTTTTGGATGACGCATTGGCCGCTGTTGCACATCATCAAAATGCGATCCGGGCAGCTTAAAGCGCCATTAAAACGATCAGGACATTGAAAGGGATTTAGCTTGGACATTATGTGGGTGCCGATGTTCGGCTTCGCAGCTGCATTGGTTGCCTCCGGCGCTCTGGCCGGATTTCTCGCTGGCTTGTTCGGCATCGGAGGGGGAGCAATTCTTGTCCCGATCCTTGTCAGTGTTTTAAGTGAAATCGGCGTAGACCCACAAGTCGTGATGCACGTTGCAGTGGCCACGTCACTTGGGATTATCGTGCCAACATCCCTGCGCTCTTTCTTTGCTCATAAAAAGAAAGGGGCGGTTGACCTTGCCTTGCTTAAAAGCTGGGTCATTCCAATACCGCTTGGTGTTCTGGCGGCCTCGTTTGTTGCAGCTATGGTTTCAGGTCAAACGCTCAAGGGAATTTTTGCGGTCATCGCTTTTGTGGTGGCCATGCGCATGTTGTTTAACCGCGAAAGCTGGAAACTGGGTCAGGAGATCCCGAAGAATCCAGTTCGTGGGCTAATTGGCGTGTTGATTGGGTTTTTCTCCACCCTGATGGGGATTGGCGGAGGCGTCATGAACAACACATTCATGACCTTGTTTGGCCGCCCAATCCATCAAGCTGTCGCAACCTCTTCCGGCGTTGGAGTTTTAATCTCAATTCCGGCAATTTTTGGCATGATGGCCGCAGGGTGGGGAGCTCCAAACCTGCCGCCATTTTCTGTAGGCTACGTCAACGTGCTGGCCGTAGTTTTGATTATCCCGGTTTCAGTTCTGGTCGCACCGCTGGGCGTTCGCGCCGCTCACACATTGCCAAAACGAAAGCTGGAGATCACATTCGGAATTTTCCTGCTGATCGTCAGCGCAAGGTTCTTGGTCTCTGTGCTGTAGCCGTTGAGTGCGTGAATAACAAAAAAGCTGCTGACATCATCGCCAGCGGCTTTTTGTTTTGGAGGCCGGCTACAAACCTTAAGCACAGCGCTTGCACGAGAAAAGCTGCACAGCGGTGACGGATCTAAAGAAACGATCATCGGGCCTTTAATATCAACTGGTTCCCTTCCATGCGCCAACTGGCAAAGGTGCTAAGCGCACTCATACCCAAAAGGCTGGTGGAAAGCATTTCTTGCTGGGCGACGAAGACAGGGACCTCCTGCAAGTGCCAGTCGCCAATCTGCATATCCTGCAAGCGCACACGCGCCACAAATCCCATGCCGTTTGCTGTTGAAACAGGCATGCTGAACGTAAGCTCATCGACGTTGATACCGACCCGCCGAGCGTCGCGATACGTGAGAGTGATGTGCGAGGCACCTGTATCCACCAGCATGTCGACAGAGACACCATCGATCAGTGCATCAACGAAAAACTGATTATGTGCACCGCGAGAAACGACCATCTCACCATCTGCGGACTGAACAACAGAACCGGGGAACAGCTCTGACATAACGCGGTCGCGAACGCTCATCAGCTCATAACGGTATGAGTAACCGATGATAAGCAGCAAAGCCAGACCACCCCAAAATGCCACTGCGCCGAAAACCTCCCGCGCAGCAGGGCGGCGCACGAACATGCCCATCAAAATCACGATACCAATGGCTGCAAGTGATACCAGCCGCGGCCCATCCTCTTGAAACCGCTCGCCAAGAAATTCAGGTGTGCCAAGGTACCCAGTTGAAACGCCAAGCGCCATGGCGCCAACAAGGATCACAAGGCCTATCATCCAGCGCATTGTGTTTCCTTCCTCTTCCCAGCATAAAATTTGGCTTTACGCTCTGGAAGGCTGGCCAGCACCGCATGTTGCGCTTTTGTGGAAAGGGAGCGCCAGCCTGTAATTTCATCAATATGTCGCCAGCAGCTCACACAAAACTGTTTTGTATCATCAAGCTTACACAGTTTTAAACACGGACTGTCAGCTGGCTTAAGATCGTCAGGCAATATTACATCCTTGCAAATTCAATGCGATTCCAAGTTCACCATCAACGGGCTCCGGGGGTACTAACCACAATCTTGGCCGTATGCCCTAAAAACTCTGAGAAGCTGCGCCCCGCCTTCCCAACTCGGCCCCCAATACCCTGCTTGCTCCGATTGGCTTTGCCCCGCTCAAGTGATTTTACAAGTTGCGGCCCGAATTGAGCGAGCTGAGCATACTTATCATGGTTGATAGCATCCTGCGATTCAACATCTGTCAAGTCGATAACAACGACCCCAAGTTGTGTCAGTATTTCGTCATCTTCCACATCTCCAACCCGCGCTGTACCGCCTGCAATCCGGCGCGAGAAACGCAGGGCGCGATCATCTCGTGAGACCAGAACAAACACGGGGTTCGCACGGTATCCAAGAGAGGTAATCATTGTTTTGAAAACATCAATGTCGATATCAGGCGATGCCATGACAACCGTGACTTTTTTGTTTTTCAAAAGCCCGATGCCTTGGAGCTCCATTTGCCGCAATGTCTCCAGAAGGAGCAAGTTTCCAAGCGAGTGTGCGATAATCGTAACCTGGGTTGCGTTGGAGTTTGTTAGCTCCAGTAGAACCTCTTGCAATCCATCACGGGCAATAGCGACGCTGTTGGTATCATAAATATAGTTTGTCAGGCTGCCCGCAGATGCCCAGGTAAACAGGATGGGCAGACGTCTTTCCTTGGCGTCGGCAGCCATTTGCGCCAACCGAAAAACCCCCTCTGAAAAACGTGTGTTGTACCCATGAATGAAGACAACGGCCTTACGTGCTTCAAGGGAGCGCTTTGCAAGCTCTTGATTAACTTGCGCTCGGAATGCGTCTTTCCCATCAATGTATGCTGCTTGGCGAACAACAAAGTCAGTGGCAGGATTGCCCGGTGGTGATGATGGCCATTGAATTCGGCCGGGTTCATGATTTGGCGGAATGGAAATTGTCGCTGAGCCAAAGTCCAGTACTTCGGAGCGTTTTGAAGAATAAAGCTCATGAGGTTCGCTGGAGCGGGCTCTGGTCGTGGCGATCAGCATGCTCACCTCTTTGGTCCCAGGTGCCTCTTCAAGTGAAACACGCAGGGCATCAGGTCCGGGGCGGGAGGCGCAACCGGCAAGCACAGCCAGCACCAGCACAGCCGGTATCACAGCTGAAAGTTTGCAAGCCAAAAAATGCCTCATGATTTCTCCGAGCCTGAAAGATACAAAGGATAACTGGCCGCTTTGCAAGCAAGCAATGCGATTAGATTAAAGCTAAAATGCTAGCAAATGATTGCAGCGGGCGTTTGCTTTACAAAATAAAGGCGCCCAGCAAGAAGCCAATGGACCCAATTTGTTGCGCAGCCCCCAAAACGTCACCCGTAATTCCTTTGATTTTTGCACGGGAAAGGCGAGCAAGGACCCACACGAGTAGGAGACCGACCAAAACGCCCATCACCACTTGCCCGAAACTCAAATAAAACAGGCAAAGCGCAAGAGGCAGCAGGGCAAAAAGTGTTGCCCAGTAAACCGCGATGTTTTTCGGGACCCCGAAACGGGTCGACAAACCACCCTGATAAGCTGCAGGAATCTTGTGCCAAATCCAAACCATACCCAAACGGCCCGTTGTTTCTGCTGCAAGAAAGCCAAGCGCAGCACCAGCCCCTCCAAACACCTCTAACAATACGCTCAGTAACAGCCAGCGCAAGCTAAGGGACAGAACCAAAGCAACGGTCCCGAAGGCACCAATGCGGCTGTCTTTCATGATCTCTAGCCGTCGCTCGGCAGTGTGCCCGCCAAAGAAGCCATCGACCACATCAGCCATGCCGTCTTCGTGCAGACAGCCTTGTACAGCAGCAGCAGTGGCAACAGCTAACAATGCAATCACAGGACCTGGGAGCGAGCCGAGCGACAAAATAAACAACACCAGCATGCTTGGAAGCGAGATGATGATTCCAGCCAGCGCAATGCTGCGTGTACTGGTGCTGAAGTCCGGAAGTTTTTCCAAGGAGTCCCACTTGCCTAATTTGGGAAGTGGGATGCGGGAAAAGAAACGCACCAACTCTGCGATTTCGGCAAGGATGGAGTGAGTGGGTGGAACCGAATCTAGGTGGTATTGATCATCAGACATGACGGGGTCTCATAAAAACGGAACGGGAATTTAAGCAGCTCAGATCAGTTAGAACAACTATTTGTAGTTTGCAAAGTCGCGTAAACCACAAATAGTTGATAAGTCTCATTTGTATTCCGGCACCAGTAGCTTATAGAACAGCGCAAACAACAAAACGCAAAAATCCATTTTGCGGATCACTAAAGTTCGGAGAAGCGTATGTCTCTTGCCACGTCGGCACTGCCGTTCGATGATATCAAAAACCTGATGGGCGCGATGCCAGGTCCAAGCCTTGAGGCTATCGAAGCAGTCAAAAAACGCGATGCGCAGCTAACCAAACCACTTGGCTCTCTTGGCCGTCTGGAAGAGCTGGTAGAATGGCTCGCAGCGTGGCAAGGCCTGCCGATGCCGAAGGTAACACGCCCTCTGGTTGCTGTGTTTGCGGCAAACCACGGCGTTGCAGACAAAGGTGTTTCAGCCTTCCCGAAAGAAGTGACCGCCCAGATGGTTTCCAATTTTGCAGCCGGTGGCGCAGCCGTCAACCAGCTCTGCATCACGTATGACCTGGGCCTGAAGGTGTTTGAACTGGCGCTGGAAATGCCAACCCCGGACATTTCCGAGGAAGACGCCTTTGAAGAATCCGAGTGCGCAGCAACCATGGCCTTTGGCATGGAAGCGATCTCAGGTGGAACAGACCTGCTTTGCATCGGCGAAATGGGCATCGCCAACACAACAGTCGCCGCTGCAATCTTCTACGCCCTGTTTGGCGGAACAGCGCAAGAGTGGGTTGGTCCAGGCTCTGGTGTTGCAGGCGAAGCGCTTAAGAACAAAGTTGCTGTGGTTGAACAAGCCGTACAGCGCATTGGCGGTGCAGGCAAAGTGGAGCCGCTGGAAGTTCTGCGTCGTATCGGCGGACGTGAAATTGCGGCAATGGCAGGCGTTATTCTGGCAGCGCGCATGCAACAGGTTCCTGTCGTTATTGATGGGTTCGTAACATCTGCGGCCGCAGCCATTCTTTACAAAATGGACAGCTCCGCACTGGACCATTGCGTGTTCTCTCATGCTTCAGCGGAACCGGCCCACCGCAAGGCGGTCGCTGAAATGGGCGGCAAGCCAATCCTCGACCTCGGCTTGCGCCTTGGCGAAGGCTCCGGTGCAGCTATTGCAGCAGGCATCATCAAGGCCGCGGCAGCAACCCATGCAGGCATGGCAACATTTGCTGATGCTGGTGTTAAAGCTCAAGAGGTGTAAAACCACCATACCCCTTTGAAACAGGAGGGGGATAAAATTTAAAAAGGCCGCCTGCAACCAATGGTGCGAGGCGGCCTTTGTATTTTTACAAACCCACGCAGAAAATGCAGGTTCCTTTCAAAACAACGCAAACATCAACGCAAACGCTGTCTTGCTGAATTCACTTAATCAAGATAACGCCAGGTATCAGCACCATCAAAGTGGCGAACCCGAATATCTTTCACGTCCTGCGCCGGTACCATGCGCGTGTTAACGGCCATTTTATCACCGTCAGGATCAACAGATGTCCAATGCGTTGTGCCGCCGCAAGTCTTGCAAGTATGGAACTTTAAAGACTTGTCACCCCAGGAGTAGGTAAAGCTCGCATCTGGCTTCTGTTCTACGGTCACATTCTCAGGTGACCCATGGGCCCAAACAGTGCCGAAACGTCGGCATGCAGAGCAATTGCATTCTGTAAGCCATTCTGGTTTTTCACGAAATTCAAAACTGACCGCGCCGCAATGGCAAGAACCACGAAGCATATAATTCCCCCTCAATAATTTAGAACAAAATAAGAACGTATAGCCTTAACCAGCACGAAGCAAGGATTCCCTATCTTTACGCCCATTCTGGTCGGTCGTTGGGGCAGGGTCAAGCTGGCTCAAGACACGTGATACAGGCAGCAAAATGGTTGCCTGCGTCCCCTCATGCAGCTTTGAGGTCAGTTCAAATTCCCCACCATGCATTTGCGCCAAGGCTTGCACAATCGAAAGCCCAAGGCCAGTGCCTTGCTCGGCATCATGAATGGCTTGTGTTCCTTGTCCAAAGGCCTGCAAAACGACGGGGATCTCTTCCTCCGGAATGCCTGCACCGGTGTCGCTGACGCGAATATACTGGCCACCTGCGCTATCGCTTCCCACCTGAATCGTAATTTCGCCTTTAGCTGGAGTAAACTTCACTGCATTGGTCAGCAGGTTCAAAACCATCTGCCGAAGCGCCTTTTCGTCGGCCCAAACCTTGTTGAGGCCTTTTTCATAAACCTCGTGGATTTCAACGTTCTTTTCAGCTGCTCGCATATGCATCATGTGCTTACAATTTGCAGCGACATCGCGAAGGCAGACAGGCTCCTCCTGAAGCTCATAGCGACCCGCTTCAATACGCGACAAATCGAGAATCTCATTGATTAGATTCAGCAGGTGTTGGCCGGACTGATTGATATCCCTAGTGTATTCTAGATATAATTTGTTAGACATTGGGCCGAGCACTTCGTCTTTCATCACCTCCGAAAACCCGAGAATCGCATTCAGTGGTGTGCGTAATTCGTGGCTCATTGTCGCAAGAAAACGTGTTTTAGCTAGATTCGCCTCTTCAGCTCGCCGCCGTGCTTCCTGAGAAATCGCATTCACCTGTTCCATCTCAGAGATCAGATGGTCCTTTTCTGCACGGTACTCAAGCAGTGTCAAAGCCGAGTTGTGCAGCTGTTTGCTCAAGATATAAAAGAACACCTGTGCACCTATCGCCATCAACCCCATGGCATAGTGAGGAATGCTGTCATAGTGCCAAAAACTGACGATCAGTGCGACGGTTATTGGAGCTGTTGCAGCTAGCAAAGCACCGGGCAGGGGGGAGGACAGCATTGTTGCCATGGCAATGACAATCAGCATGGTTGCGAACTGGAAAACTCCAAACCCGTAATCCGCCGTATATTGAAGGTTTGTAATAAAAAAGATAGCCCAAACAACACCATAGAGCATGTCTCCAGCAAGAAGCTCTCTGCGTATCGAACGCAGGTTACCCTCTTTGCCCAAACTTTTTTCCAGGCGCTTGGTAGAAAGAATAATCAGTAAGTGAGAGAGCAGCATGATGACAAGCCAGCTGGCGGTGACTTGAATGGGGAGCCAGACCGTTGAGATCCCAGCAGCCACAAATGCGATCAACGGCACAGCATAAACCACTGACAGCCTGTTCTTCACAAACATCAAAATAAGGTCAGCTTCAAAGCTGGGGTGAACCCCGCCAAGCGTTTCAAGACGCTCTCGCGCGTCCTTAAGTGTACGTGCAACTTCGCGCCGACGATTTGCCCGCTCACTATTTATAGTTGTTTTACCCTTAATATTCTGCGACGATCCGTTGTTCATGTATTCTCGGCCTCTATGTGCCAATAGATTGACGGGATACTTGCCCTTTTGACCAGAATGAACATGATCTCTTAAGATTGCTCTGCATTACAAGGTTAATTCTGAGTATACGGACGATAAGCAATATTAACGTATTGACCCATTTTGGGACATGTTCTATTTCAGATTGCAAGGGCAGCAGCTTATGGTTGTTGGGAGGCACCATTGAAACTTTATAGTCATAGGCAGGCGCCTAATCCATTTCGTGTAACCCTGTTTCTTGCTGAGAAAGGCGTTAAGGTTGATACGACCTACGTAGATTTCATGCATGGTGAATTACAGGCAGATGCGTTTAAAGCAATAAATGAATTCCAGAAAATACCTGTGTTTGTGCTTGATGATGGAACAGCGATCTGCGAATCCGCCGCCATCTGCCGTTACATAGAGGAAATGAACCCTCTGAAGCCATTGCATGGACAGACCGCTAAAGAGCGGGCCATGATTGAAATGTGGAACCGCAGGGCGGACCTGCAATTGCTCTACCAAATCGCACAGGTGTTTCGCCATACTAACCCTGCGATGGCCAAGTTGGAGCAACCTCAGGTGAGCGAGTGGGGGGAAGCAAACCGACCAAAAGCGCTGGAAACTCTGGCAATTTTCGACGCCCAGCTTTCCAAAAACCCGTTCATTGCTGGTGATCGCTACTCGGTTGCTGATATAACAACTTTCACCGCAATCAATTTTGGGCGCGTTATTAAGCTGCAAGTCCCTGAAGAACTTGGTAATCTACGCAGATGGTATGCCAAGATGATAGAACGCCCGGCGGTCCAGTCGGCACTTCAGGTGATGAAGGAAACCTCCAGCGCCTGAGTGAGCAGATAGCAGCTTGCCGCGTCTGTGTTGAAAAGCCAATACGACAAGCCTTGCCTCACGAGCCAAGGCCTGTCGTTGTGCTCTCAGCAACAGCGCGTATGGCAATTTGCGGTCAAGCTCCCGGTACACGTGTGCACGCCTCAGGTAAGCCCTTTACAGATCCTTCTGGTGTGCGCTTGCGTGCATGGTTGGGGCTTGATGAGGATGCGTTTTATGATGCATCCAAACTTGCAATTATCCCCATGGGCCTGTGCTTCCCCGGTTTGGACTCCAAAGGCGGCGATAAGCCACCAAGAGCGGAATGCAAAGATACTTGGCATCAAAAAATATTCAGCAATATGCCACAAATTGAAACACTGCTTGCAATAGGTGGCTACGCGCAGGTCTATCACATGCCAGAATTCACCAAACCACGACTTTGGGAAACAATTGCTCAGTTTCATTCAGTCTGGGAAAAAACCTGCGAGCGACAGGCTAAAGGTCTAGGCCCTCGCGTTCTTCCTCTTCCCCACCCATCTTGGCGCAATAATGCCCACATAAAAAAACACGAATGGTTCGAGAAAGAGCTGCTCCCGCTTCTAAAAGAAGAAGTTACGCGCCTTATAGGCTGAAATGAGAGATTCTTTTTTTATATCTGCATGAATATGGGATCTGTTTTCTTGGTGTGCTGGAATGTTATGCTTGAATGGAAAAATGTTTCATTCATTTAACGCAATGTAGAATGGAAACCTATAATATCGCAAAAAACTTGGTGTTCGAAGCTGGAATAGGGTTTCTCCTAGCCTTATGCTTCCTGCAATCATTTTGCGCAAACAATAAGTTCCGGTGGGAGATAGGGGTATAATATGATCGATAGGATCGACCGACGCATACTGTCTATTCTACAAGAAGATAGCACCATTCCAGTTGCAGAGATTGGCCGCAGAGTAGGCCTGTCTACAACCCCTTGCTGGCGCCGTATTCAAAAAATGGAAGAAGACGGCGTTATCACACGCCGCGTCGCAGTTCTGGACCCCAAAAAGGTCAACGCCAAAGTAACAGCCTTCGTCGCGATCACCACCAATCAACATACAGACGATTGGCGCCGCAAGTTTGCAGACGTGATCCAGGACTTTCCTGAGGTCGTCGAGTTCTACCGCATGGCAGGTCAGGTCGACTACCTGCTACGTGTCGCTGTGCCCGACATTGACGCTTATGATGATTTTTATAAGCGGCTGATAGCAAGGGTAGATATCGCAGACGTCTCCACATCCTTTGCCATGGAACAGATCAAATATACAACGGAATTGCCGCTCTCTTACATCAACGCGGAGAAGCCCAAGGCAAACTTATCATAGCAAAAATGCGGGTGGCGCTGCCATTGAGGCGTGCGCCACCGAATACGCTTCAACGTACTTGCACAAACTCAAGATAGCTAAGTTGCCAAGAACTAGTTAGAGTTGCTCCTATCAGAGCAAGTGCGATGCGCTAGTGGGCTAACGCTCGTAACAGCCTCACTATTGAAGTATCGATAAAAACCCCGATCATGTGGTCGGGGTTTTTGAGTTTTCAGATTACTTCTTATCAGCGTTATTGAGACGAGCAATCAAGCTGGATGTATCCCAGCGGTTCCCGCCCATGCCTTGGACCTCACTGTAGAATTGATCGACAAGCGCAGTCACAGGCAAGCGCGCGCCAACTTCATCAGCGCTTTGCAGGCAAATCTTCAGATCCTTCCGCATCCAATCGACTGCAAAGCCATGCTCGAACGAACCGTCACGCATTGTCTCCCAGCGGTTTTCCATCTGCCACGATTGAGCAGCACCCCCACGAACCGCAGAAATGGCTTTTTCAACATCAAGGCCGGACTTTTGCGCAAAATGGATTGCTTCAGAAAGCCCCTGCACCAAACCTGCAATACAAATCTGGTTCACCATTTTGGTCATCTGGCCAGATCCTGCAGGACCCATTAGACCAGCAAACTTGGCAAAGCAGTCGATAAATGGCTTTGCACGATCAAAGACAGCTTCATCGCCGCCTATCATAACGGTCAGAACGCCGTTTTCAGCGCCTGCCTGGCCACCGGAAACTGGGGCGTCAAGGAATGAGAACCCAGCAGCTTGTGCAGCCTCATCCAGTTCACGTGCCACCTGCGCAGATGCAGTCGTGTGGTCTACAAATATAGCGTGGGATTTCATTCCATGGAATGCGCCATGCTCGCCCGTGGTGACGGAGCGCAGGTCATCATCGTTACCCACACACGCAAAGACAACATCGCATCCCTCAGCCGCTTCGCGAGGTGTTAGAGCATGTGATCCGCCATATTGCTTCACCCATGCCTCAGCTTTAGCAGTCGTTCGGTTGTAAACGGTAACCTCGTGACCGCCTTTTGCCGCAAGGAACCCCGCCATTGGATACCCCATAACGCCCAAACCAATAAACGCGACTTTCGCCATAGGAACTTCCTTTATTTATGAATTACAGCGCAGCAACCCTACCAGCTTCATTAGAAATTACCATGTTAAACTATCCCGTCTTCCTACGAAAAAAGCGCGGGCCGTTTGACCTGCGCTTTTGCGTTTTTGTTGGTTGCAAGGGCTTAGCGTTTAAGGTGACGCGTCAGCCTTGCTTCAATGCGATCCCATAGGCGCCGTAGGGTTTCAACCATCACCAAATAGGCGATTGCGGCCCAAACATAAGCCTGGAAATCATAGGTCCGCGAGAAGGCGCGCCGTGTTTCACCCATCAAGTCAAAGATCGTGATGATTGCAACAATCGCCGAGCCTTTGATCATCAAGATAATCTCATTGCCGTATGGGCGAAGAGAAACGATCAGTGCTTGCGGTAGAATAATTTTCCAGAAGGTGAGCCACTTTGGTATGCCCAGTGCCGCAGCAGCTTCCCACTGGCCTTTGGCCACGTTCTGAATGGACCCACGCAGGATTTCGACCTGATAGGCGGCAGTGTTCAGCGTAAAGGCAAGTACAGCGCAATTCCAAGCGTCACGGAAGAACCACCATACATCAATGGATTGCAGTGGAATACGGAATGTACCTGCACCGTAGTAGATGAGAAAGACCTGCGCCAACAGCGGTGTACCGCGGAAGAAGTAGATATATGCATAAGCGATGCCGCCCAATATGCGGCTCTTGCTCATCCGCATGAAGGTCATCGGGATCGACAGGAGTACGCCCAGCAACATGGAAAGGCCAACAAGCTTCAGCGTAATGAGGAAGCCAGAGACAAATTTTTCACCATATTTAACGAGGAACTTTGCATTGTGAGTGATGGAAACTGGCAGGAAGCCATCATCTTGAAACACTAGGGCAACATGGTTGGAATTGAGCAGGAACCATACAATGCCAAGACCGCCAAGGATCCAAAATGTCAGCCAAGTTGTGCCTGCTACACGTGTCAAAGTCCAATCACGGGACTTTGGAGGTGGAGGCGGTGCTTTTGCTTCGATCGTCTGGTTTTGTACAAAGCTTCCTGCGGCACCTAAGGATAAATTACTCACCTGTGGGTCTCCCCGCGTTTTGCCCAGCTGTCGAGGCGACTGATGCCGGTTGAAGAGATAATGGCCAGGACGAGGTATATGGCACAAGCGACTGAAAAGAACAGGAATGGCTCTTTGGTCGTACGAGCGGCCATATTTGAATAGCGAATGATATCAGCCAGTCCGATGATGGAAACCAGAGACGTCTCTTTTAACAGGATGAGCCAGAGGTTACTCAGAGCTGGCAAGGCCAGGCGCACAAGCTGCGGTAAGATAACCAACCGCATTGTTTGCACGTAGCCAAGCCCAAGCGCATTAGCGCCTTCATACTGGCCTTGTTTGATTGCGCGAAATGCGGAAAGAAATGCTTCAGAGGCGTAAGAGGAAAACACAAGCGACAGGGCAATCATACCTGCCAGAAATGCGTTCACTTCAAAATAGACGTCTCCAAACAACGACAATACTTGCTGGAGTAGGATTTGGCCGCCGTAGTAAACGAGAAAGAGCGTAAGGAGCTCAGGAAGGCCCCGAAAAATCGTCGTGTAAATATTGGCTGCAGCACGCAAGGAAGGCTCTTCAGACTTTTTTGCAAGCGCAAGCAGAAAACCCAATAACAAGCCAAAGGGAAGGCTTGCCAATGCAAGAGAAACGGTCATAGCAACGCCAAGTGCGATCTCGTCTCCCCAACCCATGTTCCCAAAGGATAGGAGTGTAAAAATTTCATTCATTATGGGGATTGCCCCTATTCTTTATAAAGCGGCGGGTTGTATGGCCCGCCGCTGGAATGTATCGCAGCTTGACGCCTTTACTCTCCGTAGGCGTCAAAATCGAAATATTTATCATTAATCTCTTTGTACTTTCCATTCTCTCTTAAGGCAATCACTGCTTTCGAGAATAGATCAGCCAAGTCTTGGTTACCCTTACGAACGCCAACACCTACGCCTTCACCATGTATCTGTGGAATAGATGACATGGTACCAAGAAGTTTGCAGCATGCACCTTCCTCGGAGTTTAGCCAGTCGGAGAGAACTACTACGTCATCGATTGCAGCGTCCAGTCTACCACTTTCAAGGTCCAGCTTATATTCATCCGCTGTTGGGTACATAGATACATCCGATTTGCTCAAAATATCTTCAGCAAAGACAGCGTGTGTTGCACCAACTTGTGCACCGACCAATGCTCCAGCCATACCTTCAACGCTCGCCTCCGTGATTTTGCTGTCTTTTGGTACCGCAACGCCCGGAGGGGTCTGGTAGTACTTAGCAGAAAAATCAATGCGTTCCTTGCGTTCAGGTGTAATGGACATTGATGCCATGATGGTATCGTACTTGCCGGCAACCAAACCGGGGATCAAGCCATCCCAGTCAACGGGCATCCACTCACATTCAACCTTGGCTTCCGCACACAATGCATTACCCAACTCAATTTCAAAGCCAGCCAGCTGACCATCCGCAGTTGTGAACGCGAAAGGAGGGTATGAGGCCTCAGTCGCAATTCGGATTTTAGTCCACTCTTTAGCCTGAACCTGAGTTGAAGCAATAAGAGCGAGTGTTGCAACAGTGGCGATGCGCGCGAAGCCCATTTGTAGTCCCCTTTGTGAATTCTTGGCAGGGGTCGTCATCAAAGCTCCCTGCACAGCCGGGGCGCATGTTTAGTTAGAAAAAATCAGATTTCAACCTATTTGATTAAGTGTTTAGGTAGAAAGTAATCAATTTAATCCATCTTGCAAAGAGGGAGTCTCCAATTTGATCAGTTTTGAGCATATTTGTTCCCCAAAACGGTGATGCATCACATGAAAATTTCCCTCCGTACTCTTTAGGTGTGTCTCAGCGCCCTTACTCTCCAAAAGCGTCCTGAGAAAAGTATTTATCGTTTATCTTTTTATAGGTGCCGTTCTCTCGAATTGCATGGATCGCGTTTGAGAAACGACC
The DNA here is from genome assembly GCF_900110875.1 of Pseudovibrio axinellae. Lineage (GTDB taxonomy): Bacteria > Pseudomonadota > Alphaproteobacteria > Rhizobiales > Stappiaceae > Pseudovibrio > Pseudovibrio axinellae. Next base: position 371,497 of record NZ_FOFM01000001.1, on the reverse strand, counting down.
TTTGAGCTCATCTTGTCCCTTTCGGACTCCAACGCCAATGCCTTGCCCGTGCAGCTCCGGTTGAATAGGCAACGAGCCAATAATCTTACAGCACGCGCCAGCATCTGAGTTTATCCAGCTTTGCAGCACTCCCAAGTCATCAATCACTGCATCAAGCCGGCCACTTTCCATGTCCAGTTTGTACTCTTCTGAAGTTGGATACAAAGAAACGTCAGACTCTGAGTAAACCTCTTCGGCTACGACTGAGTGCGTCGTGCCGCCCTGTGCGCCGATCAAAAGGCCGGTTAGGGCTTCAGGTGTGATCTCGGAAATAGGGGAGTCTTTGGATACAGCAACGGTGGATGGTGTGTTGTAATAGCTGCGTGAGAACGAGATGCGCTCAAGGCGCTCCTCAGTAATAGACATGCTGGCGATGATTGCATCGTACTTGCCAGCCACAAGGCCTGGGATCATGCCATCCCACTCTTGAGTTCCCCACTCACATTCAACTTTCATTTCAGCACACAGAGCGTTGCCGATCTCAACGTCAAAACCGGTCAGTACGCCATCTGGCCCGGTATAGTTGAATGGAGGGTAAGCCCCCTCAGTCGCAACACGTAATTTGGTGATCTCAGTTGCCTGAAGAGCTGATGTCGCAGTCAGGGTCAAAATTGCGGCAAGTGCCATGCGGGAAAAAGACATCCGTATATCCTTGTTCTTCTTGGCAGAGAATTGGTTTTGTTTGTGCTCTGCATTTGTTGAAATGGATATTATTAAAATTGCGCAGAACATCAACTGAAATCACGGATATTTTAGAATAATATATCCGTAATGCCGTCAATACGAATTAAAATCCGGCAAATTGACTGGTTGTGTGGATGAAATTCCAGAGAAATTGCGGTCGTAGAAGCGCCCCACATTCCCGGTCACGAAAGAAAATGCTGCTGGGCTGACCTTTGAAATTTATCGGGAGGTGGCACTCTGTATGGTCGAAAGCCACAGTGTTAGCAGGGCGACTTGTAGTCTGAGCAAATTGGCAAAACAAAACCCCGGAAGCAAAAACTCCCGGGGTTTGCACCAGATTTAAAATCAGGTAATCGTCAAAAAGTTCTTATTCGCCGCCATATACGTCGAATGTGAAGTACTTGTCGTTGATTTCTTTGTATTTGCCGTTAGCACGCAAAGCGGCAATACCCTTTGTGAACAACGCCGCAAGGTCTTCGTCGCCCTGACGTACGCCGATGCCAGCGCCCTCGCCGTGGATACGATCAATAGACTGCATAGTGCCGAGAATTTTACAGCAAGAACCCTGATCAGAGTTTACCCACTCTGTCAAAACCATGACGTCATCGACAACAGCGTCAACGCGGCCGTTTTCCAGGTCCAACTTATACTCTTCAGATGTCGGGTAAAGCGCAATATCGGAGCCGCTCAGGATCTCTTCAGCAAACTGAGAGTGCGTTGTGCTGCCCTGTGCACCAAGACGAACGCCCTCAAGGCCCTCTGTAGTTGCTTCGCTCAGCTCTGAATCTTTGCGCACAGCAATCCCAGGAGGTGTGTTGTAGTATTTCTTTGAGAAAGAGATTTTTTCCATGCGCTCTGGAGTAATGGACATGGAAGCAAGGATGGTGTCGTACTTACCTGCAATAAGGCCAGGAATGATACCGTCCCAGTCCTGAGTGACCCAGGTACACTCAAGCTTTAGCTCATCACAAAGAGCGTTGCCGATCTCAACGTCAAAGCCGGTCAGCGTTCCGTCAGCGGTGGTGTAGTTAAAAGGAGGGTAGGCACCCTCGGTGCCCATGCGAACCTTAGTCCAATCTTTTGCTTCCGCGCCAGAAATGGCTGTTAATGCAACTGCTGCTACTGCGGCCAAACGCAAAATACGCATATTATGTCCCCGAATTAATTATCTTGGCAGGGCTTCTTTAAGTAGGCCCCTGCATAACCGAGCCTTATGTTTCACTAAAAGTATCCGTAGATCAACCTATATCGAATGCGGTTTAGGCTAATTAATAGCAAACTGAAGATAGTTTTCGATAATATCTTGCAACTTTCGCCTGTCTGAGGGAAAAATTGTTAAAATCGCACAAAAATATACAAACGTGGAAAACGCTTCGCCTACGATTCTTGAAGGGCCAAATTGCTTAGCTATATAAGACCAATCTCATCAAAGCTGATGAACGGTAAAAGGTCTCCTTTGCAAACCGAAGAGACCTCCTCACTGATTTCGATAAAGCCATCAGCGAAGGTAAGCGAAGATAACAATGCAGAACCATCGCTGTGGTACTTGGAGAGTTTCATCGCTCCCCCATCCTGTACCCGGCGCCCACGCAGGAATTCACGACGTCCTGTCTTTCGGTTCAAAATCTCAAAATTGGCTGGAATATATTGGCGGGACGCTTCTTTAAAAGTTCCACCTGCAATCGCCTCGATGAGAGGGCGTGCAAGAAACGCAAAAGCCACGGTTGCTGCAACCGGATTGCCGGGAAGGCCGATGAAGACGCACTTAGGCAGCTCGCCCACCATGAACGGGCGACCAGGTTTAACCGCTAGGTGCCAGAACGTCGTCTTGCCAAGCTTGCCAAGCGTAGCTGAAACAAAGTCCTTATCACCCCCACCTGCGCCGCCAGATGTTAAGATAACATCGCATTGTTTGGAGGCTGCTTCCAACGCGCTTTCAACGACCTCGCGCTGATCTACCAAGATTCCCAGATCGATAAGCTCAACGGGCAAATTTGCCAGCATTCCGCGTAATAGGAAATGGTTGGCATCGAATATCTGCCCTGCTTTTCGCGAAGTGCCAGGGCGGATAAGTTCGTTGCCAGTTGAAAACACGCCGACCTTTAGGCGCTTGTATGTCTTGACCTGCCCCATGCCAATGGAAGCTGCTGCAGCAATTTCTTGCGGCCGAAGAGATGCGCCCGCCCGAACAATCGGGGCACCCTTTTTCTGATCTTCACCCTGACGGCGAATATTGCACCCTGATTGATAGGATCTTGAGAGCTTCACCAAGCGCACACCATCAAAGGTGGTCTCTAGGCAGTCCTCCTGAGGAGCGACAAAACCGGTACCCTCTGGTACCGGTGCACCAGTAAAGATACGCGCAGCTTCACCCGGTTTCAGCGTTGTTTCAGGCATCGAGCCGGCATAAACGTCCATGACAACTGGAAAAGAGGTTTGCTTAGCCTCATTAAGCGAGCGCGAAATCGCGTAACCGTCCATCGCGGAATTGTCCAGGGGAGGCTGGTCGCAGGTCGCAATGATATCCTCAGCAAGAACACGGCCATAGGCCGTCATCAACGCAGTGTCTTCAACGCCGACCTTACAATGGCCGAGTTTACGCAGATGTGAAAGGGCTTCGTCAAAGCTCAGAAGGGGCGTTTTCGTGTTCATGCCTATTCCAGAATATCGGGTCTAAGTACTTTCCTTATTTACCATAGTGAGGCCGTTGGATTTGGCAAAAATCAAAGATCTAACAGACATCTGGAAGTTTCCTCATTTATTGCACGTGTAATTGCGAAAGATATTCAAGTGCTAAGGGAATGTCTTCAGGGGTGTTGATGTTGAAGAAAGGATCAATTGTGTTCTGGGATTCAAAATTAACAATGACCGGTGCGTGCTCGTTGAAAAAGCCTTTAATACTGCGCCCACCATTCAACAGGTAGTCCTTTAGTGGGTCCGCAAGAGTGATTGGCCAAAGCCCGAAGGCAAAATGAGAACGTCCCGCACTTGAACAAATAACGGGAGGCTCAGGGTTCGTCACCCTGGCAAGCATGAGAGTTTCAACCAAGTTTGTTGGGAAAAATGGCGTATCAACCGCGATACTAGCAACATCCGTTGCATGGGGTGAATGCAATTTTGCCCAGCTTAGCGCAGCGTGAATTCCGGCCAATGGTCCCAAATGTCCCGCGAGTTGATCCTTAAGCAGCGGTAGGTCAAGGCGCTCATAGGCGTCGCCAGGGTCATTTACACTCACCACAAGCTGCTGCACTTGGTGCCGCAAACGCGACACGACATGTTCCAATAAGGTTGCCTTGCCCAAGGTTACTAAGGACTTGTCTGAATGACCCATACGTCGCGATTTTCCGCCGCTAAGGATACATCCTATAACTTTGTCTTTTTCATTCCGCGCAGCAGCCATTTTAATATCACCTTTCAAACCAGCTTGCTAAAAAACCGCAATACTATTGGCGTACAAGCTAGCTCTGTGAAAGTCGCAACTATTCGCAAACCACAATTTTGCATGTATTGGCATAAAAAACGCTCCTGAAGGCAGTGGGAGGAAAAGTGCCTTAAGGAGCGTTTTGGAGCGGTGGCCTTGCCACCTGGGGAATTAGCTTGGTTTACATGAGCGCAAGGCGGCTGGTTAAGTCACTTTCATGCATATTCATCGAAAGCAACAAAAGTAGTTCCATGACCTCTTCACTACAAGTACGTTCAGGGTGAGAGAGCAAACTTGCGAAGAGCTTGGGGTGGTGCCCTTGCGCATCCTCACGCAAATCACAGTAATGCATCCAGCAATTGTGAAAGAGTCTGTAGTCTTGCTGTTCATTGGAAAGAACAGTCAGGTCCGAATGACGCCTGTCTTCAAGGACACACTCAAACGTGCGCTTCACTGATGGCCATGGGCCTTCCAGCAGCTGAAAAATATGGTTGTCTGTCAAGATCAGTGCGCCTGTGACACCCGCCATGGAATTGATGCGCCAAATACGTGAAAGTGATCGCTCAACTTCCTCGTCAAGGCTATAGCGAAGTGCAGGCCAATGAATGCGGCTGCGATAACATAATTGCGTAACACTCATCATCAGATCCTCCAGTTCGTGAAAGCCTGACAGTAAAATCTTCTAAAATTGTAAAATACAGCGTTTAAAACATTGAAAAATATAGCTTTATCCCAAAAAGAAAGCGAGGCGCAAACCTCGCTTTCCCAAACTTAAACTTATAGCATACGCTTAGAGCGTAATGCGGAACATAGCAAAACCGTCCTTGCCGTCGCCAGCAGCTTCAATCTGTACGCCCTTAACGTCTTTCATATGCTTTTCTGCCACTGGGCCAGTCTCAAACAGGACAGTGGTGTCCGCAATCGATTTGAACTTCCAGTTCGCATCGGCCGATGGGTTGATTGTACCTTGTTCAACGATGTAACGAACAATCACATCGCGGTTTGTATCTGGACCAACGAAAATCGTCACATCATCATTGATGCCTGGGAACGATCCGCCGCCGCCAGCACGGTAGTTATTTGTTGCAACAACAAACTTCTGACCCATATCGATTGGCTTACCTTCAAACTGAAGGTTGACGATACGGTTGGCATCTGGATGCGCTACATTTCCTTCACCATCGTATTTGTTAGGCTGAGTCAGGTCGATCTCGTAGGTGACACCGTCCATCACATCGAAGTTGTAAGAACGGAATTCTGGGTCCAAAAGAGGCTGATCTTTTTTGCCAGCTTCAATCTGATTGAACATGCCTGCTGAGCGCTCCAGCCATTCCTTTACATCACTGCCACTCACTAAAACGGCACGTGTAGTGTTTGGGTAAAGGTAAAGGTCAGCAACATTTTTAATTGCAACATCGCCGGCTGGAACGTCGGTGTAGTAGTCAGGACCACCGCGGCCACCAGCCTTAAACGGAGCAGCAGCAGATAGAACCGGCAAAGCGGCCCATTCCGTGTCTTTGAGCATTTCCTTGGTGTACCAGGTTTGGGCCTTAGAAACGATCTGCACAGATGGATCATCTGCAACCAGAGCAAAGTAGGAGTGCAGCGGAGCAGAGGTTTTACCAACAGCACGGCGCACGTAAGACAGTGTCTTGTTGTGGTCGTCTTCAACTGCCGCAAGTACTTCTTCATCACTGGAGACCAGCGGAATGCGCTTGCGACCTTCTTTGCGGTAGATAGATGGCACATCTGTCGTGAAGTTGGCGATGCGCCAGCCGTTGTTGCCATCCCGCTCGATCATCAGGTCAATCACACCAAGGTGTGACCCCCAGAAACCGCCCATAGCAGCAGGTTTGCCTTGCAGTGTGCCCTTGGTTGCGTCAACTCCAGGAATGCCTTCAAAGTCTGGACCAGGGAAGACCTGATGCTGGTGTCCGGTGAACAGTGCATCAATGCCTTCAACGCCTGCAATATGAAGTGCAGTGTTGGCTGTGCCTTCCTCATGCGCACCACCTGCAATACCGCCATGAACAAGCGCGATGATAAGATCACATCCGCGCTCTTTCATTTCTGGAACCCAGGAGCGGGCCGCATCAACCATGTCGCGGGTACTTGCTTTACCTACTAAGTGGCGAGAATCCCAATTCATGATCATTGGAGGCACAAAACCCACAAAGCCAACTTTGATGGTGTGCTCAACACCGCCACCATCTTTGATCTTCTTTTCAACGATGGTGTAAGGCTTGAGGAACAAGTCATCCTTACGGCCATTAGAAGCCAGTGAGGTGCCTTTGGAAACATTGGAGGAAACAACGGGGAAGTTCGCTCCGGAAAGAACCTTCATCATGAAGTCCAGACCGTAGTTGAATTCATGGTTGCCCAACGTACCGGCATCGTATCCAAGAACGTTCATGCCTTTAATGACAGGGTGTACATCGCCATCGTGCATCCCACGCTCATAAGCGATGTAATCGCCCATCGGGTTGCCCTGCAAAAAGTCACCATTATCTACCAGCATGGAGTTGGTAGCTTCAGCGCGCAGTTTCCTAATAATGGAAGCTGTACGAGCCAGGCCAGCAGTATCCATTGGGCGATCGGCATAATAGTCGTAAGGAGCAACGTGAACGTGCAGATCAGTTGTTTCCATAAGACGCAGGTGCGCTGTGTTCTCTTTGGCGAGAACCGAATATGGATGCACCATCGCAATAGCGCCGGTCGCTGCCATACCTCCCAGTACGCTACGACGATTCATCAAAATAGGATTAGACACGATTGCCTCCTAGCCCGTGGAAAATGCAAAACAGAATTGTCAGCATGAATTTTGCCCGTTCCTCCTGCTCCAATGTGCAGCAGCAAGAGGGTTCTTGCCCGTTAAATATCATGCATCTCGCGCACAGTGTTGGTCGATTTTATCAAGATGATGAGGCTGCTCATCCCCTGCGTAGGTTACATCCCCTATAGCTGTGCGCTAATGCTCAGAAGACGCAGGGTTTTATCAATGATGAAAGTTTTTTCGTAACACGCAAATATCTGTGAATTTGTGTTGGTGACTTCAAATTCTGGCGGTATCCAACAAGTGAGTTCATTGGGAATTGTAAATTTATATTGCGAATGCGCAAAGGACAAATGCGGCCTTTGATGAATTCTGTATTGCTCAATTGTTGTTGAGAGGTATACCAAGATACAAAAGAATGACTGCAAAAGCTTGCACATTCAAATTGCACGCATATTTCTCTTTAAGATCAATTTATCCTCTCTCTGCTTGGCAGAGGTTTTGTAGGGTGTGCTCACGATGGATAACGGCAAATCTAAAGGACTGTGGGGGCGACTTAAAGACGGCTTCACAACAAGCAAGAACAACCAAAGGGAAACCGGAGAAGCAATGGCTGGGTTGACGCAAGAGCGCGTCCTTGATGTGCTCAAACAAGTGAAGTCACCAGATGGCAAAGGCAACATTGTTGACCAGCGTCTGGTTGCAGACCTTTTTGTATCTGATGGACGAGTTGTATTTTCCATCAAGGTGCCCGCAGAACAGGCAGCTGGACTGGAAGGGCTCCGACAAGCTGCGGAGAAAGTGGTTTCCGTTCTTCCAGGAGCTGAGACAGTGCTGGTTGCGCTCACGGCAGATAAACAGCCGGGCACCGCATCAACTCCACCTCCCTCTGCGGCTAAGTCTCCCAAGATGGGTGCTCCAATGCCAGCAAAACAAGAGGTGCCCGGCGTAAAGCACATCGTTGCTGTTGCATCGGGAAAAGGAGGAGTTGGCAAGTCAACGACTTCAGCAAATATTGCTCTTGCACTTTCTGCCATGGGCCTGAAGGTTGGGTTGTTAGATGCAGATATCTACGGTCCGTCCATACCAAAGCTGATGGGAGCTTCTGGCCAGCCAGAGGTTGTCGAAAACAGAATAATGAAGCCGTTGGAGGCCCATGGTATCAAGCTGATGTCCATCGGTTTTCTGGTAGAAGAAACGACTGCCATGATATGGCGCGGCCCGATGGTGGTTTCTGCCCTCAACCAGATGCTTCGCGAAGTCGCTTGGGGTGATTTGGATGTCCTCATTGTGGACCTTCCACCTGGTACCGGTGACGTACAGCTCACGATGGCTCAAAAGGTGCCTCTGACAGGGGCGCTGATCGTATCGACGCCTCAGGATCTGGCGCTGCTCGATGCACGTCGTGGCATTGCAATGTTTGAAAAAGTCGCCATCCCTGTTCTTGGCGTGGTTGAAAACATGAGCCACTTTATCTGTCCTGATTGCGGTGGTCAGCACGATATCTTTGGACACGGCGGTGCAAAAGCGGAAGCTGAAAAGATGAAGGTTCCATTCCTCGGTGAAATACCGCTGACTATGGAAATCAGGCAGCAATCCGATACCGGAACGCCAATCACTGTGAGCAACCCGCAAAGCGCTGTGTCCAAGGCTTATGGATTGATCGCAGCAGGGTTGTGGCAAGGAGTTGTTCAGCCGAGTGGCGATGCTGCGCGCAGTGCTCCCAAAATTGTCATCGATTAGATGTAACGCCTCTGATATTTCAAAGGAATTTTACTTAAGCGGCACAATGTCACCTCGTTGCATTGTGCCGTTTAGTGTAGTGTGGCTCCAATACCTGAGACGACTGTTACTCTCGTGCCTGATAAGCGCACGACCTTGATACGTCGCCAGGGTCTCAATACAATCTGGAGCCTTAAGAAAATGTTTGCCAAGGAGAATGGCCGCGCAATCGTGGCTATGTTTCTTTCAACTGCGTTTTTCATGTTCAATGACGCCCTGCTGAAATATACAGCACAAACCATGCCTCTCGGTCAGATTATCTTTCTGCGCGGATTGGTGACGACATTTATCATGGCAATGTGGTGCTGGTCGTCTGGCGCATTTAGCCAAGGCCGCAAGCTCTTTCATCCAGTTGTCTTTGGCCGCTCCATTTTGGAGATCATTGGCTCCTTTATGTATCTGACAGCCCTTACACAAATGCCAATTGCTAATGCGACTGCAATGTTACAGGCCATGCCTTTGGCCGTAACTGCAGGGGCTGCAATGATTTATGGTGAGGTAGTGGGCTGGAGAAGATGGTCTGCAATCGCCGTCGGCTTCGCAGGTGTTATGCTCATCATTCGCCCTGGAATGGACGGGTTCGATGCTTGGGCTTTGCTGGCTGTTGCCGCCGTTGTCTTTATGGCACTTCGTGACCTTGTGACCAAATCAATGCCAAGGGGAATGCCATCTTCCGGCGTGTGCTTTGTTGTCTGCGCCGCTGTTACGCTCATGGGTGCTGGTATGGGCACCACTGAAGAGTGGATTGCGGTAGAGATAGACTATGTGCTGCCGTTGGTTGGGTGCTCAACGTTCCTGATTGGTGCCTATTACTTTGCAATTGTCTCTACACGGGCAGGTGATATGAGTGTCGTTGCTCCAATGCGCTACACTGGACTGCTTTGGGCAACAGCCATCGGAGTTCTGGTGTGGGGACAGGTGCCAGATGCCATCACGATAACAGGTATGCTGGTTGTTGTCGGCTCAGGTCTTTACACCGTTCACCGTGAACGTGTGCGCCATAAGCAGATGGCAGCGGGCCGCGTACTGACAAAAGACATCAGCGCACCAAAAGACGGCTTGGCTCTTGCCGAATAGGTCAAACCTTAGGAGGGGCAGAGGCTATCCAGCTCTGCCCTGATCCACTCAACAAACTTAAGACACTTTTTCAATTTGAATGACTTTTCCAAGCCGACAAGCATGTAATGGGCCGTTGCAGGCAGATGCAACTCAAATGGGTTTTTAAGCAAACCAAGCCGCTTGTCATGAGCGCACAGCACCTTCCTTCCCAGCATGATACCAGCCCCCTCAATTGCGGCATCCTGAGCATGCTCGATCTGAGAAAACACTAGACCTTTGGAGGCCCAGCTGACGTCTTCAACACTTGCCGCTTGCAACCACTCACGCCAATTAGGTGCATTGGAAAACGGTGCCATGCTGCCATCATGCAGCAGTTTGAAGTCACGTAAATCACATGGTGTTGAAATCTGGCTCGCAAGACGTGGCGAACACATCGGTGTTAGGTAGTCATCAATCAAAAACTGTGTCTTTAATCCGCGATAGTGCCCCCGGCCAAAACGAAGGCCCAAGTCCACATCATCCCTATAAAAATCAACGAGTTTTAAGCTGGCAGATATCCGCAGTTCAATTTCGGGGAATGCTTCCATGAATTTGTAAATACGTGGAGCAATAACCTTCGAAGCTGTGCCTGGCCCGGTTGAGATCACTAACACATTATCTTCAGCAACACCCTTAACCCGTGCAACTGCTTCAGAAAAACTATTCAACCCGTTCTCAACGCCCGGCAACAAAGACCGTCCGGCTGGCGTGAGGTCTATAGCCCTGTTTAAGCGCAGAAACAAAGGAACTTGGAGTTGGTCTTCGAGCGATTTGATCTGGTAACTCAACGCAGAGGGAGTGAGATTAAGCTCCTCAGCGGCCCGTGCAAAGCTCATATGCCGCGCAACGCACTCAAAAGCCCGGAAGGCATTAAGGGGGGGAAGAGAATAGCGCATTTCACCTCAAATTATTTGATCTGAACTGGCGAAAATACTCGTTTGTCAGGGCTCGCGCTACAAGACTATTGTCCGACTATTCCAAAGAACTTGCGACACAAATCGCCACTACGCAACGTAGATTAAGGGACAGTACATGGATAAGGATCAATTGGGCTTCTCTCACCCATACCCACCGCACGAGTATCTCCTGAAAGCACGTTATGAGAGGTCTCGTGTGTTCTATGAAGTGGTTGCGTCGGTTTCGCGTTGGCTGCGCCGGCGCATATGAATCGCAGGAAGGCTCAGTGCCTTGCCGATTGTTAGCTTTTGCACCGGCAAAATTACATAATCTTCACTAAGGTTAATGAGGTGCTAAAATAATATTTTCAAATTTATTTTATAAGAATATCAATAAATTCATACGCTTAAAAGAAAACATCAAGCAACAAAAAGGTGAGTTATGCAAATTCTGCCTATGTGATGGAGTTGATGCAAGTGAATGTAAAGTGATCGGAAAATTTGATTCATAACTTGGCAAGAATTGCGGATATAATTTGCCTCTAGTCCCAATGAGCAGTGGGACGCTCAGGGTTTAATGGAGTTTAAAACATGCTTGTGAAATTTTTCAACGACGAGTCCGGCGCTACTGCGATTGAGTATGGTATTCTGGCAGCTCTAATTTCCGTAGCAATCATAACAATTGTCGGAACGCTTGGCACAAACCTAACGGCCGTATTTACAGATGTTAGTGATGCTTTGGACTTGGGTTAATAAGCTATCTAATAGGGCTGAAGTTCAAAAACCCAACTGCTTTGCAGTTGGGTTTCCTTCTGTCATGGTCAACGTTTGCCTACGAAATACCTTTACCCACCCGTCACACTCATATGACGAGAAACCGGCGTGCTTTTGCTGTCACGATCAATGATGAAGTCATGCCCTTTAGGCTTTCTGGAAATCGCAGTATCGATTGCTTCGCTCAGAACCTCATTTCCCTCGGAGGCTCGCAGCGCAGCGCGCAGGTCTTTCTGATCGTCCTGACCAAGGCACATATACAGCTGTCCGGTGCAGGTCACGCGAACGCGGTTGCAACTCTCGCAAAAGTTATGTGTCAGTGGGGTAATGAAGCCAAGGCGTCCACCTGTTTCCTCAATCCGCATATATCGCGCAGGACCACCGGTCTTGTAAGGAATATCGGTCAATGTGAACTTAGCCGAAAGCGTCTTGCGGACTTCGCTAAGTGGCAGGTATTGGTCGTTGCGGTCGCCATCAATATCACCAAGCGGCATGGTTTCAATGAAGGTCAGATCGTGGCCCTTCGAGTGCGCCCATTCCAGCATAGGAATGAGTTCATCCTCGTTAAAGTTCTTCAATGCAACTGCATTGAGCTTAACGTGAAGGCCAGCTTCTTTCGCAGCTTTAATCCCGTCAAAGACCTTTTGAATATCTCCCCAGCGCGTCACATCCTTAAATTTCTCTGCAATCAATGTGTCTAGAGAAACGTTGATACGCCGTACACCAGCAGCATAAAGGTCTTCGGCGTACCGTTCCAGCTGGGTGCCGTTGGTGGTGATCGTAATTTCATCCAGTGCGCCACCTTCAAGATGCCTTGAAAGCCCACGAATAAAGCTCATGATGTTTTTCCGCACCAGAGGTTCACCACCTGTCAGGCGAATTTTCCGAACACCTTTTTCAATGAAAACGGTACACAAACGGTCCAGCTCTTCGAGGGACAGGACGTCTTTTTTCGGAAGAAATGTCATGTGTTCAGACATGCAATAAACACATCTAAGGTCACAACGGTCAGTTACAGACACCCGAAGATAAGTTACGGCCCGGCCGAATGGATCAATCAGCTCTGGGCGTGGATCCTGTAGTTTATCTGTAGCTTGTTGCCCCATGGAACTCTCCACAACCCAAATCTCAAACTTGTCTAATTTAACGATTCTAATGTAGTGCGCAAATAGTTAGCGTCAATGCATTAGACAAGGCTTCTGGTGGATTTACCTATGAAAACACCATAGAACCACAGATATAATTTACCCCGCATCAATACTGAGTTCCATGAACTTGAGCAAGGACAAAAAAATATGACGGATACTCCGTGGCCTACGCAAATTCACTTAAAAGATAAGGGGAAACAACTATCTGTTACTTTTGAGGGTGGCCTTGAAATCGCCTTTACTGCGGAGTTTTTGCGGGTCATGTCGCCATCAGCAGAGGTGCAGGGGCATAATCCTGATCAACGAAAAGTGATTGCCGGAAAAAAAGATGTAACCATCATTGGCGTTGATCCTGTCGGAAACTACGCAATCAAACCAACATTTGATGACCTGCACGATACAGGAATCTTTACGTGGGCCTATTTTCAAGAGCTACATGAGCGCTATGATTTTCTATGGAAACGTTATTTGAAAGAACTGGAAGAGCGCGGTCTGCGTAGAGACAAAAGCTAAAGGGCTGGCATCTACCAGCCCCAAGCACTCAATCTTATCGTAGTACGACAACTTTTGTGCCAACGGAAACGTTCTCATATAGATGAATGACGTCTTCGTTTGCCAGTCTGATGCAACCGGAAGAAACAGCTGAGCCGATAGTCCATGGTTCATTCGAGCCATGAATACGGTAGATCGTGCTTCCAATGTACATAGCCCGTGCGCCGAGTGGGTTCTCAGGACCGCCCTTCATGTAGCTGGGCAAAATGCGACCTTTCCGGCGCTCGCGGTCGATCATGACCTTTGGTGGTGTCCAGCCTGGCCATTCTGCCTTGCGGGAGATACGGTGAGTTCCTGACCATTGGAACCCTTCACGACCGACGCCGACGCCGTATACCATTGCAGTTCCGTTACCTCGGATATGATAGAGGCGACGATCCTTAGTGCTAATGACAATCGTGTTTGGCCCATACGATCCGTTATATCTGACTTGCTTACGCTTAATAGGGGACTTGCCTTGGTGGGCAGAGCCGTAAGTAACCCATTTTTTGGATGCATGGTCAAAGAATTTTCCAGATGCCGCAGCATCTGCTTGTGTGCCGTTAAATAGTGCTGCAACACAAAGAGCAACACTCGCGATAAATATGCGCATTGAATACCCCCTGGGATATTGTTGTTTGTTTTTTCTCGTTTGCATGAGGGAATTTATGCAGCGAGTAGGGGGACGCTCGCAGCTTTGAATGTCTAATCTATTAATTGTTGCACCTTTGAAAGCTGCAACCAGCGCTATATGTTTCTTATGGAAAAGGAATTATCGGCCAAGTTCATAGAAGCAGATTTACATTTTTCTAGAGGTTAATTTGAACCTAGTTAAAACAAGAGCTAACTCATCAACGAGTACATGAGTAATTTTAAATTTAATTGTGATTGATTATTGTTTTCGATAAATTCAACAGTGAAAAAGGGCGCTCAAAAGAACGCCCTCAATCGGGATAGCGTATAATGTCAGCCGGTCAACTCAAATTGAGCTCTTTAAAGAAATCATTTCCTTTATCATCCACCACGATGAAGGCAGGGAAGTCTTCAACTTCGATCTTCCAGACGGCTTCCATACCCAGCTCTTCATACTCAACCACCTCAACACTTTTGATGCAGTCTTGTGCCAGGCGCGCAGCAGGGCCGCCAATGGAGCCAAGATAGAACCCGCCATGGGCCTGACAAGCGCGTCGGACACCCGCGGACCTGTTTCCTTTGGCCAACATCACCATAGAACCGCCAGCTGCTTGGAATTGATCCACGTAAGCATCCATTCGGCCAGCGGTGGTCGGGCCAAATGATCCAGATGGCATCCCTTCAGGTGTTTTTGCAGGACCTGCGTAATAGACAGGGTGGTTCTTGATGTAATCTGGAAGAGGTTCACCTGCTTCCAGCCGGTCACGCAGTTTGGAGTGAGCCAGGTCACGAGCGACGATCAACGGACCCGTCAGTGACAGACGTGTCTTTGTTGGGTGCTTTGTCAGCTCACCAAGGATTTCGCTCATTGGACGCGTCAGGTCAATTTTCACGACATCTTCGGAGAGGTCGACTTCAGTGACTTCTGGCATGTAAACCTCTGGATTACGCTCCAATTTCTCAAGGAAAATTCCGTCCTTGGTGATTTTACCAGTCGCCTGACGATCAGCCGAACAAGATACACCAATACCAATCGGCAAAGAGGCGCCATGACGTGGCAGGCGGATCACACGCACATCGTGACAAAAGTATTTGCCACCAAACTGGGCACCAACACCGGTTGCCTGCGTGAGTTTGTGGATTTCCTCTTCCATTTCTAGATCACGAAATGCATGCCCAAGTTCAGACCCTTGAGTTGGCAGTTCATCCAGATAACGAGCAGATCCCAACTTCACAGTTTTCAGGTTCAGCTCCGCAGAGGTCCCGCCAATGACAATAGAAAGGTGATAGGGAGGACAAGCTGCGGTGCCAAGTGTTAGGATCTTCTCCTTTAAGAAGTCGATCATGCGATCATGTGTGAGCAGGCTGGGAGTGCCTTGGAAAAGAAAGGTCTTGTTGGCAGATCCGCCACCCTTTGCCATAAACAGAAACTTATATTCATCCTTACCTTCGCTATAAATTTCGATCTGTGCCGGCATATTGTTTTTCGTGTTCTTTTCTTCGAACATGGAAAGCGGGGCAAGTTGGGAGTAGCGCAGGTTCTTTTTAAAATATGCATCGCGAGCGCCTTCTCCCAAGGCAGCTTCGTCATCGCCGTTTGTCCAGACCTTGTTTCCCTTTTTACCCATGACGATAGCTGTACCGGTGTCCTGACACATTGGGAGCACGCCAGCTGCAGAGATATTTACATTCTTAAGCAAATCAAATGCAACGAACTTGTCATTTTCGGACGCTTCCGGATCATCAAGGATCTTGCGTAGTTGCTGCAAATGTGCAGGACGCAGGAAGTGGTTGATGTCTTTAAATGCTTCCTCAGCAAGCAGGCGCAGACCCTCTTGTCCCACTTTCAGAATTTTCTCGCCGTCAAACTCAACCTCGCAAACATGATCAGAAGTCAGCTTGCGATAAGGGGTTTTATCTTTACCAAGTGGAAAAAGAGAGGTGTGTACGTACTCGGCAGCATGTATTTCAGACATCGTGGCACTCTCTGGCTTATTTGGTGTACGCTTGTACACTGTTGTATTTGCTGAGCGCTGTTTTATAGCGAAAAAGCTGAGGGGCAAAGCCCCTCAGCTCTCAAATCTAATCAAAATTGAAAGTTTACGTCGAATTGACGAGAGACCTGGTGAAAAATGCAAGCCGCGCTTTCGCTCGCCTTATCAGCGGTTGGCGTAAAGGTCCAACTTAACAATCACCTTGTTGCTCACTGTGCTATCTGGCACACCGTCGCCGACTTTAAAGTCACCTCGGGTAAGAGTTGCTTCACCCACTGCATGGGCTGCATCACCTTCAATGGTCAAGGTGAAAGGCAGAAATACAGCGATCGTCGCTCCCTTAAGCTCAAGCGTACCAGCTGCTTCATACAGATCTCCGCCAGCAGGGGCGACGTTATCTGCGCGGAATACCGCATCAGGGTAGCTCGAAATGTCCAGCCACTGTGCAGAAGGGATCGCACCTGCAGCCTGCGCATCATCCGTTTTGACGCTGCCAGTGACGATAGAAGCCTGGATCTTCGCATTGTCGAGGTTTTCTTCGTCGAAGGTGATCTTGGCGTTCCAGGTTTCAAAAGTGCCGGTGACCGTATTGCCGTTATTGATCACTTCAAAGCCAAGTGTGCTTTTATTGCGGTCTACCTGCCATTCATCAGCAGACGCAGCGACTGCGCCTGTCAAAATAAAGGCAATAAGCACACTGGTTTTGAAGAATAAGTCGGTCAATTGTTTCATTATTTTCTCCGAATCCTCAAACTAGCTCTTTGAGGATAACATACGCTGCAAAACGTTATCCTTAGATATGAAGTAGTGTTTAAATGCTGCTCCCGCATGAGCGATAATAACAGCAATAAACGCATAGGCTGCCCATCCATGTACTGACGAGAAGAATGCAGACACGTCAGCCTTTTGCCCGAAAAATTCCGGTGTTGGTAGGTGCGGAATCTCAAAGAGGTTAAAGAAGACTGACGGCAGACCAAGCGGACTTGAGGAAACCAGAAGCCAACCAGAAATAGGCATAACCAGCATTAAGGCATATAGAGCAAGATGCCCCAGATGAGCCGCTATCTTTTCCCAGGCAGGCATCTGCTCAGGTAAATTCGGTGTAATACTCGTGATTTTCCATAGGATGCGAAGAGCAACCAACCCCAGTACAACAAAACCGACGGATTTGTGCAGCTGATAATAAGTAAACGTTTGTGGGTCAAAAGTCGGCAGGGTCACCATATATAGGCCAAAGCAAAGCATGGCGATGATGAGTGTGGCTATGGTCCAGTGCAACGCGATCGCGATAGTACCATAGGCTGATCTGGTATTTCTGATCATGGGTAGCCCTTCGAGTATGAGAAGGGGCGCAAAGCCCCCTCTCAATAGTCGATTAAGACTGTCAGAGTCCGTGTCGTATCCAACAGTCTAAAGATGTTATTGAACAGTTGCTTCAAAGCTGATGTTGATGTTCACTTCGTCAGAAACATAAGGCACAGCCATAGTCATACCGAAGTCAGAGCGTTTGATCGTAGTGGTTGCATCCAAGCCAACAGCTTTTTTCTTAGCCATCGGATGCTCAGCAATTTGATTGACCACAACTTGCAAAACAGTTGGTTTTGTCACGCCGCGAATGGTGAGGTCACCAGTTACTTCCAACTCATTTTCGCCGGTTTGTTCAACCTTTGTTGAGTTGAATGTTGCTTCTGGGAAATTCTCAACATCAAAAAAGTCACCGTTTTTCAAGTGTTTATCGCGAGCGGCCCAAAATGTATCGAGTGAGCTGGCATCGATCCTAACATCAATTTTAGAGTTTGCAGGGGTCTCTTCGTCGATGATCAATTTAGAGGTCCAAGTAGCAAAACGACCGTCTGTGGTGGAATAACCTAGGTGGTTGTAATCAAATGCCAGATTGGCATGGGACATGTCTACGTCGTATGCAACAGGCTCTGCAATTGCAGCTGTTGCAAGAAAGGATGTCGCGACTGCAAACATTCCGAAGCGAATTGATTTCATTTTTATCTCCAATTTTCTCGAACCTGAGTACCAAGCTTGTGTATAGAAATGGCAGAAGCACTGGAAATTGCAATTAAACTCATTGTTCAATCTGAGTGTACAATCGGGATAAATTGAGTTAAGTCGCCATATTTTGCAAACATTCCAACCAAATTGAGTTGTTACTGTGGCGATATAGTGGAAATTGTATATTTGAGTGATACAATTGCTAATGTATAAGGGTTTTACATCACATTTTTGTGTGTGATCAGTTAGTGAAAGCAGCATCCCAACACGTGTGCGAGGGAGGAGCATCACCGCTTCCCCCGCACAAAACGCTATGGTTTGTAGGTGAAAAGAATGCCGTTTTTATCGCGTAGGAACTCAAACTTCTCTTTTTTCAAAGTATCACGCAAATTTGGTAAAACGCTCTTTTCATCAGCAATGAGCATATACCCACCTGAGCGAAGATTGCCTAACATCCGCTGGAGGAGTTTGACGCGAGCATTATTGGGCAGCTCGTGGAAAAAGCGGTCTGCAACAATAGCATCAAGGTCTTGAGGCGGGTTGTAACCGAGTGCATCAGCATGAACAATCTCGATTGCAAGATTTTCGGCCTGCGCACGCGCTTCAAGTTGATCCAGTCCCACCTTGGAACTGTCCAGCGCAATCACATTATATCCGCGCTTGGCAAGGAAGATTGCGTCTCTTCCTTGTCCTGCTCCAAGGTCAAGGATGGTGCCGCTGTCAAAATCTAGATTTGAGA
The DNA here is from genome assembly GCF_900110875.1 of Pseudovibrio axinellae. Classification (GTDB taxonomy): domain Bacteria; phylum Pseudomonadota; class Alphaproteobacteria; order Rhizobiales; family Stappiaceae; genus Pseudovibrio; species Pseudovibrio axinellae. The sequence goes on along the minus strand of NZ_FOFM01000001.1, from coordinate 352,981 downwards.
ACAGCGTCGTAAATTGCTTGGAAGTGTGGCCAAAGTAACTTTCGTCCTTGGCGTAAACCTTATCATATTTCTGCATAACTCAACCTGCATGGATCTTTGAAGAATGGATATACAGGATCGCAGGAAATGAACAAGTCCAACCTCCAAACTGAACGTTGAACCTGGTCGTTTATGAAAGTGGCATCGAAAGAAAAACGGTCGGTTCTCCAAGGTATGCGCCATTAGCGTATTTCTTAAACCCAACGCGCTCTGCAAGCCCAACGCTTGCTTTATTCTCTGGCGCAATAATGCAATGCACTTCTGGGAATAACCCAGACTTGTTGAGCCAGGATAATCCAAGTTCAACCGCTTCCTGGCCATAGCCACGACCGTGAAACTTCGGAGACAGCACCCACCCAGCTTCAGCCTTACCTTCTAGGCTAGGCGTGATATCGCGTTTGAAATCTGCAAAACCAACGTCGCCGACCAGTTCACCACTCTCTTTTTCAATTACTGCCCAATACCCGAAACCTGAAAGGCTCCAGTGCCCGGCATATTTGAGGAGGCGCCCCCAGGTGTCGGTTGGGGTAGAGGGTTTGCCTGAAATATAGCGAACAACCTCAGGATCTGCCCACAAAGCGCAGCAAGCTTCAAAATCCTCATCTTTGTGGGCACGCATGATAATACGTTCACCAATCAGTGTTGGTGCGGCTGTAAGACGTTCTTGTTCTAAAAGCACAAAGCATCCTCATGTTAAAAAAGCCAAAGTATCAATTACCTCGGCTTTTTCACAATATCATTGGCTACATTAAAGGCTCAGACCACCAATACAAGAGTACTTTATATTGATGTAATCATCGATCCCGTACTTGGAGCCCTCGTTGCCCATACCGCTGTCCTTATAACCACCAAATGGTGCGTATTCTGTTGTGATCACGCCTTCATTTACACCAACAAGGCCATATTCAAGCGCATCCATGACGCGGAAAGTTTGGCCCAGATCTTGTGTATAGAAATAGCAGGCAAGTCCATACTCTGTGTCATTTGCCATGTTGATTGCCTCTTCCTCAGATTCAAACTTGAAGACAGGGGCGAATGGGCCAAACGTTTCTTCCTTGGCAACCTTCATATCAGGTGTTGCATTCAGCAAAAGAGTGGGTTCAAAGAAGGTCCCCCCCTGAGCATCACGCTTGCCACCTGTTACAACTGTGCCGCCTTTTTCGACAGCGTCGGAGATCAACTCTTCAACTTTGGCAACCGCGTTTGAATCGATGAGTGGTCCTTGAGTAACACCAGCTTTCAAACCATTACCAACGCGCAGTTGAACTTCAATTGCGACCTTCAGTTTTGCCGAAAACTCCTCATAGACGCCTGATTGAACATAGATGCGATTTGCGCAAACACAGGTCTGTCCTGAGTTCCTGAATTTTGAAGCGATTGCACCTTCGACAGCCTTGTCGATATTGGCAGTGTCAAACACGATAAACGGTGCGTTGCCGCCAAGCTCCATGGAGACCTTTTTCATGTTAGCCAAGGCTTTGGAAGCGAGCTGCTTACCGACAGGTGTTGAACCGGTGAAAGTGATCTTCCGAACCTTATCATTTTCACAGAGTTCATCGGCAATCTCAGCAGCAGTGCCGGTGATTATGTTGATCACACCAGCGGGTATGCCCGCGTCTTCAGCAAGTTTGCCCAAAACCAAAGCTGAATAAGGGGTTTGGCTAGCTGGCTTTGCAACAACAGTGCAGCCTGAGCCCAGAGCTGCGGCAAGCTTGCGACCAAGCATTGAACTTGGGAAGTTCCAAGGGGTGATTGCGCCGACAACGCCTATAGGCTCTTTGGTTACAAAGATACGCCGCCCTTGCCAGGGAGAAGGGATGACATCCCCATATACGCGTTTTCCTTCTTCAGCAAAGAAGCGAATATAATTTGCTGTAATAGTGACCTCACCAGCCGCTTCTGCAAGCGGTTTGCCCATCTCGATGGTCAAAAGCTTTGCAAGGTCAGTTTGGTTTTCTATAATTAGATCTGCCCAGCTATGCATTAGATTGCACCGCTCAACTGCTGTCATTTTTGACCAGGACTGAAAGGCCTTGGACGCAGCATCAATTGCTTGAGCGGTCTCTGCACGTCCAAAGCGCGGCACACGACCGATGATCTCGCCCGTGGCGGGGTTGGTTACTGCAATTGAATTCTGCTCGTCTCCGCTGAGCCATGTTCCGCCTATGAGACAAGCTTCACGAAGGAGTGGGACTTTGTTGGCTGCTGTGAGTGTTGAACTCATAAAAAACTCCTGATGAAGTGACATCCCACCGGATAATTGGGAGAGATAGAAAAACACGATGAATGTATGGCAATGCCTACCTACAGATATAGGTGGTGAATTCTGAAAAGCACCTGGTGCGTATAGAGTTCGCAAAGATTGCAGATTACTGCAATGCAAATTTTACGAGTAATTGAGCCTTTGGTTACTAAAGCAAAGACCTTTTAAAAAATAGATGGCCAATTATAAGAGGTTATGATGATACGATGCTTTAGAGGAGGGTAAAAATATCTGGAATGATGTTATTCCAGAGCCTGCATACTTGCGCAAATTTACATCATTTTCTGGGCACCTGCGCATTTTGAGGCTGCGTTAGCCAACGTGTAGATGTCGCTGGAAACCAACACGGTTTGTTCTTTCCCGAAAAGTGTGCAAGGAGCAGTTGTCTTTTAATGATGATATACTAAGGGTACTCCATGTCGGGCACGGTTAATCTATCTTTGAACGAGGCACGCAACCTCACCCTGGATGCGTTGTCTGCAAATAAAACGGATCCGATAAACGCACGGATCGTTGCAAATGCTCTCGTTGATGCCGAAGCCAACGGACAGGCAGGACATGGCTTGTCACGAATTTCATCATATTGCGCACAAGCCAGAACTGGGAAACTAGATGGCTTTGCAAAGCCCACAGCAAGGCAAATTAGTTCTGTGGTGCAGAGCGTTGATGCGCGGTATGGGTTTGCCTATCCTGCAATTGAGCTTGCCCTGCCGTTTCTAAAAGAGGCCACAACCCAAAACGGGCTTGCGCTAAGCGCAATTCGCCACTCTCACCATTTCGGACAGGCAGGAGCACATTGTGAGCGACTGGCCAAACAAGGCATGATCGCGTTTGTGTTTGGCAATGCCCCAAAGGCGATTGCCGCTCATGGTGGCAAAACGCCCATGTTCGGCACCAACCCGATTGCCTTCGCAGCCCCTAATCATGAGGGAGACCCTCTGGTGATTGACTTGGCATTATCGCGCGTTGCACGCGGAAAAGTGATGGCCGCGCAGCGGGCTGGGAAATCCATACCAGAGGGGTGGTCTCTGGATAAGGCTGGTCAACCAACGACAGACCCGAAAGAAGCGCTTGAAGGAACTATGATCCCTATTGGTGAGGCAAAAGGGGCTGCTCTTGCAATGATGATTGAGATAATGGCGGCAGGATTGTGCGGAACCGCATTTGGCTTTGAAGCTTCTAGCCTTTTTTCAGGCGAGGGTGCTGCTCCTGACCTTGGGCAGGTCATTCTGGCGATCAATACGGACATGGTATCCGGAGGGGCATTTACCGAAAGAATGCAGACTTTGGTAAACGCGATTGAAGCAGAGCAGGGTGCTCGCCTTCCTGGCACGTCTCGCCTTGCGGCGCGCAACAAAGCGAAATTGCATGGTATTGATGTGCCAAAGCATATCTACGAGGAAGCCGTTACTTTGAGTGGGCAACCTGTCTAATCATATTCTCTTTCATAATAGAAGCCGGCTTTAGCATCCCCGTTTGAGCCTGCTTCTCCACGAAGCTTCAAATAGTTTGTCACATCGATATCAACGGTTGCCGCGTTGTCCCCCGTTGTGGGCTCTTGAATGACGCCAAGATAAACGCGTTCGCTGACATAGCCCCCAACTGTGACTTCTGGATTGCCTTCTGCGTCAAAGTTTAAGTCGATGTCGCTAACGCCCAGCAGATTACGCAGGGTATCCAGAGGGCCATCAGTGCTGGTCCCACCTGTGAGTGTTGCTGTCGCGCTGGCCAATCGTGCAAGTTCGACCGGAGACAAATTGTTCACGGACTCGCCAAAGAGCAACTGCGCAATAATTTCGTCTTTCGGTAAGCTTGGAGAGGATGTGAAGTCAATCACTGGCAGGTCCGCAGGGCCAGTTACCAGAACGGTTACCTCCGTAGAGCTTGCAGTTGTGGTTGCAGCAAAATCTAAGGTCGGGACAAGTGCGCCGCTAAAGGTGACATTGCCGCGGTTAAAGATCAATCGCTTAGACAAGATGTCCATACGGCCGCGTACAAGCGAAAAAGCGCCAACAGTTTGTACTTTTGTTACGGTTCCACCAATGTTTAACGAGCCTCCTGCCTCAGCATTTACGCCGCGACCGCGTATATATATCTTACCAGGAGCTTCCACATTCACATTGAGTCTTATTTCCTCAAGTGGACTCTTCTGTTTGCTTTTGCGCGGCTTTTTTCGCCCTTCATCTCTCGCCAGTTCTTTTGCTTGCGTAAGAATGGGTTTGGGAGCGTTCAGGTGACGCACAATAACCGGGTTTATGCTTGAGTTAAATGAGCTTGGAATCTCAACATCAGCCTGTTCAATGACAACTTTTCCATCAATCGAAGCCGGTGAGCTGATACTGCCAAGGGGCCCCTTGAGTGAGAGGTTGGCGTTGATGAGTGCAGAAACAAATGTTCCATCAACATAACGCCCTCCATCAATGACAAGGTCCATTTGAGCAGGTAAATCTGCCCCTAGGCCCAATTTGCCATCAACCTTCAAAGTGCCGCCATTACTAAACTTGGCAGTTAGGCCGTTAATTCTAACCTCATCTGCGGTGATTTGCATGGACCCAGTATAGTCTGTCAGCGTCATGCCCGTTGAAAATTGAGTAGTCTGTAGATTGTTGGGCTGGATCTCGATGGAAACCTTAGGGTCCGTCAGGTTCCCGTCGATAGACCCACTCAAACGAAAGCCACCACTGCCTCCCAAATCCTGAGTGATCAGCTTTGCTCCGACCACATCAAGAGGGATATTGCCAGAAGCGGTCATAGACAAAGACTGGGAACCTTTTACTCCGATCGTTCCTGAGCTACTAAAATCGAGGCCCGCTCCATTTGTGATTGTTGTTTTTTGTTTGATTTCATTGTTTGTAAGTGACCCAGAATTCCCGATCTGTAGTGGCAAAATGCTGTTCGCTTTGAGTGGCTGGGCTGAAAAGTTGGCCAACGTGACTTGCCAATTTGCTTGTGGTGCATCGATCTTTCCGAAAACCTGAGCTTTACCATTCAGTGTCCCGTCTAAGGCCAAAGACGGCATAAACACATTTGCTAGAGAAAGTGGGAGCTGCTTCATCTGCGTGTTTATGTCCAGCTGGCCCTTATTGCTTCCAGAGACAACCAAAGAACCACCCCCTAGCTCCAGCTCAAAAGGGGTCACAGAGCGTTTGTCGTCCAGCAGAGAAATTGTGGTTGGCTGTTTCAGTTTCGTTGGAATGCCTTCGTACTGCCCTTGCAGAGTCTTGAGCGTAATCTGCAACCCGTCAGGAACCAAGTTCACAGCTCCATTGCTTCTCAAATAATCGTTGTTTTGTGCAAATGTAGAATTAATCGAAAAGTCAGTTGCACTGGTGGAGCCTGAGGCATTGCTTGCAGACGCAGCGGTCAAAGTGAGCTCCCGGATTTTGATCTCACCCACATTAACATCCTCAATTTTGATGTTGGCATCAGCTGATGGGCGCGTGAAAGGCGTGTCTAACCACCCCTTGGCAGCAATGGAACCGATAGAGCTTTTCGCAAACTGAAGTTTCTCACCATTAAGGTCAAACTCAACCTTCGTGTTCCCGTTCTTTTGTGAGATTTCAATGTCGCCAGTCGCGCGACCCTCCATCTGTGTGAGTGCCATAGGAGATAGAGTGCTCAAGTCGTTCGCATCAATCGTGACGTTCCCGGCCAGTCCTTGGGGCAGTAGTGCAATGTCAGCTGCATGAGCGCTCCCAGTGAGTTTGTTGCCACCCAGTTCAAAATCCAGTGTAGGGATGGAGAATTTACCATCTTCACTCGCCATTTTGAATTTGCCGATAACGTTCTTGCCCTTGAAACGGCCTTGCAAATCGATCTGCCCACTAGGTGATGTTTTTGAGAGTTTGGCTGAGGCTGTCAGGCTCAAATTCTCCAGCGGTACGTGATCCATATTTATGCGATCAGATTGAACCAAAAGTTCAATATCGGGTGACAGGGCAGCCCCAGACGCATTTGCTTGTAGATCGATCGCGCCAGTTACGCGTGGGTTGATTAGGTCAAGTTTGCGCAGTTGTGCTGAGAGGGTACCGTCAACCTGACCATTCTGGAGCTCTCCTTGGGCCTGAATTCGTCCAAATGAACTCTCAAAGGAGAGCTCTTTTAGTTCGCCGCTAGAGGCAAAGACATCGTTGCTGTTGAGCGTGGCAGATAGCTTCGTTGAAAAGCGGCTTTGTGAGCGAAGGATGCGATCCAGTATCTCATTTTGAAGAACCACTTGGTTGCTGGTTCCATTCACATCGACACTGCCAGATTTACTCTCAAAGTCAGCAAGGACCTGTAGCCCTGCCTCTAAAGAACCGCTGATATTCTGCTTTAAAAGGGGCGAGAAAACACCAAGATCAGAAACCTTTAGTGTGCCCTCCAAGGTGCCCATTGGGGGTGAAAGTTCCACAAGGTCAAACTGTGCGGCTGCTCCCTCACTCTCAATATGCAATGTCTGCAGCTTAAGCTCTGATTGTTTTGGAAGCGCGGTCCCTTCAAGCGTGGCAGTGATGTGTTTGATGGTTTGTTTTTGAAGGGAGGATGGTAAATGTATGCCATTTGCCTCAACGCGAGCATTCAATGGAATGGAGACCATCTGAGAGGATATATGAGCTCCATCGCCCTTCGATGTGATACTCAGATCATCCAAATCGCCTTCATACGTTTTGAGCTGAGCAGCTTTGGCAGAAAATGCCCAGCTTAAATTCTCAAGTGGTCCTGATGCAAACGCCGACGCGTTCAGCGAGCCTAAGCGAATGACTTGATCGTTACTGGTAAACACGAGAGGGGTATTCTGAGTTGTCTTTAGCTCCGCTTTCGCCGATAGACCATTGTCATCAGGAGAATATTTACTTTCTAACTCAGCGGCAATTGCTTCCGTCGTCAGCTTACCGGAAGCAGAGAGTGGAATGTAGTCCTTGTTCAGTGAGGCTGTTGAATGCCACATCGCCTGACCAGCAAAAAGGCTGGACACAGAAACCGGTAGAAATTGCGAGAGATGCCCAGAAAGCTTGGTTGTGACGGCCTTTTGCATTCCGTCCTGAGTAAGAGAAACTTCACCGTCAATTGCGCGTATACTATTTAGATCGACTTCCAGCACAGAAGACCACTTAGACAGAGGGCCACTTCCTACCAAACGTAACTCAAAACGAGGCGTATCTGGGATCTTAAGCAGGTTCACGACAAGCCCGTTTGCCGCCTCAGAAACCATTGCTTGATAATTAAGTAAGTTATCTTGGGGGGAGAACTCGAACTTTGCCTCAGCAGAGCCTTGAGTTTTCCCGCGATGAACCACCTTGAAGTTACCCGAAATCTTGACGGGAGATGTTACAAAGGATGCGCCTGCGACTATAGAAAACTGGGCTGGTGTCCCGGCAATAGCAGCGGGAATGCTGACGTCTTTGATGTTGAGTTTGGCCAGATCAAGACTGCTGAAGGGAAGTGAGAGGCCCGCCGCTTCGTCTGAAGGGGATACGAGGTCAGGTTCTTCGGATGCCTCTGGCAACCGAATTAAGCTCACTTGCTGCGCTAAAACTTCATGAATGTTGACCCGACCTGTGAAAAGAGCAAGGGGCGACCATAATGCCGCTGCATCGTGAACTTCCAACCACCTGCCATTTGTGTCGGAGACATAGATGCCCTTAGCAGAGATGTTGCCGAAGACAGAAATACCCGGCTGATCAATTATGACGTCTGGAAGCAACGAACTTATAGTCTCGCCTAGAAACTCACGTCCATCTGTGAAGTTGCTGGCCACAACAATAGATCCGTAAAGCGCAATCACTAGCAAAAGAAGAAGTGCCAGTACTTTGACAAGGACCGTTGTTATGTGTCTAACCAGCTGCATTCGTTCTCTGTCTTTCTGTGCATCCCGCTCCAAATAGGAGCAAGTTGAAATTAGAACGCTTGGCTCAAACCAATATACAGAGCAAGCGGTGGGTCATTGCGTTTCGGATCTAACGGAACCCCGACGTCCAGCCGCAACGGGCCGACAGGGGTGAAATACCGAATACCTCCACCAACACCAATACTAAGTGTTTCGTCAAAACTTGGAAACTGAGTGAGATAAGCTGCTCCCGCATCAACAAAACCAACAACTCCGAGGTTTTCAGTGATTTTTGATCTGATTTCGCCATTAAACAAGATGAAACTTCGCCCTCCAGCGACTTGATCATCTATACGTGGGCCGACATTTTTATAGGCGTATCCGCGAATGGTCCCCCCTCCGCCCAGAAAGAAACGCCGGGCGGCTGGAACATCGCGGACGGACGGCGCGATGATTGCACCAGTTGAAACCCGACCAGCAAGCACAAGTTGATCCTCTCCCATGATAGGCAGGTAGCTGGCAATCGATGCGTTAGAGTAGAGGTTCTCTGTCTTTCCTCTCACGTCATAGGCAGGCTCGAAAAACAAAGTCGCATCGACACCTTTGGTCGGATTTAAGGTGTCGTTGCGGGTGTCGTATGTGAGATTTATTGGGAGGCCGATGAGAAAATAATCATTACGACCAAATACATCACGTTCTTTTGCAAAATACACTTCACCGCCAGCTCGCACGCTCAAGGCATCAGTGAATTCTCTGGAAAGGTACAAATCGTAAGTAAGAGAGGTGCTGCGATAATTGTCTGGGTTTTCCTGCACTGCTGCAGCGCTTGTTGAAAATGATGTTAAAGGTCCCAGTACCCCGGGCTTTTCGAAGGTTACTCGTGCAGCATACTCTATCTGTTCATTATCTACGGCAAGAAGTTGGCCAACGGCGCCTGTGATTGAAAGGCGCTCTGCTTGGCCGAACAGGTTGCGGTGGCGCCAGTAGCCTTCAACTCCGACGCCCTCGTTACTGGAGTAGTTAGCACCAAACCCAAATACCTTTCTTGGGCGTTCAGCCACGACGATCGTAAGAGGCAGCTCGCCATTTTGATCTAACTTTTTGGCGGGTTCAAAGCGAATGCTAGAAAAGACTTCCAAGTCACGCAGTTTGCTTTCTGCAGCTGATATGATGTCCGCGTCCCACTGCGAGCCTTGAGGAATATTGGCATACTCTCGAACGAAGTGCGGGTCCATCTTGACAGTGCCGGACACTGTTACAGGACCAAAACGGGCATATGGTCCGCTTAGAAGGTTGATTTTGACTTTTAATGCTCGATTGGCGTGGTTTGCCAAGAGCTGTCTTCTTTCGACCTTAGCGAATGGGTAACCCTGATCTTTAAGCGACTGGACGGCTTTTTTTTCTGCAGAAACCACGCTTGAAGAAAACGCAGGAGCCCCTTCGATAAGCCCGAGTGCTTGCGCGTTGGGAAGGTCGAGCTGTTCTTTGGTTATTGGCCCACGGTAAAATACCTCGGCCTGTCCGATATGGAATTGAGGCCCTCTGTTGACCACAACCAAAATAGGAACGGGGCGCTGCGTAATTTTTTCTGGGTGAAGCAATGCCTGATTAAGAGGTACCTCTGCTACCGTGATCTCGACGAGTGCGCCATAATACCCATCTTCATAGAGCTTGCCGATGAGGCGCTCAAAGTCCTTTGTCGCGCGGGCAAGGACGCCGCTTGTGCCAGAGGGAAGCTGCTTGATTTCCCGAACCAGAAGACTGACAGATTGAAGTTCTTTTTCAATCTTGCTTGGGTGGTCTTCGTTTTCACCAACTACGCGAAACTCTACGCTATAGGCGGTTGGGTCAGGCACTCCAACGGTGTCTGTCTCTTCACTATCAGTTTTCTCTCCCCAAAGATGAAACCCGAAAAGTTCAAAGGCATAAGCTGGCGCTACGGCGGTGAGTGAGAACCACAGGCTAATCATAAAAACAAATGGTCGCAAACCTCTACCAGTCCACGATCGAACGGTGGTTCTGTAACCTGTTTGATTTTTGAGCCCGTAATGCAACGAGGAAAGGCTCCCACGATCAAAAGAGATAGCCAGTATTCTCATGGGTACAGCACTATTGGAATTTGGCCCTAAGAGAATCTGTGTAAGTGCTAATTAAAAAAATCGCATAACTTGCACTGTAAAAGCAAACCTCAATTATAGTCTCTGCACCAATTGCGGCGAAGTTTTCAAGATAGATAGTGCTGGTTAGGAGTTGGTCCCGGCAGAGCGTTTATTCTCCGGGACCATACATGATCAGGCCTCTTGGTCTGGGCGACCTACGCACATATAGGAAAAGCCGTGTTTAGCGACTTCGTCCTTGCCATAAATATTCCTAAGATCGACGAGAACAGGAACGGCCATATCCTCTTTCAGCCGGCTGAAGTCAAGAGCACGGAAGGCGTTCCATTCGGTGACAATAACTAGAGCATGGGCGTCCTTGGCGACGTCATATGCGCTGTTCCCAAAAGTCACATTATCCACGAGCTCGACTGCTGCTTTCATGCCTTCTGGGTCATAGGCACTAATCTCCGCGCCTTTGTCTTGCAACGCTTGTATAATGGAAAGGGCAGGGCTATCGCGCATATCATCTGTGTTCGGCTTGAACGTAAGGCCGAGCACCGCGATTTTCTTACCGCGTACATCACCACCAACAGCGGAGATGACTTTCTTTGACATTGAGCGCTTACGCTGATCATTAATGGAGCAGGTTGTTTCAATCAGGCGGACAGGGCTGGCATGGTCTTGTGCTGTTTTAACAAGAGCAAGCGTATCCTTTGGAAAGCAGGAGCCCCCATAGCCTGGACCTGCATTTAAGAACTTTGAGCCGATCCGGTTATCAAGCCCTATCCCGCGGGCAACATCTTGAACGTCTGCTCCAACTGCTTCACTTAGATCCGCAAGTTCATTGATGAACGTGATTTTCATGGCTAGGAATGCATTACCGGCGTACTTAATAAGCTCAGACGTGCGGCGGCTGACAAATACCAAGGGAGACTGGTTGAGGTATAAAGGGCGATAAACCTCTGTCATGACAGACTTTGCCCGGTCCCCTGAAACGCCAACGACAATACGGTCAGGTCGCTTGAAGTCGCTAATGGCGGCGCCTTCTCGCAAAAATTCTGGATTTGAGACCACTTCAAAGTCGGCGTTAGGATTGATCTCACGTATAATGCGTTCGACCTCATCGCCAGTCCCGACAGGAACGGTCGATTTGGTGACAATAACAGTGAAGCCATCAAGGGATGCAGCAATCTCTTCAGCGGCTGCGTAGACATAACTTAGGTCGGCATGCCCATCTCCTCTGCGTGACGGAGTACCAACCGCAATGAAGATGACATCAGCTTTACGAACTGCATCAGTCAGTTCTGTCGTAAAACTCAAGCGGCCTGCTTTTACGTTACTATCGACGAGCTCTTCCAGTCCTGGCTCATAAATAGGTATCTGACCGTTTCTTAATTTTTCAATTTTGTCTTTGGCTTTATCAACGCAAATGACTTCGTGACCAAAATCAGCGAAACAGGTTCCTGATACTAAACCTACATATCCGCTTCCGATTACTGCAATTACCATTTTGTCTCCTGCACGAGCCGATCACTTTTGGATGTGCAAATAGGTTTATTTATGCCGAAACGCAATAGTACATAACCCGCTTCCAAATACAGCCCCCAGTAAGGCACATTCATTGGCTGCCTGAGCCGCAAACTAGCAAGCAAATTGGAGATTGTGGTAAAATTGTAGTCTAATTGTGACGAGTATTAGTGTGTATTGAGGTCTTATTTATCTAAAGTTCTAAATGAATTTATTTCCCTTATAAGTTGGGAAAGACTGCGCGGAAAGAAATGGATGGTTAATAAAGTAATTTAGATAAAATTACATGGGATATTTCTATTGCGAAAATAGGTAAAAATACGCGATTTCTTCTGTGAAATAGAAGAAGATTTTGATTCTACTCATTCCTTTGGTTGTCGCTAACTTAAAATTTCTAATAGTTATCCCAAGAAAATTTCGCGTATAGCGCGAACCGAAATATGGAGAACATGTGGCAAAAGTATGCCCTCTGATTTTTGCTTAACAAGTGAACCGAGCACTGAAATTAGTTGCAGACAATCCCTGAAATTTCATAAACGGCAGAAATCTAGGGTGATAGGAAATATTAAGATCAAATTGTAACTAAAATTGAATATTATTTTCTATTATAATTACTTTAGTTTTCAGGTCAGATTTACTTGTTCAGCAAGATAAAAAAGCTTCTAAGGAAATTGACAGAATATGTTTCTCTGATTTACCAGCGGTATATTCATTTGGGAATGAATGGGTTGGGTCATGTATTTAATTGTTGATGAGCAACAACTTGTAACAGATGGGTATGCCTCAGGTTTTGAGCGTGAGGGCATCTCAACGAGCGGATTTAGTCCGGGTGATTTTCAAGATTGGCTAAATACTGCGCCTGATACAGAGTTTGAGGCCGTAGAAGCTATCTTGATCGGTGAGATAGGGGAGCACGAGAAGTTCCCTCAGATTATCCGGCGCAGATGCTCTCAAAAGCCTGTGTTGGTCCTTAATAGTAGTCCAGCGCTCGAGCAAACGCTTAAGTTGTTTGCTGCTGGTGTAGATGATGTCGTTCGTAAGCCAGTACACCCGCAAGAAATACTTGCTCGTGTTAATGCGATCAAACGGCGGACAGTAAACCAGAGCATTAATGTAGAACTTGGTGGACTGACTGTTTACTTTGATGGGAGAGATCCGGAAATAGACGGGAATGCGCTGGCACTGCCGCGTAGAGAACGTCGAATTCTAGAGTACCTTGCGCAAAACAATGGCAGACGTCTGACCAAAACACAGATTTACAACTTCGTATACGGAATTTTTGAAAGCGAAGTTGATGAGAATGTTATTGAGAGCCACATCAGCAAGTTGAGAAAGAAGCTGCGCAGTCAAATGGGATACGACCCCATCGATTCAAAGCGTTATCTTGGCTATATTATCAATGCAATGTAACAACAAAAAAGGCTGCACCGCAGCCTTTTTTGTTGTTAGGACTCTCAAGCTTTAGTTATAGAAGCTGAGCTAACTCATTGAATGCATCTTGACTGGATGGTGCATCTAAACTCTGAACAAGCGCGTTGTATATTTTCGGAGCAATCTCGATCGCCTGGTCGAGTAAAGGGTCCACGCCCTCTTTATACCCGCCCATCATGCGAAGGTCTTTTGTGTCTTCGAATTTTGCAATCATCGCTTTCAATTTGGTGATGAGCTCTTGTTCCTGCGTGGACCAGCAGCTTTGAGCTAGACGTGAGATCGAAGTCAGCACGTTTACAGCCGGGTAGCGGCCTTCCTCTGCTATATGCCTGTCCAAAACAATATGCCCATCAAGCAGGCCCCTGATGTTATCTGCAACTGGATCGTTATGGTCATCGCCGTCAACGAGCACTGAGAAGATTGCGGTCATCATGCCGCTTCCTTCAATGCCAGGTCCCGCACGTTCGAGCAGGAGAGGGAGCTCTGAAAACACACTGGGTGGGTAGCCGCGAGAAAGTGCAGGTTCACCCGCTGCAAGAGCGACATCACGCAGTGCATGCGCGTAACGTGTTACACTATCCAATATTAGGAGAACTGATTGCCCCTGATCGCGGAAGTGCTCTGCCACGGTAATTGCAGTTTTTGGGGCCAAGCGCCGCATCATAGGGCTTTCATCGCCTGTAGCGACTACAACCACTGATTTTGAGAGTTGATCTCCCAGTGTCTCCTCAACGAACTCACGGACCTCTCTGCCGCGCTCTCCGATTAGCCCGATTACAACAGTGTCGAAAGTGTTGCTTTGAGCAATCATCGAAAGCAGCGTCGACTTGCCTACGCCAGAACCGGCAAAGACCCCGAGCCGTTGTCCATGGCAGATCGGTGTAAATAGGTCCATAACCCGAACTCCAGTCAATGCGGGACTCTTTACGCGCGCGCGCTGAACAGGTGGAGGGGGTAGGTTGTTAAAGGAGGCTAGGGACGGACCTTCGGCCATTGTTCCGAGACCATCAATTGGCTTTCCGAAGGCATTGATAATGCGCCCGCGCCAACTATTGTCAGGATAAAAATTGAGCTCTCCGCGTCGCTTAACCTTAATTCCAAGGCCTAAGTCAGACCTGGATGCATATGGTTTCACAAGGACGCTATCGGGCTCAATTCGGATGACCTCTCCGAACTCTTCTTGAGTTCCGGACAGATAGGAGACCTGGTCTCCTAGGTTTACGCCACCAGAAAGGCCTTTAACTCTAAGGTGATTGGGTGTGACCTCACAAAGAGTGCCACTTATCTCAATATTCCACGAACTCGATGGAATTTGAGCGGTAAGTTCCTGAATGCGCTCAAGGGCGGTCATAAACAACCTTTTGATATCTTAGCTTTGAGCAATTGTATTGCGGTGACGCTCCTGAAGTTGCCGAAGTAGATCTTCCGGCAGCAGGTTTCGTGCATCTTGAGACAGCTTGTCGATGGTTGGAAGCTCGGAGGCCTTAGCCTCGTTATCACTCTCATCGCTTGCTGCAAGAGCCTCGATGAGTTTGTCTTTGCTGCCCATCGAGATAGCTTCAGCTGAAGCTATGTTTCCAAAGAGGGGAGGGATATCACCAGTTTTTACCGGCAGTATTGGTGTGCCCCTTTGTAGTGGCGTTGCCATATCTACGGCTGGTTCTGGTGCCGCGCTGGCTAGGTTCAGCTTTTGCTCGATAACACTCATCGCTGTATTTACCTCTTGCGGCATTGATTCTGCGTCGAGTTTGCCAGCAAGCTTCATCTCAGCAATATTTCCAGCAACAAGTCCAGCTACCCCCAACGGGCCTGCAATCATCCCGTACAAAGAGCTGCCAGCAATTCGTGATCGAACCGATGCCTCATCGCCAGTTAGTTCGCGGTAAAGCGTGTTTACGCCGGGTATATGTTGAAGGGGGTTGATAATATCTATGAATTCACCAAGGCTAAATGGCTCGGCTGAAGACGATGTCTTTGGGGCGCTCGGACCGCTAATCGAGCGGTCTTCGCCCGCTGCGGACGGGAATGAGTTAACTGGATGTACCGCCATTAACCCTCTCCGAGCTTCTTAATAGTTTGCTGACGAATGCTTTCAACGCTCTGCATCATCGAATTCGTGCTTTCAAAAGCGCGAGTGATGGTAATCAGCTTAGTGATTTCTGCAATTGGATTGATGTTGGAGCCCTCGGCAAAGCCCTGAGCAAAACCATTTTCAGTAAAATCTTGCACTGGTTCAACCAAGGTATCCGGTATAACGCCCGAATTTCCTGTACGGCTAAGCTGAGCGTTTTGAGGGATTGAAAACAGACCAAGCACGCCAACTTGACGACCTTCTTGGTAAATAGTGCCATCCTTGGAGATTTCTGGCGAACCACCAAGCGGATCCAGAACGATAGGTGCATTTCCGTTATCCAGTATAGGGTTGCCTTCAATGCTTCTCAAGATTCCGTCGGTGGCAACTTGAAAACGACCATCTCGCGTATAGGCAATGCCATTCCCGGTCTGAATACCGAGCCAGCCCTCGCCTTCAATTGCCACATCAAGCGTGTTGCCCGTTTGCTTAATCTCACCTGGCTGCGTTGAGATATAAGTTTTCCCGGTGGACGCAAATGCAACCGGGTCTTCGCCTGGGCGTTTTACAAGGCTATCAAATTTCACCTCGTCGGCCCGGTATCCCGTTGTCTCCATATTGGCGACATTTCGTGCCACTGTTTCAAGCCGACGTTCCAGAGCCATTTGCCCAGATAATGAGACATAAAGTGAAGAAACTACCATCGTCAGATTCCAAGTCTGGTTGTGTTCACTAGAGCTGCAGGAGCTGGATCAATTCCGAAACCCGCAGGTGCAAATAGGTGAACTATTGGTGAGATGCATCGTTCATTCTTTGTTTGATAGAAAAGAACGAAAACCCCAAGAATTCCGTAAAATTGCTCGGGACGTCTAAAGATATTTGTTTTGGGCCTTGAAACAACTTGATAAATTCGTTGATCTGAAACGATACTCAAGTGCTTTCGTTTGTTTTTGTTTATGCCCATGACTGTTTCTTTACAGTCGTAGGTTTCAGACGTGCTGTCTTGGAAAAAACTACATATCTTGCTTTTGGCATAGATCATGTCAAACCCGCCCGAACTTAAATAGGGCGACAGAATGATCGAGATGCCTTGTCTGAACCTGTAGCCCATTTGCATGCAATTTGATTTTCACAACGCCAGTTTCGGACAAGTATGCCTCGCTACCACAAGCTGAGAAAAGTGCTTGTCCGGTTGAGTGTGTGGAGCGCAAATTGAATATCCTAGTTGGCCTCGTGATCGTTATTGGATCCATAATTGGTGGTTATGTTGCTATGGGCGGCTATATGAAGGTGCTATGGCAACCTTTTGAGCTGCTTATTGTTGGAGGGGCTGCCTTCGGTACCTTTGTGGTGGCGAATACCTTCAAAACAATAAAGGATACCGGTCGTGGTATTCATGAGGCTTTGTTAAATGCAAAGCCCAAAAAAAGAGATCACCTTGATACATTAAGTGTGCTCTATGGGCTCATGAGAACTCTTCGTGCGAAGGGTCGAAATGACGTAGAGCAGATTATTGATAACCCTGAAGAATCTGATCTTTTTCAGCGTTTTCCAAGGGTGCTTGGGAATGTCTCTCTAACGAGTTTCATTTGCGATTATTTCCGTCTGATTATCATCGGAAATGTCCGCCCTCATGAGATTGAAGCTCTGATGGATGAAGAGTTGCATACTCTGGGTCGTGAAGAGATGAAGCCTTATCAGGCTTTGAGTATTGTGGCGGAAACGCTACCCGCTCTCGGGATTGTTGCTGCTGTCCTTGGTATTGTGAAAGCAATGGGTGCTATTGACCAGGAGCCTGAAATCTTGGGCAGCTTGATCGGTGCAGCTCTTGTGGGGACATTCCTTGGAATCTTCTTGTCCTATGGGATTGTTAGTCCAATCGCGGTCAAGATTAAATCCATTCGTGAGCAGCGTTACCGCCTATACATCGAAGTGAAGCAAACTCTGCTTGCCTTTATGAATGGTGCGGCGCCGCAAATCGCGCTGGAGCATGGCCGTAAGACAATCGGTGCGGATGATCGTCCGACGATTGACGAGGTTGAGGCAGAGACAATGAACGCCGGCCCTGTGGTGTCTGCTGGAGGTGAGGCGTAATGGAGCCGCAAGAGCTTGATATGAATGATGAGGTCATTAGTGCGGAAAGCGCTAAGGTTGATCTCCCTTCTCGCCTTCTCGATGCTGCTGGTCTTGGTGTTGATCGTTTGCCGATGCTTCATGTGGTCTTTGACCGCATGGCACGTCAATATATCGATACACTTCGGCAGATGGCTGCGACAGCTCCTTACCTTGCTGTGCAGTCAGTCTCCAATGAACGTATCGGTGATGCGCTCGAGCAATACGAAGATCGTGCTGTTGTGGCGGTGCTGCATGCCCAGGAGTGGGATGCTCGTATTTTGCTTGGCTTTGATCGGGCCTTTATCTTCTCGATGGTTGAAGTTTTGCTCGGTGGTGATGGAGAGGAAGAAGCTTTCCTTGAAGATCGTGCACTAACGAATGTCGAGCAGCGCCTGGCCTATCGGATGTTTGAGGAGGCGGCGACAGCGTTGGAGACAGCGTTTGAAGCCATCGCGGATACATCGCTGAAGGTTGAGCGACTCGAAAACAGAATGGAGTTTGCTCAGACGGGGCGTAAGAGTAATCCGTGTGTGCTTGCTAAAATGACTGCAGAGATCATCGGGCGTGAGGGTGAGATTTTTGTCATCATACCTCAGTCTGTTCTGAATCCTCTTCGAGAGAATTTGACACAAGTGTTGTCTGGCGAGGTTGCGGGCCGTGATACGCGTTGGACCAAGCAGTTCCAGCAGGAAGTTCAGCGCACTGAGGTTAAGCTGACTGCGATACTTGAGGAACAGCGTTTGACGCTTGAGGAGGTTGCGCAGTTTGAGGTTGGTCTTGTTCTTGAGCTGAACGCGACCCCAAAAACAGCTGTCCAGCTTGAGTGTAATAGCCAACCGCTATTTAATTGTCGCCTTGGGCAGGTTGCCGGGTCCTACACAGTGCGGGTTGAAGAGCTGATCGAGCAGGAAGGGGAACTTCTCGATGATATCTTATCTAATTGATGGATTTTTACTGTTTGCTCTGGCGCTTACAACTTGGCGCGTCATTGTGATGTACCGGCAGCTCAAAAAGCTGTCTGGCTATCATGAGGACTACCAGAGGATCTTTGATCAGACCACTGAGGCGATGGATAACATCGGGCTGTCTTTGCAGGAAATCCGCGTTCGCGGAGAAGAGATTTTGACCAATCTGGGCCTGCGAATTGACGAAGCTCGCGAGACCACTGTTGATATTTCCGGTGTGATTTTGCAGGCGCAAACAGAAATGAAGGCGCTGCAAGAGCACATTGAGTGGCTAAGCAAAAAGAGTGGCGAAATTGGTATCAGTATGGATGATGCCCCACCAAAACCAGGTGGTGATCGTGGGCGGCGCTCTGGTAGCGTACCAAGGCAGGCGAAGGTAAAGCAAAAGTCTGTCTCAAGGTCTTCGTCAAACGCGGCGGCTTTGCTCTTGACCGGTGGTCTTAGTAAAGCGGCTCCACCAGAAAAAAGTGAAAACACCGCAGTCTCTGCAATTGATAATCAGAATGTTCGTGTTCGAAAAGTTTCTTTCGGCCAAAGCGCCACATTCAGGTCTGTAAGTGTAAAGGACGAAGAAGGTCCCGAGAAGGAGAGTGATCCGCAATGAGCAGCTCAAACGAAATGAGTGATGAAGCCCTCGCGCTGCAATGGGAAGCTGCTGCTTCTGAAGCCGAGATGGATATCGATATGGCAGCGCCTGCTGCAACAGCTCAGCCTAGCACTCCTGTTGCCGAAAAAGGAATGAGTGACGAGAACGTTGACCGAAATCTGGATGCAGTTCTCGGTATCCCTGTTGATATGCAGGTCGTGCTTGGTTCTGCGACGATGCCGGTGGCGAGTTTGTTGAAGCTTGGGCGCGGAGCGGTCATTCCGCTGGATCATCGTGTGGGTGAACCTGTCGACATTGTCGTGAATGGTAGAACTGTGGCACGCGGTGAGATCGTTGTGGTCGAGGACGATAACTCCCGGTTTGGAGTGTCACTGACAGAGATTGTGGGTGCAAAAGGCAGTTACGCCTAACCCCACCAAAAGTGCTGTGCTTGAATGAATTTTTGTATCCGAGGCGCGTAGATAATGAACAGTGTTGTTCCAGCTGAAATGGGTAGCGTCATTTCCAGAAAAAATGGTCATCAGAAAGCGGCGGCTTTGCTGTTGGCTATGGGGAGTGACAATGCGACCCGTGTTCTGAAGCATTTCGACAATGATGAAATGCGGATGATCATCCGCGCTGCTGCAGACCTAGGTACAGTGCCTGCCAGTGAACTAGATGGGTTGATTGAAGAGTTCATCGAACTTTTCTCTGGCGGTGTAAATTTGTTTGGCACAGCCGAAGGTGCTGAGAGCCTTCTGAAGGGCATTTTGCCTGAGGACCAGGTTGCCGAAATCATGTCCGACGTTATGGGTTATTCCAAGCGTTCAATCTGGGACAAGGTTTCACAAATCTCAGAGCATGTTTTGTCGACTTATCTGCAAAAAGAGCATCCGCAGACCGCAGCTGTTATTCTTTCTAAGATTTCCGCAAATGGCGCAGCGCGCGTGATTTCGCAGATCCCTCGAAGAAAGCGGAATCAGATTGTTCGGCGGATGTTAACTCTTAAGCCTATTGTTGAAGACATCATGGAAGAAGTGCAAAAGACATTGCACGAAGACTTCATGGTCAACTTTGCAAGAACCGTGGGTACTGATGCCCATGTTCGCATGGCTGATATCCTCAATAAGATGGAACGTGATGATCTTGAAGACACGTTGAGTAACTTGCGTGAAGCACTGCCGAAATCTGCAGAGCAGCTCGCTGGTCTTCTCTTCACCTTTGAAGATATCCAGAACCTGGATCTGCGTACTCGAACAGCTATCTTTGATGATGTCACTAGTGAAGTTATCACGTCGGCTCTTAAAGGTACTGCACCTGAGTTCCGTCAGGCGATCCTTGCAAGTATGGCATCTCGTGCACGTCGGATCGTTGAAAATGATCTTGCCTCCGGTGAACCGATGACGCAGCGTGAGGTCATGGATGCTCGTCGTGAGATTACCGATCTTGCTCTCGAAAAAGCCAATGCTGGTGAGATTGATCTTGAGATAGGACGTGGAGAAGAAATCTACGTCTAAAGCTGCAGCGTGACTGTGTAAGTTTGTCAAAACACCTTGAGAAGCGGCAGGTTTCATGTCTGAAGACCAGGATCAAGATAGCAAAACACAGGAACCCACGGAGAAGAAGGTTCGTGATGCCACGGAGAAAGGGAATATCCCTGTCTCCAAAGAGGCATCAGTGCTCGCTTCTCTGCTGGCTTTGTTGCTTGTTCTTTCCTTTATTGCGGTCGATAAAGCGCAAGGCTTGGTGCATTTTCTCAAGTGGTTTTTGGACAGTCCAGGTGAAATCCGTTTCAACAGCTCCGCAGAGCCGCTTCTATTGATGAACGCGGTTGCCTTGGAGTTGGTTTGGTTTCTTGGTCCAATTGTAGCGCTGTTTGTTTTCTTCGGGCTGGCGTCATCCTTCATGCAAAATACACCACGACTTGTACTGGATAGAATCGAACCAAAACTGAGCAAGATCTCCTTAAAAAAGGGATTCGGAAAGCTCTTTAGCATCAACAGTGCAATGGAGTTTGTTAAGTCGCTCTTCAAGCTCATAACAATCGTTGTTGTTGCTATGTTGGTTTTGAAGTCTCAGCAAGCCGTCGCCTTAACGGCTATGTACAGTGATCCGAGCCAGCTTCCGCAGCTCATTCTTTCTGTCGCAATGACGCTACTTTCCGGAATCTGCATTGCAACGATTTTTCTTGTTGGGTTTGACTTGGCCTTGTCGCGCTTTCAGTGGCGCAAAAACCTTCGTATGTCTCATCAAGAGTTGAAGGACGAGTTTAAGCAGGCGGAAGGTGATCCGCTTATTAAAGCCCGGTTGCGTTCAATTGCACGCGACAGGGCGCGCAAGCGTATGATGTCTTCTGTTCAGGATGCAACAGTCGTGGTTGCTAACCCAACCCACTTTGCAGTTGCATTGTATTACGACCGTGAAGGGGAGCGTGCGCCCAGGGTCGTTGCAAAAGGCCAGGATATCATCGCACTCAAAATTAAAGAGCTTGCCTATATCCACGATGTTCCCGTCGTAGAAGATCGACAATTAGCACGTTCACTTTATGCGGCCGTAGAGATAGAACAGAGTATTCCAGAGGAATATTATCGTGCGGTGGCTGAAATTATTTCATATGTATATTTAAAGCGTTAAAGGCATTATCAATACGTGTTTCTGTCTTGCGAGGGTACTTTGTCCACTAAGACCATATTAAAGAATACCGACTTGCCTGCAAAATCAGAGGATGTTTTGCGCGAGACCTTGATTGCAAATGCGATGAAGCCAATCGCTGCTGAGTTGCGTCTTTGTGATCTGTCGTCACTGGCTCGCCATATTCTATCAAGTGAGGCTGCAAACTTAACTGATTTGCTTGCATCTTCTTCGGAGCTCTATTTCAAGCCTGATACATTGACCTACGCCGGTACGTCCTCGATCGATTTGAACTGGAACGGAAATGTAACGGTTTGCCTCCATATGAAGTTTGCTCATAATGGTGTGAATGTCATATTTCATCTGTTTTTGCTGGCTCTGAATTCGGCCATTGATGTCAAGTTCATCGCTTTTGACCAGCCCTCTCAAGACCCGCAGGAAAATACTAAACGGCTGGAAACTGCGCTTACTGAGGCGCGTATTGCCTCTTAAATGCACCGTTAACCCTTTATTAATATAAAATTTTAAGATAAAAAGATATACTTGACTTACCAAGTATATCTTTTTTGCTTTTTACGGGACTATTGATTCCACCAGCTACGGACAAGATTGCGCTGCTATGTCATTGTGAGCAGTTTTTTGTAGTGGAGTGGAGTTTTTGGAGCCCGTATATCTTTTCAATTTGGTTTCGCGGCAGAATTCATGGTTGTCAGTTCGACAGTCAGCAATTTCCGAAAATATCGCGAACGTTGATACTCCTGGTTTTGCAAGTAAAGATGTTGAGCCTTTTAAAGACGTTTTAGATAAGACGAGTATGCAGATGGCTGCTACGCAGTCAGGCCATATCAGCGAAGGTGCGACTAATTCTCGACGCGTTCGTGTCAATGATGGTGAAGCGTGGCAGGTTACGGTCTCTGATAACTCCGTCTCTCTTGAGCAAGAGCTGATCAAATCTGGTGAAGTTGCTCGACAGCACGCTCTCAATACTGAGCTTGTTGGGTCATTTTACGGTTTGATGAAAACGAGCTTAGGGAGATAGGGCTGATGATCGATCCACTTGTTGCTTCAATGAAGATTTCTTCTTCGGGTTTGAGGGTGCAGTCGCAGCGAATGCGTGTTGTTTCTGAAAATCTGGCGAATGTGCAGTCAACGGGCGATACTCCCGGCGCAACCCCCTATCAGCGTAAAACGATCACTTTCAAAAGTGAGGTTGACCGGGCTCTGGACGCAAACCTTGTTGCTGTGAAAGATATCGGAACGGACAAGGGTGATTATCGGATTGAATTTGATCCTTCGCACCCTGCTGCTGATGAGAACGGCAACGTTAAGTATCCAAATGTGAATACTCTGATTGAACTTGCAGATATGCGTGAAGCTTCTCGTTCTTATGAGGCTGGCCTGCAAATGATGGTTAAATCGAGAGAAATGATTACCCGTACAATCGATTTGTTGAGGTCTAGGTAATGGCGGATTTTTCAGCCTTGAGTGCTGTGTCACGCGTTTCAACGTTTACCAGTGGTGTAAATGACGTTTCTTCTGTTGCGCGTACTCGCCAATATCTTGTTGGCGGAGCGCAGGAAACTCAAGCTACTCAGGGAGTGCAGGGCAGCTTCGCAGATACCATGGCGGATGTCGTTCGTGAAACTGCTGGCGATCTGAAAACTGCTGAAGCCACTTCTGTAGCTGGCGTGCGCGGCGAAGTTTCTGCGCAAAAGGTGGTTGAAGCCGTGATGAAGGCAGAGCTTTCCTTGAAGAGTGCAGTTGCTGTGCGTGATAAGGTCGTTGAGGCCTATCAAGAATTCGCTCGGATGAGCATTTAAAGTTTTTGAAAGAAGGTTCCTCCCATGAAAGCTCTTGCTATTGCCGCGACGGGTATGTCTGCTCAGCAAACAAACCTAGAAGTGATTTCTAATAATATTGCCAACATGAATACCACGGCCTTTAAGGGATCGCGCGCGGAATTTTCTGATCTGCTGTATCAGGTGGATCGCGCTGCGGGTGTCGCAAATCGCGGCGGAGCCGCGCCAGTTCCAGAAGGTATTCAGCAGGGGCTTGGTGTTCGTACCGCAGCTGTTCGCAGTCTTCATTCGCAGGGGCCAATGAACCACACAAATAACACTTTTGATTTGGCGATCGACGGTCAGGGCTGGTTCGAGGTGAGTGGGCCTGACGGCGAGGCGCTTTATACACGGGCAGGTGCATTTAATGTCAACGGTGAAGGTGCCTTGGTGACATTGGATGGCTACGAAGTTCAGCCCGGTATCACTATCCCACTTGATGCGACTGAGATGACCATCAATGAAAGTGGTGAGGTCTTTGCTACCTTTGCAGATGGCAGTCCAGCGACCAGTATCGGTCAGCTGAGTCTCACCAGCTTCGTAAATAATGCAGGCATGAAAGCGATTGGCGGAAATCTCTTCCGCGAAACTGAAGCTTCTGGCGCGCCAAATGCTGGTATCGCAGGCGAGGGACCTTTGGGTGTAATTCGTCAGCGCTACCTTGAAGGCGCTAACGTTGACCCAGTTAAAGAAATTACTAGCTTGATCAGCGCTCAGCGTGGATATGAGATGAATTCGAAGGTCATTCAGGCAGCTGATGATATGGCTGGAACTGTGTCCAAGGGCATTCGCTAGGACACCATAATGAATGCTACGAAGCGTTTTATTCGCGCCGCTGTGCTATTGTGTTGCGTGTCTCTGTCATCGACAGCGGCACCAGCCGCAGGTGGGCGCGAGGTCGTGAAGCTGCCGGTGCCGGCCATGATGATTTACCCCGGCGATACAATTGAAGCAGGCATGCTTCGCGAGCATGGTTTCTACGCTAAATCAGTCGCTCAGCTTTCGGTCGTTCATCGCATGGAAAATGTTGTGGGCCTGGAAGCGCGCCGCACCCTTTTTCCAGGAAAACCTATTCCCAACAATGCGGTGCAGGAGCCAGTTGTCGTCAAGCGTGGTTCTTCGGTCTTGTTGGTCTTTAAAGAAAACGGGCTGGAAATTCGCGCCATCGTTGAGGCGCAGGAATCTGGGTCAATCGGAACGAATATCAGGGTGCGTAATCCCGATACAGGCTTAAGTGTTTTAGGCAAGGTGCAGGAAGATGGTTCCTTGCTGGCTGAAGGAGAATAATATCGTGCGTCTTGTAGGTCGTTCTCTCAGAGCTTTCTGCTTTGCTTGTTTTGCCTTGTTTATGGTCGTCGAAAGCGCTTCTGCACTCGTTCGCATCAAAGATATCGCTGACTTGCGTGGCATGCGCTCAAATCAGTTGGTTGGCTATGGTATTGTGATCGGCCTGAATGGGTCGGGTGATACCATGCGTAATTCACCGTTCACCGAGCAATCTTTGCAATCGATGCTGGAGCGCATGGGGGTGAACGTTAGAGAAGCTAGCTTGAATGCGCGCAACGTTGCAGCTGTTGTTGTAACGGCCGAACTCCCGCCCTTCATTGGGAATGGCGCCCGGATCGATGTGTCGGTCGGCTCACTTGGGGATGCAAAATCCTTGCAAGGTGGTACCCTTCTGGTGACGCCTTTGATGGGGGCTGATGGGAATGTGTATGCAGTCGGTCAGGGCTCTATATCTATCTCTGGCTTTTTGGCAGAAGGTGATGCATCCAGTCTGACGCAAGGCGTTCCAACTGCTGGTTATGTGCCAAATGGTGCGTTAATCGAGAAGACACTGCCTGACTACTTCAGCTCAATGCCGCAGCTGGTTCTCGAGTTGAAAAACCCAGACTTTAAGACCGCTGTCAGAGTGACTGATGCAATCAATGCGTTTTCATTAAACAGGTACGGTATGAAGCTGGCAAGCGAGCTGGACTACCGCTCTGTGCAGGTTCAGCGTCCCGCAGGTATTAGCTCTGTTCGCTTCGTTTCTCAGATTGAAGGCCTGATGGTCCAGCCTGATACACCCGCTCGCGTGGTGGTTGATGAAAGAACAGGCACAGTGGTCATTGGCCAGAATGTTCGCATTTCAACGGTCGCGGTGACGCATGGAAACCTAACAGTACGGGTGTCTGAGCGACCTGAGGTTTCGCAGCCATCTCCGTTTTCCACTCAGGGTGAAACCGTGGTTGTGCCTCGCACTGACATTGAAGTTCAGCAAGAAGATGGTCAGTTGCAGCTTATTGGTGGCACGGATCTGCAGACCTTGGTGAGGGGGCTCAATCGTATTGGCCTGAAGCCAAGTGGTATAATCGCAATTCTTCAGGCGATTAAGCAGGCAGGGGCTCTTCAGGCTGCTCTGGTGGTCAAATAGAGCCACATGGCAATTGGATAAGCCACAGGCAAGCTTGTGGCTTCAATGTACCGCTAAACCTATCGGAACTGAGTTGTAATGCCTCTCCTAAAGCTCTCTAAGAAGAAAATTCTTCCCCTTAAGTGTGCCGCGGTGTCTCTTGGGTTGTGCATTTCTGTTGCAAATGTGCAGGCGCAAAGTAACAGCGATGAGGTCGATGACCTAGAGGCTGCGATTGAGCTCGCCAAGAACTATTGTGAAGCTATAGCAGACCAATCAGCCGACGCACGAATTGCATGGCAGATGCGAGCGCTTTTCGATGTTGAACATCAGATGAAAGCGAAAATCGCAGTGCTTGATGCCAAGGTTGCCGAATTACGCAGCTGGGTGAAGCGCCGTGATGAGATATTGCAACGCGCCGAAGGTCATGTCGTTGAAATTTATGCGAATATGCGCCCGGACGCGGCGGCGTTGCAGCTGACGTCACTCGATGATGAAACCGCGATTTCCATTCTGTTGCAGATGAAAGCGCGCAAAGCGAGCTCGGTATTGGCTGAACTGTCTTCAGAGCGTGCAGCTTATCTCACGGACTTGATGGCAGAGTTCACAGCTCGAAAGGCCGCACAACAAAATTTAGGAGTGTCGCAGTGAAGCGTACCTTGGTTTGTATACTCACCGCCGTTTTGCTCTCTGGCTGTAGTGCTATGAAAAATGTCGGTCAGGAACCTGAACTCACGCCGTTGGGGCAGGGGCTGCAGCCCAATGTTGCGAGCTTGCCAAACACTTTAGCAAAGTCAGATGCGAAAAATAAACGCGCCTATCATGGTCTATGGGCCGATGGTGAGCAGGACTTTTTCAGGGACCCTAGAGCGAAGTCTGTGGGGGATGTTCTGACTGTTGCCATCAAGATTGACGATAAGGCGAAGCTTGATAATTCTAGCGAACGCTCGCGCGACGCCTCCAGTTCCACCGGCGTCACAGGCGCATTTGCCTGGGGCGGGACAAGTTCTGGCGATGCAAGTGCCAGCCTGTCGGGTACAGGGGCTTCAAGCAGTAAAGGTGAGGGTGCAATTGACCGTAGTGAGGAGATTGAACTCTCTATTGCTGCTGTTGTTACCAAAGTGCTGGGTAACGGAAACCTTATCATTTCTGGTCAGCAAGAGGTCCGTGTGAACTTCGAGGTTCGTGTGCTTTCTGTTGCTGGCATTGTGCGTCCTGAAGATATCACCGGTCGCAATACCATTGAGTATGACAAAATCGCTGAGGCTCGCGTTTCTTATGGGGGGCGCGGTCGTGTGACGGAAGTGCAGCAACCTAGTATTGGTCAGCAGATTTTGGATGTAATTAGTCCGCTTTAGGGGGAGGCAAAAATGGCTCTTAAACCACAGTTGCCGTCCTCCGATAATGCTTGGGCGGGTATCGTAATTGCTGCAGCGATCGTAACAACATGCGCCGGTCTTGGCGGCATGGCAATGGGATCAGCGCTTGTTGATCAAGTACATAGCAAGTATCTGGATGAGCAAAAGGCCAGCAGCGGTGCGCTCATTAATCCTGAATATACCGAGAGCAGTCAGATTGTCTCATTAAAACCGATTGTGACAAACCTGTTGTCCTCCTCCAAAAACTGGATCCGTATTGAAGCCTCTGTGGTTTTGATGCAGCGCGGTATCGAGGAGCAGGACCATTCTTTGCTGGTAAAGCAGGTTGAACAGGATCTTCTGCTGTATGCACGCACACTTGGGCCGCGTCAGCTTGAAGGAACCCGCGGACTTCTGCGCTTAAGAGATGATTTGAACGAGCGAGCAAAGATGCGCGGCGGAAATTTCGTTAAAGAACTGGTCCTTGAATCTGTGGTTATTCAGTAATGCGTTGCCTTGCGTTTTTTACGGGTTTTTTGAGCGTATTTGCGTTTTTCTGGGTAATGCCAGCCCAGGCACAGGAGCTTAACCTAGGCGACTTGCTTCCGGCAGGCGAGGCTTCTGCAAGTGGGCGCATCATCCAATATGTCATGATCCTGACAGTGCTCTCGTTGGCACCAGGCATCTTGATCATGGTCACCAGCTTCACCCGTTTTGTGGTCGCTCTGTCCTTCTTGCGTTCTGGCATCGGTCTGCAAACGACACCTGCCAACATCATCCTCATCTCACTTGCTCTCTTTATGACGTTTTATGTGATGGCGCCCACATTCGACGCAGCCTGGAAGAATGGTTTGCAGCCTTTGATCAAGGAAGAGATTTCAGAGAATGCGGCCTACACAGAAATCACCAAGCCCTTCAGGCAGTTCATGCTCGACAATGTTCGTGAAAAAGATCTGGTTCTTTTTGACGATTTGGCAGTGAGTTCATTCAATTATGAACAAAACGCGCCGCTTGAGGAGCTGGACCTGCGAGTGCTCATCCCAGCCTTCATGATTTCAGAGCTAAGGCGCGGGTTTGAGATTGGCTTTTTGATCGCCTTACCCTTTGTTGTCATTGATATGATCGTCGCAACACTAACAATGTCCATGGGCATGATGATGTTGCCACCCACTGTCATCTCTCTACCCTTTAAAGTGCTGTTCTTCGTCTTGATTGACGGCTGGTACTTATTAACGGGCGGGCTAATACGATCATTTACTTAAAATTAACTATAAGGCCTCGTTTCGAGGCCTTTTTTTTATTTTTGCTCTCTATCCAGCTTTGCGTAAGCTTAATGTACGAGGCTAAAGATCGTTACAGACTTTGGGCTTCCAAAGTGCATGATGCAATTCTGTAGCACCGGCATTTAGATCCGGAATGTCCCAGTTATTCAAATTTAGGGACGTATAATATGTCTTCTCTTTTAACAAATACCTCCGCAATGGTTGCGTTGACCACTCTGCGCGGCATCAGTGACAGCATGGCAGAAACTCAGAACCGCATTTCCACTGGTATGCGCGTAGCTGATGCATCTGACAATGCTGCGTACTGGTCCATCGCAACAACCATGCGTTCTGACAATGCGGCACTTTCCGCTGTGCAGGATGCGATTGGTCTGGGTGCAGCAACCGTTGATGTTGCTTTTACAGCAATGGATAACGCTGTTGAGCAAATGAAAGACATGGTCAGCAACATGACCACAGCAACCGATGATACGGTTGACAAAACCAAGATCCAGTCCGCACTGACCCAGTTCCAGGATCAGTTGAAAACCATCGCTTCTTCAGCAAGCTTTTCTGGTCAGAACTGGCTGCAGCAGGACATGGTTGCCGACAACCTGAACAAGGAAATCACTGGCTCCTTTACCCGTGATGCAAACGGCAATGTCACCATTGAGACCATTTCCGTTGACACATCTTCGATTGTGCTTGTTGATACAAACGGTACAACTGACGAAGGTATCCTCTCTCAGAATCTGATGGGCACTGCTGTTAGTCTTGCCGACATTGCTATGGGTACTGCTGGCGACATCTCCACGCTTACCATCGTGACGACAGGTCAAGAGCATGGTGTCCAGGCGGAAGCTTATCGTCTCGCGATTGTCAACCATTACAATACGTTGACCGGCACTGCTAAGACCACTTTTGACCGTGATGACGCAGAGTTGTTGTTTGTTACTGCTGTTGGTGGTGCTACAAACACCGCTCTTGGTGACGCTATGGTTGATGCATTGGGTGACCTTGGTGGTACCAATGTGCTTGATTTTGATATCGGTGGTCTTGGTACGTCTGCGGGGGACAAAGTTGTTCTTCAGGCCGTAATTGGTGCCGTTGATGGTCAGTTGCAGTCCTTGACTGATGCGGCTACCGATCTTGGTTCTGCCAAGGCGCGTGTTGATATGCAGATGGAGTTCGTCAAGAACCTGACAGATGCGATTGATCGCGGTGTTGGTCAGCTCGTTGATGCAGACATGAATGCAGAATCCACACGTTTGAAAGCTCTTCAGACCCAGGAACAGCTCGGCATTCAGGCTCTGTCCATCGCCAACGCTGGCTCCGAAAACATTCTCAGCCTGTTCCGTTAATTCGGTAACAACTCCTGAGAACCCTGAGACTAAGAAGCCCCGGCCTAGTTGCCGGGGCTTTTGCGTTTGGTGATGATCGCGTAGTGACTGCATTTGGTTAAGTGCTTGGATTAAGTGCCGTATCGGTAGTTATGTATGGCTGAGGGATGAGGGGGATACTTAGATAATAGTCAGCTTCACACAAGGCTTATGCATCAATTTTTTTCATGTTACAGACTTTGGTTTTCCAAAGTGTATGATGCAATTCTGTAGCGCCGGCATTTAGAACCGGAATGTCCCAGTTTTTTAAGTATTTTAGGGGCACATAATATGTCTTCTCTTTTAACAAACACCTCCGCAATGGTTGCGTTGACCACTCTGCGTGGCATCAGTGACAGCATGGCAGAAACTCAGAACCGCATTTCCACTGGTATGCGTGTAGCTGATGCATCTGACAATGCTGCATACTGGTCCATCGCAACAACCATGCGTTCTGACAATGCGGCACTTTCCGCTGTGCAGGATGCTATTGGTCTGGGTGCAGCAACCGTTGACGTTGCTTTTACAGCAATGGATAACGCTGTTGAGCAAATGAAAGACATGGTCAGCAACATGACCACAGCAACCGATGATACGGTTGACAAAGGTAAGATCCAGTCCGCACTGACCCAGTTTCAGGATCAGTTGAAAACCATCGCCTCTTCAGCAAGCTTTTCTGGTCAGAACTGGCTGCAGCAGGACATGGTTGCCGACAACCTGAACAAGGAAATCACCGGTTCCTTTACCCGTGATGCAAACGGCAATGTCACCATCGAGACCATTTCCGTTGACACCTCCTCCATCGTGCTTGTTGATACAAATGGTACAACTGACAATGGTATCCTCTCTCAGGATCTGATGGGCGCTGGGTTTGATGTTGCCAAGATTGCTATCGTTACTGCTGGTGATATGGATACACTCACGATCGTGACAGGTACCGAAGTGCATGGTCTGGAGGCTGAGCTTTACAAACAAGCAATTATTGATCACTACAATACTCTGACGGGTACTGCGGCAACCACCTTTAATGCGACCGATGCGAAGGCGTTGTTTTTTGCAACTGGTGCCAATACAGTTTTGGGTCAGGAGATGGAGGACGCATTTAATAGTCTTGGTGGGAACAGTGTTCTTGATTTTGACATCAGCGGGCTTGGTACCTCTGGGTCAGACAAGAAAGTTCTCCAGGCTGTGATCCACGCCGTTGATGGCCAGTTGCAGTCCTTGACAGATGCTGCAACCGACCTTGGTTCTGCCAAGGCACGTGTTGATATGCAGATGGAGTTTGTGAAAAACCTGACAGATGCGATTGATCGTGGTGTTGGTCAGCTCGTTGATGCAGACATGAATGCAGAATCCACACGTTTGAAAGCTCTTCAGACCCAGGAACAGCTCGGCATTCAGGCTCTGTCCATCGCCAACGCTGGCTCCGAAAACATTCTCAGCCTGTTCCGTTAATTCGGTAACAACTCCTGAGAACCCTGAGTTTAAGAAGCCCCGGCCTTGTGCTGGGGCTTTTTGCTTATGGCGAATAAACTTTTAGATAAAATTGTATTAAGTCAGGTTTAGGCAAGTTCGATTAAATATAAAAATACTGGAAACTGTACGTTGAGTGTGTTTCGCGTGTAACTATGATGATGAGTGCGGTGCGTAATGTTGTGTAACCAGTTGAATAATTCTGTAGATGAGAAAAATGGCACAGTGGACTTGCTGTCCTGTGCGCTTTCATCAGCAAAAATCTCCGAAGGTCTGACACTTGCTGTGCGCGGTGAGGAGGCGTTTTGGAATTCGGTTATCGCGCTTGCGCAAAAGGGCTTTGTTGATCAACAGGCCCAGTCATGCCCTGTAGAGCGTTGTGCCCCAGCAATTGTCTCCGTTAATGCAACAGCGGAGCGTGCCAGTCGCGGCCTGAAAGCACGTAATTGCGGCCTTGCCAGCTTTGGTTTGCCAAGCATTCAGCGGATTACCTACGCAGAAGCCTACGTTTAATTGCTCTAGCTTTCCTCTGGAAACCGTGGATTTCCGCCTGAGAGCGACGTAGATCACGTTCGCGCAAGGTTGAAAAGCGAAGGTAGCGCCATTGATACACCTGCAGAGGTCGCAATGGCAGCTCGTGAAAACGCCGAAAAAATCTATAGCAATCTAGCAGAGTTGGGCGCAAAGCGCCTGATAGTGCTTGGGTTTATAGCAATGTTTACGTTTGTTGCCATTGGCGCAGCAGCATATATGTTATCCCGCCCAGATCAGGAAGTGCTTTATGCCAACCTGGAAAGGGACGATGTTACCCAAATCGGCATGGCGCTTCAGGCCAGTGGTGTCCCCTTTGATGTAAGTGCTGATGGAACGGCGATTTCTGTCAATATTGGAGCTACAGCGCGTGCGCGTATGCTATTGGCTGAAAAAGGCCTGCCGCGCGGTTCAGGAGCCGGTTATGAGCTGTTTGACGAGATGGGTTCACTTGGTCTTACCTCTTTCATGCAAAGCGTAACAAAGATTCGCGCGCTGGAAGGGGAGGTCGCCCGCTCCATTCAAAGTATGCAAGGCGTTAAGGCTGCGCGCGTACATCTGGTTCTCCCTGAAAAAGCAACGTTTCGCCGCGAAAATCAGAAGCCAACCGCATCTGTTCTTATTCGCACTGAGGGCGTTCAAACAACTTCAGTTGCCCAGTCGATCCGCTATTTGGTAGCTGCTGCCGTACCAGGGCTGACAGCTGATGCGGTTACTGTTTTGGATACGGAAGGTCAGCTTCTTGCCGCTGGTGAGGACGCGCAAAGTGCCTCAACAGGGCGCAAGGCGATGCTTGAGGCTGATCTGGCAAACCGCAAGGAAAGCGCGATCCGTCAAGCGCTGGCGCCTTATCTTGGTGTAAACAACTTCGAAGTCAGTGTCTCTGCTGCCGTAAACACAGATAATCAGCGCGTTTCTGAAACCTCTTATGATCCTGAGACGCGGGTTGAGCGTTCTTTCCGTGTTGTGCGCGAAAATGGAAGCTCCCAAAACGCGAGCTTGGAAAACCCAACTACAGTTGAGCAAAACCTGCCCGAAGAGGCTGTGTCTTCTCAATCTGGCGAACGGTCCTCTGAGGAAAACGAGCGCCGCGAAGAGTTGACCAACTATGAGATCTCTTCTCGTACGGTTGAAACGATTTTTGACGATTACCGCATTGAGCGCATGAGCGTAGCCGTGTTGGTTAATCGTGACCGTCTTCTCGAAGAGATGGCGCGCCGTGCCCAAGGGCAAAAAGGCGATGCGGTTATTCAGGGTGCGGAAGTCGATTTGACCGAAAAAGTTGAACAGATCGAAGAAATTATCGCAACAGCGGCAGGGCTTGATCTTGCGCGTGGCGATAAGGTTTCGGTGTCTGCTGTGAACTTCATGCTCGCAGGTGATCAACTTGCTGCAATTCCGGAGCGCACATGGCAGGATGTCCTGATGCGCAATATGGGTGCTGTGGTCAACGCATCCGCAATTCTCATTGTGACCTTGATGATAATCTGGTTTGGTCTGCGCCCAGCAGTGGCCTTCCTTATCCCTAAATCTGAAAGTGTTGAAGGTGGTCTGGTCGCTGGTGCGAACTCTAACCTCGCGGGAGTTCGCGATGGTGAGTTTGAGGGCGAAAACGGTCAGTTGCCTGACTTTACCAACGGCGAAGGCTACGCCGGTGAAAGTGTAGACACCACTGTGGTCAACCGTGACAACCTGCGTAAGCTGGAGCGTGCGGTCGAGATGGATGATATGCAGACAGCGATCATTCTGAAGCAGTGGATGTATGATCAGGAGCGTGCCGTATGACGCGCGGCATCAATGACTGTTTAGCGGACTTTACGCAGGACACCGGTGTCACCACAAAAGACCTGCAAGATATGCAGGAAGTCATTTCCATGTTGCCGAAAGGCTACGGGGAAGGTGGTGACTGGGTCAACCGCGTGTTCGAAGCCTATGAAAATGGTTTTTCTGAGGGTGAAGAAGCTGCCAAAGCGGGCGCTGATGAACGCATCAAGAAAATGCGCGAGGAGCTTGAAGTTGAGCTTGCCGCGCGTGAGAAAGCTTTTAAAGAGGGCGAGGGTGAGCGGCTGAAGCAAGCTTTTCAGCAGTCACTGGTAGAGATCGAAGAAACACTGTCAAAAACGGTCTCACAGACCCTTGTGCCCTTTATAGAGGAAAATGCGCGTGAACGTGCGGTTGGATCTTTGGTGCAGGTGCTCAGGCGCCAGCTCTCCGAAAGTTCCGAGGCAATCATTAAAGTATCTGGTCCTCAATATCTGTTTGATCTATTCGGCGAAAAAGCCGGAGATCTGGCAAATACCATCACATTTTCTGAAAACTCCAGCGCCGATTTAGAGTTGAAAGTATCTGATATGACGCTTTCAACTGGTTTGACCGAATGGTGTGACGAGCTTCGTAATACGCTGGGAGAGTAGTAGCCATGGCGGTTGAACCACAAGAACTGATCATCGTTCGCAGGCGTAATGAAGTTATAGATATAACGCCAAAATCTGGTGTTTGGAAAATCGCTTACGCTGATTTTGCAACCGCAATGATGGCATTCTTCCTGCTTATGTGGTTGGTTAATGCATCTGATGAAGCCTCTCAGCGCGGCATCGCAAGCTATTTCAATCCGATCAAGCTAGTGGACTCCACATCGAGCCCCAAAGGTCTTCGCGATCCGGAGGAAATGTCCGCTCCCATGAATAATGATGAGGGTGTGCGCCACGGTAAGCCGTTGGGTGCTGGCGGAACCGAGAAGAATGGGCCAAGTGCTGGTGGCGGTGTAGATAAGCCGGAGCCAGTATCTGAGCGTGAAACAGGCGAAAACTCAACGTTCGAGGGCGCTGACGCTGAAGAAGGCGGTGCCAAGCCAACGCGTGTGATCAATCGCGATTACGAACGTACGGCGCGCTACACGGAAAGCCAGCTTCACGATAACCCTTATGCGATCCTTGCAGCATTGGCTGCTGAGGCTGAGGCGACTGTGGAGACCGATGGGTCGCCAGGTACAGGCGGTGCGGGCTCGCTGAAGATGGCAAAAACGCCGGTTTTGTTTGCACTTCCTAACCGTGACCCGGATGGTCAAGGCCTTGCTGACGGCACGAGTTTTAGAGATCCGTTCGACCCATCTGGTTGGCAGAAGGATGAGTTTCCTGGCAATGCGCCACTGCTTGCGCAAATACCAATCCTGAATGAAAAGGAAGAGGGTATTTCTGCAAATGAACTCACTGCTGAGCAAATTGAACTTCTCGAGCAAGCATCTGAGTTGGCACGTGGTGGCAAGGTACTGCCATCAATCGCCGGGGACGTCTCAGGTGACAACTCTGTGATTGTTGTTGGAGCTGCGCCCGACGGTGACGGCGATAAGTTGGTGGAAGGCGAAATCCTGAAGCAGCTTGCGAAAACACAGGCAGAAGCTGTGGGCGATGATGATGTGATGACCCGCCTTGTGTTTGCGCAAGTTAATAAGCCTGACACGGCTAAAGCGCCAGAGGTAGACCCGGCTCCGACCTTGATCGAAGATGCCGAAGAAATCAGCAATAGCGCAGTCATGAAGATAAGTGAAGTTCAGTCAGAACCGGTTATTGAAGAGCTGGGTGTGACACAGAACGAAGCTACAGAGGTGCCTGTTGTACCGGCCTCTAAGCCTCACGAAACGGTTGAGAAGGCTGCCTCTGGAGACGACGAAGACAAGGACGGTGACAAGCAGCTTGTTTCACTGGCGAACTCAGTGGGCGCGGCGCTTGAAGGCATGAAAACCGGCGCAAGCATCGAATTCACTCATTCGCAGGACGGTGTTCTGATCCGTATCATGGATAATGATGACTTTGGAATGTTCGCAGTTGGTTCATCTGAACCTCACCCTGACGTTGTCAAAGCAATGGAGCAGATTGCGAAGGTGTTGGGCGAAGAAAACGGAGAGATCGTTATTCGAGGACACACCGATGCACGGCCATTTAAATCCAAGCGTAATGATAACTGGAGACTGTCAACGGCACGTGCTCACATGGCTTATTTCATGCTTGTTCGTGGCGGTTTGGATGAAGAGCGGATCGTGGGTATTGAAGGTTATGCGGATCGACGCCTGAAAGACGTTGAAGAGCCGTTTGCACCTCAAAACAGGCGCATTGAAATAATGCTCTTGAAAGGGCAGGCCTAATGCCAGGGCCGATTAAACAAACTCCAGGAAAGTCCTTCCTGAAATCAGCCGCGCTTTCGCTTGCTCTGGCAACTGCTATGACGTCTTTGCCAGCAAGTAACCAACCAGCGTATGCGCAAATGGTGTCCACGGCTGATCCGGATTTGATGGTGCTGGAATTGCAGATCCTGCAGGACGAGATCATCAAAGGTAATCTTGAAGCCTACAATCTCTTGCAGCCCTCCTTGATCGTAATCGGTCGCAGGTTTTTGCGGCTTGACCGGGAAGTGTGGAAACAGGAAAAGCACGCACGTGCTGCTGTTTCATTTATGCTCAGTGGCGGGTCAGGTTCGGTCTTTCAGGAGCTCGCCGTTCAAGGTGTAGTGTTCAGTGGTGACCCGAACCTGTTTGCAGGTGCAATGGCCTACTCACAGGGCAACCGAAAGTTGGCTTTGCGTCTATTAGCAAGGGTCGATCCTTTGACGCTTCCTGTTGCCGTTGCAGGACAGGTGGCGCTGGCGCAAGCGATTTTGACGTCAAACGAAGATCCAGCTGCTGCACAGCGCTACTTTGATGTTGCACGACTGATGATGCCTGGCACGCTGGTAGAAGAAAGCGCGCTGCGCAGGCAAGCGCCAATGGTTGCAAAACTGGGCGATACCCAGAAGTTTGAGCGTTTGGCGCGTCGTTATCTCTTTCAATATAGTGGGTCGGTCTTCGCCTCTGAGTTCCGTGACACAGTTGCAAATGTGATTAGCGGTGCTGAGTATTTAAAAAAAGAGAACGAGTGGGAGCGTGTGTTCCAGCTGGTTTCCGAGTTTGATGAAGAATCGCAACACATTTTGTTGCTCCGTCTGGCCCGGGCGGCGTTGGTGAGTGGGAACACAGCCTTCGCAATCAGGGGCAGTACTGCCTTTCTAGAGCTAGAGGCAAAAAATGAGCAGCAAACAAACGAAGCAGAGCTTTACTTGTCGGCTGCCAAGGCCTCTAGCGAAGATTGGAAGGATGCAATTTCTGGTCTGGTTGAAGTGAAGGTATCTGATCTTGAGCCGGACGTTCAATTAATTCAAACGGCTGCTATTGCGATGGCAAATTCAATTCGCGAATGGCCACAACCCGAAACACCAGCGGCCTCCGAATTTGTACCTTATGTGCCGCAAATTGGGTTGAATAAAAAGCTGCATAATGAAAAGGTTTTAGAACCTTTTGAGGATGCGCTTAATGATGCAGACAAAGCGTTGAAAGAGGCTGAGTTTTGATGAACACCACCCCTCCAAATACTGATTCCGGTGCGCAGGTTAAAAATGCAGCAGGTACCCGTAAAGACACGGGTAGTACGGAAGAAGCGTCTCGTGACGGTGGCTTTGATAAGGTCATTAACCGGGTTCAAGAGCAAAAAACTGCGCCGCAGCGCAAGAGCAGGGCGGATGAGGAGTCCTCTGAGAGCTCCGAATTGCGTCACAAGCAATCTGGCAAAGGTGCGCAGGAGACAGGTCACACGTTAAAGCATCTGTTGAACGCATCAGTTGTGAATGAGGCTCAGGGCGAAGTCCTAGGCAATGATGGCGCGAACGGCGATCGTTTATTGGCGGGAACGAAGACATCTGACCAAGCCATGAAAATGCAACTTGGTTTGCTCACTGATCTTGCTAACATGGCAGGAACTGCTTCTGGGCGCGGCGGAACAATGGCGCAGGTCTTGAACTCTTTGAGCGTAAATCAGCTTAGTTCTGTGATGGGTGAAGGTGAGCCAAAGCCGGTATCCTCCAAAAATACGCAAGGCTTAGCTAACAGTTCAACTGTTAAAGGCGATAGCTTAAAGGTGGCTCAGCTTGAACCTAAGCTTGAGGGTAGCCGAGCAATTAACTTCCCCAAGGGTGAAGGGGAGAGCGTTGGTGTAAAGCCACCAGCTGGCGACCTGCTTCACACTAAGAGTGCGTCACAATCGAGTACACCTGCTGTGGGCGGAGAAGTTAAAGTCGTAAGTGTGGAAACGCATCTGGCCCCCGCTGAAATAGGCCGACCGGCGCAACAAGTGGCCAGTGTTCTTGCAAAGCAGATGCCTTCAGCAGCCAAAGCTGCTCAGGAACTGGCATTGCAAATGGGCGAGCAGCAACCTGCTAAACCAATGAAGTCTCTTCAAATTCAATTGCGCCCAGACAATATGGGCATGGTGCGTGCAAACATTCAAATGCGCGGCGGTGAACTGGAAATTACTCTCACTACGAGTACGCCGGAAGCTGCTGATATGCTTAAGGGCGACCGGCAAGCGTTGGCGCGCGTGCTGCAGGATGCGGGTTATCGCACTGAAACGCAGAACATTACGATCAGTTTCAAAGAGGAAATGTCGGATCAAATGCGCCAACCAGGCCAAAATCAGGAGCGTTTTGGCCGAGGTGCCAATGCTGAAGGTGAAAGCGGCGAGGAGACTGCGCAGCACAGCTGGGAAGATCAGGCAGATGCAGAATATTCCGGAGCAGCGCAAAATGAATCGGATACTCAAGATCTTCGCAGCGGTATTTATTTGTAGCCTTACGTCAGTTTACGCCTACGCAGGAAGTAACAAGACCGCAATTCGGCTGTGTGAGCGTCAGATGCAAAAAGCGGCACGAACATATAACGTGCCGCTTGGTATACTTTATGCGGTGGGCTTGACCGAAACCGGGCGCAAGAATTCGCTACATCCCTATGCTTTAAATATTGAAGGGAAGGCGTACTTTGCAGACACAGCGTCAGAAGCGCTCGCAGCAATAAAAAGGTCGCGAAACAGAGGTGTAAAACTCATTGATGTGGGATGTATGCAAATCAACATCCACTATCACCTCGATAAGTTCTCTGGGCTGAAAGCTATGCTGGATCCTGCGCAAAACGTCAAATACGCAGCGCGATTCCTTTCAGAGTTAAAACAGCGTGAGAAGAGCTGGACCATGGCTGTTGCCAGGTACCATGCCGGTCCCAATAATAACCCTGCCCAAAAGCGTTATGTCTGCCGCGTGATAAAGAATATCGTTGCATCCGGTTATGGTAGATGGACGCAGAATTCATTAAAATTTTGTAAATAATTCAACGGGTTTTGGGTCAGGCTCAGACAAGATTAACAAGCTTTACTAGTATCAATAGTTTTGCATTCGATATGGCTAGGAGTAGACTATGGGTCTCTATGGAATTATGAATACGAGCGTATCTGGTATGAATGCGCAGTCGAACAAGCTGTCAACTGTGGCGGATAACGTCTCGAACGCAAATACCATAGGCTACAAGGGCTACAAGACAGCGTTCTCATCCATGGTTGGTGCGACCAGTATGGAATCTGGTATCGTGCAAACCAGTGTTGTTCAGACTGTACGCCAGCAAGGCGCCTTTAACTTTACAGGACAAGGAACGCACCTAGCCATTAACGGTAATGGCTTCTTCCAGGTGGCCGCACCTGATGGCGGTACCTACTACACGCGCGCAGGCGACTTCGTTCTAGATAAGAACGGTCAGATGGTAAACTCTGGCGGTTATACCCTTCTGTCCGCAAATGGTTCTCCTGTTGTGGTGGATCTCAATACGCCAATTTGGGAGCAGAGTAGTCAAGGCGAGTTGGGTGTAAACCTGGCTTCAAGTACTCCAGTAACAACTTCTGTTCCTCCAGGTGCACCAAATGAAGATTATAGGACG
Organism: Pseudovibrio axinellae; assembly: GCF_900110875.1. Lineage (GTDB taxonomy): Bacteria > Pseudomonadota > Alphaproteobacteria > Rhizobiales > Stappiaceae > Pseudovibrio > Pseudovibrio axinellae. Next base: position 313,426 of record NZ_FOFM01000001.1, on the reverse strand, counting down.
TCGGTGACTACCTACGACCAGAATGGCAATGAAATTGTTATTGATATTGCCTTCACTAAGGTAGCTGAAACAGTAACGGGCGGTACGGTGGACTCCTCCGAGTGGCTAGTGCAGGCAGTGGATTCGGGGGGCAATGATATCAGTATCCCTGGTTACCCAGCCCCTGGTTTTACGCTCACCTTCGAGGGTAATGGTAATCTCGACCCTGCATCTTTGACCGATTATGAATTTGACGTTCCAAACGGTGGAACTGTAACGCTTGATCTTTCTGCGACCGTCACTGCCGGCGAGAAGCATGGCGTGAATGTTGTTGATGTGAACGGTTTTGGGCCATCGACAATTGAGAATATTCGCGTTGAGGCAGATGGTCGTATTTTCGGTATCTACGGTAGCGGTAGCGAAATGCTTCTTGAGCAAATTCAGATAGCAAGCTTTGCAAACCCAGATGGCTTGCAGGCGAAGAGTGGTAATATTTATGCCGCGACCGATGCGTCTGGTGATCCTGCGGTGGGTTACCCGGGTGATAACACGTTCGGCGAATTGTATTCAGGTGCAATTGAAGGTTCGAACGTTGATCTTGCAACAGAGCTGACGGAAATGGTTCAGGCGCAGCGTGCCTACAGCGCGAACACTAAGGTGTTTAACGCGAGTTCCGAATTGCTTCAAGAATTGAATAACTTACGCTAAGGGCGCGCAGTATGTCACTTACTTCCGCAATGCTCACCGCGCAATCGTCCATCGCAGCGCGTTCTGCTGAGATGGCGATTGCATCGAGAAATGTTGCAAACGTCAGCAACCCAAGCTACTCGCGCCTTGAGGCGAATGTGCAGTCGGTTGTGAGTAGTAACGGATCCGTCGTTTACGTTTCTCATGCGTCGCGGATGGTTGATCAAGCTGCGTTTACTGCCACTTTGAATAGTGGCAGTATGGCCGTTGCGTCGGGTTCCTACGCAACAATGCTCGATCAACTTAACCCGTCTGGTGTAGAGCCTTATGGGACCAGTACCGCATCGGCGATCGGTACACTCAGCGAGGTGTTGGTGGCGTTCGGCAATGATCCGTCGAACCAGGTTCTTGGGCAGTCGGTTGTGAATGCGGCCAATGGGCTTGTTGGTGATCTGAAACAGTCCTCATCGGAATTGATCAATGCACGCATGGAAGCTGATGCCGCGATGGCACGAGCTGTCGATAATATCAATGTGATCCTGTCGGATCTTGAAATGCTGAACGATAAGATCGTAACTGGTACCGCGAGTGGGGTGGATGTCAACGGTCTCTTAGATGAGCGCGATGAGATGTTGAAGGTCCTCTCCGAAGAGATCGGCATTGATGTTCTTCATCAGGACAATAACGGTATTGCCATTTACACAGATAGTGGTGTGACTCTCTTTGAGAAGAGCGCGCGTGAAGTGACATTTACTAGTTCTTTGTCCCTATCCTCCGGTGAGCTTGGTAATAATATACTCGTTGATGGGATAGCTGTTGCTGGTCCTGATGCGTCTGCGCCCATCTCTGGGGGCGCGATTGCTGGATATGCCAAGATGCGCGATGAAACGCTCGTCACAATGCAGACCCAGCTTGATGAGGTCGCTAAGGCTCTGGTTGATGTATTCCAGGAGCATGAACCTGCCCCTGGTACAGCGTCTGCTGACGGTGTCTTCACAATTGTTGCAGGCGCTGGTGATCTTATCAGCCGGTTGCAAGTCAATAGTGCAGTGGACCCAGCTCAAGGCGGCGATGTTATGTTGCTTCGCGATGGTGGGATCAATGGCGCATCGTTCGTATGGAATGTCGACGGTAATGGTGGTTATTCTGGACTACTTAACGAGTATGTCGATCAGCTCAATGATGTTTACACATTTGGCCCAGGGACAGGCCTGAATACAAGTTCGACGCTGTTGGAATTTGCGACCAATCGTGTGAGTTGGTTTAGTGCTGAGCGTACGGTCGCGACAGAGAGTGCAATGATGGATGCAACTGCATTCCAATCAAACGCGCAGATGCTTTCAAATAGTACAGGTGTCAATCTGGATCTAGAGATGCAGCGCTTGTTGACGATTGAAACGTCCTACTCTGCTTCCGCCAGGTTGATGTCGACAATTGATAATATGTTTAAAGATCTTCTGGGAGCAGTGAGCTAATTATGGTGTATTCAGTTTCTACCTTATCTAGCTCACTGAGCTTAAGTAACTACTTGATCCAACACCGGGCGAACGTTGATAAAGCCGCGATCGAGAGTATCTCTGAAAAAGTTGCTGACTATGGGCTGGCAATGGGTGCACAGGCCGGCCTTGCAACATCATTTCATGTTGAATGGGATATGCTGCAGAGCCAGCTTGATGCCAACAGTGCTTTGGTCGCAAGAATGGAAGTCATGACCCTATCTTTGAATGATATTCAGACCAGTGGTTCAGAGTTTACTGCAAACCTTTTGGCGCTAGAGCAAGACACAGGGTTCCTCGAAACGGCTTCTGATCTGGCTTACACTGAGATTGGAAAACTCGTAAGTTCGCTTAATACCGGTGTTGGAGGGGTTTATCTCTTTGGGGGCATTAACACCGATACAGCCCCGATGACTGCCTTTGAAGATGGGCCAGAGGCGGCCATTGAGACTGCTTTCCAAACCTACTTCGGGTTCGTGATTGACGATCCGGCAACAGCCTCTATTCCAACTTCTGGTGATCCGGCAGGTCAGGACTGGGAGACCTTTTTAGGCAGTGCAGTCCTAAATGATATCTTTGGTGCTGACTGGTCTCCTACCTGGTCATCGGCAACCGAAGAGAAGATGACAGCTACGATCAGCGAGGGTGTCACAACGACGGGTTCTGAATCAGCAGATGATGAAGCTTTTCGTGAGTTAGCTAAAGGGCTTTCCATTATCGCTGTGTTTGGAAAACTGGATGTATCAGTAGAAACTGGCTCTTTGATTTCTGGGAAGGCGGTCGAGAGTTTAAATGTAGCGACGAATGAAGTGATCTCCTTGGCGGCACAAGTAGGCGCAATTGCAGAAAAAATCACATCAACAAATACTGACATTGAGTTGAAAAGCGACATGTTGAACCTGCGTATCAACGATCTTGAAAACGTTGATCCAGCGCGGGCTGCGATTGAGTTGAGTTTGGCGCAAACGCAGCTTGAAGCGACTTACGCTATTACCGCTCAAATGAAAAACCTAAGCATTATGAATTACTTGTAAGTGTTCACTGATTTATAAAGAACTTTTTGGGGCACTATATGTATCAAATGTCATACGCGGAAACGATCGAAGATTCTTCTGAAGACAGAAGAGGTCAGGAACGTGAGCTGTTTTCTCTTGTGATTGCACAGCTTCAAGCTGCAAAGGAGCTCGGTAACCGCTCTGGAGAAGCTGCTCAGGCACTGACCTCTGTCCATCGTTTGTGGACGATCCTGATCGACGATCTTGGAAGCCCGGATAATTCATTGCCTGCAAGCCTGCGCGCGGACCTGATTTCAATTGGAATTTGGTGCGTGAAGCAGGCTGATTTGATCAGAACCGGGAATTCTGAAGACTTTCAAGGCCTTATCGAGATCAATGAACTCGTCCGTGAAGGCCTGAGCTAAACAAGGGGGATCGAATGCGTTTGCACCTTAAAGCGGGTGAGAAGATTTTCATCAATGGAGCTGTTTTATCTTTTGAGCAGAAGACCTCGGTGAATCTTTTGAATGACGCGAGTTTTCTTCTCGAGGCATACGTCATGCAGCCTGAAGATACCAAGACACCCCTTCGTCAGTTGTATTTCTATATTCAAAGTGCGTTGATCGACCCTAAGGCTGAGACGGATAGTTTGCAGCGCGCGCTTTTGATGATGGCCTCCATCCGCAAGGCCGTTGAAAATTCTGAAATACTTGAAGGTCTGGAAACGGTTGAGGGCAAGATCAACCAAAGGCGTTACTTCGACTCCTTGCGCATCCTTAAAAAACTCTTTTCCATCGAAATGAGGATTTTGATGGAAAATGAGGACGGAGAAGGTGCCGAAGTTGTTGAGATGAGCTTTGCTCGTGCTGTAGGCGATTACTAAAGGATTAAAACATGGCTGTTGAAGCAGTTACATCGACAACGAGTACACCAAGTGATGAGCCGGTTTTTGCAGCTGATGCTGGCGAACAGGCTTACTTGGACTACAACGCGTTTCTTATGCTTTTTATGGAATCTCTGAAGAGTCAGGATCCCACAGATCCACTTGATACTGCAGAGTACATGGGGCAGTTGGCGCAGTTTTCGTCTGTTGAGCAGGCCACAAAAACAAACACGAACTTGGCCGCAATGTTGCAGCAGCAGTCCATCAACCAGGCAAATAACTTAATTGGCGCGACTATAACCGTGCCATCGCCTGATGGTGAGGGTGAGCCGGTGGTGGGTATAATCCAGACGGTCCAAATCCTTACCGACGGCTCTATTGCGACCCTTGAAGATGGTACTAAGGTCGCTTTGATACCAGGTATCGAGATCTCCCGTCCTGTAGCAACTGATGAAACGGTTGCGGAAGTCGACGGTGAAACTGAAGGTGAAACTGAAGGTGAAGGTGAAACTGATTCTGAAGCATCCGCTTAAGGGCAGATTGGGTCCGTTTTGCTATGAATGAGGCAGATGCACTTGATCTTGTTCGAACCGCGATTTGGACTGTGATAACAGCAACAGGGCCGACGGTTGGTGCGGCCATGTTTGTTGGTTTGATTATTGCCTTGTTTCAAGCACTCACACAAATTCAGGAAATGACTTTAACGTTCATTCCTAAGATTGTGGTGATCTTTATTGTGATTGCTATGACGGGTCCGTTTATCGGCGCTCAGATATTTTCTCTTACCGAATTGATTTACGGGCGCATTGAGAACGGCTTCTAGCCGACACCTAGGTGTTCAGATATGCAAGCGAGGAGGGGATAGGTTCTCTTACGTCCCCTCCAGACCACCCTCACACAAGCTTCACTCTTCAATGTTTTGGCCAAGTTAGCGCAATCTGCTTATGTCGAATTGAAGGGTACGAATGTCTCAGACGGTGACGGGGGTTGCTGCTCCAAACAGCAAACGTGACATTGGATTTGCAGTCGGAATTATCTTTATTCTGTCTGTACTATTTCTCCCCATGCCAACGTTTATAATCGACTTCGGCTTGGCTATCTCGGTAGCATTGTCTGTGTTGATCTTAATGGTTTCGCTGTGGATCCAGCGGCCTTTGGAATTTTCCTCTTTCCCTACGATTTTGCTGATCGCCACAATGTTACGTTTGGCGCTCAATATCGCGACGACGCGCCTGATTTTGGCAAACGGACACGAAGGTCCCTTGGCTGCGGGCTACGTGATCAACGGGTTCTCTCAGTTTGTCATGAGCGGTGACTTCCTCATCGGTCTGATCGTTTTTGCCATCTTGGTGACTGTTAACTTCCTGGTGATCACCAAGGGCGCGAGCCGTATTGCGGAAGTTGGCGCGCGTTTTACCCTTGATGGGATTCCGGGTAAACAAATGGCGATTGATGCCGATCTGTCAGCCGGAATGATCGACGACAAGGAAGCACAGCGCCGAAGGGCAGAACTTGAGGAAGAAAGTTCCTTCTTCGGTGCCATGGATGGTGCTTCCAAGTTTGTGCGCGGCGATGCGGTCGCCGGTCTGATTATTACAGTTGTAAACGTGTTGGGCGGTATAATCATCGGGGTGACCCGTTATGATATGGACTTGAGCGAAGCAGCAGATGTATTCACCAAACTTTCAGTTGGGGATGGTCTTGTTTCTCAGATCCCCGCATTGGTGGTGTCGTTAGCTGCCGGTCTTCTGGTTTCAAAGGGTGGGACCCGAGGGTCGACTGATCAAGCCGTTCTTGGGCAGTTGGCGGGCTACCCTCGTGCGCTTGCGGTCGCATCGTTACTGCTCTTTTTGCTCTCACTTCTGCCGGGACTTCCATTCCTCCCGTTTGTGTTGCTTGGCGGCGTTCTTGGTTTTTCCGCTTACATCATTCCAATCAAGGCCAGAGAAGCGAATGAGGCTAAGGCCAGTGAGGAACTGAAGAAGGTTGAGAAAGAAAAGGTTGTCAAAAAAGAATCCGTCAAAGACAGTCTTGAACTTCCCGAAATTGAGATGCGCCTTGGCAAACAGCTGACGGCGCGCCTTCTTGCTGCAAAGCCAGAAATCGGCAACCGCATCAACAAAATGCGTAAGAAGTTTGCTGAGCAATATGGTTTTGTCGTTCCGGAAATTAAAGTTACTGACAACCTGAACCTGGAGCCGAAGAGCTACGAGTTCCGGATTCATGGCACCATTGTTGCCTCTGAAAGCATCAAGGTTGGTGAGTTGATGGTGATTGGCGGTAAACGTGATCTACCAGCGCTTCCTGGCACCGAAACGCGTGAGCCCGCTTTTGGTATGAAGGCGATGTGGATACCCAACGCTTTCGAACATGAAGTAAAACGTCAAGGCTTCACCACCGTTGATAACCTTTCAGTGGTACTCACGCACCTGTCTGAGGTTATCCGCAATAACTTGTCACAGCTGCTCTCTTATAAGGATATGCGTAAGCTGCTGGAGCGCCTAGACCCGGCGTACACTCGCCTCGTTGATGATATCTGCCCGCAGCATATCTCTTACTCAGGCTTGCAAGCCGTTTTGAAGCTTTTGCTCGCTGAACGTATTTCAATTCGAAATCTCTCCTTGATCCTGGAAGCAATCGCTGAGATCGCTCCACACGTGCGTAGACCAGAGCAAATCGTTGATCATGTCAGAGTGCGTATGGCCACGCAGATTTGTGGTGATATTGCTGGCGATGGAAGCCTTAAAGTTCTGCGTCTTGGCAACCGTTGGGATCTCGCATTCCACCAAGCTCTGCGCCGCGATACCAGCGGTGAAGTTGTGGAGTTCGATATGGAGCCCAAGCAGGTTGAGGAATTTGCGCGAGATAGTGCTGAAACTATTCGTGAGCACATCACAGCCGGTCACCGGTTTGTTGTCGTGGTTGCTCCTGAAGCACGTCAATATGTTCGGATGATCACGGAGCGTATGTTCCCGGCACTTCCGATCTTGTCTCACATGGAGGTCGCGCGCGGCGTTGATATTGAGGCCTTGGGATCGATTTCGTGACGTTAGAAACTGCTCCAGATGCAATTTTGAGTGTCTTCGTGGTGTTTTGCCGCGTTGGAGCATGCCTGATGGCGATGCCGGCCTTTTCTTCACCGCGTGTGATGATACGGGTACGATTGTTCATCGCGATTTCCGCCACATTGGCAATCTCTCCTCTGATCATGGTGGTTGTGGAGCCTGTGATAGCAGCAGCTCCGTTGGATGAGCTGCTGCGTATTATTGTTGTGGAACTGCTGATCGGTTTCTTGATTGCATCGTTCGGAAGAGCATTCTTTGCCACATTGCAAATGATGGCTGGGGCGGCGGCTAACGCGTCAAGCTACAATATGGCCGGACCAATCGTGGAAGAGTTTCAGCAATTGCCACCGATGGCAGGCTTGATCACACTAACAGCAACTGCCATGCTGTTTATCACGGGTGCGCACGCTGACATTTTCGTCGGCCTGGCTGAAAGTTATCGTACAATTCCAGTTGGAGGAGATTTCGTTCCTGCAGCTGCTTTAGACCAGTTTTCGAGCAAGCTCATGCGAGCAATGTTGCTTGCATTGCGCATTACGAGCCCGTTTCTGGTTTACGGAGTGATCGTGAACCTCACAGTTGGCTTAACTAACAGACTCATGCCTCAAATGCCGGTGTACTTTGTCGCTTTGCCTGCTGTGATGATGGGAGGGCTCTTCATTCTCTGGCAGGTCATTACAGAGCTTATGAGGTTGTTTTATGCCGGTCTTGGTGACTGGCTGGTGTTGCAGTAAAGCCATGGATAAAGCACGAGTTACACGCCTTCGGCGCATTATGAAAGTTCAAGAACAAAAAGAGCAGATGATCAAATATGACGTCGCTGTTCTTGATAGTGAGATCACGCGCTGCGCCGATGAAGAAGAAGAGCTGACTAGCCACTGGGGCAGACATGAGGGTGCATTGCGGGAGGTGATGAACCGTGCAATCTCTCGAAGGCTTGAGACAAACAATCGTAAGAAATCTCTGAAAGAAAAGCAAAAACAGCAGCTTCTTGAAAAGCTTCTGGATCAAAAACGCCAAACTTCGATGACCGAAAAACATCACGGAAAAGCACTGGTGACTTTGAATCGAAGCGAAGAAAGAAAGCAACTTCAGGAGATAGCTGAGCTGCACGTTGCGACCGGTAAGGTCAGGTCCAGATAAGTCTCGGAAACTAGGGTCATTTCAATTGTAATTGCCCTTTTTGTGACTAATGGGAGTGCTTATGGCCATTCAGCCTGTCAGTGATCTTGTCTTGGATGTTATCAACCAAGCGGACCCCTCTGAAGTCAGCGCGGCAACGCGGGCGCTGAGAGCTCCAGCCGTCGTTTCAAGCGATCTGCCGGTTTCGGGTCCATCATGGGCGTCGAAGGGCTTTGCCAGATTTATGGCAGACGCCGATAATGTAAGCGCAGTTGTCTCTGCTAAAGGGCAGGAGGGCGCTGAGAGTCTTACAGCCGCCAGCAATCGCTACACCCAGAGCATCCAGACAGATGATCTGGGTGAAAAGCTTGAAAGCGCGGTCCTACAAACCTTCGTGAAATCCATGCTGCCAAAGGAGATGGACACAGCCTATGGCGGCGGTACTGCAGGTAAAATGTGGAAGGGTCTGATGGCTGAGCAGCTGGCAAATCAGCTCGCCAAAACGGGCAAAATCGGTTTGGCAGAAATGCTGATGCCCGACACTATTCGCCCAACCTTCCCAAAAGAAGAGGCATAAATGTCTGAGTTGCATGACAACGCGCACCAAGAGCTTGTTCCAAGCACGGCAAAGCCGATTGGACAGGATGTCGAGCCGTCCTCTGAAGAGACAGATGCCTATATCCTGCCAGAGGACTATATTGCCCTGTCAAAGAGTATAAACCGTGTTGATGCCCTGCTTGAGGCCGAAAACGGAGCATTGCTAGGCAAAGATGATATCGACCTTGAAGAGAGTGCCTATTTAAAGGGGCGCGCAATGCTTGATCTGGATATGGCCGGCAAAGTCGTTGGACCGGAAAACCTCCCAAGCGAGATCGTCGTAAGACTTCAGGACCTTCAGGAAAAACTGACTGTGAACCTAAAGTTGTTGTCCACGCAGCTCAACGCTGTAAGGGATGTTTCAGGTATCCTCTCCAAAGTGATGAAAGAGCAGGATTCCGACGGTACTTATGAATCTTTGGTCGGAAGCTGGTAAAAGCATATGTTGAAAGTTCTCGTAACCGGAGTTTGGATCTGCCTGGTAACCGTTGGGGCAGCCTACTTTACGGCTTTGTATAAAACCGACTTCGATCCAATGTTGCAAAAGAACGCGCATCTGGAAGGATTGGACTACCAAAGCACGCCAACTATCAACGTGCCAGTCTTGGAAGATGGGAAGATCCACGGTTACATTGTTGCGCAGTTTGTGTTCACCGTTGATAGCGAACTACTCGCCAAGCTTGCGGTTCCTCCACATGCCTTTGTTGTCGACGAGGCGTTTCGCCTGATTTACAGCAAGGCAGACAAGGAATTTGCGCAGCTTAGGAAGTCTGATCTAAAAGAGCTGACTGAGGAAGTCAGAACGCGCGTAAATGAGCGCTTCGCGACTGAAATTGTGCAGGATGTCCTGATACAGGACTTTACCTTCCATGTTCCTTCAAACTTGAATAAGAACATCATTAAGAATGCAGCCGAGCAAGCGGCAGCTTCCTGATGAATTGATGGTGGCGAGCGGGATGCAGTGCGAATTCAAAATTTTACATCGAGCGATTGGTGTCATTGATGTAACAAATGAGGGGCGTGACATCAGAGCAAATGCCTTGGTGATTTCGCGTCCTGCCGCTGCTCCCCCTTCCTATGAAATCCTTTACGGGCCAGTCGAACTTTCCCAGGTATCAACGGGTATGTTTACTGCTGATACCCCACATGGAGAAATAAGGTTCCGTCTCTCCGGGATTTACGGTGGGAAGCGACTAACAATAAAAACTCATAAGCTCTACCTCTTGCTGTTAGGCGCGAGCGGGCACAATTTGCGAATTGACGAGTGTTAACTCTCGCCAAACCGATAGTAAAGAAGCAGAAGGAGACCTTCTGCTTCTTTCGTTTTTCTAAAACGTCTTCAGAAATTCACATGATAGATGTGATGTGAAAATGCGTTTAATACGGGCGCGTGAAGCAGCTCATGCGTTGACCACGAAGCGTGGACCCGCTTGTTCAGCTTTCTTTTGCTTTGTTTGCTTGCTCGACAGCAAAGTTTGTCAGGTGATCCATCATTTCAACGGTCGCAATTTCGGCGTTCGCAGCATCATTGTTCGCAAGAGCTTCGGCCAGCTTGTGATGGCGGATCGCGGAATCCTCAAGCTTCTCAGCGCCGCGGAAAGCGCTCCATGCCCGGCGGCTCATTGTTTGTAGCGGAGCGACTGCACGGGCAGTAAACGGGTTCCTTGATACGGCGCATAGGACTTCATCAAATAGCTTATCAGCGCGCAGATAACCCTTCACATCGCCTTTACGGGCTTGAGCGAGAATTTCTTCTGCACATTGGTGCAGCGCTTCTCGTTCTTCCGGGGTCGCGCGATCAACTGCGGAGGCAACAAGCAGTTGCTCTAAAGGCTTTCTGGTTTCCAGAACCAATACGTATTCAGAGGTTTCGATTTCTGATACGAATAATCCCTTGCGGGGGCGAATAACGATCAAGCCTTCGGTTGCAAGGCGTTTAATCGCTTCGCGTACAGGCGTTCTGCCAATACCAGTGCGTTCGCACAAATCACCTTCGGTCAGTGCCATGCCAGGAGCGAGGTCAAGATTGACAATTAATTCTTCAATCAGACGGTAAGCTTTATCAGCAAGGCTCTCCTTTTTATGGGTCGCCAGAATCTGTTCAATAGCCATTGGGTTTCTTTCTCATCAGGCTTTTTTTTGTTCCCATGCGCTGCGCAAAAGTACAGCGTTGGCAGCCCTTATAGGCGGCGGAACAGAAAATTGTATTCTTCACTCTCTTTACGTTGAGTGATCAACGCAAAAAGGGCCTGCATATAAGCAACAGCAGACCTGTCATCTCTTAATATCAGGTTTCCCCTTACCTGAGTATACCTATCTTTGCTGATGCTCAGCGTTAAGATAACTTCCTTTTGGTGCAGGTGAGGCCTGTATTTTCAGTAATGTGGTGGCTTTTGGTTGTTGGGTACTTGTTCAACTAACTCCTGGGTGTCCAGCAGGTGGTCCTTCATCTGTCCCATTGCTCCAACAAGGCGGTCAATCACTTGTGCCTGATTGGAAACCACATCATTGAGTGTTTCGATCGTTTCGTTTTGATGTGCGATATGCACCTCTAGGTCAACGATCCGTTCCTCGATGGTTTTACTCATAACTTATCCTGTCAGGCTTCGTTAGGGCAGGGGTCATTCAAAACGCCATATTTGTCAAGTGGAGCCTTGTTCAATGCGCAATTTAATTACAAAATAGCGCAGGGTGATGACGTTCTATAACGCCTTGTAAGGGGTTATCCCGTGCTTTTTTGTACGGAGGTTTTGACGGTGAACAATATTACCTATCTAGCTCATTGCAATTCTGGGTAATTTCTGATGGTTATCGTATAGGTTAAACTTCGGAAGAAAACGAGAATTTGTGAACGTGTTGACAGTATCGTGATGCTGTTTATTGTTAATGGTAGTGCTTTACGGCTACGTTAGGTTACGCTTAATTGCTAATTCTTAGATAGGGGCACGGATGTCTGACAAAAAAGTACACACGCCAAACCCTCTTGAGGAAGCGGAGAAATTAACCGGTCGCTCGGAACAGGAGCTATTTGGGATTGGGGACCTGGCCGAGGAATACGAAATCTCCACGAGGTCCATCCGCTTTTATGAAAGTAAAGGCCTGATTGAGCCACAGCGCGTAAATGGCGTGCGTATATACAACCGTAAGGATAGAGCCAGATTGGCTTTGATTCTGCGCGGAAAAGCGATCGGCTCCTCACTCTCAGAGATTAAACACTTCTTGGATCTATACGGCCAGCATGGCGAGGGTCATCGTCAGCAGACTGAATACCTGGCTTCCCGGACAGATGAGGTCCTAAAGGAGCTCAGCGCACGAAAAGAAGCGCTGGAAGTTACAATCGCTGAGATACAGTCTATCCACGACGAGTGTATGGATAAGCTTTCCCAAGCTTAAATTCACTGCAAAGCAAAGGTTAGCAAGTTCGTAAGACGCGCATCACGTGTGTCTGCGAACCTTTTTCCGTGGAATATTCATATTTAACGCGAAAAACTCTGTTTAGAGAGTGTCCTATGATTCTTCAGTATAATTACTATCGGGCTCGGTTGTGGTAATAGTACCTATGTGATTTCAGGAAAATATGAAGGAAAAACAACCTGGAAATGCATGGGTAGGTATTCACACTGATAGTCAACTCCTCTGAAATTTTTAACTATTTCCGAAGCGATAAACGAAACTTAATACTCGAAAGTCGATGTTCGAGGAATTAATTGCACAACATTGTGTGATATCGTCGATCTGGTTGAACTGAGCGAGTGACATCTCGTTGTGGAATTAACGTGTGAACTGAAGTTTGAACCCTGATGGGTGCTGAGCGCAATTAATGGCGTGCGATGTATCTATGGCTTGTTCGAATTTGCATGTGATCCGTTTGGTTCTGTGTAACCGCTCTAAGTAATATACAAGATAAGCTGCAGAAATAAGCAGTGTTGAAGAGCAACTGGAACAAGCAAAAAAACGGAATGAGAAACTAATGCCCTTGAAAAAAAGCCTCTTGCTTGGTGGTAGCCTGTTCGCAGCAGCAGTTGTGGCGGGTCCTGTTATGGCAAAAACACTCGTGTACTGTTCTGAGGGTTCCCCGGAAGGCTTTACGCCATCACTTTACACGGCAGGCACCACATTTGATGCCAGTTCCCGCCAAATCTATAACAAGCTCGTTGAATTCAAGCCAGGGACGACAGAAGTGGCTCCAGCCCTTGCGGAGAAATGGGAAATCTCTGAGGACGGTAAAGAGTACACCTTTCACCTGCGCAAGGGCGTTAAATTCCAGACAACCAAATGGTTTACGCCAACGCGCGACTTCAATGCAGATGATGTGATTTTCTCTTTTGACCGTCAGGGGAATAAGGAAAATCCATATCACAATGTGTCTGGTGGAACCTACGAGTACTACAACTCAATGGGCATGCCAGAGCTGATTGATGCCATTGAGAAAGTGGATGACTACACCGTTAAGTTCAAACTGACGCGCCCAGAAGCTCCGATGGTTGCAAATCTGGCAATGGATTTCGCTTCTATCCAGTCTGCTGAATATGCAGATGCAATGATGAGCAACAAAAATGCGTTTGACCAAAAGCCGGTTGGAACAGGCCCGTTCCAGCTTGTCGGCTACCAGAAAGACGCTTTGATCCGTTATAAGGCAAACCCAGAATACTGGAACGGTAAGGCTCCGATTGACAATCTGGTGTTTGCTATTACCCCTGATGCAGCTGTGCGCTATCAAAAGCTCTCAGCGGGCGAGTGCCATGTTATGGCATACCCTAATCCTGCTGACCTTGAATCCATGTCGAAAGACCCGGAGATCACCCTTCTTCAGCAGGAAGGCCTGAATGTCGGGTATATGGCATATAACACCCAGCAAGCGCCGTTTGATAACCCAGCCGTGCGTAAAGCGCTGAACATGGCAATCAACAAACAGGCGATTCTGGATGCTGTATTCCAGGGTGTGGGTGAAACCGCGAAAAACCCAATCCCGCCAACTATGTGGTCGTACAACGATGAGATCGTAGACGACCCATACGACCCAGAGGCGTCAAAAGCTGCACTGGAAGCTGCTGGCGTCAAGGACCTGAAGATGAAGATTTGGGCAATGCCTGTGCAGCGTCCATACAACCCGAATGCCCGCCGTATGGCCGAACTTCTTCAAGCCGATTTTGCAAAGGTCGGAGTGGACGTTGAGATCGTAACCTATGAGTGGGGTGAGTACCTAAAACGCTCTTCCTCCGAAAAGCGCGACGGCGCAGTTCTGCTGGGCTGGACTGGTGATAATGGGGATCCAGACAACTTCCTTTCAGTGTTACTATCTTGCGATGGCGTTGGTGGTTCAAACCGTGCTCAGTGGTGTAACGATGAATTTAATGATCTCGTTGTAAAAGCGAAGGAAGTATCTGACGTAGATGAACGCACGAGACTTTATGAAGAGGCTCAGGTAGTATTCAAACGCGAGGCGCCTTGGGCAACTATTGCGCATTCTCTCGTCTCTGAGCCAATAAGTGTTCGTGTTGAGAACTACAAGATTGATCCGTTTGGTGGACACTATTTCTATGGCGTTGATCTGAAGTAGAAATAATTTTCCACTGGACATTTAGTATCTCGGCGCGTTATTCGCCGGGATACACTTTTTAGTAAAGTTTTCCATGCCGCAGATTGTGATCTGCGGATAAACAATCCTCTGTTTGGTGTGACTGAAGTATGCTTCGTCTCATATTAAAAAAACTAGGCTTGCTCATCCCTACCTTTATTGGGGTGACGTTGGTGGCGTTTTTCTCGATACGCCAATTGCCGGGCGATCCTATCCTGCTACTGGCAGGAGAGCGCGGCGTTAGTCCTGAACGCTATCAGGAATTGGTTGAACGGTTTGGCTATGACAAATCCATATGGCTGCAATATCTCTCTTATCTTGGGGATCTGTTTCAGGGGAATTTGGGAAATTCGTTTGTCACAAAACAACCGGTTTTGAGTGAATTTCTAACGTTGTTCCCTGCAACGGTTGAGCTCTCTGTCTGCGCAATTATCTTTGCTGTGGTGATCGGGCTTCCAGCAGGTATTATTGCAGCTGTTAAGCGCGGTAAGACATTAGATCACTCTGTTATGACAACAGCGCTCGTCGGCTATTCAATGCCGATCTTCTGGTGGGGACCGCTGCTAATCATCCTGTTCTCGGGTTTCTTGGGCTGGACACCGGTGTCGGGCCGGATCTCCCTTATGTTCTGGATCGAACCTGTCACTGGCTTCATGCTGATTGATACATTGCTGGCAGATGAGCCGGGTGCATTTGCTTCCGCAGTAAGTCACCTGATTCTGCCATCTATTGCTTTGGGAACGATTCCCCTTGCTGTGATTGCACGTCAGACCCGCTCTGCAATGCTTGAAGTTCTGGATGAAGATTACGTGCGTACAGCACGTGCAAAAGGTCTTTCTAATTTCCGCGTGGTTGGTGTTCATGCTTTGCGTAATGCACTGATCCCGGTGATTACGATCATTGGCTTGCAGATTGGCGTGTTGTTCGCTGGCGCGATTCTGACGGAAACGATTTTCTCTTGGCCGGGCATCGGCAAGTGGATGGTCGATAGTATCTTCCGTCGTGACTATCCGGTTGTTCAAGGTGGGCTCTTGCTGATTGCTGCAATCGTGATGATCGTGAACCTGATTGTGGACCTTCTATATGGTCTGGTTAATCCGAAAATTCGGCATACGGAGTAAATCATGGCTAACGTGACACAAAATTCCGCACCGGATACCCGGTTTGAGCTTATCGTGAATTTCTGGCTTCACTTCCGCACCAATAAGGGAGCGGTTGCTGCGCTGTTTTTCTTCCTTGCCTTGGTCTTTATTGCCGTTTTCGCTGCATTCATTGCCCCGCATTCGCCAATCGAACAATATCGAGATGCCTTACTTCTTCCACCTGCTTGGACGGAAGGTGGTAATTGGAGTTATGTTCTAGGTACCGATGCTGTTGGCCGCGATATTCTCTCACGGCTGATTTATGGAAGTCAGATCTCCCTTGGGATTGGCGTGATCGTTGTTTCGGTAGCGTTGGTTGTTGGTGTATGCCTTGGTCTCGTTGCAGGAACATTTCGCGGTTGGCTTGAAACAGCTATTATGCGCGTTATGGATATCGTCCTTTCCTTCCCATCCTTGCTGCTTGCGCTGGTGCTGGTTGCGATCCTTGGGCCGTCCCTGTTAAACGCGATGATTGCCATCGCCATCATCCAGTTGCCATACTATGTGCGCCTGACAAGGGCCTCTGTGATCTCTGAGATGAGCCGCGAATACGTCATGGCGGCGCGTGTGTCTGGTGTTGGTACAGTGCGACTGATGTTCGTAACTGTTCTTCCCAATTGCATGGCACCATTGATTGTTCAGGCCGCACTTTCATTCTCCACCGCGATCCTTGATGCAGCTGCACTTGGCTTCTTGGGAATGGGGGCGCAGCCACCACAGCCGGAATGGGGTACGATGTTGGCCGAAGCACGTGAATTTATTTTGAATGCACCATGGGTAATGACATTCCCGGGTCTGGCAATTCTTACTACCGTGCTTGCAATTAACCTGATCGGTGATGGTCTGCGTGATGCTCTCGATCCAAAGCTGAAGAGGAGCTGACGATGGCCCTTCTTGAAATTGAAAACCTCACGGTTGAATTTGATACTGTCGACGGTCGCTTTCGTGCTCTGGATGGCGTGAGCTACTCCATCGATGCAGGAGAAGTGCTCGCGGTCGTTGGTGAAAGTGGTTCCGGTAAATCCGTTGCCATGCTGGCCGTGATGGGCCTGTTGGCGAACAACGGACATCTGTGGGCTGATAAGCTGGAGTTTGAAGGTTACGACCTTCTGAAGCTGACTACAAAGCAGCGACGCCAGATCATTGGCAAAGATATCTCCATGATCTTCCAGGAGCCAATCGCCAGCTTGAATCCATGCTTCACAGTGGGTGCTCAGATTGATGAAACACTCAAAGAGCACACCAGTATGGGGCGTGGTGAACGAAAAACACGTGCGATTGAATTGCTTGACTCTGTGGGTATGCCTGAATCCAAAAAGGCTTTGAAGAAATACCCGCACCAGATGTCAGGTGGTCAGTGTCAGCGCGTGATGATCGCCATGGCAATTGCCTGTAAGCCAAAACTGCTCATAGCGGACGAGCCGACCACAGCGTTGGATGTGACAATCCAGAAGCAGATTCTTGATCTCTTGCTTGATCTTCAGCACGAAAGTGGGATGGGGCTGATCATGATTACGCATGATATGGCAGTGGTTGCCGAAACCGCTGATCGCGTGATTGTTCAGTATAAAGGCAAAAAGATGGAGGAGGCAGACGTCCTCTCACTCTTTGAAAATCCTAAGAACCCATACACCAGGGCTCTCCTTTCAGCGCTTCCAGAAAACGCAACTGGTGATCGCCTGCCAACGGTCTCTGATTTTCACCTCGGTGATGGAGGAGCTGCATAATGGCTGATGATATCATTCTTGAAGCGCGTGACTTGGTCCGCGAATACCGCACAAAAGAAGGTCTCTTTGGTAAGGAGCATGTAAACCGTGCTCTGAAGGGCATTAGCTTTAAGTTGGAGCGCGGCAAAACGCTTGCTGTGGTTGGTGAGAGTGGATGCGGTAAATCTACATTGGCGCGGATACTAACCTTGATTGACCCAGCAACTTCTGGTGAGCTGCTGGTCGAAGGTAAATCCATAGATATCTCTAAGGAAAAGCTTTCCAAAGAGATGCGATCTAAGGTGCAGATCGTTTTCCAGAATCCGTACGGTTCTTTGAATCCTCGTCAACGCATTGGTGATGTGTTGATGGAGCCTTTGATGATCAACACGAACCTGACACCGGCAGAACGCCATGACAAGGCGACAGAAATGCTGATTAAGGTTGGCCTGGGCCCCGAACACTTCAACCGCTACCCACACATGTTCTCCGGCGGCCAGCGTCAACGTGTTGCAATTGGTCGTGCGCTTGTGCTCAATCCTTCCTTGCTTATTCTGGATGAACCCGTTTCAGCTTTGGATTTGTCTGTGCAAGCCCAGATCCTGAATTTGCTGGCTGACCTGCAAGACGAATTTAACCTGACCTACCTGTTCATTTCTCATGATCTGTCTGTGGTGCGCTACATCGCAGACAAGGTTATGGTGATGTATTTTGGTGAGGTTGTTGAATACGGCACGCGAGAAGAAGTGTTTGAAAATCCTCAACACGAGTACACTCGTACGCTTTTCAATGCGACACCTCAGGCGGACGTAGAACACATCCGCGCACGTCTTGCTGCATCACACTAAGCTGACCTAACAGGTTGGGAATCGAGAAGGGCAGTTCCGTATACGGAACTGCCCTTTGTCATTTTATTATTGTTTTTCCCCGTTTAGTGTAATGTTGAAACAATTTCTTTGAAAAATACGCAATTAAGAGGAGATTTTACCACGGATTGCGTATAAGGTGTTTGCGTTTACAGCTGTTGCATATGAAGTGTGCTGGGGAGGACACGAATGCAGCGGAGGGGAGCCTCATTATTGTGCCTTGTCCGCGCTGTTTCTTCCTCAAGACATTTTAAAAGTGCTTCTTCAGCAGGAGGAAGTATGCAGGCTTGAGGTGAGCCTGAAACGCAACGCGGTAATCTTGTTAGAAGAACTGCATCAAGCAGCTTCGATAAATGATAAAGGCCTTGGCTTTTACATTCACTTTAGGTGATTGGGGACACGAGAAATGAAAAAATCAATTCTTATGGGCAGTGTGTTTGCTGCGACATTGGCATTTGCTGCACCAGGCATGGCTAAAACGCTTGTATACTGTTCGGAAGGTTCTCCTGAGGGCTTTACACCAGCTCTCTATACTGCGGGTACAACATTTGACGCATCCTCCCGCCAGATCTTCAACAAGCTTGTTGAGTTTGGGCGCGGCACAACAGAAATCGTGCCTGCACTGGCTGAAAGCTGGGAAGTTTCTGAAGACGGTAAAGAATACACCTTTAAGCTCCGTAAGGGCGTAAAATTCCATACTACAAAAGACTTTGCACCGACACGCGATTTTAACGCTGATGACGTGATTTTCTCATTCGATCGTCAGGGCAACAAAGAAAACCCGTATTTTGAAGTCTCTGACGGGACATACGAATACTTCAACGCAATGTCTATGCCAGACCTCATCACAGAAATCGTGAAGGTTGACGATTACACTGTTAAGTTCGTGCTGGCTCGTCCTGAAGCTCCAATGATTGCAAACCTTGCAATGGACTTTGCTTCCATTCACTCTGCTGAATATGCAGATAAGATGATGGACAATAAAGATGCGTTCGATCAGAAACCTGTAGGTACTGGCCCGTTCCAGCTGGTTGCTTATCAAAAAGATGCAGTTATCCGCTATAAGGCAAACCCTGACTACTGGGCAGGTAAAGCGCCAATTGATAATCTTGTCTTCGCAATTACGCCTGACGCATCAGTTCGTTACCAGAAGTTGAAAGCTGGTGAGTGTCATGTGATGGCATACCCAAATCCGGCTGACCTCGAAGCAATGAATCGGGATCCTGAGATCAACCTGATGCAGAAGGAAGGCCTGAACGTTGGTTTCCTGGCATACAACACGCAGATGCCTCCGTTTGATAATCCAAAGGTTCGTAAAGCTCTGAACTCTGCGGTTAACAAGCAGGCAATCTTGGATGCCGTTTTCCAGGGTGCAGGTAAAGCAGCTTCTAACCCGATCCCACCAACAATCTGGTCTTACAACGCAGACATTCAGGATGATCCGTATGATCCAGTTGCTGCTAAAGCAGCATTGGCAGCTGAGGGTGTTACAGATCTGAAAATGAAGATCTGGGCGATGCCTGTACAGCGTCCATACAACCCAAATGCACGTCGTATGGCTGAAGTTATTCAGGGCGACTTTGCAAAAGCTGGTGTTGACGTTGAGATCGTAAGCTACGAGTGGGGTGAGTACCTGAAGCGTTCTTCTGACGTAGAGCGTGATGGTGCAGTGCTTCTTGGTTGGACTGGTGATAATGGTGACCCGGACAACTTCCTTGCAGTTCTGCTTGGCTGTGATGCTGTTGGCGGATCTAACCGCGCCCAGTGGTGTAACGCTGAATTTGAAGAGCTGATCCAGAAGGCGAAGGTGACTGCTGACGTTGCTGAGCGTACCAAGCTTTATGAGCAGGCACAGGTCGTCTTTAAGCGTGAAGCTCCATGGGCAACCATTGCTCACTCTGTTGTATCTGAGCCAATTTCAGTCAACGTAAAAGACTACAAGATTGACCCATTTGGCGGTCACATCTTCTATGGCGTTGATCTGAAGTAATTCAGGTTTACAAGCAAAATTGCGAAAAGCTCTGGCACCGTGCCAGAGCTTTTTGTGTTTGTATGGCGCTAAGTTAACACCGCATAGTTGCCTGCTCAGGTACCCGGCAGAGAGCGTGTGGTGGCTATGACGCGCTATGCCTTCAAAATATCAGTGATTAGTTTTGAGAATGGGATAGATTGCATTATGCCGCTTCAAGTAGCATTGAACACATAGACAGTATGGCGGCAGGGAGAGTGTGAGCTGATGGAAAATTACTTAAAAGAATTTCCGAATAAAGAAGGCTATTTCGGCGAATACGGTGGAGCCTTCCTTCCACCTGAGTTGGAGCCGCAGTTCGAAGAGATTACCAAAGCTTATGAAAAGATTTCGGGAGACGCCTCCTACATAAACGAGCTGCGGTACATCAGAAAGCACTTTCAAGGCCGCCCTACGCCTGTGTCTCATGCGCGTAACCTCTCCAAGCGGATTGGTTCGGGCGCAAATATCTACCTCAAGCGCGAGGACCTCAACCACTCCGGTGCCCATAAGCTCAACCATTGTATGGCGGAAGCGCTTTTGGCCAAGCATATGGGCAAGAAGAAGCTTATAGCTGAAACAGGTGCGGGCCAGCACGGTGTGGCGCTGGCAACAGCTGCGGCCTATTTCGAGCTGGAATGTGAGATCCATATGGGCGAGGTGGATATTGAGAAAGAGCACCCAAATGTGGTGCGCATGCAGCTTTTAGGCGCGAAACTTGTTCCGGTCGGGTTTGGTGGTCGGACCCTGAAGGAAGCAGTGGACTCTGCGTTCGCATCATATCTGGAGCAAGCTGATGAGGCTCTCTTTGCGATCGGCTCTGTGGTCGGTCCGCACCCATTCCCGAGAATGGTGCGAGACTTTCAGCAAGTTGTTGGCATTGAAGCGCGTGAGCAGTTCACAGAAATGACCGGAAACCTCCCAGACCATGCAGTGGCATGTGTTGGGGGTGGTTCCAATGCGATGGGCCTGTTCTCTGGGTTTATCCAAGACAAGTCTGTAAAGCTGCATGGTGTGGAACCGATGGGGAAGGGGCCGGAGTTAGGGCACCATGCGGCAACCATGACTTTCGGTAAGCCTGGTATGCTGCACGGGTTCAAGTGCCGTGTTCTGGAGGATGCAGAAGGCAACCCAGCCCCAGTGCACTCTATTGCTTCTGGTCTGGATTACCCTGGTGTCGGGCCGGAACATTCCTACCTTCACGATATCGGCAAAGTACACTATGGCTCGGCGACTGATGATGAAACCCTGCAAGCCTTCTGGGCGTTGTCCCGCTATGAGGGGATCATCCCAGCTTTGGAAAGCTCACATGCTGTTGCGTACGCAATGAAGCTCGCGAAAGAGTGTCCAGGTGAAACGATCCTGGTGAACTTGTCTGGCCGTGGTGATAAGGATTTGGATTACGTTGCCGATAATTTTGGAACTGGTGACGACCTAAAGATATAAAGCCATCAGAGAGGGAGCCTTGGCTCCCTTTCTCACAGCTTCTCGAGCAGGGCGCTCAGGTGTTTCTGTTTCTAATGGCAATATAAGAGGTGTAGGAGACGCCACCTGCTCCGGAAATAAATGCTGCTACGTCGCGAGCTGGGCCACCATAAATAACGGTTTGGAAGACGACGACGAAGAAAAACAGCATTACGGATGCAGCAAAGGTCTTGCCAATAAATAAGAATATCCGGTCCATTTGTGATCCCGATTTAAAACTCTACCCCAAGATTGAGCGCATATCTTTGCCGTATGCAGCCGTGCAGCTCACGCAGTTTCACTTTAAACCCTTAAGTTTTAAAGCATAGCCTACATAAAATGTAGATGGTCTGCTTTGAGGCATATGGGAAGTGGCGTGATAAGTACAAGAGAGGTTAGCGCAAAAATAAAAGCCTCAACGAAACTGTGAGACTTTAAGTCCTCCTAAGAGGAAATGGTGGGCGATGAGAGACTCGAACTCCCGACATCTTCGGTGTAAACGAAGCGCTCTACCAACTGAGCTAATCGCCCCCATGTAGTGGGACGCCGTCTGGCGTGAGGAGGTGTTTAGGCTCTTTGTTGGTTTCTCGCAAGCCCCCTCAAGAACTTTTCCCAAAAGAAATCAAAATATATGAGATATATCGGAATGGTAGTTGGTATCTCTCTGTCCATAAATCATATTTCACTTATTTATCATAGGGTTGAGGATGCTGATTTACTGCATATGGCCGGCTGCTCAAAGTGATGAGTTGCCGGGTCGAGACACGCCGAACAAAGTCCTGCCGCGCAATATAAAGGCGATAAGCGGTATACAACGCAAGTGAGCCACTTAGCCCGATCAACAGCAATGTAGGTGTCAGGGGTCCTAGTACGGGCGAAAGCACGCCGATGAGGGTTGGGCCTGAAACGCTACCTGCAGCCCAGATAAAAAGAAGGTAGGTGGACAGTGCGACGCTGCTTTCTGGCTTTCGCTCAAATGCGTGCGCAACACAAATGGACTGGAGCGGGAACGAAAGGCCCCCCAAAATCACAAGTAGAAGCCCCATCAAGCTGAGCAGCTGATAGTTAAGTAAGAAGCCAGAGTTCCAGCCATGAAAAGGATCAGCGATCAGAACGATAAGGATGATGGCGGTGATCAGCGATGAAGAACCAAGTATCAACCACCGCCTGTCCATGCGGTCGGCCAGTGAGCCGAAGGGCCACTGAAACAACAAGCGCCCCACATATAGCATTGCAATCATGAGCGCGGTCGTGCTGCCACCAACGCCAGCCTTCGAAAGAGAGAAAGGCACAATCGTCAACAGGCTCGTGACAATTGCTCCAGAGCAGAATGCACCAAGCACAGCAACAGATGACTGAGCCCAGATTTCCTTAAATTTGATCCTTTTGGTCTTGTAGGTGCGTGGAGGAACAGACCGTGTCATGCAAAGCAGTACAACTGCAACCAGCAAAAAGGCGCTCAACAGCTCAAGCATTTCAATTCGGGTTTCTGCGAAGTGTGCGACAAAAATTTGTGAAACAATGGCCATTGCGCCGATGGCAATTGAATTCACAGAAAGGACGCGTCCGCGTACTTCATCGCTCACAGTTTCATTGAGCCATGCATCTGCTGTTGCAAAAAGAACAGCAAACGCTGCTCCCATAAAGAACCGTAGAGCAGTCCATAAAAAGATGCTGTCTGTATTCTTGAACATAAGGATCAGGAGTGCCGTAAGGCCTGCAGCCCCAGCAAAGGCCCTAATGTGCCCGATGCGGTTGATCATAGAAACGCCGCGCATACAACCAGCCAGGAAGCCTAAAGAGTATGCGGCAGCAACAAGGCCAGCGTCCGTGGTCGAGCCGCCGATATTTGCGATTTTAAGCGGCAGGCTGGTCAATAAAGCTGAGCTCGCCAGTTGCGCGATTGCACTGGCCATAATGATCGCAAGCAGTGAGATGAGTGAAGCTTTAACCATGCGGCAATAAACCAGAGCGCGAGACGCCATGGTGTCCCTGTTAGACATTCAAAGTTGGGAAAAAAGAACTTTCCGACACCTGAATTAGTCGCAGGGGAATGTGACTGCATTGAGCGAAAAAACGATCTAAGCAGTGATTTTCTAGTGTGGTTTGTGTGGGCGAATTTAGTCGAATTTGCGGCTGATGACACAACTGCCGCCCACTGCGCAAACAGGGGCGGCAGAATATATTTTATATATATCGGTAGGTTAGGACTTGCTGCTTTCTTCGCTTAGCTCTTTGACTGCTGCTTCAAGCTGGTTGAAGTGAGAAATCACAACGTCAGGTCCCAATTCGCGTACAGGAATATCGGTGTAACCAAAGTCAACTGCAATAACTGGAAGGCCTGCGTTACGCGCAGCGGCGATGTCGGCCTTGGAGTCACCTACAAAAATAGAACCGGCACGCGAGCCACCCGCAATGTCGATTGCTCCAAAGACAGGCATCGCATCTGGTTTATTCTTGGAGAAGGTATCACCACCTACCACAGCATCAAACAAGTGTTCCATATTCTTGGCGCGAACGAGTGGTTTGGCCAGCTTTTCCAATTTGTTTGTGCAAATAGCAGTTTTCCATCCTGCTTCTCTCAAATTCGCTACTGTTTCCAGTGCTTGAGGGAAGGCGTAGGTATGGTCTGCAATATGTGTCTCGTAATGGCGAATAAACTTGGTTAGTAGGGGTTCAAGAACTTCTTCTGTCACCTCAACTTTGTTCGCCTCCAGCCCACGGCTCATCAGCACTTTCACGCCAGCGCCTACCATTTTTCTTACCCGTTCAGGCTCAATGGCTTCAAAGCCGGCTTCTACCAAGACATGATTCATCGACGCGGTGAGGTCTCCCATGGTCTCCAAGAGAGTACCGTCTAGGTCGAAAACCAGAACTGGTGTTGTCATACTAAAGCTCGTTTCTGTTGAGAAAATCCGCGATACACTACCTAAATTCACCGCGAAGTCAATTTAGGAGGAAAACCTGATGGGTGTTAGTTGGATTGCTGCTTGGCGGCTCACACTCCTCATGGTAATCAGCGGGAGTTATATCAGAGTAGACCCAAGCTGCATCGCTAGGCAAAATTGTACTTAAAAGTGAATGTTTTCTTAGAAGCTTCGGGTCCGGGGAAGAGAAATTAGTCAGATGGCAATGAGTTTGAAGGCACAAGCCGCAGCTGCAGCACTCAAAGAAGTGAAACCTGGTATGAAGCTGGGGATAGGTTCTGGGTCAACCGTAAACGAACTGATCCGCCTTCTAGCAAAGATGGTTGATGACGGTTTTGAAATTATCGGTGTTCCAGCCTCATCTTATTCTGAGGCGCTTTGCAAGGAACTGGGTGTGCCATTGACCACACTGGATGAAGCGCCGGTTCTTGATCTTGTTATTGATGGTGCAGACGAGGTTGATCCGCAGCTTAATCTCATCAAAGGTGGCGGTGCTGCGCTCCTACGCGAGAAAATCATTGCGGCGGCTTCTGCTCGTATGCTCGTAATTGCAGACGAGAGTAAAGTTGTTGATACCCTCGGAAACTACCCACTTCCCGTGGAGGTTGTGCCATTCGGGCTTGAGGCCACCAGGCAGATGATGCAAAACAGCTTTGACGCTGAAGGGTTGCAAGGCGAAATGATCCTGCGCATGCTAGGGGAAGAACCACTTGTAACCGATAACGGCAACTACATTTTTGATTGCCATTTGAAGGTGATCCGCGACCCGAAGTCCTTGGCAAAACGCCTGGAGGTTATTCCAGGCGTTGTTGAGCACGGGTTGTTTATTGATATGGCAGTACGAGCTTATGTTGCTGGTACTGATGAAATTCGTGTCTTGGAACCTTAAGCTGCCCTGGGTTTTTTCAGATCAGCTAATTAATATATAGGGGAGCCATTTATGCTCGCTAAGTTCAAATCTGCAGCAATTGCAGGGGTCGCATCACTGGTTGTTGCTGGTGTACTGGTTTCCAGCCCTGTCATGGCTCAGGACAACACCATGTCTGCAAGCCATATCGAAGCTGCTAAAGCTGCGGTTCGGGCAACTAAGTCCATCGAGAATTTTGATAATATTCTCCCAGATGTTGCAGAGCGTACTCGTACACTCTTCATTCGCTCAAACCCGGCAATGAGCGCAGAAATCGACATTGCTGTAAATGAAGCTGCTGTGGAGCTTATTCCGCGACGTCAGGAGCTGGATCGAGTGATTTACGAAGTATGGGCGCGTCGATTCTCTGAAGAGCAGCTCAACGAGATTGCAACGTTCTACAATTCCGATACGGGTAAGCGTCTGGCAAACCTGTCAGGTACATTGTCTGCACTGACCATCGGTGCGGCGAAGCAGTGGAGCGATGCAATCAGCACCGACTTGGTTGCAATTGCACGTAAGAAGCTTGCTGCAATGGCAGTTCAGTAAGCGATCACGAAATCGCGAACCAAAATGAACAGCTTATCAGATACGCCCCTTGAAATTTTGGCGTATCTGGCCCAAATCAGAGCCAACGTTTTATTAAGACAAAACCTTAGAGCGTATTGAAACGTCGTTGCATAAGGTTTTATTGCAAACGAAAGTGGGCTGTGATGACTAATTTCGACTACGATCTCTTTGTTATTGGGGCTGGGTCTGGAGGCGTGCGCGCCGCACGTATTGCTGCAACCCATGGCGCAAGAGTTGGTATTGCGGAAGAATTTCGTTATGGCGGAACATGCGTCATTAGGGGCTGTGTTCCCAAAAAGCTCTTTGTTTATGCTTCCAAATTCACCGAGGATTTTGCAAATGCCGATGGATATGGCTGGAGCTTGAATGGCACGCCTACCTTCGACTTTGAAAAGCTTATTGAGAACAAAGATAAAGAGATCACACGTCTGGAAGGTATCTATCGCCGCAATCTGGATAACACTGGAGTGGAGTTGCACGACAGCCGGGCGGTGATTGAAGGCCCGAATACTGTCCGGCTGCTGTCTACAAATCAGGTGATTACAGCTGAACGTATCTTGGTTGCCGTGGGCGCGACGCCAAATGTCGATTCAGGTCTGATTGGCTGCGAGCATGCGATCACGTCTAACGAAGCCTTCCATCTCTCCACGTTTCCAAACCGCACGATAGTTGTTGGTGGCGGGTACATTGCTGTTGAGTTTGCAGGCATCTTCAACGGTTTGGGCTCTGATACCACGCTCATTTACCGTGGCGAAGAAATCTTGCGTGGTTTTGACATGGATCTGCGCATCGGTTTGCACGAGCAGATGGAAGAAAAAGGCATCACCGTTAAAACCAAAACCACTCTTGCTTCCATTGTAAAACATGATGGTGGACTGACTGTTACCACTCACGATGGTGAGGTTATGGAGGCAGATCAGGTGCTATATGCCATTGGCAGACGTCCGAATACGGCTGGCCTTGGTTTGGAAGAGGCGGGTGTTGAACTGGATAAAGCTGGAGCGGTGGCTGTTTCTCCGCAAAGCCAGAGTTCAGTAGAAAGTATTTATGCGGTTGGTGATGTAACCAATCGCGCCAACTTGACGCCAGTTGCAATTCGTGAAGGCCACGCCTTCGCTGATAGCGTTTACGGCGATAAGACATGGCATGTGGATCACACTATGATCCCAACCGCGGTATTTTCCCAGCCAGAGATCGGAACTGCGGGGCTGACGCAGGAAGAAGCTGAAGCGCGCTTTGATAATATTGACGTTTACAGCTCGTCATTCCGGCCAATGAAGAACACGCTTTCCGGAAAGCCGGGCAAGATGCTTCTTAAAATGTTGGTTGATGCGGACACAGACAAGATCCTTGGTATCCACATCATGGGCCCTGATTCCGGTGAGTTGATCCAAATGATTGGTGTCACGCTAACGATGGGCGCAAAAAAGTCAGATTATGATCGTACAATTGCTGTTCACCCAACTGCAGCTGAAGAACTGGTGACGATGCGCGAACCATCCCAACGCATTCGCAAGAATTAAAACTCTTAACTGCGCGAAAATGGATCGCCGGCGTCTGCTGGCTGTTCTCACTAGCTGTTTTCAAGATTTGGGCAATTTTGAAGTTTGATAGGAATACCTGTGACTGATCTCGTTAAGGACCAGATTTGCTATTTTGGCTATGGTTCGCTCGTAAATGAAGAAACATTGCCTGCAGGTACCAAGGTTGTTGCCGGGGAACTGAGCGGGTGGAAGCGGGAATGGCGTGGTTGCTCCAAGGGCAAAGACGGCAGTGGTCGTATGTCTGGTCTCGGAGTGTGCGCGCTTGGTGTGCGCAGGGAAGAGGGCTCTGTCATACACGGTGCAATGGTTCTGGATAGCAAGGTCAATCTACCGGCATTGGATCAGCGAGAATGGCATTATGACCGCAAGTCTTTAGATGAGGGCAGTTTTACACCTCACTGTGGAAGGCAGATGCCGTCTGACACTTTCCTTTATCAAGTGCAGCAGCAGTTTGCACATTGGGGGTGTGAAGAGCACCCGATCCTGCAAAGCTACATCGATTGTGTGATGGCTGGGTTCCACCGTTTGTGGGGACAAGAAGGGATGGAGCACTTTGTTGAGACGACCGATGGTTGGGGGCGAGTTCCAATCGTGAATGATCGGGCAGACCCGTATTATCCACGGGCAATTACTTTGTCCAACGGGCTCGCCGCAGAAATTGACGACCTGCTTAAATCTGTGAATGCTCAATATTTAAAACGCTCAAACTGGGTTTGAGTGTCCGCAGTCTGAGTGCTCAAAGCATCTTTGCACAAGTGTTCCTCTGCGATCCAATGGGTTTCATTGAAACAAAGAGCTTTAATATTGCTTTGTATTGGCACATGGTGTCTTAAACGGTGGGTGCTTTGATGGATTCTCGATGGTAAGATCTTTTTTGAGGTATCCTCAATCTACAGCGATAAAACAACGTATACGTACCCCTAGTCATGCAAACGGGCTGCGTGTATAAGCCTTTCTGGGCTTTTGTCACAAGATGAGAACAGCTCAGAGAATTAAGGTTGCCAAAGACAAGCGCATTGGGCGCGCTGGCAGCATTCCGTATTGATGGAGTTTTAAAATGGCGGAGAAATGGACACCGGATTCCTGGCGATCAAAACCGATCGTGCAGGTACCGGACTATCCAGATAAGGAAGCAGTGGCAGACGTTGAAAGTCGCCTAGCAACTTATCCGCCGCTCGTGTTTGCAGGTGAGGCGCGCAAGTTGAAAGCGCAGCTCGCTGATGTTGCCGAGGGGCGTGGATTCCTCTTGCAAGGTGGTGATTGTGCGGAAAGCTTTGCAGAGCATCACGCTGATCACATTCGCGACTTTTTTAGAGCATTCCTGCAAATGGCCGTGGCGCTCACCTATGGTGCGCAGCAACCAGTTGTAAAAGTGGGCCGTATTGCAGGTCAGTTCGCAAAGCCGCGTTCTTCTAATATTGAGAAGAAGGGCGATATTGAGCTGCCAAGCTACCGTGGCGACATCATCAACGGTATCGAGTTCAACGAAGAGTCTCGCATTCCCGATCCAGAGCGTCAGGTGAAAGCCTACCGTCAGTCCGCTGCGACGTTGAACCTGATCCGCGCGTTTGCTCAAGGTGGCTTTGCCAACTTGGATCACGTGCACCAGTGGATGCTCGGCTTCGTAAAAGACAGCCCGCAGGCACATCGCTATCAGGAAATGGCAGATCGCATTTCTGATGCGTTGTCCTTCATGCGCGCTTGCGGTATCGATCCTGACAATACGCCACAGCTGCGTTCCACCGATTTCTTCACCAGCCACGAAGCACTGCTTCTGGGCTACGAAGAAGCGCTGACACGTATCGATTCCACCACTGGCGAATGTTACGCAACATCCGGCCATATGCTTTGGATTGGTGATCGTACACGTCAGCTCGAAAATGCTCACATTGAATTCTTCCGTGGAATCAAGAATCCGATTGGCCTTAAGTGCGGTCCGTCTCTTGATCCAGAAGAGTTGATCAAGCTGATTGATGTCCTGAACCCAGAGAACGAAGCAGGTCGTCTGACACTGATCACCCGCTTCGGTCATGACAAGGTGTTCGAACATCTTCCAGCAATGGTGCGTGCGGTTGAGCGTGAAGGTAAAAAAGTTGTTTGGTCTTGTGACCCAATGCACGGCAACACCATCACCGCAAACGGCTACAAAACACGTCCGTTCGAACGCATTTTGCATGAGGTAGAATCCTTCTTTGCGGTACACCGTGCTGAAGGAACCCATGCAGGTGGCGTGCACATCGAAATGACTGGTCGTAATGTAACTGAGTGTACAGGCGGTGCGCGGGCATTGTCTGCTGAACAGCTTGGCGATCGTTACCACACACATTGTGATCCGCGTTTGAATGCGGACCAGGCTCTGGAGCTTGCGTTTACAATTGCCGAAAATCTCAGAAAAGAATCTGATACTCGTGTCGCTGTAAACACTTAAGTCTACCTAGAGTATACAATTGAAGACTAGGGGTTGCACATTGTGCAGCCCCTGTTTTTTTGATAAATACGCCTGAGTTAGACACAGCCAAATTGAAGGCGCGTGTCTGCTGCCCTTGCTTTATCATTTGTTGTTTGTAGCTCTTCGCCTGCAGGGAGACTTTGGTGCTTCAAAGCGATTCATTGTTGTCCGGCTATTCGGTACTCATCGTGGACGACAACAACTATATGCGCTCCATCTTAAGAACGATGGTGTCAGGGTTCGGCGTGCGCTCCATATATGAAGCTGCAGATGGTGCCGATGCAATCGCCATTCTTTTGGATCGCAGACCAGATATCGTCCTTTGTGATTGGATTATGCATCCAATTGATGGAAATGACTTTCTGCGTATTCTCAGGCGCGATGAGGATTCTGAAGTTGCCAAAACGCCCGTGGTCGTTATCACAGCAGATTCTCGGCGGTCCGTTGTGCTCGCTGCGCGCAACGCTGGTGTGAACTATTTTCTTGCCAAACCAGTTGCTCCTGCAGTTCTTTATGATCGCTTGCGGGCCATCGTCATGCAGGGTGATGAGCCAATTCAGGCCAGAGATATGGCTCAATTGCCCATGGGGACACGGTTGCAGCAACATTTGGATGTTATGGCAAAAGCGAAAGATTCTGGAAAAGTCAGGAAAAAAAATACTGATTGAATGTGGCCCTGTGAATCCTCTTCCGCAATCGTCATCTATGTGACGGATCGACTTTTCTCCCGGCAAAAAAAGCTGTACATCGTTGGTTGAGTTCTTGAAACTCATAATGAACAGGGCCAGCCCTTCCACCCATTGAAACCATTGAAGTTTATATGATGATCAAAGACCAGTTTCGCTTGGCCGTTGTACAGGCCAACCCTTGCCTTGGTGATGTGTCCGGTAATGCTGAAAAAGTACGCCATCATAGAAAGCTGGCTGCCGAGGAAGGCGCCGATCTAGTCTTGTTCACGGAACTTTTTCTGTCCGGGTATGCTCCAGAGGACCTGGTTCTTAAACCATCCTTTGTTGCAGCATGTAAGCGCGAGTTGGAAAGTTTAGCGCAAGAAACTGCTGACGGTGGCCCTGCGTTACTTGTCGGCCTACCGTGGGCTGAAGGCGGTAAGTTATACAATGCAGTTGCGCTTCTGGACAGTGGTCGCATAGAAGGCCTGCGTTATAAGGTAGACCTGCCAAACTATAGCGTCTTTGATGAAAAGCGGGTGTTTAATTCAGGGCCAAATCCGGGACCAATGAATTTCCGCGGTGTGCGGATTGGCGTCCCAATTTGCGAAGACACCTGGACTGATGAAGTTTGTGAGTGTCTTGCTGAAACTGGTGCCGAGATTCTGCTTGTACCCAATGGCTCTCCTTATAACCGCGGCAAAACCGAGGAGCGCATGCAAATCATGCTTTCTCGGATTGTCGAAACAGGATTGCCTCTTGTCTACTGCAATCAAACGGGTGGTCAGGATGAGGTCGTATATGATGGCGCATCGTTCGCGCTTAATCATGATCACTCGCTCGTTATGCAGCTGAGTCAGTTTCAAGAGGATATCGGCTATCTTGACTGGCAAAAAAATGCTGATCAGAACTGGGTCGCTCAGAAATCTAGGATTATGCCGTTACCGCAAACGCAAGAGGCAGACTGGCTCGCTTGCGTGCTTGGCCTTAAAGACTACGTAAATAAGAACGGCTTTCCAGGCGTCGTGCTTGGGCTTTCAGGAGGAATCGACAGCGCGATTTGTGCTGCTATTGCAGTCGATGCACTTGGTGCAGACCGTGTGCACTGCATTATGCTGCCATATCGCTATACCTCTGAAGCGAGTATCGCAGATGCAAAAGCGTGTGCTGATGCTCTTGGTGTGAAATACGATACCATTCCGATAGCAGAACCTGTTGAGGGCTTCCAGAAGACACTGGCAGATGTATTTGCGGGCACCAAAAGCGGCGTCACTGAAGAGAACCTGCAATCTCGTTCGCGAGGCGTCATTTTAATGGCTGTGTCCAATAAGTTTGGTGCAATGGTGGTAACCACCGGCAATAAATCAGAAATGTCAGTAGGATACGCCACCCTTTATGGGGATATGAATGGTGGTTTTAATCCGATCAAAGATCTATACAAAACTGAGGTCTACCGGTTATCGGATTGGCGTAATAAGCACCATCCATTTGGTGTATTAGGCCCTTCTGGTGAGGTGATTCCGAACAATATCATTGTGAAGGCACCAACAGCTGAACTGCGCGAAAATCAAACAGATCAGGATAGCCTGCCGGAATATGATGTACTGGATGATATCCTGCATTGCCTCGTCGAAGAAGAGATGAGCCTTGACGAAATCGAGAAGCGAGGCCATTCTGCAGAAACCATCCATAGAATCGAACACCTTCTTTACATTGCTGAGTACAAACGCCGACAGGCAGCGCCTGGCGTTAAGATTACACTCAAGAACTTTGGGCGTGATCGACGCTATCCAATTACCAACCGTTTCAGAGATCGAAGCTAGAAATGTATGCAGCCTAATAACTTAGTTTTAGGCCAAGTAGATTTCGGTTTGGATTTGATCTCTCTTGTGGGGGATTCAGGAGATATGACCTGAATCTCTTTCTACGATATTCAGGTTAAGTCCATGACTTTATTTTCTTTTCTTCAGAAGAACCTGCGTTGGGTCGCAGGTGGATTTCTGCTGGGCTTTGGTGCCAGCTTCGGCCAGACGTTCTTCATCGCCCAGTTTTCCGCCGATATTCGTGCGACATATAACCTGTCTCACGGAGATTTCGGTTCAATCTATATGCTGGCCACATTAGCGAGCGCTGCAACCATTATCTATCTGGGGAAGGTTGTCGACTACTATCGGCCCGTTGTGGTCGGTTGTACCGCGATTGTCATTCTAGCTGGATTCAGTTTCTTAATGAGCTGGCACAACTCTCTAATAGTACTCGGGTTTTGTCTTTATGGATTGCGGTTATTTGGACAAGGTATGCTCCCCCATACATCGCTCACAGCCATGTCGCGGTGGTTTCATAGTTCCAGAGGCAAGGCGCTCAGTTTGGCTTCCTTTGGTAATATGGCCGGTGAGGCACTGTTACCCTTAGCAGCTGTCTCTCTCATGGCCATTTTTTCGTGGAGAGATTTGTGGCTCGTGTCAGCTGGTATCTTGCTCGCTATCATGTTGCCTCTGGCCTATTTGACACTGAGAAAGGACCGCACGCCGGAAAATCCGTTGACCTCGCCAACGTCCACTCGCCCGGCTGTAAGCTGGACGAGAAAGCAAGTGATGGCGGACTGGCGCTTCTGGGTGGTTATGGCTGCAGTGCTTGCAGTACCATTTCTGGTAACCGGCATGATGTTTCATCAGGTGCATTTCATGGAAGCAAAGGGTTGGGGCAGGGCAGTTTTACCCTCATATTTACCGTTATATGCAGCCGCTGGAGCTGTCTTTTCGATACTTGCAGGCATGTTGATTGACCGGTTTTCTGCCGTCGCTCTTCTTCCATTTTCGGTAGTTCCGCTCGGCATCAGTGTTCTTGTCTTTGCATTTGCCGATGAGGTCTATTTCGTTCCCGTAGGGCTATCTATTCTGGCCATCACTGTAGGCTCATGGGGCGCGATTGCATCGGCGGTCTTGGCAGAATTGTATGGAACAGCACATTTGGGAGCAATCCGTTCAATATACTCCGCGCTGATGGTGTTTGCCTCAGCGCTCGCACCCGGCCTTATGGGCGTTTTAGTGGATTATGGCGTAGAGCTGGACACACAATTCGCAGTCTCAAGCCTTTATTGTTTTGGGTTGGGAGTGATACTGCTGGCCGTTAAACCACATTTACAACTCACCCGCTTACCGGCCTGAAACCCGCAAAAGCAGACAATTCAGCCAAATAGAAAAGATAATCCGTAGGTACTGGACAATGTCTGGTTGACCCACCCCCGCCAACACGATACCCGAATATTAAAGTTATTTATTAATGAGAAGGCTCCGCCATGAGTGTTACGGTTCGCTTCGCGCCATCTCCAACTGGCCACATCCATATCGGGAATGTGCGTCCGGCGCTTTTTAATTACCTCTTTGCTAGAAAGCAGGGCGGCACCTTTGTTCTGCGTTATGATGATACAGACATTCAGCGCTCGAAAGACGAGTATGCTCAGGGTATTGCTGAAGATCTGAAGTGGTTGGGTATCAACCCCGATCGCGTGGAAAAACAGTCTGCGCGTTTTGCATCGTATGATGACGCAGCTGCGAAGCTGAAAGAAGCAGGACTTCTTTACCCGTGTTATGAAACGCCAGAAGAGCTGGAGCGTCGCCGCAACCGGGCACGTGCCATGGGGCGCCCTCCTGTGTATGACCGCGCTGGCCTAAAACTCACTGATGAGCAAGTTGCTGAGTATGAAGCTGAAGGGCGCAAGCCTCATTGGCGTTTTAAGTTGCCAAATCACACGGCTAATGACCCGTTTTCCTGTGTTAGGACTGACGTTCATTGGGACGATGTAATCCGTGGTCGTCAGACCGTTGATTTAGCATCTCTGTCTGACCCTGTGCTGGTGCGCGCAGATGGCACTTACCTTTATACACTGCCATCCATCGTCGATGATGCTGAGATGGGCATCACTCATGTGATCCGGGGTGAAGACCATATTGCCAATACCGGTGTTCAGATTGCGATTTTCGAAGCACTGGGTGCAAAGGTACCTGAGTTTGGCCACCACAACCTTCTCACGACCTCATCAGGCGAAGGGCTGTCCAAGCGCTCTGGCGCGCTATCCATCCGCTCCCTGCGCGAGGCAGGATATGAGCCGATGGCTGTGTGTTCCCTTGCTGTTTTGACAGGCACCAGCCATGCAGTTGAACCGGCTAAGACCATGGAAGGACTGGCAGACATGCTAGACTTCACGGGCATTTCCAAGTCGGCGGCAAAGTTTGACCCAGACGATGTTGGGCACTTAACAGCAAAACTCGTTCACGGAATGAGCTTTGCCGAGGTTGCTGAGCGTCTCAAGTCTGATGGCGTTGCAGGCGATGAAAAGTTCTGGAACGTGGTTAAAGAAAACTGCTCTACGGTAAATGATGCGAAAAAATGGTGGGAGCTTGTTGTTGGTTCTGTGACACCAGAAATCGCGGATGAAGACAAAGAGTTTGTCAGTCAGGCAAAGGCTTTGTTGCCACAAGAACCATGGGACGAAACTACATGGGGTGAGTGGACGAAGGCAGTGAAAGGCGAAACGGGCCGTAAAGGTAAGGGCCTGTTCATGCCACTGCGTAAAGCAATCACAGGCCTGGCACACGGGCCAGACCTGAAAAACATGCTACCGTTTATTGGTCGGGAAAAAACTTTGGACCGACTTTCCTAATTGGCCCCTCGCGAGGCTCAACTTCGCGAGGAACAAACTTGTTTTGAACAAGTGCGGGCTCAGGGTTTTCGCTCTGGGCCCCATTCACATCTATGTTCTGGCGTAATTCGCCCTGACTTGGAATAGCAGGATAGGTTGGGGTTGCAGCTGGTGTCAGCTCGCCAAGCTCTCCTGTCTGGATTGCTTGGTCCAAAGGTGGAGTAGATGGTGCTAGATCCAGCCCACCCGCTTGAGATGCATTTGCATCACATGAACATGCAGGGTTGTTTTGCTGCCTGAAAGAGTAGGCGTTTGCAAGTGATGTGTAAGGAGCGCCACTCAAAGACTGCATTTGTGATGGTGTCTCTTGGGGAACGCGGAAAACATAAAGCTCGGTGTCCTGTCCTGGACAGAGAGCTTGGCAGATCTCTTCATCTTCCGTCAGATCTTCAGCAGTGGAGTTGGGGTTAATCGGGAAGTAATAGCCGTCACATTTACGCACACACATGCTTGCGAATTGTTGCTTGCTGGAAGAAAAGCCTGCTGTGGAGCGTGGGGCGAGCTCCAATGGCTGTTGATTGACACGCGCTGGCGGGGTTAATTGATTGGAACGCCCGGAACAATCTAGATCAACTAATGCCTGGCTCACTTCGTTCAGGCGGTCTTGCAAAGCATTTGAATAAAGTTCCTGTTGTCTCTGACTGTCAAGGTACACAAGGTTCTCGTTCATCTGTTGCAAAGATGAATTCAGCTGCTGGCATTGTGCCGGCCCAAAAGAGCCATTGCAGCCGTTGCTGGACATTTGAGACTGGATATTACGAATATGACCGATTTGTTGCTCATATGCATTCTGCCAGCTGTTTGGACCTCCAGCATTATCGACCTGCTCTGAGAGCTCGATAAACTCTGCTTCCAGCTTGTCACACACTTGAGGGCGCGCAAAGGCACCTTGTGCCCATATGAGGGAAGTTGCAAGGGTCAGTGCAGCAGTTGCTAGTGAATGGAAGTTTCTGGAAGTGATCATAGCCCGCAATCGTAATTTAGTCAGAAGGTACGTACAGATAAGCTATTCTATGGCCTTATTGGGGCGAAACTAGAGGATTTATATAAGTTTTGCAAAAAACTCTTTATCTGTTGCTGGTAGTTGCCTGAAAACATCTTATATCGAAAGTGATTTAAAGTATTTGTTGATGCGCGCGGAGAGGAACCTTGCTGATGTTGGCATTTAGGAAAACTGTTTTGAAATTGGTGAGTACATTTATCATCGCGACAAGCATTGGATTGAGTATCTTAGGAGGGGCTGCACATGCACAGGACCCGGATCTGATTTTCAAAAAATCTACGGTCTGGAAGTTTTTGAGTCCTGATCATAAGTTGGCAACTTATGCCCTTGATGATCCGCAAGTAAGCGGAGTCGCATGCCACTTCACAGTTCCTGAGAAAGGCGGCTTTGCAGGGTGGTTGGGACTAGAGGAGGAAACCTCCGATATTTCGCTGGCATGTCGTCAGGTTGGTCCAATAAAATTTAACAGTAAATTCGAGCAGGGCGATGAAGTTTATCGCGAAAGTCGCTCGCTCTTTTTCAAAAAGATGCGGATCGTTCGTGGTTGCGACGTAAAGCGTAATGTCTTGGTTTATCTCGTCTATTCTGACAAGCTCGTTGAAGGCAGCCCGAAAAACTCCACGTCAACGGTGCCAATTATGCCTTGGGGAGACCAGCTTCCAGAAAAATGCGCAGAATATCTTGAAGAGTGAAGAAACTGTTTAGCCATTAAAGTGAGCACAAGAAAAGGCAGCACAAAATGCTGCCTTTCAAATCTTGGAAACTCGTCTGAGCTGGTAACATCTAACTGGATAAAACAGGCTTAGGAAGAGTTCAAAAACAAATAAACCGCAAGGAAGATAATTGGGCTTGATATAGCACTAGCCACAATTACCGCACCCATAGCATGCTTCAGCATAATCAACCCCCGTTTGAATTATGAGATGCAATTCCGTTTGAGAAATCCTAGCACAATTCGCCCAAAGTTACACTATTTACTAAATCCTTCATTATCCATGTGGCAAAACGCGCAGATCAATCATATTTGAGCCTGTTTGATGAGTGATTTGGTATTACTTGTATCGTGAATACATCGTATTTTGTGAGGGGCGTTACGGAAATGGTGATATCTCGCTTGAAGATGCCCTCTCTGTTGTCTTGGTTGGGCTTCTTCTTAAAAATGGGAATCACAATGCAAGGCCATGGGAGTTATCTGGGCAACCAAGGTCGCACGGCGATCCTCCCGGTTTCCCGTAGCGCCGGTGTTTTAGAGGCTCGATGTCTTACTTATTTGGATGTAGTGGAAAGCAATACGCAGGCGATTGATCCAGTATTGTAGGTTCCATCGTTTCGAAGCCACTTGCCATGGATGAACCAGTCTTCGCCCATTTTGTTAAAGCGCATCACTTCCACGCCATTGATTGTTTTCGCGCTAGAGAAGTTTAGCGTATAGGTCAGAGATAACGTTTCGTTTTGTAATAGGCCAACGGCCTTGGCGCTCACTTTCTTGCCTTGAACGGTGTACGCCCAGCTGATGTCATAGGATTGAAAGTCGCGGCCACCGTCCTCAATGAGTGTCAGCATAAGGTCTTTATTTGTGTGATCTTCACTAGGACTCTTATGGTTGACACTGATACATTCATAGGTGCCGGAGAGATCAAACTGGTTATCGACTGGCATGGTTTCATTTTGAGCCAGCCCAGGAGCAGCTGGAACCACGAAAATTCCTGCAAGAAATAAAGCTCTTATTTTCATCAGGTCAACCTCAGTCTCTTTATTTCTTTGAGCATGGGATCCTATTTATCGAGCCTTCACTAAAGCAACAGTAAAAATCCGCTACCGATATAAATCTGCCTAAAGAAACCAATAAGGTTCTCCTTGAAGTCTTACTTGCGGCAGAGGAGTGAGTGCCTGAATGCTTGTGCTCTAGTCAATGGAGACGAGCCTGAACCCAATGCGCCGCAGGACCAATTTACAAAGCCAGCCATGTACTGGCGCTCTTCATAGTTCTATGGTCCAGCAGACTTGGTTTCCTCTGTTTTGTGTAACAGAAAGGCCTCTACAAGCCGTTTTCTAACCGACTTTGCGGGAAATTCAGGTGAAGCGGTGAGACTAAGACTTGACCTGTAAGCCACAATCAGCGACAACCATTTTATGAAAACGGCGATGCACACTTCTTTTTGCACCATCATTATTTGCAGCTAGCGAAAACGCTGGCTGTGGCCGTTCTATCCTGCTTGTATTCTGCGTGAGATGAACGCCCGGCCAGCTGGCCCGGAGACGAACCATTATGAGCGCAGACACTAACCCAGGCGACAAGGGACTTCTGCTCACCAATACTCTGACACGCACAAAAGAGAAATTTGTGCCAATGGACGCATCTAACGTGCGTATGTATGTGTGTGGTCCCACCGTCTACGACTACGCCCATATTGGCAATGCACGTCCCGTTGTCGTCTTTGATGTTTTGGCCAGGTTGCTACGTCAACTTTATGGCGCAGATCACGTGACCTACGTGCGCAACATTACAGACGTAGACGATAAGATTAATGAACGTGCGGCGCGAGAAGGGATTTCCATTCGGCAGCTGACCGATAAAACAGCGGCTCAATACCACACGGACATGTCTGCGCTGGGCGCTCAAGCTCCAGATATTGAGCCTCGTGCGACTGAACACATCGAAGAAATGAAAACGATGATTGAGACGCTCGTCGACAAAGGCCATGCCTATGTTGCGGATGAGCATGTTCTCTTTCATGTTCCAAGCATGCCGGATTATGGGAAGCTATCAAACCGGACGCTTGACGAAATGGTGGCTGGCGCTCGCGTAGAGGTGGCATCCTACAAAAAAGACCCGACTGACTTCGTACTTTGGAAGCCATCCAAGGAAAACGAGCCGGGTTGGGAAAGCCCATGCGGTATCAAAACACCGGGTCGCCCGGGCTGGCACATTGAATGTTCCGCAATGTCCGAAAAACATTTGGGCGAGGTCTTTGATATTCACGGTGGTGGCGTCGATTTGACCTTCCCACACCATGAAAACGAGATCGCACAATCCAGATGTGCTCATGGCACCCATGCAATGGCCAATGTATGGATGCACAACGGCTTCCTTCAAGTGGAAGGTGAGAAGATGTCCAAATCGCTGGGCAACTTCTTTACTGTCCACCAACTTTTGGACACCGAAGAAGGTGGCGGGCGGCGGTGGTCCGGGCAGGCAATGCGTTATGCATTGCTTCAAACCCAATATCGCCAACCGATTGACTTCACGTTTAAAAGTCTGGCAGAGGGCGAAAAACAGCTCACACGCTGGTCAGACCTGATGAAGAAGCATGGCGTCGTGACGCAAAATAATGGTGCACTGGATGACGGCGTTTTAGAAGGCTTGCTTGATGACCTCAACACACCGCGAGCATTTGCAGCATTGCATAAACTCGCACGTGATGGGCGCGGCGGTGACGTGGGTGCTTTGCAGAAATTAGCTAATTCTATCAGCTTTTTGGGCTTTGATCTTGAATCATTTTCGCAAGATCAGGAAGTGAAGAAGGCTGAAACCGATGCGTCTCCGGAACTGACGGCAAAAGTTGAAGAGCTGATCGCCAAACGCCTGCAAGCACGCAAAGCAAAAGATTTTGCGGAGAGTGATCGCATTCGTGATGAACTCGCCGCCGATGGTGTTGTGCTTAAAGATATGAAAAACAAAGAAACCGGTGAGATTGAAACCACGTGGTCCTGTTCTTAAAGCATGAAAATTGTGACGAGTGAGCAGATACCACAAGGACGCTTGAAGTAAGCTCCATGGTTATGTGGCCACTAACCGTTTAGGGTCACAGAGTTTTCTCAGGGCGTACATGTGTGCCCTGAGAACGAAGCAGAGTGCTGGGGGAAGGCACCAGCGGCAAATTGAGAGAAAGCCGGGGCAAAGCTCGGGGTAATAAGTAGGGTAGGCATATTATGACGAAGGAACGTCTGTATCTTTTCGACACGACACTGCGCGATGGGGCTCAAACCTCCGGCATTGACTTCTCCGTGGATGAAAAAATTGCCATTACCGACTTGTTGGAGCGTCTTGGTGTTGATTACATCGAAGGCGGGTATCCAGGGGCAAACCCAACGGATACTAGGTTCTTCGCAGAAAAACGAACAACAAAAGCTATCTTCACTGCTTTTGGCATGACCAAACGCGCTGGGCGCTCCGTTGAGAACGATCCAGGAGTTCAGATGGTTTTGCAATCTGCAGCAGATGCCACCTGCTATGTCGCAAAAAGCTGGGACTACCACGTTGATGTCGCGCTCAAATGCTCCAATGAGGACAACTTGGAGAGTATTGCCGACACGGTCAAAGCATCCGTCGCTGTCGGCAAAGAGGCAATGATTGATTGCGAGCATTTTTTTGATGGCTATAAAGCCAACCCGGAATATGCGTTATCGTGCGCAAAAACAGCCTATGATGCTGGAGCGCGCTGGGTTGTTTTATGTGACACAAACGGCGGTACACTTCCCCATGAAGTGGCTGAAATTGTTAATGCAGTTATGCAGTTCGTGCCGGGCAGCAACCTTGGTATCCACGCACATGATGATACCGGCCACGCTGTCGCAAACACACTCGCCGCCGTGATTGCTGGTGTCCGTCAGGTGCAGGGCACATTGAACGGGATCGGCGAGCGTTGCGGCAACGCGAACTTAATAACGTTGATCCCGAATATGCTGCTGAAAAAGCCGTATAACGATCTGGTTGGGCTTGGCATCGCAGTTGAAGACCTAACGAATCTAACAGCAATATCAAGAAGTTTTGACGAAATCTTGAATCGATCTTCTAACGTTCACGCTCCTTACGTTGGAGCGAATGCTTTTGCAACCAAAGCTGGGATTCACGCCTCCGCAATCTTGAAGAACCCAGATACTTACGAGCATATCCCACCTGAAATGGTCGGCAATCAGCGCAGAGTTCTGGTCTCAGATCAGGCTGGTAAATCCAACTTGCTCAATGAGCTAAAGCGCCTTGGTGTTGAAGCTGACAAAGCTGATCCACGCCTTGACCGCCTTCTTGCGGAAGTTAAAGAACTTGAAGCACAGGGCTTTGCATACGAAGCGGCCGATGCCTCTTTTGAATTGCTTGCCCGCCGTCGCCTTCATTCAGTGCCTGACTATTTTGATGTCCTATCCTTCCGCACAGGTGTAGAGCGACGTTACAATGCGCTGGGTGAGCGGGTAACGGTCTCTGAGGCAGTGGTGAAAGTAGAAGTCGACGGAGCGACTTTCATGTCTGTGGCGGAGGGGAATGGTCCAGTGAACGCTCTTGATCTGTCGCTTCGCAAAGACCTTGGTAAATATCAGGGATTAATAGCAGACTTGGAACTGATTGATTACAAGGTGCGTATATTGAATGGCGGCACCAGTGCGATTACAAGGGTTCTCATAGAGAGCCAGAATAAAAAAACCGGAAAACGCTGGTTCACTGTCGGTGTCTCTGAAAATATTGTAGATGCATCCTTCCAGGCACTCGTAGATTCAGTACGCTATTGCATCTTTAAAGCGGATGAGCTGGAAACAGCCTGATTGTATCGTAGCCGCGATGGCTGCTGCAACTTACTCTTTTCAATAAGAGCGTCAGGTTCTCTGACGTTCTTTTGCTTAAACTATGAGGAAATCATGGGCCAGTCAGCTTCAGTGTCTGATCAGCTAGGCACGCCAGAAGCGTTCAAAGCAGGTTTGATTGCGGCAGTCTCTGCTTATCTCATGTGGGGTTTTGCCCCCATGTACTACAAACTTACGGCTGATATGCCAGCCATCATAGTG
Source organism: Pseudovibrio axinellae (assembly GCF_900110875.1). GTDB lineage: Bacteria > Pseudomonadota > Alphaproteobacteria > Rhizobiales > Stappiaceae > Pseudovibrio > Pseudovibrio axinellae. The sequence goes on along the minus strand of NZ_FOFM01000001.1, from coordinate 271,290 downwards.
ATTTGCTACCGGGTGATTGGCTCCGTTCTGTTCCTTGGCTCGTTTATGGCGCTAAGAAGTTTGCGTCGCGAGGTTTTTTCAATCTTCGGAGACTTCTCACGCCTTAAATACCTTTTGGTATCGGCCTCGGTCATTAGCATAAACTGGACTGTGTTTATCTGGGCGGTTGAAACGGGCAGGGTACTAGATGCAAGCCTCGGTTATTTCATCAATCCACTTGTGAGTGTTGGGCTCGGTGTTTTATTGTTATCGGAACGTTTGACCAAAGCCCAACTTGCTGCGCTGGCAATTACAGTGACCGCAGTGGTTTATAAAACATTCGATATGGGTGAGTTGCCGTGGGTCTCTGTTGTGCTTGCTTTGAGCTTTGCGCTCTATGGTCTAATGCGGAAAAAAGCGCCCGTTGGTGCTGTCGCTGGTCAATTGGTTGAGGTTCTGCTTGTTATGCCATTTGCGGTTGCCGGAATCTGGTATTTCGCTGGTGCTGGCACTGGGGGAGTTTACCCCGCAATACCGTTGGAACACCCTCTGTTTCTTTCCCTGTTGCTATTCACAGGTGTGATCACCGCCGTTCCGCTGGTTATCTTCGCATTTGCTGCGCGCCGTTTGCCAATGGTTTACATCGGTTTCCTGCAATATGTTGCGCCCTCCATTCATTTTCTCACCGCGATTTGGCTGTTTGGTGAAGAGCTTTCAGCGGAAGGTTTGTTTGCGTTCGCTATGATCTGGTTATCACTCGTCATTTTTTCAATTGACGGGCTAATGTCAAAGCGTCGGGCAGCAAAACTTGCTTAGGGCAAGCGCTCGCACAAAATGTTTGGCTAGAGAATGTGATGTACTTTTGAGTGCCCGCTGACGTTTCAGCGGGCATATTTTTACATATCTTTGAGGTTAGGGTTTTCAACTTTGCAGCCCTCAATGGCCTTGCAAAGCAGATTGATGCTTTGAGAAACATCATCAGTGATCTCATAGGTGATATCGCTGTCGGGCCGAATGAACCCTAAACCTCTCATGTGATCGAGTAGTTCGACCAAAGGTGTCCAGAACTGAGCGAGGTTGAGCAGTAACATTGGTTTGTCATGACGGCCAAGCTGGGCCCAAGTCAGCATCTCCACAAGCTCTTCTAGAGTTCCGATGCCACCGGGTAAGGCTATAAACGCATCCGCCTTTTCAAACATGGTGCGTTTTCTTTCATGCATGTCTTGAACCACGATCAACTCGTGGGCCTGTTCAAGCATTACCTCTCGTTCCTTCAAAAATCCAGGGATGACACCTGTAACTTCACCGCCATTTTCCAAAACAGTTTTTGCAAGCGCTCCCATCAGTCCAATGGACCCGCCGCCATAAACGAGCCGAATCCCTTCGCTGGCCAATAGTTTACCAAGCTGAATGGAGGCTTGCTCAAACAGCGGCTGGCTGCCCGCATTTGAGCCGCAATATACGCAGATGCTTTTCAAGGTTTTCATAGGTATTCTGTCGCATTAGGCTAGGATAACATCAAGCAAAGCTCATAAAATGAGGTTAACTACACCAACATGCGCAGCTTGCTTGGCATGGTGCACCTTGCCCCTCGGGTTAAACATGTATAACAAACACGGTTAAAGTCTGTCCTTGTTGTGTTGTGATAAGCAACAGTGACAACCGGATAAACTGATGTCCGGAGAATCTGATATAATGTCGTAGCATGCCATGTCGATTGGACTATGGTCTGCTTGAGGAGCAATTGAGAACCATGTCGAAATCGGGGATGAACTGGTTGTTGGCAGTTGCTGTAACTGTTGCAGCGGGCGCAATCGGTGCAGGAGCGTACTACCTGAGCAAGGATGATGCTTCGCTTGTTGCTGAGGCCGAAGACGCCTTTGCTAAGCTTGAGGCTGCTGCGAACGGCAATGTACAGCTCAACTCATCAGGCACTCAAACGGACAAAGTCGAAGCTAACAATCCAACTGATGTCACTGCTCAGTTGGGTGCAGCTGATATCATGACAGAAAATGTCCCAAGCTTTGATGTGATGCGCGTGGAGCCGTCAGGTGATGCTGTTGTGGCTGGCCGTGCGCAAGCTGGATCAATTGTTGCTCTCATTTCCAATGGTGACGTAATCGGCAGAGGGATAGCAAATACCCGCGGCGAATTCGCTATTGTTCTCGATAGGCCTCTAACGCCGGGCGATCACGATGTAAGCCTTGAAGCAACCAACAACGAAACTCAGGAGAAAAGCGGCTCTGCGCAACATATTGCAGTGTCAGTTCCTGAAAACGAAACTGGAGAAGTGTTGATCGTCTTGAATGAGCCCAACGCGCCATCCAAGATTCTTCAAATGCCGGAAGCTCCAGTAACTGCTGAACCGGTCACAACCGTTAAAATCAAGAAACCTGAGACAGAGGCTCCAACGCTTTCTGTTGCTAACAACAGCCCAGCATCGGCGCCCGCTGAAACGCAGATCGCCGCTGTTAAGTCTCAAGCGCCTGAAAATACTGTAGCTCCCACCGTACAAAAGGAAGCCCAGGAGTCGACCGGTCAGGCTGCACATCCTCAGATCACAGCCCGTGTGGAAGATCAGATTGCCGGACCTGAAGTCCAGCCAATGCGTGCAGCTGCACAAGAAAGCTCTGACCTTTCAGTAAAGTCCGTTGAAACATCACAGGGCAAAGTCTTTGTTGCAGGTGAAAGTAAACCGGATGCGAAGGTACGTGTCTATGTTGGTGAGGAGTTTGTCGGTGAAGCGAAAGCTGGCAAAGAAGGTCGCTGGCTTGTGGAAGCTGAAAAGAAGATCTCTGCTGGCAACGTTGAAGTCAGAGCTGACAGGCTTGCAGACACTGAAGGCAAGGTAGCAGCCCGAGCGCAGGTTGTGTTCACCAAGGGTGAAAACGACGTTGTCATGATCCCTGTACGTTTGGTTGCAGAAGGCTCAGGTTCACGCGGTGCTTCAGCATCTGTAGGAATTGGTGAATTGCCAAATGTGATCATCCGTCAAGGTGATAACCTATGGACGATTTCGCGTCGCCTCTATGGCAAAGGCACCCGCTACACAACCATCTATCAGGCAAATAGCCAGCAAATCCGGAACCCGGATCTGATCTATCCAGGTCAGGTGTTCATGCTACCTGTTGCAGACCTGAACTGGAAAACAATTCAGAACTGATCTGGATTATTCTCTTCAAACAACCTATTTAAGAAGTGAAATCTTTCCAGATTAACGCGGACCATCGAAACGCGAACACAAGTTTCGAAAAGAAGGGCCGCGCAAGTTAACAATTTAGAACGTAGCGTGTGAATGTCGATTTACGCGATAAGCTCTAGGTTTTCGAAAGCGCTGGAGGATCAATCCAGCGCTTTCGCTGGTTTACATGCTAAAAAAAGCGGCAAAAGCCGCTCAAACTCTGATGGCAATGAAAGCGTTCAATCTCATTGCTTTTTTGATATGACATCCCCAATTCGCCCAAGCGCTCTTTGGTTTTAAGAACGCTCAAGGCAATAAGGCACAAGCATGACTGCAACAAATCAAAAACAGCGGGGAAAGTCGGCGCCGGCTTTGGATGCTGACGATAAAGGCCTGCTTCGGTCACTAAAAACCCTTTGGGTTTATATGTGGCCAGATGCAAGACCGGAGCTAAAAAAGCGTGTCGTTCTCGCCCTTGCGGCGCTGATTGTCGCAAAAATCATCACTGTATTCTCACCCTATCTGTATGCATGGGCTACCGATGCTTTAACAGAAAATGGTGTCCTACCCGATTGGCTGCCACCAATTTTGGTTGCGCCAATTATGCTGGTTCTGGCTTACAATGTTGCCAGATTGATGGCGGTCGGGTTTAATCAGATCCGCGATGCAATCTTTTCAAGCGTTGGCCTTCACGCCGTGCGCGAGCTCGCAAACCTTACGTTCCAGCACCTTCATGCGCTTTCATTGCGCTATCACCTGTCTCGCAGGACTGGCGGTCTTACCCGCGTCATCGACCGTGGGGTAAAGGGCATTGAGGGTATCGTTCGTTTTACGATCTTGAGCGGTATGCCGACCGTCGTTGAATTTGCCATGATGGCGCTGGTCATCTGGTTTCAGTTTGGTTTTTGGTATGTTGTCGTCGTTGGCCTGACTGTGTTTGCCTACGTGTATTACACTGTCGTAGCTTCTGATAAGCGCATTCAGATCCGCCGGGATATGAACAATGCGGACAATGATGCAAATAGTAAGTCTGTCGACAGCCTCTTAAATTTTGAGACAGTGAAATACTTCGGCAACGAGGAAGTGGAACGCAGTCGCTTTGATAAAGCAATGAGCGGCTATGAACGAGCGGCCATTAAGACTTGGACTTCACTGTCATGGCTGAACTTCGGTCAGGCTTTGATCCTAGGTGTTGGCATGGCAACTTGTATGGCCATGTCTGCAATGGCGATCCAGCGCGGTGAGCAGTCGATAGGCGACTTTGTGATGATCAATGCTCTGTTGATGCAGCTCTCTGTTCCTCTCAATTTCATTGGTTTTATCTATCGCGAAATTCGGCAGGGGATTGCTGATCTGGAGGCGATGTTCTCGGTTTTGGCCGTTGAACCAGAAATTCAAGATAAGCCGCTTGCCGAAGAGCTGAAGGTCAAAGAAGCGACCATTCGCTTCGAGGATGTGCACTTCCACTATGATGAAGATCGTCCGATTTTGAAAGGTGTGAACTTCGAAGTGCCAGCTGGCAGCACTATCGCGATTGTGGGTCCGTCCGGAGCAGGTAAGTCTACGATCTCCCGTTTGTTGTTCCGGTTCTACGACGTGACTTCTGGACGCATCACCATCGATGGTAAGGATGTGCGGGATGTTACACAGAAATCTCTTCGCAATCATATCGGCATGGTTCCTCAGGACACCGTGTTGTTTAATGACAACATTGCCTACAACATTCGTTATGGCCGCGTTGGCGCGAGCGATAATGAGGTGAAGGAAGCTGCAAAGCTTGCGCAGATTGACCACTTCATAGACGCCCTTCCAAATGGTTATGAAAGTGAAGTTGGAGAACGCGGTCTAAAGCTCTCCGGCGGGGAAAAGCAAAGGGTAGCGATTGCCCGAACGATCCTGAAAAGCCCTCCAATTTTGATCCTTGATGAAGCTACATCTGCTTTGGATACCCATACAGAGCAAGAAATTCAGTCTGCATTGGACATCGTATCCAAAGACCGAACAACGCTGGTGATCGCACACCGCTTGTCTACCGTTGTCAATGCAGATCGGATTCTTGTTTTGAAAGCTGGTGAAGCAGTTGAACAAGGCACGCATGCCGAATTGATGGCCAAAGACGGCCTTTATGCATCCATGTGGAGCCGTCAACGTGAAGTCAGTGAAGCTGAAGCGCGCCTTGCAGAAATGCGTGAAGATGATCAAGGCTTCATTTCAAGAGGCAAAAGTGCCGAAGAAAGCGTAATTGAGGGTATAAATACGAAGAAATAGTGGGTTGAGTGGATTGCTCCGCGCGCAATCAGGGGAATCTCTGCTTAAATGAGCTAGAGTTGCTTGCACAGAACTCTCTGAGTTGCTCTATGAGCAGAAACTTAACGTCTGAGGGGTTCAATAGATGAACCCCTCAACTAGCAAAGGTGTTAAAGATGTCGTTGGCGGACAGCATTTCTAAGACTCTGGTTCCTATTCACAAAGAAGGCTACCCGTTTATTGCTATTGCAGCCGTTCTCACCATTGTCTTGGGGTGGATCTGGTCTCCGCTATTTTGGATAGGCCTCATCCTAACTGGGTGGGTGTGTTATTTCTTCCGTGATCCACCGCGAGTTACTCCGGTCGTAGAAGGGCTCGTCGTGTCCCCAGCAGATGGAACCGTCTGTTTGATGGGCTCAGCGGTTCCGCCGCGCGAACTGGATCTTGGCGATCAGCCGCTAATGCGCATCTGTATCTTTATGAATGTCTTTAATTGTCACGTAAATCGAGCGCCAATTGCTGGACGGATCGTTCGTGTTGCATATAAAGCAGGTAAGTTCGTAAATGCGGAGCTGGATAAGGCCAGTGAACACAACGAGCGCAATGGTCTCATCATTGAGAACGACAATGCGCGTATTGGCGTTGTACAAATCGCTGGTCTCGTAGCACGCCGTATTGTGTGCTTCGTAAAAGAAGGCGAAAACATTTCTGCAGGTGATCGCTTCGGTTTGATCCGTTTTGGGTCTCGTCTTGATGTTTACCTGCCTCAAGGAACAAAGCCCAAAGTTGCTTTGGGCCAGACTATGATTGCTGGCGAGAGTGTTCTGGCAAATCTGAAAGATGAAGAAGCAGGCGATATCGTTGCCCGCGTTTCCTAAGGTAGTATAGCGTGTCAAATCCATTTCCTCCCTACGAGCCGGGAGGTCAATCAGCAGATGGCAAAGGGGCTGCACGCAAGCGCATTCCCCTTCGCATAGTTTTACCAAATGTTGTCACCTTGTTGGCGTTGTGTTCGGGCTTAACAGCCATTCGAATGGCGATGGAAGATCGGTGGCAATTGGCCATTGCTGCCATCTTGCTTGCTGCAATTTTGGACGCGCTCGATGGCCGCGTCGCGCGCATGCTGAAGGGAACGACAAAATTTGGAGCCGAGCTGGATTCGCTCGCCGACTTCGTTAATTTTGGTGTCGCACCTGGAATTATCCTTTACGCTTGGATACTTGAAGATGCCGGTTCCCTCGGTTGGATCGCAGCACTGCTGTTTTCCATCTGTATGGCGTTGCGATTAGCGCGCTTTAACGTTGCTCTGGATGACCCCAATAAGCCCAAATGGGCGAACAAGTTCTTTACCGGTGTACCTGCGCCAGCTGGTGCCTTGGCTGTCCTGCTGCCAATCTATGTTGAGCGTTTGGGTGTCCCTCACTGGAATGAGCTTGCACTGCCTATCGCATTGTACACTATGTTCGTCGGCTTACTGATGGTCAGCCAGCTTCCAACATTTTCCGGCAAGCAAATAGGTATTCAGATACGCCGTGAATGGGTTCTACCACTGTTTGTAGTCGCTGTTGGTGTGATTGCACTGGGTGCCAGCTACCCCTTTGAGTGTCTGACTGTTATCAGCCTTGGTTACCTCGGTTCGATCCCGTTTGCATGGCGCTCCTACAAACGCCATGCTCTTGTTGCGACTGATCCTCAGACGCCTGTTGATGAGGATACACCTGAAATCGAAGAGGAAAGCGTTTCCGAAGGCCACTCCTCATTAAAAGTGAGCCTGGAGGATATCGCGAAAGCTGGTGTCCCTGACCGCGACCCGAGCGATGATGAACGCAAAGGCTAGAGTTCAAAACGTATTCGCGTGGTTTGGCCTCAACTGAGATTGTCAAACCACGTCTGTTCTTTGGTTTTGTGCGGTCTTTAAGAAACAAACTGGAACGATTTTCTGAGTTTCAGTATCTCCCTGTGTTCAGCAAGTCTCTCATAAGTGTTCCTGTCTCTGGGCCGGCAATGAATATTTTAAGTGAGTAAAAAAAAGGCTGCCGCAGCAGCCTTTTTTGTTTCAACCTAGTTGAGCTCACTCAGCTGCTTCAGGCACGCGCTTGATGTGCGCTGGCACACTTTTGTCGTCTTCTAAGTCCGGTGCGGCCGTACTGGCGATTACGTTTGCAACCGCATAGTTGCTGGCTTGCCGGGCCTGGATACGAGCGTTAAGCCAGCTCAAGAAGCTTTGGATGTGCATTGGCAACACCAGAGTAATCGGGATCATCACCAGCGTAAGAATGGTAGCGAATGCCAGACCCGAGATGACCGCAGTCGAAAGCTGGACCCACCAGCTTCCGGTGACGCTGCCAAACGTCGTGACCCGATTGGCAAAGTCGAAGCTGCGCTGTGTGGCCATCGGAATCAGGCCTGCGATCGTGGTGACCGTGGTGAGCATCACCGGACGCACACGCTGTGCACTTGTGCGCAGCGCCGCATCCACCGGGCTCTGCCCATCGTCACGAAAGCGGTTGTAAGTGTCGATAAGAACAATCGCGTTATTCACTACAATACCCGCCAGCGCCACAATGCCCGTACCTGTCATGATGACCGAGAACTTCTGTCCCGTCACCAGCATCCCCAGCACCACGCCGAACATGCTCATTACCACGGTCGAGAGCGTCAGGAAGGTCTGATAGAAGCTGTTGAACTGGGTCAGCAGAATGATGAACATCAGGAAGAGGGCACCAATCATCGCCTTTAACAGGAACGATTGTGTATTCTGCTGCTCCTCGTTGGAGCCGCGGAACTTGTAGAACACACCGTCAGGCCATGCCTGAGAGTCAAGCCAAGCCTGAATCTCCGTTTCCTTCTCTGTGATCAGATATTTGTCTTTGTTCACGCCCGCCTTGATATCAATCGAGAACAGACCGTTCCGGCGTGTCATAGAGGACACTTTCTGCTTTGGTGTGCGCTCCACAAAGTTGGAAAGCGGGATCTGACCAAGCGGCGTACGCAGGCGCAGCTCATCGAACTTATCCAGCGTGCGCTCACCCACAGGAAGGCGAACCCGGATGTCCACTTCATCTTCAGAATCGGATGGACGATAGTCACCAATCAACACACCATTGGTCACCAACTGAACCATGGCACCAACAGCTGCAATATCGGCTTTATAACGCGCCGCCTTATCGCGGTTGATGGTCAGCTCCCAGTCAATACCGGGCAACGGACGGCTGTCTTCCTGATCGCGCAACCCGTCAACAGTATCGAGGTAGGCACGAATGCGGCTAGAGGCTGCAACGGCTGCATCATAGTCGTTTGAGGTGATCTGCAGCTGGATGTCTTTACCAGTTGGCGGCCCACCTTCCACCTTTCGGGCTTCAACTTTGATGCCTGGAAGCAGCGAGGTCTTTTCGCGAATGCTGTTGAAGATCTCTCTCGCCGATCGACGGCAACAAAAGTCAACAAACTCAATGTCGATAGATCCAATCAGATCAGCTGGCGCATTGTTGCCACTGCCACCGCGAATACCCACTGGGAAGGCTCTGGTCACAACATTTTTGACGCCCGGTTCCGCAAGAATGACCTTGTCGACCTGTTTAACAAGCGTAAGAGCCTCGCGGGCCGACATGTTGCCACGAGCAGACACGTAGAAACGGCCTTGCTCAGGCTCTTCATCAACGAACAGCTCTGTTCCTGCATTATTACCCATGAAGGTATAGAGGATACCACCACAGAGGACCATCAGAGTGATCATGGCAGCAACGCCTGCCCACCACTTGCGAACCAGAACCTCCAGTACGCCGATGTAAATCCCCGTAATGCCCGACAGCTTTGAGGTGTCAAACGGACCATGCCCGGAAAAGACCTTTGCCGCTTCCAGCTCTGCCGTTTTTCGACGTTCAACGCGAGCGCGGGAATACTTGAGAATGGGTTTGAACAGCTTGAGAGCTGGTAGGAATACCGCAACGAAGATTGGCACACCAATGACAAGAATGGTCGGGATCATAAGTAGCAAATGCATCCCGCCCCAAACAGACCTAACGGGCGGCAACGTCACTACGATAATGGCACTGATCAGAGCGACAAGGCCGCTCAGGATGTACTCACCATACTTGCCGATAAAAGCAAACACATAGGCCAGAATACCACCGGTTACAGGTAGGAATACCATGGCAGTCAGCAAGGAGCCGGACAAAATGATAATCACCATGATCGGGAGATAGCTCATGAATTCGCCAATCACACCCGGCCACAGCAACATCGGCAGGAAGGCTGCCAGTGTCGTGGCAGTGGACGAGACAATCGGCCAGAACATCAGCTTGGCAGCACGGATGTAAGCATCCCGTGCAGGCATACCTTCAGCTGCCTTACGGTCCGCGTACTCCACCATCACAATGGCGCCGTCAACCAGCATACCAACGGTTAGCACAAGGCCGAACATCACCATGTTGTTCACGGTCATGCCAATGGTTGTCAGTGTCAAAAAGCCCAGCATGAAGCTGGTTGGAATGGCAAGTCCAACAAGAACAGCGGAGCGTAAACCAAGTGCTGCCACCACAACAATCATCACTAGGAAGATTGCGGTCATGATGGACGATTCAAGCGAACTCAAAACCTTAAAAATATTGTCGGACACATCCAGCATATAGCTGATAGTCACCGTTGACGGCAGATCCTTGGTGACCTCCGCAACAACAGCGCGCACAGCCGCGTTGTTCTCAATGATGTTCTCGCCAATACGCTTGACCACATCCAGAGAAACAGCAGGCTGACCATTCACAAGCGTAAAGGTGCTTGCATCCTTGAAGGTCCGTTTGATTGAGGCGATATCGCCAAGCGTGACAACACCTTCACCGGATTGTTTCACCGGCAATGAATAAACGTCATCCGCATCAAGGATCAGACCCGGCACCTTGATGTTGAAGCGTCCTGCACCCCCGTCAATGAAACCCGCAGCAATCAGCTGGTTGTTCATCTGAAGAGCATTGATCAGCTCATTTTGACTAATGGAATAGCTTTCCATCTTGAGCGTATCGATAATCACTTCCAGCTGCTCATCGCGCTGACCGGTGAGTTCAACCTCTTTGACCGAGGCAATAGCCTCAATCTTATCTTTCAGACGGTCTGCAAGACGGTACAGCGTGCGCGAAGGAACATCACCGGAAAGAGCGATGGTCATAGTCGGCTGTAAAGCCATGTTGTGCGTACTGACAGTCGGCTCATTGGCGTCCGCTGGGATCTTGCTTTTCGCCGTATCAACTTTCTCGCGAACGTCCACCAGAGATTTGTCTTTATCGACACCGATGTCGAACTCGAGCAAGATCCCCACATGACTTTCAGCGGCAATAGTGGTGATCTCCTTCAGCCCTTCAAGACCGCGCAGTTCGGTCTCCATAGGCTGACCGATCAACCGGGCCCCGTCTTCAGGAGAAATACCGGACTGGCCGATAGAGACATAAAAGAAAGGAACATCAATATCAGGAGCCGCTTCCTTGGGGATTGCGATGTAGGACATTATCCCCGCAACCACCATGAACAGCATCAACACAAAAACTGTTTTGGGGCGATGGAGCACCCCTTCCAGCATGGAAATCATTGTAAGCCCCCCGCAGCTTCAGAAACAGGGTTAACGGTACGGCCGTCTTTGACGAAGTCCTGACCAACTGTAATTACAGTCACTTCATCCGGGAGCCCTTTAAGCCAGACCCCTTGCGTGTCGCCACCGATTAATTCCACTGGATAAAAGACAACTTTGTTGTCCTCATCGACACCGCGCAAACCAATGTTGCCGTTGTCTGCTAATGTAAGAATACCAGGGGAAACGAAATGAGCCTTCTCCTCAGCCAGTTGCAGCAAGGTTCTGGTTGTCACCCCGTCTTTTAAAGAAAAGTCTGGATTAGGCAGTTCAACCTCTACACGAAAAGTGCGGGTGTCAGGGTCCGCCGAACTTGCAATGTAGCTGACCTTACCTTGAACCGACTGGCCTGTGACTAGACTGACGTTTGCAGCCTGTCCGATCTTAACAGCCTGAATGTTACTTTCAGAGACCGCGCCAATTGCAAGCATAGGATCAGGTGCCATGATTGTCGCGCAAACTTTGCCAACGCCGAGCATCGCGCCCATTTCGGTTAAGGGGCTTTCGATAATCCCGTCAATTGGCGCACGAATGTCAGTGCGCTCCAGCTCCAGCTCTGCCTCCTGTAGTAAAGCGCTGGCTGAGTCACGTGAGGCTTTAAGTGCTACCACACGATTTGCAGCCGAAAAGCCTTTGTTGTTGAGCTCATTGGCAGCTTTGTAGTCGATATTGGCTTGGGCGAGTGCCGCGTTGGCCTGAAGAACGCGCGCTTCTCTAGCTCCGCGGTCCAAAGAGCATAGCAAGTCACCTTTATGCACAAACATACCTTCGCTCACAGGGCGTTTGTTAACGATGCCGGAAGTCTCAGAGTGCACTTCAACACGGGTGTCTGCTTGGGTTCGCCCCCGCATTTCCAAAAACGGAGTTCGAAGAGTTGCGTTAATCGTTTCCACTTTGACAGCAAAAGGAAGAGAGAGCTTGGCTTTCATTCTTTCTGCTGGCGGCGGAGTCGAGTTTTCGTCAGTTGCCTGGCCCATCACGACAGTCGTGCCGGTCGCCATCCAAATACCAATTCCTGCTGTAAGACCCAAGGCCAGAACATGTGAAAATCGAATTGCCATTTTTCTCTCCGCCAAATTTAGGCGATTATTCAGCAGCTTGAGTTTGAGGGACGCGCTCGTCGGCGATCTGCTCAAGCTTGCTTCGGTTTGTTTTTAAGTACTCAAGGGAAGCACTCAATGTGGATATTCCGTATTCCAGTGTCCAGGAAGCTGCGGGGTCGCTTGAGAGTTCAAGCTGGTGTTTCATCCCGCTAATCTTGAGTTCAAGGTGCGCAACGCGGCGGTCAATTTCGTTGGAAAGGAATTCGCTACCAACCCACCTGCAATAAAGTGCAAGAAGGAGGAAAGGGGACCGGAAAAGATCATCAAGGGCGGTCTCTGATAGCTCTTTTACAAAAGCCTCGCGACCAACCTGCGTGATTGAATAGATCTTCCGAGACGGTTTCCCCGAAGAGGTTTCTTCCCGCCAAGTTACAAGGCCTTCCTGTTCCATCTTGGCAAGCGAGGGGTAAATTGACCCGTAGCTGGCTTCGATGAAATGACTGAAGTGCCCCATCTGTGCTGTCTTACGGATTTCATACCCAGTCGCATCCGCACTGGATAATATGGCAAGACAAAACTTTCGTGTGCTCATTTCACACCATAAAGCTCATAGAGTTGCGGAAAGAACTCAAAACGAGTCCTGTAAATAACTTAACTGGAAGCTGAAAATCTTATCAGAGCAAAAGTTTAATCACGTTCGATATATATTTACTCGATATATGAACTTATTAACTTAAAACTCTAGGAACTGTCAAATGTAGAAATGCAACAGGTTTCCCTGACCGTTACATACCTGATGAGATATTTGCATTACCCAGAATTTCAATGGTTACCCCTTAAATTTAGTGAATATTTTACAATATTGTTGAGCCTGTGATTGCAGGCCGGCCAAATTTCACTGTGACTTAAAATGGGTTTTGATGGGATTTCTGCATAAATCACTTGTCTTCTCTTCCTGTTTTAATGTGAATAGTGGCTAACAACTTCAAAAGGGTGTTTCTTAATGGAATATGCACGCGATATGATTGGATATGGTAGGCACACACCAGATCCAAAATGGCCTGGCGATGCAAAAATTGCGGTTCAGTTTGTGCTGAATTATGAAGAAGGTGGCGAAAACAATATCCTTCATGGGGATGCTGGTTCAGAAGCCTTCCTTTCAGAAATCATTGGCGCTCAAACATGGCTTAACCAACGCCATATGAATATGGAATCGTTTTATGAGTTTGGCTCGCGTGCTGGGTTCTGGCGCTTATGGCGCTTGTTCCAAAAGTATGAACTGCCCGTAACTTGTTATGGTGTCGCGACTGCACTGGAGAAAAACCCAGATGCTGTAAAGGCGATGCAGGAGGCAAACTGGGAAATTGCCTCTCATGGACTGAAATGGATTGAGTATAAGGATTTTTCAGTCGAGGAAGAGCGCTGGCACCTCGAGCAGGCCATCAAGTTCCATGAGATGGCCACCGGAGAGCGCCCCTATGGCTGGTATACTGGAAGAACTTCAGTAAACACTCTGCCTTTGGTCATGGAAGAGGGGGGCTTCCTTTATAGCTCTGATAGCTATGCAGATGACCTGCCGTACTGGGTTGAAGGGCCTAAGGGAGAGCATTTGATCATCCCTTACACATTGGATGCAAATGATATGCGTTTTGCAACAGCGCAGGGCTTCAACTGCGGTGACCAATTCTTTACCTACCTAAAAGATAGCTTCGACACACTTTATGCAGAAGGTGAAGAGGGATCTCCCAAAATGATGTCCGTTGGTTTGCACTGTCGTTTGGCCGGGCGGCCAGGACGGACAGCAGGACTTGCTCGTTTCATCGACTATATTTCGCAAAAACAGGACGTTTGGGTGCCGCGTCGTATCGATATTGCACGCCACTGGCATGAACACCATAAGCCCTAAGACCATTTAATAATTTAATTTTTGAACCTCTCTCGCGATCATCGGGAGAGGTTTTTCAATATCTGTAGATAAGCCTCGTTCTTCATGAACTAGCCGCAATCCAGCCACCTGTAAGCCAGACCTCTCGCCTAGTCCCTCACAGGGGCGCCCTTTGAAACCACATAGTAAATAATTAGTAGGTTCAAATTGTCGTGACCACCTGTTCTCCTCAATTAGATATTGATAGAGACAAGTTAGAAACGCAAATCGGCTGTGCAGTGTGCCTATGCATCCTACCGGCAATCTTACTAAGGAATAACAATAGGGTGACCATGAGCTTTTTAAGTGCCACAGCCCAGAAGGCGATGCATTGCGGAAAAAGTAGTTTGTCCCGGCGTAGTTTTATAATCGGAACCGCAGCCGTGGCACTGGCTGGATGCCAAACGACCGGAACCCCACAGCGCAAGGTTGTCTCCGATTTACGGCAAGACCCTTACTATCAAGCTCTTTATGGCCCACTGCCGAATGAAGACTACCCTGTCCCTGCGGTCAATCTGAATGAGATTAGTGATGGAAGATATCTTCGTCAGGTTGTGAGTTACACAGGCCCAGAAGCAGGTGGCACAATTGTTGTCGATCCGGCCAATCGCTTTTTATATCTCGTCAGGGGAGACGGCACCGCAGTTCGGTATGGTGTTGGTGTTGGTCGGTCCGGTTTCGGCTGGAACGGGTCAGCCGTGATACAGTACAAACGACAGTGGCCTACATGGACGCCGCCAGCTGAAATGATTGCGCGCCAACCTGAACTTGAAAGTTTCCGGCGCGGTATGGCGCCTGGCATAGAAAACCCTCTGGGTGCACGAGCCTTGTATTTGTTCCAAAATGGAAACGATACATTGTACCGCCTTCATGGCACCAATGAACATTGGTCTATTGGCAAAAATGTCTCAAGTGGTTGTATCCGTCTTCTGAACCAAGATGTGATTGACCTTTACAATCGGGTGCCCAATGGTTCGCCAGTTGTTGTTAGGCCCGCAGGTAACCCTGTGGAAGCTCACAACGTATAGTGTCTTTTTTTTCTAAGTAAAAATTACAGATTGGCCTGATGCTCTCGTCAGGCCTTTTGTATTTCTGCGCCCAAAACCACTAGAGTACGGAACGAATTTGTAACGAAATGTAGCAAAACCCTAATTCTGATAATCTCATTACGTTTTTACAAGCGTCAAAATGCACATGTCTTACAAAAGCAATGTAAAACAATATCAACTATTGTGTTTTTAAAGCATTCTTGAAACGCCAAGAGGCTCTTTTCGTCGCTGTTGAGCCTGCATAGCCTTAAGTAATGTAGATTTAGGTAGGAGTTGGGTGTTGATGTCCCATTCTATGCAGACTTTAAAAGTTGGTCTGATTGCCCTTGCGATTGGCGTGGCCGGATTATACATCGGTAAACCTGTTATCTTTTCAAAACCGGTTCCATTTCTTGATTCAATTGGCTTAACGCTCTGGCAGTCTGGTGCTTCTGAAGTTGCTGTTCAAGGAGCTGGCAGCGGACAACAACGCGGGCGTGGTGCTGGCGGCAGAGGGGCCCGCAACCAGGAGATCATTGTTCGTGGCCGTTCAATTGCAACAGGTGTGACGGACACGTTCGTTAGGGCAATTGGAACAGGCCGTGCTGTGAAAATGACAGATCTCTACCCTGAAAGCTCGGGTAGAATTCTGGAACTGCCATTCAAACCTGGAACTGATGTGTCGATAGGAGATATCCTTTTGCGTCTTGATGATGCGGAGGAAAGATTAGCTGTAGAGCGCGCTAAATTTGCCCTCAAAGATGCTGAGGCGCAAGTTGCGCGCTATGAAAAGCTGATGAGCTCCCAGACGATTTCGACTGTACAGATGCAAAACGCGCTTCTTGCAACAAATCAGGCCCGCTTGGATTTGGACAAAGCCACTATCGATTTAGAACGTAGGCAGGTCAAAGCTCCCTTTGATGGAATTTTAGGCATCATTGATGTCGAGATCGGGGACTATGTTACACAATCCTCTCGGATATCTGGCCTGGATGACCGATCAAGTATTCTGGTCGAGTTTGTCGTGCCCGAGCGCTTTGCCAACAAGGTGAAGCGAGGCGATGAGGTTGAGCTTAGAACAGAAGCAATGCCGGGGCATGTTTTTAGCGGTCATCTCACCGCTCTTGAAAATCGGGTAAATTCTGACTCTCGTACCCTAAAAGTTCAGGCAACCGTAGAAAACCCGGATGACCTGCTCCGCTCTGGCATCGCGTTTGATGCGCGGGTCCAGCTTGAAGGGGATGAGTGGCCTTCCGTTCCCTCAGTCGCTCTTAAGTGGGACCGTACAGGCCCTCATATTTGGCTTGCAAAAGGCAATACAGCGCAACGCGCCGATGTAACTGTCATTGAGCGAAGCGCTGATCGTATTTTGATAGGTGGGGACGTTGAGCCTGGCGACATTGTAATTACGGAAACCACAAGGGATTTGCGACCAGGATCAAGAATAACAGTTGAAGCTGAGCCTGGCTTTTCGCTGAGTCCTTCTGAGGACGCACAAGCTCCGCTTGTAAGCGAAACACAAATGCCAGGAAGTAGGGCAATCGGAACGCGTCAAGGCGATGGTCGTGGCCAAGGAAACCTGCGCCCGACAGACGCGGGTCGGAGCAACCAAGGTGCGCCCGCCGACAGCTCAAGCCCGCGCTCAGGTGATCTTAGCGACGAAATCAGTCAATCCAGTTCCTGATCGATCAATTTGAGGGTGTTTTTATGACGACCGACAAAAAAACGACTCGGGAAAGCCATCTAAAAGGGCTCTATGCCCTTTGTGTGCGTCGCCCGATCCTTTCTATCACTTTGAACCTTTTAATCATTGTTGCCGGTATCGCAGCCTTGCTGGGTATTGAAGTGCGTGAGATGCCCAATGTTGACAGGCCGGTTGTAACGGTGACAACCACATACTCAGGCGCACCTCCTGAAGTGGCAGATGCGGAAATTACCAGTGTTTTGGAAAAAGCGATTTCCCGAACGGCTGGCATCGAATCTGTTTCCTCAAGCTCCAGATATGGCCGCAGTCGCATAACAGTTGAGTTCAGTGACGGGGTGGATGTCAGCGAAGCTGCAAATGACATTCGTGATGCGGTTAGTGGGGCTGTTCGCAACCTGCCAGAAGATGCAGATACCCCTGTGGTTGTCAAAGCAGACGCTGATGCTGATCCTGTTATGCGTTTGGTGGTAACATCTGACAAGATGCGGATCGAGGAATTGAGCGAATTTGTCGATGACGAGATTGTGGATCGCATTACCTCAGTGGCTGGAGTTGCCAGTGTCGATGTTTACGGTTCTCAAACGCCAGTCTTCAAAATTGCCATCGATGTTCAAGCCATGTCTTCACGTGGTTTGACGCCTGATGACTTGCGCAGCGTTCTGGAAGAGCTCGCCTTAGACACTTCGGGTGGGTCACTGGAAACCGGCGACCAGGAGCTTTTCGTACGAGCAAACTCTGACGTGAAGACAGCTGAGCAGATTGGCATGGTCAAGTTGGATGAATTTACAAGAATCCGCGATATCGCGTTTGTAAGTTACGGGCCTGCGAGGGCATCTTCCGGCGCCTTTTACAATGGTCGACGTGCTGTCGGCATGGGGGTAATCCGCTCCGCAAACTCCAATACAATTGATATATCGAATAACATTCGCGCTGAAATTGAGAATATGAAAGATCAGCTTCCGCAAGGAGTGAAAGTTAATGTCAGCAGCGATGATGCCACTTTTATTGGTGGGGCAATTAAGGAAGTTTTGTTCTCGCTCGCACTCTCAATAAGCATAATTATTGGTGTGATGCTGCTCTTCCTTGGTTCTATTCGCATCACGCTGATACCTGCAGTAACAGTGCCTGTTGCCCTGATAGGTGCATTGGTTGGGGTCTGGCTTGCTGGGTTCTCAGCAAATGTTCTAACTCTTTTGGCTTTGCTGCTTGCCACTGGTATGGTGGTTGATGATGCTATCGTCGTTTTGGAGAATATCTCCAAGCGTGTGCATCAAGGGCAGGGACCAAGAGCAGCTGCTATCTTAGGGACACGCGAAGTGTTCTTTGCGGTTATCACGACCACAGCAACCTTGGCAGCGGTTTTTATACCCATCTCGTTCTTGCCCGGTAGTGTAGGCAAGCTATTTTCAGAGTTTGGATTTGTTCTCGCCATAAGTGTCATGTTGTCGTCTTTTGTCGCACTGACACTTGCACCAATGATGGCCTCGCGCTTGTTGCGTACCAAAAACTATGAGGACACCCACAAGCCTTCAGCGCTGTGGAAGGTTATCTCCCGGATAGGTACGTTCATAGAGCTATCATATTCCAAGATCCTGGATTGGACTTTGCGTCGCCCGTTTGTAATGCTCGGTGTCGCAACCCTCTTCGTTGTATGGGGGGCCTCGCAGTACACTTCACTTCCGCGCCAACTCACACCGACTGAGGATAGGTCGGTAATCTTTCTGATCTCTTCGACGCCGCAGGGGGCAAGTTTGGCCTATACTGCTGGCAAGATGAACGAGCTTGAGAGTATTGCACAGCCCTATGTCGACAATGGGGAAGCCCGAAGCGTTATGAGCCTTGTTGGGCTAGGCGGGCAGATCAATCGTGGTTTTCTTGTTATGTCACTTAAAGATTGGGCAGAGCGAGATCGCACCCAACAGGAAATCGTGAATGAACTGCAACGCAAAACTTCAAAGATACCGGGTCTGAGGGTCCGTATCGCACAGCCCAATACCCTTGGCATTCGCGGCGCTGGGCAGGGGCTTCGCTTTGCGGTGACGGGTGCCAACTACGATGACCTAGCCAAGAGTGCTGACGATATCGTTGCAGAGATGCAAGCACGTCATGGCGATAAGGTTGGCTTTGCGTCTGTATCCTATGAAACAACTCAGCCCCAATTGCTTGTTAGCGTTGACCGGGAACGGGCTAAGGATCTAGGTCTTTCATCAGATAGAATTGCATCGAACCTGCGTATGCTGCTGGATGGGTCTTCTGTGGCTGACCTTTTCGTTGAAGACAACGGGATCCCGATGGTGATGGAAGCGGGTGGGCTCCCAATGCGCTCCACGCGTGATCTGGAGAACATCTTCATCAAGAGTAAAGATGGGACGATGTTACCGATGTCCTCCATTGTGTCCATCAAGGAAGAAGCCGTTGCTCCAAGCCTGACCCGTGAAGCGCAGCAACGTGCTGTTCCGGTTACGATCGCGATTAACGATGGTTACGACTTGGCGCAGGCCATTGATGATATGAAGGAAATTGCAGCACAAGTGCTCCCTGAGGGAAGCAGTGTGACGCTGATGAGTGAGGCTGCTGTTCTGGAGCAAACCACTTCTAATGTCTACATGACGTTCTTGTTTGCAATACTTGTCGTGTTTCTCGTGCTTGCAGCTCAGTTTGAGAGTTTTATGAGCGCTTTGGTTATATTGTGTACTGTACCTTTTGGTATTTCAGCAGCAATCATATCCATCGGCTTAACTGGTGGCTCAATTAATGTGTATTCTCAAATCGGGATCATCTTGCTGGTTGGCTTGATGGCCAAAAACGGAATCCTTATTGTCGAGTTTGCAAATACTTTGCGCGAGGAAGGGCGGTCAGTGTTTGATGCGATACATGACGCATGCCTCATCCGCTTCCGTCCCGTTGTGATGACAGTTGTTTCAACAGTATTGGGCGGCGTTCCACTTGTGCTTGCGTTTGGCGCAGGTGCGGAAGCACGTATAGAAATGGGCTGGGTGGTTGTCGGCGGACTGGGGTTTGCTACGCTCTCCACCTTGTTCGTTACACCCGCTGCTTACTTGCTGCTCATGCGCTTCACGACACCTAATAAGGCGAGCGAAGAGAAGTTAAACAAAGAGCTGGATGAAGCACTCGATGTGACCAACGCGCCTGCCGAATAGTTCTGTTACAGAGAAGACGAGATGATGACGATGCTTTGATTGCTTTCATCTCGGCATCTCTGTGCAAGATAGTAGATGTCAAGACGCAGGGTAACAAGATGGGAGTTCGCTCCCGTCTCCGTCGTTTCGCTCACGCGGTGTCCGAGGTCACTAGAGAGCTCCAGCTCAAAAAAGGCTTCTCCCTGGGAGAAGTAGGAGAGCAGTAAATCCAGATCCAGAGCCTCGTTTCCAGCGGCATCAACAATAAGTGCTTCGCGCAGCTTATCGCGCCACATTAGCTCTCCGCAGCTATCGAGGAACTGCTCGCAGGTGACCAGCTGCTCAAATAATTGATTCACAGTGGAGTGAAGCATTTATTCCCAATCTAACCCTTGAAACGCACTGCAGATATCATAGCAAGAAAATCTGATTTCTCGTCAAATTCAAAGAGTAAAATTGGATGCAAGGCACTTCGGAAACTGTCTTCATTAATCACGATTGCTGATCCAGATTCTCAGTGTCACAAAGTTGGGTTGGTAGAGAGAGTGGCGAGCCAACTACTGAAAGCAGTTTGAGTATTTAATGAATACAAAAACTACTTTCAAAGTGATCGATACATTTGGGGTTAGGCGATTTTGGCAAATGTCTTCATCATAATCTCGACGAACAAGGCCGCGTCTGCGTCAAATGCAACTTTACAATTTACCGGCTTTAAGCCTCGGCGATTTTTATCAATGATCGTGCGCCCAACAGACAGCTCTCCATGCGTTTCAATGTCCACCGGGTGTTCTTCCAGTGTAATCACCTCCGGTTGAATAAGGTGCGCAATACATAGTGCATCATGGACGGGTGCGCTGTGCTCAATATCCATCCTTTGGATCTTGTCGTGAATGCCGATGCGGTGGCCGGTGCAAGCTGCCATGGCTTGCCCTGCTGGCGTCCCAAGCTCACCAAATTGTATGCATTGGCTTGCGGTTACCAGCGCCTTGTGTGTGGCATCCAGTGGGACCATCGTGAGCTTTTCAAATCCAGCATTAAACACAGTGTAGGCTGCTTCAGGGTCGGCCCAAATGTTGAACTCAGCAGCTGGGGTGACATTGCCAACATCGTGCCCACCGCCCATGATCACAACTTCGGGAATAAGGTTCACTAGCTTTGGCTCAATAGCCAATGCAGCAGCGATGTTTGTGAGTGGGGCGACTGGAACCAGCGAGATTGGGTCTGTTGTACTGCGATACGTTTCAACGAGGTATTCAACGGCATGTTGCTGCTGTGCTTGCAGTTTTGTTTCCGGCAAGGGCAGGTGTTTACCGTGGATTTTTTCAGTAAGGTCGTTTTTAGTGCGTGGAATTGGGAAATCACTTCGAACAATTGGCTTGACGCACCCTGCATAAACCGGGATTGACCCTTTGCCGATAAAGTCGAGCACGCGCAACGAATTATCTGTGCAATAGTGCAGCTCAGCGTTACCGTTAACGGTCGTGACACCAACCAGATCCAAGTCTTCATGCAAGGCGGCCAGCATGATGGCAACTGCATCATCCGTACCGGTGTCCACATCGAGTATCAGCTTTTTTTTCATTTTTTGCTCCCGGAAGATCGATCGCTGCTAACTCTATGGGCGCGCAGCGGCAGCATGATAGGAAGGTGCACCATCTTAGTTATTTACGAGCAGGTGCTTGTTGCTGGAGGAAGTAGTTTTAAGGACAGCAGACTAGATTATTCATGCTAGGTCAATTACTTGTGTAATTTAATATCCGATATATCACAGTTTCATGCGAGTGTTTGAAAAATAGATCATGCCTGCATATCCAATTTTTTCTGAGGACTACTTCGAGGCTCAGCAGCGTTTTATAGAGCTTGCTAGACAGCTCGAGTATGACGTGGAGATCATTCCTCACCCGACCTTTAAGAGTCCGGATGGGCCCGTTCATATGACAGTCGCCACGCAGGGTGGGGCAAACTGCGAACGGGTCATCTTCGTGACTTCGGGTGTCCACGGTACCGAACTCACTGCAGGATCTGGTATCCAGTTGGATTTGATGCAACGCTACATGTGCGAGGTCCCGGCTGACACCAAATTGGTTTGGGTCCATGCCGTGAACCCGGCGGGCTGCGCAATTTTTACAAGAACTGACGAAAACAACGTCGACAATAATCGGAACTCAATAGTATTCGGAGAAAAGCTGCCGCAAAATCCAGACTATGAGGAATTGCACTCAGCTATCTGTGCACTCGACATCGAAGCGGATGGTTGGGACAAAGCAAATGCAGCAATTAAAGCTTATACCGACAAAAACGGAGCAAGCGCGCTGACACAAAAAGTACTCAAAGGCCAATACACAGTGCCGATGGGGCTTTTTTACGGGGGCGATAAAACCTCTTGGTCGACGCGAACGCTACAACAGGTCATTGCGCGTTACGGGCACGGAGCCAAGCAGGCAATGATTATCGACCTGCATACGGGCTTTGGCCCCTGTGGCTTCTGCGAAGTTATGGATTTGAGCGCAAGCCCATCCGAAGGTGCTGAATGGGGGCTGATCGGCGGTTATATGTGCGATACCATCGATATTCTGGATCTTGAGCAGCCACCAACCAAGTTGATACTGGAGTTTGGGACGATCCCGTTTGAGCAGGTTTTGGACGCACATCGCCGCGATAACTGGTTAAAGCGTAATCAGAGCTCAGTTGATCCGGAGGTTGCACAGCAAATCCGGCAGGAGCTGAAGGACGCACTCTTTGTAAATACTCCGCAATGGTGTGAGGCGCTGCTTGTCCAAAGTCGAGATGTCTTCGAAAAGTATGTCTTAAAAAATTGAGTTTATCGCTCAATTAAGGGCTGATCTCAGTTCGGTCATAGGCAAAGCATTTGCCGCTTTGAGATTGATTGCAAGACTCTATGATATCCAGCATCATCACTGCCGACTTAGAGGGCGTGAGGAGTTGTTGCTCTGGAATGTTACGTTGAAACGGCTTGGAGAGTGCGCTGTCGACAGTTCCCGGGTGGAGGCCGATTACGACAGACTTTTCGTGCGTGCGTTGCATTTCAATGGCAGCGCAGCGGATCAGCATATTCAGCGCTGCTTTTGAGGCGCGGTAGGAATACCAACCACCGAGGAAGTTGTCGGAAATGCTGCCAACGCGTGCTGATATTGCTGCAAATACCCCTTTGTTATGTCTCGGCAAAAGCGGCAAGTAATGCTTCATAATAAGGGCAGGCAAAATCGAGTTGGCTAAAAACGTTTCTTCCATAGCCGTTGCTGATAAGAAGCGAATAGTTTTTTCAGGTTGGGTGGTTGGGCTATGAAGTTGGCCCGTTGCTACAAAAATTATATCAAGGCCACCTTGCGCTTTGATCGCACCCGCGCTCGTTTGCATCAGATTGTCTTCTAGACCAAGGCTGTAATGTTGCGTTCGCTTGTAAGCCGGAATCCGCTCTAGGGAGCGAGCGAAGCAAAACACCGTAGCGCTTTCGTACCGATCTAAACAGGCCTTAGTAAAGGCCGCGCCCAATGCGCCGCTTGCACCAAATACAGCGATCCGTTTCGGGGGAAAAGCCATCAAGTATTCCTTTGCGCATGTGAAAAGCAAAGGAAGTGTTCAAAAGCTGCGCCACGCCGTCAATTAGCGGAATATGAGAGCGTATGCTCTTACTGTATTTAGGAAGTTTTTGAAGTTAATGGCTGGGGATCCTGGACTCGAACCAGGACCGACGGAGTCAGAGTCCGCTGTTCTACCATTAAACTAATCCCCAGCAGAACAGGAGGGTGATGTTCCCTGCAAGGCACTAACGAAAAATCGTGCGTAATTGGCTGGGGATCCTGGACTCGAACCAGGACCGACGGAGTCAGAGTCCGCTGTTCTACCATTAAACTAATCCCCAGCAACAACAGCACGTCAGCTACTGCTACTCAACGAAGCGAAACAAGTGTTCAATTCGTCGGTGAAAGGGCTTTTAGTGGCCGTGTCATACCTTGTCAACTTGGTTCTCATGAGTTTTAACAAAATCAGTGCTCTATGTCGGATTTGACACTCTGCTTGTGCATAAGCCTCTGTAGTCTTGCGGTCTTTACGGTCTGGCAGTTCCGAGCAAGCGCGATAATGGTGAACGTGTTTTACGTTTTCAGAATGGGCCTCTAAAGTTTCCTTTAATTTGACGGAAGTGTTTTAAATTTAAGACTGTACCAATCAATTCGGGGAATTGCTGTTTGCCATTAAACTGTTACAATGTTGGTAACTAGAAATGACTTCAGTCCGAAAAGGATGCACTGGCTCCTCGGACGGCACAAAGGCATAACACTTGAAGAAAACGGGTGAGCGGTCCTCTTCGGATGGAGCGAGAACGCCCGGCGTCCCGGGACGCCCAAAAAAGGGCAGACGGAAGCAACGCCATAGAAAGCGCCAGAGCGGGGATGCTAAAAATGTGTCTTTGCAGCGCGCTGAATCTGGTCGTTCTGCAGGCACTGCGGAAGAGACTGGTAGTTCTCGTCCTGAAGGCGCCAAGCGGCAGAGGAAGGCACGTCGCGCTAAGCCAAATAGGGCTGAAAGACGTGCGCTCTTAAACCAAAAATTACATCCGCCCCTTGTCAATATTGACCCGGACGGTACATCGGTAGAAGTTCTGCAACCTGCTCCGGTGCCTAAGGAGGAGGCCGTAAGGCGTGTTCCGGCACAGGGTCAGCACAGCGGAGCCGCTGAACACAAAACATCGCGTTCCTCCCATGGTTATCGTTCCAAAGAGGCTGAGTTAAACCGACGTCGTCATTCTTCAGATATGCGCAGTGATGGTGCTCATCGTGTACCAATGCGTCATAAGCACCACGCGGCCGGATCTGAAGAACTCTATGCTGCGCTGGATCTTGGAACCAATAACTGCCGGTTGTTGATTGCGCGGCCAGAGCAGCGCGGTTTTCGTGTCGTCGACGCGTACTCCAAAATTGTGCGTTTAGGTGAGGGAGTTGGCCGTAACAGGAGGCTTTCTGACGACGCCATCTCACGTGCTATTGAGGCCTTGCAGGTTTGTCAGCAAAAAATCTCAGAAAGCGGCGTGCAACGTGCGCGGCTCATAGCGACGGAAGCTTGTCGAGCAGCTGAAAATGGCGAGGAATTCGTCCAGCGTGCGAAGAAGGAAGCTGGGCTTGAGCTTGAGATCGTTAGTCAGGAAACCGAGGCCCGCCTTGCTGTAGCTGGTTGCGTATCTCTGGTCGACCCTGAAGCAGATGGTGTTCTCCTGTTCGATATCGGTGGAGGGTCTTCTGAGATTGTATGGTTGGATCTGCGTAACAGATATGCCGCAAGAGGCTTCGCCCTGACGCGGTTTGTCAGAACATGGATGTCTCTTCCGTTAGGTGTTGTGAACCTTGCTGAGCTCCATGGGGGTGTGCATGTTACTCCTGATGTATTTGAAGCGATGGTGTCAGATGTCTCCAAGAGGCTCCAGAATTTTCCTCTTGGCAATGAGCTCTCCCGTGCTATAGAGCGCGGCAATGTACATATGCTTGGTACATCCGGGACGGTGACAACTTTAGCTGGGGTTCACCTTGGTCTGAAGCGCTATGACCGCCGTCGCGTTGATGGAACATGGATGGAGCAAGAAGATGTTGCCGCCATGATCAACCAACTATTGAATATGTCCTATCAAGAGCGGGTGGAAAATCCTTGTATTGGTGAGGATAGAGCAGATTTGGTGCTAGCAGGTTGTGCGATTCTGGAAGGAATACGACGCAGATGGCCATGTCAGCGCTTGCGAGTCGCTGATAGAGGTCTGCGAGAAGGTATACTGATGGAGATGATGGCTGCAGACAAAGTCTGGAGCAACTCCAACCAGAAACGCCGGCGCGCGCCAAGAAAGGAATATAACAAATGACCGGAAACTCAAGTGGTCGTGGATCAGGTGATCGTGGCATGTTTCAGCGCGTTAAAACCGCGCGTAAACGGTCCAATTCCTCAACACTCTGGTTACAACGCCAGCTTAACGATCCGTACGTTCGTCGCGCAAAAGCAGAAGGGTACCGTTCCCGTGCTGCTTTCAAGTTGATCGAGATAAACGAAAAGCACGAAATCCTTAAACCTGGAATGCGTGTCGTTGATCTTGGCTGTGCCCCAGGTGGTTGGTCGCAGCTGACGGCTCCAATTGTTGAATCTACGGATGATAAGCCACTGGTGGTCGGGATCGATTATCTCGAAGTGGAGCCGATCCCAGGTGTTGTGATCTTGCAGAAGGACTTTCTTGACGATGATGCACCCGAAGCGTTGATGAGTGCGCTTGGTGGTCATCGGCCTGACTTGGTGATGTCTGATATGGCAGCGCCAACGACGGGGCATCGTCAAACAGACCATTTGCGAACGACATATCTGTTTGAAATCGCAATCGATTTCGCACGGAAAAATCTAAACGTGGGTGGTTCATTCCTCTCCAAGGTGTTCGCAGGTGGGGCAGAAGCCAGCGCGCTGGCGGACCTGAAGAAAGAGTTTAAGTCGATCGTGCATATCAAGCCGCCAGCAAGTCGCAAAGGTAGCCCGGAGATGTTTATTCTCGCCAAGGGTTTTAAAGGTTCAAAATAATTGACAAAAGGCTGGTTTCGACCAGCCTTTTTTGTGTTGTGTTTATAAACTAACAATGTCAGTTCGTAGAGTCGCCGGATCTTAATTGGGTCCCGCACAGACCTCTGACAGGTGTTCGTGCCTGATCGTTTAACTGGCCAGAGAAACGAAGCGCAAGTTTGGGTGCTAGTGGAAGTGTCTCTGTGAGCGCGCGCTCTACTCTGTGAGTGCAAGCTGAGCTAGAGTGAACGTGTCAGGTCTGAATATGCAATCCTTAGTATGCTTCTGATGCAGCGCGGTCCATGCCGCCACAAATGCGCGTGAAAGTGGTTTGCTCATCCCGTGTTTATTGCATTTCATGTAGGCTAATAAAAACAATGAGGTAACGCGAAAACAAGTAATTCATTGCTTGAAATCGAAAGTTTCCTCTTTTCAAATCAGAAAAGCCATGGTAGTGACCCGCGTCAACTTCTCTATCATTTATGGCAACTCTGCAGTCAAATCCACACCGCAGGGGGTGGAACAGAGCGGTCTATTTTTACCCGAAGGGAACTTGGCGATGCCTACATTTTACGAACCATCTTCAGGTCAAGAAGCTTTGACCTTTGATGACGTTCTGCTCCTTCCAGGGCATTCTGAGATCATGCCAGCTCAGGTGGACCTGCGCTCCCGCATCTCTCGCAATCTTTACCTGCACCTGCCGATCCTTTCTTCTGCAATGGATACCGTAACCGAAGGACGCCTTGCTATTGCAATGGCACAGGCTGGTGGATTGGGTATCATTCATAAAAATATGACACATGAACGCCAGGCAGAGCACGTACGCCAGGTGAAAAAGTTTGAAAGCGGTATGGTCGTCAATCCATTGGTGATTGGTCCTGACGCAACGCTGAAAGATGCGCTTGATCTGATGGAAGCGCACAAGATCTCTGGTATTCCTGTTGTTGAAAACGGCGGACGAGGTGGTAATGCCATAGGTCGCCTTGTTGGTATTTTGACCAACCGTGATGTGCGCTTTGCGTCCAACCCAGAGCAGCTGGTGTGTGAACTGATGACGCGCGATGATCTCGTGACAGTCCGTGATAACGTGCGTCAGGACGAAGCAAAACGCTTGCTTCACCATCACCGCATCGAAAAGCTCTTGGTGGTGGATGAGAACCAGTGT
Source organism: Pseudovibrio axinellae (assembly GCF_900110875.1). Lineage (GTDB taxonomy): Bacteria > Pseudomonadota > Alphaproteobacteria > Rhizobiales > Stappiaceae > Pseudovibrio > Pseudovibrio axinellae. Next base: position 243,718 of record NZ_FOFM01000001.1, on the reverse strand, counting down.
TGTACTGGTCTGATCACGGTTAAGGATATGGAAAAAGCCCAGCTTAACCCAAATGCCTCTAAGGACGATCAGGGGCGCTTGTTGTCGGGAGCTGCAACCGGAGTGGGCGAAGATGGTTTACGCCGTGCAGAAGCGCTTATTGAGGCCAATGTTGATGTGCTGGTGGTTGATACTGCTCATGGGCACTCGCAAGCTGTGATCGATCAGGTTGCGACCATCAAAAAGAAGTACCCGAACGTGGAGTTGATTGCTGGCAATGTAGCAACGCCAGGCGCGACCAAGGCTCTGATAGATGCCGGCGCTGATGCCGTGAAAGTTGGTATCGGGCCAGGTTCAATATGCACCACACGTATCGTAGCTGGTGTCGGCGTACCTCAGCTCACAGCTATCTTGGACTGCGCAGAAGAGGCTGCAAAGGCAGGTCTTCCGATTATTGCTGACGGTGGTATCAAATTCTCTGGCGATATGGCCAAGGCGTTTGCAGCAGGTGCAGGCTCCTGCATGGTGGGCTCACTGCTTGCTGGTACAGAGGAAAGCCCAGGCGAGGTCTATCTGCATCAGGGCCGCTCCTACAAAGCATACCGGGGAATGGGGTCCGTCGGTGCAATGGCGCGTGGTTCCGCAGATCGCTACTTCCAGGCAGAGGTCTCTGACAAGTTGAAGTTGGTACCGGAGGGTATTGAAGGTCAGGTCCCATACAAAGGACCTTTATCTTCAGTTCTGCATCAGCTCGCTGGAGGCGTCCGTGCCTCCATGGGCTACGTCGGAGCACCAGCATTGGAAGAGTACAAAGAACGCGCAACCTTCGTCCGCATCTCTGGCGCCTCCCTTCGCGAAAGCCACGCCCACGACGTAACAATCACACGCGAAAGCCCGAATTATCCCGGAGCTGTTTGATGGTGTTTTAACAACGCAGTGATGTGTTTAAATATGAGAATATTTAGGGTCGGGAGTTGGATTTACTTATATCGGCTTTTGACCCTAAAGACCCTCTCGCAGCTAAGCTAAAAACCTGTACTTGAAATGCCGAGATACGGTGGCCGACAGATTAAACTCTGGGTGCATCTGAATCAATGGCAAGCGAAGAGTTCGCGGCGAGGACCGCTCTCCTGAGTTCTCAATATGGCGGGTAGCTGTTGAGTTGCAGCCCCATATAGAATATGAGGCTACGTTTGTTCATCACTGTTGGACCACAGCCATATTGTTGTTTAAGCTGTTTGATATGGCACGCAGCATATCAATAGTTGCAAATTCTTTGTTTGCCTCTTCTGCGTCACCTTTCGTGCCGTATTCGCTATTTGCCGAAAGCTTGACGATCACTAGGTTTGTTGTGGGGTTCACATATATAAACTGATTGTAAACGCCTATCGCAGAAAACTCCCCCTGTTGCCCGTCAAATACCCACCATTGGTAGCCATAGCCTAAATCAAAAATGGACTGGAGACCTTCAACTGGCATGAGGTGGGGAGCATCAGGTGTCACAGATGACTTCACCCACTGTGGGCTTACGATCTGCTTGCCATTCCAATTCCCGTTATTGCGAAACAACTCACCTAATTTTGCATAATCGCGAGCTGTTGCGTTTAAGCCCGCAAATGCCAGCTCCATCCCAAAATCATCTACAATCCAATAAGCATCACTCTCCATGCCTAATGGTTGCCAGATTTTTTCTTGCATATAGTCGGTTACCGAACGACCTGTTGCTGCAACTAATAAGGCTCCTAACACTTGCGTGTCAGCTGAATTGTATTTCCTAAATGTACCAGGCTCACGCTCTTGTTTTATGGTCCTAAGAAATTCATCCAGCGAACCGCCGAAAGCCATGATCTTTCCCATTCTCAGCACTTCAGAATCGGAGTCGCTATAGGTTTCATTCCACGCAGCGCCTGATGACATTTGTAAAATGTCTTTAATGCGCACACCATCATACGCAGATCCCGCCAGATTAGGGACATATTGCGTGACAGGTTCTTCGATGCTTTTAATCAGGTCTTCGTCTATGGCTATGCCGATCGCTAAAGATACAAAACTCTTGGCTACTGACATTGATAACCACTTCACATCACGGCCACCGCTTAAAGCGTAGTGTTCATGGATCACCTTGCCGTCTTTCAAAATAAGCAATGCGCCGGTGTCCGTGTCAGCTAGAAAATCAGCGGTATTGTACTGCTTATTTCTGGAGCGAAAATCAGTTGGTAGATCGATTTTCTTATCATCTGTAAATTGATAAGGTTGCCCGGAGGCCTTGACTACACTCACCGGAAATATGTCGGCAATAGCTGAAAAGCTTTGATGTTGCTCTGCGCCACTAAACAATGACAAAGCGTAGCGTAATCGCTGGATATTAGTCCAGTTGTAGAGGGTAAATATGCCTCCGGCGACTATAAGTGCTGCCAAGGATACAAGTATTAATTTCTTCATGCTTTACTCCTGAAAATAAAATCAAAAATAGCATGATTAGAAAATGTAAAGTTATGCCTCCTGACAAAGGAGTTATGAGCTGCGATAAAGTTATTTTGAGATCTTACTGTAACTTTGCTTTTGATATAATTTTGGTGTGAAGCCAAATTGGCGCTTAAATGCCGTAATAAAATTACTAGTGTGATCGTATCCTAGACTATGAGCTATTTGACTGATGTTCCCTTTATGATGTCGCAATAAGAACTGAGCGTGTTTCATACGCAGCTGCTGCAGGCGTTCGCCAATAGTTACTCCGAATAAACGTTTGAACCCATTTCTCAATGACGCTTCGCTCATACCAACGGTTTTAGCCAGCTCATGTAAGGACGGGCAATTATTGAAACTGCTGGACAGTATCTCATTTACCTGATTGAGCTTTTTATAGACACGCGGATCTAGAGTTTTGTGTTTATCATGAGTTTCGAGCTTTCGGATCAGATCCAGTGCCAAGCAGAGTAACTCGTGACTTTTACTTTGCATATAAGCTGTACGCATGCTCCCTATAAATGGGCAGCTGATCAGCGCGATTAGACATTGTTGTATAGCTCCATCAAACTGATAATGTTGAACGAATAACTCTTCGCTTACCTTTCCATCAATCAGCAGATTGATGCTTTCAGGCAGTGAGTCGGAGGCTAAACTTAGTGGTGGCTCTGTCAAAGCGTGAGGTTTAATCGCAAGTGTGACCATTGCGTAGCGTTCGTAGGGTTGGACTTTGTCACGCAGCGTCTTCTGCTGTTGGCTATACCCCACTAAGAGCGAGCCTGGTCCAATTGAAACTTCTTTGCCACTTGCATGAGACAACGTATTTTGTCCTGTAAGCTTAAATGCAAAGGTTAGATGTCCACCTAAACAAGTCGCATCTGCCTCGAGCGGAGATAGTTCTTCACTATCTATTGTACGCAGAAGAATATGCTCGCCCACCCGATATAGCTCTTCAAACCCACTTTTTTGATCTACTCCATAATGAATTCTATAAGCATCGAAATCATGACTTAAACTAACCCATTGAGTTGTATCAGTTAGTATAGCGCTCGGTATGTCGAGGCTGTGCCCCAAAATATTAATGCTGGGATAGATAGCCATAATCACTCCTGAATACTTATTGCCGACCTCTTAGAATACACGGTTGAAAGACGGCTCATCCAGTTTAGAAATTTCAGCACTTTTGTTAAGTAGATTCGCTTAGTTTGTGCAGCTTTTTGGGATTATCAGTCAAAATGATCAGTAATCTAATACTAGCGTCTTTTCGAAAAAGCTCTTTAATAGGCCATAAGGATGGCATTCTCCAAGTAAATGGATGCATTAAAGAGCGAAGCCAGCTCCGACCCGGTGTTGGTTGAATAAAAAGCGATGTAGTCGAGCTTCTTGCACTGGTTTTGTTTGCTGTCTGGCTTCAATCCGTTCAGCCTTGTTGGCTAACGGAGCGGATTGAAGCCACCTTTCAGGATGAGGCCAGTTACCATTATAAACACTTTTACGGATAGGTAACGATCGTGCCCTCAGAAATCACATCAAGCCTGGAGGGGTGGTCTTGCATAGCCCGTGTTAGCTCCCAGATTGGTTCCAGATAAAGTCCAAACGTTGAGTGGTGAATTGGCAAAATAGTCCTTGGCTTTAGTCTTCCTGCCATTTCGACAACGTGGCTAGCGCCCATGCTGATCTGCCCTAATGTTCCGGTGGAGCCCACAGCACCAACATGCGGAACCAAGATATCAATATCTCCGAGCTGTTGAACACTGGCCATAACGTCTTCCTCTGGAAACGTGTCACCTGTCCAGTACAGTGTTATTTTTTCGTTGCCAGACAAAAATTCGAAGAAATAGCCATTTCCTCGCCCAATGATACCCAGTATCTCTGGGTTTTGGGAGTGTTTGGCCGGAACCGAAGTTACCTGGATCTTGCCGGAGTTGGTTGGCAAGCTCAACTGTTCACCCCATGGCAAAACGGTGGTGTTAGAAAAACCTTTTTCTTCCAGAATTGCACGGTCAAAATCAGACGAGATTATCTCCATGCTTGAAGGTAGCGCTGCTTCTGCTGCCTTATCAAAGTGATCTGGATGCATGTGACTAACGAATGTCGCCGTGATGCTTTCAAGATTGAACTGCGGTAATTCACCAAATCGCGGCTGAGGTTTTATGTTTGGCCCCTTTGTAGGATCAAACATCTCGTTGGGGTTTGGCATCACAATAGCCTGATCGCCAATGCCAAATGCTGGATCCGTCATCACCGTAACGCCATCAAAGCGAATGAGCATCGTTGCGCCGCCGAGCCATTGCACTTCTAGTGTTTTTAGCAGTTCGCCACCAGGATCTTGCTGTGTGTTTGTGCTTGCGAAAGCAGGAAGTGCTAGCATTGAAGTCGCAGCTGTGATGCCGCTCAGATTCAAAAAATTACGTCTATTCATCTTGTCACCCATATTTTTATGAGAACAGACCTAGCGAGCTTAGATAATTTGAACTATTCAGATAATGTCGGTATCATTATTCAAGAAATCTGCATAATGTCAAATATAACCCAATTACAAACATTCGTGGAGGTCGCTCGCTTACAGTCCTTTGCCAAGGCTTCTGAGCAACTCAATGTTCCCCGCTCTACGATAACTGCGCGGGTGCAGGCCATCGAAGAACGATTGGGTGTTCAGTTGCTATATAGAACAACAAGAAGGGTTAGCCTGACAGCTGAGGGCCAACGGTTTTTAGAGCAATGTGAACCTGCTCTGGATGCCCTGCGATACGCTGAAAACGATTTGTTAGAAATACATGAACTCTCCGGGACGATAAGACTATCGGTCCCAACTGACTATCCGCCTCGAAGGCTGGAACGGCTGCTTAGGAGCTTTTGTGGTCAGCACCCTAAGGTGTCTTTTTATGTAGATGTAAGTGACGCGGCTGTTGATTTGATAGCAGGGCATTTTGACCTTGCGATACGCGCCCGGAGTCCTGGAGACGACAACTTGATAGCCCGGCGCTATTCATATGATGCGGTCGGTTTATTTGCTCGCAAAGAATACCCGGTCCTTGATGAAATAAACGTCAGTTCTTTTCCTGTGCTGGATCCAGGGCAGTTTTTGCCTGCGCCTTCATCTGGGCAGGTTCCGGCGACTTGCGTCAAAACAAGCAACTTTAACCTCACAAAAACACTTGCGCTATCAAGTGACTGTATCGCTGTGCTGCCATTATCATTGTGTGAGCAAGAGGTGCAGGAGGGGCGTTTGGTTCCGCTCCGAAACACAATTCAAATTCCTCCTGTTCCGCTTTATATTGTAACGCCTGCTAGAAAACACCAACCTAGGCGCGTCAGAGCGTTTATCGAACATATCGTTGAGAAAACCAAGGCTGGTTTGTAATGATACGTGAGTTAGCGGTCAAAAATTAGGAGCCCTTTGGCCGCGTGATAGGCACTTAGCCTATAAGGAACTGGAAGCTGTGCTCTTAAATATATTGGTCTGTATTTTGGGTTTTATCTGCGAATTTACATTCACATGGCAGTCTGCTCTTTGAGGAAACTGTTGAATGAGGTGATATGTGGTTTGCCACACTCATGCTATGCACTATTGAAAAGCCTTAAGGATTGGCATAAACGCTGCAAGGCCATAAGAATAAATCGTAAAATATAATTCAGGGATTTAAGGATCATTCATGCGTGACGGTGGACGAATTGCGGCTGCAATCGAAGTGCTGACAGAAATCAATGAGCGCCGCCGTCCTGTGCAGGAAGCCCTGAAGGATTGGGGCAACAAACACAGGTTTGCAGGATCTGGTGACCGGGTGGCCATTGGCAACTTGGTGTTTGATGCTTTGCGACACAAGCTCTCACATGCGCAGGCGATGGGCTCTGACAGTGCACGGGCCCTTGTGCTCGCCACGTATATTTGGGGTTGGGGCAACCAGGTTGAAAAGCTGCAGCAGGTGATGGAAGAAGACCGTCATGCACCCGAGCCGCTTTCTGAGGCTGAAGGTGAGGCGCTGTTACAAAACAAGCCAGTTGACGATGGCAATCAGATCTCCGCAAATATTCCTGAATGGCTTTGGCCTCATTTTCAAGACAACTTTGGTGACGAGGCGCTGGCTGTTGGGCGTTCCCTTTCAGAGCGCGCACCGATTGATATGCGGGTAAACACCCTCAAAAGCTCGCAGGAAAAGGTTCTTAAACGTCTGTCGCACTTGCGAGCGGAAGTTAGCGGCTTGTCCCCTGTAGGTGTGCGCTTGGAGCCTGTTGTTGGGCCGCGTAAATCTCCGCACGTGCAGGCTGAAGAAACATTCCGCAAAGGTTGGTTTGAGCTTCAAGATGAAGCCTCTCAGATTGCGTCCATTCTGTCAGGTGCCCAGCCTGGTGAGCAGGTTCTTGACCTGTGTGCAGGCGGGGGTGGCAAAAGCCTTGCCCTTGCAGCGCAAATGCAGAATAAAGGCCAGATCTACGCGTATGATGCACACAAAATCCGTCTGGCACCGCTTTATGAACGAATGGCACGCGCTGGTGTAAGAAATATCCAGACCATCGACCCTCAAACCGGATCCCTCGATATTTGCAATGGCAAGATGGATCGCGTGTTTGTTGATGCTCCTTGTTCTGGAACGGGTGTTTGGAGACGCCGCCCTGATACCAAGTGGCGTGTGACGGAAAACGCACTCAACGGCCGCATTGAAGAGCAGGCGCAAGTGCTTGAAACAGCCACTCGCTTTGTGCGCTCAGGCGGAAAGCTGATCTATGCCACATGTTCGCTGATTCCAGCTGAAAACCAGTTGCAAGTCAAAGCATTCCTTGAAAAGCACAGCGACTTCAAACTTGTCGACCTAGCACCTGTTTGGGACGAACATTTCGGCGTTGTTGAGTCTCGCAAGCCTCTGTTTAAGGATGGTGGAACGGTCACTTTGACGCCACACCACACAGGTACGGATGGTTTCTTCATTGCGATGATGGAGCGGGTTTAAGTTCCGGTGAAATAAACACTCTTTACATTTAAATTGATAAGGGCATGTCACTGAGGTGTAAACTTCATGCGACATGCCTTGTTTTTTAAGCAAAAGAGAAAGGCGCCGATGCCCTTAGGTGGCTTCTTGCTCTCGATCTGACTTGTTTTCTTGTTCTTCTGTCGGTGTTTCGTTGGTTTCTTCTTGCAGCTTTTCCGCTGGTTCTTCCAAAGGTTCCGCTGCCTCTTCAGAACTCAGTGCAGTGTCGATCGAACTTTTTTCTTCCCGCTTAGGGCGTTCATAACCCTGTTCAGCCAGATACTCGATCTCCTTAATGGTTGCAGTTGTCTCCTTTGAGAACTCATTGTCTCTGGAAATAGAGGTGAGGACATCACGGGCGGCATCTCGCGCACCTGCAGCAGCAAGAGCTGCACCAAGCGCATTGCCGACCTGCTTGTTACCTGGTGCAAGGTGCCACGCAGCGGAGGCATGAGAAACGCCGGCGTAAACAAGCCCCGTTTTCCGCTTTCCAATGCTTAGGTGCACAAGTGCAGCAGCATTTTCTGGTTCACAGGCGTGTGCGAGTTCAAAGTACTCGATTGCACTGCTCATATTGTCTTTCAAGACATAAGCGTGCCCCATCGCAACCAAAACGTCTGCGTTGCGCGGCTGTAGGTCATGTGCTTTGCTAAGGTGTGCAAGCGCATCGTCACCCTTCTTACGCATGATCAAGAGCTTTGCCAAACCAAGCAGCGCCGGAACGTAGGTCGGGTCAAGCCTGATTGCCCCGCGGTAGTTCAAAATAGCGGCTTCAGGTTTGGTTTCTGCACTTAAGGTGTCGCCAAGAAGCGCCAGGACAGGTGCACTGTTGGGCACTTGTTGTGCAAGGCGCCGCGCGTAAGGTTCTGCCTGTGCATGCGCATGCATCTTGATCAGGATCGTTGCCAAACCATAAAGCGCGTTGCGATTGTTTGGCTCTACATCGATGACTGCATCAAAGGCTTCTTTAGCCTGTTCCAGGTAGCCAAGCAAAAGCAGCACATTGCCCATATTGGCACGTGCAGGCAGATGCTCTGGTTTCATGAACAGCACCTTACGAAAATGGGCGACAGATTCGCGAAGTTCTCCGTTACGTAGCATGATCGTGGCCATTTGAAACAAAAGGTCCACATCATCAGGGTAGCGTCCGACGAGGTCTCGGTAAACCGGGATCGCCTCGTCATAGCGTCCTTCCTGTTCCAGGTAGGCGATTGCATCTAAAGCAGCGTTGATTTTTTCCTGCCGTGTATCTGTTGTTTGCGGCGTTCCGCGCAGTGTCTCTGTCATCTTATACGGACCCCCTCGTTGGGCAGTGCCGTCTGTAGATCCTTTTCATGGATCTGCTGACAAGCAATTCTGCGAATCAATTCGTACCTGGCAGCACGAAGCGTAAGCGCTTGGCAAATCAGCGTCAAAGGCGGAGCGAGCTGATTGGTAAGGAAGGCGTGGAAAGATAGCCCTGAACCTATCAAAACCACATTCAGGGGCTAGTGCCTGAAAGAAATCGCCAATATTCAAGTCAGCTTAACCATTTTCCGTTCTTCTTAGCGGCCAATGGGGTGATGCGAAGCATTTGACGCAGGACGAAGGATCATGGCGGACAAGTACCGTACCAACATAATGTCTCAGGCAAATTTGTTTGAAGACGAACATAATGTCGAATTGCTGAACTATTTGCCTCTGCGCATCATTGCAACGGGCCGCTTTATCGAGCGACGTCTTTCTGAGCATTTGCAAAAGAATTATGGCTTGTCACTCCCTTCATGGCTTGTATTGAGCGCACTTGAAAGACTTGGCGCTGTTTCGGTCCGCGAGTTGGGGCCGGTCATTGGTTTAGATACTGTTGCTGTCTCGCGGGCGGTAAAGCGTTTGTCAGAAGCAGACCTGATCAAGAAACAAGAGCACCCCAGAGACCGGCGCCTTGTGCGGTTAAACCTGACCGAAGATGGCCGGGTGGTCTTGCGCTCTTTGGAAGCGCAACTGGAAGCGCTTGAGAAAAATCTACTCCCTCAATTAGATGTTCAAGAGCGCATTCGCCTCGGGCAAATGATGAGCTCAATTGAAGAGCATGAACAATCAATCCTGTGACAAGTTAGAGTGCGCACGAATGCGCACAGGAAAACTGAGCCCGCTCTTTACGTAACCGCATTTTTTCTGCGCTATAGATCTTTCCAAAACGCTATGTTCAGAGTAGAAGCGGCTCATGACTGACCGCATCCTCATTATTGACTTTGGATCTCAGGTTACACAGCTGATTGCGCGCCGTGTTCGCGAATCTGGCGTGTACTCCGAGATCGTCCCGTTCCAGTCTGCAGAAGCTGCCTTTAAGGAAATGAATCCAAAGGCGGTGATCCTGTCAGGTGGTCCGGCATCCACGACTGAAATGGGGAGCCCTCGTGCACCCCAGATCGTATTCGAGGCAGGTATTCCTGTGCTCGGCATTTGTTATGGTCAGCAGACCATATGTGCCCAATTGGGCGGGGAAGTTGCCAGCTCTGACCATCGTGAGTTTGGGCGCGCATTCGTTTCCGTCGAAAAGACCTCTCCCTTGTTTGAAGGGTGCTGGGAACAAGGCACAAACCATCAGGTTTGGATGAGCCACGGCGACCGTGTTGTGTCTCTTCCTGACGGGTTTGAAGTGATTGGCACCTCAGAAGGCGCGCCGTTTGCAGCTATTGCAGACGAGAAACGCCACTTCTATGCCGTTCAGTTCCACCCGGAAGTCGTCCATACCCCAGATGGTGCAAAGCTGATTGAGAACTTCACGCATAAAATTGCGGGCTGTTCTGGTGATTGGACAATGGCAGAATACCGTCAGCAGGCTGTGGATGCGATCCGCAAGCAAGTTGGCGATAAAAAAGTTATCTGCGGCCTTTCCGGCGGTGTTGATAGCTCTGTTGCTGCTGTTTTGATCCATGAAGCGATTGGCGACCAGCTGACCTGCATCTATGTAGATCACGGTTTGATGCGTATGGGTGAAACGGAACAAGTCTTGAGCATGTTCCGCGATCACTACAACATTCCGCTCGTGCACGTTGATGCAGCAGACCTCTTCATTGGTCAGTTGGAAGGTGAAAGTGATCCAGAAGTCAAACGCAAAACCATCGGCAGACTCTTCATCGAAGTATTCGAAGAAGAAGCGAAAAAGCTCGGTGGTGCAGACTTCTTGGCTCAGGGAACTTTGTACCCGGATGTTATTGAAAGCGTCTCCTTTACCGGTGGCCCTTCCGTAACCATCAAATCCCACCACAATGTTGGCGGCCTTCCAGAACGCATGAACATGCAGCTGGTTGAACCCCTGCGTGAGCTCTTCAAAGACGAAGTGCGCGACCTTGGTCGTGAACTTGGTCTGCCAGATAGCTTCATCGGGCGTCACCCATTCCCAGGACCGGGTCTTGCGATCCGTTGTCCAGGTGGGATCACCCGTGACAAACTGGATATTCTGCGTCAGGCAGATGCGATCTATCTCGATGAGATCCGCAAAGCTGGTCTTTACGATGCCATCTGGCAGGCGTTTGCTGTTCTGCTGCCGGTTCAAACCGTTGGCGTTATGGGCGATGGCCGGACCTATGAGTTCGTCTGTGCACTGCGTGCTGTGACTTCAGTCGACGGCATGACCGCTGATTTCTACCACTACGATATGGAATTCCTTGGCCGGGCAGCGACCCGCATCATCAACGAAGTGCGCGGCATCAACCGCGTCGTTTATGATGTAACCTCCAAGCCCCCTGGAACCATCGAGTGGGAATAAAAATCTAAAGAAACCGGGGAGGGAGACTTTCCCGGTTTTTTGTTGGGTGATAGCGCATTACCGCCTCACACATCTAGCGCCACATGGCTTTCCATGCAGCGTCGCGTTTGAAAACCCGAATAACGGGTGGGTAAGGCGAGCAGGCAATACCTGCGCATGTCGGTAATCTATGAGTCTTCGGTATTGGCTGGCGCCTTACCCGGACGTTTTTATATGAAACAAGGTCATCCCCGGCAGGCATTGTGAGCACAGCACTATCTAGGATAGTGCGATGCCAGTGCCGACACCCATCAGGTTGACCAGCTTCCGCTTGGCCTCTGCACTGTTGGCTTTCAAGGGGTGTTTCAACGGACCCGCCAAAAGATACGTTACATCTTCCAGTAGCCCCATCCAGCTCACGCCGCACTGATGGGCGGTCCACCAGCGGCCCGTTTACGAGAGCACAGGATCTAGACTAGTGATGATTTGGGGTGAGGGGATAAGTTTTTTCAAAATCTGAGCACGGACCAGCATATTTTGCAGCCAAAAGGTGCAGATCAAAAGAACGTCGCTTGATGAAGCTACATGACTGTTAAAGCAAGAAGCGTGAGGCTATCCAAATAGTTTTGCGCAGCTCACGCAATATAGCGCGGCCGGGTCCACGCGTAAGCGGGCCTCGGGAATATCCTCGCCGCATTCATTGCAAAAGCCGTACTCATCCTCTGTGATGCGATGTAACGCGCTGTTAATGCGCTGTAACTCACGCGCTCTTTGCCGGGCATTGGCTTGTGCCATCGCCTGTCGTTGTAAAGCATCCATGCGTGAAAGGCGGCCAACTGATTGCTGGTCAAGAACAACGGTGGCGCGATCCTCCAGCGAAATTTTCGCAAGTTCGGTGAGTTCAGCCTTGCGGATCAGTAAAAGCTCTTTTGCTTCTTTGAGGATATGACTCACGCGCCCCTCCTGCCCAATGGGTTACTCAGCCACTATGCAGGACAGCAAAGGCGCTTGGCAAGCGCAACAAAAAACCTGCGGGAGGCCGCAGGTGTATGTGCTTGGTCTATGAAGTGTGAAGCCTCTTGGGGGGATGAGAACGCGCTTAGCTCAGTGAGCTGCACACCACGGCAATGCATAGGGCGTGGAACCCGATTGCATTGCTTGCTTTAGATTCTCAGCACGCTGGATACGGTCTCTTTTTCACCAGTAAACTCAACACCAAGAGAGTCGGAGGTTCTCCATCGCACTTGGGAGCGTACACGTTGGCGTAGGTGGACCAGAACGAGTGTGAACTCATCTGGAATATCCATTGTCGTTTCCAGCTTCAAGCGAGCCCCGTAATCGGACAAATCACGAATGACACAGTCAAAAACCAATGACTGGTTCGCAAAGACAATTCGTCCTTCCTTCAACGTACGCCGGCGACGGACGCGGCGACGTTCGGTGATTTCTGTTGCACTGTCACTTTCGGACATAGGAGTTTCCAGGCTGGTTCTGTTTAAGGCCCCTTAGACTTTGCGCAAATACAGGGGTCAAGCAGTCAAATAGTATAGAGTTCGAAGACAATCGCTACGATTTAGCGAGAAACATACCATGACCTCAAGAGCCATGCCAAAAAGAATTGGGTAAATGTAGAAAACACCTGACGTGGGGTGTCGACGTATGTTGATATTTCACTGGGTATAGGCACAGTGCACCCACCCATACGGGCTTTAACATAATAACTATAACTAAGGGGACGCTCGATGACGCTGTTGCTAGTCGGACTTTTTATTTTTCTGGGAATTCACATTGTACCGTCCTTGCCCGGTTTTCGTGATTCAATCGTCCAGCGCATCGGGTTGAATACGTACCGGGTTATCTACTCACTGATTGTGCTGAGTGGTCTGTTTTCCATCATCTACGGCTTCATTCTGGCGCGTGAAAGTGACCTGTATCCGCTTTATGTCACACCGTATTGGTTGCGCCACCTTGTGATGACCTTGATGCTGCCGGTCTTCATCCTCGTTTTTGCAAAATTCATTCGTGGCAACATCGCCAAGTGGACCAAAGACCCCGTTATTCTGGCTGTGAAGATTTGGGCAATCTCCCACCTGCTGGTGAATGGTGAACCGTATTCCGTTGCATTGTTTGCAGGTTTCCTTGCCTGGGCAGTCTGGGCACGCATTTCTTTGAAGAGGTTCAACCGCAAAAATACGGATGTTGAGCAGTTCCCACATGCGCTGAGAAATGACCTGATCAGTGTGGTGCTGGGGCTCGTGATGTATGGCCTGTTTGTTACAAAGCTACATCCGCTGCTTATTGGAATGCCAGTTTTGTCATAGCCTGGCACCTCCACTTCCACCGCCATTACCAATTATGTGCCGCCCGTGTGATTTAGCAATCTCGCGGGCGGTTTTGCGTTTAACGGCAAGTAGAAGCGAGAACGGGCAGAGCCGGGAAATTTTGCAATTGAGATAAACGTAAGCTACTTTCTTTGCGATAGATGTCGGGGAGGGCATTCAATGGCACTTTTGATTTCAGGGCTTGCTGTATTTTTCGCAGTGCACCTAATACCGTCGTTTCCAGGAGTGAGAGACGGGATTGTTTCCCGTCTGTCGTTTAATGCGTATCGCGGGCTGTACACGCTCGTCGCAATCGCTGGGCTGGTTGCGATTATCTACGGTTTTGCTGCAGCATGGCACGGCGACTACGCGCCTTTATACGTTGCCCCTTCATGGGGACGCCATGTGACGATGCTGCTCATGCTTCCGGTGTTTCCGCTCTTTTTCGCCTCTCAGCTGAAGGGCAATATTTCAAGAGTGACCAAGCACCCCTTAATCAATGCAACGAAGCTTTGGGCCGTGGCGCATCTGTTCGCAAACGGAGAGCCCTATTCAGTACTGCTGTTTGGCTCTTTTCTGATCTGGGCAATTTACGTCAGAATTTCCCTTGCCCGGCGTGAGCGCATCAATCCACCTGTTACTCTTTATCCAGCAGCTATGAGAAACGATGTGATCTCCGTGGTGCTTGGATTGATTTTGTACGCGTTGTTCGTGTGGAAATTGCATGCGATCTTGATTGGCGTGCCAATAATGGGATGACCTGTTGCATGGCTTAAGCGTTAAAAATAAACGCCAAAACGCTCCCTGTCAGCAACCGTTGTGGTGTGTGTTGGCAGGGAAAACTCTTTTATTGCCCTAATTGTGCCACTAATCGGTTGAAAGAGGTAGAGAAAGAGGTTTGCCTGCGGCTCTCTTAGTTTTAATGTGACGCCGCCCATTGGGATACCATAAACCTAAGAATCGTTGCTGCAGGAACATTTAGAGCTATGTCCGACATTTTTCGCGAAGTCGATGAAGAAGTAAGAAGCGATCAGTATTCAAAGCTTTGGAAACGCTTTGCTCCACTTGTGTATCTGACAGCTGGTCTTATCGTTGTGGGTACCGCAGGTTATCGCGGCTATGAGTACTGGCAGAACACAGAGTCTCAAGCTGCTGGCGCAGAATTCCTGGAAGCCATCAAACTTTCAGATTCTGGCAACTACACCGAGGCTCAGGCAGCTTTTGCCTCTATGGAAAACAGCATCGGCGGTTATCCGATGATGGCACAAATCCGGGTCGGCACCGAGCTGGCGTTAGAAGGTAAAAGCTCTGAAGCAATCAAAGCGTTTGAAGCTGTCGCAGCAGACAGCGCAACGCCGCAACTTTACAAGGGCCTTGCCAATATTCGGGCGGCCTACCTGCTGTTGGACAATGGTGATCTGGCAGCGGTGAAAGAACATACGCAAGCACTGATCGTGCCGGGTAACACATGGCGCTTTTCTGCGTTGGAAGTCTTGGGTGCTGCTGAATACAAGGCGGGCAACTTGGAAGCTTCACGTGCCCGCTTTAGCGAAATTACAAGCGATGCCGCCGCCCCAGCTGATATTTCCGGGCGTGCGCAGATTTATCTTGAATTGATTACCTCCGCATTGGGCGAAAACACAAAGGGGACTGAATAAGTGAGCGAGACCAAAAGAAAGTCATGGAAGGCTTTAATTGGAACCAGTGCACTGGCGCTGACGCTAGCTGGTTGTTCTTCTCTTTCCAGCCTGAACCCCTTTGGCGGAGATGACGAGTTCCTGGAAGGCGATCGCCAGCCGCTGTATCAAGGCGCTTTAACGCCAACAGCCAAAGGTGGTGTTGCAAAGATCGGGTCGGCAACAGGTGGTTCCACCTGGCCAGCCGCCGCTGGGCCAAAGAACAACGATCCAGGCAACATCGCGATCAATGTAAGCGGTGGTGTTGCATGGTCCTCCAGTATTGGCCAGGTGCGTTCACCCGGCTTTTTTGGTATAGGCGCCAGCAATCCACGCACTGCAGCGCGTCCGGTCTCTGATGGCCAGCGTATTTACGTTTACAAGTCTGACGGCACCCTTGTTGCACTGACAACAGGCGGCGCGAAGGTCTTTACCAAGAACCTTGGCCTGGAAGGCGAAAAAGATGTCGCTGCAGGCGGCGGTGTGGTTCTTGATGGCAGCAAGATCTTTGTTGCAACAGCCTACCGCAACGTTTATGCCCTCGATAAAGGCGGTAACGTTTTATGGAGCAAGACACTGGAAACGCCGGTTCGCGGTGCACCAGCAGCCTCCAATGGCAAAGTTATCGTGGTTACACAGGATAACGAAGTCATCGCTTTGAATCAGGCAGACGGCGAACAGGCTTGGTCCTTTGCAGGCATCGCAGAACAGGCAGGGGTGCTTTCTTCTGCCAATCCGGCGATTTCTGGCAACACAGTTGTTGTACCATTTTCCTCAGGAGAGGTTATGGCGCTTGACATTAACAGCGGTGAGCCTAAATGGATTGATACCGTTGCACGGTCCTTCCGTACGCGCGCACTTTCTGGTCTGACAGATGTCTCTGCAAGTCCGGTGATTGAAGGCAGTCGGGTTATTGCAACCTCTGTTGCTGGACGGACCCTAGGCATTTCGCTGAAAGATGGTGAGCGTTTGTGGGAATCTGATTTCGGTGCTGTACACACACCGGTCGTTTCCGGCGGTACCGTGTTCCTGATCGGTTTGGATGACAATATGCATGCAATCTCGAGTGAGACGGGCAACCTTATCTGGAGTGCCAAGTTGCCAACTGGCGAAAGTAACGCCAAGAATGTCAACTGGGCAGGTCCAATTCTGGCCAATGGTCAGCTGATCGCTATGTCCAGCAACGGTTATCTTGCATCTGTGAATGCAAAAACCGGTCAAGCTTCCGCATCGCGGAAAGTGACAAGTGGCGTATTTGTATCACCAATTGTCGCTGGAGGACGCATGGTTGTCCTTACCAGTGACGGAGCGGTTGCGGCGCTGAACTAGCGCCGTAGACCTGACGAGGAGTATTCGCGTGACTGCGACTGTCGCCATTATTGGCAGACCGAATGTTGGCAAGTCGACGCTCTTCAATCGCTTAGTGGGCAAGCGCCTGGCGCTTGTCGATGATACCCCAGGTGTGACCCGTGACCGTAGGTCCGGTGATGCACGCTTGGGCGATCTGCGATTCAAGATCGTTGATACAGCCGGCTTGGAAGAAGCAGAGGCAGCAAGCCTCGAGGGGCGCATGCGCGCCCAAACAGAAGAAGCAATCCGGGATGCGGATGCATGCTTGTTCCTTATTGATGCACGCGCTGGCTTAATGCCGTTGGATGAGCACTTTGCAAACCTTCTTCGCCGTGCCGATACACCTGTGATCCTTTGTGCCAACAAGGCCGAGGGTAAAGCTGGTGACGGCGGGCTTTACGATTCGTTTACGCTGGGTCTGGGGGATCCTGTTCCCCTTTCAGCGGAACACGGAGAAGGTCTTTCCGATCTTTATGATTTTCTGCGTCCGATTGTCGACGCTGCTGAAGAAATGGAAAAGTCCATCGAATTCAGCGAAGCTCGTACAGATGTTGATGTAGAAGACGAAGATATCGACGAGCCTGTTGGCACCGTCGAGCGTCCTCTGCGTTTGGCAGTTGTAGGGCGTCCAAATGCCGGCAAGTCCACATTGATCAACCAGATGCTGGGTGAAGAGCGTTTGCTCACTGGCCCGGAAGCTGGGATCACCCGCGATAGTATCGCGGTAGACTGGGAATGGCAGGATCACCACGTTAAAGTGTTTGATACTGCAGGTATCCGCAAAAAGGCACGCGTACAGGAGAAGCTAGAAAAGCTCTCCGTTGCTGACGCCCTGCGCGCGATCAAGTTTGCTGAAGTTGTTGTCGTAACACTTGATGCAACGATTTCCTTTGAAAAGCAGGACCTCCAGATCATCGATCTGTGTGCCCGTGAAGGCCGTGCGCTTGTTATCGCGGTCAATAAGTGGGACTTGATCGAGGATCGTGAAGATGCCTGGGGTCACATCAAAGATTCCCAGCAGCGTTACCTGAACCAGATTCGCGGAGTTGAAATCGTGACCATGTCCGGTATCAACGGGCAGGGTTTGGATAAGCTGATGCAGGCAGTGTTCCGCGCCTACGAGATGTGGAACAAGCGCATTGGTACATCTGGCCTGAACCGTTGGCTCGAAGGTGTGTTGATCCACCATCCGCCGCCAGCAGTGTCTGGCCGTCGTGTGCGCCTGCGCTTCATGACACAGCCCAAGACACGTCCACCGCATTTTGTGGTCTTCAGCTCCAAGCCGGACAACCTGCCAGAAAGCTACACCCGCTATCTGGTTAATGGTCTGCGCGAACGCTTTGACATCAAAGGCACGCCAATCCGTCTAAGCTACCGCAAAGGCGAGAACCCGTACCATAAGAAAAAGCGATAGAGCGCCTTCTGGTAAGGAAGTTTGTTTTAATTGAATCTTGAAAAAGGGCAGCACCGAGCTGCCCTTTTTTGTTTTCTTAAGTCGGTCGCTCTAAAAAGGGTTAGGGGTCGTCCTTATACCCCGCACTTGAATTTTTCTCTAGGACTGTCAGATGGCGGTGTTAATCAGTTGCAATTTGTTCTCCACTGTCTCTAATCACATCATCATTTAGTTGTGCGTCATACATAGGAATCTCATGTCACAAGACCGTTTTTTGTTTGCGACCGCTTTGGTTAAGCGCGCTGGCGCATTTGCGCACGAGTATTTTCTGCGCCTTGATACCCTTAATATTGAGAGTAAGGGCCATCAGGACATGGTCTCCGAAGCAGACCGGGATACTGAAGTTCTGGTTCGAGACGCCATTGCCCAAGCATTCCCAGATGACGGGATAATTGGTGAGGAACATGGAGCCAAAGAGGGTTCCTCAGAATACACTTGGATCATCGACCCCATTGATGGAACGGCTAATTTCGTTGCTGGCATTCCGCAATGGTGCGTCATCATCGCTTGCGTGAAAAATGATGAAAAGCATATTGGGGTGATCTACGATCCTTGTGCTGATGAGTTGTTTGCAGCGCAAAAAGGCAAAGGGGCGACCTTAAACGGCAAATCTATGTCAGCGAGCAACAGTGCTTCAATTTCAGATGGATCCATTGGCCTTGGCTTTAGCGCGCGCAGCCAAAAGCAGAGGGTTATAAAAGCCGTCGAGATGCTTCTAGATGAAGGAGGCATTTTCTTTCGCAATGCCTCTGGCGGATTAATGCTCGCTTATGCAGCGTCTGGGCGCCTCATTGGCTATATCGAAGATCATATGCATCCGTGGGATTGTATGGCTGGTCTGCTGCTGGTGGAAGAAGCTGGAGGGATATGTCAGCCCATTGACGTCCAAGACGCTGTCATGAATGGCTGCAAGGTCGTTACCGGCGGCCCAAAAGTCTTTGATAAAATCAAAGCGCTGACGGATAAAGCTTACGTCTAGAGTGAGCAACCAAACAGAAGTTTGAAGAATCAAAAAAGCCCCGCTCAATTAGCGGGGCTTTTCATGTCTCAGATCAAGCGCGTTTAGCTTGTCAGCTGCTCAAAGTCACGAAGCTCTTGGGTTGGAAAATCGAACAAGCGCCCATTTTCTTCGTTGGTTGGCAAGCTGAACTGCAAAATATGCTCAGCCAGCTCAGAAGGATGGTGCAGCGTCATTGGGTCTTCGCCCGGCATTGCCTTTGCACGCATACCAGTGCGCGTCGGGCCTGGATTGATGAGCATGGACTTGACGTTGGTTTTCTTCGTTTCATGCACATATGTACGTACGAGAGCTTCAAGAGCTGCTTTGGATATGGAATACGGTCCCCAGTAAGCGCGGCACTTACGCGGTGCACTAGAGGTCAGAAACACTGTGCGACCAGCATCAGATTGGCGAAGCAGTGGGTCAAGGGAGCGAATGAGACGCCAGTTGGCAGTCACATTCACAGCCATAACATCATCAAACTTCTTTGGATCAATATGTCCAAGCGGGGATGTTGGGCCAAGAATGCCAGCATTGCCCACCAAAATGTCGAGCTTCTTCCAACGTTCAAAAATAGCAGCGCCCAAACGGTCGATCGCATCAAAGTCTGTCAGGTCAAGCGGAACCAGTGTCGCCGAGCTGCCAACTTTCTGGATTTCATCATCCAGCTCTTCCAAACCACCCACAGTGCGGGCAATGGCAATGACGTGCGCACCTTCTTCAGCAAGCTTTTTTGCTGCATAATAGCCAATGCCACGGGAGGCTCCCGTGACAACAGCTACACGACCTTCAAGTCTTTTGGAACTCATTGAACTTAACCAGTTTCTACAAGGCGTGGAGCCTGACGTGTATCAACATCATCAGACAGATCAGTAAGAGGGGTTGGATAGTCCCCTGTAAAGCAGTGATCAGTGAACTGCGGGTTCTCATTATCTCGGCCATTTTCATGGCCCATGGCCTGATAAA
This sequence comes from Pseudovibrio axinellae, assembly GCF_900110875.1. GTDB lineage: Bacteria > Pseudomonadota > Alphaproteobacteria > Rhizobiales > Stappiaceae > Pseudovibrio > Pseudovibrio axinellae. The sequence goes on along the minus strand of NZ_FOFM01000001.1, from coordinate 223,810 downwards.
CGCCGTCAATGCTCAAGAAGGCAAGTGAATCTGCGCCGATATAGTTGCGCATGCCTTCAAGGTCATATTTCGCAGCCAGCAGCTTTTCGCGCACTGGAGTATCAATGCCATAAAAATCAGAGAACTTGATTGGTGGAGAAGCAAGACGGAAGTGAACTTCCTTTGCACCAGCATCGCGGATCATCTGAACGATTTTCAAGCTTGTGGTACCGCGCACAAGACTGTCATCCACCAAAACAACACGCTTGCCTTCAATCTGCATGCGGTTGGCCGAGTGCTTCAGTTTCACACCAAGTGTGCGGATCTGCTGGGTTGGCTCAATAAACGTGCGGCCCACATAATGGTTTCTGATGATACCAAGCTCAAAAGGAATACCGCTTTCACGAGCAAAACCAAGAGCTGCCGGAACACCAGAATCGGGCACAGGCACGACCACATCAGCTTCAACAGCACTCTCGCGAGCCAGCACGCGTCCAAATTCCTGGCGCACGTTATAAACGGACTGACCAGCCAAAATGCTATCTGGACGTGAGAAGTAGATGTACTCAAAGATGTCTGGCCGTGCGCGGCGTTTTCCAAACGGGAAGTAGCTTTCAATACCGCCCGGTGTGCACACCACAACCTCGCCATTTTCAACTTCACGAATGAACTTCGCACCAATGATATCCAGCGCACAGGTTTCGGAAGCAAAAATCGGAGCACCGTTGAGATCACCCAGAACCAGAGACCGGATCCCGAAAGGATCACGAGCGCCAATCAGCTTCTTGCGCGTGAGTGCAACAAGAGAGTAAGCGCCTTCCATCTGACTGATCGCCTCAATAAAACGATCTACAATTTTCGGCTCACGTGAGCGGGCAACCAGCTGCAACACAACTTCACTGTCAGAGGTTGACTGACAGATCGCACCGTCCTTGATCAACTGTCGGCGCAGCGTCATGGCATTGGTGAAGTTGCCGTTATGACAAATGGCGATTCCGCCGCCGTCCAGCTCCGCAAACAGTGGCTGAACATTGCGCAGTGCTGCTTCTCCGGTTGTGGAGTAGCGCACATGGCCAATGGCATAAGGACCCTTTAGATTGTCAATGGTCTCTTGCTGCGTGAAATGATCGCCAACAAGGCCCATATGACGCTCAGAGCGGAACTGATCACTATCAAAGGTCACAATGCCCGCAGCTTCCTGTCCACGGTGCTGCAGAGCATGAAGACCAAGCGCTGTTACCGCGGCTGCATCAGAATGGCCGAGAATACCAAATACACCACATTCCTCATGAAGAGTATCGCCGTCAAAGTCTGCGCGCGCGTCGTCCTGTACGGCAGATTTGTTTGATACACCACTGCTCATGGCATCACTCCTTGGTTCTTACTTGGGCCAATTTCAAAAACACCAGCTTAGTTCCGGCCGTCACCAGAGGCTGTCAGTTGGTCTAGTCCGCGCCGCTCACTTGGCGAATAGCGGGTTTCTTCATCACTTGACGTGTCGTTTGCAGAGCCGGTAGATCCGCCCTGTTTGCGGATTTGGTCCATGATGGCACGCTCAGGATCATCCGGCAGGGCTTCAACCAGACTTTGGCCACTGGTCACGAGCAGGTGGCGTGATTTCGCCTCCATAATCCAGTTTGGCTGTCTTGGTTCTGGCACAAACCAGTTAAAGAAGAGCAGAGCAACGACAACAAGCAGGAAGCCACGGGCAGCGCCAAACACAAAACCAAGTGTTCTGTCGAGTGCGCCAATCCGGCTATCCAGCACGAAGTCTGAAATTCGCATGGTGATATAGCTCACCACAATCAATGTTACGAGGAATACAGCACCAGCTGCGATGGCAGTTGCCAGTGTCTCATTGGCGACATGCTGCAAAACATATGGTTTCAGGCTTCCGTAAAGTAAATAGGCCGCGACTGCTGCTGCGACCCATGATGCAATTGAAAGCACTTCACGTACGAACCCGCGAACCATCGCGAGTACGCCTGAGATCAGCATAATAACCAGTAGAATTCCGTCTAAGAGTGTGATCGGCATCTGTCGACACAAGTCCCTTGTTTGACTGGCAGGCAAACCAACAAAAAATGCCTACCTGTTAAAATCAGCCTAGGTGAACCCTTAAGCGTTTTCCGTTTTCTGTGCACTGACAGCAATGTTTGCTACCAGATCTCCAAGTTCCTCAAGCCCTTTTACGTGGCCGAGCGCTTTGGAGCCTTCCTTCATATTCCCGTCAGGGATAACTGCCTGACCAAAACCGAGCTTTTGCGCTTCCTTCAACCGGGAAGCTGCCTGCGCTACTGGACGAACCGCACCAGACAGACTGATTTCGCCGAAATAGACGCATTCGAGCGGAAGAGCAACCCCACTTAGCGACGAGATTAAAGCTGCCGCTACGGCTAAATCAGCTCCCGGCTCATTAATTCTAAGACCACCGGCGACGTTCAGATAAACGTCATGTTGAGCAAACTTAACACCACAGCGCGCTTCAAGCACGGCCAAAATCATGGAGAGGCGTGCGCTGTCCCATCCAATCACCGCCCGGCGGGGCGTTCCCAGCGGAGAAGGGGCAACAAGTGCTTGCATCTCCACCAGCAATGGCCGTGTGCCTTCTATACCAGCAAACACGGCTGAACCTGGAGCGGTTGCGCTGCGTTCACTCAAAAACAGCGCGCTTGGGTTTTTTACTTCGCGCAACCCCATGTCCGTCATCTCAAAGACGCCGATCTCATCGGTTGGGCCAAAGCGGTTCTTCACAGCGCGCAAAATACGGTATTGGTGCGCTCCATCACCTTCAAAATAGAGCACCGCATCGACCATGTGTTCTACAACACGCGGGCCTGCAATCTGTCCATCCTTGGTCACATGGCCAACAAGCACCACGGTCGTCCCGGTCTTCTTGGCAAAACGAACCAATGCCTGCGCCGAGGCGCGAACCTGCGTCACCGTCCCGGGAGGAGAATCAGCCATCTCCGTCCACAGTGTCTGGATACTGTCTAAAATAACCAGGTGAGGGCGCTCTGCCCCCTTTTTCGCTTCCAGTGTAGCAAGAATATCTTCAACACTTGTTTCAGCTGCCAATTGAACAGGCGCATCGCGCAGTCCAAGGCGCTCGGCACGCAGGCGAACCTGGTCCACCGCTTCTTCACCAGAGATGTAAACAATGTTGTGGCCCTGCAAGGCAAGGTGCGCGCTGGCCTGTGTCAGCAACGTCGATTTGCCGATACCAGGATCACCCCCAACCAACAGGGCAGAACCTTTTACAAACCCGCCGCCGGTTACACGATCAAGCTCTGCAACTCCGGTAATAATGCGCGGGGCTTCTTTGGTTTCGCCTGAAAGCCCAACAAGCGGAACAACGCGCCCTTTGCTACGCGAGGCCGTCTTTGGGCCTGCGCCAATGCCACTGGCCTGTTGTTCTTCCTGAATAGTGTTCCATTCGCCGCAGGATTCGCAGCGGCCTGCCCACTTGAGTGTGGTTGCCCCACAGGACTGACAGACAAATGAAAGGGAACGTTTCGCCATTTTAAATTCAGGACCTTGCCGGTGTTTCGTCGCCTAGCGTTTATAGCGGCGTGTATAGCGCGCTCCAAGGCTACACAGCAATTCATATGGGATGGTTTGAGCAAAGTTTGCCAAGTCATCCACGCTTACATGCGCACCCATGATTTCAACCGGTGCTCCACGTGACAGATGTTCCTTGGGAATGTCCGTCACATCAACTGCAATCATGTCCATTGAGACGCGGCCAAACAATGGAGCAAAGTGCCCGCCAATGAAAACACGAGCGCCATCGGGCGCTATATCAGAGCTTCCAACCCGTCGATGCAGCCCATCTGCATATCCGGCATTTATCGTTGCAATCCGGCTGTTACGTTGTGCAACACGCGACGCCCCATAACCAACAGATTTGCCTTTGGGAACGTGGCGTAATCCAATAATTTCCGCCTGCACATAAACAACCGGGCGCATCGGATTATGCTCGCCAGGAACCGGGTTGCCACCATAAAGGGCAATACCTGGGCGAACCATGTCAAAGTGGTACTCACTGCCAAGAAAGATGCCAGCAGAGTTGCTCAGCGACTTGCGTATGCCAGGAAACTTAGCGCAAACCTCCATAAAGGAAGATAGCTGTTCTTCATTGAGTGAGACTTGCGGGGTATCAGCGCATGCCAGATGGCTCATCACAAGGTCGACTTTGATACCCTTGAGCAAGTGCGCAGAACCATGAAGTGTGCTGGCATCATCCGCACTCATGCCAAGGCGGTGCATGCCTGTATCAAACTGAAGTGCAGCCGGAAGCTCTTTGTGCAAGCTTTGTGCAAATGAAGACCACTCAGCAGCCTCATCTAAGCTCCCAAGCACTGGCTTAAGATCAAAGTCGTGGTAAAGTTTCTCGCGGCCATGAAATAGGCCGTTGAGCACATAAATCTCAACTTGCGGCAGTTCGGCCCGTAGCTCAATGCCTTCTTCGGGCAGAGCAACGAAAAACACGCGGGCACCAGCCTCATAAAGAGCTCGTCCAACCTCAGCCGCCCCAAGTCCGTAAGCGTTGGCTTTAACAACCGCTGCGCATTCACAGCCACCTTCAAGCTTGCCTTTAATATAGCTCCAGTTGGACTGCAAAGCGGCCAGGTCGATGGTCAGCTCAGCTGCCCCGCCAGCTGTCACGGAAAAGCGATTGGGAGATGGAGTAGCGGTATGTGTCACGCGCTTGCCTTTAGATTCTTTCGATGCGCAGTAGCCTACAGAAAATCGCAGCAATTAAAAAGCAAGACCCGGAGCACTTCACAACTGATGCGAGTACCCCGGGTCGATAGCTAATTCAGTATTGAACCTGCTCTATTCCATCATTCTGTCAGGAATATGAGCATCCTCGGCAAGGTCAGAAAAGCGTGTGAACTCACCTTGGAACTGTAGATCAACAATACCGGTTGGACCGTGACGTTGCTTGGCAATAATCACTTCGGCCTTTCCGCGCAGTTGCTCCATCTGGATTTTCCACTCCTCGTACTCAGGAGTGCCTTCAGGCGGTTCTTTTTTACCCATGTAGTACTCTTCACGGTACACAAACATAATCACATCCGCATCCTGTTCGATTGAACCAGATTCACGAAGGTCAGACATTTGTGGGCGTTTGTCGTCGCGGTTTTCAACCTGACGAGAGAGCTGGGAAAGCGCGATAATCGGAACGTTGAGTTCCTTTGCCAGCGCTTTAAGACCTGTGGTGATTTCCGTGATTTCCTGAACGCGGTTGCCCTGGTTTTTGGAGGAGCCGGTCAGAAGCTGGATATAGTCCACCACGAGCATGTCCAGGCCTTTTTGTCGCTTCAGGCGTCGTGCCTTGGAGACAAGAGAGGCAATGGAGATACCACCAGTCTGGTCAACGTGAAGCGGGACATGCTGCATGTGCTGTGTTGCCGCAACAAGCTTTTCAAAGTCCGCCTCGTTAATATCGCCGCGGCGAATCTTGGAGGACGAAATCTCTGTTTGTTCGGAGATGATACGAGTTGCCAACTGTTCGGCGCTCATTTCCAATGAGAAGAAACCTACAACGCCGCCATTTACGGTTTGCACGGCGCCATCTGGCATTTCTTCGGTTTGGAAGTTCTGAGCAATGTTATAAGCAATATTTGTTGCAAGCGAGGTTTTACCCATCGCAGGACGACCTGCCAACACAACCAAATCTGAAGACTGCAAGCCACCCATAAGCTTATCTAGGTCACGCAACCCGGTAGAGATACCGGAAAGCGCACCCTCGCGCTGATAGGCGGCAGCTGCCATCTCAATGGTTTGTGTAAGCGCACTGCCGAAGTCCTGAAAGCCACCATCAGACTTGCCTGTTTCTGCCAACTCAAACAGACGGCGCTCTGCGTCATCAATTTGAGAGGAAGGTGGCATGTCAATCGGTGCATCATAAGCGATGTTCACCATATCTTCGCCAATGGTGATCAGGTTTCGCCGAGTAGCCAGATCGTAAATCGTCTTGCCATAGTCCTCTACGTTAATAACAGAGGTGGCATCGCCAACCAGACGCAGAAGATACTGTGTTGCAGACAGGTCTGCGATCTTCTCATCAGCTGGAAAAAACGTTTTGAGCGTAATAGGCGTGGCTACCTTGCCAGCCTTAATAAGCGCTCCGCATTTGTCGTAAATATCCTTGTGGGGAGCTAAGAAAAAATGGCGCGCTTCTAAAAACTCCGAGACACGATAATAGGTCTCGTTGTTCACCATAATGGCACCAAGAAGCTGGCGCTCTGCCTCGGCATTATGTGGGACCACACGCATGGTCTCACTCGCCTTCTCTAATTTTTGGACTGTGCCCTTCATTCCGCCCCTCGTGCCGCTTGGCAACTTGGTTACAGCTTTAATGCTGGAAGTAAAAGGGGAGAAGGGCACCTTAAACCCAGTTCTTTAACAAATTTAAATCAACGGGGAAAATTGCAGGTTGCCAATTGACAGTGATCACCCTCCAAGCGGGAGAACTGATGAGAAATATTCTTTAAAATCAGCAATATTCACGGCTTTTTGCCTAAACTGCATTTATTAACAGAGTGTTTTCTCGGGAATAGAATCAGAGGAGCTTCTGCCGATTCTGTCAGGTTAGAGACATAAAAAAAGGCAGAGTCGGAGACTCTGCCTTTTTAAAGAGAACTGAAGAAATATTATTCTTCGGTTTCTGCTTTTTCGCTCTCGTCGCTTTCGCCAGCTTCTTCAGAATCGCCTTCTTCAGAACCAGCATCTTCGCCGTCTTCCAATTCTTCGTCTTCGTCGAGATCTTCGTCGAATTCAAAGTTGTCGGTTTCGCGACCTGTAAGATCTTCACCGGCAGCCTGGCGGTCAGCTTCATCAGTAGAACGTGCAACATTGATGGAAATAACAACTTCCACTTCTGGGTGCAGCGTGATGACAACTTCGTGCAGACCGATAGTTTTAATTGGCGCGCGCAGGGAAACCTGGGAGCGTACAGCTGAGAAGCCGCCAGCTGTCAGGATTTCTGCAATGTCGCGTGTTGCAACAGAACCGTAAAGCTGGCCAGTTTCGCCAGCAGCGCGGATAACCACGAAGGTGTTGCCAGCAAGCTTTTCGCCAACTGCAGCAGCTTCGGATTTACGCTCAAGGTTACGTGCTTCAAGCTGTGAACGCTCGTTTTCGAAACGCTCAAGGTTTGCCTTGTTCGCACGAAGAGCTTTGCTCTGTGGCAGAAGGAAGTTACGTGCGTAACCGTCACGAACAGTTACGGTGTCGCCCATCTGGCCAAGCTTGGCAACGCGCTCAAGAAGGATAACTTTCATGGAATTTCTCCTATGCTGTCCTGCGGCATTTACAATCCGCAGTTAGAGAGAGGTGCCGGACGGACCGATCAATCTCTCAACCGTGGCTCTGGAAGCCAGAACCAATAAAAAGGTCAGGAAACAAAGTTTCCTGACCTGATAACCAAGTCTTACTTGATTACGAACGGCAGAAGGCCGAGGAAACGAGCGCGTTTGATGGCACGAGCCAGTTCACGCTGTTTCTTCGCTGATACTGCGGTAATACGGGAAGGAACGATCTTGCCGCGCTCAGAGATGTAGCGCTGCAGAAGACGGATGTCCTTGTAGTCAATCTTCGGAGCGTTCGCACCGGAGAATGGGCAGGTCTTACGACGACGGAAGAAAGGACGACGTCCTGCGGAAGAAGATTCAGCCATTTTCAATTACTCCGCTGCAGGTGCTTCAGGGCGACGATCTGGGCGTGGGCCACGATCACCACGGTCCGGACGAGGACCACGATCATTACGATCACCGCGACGACGGTCATCACGATCACGCTTCTGCATCATAGCGGACTGTTCTTCGTCCAGCTCTTCTACACGAATGGTCATGAAACGAAGAATGTCTTCGTTCAGGCCCTGAAGACGTTCCATTTCAGCAACAGCCGCATGAGGAGCATCTACATTCATCAAAGTGTAGTGAGCCTTACGGTTCTTGTTGATACGGTAAGTCAGGGTGCGCAGACCCCAAGTTTCGATTTTGCCGACTTTGCCGCCGTTTTCTTCGAGAACAGTTTTGAACTGTTCAACGAGGGCTTCAACCTGCTGAGTAGAAATGTCCTGACGAGCCAGGAACACGTGCTCATAGAGCGCCATGTGGATTGCCTTTCTGAGTTAAACAATTCCGGTATCGGCGCAAAGCCCCTTCGAATGGCCCTCAGAAAAGGCCTAGAAGATGTTTACACAAGAGCGGAGACACGGGAAGACGGAGATCCTTCGATTCCTACAGCTGCAAAGCAGTTGCCTTCCTTTAAGCCTCCGGCCTAACACCGGAAACGAGATGGGCTTTATAGCCAATCCCCTGCAAAAAACAAGCGCTATCGGTTAAATTGGCCTTTTTTCCAGCCGCAGTCTTGACATTGCGCCTTCAAGGCGGCTCATGTCCCCCGCAAGAACACCGATGGACCAAGGGTTACCCTAGGTTTCTTGGTTGGATGGGCAAGTTACGAATAGGGAATCTATCGTGCTGCCTATTTTGGTGGTGGTCATAATTTGCACGTATTTGCTGAATTAATAGCGGCCGCATCTTGGAATATTAAGTGGGACACCCACATTTGACACAATTCGTAGGCGACGGAGCAATTTATAGATGACTATTGCATTTACATTTCCAGGTCAGGGTAGTCAGACGGTTGGAATGGGTAAGGATCTTGCCGACACGTTCCCGGAAGCGCGCGCTGTATTTGAGGAAGTTGATGCAGCTCTCGGTCAGTCATTGACCAAGGTCATGTGGGAAGGTCCCGCAGATGAGCTCACTCTCACTGCAAACACACAGCCAGCTTTGATGGCTGTCAGTCTCGCCACAATGCGTGTGCTTGAGGCAAAAGGTGTGGATCTTTCAAAAGCCGCCAGCTTTGTGGCCGGGCACTCTTTAGGGGAATACTCCGCACTGGCAGCAGCTGGTTCTCTGAGCGTTGCACAAGCTGCACGTCTTTTGCGTATCCGTGGTGAGGCCATGCAAAAGGCCGTTCCTGTTGGAGAGGGCGCAATGGCAGCTCTTCTTGGACTGGACTTTGATCAGGCAATGGAAGTTGCTCAGGAAGCAGCTCAAGGCGATGTGTGTCAGGCTGCAAATGACAACGCAACGGGGCAGGTTGTTGTATCTGGCCATAAAGCCGCCGTTGAACGTGCTTGCGAGATCGCAAAGGGCAAAGGTGCCCGCCGCGCCGTTCTGCTTCCAGTATCTGCACCGTTCCATTGCGCGTTGATGCAGCCTGCCGCTGATGCGATGGCAGCAGCCTTGGCGGAAGTTGAAATCAAAGCGCCGGTCGTTCCGCTCGTGGCGAACGTAGTGGCAGCTCCCATTACAGATCCTGAAGAGATTCGCACTCGCCTCGTAGAGCAGGTCACTGGTACAGTGCGCTGGCGCGAATCTGTCAGCTGGATGGCGGACAATGGTGTAACCACGCTTGTTGAGGTTGGTACTGGCAAAGTTCTGACCGGTATGGTTCGCCGTATTGTGAAGTCTCTGGAGGGTGTTGCAGTCAATACCGCGGAAGATATTGATGCACTCGTTGCGCGTCTTGAGAGCGCACAGAGCTAATACACAGTTTTTGAAAGCTCTTTAGGGTATAAACGGTTGCGCCTTTTGGCGGAATGGTCCTTTTCTCTCAAAGAGCTCTCTCAAATATTCTTTAGCCGAGGAGACAAACGGCATGTTTAATTTGGAAGGAAAAAGCGCGCTTGTAACTGGTGCCACTGGTGGTATCGGCGAAGCGATCGCTCGTTCTCTTCATACGCAGGGCGCAACTGTTACGCTTTCTGGTACACGCGAAGCGAAGCTGGAAGCATTGGCAGCTGACTTGGGCGACCGCGTTCACATCAAGGCAGCAAACCTGTCTGACCGTGACAGCGTTGATGAGCTGATTCCGGCAGCGGAAGAGTTCATGGGCGGCTTGGATATCCTGGTCAACAACGCTGGCATTACGCGTGATAACATCTTCATGCGCATGAAGGATGAAGAGTGGGATCAGGTTCTTGAAGTGAACCTGTCTGCAACATTCCGCATCTGCCGCGCAGCAATCAAAGGTATGATGAAGCGCCGTCATGGTCGTATCATCGGTATTACCTCCATTGTAGGTGTGACGGGCAATGCGGGCCAGGTAAACTATTCGGCAGCAAAAGCTGGCATGATTGGCATGTCCAAGTCTTTGGCGCAGGAAGTTGCCTCACGTAAGATCACAGTTAACACAATTGCTCCTGGGTTCATTGCAACAGCAATGACCGATGAGCTGAATGAGAAGCAGCGCGATTCGATCCTGGGCAATGTGCCTGCTGGTCGTTTGGGTACTGCAGACGAAATCGCAAGTGCAGCTGTTTATCTTGCAAGTGATGAGGCCGGCTACGTTACCGGCCAGACCTTGCATGTAAATGGCGGCATGGCGATGATTTAATAGGCGAAACCCACAGCTGGTTCGACCCTTGGAGTACTGGAGCAATCACTACTGATGGCTGGTAAAACACTGCAGATTGTGGTAGGAACCCGCCGATTAGAAGTGGCCTCTTGGAAAGAGGAACGGAAAAGCTGCGGTTTTCTTTGGAAGCGGCTTAACATATAGGCCGTTGTGTCTTTTCAAAAGAACCAGAGTGTGTAACACGGGTGCCGAGTGAATTAAGGCGCTGTGAAGCGGACCGAAACACCACCTTGAAAACCAATTGAGGACTTAAAATGAGCAATGTTGCAGAACAGGTAAAGAAGATCGTTGTCGAGCACCTCGGCGTAGAGGCAGACAAGGTCGTCGAATCTGCAAGCTTCATCGACGATCTGGGCGCAGACAGCTTGGACACCGTTGAACTGGTAATGGCCTTTGAAGAAGCATTTGGCGTTGAAATTCCAGACGACGCTGCAGAGACAATCCAATCTGTAGGCGATGCTGTAAAGTTCATCGAATCCAAACAGGCTTAATCCTGTTTTAAAAGCTAGGCACGCGGTGGGTCATTTGCACTCGCCGCGCCTGTTCCTATTCGCTGCACAACTGTCACTGTGACGGACGTTCTCGTCCAGATGAGCAGTGTGATCGGGTGTCAGCACGAAGCTAGCAAAGTACGGAAATATGCGTCGAGTCGTTATCACGGGCATTGGCATGGTTAGCCCTCTTGGCAATGGGGCAGAAATATCATGGCAGCGAATTCTTGAAGGCAAAAGTGGCGCAGGCCGCATCGAAGGCTTCGAGATCGAAGATCTTCAAACTAAGATCGCCTGTCAGGTGCCATTCGGCGATGGTACTGAAGGCACATTCAATCCAGATCAATACATGGCTCCAAAGGAGCAGCGCAAGGTAGACCCATTCATCGTCTACGCCGTTGCAGCTGCCGATCAGGCCATTGAAGATTCAAACTGGAAGCCTGAAACCGAAGAAGACAAGTGCCGCACTGGTACAATGATCGGTTCTGGTATTGGCGGCCTTCAGGGTATCGCTGATACAGCTCTTATTTTGGAAGAAAAAGGCCCGCGCCGCGTGAGCCCGTTCTTCATTCCCGGTCGCCTGATTAATCTGGCGAGTGGTCAAGTTTCTATTAAACACGGCCTTAAAGGCCCAAATCATGCTGTTGTAACAGCTTGCTCCACCGGCGCACATGCGATCGGTGATGCTGCTCGCCTTATTGCACTTGATGATGCTGATGTCATGGTTGCAGGCGGTGCCGAAGGCACTGTTTGCCGCATTGGTGTTGCAGGCTTTAATGCCTGTAAAGCTCTTTCCACCGCATATAACGACGAACCTGAAAAAGGCTCTCGTCCCTACGACAAAGACCGTGACGGCTTTGTTATGGGTGAGGGTGCAGGCGTTGTTGTGCTGGAAGAATATGAGCACGCAAAAGCGCGTGGCGCAAAAATTTACGCTGAGGTTGTTGGCTACGGCATGTCAGGTGATGCCTACCATATCACAGCGCCAGCATCTGATGGTGATGGCGGTTACCGGTGCATGAAAGCAGCTCTGAAGCGCGCTAACATTTCACTTGATGATGTTGATTACGTCAACGCGCACGGCACCTCCACGCCGGTGGGTGACGAGATCGAACTGCGCGCTATTGAGCGCCTTGCAGGCGAAGGCGCTGGTTCATTGACGATGTCTTCAACCAAATCTGCTACTGGTCACCTGTTGGGTGCAGCAGGTGCTGTTGAAGCGATCTTCAGTGCTCTGGCGATCCGTGATCAGATCGCGCCTCCAACCATTAACCTTGACAATCCGTCAGTTGAGACTGCGATTGACTTGGTTCCAAACAAAGCGAAGAAGATGGAGATTAACTATGCTCTGTCGAACTCCTTTGGTTTTGGTGGAACAAACGCATCTCTGGTTCTCAAAAAAATCGTGGCATAGCCCGTTTTTTTTGATCAAAGAATAAAAGGGCCAGACTCCGCTTGGCGGAATCTGGCCCTTTCATATTACTGCGCCCGTCTGGGTGAGGCTCTGTTAATGAGTATTTTATGGAGAGCATGACACTCTCCAGTATAGAGGGTAATTATGGCTCAATCGCCTGACGAAAACTCAAATGGGCCTAAGGATCAATCTGATCTTCCTAATCAAGCAGGTGGACCATCAGCACCTCGTAGTCCCAGTCGCGCCATACAGCCGGATGCAGCGCCGCCACCACCGGCACGCTCCCGACACGCGCGCAACCCAGTCGTTATTACCGTTAACTTCCTGCTGTCCATGGCAGTGCTTGGTATCATTGTTGCTGGCGCAGCGTTGTATTGGGGGAAGGGGCAGTTTGATGCAGACGGCCCGTTGCCTGATGAAAGCGTCTTTATCGTTGCAAACGGTATGAGCCTGCCGCAGATCGCAGCGAAACTGGAAGATGAAGGCGTCATTACCAATTCCCTGGTTTTTGAGGCTGGGACGCGCTTGTTTAAAAACGAGAGCAAAATCAAAGCAGGTGAGTATGCCTTCCCTGCTGGCATCTCTATGAAAGATGTCATGAAAGACCTTGTCGAAGGACGTGCCGTCTATCACTCCGTAACCTTCCCGGAAGGCTGGACAAGTGCTCAGATCGTCAGACGCCTCAATGCAAATAAGATCCTGACCGGAGAGATTACGGCAATCCCGTCTGAGGGCTCCTTGCTGCCAGAAACCTATACATTTACACGCGGTACGACCAAGGCACGTATTGTTGCGCAAATGAAAAAGTCTATGGACGATCAGATTGCTCGCATTTGGGAAAAGCGCTCACAAGGCCTCCCGATCAATACGCCCGAACAGCTGGTTATTTTGGCCTCCATCGTGGAGAAAGAAACATCCAAAGTAGACGAGCATCCACGGGTTGCATCTGTGTTTGTCAATCGTCTGCGTAAGGGAATGCCGCTGCAGTCTGATCCGACAATCCTTTATGGCTTGTTTGGTGGCGATGCATGGACGAAGGACCGCTCCGCGATCACACGGTCCATGTTGCAGGAAGAAAATCCTTACAACACCTACAAGATCAAGGCCCTGCCTCCTGGCCCTATAGGCAACCCAAGTGCAGCTGCTCTAGAGGCGGTGGCAAGTCCAGCACCGACAAAAGACCTGTTCTTTGTTGCTGACGGAACCGGCGGCCATGCCTTCGCTGAGACCTATAAACAGCATCAGCGCAACGTTGCAAACTGGCGTAAGGTCGAGAAAGAACTTCGCGCCAAACAGGCAGCGGAAAAGAACAAGAACTAATCTGCAAGTCTTGCAGGAAACATTTTAAAAGCCTGTCCAGTAAAACCGGGCAGGCTTTTTGCGTCGACTCGCAAAATGCCTCATGGGGTTTTTCTGGGCCCTGGCGTATGCTGAACGTCGGCAAACAGTTATAGAGGTGCTGCAACGAAAGGCACCACAAAAGGAGTTTCAACGGATGGCACTGGCAAGCATGACAGGCTTTGCCCGCGTGGAAGGTACTCATAACGAGGCACGCTGGGTTTGGGAGCTCCGCTCTGTGAACGGTAAAGGGTTCGATGCACGCTTGCGACTGCCGCAAGGGCTGGATGGTGTCGAAGCGGAAGTGCGCAAGCGTCTTGCCGTCCATCTAAAGCGCGGTAATGTTTCTGTCGGTCTGCAATTGCAGCGTTCCCATTCTCAAACAGCAATGGTGGTCAACGAAGAGGCGCTGGAGCAGGTTCTCAAGGCCGTTGCTACCCTCCGCGAGCGCCTGCCAGATGCACCAGAGCCCTCGCTGGACGCGATCCTTGGATATAAAGGCGTTCTTGAGTTTGAAGAAGCTGAAGAAAGCGAAGAAGAAACGAACCTGCAAACTGCAGCGCTACTGTCATCCTTTGATGAGGCGCTTAACGAGCTCGTCGCTATGCGCCGCGGTGAGGGAAATGCGATCTCAACGCTGCTCAAAGGTCAGGTTGATACGATTGAAGCGCTCACCAAACAGGCCGAAGAGCTGCCTTCGCGCAGCACGCAGGCAATTCGGGCACGCTTGGAGAGCTTGGTCAAAGAGCTTGTTGATGCAAGCAGCCAGCTTGATTCGCAAAGACTGCACCAGGAAGCAGCAATCCTTGCCACCAAGTCAGACATCCGCGAAGAGCTGGACCGGCTGTATGCGCATGTGGAAGCTCTGCGTGAATTGCTTGTCAAAGGGGGAGCAATCGGACGTCGGCTCGATTTTCTAGCGCAGGAGTTTAATCGAGAGGCCAATACCTTGTGCTCCAAATCGAACAGCGTGGAATTGAGCGCAATTGGGTTGGAGTTGAAGACTGTTATTGATCAGCTTCGCGAACAAACTCAAAACATTGAATAGCCGCCCCTAATTAAAAGAAGATAGAGCTAAAAATGACCGTAGAGAATTCAGGTAGGACAACTATATCCGCTCACGATATTGAGGATGTACGTCGCGGCTTTATGCTCGTCCTGGCAGCGCCATCGGGAGCCGGAAAAGGCACAATCGCGAACCGGCTGCTTGCTGATGATGCAAAGCTTGCCTTATCTGTGTCCGCCACCACCCGCGCACCACGCGCTACAGAAGAGCATGGCGTCCACTACCAGTTCCTTGAGAGCGATGAATTTGAACGCAAGATCAAAGCAAACGAGCTTTTGGAGTGGGCAAAAGTTCACGACAATTACTATGGAACCCCGCGCGAGCCTGTCGATGCAAGCTTGAGTGCTGGCAAGGATATCCTGTTTGATATCGATATTGTTGGAGTGCGCCAGCTTCAGAGGCAGGCAAGGGAAGACGTGGTCGCAATCTTCGTTTTGCCGCCATCGATTGCAGAAATGCAGGCCCGCCTCGAAGGTCGCGGTGATGACAATGAAGCTGCTATCAAGCGGCGCATGCAAACCGCGATTGATGAGGTTTCCGGCTGGCAGGACTTTGATTATATCGTCGTCAACGATGACCTGGACAACGCTGTTAAGACAGTTCAGTCCATCATCGCGAGCGAGCGTTTGAAGCGCATTCGCCTGCCAAAACTTGCGCAAAAGATGGATGGTATGATTGCTGATTTAGAAGCGTCAATCGCCAAATAGCTAAATTTAACAGCGTAAAATACTGTAGGTTCAACGTGTTACTGTGGTTTCCAGACTCAATTCATCAACCAGTTGAATCAGTTTGTGAGCCAGACAAGAGCGGGGCGCTGTTGCCGCAGCAAGGTGCCCTGCCGGATCAGTAAAGATTTATTGCAGCCGTCCCGAGTGAATAGCCATTGACCAGCCAAGTACAAAGACGGACCGAGCTTGAGGACATTAGCGATGATCACGCGACGTGAGGCGCTCAAAGGTGCCGTGTTGGGAGGGGCTGCCGTTCTGGGTGGTGTTGGCGGTGCGACAAGTTTATGGGCTGTCCCAAAACGCCATGACCTAATTGCAAGGCATATAGACCATCCGTTGGTAAAGGGTGCGCCAAACACCAAAAACATGTTTACCTTCGGCGATGCCATGCCGCCCACACTTCGGGTGAAGCAAGGGGAACGGTTCCACGCCCGTTTGGTCAACAAACTGAGTGAACCAACAACCATCCACTGGCACGGTATGCGTTTGCCCAATGATATGGATGGCGTTGCGTTTCTGACCCAGCCCTATGTGTATTCGGAGGATCATTTCGATTATCGCTTTACGCCTCTAGATGCCGGCACCTTTTGGTACCATCCTCACTGCAATTCGCTGGAACAGCTTTCCTATGGCATGACAGGGTTGATGGTTGTTGAAGAGCAAGAGGACCCAGGTTTCGATCATGATCTTCCAGTCAATCTGCGTGACTTTCGCCTTGGTAGTGATGGTCAGTTTGTAAAGCTCTTCCAGCCACGCAAATCTGCACGCGCAGGCACTTTTGGTACGCACAGGACGTCCAACTGGCAATCTGCTCCGGTGATGGATGTGACGGCAGGGTCTTTGGTCCGCCTGCGCCTGTGTGTGAGTGATGTAACGCGGATCTACAAATTGGCATTCCCGCAAAACACACAGGCTAAAGTAATCGCAATGGACGGCAATCCAGTTGCCCCGTTTGCTGTCAAGATGCTGGCACTGGGGCCCGGGCAGCGGGCCGATATCGCGCTGCGCATTCCAGATGGAGAAGGAGAGCAGATCGAGCTCACCAACTATTCATCTTCGTCGCCATGGCCAGTGCTTTCACTGCGAGCGGTCGGGACCTCGCTGCACCGTGATTTGCGGGAAATAAAACCTCTGCCAGTCAACCCGATCCCGCAACCGGACTTGAAGAATGCGGAATATCTCCCGTTGGAATTTTCTGCCACGGCGGAGAAGCGACCAGCCAATCCAATTTGCGGCAGTTTGGGCTTTTCGTTTTGGGCGGTGAATAAGAAAGCATGGCAGGGCGCAGAGCGCGGGCCGTTAGATCCCGTGGATGTGCTTAAACGCGACAAGTCATATGTACTTGAGTTTATAAACCGCACACCTCAAACGCACCCGATCCATATTCATGGAATGACCTTCAAGTTGCTCAAGAGCAATAAGCGCAAACTCCCACCATGGTGGACGGATACCGCACTGGTTCTTCCTGACGAGCGCTTGCAAGTGGCTGTTCGCCCCGATATTGAAGGCGATTGGCTTATGCACTGTCACATTATCGAACATCAAGAGAGCGGCATGACGGCTTTTTTAAGAGTTGAGTAAACGAGCAATCATCCGCATAAAAAAGCCCTAAGACCGCAGTGGTCTCAGGGCTTTTTTTATAAGGCTACTCGCCTTGTCTTCGGCATTCGTTTTCCCAAGCAGGCCCGCCGACCTGCAAGGTGCCTTTGTTCAAACGGTTCCAATCAATCCTGATCAAATGCATGAGCAAGTGCGACAAACCCTGCCACATCGATTTCTTCAGCTCGGGCTGTCGGTTTAAGTCCGGCAGCTTCAATACGTGCTTCAGCGTCCGGTTTAAGACCCTTCAGGCTCGCGCGTAGCATTTTGCGGCGTTGTCCAAAGGCATGCGCAGTGACGCGCTCCAGCGCTTTCAAAGGGCACTCCAGCGGCGTTTCGCGTGGATGCAGCTGCACAACGGCAGAGATGACTTTCGGCGGCGGTGTGAAGGCTTTCGGATTGAGATCGAAAAGAATGTCCGTATGGCATCGCCAATTTGCCAGCACGCCAAGACGGCCATAAGCTTTGTCGCCGGTTTGTCCTACAATGCGCTGCCCAACCTCTTTTTGGAACATCAATGTTAAAGAGGTCCAGAAGGGAGGCCACTCCGGTGTCGTCAACCAGCCGAGCAGAAGCTGTGTGCCCACATTATAGGGCAGGTTGGCGATGATTTTGATCGGTCCATCTGCAAGGTCGGCAGGATTATGCTTGAGGGCATCTCCCTCAATCACTTCCAATCGTCCGCCATAATGTTGTGAAATTTGATCCAGCGCTGGAAGGCACCTTGTATCTTTTTCAATGGCAATGACTTTTTTAGCGCCAGCAGCCAACAAGGCGCGGGTCAGACCGCCTGGGCCTGGCCCAACTTCAACCACAGTGCATTCGCTCAAGTCACCAGCACTGCGTGCAATCCGAGATGTCAGATTAAGGTCCAGAAGAAAGTTCTGTCCAAGAGATTTGCGGGCATCGAGCCCATGCTCTGCAATCACCTCACGAAGAGGCGGCAGATCATCAATTTGTGCCATTAAACAAGCTCAGGTTCTGCAAGGGCTGCTGCAAGACGCAGCGAAGCCATCAAGCTGTTTGGGGAGGCCTTATTGGTGCCGGCAATCGAAAATGCGGTACCATGATCAGGTGAAGTGCGCACATACGGGAGGCCGAGCGTCACATTCACAGCTTCATCAAAGGCCAGAGTTTTTACGGGGATCAGCGCCTGATCATGATACATGGCCACAGCCACATCATAAGTATCCAGCGCTTCACTGTGGAACATTGTATCCGCAGGCAAAGGACCACGCGCATCGATGCCTTCACTGCGAAGCTGTGCGATCGCAGGCGAGATTGTTTCGATTTCTTCGGTGCCCATGGAGCCGCCTTCACCCGCATGTGGATTGAGGCCAGCGATGGCGATACGCGGTGATGTAATCCCAAAGCGTTCAATCATGTCCTTATTAATCGCGCGGCACTTATCCACGATGAGGTCCTTTGTCAGCAGTTTGGGAACATCGACAAAGGGAACATGAATGGTAAGTGGCACCGCCATCAATTCAGGGCCTGCAAGCAACATAATGGGGTCAGCATCTTTGCCCCAGTAGGTCTTCGCCAAATCGCCAAGAAACTCAGTATGTCCTGGGTGATGGAACCCAGCATCATAAAGGATTTTCTTGGAGATAGGATTGGTGACCACGGCAGAGGCTCTGCCGTCTTTAACGTGCTGCACCGCGGTGCTGATGGATTCAATAACAAGGGCCGCATTGGTGCCAGATGGCGCCCCGGGACTGACCTGGACGGGGCCTGAGAGCGGAACGACAGGCAATGCTTCATCAAAGCAATCGCAAGCAGCTTCTGGCTCAACCACTTTGATGGGGATCTTTAATCCAAGGTGCTTTGCGCGGGCTTTAAGGAGCTCAGGATCGCATAAAACATAAAACGGCTGAACGTCTTGCTCGAAGCGAACTTTCCACGTCTTCAGCGTAATGTCAGGTCCAATACCTGCAGGCTCGCCCATTGTGAGGGCGAGCGCCAATTTTACTCTGCGCATAATTAAAAACCATCTCCCGCAGCCAATCAGACGATCAGCGCTGCTCGATTACAGCATTGGAGCGTAGGTCACGAAGGTAACGGCGAGAAAGCTGTTGCCCTTTTTTGTTGCGTAACTCGCCCTCAATTGTGCTTCGCGCAGTCGCATCACTGTTGATTGTCTCTTTACCACAAAGAGCAATCATCTCAAATCCGGAGTCTACAGGGGTAGGGGCTGTTACGCGGCCAACAGAGATCGCATTCAGCTGCTTCACAAAGCCTGCAGGAAGATCAGTTTCAAGACGCTTGCCGATTGGCCGTACGATAACTTCGTTCAAGCCAGCCGCAATCCGTGTGCCTTCTTCGCAGGATGTGAAGCGCGCGCGAAGTCGTTTCATCTCAGCAGCACGTTTGTTCTTGAAAGATTTGCTGGCATTCTTCGGGACGACGAAGATAATCCGCTGAAGATCATATTCGACACTGGTCGTTGCGCTGTCCTTAGTGCCTTCTTTGCCCTGAAGCAGTGCAATCACGTCAGATTCATTAATCCGTACGGTTGCTCGAAAACGTTGCATAACCACTTCCGACCACGTGATTTCCGCACGTAAGCGATTTTTCAAAGTTCGTGAGTTCACGCCGCTTTGAGAAAGAGCCTGTTTAAACTGTGTTTGGGAAAGGTTTACCCGTTTTGCAATTGAGGCAAAAGCATCATCAACTTGGCTGTCCTTGATTGAAACACCAACGCGCTTGGCCTCTTCAAGCTTCAAGGCTTCATCAATCAGCTCTTCCCTAGCTTTTCGCTTTGCAACAGAAGAGGGTGCGCGCGTTGTAAGTGCGATGAGCTTTGATCGCTGCTGTAATTCATAGCTTGTAATAGGACGGCCATTGACAACGGCGACAATTTTACTGGCAGCTTCAGCAGATGTAAGCAGCGGCCCGACGGGTGCCAGCATGCAGGCAGCAAAAACCAAAGAAGCGCAATAGCGAGTAAGTTTCATTTTGTTAAGCTCTCCGTCCCAAAGGCTACAGTATCTATGCATGCTCCCACAATTGCACCGATACATATATGGCACCGCTTGGCGCAAGTCAGAAAGTTGCAGCCGGGAAAATCCAACACAGTTAATTAATAGCAAAAAAAGGCGATAATCTGTCATGCCTCAGGCTATTTTTTTGTGCATAGCCTGAGGTTTAAGTGTAATTACCTACTTAGTCATTCGCGTTTGACTCAGAGGTTGAGGTTGAGAGGCTGGTGTCGCCAATGGTTCTGAGGCCGAATCGGAAGAAGAGGATCCGTTCGACAGGCTCGCCATTGTTCCGGCTCCGGTCTTCACCGTAGGAGATTGAGGCAGAGAAGCCTTCGTCATCGTAACCAACTCCGACCGTATCCTGCACGATATTCTCATTGATAATATCGTAACGAAGGGAGCCGAATAAGCGCCAGTTTTCCTGAAGGTTCAAGTTGAGCGCGCCAACCACCTCGGAGCGCTGCTCATCAATTCCTGCGTCTGGACGCTCTGCCAGATATGCATAGGAAAGAACAGTCGAGGCAGGTCCATAACGGCCACTTGCGCTGATTTCCGTACGCGCAACGCCAAAGTCATGCTCGTTGAAGCGAGCATTACCGCCGATGCGGAACCCGGTATTGGTGTCGAAGTAAAGGCTGGTGACGTAATCAGACCCTGTGGTCTGGAGACCAGAATCGCCAGTCGCATCCAGAATACCAGGGACTGAGTAGGAATTTTCTCCAGCAAGCTGGAAGGAGCGACCAAACAGAGCGCTTACAAACGAGCCTTGGTCAAACTGCAATTTATATTGCAGACCAATGTTAGCACGCGTTCCGCCTTCGTTACGGTCAAATCCAGAAAACTTATCCCATTCAAACAAAGTGGAAGCGTCGAAAACGATCGACTGTGCGTCTTCGTTCGGCAGCTCACCAATCGATGTTTCGTTAGGGCGAACAATAAGCTGTGCAACAGGCTCAATGATCTGGTTGCCACCATTGAAGCTCGACAGGAATGGATAACGATACTCCAGACCGACTGCCGGCATCCCTCGGAAGACGACCGCGTCATCTGAAAGTTCAGTGACGTTCTCATCCGCGTTTGCGAGGAAATAAAGGTTTGTCTTCGCATAGGCAAATGGCGTGAAAACCTGTCCGAGTGGATCGATGAACGTACGCTGCCACGTCAGGTTAGCACTCAAACGAGTAAAAGTTCCCTCAACCCCGCGGAACCGGTCAACTCCATTCACGGAGAATGCATCGGTTGTCTCACGGGTGAGGCTCGTCAGGTTGCCGTCATAGTTCAGCTGCCCGCCCAAAATCGACTTCTCAAAGTAAATCGAGTTATCAATCGACGGGTGAACGTAGGGCTGTTTCTCTTGCAGGTCATCATTAACAGGGGTGAACGGCCCGACTGGATTCATCGGCTGTGTCGGATCTGGGTTGTTTTCCTGAGTGAGCTGGAATGCATAGGCATTGGCATCAAATAAGTTACGCTGGGTTTGGCCTTTTAGATACAACTTGGAAACTTCATCTGCGCTTCCAAACTGCGCAAAGCCATAATCCTCGCGAAAAGCACGATCCGTTGCGTAAGTGATATCCCAGCCGGTTTTCCAGAGGCTACTTAAGTTAAAACTACCATCTGTGTGCACGATAAAGCGGCCACGGACATCTCCACTTGAGCCCAAAAATTCATTCGGGTCTGCTTGGGATATGCCGCCAACCGAAATATTGTAGGATCCGCGGTCAAATTTCTGACGCCAGTCAAGCTGCCCCAAAACGCCCTGTTTTGTAAGCGGCGTCACAGTAACCGTCATGTCATAAGTGGGTGAGAGCGACCAATAGTATGGGATCGCAGTACCATACCCAAGACGGTTCTTAGCGATAAAGCGCGGTAGCAAGAAGCCAGATTTGCGACCAACGGATGGATCCGCGATCGAAAAATAAGGGACCTTTGCAATCGTATGACCAAACAACTCAATAGATGCGCCTTCGAAATAGATTCGGCGCTCTTGTTGATTGTGAATGATCGTTGTGGATTTGATCTGCCAAAGCGGAGGCTTCGGAGCTTTTTGATAAACGGAGTAGGTTCCGTTATTCAGTGTCGTAACATTGTCACCTGAGCGCTCAGCACTTTCCGCAATGAAATGAGTGAACTGAGGTGTATCAATCTGCAGTGCTTGGATGAACCCCTCAGAGAAGTCATCGCTCAGCGTCAGGTTATCTGCAAGAATGAGGTTGCCATCTGGCTCAGTCATTCTCACGTTGCCATGTGCAGAGAATTTCCCGTCCTTACGATTGTAAGTAACGCGGTCAGCTTGCAATGTGTAATTATCGAAATAGATCTCGACGCCGCCGAATGCGACAATGATGTCATTATCAAAGTCATACTGAAGCTCAAGCGCTTCAAGCATCATTGGCTGAGAAGTATCAACCGCCTGCTTGGCAGTTTGCGATAGATCGATCTGCGCAACTACAGGCGCGCTGATAGCCAAAAGGCCAGCACCGCATAGCAAAGCAAGCGCAGAGACAGTACGAAGGTATTCTGGCGATACGCAGCCAGCCCCAACTCGCTTGATTTTCTGTTTCAGGATCGAGGTCGAACCCATCAACCATCCTCCTGGTTCAACAGAATAGTGAAACCCATAAGAACCCCAAATACGCCAGGTGCCCATGCCGCAACCGCTGTTGGGACGATTCCGGCTCCACCCAAGTCCTTAGAGATTTCAGAGACGGCGTAAAGCACGAACCCACACAAAATCCCCCAGGCAATCAGGCGACCAATTCCCCCAAAACGCGAAACACGCAGCGAAACAGCAGCAGCAATAACAATCATTGCCACAAGTAACAGGGGTTTGGCTAGAAGAGTCTGATATTGTAAAGAATACCTATACGCAGGTAGTCCGGCCCTTTTGGATAGCTCGATAAAGCGTGGAAGACTCCAAAAGCTAATGGATTCCGGTGAACCTATGCTCTCCTTGACCTCTGTCGGGGTCAAAAATGTGCTGACTGTGTAGTTATCATAATGTTGTGGATCAGTGTCCAAAGCGTAGACAACGGCGTCAGTTAAACGCCACATCCCTTCTCCAAGAACGGCCTTGCGTGCTTCGATTCTCTCTGAGAACTCGCCTTGACGGTCAAATGAGAACAGTGTCAGGCCATTGAGCGTTGCTCCCTGACCACTGGTGTGGCGGGCGTGTAAAACGGATTCACCATCCGTGCCATTTTGCCGAAGCCAGACCTCACCAGAACCTTCCAGCAGGTAAGTTTGCTCAACACTAAAAAGCCCTTCAGCGATCTCGTCTGATTTTTTTTGCAGATAAACCGCACCTGGGTTGTATGCGATAACGGAAAAGATACCGATAAAGAGACCAGTCAGAAGTGCAGGGGCGGTGAATTGCCAGACTGAGATGCCAGCAGCACGTGCCACCACAAGTTCAAGGCTTCTGCTCAGTGAGACGAAGGCCCATATGGATCCAAAAAGCACCGCAAATGGAATGACTTGTTCCAGCAGTAATGGAACGCGCAATACGGAAATCGCAACGATGCGCAGCATGGAGAAACCTTCGCGGTCACCCCCGCGGCGTACAAGCTCAAGCACATCAAAAAGAAGGATGAGTACGGTCGCAAACAGAAAGAGAGCCAGGATCGACTTGAAGAACCGTTTGGAAATGTAAAGACTGAGTGTTCTTCCTGCCATTACAACCCTGCTGACCCTTGGTTTTTACGCCCAACCAGTTTCGAGAACACACGCCCAACCATATCGGAAAGGGAATGTGCCCCATTGACCAGACTCTGAACCAACCAAGGTCTTTTGTTTAGGCTAATGGACCAAGCAGCAAGCGCAATTGCGATTATTGGGATTGCATAGAGCAACGGGAACATATCTGGAGCTGCACTCACGATTAGTGTTGCGCCAAAACCTGCAGTTCTCAGCAGAGTCGCAACAGCGATTGTTGTTGTTATTGCAAGACCTTGGTCTTGTCGGGTGGTCTTGGGGGTACCAAGGAATGCGTAGATGATCAGCCCAAAGGCAATTGGGTAAAGCGGAACGCTCAAACGATCATGGAATTCCACAATTAGCTTGTCCAAGTGCTTTGCTGCATAAGAATCGCCAGCTTTTGCATTCAGTAATTCAAATGTCGGGCGCTCACTAGACTTGAAAGTTGGCTCTCGGGCCTCGGGAATCATCGCGGATAAATCAAAGCCATAGCTCTCAAAGCTCACGATGGACATGTCCTGCCCACCCTTAGGTCGCCGCTGGATTGTTCCATCAAGCATCACAAGGAGCGTCTTGTCAGCAGCTTCGATGATCCGTCCCGTTTCCGCTGTGTAGGTAAAGGACGTTTCTGGGTCGCGGGCATCATCCAGCAAAAGGCCTTCAAGTGCACCATCTCCGCTTCGGTTGCGAATATGGAAAGTCAGGTTCTCTTCAATCGGAATGAACCTGCCAGGTTTGATGATATTTGCAACCAGATCAACGCGCACGCGTGTTAGCTCACTGCGAAGCTCCGCCAGCCCGGTAGGTGCCAGATAGGTCGACAAAAAGTACATAAGCGCTGTGATCATAACGGAGAAGATCAAAACAGGCCGCAATACAAGCCATTTAGAGGCACCCGATGCATTGATGACGATCAGCTCACTGTCGCGTGACATACTATTTAAAACAATAATAAACGCCAGCATCATTGCAAAGGGTGCAACAATCAGAATGAGGAGTGGGAGCGCAAGGGCAGTGATATAGCCAAACTGAAGAAGTGTTTGACCTTTTGAGGTCACCAGATCCAGTTGGCGCAACGCTTGCGTAGACCAGACAACACCAGTCATGGCTGCCAGGGTCACGATAAAGGCGGTCGAGCATCGCCTGATGATATAACGTTCAATAGTCTTCATTGTGCCGTGCACCAGAACCTTTTCTTGTTCATTATGGGAGCGGCCAAGCCACAAAATGATTCAATGCCACTCAATAGCACGGAATGTGGCTGAAAGTCGGTTCTCAGGATCTTTTAATGAATAAACTCGCAAGTTTCTTCACTCAGCCTTGAAACGAGACCATTATCACGCCATGTTCTGACATGAGTTTTAAGCGCGGCTAAGGCACATGTATATCTGTGTTCACTAGAATATTATGCTAGAAAACGCCGGTCGCAGTTTAGTCTGAGGAAAGAAACGACCATATGACGCAATTCACATCCATCAAGTTTGCACAATACTCCAAGCCTACAGCGCGTTCTCAAGTTGTCTTTGCTGGCGAAGAACTTAACTTTGCTGCTGAGGCCGAGGGTGTGATGGGTTCGGCGAGCGAAACTGTTGCGCGCGCTGCAAAAACGGCAGACTTCAACGGCAAAAAGTCCGCTATCATGCACCTGCTTGCACCTCAAGGTATGGACGCAGAGCGTTTGATTGTTGCTGGACTTGGCAAAATTGAAGAACTGAAAGACCGGGACTGGGTTAATCTGGGCGGTGAAGTTGCTGGTAAATTGCTGGCGTTGAAAGCTGAAGATGCGGAAGTGACCTTCCCCTCGGCTGCAACCGCCCAACAAGCCGCTGATTTTGCACAGGGCGCATTGCTGCGTGGTTACAAGTTTGACACCTATCGCACTGTGAAGAAAGAAGCTGACGGCGACAAAGCCTGCTCATTGACCCTTAAGGTTCAAGATGCTGGTGCTGCTGAGCTTTCATGGGCAGAAGCTGAAGCTGTTGCACAAGGCACGTTGCTTGCACGTAGGCTTGTTGACGAGCCAGCAAACACACTTGGTCCAGTTGAGTTTGCTGCCAAAGCTCAGCAGCTCTCCGAGCTTGGTGTAGAAGTTGAGATCCTCGACGAAGATAAGATGCAGGAACTGGGCATGAATGCCCTTCTGGCCGTTGGTCAGGGTTCCGTTCGTCCATCCCGTCTTGCTGTTATGAAATGGAACGGCGGCAAAGAAGGCGAAGCACCAATCGCGTTTGTCGGTAAAGGCGTTGTGTTCGATACCGGCGGTATCTCCTTGAAGCCAGGTGCTGGCATGGAAGACATGAAGGGTGATATGGGTGGCGCAGCTGCTGTTATCGGTCTCATGAAAGCCCTTGCAGGGCGTAAAGCAGCGGTAAACGCAGTTTGTGTGCTGGGTCTGGTTGAAAACATGCCGGATGGAAACGCAATTCGTCCAGGTGACATCGTTAAAACCATGTCTGGTCAGACAGTTGAGATCCTCAACACCGATGCTGAAGGCCGTTTGGTGCTGGGCGATGCTCTTTGGTACACTCAGGAGCGTTTTTCACCAAAGTTCATGATTGATCTTGCGACCCTTACCGGTGCTTGCATGGTCGCGCTGGGTGGTCACCGCGCTGGTGTCTTCTCAGAGGATGATGATCTGGCTGCAAAAATCTGTGCTGCTGGTGAGACAACCGCCGAGAAAATGTGGCGCCTGCCACTTGGCGATGAGTATGACAAGATGATCGATACTCCAAATGCAGATATGCGCAACACTGGCGGTAATCGCTGGGGTGGTGCGAGCACTGCAGCTGTTTATCTGCAGCGTCATACCAATGAAACCAAATGGGCACACATTGATATTGCTGGCGTTGCGATGGGCTCCAAAAAGACCGCGATTTCGCAAGGCTGGGCTTCTGGTTTTGGTGTGCGTGCGCTTAACCGCATGATCAAAGAGCATTTCGAAGGCTAAACCTTTCGCAACGCCTATGCGTGTTTACATTTGAAAAAGGCCGGTCACATCCACATGTGGCCGGCCT
Organism: Pseudovibrio axinellae; assembly: GCF_900110875.1. Classification (GTDB taxonomy): domain Bacteria; phylum Pseudomonadota; class Alphaproteobacteria; order Rhizobiales; family Stappiaceae; genus Pseudovibrio; species Pseudovibrio axinellae. Next base: position 197,058 of record NZ_FOFM01000001.1, on the reverse strand, counting down.
TTTTTGCTGGGCTTGTTGCGGTGGTGTATGGCGTCTGTTCAACTTCAAAACAAAAGCCCCGCTGATTTGTCAGGCGGGGCTTTTGTTTTGAACTGCAAGAAATAAATGCGTGATGCGTTTATTTTTAAAAGCACGAGCGGGCTAGAGAGATAAAAGCCACTCCTGTTACTTAATCAGCAGGTCTGATAATGAACACAGGCACCAGAATTGTCTGGAATCATTGCGCCCACAGCTGCTGTTATCCCAACAAGGCCGGATACAAGAGCAAAGAATAAAGCAATACGCGCTGCCATTTGGTCATTTCCTAAATATACAATGCCTGCGGACCCACAAGAGCACACAGGTGAGGGCATTTCACCCTCCATAGTCGGAAGTGGGTTTCGCCAAGCTTAACACACCAATGAAATTCCCCGAGAATGTGATCAAGTCCAGACCTTTAAAACGTCTGGGTGGAGTTTATCAATGATTCCTATGAATATCCCAGGTTATATGGATATTCACGGCAATTTTTAGATTAAAGTGTGGTCAATTGAAAAACGCTGTGATTTGAGCTTTACATATACCACACAAAGCCAGAACCAGCATGCGCTAAAGGGTGCACTGGGTTGGGGTAGCCTCCAAGCCTGAGGGAAAAACGGGACACCAGAATATGAGTGAAGTGCTGTTCTATCAGCTGTCAAAGTTTCCGCTGGAAAGGGCGCTGCCAACTCTCCTAGAAAAATGTCTTGAGAGAGATTGGGTGGTGACGGTCCAATTCGCAACAGAAGAACGGTGCGATGCAATTGACGCTTACCTTTGGACCTACTCAGAAGATGGGTTCTTGCCTCACGGCACCAAGAAGGAAGGGCATCCCGAGTATCAGCCGATTTACCTCACGACAGAAAGCGATAACCCCAATGAGGCAATCGTCCGCTTTCTGGTAGATCGTGCGCCTCTGCCAGACCCGGCTCAGTACCAGCGCGTTGTCTATATGTTTGACGGCAATGATCAAGACGCTTTGCAAGAAGCGCGCAAGCGCTGGGTTGAGGTGAAGGACACGGGCCACGACCTCACATACTGGGCGCAAACTGACAGCGGCGGATGGGATCGGAAAGCATGAGCACGCAGGATATGGATCACCGCAAGCAGCTCCATGAGCGTCTGGATAAGCTTGAAGGCGCGAGCGATGGCAGCTGGGAAAGCCGAAAGAGCTGGTTTGAGCAAGTCTATACCTCGGCAAACGGTGACACCAATGAGATTCCGTGGGCAGAGTTAAAGCCGAAAGAACCATTGGCGAAGTGGCTTGAAGCCAACAACGGGCAAGGGCGCACCGCATTGGATGTAGGGTGCGGTTTAGGCGACAACGCCAACGCGCTGCACATGGCAGGCTGGAAAACCTCTGCCTTTGATGTTGCACCCTCAGCCATCAAATGGGCGACTTCACGGTTCCCAGCTGGCGAGGTAGAGTTTCGGTGCGCCGATCTTATGAACCCGCCGCAGGACTGGGTTGGGAAGTTTGATCTGGTCTACGAATGTTACACCTTGCAAGCCGTCAGTAGCGAGCTGCGCAAAAGCTTCGTGAAACCGCTGAAAAGCCTCGTTGCACCTGGTGGCACTCTAATTATCCTCACCCGCTATTGTGAGGAGGATGAGGACGCCTCTGGTCCGCCATGGCCTCTAACTAACTCTGAGTTATCAATGTTTTGTGACGATAACTTTGAGCAAAGTGTGAGGTATACATACACCTTGCATAAAGAGGATGGCCGCACCATTCCGCATATTTGGCTGGAACTCAAGCGCAAAGCCTAACAGCTATCAAGTGTCAAAAGACGGCCAGATAACCAAGCGCCTTGCTCTTTGCGTAAAGAGAGGCGCTTTTTGCTTTAAAGGATCACAATGAGGATTGCAGTCACCGGCACCCATGGCAGTGGGAAAACAACGCTCCAGGAAGATTTCGTCGACCAACATCAAGCCTACGAGGTGGTTCAGGAGCCGTACTGGGAGCTCGCTCAGCAGGGCGTCATGTTTGCACAGCAACCGTCCATCGACGACTTTATGGAGCAGCTGAACCACAACCTGCAATCAATCCTCAGCGCGGAGCATGAGCAAGACATCATCTTCGATCGTTGCCCGCTGGATTTCATTGCCTATCTGGAAGTGCTCAGTGAGCGCGAGGGCGCACAGTGGGAGCCATCTGGTCAGCTCTTGGTGAGGATAGAAAAGGCTTTAGCAGCTTTGGATCTGATCATATTTCTTCCGCTTTCAACACCAGATGAAATAACTGCACAGATCGAAGAGGTAGAACTGCGCCACCAAACAGATGAACGACTAAAGCAGATTATCCGCGATGATACGCTCGGAATGTTGGAGCTGCTCCCAAGGCTTGTAGAGCTGAGCGGATCAAGGAACCAGCGCACCGCCGCCCTTTCAAAGCTCATCCTTTGAATCAGTTTATGAGTTAGCTCAATTATTTTATCAAAATTATCAATTAACGCGTTGATATTTAATGATATTGATCTTGTGTGCTGACTTATCTGCCAGGTCATCGGGGGCTTTAAGCGTGAGGCAAAGAAAAACCCGGCACTGGTATCAGTACCGGGTTTCAATCAATCTCATTGACGGCAAAACCTAGCCCGCAGAAAGTTCTTCCAGTTCGGCTGACATGCCCAGCCATTTCTCTTCGGTCTCGCCCAGCACCTTCACATAGGCTGCACGACGAATGGCATGCTGCTTGGCTTTGTCCGGTGCTTCTGTATAGATCCGTGGATCAGCCAGCAGCGCATCAAGTTTCTTGATGTACTTTTGGTACTTGGAGATCTCTTTTTCTGCCGCTTCAATGTTCTTCTTTAAAGGAGCGGTTTTAGCACGGCGCTCGGCAGCTTCCTTGCGGCGCGCTTGGGCGTTTGCCTTCTCGCTGTCCTCTTCCACGACGGATTTAGATTTAGAGCTGCTGTCACCCTTAAGGATCAGCTTGCGGTAGGCTGCCATGTCGCCGTCGAAGTCTTTCACGCCTCCGTCAGCAACAAGCCATAAGCGGTCTGCACACGCTTCCACCAGGTGCCTGTCATGGCTGATGAGAATAACCGCACCATCATAATCGTTGATCGCGTGCACAAGTGCTTCGCGGCTGTCGATATCAAGGTGGTTGGTCGGCTCATCAAGAATAACAAGGTTCGGCCCATGGAAGGTAGCAAGACCCAGCAACAGCCGTGCCTTTTCACCGCCCGAAAGGTCCTTGGCTGGTGTCATCATGCGATCAGTCGGTAAGCCAAAGCGGTCAACACGCGCACGGATTTTGGACTCCATAGCGCCGGGCATCAAAGGACGCACATGCTCAATGGGGTTGCTCTCTGGCATCAGGTCATCAAGCTGATGCTGCGCAAAAAACGCAGTGCTCAGTTTGGTTGCCTTTGCCATCTCACCGGACATCAACCCAAGGCGGCCTGCAATCAGCTTGGCGAAGGTCGATTTACCGTTACCATTGGCACCCAAAAGCGCAATACGGTCATCATGGTCGATGTTCAGCGTCAGATTGCTCAAAATCGTCTTGTCGTCGTAGCCAACAGAGGCCTGTTCCAGCTTGATGATAGGGGGAGACAGCTTAGCCTCCGGCTGCGGAATGTGCAGCTCCAGACCTGAGCCTTCATCCAGAACAGAAATAGGCTGCATCTTCTCGAGCATCTTGATGCGGGACTGCGCCTGCTTTGCCTTGGAGGCTTTCGCGCGGAACCGGTCAACAAAGCTCTGAATGTGTTTTCTCGCTTTGTCCTGCTTTTCGGCAGCCTTCTTTTGCAAGATGATCGTTTCGCGGCGTTGACGGTCGAAACTATCATAACCACCGCGATAAAACGTCAGCTTGCCGCCATCCATATGCACGATGCTATCCACCGCGTTATTCAGCAAGTCGCGATCATGGCTGATCAGCAGAACTTGATATGGATAACGCGCAATGAAGTTCTCAAGCCACATCGTGCCTTCAAGGTCGAGGTAGTTGGTCGGTTCATCCAGCAACATCAAATCTGGTTTGGAAAACAGCAGCGCCGCAAGGGCCACACGCATACGCCAGCCACCGGAGAAGTTGGCACACGGCTGCTGCTGTTCATCATGCGAAAAGCCCAGTCCGCTCAAGATAGCAGAGGCACGCGCTTCTGCGCTGTGGCTCTCAATATCTGCAAGGCGTGTATGGATCTCGGAGATACGATGCGCGTCCTGCGCCGTTTCAGCTTCTGCCAAAAGGTCGGTGCGCTCGGTATCAGCAGCTAGAACCACCGCAAGCAAAGAGTCTTGCGTGCCCGGTGCTTCCTGCGCAACCTGACCGATCCGCGCTTTTTGAGGCATATGTACGCTACCGCTCTCAACAGAGAGCTCTCCGCACAGCAGTTTAAACAGCGTTGATTTGCCAACGCCATTGCGACCCACGAGGCCGGTTTTTGCACCACTGGGTATAGTAACGGAGGCATTGTCGATCAAAAGACGACCAGCAATGCGATAAGTCAGGCTGGATACTTGTAACATAAAACGCTGTTTGCCCGCTTCAACCAACTTTGGCAAGAGGCGAGTGAGGGAAGAGAGCAGTTTTTGCGTGGGGAAGGCGAGTTAAAAGGTGTCAGAGGCTACGTAGTCATCAGTCTTAAAACAGATATAGCAGGTCGTCATTTTCAAGCTGGTTCTTTGAAAGAGGCAATGAGGTGGGCAACAACATCCGTCCCGCTACGTCCTCCCTAAATTAATGACCGCAAGATGTAGTCGGTCTGACAAGCTGCACTTGCTGAATTGAAATTATGTATCATAACAAGTCGGGTCAATCGCAGATAGCAGCAGATTTATACCAGTATATATTGATAGCAATTTAAAGTTGCATTAAATTGTTGCAATATAGATTCTTTACAAGTGGTATTTTATAATGACAATTAGTATTTTAGAGCAAAGTGCTTATTTTCAAGAAAAGGCACAATCCCTTCTCTCCAAGACGGCGATTGTCGGAAGTCTAGCAGCGCTTTCCCTCATCAGTGTTCCTGCCGCATTCGCAGCAGATGGCCTCCTCTTTGTCGATGAAGATACCCAACTCAGCGAAGTTCAGGAAAGTTTCGGCGGTGTAGTCGCTGTTGGCGCTCCCGGGGGGGCCACGCTAACAATCGAAAACGGAAGTATCGTTGATGCTGAGGTAATCGGAGCGGGATTTACTGGAGAACCCGATTTTGGAATTCCTGCGGGCGATCAGGGGGCAATTGTTGTAACCGGTGAAGAGACAGAGGCCTCAGCAACAGGAATTTACCTGGGCGTCGGTGGAGAAGGCACACTTTCAGTACTGAACGGCGGGACCGTGAGTGCTGAATTGGTCGTTCTGGGGACATTGGATGGTGGAAGCGGAACGATAAACGTTGAGGGCGAAAACTCTCTTTTGCAAACTTTGGAAACCTATATAGGTGAAGAGACAGGAACCTCAGGACAGGTATCCGTTTCCGATGGCGGGACACTTTTTTCCGGTCTTCTGTCCGTTGGTAGTGATGGCGGAGACGGCTCTTTTTCAATTTCGAATGGCGGTCAGGCGGCAACAATTACCGGCATTGTGGGAGAGGGTAATGGTTCAACCGGCGTAGTGACCATTTCTGGCGAGGGGTCCAGCTGGGACCTCGTAAGTGTTTCTGATGCGGAAGAGATCGCTGGTATCCCTCAAGGTACATTATTTCCAGGTGGTTTCGACGGCGACCCAGGTATCCTGATAGTTGGGATGTTTGAGGGAGCGACAGGAACAGTTAATATCACTGACGGCGGCAGTGTAAGCTCAATAAAGGGTTTTGTTGGTGGCCATGCATCCTATGCCTCAGGTGAAGGAGGAACAGGGGTAGTTAACGTCTCGGGGGAAAACTCCAGATGGGATAACTCAAATGTTCTGGTCGTAGGTACCAGCGGCAACGGGAGCTTGAATATCAAAGATGGCGGCACTGTTACCGCACTTGCCTCAGCGATTGGAGACGAAGAAGGTGCGACCGGCGCTGTTTCAGTTACTGGGGATGGAGCAAACCTGACAATATCTGATGAGTTCGTCGTTGGATACAATGGGCAAGGTTCTCTGACAGTAAATAAAGGCGGCACTGTTACAGCGTCTTATGCGGTAATTGGCGGTAATAAGAATTCATCAGGATCCGTCTCTGTTAGTGGGACAGAAACAAGCCTGTTAGCATCTGATTATCTTTTGGTCGGCTATGAAGGTCAAGGTTCTCTGACGATTAGTGATGGGGCTGTGGTTTCTGTTCAGGACGGGGAAGGTACTGTCTATTTAGCTGACATGGAAGACTCCACAGGGACCATCAATATTGGCGCGGCTAAAGGTGAAGAAGCAGTTGCAGCTGGCTATCTGGAGGCTGCTGCAGTGCAGTTCGGAGAAGGTGAAGGCCTTCTCGTATTCAACCACACCAACGAAGACTATCTCTTCGACACATCACTAACCGGTTTGAATGTCGCTTTTGAGTTTATCTCAGGAGAAACCATCCTTGGCGGTGACAACAGCGATGTGGAAGCTTCCGTTGAAGCGGGTTCGACCCTATCCGTAAACGGAACACTGGGTGATATTGAGGTCCTTGAAGATGGTATTCTGGGCGGCTCAGGGACGGTTAAATCTATTGATGTTCAAAGCGGTGGCCGTGTAGCCCCAGGAAACTCCATCGGTACCCTAACTGTGACTGGTAATACCGGTTTCAGTGACAATACTTTCTACGATGTTGAAATAGATGAAGCGGGCAATAGTGATAAGCTTGATGTAACGGGCGCTGTTACAATCGCCAATAATGTTGAGGTAAATGTTACTCCAGAGGACGGCAATACCGGAAGTATCGATTATATCGATGGTTCTCAATATACGATTATTGAGGCAGCTGGCGGTGTTATCGGTACATTTTCAAGTGTTGTCGATAACCTCTACTTCTTTGATACATCCTTGTCTTACGATGCAAATAGCGTCTATCTGGATTTAGCGCGAAACAGTCTTACGTTTGTAAACGCTGCTCAAACGTCAAACCAGCGCGCTGTTGGTGGTAGTCTAAATGGAATTGGGGCTGGCCCGCTTAATGCGGCTGTTCTGGGGCTGTCTTCTGGAGAAATCGGAGACGCTTATGATCAGCTCTCCGGTGATATCTACGCGTCTGTGAACAATATCCTGCTTGAAGATAGCCGCTTTCTGCGTTCTGCAGTGCTCGAAGAAAGCAACACTGGCGGTCGTCTGTTCTGGGGTAAAGCGTACGGTGCTTGGGGTAGTTGGGACAGTGATGGAAACGCTGCAGGTGTTGATCGAAACGCTGGTGGTCTGATCGTCGGTATTGATACGCACCTGACCGAGACCCTCAGTGCAGGCTTGACAGCAGGCTACGGCCATACCTCCATTGATGATGATAGTGTATCTTCTGCATCAGTCGATTCATACCATATTGGAGTGTATGGTGCTGGCAGCTTTGGTGATGCAAGCCTGAAGGCAGGTCTGACTTATTCGTATAACCAGATTGACAGTGAGCGAGATGTTCGCTTCGGAAGCCTCTCTGAGGACCTGTCTGCGAACTACAATGCAGGGACTTTCCAAGTCTTTACAGAAGCCGGTTATGATCTCGATACTTCCTTTGCAACGCTGACCCCATTTGCAGGTCTAGCTTATGTGAATGTTAACAGTGATGGTTTTAGTGAAAGCGGCGGCGATGCTGTTTTGGCAGTCAACTCCGCTTCGGATGGTACTGCTATCACTAACCTTGGCTTGCGCATTAACAAAGCCTTTGATCTGTCAGGTGCTAACGTTGCAGTGAGCGGCTCGATAGCCTGGCAGCGCATATATGGAAATAGCTTTACCTCAGATAACGCTTTTACTGGTGGGAATAGCTTCTCTGTAAGCGGAGTTCCTACTAATCAGGACAGCGCGGTTATGAATGCTGGTGTGTCTATGATGTTCTCTGAAAATACTCAGATCAGCCTTTCCTATGATGCGTTGCTTTCCAGCGATGTTCAGGATCAGAGTGTGAAGGCAGTGTTGAAGGCGCAGTTCTGATAAGACTGGTCTGCTTTGAAAAGGAAAAACCGCCGGGTAGCAATCGCCGGCGGTTTCTTTATAGGTATCTACTCGCCGCTTTTGTTGGGGGCGACCTCTCAGGAGCATCGCAAGAAGGCATCGGTCTTCAGCTAGTCAAGCGCACTGCACGTGACGTTATGGCGTATGTCATCCAATGACTGGTCTCGAGCTGGAAGTAGATCTTGTCCAGCGCCGCCGGGCTGCGACTCAGCTGGGTCAACATGGCGTGAATTTGACCGCGGTGATGGGTCTGGTGGTTGAAGAAGTGGAACAATGCCGCGCCAAGAGGCTGCTGCCTGACAGCTCATAATCGCATACCCGTCAATATTTGCGCAGCACTGGTTGGTTTGGGCTAAGAGCTTTTATTTCCCCCATACCTGAACGCCTCAGCCACAAAGTGTTCAACTGCATCATGCGGATAATCTCCATCCGAAGGGATCCACAAACACCGATTTCCCTCAAAGGAGAGCACATCGCCATAAAGCGTGCGCATGTCGGCGATGAGCGTTGTCTGGCAGTGAACGAACAGCCCGACCCGATTGCCAAACTTGGGCTTCCAATGCAGGCGCACGCTCGTGCCGCCGTGTTTGGGTAAAGGACGGTAGGACGGCTCTCCCCATTTCAAGGTCTCGGTGAAAGAGGAAGGGCCAAAGAGGTGCTGGGCGCAGTCAATAATCAAAGAACGCAGCTCCAGCAGGCGCGTGCGTTTGTCCTCAGGATAAGCACTAAAGGTGGCAGCAACATCCTTTGGAAGAGAAGCCCCATCAACCTCCACAATGATCTTTTTTGAAGACCCCATCAAACCACCCCCAAAAATACAGCCGGATACAACGGAGGAAGCCGCTTTGTTCTCCCCTTTAATAGGGGAGTGCCAAACAGAAGAATTCGCAGCTTTAATCAAACGCACCGTAAAGGACGGTCATCACCATCATTCGGGCGCCTCTCATGTCAAAATCCAGATTCCCCACCGCGTTTACAATTCTGTTCACGCTAACGATTCTGGTTGCAATAGCAACCTGGTTCATACCGGCGGGCACATATGATCGCACGCTGAACGCGGAGCTGGGCACGTCAGTGCCAGTGCCAGGCAGCTATCATGAAGTGGCAAGAAACCCTCAAGGCCCCATAGACGTTCTCATGGCGCCGATCGCCGGCCTCTATAACCCCAAGACCGGACAGGCCAATGCCATCAATGTCGCCGTCTTTGTCCTGGTCATCGGCGGCTATCTCATGGTGGTAAAGCGTACCGGAGCAATAGATGCCGGAATAGCTCGTGTCATGCTGGCGCTAAAAGGGCGGGAAAGATTGATGATCCCCATCTTGATGGCCCTGTTCGCTTTAGGGGGTACAGTTGATGGCATGGCAGAGGAAACGCTGGCGTTCTATGCCCTTGTGATCTCCATCATGATCCGGGCAGGGTACGATTCTCTCACTGGCGTCGCCGTGATCATGCTAGGTGCGGGCATGGGGGCGCTGGGCTCAACCATCAACCCCTTCGCCACAGCCATAGCCTCAGAGGCGGCAGGCATCCTGTTTACCAGGGGCATCGGCCTAAGGCTTATGATACTTGCGGTAGGCTGGAGCTTTTGTGTGTTCTGGGTCATGCGCTACGCTGCCAAGGTCAAAGCGGATCACTCCAAGTCACTTATTGCAGATATGCAAAAAGACAACGAAAAACACTTTCTGCGTGGTGTGAGCATAGATGAACTGCCGGAGTTCACACACACACACGCCAGAGTGCTGGTCATCTTTGCAGGCTCATTCGCCATGCTGGTCTATGGGGTGTCCGCGCTGGGCTGGTGGATGGCCGAAATGTCGACCCTGTTTCTCGGTTCATCCATCTTGATTGCCTTCATCACCCGTATGGGAGAGCACGCCTATATAGACAACTTCCTTGATGGTGCGAAGGATCTTCTGGGCGTTGCGCTCATCATCGGTGTGGCGCGCGGCATTGTTGTGGTCATGAACGCAGGCTTAATTACCGATACGGTGCTCCACTGGTCAGAGCAAGCCCTGAGCGGACTGAGCAAAGTCGCTTTCATCAACGTGGTTTTTTGGCTGGAGCTTATGCTGTCGTTCTTTGTCCCATCCTCATCGGGACTGGCCGTCCTCTCCATGCCCATCATAGCTCCGCTTGCAGGTTTTTCGGATGTAGGGGCGGAGTTTGTCGTCACTGCCTTTCAATCAGCCATCGGGTTGTTGAACCTGTTCAACCCAACTTTTGCCGTGGTTATGGGCGGTCTAGCGATTGGGCGCGTGCCCTATCAAAAATGGCTGCACTTCTGCATGCCGCTGGTGATCATGCTGTTTGTGCTGATCACGCTGGCGCTCTCCGTGAGTGTCCACTTGAGCTAAAAAAAAGCAGTTTGCCTTTTCAATGAAAACAGCAAACTGCTTTGGGTCTAGCGTTCAGTGAGAGACAAGAGGCCTTCCACGGAACCTGAGACAGGATCGATCAGGCGGTAATCATATCTGCTTCTTTTGCCATCCAGTGGCCGGTCTCACGTTGGAAGTAGATCATATCCAGTGCCGCTGGGCTGCGACCCAGTTGGGTCAACATGGCGTGAACTTGACCGCGGTGATGGGTCTGGTGGTTGAAGAAGTGGAACAATGCCGCGCCAAGGGGCTGCTGCATGACCAATGGCTTGCGTACGGTGCGATAGATAATGGTGCGCAGGAAGTCTTTTTCCTGCATCTGGTCAATAACCGAGCAGATACGGGTATCAAGTAGCGCACGTTTTTCTCTCAAGGTCGCAAAATCACCGGTCATTTGCTCATCAAGGCTGTCAATCGGGTCACCCTGACCGGAAAACCGGTAGAGCCATACCTTATCAGCCACGAGCTGGTGATCCATGGTGCCGTGAATGGAATGGAAGTAGACACCAAGATCGCGATGATACTCATCTGAAGTAATCGCGTCGCATTCTTTGAGCAACAGATTATTCGCCCATTGATTATAGGCGGCATACATTTCAAATGCTGCTTTCATAGGGGTATCCTCTTGCATGTTTGTGCTTGGAATAATGCCCGTTTTTGGTGCTCTGTAAATTGATGTACCTCAAATCACAGGGCATGTAAGGGGGAGACCAGTCGTCGCAACTCCCGATAAACGCTCGTGATGAAGTTGCTTAATGCGTTGCAATTGCTTTGTTATTTCAGGAGCTAGTATTTTGCGTCACTCTGTCACGTGTGTGCTTTTATGAAAGCAGGGCGAACAATAGCCTCTCAATTCTGCCTTAACGTGAATTCGCGGCAGTATTTACAGGTAGTTTAGGGGCAGGATCAGAAGAAGAACGCCTTGTTTTTGTACGATTTTGAGGCGGAACAACGTGGGAATACGGATATATCCTCTTGCTTTTTAAGGGGGAGATTAAGTATACCTCGCGCGAACCTTTGTGATGCGCGTTTGTGCGCCACAGGATAAAGATTTTTAAAAGAGAGCTGCCCGTTGCAAGCTCATAGAAACTGCAGGTAATAACGATGGCGATTGAACGCACGTTTTCCATGATCAAACCAGATGCAACCAAGCGCAACCTGACCGGTGCTATCACCGCGAAGCTGGAAGAAGCTGGCCTTCGCGTTGTTGCATCCAAGCGCGTATGGATGTCCCTGAAGCAGGCTGAAGGCTTTTACGCTGTGCATGCAGAGCGTCCATTCTTTGGCGAACTGACTGAATTCATGTCTTCAGGCCCAACCATCGTTCAGGTTCTTGAAGGCGAAAACGCTGTTCTCAAAAACCGCGAAGTTATGGGTGCAACTAACCCAGCTGACGCTGCTGAAGGCACAATCCGTAAGGAATTCGCACTGTCCATCGGCGAAAACTCCGTACACGGTTCTGATGCTGCTGAAACTGCTGCTGAAGAAATGGCTTACTGGTTCTCCGGCACCGAAATCGTAGGCTAATCCAGCCCCACGGTTTTCGCTGGACGCTAGAACTTAAAACCCGCATGCTGCGTTCTGCAACAGGCGGGTTTTTTGTATAAAAGGCGTAAACTAAATGCGCTGGGCAGCCCTTTACAAGATATGAAAGAAACCAGCCAAGACGCAAAGCAGGCCTTCGTTGCTCGTTTTCCATAGCGCAAGAACGAGATTGCTGGTCCCCTAGCGCAACGTATACTGGCTGCATGTCTTCCCTCGACCCCATTCAAAGCGGTGAGCTTTCCCCAAAACTTGAGACAGCGCTGGATTCCTGCGTGAAGGTCCTCATGCTGGAAGGTTTCCGGCACGCAACGCTGAAAGACCTTGCCCAGGCAAGCGGAAGCTCTAAGGAATTCATCGAGGTCCACTTTGCCACGAAAGAGCAATTTTGCGCGGCCGCCTTGCACTGGTACTTTTCCAAGTTTTACCGCCAACTGCGTTCCGTCCTTGCTCTGCATTCAGAGATCTACCCGGCTGTAGAGGCTATGCTCTACGAGTTCATCGAATTGTCCAGAGAGCAATATGTGGCTGGAACTGCACTGCGCTTCCATACACTCATGGACATTGCAGGCCTTGATCCGGATCTGTCGAAGGAATTGCAGAAGATGAAGCGTGAAGGTATGGAGCACTTCATCTCTAAATTCACCCAATGTAAGGATGAACTCAAGGACGAGCAGGACGCCAAGCCACTTGCGCAGTTTTATATGACCGTCTTTGAGGGTATCTCCATCATGGTACAACATGGCATGCCCCCTGAGGATCTGTACAAGATGGCAGGTTTCAGCTTGGAAGTGCTTGCCAACCACCGGGTTAAGGGGCACAGCTTCTAAACGTATCAGCAGTCGTTCGCGTAAAAGCGCGTGCCGATTGCCAAGCGAACTCTGGGCGCGATCTACATTAAATTCTCCCAAATTGCTTAAATCATTCTTTTGCATTGCGGTGGTTTCGATTTGCAGCTGATCTGACGGGCTACTATTTTAGATTGACGCTTTTTCCCGTCTTACAAAGACACGCAGCCGCATTGGAATGGTAGGTACTTGGTAATCGATAATATTCACTATCAGCCGGTTTTGGATGCAGCTCTTGAGTTGTTTCTGAAGAAGGGCTACGCCAGAACGACTATGGATGACATCAGTGTCAAAAGCGGAGTGAGAACGGGCAGTATCTATCGTTCCTTCAAACGAAAGGCCGATATCGCGGCAGCTTTGTGGGGGCAGGCGGTCGCTGGCTGGAGCAAGGAAGTACGCGATACACCGCAAGAACAAAGCGCAGAGGATGCCATCAAGGCCTCTGTGAACGGGTTGCTGCGATGGGGGAGCGCAAACCCTGAACTGTTTCGTTTGTTTGAGGAGTTGAAGGTAAGAGCGCAGAGCGAATCTGACTTTGATTGCATCAAGCAACAAATTCATAAGGTTCATCTACAGGGAGAAGCTTTGTATGCCACCTGGGAAGTTCAGGGAGTGGTTAAACTGATTCCCTGGGCTGTCGCATCCGCACTCATTGTCGGGCCAGCCTACACGCTCCTTAGTACGCAGCGTTATGTTTCTGATGAAGACCGGGAGTGTCTGGTTAATATGGCGTGGGAGGCAGTTAAGAAGTAGCTGTCGCGCTCAGCGGGGCTCAAGTGCACCGATAACCTGCTTGCGGGTGGAGGGGGTAAAGTGCAAAGCCCGCCAACCCATCGTCTGCGCTGCATCGATGTTCTCCTTATGATCATCAACCAGAAGCATCCTGTCGGCACGCACCCCTAATGAACTCGTAATATGCATGAAGAACTCGGCGTTGGGCTTGGCGATGCCCATTCTGCCAGAGGAGAAAACAGCATCGACACGCTTTTTGTACTGCATTTGTTCTTCTATATATCGCGTACGCCGCGCGCCATTATTGGTCGCGATCACCTGACGTACTGCAGTATGAGAGAGCTTGTCCATAAGAGCGCGCAATTCTAAATCCGGGTGGGCATCGCGTTCAAACCAAGAAAGCAGAAATGCGTCGAGATCTCCTTGATAGCCGGTCTTCTGCGCCCACCGGGAGAGCAGCGTCTTTAAGTCAGCGCGTCCAAGCAGAACATCACTATAATCATCGGTGAACATTTCACGTGCAAAGGTTCTCCATGAAATGCCAAAGTCCTTTTCAAACCTTTTCACCCAGACAAATGGGTCAGTGACATTGTTGCGGTTAAGAACGCCGTCAAAGTCCCATGCAATTACGTCGATACCCTGCAATATGAGGCTCCTTCGGCCTGTAAAGCCTGACTGATCCTGCACTGGAGGCGCGCGCTCCTGCTATAGGGGAGGTCTACCAGTCCCGGCCTGAATGAAAGCACCTTCAAGAAACCACCAAAGCGCGAATTTTTTACTCCTGCTTTCTTGACAATTTACATATTTACGCTGATCTGTTTGTGCAGTGAGAACACGTCTGGAACGCAAGAGCATTTCGGCAAAGGATCGCCTTTGGTGCTTTGATTAAGAAACGCGCCAAACAACAATTCAGAGCGTTGTGCGGGAAGATACCTGAACGCAACAACCTCAACAGGTATTGAGTACGCCGAGCATGACAAAACCCGAAAAGCCACAACGCTTTGCCTCCGCATGTCCCCATGATTGCCCATCAACGTGTGCAGTTGAGGTAGAGGTACATGCAGATGGACGCATTGGCCGTATTCATGGTGCGCGGGATAATGAGTACACCGCCGGAGTTATTTGCGCGAAAGTTGCCCGTTATGCAGAACGTCTCCACCACCCAGAGCGTTTGACCAAGCCACTGCGCCGTACAGGACCAAAAGGGTCAAACCAGTTTGAAGAGATCAGCTGGAATGCGGCACTAGAGGAAATCACTGAAAAGTTTCTTGAGGCAGAAAAACGCCATGGCCCGCAAAGCGTCTGGCCATATTTCTTTGCCGGCACAATGGGCCTTGTTCAGCGCGACAGCATCAACCGCTTGCGAAATGCCAAAAGTTACTCAGGCATGTACCAGACCTTTTGTACCAATATGGCCTGGACTGGTTATATAGCGGGTACTGGTAAGCTCGCTGGGCCGGACCCACGCGAAATGGCTCTTGCGGACGCTGTAGTTATCTGGGGAACGAACCCCGTGGCGACACAGGTCAACGTTATGACCCACGCTATTAAGGCGCGCAAAAAGCGCAAAGCAAAGATTGTTGTCATTGACGTCTATCAGACAGAGACAATGAAGCAGGCAGACATAGGCCTTGTGTTGAAGCCCGGCTCTGATGCTGCACTTGCCTGCGCGGTTATGCATGTTCTGTTCCGCGATGGGTATGCAGACCGTGAGTACATGGAAAAATACGCAGATGCGCCTGCGCAGCTCGAAGACCACCTGAAGACCCGTAGCCCGCAATGGGCCAGCAAGATCACCGGTCTGAGTGTTGAGCAGATTGAAGAGCTGGCAAAGCTGATTGGAGAGACAAAGAAAACCTTCTTCCGTCTGGGTTATGGCTTTACCCGTCAGCGCAACGGTGTGGTTTCCATGCATGCGGCAAGCTGTATTGCTGTTGTTGGAGGTCACTACCAATACGAAGGCGGCGGTGCGTTTCATAACAACGGGGCCATCTTCGGCCTCAATATGGCGATGGTCGAAGCCCACTCGCTTGCTGACAATGAAATCCGTAAGCTGGATATGTCTCAGGTCGGACGTGTGCTCACAGGTGATAAAGAAGCACTTATGGACGGCCCTCCAGTCACCGCCATGCTTATTCAAAACACCAATCCGGTTTCTGTGGCACCAGAACAGACTCTTGTGAAAGAAGGCTTTGCCCGTGAAGACCTGTTCACAGTAGTTCACGAGCAATTCATGACAGAGACCGCCATGATGGCTGATATCGTGCTCCCAGCAACCCAATTTCTGGAACACGACGACATCTATAAAGGGGGCGGACACCAGAACATCCTTTTTGGTCCCAAACTTGTTGAAGCGCCAGGCGAAGCCAAACCGAACCTATGGGTTTTAAACGAGCTGATTGAACGCCTTGGCGGCACTGCCCATGAAGGTCACAAAATGACCGCTCGGGAGCATATCGACTGGATGCTCAAGAACTCCAAATACTCTGGCGGATTGCAGGAGCTTGAAGAAAAGCGCTGGCTTGATTGTCAGCCCGATTTTGAAGAAGCCCACTACCTCAATGGCTTTGGCTATGAAGACGGCAAGTTTCGTTTCAAACCTGACTGGGCAAACATTCCTGCGCCCAACAATGGTCCCATGGGGTCCTGGCAAGACATGCCGGTGCTTCCAGACCACTGGGATGTCAACGAAATGCCGACATCGGACTACCCATTTCGTCTGGTTACATCACCTGCGCGCTCGTTCCTCAATTCAACCTTTACACAAACAGAAAGCTCTGTGAAGAAGGAAGGTCGTCCCACAGCTATGTTGCACACTCTCGACGCTGCAGCGCTGGGCGTGGAGGAGGGCGATGCGATTGTGCTGTCTAACCACCGTGGTGACGTCTACCTTCATGCGTGCGTTGGCGACCGGCCACAACAAGGTACCATTGTTGCAGAGGGTATCTGGCCCAACGCTGCTCATGAGAATGGAAACGGCATCAACACGCTCACAAGCGCAGACCAGACAGCCCCCTTCGGCGGCGCGGCTTTCCACGACATTCGTGTGGCAGTACGCAAGGTATAGGGCGAGACAAACCAACGGGAAATGACCGGCCCGTCATCATGAATATGGGCTCACTGCAATGCGCTTATGAGGGAACCAGCGCAGTGTAGTGAGCTTAATCACCCAGTTGACAAAAACGCGGTGCCCCGCCCAATCTTCTTTTAAGTTGATGGGGGACACTTAAATGCAAAGCCAACCACAAGCCAGTGGGTACACCGACAATCTGCCCTTGGCGGTATCGGTCATTACGCTCTCAGTCCTGGCACTTTCCCTAAGTGATGCTCTGGTCAAATTAATGAGCGGACAGTTTGTCATCTGGCAAATCTTTGTCTTGCGCTCACTCTTGGTTCTGCCTGTTCTATTTTTGTTCTTGAAACTGAAAAATCCAGCATTATTGAGTGTTCCCACTGCGTTGGGTTGGGTTGCCCTGCGCAGTTTGATGCTTGTTGGCATGTGGATCGCCTACTATCTCGCGTTGCCTAACCTCAATTTGTCCGTTGCCGCCGCGGCTTACTACACACTGCCGATTTTCATCATCCTGTTTTCAGCTGTTATCACGAAAGACAGAATTTGCTTTCTTGGCTGGGTCGCCGTGCTGATTGGTTTTTGTGGCGTATTGCTCATTCTTCAGCCAAGGGCGGGCGATTTCAACATGTACACATTGTTGCCGCTTCTATCAGCCGTGCTCTATGCGTGTGCGATGATCCTGACCCGCACGAAATGCCGGTCGGTCCATCCTCTTATGCTCTCAGTTGCGCTCAATATTTCATTTGTGGTGGTCGGTTCACTCGTGGCCCTGTCTCTTTTGTTGATTGCGCCAGAACAACGCATCGGCTTCTTGCTCTCCCCATGGACCAAAATGGCGGTGGCAGAATGGGTGTTGATGGCAATGCTTGCAGTGGCGATCCTTATCGGAAGTGTCGGCGCTGCGACAGCCTATCAAAAAGGCCCCCCTTCAGTGATTGGGATTTTCGATTTTACCTATGTCGGTTTTGCGCTTGTTTGGAGCCTTGTCTTTTTCGCAGAAGTCCCAAGCCCAGCATCAATGGCCGGGATTATGTTGATAGTGGCAGCGGGGATAATGTCACTTCGGCAATGACAGTTAACACAGTGAGCAAGCGATGCTTCAAGCGCTTGACCCAACGCTTGGCGTGTGGCGCATGCCAGCACCTTGGCGTTTGCGCCCATGAAGAAATGTCAATAGTGAAGGTGAGAGAGCGTAGAACACAGTCCCCGAGCGAGGCAGAGCAAAACGACAGCGTGGTACCTTGGGGCCGGTTTCGGCGTGTTTTCAAACCAACGCAGAAAAAACGCAAATCGCGCAAACCAACGCACATAGCAACGCAAACGAAAAAAGGCCGGCAGATACTCTCATCTGCAGGCCTCATTTTATCTCTAAAGAAACGGTCTTATCCTATTAGGAAATAAGGGCTTTACCCTTGGTTTCTGCGCCGTCAATCTTAACGCGGAACCCATCCACATTTGCCTTTCCGCTGGCAACAGCCGCAAGTGCCTTCGGATAGATCTGGTGCTCAATTTCCAAAACACGCGCCGCCAGAGTATCAGGGTTATCCCCGTCAAGAACGGGAACAGCGCCCTGTGCAATGATCGGCCCAACATCCATTTCTGCGGTAACAAAGTGCACTGTCGCCCCATGGATGCGCACGCCTTCGCTTAATGCGCGTTCATGGGTATGCAGGCCAGGGAAGCTTGGCAAAAGAGCAGGGTGGATATTGATCATCCGGCCTTGCCACTGCTGCACAAACCAAGGTGTTAAAAGCCGCAGGAAGCCAGCAAGAACGAGTAAATCAACATTGTGTTCTTTCAGTTTTGCATGAAGATCACGCTCAAAAGCCTCGCGGTCTTTGCCGTAAAGCTTGTGATCCAGCGCAAATGTTGCAAAGCCTTCATCGGCAGCGCTTTCAAGGCCCTTCGCCTCTGGCTTGTTAGAGCCAACCACGACAATTTCCGCTGGATAGTCAGGGGCTTTGGCGGCCTCAATAAGAGACAGCATGTTGGAGCCTCGCCCTGAAATCAAAACACCAACGCGTTTTTTAGGCAGCGTGCTCATTTGGCAAAACCCAGTGCGCCGTCAAACACAACCTGCTCGCCGCCGTCCTTCGCTGCCTCCAGCGTGCCGAGCGTAACAACAGTTTCACCCTCACGCTCAAGCACTTCGCGCACGGCTTCAGCTTGGTCAGCTGCAACAGCAACGACCATCCCGACGCCGCAGTTGAACGTGCGCAGCATCTCAAACTGTGCAATGCCGCCGGTCTGTGCAAGCCAGCCAAAAACAGCAGGTGAGGAGATTGCAGCAAGATCAATGCGTGCAGCCAAACCTTCCGGAAGAACGCGCGGCAGGTTTTCAGGAAGACCACCACCGGTAATGTGAGCAAGAGCTTTGATGCCGCCGGTCTCTTTAATTGCAGCCAGCAAAGGCTTTACATAAATGCGGGTAGGCTCCATGAGCGCTTCACCCAGCGTCTTGCCATCTTCAAATGGGGCAGGATCAGACCATTTCAGGCCGGAAAGCTCAACAATCTTGCGCACAAGCGAAAAGCCGTTGGAATGAACGCCAGAGGATGCGAGGCCGAGCAGAACGTCACCTTCGCCAATGTCCTTTGAAGGCAGAAGCGTTCCCCGTTCGGCCGCGCCCACTGAAAAGCCTGCCAGGTCATAATCGCCTGCCGCATACATACCAGGCATCTCAGCAGTCTCACCACCAATCAGTGCCGCACCAGAGATCTTACAGCCCTCAGCGATGCCTGCCACAACGTCCGTTGCCATATCAACGTCAAGCGCGCCGGTTGCAAAATAATCAAGGAAGAACAAAGGCTCAGCGCCCTGTACGACAAGGTCATTCACACACATGGCCACAAGGTCAATGCCAACACCACTATGGACGTTTGTATCGATTGCGATCTTAAGCTTGGTTCCAACGCCATCATTGGCTGCAACAAGAACAGGGTCTTTAAAGCCAGCCCCTTTAAGGTCAAACAAACCGCCAAAGCCGCCAATGTCACTATCTGCACCTGGACGACGTGTTGCTTTCACCAAAGGGCTGATCCGCTTGACCAGTGCGTTCCCGGCGTCAATGTCGACCCCCGCTTGTGAATAGGTAAGGCCGTTTTTGCCGTTCTGGTCCTGGCTCATGGATACTGCTCCGCATCGTCAAGAGTGTGGCGGCAGGGCCGCCTATGTATTTTGGCGGCATAAAACCAAAACTGTAGGGAATTGCAAGGCCGAAACAGGTGTGAAGGGGCTCTGATATCTTAAAAATATGCTCTGGCCTGTGCAGAACCAACCCTGCCTGCGGGAATAAGGTGCGCTTTGAAAAATCTCGCGTAAGGGGGAAAGATTTTCGACTATCCCCGCACAGCTCGAAAATGCAGGGGCGAAAAGGAAGATTAGCTTCTCTAGCAAACCCAATGCCGCGACTTGACGATATAAGCCTGAGGAAACTACAACCAATCTAAAGTTTGAAAACCACTCTGCAAAAAAGCAGATTGCCAGATTTTAAGAGGCCACCATTTTTAGGCGCCGCTTTGGAGTTATTTTATGAGTACAAACAAACAGTTGTTCTTCTGGCTTCTGTCTTTCGCTGTCTTTGTTCTGTTTCTGATGGTATTCCAGAGCATTCTTTTACCATTCGTCGCTGGCATGGCACTCGCCTATCTGCTCGACCCAATTGCCGATTATCTGGAAACGCATGGGTTTGGCCGGATTTGGGCAACTGTAACCATCCTGCTCATATTCTTAATTCTCTTCATCGCGGTCCTGTTTATCTTAGTGCCCATACTGGCTAAGCAGTTGATATCATTTTTGGATTATATCCCAGAACTTGCCACTAATCTTGAGGCTCTGCTGAGAAAGAACCTCGGTCCACAGCTTGACCGGCTGAACAGTTTGTCTGGTCAGACGAGCAAAATTGACTGGGGATCCTTTGTTGGTCAAGCAGCAAACTTCGTAGGCGGTTTGCTTTCCTCCATCTGGAGTGGTGGTCAAGCTCTTATATCTATCATAGGCTTAGCTGTTGTTACGCCCGTCGTCGCCTTCTATCTGCTGCTCGATTGGGACAGCATGATCGACCGCATCGACAGCTGGCTTCCACGTGATTACAAAAACACAATTCGCACACTCGCCGCAGATATGAACCGAGTTGTTGCAGGCTTCGTACGTGGACAGGTTCTGATGTGTTTGATTCTAGGCACATTTTACGCCCTTGGCCTCCTGGTCGTCGGCCTGAAATTTGGCCTCCTCATCGGTCTGACAGCTGGTTTGGTCAGCTTTATTCCATTTGTAGGAGCTATTGTCGGCTTCAGCCTGTCAATTGGTGTTGCTTTGGTCCAGTTTTGGCCTGACTTTTTCATGATTGGTGCTGTTTTTGCAGTCTTCGCGATTGGTCAATTTCTGGAAGGAAACGTTCTCCAACCCAAACTTTTAGGCGGAAGTGTCGGTCTTCACCCCGTCTGGCTGATGTTTGCACTGTTCGCTTTCGGCTCTTTGATGGGATTTGTGGGGATGTTAATAGCAATTCCGGCCGCAGCAGTGGTTGGGGTACTAGCGCGATTTGCTCTCAGGCAATATCTTGCAAGTTCGCTTTATGCAGGTCACAACAATAATACCAATAAGACGGAAGGACTGGAATGACAGGATCTACAGGGCCACAACAATTGCCTTTGGTCTTGCCCCATGAGGAGGCATTGGGGGTTGATGATTATCTGGTTTCAACGTCAAATCAGGCTGCATTCAATCTAATAACCAATTGGCCGGAATGGCCATCTCCGATTGTTACTTTGCAAGGACCAATTGGATCGGGAAAAACACACCTAGTAAGTGCTTGGCATGAGCTGAGCGGCGCACAGGTCGTGGGTGGCGACGAACTGGAGTTTCTGGACCTGACAGCACTTGCTGAAGCAGGACCAGTCGCAGTGGAGGATCTGCATGACGGATTTGATGAGGCATCCTTGTTTCATCTGTTCAATGCAGTTCGTTTGTCTGGCGGGCATATGCTGATGACCACTCGGGAATGGCCGCATACGTTTGACTTGAAAACCAAAGACTTGGCGTCCCGCTTCCGCGCGGCAACGCCAGTTCAGGTAGAAGAGCCCGATGATATGCTGCTAAGAATGGTCCTGACTAAGCATTTTTCTGATCGTCAGGTAACTGTTGACACCAGTGTGATAGATTATCTTGTGATACGAATTGAGCGGTCACTGGATGCAGCGCGCAATGTGGTAGACATGCTTGATAGGCATGCATTGGCGACAGGTCGGAAAATTTCTCGTGTGATGGCCTCCAAAATATTGGAGAGTATGGGTGAGTGATTATAAAACTTTGTTTTCTCACCCCAATGCAACCTAATGGTTAGAAATAGAAAAATGCCCGCGTAATCGCCCGATACTCTAAGGCAAGGTGAGCCAAAGTAGGCAAACCCGATTAAGGGCTCCGGAGGTAAACGGAATGAGTGAGTTTACGGAAATGAACGCTTTGGAAGATGAGACCACCGACACCGCAGATTTTGAGGTGAACGCAGGGCTGGCTCTGATGCAAAAACCGGAGCGCTTTGTAAATCGTGAGCTCTCTTGGTTGCAATTCAACCGCCGCGTTTTGGAAGAGTCAATGAACCCGAGCCATCCATTGTTGGAGCGGCTCCGGTTCCTTTCGATCTCTGCCAATAACCTTGATGAGTTTTTCATGGTGCGTGTGGCGGGCTTGAGAGGGCAGCAGCGCGCTGACCTCACTACGATTTCAGATGACGGTTTAACGCCATCTGAACAGCTCGAGAAAATCTCTGTTGAAGTGAGTAAACTTCAAAGCGAGCAGCAGTCGCGCTTCCGTCAGTTACGTTCTGAATTAGCTGACGAGGGGATCTTCATCGTTGAAGCGCAGAACATGAGCCAGGCGGAAACAGATTGGTTGGAGGAGTATTTCCTTCAACATATCTTCCCTGTCTTAACGCCTCTGGCGATCGACCCGGCACACCCGTTTCCGTTTATTCCCAATCTGGGCTTTTCGCTCATTCTTGATCTTAGGCCAGTAGATGGCGGCGCAGGCATGACAGCGTTGCTTCGGATGCCGAGTCAGATAGGGCGTTTCGTTGTTTTGCCAACACCGCGAGACGCTGGCCCTAAAGCAACGCGCTTTATTCCGATCGAGACGATTATATCGCTGTTTATAGGTAAACTCTTCCCGGGTTACGAAGTGTTTGGCAAAGGCGCGTTTCGCGTTCTGCGTGATTCTGATTTGGAAATCGAAGAGGAAGCGGAAGATCTGGTGCGCCTGTTTGAGACAGCTCTTAAGCGTCGCCGCCGCGGGTCAGTTATTCGCTTGGAAATTGAAGAAAGCACACCGGAAAGCTTAAGGGCGTTCGTGGCAAACGAGCTTGAAGTGAACGATGAGGAAGTCTTCCTCGCCAATGGTTTGCTTGCGCTTAACGACCTGTCTCAGGCTGTGAACGTAAAGCGTGATGATCTGAAATTTATCCCCTATAGCCCGCGGTACCCGGAACGTATTCGTGAGCATGGCGGAGATTGTTTCGCCGCGATTCAGCAAAAAGATATCCTTGTCCACCATCCATACGAGAGTTTTGATGTGGTGGTGCAGTTCTTGCGTCAGGCCGCACAAGATCCTGATGTGGTTGCCATCAAGCAAACTCTTTACCGTACCTCAAATAACTCGCCGATTGTAAGAGCCCTTGCCGAAGCTGCCGAAGCTGGGAAGTCAGTAACTGCATTGGTAGAGTTGAAGGCGCGCTTTGACGAAGCGGCTAATATCCGGTGGGCGCGAGATCTGGAGCGTGCAGGCGTGCAGGTCGTTTTTGGCTTCTTAGAGCTTAAGACCCATGCAAAAGTGTCCATGGTGGTGCGCCGCGAGCAGGGTGGTTTGAGAACCTATTGTCACTTCGGAACAGGAAACTACCACCCTATTACTGCCCGAATTTACACTGATTTATCATACTTTACAGCAGAACCTGCAATGGCGCGTGACGCAGCAAAAGTGTTCAACTACATCACAGGATATGCGGAGCCAGGAGAGCTTGAGCGACTAACGGTCTCTCCGATGAGCCTGAGAAAACGCATCATTCAGCACACAGAAGAAGAAATTGCCCACACGAAGGCCGGACGCCCTGGTCAAATCTGGATGAAGATGAACTCCCTTGTCGACCCTGGCGTGATTGATGCGCTGTACCGGGCAAGTCAAGCGGGTGTTCAAATCGATTTGGTCGTGCGTGGTATTTGTTGTCTGCGTGCAGGTGTGCCGGGTCTTTCCGACAACATTCGCGCAAAATCTATTGTGGGAAGATTTCTCGAGCACAGCCGCATTTTCTGCTTTGGCAACGGTCATGGGTTGCCCTCAGATGAAGCCCATGTGTATATCTCGTCGGCGGATATGATGCCGCGCAATCTGGATCGCCGGGTCGAAACCCTTGTTCCTGTTAAAACGCCAACAGTGCACAAACAGGTTCTTGATCAGATCATGGTTGCAAATCTTGAAGATAATCAACAAAGCTGGCGTCTGCTTCCAGACGGTAGTCATGAACGCATTGTTGCTGAACCAGATGAAGATCCGTTCAACGCACACAAGTTTTTTATGACGAACCCATCTCTGTCTGGTCGTGGTAGCTCGCTACAGGGTGATAGCCCTAAACTTTTTGTAGAACGGCCAAATAGTGACAGATATCTCGACGAGTGATGAGCCTCGAGGACGATTTACAGATCCAGGACCAATAGCAATCATTGATATTGGTTCTAACTCTGTCCGTCTTGTAATTTACGAAAGACTGGCGCGTAATCCGACAGCGTTATTTAATGAAAAAATCCTGGCAGGACTTGGTCGCGGTGTAGGTGCCACTGGCCGATTGGGCGATGAAAATGTTGATACCGCTCAGCGTGCTTTGGTGCGTTTCCGGCGCGTTTGTGATCATGTTGGCGTCACTGAGCTGCACATCTTGGCAACAGCAGCAGCGCGCGAAGCTGAAAATGGCCCTGCGTTCATCGCTAAGGTAGAGAGCATTTGCCGAGCAAAGGTGCAAATCCTTTCTGGTCGCGATGAAGCCTTCTATTCCGCAATGGGTGTCTTTTCAGGATTTTGGCGTGCTGATGGTCTTGTTGGAGACCTTGGCGGCGGATCATTGGAACTCGTCGATATCAGTGCACATGGAATTGGTGATGGCCGCACATTCCCTCTTGGTGGGATTCGCCTGCAGGAAAGCTCTGATAAAGATCTAGCTTTAGCCAACGAAATCGCACGTGAAGAACTGGATAAAGCGGACTGGCTGGGCAAGGCAAAAAACCGTGATTTTTACGCTATTGGTGGCACATGGCGCTCGCTTGGGCGCTTACATTTGTTTCAACAAGGCTACCCGCTGCATGTGATGCATGATTACACGGTGCCAGCAGAGGTGATGATCGAGTTTTGTGAGCAGATCATACGCGATGACTTGAGCAACGAGCCGTGCATTCAGGTCATCTCCAAGGCTCGGCGTGCACTTTTACCGTACGGTGCAGCCGTGATGCGCCAAACCCTTTTGCATTGCGAAGCCGATAAAGTTGTATTCTCCGCACTTGGTGTGCGTGAAGGTTACCTTTACGACCTGCTTGATGAAGAGGGCAAGAAACAGGACCCGCTCATCACAGCTGCTCATGAACTTGGTGTTCTTCGCTCAAGAGATCCATCCTATTCCGCTGAAGTCGTGGAGTGGAGTGAGCAGGCAATGCGTGTTGCTGGCGTTGACGAAAGTGAAGGCGAGCGCCGCCTCAGGGTTGCTGCCTGTCAGTTGACTGATATTGGCTGGCGTGCTCATCCAGACTACCGAGGCCAGCAGTCACTGAATATTGTCTCAAATGGTGGCTTCGTAGGGATCGACCATGCGGGAAGGGCTTATTTGGCGCTCACCGTGTTCTATCGTTATGAGGGCATCATGGATGATGCTCTGTCCCCGTCGATCCGAAGCCTTTGCAATACGCGTTTGATGAAGTTGGCTCGTATCTTGGGTGCAACCTTGCGGGTTGCCGCACTTATAAGCGCGTCCATGAATGGAGTTTTACTTAAAAGTAAGCTCTCGCTGGTAAACGGCAAGCTGGTCCTGGCTCTTCCGGCAGAACTCGCGGATATGCAGGGTGACCGGTTGACCAAGCGACTCAACCAGCTTGGTAGAGTGATGGATCTAGAAGCTGAAGTCAGGGTGCTCTAAAGAGATACAAATAAGAAAGCCCCGACAAGTTTTGCCGGGGCTTTTCTTATTTTTCAGTTAGTTAAGTTGATATCTGGAATTAACTTCTCAATCAAGATTTGGATTTGCTGCTTTTTCCGCCGCTGCGCCGACGTGAGGTATTTTCCACGCGCTCAACGGGTTCGCCCTGTTCGCAAATGACGACCTGACGACCATTAAAAGCAAGGCCGATTTCACCCCTTTTAAGGCGAAGCGCATCGTCCCCGAACAGTTCTCTGCGCCAGCCTGAGAGGGCCTGCACATCAGCGCCATCAGTCGAAGCGATCTTGTCTAGGTCGTCAACAGTCGCAACAACTTTGGGGGCGACACCGAAGCTTTCGCTTTTCATTTTGAGCAGTACTTTTAGCAAATCAACCGCTGCTGACGCTCCATCAGGAGACGGGCGACCCCTTGGAATCTCCGGAAGCTCGTCTTCTGGAGCCGCCATAGCTCGCTTCACTGCATTCAGAATATCTTCAGCGTGACGGGAGCGCTCAAACCCGCGTGGTATCGTACGAAGGTGCCCCAGCGCTTCGGCAGTTGCTGGCTTTTGAGTTGCAACCTCAAAAATAGCATCGTCTTTGATGACGCGGTTGCGCGGAATATCACGTTTTTGCGCTTCCTGCTCTCGCCAAAATGCCAGCTCTTTCAACACAGCCAAGTCACGCGGTTTACGTACGCGTAGTTTCATTCGCTGCCAAGCTTTTGCAGGATCACTGCGGTAGGTGTCGACAGAAGACAAAGTTGCCATCTCATCTTCTACCCAATGATCGCGGCCTTTTTGCTCTAGCTGCTTCTTAAGGAACAGGTAGACATCACGCAAAAATGTCACGTCCGCCAGCGCATAAGCGAGCTGCTTGTTTGTCAAAGGGCGCCGAGACCAGTCGGTAAATCGAGATGATTTATCAATCTGTTCGCCAGTCACTTTGGAAACCAGCTGATCATAGGAAACGGAATCACCGAAACCGCAAACCATCGCTGCAACCTGACTATCAAACAAAGGCGAGGGCACAAAGCCGCCTAGGTGATAGATTATTTCAATATCTTGCCGTGCTGCATGGAATACTTTCACGATGTCCGTATTGCGCATCAATGCAAAAAAGGGTTCAAGATCCAGATCTTCAGCTAATGCGTCAACCAATACAGCGTAATCTGGATTGGCAATTTGAATGAGGCAGAGTTTTGGCCAGAAGGTTGTCTCCCGCAAAAACTCGGTATCAACTGTTACGAAATCTGAATTAGCAAGCTTTGCACACGCTTGAGCAAGCTCTTGTGTTGTTGTGATCATCTTCATGGTGTCAAAGTCTATAGCGTAAGCGAAGTGGATTGTCCCTATCTAACTTCTCCGTTTTCTCATCAAGTAGTTGTAAAAGCAATTTTCTACGCCCGTTGAACAAATCTCTGTGTGGTCGGGGTCGCGAAAACCACTTAGGTAGAGGAAACTCGGGAAATCTGCGCAAGAAATAGCACCAAGGTCACAGACTTACTTGACTTTGTGAGGCTGGCATGTCTTTTCCAGCCGATGACCTTTTGAATGGGTCAACAAGTTTTCTGAATGATATGATTCACGAGATTACCACTGAGGACGCTATGCATCGTTATCGAAGCCAAACCTGCGGAGAACTGCGGGCAAACAACGTGGGTGAAACCGCTCGCCTTTCTGGCTGGGTACACCGTGTACGCGATCACGGGGGCCTGCTGTTCATCGATCTGCGCGACCACTACGGGTTGACCCAGTGTGTTGTCGATCCTGACTCTCCTGCATTTAAGCTGGCTGAAACCGTTCGTGCTGAATGGTGTATCCGTATCGACGGTGAGGTTAAAACCCGCACAGAAGGTACTGCAAACGAAAATCTAAGCACCGGTGAAATCGAAGTTTTCATCCGCGATATTGAAGTGCTTGGCGCTTCCCAGGAACTTCCAATGCCTGTTTTTGGCGAATTGGAATACCCAGAAGATATCCGTTTGAAATACCGTTTCCTTGACCTGCGTCGCGACACGCTGCATGCAAACTTGATGACACGCACAAAGATCATCAATTCCATGCGTCGTCGTATGAACGAAGCTGAGTTCAACGAATTCCAGACACCAATTCTCACAGCCTCGTCTCCTGAAGGTGCACGTGATTTCTTGGTGCCTTCCCGCATTCACCCTGGCAAGTTTTACGCTCTTCCTCAGGCGCCTCAGCAGTTCAAGCAGCTGCTTATGATGTCTGGTTTTGACAAGTACTTCCAGATCGCACCGTGTTTCCGTGATGAAGACCCACGCGCTGACCGCCTGCCGGGCGAGTTCTACCAGCTCGATGTGGAAATGAGCTTCGTTACTCAGGAAGACGTTCTTCAGACCATGGAACCAGTGATCCGTGGTGTGTTTGAAGAGTTTTCTGAAGGCCAGCGTGTAACTAAGGAATTCCCGCGTATTCCTTACGCTGAATCGATCCGCAAATACGGCTCTGATAAACCGGATCTACGTAACCCGATCGAAATGCAGGAAGTAACAGAGCATTTTGCAGGCTCCGGCTTTAAAGTGTTCGCTCGCATGATCGAAAGCGATCCAAAGGTTCAGGTCTGGGCGATTCCAGCACCTAAGGGCGGTTCTCGCGCATTCTGTGATCGCATGAACTCATGGGCACAGAGCGAAGGCCAACCAGGTCTGGGTTATATCTTCTTCCGTAAAGAAGAAGATACAATCGCAGGTGCTGGCCCGGTTGCAAAGAACATCGGTGCAGAACGCACTGAAGCGCTTCGCAATCAGCTTGGTCTGGATGAAGGCGACGCAGTCTTCTTCGCAGCAGGTGATCCTAAGAAATTTGCTGACTTTGCAGGTAAAGCACGTACGCGTGCAGCGGAAGAGCTGAACCTGATTGACGAAGATCAGTTTGCGCTTTGCTGGATTGTTGACTTCCCAATGTACGAATGGGACGAAGAAAACAAGAAAGTTGACTTCTGTCACAACCCATTCTCCATGCCAGAAGGTGGTATGGACGGACTTAATGATGTCGACCCACTAGAGCTGAATGCTTACCAGTACGACGTGGTTTGTAACGGTTTCGAAATCGGCTCCGGTGCGATCCGTAACCACCAGGTTGAAGTCATGAAGAAAGCGTTCGAGATCGCTGGTTATGACGAAAGCCTTCTGGAAGAGAAATTCGGCGGCATGTACCGCGCATTCCAGTACGGAGCTCCTCCGCACGGTGGTATGGCAGCAGGCGTTGACCGTATCGTGATGCTGCTTGTTGGCGCAAAGAACCTGCGTGAAGTCACGCTGTTCCCAATGAACCAACAGGCTCAGGATCTGATGATGGGTGCTCCGGGAGATGTGTTCCCGGCACAGCTTCGTGATCTGCACATTCGCCTCAATCTGCCAGAAGCTAAATAGCTGACTGCAGATTTGCAGGTATGGCGGTTCACGCTATAATGATATAAATCTTAGGGAGGGCGGTCGTAAATTTACGGTCGCCTTTTCATCTTCTACCGGTGGCAAATTGGGTGATCTTCGCTTGATTTCGCTGGAAAATCTGAGGGTTTTAGGTGTTTGACGCCATAAGCAAAAAGATATTTGCTGATGAGGACGGCGCAGCGAGCGTTATTCGCCGTCTCCTCAAAGAGAACTTCGGTCAGTATCGAAATCAATACATCATCGCATTTGGGTTCATGTTGATTGCAGCGGCAGCCGGAGCTGGCAGCGCAGCGATTATGAAGAACGTGATCAATGAGGTCTTTATCGACCAGAATATCACGATGGTCTACGTGATATCTGGCGCTGTATTTGCCATCTTTTTTGCAAAGGGTGCAGCAACTTACGGTCAAACCGTGGTCTTGAGCCGGATTGGCAACTCAATTGTTGCAAAGCTCCAACGCGAAATGTTCGAAAAGGTCACGCGTCTTGGCGTAAGATATTTTGATCACACGACTTTTGGGGATTTAGCAACGCGCTTTAGTCATAATACCGGTGCAGCGCGCGGCGTAATGGATCTTGTTATCCTTGCTGCGGGGCGCGACGTTATGTCAGTGCTTGGCCTTGTCACCGTGATGGTTTGGCAAAACCCATTGCTTTCCCTTATCGCGCTTACCATCATGCCACCAGCAGTCTATGCTGTCTCCAAGCTGGTACGCCGTGTCAAAAAGATTGCTAAGAGTCAGTTCGTTTCTCAAACCATGATCCTCTCTTTGGTGAAAGAGATGGCCTTGGGTATTCGAGTTGTAAAATCCTTCAATTACGAAACCAATATGCACTCGGCTATGGAATCGGCAGTTTCCGATGTTGAGATGCAGTCAAATAAGATCGCTAAACTCACGGCCCGCACATCTCCGTTGATGGAAACACTCGGCGGTGTCGCAATTGCACTGATCATCTTGTATGGCGGCTATAGTGTGATAGCGCTGGGGCAGGATCCTGGAGCATTTTTTGCGTTTATTACAGCACTGCTATTGGCCTACGAGCCGATAAAACGCCTTGCACGTCTACAAGTGAACCTTAATACAAAACTCGTTGGCGTGCGTTTGATGTACGAGCTTTTGGATATGGAAGAAGCGCACCCAGATAGTGCAAGCAAGCCAAAGATCAATGTGAAAAGTGGTTTGGTTGAATTTAAAGACGTGGAGTTTGACTACGGTGAAACGAAAGCTCTCAACGGTCTTAGCTTTACAGCAAAGGCGGGAGAAGTAACCGCTCTGGTCGGTGCATCTGGTGCTGGTAAGTCCACAGTCTTCTCGTTGATTGAGCGTTTCTATGAGTTCAACAGCGGTAAAATTCAGATTGACGGACAAGATATCCGTGATGTGAGCACTAAAAGCCTGCGTGATAACATCGCTATTGTTACACAAGATACGTTTCTTTTTGATCGAACGATTAAGGAAAATATCCTGATTGGCCGTCCGCACGCCACAGATGAAGAGGTGGTCGAAGCAGCTAAGAATGCGAACGCCCACGAGTTTATCTCCAAAATGGACAAGGGATACGACAACAAAGCCGGTGAGGGTGGTGCGCGACTGTCTGGCGGGCAGCGTCAACGTCTGGCGATCGCCCGCGCAATGCTCTCCAATGCACCTATCCTGTTGCTGGATGAGGCCACTTCTGCTTTGGATGCTGAATCCGAGAACAAAGTACAAGCCGCGCTCGCACGCCTTATGAAAGGGCGGACGACCTTGGCTATTGCGCATCGTCTTGCAACCGTTCGCAATGCCGACACAATCCATGTCCTGTCTCACGGAAAATTACTGGAAAGTGGCACTCATAACCAGCTCTACGAAATGGATGGTTATTACAGGCACCTGTGTGAACTACAATTTACCAACAGTAACGAGCAATCTTAGAGCGTCTTAGGCTGTTCGGTTCGGTAAAGCGGAGTGGTCCAATGATTGATCTCGCATCCCATTAATGCCGAGTAATCAATACGCAGTTTCTGTAGGCCTCTTGATCCTTACCTATAAAAAATCCGCTGTGAGCAAAAACTCACAGCGGATTTTTTCTTTTGTGTTCTTATACCTTATTCAGTGTAGTTCACTGTTGCGCCTAACAATTCAGGCAGCTGCTGAGGGGCAAGAGCAGCCAAGCCACCCAGTTGCATGATTGAGATTTCGTTATCTGGTGCCAACGTAACTTTAATGTTCGTAGGGTTGCCTGCAAAACTTTTTACAGCTTCCGCAAGCTCCTTCATGAATGTAATCTCCGACAGTGGTCCTGCTTGTTGCAAAGTGCCATCCACCATCATAGCAGTCAGCATTTCCGCTGGAACGCCAGACTGTTCAGCTTGCGCGGCCAGTAATTCGCTTACAAGAGGGGATTCCATCACTTCAATCTGAGCACCTTTGAAAGTTGCCAAAGCAACAACAGCTTCCGCGTTGAACGGATTTTCAAAGAGGCTGCGCGGTATGTTACCAAGTTGGATGTCAGCGCGAAGCTTTACGCCACCCTTAAGCTCGAACTCGAATTGCTCGATAGTGAGATCATTGGTATTTTCATCCCAAGCGATTTTGAAGTTCTGATTAAGCGTTACGCGTTCAATTCCCAAACGTCCCAATACAGTCTTAGCAATTGGCTCATCAAGTAACGCTGCATCAAAGCTCAGTGTGTCAATTACATCAGAAATTTGTGTCGGAATAGGCCCGATATGGTTACCCATCTCGATCGTCAGCTCTTTAAGGAAAACTGGCGTAGGCAGATCGCCACCTTGGGCTTCCGCGTTTGTGATAGAGAACTTTTCAATTGTTGGTGCAAGGGCGAGTGCTGCTTGTGGACCAGCTGAAGTATTTTTGCTCGTAGCATAAATTTCCTGCGCGCTCGGCCAAGACACACCGGTTAGTTCAAAGGAGCCAATATCAAAAATGGCATCGTCACCTTCAACTGCGCCATGAAAACCTTCCAATGTGAGGTTGCCAAGTCCAACAAGGCCTAAATCTGATAGTGACAAGGACGCAAGTTTCATTTCAAAACTTGGCGAAATCTCATTCATACGTCTTGCTCGAATAGGGTCCCATGACGTAACGCTGAGATCCTTTAGATCGAAATACCCAATATTGTATGAACCAATGGCACCTAGGAGCTCCACGAATAGGTCATCATGTGCGCCGCTAGGTGAACTTTTTAAGCGTTCAAGGAGCGAGAGTAGTTTAAGGCCATCTCCTCCTTCAATGGAAAGGTCTTTCCCAGAGCTCGAAGCTGCAGATAGTTTTATCAGGCCGATTGGGTCGTAGGACTTCGCCCCATCAACAAGGATTTCCATGTTGATGGCTTCGGAAGAATAACTGCTGATATAGTTGTTGCTAGGGGCTTCAGCTACTTTGAAAAACGCGAGCAGCGGGCGAATGTCGAGATCGTTTATTTTTAGGTTGTCATAGGTTGTTGTTGTCGTGGTCTTTACTTCAGATTTAGGATCGGAAGCAATACCCATACTTGTCGCTACGGACGAATAGCTTTCAAGGCTAATGCTCTGTGTGACGCCGTCTTGGAACGAGCCAGTCTTAAAGCCAGTGAAAACAGTATTATTTCCGAAAGCTTCCGCCATTTTCGATGTGACTGTCATTTCGTCGATTGACGAGCCAGCATAGCTTGAATTTAAGGAAAGGCCGAGCAGCTGCAAGAAAGCCTCTTGGGTCATGCCTTCTTTTAGTGCTGGTCGTTCAGCCCATTCCTCAGCGTAATCTACAACAGAATAACCTGAGATTGCGCCGGAGATGACAGCAACGGTTTCCAGTGAACTAGCCCTGGCGATATCTTCGGGTGCCTCGTCTTCGTCAATAAGACGAATCTCGTATGTGGCATTCGCAACTTTCATTGAGCCGTAGCTGTAAACATCACCGTTTACGGCTGAATCTTCAATGATCATTTTGGGAATGTTGATATCGGCGTAGAAAGACAGGGTTGGCTCACCCTCATCGTTCTTGATGGTAAAAATGCCAGCAACATTATAGTCGCGAAGCTCTGTCGTATCCCCAGTTTCAATAGCTTCTGCATAAGAGGCTTTTTCAAAACCACTTTCCAGATACCAAGCATTATATTTGTCAATGAGGTCTGTCGCAGGGCTTGCGAACGCAGGCTGCACAGCTAAGCCTAAAACAGTGATTGAAGCGGCAAATAAACCCTGCCGCTTTGAGATTTTAAAAGGCATAAAATAGACCTTGTTTGCTAGGGAAAGGGTTCTTGCCTAGTCTATATTTGCTTCAAGGGTAATGCCAAGCAAAGAAACGATAGAAAGTGGAGAAATTGCAGATACCCCAAGAATATGTATCACACTGACTGGTGACTTAGGGGTAGCTTGAACCGTTATATTCTGTGGGTTTTGCAAGAAATTGTAGACCGCTTCGGTAAATTCCAAACTCTTCGCACGGTCAGGTATTCTTCCAAACTGCCTCTCCGCTTGTTCCGTGAGCCTACGTACATAAGCGTCTTGAGACTGATTGTGTTTGCGGGCCTGCTGTTTAAGCAGCTCGTCTAACCCACCATTATTGATAAGCGATAGGCTGAAACTGGATACTGCAGTGTTTTGAAGTTGGTCGAGTGCAATCACATTGTCCTTTGCAGCAAGTTTAGCCATTTGTTTGAGAACCGTTTCTGTTAGTCCTTTAAACTTTGCGGAGAGTTGAGCTGTGAAGAGATCACGCAGAACCAACGATGCACTTTCAACGTTGAGCTGACCAGTGACTCCATTCCATTCCCCCTCAAAAGCAATATCCGCAGTCAATTGTGTGTGCCCCAGTGCGTTGAGCATCTGTTGTTGAGGAGGGCCAAATACCGATTGGTTCAAACTGATCGCGTTCACCTGGATAGCTGCAGATATCGGGAAACCGCCATTAGCCGTGTCAAAAGTCACGGTGACCCGCTCAATGGGCATTGAATGACCACTTGAACGATCCAGGAAGTGTAATTTCAGGATCTCAGCTGATGAATATAGGGAGCTTGTAAGGCCTGAGATTGCATCGCCCTGTGTGGCCGGTTTGGATAAGTAAAGGTCGCTGATGAGGATGCTATCGGCGGAAAAAGCAAATTTGGGCTCGTCAATTTCAAATTTGT
Organism: Pseudovibrio axinellae; assembly: GCF_900110875.1. GTDB lineage: Bacteria > Pseudomonadota > Alphaproteobacteria > Rhizobiales > Stappiaceae > Pseudovibrio > Pseudovibrio axinellae. The sequence continues at coordinate 162,760 of NZ_FOFM01000001.1, read as the reverse complement.
AGGCAGCGAAGTCACTTATAAATAGCCGATTATTTGTTTCCATGCTGGCACCCGAAAGAGCCAAGCTTCCGAATTTGAAATGCTTTCTACCATCTGTTTTCAGGTGCCCCTCAAGTCCATCAATCGTCAGAATGTCATCCGTGATGGTAATAGGCCCTATAAAAGTGACTATCAGGCCCTTGTCCTTCAGGCTTTGCAAAAAGGAAAACGCGATTGGATCACTCTGACCAGTTTGGGCAACACTCATGCTGGCATACATAAAAATGGAACACAGGCTCAGTAAAACTAAGCGTAAGCACATACGGTACCTTAGAAAAGGAGTATACATGACTGGCTCCTGATTTGCAGTAATGAGGCATTTTGAAGGCAATGGTCGCACATGTGAGTTAGTACAGCGTGTATTCCACAGTCAAAAATGAACGTCATGAAGAGAAAAGGTGGAACTTTCACCTAGTTCTGTACAAACTGTAAAAGCATCTGGGGATCGTTTGTCTTGCCTGGTCGTTTTTTACAGTTTTAATTAAGCGTTAATCATAAAAATGAGTTGCTGTATTTTGCATTTCTAAGGTCATCGTAGTGTCTCGCCATTATTTTGTATTTGTCCGCGCAATTTTGATTGCTTTGGGATTGGCTCTGTTGCCACTGGTTATCGGCAATATGATACTTGAGAACTTCGCGATGCATAATGCACGAAGCGAGATGATCGCTATTGCCGACCGCTACATATCGCGAAGCGAAGCAGCTATCTCTGATGGCGTAGAAGCTTTGCGGCAAATGCAACTGAAGGGCCTGACGTCCTGTACACGACAAAACCAAGGTGACTTTGAAAAGACACTTTCTCAAAATGCCGTGATTAGTGCGATCGGTATCGTCGATCATCGCGGCGTTCCAATGTGTTATGTGCCTGCCCAAAACCGTCGCGGGAATAGTATCCTTCCAGTGCTGAAACCAGATGCACCTCGTGTTGGAATTGGTATGTCTTGGATGGAGTACCAGGGTATTCGTACGGCACTGGTTTCCTGGAAGCTGGAGAATGGGTGGCGATTGATTGCCAATATTTCGCCAACAGTTTTGGCGATTGAACCCGGACCTGATTATCTGCGTCACGCTTTGGAAATAGAGGTCCGTCTGGGCCGCGATCATGTCTGGGTTGATCCGCTTGGTAACGCTGACCATCCTGTGATGATGGGGAGTGACTTTATCGAAGAGTACGCTGCTTCAACGATCTATCCCATTAATGTCAGGATCAAAAGCGATCGTAATGCGATCATGGGTTTGGTCCGAGAACTAAAAATCGTCGCCGTCATAGCGTGCTCAGGCATTGCAATCTTACTCATCACTTTGGTGGTCTGGCTCTCCTGGAAGCCCGAGAAGGACGCAGAAGACGATTTTGTTGCCTCCATTCGTAACGGCGAGTTCATCCCCTACTATCAGCCAGTGGTTGATATTGTGACTGGAGAACTACAAGGCTGTGAGATGCTCATGAGGTGGCAGCTTCCAAATGGAAAGATGGTACCACCCGGGCAGTTTATGACCTACGCTGAGACCTCCGGGCATATCTTTGAAATGACCCGCAATATCATGCGCCAGTCGATTGAGGACCTTGGTGAGCTATACTTCAGGCATCCAGAGTTGAAACTCTCGGTAAATCTATTTGCAGGCCATTTTAACGACCGTTCAATTGTAGATGATCTGTTGGACATTTATGAGGATTCTCCAATCGCCCTTAGTCAGGTGGTGATGGAAGTTACAGAGCGGCAACCACTTGAAGACATTGATTTGGCGAGAAAGGTTATCGCTGAACTGCAAGCGCATGGCATACGTGTTGCACTCGATGATGTTGGAACAGGCCATGGCGGCTTAGCTTACCTACAAAAGTTGGGAATGGATGTTGTAAAGATCGATAAGATGTTCATCGATCCGCTTGGCTCAGAGGAAAACGCCTTCCGTTTGGTTGATGCTATTGCCGAATTGGCTGACACTATGAATATGGGCATCATTGCCGAGGGTGTAGAGAAGTACGAACAGATTGTGCTGTTGCGTGAACTTGGAGTGTCTTCAGCTCAAGGCTTTATCTTTTCAAAACCACTGCCAGCTGGCGAATACCTTGAATTCGCAGAGGACATTTTCTCAGATAGGTGCAACCCCGTCCGAGTTCTGGAAGAGGCCGAGAAGGCCTCTGGTACCCCAGAGGAAATGGGTGCCCCTAAGGTTGAGCTATACTAGTCTCACGCCAACTATGAGCGTTCCTGCGTCGCCATAATCCAATCAAAGGGCACGCTTTTGGTGAGTGCCGATAGGGCGCTGGCACTGGTTAAAAAATATCCCAAGCAAGATTGATATCTTAATTCCGCGTCCTGGACGGCATGAATGCTGGTGCTGTTGATTTCCTGTGCTCGGCTTTGATCAATCATGCAATATACCTATGCCTGCCAGTTCAATATTCCCAAGTTGATTAGATCCCCGCAAACCAAGCGCTTATTGTTGAGCACTCTGGTCGCGAACGCTCAATTTACTAACGCTATCAATGTATTGGACTTGGATCACTTCAAGTTCGAATAACTTGATTAAATTCCATAATAAATTCGGAAGAAGGTGTTCCGATCATTCCCTCGAACACAAATGAAACTCGCAAACTCCCATGTCTTACGAGGACAGAAGATGTGGATTCTAACGAGGCAAGCAACTGGAAAAGAAATATTCACTCCGACGCGCTTAATTAGCTGCATGTGCCTCAGCTCAGCCTCCATGTTGGATTAAGCTTTGCCAAATCGATTAAATGGAGCAGAGTGAGCGATGAACCAGATCATAAAGGGTGCGGAATTGGAGAACGCAGTTCCTGCAAATGTTTTTGTAGAAACGGTTACGGAAGTAACCCATTTCACAGATCGCCTTTTCAGGTTCAAAATCACCCGCCCAGCAAGCTTCAGATTTCGTTCTGGAGAGTTTGTGATGATTGGTTTGATGATTGAGGGGAATCCACTCGTCAGAGCATATTCCATCGCCAGCCCAGCTTGGGATGAGGAGTTAGAGTTTTTCTCTATCAAAGTTCCAGATGGCCCGCTGACCCAGCACCTTCAACAAATCAAGGAAGGGGATCATGTTCTTCTGAAGAAAAAGTCAACCGGAACTCTGGTCCTTGACGCACTTTCTCCAGCAAAACGCCTTTATATGTTTTCATCGGGCACTGGCATTGCTCCGTTTGCAAGCCTTATTCGTGATCCGGAAACCTATGAAAAATTCGATGAAATTATCCTGACACATACTACGCGTGAGATTGCGGAGCTTCGTTATGGGGAGGAACTCTTGGCAGATATTTCCTATGACCCCTTGATTGGTGAAATTGCTGTTGGAAAGTTGCATCTGTACAACTCTGTTACGAGAGAGCGTTTCAAGAGAGAAGGACGCATTACGCATTTAATTGAATCCGGAAAACTCTTTGAAGAGCTGCGCGTGCCGCCTCTAAATGCCTCTGAAGACCGTGCTATGATTTGCGGATCCATGCATATGATTGCTGATACTAAAGCGCTCTTAGAGGAGCGGGGCTTCACGGAGGGCTCTAATAACCACCCTGGTGATTTTGTTGTTGAGCGAGCATTTGTTGGCTAAATTGGCAGGCAAACTGTGATAGCTCATGTTCTGGATGAGGTGTTCTCGGAAAGTGCTTTCTTGTTTTCGCGTGAGAGTATCTGCAAGGAAGATTGAAGTAGGTTGCATGCTGGGCGGGCTGTAACCTGTTTTTGGCTGGGCGTGACTTCAATGAGTAATAAAATTACTGCTGAGTATCTACGACGGGCAGCGCTACACTATCTGAATAGATATAACGCCTCTGAGGATAGCTTGCGTCGTGTTTTAAAACGCAAGATTGAAAGGCGTGCCAGAGAGGCAGAAGATGACCCGCACCAACACTATGAGCTGATAGAACCTGTGGTTTGCTTTTGCCGAGACCACAAGTTCATCGATGATCTTCGGTTCGCACAAAGCAAGGTCAGGACAGGCACTTCTAAGGGTAAGTCGCGGTCAAAACTTACACTTGAGTTGAATTCAAAAGGGGTCTCTGGCGAAGATATTCAAACAGCTTTTGAAGACGAAGTGCATGATGAGGAACGTGCAGCTGTATTGCTTGCCAAACGCAGGCGCATGGGACCCTGGCGGACCAAACCATTGGATTTGAGGAGAGAAAAGGAGCTTGCAAGTCTCGTAAGGGCAGGCTTTTCATTCTCGCTTGCCCGTAAGGTTGTAGAAATGTCGATGGAAGAGGCAGAGGAATTGATCTTCGCGCCTGCCTAATGAGGTTTTTCGTTAAATCCTTTGAAAAAACTTGATAGCCTTTTTTGAGGACAGCAATAACTCTTCTCTAGATTTGCCCCCAACTCAATTTAATCCAGCGCCGAAATTGCGGGAGAGAAGATGCCGGGTTCAGATCTACGCCAAACCTTCAAAATGTTCACGCCCTTGATTTTTGCGATTATTGGAATTGCGGTGGTAGCCTCTCCCATTCTTGCTAGTGCAAACGGCAAGGAACCAGTTAGCCCGACAGAATCCGCGAGCAAAAAAGTTGTTATCGAAACGCCCCAAGCTGGGGGTGGGGTACATGTAGATGAAATGCAGCAGACGCAATGCGCGGTGATGATTGATGATTTCAATGAATACCCGAGCGCGGATGATTGGGATATTCACCGGATGAACAAGCCTGAGAACTTTCAGATCCAAAGCAAAGTGGTGCGTGATGGAAAGCACTCACTTGCGATCACGGTCTTTGGGGATGATGAGTTGGATTCAGAAGGCAACCTAAAGAACGAGCTTTGGGTGGCGCGGCAAAAGCGCTGCAAGTTTGGCGATGAAGTCTGGTACTCTTTTAGTTTCCAGATTGAAGGTACGGTATGGCCAGCAGGCTCAACGCGCTGGGTCATAGGTCAGTGGAAAGAAGATTCTGGCGGAAGCCCGTTTCTGGCGCAACGTTTTGATAACGGGGTGTTCCACATCACTGTACAACACAACAAAATCCGCAAGCTTGTTGCGCAGGCAGACGGAAGTTATAAGCAAGACTACAAGGATTTCTCCCGAGACCTACAACAGATGCTTAGTTTGGATAGACAAGGCTTTCGCAACAAGAATGATGCAAGTCGAACCTCAGGTGAGTTCTTACAAAGCGGAATGACCCTCGAAGAACTCAAGGAAGCAATCCAGAAACAAGACACCTCCAAGTTCCCGTTCCTTGCAGACCCCGAGACCTATTCCGATTACCCTGGGATCAAGATTGAGCTTTCAGACAACCCTGTTCTCCCTGACCCGACAGATGGATGGGTTGATATGCGCTATCGGGTCAAGGGAAGCCGTGAAGGGCAGGGGATCATTGAAATCTGGGCCAACGGGACATTCATTGCCCGTGTGACCGGATATATCGGCAACGACAAGTTTTCTGGTGATACCCAATACTTCAAATTCGGGCATTACCGGGATTATGATCGTGATGACTTGCAATCTACCGTGTATCTGGACAGGTTTCGCAGAGGTCCACATCGCTCCGACGTTGATTAAAATACCCCTTCAACCTGAATAGCCTCATCAATACCGATGACTTCGGCAGCAGGTCGGCGTGGAAGACCTGGCATGACCATAATGTCCCCGTCAATGCCACGATGAAACCAGCGCCAGCAGACAGTCTTACGGCTGCTATGTGTATGCTATAATCAGAGGGAGCTCCGAGAAGTGTAGGGTCTGTTGAGAACGATTAAGGTGTTTTGGCCATACAAACAGATAGATGACCATAGCCTTCTTCCTCATAGGCTTTGAGTTGATCTTTAACTGACTGATCACAGGTGGCTTTTGAGGCACCATAGATTTTTTGCAGATCCGTCTGCCCAATGGGTGCAAGGTACGGCTTGGTTTCCAAGTTGCCCCATCCCTTTGACAATTGTATCGATTTCTTGGTCCGTGTCTGGTGTATAGCGATTTATTGCAACAATCACAGGTACTCCATAAGACTGGCAGTTTTTTACGTGTCGCTCCAGATTGCTCATTCCCTTCTCCTGCTGGAGTTGGAGAGATCGCTGTAACAAGTATGAGTTCTCCATATTGTTTGTTTTCTAGATCAGGCATCTCATCAAGGTGTATTTTGGCCTTGAAACGTCCATAAGGATCCAGAGCACGCTCAGGAATTTCGAGATGCTGAGCGACTTGTGCGATTGGTTTCATTTTTGTTGCGCGGGCAATATCGATATCTTGCTTGGAAAACTCCAGATTTAAACATGCAAATAGGCAAGTAGATGTGATGGGAAAACGCAGAACAGGAAGGAGCAAAAAAACAATCCGCACGTTGAATAGTTACCCAATACGCGTAAAAAGTTTAAAATTGCGCAGGGTAAAGTAAGGTAGTTTAGTTAACGCAGCTCAGCCATTTTTTCCAGGTGCGGAAAATCTCTCGCAAATAAAGGGTGCCCTTTTAAAGCTCTAAGCTCATCAAACGAGGCTTGCACGGCAATTACAACAGCTTTAGTTCTGATGAACGTTCAATTTGTCTACGCTGTTGCCGTAGCTTCGTTGCTTGGATCCGCATATGTTTTTATTTGAAGTTGCAGCACTCGGCGCAGCTGCCACATGGGCTGTGGGCGGCCTTATCTCCGCAAAGCCAGCTGCACACCTTGGGGCAATCGGTTTCAACTGTGTGCGTATGCGGTTTGTGGTTGTTTTTCTCGGTATTTTTGTTTTGGTGACAGGCACGTGGAATACGGTCGACTCAAGTCACGCATTCCTCATTTTTGTATCGGGCTTCATCGGTATTTTTATGGGAGATACATTGCTCTTCCTAACACTCAATCGCATGGGGCCGCGCCGAACAGCTATTCTGTTCGCTATGAATGCGCCTATGTCGGCATTGCTCGGTTGGTTATTCCTGCATGAGGAGTTGTCGATTCAGTCCGTGATTGGAATTGCTTGTGTGCTTGTTGGTGTACTATTCGCCATTGCTTTTGGGAAAAGAAAAGACCAACTTCATAAGTGGGAGGCGATTAAAGGGCCTGTTGTAATTGGTGTCCTTTTTGGCACATTAGCAGCACTTTCACAATCAGTTGGGTCGATCATCATTCGGCCTGTGATGGCGAGTGGCGCCGATCCGGTTGCGATATCCTTAATGCGCTGCTCAATTGCTGCTATCGGATTGTTGGTTCTGTTTTACTTGCCCGGCCGTCCTTTCAAACTGGCCAACCCGATCAATAAGGAGATCGTCGCTGTGGCCTCCTTGTCGGGGTTGCTTGGAATGGGTATCGGCATGACGCTCATCCTTTATGCACTAAGCGGTGGAGAGGTGGGCATTGTATCAACGCTTTCTGCCACCACGCCAGCGATGATGCTACCGGTTTTGTGGTGGCGAACCAAAGAGTTCCCAGCGCTTGGTGCGTGGATTGGGGCAGGTCTTGTAATTATGGGATGTGCTTTGATTTTTATGAGCTGAATGAAGCCGGATGAACCTTATGCTTATAGAGACACCAAAGCCATGTGTGTAGATCAACATCGTAGGCCTGATTACTTACCCGCAGAACTGTGCATACAACTCAATAACCCCACTATAAAAAGTGCTCTACCACAAGTTCGAGCGCTATATGTAAGTCCCACTACAACATCTTGTAGTTCTGTGCTGACTGACAAAATCAGTGAGTTCCACAGGAATTTGGTCGAGTTTCTGTCAGAACGCTCCTGTGATGGGTTGACGAGTAGGCCGGACTTCTGATCAATACCCATGCACTTGGTATTTTTATCCATGAGGTAAAAATTAAAAGGGAACACGGTTCATTCACCAAAGCCGTGGCTGCCCCCGCAACTGTAGGCGCAGAGCTACGGCTCAAATATGCCACTGAGGAAGCTTCTAAAAGCGACCTTGGGAAGGCTGAGTATTAGCGACGACGCGCAAGCCAGGAGACCTGCCAAATGCAGTCACTCACCCATAGCACGGGGCGTGTTAAGGGGCGGTACTCCGTTCAGGTGACATTCACAGTGCGCCTGAATGGTTGCGGCTCTGCTTCTAATAAAGAGGCAATGAGGCGGTTGCCATTCAACGTACAATGCAAACAAAAGCATGGCACATACAAATGTGCTGTGAGTGATGGACTATTATCGTGCGTAACACTTCGCGGACTTCCGCAATCCTAAAATCAGGGCTAGCCTTCTCGACCCTTCTTTGTTTCCCTCAGACTTCTTTTGCAAATGAAACAGACCTTGATGATATCATCATCATTGCTACGCGAATGGAAACCGAGGCAGGTAAAGTTGGTTCCACAACACATGTGGTGACGGAAGAGGACCTGAAAGAGGGTGGGGCAACCTTCGTATCTGAATATCTGACAAAGCTTCCAGGTATTTCCTTCTCGCAAAATGGTGGCGCAGGAAAGGCAAGTTCTTTGCGTATGCGCGGCTTAAGTAATTATTATATAAAGGTATTTGTCGACGGTATCGATATCTCTGACCCAAGTTCGCCGCAGGTTGAAGCGCGGCTGGAGCACATGCTGGTCAATGACGTTGAGCGAATTGAAATACTCAAAGGTTCTCAAAGTGCGCTTTACGGAGGACAGGCCGTCGGTGGTGTCATCAATATTATAACAAAGAGTGCAGAGCCTGGCCTGGTAAAGCATAGCGGCATGTTTGAGGCCGGTAGTTATGGGACTGTGAATGCATCCTATGGCTTCAAGGCTGCCGCTGAAATGGCAGATATTGCCGTAAATATTCAGCGGTTCCAAACCGATGGTTTCAGCGCGGTTTCACCAAATGGGCGTCCTGCAGATGATGATGGTTATGAAAACACGACACTCTCCGCCAAAGGGTCGTTCGACGCCACTGAGAGTTTTAACCTTTATTTCTCTGCCCGCAGTGTTGAGGGTACATCTGAATATGACGGCGGAAATGATCCTGCAGCCAATAAAGAGGTCGATGTAACGCAGCACTTTGGAAAGGTTGGAGCCAACTACCTCTGGTTGGATGAGAGCATGACAACTGATGCCTCTGTTCAGCTTTCTGATTTTACCCGCGATTATAGCAGCGGTTATTTGGCTAAAGGAAACCGCATAAAGCTTGAACTCTTAAACGACTGGGATGCGGGCGAGAGCTTCCGGCTCAACTTTGGGGGAGATTGGAGCCGTGAAAATGTCAAAGGTCAGGATCAGGTCATTGATGTTGCCGGCGGCTTTGTGCAAGCCCTTTGGAACCCTGTTGAAGCACTCAACGTAAGTGGTTCAGTTCGGTTGGATGAACACAATGCTTACGGTAGCTATTTAACTGGACGGGGAACTCTCTCCTATCAGGTTTCGGAGGGGATGCGATTTCGCAGCAGCCTTGGGAATGGCTTTCGGGCACCATCATCCTATGAATTGTACGACAGCTATTCTGGCAATCCTGATTTTGAGCCAGAGACCAGCATAAGTTATGATATCGGCATAGATCAGGACCTATTTGATGACCGTGTCAGCTTGTCTTTTAGCTATTTTCATATCCTTACGAATGACCTCATCATCAACGATCCCGCGACCTATAAGTACGAGCAAATCGCGGGAACATCCCGTAGTCAGGGCGCAGAAGTTTCTGCGGTCTGGGATTTCTCCGCAAACTTGAGCTTCAACGGTGCGTACACATACACTTGGGCGGTTGGGCCAGATAGAAAGCGTCTGGAACGGGTTCCGTTGCACGATGTGAACCTTGGTATGGCCTACAAGCCGATAGATGTTCTGGCGCTAAACCTTGACGCCAGTTATGTTTCTGGCATTGAAGATGAAGGTGAACTAGATGCGTTCCTGCTTGTTAATGTAAAAGCATCCTACCAACACAATGAAAACCTGACCTTCTATGTGCGCGGCGAAAATCTGCTTGATCAGGATTATGAGCGTATCGACAACTATCAAACACCGGGTCTTTCGGTTTACGCAGGTTTGAGTGCAAGTTTCTAATGTGCTGTGTTTTTCTCTATCAGTGTAGGATCCAGCAAATAAAGAGCGTTTGTTTTCAGAACAATAGGAGCTACAAGGGGCAACCATTGGCTTTGAAAGACAATCTCGGGTCTTAAATGGACAACATGAAAAACGCGGTCAAAATGGGAATTGGGGCGGTACTGCTGGCATGTCTTAGTGTCAGCTCGCTGCCAGCATGCGCAGAGCCGGATGACACCACAGCGCCTAAGCGGGTTGTGTCCATGAACCTTTGTACCGATCAATTCGCTATGTTGCTGGCGCAAGAAGACCAGTTACTCTCAGTTTCCAAGCTAGCGTCCGACCCTAATCTGTCTGTGATGAGTGATAAGGCTTCTAACTTTAAGGTGAACTACGGGCGCGCGGAAGAAATCTTTCTGATGAAGCCCGACTTGGTGATTGCAGGCACCTATACCAATCAAACAACCGTTCAAATGCTACGCCGGCTTGGTATCAAGGTTGTACAGGTCTCCCCCGTACGCACACTTTTTGGTGTTGCCAGTGAACTTCGCCGGCTCGGTAAGCTTCTGGACAGGGAAGAAAAGGCGGAACAGATTGCCAGCCAGTTTGAAACTGCAATCCAACATTTTGTTCAAGGACAACCTGACGAAAAATTGCGGGCAGGGGTTTATTATGCCAACGGGTACACCGCTGGAGATGGCAGTCTCGTTAATGAACTTATCGAAACGGCTGGCTTGCAAAACATTGCAAGCAATTTGGGTTTGAAAAAGACGAGCAAGCTTCCACTTGAAATACTGATCCTTGAAAATCCACAATTGCTCGTTGAGGGTAGCCAGTTTTCTGACAAGCCGGCTTTGGCCTTTGAGCTCCTTGCTCACCCCGCCTTGATGCGGACACTTGGAAATAACGGTCGCGTCAAAGTGGATGATAAATTCACAATTTGCGGTCTGCCGTTTGTGACCCAAGCCATTGAAAAACTTGCAAGAGAGTCATCTCGACTAGGGGTGCAACCCAAATGAAATACACGTCAGATGCCGTGCTTATCTGGGCGCTGAGTATAATAACAGCAACGCTGTTCTTGGCTTCCTTAATGCTTGGCGCAGCAGATTTGTCGCTTCCGCAACTGATAAATGCAGCGTTGTCTACGCAAGATACGCCAGTTTCAACAGTGCTATGGGAAATTCGCGTGCCCCGTGCTCTGCTTGGCGTGATCACAGGTGCCACGCTGGGGCTGTCTGGAGCTGTTCTGCAAGGTCTTTTGCGAAACCCTCTGGCTGAGCCAGGTTTAATTGGGGTGAGTTCCTCAGCAAGTCTTGGCGCGGTCATTGCTATCTATACAGGCATAACACTCACAATGCCGTTTGCGTTGCCCATCTTTGCATTGGCGAGTGCAGGTATTGCAGCGGCGCTTTTGCCTTTACTGGCGGGTGGGCGCGGGCAAACACTAACGCTCATACTGGCAGGTGTTGCTATCTCAAGTATTGCGACAGCACTCACGTCGCTGGCTCTCAATCTCTCGCCCAATCCCTTCGCTGCTATGGAAATCGTATTTTGGATGTTGGGTTCGTTAAATGATCGTTCTATGCAGCATCTGTACATTATTGCTCCCTTTATCATGGTTGGCTGGGGCCTACTTTTCGTCACAGGCAAAGGCCTGAACGCGTTGTCATTGGGGGAGGAGACTGCGCATACAATGGGCGTTTCACTGCCAACACTTCGGTTTTGTGCAATTGCTGGAACCGCAGCAAGTGTGGGAGCTGTGACTGCTGTAACAGGCACTATCGGTTTTATTGGACTAATTGTGCCGCACCTGCTGCGAAAGATGGTTGACGATGAACCAGCCCGCCTGTTGCTTCCAAGTGCCCTTGCTGGGGCATGTTTATTAACACTGGCCGACATCGCCGTGAAGCTGTTTGGCCCCCAATCCAACTTGAAACTTGGTGTTTTGACCGCTCTTGTGGGCGCGCCGTTCTTCCTGTGGCTAATTCTTAAACAACGCAGGGCATTGATCTGATGTTACTTCAACTTAACAACGTGTCGGCCAACTATGGCCAGCGTCAGGTGCTGTCATCGATCAATCTGGAGATTGGTAGGGGCGAGATTGTTGGGCTAATTGGTCCCAACGGCTCAGGTAAATCCACGCTCATGAAGGCATTGGTGGGTTTGATCCCCTCTTGCGGAGAAATCAGCTATGGCCGACAGCCTCTTTCAAGCATTTCGGTAAAACAACTTTCCAGGCATGTTGCTTACGTGGCGCAGGAGCGCGATGTTGCATGGGACCTAACCGTTGAACGCGTTCTCGCCCTGGGCTGCGAGGCAGTTGGAGGTTCTGTACGCACCCCAAAATACAAAGAGCAACGTAAGCAGATCATAAAAAGCCTGAGCCTAGAAACGATCAGAAAGTCATCGATCCTTCAGGTTTCAGGTGGCGAAAAAACAAGAGCACTTCTCGGTCGTGCGCTCATGCAAAAGACGCCATTGATTGTTGCAGATGAACCCACTGCTGGTCTTGACCCGGAACATCAGCTCGAACTGAGCGAGATTTTTCAAAACCTAAGGGAACAAGGCACCTCTATGCTGGTAAGCCTGCATGACTGGACCTATGCTGCCCGACTCTGCACCACGTTGGTTATGTTAAAAGATGGAAAAGTGGTCGCCTGCGGCACGCCTGAGCAAGTCTTGACACAAGAGCGCGTGCAAGATGTTTACCGCGTGAGTGCGCAAATTGTAAAAACAGAGCAGGGGCCTATCATTACACCAGCAGCGCGCTTGTAGCACTTGTGCTTAATGCGGAGAAAGACTCTTTCGGAACATACGGTCCAGATGGGCTGCTGCATCCTGGAACCTATTTTTTATTCGCTCACTTGGAAGTAGTGTTTGGACCTGACTGTCAAAATCTGCGTAGTGTTGTGTGGTCGACCAAATTGAAAATAGCAAGTGATATGGGTCAGTCTCAGCGATCCTGTCTGCATCGATCCAGCTTTGAATCACTGTCGTTTTCTCGTCCACCAGAGATTTTAATGGCCCAGCAATCAGAGTGTTAATACGCGGCGCACCCTGCAAAATTTCATTGGCAAATAACCGACTCTCCCGCGGGTAATCTCGTGCCATTTCAAGCTTACGTTTTACATAGGAGCAAATTTCTTCGATAGGTTCGCCTTCAGGGTTGAGCTGATGTAGCGGGTCTAGCCAAATGTAAAGCAAACGTTCGATCAGCTCGGCATGTATAGCGTCCTTGCTATCATAGTAATAAAAGAGGTTCGGCTTCGATAATCCGGCTTTCTGTGCAACCTGATCAATCGTAGATCCACGAAATCCGTAGGTTGAGAAAACATCAAGTGCTGCTGCGAGGATCTTCTCAGTCTTCTCTATCTGAATGCGTGTTTTGCCTTTTGCCTCAGAAGCCTTAGCCATTATTTTTTCCAAACTGCGACACCCCCGAGGCGAAACCGAAAGCTCGGAGGGATTGAACACATGAGCACTAACGAAAACAAGTTGCTGATATCAAGTTCAGCTCAGTTAGAAAAGTCGTGATGAACTAACTGACACGGATAACTATTGCTTTTCTGTAGTTATGTGAGCTCCTCACTCTTGGCATGCGTTGTCTAAAAGACACCCATTGCAAGAAGTAGACCGGGCTTTTACCTGCCCGGTCAGCCTATGTTAGCTCACAGGTTCCGATAGTCTTGTGTTCTCGGTAGTGAACGCAGGGATGATCTTCTCACCATAATCAGCAATAATTTTTTCTTCATCGCCACTGTCCAGGTAAATGTTGAACTGGGTAATGCCAGCATCCTTAAGCTTGTTTAGTTTTTTAATGTGGTTTTCTGGTGGGCCCAGAACAGCAAAGCTTTCAACGATGTCATCGGTAATGAAATCTAAGAAGGGATTATCGCTTTGACCATGCTTGGAGTAATCGTAGCCGCGACGATTTTCGATGTAAGATGTCAGACTTTCCGGTACCTGGTCGCTATTTGAGCCGTATTTTTCTACGATATCTGCAACGTGGTTGCCGACCATAGCGGGGAACCATTTGGTCTTCTCAATTCCTTCTTCCAATGAGCCAGTGTGTGCTGGCGCAGCAGCCATAATGCCGAAATTGCTCATGTCGCGGCCTGCTTCCTCACCGGCTGCAATCGCTTGGCTACCCAGCCATTTACAAATTGCTGGCTCAGCAATCTGCAATATTAGTCCATCGCCTACACGCCCGGCAGAGTTCAAGGCTTTGGGGCCGTATGCAGCAACCCATACAGGAAGCTCGTAGCCATCAGCCCAAGGAAATTTTACGGGCTCAGGGCATTCACCGTATTGCGCTTCATCACCGCGCACCAGCGTTTTTACAACATGGGTGAATTCCTCTAGGCGCTTCAGCGGAGCAGGTTTCTTGCCCATCACACGTACAGCGCTGTCGCCGCGACCCAGACCAATGTCAAAACGGCCGCCAGACTGCTTTGCAAGTGATCCAAACAAGCTGGCTGCATGAGACCAGTCCCTGGTGTTCGGGTTGGTCACACACGGCCCAAATCGCATGGTTTTTGTGTGCTCCATACACATCGCCATTGCTACATAGCTTTCGCGCCATAAAATGTGGCTGTCATAAAACCAGCAGTACTTAAAGCCTGCATTTTCAGCTTGTCGGACAAGTGCGCGTGCGCGGTCAGGCTCTACAAACCCTTTAAAACAAATACCAAAGTCCATGTCTCTCTCCTCCACTTCTTAAAGTAACGTAATTAGTGATCCGGTGCCCAAATACGAATGCCCGCATGTGTGAATGGCACGGCTTTTGAAATGTTCTGGCGAATAAGAATTGGAGTAATAGCTTCTATGCAACGTGCGGCTTTGGCGTTGCCGCTGTTATAAGTCTTCACGTCCAATTTGTTGACCAGCTCCATCACCACCTTACGTGCCTCAAGGCTGTCTCCGCATACAAGGATATCGCAGTTGATTGCCCACTCAAGGTTGTTCAAGGTTGTAGCAGAAACGTTATGTAACGCTCCTACAACCGGAATATCTGGCCCAAGCAACGCCTGCGCAGCCTCCGTGGCAGAGCCTTCTGGTGGCATTTCGACGGTCTTCGGGTCGCCTGGAGCAAGTGGCACCACAATATCAATGAGGATTTTGCCAGTAAGGTGCGGCTTCAGAGCATCAAGCGTAGCGTTATGCGCTGCATAGGGCACCGCGAGCATCACGCATTCGGTTGCAGCAGTAACGGCATCTTCATTGCCCATACCTTCGATATGAGCAGCTGCTTTTGGGAGTTTACTCATAAGATCTTTTGCAATGTCCTTGCCTCGGGCAGCATCACGAGAACCCAGGGCCACCGGAATGCCAGCGCGGGCAAACCTAAGTGCGAGCCCCTGGCCCTGCGGCCCGGTTCCTCCGATAATCGCTAATGTCATCGGAACATGTCCTCCTTTTGGGATCTGATTAAGTTCTGCGCTGAACTCTCAGTGAAATTCCAGCTCAACCCACGAAACAGAACAACTGGTGTTTGCCCCGCTTTTGAAATGACGAGACCAGACGCAGCAGCCAACTCATCAGCAAATGCAGGCTCAGTGACGTTTAAGACCCGCCCATGCGCGTCCGTGTTGCCCTGTTCTTTGATGGTGGCAGGAATGCCGGAAAGGCCCACTGCCACATTTACCTGCCCTAAGCGCCAAGGCCGCCCAAATGTATCGGTGATTGCAAATCCAATGCGAACGTTGAAGCGCTTGGACAAAGCGGCTTGCATATGCCTTGCACTGGTATCGGGGTCCTCTGGGAGCAAAATCAGGGTTTGGTCCTGACCACTGTTGGATTCATCCACGGCAGCATTGGCAGAAATAAAACCAAGCTTGTGCTCGCAGATTATGGTTCCTTCGTGTTGCGTCGGCCGTTTGAAATGACGGACCACCCGGCGACTCTCCTGCAAAATCACCTCAACCTTGCGTGGGTCTTTGTTAAGCTCCTCCCCATAGCGCTTAGCATCTTGGGAGGGAGTAACGGTTGTCAGGTTGACGATACGCCCCTCAGCCTTAGAGAAAATCTTATGAGCGGATGTCAGGACATCTCCGTCCTTCAAAGATAGTCCGCATGCCTCAATGGCATCGCCAAGGATTTTTGGGAGCTCATCTCCCGGTTTGATTTCTGGAATATCGGGGATCGCGTGGAGTGAAACTGAATGCATCAAACAGCTCTCCGCTCAGACAGTTTTGTAAGGAGCATCGGCTGAGCCACCGTCAAATCTTCCATATAGTCGATATCTCTAGAAAAGGATGAGGAGGGGGCGATGATACATTCAAGACCGCGCTCGGCTGCCTGTTTTTGATGCTTCAAGAATGAAGCACTTCCATACGTGAATGTGATCGCATTAGGCGGCGTTACGACAAGGACATTGGTGCCATAATCGTGAGAAGGACACAGCGTAAGAGAGAGTGGTTTCCCTCCAAGACTAAGGATGCGCTCAAACTCCTCAAAATCAGGAGCTGCAATATCTGCAGGCAAAACGCAAAGGGTTTCGTAGTTGTGGGTGCTTGCCCAATCTGCTGCTGTTGCTAAAGCTGAGTTTAACCCAGCCACCTGTGCCTCGCGTATGAGGTGGGCGAAACCAGTGCCGACTCGTTCAGCAATTTCTTCTGAGCTGGTCACCACAGCAACATCGACGGCAATTCGATTACGGTGCTGGACCTCTTGTAAGAAAGACAGAGTTTGTGCAAACAGGTTTTCTGCCACCTTCGCACGCTCAACTGCGTCCAAGTGTGGCCCTAAACGTGATTTTGCCAGAGCAAAGTCCTTTACGGGCACCACGATGAGGGTTTTGACGAGTTTCTCCGTCATCAGTTTCCCCCCTCAGATACTAAATCTATGCTGTCCAATACACCAGATAAGCCGAGTAGCTGTTCAGCAAGACGTATTTTGTCCTCGCGCGTTTTCATAAGGATAGTGTCTAAGTGGGTGTTCAGGCCAAGTTCACGCATTGCCGGCACATGCTGCGCGTCAGCGTGATCGATCACAAAGCCATCCAGAAAGCCTGCATAAATTTGCGCAACTCCAAAGGCGGTCGCGTCATAACCCAAGGAGGCCAGCATCCGATCGGCTGGCCCTTTCACCACGCCGCCATTGATGATTGGTGAAACACCAATTTTCGGTGCACTGGAGGCTTTGATTGCCTCTAAAACACCGGGCACCTTTAGGATCGGCAAAATACTGACTAATGGATTGCTGGGAGCGATCACAATAAGGTCAGCGGTTCCAAGTGCTTCAAGAGCTTCGTTCGTCACTTGCGCTTTTTCAATATTTTCATATTGCAATTCCCGAACCTCGGGTGCGCAGCGTTCTTTGACGAAATACTCCTGAAAACTCAGCCAGCCCTGATCAGACCTTACTCGGGTTTGGACGGTATCGTCTGTGGGTAGAACTATATCGCATGTTAAACCGAAACTCTTGGCGATATCGCGGGCGATCAACGTGGGGCGATCACCACAGGCACGCCGATGTGTACGGCAAATGTGAAGACCAAAATCACGATCTCCCAGTGACATCCATGTATCATCACCCAGTTTGGACAGGGTCTCCAATGTTCGATGACTTTCATCTGCCACCCCCCAGCCTTGGTCACGATCAATCACATCCGAGAGCGTATAGGTGAGTGTGTCGATATCTGGTGAAACCCACAGGCCGTGAAATGCTTCGTCATCTGCAATGTTGCCAATGATAGACAGCGCAACATTATCTAAGTGATATAAACCTTCCGCCATTTTGGCGCCGCCCACGCCACCAGCAATGAGCGTGACTTTTACTTTGGCCTTGTTTGTCATCCAGTGCCTTCCAGAGCCTGTGCTGGAGCATTTTTGTTCTCGCTAAGAAAACCCAGAAGCTCAGAGTTTTGGCGCTTAATCAACGGCGCTTGTTGCTCTGGGAGACCCGTTGAAAAGTCGTCAATCACGCCGTAAATGCTATTTCGCTGTATTGGCTGTTCTCCAGAGCTCTGGATGACTTGGCACATCTCATAGGCCGTGATTTCCTGGCCATGTGCAGCGCCTGCAGATCGGGAAATACTTTCATTCATCAGCGTGCCGCCTAAATCATTGACACCACACATCAGCAGTTCGCGGGCAAACTCCGCACCCAGTTTTGTCCATGACACCTGAATGTTATCGATCCACCCATTCAGCATGATGCGTGCAATGGCGTGCATTTTACGCACTTCCAAATTGGTTGGTCCAGGGCGTACGCTCTCCGGGTTTTGGGTATACAATGGGCTCTCTGAATGAACGAAACTCAAGGGTACCAGCTCAGTAAAGCCGCCAGTCTCCTTTTGTATGTCACGAAGGAGACTTAAGTGAGCTGCCCAGTGCTCGGGGCCATCAATATGACCGTACATAATCGTTGCTGTAGTTGGGAGACCAACATGATGAGCTGCCTTGATAATTTCAACCCACTTCTCGGTGCTGAGCTTATTGCGGGTCAGCTGGCGGCGAATATCTGTATCCAAAATTTCAGCTGCCGTCCCCGGCATAGATCCAAGGCCACAATCTTTTAGGTCTTGAAGAAAGTCCACATAGCTCTGTTTGGTCTTCGAAGCGCCATACCAAACCTCAAATGGTGAAAATGCATGAATATGCATGTCTGGGAGTGCTTCTTTGATAGCAAGAACAATCTCACGGTAATAAGTCCCAGACATTTTGGGATGCAATCCACCTTGAATGCATACTTCAGTTGCGCCGCGGTTCCATGCTTCGCGAGCGCGAACGACTATCTGTTCCGGGATAAGCCACTCTGCTGCGGGGTCTTCGCTTCGTTTGGCAAAGCCGCAGAACGTGCAGCCCATGTAACAAACATTGGTGAAATTGATATTCCGATTGATGACAAACCCCACGCGATTACCACAGGTGCGTTGTCGAAGAATATCTGCCACATCGGCAATTGCCTGGAAGTCATTCGCTTGTGCACGAAACAAGACTTCACCTTCGGCCTGAGACACTTCGATGCCGGTCAACGCCTTGCTCAAAATATCACGGATAAAAGGGCTGAGATTTTGTGAGGAAAGCGTATCGTGCGCTGTATCAGGGAACCGATATAAAGTCATAGAACACCTCCTATGTGACGCGCCGTAGAAGTTCCAATTTTTTCCCAAAGTCCTTGTGACTTGGAGAGAACATCCGGATTAATAAACTCGGTCTTCTCAGTTAAATAGCTTGGATAGACAGTCAGTCTTTCCTCTAGATTCTGACCAGCCAACTGCGTCGATTTCGCTAATTCCTCGATCACCGGCCAGCGATGCTGCGGATTAATGAAATCAATGGTGACAGGAGATATACCGCCCCAATCATTGATACCCGCGTTCAGGTACTCGATGTGCCGCTCATTCAGGTTGGGTGGTGCCTGGAGGCTGATATCTGGCGAGAGTATAAGGCGTGCAACGGCCAGCGTGCGTAGCATGTCAGTCAGTGACGGCTCAGGAGAGTTTTCCATGCTGATGCCTGGTTTGCGTTGAAAGTTCTGGATGATGACTTCCTGAATGTGCCCGTACCGAGCGTGGCTGGCATTGATGGCTTCAAGCGCTTCAATGCGCTCCCCCCACGTTTCGCCAATGCCGATCAGCAATCCTGTTGTGAACGGAACCTTCTTCTGGCCAGCGCGTTCAAGTGTGCGTAATCGTTGAAGCGGGGACTTGTCTGGGCAACCGTAATGTGGCTGGCCTTTCTTCATCAGGCGTTTGCTAGTGGTTTCCAGCATCATGCCCATGGAGGCCGCATAAGGGCGCAGTTGATCAATTTCATCATCGCTCAACGTGCCTGCATTCACATGCGGAAGAAGCGTGGTCTCTTGCAATACCATTTCGCAAACATCGGCCAGATAACCGATCATGGTATCGTAACCAAGTGCTGCCAGCGCGCTCTTTGCGTGCTCATACCGTAGCTCTGGCTTTTCACCCAAACTAAAAAGCAGCTCTTTGCAACCCGTTTTCTCCCCGGAGCGGGCAGTCTGCATGACTTGCGAAGGCGTCATGATATGAGCCTCGGGAGAACTAGGGTGTTTTACAAACGTGCAATAGGTGCAGGTGTCACGGCACATATTGGTCAATGGCACAAAAACTTTACGGGAGTAGGTGACAGTCTCGCCCCAATACTGGCGCTTTACTGCTGCAGCTTGCTGCATCAAATCGCGAAGATCTGAACCGCGTGCGTTTCCCAGGTGTCGTGCTTGGTCAGCTGTCAGCATGATTTTTTTACCTCTCGGTCAAAAAAATATCTGCAATGCGCGGTTAGTCAAGCGTGAAATATCTATTGAACGGAATAAATATGCTGCACTGCAAATAAAATATGCAAAATAGATACCGTTTCGCAGCAACAAAAAGCTATATGTTGCAATATCTTATGTAAAAGTGCTTTGCAGTATTTGGTTTGATAAAGCTAAATTGCGTAAAAGTTTACCGTGTCTGCAAAAATATGCAGCTATCCAAAATCTAAATTTTATTTGTATGCAAATATAGTGAATTGATTCTGTGGGCTTCAATATTCTCATCAATAAATATTAGGAAACTGTGGAGTTTTATCTGGCTCAAGTGCTCGATTTTGAACCCATTACGAAGCTCCTGTCTCGTTTACTTGTTGGAATGAAAGGCAAATTTGGGAAGGAGACTGCTAAAATCGATCCATATGGAAGGTGGGTTGACAGATAATTGACTGTTTGGTCCAATTTAAGCCAAGTTTTGGGAGGGGAGCTTCCAAGGTTTAAGATGACTTATTCTATTGCGTGATTGAAAGGTCTCTGTAGATTATGTCTATCTGTTACAGGCAGGATCAATAACCCTACGGGAAATCTGACTTCTTGGATTTTTGATGTACTTTCTGGGAGCTTGTAAGAGCATGATCGCTTCATGTTTTGCATGTCGAAGAACGAGAGCCAGCTTGAATCCTGTGAAAGCCCTCATCGATATATTTTTTTATGCTCCTTTGGGAGATTAAATAATACTGGCAACCCTGTTGTCTTCCGCAAAGAATAGAAGGCGGGGAAGTCGAATAACACAACGTTGAGAATGCGTTATCGGAGAGACCTATGAGTAAACTTGGCTCAAATCATCGTGTTAATGGTGATAGACTGTGGCGAAGTCTAATGGAAATGGCTCAAATCGGACCCGGCGTTCGTGGTGGCAATAACAGGCAAACGCTCACAGATGAGGATGCTGAGGGTCGCAGGCTCTTTACCAAATGGTGTGAGGCAGAAGGCATGAGCATGCATATTGATAGCATGGGCAACATGTTCGCACGTTTGGAAGGGGAAGATCCAAGTCTAGATCCAATTATGATCGGTTCTCACCTTGATACGCAGCCCACTGGGGGCAAATTCGATGGCGTTTTAGGCGTATTAGCCGGATTGGAAGTGGTACGCTCCATGCGTGAGCGTGGCATCAAAACAAAGCGTCCGATTGAGGTTGTAAACTGGACAAATGAAGAAGGTACGCGGTTTGCGCCAGCTATGCTGTCCTCTGGCGTTTTTGCGGGCATGCACACGCAGGAGTGGGCCTATGAACGTGAAGATGCGGATGGCAAAAAGTTTGGCGATGAGCTGAAGCGTATCGGCTACGTAGGGGATGAACCTGTTGGAGCGCGCAAACTACATGCGATGTTTGAGTTGCACATAGAGCAGGGGCCAATCCTCGAAATTGATGAGAAAGACATTGGCGTCGTCACACACGGACAGGGGCTCTGGTGGCTTCAGGTGACCCTCACAGGAAAAGACAGTCACACTGGCTCAACACCAATGCCCATGCGAAAAAACGCAGGCCTTGGTATGGCCCGTATTACCGAACTTGTTCACCAGATTGCGATGGAAAATCAACCAGAAGCGGTGGGCGCGATCGGTCACTGTGATGTTTATCCCAATAGCCGCAATGTGATTCCTGGCAAAACCATTTTCACCATCGATTTCCGATCCCCGCATCAAGATGTTTTGGATGGAATGAAAGCGAAGTTGGAAGCACAAGCCCCGGACATTGCTGCCGAGCTTGGCCTTGAAATTGAGATTGAAGCCGTTGGCCATTTTGACCCAGTTACCTTTGATGAAGGCTGTGTCTCAGCGGTTCGCGCAGCAGCAGAGCGCTTGAGCTATTCGCACCGTAACATCATTTCAGGCGCAGGCCATGATGCGTGTTGGATCAACCGTGTCGCGCCAACAGCAATGATCATGTGCCCATGTGTTGATGGGCTCAGCCACAATGAAGATGAAGAGATCTTTCAAACCTGGGCAACAGCAGGAGCTGATGTCTTATTTCACGCAGTGCTTGAATATGCTGGAATCGTACAGGACGCATCAGAGCCGGCAGAATAACTACCTGCGATCATTGATCTATTTCAGTTGAAAGACCAAGAGTATGACCACAGTGATTAAAGGCGGTACTATTGTAACTGCCGACAGAACGTACAAATCCGATATACTCGTTGATGGCGATAAAATCATCGAGATTGGTGAGAACCTTTCCGGTGATGAAACACTTGATGCCTCCGAATGCTACGTGATGCCGGGCGGGATCGATCCCCATGTACATCTGGAAATGCCGTTCATGGGGACGCATTCAGCAGATAACTTTGAAATTGGCACAAGAGCTGGTCTGGCTGGCGGAACAACCATGGTGGTTGATTTCTGCCTACCTGAGCCCGGTCAGTCCATGATGGAAGCCCTTGCCATTTGGCAACAAAAGTCCGGTGCAGCTTGCGCAGATTACTCCTACCATATGGCAGTCACATGGTGGAGTGAGCAGGTCTTCAACGAAATGCAAGAAGTGGTTGATCGCGGTATCAATACCTTTAAGCACTTCATGGCCTACAAAGGCGCGTTAATGGTGGATGATGACGAGATGTTTGCATCCTTCCAGCGGTGTGCAGCCCTTGGTGCAATGCCACTTGTTCATGCAGAGAACGGCGATATTGTCGCTACAATGCAACAAAAGCTGTTGTCAGAAGGCAATAACGGGCCCGAAGCGCATGCCTATTCTCGTCCGCCAGAGGTGGAAGGTGAGGCAGCAAACCGTGCGATTATGATCGCAGATATGGCAGGAGTGCCACTCTACATCGTGCATACAAGCTGTGAACAGGCCCATGAAGCAATCCGCCGCGCCCGTCAAAAGGGCATGCGTGTCTATGGTGAACCTTTGATCCAGCATTTGACACTGGACGATAGCGAGTACTCAAATCCGAACTGGGATCATGCAGCACAACGTGTCATGTCACCACCGTTTCGTAATAAACAACACCAGGATAGCCTTTGGGCTGGCCTCCAGTCTGGTTCTTTACAGGTGGTAGCAACCGACCATTGTGCTTTTACGATTGAGCAAAAGCGTTTTGGCGTAGGTGATTTTACACGGATTCCCAATGGCACAGGTGGTTTGGAAGACCGTATGCCAATGTTATGGACAACTGGTGTTCGTACAGGTCGCTTGACGATGAACGAGTTCGTGGCTGTCACGTCTACAAATATTGCTAAGATCCTCAATATCTATCCCAAAAAAGGCGCGATCCTTGAAGGTGCGGATGCAGATATTGTTGTTTGGGACCCAAACCGCTCCAAGACGATATCGGCCTCACGACAACAGTCTTGCGTTGAATATAATGTTTTTGAAGGCAAGGAAGTGATCGGTTTGCCACGCTTTACACTCACACGCGGCAAAGTCGCGATTGAGGAAAGCACAATTAAGGTTGAACCAGGTCATGGTGAATTTGTTGGACGAGAGCCAAATGCTCCGGTCAACGCTGCATTGTCGAAGTGGAAAGAGATTACTGCGCCGCGTAAAGTTGAGCGTCGACCCGACTTAATGCCAGCAGGCGTTTAGCCTGACGGCAAAGTTCAAAGCTCACGTGGGGTACGTGAGCTTTATTTTAAAAGTAGCGGGGAAATCAAGAGGGGTTCCGCTGCGTGTAAGGTGAGGGGGAATTATCTTATGTCAAGTTCAGCAGTCGGCTCCGCTGGTTCAGTGGTGCCCGACGAGTTTGGTATTATCCATCAAGAACTGGTCGGCATTGATGCCGACCTGTATAATGAAGACCAGTTGCCAACGGCACCAATTGCGCGAACATGGAACTGGGTTTCCATTTCTGCACTTTGGGTGGGCATGGTCGTTTGTATCCCGACTTACTTGCTTGCATCCTACTTGATTGGTGCGGGCATGAGCTGGGACCAGGCAGTAATGACTATTCTGCTTGCCAACGCCATCGTCCTTGTTCCAATGGTACTTATCGGGCATGCAGGGACAAAATACGGCATTCCATTTCCGGTTTTGCTGCGCTCATCCTTTGGCCCTGCTGGGGCAAAACTGCCAGCCGTAGCCCGTGGTATCGTAGCTTGTGGGTGGTTCGGCATCCAGACCTGGGTTGGCGGCTCCGCGATTTATGTGATCTTAAATACGCTCATGAGCGGAGCAATTGCTGGTGATCCACTACCGATCCTTGGTATTAACGCTGGTCAGTTTGCTTGTTTCATCGCATTTTGGGCTCTGCATCTTTACTTCATCAAAAACGGAACGGAATCCATCCGCTGGCTGGAAACTTATGCAGCCCCATTCTTGCTCGCAATGGGCCTGGCCTTGCTGGCATGGGCATATGTAAATGCAGGTGGTTTTGGCGCAATGCTATCCACGCCAAGCCAATTTGCGGAAGGTCAGCCCAAAGAAGGGCAGTTCTGGTCTGTCTTCTGGCCAAGCCTCACAGGTATGGTGGGTTTTTGGGCGACACTTGCGCTCAACATTCCTGACTTCACGCGCTATGCGAAAAGCCAGAAAGATCAGTTTATGGGACAGGCCATTGGCCTTCCAATTCCAATGGCGCTGTTTGCGTTCATCGCTTCTGCTGTTACATCCGCAACGGTTGTGATCTTTGGTGAGGCAATCTGGGACCCAATCGTACTGGCAGAAAAAATGGGCGGTACGAGTATCATTATCGCTTTGTTCGCGCTAATTGTCGCGACTTTGACCACAAACTTGGCTGCAAATGTTGTTGCTCCGGCGCACGGGTTCTCCAACCTTGCACCAAAGTCCATCAACTTACGCACTGGCGGTTACATTACAGCGGCCATCGGTCTTGTGATGTTTCCATGGGTGCTGGTCAACCACATCGTGGGCTGGTTGATTGCATACTCTGCACTATTGGGCCCAATCGCAGGTATCATGCTGGCTGATTATTATATTCTGCGTAAAACCAAGTTGAACGTTGAAGACCTGTTCAAGCACAACGGCATCTATTCCGGCTCTGGTGGCTGGAACTGGGCTGGCGTGCTGGCATTGGTAATCGGAATTTTGCCAAACCTTCCTGGCTTCCTTGCTGGCGTGGGCCTCTCAGAAGCGGCATCTCCGTTCTTTGCGATGATCTACACCTACGCTTGGTTTGTTGGATTGTTCGTCTCAGGCGTCGCTTACCTGATCCTAGCGAAAATCCTCAACAAATAGGTCTAGGACAATTTCGAGAAGAGATCGAAAGCGGCGGCAGAACAACCGCCGCTTTTTATTTAAGGACGAAAGGGAACAAATGCCAAAAGCCTATTGGATCGCACATGTGACTGTAACCAACCCAGAAGCATATAAGCCTTACGCATACGGGGCTTCAGCAGCTTTCAAAAAGTACAATGCCAATGTCCTGGCGCGTGGTGGCAGGTACGAAAGCCTTGAAGGCGACAGTCATGCGCGCAATGTGGTCATCGAATTCGAAGATATGGAATCTGCTATGGCTTGCTACAACAGCGAGGAATATCAGAGCGCTAAGAAGCATCGCGAAAATGCGGGTATTGCCAACATCATCATCGTCGAAGGCGTGTAAGTTTCAACATAGAAAAGCCGCAGCTATAAAACTGCGGCTTTCGCTTTACACAAAAAAATGCACTACCTGTCACGCAGTTCCCGACGTAGAATTTTACCTACCGTTGACTTTGGAAGTTCCTCCAAAAACTCAACCTGTTTTGGCACTTTATAAGCAGCTAATGCATCGTGGCAGTATTCTTGAACTGATTGAGGGGTGACACTGTCATTGCTGCGCACGACAAACGCTTTCACTGCTTCACCCGTACGTTCATCACTGGCTCCGGCAACGGCAACCTCAACGACTCCTGGTATCTCGGCGATGACAGCCTCAACTTCAGCGGGATACACGTTAAAGCCGGAGACAAGCACCATGTCTTTCTTGCGATCAACAATCTTGAAGTTGTTACGCCTGTCCATGATCGCGATGTCACCAGTGCGGAAGAAACCATCTTGTGTCATCACAGCTGAGGTTGCTTCTGGTTTGCGCCAGTACCCCTGCATGATCTGCGGACCGCGTGCGCAAAGTTCACCAGGCTGACCAAGTGGAACTTCCTGATCATCGCTGTCCAACAACTTGATTTCTGTCATTGGCATAGATTGACCAACAGTCTCGGTGAATTCGGTACTGTCGAACGGGTTCACTGACAAGATTGGAGACGTCTCACTCAAGCCGTAACCTTCAATGATATGATGACCTGTCACGAGCTTCCATTTGTCCGAGATTGCGCGCTGAATAGCAGAGCCACCGCCCATGGCGAACTGGTAATTGCTGAAGTCCACTTCATCAAAACCAGGTGTATGCAAAAGCCCGTTAAAGAGAGTGTTTACCCCGGTAATAACGCTGAGTTTCCAGTTCTTCAGCTCAGCGACAAAGCCAAGCATATCGCGAGGATTTGTTATGAGCACGTTACGAGAGCCAAGCCAATAGAAGGACAGGCAATTCACCATAAGCGCAAAGATGTGGTAAAGCGGTAATGCCGTGATAACGATTTCTTCGCCAGCAGTCATAAAGCCATCGGTGGCTGCATCAAATTGCATTATGTTTGCAACAAGATTGCCATGGCTCAGCGCTGCCCCCTTTGAAAGGCCCGTCGTTCCACCCGTGTACTGCAGGAAGATCAGATCGGTCGGGGAGACGACCGGTGCTTCAAAGTCGAGGCGCTCACCAACTGAGATAATATCGTTGACAGTTGAGCGATCAGTAAACATTTCGTGGGCTGGTGGCGAGGGGAGGTTTGCACCAGAAGCATCACCTACATTGGCGATAACAACGTTTTTAACTGGTGTGTCTTCAATGATCTCAGCGAGCGTAGCGCTTGAGCCGGAAAACACAAAAATGGTGTTCGTATCAGCATCGTTGAGCTGATGCTTAAGCTCGCGCGGCGTATATAACGGGTTGACGTTGACTTGAACCAAACCAGCACGCAAAATACCAAACATGACGACGGGAAAAGCTAGTATGTTCGGTAGCATAATGGCGACACGGTCACCTTTTTTCAGGCCCAGCTCGTTTTGTAGGTAGGCAGCAACTGCTTGGGACTTTTCATCAACCTCTTTGAAGGTG
Organism: Pseudovibrio axinellae; assembly: GCF_900110875.1. Lineage (GTDB taxonomy): Bacteria > Pseudomonadota > Alphaproteobacteria > Rhizobiales > Stappiaceae > Pseudovibrio > Pseudovibrio axinellae. Next base: position 135,519 of record NZ_FOFM01000001.1, on the reverse strand, counting down.
AGCGATTGTCCAGAGTTGGTGAATGCAACATGATCTGAAAAACGACTATTTGCCTCCTCAAATATATCGATAACAGATCTGTAGGCATTCGTGTCGATTGGCTTGGTAAATACAGTAGGCGTCCATGCTGGAGCACGAAGTGTATCAGACATTATTCCCCCCAAATTAATTCCGTCCCGTTTAGGGCCTTTCCTAGTATATTACTATATTTCAAAACCTTATGCTTTAGGAAAAACGTTCATCTTCTAAAGTCTGATGGATCTTGAGTTTTGTTGCTCCAAAGTCTTTAGGCGGGGCAAGGCCAAGTACGCCCATAGCTGCCATAAAGAGCATATCAACCAAGTCCTGAGATCCAAAGTGAGCAGGGCCTGCGTTTCGTATAGCTTGGTTGGCAATAAAACCACTAATCAGCAAGATGGCCTTACGCACTTGCACCTCCCAGTCATCAAATGGAATTTGCGCCTTGTAGGGCGCGCAAAGTGTAATAATGTGATCTGCTGTTGTCTTGGAGAGCGCTTGAAACCGGGTCCAGGTTTCTGGCTTCTTAGTCGAAATTTCATGAGCAGCGCGATAAAGCCCTACATTTTCTATAAGTATCCTATGGTTTAGTGCTGTTGTGAAATAGATGATTCCCTCAAGTGATTTGGTCGGGTCATAAATTTCTTTCACGATTTTTGCGACGTACTCTTCAAAAATTTCAAACAACCGCTCAAATAACATTTCTTTATTTTTGAAGCGAAAGTAGAAATTTCCGGTTGAGGAGCCTGCCAACTGAACGATATCAGAGACGCGCGCGCGGGATACGCCCTCTCTAGCAAAAATTGTTTTTGCAGCTTGCAGAAAATTCTGCTCCGCCTCATAGCCTCGTTTCTGTTTTGGCTTATAAGATTTCATGTCACTCTCAAACTAGGCGATGACTTAAGGTTTAAAATTGTCAATATTACTGTCAACCTATATCAACTATTGGTTTTGGGCTAGGGATATTGGACGAATGCGAGAGTGATTTGGGGAGTGGGGTGGACGATGAATTTGCATATCTTTTCGCTGGGTGTCGCGCTTTCTTTATTGAGTTTTACGGGCGACGCCAAGGCAGTGACAGAGCTCAAATTGGCGACGAGTGCGCCCATGGGAACACCATGGATTGACCACATGGATTCAATCGCGCAACAAGTTGCAATTAAAACGGATGGGGCGATCAAGGTGAAGCAGTTTCATGCAGGTCAACTCGGCTCTGAGCATGTTATGTTGCAAAAAACCATTCGAGGCCGCATTGATTTGCTCGGCACATCAATGACTGCGTTCTCGACGGTGGTGCCTGAAATGGCGCTCATGGGTACTCCTTTTCTCTGGGAGAGTTATGAGCAGGTTGATTGCGCGATGGATAAGTATTTGGCCCCAGTATTTGAACCGCTCTTAGAGGAAAAGGGGCTAAAACTGCTTCAATGGAATGAACTTGGTTGGATTCATACGTTTGGGAAAAAGCCTCTGATATCTCCAAGCGACGTGCAAGGGGTAGCAATGAGGGCAGCTCCGGCCAAATACTCTATCAATTTCTGGAAGGGGATGGGAGCAAATGGAGTGGTTCTCCCCCTGAGTGAAACAGCATCCGCGCTCCAGACCGGAATGGTCGATGGGGGCACGTTGGCAGCTATGACCTATATCGCGACCGGGATGACTAAACTTGCGCCTCATTTAACACTCTCATCACACCTTCATCAGTCAGGTGTGTTTGTAATGAGCATGCGCACGTGGAACAAACTTAGTGAAGATGAAAGAGACAGCATAGAAAGCTCACTTGTTCCCTTGCAGAATTTACGCAAGGAGGTGCGTGAAATGACCGAGGAGATGATTGTCAGCTATGAGGAAACAGGCGGGGAGGTCCATAGGTTGACGCCAGCTCAACGAGCTAAGTGGAAATCTGCTGTGCTTCCGTCACGCAACGAGCTCATAAATTCAATTGGCGGGGAATCAGCTAGAACTTGGCCGAAAATCGTTGAAGCACAAAGAGCTTGTTCTCACTAAGCTGCGATGGTCCCGCATTTGGGCCTTGGGCGATTTAAAAGGCCATGTTGAGTTTGACAAAGAGATTTTTGAAACTGCTATTTCGATTTGAAGCAGCCCTTGCAACGCTTGCTTACGTCGTCGCCTTATTAGCGCTGCTAGCTGATATCACGGCACGGCAATTCTTTGGTACATCGCTTATTCATGCGGGCAAAGTCGCTCTGTTTGCTGCAATTTTTGCAGGTATGCTGGGCATGGGTCTTGCAACCACGTCTGGAACTCACTTCCGCCCCAAATTTGCAGACAATTTGTTTTCTTATTTTTGGCAAAAACGTTTGCAACGACTCGGGGATATTTTCAGCGGGCTGTTGTTTTTGCTCGCCGCTTACATTGCGTTCGAGCTGGTGCGCTCCTCTTATGAAATTGGGTTCTTGGTTCCGGTCTTAGATTGGAAGCTCTGGTGGTTTCAGCTCATCTTACCTTATGCCTTTTGTTCCAATGCTCTTCGGCATTTGTTATTTGCGTTCTCACCCTCAATCAAACCAACGGACTTGGATTTGGAATGACCGGAGCAGTTTTGCTTACTTTAGCAATCCTGGTCATGCTCGTGCTGCGGCTAAACCTGATTGTTATTCTTATGGTGCTTGGCGGAGCTGTGCAGCTGATGTACAGCGACGGAGAGCTGGTCTTCATGGCGGAGGACTTTTGGGCGGCGTTAGACCGCGAAGTCCTCCTCTCCATTCCTGTTTTCCTATTATGCGGGTGTATAATGAGCCGAGGTGCAATAGCAGAGCGCCTTGTGCGGGTCCTAAAAGAACTGACTGGAAGTATTGCTGGAGGGTTCGGAGTTGCAGCTGTATTGTCCTGCGCCTTTTTTGCAGCATTTTCGGGTTCGTCCATAGTTACCTTACTGGCAGTGGGATCGGTTTTGTACCCGGCATTAAGAGAGCAGGGATACGCAACAAGCTACTCGCTTGGGGCTCTCACAAGTGCAGGTACTTTGGGCGTAATTATCCCTCCCAGTATTCCGATGATCATTTATGGATTAGTCACGGACACATCCATTACCGATATGTTTCTGGCAGCAGTAATTCCAGGGCTATTGTTGACTTTTTTGCTGACTGCCTACGCTGCATGGTCAAATAGGAATTTACCAAGTGAGCCCTTTGACTTTGTTGCGACGCGAAAGGCTATATCAAAGGGAAGCTGGTCCTTAATGATGCCGGTTATCTTGCTTGGTGGCATCTTCTCTGGCTACTTCACTGCAACTGAAAGTGCAGCCGTTGCTCTTTGTTACGCCCTGATTGTTGAGTGCTGTATTTATAGAGAACTGAGTCTTTCTCAGTTGTTTCAGGCTGTCGTGCATACCAGCCAACTCCTTGGTGGCCTACTACCGATTCTCGCTATAGCTGCGACCTTGAATATGGTCATGACCACGGAGCAAGTCCCAAGCTATTTTGCAGATTGGATATCGTCTCAGGTGGAACAAAAGTGGATGTTTTTGCTTACGCTTAACCTGCTTTTGCTGCTGGTTGGTTTCTTTATGGGAATCATATCTGCTCTGTTGATTATGGCTCCCCTCTTATTACCCGTTGCATCAGCTTACGGCATCGATCCGGTGCACATGGGTGTTATCATGGTCATCAATCTTGAAATTGGGCTTCTGACACCCCCAGTTGGCATAAACCTTCTGGTAGCTTCGCAGACATTTAAGGAGAGCTTCTGGACGGTCGCCAGGTCTGTCATTCCCTTTGTGCTGCTTATGCTCTTGGTGTTACTGCTCGTCACGTTTGTTCCAAATATCTCCATTTTTTTCTTAGGTTAAGGCCTTGTAGAAGGAGCCAAGAACAGTGTTGGCCTACAATAGGATTGGCACACGGCGATACGCGAAAGCTAGTGCATTCATTCTTTTGGCAGATTGAGAGATTTTTTGTAAGCCTGCTGCATATTCAGCAACAAATTCTGCCTTGGGCGACAACGCCTCGGCTGACGTAGTTTAGGCTCGTAAAGCTTAACTGCCTGCCCTAGAATAGCTTTTCGTTTTGTTTGAAGTGAGTTCCCATGATTGAGTTTGAAAAGAACCTGGAAGATGCTCTGATAGCCCACGATCAGAGCGCAGATGCCAGTCATGATTTGTTTCATGCCCGCCGTGTCAAGCTTGCTGCTTGTGAGATTGCGAGGCGTCGCGGAGAGGGGGATGAGGAGGTGTTGATTGCTTCAGCCTACATGCACGATCTGGTCAATGTTCCTAAGAATTCTCCTGATCGATCCAAAGCATCACGGCTTTCTGCTGAAGCTGCTGTTCCAATCCTAACCGAATTGGGAGTCTCTGAAGATAAAATTAAGCAGATACAACATGCTATTGAGGCGCATAGTTTTTCTGCTGAAATTGAGCCACAGTCTATTGAAGCCAAAATTTTGCAGGATGCAGACCGGTTGGAGTCTTTGGGCGCGATTGGTATCGCGCGTACATTTTATATCGCCAAAGTTATGGATTCTAATCTCTTTGATGGCGGTGACCTTTTCGCCTGCAATCGCGAGCTGAATGATAAAGCATTTGGCGTCGACCACTTTGCATTGAAGTTGCTGCAACTTCACAAAACGATGCAAACAAAGGAAGGGCGTGAAGTTGCACGAGAGCGCACTGATTTCATGATTGGGTTTCTAAAACAACTGGCAAATGAAACCGGCTTTACCTATCCAAGCGATAGCCTTCTATGGATTGATGAAGAAAAGTCGAAACCCACGTCCTGACGCTAATCCATCAAAGGCTTACAGGTGATCTCTCAGTTCATCTGGAAGCCAGCTGTCTTGCTTCGCGCTATGAATCACCTCTGAGTAGCAGGTGTAAGAGATTAAATTTTGACCCTCTGGTTGAATTCAAAAGGAAACATCAAAGTAATTGTGAATTTTCCTCTGATATTATTAAATGTATGCATTTGTGTAATTTCGTAAAATCAGAGGTCTTCGTCAGGCTTTCAAAACGTGCACGGGCGAGGCATATTGTCGTCTTCAAGAGCGAAATGTTTTTGTTTGGTTTTGGCATACATCAGGATGCAATAGTGCTCGTCAAAAAGTACAGCCATAATTTGAAATGTGGCAAATTCGAGATATGCCCTTGTGTTGCAATAGCTTGACTTTGAATATTGGAGAATCCGCATATATGTCTTTTTGAGATAGTGTCCTTACTTAAACGTGATTGTTGCTCCTACTGATACAAAAGCGTTTAAGTTTAACTATTTACCAAACCGCGGCGGATTGTTGCAGGGTCATATGGGTCTCAAGATATTAAACGGAAGTCGCATATCATATCTCTGCGTTAATATGGCGCGCTCGTTGTGTATTTAAACGTATAGTCTTTAAATTTTAACATAAGTATATCAGTTCCCGGTCCTAGTGAGGTTGGGAAATTCTCCTAGGGCACATGAGTGGCACATGGGGAAATAAGAAAATGTCAAGCATACAAGCGACCGAAGTTGAAGTCGCCCCAAAAGAATCGGTAAAGTTTACCAAGCAAGACCTTACTTGGTCTTTGTCTATGTTCGGCACTGCCGTAGGTGCTGGTGTTCTGTTTCTGCCGATCCGCGCAGGCCTTGAAGGCTTCTGGCCGCTGATCCTGATCGCAGCACTCGTTGGTCCTATGACCTACTTCTCTCACCGCGCACTTGCTCGTTTTGTGCTTTCCTCCAAGCGCAAAGATGCAGACATCACCGACGTGGTTGAAGAGCATTTTGGTAAAACAGCAGGCTTGCTGATTACATTCTTCTATTTCTTTGCGATTTATCCAATCGTATTGATCTATGGTAACGCGATTACCAACACCATCGACAGCTTTATCGTCAATCAGTTGGCAATGCCGGCAGTCCCTCGTTGGTTGCTCTCAGGCGTGCTCGTTGCAATGATGATGGGCGTGATGATCCTGGGCCGCCGTCTGATGCTCGTCGCAACAGAACTTCTGGTGTACCCGCTGGTATTCATCCTGTTTGGTATGTCAGTATACCTCATCCCTTCCTGGTCTTTTGAAGCAATGAGCTTCGATAGTATTCCAGAAACCGGAACTTTACTGACAGTGGTGTACCTCACCATTCCAATGCTTATCTTCTCCTTCAACCACAGCCCAGCCGTATCCTCCATGGCTTTGGCTCAGCGTGAAGCACATGGCGATAATGCGGTTGCAAAATCCGATATCATCCTGAAGCGCGCATCTGTGATGCTTCTTGGCTTCGTTATGTTCTTCGTATTCAGCTGCGTTCTTGCACTGACCCCAGAACAGCTGATGGAAGCTAAACAGCAAAACCTGCCAGTTCTGTCTTACCTTGCAAACGTGTTTGACAGCCCACTGATCTCCTTCATGGGTCCACTGGTTGCGTTCCTTGCAATCTTCTCCTCCTTCTTTGGTCACTACCTTGGTGCAAAAGAAGGTCTTGCTGGCATCGCTAAGAAGTCCGCTCCAAAAGCTGTCGAAAGCATGGGCGAAAAGAAATTCAACACACTGCTTGTTGCATTCTTCTTCTTCTCCGTCTGGGGTGTTGCAATCATCAACCCATCCGTACTTGGCATGATTGAAGGCCTGGGTGCACCGTTCATCGCTGCAATCCTGTTCCTGATGCCAATGTTCGCAATCAAAAAAGTCCCTAGCATGAAGAAATACGACGGCGCGCTGTCTAACATCTTCATCACCGTTATGGGCATCATCGCGATCTCCGCGATCGTTAAGGACCTCATCTAAGAAGGTCTAACCAAAAAACAAGCCGGTGTCCCCCGGGGCACCGGTTTTCTTATCCCACTAAGGTTCATGTTATGTTCAGTGTTTTTGATATCTTCAAAATCGGTGTAGGCCCCTCTAGTTCTCATACTGTTGGTCCTATGAAAGCGGCAAAACAGTTCATTGATAACCTCCGGGCAATGGATAAGCTACGTGATGTAACACGTATTACGGTCGACGTTTACGGTTCGTTATCTTTGACAGGTAAAGGGCACCATACGGACACTGCAATCATCATGGGCCTTGGCGGTAACAGCCCGGAAACTGTCGATATCGATAGTATTCCGGAATTTATCCAGAGGGTAGAACAGACCGGACGTCTCCCAGTAGGGATGCACTGCCATGTTGTTGATTTTCCCAATGACGCAATCACATTCCACCGCCCAGCGCTGGAACTGCATGAAAACGGCATGTCCATTCATGCGTTTGCGGGTGGAGAGAATATCCTCTCCAAAACCTATTACTCCATTGGCGGTGGTTTTATCGTTGATGAAGAGAATTTTGGCAAAGATTCTACGAGTGAAATATCTGTTCCATATCCTTACAAATATGCAGCTGAGATGCTCGCGCATTGCCGCAAAAACGGCATGAGCATTTCTGCATTGGTTATGGAAAATGAAAAAGCATACCGCAGTGAAACAGAATTACGCGAAAGCTTTGGTCGTGTCTGGAACGTGATGCGTGACGGCATCGAACGAGGATGCAACACAGAAGGCCTGCTGGCTGGCCCATTGCGGGTTCCGCGCCGCGCCGCTGCCCTACATCGTCAGCTCACAGCAACCGAGCGCAACAGTAATGACCCAATGGCAACAGTTGACTGGATCAATATGTTCGCCTTAGCTGTCTCTGAGGAAAACGCAGCAGGTGGTCGCGTTGTGACAGCTCCAACCAATGGAGCCGCGGGTATTATTCCTGCCGTTCTCGCGTACTACGATAAGTTTATTGAACGCATTGAATCTGAACACTACACCAAGTTTTTCCTTGCAGCAGGAGCCATTGGGGCTCTGTACAAAACGAACGCTTCCATCTCAGGCGCTGAAGTTGGTTGTCAGGGTGAAGTGGGTGTTGCTTGCTCTATGGCCGCAGCTGGCCTTGCAGAGTTGATGGGTGCCAGCGCCTCACAGGTATGTATCGCCGCTGAAATTGGCATGGAGCACAATTTGGGTCTTACTTGTGACCCTGTGCTGGGTCAGGTCCAGGTCCCATGTATTGAGCGAAATGCAATCGCATCTGTAAAAGCGATCAACGCAACCCGCATGGCGATGCGTCGTAATTCTGACCCTTGTGTCTCACTCGATAAAGTCATTGCGACAATGTACGAGACAGGTAAAGACATGTGTCCGAAATACCGCGAAACGTCCCAGGGTGGTCTTGCACTCAAAGTGGTCCCAGAGGCCGCTGCATAAGCTCTTTATGAGACCATAAAAGTTGTAAAAGCTGGCCTCTGCGCCAGCTTTTTTCATATACCTTGCAAATTCAAGCAAAGAGAATAAGCCGTTAGTCTGCTCGCTCACGTGTTAACTCTTATGAACTGTATGCTTTTAGGTCAGACTTCGCCTCTCGAAGGATCAAGGTTGCCTGTGCATGCAGCGAGTCTGCAACCTCCCTCATCTCAGCATGCAATACGCCGGCCTTCCAAACTTGGGTCTTAGGGTCGGTCGGTTCGGCGGTGAGTGGGCGGTAGCCAGCAAATTCTTTCTCAAGCGCCTCCAGATGTAGTTTAGCCTCTGTCGCATATGAAACGATTTTGTCTTGCCACGTCTCCTCTGAGAACAAACTATCTCGTATTGAAGGGTAGTTAAATGGATCGCCATTGCATAACGTATGCAACGCCTTCATCGCTTGCTCAATCGCGGGTGTTTTACAGTCCTCCTTTGACATCAACGGGTAAGCCTTTTGAGAGGCTGCCCGCTTAAAACTGAACCAGCTTTTAAGGGTGAGGTCAGGTGTCCCCGGGTGCCAACTTGCCACTTTGGGAACGCGGCGCAGAACGACAGGATCTTCACTATATAATGTTTCAAAGTACCGAACGACAGCAGAGCAAACATCGCTGTTTGATACAAGGACCTCTGGCGTCAGGCCGCAGTTACGCCCAACTTGTTGGGCTATCGGATCGCGCTCTTCAACGATCCCATAGGCTAGGACACACTTAGCAAGTGTCGAGTTCCACGCGATAGCTTCCCTTGCTTTTTTTCGGTTCTCAGGGTTTTTGCGGGCGTCAAGGTACTTCCTCCAACCAAAGACAACCTTCGCTCGGCCATAGGTTTTGTACCCAAAGTCAGACAGCGCCTGTGCCATGTTCTTGGCAACGGATAAACCTGTGGCTGCTTGTGTTGAATCTACGATCCGAGCAGTTTCTGATATCACACCGATGATTGAAAGGAATGTGTTGATTGTCTTTTGACTAACCTGAACAGCTGCCTGTGTATGACGCTCCTTTGCGGCGTGGTAGTACGGGGAGTTGCTAGTCTGCGCCATTTTTACATTTTTGCGCCATTTTTCAACCTCGGCAGACTTCTTCCCTAGCGCAATTGCGTCAAAGGCTAACTTACGGCACGCTTCAACCATTCCGGTCGCAGGTACAACACGTACTAGAACCTGCACGCCTCCTTTTGCCACTTTCTCAATGAGTTTGTACTTCATTTCAGAGGCCTTAATGTCAGCGATGAGCTTATCGATCGCGGCCAAAGACTTTCTCAGGGCGACGGCATCCTCAGGGTTGGGAGGGGGGGATGCTTCCTTGATCAGGTCTTTCAATGCCTTTGTTTCAGCATCAACGTCTGCTTCGAGCTCCTTCATAAAGGCATCACGTTCCGCGGGGTTGGATTGTTTCCTCTTAAAATCTGCTAGTGCGTCCCACGACTTTTTCGCTTCGAGGTTCTGAATTGCTGTGTTGGTGCGTTTCGTGAGTTCCTCAGATACTTGCGGGTCCTTTTTCGTTTCGCGAAAGGCATCCTGCATTTCGCGAATGTTGTTGGTGATCGTGTGTAAGTAACTTGGGTCGTCAAAACCATCGAGAAAGGCTTCACGTTCTGTACGTGTAAAGTTACAGCCAGAGCGCTCGAGCTTGCTGTCCAGAAGTTCTTGGGGAGTAAGCTTATCTAACTGCGCTCTCTGCGCATCGGTATTTAGCTCAATTTCAGGTTTGGCCATTGCGGCCAATGGGCCTGTGGTTGCAGAGGAGGCTGCTTGCACCATCCCCAGCATAAGGGATTCAGTAAAGGAGAGGTAGTTCCGCTCTTTGAGCGCTTTAACGGCGGCACCCACATTCACGCTCGCGACAAAGAACGCCTTAATCGCAACTCCAATAAGCTCTGTCTGATCGTCTTCATTGCCGGGGCCAGGACCGACGCTGCCATATGCGTAGGCTTTGCTTTCATCTGCTCGTGTATGTTTTGAATCCTTCTTACCGGTATCCACATGCCCTTGCACATCTCCCATTGTGAAGAAAAGTTCAGCAAGAGAATCTGCCATTGAACCCGCGATCTGTAAAACCGCATTCTCTTTTTCCTTGTTGGTTTTCGCTTTCACAGCCAGTGTGATCTTACGTGCCACCTGGTTGGATTCAATAAATAAACTCATAGCTCCGGAGGCGTATGAGAGGCCTTGTAATGTGTCTTTGTCTGCTGTTCCCGCAAATTCAACCTGATCTGTGATCTGGTGTTGTTCGTGCTCGTAGGTTTTGGATGCGCCTTCAAGTACAAGTTTCATCTGGGTTGCCACAGTGTCGGCAACGTCCTGGGCAAAGATGAGTGTTGTCTTGATATTTTTCTCGCGTTCAGAGAACTTTAGGCCTTTCTCAGTGGTTGCAAGTCCTGCATCCAGCAAGGACGTTGACATCGTGAGCAATGCCTTTTCTTCTTCAAATAGCTTGGTTTGCCCCACCAACTTGTCGACAAGTTTAATCTGCGCATCCTCGATATTTTGGTAATGAGTGATTTGAGCTTCAAAACCGCCAACCTCGGCTGCTTTGTCGAGAACCTCACCATCTGTCGCGCCAGGTTTCATTTGTAATTGTGTTGCCAGATCAGATGTTATTTTGTCCTGGTTGCCTTTCAAGACCTGTCGTTTGGCGGCAATCTCGCGCTTTTCCGCACGAGAATGAGTCTGGTCGTCAAAATTTGCGATCGTAAGGGCATTGCTACCCAGGCTTCCTGCCAAGGAAACCACATCCCGTGCAAATCCGATGGCTTCTAAGGTGTTTTCGTATTTGGAAGCCGTTTCGCTATGTTCCTCCAATTTCCCCTCATAGATCTCAGAGGAACCTTTGAACATTTGGGCAAATTGGCTGTACTTATCTGGAACGATATTTGAAGGAATGATACCCTCACGTATCAAAGGTGTCCAAAGTTCACGTGTTATGTCTTCATCGGTGAACAGTCGGGTCTTGCCGTCTGTCTTTGTAGCTGAAAGCATTTCAGCCTGGCGCTCCAGGATTTTGCCAAAGGCCGCGAGCAGTGCGTCGACATCCTTAGCTGGGATAAGGGGCGTATCAGCCTTCACATCTGCGTAGGAATCGACTTCTGACTGCATATCGCCGCTCATCCAGGGCATTTTCTTGTTTTTATGCGTTAGCTTGAGCAAAGCGGGGTGTCGAGCAAGTTCGATTTGAAAGTCTTGTGCCTTGCGAATAACTTCTTTATCCGCATCCAACTTGGCCAAAATATCAGTAATCTTTTCCGTCTTTTTTTCTTCATCGCCGCTATTGGCAACGAATTCTTCGACGCCACCTTGCGCTAAAGAAAGCCATTTAATCTGGGACGGAGTTAAAGTCATGGTGGACTCCACTTTGGGATCGTTGGTGATCCTTCTGTTTATTATTGAGCTACATGGTAAAGGCGGTCTTCAGCGGGAGACACCACCATTGTTGGCACGCAGCTGCATTAGTATTTCCGAGCATTATTCACTTTCGAAAGTTGAGGTACCACACTCCTTCGACAGGTGAAATTTTGTAGCAACTTTGCGGAGAAGGGGTTGTTCACGCTGTTGGCCACGAGGTTGAAGGTGGCAAAGCGGTTTTCAAGAGTGAACCTGACTTTATATTGATCAGGGATCTTGGTCTTTGTCACGCTCGCCTTTTCCAGCAGTCGGAAGAGAGCCCAAGGACCATTTAGATTGATCGAGTTGGGCTTCCCTGCGATCGCGGGAAAGAACGCAATACTTGCAGAAGGTACCCCTGTTCCAGGCCAATTCAGTTCGACAGGGCGAGTGGGGCCATGTGCGTAGCTCACTGTGGTGCCATCCACGTTAAGAGCAACACGGGTTGAGCCAATGTCGAGATCCACTGGTGTCATCGTAAAAGAAACAGAAGGTTGATCGCCGCCTTGTCCAAAATAAGCATTTTGAATAGTATCGGCCTTCTCAAATACTTGTAGAGCTTGTTTGGAGGCTGGGTTGTTCGTGGAACCCGGCTCTCTCCATGTCCACGGCGTTGAGGATGTGTTCACAAATGACTTTAAGTTTGCTTTGAAGAATGTTTCGATTTTTCCGCCAGGTTTGAAAAGGGTCGAAAAGTCATCAAGCATGACCGAAGCCTGTTGGCCCTGAGCAACAGGGTAACGGTTTGGCAAAGCTGTACTGCAAAGTGGTAATACTTCAGAACTCCAAGCAGCATTGATGGCGTTTTGCGCGTTATTCAGTGTGACTTGAGAGGAGAACTGTAACATCTCCAGAACCCAACTCTGTAAAGGCATAGGAAGGTTGGGGGCTTCATCTTTCAAGGTTTTAACTGCGTCACTACCTCCACCAAGAATGTAGCTCAAGGCATCTTGCTGGCTGTTGCTAGCAAGTAAGATCCGATTAAGCTCCCGGTAAAGATCCGTAACCCTCGTTAGCAGGCCGTCCAGTGGCGTGGCTCCGCTTCCTGTCCCCAGTGTAAAGCTATCAATCGCTTCAAAGCGTGTCGCAACAGAGGTTCCAGGAGGCACTGCCTTCGGGCCTCCTTCACTTGTAGGTACAGATTCGCCTAATACCTCAACCAGTTGCTGTTGTCTCAAGTTTGTTGTTGCACGCGCTTCCTCCTGCGCAATTCGTGCAGCCCCCCCAGCTACGTTTTGCGCAATACCAGTTGCGTCTGAAGGAGTATAAGTTTTTGTAAGCTGTGTTTGCTCTGCGACCGATACCAGAATACTTCTGATAGGCGAATTAGGGCCGGACGCAGTGTTGATAACGTCTGTTGCTTGGGACAAGCTTGAGAACTTGACGATCTTCAAGTCGGCGAGCATTGCATCCCACATGCGGGCATAATCATCTAGATAAAGCCCTAGTACGCCGCGCTCGATCCGCGTAACCGTTTGCTCGTTGTTCTCTAGCTGACCATTGGGACCAAGCACCCAGCTCTCTCGAACAAAACTTTGAATGCTATCCACCAGCTGCGGTAAGAAAACGCCATGGAAGCCATCATAGGTGTACAGACCTGCAATTCCATCACTCAAAGGTTTGCCAGAAAAACGCGAAAATACTCTTGTGGTGGCTGAGCCTCCAGCTTCATCTGGACGCCATTCCGGGAGATTTTGGGCGGCTTGACCTGCCTTGATATAGGAATAGGCGAGCTCTGTAATGGGCGTGGCGTTCAAAATCTCACGAACCTGAGAGACCAGCTCGGTGTTGACATCAATGCGGACTAGGAAAGGCTTCGCGAGTAGCACCGCAAGGTGATTTGAAAGCTGCTCACGCTCGGTTATCTGGCGAGGGTCACTGTAAAGCCTGCCCCAATCGACCTCTTCCCAGCGCTGTATCGTTGCGGGTTCCAATGGGCCTTTTTCAGCCAGCTCGAGGTAGATGCGTAGTGCTTCGAAGAGAAATTCTGGGTTACTAATATTTGCAACCATTTGCTGCTCAAGGCGCAGCATCATACGCGGTCGTAAATACCGCTCTAATCCGTTATGGTAAAGTGCATCGGCATCTTTAGCGACCTGAGGGATCTGATTAAGGCCCCAGCGTTCGTTTCGTGCTGGTGTTTGGTGTTGCTCTGCATAGCCCCCAGGTAAATCACGCAGGTAGTTAAGTATCGGGAGCACCGCTAGGTAGTTGCTATCATTCACGCGAACGGAATCAATTCGCTCTGCAAACTTTGGATATTCTTCCAGGTCAGCTTGTGCACGATGGATGATGTTTTCCCGGTTTAACTGGTAGCTGATGACCCAGACTGTTGTCAGGAATGCAAGAATTATCGCACAGGCAGACAGTGCGAGGCGTTTTCTGATCTTCCTTTTGCGCATGACCTGTTTATTTTCTCCTGCCAAATTGCTTTCACCGAAGATCAGATCGAAGAACAACCGTTCAAGGAAAAATGCGTGCTTGTCGGGTGGTGCAGAAGGAATTGCTTGCTGGCCGACACCGTAAGCTTGGGCGAGTGGGCCTGCCAGCAAATCAACCGGCTGACCCATTTGAATAGCCGAGGTAAAGTAGACGCCACGAAGTAAGCTGCGATCTTCATAGCGGTTAGGCCGAAACATCTCCGTCAAAAAGTCGTTGAGTACGGTTTTGAGCGCAAGCATTTGCTGAGGGAAACCGTAGATGAGGCCACGGTGCTGGATATCCGTCTCTTTACTCAGATAGTCGTAATTACGTGAGTTGAGGCGCTCAATGAGTAGCTCATATTCGGAGGAAAAATAACCGGCCGCATTCTTTGAGGACTTCACATCGTCAAGCGGGAAAGTTATTCCCCAGACTTGTTGACGTTCTTCACGTCCCATGAAATGAAAATAATCTGTGAACCCGGCGATCAGGTCCAGTTTTGTAAACATGACATAGATTGGGAAACGTAAGCCAAGCTGCTTTTCCGCCTCCTTAATACGTTGTTTTAAGGTGCGCGCCATATCAAGGCGTTTGTCTGACTGTAGTGTTGCAAGCTTGGCAAGATTAACCGCAATGATCATGCCATTCAGAGGCTGACGTCGTCGAGTTCTCTTGATCAGCGAAAGTAGAGTCTGCCAACCCGCAGAATCAACAGGCCCGTCTTGGTCTTGGCTCGTATAACGACCAGCACTGTCAACTATAATTGCATGATTGCTAAACCAGTATTCACATTCTGGTGTCGGTTCGGCTGTTGCTCCGTCAACGTTTTGGCCCAGTTTATGAGCCAGAGGAAATTTCATGCCGGAGCGAAGCAGGCAAGACGTTTTTCCAGACCCTTCTGGTCCAATGAGCAAATACCAGGGCAATTGGTAGATCACCCTGCGGCCTGGCTTCCCGTCAACACTTGTGGTTTTAAGGATACTTAGGATTTTTTCCACTTTTGTGGTGACCAGCGCAGCTTCGCTTTTTGCTAGCTCGTTGCTATTAACCTCAGGTTTTTCTTCCTCCTCCTCCTCTTCGTTTTTTGCCTCGGCGTTTCGCGCGCGCCGGGAAAGGTGCACGATATTGAGTGTCGCCCACACCATGAGCAACACCATAACAACCAACATGCGAACCACAGCCATATCCAGCGGCTTGACACCCAGCAATGAAAGGCGCGGACCAAAGAACCAAACGATCGCGCACACAACCAGCGTAATGAGGAGTGTTACGAACCAGAAAGGGAAAAAGCGCCGAACGTTCGTCAATTCGGTCCTCCCGCGTTCGGAGGTGCAAGCGTGATATCAATACGCCTGTTTTGAGCTCTACCATTTGCCGTTGCATTGGATGCAATTGGATCTGCGGCACCTCGGCCAATGGCGTTGATGCGGGCTTTGTTTAAGAGCTGGGTTTTGATCAGATCTGCCACGGAATGTGCACGGGCTCTTGAAAGGGAAACGTTATTGGGGAACCGGGCGTTTCGAATGGGGATATTATCCGAATACCCAACAACATTAATTGTTCCAGGCTGAGTATTAAGAGCTGCAGCCACACGATTAACCACGGGTACGAAGCGTGCTGTGAGGGTATCTCTTGCCGTTGCAAACATGCCAGCCCCAGTTAAGCGGATGATCACTTTGCCATTGGCATTCATAACGATCACGAGCCCTTGTCGGATTTCAGGTGCAAGAAAGCCGCTGATCGCCTGAAAAGCTGAAAGAGAGTGTCCTGGAGTTGCTTGTGCAGGTGTCGCTTGAGTTTGAGGAAGGTTGGGTAAGGCCGAGCGGGGGGGAGCGGGTTGGTGCGTTAAGTCAATCGGGCTTGTATTGACCAAGGATTCATAGCGAAACGCGATCTTCTCACTCTTCTCAGTAAGCCAAAATGCAAGAACTGAATAGATCAGCAACGCAATGAGCGCTGTTCCGAAGAATGTTCCCCAAACGGGCATGGACCATCTAAGTGGCCTATAGGCATCCTCCACGCCTCTCCAGTGAGGAGATAGGTCAGTTTCGCGATCACCGCGAAGCGAACGTATGAGCCGCGATATACCATATCGCAGACGCGACATGGTATTTGTACCTTGTGGCATAATCCGCAAACGGCCTTCAAAGCCAAGTGAGATGCAAAGGTATAAAAGTTCAAGATGGTCTTTGTCGCGACTTGGATTTGCCTGTGTCTTTCTTAAAAGATCATAAAACCGGTCGCCCCCTGAAACATCCTTATGAAAGTTGCTGACGAGGCTTTGTGTCGCCCAAATACTCCGGCTTCCCCAGGGAGTATTGAGGATGATGTCATCAAGAGTTGCGCAAATGACATAACGTGCAATGCGAACAGTTTTAGAAGAAAATCCACTGAGCATCGCATTATGTTCAAACGCTCTAATCTCCGAAATGACATGCGACCTCAATACACTTACATCGCGGTGTTGGGCGTGGTTTCGCAAACGGGCTGCGAGGGCAAGTAAGCTCGATGCCGCCATGACCAACGGATTATTTCCTATTGGGGCAAATTGAATATCATCTGCGCCAAGGAACCAAAAATCTGTCGGTTGATGGAACGTAAGATTGGAACTGTCAATGTCATCCTGGCGTTGATCAGGTGCGTCAGTTGAGATAACGGTGTCGATTGAATCCACCGAAAGGGCAGTGAAATCCTTCTTTGCCATCATTTCAGCTCCATCATCTCCGTCAGCAATCTATTGCTCTCTGATCGCCCAAAGTTCCATAACCAGCTTTGGGAAGTCTCCTGCGACATGAAGTGCTAGTCCGCCAGAAACGCGGATCTCATCCCAATGTGAAGATGCTGGATCGAGTTCAAAGTATGCAGTACCTGCACGATAGGGAATTTGCCTTGGCGCGACAGGTAGCTGCTTGATCGCGATCCCTGCCAATGCTGAATTTACAAAATCGCGTATATGTTCAACAGACCCTATGGTGATCTGACCAGGGAAATGGCGGTTGATGGCCTCCGAGGACAGGTCTGCGCTCACAGCAAGGACAAACCGGGCTGATTTAATAAGGCTACGATCCAGCAACATACCAACGTGAATGCCGTATTTGCGTTTCTCTAGCGGGATTGGGACGGCCGTCTGTTCCAATACAGCCGATAAATGTTGCCTTACCTGCGCGATGACAGGGGCAAATGTCTCAGTTAAAACCTCATGTCGGTATGCCGGAAGCTCCAAGGGGCGGCGTGTTGCGGCTGTAAAGGTTGCAAGTTCGCCTACAAGCTGAATGCATGTCCGATAAAGGTCTTCCGGATGCAGGGACGGTGTTTGAGCAAAATGAGCGAATAACGGTTCATATCGATTGACTGTTTGCAGGAGCAGAAAGTCTGAGATCTCGGCTACGCCTTTGTTGCCTGAGTTGGAAACACGCCCCGCTAATGCATTTGCACGGTGGCTCAGTAAACCCCAGACCTCGCGAATATGCGCGAACAAAACTGCTGAGGAGTGGGAGGCCAGACCGGTGGATATATACTCATCGTCCAAAATGACCTGTTTGTCGGCCCTTACTTCCACAATACGGGCCAGCGGTAGCCGAATCCATCCTTCCAGATCTTCAAAGTCAAACTTGAAGAAGAACCTCAGGCGCCCGGTTTCCATTTGCACGCTGGCATCGCTGCCAGTTATGGCATCTCGCGCTTCAGACTCTTGCACCACATATCGAGCTGCAGTTTCCTGCGCTCCGGGGTACTCGTACTCGTAGGCCCCAGGCTGCCGAATGGGCAAAGCAAGATAAACAATGCAGTTCGTTACATTTTCTGGCACGGGAATGGAGGAGGGGGCATCACATTCCTGTGGCATCTTGAAGGGAGTGCCGTCCGGCATGAGTCCGCTTGCGAAGTTGAGAGCAAATTGGCCAAGCTTAAGAGCTTCCTGATTGATCTTTAAATCGGTGTGCCCCCAAGGATGCGGACGGATACTTGAGATGCTATCACTGACCAGCTGCTCTAGATAGCGGTCATGCTGTTGAAAGTGCTGCGGTTGCAGAAAGAGACCTTCTGACCAGATAACTTTATTATGAGTGGTCATTAATAAAACCATCCTTCTTTTACGGTCTTGTCTGGCAACAAAATAATCTCAAGCTTGCTCAGATAAGCAATAAGATAAGATGGAGAGTTGTTGGGCACCATCGTCACCGAGTTCCACGTCCCTGTGTCCACAGTCCGAAAAGCGCCAAGTACAGCAACGAATGCCACACTTGGATCAACCTTGACTGCTACCTTCATCATCTTTCCAGGAGCTATGAAAACTTCCTTCACATCCAACAGGTTTTTGCCCAGAACCTTGTCTGCTTTTCCAAACAA
This sequence comes from Pseudovibrio axinellae, assembly GCF_900110875.1. Lineage (GTDB taxonomy): Bacteria > Pseudomonadota > Alphaproteobacteria > Rhizobiales > Stappiaceae > Pseudovibrio > Pseudovibrio axinellae. Next base: position 117,167 of record NZ_FOFM01000001.1, on the reverse strand, counting down.
AGTGAAAAAGTCATGAGTTTTAAATTCCGCATCAGAGGTAAGATAAAAAATCTTCACCTGCACAGGCGTCGACATACCTTGGGCGTTTTGGTTTAGCTCCTTATCTGCAATGACTGTGGTTGTGATCATGACGGGTGTTGGCATTTCGGCTGAACACGAGACCAGGCCGATAACGATCAACAACAAAGAAGAAATGTGCGTTATGTACTTAATCGTCATTTGGTTTACGGGTTTTGCTTTCAGCCCCATTGCTGGGGTCCGAATCCCAGTCCTCTGGGATGGTTTGATGTTGGGCCCTCGGCAATTTAAAGGCATCAGATTCGGTGCTGTTATGATCCCAGGCACTTGCTCCTTCTTCACTGGAAATCCCGCAGTCACTGTCAAACGGAACTGAGTTCGCAAGACTATTGCCCTCCGTTCCATAATTTCCGGCAGGAAACTCAGGTTTTCCTTCCCCCGTCGAGTAAGGGTCCAACGTTTCTGTCGTCCTACGCAAGATTGTCTCAGGTGACTCAAGCGGGTCCTCAAGGGCGTCAGCGAGTTCATCCTCAGATGAAACGACTTCATCCTCGATCCACTCATCAATGCTACCCTCGTCAGTCTTCGGGAGCAGATCTGCTAATGTTTCCTGCCGTTCGGGGTCTTTAAAAAAGTCACCAGCATTCAGGCGAGAGTCTGCATCCTCCGGCAGAATTTGAGTGCTAATATAATAGGTTCCAACCTTGATAATGTCGCCGTCTTGTAGGTTACACGCTTCGCCATTGGGTATAGGTTCGTCCCAATCATTGACGAACGTCCCGTTGGAGCTCGTATCAGTGAGGCGGTACAAGCCATCTGTCCATTCAATGGAACAGTGACGACGAGAGATTTGGTTCGCAGGGTCAGGAAGTATCCAATCCGCGCGACTTCCACGCCCAATGACGCAACGCTCTTTGTGCAATATCCGCGTGCATTTTGCTGTATCGACCAACTCATGCCCCTTGGTCAAAATGAGTACCAAAACGATGCTCGTGTGTTCAGTCATACCCCTCAGCCCCCGATCAGAACTGTGGGCCAACCAAGGATTATCGTGCCGCCATGAGCAGTGATATCCAGCATACGCGCGGCGGGTAGCCCCGCGATCAACGTGGTGACACTGCCTTTCATAATTGTGTCAGGAGGCCCAACGCATACACACATGTCGCTCATGCGAGCTGCGGGCAAGTTCCCTATTAATACCGTCGGCGCTCCTAGGGATATCGGACCTCCGACGTGAGGGACGATACCGTTCACCATTGGACAAACATGCATGTCTGTCATACGTGCTGCTGGGAAACTCATAGGGCCTCAATTTCATTATCAGCGAGTGCTCGGCCTAATTTAAAAGCTTTGGCTAAGAACTCTTTTGGGTCCTCCACGTTGCTGTCATACACCGACAAAGCTATAGATGACCCCACGGCAATACTAGTCAGGTTTTCTGGGGGAGGTACTGGATCAAACTCTGGAGAACCCATGCTTCCGCCGCTCCAGCCGGCAGCCGCAGCAGCAAGGCTGGCAGCACTCTTATACTGGCCGTCATCTGCAACTTTCATTGCGGTGACGCGAAGGTCCTCGTCTTGCTTTCGAACCCAGTCCTCCGCAGTTTTCAAAGCAGTCTCATCCTGTTGGGAAGGAGAGGTACTTTCTGGAAAAGACGCACGGGTGACCTGGCTGGCCCACCAGACCGCACGTGGCTTACTCAGCGCATGAGCAAGAACCTTGATGGCATCCGATATGAGACTCTCATTGGCGAGCATATCAATAACTTCAATAGCTGCGTTCCCGTCATCTATTAACAACTTCGCATCATCGCCAAGCTCTAGAGGACGTTGTTCGTTGAGTGATTTGAAAGGCGTAAGTAGAAGGGTGTTATTTGTAGGTACTTTTTCCATGTTATACCTCAGTTGATCTTTACAAGTGCGCCTTGCACTGTCGTGATGCCGGCACCCTTGAGTGTCGTCAAAGTTCCGTCCACAGTGGCTTGAACGTCCCCCTTTACAGTCACCATTAGTCCCTTCAGTTCCGCCTGAGCCGCTTCAAGTTTAAGTGAACTTGGACCCGCTGTTAGGGTGATCGACATTGGGTCCATCTTGATAGAGCTTCCACCGCAGGACAGCTCAATTGCTTGAGTTCCAGAAATTTTGACAGATCCAGCAGAGGCATCGACCTTCACATCACCGCTTTGAGATGTTAGGCCGATGTCCTTCATCGCCTCAACGCTTTGAGCACCTTGTTGCATGGAGATACTCTGATCTCCGCTTTCAACTGTGATCGAATGGTTCCCGGATTTGATCGAAAGAGCGTCGTCCTTCTCAACGGTCGTTGTGCGCCCGCCTGTCTTGATGGTGTATGTTTCATCACCTTGATCAACTGTAAGGCTACGGTTGTTGTAGACCTCAATTGTCTGATCACCATCCTCCTGCTTGTCAAAGCCAACCTTGACCGTCTCATTATTTTTAACAGTGCGTTCGTAATCTCTTTCAGCAGTGAGCTGCACAAGTTCTTCGTCTTTCTTGTCTTCAAATAAGAACTCGTTATTGCCGCCGCCTTCCTTGGACGTTTCGCTCTTGAATGTTGATTTTGTTGCCTCTCCAGGCAGCTCGTATGGAACCGTTTGCTCGCCATTATAGACACTGCCAACCACGATAGGGCGGTCTGGGTTACCATCAAGAAAGTCCACAAGGACTTCCTGTCCAACCCGAGGGACATGCAAACCGCCCCAGCCTTTGCCTGCCCACAACTGCGCAACGCGCACCCAGCACGAAGATTTGTCGTCTTTTTGCCCGTCCCGATCCCAATGAAATTGCACCTTAATGCGCCCGTACTCGTCGGTCCAAATCTCCTCACCATCTGCTCCCGTCACAATCGCTGACTGTAAGCCGTTCATGTTTGGCCATGGGGTTGTGGACGCTTTGCGGTATTGGATCTTTGAGTCGATTGCTTCTATTTCGTATGAGATCGCATCATAAAATTCTTGTTGCTCTTCACGACCTACTTCAATTGTTACCTCGCAGCTAGCTTTGGTGATGAGGTACTCTTTTTCCTGCCTGGGATCGTCTGGAAATTCGCTAAGCTTAAAGAGGTATCCCGGGCGCAACCCGCGAACATTGCCGCATGCAAAAACCTTCGCATAAGCTGCGCTGGCCTCTTCAACTTTTATTTTGGCGCGCTTCTCCCCAACGCTGACCTCCTCATACACACCTGGATAGAGATATCGCGTGCGCCCAGAAAGTTGGTGAGACTTCTTTTCGCTGGCATTGGCCTTCAGGTCGCTTGTGGGCTTGGTAAAATCGTAGTCGTTGATTTCGACTTCGTCAGTTTGGATTTCCTCGTTGTGGCGCCAGATCCAGAAATGATCTAAACCACGTCGAAAGTGATCCTCTTGTGAATAGAAGGGCAAACTTGAATCACCCTTGATGTTTTCATGGGCGCTATATGAGTCAGCCAATACCATTGAGTGCTGACCATCTTCATACTCGAAATAGTAATAGATGCCTTCTTGTTCCATGAGGCGGCAAACAAAGTTGAAATCGGTTTCTTGGAATTGAGCGCAATAAGGACGAGCCTCATAACTGTCACTGAGCTTGTTCTTGAAGTCAGTAAACCCCGCCTCTTGAAAGACCTCCTTTAAGATGTCGGGCGTCGTTTTTTCCTGAAAAATCCGGCAATTGCTTGAGAGGGTTAAAAACCAGGGCCAAGGACGTACTATGAGCCGATAGGTCGAGTAACCTTGATCCTGACCAGTGTAGATCGCTTTAGTGACAAACCCGTTTAGATACTGATCAGAGCTCAGGCTCGTCCCTGATACTTTCTTGATTTCAACCGTCAAAGATTGGCCAAGCATCTTATCTAGGCTTAGGTCGTGTTCAAAGGACCTGCAGTCCACGGTCATCTCGAATAATTCACTAATTTCACTTGTCATTTTAAGCTTCCAAAGGTGGAAACTGTCGTCTCCGCCGTCGAAATTGATCGTGAACAGTCGGTTCTCAGTTACTTTGTTCGCACACATTCAAAGGCCTGCTATTACTAAAACGGGTTTGGTCATGCCTTAGGCGTTGAAACTGGTTGTGGTGAGTTTGCAGTTATCTCGTTCCATTCGCTCCACGATCCCTGGATTAAGAATCCAGGGCATAGATCCCCCCGTATTTTCCCAGTTCAAGAGAACTTCCTCCCAAGTGTTGACTGATTGAATAAGGATCGGGATTTCAAGTGCCTCTTTGCCAAACAGAATTTGATCGAGATATGCTGCACCACGGACCAGATAGTAATTCCCGCCGTATTCCATGACGAAAATTTCAGGAACACGATCAATTTCGATGAGTTCTGCCATCGTCTTCTCCAGGTTATATCTTTACAGATCTGCCAGAAGTGCTTCGAGTTCTGGGTCCATGCCATCGCCCTCACCACTGCTTGGTGTTTCGTCATCAGCAGAAAGGTCAGCGAGTAGGTCGTCTAGTTCAGAGTTATCCGGCTCAGATAAAGCTGTTTCAGGGGAGGATTCTTCACATGCTTCATGTGTTTGTGGCTCGTGTTCCGTGATATCTGGTTTTGGCGCTTCGACTTCAATGCGAAAAATTGTTTCAGGGGTCTTCTTCGGATCAGTTATCGTTTCTACAACGACAGCACCTTTGGGAGCTTGAGCTAAAGCGGCTGCGCCATCAGTCACAAGGCCGCCAGAAGCACTGGAGCTTTTTGCATTAGCCTTTTTGATCGTGATCTGGTCGCACCAGCGGCCAGAAATAACTTGTCCCGCAAGGCCGTGCAGTGAGGCAATACGAACTTCCGGTTGCCCTTTCATTGAGACAACTGGCATCAAGTTTTGCTGCATAAGGGGCTCGATGCTGCGGTGACTGATTATGCGATCTGTGCAGGGTAAGGCAACCTGATCTCCGTACTGATCATGCACGTAATGAAATGGTATCTCATCGACGGTAAGGATGGAGCCAGGTTGCATGGCGCTACCACTGGTCTCGTAGTCTTTGGCAAGGACAAGTCCAACCAGTGCGGCAGGATTTCCCCAAAGCATGGCTTTTAACCCAATTTTTTCGTCAAATTCTTCGAAATTGAAAGCATCAATTGGGTCCGTCTTTGCACCATACGGCATGCGAAGCATAAAGCGCGGCAAACTGAGGCCGATGTAGTTACTCTCCTCCAGCGCACGCAGGCTCTGCCAAGCTTCCTTTGTTACCTTTGGAAGGGCGTCAAATTTCCTGGTTGCATTTGAGCGATCAAGTGAGGTTAGGAATGGTGCGTGAGCATGCGCGCAGATTTTAGCCATGCGACCTAAGAGTTCAGCATGCGGCGGCGTCATATCGAATGTATAAAGGCCGACAATTGCACTTGGGGTGCCAACACCGTCCTCTTGAAGAGCATTCTCGACAAATAGACGATACAAACCTGTATCCTCTAGAGTATTGGTTGCGCTCAGATCATGTGCAAAGTCTTCCGCCGATATGTCGTAGATTGTGATCTTTAGTAAACTAGACGTCTCTATGCGCCGTGAGAGCATGTCCACCACGCGCCAAACGCTTTCCAGTGACTGGAAATCAACATCCTGTAAGACTCTGCGAAGAGTTGTGCTCATCACGGTTTCAATGATCTCTAGATAATCTTCTAGCTCTGGATCATCGGCTGGTGTGATATAGGGCGATACGATTTTTCCAATCAGCTCAGTCAGGTCATCTGCTTCTTCGCGCTCTTCAATTGGGCGTTCAATGAGGGAAGAAAAGTCACTCAGTTTCTTATCAGCAGGTATAATTGCACCGCGAGCAGATCGGCGTTTAAGCGGTTGATCCCTTTGCTCTTCCTGCCATTCATCTATTGTAGCGACAGCGCTGCTGAACGTACCTGCATTCTTCAATGCTGAACGCAGTGCTTTCAGCTCGTCGAAGATCTCAAACTCCTCGATGATCTCATCTGGGTGAAAGGACTCAATTGAGGAAGGCTCAAAATGAACAACTTGACCATCCCCGGCTAAGTCCAGATCAAGTTTTATTTTGAGCCTAGCGGGAAGGTCCTCTGCAGTATCCACGTCAACATTGTGGCCTTTGAGCCCTGCAAGTTCATTAGCAGTATGTAGGGCCATACGGTTCGCTCTGCCTGAGAAATCCCCAATCACGACCAAGTGGAAAGGGCTTTGAGTGGTGATGTTTAGTTTTGGAGCTTGGCACGAAATATCACCAAAATTTGGTTCATACTTATGTGTTGCAGGGCCTTTAGCGGACTGCGATCCGTCGCCATCAACAGTGCTACCAAACCCTTCACCAAAAGCGTCGTCGTTACTTGAGGCACCCATCACCATCTCTCTTGCTCTTACCTGTTTGTTCTTCAAAGCCCTTTAGATTTGGGACAGTAGACAGCAACATCACGCTTAGGCGGTCTATGAGTTGACCGTGTTCTGTCTACGTGGCCAAGGTGAGGAGCATGTGGGCCATGTAAATAACCTTCACGGGCTTGCTTTGTGAGATTGTTGTTGTTCAGCAACGGCATGGTTGCCGACTGATCGTTGTTCAAGCCCTGAAGTTGCAATGAAAATTGACGCTGCGAGAAGAGGCGCGCTGGTGGTTCCGTCTTTGATTGCTTGAGGCTCTGCATGCTCAGACTCCTTGGTGTATTCAAAGTAGTCCGAACATGTGTTGTTTCAGTTATGATCTATGGTAAATAAACCGAAGATATTCAGCTCTGCTTTGTTTTAGCTCTCTTATGGTTTACTTTTCGCGTTGCGTGATTTTGTGTATTTATAGTCAAAAACATCACCCTTTGCAGAAACAGTGAGTGCCGTAATTTTCTTGCCTTCACTCATGTTTTTTAGGAATTCGGTGCTGATATCTGGCAGAAGAGTGTTGGTCAGGATTGCATCAATCATGCGTCCGCCGCTCTCAATCTCGGCGCACCTACTCTCAATTAAGCTTATGACCGTGTCGTCCCATTTCAGCGTGACATTGTGGTTCTTGAGCATACGATCACTTATGCGACAAAGCTGTAGGTTAATGATCCTGTGAATGACCTTAGAGCGTAGTGGGTAATATGGGACTGTAACCAGGCGACCCAACAGTGCTGCTGGAAATGTTTCTAAGAGTGGTTGGCGTAGTGCTTTTGCAATTCCATCCGGTTTAGGGATCAGGTCTTCGTCTGAGCACATATTCAAGATTAGATCGCTACCTACATTGGCTGTAAGAAGAATGAGCGTATTTTTGAAGTTGATTTTCCGGCCCTCACCATCCTCCATTATTCCTTTGTCGAACACTTGAAAGAATAACTCATGAACATCGGAGTGCGCTTTCTCAACCTCGTCTAACAAGACAATACTATATGGTCGGCGGCGCACAGCTTCAGTGAGAACACCGCCCTCGCCATAGCCCACATACCCTGGAGGTGAACCTTTAAGTGTTGAAACCGTATGTGCCTCTTGGAACTCACTCATATTGATAGTGATCAGGTTTTGCTCCCCGCCATAAAGGGTCTCAGCAAGCCCAAGAGCCGTTTCGGTTTTCCCAACTCCACTTGGCCCAACCAGCAGAAATACGCCAATAGGGCGGCTTGGGTTATCAAGGTTTGCACGAGAGGTTCTTACACGGCGGGCGATCATCTGCATTGCATGATCCTGGCCTATGATCCGCTTTTGTAAGATTTCGCTTAGATTAAGGATGGTCTTGATTTCATTACTGACCATACGCCCGGTCGGAATGCCGGTCCAATCAGAAACAATGGTTGCGACCGCCTGTCCATCAACTTGCGGCATGATAAGCGGATGTTCGCCCTGCAGCTCCGTCAGCTCCTCAAGTTTTTGGTGTAGTTCTTCGCGAATTGGCTGGGCATCAATATCTGCATTGCCGCTTGTTTGGCGGTAGCTCTCTCGCAGCTTCAAGATATCACTAACAAGCTTTTGCTCAGTGAGCCATTCAGCCTCCAGGGCTTTGAGCTCTTCTTCAAGTTCTGTGTGTTTTGTTTCTACATCTGAGAGCTTGTCTCCAACGTCAAACCCTGACCTTGTTTCTCGTTCCAAAATATCCCGTTCGGTCTCATTCATAGCTAAACGTTTGCGGCAGTCATCAACAGCAGCAGGGGTGGCGTGTTGAGACAAGGCAACGCGTGCACATGCTGTATCGATCAGGCTGATTGCTTTATCAGGAAGTTGGCGAGCTGGAATAAAGCGCATTGAAAGGTGTACAGCAGCTTCAAGAGCTTCATCTAGAATCTGCACTTGGTGGTGCTTTTCAAGCATCGTTGCGACACCGCGCATAATAGCAACGGCCTTTTCTGGATCAGGCTCATCGACAACAATGTTTTGAAACCGGCGCGCTAAAGCTGGGTCCTTCTCGATATGCTTTTTGTACTCCGACCATGTGGTCGCAGCAATGGTGCGCAACTCACCGCGTGCAAGCGCTGGTTTTAGTAGGTTTGCAGCATCTCCAGTGCCAGCTGCCCCTCCTGCACCAATTAGCGTGTGTGCTTCATCGATGAATAAAATTATGGGTTGCACTGATGAACGAACGGCATCCAGAATTTTGCTTAAGCGGTCCTCAAATTCACCCTTAACGCCTGCTCCTGCCTGCAAGAGGCCGACGTCTAAAAGCAGAATACGCACGTCCTTGATGGAAGGAGGAACGTCACCTTGCGCAATGCGAATTGCAAGCCCCTCAACCACTGCGGTTTTTCCAACGCCCGCTTCTCCAGTCAATATTGGGTTGTTCTGCCGGCGTCGCATTAATGTATCTATGATTTGTCGAATTTCGTCTTCGCGCCCTATCACAGGGTCCAGCTGTGCAGCCCTTGCTTTTGCGGTAACATCAGTTGTGTAGGCTTTAAGAAAGTCATCGCCGGAGTTTAAAGCTGGAGCGGAAGTCTCTTCTCCGGCTTCAATATGGCTGCCATCCTTGGCATCACTGTTTTCAGGTGACCCCTCGGTGACTTGTTTGTAGCGTGTTGCAATGTCATCGATCGGTATATTTTCAAACAACCGGGAGATACCAAAGAGCGTGTTACGAAGCCCAGGAGTCTTGAGGATCCCAATGAGGAGGTAACCGCTTCTGATTGCGTTATCGGCGAACATCAGTGTTGAGTAGACCCAGCCACGTTCCACGGCTTCCTCAACGTGCTGAGAAAGGTCGCTAACTGAGCTTGCACCTCTTGGGAGTTTATCAAGCGCTTTGGTGAGGTCACGCGCCAGCCTTGCTTCGTCTATACCAGCCTCTCGAATGATGCGATGCAAGTCGCTATCTTGTGCGCTTAAAAGTTGCTGGAACCAATGTTCCAATTCAACATATGGGTTGCCGCGCATCTTACAAAAGGTAGTCGCACTGTCGATGGCCTGATAACAGGTTGGGTTGAGTTTGCCGAAAAGGGATGCTCGTTTGATATCACTCATATGGACTCCTGGGCGGCCGCCGCACGATCATTTGATTGATTTGTCATTTTTGATTTTCGAACAATCTCGCGTGGTCGTAGATTAAGGTCTCGAACTGGCCCGCCGTGTTTTTGTGGAGATAACCAGGTGGTCCAACCGAGCTTTCCATACTGGCCAAGGTGGGTTTTTGGTGTTTGTTCGCGTTTAAGAACAAGTGTTACATCCCACTCAAGCTCGTCGCCGCAATAGGCCCGTACTGCAGAAAGTAGTCGAGGCATGGAAACCCCGTCGGGGAGTAGTCTTTCATAGTCGTGCAGGCAAAGAGGGCCAAACACCACACGGAACTTTGTATCGCTTGACCAGACACGAGCACCTAGGGCTGCTCCAACCCCAAGGACGCCTGCATTGCGGAAGCCGTTTAATGTGGTGACTTGGTTTTTTGGAAGATAAAGCCATTCACCAATGAACTCTTCAAGATCGACAGGTAGATTGAAGAAGCTACTCAAGATTGCAAGGAGTCCCTCGCAGTTGCGAGTCTGTAAGGCAAGGCGAGCTGTAAAATGATATTTCACCACGTCTGGAAATTTGTCTCGATGCCGAAACTCTGTGGGCCCAAATCCAGCTATAGAACCTGTGTAAACGGAGAACCTGTCGTCGTCGGGGCGGTCAAAACTGAAAGCGGGTTCTGCTGTGACTGCGGCGCGGTAGAATAAGCTAAGAACGCGATGATGAAAGACGTCTGCAAACGCGCGCATCGTGGTGTCACGGTGTTGGTGTTCGCGTTTGAACGCATATCCAGTCAGGTGTAAAGGCATAGGACCGTTAGGACCAAACAAACCTAGAAAGCGACTTGTCAGACGGTTGGGTTTGGCTCCGATACTTTGTTTGAATGCAGTAATGGTGGTCGCTTCAAACTGTAAATGCGGTTCGTGCGAAAACCGAACAGGATCGTCCTTGCAACGCCGCGATGTTCCAATCCGAGGCTTATTGGGGTGGGCGCACTCTATAAGTCGCACGAGCGGCAAAAACTCATAACTCAGGTAATCTTTTTCCGCTAATTGAAAGCGTCGTTTCCAGCGAGCGCTAAGCGGGGCCTCCTTATGCGCAGGAGGTTGCCACCTGGCTCGCGCATCAGTTTGTCGCTTTGCATCTCTGGCGCTATTAAGAGAAGAAGGAGGTGTGAACGAGGAGCCGGTCATAGACGGTGGCGTCTCCCGATTTGGCACTTCCAGCGCATAACCTCACCGCGCGTGTTGGACTTTATCACTGTTTCAGTAAAGCTGTTTATGGAGACGTAACGGGCGAAAAACTCGTTCAACACAGCGCCTAAAAGAAAGAGGCCTGTCCCTTCAAAAGCGGCCTCTTCAAGTATGATGGTCAGCTCTAGGCCCCGGGCAACTGAGGAAAGACCTCGCCCTGACAACCGGCGAACTGCTCGTGTAGACTTTATTGAGCGGACGCCGTCAATCTGTTGGGTTGTCGAGGTATCTCCCAATGGTGCGTAGAGGTGGAGGATTGAGCGTAGCGCTTTCGCCCCGTCTGTATCGTTGTTATCTGCAATGCTCAGGTAATTCAGTGATAGGTGATTTATAAAACGCCAGGCTGTCTCACCAAAGATGTTCGATGGACGTGGCCTGCTCGGACCATCGATACAGGTTACAGCTTCAACAGGTCCACCTTCCGGAAGAGAGAAATCGGATTCGCTCCCACCGATTGGCATCAACAATGGAAGGTCGCGATTGGTGCAAAGCGCACGAATGCCCAATTGGTTGAGAGCAAGGTTGTAGGGGGCGTCTTTCGCATCGACGAGACTAAGAAAGACCTCAGTACCAAGGTAGTTACTGCGTCCTCCAGTTATTTTTCGCTTTGCTGTCGGCAATCGTTGTTTGCGATGAATTGTGTAGTAGGCACCTTCGCTTTGCAGGTTTTGTATGTTCGAAAGGCTATAAAAGGGTTTGAATATTTGTGGAGCATCCCCTTGTGAGCTGAACCCTTCCACCTCCTCTAATTGATAAACCTCATAATCTAAGGGCTTAGACCTGTCCGGCACCACATGGTGATCACTGCGCTTATCGTTGATATGAAGGCGATCAAGTCGCGTCGAAAACAGGTTGATTGCTGGTGTGCAAAATAGCGAGAGATTTGCTCGGTCAACTGCTCGCTCCAAATCCTTGTCGACGCGATTGAAGAGCAGGAAAATATCCATTTCATCGCATTCGCACCGCCTTACTGCTTCTTGTAGCTTGGTCAGTTCGATAAATAAAAACCGATGTGGAAAGGCAAAATACTCCTGAAGCAATCGGTAACCACTAAAGGACTGTGCTCCATAAGGCAGTAATGCATCTTCATCAGCATAGCCGCGTGTCTTTACGACTTCTGAGGACAAGTTGATCCGCCAGGGAGTGGGGAGGCGGGTCGAGCGAATGGTTACACCTGCACAATTGCCAATGATCTGCTCGTAAAGCTTGACAGGCTGGGACCCGCCACCGCGCAGGTAAATCGGTAACTTATCGAGGGCAAGTTCATTAAACGGAATATTGCCAACCGTCTTTAGGCGAATACGAAGGCCAGCCTTTGCTCCGTTTCTGACAACCACCTTTTGTGCAGCCAATTCACTTGGGCTTGCCAGATAGTCTGTGGCTTCGATCGTCAGCGGCCAAAGCGTCGTTTCGTGAGCCGTTTTGTAGATGCACGGTGTTGCATCTCGTGTGCTCTTGCGGCTGCGCAGCTGAGTTCCACGAGGGATGGAATAACCATCTTTCAGCGATCCCTGTGTCATGTCTGGTTGAAGGTTTGCAATCAACATGGATGGAACAGGTGCAAGAAAGTGTGGGTACACCATTTCAAGCAAGTGCTGAGTAAATTGAGGGAACTGCGCATCCAGCTTGTACTGAACGCGAGCAGTAAGAAAAGCAAACCCTTCTAAAAGTCGTTCCACATAAGGGTCAGCACATTCAAAACCACTCAACCCAAGACGCCCAGCGATTTTGGGATAGGCTTCAGCAAACTCAGAGGCACTTTCTCGAATATGTTGCAGCTCTCTGTTGTAATATGGAAGCAACCAAGGCTTCATATCAGGAACCTCGCTGGCGCGGTTTTGCAATTTGCACAGCGTTTACATCCAAATCGAATTCAGTGCGCAGATAGAGGGCCTGTGGCAATGGCTGCGACCAGAGCTTTCCCTCAATCTGGAAGTCTAAACGATTGGCTCGCCGTGGCTTGTTCGGCTCAACAACAGAGACCACAAGCGTATCTTCAATAATCCGCGGTTCAAAGTTGGCGATTGCCTCACGTAAAATTGTCTCTATATCCTCAACGCTTTTATTCGTAAGGGCTCCTAAATCAGGGATTCCAAAATTTAGAACAGATGATTTTACTTCAGGTAGACCATCAAGATTGATATCTGAACCAAGGTGCGTTGTGTTAAAAAGCCATTCTAAGTCACGTTGAATGGAGCGCCGAAGGTTAACTGAACCTACAACTCGTGCATCACGCGCTTCCACTTGCTGAAATGGGTTGTCATCTGTGAGCCGGTCCAACAAGGACGGGACCAGTCTTTCAGCAATGGGGTGCTCAACCATGATCTGGTTTCCTTGATGATGGACCGTCATCACCGCTATGTATTGGGCCTAACTCCTTGTGAATGTCCAAAGCACTATCAAAGTTGACGGAGCGTATCTCCTGCAACGAAACCTCAGTCGCTTCAGATACGAACATGCGTTGACCAACCGGCTTCTCATCGACCCACGTTGTAAGTCGAGAGAGTTTGAGGTTGGCATCATCAGCAAGTACGGTTTCGACATAACGTGTTGGAATGAAACCATTAGCAGGGCCTCCATTGACCCAAAGCAGGTTCACTGGTGTCCAGCACATGTCGCGTAGATCACGTGGTTCAGGAATTCTGATTGACTTAATCGCGGAAAATGGAACCCAATAGTAGGCGTTGCTCATCATCAGCTCGAGGACGGGGCCTAATCGTGGGTCGGCATCGGCAAGCCACTCAAATGTTTCACCATTTATGGCTCCAGAAATGGCTTCGGCCTCTTCAAAAGCTTGCTCGCGCAGCTCAGTGGCCGCTTGGTTGTTTTTCTTTACATCGAACTTGAGTGCTTGAATGAGATAGGAAAGCCACTCTTTCGGTTCGCCGAAGAGTAGGGGCGTTTTATCGCTTGAAAAAACCTCCTCCCGAAATTGCTCCATGTCGATCAGTCGGGAATAGGTTTCGACCATGGGAATAGCGCTCACATCAAACTGACGAATGACTGGCAGTTGTTTCTTGGCCTTGAGCCAGTCTCCGTTTATACAATACAGCTGGAAGAGAAGGATGCGTTCTTTCACGTCCTCTGGGTGCTCGCGCACAGTTTCCTGAGTGCTTTCGAGTGCTTCTTTGAGGTTGCCAGTGGCTAGATGTTCCTTCGCATGCATACGGGACCACTCCAGACTGTTGCGCATAGGAATGCTTGCCGGGTCAGCCCCGGCAAACAAAACGATAAGAAAAATGCACTGCTATTTAACAACAAGATCTCGTGTGTTCTTGATGCGGCTCCACTTTTCAGTAAGCGTTTTGCCCATGGCACCAGTGGTATCCATCATGATGTAATCAATTTGGACAGCACCATATTCCATCTGAATAGATTCTTTACACTCATCGTCATTGCCTTCCCAACTGATCTCTTTGATTGCAACCAGCTTCATGGTGAAGGTAAGGAAGATAACTCCCGATTTCCCTGATGCGCCACCAGAACGACGCAGCATCAATGTGACGGTTTCGTAAATACCGCCGTTACAGCAGGCGAGAAAGAGACCAGGGGAACCACGGTCAGTTTTCTTTTCAATAGTGAACTCTTTAAACTTCACACGACCTGCACCGGAACCGCCACGCATGGAACCAATATCCATAGTGTTTTCGGCTCCCATGCTGAAAGTAGCTATTTCGAAGGCTTTCTTTTTTGCCATCTCATCATCTTGTGTTTCGCCTTCAATGGCGATAGCTCCGGCACCAGGCCCTTCAAAGATTACATATGCATCAATTGACATGACGCTTGCTCCACTTTAGGTTTCTTGTTTTGTGGCACTAAACGGCGAACCGCATAGGGTGTAGTGCCGGTTGACAGCATTTGGTATTTCGGAACTGTACAAACACCGCCATGGGCTACGTCAGCTAAAAGGCTAGCCGCCTTTGGCTGACGGGAGTTTTGATACCAACCGCAAGGAAACCGTCAGTCCTTCCAGTTGATAATGTGGGCGCAGGAAGAACTTTGCACTGTAGTAACCTGGGTTGGAATCGTCAGCTTCAACCACGACTTCAGCAGAGGCCAAAGGTCTCTCTGCCTTTGTGAGTTCACTGGACCCGGCAGGGTCGCCATCTACGTAGCGCATGATCCAATCTTGCAACCAGTTCTGCAGGTCCTGCCGCTCTTTGAAGGAGCCGATTTTGTCTCGTACAATGCACTTTAGGTAATGAGCAAAGCGGCAACTCGCGAAAAGGTACGGTAGCCGCGCTGCAAGATTTGCGTTTGCTGTGGCATCTGGGTCCGTATATTCGGCAGGCTTTTGTAGTGACTGAGCGCCTATGAACGCAGCAAGGTCAGAATTCTTGCGGTGTAGCAGAGGCATCATACCATTCTTAGCAAGTTCTGCTTCGCGGCGGTCTGTAATCGCGATCTCGGTAGGACACTTCATATCCACACCGCCATCATCTGTTGGGAAGGTATGTGCTGGTAGACCTTCGACTGCGCCACCTGATTCAACACCGCGGATTCGTGAACACCAACCGTACATTTTGAACGAACGAGTGATATTGGTAGCCATCGCGAACGCGGAGTTTGACCAGACATATTTGGACGAGTTTGCGCCAGATGTGTCCTCTTCAAAGTCAAATTCTTCGACAGGCTCAGTCATCGCTCCATAGGGCAAACGTGATAGGAACCGAGGCATCGCGAGCCCGATGTAACGAGAATCCTCAGCATCACGCAACGAGCGCCAGGCTGCATATTCGGGTGTTTGGAAGATCTTGGTTAGATCTCTAGGGTTCGAAAGTTCTTGCCAAGATTCCATTTGGAAGAGTGTGGGGCTGGCTCCCGCGATAAATGGGGCATGGGCTGCTGCAGCAATCTCTGCCATCTCATTTAAGAGAGCTACGTCTGGCGGAGTATGGTCGAAATAGTAGTCGCCAATCAGAACGCCGTATGGCTCGCCGCCAAATTGCCCATACTCTTCCTCATAAATTATCTTGAAGACGGGACTCTGATCCCAAGCGGTACCCTTATATTTCTTTAAGGTCTTGCTAAGGTCCTTTTTGGAAATGTTCATCACACGGATCTTCAACATCTCGTCCGTCTCGGTGTTGTTGATCAGGTAATGCAGACCTCTCCAGGATCCCTCAAGGCTTTGAAAGTCATTGTGATGGAGTATGAGTTGTATTTGCTCTGAGAGTTTGCGGTCAATCTCAGCCACTATGGACTCAATGGACTTCAAAGTGTCATCTGAAATCAACGTCGTATTAAGTAGGGCCTGCTCAGCCAGAGCTTGGACCGCTCCTTCAACAGCCTCTTTAGCACTGTCAGATTTTGGTTTGAACTCTTGTTTAAGAAGGGAGTCAAAAGCATTGGGGTCAATAGCTTCGGCCTGCACCTCTTGGGCTTCGACATCTGGTTGCTTTTCAGCTTCAGCCATTATTCTCGTCCTTCTCTTCAGCAGCGAGGTCGGCTTCCTTCGGAGCGGCGGCGAGTGTTTGTAAAAGCGCCGGATCATTCAAAACTTTGCCGATTAATTCTTCTGCGCCAGATTTGCCGTCCATATAGGTCATTAGGTTTGAAAGCTGAGTGCGTGCTTCAAGCAATGTACGAAGCGCATCGACCTTGCGTGCCACGGCAGCAGGTGAGAAGTCGTCCATGCTTTCAAATGTTAGGTCCACACTGAGATTACCTTCTCCAGTAAGCGTATTCGGAACACGAAAAGCGACACGTGGTTTCATCGACTTCATACGTTCATCAAAATTGTCGACGTCAATCTCAAGGGCTTTACGGTCACCAACTGGAGGAAGTGGGTCTTCTGGCTTGCCGGAGAGGTCCGCCATTACACCAGCAACAAATGGCAACTGAATGGTTTTTTCCGCACCATAAAGTTCCACGTCATATTCGATCTGGACTCGAGGGGCTCTATTCCTCGCGATAAATTTTTGACTACTTTGTTTTGCCATGTGATCGTGTTCCCGGTGGTTTTGTCCTAGTCAAACTTTAGTTAGTCCGTTGAGCCGAATTTCTCGTCGTCATCCTCGGGGCGTGCTCCGCGAATGTTCAAAACTTGTAATTCCCCATCAGGTGCCAGGTCCTTAATGATGGAATAGAAGTCAAGATCCACAAGGCGTCGGGCCCTGTGAAGTAGAAGAGGGACCGGACTTGAAGGTTCACTACGCTTGTAATAAGCGCAAACTTCATCAAGAGCCCTTAAGACGTCAGTTCGGTTTATAACTGTTCCGGTAAAGCTTCCTGTTTTCTTTCCCGTATGGCTTCCGATTGTACATTCATCTTCATGGAAATTTTCTCTGTTTTCTTCATTTTCGAGCTCCAATGCTGGAGCCAGCAAAAAATGCGCCTGGCGTAGCTCTCGCAAAAGGTCGTCAAGGAGTAGTCCTCCGTGATGGGAGAAAAAATCGCGAATATGCTCCGATGTTTTAATTGCAGTCCCAATAGCGTGAACGACTTCGCTAATGTTTTCGTGACCTGTCTCGCGTAACGCTGCATCGTAGGAGGCAATATCTGGCCGGTCTCGGCCCTCTGGAAGTTCTGAATCACCACGTGCAATTGCTATCTCATTCAAAGACCAGACGCCGAAGATGCGGGAGTTCACCAAAGAGGTGTTTCTCAACAAGTTGAGTGTTGTACGCCTGTCATTGAGCGCGGACAGGACATTTGCACGCATAATTGGGTCGTGGCCCTCAGCAGGATCAAGCTCTGGGTGCAATGTGTCCCAGAATGTATCCAGCATCTTCGCGATGAAACTGAGCCCCTTCGCAAAGCCTGGAAAGCCTTCAAGTGAAACCAAGGACTGGGTATGTATGATTGCAACACGAAGGTCATATGTTCTTGTAAGTATTTGAGAAGAAAGCCTTAGCGCTTCTTTCCAGTCGGGTTCTTCCCCTTTAATAATGGCTTCCCCAATTTGGTGGTCCTGGGTGCCGCTGGCAGCAGTTTCCATTGTCAGGAAGTCAGGATCATATTCAAGATCCGGGCCGCAAGGTGCGTTCTCCTCAATTGGTTGAAGGGAAGCCGTTGGATCCATTCGAAATCTGTCCCGCTTTGCTGCTGCGCATTGGGAATGATGGCCTGATATCTGCCAAGTATGTGCGCTCATTACCGGCAGTTTTCTAATGGAGTAGGGGTGCCACTCAATATAAAACTATAATATTCCGTGAGGTCATGTCATTGTGTGTACGGTAAGGATTGAATGGAAAATATCGTTATTAACTGGTTGCCTAAAAAAGGAAAAATAGCATCGTGCGCGAGCACCGGTCTGAAGTTTGAGGGTCTTTTGAAAGTGCAAAGCAAATACACGTCTAATAGTACAGTTAGATTTTACAGGTGTGCGACTTCAAACTGCATGATTGCGGAAAAAACACTTCTTTCATCAGACCTCTCCCAACAGACTCTGCTGCGCGAAAGGAAAGCGTTGATGCAGTTGGATGGCTTCATTGCACCCAGGTTTGTAGCCATAAGCGAAAGCCAAGGCGAGGTCAGGCTTAGGTTGAGGATGGTTGACGGAGGCCTCCTATCAGAAATCATAGCAAAGGACGTCTTGTCTCCAGAAGAGCGGAGCCAGATATGCGAAAACCTAGTCATGACCGTCAATCTTCTCCATGATAAAGGGATCGCTCATCTTGACCTTGCACCAAACAACATTCTTCTGAGTGACGAAGGGGAATGTGGAGTTGTCCTCCTTGATTTTGGCTTTTGTGCCTTCGCCGAAGAACTACCTTTTTTAAGGCCCAAAAACAGCTTCACAGCTCACTTAAGCTATGCCGCTCCAGAACAACTGGGATTGGGAACAAATTCCATTTCGATGGAAGCCGATTTATATGCGCTGGGTCTAATCATCCGAGAAATATATGGATACGATGACCACATCAAAAACTCGTATGACGATGCAAAATTATTTCGAAAGGGTAATTTAAGTGTCACCCGATTACCTGAAAACTGGCAGGATATTGTTCGGAATCTGACGTGTTACGCTCCGTGCGAACGCTCTAGAATACTAACGCGCAGCGGCGACAACAATTCGAGCTAGGCTTTATGTGGAGAGCAGCGGACAAAGCGGAGGTGAGGCCAATGGCAGCTTCAGTTCTGGCAAATGCTGCTGCATTCAAACGCGCTGATGCCTTCAGCGAAGCTCGGGCGGTCGCTCGTACCGAAATGCGGTTGGCATTCTTAAGCCAGTGTACTTGGTGTGCCTTCAGGCCCAGTTTGCTTAGGTCAAGCTTCAGGGCAGGCAACTTCAATACAAGCTTTGGGAGGAGTTTTGAAAAGATCTTTAGCTTTGCAGTAATACGTGCCCAGACTTTTATGTTTCCTGAAAATAGGTTTTCCCCAAACGCTTGCTGCAAAAGGCCTATCACATTCAAGGCCGCCAGAATCTTAAAGGCTGCCTTCAGGTCGAATTTAAACCCAAGATTCAATCGACCAAAGTCAGCGAGCATTTTTGATAAGGCGCGTAAATCGGCCTCGGCATTCATATTCAGTTTTTGTTTTAGACCTACATCGACCAGACCAAGCAAAGGCAGGGCTAGTTTGGCTTTTGGAAGCATGATCGTGAGTTTGCCTAGGTGAAGATTGAATGGATTTAGCCCGAGGCCTTTGATTTGCAAAATAAGCTGCGCTGCCAGTCCCAATTTTGCAAGAATGTGCGCAGGGAGTGCAGCCAGATTAAGTGCAAAAGGCAACACGAACTTCGCTGAAGTTTGAGCAAGTTTTTTGAGCTTGATATGGGTCGCTGGCAAAGTTGTGGACTCTGTTGTTGTAAGTGCCAGATCCGACGCTGCCGTAAGGCGGTGGTTGATGCTCTGGTTTAATTGCAAAAATTGAGCAAGGCTCAGAAAATTGAAAGGGCGAAGTCCTAATAATAAATGAGGAGGAGGGACCTTGATGGCTGGTCCTTTAATGCGGGGGAGTTTGGTTGCCTCACCCGCTTTCATAACTAACGGAGCCAGCTGATTGAGGGTGATATTGGGTAAAATGTCAGGGCAGAAACAGAAGCAGGGCAACGCAGATGCTCCTTTGGTACCATCTTGAAAGATTAAGCCGCCAATATGCTAAAGCGGCTTCGTTAGTGTTTCGGTTAGGTGGCAATCTTTTCCTCAAGTCCTTTCAAAGCATCGGCAATAGGCTTCTTTATCGAAACTGATACGCCGAGTGGGTTTTTCTCTAGAAGGCTAATAAGATTATCGGAATTCATATGGGTATTGAGTGTGGCAATGCTTGAGGACAGTTTTTTTGCAACTGCATCACGTTTGTTTGCAGGTGCGCCTCCCCAAGCTTTAAGGTCACCCATAACCACATCTAAATGCCCCTTCAACACACTGGCATCACCCATTAATGCTTGAGATGGGCCTTTCGCTGCTATGAGACGCATGCGTGGGTCTGGGTGGCTTTTTAAACTGGAAAGCAGGCTCCCAAGATTGGTTTCCACGTTCTTACGCTGAAGCTGGAGTTCCTTCACAGCCACAGCGACTTCTTTCTGATCTACTTTTCGTGCGCCTGGGTGATGAGCTAGAAGCTCAAGTATGTCCTTCACACCAGCTTGTGTGGCTTTCTCATCGAGTTTATTTACTGAGTTTTTGAGCTCTTCGAGCTTCTGCTTAAGTGAGCTATCCAGCGCTTCATCATCTCCAAGGGCCTTGCCAACTCTCTTCGCCGTTGCGGAAAGGATCGCCGTCAGTTTTTCCCGCAAAGCCTGATCCTGGTTATCTTTTTTAGCCGCGGCATCGCTGGTTTCTTGCGCTGTGGTTTTTTCTTCCTGTGCCTCTGTTATGTCTTCTGTACTTCTAGTTTGCAGCTCCTCTTCCTCAAATGTGTCTGTCGCTCCAGCAGAAGTGAGTTCATCATCTTCTTGCGTGGATGCATTAAGTATGATGTCCTCGCTCTCATGCTCTTCAGTTTCATGATGGTCGGAATGAATAGTTTCACCGTCTTCGTCGAGTACGTGAATTTTGAATGTCAGTTTTTGGCTAATAAGGAACTTCCGCATCATCTTGATAAGCCCTTGAGTAGGTGGCTTACCAATGCACTGAAGCGTCATGTCCTTGCTTTTTATAGAGACTTCCCCACACATACTCTTTGGGTTTTTCGTCACTTTCTTAACTGCAAGAAGCAACATTTTTGGTTTCTTGCGTGGGTGAAGCAGCAACGCATCGTCTTCTTTTGGGTTCTTGTTCGGTGAATACGCAAAGTTGACGGGCTGCCGGCGCGCTTTCTGTATGCTTGCTTTTAACTGCTGTAGTTCCTTGGGATCCATCGGGTAACCTCGACGTTTTAGCATGCGATTAGGTGCTGTTTTTCCTTTTGTGCACCTTGCACAAAACTGGTCTGGACGGTTTTAAGTAAAGAGAACTGTCTGGCCGTACTTCATCTGTATTCAGCGTTTCAAAGTCGAACATGGTGCACAATTGTGCGATCACCTTGATCCCTAGGAATGTGACGTAGCTGGCTCCTGTACACATGCGTGGACCAAGGCCAAATGGGAAGTAGCTTCCAAGGGTCGCCTTTGCTTCTCCTCGTGAAAAACGGTCAGGGTCAAACTGGTCCGGGTTCTCCCAGAATGAATTGTGCCGATGAACAATCCACGGACTGATGATAACCATCGACTCTTTAGGAATTAGAGTGTTGCCCAGGAGTGTATCTTCTCTTGCAACTCGTGACAGGTAAAGGACCGGCGGATAGAGTCGTAAGACCTCCTTAAATACATCGCGTGTAAAGCGCAGGCGAGGCAGATGCTCATAGGAGATACGGGCAGAAGCGGTGACCATCTGGACTTCAGAGCGAATGCGCTCAACGATTTTTGGGCACTGGGCAAGTATAAAGATAGACCAACATAAAGCAGCAGAAGTTGTTTCGTGGCTGGACAGGAAAATGCTCGCGACCTGATCAATAAGCTGCGATCTTGTAAAATGCTTACCAGTTGAAGGGACGCGTGCGTTTTGGAGAACTTGGAAGAAATTCTGCGAATTTGGCGGTCTATTGTGAATGTGATCGTCTATGATTTGGGAGATGACCTTTCTCACATCCTCCGCTGTCTTCAAAGCAGCATCTGTAAATGCAGGTTCAGATTTGCCATAACGCTGATTAAGATCTGATGCTGTTTCCGTAACCTCTTCCTCATATTTCATGATGGAGTTAAAGCATTGGTGCTCCAGTTGAATTTCAATTGGCTTAGAAAATACACAACGAAAATTGATATCTGCAATCAGGAAATTGATTTCCTCTGCAAGCTTAATAGTCTTCCCACTGTCCGCATAAGCTTGCAACCGTTCTCCAAATGAGCTCAGTGCTTCTTGAATGTAGCCGAACGAAATTCGCACACTGGTATTCGAAAAAATCGGCGTGACCATTTCATGCTGGTCTTTCCAATCGACACCTTCAGCAGAAAACAGCCCATTATGTAAGATTGGTTTCATAAGCTCTGCGAGCCCGCCGCTTTTCGAAAAGCTAGCCCGTTGCTCTTCAAGGACCCGTGAAAGAAGTTTGGGTTCATTGATAAGAAATTTGAGCGGTTCCACATCGTCGAACTGGAAAACGGCGCATTCGTAAAGCTCTTTTGGGATCATGCTTAAAGGATCTGAGCCTACATAATTGCGGAAGTCTCTCCAGCCTTCTTTTGCTTCTCCTGGATAGGGCGCTGGTGGTCGGTAAAGGGAAGTCCTGTTTTCCATTATCTACATTCATGTTGCGGCGGAAATGGAAGACTTCCGCACATATCCCAACACCATCAACGGAGGCTGACAAAGGAAGTAGGGAAGAACCCATGTGCAATCGTACTCAGCGGAAATATAAAACAGCCCTCTTAGAGATTTGCTTTTTGGATGCTGCAAATTTTGTTTGATTGTTAAACAAGTCAGCCAATATGCTGTAAATGGCTCGCTACGCAGAGAATTTGAGCATGGGAACAGCAAGTGAGTTGTGTCGCGTGGTGAACTCACCCGTCAGCCGGGGATGCGCTGCTGATGATCTGTTCAATAGCCTTAAAAAGTATGCATGAGCACCGTGAACGAAGAATGCTCACCTGCTACCGCCATCAGCTTTTAATTGACTAAAAATCATCGAGATGAGCGTCTTTGAAAAAGATTCCCGTAAGGTCACTTTTAGCTCCATGTGCGAATGCAACATATCCCCAGAAACGATTTGGCAAAACATATGCGCATTTTGTCACAGGTAAGTGCTACAGAGGCTCCTGTGAGCTGCAAACTAAGTGCAAAAAATCCTATATATGCTCTGATATTTTTGCGGTTTCGAGGTATTTCACTGATGCATGCTCAACATTCTAAACAGGTCAAATTCTCCAAAATCTACGCGCAACCGTTTGCGCAAACGGTTGCGCGTAGATTTCTTACCTGATATCTTGCTACCAATCGAGACAGCGCGGAGGAACTGCTGCAATGAAGAAGGGCGTACTTTTAAACGCTCCGGTCTCCAACATTATCTCGCAGATGGGCCATGGCGATGGTCTGTGTGTTGGTGATGCCGGACTCCCGATCTCCGACAATGTGGAACGGATTGATCTTGCGATAACACGAGGTCTCCCAGGCATGTTGGAGACGGCTGCTGCCATCTCGGAAGAAATGCAAATCGAGCGGATTGCCGTAGCTGAGGAATTGATTGAGCAGCAACCTGCTTTTCATCTCCGGTTGCTATCATTCATTTCTGAGGTCTCGAAAAACCAAGGCAAAAGTGTAGAGACAACGATCGTCTCTCACGAGGAATTCAAGCGACTGACCGGAAAATGCCGGGCGGTGGTGCGTACGGGAGAGTGCACACCTTATGCTAATGTAATTTTCTATTCAGGCGTAACGTTCTAAAGAGAATTCGGGAATTAATCGGGCTTTGGGAGAGGACACCCAGTGACAACCCTTCTTGAACTTCAAGGAATTGAAAAATCCTTCTCCGGGATCAATGTGCTTAAATCCGTTGATTTGACAATCCGCGCTGGTCGTGTGGTCGCGCTCGCAGGTGAAAACGGGGCTGGTAAGTCGACCCTGATGAAAATCATTTCTGGTATCTATCAGCGAGACGCAGGGACGGTATTTTACAAGGGGCACGAAGTAGAGTTCACGAACGCTCGGGAGTCTATGGATGCTGGCATTGGTATCATCCATCAAGAATTGAACCTCTTGCCCGACCTCTCCGTTGCCGAGAATATATATTTGGGCCGCGAACCTACCAAGCTGGGAAAAATCCAGTGGGATGTGGTTCAGCGTGAATCCAAGAAGTATTTGGCTCAATTGAA
Organism: Pseudovibrio axinellae; assembly: GCF_900110875.1. Classification (GTDB taxonomy): domain Bacteria; phylum Pseudomonadota; class Alphaproteobacteria; order Rhizobiales; family Stappiaceae; genus Pseudovibrio; species Pseudovibrio axinellae. The sequence continues at coordinate 93,310 of NZ_FOFM01000001.1, read as the reverse complement.
GCAGGATATCGACCCCACGACCCCATTGGGGAAACTCTCCATCGCACAACAGCAAATGGTTGAGATTGCTAAAGCACTCTCATTGAACGCTGAAGTGATCATCATGGACGAGCCAACTGATGCGCTCACAGACATTGAAACTGCCATCCTGTTTGAGGTTGTTGATGAGCTTCGTGCTCAGGGTAAAGGTCTGGTCTTCATTTCTCATCGACTGGGTGAGATTTTCCAAATGTGCGATGATATTGCAATCTTGCGTGATGGCCAGATGGTTCACCAGGGAGCGGTCGCCGATATTTCGGAGGATGATCTGATCCGTCACATGGTGGGTCGCGAATTATCAGATCAATACCCGTTCGTTCCTGCAGAGCCTGGCGACGTGCGCATCGAAGTTGATAAACTCACAGCCCGAGGTGCGAAAGAAATTTCTTTCACGGCAAATGCCGGTGAGGTTGTTGGTTTTGCAGGCCTTGTTGGCGCAGGTCGTACCGAGCTCGCAAAAGCAATTTTTGGTGCGAACCCAATCAGAGGCGGGTCCGTCAAAATTGATGGTCAAGAGATTAGCCTGAAGTCACCTCAAGATGGGGTGAAGGCGAAAATTGGGTACGTCACGGAGGATCGCAAACAAGAAGGGTTGGTTCAGTCTCAATCACTTGGGTCCAACATGTCTCTTACAGGGCTGGATCGCTTCTGCAACACCTTGGGTATTGTAAATAAAACCTCTGAAGCAGTAACGATAAGCGAATATATCGAAGCGTTTGCTATCAAGACCAGAGACGCTAGCACCATTATCTCCAACTTGTCTGGGGGTAATCAGCAAAAGGTCTCTATCGCCAAGTCTTTGGTGCCGGAGCCTGAGGTTCTGATTTTAGATGAGCCAACACGCGGGGTCGATGTTGGCGCTAAGCGTGAGATCTACACACTCATCAATAAACTGAAAGCAGAAGGCCTCTGTATTCTTCTGATTTCCTCGGACATGCCAGAACTTCTGGGCATCTCTGATCGCATCCTCGTCTTGTCCGATGGTAAGCTTACCGGCTCATTTGACCGTGACGAAGCAACACAAGAAAACATTATGCGCTGCGCAGTCGCAGGCCAAACAAACGGATAAAACAGATGAAGCTCAACGACTTTATCAGTGAAAATAAGTCTCTGATTGGCCTGATTATCCTGATGGCCGCCGTGTCTTTCGCGAATGCTAACTTCCTTGGTGTTGACAATATGCTCAACATCTTGCGCCAAACGTCCATCAACGCGGTCATCGCGATGGGCATGACCTTTGTTATTTTAACGTCAGGTATCGACCTTTCTGTTGGGTCCATTTTGGCGTTCGCCGGGGCGATTTGCGCAAGTCTTATCGGTATGGATACCCCGCTTGTTGTTGCTCTTTTTGCGACAATTATGGTGGGTGCAGGGCTGGGCGCGACAAGTGGCGTTATCATCAGCTACTTTAATGTACAGCCATTCATTGCCACGCTTGTTGGCATGACCATGATCCGTGGTGCAACGCTCGTCTATACTCAGGGACGCCCTGTCTCAACGGGTTCCCATGATGTTGCCGAAAGCTTCTATCAATTTGGAGCTGGTTACATCTTTGGCATTCCACACCCAGTCATCTTGATGATTGTGATTTTTGCAATCTGTTGGTTCATCCTGAGTCAGACCCGTTTTGGACGTTATGTTTATGCCATTGGTGGCAACGAGAATGTGGCACGTCTGTCTGGCATCAACGTCAAAAAAGTCAAAATCCTTGTTTATGCTTTGAGCGGAGCGCTCGCTGCACTGGCAGGCATCATCCTGACTGCCCGTCTCGAATCCGCTCAACCAACAGCCGGTCTTGGCTACGAGTTGGATGCAATCGCAGCAGTCGTTCTCGGGGGCACGAGCCTTGCAGGCGGCAAGGGACGAGTTTTCGGCACTATTATTGGTGCCTTAATCATCGGTGTGTTGAACAACGCACTGAATATTATGGATGTTTCATCCTACTATCAGATGATCGCAAAGGGTGCGGTTATCCTTCTGGCGGTTGTCGTCGACAGCCGTGGCAAAGCAAACGCGTGAGCAAGAATAAACAAAACCTCGGGAGGTTTTTATGAAAAAACTAGTGAGTTTGGCAGCTGGTGCAGCTCTTCTACTCGGCTCTACAGCAGTTTCAATGGCGCAAGACACACTCGCTCTGGTGGTGTCTACATTGAACAACCCATTCTTCGTAACTTTGAAGGAAGGTGCCGAGGCCCGCGCAAATGAGCTTGGCTACAAAATTGTTGTGCTCGACAGTCAGAATGATCCGGCTAAAGAACTGGCAAACGTTGAAGACGTTCTGAGCAAAGATGTTGCTCTGTTGCTCATTAACCCAACAGACTCAGACGCAGTTTCCAGCTCTATTCGTGCTGCAAACAACAAAAACGTTCCAGTCATCACCCTTGACCGCGGTGCATCACGCGGAAAAGTCATCTCCCATGTTGCTTCTGACAACGTGTTCGGCGGCGAAATGGCAGGTCAATTGATCGTTGAGACACTTGGCAACAAGGGTAAGGTTGTTGAGTTGGAAGGTGTACCAGGTACTTCTGCAGCGCGTGATCGTGGTCAGGGCTTTAACAAAGCAATTGCAGGCGCCCCTGATATTGAAATCGTTGCAGTTCAGCCAGCAGACTTTGACCGTACAAAAGGTCTAAACGTGATGGAGAACATCCTTCAGGCTCAGCCGGAAGTAAATGCTGTATTTGCGCACAACGATGAAATGGCTCTGGGTGCAATCAAAGCGATCGAAGCTGCAAATCGTGACGTCCTCGTTGTTGGATTTGACGGAACAAGTGATGGTGTAAAAGCGGTTGAAGAAGGTGCAATGCTGGCAACTGTTGCACAACAAGCTGGTATGATTGGCCTCATCGGCGTAGACACTGCAGACAAAGTTCTCAAAGGTGAAACTGTCGAAACATACACTCCAGTTGCGCTGAAGCTTGTTACCAAGTAAGTGCACGTAAAATGAACGAAATCGGGTCTGGCAAACGCGCCAGATCCGTCCCTTAACCCGGAGCGAAAATGGTCAGTATTAAGGATGTTGCTCAGGCAGCGGGGGTTTCCGCATCTACAGTGTCTCATGTAATCAACGAAACACGTTACGTTGCTCCTGTGACCAAACAAAAAGTGCAAAAAGCTATCAAGGCGCTTGGGTTTCAACCAAGCATGATGGCTCGCGCGCTCAAGGTTAAGCGAACCAACATCATAGGCATGTTGGTATCAAGCAGCTCCAACCCATTTTTCGCAGACGTTGTGCGAGGGGTGGAAGAGGGGTGCTATCAAAACAATTTCAGCCTCATTTTGTGTAACTCGGGTCACCAATCCGACAGGCAGCTGGCAAATCTCAATACGTTGCTTCAGCGCCGCATTGATGCGCTTTTGGTGATGACCACCAAGACCGACCCTGTACTTTATGAGCAGCTTAGTAAGCTTGGCGACTTGCCAAGAGCTATTCTTGATTCAGCTCCGCACCCAAACGCTTGCACTTTGCAAGATGACTCTGTGTTGGGTGGGAAACTGGCAACCCGCCATTTTATTGAACGCGGCCTGTCAAAGATTGGGTGCCTAATGGGGCCACCAGATCACCCACGGTCTATCGAACGTTACAATGGCTTTAAGTCTGCAATGGAAGAAGCCGGTCTTCCAATTGAGCAAAAATGGCAAGCTGCTGGCCTTCTGACTGCATCTGGCGGTTATGAAGGCATGAAGCGAATTTTGGATGCAGATAGCCAACCTGAAGCAGTCTTTGCCTTCAACGATTTGATGGCAATGGGTGCGTATCGCGCTGTTCAGGAACGCAATCTGCGCATTCCAGAAGATATCTCTATTATCGGTTACGATGACGTTGAGTACGCCTCTTACATGGCTCCAACGCTCACAACCGTCAAACAGCCCAGTTTTGAACTGGGTTTGAGCGCTGCCGAAGCGCTCATCAGTCACCTGGAAGAAAAAGTAAAAATGCCAGCAGTTATCAGACTGGTTCCAGAGCTTATCGTCCGCAGTTCAGTTATTAACTAGGGATAATTCATGTCCATCGTCATTGTCGGGTCTATCAATGTTGATATCACAACCCGTTCCGATCGGTTGCCGCAGCCTGGAGAAACGCTGCATGGACACAGCTACTCAATCAATCTAGGGGGAAAGGGCTGCAATCAGGCGGTCGCTCTTTCAAAGCTGGGTGGGGATGCTCAGCTGGTTGGGCGAATTGGTAAGGATGGTTTTGGAGATATCGCCAAACAGCATCTAACGGATATGGGCGTTTCAACGCACTATGTGCTAAGCGATGCTGTGCATGGAACTGGCATCGCCGTCATTGGTGTGGATGCTAACTCCGAGAACAGTATTACAGTTATTGGCGGGGCAAACCTTGCGGTTGACGAGAGTGATCTGGAGCGTACTTCAGATTTGCTGAATGGCGCAGAGATCATGCTCATGCAGTTGGAGATTCCAGTCCAAACATGCTTGAGTGCTGCAAAGAAAGTGCGTGCAGCCGGCGGAATCGTGATTTTTGACCCTGCACCAGCCCCGGTGAACGGTTTGCCAGAAGGGTTCTTGCAAAACGTAGATGTGGTAACGCCAAACGAAACTGAAGCTGAAATTATGACTGGTTTTCGACCAACCAATGCAAAGGAAGCAGCTCATGCCGCTGACTTGCTGCGCGAGAAAGGTGTTGCTGCAGCTGTCGTGAAATTGGGTGCGCGCGGTGTGTACTTTAAGGATGACAATTCTGAAGGGTTCATCGAACCGTACAAAGTCAATGCGATCGATACCGTTGCTGCAGGTGATTGCTTTAATGGTGGATTGGCCTATGCGCTGTCCAAAAAGAAAACCTTGAAAGAGGCAGTTCGCTTCGCGGCTGCTTGTGGCGCATTATCGACGACAAAGCAGGGTGCTGCAACTTCAGCGCCAAGTTTGGAAGAGGTCAAAGCCCTGATGGGCCGATAAGTCATCGAAAAGAAAGTTGGGGTTGGCAGCCTTTATGCAACCCCAACTGTGAAACCTTAGCCGCGGCCCCGGTATGTCGGCACACCTTGCTCAGGGATCCAGACACCTTTGGGCTCTTCTCCAGTTTGATAAAACACATCAATAGGAATGCCGCCGCGCGGGTACCAGTATCCACCAATACGCAGCCAGATTGGTTTGAGCGTGTCAACGAGACGCTTGCCGATCGAAACCGTACAATCTTCGTGGAAAGCACCATGGTTGCGGAAGGACGTCAGGAACAGCTTTAAGGACTTGCTCTCGACCAACCATTCATCTGGGACATAGTCGATCACCAAATGCGCAAAGTCTGGCTGGTTGGTGATTGGGCACAAGGACGTGAATTCTGGAGCGGTGAAGCGAATAGCATAAGGCGTTCCTTGTTGTGGGTTAGGTACCCTTTCTAAAACAGCCTCTTCAGGTGATTGGGGCTGAACGGTTTCGCCGCCCAGCATAGTAAGGTTCTTGTAGATGTCGTCTTTGCTCATTGCTATCTCGAGTTCTTTATTCTTGCGCATGTTCTTTTGAAGAAGACTATTAAACCACTTCCGAAATTCCGACTTATACCCCGCGTTTATTGCCCCACAACAGGACATGTAACTGCGGCAGGATGCGCGGTTTGAACCATTTATCGGCAACAGTTTTCTCCACCAGCCAATGCATGCGATCCATGATGCCGTCCATGTCTATTGTCGCATCATCGTCCTCAGGCTCGGGCGGTGTGTGGTTTCCCGGTTGCAGATAAATGGGCATGTAGGAGTATCGTTCACTTACAGTCTTCGCCCACTCATAATCAGCATTGTTAAAAATAACTATTTTGATGACGCAGGCTACCGTATTGAGTGCTGCATCCAGACACGCATCGAACTTGTTCCAATCAACGGTTTCACCGGATGAGGGCGGTTTGGGGCTTAAAACCAAGGTATCAAGCTCGGCAAACCAATCACGTGCCACAGAGCCTTGGGTCTCAATCGCGAATTTATATCCCTTAGCCTTGCCAAGTCGTATCAGTTCCGAAAAGTCTTGAATGGCTGGGTTACCACCAGAAAGAGAAATGGTGATGGGCTGTCCGCTGGATAACTCTTCAATCCTCTGCCAAGCGTCGAGGCTGTCCATTTGCTGCCAAGTATGACGATAGGCACTGTCGACCGCATGAAGCGTATCACACCAGCTGCACCGATAATCGCAACCGCCAGCACGTACGAAAATGGTCGGCTCACCAATCAATGCTCCTTCGCCCTGAATGGTTGGGCCAAAAATTTCGCTGATACTGAGCTTGGTCATGGTCGGTACTCCGCCCATGTCTTTTGAGTTTCACTCACACGCACTGCCGACGTTTCTGACCAGTGCTCCTTACAAAACTCAAAGATGAATTTAGACAGGAACTCAGAGGTTACTTGATCGTGCTTGAAAACATCATTCAGATGACGATGATCCAATTCCTCATCAATAAACCCTTTAAGTGGCTTAAGTTCGGTAAAGTCCACCACGAAGCCAAAGGCATTGAGTGACGCGCTGGATAACTCAATCTCAACGATATAGTTATGACCATGTAGTCGCGCGCAAGGATGATCCTCCGGCATTTCACAAAGTTGGTGCGAAGCCGAAAAGTGAAATTCCTTTGTGATTTTGTACATTATGTATCCGCTCGTTCCACAGCGGACTTCCAGTAGTCCGGGTCCGCGTAGTCTGTTGGATCATCAACGCCTGCCAAATCAAAAGCTTCGCGTCGCTCAACACAAGTGCCGCAGCGCCCACAGTGTTTCTCTCCGCCTTTGTAGCAAGACCATGTGTCTTCAAAGGGGACGTTGTGTTTGGCCCCTTCTGTGACGATGGCTCCTTTGGAGATTTCAACGAACGGCGTGTAAAGGCTTACATCGGCATAGCCGGCCAAAGCCAGCTTTTGCATTGCCTCAAAGCTTTTGATGAACTCAGGACGGCAATCAGGGTAGATGAAGTGATCTCCCCCATGAACTGCAGCAGCCACAGCATCAGCTTGCTGCGCAGCAGCAATGCCAAAGCCGATGGAGAGCATGATTGCATTTCGGTTTGGAACCACAGTGACTTTCATGTTCTCTTCAGCGTAGTGGCCATCAGGAACATCAAGGTCATCTGTAAGAGCGGAACCACTTAAGTGTGTTCCAATCTGGCTCATGTTCAGAATATAATGCGGCACACCGAGCTGTTTTGCAGCATGTGCCGCATAGTCCAGCTCTTTCTTGTGCCTTTGCCCGTAATCGAACGAAACGAGTCCTAATAATTCATGTTCACGCGCAACCTTGTAGGCGAGCGTAACCGAATCCAATCCGCCGGAGCAGATTACGATAGTTTTCATAGCATTTAGTCCTTGTTTTCGCTGTTGCCGGGTAGGCTGCGACCGGCACCCATTTCTGAGTAAGGCGGTTCGTAGCAGACAAAAGCGCTTTGGAAAAGGACAATCTCACTAGTTAAAGAGAGATGCTAACGAGTGGTTAGATCAAGCAAGGGCAGCCCCCCCGAACAGATGGAACAGAGCTCGGTTGCTAAGCATCCTCTAGGATGCCAGCGTCAAAAGCTTGACCTCTAGTTGCACAAGCGCAGGCCGAAGCATGTTGTAATCGTTTTTTAGGTCGCTGAACGGATGCCTGCGATAAAGTGTTATTGCGTTGTCGCCATCCAGTCGCGCTAGTAACGGGCGAACGATGCGCAATGCTTCCTCGCGTGCTTTCTTGCGTTCTTCAATTGGTTTTCGCTTGTCAGCAATTGTTTGTGCGTGCTTCGTAAGATCTCCTGAAACGATAGGCTTGGCAACGCAATTGGCGAATGCCTTTAATGTACTCTTGTTGACGTAGTTTTCGTTAGTTTCCTGTTTGCTGGCCACAACGTTGACGAAATTGTCTTCAGCAAATGACCTCGCCAAATCCATGCGTGCAACACATTTCTCAGTTGCGGTTCCTATGTCTTTGGCAATGTCCTCCCGAAAACCAGTTAACTCGCTCCGTAATGCATCAAACATACCTTTGAGCTCATCAAGCCTCCCCATATTGTCTTCATATGAACCGCTGACCGCACACTCTTGTTCAAGCAATTTGACCTCGGTCAGCAGGTCTTTGAACTGTGTTGGATCGAACTTCGTTTCATCGATGCGCTCAATGCCTTTTATCTTAGCTTTTACATTTTTCCATGAGGAAGCTTTGGCAGTGAGCATTTCCAACTCATCCTTCATCGGACCCATTTTTTGGTTGAAATTGCCCTTTGAAACCTTTCGATCCTTCTCTTGCTGGATACCTTGTTTGTAGTCCTCTTCAACCTTATGAAAAAAGTCTTCCTCAGTATCTGTAATTTGAGAGTTGCCACCTTCTGCCAGCTTTTCCAGACGTGTCTTTAATTCCTTGGCATACCTTCGAGCCTGAACATTGACACGATTGATCTGGTTGACAGCTTCTTTTAGGTCCTCAAGATTTGCCGAGTTTTCACATGTTACTTTCGCTTGTCTTAGCAACAGTTCTAATTCGCCGTGATAGATTTTTTCATCTTCCGGTTGCCAGATGGCCTTGAATTTCTGGGCGAGTTCAGGACGCGCAGCGCCTAATTTGGAGAGCAAAATAGGTATCAATTTGAAGAGTTTTTCGACTGGGTCGATTTTCCCTTCAAAGATCTTTTTGTACTCCAGTGCAGACTTTAGGTTGGCAAGCAGCGGTTCAAGCGTTTGGGTCTCAATTTCGCGACACTCTCGAATAGCCTTGTTGATGTTCATGCTGGGCGCTTTTTCTCTTAGGACCCGAACACTATCTTCAAGGCTCATCTTTGCTTCGATATAAAAAAGGGCTTCCTTGCCGCTTTTTGTTCGTTCAACTTTGTCCAAGATTTTTTGAATTCTCTTTTGGAAATCACTATACCCCTCTGGGTTTCGGTTCACGCCGTCCAAAATGTCTTCTGTCTTTAAAAACTCTTCAATTGCAATGGCTTCAATACCGCTTACGCCCGATGAACGTATTTCCTCCAAAAAGTCAAAAGACTCTAGCAGACTATCGACGGTGGCTCGGGGGACCGCCTTGGCATTCTTATCTTTAGGGCGTTTGGGGATGTCCATCATCGCATCCTTCTTCAACCCATCCACATCGTCCGCGCGGGCATAGGCTAGTGTTGTACTTTTCTTTGTAATCAGCTGGTCGTCTTCGTCAAAAAGGACTATTTTCTCCAGTTGAGCTTTGTAGTTTCTGGTGCGGATATCCAAATTTGTTTGCGCCCACTCTTTGTTCTTGATCCATTTTTCTCTGCGAATTGCGGCTGCCTTCAACGTGGAAATAAAGCACATAACGGAGGGGAGACTGCGAGCGGGGTCTGATTGGTAGTTATCTAACTCTGCAAGTGTGTCTTCAGCAGCTTCGCTTGGTCCGGCAGTAGCCATGCTCTCACAGAGTTTTTTGATGTATTTAGTCATGCTGGAAAGCTCAAGCATAGCCGCTTGGCAGGCCAGGGTCTCCTTCCTTAACTCCTCCCATGCGGGTGAACCCTTGCTGGACTTTGAGGACTGGTTTTTATTTAAGGCTGTGAGAAGGCGCGTGGATAAACCTCTGTATCCAATCGTGTTTAGGGCTGCGATGCAATCAATGACACGGGCTATATCTTCGCTCAGGTCTTCCAGAAGAGTTCCCTTAGGTGGGGGTGATGAAGCCTCCTTTGCATCTTGTAAGAGAGCTTGCATCGAAGAGAGTTTGCTCTGCACTTCATCAAGCGTTCCTTCACAAGCTACAAAATTGTTAAGGTCATGTTCAAAATGTGCCTTTTCCAAAAGCAGGCCAACTGTCTCGTATGCAACCTCAAATGCATTTTTCTCTTCCTCCTGGCTGCCAAAGTGCCTCAGACCTGCGTAAAGTTCTTCCTTGTTCGTTTGGTAGCTCTTGAGTTGCTCTGCTAGAACTGAAAGGATGCTGGCATCGGCATCGTCAGGCGCAGGGTCATGCTCTAACGGATTCCCTTTGAGCTCTGAAAGGTCAGCTTCTAGCTCAGAGATCCGCTCGACGTTATCCAGCATCATTGTTTCGATACGAGCTATCTTAGCTGCATATTCTGCCTCTAGTCTGTCCTGCTCATCCATTTGTAAAGCTGCAGCTGTTATTTCGGCGTCTTCCTGCTCACGCAAGGCTGTATAAAGCTCATCGAATGCCGTCGCGAGAATGGGGTAGGTTTCGCCAATTTCCTTAAAAACCAATTGCGCCCAAGTATCCTCAGTATCACTCATTTGAATGTCTGTTTTGTTCGTTTTTATCGTCGGCATGGATGGCTTCACTCTGCTTTGAAACGAGAGATTATGAGGTTGAGATCTGGAACGTTTAACTTTGTCGTGACCTTTGGTTGACCCGCTAAAGTTACCTTAGCGTCGAGTGGACAGGATTGTTATGACGGATATTGATAAAAGGTAGGTTTGAAATATGGAGGTGATTTTCTATTATTATTGATTGATTTAACGTATTTTGGTGATGTAAAATATTACCTTGATAACGTAGCGTAGTAATAGAATGTAGACATAAGGCCTTTCCTCTTTTCATCAAGGCGGAAGGCCGGTCTCCTTATAGGTGAACGCACTTCGAGCAAGTGTATCGCGTAACCTGAACCAAGTCGCTAAGAAGGAACTCCGCTGTGAAAGCTATGGTTCTGACCGAGGTTGGAAAGCCGCTTGTACTTCACGAAAAGGCGGTCACACCGCCGCCGCAGGCGGGGGAAGTCCTTGTACAGGTTGAAGCATGTGCAGTCTGCCGGACAGACCTTCATGTCGTAGACGGTGATCTCAAGCACCCAAAGCTACCCTTGATCCCTGGCCATGAAATTGTGGGGAGGGTTCGGGCATGTGGTACAGGGGTTCATGACCTGAAGATCGGTACAAGGGTTGGGATACCCTGGCTTGGTCACACGTGTGGATGCTGCTCGTTCTGTCGAATTCACCAAGAAAACCTATGTGATGATCCAGTGTTTACTGGTTATACGCGCGATGGAGGCTTTGCCACTCATACGGTAGCCGACAGAAACTTTGCTTTTGAGCTAGACAGTCAGTCAGACCCTGTATCACTTGCGCCTCTTTTATGCGCAGGGCTCATCGGGTGGCGTGCCTTAAAAAAAGCAGGCGGTGCTGGGAATATAGGCTTATATGGGTTTGGAGCTGCTGCTCACATCACTGCACAGATATGTATTTGGCAAGGGCGTAATGTGTTTGCATTTACGAGACCTCAGGATCACCTCGCTCAGGAATTTGCAAAGACATTGGGTGTGGCCTGGGCGGGCAGCTCACTAGAAACTCCACCGAAGAAACTGGATGCAGCGATTATATTTGCGCCTGTTGGTGACCTTGTGCCCGTTGCGTTGAATGCACTGCGCAAAGGCGGGCGTGTCGTTTGCGCGGGCATACATATGAGTGATATTCCGCAAATGCCCTATTCATTACTCTGGCAAGAGCGTGAAGTTGTGAGTGTTGCAAACTTGACCCGTGAAGATGCAAAGGAGTTTTTTCCGCTGGCCAAGGAAGTCAATGTTAAAACCCAGTGCATCCCTTACAAGCTGGAGCAGGCCAACGAGGCGCTTGAGGATCTGCGCAATGGCAGTTTTTCTGGTGCCGCAGTGCTTGTTCCCTAGCTGGGTGAGTCCGTGCACCAGCGTCTTCAATTACTCAGTATTCGCTTTGTGCTGTCCGTTATAACCGCTCCGCTTTGCTTCTGACCAGTGTTTCAGGCTGCCTTCTGCGGGCTTGAAGATTTCAACAAGGAGTGGGTAACAAGGTTTGATGTCGTCGGAGTGCCCGCTTCCACAATCACCGCCGGGGCAGGTTGATAAAGCGCCAAGAATGTCGATTTCTGCAAAGAACTCGATGAAGTCGCCGGGACGTACGGGGCTTGCCTTCATGAAATACTTGTGCGTGTCATGGGTAAAGCCCGTGCACATGAATACATTCATTACATCATGAATATGGGGCTCCGATCCATCCAAGGACAACCCCTTCACTTTTGCAAAGGCGCGGGTCAAATTGGAGTGGCAGCAATGGTTATAATCGACACCTTTAAGCATGTGATTGGTATAGGGGTCACACCGGGTACCGATAACATCATGAACACCAGCTCCATCTTCGTCCCATCCATACCAGTCTAAAGTGTCTTGAGTGATTGTCGCCATAGGTCGAAGAAACGGCATATTACTCCAAAGACGATCTCCCGTAGTCAGATGAGAGGCATGTAGTTGCCGGGTTTTCCCGCTAAAAAACCGTTCGTTGAGGTTATGTGCATTCCATAGATTGAGATCGCCGACCTGAGGGCCCTCGACAGATACAATCCGGAAAAAATGACCGGCTGGTACTTCGAAATACCCGCCATCTCTTGGAGGCACGACGACCTCACCAACCTTCTGCATTGTATCTTTTGCTTGCTGATACAGCTTTGCATCAAAAGCAGGTAACTGTGAAACTTCATAACAAACAATTGGATTTTTCGAGCGACGATCATCTGAAGGGAGCGGAACCCCTGTCGTGATTGATTGTGAGGCAATTTTTGTCATGAGCCAATAATCCTATAAAAAGATGCACTGTATTGGCTTCAATTGAACCTCCTATAACTCAATTAATATATTGATATAAATTCATTGATTAGTTCAGCGGCATGATGTTCTTGCAATTAACTGAAGGCAGAAGGTCAAAAGGAGCTGGCACATGAGAGAGACAGCTCCTTTCTTTCTTGTTTACCGTTTAATTGGCAGCACCAAACTTCCCTGAATAAAAGCTCACCTGCTCAAGAAGGAGCATAAGGAGCTTGCGAAGGCCGATCCCGGATCGCATCTGAAACTCTTCGTAATGAAACTGCCGGGTTGGGTAGTTGAGTGCCTTAAGATCAACAAGCAGCTTTTTCCTCATCGCCTTAGGTCCGCAAAATGCAATCGGCATTTTATTGAAGAAGGTGCCCTGCAAAATCTTAAGCAGGCGTGCATCGATATATTCACCCATATCGGACTCAAAATACTGAATATGTAAATTGGGTAGACGTTTCTGAAGCGCCTCCAGTTCATCCTTAAACGGATTTTCCACCCGGTTACGAACGCAATAATATAAGAAGACTTTGCCGGTTTCCTGCCCGGTTAAGGTTTGCGCCCACGCAAGAAAAGGGGTGATGCCAACGCCGCCAGCAATCCAGATCTGGTCTTGATGTGACACAATGGGGCGGAAGCCTCCATATCCTTTGCTTAGGCTTGCTTTTGTGCCGACCTGCAATTGATGAATGCGGGAAGTGTAACTGCCCAAAGCTGAGATACAAAAACGGACCATCCCATCCGGCCTCGAAGCTGAGGCGATAGTGTAGGGGTGCACTTCCCCCAGTCCGCTTTGATCAAAAGATACGTAGGCGAACTGTCCGGCACGGTGAGAAATCGGTTTGCCTTCAGGCTTGAGAGTGACACTGGTAATACGTCCATAGACCTCGACACTTTTAACCGTGTAGGTTTTTGTACGCCCGGCAAAGCCTTTAAAGGTCAGGTAAACAAACGAGAAAATACCTGCAAAACAAAAAGCAGAAACGTAAAGACCAAGCGGGTCACTCCAGGAAAAGACATTCGGCATCAACAGAAAGTGGGAGGCCGCTAGAGCAAAGAAAATGCCAATAAGCCGATGCGTCCAGTGCCAGATCTTATAGGGAATAAAGGTGGCCAAAGAACCCAGACCTAAGACCAGAATGCCGTTATAACCAATCTCACCTAAATCTTCTGCAAGGTCACCCGTTCCGTTGCTTGTAACAAACCTTGAGAACGCTTCAGCATCAATCGATTCATGTAGGAACGCGGCAGCAATGGCGAAGATTGCCAGCCATTTGTGCAGGACATAAACGCGGTCAAGCGGGCCAAACAGGACCTCAATACCCTTCACTCGCGTTGCCATCACCTGTATCAGTCCCATGAAAATTAAAGAGACAATACCCAGGTATTGGCTCAACAGCGCACCAAAGTCTGCTTGACCGCCAAACTGAGAAAACAAAAGCAAAGGAGGAAGGATACTTGCGATTATAAGGGTGAGGCCAATTGGTTTCATTCCGGTACGCTCAATCTAAGTTGACGATGCGCATCAAGATCAAACTCACACCGTTCGGCGCTTGCATCATGCCCGCTTAGTACCGAATGTTGTCTGCTGTAAGTTTTAATCTAAGTGCTTCCCCTAAAAGCAACGGGAAGCTGAAACCTACCTGAAGTTTGCGACACTATTCCTTCAGTTTAAGTGTAAAACGAGCGCCTCCCAGCTTTTCACTTGTTGAAAGTGATATCTCTATGCCATTGCGTCGGCACAAAGTCTGGGTAATTGAAAGGCCAAGGCCTGCCCCGGAGCCTGTTTGACCAGGCATGCGGAAAAATCGTTCAAAAACTTTACCCTGGTACTCCTGTGCAATGCCAGCGCCGCTGTCTTCAACACTCAGCTGAATCCACCCCTGTTTGCGCTCACCACTAACGCTTACGTGTCCATCAACAGGTGTATGCCGGATCGCATTGCCGATCAGGTTATCCATAATCGCACTTAAATCGTCACGATCAACAACACCTGATAGTTGTTCTGTCAAAAGTAATTGAAGATCGACGTGTTTTTCGCGCGCTGCGTGCGCTTGCTGAGCAATACTGGTTTGGAGCAATGGCTTCAGGTCCTGAGCATCTAACTCTTTAGTGAAGTCCTGTCCCGCACGCGCGTGTTCCAAGAGTTTGGCTGCAAGATGAGTTGCACGATCAACGCCCTCAATAATGTTGTCAAAACGAAGCCGCGTTGCTTCATCAAGCTTTTCGCGCTCAATGACCTGACATTGGGCTTTCACAACGGTCAGGGGGGTTCTCAGCTCATGCGCTGCATCATCGATAAAACGTTGTTCTCGCAGCAAATAGTCCTCAATTCGATCAAATAGGGCGTTGAGGGAGTTCACGATAGGAATAAGCTCATCGGGCTGTTTGTCCGCAGAGACTTTCCCAAGGCTTTCAGGATCTTGGGTGGCTAGAGTTTGCGACAGATTAGTCAACGGACGCAAGCCTCTCTTTACGATATAGACGGTTGTGAAGATTGACAGTATGAGGACAAGAGCGAAGGGGAGTGAAACATTGAGCATCGTTTGCTCAAGCAGCTCACTCCTTTCATCATTTATGACCCCAATGATGTATCGTTGGTCTGTCTTCTCGCCGGGAAACTGCCAGACGATCCAGGTGTGCCCATTAGATTTAACTTGTTGGGCGCTCAGTTTAAGTGTTTTGGGCAATTGGGCGTGTGTTGCCGATAAATACCTATCTTCACCATTCCCATCTCGAATGACAATGAAATAGTCTCCGCCAAGGTGGTCCTCACGCAAGAAGCTAGGGGAGATAGTATCTCCACCCATTTCGGCAAGCATTCGCGCAAGCTGGTATGTCTGCGCTTCATGCGCCTCGACGAGTTCCTCCTCGGTCAAATGGTAAATTGCAACAGAAAAGATCCCCCATACCATCAGGAGAAGGGGGAGCAGCATGACCAAAATACGGCTACGGATCGAGGATAGTTTCATGCCGGTATATCCTCATCTACGATGTAGCCCACGCCTCGAATAGTTCTGATCATTTGGGACGAGGTCTTTCTACGGATCTGTGAGACATACACTTCTAGAACATTACTCTCAGCGTTTTCCTCCCAGCCATAAAGTTGTTCCATGAGGTCCGACTTGGAGACCACGCGGCCACGCCGTTCCAAAAGTATTGTGAGCAATCGGAAGGCAAGCGGTTGCAGTATGACATGTGTTCCGCTGTAGCAGGCTTTCTTCTGATCAAGGTCAAGAGTAAGCGCCCCATGTTGCAACAACATTCGTGTGCGCCCGGCCGAACGCCGCACGAGCGCACGACACCTTGCCAAGAGCTCGTTCATATCAAACGGTTTGGTCAGATAGTCATCAGCGCCCAAGTTAAGACCGTCGATCCTGTTTTTGGTTGTCTCCCGAGCCGACAGGATGACGATGGGGGTGTCTTTTTGATCATCACGAACAGATTTTAAAAACGCTAAGCCGTCTTGGCCAGGAAGGCCTAGGTCGAGAATGACAAGGTCAAAAACGCTATTTTTCAGTGCCTCCTCTGCCAAAAGGCCATCGTCGATCCAGTCCACTCGAAATTCGTGGCGTTCCAGAAAGGTTTTGATGGCGTCTGCGATCAGCCGCTCGTCCTCAACCAGTAATACGCGCATACATCCGTTCCCGCACAGCAAAGCCTATAGTCTGTTTGCCTCCGTTCTTTCACATTCAGAAAAAACTTGAAACTGAATTTTGCAGGAAGTGATCGTAGACCTACCTATATTCGGGAGGTGCAGCATGAGCCAAACAATGACCCCTGGCTTCTAATTGAGGGAGCATTCAGGCGTAATCACGGAACCTCTGCCTCACAGCAAAGGGTACTCCATTGTCTCTTATGCAAACACTCAGAGCGCCCAAGTACCAGATACCCTAATAAGAGCCGTACCGAACCAGCTGGCTAAAGCTCTCTAAGATGTCCTCCACATTGTCTTGTATGGGCTTTTGAAAGGTATCGACCACAAGGCGGTGCTTCTTCCATGGTTCAAATTTGCGACGCTTCACATCGTTCCAGGTTGGCGGGCACATGGCTGAAATGTCGTTATGCCTGCTCTCGACACGCCTTTGGTGTTCAAACTCGTTTGGACAAACCACTTCAATATGCATGGCCTTCACTTTCGCGCCCAGCGCAGCTTCCAGCCAAATGTTGCGGGTGATCTCAATCGGGTTTACCGCATCTGCAATCACGTTATTTCCAAGTCGCAGGTTGTCCATTGCAACTGCGGCGGCAGCGACGTACCCGGCATCCTCCGCAGGTGAAATTGCAAGCACAGATGTCTTAAGTGCAGCCTCAACTGAATCAACACGCAGATGTACAGCTTGCAACCGTGGTGCAAGTGCTCTTGCCAGTGTTGTTTTTCCAACGCCCGGCAACCCTGAAAACACAAATAGAATAGCCATAGCAGGCCATTAGCATCCTAAGGTTTCATGAAGCTTTCTTCGCAACCTTGTTTTTGAAAAGGTGTTTACGCTATCCCGCGGATCTCCATTGGCGTCTTGCCGGTCCAGCCTTGAAAAGCTCTGTAGAAGGACCCAGTGTCGCGGTAACCAAGGAGATATGAAATCTCTGGAATACTAAGATCGCTGCCCATCAGGTAATGCTGAGACAGTTCGGAACGGGTTTCGCTCAAGATGTCTTGAAAACTGCGACCTTCGTCTTTGAGCTTCCTTTGCAACGTCCGTTTGCTCGCGTTGAGCCGCTGGCTGACGCTATCAATTGTGTTCTGTCCGGCAGGCAAGCTATCAAGAAGCGCATTTTTTACCCGCCGCGACATCTCATTGGAGCTGCCGGTGCTTTGTAGTTTCTTACGTAATCCATCTTCAAATGTATCCCACATACCTTCCATTTGTGTAATGAGAGGACGTGTTGCATCTTGTAAGGAAAGTGTGATGTGAGCAACATGATCTGCGCTCGCCTTGACGCCAATCTCTTCTTCCACAGCTGCCCAGTCCAGCTTGTCGACAGGTCCTCCAACGCAGACAGGAATGATCGGTTCGCCCGTAAACAAGCGGCTGCATATGGTGAAATAAACAATTTCAAACTGGGCCAATATTTCAGGGAAGGGGACGCTGGTATCACTTGCCTTGAATAGAATGGATACCGTTTCATCAGCGCGTTCGACTTCCAACCGAATAGGGGCGATCAACGGTTTGAAAAGAGCAAGGCGTTTCACTCCCTCTTCAATGTTAGGACTGCAAGAAAACGCAAAAAGATGAGGGACAAATGAGCCCTGAAGAACAGCCCTGCCGAGTTTCACAGCCAGGTCATTGCCGCCATGTTCTTTTTGCAGCGCATCCCAAAGTGCGAAATACTGGGTTTGTGTGATTCCTTTGGCTGCTGGGGTCAAATGTTCAGCACAAACTCCCGCTCGTCGCATCACGCGCTCGACTGATAGGTCCAAAGACCGGATAATTTGCGCCATCATGACAGCGCCAGGGTAAAGCGGATTGTGTTTCATCGTGTGGGCCCGACTGCGTTTGTACTGCAGCTCTTTCTTCTCGTTTTTATTCAAAATGCGCTAGCCACAAAATATCTAGTGGCGTGATGTGGCAGTACTTTGGCGTGATTTGCCACTGAAACTATCGGGAAGCAGTGTTAGGTGTATCTACTCATCATCTCTGTCAGGCTAAAAAAAAACAAAAAGCGTACTGCGTATATAAAGCCGCTGCACTCAAAACCGCCTGATTTTATTGCACAACCAGCCACCGCGACGGATCAAAAAAGGATTTTTTTGATGGCAATTTCCATAAAGCTGAACGGCGAGACACATAAGGTCGACGCCGAACCAGGAACCCCACTCTTGTGGGTAATCCGAGACCATTTGAAACTGACGGGCACAAAGTTTGGGTGTGGTGTCGCCTCTTGTGGTGCCTGCACTGTGCATTTGGATGGAGAGCCTGTTCGCTCCTGCCAAACCTATATTGAAGATGTTGAAGACGCCGAAGTGACCACAATTGAAGGCTTAAAGTCTACACCAGCGCAAGCTGTGCAGCAGGCGTGGACAGAGCTGGATGTGGTGCAATGTGGCTATTGCCAATCAGGTCAGATCATGTCGGCAGTTGGTTTGCTTATAGAGAATCCAAAGCCAACAGTGGATGAGATCGACGAATACATGGATGGTAATGCCTGTCGCTGCGCCACCTATCAACGCATCCGCACTGCGATCGTGCGCGCATCAGATATTATGGAGGCTTGATATGAGCGTTTCTACCTCTCGTCGCGGCTTCCTAAAAGGCGCAGCCGCATCAGCCGCTGCTGTTCTTGTCATTGGTGCAGCGCCATCTGGTGTTATGGCAGCGACAAATGGCTTTGACACAACGATGCTCAATCCGTTCGTGAGGATTGCATCAGACGGAACCGTTACTGCAATCGTCAAACACTTTGAAAAAGGGCAGGGTCCAGCCACTGGTCTGACGACGTTGATTGCAGAGGAGCTGGGTGTCAGCATGGAGGCGATTGAGTATGAGTTCGCGCCATCCAACCCAAAACTATACAACAACACAGCGTTTGGGCCTTTCCAGGGCACAGGCGGTTCGACCGCGATGTTCAATAGTTTTCTGCAGTACAGACAAGCAGGTGCAGCCGCTAGAGAAGTACTTCTTCAGGCGGCTTCTCAGGCATGGGAGTTGCCAGTTGAGCAACTGAAGCTGGAAGACGGTGTGATCATTGGTGGCGGAGAAACTGCGCCACTTGGCGAGTTTGTTCAAGCAGCCAGCCAACTGGAAGCACCAGAAAATCCACGTTTGAAAGATCCTTCGGAATTTAAGCTCATTGGCAACGCCAGCATCCACCGCAAAGACACTCCGCCGAAGGTTAACGGCACCGCCAAATATGCGATGGATATTCAGCTTGACGACCAGATGGTCGTTGCGGTGAAACGGGCAATGCGTCGTGGTGCGCTTGCTGTTTCCTTTGACGACAGTGCAGCACTATCTGTGAAAGGCTTCATCCGCGCTGCGATGCTGCCAAATAAAGCTGGTGTCGTCGTTTACGCTGACGATACATGGGCAGCCTTGCAGGCTCGCGATGCTATCGAAGTCACATGGGACTATTCCGCAGCTGAAAGCCGCAGTTCTGAAGACGTTTATAAGGAACTGATGGCAGCTGTGAACAGCGAGCCCGAATATAACCTGACCAAGAACGACCAAGGTACGGTCGCGGCTGCGATTGAAAATGCAGACAAAGTGGTTGAGGAAACATTTTACTTCCCTCTGCTGGCACACGCGCCAATGGAACCTCTGACCTGCACCATCGAGCCAACACAGGACGGCGGCGTTGTCTTGCATGATGGCAGTCAGATGCCGACCTCACCACATATGGTGCTCTCTAAGGTGCTGCAGCTTCCAATGGAAAAGGTGCAGATCAACACTATGTTTGCAGGAGGTTCTTTCGGGCGCCGTGCAACACCAACAGTAGACTATCAAACCGAGGCTGCCCTCGCGTTTGCGATGACAGATCGCAGCCGTCCGGTGAAACTGGTTTGGTCCAGAGAAGATGACATAACTGGTGGTTACTATCGTCCAGCATTTGCTCATAAGGTGCGTGTAGGTCTTGATTCAACAGGTAATATCGTTGGTTGGGATCATCGTGTAGCAGGCCAGTCAATTGCAAAAGGCACGCCATTTGAGGCCTTTGCGGTCCATGATGGAATTGACGATATGTCTGTGGAAGGGGTGACACCAACGCCTTATTCCATTCCGGGTATGTTTGCAGGGCTCACCGACACGAAAGCCGCGACTTCTGTTTTGTGGTGGCGTTCAGTTGGCCACACGCACACAGCTTATGTCATGGAAACCATGATGGATGCCACAGCAGCAGCTGCTGGCCGTGATCCTGTTGAATTCCGCCTCGCTCACCTATCGGGTGATGTACCTGAGCAAAAGCGCATGGCGAATGTTCTTAAGCTGGCTGCTGAAAAAGGCAACTGGGGCAAGGCAGCTGAAGGGCGCAGTCAGGGTATAGCTGTGCACAGCTCTTTCCGCAGTTATGTCGCTGAAGTAGTCGAAATTTCCGGCGACGCAGAAGCAGGCGTAAAGATCGAGAAAGTAACTTGTGCGGTGGATTGCGGTATCCCGGTTAATCCAGATGTGATCAAAGCACAAATGGAAGGTGGTATCGGTTACGGGCTGGGTCATGCCATGCGCGATGAAATTACTCTGGAAGAGGGTGAAGTCGTGCAGAGCAATTTCCCGGACTATGAGCCTTTGCGCATCGGTGATATCGGTGAGATCGAAACACACATTGTTCTGTCCACAGAGGCACCAACAGGTGTTGGCGAGCCAGGTACACCGCCATCAGCGCCAGCGCTTGCAAATGCGATCGCAGTGAAAGGACCACGGGTCACCGAACTCCCAATGGTCAATGCTGGTGTGAACTTTGCCTAATCTGAAAAATATGTGAAGTATCAATAAGGCGGGCTCTTTGATCAGGGCTCGCCTTTTCCTTTAGGTGCTGCATGAGGCAATCTTTGAGGTGCCCCAATGCGTAAATGATACGCTACAAGTCTTCGCCTGCCATAATTGTTACACACGATTGAATGCCCGTGGGTTTGCACCCTTCGCCAAGCCACAGATCCATGGCCATACACCGCGGCAAATGGGTTTCTTGCAGCTGCGCGTTCAAAGCGAAATGAAGTCACTGTGTATAGGTGGGCAAGATACACTAGGTTTGTGCTTGACCTTCCAGTTGCTGGAACCCTTAGGGTGCTTTCAAGAAACAACGAAATGGTGAAGTTATGTCCCACAGTTCTACACTCAAAATGCAGGTTGAAGGCATGAGTTGCGCCTCATGTGTTGGTCGTGTCGAGAAGGCCTTAAAAAGCATCTCTGGCGTCATCAGCGCCTCAGTCAACTTGGCGAATGAGAGCGTACAGGTGAATTACGACGAAACCCTCTCAGCAAAAGATGTAGCCAGCGCACTCAAGTTGGCAGGGTATCCGGCAGTTTCTGAGAGCATCACCTTTGCAGTGACAAACCTCAACTGCGCCTCCTGCGTCGGCCGTGCTGAGAAGGCTCTGAGGGCCGGAGCTGGTGTACTGGAAGCCAATGTTAATCTCGCAACGGAAAGTGCAACCGTACGCTACGCAGCGGGAGCAACAACACCCTCTGAGATCGCTGATTTGGTCACCGCAGCGGGCTATCCTGCAACGCTGGAAAAAGAAGTTCTCACTGATAAAGTTGATCGTAAAGCCGATGAAGTTCGTCTGTTAAAGAACAGGACACTGTTTGCCGCCGCGCTAGCCCTTCCGGTATTCCTGATTGAAATGGGGAGCCACTTCATACCTGGCGTACATATGTTTGTGTCCAACTCCATTGGTCTGCAAAACAGCTACTACTTACAGTTTGTCCTGACCACCCTCGTGCTCTTAGGGCCTGGGCGCCAATTTTATACAAAGGGGTTTCCATCACTTTTCAAAGGCGCCCCAGACATGAACTCGCTGGTGGCACTTGGAACAGCGGCGGCCTATGTGTTTTCTCTGGTTTCCACTTTTGCCCCTCAGTTGCTTCCAGCTGGTACAACTAATGTTTACTACGAAGCGGCAGCTGTGATCGTCCTGCTTATTTTGCTCGGTCGCTTTTTAGAGGCGCGGGCCAAAGGGCGTACGGGCGAAGCTATTCAAAAGCTGATCGGGATGCAGGCCAAAACAGCACGTGTTGAACGCGATGGCGCAACCGTTATGGTTCCCATTGAGGAGATCGTTGTTGGTGATGTAATCCAGGTGCGCCCAGGTGAGAAGCTCGCGGTCGACGGGACAGTCGTATCAGGAACTTCTTTCGTAGATGAAAGCATGATCACTGGTGAACCCATTCCGGCCGAAAAAGCTTTAGGCGACACGGTCGTCGGGGCCACCATCAATGGCACCGGTACACTAAGCATTAAAGCCGGTAAAGTGGGCAGCGACACAGTGCTTTCTCAAATCATTCAGATGGTAGAACAGGCACAAGGCGCGAAGCTGCCGATACAGGGACTGGTTGATAAAATCACCTTCAGATTCGTGCCAGCAGTGATTATCAGCGCACTCCTCACAGTTGGTGTGTGGGTTCTGTTTGGTCCTGACCCTGTGTTGAGTATGGCGCTGGTTGCAGGCGTTGCCGTACTTATCATTGCTTGCCCATGTGCAATGGGCTTGGCGACCCCAACGTCGATCATGGTTGGTACAGGACGGGCAGCTGAGCTTGGTGTCTTGTTTCGCAAAGGTGATGCACTACAAATGCTTCAGGAAACCGGCACGGTTGCGCTGGACAAAACCGGCACTCTGACAGCCGGGCGCCCTGAATTGACTGACATTATTACCTGTGAAGGTCTGGATGAAAATGATGTTCTGCATTTAGTTGCAGCTGCAGAGCATAGCTCTGAGCATCCCATTGCATCCGCAATCGTAAAAGCTGCTGAAAAACGCGGAATGACCTTGCCAAGACCGGACAAGTTTAACTCATTGACTGGTTTCGGTGTGAGCGCAGTTGTCCAAGGTCATGACGTACTGGTTGGCGCTGACCGATTGATGCAGAGAGAAGGCATCAACTTGGAGCAGCTCTCGGGTAAGGCCTCCGCGCTGGCAACCCGGGGTAAGACCCCACTATATGTTGCTATCGACGGAAAAATCGCTGCGGTGATTGCGGTATCTGATCCAATTAAAGAAACCAGTCCGCACGCAATCCAAACCCTGCAAGCACTTGGTTTGAACATAGTCATGATTACAGGTGACAATCAGAAAACCGCAAATGCCATTGCCAATGAACTCGGCATTGACAGTGTTGTCGCCGAAGTGTTGCCAGAGGGCAAAGTCCGCGCGCTGGAAGACCTGCGTAAATCGGCTTCTGGAAAACTCGCCTTTGTGGGAGATGGCATCAATGATGCACCGGCGCTGGCTGCTGCTGATGTAGGTATCGCTATTGGCACAGGTACCGATGTGGCGATTGAAGCTGCGGATGTGGTGTTGATGGCTGGAGACTTGAATGGTGTGGTCAATGCCTTCCATATCAGTCAGCAAACCATGCGCAATATCCGACAGAACCTGTTTTGGGCCTTCAGCTACAATACATTATTGATCCCGGTTGCAGCAGGTGTGCTATATCCCTTCGGAGGCCCGCTTCTCTCTCCCGTTCTCGCCGCAGGAGCCATGGCGCTTTCAAGCGTGTTTGTCTTAACCAACGCCTTGCGGCTACGCTGGGTCAAAGCGGCAACGGTTTAATCGAATGGACATGATGATGAATATTGGCGAAGTAGCAGAACGCTCAGGTATCCCGACAAAGACCATTCGTTACTACGAAGATATTGGTTTCCTTCATCCTAAACGCAATGAAAATGGATACCGGATCTTTGAAGAAACAGAGCTACATAAGTTGACGTTCATAGGCCGTGCCCGCTCCCTTGGATTTAACATTGAAGAGTGCCGTGCCCTTTTGGCACTCTACGAAGACAAGGAGCGCGGCAGTTCAGATGTAAAAAGGATTGCTGCAGAGCATGTGCGCGAGATTGAGGCCAAAATCAGCGATCTGCTAGCGATGCGTGATACACTAACCCATCTTATAAATGCGTGTGCTGGTGATCACCGGCCTGACTGCCCGATTCTGGATAGTCTAAGTAACGCAAAGCATTAGCGACGCTGGAAGTGAAGGCGAAATCGCCTTAGGTCACAATTGGTTTTGAGGGTCTGCTAGCAATGTACCCAGCAACAGCACACACCATAAGAGCAACAGCGATGGCCAATAAAACGTTTGGGTGAGACATTTTAAGAAACATCAAGTATCCGAAAATCAACCCAGAGAAGGCAAAGAATTTTGCCTTTTTTGGGATTGCCCTGTGCTCTTGCCAGTAAATGACACTCGGGCCAATCTTTGGGTGCGTGAGTATCCAGCTTTCCAGCCGAGGGCTCGATCTTGCAAAACAACCAGCTGCAAGGATGAAGAAAATGGTGGTTGGCAGCAAGGGAAGAAAGATGCCAACGATCCCTGTGGCCACGAGGGCTAATCCGAATATAAGATAGAGTAGCTTTTTCACAAGGAGCTCCACTTCCGGCAAGCATGTCCCGCTTTATACGCTGTGTTGGTGAGTGCTGACAAGAGTTGGAGTTTGATGATAAGCGGTTCAAACAATGTTCATTCCAAACATATCCACCCCATTAAATCAGAACCGTGAATTCTTTTTCAAGGCGAACTTGCAAAACCCACAAAATGCACTAGTTCGTAAAGAAGCATGGGTATACCTGCTTCTTGCCGCAGCCTTCATGCGGATGGCTCCCTAAATTAGGAAATATGGCCGATGGGATCTGACGGGGATAAGAAACCGAAGCGCGTTGGACTAATGACGCGGCTGCGGAACTATTTTTTTACTGGCCTTGTGATCACCGGACCGGTGGGCATTACCCTTTATCTGAGCTGGTCGCTGATTCATCTCATCGATGCCTGGGTAAAGCCATTTCTGCCGGCATTATACAATCCAGACAACTACTTATCCGTTGAGGTGCCAGGTTTCGGACTGTTTGCAGCTCTCGTTGCAATCACGGTTATCGGGTTTTTGGCAGCCAATATCGCAGGCCGCTCGTTCATTAGCGTGGGTGAATCCATTCTGGGTCGCATGCCACTCGTACGCAATCTGTACTCAGCGCTCAAGCAGATCTTTGAGACAGTACTGAACGAAAAGGGCGGTAACTTTACAAAGGCTGGGCTCATTGAATACCCACGTAAAGGACTGTGGGCTATTGTGTTTTTGGCGACTGATACCAAGGGTGAGGTCGCTGCTTGCTTAAAAGACGATGCAGATACGATTTCAGTCTTCCTGCCAACGACGCCAAACCCGACCTCAGGTTTTTTACTGTTTGTACCGCGCGAAGATATCATTGAGCTTTCAATGAGCGTGGAAGATGCAGCCAAACTGGTGATTTCAGCTGGTCTCGTCAGCCCAGAATATCCCAAACTTCTGGAGGGGAATGACAAAAGGGCCGTTGAGAAACATCAGCGCAAGAAGGCAAATAAGGACAGTCGCGGTGAGAAGGACGTGGTTGCCCAATAAGCTAACCTGCTCTTAGCAGCCTAATTGCTTCATCCCTGGCAAATAAATAAAGAAGGTGGCGCAAAGCGTCGCCTCTTTCTGTTTCTAGCTCAGGGTCTGTTGCGAGTATGAGCTTTGCATCATCGCGTGCAACCTCCATGAGATCAGCATGGTCTTCTATGGATGCAAGCCTGAAACCGGGGGTGCCGGACTGGCGGGTTCCCAAAAGCTCACCTTCTCCGCGAAGGCGCAAATCTTCCTCTGCAATCAAGAAACCGTCATTTGTCTCACGCAGGATATTAAGCCGGGCTGCCGCTGTTTCATTCAGTGGAGCTTTGAAAAGTAGTAAGCAAGAGGAGGCAAGGCTTCCTCGCCCGACACGTCCTCTGAGCTGGTGAAGCTGAGCAAGCCCGAAACGCTCTGCATGCTCAATGACGATGATAGTTGCATCTGGAACATCAACCCCAACCTCAATCACCGTGGTGGCGACAAGTACGCGCGCATCGCCTGTTTTAAAGGCGTCCATAGCCGCTTGTTTTTGATCAGATTTCTGGCGTCCGTGAACAAGTGCAACCACTGGACCAAGTGCGTTTTGAAGGTCGTTGAAACGCTCCTCTGCCGCCGCAAGGTCAATCTTTTCAGACTCTTCAACCAGTGGGCACACCCAATAGATCTTCTGGCCTTGAACGATCATTGTCTTTAGCCGTTCAACCACTTCTCCAATACGGTCCAGAGAAATAGAAACGGTTTTAATCTCTTGCCGCCCTTTGGGCTTATCCGTCAAACGAGAGACATCCATATCTCCGAAATAGGAGAGGACGAGTGTGCGCGGGATCGGCGTTGCGGTCATTACCAAAACGTCCACATGAGCGCCCTTAGAAGACAGTGCCAGTCGCTGGTGAACGCCGAAACGGTGCTGTTCATCGACGATCGTTATGCCAAGGTCTTTGAAGTTTACAGTAGACTGGAAGAGTGCATGCGTTCCGACAATTAAGTCGATTTCTCCAGCTTCCAGCGCCGCACCAATCTCGCGCTTGGTTTTTGCTGTGTCTTTTCCAGAAAGGACAGCAACCCGGATGCCAGCTGCATCGCAAAGTGGTTTCATTGAGGCGAAGTGTTGGCGTGCCAAAATGTCAGTAGGCGCCATCATCGCGGCCTGACTACCAGTTTCAATGACAGCAGCCATCGCAAGAAGACCTACAACAGTTTTGCCTGAGCCAACGTCACCCTGAAGGAGGCGAAGCATGCGTGCTGGCTCTTCAAGGTCAGCAAAAATCTCGTTTAGGGCTGCATGCTGCCCATCAGTAAGTTCAAAGGGCAAAGCTGCAAGAATCTTCCGACGTAAAGAGCCATCACCCTTTCTCCCACAACCACCCATATGGCGCAGGGAGTTGCGCACCAACGCAAGTGCAAGCTGGTTTGCGAGGAACTCATCATAAGCTAAACGAGCACGAGCTTTACCTTGTGGAGCCAGAACCTGCGAATCCTCTGGCTTGTGAATGGAGCGCAAGGCCTCGTCAAATGGCGGAAAGCCACGCTGATCCACAAAGGATTTATCTTGCCATTCTGGCAACTTAGGCAGGAACTCAAGGGCGGTGCCCATTGCGCGTTGCAGAGTTTTTGAGGCAAGTCCTGCCGTCATCGGGTAGACAGGCTCTACAAGCGGTAGGTTTTCAGCCTCTTCCTCAGAGACCATATGATCTGGGTGGACCATTTGCGCACGGTCGTTAAACCACTCCACCTTACCAGAAACGATACGCTTTTCGCCCTCTGGCAAAGTGCGGTGCAGGTAGTCGCCATGAGCACGGAAAAAGACCAGTTCTATTGTTCCGCTCTCATCATGTGCCTGCACCTTATAGGGGGCACGGCTGTTGCGAGGTGGCGCGCGATGGTGATCAATGTGCAATTCTAAGGTGACGATTGCTCCCTCTGGCGAACCCACAATACCAGGGCGCAAGCGTCGGTCAATCACGTTCACAGGGACATGGAACAGCAGGTCCGATATGCGTGCCTCGCGGTCAGGACTGCCGACAAGCAGGTTTGTGATTGTCTTAGCAATTTTCGGACCAATCCCAGGTAATTTAGTAACTGAGGCGAAAAGAGGATCAAGGCGAGTAGGGCGCATGCTACATAGACCATAAGGTGAACAATAGAACTGATCTGTGCCATGTTCCTGTGATTTGTGCAACGCCCTTAAGAAAACACTGACAGATGAAAATAAGGGTTGTATACAGGCGAAACGATATGGCCCTATCTATTTGCAGATAGTGACAGGTCTCAATGATCTTCTAGGGGAATGATGATGGATCAGAGTGCGCAGCGTGAAGATCAAAACAAGAACAACGCGATGGATAACCGTCGAAAGCGTATTATTTTCCGCTGCCACCATCGTGGTATGAAGGAAATGGATATCATGTTGGGCGGGTATGTTGAAAAACATATTGCGCAGATGGATGATGGTGAATTGGATGAGCTTGAGGTGTTCTTACAACATCATGATCAAGACCTCTTTTCATGGTTCATCGGCACAAAACCGGTGCCAGATGAGGCCAACACCGAACTGTTCCAAAAAATTCTGAATTACTACAAGGATAAGACGGAGACTTAAGCTTCGTGAGGCCTCTGAATAATAGATGGTCAGGTGCAGAAGTTTTGTCCGCTCCAGATATAAAGTAATAAGGTTGCCCCTCCCGTGTTTGAAAATTTACTCAAGAAAAGTGAAAACATAACGCTGGCTTCTGTTCCCGATGGAGCAGAAGCCTATGTGCTTTCAAAAATCCTTGCACAGGTTCAAGAGGGCGGCCTTGCGCTTACATATGTGGCACGCGACGCAACTCGTATGGCCGCGATAACAGAGTCTCTTGGTTTTTTTGCACCCGATGTCGAAGTGCTCCAACTACCGGCATGGGATTGTCTGCCCTATGACCGTGTCTCGCCCCATGGAGCAATTGTTGCGCGCCGGTTACTGACATTGCTCCGCTTGGCCAAGGGGCTGCCAAAGAAAAAGAAATTCGTTCTGATCACCACGGTCAACGCCGCTATGCAACGCTTGCCAGCGCGTGAGTGGACATCACATCAAATTCTTTCCTTTAAACCGGGCAATCGCGTTAACCCGGAAAAAATCATAAAATGGCTGGACGTGAACGGGTTTGCCCGCACTCCAACTGTTCGTGAAACAGGTGAATATGCGGTTCGCGGTGGTATTGTTGATCTATTCTCTCCCGCAACTAAAGAACCTGTCCGTCTGGATTTTTTTGGCGACACTTTGGAATCTATTCGCTCGTTTGATACGCAAAGCCAAAGAACACTTGCACAAAAGAAGGGACTTACTCTCGTTCCTATGAGCGAGATTATCCTTGAACCCGAGACGATTTCGCGATTTCGCAGAAACTATGTAACGACCTTCGGAGCCGCTGGCCCTGATGATGTTCTTTATCAGTCCATCAGTGAAGGGCGACGGTATACAGGGGTCGAGCATTGGTTGCCGTTGTTCCACGAAAACCTTGCCACATTGTTTGACTACATTGGGGAAACCCCTGTCGTACTGGACGCCAATGTTAGCGATATGATCAAGGAACGTCTTGAACAGGTGGAAGAGCATTTTGCCGCCCGTCAGGATGGGTTAAGCAACAAAGCCCTTTCAAGCGGTGTGCCCTATAAGCCAATTCCCACGGCTTCTTTGTATCTTCAAGAAGCTGAGTTTGGTGCACTTGTTGCTGATAGAGCATCTGCTCAGTTATCCCCGTTCGCCTTACCTCCAGGGACCGGAAAGACTGTGGTTGATATGGGCGGGCGTCAGGGCCGTAATTTTGCAGCAGAACGGGCTGCAGGCGACATAAATATTTTTGATGCTCTGTCGAGCCATGTCTCGAATTTAGCCAAGGATGGTCGCAGGGCCGTCTTATCGTGCTGGAGTGAAGGCTCTCGCGAGCGCTTGGGGCAAGTTCTTGAAGATCATGGGCTTAAACAAACTGGGTATGCAGGCAATTCTGAGGAGCTTGGCAAGGTACCAGTAGGGTTGACCGCCTTGATCATACTTGGTCTTGAGCATGGCTTTGAGATTGATGACCTCGCCTTTATCGGTGAACAGGATATCCTCGGTGATCGACTGGTTCGTCAACGCCGCAAAAAATCCAAAGGCGCAAATATACTAACGGAAGCGACTGCGCTTTCACCGAATGATCTCGTCGTTCATGTGGAACACGGTATTGGTCGTTTCATTGGGTTGAAAACCATTGAAGCTGTTGGTGCACCGCATGACTGTCTGGAACTTCAATATGCAGGGTCTGATAAGCTCTATCTCCCGGTCGAAAATATTGAGCTGCTGACGCGATATGGATCAGAAGATCAGGAAGTTCAACTAGATAAACTTGGCGGCGGCGCATGGCAGGCCCGTAAAGCCAAGATGAAAAAACGCATTCTTGAAATAGCAGATGGGCTAATCAAGATTGCAGCTGAACGAGCGTTGCGCACCGCTCCAGCGATCACGGCCCCAGAAGGGGCGTATGACGAATTCTCTGCTCGCTTTGTCTACGATGAGACTGATGACCAGATGAGTGCCATTGAATCGGTTTTTGATGATATGGCATCAGGTCGGCCGATGGACCGCTTGATTTGTGGTGATGTGGGCTTTGGAAAAACGGAAGTTGCTCTGCGCGCTGCGTTTTTGGCTGCTATGTCGGGTCGTCAGGTGGCTGTTGTGGTTCCAACGACTTTGTTGGCAAGACAGCATTACAGAACATTTGCTGATCGCTTTCATGGTCTGCCGATCGAAGTGCGACAAGCATCGCGACTTGT
Source organism: Pseudovibrio axinellae (assembly GCF_900110875.1). Classification (GTDB taxonomy): domain Bacteria; phylum Pseudomonadota; class Alphaproteobacteria; order Rhizobiales; family Stappiaceae; genus Pseudovibrio; species Pseudovibrio axinellae. The sequence goes on along the minus strand of NZ_FOFM01000001.1, from coordinate 62,959 downwards.
TCCCGGCAAAGAGCTTTCCGAAACCAAGAAAGGCCTCAAAGAAGGCTCAGTTGATGTGGTGATTGGCACTCACGCTCTTCTCGGTAAAGCTATTGGTTTCAGAGACTTGGGGCTCTTGATCATCGATGAGGAGCAGCACTTTGGCGTGAAGCATAAAGAACGGTTGAAAGAACTGAAAAGTGATGTTCACGTTCTGACGCTGTCTGCTACCCCGATTCCTCGAACCCTTCAGTTGGCTTTGACAGGTGTTCGTGAGCTTTCCCTTATTGCAACGCCGCCGGTCGATCGTTTGGCGGTTCGCTCATTCATATCCCCGTTTGACCAGATGGTTATCCGCGAAAGTTTGTTGCGTGAGCACTACCGGGGCGGTCAGAGTTTTTATGTGTGTCCGCGTGTCTCTGATCTTGCAGAAGTTCGCGCTTTCCTTGAAGAGCATGTGCCTGAAGTTAAAGTGGTTTCAGCCCATGGTCAGATGCCCGCTGGCGAACTTGATGACATCATGAATGCCTTCTATGAGGGCAAGTTTGACGTGCTTTTGGCGACGACCATTGTGGAATCTGGTCTGGACATACCAAACGCGAACACTCTGATTGTTCACCGTTCAGATATGTTCGGCCTTGCGCAGCTCTACCAGATTCGCGGACGAGTGGGCCGCTCTAAGACGCGGGCCTATGCACTGTTTACGGTTCCGGCGAAAAAAACGCTGACTGCAACGGCAGAACGTCGCCTTAAGGTGCTGCAAAGCTTGGAGAATTTGGGGGCGGGCTTCCAGCTGGCCTCCCATGACCTTGATATTCGCGGAGCCGGCAATTTGTTGGGTGAAGAACAGTCTGGGCATATTAAAGAGGTTGGGTTTGAGCTTTATCAGCAGATGCTGGAGGAGGCGGTTGCCCAGCTGAAGTCTGGTGGGGCCGATGTTGCCGAAGAACAGTGGTCGCCGCAAATTGCCATTGGAACACCGGTACTTATCCCCGATACTTATGTGCCAGACCTCCAGTTGCGCCTTGAGCTGTATCGCCGCTTGGCAGACCTGACCGAGCTTGCAGATATTGATAGTTTTGGCGCTGAGCTGATCGATCGCTTTGGGGCCGTTCCTGAGGAAGTTCAACACCTTCTGAAGATTGTCTACATCAAAGGATTATGCCACAAGGCTAATGTTGAGAAGATCGATGCGGGGCCGAAGGGTATTGTCATCGCCTTTCGGAACGGTGAGTTTAACAACCCGGCTGGCTTGGTTTCCTACATTGCAGAGCAAACTATCCTCGCAAAGATCCGTCCTGATCAAAAGGTGGTGCTGACCCGTGACTGGCCAACAGCAGAAGACAGGCTGAAGGGCGCAGCAGCTGTGCTAATCAAGCTCGCACGACTGGCAGAAGCTGGCTAAATCACCGTCTGTTTGGGCTAAGGTGCTGGGGTTTCAAATAAATCCCAGCTTTGCGTTGCTATGTGCGCGGATTTGCGTTGATTGCGTGTTTTCCGCGTTACTAAAGCTTATGCGGTGGGAAAGTGGACAGAGGCTGGTTCTGGCATCTCTACAAACTGAAACCGGGGCGAGAAGAGCGACTTCAATGCTACTTCATAACGTCAGCGCGGTACCGTGCTGGGGTGGTACCAACCTCGGCTTTGAACGCTCTGGTCAGATGGCTTTGACAGGAGAAGCCACAGGAGCTGGCGATCTGGGCGATGGTTTGAGAACCCCTCAGCTCGGACTTTGCAAGATTCACACGTTTGCTCATCACCCACTTGTGGGGAGATATCCCCCTTGAGAGCGTAAACATGCGTTGGAAATGGAACTCCGACAGTCCGGCTTGGCTGGCAAGGTCCGCCAGAAGCACAGGTCCACTCAGATTTGCAGATATCCATTCGTCAGTTCGGCGCAGTTGCTGAGGAGAGAGCCCGCCATTCACTATGATTTTCCCCTCTGGCAACTGGGCAATCAGAGTTGAAAGAGCGACTTCGGCGGCGAGGCGGTCGCCTTGTATTGCTGCCTGGGCCATCTGAAACATCGGGGTGGCAATTTCAGGGTGATGGGCAAATGTACTTTCTCGCACTTCCAGTCGCCGTGCATCGCGGTCGTGAATATGAGCATAGCTTGCACGCAAGATTGCATCAGGTACGTGAAAATGGACGAACTTGAATCTGGATGTAATTTCCCAATCTGAGCTCTGCTCTGCCGGCATAACGCAAACAGCGCCGGGATGCCCTGTAGCACCGCCGATATCCAGCCGCCTTACACCTGTGCCGCCCTCAAGGTAGAAGCTGAAAGTGTGACCATGGGGGCGAACATAATTTATCCGGCCACCGCTGTTTTCCCAAAGGATCACTGTTCGCCCAGATCCCAGATCGAGCTGATCAAAAGAACGGGCACTGCCGGAGGTTTCTAAAATATTGGTCACAGTCTGTTTCATGCACGCAGAATATAACAGCTTGAAACCAATGCAAAGATTGTGGGGGCACTAAACCGCAAGATTATGCAAGAGGTGGTGCCAAGTTGAGCGTATTTCCTTGGCAAGGAGATACGAAAAATGAATACAGCTCTGCTTTTTATGATCACTGTTTTTATCTGGGGAACCAGCTGGCTGGCCGTTGCCTGGCAAATCGGAGAGGTGCCGATCCTTACCTCTATTTTCTACCGGTTCGCGCTGGCAGCGCTCTTGATGTTTGCTGGATTGCTTGCGCTCAAGCGCTTAACTCTGCCGGCCCAGTGGCGCTATATCGTCTTACAGGCGCTTTGCTTGTTCAGTGTAAACATCGTCGCGTTTTATTATGCAACTGCCTACATTCCCTCCGGGCTTGTTGCGGTGATTTTTTCATTGGCCTCCATCTTAAATGCTGTAAATGCCCGGTTCATTTACGGAGATCAAATTGCAAGGCGTGTGGTACTTGCAGCATTTTTCGGTGTGACGGGCCTCGGTTTTATTTTCTGGCAAAGCTTGGCACTCTCATTTGATACAGATACTCTTAAGGGTGTGGGCTTGGCTATGCTGGGAACCTTTCTCTTTTCTTTGGGCAATATGGTTTCGCGCAAGAACACGAGCCTGGGGATCAGTCCGGCAACAGCAATTGCGTGGGGCATGGCAATTGCGGCGGTGTTTCTTCTTGCGCTTATGAGCGTAACGGGTGACCAACTGGTGGTGCCGAGCAAATTTTCATATGTGGCTGCGCTCATCTATCTTGCACTGTTTTCAAGCGTTATTGGCTTTACCACCTATCTGGTGCTGGTCGCTCGCATTGGATCTGCAAAGGCTGGATACGCAACTGTTGTTTTTCCTGTTGTTGCCCTGCTTCTTTCAACATTTGCAGAAGGTTTTGAGTGGACGATCCCGGCTATCGTTGGCGTTTCGCTGATACTGGTGGGAAACTTGGTCATGTTTGCCAGAGCTAAGGATGGCAGTGCCCTTAGGGTTTTGAAGAGGACCGGCTTCCCTTGGACGTCGACTAAGGTTCAGTTAGATCAACATACATTGCGCTGATGTGGGGCATGTGAAGGGCGCTTGACGTAGCTTGCGGGAATGATCAGGCCGGGGTGAAAGCCTCGGCTTTAAACGTCCACCCTCCTTGCATGCTGTATTCCTATGCTCAAAGTCTGGGTAGATTTTGTTGCATGCGGTTTTTGTCACATTGGCTTGAGTGCACCTTCAAGCGGTCACAGGTCGGCGTCGATCATTCCGGTTTGCGCTAGCCCCGCTGAGATGTTCATTATTTTTACAAAATTATCAGATAAGTTTGGTTTTTGCTGAACACGGAAACTCTTGGTTAAGGGCGCTGTGAAATAGTGCCAGCCAGTGACCATTTTTTGTAATGAGTAGGTCAATCCGTGCTAGCTACCACACGTCAGCGAAAACACTCGTATCTGAAGAATCTCCTTGTGCCGGGAATTGCCATTGGTGTGCTGTGCTACTTTGCATTTCACGCGCTCAACGGTAAACTAGGCCTTGTTGGCCGGCCGCAAATTGAACATGAGATTCTGGCTCTTGAGCTGGAGCTTGGTGAATTGCGAGCAGAACGCTTGCAATTACAACGACGTGTGATGCTGCTGGACCCCGAAAATCTTGATCCGGATATGGTGGATGAGCGTGCCCGCGCATCCTTGAATTTAGCGCACGCAAATGAAGTTGCAATCATGCGTAACTGAAACATCAGCGTGTATTAACTGAAATTCGGTTGATTTAAGTTGATTAACTCGATTTAAGTTAACCTAAAAGTATATGTAAATTCAACGACTTATGTAATTCCCCAAGTGTTTCTGCTAATATTGGCAAGCGGCGCTGTGGGCGATAGTGTGCATTTACCAATTCACGTCAAAAGAGACGAGGCTCATGGCTGGAACTCAATCCAAGTCTTCAGGCGGTCGCGCAAAAAGCGCTACCAAAGCGCGTGGTGCGATGAAAAACGCGCCCGCGATCGCAGAATTCTCCAAAGAAGAAGAGCTTAATGCTTACCGCGAAATGCTTTTCATTCGACGTTTCGAAGAAAAAGCAGGTCAGCTGTACGGCATGGGTCTGATCGGTGGCTTCTGCCACCTGTATATCGGCCAGGAAGCTGTTGTTGTTGGAATGGAGATGGCTAAGGAACAAGGCGATCAGATGATCACCTCGTACCGCGACCACGCTCACATGCTCGCGTGCGGCATGGACCCCAAGGGTGTTATGGCCGAACTGACTGGTCGTAGCGGTGGTCTGTCCAAAGGTAAGGGCGGCTCCATGCACATGTTCTCCAAAGAGAAAGAATTCTATGGCGGACACGGCATTGTTGGCGCTCAGGTCGCACTCGGTACCGGTTTGGCGTTTGCAAACCGTTATAAAGAGAACGGCAAAGTCTCCATGGCCTTCTTCGGCGATGGCGCTGCCAACCAGGGTCAGATTTACGAAAGCTTCAACATGGCGAAGCTTTGGAATCTGCCAGTGATTTACGTAATCGAAAACAACAAGTACGGCATGGGCACCTCCATTGAACGTGCGTCCTCTACCACCGACCTTTCCCAGCGCGGCGCGTCCTTCGGGATCCCGGGCGTTCAGGTTGATGGCATGGATGTTCGCGCTGTAAAAGCTGCAACCGATTACGCTATGGACTGGTGTCGTACAGGCAACGGCCCATACATCCTTGAGATGATCACTTACCGTTACCGTGGTCACTCCATGTCTGATCCTGCCAAGTACCGCAGTAAAGATGAAGTCCAGAAGATGCGCTCTGAGCACGATCCGATCGAACAGGTCCGTGCTCGCCTTCTTGAAAAAGAATGGGCTAGCGAGGACGAGCTGAAAGCACTTGATAAAGAAGTGCGCGCCGTTGTGGCAGCTTCTGCGGAGTTTGCAACGAATGATCCTGAGCCGGATGCTTCTGAGCTCTACACAGACATACTGCTCTAAGGTCGGGATACTAAATTATGGCTGTTGAAATATTGATGCCTGCACTTTCTCCGACCATGGAGGAAGGTAAGCTTTCCAAATGGGTCAAGAAAGAAGGCGATACCGTTTCTGCCGGAGACGTGATTGCTGAAATCGAGACTGATAAAGCGACCATGGAAGTGGAAGCTGTTGATGAAGGCATTCTTGGTAAAATTCTTGTTGCTGAAGGCACGGAAGAAGTGAAGGTGAACTCACCTATCGCTGTGCTTTTGGAAGAAGGCGATGACGCATCTGCGGCTGACACGGTTGCATCTGCAGCACCAGTCGCGGCAGCTGCGCCAGCACCTGTTGCAGAACCAGCTCCGGCGGCGACACCGGCTGCGCCAGCAGCTCCTGTTGTAAGTGTTGCCCCTGCTGACCCGGAAATCCCAGCGGGCACCAAAATGGTTTCCATGACCGTTCGTGAAGCTTTGCGCGACGCGATGGCAGAGGAGATGCGCCGCAACGAAAACGTATTCCTGATGGGCGAAGAAGTTGCTCAGTATCAGGGCGCCTACAAAATCTCCCAGGGACTTCTGGACGAGTTTGGCGAAAAGCGCGTTATCGATACACCAATCACCGAGCATGGCTTTACCGGCCTTGCAGTTGGTGCTGCGATGGCAGGTTTGAACCCAATCGTTGAGTTCATGACCTTCAACTTCGCAATGCAGGCAATTGACCACATCATCAACTCTGCTGCTAAGACACTGTACATGTCTGGCGGTCAGATGGGTGCGCCTATGGTGTTCCGTGGTGCAAACGGTGCAGCAGCGCGCGTGGGTGCTCAGCACTCTCAAGATTACGCAGCATGGTATGCCTCTATCCCAGGTCTAAAGGTTGTTCAGCCTTACACCGCAGCGGATGCAAAAGGCCTGCTTAAAGCAGCTATTCGCGATCCAAACCCTGTTGTGTTCCTGGAAAACGAGATCCTTTACGGACAGCACTTCGACGTGCCGGATGTTGAAGATCTGGTTCTGCCAATCGGCAAGGCGAAGGTTGTTCGCGAAGGTACTGATGCGACCATGGTCTCCTGGAGCATCGGCATGACCTACGCGCTGCAGGCTGTTGATGAGTTGGCAAAGCAGGGCGTTTCAGTTGAACTGATCGACCTGCGCACCATTCGCCCTCTGGACATGGATACCGTCCTTGCCTCCGTTCGTAAGACCGGCCGTCTTGTAACTGTAGAAGAAGCCTTCCCGATCTGTTCCGTTTCTGCTGAAATTGCCTACCAGGTTCAGTCTGAAGCGTTCGATTGGCTGGATGCGCCGATCCTGCGTGTGACAGGCAAAGACGTTCCAATGCCGTATGCAGCAAACCTTGAGAAGTTGGCTCTGCCAAATGCCAAGGAAGTTATCGATGCGGTGAAAGCCGTAACTTACACCGCTTAAGGGCTAAGGGGCGAAGATATGTCTATCAACATTTTGATGCCTGCTCTCTCTCCAACCATGGAAGAGGGCAATCTGGCCAAATGGCTCGTTAAAGAAGGCGATACCGTTTCCGCTGGTGATGTAATTGCAGAGATCGAAACTGACAAAGCAACAATGGAAGTTGAATCCATTGATGAAGGCGTTGTTGGCAAGATCCTTGTGCCTGAGGGTGCTCAGGGTGTGAAGGTGAACGAACTCATCGCTGTTCTGCTTGAAGATGGCGAAGATGCATCTGCAATCGATACCTCCGCTCCAGTAGCAGCCGCTGCACCTGCAGCAACACCAGCTGCAGTTCCTGCACCAGCAGCCGAAGTTGCACCTGCACCAGCTCCTGCAGCTCCGGTAGCTGCATCTGGTGAGCGTGTGTTCTCTTCACCGCTGGCGCGCCGCCTGGCAAAACAGAACGGCGTCGACATTGCGTTGATCGCAGGTTCTGGTCCAAAGGGCCGCGTTGTAAAACGCGACGTGGACGCAGCAATTGCAGCTGGCACCGGCAAAGCAGAAGCGCCTAAGGCTGTTGAAGCACCAAAGGCGGCTGAAGCTCCAAAAGCTGCGCTGGCGTCTGCTCCATCTGATGAGCAGACCCTGAAGCTGTTTGAGGAAGGCTCTTACGAGCTGGTTCCTCATGACGGTATGCGTAAGATCATTGCCAAGCGTCTGACAGAATCCAAGCAAACGGTTCCGCACTTCTACCTGACACTGGAATGTGAGCTGGATGAATTGCTGGCTCTGCGTGCGCAGCTCAATGCATCAGCTCCAAAGGACGCCGACGGCAAACCTGCCTACAAGCTGTCTGTCAACGACATGATCATCAAGGCACATGCGCTTGCACTCAAAGCAATTCCAGCTGCAAACGCGTCTTATCTTGAGAGCGGCATGGTTATGCATAAGCATGCTGATGTTGGTGTTGCTGTTTCCATTGATGGCGGTCTGATCACTCCGATCATCCGCAGTGCAGAAGAAAAAACGCTGTCTACCATTTCCAACGAAATGAAAGATCTGGCGAAACGTGCACGTGAGCGTAAGCTCGCGCCAACCGAATTCCAGGGCGGAACAACCTCTGTTTCCAACCTTGGCATGTTCGGCATCAAGGAATTTGCAGCGGTGATCAACCCACCGCACGCAACCATCCTGGCCGTTGGTGCAGGGCAGAAACGTCCTGTTGTTAAGGGCGATGAGATCGTTCCGGCAACCGTGATGTCTGCAACCCTTTCCACGGACCACCGTGCTGTGGATGGCGTTTTGGGCGCTCAGCTATTGCAAGCCTTCAGAGGGTTCATCGAAAAACCGATGTCCATGCTGGTTTAAATAAAGGATTTACCGGCAGAGCACAGGAAACCCTGATTTTCTGCCGGTAAATCCAAGTGGTAGGTGTGAGCAAAAAGAGTGGAGTAATCTGAAGTCCAATTGAACAAGGAGACCAAAGCAAATGGTCAAAGTTGTCGATGGCTTCACGTTTTTCAATGAACTCGATACGCTGGAAATTCGCTTAGGTGAACTTTTTGATGTGGTGGATGAGTTCGTTCTGGTAGAGGCAACAAAAACATTTACCGGAAACGAAAAACCGCTCTATTTTGCTGATAATAAGTCGCGGTTTGCACCGTTCATGAGCAAGATCCGACACATCATTGTGGAGGATATGCCAGGGGGCGAGCAAAGCGCATGGTCAAGGGAGTACCACCAACGCAAAAGCATAGAACGTGGCCTTAAAGACCTTTCAGGAAAGGATTTGATCCTTGTGTCTGACGTGGACGAAATTCCAAAGCCAGATGCACTGTTCAAAACAAAACACGATCCTAAAAGTGCACGTAGCCTGACTTTCTTTGGCTCAGATATTTTCCGGTACCGCCTTAACTATAAAGACGATATTTCGGACTTTACATCTTGTCCCAGAATGATCAGCGCTATGTTTTTTAAGGGGGCTCAAGCTCTCAGACGAGAGCGGGCGTACCAAAGCAAAAGCCTTCCAGCAGTGTTGGAAACAGCTTTATGGCAATGGAAAGCTCTGGCCCGATACAAACGAGCTATGCGGCGCAATTTGATCCGTTCCTCCAGTTGGCACTTCAGCTTTTTGGGAGATATGGACAAGGTGGTTACGAAACTTGAGGCTTATTCGCACACCGAACACATGAATGACGCCTATCTGGGCCGTGCACAGCGAACGCTGGAACGACTGGAAACAGGTGATGGCAGAGGAAAGCTTGTCACTAAGGACAGCGGAGAACTGCCCGAGTACGTTTTGGAGAACTTTGAAAAGTTCTCTCACCTTTATGTGGAGCCTCAAGCGCAGAGGCCGATTTGGCGAGGTTAAATAGATGAGTGGCAACGCCTACGATGTGATTATCATTGGTTCGGGTCCTGGTGGCTACGTAACCGCAATCCGCTCCGCGCAGCTTGGTTTCAAGACTGCGGTGGTTGAGCGTGAACATATGGGTGGTATCTGCTCAAACTGGGGTTGTATCCCAACCAAGGCGCTTTTGCGCTCGGCAGATGTTTACCACAACATGCAGCACGCCAAGGACTTTGGCCTGTCTGCTGAAACTATTGGTTTTGACGCTCAGGCTGTTGTCAAACGCTCGCGCGGTGTCGCCGGGCAGATGAACGGCGGTGTTGGCTACTTGATGAAGAAGAACAAGGTCGACATCATCTGGGGTGAGGCAACACTCACCAAGCCGGGCGAAATCAAGGTTGAAGCACCAAAGCGCAAGGCTTATGAGCCACAAGCGCCAGTGCCAAAAACCGTTAAGGGACACGGCACATACTCTGCAAAGCACATCATTGTTGCAACAGGTGCAAGACCACGTGTTCTTCCTGGCCTTGAGCCGGACAAAGACAGCATCTGGACCTACTTTGAAGCGATGGTACCAGCCGAAATGCCTAAATCCCTCGTTGTGATGGGTTCAGGCGCGATCGGCATCGAGTTTGCATCCTTCTACAACACGATGGGCGTTGATGTGACCGTCGTTGAGATGATGTCGACAATCATGCCGGTCGAAGATCCTGAGATTTCCGCACATGCCAAAAAGCAGATGGAAAAACAGGGTATCAAGTTTGTACTGGACGCTAAGGTTTCTAAAGTTGTGAAGGGCGCAGGCCAGATCACAGCAACCATTGAAACCAAAGACGGCAAGAAACAGGACATCACAGCTGATAAACTGATTTCTGCTGTTGGTGTGGTTGGCAATGTTGAAAACCTTGGCCTTGAAACCCTTGGTATCAAGACCGAGCGTGGCTGCATCGTAACAGATGACTTTAGCCGCACAAACGTTCCAGGCATCTACGCAATTGGTGATGTTGCTGGTCCTCCAATGCTGGCCCATAAAGCTGAGCACGAAGGCGTGATCTGCATCGAGAAAATCGCTGGCGAAGATGTTCACCCAATGAAGCGTGATCAGATCCCTGGTTGTACCTACTGTAATCCGCAGGTCGCCTCCGTTGGTCTGACAGAGCAGCGTGCAAAAGATGCAGGTTATGAAGTTCGCGTTGGTCGTTTCCCGTTTATGGGCAACGGTAAGGCAATCGCTCTTGGTGAGCCTGAAGGCCTGGTGAAAACTGTCTTTGACAAGAAAACCGGTCAGTTGCTTGGAGCACATATGGTAGGCGCTGAAGTGACCGAGCTTATTCAGGGCTTTGTCATCTCAATGGGTCTTGAGACCACTGAAGAAGAGCTGATGCATACTGTGTTCCCGCATCCAACCATTTCTGAAACTATGAAGGAAAGTGTGTTGGACGCCTACGGACGTGCACTCAACATCTAATAAATTTCCCTCTCACTGAACATGAAACAGTGAGAGGGGCTTAAAATTTCCCCGGTACTCTTCTAAAAAAAAGGAGTAGGCCCGTGGACTTTATGAACTCTATCATTTGGCTCGCCACATCTGCAGTATGTGCGCTTGTTGCGAGCCTGCTGGTGATGGCTCTCTTAGGCGGAGAGTTCGGTGTGTTGATCATTGCCGGATTTCTTGGCGGAATTTCAGGGGTTTACCTCTTCGAGTTTGCGGACTTGGAAGTTTCCTTTGGAAATGAGTATGTCGATCAAGCTGTTGTTGCGATGGTTGGTTCCATCGCATTTGCTCTTATCGCCACATTGATTGGTGGAAATGCGATTGGCTTTGAATAGCCGAGGTTTTGGACCGCGGAATGAAGTGGAACCAATCTCTCACATTGAGAGACACTTTAATTCCTGCTATGGACCACTAAATTTAAAAGGGACTGCCAGACTGTTCGTTAAGACCAGCTGGTAATAGGTGTCTCTGACGTGACGGGACTGAAATGGTTACACTGGTAAATACACTCGATCCTAATCATAAAAGCCAAACGGCGTCGGCGGTGCAGGAAAAAGAGCGTCCGCGCCATCCGGAAAAAGCACATCGCCCGGACAATCCAGTTCAGCGCAAGCCAAAATGGATCCGTGTTAAGGCGCCCACTTCCCCTGTTTACAAAGAAACCCATGAGCTTGTGCGCAAGAACAACCTCGTAACGGTTTGTGAAGAAGCAGGTTGCCCGAATATTGGCGAGTGTTGGTCCAAGAAGCATGCAAGCTTCATGATCCTTGGTGATACCTGTACCCGTGCCTGCGCGTTTTGTAACGTGCGCACCGGCATGCCAGGCCCGGTTGATCAAAACGAGCCTGAGAGCATTGGCAAGGCCGTTGCATCCATGGGTCTGGAACATGTGGTGATCACGTCAGTTGATCGCGATGATCTTGATGATGGTGGTGCAACCCATTTTGCTAATGTTATTGCCGCAATCCGTAAGGCCTCTCCCAAGACAACTATTGAAGTGCTGACACCTGACTTCCTTCGTAAGGATGGCGCACTGGAAATCGTTGTGGCGGCAAAGCCGGATGTGTTCAATCACAACCTTGAGACTGTTCCGTCCAACTACCTGAAGGTTCGCCCGGGTGCACGTTACTTCCACTCCATCCGCTTGTTGCAGCGTGTGAAGGAAATTGACCCGGAAATGTTCACCAAGTCCGGCATCATGGTTGGCTTTGGCGAGGAGCGCAACGAAGTGCTTCAGTTGATGGATGACTTGCGTGTTGCTGATGTGGATTTCTTGACCGTTGGCCAGTACCTGCAGCCAACCAAAAAACACCATCCGGTTATCAATTTCCCAACACCGGATGACTTCAAGGCCTATGAAAAAATCGCCTACGCAAAAGGCTTCTTAAAGGTTTCTGCAAACCCTCTGACCCGTTCTTCCCACCACGCTGGGGAAGATTTCGCAGAGCTGAAAGCCGCTCGCAAAGCAAAGCAAGGCAACTGAACAATAGCCCTCGACAGCAAAATTCAAAAAGCGCCCCACGCTATCGCGGGGCGCTTTTTTGTTAGGTGCAAGAAGCTTGTCTTCCCTGCAAACTAAAGACCCATTCGGGCATTATGATGCGGGTAGGATGTTTGCAAATGCACTTTCAAAGTCAGCTTGCGAGGGCAGGGCTGCGGGGCGACCGCTCACTGGCATGTCATCTGGTTCTGGGTGTGGAGGTGGTGCTACAGCTTGTGGGGCCGCGATATGCGTCGGAGCCTCAATATGTGTCGGTGCCGCTGGAGCAAGAGGCGTAACGGCCAAAGGCGCTTGCGGATCATAGACTTGGTAATGCTGAGGTGGCAAAGGCAACACATCAAGCGCGCGCAGGTGCATGACTTCCGGGCTTACTTTGGGAACGACGTTTGAGAACCGTGGGATGCGATGAACGACAAGCCAGTGCTCGCGCACCGTCAACTCACCAGTGATACGAGTTCCGTTGTTCCTCTGCCAGGCCTGAACGGCCCTTCGCGTTTTTCCGCCGATGAAGCCATCTGCCGGCCCTGGATTATAACCCATTTGCAAAAGTGCACTTTGAATTTCCTGTACTCTGTAGTCAAAGACAGACTTGCGGCTGCTTGTTCGTTTTCTTTGTTTGTGTTGGCCATTGAGCGCACCAGAAAGTGCGGCTCCAAGAACGGCTCCGGCACCAAACACAACAGCTTCATTGCCGTAAGAGCGCGGAATGTGTGCAGAAATCAAAAACGTAGCCGAAAGAGCGGTTACTGCCATAACTTTGAGAGAGTTGTTTACAAGCACGCGCATGCCAAATACCTCAATACTTCAATTGCATTAAATGAAACGGACGACCAAATTGAGAGCTCAAACTCTCCCAAGAAGCGTTGTTAGTTTGAAGGCGCTGGTGAACCGGCTGGTACGACCACGGCGGCAGGCACGGGCTGTTTTGCTAAAATGCGTTTCATTGGCAGTTGAAGACTAAAGGTCGTCTCCTCAGACAAAAATACGTTGCCGTTCGCTTTTACTGTTTTGATCTCTGGGCAGGTTTTATAGAGCAGCTTTGCGACGGTTTCGGTTAAAAGCACCATTTGGGAGAGGTCTGTCAGGCTTTCTTCCTCCATCGCTATGAATTTGAGCTTGATATGGTCCTGACACCAAAGATCAGGGTCAGATTCTACAACCACCTGAATGCCCAGCTGTTTGATGGAGGTTAACTTGAACTGCTCCGCTGCCTTGGCGGCCCCAGCCATAGCGAAAGCGCTCAGCAAAACTGGCACAACTAATTTGGAAAATTTCTTCACAACAAACCTTTATTGCTACAAATTTCTGAAAATCTGAAGAAATTCTATCTAAGATTTAATTGAAATGAAATGCCACTTTTTGTTGCATCCGCAGTTTTGAATCGCGCCCGCACATGAGACTGCTAGTGCTATGCCAGTCTTCGCACCCATGAGCCTTGCGCTTTGGTTCTCACAAAGTGTTGCTTCATCGTCTTGAACGATGGTGAGGCGCTGTTCATCTTCTTAGCACTTGAAGGGCAGATTTGTATTAGATCGTAAGGCTGCTTTATAGTTTTTGGAAAGTGCAGAAAATTTAGTATGGCGCGCATAAGAAGCGAAATCAAAGACGTGAGGTGAGCGTATAGTCTAGACAATCAGGCGGTGCGTAGGGTCACCGCTTGTGGGGCAAACTTTAAGATTACACTTGGCAAATCAAAAAAGGTCGCTTAGAGACACCTGATAATTTTGAAAAACGAGAAGAAAAAGAACGCGAGTATATGCCGTCTTTTGAAAGTACACATCGAGTTCAGCATAGTGCTGGTGATATGTTTGATCTGGTCGCAGATGTGGAACAATATCCTCAGTTTGTTCCGTTGTGTCATGCTTTGCGGGTGCGTGGACGCCGCAAGATGGCCAATGATGGTGAGATGCTGATCGCCGATATGACGGTTGCCTATAAAGTTTTCAAGGAAACCTTTGCCAGTCGGGTCACGATGGACCGCGAGACGAACAAAATCACAGTTGAATATCTGGATGGTCCATTCCGCCACTTGGAAAACGTCTGGAGTTTTCACTCCGTGGCGGAAAAAGAATGCGATGTCAGTTTTTATATAAACTATGAGTTCAAGAGCCGCACCTTAGGTGCGATGATGGGCGCCATGTTTGACCGGGCATTTCGCAAGTTCTCTGTCGCTTTTGAAGACCGCGCAGATGAAATCTACGGCACCTGAATCACTCTGCAAAGTATCTGGATTGCGCTTTGCAATGATGCCTTGAGCTACTGATCCTCACGCTCATTCAGCAATTGGTTGAGAAGAGATTCTCTGCTCTCATACTTCCTTCTTGCAATTTCTGCTTCGGCCTCTTCAGGCGTCAGGCCGTTGCGCATGATGAACGTGCGCCGAATTGCCTGAAAGCGAGTGGCCGTTTCCTTGTCTGGATCACCCTGTTTCATGGTTTCATCAAGCGTGGTGTAAATGCCAACATCTTGCAGGCTGATCTGTGTGGTTGGCTTGTTGCACATCACCACCCAGCCATAACCCTGATTCAACTCCAGACGGATGTTATGCCCAAATCGCTCCTCCCACTTTGTCCAGGCGATCGAGTAGGGACGGACCCAGTAGGATGTGCCGCAAAGCCGCAGCTCGACATAACCCTCGCGCGGCATTTTTTGCACTTCGTGGGAGCCGATGAACTCTTGGTCAAGCCCCCGTGAAATAAGGAAGACGTCCGTGGCTGCAAATGCGGAGCTACTCAAGCAGATACTCAGAAATAAACTAGAAATATATCTCATTAGTAATCCGATCTAAATTTAAGATATATTTTATCTAAGTTTTCTCTAAAAGTCTTATGGCGTCCTTGTTAGCTCGGGCTCTTTCGGCAGTAGGGTTAATTTATTTTAAGTATTTTCAATAAAATTTTCCAGTAATTCCAGTGCTTGCACCAAAGCTTGAAACCGTATTCCATCGCGTCCCGTGTTTTCAAAGAAACATTGGACGTGCTTTGCTTCTGTCTTACCATGGGCAAGGCCGAAGTAGACAAGTCCAACCGGTTTGTCTTTGGTGCCCCCGTCTGGTCCGGCGATGCCGGTGATGGAGATAGCAACATCTGCGTTGGAGCAAAAATGTGCTCCGCTCGCCATGGCCATAGCAACTTCGCTGCTCACCGCACCGTAACTGACCAGTAAATCCACTGGCACACCGATCATCTCGTGCTTTGCTTCGTTGGAGTAGGTTACAAACCCACGATCCAAAACGGCAGAGGAGCCCGGAACTTCCGTCAAAAGGCCTGCAAGCAAGCCCCCAGTACAGCTTTCTGCGGTTGCGATTTTGAGGTCTTTTTCGGCGTATCTGGCAATGAGAACGCGTGCTCTTTCCTTAAGGTATAGGATGTCGGTCATGGTTCTCTCCTATAAGTCGCGGCAATCAGTTTTCAAACGGAAGCCGGATGGTGGCGCACCCTTGCGCTGCAATGCCTTCATTACGACCAGTGAAACCCAGTTTTTCAGAGGTCGTTGCTTTCACAGCAACGCGGCCAACCGGCAAGTCGCAGATCTCAGCGATTTGTTTGCGCATCTCTTCTCTGTGAGGGCCTATTTTTGGAGATTCACAGATCACTGTTAAATCCAAGTGTGCGATCATACCACCGCGTTTGTGAACCCGTTCTACTGCGTATTTCAGGAACTGGTCAGAGGCCGCGCCTTTCCACTTCATATCACTTGGCGGGAAGTGAGACCCGATATCTCCATCCGCCAGCGCCCCGAAAATGGCATCCGTCAAAGCATGCAGGCCAACGTCAGCATCAGAGTGCCCCTTGAGCTTGTGGGTGTGTGCAATTGAGATGCCGCCAAGAATGACCGCATCACCCTCTTCAAATGCATGAACGTCATACCCGGTGCCAACCCGAATGTCGCCAAGTTCTGCAAGTTGTTTCATGGCGATCTGGTCCTGTGCGTTTTTCATGTCGTTTAATGTCGTAAGCTTGATGTTTTGAGGGTCACCAGCTGTAAGCCTAACAGACTTGCCTTGCCATTCTATGAGGGCGGTGTCGTCTGTAAAACTGTCCAGACTTTGCTCCCGTGCGGCTTGGTGAGCCTCCCAGATGAGCCTGTATGGAAAACCTTGAGGTGTTTGTGCTGCCCATAATTGGCTGCGGTCAACAGTCTCCAGAACCTGCTGGTTTGCATCGGCCCGCTTAAGCGTATCGCACACTTGTACGGCTGGAAGGGCAGCTTGCGCACCTTCTTGCAAAGCTGTGATCGTACCCTCAATCACAGCTTGCGAAAGGAAAGGGCGTGCCGCGTCATGGATCAGTACAAAGTCGGGCGCATCGCTTTCCAGTGCCTTCAGCCCGCATGCCACAGAAGCTTGCCTTGTTGCCCCGCCGGAAATTGGCGCAGATAACCGGCTGTCTGTCACAGTACGCACAGCGCAATTATATGCCTCCCCATCCTCAGCATGAATGATGGGCAATACCTGACTAATTTGAGGCGAGGCAAGGATTGCTTCCAGTGTTCTTTGAAGCACAGATTTACCGACAAGGTCGCGATATTGCTTTGGGCTGCTGTCATCTTGCGTGGACATCCGCGAGCCACGTCCAGCGGCTACTATGATACACGCAATTTTTGGGGTTGGCTGCAAGACTGAATCACCTGGTTTGAGCGGCTCAGGAACCCCAGTGTAGGCTTAGAGCAACTCTATAAGAACTATGTTGATCCCGGTTTTGCTCGATTTGGCCGCGAAGCTCAACACCTCAATGACCTCCCGTTAATATTCCCTTGCCTAAATTTTTAGTTTGGTTAGAATATGTGCAACTTATATTACTGCTCACCAAATGTGCAACTTCGGTCCTCTAAGAAATATACATAATGCTGACGATAGGTAATATCCCTCTCAAAAACAAAGTAATTCTGGCGCCAATGTCAGGCGTTTCGGATCTGCCGTTCCGCCGCATTGCTTTGCGTTACGGTGTTGGGTTGGTGGTTAGTGAAATGGTCGCCAGCGAGGCGCTGTGTACGGGGCACCCAGAATCCCTCATGCGTGCTGACGGCGAGGGGATCAACCCCCATATCGTTCAGCTGGCTGGCAAAGACCCTCACTGGATGGGCGAAGGCGCGCGCATGGCGGAAAAAGCTGGCGCGGATGTGATTGACATCAATATGGGATGCCCAGCGAAAAAGGTGACATCTGGCTATTCCGGCTCTGCTTTGATGAAGGATCTGGATCACGCCATGACCCTCATTGAGGCCACGCTGGAGGCCGTATCAGTACCTGTCACGTTGAAGATGCGTCTGGGCTGGGACGAAAGCTCAATAAACGCCCCAGAACTTGCCAAGCGGGCAGTTGATGCAGGCGTGCAGATGATCACCGTCCATGGACGCACGCGCTCTCAATTTTACAAGGGCAAAGCGGACTGGAAGGCCATTCGCAAAGTGCGTGATGTCGTTGATGTGCCGTTGGTCGCCAATGGTGATTGTTGTTCGTTTGAAGATGCAGATGAAATGCTGTCTCAATCCGGCGCTGATCTGGTGATGGTGGGGCGTGGTGCCTATGGGCGGCCATGGCTGCCAGGTCACATCGCGCATTATCTGGAAACTGGCGAGAAACGCAGCGATCTTTATGGGGAAGAACTGGCAGAGTTGGTCGTGGGGCACTACGACGCCATGCTGGGGCAATATGGCCTTGAGATCGGCGTCAGGGCATTTCGCAAGCACATAGGCTGGTATCTAGACGCAAATGGTTCACTGGCACAAGCGCCGCAAGGTTTCATGAAAGGCTTGATGACGAGTTTGGATCGAGAGCATGTAAGAAACATGTTGCATGAGTGGTTTATGAAAACACCAATGAGGAGCGCTGCTTGATGTTAGAGATGGGAGGGGACACTCTGACGAAAGCCAAAAACGCAATCGGGAATGGGATTCAGGGCCAAGCCGTGCTCGATTCCCTGCCACACCCTGTGATCGTGGTTGGTGAGGACGATAAAATTGTCGGTGCAAACAGCGCTGCAGAGGGCTTTTTACATGCCAGCCTGTCTGTATTGAAACGCCGCGAAGTTTCATGGTTCGTGCCGTTTGGAAGCCCGTTGCTGGCGCTGATAGCGCAAGTGCGTGAGCGTGGCGGCCCAGTAAATGAATACAAGGTGGATATTGGCTCTCCGCGTATTGGGCAAGAAAAGCTGGTGGATATCCATGCCTCTCCCTTAAGTGACGCTCCAGGCGGTGTCGTGCTCCTGTTTCAGGAGCGCACCATGGCGGAAAAGCTGGATAAGCAGCTGACCAGCCGCGGCGCCGCGCGTACCGTAACAGGGCTTGCTGCCATGCTGGCACATGAAATCAAAAACCCGCTCTCCGGCATCCGCGGAGCCGCGCAATTACTTGAACAATCGGCCAGCGAAGAAGACCGTCAGCTGACCCGTCTGATTACAGATGAGACTGACAGGATTGTAAAACTGGTTGATCGGATGGAAGTGTTCTCCGACGAGCGGCCCATTGATCGCGAGCCAGTCAATATTCACGTTGTGCTGGATCATGTAAAGCGCGTTGCAGCTAGCGGCTTTGCTGCGGGCGTGAAGATCACGGAAGATTACGACCCTTCACTACCACCTGTTTTTGCCAATCGGGACCAACTGGTGCAGGTGTTCATCAACCTCATCAAGAACGCCAGTGAAGCATTAAACGGAGTGAATAAACCGGAAATTGTAATCTCAACAGCATTCCGGCCCGGTGTTCGCCTTTCAGTGCCCGGCGTTCAAGAACGCGTAAGCTTGCCGCTAGAGTTTTGTGTGCGAGACAATGGGCACGGTGTGCCTAATGACCTGAAGCAACATCTATTTGATCCGTTCATTACAACAAAAACCAATGGCTCCGGCCTTGGGCTGGCGCTGGTTGCCAAGATCGTGGGGGATCATGGCGGCGTAGTGGAGTGCGAAAGTGGGAATAGCGGAACAAAGTTCCGCATTCTGATGCCTGCCTTTACAGGGCCCGATTTAAATTCTGGAATTGAGGACTAAGAGTATGCCTAGTGGAACCATTTTAGTTGCTGACGACGATTCTGCGATCCGTACCGTTCTCAATCAAGCTCTCTCACGCGCTGGCTACACCGTGCGGCTTACCTCCAACGCTACAACGCTATGGCGCTGGGTGAGTTCTGGGGAAGGGGATCTGGTGATTTCCGATGTGGTTATGCCAGACGAAAACGCCTTCGATGTGCTGCCTCGCATCCGTAAGCTGCGTCCTGAATTGCCAGTCATTGTTATGAGTGCGCAAAACACCTTCATGACGGCCATCAAGGCCTCAGAGCAGGGAGCGTATGAATACCTGCCAAAGCCGTTTGACCTCAAAGAGCTTACCAGTATTGTGGGCAGAGCCTTGGCAGAGCCAAAGGGGCGCCAGTTTGATATGAGCGAAGAGGGGAATGATAACATTCCGTTCGTTGGTCGCTCACCTGCAATGCAGGAAGTCTACCGAGTTCTGGCGCGCTTGATGCAGACGGACCTGACCGTGATGATCAACGGGGAAAGCGGTACAGGTAAAGAAGTGGTTGCCCGCGCGCTGCACGATTACGGCAAGCGTCGTAACGGACCATTTGTGGCTGTGAACATGGCGGCAATTCCCAAAGATCTGATTGAATCTGAGTTGTTCGGTCATGAAAAAGGTTCGTTTACCGGCGCACAAGCAAGATCCTCTGGTCGCTTTGAACAAGCAGATGGTGGGACATTGCTGCTTGATGAAATTGGTGACATGCCAATGGAGGCTCAAACCCGGTTGCTACGGGTGTTGCAGCAGGGCGAGTACACCTCTGTGGGTGGACGTACCCCAATCCAGACGGATGTGCGTATTATCGCGGCAACCAACAAGGACTTGCAGCAACTGATTAATCAGGGTTTGTTCCGTGAGGATTTGTATTTCCGCCTCAATGTGGTTCCAATCCGCCTCCCGCCATTGCGTGAGCGTACCGAAGATATCCCGGATCTGGTGCGCCACTTCTTCTCTGTTGCAGAAGGTGAAGGCCTGCCAGCCAAGCAGATGGAAGTTGCAGCTTTGGATAAGCTGCGCCGCTATCGCTGGCCGGGAAACGTGCGCGAATTGGAAAATATGGTGCGCCGTTTGGCTGCGCTCTACCCGCAAGACGATATTACTGCAAGCCTCATCGACCTTGAGCTATCGCAGCCCGCCGCCGCATCCAGCGAGGGAGAAGCGCACGCTGCGCACGATCTAAGCGGTTCAGTTGAGCGATTTTTGAGTGATTACTTTGGCGAGTTTGGTGAAGAGTTGCCCCCGCCAGGGCTGTATCACCGTATTCTTCGTGAGGTTGAGTACCCGTTGATCAGCGTGGTGCTGGCTGCAACGCGCGGGAACCAGATCAAAGCAGCAGAATTGCTGGGTGTGAACCGCAATACACTGCGCAAGAAAATTCGCGATCTGGATGTGCAGGTGATCCGCAGTTCAAGATAGCTTTTTGCGATTATGAAGAAATGAAAAATGGCGCCTCGTCGGGCGCCATTTCGCGTTTTACTCCAAGAACCCGGTTTTACGCAGAACGTTCTTTGCGTAATTTGCTTGGAAACGGAAAGGTTTTTGTTATCTGCATGAAGGTGTTGTGAAGATCAACCTGCGTGCCAAGCGTGTGCGGCATACACTTCTTGATGGTTCTGCTCTCAGTTTTCCCCATGAAGAGTGTGACTAATAAAACCCATTGTCGCATTTTAGCAACATTGTGTGGTAGGAGTCTGTTTCTAAAATTGATAAAGTTATTGCAGGTGCGCAGGTTCGCGTTTCATGATTTTCAAACCAAAAGCAGAAGACCAAAACCGAAAGCTTGCTGGTAAGGGCCGTAAGTCCCGCATGTTCGGCCTTGCCGTTGTGTTGCTGGCGCTTTGTTCTATCGGTGTTTCTTTTCTGGTGCTGTTGGGTGTAACGCCCATCGTTCCTTCACAAAACGTCGTCTATGTCGCGCTCAGCTTTAACGGCGCGCTGGTGTTTTTGCTCATTGGGCTGATCATCGTTGAATTGGTGAAGCTGTTGCAGGCCCGCCGCCGCGGACGCGCAGCAGCTCGCCTTCATGTGCGCATCGTCACGATGTTCTCTCTGGTGGCCGCTTTGCCAGCGTTTATCGTTGCCGTGGTTGCAACAATTACGCTCGATCAAGGGCTTGATCGCTGGTTTGAAACCAGAACGCGCCAGATCATTTCCAATGCGCAATCTGTTGCAGCAGCTTATGTTCAAGAACATGGAAACTCTCTGCGCTCAACCTTGATCAGCATGGCTGGCGATGTCGATCAAAACCGCAATTCCTACTACTATGACCCAACACGGTTTGATCGTTTCTTTGAAACACAGACATGGGTACGTGGTTTGCTTGGTGCCTATATCTTGAAGGAGGACGGGACCGTCGTCTTACGGGTACTGCGCGACCCGAAAGTTGAGCCGCTACTACCACCTCCTGTAGCAATGAACCAGGCAAAGGACGGAGCGCCTGTCCTTATTGCACCAGGTGTTTCCAACCTGGTGGGCGGTGTGATGAAACTGTCCGACTATGATGATCTGTATCTTTATGTGACCCGTGCGCTTGATCCGCGTGTTGTGGAGTATCAACGCCTTGCTGAAGCTGGGGTCAGTGAATACGCCGAGTTGGAACAACGCCGCTTTGGGGTGCAGCTTGCCTTTGCCCTTGTTTATGTCGGCGTGGCGCTGGTGCTGCTCTTGTCGTCTATCTGGGTTGGCTTTGGATTTGCAAACCAACTTGTGCTGCCAATCCGTAACCTCATTGGCGCAGCCGACCAGGTCTCCAAAGGCAACTATTACGTTGAAGTTGAAGCCGAGAAAGCAAGCGGTGATCTTGAGAACCTTGGACGAACCTTTAACAATATGACTGGGCAGCTGCGTGGGCAGCGTGACGCACTGTTGGCGGCAAACGACCAGATCGACCGCCGCCGCCGCTTCAGCGAAGCCGTGCTTGCCGGAGTTTCTTCCGGGGTCATTGGCATCGATGACGAAGGCGATGTGACAATGGTCAACCGGTCCGCAAAACGCCTGCTCAATCAGGGCGAAGATGAACTGCTGGAAAAGCCGATTTACGATAGTATTCCAGAGGTTCAAACAGTTGTTTCACAGGCCCTGAAAGAAAGTAGTAACCGCTCGCAGGTGGCTCAGGTTGCCATCATGCGCAAAGGGCGTGAGCGCACACTTAACGTGCGTGTGACAACAGAAGAGGCCACCCGCTCAGAGCATGGCTTTGTGGTGACACTGGATGATATTACCGATCTTGTCGCTGCACAGCGCAACTCAGCCTGGGCTGATGTGGCCCGCCGCATCGCGCACGAGATCAAAAATCCGCTGACGCCGATCCAGCTTTCAGCAGAACGTATCCGCCGTCGCTATGGCAAGCGCATTGCTGATGATGATCGCAAGGTCTTCGATCAATGTGTGGATACGATCATCCGTCAGGTCGGGGATATCGGACGCATGGTGGACGAATTCTCCTCCTTCGCACGTATGCCAAAGCCAAAGATGGAAACCTCCGATTTGCGCGCTGTTGTTCGCGAAACCGCCTTCATGGTGTCCGTTGCGAATTCACAGGTGCACTTCGAAACGGTTGTGCCGGAAGAGCCCTTGAAAGTGACCTTCGACAGTCGTCTGGTGGGTCAGGCTCTGGGAAATGTGATCAAAAACGCATCAGAGGCCGTTGAGGCCTATCTGGCGAAAGAAGAAACCCCGGAGCAGGGCAATGTTCTGGTGAAACTATATTCGGAAGGCTCGATCCATACGATTGATGTAATCGATAATGGAATTGGGCTTCCAACCGAGCACCGCGCACGTCTTTTAGAGCCCTATATGACCACCCGGGAAAAGGGGACCGGTCTTGGGCTCGCGATTGTGCGGAAAATTATGGAAGATCATGGGGGTGGAATTGAGCTGCTTGATGCGCCATCAGTTGCCGAGGGCGGACATGGTGCCATGGTTCGGCTGACACTCCGCAGTGTTGAAGATCTTTCCGTTACTCAAAGTGAAACTTAAGAATGGTGGTGATAAGCCGTGGCTAGTGACATTCTGATTGTTGATGATGAAGCAGATATTCGTGAGCTGATCGCCGGTATTTTAGAGGACGATGGCTACAACACCCGTACCGCTGGTGACAGTGATGCGGCATTGGCAGCCATTGCCGACCGTCGACCTTCTTTGATTATTCTTGATATCTGGCTGATGGGCAGCAAGCTTGACGGGCTTGAAGTTCTTGAGCAGATCAAGAAAGAAAACCCTGATCTACCCGTTGTGATCATTTCTGGTCACGGCAACGTGGAAACAGCGGTCTCTGCGATAAAAAAAGGCGCTTACGATTACATCGAAAAGCCGTTTAAAGCTGACAGGTTGGTTCTGATTACAGAACGTGCTCTAGAAGCCTCGTCCATGAAGCGCGAAATCAAAGAGTTGAAACAACGAGCAGGTGACGTATCCAATCTGGTTGGAAGCTCCTCCTCCATCAACAACCTGCGCATGACCATCGAGCGCATCTGCCTCACTAACAGCCGCGTCATGGTGACCGGGCCATCCGGCTCGGGCAAGGAGACCGTGGCGCGCACAATCCATGAGGCATCACCGCGCTCAAAATCTCCGTTTGTCGTTCTCTCCGCTGCAAATATTACGCCAGAGCGGATGGAAGAAGAACTCTTCGGGATTGAAGAGACAGACACATCTGCGCGCAAGGTTGGTGCCTTTGAAGAGGCACATGGCGGCACCATCTATCTCGATGAAATCGCGGACATGCCGCTGGAGACACAAAACAAGATCCTGCGTGTGCTGGTGGACCAGACATTCACCCGCCAAAACGGCCATAACAAAGTAAAGGTGGATGTGCGCATTCTGTCTTCCAGCGCCTATAATCTGGAAAACCGCATCTCCGAAGGTCTGTTTCGTGAGGATCTTTACCACCGCTTGGCTGTTGTGCCACTACGCGTGCCAGCACTGGAAGAGCGACGCGAGGATATTCCTCAGCTGATTCACTTCTTCATGAAGCAGATTTCCAACTCTACTGGCCTGCCAATGCGCCGCATCGGTGAGGATGCAATGGCCGTGCTCCAGACGCATGACTGGCCGGGTAACCTGCGCCAGCTCCGCAATAATGTTGAGCGCTTGATGATCCTGACACGTGCAGACCCTGAGGCTGTGATCACCGCTGATCTTCTGCCAGCAGAAGTTGCTTCAACTGTGCCGAGCATGCCGGGCTCAAGCGGGGGAGAGGAGTTGCTTTCCTTGCCGCTTCGTGAAGCCCGTGAGCAGTTTGAAAGGGGATATTTGCAAGCCCAGGTTAAACGTTTTGGCGGTAATATCTCGCGTACCTCTGAATATATTGGTATGGAACGGTCAGCATTGCACCGAAAGCTCAAGTCTCTTGGTCTCACCTAACAGGTGATTTCTAAGAGCAGAGCAAAGGACTGAAGTATGAAGGTTGTAATTTGTGGCGCCGGACAAGTTGGGTACGGCATTGCTGAAAAGCTTGCAGCAGAGCAAAACGACGTCTCTGTAATTGATACCAGCCCGCAGCTGGTTCATGCCATTCGTGATACGCTGGACGTGCGCGGCTTTATTGGCCATGGCGCTCACCCCGATATTTTGGCACAGGCTGGCGTTGATCAGGCTGATATGTTTATTGCTGTGACCTTGTATGACGAGATCAACATGGTGGCATGTCAGGTGGCTCACTCGCTCTTCAATGTGCCGATCAAAGTGGCACGTGTGCGAGCGCAAAGCTATTTGCAATCTCATTACCGCAACCTTTTTTCGCGCGATAACATGCCTATCGACGTGATTATCTCACCGGAAATTGAAGTAGGTGAGATGATTTTGCGGCGCCTGTCGCTGCCCGGCGCGATGGAAACTGTGCGTTTTGCCGATGATAATATGATTATCGTCGGGATTGATTGCAGCGCAGATTGCCCTGTTCTGGATACGCCGCTACGACAGCTCACTGAGCTGTTTCCTGATCTGTCCTCCGTTGTCGTGGGTATTGCGCGCGACGGTAAGGTTTTTGTTCCTCATAGCTCAGATATGATGCGGGAAGGAGACTTGGCTTATGTATGCTGCGCGCGTGGCCAAGTGCGCCGGACCCTTGGCATCTTTGGGCATGAAGAGCCCGAGGCAAAGCGAGTTCTGATTGCTGGTGGCGGTAATATTGGTGCCTACGTGGCTCGCCGGCTGGAAGGCAAGCAAAGCAGAACCAAAGTTAAGATCATTGAACATTCCCGCGATCGTGCGATCCGTATTGCCGATGAACTGCGCAGAACCGTGGTATTACACGGCAGCGCGCTTGACCAGGTGATGCTGCAGGAAGCCGATGTAGAAGACTCCGACATGATGGTGGCATTGACCAATGAAGACGAGGTCAACATCCTGTCCTGCGTGATGGCCAAGAAAATGGGCTGCATGCGGAACCTGTCGCTGCTCAACAACACGAGCTACCCAGCCTTTGCACATGCGCTTGGCATCGACGCCTTCGTGAACCCACGTCAGGTCACAATCTCCAAGATCCTGCAGCACGTGCGTCGTGGTCGTATTCGGGCCGTGCATGCGCTTCAAAATGGGGCGGCAGAAGTTATCGAGGCGGAAGCACTTGATACATCCCCGCTGGTCGGGCGACCTTTGCGTGAAGTCGAGTTGGCCGAGGGTATTCGCATCGGCGGTATTTTACGCGATGGTGAAGTGATCACGCCTCGTGGCGATGAACGAATTCAGGCACATGACCGCGTGGTGATTTTTGCAGTTGCCGACAAGGTGCGCCAGGTTGAACAGATGTTCCGCGTTTCTCTTGAGTTCTTTTAAGCGCGCGGACCAAAATCAAAAAAATGCCTGTATTTGCACGCCCGCTCTGTTTTTGCATACCCTGACCCTACGTCCCCGGTGAGGGTATGCGCTTGCAGCGGTGGAATTTATAAATTTCTCAGTGTTTCAAGGTGGAAATATCTAGTTTTATCCGATGGTTGGCCCTTGAGTGTATTTGGTAAATACCCTTAGATGTAACGTGTTGAATACTTCCGGATATGGAGAGATTGATGAGCCGCGTTGCCTACGTAAATGGACAATATGTACCGCACTCCCAAGCTGCTGTGCACATTGAGGACCGGGGCTACCAGTTCTCAGATGGCGTTTATGAAGTCTGTGAGATCTGGAAGGGCCATATCGTGGATATGGGAGCGCATTTGGATCGGCTGGATCGTTCTTTAAGAGAGCTGCAGATCAAAGCCCCCATGTCCCGTGCCGCTCTTTCACACGTGATGAAAGAGGTCATTTCGCTGAACCGGGTGAAAGAGGGTATCATCTACATGCAAGTGACGCGCGGCGTCGCAGTACGCGATCACTACTTTCCCTCAGATGATACTCCACCGTCCGTGGTCATGACCGCAAAATCGATCAATTCACAAAAATTAGACCAAATTGCGGCTAAGGGTGTTGGTGTTATTACCGTGGAAGAGAATCGTTGGGACCGCGTTGATATTAAGACAGTTGGTCTTTTGCCTAATGTCCTTGCTAAACAAAAGGCTAAGGTTGCAGGGGCCCGCGAAGCATGGTTTGTGGATAAAGATGGGCTGGTAACTGAAGGTGGCTCAACTAATGCATGGATAATCTTAAGCAACGGCACTTTGGTGACCAGACCTGCTAACCACGGAATTCTAAAAGGAATTACCCGTGCGGGTGTTCTTAAACTGGCGGAAATGAACGGACTTTCCGTTGAAGAGCGTGGCTTTTCAATCGATGAGGCAAAAAGTGCTAAGGAGGCATTTATAACAAGTGCATCCGGCATTGTTATGCCTGTCGTGAAGATTGATGAAACAATTTTGGGTGATGGCAAGCCAGGGCCAATAGTTCAGGACTTAAGAAAATCATTCCATGACGCGTCAGAGTTGATTAAACTGGAAGTTGCCGGAGGTTAGCGCCTCCGGTGTTTGCTGAAGGGAACTTAAAAAGACGGCGGACCTTAGTGTTTGAGACACCTCACTTGCGTTTGTGAATGTCTCTTGGCCGTTTCGAGGATGGGAACAGTAAATGGTGGATGCCGCGGCCGTGTCCACTGAGAATAGGAAAAAAATAGATATGGCTGACCGCGCTCAAAATCTTCAAGATACATTTTTAAATCACGTCAGGAAGCAGAAGGCTCCACTGACAATCTTTTTGATCAATGGTGTAAAACTGCAAGGTGTAGTTACTTGGTTCGATAATTTCTGCGTATTATTACGCCGTGACGGGCATTCCCAGCTCGTTTACAAACACGCTATCTCCACAATTATGCCAAATAGCCCTATACAGCTGTTCGAACCAGCTGAAGAAGAAGGCGAAAAAGCAGGAGGCTGATTGAAGCCCCAATCTAAAAAAGAAGCCGGTCTTAACCGCAAGCAACGCGATGCGAACCTTGAGGCCGGCGAAGACGAGGTGACCCGGGGAACTCGGTCACTCGTCGTCGTACCGATCATTCAAAGCAGAGCTTTGGCGAGAGGGAAGGGTGCGCCAGAGCGTCCTTTCGGCGCTGAGCGAAGCCCACAGGCGCGGCTGGAAGAAGCCGTTGGACTAGCGGCAGCAATCGAGTTGGAGATTGTCTCCTCTGGTTTGGTGCGGCTGTCTGCTGTGAAACCTGCAAGTCTGTTTGGCTCCGGCAAGGTGGAAGAAATTCGCCAGCAGCTGGAAGCCGAAGAGATTGAGTTGGTCGTTGTCGATCATCCGCTAACTCCGATCCAGCAGCGTAATCTTGAAAGAGATTGGAACTGCAAAGTCATCGATCGGACAGGTCTCATTCTTGAGATCTTTGGTGAACGCGCCCAAACAAAAGAGGGGCGTTTACAGGTCGAGCTTGCGCACCTCTCCTGGCAAAAGTCACGCCTTGTCCGCTCTTGGACGCACCTTGAGCGTCAACGTGGTGGTCTTGGCTTTGTGGGTGGGCCAGGTGAAACCCAGATCGAGGCTGACCGTCGGGTCATTCAGGATCGCATTACTCTGCTTAAAGGACATCTTGAGCAGGTTCAGCGGACCCGAAAGCTGCACCGTAAAGCACGTAAGAAAGTTCCGCACCCGGTGGTTGCCTTTGTTGGCTACACCAATGCGGGCAAGTCCACGTTGTTTAACCGCATGACCAATGCAGATGTGTTTGCCAAGGATCTGCTGTTTGCGACACTGGATCCAACTCTGCGTCGTCTCAAGCTGCCGCATGGCCGCGAGGTGATCCTTTCCGATACGGTTGGGTTTATTTCAGAGCTGCCGCACAATCTGGTTGCCGCTTTCAGGGCGACACTGGAAGAGGTGATTCAGGCTGATATTGTGCTTCATGTGCGTGACATTGCTCATGAAGACACCAAGGCGCAGTCTCAAGACGTGAACGAGACATTGGAAATGCTCGGACTGAAAGTCTCTGAGAGTGATCGGGTCATTGAGGTCCACAACAAGATCGATAGGCTTGAAGAGGACCATCGGGAGAAACTGCTTGAAGCCAACTCGGTTGAAGAAGGGCCTATTGCTCTTTCAGCAGTAAGTGGTGAGGGCGTTTCTGACCTTATTGCGCGGATTGAAGCCCGTTTGGCTGAGCAGCTGGATACGGTTTCTATGGTGTTGCCGCACAGTGATGGAGAGGGCCATGCGTGGCTTTACCAGAACTGTGAAATTCTCACTCGGGAGGATACTGAGAACGGCATTCGTCTTGATGTGCGTGTACCAGAAGCCCATCGCTCAAGGGTTCGGGAGCGGTTCGCAAAGTACTTTGTGACAGGCCTGGAACTACCAGATGAGCCAACACAAGAAGACGACAGCGGTTACTCGCCTATCTGATTGTGTTGTGCTGATAAAGACATAAAAGCCCTGCTCGAAAGAGTGGGGCTTTTCGCTTCAAATAGGCGTTTTGGCCAAAGTGCACGGCCAAAACGAGACAGGATTAAACCTCACGAACTGACGAAAGCCTTGCTTGGGCGTTCACTCGGGGCATCTCTCTACAAGAACTAACCTGCTGTAACACCTCTAAGTATGGGAGATTCAAAGACAACGCCTGAACTCTGTATATTTGCAATACAGACGCTTCTAACTGATCCTGGTATTAGCTAGCCATCTTCGAAGTGTCTCGGACATTTTTTTAATAACATCGGCAGGGTCAGGAGCAGCTAGCTCGGTTTGTAAAGCCACTACTCTAACTGACACGTATGGATCGCAGGCAGTTAACCCAAGCATTGCTGCCCATGCAGCTTCTGCTCTGGAAAGCCGCATGAATTCGCTATTACTTTGAACCGCAGTGTTCTTTGCATCAGCGGTTCTGGCTAACTGTTCAGATATCGTTTGCCTAGCTTCATTGAGCTTTGGATTCTCCGTCCTGCATGTTTCAATTATTTGTTTTATTTCATCTCTCGCGTCATCAATGAAATTCAATGTAATCTCTGCAAGGTCACAGGCTAAATGTCGTACACATTCGCTGTTTTGAGCGCCAATGATTGAAGTACTTTTAAGGCATGATAACGAAGAGTGAAGGTCTAATGTATTGACTACAATTATGAAATCGAAAGGGCGTTCGTCCGCGTGCCCGCGATCAATTTTTGTACGGATGGTTTGCAGGTTCCTTTCCTGAAGAAATTCTCTTAAGTCTCTGATGGTTGTTGAGGGCATCCTCTAACTTTCTCTCAATTCCCTAAAGCATCACTCAAGTGTATCCAAATCTCAAATTTTGCGACATTACCGAAATTTTGAGTAAGAAAATCTCGCCGTTCTGGGGTGTGAGTGATTACAGTTTCCGGCGAGATTTACCGGCTCTTCCGTGCTTAAGTGCTGAACGTGACACGACTGGGAATAAGCGGTAAGTTGGTCATGTTATGAGCTGTCCAATTCAATTATTAGCCGGATTAACACCGCAGCTTGTTGATGAGATAACGCGGTATATGATCGTTAGAACACAGATCCGCAAAGCCGATCTTTGCTTTCTTTTTGGGTCCAGTAGAAGCATGCAAGCGCGTGTTCAGGTTGCGTTGAAGCTGTGGCGTGATGGTCTCGTCGCGCGTATCTTAGTCACAGGCGGGCAAGTGACTGGAACAGGGCAGCTGGAAGCAGAGGTGATGTGTGAGGGGCTGGTGGCTGCTGGTGTGCCCGAAGAAAAGATTGTTCTGGAAACGAGGGCTACCAATACTGGTGAGAATGTCCGCTTCTCTATTGAGCTTCTTAAGCAGCTTGATCTGTATGATGATATTCACTCCGTGATCGCGGTTGGCAGTGCCAGTGCGTCACGGCGTTACCTCATGACATTGGAGCGCTACTGGCCTGATCTGGTAAAAATGCTCATGGCATCCAACAGGTATCCAGTGAGTGCCGACAAATGGCATGAGCATCCAGAGTTTGCTGCAGATGTGCTAAGAGAATGGAATAAAATACAGCCGTATCTGGATGCGGGCTATTTAAAAGAGTTAAGCCCGCAAACATGCCCCTTGATAGACTAGCTTGTTATTTTGGATCAAACTGCTTTGCCGATTGCCAATGGGCCTCCATCTCATCAAGAGACAGGTCTGCAAGCGGGCGTTGCTCTTCCTTCGCAGCATCCTCGATATGCGCAAAGCGGCGGCGAAACTTTGCGTTGGTGCGCTTTAACGCGGCTTCTGGCTGAATTTCCAGATGACGGGCAAGGTTCGCGACCGCAAACAAGACATCCCCCAGCTCGTCCTCAATCTTGCTGCGGTTTGGCGTATCAGCTTTGACTTCGGCGGAAAGCTCGTCAACTTCCTCTTTGATTTTTGCAAGCACAGGTTCTGCTGCACCCCAATCAAAACCCACTTTGGAGGCACGGTGCTGGAGTTTTTCTGCTTCGGTCAAGGCCGGGAAAACGTTTGGAACCTCATCAAGAAACCTTGGCTGCTTTTCCAAAAGGCCCATCTTTGCGCGTTGTTCTCTGCGTTCTTGCTTTTCTTCTTCTTTGATCTTGTCCCACGCACCCTTAGGAAAGCCCGCAGCTTTTTGCTCGTCATCGCCAAACACGTGTGGGTGGCGACGGATCATCTTCTTAGCAATGGCTTCCACCACATCTTCAAATGCAAAAGCGTTCTCTTCCTGCGCCATTTGGGAATAATAGACCACCTGGAACAGGAGATCGCCGAGTTCTTCCTTTAGATCAAGAAGGTCCTCGCGCTCAATGGCATCAGCAACTTCGTAGGCTTCTTCAATGGTATACGGTGAGATGGTTTTGAAGTTTTGCTCCAGATCCCATGGGCAGCCAGTGCCAGGTGTTCTAAGTGCCTTCATGATTTCGATGAGACGAGAAATATCGCGGGAGGGTAACATGCTGATCCTGAGGGGTGTTGTCTTGTAAAGTGAGCGGCACACTATCAGGCGAGATTACCCATGGCGAGCCCGCTTGTGGTGATTACGTGGAGTTTGCAGCTCAGTAAGTGGTTAAAGTTAATCAACTTTAACTTGAGGTGTGTTAGATAACGCATTGAAAATAATGGTTTAAACGAAAAAAGGCGCCGAAGCGCCCTTAATGTCAGTGACAGGTTGAAGCTGTGCTTAATCCAGCGCGTTAAGAACACCACGCAGTGTTCCGGTCAGCTCGTCAATCTGATCTTCAGAAATGATCAATGGCGGCGACATAGCAATGATATCGCCAGTTGTTCTGATCAAAATGTTCTTCTCATAGGCTTTGAGGAAGGCAGTAAACGCCCGCTTGGTTGGCTCCCCAGCCATTGGTTCCAGCTCTATGGCCCCGATAAGACCGATGTTGCGGATGTCGATCACATGCTTGCAGTCGCGAAGCGAGTGCAGTGCGTTCTCCCAATACTGGGAGATACGAGCGCCTCGTGTCAGCAGCTCATCATCGGCATAAACATCAAGTGTTGCCAAAGCAGCAGCACAAGCCAGTGGGTGGGCGGAGTAGGTGTAACCGTGAAACAGTTCGATCAAGTGATCTGGGCCAGTCATGAATGCATCATAGATCTTGGAACTGGCATAAACGGCACCCATCGGCACAACGCCGCTGGTAAGGCCTTTTGCCGTTGTCACCAAATCCGGAACCACACCGAAGTAGTCAACTGCAAACGGCGTCCCCAATCGGCCAAATCCAGTGATGACTTCGTCAAAGATAAGCAGGATGCCGTGCTCATCGCAGATCTCACGCAGGCGCTGCAAATAGCCTTCCGGCGGCAAAATAACGCCAGCAGAGCCTGCAACAGGTTCTACAATCACAGCTGCGATGGTTGAAGGGTCATGCAGCTGAACCATGCGCATCAGGTCCTCTGCATACTCAACCCCGTTTTTCGGCACACCCTTACTAAACTCGTTGCCAGCAATATTATGGGTGTGGCGCATGTGGTCTACACCTGCCAGCATGGTCCCAAACTGCTTGCGGTTGGCAACCATGCCCCCGACGGAAATACCACCGAAGTTGACCCCGTGATAGCCGCGCTCGCGCCCGATCAAGCGCGTACGCGAGGCTTGGCCATTGGCTTTGTGGTAAGCAAGCGCCATTTTCAAGGCGGTTTCAACACTCTCCGAGCCGGAGTTGGTGAAAAAGAGGTGGTTGAGTGGGTCTGGCATCAAAGCTGCCAGGCGTGCAGCCAGCTCAAAAGATTTTGGATGTGCCATCTGGAAAGGAGGGGCGTAATCCAGCTCGGCGACCTGATTTTGTACAGCTTCAACGATCTTCTGGCGACCATGACCTGCATTGCAGCACCAAAGACCGGCGGTGCCATCCAAAATCTGGCGACCATCGGCGGAGGTGTAATGCATGTCCTTGGCCTTCACAAGAAGGCGAGGATCTTTCTTGAACTGTCGGTTTGCCGTAAAAGGCATCCAATGGGCATCAAGGTTGTTTGTGGTCAGGCCGGCGATTTCGCCCCGCGCCAATGCGTTAACCTCAGTCATGTCCCCTCCAAATACGCTTGAGACGAATAGTGCTGGTCTGCTAGGTGTCACAAATTAATAGCTTCATGACAACATGTGGTTTGAGACTAGGTAGAAGACCTGACTAAATCAAGCGATATCAAACATATAGGTGGATTTTACGTTCAACCGTCCTTGTGGTCGAGAAATGTTTTAATGCCTAAAACTTTGCAAATCTGGAAGGCTGGTATTATAGCGGAAGGCGCAGCTTGAGGTTTTATTTTTGACCAAAGAGTAAAATATACTATTTCAATCAATACTATGGATGATAGGCGCAGTTGGTGAGAGCAGTGAGTGAGCGCAAAACAATTCAAGTAAACGAGCGCTACTCAATTGAACAGCGCGACATCAAAGAAGACTTTATTCGGGCGTCGGGGCCAGGCGGCCAGAACGTGAATAAAGTGTCTTCCTCCGTGCAATTGCGATTCAATCTGGATGGGAATACGACTCTTCCCGATGATTTGAAGGCTCGCCTAAGAACAATCGCCGGTTCGCGTTTGACACTGAAAGGGGAGATTGTTCTCACAGCGGATCGCTTTCGCACCCAGGAGCGCAATCGCGACGATGCGTTGGAGCGCCTGCTGGAGTTGATCCGCAAAGCAGCCTACGTCCCCAAAACACGAAAAGCGACGCGGCCAACACTTGCGTCCAAGCGGCGGCGTATAGAGGGCAAGAAGCAACGCGGAAACGTGAAAAAGTTGCGCAACTCCAAAAATTACGACTAGCACTGAGGGAAGAGCAGCTCTGGCTGAGCCTCAGCCTTCTTCCTCTAAAATGCGAAGCGCTGCATCCATAGCCAGCGTGTAACCATGCGCACCAAGTCCGCAGATCAGACCTTTTGCCACCTTCGAGATGTAGGAAGTGTGACGAAACGATTCACGTTGGTGAATGTTGGATAGATGCAACTCAATGACAGGGCGCTCCACACTGGAAATTGCGTCCATAATTGCAATTGAGGTGTGGGTGTATGCTCCAGCATTGAGCACTATTGCTGTGTGGGACTGACGCGTTGCATGGATCCAGTCAATCAGCTCGCCCTCATGATTGGACTGTTTACACTCAACCTCAACACCCAGTGTCTTGGCATGCATACGGCACTGGTCCTCAATCTCAGCAAGTGTGGTTGAGCCATAAACGTCCGGCTGGCGCATTCCAAGCAGGTTGAGGTTTGGGCCGTTGAGAATGAGGATCTTCTTCATGCGCAGGTCTCTGAGGTTAAATGTAGGTGACTTGTTCTTTATTGACTGGAAAGCAACTGAGACGCAAGGTCTTTGCTCTTTAAACCAAGGGTAGCAATAAGCTCTTGTTTGAGAATTTCAACAGCCATTTGTGGTGAAAGGTCCGTGTGCGGCAGGCTGGAAACATCGTATAAATTATGAGCGACTGTCATCAGCTTCCAGGCAGCCAGCTCTGGGGAAAGGGAGAGCGTGAATTCGCCCGTTTTGGCACCCGCCTTCAAATTTTCACAGACCCATTCATGATACCTGTTGGATTCCTGCGCATAAACGCGGCCAAACTCAGGCTCTCTGGCTGCTTCATCTGCCGCACTGATCCAGATGCACGCCTCTGATTTTTCTTCAGGGGTCGCGTCAAAACTCAAGATTTTGAGTAAGCTCTGAGTAGGCGTCAACTCCTGTGCCATCTTTCTGGATTTCATCTCGTTTTTGCGCGAGAGAAAGCGCAGTGCTTCGCATTTTAACTCTGAGAGCGAACTGAAGTGATGATGCAGAATGCCCGTTGCAGCACCCAGCTGGGTTGCGACTGCTCTGGTGGTAATACCAGCAAACCCTTTTTCAGCGACAACTTGCAGTGTTGCTATAATGATTGCTTTGCGGCGTTCGTCTTTCGCCAGGTAAGCCATTGGCAGATCCATATGAATTGCGATTATGTGCAGTATTCTTGACTTACCACAAACTTGAGCGTATGTCCAAGTTGAGCGTGTGTTCAATTTCCTTTGATCCCAATGAAGGCTGTAGGAGCCCGTTTCCAGAAGCATAAGGTGCCCAATGTCAGTAGTTTCCGCAGAAGAACAGATGATCACCGGTCGTCCGGCAAAGGAGTTTACTCGCTTTGCCGTGCCAGCGGTGCTGGGGCTCATCTCCATTGCATCGGCCAGTATCGTAGATGGAATATTTGTCGGCAACTATGTTGGTTCAACTGCACTTGCAGCCATTAGCCTTATCACACCCATGTTTTCTCTTTTCTTTGGCGTGGTTGTGATGCTCACCGTTGGTGCTGCAGTCATTGCCGGAAAGTTCATCGGCGAGCGGCGCTATG
This sequence comes from Pseudovibrio axinellae, assembly GCF_900110875.1. Lineage (GTDB taxonomy): Bacteria > Pseudomonadota > Alphaproteobacteria > Rhizobiales > Stappiaceae > Pseudovibrio > Pseudovibrio axinellae. The sequence goes on along the minus strand of NZ_FOFM01000001.1, from coordinate 27,729 downwards.
CGGATGCATCGAACATTTTCACCAAGGCACTGATAAGCGTGGTGGGCGTTTCCACGCTGTTTGCACTGCTGCTTATTGTCTTTACGCCAACAGTGGCAAAAGCGCTCGGCGCTAATGCTGAAACGGCTGAGCTGGTTGAGGTCTACATACGCACTGTTGCCTGGTTCTTTCCCGGCTTGAGCCTTGCTGTTTCGATGTCGCACTTTCTGCGTGTCGATGGCAGACCAAATTTTTCCCTTGCAAGCCTCGTGCTGATCACACTTGTAAATATTATCTTAGATGCTTTGATGATCGGGTATTGGGGATGGGGCGTTTGGGGCGCAGCTCTGGCCACTGGTATTGCCAGTCAGGTTGGTATGGTGTTCATGCTTTTCCACTTTTTCAAGAAGGATGCAAAGCTGAAACCAATCCGTCCTTTTGGATCATGGAAGGTAATGCAAACAGCGGCCTATAACGGGTTTTCGGAGTTCATCAATGACAGTTCTGCTGGTTTGGTTGCGTTTTTGTGCAACTGGATTTTGATTACCGAAATTGGGGCGCAAGGTGTTGCCGCGTTTACGATCGTCAGCTACCTGTTCTTCACTGGAATTATGATCTTTTACGGGGTGGGTGAGGGGCTAGGGCCTCTAGTGAGCGTAAACTATGGAGCGCGTAAACCACGCCGGATTTTTCAGTTTCTGAAAATTGGAGTAGGCACCAATGTTGCAATTGGTTTGTGTCTGGCTGCGCTGCTCATCTTAGAACCCGTAATGCTTGCGAGCGCGTTCTTGGAGTCAGGTGAGCAGGCTACGATCGATATGACTGTTCAAATCATCGCTGTCATCTGGCCTGTCTTTTTGTTTAGTGGTGCAAATATAGCGTTCTCAGGCTACTTCACCGGAATGCATTGCGCGACCCAGTCTGCTCTTATTGCCGTCTCCCGGTCATTGGCTTTGCCATTGCTTCTGATTGTGGGCCTATGGCAGGTGACTGGGCCAATGAGCGTGTTCTATGCTCTGCCAATTGCAGAAGCGTTGACCATGGTGCTTACGATTGCATTGTTTCTGAAAAAGAAGCCACATAGCATCGTTTGGAAGACCCGTCGCTTTGCCATTGAAGCTCAATAAACTCATGATGTCATTGCTCTGAGTTTTTTCCTGCTTCAGGTGCCCCGGGCATCGCATTGACCGTCCTTTTTTGGAGGCGATAAATTCGCCTCCTGATAACTATATAAGCCAAAACCGTTCTAAAATATCACAAAGCAAGACTTTGGAGGATTGGGTCATCACAATCTGGAGATATTTTACAGTTTTGTATGGACAAGTACTTTGACCTAGGCAATGTGAAGCAGTGCAAATATCATACGCTTTAATGCGTGGATATGAACGGTTGAACGAACAAAAGAACTACAGCCCGGAGGCTGTATAATGAGCCATATCTTTCCAAGAAATATGCGTGTTACCCTTCCCACCGCAGTTAAAGGTGACGGTTGTTACCTCATTGATGAGGACGGCAAACGGTACCTTGATGCCAGTGGGGGAGCCGCTGTCTCCTGCCTCGGTCACTCAAATAAAAAGGTGATTCAGGCCGTTAAAGACCAGCTGGATAAACTTGCTTTCGCTCACACTGGTTTTTTTACCAGTGATGCAGCTGAAGCGCTGGCAGACAAACTGGTAGAGCATGCGCCTGAAGGCATTGACCGCGTTTATCTGGTGTCCGGCGGGTCCGAGGCTGTTGAAGCTGCTATTAAACTGGTGCGCCAGTACTTTGTCGAAAAGGGTGAGCACCAGCGAACTCACGTAATTGCGCGTTGGCAAAGCTATCACGGGAACACGTTGGGGGCCTTGTCGGCAGGTGGTAACAAATGGCGCCGCGAAATGTTCGCGCCACTGCTGATTGATATGTCTCATATTGAGCCTTGTTATGCCTACCGCCATCAGCGCGAAGATGAAACACCTGAAGAATATGGTTTGCGTGCAGCTAACTTGCTTGAAGAAGAGATCCTGCGCGTTGGCCCTGAAAAAGTGGCCGCTTTCTTCGCTGAACCTGTCGTTGGTGCAACGATGGGCGCGGTCCCTGCAGCCCCTGGTTACTTAAAGCGTATTCGTCAGATTTGCGATAAGTATGGTGTGCTGCTTGTGCTTGATGAGGTGATGTGCGGCATGGGCCGGACAGGTCATATCTACGCGTGTGTTGAAGATGGCGTATCACCAGACATTCTGACGATTGCCAAGGGGTTGGGCGCCGGGTATCAGCCGCTTGGTGCAATGCTGTGTTCAAAGCAGATCTACGACACAATTGCCGCTGGCACAGGCTTCTTCCAGCATGGTCACACCTATATGGGCCACCCAGCAGCAGCGGCAGCTGGCCTTGCGGTACTGGAGCAGTTGACTGAGCCAGGTCGGATGGAGCATGTCCGCGATATGGGCGAAAAGCTGCAAAGTGCACTAGAGGCTGCTTTCGGTCAGCACCCCAACATTGGTGATATCCGCGGGCGCGGTCTTTTTCGCGGACTTGAGCTGGTCAAAGACCGCCAAACCAAAGAGACCTTTGACCCTGCATTGAAGATTAATGCCAAGATCAAATCGATTGCGAAAGCAAGTGGCCTGATCTGTTATCCTATGGGCGGCACTATTGATGGCAAGCAGGGGGATCATGTTCTCTTGGCCCCTCCATTTATCATGGATGAAAGTCACATTGCTGAAATTGTAGAAAAACTCAGCTCTGCAATTGATGAAAGTCTTGCTCAAGCTGGAGTTCCTGCCAGATGACGAAGCGTCTCATCATGAGCGCGCCAAACGGCGCGCGCAGAGGGAAAGCTGATCACCCACAACTGCCTGTTACCATTGAAGAGGTTGTGGCCTGTGCCGTCAATGTGGAAGCGGAGGGCGCTGATGCGCTCCACGCCCATGTCCGCGACGGCGAGGGGCAACATGTTCTTGACGCGGGTCTTTACAAAGAACTGCTGGTTGAAGTGACAGCCATTTGTCCTGAACTGACTGTACAGATCACAACAGAAGCTGTTGGGCGTTATACTGCGCAACAGCAATTTGATGTGGTTGCAGCTGTTGAGCCAGAAGCCGTCTCAGTTGCCATGCGCGAGATGGCGCCTGAGGGCGGTGACTTGGATTTGGCTCGCCGGTTCTACCATGAAGCCCAAGAGGCTGGCCGCGCCCTCCAGCATATCTTGTATGCTCCAGAAGACATCACGCGTTTGGATGATCTGATGGCAAAAGGTGTTGTTCCAAAAGGTTACGGCAGTCAGCTATATGTGCTGGGTCGCTATGCAAAGGATCAGGAAAGCGATCCAACGGATCTTCTTGGTTTCTTACTCGCCCGTGATGCAGCAACTCATATAGAACAGGCCAACCCGTTCATGCTGTGTGCCTTTGGCCGCGCCGAGACAGCTTGTGCTGCTCTTTCGTTTGCTCACGGTGGCCATGCACGCATTGGCTTTGAGAACAGCCTGCGTCATGGGACAGGAAAGCTGGCCAAGAACAACGCCGAACGCATTCAGATAGTTGCCCATATTCGCGGTGAGATGGGCTATCAGGGCATCATTTCAAAGGAAGACGCACTCGCAGTGCTTGGAAAGCCCCAATAGGGCGTTTGTGGTGCACCCGAGGGCAGCAATCTTGTGAAAAGCAGCTCCAGAGCCGCCCAACAAGTTAACTGCCCTTGGGGTCAGCATGCTATGCAAACCAGCTGTCTCTGGCTTTCGTGCAATCATGATAGTTTTCTGTCAATTACCGCGCTATCGCCACAGCCCTCAAAACCTCGACCGAGGTCTGTGGCGATACATGGTCATTAACCGATGACGCGAACCTGAGTGAACTGGCGATGTCCATCATCGGAGCCGTGGAAGCCGATCCCGCTTTGTTTAGCGCCGACCCAAGGCGCGTCTCCGCCGCCACCAGGACCACCATTGATACCGATCATTCCAGCTTCGAGCCTGCGCCCGATTTCAACAGCTGCCTTGTTGCCAAACACAACAGCACCAAGACCAAACTCTGAATCATTTGCACGATCCACCGCTGTATCTATGTCTTTGTAGCGACTAATCGCGACAACCGGGCCGAAAGTCTCCTCTGTTTCCATCCTCATATCTGGCGTAATATCTGCCAGTACAGTCGGGGCAACATAATGTTCTGGATGATCACCGCCACCTAACAACACGCGGGCGCCTTTACTGATCGCATCGTCAATGTGATCAATGACTTTACCTCTTTGGGTGTTGTTGATGATCGGGCCGATATTAACACCTTGCTGATCCCAGGGACCGGACTGATAGCGCTGTGCAATATCAAAAACGATTGTTTCAAACCGATCTGCAACGCTCTCATGAACATAAATCCGTTCTGTCGAAGTACACATCTGTCCCGCATTCTCAAAGCTGCTAGCAACGGCAAATTGTGCAGCTCTCTTGAGATCGGCATCAGGCAACACGATCATAGGGTCGTTGCCACCAAGCTCCATCACCAAACGCTTCAACCCAGAAGCTGAACGTCGCATGATGTCTTTGCCTGCCGCTTGTGAGCCTGTGAATGCGATGATGTTGACATCAGCCTCCACTATGGCTTTGCCCAGATCACGCCCACCGTGAACAATCTGGAGAACGTTGCTCGGAAGGTGTCTGTTCAGCGTCTCAGCAAAAGCCTGAGCAATAAGCGGGGTCTCCTCAGATGGCTTGAACACAACGCTATTACCAGCGATCAAGGCAGGAACGATAAGGTTGTTTGCCATAGCCAGAGGATAGTTCCAGGGCGAGATAACGGCGGCAACACCGAGTGGAACATATTCTATCATGCCGCCATCTATCTGTTTGGGTTGGATAGCTCTGGCAACGCCATCCGTTGTATAAGGTGAGCCCATGGCAACACCTGTTACTTCACCCGAAGAGCGACGTAGGTCTTTTCCCATTTCTCGGCTCAAGAGTTCAGCGAGCGGATTTATTTGCTGGGCAAGGTCCTCATAAGCGCTATTCAATATAGCGACCCGCTCAGTCACGTTGAGCTTCGCCCATTTCTTTTGTGCAAGGTGGGCATCAGCGACAATCGCATCGATGTCTTCAGCGGGTGTCGTTGCAACTTCGCCGACTAAATCGCCATTGCTAGGATCAAATGATTTCAACATTACAATTGTTCTTTCTTTTGGCACAGCTCAATGCGTACATCAGATCTGTTGGGGTGCACACTGACTTCGTTTGCTGGCGTTAGCCGAACAGAATATCGGAGCGAATGATGTACTTTTCACCTGATGCGATCTGCTCGCTTGAATGCAGACAGTGCAAGGGGTGATGTCCGTGAGGGAAACACAGCACTGCACCTTTTGGTGTGCGCACTTCAACGAGATTAACGTCATCCTGACGCTGTGCCGGTTTGGATGAATCCGATTTGCTCACCATGAACTGTGTCCTGCCCCCCTCATAACCGTCACTTAAGAAGATCAGATAGGTGTACTGGCTGAGCTGCCCTGGGTATGCATCCGCGATTAACTTGCCGTCAATCACGCGGCTACCAGGCCAAGCGCCGTCGGAGTGCGGCTTGAAATAGTCGCCTGCGTCATATCGATAGAACCGGAACCTAGCATTAATGCCAGTTGCCTTCTGACCGCCCACAACCTCTGGGACCAGGTGCTTTGATCTATCCCATAAGACTGAGTCAATCGCTTTACTGACCACCCAATTCACATTCTTGTTGTGGCGAATTTCATGAGGCAGCGATACAGGGGAGTCCTTGTGAAACCCAAGCTGCTCTGCGATTTTGACAATGTTGTCGGCCTCGCTATCTGAAAGCACGTTCAGCAACTGAAAGGCACCAGGAACTTCAGGTAAATCAACACGTGTGACTTCACTTGGGTCGCGCTGCTCGAATGGGTTAATCCTACCCTCTTTATCAGTCCAAATAGGGAGTGCTTCTGGGCCAAAGCCGGCTTCGCGATTAATGATGTATAAATTGTCGGACATTTTCTTCCTAGCTTTCTTGCCGTCTTCAGCTGAACCGAACGAGCGCTCTCGTTTCGATGCTTTGTCTTGGTTTCGCGTTTTGCGGCGTGATCAACAAATCGGCCGCAGAATGAGCAACAGGTGGCTTGCCCATACTGTCAAATGTGGTGAAGACGACCGTCTCCTGTGGGGTCATGTTGGACATGTAAATCCAGCGATGAGCGCCATTGCGCTTCAACCCGGTGATCTGGCCTCGTCTATGCGGGTAAACCAGATCGATATCTGTCCAGTCGTTTGCGTCCACCGTATCTGGCTCTGCAAATGCAAGGGGAGCAGTCTGCACACTATGATTGACCGGGCGCCAGACGTTGATGATACCGTAGTGCCCTCGCTCCCATTGCGTTGCCTGGTTTTCATCAAGCACGTCGTGCAACCTGCTTGGCCCAGAACGCGCCGAGTAATCACCATGAACATGTCGGGCAGGGCGGCGAACACTATTATCATCCGTGCGCAGCGTATGGTCGAAAATGACAAGGTCTGACGCGCCGGTCACTTCTTTAATGAGGTTTTCTACCTCGCAGTCATAAACTGCTCTGAATGAATTTTGATTATCAAAGTCAGAAAGTTGGCTCGGGGCGGTCCGGAACTCAATCCCATGAGTTTGAAAGCTTGGCATTCCATCAACGCGCACATCGTGAAGTGCCACAACTGTATTGTCGAATTCCGGTTCAACGCGTTTACCGACTTCTCCGTCAGGGTCGATTAAGATTTGAGGGTTACCTGACTTCACCAGCTGGTAGTTCAATCTTGCTTCTACGTTTTGTTTTTCCGCTTGGGCCATAGGGTCATCCTTACATCCCGTTGCCATTCATTCGTGACATTGCAGAATATATAGTTTGAGCTACTGTTGAGAAAAACCGCATATTGTGGAATAGATCATTCCTGATTTTGCAATAATGGCGGTCCGCTTTCTCTAAGCGATGAAGAAAGAGGGATACGAAGATGTCTGACCTTGCTCAAAGTTTGCTCGTTTTCACAAAGGTGGCAGAGCACAAGAGTTTTGCAGAGGCATCTCGGGAGCTGAACATGGCGAATTCTTCGGTGACGCGTCACATTGCAAGCCTTGAGAAAGAACTTGGCGTTGCCCTTTTTATCAGGACGACGCGTTTGGTACGACTATCACCAGCGGGCGAAGGGGCCTATGTCCACGCCATGGACATTTTGCACAAGGTAGACGAGCTAAAGCGCACAGTTCATGCGCAAGACGGGCGTGTTTCCGGGCTATTAAGGCTCTCCGTCCCATGGCGCTATGCCAGGTTATATATCGCTCCAATCTTGAGCGGATTTATGAAGCTTTATCCTGACATTCGCGTTGAAATTGTAAGCGATGACAGGATGGTGAACCTGGTCGATGCAGGATTTGATGCAGCTATACGTATCGGTCGGCTGGCTGATTCAAGTTTGATCGCGAAAAAGATCGCAGAACAGAGCTTTGTGCTCGCTGCTGCTCCTTCATACTTAAGGCAGCACGCCAGGATCGAAACTCATGACGATCTTGAAGGGCATACCATACTCACATTTTCGTACGCCGCCGCTAACGATAGTTGGAAGCTGAAGAAGAGCGGACACACCTACCGCGTTCCTGCTCGTGAAGGGAAGTTGGCAACGAATAATGCTGACCTCATCACAGCAGCTGCGGTGGAAGGTGTGGGTATCATCATTCAGCCAATTTGGGCGGTGCAAGACCAGATCAAGAATGGCAGTTTGGTTCCGATCCTCTCCGACTATGAGGTCACTTCAACTGCTTTTGAAACCGGCATATTTGTCGTTTATTCGAAAGAAAATAAGCATAACCCATGCGTCAGAGCATGGATTGACTACGTTTCAGAACAATTCAAGCTGAAAACCTGACCTAGACAGGCGCTGCAAGGATACCATCAACTCGACCCATGCGAGAAAACCTGTCTTGACAGTAGTTCATAATCGTTCTAGCTAAATCATGCATGCAGGGGAGTCTCACCAAGGAGACTGAGAGGCTGACAGAGCGCAAGCTCGGCGACGCGACCCTTAGAACCTGACCCAGTTGATACTGGCGTAGGAAGCACGGGTCGCGGGGCCTGTATAGTAGGCCAGTGTACCAACCGCGATCTTAGCAGCAGGAGTTCTTCCTGCCGTTTCCCAGCCAAAACTCATCTGGTGTCTTTTTCGAGTTCAGAACTTGAGGAGCACCATTATGACGACGCCAAATCCATCCATCACCGATGGCGCCTTGCCAGCTTCGCGCAAAATCTATGTTCAGGGCAGCCTGCACGATGACGTGCGCGTGCCCATGCGCGAGATCAGCGTACACCCAACAGCAGGAGAGCCTCCACTACCAGTCTATGACAGCTCCGGACCTTACACAGACCCCAAGGTGACAACAAATATCTGCGAAGGTTTGCCTGCACTGCGGCGCAAATGGATAGAAGCGCGCGGTGATACCGAGGAGTATGATGGCCGCGAGATTAAGCCTGAAGACAATGGTTTTGTGAAGGGCGACCGGCTTGTCTCTGAATTTCCAGTAAAGCCTCGCCCCTTGCGTGCTAAGGACGGTAAAGCTGTCACCCAGTTGGCCTATGCCCGCGCTGGCATCATTACACCAGAGATGGAGTTTATCGCGATCCGCGAAAATCAGATGCGCGAAGCGGTGGCAGAAGAGCGCTGTGGAAACGACTGGGGCGCAAACATTCCTGACTATGTGACACCGGAATTTGTACGTGATGAGGTGGCTGCTGGCCGCGCAATAATTCCCTCAAACATCAACCACCCTGAGAGTGAGCCAATGATTATTGGCCGTAACTTTCTGGTCAAAATCAACGCCAACATGGGCACGTCTGCTGTGACCTCCTCCATGGAAGAGGAAGTTGACAAAATGGTCTGGTCCATCCGTTGGGGAGCCGACACGGTGATGGATCTGTCTACCGGACGTAACATTCACAACACCCGTGAATGGATCATCCGCAACAGCCCTGTACCAATTGGGACTGTTCCGCTTTATCAGGCACTTGAGAAGGTAAATGGAATTGCTGAAGATCTGAGCTGGGAGATCTTCCGCGACACCCTGATTGAACAAGCAGAGCAAGGGGTTGATTACTTTACCATTCACGCAGGTGTGCGCCTGCACATGGTGCCAATGACCGTCAATCGCGTAACCGGCATTGTCTCGCGCGGCGGCTCCATCATGGCAAAGTGGTGTTTGCACCACCACAAAGACAGTTTCCTCTATGAGCACTTCGCTGAGATCTGCGATATCTGCCGGAAATATGATGTAGCGTTTTCCTTGGGCGACGGTCTACGGCCTGGTTCCATTGCAGATGCCAATGATGAAGCGCAGTTTGCAGAGCTGGAGACACTGGGAGAGCTGACCAAAATTGCGTGGGCTAAGGATTGTCAGGTGATGATCGAAGGGCCGGGCCATGTGGCTATGCACAAGATCAAAGAGAACATGGATAAGCAGCTGGAATGTTGCCAGGAAGCTCCATTCTATACGCTCGGCCCCCTTACAACTGATATCGCCCCTGGCTATGATCACATCACTTCGGGTATCGGAGCGGCGATGATCGGATGGTTCGGCTGTGCCATGCTTTGCTATGTGACGCCGAAAGAGCATCTGGGGCTGCCAGATCGCGATGACGTTAAAACGGGCGTAATTACCTATAAAATTGCAGCCCATGCTGCTGACCTTGCCAAGGGATTGCCGGGCGCACAACGCCGCGATGATGCCTTGTCTCGCGCCCGTTTCGAGTTCCGTTGGGAGGACCAGTTCAACCTGTCTCTCGATCCAGAAACCGCACGTGATTTCCACGATGAAACGCTTCCAAAGGATGCACACAAAGTGGCTCATTTCTGTTCTATGTGCGGACCCAAGTTCTGCTCCATGCGGATCTCGCACGACATCCGCGCTGAAGCCCAAAAGGAAGGCATGGAGGCGATGGCGGCCAAGTTCCGCGAAGGAGGGGAACTTTACCTCCCACTAGAGGGGACTGAGCAGTGATCACGATTGCAGGAGCTGGCCTTGCGGGGCTGGCTTCCGCCTATGAACTGGCAAAGCGCGGAGCCCCTGTTACCGTTTTTGAAAGGGGCCAGAAGCCGGGTGACAGCAGCGTTGCCCGCTTTGCAGGGGGCATGCTTGCCCCATATTGTGAGCGGGAAAGTGCAGAAGAAGACGTTGTCCGGCTGGGTGGACAGGCTGCTGACTGGTGGTCGCAAATCACTCCTGTGACCCGAAACGGCACGCTTGTTGTTACCCCGCCGCGCGATCACGCTGAACTTACCCGCTTTGCACGGCGTACCTCACACTTTGAAAAAGTAAACGGTCAAGCAATCTCAGAACTAGAGCCAGCATTGGCAGGACGATTTGAGAGCGCACTTTACTTTGCACAGGAGGCGCATCTGGACCCACGACAGGCTCTTGATGATTTGGTCACTGCTGTTCAAAGCCTTGGGGTAGAAATCCGCTTTGCCACCAGCGCACCAGCCGGGGTTGATCTCAATTGCACAGCAACGGCAGCTGGTCTTCCCGGATTGCGAGCTGTGCGTGGTGAAATGGCGATCTTGCATTGTCCTGAGCTTCAGCTCTCCCGTGTCATACGGCTCTTACACCCGCGCATGCCGCTTTATCTGGTGCCACGCGCTGATGGGTTGTTCATGATTGGCGGCACGATGGTGGAAAGCAACTCTGACCGTCCTCCGACCTTGCGCTCCCTTACTGAAATGATGAGCGCAGCTTTCGTCATTCACCCCGCCTTTGCCGAGGCCAGTGTGGTGGAAATTGGAGCAGGGCTGCGTCCAGCGTTTCAAGACAATTTACCAAGGTTGACCGAGCATGACGGCTCGCTCCACCTCAACGGGCTCTATCGTCACGGCTTCCTGCTGGCGCCAGCAATGGCACAACAAGCAGCACAACGTCTTTTAAAGGAAACCTGCACATGAAGATCACCGTGAATGCAGAATCTCGTGAGATCACCACAACTATACTAGCCGATGCGCTTGCAGAGCTGGACTTCAACAGTCCTGCCATTGCAACCGCCTTGAATGGCATTTTTGTTCCTCAAGAAGACTACTCTAAGACAAACCTTTCCCAAGGCGACCGGCTTGAGGTTCTTGCCCCCATGCAGGGAGGGTAACATGCAGATTTATGGCACAAACATCAGCTCTCGTTTGTTACTGGGGACAGCGCAATACCCTTCGCCAACGGTGCTCAAACAAGCAATTGAAGCCTGCGGCACTGAGATCATCACAGTCTCTTTGCGCCGCGAGACAGCAGATGGGTCTGGCGCCGGGTTCTGGGAGCTCCTTAAGGACAGCAACTGCAAAGTTCTGCCCAATACCGCAGGCTGCCATAGCGTGCAGGAAGCTGTTGTGACGGCGCAAATGGCCCGCGAGTTATTTGGAACGAACTGGATCAAGCTGGAGGTCATCGGCAACTCAGATACCCTGCAGCCTGATGTGTTCGGATTGGTTGAAGCTGCAAGGCTTCTTTGTGCCGATGGTTTTAAAGTATTCCCTTACACAACTGACGACATTGTGGTTGGTGAGAAACTTCTGGAAGCTGGGTGTGAGCTACTAATGCCATGGGGTGCACCCATCGGGTCAGGTCAGGGACTGCGTAATCCTGATGCCTTGCGAGCCATGCGCGCGCACTTCCCAGACATTACCATGATCGTGGATGCAGGTATTGGACGACCATCTGATGCCACACGCGCAATGGAATTGGGTATGGACGCGGTGTTGCTCAACACCGCAGTCGCAAAAGCAGGTGATCCAGTTTTGATGGCTCAGGCTATGGCGCAGGCAGTTGAAGCTGGGCGAAATGGATACAATGCAGACCCTATGGAACCGCGCGATATGGCAGTTCCCTCTACCCCAACTCTCGGCATGGCGGAGTTGATCTGATGGAACGGTTTTATCTTATTACCGGTGATATCGCCTGGATTGAAAAGCTGGTCCCTCATGGCGTGAAGTTTGTTCAGCTCCGCATCAAAGATCGCTCTGATGAGGTCGTGCGTCAGCAAATCACGAAGGCCCGTGACTTTTGTCGGCAGCATCGTGCTCAACTGGTCATCAATGATTACTGGGAGCTAGCATTGGAGCTTGGCTGTGACTTCGTTCACCTTGGGCAGGAGGACATGGGCAACGCAGACTTTGCAGCAATGCGTAAAGCTGGTGTTCGCTTTGGTCTTTCCACCCATGATGAAGCAGAATTGGACCGCGCCCTATCCTATAAACCAGAATATGTTGCTCTGGGGCCGGTCTACCCAACGAAGCTGAAGCAAATGAAGTGGAAACCGCAGGGGTTGGAGCGCATCAGTCGCTGGAAACAGATGGTTGGTGAGACGCCTCTTGTTGCCATTGGCGGCTTAACACCAGAGCGACTAGCTGGCGTCTTTCAAGCTGGTTCAGACAGCGCTGCCGTGGTGACTGATATTTTGCAGGCACACGACCCGATCGCCCGAACTCAGGAATGGGTGGAGGCTTGTAAGCGATGACGCGTTATGACCGCCAGATGATTTTGCCTGACGTTGGAACAAAGGGCCAAGAGAGATTACAAGCAGCTCACGTTCTTGTTGTCGGGGCAGGTGGCTTAGGCTGCCCGGTAATGCAGTATCTTGCAGGTGCTGGCGTAGGTGTCATCACGATTGTTGACCCTGATGTGGTTGAAGAAAGCAACTTGCATCGCCAACCCTTATACTCATTGGCAGACGTGGGCGAAAGCAAGGCCTATGCGGCGGCGGCGCGCCTACACGGGTATAATCCAGAGGTGGAACTGCGTGCGCTCAACGTTGCGCTGGACCCGTCAAATGCAAGTGAGCTGGTTGCGCAGGCCGATGTCATCGTGGATGCTGCCGACACATTCGCCGCATCCTATACGCTCTCAGATGAATGCTACCTGCAAGGTAAACCGCTTATCTCAGCCTCTGCACTTGGAACATCCGGCTATCTTGGAGGTTTTTGTGGCGGTGCGCCATCGCTGCGAGCAGTCTTTCCGGCCCCCACAACCAACAGTGCCAATTGCGCCAGTGCCGGAGTTCTCGGGCCATCGGTCGGAACCATCGGAACACTGCAAGCTCAAATGACGCTTGCAGTTTTGCTGGGCTTTTCACCAAACCCGTTGGGACGCCTTGTCACGCTCGACCTGAGAAGTTTTCAGTTCGGCGGCTTCTCATTTGCCAGCGCCAAAGAACCTGAGCGCTATACCCCGTTTATATCGCTCCAAGACCTTCACCAGGATGATATGGTGATTGAGCTAAGAGACATTTGCGAGACACCACAGGCGACCTGCGAACGAGCCGTTCGGCTCCTACCAGAAGACCTTGCTAGTCACAATTTCAGCAATGCAAAACGCATTGTCCTTTGTTGCAAAACCGGCCTACGCGCATGGCGCAGTGCAGAGATCCTGCACAAAAAAGGTCACACCAATCTAGCCTTAATCGCAGATACCAGGAGTTAGATCATGCCCCCACTGACAGTTTGTCAGGTGTGATCCCACAATCTGGAGAAGGAGAGGTCTCTGCATTCGCCAGTTTGATGATGCCTTCAATAGTCATGTCTGGCGCAAGGGGCTAGCTGTTCAGCCTTGGCATTTCGCACTCTAAGAGGTTGCGCAAAAATAGGGATATCGTGCGATCCTGCGCAGTGGGCTGTTTCATTGGATACAAATCCACTGTGCAGGTATCAAGTTACGCCTTTATTCAGGACGTTCGAAGGTGCCTTGTGGGGGAAGGATTGCCAAGACGAGGGTTTCCTGGTGCTCAAATCCTGAGCGTCTGTAGATCCGACCAGCAGGGCTTTCACTATGAGCCTGGAGAACGGGTATTGTTGCCGGAGCCTGCGCCCTGGCCCAATCTACTCCGGCAGTTACGAGCGCAGCGCAGATACCGCGTCTACGATGGCTTGGGCGCGTTTCGACTTCTTGAAACCGCGAAACACTTGCACCAGAATAGACGCCCAAATCTGCAACTAAGAGATCTCCGTCGAAAGCACCGAACCAAATTGCCAGTCCTGCTTTGATTTGGCGGCGACGAGCAGCAAAGCGTGTCGATACGTAGACCCCAAAGCTAGCACGATCGTAACCTTGCTCTACAGCGGTATCAATTTGCAGGGCGATGACTTGTTCCCACTCCTCGTCAGTCTCAACAGGGCGTATGCTGATCCCCTCTGGGAGAGGTGCACGGTTAAGAGGTCCGCTCAGGCTTAGGACATCGATTTGTTCCAATTCATACCCAAGGTCAGAAAATGGTGCGTGCTCTTTCCCGATCTTCATATCAGGCGTATCCCAACCGAACATCGTATGCGCGGCTTCTGGGAGATCCTTGCGAAATTGCGTGATCTGCTGTTCAGGGTCGACGGTATTTCCCCGGAAGAAAACCATATTACCGGCCCAATAGTGAGGCTCATCTGGTGTACGTAGAACAAGTCTGTCTGGGTGGACCTCAATCTGGCTATTGCTGTACTCTACAAGCAGATCACTGCGTACGCCCAGAGTTTGCGCTACATCTTGTTCAACAGCCACACTACGTTCCTTCAAATAACATTGTTTCTAATAGGGGCATAGGTAGTGAAGAGAAACAAAGCGCGCAAGGAAAAAGAACCCACCCAAGATGGGGAATAAGAATGAAGCGAGCAGGACATTACGTTTTACAACAGCAGCTCTGTTAGAACCAAGAGCTGCTGTTTTTTCTATCTAAACGGGAGTTTCACCCACCCACGAGTGGATTTTTTAAATCGGTGCCCAGGGCTGGTAATGGGCGCTCTGCGTTGTCGCCGTAGCCAATTTGAAAGCGAACTTTGTTGATGCAGACACGAGGGATAGTTGGGGCAAATAGCTCAAAGGTTTTGAACCGCGCTTCATACTGTGGATGCTGCGCCATATAGTCCTTCAACGTGGCTCCAAGTATCTGATAGAAGTCGCTTTCGTGCATTTGTTCTGCGTTTTGAAGCGCAGAAGATAAGAACCTCAGGACTGTGATGAAGTGTGCGGTTTGGATGTCGTGCACGATGTAGGCTGCAGGTTTTGCAGGCAGTAGCGCGCGCAAGTCATCACTAAGATCACACTGTTCAGGATAAACTTGGTTGACGAGATCGACGTCGCCTTGCAGGTCTTTGATCGCCATGCCGGTGGGTATGTGGTTTTCCAACACCACTGTTATGTTTTGTCCATGCGCAATGAAGCCAACACCATAGACGCAGAGCATGTGATAGAGTGGGACGACGGTGACTTCGAACAGGCGCCGGATCCATTCGCTAAGGGCCATTCCAGTTTTTTGAGCATGCCGGGCTGCTAAGGGTACTCCTGCATTGTCCATGTGTAGCAAGGCGGCATAAAGATGGGCCACTTTATTCGCTCCAACCCGGCCACTTGCGTTTTCCCGCCAGATTGCACCCAAAGATTCATTATGCTGGTATGGGATGTTGGAGAGTTGATCGTAAAAGGGGTGGCGATACCAAACACCTCGCTGTTCGCGCAGAATGAGCACAGTATCTTTCAACTGATCGTCTTCCTGCACAATACCATGCAGCCAATTTGACAGGGCAGACCCGTTGGTAATGTACTTACCGGGAATACCACGCCATGCAGAGGTATTCAGGATCATCAAAGCAACTTTGACATCTGGGCTGCCGGGCCGGTCCACACTGGTGAGGGTGCGCAAGGACGGACCGGAAACATAACGACCACCAAAGGTGCCTAGCTCAATCAACTTGCCTGTATGCAGATCATGGACATGGGTCTGCTGTATCACATGATCCCACTGCCACGGGTGCACAGGGATCACACAGTAGTTTTCAAAATCGACGCCTTTTTCTGCAAACGCTGCAAACAAACGCTCGCTTTCAGCCTTCCCCAAAGCCTCTTTCAGGAAACGACGTTCCTCATTGACTTCACGATGGCTGAGCTCGCAATTCTCACGCAGGGCGGCGAGCCAAATCAGCGTTAAAGGCTGGCGCGCCTCTGGTGCAAAGCGGGCCGTGTCCTCAGCACCCCAGCCAAGGCGACCTTTGTTTGCCACAGCTTTTGGGTGCCCTTCCAGCAATGTATGAAGCTCGTGGCTTTTCAGCTGAAGAAGCTGTTCTGCATCCAGACCACCATTTGTTCGTGCCAGATGCAAATCCTGACGCAGCGTGTTGGACATCTCACGCAAGAAAGTCGCGAGTGTCTCTGGTTTCATGGCAAGCTCTGTTTGCGCATCGATTGCAAATTGAAGTGGCGACACAGGCATGTCTGTGTCGCCATGTCGTGCGATGCTTTCAGGTTCTACCCAAAGGTTGCCCCAGGCCATGGTTTGTGCCTGAAACGTGTAATACACACCGCAAGCGAGCTGCAACTCAAAGCGTTCAGCACCAGTCAAAACCGGCGCCAGAACCTCTTCATATGTTAATTCGCTAAGCAACTTTGCCAAGGCAGCATGGCAGACCTGCGCCCACAACTGTGACACCTGCGTTGCCTTTGTGGTTGTGTTTTGCTGCTGCATACTCATAGGCGCACCTTGGAGAAGAAACTGTCGCGGCGACAGCACATCAACGCGGAGCGTTTGTGCGGGAAGTCAAACTCCTTGAGCTTTTCGTAGGCAAGCGAATCTGCGTAGGAGAGCAGTTTGGCGTTGTCTACCCGCGGCTCCCCCATGATGTTTTCGCTCAGCGGGCAGTCCAAAAACAGGTAGTGCGTCAACCCACGTAGCCAAGCACCTGTTTTTACCTTGCCCAGATGTTTGCGTTCTCCAATCAGCCCGTGCCATCCGCGGTCATATGCTTGCGACGCATAATAAGCTCCAAGCCGATCTTCCCGTGCCCAATAGGTTTCAAAATAACCAGCATCTTCTCCGTTAAAGCAACCAATGAGGGGGTAGGTGTGGGGTTTTGATTGCAGCACTTCAAGGTAGGCTCTGAGCTCGTCTTTCGACTGCGCCAACTCCCAGAAATACGCTACGCGGCCATCATTCATCCAGCGATGGAAGGTGTCCAGATCACGGTCAATGTCGACCGCACGGAACGAAACAACGACGTCCGCAACCGGGTCATAACGTTCATAGCAAAGACCGGACGGGTGAGGCGGGCGTAGTGGAAAATCTCTGCCATTGGGGCCTTCAACCAGTCCGGTACGAAGACGGCCAGATGTTTTATGAAAGATCCAGAGATCTGGGTTTTGATAGAAGCCAGAGCGGTGTGCCCAATGTTCATTGTTGGATACAGCAAGGAATGGCAGGTCGCGCGGGCTCACAAACCCTTCAGGCAGCGTTAGGTTGATCTCCTGTATCTCTTCATGGGCTGCAAAACAGGCCTCTAAACCAAGAAGAATTGCGCGCGTTGCATCGTCAGATGACGCCTCAGCATTAAAAGAAAGCTGTAAGCGGGCGTGCCTTGCATTATCCAGACAGGCATAGGCAAAGGCTTCGTTGCCCCGAAGAATGGTCAGCTCCCCGTCGCTCCATGAGCCTGTGCAAAGCGGTGCTTGTGTACCAGCAAGTGTGGATCTACTAAGTGTTTGATCAAGTGTCATTGTTAGGTCTTCGGCTCGAGAAATGGGTTGTCTATTTTAAGGAAGGCTGCCAGCTGGCCTGATCCGTCGCCGGAGGCTTCATTCACGCCGCTCAAACTCGTGCGGTAATTGCCTTTGCTCACCAGCTGTGGGGATGTCAGCAAATACTCATAGAACGCTGGATCGCCAGAAGTTGTCTTAAAGGCATGTTTTAGCTGTTTGCGGATCAAGTCGTACGCGTAGCGCTCATCTATCAAACCGTCGAACACCAAAGTACTCACGGTGTGCAGCAGGTTATTGACGATCACGTAGTAGCAAAGCAGTTCGTCGCCTAGCTCTGGAGGCACAACGTTTTCTGCATTCTCGCCAATCTCCGGCAAAAAAGATGCCAAATTATCATGATGGGTCGTCAGATGACCTGTACCCTGACAGTCTCTGATATAAAGGTGAGAGGGTATGCCATCACTCAAACCCACCATCATATTTTGCTGGTGTGAGCCAAACAGAAGGCCGTGTTTGGCGCGAATTTCCAATAGTGGCATGATCGCCACTTGCATAAAGGATGTCAGCCAGTCTTTTGCAACGGTCTCTGGCGGTTGGGCTGTCTGAACAGCCCGGTTGCAAATCAACTCACCCAGAGGCGAAGGTGCAGCAAGGCGTGGCTCGCATAAGCTGGCGAGCATGATTGCGCCACCTTGCTCTTCCTTGCGGAAAAGATTGTCGCGCAGGATTACAAAACTGTCTTCCATTGCACCGCCATCTGGCGCGCGAAGGGCGACGTACCCTGGTTCAGTGAGGATAGTAACTGCTGGAAACTCCTCGCCAAGCTGGGTTCCAAAGTCACCAGAAAGTAACTCTGCCATTTGAACGCCGCGCTCAACTTCTTTGCGGGCCAAAACGCGCTTGGAGTTGGTGATCCGCATGGAGAGCGAGTATTTCAGCATGTATGGCGCATGAAATGCGTGTACGCCGCGCATGGATGCAGTTGCAGCAAATGGCAGGCCAATGCAGCCAAGAGATTTAAACAGACCTTGTTGAAGCCATTCAATCACCTGCGGTTTGGCCAGCAAGCGTTTCGCCTGCCATGGATGCCAAGGCACTGGAACATAAGCGTCGTCCTGCGCCGTGCACAAAGATTCAGGCAATGTTTCATCGCTCTTGGCAAGGACGCGGCACATGTCAAACGCTTTCATGGAAACGCCGGAGCCTGACGCCAGAATTGAACGGTGCGCCAGAACCCAGAACAATGGGAAACGACCTTGAAGCTCTGGCGCATAAAAGGCTGCTTCCCCTGTGCTAAGCTCATCTCTGCTGCGTGGATTTGGGTGGGTCGGGTGACCGGAGACAAGTGCTTGTTCAGCTTGCTGAAAATTCCACGCCTTAGCAAGGGAAGGCTCTTGTTTCGCCTCAAACTCATAAGCGCGTATCTGGCCCTGATGGCTATCTAGAATGCGAGACAACAAGGTGAGCTGTCTTTGATCCTCGCCGGGGCTGACTTGCTTGTCCGTCGCCAATAGGGTGAGCGCATTAATCGGGCTGATCGGCTTTGGATCGCCTGTGCCGCTCCAGTGGTATAACGGCAGTTGCACCTCAAAGCGCGCTGCCGTGTGACTTGGAATTCTCACCAGTAAACAGGTGTTGTCTGCCAAGGGCAGACAAGCTGTTTCTTCATCAAACGAATGCAGCTTTTTTTGCTCGCTTGTAAGAAACCACCAGTCTGACCATTCCCGCAGTAATGCATTGAGGAATGCATTGGTTGTAGCGTGTTCTGCCTGCTGCACAGGTGTAGGTAGAACAGACGCACGATCAGCGTGCGCCTGACTCAAATGAAAGGTTTTATTCATGACGGTTTTGAAGCCTTGATTGAATGGAGCGTACTGTTAGGTCAGGCAGGCATAACCTGTGCCAAAACACTTTCCTGCGGCACGCTTGGCCACTTAATCATCTGTTCGTCTTCATCCAGATCAAACAACTCTGATCCCACAACACGGTTGAGAATGGTCGCGGCGCGCCAGGCCATTAGGCTCATTTGAGGATCAACAATGCCGTGAGAGGAGAGGCCCAAGTTCAGACCAAAAATCTGCAGGTTCTTCGGGCCATCCCATGCCAGCTTGTACGAGCTGTCCAATTCTGGCAGGCCATTTTCATCCATACTAAGACGTGGAAGGAGTGGCTCCATAAAGTCGGGAAGGGCAGGTCTTGCACCTGTTGCTAGCACAACGATGTCCGTTTGTTGTTGCTCGACCTGTTCGCTGATCGCGGACTGTGACGTGAGCTGATAGCTTGGCCCGTTACGCTCCATGGCGATTACATTGCGGCCAGAAAGCAAAGTGATGTTACATTCGTTGTTGCTTAGGTGTTTGCGACGGTAGACCTCAGCATAAAGCTCATCCACCGTGCTCGGCGTCAGGCCATCGCTGGCAAGTTTCTGGCTTGCAACCTCTTGCAGTTGGCTGCGCTCAGGCAAGCTCTGGTAGCTACTGACGTATCCCGGTGTAAACACCTGGTCAACAAAACCGCCTTCTTCCAATGGCGAAAACCGCGGAAGATTGCTGATCCAAAGGACCTCCTTCGGCTTTCGCTGCTGGTTTGTAAGAAGATCAAGCACAATCTCCGCACCAGTTTGACCGCCGCCAATCACCGTAACACATTTGTTATCAAAGCAGCGGTCTTGGGAAAGGTAATTGCTTGCATGAAAACAATTTTCACCCAGGTGCGGTTGCGACCAATGAGGCAGAAACGGCGTCATACCGGTGCCAATCACCAGGTTTTTCGAAGATACCACACGGCCATCGTCAAAGGTAACGGTCAGGGCATCATCTTTTAGGGTGGCATCTTGCGCAGAACGACCCCATTGCAAGTTGCTCATTTTACCTGCTGCCCATGCCAGATACTCGTTGAATTCAACGCGGGTGACCCCGGTAAACCCGCCCGCTAGGAAATCATAAAAGCGCTTCTTCTCAACCAGAAAGGCCAGGAAGGAATACGGGCTGGTTGGTTCAACGGGCGTAACTAAGTCTTTCAAAAACGAAGTTTGCAAAATAGAGCCAGAGAACATTAGCCCGTGATGCCATTTAAACTCTTGTTTCTGATCGAAAAATGCCGTGCGCATTTGCGGAATGCTTTGGGCAAGCGCAGCCACACTCAAGTTGAATGGCCCGATCCCTAAACCAAGCAGGTCATAGGCGCTGGAGTGTTGATTTCGTTCCGGCATCTTGACTATCTGGGGCATATAAAGGTTCCTTGTGTTCAGTCAAATATCAGAGGGACGCAGAGGAGGCGTAACTGGCTTTTGGCTGATCACGAACCTGGAACCGCCTACGCAAAGAACAATTGCAAGTAGCGCGGCGATTGTTAAAGTATGAGTCAGTCCCCACTCTCCACCAAACCCTCCAAGAAGAGAGCCTGTGGCCAAGCCGGTAAACTGAATGCTAGAAAGATAGGTTGAAGCTTTTGTTTTTGAGGCAGCTGGCAACATATTGAACATATATACCGAATTAGTCGCTGAAAGCAGGGCTGCTGAAGCCCCGATCACCGTCACGCTTGCAACAATGGTGGACAGCGTAGGTGCGATGCAAAGTAGACTAAGACCTGCGGCAACGCCGATTGCACTGGCGATTTGTATAGCGCTCTTGCTGGCACGCAAGACCGGGAGAAGTCCCATCTGAGCAAACAAACCACCTAAAACAGCAGCAGTCAGACAGTAACTTGCCAGGCCTGTCGCCTGAAGGGCGTCCAGCTGCAATCGTTCTTTAAGGAGAGGCCCGAGAAGAACATATGTAATGCTAAGGCACATCTGTAGGGAAAATGCGACCAGAAGCGGGCGTTTTGCAAAGGTCGTCTGCTTGTCAGATTTACAGCCCTCTTTCACCTTAGCAATCGCAGGTGAGGAATGCCGGAAGGCGAAAAAAGTACAGATCGCATAGATAGGAATTGGCGCAATGAGCGGTGCCGACTTACTAACAAACAAGAGCGGAGCTACCATCGCGTTTCCTGCAAGTCGTCCAAGCCCCGACATCGAGTTTAAACGGCCTATGGATGGCAGTACTTGCGCAGGTTCCTGCGTGTTTTGTACAATGATAGCTTGAGCAATTGGAAGCAGGGCTGGAGCCATTACGCTGTAAACAAGCCGTGCAACAACAAGCATGACCACCCCATAATGAGGCAGTAACAAAGAGGAATTGACCAGCACAAAGCTGAGTGCAATCGCTGACACGCTAAGCAGTGCAAAACACAAAATAACTCTTATGGCGTAGACACTTCCAATAGATGCCGCAAGATGGCCCCAGGCAGGCACACTGATCGCTGTTGCCATCAGGCCCATCCCAACAACCATTCCAATCTCGCTCAAAGAAAGATGAAAGACTTCTTGCAATAACGGAACCATGACCATCAAACAGGCTTGATGGAATGCACTCGTGGCAATACTTGGCATAATTACAAGGAGCTTAAACAAGAAACGGCACCACAGCAGACGCATTCATAAGGGCGTATTAAATATGAGTATTAAACTCAACTATAATGCGACAGCAGTTGTGTCAAGCTGACTTATGAAATGTATCACTCTCTCCCAAACTTTACGCCGGTTAGGGGGAAACTGTATTGAGGTATGTTGATTTAATCATGCCACCCTTGACCTGCAGGTGGGGTGCAACTTGCCGCAAACCACAAAAATGGAGCCATCCGCGCAGAGCAATAAACATTCGTTTTATCAAACACCCGGCGCAGCAAATGATCGGGGCAACGCCAGACGAATATGTGCAAAATACTTTTTTGCCACGGCTTGCACCAGCATGCACAAGCCGCTTAATATCAACTTCAAAGAGTCTCAATACACCCTGATATAAAAGCGAGAATTACCAACTTTATATGGCGGCGCACAGCATAATTTATATCCGCTGACAGCTCATATCTATAAACGCATTTTATAAGTGAGAGTATTAAATGATTGATCTTAAAGATATTACCGCAAAAAGTTTTGAGAACCTGGAAAGCGAAGAGTTCCAACTGAAATTGGAAGACCAGAACGTTATTCTCAAGTTAGTTGAGGTTGTTCCGCTGCGTTCTGGCGAACGAAAAGGCGGGGCGTTTTCGATGGTTTGGCAAGGCCCGCTACAGCCATCTCTGGAGCAGGGCAGTTATCAGCTGACGCAAGAAACCCTTGGATCGATGGAGCTCTTTATTGTTCCAATCGCGCACAATACCGATGGTTTTAAATATGAAGCTGTTTTCACCTAAAAAGACTAGCTAGTAACGTGCTCAGTGCCATTATAGGGCCTGAGCTGAGACGTGATCTTGGTCTTATTCTCTCCATTCCAATAGGTCGTAGACGCCTTTGTCTTCAATCCTTTTAAAACCAAGGCGCTTGTAGAGCTCCATCGCCAGGTTATCTTTTTCTACATGAATGCTGACTGCTTTTCCGTCATGAGCAGCCTTCTTCATAACACCCAAGAGGATTTCAGTCCCCAAACCCTTGCCACGCATTTCAGGCAGGAGCGCAATATCAATTATTCGGTGTTGGCTCTCCCAATATTCCAGATAGAGGCGCCCAATGGGCACATCTTTCTGTTCAATTATCAGCCACAGCGCATCTGGGTAATGCAATTGGTAGTGCGAGTGTTGCGCATTAAATTGCATTTGGATGAATGCATCTTTTTGCGCCTTCGACCATCCGGTGCGATCAAGCTCTATTGCACGCGTTGAACCGTAGAGAGCTTGAAGGAAACCCATATCCGCCGACGTTATGTCACGGAATTTCACATGACGAGACCACGCCAGATTTGAGGAAGGAGACACAGTCATTTCTTAGATCTATTCACTGTTGGGCGTTATGTCGGCTGTCACTGCAAAATTGGTAACAGGGCCACCAATAGATGAGAAAACCTCCCAAAAACCAGGGGAAGCCTGTGTGCTGTAACTCAGCTGCTGGTCTCTCGGGCTAAAGGCAAACAGGCTTAGTTTTGAGTTAGCGTTGGGATGCATTGCAAGAATACTATCGCCACCGCACGTTTCAATCACTGCCGGTTGGGTCCAAAGATTAAGTTCACCCGGGATTTGATGACACCCATAAAGCAAACTGCGCTTTTGATCACCCGTTTTTGCCAAGAAGTAAATTCCACCGTCAGCTGTCATACCCAGTAGGAGTTGAGAAACGGATTTATCAAACCGTGAGAAATGCATCCATGGAGTGAATTGGTCCTGACCGAGCTGCATCTGGTGTTTTAAATAAACGGATTTGCCCGCAACTCCAAAGAGGTAAACACGGCCGTCAGTATCATTGGCAATCTTGATGTCACTCAAGCTTAGATTGCCTCCTGAGATGTCCTGCCACCCCAACCAACTTTCCTCTGCGAAAGGATCCTGACTGCTTTGGAAGTTTAGGTAGGGAATGCCTTCACTATCCAGACCGGCCAAAATAATTCGCCCATCTGCATTGTTGGCCGAACTTAACATTTCCATGTAGGCTGAAATTGGGTGCCAAGCTGACCAAGGCACGTCCGGCTGGGCCTCTACCTGCGCATGAACTTCAATTGGTTCATTTGACCCTGGAGGGGTAACGTACTGAATTTCTTCTTTAATTACGTTAGGGTTTTGGTATTTCCACCAAAGTTGCCCGTCATCGGAAGTATTTCCAGCAAAAATATTAACCTTGCCATTCAGGCCATGAATTACCTCGGTGTATCGCAAAGCTGTTGCATCAGGTGGCATACCTAAATCGTAGGGCGCAAAGAAACGGTCCGTGCTGGTGCCATTTCGCTTCTCGCTCACATAGACAAGGCTGTCCTTGTCTGCCTGTTTCGCCAACAGGGCGACATCGCCATTGGCGGTTGTAAAGGCACTCAGGGTCTCATGGTCATAGGCTAAATTTGTCAGAGGTTTAAACTCTTTTGAGAATTTGCCATCTTGAGCCATTTGCTCAGTGTAAGCGAGGTTCCCATCACGATTTATCGCTGCGATAAATATTCTAAAATACGCAGAGGGCTGCTCTTCAGGAGGTGAAAAGAATTCGGGAATAATTTCTTCGATCGACATGAGAAAAGTCCTTTAGTTGGACATAAATTAAACAGGCAATACAAAATCCTAGCTACGTGAAGGGTATAGTCCCTGAAGGGCAATGATGTAGTTGATTGCTATGAAGGGCTGCATGTTATTGTGACTTTGGCTTCCACCGGCTGTCTGAAGTGCCTCAGACGAGAGGTCCTCCGAAGTGAGTTTGGATGAAAATCTGAACTCACCTGGTGTAATGGCGACAACCTTATTGCTAGGCTCTGCGGAATCTGCAAGATCCGGAGTACTCATCGCACTATGGAGATGCTTAGGCAGTTGTGTTTCACTCAGAGCTGTGGTTTCGGCTCCTGCAAACTGACCAAGCCTGCGCGATGTTAAGCCTGGCCCCCTGCCAGGATGCATTGGTGCTCGCCCTTGAAGGTTTGGCAATGCTGTTGTTGTTCTACCATCACCGCCATAGGTTGTTCCTATCAGCGAAAAAAGCGCAGTATTTTGCGCGATAGGGAGCAACTGACCGTTACAAAATGCCCAGCTGCGCGGCGCGAAATTACCTGCAAATATTCTGATTTCTGCAATAAATGGCTCTGACACATCTGTCTCCTACTGTCTGCTGGGATATATGCCGAAAAGAGCAATGATGAAGTTGATGCATAGGTAAGGCATCAGATTATCGTGCGAACCGGAGTTGCCGGTACTCGAAATGGAGTTAGCACCCATACTTGCAGTCGCGGTATCAGGATTGTAAAAATCATCCGCTTGTCTGGCCAGGACTTTACCTCCCGGCGCTGCATCCGATGCTAAGTTGTCGCTTGCAGTAAAAGTGTGCGTATGGCTCGGGATCTGGTTTACTGTAAGAGTTACTTTCTCCGAACCACCTCGCGCGCCAAGACTCCGTGAACTCAAACCAGGTCCCGATCCTTGATGGATAGGAATGCGTCCTCTCAAGTCCGGCAGAGCAAAAGTTGTTCGGCCGTCTCCGCCGTATATGGTGCCCAGTAATGAGAACAGCGCATCATTTTGGCTGATAGCCATCAACTGCCCATCGCAAAACGCCCAGCTTCGGGGAGCGAAACTACCAGCGAACATGCGGATCTCACCAACAAAAGGTTCTGACATATCAAAGGCTCCTAGTTGCGAGAAGGAAATAGACCTTGCAGTGCGATGCAGTAGGTTAATGCAAGATACGGCTGCATATTCTCATGAGCCTGGCCTCCGCCGGAGGCGGAAACACTCGATGCATGCATGGCTTTCAGGTTTTCCGGCTCTGTGTATGTATCTAATCCTGCTGGAGCTTTCGCCAAGTAATTTCCTTGCGGTGTAATAGTAGCCCCGGGCTCTGTGCTGGCGTAAAACGAGTGACGGTGCTGTGGCATTTCAGCGGAGGAAAGCGTGTGAGTTTCCTGGCCAGACTTTTGCCCTTGCGAGTGAAATATGCCGTTGGAAGCACCTACATGGATTGGTGTTCGACCACGAAAATCCGGCAATGCAAACGATGTTACACCGTCGCCACCATAGGTTGTCCCTAATAATGAATAAAGGGATTGATTTTGGTTGATTGGCAAAATTTGCCCGTCACAGAAGGCCCAACCTCTTGGGGCAAAATTGAACCCCATTATTCGTACCTCAGCAAGAAATGGTTCGGACATGAATGCTCCTACTCTCTAAAAATTACTCTGCGGCAATAGGTGGGGTAGAAATATCAGTTACTATAAGTGTTAACGAAGAACGATGGTATGTAAATGTACAAAAGCGACGATAGAGAAAATTCATGAGAGAAAATCACCTGAAAACCTGAGCGTAGTTTCGGAAAAGACAGCTTGGTGATCGCAATTACATTCATTATGCATACTAATTTTATGATAAAAAATAGATAGATAACGTAATCATAAGGTTTTAATAGGAGGCAATAAGATGATGTCCGTCGAATTTTGATTTCCCTAGAATGAACTATGAATATTGTTTGGATAACGCGCTTTGCTCACGTTATCAATACTATCAAATCAACCCATATATATTGGAGGATTCCGGTTAATTTCATTTCGAAATATTGACATTATTAAAATACAATGGTGATCTATGCGCAGATTCCTTGCTGCAGCAGGACGCTGCAAGACAAAGTTACAGCCAAAAATTTAACTATCTTAGACGTGGCCTACTCGCTCACATAAATAATATTTTTCTTTATACTTTGTATTTCAAAGGAAATTTCGATGTCTACGCTAAAGCAATCTAATCATAAAACCTATGGTAGAATGATTAGATTGCTTTCTACTTTTTTAGTTGTGGCGATGTCGTACTTCGTTGCCTTGCAAGATAACGCAATCGCAGGAACTATCAGCTGCCCAAGTTTTGCCCCAAGCTATACAGCGTCACTTAATATTGATTTGACCAATGAAACGTGCGTGGCAGATGGTAACGGAAACAACTCTCAAATTGCGATCTATAATCTATTTGACATTAATACCATCACTATCGAAACCTTCCGAAACAACCCCAGCTCTGGCGACGGCGTCTCAAGTCTTACTATTGATGGGACGCCTTATGCCCCTGACGGATCGGGAAAAATAAGCGAAGATAGAACATGTTCTGCAGCTGGTTGCACTATAAATGTCAGCGGTGAATTTGGAGTTAGTGGTACATTTTCAATTACTCTTAATATCCCAAGCACTGGAGTCTTAACTGTCCCTCCTTTCGTGCCGGTCAATTCGGCTGTTCCTGCATCCATCTCTGTCACTTCCGGCAATAACCAGAGCGCGCCAATCTCCTCCAGCTTTTCCAACCCGCTTGTTGTCACGGTTGAAGATGCAGGCGGCAATCCGGTTGCTGGGGAACCTGTGACCTTTACAGCGCCGTCCAGCGGGGCTGGACTGAGTTCGGTTTCACAAACAGCAACCACCAACAGTGCAGGTGAAGCTTCCTTGAGCGTGAGCGCCAATGCCTCAGCAGGAGGGCCTTACACCGTTGAAGCCTCTGTTGTTGGCGTTGGCTCAACAGCAGACTTCTCGCTGACCAACGATGCAGGTGCAGCTGCATCCCTGTCGGTTACTTCCGGAGACAACCAGAACACGACAATCTCCTCCAGCTTTTCCAACCCGCTTGTTGTCACGGTTGAAGATGCAGGCGGCAATCCGGTTGCTGGGGAACCTGTGACCTTTACAGCGCCGTCCAGCGGGGCTGGACTGAGTTCGGTTTCACAAACAGCAACCACCAACAGTGCAGGTGAAGCTTCCTTGAGCGTGAGCGCCAATGCCTCAGCAGGAGGGCCTTACACCGTTGAAGCCTCTGT
>NZ_FOFM01000014.1 GCF_900110875.1 Pseudovibrio axinellae | reverse complement strand
ATCTGCAGCCTATGGGCGGGGCGTTCCATCACTGTTCTTTTTTGATGACAATTAGGAAGCGGTAATATGAGCAATACAGCACATTTAAACTTGCCGGTGATTGCGGCTGCGCAATCGCAAAAGCACGTCACACACAACGAAGCCTTAGCGCTGATTGATTTGGTGGTTCAACTCTCAGTGATTTCAAATAGTGTTGGTGAGCCGCCTGCAGATCCTACCACGGGCGCACGCTATATTGTACCAGCGGGCGCAACGGGCGCGTTTGCTGGTTATGACAACCAGATTGCCGCTTTTGATGCGGGTGCATGGCGGTTTATTGCGCCGGGCACGGGCTGGTGTGCATGGGTTGAAAGCGCTGGCGGGATGCAGGTTTATTCTGATGGGGCTTGGGGTCACTTGGCTGCTGTTGCCGGGCTTGGCATAGATCCGGGCACGGGCGGGCTTGCCATTCAGCAAGAGGCAACCGTTTTAAGTGAAACAGATCACGGCGCGCAAAGCCAGTTTGTCACCGTTGAAGAAGAGCTAAGCCTAGCAGGTGGCAGCGTTAGCAGTACGATTGTCATTCCTGATCGGGCAATTGTGTTTTGTGTGTCTTCGCGCACCGTGGAGGACGTCACCGGCGTTTGGCAATATCATGCGGGCATTGCCGGGGAAGCTGAAAAGTTCGGTGGCTATCTTGGGGTTGCGGAAGGGGCAACCAATGCAGGCGTGATCGGGCCGCAAGCCTTTTATGCAGATACGCCGGTTGTGATCACGGCACACGGGGACACCGGGGCCTTTACAGGGGGCAAGGTGCGCATTGCTTTGCACTATTTCCTGCCGGTGGTGGCGACGAGTTGAACTGAAACACCTTTGATATTTTGGCAGGCCGCTTTTGCGGCTTTTTTTGTACCTGCACGGGGGCCTTTGGGCTCCCGTTTCTCGTTAGGAGGCAAGCATGAAAGATACTTTTCACTTGATCGTTTTGGACTTGCTGGGAAGTGAGGGCGGTTTTGCAAACAGATCGCGCAAGGCAGATCCGGGCGGCCCAACGAACTTAGGTATTACCCAGGCGACTTTAGAGGCGTGGCGCGGGCGTCCTGTGAGTGTGGAGGAGGTCAAGAGGCTGGGCCGTGAGGAGGCTTTGAAAATCTACCGCGCGCAATACTGGGACAGCGTAAAGGGCGATGCGTTGCCACGTGGGCTTGATTATGCGGTGTTTGATTTTGCGGTAAATTCTGGTCCTGCACGGGCGGCAAAGACCTTGCAGCAAATCCTCAAGGTCAAGGTGGACGGTGTTATCGGTGTGCTCACGTTGCAAGCTGTAAAAGCGCATTCTGTAAACTCTTTGATTAACCTGCTGTGCGCTGCGCGCCTTAAATTCATGAAGCGGCTTAAAAACTGGCAGTTTAACAAAAACGGCTGGTCGCGCCGTGTGCGCCATGTGCAGGAAAGATCTTTAGAGCTTGCCAATAACGCAACTATAAAGATTGCTCCCAAGCCTGTCTTAGATGGGCAGATAAACGAGGAAGGGTCCAAGGCGCTTGGTGAACAAACCAGTGCAATCAGCGCATGGCTAAGCCCTGACGGGATCACACGCGCAAGCATGGCGGCCTCTGGCTTGTCTGGCATTTTAGCTGGTTCCGGGCCGCTGCAATGGGCCTTTGCGCTTGCTCTGGTGGTAAGTGTTGGGGTTGCTGGTTATCTGCTGATTACCAAAGAGCGGGCGGCTTGATATGGGAGCCGCACTATCATTCTTGATTGGCACAAAAGCAGGGCGGGCGGTTGGTGCCGTCCTGCTTTTGCTCGTGCTTGCAGCCGCTGCCTATCACCAGATCAGGCAGGGGGCGTTCACAGAGGCAGAGCATAAAGCTTTGCAAGGGACTGTGAAAGCGGAACGCGAAAGGAAGCAGGATGATGCTTATTTGCAGGGCCTTGAAGATTACAATTTGTGTCTTGAGTACCTTGGCAATTCCCGGCTGCAAAACACTGAATGCGAACAGTTGCGCCGGGTTCACTAAGAACAATATAAGCCCGGCCGGGTTTGTGGCTTTGGTGAATGCTGACCGGGCCGGGGCTGAGCGGGTAAGTGCAAATGATCGCAACGGACAGAGGCGGGGCTGCTGGAAATGACAGATTTTATCTTGGAGATTTTCTATCGCCTGCCACTTTGGAAAACGGCGATTATTCTGGGTTTTGCCCTGATTGGCGCGTTGCTACAGGAGGCGAGTTTTTTGCAACGAGTTCTTACCTTCTTTATCGGAATAGCAGCCGCGACCACCTTTACGGAGCCCTTGATTATATTCTTTGATCTTAAACCGGGGCTGAGTGATGCAACGGCCGGGGTGCTGGCGATGAGCGGGCGCAATATGGCCGCGTTTACACTACGCATTTCAAGGGACCCATTTAAGGCCACTGAAAACTTTCTGAAGTTCTGGCGGGGCAAACGGTGATCATCTGCGAAAATCGGGTCGGGGTGAACCCTGTCTAATTCGCCTCCCAATCTTGCCGGTAAACCTTGGCAAAAATGCCAGCTCCTAATGTGTCTGCATGACACTTGTTGCATGCGGATTTTTGGAGAAAACTATGTTTGTAGTAATTTATAAGGCCTCAATTCTTGGCATGAACGAAGAGGAGGATGCGGCAATTACAAATGCCCTTCTTATCTTGCAGCCTTTGGCGGAGGAGGAGAAACTCCACATTCTCAGGCATCTGCAGATTTCCCCAATCTCACAGCGTGCCTGTGATGCCATTTTGCAGGAACGAACAGTCAGATTAAAGGTGGTGGAAGGGGTGCTGGAGGCCACTTAACACCAGTTGCTATTCTGCGGCGGGGATAGCTGCATTTAAACAACCAGTCCCATCCAGATAATATCCTATAAATACGGAATTGCACCGTGTTGGCAGGGAAACTGAACCGCGCCTGAACTTGTTTGCGGCTTCAAATATTTGCGTATTTTTGACCAAAACCGCCCCATTAGGCGGTTTTGGTTGTTGCGAATGGTTTTACCGATCTACTTAAGCGTCTCCGTCAGGACTTCCTGTGCTTCGTCGTAGCCTGTAATTTTGACTGTCCAATCTGATATCCAATTCTGGCAGTTTCGAGTGCCGAAGAGTTTGTCATCAGACGTGTCGCTGGTACTTGGCAGTATGTTCAGCTGCGCGTTATTGGCGTCTGCTTTTTCCCAAACAAGCCATTTACGGTCCTTGCTGGTGGGGTCGTGGTTTTTTGCAAAGTTAGCCCAGGATTCATTCATGGTGTTTGCAAGCTTTTTCAATTGTTCATCACTAGATGCAGGCAGTGAGTTAAAGACAAAAGGAAGCTCTGCTGCGTGACATGAATTGTCCCATTGATTGTCAGGGAAGCAAACCTTATTCGGGTCCTTGTCTGAAGGTGGCAGGTCAAGAATTGCGTCCGTTTGAGTGAAGTAATAGGCCCAGATTCTGCTTTGCTCCGTCACATTTTTCTGATCGGCTGCCATATTTTTGCACGAGAAAGCAAAATCATTGATCAGATTAGATAGAGCGGTCAATGTGCCCGTCTGCAGACCGTTGGCGGCCGAAATATCTTGACGATAACGGTCGGTCGATAGAATTTCTGATGAGGAGTCAAATAGTCTTGTGACCAGAGCTTTGTATCCCATAAATGCCTGAGTTTTATCTATGGCACTTGAAAAATACACACCCTCATCTTTGTTAAACCCAAATATCAGCGGCTTTGGGCTGCCAGCTTGTAGTTGGTTTGTTGGTTGTTGGGTGACAAACGTGCCGTCGATAATTGGGGTAAAAGGTAGTGCCCCAGGTAATCCGGCTGATATGACTGCAAATTTACCAATATAATTTGCATACCTACGTTGTGCTTCTAAAATCTGGTCAAGAGTTGGTGTTTCAAGAAGTTTAACTTCGTTGGTGTCCAAGGCTTTATGGTTTAATAAATTACATTTCTCGCCGTCCATAACCTTATTTAAGCAATCTAAAAAGATACCGGCTTGGTCTTCTCCTTCTTTAGCGTTTCTATATTTGAAGCCAATTGGGTTGCTTTGCATTATAGCAGCCTGGAATTTATCCTGGCTCTCAGGAATGGACAGCAGGTGAAGGCCGGTGGACATGGCACCCGCACTTTCGCCAAAAAGGGTGACGTTATTTTTATCGCCACCAAAGCTTGCAATGTTATCTTGAACCCATTGCAAGGCGACAAGCTGGTCACGGACTCCGTAGTTGCTTTTAGAGGTGTCAGACGTTATCTCGCCTTTGTCCAAATTCAGGAAGCCAAGTGCGCCTAGTCTGTAATTTATGGTCACCAGTATAACATTCTGTTCGGTTGCGAATGTTGCACCATCATACAGGAGTGTATCTCTGTTGGCTGGGTCGTTGGGGTTTGATGGGTATTTTGAGCTACTTGCTCCAACAACAAACGCTCCACCATGGATGAAAACCATAACAGGGAGGTTGTTATCGGGATAATCCTTCATGTATGGGGTCCAGATGTTTAGATACAGACAATCTTCCTTGCCCAGGTATTTTCCATCCGATGATAGCTGAGGACAAACATCCTTGAACTCCTTTGCCTGAGATTTTTCGCCTGTATAGCTTGTGACTATCTCTGAATAACTCCAGCGGTCTGGTTTTGAGGCATATTCAATACCTTTGAAAACATTGTACTGATTACCATTGATGGATTGAGTCAGACCGTAAATGATATCTTTATTTGCGAGAACGGCACAAGGGTCCTGGCCTCCACACGGATCAGAACTCTGGCTGCTGGTTGCGGCTATACTGAGCCCTACGTAAAGCAATGCCGCCGATGCAAGTCTTATTATCTTCATTAGCTTGTACCCACTAATTATACACTGACGGCTGCAATCCTAAGGTCATGCCTATTATGGATGGTTGAGTTTATTAGTTAAATGGACTTGCCATGAGTAAGATTTAACAAGTATCCGTGTTCTTATTGATCGCATGACAAGTCTCCATGATTGGTGAGGAGTTCGGTGCGGCTTTTGTCCTACAAATTGCCCTACAAATTGCCCTACATTTGGATTTTTGAGAATGTAGTGACTTGATATTGTTGATAAAATTATTTTATTCGAGTCTTCTCGGCCGCACCAAAAGCCCCGAGCTCCTAAGGAGCCGGGGTTTTTTGCTGTTTAGGTCTTTGTTTTCTCTCAATTTATCAAGTCTGTTGTTCGCCGTTCAGGCGGGCTGAAGTCGTCTTTGCGATGAATTGCGTTGTTGTGCGTTTTTTGTGTGTTTGCGCCGTTCTTATGTAAATAGCGAATTCTTCGCAAAAGGATTGCACGGTCTGCGTAGGTCGCTATAAACACAAACCTGTGCACAGGGGTGATGGTACCTGCGTGTTTCAATTTTCAGCAATCTTGAAGGACGATGCTCACGTTAAGCATTTGGTTCAAACTTGTGGAGGTCATGTGACCTATTCGGAAAATCCAGGTGCGTCCTCGGCCGTGCCCCCTCCACCAAATGTCCGGGATGCAAGCGGACACCTTGATACCGATTTCGTTGCCCGTGTTGAAGAGGCTCTTGAAGCCCGTGATGGGGCTGTTGCGCATGCGCTCGCAGGAAACCTGCATGAAGCAGACATGGGTGACTTGCTGGAAACGCTTCGCGAGCATGATCGCGTTGTCCTTATTCAGTTGCTTGGCGATGAATTCGATTTTGCTGCTTTAACTGAAACTGAAGATTCAGTGCGTGCGCAGGTTCTGGACGCTTTGCCTGATGGTGATGTTGCTGAGGGTATCGGTGAGCTTGAATCTGATGACGCTGTTTACCTGCTTGAAGATATGGAGCAGGAAGAGCAGGAGAAGATCCTTGCTCGGTTGCCAAATGTTGATCAGGTTCAGATTAAGCGGGCGCTAGAGTTCCCAGAGGATTCTGCTGGTCGTATTGTTCAAAGCGATTTTATTGCGATACCACCGTTTTGGACTGTGGGGCAGGTGATTGACCATCTGCGCAGCTCCCAAGACCTTCCCGATAGTTTTTACGAGCTTTATGTTGTTGATCCGGGCTTTCGGCTGCTTGGTGCGGTGGCGCTGGACCGTCTTTTGCGCACAAAGCGACAGAAAAAGATCTCATCGATCATGGAAGAGACACGTCACTCTGTGATTGTTACCGATGATCAGGAGGACGTCGCG
The DNA here is from genome assembly GCF_900110875.1 of Pseudovibrio axinellae. Lineage (GTDB taxonomy): Bacteria > Pseudomonadota > Alphaproteobacteria > Rhizobiales > Stappiaceae > Pseudovibrio > Pseudovibrio axinellae. The sequence goes on along the minus strand of NZ_FOFM01000014.1, from coordinate 74,524 downwards.
CGTTCGTTTGAGCGCTATAACCTTGTTTCTGTTGCTGTGACGGATCCTTCAGAACGGCTGGTCGGTATCATTACGGTTGATGATATTGTTGATGTTATTCAGGAGGAAGCGGAAGAGGACATGCTGGCGATGGCTGGTGTGGGCGACGAGGAAATATCAGATAGTGTGTTTGATATTGCCAAGTCCCGAATGTCCTGGCTGTCGATCAATGTTTTCACCGCTTTATTTGCTGCTTTTGTCATTTCGTTGTTCTCCGACACCATTGAGCGCATGGTGGCGCTTGCAGTGCTGATGCCTATTGTGGCGTCCATGGGGGGCAACTCCGGAACGCAGACAATGGCAGTTACTGTGCGTGCGATTGCGACACAGGAGCTGAACAGGCGCAATATCCTCCGGGTTTTACGACGTGAGTTTCTTGTTGGAATGATCAACGGCGCAGGCCTCGGAGTACTGATTGGTGCTATTGCGGGGGGCTGGTTCCTCAACCCAGAACTTGGGGTGGTGATTGGCAGTGCTGTTCTGATTAACTCTATCTGTGCCGGCTTGTTTGGACTGTTGGTTCCAATGGGTTTGGAGAAAGCTGGAGTGGATCCGGCGATTGCGTCCTCTGTGTTTGTAACCACGATAACGGACGTTGTTGGATTCTTTAGTTTCTTGTTTTTGGCTGCCTGGTGGTTTGATTTGCCATATTAAGGCAGCGTGCATTTACACTGGATTGATCAAGTTGCCTTAGTTTTTTGCTTTAGCGTCTTTGCTTGATTGAAAACCGGTGCCACCTTTCGTGGATAACGCTTTAGCCTAGACAGGAGGTTGGATTGGGTGCTCCAGGGATTAATGGAATTGTTGAAACAGCCGTTTATGTTGATGATTTTGCGATAGCACATCAGTTTTATGGTGAGCTGATGGGGCTTGAGCGCGTTGTTGAGGGCGCGCGCATGTGGGGTTACACTGTGGCTCCTAACCAAATGCTTTTGATCTTCAAACGAGGGGTAAGCCGCAGTGATGTGGATAGCCCCTACGGAATGGTGCCGGGGCACAGCACTGAAGGCCCGTCTCATTTTGCCTTCGCAATTGCAAGAAGCACTTTAATAGACTGGCGTGAACACCTTGAGGATAAGGGCGTGGAGATCCGCAGTGAGGTCCGCTGGCCGCAAGGCGGTATCAGTCTGTTTTTTGACGACCCCTTTGGCAATGTTGTCGAGCTCGCCACTCCAGGGCTTTGGCCAAACTACCAGGATTGAGTCTCAGTGAGGTATTGGCCTGCCTGTTGTGACAGATAATTGTGAGGCTACAATAATCAACCCAATCCAAATGCTTGCCCATCTGCCTGTATCCGAGGGTATGGGCTACATATATTGCCGCATGAAATGACTGCATAAATGGGCTGTCGCTTAAAGCGCGGGCAAAAATACCTCCTGGGTAAATTGGCGGAAGGAGCGCGGTTTTGCACCTGTGATTTCCTGAATATGCGGCGTTGTAAAATTACCCCATCCCATAGCATAGGCTCGCCCGTAGTCTCTGGCCAACGCGGCCATCCACTCGCCCCAACCAGCGCTTTTGATCCATTTATAAATCTCTTCGGGCGCGACTGGTTGATACTGTGTCGGCTTACCCCATTGTTCGCTTAAGATTTTCGCGACATCCACATAGCTCAAAGGTTCCGGTCCTGTCAGTTCGTAAACCCTGCCATCCCACTGATCAGTAAGCGCACAGGTCACGGCGCAGGCGGCAACATCTCGGGTATCAACCATACCCATAGAGCCTTCGCCAGTTGCAAACGAGTATTGCCGTTGTTGGGTGATTTGGTCGGCGGCCATGAAGAGGTTTTGCATGAACAGGTTAGGGCGCAAAATAACGTAGTTCAAACCACTCTCAATAAGCTCAGCCTCTGTCTTCCCGTGGGCTCGTGTGTTGTTTGTTGGCCCATGGGGATCGGCTTTTATTGCGGACACTCTCACAATCCTTTGGACGCCCGATGCTTGGGCGGCCTTTATCACATTGGAGGCTTGGTCAACGGCAGCAGCGTCCGCAGGCGTGATCAAAATGATTGTCTTAACACCAGTTGTGGCAGAAACCAGCGCTTCCTTGTCCTCAAACCCTCCGACAACTGGGATTGCACCATGTGCTTTCACCTGCCCAACTTTATTGGGGTTGTGAACAAGAGCACGAATGTCGGGGCTACGGCGTTCGGCAAACAATCGAAGGATTTCTGATCCAATGGTGCCAGTTGCACCTGTCACAAGAATTGTCATGGGGTTGCCTCCGCCCAGATTGCAAGCTCATTGCCGTTTGGATCACAAAAATGAAAACGCCTTCCCCCCGGAAAGCTATAGATCTCCCGGGTAATTCTTGCCCCTGCGGCTTTAACCTGCGTAAGAGCGGCTGCCAGATCATTTGAGAACAAAACGACCAATGTGCCTGGGCTTGTTACCGGTGTTCCATCTTCGCCGTTGAACCCGCCATCAATACCAGCACCGCTGAAACTTAGATACTTGGGCCCCCATTCTTGAAACGTCCACCCAAAGATAGTCTCATAAAACTGCTTTGTGCTTGCTGGGTCGTTTAGGGGAAACTCGATATAGTTAATCGTCTTGTCTTTGTGTGCCATCAAAGCGTCCTCATTTGTACATTTTGTTAGGTTAGTTCCTTCCTCTCGCAGAATAAATGAGCAATAATGAAAGCTAACTTCCATATATGGAAACTAAATGATCAGCCTTGATGCTATCTCAGTCTTTGCAGAAGTCGCCCGTTTGAAGAGCTTCACAGAGGCCGCACGGGTCCTAAATGTTCCGCTGTCTACAGTCAGCAGAAAGGTGTCCGAGCTTGAAACCAGTCTTCGTGTGCAATTGGTCGATCGCAGCAAGCGCCAGATCCGGCTGACGGAGGCAGGGGCAACCTATTACGATCTATGTCGCAAAGGGTTGGAAACGCTGGTCCACGCTAACAGAGTCATGACTGATCGGCACACCGACACAATTGGAACCGTCACGATCACCGTGCCACCCAATCTTTTCGAAATACTGTTTTTGGAGACAATCGAAACCTTTCAGGCTCGCCACCCAAAAGCAAAGCTTCGAGTTTTTGTGACTGAGCGCATTTTAGACTTCGTGGAGGATGGTGTTGATTTGTCGTTTCGGGTCGCCCCGCCAAACCAGCCCGATTTGGTTACAAGAACGCTGCTGAGATACCGTCATCGTTTAGTTGCCGCTGCCAGATATGCTGCCGTTAATTCTCTGCCGCGCACTCCGGGTGAACTACAACACCACAATTGCATTGGGTTTGGTTTCAGTAAAAAACGTCATTTAAGCTGGTCGCTGACCAAACAGCGCGATATCGAGAATGTGAGCTTTGAACCTCATTTGTCCGTAAATGATTATGCCGCAATCCGCTCAGCCATTCTTTCAGGTCACGGTATCGGAGAATTGCCAGAACCTTTGTGTACAGATTTAATCCAGTCAGGTCAGCTCATTGAGGTCCTACCAGATTGGAGATTTCCCGAAATTCGGCTTTTTGCGGTTCATGCCGGAAAAGCTGGCATGCCCAAATTGGCTCGTTTGTTTTTAGATATAGCTGCCAAGCAGGTGGGAGCCTAACGGCGGCCCCAAAAGTTTGAGCTCACCGACAATGAATGAAGGCTAGTTACCTCCGACAAAGGAGCATAGGCAAAGTGTTCTGCCATGAATAGAATACTTGGTTGTAGTGACGGCTCCATCGTACCTACGATGATTAAGGGTTAAGTGGTACAATCCGTGCGGAAACTATCGTACTGACTATGTATCCTTATTACGGTCTGACAATAATCTCTTCGGATTGTTTTGGGTTTGAGAAGGGAGCAGGGCTTTGGCATTGCGTGGTGGAACGGATTTGCAAGAGTTGCTTGCCTCTATGGAGGCATCAGTGTCAGAGGAGAGTTTTGTCTTTTGCTGCTTTCCCAATGGAAGCATTGAGGCGTTAGCGGAACATCATCCCCTTGGTTTGTTTTGGGAAAACGAGGGGCTAACAGCCATCTTATCTCTTGAAAGTGCAGGGCGGGCAGGCGTTGAGACAGAACCTAGTTTCCGGCGCATTTCACTTGCAGTTCACAGCTCTTTAGAAGCTGTTGGCCTGACGGCAGCGATTTCCAGTGCGCTTGCTGAGGCTGGCATTTCGGCAAATGTTGTTGCCGCGTTTTACCACGATCATATCTTTGTGCAGGATGAGAAAGCCGAGCTTGCGCTCGATACATTGCAAGCGCTCAGTCGGTCTGCAAAGCTTACCTTAAAGTGAGGCGCCAAGCTGTGAGGGAGGTGGCATTATAAAATGCTGACCTTTCAACAAGCGCTCGAAGGTGAGGGGCGGTACAGCAGGTGAAAACAAGTATCCTTGATACTCATGACACTGAAGCTTCTGGATCTGTCTAAGCTGGTCTTTGGTTTCAATGCCTTCTGCAACAAGTGTCAGGTTCAAGAGGCGTCCCATCTGAACGATCATCTGAACGATTGGCCAGCGTTTTGTGTCGGCAATAAATGAACGGTCAATCTTCAAAGCGGTGACCGGGTAGCGTTGCAGGTAGCCAAGGTTTGAATAGCCTGTGCCGAAGTCGTCAATTTCTAGTGTAAAGCCAAGTTCACGCAGGGCATTGAGTTCTTTCAGCGTTTCGTTTGCATCGCTGAGCAGCGCACTTTCTGTAATCTCAAGCCGGATTGAGCTGGCAGACGCGCCAGTTTCTTCCAGTATGGAGCGCAAGCGCTGCGAAATGCGCCCGCGCCGGAACTGGGCAGGGGAAAGGTTGATGGAGATCGCAACATCGTGGCCTGCTTGAGCCCACTGATTTTGCTGCAACATTACGTCGCGCGCGACCCAGTCTCCGATTTCATCGATCATGCCAGCTTCCTCGGCAATCTCTATGAAACTGGCTGCTGACACGATCCCCCGTGTGGGGTGATGCCAGCGCAAAAGGGCTTCTGCGCCAATGACCTGATTGGTGACCACATCCACGCGTGGCTGATAGTGCACCGCCAGTTCGTTACCGCGGATTGCCTGGCGCAAAGCCGTTTCCAAGCTGACGCGCTCTTCAGCTTCGCGGGACATGGAAACATCAAAGAAGCAGATGCGGTCGCGTCCCAGGTCCTTTGCTTTATACATCGCCAAATCTGCCTTACGCATGAGCGTATCCAGATCAACCCCATGTTCTGGATAGGTGCACACGCCAACAGAGGGCGTGACCTGAAGCATGTGGCCACGCACCTTGCATGGCTGGGACAGAGCGGTTCGAATTTCACGGCAAATTTCACTCAGAAGGTCAGTTTCTGCAAAATTGGCAATGAGTACAACGAATTCATCGCCCCCAAGACGGGCAACAAAGCCGATGCCTTCCACGACTTCTTTCAAACGCTTGGCAATGACGACCAGAAGATCATCTCCAACCAAATGGCCGAGCGTGTCGTTGATTGATTTGAAACGGTCCAGATCGATAAAGATGAGGGCCCCCGGATTGCCGGAGAGGCGGGTCTCATCGAGATATCGCTCTGCTTCGATTTCTAAGAAGGTGCGGTTTGGCAGCCCTGTCAGCGTATCGTGATGGGCCAAGTACCGCACTTCGTGTTCGGCTTGCAGGCGTTTGGTGACATCTGTGGCATTGAGCGAGATTGCGCGTGCACCAGATACCGGGTCAAAAGCGCTGCGGGCATTGAGATCGAACCAGCGTTCTCCCTGATTGGAGTGCATGAGGGCGACCAGGCTTGCCTCACCGTTGATCCGAAGCTCCGCCATGAGTGCGTCGAAATCTCGGCGGTTACAGATGCGGTTGGCAAGGTCTTCGCAGCCGCTGGGCCGATTAAAGCGGCTTGCCGGATTTTCAAAAAGGAGTTTTCCGCTCTCATCGAACATCGTGATCATGGACGTGGTGTGGAGCAGAACCTGTGCGCTGCGGACCTGCGCGGGCTCATTGCCGACTTCTGAAGTGACTTGCACCAAAAGACCTGGAGCCCCACTGGTTAGAGCTTGTGGTGAAAACGTACAATAGACAGAAATCGAGTTCGCATTTGGAACGACTGTAATGCACTCGGTGATGCTGCCCTCTTCTCTTATTCGGTTTAAATAGGAGCGAAGCTGGTTTCGATAGGAGGGGTTATTAAACGGTGCAGGCAGGTCAACCATGAAGTTGTTGTTGGCATCGATGCACTCTTGCACGGTCAAACCCAGAAAGGAGAGGCCAGAGGCATTGGCCCAAACCAGTTTACTCTGGCTAATGTCGACCGCGTAAATAGGGACATTCACGCGTGAGAAGGCGCTTTGGTCTTCTATAGGGACGGGTGATTGATATTGGAGGTGAGCATTCAGTGTTTCTGTAAAACCAGTCAAACCCGAAAATCCCTTTGTGCTGTGTCCGAAGACGTGACACCATCCCCAGTATGTCAATATCAGCTATAGGTAGATTGTAATTTCTACCAATTATGCGAGTTTCAAGGTTATTAAAACGTTATTGCTTGGCTTTAAAGTTGGGTATTGGATTATTAAGTGTGTGAAATGCAATTTATTTCAGCCGAGTGAAATTGCTGTTTTTTTGAAGGATCGGCTGAAACTGGGGAAGAACGCCCACTATTTCCTAGGGAATTTCTGTTAGGCTATGACTTTGCGTGTTTGCGGTCTGCCGCAGTATCTTTTAGTTATACTTGATCAGAGTCTGCCGCGTGGGGCGGTAGCTAATATAAGGGAGCATGTCATTCGCATGACGGACTATTGTGCTTCGACGTCGGTTCGCCTCGAAGGTGATGATGACGCGCCAAAGAATCCTGAAAAGTCCATCCCGGTGGACAAGCATCTTTTTGATGCGCGTACGGTGTTGATTACAGGCCCTGTGACACAGGAGATGGCTCAGGATGTCTGTTCCCGTCTGCTTGCGCTTTCCCAGGTTGGTGATGACCCTATTACGGTGATCGTTTCCTCTCCAGGTGGGCACGTGGAATCTGGTGATATGATCCACGACATGATCAAATTCATCAAACCACAGGTTCGCATGCTGGGTATGGGTTGGGTTGCCAGCGCTGGTGCCCTGATTTACGTGTCTGTGCCGCAAGAACGTCGTTTCTGCACTAAGAACACACGTTTTCTGCTTCACCAACCTTCCGGCGGTGCTGGTGGTATGGCGACAGATATTGAGATTCAGGCCAAAGAGATTCTCAAGATGCGTGATCGTTTGAACCAGATCTTTGCAGATGCAACTGGTCAGAAGATTGAACGTATCGAAAAAGACACGGACCGTGATTACTGGATGAGCCCTGAAGAGGGTATCGAGTATGGTTTGGTCGGCAAAGTGGTGAGCAACGTTTCTGAACTTGCATAAACTACATTGTTTTATGACTTGAAAAAGGCAGCCTCTTGGCTGCCTTTTTTGTTGCCGCTCCGCCTTCATACATCGTGAAAAAGCTTTGCGATGAACGAATGTGTTCATGCAGACCTGAGGGCAAGCATTCCATCAACAAGATCGCGGCTTAGGCTTACCAGTTCTTTGATGTTTGAAGCCACTGGGAAACCCGTTGCTCTGGATTTGATGCAGCTGTGACATCTGAAATTGTTGCAATGGTGTCTGCTCCAGCTGCAAAAACATCTGGTGCGCGCTCCAGCGTGATCCCACCAATCGCTACCAGGTGTTTGTTGGTGCGTGATTTCCACCTCTTTAGGGTTTCGAGCCCTTGTGGTTGCCAGCGCAATTCTTTTGTTGCGCTATTGTAAATTGGGCCAAGGGCCACATATTGAGGATCTAGCGCCAGAGCGGTGTCCAGCTCAGCTTCATCATGTGTTGAAACGCCGTAGTAAATTCCAGCGGAACGGAGTGCACGGAAATCTGCGGTCTTTAGGTCTTCTTGTCCCAAATGCACATAGCCAACATTTGCGTCATAGGCAGCCTGCCAGTGGTCGTTTACGACGAGAACTGCGCCGGCTTTGTCGCAGAGCTGCTTTGCTGCTTTGACCTGAGAGCGAATTTCATCCTCTGACTTGTCTTTTATACGGAGCTGAACAAGCTTTACGCCAAGAGGAAGGACACGTGGCAACCAATGGGTGCCATCGATGATCAGATAAAAGCGATCTAACATTGTTGGATGTCTCGATTAAATGCGCAGTGATTGAAACTCTCATCACTGGAAGCGTGCTGCGTTATTATTTGCGCAGAAAATAGGAGTTGTGCAGTTTGTTTGCTACAAATTTTTGAAATTTGAAGCAATTACACGTTGGGCGTGTAGCAGGTTGTGGAGAAAGTCTAGCTTTTATGGCGAGGGTTTCTTGACGGTATTGCTGTAAATATCTGAGTTAAAAAGTAAATGATGAGAAACGTTGTCGTTCGTCTCTGGGGTTTGAATGTCTGATCGTGAGTCTGTAGCCACTAATGATTTATTGGAGTGGCTTTCCAAGGATGCAAAAATGCTTGGCCGTCCCTGCCGGGTTCTGTCTGTGCTGGGTGAGCGCTTAGGGGATATGGGAATCGAGGTTGACCGGATTTCCAGCGGAATTTCTATTTTGGACCCAGACTATCAAGGCGAGGGGATTATTTGGGAGCGCGGCATAGGGCCTCGTATGAGGTACTTCCTACACACGCCGGAGATGGATGAATCTTATAACCAGAGTCTTTGGAGGCACTCGATTGAAACGGGTCAAATGATTCGCCATAAATTCGGTCAGCATGATGAGTATGACCGGCTTAAGATCATTCAGGAGCTCGACGAGGAAGGTTATACTGAATACGTTTCATTTCCCATGACCTTTTCAGATGGTGCAAAGCATGGTCTTGCGTTTGCAAGTCGGTCCAAAGCCGGTTTTAAAGATGACGACATTCGTGTCTTCGAAGAGCTTTCCAACCCCCTCTCATTGATTTGTGAGCTGTTCAACTCGCGTCAGGCTTCAGAGAGTATTTTAAACACGTATCTGGGTACTCGCGCCGGGCGGCGGGTAATGAGCGGTGAGATACAGCGCGGGGATGGTGAGCATATCAACGCGATCGTTGCTTTTTGTGATATTCGCAATTTTACAGGGTTCTCAAACTACTTGCCTGACAAGTCCTTGCTGCAGCTTCTCAACGAATATTTTGGCGTGGTTACCTCACGGGTTGAGCAACATGGCGGTGAGATCCTCAAGTTCATTGGCGACGAAGTGTTGGCTGTGTTCCCTTATACCAATGAACAAAGCGCTAGAATTGCGGCCTTTGAGGCTATGGCAGCTCTTCGCAAAAGCCTTAAGGACCTGTGCGAAGCAAACGCACGCGGACTAAATGGCCTGCCTGCAATTCACGTTGGTATGGGGGTACACTCTGGTCGCGTGTTCTTTGGAAACGTTGGCGGAGAGCGGCGTTTGGACTTTACGGTTGTCGGGCCGGTTGTGAACGAGGCCGCTCGAATCGCCGATCTGTCCAAACGTTTGGATCATACGATGCTGATCTCGGATACGGTGGCAGAAATTTTAGATTGTGATGAGGAAACGTGTGTTGGTACGTTTCCTCTGAAAGGGTTTCCAGACCCGGTAAAGGTCTATCGTGCGCCGGAATTAACGAGATCCTGTGCATTCGGGCCTGGTAATACAGCTTTCCTTGCCTGCGAGAAAAACTGACGCCGTAAAAGCACTAGGGTCACCATCAGGGTCGTTGCGATAAAGAAGAAAGGCCCTGCATACCACCCCAGATAACCAACCGCGAAGAAGAGCGCCTGCTGTCCGTTGCTGAAGTGACGGCCAGCCAAGGTTGCCAGACGTGCGGCACGCAAGGAGGCACCCACTGCCTCCTCATCTTCCTCATGGCAATCGTCAGGAATAGAGCCCATTACGATCGTGGTGTAATTAAAGAGGCGATATGCCCAGCCGAATTTAAAGAAAGCATAGGCGAGGATCACCATCAGACCAAAGGTCTTGGCCTCGTTTTGAAGCGGGTCTGCCAGAAACGGCAGATTGAGTGTTTCTGCCAGTGCGCTCACCTCATCCATTGCACTTAGCAGTGTCACCGTACCTCCAATTGCCAGCAGAGATGCAGACGCGAAGAATGCTGTGCCTTGCTGAAGGCCGGAGGCGATGTTGGTGTCTGCAATGCGTACATCACGTTTGAGCATGGCCTGCATCCAGCGGTAACGGTGAGCGTCCATGGCATGGGAAAGAGTGTGTTTTGACCAGGGGCTTTTGTAAGCGAGCCAGCCGTAAAGGCACCATGCGAAGATGAAAAACGAGATAGCTAGGATGTTGGGAAGCTGGATCTGAAACATTACTTTTTCTGTTGTTGAAGCCTGTGTCTGAAAATCACCTCAGCTGCACGAGATGAGCTTTTACATGTTTCGCATGATTTGGGGGGAGGGGCTAGAGGGTCTGCGTTTCTGGCCGCAAAGTGAAAGCAGAATAATAGGGATGAACAGCCCAAGACAGTCAAAAAAACGAGTTTCCATCTCCCGCTCTGTGACTTTTCTTCATATTTGCGCCGAGTTTTGAACGAATTTCTCCAAAAAAAAGCAGGGTCACTAATTTGGAGTTATCGATAGTTTTAGTAAGTCTAATGTACCATAACATATTGTAGTTATTAGATTTAATGGATTAGGTATATCTGACTAGGTAATATGTAGGGGGCACTGTGGACTGGGTGCGGCACTCTGGTGACCCGTTTTTACCGTTTTTCTGTTGCACTTTCACAGAAGAAGGGATATTCGGTGCGCCCTGTGCTGACGGGGTTTCCTCGGCGCACCTATATCAACCATCAAACGGTGTTTTATGGATCACGAAATTCAGAAGTCCTGCTGGGGGTTCACGGTGTGGACTATCGCAACGCTCGGCGGCGTTATGGCACTGCTCTATGTCTTTGCAGGTGCCGGCAGTTAATCTCCATCGACTGCTAAACGTGGATTTTGACAAGGGATGCAGATGATATGTCTGCATCCCTTTTTGTTTGACTATGGGGTTTCCACTACATCCAGATTTGCCCAACTTTCATCCCGAGACTGGGGCGCAAACGTGGAGCGTAACCCTCTGCCAAGGGCAGGGCTAAACACACTCATATGAGTTTCATCGGGTAGTATCTCTGTTTTGAAGTTTAGAGCGCGCAGCTTGCGCTCTTTTAGGCGCTTTGCAAATTTGGTCAGGTTCGTTACCATTTTTGCATTTGGATCCTGTCGTTCTTCACGCTCTCCAACAGCCATGTACAAAGTGATGGGGCGGTCAGTGCGGGGGATCTCAAATCCTTGCGCCAAATCCATCAAGTAGTTGTTGGCCCACCAGATGGCCGGGCTTATGGCGATATAGCGCTCAAAAGCAGTTGGCTGTGTCATAAGAGTGTTGAGGGCAAATAGCCCGCCTAGTGAGGTGCCCGCTAAGGTGTGGTCGGTGGGGTCGATATTAAACTGCGACATCAGCCATGGTGTGAGTTCGTCCTTTATAAAGCTCAGGAAACGTTCAGAACCTCCGGGCTTAATATCCTCCCTCCATGTGAAAGGCGCAGGTGCCTTTTGCATCATGGCCTCAAAGCGTTTGTCCTGGCAGGGGGTGAGGTCGCGATTGCGGATGGTGTGATGTTCGGCGTTTTCACCTGCACCAGCGACATCATAGCCTATTCCAACAACGGTCATGGACGGTGGTCCGTCTGGTTCTAAAGCAAGGGCTTTGGAAATTGATGTTGCAGATGAAAAACATAGGTTGCCATCGGTCACGAGCAGTAGCGGAGAGGGCCCGCTTCTTTTTAAGAGAGGACTTGGCTCACAGACATCGATAATAAAGTATGCTTGGACATTGCTGGACCAGATACGAAACCTTTTTGCTCCAAGGATCGGCACTTGTCCGAGTGGGGTAACTGGTTTGCAATAAGTGGGCATGGCGGTTCTCCTGAGTGGGGTCTATTTTTACTCAGTTTCGGCGAACTCGCGCAATTCTTGTTATATTTTGATTTACTACCATATATAGTAGGGGAGATTTTCTCTTCTTTCCTTTGTTGCTGTGCCAGTTTGCGCAGCACGGCGTGCTTTGCAATGGTTGTGCAATGCGTTAGGTCTGAAAGCTGCTTTGACTGGCATTTCTGCTGTTGAGCTGCTATTTCAACGCAATGACACTGCATCTGGTAAAACTTTGTGTTGGCGTGGAAAGCGTTGATCAATTGCGCGGCTATATTGAGCAGCGCCAAATTCTGGCTCTGTCCCAAGGGCTGAGCGCTGAGCAGATCCATACCACTCGCATGGTTCCCACGCGTATTGATGAATTGCTTGATGGCGGGTCGCTGTATTGGGTGATCAAGGGCAATGTTCAGGTTCGGCAGAAGCTAATTGATATTCGCGTACACAAAGATGATGCTGGCAAAAAGAGCTGCGATCTTGTGATGGAGCCTTTTCTCCATCAAACGCATTTCCAGCCGCGCCGACCCTTTCAAGGCTGGCGTTACCTGAAAGCATCCGATGCGCCACTTGATGTAGGCGGGCCGATGCTGGATGGCGATCAACTTGCCGAAATGCCAGAGGGTATGCGCCGCGAGTTACAGGAACTTTGCCTGATCTAAGGCAGACGTCTCCGGATCATTTGTTCAATTACCCGAAGACGTGTCTTGATCCCTGATAGCTCAGGTGGTTTTGCCCGAAAGCTGGTGCTCACTGTTTGTGAATGAGCTTTAAACTTCGATGTTGTCGATCAGGCGGGTGCTGCCGACTTTGGCGGCGACCAAAATGCGGGCACCTTTTGCGTCAATCGGCGTGCCAAGATGGTTTTTGTGTCTCAGCTCAAAATAGTCTGTCGCAAAGCCAGAGAGTTTTAAAACAGTCAGAGCTTTTTTGCGCACGTCAATCCAGCTTTCGCCGTTGTGCAGGGCATTACGTGCGGTCTTTAGCGTTTCAGCGATTGTTCTTGCAGTCTGTCGCTCGTTATTGTCCAGGTACTCATTGCGTGAGGACATGGCCAAGCCGTCCTCTTCCCGCACTGTTGGCGCACCTATGATCTTCGTTGGAAGATGTAAGTCTCTTGCTAGCTGTTTGATGACGCGAAGTTGCTGGTAGTCTTTTTCACCGAAGATGGCGGTGTCCGGCATAACTGCCAGCAGCAGCTTGGCGACAACGGTTGCAACGCCGTTGAAGAAGTGTGGCCGATGGTCAGTTTCCAACCCAAGGGCTGGACCTTCGATCTGGATCGATGTTGCAAAACCGTTCGGATACATTTCTGCTGCGTTTGGCGCGAACACGCCAAATACGCCGTAGTCCGCTAGTTTTTCCAGATCGGCAGTTTCTGTCCTCGGATAGCTTTGAAAATCCTCGCCCGGTGCGAATTGTTTTGGATTTACAAAGATAGATACAATCACGATGTCTGCTTGTTCGCTTGCCTTTTCAACCAGTGAAAGGTGGCCAGCGTGCAAAGCTCCCATTGTTGGTACCAGAGCGATTGTTTTGCCTTCTCGTCTTAGAGGAGAAAGTGCGTTCCGCAGGTCATCGATGCCGCGGTATACGTCTGGGAGATTTCTCATAGGCGTCTCCATATCGGAACTCATCCCGTTATTTCTTGCTGTTGCAGTTATTATTATGTGTTGTTGGAAATGGGTTTGATCAGAAACTGTTGAACCCAAATGCAAGCAGGACCTGATATAACGTGTTTTAGCAGATTTTGTGATTGCTCTCATTGCACCAATAGTGGGTATTGGTCTTTAGGTAGATAAATGAGCAATCTGTCCCAAAACCGGGGAGCTTGTTGGAAGAAAAAACTACCACACTCCTTTAAGATGTGACTACAGGTGCGCGCATGTCAGACAAACTTTCAAAACGGCCAGGTTTTTTGAGTAAAAAGGCTCAGGATGCGAGTGATCTTTCCAGCTTTTTGGAGGCCGCCAAGCGTGCTGTTGCAGCGCCAAGTGAGAGTGAACGGGGCCGGTTGATTTTTGCGCTGGATGCAACGATGAGCCGCCAACCCACTTGGGATCAGGCGTGCCATTTGCAAGAGGAAATGTTTATTGAGGCCGGTCGGGTTGGGTCTCTTGACGTGCAACTTGTGTTTTTTCGTGGTTTTGGAGAATGCAAGGCGTCTCGCTGGGTTAGCAATTCAAAAGAACTGGGCGCGATGATGCGCAAAATCAGAGTTCAGGCAGGCCGGACGCAGATTCGGAAAGTGCTGGACCATGCTTTGAGCGAAACCCGGAACAAACGAGTTCAGGCCGTTGTCTATATCGGCGACTGCATGGAAGAAAATCCGGATCGTGTGTGTGACCGGGCTGGAGAACTTGGGTTGCTTGGCGTGCCGGTTTTCATTTTTCAGGAAGGCCAGGATCATGTTGCGGAAGAGAATTACCGCGAGATTGCACGCTTGAGCAATGGAATCTACATGAATTTTGGCGAGGGATCTGCTGCCAGTTTGCGCGGATTGCTTGCTGCGATCGCAACATTTTCCGCGGGGGGCAGAGAGGCCCTTGAGCAGCTTGAACAATCGGGGCATAAAGGTGCTCAACTCTTGATAGAACACCTCGGGTAATACATGGGCTATTTGGTCTTAGGAGGATTGGTGCTTGCCATCCTCTATTTCATTGCAAAGTCGCTGACACAATCTAACCCCACGAAACTGGCGGAAGTCATGAAAATGTTGATCGGCATTGTGTTGCTGATCTTTTGTGCGTTTCTTGCAGTTACGGGCAGGTATGTTGTTGCGCTACCGCTCGCAGCTTTTGCACTTTCCCTTTTGGGATGGGGCTCAGCGCAGAGTTTTAAGTTTCCCGGGGGCTTTTCCCTTGGCGGACTGGGAGGCGCTGCTAAGAGTGCAGGTCAAACCTCGACAATATCCTCCAAGTTTTTACATATGGAACTGGATCACGATAGCCGTAAACTTGAAGGCAAAGTGCTTGCCGGTGCATTTACGGGTCGCGCGTTGAGCTCACTTCAAATTGGCGAACTTAAGCTTTTATGGCGCGACGTGCAGCCGGATGGAGACAGTGTTGCGCTACTCGAAGCTTACCTCGACAGCAGGCTCTCCAACTGGCGTGTAGACTTCCAGGCGGATTCCACAGCGGGGCAGGGAAACACGTCTGGCTCGAGCGCTCTGACTGAAAAGGAGGCCTACGAGGTTCTTGGACTTGCGCCGGGCGCTTCCACGGACGACATTCGTGCTGCCCACCGCAGATTGATTAAGCGTTTGCACCCCGATAGTGGAGGCTCTGCTTTCCTGGCTTCCAAACTCAACGAGGCGAAGGATAGGCTTCTCAACAGACATTAGACTCACCGTGACGATACTAGTTACTGATAGACGGCATAGCAGGAGTACTTGGCCTTTTTGAGTGTGGCACAAGCATCCCAGGCTGCTGTTTTGGTTTCAAACCCTATGAACCGCGCGCGGTATAGAGTTTGAGTCTTGGATTTGACCGGCTCTGTGTAGATGCGCTTGTTGCGTAGGGCGTTTCCTGCCGCTGCGCGCGCATTTTCCAGAATCTTGATAGCCTTATCCTGGCTGTCGGTCGCAGAAATTTGAATGTGCCAGCCGGAGGTGTCGATGTCCTCTGGCTTCAGGCTTGCGATCTTGCGTTCGATCGAAACTGAAGATGGCGCGGTTGTTGCTGCTGGTTGCTGCAATTTTGCAGAGGCCACCACAGCAGGGGCAGCTAGCGAATTGGCAACCAGTTGTTTGCGAACTGCCGGAGCGGGCTTGTTGGCCTGCTGGTCAAGCATCTTGGTAATCGGATCCGTTGGCTTTGAGCTTGGCGTCGTGCCAGTCGGGCTTGCATAGGCGAGCAATGTAGGCTGCTTCACGTTTGGTGTGCCTGCTTTAGCAACAGGAACTGCTGGAGCAACACTTGGGAATTGATAGCGCTTTGTGCCTGCGTAAAGCATAGGCGCAGTGCGACGACCGCGGGATGCTTTTGGCAAATACTGGCTGATCAATTTCTCCATTTGCGCGTCGCGGCTTCTGCCGGTGCGTCCACCAAGGACCACAGCTACGATCTGACGATTGTCGCGTTTTACACTGGTGACCAGATTAAAGCCTGATGCGTTGGTATAGCCGGTCTTGATACCGTCAACACCGCGCACGCGTCCAAGTAACTTATTGTGGTTGCCCATCCGGCGTCCTGCGTAGGTGTAGGAGCGGGTGTTGAAGTATTTGTAATACTTCGGGAAGCGATCTTGGATCGCGCGACCGAGCAGAGCAAGGTCAGCTGCGGTTGTGATTTGCTTGGAGTTAGGAAGGCCGTGAGGGTTCCTAAAGATCGTGTTACGCATGCCGATTGAACGGGCGGTCTGAGTCATGCGACGGCCAAAGGCTGTTTCTGAGCCTGAGATGTGTTCGGCAATCACCGTGGACGCATCATTGGCAGATTTGGTGATGAGCGCGTAGATCGCATCCTTAACGCGCAAATAACCGCCAACCTTCAAGCCAAGCTTGGTTGGTGGGCGCCGTGCAGCGTATCGGGAGACCTTCATCTTGGTATTGAGCGAGATGCGACCAGCTTCCAACTCTTCAAAGAGCACGTAAAGTGTCATGATCTTTGTGGTGGACGCTGGATAGCGTTTTGCTGTGGCATTGTTGGAATACAAAACCTTGCCGGTTTTGGCGTCCACGACAATGCCTGCATATTTGGCATTTGCCTGGGCAACAGACGGAGCTGTAGCGAGTGCTAATGAGACGGCTAGTATGCCGACAGCTTGTCCTAATGCCTTTTTTAGACGCCCAAATGGCCCAAAATTACGCAGACCCATGTTCTTTTCGCCCCGTGAGCAATATGGCGGTTTACGCGCTCTGTACTAAAAAAAATGATTGCATCGGGAGGATGTGTCCAGAAAAACTCAACCACACAAAATGCGGCTCAGTTGGCTCCCCTCCGTTCGCTTCATACCCAGAATGATGCGATTACAGTTACAATTCAGTAAATGTGCGAAGGTAGTTTGCAAAAAATCTGTTTTTATCTGTTTTTGTTGATGGCTAGCCTCCTGTCTTTCCATAATATTGCAGTGCGATATAAGGCTTGACAAATTTTGTGCACTGCATAATATCGCTGCGTAAGGTTGAGACATGTGGCGTTTGCTCCCCAAGAGACAAAACCTAATCATCGAAATACCGGCGCCGCCCAATTGATGAGGGAATCTTTATGGTCACAGGATTTGAGAATATTCAGAAGCTTGGAAAAGATAACATGGACATCGCTATGCAAAGCTTTGGTGTCTTTTCCAAGGGAATGCAGGCAATTTCGGCTGAGGTTGCAGACTACTCTAAGAAGTCCATTGAAGAGAGTAACTCTGCGATTGAAAAAGTCGTAAGCGCTAAGTCTATCGATAAGGCTATGGAAGCTCAGGCGGATTTTGCGAAGGCAAGCTATGAGAACATGGTTGGTCAGGCCACAAAGATTGGCGAAATGTATGCTGAAGTGGCCAAGGACGCATATAAGCCCTACGAGAATATGCTCACCATGACTGCTAAGTAGTCATCTGTTGCATAATTTACACTGAAAGCCCGAAGCAGGTCACTGCTTCGGGCTTTTTGCTTTGTGCTGTTTTAAATCGGTTGAGTCGGTTGTTTTCATTTTCTGAAAACCTATCTTTCTTTTTCAATCACTTCTCAAGGCACTGTGATTCTACGCAGTTAAGGTTTGCAGATATTTTTTGTCCGGTTTCACACCGGCGATACGTCGTTCTTACGTTGGGAGCTGAGGTTAACCCTTCGGGTAATCTGGTCCTTTTCCTTGCATAATGGTTTGCATTTTGGAATTTGCTCGGGGAATAATCGGTATTAAAGCTAGAGAGAGACGTGAATATGCCTCAAACTCCTGCAATTAATTGATCTGATAGGAACATTTGATGCAGCTGTTGGTGACTGAGCTAGGGCATTGGGGCCGGTGGCGTATCTCAGAGTGCGTAGAGATAGAATAATGCTGCAGCGAGAGAGTGAATGAGGGACCAACAACAAGCAGTGCGTGTTCTTAAGGGAGATAAATTGACGCTTCCCATATATAATGAAACGCAACATGAAACACTGTTTGACTTTTCTGGAGTTGTTGGTGTGTCCTATGAAAATGCATATCCCTTGAATTCGTGGGGGGTACGTTTAAATACTATAAAGTCCTCTGCGTTATACATTGTAGGACAAAGAGAAGTTATGAGCAGCGATTTCGACCTGGATAATGATGATGATGGCGGGACGATAACCGTTACAAAGCCTAAGCCGAAAATAAAACGGCCCAGTTTGTTTCGCGTGTTGCTGCTTAATGATGATTTTACACCGATGGAGTTTGTGATCCACGTGGTGGAGCGGTTCTTCCATAAAGACCGCGAAGACGCAACGCAGGTCATGCTTCATGTTCATCATCATGGCGTAGGGGAGTGTGGAGTCTTCACCTACGAAGTGGCCGAGACGAAGGTCACGCAAGTTATGGATTTCGCCCGAAAACACCAACATCCGTTACAATGTGTGATGGAGAAAAAGTAATAGGGGGCGCCTGTGCCGTCATTTTCTCGCAGTCTGGAGAAAGCTCTCCATCAAGCTTTGGCGTTTGCTAATGAGCGCCATCAGGAATATGCGACCCTGGAGCATCTGCTGCTATCATTAATTGATGATCAGGATGCTGCTGCGGTTATGCGTGCGTGCAATGTTGACCTCGAGCAACTGCGAAAAAGCATTGTAGAATACATTGATAGTGAACTTGAGAACCTCGTTGTTGACGGGGATGATGATTCAAAACCAACTGCCGGTTTCCAGCGTGTTATTCAGCGCGCTGTCATTCACGTTCAATCTTCCGGACGCGAAGAGGTTACTGGTGCCAATGTGCTCGTTGCTATTTTCGCGGAGCGCGAAAGCCATGCTGCATACTTCCTGCAAGAACAGGAAATGACACGGTACGATGCCGTCAATTACATCTCTCACGGTATTGCAAAACGGGCAGGGTTGTCTGAGCCGCGCCAGGTGCGTGGTGTTGATGAAGATGCCGACAGTGGCAGTAATCCGAGCGTAAACATGCCGCCGCCTCCATCGGGTGGTTCGTCAGAACAGACCAAACGAAAAACAGAGGCGCTTGAGGCTTATTGCCAAAACCTCAATGAGAAGGCGTTCTCAGGTAAAATTGATCCGCTGATTGGGCGTGAGAAAGAGATTTCTCGGACTATTCAGATCTTGTGCCGCCGCGCCAAGAACAACCCTCTTTATGTGGGGGACCCCGGTGTTGGTAAAACTGCAATTGCAGAAGGGCTCGCACGACGGATTATCGTTGGTGATGTGCCTGAGGTCCTCAAGAGCGCGACAATCTTTGCGCTTGATATGGGCTCACTGCTTGCTGGTACTCGTTATCGCGGTGATTTTGAGGAACGTTTGAAGCAGGTCGTTAAGGAAATCGAAGATTATCCGGGTGCGATCATGTTCATTGATGAAATCCATACCGTCATTGGCGCTGGTGCGACTTCGGGCGGTGCTATGGACGCGTCCAACTTGCTTAAACCTGCGCTGGCTTCTGGAACGATTCGGTGTATTGGGTCTACGACCTATAAAGAATATCGACAGTTCTTTGAGAAGGACCGTGCTCTTGTCCGTCGTTTCCAGAAAGTGGATGTGAACGAGCCGTCTATTCCAGATGCGATTGAGATTCTGCGTGGGTTGAAACCGTATTTTGAAGACTTCCATAACATCAAATACACCAATGATGCGATTAAGGCGGCTGTGGAGTTGTCTTCTCGGTATCTTGCTGACCGGAAACTGCCGGATAAGGCAATTGATGTGATTGATGAGTCCGGTGCCTCGCAGATGTTGCTGCCGGAAGGTAAGCGTCGCAAGACGATTGGGCTGAAGGAAATTGAAGCTACTATTGCGACAATGGCACGGATACCGCCGAAATCTGTCTCTAAGGATGATGCAGCAGTTCTGTCCAACCTGAAAGATAGCCTGAAGCGCGTGGTTTATGGTCAGGATCCTGCGATTGAAGCGTTGTCTGCGTCCATCAAGCTGGCCCGCGCAGGCTTGCGTGAGCCTGATAAGCCAATTGGCTCCTATCTGTTCTCCGGTCCAACTGGTGTTGGTAAAACGGAAGTGGCCCGCCAGCTGGCATCTACTCTTGGTGTGGAGCTGGTGCGCTTTGACATGTCTGAGTACATGGAACGGCACACAGTCTCTCGTTTGATTGGTGCGCCTCCGGGCTATGTTGGGTTCGATCAGGGCGGTTTGTTGACCGATGCGGTGGATCAACATCCACATTGCGTGCTGCTTTTGGATGAAATTGAGAAGGCTCACCCTGACCTATTCAATATTCTGCTGCAAGTGATGGACCACGGTAAGCTGACTGACCACAATGGTAAGTCTGTTGATTTCCGGAATGTGATTTTGATCATGACCACCAACGCTGGTGCCGCAGATATGGCGAGAGCCCCAATCGGCTTTAACCGTTTGCAGCGTGAAGGCGATGATATGGAAGCGATCACCAAGATGTTTACTCCGGAGTTCCGGAACCGTCTTGATGCGATCATTCCGTTTGCGAATCTGGATAATGAAGTTATCCATCGTGTGGTTGAGAAATTCGTTATGCAGCTGGAAGCTCAGCTTGCAGAGCGCAACGTAACCTTTGAGCTGACACCGGGTGCGGTGGTCTGGCTTTCTGAGAAGGGTTATGACCGTACGATGGGCGCGCGTCCGCTGGGCCGTGTCATTCAGGAGCACATCAAGAAGCCGCTGGCTGATGAAGTGCTGTTTGGAAAGCTTCAGAAAGGAGGCACTGTGAAGGTGTCTGTCTCCGAGGATTTGGAAGGTCTGCTGCTTGAAACCGTCGAGGAGCGTCCGGCGGCTAGAGCTAAAACTGGTGCGCGGAAAAAGCCTGCCCCCAAGGCTAAGGGGAAATCGGGTGTGCCACGCACAGGAAAGGGAGCTGCCAAACGTGGCGATGTTCCCGGAATTCCGATAGCGGATTAGTCCTCAATATTTTAGTGAGAAAAAGCCGAGGCACTTGCTTCGGCTTTTTTGTATGATATTTCTGCAAGAACTAAAATACTTAACGTGGTGCACGCAGGCTTACCTGGGCTAACCACCTTGAGTTCACGGGCCAGATCCATGGTTCGGTTCCTTCCTTTTGAGTTCGTAAATGACCAACCAAAATATTGAAGCTGCAGAGGATGACGACCCCTCTGAATTTGAAGGCGGTGCCTATTGGTTCCGTCAGGGTGCTATTGGTGCGTTTTGCCTGCCGACGTTGATTTTGATGATGGCGTTTGTTGGCTTTACTTCATTGGCCCGCGAAGTTGGTCTGACGCTGATTGAGGTTCTGATGATGAGCCTCCTCATGTGGGCTTTGCCCAGCATCGTTGTTTTGACAGGAGCGCTGAGCGCAGGTGTTGGTCTTATTCCAGCTGCGATTGCTGTTGCTTTGTCTGCGGTTCGTTTGATGCCAATGACCGTTGCTCTTGTTCCAATACTGCGGGATGGCAAGCGCACGAAGTTGTGGCACCTCCTGATCGCTTCTCACTTTGTTGCGGTGACGGCCTGGGTGTTTGCAATGCGCAACCTACCTGATTTACCGCGCGCTGCACGACTGCCGTTTTTTGCAGGTTTTGGTGGGACTGTTCATTTTGTGGTGCTGTGCTCTACTGCACTGTTCTACATGGCTTTGCCTGTCATACCGCCGCCGCTTGCTGCCGGGCTGGTGCTGCTGACACCAGTCTATTTTATGTTCTCTATGTATCAGGCCTCACGCACTGGCGGCGACAAGCTTGCTCTTGGTTTGGGGCTTGTGCTGGGACCTGTTTTTTATCTGCTGTTCCCCGGCGCTGATTTATTGCTGACCGGGTTCGTCGGTGGAACAATTGCCTTCGTGGCATGGCTGTTTGCGACGAAGAGGGCTGAGCTATGACTGCATTCGCTCAAGAGTGGTGGTGGCCCTATGTCATGATCGTTGTTGCAGGTTTTCTTGCAACTGAGTGCTGGCGCTGGCTTGGCGTTGTGGCCGCAGGCCGCCTGCGGGAGGACAGCTTGCTGTTTGCCTGGGTGAGGGCGGTGGCAACCGCGCTTATTGCCGGGATCATCTCACGCCTTATTCTTTTCCCTGACGGGGTTTTAGGCGATGCGCCGATTTGGTTGCGTCTTGCTGCTGTCATAGGAGGGGTCATTGGATACAAGCTTCTAAACGACCGGCTGATGGCGGGCATTGTTTCTGCTGAGGTTGTTTTGATCGGTGGTTGGTTGTTTTTGCTTTAACGGATCTTGCTATGCTTGATCGCCCGCATTGTTGATCGTTGTTTCCGGCTCTAACGTAGGGTCGGGACTCAGGAGCTGACGATGACTTATATTGCATTGAGTGAGCAGACTATCTTTGACGAGCATATCTGCTGTGCGATCTCAGACAAGAAATGTGCACAGGGCTACCAGTTGAAGAAGGGTTGGTTGAGCCAGCGATTCTCGTCGGGCTATCAGTTCATTCGATTGGATGAGCGCGCGAAGGTGTTCATTGAGTTTGGTCCGGCGGAAGCTGCCTGGGCGCCTGTGGTTGCTCCTGGGCATTTGTTAGTGAACTGTCTCTGGGTTTCAGGAAAGTACAAAGGGCAAGGCCATGGCAAAGCGTTGCTGGCCAAGGCCGTTGAGGCAGCGCGTCAAGCAGGTGCCACGGGTCTGGTCACGATTGCTGGTGCGAAGAAGCTGCCTTTCCTTTCAGATGGTAAATGGTTTAAGCGGCAAGGCTTTGAGGTCTGCGATGCCTCTATGGAGGGCATTGAGCTGTTACGGCTCGGTGTTGATGGGCAATCTGGTTCGGCATCGTTCTCTGAGGTAGTTCAAAAAGGGGACGGGCCAAAGGGGGAGGGGCTGGTTGCGTACTACTCCAATCGCTGCCCATTCACCGATCACCATGTGTTGCAGAACCTGAAAGATACTGCGCAAAAGCGTGGGTTGCCGCTCAAGATCGTTCATTTGGATACGCTGGAAAAAGCGCAGGGAGCTCCGACACCTGCCACGATTTTCTCGCTCTATTGGAGTGGGAAATTTGTGACGACAGACTTGAGCGTTTGTATGGATTCACGCTTCGATAAGATCATGCAAAAGGCGCTGGATGCGAAAGTGTCTGTAGAAGTGAGCTGATGATTTCAGGTGAATCGACTTTGGGTGTGTCTGAGGATCTGATTCAAGTGTGCGGGCTAGTGCATTGTAATAGGATCAAAATTGCAGGCCAGAGAGGTGGTCATTTCAAGTGAATCGATGTGCCTAGTCCAGCTGATGAAGTGATTCAGTTAATTAGGGCAACTGATTGAAATAGGATTCATTTTTGTTGTTTTGTGAAGGCGGTTGTTTCAGTTGAAATGAATAGCCCCGCGCGGCCTAAGAGAGATCTGCGCGGGGTTGTTTTAAGTGAAATGAGTGAATTTTAAACTGAGTGCCAGTGGCTTAAGAAAGCGCTGTGCGGATTTTGTCGGCGTTGGCTTTGAGGACCTGGCTGTCTTCCATCTCACCGCTGTGAGCGCGAAGGGATACGCCTTTGTGGCGCGGAATAACGTGGAAGTGGGTGTGGAATACCATCTGCCCGCCAGCGCTTTCGTTGAACTGGTGGATCGTTACGCCGTCCGCATCAAAGGCTTTCTTTACGGTTTTTGCCATTTTCTGCGTTGTCTGGATGGTTGCTAAGAGGTCAGCCTCAGCGATATCGAGAATATTGCGTGAGCTGTTCTTTGGTAAAACAAGGATATGACCGTCGCCGCGTGGCATGATGTCCATGATGACGAGGGTGTGTTCGTCCTCAAACACTGTCTCGCTTGGTAGCTCACCGCGCAGAATTTTTGCAAAAATGTTCTGATCGTCATATGCAGACTTGGTCATTATGGGGTCCTTAATCGCCTCAAAGTGTTTGGACCCATACATATCGTGATTCACTTGTGAATGCCCAATGAGAATCAAAGGTTGCGATCTGGTTGGTGTTGAGAACTTTCGTCAAGTTCACAAACTGATTCAAGTTCAAGGAGATTCGTGAGTCTCTCCAAGTGTTTGAGTCTTCATTTTAAAGTGAATTCTAGGGGGTGTTTTGGCGAAACGGGCCGTGCTCCGCTAGGATTTTCTGCTCTTGCAGAACAACGTCGCGCTCCCGGTCAAGATACTGTGCAACCGCATGTCTTAACGAAGGGTTTGCGATCCAGTGTGCGGAATAGGTGAGACTTGGCATGTAGCCACGCGCTAGTTTGTGATTTCCCTGTGCACCAGCTTCAACGCGCTTCAATCCTTTTGCCAGTGCAAATTCAATGGCTTGATAATAGCAGATCTCGAAGTGCAAACAGTCGTGGTGCTCAATGCAGCCCCAGTTGCGGCCATAAAGCGTGTTGTTGCCAATCATGTTGAGAGCGCCTGCGATGTAGCGGCCCTCTCGTTCTGCCATGATCAGTAAGGTGTGTTCTGACAAGCGCTCACCGAGCAGCGAGAAGAACTCCCGATTGAGGTAAGGTGAACCCCACTTGCGGCTGCTCGTATCTATGTAGAATTCATAGAACGCGTCCCAGTGGCTTTCTGTTATTTCTGACCCCGTGATCCACTCAATCTCAATTGAGTGCTCCAGAGCGGTCTTACGCTCTTTACGGATGCTTTTGCGCTTTCGGGAGGAAAGGGCGTTCAAGAAATTCTCGAAATCGGAATAACCGTTGTTTTCCCAGTGGAACTGTTGGTCTGTGCGCAGCAGGAAGCCCTGGTCTCCCAGTTCCTTCCATTCCTGCTCTGTCAGGAATGTCAGATGTGCAGAGGAGCCTTCGATCCTGTGTGTCAGCTCCTTCAGGCCTTCGGTTAGCACTTTGACAGCTCTGGCCCGGTTTACAAAAGGAGAGATGAGTAAACGACGGCCGGGAACGGGTGTAAATGGGATGGAGCTTTGCAGTTTGGGGTAGTAATTGCCGCCAGCCCGCTCAAAAGCCTCTGCCCATGGGTGATCGAAAACGTATTCGCCCTGACTGTGGCTTTTGGCGTAGGTTGGGATGGCAGCGACCGGCTTGCCATCTGCCTCCCAGTAGATGTGTTGAGGAATCCAGCCCGCGTCCCAGCCCACACAGCCACTTTCTTCAAGTGCCTGCAAAAAGGCATGTGATAACATTGGGTTGAATTCGGTTTCTTGAGAAACTGATTCAGATTTTTCCGATGATTCATGTGGGGTCGTTTCAGGTGAAACAATCCAGTCCTGCTGATCATAGCTGATTGACGGTGCGCCTGGATTAGCAAGCGCGTCCCAATCAATTGCGGGGATCTCGTCCAGAGACGAGAGGACTTTAAGAACTGGTGTTGGAGTATCTGACAAATCAGTCGGCCCTAGAGTGGATCAGTGTCCGGGTTGAAGCCTTCGAAGACGATCTGATCAGCGTATTTTGCAGCATTGTTTCTGTCTTCTTTGGTCTTGACTGTCCATGTCATGATCGGCAGGCCATAGAACTCGCTTAGGAAGCTTGGGCCTTCGGCAGGAAGATCATGCACAAAGAACGAGATGAAGTGGGGATCTGTGCCGGACATGTGCAGCATCCAAGAGATGTTCTCGATCTCGCGAGCTTCCAGATGCTTGTGCTCTTCAGGGCCTAGTGTGGTCATGGAGATGCAGCCACGCGGGATGCTGGGTGCAACTTCCTTCATGGTTCGAAGCATCTTTGGATCAAAGGACTTTATCGCTGCAAGGCCACTATAGGTGTTGAGGGCTGCCGCTATGGTTTTAATGAAGTCCTGCTGGCCCTCTTCAAGGCGCAGTGTCTTGATCTCGATTACCAGTGGAACTTGTCCATCCACCAGCTTCAGCAGTTCGTCCAGTGTCCACATTGGGTCGGAGGAGCCGCGCATGGATAGTTTGCGCAGATCAGCTAAGTCAAAGTCTATAACGTTGCCTTTGCCATGTGTCAGACGCTCAAGGTAGGGGTCGTGAAACACAATGACATGACCGTCTTTGGTTTGCTGAAGGTCTACTTCGATGGCGAAGTTGTTTTTAATCGCAGCCCGAACCGCTGATGGGGTGTTTTCTAATATGCCGGCTTCCTTGTTGTGGAAGCCGCGATGTGCGATCGGGCGGTTGGTGAGCCAAGAGAGATCTTGCATGGAATCTTCTGTGTTTTTTTTCATTAATAGGGATCTATTCTGGCAGAACCAGCTCGGATTTAGTCGGTAATCTCAAAAATCGCTTCAATCTCAACGGCTGCATTAAATGGCAGAGAGGCTGCACTTACTGCGGAGCGTGCATGGCGGCCTGCATCACCCATTGCGGCAACGAAGAAGTCAGAGGCACCGTTGATTACTTTTGGCTGATCACCAAAGTCACCATTGGTGTTGACGAAGCCAACAATTTTGACAAGGCGTACCACTTTGGACAGGTCACCTGTTGCTGCTTTTGCCTGTGCAAGCAAGTTGATTGCACAAAGACGAGCAGCTTCAACGCCATCTTCGGTGCTTAGGTCTACGCCAACCTTTCCGACTTTTGCGATTTTTCCGTCCAGCATCGGCAACTGACCGGAGATAAAGAGCTGGTTTCCTGTTTTGACGAATGGAACGTAATTGGCTGCCGGTGCAGCAGCTTGCGGTAGTGTAACGCCAAGTTTATTGAGATTTTGTTCAATTGTGTTGGACATTTGACTTTCCCTTGGTTGCACAACGTTATTCTCATTAAGTGATATAATTAGGTGAAAACTCAAGAGCAGATCTTTTTACAATGCTCTGGTTTGTCAAAAACGTTGCAAACTCATACTAGAATCATTTTGGTGGCAAGGGTGTAAGGGCATGGTTTGAATGTGAAACGTGTATCCAATTTGAAAGATTTACCCTAGCTGTGATTTCCTTGGTGGGAAGTTTGCGTTGGTGGCAGTGATTATGCACTCTTCAAGGATGGAAGAGGGGCATGCTCATATGTTCTTGTTCCGATATGATCGGAGTTTCAATGCTGAAAGTGTACCAGAGACGTTACCTTTGCGGGCTTGCCGGTTCTTCCTTCTTTGCGTGTTTGCTATTGTCTTCAGCCTCCTTAAATGCAGCTCAGCTTCAGCCTCACAAAGCTGTTTATGATATGCGGCTCTCCAGTGCCCAAAATGGCGTGGATATAGCTGATATCAATGGCCGAATGGTCTATGAACTTTCTGGTTCGGTGTGTGATGGCTTTTCCGTGGATCTACGATTTGTGGTGTTGAGCTTTGATCAGGTTGGAGGGCGAACCGTTACTGATCTGCGTAGCTCCTATTTTGAAGCACCTGATAACTCACGGCTTTCCTTTACCTACAAAACCTTCATTGATGATTTGCTGACCGAGCAGGCGCAAGGGACTGCGGACCATCAAGCTTCCAAGGTTGATGTGGATCTGGTGGGGCCTGATGAGAAGAAGATGAGTTTTGACGGGCCGATCATGTTTCCTTTGCAGCACTTGCATAGTGTCATTGATGGCGCTGCCAGCGGGCATCAGTTCATGGTCTCGCTGCTCTACGATGGAAGTGTGACGGGTGAGCAGCTGTTTGAAGCCAGTACGGTTGTTGGTAAAAAGCTAGCAGACCCACTGGACCCGCGCACTGACCGGGTCTCTCTGCCTGATGTTTTGGGTACGATGGATGCTTGGCCAATCTCAATCGCCTATTTTAACCTCAGTGACCAAGCCAAGGGGGAGCAGGTTCCAGATTACCAGTTGCGGAGCGTGCTGCATGAAAACGGGGTGACAAGAAGCATGAATCTCAATTACGGGGCATTTGAGCTGGAGGGTGCTTTGGTGGAATTGGAGCTGAAGCCTGTTGCTCTGGAGGGCCGTTGTGAGCGGCCTTCTGCGAACGGCCAAGCAGGCAGTGTTTCTGGTGAGGTACAATTGAGCGCGCCAGAGCGCTAAAGGATGTTTAGCCTTTGTCTCGCGATTTGATAGAGCGCCCCAGTGAGACGATTGAGCTGTCGTTGAATTTGCCGCGTAAAGTGTCCATGGCTCTTTCTACCTTCGCGCGTTTGCCGGCCTGCTCGTCCAAAAGGTCTTCCGGGTCTGCCTGATCTGCTGGTCCCAAGTCACTTACGCCAACACCAATCAAGCGAAAGCGTAGTTTTCCATCTGCCACGTTGCTAAGCAGGTCTTCTGCAGTGCGGAAGATTTTGTCTGCAAGTTGTGTGGGATCGTGCAGCATTTTGGAGCGAGTGATGGTTTTGAATTCACTCGTTTTCAGTTTTAGCGTAACGGACCTGCCGGACTTTTCTGCTTTTTTGGTGCGGTAGGAAACCTTCTCGGTCAAATCCCATAGGGTTTTTGAAAGCATGGCGACATCTGCGATATCTGTGTAGAATGTGGTTTCGTTGCTGATGCTTTTGGCTTCGCGGTTCGTAGAGACGGTGCGCTCATCTTCTCCTTGGCAGAGTTTGGAAAGACGCAGGCCCATGGCTCCATATTTACGGGCAAGGTCTGATGGGTCTTTGTCTTGCAGCTGTCCGATGGTTTTGATGCCGTCTCGTTCTAGTTTGGCCTGAAAGACCTTACCTACACCCCAGATGACACTTGTTGGCTGTCTGGCGAGGAAGTCTTTCTTTTCGTGTTCCCCAATGACGGAAAATCCGCGAGGTTTATCGAGGTCTGATGCGATTTTTGCCAGAAATTTATTGGGGGCCAGGCCAACGGAAACTGAAAGCCCGATTTCTTTTTGGATTTTGACGACAAACCGCACAAGTGATTCTGCTGGTGTTGCGCCATGTAGTTTTTGTGTGCCGGACATATCGAGGAATGCTTCGTCAATGGAAAGAGGTTCCACGAGCGGGGTTAGCTTTTCCATCTCCTCACGAATCTGACGGCCAACGCGCGAATAAACCTCCATGCGTGGCTTGATCACAACGGCTTGTGGGCACAGTTCGCGCACCTTGAACATGGGCATGGCAGAGCGTACGCCGTAGATGCGGGCGATGTAACAGGCTGCGGAGACGACGCCGCGTTGACCGCCGCCAACGACTACGGGTTTGTCTGAGAGTTCTGGATTATCCCGCTTTTCGACGGAGGCAAAAAAAGCATCGCAGTCGATATGTGCAATTTCTAGCGTGTCTAGTTCTGCGTGCGCAACAATGCGCGGGCTTCCGCATTTCGGGCAGCGCCTCAGATCTGCCCTGAACCTTTGTGCGCAGTCCCTGCACAGCGCTTTGAGAGGTGGTGTGCCCTCATTCTCCATGACAGTTTAACCTCAAACGGAGTTGCTGTCTTACTTTACCGCAGCGACCAGTAGGTTTTCAATGAAATCGCCGGTTTCTTTCCAGCAATTGCTCTTTAGAGCAACGTAAGGCAGGTCTCCAGCCGTCGCAAAAAAGCGTGGGTCGGCTATGAAGTGGACAAGCTGCACCTGCGGTGTGTTCTTGCTAACGGAGAGGAGGTTTGAGGGGCTATCATCAATAAAGAACACCGGATGGTGTGCGCGTTCTGCGCAAAGGGCCGCAACTGCGCCACCTTTTGGGCCTTCATTGGTAATAAGCGGGTAGTCCATTCCAAGGCTTTTGAGCAGGGCTTGGCGGGCGGTTTTGTTGTGAGCGCCAGGTAAATTGGTCAGGATCACGATATCACTGTATTTGGACAATCGTTCAAGCTGATCTGATGCGTGGGGTACAGCTTCCTGTTTGCTGACTTCGCTCTCGAAAAAATCATGAATGACCGTCATGCAAGCTTGCTCGCTCAGATATTCACCTGTTCGTATATCAATCATATTGGCTTTGAGGCGATATGCAGTTTCTTTAAACGCAATGCCGCGCTGGGCCATGAAGCGCTCAAGGTGCGGTATGAACTGCAAGAGGACTTCATCCACGTCACAGATCAGGAGCGGGTGAGCGCGTTTTTCGATGAGGCTGATTTGTTGCAATGCGCTTGTGTTTGAGCTCTCAATATTGGGCAAAGTAATCAACGCCTCCGGCAAGTTTGAGATGTGCAGCGGCAATCATTGTCGGGCGTATGCCAGCGCTTTCTGTGTAGGCCAGCAAAAGTTGCTCATCTTGCATCATGAATTCCAAAATTCCCGCCAGGAAACCAGACTCGGCTGCTGCATCGCGAATCTCTTGTGGTCCGATTCCGGCTAAGGACAGGAAGCGGCCCAGCTGTTCTGGGTCGCTGCTAAGAAATGTAAGGGCACCAATTGCAATTTCCTGTGCAGTATCTTCGGTCAAACTGCTGGTTTTGCCTAAATTCATTGGTGTTTGCCTTTCTGAAACGAATCCGAATTAACTATGTATCAGGAAATTTAGTGTGGGACTTGTTCCAATGCCAGTCGTTGAGCGGCTGCACCACACCTTTATTTATGGCTAAACCATTTTTGGGGCAGCATTCTGTGCAGGACTAAACTAATGCAAAAGACCGTGCTGATTGTTGAAGATAACGAACTCAACATGAAGCTATTTAACGATCTGCTTGAAGCTCATGGCTACGCTACCGTTCAATCGCGCAATGGTATGGAGGCACTTGAGCTTGCCCGTACACATAAGCCTGACTTGATCTTGATGGATATTCAGCTCCCGGAGGTGTCGGGGTTGGAGGTGACCAAATGGATCAAAGAGGATGAAGACCTGAAGGCCATTCCTGTGATCGCTGTGACTGCTTTTGCGATGAAAGGGGATGAGGAACGCATTCGCCAGGGCGGGTGTGAGGCCTATATTTCCAAGCCGATATCTGTCGTGAGCTTTCTGGAGACTGTTTCTGGCTTCCTTCAAGATAGCTGAGGCAACTGTAAGTCTTCTCGTTTTTGGCTGATTATCAAATTGTGCTTAGCTAGAACGCAAGCTGATGCCTTCCCAAATAAGCAACGCGTTAGTATATGGTGCGGTACACTTAGTTTTCATGGGGTGAAAGACCTATGTCAAAAGTCTTAGGTCTTTCAAACTAGATGAAATCACCGAGTGATCTTTGTGTGTGCTCTGTGATTCCTGTGCGTATGCCTCTTGAGAGTTGGTGGTTTGTTTCCTTTTTTTGTGTATAGGTCAGGAATCCCCTTTATTTTCAGGAGCGCAATTACCTTAAAGCTTTACTAAAGTCGTAAATGTTGCGATGGTGATATACGATATCATCTGCTTCTTGAAATGCATGACTGCAAATTCGCGGTATTGCTCATTGGTCGATTGAAAAATCCCTGCAATACTGCTGCATAAACTCCCTACGGAGCGCTCAGGTCCGCCGCATCTCCTGGGTCCGTGGGGTTGGCCGGCGAGTGTACGGGTTCTGAGTGGCCTCCTCGTGTCATCCGGTTCTCGCCGGCCACCAGTTTCCCAAATCTCAAAAACCTCTTCATAATTGGCTGTTGCTCTGCGCTGTTTGCAATTGCTGCGTCGTGGCTGCATGGCGATGCAGATGTGTGGCTGGAAGAGGAGGGTGGTTGGTCATTGAGGTGCAAGCTAACAGGTTAGTATCTCAATATTTAAAAGAGTGCGGCATGCTTCGATAGAGCCGTGTCTGCGCTGATGTGAGTACTATACGTTGCACATTTTCACGTGTGTGAAGAAACCCTGTTGAGCCCTGAAAATTAAATGGCTTACCTGATTTTGGTGCGTGCCCGACATTGTGCTGTATCTGTGGGAGAGGGCGTTGGTCGGTTGAGGGTGCCTACAAAAAAGGCGTCTGCAAAAATGCAAACGCCTTTTTGTAAATTCAATCTGGAGACAAGATTTACTTGATCTTGGCTTCTTTGAACTCAACGTGCTTCTTTACGACTGGATCGTATTTACGCTTCACCATTTTCTCGGTCATGGTGCGGGAGTTCTTTTTTGTTACGTAGAAGTAGCCGGTGTCCGCAGTGGACTGCAGCTTGATCTTAATGGTGGTCGCCTTGGCCATCGCTAAGGATCCTGTCTGTTTTCGGCCTTAAGTGGCCGGTTTGTTTTGTTCGTCCCGGTGGCACCCTCACACCTTCGCTGGGCTGGGTGCGCTTCCGGTGAAACTTTGGGAATTCAGCGCGCACATTACTAATCACAGGAGGAAAGTCAAGGTGCATTAGGGTCCTGCGCCCACTCTTGTTCTTCTTATCAGGCATATAATGACATATACACCCAAGATTCCAGCAAATATCAATGGAAGTCCGTTGGAACCCAGCTCTGATAGAGCAACTCCGGTGGCTGCTGGGCCTGTCAGTTGTCCCATCGCATACATAAGCGCAAACGCAGCATTTGCGGAGGCTAAGTTGGCCCCTGTATAGTGTGTGCCAAGGTGTGTGAGGCCGATGGTGTAAAGCCCTGCGACGAGGCCTCCCCAGACAAACAAAAGGATGAGGATAGCTGTAAAGCTGCCAGAAAGTGGGATCATGAGTAAGGCACCTACGCATCCTAAGGCTCCGCAAAAGATCATGAGCAATCGGAGACTCATACGATCAGCCAGCGCACCGAGTGGGATTTGTAGCAGTATGTTGCCCGCTGCCATTGCGGAGACAAGCAGAGTTGCCCTTTCTGGGGTTAAGCCGGTTTGTAAGCCAAACAATGGAAGTAGCGAAATGCTGGACTGTTCGACAGCTGCACAGACAAAACCTGCCAGTGTGGCAATTGGGGCCATCCACAAGAAGCCTAAGAGATTTGAAGTTGCTTGGCCTTGAATCTTTGGCGCAACATTAAGTCCGATCATGACCGGGAGCGTTGCAAGCATGATGCAGCTGCCTGCTAACAGGAACGGTGTGATGCCTACTGTACCTACCGCGACCAATATCAGCGGCCCGCTGGCAACTCCAACCGAGAGCACCGTTGTGTAGGCCCCGAGAAAAAGCCCTCTGTGTTTTGGGGGGACTTGAGAATTGATCCAAAATTCTGAAAGAATGAAAGCAATTGTTGTCGCGCCGTTAAACATGAGGCGCAGTGGAAACCAAATCCAGAAATTTTCCGCCAAGAAGAACAGGGGGAGGGTGAAACCTGCAATCAGAAGACTTAGGATTAGTGTCTGAGGCGTGCCCAGCTTGCGAGCTAGGTAGGGGGCTGTCGGGGTGGAGATGATAGCAGCGACGCCGGAAAAGGCTGTATTGATGCCAATCCATGTGGCACTGATCCCGCGCGCTTCAAGGGTGAGCGTCAAAAGAGGCAGGCTTGCGGATAGGGAAAGGCCGACAGCGGTGATTGCTGCGATTGCTGCGATGATGCCGCGGAGCTGATCACGGGAGAGTGTGGGGGCTGCAGTGTCTGATGTCTGAACCATTTACATCACAGTTTCTCTGCTCTGAGGGAGCAAGTGATTTATCTGGTTCTATCAGGAAAAGTACAAGGCGCAACAAATAGTATCTCTGCGATATTGGCTCGTTGCGCCTTGGATGAATAAAGCCTAAATTTCTTCGCGGGCGAAGCCGTCTTGTTTCCAGTAATAATAGGGCACAGGGCCATCTGGAGACAGGTCAGGGTCGTTTGCTAAACGGTTCTCAAGATCCGTCAGGACTGCCAGCGTGATGCGTGGAAGGTCCAGCTCTTTGCATTGCGCAATTGGCAGCCACTGAAGTTCTTCCAGCTCTTCTGTTGGGCCAATGCCTGTTTCCAGCGTGTGTGCGATCTGGTCTGCCCACACAGCAAAGAAACGTGCATCAAAGCGCCGTGTGCGACCCGGAGGCGTAATTGCACGGGCAACAAAGCGCAGTGGTTCCAGATCCGGCATAATGCCAAGTTCATCAAACGCTTCAAATCCAGGTCCGACGGTGCCTTCAATAGCAACTGACTTTCGACCGATAAACAGACCCGCTTCTTCGTAGGTTTCACGAACGGCAGCAATTGCCAGTGCGCGCAGGCGGCTTTCTGTTTTGATCTGCTTTTTGTCGTAGTTCAGCTTGGTGAGAACGTCTGGATGATAATCGCTTGCATATTGCACGCGAGAATCATCAGAATCGACCCGACCACCGGGAAAGACAAATTTACCCGGCATGAACTTGTGCGCCATATGGCGTTTGCCCATGAGTAGGTGCAAGGATCCGTCTTCCTTGCGGTCCAAAATAAGCAGCGTTGAAGCGTCTTTTGGCCTCAAGGGTTGAGCTTTCGGATCGTTGTTTTCTTCTGTTCGCTCTACTTTGACTTCGTTGGTCAGGTCTTGTGTTGACATCCGCTACCTCTGATTGGCTCTTGTTGAGCCAAAACTAGGTACTTTGCCCGCTGTTGCAAAGCCATCCATACGTAGTGCCCATTGCAGGCCAACCAATGCGCCTTTAATCGGACGAAGAAATGCCAATGCCATAATGAGCGTTAAAGGAAGCCAGATTGCCATATGTAACCACATTGGAGGTACGTACGCCATCTCCACCCACATGGCGAGCGCAACAACGACGTGACCAACGATGAAGATTGTGAAATATGGCGGGGCATCATCTGCGCGGTGGTGGTGCAATTCCTCACCGCAATTGTCGCAGGATTGCTTCACCTCCAGATAGCCGTTGAAAGCAGAGCCAACGCCGCAAGATGGGCATTTGCAGCGCATTCCTCGCAGAACTGCTTCACCGGTATTCCGGTCTTGATGGGTGCTCATATCTTCCTGCCTTTCCCGTCCTATAAGAGCAGGGGAGTGCACGCAGATTACGTGCGCTTCCGCTTGTTTCCGTTTTTGGACCGGCGCAACCCTTTTGGCTTGCTATCGTTTCTTGCTTGCCAACCCTTGTGCTTCGCAACCCGTCCTGCTGCTTCGCTCTTGGATTTGCCTTCCGTCAGCATTTCAAACCTTAAGGAACCCGCAAATGGGGCGGCTTCCACCAGTTTGACCTGCACGGCATCTCCAAGTTGGTAGGTTTCACCGGTCGCTCTGCCCACGAGGGCATGAGCTGATTCTACATATTCGTAGTAATCCATACCAATGGTAGATGCAGGAATGAAGCCGTCTGCGCCATTTTGTAGCAGCTTCACGAACAGGCCAGATTTGGTCACACCTGCGATGCGGCCTTGGAATTCAGCGCCAATTCGGTCGCAAAGATACAGGGCAATCAACCGGTCAATGGTTTCGCGTTCTGCGAGCATTGCGCGGCGTTCTGCGCCGGAAATCTCGGCTGCAATAGCGGGAAGTTTCTCTTCGATGCCATAAGGCAGGCCATCATCGCCAAGCTTCAAAGCGCGAATGAGAGCTCTGTGCACAATCAAATCCGCGTAACGGCGGATGGGTGATGTAAAGTGTGCATAACGGCGAAGGTTCAGCCCGAAGTGACCGATATTGTCTGGATTGTATTCAGCTTGTGCTTGTGAGCGAAGCACAACTTCAGACACCATTGTCGCGCTGGCTGTGTCTTTGAACTTGTCCAAAATGTTATTAAAGACGGCAGCTCGCAAACCACCGATATGAGGCAGTTTTACGTTTAGAGTAGAGAGAAAATCCCGCAGGTTTTCCAGCTTCTCAGGCGTGGAGGCATCATGGATGCGGTAAAGCAGTGGTGTGCTGCGCTTTTCCAGCTCTTCGGCTGCTGACACGTTGGCCTGAATCATACACTCTTCAATGAGCTTATGTGCATCAAGGCGTTCTGGCACAACGATTTGGTCGACGGTTCCGTCTTCTTTGAGCAGAATGCGGCGCTCAGGAATATCGAGTTCCAGCGGCTGGCGTTTGTCGCGACCACGCTTGAGGATCTCATAGGCAGCCCAAAGTGGCTGAAGAACGGTTTCCAGCAATGGTCCGGTCTTATCGTCGGTTACGCCTTCAATTGCCTTTTGCGCTTGCTGGTAAGACAGTTTGGCGGCGCTGCGCATGATCACACGGTGGAATGAGTGTGAGATCTTTTTGCCGTTCTTGTCAAAGACCATCCGCGTGGCCAAGGATGGACGGTCTTCGTTTTCGCGTAGTGAGCACAAGTTGTTGGAGATGCGCTCTGGCAACATCGGGATAACGCGGTCAGGGAAGTAGACCGAGTTGCCGCGCAGCAGTGCTTCTTTGTCCAGCGGTGAGCCTGGGGTTACATAGGCTGCTACATCTGCAATCGCGACGTAGACAATGCAGCCACCTTCATTGTCTGCAGAATCGTCAAGTTGCGCGTAAACTGCATCATCGTGATCCTTGGCGGTTGCCGGATCAATTGTGATAAGGGGAATATCGCGCCAGTCTTCACGGCCCTTGGAGGTCGCAGGTTTTACGTTCTCAGATTCTGCAGTCACTGACCCAGGGAATTCGTTTCGAATTCCTTGTGTGTGGAGTGCAATCTCAGAAACGGCCATTTCTGAGCTGGTTGAGCCAATACGTTTGACGATTTTTCCGCGTGCGGTACCGTATTTGCCGACCTTGTGAACTTCGATTTTGACGAGATCGCCATCCTGCGATTCCAAAAGTTCTCGCGGATCGATATCGACTTCACGCTGCTTGCGGTCGATTGGTTCCAGTCTGACGGCTTTTGTATCTTCGTTGATGCGCAGGATGCCGAGTATGTCGGTATCGTTGTTTTCCAGGCGTTTCATCACGCGCACGCAATGTTTTGCCTCAGGCCCTGCGTCCTGCTCCAGTAACTTAACGAGGGCTTTGTCGCCGATGCCAGGAACTGGGTTGAATTTATTTTTGTTTTGTTGCGGGAGCGCCAGAACGAGTGGCGCATCTCCGTGGTCCTTATCCCAATTGAGTGGAATGCCCAGAAGTTCACCATCGGCGGTGCGCCCGGTTATCTTCACAACAAAAACAGGCGGCAGATCGCCAGGGCGCAACAAGCGTTTGCGGCGTCTTTCAAGCTGACCACTTGCGGCCAGGTCTTTCAGCATGTGTTTAAGGGGAATTCGTGCTGCGCCAACAATGCCAAAATGGCGGGCGATTTCACGTTTGCCAGCTTTGCCGGGATTATCAGCGATGAACTTAAGAATGTCTTCGCGGGATGGCATTTCTGCCGGTCCCTTATGTCGTTTTTCAGCGGCCTTTTTTCGGCTCAATTTATCTCATCCAGTACAGCAGTGTTGCTGCCGATAATGGCTCCCGAAATTTCGGGAGCCTTTGTTTCGTTGTCCGGAGAGCAGGTGGGCTGTCTTAGCCCTTCTTCGCGTTTATAAGCTCAATAGCCTGTTCGCGGGTTACCGTCTCCGGGTCTGTTCCTTTAGGCAGAGAGACGAACTCTTTGCCCCATTTGATCCGAATGCCAAGGCGGCCACTGTCGCGCAGTTCCATTGCTCCGCCATCCGGATGATCGCCATATTCTTTCAAAGCACCCTTCGGGGCGGCTTTTTTGGCGGTTGTTTTCTTTGCTGCTGCTTTCTTTGCAGGAGCCTTCTTCTTGCCTTTTGCACTTGCCTTTGCATTTACAAGCTCAATTGCCTGCTCCAGCGTCACTGCTTCAGGTGCAATGTCCTTTGGCAAGGTTGCATTAGTTTTCTCCCATTTGACGTAGGGGCCGTATCGACCTGCATACACGTTGATCGCGCCGCCATCTGGGTGATCACCCAATTCTTTGAGTGGTTTTGCTGCTGCTCCGCGTCCGCCACCCTTTGCGCGCTTCTCAGCCAGCAGGGTTACAGCGCGGTTGATGCCTACGGAAAACACCTCTTCCGGGCTATCCAGATTTGCATAGGTGCCATCGTGTAGCACGAATGGACCGAAACGTCCTAATCCGGCAGAAATCATTTTGCCGTCTTCAGGGTGCTCGCCCACCTCACGCGGCAGTGAGAGCAGTTCCAGAGCCTTTTCCAGATCCAGTTCCGCTGCACTCCAGCCTTTGGGCAGGGATGAGCGTTTTGGTTTGGCTTCTTCGCCTAACTGCACATATGGACCAAAACGGCCACGGCGCAAGGAGACTTCCAATCCGGAAACAGGGTCAATGCCCAAAACCTTGGTTCCATCCACACCGGCTTCTGCTTCGCCGCCGCCGTTTACCAGCTGGCGGGTATAGCCACAATGTGGTGGGTCCTCATCAGGAACCTTGCCGTCTTTTTTCTCTTTGTTGTAATTGGAACACCCAACAAAGGCACCAAATCGGGAGACCTTCAGCGACAAGCGGCCTGTCTCACAGTTCGGGCACTTGCGTGGGTCTTTGCCTTCTTCAGTAACGGGGAAGACGTGCGCTTTCAGCGTTTCATTCAGAGCATCCAAAACTTCAGTATTGGAACGCTTGATGACCTCATCGCAAATCTCGTGGAATGGATTCCAGAAATCACGCAAAACAGCCTTCCATTCCAAATCACCGGCGGAAATCTTATCGAGCTGATCTTCAAGGCTAGCTGTGAAATCGTATTCCACATAGCGATTGAAGAAGTCCTCAAGGAACGCGATTACGAGACGGCCTTTGTCCTGCGGAATAAGGCGCTTTTTGTCCAGGTCCACATACTCACGATCACGCAGGGTCTGCAATGTTGCTGCGTAAGTGGAGGGACGACCAATGCCGAGCTCTTCCATCTTTTTGACCAGTGTCGCTTCCGTGAAGCGTGGTGGCGGCTCGGTGAAATGCTGGTTGGCCTCAATGCCCTTGCGGTCAAGGCTGTCGCCTTTATTGACTGCTGGAAGACGGCGGCTTTCTTCGTCTTCCTCATCATCCTTGCCCTCTTGATAGAGCGCAAGGAAGCCGTCAAAGCGCACGACTGAGCCAGAGGCGCGCAGAGATGCCTTCTTGGAGCCGTCGTTTGCGTCAATATCAATGGTGGTGCGTTCCAGAACAGCAGAGGCCATCTGTGAGGCGATGGTCCGCTTCCAGATCAGCTCATAAAGACGAGCGCCGTCTTCATCAAGGAACTGGGCCATATCGCGCGGGTGGCGTGTCAGTTCGGTTGGTCGGATCGCTTCGTGCGCTTCCTGAGCGTTCTTTGCTTTCACAGAGTAGATGCGCGGTTTTTCCGGCACATACTCATCGCCATGACGGGAGGCAATGACACTGCGGCAGCTTTGAATTGCTTCCTGTGCAATCTGCACGCCATCGGTACGCATATAGGTGATGAGACCTGTGGTCTCGCCGCCAATGTTGGCACCTTCATAGAGCTTTTGAGCCACCTGCATTGTGCGCGCTGCGGCAAAGCCGAGCTTGCGCGATGCTTCCTGCTGCAGCGTGGACGTGGTGAACGGTGCGTATGGATTGCGCTTTTGTGGTTTGCTTTCAACGTTTGCCACGTTGAAGCTTGCGCTTTCCAGCATCTTCTTGATGGTTGTAGCTTCACCTTCGGAAGTGATGTCGAGGCGAGTAATCTTCTTACCGTCAAAACCGGTCAATCGCGCTGGAAGAGCTGCGTTTTGTGGGGTGTTGAGGTTTGCCAGGATGGACCAGTATTCCTGCGACTTGAAAGTCTCGATCTCGCCTTCACGCTCACATACAAGGCGCAGGGCAACGGATTGCACACGGCCTGCAGAACGGGCGCCGGGTAATTTGCGCCACAAAACAGGGGAGAGTGTAAAGCCGACGAGGTAGTCTAGTGCGCGGCGCGCCAAATAGGCATCAACCAGTGGCACGTCCAGCTCGCGCGGGTTCTGCATGGCCTCAAGGATAGAGCTTTTAGTGATTGCGTTGAAGACCACGCGCTCAATCTTCTTATCCTTCAGGACGCGTTTCTTTTTCAGGACTTCCAAAACGTGCCAGGAAATGGCTTCCCCTTCGCGGTCGGGGTCAGTCGCGAGAATAAGGCGGTCCGCCTCCTTCACAGCGCTGGCGATCTCCGACAGGCGCTTTTGAGATTTAGAATCGACAGACCATGACATGGCAAAGTCATCATCGGGTAGTACCGAGCCATCCTTAGGGGGAAGGTCTCGCACGTGTCCGTAGGACGCCAGAACTGTATAGTCCTTGCCCAGATATTTGTTGATGGTCTTGGCTTTCGCCGGTGATTCCACAATGACTACGTTCATTGATTTCCTGGCTTTCGCGTAAATCTCGTCTTGGAATTGATAAATCAAAAACCGTTTACATGAGTCGAACCGATACAATCTCGGATGACATCGCGGCTGTCAAATGGCCTTTTCAGACCGATAGGTCAAGAGCGGAAAAGACACTCCCCTAATTTTCCTTGGGTCAAGGTTTGGTTGTGCTTGATAATAGTTACAACCTAAGATATTGGAGTTGGTTTCCATAACCGTCAGATTGCAAAGGGTTTTTGGCATTCTGGGGTTATGTCATAGATGCATAAGAAGGCTCGAAAGCTTGCGTAAATACCCGTTGCCGAAAAATGACAGAATAACCGAAGCAAGCGATGTGGCAGAATACTGCGCGAAAATGTCCCGAGAGTTAAGTGACATGGCGTTGGCAAGTAAGCTGGATTTTCTAGGGTATTTGCTGGTTCTTGCGCAAAAGGAAGCGGAAGCGCAGGTGAATATCCTGTCGGCACAAGATGGTGTGGACAGTGGGGCCCCTGAAACAAAGGGTGCGAAATAGCGACTGTCAATGTCAGCTAGAGGCTGCGTGTATCATCGATAGTTTGTTGGGTTTGTGCCGTTCCAGACGGCCTGCCAGCTCAATTTCCAGAAGAATGAGCTGAAGCGTTTGCAGCGAGACGCCGGTGAAACGCAGAAGTTCGTCCTGATCGATCGGGGTTTCACTGAGTGCATCTATGATGGCTTGGCGATCCTGCTCTCTGGCATTTTTGGGGTGCAAGGTCGTTGGGGTTTCAAGTTCTTCCAGTGCTGGCCAGCTCTTCGCAGGCTCATCGATTCCATGATGAAGCGGTAATGACATGGAGATTGTGGGCTCTATCACCTCCAGGACGTCTTCGACCGATTGAATAAGAGCTGCACCTTGCTGGATCAACTTATTTGCGCCAACTGAACGAGGATCGAGCGGAGCACCAGGTACAGCCAGAATCTCCCGGTTTTGTTCCAGAGCGTAACGCGCGGTATGCAACGAGCCCGATTTTTCTGCAGCTTCTATTAGGATAACACCCAGAGACATTCCTGAGATAAGGCGATTACGACGTGGAAAATCTCTGGCCCGTGGATTTCTGCCGATGGGCATCTCGCTGATCGCTGCCCCGTTTGCTGCAATCATGGAAGAAAAAAGGGCCTGATTTTCTTTCGGGTAGATGGTGTCAATTCCGCCTGCAAAGGCGGCGATCGTTCCAGCGCTTAGAGCTGCTTTGTGGGCTGCACTGTCAATGCCGCGCGCCAACCCCGAAATGATCGTGAACCCATGAGCTGATAAATCACCTGCCAGTGTTGTTGCAAACTTTGCTCCAGCAACAGAACAATTACGCGCACCTATGATTGCCAGTGTTTTTTGAGTGCCGGTGAGCTCTTGTTGCAAGGGGTCTCTGGCGCGGATTGCCAGAAGGGGCGGCGGCGCATCGATATGTCGGAGTAAGGGGGGATAAGCGGGCTCTCCCATAGCAACGAGACGGGCCCCCATTTTATAAAGGGCTGCTAATTCAGCCTCTGCTTTATCCTTGGAAAAGAGGCGGTAGGTTTTCTTTCCGCCTCTTCTTGATAGTTCTGGTAGGGCGTCGAGTGCAGTATGTGCTGAGCCGAAGTGGTTGAGTAACTCGCGAAAGGTTGTTGGTCCAACGTTTTCGGAGCGGATGAGACGAAGCCACGCAAGCCGCTGGGTGTCACTTAAATGTGGTGCCCGGCGTTTGGTGGCTGTCTCCATTCAACTCATCCTTTGGAACCGATCTTGCTTTCCTTGCCTTTGATTAGGCGGGCAATGTTCTCGTGATGTTTTGCCCATAGCAATACGCTGAGTAATCCCATCATTTGCGCAATTTGCCATTGATCGAAAGCCATCAGAATAAAGGGAGTGACAAGGCTTGCTACGAGTGCTGACAGGGAGGAGAACTTGGTGATGTAAGCCGTGGCTATCCAGATTACGATAAAGATGATGCCAACGGGCCAGAAGATTCCCAGCAAGATTCCGATATAGGTTGCAACACCTTTGCCACCCTTGAACTTGAGCCACACTGGGAAGAGGTGACCAAGAAAAGCGCCCAAGCCTGCAATAAGAGCGGCCTCATTGCCCATGAAAAAGCCAATCAAGACCACGGCGGTAGTGCCTTTAAGGGCGTCGCACAAAAGGGTGAGAGCAGCCAACTTTTTACTGCCTGTTCTCAAAACGTTTGTGGTGCCGATGTTACCGGAGCCGATGTTGCGGATGTCGCCATGGCCTGCCATTTTTGTAAACAGCAGGCCAAATGGAATTGAGCCGAGCAGGTAGCCAAAGGCCAATGCAGCCAGGTAATAGGGTAAATCAAAGGACCAGCTGATTGGTTCAGGCACGGCAAATCTCCGGTTATTGCACTTACATAGCGTCGTTATCTAGGATGCCGCCTGCAACAACAGTTGTCAAAACCCGACCTGTCAAAGTTTCGTCCTCAAAAGGAGTGTTCTTTGAACGGGAGCGAATTTTCTCCTTTTCTACAATCCATGGCTTTTGCGGATCAAAGATGATCAGGTCCGCAGGTGCGCCCTTTGAAAGGCGACCGGCTGGAAGGCCAAGACGATCAGCTGGATTGCAGGTCATTGTTGCAAGCAGTTTGGAAAGTGAGATGTCTTCGTTCAAGACGAGGCGCATTCCAGCTCCAAGCATTGTTTCTAGCCCTAACGCACCATCTTCTGCTTCTGCAAAGGGGTGACGCTTAGTTTCCACATCTTGTGGGTTGTGATCGGACATTATTATGTCGATTGTGCCATTTGCCAGTGCTTCTACCATGGCCTGACGGTCATCTTCAGTGCGAAGAGGCGGCGACATTTTGTGGAAGGTCCGGTATGGGCCGATGTCGTTTTCATTCAGCGTGAGGTGATTAATGGAGATGCCAGCGGTTACATCAAGCCCATCATCCTTTGCTTTTTGAATCGCACTTGCACTTTGAGGACAAGAGATCAACCGGGCGTGGTATTTCCCTTTCGCCATTGCCAAAAGGCGCATGTCACGTTCGATGGCGATGAATTCAGCTTCTTTTGGAATGCCCCCCAAACCAAGCCAGGTTGCTCTTAAACCTGAGTTCATGACGCCTGAGCCTGCAAGGTCGGTATCTTTTGCCTGGTGTACAACAAGTGCATCAAAGTCACGGGCATAAGTGAGCAGGCGGACCAGAACGGAAGGGTTGGAGATGGGCAGTCTGTCGTTGGAAAAGGCGATAGCGCCTGCTTCTTTAAGCAAGCCCAGCTCGCTCATGTCCTTGCCCAATAGGCCTTTGGTCAAAGCTGCCATAGGGTGAACGTTGACGAGTGCAGTGTCACGTGCCCGGCGGAGCATGAAGTCCACCAGAGCCGGGTCGTCAATCACAGGATCGGTGTTTGGGCTTGTAATGATGGTTGTGACGCCGCCAGCTGCTGCTGCGCGGCTCGCGCTTTCCAGTGTTTCGCGGTGTTCTGCGCCAGGTTCACCAACGCTCACACCCATATCAACGAGCCCAGGAGCGACTACAGTCCCTTTGCAGTCTATCGTTGTTGCGCCTTCAGGTGCGCCCTGGTTGAGTGCGCTTGCTCCTGCTGCGAGGATTTTGCCATCTTCAACGATAACCGCACCAGCTTCATCAATGTTGTTTGCAGGGTCAATGATGCGGGCGTTTGTCAGGACCAGCGGGCTTACATTCTTGTTCATGCGCGTGTCCTCTAGGAATTGTCAGGAAGGTTATTGGCGAGGGCTTCTAGCACTGCCATACGAATGGCGACGCCCATTTCTACCTGCTCACGGATAAGGCTTTGTGGGCCGTCTGCAATTTCGGCTGCAATTTCCACTCCGCGGTTCATTGGACCCGGGTGCATGACCAGTGCGTCTGGTTTGGCATAGGAGAGTTTTTCAGCATCCAAGCCGTGGTAACGGAAATACTCACGAACAGATGGTACAAACGCACCACTCATGCGTTCGCGTTGCAAACGGAGCATCATGACGATGTCGCAGCCTTTGAGTCCTTCGCGCATGTCTGTGAATACTTCTACGCCCATACTATGAATACCAGAGGGCAGTAGTGTAGAGGGAGCTATGACACGCACGCGTGCTCCCATATTGGAGAGAAGAATGATGTTGGAGCGGGCAACGCGGGAATGACGGATGTCTCCGCAGATGGCTACTGTCAAACCGCCAAGAGTTCCTTTATGGCGGCGAATAGTCAGAGCATCGAGGAGAGCCTGGGTTGGGTGTTCGTGAGGGCCGTCACCGGCGTTTACGACTGCACAGCCAATTTTACGGGCCAGCAGGTGCACCGCTCCTGCGGCGTGGTGGCGAACAACCAGTAAGTCAGGACGCATGGCGTTCAAGGTTGCTGCTGTGTCGATCAGGGTTTCGCCCTTTTTCACCGAGGAGGTGGAGACCGACATGTTCATAACATCCGCGCCCAGGCGCTTGCCTGCAAGCTCAAAAGAAGATTGGGTGCGGGTGGAAGCCTCAAAGAAGAGGTTTATTTGCGTTCGCCCACGCAGAACTGCTTTCTGCTTTTCTACCTGTCGGGACACTTCGACGGCTTCGTCGGCGAGATCCAATAGGTAATTAATGTGGGGAGGCTGCAATCCCTCGATACCGAGGAGATGGCGATGCGGGAACGCGGAGGATCGATGTGTGGTTTTCTTGCTCATCGAAGACCTTTTAATATGCAGAAACCCTATGCTCGTAAAGAGCTCTACAGATGTATATTATTTATTGTGCAAATCTCAGT
Source organism: Pseudovibrio axinellae (assembly GCF_900110875.1). Lineage (GTDB taxonomy): Bacteria > Pseudomonadota > Alphaproteobacteria > Rhizobiales > Stappiaceae > Pseudovibrio > Pseudovibrio axinellae. The sequence goes on along the minus strand of NZ_FOFM01000014.1, from coordinate 30,262 downwards.
TGCAACACTCGGGTTAACCTATCAAAATCGTTGGGTAACTCGCGGGAGGAAAAATGGAAAAAGTTTCACAAGCCACGATGACGACCGGAGTAATCAACCAAGCTCCTCCATATTGTGGATATAATCTTGCCGAGAGTGACCCAATTCTCCTTGCTGATTTGGGTGGCACTGGGTCCAATGATTCTGCACGTGAAGAGCTTATCAAGTTTGGTGAGCAGTGTGGAGCCGCAGATGCACTAGATTTGGGGCGATTGGCAAATGTGAACGAGCCAGTGTTGAAAACTCATGATCCATATGGCCGCCGTTTGGATGTTGTCGAGTTTCACCCTTCTTACCATGCATTGATGCGCCGCTCGTTTGAAGCTGGCCTGCACAGCGCTTCTGTTGAATCTATGCAGCCGGGTGGGGAGCGTGCGTTTTTCAATCGTGCGCGCAAATATTTTGTTATGAGCCAGGTGGAAGGCGGGCACCTTTGTCCTGTCACCATGACCAATGCCTCTGCAATGGCTTTAACGCAGTCACCTGAGCTTTCCAAAGTTTGGAATGAACGTATTGCAAGCCGCAAATATGATCAGCGGTTCCGTCCTGCCAGCCAGAAAATGGGTGCAAGCCTTGGCATGGGTATGACGGAGAAGCAGGGTGGGTCTGACTTGCGTCAGATCATTACGCGTGCCGAAAAGGTCTCAGATGACACGTATGTCATTAACGGACACAAGTGGTTTTTCTCCGCTCCAATGTGCGATGCTTTCCTAGTGCTGGCAAAACTGGAAGAAGGACCAACTTGTTTCCTTGTTCCGCGCATTTTGGAAACTGGAGAAGTCAACGGACTGGATTTCCAGCGCTTGAAAAACAAGCTTGGCAATAAATCCAATGCGTCCTCTGAGGTTGAGTTTAACAACGCTGTTGGGTTCCTTGTTGGGGAGCAAGGCAAGGGCATTAAGACCATCTTGAAGATGGTGACCCCAACGCGTGTGGATTGTTGTATTGGGTCTGCTGCGTTGATGCGGGCTGCAATTTCCAGAGCTGTTCATCACACCTCTAACCGCAGCGCGTTTGGATCACGGCTCATTGAAAAGCCGCTTATGCAGCGGGTGCTGGCGGATATGTCCTTGGATATGGCGGCCAGTGAAGCGCTTGCGTTAAAGCTGGCACATTGCATGGACCGGGAAGGTGCAGACAGTCAGGCTGCTGACTTCCTGCGTATTATTACACCAGCTGCGAAATACTGGATTTGTAAAAGCGCGGAGAATGTTGCGGCCGAGGCGATGGAGTGTCTGGGTGGCAACGGCTACGTTGAAGACCATGATGTTTCGCGCATCTATCGTGAAGCTCCTGTGAATAGCATCTGGGAAGGTTCAGGCAACATCATGGCGCTTGACTTACTTCGTGCGATGCATCGCAGTCCAGATAGTTTCATGAATGTGCTTGGTATGCTGGAAACTGATCTGGGACCGGCTGGTAAGGTTTCGGTTGAAGTGCTGCAAGCGGCCGCTAGGACCTGCCTGGAAGATGAGGGCAGTGCCCGGTTGTTGACCGAGCAGCTGGCGATCACAGCTGCTGCTGCTGCATTGAACGAAGTTGCACCGCAGCCAATTGCCAATGCCTTTATTGAGACGCGGATGGCGGGTCAATGGCGTTCCACCTATGGCATGTTGGATGCGCGCTACGATGCTAAGGGCATCTTGGAGTGGCTTTACCCGATCACGTAGGCCACAATCAATAGACATCCAGGAATTGTAAGTGCGGCGGCGACCGTCTGAAGGGTCAAAATTTCGGCCATCAGTTTGGCGTCGCCGCCCATTTTTCTTGCAAGTACATAGCTTGCCGCTGCAGATGGAACCGCAAATACAAGTATAACGATGGTTGCAGAAACTTCATCCAAACCAAGCACTATGACAAAGCACAGGGCGATGGTTGGCGCGAGTATATTACGCATCAACAGGGCCGTCGTCAGTGCAGGTCCAGGGCGTCTTAAAGCCTGAAGATCTAACGCAGCTCCGACACAAAGCACTGCGATTGGCAGTGCTGCGCTTCCCAAAAATGTGAGGTAGTTAGCAATGATCTCAGGGAATTCGATATCTGAGGCATTGAGGATAGCCCCTGCTGCAACGCTGAGAATATACGGGTTCTTCAAAAGCTCCTTTGACAAGGCTAAGGGCGTTGGTAGGGACCCTCCCACATAAATTGCAAGTACTGTCACACACAGCAGGTTGGCTGCTGGTATCAGGATTGCCATGATGATAGCGATGAGCGCGACGCCTTCCTCGCCCAGGCTGTTGGCCGCGATGGCCATGGCGATGAAGACGTTCCAGCGTACCGTACCCTGGAAAATTGAGGTGAAGCGTGGACCGGAGATGGCAAATCGGTGTTTCAGGAAAGGGGACAGGAGAAGGCAAAGAACTGCCAAAGAGATGAAGGTTCCAAGTACTGCTATTGCGATTTCCATCACCGGCATTGCGGAAAATTCTGATGTTCCCACATTGATCAAAATGATTGCAGGAAACAGCACCCAGTAGGCTAGGTCTTCCATTCCCCGCCAGCGTTCTGTGGGGATGATGTTGCGGTGATGTAAGAACCAGCCAGTGGCTGTGAGGAGCAAGACAGAAAATATGGCCGACAGGGCTGAAAACATGCGTGTACTTTTTTGAGGCTATGTGCCGACATTTTTTGTGTCTGGCATCTGGTAAGAAGGTAGACTGAACCTTGGTGGGGTGTCAGTCTATTTACGTAGCCTGAAAAGAGTTCATGCGTAAAGAATGCGGTCTCTCAGATTTTCTCAAGTATTAATGCGGCTGTTGCTGATGCCATTACTCGAAGGCTACGCCGCCATAATTGACGCGATCAAGAAAGCCTTGAAGGATATACGAGGCTGCCATCTTGTCAACAAGCTCTGCGCGGCGTGCGCGGGACCGGTCAGCCTCTATCAGAGTGCGCGTAACCGCTGCGGTTGAAAGCCTCTCATCCCAATACGTCATTGGGATTTCGGTTTTTTTGCTCAAGTTGCGCACAAAAGCGTGTGTTGACTGGCAACGTGGCCCTTCGCTGCCATCCATATTCAACGGCAAGCCGATCACGAGGCCATAGACGCCATGTTCGCGGCAGATCTCCAGCAGGCGATCCGCATCCTGCGTGAATTTTGCTCGTTTTATGGTCTCAAACGGAGAGGCAATCTGGCGCCCTGTGTCTGTCAGAGCCAGGCCGATTGTCTTGCTTCCAAGGTCGATGCCGATCAGGCGGTCATCGTCATAAAGCGAGTCGCAGAAATCTTCGAGAGAAAGTGTTGGATGGTTAGCCATGGCGGCGAGTTAACACGGCTGGTGGTTGAGGCCAAGCAGATAATCTAAACTTTTGTCGGGGACATGGCGCATGCTGTTAAACTCTGCGGCTAGGGTTCTGATAAGGGTCATATAGCAAAGTCATAAATGGATAAGGATATGTGTGGTGCAGGTACAGTTTGAAGAGGGATGGCAGAGCGTGCTTGCTCCCCAGATGAGCGAGCCATACTTCCAGAAGCTTCAGGCGTTTTTGGAGGCGGAGGCTGCGGATGGGAAAGTCGTTTACCCACCGGAGACGGATATTTATGCTGCGTTTAATGCTGCGCCGCTGAAGGATGTGCGGGTGGTCATTCTTGGGCAAGATCCGTATCACGGTGAAGGGCAAGCGCATGGCCTTTCATTTTCTGTGCGTAAAGGGGTGAAGCTGCCGCCCTCGCTGCGCAATATCTACAAGGAGCTGGAGAGCGACCTTGGCATTGAGCCAGCTTTGCATGGTTGTCTGACGCATTGGGCTGAGCAAGGGGTCTTGTTGCTTAATACCTCTTTGAGCGTGGAAGCGGCTAAAGCTGGCTCGCATTCCAAAAAGGGATGGGCGCAATTTACTGATGCTGCAATCAAAGGGCTTTCTGAACGCAGAGAAAACCTTGTCTTCATCCTTTGGGGGGCTCATGCGCAAAACAAGATTGCACTGATTGACGAGCAAAAGCATCTGGTGTTGAGGAGCGTGCATCCTTCCCCCTTATCAGCAAGGCGCGGCTTCTTTGGCTCTGCGCCCTTTTCGAAGACCAACAGCTACCTCAAAGAGTGCGGGCTGCCTGAAATTGATTGGAAAGTACTGTGAGATTTTTAGGTTGGCCCTTATCTACTTCTTTGATTTAAAGGGTTGTGTAACTAAATCCTTACTATGATAAATTGATATTTCAAGTATCTTGAGGGTGCCTTTCGAAGGGCTCCGATGTGGGGGTAGTCGTATGGAGTTACAGTTTTTTGGCCATTCTGCGTTCAAAGTGCACATCCCCGGGGCAACCCTTCTCATCGACCCGTTTTTGACGGATAACCCGACTTTCCCTGAAGGGTTGAGTATTGAAGAGGTGAGTAAGGGCGTTGACCATGTGCTTCTGTCCCACGGCCATAATGACCATGTGGGCGATGCGATCCATATCTTGAAAGAGACCGGAGCAACGCTGACTGCCAACTGGGAAATTTGTATGTGGGCACAGGATAAGGGGGTGGAGAATATTAACCCCATGAACCATGGTGGCTGTGTAGATATGGGCGCATTCGGTGTGGCCTTGACCAACGCAGTCCATAGTTCCGCTTGTTCCTGCGATACTCCAGGCAGCATTGCCGATATTTATCTGGGAAATCCGGCGGGCCTTGTTGTGATGGCTGAAGGCGAACCAACTCTGCTACACATGGGGGATACCGATATCTTCTCCGACATGGAGTTGATCAACGAAATATACCAGCCCCAAATCGGCATTGTGCCAATTGGTGACCGGTTCACCATGGGAGCGCGCACTGCTTCTATGGCATGTGAACGCTTTTTTGATTTTCAGACCATTATTCCATGTCATTACGCAACGTTCCCGCAATTGGCACAAAGTGCAGACGAATTCGTTGAGTTGATGGGAGACGATGCATTCCGAGTTGCAACACTTAAGCCTGGTGAGACGGTTGAGGTAAAGAGCATTCAACCTGCTCCTTGAGGCAGTGATTTTGCGCCGCGCAAAAAGGCCCCGGCCGTTGCCGAGGCCCTATTGCCTTAAAGGGTAGCCTGCTTTTGTTTTCTTAGAGGTCTTCTTCTGGCTTGTGTTTTATGTCGGGCCAGTTTTCATTTGCTCTGGTAATGGAGGCCTCAGGGTCTTTTAGGAAATGACGCTGGGCACCTGCATGTGCGTTCAGGTAAAGTTTGCCGTCAACGATCTTCCATTGCTCTGGTTGGATCGGGATTTTTAGCCCAAAACTCACACCAGTTGCGCACCAACCGCCGTATTGAGGTGCGTACTTAGCTGGGTCTTGTTGAAATTTGTCGCGGTTTTCTGCTGAAGAGAACAGCCAGGTTACACCCTGATATTGTGTTGAATATTCCTTCTTGCCAGGTACCGGTTTTCCGTCGACGAAGTAGGCAACCGGATCAGTTCCTTTGATCGCATAGCCGTCTTCAACAAAATTGGTAATGTCATCTGCAATTGCTGTTATTGGCGCAACTATAAGTACTGATAGTGCAAGCCCAATTGCGAGAGCTGAGGATTTTAACGTCATGGGCTACTCCTGCCGGCTTTCATCCAGGAACAAGTCTGGCCTGTTCCATTTACTTGAGGGTTAGGTTCAGTCATTGGTTTTTAACTATGTGTGAAAACACTATGCGGGATGCTTCAAATTATGACCAATAACGCTTCTTCACCGTTTTGCGACTTGGTTGTGACTTACTAAAACACGCCTCAAACACGCGCCGAAAGCTATGATTTTGCAGCCTTTGGAACGCGCGGAGCGGGCTTGCTTTTAGGGTCAGGAACGCTGTGCGATGCCTTGCAGGATAGACGAGATCTCTTCGCTTGATGGTTTTCTTCTGCGTATGAGAGTGGTGAAGAACAAAAAGCCCATGAGCTGGTCGATGCTTGTCTCCATCATACTGGTAGAGTTCCAATAGACAAAGATTTGCCTTAGGTGTGTGCGCTGCTCGCCTTCGATGAGTGCGAGCTCTTCGGCCAATGCTGGCTCAGAGAGCAGAGCAAGCCATGCATTTCCTAATGGCGTATCATGAAGAGCGGTCAAGATGTTTGTGATGGCCTCTTGCAAATCATTTTGAAAGGATGAGATGCCGGGATAGGTTGGAGGCACCAGACGGAACCCATTGCGCAGGGCATCTGTTGCCAGCGCTGCCTTGCTAGGCCAGCGCCGATAAAGTGCCTGTTTGGATGTGTTTGTAGTTTCCGCAATGAGCTGGGTTGAGGTGCCGTTATAGCCCTTATTGGCAAGCGCTATGAGGGTTTGGGACAGAACCTGACGTGTCAGCTCCTTGTTTTGCGGGCGGCCCCTTGGTGTGTTTTGCTTAGACATAAGAGGACAACGCTTTGCAGCGATGAGTGGGCGTTATCATGAAAACCTCTCAACATACTCAGTGGGTGTGATGCCGAAGTTTCGTTGAAAAGCACGGCGCAGGTTTTGAATGTGCCCAAAGCCGGAAAGGTGAGCTGCTTGCTTTATTGAGGTTTGTTTCAGCAGAGCAGATCTTGCAATATCCAATCGCAGATTCTCTACAAAGAGCGCGGGCGTGGTGCCAATGTCTTCTTTAAGCCGGCGGTGTAATGTGCGTGTTGATACACCAGAGGATTGAGCCATCTTCTCAATCGTCCAGTTTGCTGCGGGCTGGGACAAAATGAGTTCTGATAGTTTTGCAATGTTAGACTGACCGGCAGCTTGCAGAGACAGGGCAGCGGAAAACTGCGCTTGCCCTCCATTGCGGCGTAGATAAACCACCAGTTCCTGCGCTGTTTTGAGTGAAACTGCTGAGCCTAGATCGCTCTCAATGAGATGCAGTGCCAAATCAATACCAGCGGTGACGCCTGCGGAGGTGTAGATGTTGCCGGATTGGACGAACAGTTTATTGATTTCCCAATCTACGCCCGGATAGGAGGCTTGCGCCATTGAGGCCCGGCTCCAGTGTGTACTGGCTTGTTTGCCGTCCAAAATGCCAGCTTGTGCTAGAATGAGCGCACCAGAGCAGATTGAGATGATACGGGTATCTGATTTACGCAAGGCTGCTTCTTTGAGGAGAGGCGTGAAGGTGCCAGCGCTTATTTCCTGATCAACCATGCCTCCAGGTATGAGAAGGTCAGCCTCTTTGTTCCACTGCGCCAATTCACCATCAACAGCCACTTTGATGCCGGGCTGGGTTTCAACTGGCTTCCCGTCCGCGGATAGGACCCTGAACTGATATCCTGGACGATAGGTACCTGCTGTCCAGAACGCCTGCATGGGGCCAGCTAAATCCAGAAGGTTGATACCGTCATAAACAATTGCATCTATGCAGCGTATCTTGTGGGTGTATGTGTTTGGCATGATCTGAAGCTTTAATGACCTAACTGCCATTAGTCCTAGGGCGTATGGTGGTTGCAGTCAAAGTGAATTTGAGGAACGGTTATGGGGTTTTCAGAGGCCGTGATGGCGCAGACACACCACAAGGCTCGCAACTTCCCGCTTATTTTGGTGGCGACTGCGGTCTTATCAATGCAAATGCCTATTTTGATCGCAACCAGTGCGTTGGCTGGTTCGTATCTGGCACCACATCCAGCGATGGCAACGGTCCCGCTGGCGTTGCAGATGTTTGGCAACTTTCTGTTTGCGGCTCCTATTTCATTGTTTATGGGGCGGTATGGGCGCAAGAGTGGTATTTTGCTGGGTGTGGGCTTGAGCATTGTTGGTGCATTGCTGTGCGTTTATGCGCTTGTTTTTGATCTGTTTAGTGTGTTGCTTGCAGGGCATGTTCTGCTTGGTATCGCCGCTGCTGCCTACTCGTTTATGCGGTTTGCAGCTTCCGATAGTGCTAGCCCTAAATGGAAACCTATGGCGATCTCGCTGAGTATGTCCATGGGGTTACTTTCAGCCTTTGTCGGGCCTTCTCTTGTGGGCGTTGTTAAAGATGTTGGCGGTGTGATTCCATTTGTGGGGAGTTACCTAGCGCTTGCAGGGATTGCCGTTGTTGGCGCGCTCCCTGTGTTTGGGTTGCAGCTTCCAAGTGCTGCAAGTACTGGGAAAAGCGCGGGGTTGTTGACGTCCCTTAGGGTGCTGCGGCGCCCGGTTGTGTGGGGCGCAACGGCATGTGGCGGGCTTTCCTTCGGTTTTATGACCATGCAGATGTCTCCGACACCATTGGCAATGGAGTTTTGTGGGTTTTCCATTTTGCAATCCAGTGATGTGATCCGCTGGCATTTGGTTGCCATGTTCGGGCCTAGTTTTGTGACGGGTTTCATCATCAATCGGGTCGGTGCAACTGCGGTTATGGTGCTGGGGTTGCTGATGCTTGCGGGTGCCGGTGTGGTTGGAGCGCTCAGCGTTGAGCTTTGGGCGTTTTATGTGGCGCTTGTTTTGCTGGGTATCGGCTGGAACTTCGGGTTCATTGGGGCCTCATCGCGACTGGTGGAAGTGGTTTCTGTAGGTGATGCGCCCATGGCGCAAGGTGCAAATGATGCGGTGGTGGCGCTGGTGTCAGCTGTTTGTGCGCTTTCGACAGGCATTTTGTTCAGCACTGTTGGGTGGGCCTGGCTGTCTCTTGTAGCTTTGCCGCTCTTGCTGGGCCTTGCGCTTTGGTTGGTCGTGGAAAGCTTTTTGGGGCGAAGATCTGGGCTTGTGGTTCAATAAACGGTCCTAATTGGTACCGTAAATATAAGAATAAGAGGGATGAACGGCAGGACGGTGATTGTTCTGCCGTTTTTATTCGTATATTCCGATGCAGAGTTTTTTGGTCGCTCTGTGCTTTGATTGTACGGGCAGAGCTTCAAGTGGAGAATAAAATGTCGGTAGATCTGAACACGGTGAAGCGTGTTGCCGGGCTTGCCCGCATCAAGGTTTCGCAGGAACAGGCTGAAACCATGACCGGTGAGCTGAACGTAATCCTTGGGTTTGTTGAGCAGCTTGATGAGGTCAACATTGATGGCGTTGAGCCAATGACCTCTGTTGTTGAGCAGTTCATGAAGAAACGTATTGATGACCAGAGTGATGGTGGTTACGCGGACAAAATTGTGTCCAACGCGCCTGTGCATGAAGACAACTTCTTCACCGTGCCTAAGGTTGTTGAATAAGCGCCGCGCGAAGCCTGACCCTATCCCTTTTCAAGGATTACTTAAGTGACTGATCTTACCAAACTGACGATCGCTGAGGCGCGTGATAAACTTGCTGCCCGCGAATTTACTGCAAGTGAACTGACCGAGAGCTACCTTGGTGCGATTGAGGCTGGCAATGAAGCACTCAATGCCTATGTTGCTGTAACTGGCGATATTGCCCGTGAGCAGGCGAAAGCCTCTGATGCGAAAATCGCTGCTGGTGAAGCGCGTCCGCTGGAAGGTATTCCGCTGGGCATTAAAGATCTTTACGCGACCAAGGGTGTGCACACACAGGCCTGTTCTCACATTCTGGATGGCTTTAAGCCAGAATATGAATCCACCGTTACGCAGAACCTGTTTGACGATGGCGCTGTGATGCTTGGCAAGCTCAACATGGATGAGTTTGCGATGGGCTCTTCCAACGAGACGTCTTTTTACGGCAACGTTGTGAACCCATGGCGCCGTAACGGCAGCGACACAGCATTGGTTCCTGGTGGTTCTTCTGGTGGCTCCGCTTCTGCTGTTGCTGCGCATTTGTGTGCTGCTGCAACGGCTTCGGATACTGGTGGTTCTATCCGTCAGCCTGCTGCGCTGACAGGTACTGTAGGCACTAAGCCAACCTATGGCCGTTGTTCCCGCTGGGGCATGGTGGCGTTTGCATCCTCCCTTGATCAGGCAGGTCCGATTGGCCGCACAGTTCGCGATAACGCGATCCTGCTGAAGTCTATGGCGTCAGTTGATGCAAAAGACACAACATCTGTTGATGCGCCTGTGCCAGATTACGAGAGCTTTATCGGTAAGTCTATCAAGGGCATGAAGATCGGTATTCCTCGCGAGTACCGCATGGATGGCACACCGGCTGTTATTGAAGAGCTGTGGCAGCAAGGTATTGCATGGCTGAAAGATGCTGGCGCTGAAATCGTTGAGATTTCTCTGCCGCACACCAAGTATGCTTTGCCTGCCTACTACATTGTGGCTCCAGCTGAAGCGTCTTCCAACCTTGCTCGTTATGACGGTGTTCGTTACGGCCTGCGCGTACCGGGCAATGACATTGTTGAAATGTATGAAAACACCCGTGCTGCTGGCTTTGGCGACGAAGTGAAGCGCCGTGTGATGATCGGTACATACGTTCTGTCCGCTGGTTACTACGATGCGTATTACCTGAAAGCGCAGAAAGTTCGGACCCTGATCAAGCGGGACTTTGACACTGTTTGGGCAGACGGCATTGATGCAATCTTGACCCCAACCACGCCAGATGCCGCCTTCGCACCAGGTGAGATCACTGACCCGGTGACCATGTACCTAAACGACGTGTTCACAGTGACTGCGAACATGGCAGGCGTACCGGGCATCTCCATCCCAGCTGGTGTCAATAAAGATGGTCTTCCACTTGGCCTTCAGCTGATTGGTAAGCCGTTTGATGAAGGTACACTGTTCCAGCTTGGTGATGTGATCGAGCAAGCTGCTGGCCGCTTTGAGCCTTCCACCAATTGGTGGAGCAAATAAGCCTCAGCGCTTGCTGCTATGAAATGAGAAAGGCCTCGGAGAGATCCGGGGCCTTTTTGTGTTTGGTTGTGCGTGTACGGAGTGATTGTTATTTTCTTGTCAACTGAGTTGACAGAATCGATGGCAACTGTTTTGATCTTGTTTATGGAAGAGAAAGAGAAGCCTGCTGAGGCCTCATTGGCGGATATGCTTTATGAGGGAATTCAAATTACGCGGCCATTGTTGCGCCATATCACCAATGCGGTTGATGTGACCTCGCAAACGTTTGGTGTGAGCGTGGGGGAAAGGGCGGTCCTGGAGACCCTGCTTAATAGTGAGGGGGCGTTGACGGCGCCCGCTATCACGGTGCGGCTGGATTTGAAGCGCCAGTTTGTGGCCCGTGTTCTGGCAAGCTGCAAAACTGCCGGGTTTTTGGAAAGCCGGGAAAATCCCGCTCATATGCGTTCTCACTACTACGTGCTGACGCAGAAGGGGCGCGATGCGATCGAAGCGATCCGGGAGGCTGAGGTTTCTGTTCTTGAAGACTTGCTACAAAGCCTGAGCGAAGAAGAGGTGCGAGCGCACCTTAAAGTGCAGCGGGCTTTACTTGCCCGATTTTCTGCAATGGCTCAGGGGTGATTGGGAGAATCCTATGGAAATTTGGTTTGGTGTGGCGCTGCTTTTGCTGGTTGGTCTTGGATATAGTGTTTTGCGGCGGCTGCGTGTGCGGGCGCAGGTCAGGCGTGGGGCAGTTGAACGCAATAGCCAAAATAAAACGGCGCTGCTGGTGATTGATGTGCAGGATGATTTTACCAAGAGCACCCCAAAACGGCAGTGGCCTGAGGGCTATGTAGAAGACAGGCTTGTGCGCATTAATGGGCTGGTAGAGGATGCCCGAAGGCAAGGGCAGCCTGTGATTGTTATTCGTCAGATTTTTAAAGGCGCTTTTGCAAATAGCGTTATGACCCTTTTGGGCGAGGGTCTTGGAACGAGAAAATCTGATGGACTGGGATTAGATCCGCGGCTTGCGTTTGAGGCAGATGCTGAGTTCATCAAACATGTGGGAGATGCTTTTTCGAACCCAGCGCTGGGGGCTTTTTTGAAGATCCACAAAGTGGGCCGCCTGAGGCTTACTGGTCTGGATGGCTGTTACTGTGTGAAGAGTACCGCTCTTGGGGCTTTAAGGCGTGGGTATGTGGTCGATCTGGAGCAGGATGCATTGCTTTCTATCAATCAAAAGGCCTGGTTAAAATGCCGGGATGAGATTGTTGCGAAGGGCGCTCATCTTGTGAGTTCGAAAGCGCATGCTGTTGCTTGATCATGAATAGCCAAGGGCTACACAACTCAAATTACGCAAGGTCCCTAAGACTTGGGCCTTGCTTTTTGAGAGGTCTTTTTTTGTGTGGTAGGCGCAATGATTAAGTTGGTGCAATGAAATGTAGATTATCGTTAACAAATTGCCTCAAAAAAAGAATACGCTTTGATGGTTGGATAGTACTCAACATGGTCCGCTCCACGCTTGTTTCGTATGATAGAGATCAGTAATAATACGTAATAGGCTATTGATTGGGAGGGGAGACTGATGACGTCTTTACAAAAAGTTGTGTGCCTTACGGCTTTGATTGGGGCTTTGCCTGTGGGTGCGGTCGCGGACAATAGAATTGACGGACAGCGTCCAGATGCCCCTGAGCTGGCTGCCTATGGCGAGCATACAATTGGGGTGCGTACTTTAGAGTTTACTCACGCAAATCAGGTAGAAATTCTTGCGTTAGATCCTGGCGCGACCAAGCCCTTGGAACTGCCTCGCTATGATCGCCCACTCACTGTGGAGTTCTGGTATCCTGCGCAGGCTGATAGTCAAGGCAGTACAACTTTGCAAACCTATTTGCGTGACGGGAAAACGCAGGTAGAGCTGGAGGGTAAGGCTCATCGTGATGCTGTACCTGCTGGTGGAGCTTACCCGCTTGTTTTGATTAGTCACGGATATCCAGGTAACCGCTACTTGCTTGCACACCTGGCCGAAAATCTGGCCTCTATGGGGTATGTGGTTGCTTCTATCGATCACAAAGACAGCACTTATAGGGATAAAGCGGCCTTCGGGTCCACCTTGGTGAACCGTTCACTGGACCAGGTGTTTGTGCTCAATGAGATTGAGCGTCTTTCCAAGGATGATGACTTCTTTTTGACGGGGCAGGTTGATACCAGCTCAACTGGTTTGGTCGGCTATTCCATGGGTGGCTATGGTGCGGTGATTACCGCTGGCGGAGGTGTGACGCAGCAGGCGGTGGACCTAAGCTGGGGCGCGCCGCATGGTACGTTAGGCGTTCATCTTGCTGGCAGTGAAAGCCATGGCGCCCTTATCGATCCGCGCATTAAAACTGCTGTCGCGTTTGCACCTTGGGGTCGTGCCCGTGATTTTTGGGATGCCGATGGGCTGAAAGGTGTGCAGATCCCGATGCTGTTTGTTGCTGGCTCGCAAGATGACGTGTCTGGATATGAAGATGGTGTTCGCAAAATCTGGGAGGAAGCTTCTTCTGTCGATCGTGCACTGCTGACATATGAGCATGCCAACCATAATGCCGGAGCGCCGATGCCAGCGCCTGTAGAGTCTTACAAGTATGATGATGACATTGGTTTTAACGTGAGCGAACACTACATTGATGCGGTTTGGGACAGTGTGCGTATGAACAATGTCGCTCAACACTTCGTAACCGCATGGATGGGCCATTATATTAAGGGGGAGGAAGATAAAGCCGGTTATCTGGACTTGGTTGCATCCTCCAACAATGGTGTGTGGTCAAAAGAAGAGGACGGTAGCTTTTCCTCCGAGCATACCTATTGGAAGGGATTTTCAGATCGCACTGCCAAAGGATTGCGGTTTGAATGGCTGAAGGCGAGCAAGTAACGCTCTTTACCTATTAAGTATGAAACAGGGCGCGGCAGAGTTTCTTTGCCGCGCTTTTTTGTGTGACGTCACAGGCTTGGCCTGCTGTGCATGGCCTGTTATTTGGCGAAATGGCGGCTAAGTGGAAAACTTCTGGTTGCCTTCTAAGAGTGTTGTATTGCGCGGGTTGTTGGGCGTGCGCTGTACGCGCATTCCTGGCTTTATGCTCGCACCAAAAATAAGCGTTCAATCGATGCTTGTTGCTAATTTCTGATGTATCTGCGCAGTTATATATTAGGTGTTTACTAGATGTGGGGTGTTTTGCGATTTCAAGACATAGAGACGTGAAATGTACACATTTGCCTTGGGGATTAATGCGGGAAAGGCTGTGGGTATATTGTTTAGATTTCTGCGTAATGTGTTATGGGTTTGTCTCCCAGCAATAAGAGAGCAAACAGGAATAGCATGGCAGACGTTGAGTGCATCGTAATCGGTGCAGGGGTTGTGGGATTGAGCGCGGCTTATGAGCTGGCGCGCAGGGGACGAGAAGTTATTGTGCTTGAACAGCACGAAATCATCGGCTCTGAAATCAGCGCTCGCAACTCAGAGGTTGTCCATGCTGGGATTTACTACCCGAAAAACTCATTAAAATCAAAAGCCTGCGTGCAGGGTAAAGAGATGCTTTATTCCTTTTGTGAGGAATTCGGCGTGCCTTACAAGCGTGTTGGCAAGTTGATTGTTGCAACCGAAGATAGTCAGGTTTCAATGCTGGATGGTATTCGCGCGCGTGCAAATGCCAATGGTGTAGAAGATCTGTTGGTGCTGAATGAGGCGCAAGCACAAGGGTTTGAGCCCAATCTTGCGTGTAAGGGTGCCCTGTTTTCTCCCTCCACAGGCATTGTGGATAGTCACAGCTACATGATGGCGCTTCAAGGTGGACTAGAGGCACATGGCGGACTTGTTGTTGTTGGGACAAAGGTGACGCAGATTGAAACCGGAATGCGCCCAAGCGAACTGATGGGCGCTGACATTTTGGTAGAAGAAGACCTTGAGGCAGCTGACCAGCACCTTGATGATGATGAGCACGATGCATTCGTTGCCAAGAACTTTAAGGGCGATGGGTTTACCGTTGTTATGAAGGATGGTTATGCGATTACCTGTCATGAGCTGGTGATTGCGGCAGGTCTGCACTCCAACAAAATGCTTAGCAAGTTGGCAGGGCATATGTCTTGCGCTGTTCCGAAGCTTTACTACGCAAAAGGCAACTATTTCAGCCTTCCAGGTGATGCTCCGTTCTCACACCTGATTTACCCGGTTCCAGTACCAGGCGGACTTGGTGTTCATCTGACATTGGATATGGGCACCCAGGCGCGCTTTGGGCCGGATGTGGAGTGGATCGATGAGATTGACTACGAAGTAAACGAGGCGCGGGTCGAGCAGTTTTATGCGCAGATCCGTAAATACTACCCTGATTTGGTCGATGGTAGCTTGCAGGCTGATTATTCCGGCATTCGTCCAAAACTGGTTCCTGCAGGTGCTGAGGCTGCTGACTTTGCCATTTGGGGTGAAGAAACCCACGGTGTGCCAGGGCTTGTGGCTTATATGGGTATTGAAAGCCCGGGTCTTACAAGTTCTCTTGCTCTGGGTTCTATGGGCGCTGATCGTTTGATTGGTGCATGATCCGTTTCTTATAATCCTTCCGAAGATACTAGGGAAATATAGGCGTTTCCGACCTAAACTGCTCTCTCAATTCGCAGGAGAGCAGGTGCCTTTTTACGTGCTCCCAACTTGAGTTGTGCTCGCTCATTCGTGTCAGGGTTATAGCTTTGGCTGCTTGTGTGTGTCAGGCAGTCTGGTTTGAGAGCCTAAGCAGGGTGTGTAGCACTGGCTTGCCAAAGGCGCAGGTGTACCCATGAAGCTTAGCCGTAGAGATTTTGTGAAAACCAGCACCAGCGGCACACTTGCTGCAGGTGCTGTTGCGCTCATTCCAGGGAGTGCTGAAGCTAACCAGCCCAAAAGTGCGTCAGGTTCGGCCACGCCACCTGAGCCGTCAGCTTGTGCTAAATCGCTTCTGGATGCGGGTGTAAGCAAGCCTGACTTTACCTTGGATGTGGATGAAAATACCTATTCAGAATATGGGGTCGACCTGCGAGGGCTGCTTGTGGGCGGCACATGGCCGGGGACACCAATTCGCTACACGCAAGGCGATATGTTCCGTGTTCTAATCAATAACCGTATGAGAGAGTCGACCTGTATTCACTGGCATGGTTTGTTGTTGCCCTCCTTGTTGGATGGCGTGCCTGAAATTGCGCAGTTGCCCATTGCAGCGGGCACATCACAGTACTATGAGTTTCCGCTGGTTCAATCAGGTAGTTACTACTACCACTCACATCTTGGAGCGCAGGAGCAGTACGGCCTTTTGGGGTCGCTTATTATTGATGCGCGTATTAATCCATATTCCTATGATCATGATGAAGTGCTGATGTTCTGCGATATACCTCCGGCAGAGCCTAAGGAGACTATCGAGGACCTGAGGGCTGGTAAGGCCAGGCCAAAGGTTAAGGAGGCCTATGAGATTACCAAGGGTGAGACCTTTGATATTGATGTGCTCAATGTAGGCTACACGTTGAACGGTAACCCAAACTCCGACCCCTGGACGCTCAAGGTCAAGAAAGGGGCGCGTCTTCGCCTTCGTCTTATCAACTCCTCCGGCAGCACCTTTTTCAAGATCGGCATTGATGGCTTGAAATTCACCGTCATTGAGGTGGATGGAAACCGCATGAAGCCAATTGAGGGGGGAGCGGTGATTGTACCAACCTCAGCGCGCTATGATGTGCTGGTGGATGTGCCGGAGAGCGGAAGTTATACTATTCATGCAGCAGCCCTTGGAGACAATAAACAGTGTTTAGGGGTGATCCATACTGAAGATGTAAAAGCTGCAGTGAACAAAGATCGGGCAAAATTTGAAGGTGCGACGGTTGATTTCAGGAGCCTAACCTCCTTTGAGCCCTCTGGCTTTGGCCGGAAGGTGGGGCAGATTTATGACGTGCTCTTATCTGGTGATATGCGAGCCTATGAGTGGATGATGAATGATCATTACTGGCCGGAGGAGTTTGCAGGACCTGATCCAGAAAAGACCTATCTGGATGTGCGGCGCGGAGATGTGGTGCAGCTGCGTATGATCAACCGCACAGAAATGGCGCATCCGATGCATCTTCATGGTCACACATTCAGGGTTTTGGGTGGTCCTGATGATAGGAATGCGCCTGTCATGGATACGGTTTGGGTGCCCAAACGTCAGACGGTGACCATTGAGTTCTTGGCAAATAACCCGGGTATGTGGGCTTTCCATTGTCATAATATCTGGCACCTGGCCGTGGGTATGATGCAGCCGGTGCGTTACGTTGTAAATGAGCGCGAATTGTTGAGGAATTAACTTCAGTGCTTTGGAGGGCGTAACCAGTCTATGCGTGCGGGGAGATCTCGTCTCCCAGCCAGCTCAGGAACTCCATAATTTCAGCTTCATTACGCTTGCAATAGGACCACTTGAGGTGTCTTCGTGCCGTTATAAAGCCAGCCTGTTTTAAGATGTCCAAATGTCTGCTGGCTGTAGGCTGAGCAATCTCCAATGCATGTGCGATTAACGTCATGCAGACGCCAAATTCAGCTGGATCGGCAGACTGCTGATGCCCAAAGTTCTTTTGCGGGTCTTTTAGAAGTCTTAAGACTGTAAGGCGGGGATCGCTGGAAATGGCCTTAATTTGTATTGATCTATCCATGTGTTTATTCATATAGTCATTTAGCTAAAAGTCAATGTGAGATTTGCAATGCTGGAACTTACAAATACATCATTTATCAACGGCAATGCTGTGCGCTGGGGCAAGATTGGCGATGGTCCTGCGCTGGTCGCCATTCATGGCACGCCTTTTTCTTCGCAGGTTTGGCGTAGAATTATTCCACATCTGGCGGATCAAAGAACCATCTATTATTTCGACCTGGTGGGCTATGGGCAATCCGAGATGCGGGAGGGGCAAGATGTTTCTCTTGGTATCCAAAATAGGGTTTTGGCTGCACTTGTTCAGGAGTGGGGGCTTGAGCGTCCTGATGTGCTGGCTCATGACTTTGGTGGTGCTACAGCATTGCGAGCCTATTATCTGGATGGGTTGCGATATAATTCGTTGACGATTTTTGATGTTGTTGCTCTTGCTCCGTGGGGTTCTGCGCTGGTTCAGCATGCACGCGCTCATGCAGCGGCATTCTCAGGGATGCCCGAATATATGCACCAAGCAATGCTGCGTGCTTATCTGCAAACTGCCGCTTATACTAAGCTCTCTGAGGAAGCACTTGAAATATATTGCTCGCCGTGGAGAGGTCCTGTTGGTCAGGCGGCATTTTACCGGCAAATTGCTCAGATGGATCAAAAATATACGGATGAAGTTCAAGCACTATATGATCGAATAGAGTGCCCGGTTACGGTGCTTTGGGGGGAGCGCGATGACTGGATTCCCATTGAGAGGGGTGAGGTTTTAGCGGGTATCCTTTCAAACCGGGCTTGTATTCCAATTGCTCGTGCAGGCCATCTGGTTCAGGAAGATAGACCTGAGGCAATTGTGGCTGCTGTTTTGAAACAGATGAGAAGTTAGTAGTGTTAACCGCGCACTTCCGTTCAAGCTGGTACATTTTTATTGAAGCTAATTGGTTAGGCGGTTTGAGCTGACCCGCAGCCATTATTGGCTGCGGGGTCTTATTTTTTAGCGATTGTCGAGCTGGCTTCGAACGCGTGTAAGGCCCAGCTTGGTGATGCGGTAAGGTCGACCTCCTTTGGAGGAGATCATGCGTCGGTATTTCAGTTTTCTGAAAATAAATTCAGAAAGACCGGCGTAGTACCACCCATCGCGGGTGACGCAATTCATTTCTTCCAGGGTACCATCTTCGTCACGGCGCAACTCAATGCAGCCGCCTTGCGCCAGCACATGTAAAATGCGCTGTTCAGCTTTTGAAATATCCATTGATTTCTTTGAGTTTTATAGATGCACGTTTCCCGTCTGCCTGCCCATGCAGTCAGTCAGGATGTTTAAATTGTGCATGCCCTGTCTATCGTTGACAGGGCTCTACCGGGTCTCTTGTTGAGCTGGCATAAAAACTCCATTCAAATAGTGAGGGGCTTTATATCGTTCTTTTCCGCAGGCGGCTATAGCAAGTGTGCAACAGTGCCGCGTGTTTTTGATGCACCCTCGGTTACGCTTCTTTCGCAAAAATACGTAGAGCAGGCCTTAACCGCCTTGTTATTGTGTTCTGTAGGATCTACTTGGTTGGGCGTAGAGCTCAGATTGAGACGGATTGGAGCTCGTGGCGAAATCTCGATAATGCTGGGACCCAGCACAGGGCGGACGAATGACTGACGATATTTCTGTAATTCTTTTAGGGTCGGGTTTGCTGAACCCGTTTGCAATCCTCATTGCTGCTTACATGGGGTATTATGCAAACCAGAAGGCTAAAATCTTTATTGCCGGTTTTGCAGCTGCTGCCTTGAGCCTGTTTTTGGAAGGTGGCTTGAAACTTATTGGTATTCCG
This sequence comes from Pseudovibrio axinellae, assembly GCF_900110875.1. GTDB lineage: Bacteria > Pseudomonadota > Alphaproteobacteria > Rhizobiales > Stappiaceae > Pseudovibrio > Pseudovibrio axinellae. Next base: position 11,219 of record NZ_FOFM01000014.1, on the reverse strand, counting down.
ATGCCATGGAATCCTGAGGTCGGTCCTTTGGCTCTGTTCCCATTTCGCTTTGCAACAGGCATCGTTGTAAGTGCTATTGCTATGAAGATTGGCGCTAAACGACGCGAGCGTAATCGATAATTCGTTAGCTCAGATCCAGCTCGTTTTGTGTTCAGTGTGCTCAATTAACGAGCGGATTTGTGTTTCTTCAAGCTTCTCCCCGAAATTTAGGCTGGTTGGCGGAAAAACGCGCTAAGAATGGCTTGCCTTCACGCAGATGAGGGGCTACCCAACACCATTGAGAATTAAGGTGGTCTTTATTGCTTGGTTTTTTGCATGTGCAATTAATTTGGCAGGAGACCTATACGAACACAGGATATTGATCGCATGACGCTGCTTGTCGATACGCGCACGCCGGATCCGAAGAAATTCATCAAGGGCGCAACGGGCGACTGGGAAATTGTAATTGGCATGGAAGTTCACGCTCAAGTGACCTCCCAATCCAAGCTTTTCTCTGGCGCTTCCACCAGCTTTGGCAGCGATCCGAATAATAATGTGAGTTTGGTTGATGCTGCGATGCCGGGCATGCTGCCTGTTATCAACGAAGAGTGTGTCCGCCAGGCTATTAAAACCGGTCTTGGTCTTAAAGCAGAGATCAACCTGAAGTCTGTTTTTGACCGCAAAAACTACTTCTACCCGGATTTGCCTCAGGGCTACCAGATTTCCCAGTTCAAACAGCCAATCGTTGGCGAAGGCATTATTCATCTTGATATGAAGAGTGGCGAGCAGGTTGAAGTGGGTGTGGAACGCCTTCACCTTGAGCAGGATGCTGGTAAATCCTTGCATGATCAGCACCCGACCATGTCGTTTGTAGACCTGAACCGCTCCGGCGTTGCCTTGATGGAAATCGTTTCCAAGCCAGACATCCGCTGTGCTGATGAAGCGAAGGCCTACCTGACCAAGCTGCGCACTATCCTGCGTTATCTTGGTACGTGTGATGGCAACATGGACCAGGGTTCCATGCGCGCTGACGTGAACGTTTCTGTTCGCAAGCCTGGCGGTGAGTTTGGTACTCGCTGTGAAATTAAAAACGTCAACTCCATCCGCTTTGTTGGGCAGGCTATCGAATATGAAGCCCGTCGCCAGATCGGTGTTTTGGAAGATGGCGGCGAGATCGATCAGGAAACGCGCCTGTTTGATAGCGTTAAAGGTGAGACCCGTTCCATGCGCTCCAAAGAAGAAGCGCATGATTACCGTTACTTCCCAGACCCAGATCTGTTGCCGCTTGAGTTTTCTCAGGACCTGGTTGATGAGCTGGCTGCAACCCTGCCGGAACTGCCTGATGAAAAGAAGGCACGTTACATTAAAGATTTCGGCCTGACGCCATACGACGCTGACATTCTTGTTGCTGAACGTGTTTCCTGTGACTTCTTTGAGGAAGTTGCGAAGGGTCGTGATGCAAAACTGGCTGCAAATTGGGTGATCAACGATACGTTTGGCCGCCTGAATAAAGAAGGCCTGGATGTTACGTCCAGCCCAATTTCTTCAGCGCAGCTTGGTTCGATCATCGATCTCATCAAAGCGGGCACAATCTCTGGTAAAATCGCGAAGGATCTCTTTGAGATTGTTTGGAGTGAGGGTGGTGATCCTGCTCAGATCGTTGAAGAGCGTGGCATGAAGCAGGTGACTGACCTTGGTGCTATTGAGGGTATCGTCGACGAGATCCTTGCAGGCAACCCAGAAAAAGCAGAGCAAGCGAAAGAAAAGCCTGGCATGCTTGGCTGGTTTGTTGGCCAGGTGATGAAAGCCTCCAAAGGTAAAGCAAACCCACAGGCTGTATCTGACATGCTGAAGGCTAAGATCGGTTTGGAGTAGTCTGACCTGCGATCTTTAAAGAGTTTGAAGGCCCACCGCGAAAGCAGGTGGGCCTTTTTTATTTGGGCTGACCGTCTTATATTTTTTGCTGAGCTTGGATGTGCGCTGCCTTGCTTCACATTCCTCATTTTTGGATCAGTGCTGGCAAGCAAAATCCAATAATTTTTTTATGTATTTGATCCAGGCTTCGTATGCATTCCACTTATGCATGATACCTATGATCTTTTAGGGAATGATCTGCTCTCCGTATATTTTTAGGGTTTGCAGCTGTTCGTTTGTCCGTAGATCCTTCTAGAAACAAACAACGTAAAACTGTCCTGAGCACATCGCTTTTGGCTGGTTTGGGGTTAGTGCGTGGCTAAATCGTGTCTCTAAACGCGGCTACCTCTAATATCTTAGTGATTATAAGGGGTTATAGATATTTCACAGGGTTAATATTGGCTGTGAATCATCATCTCTCCGCCTAGCCACGACCACATCTCCGCCTTATTACGCTACGATAAACTTCAGGTGATCAGGCGTTATGTAGACTTGTCTGGTCAGTGAACTAGGCTCTGTTAAAACTTATAATTGCGCAGTGTGTGCGAACACTGCACTTTGTTGTACTTGAAACCTTGGGGGCATCTCGTTGCTTAATCAACGAAGTCGTTTTCTTTTCAATATCGCCGTATTTGGCGTTATATGCTCTGGTGTAGGGTTTGGAGCTATCGCTTCTACTTCAGCTGTTGTTGCAAGTGAAAGCTCTCAGCTCTCGATGAAGTTTAGCTTTGGCGCACTTGTTGCAAAAATGAAGGCACAGGCGCGCGAAGCCTATGAAGAACCAACCGCAGAACTGCCGGATGCGCTGGCCGCATTGGAGTACGATGGATATCGGAAAATTGGCTATAAGCGAGACCGCAGTAAATGGATGGATACGGAGAACTTCAGAGTTCATGCGTTTCATCCAGGGTGGTTGTTCAAAAACCCTTTGAAAATTTATGAGGTGGAAGAGGGCGCAGCTGAGCCTTTTTTGTTTCAGGCTGCTGACTTTGACTACCATGATACCGAGCTAAGCGCATCGCTTAGTGATGTTGCCTTCCCCGGTGTTGCTGGCTTCCGGCTGCTGAACCCGCTGAATGTGGAAGGGCAGATGGATGAGATTGTCGCGTTTCTTGGCGCCAGCTACTTCCGCGCGCTTGGTGCGGGAAATGTTTATGGGCTTTCTGCACGCGCGCTTGCAATTGATACGGCAAGTGGCAAGCCTGAGGAGTTTCCAAACTTCACGGCGTTTTACCTTGGTAAGCCGGTTGAAGGTGCTGAAAAAGTCACTGTTTGGGCTGAGCTTGATAGCCCGAGTGTGACAGGGGCGTATCAGTTTACTTTCAAGCCGGGCCAGCAGACAGAAGTGGATGTGACTGCACATTTGTTCTTTCGTAGCGACGTGGAACGGCTTGGTATTGCGCCTTTGACCTCAATGTATCTGTACGGTGAAAATGACCGTGTCGGGTTTGATGATTTCAGACCGGAAGTTCATGACAGTGACGGATTGAAACTGCGTTTTGCTAATGGAAAAACGTCCTGGCGGCCACTCTCCAACCCGAGCAATCTTCAGCTCTCCTTTATTGCAGCGCGATCTCCATCTGGTTTTGGGTTGATGCAGCGAGATGAAGATCTGAAGCATTATCAGGATCTTGAAGCAAGGTACGATAAAAGGCCGAGCCTATGGATCAAACCTTTGGGTGACTGGGGTGCCGGTGCCATTGTGCTTGCAGAGATTCCGACAGATCAAGAAATCAATGATAACATTGTGGCCTTCTGGTCTCCCAATGAAGCTGTAAAAGCGGGTGATGAGCGCTCGTTCCACTACAAGATGTATTGGGGCGATGAGGTTGGACGCTCTGAACAGGTGTTGATGCCTGTTTCGCAAACGCGCTCTGGCAAAGCTGGTCATTCTGCGTCTGACGAGAATGCTTTGCTGCGTAAGTTCGTGGTGGACTTTGATGCTTCTTTGTTTGCTGAAAGCGGATTGAATGGTGAGCGGCTTGAGCGCGCTAAGCCATTTATTCAAAACGCTGCTTTAAACGGCGAAGTGACCTTTACAGATGTGCGTTACATTGATGAGCTGGGCGTTTACCGCGTGTTTTTGGATGTTTCGCGTGATAATCTAGAGGTTCCCGTTGAGCTGCGCCTTCAGTTGAGCGACGGCGAAAGAGCAGTTTCTGAAGAATGGCTTTACCAGTGGGGGTGGGGCTCATGAAACCTGTAAGAACTGATTTACCTATGACGCAGTTTGAGCTGAGCAGTGGTCCGTTTGCACCGCTTGCCATGCCGGAGCAGGACCTTTGCGGTGGTGAAAGCTGGCTTACGGTGCTGCGTCGACGCTTGCAGTTTGGCCGCACTTCTCCTGCGCTTCCGGCCAAACGGGCGCGTTTGCAGAGAGTCATCTCCCTTTTCTCGGAGCGGTAAGGTATGGATAAGCCGTTTCGCGAGGGGGTAGGGCACCGCCGCGCCGCAGCCTTTGTCTTCTGCATGGCGCTGTCACTCAGTTTCACCGGGCTTTTTTTCGCCGCGCTGAGTGCCGATCACCTCAATATTTACGAGGTCATTCGCATCGTGCTGTTGTTTGTCAGCACGCTTTGGCTCTCTTGGGGCGGTGCAACAGTTTTGCTTGGTTTGCTCTACAGCGGCTCTGTTGTTGTGCTTGATACAGACCCCAAAACACTGCCAACTGCCCGCACCGCAATTCTCATGCCGATCTATCATGAAGATGCTGTGGAAGTGTGTGGCCGCCTTGCTGCCATGATGGATGATCTGCGCGAAAAAAACGCCGCCCACCTGTTCCATTGGCATGTCCTGTCTGACAGCCGTGACGAGAAAATAGTAGCGCAAGAGCGTGAGCTGCTGTGTAAGTTGGTCGAGCGCTACCCAGAGCAAGAAATATTCTACCGCCTTAGATCTGATAATCAGGGTCGTAAGGCGGGCAATGTGGCTGAGTTTGTTCAGCGTTGCGGCGGGGCTTATCGTTACATGGTGGTGCTTGATGCAGACAGCTTGATGCGCGCAGATACGCTCATACATATGGTCGGGCGTATGGAAGCAGAGCCAAACCTTGGGCTGCTACAAACCATCCCCATGCTGGTGGGCCTGAAGAGCTATTTTGGCCGCAGTATTATGTTTGCATCAGGCATGTTCGGGCGAGCATTTGCTTTTGGTTTAGCAGCGATGCAGGGTGAATGCGGGCCATTTTGGGGGCACAATGCCATCATCCGGACGCGCGCGTTCGCTTCCAGTTGTGGTTTGCCAGAGTTGGATGACACCAGAGCCTTTAGCGGTCATATTCTCAGCCATGACAGTGTTGAAGCGGTGCTTCTGGCACGAGCTGGCTGGCAGGTGGAGTGTGACCCTCGCATCACCGGCTCCTACGAGGCTGCGCCGGAGAATATCTTGGGGTATGCTGCGCGTGACCGGCGTTGGTGCCAGGGAAACTTGCAGCACTCGCGGGTTATCGGCGCGCGTGCGTTAAAGCCTTGGGGCCGGTTCTCCCTTGCCCTTGGTATCATGTCGTATCTCAGCTCTCCTGTATGGGCCGCGTTTCTTTTGGCGAGCTTAGTTGCGCCTGTGGACCTGCCTGTTTTGGAGGCCTATACCTTCCATAACAACCTCCCGGTTCTTGGTCATATCCCGATTACAGCGGCATATGAGGGAGCAGCGTTGCTCTTTGGCGTTGTTGCTTTGCTGGTGTTGCCCAAAGCGCTTGTTGTTATGAAGGAGGTTTTCGTAGGTGAGAACACTTCATCGCGAAAAAGCGTGCTTGGTGGGGTTGTCGAATTGATCAGCTCTGCTGTGTTTGCTCCGGTTTTGATGGCCTTTCAGTGCCGCTCGGTTTTTGAGGTTTTGATGGGCCGCGACAGCGGTTGGACCAATGCGCATCGCGATGCGGGCAGACTTTCCTTCCTGGAGTGTGTGGGCTCAGTTTGGTGGGTGAGTGTTATTGGTGCCATGAGCATGGGTCTAAGTTGGATCAGCGAAACTGCGCTGTGGCTTTGGGTGATGCCAGTTACGCTGCCTATGTTGTTAGCTCCAATTATTATCTGGGCAAGTTCATGCAGTGTGGGCACCCGTGCCGCTGAACGGCTAGGGTTTGTATTGTCTTGTGACCAAATGGGCGCAACACAGTTGCTCCAGCATGTGGAAAAATACTCCGCAGATCTTAAGGTATAAGCGTCGCTTTTGTGTTTTGTGGGCCACATCAAACAGCTGATTAGCTGAGGTGTGGCCTTAACTGTTTCTGCTGTTTCTTTCGCGAATTAAGCTGGCGCTCCGGTGGCCCTTGGCACGGGTAATGTGTTTTTCTTGCATGCCTCGTGGTCTGGAGTTTTGTTTTAAGAGTATCCTGTGGGGACTTGCTCATGAGGGAAGGAACTGGTGCTGCCCGGTTTTGGTGGCGACCTGAGGGCGTATTTGTTCTTGTAACGGGGTACTTGCTGCTTCACCTCGTCTTGCGGGGTTATTTCTCTGCAACTCTGGGCACTGATGACATGTTTGAAAATGTCTTTGTGCAGGAACTAGAGCTTGGCTACCAAGTCCGTCAACCTCCGCTCTATGAGTGGATGCTGTACGGCGTGCAGAAGTTTTTGGGGCCGACGATTTGGAGCTTTCTGGTTCTGAAGTACGCACTGGTGTTTTGTTTTGCGATTTTTTTGTATGCAGTTGCAAGGCAGGCGATCGTCAGTGAAAAGCTCGCAGCTCTTTCCGTCTTTTCTTATGTGGCTTTTTATCAGATCGGGTTTAACCTGCATGAGGGCGTAACACACACAGCTGTGCTCATGGCAACGTCTGCTGCATCGGTCTGTTGTTTTATCTGGTTGTTAAAATCCAAGCACTTTGGCGCTGCGGTTGGCCTTGGGGTTGCCGTTGGGTTGGGAATGCTTTCAAAACACTCCTATGCTCTGGTTCCAGCTGCCCTGGTTTTGGCCGCGCTGAGTGACAGGTATTGGCGTACTCAAATACGGTTTGGGTCACTTGTGGTTGCCGGTTTAGTGGCTCTTGCGCTTTATTCTCCATACCTCCTCTGGGTGATGCTGGGCGATAGAGTGTTCGTTGGTTCTGCCTTGGATGTTATGCGGGAGGGGGACCATAGCAACTGGACTGCACGTGTTCTTACGGGCGAATTTCGATTGTTCGTGAGTGTTGTTGGTTTTTCCATTCCCTTCTTGCCCGTGGTTTGTTTGGTGTTCTTCGCTGGACTTTTTGGCAGTAGCGAGAAAAAGAGGTGGGTATTTGGCAGGAAGGATACCGGCAGGCTGCTTCTGCGTGTCCTACTGATTTCAATTGTGCTTGCAGTCGTTGGTGTTCTGCTCAGCGGGGCGCAATATATTAAAGAAAGGCATATGCACCCGGTTTTGTTCTTGCTTCCACTCGTGGTGTTTTATGTGATTTCGCAGGCGCGATATTCTGATAGGTCACTGCGGGTCTACAGCGGTATTCTTATCCTGTTGGTTGGCGTGGTTGTGGGGGTTCGTATTTCCGGGTTTCTTGCGCCCGATAAACGGATGTGTGGTGGCTATTGCAGGCATATGAAGCCCTATGCAGGTCTGGGTGAGCAGCTTAAGGCGCGGTTTCCTGAAATGTCGAAGGCCACGATTGTTTCCCTAGATGAATACACAGGCGGGAATTTGCGCGCTGTAATGCCCGAGGCACGACATGTGATCCAAAGTTTCCAGCCCAGCTCACAGCAAAGACAAAACTGCTTCGTTGTATGGGATATGGGTGATGATGGTGCAAAGCATCAGATGCGCGCTGCACTTGTTAGAGGTGGTTTTGATGCCCAAGCGATAGCGGGCGCGGATAATACAATAACTTCAAATCAGATCGAAGTGAGTTGGCCTCATTTGTGGAAAGGGGAGAATTTCCGTAAAACGACATTCGGGGTTGCACTGGTTCAGCTTGATTCTCCAATTTGTCGTTAGAGTTGACCGTTCCTACTTGTCTATTGCTCTGTGAACAAAACATTGTAAGACGGTGACTTTATCTGGGTTGCTGGCCTTGGTTTTTTGATGCTAGTTCTCAGTTTTTATTGGTGTTTTGATGTTGAAGATACGTATTGCTCAGGCTGAAGATCTTGAATCTGTTGTTGCTATGATGAACGGGGGAGCTTCTTCTCAGCGTGTTCACTTGGAAAGTGGTGGGGTTGGGCGGTATGAGCCCGCCTTCTTGGATATTCAGATGTGCCCGAATACCGACATTTATGTGGGGGAGGTGGAGGAGGGCGTGTGCGTTGCAACGTTTCAACTGACCTATGTGAAAGGTCTGGCCTTTAATGGCATGGCAAGAGCACAGATTGAGAGTATGCATACCCGCGCTGATATGCGCGGAAAAGGGCTCGGCAAACAGATGCTTGCCTTTGCTGTTGAGCTGGCGCGTGCAAATGGTTGTTGTATGGTGCAGCTTACTTCTCACAAAGAGCGAGAGGATGCGCACCGATTTTACTCAAGCAATGGATTTGTCCCTACTCATGAGGGCTTTAAACTGATTTTATGATCATCAACCTGTGTGAAATACAGTGAATTTTAAAGAGGTGTAGAGGTCAGTTCATCATTGGCTGATGAGTGTTTATGCTGTTTGGAGTGCTTTGGTTTGGGACTGGTGTTCCCATCCCGGCTAAGCCGATCAATGCGCATTTATATGGGGCTTTAATGCGTTAGGCTTGTCGCGTTAGTGGCGAACCGTTTATCCAGACTATTGGGGAGGTGCGTGTCCTGATAATATGCGGGGCGGATTATGTATGTGCCTTGCCCATGATCAAGCAGTTTTTGAATGAGTGGGAAGGCGTAGAACGTAAGAACGTGATTGCGAACCACCTGCTCAACAGCGTGAGCAGGTGAGTGGTTGCTTTCCAGCAACTTTATTTTGTTCGGGTCCAAGTCTCACCGCGACAAAAAACCATAACGCAGCCTTCAACTTTTAGTTTGTTGGCTGAAACTAATTTCAAGTTTCCTGAATAGGTTTTGCCATCTTCGGCGTTGTAAATCTTGCCTTTCCAGTTGCTGTCGCCGTTAGGTTTCATGCCTAGGATGGTCTGAGTTCCAATCAAGGAACGACCACGCAGCTTAGGGTCTTTATTGTGTATGTCTTTACTCGGCTTCTTCAGCCAGACAATATTGCCGCATAGGCCGCCGCCACACTTTGCAATTTTGATTTTTGCTGAGCCATTTGCCCGCAGCCAAGTGCCAGCTGCATCTGCTGCCAGAGCAGACGTGGTCAGGCCAATGGATAAAGTTGCGGCAAGTGATGCTTTTAAAATGATTGCTTTCATAGTTCCTCCCAAAACACTTAAGCTTGTTCATAAAGGCCTTACCTTATCGTAAGGGTAGAAATGTGCAAGACAGTCAATCAGCGAACTGGACAATTTCTTTAGAGCTTCGATTCGCGCAACCCTTCAAATTGATCTGCATAACATTCCCTGATTTACACCGTGCAAGATCTACTTAAATTAGCAGTTTAGGGCCGCCTTTGTTCGTTTCAATCATGGTTTTTAACGGCCTTTTTAGAGTGTCAAAATCTAATAGTGCGTGACATCGACCTAAATTTGAGGGCGCGCGAGACATCCTCTTGTATCCGATGAGAATAGGTAAAAATACACAAGCGTTCACTGTGTCTTAGGAGAGAGATTTAATGACTGTGTTGCAGTTTGATGGCGTAATGCATCGGCATGTGAAGCAAAATCCATTCGAAGTGGAATCTCTTTTGCAACGAGGCCTCGATGCTGCCTCTGGAAAAGCTGGCTCTTGTAATTTGATAGAGGCACATAAGTGGTTTAACCTGGCCGCTATGCGCGGCAGTGCGCAAGCGGTGCGCTATCGCCGCGAAATTTCCCAGGAAATGTCTGGTATGGAGATAGCTGAGGCTCAACGTGCCGCCAGAGATTGGCTCTCCGTGCATTGAATATGAACCGGTTTGGGGCATATTCTTCGGGATTGCGCTCAATAAGGACATTTGAGTGCCGGTGATGCTCGTCCATTGTTGTTTTTGTTGCTACCTTTGCTCAGAGGTCGAAAGCCCGCGACTAAGGCCAGTGCTGCAGCAAGGTCGTTCACCGGGTGCGGACGGCATGGTGACTGCCTAGGTGTTGGCTTGGGCGATATTTAGTTTTCAAAGAGCATGGCCTCAATGGGCCAGTCGACCTTGGGTCTGTTCTGACTATGAAGTTGGATGTGATCATGGTCTATTCCCGTAATGTTCTCCTTGGATCCTTAGTAGTGAGGACCCGATACCTAAGATTGATCTAGCTTTTGGTATTGGTGCAAATTGAAGGGTTGAGGCGGGAAGACTCTCATCCTTGAGTCAAAGTGTGAGGGCGTTTGCTTTCGATGCAGGCTCGGTTCAGTGAGCAGCGGTTGGGGCGGATGCTGCATGCTGTGAGGCGGGGATATGTCTTGGGCATGCGGGGATAGATTTTGGTTGGTGGGGCATAAGTTTGGTTGAGCGGTGGTTTCTTATGTGTTGAGCCGGGTGCGTGTTGGTTTCGGCTTGTGCTGCTGGTTTTGGCTCTTTGATTACATAGCCACGTCGGAATACGCAGTTCCGCGCAAAGTTTCACAAACCCACGCAAAACCGGTTTGCGACAGCCGCTAGGTTGCTATTGGGTGATCGGGGTTGCCTTGGTTTTGCGCTTCCCACTCGCGTCTTAGAGACGTACTTGGGCATGGGCTTCCACTTTGTACGACATGCCTGCGAGGTGTTGAGCCGGCGAGGGCGCCCAGGGCCCTGGTGTTGTCTCTCCTATATGCGTTACATTCTTCTGAGTTTCTGAGTTTCTGAGTTTCTGAGTTTCTGAGCTTTGCTGAAGATGTTGGCTTGCCACTGTGCCTTTCATATATGGGAGGCGTCCCACTGACCCTTTGAACCTTGCAGCACATTCGGTGTTCCATCGCGCTGCTTATATGATGGGTGGTCCAGCTGGCTTTGCGAGGCTTTCGTGTTGTACCTGCGTGTTCTGCGGTGTGGCCTCTCTTGTCCTCAGTCACGCTTCGCGCTCCCACCAAATAGTTGTCTCCGGTGCTTGTGGGTGCGTTCAATGTTATCCCAGTGTCTGTGTAAATTGATGATTTGTTAGGGATTGGTGTGTGTGTAAGGGTGTAATTGGCTGTTTTCTGCGGGATTTTGGGTATGTATTTGGTCAGGTTTGGGTGTGTTTGTTGATATATGAATCTGGATTTTGGGTTTGAGTTGAGTTTTTTGCAGATAGTTTTGTTTTTTTGGAGATTGCGTGTTGACGGTTAGCGATGTGCCGCCTATAACCCGCTCCACACCAACGGGGCGGCGCACACAGGGCGGCTCAAGCGGTTAAAAAACAGAAGGAATTACGGGGCTTTTCAAGGTTTTGT
>NZ_FOFM01000031.1 GCF_900110875.1 Pseudovibrio axinellae | reverse complement strand
AGGCCAGCTTCAAAGATTTCTGGCAACCTTCTCTGGCTTACGTAATCTGTTCGTTCCACCTCGCCACCAACGTTCTGCAATCGACATTTACCTCCACCGCATCAACGCTTTCTCACAATGGAAACAGGCAGCTATGCTTCACGCTTGAAATCCGCATGGTGAAAGCTCTTGCGGCCAAATTCAGGTTAAGTTGATGGCACCGATCAAGATAGAGTCTCGCCACTAAGTCAGGGCCAGTCCAATTCATGGGTTCCAAATTGTACATTCGAATATTGGGTCCGCGCCTTATGGTGCGGACCTTTCTTATAGTGACAATCCAATTCGCGTTATGTCGCTCGATTAAGCTCAGGGATGGAACACTATTGGCCCGCACCGTCACTGACAGCGATACCATCGTTGGTGCACGGTCCATAAGAGTCGATGCTAGACGAATCCTTATATGTGGTCTTTGCTTTCAATGCCAGCAAGTCACCGCAATTGGTGCATACTATATAGTCCATGGCTCGTCTCATTGGCATAATGTATTGCGCACCGTAAGTAGATTTTTGATTTCTTAGGAACCCAGACCCATGTCTATATACGGCATTCACAATAAAGTCATATCCATTGGTTATCCGGCCACAACCACACTCTGGTCCATTCATATACGCAGCTGTAAGATCGAGATTGTACTTGTCGTTTAGCAAACGTAATTCATCTTCGGTAATATTCGATGCGTTTCTTAGGTCTTCATCCGATTCGACCGACTTGGCGACCAATTTGCAGAAGTGATTGTAGATTCCTTCGTCATCGGTGAAGTAATGAAAGCTCTTTAGATTGTGACGATTGACAAAAAGCGCCTCTAGCTCATTAATTGACGAAATGTAGTTATCCATTTTCTTCCCAATTCTCTAGGTGTTGCTCTGCAATTTGTGCAAGGTATCAATGTTTGCACACTTGCTCGCTTCAAATAGCGGTCACCGAATAAAACGACAAACGCCGTGGTTATCGTTTGGGCTTTCCAAAATGCTGTTCTGGTTGTCAGCTCCCCCTTCTTCCTGCAATGTTGTTTCGATAATCCACAAATACTGCTTGCGGAGGACAGAAACGCACTCCTCAAATAGTACCGTAACGATATCTGGAGCGTGATAGGCTACAAACTGTGATCACGTTGGCGATGCAATCTCGGCTTGTTCTTGTCGGACTACGGCACTTTGGTTCAGTCACTTGTGTTGAACCTCACACCAATGCAAGTGTGAACTCGTCGTATGGGCCACGCCCAAATACAACAGTTCCAGAGCTTAATTTCTCTCGGTTCTTGGGACTTGTGCATAGTTCATGATATTCGCTCCCTCCCTGAGAAGCAGACATCCACGGCAACACAAAAACTTGGTAGGTATGGCGTTCTGAAAAGACAGATATTTGCTTTGAGACGATGATGTGCGGTTGTCTCCCTCTGATAAATTCAAGATGAATCTCAACGGGCTTTGCCTTCAAAACCTCTGACTGTAATTTTTAAGTCCCGTCTGCCTTAACAAAGGCGATAACAAATCGGCCGCATAAGTTGTATTATCTGGAAACCTCTACGGCAATCGCAGGTGTTATTATGGTTAATCTTTCGATGATAAGTACATTTGAATAAAGAGATCAAAGGTTTTGGCGCCTGAGTACGTTTTATCGACACCTGAATGAGGCGTCTTGTAAAAAACGGCAAGCCATGAGGGGTTTTATGAATATTTATAAAAAGTACCCTACGTCACCTAAGTTATCTCGTTACATTAAGGGATACCACGTTGCAGATCAGAAAGTTAACGAACTCACTGTTCAGTCGCCTCCAACGGGTTACCCTTTACTGGGGCATATATGGAAGGGGATCGGGACAGTTGATGTGGCTGGTGAAACGATCCCTCAAATGAAACCTCCAGTTAACCATTTTAGCGGGCAGCTGTACAGAACCAATGCAAGCGTCCATTGGAAAGGACATATAGGCCATATACTCGCGGAATTCACAGCAACAGGACTTTATGAGCTGTTTGGTATCTATGGTGATACGCTCGTTAACAGAACTGCTCCGGTGAGCGAAACTGCTTCGGAGTTTGCAGCTGTACTGCAGGCAAAGCTTAACGGTGTCAAGGATACAGATGACTATCTCATTTGCTTGCAGCAAGCACTCAAATGGCAAGCAGCCAAGGCGATTTCAGCGCCAGACTTTGTCGTTAAAGCAGTTCGCCTTATTGAAGAAGCCTATGGAGATATTAAACTGAAGCACCTGATCGAAGAGCTTAATATACCTGAAAGGACGTTTAGGAGCCGGTTTAAAAAGATAGTTGGGGTATCTCCTAAGTATTTTTCTCGCATCACACAGTTCAATTATATCGTCTCAATCATACTTTCTGGTGAAGAACTGCCCCTGTCGCTTTTGGCTGCGGAGGCTGGATTTTTTGATCAGGCACATTTCACCAAAACTGTACAAGAATTTGTGCTTAGCGCTCCTTCTGGCTTCCTGGAAGGTGACGTTTCAAAAGTTTCCAATTTCATCAGGCAGATGAATAAAGTTTCCCCATGATCTGTCTGTTAGTTTTTGGGAAGCCCTAGATGAAACAGACCAACTCCAGACTGGACTGTCTCGGGAAAAATGTATCGGATATTCGCCTTGTTGCAGGGGTCGTGAATAGCTTACAGCACCCACCCGCAGCCCATAACTCAAGTTGCAGCGTAATCGGAGCGGATCCACTTATAAAATACGTTTACCTGTCCGAACAAACGAGACCACCTCTCTTTACGAAAGGCTCGTGCATTACTTTTGACAATAGGTCCTTCGAAACTTGGTTATGCAATGTGTTTTGACTGATGTGGTGTCAGGGTTATATAGATCGTATTGACTTAGCGCATTTCTAGCGCTACCCGCGAAACATAAGGTGCGAACACCCTCAAACTCACGCCAACAAAAGTCAGAGTGAATTTAATTGAGCATACAGCTACCAGTTTCCGTTTTCATCATCACGAAAGACGAACAAGACCGAATTCGACCAACTATCAATAGTGTTAAGGATTGGGTTGATGAGGTTATTGTCGTCGATTCAGGGTCCACAGATAATACGGTATCTCTGGCTGAACAGGCGGGAGCCAAAGTCTTTTTCAATGAATGGGATGGTTATGGGAAGCAAAAACGCTATGCGGAAGACCAATGCAAGAACACTTGGCTCTTGAATATAGATGCTGACGAAGAGATCACGCCAAAATTGGCAGAGGAAATAAAAAAGCTCTTTGCGCCGGTACCTTCTCAAGACATTTACAAGGTCCATATTGTTGACGTGTTCCCTCATGAGCTGACAGCGAAGAAATGGGCATACGGGTACTGGCAATATCGTCTCTATAACAAGGAAAAAGGTCGGTTTTCTACCTCAAGTGTTCATGACACTGTACGACCATATGAGGGCTCAAAAATTGCAAAATTGAGGGGAAAGGTTGACCACCGATCACAACGGTCCCTCCAGTTTTCAGTAGAGAAGTTTAATCGATACTCAGACATGCAGGTTCAAGACATGATCGATAGGGGGAGGACGATATCTTCGTTGCGGTTGTTGACCGAATTTCCGATCGCTTTCATGAAAAGCTACATATTGCGACGTGGTTTCATTTATGGGGGGTGGGGCATCGTGGATGCGTATTGCTATGCCTTTTCACGCTTTATTAGAATAGCGAAATTTTACCAGCACCAATTGATTGAAAAATCTAAGAAAGAGCGTTAGGCATTAACCGAGCTTATAACTTTTATGGATGCCGCCGTTGAAACCTTTAATCAGTTACTTACTGACAGTTTTTAACAAGGAAGTGGAACTTCCTGAAACTCTGGCATGTTTGAGAAACCAGTCTGGGTTGGAGGGAGCGCATATAGAGTTTGTGTTTGCAGATGACTGTTCTACCGATCAATCCGTCGAATACCTTAAAGCACAATCAAGATCTGACCCGCGCATCAAGATCATCACAAATCAAACCAACTGCGGCCCCTCAGTCCGAATAAATCAGGCTGCAGAGCATGCAAATGGTAGCTATTTTCTGCCTATGGATGCAGATGATTTCTTGCCATTGAATGGTACACGAATGTTACTGGATGTCTCGGGAGACAAAGGTGCCCCGGTCGTGTTTGGGGGGTCACAAAGAGGGTTCGTACCAGACGGCCAGATCGATCAGAATGTAATGGTCACTGTTTCTCATGACCCACTTGCTTACTGCGCTCGTAAGAAAATTGTTCACATGGGTTTCTTGTCAGACGCAGCGCTATGGAACAGGGTAGGTGGAGCAGATGAGCGAATATTTATTCAAGACCAATCACTAGCGCTTAGGTTAAGTGCAGAAGCTAGTCGGCTCGCTTATATACATGATACTACCTACTGGCTGCGACCAAGAGACGGTAATAACTTAAGTAATAATACAGACCAGCAGCACCATGACCGCTTTCTTTCGGCTCTATATCAACTTGAGAATACGGACATTTCATTGGAAGCAAAGCAATACCTTGTTAACCAGGTTATCTCCGCACGTTGGAAACTGGTCCGAGATCGGGGAAAATTTGGCTCGTTATTGACGGAACAATTTCTGAGTTACGTCACCAACCGCTTATTGCCCCATATGTCTATTCCCAAGAGCAAGCTTAAAAAATATGAATATCAAATGTTACACATTAAAGGTGTAAGAAGAACACCACAATCATTGCATCATGGCATGATAAATTGAAGTGCACACTAGAAAGGTTTCTGATACAAAAACCTTCAGAGAATTAGGTATTACCATACAGTTGTATGTAGGAAGTAAGCAAAGAGATTCTGCATGAATAAGCCAATAAAAATCGGAGTCATGATTTGCACCCGGAAACGACCCGAAATGTTAAAGTCATGTATACAATCGGTGCTTCCTCAAATTAACTCCTCTCAGTATCAGGATTTCGTCGTAGTTATTGAAAACGATGAACAAGACCATTGCCGAGACATCGTTTCATCTTTTCAGCGCGGGGATCGCCCGAATAATATTCACTATCTAATTGAGAGGAATTTAGGAATTCCGCTCGCGCGACAACGCGGCGTGGACTTTGCTCTAGAGCAAGGGGCAGATTGGATGGCGTTTGTCGATGATGATGAAGAGATGGCAGACGGTTGGTTAGAAGCAATGCGTGAGGCTGCGGGTGAGTTCGATTGTGCTGCAATCACGGGACCAGTGCGGTATATTTATTCTTCTACGACACCCGATTGGCTCGATTGTAGCCAGCCTAAAGAAAAGGCGAGGGGAACGCGTCTTCTTACCGCGGCAACAAATAACACTCTGTTGAATGCGACCTGGTATAAAAGGCACGATTGCAATCCTCGATTTGATCAGAATCTTCGTTTCACTGGCGGAAGTGACACCGATTTTTTCTATCGTCTAACTGATATGGGAGGCACGATTAAGTGGGTCGATGATGCTTGGGTGAATGAAACGGTGCCAGAAGAGCGACTTACGATGCCTTGGCAACTCCAACGCAGTCAGCGGACTGCAGCTAATGCTACGCAGATTGCGAAAAAAAGGAAAGGTTCTTTTTATGCGGTAAAAAGATACCTTCCTAAGAGCGTTGGAAGATTTGTGCGAGGGATATTGGGCCTTATCTTGGCGGCTTGTGTTTATCTGATATCCCCTAGGTCAGCAAAACGCATCACCTTCAAAGCGCTTAAAAATCTCTTTTCAGGCACTGGAAGTTGGAGGGGTTTCTTAGGAAAGTCACCGCAGCCGTATCTGCGAATTACCGGGAAGTAAGTAGGTGTAACCTGATGTTGGGGCGCAGCGCAAAAGGCTGTTTTGTGCGACCTTCGAAGTCGATATATGACATAAATGGCCTATCTGAGAGTTAGTCCGGTGTGCTTCATCGAAAAGTGTATTTGCAACGACCCAGCATACGTTCAAATTAATATGTCGAAACGGTTTGATCATAACAGTCCCACATCAAATTGCTGTATTGATATATTAATTCGGGCATTGGAATGATGCTGCCGCCACGACCCTGTAAGTAAACCTCTTAATACGGCCCAAAGTGCCAACGCCGTTCTGTTGCATAAGTGTTAAAATGACTAATAAATTCACGTCAAAATTCTTCCATTTATTTGGTAGTAAAGGAATAGGCAAAGAGCTTTCACCGCTCCCAAAAGTGGCGGATTTTATGCCTCAGTTTGATCCTTTACTGCAAGATAAGCCCGTAGAAATCCTCTATTGGCCTAGCTATCAGAATCCATATCAAAGACTTTTTTACGGTAGAGACGGAGAGCACTACTTAACGCGGCCAGGGTGCATTGATGAGGCACTGGAAGCAGCACAAAGCTCAAATCAGAAAGATGTTTGCTTTCACGTTCATTGGCTTAATTCCCTTTTCAAGAAGAACAAGAACTCTACAACAGCACATGACCTAGTTGAAGAGTTTTTGCAGCAATGCTTCAGCTTTAAAAGGCTTGGCGGGCTGGTAATATGGACCATTCATAATGCGGAAGAGCATGAATGCCCTGAACCCGAGCTTGAATTCCGTTTACGTAAAGAGCTGGGACAGCTAGCCGATATTGTTATAATGCACTCATGCAGAAACAATAATAAAATCATCGAAGAACTGGGAATTCAGCATGACAAGGTTTTGATAATTGAACACGGTAGTTATATCAACGTATATGAAAATGCTGTGCCACGTCATCTTGCTCGCCAAAGATTTAAGTTAAGGACTAATGTAACATCGTTCTTAAATCTAGGCTTCATGCGGCCTTATAAGGGAATAGATCAGCTTATCGGCGCTGTTAGTCAATTGAATGAAACCGGTAAGGATGCGTCGCTCACGCTTGCTGGGAGTGCCTCGAAAGAGGATAGTGATTACCTTACCATGGTGGCTAAAGAAAAGTTGTTTATTCAAGCCTATTGTGGATGGGTAAAGGATGACGATGTTCAATACTATATGAACGCTGCTGACTTCGTCGTATTGCCTTATAAGAATATCTTGACATCGGGATCTGCACTTCTTTCACTTTCTTTCGGTAAGCCAGTCATTGCCCCTAAACGCGGAGCGCTGGTTGACTTGCTTGAAGATGGCCAAACAGGTTTTCTATACAACCCTGAAGAGGAGAACGGGCTCCTAAAAGCACTCCTTCGTGGTATCGAAACACCGGTTGAAAAGCGCTTCTCAATGTCTCAAGCTGCACTGTCACAAGCAAGTAAGCTTTTGTGGTCAGATGCCCGGGCGAAGTTAATCGGAGGTATTAGGTCGATCAATGATCGATGAACTTTGCAGCTAGGTGCATCGAAAACCGAATGACCGCGTTGTTATAAGTATCGAACTAGTCGCATGGTCGTTGATAAAGCGGTTCTGTACTTACAACAACGGACAACTCAAAGTACATTTTGGCGGAATAATACTCTCTAGAAACTAGAACTAGCGACTTAACTCTACTCCAGAGTTTCTCAATTCATCGAGGGATTACCTCTTGAATGTTTTTTAATTGTTGTTAGTAGGTGGGTATAAAAGCCATACGAGACTTGAATGTTAGCACGTGCCCTTTCAAAAGGTTGAGTGAGTTTGTAGGAGCATGCAATGAACATAGCGGTTATTTCGGGTCGATTTCCAATTACAACCTTTCCATCAAATATTAATCATAAGGTTTATTGTGATAAGCATAATCTAACTTACATTCACTGTAGTTGGCCTACTAAGCAGAGAAATAAATACTATAACAAGTTGGAATATATTCTCTCATATATCGATCAGTACGATTATTTGTTCTGGATTGATGATGATGCTTTCTTTTTAGATATGGGCGTAGATATTAGAGATTACTTGCCCAAAGGCGATAGTTTTATTTCCATTTGTAAGAGTCCTGACTTCAAAAGTCTTAAAACCTATTTGAGCTCAGGAACATTCGTTCTTAAATGCTGTGAAGATGCGAAGAGCTTTCTAAATCAAGCGAGATTAGTCGATTTAAGGGAGGTCAAGCAGTGGTGGAAAGAGGAACTGGGGTTTTTCTCGAATGGGGACCAAGATGCCTTTATATACTTGGCATTAGAGGGCGGGTACGAAGATAAAATTGACCTCCACCACTATAGTGCGTTTAATAGCCGTTTTGAAAATGTTGAACGGGGAGAACGCCCGTTCATCCTACACTTTACGGGCCCTCTAGAAAGAAAACACGCCCACAACAAAGCCGCAGCAGAGATACTGGACCTGGACACCTCGATCGTGCCTGATAGTGATCTTAGACAATACACCGGAGCAAAACAGCCGAAAGTAAGCCGTAGAAAAAGGATAAGTAGACAAATAAGATGCTTAATTTCAAGAGCCTGAAAGGGCATCAATTCGGGCGATTGAAAGTCTTGCAAACGGTTTTTCCAGAGCTCTCCAACATTTTTAATCCAAGTGTTTTGCTACAAGGGGGGTGCATTTATATCGCATTTAGGGCAATGTCTGCCCAAACTTCAACGATAGATGCATTTTATACAGTACTTTGTTCGAAAACTCTAAAACCGTTGGTATCGAGAAACCTCAGCCGTTACTTTTTGGAGGCAGGGCTATCTAAAGTCGCTGACCCTAAGTTGTTCCTTTTTAATCAGCGAGTTTTTGTTACCTTTAACAGCGGTTACAGTAAAGAGAACAATTCACTATACTTAGCCGACCTCGATAGCAAAGATTTAGTCGCCAAAGAAATCATATATGATGCGCGCAATCGGGTTGAGAAAAACTGGGCATTCTTTGCTAGTCATGGAGAACTTTTTGCGCTTTATAGTATCAATCCGCTAACAGTGCTCCGCAACGTTGGGCCGGTTGATAAAAAACAGCTGGTATTTGAAAAGGTATTCGAGAAACAACATGGTGATATTCCTGACTTTTCGATTGGGACTCAACTCGTGGAGCTACGGAATGGAAGACACCTTTTCGTCGCCCATCAGAAAACACAGATAGGAAAAAAACGACTATATTGGGGAGTCCCATGCCTGTTTGAGAGAAGTGGAAGCGACTTTTCTTTGCAAAGATCCCCAGTCAAGTTGTTTCACTCGGTTAAGTCTCTAATGGGCGAGAAAACGAAACATAACAAAAACTTGCTGTCATGTACCTATTTCTCCGGCGCATCAGTGCAGGGTGACGAACTGATTCTAAGCTACGGAATTAATGACTTGGATTACGGACTAGCAAAAATAAGAATGAGCGGTTTATGGAACTGAGAACCTTTTACTGGCAAGGCCGAATAATTCCGAAGTGGAAGCACTCTCTTAAAAAGATAAGGCGGCGGAACCCTTCAGGTTTTTTCACAATCGGTAACTGTGGCGACATATTTAATCGTGAGCTAATTAAGCACCTTTACGGGAAAGATATTGCAATCAATAATCTGAACGAAGGTAAGAATCGTCTTCTTCTTGTTGGCTCCATATCTCACACTTTGCAAGATGGAGATTGGCTTTGCGGAACAGGGACAAAATTTGAAGAAGTGCCCGCGCGAAAAAATGATGTTATATTGAAAGGACTTAGAGGTCCAATATGCTATGAGATGTTTAAGAAAGCCGGATACGACCTGTCAAATCTTGAGTTCTTATATGATCCTGGGTTGCTGATCTCGGAACTTATTCCCAACGCTCTCATCACTGAAGCCAAACCATCTGGTGCGATATTCATTCCTCACTATCGAGAAAGGTTTAACTTACTGCCTTTGCCTAAGGAAATACGGTTTTGTGACATCGATTGTACTCCGCGCTCGCTTGCAGAGCAGATCTTAGGTGCTGAGTTGGTCTATGCTTCATCGCTACACGGAATTATATTTGCGCATGCACTTGGTCGCCCAGCAGTGTTTGTACAACCCCAAACAATTGAACCTGAACTGAAATTTAGGGATTATTATGCATCGGTCGGCCTGCCTTTTCAAAAGCCCATAGCCGATATTGGAGAGGCGAACCTAATAAGAGATGAAAAGGTCCCATACGACATCAACTTTAGACCTGGAGACATCAAATTTCCAAAAGTGGATGAGCTTATCAAATCGGGCGTAATTACGAAATAGAAAGGGAGAGGTGGTCCCGTTTGTTTGGACAGGTGAGCGTCTTTTATAAGTGGATCCGCTCCGATTACGCCGCAGCTTGAGTTATGGGCTGCGGGTATTT
>NZ_FOFM01000087.1 GCF_900110875.1 Pseudovibrio axinellae | reverse complement strand
TCCGGTTTTTAGGGCAGGTTGTATAAGTGGATTTTGCTTCTGAAACTGGCATGATGCCAAGGACAGGAGATCACAATGACCAGACGTCCCCGCCGGAACCATAGTCCGGCCTTTAAAGCGAAAGTAGCGCTTGCTGCTATTCGCGGTGAGAAGACCCTGAGCGAGTTGGCTCAGGAGTTTGATGTGCACGCAAACCAGATCAAACAATGGAAAGAGCAGGCCCTTGCGGCGATGCCTGATGTGTTCGGGGCTGATAAACAGGCTAAGCAGGAACCTGAAGTGGACATCAAACGGCTGCATGCCAAGATTGGGGAGTTGGCTTTGGAGAATGATTTTTTGTCCGGAGCGCTCACCAAAGCAGGACTACTGAGCGCCAAAAGATGATTGACCGTAACCATGATCTTTCAATCAGCCGCCAAGCCAAAGTCTTAAGCCTGTCCAGAAGCAGTGTTTACTACCGGCCTCGTCCAGTTTCAGCGGAGACGTTGAAGCTCATGCGTCGGCTGGATGAGTTGCACCTGGAGCATCCATTTGCGGGCAGCCGTATGCTGCAGCAGCTCTTGAAGGCAGAAGGCTTTGACATCGGCCGACGCAGGGTACGATCTTTGATGAAGAGGGTGGGTATTGAGGCAATCTACCGAAGGCCAAACACGTCCAAACCAGCAGTGGGACATAAAATCTACCCGTATCTCCTGCGTGATGTAGAGGTTTTAAGACCCAATCAGGTCTGGGCGATCGACATTTCCTATATTCCCATGGCGAAGGGCTTCATCTATCTGGTGGCAATCATTGACTGGTATTCACGCCGCGTTTTGAGTTGGCGCTTATCCATCACCATGGAAGCGGATTTTTGTATTGAGGCACTGGAAGAAGCTCTCGCCAAACACGGTAAGCCAGAGATCTTCAACTCCGATCAGGGTTCTCAGTTCACCAGCATAGACTTTACCGATGTGCTCAAGCGCGAGGACATCAAGATTTCTATGGATGGCAAAGGAGCCTGGCGCGACAATATTTTCATCGAACGGTTCTGGCGCACGATCAAATATGAGGAGGTCTACCTCAAGGCCTATGCCAATGTGCCAGAGGCGCGACAATCCATTGGGCAATACATCACCTTTTATAACCTGAAGCGCCCACATTCATCACTTGACTGGAATACCC
>NZ_FOFM01000045.1 GCF_900110875.1 Pseudovibrio axinellae | reverse complement strand
ACAAAACCTTAAAAAGCCCCGTAATTCCTTCTGTTTTTAACCGCTTGAGCCGCCCTGTGTGCGCCGCCCCGTTGGTGTGGAGCGGGTTATAGGCGGCACATCGCTAACCGTCAACACGCAATCTCCAAAAAAACAAAACTATCTGCAAAAAACTCAACTCAAACCCAAAATCCAGATTCATATATCAACAAACACACCCAAACCTGACCAAATACATACCCAAAATCCCGCAGAAAACAGCCAATTACACCCTTACACACACACCAATCCCTAACAAATCATCAATTTACACAGACACTGGGAAAACATTGACCCCACCGAAGAACACAAGAACAGACAGAATGGCGGGAGTGCGGAGCGCGGAACATGGAGCATGGAGCATGGAGCATGGAGCATGGAGCATGGAGCATGCGGGTGAGGACAAGAGAGGTCGCACGTATATAGGAGAGATCACGATAGGGTTGCGCCATCACCGCAAACCGCTTTTGCGTGGGTTTGTGAAACTTTGCGCAGAACTGCGTATTCCAACGTGGCTATGTAATCAAAGAGCCAAAACCAGCAGCACAAGCCCAAACCAGCACGCACCCGGCTCAACACATAAGAAACCACCGCTCAACCGAACTTATGCCCCGCCAACCAAAATCTATCCCCACATGCCCAAGACATATCCCCGCCTCGCAGCATCCAGGTCTCTAAATCAAGCGTAACTTCAGCATTCTAAAGCAGCCTTCCTTCGACAGGAAACAAACTCAACTTTTACGGACCAAAATAGACACACAAATAAAGTAATTGAATTAATTTATACAATCAAATACCGGAAACACTTATGCTTTTAGAATACAAATTCCTAATTCATAAGATTTATTTGAGAAGGTTGGTGATATAGACGCGGCGAACCCAAATTTCTCTTTTCTGACGCCGAAACAAACAAAAAACAACCTGACAGGTGAGGCAAAAGTGAAAAAGCCAACTCCCCCGCAATCTGACGTCGAACCTATCCGTGGCAACATGGGTGCCTCCATTTTAGGGCCGCGCAATTTTGAAATTGAACGTCAGAACCCGGATGTTCTAACTCCCCCGCTCACAGATCACGGTTCCGTTCCAAACCTCAAATTCCCCTATGCGGCTGCGCATAATCGTATTTTGAAGGGGGGATGGGCACGCGAGGTAACAATACGCGAACTCCCCGTCGCCACGGAGATCGCAGGGGTGAATATGCGTCTCAAGCCTTATGGCATCCGCGAACTTCACTGGCACAAGGAAGCGGAGTGGGCATTTATGATTGCAGGCCACGCCAGAATTACCGCAATCGATGCAGACGGGCGAAACTTCATAGACGATGTCGGTCCAGGTGATCTTTGGTACTTCCCACCCGGCATTCCACATTCGATTCAGGGACTGGCGGATGGATGTGAATTCCTCCTCGCATTTGATAGCGGAAACTTTTCCGAGAACGAAACGTTTTTGCTCACGGACTGGTTTGAGCGCACGCCGCGCGAGATCCTTGCCAAAAACTTTGGGGTCGATGAAAGCGCTTTCGACAATATTCCAGATAATATTGACTTCACCCGCTATCTGTTCCCCGGGCACAAAACCGGTCCTCTGAAGGAAGAAGAAATCACGGCGCCAGCTGGAAAGGTGCCACAAACGTTTAGCCACCGTCTGTTTGAGCAAACACCTGTGGAGGTCGATGGCGGTCGCGTGCGCATCGTGGATACCTCAAACTTCCCTGTCTCGCAGAACATCGCCGCGGCCTGGGTCGAAGTTGACCCCGGCTGTATGCGGGAAATGCACTGGCATCCAAACTGTGATGAGTGGCAATATTATCTTTCTGGACAAGCTCGGATGACAGTGTTTGCGTCTGCAGGTCGCTCAAGAACCTTTAACTATCAGGCGGGCGATGTCGGCTACGTTCCTTTTGCAATGGGGCACTATCTCCAGAACACTGGCGATGAACCACTGCATTTTCTTGAGATCTTCCGCTCAGATCACTTTGCGGACCTTTCCCTGAACCAATGGTTGGGCCTTATTCCGCCAAAACTCGTACAAGCACACCTGAACCTGGACGAGGAAACAATGAAGAAGTTCAGAAAAGACAAACCCGTTATCGTGAAATAACGAGAACAAGCACCTCTGCTCTGTCTGAAAGTTGGGAGAAAAGCCAACCTTTTAGGCAGAGTAGTGAAACTAAGCTGGGCTTTCACCTCCAACATCTAAGTCTTTACGCCAAGAGTGTCAGACTACATTGAGAGTATAGTTTTACGCCATTCAATAGAAGTCCTCAGGACTGGAGACCCGCTAAAGCACAGACCAGTCCAAGCCTGCACTGCCTATCCTACCGTCGGCGTGTCTTTTGTACCGCGAATAAGAACGCCGTCAACGCCCTCATCGTTGCCTTGTATTATCACCTGGTGAATTCACAAATCGGGGTCATCGTATTAAGTTTTCCGACAATTATATCATTATAACCCAGCCACACAAAGTGTTCGCCCCACGCAGCAAGGCTGCAGCCTGTCCTTTGAAATTCTTAGGCCTTGCCATCGAAACCTGTTTACAGGTGAGGTTGGTGTTCGGCTTAGCACCACGACAATGCCAAGGGTTTTGAGCGCTCGCTGTTTCGCCTGATGCAGCTGGATTTACCTGTTCCTGGTTTTTCAACTTTGTCACGCGGAACAGGAAGTTTAAAGCTGACAAAACAGTGCTCGACAGTACCCGATTGACGACCCAATTGCCAAGTTTCCTGGCGATGGTGCCTATGATGGCGCGCCAATCAGACAAGAACTGGCAGAGCGATTTGACGCGGTTGAGGTCATCATTGCGCCGCCCAAGACCGCAGTCCCCAGCTCTCACGCTGCCAGTGATCCGACACCACGCGCCCGCGATATGGCTTGCGTTCGCACCACTGGCAAAGTGGCTTGGTAAAAGCAGACAGGATGTGGGCAACGCACGTGAGGATAAACCCTGATGGGGGCTTTAATCAGGTGATCGGGAGTAAACTCAAATCATGCAGCTTTGACAATCAGAGCACAGAAGCGAAATTTGGCGTTGCTGTTCTCAACAAATTGACGCCCCTCGCGCGGCCTACATTCGAGCGCGTTTTATGACACCAAAATTAATGGGGTTGGCAAGCTGTAAGTGGATTTCGATTTGCGCAACAACGTAGTTCTAAAGAGAGTGGAGCTGGCGGGTTGTGATCCTCCCAAAATAAATGAATCACAAACTTATGAGTCTGAGATTCCTATCGGTCAATCTTTGCCAGAAACACTTTTAGATCCACTTGTGCCGCTTATCTGAAACTGTCAAAATTTATTTTCACTCCACACTCTCGCCCTTTTGTTGCAGCAATTTTTTTCTGCACCAGCTCAGTGCCTCTATTTTCATATTACTGGCAGCTCACTTTGGGCGATGAGCTCAGTCAGAAAAGCCTTTCTGTACGGCCCTGTACACCTATTATGTTTGATATTGGGGGATTCTATGAAATCTAGTTTAGTTAGTTTCGCTATTGCATACTCAGTTCTCTCCACAGCTCAGAGCGCTACTGCATCTGACCTTTATCTTGAGCGCGAAGACGGCAGCGAAATCACGATGTATCTGAAGTCTCAAAGTTCGAAGGATGCGACAGACCTCCTTGTTCTTATTCAAGGCTCTGACTGCAACAGCGTTGCGCACAATGCTCTGATCAACGAACAGTTCTCGCTGGTTCTGCCTGAAGCAGATGTGTTGACTGTTGAGAAATATGGCATCACCTCGGATCTCGTGTGGGATCTCAATAATGTTCACCCCGACTGCCCAGTGGATTACATCAGGAATGACTCTCCTGAACGTCGGACTACAGATTACATCAAGGTTATCAATCAGCTGAAAGAAAGCGGAACATACAAGCGCGTGGTTTTGATTGGTGGGAGTGAAGGCGCGATGGTGGCCAATATGATTGCTGCCAGAGCCGACTTTGTAACGGCTAGCGTTGCACTGAACGGAGGTGGGCGCAAGTTTTTGGACACAGTCCTTTATAACATCAAACACACTTCCAGCTCAAACGCGCAGGAAAAAGAAAACACTGAGGGGTTTTCCGGCTTTGCAAGTCAGGTACTGAACAACGAGCCATTTGAATTAAACATGGGTGATCACGGGTACACTTGGTGGCGCTATATGCTTGGCTCTGATCAGCTGGAAATTCTTAAGCAAATCGATAGTCCGCTTCTTATTGTACAAGGTGGCAAGGACATCAATGTTTCTCCTCAAGCTGTAGATGAACAGATTACGAAACTGGCAGAGTTGAACAAAACCAATGTCACCTACAAATCCTACCCGGATATGACCCACTCCTTCAAGAGTGTGACCGGCGAAAGTATGGTCAATCAGGTCATCACGGATATTCAAGGATGGTTGGCGCAGGTGGAATGATCCTGTGAAGCCTCGGTTTCTGGGCTGTTTTATAGAGGTGGCTTATAAGTTGAAGGACTAAAGCATGTCGCGTTTAATCGGTTCGGCACCCTGCTGCTTTGAAGTAGTTGTAGCACTCATCCTTTGTGAAGAGATCACTAACTTTTCCTAGAGCCTGCCAGAGCTCGCGATACCTTCTTGCTATTGCCTTCCGGCTGAGTGCCTTGAGCTTAGAAAATGCCATCTCGATTAGATCGAGGTGCAGGCTGTAGGGCGAGAGGAATAAAAACCATGCACCGCGCTCCCGCAAACTTGTTTCCGCATTTGGGCTTTTGTGGCTGAGCAGATTATCAAGAATGACGACATCGCCCCTAGTCAGTGTCGGCGAAAGCTGGTTTTCGATGTAATGGTCGAATGTAACTCTGTCATCGGGTCCTTGATAATCCACGCCGCGTCCAGCCGGTTGCCTCGCATGCTAGCGACGAAGGTCTGAGTGTTCCAGTGCCACAACGGTGCCTCTCCGTATAGCCGCTCCCCGATGAGAGCCTATCCGGCAGATTTTGCCATATTGGTTTTCAACGCGGTCTCATCGATAAACACAAATCGTTCTAGACTATTATGCATAGGCGCTTATGGATCCAGATATGACGAACAAGCTCTACATCCAGACGATTGCACTGGGTTGCGACAAGCGTCCTTTTTAATGCGATAATCCAAGAGGCAGCAGCAAGCGACCAACCGATGAGCGGTGCACCTTGAGACCATGAGCGCCATCCAGCTCCTGCACCAATTCATCAAACGTGAGATCGTCTTTGTCCTACAAACGCGCTCCCACCCACTCGTGAACCACTCCATGGCAGGCCTGCCCCATTGTTATCCCCGCTGACGGGGTTCCCAGTAAACGCCGCCTCTAGACAGCCCTGAAGCCTCAACAACTGCACGTCGCATAGGTTCTGCTTGATCGTGAGCGCACTCGCAACCCGCTCACCTCCAACAAACACGCAGTGCTTTCTCCAACCCCAGCTCAGCAGATGTCGCCTGCCGCGCTCATGGCGACCTCCCGTGTCGCACTGGGGCAAGGCCTGGCGGCGTTGATGGAGTGTTTTGGGATGGTAAATACAAACGCAAAAAGCCCCCGAGCTTTTTGTGCTCGGGGGCTTTTTGATGAATGATGTTGTGTTTATTTTGGAGAGTTTATGTGTATGTTCATCATGCCCGGCAGCGCCCTACTCTCCCGCGTCTTGAGACGAAGTACCATTGGCGCAGGGGCGTTTCACTTCCGAGTTCGGGATGGGATCGGGTGGGGGCGCCCCGCCATAGCCACCGGGCAGGATTAACATACACTTAGCGTTTCGTATTT
>NZ_FOFM01000061.1 GCF_900110875.1 Pseudovibrio axinellae | reverse complement strand
ATCTGCTCTTCCGTAAAACGCGAACGCTTCATATCCCACCTCAATGTTAGGTAGAATCCTATCACAAAATGGAGGAAGTTATGGGGAGCAGGTCAGTTAGGATGATAGTTTATTACTCTCCCACAACAGGTGAGATGATGCCCTTCGTTATTCGTGGAACAAATATTGCGGATGATGCAATTGTTAAGGACTTTTACCCTGCTCTTCCGGTAGAACAGGCACGTCCATTTATTCTTGGGACCGACTTTACGCAGGAGGAAATTGATCAACTTCCGCGCACTCATCTGGTAGAAAAGCCTGCTGGTGGCAAGCCTCAGCCGGATATGATGGGCTGGAACTTTTATCCACCTGTAATCGCTCCCGTTCTTAAAGACTTCATCGAAACTCTTGAGCCGGGCGTGCACGAGTTTGTGCCAGTTGAAGTCAAACGGGATGACGGGTCTCAAGAATTTGGTACCTACTATCTGATGCTTGTACGCCAGACCTCTGATGCGCTTTTGTTTGACGAAACCAATTGGGATGGTGGTCAATACGGCTATGAGGCAGCGAGAAAAGAACGTTTTCTGATCTCTCACTTCCATAATCCTGTGTTGCGGGCACTGGCCTGCGCAGGCCTGCATATCTGGCGCGGCACGGGCAAATTAGTCAAGCAGTCCTTCTGCTCTGATGAGGTTGGGCAATTTATCAAAGAAAAGGGTCTGAGAGGCTGGTATCTTCAGCCCTGCCAGATGCATCCTTAACATCTTCACTCACTCGTATTCGAATTTTCAACCGGCGCAGCCTAACGACTGCTGTGGGATGAAAATAAAGTATCACTCCCAATAATTGAGTGTCATCCTGAATAACCAAAAATTAAAATAAAGCATCATCCTAAATGCAGACTGGCTCATGACGCTAAAAATGTAAGCGCTCGGTGAACCCGACCTAACGGTGAGGCTTTTGCTAAGCTATCCTATGGGCAGTTTTGTCTTCAGGGATTTAAATGATGAAGGATAGAGCCGAGCGACGGTGGAGTGACGATGACAAGCGGGCAGTTTGTCAGGAAGCATTGGAAGGCAGCATACCTGTTGCTAAGGTTGCCACGCAGCACGGTTTAAAGAAGGCGCGGCTTTGTTACTGGCTGAAAGATGCCCGTTACGATCCCACTCTTGACGGGAGTTCACTGCACACAACTGAAACAGGTTTTGTTTCTGTCAGTGTCATCGAAGAGAGCGCTTTACGGCCAGTGATGGCGAATACTGAGCCCGCTGCGGGCAAAGCGGATCCACTTTGTCTTGAAATCCGGCTTGCAGGCGGTCATCACGTTCATCTGAGCGGGCCAGTCAACTCTGCTCTGGTTACGCAGATCTTACGGGAGCTGTGCACATGATCCCGGTTCCGAGCAATACCCGGGTCTGGCTGGCGGCGGGTGTTACCGACATGCGCCGGGGCTTCAATACGCTTGCCGCGCAAACAGAACAGGTTCTTGCGGAAGATCCGTATTCAGGGCACCTGTTTGTGTTTCGCGGTCGCAGGGGCGATATTTTGAAGATCATCTGGTGGGATGGTCAGGGAGCATGCCTGTTCACCAAACGCCTGGAAAAAGGACGTTTCATCTGGCCTGCAGCCAGGGAAGGTAAAGCCCATATTTCTGTTGCGCAGTTGTCGATGCTTCTTGAAGGGATCGACTGGCGCACACCAGTGAAGACATGGACGCCTCTGACATCAGGATAGGCTAATATTTGCAGTATCTTAAGATGGTTTTGGCTTACCTTTGTGCAAAGCATGCTGTATAACAGCAGCATGCTCAAAGACCTTGATCTTATTCCTGAAGACCCGGCTGAATTGAAAGCCGTCAACAAGCTTTTGGTGGAAGAAGTGAAGGCTCTGAGCCTGAAGGTTGAGCAACTCCAGCACCAGCTTCATGGAGCCAACCGGCACCGGTTCGGCTCCAAGTCAGAGACCCTCTACCAACTCCACCTCAATCTTGCTGAAGCCGTCGCCATTGCCGAGGTTGCTGAGAAGCAGTGCAATCCAGCACCCTTAGTAGACAAAAGTGAGAAGCGTCAGCACAGTCGCAAACCGTTGCCAGCGCATCTGGAGCGAAATGATACGGTACTGCTTTCAAGTGACAATTGCCGGCAGTGTGGCGGTACGCTGAAGCAGCTTGGCGCGGATTTTACCGAAGAGCTAGAATATGTTCCGGGGCGGTTTGTTGTGAACAGGATACTTCGTCCGCGCCTGTCTTGTTCGTGCTGCGAGACGGTTGTTCAGGTCCCGCTGCCTTCTAGGCCAATTGAGCGCGGACGCCCGGGACCGGGCCTGCTGGCTAATGTTCTGGTGGGGAAGTTTTGTGATCACCTGCCGCTCTATCGCCAGTCCCAGATTTTTGCCCGTGAGAATTTTGATCTGGATCGCTCCACCTTGAGCGACTGGGTTGGCCGGTCCAGCGCCCTGCTGGAGCCGCTGGCTGATGCCATTGGTCGTCTTGTCCGACAGGGAAGCGCGGTATTCGCCGATGACACTCCGGTCAAACTTCAGGCTCCGGGCAACAAGAAGACAAAAAGAGGTGGTCCCGTTTGTTTGGACATGTGAGCGTCTTTTATAAGTGGATCCGCTCCGATTACGCAGCAGCTTGAGTTATGGGCTGCGGGTGTTTGCAGTAAGCCTGATCCGGGGTATTCCAGTCAAGCGATGAATGTGGGCGTTTCTGATTATAAAAGGCGATGAATTTACCGATGGCCTTTCTAGCTTCTGGCACACTGTCGTAGGCCTTGAGGTAGACCTCCTCATATTTGATAGTGCGCCAGAACCGTTCGATGAAAATATTATCGCGCCAGGCTCCTCTGCCGTCCATGGAAACCTTGATCTTCTCGCGTTTGAGCACATCGGTGAAGTCTATGCTGGTGAACTGAGAACCCTGATCTGAGTTGAAAATCTCTGGCTTGCCGTATTTGGAAAGTGCCTCTTCCAGAGCTTCGATGCAGAAGGCGGCCTCCATGGTGATTGATAACCGCCAGCTCAGAACGTTGCGTGAATACCAGTCAATGATAGCGACCAGGTAGGTGAAGCCCTTCGCCATGGGAATATAGGAAATGTCGATGGCCCAGACCTGACTGGGTCTCAAAACCGCTACATCACGCAGCAGATACGGGTAGATCTTGTGACCCGACGCTGGTTTGGAAGTGTTTGGTCGGCGGTAGATAGCCTCAATGCCCATCCTCTTCATCAGCGAGCGCACTCTGCGCCGACCGATATCAAAGCCTTCTGCTTTTAATAGCTGTTGCAGCATGCGGCTACCCGCAAATGGATACTCCAAATGCAACTCGTCCAGCCGGCGCATGAGGCTCAACGTTTCCGGCGAGACCGGGCGGGACCGGTAGTAAACACTGCTTCTTGATATACTCAGGGCTTTGGCCTGACGACTGATTGGGAGTTCATGATTACGGTCAATCATCTTTTGGCGCTCAGTAGTCCCGCTTTGGTGAGCGCTCCTTCCAAAAAATCGTTCTCCAAAGCCAGCTCCCC
>NZ_FOFM01000011.1 GCF_900110875.1 Pseudovibrio axinellae | reverse complement strand
CAATATCCTATTACCGCGGGGTGGAGCAGCCCGGTAGCTCGTCAGGCTCATAACCTGAAGGTCGCAAGTTCAAATCTTGCCCCCGCAACCAAATAAAGATCGTAAGATCAACGCTATAACAAAAGCCCCGAGCCAACCGCTCGGGGCTTTTGTATTTGGGTTCGTGTTTAAGTCAGCTCAATATCGTTTAACAACTTGACCTTTGTATTTTTTGCTGTCTTCCCGACTTTTCCATTGCTGGTTTTTCTTTCATTGAAGCAAAACTGTGACGTATGCCTTGGTAGGATGCAGATGGTTCGCGGCAATACTGCACATTTGAGGGTTTACGTGGAGCTTTTTTGGTTCCTCAATAGACAGGTTAATTCCTTTTACTTCAGATAAAGAGCCGAGAATGCACAGCGTGGAAAAGATTAAAAGGGGAAATGGCTGCGTGCTTCATCCTGAAGTCAGCTTTTTCGATATTGGGGTTCCTGACAGCATCCTGAATGTGCCAGGAATGTTGTCAACCGGGGAGCGAATGCTCCTCTATTCTCTTTCGAAAAGAAATTACCGTGGAATAGGCTCTATCATTGATGCTGGGAGTTTCATGGGTTCCTCTGTTGTGGCTTCAGCGCAAGGACTTGAGGACAATCCGCTCTTTCAAGGAAAGAAATCGTTCGCGCTAGATCGTAGGAAGCCGGTAAATAGTTATGAGCTTGGTTACCTACCAAAGCCTGCTGGTGGGAAAGAGGTAACGCGTAATTTTTGTGGGAAAAATTATAGGATGGGAGATTCATTTCTGCCTATCCTGAAGGAATCGATTGCGCCTCATCAGAAGCTGGTGAAGCTAAACATTGGTGACTTAAAGCGGTATAAATGGACGGGTAGGCCAATCGAGATTTGTTTTATTGATGTCTGTAAAACGAGCGACCTGAACAGGCATGTCGCCCAACAATTTATGCCTTGCTTGATCCCGGCACAATCGTATTTCTTGAATCAAGATTTTTTCTTTGACCGTCTCCCCTGGATCAAGGTCACCATGGGCTATCTAGAGGAGTATTTTGACTGGTACGGACAGGTTTTTAGCACTTCTATTTACAAGTGCAAAAAACAAATTCCCGCTGATGTTGTTGCCTATGATCCTTTTCAGGAAGGGACACTTGATGAGTGTTTGAAATACCATGACATGCATCCGCGAGCTTATATCTCGGATATGTATCGACTAAGGATGGACATCTCCCGTGCCTATCTCATGGCATTGAAGGGCAGGAAAGAGGATGCTCTTGAATATTTGGATGCGTTAGGCGTTACATACGAGCATGTATTTGAAGAGGGCACGGCCGCTGCTGAAACAAATTTAATGAGATACCAAAGAGCGCAACGACAAATCGTGCGCGGGGTTCGCAAGGCGATGGCATAAGCCCTGCGTGCTGCACTCATCTTGAAGACGTGACCTACTCGTGGGGTGTCATTAGGTGATTCCCTGGGTATTTTTCTCTGTTTGGAGAGGTTCCGCGGTACGGATAAGGTCGTATTAAAGCCTATCGTATAGTTACCTACTGGGGTTGACCTATTGTGCTTGCTACGCTGTTCTATTGGGGTGCCTGCATTGTAGCTCTGGGCGTGCGGGCGCTTGCGCCTAAACATTCACCAAGATTTTCACGCAATATGGAGCGGGCCTGAACCGCGTTGTTCGCGCTTCTAAGGTTGTATGAAACCTTAGGTTTATGAGATACACAGTCTAAGTTGTATTCCAAACTTGCTTGTTTGACTTTGCGCAAGGCTGGTGATCGCACAGAATGGTTTAGTTTTTTTACGAATACGACTCGTCGGATCCTTAAAGGCATGCAATAGTTTTTCGACGGCACTGGAGAGAGATGTTGCACTAATGAACGAAAAACGTAGAAAAATTGCTCAGAACTCTCTGCTTCTCAAGAGCCTGCCCGAGAAATACGTTGATACCCTTTTGTCCATGTCGAGCTCACGAGAGTACGACAAGGGCGAAGCTATTTTCTTTCAAGGTGAAATTGCCACTGCTATTCATGTCGTTGTCGAAGGATGGGTCAAGCTCTATCGCATTGCGCCGAACGGTGGCGAAGCAATCGTACACGTCTTTACCAAGGGTGAGAGTTTTGGTGAGGCGGTTGCGATCAAAGAAAAAGAATACCCAGTTTCTGCAGGGGCGGTGACGACCTGCGAAGTCGTCCGGATCCCAAGTTCAGCGCTATTGAATGTGATCCGCAAAGAGCCTGAAGTGGCTATCACCATTCTTGCGTCGACATTCAATCACTTACATTCGCTTGTCTCTCAGCTGGAGCAGCTTAAGGCGCAGACGGGCCCGCAACGCGTCGCGGAGTTTCTGTTGGAGCTGTGTGGTGATGAGCAGGGGCGTCAGGTCGTGACGTTGCCTTATGATAAAGCTTTGATTGCAGGACGCCTTGGAATGAAGCCAGAGAGCCTCTCTCGCTCGTTTGCTCGGTTAAGGTCGGTGGGTGTTCAGGTAAAGCGCAACAGCAGCACTATTGAAGATATTGAGCGTTTGCGTGTGTTTGCTGAAACTGATCATGCGGATGCCTGGAGCCCCATGAAATGACCTGTTTGGAAACTGCCTTTGTTCTTGGCCGCAGTTTCTGCTTGTTGATTTGAAGGCATTTGACCAGTCGATCAGTCTGACAGATATTTTTACATTAGTGCCGGAACCAGGTAGAGCCCAAGCAGTATTAGGCAGAACGCAGCCAGCACCCAATTAAAGCCATGGTTCCAACTTGGCGCCTTCCACAATCCTAGATACCGGGAAAGAATGGTTCGCGCCTTGAACCAAGCCAGCAACAAGATGACAGCTCCTGTCGCCGTCGTACCAAGACCATAATCTGCTAAGGAAGCGACAATTGTAGAACCGATGCTGAGTATCAGCAGGGCGATCCATGCACGTGTGAGAGGCGTTAGAAGCTGTGTCATGATTATGCCAATAGGTAAATGACCGGGAACAACAAAACCCACACCAGATCCACCATATGCCAAAAGGATGCCCCAACCTCTATGTTTTGAGGGTCATCTTTCCAGGCGACAAGCACCAGAATGACAACTCCAGCGATCACATGTGCTGCGTGAAAGCCTGTAAGCAGGTAATAGAAAGTGAAGAAGGGGTGGCTTTCGCTCGTAATGGAAAGTTGAGCCTTCTCCCAGTACTCGAAAACCTTGATTGCAAGGAATACGAGGCCAAGACTGCTAGCGCCGGCAAGGTGCCAGCGCGCAGATCTTCGTTTACTTTGCTCTCGTAGGTGTAGCGCGCGTGCTGCCAGAAAGCCGCTTGTAACCAGCACTATAGTGTTAAAGGCAGCGGAGGTGCGGTTCAGGTGTTCTTGTGCTTCTGCAAAACCCGCAGGGTCTGTGAGGCGGACGCCAAGGAAGGCTAGCAAACCTGCTCCAAAGACCAAGAGTTCGCTGATGATTAGAACCCACATCAGCAATTCGCCAGGCAATTCATCCAGTACGCTCTTGGCGGGTTCTTGCATGGGTTTGGTTGCAAGTTCCTGCATGGTCAGCCACCGACCAGGTGACGATAGATCTCAGGCAACGCCTGTGTCAGTTTGTCTGGTTCGGGAATAACGGCAAAGCCTCCTTGCCCAAATAGGCGCGGAAACCATGATTTTGCAGACTTATCGATCGTGATCCCGAAAACGGATTGCCCAATTCTCCGCGCTTCGTGCACTGCCATGCGTGTGTCTTCAATGCCATGCCGTCCCTCATAGTGATCAAGGTCGTTTGGTTTACCATCAGTGATGACGAGCAGTAGTCGGCGTTTCTTGGATTGAGCGGCCAGTTCTTGAGAGCTATGGCGAATTGCAGCGCCAAGGCGCGTGTAAAACCCAGGGCGCAAGCTGCCGATTTTCATCTCGACTTGCTGTGACATAGCTTCGCCAAAGTGCTTGCAGTTTTGCAGGTAGACACGGTTTCGTTTTAAAGAAGAGAAAGCTGTGATGGCAAAGTCATCGCCACATGCATCCAGCCCCCAGGCCAAGGCGGCCAGAGCTTCGCGTTCAATGTCAATCACAGTTCGGTCTGCAACCGCGCTTTCCGTGGAGCGTGAGACGTCCAGCAAGATGGAAACAGCCAAGTCACGCGCTTCTGGCCGTGTTTGTAGCCATATCCGCTCTGAGCCTTCACCGGTTACCACTCGTTCTACAGAGGAGCGAACGGTCGTATCCATATCCAGCTCATCACCTTCCAAATGCCCACGTGTGGTCACGCGACCAGGTCGCAATGCTTCAAACTGCCGTTTAACAGAGCGAATACGCCTTGCGGTGCGTGCATCTTTCGTAAAGGAGGCGTTTTCTTCTTTCACTTGAGCGTCACTGGTCAGAACGCACACATGATCTTTCAAATATACGCCTGTGCGTGCATCCCATTCTGGGTAGAGTGTTTTTCCAGAGAGCCGCTCACGATCAACATCCTCTGGTGCAAGATCCAGATGGAGCTTTAACCGTGTGGCTGGTGCCTTGGAAACCTGACCAAGACCGATTTCTTCCTGATCTTCAGCCGCTTTCTTCGCGCTGTCCTCATCATCATCTTCAACACGGCGGTTGAGATTTAAGAATTCTGTCCAGCTTAAAATTGCTTCGAATTTATGCAAGATCAAGCTGTCATTGCGTTCTGCCTGGTCTGACTTGTGCCGCTTTGCGCGGAGCATTTTTTCGCTTGAAGATTCTGGAGTGCCATCCGTGTCGCGAGTTTCAACGCTTTCGCCTTCGTTGAACTCAACCGCTCGCAGGACAGGCCAAAGAGCGACAGGGCGATAAGGTTTATAGCCTCGCGGTGCAGAAAGGTCGGTGAAGTCGACCTTCTGTATGGCGTTTTTATAGGTGGTTGCAAGCTCGCTGAGCTGACGTGTTTCACCCAACATATGCCGGATGACAGCGTCAACTGCTGCTTCTGCATTGGGTAGTGGGCGTTGCGGCCTTTGTTGCAACAACCCTTCACATAGGGCCGAATAGCTTTTCTTCAGTCCAGGTGCCCCTGCAAGGGTTTGTTCCACCATAACGGAGGCCACTTGCAAAGCGCGCAGATCAGCCCTTAAAGGGTCATCATCGCCATAGTAATCTGGTGCATGAGCGACCGCTGCTGTCAGCCAGATGTAGAGGGCAGAGTTTGCATCTCTGCTGGCGTATACAGCAAGCTTTGCGGGCAAGCGTAATACTTCCCCGTCAAAGCTGGCATTGGGCGTGAATTCGGTTTCGGTACCTAACCGGCGTGAAAAACTTAACCGGTGGCCCGAGGCTTCCTCGGAGACTGGTCGTATTTCCACACCGTGGTTACCTCCCAGTCCCCGAAAAAGCACTGCAAGTCGCCCGACGACTTCATTGAAGTCGACCGCGGCTCCATGATGCACCTCAGGTGCATCGAGACGACTTGCGAATGCGTGCCATAGTTTCCCAACAGTTTCTTCGGGTTCCCATGGCTCTATTTCGATCTTGTTCATTGGTTTGGCCTCACCCAAAAACGACCACCACAAGATCTTGGAGCCCGCGTTTCACATCATCATCGTCTGTAAGAGGTTCGATCATGGCTGTTTGAACGGCACGTTGAACACTCATTCCCTGGGCAATCAACGTCGCGGCATAAACGACCAAGCGGGTCGAAACGCCTTCTTCCAAATCCTGTCCCTTCAGAGCGCGCAGTTTACCTGCAAGGCGTACGAGGGATTTCACTGTTTCTCTGTCCAGCTTGCTTTCCTGCGTCACGATATCAACTTCCAATTCAGGAGCCGGGAAATCAAATTCAAGTGAGAGGAAGCGCTGCCGTGTTGAGGGCTTCAGTGTCTTTAAAATATTCTGGTAACCTGGGTTGTAGGAGGCAACCAGCATGAAGCCTGGTGTTGCTACAAGCTCTTCGCCAGTTCGGTCGATCGGCAACGTGCGACGGTCATCAGTGAGCGGGTGCAGTACCACCGTTACGTCTTTACGTGCCTCAACCACTTCATCCAGATAGCAGATAGCACCTTCACGCACTGCGCGTGTCAAAGGTCCATCTACCCAGACTGTCTCGCCACCCTTAAGCAGGTAACGGCCGATCAGATCTGCCGCTGCAAGATCGTCATGGCAGGCGACAGTGTAAAGTTTCCGACCAAGCTTTTCAGCCATGTGGGCTACAAAGCGAGTTTTGCCGCAGCCCGTCGGGCCTTTTAGAAGCACTGGTAGGCCATTTTGATGGGCCGCGGCAAAAACAGAACACTCATCCGACTGGGGGAGGTAGTAAGGGGCGGTAGCCGCCCCTTGTTTTGTTATTGTAGTTGCTTCCATAGTTTTTACTCCGCTGGCGCTTTAGCTGCGATACTGGTTTCAATTACTTCTTTGCGCGGAAAGGCAATGGAGTAGATGAACAGGAATGCACCGATTACGAACACAAAGCCCGATCCGAAGCGCATCCAGTAGAACAGATCGAGTTGACTCTGAACTTCCATGAAGTTCTCGCCAAGAACGCGTTGCAGATGAGTTTGAATCGTGCCTGCAAAAGTCAACACGAAGGTCATGAACACCATGCCGCCAGACATCAACCAGAAGGACACCATATTCAGGACCTGATTGTATGGGTCGCGGCCACGTAGCATTGGTGCTGCATAGCTGATGATTGCCAGGTTCAGAGCAACATAAGCTCCGAAGAAGGCTAGGTGACCATGTGCTGCTGTGATTTGCGTGCCGTGGGTGTAGTAGTTAACGCCGTGCAATGTGTGCAGGAAGCCCCAAACACCAGCCCCAAAGAACGCAAGTGTTGCGCAACCGAGAGACCAAAGCAAAGCTGCTTTGTTTGGATGTTCCCGGCGACCTTTCCAGACCATCACGAAAGCGAATGCCATCATTGCAAAGAATGGAATAACTTCCAGAGATGAGAAGATTGAGCCAATCCACTGCCAGTAGCCCGGTGATCCGATCCAGTAGTAGTGGTGTCCTGTACCCAAAATTCCGGAGAATAGAGCTGCAGCAACAATCACATAGAGCCACTTCTCAACCACTTCGCGGTCTACACCGGTCAGTTTCAGCATCAGGTAGGCCAGAATGGACGCCATGATCAGCTCCCAGACGCCTTCTACCCAAAGGTGAACAACGTACCACCAGTACTGCTTATCCAGCGACAGGTTGCTTGGGTTATAGAAGCTGAACAGGAACAGCAGAGCCAGACCCCACAAGCCAAGCACGAGGATATTCGTGATCGCGGTTTTGCGACCCTTCAGAATAGTCATCGAGATGTTGTAGAGGAAAATCAGTGCAGCGACGACGATGCCTGCTTTCACCCACTTAGGTTGCTCAAGGAACTCGCGGCCTTCTCTTCCGAGCAGCCAGTTTCCTTCAAACAGGTTGAACAAGTAGGTTACAACCACGCCCAGAGTGCCCAACACAAGAATAGCGAGCTGGAGATAGGCAAGTTTAGGCGAGTGGAGTTCGCGCTCGGCCTCCTCTGGTACAAGGAAGTACGCAGCGCCGAAGAACCCAAGGATCAGCCACACGATCAAACTGTTTGTGTGCAGCATGCGAATAACGTTGAATGGTAGCAGCTCTGACAGGAAGTTAGGTTGAATGTAAACCCACCCTGCCAGCAAGCCGCCAATTACCTGAATGCCAAATAGGCCCAGGGCAGCAGCAAAGTAAGCCGTTGCTACCTTTTGTGATTGGTATTTCATCTTTTTTTCCTCCTGATCCCCAGTTAGCCAGCGTCGTTTGGTGGCCAGCCTTGTGTGTCGATCTTGTTCGTCCAGATCAGGAAATCAGCCAGATTTCGAATTTCTTCGTCGCTGAGGTTGAACTGAGGCATCTGGCGACGGCCTTCGATGCCTGTTGGCATTGCTTCCATCCAGCCTTTCAGCGTGTCAAAAGCATCTGCTGGGTCGTCAATCACGCCCCATCGTGTCATTACGTTGCCAAGTTCTGGTGCAAAGTAGGCACCTTCGCCCAATATGGTATGGCAATTTATGCAGGCTTTATCCTCCCAAACCCGCTTTCCGGCGATCACGCTATCATTTAACTCGTCAGCGTTCGTGGAAGTGTTGTTGATGTATAGGTGACTATCGATAGACAGCCCCACAAAGATGATAATGAAGAATAACGACCCGCCATAAAAAATGTTGCGGGCCATATTCTTTGTCATGACCTCGCGCATCGCGCGCTCCTTTGACCCTCGTTGCTAGTGGCCAGAGACTGGCATAGCTTTCGCAAGACCTCTTAACCAAAGTCAATCTGGTGCTCTTCTTGCGTTTTTTGGGGGCCAGGGAAGCAGGCCGTGAGGCTTTTCACAATGCCGTTATAAACCCGTGAACCCCCTGTTTTTCTGCTTAGTTTGGGATATGGCGACGGTGTGTTGAAGGGGTTTTGCAAGGATCGATTTTTTCTTGGGAAACTACGAATCAACGCGTCAAGGATTGTGTTGTGAAAACAAAAAACCTGAAAGAAGTTGCGGATTTAAATCTGACTGACGAGAACTGATTACCGCTCCCTCTCCAAGATCTAGAGAAATTCCATAAGCGGAAACATTGGGTTATTCCGATTCGATTCGGAGGTTTCTTGAACGTATGGAGTAAAATAATTTAAGTAATTGGCGTCACCTTCCACACCTCAAACCCTTAATGGGCAATCTGTCGCACTTTAAATATCGCGTGGGTTTCCCAGAGGTTTTGCCGCTGTGATGTTTTAGAGGGGCTGAT
The DNA here is from genome assembly GCF_900110875.1 of Pseudovibrio axinellae. Classification (GTDB taxonomy): domain Bacteria; phylum Pseudomonadota; class Alphaproteobacteria; order Rhizobiales; family Stappiaceae; genus Pseudovibrio; species Pseudovibrio axinellae. The sequence continues at coordinate 102,889 of NZ_FOFM01000011.1, read as the reverse complement.
TGAAATTTTCATCTTAACTTAAGTCAAGGAGTAATCGCCCCGTTCAACTCAATGTGACTAGGCCTCACCAGCAATGGAGTTTGAGAATGTCACAACCAACAAAGAGACGAGGATCGGGTTTCGCGATCGCGGCCAGCCTTGCGCTCCTGTTAGGCAGTGCAACAGCGCCAGCTTTTGCAGAAGGACCAGCCCTTAGCGAGGAAGCTTTCGAGCGTTCCAAGCAGCTGTATTTTGAACAGTGCGCGGGCTGTCACGGTGTTCTTCGTAAGGGCGCAACAGGTAAGAACCTGCAGCCACATTGGAAAAAGACGGCTAAAGACGGCACCGTCACTGAAGGGGGAACTCTACAGCTCGGCCAGGAACGCCTTGAGAAAATTATCTCTTGGGGTACCGAAGGCGGTATGAACAATTTCTCTGAGATCCTGTCTGAACAGGAAATCAAAGAAATGGCGACCTACATTATGATGGAGCCGCCAAAGCCGCCGGAGATGTCTCTGGCGCAGATGAAAAAAACCCGCAAGATTTATGTTGAAGAAAAAGACTACCCAACCGAGCCGCTACACGGCCGCAACTGGGAAAACTTCTTTGTCGTAATCGAACGTGATGCGGGTAAAGTTGCTGTTATCGATGGCGACACCAAAGAAGTCCTTGCTCATATTCCTACCGGTTATGCTGTGCATGTGATCAAAGCATCCGAGCACCACAAGCTGGAAGAGCCTGAGCAACCAGGGCGTTTCTGGTACACCATGGGTCGTGATGGCAAAATGACCAAGATCGATCTCTGGCAGACTCCAGACAAGATGTTGGTTTCCGAAGTAACAGTTGCTTATGACGCCCGTGACATTGCCGTATCTGGCGATGGCAAGTACATCATCGGTGGCGCTTACTGGCCTCCTCACTTCGTTATTGCTGACGCTGTGACGATGGAGCCGGTCAAGGTTGTTTCAACCCGCGGCGTTAACATTGACGGTGATTATGTAGAAGAAGCCCGCGTTGCTGCTGTCTACACCACTCCAAATGAACCAACATGGCTGGTTGCTGTTAAAGAGCTCGGCCAGATGTGGCAGGTTGATTATTCCGATATCGATAATCTTCGTATCGATAAAATCGACTCCGCTAAGTTCCTGCATGATGGTTTCTTCGATCCAACAGGCCGTTACTTCCAGATTGCTGCAAACGCATCCAACAAAATGGTCGTTATCGATACCAAAGAGCGTAAGCTTGAGGCCATGATTGATGTTGCGGCTTTGCCGCATCCAGGCCCAGGTGCAAACTGGAACGATCCAAAATGTGGTCCGGTTGCAGGTACGACCCACCTTGGCGTTGGTACCGTGTCTGTTTGGACAAACGATCCAGCAGGTCGTCCGGATGAAGCTTGGAAGAAGTGCTACGAAGTTGAAACTGATGGCCCAGGCCTGTTCATTCGTACGCATCCAAATTCCAAGTACGTATGGGCGGATCAGACCAAACACCCAGACCCTGAAATTCAGCAGGCTGTTCAGGTGATCTCGAAAGAAACCGGTGAGATTGTGAAAACGATCACCATCACCGAAACAGAGGGCAATGCCGCTGTTCACTTCGAGTTCAACGCTGATGGTTCTGAAGTTTGGGTATCCAACTGGAACATGGGTGATTCACTGGCACCAAACGGTGAAATCGTTGTCTTCGATGCAGAAACACTCGAAGAGAAAACCCGGATTAAGGGCCTTTATGCTCCAACCGGTAAGTTCAACGTTCATATCCGTTCGAACCACGTCACCTAATGTGATCTAGCGAACATATGAAGGGCGGGCTGTGCGCCCGCCCTTCTTTTTCGCCAGTAGTGTCGGGATTGCTGAGGCTGAACGATAGCCAGAGGTGACGGATTTGCTCCCCGCATCTTGCAAGCCTACCGCTCACGACCCGTCACGGAAGGGTCGCTGGAAAGATCCAAAACGGAGCCTGGAAATGACCCAGTCCAACGATACGGAAAAGAAAAAGCCGATCTGGCGCAGGTATTTCCTTTGGGGAATGCCGGTTGCTGGCCTTTTGGCGGCCTTTGTCATCGGCATTATCTTCTGGGGCGGGTTTAACACCGTCATGGAAGCGACAAATACAAAGCAATTTTGCGTCTCTTGTCATGAGATGAATGACTTTGTCTATCAGGAATATCAGGGAACGATCCATGATGTGAACCGGTCTGGCGTTGGTGCTGTTTGTTCAGATTGCCATGTGCCAAAAGACTGGACACACAAGATTATCCGCAAGATCAAAGCTTCCAAGGAAGTTTGGGGTAAGCTGACAGGGACGATTAACACCCCTGAAAAATTCGACAAGAAGCGTCTGCACCTCGCCAAAAACGAATGGGCACGGATGAAATCCTCCGATTCACGAGAGTGCCGTAATTGTCATGATTTTGAATCTATGATGCCGGAGTTCCAGAAACCGCGCGCAAGGCAGCAACACCTGAATGCAATGAAAACAGGTCAAACTTGTATCGATTGCCACAAGGGGATTGCTCACAAAAACGTACGTAATCGGGCATCCGATGAGTATCTTGAAATGATCGAGGCACCAAATCAGAATTTCGTTCGCGAAGTTCCGAAAGAGTATCTCGAAAGCTTAGCTCGTATCGAGGCGAAAGAAGCTGGGGAAGCTGCTGAAGCCAAAGCGGTTCAAAAAGCACAGCAGGACGCTGTTCAAGCACAGATTGCTGTTGCTGTTGAAGCTGCGCGCGCTGAAGAGCAGGCCAAAGCAGCTGGGCAAGCCGTTGAAGCTGACGCGGGCAACACTGTGGGCAGCAACATAGACTGGGATGCGATAAGTGCGGCAGACTTGACGCTCTTCTACCCAGGTCAGGCTTCCTTTGAGTTTGTGCAAAACGGTAAACAGCACGGTGGAGCACGTCCGCTCACCAAAGGTGGCGACCAATGCACAACCTGTCACGCTAAAGAGTTGGAAACCATCGGCTCAAAGATCGTCAAAGGCACTAAGAATACCGAGCCAACCCCAATTCCGGGTAAGCGCGGCGTTATCAATGCAAGGATGCAAGCAGCTCATGACGGTGAGAATGTCTACTTCCGCTTACAATGGCCTGATGCACCTCATGCACCAGTACCTTTCGTAGAAGGTGGCAAGATGGATCCTGACAACCAGATCAAGGTTGCCATGATGATCTCTGGGACCGGTATCAAGATGGGCGAGCAAGTTGGCTGTTGGGCAACCTGTCACGCTGATAACTCCTATATGCCGTTCGCACCGGATGCGGAGACCATTGTGGCCTCTGGGGAAGTGGCTGATCGTCTGCAAGCCAAGCAGCGGATTACGAAGTACCTGAGCGAAACCCGGACAAAGGTTGAGATCAAAGGTCGCCGCGGTAAAGCACAGGGTGGCTGGGAAAAGCTGAAGTCCGCTGAAGAGATCGATCAGTATCTTCAGGACGGTACCTTTATGGACCTGATGCGTGTCTACGCTGATGGCAGTTCGACCAATGGATATCTCCTTGAGCGTCGTGTGCAAAATGACGGTGAGATCGAGGCGACTGCCAAACTCTCAGCTGGAATGTGGACTGTGGTCTTTTCCCGTCCGCTTGCAAGCGGTGCGACTGGCGATGTGCCACTTGAGGCAGGGCAGACCTATACCGTCGGTTTCGCGATCCATGACGATTATTCCGCAGCGCGTTTCCACCACGTAACGCTAAACACAAGTTTGGCGCTGGATGACGAAACGGCTCGAATAAATGTTGTAGGGCAATAAGTTGTCAGGGGTGGCCGAGAAATTGGCCACCCTTTGCTTTATGGGGCGAACAGAATGCTTTTGAGAAACCTACCTCTAATCGCTGCTTTTCTTGGTGGCGCGCTTCTGTCACCAACGGCGTTTGCGCAGGACGATATGGCAAAGCTGTGTGCTGAGGCTGAGCAGCGATATGTGAAACTATACGGGCAGCCTTCTTCAGAGGCGGAAACCGGACCCGTCGTGAAGATGTACAAATACAGGTTTTGCCCTGCTCATCTGACGGTGCAAGTTGGTACGACTGTTCGCTGGGTGAACGTGGATAAACGCACCAGTCATACCGTGTACTTAAACGAGACTGACACGTCAGAATCAGACCGTCTCTTCCCTGAGGAGACCTTTGAATTCACGTTTCTTGCCGCAGGTGAACAGAACTATTTGTGCGGCCCACATTGGGAAACGCAAAAAATGATTGGCATGGTCACTGTAACACCATGAAAAATAATAGAAAAATATCCAAAGGCGCGTTGCAAATGTTGACTAATGTCAAGCAATTGCAGCCAGAAATGAGCAATCATAGCAATACGAAACGCTCTGTTTCCAGACGGAAGAATGACTCGCATCGACCAGCGCCAATCTGCTGACGAGCTGGGTGTATTTCGGGGCAACGCATTAGATTTCTCAGGAGGAGTGAGAGTTTCATGACTGGTAAAGTCTATCTAATTGGAGCCGGACCCGGCGATGTTGAACTCCTTACCTTGCGCGCTCTGCGTATGATCCGGGAAGCTGATGCCGTTGTATATGATCGTCTGGTCTCAGATGAGATTATGGAGATTGTCCCTTCAACGGCCCAAAAGGTCTTTGTTGGCAAAACACCTCAAAATCATCCGGTAGGACAGGAACAGATTAATCAAATTCTGGTGGATCTGGCCAAGCAAGGTTTGACAGTTGCCCGGTTGAAAGGCGGCGATCCGTTGATCTTTGGGCGTGGTTCTGAAGAAGCTGCACATTTGCGGTCGCATGGCATCGCCGTGCAATACGCGCCGGGCATTACCGCAGCGCAGGGCGCAGCGTCTTCTTGCGGGGTGCCACTTACCCATCGTGGATTAGCAACGGGTGTGCAGTATGTCACGGGGCATACTCAAGCAGACGGTGAGCTGGATCTGGATTGGAAAAGTCTGGCCAGTGAAGACACGACCCTCGTTGTTTATATGGGCGTTGCAAATATCAGCCAGATCGCTATGCGCCTGATGGCAGCAGGTCTGGCGGATGACACGCCTGTGATGGCGGTGGCAAATGCTACGACCCCGCGTGAATCCCGTATGTTTTCAGTTCTGGGGCGTATCGCATCTGATAGTCGTGAAGCGGGACTAAAAGCGCCTGTGCTCTACATCATCGGTAAGGTGGTTACTGTTTGTAACGAGTGGCCAGTCAATCAGTTTCTGGCAGCTACGGAAAATGAACAGGAAGAGTATGCCGGGGTTGCGAGCCATGCGTAGTCTGCTTCTGTTTCTCCTTCTTTGCGGGGTTTCTTTCGCTGAAGAAGCGAAGCAGGACCATGACCTTGCAAACCTCGTGCACCAAGATTGTGGTTCCTGCCACGGCCTGACGCTGAAAGGCGGATTAGGTCCTGATTTGCGACCCGACTCTATCTCTCACTATGACGCTGATACGCTTTCCGAAGTCATTCTCGACGGTATCCCCGGTACAGCCATGCCGCCGTGGCGCCCAATTATGAGCGAAGCAGAGGCGCGCTGGATCGCGCATTACCTCTTGGAAGGCCCTAAGTAAAAAAGGATCCCCGATGAAACGCATTTTCAGCTTGGTTACAACACTGTTTTTATTGGGTGGCGCCGCACAGGCTGACCAAATCAGCTCAACGGGCGATCTTGGTCTGGTGGTGGAGCGTGCTAAGGGGGCATTGTTGCTGGTTGACCAGTCAGAACATGCTGCGGTCGATCGCATCGAAGGGCTTGGAGATCTTTCCCACGCGAGCCTCGTATATTCTCCAGATCAGCGCTTTGCCTATGTGTTTGGCCGCGATGGTGGCCTTAGCAAGGTTGATATTATCGAGCGCAAGGTAGTCAAGCGCGTCCTTCAAGGTGGCAACTCCATTGGCGGTGCTATTTCCGACGATGGCAAGCTTGTTGCTGTGTCAAACTATGAGCCCGGCGGCGTCCGCGTTTTCGACGCTGACACATTAGAGATGGTTGCCGACATCCCCACGGCATCAAAGACCATCGGTCTGGTTGACGCACCGGGTCGCAAGTTTGTCTTTTCCCTTTGGGATGATGGCGAAACATGGATTGCGGATTTCTCTTCTGGCAAGGTCGATATCACAAAGGTCAAAGGCATGGGCGAGAACCCATATGATGCTTTGATCACCGAGGATGGTCGCACTTACATCACTGGATTATTTGGTGAAGACGGTTTGACCGCCTTAGACCTGTGGGCAGAAAAACCGGAGGCAATCCGCGTGCTGCCCAATTATGGCCGCGGGCTAAAGGATTTGCCCGTTTACAAAATGCCTCACCTGGAAGGCTGGGCGAAAGCTGGACAGGAGTTTGTGCTTCCTGCTGTCGGTCATCATCAGGTTCTTTGGATTGACAGTGTAACGCTTAAAGAGACCGGGCGTACAGATACTTATGGACAGCCCGTTTTTGCCATGGCGCGTCCAGATGGCCGTTATGTCTGGGTCAACTTTGCACACCCTTTGAACGATACGATCCAGGTCATTGATACGCTGACAAAGCAGGTCGTACACGAGTTCAAGCCCGGCCCGGCGGTGTTGCATATGGAATTTACCCCACGTGGTCATGAGGTGTGGATCTCTGTGCGTGATGCGGGCGCGGTTATGATTTACGACACGCGCACTTTTGAAAAACTGGGCGAGATCCAAGCCGACAAACCGTCCGGAATTTTCTTCACCGCGCGTGCGCACAAGACGGGGCTGTAGGCGATGGAAAACAGTCTTGATTCCCTGGATATGAGAGCATTGGATGAATGGCAGCGTGATTTTCCGTTGAACCAGCGCCCATATGCAATCATGGCAGAAGCTCTTGGCTGCTCAGAAGGTGAGGTCATAACACGCCTTAATAAACTTCAGGCTACAGGGCGCATCAGCAGGGTGGGGGGAACTTGTACTCCCAACTCCGTTTCTGCCAGTACGCTGGCCGCTGTTGCTGCGCCACCGGAAAGTGTCGATATCGTCGCCGAAATTATTGGCAAGCACGAAGGTGTCAATCATTCATACCTGCGCGAAAATTATTGGAATCTCTGGTTCGTCGCAACGGGTCCTGACCGAAAGCATGTGGAACAAACGCTGGCGGCGATCGGTGCGGAGACGGGCTTGCAGGTTTTGGACCTGCGTCTTGTCCGTCCGTTTAATGTGGATCTTGGTTTTGGTCTCAGAACGCCCCAATCTCGTCCAGCATCAGTCAAGGAAGTGCAGCCTGAACGCTTACAGGAGGGGGACCGCGCACTCCTGCAGGTTCTTACAAGGGGAATGCCAATATGTGAGGCGCCATATGAGCAAATCGCGGATGAACTTGGGAGCCGTGAGCAGGATGTTCTCAATCGTATCTGGGCCTTGCTCGATGCCGGCATCATATCTCGTCTTGGTGTGATTGTACGTCACCGTCCGCTGGGCTGGAGTTCCAACGCCATGGTGGTGTGGGACGTTGCCCCAGACAAAGTAGTCGCTGCGGGGCAGGCTCTTTCCGCAACGCCGGGTGTAACCCTTTGTTATGAGCGGCGCCCGGTTCCAGGTGTTTGGCCTTATCGTCTCTATTGCATGATCCACGCGCGCAGTCGCAGTGAAGCCGGGGCGATCCTTACGAGCGCGAAAGAACTACCAGAACTGACGAATGTGGAGCATGAAGTGCTGTTTTCCAGTCATTGCTACAAGCAGACAGGGGCGCTCATCTCCAGCGGCAAGGAGGTGCGGGCATGATTAAGCCATTGGATGATTTCGATCGCAAACTTATCAATCGCCTTCAGGACAGTTTGCCTCTCATACACCGACCCTTTGAACAGATTGGGCAGGAACTCGGCATCGAAGAAAAAGATGTCATCGCTCGCATTCAAAATATGCGTGACAGCGGAGTTCTCACGCGCTTTGGGCCATTCTTTGATGCGCAAGCGATGGGAGGAGCGTTCTGCTTGTGCGCGATTGCCGTTCCTGAAGACCGTTTTGACGATGTAAAGGAAGCGGTAAACGCGTTTCCTGAAGTCGCCCATAACTATCAGCGCACACATGAGCTGAACATGTGGTTTGTGCTGGCGACAGAGACGGAAGCGGAAATCGCTGAGGTTGCTGGGCAAATCGAGCAAGAAACAGATTTGCATGTGCACTGCTTTCCAAAAGAACAAGAGTATTTCATCGGCTTTCGGGTGATGGCATGACACTTAACGAATACGACAGAGCGATTATTGAGGCAACTCAAGCAGGTTTACCACTGGTCGCGGCCCCTTTTGAGGCAATTGCGCAGCGTGTAGGCCTTTCTGAAGCTGAAGTCATAACGCGTTTTGAGGCGATGCAGGCGCAAGGCGTTATTCGTCGCATTGGTGCAGCGCCTAATCATTACCGTCTTGGTCTGACAGGCAACGGCATGACGGTGTGGGATGTCACCGATGAACAGGTGGAGGAACTTGGCCCCAAAGTTGGTGCGCTTTCCTTTGTAACTCACTGTTACCGCAGACCACGCGCATTGCCAGACTGGCCGTACAACCTCTTTGCGATGGTTCACGGTGCTGGGCGGGAAGAGGTTATTGAAAAGCAAGGTGAAATTGCAAAATTGCTGGGTGATGCTTGCCGTGCCAGCGACATATTGTTTTCCACTCGCATCCTAAAAAAGACAGGGTTACGCCTGCGCCAGAAGGAGGCTTGAAGCATGTTTCGTCTTTCTGACTACATGAAGCAGATCACCGACCCAACGCCAGTTTTGGCGCGCCGTGGTCAGGGTCCGGTGAAGCCGGTTGTGATCTGGAATTTGACCCGGCATTGTAATCTAAAATGCCGGCATTGCTACACAGTGTCAGCGGATGTGGACTTTCCTGGCGAGTTGACGCACGCGCAGGCTATGAACACCCTTGAGGACCTGGGGGAGTTTAAGGTTCCAGCGCTTATTTTATCGGGCGGCGAACCTTTGGATCGTCCAGATCTGTTTCAGATCGCGTCTCGTGCACGCCAGTTGGTGCGGATGCTGGCCTTGTCTACCAATGGGACAAAGATCCATGGCGAGGCGGCAGATCGTGTTGCTGAAATTGGTTTTGATTATGTCGGCATTTCTATCGACGGAATTGGCAAGACCAATGATTGGTTTCGCGGTGTAGACGGTGCTTTTGATAGTGCACTGCGCGGTGTACGCGAATGTAAAAAACGCGGCATTAAAGTTGGCCTGCGTTTCACACTTACTGAAGGTAACTACAAAACCCTGCCGGATCTTCTCAAGCTTTGCGAGGATGAAGGCGTTGACAAGTTTTACCTGTCCCACCTTGTTTATGCAGGGCGAGGTGACAAGCACCGGGGCGAGGATGCTGAGCATTTGAGAACCCGCTGGGGTCTGGACCTGCTGATTGATCATGCTTGGAAGTCTCTCAACGGTGGGACGCCGCTTGATATTGTGACGGGCAATAATGATGCTGATGCTGTCTTCTTCCTGAACTGGGTCAGAGCTAACTTTGGTGACAGCAAAGCTGAGCATGTGGCAACGCACCTTAAGGCGTGGGGCGGCAACTCTTCTGGGCTTGGTGTTGCCAATATCGATACGCTTGGCGATGTGCACCCAGATACTTACTGGTCTGACTACACAGTAGGCAGCGTCAAGGATACCAAGTTCTCTCAGCTTTGGACCAGTGATGACCCGATACTCGCTCAATTAAGAACCCGGCCACGCCCGCTCAAAGGCCGGTGTGGGGCATGCCGTCATAAAGAAGTGTGTGGCGGTAATACTCGCATTCGCGCGCTTCAACTTACCGGTGATCCATGGGCTGAAGACCCAGCCTGCTATCTGTCCGATGAAGAAATCGGCGTGCAGGAAGGTACACATGACCGCGTAACAGTTACTCCATTCAGAGGGAAAAGCCATGATCCGGCTCATCGTTTCGCTTAGCACAGCGGTTCTTGCTGCATCGGCCTGCTTTGCCGAACCTGCTCAGATCTATCAGGACGCCTGTGCAGAATGTCATGGTGCAGACCGTCTCGGTGGTGTTGGGCCAGCTTTGATCCCCGAAACACTAAAACGTATGCGCGGGCCAAAGCTTAAAGACGTCATCTCAAATGGTCGCGAAGCAACGCAAATGCCAGCGTTCATCGACACGCTTGTTGAGCAGGAGATCGATACGCTCGTTACCTATATTAAGAAGCCATTGGAATCCGTTCCAGCCTGGGGCCCTGAGGAAATCATTGCTAGTCGGGTGCTGAACGAAGACTACAAGAAGGCTGAAGCTCCTATTTGGTCGTCTGACCCGATGAATATTACTCTCGTCGTGGAAACCGGTGATCATAGTGTCAGTGTTTTGGATGGAGATACCTTCGACGTCCTTGACCGGTTCCCAACACCGTTTGCTGTCCATGGTGGGCCAAAGTTTACACCAGATGGTCGCTATGTGTTCATTATGTCCCGCGATGGCTGGGTGCAGAAATATGATATTTACTCACTGCAGGAAGTTGGCCGTGTCCGTGCGGGCCTGAATAGCCGGAACATCGCTATCAGCCATGATGGGAAGTGGGTTGCAGTTGCAAACTATCTACCCAACACACTTACGATCCTATCGAGCGAGGATCTGAGTGTTGCCAAGGTGGAGACGGTGAAAGGCAAGAATGGGACGCCGAGCCGGATTTCCGCTGTGTACCAAGCTCCTCCGCGTGAAAGCTTCGTGCTGGCTTTGAAAGACGTGCCAGAAATGTGGGAAGTGTTTTACGGTCCAAATCCGCCACAGATGGGCTTTGCACATGACTGGAGGGATGAGGGGCCTGTTCCAAGTGAAGACCCATTCCCAATTCGTAAGATAACAACACCGGATTACCTGGACGACTTCTTCTTTGACCAGACCTACGAATATGTGATGGGCGCATCGCGTAGTGGTGATGGCGGGCAGGTGATTGATCTTGTGATTGGTCACAAGATTGCTGACCTTGAGCTACCGGGCATGCCACATCTGGGATCAGGTATCACATGGCAAATGGGTGACAGCACGGTGATGGCAACGCCGCACCTGAAGGACAGCACAATCTCTGTCATTGATATGAAGTCATGGAAAACTGTGAAGCGGATCAAAACGCTGGGCCCAGGGTTCTTTATGCGCAGCCACGAAAACACCAATTATGTCTGGGCAGGTGTGTTCTTTGGTCCAAACAAAGATGCCATGCATATCATTGACAAGCAGACGCTTGAGATCGTGGAAACCCTTCGTCCTGTAAAGGACGCGACGGTTGCGCATGTGGAGTTCACCAGAACCGGGAAATACGCCCTCGTATCTGTCTGGGAAGATGATGGCGCCGTTATCGTCTACGACGCTGAGACACTGGAAGAGGTCCGCCGTCTGCCAATGAAAAAACCATCGGGCAAGTACAATGTGTGGAACAAGATCACCTTCTCTGAAGGCACAAGCCACTGAGGCCTTGATCGTGTCACACGGTCAGCCTTCAAACCCCGACGCAGGAGAGCGCTACCTGAGCAGCCTGGCTCAAAAGGTAGCGTTGCACATGCCGGATATGAACGTGCGGGCGGCAACTTTGGCCGCCCCTGGGAAACTGGAGCAGGCCATTGCATGTGCTGAAGGCCTGCCTCTGGTGTTTCCGTTGTTCATGGCCGATGGCTGGTTTGTGCGAAAAGCGTTGCCAAACCGACTTGGAGCGTTGAAGCCACGCATTCTGCCGCCTTTGGGGATACTGCCAGAGCTGCCTGCTTTGGTCGCTGAGCTTCTCAAAGAGCGGATTTTGCAGCAAGGCTGGGAGTTGGAAAACACTCGGTTGCTTATTGCCGCTCATGGTTCGGCCACTGGTCCAGTTCCAGCTGAATGTACTCGCGCGTTTGCAGGTCTTTTGCTCCAGCACATCGCCTTAGGTGACACTAGGATTGGCTTTCTTGAGCAGCGTCCATTCCTTCATGAAACCGCTTCAGATATGGACCGCCAAACGATCTTGTTGCCACTGTTTGCTGGAGATGGCGGCCATGTGGAGAGTGATCTGCCACTGGCCTTGAAACATGCTGGCTTCCATGGGCTGCGCCTTCCTGCGCTAGGACAGTTGAATTTTGTACCAGAATTGATTGCAACCCAGCTGCAAAAGGCAAGCAGCTGCAAAGTTGCTGCGTGAGAGGAGGGCTCATATGTGGTCCGTAAAGAAACTTGCTATCGTGCTCTATCCCTTCGCAATGTTGACGGTTGCTATCAACCTGTTCTTCGCGACGTTGATTGGTACATTTTTTGACCTGCCTGCAATGTCTCCCTATTTGACGCTTTGGGTTAGTTTGCCGCTTGGTATTCCTGCTAGTTGGCTTGCCGCTAAGTGGGTTCGCAGCTTATTGGAGCAAGCGCAGGAAAAGTAGGTAGTTGTCGCTTGTGCAAATCATTTGCAAAAAGAAAAGGACCTAATAATTGTCAAGGACAAGCTGAAGCAAACGTCAGAAGGTGAAACGGACTGTGTAATCTTGGCTTTACGCACCGCTAAAGCCCGAGCAAAAATAAGAGCCGCTGATGTCTTCAACGATGGAACAAGTTCGCTTGTGGCAAGGTCCAGCTATCTTTAGCTATGGATTCAGACCATTTTTCTTAGGCGCTGCCGTTTGGGCATGCCTGTCTATGCTGCTTTGGATCCCTATGATCACAGGTGTTGTGGAGCTTCCCACTGCGTTTGATCCTGTTTCATGGCATGCTCATGAATTCCTGTTTGGGTATCTTAACGCTGTGTTGGGAGGCTTTCTCCTCACTGCTATTCCGAATTGGACGGGGCGGATGCCGATCGTCGGGAAACCGTTGGCACTGCTGTTCTCGCTTTGGGTGCTTGGACGTTTTGCGATCTTGTTTTCTGCGTTTTTGCCAGCAGGTGTGGTCGCGCTTATGGATATTGCGATGCCTATCGCGCTTGCTTTGGCAGCAGTTCGTGAGATTATCGCAGGAAAGAACTGGCGAAACCTGATTGTGATTGCGCTGTTGGGGGTGCTGATCACTGCGAACCTTATGTTCCACTGGGAGGCTTGGCGCAGTGAGTATGCTGCACAAGGCTACGGTATGCGCCTTGGTGTCTCCGTCATGTTGCTCATGGTCGCGCTTATTGGTGGACGCGTTATACCTTCCTTCACGCGCAATTGGCTGGCAAAGCAAGGTGCTCAAAAGATGCCTGTCTCGCCAATGCAGGTGTTGGACAAAGTCGCATTGCTTGCTCTGATGATTGCAGGCGTTACATGGACGGTGCTTCAGGACCACTGGGTCGCAGGGCTGGCGTTTTTCGTTGCAGGAGTGCTTCATGCCGTCCGCCTTACGCGATGGTGCGGCTTACAAACCTTTGCAGAGCCGTTGCTGCTGGTCTTGCATATCGGTTACCTCTTTTTGCCAATCGGCCTGTTATCTCTGGGAGTTGCTCTTCTTGCTCCCAGCTTGCTTGATGCAACTGTTTCACAACATGTGTTGATGGCGGGTGTGATGGGCATGATGACACTTGCTGTTATGACACGCGCTATCCTTGGGCACACGGGACGGGAGCTTACTGCATCCAAGGGCACGTCAGTCCTCTTTATCTTTTTTGGTTTGTCTATACTTGCCCGGTTTGCAGTGGCTTTCCTGCCCGATTTTGCAGCGCGGCTTTATGATGTCGCTGGGCTTCTTTGGATACTTAGCTTTGCCGCCTTTATTGTCATTTATGGACCGTTGCTCCTACGCTCTCGCGATTGACTGAAGGGGAGTTGGAACAACATATAGTACTCTACTTATTTAATGTGATATTTTTCGAAAAAGATATATATAAAACAGTCACTTAAAGCCTGCGACGTATTGTCTGTCAAAAACGCCGCAGGCTTGATTTATGTTAAAATGTTTTGCTCTGTGAGCGGTTAAGCCATGAAGCATGGTAACCCGTGCACTTACATATATTGTCTATGGCACAATTGCTTTGTTCATGGCTTTGTCTGGTCCTCAGACAGAGTTTTTGCGCAGCGCAAGTGCACGTACAAATGTAGGTGCCGGTGATGTGGTGCAGGAGATCGTTATCTGCACCAGTACAGGTAAAAAAACGATCCTGTTGGACCAAGACGGTAATCCAACTGAACAAAACCAATCAGATCGCTCTTGCTGCGAAGACGCGTGCACCGCATGCGGCATGTGCCAAAGCATGATGGCTTTGCCGCCAACTCGCCCGCAGGTGTTCTCCCAACACTTGCTTGCTATCGCTCCAAATAAACTCCGCGAAGCCACCGTCGTGAAGCTTACACGAACGGCCACGGCCCGTGCGCCTCCGGGGGGTGAACAATGTTGAATTCGTTTTTCCGACACCTATTGACCCGTATGAGTAGCTGCGTTGCTGCCATGCTTCTCGCTCTGACGATCCTTGCACCTGTCACAGCCCAGGCACAAAGCCAAAGTTCTTTCTTAGCGCGCTTTCTGCCCCAGATAGACCCTTCCATCATCGTTGATGGGGCCGACGCCTACGGACCAATCCGTCAAGATGTCCCCGTAGCCCCACTGCTTAAAGCAAACAAGCAAATCGGCTGGGTCTGGATTACTTCAGATTTCGTTGGCACCACTGGTTATTCCGGTAAACCTATCCATACAATGGTGGCGGTTGGTGATAATGCCCAGCTCCTTGGTGCTCAGCTCATAGAGCATTCTGAGCCAATCGTGCTCGTAGGCATTCCCGATGAGAAAATTAAAGCTCTTACCCGAAGTTATCAGGGCGTTGACCTGGTAGATGAAGCCGCGACTGGTGGGCAATCTCACGAAGTTGATATCATCTCCGGGGCGACAGTCACAATCATTGTTATTGATGACACGATTGTTCGTTCTGGACTCAAAGTGGCTCGCGCACTTGGTCTTGGTGGGCTGAAAGATAATCAGCATAGTGAACCCAAATTTGTCCTGAATGAAGATGCAAGCGCAGAAACAGACTGGATTGGTCTGACTGGCGATGGAACTGTGCGCCGCCTCAGTTTGGATGTCTCTCAGGTCAATACAGAGTTTGCCAATTCAAGCGATCCACGAGCAGCAAAGCGTCCTGAAAAGGGCCCGGACACTGATACGTTTATCGAAATTGCTGCCGCTCCTGTAAGTGTGCCGGCGATTGGTCAGGTTCTTCTGGGTGAAAAAGGTTACGACAATCTCCAAAAGTGGCTGAAGCCCGGCGAGCACGCCATCCTATTGGCAGGTCGTGGCCGGTATTCCTTTAAAGGCTCAGGTTATGTGCGCGGAGGTATCTTCGACCGTATCCAAGTCGTCCAAGGTGATGACAGTGTCCGCTTTCGCGATCGTATGCACCGCCGTCTTGGTGTTGTTGCAGCTGATGGTACGCCAAGCTTTACAGAGGTGGGTCTGTTCAAGATCCCGGCAGATGCGAACTTCGACCCGACCAAACAGTGGCGGTTGCAGCTTCTGGTTTCTCGCGCAGTGGGCGCCATCGACAAAGCCTTCGTTACCTTCGATCTGGATTACAAGCTGCCCAGCAAGTTCATGCAAGCCGTTGTCGCGCCAGCAGTTCAGTCTGCTGAAGCTGCCCAGATTGCAGTCATTGCAGACCAAAGCGAAGCGGCGGCAAAACAGGCCCTCTGGAAACGCATCTGGTGGCAAAAACGTTATGAAATTGCAGGCCTTGTTGCGATGTTGGGCGTGCTTACAATCGCGTTCTTCTTCCAGAATTGGATCACCAAATCCGCAAAGTTTGTGTTCTGGTTCCGCATAGGTTTCCTGACGCTCACACTGGTCTTCCTGGGTTGGTATGCCAACGCTCAGCTTTCCATTGTTAACCTGATGGCTCTGGGTGGGTCATTGGCCTCCGGCTTCAGCTGGGATGCCTTCCTAATGGAGCCACTGACCTTCATTTTATGGTTCTCCATGGCGGCTGCGCTCATCTTCTGGGGGCGTGGCGCCTATTGTGGCTGGTTGTGCCCCTTCGGTGCGCTACAGGAGCTTTCGAACCGCATCGCAAGAGCGCTTCGTGTGCCGCAATGGAAGCTGCCATTTGGCCTGCATGAGCGTCTTTGGGCCCTCAAGTATGTGATCTTCCTTGGGTTGTTCGGTTTGTCTTTGGCGTCCATGCCGATGGCTGAACGTCTCGCAGAGGTAGAGCCTTTCAAGACTGCAATTATTCTCAAGTTCGATCGCACATGGCCGTTTGTTCTGTTTGCGCTGGCGATGTTGGCCCCGGGCCTGTTCATCGAGCGTTTCTATTGCCGGTACCTTTGCCCCTTGGGTGGCGCACTGGCGATCCCTGCAAGAATACGGATGTTTGACTGGCTCAAACGTTATCCGGACTGCGGTCGGCCATGCCAGACCTGCTCGAATGAATGCCCAATTCAGGCCATTCATCCAACGGGCGAAATTAATCCAAACGAATGTGTGAACTGCCTGCACTGCCAAGTTCTCTATCAATCAGAGACGAAGTGCCCGGTGGTCATTCGTAAGTTGAAGAGGCGTGCACATCTAGCACCGTCCTCTGAAAAAACAACCGCAACGAAAGCTGCGGCTTCACTGGAAGCATGAGTAGAGGAGTGACTCTCATGACTGGTAAGATGAATGAAGTAAAACGCAAAGGCCTGAGCCGCCGGCAAATGCTTGGTGCGAGTGCGGCTGGTGCCGTTGGCACTGGTGGTCTGGCACTGTTGGGTGGCGCTGCAAGCCTCACCGCGACAAGTGCATTGTCACCTGCCATGGCGTCAGGGCGTGGTGTTGAGCTGCAACCTGGCGAACTGGATCCATATTACGGTTTCTGGTCCTCAGGTCAGTGCGGTGAACTGCGCATTCTTGGTTTCCCATCCATGCGCGAGTTGATGCGTGTACCTGTATTTAACCGTTGTTCTGCAACTGGTTGGGGACAAACCAACGAGAGCTTGAAAGTTCTTACTGAAGGTTTGACACCAGAAACCAAGGACTTCTTGGCAAAGCAGGGTAAAAAGACATACGACAACGGTGATCTGCATCACCCGCATATGTCCTATACCGATGGTACTTACGATGGTCGTTATGTGTTCATGAACGACAAAGCGAACACCCGTGTGGCTCGTGTTCGCGTTGACGTGATGAAGTGCGATAAGATCCTTGAGATTCCAAACGCCCACGACATCCATGGCCTGCGCCCGCAAAAATACCCGCGCACCGGTTATGTGTTTGCAAACGGTGAGCATGAAGCCCCGCTCATCAATGACGGCACAATCCTTGATGAGCCAGATAAATACGTAAACATCTTCACCGCAATTGACGGTGACACCATGGAAGTTGCCTGGCAGGTGATGGTCTCTGGTAACCTTGATAACTGTGATTGTGATTATCAAGGCAAGTACGCATACTCCACATCTTACAACTCTGAAATGGGCATGAACCTTGCTGAAATGACAGCAGGTGAAATGGACCATGTGGTTGTCTTCAACCTTGCTGAAATTGAAGCAGCAGTGAAGAGTGGCGACTATCAGGAACTCAATGGCATTCCTGTTATTGATGGACGTAAGGGCGTAAACAAGAAGTACACCCGTTACATTCCAATTCCAAACAGCCCACACGGCATCAATACTGTTCCTGACCAGAAGCACGTTGTGGTCAACGGTAAACTGTCTCCTACCTGTTCCGTACTGGATGTGAGAAAGTTTGATGCAATGTTTGAGGAAGATGTTGATCCTCGTAGCGTTGTTGTTGCTGAACCAGAATTGGGTCTTGGGCCTCTCCATACCGCATTCGACGGTAAAGGCTTCTGCTACACCACGCTGTTCCTCGACAGCCAGATGGTGAAGTGGAATCTGGAAAAAGCGATCCGTAAGTTCAACGGCGAAGATGTTGATCCAATCGTCTCTAAAGTAGACGTGCAGTATCAGCCGGGTCACAATCACACAACTATGGGTGAAACCACAGAAGCAGACGGTAACTGGCTTATTTCTTTGAATAAGTTCTCCAAAGACCGTTTCTTGAATGTGGGTCCTCTGAAGCCTGAAAACGAACAGATTATCGACATTTCCAGTGACGATATGAAGGTGGTACACGACGGCCCAACATTTGCTGAGCCGCATGATTGTATCATGGTGCGTTCCGATATCGTGAACCCAGACAACTTTTGGAAACGCGACGATCCAATGTTCGCTGATGCAGTAGCACAAGCGAAAGCGGATGGTGTTGATCCTGAGTCTGACAGTGTTGTCATTCGCGATGGCAACAAGGTTCGCGTTTACATGACTTCCATGGCTCCAGTCTTTGGTCTGGAGAAGTTCACAGTGAAAGAGGGTGATGAAGTCACGATCATTATCACCAATATCGACGATATTGATGATCTGACACACGGCTTCACCCTTGGTAACTACGGCCTTGCAATGGAATTGGCTCCTTTGGCAACGTCCTCTGTGACCTTTACCGCTGATCGCCCAGGTGTTCATTGGTACTACTGCCAGTGGTTCTGTCATGCACTGCACATGGAAATGCGCGGCCGCATGTTTGTTGAGCCTAAGGAGGCGTAAGTTATGATCCCTCGCTTCCTCGGAATATGTTTGGCAGGTTTACTGGCTCACGGAACGGCCTTTGCCGAAACGCGTGTGGAAGCGGGGGACACCCTTGCAAACCTTGTAACGTCAGCGACCTCCGGAGAGACCCTGCGTCTTTCCGGAGGCGTGCATACTGGCGCGTTTGAAATCGACAAACCACTCACCATTGAATGTGCTCCAGGTGCAATCATTGATGGGCAGGGCAATGGGTCAGTGATTACTGTGACCAGTCCTGATGTAGTTATTCGTGGTTGTCAGATCATCGGCTCTGGTGACCGTCATGATGAGATCGATTCTGGTGTTCGTCTTTTGAAAGGTGCAGACAGAACGCTGGTCGAAGGAAACACCCTGACTGGAAACCTCTATGGGGTTGATGTTCACGGTGCCAAAGACGCAAAAGTTCTTGGAAATACAATTATTGGCCGTCAAGGCCACCGCATGAACCGCCGCGGAAATGGGGTTTATGTTTGGAATGCACCCGGTTCTGAAGTTTCAGATAATGATATCCGGTTTGGTCGCGACGGTATCTTCACCAACACGTCTAGCAAGAATGTCTTTGCGAGAAACAAAATTCGCGATCTGCGCTTTGCAGTACATTACATGTATACGCAAAACAGTGTTGTCATGGACAACGTTTCGACTGGTAACCATCTTGGCTACGCCATCATGTTCTCGAAAGGTGTACGGGTCGAGAATAACGTCTCTTATAATGATCGTGATCAGGGCATCATGCTCAATTACGCCAATAACAGTATGGTTGTTGGCAATTACGTCTCGGGCGCGAAAGAACGCGCACTTTTCATTTACAACTCACATAAGAACGCAATCACCGAAAACCGGTTTGAGAAGAGCGCATTGGGTATTCACTTCACTGCGGGATCTGAGCGAAACACGGTGTATCGCAATGCTTTTGTTGGGAACCGCCAACAGGTAAAATACGTTGGATCAAAGTGGGTTGACTGGTCTGTGAATGAGCAGGGCAACTACTGGTCTGACCATTCTGCATATGATCTGAACAATGACAAAATTGCAGATTCCCCTTACAGACCAAACGATACGATGGACCGCATTTTGTGGACGCAACCCTCAGCAAAACTCTTGCTGGGCAGTCCCGCAGTGCAGCTTGTGCGTTGGGCACAAAAGGCATTTCCTGCCACGCTGCCAGGCGGTGTGATTGATCGTTACCCTCTCATGAAACCTCAAAAGCCGAAGGCAATGGAGAAAATCCAATGACCCTTGATGTCCACGCGGCCACTGTAAGACGTGGTAAATTGGAGACGTTAAGTCAGGTCTCTCTTTCCGTCGCAGAAGGCGAACGGGTGGCTCTCATCGGGCATAACGGAGCAGGCAAGAGTACGCTAATGAAAGCGGTTCTCGGTTTGGTCCCGCTGTTTAGTGGTGAGATTTCCATTCTGGGCGAAAAGCCTGGAAGCAAAAAGGCCAGAAAAACAACGGCCTATCTTCCTGAGAGCGTTTCCTTTCACCCTGCGCTTACTGGTCGGGAAATGCTTTATATGCTTGCGAGCATGAAGGGGGATAAAAAGGCGGTTGATCCTTTGTTGGAGCGTGTCGGACTTGCTCACGCGGCAAACCGCAGAATTTCAACTTACTCTAAAGGGATGCGCCAACGCGTTGGACTTGCCCAAGCGCTCCTTGCTCGACCTCGCCTGGCAATTCTGGATGAGCCGACCAGCGGTCTCGATCCGCTTTCTCGCGGTGAGTTTTATCAGCTGGTTGATGAGATGGCCGCGGATGGCACTGCCGTGATGATATCCTCCCATGCGCTCACTGAGTTGGAAGCAAAAACTGACCGGATCGCGGTGCTTAGGCAGGGGCAGCTGGTTGCAAACGATACATTGTCCTCGCTGCGCAGAGATGCCGGATTGCCGATCCGCGTCCGCGTCACCACTAAAGAAAGCAGCAACGGCTATGTGGCTGAGCAATTGGGCGGGGTTCCCGTTAATGGTCAGTCAGTGGAACTAACTTGCACCGCAGAACATAAGCTGAAGTTGCTTGGACGCATTGCGGAAATGGAAAATGTCATATCGGACGTGGACTTAGCTCCGCCGTGCTTGGATGACCTGTATAAACACTTCAGTGAGGAGGTTGCCTGATGAATGCTATCTTAGCCTTCGCGAGAACCGAATTCCGCATTGCTCGACGCAACCGTCTTTTGCGCGCTGCCGTTACGATCATGGTACTGTTTTCTTGTGCGCTGACGCTTTTAGGTTCCGGCGCAACCGGTGATTTGGGCGTGGATCTGATGACCGCATCAAGCGCGAGCCTTGCCACGTTGTCCGTGTATATCGTTCCATTGCTTGCTCTCTTGATGACGTTTGACTCCATCGCAGGGGAAATGGAGCGGGGCACATTGCCTTTGATGCTTACCTATCCTGCTCCGCGTCTCTCCATGATAACTGGGAAATTTCTCGCTCACTTGGCAGCTCTGGCTGTTGCTCTCACCTTAGGTTTTGGCGCGACGGTTGTTGTTGCTGCTGCCACGGGTGGTGTCACCGCTGAGAGTGTTTTTGTTTTGCTTAGGTTGATTGGTGGCGCGCTGTTGCTTGGCTCTGCGTTTTTGGGGCTGGGGTATGCCTTGTCCGCCTGGACTCAGGCCACCGGAGCCGCCGCTGGATATGCCATTGGAACCTGGTTGGTATTCGTGGTTCTTTATGACGTCGCGTTGCTCGCAGGGCTTATGGTCGATGCAAGTGGGGGGACCTTTACCAAAGACTTCTTCCCATGGTTACTCGTCGCTAATCCAGCTGATGCGTTCCGTCTTGTTACTTTGCCTAGTGGGCAAGCAGCGGAGTTGGCCTCCGGTATTGTTTCTTCAACGGCTGCATCTGGGTTTGCGCCGCTGATTTCGCTTCTGTTGTGGCCTATTGGAGCGCTCACTTTGGCATGGGCTTCTGTTCAGAGGATTAGCCTATGAGACTGCTTGGTATTTTATCACTGACAATATTACTTTCAGCATGTGGTGGTGGCGATGAAACGGAAGGGAAGCTTCCTGACCCAATCGTTATGACGGAAGATGCAGTAAGCTTTTATTGCCAAATGAATGTGTTGGAGCATCCAGGCCCTAAAGCCCAAATCCACATTGAGGGCTTACCCGCTCCCTTGTTCTTTGCTCAAGTGCGCGATGCTGTTGCGTTTTTGAAAGGGGAGGAGCGTCCTGGCGATGTTGTGGTAACTTATGTCTCAGACATGGCTAAGGCAGATAACTGGGATGAACCGGGCATTGAGAACTGGATTTCCGCAGATAAAGCTATGTTTGTTGTGGGGTCCAAACAAACCGGCGGCATGGGCGCGCCGGAAGTTGTCCCCTTTGGGTCTGAAGCCTCTGCATTGATATTTGCTCAAAAGAATGGCGGCAAGGTTATGCCTTTGAGCGAGATACCTGCCGAGGCAGTTTTGAGCAGTGTAACATTGTTCTAAGAAACCAAAAAACTAGAGATTGCTAACAGAGGCGGCGTTTGATGAAACGCCGCTTTTTGTGTTGTGGTGCTGGGCGGTGTTGTGCGTTATCCGGCCTTTTTTGTACCTGTGATTCGCGGGTGCGTGCGATGTTTGACAGGCTGAGCTGTAACGCAGGGACAGAACGCCAAAATACCAAGAAAAACTGACTAGACAAAGGTCTAATCGCAACGGTTTCTGCTCTTAGCTTGAGGCGAGCTTTACGTGCAACACGTGCTTAGGTGTCGGAGCTAGGAATCTGGTCAGCCGTGGTGTGCGAACGGTCAATTCGCGGTGGTGGATGCCTATTCTAATCCAGACCAGACAATAACCACATGAATTTATTATCTAAATATCCGTGATCTACGCAGCATGGCGAGGCAAGGGTGCCAAAGGATGCAAGTCTTCTGCTTCATGGAACGGCGAGAAACTGGAGTAAAGACGTCGCAATAAGGGCTTTAGGCTATCTCGCAGCTTGAGGAGAGGGAGCGGAGAACTGGTGCCTCAATATGGTGGCGTTCACAAATGCGTTACACACTTGATTGCAATCAAGGTGCTTCCAGTACCCGTGGGTAAATTGAAGATCTGAAGTTCAGGAAAAGCGCTTACGTCAGCTCACTTAGTCGAATGCGTTGCCTGACAAGATCTACGGAGAGCAGTATGGCTGAAATAGGCCTGACTACCCAAGAGAAAGCCTCGCAATCGACCAAAAGTGGTGAACGTACAGCATTCCTGTTGTTAGCCGTGGTCCTTGCCCCATTTCTTATGACCGCAGCTGTTGCTGGATACGGTTTTATTATCTGGATGTCCCAGCTTCTGGTTGGACCACCATCCTTTTAAGAGGTGATCGTGGCTAATTTATCTCGCAGAGCATTCTTTACCCGTTTGGGTGCAGCCCCTCAGGTGGTGGCGCCGGTTCGTCCTCCTTGGACAACGGAAACGCGGGTTGAAGAGAAATGCACAGGTTGCTTTGAATGCGTCAAAGCTTGCCCTGAGAGCATTTTGTTCAGCGCAGATAATCGGCCTTACATCAAAACCGGCGTTGGAGAATGCACGTTCTGTGAAGAGTGCGCAAAAGCGTGCCCGGAAGAAGATCTGTTTGATCTGACCGTGGCCCCCTGGAGGCTCACTGCAGAAATACAGCAGGAGGCATGCCTGCTTGATAAGGGGGTTTCTTGTCAAGCTTGCACCGATAGCTGTGATCCAAGAGCACTCCGGTTTGATATGCGCGTGGCGCCTACGGGAAAGATACATCTGGATGCCGAGCAGTGTAATGGCTGCGGAGCCTGCCTTGTTTCGTGCCCCGTTGATGCGCTCACCTTTAACGACCAGAGCCGAGAAAGTTTAGCAAATGCGTAATGCAACAACAGTTGAGCGCGTGGAAGAAGCCGGTGTCTGGCACATCTCAAGTGTGCTGATTATGGCCGAACCTGCAAAGCGAGAGCAGGTCTGCGCTGCAATAGAACAGATTGAAGCTGCAGAAATTGCAGAAGCAACTGGTACTGAAAAGATAATTGTGACGCTGGAAACCACAAGTGAGCGCGACATCGCGAATGCGCTTGCCGAAATCCAGCAGTTAGAGGGCGTTGTTACTGCTTCGCTCATCTTCCACCAAACCGACACCACCGACCTCAATTCAATTGTGATTTCTGATCAGGGTGACATTCAACCCGAGGGGACTTGCTCATGATTAAACTAACGAGACGCGCTGTGATTAAGGCGCAGGCTGTTGCAGCGGCAGCCGCTGCAGCCGGAGCAAGCCTCCCGGCACAAGCGGCCAACATTGTAACGGACGCTAGCAAAACCGACCTGAAGTGGTCCAAAGCAGCGTGCCGGTTCTGTGGCACCGGTTGTTCCATTATGGTTGCGACCAAGAACGATCGCGTTGTTGCAACTCATGGCGATGCTCAGAGCCCAGTTAACAAGGGCCTGAACTGTGTGAAAGGTTACTTCCTTTCCAAGATCATGTACGGCAAAGACCGTCTGGAAACGCCGTTGCTGCGCAAAACCGACGGTAAGTACGACAAGGAAGGCGAGTTCGAGCCAGTATCCTGGGACGAAGCTTTCGACATCATGGCTGTCAAAGCAAAAGAAGCCATGAAGAAGAACGGCCCTTACGCCGTTGGCATGTTTGGCTCAGGCCAGTGGACGGTTTGGGAAGGCTACGCGGCTTCTAAACTCTGGAAAGCTGGCTTCCGCTCCAACTCCATTGACCCTAACGCACGTCACTGTATGGCTTCTGCCGTAGGAGCATTCATGCGTACCTTTGGTATTGATGAGCCAATGGGTTGTTATGATGACTTTGAGAACGCAGATGCATTCGTGCTCTGGGGTTCCAACATGGCTGAGATGCACCCGGTTCTTTGGACCCGACTTGCTGACCGGCGTCTGTCCAACCCAGATGTAAAAGTTGCTGTTCTTTCAACCTACCAGCACCGCAGCTTTGACCTTGCTGACATTCCAATGGTCTTCACGCCTCAGACCGATCTGGTGATTGCGAACTTTATCGCAAACTACATCATCCAGAACGAAGCCGTGGACATGGACTTCGTCAGCAAGCACACCAATTTCCGTCTTGGTAATCAAGATATTGGTTACGGCCTGCGCCCTGAGCACCCACTGCAGCAAGCTGCGAAAAATGCTGATAAAGCTGGTGGCTCTAAAGAAATCAGCTTCGAAGAATATGCTAAGTTCGTTGAGCCATACACTCTCGAATACGCAGAGAAGATGTCTGGTGTTCCTGCAAATCGTTTGTTGGAACTGGCAAAGCTTTATGCTGATCCAGACAAAAAGGTCATGTCCCTGTGGACCATGGGTGCGAACCAGCATACCCGCGGTGTTTGGGTCAACCAGCTGTTCTACAACATCCACCTTCTTACAGGTAAAATCTCCAAGCCAGGTTGCGGTCCATTCTCATTGACCGGTCAGCCATCTGCTTGTGGTACAGCTCGTGAAGTTGGTACGTTTTCACACCGTCTGCCTGCAGACATGGTGGTTGCAAACCCTGCACACCGCAAAATTACTGAGGAAATCTGGAAGCTGCCGGACGGCACTATTCCTGCAAAACCTGGTTACCATGCTGTTTTGCAGAGCCGCATGCTCAA
Organism: Pseudovibrio axinellae; assembly: GCF_900110875.1. Taxonomy (GTDB): domain Bacteria; phylum Pseudomonadota; class Alphaproteobacteria; order Rhizobiales; family Stappiaceae; genus Pseudovibrio; species Pseudovibrio axinellae. Next base: position 77,949 of record NZ_FOFM01000011.1, on the reverse strand, counting down.
AGACGGTAAGCTGAATTTCTACTGGACTCAGGTCACCAACAACATGCAGGCTGGTCCTAACGTTGTTGAAGAGATCTACCCAGGCTGGAGAAATCCAGAAAACTTCGTGGTCGTCTCAGACCCATACCCAACAGTGTCCGCGATGGCTGCTGACCTTATTCTGCCAACTGCAATGTGGGTGGAAAAAGAAGGTGCTTACGGTAACGCAGAGCGTCGTACCCAGTTCTGGAACCAGCTGGTTTCTGCTCCGGGCGAAGCTAAGTCAGATCTTTGGCAGACAGTTGAATTCTCCAAACGCTTCAAGGTTGAAGAAGTTTGGCCTGAAGAGCTGCTGGCGAAGGCGCCTGAGTACCGTGGTAAAACACTCTACGACATCCTGTTTGCAAACGGTCAGGTCGATAAGTTCCCACTGTCAGATATGAATTCTGACTACGGCAACCATGAATCTAACGATTTTGGCTTCTACCTGCAAAAAGGTCTGTTTGAAGAATACGCAACCTTCGGCCGCGGTCATGGCCATGACCTTGCAGACTTCGACGTGTACCACAAAGAGCGTGGACTGCGTTGGCCAGTTGTAAACGGCAAAGAAACCCAGTGGCGTTTCCGTGAAGGTTCTGATCCATACGTTGGTGAAGGCAAAGGCTTTGAGTTTTACGGTCATAAAGACGGTAGAGCGCGCATCTTTGCGCTGCCTTATGAGCCAGCTGCTGAGAGCCCGGATGAAGAGTACGACTTCTGGCTCTGCACAGGCCGCGTTGTTGAGCATTGGCATACAGGGTCTATGACCCAGCGTGTTCCAGAGCTTTACAAAGCCTTCCCGGACGCCGTTTGTTACATGCACCCAGACGATGCAGAAGCCAAAGGTTTGCGCCGTGGTTCTGAAGTGCGCGTTGTCTCCCGTCGTGGCGAGATCACAACACGTATTGAGACCCGTGGTCGTAACAAGCCGCCAAAAGGCCTCGTGTTCGTACCGTTCTTTGATGCAAGCCAGCTCATCAACAAGGTGACACTGGATGCAACAGATCCTCTTTCAAAACAGACCGACTATAAGAAGTGCGCGGTCAAGATTGTAGCCGTGTGAGGTACGTCATGAAACTTCTAAAACTCATTTTAGCCAGCCTTATCGCTGCGACAGTCTTTGGTGGTGCAAGCTCTTATGCTGCTGAAACCATCTCCGAAATGCGTAATGCGGACATCCTTACTCAGGATGCCGCACCGCGGATCTCTAAGGTCGTGAATTCTGACGAGCGTCAGGTGCGTAACTACCCTGAACAGCCACCATTGATCCCTCATAAGATCGACGGCTACCAGATCGACAAGCGCCTGAACAAGTGCATGACTTGTCATAGTCGTACCGCGGTTGAACAGTCTCAGGCACCAATGATCTCTGTGACTCACTTCATGAATCGTGAGGGGCAATTCCTAGCGTCTGTTTCTCCTCGTCGCTTCTTCTGCACCCAGTGTCACGTTACTCAGACTGAGGCGAAGCCTCCAATGGAGAACACCTTCGTTGACGTTGATGACGTGCTCGACGGTAAGACCGACAAGTAGGAGCACACCATATGTTTTCAGCTATCAAACGGTTCTGGCAAGTTATCCGTAAACCTAGTGTGCATTACAGTCTCGGCTTTTTGACACTTGGTGGGTTTGTGGCCGGTATCATCTTCTGGGGTGGGTTCAACACCGCCCTGGAGGTGAGCAATACAGAGGAATTCTGTATTGGGTGTCATGAAATGGAGAACACGGTCTACCAGGAACTCAAGACCACAATTCACTATACCAACCGGTCTGGTGTGCGTGCGACTTGTCCTGATTGCCATGTACCTCACAACTGGACCTCTAAGGTTGCCCGTAAGATTCAGGCATCCAAGGAAGTTTACGGCAAAATCTTCGGCACAATCTCAACACCTGAGAAGTTTGAGGATAAGCGTCTAGAGCTGGCAAGTCATGAATGGGCTCGCTTTAAGGCAAACGACTCTTTGGAATGCCGTAACTGTCATAGTGAGGAGTCTATGGATTTCACGCGCCAGAGTATCAGAGCGTCTGAACAGCACTCCAAGTATCTGGTTTCTGGAGAAAAGACCTGTATCGACTGTCACAAGGGCATTGCCCATAAACTCCCAGATTTGAGCCTGCTGAAAGCAGCCAAATAAGCGGAGCTTATAACAAACCAATCAGAACCCCGGGGAACTCATCCCTGGGGTTTTTTGTTTCCAGAGTTGTTGCACTAGATCTTAAAAGGGCAGGTCATTTAGCGGTTTACAGGCTCCAGAGTTGATGTCTTATCGTCTTTAAATGACTTGTCACCAAAGACAAAGCGCGGGCCTCGACCATAGCTTGAGGCAGCATCGCCAGCATTGTACAGCTCGCACTTGTCCAAAGACAGGCAGCCACACCCTATACAACCATTAAGGTGGCTTCGCAGGCGCTCCATTCGAGCGATGCGTTCGTCGAGGTGCACTCTGAATTGTAAGCTCAGCCGTTGCCAATCAGCCTTATTGGGCGCGCGGCCAGGAGGCAGGGTTGCAAGTTGCTCGGCAATCTCTTTAATTGTGAAGCCAAATTCCTGTGCGATGAGTGCAAATGAGAGGCGGCGCAGATCTGCGCGCATGAAGCGGCGTTGGCCACCGGCGTTGCGGCTCGCTGTCACAATGTTTTTTGTTTCATAGAAACGTATGGCGGAGGTTGTCAGGCCTGTTCGTTCTGCAAGCTCGCCAATTGTCAAAATATCAGAATGCTTCATAAGCTCTCAAAATAGTCCTTGACTTAAACTTAACTTGAACTCCTAAAAGGGGTGTCATCTGAAGTCGAAATGAAAGGCTATCGCGATGACAAAGAGCTTTTTGGAGCACGTAAATATCACCGTATCTGATCCTGTTGCGACTGCAAACCGTCTTGCAGATTGGTTTGGCTGGCATATCCGTTGGCAGGGTGCTGCTCGGGCAGGCGGGACGACCGTTCACGTTGGCAGTGACGATAGTTACATCGCAGTTTATTCTCTCGGAAATACAAATAGTTCGAAGGAAGATAATTACCTTACGCATGGCAGCTTGAACCATGTGGGTGTGGTTGTTGAGGATCTTGGCGCGGTTGAAAAGAAGGTGCTGGAGGGCGGTTATACAACGAGAAACCACGCAGATTACGAGCCTGGTCGTCGGTTTTACTTCGACGATGATGACGGGATTGAGTTTGAGGTGGTTAGCTACGCATAACTTCCTTCAATGCGCAGAAAAGGACAGAGCTTTATTGAAGCTTTGTCCTTTCTTTGTTTGTGAGCGTGTTTCAACCAAACAAGCAGGTCCTCTTTCAAAAAAATACACTTCAAGTCGCTTCGAGAAACGCATTTACAACCGGGCGAACACACGCCATTGATGGTGTTTGGGCGGTTTATTTAAAAGGGTGTGATATGAAACTTCTAAGGTTTGGTGAGATGAACGCCGAAAAGCCAGGTGTTCTTGATGCAAATGGAGGTCTTCGCGATCTTTCTGGAATCGTGGATGATATTGCAGGAGAGACGCTGAGCGCAGAGGGACTAGCAAAGATTGCTGCACTGGACTTGAGCAGTTTGCCGTTGGTGGAGGGCAACCCACGCATTGGCGCTTGTGTTGGCAATGTGGGCAAGTTTGTTTGTATTGGGCTAAACTACTCTGACCATGCAGCGGAGGCTGGAATGCAGGTTCCCGAAGAACCCGTGACTTTCTTCAAAGCAACCTCAGCAATTTGTGGCCCAAACGATAACATTGAGATCCCCCGCACATCTGAACGGACTGACTGGGAGGTTGAGCTTGGCGTTGTGATTGGGAAGCACACTAAATATGTCAGCGAAGAAGATGCATTGGATCATGTTGCAGGATATTGCATCGTCAATGACCTGTCAGAACGCGATTTTCAGATGAAACGCAGCGGGCAGTGGGTAAAGGGTAAGTCTGCGGACACTTTTGGCCCAATTGGTCCTTGGCTTGTGACCCGTGATGATGTGGTAGACCCGCAAAACCTTGCTATGTACTTGGAAGTGAACGGCCTCCGCTATCAAAATGGATCTACCAATACCATGGTGTTTAGTGTGGCTCGGGTGATCTCGCACCTATCACAGTTCATGAGCCTCCAGCCAGGTGATGTGATTTCTACAGGTACGCCACCCGGTGTTGGTATGGGGCAGAAACCGCCGGTTTTTCTTAAGCCAGGTGATAAAGTTGAGCTGGGCGTTGAGGGGCTCGGGGTTCAAAAGCAGGTTGCTTATGCTGCTGAATAAACAGCTCTTATAGCTTAGAGTTTTGTCAATCTCATTCCAGCTCTGTTGCGGCGGTTCATCGCGATGGGGCACTCTGTTTGTTTATCCTTGGAAGAAAGCGATCATGACCAGTTCCATTTCGACAACCTATTGCACCTATCAAAGTCCGGTCGGTTCATTGTTGATCGGCGGTGAAAATGGGGGACTGGAGTTTATTCGTTTTCCCGAAAGCAAACGCCGGCATGAGCTTGCGGAGAACTGGGTTGAAGATGAAGGGCCTTATGATGAGTTGATTGCTCAGCTTACGTCATATTTTGCTGGTGAGTTGAAGGTGTTCTCACTTGATTGGCAGTTGAATGGCACTGATTTTCAAAAGAGTGTCTGGGCGCAGCTTGCGAAGATCCCCTTTGGGGAAACCCGTTCCTATGGAGATGTTGCAAAGGCCCTAGGGAACCCGGGCGCCAGCCGCGCAGTTGGCCTCGCGAATAATGCGAACCCGCTGCCTATTGTCATTCCATGTCATCGTGTGATTGGCGCTAACGGTGCTTTGGTTGGTTTTGGCGGAGGGCTGGACACGAAAGTATGGCTGTTGGATCATGAGAATATCCCTCATGGAACCAAATCCAACAAGGACCAGATGGCCTTTAACTTTTAGCAGTAAACAGGCAGAAGGCGTTCCTGACTGAGGAACGCCAACCAATGGTATTTTGTGCTATGGGAGCGCGTTTGGCCCTGCAAACTGGATGCGCACCAGTCTGTCTGTGCCAGATTCTCCGCCCCATGCTTCTCCGGGGCGCCCCGCCATCTGACGAACGTCTGCATTCGTCTTCGTGCTTGGGAAACTGGTGAACTGTTCGGTGTCAGGGTCGAAGAACACGATGGCATCGGCGTCAAAATCGGTGAGCCATATCTTATCGTTTTCATCTACATAGACGGAGTAGGGCAGAGGGTCTTTGCCGGGCAAGCGCCACGCGCGCCACGTGTCGGCTTGTGGGTCATACTCACTGACTTGTCCACTCAACCATTCGCTGATCCATAGTTTTCCGCTTGAGTCTGACCAGATGCGACGAGCGCCTTGCTCTTTGGTCGGTGGCCTGACGATACGCGCCCTTCCATTGGACTTGTCGATGTTGGCAATGTGGCTGCCAGCAAGAGAGGCGTACCAGACATCTCCCTGTGGTGTGACGGTGATGCCATACGGGCCCGGGCCTTCAGGGCTCGGCCAAACTTTGATTTCCTGTGTTGCCGGGTCCACGCGCCCATAAATGCCGTTTTGTCCGGTGAACCAGTATATTCCATCTTGATCAAACACGCCGGTGTTGAGGTTTGCATCAGCAAATTCGGCGGGGAGGGGAATGAGTGTGACCGCGTCAGTTCTAGGGTCAAGACGGGCAATGGCATTTTGACCACCTTCGGTGATCCACATTGCGTTGTCCGGGCCCAAAACAACACCGTGCGGGGCGGCACGGGCACCTAAAGATACCGGGTGAAGATCGCCATTTTTTGGGTTTAAGCGTGTGAGCGTTCCGTCTGCCTGGCCACAATACCAAATCATGCCGTCTGCATCAAAAGCGACATCTCTGGAGCGAGAGCCGGGGCGAGCCTCAAAGTAGGAGACCTTGGCATTTTGGATATTATCGTTTTGCGCTGTTTCTGCAAAGGATGGGGTGCTGTTCAGCCCGATATAAGCGCCAGAAAAAGTGAGGGCAGATGCACCTAAAAATTCTCTTCGGTTCATTCTCGTTCTCCCGTGTTTTGACTCCCAAAGTATAGACCCTGATCCTTTGGTAATGCACGGAGAAGGCGGGGTTATGGCAAAATACTTATACGCATGCGTGTTTACATTGCGATTAAAGAAGGATCTGTAAGGTGAGGAATGTTGTTTGGATCGTCTTGTTTGATGACATAGATAACAGCCTCGCTCTTTTCCTCAAGTGTGCTCCTCCAGGGCGGGATTTCAATGTTGGTGCCTGCACAATCTTGCAGCTCATCTGAGCCGGAATTGTTGATATGGACTGCGGTAATGCGCGGGCCTTGCGCTTCGAGCCATTCCAACGGATCTGCACCGGTTTTGGCAAGAGAGGTGAGATCGACTTCCCATTCCAAAGTCGGAGCTTCTGACAAAATGATTTCCATTGGTATTCTTCCATCCGCCAGAGGCATAAATTCATAGGTCTGGTTGTGCCAACCAAAATGAAAGCCCTTTTGCCTAAGTATGTTGGCGATGCATTCCAAATGCTGGGCGAGTAAGCTCCAGTCTTTTGGTGAGTTGGGAGGCTGACTATGCATCGGGCCAGAGGAGAAGATCGTATGAATGCCAAGCAGGCCTGCAATTTGGAGGCTCTCATCGAGGTTCTCTTCCAACTCAGACAGGTCGAAATGCCCGATGGGCATATCCAGGTCATACTGATCGAGAAGGCTTCTTAGGTTATGGGCTGCTTCCAGGGTTGTGTAGAGTTCTTGAAAGCCTTCCACCTGAGTATATCCAAGACGGACTGCTTGCTGGAAAACGTTGTTCCAAGTTTGGACTTTTCGCGCGCTGTGAAGCTGTAGGCAAAAATCCATATTTTCTTCCTCCCCCCTAGGTTAACTAAGCATGCTGCTTGAGCCTGACCTTAACCTAAGACATAGATCTGGATTGATCTACCGGGCAACATGGTGAGGGTTTATGGTGGAGTGATATGCCCGTTATTTGAACGACATTGCAGCACAGCTCCTCTATGAGGCCTACCTAGATGCGCAGGGTGCTGGAAAGTTGATTATACGTTCGATTTATTTCGCTACGAAAATATTAGTTAGCTTATTAATTTTGGAATTACGGCAACAGTTCAGTGTTTTCAAAGTCTTAAAGACGAATTGTGTAGTATTTTAATTGAAAAATCTTTTGCAATTTTAATCACATACTATGCGCTCTCATCCTAATGGATAACGGCATGAGGTTTGGTTTTACAACATTTCGAATTGACGCCTATGTGCTTTCGCTTATATTTCGAATTAACGCGAATGTACGCGTAAGTGGCTGTAAACGAAAATTGACGTCAGCGTTAAGACGTAGTTTAATTTTGGGCATCTAGATGCAGTTTTAGCAGGATACTCCGTACTTGTTATGCATATTTTGGGCTGATCACCAGGTCATTGCAGCAAATGCTAAAGGCAAACGGTCCAAGACGAACGTGAACACATCAGGAGTGTTCAGTATTAATCGGCGGTCTCACTCAGAAGCACCGTATGTCGACATACAGTCAGGAATTGAATAGGTGCCGCAGTGCAAGCAGCGTGCACCTGCAGAGAGCAGTCGGGATGCTTTCTGTTCCGGGAGGGCAAAATGCTTGAATTAAAACACGTCAGCAAACATGTTGACGGCGTGGGCCACATTCGTGATGTGTCATTACGATTGGAAAGTGGTTCCTTAAACGTTTTGTTGGGGCCTACTTTATCAGGCAAAACAACCGTGATGCGTTTGATGGCTGGCCTTGATAAGCCAACATCCGGTCAGGTATTGGTCAATGGTCAGGATATGACCGGCGTTTCCGTGCGCAAGCGCGATGTCGCGATGGTGTACCAGCAGTTCATCAACTATCCAGCTCTCACTGTATATGAAAATATAGCTTCTCCGCTTCGTGTTGCCGGTGTTAAAGGCGCTGAAGTGGACAAACAAGTGCGCAAGGCTGCGGACTTGATGAAGCTGACACCATATCTTGAACGCACACCGCTTAACCTTTCTGGCGGACAGCAGCAGCGGACTGCTATTGCGCGTGCGCTGGTTAAGGGCGCACATCTGGTTTTGATGGATGAGCCACTAGCGAACCTTGATTACAAGTTGCGTGAAGAGCTCCGTGACGAACTGCCAAAAATCTTCTCAGAAAGCGGTGCCGTTTTTGTTTATGCAACGACGGAACCTACTGAGGCGCTTTTGCTTGGTGGCCGCACTGCAACCCTGCACGAGGGGCATATCTCGCAGTTTGGTGATACGCTTGATGTTTATCGCAATCCTCAAGATATTATCACTGCACAGACGTTCTCTGATCCTCCTTTGAATATTCTTGGTCTGACCAAAAAGGGTGGCGAGTTCCGCACATCAAACGGAACCCTTATTCCTGCTTCGGAAGAAGAAAAGCGGCTGCCGGATGGTCACTACAAAGCTGGCTTCCGTCCACATCATCTTTACCTGCACCGCCAAAGTGCAGAGGCCGTTAGCCTGCCGGCGAAAGTGGATGTTTCAGAGATCACAGGATCTGAGAGCTTCGTTCACGTAACATGCCTCAATCATCGCTGGGTTGCGTTGGAGCACGGCATCCACAATGTGGAAGTTGACGCCGAGATTGAAGTGTTTGTGGATGCAAAGAACTTCATGATTTTTGATGATGAAGGCCGCTCAGCTGCCTCTCTCATGGCTGTAAACGCGTAAGGAGGCGAGCATGGCACGTATTGATCTCGACCACATTCGCCACTCTTATTTGCCAAGCCCTAAGAGCCCGAGCGACTACGCTTTGAAAGAAGTGAACCTGACTTTTGAAGATGGGGGCGCTTATGCGTTGCTGGGGTCTTCTGGGTGCGGAAAAACAACGCTTCTTAACATCATTTCCGGTCTGCTGACGCCCTCTGAGGGCGAACTGTTGTTTGATGGGCAACCGGTGACGCATCTGTCTACAGAAGCACGCAATATTGCGCAGGTTTTCCAGTTTCCTGTGGTGTACGACACCATGTCGGTCTACGACAATCTGGCCTTTCCACTACGCAACCGGGGTGTTGCGGAGAAAGATGTTGATGCGAAAGTTACTGAAATTCTTCGTATTATTGATCTGGAAGGAAAAGCCAAGCGCAAGGCGCAGGGTCTGACCGCAGATGAAAAGCAGAAGATATCATTGGGCCGTGGACTGGTGCGTTCTGATACCAGCGCCATCCTTTTTGATGAGCCATTAACGGTTATTGACCCCCATATGAAGTGGGTTCTGCGCTCTCAGCTGAAGCATTTGCATAAGCAGTTCGGCTTCACCATGGTGTATGTGACTCACGATCAGACAGAAGCGCTGACTTTTGCGGATAAAGTTGTGGTGATGTATGGCGGTGAAGTTGTACAGATCGGAACTCCTGATGAGCTGTTCCGCAAACCGCAGCACACTTTTGTTGGTTACTTTATTGGCTCCCCAGGCATGAATGTATTGCCTTGTGAAGTTGAGGGTATGACCGCACGGATTGGCGGACATAGCGTGCCGTTGCCGGTTGGTCTGGACCCGAAAAAAGTCGCCAAAAAAACTGAGGTTGGTATTCGTCCGGAATTCGTCAAACTTGGTGCTGCTGGCGAAGGTCTTCCGATCCAGGTTGATGGGGTGGAAGACATTGGTCGCTACCGTATTTTGCGCGGCAAGATGGAAGGCACAGCTCTAAATGCGATCGTCGCAGAAGGGGTGAGCATTCCAGAAAATCCAACAGCTATTTTCGACCCATCCCAAACAAACCTTTATGCCGACAGCTGGCTTGTAGGCGAGGAGGCTTGATCCATGGAAAAGACAATCAACAATAGAGCGTGGTTTATGGTTCTGCCGGTCCTGTTTCTGGTAGCCTTTACCGCAGTTATTCCGCTGATGACCGTGGTGAACTACGCGTTTCAGGATAGCTTTGGGAACAACCAGTTCTTCTGGGTCGGGACAGAATGGTTTACAGACCTTTTGTCATCAGAGCGGTTCCATGATGCGCTTGTTCGTAACTTGATTTTCTCTTTCTCGATTTTGGCGATCGAAATTCCGCTGGGTATTGGTATTGCTCTTTGTATGCCGAAAAAAGGCTGGGGCGTGCCGGTTTGTCTGGTGTTGATGGCGCTGCCGCTGCTTGTACCGTGGAACGTTGTTGGCACCATTTGGCAGGTCTTTGGCCGTGCCGATATTGGCCTGCTGGGTTACTTCCTGAATTCCATTGGCATCAACTACAACTATACGCAGGACCCTGTGGCGGCATGGGCAACTGTTATTGTGATGGATGTTTGGCACTGGACCAGCCTTGTCGTGCTGCTGTGCTATGCGGGTCTGGTTTCTATTCCTGAAGCTTACTATCAGGCTGCTCGTATCGATGGAGCGTCCCGCTGGGCGGTGTTCCGTTTTATTCAGCTGCCAAAGATGCATAGTGTTTTGCTGATTGCCGTGCTGCTGCGTTTTATGGACAGCTTCATGATCTACACCGAGCCGTTCGTTGTGACCGGTGGCGGGCCGGGCAATTCGACGACCTTCCTGAGTATTGACCTTGTGAAGATGGCAATTGGTCAGTTTGACCTTGGTCCAGCTGCTGCGATGTCACTCGTCTACTTCCTCATCATCCTCCTGTTCTCCTGGGTGTTCTACACCGTGATGAACAATGCCGGTGGCGAGAAACAACAGTACGCAGGTGAGGAGTAAGAGAGATGTCTACAACAACCGGAACTGCCGCAATTGACAGTGGTCTTGCAGCGGGTGGACAGGCTCCACGCAGAAAAGCCCGTGCAAAAGCAATGAGGACAGGAAGCCGTTATTCGTTCCTTGTTCCAACTTTTTACATCACCTTTCTGATGCTGCCGATCTACTGGCTCTTTAACATGAGCTTGAAGACCAACCAGGAAATCCTCAGCAAGTTCACTTTGTGGCCGGATGAGCCGACCCTTGCGAACTACATGGTGATTTTTACTGATCCGAGCTGGTACAATGGCTACATCAACTCCATCACTTATGTGGCGTTGAATACGCTGATCTCAGTTGCGGTTGCATTGCCGGCGGCCTATGCGTTCTCGCGCTATAAGTTCGTTGGCGATAAGCACCTGTTTTTCTGGCTGCTCACCAACCGTATGGCTCCGCCAGCCGTGTTTGCGCTTCCATTTTTCCAGCTCTACTCTGCCTTTGGTCTGATTGATACGCACATTGCTGTTGCACTGGCGCATTGCCTATTCAACGTGCCGTTGGCTGTGTGGATCTTGGAAGGCTTTATGTCCGGGGTGCCGAAAGAGATCGATGAAACGGCTTACATTGATGGCTATTCGTTCCCGAAATTCTTTCTCAAGATTTTCACTCCGCTGATTGCAAGCGGTATCGGTGTGGCTGCTTTCTTCTGCTTCATGTTCTCATGGGTTGAGTTGCTGATTGCTCGTACGCTGACAACCACCGCGGCGAAGCCAATTGCGGCGACGATGACGCGGACAGTCTCCGCTTCCGGCATGGACTGGGGTGTGCTGGCTGCGGCAGGGATCTTGACAATTATTCCGGGTGCTTTGGTTATCTGGTTCGTACGTAACTACATCGCTAAGGGCTTTGCTCTGGGCCGGGTGTAATAGGGCTGAATAGGAAAAGATCTCATGGAACTTTCTTGGATGGCTTGGACGCAGCCGACGGCGATTTTCTTCATTACCATCGCTTTGCTGATCTCTGGCATGGCGGTTTGGGAATGGCTGGTGCCGGGGGGAACTCCGCGTCATGGCATTTTACAGTTTGAAACAACACGCGGCGACCGTTTGTTCGTGACGCTGCTGGGCAGTGCTTTTATCTGCCTGATTTGGCTTGGGTTTGTTGGCACAAACCTCTGGTGGGCTCTCTTGGTCTGTGTGGCGTACGCGTTTTGCGTTTTCCGCTGGGTTTGAGTTTTGAGCTTTCATGTACGCCAGCCAGTGTGGGAGCTGGCGGCGCAACAATTTATAGTCGGGAGGAATATGCATGAGACGTAATTTGCTAGGGTCCGTTGCTGTCGCAACTTTGGTAATGGGTTCCAGCGCTGCTTTTGCAGACATGGAAGCTGCTAAAAAGTGGGTGAGCGACGAGTTCCAGCCTTCTACTCTTTCTCAGGAAGAGCAGATGAAGGAAATGGACTGGTTCATCAAAGCTGCTGAGCCGTTCAAAGGCATGGAAATTAAAGTGGTTTCTGAAACCATTGCGACCCATGAATACGAAGCCAAGGTTCTGGCTAAAGCGTTCACCGAAATCACAGGCATCAAGGTCACTCATGACCTGATCGGTGAAGGTGACGTTGTTGAGAAACTTCAGACCCAGATGCAGTCCGGCGAAAACATCTATGATGCTTACGTCAACGATTCAGACCTGATCGGTACTCACGCGCGCTACAAGCAGGTTCGTAACCTGACTGACTGGATGGCGGGTGAAGGTAAAGCAGTGACTTTGCCGACTCTGGATGTTGAAGACTTTATTGGTCGCTCGTTCACCACTGGTCCTGACGGCAAGCTGTACCAGCTTCCAACTCAGCAGTTCGCAAACCTTTACTGGTTCCGCTATGACTGGTTCACAAACCCAGAAATCAAAGCTCAGTTTAAAGCCAAGTATGGCTACGATCTGGGTGTTCCGGTTAACTGGTCTGCCTATGAGGACATCGCTGAATTCTTCACCAACGATGTGAAAGAAATCAACGGCGAAAAAGTCTATGGTCACATGGACTACGGTAAAAAAGATCCTTCCCTAGGTTGGCGCTTTACCGATGCATGGCTGTCCATGGCTGGTGCAGGCGACAAGGGCATTCCAAACGGTCTGCCAGTTGATGAATGGGGTATCCGTGTAAACGGTTGTGCTCCAGCTGGTTCTTCTGTTGAACGTGGTGGCGCAACAGATGGTCCTGCTGCTGTTTACTCCATCACCAAATACATCGAGTGGCTGAAGAAGTATGCTCCTGCAGAAGCTCCAGGCATGGTGTTCTCCGAAGCTGGTCCTGTACCTGCACAGGGTTCTGTTGCTCAGCAGATCTTCTGGTACACTGCCTTCACCGCAGACATGGTGAAAGACGGGATCCCAGTTGTGAACGCAGACGGCACTCCTAAGTGGCGTATGGCTCCTTCGCCGAAGGGTGCGTACTGGGAAGAAGGCATGAAGCTGGGCTACCAGGATGCTGGTTCCTGGACTCTGATGAAGTCTACTCCAACCGACAAAGCAAAGGCAGCTTGGCTCTACGCACAGTTCACCGTTGCAAAGACAACTTCTTTGAAGAAGTCTCACGTTGGTCTGACTTTCGTACGTGACAGTGACGTTCGTGATGCATCCTTCACAGAACGTGCACCTAAGCTTGGCGGTCTGGTAGAATTCTATCGTTCACCAGCTCGTGTACAGTGGACACCAACCGGTACCAACGTTCCTGATTATCCAAAGCTGGCTCAGCTGTGGTGGCAGAACATTGGTGATGCGTCTTCAGGTGCTAAGTCTCCTCAGGAAGCTATGACTGCTCTTGCTGCTGCTCAGGACAAAGTTCTGGGTCGTCTTGAGCGTGCTGGTGTTCAGGGCGAATGTGGTCCGAAACTCAACGAAGTTAAGGATCGCGATTTCTGGCTGAACCAGCCAGGTGCACCGAAAGCCAAACTGGCTAACGAGAAACCAACTCCGATCACCGTTGATTATGACGAGCTGATCAAGAGCTGGGCAGATGCTTCTAAGTAAGCGTCATCTCTTAGACTAAACGAGAAAGCCGGGGCATTCGCTCCGGCTTTTTTTTGTTAGTGTCTCCGTCTATGTGTTAAAATTCCGCATAATAGAATTATATTTTGCATCTAGAAATATGCGGGTGCGCTGATAGTATACGGGAAATTGCTAGGTAGAGAGCCGTGTGGGAATTGAGCGCGGCGACAGGGAGTTTTGTGTGTCTTCTTCATTTAAATCATCAGGTCAGGTTTCCTATGAATTGCACGATGATGTTGCGGTAATGACCGTAAACAATGCACCGGTGAACGCGCTATCGCTTGCGATCCGGCAGGACCTTCAGGCGAACATTGAGCGGTTCGATAGTGACGCTTCTGCCAAGGCAGCAGTCATTGTTGGCGCTGGGAAAGTGTTTATTGCTGGCGCTGACATCCGCGAGTTCAAATTGCCTGCGATTGAGCCGCACCTACCTGATGTGATTGATAGAATTGAAGAGTGCACGAAGCCTGTTATCGCTGCGATCCACGGCGTTGCGCTGGGCGGCGGGCTTGAGGTTGCACTGGGCTGTCACTTCCGCGTTGGGGTGAAGGGAGCAAAGGTTGGGCTTCCAGAAGTGCATTTGGGCATTATTCCGGGAGCAGGGGGAACGCAGCGCTTACCACGTTTGGCGGGCTATGAAAAAGCGCTGGAGATGATTCCTAGTGGAGCGCCGATTGGAACTTCGGATGCAAAAGCGGCAGGTATACTTGATCACGTAAGTGAAGAATCAGATGCAGTTGCTGCTGGTTTGGCTTTCGCACGCTCTGTGATTGATGAGGGCACACCAATGCGTCGCTGTTCGCAGCTGGTACCTGCTGCTGTTGATGCTAAAATGTTTGAAGCCGCAAAACTTGCGGTTGCCAAGCGGGCTCGCGGGCAGATGTCGCCGGTTGTTGGTGTGGAGGCTGTTGAGGTCGCCAGTCAAACCAGTTTTGCTGAGGGGATGGAAAAAGAGCGTGAGATGTTTATGGCGCTGAAGAACTCTGCTCAGCACCGTGCCCTTTCTCATGCCTTCTTTTCGGATCGTGCGCTTGGCAAACTGCCTGAGATTGAGGGGGTTGCTCCTCGTCAGCTCAAGGCGATTGGTGTCATTGGCGGCGGTACGATGGGCGCAGGAATTGCAACCAGTGCTTTGATGAACGGTCTTTCTGTGACCCTGATTGAGCGCGATGAAGAGGCGCTGGGTCGCGCCAAGGCAACGATTGCAGCAAATATCGGCGGAGCGGTTAAAAAAGGTAAGCTTAGCGCAGATCAGGAAGTACGCATCTTTGAAGAGGCACTCAAACTCAGCACAGATTATGGTTCGCTCTCTAATGCGGATCTGGTGATCGAAGCGGTGTTTGAAGACATTGAAGTGAAAAAGCAGGTCTTCAAGCAGCTGGACGCAGTTTGTAAAGCAGGGGCGGTGCTGGCCACCAATACTTCTTATCTGGATGTGGACGCCATTGCTGCTGTGACCGAGCGGCCTGAGGATGTCATTGGTCTACACTTCTTCTCACCAGCGCACATTATGAAGCTGCTGGAAGTTGTTGTGGCTGAAAAAACCGCGCCAGATGTCATTGCGACTGGTTTCCAGCTTGGCAAGATCATGCGTAAAGTCGCGGTTCGTGCAGGTGTGTGTGACGGCTTTATCGGCAACCGCATCCTTGCAAGCTATCGGACAGCAGCTGATGCTATCGTTATGGACGGCTCCACTCCGTTTGATGTTGATGAGGTGATGCTGGAATTTGGTTTTGCGATGGGGCCTTATGCCGTCGCTGATCTGGCTGGCCTGGATATTGGCTGGGCAACCCGGAAACGTAAAGCGCCAACACTTGCTCCAAACGAGCGCTTTTTCACATTCCCTGACCGCTTGTGCGAGCAAGGCTGGTTTGGCCAGAAGACCGGCAAGGGTTTTTACATCTACGAAAATGGCGCACGCAAGGGGGTTCCAAACCCGACGGTTTTTGAAGTGCTTGCCGAAGAGCGCAAACAAAAGAAAATCACCGAGCAAAACCTCTCCAAGGAGCAGATCCTTGAACGGTACATGGCAGCTATGGTGAATGAGGCAGCTAAGGTGGTTGAAGAAGGGATCGCCCTTCGTCCGCTGGATGTGGATATGACGCTGATTTACGGCTACGGCTTCCCACGCTGGCGTGGTGGTCCTATGCAGTATGCTGATGAAGTGGGGCTTGAGAAAATACTCAATAATATCAGAGAGTATGCGCGGGAAGATGACTATTTCTGGCAGCCAGCGAAACTGCTTGAAGAGCTGGTTGAGTCTGGCCGGACCTTCGCAGATCTGAATGCTGGGAAGGGCAGCCAGTCTGCAACGAAAACACGCGAGAACGCTTGATTTTCTTCAGTTGAACAGCCATCTCCATATGGTGTAGTTTTGCGCTGGCCTGATGGAGATGGTGATGATGAATTATTTGGAATACATAACAGGACGCGTCATTGCGTTGCTCTTTGCAGTCGCCGTGCTGGCCTTTGTCTTGCTTGTGATCGGAATTGCCTCCGGTCTGATGTTGACCATCATCGCCATAACAATTCCTCTTGTGATTTTGAGGGTGCTTCTTGGAAGAAAAAAACCAAAGATCACCTACTACTATGAGAGCAAAAAACGTTAGCCCAGGAGTGTGTTAGAGCACTTGGCCAGCCAATAAGCCCGCAGAAAAGACTGCGGGCTTTTGTTTGTGCGTTTTGCCACCCGAAAGCTTCGGCAGCATTTTGGGAGGAGTCCTAGTTGAGCTGCGATGCATCGCCCATTGAGAAGAACAGGGTTTCGCCATTTGCATCGTCAACGCCATCATTGTCAGTGGAAATGAGGATGCGGCCGTCTTTTGTGATTGCAAGGCCCTCTACTTTATCAGGGGTCCAGCCGTTTGTTGCTGACATGGTTGGCAACAGGTCTAGAACAACCTTTTTCTTCAATACGGGCAGGGGCGCGCCGTGTGCTGCTGGCGTGATGCCTTGCAATGAGACGACTGTAACCTGTTTGATTGCTGCATTCGGGCCGCCTTGATTGTCACGTTCCAGAAGTGCAAACTCCCCGTTGCCCAAGGATGTGATTTCGGAAAGACCGACCCAGCCACCAGCTAAACTGCGCGGTGTTTCCAGTGGGTAGTGAACAAAGCCCCATGAATTGTCTGCCGGGTTATAGATGCCAAGCTTGGTCATGCCCTTTGGATCGTCGTTCCATTCGCGCTGCACGGCAACGGCAACCAAGGTTTCTCCGTTCATCTCAAACTCAGCTACACCCTCCAGAGAGAAGCGTTTTGCATGACTGACAAGGCTTTGCGGGAGTTTTATCTCCTGCTCGACGACGCCTGTTTCAGAAGCGCGAAGCAGGTAATGATCCATCTTCTTATCAGGATTGCCTTCTGACGCGAGCCAGAAGCCGCCGTCTTTGCGAAGTGCAATACCTTCAAGATCATATTTGGAGGCTGATCCGCCTGTCAGGTCTATATGCGCTGTGATCTTTGCAGGCTGTGCTGATACATCCAGTGTGAAGATGCGGGCGTTGTCGTAGAAGCTATCTGAAACGGCATAGAGTTTGTTGGCATCGTCTTTATCTGCCACCATGCCAGAGATTGCACCCCAACCGATTGGTGCACGGGTTTCCGGATCTGTTTCAGAGATCAGCTGCGGGTATTCCGCAGAGATTGCACCGTACTGATAAAGGCCAACTGCGGAGCGAACATTTTCCTTAACGTCATCTTTTTCGTTGGCGACAACGAACAGATTGCGAGAGGGGATCGTCAGCAAGCCTTCTGGCCCGATATGCGTGGGCAGGAACTGGAGGAACTCAGGCGCTGCACCGGTATCACGGTACACCGCAACGAAGTTGCCGCGCTCTGAGTTTACGAAAATGAGCGTTTCATCGCCATACGTGCCGATGGTTACGCCTTCAGGCTCTGTGCCTTTTTTGTGCGCACGTTTGGCTGGGTAGTGGCCGTGTGCCATGCCCAAGTGTTCCACCTGGTTACCGCTGTCAAATTCTACAGTGCCGTTTTTGTTCCAGATGGTGAAACCGCGAGAGCCGCCTTTGTAATCACCTTCGTTGGCGGTGACAAAACGAGTGTCGTCCATCCATGCAACAGCATCAGGCTCGCGCGCAACGTCTCTTTTCGTGCCGGATGCGTCAGAAAGGTGGGCTTTTTTGACCGGAACGTTTTCAGCGGTAGCTTTGCCTGCAGAAAAGTGATTGATGACCTTGCCTGTGCTCAGCTCCACAATAGCCAGGTGGTTGTTTTCCTGAAGGGTTACAACAGCTTCATTGTTGCTGTTGATAGAAACGTATTCCGGCTCGGGGTCCGTGCTGCCAATTTCCGCCAAGCCCGTCATGGCTACATTGCGAACTGCCTCGCAGTTTTTTGGTATGCCGGTTTTGTTCAGGTCAAAAATAGAGAGGTAGCCTGCTGGAAGTTGAGGTAGCGCGCCATCGTTGAGGTCCTCATCG
The DNA here is from genome assembly GCF_900110875.1 of Pseudovibrio axinellae. Taxonomy (GTDB): domain Bacteria; phylum Pseudomonadota; class Alphaproteobacteria; order Rhizobiales; family Stappiaceae; genus Pseudovibrio; species Pseudovibrio axinellae. Next base: position 59,870 of record NZ_FOFM01000011.1, on the reverse strand, counting down.
CGCTCGTTCTCGATTGCGATGGCGACATACTTGCCGTCTTTGGAAACCGCGACTGAATCTGGCTGGCCCATTACGTCGCACCTTGCATCTATCTGCATGGTTTCAAGGTTGATGACTGCCAGATATCCAGATGGCTTGGTGTAGCTTTCAGAGGTGTTCACACCGGCAAATGCCATTTTCCCAGCGATCGCAACAGATGTTGGTTCGCCGCCAAGAGCTGTGCGGCCCAGAGTTTTCGGTGCTGCAGCATCGGTTATATCCAGGAAGACGATCGCTTCTTGTGGGCCATCTGTGAAAGCAAGCGTGTTGCCGTCTTCAGAAGCTGCAATGATCTCAGCAACTGTTTCAGTTGACTGGTCGATACCCTCAGCCAGCGTTTCGTAGACCGGCATTGTTGCGATACGCTTGAAGAACTTGGCTTCTGATGCAATTGAAGCATTGATACCAGTTGCAAGCAAGGCAACAGAGATACCGCTCATGAGTGACGTGCGAACTACGCGCATGTAAAAATCCCCGTCAGAAAAGTTTCGCGAATTGGATGCTTGTTAGGTAGTGGGCATGCGTGGCGTTCCGATGAATGATTTTTGAAGGTTTGATGACAGGAGTAGGAAGAGGGCGATCTGGCATTGCTCGTGATGCTACTCGCTCCGTGGGCTATGGCGTTGAAGGCTCTATACCGTCAATTGCGTCTATGAAGGGCTGTTTGGGTTTTAGGGTGAACCCGGTCTCGGTAAGCCTGGAGTGCTTGATGCGGTCGCAGCGGAAAGTGCGAACTGCGTTACGTAAGTGATCCCATGCCATCACGTACCATATTGGATAGCTGAGAAAGAGGTAATGTGGCTCTATGGTGCGCTTTGATGTTTTGCCGTGTTGGTCGCTGTAGGAAATTTCTACGCATTTGCTCATGAGGAACGCCTCGTTAATGGGGCTCATGGCTTGGCTGTCGATGTCCTCAAAAGAACCATACACGGTGATAGAGGCTGTTTCGCCAATCCACAAGCGGGACTTAAGAGTGTCGACGCGGGAACGCAGTTCTGGCGAGAACGACGCGATGAGCTTACGGCGTATGGGTTTCAGATTCGCCAGCAGGAGAGGGGAGTTCATCTTCTCCGCAATTGCGAGGCTGATAAGCAGGTCAATTGCCTCTCTATATTCCAGTTTGAGGCGGCCTATCCCCCATCTGGCTTGCAGGCGAACCCCTCCGCCACGCCCTTTATCGGCCTCAACGGGCAGGCCGCGCTTGCGCAAAAGATCCAAATCACGAAACAGCGTTCTTTGTGAAATTCCAAGCTCATTTGCCAGGTCTTGAGTCGTTGGACACTCGCCGGATTTCAGCAGAGCCTCAATTTGCTCAAGCCTCGAAAGGCGTTCCAGCGCGGTTGCTCTGGTTGTTCCAGGGTTTTTACCAGTCATGCAACAAATATGCCGTTAAATGGCATATTTGTCCATAAACAGAACACATCGCTATTTTTGAAGGAAAAGATATGACCGACCAAGTTATTGAAATTGCACCGTTTCACCTTTCGCCTGACAGGAGTGAGAGTGAGCTTTTAGAAGCCTCCGAACGGTTTCAGAAAGAGTTTCTGGAGGAGTTTGATGGCTTCGTGCGACGTAGTTTGGTGAAGCACGAAGATGGGGCTTATGCAGATATTGTGACATGGGCAACTGGTGCTGCCAGCAAAGCAGCTGTCGCAGCAGCTGGCAAACACGCAGCTGGCCAGGCGTATTTCTCTCTTCTGGATGTCTCGAAGGAACATGCTCCACGTAAAGCAGGTGCAATGGAGTTCTTTAGCGTGGTGGGAACGTATGGCTGAGCCTTTTAAAGAGGTTTTTAATCGCGCTTCGATTGATGGGATGGCTCGTGCTTTGGCACGGGCTTATCCTGCGTTCGACGGTGCTGGTTTTTTTCGTGAGGCGGTGGCTGGGCTGGCGGCCATGGAGCTCAAGGAGCGATCATTCCATATTGCACGGTGCTTGCGGCGATTTCTCCCTGAAAACTATGAGGACGCCCTGCAGGTGATGGTGGTTACACTTGCTGAGCCGACGCCCGTTCATGATGAGCCAGAACGCCGAACAGAAAACAGTGGGCTTGCGGGCCTCATTACCATGCCATTTACAGATTATGTGTTGCTCTATGGTTTGGAGCAGTTTGAGCTTTCGATGGCGGCCATGAAAGAGCTGACAAGCAGGTTCTCGGCTGAGTTTGCGATCCGGCCTTTTATTGAGCGGTATGAGCGAGAAACACTTGCGCTTTTGAATGAGTGGGCTGAGGACGAGTGTGCGTATGTGCGCCGGCTTGTTTCTGAGGGAACACGGCCAAGATTGCCTTGGGCTCCGCAACTTAAGGGCTTCATGGAGGCACCAGAAAAGTGTTTACCTCTTTTGGAGAAGCTTAAGGATGATGAAACCGAGTATGTCCGCCGCTCTGTTGCTAATCACCTTAATGATATCTCCAAGGACCACGCTGATATCGCGGCGCAGGTTTGTGGCAAGTGGCTTGCACACCCTACAAAGCAAAGAGAGCGCCTCGTGCGACATGCGCTGCGCAGCAATGTGAAAGCAGCGCACCTGCCCAGCCTTGCTGTTCTGGGTTACGAGGGTGAGCATGTGAGGGTTGTGCATGGGGAGTTGGAGACAGCTCGCTTAGAATTTGGGTCTGCGCTGTTATTTTCGGCCGTGGTTGAAAACCTGTCTGAGAAAGCTGTTCCGTTCATGCTGGACTTTGTCGTGTACCATCGCAAAGCGAACGGAAAGCTCGCACCCAAGGTGTTTAAGTGGAAGCGTGGAAACTTGAATGCCGGTCAAAAGCTAAGTGTTTCAGGACAACACCGCATCAGGTCAATAACTACACGCCGGTATTATGAGGGGGAACACCACCTCGCAGTGCTGCTGAATGGGGTTGAAACCCCTATCGGCTCGTTTGAGCTGGTCGGCGTTGAAGAGTTAGTCGGTTAGGTCGCGGGGGTATCAAGAGCTGCTCATCTTGAACAGCTCTTCACCTAATCCTGATAGGTCAGCGATGGTTGGAAAGGCGCGGGCGAGAGCCGTTGGCGATCTTTCGCAGGCCTTTAAAATCGATGATTGCCAGTTGGTGTTTACTGACAAGCTTGATAAGGCCTTCTTTTTCCAGCCCCTTAAACACCCGACTCACGGTTTCCGCGCGCAGCCCAAGGTAGTCTGCGATGGACTGTCTGGAAATCGGAAGGGCGAATTCTTCTACAAAACGAGGAATGTTCAGGCGATTTCTAAGCTCAAAGATAAAGGAGGCCATTCGCTCTGTTGGTGTTTTCTTGCCCAAGTCTGAGGAATGGTCAAACTGCTGGTGCATAATATCGGTTGCCCTGCGCCAATAGATTCGGCGTAGGTTTGCGTCCAGCAGCAGGAGTTCTTCAAACACAGTTCGCGGAAGTAGCTTGACTGACGTTGGGGCCAAGGCGACCACTTCGCCTGAAGCGTGCCGGTCCGCCCTATTCATGTCGAGGTATTCGCCGGGCAGTCGGAGCGTAAGCAGGGAACGACGCCCGTCACTCAGATGGCTTTCAACGGCGATGACACCAGTTAAAACTGCAAATACGACAGGCTCTGGAAAGTCCTCAGGAGCAAGCTGGTCACCCTCGTTTAACTCAAGAGTTCTTGCGGCGCGTAACTGGGCTTTGTCGAAATGATTGTGCATCGGGCGACATATGCATTCATCTCCCCGGAAGCCACAGGATTCCTGAGCGCATTCAAAAGAAAGATTGTCAGCCGGTGACACTATCTTTGGAGGGGTTGTCCCCGTCATGCGTAAAGTTCCCCGCTTCTTAAGTGATTTGGCCTAGTGACACTGTCAAAAAGGACATTGATATAAATCAATATTCCAGGGATTAGTTTTAATCAATATTTTGTTACCGGATTAACAGCGAAAAATATCATTCATTAGAACCCCTACATTCGAAGCGTGATTGCAATCAATGAAAGGCCTCAGTGCACGATGCAGAAATGCTGAGTATTCCGGGATAGATGCTGTTTGAGCTTAATGCTTGGAGGTGTCATCCCAGGCAAATTGGGGGTAACAATGCGCCTTCTCGTCGGTATGTCGATTGCTTTAATGACAAGCACTGCGGCATTCGCAACAGATTTAGGGCCTGTTGCAAAAATAGAGCAGAATCCTGCTCTAGTAGAACTAGGAAAACGCTTATTTTATGATAGCCGTTTGTCTGGTGATACGAACTTTAGCTGTTCGACGTGTCATGACCCTGCAAAGGGCTTCACGGATGGCGAAAAGCTTTCTACTGCATATACTGGTTCAGAGGGTTTCCGTAACACGCCAACATTGGCGAACGTCGGACACCGGGCAGCCTGGATGCATGATAGTCGTTTGGGTACAAACCTGAATGATGTGTCTCGTGGAATGATCACAGAGACATACATCATGAACATGGATATGCGCGTGATGCAGGAGCGCCTGAAACAGGACCCTGTCTACGTTGAAATGTTTAAAGCTGCGGGCAAGGGCGAGCCGTCTAATGGTGGCGCACGCGGTGCTTTAGAAGCATTTTTGAAGTCGATTACGTCGACAGGCTCTGCTTTCGATGAGGGTAAGCTCTCTCTTGCTGAGAAGCGCGGTTATGAGCTCTTCAAAGGCAAAGCAGGGTGTTCTTCCTGTCACTCTGGCAATCGCTTCACAGACGATCAGCCACACAATATCGGTGTTCCAAACAACCCTGATATCTGGTCTGACCCGATGCGTCACATCACTTATGTGACCTACGCGAAATTCATGGGCGTTAACAACTACATGAACCTTCGTGAAGATCAGGGCGCATACATTCTGGATCATAAAGAAGAGAACAAGCGTTCCTTTATGACCCCTTCTCTTCGTGAGCTGACCTACACCGCGCCTTACATGCATAACGGCATGCTGGCCTCCCTTGAAGAAGTTGTAGAATTTTACAATCAGGGCGGTGGTGATGATGTCAACAAAGATGCGCGTCTTAAGCCATTGCGCCTTAAAGACAACGAAAAAGCCAATTTGGTTGCATTCCTGAAGTCATTGTCTGGCAACAGCTTCGACACTCCTGAATACGTTTGGACAGCCGACGATTACTCTTATGAGTTGATCGAAGACTGGAAAAACAAGCATAACTAGGGGGCTGCTATGATGACAACATTCAAAAAAACCATTGGTGCGATTGCACTTGCTGGTGTTTCCATTGTTGCAGTTGCGGCTGGTGTTCAAGCGGCCGAGAAACGTCCAACTGAACTTGCTCCTTTGGGTGAACCACCTGCTCCACCAGATAATCCAACAACTCCTGAAAAGGTTGAGTTGGGTAAGCTGTTGTTCTTTGATCCGCGCCTGTCCGGTAACAGTGCGATGCCGTGTTCAGCATGTCATCTACCTGAGCTTGGCTGGGATTTCCCAGACAAGATTTCTCTGGGCTACCCGGGAACAACACACTGGCGTAACTCGCCAACTATCGTAAACACTGCTTATTACGGCAACTACTTCTGGACCGGTGTTTCCAAATCTTTGGAAGCTGAGGCTCGTACAGCTGCTCGTGGTGGTGTCGCCGGTAATGGTGAAGACGACATGATGGAAGCGCGTTTGGCGTTCATTCCTGAGTATCGTAAGCGCTTTAACGAGGTGTTTGGAACCGAATACCCGAGCATCCGCGATGCTTACATGGCGATTGCTGCGTTTGAGCGTTCCCTCGTGCAGAGAGACACTCCATTCGACAAGTACATGCTTGGTGATGACAAAGCTCTGACCAAACAGCAGAAGCGCGGCATGGAGCTGTTCACCGGTAAGGCGGAATGTTCTACCTGCCATAACGGTGCGCTTGTGACTGACCAGAAATACTACAATCTGGGCGTTCCTGGTTATGATGGTTGGGAAACTGACGAATTAGCGCAGATCACCTTCCGCTTTGAGCTTCTTGCAAAAGGCTCTACGGAAGAAAAATACCGGAAATGGAAAGATGATCCGGGTCTTTACTTTGTAACGAAGGAAAAGGCTGATTTGGGTAAATTCCGGGTGCCTTCTCTGCGCTACACCAAGTACACAGCTCCTTACATGCATAATGGCATGTTGGAAACTCTGGAAGACGTCGTAGAATTCTACAACCAGGGTGGTGGTACCAACGAGTTCTCAAAAAACAAAACGAAGCTGCTTAAGCCTCTCGGCCTGTCCAAGAAAGAGAAAGCTGATCTGGTTGCGTTTGTTGAGAGTTTCACTGGTGAGCGGCTTTTGATGGAAACTCCTGAGCTTCCTGAATATGCACCGCTTCCGGCTGTAACGAACTAAGAGGAGGTGGAGATGACACATCAACCTAAGTCCGTCTCTCCTGAGATGATCGAGGTCGTGAACGGCCCTGAGGAAATTGCGAAGACTGGTAAGCGTTGTGTAATGACACGCCGTCAGTTCCTGCTGACTTCCGGTATTTCTACCTTCACGGTTATGGTAGCCCTTAAGTCTGGGCCTTCCTCTGCGAAGGTGCCGGCTATGGTCTCCACGTATGAGCGCAAGTTCATCTGTAAGCTTTCCGATTTGAAAGAAGATGAGCCACTCGATTTCACATACCCGGATGAAGGCGCTTACGCTGAATCCATGATCGTGAAGCTGGGTAAAGAAGCTGGTGGTGGCATTGGTGCGGAAAAGGACATTGTAGCGTTCAACTACACTTGTACGCACCAGGGTGGCCCGTTGCAGGGTACTTATCAAAAAGGTGACAAGGCGCTGGGCCCATGCCCATTGCATTTGACCACATTTGATCTGACCCGTCACGGTATCTTCATTTCCGGTCAGGCTTACCAGAGTCTGCCACAGGTCCTTCTCGAAGTTGATGGCGATGATGTTTACGCCGTTGGCATGTTCGGGCTGATCTATGGCCGCTATGACAATCTCAAGGGCTGAGGAGGGGAAATACCATGTCAACTCCCTACTATATTCCCGATACAAACATCCCGCTGCCACCGGTAGATGCTGATGTTTTGACCACCGCTTGCGATTACTGCATCGTTGCATGTGGTTACAAAATCTACCGCTGGCCTGTTAAAGGCGGCAAAGTAGGTGGCCAGATGGCTGCTGAAAATGCCTTTGGTGCAGACTTCCCGGTTGATCCGCTTGGTCCGTGGGTTGCTCCTAACCAGTACAATATTGTACTGCATAAGGGCGAACCACACCACGTCATTATCATTCCTGATAAGGACACCAAGCACGTCAACGTCAACGGTAACTCCTCCATCCGTGGTGGTGCGCTGGCGAAGAAGGTTTACAACCCTCAGACACCAACTCGCGATCGTTTGAAGTCACCAATGATCCGCATGTTCGGCACTTTGATGCCGGTCACCTGGGATCTGGCTCTGGAAGTTGCTGCGGAAGTTGGTAAGCACACTATCAAGAAGCACGGTGAGAACGCTTTTTGCGTGAAAACATTCTCCTACGGCTACATGGAGAACACCTACGCAATCTCCAAGTACGCGCTGCGCTCTGTTGGTACTGCGAACTTCACATTCCATGACACTCCGTCTGATGTGACGTCCACCCCAGGCTTCCGTGATGCAGGTTTCGATAACTTCGGCCCATCCTATCAGGATTGGAAAGATGCAGAGACACTGCTGATCTGTGGCACTGACCCTTACGAGTCCAAGACCATTTTGTTCACTGACTGGATTATGCCAGCCATTCAGAACGGTCAGAAGGCTATCTTCATGATCCCACGCCGTACTGCGGGTGTGGCTTATGCGGAGAAGAATGGTGGTTTGTGGCTTGATATCCAGCCAGGTACTGACCTTCTCGTTGTGAATGCGATTGCTCGTGTGATCATCGAAAACGGTTGGCAGGATGCTGAATGGATCCGCGACTGGGTTAACAATAAGTGGGAAAGCTCTTCAGGCTTCGGTCAGGGTACTCGTAACACTCCTTGGCAGTGGCGTACCACTTGGGGCAAATTCCAGACCAATGGCTACGATGACTTCGTCAAGTGGCTGATGGCTCAGGATGAGTTCGAACCAACAGCGGCTGCTGAAACTGCTCAAATTGATGTAGAGAAGATCTACAAGGCTGCTGAGTGGATGGCAAAACCTCGTGATGATGGCTCCCGTCCTAAGACATCCATCATGATCGAGAAAGGCTTCTACTGGTCCAACAACACCGGTAACACCAATGCGATTTCTTCTCTTGGTATTATCACCGGTTGTGGCGGTCGCCCAGGTCAGGTTATTGGCCGTGCAGGTGGTCACCAGCGTGGTGGCTTGAAGGGTGGTTCTTACCCACGCAACAAGTCTCCTGAGAAGCTTCCGGGTCGTCGTCGTCGTGCGATGGATACTGACCGATATCTCATGAGCGGCCACACCCGCTTTGCGCACGTGATTGGTAACACCTGGATTCAGTCCATGTGTGGCTCCCAGTCTTTGTCTGCAAAATTTGAAGAACTGACTGTGCAAAATCCGCATCAGATCCGTTCCTACGACAAGCAGACAATTATCGACACACTGAAAGCACGTGTTGATAGTGGCGGCATGGTTGTCGTGAACCAGGACATCTACCTTGTAGATCCGATTGGTGCACGCTTTGCAGACATCGTCTTCCCAGCTTCTGGTTGGGGCGAAGAAAACTTCACCCGTGCAAACGGTGAGCGTCGTCTGCGTCTGTATCCAAAATTCTACGATGCACCGGGCGAAGCTAAGCCAGACTGGTGGATTGTTGCAAATCTTGCGAAGAAAATGGGCTTCAAAGGGTACGATTGGAAAGACTCCAACCAAGTCCTTGAAGAAGCAGCCCGCTTCTCCCGTGGCAGCCGTAAAGACTTCTTTATGCTGAAGGTTGCTGCGCAGAAAGAAGGCAAGACTCTTCACGAGAAATTTGCAGAATTTGGAACTGACGGCATTCAGGGTCCGGTGGTTATGTTGGAAGATGGCACCCTTCAGGGTACCAAGCGCCTGCATGACACCACTCGTGAGCTGCCAGAAACCGGACCTGCTGGAGCAAACCGCTTCAACAAGAAGCTCACTCACTTCAACTCCCAAACGGGTAAGTGTAACATCCAGAAAAGCCCTTGGAGCCTGTTCTCCGATTACTGGGCATGGATGAAGCCGAAAGAAGACGAGCTTTGGATTACCTCCGGTCGTATTAACGAGCGTTGGCAGTCTGGTTATGATGACCGTCGTCGTCCTTACATCGTACAGCGCTGGCCTGAAAACTGGGTAGAACTCCACCCAGAGGATGCTGCCGAGCGTGGCATCGAAAACGGTGACTACGTGATGCTCTACTCTGACCGTATTCCGGTTCAGACAGACACCACAGTTGGCGTTGAAGGCGATGACTTCACCTTTACCAAGTTGATGGATGAAGGCCATATTGAACTGACCGAAGGCGCAATTACTGCGGTAGCAATTGTTACCCCAGCGCTGAAAAAGGGCATGCTTTACATGGACTTCCTGCACACAGCCCAGCCAGCCAATGCGCTTTCTGGCCGTGTAGTCGACTGGATCAGCGGAAACTACAACTACAAGATGGGCGTTGGCCGGATCAAAAAGATCGGCACATCCCCATACAAGGATAGCTTCCGTTCTATGTCTTTCGCACGACGCGATATTGCATAAAACAACTGGAGCTGGCGGGGACTTCCCGCCAGTTCTTTTCCGTTTGTGCAAAGGGGTAGGCGAATGTGTTCCCTTTTGCAGAAGTGGACTTGAGGAGAAGAGCCAGTCATGACGGTTTCAACCATCCGTATGGATCAAGGTTTTGCTATTGAGCAAACAGAAGCGACCGAAAAACTTGTAAAAATCCTGTGTGAGTTGCTTGCGAATGGTGAGGAGCGTGAAAAATGTTTTTCCGCTCAGGTGCTTGGAAAGTTTGGTGGTTCTGCTGCACACAGCGCGCTTGCTGATGCACTGCGCGATGAGGATGAGGACGTCCGTAGCGATGTGATCGCCGCTCTTATTTCGGCAGGAACAGGGTTGGATGCTGAAGTCCTGCTTTGGAGCTTGCAAAATGATCCAGTTCTTGAGGTCAAGCTTGCAGCCATTGAAGGGCTTGCGATTGTTGGCGGTCCAGTTGCGGAAGAGTGGCTAACAAAGCTTGCTAAAGAACGTTGCGAAGAAGACGTAGCTTGGGACGGCTATGGAGCTGAGTGGGATGATTGGCTGGATGTTCAGCGTAAATCGATCTTGGCACTTGGGACGCTGAAATGTGACGGATCTGCCCCTACGTTACTAGAGGCTGCGCGCGATCCATTTGGTCAGGAAATCTGGCCAGAAGTGACGATGGCGCTCTCCGACATGGGAGTTGCTGGTCTGCTCGAACTGGCAGTGCTAGCGACAGATTCTTCAGCTCGTGTTCGTGAACATACGGCGCGTGCGCTTTCGACAGCACAAGATGAGCGCGTGAGTGAGATCCTTCAGGTTTTATTCGCTGATGCTGATCCAGATGTGCGTGTGGCCGCGGCTGAAGTGATGATGGCACGCGGTGATGAAGCTGACCTTGCTGTGCTTCTGGCTGATAGTGAGCCGCAAATGCGCCGGCTGGCCCTTAAAGCGCCGGGAAACCTCTCCTACGCCAAGCTTGAGAAAGTTGCTTTCGAAGATGACGAAGAGACCTTGCGTGTCATGGCGCTGGAGCAGCTGGCTGACTGTGATATTGCCAAGCCTGACGCCCTGAAAGAGCGTATCGAATGCTCCCTGCGTGGTGCAAGTGAGGTGTTTGTTGCTGCCTTGATACCGGTTATTGCCAGGTTGGAAGGTGAGGAAGCTGCGACGATGCTGGCAGAGATTTTTGCGCATCGTAAAGAAGAGGCGGTGCTTAAAGCATTCATAGTGCTTCATGGAAAAGTGCCAAGTACTGAAGGCTTTGGTGTCCTTCAAGAGCAGGTGACAAGTGCAGTTCAGGAAATTCGGCTTGCTGCTTTAAACTCTCTTGCCAAGCTTGCAGAGGGCGAAGGAGATTTCGCTGACAATGCGGCGGTGCAACTTGTATGGGCTGCTTGCGGCAAACTCCTGCCTGAAGCGCATGAGCAAGACATTTTAGATAGCGCGAAAGAGAAAGATCCTTCTGAACTTGGCATTAACGGGAAGGGTGAGCGCAAGAAGCCTCGTATTCAGATCGACCGTGAAGGCAATGTGATTGAGCCTGCGGCGGCTGACGAGGAGGAGCTTGCAGATGAAGCTGTTGCGGCGAAAGATCTCGTTGCCAAAGTGACATCCGGTGCTGCCGATTTGGTTTCTGAAGGTGTGCCTGACAACGTGCCTGAAGGGGCGATTGAAAGCGCTGAAGACCTTCCTGAAAATGTTGTTGCGTTCCCTGGCTCTACCCTTGGTTCAATTCTAAACACGGACGACGAGCTGGAGAAATTGGCGGAAGAGCCGGTTGAGCTTGGTAAGAAAGACATGCATTTTCTTGAGCTTGCGAACGAGACAATCGAGAAAAAGCGCGTCGTTCCGGGCCGTCCAGACGACCCGGCGTTGGATATTCGCCTGCTGGCTTTGCGCATTTGCGGAGATGCGAAACGTCGTGAGCTGATCGATGCATTGGTAATTGCATTGGCAGACCGTAAAATGCAGGTTCGTTTTGCAGCTAGCCAAAGCCTTGTTCACTTGGCTGGTAACGGGGTCCTGCTCTCTGAAGAGGCTGTTGAGCAGATTCTTGCGTTGCCACCGGAAAACGACGTTGCTGTGCGTGCAATGCGTGTTCAGTTGCTGGGGCATTCCACCAACCCCAAGGCGGCTGCGTTTGTAGAAGCCAGCCTGAAAGATAGGACTGACGCCGTTGCTGCATCTGCTTTGAAGGTTCTTTCAGACAGACCTGGAGTCGATATCGATGTGCGCGGTTATTTGCAGAGCCCGCGCAGACGTTTGCGCGTAACAGCTTTGGAGCTTGTAAGCGCTCAGGTCGATACGGGCGCTTTAGATGACATATTTGAAGCAGCTCAAATGGAAAATGGTGTCCTTATTTCTGGGGCTGCAACTTGCTTGCGCTGCTATTCTTCTCAAAGTGTCATTGGAGCTGCTGCTGGATGGCTCGATGGCGGGATCTCTCGAAAACTCGCTGCTCTAGAGGTACTTAACAAATACATTGCCTGAGATCGCCTCGGGTGAATGCTAGGAAACCGTGCCGCAGAACAGGCATCGGTGTTTATCTGGCGTTGAATTAGTAGTAAGAAAACCTGCTCACATCTGTGAGCGGGTTTTCTTTTTTGAGGTTGCATCATGCGAACTAAAACACTTTCTACCGGTTATGAAATACCAATGCTTGGCCTTGGTAGTGTGAGCTTTGGTGAAGGTAAAACCTACCCTGCAATTCGGGCCGCGCTTAAGGCTGGGTACCGCCATATCGATTGCGCTATGATGTATGGCAACGAAGCCGACATTGGGCAGGCACTTGCTGATGCGATGCAGGAAGACGGTATTCGCAGGGATGAGCTGTTCATCACTTCTAAGCTTTGGAATAGTTTTCATAGGCCTGAGGATGTGCCTGTTGCGCTTGAAAAAACGCTCTCTGATCTACAGTTGGACTATCTGGACCTTTATTTGATGCACTGGCCTGTGGCTTTGAAAGCAGGCGTGAAGAAACCGCAAAGTGCAGAAGACTATCTTTCGTTGGAAGAGGTTCCGTTGATGAGCACGTGGCGGGCTCTGGAAGAATGCTTTGACGAAGGCCGGGTCCGTACAATTGGGGTCTCAAACTTTAGTGCGCATAAGCTGGAAGACCTGATTATGGAAGCCCGGGTTGTGCCCGCGGTTAATCAGGTTGAGCTGCATCCCTTCCTTCAGCAAGGTGAGCTGCGCTCTTATTGCATGCATAATAATATTGCACTTACTGCATACGCCCCGCTTGGCAGAGGCATTCCTGCTGAGCTAAGCGCAGACCAGAAGAAAGATGTTCTTCTGGTTCATCCTGTGATCGAAGAAATTGCAGAAAAACACGGGGTAAGCACGTCTCAGGTGCTGCTGAAATGGGCCATCGAGAATGAGATTATTGTCGTGCCTAAATCAGGTGATCCAGGCAGGTTAGCTCAAAACTTTGCAGCCCTTGAATGTGAGCTTGATGAACACGACATGTCGCGTATTGCAGCCTTAGATAAGAACCACCGGTTTGTTCCTGGAGAGGGATATTTCTTGTCTGGCAGCCCTTACACTTGGGAAAACCTTTGGGACGAGCCGCGCCCAGTATAAGTAAGGCGGCTTGGCTTTGATCTGAAGTGATCAAGCTTTGTTTTGATGCGTATTCCTCACAGCGACGCCGTGCTGAGTAAGGAGGATACGCATACATTCTTGCAGCATTATTGGCTCGCTCTTTCTTGGCGAGGATAATGGTCAAGTTGCAACAGGCAGCAATCCAACAAGCACCTGCATTCTATAAGATATTCTTGCTAGGACACCTTTTTAACTCAACTGAGCGTGAAAACCAGATAGAGTATGCCTACCAAAACGCTGGTTACTATCATTGTGCCGCCAAAATCGGTCGCTGCACATTGAATAGCTTTGAAAGGAAGTCGACGCATAATATTACCCCCCCGAACCTTGCAGAGACATAACGTCTCTGACAGATATATTAGAGGGTGGGTGGCAAATAAATAGACTACATAATGTCGCAGTGTCATAAGCAGACACGGTTGTTTATTTAGATGGTTTACTTGGTTTTCTCTTTAAGGTGTTGAGTTGTAATGTATTTTTATGAAAGATAAACTGTTTGGTGAAGAAAAAGTCGCGTTAGAGTGGCAAGCTTGTTAGGTTTGGCCCGGTGTTGTAAATTAATGGCATTCCAAAGTATTAAGTAGCTGACAAAACAAGAAAAATTGGAGTGTGAGGGTGGCCCGTCCAGCAAACCTCTCGAATGCGGTTTACGACAAGATGAAGGAAGCTGTTGATTGCGGGGAGTTTCCCGAAGGTCTCAAGCTTCCGACTGAAAATGCGCTTTGTGAACGTTATGGTGTTTCTCGTCCCGTTGTGCGTGGTGCAATGGAGCGGTTGCGCAAAGACGGGTACATTAAGACAGTGCGCGGTTCGGGAAGTTTCGTCATCAAGGAGCTTGTTACCCCAACGCAGTTTGCGCCCACACTTGGTGAATTTGCTATTTCCGGGATAGGCGATGTTATTCAATGCCAGGAAACCCGCATGGCGTTTGAGGGCGAGATGGCGGCGTTGGCTGCTGAGCGCTGGACGAAGAAAGAAATGGAAGAGCTGGAGGCAGCTTTGGCGCAAATTCACAGTGCTGGACTGGATTCAGCTAGCACCATTGATGGGGATATGAGGTTCCACACTGCTGTTGTGAAGGCTGCAAAGAATGAGTATGCGGCGGCTGTATACGAGCTGATGAAGCCGCAGATCCTTGTGGGAATGAACATGAGCAAAGGGCTTTACCCTCTGCTTCCAGAGTTTGCCCACCGTCATGGAATTGAGGAACACAAAGCCATTCTTGATGCCATTCGAGCGCGTGATGTAGACAGTGCGCGACGGGAGATGCGAAACCACATCGGCTTTTTTGGTGATCAATTTAAATAGGGACACGCGCCATGTATGGTGTTTGTTTGATCTTGGTGTCCTCTAGTTGTTTGTATTCAAAGGATCAAATAGGCTTGTTCTCAGCAGGGTAAATTGGGATCTGTGCTAGAGGTTGGAATGTTTCAGATTAAGAATATTGGATCTTTGCCAAGGGGCCAACGGAATACGATTTGCGACGTGCCAGGTGTTAAAGTTGGGCATGTTACGCTGGCAGATGGTGAGTGCCAGACTGGCGTGACTGCTATCACCACTCATGACGGCAATGCATTTGAGCTTAGAACTCGTGCGGCAGCTCATGTTTTTAATGGGTTTGGCAAGAGTGTTGGCTTGGTGCAAGTTGAGGAGTTAGGCGAGCTTGAAACACCAATCTTGCTGACAAATACGCTTAGCGTTGGGGCTGTGAGTGAGGGGTTGATTGAGCATACACTTGCCCAAACACCTGACATTGATTTGATGAAAGCGACAATCAACCCTGTTGTTTTTGAATGTAATGATGCTTTTCTAAACAAAATTAGTGCGCTTAAAGTGCGGCCGCACCATGTACAAACGGCTTTGGGGGCTGTTTCGCAAGACTTTGAGCAAGGGGCTGTGGGAGCAGGGCGCGGTATGTCCTGTTTTGGGCTCAAGGGAGGGATCGGTAGTGCTTCGCGAAGGTTGGAGCTTGGGAACGCTGCATATTATCTTGGGGCGGTTGTGCTTTCCAATATGGGACGGCTGCCTGATTTTACTCTTGCAGGACAGCATGTTGGGCCACAGATTGAAGCCAAGCTGGAGACAGATGAAAGTGGGCCGGAAAAAGGGTCTATTATCATAATCCTGGGCACGGATATGCCGCTGAGTGAACGGCAGCTGAACCGGGTTGCGCGAAGAGCTTGTGTAGGACTTGCACGAACCGGTTCATTTCTTGGTCACGGAAGTGGGGATATAGCTTTAGCATTCACAACAGCGGACCCAGTGGACACGAAAAGCAGAAAGCGCACGCACTCGGTGGAACAAATCGATGAGCGGCGCATTGACAGGGTGTTTCGAGCCGCTGCAGAAGCTACAGAGGAAGCTATCATCAATTCGATGTTGAATGCTGAACAGGTAACAGGTCGAGATGGCAATACGCGCTTTGCGCTAAGAGAATTTGGCGAGTAATGGGGGACGCAAATGAATAAGCAGGAAATTGAGCTCCTTGATGAAGCTTTTGCCTTGCCGGAAAATACAAGGTGGTCTTCTTTTGGCGAAGGCCATGCCAATGAGACCTGGTTGGGAGAAATAGAGGGTGAGGAACCCGTTGTTCTTCGTCGCCACAATCCAAACCGGACTGAAGCGCAAATCCTATCAGAATTTAAGTGCTTGGATTTGCTTCAGCCTATGATTAGCTACCGGGTGCCTAAAGCGCTTTATGGTGTCAATCAGGAGCGGGTGACGGAAGTTGAGGGCGCGCATTATTCTCTCTATGAATTGATTGAGGGAAAAACACCCGCACTGGATAACGTTGAGACTTGCGCACAAAGCGGCGCTGCTTTGGCGAGCCTTCACATTAAGCTCTGGGAGGAGCGAGATGCGTTTAGGTTTGCAAAGGAGGAGCGTCCAAGTGTTGATCGAGGTACTTTAGTGTCCGGGCAAATGCTTTCATCTGCATTGGCAAGAATGGAATCTGCGAAAAACCTTGATGCAAAATTCTTTGGTTCTCAGTTCTGGGCAGATGTAGAGACCGCGTTGACCGCTGCCTTAACCTCGTTAAGTGCTATGAGCGATACAAAGCACCTGGTGCATGGCGATTTTGGGCCACCTAACACTCTTGTGAGTGAAAAGACAGGTGAGCTGGTTGGTATTCTGGATTGGGATGAATGCCGCTGGGATGCGCCAATCTATGATGTGGCGGGTGTGTACCCTTTCCTATGCGAAATCGACACCACGCTTGGTGATGCTTTTGTAAATGCCTACTTTGTGGGCTTGCAAGGGTCGTCTCATCCACTGGCTTTGCGCGAGGACCAAGCCCGTGCGCTTATGGGCGCGGTGCATTATGTGGCCACTTACAAAGAACTTGAGCTGATGGTGAACAACCACCTGGATGAGCCTGAGTATCTGGCAGAGCTGCTGCAGCAGCTCGCCTAGATTATCGTGTTGGTTTCTCTCACGGGCATTAGCCGTGAGAGAAACTTGGCCCTGCGTCTGACCATTTGATGTTGTTCTTGCTTAAGTATTTGAGCGACTTACGGATATCTAAGAACAGTTGATCGACGGCATCATGGGAGACACCGTGTCGGACCATAATACGCTGGACGATTGTGTCCTCCATATCTGCGGGCAGGGGATAGGAAGCAATTTGCCATCCGCTCATGCGCACACGTTCTGAAAGGTCGTAGAGCGTATAGTGGGCTGCCTTAGGTTTTTTTAGTCGATAGCACACGCAAGGGAGTGCTCCTTTGCCGTTGTAGAGGATTTCAATTTCGGGCAAGTCTGCAAGTTTGCTTGCAAGGTATTGAGCATTTTCAGCACAAGCTGACTGTATCTCTCTGTAACCGATCCATCCTAACCGCATGAAATTGTAGTACTGGATGACAATCTGTCCACCTGGACGCGAGAAATTCAAAGCAAAGGTGGGCATGTTGCCGCCAAGGTAGTCTACATTGAACACCAGATCCTTCGGGAGCTCTGAACTGTCACGCCAAACAATCCAGCCCACGCCCAAAGGCGTTAAGCCAAATTTGTGTCCCGAGGCGTTGATGGATTTAATCCGATCCAGCCTGAAGTCCCAAAGAAGTTCTGGTTGCAGGAAGGGGGCCACAAAACCGCCTGAGGCTGCATCAACATGCACGGGAACATCTAGTCCGGTTTTAATCTGTAGCTTGTCCAACTCGTCACAAATATCTTTTACCGGCTCATATACGCCGGTAAATGTGACGCCGAGTGTTGGCACAACACCAATTGTATTCTCATCAACGTAGTCTTTGAGCTGATCTGGCTGGATATGCAAAGAGCCTTCACTCAAAGGTATCTGACGCAGTTCCACGTCAAAATAGCGGGCGAATTTGTGCCAGCACACCTGAACCGGTCCACATACGATATTGGGCTTGTCGCAGGGCTTGCCTTCTTTTTTCCTGCGGTCGCGCCAGGCCCACTTCAATGCAAGGCCACCGAGCATTGCTGCCTCTGAAGACCCAGTTGTTGAGCACCCAATGGTCTCTTCAGCTTCGGGCGAGTGCCACAGACTTGCAATCATATGGACACAGCGCGCTTCAATTGCAGCTGTTTGCGGATATTCATCCTTATCGATCATGTTTTTGTCGATGCAATCAGCCATAAGCTTATGGACTTCGTCTTCGACCCAGGTGGTGCAAAAGGTTGCAAGATTCTGTCTGGCATTGCCATCGAGATAAAGCTCATCGCGCACGAGGTTATAAGCCTCTTCGGGGCTAACACCGGTTTCCGGTATCTTGGTCTTTGCCAGGCCTTCTACTGCGCCTGCAGTTGCGTAGATATCTGGATTATCCCGGGTATTTATTTTCCATAATGGCATTGGCAGCGCTCCAAAACTGAGTGGTCACACTACCCCTATCGGTTGCCGTTGAATTCCACGTAAGTTTTGCTTGTGCAATTTGGAGTGTCCTGTTGACCTTTTTCAAAAAACGGGGGCGTTTCAGGCCAGCTTCGTTTATTACTCAGGTTCGTTTGAGAAAATTATCACAGGTGGTCTGGAATGGATTGGTCTCCGCAACAAGATGAAGCACTATCAGAAACAGCTCAGTGGCTGCGTTCTGGCGGCTCTCAGGTGTTTCGTTTATTTGGCTATGCGGGAACTGGTAAAACCACTCTTGCCCGCCATTTGGCCGAGGGCATTGACGGCGATGTTGCCTTTGGGGCGTTTACTGGTAAAGCAGCTCATGTTTTGCGCCAAAAGGGCTGTGCTGATGCTTCGACCATCCACTCCCTGATCTACCGGCCAAAAGGCACAAAAAAAGACGATAATGATGAGGATGACAGTCCTCAGTTCACGATCAACCGCGATAGCCCAGCTGCAAAAGTTGACCTGATCATTATTGATGAGTGTTCGATGGTGGACGAGGAGCTGGGGCGCGATCTGCTTTCATTTGGCAAGAAAGTGCTCGTTCTTGGTGACCCGGCCCAGTTACCCCCTGTGCGCGGTGGGGGCTTTTTCACCGAGGCTGAGCCAGATATCATGCTCACGGAAGTTCACCGTCAGGCGAAAGACAACCCAATCGTGAGATTGTCTATGGATATTCGAGATGGTGCGGAGTTGGATTTTGGCCAATATGGCGAAAGCTCTGTTATTTCGCGTCGCGAAATCGACAAGGAACGCATTCTATCTGCTGATCAGGTGCTGGTGGGAACCAACAAGACACGCCGTCTTTACAATAGTCGCATTAGGGACCTGAAAGGCTTTACGACCCAGATGCCGGCTGTTGGCGACAAGCTTGTTTGTTTGCGCAATGATAAAACCAAAGGCTTGTTGAATGGCGGGCTTTGGAATGTGCAGCGCTTGCGGCCACCTCGCGGAAACACACTTCGTTTTGATGTTATCTCTGAAGATGACTTAGCCAAAACAGCGATTAAAGTGAAAGTCCTGCCTGCTATGTTTGAAGAGGGCGGAGACCAGCTTTCTTATGCGATCCGTCGCCGAGCTGATGAGTTTGATTACGGCTATGCGTTGACCGTGCACAAATCACAGGGTTCTCAGTGGGATGATCTGGTCCTGTTTGATGAAAGCTGGGCCTTCCGCGAGCATAAAACCCGCTGGCTCTATACCGCTGTGACACGCGCGGCGAAGAAGATTACGGTGGTGCGCTAGAAAGAGCGCAGAGGACTTACTCTGCGCTCGCGTTTCTTACTTCACAGTGAGCTTGTAGGTGTGCCCGCCATGGGTATTGCGGGACCCGTTACCAAGTATTTTAAAATTGATGCTGGCTTCATCTTTTCCGCGATAGCCTTTGTTGGGCTTGTAAAAGACATAAACAGCATTAATTTTCTTGCCTTTGCAAATGGTATTTTTGCGACCAATCGGGCTGGTGGTTTTCTTGATTATCAGCTTACCGTGAGCGGGTTGCTTTCTAATCGTCACTTTCGGCATGGCTGAGGAACCACAAGTCGCGCGGTTAAAATAGCCAATAGCGTCGACTACTGCGCCCTTGTTCGCTGGAACCTCTTGTTTTTTGGTATCTGCTGTTGCTGACCCTGTAAGGGCGATCAGGGAAATCAGTGAAGCTATCAGAAAGCGCATAGGCTAATCTCTCAATGCAATGAATTAGTGAGAGCTAAAAGATATATAAAATTGTTATAAGCGACAACTTTAAATAAGTGGGGTATTGGAGTTTGTGGATTGGGCTCGATCTCATATGTAATCAGCATTTGAATGTCGGTGTATTCGGTCAGTTTTCCTGTTCAATGTGATATTTTCTTTGTGCGCATTTTGGATTTGTCCTAGTTTTGCCTGTTTGCGCGACTTACTGTGAGGGTCCAATTTACATAAGCCCAAGAGATTTGAATGTCTGATCTGACCTCTGTTGCTTCTTCTTCCTCCCCTGCCAAGGCTGGGAAACTTTCCGCCGATATTGCACTGCGTATTTCTCAGCGTATCGCTAGCGAGATTGGCTGTGCTCCGGGGCAGGTGAACTCTACCGTTCAATTGTTGGATGAAGGTTCTACGGTTCCGTTTATCGCACGTTACCGAAAAGAAGCGACAGGCGGGTTGGATGACAGTCAGTTGCGGACACTGGAAGAGCGCCTGATCTATATGCGCGAGATGGAAGATCGGCGCAAAGCGATTGTGAAATCCATTGATGAGCAGGGCAAGCTCACCGATGAGCTGGCAAAGCAGATCACTCAGGCTGACAGTAAGGCCTCTTTGGAAGACTTGTATCTGCCCTACAAAAAGAAACGCCGCACAAAAGCGCAGATAGCTCGCGAAGCCGGGATTGAGCCACTCTCCGACATGCTGCTGGGTGACCCGAACAAGACCCCAGAACGTGAAGCGGTCAATTTTGTAGATGCAGACAAAGGGTTTGCTGATACTAAGGCCGTACTGGATGGCGCCCGGCAAATCCTCATGGAACGCTTTTCTGAAAACGCTCAGTTGGTTGGTAAGCTGCGCAACTACGTGGCGCGTCAAGGCGCTGTGAAGTCGGAAGTCGTAGCTGGCAAGGAGCAGGAGGGGGCGAAGTTTTCTGACTATTTTGGGTACTCGGAGAACTGGAAGAACATTCCAAGCCACCGTGCGCTGGCTTTGCTGCGTGGGCGCAATGAAGGTGTGCTGGCGCTGGATCTGAAGGTTGATGAAGACGACGTGTCCGCAGTCAAACCGGTTGAGCGTATGATTGCTGATGCGGCGGGTATTGAGAACAATGGTCGCCCTGCAGACAAGTGGTTGTCTGATGTGGTGCGCTGGACATGGAAGGTCAAAATTGGTCTACATGTTGAGCTTGATTTGATGAGCGAGCTGCGTGATCGCGCTGAAGAAGAGGCCATCAAGGTTTTTGCGCGTAACCTGAAGGACCTGCTGCTTGCAGCACCGGCAGGCCAACGTGCGACGCTGGGCCTTGATCCGGGGATTCGAACCGGTGTGAAAGTTGCTGTTGTTGATGCCACGGGTAAGCTGATTGACACTGCAACGATTTACCCATTCCAGCCACGCAACGATATTCAGGGCTCTTTGGCAACGTTAAAAGTTCTTGTTGCCAAGCATCAGGTAAGCCTGATTGCTATTGGGAATGGGACGGCAAGCCGTGAGACGGATCGATTGGCAGCGGACTTGCTGAAGGACATTCCCAGTGAGCACCGTCCAACCAAGGTGATGGTGAACGAGGCTGGTGCTTCGGTCTATTCAGCCTCTGCCCTTGCAGCAAAAGAAATGCCGGATGTGGATGTATCATTGCGCGGGGCCGCGTCGATTGGTCGGCGCTTGCAAGATCCGCTGGCAGAGCTTGTGAAGATCGAGCCGAAATCCATCGGTGTCGGGCAGTATCAGCATGACGTGAACCAAACCAAGCTGGCGCGTTCGCTAGACGGTGTGGTTGAGGATGCTGTGAATGCTGTTGGTGTTGACCTCAACACAGCCTCAGCGCCATTGCTTGCACATATCTCTGGCTTGTCCGACAGTCTTGCAAATGCAGTTGTTGACTACCGCAATACGGTCGGAGCCTTTAAAAACCGCAGGGAACTGCTGAAAGTTGCCCGGTTGGGCCCTAAGGCCTATGAGCAGTGTGCTGGCTTCCTGCGTATTTCTGATGGAACCAACCCGCTGGATGCGTCTTCGGTTCACCCGGAAGCTTACCCGCTGGCCAAGAAGATCATCAAGGCATGTGGGCGCGATATTCGCGACATCATGGGGTCTAATGCGTTGGCAAATCTGGACCCGAAAGAGTTCACGGACGAAAAGTTTGGTCTGCCAACAGTAAAAGACATCTTCTCAGAGCTTGAAAAGCCGGGTCGTGATCCACGGCCTGAGTTCAAAACAGCCTCCTTCCAGGAAGGCGTTGAGACCATCAAAGATTTGAAACCTGGTATGATGCTGGAAGGCACCGTGACCAATGTAACCAACTTTGGCGCCTTCGTTGATATTGGCGTGCATCAGGATGGTCTGGTTCATGTTTCACAAATTGCTGACCGGTTTGTTGATGACCCTCATACGGTTGTGAAAGCAGGCGATATTGTCAATGTGCGCGTTGTTGAGGTGGATGTTGCGCGCAAGCGTATTGGCCTAACGATGCGCAAGGACAGTGCAGAAGCTCGCGAAAACGCGCGTGAACGTCAGGCAGAACGTGGCGGTCACCGTGGCCAGGGAAACGGGCGTGCTGGTAATCCTCGCCCAGGTGGTGGAGCCCGTGGTGGAGCGCCGCATGGCAACGGAAGTCAAAAAAAGGGAAGCCATGGGGGCGGGTCCAAGCCTGCCGATAGCAGTGATACCAATGCTATGGCTGCGGCTTTGGCTGCGGCGTTTAACAAGCCAAAACGCTAGTTCTGTTTCCTGGCAGACATTCAAAAAGCTCGCTGGTGCCGCCTGCGGGCTTTTTTGTTTTCCGTACCCATCTTAAGAGACTGGTAGGTCTCATGGATACATCTGATTGTGTTTTGCGGCAAAACTGGCCAAAAACAAACTGAATTGGGTTCTTTGTAGGGCGCGATAGATGAGCAGTTTTTCCAGATCACCGCAACGCAAGCGCATCTTCTTTCTGGCAGAAGATAAGGCTCGTCGCTGTGTTGATCTGGTCATGGATCTTCCTGATGGTATCGCAGAGAGCATTTTTGTTGAATTTGACGCTGCACGGATTGCCCGTCAGGCACGGATGGCAGATGAGGCGGCCAAGGCGTTTCATCGTGATTTGCCCCTTCACGGCCTTACTGTTTCCATCAAGGATTTGATCGATGAAAAAGGCATCGTCACGAGTGCCGGTTCTGCCTTTCTGCGTTCACGGGCTCCGGCATGTGAGGATGCAAAGATTGTCTCTCAACTGCGGGCAGCTGGCGCAGTTCCCTTTGGCCGCACCAATATGAGCGAGATGGGGTGTTCTGGTTTGGGCCTGAACCCCCACTACGGAACGCCGCCCAATACAAGTGACCCATTGCGTCTCCCGGGCGGGTCTTCTTGCGGTGCTGCGGTGAGTGTTGGTCTTGGTTTGTGTGATGCTGGTCTTGGCACGGATGCGGGTGGGTCTGTGCGCATTCCTGCTGCGCTTAATGGGCTTTACGGCTTCAAGCCAACACGAGCAAGTGTTTCGGGGAAGGGGCTGTTTGTGGTGTGTCCTTCGTTTGACAGCGTTGGTCCGATTGCTCGCTCAATCGATATGTGCTCACGTTTGCATGCAGTGCTCAGTGGGCAGTGCCCGGCTCCTCGGAAAATCGACACGCTTGATGGGCTATATGTGGGGCTTGTTGCTGCTACTATGACAGAGGGGTTGGACAGGCAAGTGGGATTGGATTTCGACCGGGCGTTGCAGGCAATCCGTGATGCTGGTGCGATCATTGCCCCGGTCTCAGAACCTGCTTTGACGCATACTGCGCCATTCCTTGGTGCAATTTATAGTTATGAGATCATGGCTTTGCTTGGTGGTTATCTGGAGGGACTTAAAGAAACGGGTGATCCTTATGTGGTGGAGCGCATTCTCATGGCGGCGGATGTTGGCTGCAAAGAAGTTGAAGAGGCGCGATCACACAGAGTGAAGGCTATTCGTGCTTTTAAAGGGATTGCGAGCAAATTTGATATTTTGATTGCACCTACAGTGCCCATCATTGCCCCTTTGTTTGAAGATGTTGGCACCAACGTAGCAAAGCTTGGGTTTCTGCTTTCTCAAAATACCAGAGCGGTGAACTGGATTGACGGGTGCGCGGCAACCATTCCGATGAACCCGATTGGCAAGCCTGGTACTGGTTTGATGCTTATTGGCGGGGCAGGAACGGACTGGCATGTGCTTGAGATGGCGAGTCTGATTGACAAAGTGATCTCACCTGCGCGACTAAGAGGCTAATAAACGCAGGAGATGAACCGCTGTGACCAGCGCTAAAAAGATACTAATTTATATTGATGCTGATGCTTGTCCCGTCAAAGACGAGATTTACAAAGTTGCGGACAGGTACCAGTTAAAGGTGTTTGTGGTCGCTAATAGTTTCATCAATACACCTCGGCACATGGATATCGAGCGCGTGATCGTTCCTGAAGGCCCTGATGTGGCTGATGACTGGATTGCTGAGCGCGTTGAGCCAGGTGATATTGTCGTTACTCAGGATATCCCGTTGGCTGACCGGGTTGTAAAGGCTGGTTCTATTGCGCTCTCTCCAAAGGGAAAGGTGTTTGATGAGGCCTCTATCGGGATGGCACTGGCGACACGTAACCTTATGGAAGACTTGCGCAGTTTTGGAGAGCAGACTTCTGGGCCGCGTCCATTTTCTCCGCGTGATCGCTCGCAGTTTCTGCAAAAGATTGATCAGATTATCCAACAGCTCAAACGCGATGGTTTTGCGGTGTAGAGCTGATCTGGGCGTTATGTAAGGACGCCGGGAGAGACATGAAACAGTGCCTCTCCATCTTTCTGGTGTAAACAGATTGCTCAATGACTCTCAAGGAACCGCCGCAGTGCGAGTCCGGCGCTCTTGGGTTTATCAAGCATGGGCACGTGACCGCACTTTTCCAACCACACAAGAGCTGCATTCGGCAGGGCTTCGGTCAAGACTTCAGCGCCGCTTGGGTCGAAAATTCGATCTTCTTTGCACCAGACAACAAGGCTTGGTTGCGTGATCATTGGCGCCATCTCTTGCAGCGGTTGTTCGATTGAGTTGCGGACCTCGTGCCAGATCCGGCGATTGACGTCCCCTCGAGAAATCTCTGCACTTCTCCATAGGTTTTCAATTGGCGGCGGTACAAAGGGTTTTTTAGGGAAGAGATACGTGTTCCGCTTTTTATAGGCCTCCAGACTGTCGACAACCAGCGGCATTTCTCCCTTGGCAACTGCGATTTCGAAGTCGCTTTCTTGTGGTCCTCTCACGCCCAAAGGGCTTCCAATGAAGGAAATGCTCTTAATTCTCTCTGGCATCTGCAGGCTCAAAGTGCCGGAGATCTGACCGCCCATGGAGTTTGCGGCCAGATGAAACTGATCCAGTTTAAGTGCATCTAACAGCTTAACCAGGTTTTTGGCCTGTGTATCAAGGTGATATTGGCCGTCGCCCAATATTGGATTATCAGCAAAACCGGGAAGGTCAGGTATGATGACGCGATACTTATCGGTCAGTTGCCGTGAAAACTTTATCCAATGTTCCTTGCGTGCAAAGATGCCGTGCAGCAATACGACGGTCTCGCCTTCGCCGCCCTCCAGATAGTTGAGTTGGCCAATGGAGGTTTCGACCTGTTTGGCTTTTAAGCCAGCTGAGGCGATATAGGTGGAGAGCATCGCTTTCGCCGTTTGAATAGGCCAGAAGCGGTTCGCCAATAACCCAAGGGCGACGAGTAAAAAGAGAAATGAAAACAGATAGATAAAGATCTTTTTCATCGAGTTTACTGCCTATATTATGAATAGTGTTCATCAAATAAAATATGCGTATTCCTAGGTTTACTCTCTGTTGTTTCTAAAGGGGCTGGGGCTTGTATCTGGCCCCACCAGCGCGAGGTTGCTAAAGCACCAAAGCATGACAAGTTGCTGAGAGGCGTCTCCTGTGACGTTAAGTAGAAACTTATTCCCCTTGTTGAGTTCTATCCTATCCTCAAATCTGTGCTCACGTAAACGGGCAGCTGACGGACCGTCCGTTGGTGAGGCGTGAGTGGGGCAGGGCTACTGGAAGAAGTAACGCATCTTTCGGCGGGTCCGTTGAAACACCCCTTGATAGTCAACAGTGCAGAGGCCAAGCGGAAGCTGGTCAACCTGATGGGTGTCGGCACTGGTAGGTAACTGTCATCGACAGTTATTTGCTCACAATGCCTGTCGGGGATGACCTTGTTTCATACAAAAATACCCAGGTGAGGCGATCAGCCGATACCGAAGAATTATATTTAATAAGTAGCGCAGGTATTGCCTGTTCGCCTTGCCACACCCGTTTTCGGGAAAATTCGATTTAACACTGCATGGCGTGCCATGTGGTGATGTCGTTCGTGATGCAGGGCTGAAGGAATTCAAACACGGTTGATTTCAGGCACAAAAAAAACGGGCCTGAAGGCCCGTTTTTCAATCTTAAACGTGTGGGGCTTATTCGCCGCCGCGATTGTCGCGGAAGTTCTTACCGCCGCCTGGTTTTCCGTCACCACGACCGCGACCACGACCTTCGCCGCCACCACGGTAACCACCGCCGCCTTCACGACGACCACCACCGCCTTCACGACGACCTCGGCCACCTTCACCACGACCGCCTTCGCCACGGTATCCGCCGCCGCCGCCGCTATTGCGACGACCGCCCGGACGACCGGCGCTGCCGCGTTCTGGATTGCCTTCGATACGGGTGATGGTGATTGATTTTTCACCAGTGCCGTTTTCTTTGACGGTTTCCAAGAACTTTTCGGCCAGTTTTGCGTCAAGCTCGAAGCGGCTGTCTGCATCAAAGATGCGGATTGAGCCGATGTCTTTCTTGGTGATGTGACCTGCGCGACAGATCATTGGCAGCAACCAACGAGGTTCGGCGTTGTGCTTGCGACCGACATTGAGACGGAACCAAACACCATTGTCGAAGTCTTTACGCGGTTTGCGCTCAGGATCGTTTTCGTAGTTGGAACTTGCAAGAAGTTCCTCAGGTGCTGGAAGACCCTGATGGATCTGACGCATGTAAGCGGCTGCGATTTGCTCAGCTGAGAACTTCTCGAGAAGTTCTTTCACCATTGGCAAATCTTCTTCGCTTGGTGCTTCCTGCAGCTCGGAGGATGCAAGGATGCGCTCGCGGTCTTTATCGCGAATTTGCTGAGCAGTTGGAGCTGCGCCCCATTCTGCTTTCACCTTTGCAAAACCGAGAAGGCGCGTTGCAGAACGACGGCGGGTATGCGGTACCACAAGAGTACACACACCTTTACGGCCTGC
This sequence comes from Pseudovibrio axinellae, assembly GCF_900110875.1. Taxonomy (GTDB): domain Bacteria; phylum Pseudomonadota; class Alphaproteobacteria; order Rhizobiales; family Stappiaceae; genus Pseudovibrio; species Pseudovibrio axinellae. The sequence goes on along the minus strand of NZ_FOFM01000011.1, from coordinate 32,898 downwards.
ACGACCTGTACGGCCAGAACGGTGCAGCAATGTATCTGCATTGTTTGGCAGGTCTGCATGGATCACGAGGTCCAGGTTTGGCAAATCGATGCCGCGTGCTGCGACGTCGGTTGCAACACAAACCCGAGCACGACCGTTACGCATAGCGCCAAGTGCATGGTTACGTTCAGTCTGGCTCAACTCACCGGAGAGTGCCACGACTGCGAAACCGCGGTTACCAAGACGCGCGGACAGGTGTTTCACCATCTCACGTGTGCCACAGAAGATGATCGTGTTCTGGGCTTCGTAGTAACGCAGGACGTTGATGATCGCGTTTTCGCGGTCATTTGGCGCAACCTGCATTGCACGGTATTCGATGTCAGCATGCTGCTCACGATTAGTAACCGTGGAAATACGCTTCGCATCACGCTGGAAGCGTTTTGCCAGGTTTTCAATCTGCTGAGGAACGGTTGCAGAGAACAACAGTGTACGACGCTCTTGCGGAGCGGCGCCGAGGATAAACTCAAGGTCTTCGCGGAAACCGAGATCCAGCATCTCATCAGCTTCGTCCAGAACAACTGTGCGAAGTGCGGATGTATCAAAAGAGCCGCGCTCAATGTGGTCGCGCAGACGGCCAGGTGTACCGACTACGATATGTGCTCCACCAGAAAGATCACGACGTTCGCGGCGCATATCCATACCACCCACACATGTGGTGATACGTGCGCCTGCAGGGCCGTAGAGCCATTCTAGTTCGCGGCTCACCTGGAGGGCGAGTTCACGCGTTGGTGCGACACACAGAGCAAGAGGTGTGTTTGCCCGGCCCATGCGTTCTTCATCACCCAGCAATTCCGGAGCAATGGCGATGCCGAATGCAACGGTTTTACCAGAACCGGTCTGAGCAGATACTAAAAGGTCTTTGCCTTTAAGTTCAGGATCAAGAACCGCAGTCTGGACTGGGGTGAGAGACGTGTATTCGCGCTTTTCCAAAGCTTTGGACAGCGCTGGGGCAACCCCTTCAGGTATCGTCATGTAGTATTCTTTCGAGGAGGGTCATTATTAATAAAGCAAGAGCTTTGTTGCCCTACCCATCGCTTCCGCTCACTCATTGGAATATGAGGCGGCAAATGGCAAGCGAGCTCTTTTCTTCGAGGGCCTTGTAGTCTGCCTTGGTGGAAAGGTCAACGTAATATGACAAATAGATATGAAAGGTACATGTGAATTTGGCTACTGGGATGAAGTTAAGCCCGTAAATAACAGTTGAGGTATGCTGAAGGGGGGACGTAAACACAGCGCAATATTCTGGTTGATATACGCGGTTGTTTTGCGTTGGCTGTTAAATATTAGAGAACGGTACAATATCAGCTCTCAGTTCGTTTGTTTGTTTGCCTTTTCGTGGTTGCAGAACTAAAGAGGTGCCTCGATCATTTGGAGGTGAAATGAACCAGTTTGCAAATTCCTTTGCCGCAATTCCTTCCTGGGTTGGGGTAATTCTACTTATCCTGTTTGTTGTTAGCGGCCGGTTGTTCAAGGATGCCTGGAAAGGCCAAGGGGCAATGTGGAAACTCAGATGCTGGGTCTTTGGCTTGATCGCATTTGCGAGCTTTGCCATGATGGTGTTTGGTGTTTTTGATTTCAGTTGGGCCAGCAGGTAGCTATCGAGTGGCAGAAAAGTAGTTTTAATAGGCTTGGGTTACACTTGTCGGAAACGATGTGATCTCACCTGCTCATAACGACTGGGAGCCCAAACTATGTTTTCTAAACCTTCATTGCTGAAACGCAGCATTACAGCCAAGATTTTTGGTTTGGCTTTTGGGCTTTTTTGCATCTACCTGATTAACTGGCTCAACCTGAATGTTTCATTTGTGGTTCAGTTTGGTCTGATCCTTTGGTGCATTACGCTTGGTGGTCTAGTCGCCCTGATTGGAGTTATCAATTATCTCCCGCAGCTTAAGGCGAGCCTGCCCAGCTGGTTTTCAGGCGGGTTTATCTGTGGCTGGATGAATTTGCTGCTTTGGCTTATCGGCGGTGACAGCCTGACATCAATTGGTCAGGGTATTTTCCCGACACTTGGTAGCTTGCTGCTGGGGGTGGGCTTTGTTGTAATTGGATTTGCTTTTGGCGTCGTGGCCGGATTCTTCGCAACCTTGATCGGAGGTGAAGGCGCAGGTGTTGCTCGCGATTACACGGCAGACAAATAACGGCATTAAAAAAGGGGCCTTGCGGCCCCCTGACTTTGAGAATGTTTGATTAAGCGGCGGACGCTTCCTGTGCTTGCTTGCGTTTGCAAGGCTGTAGCTTCTCACGCAGCGGGCTGTTCGGATCAATCTCACGTTTACACACTACGCAATGGTCTGCGCCTTCAATAGCGTTGAGGCCACCGCAGCTACCGGTGATGGGTTTGTTTCTGAAAACCGCGCCAATAGCCATTCCAGCGACAATCAGGATGAGCATGACGAATGCGATGAAGAAAGTTGCCATTTCGATATTCCGTTATTTCTCTGCTGATTGCTCAATTTTACGAAACGCGCTGGACGAACGGGTGATGAACCGGTCGTTGTCACGAACGATGAAAAATGCGGCAATCCCTTCGCGCTCTGCCAAAGCCATCCCGCGCTTGTCGCCCATCGCAAGGAGTGCTGTTGCCAGCCCATCAGCGCGCGTTGCATTGTCCGCAATAACAGTGACCGATGCAAGCTTATGAGTTACCGGGCGGCCTGTCGCAGCATCAATAATGTGCGAGAAACGCTTGCCGTTGATTTCTTTATATATGCGATAATCGCCGGACGTCGCCAAGCCCTTGTTGCTGACTCTGACGACTTGCTGAACTGCGCGTGTTGAGGAATCTGGTTTTTCGATGCCGACAACCCAAGGCTCGCCCTTGGAGTTATTGCCCTTCGTCACCAGATCTCCGCCGATCTCGACGAGGTAGTCGTTGATGCCGTCTTGCTCAAGGACAGAGGCAACTTTATCGATGCCAAACCCTTTTGCGATTGCTGACAGATTAACCGTTGTGTCTGTGTTGACCTTGCGAAGTGCTGGCGGGTCAATCTCAAACTCAATCATGGTGCTCATGCCAACAGACTCCAGCGCCTCACGAATTTCTCGCTGGCTTGGCTGAGGAGGTGTATCCTGCTTGGTGCCAAACCCCCACAGTTCGATGATCGGTGCAAGGGTAACGTCAAAATATCCGCCGGTCAGGTTATGGATACGAAGTGCCTCTTGCATCACAATACCGAAGTCGCGGGATATGGGAGTCCATGCGGTGCTCTCGGAGCGATTAAAACGGCTGATTTCTGAGTTTTTGTCCCAGTTGGACATCGCCTTGTTTACGCCCAGCAGCGCATCATCAACTTGCTTCTGCAATTCCTGCTTGGTTACAGAAGACGACCCTTTGATGGCCTTAATGTTGTATGTGGTGCCCATGGTTTTACCGTGAAGGACAATTTCTTCGCGGCTTTTATCATTGGGTACACATGCGGTGACAAAGATAAGTACAAGAGCGGTGACGAGGAAGCGCATTTCTGCCTCAGAGTTTATTCATTTCCCCGCGTAATCGGCTTATTCTGGTTTTCTGTCAAGTAAAATAGGGGGCGATACTGTTATCGCAAAGCAAAGCAATAGATGATGAGTAACGATCCAGTAAGTGTTACTACGTGCATATGAAAAGTTAGGGGAAAACTAATTAAATATAAAATTTTCGCACAATAGCGTTGTTTCCGCTGCGTCAGACGAATGAAGGGCTATTGAAATTGCCGGTATATCAGGGTATTCGCGCGGATAAATCCGTAGGAACAGCTGACCGCAACGTACTTTAATGGTATGCGGACGGTTACTCCTAACGGGAGCCATGGATGAGTAACGTTCAGCAATGCTCGGGCTTTGTTGCTGAAACTGCGATCTGTGGGGGATTTATCTCGGTTCGACTTTCCAAAGTCAATAATCCGTATGCGCGGCATTTTGTAACTAGCAGAATGACTTAGCATTACTTACCCGCAGATATCCCGCGAACATCTATTGGTTGCCCTAAAGAAGCCTGACAGGGTAAGGGATGAAGATTACAAAAGGATTGGATCTGCCGATCACCGGTGCTCCGAACCAAGAGATCCACAAGGGTCAAACGGTTCGTCGTGTTGCTGTGAATGGCGGGGATTTTAACGGGTTGAAGCCGCGTATGTTGGTTGCTGAAGGCGATCACGTCGCCAAAGGACAACCCCTTTTCGTCGATAAGCGCTCGCCTGAAATCAACTATGTTGCTCCAGGTGCGGGTGTTGTTGAAGCTGTCAATCGTGGTGCGCGTCGCGTGCTGGAAACAGTCGTCATCAAGCTGGCTGAGCGTGACGAAGAGCAGATTGCGTTTTCAAAGTTTGAGAACAGTGCGCTGGCAACTCTGGACGCATCGCTCGTTCGTGAGCAGCTTGCAAAGTCTGGTCTTTGGACGAGCTTCCGTACCCGCCCATACTCAAAGGTTCCGGTCTTTGAAACGCAGCCGCGTTCAATTTTCGTAACTGCGATGGACACCAACCCGCTCGCAGCGGATGCTGGTGTTATCATCAATGCGAACGCAGGCGCTTTTGAAGCTGGTTTGAATGTTGTTTCCAAGCTGACTGACGGGCGGACATTCGTGTGTCACAGCCCTAAAGACCAGCTTCCGGGCGCTGCAATTGCAGGCGTTCAGATGGAGAGTTTTGAAGGTAAGCACCCGGCAGGCAATGCAGGCACTCACGTTCACTTCCTCGATCCGGTTAATGAAAACAAGACAGTCTGGACCATCGGGTATCAGGATGTGATTGCCATTGGTAATCTGTTCCTGACTGGTGAGCTGGATGTCAATCGCTGCGTTTCAATTGCAGGGCCAATGGCGACAAAGCCACGTCTTGTAACCACACGTGTTGGCGCTGATCTAAGTGACCTTCTTGTTGGCGAAGCCAACCAGAATGTTGCGGTTCGTGTTGTTTCCGGCTCTATCCTGTCTGGCACCATCGCTGCTGATCAGTTTGCTTTCCTTGGGCGTTACCACACGCAGGTGACCTTGATGGAAGAAGACCGCAAGCAAGACGTCGTTGGTTGGGTTCGCCCATTCATGACGAAATGGTCCAACCTCAATGTGCATCCTTCTGGGCTCTTCCGCAGTGCGTTGAAGTTCCCGTTTGGTACCAACAAGAACGGCTCCATCCGCGCAATCGTTCCGCTTGGTACTTATGAGAAGGTTATGCCGCTCGACGTTCTTCCAACCCAGTTGCTTCGTTCGCTCATGGTTCTGGACACAGACATGGCGCAGAAACTTGGCGCGCTGGAGCTGGATGAAGAAGATTTGGCGCTGTGCACTTTCATCTGCCATTCAAAGAATGAATACGGAGCTGCGCTGCGTGCAAATCTTGAAAAAATCGAGAAAGAGGGCTAACCCGTGAGCTTGCGCGATAAGTTTGATAGTGCTGCGCCGCTCTTTGAAAAGGGTGGCAAATACGAGAAGTTTTACGCCATCTATGAGATGGTGGACACTTTTATCTACACACCAAAAACAGTGACCAGCGTTGCCCCGCACGCTCGTGACCATGCTGATCTTAAGCGTGTTATGACGTATGTGGTGTTGGCGACGATCCCTGCGATCTTGTTTGGTATGTACAACACCGGCTTGCAGACCAACACTGCACTGGCCGCTATGGGTATTACAGAACCTGCCGGTTGGAGAGCGTTTATTCTCTCTCTGCTTGGTATTGGTTTTAACCCAGACAACTACTTTGCCAACGTGGCCCATGGGGCCTTGTACTTTTTGCCAATTTATATCGTAACGCTTGGCGTTGGCGGTATCTTTGAGGTGATCTTCGCGACTGTGCGTGGGCACGAGGTGAACGAAGGTTTCTTCGTTTCTTCCATGCTTTACACACTGATCCTCCCAGCCTCTACACCTTTGTGGCAGGTTGGCCTTGGTATCGCGTTTGGTGTTGTCATCGGCAAAGAAGTCTTTGGCGGTACTGGTAAAAACTTCCTCAACCCGGCTCTTGTTGGCCGTGCGTTCCTGTACTTTGCTTACCCGGCTGCGATGTCTGGTGATGCAGTCTGGACCCCGGTTGATGGGTTCTCCGGTGCTACAGCGCTTGGTGTTGCTGCCTCTGATGGCATGCAGAGCCTTGCAACCAATGGCATTACATGGATGAGCTCTTTTGTTGGGACGATACAAGGTTCCTTCGGTGAGACATCTACCATTGCGATTATGCTTGGCGGCATCTTCCTCGTTGCGACGGGTATTGCTAACTACCGACTGATTGTCGGCTGTCTGGCTGGTATGATCGGGTTTACGCTTCTTTTGAATGCTGTCGGCTCATCAACAAACCCGATGTTTGCTATGCCTTGGTACTGGCATCTGGTTACCGGTGGCTTCATGTTTGGTCTCGTGTTTATGGTGACTGAACCTGTCACTGCTGCGATGACCAATCCGGGTCGTTATATCTACGGTGTGTTGATTGGTGTGATGTGCATTCTCATTCGCGTCATCAACCCAGCTTTCCCAGAAGGGATGATGCTGGCCATTTTGTTCGGCAACATCTTTGCTCCTCTGATCGACTACTTCGTTGTGAAGGCGAACATCACACGGAGGATGAAGCGCCATGCTTAACGCACAAAACAGTTCAGCCCCTAAAGGGCTTTGGGCGCGCTTTAATGCGATGCCTTTGGACTCTGCGCCGCGTACGATCACAGTTGCTGTTGTTCTTTGTCTTTTCTGCTCCATGATTGTTTCTGGTGCGGCAGTGATGCTGAAGCCTCAACAAGAGATCAACAAGACGCTGGATAAGAAGACCAACATTTTGAAAGTTGCTGGTCTTTACGAAAATGGCATCGACGTTGAAAAGGCATTTGCCGCGTTTGAGCCGCATCTTGTAGACATGGAAACAGGTAAGTTTTCACAGGCTGCGGATGCTGCAACATACGATCAGCGTACTGCAGCTAAAGATCCGGCTCAAAGTATCGTGTTGGACAACGACCCTGCAGGCATCAAGCGTCAGGCAAAGCTGGCTTCAGTTTACCTGACACGCGATGCTGCTGGTGACATTGAGCGCATCATTTTGCCGATCCATGGCTATGGTTTGTGGTCCACGCTTTATGGTTTCATCGCTTTGAATGCAGATGGTAACGAAGTTTACGGCCTGCGCTTTTATGAGCATGGCGAAACTCCGGGCCTTGGTGCAGAAGTAGATAATCCAAAGTGGATGGCGCAGTGGCCTGGCAAGTTGGTCTATGACGGAGCTGGTGAGATTTCCATTGGTGTTGGCAAGTCTGCACCAGCGGGCGTTGATGCAAGCAAACATCACATTGATGCAATTGCTGGTGCAACGCTTACATCTCGCGGTGTCGATAACCTCGTCAAGTTCTGGATGGGCGAGCAGGGCTTTAAAACCTTCCTCGACAATCTGAAAAAAGGAGAGGCGTAATGGCTGGTTCCGATAAGTCCATGCTTCTCGACCCCTTGGTCGATAACAATCCGATCACGCTTCAGGTTCTTGGTATCTGTTCTGCTCTTGCGGTGACCTCTTCTTTGAAAGTGGCCATGGTGATGGCGATTGCGGTAACGCTGGTTACAGCGTTTTCCAACTTCTTTATCTCCTTGCTGCGTAATCAGATCCCTTCTTCCATCCGCATTATCGTGCAGATGGTGATTATTGCATCGCTTGTGATCGTGGTGGACCAGGTTCTCAAAGCGTATCTCTACGAGATCTCCAAGACACTTTCTGTGTTTGTGGGCCTGATCATCACCAACTGTATTGTGATGGGGCGTGCAGAAGCCTTTGCAATGAAGAACCCTCCAATTCCGTCCTTCCTGGACGGTATCGGTAACGGTTTGGGCTACTCCCTGATCTTGTTGCTTGTTGGTGTTATTCGTGAGCTGTTTGGCGCTGGTTCCCTGTTTGGTGTGCAGATTCTGGAAACCGTGAACAATGGCGGCTGGTATGTGCCAAACGGACTGCTGCTGCTGCCGCCTTCCGCGTTCTTCGTGATCGGTTTGCTGATCTGGGCGTTCCGCACATGGAAGCCTGCACAGGTTGAAAAGCGTGATTACAAAATTATGGCTGAAGAGGGAGCGCACTAATCATGGAAGGTTTGGTCTCTCTCTTTGTTAAGGCGATCTTTATTGAGAACCTTGCACTCTCCTTCTTCCTTGGAATGTGCACATTCCTTGCGGTTTCCAAGAAGGTTGAAACGGCTCTTGGTCTGGGTATTTCCGTTGTTGTGGTTCAGGCGATTACTGTGCCGATCAACAACCTGCTGTATTCCACATTGCTCAATGATGGTGCACTGGCGTGGGCTGGGCTGGAAGGCGTGGATCTGCGCTTCCTTGGCCTGATTTCCTACATTGGTGTTATCGCGGCTGTGGTGCAGATTTTGGAAATGTTCCTCGATCGTTACGTCCCTGCTCTTTATAACGCTTTGGGTATCTTTTTGCCGCTGATTACCGTGAACTGCGCCATCATGGGTGGTTCTTTGTTCATGGTGGAACGCGACTACAACTTCGCTGAGGCTTCTGTTTATGGTGTTTCCTCCGGTATCGGTTGGGCACTGGCGATCACCGCAATGGCAGGTGTGCGCGAGAAGCTGAAATACTCTGATGTTCCTGATGGACTACAGGGTCTTGGCATTACTTTCATTACCGCTGGTTTGATGGCTATGGGTTTCATGGCTTTCTCTGGCGTGAAACTGTAAGGAGAGGCTGGAAATGGAAGAGTTTGCCGCGGGTATTTCCCTCTTTACTGTCATCGTTTTTGCCCTTGTGATTATCATTCTTGCCGCGCGCAAGAAGCTGGTTGCTGCGGGTGATGTGAATATTGAAATCAACGGTGAGAAGACTGTTTCCGTTCCGGCGGGTGGCAAGCTTCTCAGTGTTTTGGCTGATCAGAAGATCTTCGTGCCATCTGCCTGTGGTGGCGGTGGTACCTGTGCCCAGTGCCGCGTGAAAATTCACGAAGGTGGCGGGTCTATTCTAGCCACCGAGGAAAGCCACATCACGAAACGCGAAGCGCGTTGCGGTGATCGTCTTTCCTGTCAGGTTGCTGTGAAGCAGGACATGAAGATTGAAGTTCCTGAAGAAGTGTTTGGCGTTAAAAAGTGGGAGTGTACTGTTCGCTCCAACGACAACGTTGCGACCTTTATTAAGGAGCTGGTTCTTGAGCTGCCAACCGGTGAGAATGTTGATTTTCAGGCAGGTGGTTACATTCAGATTGAATGTCCTCCTTACGCGATTGACTTCAAAGACTTTGACATTGGCGAAGAATACCGTGGCGATTGGGACCACTTTAAGTTCTGGGATCTTAAGACCAAGAACGATGAGCAGGTCACTCGTGCGTATTCCATGGCGAACTACCCTGAAGAAAAGGGTATCATCATGCTTAACGTACGTATCGCAACGCCTCCGCCACGCACTGAAGGCATCAATCCGGGCATCATGTCCTCCTACATCTTTAACCTGAAGCCAGGCGACAAGGTGACGATCTCCGGTCCATTCGGTGAGTTCTTTGCTCGCGATACGGATAAGGAAATGGTGTTTGTAGGTGGTGGTGCTGGTATGGCGCCAATGCGCTCTCACATCTTCGACCAGCTTCGTCGTCTGTCAACAGACCGCAAGGTTACCTTCTGGTATGGCGCTCGCTCAGTGCGCGAAATGTTCTATGTGGAAGATTTCGAAATGCTGGCGCGCGAAAACCCGAACTTCACCTGGCATGTGGCTCTTTCTGATCCGCAGGAAGGTGATAACTGGGATGGTTACACCGGGTTCATTCACAACGTGCTTTACAACGAGTACCTGAAGGATCACGCGGCTCCAGAAGATTGCGAGTACTACATGTGTGGCCCTCCAATCATGAACCAGTCCGTGATCAACATGCTGCTTGATCTGGGCGTGGAACGTGAAGACATCATGCTGGACGACTTCGGCGGTTAAGTGCTGAAAACACTGCAAGAATTAAGAGACCCGGTGTCGTGAGGCTCCGGGTTTTTATTGTTATTTCGATGAGGCATGCAATAATGAAACAATTGATGGTTGAGTTGAATTGAGTAGTCATAGTGGATCGTTCGCAGATTAATTTATGGAATTACGCAGGTCGTTTTACGGCGATCTATATTGCAAGCAAGCTTTTACTTTTTGTGGTTCTTTTAATTGGGTTTACTTTTTTTGATGTTGAACTCCCGTTGAAATTTGCTGCTTATGTTATTGGCATGGTCGCCTCGATGCTCACTGGGCAAGCAATCTACAAAAAGCACGGAGTGCGCATCGAAGGAGCCGCGTTATTCAAGCTAACGGCGCTATGCCTTTTGGCGGCTACAGCGATTGATGGCGTGAGTGTTTATTTCGCACTTCCAAGTATTGATGGGATTTTAGAGAGTGCTGGTCTCTTAATCGGGATGGTTCTGTTTACTGCCTTCATTAGTTTCTGGATGATTTGGTTTGGGTTCAGGCTTGGCTTCAAAACGGCTCTTAAAGAAGAGGCCAAACAGGGCTAATTGAATTAGGAGAGTGCGCTTGCTGGAAATTCTCTTCTCGTTGGAAAAGCAACTCCTCAACCCTGCCGCCCGAGCGTCAGCTCAGCAGCTTGAGATGATGTTGCATGAGGACTTTATAGAGATCGGTGCGAGTGGTCGGATCTATGATCGCTCGCAGATCATAAATGAACTCCTTGGATCAGCTGCTGACTACCCGATGAGAACACTGAAGGACTTTCGCGTCCGAGGTTTAAGCGGGGACTTGGTTCAAGTCTTCTACGATATCGCTGAAAACGGTACGCGGAGAAGCTCCATCTGGAAACTGGAAGACAGCAATTGGCGTATAATCTTTCATCAAGGAACCCCAACTGCGCTTTAACACCGTTTTAGCCGAGCAACAGCTGGTGCGTATGGGCACGGTCACTTGGGTTGGCCAAATCGGCGGGGATACTCTCTGGAGGCGAGGTCGATAGTTCTCTTAAAGTCCTTATGAAACGACGTTGGGTCTTCGTATCTAAGATCCCAAGCATTTTCATCCGGTAAGGCCGTTAAAAACAGATGCATCCCTCTTTGCTTGAAGATCTCATAGGGACATTATAAAGCGGCCTCAATGATCCGGTTGTGCCATGTGTTAGATCGGGATTTTATAAAATACGCGCTCTAAAAGGCGATCTCCTTAAAGGTGTTGCTCTTATTATTGGTGGTAATGAAATTCTCACTGTTGAGGTGCACCGATGCCCAGAAGGGCCCTGATTATTGTCGACTGTCAAAATGATTATTTTCCGGGTGGCAGCTGCCCTCTTGCTGGGCAGGTCGAAGCGGGAGTGAATATTTCACGCCTTCTCGACGTGGCTCGTTCGAATGACCAGAACGTAATCCATCTTCAGCACATGTATAAAGATAAATCGGAGCCTTATCTGGTTGAGGGGACGCCGGGCGTTGAAATCAACGCGTGTGCAAAGCCAATCGGTGCAGAGCCTGTGATCGTTAAAAATTATATGAATGGGTATAAGGATACCAACCTTCATCAGGTCCTTGTTGAAGCGGAGATTGAAGAGATTGTTATGTGTGGCTCTATGAGCCAGAACTGTGTGAACGCGACCGCGCGCCAAACACTTGATCTTGGCTATCCGCTTACAATTATCTATGACGCCTGCGCGACGGAGGACCTTGAGTTCAATGGAGTGACGGTTCCAGCTGATCATGTGCATACTGCAATGATGGCATCGCTAAGGTTTGCACATAGCAACGTGATTTCGACCGATGAATTTGTCGATGAGGTAAATGGCTGTTAGCGGTTGCCGGATTTGTTTGCAGCGCAGACCAATCAGTTTGTAATCTTGACCTTCTTCATGCCAACCCAGAACGGCACAATGGCCAGCAACATAAATGTGGCTGCGAGAAGAAATGGTGCGCCCGGGTAGTAGAGTGCTGCGTCATCTGCGGTGAACTGCGTGAAGAGCTGGGTCATGACCAGCGTGGAGAGCACAAGGGTTAATCCAATCACGCTCGTCAGTGCGCCTTGAAGGCGGCCTTGTTGGTCTTGTGCTACGTGGCTGCTCATCAAGGCAATCATCGCAGGTGGGATCAGTGCGCCCAGTGCTGCAAGGGGCAAGAGTAAAATTACAGAGAGCGTGTTAGGGGCGAAGGCAAAGCCAAGCAGTGCAACGACGGCGAAGAAGAAGCCATATAGAACCGTATGAACTTCTCCCTTACGCGGAATGATCCAGCGGATGAGCCCGCCTTTGACGCTTGAAAAGCCGATGCCCACGACCGCGAGCGAAAGCCCAACCTGAGCTGTTGTCCAGTGAAAGGCTTCTATTGTGTAGTAGGGCCAGATGGCCGGGTAGACGAAGTTTGCCAGCTCAAACAGGAACAGAGCTACAAAGAACCACATAAGCACCGGTGTTTGGGCAATGTCCAAAGCTGCGCCAACGGGGTTTGCTCTGCGCCATTTGATCGGCTTTCTGGCAGTCTTTGGGAGTGTTTCTGGCATGTAAAACAGGCCGTAGACAAACGTGACAGCAATGAGAACGGCCGCGATGTAGAAGGGTACGCGAATACCCAGGAGTGCAAGTGCGCCGCCGAGGACAGGCCCGATTACAAAGCCAAAACCGATTGCAGCCCCAACCATGCCAAAGCGGGTTGCGCGCTTGCCGTTTTGAGAAATGTCGGAGATCGCAGCATATGCTGTGGCGTAGGTGGCGCTGGCAATGCCTGCAAGCAAGCGCCCAACAAACAAGACCCAAAGCTCTGCTGCAAAGGTCATCACCAGATAATCAAGCGTGAGAACTGCCAGGGAAATGAGTAGGATGGGACGTCTGCCAAAACGGTCAGAGATAGCGCCAATTGCCGGGCCGAACAAAAACTGCATTGCTGCATAGCTGGCAGCAATATACCCGCCCCAAAGCGCGGCGTTGGAAATGGTTGTCTGGCTGAGCTGCGCAACGAGATCCGGGGTCACCGGAATGATAAGACCTGCCCCAATTGCATTTAGCAGGACTGTCCCTGCAATGAAGACAAGGCTATGAAAATCCTGTTTTGACCTGAGGTGTTGCAGTGCAGGCGGCATTCTTTTCTCGTTATTCGCTAGAGGCTATGTAACAAAGAGATCCAGCAAGTAAAGAAAAAACTCCGCATTTGTGCATATGCCGCAGGTCAAACAGGCCGTAGGTCAGTTCATTCACGCCATGGTGGTGTTTTCTTAGAAAAGAACGCGGAAATGCCGGCCTGCGCTTCAGAGGTTTCCCAGCGATCCGCTAAGGCATTTGCAGAATGGTCAATCTGGCCGTCTATAGGCATGCGTGCCAAATTCTGACAAAGCGCTTTTGCATCTGCAACAGCGCCGGGTGCGCAGTTGAGATAGGCTTCGGCTTCTTTCTGCGCGACCTTGTGCAAGTCTTCCGGTGTAGTGACGATGGAGACCAGACCTAGTTGCTGTGCTCGTTCTGCGCCAAAAGCTCGGGCATTCATAAAGACCTGGCGCGCATGACCTTCGCCAAGACGGCGCACAACATAAGGGCCGATGGTTGCCGGGATCAGACCGAGGCGGGTTTCTGTCAAAGCGAACTTGGTGTCATTGGCTGCAACGACCAGGTCACATACACTCAATATACCCACGCCGCCGCCATAAGCTGGACCGTGAACACGAGCAATCAGAGGTTTTTTCAGATTGTCGAGGCGCTTCAACATTCCTGCAAGACGGTTGGCTTCTTGCATTTTGCCGATACGGTCTTTTTCGGCTTGTTCTTGCATCCACTTGAGGTCACCCCCAGCGCAGAAGGTGGCTCCATCTGCTGCTAAAATGATGGCGCGGGTTTGCTCGCACTGGTCTAGGTGAACCGCTACTTCTACCAGCTCGTCCATCATCTGGGCGCAAATGGCATTGTGCTTTTCAGAGCGGGCCAACCAGAGCGTGGTGATGCCGTTTTCAGCTTTTTCGATGCGAATACTTTGATAGGTCATAGGGAGGCGGCCTCTTTGATGGAGAGTATGAAGTCTTGTGTTTGCTCCAGTTTTTCAATGTCGAGGTTGGTATCGTAATCCAAAAGTTTTGCCATTTTCGCAACAGAAAGTGTACTCACATTGCCCTTTGCTCCCGGAGCGTAAGGGCAGCCGCCTAAGCCGCCAATTGCTGTATCAAACGTGCGAAGGCCCATTTTGATGCTGGACATGATGTTTGCCAGAGCAAAGTCATGGGTGTCATGAAAGTGGCCAGCCAGTTTTTCTGCAGGTACTACTTTGAGGAGTGCGTCCAACATTGCTTCTGTGGTCTCTGGTATTGCTGCGCCAATCGTATCGCCCAGTGAGACTTCATAGCAGCCCATTTGCAACAAGCGCTCGGAGACTTTTGCCGTGTTTTGAACTGGTGTCGGGCCATCATATGGGCACTCCACCACACAGGAGACATAGCCGCGAACTGGAATGCTGTCTGCTTTTGCGGTTTCCAGAATGGGCGCGAACCGCTCAAAGCTCTCTTCAATTGAGCAGTTGATGTTCTTTTGAGAAAAGCCTTCTGATGCCGATGCGAAGATTGCAACTTCATCAGCGCCGGCCTGCTTTGCGCGTTCGTAGCCTTTGATATTTGGGGTCAAGGCTGTGTAGCGGATACCAGCCTTGCGGGTTATGCCCTCAAAGACTTGCGATGCATCAGCCATTTGAGGCACCCATTTGGGAGAAACAAAACTTGATGTTTCTATCTTCTTGAACCCACACTCGGATAATCGGTTGATCAGTTCGATTTTCTGAGCTGTTGGAATAAGCGTTTTTTCATTCTGTAGGCCGTCGCGTGGGCCCATTTCAAAAATAGTCAGTCTCTTGCTCATCGCTAATCAAACCTCCTCGTCGACAGCGCGGGCACGAAGTTCTCTGCGGATCACCTTTCCGGTTGTTGTCATTGGCAGGGCTTCAACAAACTCCACTTCGCGTGGATATTCGTGTGCCGCAAGGCGCTGCTTTACAAAATCAGCCAGCTCTTTTGCAAGCTGCTGCGATGGTTTTGCGCCATCCCGCAGAACCACATATGCTTTTACGATTTCAGTACGCAGTTTATCTGGTTTGCCGACCACGCCTGCCATGCCGACAGCTTCGTGTTTCAGCAGGCAGTCTTCAATCTCGCCGGGGCCAATGCGGTAGCCAGATGATGTTATAACGTCATCATCACGGCCAACAAACTGGATCCATCCATCTTCGTCTTTCACACCCTTGTCACCGGTGAGAAGAAATTCGCCGGTAAACTTGTTTTTGGTGGCTTGCGGATTCTTCCAGTATTCTAAGAACATGACAGGTGCAGGCGCGCGAATGCCTATGTTGCCCATCACTCCAGCTTTTTGAGGGATGCCTGCGTCGTCGATGATCTGCACGTCAAAGCCGGGTGTTGGTTTCCCAGTTACACCGGGGCGAACCTCCATAATCTCAGCGCAGGTGCAAACAACAAGGTTGCACTCTGTTTGGCCATAGAACTCGCTGATTGTGAGATCAAACGTATTGCGGCCCCATTGAATGAGTTCAGCGCCCAGTGCCTCGCCACCGCTTCCTAAGCTACGGAGTTTGTAGTTCCAGCGGGCTCTCGGATTCTCCACCTGCCGCATCATCTTTAGAGCTGTTGGCGGGATGAAAGCGTTTCGGATCTGTTGGTCTTGAAGCAGTTGGAATGCGGCCTCGCCAGTGAACTTCTTAAAGCGGCATGCGACGACCGGCACTCCGTGGTGGAGCGAGGGCAAGAGGACATCAATCAGGCCACCAATCCATGCCCAGTCCGCTGGCGTCCAGAAACGGTCGCCCTCTTGCGGGAAGAAGTTATGGGGCAATTCAACACCGGGTAGATGGCCTAGTAAGGTACGGTGTGCGTGCAGCGCCCCTTTCGGCTGACCTGTGGTTCCGGAGGTGTAGATGATAATTGCCGGATCATCTGCTTTGGTCTTTAACGGCGCAAAAGAAGTGCTGTGAGCTTGCATCGCTGCATGGAGATCGATGGAATTGTGGTCTGTTCCATCGATATTCAGGATCAGTTCCAGCTCTGGCAGTGCAGGTTTGATCTGTGCGATCTTGGCGGCACCAGCGGTGTTTGTGATAAGAACTTTTGCGCCGGAGTTTTCCAGCCGATACTCCAGAGCTTCCTCACCGAATAATGTGAAGAGGGGAATAGAGATTGCACCCAGTTTATGAATTGCGATGTGGGAATACGCTGTTTCCGGCGCTTGTGGTAACAAGATGCCAACGCGGTCGCCCTTCTCAACGCCGTGGGAGCTGAGAAGGTTTGCTAATTTATTGGAGAGGTCCTTTAAATCCTGAAAGGAGTAGGAGGTGGTATCCCCGCCTTCTTCAGCAAAGATCAGCGCTTCACGGTCGGGGTCACGGTCCGCCCACTTATCGCAGACATCGACGCCAATATTGTAATACTCAGGCACATCCCACTGAAACTTCGCGCAAAGTTCTTCGTAGGTGTTTGCTGAAGGTAACATGGGTTAGGCGTCCTCTTCTTCCAGAGTCAGCAAGATAGCACCTTCTTCCACCTGATCACCGGCTTTTGCCATCACTTCTGCCACGATACCGTCGCGCGGTGCAGTGAGAGAGTGCTCCATTTTCATCGCTTCGGTTACGATGAGGGTTTCACCTTCTTTTACTGTATCACCGGCCGCGCAGTTTACGGCGCGTACCTGACCCGGCATTGGAGAGCTAATCGCATTTCCGCTTACACCTTCGTGACTTTCCTCCGCCAAATGATCAGGCAGATCAAAGTGCCATGTGTTCTCGCCCATAAACAGGGTGAGGGAGGTGTCGCTCTGGAAAAAGTCAGTTGTGATTACGGTTCCGTCAATATCGATTCGCAAATGCTGACCTTTGTTGCTCAGAATGCGAAGATCAAAGGAGGTGCCTTCAATGGAGACCGTAAGGCTACCATCGTGATGACGGCCAGCAGACACTTCTGTGGGCTCTCCACGCCAGCTGAGATGGGCAAATTGCTTTGCTGCACTCCATTGACGCCAGCCAGTGAGTGTATCCCAGGGACTAGCCGTTTCTGCTGGAGCATCGGCAAAGCCGAGCTCGATGAGAGCTGCCAAAGCAAGCGCATGGTTTGTGGGTGTTGGGGCTGTCGTCAGCTTTTCCAGTTCGCGGTCGATCAGCCCTGTGTCCATCTCCCCTTTCATGAACCCGGCATGTGTTGCCAGCTTATGCAGGAAAGTGATGTTGGTGGTGCAGCCGACAGCCTGAGACTTTTCCAAGGCAAGGGCCAGCTTGGCCAATGCAGCCTCGCGGGTTTCACCATGGGTGATGACCTTTGCGATCATCGGGTCATAGAACGGGGTGATGGTGTCGCCAGCGCGTATCCCACTATCGACCCGAGCAAAGCGGGAAGGGAGTTTGAGTTCCTTCAGCGTTCCGGTTGCTGGCAGGAAGCCTGCTTCTGCATCCTCTGCATAAATGCGGGCTTCAAAAGAGTGACCGTTGATGGACAGATCGCTTTGCGCTTTGGGCAAGCTTCCACCTGCTGCAACAGAAAACTGCCAGTTAACGAGATCTTGCCCCGTGATGGCCTCGGTGACCGGGTGTTCCACCTGTAGGCGCGTGTTCATTTCCATGAACCAGAACCGATCAGCGCGAAGGCCATCAGAGCCATCGACGATGAACTCAACCGTGCCTGCACCTTCATAACCAACTGCTTGCGCGGCTTTGACTGCGGCGTTGCCCATGGCAGCGCGCATTTCCTCAGTCATGCCAGGGGCAGGAGCTTCCTCGATGACTTTCTGGTGACGGCGCTGCAAGGAACAGTCTCGCTCGAACAGGTGCACGGCATTGCCATGACCATCGCAGAAGACCTGCACTTCGATATGACGTGGTGACAGGATGTATTTTTCGATGAGAACGCGTGGGTCGCCAAAGCTGGACTGGCCCTCACGCTGGGCACCTTCCAGCGCTTCGACGAAGTCAGCCGGGGCATCAACACGGCGCATGCCTTTACCACCGCCGCCTGCACGGGCTTTGATGAGAACCGGGTAGCCGATCTTATCGGATTCTGCTTTAAGGAACTCAGCGTCCTGATTTGCGCCGTGATAACCTGGAACAACAGGAACGCCTGACTTTTCCATCAGGGCTTTGGCAGCATCTTTCAGACCCATAGCGCGGATTGCGTCTGCTGGAGGGCCGATGAAGACAAGGCCAGCAGCTTCGACAGCTTCCACAAACTCAGGGTTCTCTGAGAGAAAGCCATAGCCAGGGTGAATTGCGTCTGCACCGCTGTGTTTTGCAGCTTTCAGCAGGGCATCCACGTTGAGGTAACTTTCAGCAACAGGTGGCGGGCCAAGGCGGTAGGCTTCGTCAGCCATTTGTACGTGGCGGGCATCGCGGTCGGCGTCTGAGTAGACAGCAACAACCTTTATGCCCAACGCTTTGGCTGACTTGGCAATGCGGCACGCGATTTCACCGCGGTTTGCAATGAGGATTTTTCTAAACATATCCAATCCCCTTACATGCGGAAGACGCCGAACGGCGTGTCTTCGATTGGTGCGTTGAGGGTTGCTGCGAGGGAGAGGCCCAGAACATCGCGGGTTTTACGTGGGTCGACAATGCCATCATCCCAAAGGCGTGCAGAGGCGTAGAGTGGGTGCCCTTGTTCTTCAAACTGATCAATGATCGGTTGTTTAAAGGCTGCCTCATCCTGTGTTGACCACTCACCGCCTTTACGCTCGATTCCATCACGGCGTACAGTTGCCAGAACGCCAGCAGCCTGCGGGCCACCCATTACGGAGATGCGGGAGTTTGGCCAGGTCCAGAGCATGCGGGGAGAGTAGGCGCGGCCACACATGCCATAGTTGCCTGCACCGAAGCTGCCGCCGATGAGCATGGTGATTTTGGGAACCTTTGCACATGCCACTGCGGTGACGAGTTTTGCGCCGTCTTTGGCGATGCCGCCTGCTTCGTACTTCTGACCGACCATGAAGCCGGTGATGTTTTGCAGGAAGACCAGCGGTATCTTACGCTGACAGCACAGCTCGACAAAATGCGCGCCTTTGAGGGCTGCTTCTGAGAACAAAATGCCGTTATTGGCGATGATGCCCACTGGCATACCGTGGATATGGGCGAAGCCGGTGACAAGTGTCGTTCCGTAACGTGCCTTGAATTCATCAAAGCGGGAGCCATCCACCACGCGGGCAATGACTTCGCGCACGTCATATGGTGTTTTGAGGTCCGTAGGGACAACGCCGAGGATTTCCTCAGGATCATACAGCGGATCTTCCGGTGTTTGCAGTTTGACCTGATCTGGCTTGCGGCGGTTGAGGTTGGACACGGCCTGACGCGCCAATGCCAGTGCATGGGCGTCATCACGGGCCAAGTGGTCTGCTACACCTGAGAGGCGGGTATGAACATCCCCTCCACCCAGATCTTCAGCAGAAACAACTTCGCCCGTGGCGGCTTTCACCAGTGGAGGACCGGCGAGGAAAATTGTGCCTTGCTCTTTCACGATGATGGTTTCATCGCACATGGCAGGAACGTATGCACCGCCTGCGGTACAAGAGCCCATGACAACCGCGATTTGCGGAATGCCGCGTGCAGACATGTTGGCCTGGTTAAAGAAGATGCGGCCAAAGTGGTCGCGATCTGGGAATACTTCATCTTGCTGCGGCAGGTTGGCCCCGCCAGAATCCACGAGATAGATGCAAGGGAGATTGTTCTCCATTGCGATTTCTTGGGCGCGCAGATGCTTTTTCACGGTGAGCGGGTAGTAGGTGCCGCCTTTTACCGTGGCGTCGTTGGCGACGATCATGCATTCAATGCCGTTGACGCGCCCAACACCGGTGACAATACCGGCGGATGGAGACGCACCGTCATACATGGAGTGTGCTGCGAACTGGCCAACCTCAAGGAACGGGGAGCCTGGATCAATAAGGCGTGCAACACGCTCGCGCGGCAGAATTTTACCGCGCGCTATATGGCGTTCGCGTGGGCCTTCGCCGCCGCCCATCAAGGCAAGCTCGCTGGCATCACGCACCAAACCCATCGCTTGCAGGTGCTGCTCGCGGTTGTGCTTGAAGCTTTCAGATCCGGTTGGGATCTGTGACTTTAAGGTAGCCATTATGCTGTTTCCACGAAGAGTTCACGACCAATGAGCATACGGCGGATTTCTGAGGTGCCTGCACCAATTTCATAGAGCTTTGCATCGCGAAGGAGGCGGCCTGTCGGGTAATCGTTGATATAACCATTGCCACCCAGAGACTGAATTGCTTCCAGCGCAAGTTTGGTTGCGTTTTCTGCAGAGTACAAAATACAGCCAGCGGAATCTTTACGAGTGGTTTCGCCTCTGTCACATGCTGCTGCAACAGCATACACATAAGAGCGCGACGCGTTCATGAGGGTGTACATGTCTGCGATTTTGCCCTGCATCAGCTGAAACTCGCCGATGGCTTTGCCAAACTGTTTGCGCTCGTGGATGTAAGGCACAACGACATCCATAGCTGCTGCCATGATGCCCAAAGGACCGCCGGAGAGGACAACACGCTCGTAATCCAAGCCGGACATCAGCACGTTTACGCCGCGGCCTTCTTCGCCCAGAATATTCTCGTAAGGGACTTCACAGTCTTCAAAAACCAGCTCACAGGTATTGGAGCCGCGCATGCCAAGCTTGTCGAGCTTTTGTGCAGTTGAGAAGCCATTCATGCCTTTTTCGATGATAAAGGCTGTCATGCCTTTTGGCCCGGCCTCAGGGTCTGTTTTTGCGTAAACGACCAGTGTGTTGGCATCCGGACCGTTTGTGATCCACATTTTGTTGCCGTTGAGTACATAGCAGTCATTGCGCTTTTCAGCGCGCAGTTTCATGGAAACAACGTCAGATCCTGCGCCCGGCTCGGACATGGCAAGGGAGCCGACATGCTCGCCAGAGCACAGCTTTGGCAGGTATTTTGTTTTCTGTTCTGGTGTGCCGTGACGGTTGATCTGGTTCACACATAAATTGGAGTGCGCGCCGTAAGACAGGCCAACGGAGGCAGATGCACGGGAGATTTCCTCAACCGCAACAACGTGGGCGAGGTAGCCCATGCCGGTTCCGCCGTATTCCGGGTCTGCTGTCATGCCGAGTAGGCCGAGTTCACCCATCTCTTTCCAAAGCTCGTTGGGGAACTCATTCTTCTCGTCGATCTCAGCGGCGCGGGGCGCTAGCTTGTCTTGTGCCCAACGGCTGATTGTTTCGCGAAGGGCATCAATATCTTCACCAAGACCAAAACTCATCACGGCATTAAACACGGTGCTTCCTCCTGCTACCGGGTCTCATTGGTCCACGCCAGTTCTGGCTTCCCAGTGGATCAATGAGATAATTAAACGAACGTTCGTTTGATTAATAGCAGGCGCTCCCTTAGTATGCAATAACCCTTAGGGCTTACGAAGCCCTGCAAAGTGACGAGGTTGTTAAAAAAAAGTGGCACGAACCAAAGGATCGGTGGGCGCGGATACGCAAAAAGCAATCTTTGAAGCTGCTAAAAGCCTGATTGAAACAAAGGGATTTAGCGCGATGACCCTGCGCCAATTGGCGGCCGAGGTTGGATTGCAGCCAGGTTCCATCTATCGCTATTTTGAGAGCAAGGATGCTTTGCTTCAGGCGCTGATGAACCAGCATATGTTGAGCCTGCTTGAAAGCTGGAACAAGGTAGAGGGCAAAGGCGAAGACGAAGACGAAGACGAAGACCCTGTTTCGCGCCTCCGCGCATTTGTTGCCTTCCACATTCGCTACCATATTGAGCGCCGAGCCGATGTTATTATTGCAAACCTTGAGCTTCGTGCTCTGGGCGATGACTATCGTGCAGATGTGGTGACCAAGCGTAGCCATTACGAAGCCAACTTACGTGCGATTTTAGCGGAAGGGGTCAAGGCTGGTGTATTTCCGCAAGTGGACCTTGAGGTTGCCGCATATGCCATCATCGCAATGTTGACTGGTGTTTGCTTCTGGTATCGCTCTGATGGACGCCTTAGTATCGATGAAATTATCGAAGTGCACCAGAAACTGGTGCTGCAGGGCGTTGTAGGGTGAGGGAGCGTTTTTGTGATTGATCTGATTAAGGTATTTGCGGCTCTCGGCGCAGGTTACCTGCTGGGCAGTATCAGTAGCGCGATACTGGTGGGGAAAGCCTATGGCAAGGACATACGAGAGTTTGGTAGTAAATCTGCTGGGCTGACCAACACATTGCGTGTGCTTGGCAAATCTGCGGCGTTGTTTGTGCTTGTCGGTGATATCCTGAAAGGCGTCGTTGCTTGTTTGATCGGCTTGTATCTCGGCGTTTATGCCAGTTCAGGTGCTGCGGTAGATAGTGTGAGTATGCTTGCAGCTGGGGCAGGAGCAATTGTTGGTCACAACTGGCCGGTCTTTTTCGGGTTTAGGGGTGGTAAGGGTGATTTAACCTCTGCTGCAGTGCTGTTTATGCTGGACCCGATTATCGCACTAAGCTGTTTTGGGTCTTTTGTCCTCATTGTTGCAGCGACCAGTTTTGTTTCTCTGGGCTCAATCTGCGCCGCCCTGCTGTTTGTTGGCCTGTCCTTCATACCGGTATTTGGGCACACACTGTACTTCCAAATTTTTGCGCTGGTTATGGCGTTCATCGTGGTTTCCAAACACCGCACCAATATCGGCAGACTGCTTTGTGGTACTGAGAATAAGCTGAGCTTTTAAAGCCAAAGAGTAGCGCCCATTGGGGTCGCATCTAAAACGCCCCAGAGGTTAATGGACCAGTCCATGGTTGACTGGATGTCAATGCCGACAATTTAAAAGGTTTCGATCTCTCATATATTCCTCCTTATATCATGCGGTTGCGGGACTTTTCATAGTGCTGCAAGCTTTGCGCTAGGAGTGTGATGCGCAAAGCATGATTGATGAGTTCCTGATGTGAGAAGGGGATGAGATGGCTACTCTGGTAAGAGAGTACATTGAGCATGGGGATCTGCTTAATGAGCCCGACTTTCCACGGCAACCTAGGCGAGGGGGGATATTCGATCGCTTTCAAGTTGCTGAGTTGGCTAAAAAGCATGGCATTGAAAGACGTAAGGCGGATGTCATTAAAGATGCTGTTCAGCTTGTGTTGTCTGGGGCGGGATATGCGGATGAAGTTGCAATATCTCACCTTATAAGGGCTGGGTATGATGAAGACCGTGCCTATGATCTCGTCTTAAAAATTCGGAAAGAAGCAGGGCTTTAGCTTGGGAGTTGCTCATGTCAGACATTGCTGCTGACACGTTTCATGCCGAAGATGATTTTGCCCGCGGCCTGGTGGGACTGTCTCAACGCGAGAAATCAAGAGAACCAGTGTCCCGGGCAATGTATGGAGAGCATATTGAAGATCATGCAACGAAAAACGCCGCAATCTTAATAGCTGGCTTTCTAGTCCTCATGATCTGTATTGTTTGTGTGTTTTGGATTTGGGTGCATTCGAGTGGAGTACCGGCAGAAAACACTTCTTTTGATCAACTCGACAAAGCTGTTGAACGTGTTTTGGCCGTGCTATCTGGTTTCCTGACCTTTATATTTGGTTTTCTGTTTAACCAGAAGTTAGAAGCGAAGGCGCGAAGAAAATAGTTAGCTTTACCCCAGTGGAACCATCCGGTTCCTGATCGGGGAAGCCTTCACTACGGAGGTGTTGGTCATTGCTTTTTCGTGGAGGGGGTCTAGCAGGTCATCAAGCTCGCTGACGTCTCTTAAATAGATGCGCGTGACAAAGCAGTCTTCACCGGTGACTTTATCGCAAGAGGTGAAGCGAGGTTCGTTTAAAATGAGCTGCTCAACCACATGTAGATTTCCGGGGCTTGGTTTGACGCGTACGATTGCCTCCAAAATATAGCCCAGTGCTTTTGGGCTTATCTCGACTGTGAAGCCCGTGATGATGTCGTCTTGTTCCAGTTTTCGGACGCGTTCTGCCGTGCTGGGTGCGGAAAGACCGATGCGGCTGGCGAGTTCGCTGATGGAGATGCGGCCATCGCGATCCAGAATCGACAGGATTTTGCAGCCGGTTTCATCGAGATACTTTGTATCTTTAGGCACTTTATATCTCCTGCTTCATATTATGAGGTTTTTTGTGCAAAATACCTTTCTTTTTATATATAGCATGGTGCAGCTGCTGGCTATTCTTTCAGTTCTGACCACTGGAGGTAATTATGCAGGTAGATCTTTCGGCACTTCAACATATCTCGGCTTTTTCTCACGGAGGCGAGGGCGGTAATCCCGCTGGCGTCCTTGTGGGGGATGCCATGCCGTCTGACGTGCAAATGCAATCTATTGCGGCAGACCTTGGGTATTCTGAGACGGTATTTGCCGCGCCACTCGCTGAAAATAGAGGGTACCGGGTGCGTTATTTCTCGCCAGAAACGGAAGTTCCGTTTTGCGGTCATGCGACTATCGCGCTTGGAGCGGCGCTGGCTCAAAAATATGGCCGAAAGACGCATCTGCTTGAGCTAAATGAAGCGGTGATTTCCGTGGAGAGCTGGCAAGAGAATGGACAGTTGCAGGCTGCCCTTCAGTCTCCAGAAACAAGAAGCGAGGAGCTGGAGGAAGAGGTGAAGCAGCAGCTGCTTGCTTTGTTTGGCTTTGGTGAGGCCGATTTGAATCCGCAAATACCACCGGCTCGTATTCATGGCGGGGCCGACCACATGCTTATTGCTCTGAACGACAGGGCAAAACTTGCAGGCATGTCTTACGATCTTGAGGTTGCAAGGCAGTTTATGCAGGTGCAAGGGCTTGTAACGATTATGCTGGTTTTTGTTCAAGGAGCTCAAGCGTTTGATGTGCGAAATGCTTTTGCGTCTGCCAGCGTTTTTGAAGACCCTGCCACCGGGGCCGCCGCTGCAGCATTTGGCGGATATTTGCGCGATATTCACTGGTCGCATCAAGGTGTAGTTCGCATAACACAAGGCGAGGATATGGGCATGCCGTCCAGTATCACTGCTGAAATCCCTGAGGCGAAGGGCAGTTCTATCAGAGTTTCGGGCAGCGCTCGCTTGATGGGGTGAGCAAGTGTTTTGGCTAAATGAGTTTCACGTGTATTTCAGCATTTAACGTATTGGAGACCGTGCAAATTTCTTTGGCGGCTTTGATCAGTGCCTCAGCTTTCGTACGGTCTTCGATGTCCGGGAGGCTGACTTCCAAGCTAAAGCTGCCAAAGCGATGCGGAAATGTTGGCGCCTTCTCAGCCTTTACAGTGATATTGATTGGGCCAAGTAAGAGCTTTTTCTGCTTGGCCACAAACTGCAGCGAAACCGCCATACACGAACCGAGTGCAGACATGATAAGGTCTGACGGTGCCGAGAACTCCTCGGATTCCCCGTAGCCTGCAGCGTATTGATGTCCAAATTGATTGGATACTTGGAGCGATTGAGGTGCCTCCTGGGAGGTGACGCTTAATGGGCCATATGTTTTAGGCTTCATGTGTATGGGCAAGTGATCAACGCAAACTTTGTGAAACAGAGTATTATTACGATTTTTATATAGTTAACTCTAGTCCTTTGTAAATATTAGGTATCTCAGGTGCACACAGAGCATCACAGCTAGTTCAATACTTGTGATCAGGCATATTCAACGTGAATACTATCACTCGTCATATTGTTTGGAATGCGCATTTTTGTGCTGTATGCGAAAAATAGTTGAGAAATATTGTCTATGGAGAAGAATATTCTGTAATTTACGTAGGGATAATTGTCTATTTATTTGATTCGGGTGAGTAATTGCAGGGCATGCGTGACGAGATAGTAAAGCGACTCTATGCCAATATCGCGCTTGGCGAGGATATTGGCATGGCCTTTGAGCCGATGGCATCTGCGTTTCAAGAAAGCATGTTTTGCTACAAAAATATCTCACTCAACACGCTTGGCTCTAACCACCTGACCTTGCTAAATACAGGCGATGACATGAAGGCAGATATGCTTGCTGCCGAAGATATTAACCCGTTCTTGCCGCTAGCAAAATTTATACCTTTGAGCTCGGTCGTTCAAACTGAGCATTACATCAATCCTGATGAAATTCGTGATACTGCATTTTATGAAAAAGTCTTTAAAAAACAAGGGGCCTTTGATCGCGCTCGGAGCTTTATCCTGCACCGGCAGGGTGTAGAGGTTGCGATGGCGTCCTTTGCTGTCACCGCAGAGTTTGGGAGCACTCACACAGAACAACTGGACGCTGCTTTGGAGGCAGTACGGCCACATTTTCAAAGCGCGTTCTCCGTGGCTTTACACTTGGAGAAAAGGCGAGATCACAGCACAACCCAATCATTTTGGCTTGATCGTGTGCCCAGTGCAGCGTTCATTTTAAACCAAGGTTTGCACGTTGCGCTCGCCAATGAGCAAGCTGAAGCTCTTTTCCAATCGAGCAAGAGTTTCTTTATAGATCAGCGAGGTGAGGTTTCTTCGCGATATAACTGCCGCCGCAAGTTACTAGAGGATACCATTAGTGAATGCCGGTTAACTGGCAAACCGCTTGGGCCCCGTGTTTTTAGCGGTGGGTCCGTTCCCAATCCCTTCTTTGTGGTTATGCCGATCGATGTTTTTGCCGAGACGCCTGCCTATCTGCTGCCTTTTGTTCGAGGCCCACAACCTCTCCTCTGCATCATCATGGACCCGGCTGACCAACCTTTGGCAGAGCTGGATAGTCTTCGTAAATACCTGGGAATTAGCTTACGAGATGCCAAATTTGTTCAGTTTCTTGTACGCGGAGCGACGGTAGCTGAAACCTCAGATGCTATGGAGATGAGTTACAACACAGCACGCAATCATATGGCGCGTATCGTGAAAGAAGTCGCCGTCGGTTCTCAAAACGAATTAGTGCGTCTTGCTAGCGATCTCGGGGC
This sequence comes from Pseudovibrio axinellae, assembly GCF_900110875.1. Classification (GTDB taxonomy): domain Bacteria; phylum Pseudomonadota; class Alphaproteobacteria; order Rhizobiales; family Stappiaceae; genus Pseudovibrio; species Pseudovibrio axinellae. The sequence goes on along the minus strand of NZ_FOFM01000011.1, from coordinate 6,139 downwards.
AAGGATACCGCGATAAATCTTAGCTTATTTTCTTCCAACAAAGTGCGTCTGAACTACGCAGTATGTGTGCTGGAGTTCCTTCTTGTCTACCTTTCAACCATGCGCGGACGCAGCGTGGATTGTTGACATGGGTTCAGCGATGCATATTAATTAATACGCAAAAATACGCAGTGATTTGGCCGGGAGGGCTTAACTACTGTAAACGCCGCATAAAAGCTGGAAGAGGCAATGCCGTCATTGCACTAACCGGCTAAGGGAGGGGCATATGCGTTGGTTTTCCTATAAAAACAGAGAGGTGCATCTTGGGCCATACCCCTGTGAACGTTTGAAGCGCACGTATGAGCCGGTTGCGCTGGAAGCTGTGCCAAGAGCCAGGCCGACGACCTTCTACAACGCAGAAACCCCCGAGGTTCTGAGTAACTCTATGGCGTCGTTTAGCGCCATCATGGATGCTATTCGTGACGGAGCACATAACAGCCAGCGCTCGGAGATTCCTAGTGATCCACAGGAGCGGGCGAACCACCTTAAAGCTGCGGCGTACTTCTTTGATGCGTCAATTGCCGGGACATGCGAACTCGTTCCCGATCACTTTCTTGATGAGCCTTTGCGAAATCCCGACCTTGATAAGTTGGCTGAGGATTTGCAAGTATTTCAGCCCAAGACCTTGGCCGCCGGTATTGATGTGACCATGGCAGATGTGCGTGATAGTGCAGCGGCTACACCCGGCCCGATCCATCACCATGGCTCTGCACTTGTGGTGCTGATGGAGCACCCTCGCGAGCCAAGAGAAGAAGAGCCGGGTGGTGATTGGATTGCAGGGACGTGTGAACAGCGTTCAGCAATTCGGGCTGCTGAGGTGGCGGTTGTTCTGGCCAACTATTTGCGCTTGTTAGGTGTTGAGGCGCGTGCACACACGGCAAGTAGTGCAGATATCGACCTGAACCGGCTTGCTGTTTCTGCTGGTTTGGTGGAGGTCTTGAATGGTGCTGGCGAAGTGAGTGTTTCAAACCCTTATATTGGGCGGAACTTTACGCTGGCTGCGATCACGACAACGCTTGAGTTGGAACCCGACCAGCCACTTGCCCCTCGCAATTTGATGGATATCTGGAGCTCACATGGGCCGGCGTGGCAACTGGGGGTGGGGACATTCAAAAACGCTTTTAATCGCAAACCATATGAGAACCGAGATTTCCATATGGGCGCTTTTCCGTTTGAGAAAATCAAGCGGGTTGAGGAAACGACTAGTTTTATTGATGAGCCACGTGTTCCGCGTGTCCCCAAACGGACAGATATGTTTGCGCGTGCTTTGTTCGGAGATATGGGCAGGCCGATGCAGGAAGCTGCCAAGAATGGCGGATATTTGGCTAAGAACCCAATGGGGTATTGCGCCCGCCGTGCGCTTGCGGCGCTGATCCTGCTGCAGGATGGAGACGCTGCGGCAAAGGTTTCTTCGAGTACTATGGATTTGGACAAAAATGCTGCAAACATAAAGTCTGCGCTTTATTTTCTTGGTGCGGATGCAGTTGGATTGTCGCGTTGCCCGGACTATGCCTACTATTCTCATGATGCACGCGGGGAACCAATAGTACCATACCATAAAAACGCGATCTCTATTCTTGTGGATCAGGGACACGAGACCATGGAAGGTGCCAGTGGGGATGATTGGATCTCTGGCGCTCAGTCCATGCGGGCGTATCTTCGAGCCTCTATCCTTGGTGGTATTGTTGCTGAGCAAATCAGGCGACTTGGGTATCCCGCGCGCTGCCATTCTGTTGTCGATGGTGAAGTTTTGCAGCCTCCGCTTCTTTTACTTTCTGGTCTCGGCGAAGTGAGCCGGATTGGTGAGGTTATTTTGAACCCATACCTCGGGCCGCGGCTGAAGTCTGGTGTGATCACAACAGATATGCCTTTTACCTATGACAAGCCGATAGATTTCGGGCTGCAGAGGTTTTGTGAAAGCTGCAATAAATGTGCACGTGAGTGCCCGTCCGGTGCAATAACAGCCGGGCCAAAACGTATGTTTAATGGCTATGAAATCTGGAAGTCGGACTCTGAAAAGTGTGCCCGTTACCGTGTTTCCCAGCCAGCAGGTTCGTTGTGTGGCCGCTGTATGAAAACCTGCCCATGGAATCTTGAAGGTCTGTTTAGCGAGGCGCCTTTCCGCTGGACTGCGATGAAAGTGCCTGCTTCCGCCAAAATTCTTGCCAAGCTTGATGACAAGTTGGGCAACGGGTCAATTAACCCGGTGAAGAAATGGTGGTGGGATTTGGTTGCTAGTGGCAATGGCAACTATGTGCAAGCCGAGCAGACCAATGCACGCGAGTTACAGTTGGACCTGGATCTCAACTATGAGAACCAGACGCTCGCGGTCTATCCAGCCAACCTTGCTCCTCATCCTTGGCCCTTTCCATATATGATGGACAGAGAGGCGGGTATCAAAGCCTATCAAGCAATGATTTCCGCAAAGGACTACAAGGCGAGGCTTGCAGCCTGGTCGAATGATTTTGCGCCTCGTTATGAGGTTAATGCGAGCTCCTCTCCGGTCTTAGCTGTTCGCCTCTCTAAGGTAAAAATAGAGGCTGAAGGGGTGACGCGCTATGAATTTGTACGAGACGATGGGGCCCCGTTGCCTGTGTTTGAGGCTGGTGCGCACATAGATGTGGTGATTGCGCCTGAATTCTTGCGGCAGTATTCACTTGCGGGCAATCCTGCTGACGATAGCAAGTATGTTATTGGTGTGCTGGAAGAAACAGAAGGTAAGGGTGGCTCAGCCCTGATGCATCGAATTTTTCATGAAGGGCGCCGCGTTTTCATATCTAAGCCGCTCAATCATTTCCCTTTAATAGAAGAGGCAAAAAAAACTCTCCTTTTTGGTGGAGGGATTGGTGTGACGCCTATGCTTGCCATGGCGCACAGGCTGCATGCGCTCGCGAAACCATTTGAACTGCATTATTGCTTCCGTCACCGTAATAAAGCGGGGTTCATCGATGAAATTCTTGGCGCTCCTTGGGCGGAAAATGCATTCATCCATTGTTCAAGCGAGGGCTCTCGAGCGGACTTGAAATCGATCTTGATGGAGTATGAAGTTGGCTGTCAGGTATACACCTGCGGCCCTGATGCTTTTATGGATGGGGTGTTGGCAGCTGCAACAGCAAATGGCTGGGTCAATGAGAGCCTGCACAAAGAGTATTTCTCAATTCCTGATCAAGGAGACTACGTTAACACCAGTTTCTTTGTGAAACTCGCCTCCACTGGCACCTGCTTGGAAGTGCCTGAGGATAAGAGCGTTGTGGATGTGCTGAGTAACAACGGTATCTTTGTTCCGACCAAATGCTCTGATGGTATTTGCGGTGTTTGTACTGCTAAGTATCAGGGGGCGGAGGTAGAGCATCGTGATTTTGTGCTGAGCGGTGTTGAGAAGGAAAACACTATGGTCTTGTGTTGCTCGCGCGCAAAGGAGGAAGGGGCCAAGCTCCTTCTGGAATTATAGTTAAAAGTGCGAGATTTTTGGTGCTCCAGAGGGCAGCGCTTTTCGCTGGATTAAAAAAATGCACATTGGAAGTTGAACCTAATGGCTAGTTTCTCTTTAATATAACATTGTTATATTTATAGCTCGCTGTTATTTGGGAGGGGTTATGTCAAAGGTACTTTATGAGAAAGATGGTCGGATTGCGCGCATTACGCTGAACAGACCAGACGTGATGAATGCGATTGATATGGATATTCCGCATGAACTGGCTGCGTGTGTTGCAAAGGCCAATTCTGATGAAGGTGTTCATGTTATTGTATTAGGTGGCAACGGACCTGCGTTTTGCGCTGGCTACGATCTGATGGCTTATGCTGAAACTGAAGGGAGTAATCCTGGGGTTCAGGAGATGCCTTGGGATCCTATGAAGGACTATGCCTTCATGAAGCAGAATACCGATTTGTTTATGTCCCTGTGGCGCAGTTACAGGCCTGTGATTGCGAAAGTACATGGGCATGCAGTTGCTGGTGGTTCAGATATAGCCTTGTGCTCAGATCTAATTGTCATGGCTGAGGATGCCCATATTGGCTATATGCCCGTTCGTGTGTGGGGGTGCCCTACCACAGCAATGTGGGTTTACCGCCTTGGTGCAGAGCGGGCCAAACGTATGTTGCTAACCGGTGATAAGATTGATGGCAATGAAGCAGAACGAATTGGCTTAATTCACAAAGCAGTACCTTCGGAGCATCTTGATGCCGAAGTTGAGAGGCTTGCTGAGCGGATGGCTGGAATTCCCGTGAACCAATTGATGATGCAAAAGCTGATGATCAACCAGGCGATTGAGTCAATGGGGCTTCATCAGACACAAATGATCGCGACGCTTTTTGATGGTATAACCCGTCATAGCCCAGAGGGTATGAACTTCAAGCAACGCGCTGAGGACGTTTCATGGAAGCAGGCAGTGCGAGAGCGAGATCAAGGTACATTTGATTGGACAGCTAATCGTTCAATGAATGCACCGCTTTAATATGAGGACCTATGCCCAACGACCAAAAGCAAAAAGACCATGAAGGTGATGCAAGGCAGAAGCGGGCACATTTATTACGAGAGACGCGTCGTTCGTTGATCGTAACAGCTGCCCGCGATGTCTTCGCAAAGGATGGGCTAGAGGGGGCTTCTATGCGCTCAATTGCGCGTGAAGCTGGGTGCACGACCGGAGCAATTTACCCCTATTTTCATGGAAAGGAAGAGCTCTACCACGCAGTTTTGCAAACAGCACTTATTAAGCTCCATGAAGATGTGATCACGGCGATAGAGCGGTGTGAGGTTGCTGAAAAGCGTGCAAGCTCGGCAGTTCTTGCTTTTTATGACTTTTACCATGCACGCCCAGACGATCTGGCTTTGGGCCTTTATCTATTTAATGGCTTAAAGCCCACGGGTCTCGGGCATGACTTAGATAAAGTCTTAAATCGACAGCTGGGTGAAGTCGTTTCTTTGATTGAAAAGTCAGATGAGCAAACCGTTGGTGATAAAGCGATGGAGTGGACTGCTAGCGCGATTGCCCATTGCATGGGATTATTGGTTATGGGGCACACTGGTCGCTTGTCTCGTTGGCGCTTTGAGGGACGATACCTTCTTGAACAGTTTCTGCAATAGCAAAGACGGCTTTCTCTTCAAACCAAGGTCGCTCACCGGGTGCGGACGGCATGGTGACTGCCTAGGTGTTGGCTTGGGCGATATTTAGTTTTCAAAGAGCATGGCCTTAATGGGCCAGTCGACCTTGGGTCTGTTCTGACTATGAAGTTGGATGTGATCATGGTCTATTCCCGTAATGTTCTCCTTGGGTCTTTAGTGGTGAGGACCCGATACCTAAGATTGATCTGGCTTTTGGTATTGGTGCAAATTGAGGGATTGAGGCGGGAAGACTTTCATCCTTCAGTCAAAGCGTGGAGGGCGTTTGTTTTTGATGCAGGCTCGGTTCAGTGAGCAGCGGTTGGCGCTGATACTGCATGCTGTGAGGCGGGGATATGTCTTGGGCATGCGGGGATAGATTTTGGTTGGTGGGGCATAAGTTCGGTTGAGAGGCTGCTCATTATGCGTAGGGCATGGAGCGTGCTGGTTTCGGCTTGTGCTGCTGGTTTTGGCTGATTGGTTACATAGCCACGTTGGAATACGCGCGTTCCGCGCAAAGTTTCACAAACCCACGCAAAAGCGCTCAACGTTGGTTTGCGGTGTTTGCGTCACCCTATCGCGATCTCTCCTATATAGGCGCGGCCTCTCTTGTCCTCATACGTCCTTCTGTGCTCGCCCACACGCTCTATGCTCGCCCACACGCTCTGTTCTTGTGTTCTTCGGTGGGGTCAATGTTTTCCCAGTGTCTGTGTAAATTGATGATTTGTTAGGGATTGGGGTGTGTGTAAGGGTGTAATTGGCTGTTTTCTGCGGGATTTTGGGTATGTATTTGGTCAGGTTTGGGTGTGTTTGTTGATATATGAATCTGGATTTTGGGTTTGAGTTGAGTTTTTTGCAGATAGTTTTGTTTTTTTGGAGATTGCGTGTTGACGGTTAGCGATGTGCCGCCTATAACCCGCTCCACACCAACGGGGCGGCGCACACAGGGCGGCTCAAGCGGTTAAAAAACAGAAGGAATTACGGGGCTTTTTAAGGTTTTGT
>NZ_FOFM01000048.1 GCF_900110875.1 Pseudovibrio axinellae | reverse complement strand
GACGTAAGGCGTTGAATTTATAAGGCATATAAATCTGAAATGTTGGCAGGACTTCAGTAAATTAGCTTCAAATCACGATCCATGCAACAACGTCGTTTAGATCTGTTTGGAGAAAACTATTGCGGTCAAATACAGGTTAGGTTGGTAAGGCCTGGCAGACCGCGCAAGCATTCTACGATTCAGAATGGGCAGGTCGGGTCCACCGTGTAGTCGTGTACTTCCACCCTACCAGAAATAATGTCGGTCTTAGCTTTCTCAAGAGCAGTCTTCATTTCATCGGTAATCAGTGGCATGTTGTGCTGGTCGTAAGACCAGGAAACCCCATTTTCAGCAAGGCCAAGCACCTCAACCCCAGAAGTCCAGTTACCGTCTTGTGCATCAGTTAGAGTTTTTTCTACAGCAACGTCTATGCCTTTAGTCATCGATGTAAGAACAGAACCCGGGTGCAGGTGGTTCTGGTTAGAGTCTACGCCGATACCCAGTTTGCCATCATCAGCTGCCGCCTGCAGAACGCCAGTGCCAGTCAAACCAGCAGCGTGGAACACTACATCTGCACCACGAGCAAACTGTGAGCGTGCCAGTTTTCCTCCCTTTAATGGATCTCTCCAGGCTGCACTCGTGGTTCCTGTCATATTTTCGAGGATTGTAACGTCAGGCTTAGCATATTTTGCGCCCTGTTTGTAACCACATGCAAACTTACGGATGAGCGGAAGATCCATGCCACCAATGAAACCGATTGTGTCGCTTTTGCTTGCCATTGCTGCCAGCATTCCTACAAGGAAAGATCCCTCGTCTTCCTTAAAGATGATCGAACGCACGTTTGGCAGGTCAACAACAGCATCAATGATTGCGAAGTTTGTATCAGGAAACTCTTTGGCGACCCTTCTCAGCGCAGGAGCCTGAGCAAATCCGATCGTAATAATAGGGTTCATGCCGCGACGTGCGAAGTTGCGCAATGCCTGCTCGCGCTGGGGCGGATTCTGGATTTCGAATTCACGGAACTTGACGCCCGTGCGCTCCTCAAACTGCAGAGCGCCTTTATAAGCAGCTTCATTATAGGACAAATCATTGCGATCGCCGAATACAACTGCCGGCTTAAAGTCTTCCGCCATTGCGCCAGTTATCATCACTGCTGATAGGGAAAATGCTCCGAAGATTGCTTTGGTATTCACTGTTTCTTCCTTATTGTATTCTTCTAGCAGGCGAGAAATCTCTCCGGTCAGCCATTCATCGTTAACGAGTTCACTAACAACGCTGACCGTGAACGCTGCCAGCGTTGCTTTGCCTCGTAGTAACAGCCGGTAGTCGCGACAACATATACCTCTTTGACTTCATCAAAGTGTAAGTCGACAGCTTTCCCTTTCAGAGAACGCGAAATGGTAGAATTAAGTTAAATGGTGTTAGCAAGTTAACTTTGGCTCCAGCTCCGATTGATAGTTGGTCAATATGACTTGTGCTCCGATCAGTTACAAACGCCATCGCTTTCCACCCGAAATTATCACTCTCGTTGTTTGGCTCTATCACCGCTTTTCGCTCAGCCTGCGTGAGGTCGAGGAGATGCTGCTGGAGCGCGGCATAACCCTGTCCTATGAAACCATTCGCAAGTGGGCGCTGTTGCGTAAATACGCTTCAGACGTATATTCCGACTGATATTTCCTTCAGTGAAGATTCAGTTAATGCCGTTTAAAGCCAATGCTGATCGCCGACATAAGCTTGCCAAAGCCAAATACAAAGTGACGAACTGGTCGAAGTATAATGAAAGCTTGCGTCGTCGCGGCGATGTCACGGTTTGGATTGAAGAGAGCGCTGCCAAGGCTTGGTTTGCCCCCCAGAACCAACGACGTGGACGGCCCGCCAAGTTTTCAGAGCTTGCCATTGAAACCTGTTTGCAGATCCGGGTCGTATTCGGGCTTGCTTTGAGGCAGACACAAGGGTTTGTGAGGTCTGTGTTCCATTTGATGGAGTTGGTTTTACCGGTTCCTGACTTTTCAATCCTGTCGCGCCGCGCAGATGGCTTGAAACTTTCAAATCCCAAACCGCGAACGAACTGTGAACCAGTAGCGCTGGTAATCGATCGTACAGGCGTTAAGATCTTTGGTGCCGGAGAATGGCAGGAAACCAAGCATGGAACCAGGATAAAGCGCAGAACTTGGCGCAAGCTTCACCTTGGCCTTGATCTGAATACCGGCGAAATCGTCTGCTCTTAACTGACCGAAGACAATGTTGGTGATCCAACCGTTGTGCCGGATATGCTGGACCAAGTTAGGGGTCCGGTTGCCACGTTCCTTGGTGATGGGACGCTTGTGGGGCAAGAATTAGCAGACCGGTTTGAAGGTATCGAGGTCATTATTCCACCTCCCAAAACAGCTAGCCTCGGCCCTGAGTCTGCGACCGCACCCAGTGCTCGCGACTGGGATATTCTTGCCATTCAAAAGAACGGCAGGATGTCTTGGCAAAAGCAAACCGGATATGGTCGAAGGTCTCGAGGTGAAACTTTGATGGGTCGCTTTAAGCAGGTGATTGGGACCACGCTCCGGTCACGAAAGTTGAACAATCAGAGGACAGAGGCAAAACTTGGCGCCGCCGTTCTCAACACAATGACGACCCTCGGACGCGCCACGTTCAAGAAGGTTTCTGCATGATCAGATGCATGCGATTGGGCAGGCTGCAAGCTAATTTCGAATTGTGCAACAGCGCCGCTTACCGCTTGAGTACTACCAAATTCAGGTTAAGCTGAAAACTGCTTTGATAGACGTTTAAATTTATAACCGAGAAAATAATTAAATGATGAAGGTTATCATTAATGAGTTAGGAAAACCCTGAGCGATATTTAGTAGTTACTGATATGAAATGCTGCTCATATTTATGATATTTTCTAGATGAAAATGGATTATATTTAATCATCGATAGTTTTCACTATAAAGTTGGCGTTTTCATAAATATATATTATATATATCTCGGAAATACTCCTACAAACGACGTCTCATACCGTAGACGTTTGAGATATGCATCAGTGCTGCCGGAACCCACCAACGTTTGGGTATGGTCGTTTTGGTGCCTATAAACCGCAATTTCTGGTTTTGTTAAGACCATCCATGATGGTCATGTCTTAACGAGGTACATGCGGCGGCCGGGGTTGGACACACTTCGTTGCTGATATTAACGCCCCCTCAAGAATGGGCAGGTTCAGGACAACTGGGATGGAAAAAATTGGTGTTGGGTTAATCGGAACGGGATTTATGGGCAAGTGTCACGCTTTGGCGTGGAATTCTGTTTCGAGCATATTTGGCGGTGAGCTTAAACCGGAGCTGGTGATGCTGGCTGCGGTGGACACGCAGGTTGCTGCTGCAAGAGCACAGGATTTTGGCTTTGCGAAGTCTACAAGCAATTGGCGCGATATGCTGGCAGAACCTGAAATTCAGATTATTTCTATTACCACACCTAACCAGTTTCATGCGGAAATGGCAATTGCGGCTCTGGAGGCAGGCAAACATGTTTACTGTGAGAAGCCAATGTCCAGTAGTCTTGGTAGCGCAAAGGAGATGCTGGAAGTTGCCCGAAGATCTGGAAGAAAGACATTCCTGGGCTACAACTATATGCAGAACCCGATGATCCGACATATGCGCGACCTAGTAAAGACAGGGGACATAGGTGAGGTGTTTCAATGCAGGATAGAGCTGGATGAAGACTTTCTTGCTGATCCGCAACATGAATGGGACCTGACTTGTAGTGCGGCAACGGGACCGGGTGCGCTGGATGATTTCGGCGTACATGCTATTGCGATGCTCGACATGATGGATCTGAAAATCAGCAAGGTCATGTGTCGCATGGCAAGGCCCTATAAAACCCGACCGGATCAGGAAGGCAGAAGCAAACCCGTCGAAAACTATGACACGACAAATGTTTTGTTTGAGTTGACCAACGGCGGTGATGGCTCGTTTTTATTTAATCGTGCTGCATGGGGACGCAAATGTCACTTTGTCATTGAGGTTTTTGGATCTAAAGGATCTGTCTTCTTTGATCAAGAACGGATGAACGAACTGAGTATTTATAAAGCAGAAGGGCCATTAGCGGGACAGGGCTACACCACAATTCTGTCAGGCCCGACACATACTCCTTATGATTGCTTTATGCCCGTTGCTGGGCATGGTCTTGGGTTTAACGACCTGAAAACGATTGAAGTTAACGAGATCCTGAAGAACATTCAAGGTAAGGAAAGCTTTGTAGTTGATTTCGAAAAAGGTATAGAATACGAGGCCGCGATCAACGCAATGATAAGTTCGCACGAAACGTCGACGTGGATCGATGTTGCCTCGGACTGAATGGCCGTGTTGCACGGGTCAGCACTGAGATAAAGTTCCCCCGCTGCCTCTAAGTCTGGGTCACAGAACGCGCTCAAACGTCGGGCGCCCGAGGACCGTCATCTTATTGAGAGCATTGACGCCAGCTTTTATCTCTGCCCTCTGGTTTTTGATGTTACGCGCTTTCAGTTTGTTGCCAATCACCTGCTTAAAGCGGCCCATCTGAGTTTCAATCCGGCTGCGCTGAGTATACCCGGTTTGCTTCTGCCATGCCATCCGTCCTTCGCTCTGGATGATAGCAATATGCCGGTCCCGCTGTGTGGGGTTGGTCTCAGCCCCGAGGCTGACGACAGCGTTTTTAGGCGGTGGAGTATTGACTTCGACACCTTCAAAGCGTCGCTGCAATTCATTGCTGACAGGCTCTCCGTCATAGCCCTCGTCCGCTATGAACCGGGAAACCGGTCCTTCAATCTGGTCCAGTAAATCGGGCAAGAGCGTCGGGTCTCCAACGCTCTCCTCAGTCAGTTCAGAACAAACAATCTCGCTGGTGTCCAGATTCATCCCAAGATGTAGCTTACGCCAGGATAGGCGCTTGACTGCCGTTCCATGCTCGTTTTCCTGCCACTCTCCGGCTCCGAATACTTTCAATCCGGTGCTGTCGACCACAAGGTGAACCGGCTCAGATTTAGCCTGCTGCTTTAGCTGTTCAAATTCC
>NZ_FOFM01000092.1 GCF_900110875.1 Pseudovibrio axinellae | reverse complement strand
CTTTTAATCTCGCTTTGACAGATCCAATCCGACCTGTTTCTTGCATGCATGTTCGTGTCTGCACCCTTAAAATCAATTTGTGAAGGCGTGAAGACCTATTAAACTTCAACTACGTTCGGGTAAACTCAGAGACCACAGGCATTTGCCATGAGCTTTACACACATATCCGAGGCCTGCGGACGCAATACAGAATCCAGCTTTGCCGGGTTTCCGGATTGGGCCAGATCATGCAATCCCGCCACTAACGGATTATCGGGAATATTCGGTATGGTCGCAGACAATGGCTCCCCCAGTGATGTCTCGGACGACACGGCATCGGAGAAATTCTGCGAAACACGGGAGATAGCCTGAGAGGTAACTTCCGGAACCTTACCTTTCAGAGCTCCAATCAGGGCTTCGCTGTGTAATGCCTTGGCTTTGAGCGTATCAAGAGCTTTATTCGTCAGGCCATCCAGCCCAACTTGGGGCAGATGCGAGGCAACATGGTGGGAAAGGATGTCTTGAATTCCACTTTCAAGAATTGAAGCGAGCTGATCCTGCACAAATGAACCAAGTTCAGGGACGGGCATCGACAGAGCCTCCTTGAAGGCGAGCAATTCGACCGACGCAGGATTTTCCAGCCTGCTCAGACCCGGATCCAGCAAGGGCGATGCATTATCCTTTGCACCTTTCATGCAGCTTTTCAGAGGACCACCCATTCCCACATCACCAATGAAGGTATCACCGGAGCCGGCTGAAACAGAGCCGCCACAGCCGATACTATCCCCCACACGACCTGCTTTTTTGCCGTTGATGAATACGGTAGCAGACCCGGCAGACAGGGAACGTGGATGAGGAGGGCATTGGGGACAGCCATGCGGTGCAAATGCATCACCCAGCCTCACGGCCTTTCTGCCGTTGATGAAGGTATCGCCGGAACCGCTAATAGCCGGTGTCGGGGGAAAACAGCCATGGCCTGACCCAATATCTCCCAATCGTGCTGCTTTTGGCATTTCGCCTCTCCTTCAAAATCAAAAA
>NZ_FOFM01000021.1 GCF_900110875.1 Pseudovibrio axinellae | reverse complement strand
GCGAGCAGCGTTGTGTTTGAAGGGCATGAAAAAATCTTGGCTGATGAAAACTCCCGAAGCAATACGCTCTAAAGCCGGAATATTGCAACACCGCCGGTGGCAGGCTGTTTGCCGTTGCAGTTCTGTGTGTGCTTGGCCTCATCATCACACTGCCCGTGCTGATGAACCTGTCACACTTCAGTGCTCGTTCAGCCGAAGTGGTCGCGCTTGAAAATGTGTATCTCAGCTGGGCCATGGTGTTTGGTTCCATGATGATCCTTGATAGCGCGGCAAGTTGTTATTTTGGCGCTACCGGCAACACGCGCCTAATTTTTAGGGCCAGCCTTGCGGGCCAGCTGGTCTCCATGCCGATGACCTATCTGCTCGTCTTTGGCTATTATGGTTTTCCTGAGCTTGGCATGGCAGGTTCAGCCATTGGTACAGCGCTCGGGTCACTGACGGTCCTACTGGTCTACCTCATTCACACCCCCCAAGCGCTGCGCATGGCCGCTCTTAACGAGGTAAAAGCGCTGCTGGGTAAATCGCGCAAGGCCGTTCGTGTGGTCAGCCTTTTCAAACGCGGTCTTCCGCTGGGTGCACATGACAGCGCAGACGAGATTGGCAACACGGCAATTCTCTGGGCGATCTCCATCATCGGTGCCACAGCGCTGGCGGCCAATAACTTCAATGTTATTCTCAATTACATCGGCATCATTCCCGTCATCGGAATTGCCAATGGAGCGACAATTCTGGCCTCCCAGGCCATCGGACAGAACCAGCATGAGCGCATTGTAAAGATCGCGGCCTCTTCGTTGTTGGTTGCCCTTTCTTATGTGGCAGTCGTAACTGTGTTGCTTCAAACGTTTGACCGGGAGATCACCTCGTTCTTTTCTCTGGGGCAGTATGGTCCCGATATTTTCGAGCTTTCAATCTCCGTCACCTCTTACATCTGGTGTTATGCAGTCGCATTTGCTGTTTCATTTATTGCAAGCGGCCTACTGCAAAGCTTTCAGCAAAATACATTTGTCTTCAAAACCAGAATTGTGACCATGTGGTGTGGCAGCGTTCCTCTCGCATATCTGATTGCCTATAACTGGAGCGTGAAAGATGGCGCTCTTGAGATGATATGGATTTCGCTGAGCACCTTTGAGCTTGGCCTTGGCGTGCTGTTTGCCATAAGGCTCTCCGCGTGCATCCGTGATCAACATACACAAGGAGTAACCACGACCACGGCTCAGTGAGAGCGTTCAGGTGAGGCGGTGGTTAGTGTTGAAGAGAAGTCACTAGCTTAAAGCTAAGTTTTAAAACAGGAAATACTTTGACCACTTGATCAAAAAATACAGTCTGGAGTGGTATTCGTCCCTTACAGCTGGACCGCCCCTAATATTTTTTTGAAGTTTCGAGTAAAATTTTCACGAGCCTACTTGCGTATTACATATTTTGAGGTTATTTAGCCGACTTTAGCAGAACAATCTCATCAGGCTGTCTTCAGCTTCACAGTGCATGTAATGTGACGACCGGTAAACGGCCTCTCCATTACCTGGTTTTACTGTGGGTGCTGTTTACGCACGCACATACGTGCGCCCTGCTAAGATTTAATGTCTCAAAAATTTAGATAAACACCAGGATCTAGAACATGGCGCAAACCCAAGTTATGGATGAGACTTCACGCGGACACTCACGTCTGATGGAGCCAGCCATCCTTCCCGTCTGGCTTAAACAACGTGCCATTTCCAATCGTGGATACATCGGGCTTTGGATCTCAATGGCGGTGATCATCGCCACGTTCCAACTTGGCGCTGGCGGCGTTGCCGGTTTGCCGCTGCCAACCGTGATCGCGACAATCTTTTTCGCCAACCTTCTTTTGGGCCTCGTCATGGCGTTGACGGCGGATATTGGCACAGAGCACGGCATTTCCTTTGCAGTTTACCTGCGCGCGCCCTTCGGAACCGTGGGCACACACATCCCTTCTATTACTCGCGGGATCGTAGCGGCGATCTGGTTCGGCATTCAAACCTACCTTGGCGCGCTGGCATTAAACGGCATATTCGCGTACCTCACCGGTTTTGATAACTGGATTGTGTGGTATGTCGGCTTTGCGGTGCTTCAGGTTGGCAATACGGCGATGGGCATTCGCGCTGTTGAGCGGCTTGCGAAGATTGCAGCGCCTGCAATCATTGCCATATCGCTGTGGATGTACTTTACTCTTGACGGTCTAGCCACGGCGAGCGGCAAGGACATCTGGACCTTTGCAGGCGATGCAGAAATCTCCGTCATGGCACTGTTTGTTGCCAATATGGCCTTTTGGTCTTCCCTGGCAGTTGATATCCCGAACATCACCCGGTTCCTGCGTGTTGAAGCGGGCACAAAGAGCTTCTTCAAACGCAACAAGAACGTGTTTCTTGCCCAGTTTGTAGCGCTGCCTGTGGTGCAAAGCTGGATCGCGCTGATCGGCGCTGTTTCCTTTATCGCTGCTGGTGATTGGAACCCGATTACAGTTATTCAAGGTCAGGGTACAGGCATCACGCTTGTTGTTCTGCTTGTTATGGTGGTGCTGGCGCAGTGGTCTACAAACACCAGTGCAAACCTTATTCCAGCTGCGCTGACCTTCGTGAACGCTGGCGCTCCGTGGATTTCCTACGCAATGGGCCTGGTGCTGGCGGCGATTGTTGGCACACTGGCAATGCCGTGGCTGATCCTCGACCACCTGTTCACCTATCTGGGTCTGTATGGTGCCATGCTCGCCTCCCTTGGTGGCATCATGATTTGCGATTACTTCATGATCCGTAAGCGCCGTCTCAATGTGCCTGAGCTGTACAAGGAAGAAGGCCAGTTCGCCTACATTGCTGGCTGTAACCCGGCTGGTTTGATTGCCTGGGCCGTTGGTGGCGCCTTGGCAATCTACGCCATTGAGTGGTCTTACTTTGTGGGCTTCTTCGCCGCATTCGCGCTGTACTTCGTGCTCATGAAAACGTGGATCTTGCCAAAGTTCAAACAGGATGAGCTTGAGCATCTGGATGACGGAAAGTATCTGGCAACCAGCGTCAACCGCAACTGGGTGTATCTGGAAGGTCAGGGCATGTTGAAAATGGATTGTGCGAGCATTCCAAACAACGCTCTTTCCCGCGAAGATCTCTAGCACTTTCTTGCAATAACACCGACAACTCCTTGCCGTGCACTTGGTCCGCATATGCAGAGCTCGCGCGAGGGGTTGTTTCTTTTTGGGTTGCCAGCTAAAATTTTACTTCAGTAATTTAAGTTAGCGGTTTCATGAGTGCTCCTTCACACCTTGCCCTACCAACTGTTTTCCTTCATGAAGCAAGTGAGGCTGACTGGCCTGAGCTTTTGGAGTTTGAGACCAGTAACCGCGTCTTCTTTGAAAAATGGGTCCCTGCCCGCAACCCGGGATATTTTGCGCAAGAGCCCCTTAAGCTCATCATTCAAGGCCTTGTCGCTGACCCTGACCGGTTCTACCTGATCCGCAACCAGCACCAACAGCTGGTGGGTCGGATCAACCTGCGCGGGCTTGGCAAAGAGCCTTACAATAGCGCCGAACTTGGATACCGTGTGGGAGAGCAACATCTGGGCAAAGGTTACGCAAAAGCAGCGGTACTGGCACTTGCAAAGCAAGCGCGTGAAGATCCCGTATTAACACAGCTTGTCGCCTTTGCAGCAGACAACAACCCTGCCTCTTCCACCGTGTTGCAAACTTGTGGTTTTAAGCAGGATGAAGCTGCTACAAAAACCGTGAAGCTGAACAACGTGCCGTTGACATTGCTTCACTTTGTGCTGCCGCTCTAAGCCAGCACTAATGCGGCTCGTATTACTTCGAACCCGCACGACTACAGACGATCTCTACCACTTTCAGGTGTATAAGCTTTCTTCCAAGAAGAAAGAAAAATAAGATGGACCCGCACACAAAACAGGACCTCGGGCAGACTATACGTCATGTCCAAAGCGACTGGTTCCCCCTCAATTTTCACAAGTTAATCCGCTGCTGCCTATATGCAAGCATACCACTGGCGCTTCCTGTCGAATTCCCGCCCTCACTGCCCATATCTTCGTGACTTTCCTGAATAAAACATAACCGACAATGCGCTAGCCAGCCCTCCAATAGGGTTTTGATTACGTGTTTTTACCCCACCAAAACAACCCCAAAAAACACTGGATTTTCAGCAAGTTGGACAAAGCCTATAACGTTATTCATGCATGATCTGGCAAGAGTGAAAGCAAGGTTGGAGTACTAATGCCTGTTTATTTGACCGGCCTTGCAACAGCGGTGCCGCCCTACGAATTGCCACAGACCCTTGTGCTGGAGTATGCCCGCAGAATTCTGGGGCCGAAATTTGCGCAGTTTGAGCGCATGGCCGGAACGTTCCTTCGCGCTGGGGTAAATAAAAGAAACTCCTTTGTTCCGTTAGAGTGGTTTTTGGAGCCACAAGACTGGAAGAGCCGAAACGAGGCTTACCTGCGCGGTGCAACTGACTTATTCGTCACCGCAGCGCGCAAAGCGCTGGTAAAAGCAGGCCTGCGCGCCAATGAGATTGACTGCGTGGTCACGGTTTCCTCAACCGGGATCGCCACCCCAACACTGGAAGCGCGCGCATGGCGGCAAATGGGATTTCGCGCAGACATCAAACGCGTTCCGGTGTTTGGCCTTGGCTGCGCTGGCGGAGTTTCTGGTTTAGAGATCGCACGTCAACTGGCACGCGCGACACCGGGCAGCACCATACTCATCGTCACACTGGAAGGTTGCACACTCTCTTTTCGCAATGACCGGCTCACCAAAGCTGACATTATCGCCACCGTTTTGTTTGGAGACGGGGCCGCCGCCGCTTGTGTTTCCACCAATGCACCAGAAAAACCCCAGCAACTCCTTGAACTTGGGGCAGGACATCAAGAGATGTGGCCTGATACGCTCAACATTATGGGCTGGAATGTAGAGGAACACGGCCTTGGCGTGGTGTTTGACCGCTCGATCCCCGAGTTTGCAGCTAAGCACTTTCATGATGTGAGCACGCGCGCTCTTAAAGCCTTGGGGCTGGCCAAGCACGATGTAGATCGCTTTGTCTGTCACCCCGGCGGCGCTAAAGTCGTTCAGGCTCTGGAAGGTGCTTTGGGGCTGGACGCAAATACGCTGGAGGTTGAGCGCGAGATCCTTCAGGAATTTGGCAATATGTCTGCGCCCACAGTGCTGTTTGTTTTGGAACGCGTGTTGGAGCAAAGCACATCAGGCACCTTGGTAATGTGCGCACTTGGGCCCGGTTTTACAGCATCTTTTCAAAGTGTTTGCATTCTTTCAAATGAAACAACCAGACGCCACACCACAACACATACCCACAAACCAGAGGTGGTGACCAATGCCTGACGCTTCGCTCCCCGCACTGCTCTTTCTGGCTTTTATAATCTTACAACGCGTGTTCGAGCTCATTCTTGCGCGCAGAAACACTCAGCGCTTGCTTGCAAAGGGAGCGCATGAGGTGGGCGCGGCTCACTATCCGCTGATCATCAGTCTTCATGTATCCTGGATTATCGCCCTTGTTGGCCTTGGCTATCATCAACCCATCTCAATACCGTGGCTTCTTGTGTTTGCCGTGCTGCAAGTGTTTCGCGGCTGGATTCTGTTTTCACTCGGCGGGCGTTGGACCACGCGTATTATCGTAACCAAGACACCGCTTATCAGCACGGGTCCTTTTGCATTTATGCGCCACCCAAACTATCTGCTGGTCGCTCTGGAAATTTTTACAGCCCCCATGGTCCTCGGGCTTTTCCCTCTTGCCTTCCTCTACTCAGGATTGAACGGAGCCATGCTTGCACTGCGTATCCGCGTAGAAGATGAAGCGCTAACGGGCACGAGATAGAAAAGAGCGTTGCACAAAATACACTTATCAGCTTGAACCTCCTGTGAGATATTAATATATCACGACCT
Organism: Pseudovibrio axinellae; assembly: GCF_900110875.1. Lineage (GTDB taxonomy): Bacteria > Pseudomonadota > Alphaproteobacteria > Rhizobiales > Stappiaceae > Pseudovibrio > Pseudovibrio axinellae. The sequence goes on along the minus strand of NZ_FOFM01000021.1, from coordinate 27,565 downwards.
CACAATCACTGCGGGCTAAACACAAGCACCGCTGGGTCAGCTACACAATTCATGTGCCGAGGAAAACAATGCTAAACGGTTGCCATCTCATTGCCGGTGAATGGGTCGAGAACACCCAAAAGTTCCAGTCATCCCCGTTTTCTGGTAGCGCTCAAAGCTACTCCTGCGGCAACACTGATTTTGTTGAGCGCGCTGTACAAGGCGCAGAAGATGCCTTTTTGAGCTTCGGCTGGACCAGCCGCGCAGATCGCGCCCAATTCCTGCGCGAAATCGCCAGCGAAATTGATGCCCGCGGCGAGGAAATTACCTCTATCGGGTGTGCTGAAACCGGCTTACCGGAAATGCGCCTAATTGGAGAGCGTGGTCGCACTGTTGGGCAGCTTCGCCTGTTTGCAGATCACATCGAAAAAGGCAGCTATCTTGACCTTAGCCATGATGCGGCCCTGCCAGATCGTGCACCACTGCCGCGCCCCGACCTGCGCCTGAGCCAACGCCCACTTGGTCCGGTTGCCGTCTTCGGCGCTTCAAACTTTCCGCTTGCCTTCTCGACCGCTGGCGGAGACACCGCCTCTGCGCTGGCAGCTGGTTGCCCCGTTGTTGTAAAGGGCCATGAAGCCCACCCAGGCACCGCAGAAATCATCGCCCAGGCCATCGATGCAGCAATCAAGACCTGCCGCTTGCATCCAGGTGTATTTTCACTGGTGCAAGGAGGAAGTCACGAAGTTGGGACAGCATTGGTTCAGCACCCACTCATCAGAGCTGTTGGGTTTACTGGCTCCCTTGCCGGTGGCCGCGCTTTGTTTGACCTGTGTGCCACACGCCCTGAGCCGATCCCGTTCTTTGGTGAGCTTGGTTCCGTCAATCCAAACTTCATCTTCGAACATGCGCTTGCCAACCGCGGCGAAGCAATTGCGGCTGGCTGGGCAAGCTCCCTGTGTATGGGCGCTGGACAGTTCTGCACCAATCCGGGTGTGGTTTTGCTGGTTGAAGGTGCGCAGGCAGATGCCTTTATCGCCAAAGCGAAAAAAGCTTTGGAAGCTGCAAACGAACAACCAATGCTGACAGACGGTATTGCCGCTGCCTATCGGAGTGGAGCTGAAAAAATCGCCAGCAGTGCAGGTGTGGATGAACTGGTCGGCACTCCATGTGCAAGTCGCAGTGCTAAACCGTTCCTGTTTGTGACTGATGCTGAAAGCTGGCTTGAAAACAAAGAGCTTCAGGAAGAGGTTTTTGGCCCACTGGGCATTATCGTGAAGCTTAAGAGCAGCGAGCAAATGCAAGACGTGGCGCGCACCATAGAAGGCCAGCTCACCTGTACGATCCATATTGATGCAGCTGACCACCCACAAGCGCGCAAACTGATGCCGCTGCTGGAACGCAAGGCAGGCCGCGTTTTGGCAAACGGCTTCTCAACCGGCGTGGAACCTTGCGATTCTATGGTTCATGGTGGCCCTTACCCTGCATCAACCAACTTTGGTGCCACCGCAGTTGGCACCATGGCAATACGCCGCTTCCTGCGCCCGGTTTGCTATCAGGATATCCCGCTTGAGCTGGTTCAAGGCCTTGAAGCCAACGAAATGGCGTAAACACCCTTTGCCCAAAAGACAGACCTATTTGTAAACCACATCATGGGCTGCTAGAGCCACACCCATTGAGGGGCATGAACCTGAGAGCATTGCGTGCTCTTCCAGTTCATGCCCCTCAATGTTGATGGTGTTGCTACATTAAGTTGGAACTGATCGTAAAAATCAAACTGTGCTCCCTTCATAAAGCAGGCATGGCAACCATTAGCCTTTGAAAAAAAGCAATAACTCGATGATGCTGAGTGTTGATTGAAGAACGTTTATTGCAACGCCGACCGAAGAGATTGCACTGGCCGTAGAAGACAGCCACAAACCCTTGCAGCTATCGCGGCAAATTAAACCTCTGCATAGCTCTCTCTTGCTTTCGCAACGGTAAAAATGAGTTCTCTTTGAGGTTGTTCGAAGCCTTTATGGGAGCGATGCTCGACCGCTGGCATGTCCTTGCATTTAGTCGCCCCATAAGAGCCAGGCATATCGGTGATCACCTGTTTTGACCAGCGCCTTGGCTACTGGGAAAGTGCATTCGTCAGATGTTATCTATTCCTTCAAGAGAGGTTTGGAAATCACCAATGGCTCGCAGTCGGAAAGTGCGGTCTGGGGCTGTGACAAGTGAAGTAATGCGATCGCAACGGAAAGTTCGAACATCCTGTCTCAACTCATCCCAGGCAAGTACATACCAGATAGGGCTAGATAGTAAGAGGTAGTGCGGCTCAATAATTCGCTGGCTCTCTTCACCCGCGACAGTTGTGTAAGTGATTGAAATCGCGCTTCTATCAAGAAAAGCTTGATGCAACGTGCCAACGATTTCGACCGCGGGCGCCCTATACTGTGACAGAAGATGTGCGGGTGCGGATTTTCCAATCCGGATACGCGACTTTATGTCGTTTATTTTGAACGCCATCGCGGGGGAAAATGATGCAACGAGCTTTCTGCGAACGCCGCCAAGTTGCGCCATAAACAACGGCGAACCGCTTTGCTCAGCAGCGGCAAGGCTGATCAACAAATCAACTGCTTCGGTGTAGTTGAGACTTAACCTGCCAACACCCCAGTTTCGTTGCAGCCGCACACCCCCACCTCGTCCACGATCAGCCTCGATAGGTAGGCCTCTGTCGCGCAGAATTTCGATGTCTCGTGAAGCCGTACGCGAACTTACGCCCAGTTCCATCGCGATGTCGCCAATTGTCAGAGGCTCACCGGATTTTGCTAGTGCTGTAATCATCTCAAGCCGGTCCAGCCGGCTCAGGGTCGTCGAACGTGCCATCAAATAAATAGGACATAAATTGTCTTATTTATCAATAAAACTCTCATATTCACTATGAAAGGAAAGCATACAATGACTGCACCTATTACCGTTATTGCGCAAATTAAGCTCGCAAAGGGCAAAACCGAGAAAGACCTGCTCACAGCCTCCGATGCCTTTGAGGTTGGCTTCGCCTCAAAGCAACCCGGCATTCTACGTCGTGAACTCGTCCGTAAACCCGACGGGACTTATCTAGATGTCGTCAAGTTCCGAAGCGCCAATGACATGGACGTCGTAATCGAAAAAGAAAAAACCTCAGAAATTTGCCATGCATTTTTTTCGGTAATGGACATGACCGATGAAGAATTCGAAGTGTGTCAGTCGTTGAAGACCTACGAATAGCACCTCTCCTCCACAACATGATGAAAGGGTTTAAAATGAGACTTCACCTGGAGGGGATAGCAATTGGAGTGTTGGCCGGATTACTGGATTGCGTTGTTTTTGTTTTGTCCGGGCCAGTCAAACCCGCTGATTTGGCCAGTGCAATTGCAGTCTGGACAATGGTCGGTTGGGCGATCCATACCTCAGCGGATTTACCGGTGCATCCAATCATCAAGAGCATTGGATTGTGTCTGCTCTTCAATATCCCTTGGTTGATTGAGTTTGTCTTCATACATGGTCAGTCGGACCTTCTTGTCCCAATTCTCGTGATGGCTGTCGTTTTCGGAGCAGCTATTGGGTGGTTGTCCCAGACCATCAAGGGACGGCGCCTTATTGTATGATAGACCCGGCCTGGGCCGGACGCGCCCTTCCACCCAGGCCAACTCCCAGCACAACTTAGAAGTTTGATCGTGCTAGGCCCGCCGCTTGCTTCCGGTCAACCTTATCGCGAACACTGGCCTATACTCTCTCGTGTATGATGCGGTGATCCTTTCTCCTTTTTCAAAACAACCTTTCACTAAAACGGGCGGACGTCATAACTGTTCATCTGGAGCCGAACTCATGCGTTGGCCTTGACCGCCCCCAACGATACAATTTTTGATCAATAGGCTTTAGTCAGTTAAACAGTGGGCAGGTTGTTGCAACAGTTTCACACCAAAAGAGTCCGTTGCAGTCATTTAACAACGCACAGGCCTCGTAGGGTGATATCAGGTACGACTTTCACCAGCAAAGCTGCTGGCTCACTTTACTGACTTTGCGTAAATCACTTGCTTTAAGTGAAACAACTGCGCCATACCTCAGCGTTGAGACTCAGGGTTCTCACATCATGCCGGGTGGTTTTCAGCACATAGCCCTCAAAACCACACGAGATGGTGTTTAGTAAGAGAGATTTTATTAATCGGGAGATTGTCTTCATGCGTTTGATCATAGCGATCCTACTTCCATTTGTTGTGTTCTTCACAATCAACCGTCCGTTTCAGGGGATCTTCTGTCTTTTGCTTCAGCTCACGCTGATTGGCTGGCTACCAGCTGCAATTTGGGCTGTGTATGCTCTGGGGCAGTACAGGACCGATGAAAAGATCAAAAACATGCATCGCTCCAGCTGAAGGCTTCCGGTTAAGCCGGCTATGCAATGAAAACGAGACGGCCTGCTCCCTTTTAAAGTGTCTTGGGCTCAGGCCATCAGCCTGGCGGCTGCCATCAGATCAACAGCAGATCGGCAAGTGTTTGTGTGGCTCTGCCAAGCCATTTTAAAAAACGCAAAACCGCGCAAAAAAACGGTAGCTACGTCTGATCATATAAAAATGATTTAGGCGGTTGATATTATTATGTTTTTATCAATCTGACAGGTCACTTAAAAAGACCCTATAAACATAGCAACGCAAACGAGCGCACGACGTCACCTTCTTCCAGCAATAATCATAAAATAGATTGTCCCCTCAGATAGAGCTGGTTCTGAGCTTGCAATTTTGTGCTCTGATAGTGCTGATCAGACAGATCAACTCGATGAGCCAGCAATTAAAGTCCACAGCTAACGCGTTGGAGTAAGAGATGAAAAAGTCAGATGACCAACCCACGGCCACCTCGCATGACAGCCATTATGGGACGACAGCTGGGTACATGCCAGGGTTTGGAAATGACTTTGAAACCGAAGCGTTAAAAGGCGCGCTCCCCCAGGGGCGCAACTCTCCACAACGCGTGGAATATGGACTATACGCCGAACAACTTTCCGGTTCACCTTTTACCGCGCCCAACAAAACGCTCGAACGCTCCTGGCTATATCGCATCCGGCCATCTGTTAAGCATCTGAACAGACTAGAGAAAATATCACTACCCTATTGGAAGTCCGCACCAAACATCATCCGCGATATAATCTCACTCGGCCAATATCGCTGGGACCCGGTTCCCTTCCCTGACAACCAACAACTCACCTTCATCGACGGAATCCGCACCATGACAACAGCTGGAGACGTCACCCTCCAGATGGGAATGGCCACCCACGTCTACCTTGCCAACTCCGATATGGTGGAGGATTTCTTTTATAGCGCCGATGGCGAACTGCTCGTTGTCCCCCAACTTGGACGGTTGAAAATCACAACTGAGCTAGGAATTATTGATCTGGAACCACTCGAAATCTGCATTATTCCACGCGGCATCCTGTTTCAAGTGAGCCTGCCAGACGGAACGGCCAGAGGGTTCATTTGCGAAAATTATGGTGCAAAGTTCACGTTACCACACCGTGGGCCAATAGGCGCTAACTGCCTTGCAAACCCTAGAGATTTCAAAACACCCGTCGCCCATTTTGAAGATATAGAAAAGCCCCGGCACGTCACGGTAAAGTGGTGCGGAGAGTTTCACAAAACAACGATCAACCACTCCCCTTTGGATGTGGTTGCCTGGCATGGAAATTACACACCCTACAAGTACGACCTACGCCACTTCTCCCCGGTCGGCGCCATCAGTTTCGACCATCCTGACCCATCCATATTTACCGTACTCACCGCCCCCAGCGCCGAAGAGGGGACGGCCAATATCGACTTCGTCATCTTCCCGCCCCGCTGGCTCCCACAGGAAAATACCTTCAGGCCACCGTGGTACCACAAAAACATCATGTCCGAGCTGATGGGCAATATATGCGGTCAATATGATGCCAAACCACAAGGTTTTGTGCCCGGCGGCATCAGCCTTCACAACTGCATGTTGCCTCACGGACCAGATAAGGACGCCTTTGAGAAAGCCTCCTACAGCAGTTGGGACCCGTTAAAGCTTGAAGACACGATGAGCTTTATGTTCGAGACTCGCTTCCCACAACAACTTACTGAATTTGCAGGTAAAGATGCGCCTCTTCAAGACGACTATGCAGACTGCTGGGCCGGCCTCAACCGCAAGTTTGATGGCACACCCGGTGTGAAATAACGGTTTTTCACGGCATATGTCGAATTTTCATATGTAACGCCAGAAATTACAGGTATTCACATTAGTGAAGCAATGCGCTATTTTGTGTAACAGTTTTTCACGGAGTTAGTGCATGAGTAAGACTTTTTCACAGGCCGTAACAGTTTTTCGCGAAAGCTGGCTCCCAGTGCCTGCGACTCCCGCTGGGTATGCCGCGCTAATTGATGCCTATGACCTTCGTGTCCCCATCCCGCACACTTTATACGCAATCGGAGACCGTCACAAGATCATCGAAAAAGACGGCTGGCATATTCTCACCCCCCGCCACGCCCCAGAACCGACACTGCTTGGGCACCTCACCTTTGCGTTAAAAAATGAGGGGTTGGACCTTGCAGTATTGAAGCGGCTCTTCCTTGCCTGTGGCCCAAAACCAATTGAGGAAATGGTGAAGTCACGTCCAACGGGTCGCTACTCCCGCCGGATTTGGTTTTTATATGAATGGCTTACGAATGACTTGCTTGATTTACCAGCGGTCGAAACTGGCGCCTATGTCGACGCACTGGATACGGCAAAACAGTACGGCGGAACTCCCATCGCCTCACCGCGCCACCGTGTTCGCAACAACCTACCAGGTACTCCGCTCTTTTGCCCTCTCATCTTCCGCAGGAAGGAGTTGGAGGTTTTTCAGCAAGCAAACCTCCAGCAAAAGGCCATGGAAGCTGCCGCCTCCGTACCAAAAGACCTGCTTGCACGCACCGCAGCCTTTCTCCTGCTCAAAGACAGCAAGTCGAGTTTCGAAATAGAGGGCGAACGACCTGCCCATGACCGCATTCAACGATGGGGCCGCGCAATTGCGGAGTCGGGCAAAACGCCGCTCAGCATTGAAGAGTTTCTTCGTCTCCAGCGCATCGTCATTGGGGATGATCGCTTCGTGCAACTGGGATTCCGCGAAGAAGGCGGCTTTGTCGGCATACATGACCGCGAAAGCCATATGCCCGTTCCGGACCACATCAGTGCAAAGCCGGAGGATTTATCAAGCCTCATGAAAGGCATGATTGACTTTGCGCAAGACCATGCAAAACACTTGGATCCCGTTCTCGCAGCAGCTGTCCTCGCTTTTGGTTTTGTGTATGTGCACCCCTTTGAAGACGGAAATGGTAGGCTGCACCGTTACTTGTTCCATCATGTCCTTGCACAGCGTGGCTTCAATCCAGCCGGGGTCGTGTTTCCTGTGTCCTCCGTTATTTTGGAACGGATCGACGACTACAGGCAGGTTTTGGAGGACTATTCTACGCGTTTGCTCGGTAAAGTTGACTGGCAGCCTACACAGCAAGGCAATCTAACGGTAACCAATGACACCGCTGACTTCTATCGTTTCTTTGATGCAACGGCTCATGCCCAGTTTCTTTACGCTTGCGTAATGCAAACAGTTGAACACGATCTGCCCGAAGAGGCCCGCTTCTTACAGAGCCATGATCGCTTTCAACGTGAACTCAACGAAGTCGTAGATATGCCGGCCCGTCTTGCAGATCTCCTCTTCCGATTCTTAAACCAAAACAATGGAAAGCTCTCTGAACGCGCCAAATCCAAAGAATTTGCTGCACTTACGCTAGAAGAAAAAGAGCTAGTCGAAAATATATATACGAGGTGCTTTGATGAAAAAATATAAGCCAAATCAATAAGGGTCCGCCAAATAATCTTGAGATAAGTCTGCAGTATCTAACGAACCTCATCGGCGTTTTATAAACTGCCGAACGCATTAACAAAATAAGATTACATTAAGATAGCAAGGAATCGCCTCGTGTAATTCGCCACATACTACTTGTGATAGCAACAAATCAATTGGGACATATATACTTTAAATATTTAAATAATAAAAATTGAACTACTTACTTGAAGGAACATATTCGCTAAAACAAACACCAGATACAAATATAAATTTTGATCGATATTATGTAAACCCTAGTTGTTATCGAAATAACACACACATGCATTCTTGAGAAAATACGTAATAACGAATCTTGGATAAGATCTCGAAGGTCAATAAAAAGCTGCAATTCAATAAGCTCAGAATATAATTATTTGCACCATGAAAACTCAAGGAAACTAATCAATTTTACACCTCTAAGATCCCGTAATTAGTCTCTTATTAATAAAATATCTGTTGATGTGGCTTTTTTTGGAACCCCAATCGCAGCAAGGTAATATACTCAACACTAACTTTTACTGCTGACATCATGAATTGGGGTGGTGTCTTATAAATGAATGGGCTTTGCTGCGTGTTGGAAATTGTAGGTTTATCTGTTCGGGTACCGGGAGCTTCAAATAAGGAAGCATTATGGCACTTATTGCGTTCTGAACAGAACAGTATTTCGAAGATTCCCTCGGACCGCTGGTCGCACTTCAGATACCTTCACCCTCGCATTTCCGAACCGGGTAAAGCCTATACGTTTAAGGCCGGTGTTTTGGAAAACCTTTGGGATTTCGACCCAACAGCTTTCGGAATCTCTCCGAGGGAAGCGGAGCAAATGGATCCGCAGCAGCGAATTTTGTTGCAACTTACCTGGGAAGCTATTGAAGACGCAGGCATTTCACCTGATGTCCTGGCCGGTGACCAAGTGGGTGTTTACGTGGGTGCGTCTGCCCTTGACTATGCCAATGAAAGCTTATTTGATCCTAACGTTGCAACCGGTCACTTTATGACTGGCAATACGCTTTCCATTATTTCAAACCGCCTCTCTTACATTTATGACTTCAAAGGGCCGAGCTTCACAGTCGATACGGCTTGTTCGTCATCCTTAGTCGCGCTCCATGAGGCATACCGCGCCTTAAACTCTGGAAGAATTGATTGCGCGATCGTCGCAGGCGTCAACGTGCTGGCAAGCCCCTTTCCTTTTGTTGGCTTCGCGCAAGCGACAATGCTTTCGTCAGATGGGCAATGTAAGGCCTTTGACGCCAAAGGAAATGGTTATGTGCGCTCAGAAGGTGGGGTCGCACTTGTCATCCGTAGAAAAGATGCGCCTCGCTGGAAAGGCCAGCGCTCGCATGCAGATATTGTTGCCGTTGATGTAAACTCGGATGGACGCACAGTTGGCATGTCCCTTCCATCCGATGTGGAGCAGGCAAACCTCCTCGAGCGTATTTACAAGTCGCACGACATCGATCCTAACCAGCTGGCGTTTATCGAAGCGCACGGCACTGGAACGCGTGTTGGCGACCCTGCCGAAGCCGGCTCAATTGGGCGAACACTGGGCCAAAAGCGTCGTTCTCCTTTGCCGATTGGTTCCGTAAAAACAAACGTAGGCCACCTTGAACCAGCCTCAGGCCTAGTTGGATTGGCAAAGTCTGTCCTAGCACTTCAACACGACTATTTCCCAGCCAGCTTGCATTTTGATGAACCAAATCCGGATATCGACTTTGACGCATTGAACATTAAAGTCGCCAGCAAAGGGGTTGAACTCTCTCGTGATTCAGGCACCAGATATGCTGGTATCAATTCCTTTGGTTTCGGTGGTACAAACGCACACGTCATAATCCGTGATCCAGAAAACACCAGTGATAATGTTCGGCAAATCGCTGACCGCCAAGAAACCAGTTCCTGCTTGCCCCTTTCAGCACCAACAAAGGAAGCGTTGCTGGCACTTGCTGAAAAATACGTGCAGGACGATGTGATTAAAGCGAACAACGTCAAGCAAGTTTGCGCCGCGAGTTATCACAGGAAACGCGGGTTTCAAGAAAAGGCGATTATTGTTGGAGATGATGTAGATGCGTTAAAGGCTGCTCTTGTCGATTTTGCTGAGAGCAAAAAAAACGCAAACGTAATTTATTCCAATAAGGCAGCATTCACTGGAAAGTGCGCATTTGCATTCTCAGGAAACGGAGCTCAATGGGCCGGAATGGGTCTCGATGCTTATGCTGCAAACCCGACTTTCAAACGAACCTTCAAAAAAATTGACAAGCTCTTTGAACCCCTGTCTGGCTGGTCCCTAAAAACTGAGCTCTTCAACCAAGATCTTGAGATCGGTTTAAAGAAAACAAGCGTTGCGCAGCCGCTTTTATTTGCTGTGCAAGTGGCTCTTTGTGATGCGCTGGCAGATTACTCATTAAAACCAGATATGGTCCTTGGGCACAGTATTGGTGAAGTTGCGGCAGCCCATATATCAGGTGCTCTGACCCTGGAATCTGCCGTAAGTCTTGTCTATCACCGCTCAGCAGAACAAGAAGTTGTCGCAGGCCATGGAACGATGGCAGCTCTCGTCCTACCAGCAGATGAAGCACAAAAACTGATCGCAAAAAGCGGTTTCGATTCCATCGAAATTGCCGCTGAAAATAGTCCAAAATCCGTTAGTTTGTCAGGGACTAAAGAGGACTTAGACGGGTTTGCAAAGTTTGCCCGTGCAAACCATGTTGCATTCCGAAAGGTCTCGCTGAACTATCCATTCCATAGTCGATTGATTGAGCCCGTTGAACACCCATTCAGGAATGCAGTTGGAACGGTTGCAACACACACAACGAATGTCCCCTTCATCTCAACAGTCACGGGTGCAGTTGCTGATGGTCTTGAGTTAACTGATGACTACTGGTGGCGCAATCTACGCCGGCCCGTTTTGTTCTCTAAGGCTGTGGCGACGGCAATTGATCTTGGAGCTCAAACGATTGTTGAAATTGGACCCAAGCCAATTCTGCAAAGCTACCTACGTCAAGTGCTTGCTGAAAAAGGCGGGAAAGGGTCCGCGCTTGCAAGTCTATCCAACGAGTCTCATGGCGACACCGACCCAGTCCTTAACCTAGCTGCTCGCGCATTCGTGGCAGGCATCACAGTTGATACTGAAAAGCTCTTTGGCAAAAACCCAAGTGAACGCGTAGAGTTGCCTAGCCTACCATGGCAGAACAAGCCTTATCGCTTCGAAAACAGTGGCGAAGCAAATATGGGCATCTTCCGAGGAGGAGACCATCCTCTATTGGGATGGCGTCCAAATGCAAACTACAACCTTTGGACAACGCACCTAGACCGCTTCACTGTTCCATTCCTCGAAGATCATGTGATCAACGGCCAGATGATCTTCCCCGGTGCTGGCTACGTCGAAATGGCCTTGGCTGCTGGTGCATCACTTTATGGAACGGCATCCGTTGAACTAAAATCCATGGATATTCTGCAGGCGCTCGTATTGAGCGATGACTATCTGATGGAAGTTCAAACCGAGATCTCAGAGGAAACAGGCACTGTTCAGATCTCCAGCCGCATGCGTTTGAGTGGCGACGACTGGACCTTGCACGCAGTTGGGCGAGTGCGTAAGCTCGAAACAGCTCCTCCAGAAATTCAACTTGATTTTGAATCTGCCAGCCTCATCAATACGGGTGAAGAGATTTACGACGCAGCTCTTACTTACGGCCTCCAGTTCGGACCAAGTTTCCAACGGGCGCAGAATGTATCGCAGGTTGACAAAGGAACGTTCATTGTCCACCTAGCAGCGCTCGAAGAGCGTGAGAAGTGTTCTCCTTTCGGACTTCATCCGGCTGAACTGGACGGTTGTTTCCACGGGTTGCTCTCATTGTTTAAAGAGACGACTGCGCATAATAGCCGCCCCAAAGCTTATGTACCTATTTTCTTTGACAAAGTACGCCAGTATCAATCAGGTATTTCGCCTGCATATGTTCGTATTCAGGTCAAGCGTGCGTCTAATCTCTCAATTCTGGCAGACTTCCAGATCTTTGATGAAAATGACGACATCATTGCAGTTATTCTAGGTGGTCGTTTCAGAGCGACCGAGCTTGGTCGACAAGATAATCCCTCTGATCTGGTTTATCGCGTTGAGACTGCATTGCAACGTGACCCAGCAAAACCAATCGAAAGGCTCAACCACAGCTTCCCTCCGATTGAAGACTACGTTGCAAAGAAGTTCCAAACTGTTGAAGACGAAGCCGAACGCGAAGCGTATTTGCTGTTGAATGCAGCTGCTCAACGAACAGCATTTGATATCATTTCCCTATTTGCTGATACCGAACAGACGATCACGATCGAAGATTTGCCTGTCAACAACCGCAGGTACTTTGTGAACCTTCTGACGATTTTGCAGGAGGCAGGAGCAGTCACCGAGTGCGGGACAGGCCTATTTGATCTTAACAGTGACTTTGAGCTGCCAGAGTTTGATTTGCTGGTTGAAAGCGTGTTGGAAGAAAGCCCGCAAGACATTGCAGCAGCAACCATACTCGCGAGCACACGCCAACATGTACTGAGCTGCTTAAAACTGGCTGGCCTTGAAGACAGTAGCTTTGAACATTCTAGCGCTATGTTGGAACAGTATTGGTATTCGTCACCTGAAGCCCAAACACGGAGCCAATGTGTTTCCCAGTGGTTGAAAACCTCCCTTGCCAATTGGGATACCGATACGCCTCTCAAGGTACTTGATTTGAGTGGCTCTGGTCTCAATCTGGCAAAAGATATTCAACAGTCTCTTCCGGACCATGTCACGCAGATCTGCATTGCAGATAGCAACCACAAAAGTGCTTCTCGCCTGTCCGCCAGCGTTCTGGATGAACCAAACATCATGGTCTTCGACACCAGTAATGAGGGCAAAAACCACACTTGGGAAGCAGTGCTGGAGCACGCGCCGTTCGACATCATTGTGTCCTCTGGCCTTCTACACGCAGCAAGTCAAAGCGAACCAGATCTGTTTCACAAGTTAGGGCACGCACTTGTTGAAGGAGGTCAGCTTATTGCAATCGAACCTCCAGCAGATGTCTTCCATGACGTAGCCTTTGGCTTGTCGCAAGATTGGTTCTCAGGCTCGATTGCAGATGACTACCCTGTCGGCCCGTTAAAGACGAGCAACGATTGGGTAGCGGAAATTGGCGCCAAGTCCTTTGAAGAGCTCGTTGCCATTGAAGCTCTAAAAGATGGCACATCCATTTTGCTTCTACATGCCTGCGGAAAACCAACTGAAACTGAGGAAATCTCAGATCATCCGGAGACGACACCTGACAATAAAGCAATGATCATTCTGGCAGGTCAGGCTAAGCGCGAGCAAGAAATTGCCAAGGCAATACAAAATGATCCACGTTTAGCCTCTTGCAACGTCACACTGCTGGATGCCGATAGCGAAAACTACGATCTGTATACGGCGAGTGGCTGGAAAAAGGCTCTTGTGGGCTCCGACTTCCTAGATGCCGACATGAAAACAATCGTGCATCTATATGGCTTGACAGAGACCGGTGATAGCCCTGTCGATCACGTGATTAAGCGCTGCGTAAGCTGTGTTGGGCTTGTCAAAGCATATCCAGGTCTTGCTGGTCAGCTTACACTTGTTGCAGCAGGAGGCAGTGGGCTTAATCCGACGCTAGCTACACCAGTCCAAACTGCAGCATGGGTATTTGCCAGGGTCCTAGGAAATGAAGCGCCGGAACTTTCACCGCTCGCATTTGACGTTTGCCTTGATGATGAAAACTCTAGTATCGCATCTGATGTTATTGAAGCTCTCGGCGACAAAAATGACGAGAATGAGTTCCTGCAGCAAAAAAAGAATCACGTCGTCTCGCGTGTGAAGTCGGGCTTTGGTCAGTCTTCCTGGAAGCCTGCTGAAAATGTGGAGCTAACATTCGCTGAAGCAGGCTCTTTGAACCAGTTGACTTGGCAAGGTCAGCAAAGAGTCGACCCGTCTGAGGATGATGTCGAGATACAAGTTGCAGCGACTGGTTTGAATTTCCGCGATGTTATGTGGACACTTGGCATGCTTCCCGAAGAAGCGCTGGAAGATGGATATGGTGGGCCGAATCTCGGCTTGGAAGTCTCTGGTGTTGTCACGCGCGTCGGCGCGAATGTTGCCGGACTTGCTGAAGGCGATAAAGTGGTCGCTTTTACATCAGGTGGCTACTCATCATATGTCACATGTCCAAAATTTGCGGTAGCGAAGCTTGAGCAAAGCCAGGACCTTGTTGCTGCAGCGACCTACCCCGTTGCCTTCTTGACCGCTTATTATTCACTCGTCCACCTTGGAGATCTCAAAGAAGATCAGTGGGTTCTCATCCACGGTGGTGCTGGCGGTGTTGGTCTTGCTGCGTTGCAAATTGCAAAGCATATTGGCGCAAAAACGATAGCAACTGCTGGCTCAGACGAAAAACGAGAAATTCTTCGGTTACTCGGGGCAGACCATGTTCTGGATTCCCGTAGTCTGGAGTTCCCTGATCAAGTCATGGAGCTGACGAACGGAAAAGGTGTGCATGCCGTGCTTAACTCGCTCGCGGGTGAAGCAATGGAAGCCAGCATCAATGTCGTTCGTCCATTCGGTCGTTTCCTAGAACTCGGAAAACGAGATTATTACGCGAATACCAAGATAGGCTTGCGTCCTTTCCGTCGGAATGTGTCCTACTTCGGGATCGACTTGGACCAGATTCTGCTCCACGATAGTGAGCTGGCACGTGAGTTGATTGAGGATGTCTTTGCGCTGATCAAAGACGGTAGTTTGAAGGCATTGCCTTACCGCCAGTTTGACGGACGCAACGTACAAGATGCCTTCAGGCTCATGCAGCGCTCTGGTCATATTGGAAAAATTCTGATCACCCCTCCAAAGCCAGAGCTCGTAAAAGTTCCACAGGAGCGGAAGTCGCTTGCCTTTTCTCCTGATGGTCATCACGTCGTCATTGGTGGCCTTGGCGGTTTTGGCTTGGAAGTTTGTCGCTGGCTTGCCGATAACGGGGCCCGCCGCATCACCCTCACCAGCCGCTCCGCCAATGTAAGCGAGCAACATGAAAGACTATTTGAAGCGCTTGCAGATAAAGGCGTTACTGTCTCGGTACTGAGTTGTGATGTAACCGACAGATCAGCTGTTCACTCGTTGCTAAACGAACTCCGTCAGTCGGCACCGATAAAAAGCATTACACACGCTGCCATGGTTCTCGACGACGGAATTATTCAACAGCTTGACGAGCAGCGATTCCGGAAAGTTCTGGAACCTAAGGTTCAGGGCGCAAGTTTGCTTGACGAATTGACGAGGCAGGACGAACTAGAACAATTCATCTTGTTCTCCTCAGCAACAACGATGATTGGAAATCCAGGGCAGTCTCATTATGTCGCTGCGAATGGGTACCTTGAAGGCCTTGCCAGAGCCCGCCGCAGGTTAGGTAAGCCAGCTATTGCTGTTGGCTGGGGCGCCATTGGCGATGTAGGGTTCCTTGCAAGAAACACAGATGTTTCAGACAAGCTTTCACGCCACCTTGGCGAAGCAACCATCAAAGCGCGCGAGGGTCTTGATATCCTCAAACGCGTGGTGGAACAGGATGATGGCGTTGAACAGAACGCAGTTGTGCATATTGGACGCTTTGCATGGGCCGCAGCTCACCAATCGCTATCACTTTTGAGCAAACCGTTGTTCCGCGAGATTGTTGGTCGCGCTGACGGAGATAATGAGAGTGATAGCGCCACAGACATCCGTTCTCTCATCGAAGACAAGACTGACCCTGAAGCAAATGAGATTGTTGCGCACCTTCTCGCGATTGAGATCGGACGCATCCTTCGGTTGCCCGCAGAAGATATCTCACACCAGCGTCCGCTCGCTGAGTTTGGTATGGATTCGCTAATGGGCCTTGAGTTGCGTATGGGTATTCAGAAACGTTTCAATCTGGAAATTCCGCTGGTTTCCATCTCTGGTGGAACATGTTTGGATGACTTTGCTGCTCAAATTCTACAGAAGATTCGCAAGCGTGAAAACGGAGACATGGCGGCGGAGGATAGCTCACACAGCGTGCTAGCAGGCCAGCACGTTGCTGACGACATGGATGATGCGCAAAAGTCCGCTGTACGCGACATTCTCGACACCCATCACGATAAAACCGTAAGAATTTTAAACTAATGGCAAAGTCAAACAAGAAAAAGTTAAGCACGGATGAACGGTCCATAGCTTTAAGCGCTGTACGGCGTTTAAAAAATGCAGCACCGAAACAATCCACGCCCAAACCTCAACAGGCTCGGGCAACTGCTCCGAAGTTTGCCGATCTACCAGGGTTTAAGGAGATCGGACTGCAGAAGGCGGCAGCTGAACTTTTAAACATCGACAACCCCTTCTTCCGTGCACATGAAGGGCGCGCTGGAGCGACGACGCAAATTGATGGACAAACCTATCTTAATTTCTCCTCCTATGATTATTTGGGCTTAAACGGCCACCCCAAGGTTCAAGCAGCCGCTAAAGCAGCAGTGGATCACTACGGAATCTCGGCCAGCGCAAGCCGTGTCGTCGCCGGGGAACGCGTGATCCACACCGAACTCGAAGAACGGATTGCGCACCTGCACGGCGTAGACAGTTCTATTGCTTTCGTCAGCGGACACGCAACCAATGTCTCAACCATTGGTCAGCTTATGCAACCAGACGATCTCATCGTGCATGATAGCTATATCCATAATAGCATCGTCACTGGCGCCAAACTGTCAGGCGCGGTTCGTCAGTCTTTCCAGCACAACGACTTTGATGCACTCGAGAGCATTCTTGAACTGCGTGCACACAAACACCAGCGCACTTTAATTGTCGTTGAAGGCGTTTACTCGATGGACGGTGACTACCCGGACCTTCCCCGTCTAATCGAGATCAAGAAGAAATTTGGCGCTTGGCTCATGGTCGATGAAGCACATTCCATTGGCGTATTAGGCAAGACTGGCCGCGGGATTGCTGAGCATTTTCAGGTTGATGCACGTGATGTTGATATCTGGATGGGAACCTTTTCCAAAACACTTGCCGGGTGCGGCGGCTATATCGCGGGTTGCCACAATCTAATCGAATACCTCAAGTTTACCGCCTCAGGCTTTGTATTCAGCGTGGGTATCGCGCCTCCAATAGCAGCTGCCGTGTGTCAGGCGATCCGCACCATGCGTGATGAACCGTCACGGGTGGAGGCAGCACAGGAAAATGGCCGCTACTTCCTCCAACAAGCTCAAGCAGCTGGGTTGGATACGGGTGTTAGCCAAGGCTGTGCTGTCGTACCAATGATGATTGGCGACTCACTTAAAGCGACTGTGCTGTCTGATCGCTTGCTCAAGCGCGGGCTCAACGTTTTACCGATCATCCACCCCGCTGTACCAGAAAAATCAGCGCGGCTTCGGTTCTTCATTACATCCGAGCATACGAAAGATCAGATCGACCTTGCAATCAAGCTGATCAAGGAAGAGCTACGCAGTTACGAAAATGAGCCGGTTTCTCTCCAACAGCTTATGTCAGCCTAGCGATAAATCGGATATAGAATCAGCGTTCATAATTAAAGCGCTGATTCGCCAAGCGGCGTAATTTCCATGGCAATAGCTTTCCGAGGCGAATGCTTAACGCAAGCTGCCATGGAAAAGCATAGAATGCTCTTCGCCGACCAATAGAGGTCTTAATCCTGAGTGCAGCCCCATCAGGTGTGTACTCAAAGGGCCGCCAGCTCTTAAACTGATCAGCCATTGGTGTGGATATATATCCAGGGCAAATCACAGAAACAAACACGTCCCACTGATGTAAGTGGTCACGCATCGCCTCACCGTAAGCGATGATACCTGCTTTTGAAGCACCATATGCAGGACCATCGGAAATAGGCTGCATCCCTGCGAGTGAGCTGACCAGAGCAATCCCACCGTGTCTCCGCTGCTGCATAAACGGTGCCACCGCTGTCAGCAGATTAATCGCTCCTCCCAGATTTGTAGCAACTTGAGCATGCGCAATTTCAGCGGTTTCAACAGTCCCGTTCACGCCGTGAGAGCCCGTGATCCCAGCATTTGAAATTACCAAATCAAGTGGCGTCTCTTGCTCTAGTAGTTCAACCCATTCTTGAACTGATTGCGCGTCACAAATATCGAGTGGTTTCCAACGTACCCGACAGCCTGTTTGCTCTACTGCGCCTACGGTTTTCCGGAGCCGTTCTTCGTTACGCCCCGTTAAACAGAGCGTAACTCCTTCTCTTGCATAGGAAAGCGCCAGGGCCCTCCCAAGACCAGAGCTCGCCCCGGTGATGAGAATCGACTTCGGGATAAACATCAGCAATATTCTCCTAGCAACAAAACTTTTGCGTGTGGTGGCAAACAGATCCTTAACGCACAATGCCTCTTTGGAACACTTGGGTGAAAACTAAACTTTCTCCAAGAAAAACAATAGATAGCAGCATCTGTATCGAGTCAAAGGTTTGATTTCTCACGGCGGATCGAGTAATAATCAACTCGTATTCAAATTGAGTATATTTGACAAGTTATTCCCGGCCCGCCGGCACAATGGATAGAAGTTTCATGCATTTAATTCGTACTCTTGCTCAGTCAGAATCTGTTCCAGGAACTTCCAAAATTTTTAAAGCCATTGCAATTGCCGCGCCGCTTCTTGGTTTAGTCTCAGGCTGTGGGGTGCTTCCTTCTGCTGGGCCTATCACCTCCGAAATCCAAGCCGCCTCATCCGATCGTCGCGAGAAACCCTTCGATTTCCACTTGATTGAACTGGATGAGGAAGTCGTTTCAGTCTTGTCCTCTTATCAACCCAACGGTTTGGCAAAAGTCTTTCAAGGTGGGAAATGGGCCCCTAAACACATCGTCGGCGTAGGTGATACGGTCTCGGTCGTCGTCTGGGAACAGGGCAACGATCGGCTATTTACGCCAACCGGGCAAGCCGGAGGCGTTGAACTTGGACCATTTATGGTCAATCAAAGCGGAGCTATTACGATCCCGTATGTTGGGAAAGTGCATGCGAGAGGCAAGTCTGTAGAGCGGCTTCAGGAAGCGCTTCAGGTTGCGCTCGATCGTAAGGCAACCGACCCTCAAGTCATTGTAACATTGAAACAAAATGCAAGTAGCCTCGTCACTGTCAACGGATCCGTTCGGCAACCAGGGCAATACCCACTGAAGTTAAATGGTGAGCGACTTCTAGATGTCGTTGCAAATGCAGGCGGAAACGCATCTCCTGCCTCAGAAAGCTATGTATCTGTTGCACGAAACGGCCGTCAAGCAACACAATTGTTGAGCTCAGTGTTCTTAAACTCAGACGAAAACGTCTATATTCGCCCGGGAGATCGGGTATTCGTTACCCATGATCCTCAAACGTTTACCGCGTTTGGATCTGTCCCAAAAGTTGGCGAATATCCAATTCAAGCTTCCAACGTTTCTCTGGTTGAAGCCTTAGGCCGCATCGGTGGCCTCGACAAAAACTCTGCAAGTGCACAAGGTCTATTTGTTTTCCGATACGAAGACCCACAGGTCATCACCCAGCTTAAACCTGAGTATGTAGGCACGAATCCAGGCCAAGTTCCTGTTATTTATCGTCTTAACATGAAAGATGCGCGGTCCTATTTTAAAGGTCAATTATTTGCCCTACGTGACAAAGATGTTGTCTACGTTGCCAGCTCTTACGGTGCAGAACTGAACAAGTTCATCCGCATTTTAGGCGGGACATTAGCGATTGGCAGGGCGGCTACCAGTTTCTAAGCCTGGGGAAATCCTGCCGATGTAAAGGCATCCTCCTCAATTTGAAGCTAAAATGAACTTCTCAAATTTCGATCCCGTGTTATGCTTGCGGGAGACCAGCTGCTTTCCATGCTTAGCGTTCAGATTGAACTATCAAGCTTGAGTTAAAGTGATAATTTCGAAAAGGTGACGACCCGCTATGGAAAAAGGGACAACAGCAAAAGTTGCGGCGGTTCTGCCTGCAGCCGCGGCTAACCCTGATAGTGCAAAACCACCGCAAAGCGGCAAGGTGGCTCAACCAAAGGCAGCTGCCACGCCAGCGAAGAAGCAAATTTCTCCAAAGAAAGTTGCTTCTATCGTCGCACTGCCTATCGACAAGGCGAGGCAGACGATAACCGAAGAAGCTAAGGGCTTCTTCGAATTTCGCGGTTTAAGGCCTCAACAATTCAGGCGGAAGGTCTTGGCGCTGTCCTTCGCTTTAATGGTGCTGCTTCCGAGCTTACTTGGTACAACCTATTTCTTATTGATTGCATCGGACCGCTATTCTTCAACCATCGGC
The DNA here is from genome assembly GCF_900110875.1 of Pseudovibrio axinellae. GTDB lineage: Bacteria > Pseudomonadota > Alphaproteobacteria > Rhizobiales > Stappiaceae > Pseudovibrio > Pseudovibrio axinellae. Next base: position 7,448 of record NZ_FOFM01000021.1, on the reverse strand, counting down.
TTTGCCGTTCGCGGCATGGATGGGTCATCTGCAGGCGGAGATTTCCTAGGCGCTTTAACGGGCCTTGCGAGTGTAGGGACAACCACAACTGACTCCTTCATCTTGATGGACTATATGCAAGGCCGCGAAGTTGTCGCAAAATTAGCCGCGGACGAAGGTATCATTGAGCATTTCGGCGATGACAACGTCGATTTTCTTTACCGACTTGATCCCGGCCTGCCGATCGAAGACCTAGTTGACTATTGGCAGGGTATGATCGCAACGAGTTTTGACAATACATCAAGCATAATTGAAGTTGAAGTGCAGGCGTTTACGCCTGAGATGACTGAGCGCATTGCCTCCCGCGTTCTTTCCTACGGTGCCGATCTCGTCAATACGCTTTCCCAAAATGCGCGTAAAGATGCGGTGAAGTTTGCTGAAGAGGAAGTGCGCCGCTCAGAGTTGCGATTGAAAATCAGCCGTATGCGAATGAAAGATTTTCGTAGTACTCAGAGCTCGATAGATCCAACGCGTAACGCAGAAGTGCAGATCGAGTTAATCGCGGGATTAGAAAAACAGCTTCTTGACACGAGATCACGCCTTGCAACCCTCGTCGGAACCATCGATGAAAGTTCGCCTACCATTCGCCAATTGCGAAAGCAGGAAAAAGTTCTAATTGAGCAAATCCTGAGCAAGCGCGATGAGATAAGTGGAGTTGGTACTGATCGACTGCGTCAAGTCCCGCAAGGTGCTGATCGCCTTTCCTCCTTGTCCTCTCTCCTGGCTAACTACGAAGAGCTTTTGGTCGAGCAGGAATTTGCACAACAAGCCTACACAGCGGCACTTGCCGGTTTGGAACGATCTCGCGCTGAGGCCGACCGTCAACAAAGATACCTTGCGGTCTTTAACCCTCCATCAAAACCGGAGGAAGCCATCTATCCACGCCGCCTGACCAACTCACTCCTTCTCTTCCTCGGGTTATTTGCGGTCTGGGCGCTTGCGACTATGATCGCTTACTCCATTCGTGATCACCTCAAGTAGGATGCGGGCATGGAAGGTGTAATCACTACTCAAGCAAGAGTCATTGGGGCTCTCGTCCTTAGAGAAACCAGGACAGCATTCGGCGACACGCAACTAGGTTATCTTTGGGCAATCGTTAATCCTGCTCTGAGTACTCTAGTGCTTGTGATGATTTTTTCCGCTATTGGCAGATCACCCGCCTTTGGGACAAGCTTCGCCTTGTTTTTTGCAACGGGCGTGTTGACCTTCCAAACATATTCAAGACTTTCTGGCTCTTTGATGACTGCGATCAACTCTAGTCGTGGGCTGTTAAGCTACCCGCTTGTTCACGAAGCTGACCTCCTAATTTCGAAGTACATTTTGATCACGCTGACTTACCTTATGATCATTATTGTATTTTTTACACTGATTATTTGGTGGGATAACGCAGCGTTGCCGGTTCGTCCAGAAGAGTGCGCCTCCGCGTTTCTTGCCGTGTCTCTGCTCGGTTTAGGCGCGGGCGCAACAAATGCCGTGCTCTTGCGACTGTGGCCAACTTGGAAACAGATCGACGGAATCATAAGTCGGCCTCTCTTTTTTCTATCTGGCATATTTTATGTTCCGAGTGATTTTCCTTCTCATATCGTAAAAATTCTTGCTTGGAATCCAATTTTACACGGTGTGGAGTGGTTTCGAGAGGGGTATTATGGCAACTACGATAGTGTTGTCCTAAGCAAACCTTACCTTTTGACCTGTGCTATAATTCTTCTGCTAGTCGGGTTTTATGGCGAACGTCTTTATAGGAAGAAGTCACACTGATGATTGAGTTCCAAAACGTTCGAAAGACATATCGCCTGAAAGGAGTCACTAAAACTATCCTCCACGGGCTAACAGCAAAATTTCCCAAGGGAAAAAATGTAGGTATCCTCGGCCATAACGGGGCAGGCAAATCCACACTAATGCGTCTCATCGCGGGAGCTGAGTTACCTGATAGTGGACGTATCAAAAGAAACGTGAAGGTATCTTGGCCGCTCGGTTTTGGTGGTGGGTTTGCTGGTAAAATGACCGGGATCGAGAACACGCGATTTGTGGCACGCATGTATGGTCAGGACACTGAGCGGATGGTGGAGTTTGTTGAGGATTTTTCGGAGCTTGGCCCCTCCATGAGCCTTCCAATCCAAACTTACTCAAGTGGTATGAAAGCTCGTCTGGCCTTCGGCGTGAGCATGGCAATTGATTTTGATTGCTATTTGATCGATGAGATCACCGCCGTCGGCGATGCACGATTTAAACAAAAATGTAATGAAATGTTTGAATCGAAGCTTAAACACTCGAACATCATTATGATCTCTCACTCTGAAGGGACGATCAAGAAATTCTGCGATACTGCCTGCCTTCTTCATGAGGGACGGCTGAAAATGTATGATTCTCTTGCTGAAGGTCTCGCTCAGCATCGCAAAAATCAACTCAAATAGTTGAGTGGACTTGGTATGACGGCCCGTTCAATATTAATTTTGCAATCCCACCCTTCTGGATTTTGTCGGTCGTTACTCAAGGAGTTCGAAGGCGAAGACGTCGCGTGCAAGGTTGTTAACTTTTCGCTCAGTGATTGGTATTTCCGTTTTGGTACTGGTGCTGTTAACTACTTTGGTCGTTTGAAAAAGTGGCAAGACAAGCTTGAGACGCTGATTGTCGAAAACGACATTACAGACATTATTTATTATGCAGATCGGCGGCCATACCACCGGGTGGCGCATGATGTTGCGATGCGGCGCGGGATCAACACATTTGCCTACGAATTCGGGTACATGCGCCCTGACTGGATAACACTTGAGCGCGGCGGCATGGGTGTTTACTCTCACTATCCCAATGACCCGTTGCAAATAAGGTCAAGTGCTGCGGACTTACCTGAGCTGGAGGCTCCTGGTCCTTTCCCACACTCTTTCTTAGAGGAAGCGGTCAATGAGGTGATCTGCAATCTGATTCCGGTGTTCTTTCCTTACCTGTTCCCCTTTTATCAACGGGATAGATATTATCACCCATTCAGGGACTACTTCAGCTACATTCCACGGTTGATTCGTCAAAAACGGCTTGCGAAGGAAGCTGATGAGACGATCAGCGCGCTTGTACGCGATAAAACCGAGTATTTTGTCGTGCCTATGCAGATGCAAGGTGACTACCAGATCAGGCATCACTCGCGCTATAAGCATCTATCGAGTTTCATCAGAGAACTCTACAGCTCATTTTCTGCAAATTCGGATGCCGGCAGTAAACTAGTTTTTAAACTGCATCCGTTTGACAACAACGTTGAAAAGTGGCCGAAAGTCATCCGACAGATAGCGGAGGAGTTCAGGTGCTTAGACAGGACATTGATCATCGATGGTGGCGACCTGAATCTACTGCTTAGGCATTCTCGTGGTTGTGTACTGGTTAACAGCACAGTCGGCATGGAAGCTTTGAAGACTGGGGTACCTGTTAAGCCCATGGGTATTGCAATCTATGATATTGCCGGGTTGACCGATCAGGGCACTTTGGACAATTTTTGGGAAGATCCGCTTCAACCAGACTCTGAACTTTATCACGACCTAGAAAAGCTGATGGGACATACCATTCAGATACATGGCAGTTTTTACAATCTGGAAGGCCGCAGGATTGCTGCAAAAGAGTTTGTGAAACGTATCCTTGAGGATCGGGTCAACGGACACGGCACTTTTGTTGAAGTACCCCCGCGTCTTGCAACAGCCAAGGCAGCAGGTGTTCCGATACCTGCAGATTGTTACTGGAGTGATAAATGACTTCAGACAAAACACGCTCTGTCCTGCTGCTACAGGGGCCCCTTTCGAAATACTACGCTCGCACAGCCCATCATTTAGTAGCTCTTGGTGCTAAAACGCTGAAAGTCCACTTTTGCGGTAGCGATGTATCTGATTGGGAACAGAGCGATGCTGTTCGCTTCACGCAAAAGCCTGACACGTGGGCACTCTTTCTGGAAGCGTTGATCGTTTCCAACGGCATTACAGATATACTCCTTCATGGCGATCGCAGGTTTTACCACCAAGTTGCTATAGGCGTAGCGAAACGGTTGGACGTGAACATTATCGCGACTGAACTCGGATATCTGCGGCCCGATTGGATGACAGTTGAATTTGGTGGGTGCTCCGCCCTCTCCTACTTCCCTCAGAACAAAGATGAGTTGATGGCGTTGCAAACGCCGGTGACCGCTGACACAGCAGAGCTATTGTACCCAGGTAGTTACAAGCAAATTGTGCTACAGGAGCTGGGCTTTACATTTTATAACGCATTGTATGCCAGAAAGTTTCCGTACTACCTCAATCATCGCACCGAGCCGCGGACCCAGGTTTACGGCGGCTGGCTGAAAGCAAGGGCACAGTCCAAACGCCAAAAGAAAGCTGCAGATGCAGCCTGGAAGCGTTTAAAGCAGGACGGTACTCCCTATTACCTGTTTGCCTTACAGCTCAATGGTGATTTCCAGATAAGGGATCATTCACCGTTTGCTAGCATTTATGAGGCCATTGACAAAGTCATAGAGTCTTTTTCAAAAATTGCTCCTGTGGGAACCTTGCTGGTTTTCAAAAGTCATCCCCTTGAATACCGTTTTAAAGAGCTCTCACGTGCAATCGCGAAGGCGAGTGATAAACACGGAGTTATGCAGCGCACACAACTCATTCATGGCCGCTCTATAAAGGAACTCGCTGAAGCTTCTCTCGGCCTGCTGACCATTAACAGCTCTGCTGGCATTGAAGCATTGGAATATGGTATTCCAACCTGCTGTATATTGCCAACTATATACGACATTGACGGACTCACACATCAGGGAGATTGGGAGGACTTTTGGTGTTCCACAACTCCCCCAGATCCCACCGTATTCCTTAAGTTTATTGAAGCGTTGAAGACGGTCAATCAGGTTCGCGGCACGCTCTATAATGCGCAGGGTCTGGAAGCTGCTGCAAAAGGGACCGCAGAGAAGGTTCTCTGCAGCCCCTACATGGAACGGCCGGTGCAAAGTGCCGAACCACCAAGACTAAAAAAGGCGCAGACGATGGGCGTTACATACGAGTACTTCATGTAGATAGGGAATACGGATGCAGATCTGCCTCATATCGAGCGCCAGTGTCTATACAGATGCCGCGTTACACTCCCTCCTTCGCCATCCAGACATTAAAATTACGAGTTTGGTGGAGTGCACAGCCATCGACGGGACCCAGGGCAACTGGCGAGCCTACAAAAAACTCATCTCGCGTTCTGGCCCAATCTATACCGGCTACTTAGGGGCAGTCACCAAGCCTGCCTGTCGGCTTCCTCATGTTCCAAAGTGGAAGGCCATGCCGGTTTGGTCTCATAGCCTTAATTGCCCTATCCTGCGCACAAATGATGTGAGTTCCAAAACAACACTCGATTTCTTAGAGGGCTGCAAACCAGATATTTTCCTGAGTGTTCACCTTGGCCAAATTCTACGGGTTAAGTTCTACGAACGCTTTGGCGGCAAAACCTATAACATTCATCCCGGAAAACTCCCCATCTTCAAGGGCCCAGATCCAGTCTTTGATGCAATCATGGATGATGAAAAGAGTTTCACCGTTAGCTTGCACGAGAGCATTCAAAAGATAGATTCAGGGCTGGTCTTGGCAGAGCAGCGTATAGTGCCTCAAAAGAGAACACTCTTTAGAACTAACCTTGAACTCTTCAGCAAAACCGGCAACCTCGTTGCCTCTCATTTTCTAAATAAGAGTGATTGCCTACCAACCGAAGACGATCGGCCGGCACGCTATCGCAGTTGGCCAACCAACCGCGACGTTCTTAAGTTTCTGGGACGTGGAAATAGGCTTTGATCTTAAGCGGGGAGAGCCACTGAAAGACTTCTCCTCCTTCCTAATTCTTTTGTTAGTTTCTTTTCTGGGTTTGATCTGCCGCTTTTTCTTCATCACGAATGCGTTGCCGCGACAGAGAAAACAGCCCAGCTCCAACGACAATACCTGCACCCAATATCGTAGTGGCAATTGGTAGGTCAGAGAAAACTAGAAAACCAATCGGGATGGACCAAACCAACTGAAGGTAATTGAAGGGCTGTATGTCGCTTGCCTGCGCCAAGGAGAGTGCTTTCATAAGCAGAAAGTGTGCGGAGGTACCTGTCACACAGATGCCTAGCAACAAAACCCACTCAACCTCGTCAAAAGGCATTATGTGTTGCGATCCAACTATGGTTGAGATCACCGTGCCTATAATACCGACATACAAAAACGATGTCAGCGCACTGTCATCCTGACTCACAACCCTGGTCAACAGTTGATAAAGTGCGAAGCTAACCGAGCCTGCCAAGGCAACCACCGCACCCCATCCGCCGATGTTTCCGTCTGGTTGCAGCATGATCAATAGCCCAGACATTCCCGCAAGCATCGCTAGCATACGGCGCCACCCTACTGTTTCACCAAGGAAAACCGATGCAAGGCCAGTCACTATCAGTGGGTGCACCTGAAAAATCGCAGTAACATCTGCCAATCCAAGCATACTGAATGCGAAAGTGATCAGGCAAATCTCACCAAACAACAAAATGCCGCGAATAATCTGGAGCACAGGGCGTCTGGTGCGAACGACAGAATAAAAGCCCTGTTTGCTGATTAACGCCCAACCAACTGCGATGGCAAGTAGAACCCAGAAGCGCACCATAAGGATGAACCAGACTGGGTGATCTGACACAAGCTGCTTGGTAATTGCGTCCTGCGCGGCAAAAATCAGCGTTGATAGTATCGTGAGGGCGATACCCAGATTTCGCTTTGCGAGAAACTGAGCCATATCCTGTCCTTGCTTGCAGCACAAAACCGCTGACTAGAAACGACTAGAAAGCTAATCTACGAAGAGGTGATGGGCTGGAAAGAAATATTAAGCGTCCGCTGACACTCAATATGCACCTATACTTAGACGACTCAGAAATCAAACTCAAAAAACATCGCGGCCATTATTAATTGCAAAAGGCTGGGATCGTGCAATTTAAAAACCTGCGCTCAGCAGCTTTCAGCGCTTTCGCTGTAGCGACCAGTTTTTTCACAAACATTGACGAATTTCGACAGAAGGGCTGCCACCAATGGAAAAACAAAGGCACTAATTACCACGGCCAACGCGAACGCAATAGAAAAGGACTTGAACCACAAAAACATGAAGTCCGCAACAAATCCAAGATTAACAACCAACATTGAAAATGACATCAACATACTCATAAAGAATGAAATGCAAATGCGAAGCAGATACCCGTAGGTACGAGGGGAAACGTTCATACACATCTCTCTATTTTTATTTGGCTTCAAAATATATGAACTCAAACAAATTTGTCAAGGGCAGAAAATGGCCTGTCTTTCAGCCGGTAATCCCCCCATTTATGGAGGAGTTTGGTAATAGAGCTATGCCGCCATTTTTAGTTTTGTTGCGGGCGTAATGCCACCGATGGCCATGTTGGG
>NZ_FOFM01000022.1 GCF_900110875.1 Pseudovibrio axinellae | reverse complement strand
GTATTTCCAGATCGTCAATAAGAGCGACTGTAGAAGCCTTCAGTTGGACGTGTCTCAACTCATAATGGAAACACCCGAATGACCGCTTGTGACCCTGCTTGCAGGCAACGGCCTCTCTCTTACCTCAGTTCACGCAGTGCAACGAAGGTCCACTTCGTCCGCAATCCCTCGTCAGTATGAGACTCTGTTACTCTCCAACACTACCATAAAGTGTGCTGTCTTGGTGGCGTTTGACACTGGCTAGGTCTTAGGGCACATAGGAACATAAGACGAACAAAGGTGATGTAATGCGAGACTTTCCTTTTCATGTCGAAATTTGGCAAAGCGGCTTTAATGCGCCCTATGAAACAGTTGCCCAAGCGATCAGCTTTGGTATGGCAAATGTTGTGTTTGACGATTTAGTGAAATCACGCCCAGGTGAGTTTATTCGGCTGCGCAACGGGATCAGAGTGATGAAACAGCATCCTCAAATTGGCTGATCTTACCCACGATTGATACTATTGTGCACGCCCCTAAAGGGGCAGGCCAGTTAACGCGCCTTGGGCACGTTGTCTCTTCCAAAGCCACCGCACCCTAAGCCTAGTTAGGTGTCTTAGATGGTTTGTCTCTGCCCTCCGGTAACTGTTCTTCGTGCGGATCGCACCTCACTCTTTCCCTTCTGCCGTAATCAGTTGAGGCAAGGATGCTCTTGTTTGCTGGCGGGCTTGCGCCCTGATGGGGACTAAAGCCCCCGCTTATGCTCAAGGCAACCTGCTAACGCAGGCATTCGCCCGCCTTCCTTCGTTCGCTCCGCTCCCTTCGTGCAGCCGGTTCCCTGCAGGCTTAAGCCTTTCGGTCGAAGTGACCTTGACCAACGCTCCCCCGGTGTCTGCGACGAGAGAAATCGAAACGGACCTCACAGGCGGGATAGACAAAATGGCGAAACTTACCAAAGCACAATCTAAAGCTCATTTTCAGGCAGAAGAAATCTTAAAAAAAGACGTTCTAAGCGAAGAAGATAAGGAGTTTGTTTTTGCCAATTGGCACGAGGGCGCGGAATTTGAAAACGGCTCTACAGGGGCTTTTTTCACTCCCGAAGGGCTGGCGTGGGATTTTACTTTTGATGTTAGCGGCCACAAAATTATTGACCTTTGCGCAGGCATTGGAATGCTGGCCTATGCGACCTATCACCGGCTTATGCACCGCAACGGCAAAGCGCCTGAAATCACCTGCATTGAGCGCAACCCGCGTTATGTGGAGGTTGGCAAAAAACTATTGCCCGAGGCGACTTGGATTTGTGCAGATGTGTTCGACTGGCAGGAACTAAACCTAGGGAAATTTGACCGGGCAATCAGTAACCCGCCGTTTGGCAAAGTTAAGCGTTTTGGTCGAACTGGTCCCAGCTATAAAGGTGCATTGTTTGAACTGCATGTGATGGATATCGCCTCAGAACTTGCCAATGAAGGCACCTTCATAATCCCGCAAAACTCGGCAAGCTTTAAATATTCCGGTGTGCAATGTCACAGCCGCGATAAGAAGGGCGCGGGGGTGGAATTTCAAAACACGACAGGGTTCTACATGTCAGAAGGGTGCGGCATTGATACGTCATGTTACCGCGACATGTGGAAGGGCGTTAATCCACTATGCGAGATCGTTACAATTGATTACGCGCAGGCCAGACAGCAGCGCGAAGCCCAAGAGTTTCCCTTGTTTGCGTTGGCTGCGTGAGGTGAGGGGATGACAATAAACAATCAAGAGGGCACCTTGCCCTCTCTCTCACTCGAAAGGTGTCAGGAAATTTGGTTGAACTTAAACCCTGACGAGCGCGCCGTGATTATGTCAAAAGTTGAAGAGAGCAAAAAGCAGAGCCTAGACAAATATTTATGCGCTTGTCTTGAGTATATCAGGGCGCACCCAGACATAACTGTATTACACGCTTGAATTGAATTTTTGAACGCTTTAGAACATGCATTGAAAGAGGGGTAGGGTCCGTTTCAAAACTCCGCTACCTCTTTTAAAAGGGGAGGGCTTATGCCTTCCCCTTTTTTGTTGCCGTGTGAAACACAACCGTTGCTGATACGGCGCGCACTCCACACAGTCCCTCGCTCAGCCACCAACGGCACCCTTGCAGGGCGCACGTTGTCGTCTGAACGATTGCCAGTGTTGCGCTTGCTCTTATTTGCTGGCGGGCTTGCGCCCTGATGGGGACTAAAGCCCCCGCTTATGCTCAAGGCAACCTGCTAACGCAGGCATTCGCCCGCCTTCCTTCGTTCGCTCCGCTCCCTTCGTGCAGCCGGTTCCCTGCAGGCTGAAGCCTTTCGGTCGAAATGACCTTGACCAACGCTCCCCCGTTGTCTGCGACGAGAGAAATCGAAACGGACACTACACAAGCGGGTAGCAAATCATGAAAATCTCAGACGCTCTATCAGTCCTTGGCGTTCCATCAGGCGCAACACAAGCCGAGATCAAAGCAGCCTACAAAGCGGCAGCTAAAAAATATCACCCTGATTTGAACCCCGCAGGCGCGGAAATGATGAAGCTTGTAAACGCGGCTTTTGACGTGTTGCAAGCACAAGGCACGGTTCACACTGACGAGGCGACCAATGTAAATTATGGCGAAGACCTCAACGCGGCCTTAAATGCAATTATCGACTTAGACGGGTTGGAAATTGAAATCTGTGGGGCGTGGATCTGGGTTGGTGGGAACACCCGCGAGCATAAAGACGCCTTGAAAGCAGCAGGCTTTAAATATGCTTCGAAAAAGAAACGTTGGAACTTTCGCCCTGCTGGATGGAAGTCCAAAAGCCGAGGGCGTTCAACAATGGAGGATATCCGCGAAAAGCACGGCAGTGCCAAGCCAAAGCGCCCCGCCCGTTCCTCCATGGCTTTAAGAGCCGCCCCATGAGCCGCTTGGCAGACATGGCACAGCCCGCCGCTGAATTGCTGTTCGGCGGTGGGGGAGGTGTGAAAATCAGCGAGCACCGTATTCTTGTTGAGGCTCCGGTGGGTGCCCTTTTGATAATTTTTGCTTGGTACAAGGGCCGCATAGCTGTGAATGCATCGCTTAAATCGTCCATCGGCGGAGATTTTTACACGCGAGAACTTAAGAGCTATTTTGAGGGAGAGAGCCAGCACACACTAAAACGCACCTTTGCCCCTGAGAGGGTGCGCCAGCAGCCCGAGCAGATAGCACGAGAAATTGAGCGGCATATTATAGAGCCTGCAACGCCGCTCGCCTTCAAAGCATTGCAAGGGGTGGCTGACCAGCACAACAAGAAACGTGAAGTTGCAGAGTTCGTAAATCGAATTTCAAAGGGATCAGCGCAAAAAGGGGCGCATGGGAACTTTACGTTAAGGCGTGAAATTAAAATCTTCGACCCGCAAGCTTATGGGCGCATTGAGGTGAGGGAGCTGGCAAACGATTGTGATGTACAAATCACAGGGCTTTCCTTGCACAAGCTTGAAACCTTGGTAAATTTCTTAACCTCTTCAGGAGATTAATAAGAATTCACCTTCTTAGCAAAGCAGCAGCGTGAGCCAGTCCACGCAATCGGAGAAGTTAGGCGCTCCGATAGTAGCAAAGCCTAGATAAGGAGGTGGGATGTTAGGTGAAGTTGAAACTAACTTTCGACATGAAAAAGACCCGCAACAGATTGGTCGTCAGACTGCGGATCTTTTTTAAAGTAGCCTAATGGCATGGATTGGGGGGCGAAAGCTCCCCTTTCCTTCGCTTAATATAGCCCTCATTCCTCAACAATTCAAGAAGAACCGGCCAGCAAAAACAGCCTTATGCGGCGCGCACTCCACACAGTCCCTCGCTCAGCCACCAACGGCACCCTTGCAGGGCGCACGTTGTCGGCTGAACGATTGCCAGTGTTGCGCTTGCTCTTGTTTGCTGGCGGGCTTGCGCCCTGATGGGGGCTAAAGCCCCCACTTATGCTCAAGGCGACCTGCTAACGCAGGCATTCGCCCGCCTTCCTTCGTTCGCTCTGCTCCCTTCGTGCAGCCGGTTCCCTCCAGGCTGAAGCCTTTCGGTCGAAATGACCTTGACCAACGCTCCCCCGGTGTCTGCGACGAGAGAAATCGAAACGGACCTCATGAGGCGGAGACAACATCATGACCAAGACCACCAACGGCAAACTGCTTTCCAACGTATCAGTTTCAAAGCTCACCTTGTCTGCCCTTAACCCGCGCCAGAACGTAGACCCTAACGAAATTGAAATGCTGGCTCAGTCTATCAAGGCTTGTGGCCTGATTCAGAACCTTGTGGGCTTTGCTGAAGGGGACAGCATCGGCATCGTTGCTGGTGGTCGCCGCCTTCGTGCGTTGCAAAACCTATTAGAGAGCAAGGATATCCTTCCAAACTACAGCGTTGCTGTGCGCATTGCTGCCAGCAAAGAGCAGGCGCTTGAATGGGCCAACGCAGAAAACACCGCCCGCAAAGACCTTAATCCAGCAGAAGAAATCAAAGCATACCGCACCATGGCGGAAGCAGGTCACACACCTGATAGTATTGCAATCGCGTTTGCCCAGAGCGTGCGCCATGTCAAAGGACGTTTGCGCCTTGCAGGACTTGCGCAATGCATCCTTGAAGCGCTGGAAACTGGACAGATCACGCTCGATCTAGCGGCGGCTTATACGGTATCTGCGGATCAGGAAAAGCAGGCAGACGTTTTTGGCCGCTTAAACGGGAGATGGGGCGGAGATCAGCCGCGCACCATTAAGCGCAACTTGATGGATGAGGTTGGCGAGGGCAACGACCACCGAGCGATGTTTGTGGGCCGTGAGGCTTATGAAGCTGCAGGGGGAGCAATCCGCGAAGACCTGTTTGGGGAAGAGGTTTATTATCTGGACAGCACCCTTTTAGAACAGCTCGCCGCAGCAAAACTTGAAGAAGCCCGCCAGAAGCTCCTTGCACAAGGTTGGAAATGGGCAACGGCCAGCATTGAACTACCAGAGTACACGGAGCGACAGAAGTTTGTACGGCTCCACGTTGAAGATGTGCGCTTAAGCGAAGCACAGGAAGAGCGCAGAGAGGCCCTGATTGAAGCGCAGTACGAAGAGCGGGCAACACCGGAAGAGTTGGAGGAACTGGACGAGTTACTTGAGAGGCAGTTTACGCCCGTTCAAAAAAGCGTTGCGGGTGTTTTTGTTGCGATTGGCTCTCAGGGGGAGTTGTGTTTAGAGAAAGGCTATGTTGAGGCGCACGATCAAGGTGCAGCAATTGCCGCTGGTGTGCTGCAAGAGCCTAAAAGCGTGACAGGAAATTCCAACCAACCAGAAAGCAAAGAGTACTCCCAAGCCTTAATGGAAGACCTGAGCGCCATTCGTACAGGGGCGATGCAGGCCGCTCTATTGGATGATGCAGAGCTTGCAAAAGATATCGCGATCTTTTCCATGATCACAAAGAGCTATGAGGGCGATCTGCCGTGTAAAATCCAGTCTGGAACATGGCGCAATGAGGCTGAAAATCACGGCCAGAACCTGCCTGAAGAACTGAATGTTGCAGATCAGACTTCTATTTATGGAAAAGATGTTGCAACACAGTTTGCGGCGTTCCGCCTGAAGAGCGAGCAGGAAAAATCAACCCTTCTCACACAAGCCGTTGCGCGGTCCTTTGCGGCCCGTATCGCTCTTGTGAGCGGACACGTGCCGTTTGTTGAACTGGTCGCTAATACCGTCAGTCTTGACCCACGCAAGACTTGGACGCCGAATAATATCTTCTTCAAGCGGCTTAAGTCAGGCCAGTTGGATGAGGTCAAGAGCTACATTGACGGCAAGCCAGTAGGACCAGAGTTCGCAAATATGAAGAAAGGCGACAAGGTGACCTGTCTTCATGGGCTGTTTAACAATGAGGCGGATCGCAACGGCCTTTCCAGTGAGGGTAAAGAGCGAGTTGCTAACTGGGTTCCCAAATGTCTGAAGACCCAGTATCAGGCACCGGATATCTTAGATGAAGAGATCGAGAAGATTGCTGCATAAGGGGCAAGGCCACAGAGAGGGAAGCAGGAGAAGGGTGCGGGTTGCGCGCCTTTCCTCTGTTTAAGGTCAGTCCAGCGGCGCGCACTCCACACAGTCCCTCGCTCAGTCACCAACGGCACCCTTGCAGGGCACACGTTGTCGGCTGAACGATTGCCAGTGTTGCGCTTGCTCTTGTTTGCTGGCGGGCTTGCGCCCTGATGGGGGCTAAAGCCCCCGCTTATGCTCAAGGCGACCTGCTAACGCAGGCATTCGCCCGCCTTCCTTCGTTCGCTCCGCTCCCTTCGTGCAGCCGGTTCCCTCCAGGCTGAAGCCTTTCGGTCGAAATGACCTTGACCAACGCTCCCCCGTTGTCTGCGACGAGAGAAATAGAAACGCACCATCCCAAGACGGAGAGAAATCATGTTGCATCTTCCAAGCCTGACGACCCTGAAAGAGTTCCTTTCTGACTTGTTTGTCAGCTCCGCCGATCACCAGCGCGAAGAGCTGGAGTTCAAAAATCGCCAGCATGACCCTGATGCAGAGCATTACTTGCAGATGTTGGATGCTGAGGCCCTTGTGGAAGATGATTGGGATGATGAGTTTGAGGTGTTCCAACGGCTGGAAACGGAATTATCTGAAGGTGAGTTTGCCTGCACGATCAGCGGGACGCATTGTGAGGGCTGGAACGCGGAAGCTGATATTGACTATCAGGAGATCATTGAGGCGGACACCTTTGAAGAGGTGATTGCGATCCTGTCAGAGCGTTACCACTGCGATTACTCATGGTCCGTAAGTGCACGGGACTGGAACGACAACACCTACAAGCACCGGTGTGAAGCTGAAGACAACGAGCACATTGAATGCAAAGAGGTTGAATGGGCGGTGTTCTGAAGACAGACATAAGACGTGGAACCTCCTGACAGCAGACAGGATTGCCCATAGCAACCAAGGGGTGCATCTGCTACAAGCAGCTGAGAATTTTGGGGCAAAAGCAGCGGCGCTGAGCCAACCAGCGCATCGGGAAAGATAGGCTCTCCCGACTGAGGCAACAGCCTTGCCCCGAAACCGGAGGTGAAGAAATGTGGTTTTTACCAATTTCTATCACGCTTAAATTGAAAAAGACCCGAAGCAGTTGGCTACTGTCCCTTCGGGTCTCTATCAAATAGCTAGTAAACGGCAGGGGGCTTAGCTCCCTGCCACTCCGGTATCCTACTCCGAAACTCCCTAGAAATCAAACTCTGGCTCTGAATGCGGGGCGATCTGGCTCACAAACGCTCACCGGACTCTGCCGAGCCCAGATCGCGCTTGCAACCCAGCTCACTCATGTTTGCTGAAGGGCTTACAGCTGGCAAGTCGCAGGTCTCTTCATTCCTCAATGCCATTTTGACCTGAGGGGCAGCTGTTAGGGCTTGCGCCCTCACGAAAGCTAGATCGTCACTCGCCTGACCACAATCTTCCTCGCCCTTTGGGCTGCGGGAGACTATGGACAGCCTCTCTCCTCACTAGCTCCCGCTCACCCGTTTGTTTGACGAGGAAAATAGAAACGCACCATCCCAAGACGGAGAGAAATCATGACACTTCCTCAAACACTGGCACAGTTCGCAGGCCGCTCCAATATTAAGCCGCAAAATCTTTTCTCACTTTTCTGGACTGCAATGACCCTGAGCAGTGATGAAGTGGGCGACCCGATAGAAGGACTTGGAGCACGCCTCAACCGCTTCAAGTGGAACGTGAAGCAAGTGCTGTTTATGTTCTTAGGGGGATACTATGGCGAGCTGGAACTCTACAGAGTGGAGGTGATCGACCACGTTGATGAATATGGAAATGACTTAGGCACTGAGATTTCTTATCAGCTGGTAGAGGATGTTAAGCAGGCCGATGTTGTGACCTTGACCTTCTTTAACGCGAAGAAAGCAAGAGTGATGTTCGACAAGCTGGACGGAGACACCGCTCAAGAAGCCTTGAGGCTTGGATATCGGTAGCAACCTCAAACAGATAGCGAAGGGAAGGGGCTTAGCTCCCTTCCCTTCGCTATCTTACTCCGAAACTCCCTAAAAATAGAATAGCGGCGCTGAGCAGAGTAGCTGTGATTTTGGGCTTGCTCCAAACCTTCCAGGCTCCGCAGGATCTGCCGATCCCACTCTTCCTTCCAGCTTTGGCGCTGCGCTCATTTTCTTGCCAACCGTCTGACAAGGCGAGCACTCGGCATCGGCACCCTTGCAGGGCACACGATGCCGAGTGCTCGCCTTGTCAGATCGGGGCGTGCGGCGCGTTGCGATCGCTCGTTGCACTCACAGATCCCAAAGCGCCTTGTCGCGCAAAGCACGCGCAAGCTTGACAAGCTCGCACATGCTCCGCGCTCTGGTAATTGCTGCTGCTGTAACGGAATTTTCGTTTTCTTTTCCATGTCGCTTGACAGAAAATTCATACAAAAGTTGAAGCACTATGCAGATTTCTTCAATCGTCAGCCCGATTTCATGGATTCCGCGAGTTTCCGCGAGTTTCCCGAAGTTTCCACGAGTTTCTATTGTTAATTCCCAGTGTTTCCTGGAGATTCCCGAAGTTTCCGCGAGCGCCTACGATGTTCCTCGAGTTTCCCCGAGATTCCCGAAGGTTCCGCGAGATTCCCCGAGTGAGAGTTGGCAAGATATGCTAACCGGAGCCGGTTAGCGAAAATTCTGCGAGCCGGGACCAACCCGCAGACTTGAGCTTATTCGCACTGTCGTGCTCAACGCCTTTTGCTAGGCAAAATTTAAGGAATCAAAAGCGAAGTATATCTGTGGATAAGTATTTTCGGGTATTCTCTCAAATTTGAGTCAAAAACCTAGGGTTTCAGTCAATTCAGATAATACCTAAAAGTTTAAGTATTTATACTTTGCTTTACTGTGGGAAACCGCGACCAAAAAAGGGCTGGATAAAGTTGTGGGGATGCGTTATGCACTTCTTACTTGCTGCCATAGCAAAATGGCATGCGGCTCTGACGGTTATTATGCTTGGACGCATAACCGTCAGAGCCTAGCAAGGACCAAAGTGAACTTGGCACCTGCATAGGGAGAACCCACAACTCATAAATCAGTCGCAGCTCATCTCATGTCCGCTAATGGGCTTGAGGCTTAGCGTGTTTCACTCCGAAATGCGATGGGCAGATCTGCGTCTTATTCCTTTATCCAAACATTAAACATCAGGGATGCCCGTTTTACACACGGGTAATCAAACAATGGCGCTTCCATGGGGAGATGCCCGTGCTCAATTTCAACTCGTGCGTGCGCATGTTGAGACTGAGATCGGGAGAGGTGTGTCCAAACGTACGATCTTCGAGGCCCTTTCAAGTGAAGGGAAGATCAATATGTCGAAAACAGCCTTCTATAAGTATGCGGCTAAGGCTCTGAACCCTAAGCCTGATTTGCCTCCAGGAAGTGCCATTGTACCCCCATCCAAAACAGGAGGGAGCGGGTCTACTACACCCCGAGATTCGCCCCTTCCATCTCAACCTAAGGGTACAAACCGGTTCCAGATGGCGTCAAAAATTCCAGATTACGACTGATAGGTTTAAGCAAATATGAGATATGTAAACTTTGTAATGCAAGGAAAAGGCGGGGCCGGAAAGAGTTTTATTTCTCTTCTGCTTTGTGAGTATTTTCGTCAAAAAGAGCGAAACCTTGTTGCTATTGATACGGACCCAGTAAACCCTACTCTTTCATCTTATAAGGCACTCAACTGTAACCTTATAAAGATGATGGATAATGCAGAGATCGACCATCGCAGCTTTGACACCATTGTTGAGGGCATAATCGAATCAGATGACGAGACACATTTCGTTATTGATACGGGTGCAACCACCTTCTTACCGCTGGTCAAATATCTGGCTGAGAACGATGTGCTTGAGCTTTTGCATGAGCATGAGTGCGAGATTGCCATCCATTCCGTAGTCAGCGGGGGAGGCGCAATCGACGCCACACTGTCCTGCATTGAGAAGCTGTTTGAAGTATTCCCAAAGCAAAAGATTGTGCTTTGGAAGAATGAATACTCAGGTCGAGCAGAAAAAAATGGTAAGCCATTCGAAGAGCTGAAGTTGTTTAAGGCAAATCAGGACCGGATTTACGCTGTGCCTACTTTAGCGCAGCGCACCGGCTCTTCCTTCAATCACGACATTCAGGCCATGATTGAGCGCCGCAAGACCTTCTCAGAGGCCATTTTGGACGAGAATTTCGGCCTTATGACCCGTCAAAGGCTCAAAAAGGTCTGGTCTGACGTCTCCTTACAACTTGAAAACATGGCTTTGTAAGCGTGGGTGAGGATGGGATGGCGGCAATGGCAACCGATTCGGAGCAAAACCAAGCAAATTTCGACTTCATAGAATCTGAAGTGTCAACCCCACTGGGCGGCGCTCAGATCTCTTCGCTTGAAGATGTTCGCGCTTTGATCGCCAAAAAACATGGTGGTCAGTCCATGGGATCGGACGATCCGATCTGGATGCTCTACTCGCTGTTTGAGGTCTTTACCTCTGATTTGTCCGTGTTGCTGGCTGAGGCCGGGACCCGTCAGGTCCATGAGCGTGACAAGCTCAAAGCTATCGTTGGAGAGAGCGCAAAAGTGCTCGCAGAAGAGATGCAGAGCGAATTATCGCGTCTGAGCGACACGCTCAGTCAAATTCGCCAGAACGTTGAGGCCAGCTCAATTGAGGGCCTTTTAAAGCAGCAGTCTCAATTCTCCATCGAGCTTGGCGACCTCACATCCAAAATCAAACGCTTTTCATCGCCGCTCTATTTTTTCACCGCTCTGAACTGGCTTGCCGTTGGAGCTCTTTATCTGATCATGAAGTAGGTTTGTCATGTACTCATCTAAGAATTCAAAGTCGCTTCTCACCCGTGAGGTCAAACTCGTTGTCCTTGCTGTTCTGATTTTGAACCCTGCCGCTGCCTTTGCTGGCAAGGACTGGGCAAGCCCAGTTGTTACGACATTCGGCTTCCTTGAAAGCGGCATGGTTCAGATCGGTGCTGTTATCGTTGGCCTTGGTGTGGTGGCCTTCGGTGCTTGGTCGGCCATGTCTGGCAGCATGCGCTGGGAGAGACTGGTCAACTACGTCATCGCAGCTATCATCATTGTAGCCGCCCCAACGGCTATCCGCGCCCTTGTTAATCTAGCCTAAGGGGGCGGGTATGCGAGTGCAGAACGGCGTTTATCGGCACCTTCAGTCACCCTCGACCATCTTTGGCATGCCGCCATTGTTTGCGGCGTTTGCGTTGGGTGGAGTGTTCTTTGTGGGCGCAATCTTAACCCTGGTGATTGATCCGCCGCTCGTCATGCTTCTCTGCATTTTCTCCATTCCTCCAGCCCTTGCCTTCACCATCGCCTTGCGCCGCAAGGATGCACATTGTGAGGCAACATTGCTGTTGCCGCACACTTTCTTCAAAGGCAAACAAGCCCGCTGCCTCATCGTTGGCGGGTCTTTAAAGACAACGACAAAGGGCAAGACAAAATGAGCCTCCTTCTTTCAACAGCAGCAACTTTGGGATTTGCAGGCGGTGCGGCCATGCTCGCCAAGAAGGTCCTGCGTCAGGACGGGGAGGGCAGTTTTGAGCAGGACTGGCTGGCAGACGAGCTGGACTTTGACGTTCTTTTTGAAGACCGCACCACCATTGCCCTTAAAGATGGCACCTTGTTCCGGGTGTTCAAACTGAAAGGCGTTTCCTACGACACTATGAGTTTTGAGCAGCAGGAAACGCTCGCCCGCCAGCGCAGCAACATCTTGCACCAGCTTGGATCAAGCGGCTCAGCCTTTCGCCTGATGGCCGTTAAACGGCTCAAGGATATTTCCTTTGAGGCGGACTGGCCCTCTCCGGCCTTAGCTGAGATCGGCAAAGCTGAGCAGGAGCTTTACAAGCATGCTTATACCATGAGTTGGTATGTGCTGCTGGAAGCGACCACCTTTGAAACCTTGAACAAGCATTGCAAGGCACTTCTTAACGGGTTTGAGAATTACCAGGTCACGCCGGTTGAGGCTGCAAAGGATCTTGAGGAACCGTGCGAATTAACCGCGTTCTTAACCTATCTGGTATGCGGACATATGCCCGATGAGGCAAAGCGGGTCAGCCGGTCTATCAATGCCAACCTGCCCGCCTGTGATCTGATCATCAACAAAGACGGGACCATCCTTACCCAGACCCCGCTCAAACACATTCATAAAACCATTGGCGTGAGTGAGTATCCAGATAGTGTATCGGGCCTGATGATCTCCAGGGTGCTGGCCTTGTCTGCAGAGCTGGAAGTCATGCAGGTCTGTGTGCCGCTCAGTTCAGAAAAGACTATCCTTGAATACACCCGTAAGAAGGCAGAACAGCTCAACAGCTTCTTAACCTCCGGGGCCATGGTCACAGAGCTCTCGCACGCCACTGAAGCGCTCACCAACAACTCCAACACCATGTTCCAGACCCAGCTTCAGTTCACCGTCAGAGCGCGCACACAAGCGGAGCTGGATGAGGTGCTTGATCAGATCTCTGCGATTTTGAATTCTCGCCGCGTCAAACATAGTGTTGAAACGGCACCAGCGGCCAACTGCTGGTTTAACCGCCTGCCCGGACGAGGCAAGTTGGTGCGCAAACTGCGTCTGATGGATTATAACGTGGCCGCGCTCTGGCCGCTGCAATATTCTCCAGAAGGCATGTACTCCTCCCCGTTCGGGAACCGTCCTTTGCGTTTGTTCAAGACGCCAACAGGCCAGAACTATTCCTTCCAGTTCCATATTGCAGATAAGCCTCAGGCGGCAGGGCACTACCTGATCTTTGCCCCGACCGGCACGGGTAAATCCACCTTGATTATGCATCTGCTTGGCGGGATCGCCAAGTTCCAAGGCGTGCGCAATTATGTCTTTGACAGTCTGGAAGGGGCGCGGTTCATGAGCGAGGTCATGGGCGGACAGTACCAGTCCTTTGACCAGCTCTCTCTTAACCCGCTTGATTGTGATCTTGACAATAAGAGCGCTCGCCAGCGGGCCGCGACCATGATGCGGATCATGCTGGGTGATCAGTATGTGCAAGAGATGGACGACCAGATCAATGATGTGCTCGATTTTGCAAGTGTCATGGATCGCGGGGAGCGCACGTTCGACAGTATTTTCAAAGCCGCCTTCCCGTCAAACTCCGATATCAAGCGCGCTTTCACCAGATGGGTGAAGGATGAGCGGCTTGGGGAGGGGGCGTATAGCCATATCTTCAACGCCCCGCAAGACAGCATCCGCACCTTTTTGGAGCAAAGCCATCTGGTCGGCATTGATATGACCGAGCCGCTTAAAGATCCGTTGCTTGGCCCTGCACTTGTGACGCATATTTCCAGCGCCATTTATGAAGCCGCCAAGGTCAACCACAAGGGCTTTTCTATCTTTGTCGATGAGGCGGCTAACCTGCTCCGCAATGAAGGCTTCCGTCATCTCGTCGGGCAGATGTTCATGGAGTACCGCAAACTGGGCGGTGTTGTCGGGCTGGCCTTCCAGAACCCGGAAGCGCTGGTGGAGTTTGAAGGCTCGGCCAAGGTCATCAACAACGCCCCGAACCTTTTGTTTATGGCCGGCTGTGGCGGCAGCGATAAAGCCCTTGAGCCGTTCAATTTGAGCGCCGATCAGATCGCCTTCATTCGCGGGGAAGGGGAGCTGGCAGGAGGCCGTCAGGTTCTTCTGGTCAGGCGCGATCTGGCCTCTGGATACAATGAGAGCACCATCATTGATGTGGACCTTTCCGGCCTTGGTGATGCCTTGCGGTTTTATCGCTCCGGCACCGGGCCAATGGCTGAACTTCGCAAAATTCAGGACGTGTGGGGCGAGCAATGGCTCGCTCACGTTTAACGGCACATGCAGGACTTAATCATCAAAGCGGCGGGGACAAAGTAAAATGAATGCATCTAACGGAGCAGCTTCAAGACGCGTCTATGACCATCAGGCTGATTGGTCGGACGGTCACTATTTTTCTCAGTATTTTTCTCACGATTATCAGGATGATGAGAACCTTTATGACGAGGAAGGCTTAGAGGAGGAAGGCTTAGAGGAGGAAGGATCTACTGATGAAGATCTTGTAGAGGAAGATTTCCAGCTCTCCCGGCCTTCGTGGGGCGCTGTCATAGCGGCCTGCCTGACCTGTTTCGTTCTGGGATCATTCCTCTTCAGTGGGTCCGATGTAAGCGACCTTGAAAACAGATTGTCCCGGCTGGAAGGGGCTGTCCACCTTGCTGCATCCCTTACGCCTACACCTTTGTCTGCGACCTCTTTGACTGCGCAGCCGCAATCCAAATTGGCGGTGAACTGAAGCGATGATGGAGGAGACGGGCATGACCAGAGACGAAAATACGCTGGAAACGACCATGGATAATGCGCAGTTTTTGAGCGATCTGGACCGGGAACGGGACAAGGACAAAGGGCAACTGAAACAGCGCAGCAGCAATCTTGCAGAGCTGGACAGGCTAAGCAGGAAGGGCCAGGAAAAGGCCGGCGATCAGCAAGGTGATTTGCAGACTTTTGGCACCGCTGACTTAATTCAAGAGCTGGAACTGCGGGCAACTGAACTGGTGCACCTGAAACGAAGCGCGAAAGCAAATCAGGGGCTCAAAGAATTTGATCAGCTATGGAAAGAAAGAAAACTTAAGACAGAGCGCGAAAAACATGAGGCGCAGATTAAGGCGCAAGATGGTCTTTTGAAGGATCTAATCGCGCAGGTTGAAACGCTTAAGGGCCAGTATAGCCTTTTAGAGGATCTGAAAGTCAGTCTGGACCAGATCGGCACCACGGATCTTACTCACTTAGCAAAAGATGTCGAAGAGATCAGAACCGCCGTCTGGCAGGTCAAAGATGGCCTCATACAAGACAATCGCCAGCAGTTTTTTAGTTGGTGCAATAACGCTTCTGAAGAGCTGAGAGAGGCGAAAGCTGCTTTGAAGAGCAGGGCCGTGAGGAGCGTCAGGACGCGTGATCGTCTTATGGGCGCTGCCCTTATTGTCATGGCACCTGTGATGTTTTTTTTAGCCATCCAGACATTTGTGGGTTCAGACACGGATAGCACAGTGCCCAGGCTGTCCGGGCTGAGCAGCCGCATTGAATATATCGCCAGAGAGCAAGGTGTGAGTTTGCCACAAGCCGTGCAGATCACGCCGCCTGCACCCCCTGTTTTTATCGCCCCTCCTGTCATCATAGAACGGGAGACCAGCCGGTTGGCTGCGCCTGAGGCGATCTTCAGGAAGGAGGCGTTGGCCTCTGAGACAGTTGCTACGCCGTTAAATCCAGATGAGCAGGCCAGATCCGAACTGGACGTAGACGGGGAGGCGAACTGATGAGAGCCAACCGGTTTATTGCTGCCTCTATGCTTGCACTCTCACTGGCGCTGATAAGCGTGCCCGCTTTTGCGGCCCGTCCTGTCATTGATATCAAGGCCATCGCAGAGGCCAAGAAGCAGATTGCGCAGATGAAAGAACAGATCAAGACGCTCAAAGAGCAGCTTGATGTGGTTAAGGATGTGCGCTCGGGCGTTGACGATACGCTTAAAAGCATTGGCGAGGTCTCCAAGATCTCGATCCCCTCTATCAACTTCAGCGACATCACCGGTCAGATCATGTCGGACAATTCCTGTCTGGTTCCCGATTTTGAGGGCCTGATGCCGGATGTGAGCTTTGATGAGATGGATATGGGCTCGCTGTGTTCGCGTTCTGATGCCTATCAAAACGGTCTGGTGGCCGAGCCTAAGGACATGACGTCCATGACCTGGGAAGAAAAGGGGAAGGTGCAGGCCGGTGTTAAAAAGGCCCGCGTCAATACGGTGGCTGATGCTTCGTTCAAGGGGCTGGCACAGGCCGATATGGCGCAGGAAAATGCGGTCAAGACCTTAGAGGCGGCGCAGGAACTCAAAAGCGAGGGGGCCAAGGCGCAAACGGTCAATGAACGCCTGCAGGTGCTTATTGAAGTCAATTCTGCCTTGCTGCAAAGCCAGTCCCAGACCAATCAATTGCTTGCCCAGCTTCTTAAAGTCTCTTCTGCCCAGTCCATTGTTCAGGGCGTCCCGATTGAGAGCGAGCTGGCAAAAGATGACATGAAGAAAAAGGGAGGCTCAAAATGACCTCCCTGACCTTCACGCACTGTTCAGTTGCTTTGCAGGAATTCAAGCCTGCCTTCGCGTTTCAGCCGCTCATAACCAACCTTTTTCCACGCGCCCGGATCGGGCCTGTGCCAGTTGGGAATGGCGCAGCCGTCCATGACAAAGCCAAGAACGCGGGTATGCCTGTCGCAGTAAAAGCTTTCAAAGGCTTCCCAGTCTTCTGCATGCCACGGGGCTCTGCGCGAAACATATCCATCCCATGCCATTTCCAGCAGGATCAGATCACGGTAGCGGGCAATGGCGTCCTGATCCGGGCTCTGCACAAATACCTCCCGGTCCACCTGAGCGCGAAGTTCTCGTCCGGCCTTAGTCCACTGATTGTCTGGAATACTCATGTATTTGACCTTCCAGCGAGGTTTGAACTCGGCCTTCGCCGCCTGTTCAAAGGTTTTGTAGGCGCCCTTGTATTTGGCAAGCTCGGCCGCAACATCGGTTGGGCTCTTCAGGTTGCTCCAGGCCCATTGGGCGTAAGCCAGATCAAGGAAGCGGGTGTCTTTTACCCCATCAAAAATATTGGTGGAGCCCTCACCTTTAAGAACAATGGAGCCCTTCAAATGATCGGTATCGGGCGCTGCCTGAGCCGCACTTATAAATCCGACAAGGGAGAGGGTCATGAATAGCGGTTGTATCAGCTGTCCCTTGATTGAGCAGTATGTCTTAAGTGGCAGTAAGTTTGTCAATAAATACATGGAAATTGCCTATGAACCGATGCTGGTAATATTTGCCAGCCTAGCATGTTTGTGGGCGGTTTGGCAGGGATTTAAACTTGCCACAGCCACCACGGATTTAACCTGGGTCGCCTCCCAGTTTGTGTTCCTGTTTTTTGGTTTTGGCGTGCTCACGGCCCTCAAATTCGGCCTTGCCGGAATGATCTATGAAGCGACCACGACCTTAATGTTCGGTATTCCAGGTGCGCTCATGGGGGCTGGCAGTGGCGCAGATGCCATCACAGGCCTTGTCACCGAGCTGGAAGCAGCTTTTACACAGCCCTTTGCAATGGCAAAAACCATGATGAATGGGGCAGGGTGGTTAGAAAAGTTCGGGATCGTGCTCTTTGTCGTCGCGCTGATGCTGCCCTTCATCATCATGATGGTCGTGTTCGTGGTCCATGTGGCAATCGGCCTGTTCCGGATCATGATGGTGTGCCTGCTGGCTCCTTATGTGGTTTCTATGGCCGCATTTCCCTTTGGCCGTGAGAAAATCGGGGCTGGGATTTCCACGCTGTTAACCTCAATCCTGACGCTTGTAGCGGTCACGCTGGTGTTCAAGCTGATTATTACTGGCATCGGCAATCTTATGCCAGGTGGTGAAGAAATCAGCTCTGACGTTTTAGATGATACCGCCTGGAAAGCTTACATCCTTGTGATCCTGACTGCATGGTCGGGTGTGGCGCTGGTGCAGGAAGCAACCTCACTGGCCGGCACACTGGCACAAGTGACGCTCAATGCCGCCACACCAGGTGCGATGATGAGCGGGGCAGCTCAAACAGCCGGGGCTTACGGCAAGGGCGTTGCCGGAGCGGCCAAAGGCGGTTGGACCGCTGGTAAGGCAGCGATTGGCGTAAGCAATGCCGCGCTCAGTGACAAAGCCGCTGACATGGGCCTGCAATCCGGCTCCAACCCCAATTCCAAAGCAACCGATGCCCTGAAATCAGAGAAGTAATCATCATGAGCAAACCGTTCCTCTTCACGCTTTCCCTCGCTCTGTTTCTGGCTGGCTGTGCCAGTAATGCAGAAATGCCCTACGCCCCGGTTGATACCGATGAGATGCGTCCCTCTCCCTGTGCCTGCTTAGACCTTGATTACCAGCCTCAAAGCTTTGAATGGATGGAGGGTGTCGATGTTTAAATGGAAGCGGAAAGACAAAGGCAAGAGCGAGCCTGAAGGGGGCACACGAACAGGATTTGCGGTCCCTGTTCAGGACAACGCGCCTGAGGTGAGCCTTGACGACCCTCCGCAGGAGGCACCGCCAGCACAGCGCAAGGCGGTGCTGGATGCAGATCCGTTTGCCTATAAGGCCGCGCACCGGCGCATGGTAACGCTTTTCAGGATCTCAGCCGGTCTCAACGTTGTTTTAGGTGTGTGTCTGGCGCTGTCCCTGCAAGCCATTGCGGTGGTTTTGCCTCTCAAGACGACGGAGATCGCGCTGCTTCGGGTCGATCCGGCAGATGAGCGGATTTACCGGGTGGAGCCGATCTCTGTTGAGGTGGATGGCTTTGAACTGATGCTGGAAAAAATGGCACGGCGCTATGTGGCGCAGATCCTTGCCGTTGACCAGATCTCTCAAAGCTCACGGTTTCGCGAAGTTGCCACGTATTCCGATCAGGACTTTTACCGGCAGTTTTTGAAAGAAAACGAAGGCCGCATTGATGAAGCGATTGAAGATGGTCTGAACCGCTCAATCACCGTTGAAAGCGCCAACCAGGTTGATGCCTATGACGGGGTCTATCAATACGCCGTTGACTTCATCCAGACAGACAGGATCGGCAGGACAAAGCCTGAGCAATCCAGACTTCGCGCCTATGTGGAAATGACCACACGCCCGCAAGAAGTCACCAGCGTTGAGCGCTTTGAAAACCCTCTTGGCATTCGCATTTTGAAATTGGCTGTACAGGAAAGACCGACCACATGAACCCACGTATTTCTCTTTTTCTTGTCACGTTCCTCGTTTCAAACACCGCTCTTGCCCAGACCTCTTTGGATCGCGGGCCTCAGACACCAAACCAGCGGGTTGCGCAGGGCCAGCAGGTTGCCTCAAATGTTGCAGCCAGTGTGCCGCAGGATGCACTCAAACAAGCCGCCGCACAGCGGCGCGGCCAGTTTGGTCCCCTGAACCGCACGACCGTTCCGCTCGGCCAGATCCAGAAGGCCTGGGATAAGGCCGGCAAGGATGGTGGTGTTCACACGCAGGTTGAATGCGGAACCTGCGTTTACCGGGTCCGTCTTCGTGAGTTCATGCTCACCGTGATCCAGCTTCCTGAAGACGTTAAGATCAAAAACGCGGATGTCGCGGATGTGAATCTGTTTGACACCAAAGTGCGCAATGACACCACGTTGGTCATCAAGCCTTTGGCAGCAGGCGTTGACAGCTCCCTGCAGGTCTATGCTGAAGATGGCAGAGTGTTCAGTTTTTACCTGCGAGCAGAAACCGTCAATTCCAAGCATATCCCAGATCTGCAATTCAAGATCGAAAAACCCCGCCTGGTGCAGTCGGCTTTGATTGAAGTTACAGCAGGGGGACCGCCAGCCCCCTTGATGAATATGCCAGCTTATACCCCAAGGGGCGGGGAGACACAAAAGGTGGCGGGCGATTATGTGAAACGCGCCAACATCGACCCATCCAAACTGCGCGGCTGGGGCGAGTACAAGCTTTGGGGATCTGACAACTCGTTAAAGCCGGAACTGGTTTTGCGTGATGATCACTTCACCTACATTTTTTATGGCGACAAATGGAACGATCTGGAGTTGCCGACCGCGTATGTGGTGGTTGATGGGATTGACGAGCTGGTCAATACCCGTGTGTCCGGCAAGGCATACATCATTGAAAACACAGCAAAGCTCATCACCTTGAAGTCGGGTCAGTCTTACATGTGCATCCAGTACAAGGGGACCTGACATGAGCATATGTGAGTTCTTTGTGGCAGTTGGTGTGACTTTTGGCGGGGCATGTGTCTCTGAGCCGGTTCTCTCACGTGGTTTGCCGCCAAATGATGATGGTGTGTTTGCGTATAAGCGGCCACCAACTCCCAAGCCGGTGATACCGCCCGCTCCGCCGCCGCCGCGCATCATCATGGCACCTCCCATCGTGGTTGAACGCGAAGTGAGCAAGGACGCGCCGCCCAGAACGATCATCAAGAAAGAATACATCACGGTTGAGAAGATCGTTGAGCCACCAAAACCCATCGAGCCAAGCCCGTTCGAGTTGGAGCTGCAGGCCGCACGAGCCGCCCGCTTTGGGACGCAAGGCTACATCACCTCACAAGGTGTGCTGGCAAACGGGTTAGAGGGCAACGTTCCAGGGCTTGAGGCGGGTGTGACGCGCACAGCAGCGCTCAATTTGCCTCCCGCAGGCGCATTATCTGGTTCCTTCAGTTCCCCGCAAGGCATTGACCCGCAAAACAGCACCTACAAGGCATCTGGCCGGATCTCCACCAGTGCGGTCGATAACAGCCGGATTGTCACGGCCGATCGCTACATCACCGGCATCATGGAAACCGGCATTAACAGCCAGCTTGCTGATGAGGGCACGATTGTCATTCAGGTGAGCCGGGATGTTTACGGCTACCACGGGGCCAACCTTCTGGTTCCAAAGGGAAGCCGCATGATCTGCCGTTATGAAAGCGCTAAGAAGGTTGGTCAGTCCCGTATCGGGTTCCAGTGCGAGCGCGTTCTCATGGCGCAAAGCCGCGCCGAGATCTATCAGCTCAAAGCCAAGGTGGGTGATGCGCAAGGCTATGGCGGCATGTCCGGCCATGTCGATAATCGCTGGTGGGAGAAGTACGGCACTGCTGTCACCACCGTTGCCATTGGCGCAACCGTTGAATCTGCCGTCACCATGGCCTCTGCCTATGGTTT
Organism: Pseudovibrio axinellae; assembly: GCF_900110875.1. Taxonomy (GTDB): domain Bacteria; phylum Pseudomonadota; class Alphaproteobacteria; order Rhizobiales; family Stappiaceae; genus Pseudovibrio; species Pseudovibrio axinellae. The sequence continues at coordinate 10,958 of NZ_FOFM01000022.1, read as the reverse complement.
GAAAGGCTCCGACACGATCGCTTCTGCCCTGACAGGCATCTCGGAGAATTTTGGCGAGTTGTCGGCAAAGTTTATGGAAGACACGGTCAATTTAAGGCCGGTCATCCGTATTTCCCAGGGCACCAGAGTTCAGATCAGACCTGAATACGACTGGTACCTGGCTCCACCTACCCAGCAGTAATGTGAGGTTTTTCAGATGCGGAATATTTTAAGGCTTTCTCTGGTGGGGGCCATGTTGCTGACAAGTACAGCAGCAGGGTTCTCTCAAACTGCGGCCCCTCCAGCACCCGCCAGTCAGGCGGCCGGGGCAGGACAGCAAGGACCAGGTGCGGCGCAGGCCACCGCTGCACTTCGTGAAAAGCTGTTTGCTGTTGCTGTGAAGCAGACAACACCGATTTTTGAAGGCAAAGCCGTTGAGCTTGCCTTGCAGATCAAGAAGGCCCCGCAGTTCACCGCAGGGGTCAACAAGGATGAGGTTTCCGTTGCCGGTGTGAGCGCAGAGGGCTTCTCCCAGTATGTTATGCATGATGGGCAGAAGATCGGGCAAGCGGTGCTCACACGCCTGACCAAGGGCGAGCGGTTTGTTGAACTCAATGCACAGAACTTCTCTTCGCAGTTCGACGTTGAAGAGGATGTGATTGATCCAGAAGAAACGCTGGATGTGTCGGGCAATGAAGAAGAGCTGATTGCGGCGCTTAAAAAGCTCAATGCGCAAGGAGAGCCGGAAGAGGACAAAGAGAAAGACAAGGAAGAGGACGAGGAGAAATACGAGGACGTTGAGCGCGAGGAGAATGGCGGGTCCGGGTCCGGGTCAGACTCATCAAAGGGCGGGGAGACGCCAGGACAAAGTGGCTATGAGACACCGGAGCGTAAAGAGGTGGAAGAAAAAGACGCTCCTGAAGAAGACCGTGAAGAAATCCGTGTGACCTTTGAGGGTTGCTCGCCGGTCATCGACCGCAATCAGGGACAAGTGCGGGTTCAATCCAAGACGCAGACGCTTAAAAAAGGCATTGTGGTCGAGGAAAGCGCGTGTTCAGACAGCGGGACAAACTTCTCGATCCAGAAAAGTGGGGCGAGCTGTGATGATAAGATTGATGTGACTGCCCGGATCGCGAAACCGCAATATCTGGAATATTACATCAACAGCCAGCAGGAGCGCATCCAGCTTTCTGATTGTCAGCCAGATCCCGATACAACATTCTCCATTACCGAGGATGCCAGCTGCCCGATTGATATCGATCTGGACGCGGGCATGGCCTATATTGAGACCTCACTGGTTTATACCGATGGCAACAATAACTTGCAGAGCGTGCGTAGTTGTGAGCGATCTGAGTTTTACCAGCCAATCAAGATGGCGCAGGTCACCGACGGCTGTAACATCCGTCATGATTTCGGCAATTCCCTTTCTACCGAAATGGCGATGTGGATCTATCAAAAGGACGAGCAGTTCTTCCAGGCGTCCCCCTGTACGGTTACAGAAAACACCTATCCGCATGAGAAGGTCTTTAAAAAGAACGGCGTTGATATCTGCCAGACCATGGTGGATCTGAGCGGGCGTAGGGCAATTCCTCAGTACCGCACGCAGATCACAGTGAATGGCGCTGCGCAGTACATTGACCAGTGTACGCCAGATTCAAATGCCTCCGTTGAGATCAAATCCACCACAGAAGGCTGCATCAACCCGGCCGAGTTCAATCACGACATTGCAGCTGGCATCTCTTATGGCCTTGAGCGGCATTATTATGAGAACCCGAACCGGTTTTATGTAAGTTCCTGTCAGCAGGGCGGGACAAGCTATACCCACAATGTGGAGCTGTCCTCGTGGAAGTATGATGACGAGAAGAAGATTGCCCAGCCCCTTTCTGATGTGTCGATCAATGTATCGGGTCAGGTGTATCCGCTGGCATCAAATATGCTGCTGCCAGGTGCGCCGGAAATTGCTTACACCTCACTGGGTGAAGAGAGTGAGCAGAAGCCGGGTGGGCGTTATTTTGAGGGCTGCTATGCCTTTATTCCAACCAGGTTGACGGATGTTTTTGAGCGCCCCGATGGGACGCGTCATGAAGTCTCTCTTGGGGCTGGTGCGCCCTATGAGGAAGGTTATCAGTGCAGGGCGACCACTGAAGGGTGCATGAAGCCTAAGGACTTCATTCATGACTATAACAAGCGCTTTTCGTTTGGCCTGCAGCGCTTTTACTACAACAACCCCGAACGCAAATATGTGGGCTCGTGCGAGAAAGGCGACAAGACGTATGAGCACAACGCCAAAACAGCTGGATGGCAGAATGACGATGCTAACCTGAAGGCAAAGCCTTTGTCGGATGTGTGGATCAGAGTTGCAGGTACCAACCATACTATTGCCAGCAAGAAACTGTTGTCAGGGGCACAGCAGGTTGCTTATTCGCTGACAAGCGAAGAGCAGGTTCCCCGTTCCGGTGATGCAACGATTGATGGTTGTAACAAGACCGTTCCATCCACGATAAGGCGTACATATAAGCGCCCAGAGGGCACGACGTACGTCAAAAACGCGGGCGCTGGTTCCGGGGTCGTCACCGATGTTTGTACCCGTGTGACGGAACGCAAGACCACCAGCAAAACCACCTACTATAGTCCGGGTGTTCCTGAATGTGCGCGTGGGTTCATTACCAACGAGTACGAAAAAGAGGAATACAAGACCCGTACGAAGATTACGTACCCAGATGGAAAAGTAAAATACACCAGCTGGACCAATCATACGAACTCAAAACTCATTAAGAGCCTTGTGCGCAAAAACGGCAAAAGATCAAATGACCGTGAGTATTGCTAGGGCTTAGCTGACACCAAAGGGTCTGGCAGGCACGGGCTTTGTACCTGCCAGACCTGATTAGAGTTTTAAAATGCAACCAACGCCAACGGCTTGAAAGCAACTCCCAGAGGTAATTCTCAGGGTGAACGGGTAAGTTATGTCTGATCGACTAATAATGAAGCTTATGGAACCTTTAGCGCAAGTCTACCATGATCCGAACGTGGTTGAGCTGCGCCAGACGCGCTCAGAAACATTTGTGCTGGAGCATCGCAAAGCTGATCTGCAGCAGCTTGAAGCGCCGGGGGTTGGCTTCACGCAGATCCGGCGCATCTGTCAGGCGCTTGCCAACTATAACGGCCTGAAGTTTTGTGAAAACACGCACCCCAAGCTTTCCGTGACACTTCCTGAACGCCATCGTTTTGAATGCCTGATTGGACCAAGCGCGCTCACCGGCCTGTCCATGGCGGTGCGCTGCAAGCATCCCTATGAGGTCAGGTTCGAAGACATGGGGCTTGGCCAAAAGATGATTGATTACATCACTGAGGCGATGGCGAAGCGCTGGAATATTGCAATTTCTGGCTCCACCAATACTGGCAAAACGACCCTTTTGAACAAGTTGCTTGCTCTGCTGCCTGCCAATGAGCGTGTTGTGTCTTGTGAAGATACACCGGAGCTGGAGGTTGAACGGTTCTGGAATGGCTCAGCGCTGTTTGCCTCGCGTGAGGCTTCGCAAGGAGCTGGCTTGCAAACCTGGCCGCAACTGTTCGATCACAAGATGCGCATCTCTCCCGACCGCATCATCTTCTCTGAGATCTCCGTTCAAAACGCCTACTCGGCTTTGAACGTTTTGAACACCGGTGCCAAGGGCTGGATGTGCACCATTCACGCCGACCGGCCAGAGATGGTCGTGGACCGGTTTCAATCCAATATTGACCTGTCTGGAGGCGTTGCCACGCCCATCCGCGGTTACTTCAACGAGCTGGTGGATGTGATCTTCCATATCACCCGCTTTGAGCGCGGCGTGCGCCAGATCACGGACATTTATGAAGTCAAAAACGAAAAATTCATCCTCAAAAACGGGAAGCTTCAGTGATGCATATTTTCCCGCGTATTATCGCTCTTCTTTCCATGTGTGTGTTTGTAAGCGTCACGCTTGCGGGCTGGTACTACATGCTGGACTTCGATCCTAGCGATGTTGAATGGTGGAAATGGCTTTACGCCTATTTCATACAAACCAATGAACTCCCTCATGAGATCCTGATCCCGTTTGGTGGCGGGTTTGTCGCCATGATCGCGGTCATGATTGCCGGCCGCATCCTCATGGAACAGGCGGGTAACAAGACGCTCTCAGGTGAGCGCGATTCAGGCTCGCTGCATGGCACGGCACGTTTTGCTGAAGATGCTGAAGTCAAGGGCATGGGGTATCTGCGCGGCAAAGGCGTTGTGGTTGGTGGTCTGCAAGACAAGTTCAAAAACGCCGCCATGCTGCGCCATGACGGACCTGAGCATGTGCTTGCCTTTGCCCCGACCCGGTCCGGTAAAGGTATCAGCGTGGTCATCCCGACCCTGCTGACATGGCCTGGAAGCACCATCATTCTTGATATCAAGGGTGAGAACTACGCCAAAACCTCAGGTTGGCGGGCGGCGCAAGGCCAGAACGTGTTTTACTTTGAGCCGACCGCACCTGAAGGCTCTGCCCGTTACAACCCCTTAGAAGAGATCCGCATCGACACTGATTTCCAGATTGGCGACTGTATGAACGTTGCCAAGATGATCATCGATACCTCCGGCAAGGGCTTGCAAAACTTTTGGGAACAGGAAGGGTTTTCGTGGCTGTCTACGGCCATTTTGCATGTGCTTTACCGGGTGCGCAACGAAGAAAAGCGCAAGGCAAATCTGGCTGATGTGCTGCACTTCCTGTCCGTTGGCGATGATGAGGCCGGTGATGCTGAGCAAAAGCTTGATGCGCTGGTTAAAGCCAAAGCGGATGGCAAGAAAAAGGATGAGGACGGGTTTGAAAAGCTGCTGCTCGATATGGAGGGCTATGAGCACGGCAATGAGGGCGCTGACAAGGAAGTGCGGCGCGGCGCCTCTCGGATGCGCAAAAGGGCGGGGAACGAGCGCTCCGGTGTCTCGTCCACGGCAACCGCACAGCTTGCGATCTTTGCAGACCCGATCATAGCGCGCAACACATCGGCCTGTGATTTTACCATTGCTGATTTGATGAACGCGGATCAGCCGACCAATGTCTATCTGGTCCTCTCGCCTGCCGAGATCGGGCGCATGAAGGCGCTTATCCGCATCATCCTCAATCAGATGCTCACACGCCTGACCGCCAAAATGTCCCACAATGACGGTGAGACCCTTTACAAGCACCGCATGCTCTTGATGCTGGATGAGTTTCCCCAGCTCGGCAAGCTCGACATTTTTGAAAGCTCGCTGGCCTTCATGGCAGGCTATGGCCTCAAAGCCTTCCTGATCACGCAGGATCTCACCCAGCTTCAAAGCGCCTATACCCGCGATGAGAGCATCATCTCCAACTGCCATGTGCGTATCGCCTATGCGCCCAACAAGATTGAGACCGCTCGTGTTCTCTCTGACATGACCGGCAAGACAACGGTGGTGCAGCGCAAACGCTCGGTGTCAAAGAATCTGGAACGGGGCGGAGCCAGTCTTTCTGAAAGTGTCTCTGAGACCTCACGGTCTTTGATGACGCCCGATGAATGCATGATGATGACCGGCCTGAAATACGATGAGGACGGCAGGGTTACTGCCCCGGGTGAGGTGCTGGTGTTTACAGCCGGGAAACCCACCATCAAGGGCCAGCAATACCTTTATTTCTTTGATGAGGATCTGAACGCCCGCTCCAAACTGAAACCTTCTGGCAACGTCAAAGCAGGCACTCAGATTGAGAGCCGTAACAGCACGCACCCTGCTGAAGGCGTGGCATCACGCAGCAAGGCAGGCGGGTCGTGAGCTCAAAAAAGTCTCTTTCTTGTCGTCGTTTTAAACCCTGAGGAGATCCATCATGGCACAGACTGAAACCAAGGCCCCTGCCCGCCCGCATGCCCGCCCGCATGCTCGCCAAGCAGATGAAGGAACGCTGAGTGAGGCTGCAAACCGGGACAAGCGCGAGCGCACCTATCTGGCCGTTCCTTATGGGGAGCGCGAGGCCGCTAAAAAGCTTGGTGCCAGGTTTGATCGCAAAGCCAGGAGCTGGTTTGCGCCGACCGCTGAAATCATGAAGGCAACGATGAAATGGTCGGTAAAAGGCAAAGCGCCAAAGGCGGCGCAAAACCGCGACCCACAGACGGAATTCAGTGATTGGATCCGGGCACAAGGCATGGACCTGCAGGGCTTGGCGCAGATGGATGGCAAATGGCACCGCATTGCCATTGCTGGCGAGAAGAAGGTTAAGAACGCCTCTTATCGCGGCTTCCTTGATGGTGCTGTTCCAAATGGCATGCTGCACAATTTTAAAGGAACTCAGGAGAGCTGGACCTTTGAGGGCCCGCAGCTTTCAAAGGGGGAAGTTCAACGGGCCATTGAAGCAGGGAAAAAGGCGTCAATCGAGCGGGCAGATGCGCGCAAACTGGATCAGGAGAAAGCTGCAAAAACAGCCTATGGGATCTGGGTTAATCTCAAAGAGTGGGCCAAGCCGTCAAACTGCGAGTATTTGCAACGCAAAAAAGTTCTCGGGTTTGGTGTGAAGCTCGACAAGGATGCGCGCATGGTCGTGCCGCTGCGCGATACGGATCTCAAGATTCACTCCCTGCAGTTCGTAGGCGAAGACAAACACTACCTCAGGCACGGCCGCAAAGAAGGTCTGTTCCATGCAATTGATCCAGAGCGCTACCTAAACGATGCGGACCAGCCCGGACAGGGAGATACGCTTGTCTTTGCAGAAGGATATGCGACCGGAGCGTCCGTTCACAAACTCACAAACAAGCCAGTCATTGTGACGTTTGATGGTGACAACATGGTCAAGGTTGCCACCGCCATGCGTGAGAAATACCCGGATGTGACCATGCTGTTTGCAGCAGATGATGACCATCATTTGCCCCTTCGCGAAAATCCATTGCCCAATAAGGGAATGGATAAAGCAATTGAGGCCGCGCAGGCCGTTGGCGGGTATGTGGTGCGCCCTCCCCTTAACAAGGCCGATAAAGCCAAAGGACTGACAGATTGGAACGATCTTACCGCCGCGCGCGGCGAAGATAAAACGGCCTCCCAGTTCATTACGCAAGTACGGATGGCGCGGAAACTGGGAAACGCGCAGGAGCTTGAGGTCGAAACAACAAAATCTAAACAGCAAAGCAGCGGGTTGGAGATGTCCCTATGAAAATTGACAAGACGAACTTTAAGTTCGGAAGAGGAAAGAATGAGCGAACGGCAGCGTTCAACCTGTACATGCCGCTCAGCGTTATTGCCGATATCAAAAAGCGGGCCAACAAGCTGAACTGGAAATACGGGCATTACGTTGCCTACGTTTATGAAAACGTTGCCCATCCAGACCCGACAAAACTGACCGCCATTGATGAGCTGAAGAAGATCAATCACGACCAGGCGCGTTTGGGCAACCTGTTGAATGCAGGGCTGGCGGATACTGCAGTTCGGGCCAATCACGAAGAGATGGAACAGCTCTTGCGCGCTATTCGCGATACGCAAACACAGATCAAAGCAAAAGTAATGGCGCTCTGAAGCATGATTGCACACAAGATAGACCGCAAATCTGGACAGAACTCTTTTAAGGCGCTGGCGCGTTATGTCGCCGCCGCCAGGGAAGACAATGAAAAACTGGGTGATCTTTGGTTTGAGAATTGTGAGCTGGCAAGCACCAAAGATGAACTGGAGCTTGCCATTGTCGAGATTGAAAACACGCAAAAGCACAACACCCGTGTGAAGGGCGACCGCTCCTATCACCTGGTAATCTCGTTTGCAGAAGGGGAAGTGCCCGAGCTGGCGGCATTGAGGGACATTGAAAAGTCCTTCGCCAAGGCACTCGGCTTTGAGGAGCATGAGCGCATCATCGGCACTCACACGAACACAGACAATTACCACATGCACGTGGCGATCAACCGGATTCACCCCAAAACCTACAAGGTTCACACGCCCTATATGGATTTTGATGCTCTGGAGCGCACTCGTCTTGAGATGGAGGTGAAATACGGCCTGACCCGCACCAACGCCAAAGGCGACGTGCTGGAGAAGACCAATCCAAAGGCAAGGGATTATGAGGCCAATACCTATGAGGTCTCCTTCTCCACTTATGTGAAGGATTACAAGCCTGAGCTTTTGAAGATCCGGGAGAGTGCCAAAACGTGGCCCGAACTTCACGAGGGCCTTGCGGCGTATTCGCTGGAGCTGAAGCAGCGCGGCAATGGTCTGGTATTCAAAGAGCTGGACGGCCCACGGCTGGAAAAGGCCAGCACGGTTCACCGTGACTTTTCTAAAAAGGCTTTGGAGGACAAGTTTGGCCCCTATCAGGCACCGGAGAAAGATCTCTCTCAGGCTAAGCGCAAGGACCGCTATGAGCGCAGGCCGCTTTATGACCGGCACCGCAAGAGTGAAGTTTGGGGCGAATATACGAGACAGCTTGGCAAGCCTAAAGGCAAACACAGTTGGAAGTCTTTCCTAACGGGACAGACCCACCTCAATCATGCGGCCATCGAGATGCTGAAGGGCGAGGAAGCCATGTTGTCCCTGATGGGACTTGGATCAAGACGACAACCAGGATTGCTGGAAAAACACTTTGGAGTAAAGCGGCAGAAACAAAAGCAGAAGAAACAAAAGAAACAAAAGGAACGGAACGCAGAACTGGAGCGTTAATGCAGGCGGACCGCCCTGCCCCTGCCCCTGCCCCTACCTCTGGCGCTGTGTGGTGCTCACAGCATTAAAGGCAAGGGTCTGGTCTAGTGCTTTTGAAACCGGTCAATGAGATCTGATGCAGGAGGTGCATTGAATTGAGGACGATAATCAGATCGCTGCAACAGGTTGTTACGACGCAATTCTGTTGGCGGATGCGAATTAAGATAGTGAGCAAGAATGTCGGTTCCGCTGCGCTCTTCACAAAGGCTACTGAAGACCTCACACATACGCTCTTTACCAAGCAGTTTTTGAGCGAATTCATCGGCGCGGTATTCAGCCATGCGCGAGGTCAAATTGGTCGCCTTGGTGGCAATCATGATGATGAGATTGCACGGCAGGACAATGAAAGAAAAGAACAGGCCGATGAGCGGGAGGTTGCAGACCTGATTGTTCAGTTTCACCAGGAGCAGGAAAGGCCAGAGCAGAGCAGTCGTGATGCAGGTGTGAACCGTATCCCAATGGCGCAAATGTCCGATCTCGTGGGCCATGAGAGCGGCCAGTTCTTCAAGTCCACGCTTCCGGAACTTGGTATCAAAAAGGGCACCTTGAAACAGGGCAATCCGGTTGCGGCCAAACGCGCAGGCATTGTAATTGCGCCTGTCGATCACACGCCAGACAATGTGGGGCAGTTTGACGGCTTTTGCATCGGCGATCTCCTGCAGATACTCAAAGGCAGGTTCAATTTGCAAAAGTTCGCGCTGCGAAGGCTGGCGAGCCCCAAGCTCGATATCATTGAAGAACTCGATCAGCCCGGGCACGCGCAGGATAAGCCAGAACAAGGCCACCTGAGCGAGTGCGACAATTACAGACCATTCGTCCTGGTTCAGGGCGGGGAAGTCAGTAAATGCTCGCAGGATGAAAGAAAACGGGATCGCTGCCCAAAGCAACGCAACATGAGCGGTGAATGCAATGATGGACCAGGAAATAAACCAGCTCAAATCAATAGCTATGTGTCTGAATACTCTGCGCATTTGAATGTCCCTCCATTGGTAATATTTTACAAAACTCTGAGGAAGCTTTCAATAAAACTAGTGTTTGTTCCAGTTTTGTTCACAGCTAACTCAAGTATAGTTAATGTGATCAAGTAAGAAGGTTCATTATCAATAATGTAGGGAGGCGGGGATGATAAGTAATGCTGAAGTTAACGAACTTGAAGACTTAGGTAAAGCCATAGGTCTATTCGAAAGTCCTATGACTAATTGATAGCAAACCAGCCTTTATATGTGCGTAACACACAAAGTGATTAAACTTTTACTTTTTAAGCAGGATAGGACGCGTACAATTTGAAAGAAATTTAACGAAAATATCAAGGACAAAAGCAATCACGGCACGGCCCTATAAAAGTAAACCCTGGAAGCCAGAGGCCGCCAGGGAGAACAACATAGAAACACCAATTAGCACCTGAATTTCTATGTTGTCCTCCCAAAAATTGCAAGAGAGAAGAACGCAATATTTTTTGCGAACGGGATTATTCACTCTGAATTTGGCGCAAAGCTTCCGTTTTAAACGGAATTAATTTGAATGCATATTGAAGTTGGACTGCCGCAGCAGTCCCCAAAGGTGCTTGGAATCGGCAACACATCGCGGTGCCAGAACGAACTTGCAACAGCGGCCGCAAAGACGTTTAACGGGCTGCCTGAAGGGGGCAGCCGGTGGGAGGCTCTGTCTGTCGTCAAACGCCTGCAGCGCGAGTTAAGCCTCACTGCAACCCAAGTTTCGCATCTGGAGTTCTTAGTCGGCTATACAAGGGATCAGGATTGGGGGTCTGGCAGCAATCCCATTGTTTATCTGACCGTGAGCGCAACTGCGAACCTGCGCGGAATTTGTGAGCGTCAGGTGCTTAACATTGAACATGCGTTGAACCGGGCCGGTCTGGTGTGCTGGCATGACAGTGGCAACCAGCGGCGCTACGGCCACAGATCTGCAAATGGGGAACTCAAGCAAGCCTTTGGGGTGAACCTGGCCCCCCTCGCCGCCTCTTATGACCGGCTGCTTAAGATGGTCCATGAGCAGGAACACCGGGCACAGATCTGGAAGCAGGAAAAAGCAACGCTGTTGCTCTTAAAGCGGGCCTTGCGCGAACAGCTCACGTTAGATCCGGCCAACGGATCTTCTGCGCAGGCGATGGGCCTGATCAAATCCTTGCCAAGACGTGTAGAGGCCCGCGTGCCAATCACACAACTGGTGCGCTGGAGCCAGCAGATCAAAGACCTCTTAGAGCGGTTTGAACAAAGTGCTGCAGCAAAGGACCAGCAAAGGGGGTTAGGCGCGCCGTCAGTGCCGCATTTGGGAGCTGAAAGTGAGG
>NZ_FOFM01000053.1 GCF_900110875.1 Pseudovibrio axinellae | reverse complement strand
GGGCCAATCACACAGGGCGCGTTTACAGAAGATTCTGTTGGCAACGTATGGCAGGAAGGCCATGAAGACGAGATCATGGTGCAGGCCATTGATCACACCGTCATCATTCCTCGTGATATCCAGTCCGGCCAGCCAGCAGGCCAGCGCGTGCATACCCCGTTTAAGTTCACCTGTTCCATGAACAAGTCCATCCCGTTGCTCTACAACGCGCTGGTTTCTGGTGAGATGCTGCCTAAATGTGAAGTTAAATGGTACCGCACCAATTCCTCCGGTAAACAAGAGCATTTCTTCTCCACCTCCTTTGAAGATGCACTTGTAACCAATATTGAGTGCGGCCTGCCTCATTGTCAGGATCCGAAGAACGCTGACTTCACTCAGTTGATCACCATTGAGCTGTCCTACCGCAAGATCATGTGGGAGCACACAGTCTCCGGCACCTCTGGTGCTGATGACTGGCGCGCGCCTGCCGCTTAAGTCTTTTGTCCTAATAGGACTGGACGTCAGATCCGGGCCAGCTTTGGCCCGGACACTGCCCCGTGCACGTTGTGAGGGGCACACTTTGATTTGGGCCTGACCTGCGGAGTTGGAATATGCAACCTGTCTTTGGCAAGACACCAAGGAAGCGCAGTTACCTGCACAGCTTCTTTCGCAACCTGTTGTGGCGGCCGCGCAAGGTGGAAGCGGTTGCAGAAGCTGCCCCGCGCCACAGCGACCCGGCAGGCACAGCGCATGTGGTGCTGCAAGGCCGTGATCGGCCTTCACGCTCTTCTGATGTTTTGCAGGAAGACTTATCAGATGAGCTGGAAATCCGCGGCTTCTTAGATCAGTTCCCCGAGCACCGCTTGATGGTCAAGCCAGGCGAGAAGCCCTACAAGGAGATATTTTGATGGTCTATCCGCTGGCAGAACAAAGACTGGCGCAGCGCACATCCGCCTCTCTATATCCGCAAAACTTACAGGGCAGTGACAACCGGGGCCTTGAACAGGCTCTACATGCCCTTGAGAGTGCCGCGCTCAACTTTGCTCTCCGATTTATTGGAGACAGTAAGGTGCGGCTGGATTACCAGCGGCAAACAGCAGCTTTGTCTCAAAGGATCAGGCGCGAAGTACTTGCAGGCAAAATTACTGCACAGCAGGGCGCAAAAACAGCTAACTCCATCCGCAATGAAATTCTCAAAGCGTCCCGCTTTCGCACCAGCGATATAGGCCTTGCCTTTGCTGAGGCGCACAAGAAAACGGGATTATCCTTTGACGACCTGCTGGCTAAATATTCGGGCAAGAAGTTTGGCAAGACCTTTTCCAGCCTAAGCAAAGCACAGCAAAATGAAGTCTTCCTGGAGCTGGTGGACAGCGCTGGTCGCAACAGCGAAAAGCACACTAAGGCCGTTGCTCGCAACCTGCGCTTCGGGCGCGCCCTTGTGGTGGTCTCCATCACGATTTCGATACTCAACATCATTGCAGCTGAAGATAAACTCAAAGCAACCGCAAAAGAGGGCACTGTTTTGGGTGGCGGCTTTGCAGGGGGAGCTGCAGGGGGGGCTGCTGCTGGATTGCTGTGTGGGCCTGGAGCTCCTGTTTGCGTCACCGTGGGTGTTGTGGTTGGTGGGGTATTAGGTGCCCTTGGCGCAGACTACGTTTTTGAATGGCTCTGGGATTAAGCTGATGCGGGAACCCATGCTGACCCCAATCCATGATTTTGTTCTTAACCCTGCTTCAGATGGTAGCGCCAGCTTGCGTCATGGGGGCAGCGACAACACGTTTCAGGTGTATGGCACCAGCATCTGTGCCCAGTACCGCTTTGGTGACCATTTTCTGGTCTTCCTCCAGGATCTGTCCTCCCTTGATGAGGGGGTGGGAGTTTTCTTTCTCTCTCAAGGCGATTTGCTTGATTTTGCCCAAACCACACAGATTGGGCTGAACGGGGATCTGGAGGACATACAGATCACACAGCCTGACACTATTTCGTTTTCCTTTCCTGACCACATGCGCTGGCGTGTGCGGTGTCATACGCGCTCCCGCCCTGGCTTGCATATCCCAACTCCTTACACGTTCTGGGAGCGTCGCCATATGCTGCGGTCCTGGTTCACGCTTGGGCGTATTAATTGATGAGGTTTCCATGAATGTGATTAGTCAACTTCCTGTTCTTGCGCAAAAAGATGATCTTGCCTTTGCCTTTTATTCGCCTGAGGTTGAAGAAGGTGATCTTCTGGTTGAAGATTTCAGCGTGAGCGAGCAGGTTTTTGAGCTCACTCGTATTGAGGCCAGTTTGATTTCAATGCGCTCTGATATTGACCTGCAGGCGCTCATCGACACACCCGCAACCATTACGGTGCTGCATAAATATGCTGGCATCCGCCACTTTTCAGGTGTGATCCACCGGGCAAGACGGCGCAATCAGGGTCATCACCGAACCTGTTATGAAGTGACGATTTTGCCAAGCCTGCACCGGCTGGACCATGGGTCTGATTGCCGGATCTTCCAGCAAAAATCAGCCCCGGACATCATCAAGGAAACCCTTAAACGCTATGGTATTGAAAATGTTAAGTGGCGTTTGACGGGCGAACATAATGTGCGCGAATACTGCGTGCAGTACCGTGAGACCCATTACGAATTCATCCGCAGGCTGTGCGCAGAAGAAGGCATCTGGTTTTACTTCACCTATGACAAAAACGGCAGTCATGTGCTGCACTTTATTGATAACTACCGCATCATTCACGAACAGCCGGACCAGCCCCAGCTGGACTATAATGCGACCGCCGGCGGGGTGGTGAAGGGCGTGTTTTGTAACGCCTTGTCTGTCACCGAAGAGGTGCGCTCGTCCAAATGGACCATGCGCGATTATACGTTTAAGAACCCGGCCTATAATCAAGAGCATACAGCGGAGCGCCAGGAGGACAATGGGCTGGCGGGCGAGTATGCCATGTATGATTATCCTGGCCGCCACAAGCAAAAGTCAGCCGGTGAACCGTTTACGCGCGCATTGATGGAGGCCACCCGTGTGGGCGCAACTCTGGCTGAAGGGCAGACCAACGCCATTCATATGATGACAGGGCATAAGTTTGAGCTCGCAGACCATCCAGACAGTCATCTCAACATCAAGTACCATCTGCTTTCAGCCGTTCACAGCGGCTCGCAGCCTGGAGCTGGCGAAGAAGAAGCGGCCTCCGGGGGGCAAACCTTTTTCTCCACCCACTTTGAGGCGATCCCGGACCGGCTGGCCTATAAGCCGCCACAGCGCACCCGGCCCCGGGTGGATGGCTCCCAAATTGCCACCGTGGTCGGGCCTCCTGGTGAAGAGATCTATACCGATGAGCATGGCCGCGTGAAGGTGCAGTTTCCCTGGGACCGCTATGGCCAGAGCAACGATACCTCCTCCTGCTGGATCCGCGTTGCCTCCAACTGGGCCGGCGCGTCCTGGGGCCACATCGCCATTCCCCGCATCGGCCATGAGGTAATCGTTGACTTCCTGGAAGGCGACCCCGACCAGCCGATCGTGACTGGGCGCACCTACCACGCCACCAACAGAACGCCCAATAAGCTGCCGGACTTTAAAACCCGCATGGTGCTGATGTCCGATAGCCACAAGGCAACGGGCTCCAATGAATTACGCTTTGAAGATGAGGGCGGCCAGGAAGAAGTCTGGTTCCACGCCCAGAAATTCCACAACGGTGTTGTTGAGAACAACGAGACCTGGAAGGTCGGCGCTAACCGGCACAAACGGGTTGAGGCTTCCCAGTCTGAATCCGTTGGAAGTTCAAAAGATATTGAGGTGGAAGGATCGCACAGAGAAACCATTAGTGGTGTGAAAGATCTGCATGTTAAAGCGGTTCGGCGGACCCAAGTTGATGCCACCGATAATGAGAGCATAGCCGAAGATAAAACCCTTTTTGTTGGCGGCAATTACACCTCCAAAGCTGGCAGAAACATTCGCATGGAAAGTGGGGCGCACCAGCATTACACCGCACCGGGAACCATTTTTGTTGACGGTGGGGACCAGGTTGTGGTGCGCGCAGGATCAGTGATCTCTTTAAATGTCGGCGGAAACTTTATTCGTATCGACGCCAGCGGCAT
>NZ_FOFM01000067.1 GCF_900110875.1 Pseudovibrio axinellae | reverse complement strand
CTTGGTTCTTATGGATCGGCAAAGCGCAAGGTGATGCCAACTGTCGAACACCTCAGCCATAAGGGTCTCAACAATCGCTCAGAGAACTCGCATTTGCCCTTGCGAAAACGAGAGCGAGCCATGCAGAAGTTTAAGTCGCCAGGCCAGCTTCAAAGATTTCTGGCAACCTTCTCTGGCTTACGTAATCTGTTCGTTCCACCTCGCCACCAACGTTCTGCAATCGACATTTACCTCCACCGCATCAACGCTTTTTCACAATGGAAACAAGCCGCTATGCTTGACGCCTAAAATGCGTCTGGAGAAAACTATTGCGGCCAATTTCAGGTTAAGTTGATAGCGCCCCGACCCCGCATACCTTTATGTCGACGGACCCAAGAGTCCATAAAACGTCAACCCATCTATCCGCGTCCTGGACCGCTGGATGGGGCCGAGGGTGCTAGTTGTCGACCTCGAACACCATTGAGTTGATGATCAAGTTCCTGCGTTCTCTTCTGTGATAAGCCAGCTTGCTCTGCATACCGGGGCCAATCATTGATGACAGATCTTATCTGCTCGATATCATGAATGGCTCCAGCGGTGCTAAGCGAAGCACCCTTAGCTATCGTTATCATATGTTCATCCTTGATGTCCCGGCCATGTCCAGCAATAGATAGACTGTGTTCACCTGGTCCCATCGAGTAGGTTAAATCATATGCTGGTGAAACACGCCATTTTCCTGTTTTGTCCATCAAGAAAGCATGGTTCTTCGTATGGTCGTCTAAGTTTTTGGCGAGAACGTTAAACACCATCCGCTTATACATTGCTTGTACAGCTTCTTGGTTTTTGGTCATCATCCCAGTTAGCTTTAACAGCTCCCGATACCCTATTGATGAATAGGTATGGCTAGCATGCAAAAGCCCGCTGGCAGTGTGCATGTGGAACTTACCTTGCTCACAACGATCAAATCGTTTTGTAGCGAATAGCTTGTTTCCCTGTTCCGTTGAGATCACCTTGGTTTCTGACATCTCAATCCCAGCGCCATGTGCCATGAGTGCATAGGCGTGCTCTTCGACACCCATCTCAGCAGGGTCATCTTTGCTTGGAAACTTTACCAGCCAAGATTCAAATCCATCGGGCAAACCTCCACCATGATCAAGTATGACCGTGTTTTGATCTCGGGAGAGCCCTACAACGATTTTAGGTCGAGCGCCTGCAGAACCGCCTTGTGCAGCTTGGAGTGCCTCTATATCTGATGCAGGCACTTCTTGGATAACTTTCTCGACCTCTTGTGCGAACCAATCAAGATCAGCAACTTTCAGATCTTCCGCTTCGCATTCAATTGCCGGCTCATAGATAAGGGCTCCCATCCCGGTTGTTCCAACAGCTGCAAGACGATCCAAAGGGGTGAGTTGCGAGAAATCGATACCAAGCCGCGACAGCTTTTTGTCTACCAGCATTCGTCCCCACGCATCGGGTAAACTATCATTAAACAAGCCATGTAGACCATTAAATGGCTCATGTTTTGCTTCTTGAAGGCCAGAGCGAATAGGGAGGTGAAAAGGGGAGACCATCAACGAGTTTTCTAAGAACTCCCCGCCATACTGAAAGTATGCCCGTCGTTCTTGCCGGCTCCAAGCGAGTTCTCCAAGCTTGCGGGTTTCACCCTCGATGTTAAGGGAAACCAAAAGGCGGGACACTGCTGGCGGATGTTTCATCATCGGACTCGTTTGCGTTTAGGCTTATCGATGACATCCTCAATAGATCGAGGAGTCTTGGTGTCAAAAAGCGTTTCAAAACCGTCTTCAGCGTCTAAGGCATAAGCCAACTTGATGGCTGCCAAAAGTGAACCTTTTCCGTTGGTTTCCAATTGGCGCACTGAAGCGTATGGTACACCTGATCGCGCCGCTAGCTCTTTTTGAGTAAGATTGGCCGAAATACGCCGATCCTTCATTCGTTTAGCGAGAGCTTCCAGAATTTCGTTTGGTGAGGTGAGTTTAAATGCTTCCATAATAGCAATTATATCAGAATAACCAGATAAATGCCACTATGATGGCAAATAAATTAGACCTTCTTGCCTGCGGTATCTAATTCCGTTTGCTGTAAAGAGTCAATCTACTTCCGGTAATGATTAGCCGCAAGCGGCTGGAAGGATATGATTTATGCAGCGCCTGGCGACGTTGTTGCAGGGATCGTGATTTGAAGCTAATTTACTGAAGTCCTGCCAACATTTCAGATTTATATGCCTTATAGGGGCCAGAACAAGATTTGCTAAAAATCGTACGCTAAGAAAGAACAAAATAGAAACCTCGGGAAATTTCTCTACCGAGGTTCGTATCGCTTAACCGAATAATATGGTTAGACGAACTGGAAATCGTCGACGTGCAGATCTGAGACAAGAACGCCTTTGAGTGTCACCGAATTGCTTTCATTCACACGAATGACGGTATCGCTGCCATTATTACCGGCTGCTGTGAGCAAATCCTCAAAGCTTGCAAATAGGTCGGTACCAAAACCGATGACGTCATCTGACCCTGCTCCGGCTGGCGCTATCAACTTAACCTGAAATTGGCCGCAATAGTTTTCTCCAGACGCATTTTAGGCGTCAAGCATAGCGGCTTGTTTCCATTGTGAAAAAGCGTTGATGCGGTGGAGGTAAATGTTGATTGCGGACCGTTGGTGGTGAGATGGAACGAAGAGATTGCGCAGGCCGGAGAAGGTCGCCAGAAATCTTTGAAGCTGGCCTGGCGACTTGAACTTTTGCATGGCCCGCTCTCGTTTTCGTAAGGGTAAATGCGAGTTCTCTGAGCGATTGTTGAGACCCTTATGGCTGAGGTGTTCGACAGTTGGCATCACCTTGCGCTTTGCCGATCCATAAGAACCAAG
>NZ_FOFM01000032.1 GCF_900110875.1 Pseudovibrio axinellae | reverse complement strand
CAAAGATTTCTGGCGACCTTCTCCGGCCTGCGCAATCTCTTCGTTCCATCTCACCACCAACGGTCCGCAATCAACATTTACCTCCACCGCATCAATGCTTTCTCACAATGGAAACAAGCCGCTATGCTTGACGCCTAAAATGCGTCTGGAGAAAACTATTGCGGCCAATTTCAGGTTAAGTTGATAGCGCCTGCAACAAGGCCACTCTTCGTGGCGGCTTAAGAATAATATGAATTAAATAAATACCTAACTAAATTTATACTACGGGTGATCTACTTAGGGTAGTCCATGATTAACCCCATAACCAAAAGATGAAAGGCTTATTGCTGTTCACTCAAATTAACGTGCCAGCGCCGTTTTTAGTTTGCTCCTGAAGTAATCGGCTGCGGGTTCTAACAATCTTGTGAACACGGGGTAAAACTGCGTGGGTGATCCCCTCCTGTGCCAGCTCGTCGATCAACGCTTGGGCGGCGGGCCCTATTTTTGAAGCCAATTTGTTTAGCTCTGTGCTCAATAGCCTTTGCGCGCCCTTGGTTTGCGGGACCAACGATTGCCAGTTCTTCAGCAGAAGCGTATCGGCTTTATCGCGGCCCCCAATTTTCATCGCCATCTTTTTTGCAAGACGCGGATAGGCTGTTGTGCAAATGACATCATAAAGGGGAGCGAGATCAGGTGTCTCTTCATTGTAAAGCAGCGCGTAGTTTTTAGCGTGCGCATCGGCGTTGCCGACCAGGTAATGGTAGATCAACATGCGCTGAAACGTGAGCCGATCAGCTGCTGGCTGGCGGGTTTGCGCCTGTATGAGTGAGTGGGCTTGTTCAACACCGGGCCCGCCTTCTTGTTCGTATTTAAGCTCGGGCGCGACGCTTAGGGCCTGGCAGAAGTCTTCCTGATGAAGTTTGCGAATGGTCCCATCTGGCTGGTGTAACCTGTCGTAGCGCTCGATGAGAATATAGGGGGTGTCCCCTGCCACACCTTTGGAGACTTTTGGCACGTTGAAACCCAACCGGCGCGCTAGTGTCATGCAAAACAGCTCATTTTCAACGGTGCCGTCGAGTCCTTCAATGAATGGTTTGAGGATGTGGGTTGTTGGGCGTCCATCACGCGGCAAAGTGATTTGATTATCCTGAACGGCCACCGCCAGCTTATCTTGCGCGCCTGCAAGCGAGAGACGAACCCCCTGCTCTCCTCCCAATAACGGACGATCACGCAGAATATGCAGCACCTCTGCCAATTGCTGGGGGCTGAGCGCTTCCGTTTCCTCAATCAAAAATTCGGGCAGAGACTGGCCTTGAGGCACCAGTGACAGAGCTCCGGCACATTCGCCGCCGATGATCTCCAGCAGCCCAAAGGCGTTGCGTTCTGAGACGCCAAGTGCTGCAGCTAGCCGACGGCGCGCGCGTTCATCTGGCAACAGACCGGAGAAGAATGGGCGTGCAATTGGGTCATCATAGCGTTGCTCACGCAGTTGCATACTCACAGAGATGGCTGGCCCTGTCCCTTGCAAGTAATTGAGATCATAGGTGAAGTGCAAAGTTCCTTCCGGGCTTTGCTCCAAAGTTCCCGCCAAAGATTCGTGAAGGTACACGTCTAATATACGGCTCATGTGTCCCCTCCCCTGCCTGTGATCTGTACGCTGAGGCCAAGTGTACTAAGGACGGCAAAAACCAAACCGATGCGACTGGTTTCCTTACCGTGTTCCAGCTCACGCAAGAAACGAGGGCCGACGCCAGAAAGGGCTGCCAGTTGCTCCTGAGTCAGGTTTTGCTGTTTGCGCGCTCGCCGGATCACCTGTCCAAGCGCATTGATATCTGAAACATCTGCCATTATCGTCCCTTTCGGGATGCTTTTACCATAAGAGAGTTACTGAAGGAAGAAAAGATCCCGAGCGGGATGAAATTATCTGACGAGCGTCGATTAGACGAGAAAAATATCCCGATCAGGGTGTATTGGAATGCGTTCTAGAATCAGCTTTTCTCTTCAAGAAGCGTTGCTTTGCGCCGTAAGTTTAAAGAATCGCTTCATGCGAAATGTTATCCATTTTTAATTTCCAGGATGTTTCAGCCCGGGTATGTTCTGATAAGTTTCGATTAACTGCAATAAAAACAATAGGTTAAACTGATTTATAGCGTTTGGGAAGGTACTCGGATATGTACGTTAAGTGTTCGTTAACCAACCAGTCGTTGACATCGGTATGCGAACTGCAGAATATTTGATGAATTCCTGTTTAATTTAAAAGTTTGGGTGAACTAGGAAATGGATATTGAGACCCTGGAGCGCGGCACGATGCTGGCTCAGATGAAAGCGGACCACAAGGCGCTGTCTAGCACATTGGCGGCCTTGGCGCAGTCTCAGTTTCCGCCTACAGCTGATAAAGTCCTGCGCAAGTTTCCAGCTTCTGAAGCGGCGGCTTACTTGGGTATCACACCGCGTTATCTGGCGCTGTCTGCTGATGAGATGGGGCTGCAGATTGAGAAAGTCGGCCGCGGTGAGCGCCGCCATTATGCGCTGGAGCAAATGAATCAAATCCGCGCCTATCTAGCCGAAAAAGCGGGCGATGATACAGCCAAAGCAACGTTTTATGATCCGCGCCGCAAGGGCGATGAAGAGCTGCAAATCATTGCTTGCTCTAACTTTAAAGGCGGTTCTGCCAAAACCTGTACCTCGGTGCATCTGGCGGAGTATCTGGCGTTGCAAGGCTACCGTGTTTTGCTAGTGGATCTGGACCCGCAGGGCTCGGCCTCTTCTATGTTGGGCGTGGTGCCAGAGCTGGTGCCTGAAGATGAGTCCTTGTTTGCGGCCATCCGCTACAACGAGCCGGCCTCCTTGAGCGATGTGGTTCAAAAAACGTACTTTGCCAATCTTGATTTGGCTGTCGGTAGCCCGTTTTTGACAGAATGGGAGTTCTTTGCGCCGCACTACGCTACATTGGCGGGGCAGGAAGAGCCGGGCATTCGCAACCGCATCGCGGACATTGAAGATGAACGCAAGCAAAAGGGCATCTCCAACACGCGTTTGCGCGAGTTGGAAGAGGAGCTTAACCGCGAACACGCAGCGCTTTCTGATTGTTTGCAGCGCAAGCTTTACTTCACACGGCTGCAATTGGCGTTTGAAGATGTGGAAGCGGATTATGATGTGATCATCTGCGATACCCCGCCAAGCTTGGGCTACCTGTCCAACGCCGCCTCATTTGCAGCCGACCATTTGTTGGTGACAATTCACCCGCAATGGATCGATTGTGAATCCATGGCGCAGTACCTGGCGACGTCTATCGCGCATAACGAGTTCTTTGAAAGCACGGTCGCTAAGCAGCTGGGGCCGGAATATCTGGTGCCCAAGACCTTGCAATACCTGATTACCCGCCACGACAACACCAGCCGTCCTGAAACGGATGTTGTGACCATGCTGCGCAGTCAGCTGCAAAACGTGTTCACCAGCACCATGTTGCGCAGCTCCGCCATTGCCGAGGCTGGCAACGTACAGCAAACGTTGTATGAGGCAGACCGGTCTAACTTCAATGGTAAAACCTATGACAGGGCGTTGGATTCACTCAATAAAGTCAATGAGGAAATGGAACAGATCCTCAAAACCTATTGGGGCCGCTCATGAACGACAAGCGTAAGAAAAACAAAAGCAAGCTTAGTGCGATTATGACCGGCAACAATGCCGGTGCTGCTCGCATTCCTGAGGCTGATCCAGCTGAGGTTCGCGCAAAACCGCGTGAGCAAAGTGCTGTTGGCCGTTTGGGCGCAGCGCTGCATTCGCTGACCGAGCAGCGCACCGATGCGGTTGATCCAAGCCTGGTTATCAAGAATTTGGATGCCAAACTGCTGCTGCCGTCTTTGGCGATGGACCGTGCGTTTGAGCTGGTGGATGAAGAGCTGGGTAGTCTGGTCGACAGTATCCGCCAAAACGGGCAACAGGTTCCCGTGCTGGTGCGCCCTCACCCGGATCGCGACGGCTACTACCAGATCGCCTATGGCCATCGCCGTGTGAAAGCCTGCCAAAAGCTTGATATTGCGGTGCGAGCCGTTGTTGAAGAGATGAGCGATGAGCAACTTGTTATCGCTCAGGGTAAGGAAAACGAAGAACGCAAAAACCTGACCTATATTCAGCAATGCTTCTTCGCCGCCCAGCTCAGCAAAACGTTTACCCGTGAGGTTGTGGCCGCTGCCGTTGGCGCTGGTGATAAAACCCGCGTCTCAAAACTCACCAGCATTATTCGCCGTGTCCCCAACGATCTTATTGAATCTGTTGGCTCTGCACCCGGCATTGGCCGGGTTAAATGGGAAGCTGTGGCGAAAACCTGTGAGGTGAGCGGCGCGGCGGAGCGACTGCGCAAAAGCATGGTGGGTCTCAAAAGTGCAGGCAAGTGGGAGGGCATGGCAAGTGCCGATCGGTTCGCCTGGTTACACGATTCAGCTGTTGCTCTTGAGGTCGTGGATGGAAAGTTATCCTCCTCTGCTGCAAGTGCGGTAAGCTCGCGAACCAAGGGCACCAATACCAAAGCGGTTGTCCTGAGCACTGAAGATGGCAAGCCGCTCGTGGAAACACGCGGCGCACGTACATTTAAGATTGTCTGGCCCGATGAAATTCAGGCCGCGGCATTCTCGCAGTTTTTGAGTACTAAAATGGAAACGCTACTTGAAGAGTTTAAGCGTGAAGAGACACAGCGCCAGGACAAAGCGGAGGAAAGCGCAATGACCTAGGGCGCTTCAAGAAAACGGCTCCGCAGACGGCAATCTGCAGAGCCAGAATTCAAATAGGCAATCAGAGTGGCAACTCTGAAGTACCGTAACAACACATTCACCGTACTTCCCCTTGTCGCAAAAAGCAATCGCCTGACCTGTTAGGCGGAATGGTTTTCTGCGTCCTGCCCTCTGTTTTGCCGGATTAATGTGGAGCACGAGTATCCTCGTGCGTTTAAAACGCGCTATCAATCTGGTGGCGTGAAGGGGTTCTGCTATGCAAAGTTTAGGATCGGTCGCCTCGTTCCGGAAACTCACACCGGCCATGATGAAGGCGCAGCACTTGGCGCTTGCCAATGATATTGTGGAGACGAGCAAAGCGGAAGTGGCGATGGCGTTGAAGAAGGCGGCCCCTGCCCTGGGCATTGACGGAACCTGCTACCATATCCTTGATATTCTTATCGGATTAACCGGCGCCGACGACTGGCAACCAAACCGCCGACCGCTTGTGGCGATTTCAAATGAAAAGCTGGCTGAATATGTGTGCCGCTCAAAACGCACTGTCATGCGCTGTCTTAAGCGATTGGTGGAAGCGGGTGTTATGGCGTACCGCGACAGCCCAACCGGGCGGCGTTATATTCACCGCGGTGAATATCGCCATGGCAAGCGCGGCGAGATTGAACGTGGATTTGGCTTTGACTTCTCGCCAGCGCGGCAGCGTGTTCATGAACTGAAAGAACTTGGGGATGCTTTTGCGCGGCGCCTGAAGCAAGAAAAAGATGCCCGCCGGACAGTAAGCCGTTTGCTGCGGGCCTTAGAGGATATGTCCATTCTGGCCGCAAAAGAGAATGTTGATTTTTCAGAGGTTGATCAGGCGCTTGAGATGCTGGCTGAGAAGCCAATGAACACGCTTCATCGGGCAGAGATTTTGCAAGGGCTTTATGAAATGGCCATTGCGCTGTTTGCACAAGACAACGCTGAAGGGGAAACTAACTCTTCTTTTGATAAGGAAATGACCTGCGCGGGTGACACTCATGACGCCCCCTATAATAATACAAACCCTCTAACTCAAGAAACTAGTAATATAACGCGGCGATCAGCTCACACTGATCACTTAAATCATTCGGATCCCGACAAAGCCGGGATCAAAAAAGCTTTTGACGAAAAGCAAAAAAGCAAAATCACTGCCAGCTCAACAAAACATCCAGCAGATGCACCTTTGGAGAATATCTCTCTTGGGCTTTTGAAAACCGCGTTGGTCAACCTGCAGGAAGCCCTAGGGTTTGAGTTTAACAGCTGGTCCGATCTAATCAGCAGCAGCGGGGATATCTCGTTGCTCATTGGTTTATCACCGTCAGCCTGGCAGCAAGCAGAGGGCAGGGTAGGGCGCTACATCGCGGCGGCTGTGCTGGCAACAACGGCCGAAAAAGCCCTGCGAGATCCGTTGTTGATCTCCAGCCTAGGTGGATATTTCCGTGCTTGCGTTGATCGGGCGATGGATGGCGAGTTGGCGCTGCATAAATCGCTGTTCGGTCTGGCTCAAACGTCTTGAACGCGTGCAATTTTACAGCTCCAGGGGTGCACGCGTGCACCCTCTTGACGAAATATGTAATTAATTCAGATAGATAGCTTGGTTTGCCACCCGAATCTCATGGTTGCGTTGTTATTTGCGTTGGTTTGCGAGGAATAGGAATTTTAAACGTTGATAGCGTTTACAAGGCCAAAACTTCAAAGAGACGTTATGACCTTAGCTTTCGCCGAAATTTTGGTAGCCATTTTGCACAGGGAGTAAGATAGCTCTAGGAGCTACCTACCAGAAAAGAGAGTTGCGTTTTGATTGCAACACGCGATCTTCCACGGGAAGCTTTTTGAGTATACTAGATCCATAGCCAAGGGCCCAAATTGGCTTCGAGGCTGATCGTATGGACAGGCCAAACATGGACACGCAAGAAATTCACTCCCATTGGATTACATCATCGGGAACCGAAGGAAGCACCGGTTCTGGTGAAGCCCTTTTTCCGTATTGGAGCTTCACTAAAACGGTTATTGCTATTTGTGCGTTGAAGTTGCGAGATGCCGGTGCCACTGAATTAGATGTGCCAATAGCCGGCAACCCACATACACTTCGTCAACTGCTCACCCATACTACCGGCTTGCCGGACTACTGCCATCTTCCAGAATATGGTCAGGCGGTGAGTGCCAATGAGGTGCCTTGGTCTCGCGAAAAAATGTTGGGCGTGGCGCTTGCTGATGGAATGCTCTTTGAGCCTGCGCAAGGCTGGTCCTACTCAAATATCGGCTACATGTTTGTACGAGAACAAATCGAGGCGATCACGGGCCAGTCGCTTGGTGACGTTATTTCAGAGACGGTTTGCAAACCCTTAGGGTTGGATAGCGTTGAATTGGCTCAAACCCGGGAACAGTTTGAAGGCCTGCATTGGAAGAGCGTGGCAAGGTATGACCCGTTGTGGGTGTATCATGGCTGTCTGTTTGGCACAGCAGGTGATGCGGCAAGGCTCCTTCACAGCCTATTTGCGGGTGAGCTGCTGTGTGCTGACACGCTTGCCCAGATGCTGGAAACTAAGCCACTTGGCGGTCCACTCGCCGGCCGACCCTGGGCAGACTGCGGGTATGCAGTGGGCCTCATGGCTGGATCGGTCGATGGAGTTGGTCGCTTATTTGGTCATTCCGGCGGCGGCCCTTTCAGCGTCAATGCTGTCTATCACTTTCCAGATACAAAAGACCCAATTACCGTTGCAAGCTTCACAGATGGAACAACAGAAGGCGTTGCAGAGTTCGCCGCAACAAAGTTAGCACCCACAAAAGGTGCCAGATAATTTATCTATTGACCAGAATTTCCGGCCGAAGCCCAAGTTTATCATCATAGAACAAGGCTTCGTTCTGGCCTCCTCCAAAACGAACTTTGCTCAGAATTTACCCAAGCCCATAAATTTGGTCGTCATGAAACCCTTTCGAACGCGAGGCGTCCGAAGGATGTCATTTTGTTGAGAACAGCAACGCCAATTTCCGCTTCTGTCCTTTGATTTTTCAACGTTCGAGATCTGAGTTTGTTCCCGATCACCTGCTTGAAGGCCCTATGGGCACATAGCTGCATATTTGGCCATCTTGAAGAACAATCAGGGAACTTTGGTGGTTGACTGAAGCAGCACGCGGACCTGCTCGGGCGAGAACTTGAACGACCTCCCATCAGAGATCCGTGCTGCTGTGATTGGGTATTTGGGTCGTCTTGTATCAAGGCCAGTAATGCGGAAGTGTTCTTCGCCATCGCTAAATATTTGGTCGTAGTTTTCTTTCTTCAAACCATATCTTGAACACAGAAGTTCAAAGAGTTCTTTGTCTAAATCCTCATCCTGGCCCTCTGCTACCGGAACCTTTACCCGCAGCGCCATTTCAAAAGCATCGCCTCTGGACTTGAGACGCTTCCCGCCTTGCTCAACTTCCAGCCCATGAGTTTCAGCAATTTTACGACAGGCTTTCAGCATTTCCTGCTCAAGGGTTTCGCTCAGGCGGGGTGTGATGCGCACGTGTTTTTCACGTTGGCTGGTCATCGGTTCTTTACCTTGTAAACTGTTCCTCGAGAGACGCCGAGCTCTCGGGCAATTTCGGTTGGACTCTGGCCAGCAGCAATCCGCATTTCAATTTTCTTTTTATCGATCTGTGGCGGACGGCCTTTATAAACACCCCTTGTCTTTGCTGCCGCAATCCCCTCTGCTTGACGCTCTCGCCGCAGATTGGTCTCAAACTCTGCAAAGACACCCAGCATATCGAAAAAGGCTTTGCCAGCAGCCGTTGAGGTATCCACGGGCTGCTCGGTTGCATAAAGATTAGCCCCCTTGTCTCGCAGCCACTGCACGATGATCTGTAGGTCATGCATAGACCTGGCAAGTCGGTCAATACGTGTAACCACCAGAGTTTCGCCGGGATGAATGAAGTCCAAGATTGTTTGCAACTCAACACGATCCTTGAGAGAACCGCCGCTTCGTTGCTCGGTGCGGATCAGATGACACCCAGCTGCTTCCAGCGCGAGAATTTGCGCTTCCAGATTCTGATCAGTGGTAGAGGTGCGCGCATATCCAATGCGGGACGTAGATCTGTTCATTTTGGGTGTGTTACTTGCCATTTTTGTTCAATAACACAGATCAAACCCAAAATGAACAGCATACCGAGCCTATTTAGTGTTCACCGGTGTCGTCTTTATGGGTACACTCAAAATATCACCTAGTCATGCAGCCAGCTTACTTTCAATGTCTATGCGCTGTTCCAGATCAAGCTCAAATCGGCCATAAGGATTGGCGCTATCAACTTAACCTGAAATTGGCCGCAATAGTTTTCTCCAGACGCATTTTAGGCGTCAAGCATAGCGGCTTGTTTCCATTGT
Organism: Pseudovibrio axinellae; assembly: GCF_900110875.1. Classification (GTDB taxonomy): domain Bacteria; phylum Pseudomonadota; class Alphaproteobacteria; order Rhizobiales; family Stappiaceae; genus Pseudovibrio; species Pseudovibrio axinellae. Next base: position 98 of record NZ_FOFM01000032.1, on the reverse strand, counting down.
GAGAAAGCGTTGATGCGGTGGAGGTAAATGTTGATTGCGGACCGTTGGTGGTGAGATGGAACGAAGAGATTGCGCAGGCCGGAGAAGGTCGCCAGAAA
>NZ_FOFM01000015.1 GCF_900110875.1 Pseudovibrio axinellae | reverse complement strand
GCTGTGCTGATTCCATGTCTGCGACAAACTTCTGCTGTTGGAACACCACTTTCCTGTTCCTTGATCATGCTGATGATCTGCTCTTCCGTAAAACGCGAACGCTTCATATCCCACCTCAATGTTAGGTAGAATCCTATCACAAAATGGAGGAAGTTATGGGGAGCAGGTCACTTCCGAAGTGGCTTCTTCAAAAAACGTCTCTACCGACAGGTCAAAGGCTGGTCCTCAAGATTATGCTTTGTAATCATAGGGATTATTGTACAGCCAGAGATATTTCAGGCAGTATGCTCTCTACGTAGTATTGCGGGCGGCTATTAAGCCACGTTTTAAAGCCGAGGGTGTTCGGCATTGCCCATCGCAAATAATTCCAGCCGCAAAACGGCACGCCAGATATTTTATGAGAGTGACTTGATGGTTTCAAAAGAGAACAGCGTTGGAAGCTCCCCTTCCAAAAGCCACAACGCGCCGTCTTTGGATGACAAGTATACCCAGACCAGTGGTGTCGTATTTTTAACAGGTAATCAGGCGCTTGTGCGTTTGCCGTTACAGCAGCGGATGCGCGATGAGTTGGCGGGGCTAAACACCGGCGCGTTTATCTCTGGTTATCGCGGTTCTCCCCTTGGCCGTTATGATATGGAGTTGTGGCGTGCTCAGCTGCATTTGGATAAGCACAGCATCGTTTTTCAGCCGGGAGTGAATGAGGATCTAGCCGCCACCGCCATCTGGGGGTCTCAGCACGTCGGCAATATGAAGATGCGCAACAAGGATGGCGTTGTTGGCTTCTGGTATGGCAAAACGCCTGGTGTAGATCGCTCAGGGGATGCCTTCCGTCATGCCAACTTTGCCGGCACCCACCCAAAGGGCGGTGTGGTGGCGTTGTGCGGAGACGACCATGCAGCGAAGTCTTCTACGGTCGCAGGCCAGTCTGACCATGCATTGATCGCCTCCGGCATACCTGTGCTTTACCCGGCCAACCCGCAGGATATTTTGGATTACGGCGTGCTGGGGGTGGAAATGAGCCGCTACAGCGGTTGCTGGGTTGGCCTGAAGCTGGTCACCGATGTGGTGGAGAGTGCCTCTAGCGTTGAGGTGGATCTGGATCGTGTTACCGTAGTGGAACCAGACCTTAAAGCGCCTCCGGGCGGTGTCTGGATTCGCGAAATTGATATGCCGGTGATGCAGGAAAAACGGCTGCTGGAGGAAAAGATACCGCGCGCGCTTGCTTTTGCGCAGGCCAACAACATCAACACAATCACGCATGAAGCTCACGAGGCAAGCATTGGCATTATTGGAGTTGGCAAGGCCTACTCCGATCTGCGACAGGCGATGAATGAGTTGGGCATGAGCGCGCTGGACGCTGAAAAGCGCGGTATACGTATCCTCAAAGTGGGCATGGTTTGGCCGCTCGATCCTGAGATCATCAAGGAATTTTCTAAGGGTGTCGATAAGATCCTTGTGATTGAAGAAAAACGTCCGCTGGTGGAAGAGCAACTCAAGTCTATCCTCTTCGATGCGGGGCTGACGCCAAAGGTCATTGGCAAAGGCTTGCTCGCCAGATCCGGAGTTCTGTCCGCCAATCAGGTGGCAGCAGCGCTCGCAGAGTTTTTTGAAGATGATGTCCTTAAGGAAAAAGTTCCGCAGGCTATCAAGATCAAGCCGGGGCCTGTGCGACGTCCTTCGTTTTGTTCTGGATGTCCGCACAACACCTCCACCAAGTTACCAGATGGAAGCCGCGCGCTGGCGGGTATTGGCTGTCATACCATTGCGTATTTAAATGACCCGGTGAACACCAAAGCTCCGTCTCAGATGGGCGGAGAGGGCATGCACTGGGTTGGGCAGGCGCCGTTTACAGATGAGCCGCACGTGTTCGCCAATATGGGCGATGGCACTTATTTTCACTCTGGCTTTCTGGCCATTCGTCAGGCCGTTGCTGCCAAAACAACCATGACCTACAAACTGCTGGTAAACGGTTTTGTTTCCATGACCGGTGGACAGCCGGTCGATGGTGAACAATCGGTTCCTCAGCTTGTAACAGCCGTGCTGAACGAAGGCGCCAGCAAGGTCGTGATCGTTACAGAAGATGTAGAACGTGTGACCGCGCAGGATGTTCCAGCGGGAATTGAAGTGCATCATCGCCGTGAGTTGGAAGCCGTACAGCGCGACCTAAGGGATATGGAAGGCGTGAGCGTGCTGATTTATGATCAGGCCTGCGCCACAGAACGCCGCCGCTTGCGCAAGCGCGGCAAGTGGGAAGACCCGAAGGTTCGCACCTTCATTCACCCCGAGATTTGTGAGGGATGCGGGGACTGTGGCGAGAAGTCTGGTTGTCTTTCCATCGAGCCATTGGAAACGCCGTTGGGCCGCAAACGCCAGATCAATCAATCCAGCTGCAACAAAGATTTTTCTTGCGTTGAGGGTTTTTGTCCCAGCTTTGTAACCATTCATGGTGCCGAACCCAAAAAGGCACTTGCACCAGCAGAACGGAAAATTGATTCCGTTGCGCATGAGGTGCTGGAAGAGCCTGAGCTACCTGCAATTAACGGCTCAACCGGTCTATTGGTAACGGGTATTGGTGGAACAGGTGTCGTTACCATCGGCGCTATTCTTTCTATGGCTGCGCACCTGGATGGTCGCCGCGTTTCTACGCTGGACCTGACGGGGCTGGCACAAAAATACGGTGCAGTGACAACCCATATGCGCATTGCCAACACTGCTGACAACTTGCAAAGCGCGCGGCTTGCGGTGGGTGAAGCGGATGTGGTGATCGGCTGCGATCTGGTGGTGACAGCAGGGGACGAAACGCTGACTACCTTGCGCTCCGGCTCCGCGCAGGTGGTGGTGAACTCTGAAGAAGTGCCAACGGCAGAATTTTCCAGAAATCCTGACTGGCAGATCAATGCTCCCAACTTGAAGGCGCGGTTGCACGAGGCCGTTGGAGATCGGTTGGCTCTGTTTGATACCACACAAGCCGCCAAGGACCTGTGCGGCGATGCCGTGATGGCCAACATGATGTTGCTGGGCGTTGCATGGCAAAGTGGTTTGGTGCCAGTGACGCTTGGTTCCATCCGCCATGCGATTGAACTGAACGGTGTTGCGCGAGAGAAAAACTTTGAAGCCTTGAACTGGGGCCGCCTTATGGTGCTGGACCCAGAACGCGTTGCTAGTGCCCGCGCACCACTTGCACAGGTGCACAAACTGGACCGTCCATTGCTATTGGAAGAACTGATTGAAGATAGGGTGAAGCGACTCAAGGACTATCAGGGGACCAGCCTTGGCAAGCTCTACCGGCAAAAGCTGGTTGCCCTTAAAAAAGCAGGCGCGGGTGATCAGGTTCTGCGCACTGCGGCCACTCAGTATTTCCGCCTGCTGGCACATAAAGATGAGTTTGAAGTCGCTCGCCTGTTCTCTCACCCATCGTTTAAGCAGAGCCTAGAAGATAGCTTTGAAGGTGATCTGGGCGTTCGCTTCCATATAGGAGGTGGGCCGTTTGCGAAGAAGGACCGCGTAACCGGTCAACCGGTCAAAACTGAATTTGGCCCCTGGATGATGAGACTGTTCATCGTGCTTTCGAGCCTTCGTGGGCTTCGTGGAACGGTTCTTGATCCGTTTCGCAATAATGAGGAACGTGCGTTGGCTTTTGAATTACGTTCATCATATGAGCTAGACATGGATCTGGCCTGCGCGCATTTGCGGGTTGCGGATGAGAAGGTAGTCGATGACCTTCTCAGCTGGCCGCTAAAAGTGCGTGGCTTTGGGCATGTAAGAGCAGGAAATGCAGAAAAAGCGCTCAAATTGCGCGAAAAACGCATTTCAACGCTAACAAAAGCACATAGCAACGCAAAAATGGAAAGGGTTCCTGCATAAGCACAAGCTTATGATTTTGAATGCTTTTCGGGTGGTGCGATTTTGTCGCCACCCAACTTTCCTCCAATTCGTGAGAAGAGCGCAAGCAGCGAATTGCGCCTGAGCCAAGAGGTTTAACGTCTCTTTTTCTAGGCGGGGCAGGGGCGTCCAGCGGACCGATCTCTCCCCTGTATCTTAGGGTAACAGCGTGGTTTGAACCCGCTCCGACCTTGGTATACTGCAGGGCAGAGCTGATGTGAGTTGCCAGTCTTCAGCGGAACACGCCAAGTACCGGAGGGGGAATGAGGCGCGCGCTCACCGCTGGTTTATTGCTGATAACAAGCACGCGCCTTTGTGTCGCCCAAGAGCCTCAACTGGTTGCCGAACCGGTTGAGTTTATGCAAGTTTGCGGAGGATACACCGACGACTTTTTTGTCCTGCCAGGTACAGATGTTTGTTTGAGCATAGAGGCCAAGGTACGGGCAGATTTACGCTTTGAGGATTTTTCCGCGGCCCCAAGTGACTGGTCTGATAGGTCTCAAAACGGGGTTTTAGCACGGGTCCGCGCCTATTTTCGTTTTGATGCTCGCAACATGACAGAGTTCGGGATCATGCGCACATATATGGAGCTGAGAACGACCTCTGAGACAGCCCAAACACCCGTATTTAACCAAGACCGAGTAACCCAGCGCTTGCGGTATGCCTTTATACAACTAGCAGGCGTTGAAGCTGGAATCTTGCACTCCTTCTACGATTTCTGGACTGGCTACTCTTATGGCGCAACCTCCAATGTGGCTTATGCAGATCAGAGATTGTGGCTCGCTGGTTATACTTACACGATGTCAAACGGCTCTAGTTTTGCTGCGGCGGTAGAGGACAGAACATTCCGGCAGGCCAATCTGTTTTTCGGCGAATACCGCGATACGGATGGGTTCTTGGAGAACTATGGCGGTGTAAAGCTCCCCAGTTTTGTAGCACATGCACGGTTGGCCCGCGGCTGGGGTCAGGCACAGGTGATGGCAGCACTGGCGCAGGTGCGGTATTTGGATTCTGCGCCAACAGGGCTTTATGGCTGGGCGCTCGGTACGGGCATAGATGTGTCTTGGCCGTCGATGTGGGCGGGGAAGATACTGCTTAAAACCGCGCTGCAAGTCTCTTATTCGCAGGGTATTATGGATTATGTGCACAGCAATTGGGGGATCGAGGCCTTTGATGCGGTTGCGCTGACCGATGGTTCTGAAGAGTTGAGCTACGGCTGGTCAATTGCTGGTGGGCTTCAATTGGAATACCTTGAACAATTCAGGCTGGCACTCGACGGATCTTATGCTCAGCTCAATCAATACACACTTTGGGACCTGCAACAGTGGGATCTGAATCTGACGGTTGAATACCGGCCGGTACGCCACGCCAGCTTTGGCATAGAGACAGCTTTTCGAGTGGCAGAGTTGGGTACGGTACCTATTCCCGCAGGTAGCACTCTTGAGAACCCACAGATAGGCCCAAACAGTTTGTCCCTTGTGTTTCGCATCGAACGAGAGTTCTGAAAATTCAATGAGTTACAGCTAGTGAGTGACATGCAATCCTTACTTGAAACTGGAATAAATATACATCTATGGGTAAGCCCTAATGGTGATATATGTTTTGTTTCAGTAATATAAAAGAAATGGGTTCGGTGTCGGTATATTTATGTCAGTTATGCTAGTTTGATCTATGTTAAAGAACGTATATCCTGTGGTGTATGTTAATATATAAATAATATTTACATATAGATTTACTGTAGGGTTGGCGCGTCAATACAACTAGCGCGTACCCTTATTTCATGAGCGCGACCGAGCTGAACCCTTACTGTTTATATCTGTATGGCGAAGCAAAAAAATGAAACTAAGTCACCGCATTGTCAGTGCATCAGCAGCGGTTTTGATTGTTGCCTCTACACTTGTGATCTCTATAGGGACTTATCTGAGTATGCAAAGCTCAGAGGAAGACAGCCGCAAACTGTTCATGTCGGTCGCTTCCGGTTTATCTGTGACGGCGCAAAACCTTCTCAAAGAACCTCAGGTCATCTCTACAACGCTCGCCAATACGATTGGTGAGCAGATCATCAGCGGCGAGGCTACTCGCGATAACCTTGGGCAGATGACCCGCGCGGCATTGAGTGGTTCCGTGGATATATTGGGTATCGCTGTGTTTCTGGAACCTGACCTCGTAGGTTTGGACAGCGACTTTATCGGGAGGGCTCAGTCTTCTAAGACTGGCCAGTTTGTTCCCTACTATTACTTTGAGAACGGGACCATTAGCTTTCTGGCTGCTGAGATTGGAAGAAAAGATGTCCAGCTCAGAATGAAACGGGCCCTGCATGAAAAATGTCAATATGTGACAGAGCCTTACACCTTTGATGTTGAAGGAACCACTATACTTTCTGCGTCAGTTTTAACGCCAATTATGAATATGCAGGGACAAGGTGTTGGTGTTGTTGTTGTCGATATCGACTTTGATAAACTTCAGCAAAAAATGAGTGCCGCCAACTTTTATGAAACAGGCCAACTCGCAGTTGTGAGCGAGACCGGGCTGTGGGTGAGCAACAAAGACCAGTCAAGGCTTGCTGAGAAGGTGGGACCGGATTTTGAAAGGGTTATGAATGGTGTTCGCGATGAGTTCAATATTCAGGTTCTTGACGATCGGATGTACATTCTTGAAAGATTTCAGCTAGGTATAACAGATCAGTACTGGTTTGCGGGAATGTCCGTAACGACTGATGAGATTGGTGCGGGTGCAAGGTATACGCGCGATATGGCGTTTGTTGCAGCATTCGTCTCTGGCTTGCTAGGCTGTCTGGTTCTCTGGTTTATCAGTAACTCCATTGCTAGGCCTATCGTGACCCTTACAGGTAGAATGCAGGCATTGGCTAAAGGCGATGTATCTGACGATGTGCCTTATACAAAACGCACTGATGAGATTGGACAGGTCGCCAATGCTCTTAAGGTGTTTGTATCTGCTGTTTCAGAGCGGCAAGCTTTGCAAAGTGAATCAGAGAAGGAACATGAGCGTGAATTGAGCCGCCAACAGGAAACCACGCGATTGATTGAAGCGTTTTCCGAAACTGCAGAGAGAACGCTGAGCATCATCCATAACCGGTTCGACGAATTGGATAATACCTCTAAAGAGCTAGCTGAGATCGCAGAGGCGACAAACCTACAGACCACGGCAACCACGGCTGCATCTGAACAAGCAACAGCAAACGTGCAAACGGTAGCATCTGCCTCTGAGGAACTCTCCACGTCCATTGAGCAGATTGCACAACAGATTGCACGAACAAACAAGGTGATCACTCAAACCAATGTTGCGGCACAAGCAACGAATGTGAAGGTGATGGATCTGGACGGAACTGCTCAGCGCATTGGGGAGGTCGTCAACCTAATTCAGGACATCGCTGAGCAAACCAACTTGCTTGCTCTCAATGCCACCATTGAAGCTGCGCGTGCAGGTGAAATGGGTAAGGGCTTTGCCGTTGTTGCCACTGAGGTAAAGGAACTGGCAAGTCAAACGTCCAAGGCGACTGAAGAGATCTCCCTGCAAATTACCGAGATCCAAACGTCATCCAAAGATGCAGTAGAAGCGATCCACGGAATTACCTCCAGTATCCATGAGGTCAACGAGTTTGCATCCAATATTGCTGCCTCCGTCGAGCAGCAGGGCGCGGCAACTGCGGAAATCAGCGAGAACGTGCACCAAGCCGCAACAGGAACGCAAAATGTTTCTGACAATATGGTTCAGGTTGCGGAAGCTGCTCAAAAGACCAATCAATCTTCAGATTTAGTTTCCCAAACCGCACTCTCTGTACGTGAAGAAGTCATTGGTTTGCGCACGCAGATCGATGACTTCCTCAACAAAGTGCAGTCGGTATAGCTTAGGCCCGCCTAACCTGGGTCGCAAAAGTGGGTGCGGTTCAAAGTTAGGAGTATATATCTAGATACTCCAGTAAAGCCGCCTGAGTGATTGCGGTTTTGGTCATTCATTCGCCTCTTCCATTTTTGGGAGGGGCGATTTTTGTAAGCTCAATCTCGGGTATTGAAGCGTGTTTTGAGCGACTGTGCGTGCTTCTGTGTTTTGAAAGCCGCAGGACGAGAACCTCTCTATATGGGTGAACTTTCAATTGCATGAGAGTGTTTTTCTACAGGCAATCTACTGTGATCATTTGAAAAGCGTGTGGTTGGATTGCCAGCCCTGCGAAAACAAGTCAGTTTGGCGTTACTTTATGCGGTCACTTTGCATAGTAGTGACGAGGGATACTGCGCATGCTTTCACGCGCTCAATATTGGAATTTGGATTGATGAAATTGAGAGAGACTGCCAGCTTAACAGGGCTACTTGCGGTTTTACTGCTTATTGCTTTTCCTGCGCAGGCTGCCGCGCTTACAACTGGGCAGGCCAAGGCGGATTTCCTTCATGGTCTGTGGCATCCTCTTGGTGGATTGGATCATGTGCTCACAATGGTCGGCGTCGGCGTTTGGGCTGCGCTGGTGTTGAACCGGAAACGGCTGGTCTGGCCACTGGTGTTCACACTGGTCATGTTTATGGCATTTTGGGCGCGGTTTTTGGGGGTGGTCGTTCCCTTTGTTGAAACCGGTATTCTGGCGTCTGTCATCGTGGTTGGCTTGTTGGTGGCATTTGCGCTTAGGCTTCCAGTTGTGGTTGGTGCGCTGATTGTAGGTGTGTTTGCCGTTTTCCATGGAGCTGCGCATGCGAATGAGGCTAGTGCAGGCAGTTTGCTGATTTACGCCGCTGGGTTCTCTGTTTCCACTTTTGCTCTTGGATTGGCCGGGTTGGGTCTTGGTTCCCTCACAGAATGGAACAGTGGTCGAATGATCCTGCGCGGGCTTGGTGCTGCGACTGCACTGTTTGGCCTGTACCTGATGTTCGTTGCTTAGCGTATTTGCTAGGCAACATATGTAGGCTAGCCCTGATGGTTGGCTGTTTTTGGCTCGGCTTGGGCCATCGATATCTACGAAGACTTAGGTGCGGGTGACCGCACCTTTTTTTTGAAACTTACCTTCATGCAAGGCAGGTCGCAGGCTAGCTTCGCTTGGTGTGTTTTAATGAGGCACATCGTACATAGCACCTGTCGTTAGTAGTTCTCCATCACCACATATCGACGAGCGATAAGTAGATAGCCTTCCACTGAGAAAAATAGACTTTGTGTTGTCTGTGCCCTGACAAAAATCATTTGTCTTATGGCGGCTTATTAATTCATATATGAAATATAAATTAAAGTTTCTTCTATTGAAGTGCTTATAAAACACCGCGCTTATTAAGGTGCATTTTATCATATTGACATTCATGAAATTGAATATATTTTAAGCTTAAAGTTATTTGAGTTGGAGACGCACATGAAAATCGCAGTGTTAGGCGGCGGGCCTTCGGGCCTCTATTTCGCAATTTCAATGAAGCTGCGCGACGCGGATCATGACATCACCGTTTATGAACGCAATAAATTTGATGATACCTTCGGGTGGGGTGTCGTGCTCTCTGATGAAACCATTAGTAATTTTGGTGAAAACGACCTTATTAGCGAAAAGATGATCCGTGATAACTTCGCTTATTGGGATGATGTTAAAACGGTACGTGGCGAAGAAACTATGACATCTGGTGGCCATGGTTTTTGCGGTATTGGGCGCAAGCGTTTGCTTTTGTTGCTGCAAGAGCGTGCCCGGGACTTGGGTGTGAAGATTGAATTTGAGGCAGATATTGATGATGCTCGCATTCAGGAACTGAAAGATACGAATGACCTCCTTGTTGCCTCAGATGGTTTGAATTCCCGCACCCGTAGTCTTTATACAGAGCAGTTTAAACCTGAAATAGATTTGCGCCGGAATCACTTTGTCTGGCTTGGCACCCGGCAGAAGTTCGACGATGCATTTACATTCATCTTTGAGAAAACCGAGCACGGCTGGATCTGGGCGCACGCCTACCAGTTTGATGAAGAGCATGCGACGTTCATCGTTGAGTGTGGGCCAGAAGTTTATGAGCGCTTTGGCTTTGACACGTTGAGCCAGCAAGACAGTATTGCTTTGTGTGAGAGAATTTTTGCAAAGCACCTGGGTAGCCATGCGCTCATGACCAACGCAAACCATGTGCGTGGATCGGCTTGGATACGCTTTCCAAGAGTGACCTGCGAAAATTGGTATTTCGACAATGTCGTGCTGCTGGGTGATGCCTCCGCAACTGCGCATTTCTCCATTGGTTCAGGTTCTAAGCTGGGCATGGAAAGCGCGATCGCGTTGGCTGACCAATTGCACCAGAATAAGCCATTACCTGAAGCTCTTACGACTTATCAGGAGGAGCGAAAGCTCGAGGTGATCCGCGTTACGTCCGCTGCGAGAAACTCAACTCAATGGTTCGAAGAAGTTGAGCGCTATTTAGGGCTCGGCATGATGCAGTTCAATTACTCATTGCTGACTCGCTCGCAGCGCATCAGTCACGAAAACTTGCGGTTGAGGGATCCTGAGTGGTTGGCGAGTGCGGAGGCTTGGTTCCAAAGCTCATCGGGAAGTAATAGTACACGGCGTCCGATGTTTGTGCCTTACAAGCTACGCGATATGGAGCTTGCAAATCGCATCGTTGTTTCACCCATGGCGCAGTACAAAGCCAAAGACGGCATGCCGAACAATTGGCATTTAACCCATTATGGCGAACGTGCAAAAGGTGGGGCTGGGCTGGTATTTACAGAGATGCTTTGTGTGAGTGCACAAGGTCGCATCACACCGGGCTGCCCAGGAATTTATACCTCGGAGCAAACTGCATTTTGGGCTGACCTGAACGAATTCGTGCACGAAGAAACCCCTGCAAAGACGTGCGCGCAGATCGGTCATGCTGGTCGTAAAGGGTCCACACGACGGGGTTGGGATGGCATTGATCAACCGCTCGAAGAAGGCAATTGGCCACTTATCTCCGCATCCGCTATTGTGCTTCAAGATGGCAACCAAATGCCTAAAGCGATGGACCGGGCAGATATGGACTTGGTGCGCGAGCAGTTTGTTGCATCGGCAAAAGCAGCTGACAAAGCCGGCTTCGATATGATTGAAATGCACGCCGCTCATGGTTATTTGCTGGCCTCTTTCATTTCGCCTGTCACCAACACTCGTGATGATGAGTACGGTGGGACCGTCGATAACCGGATGCGTTTCCCTCTTGAGGTCTTTAACGCGATGCGCTCTGCGTGGCCGGAAGAAAAGCCGATGACGGTTCGAATTTCCGCCCATGACTGGATGGGGGAGGCAGGCGTCAACCCAGAAGATGCTGTTGAAATCGCGCGGCTATTTAAAGATGCCGGTGCTGATGCAATCAATGTGTCGTCCGGGCAAACGTCTAAAGAAGAAAAACCGACCTACGGACGTATGTTCCAGGTTCCGTTTTCTGACCAAGTCCGCAATGACTTGGATGTGCCGACGCTGGTTGCTGGAAATATCTATGAAGCAGATCACGTAAACTCAATCTTGATGGCTGGTCGGGCGGATCTCGTCCTTCTGGCACGACCGCACCTTGCTAACCCATATTGGACGCTCCACGCCGCTGTTGAGCTGGGGGATACGGAGCAGCAGTGGCCAGCCCCGTACGAAGGTGGGCGCCGTCAGGCGGACGTCCTTGCTGAGCGAGCAAGAGAGATGGCGTGAGCCTTCCGGGAAACGTGGTGATTGCGAGGGAAGGTCGCATATGAGCGGCTTTGCCTTTACCCTGCAAGTTGGGTGAAGCCCTCTGGCCTGCGCGCATTCGCGCTGGCTTTGCACGCTATTATTCAAATCAACGAAAAGAACTAGTAAATGACATCCCCTCATAAATTTTTGAATCCAGAAGGCTGGGTGCCCGCTAAGGGCTATGCGAACGGCATGCTTGCGGAAGGTCGCACGGTATATACGGGTGGCTTGGTTGGCTGGAATGGACAGCAAAAGTTTGAGCACGCTGATCTGGCAGGTCAGTTTGAGCAAACGCTCCAAAATATCGTCGCTGTTCTTGCAGAAGCGGGCGCTGAGCCAGAACACCTTGTGCGTTTGACATGGTACATCACCGACAAGTCAGAGTACCTCGCCAGCCTAAAAGAGATCGGTGCAGCTTATCGCCGGGTGATCGGGCGTCACTTTCCCTCCATGGCGGTGGTCCAGGTCTCAGCTTTGATCGAAGATGCCGCTAAAGTTGAGATCGAGGCGACGGCTGTCATTCCAAGCGAGTAAGCGCTTTCAAAGATGCAGCGACTGGCGTAGGGTTTCCTTGGGTGTGCAGCCGAACTTCTGACGGTATTGCTCTGCAAAGCGGCCTAGGTGAAAAAAGCCCCAGGCAGTGGCTGTGTTGGTCACTGTGGTTTGGGGCGTTGGGTTGCTTAAATCAATCCACGCCTTCTCCAGCTTCATATCGCGGATGACCTCCAGCGGAGAACGGTCTCGATAGGCACGAAACGTTGATTGCAACGTTCGAACACTGACGCCCGTTGCCAGGGCAATATCGGCGACGGTTATGCTTTGTTGTAAGTGTGCTTCTATGTAGGCTTCCGCCTGACGCACAATCTTGGGCGCAGGGCCATTGAAACGACCTGACGTGGCATCGCCTCGCTTCAGGTTGTGAGGATGCGTTTCCAGCAGCCCCAGGATAAGTGTTTGCTCCAGCTGTCGGCTTATAACGCTGTCGCAACCAATCATCACATTTCCGCAGCTTGCTTCGTGAATGACGTAGTTCAGCAGGTTAATAAATGCGTGCCCCATACCCTTGAGGAGATCGGTGGGGCCGGAGAAGCGAATGTGGCGCTCCTCTGGAAGGCCAAAAAATGCACGCGCTTGGTGCTCTAGAGTGCGGCGATCCACCTGAAGCATCAGCTGCGCGCATTTTTCATCCCAGATCATTCGCGTGTCGCAATCCGGATTCAGCGTGCTGCCTGTTCCCCCGCCGATTTCATGGTGATTAGATCCATTGCAGATGGAAGCATTGCCTCGTAGCGGAAATTGGAACAGGTAAAATGATCCAAGGTCCCCGGGAGCAATATGGGCCTTGGTACCGTACTCCAAAAAATTGATGGATACAGCGCTTCCGGCAAGGCGGTTCTGACGGGCCCTGAACTGGCCTTTACCAACCATATTCAAGCGGTGATCACAATAAACCCGCGCAACTTTTTCGCGGGCCTCATCAAGACAAGATGTTTTGAATAGGGGCCATTTGGACAGAGGTGCTGATCTACTGATTGCTTCTCTGTCGCGGTTTTTAGCTAATACCATTGCAACCCCTCCACCCGAATATATTTTAAACATAAAGAAATTAACTGCGCAATCCGGATTTTAATCGCGCATTACGGATAGCAGCCGGGCCACTGTCACCGACATGATGAGCAGATAAGAACGACAGAGAGGAACTCAGATGCGTGGATTGGACGGAAAAGTTGCCATCGTACCGGGTGGGGCAACCAAAATTGGTGTGGCGGTGGTTGAGGCGTTTAGAGAGAAGGGCGTTAAGGTTGTTATTGCTGACATTAACGTTGACGCAGGCAAAGCGCTTATTGGAGAAGGTGTCGCTTTTGTTGAGGCAGACCTGCGCTCTGATGACGACATCGAACGGCTGGTCGAAACGACCAAGGACAGATTTGGGCGTGTAGATTTCCTCGTGAACGTTGCAGCGACTTATCTGGATAACGGTGCGGAGAGCACGCGTAGCGAATGGCTGGAAGCGTTGGATGTGAACCTGATTGGCTCCGTTATGCTGATGCAAGCTGCCCGTGAAGAGCTTAAAGCCAATAAAGGTGCGATCGTTAACTTTGGCTCCATTTCATCACGTGTCGCCCAAACGGGGCGCTGGCTCTACCCCGTTTCCAAGGCCGCCATTTTGCAGCTTACGCGTAATCAGGCCATGGATCTGGCGTCGGACGGTATTCGTGTAAACGCAGTCTCACCAGGGTGGACCTGGTCAAACATCATGGATGAACTCACGGCAGGAAACCGCGAAAAAACCGACACTGTCGGAGCCGATTTCCATCTTTTGCCACGCGTTGGTGACCCGGAAGAAGTTGCAGCAGCGATCATGTTCCTTTGCTCAGATGAGGCCAGCTTCATCACTGGCACCGACATTCGTGTCGACGGTGGTTACTCCACAATGGGACCGGAACGCGCTGAACCAGCCATCCCGCGTTTAATGGACTAACTGCGCCACGACCATTTGATTTTGAGGAAATGACCAATGAAGAAAATTAGTATTGTTGGCGGCGGTCAATCAGGCCTCCAGCTGGGTATAGGCCTTTTGAAAAAAGGGTATGACGTTAAGATTATTCAGGACCGTACGCCGGACCAAATTGCATCTGGTTCAGTTTTGTCTTCTCAGTGCCAGTTTGATGCTGCTCTGGAGCACGAGCGTGAGCTTGGTATTGAATTTTGGGGAGACACATGTCCAGCAGTGGAGGGGATTTCGTTCTCCGTGCCAAATCCAAATGGGCCGGGCAAGGTGATTGATTGGGCAGCACGGCTCGATAATAACGCACAGTCCGTTGATCAACGCGTGAAGATGCCGCGATGGGTTGAGGAGTTTTGCCGCCTCGGTGGAGCTTTGGTGATTGCAACGGCTGACATTGCCTCCCTTGAGGCTGAAGTAAAGTCGAGTGACCTGGTTATTGTCGCTTCTGGGAAGGGCGAAGTCGGGAAGCTGTTTGAGCGAGATGCACAGCGCTCCACGTTCGATGCGCCGCAACGCGCTCTGGCTTTGACATATGTCCATGGCATGAAACCGCGCGAAGAGCACTCTGCTGTGAGCTTCAACCTTATTCCTGGTGTGGGAGAGTACTTTGTTTTCCCGGCACTGACCAAGACCGGTCCCTGTGAAATCATGGTGTTTGAAGGTGTTCCAGGCGGTCCAATGGATTGTTGGAAGGATGTTAAGGCGCCACAGGCGCATCTGGCGACGTCATTGAAAATCCTCGAAACCTTCACGCCTTGGGAGCATGCACGCTGCAAAAATGTTGAACTGACAGATGCCAATGGCGTTCTTGCAGGTCGCTTCCCACCGACAGTGCGCAAGCCGATTGGTACTCTGCCGTCTGGCGCAAAGGTGCTGGGTCTTGGTGATGCTGTTTGCCTCAATGATCCGATTACCGGACAGGGTGCAAATAATGCCTCGAAAGCGGCGGCGATTTATCTGGATGCTATTGTTGCTCAGGGGGAGCGCCAATTTGATGAAGTGTGGATGCAGGCTGTGTTCGAGCAGTTTTGGGACTATGCAAACTGGGTTGTGCGATGGACCAACATGATGCTGTTACCGCCACCGCCATTTGTGCTCAAGCTAATGGGCGCAGCGCAGGAAATTCCGCCATTGGCGCGACGTATAACCAACGGCTTTGATGATCCCCGCGATTTCTTTCCATGGTTTGCTGAGGAAACGGCAGCTGAGGACTATCTCAAATCCTTTGAGGCTGCTTGATGACGGTTAGCGTTGAAACATTTCGTTCCACCATGGCACTTTTTCCTGGTGCTGTGAACGTTATTACGACTGGCGCGGGTGAGTTGCGGCGAGGGATCACTGCCACAGCCGTTTGCTCGGTTACCGACAGCCCGCCCAGTATCTTAGTGTGCGTAAATAAGAAAACGGGCACTTGTGCGGAGATTACTCGTTCTGGCCGGTTTTCGGTTCAGCTGTTAGGCGAGGAGCAAACCAGTTTAGCGATGACGTTTGCGGGGACTGACGGCCTTACTGGTGCAGAGAAATTTGACAATATTGAGTGGTCCGAGTGCCCTCTGGGGCTTCCTCAAATTGATGATGCAATTGCGTCTATATCTTGTGAGGTTTCAACCTCGACTGAGGCCGGTAGTCATCAGGTCTTTATTGGGCGTATTGAACATATGCAGACTGGGCAGGGTGAAGCTCTTGTATACGCTCAATCGAAGTTTCATAAGCTTGCGAATGTGCATCAACGATAGTCGGTTTTAAGCACCCCTAGGCTTCGTATGGCATCAAGGAACATCTAACCTTGGTGCCATTTTTACGCGCAGGTCTGGGTGATCAGTTGGCTAAAAATACTACGTATATAAAATATACTCATGATTGTGAATTGTTGCCTCAATATGCAGTAGAAATATAAAAAATAACAACATACTGATAAATAACAATATATTACGACGAAATATTTGACTGCTCGGTTTTCTGACTGATCCGGTGAATTAAGTTCATTCTGTATTTATTTTATACTTGACGAATAATAGAAATATGCGCTTGCATATATATCACTAACAACGGACGGGTGCCCGTCCTCTGGGGGGAAAGAAATGACTGTTCAAGATACACTCCTGTCCGCCACGGACACACTCGCAAGCTTGTCGACCGCATTGCTGAATGGGACCGTAAAAGTCGTCGATTGCGCCGCTCCGCTGGGTCCAAATACTCCGCTCTTAAAGTTGCCGCCTGAGCTCGCTGTTGATACGCCCAAAATCGAAATTCATGAGATCTCTCGCTACGATGAAAAGGGGCCGTTCTGGGCGTGGAACTGGCTTAAGCTGGGAGAGCATTCTGGGACACATTTTGATGCGCCTCAGCATTGGGTCACCGGCAAGGACTACCCGGACGGGACCACCGACACGATTGATGCGCAAGCCTTTGTCGCACCTGCCAACGTGATTGATTGCTCTAAACAAGCGGCCGAGAATAGCGACTTTTTGCTGACGGCAGAAGGCGTGAAGGCCTGGGAGGCCGAACACGGCGAAATTGGTGAAGGCGAGTGGGTGCTGATGCGCACTGACTGGGATCAGTATAACACTGATGAAGATAAGTACCTGAACGCGAACGAAACCGGGCCACACACACCGGGACCAACTGTAGACTGCATTGAATACCTGCTCTCAAAGAAAGTTTTGGGCTGGGGTACACAATGCATTGGGACTGATGCGGGTATGGCTGGTGCGTTTGAGCCTCCGTTCCCGGCGCACAATCTGTTGCATAAGAATAATCGCTACGGTCTGGCCTCCTTGGTGAACTTGAGTCAGCTGCCTGCAAAGGGTGCTATCTTGATTGCCAACCCGCTAAAAATCGAGCGTGGCACTGGCTCTCCAATCCGTGCGCTTGCATTGGTACCAGCAGCTTAATCGCGGGAGTTTGGAATATGACTGCCCTCGATTATGCCATTGTTGGTTCTGGAATAAATGCACTGGCAGCGGGGGCAGTCCTTGCCAAAGCTGGTAAAAAAGTTGCGCTCTTTGAGCGTGAAGCGGTTGCAGGCGGCTGTGTCCGCACCGAGGAGCTTGCTCCGGGGTATTTGTATGACCCGTTAGCAACAACATTCGTCCTTTGGGTGACGGGTGGTGCACATGCTAAACTTGCCGGTGATCTTGAGCGTCATGGTGTAGAGTTTTGTACCACGCAAACCCCGACCGGCGCGCTATTGCCGAACGGTAAAGCGCTTACGTACAGCACGGATAGAGCAACCAATGTGGCGGCATTCAATGCAGCTTCGGCAGGTGATGGGGATCGACTGTCGAGTGATCTGGATGCTTTCGCGCAGGATGCGGACCTGTTGTTTGGTTTAATGGGTGGTGATCCTTGGTCGCTTCAAACAGCTAGCATGCTGGGGAAACAGGCTTGGAAACGTGGGCCACGTAATCTGGCAGCTCGCTTTGGCGAAGCGCTGCAACCCATGCGTGGGTGGTTGGAAACATCGTTTGACAGTGAGTTGTCACGGGCACTTTGGGCGCCTTGGGGCCTTCATGCTGGGCTGCCACCAGAAGCGTCGTTTTCGGGGCAAATGGGGCAGATTATTGGTTTTGCCTTAGAAGCCGCCGGAGCACCTATCGTCAAAGGCGGTGCGGGCAAAATGGTGGAAGCGTTGAGCGCCATCATCAGAGAAAACGGAGGGGTGGTGCACCTTTCCGCCCCTGTTGAGCAAGTCACTGTAAAGAACGGCAAGGCAACAGGTCTGCGCCTTCGGAGCGGGCAGGAAATTAAGGCTGGCGGTGTCCTTGCCTCTGTCACACCTAACCAGCTTTACGGCAGTTTGGTCGATATGCCAGAGCGTAAAGAAAACCTGCGAAAATACCGCTATGGACGAGGCAACTTCCAGCTTCACTACGCCCTCAAAGAAGCTCCCGAGTGGGCGACGGAGGGTCTGGACGAGGTGCAGCTGTTGCATTTAACCTCTGGGCTTGATGGTGTCTCAAAGGCGTCGAACGAAGCGGAACGCGGCCTTTTGCCTGATATGCCAACCATATGCGTTGGACAGCCCAGTGTTGCAGACCCCTCTCGCGCTCCAGAAGGAGGCGCGGTGCTGTGGTTGCAAATCCCTGATACCCCGCGGGTGATCAAGGGAGATGCTGCGGGACAGATCGCTACGCCGGATGATGGCAGCTGGGACAATGAAGTGCGCGAAGCATTTGCGGACCGCGTTGAGGAACTTCTGGCAGCGCATATACCCAATTTAAAGCAGAATGTGGTCGCCCGTAAGGCTCTTTCTCCCTCGGACTTGCAGGGTATGAATATGAACCTTGTTGGTGGTGATCCGTATGGTGGGGCGTGCTCTATTGATCAGTTTTTTGCGTTCCGTCCGTTTCCTGACAGCAAGCGACACAGCACTGGCGTGAAGAATCTTTGGCAAATTGGGGCATCAACCCATCCCGGGCCCGGGCTGTCCGGAGGTTCGGGGCTGCTTGTTGCTGAGGAGATTCTTGGATGAGTGGAGATGAGTTGGAAAATTTTACCCCGTATCTGCTGAACCGCATCATGGCTCGTTACAACATGGGGGTCGAGCAGGCGTTGAAGGCAGCAGGTGTTTCTGTCCCACAAATGCGCACTCTGACGGTTTTGGACAAGCGCGGCCCGTGTACCATCAACGAGCTATCGGTGCTTACCGTTATCAACCAGTCCACTCTGTCGCGCACCCTTGATGCTTTGGAGGATTTAGACTGTGTGCGCCGTGAAACTGACGCGAATGACAGCCGTATCCGCCGTATCCATCTGACCGAAAATGGGCGGGAGCTCTGCACAAAAACATGGCCAAAAATGAAAGGCATGGAAGAAACCATGCTCGCCAGTTTAACGCAGGAGCAGAGGCAGGAGTTCAACAGCTTTCTTAAGTGCATTCTTCACGACATCCGATGCCACGAACTATGAGTGAGAAGGAATAAAAAATGGCTGAGCGTTCATTCGCCAGAGAGGTCGAGAAACTTCGACTAGGCGAAGGTGAAACCTTCAGCGGTGAAGGTATTTTGGCTATCACGAAAGCCCTATTGGAAAACGGTGTCGGCTATGTCGGCGGCTACCAGGGCTCACCCATCTCTCATCTGATGGATGTATTGGCAGATGCCCAAAGTATCCTTGGCGAACTCGGCGTCCATTTTGAGGCCTCAGCCTCAGAAGCGACCGCCACAGCTATGCTTGCAGCTTCTGTCCATTACCCCATTCGTGGCGCTGTGACCTACAAATCAGTCGTGGGTACAAATGTGGCCTCGGACGCACTTTCAAACCTAGCTTCTGGCGGTGTGACAGGCGGTTCACTCATCATCGTGGGGGAGGACTATGGCGAGGGCTCTTCCATTATGCAGGAGCGAACCTATGCCTTTGCGATGAAAAGCCAGGTGTGGATGTTGGATCCGCGACCGAACCTGCCATCGATTGTCCAATCGGTTGGTCAAGGGTTTGAGCTGTCGGAAGCGTCCAACACGCCGGTTATGTTGCAGGTGCGCATTCGCTCTTGCCACGTGCATGGGCACTTTACAGCTTCAAATAATAAGCGGCCGAACATGAGCGTATCTGAGGCGCTGGAGAACCCGAAGCGGGACCTCAACCGGATTGTTTTGCCCCCAGCGACCTATTTGCACGAAGATGAAAAGCTTACGAAGCGCTGGCCAGCAGCGGAAAAGTACATCCTAGAGAACAACCTGAACGAAGAGTTTGGCGATCCGGCAGGGAAGGTTGGCCTGATCATTCAAGGGGGAAATTACAATACGGTTATTCGCGCGCTAAATCGTCTGGAACTGGCGAATATCTATGGCGATACCGACGTGCATATCCTTTGTCTGAATGCGGTCTACCCGTTGTGTGAAAGTCAGATATTGAGCTTTAGTGAGGGCAAGGACGCTATCTTTGTGATTGAAGAAGGCCAGCCTAACTTCATGGAGCAAAGCATCGGCCATATGCTCTATAAAAATGGCAGCAAAACCAAGCTGGAAGGCAAAGGGATGCTGCCGCTTGGGGGGGAGCTGACCGGGCAGGTTGTTCTGGACGGTTTAGCAAGCTTTTTCAAAGCTCATGTGCCGGGATTGCTCCCAGCATCAAAGGGAGCTCACAATGAACCTGAGCTCAAGATGCCTGATCTTTCGAAAATTCTCCCGCCGCGCCCTCCCGGATTTTGTACTGGTTGCCCAGAACGCCCGATTTTCGCGGCGACTAAATTGGTTGAACAGGAGCTGGGAAAGCACCACATCGCCTCTGACATCGGGTGTCATCTATTTTCCATTATGCCTCCGTTTGATCTGGGAGCAACGACAATGGGATATGGGCTTGGGCCCGCGTCAGCTTCAGCATTTCACAACGAGAACAAGGATGGCAGGAAATCAATCTCTTTCGTCGGAGATGGTGGCTTCTGGCACAACGGTGTGGCCTCTTCCATCGGTAACGCGGTGTTTAACAAGAATGATGGCGTTATCGTTATCGTTGACAACTATTATTCGGCTGCGACTGGCGGGCAAGATATCTTGTCCTCTCGCGCTAACAACAAAACCAAGCAAACCCAAAACTCCATAACCAAAGCAGTGCAGGGCATGGGGGTGAAGTGGGTACGCCAGTTGGACCGCACCTACGATGTAACCAAGATGCGTGACACCCTCAAAGAGGCATTGAGCTCGCAAGAAGAGGGGCCAAAGGTGATTGTGGCCTCCTCTGAGTGCATGTTGAACAAGCAACGCCGCGTGAAGCCTCAATTGGCGAAGGACGTGAAAGAAGGACGTCGTGTCGAACGCCCTCGCTTTGGCGTGGACGAAGATGTGTGTACGGGTGATCACGCCTGCATGCGCCTTTCCGGTTGTCCTTCATTGTCCGTGAAAGACACAGGCGATCCGCTCCGTGATGATCCGGTGGCTGCCATCGATCAAACGTGCGTTGGGTGTGGCAACTGCGGAGAGGTTGCCGATGCGGCAGTATTGTGCCCGAGTTTCTATGAAGCTCGTGTGGTTTCCAATCCAACAGGGGCAGAGCGGCGCCGCGCAAACCGGGCCAACAAGATTATGAGTTGGTTACAAAAGCGCCGATATGCCCAACAGGTCGTGCTGTCTTGAGGAGCTAAACTGATGACACTTGAAAAAACGTCTCAATTTGTCGCGCGGCGTTCTCCTGGGGCTGATGGCGAGCGGATCATCACGCTTGCAGCGCTTGCCGTTGGTGGACAAGGTGGCGGTGTTTTGACGAACTGGATCACCGCAGTGGCAGAGGCCAATGGTTACAACGCTCAATCGACCTCCGTTGCGGGGGTCGCACAGCGGACCGGTGCAACGATTTACTATCTGGAAATGTGCCGTGATACTGGCCGAAAACCGGTGTTTGCGCTCTCTCCAACTGAGGGCGATGTCGATATTCTTGTGGCCGCCGAGCTTATGGAGGCAGGGCGAGCGATCACCCGTGGTTTTGTCATTCCGAGCCGTACCACTGTGATAGCGTCCACGCACCGCATTCCCGCGGTGAATGAGAAGACCGCTCCTGGTGATGGTCGCGTTGACGGTACAGCTGTGTTGGAGGCGATGGGGATCGCCGCCGATCATGTCGTTGCCTTTGATATGGAAACGGTGGCTAAAGAAGAGGGCTCGGTGATTTCCTCTTCACTGTTAGGGGCGTTGGCTGGTTCTGGAGCGCTGCCGTTCCCGCGTGAAAGCTATGAGGACGTCATTAAAGCATCAGGCCGCGGGGTTTCCGCTTCCATTCGTGCATTCAACAGGGCGTATGATTGTGCAACGGGCAAAGAAGTTGCTCCGCAGCCGCAACCTGTAAGCAACCCAACGCCTAAGCTGTCTGTTCCCAAAAAGCTAAAGTCGCAGTGGTTGGCGCTGCAAAAGCGCGTATCTGATTTACCAGAGCCTGCACAAGAGATGGTGACGCTCGGCTTGAAGAAGGTCGCTGACTATCAGGATATTGTCTACGGTGCGGAGTATCTCGACCGTTTGGAACAAGTCGTTTGCTTGGATTTTGCGCCTTATAGGTTGACGCAGCAGGCGGCAAAATACGTTTCCCGTGCAATGTGTTACGACGACATTCTGCGCGTGGCAGATTTGAAGACACGTGGAACACGTATGGAACGGGTGCGTGATGAAGTAGCTGTCAATGATGATCAGGTTCTCATGTTGACGGAGTACTTTCACCCAAGGTTTGAAGAGTTTGTAACAACCCTACCCAAAGCATTGGGACGCTGGCTTTCGCGCAACAGAAGGTTTGAGGCGTTTTATACGCACCATTTCGACAAAGGACGACGGATCCGTACCGATCAACTGTCCGGCTTTCTTGCGCTTTATCTCGTGAGTGCGATGCGTCCATGGCGGCGTAAACTGCTTCGGCATGAAAGTGAGATGGCGCACGTTGATGCATGGTTTAATAAATCGCTGGAGGTTGCGCGCCATGATCATGCATTAGCCTGCGAGCTTCTGGCGAACTATCGTCTCATTAAGGGGTATTCAGATACCCATGTACGCGGTCTTTCCAAGTTTGCCCGTGTCATGGGTGCTCTGGACATGTTGCAGGGCCGTCCTGATGCAGCAGATTGGATGTGCCGACTGCGCGAAGCAGCGTTGAGCGACGAAAACGGCGATGCATTGAATGGTGCCCTCAAGACCGTCCTCTCCTTTACGCAGATGGAGGCAGCATGAGTTCACCTGTAATCATTGGCGCTGGTATCAACGGGTTGGTGGCCGCCGCACAGTTAGCGCTTGCTGGTAAGCGTCCGATTGTGCTGGAGCAACTGGACCGACCCGGCGGCGCAGTGAGAACAGAAGAGCTGACGCTCGCAGGTTTCAAACATGATGTTGCGGCTATGAACCTGTCCCTGTTTGCGGGCTCCGGTTTTATGGCAGCACACGGGGATAAACTTGAGCGGTACGGGTTTGAGCTGGTGCCGGTATCGCACCCATTTACGCAGGCAACTTCACCCCAGGATGGACTGGGGATTTCGACGGACCGCGAGGCGATGCTTGCTCAGTTTAGCGAACATGACCGCAAAGCATGGCAAGCCTTGGAAGTGCAGTTTGGCTCCCACATGGACTTACTCGTCGGCTTGTTGAATGGCCCGATGGGTTTGCGTCCGCTGGCTTCTTGGATGTGGCGTGCCTGGCGATCTCTTGGGACTAATGGTCTGGTTCAACTGATCCGCTTGCTGCTTTCCAGCCCACGTACGTTCTTAAACGAGACGTTTGAAGATGAGAAGTTAAAGACCGCTCTTGCCAGCTGGGGTATGCATCTGGACTTTGCGCCGGATATCGCAGGCGGGGCAATCTTCCCCTATCTGGAAGGCATGGTGGGTTCTGCCCTTGGTATGGTTATTGGCAAGGGAGGTGCCGGTAACCTGACAAAGGCTCTGGTTGGGCTCATTGAAGAGAACGGCGGCCAAATCTTGTGTAACCGACCAGTGAGCGCCATTCGCCATAGCAGTGGACGGGTTACTGGTGTCGTGAGCGGTGAACTAATTGCAACCGACAATGTTCTTGCCGGTCTTGCCCCCAAACATTTGCTCAGGTTGTTAGGCAGTTCGGGGAAAGCAGACTTTGACTCTAAAATGGCCAACTTTGAGCACGCGCCTGGGACAATGATGATCCACCTTGCGCTGGACGGACCAGCGCCGTGGCTGAAAGAGAGCTTCAAGCAATACGCCTACGTTCATATCGGCGAATCCATGGACGACATGGCAATGGTCTATGCGCAAGCAAAAGGGGGATGCTTGCCGTCTCGTCCGGTTTTGGTGGTCGGTCAGCCAACATTGTTCGATCCGTCCCGTGCTCCAGATGGCAAGCACATTTTGTGGGTGCAGGTTCGTATGCTTCCTGCTGAAATTAAGCGTGACGCTGCAAACCAGATCACTGAGCGCGATTGGGGCAGCGTGAAGGATATTTATGCTGAGCGTGTTCTGGACATGTTGGAAGAGTATGCCCCGGGCTTGCGCGAGCTTACGATCGGAAGACATGTGGTCTCGCCGTTAGATTTGGAAGCGGAGAACCCGAACCTGGTGGGTGGGGACCAGATTTGCGGCTCGCATGCACTTTCACAAAACTTCCTATTCAGACCCGCTGGCGGTTATCCAGACGGACGCACGCCAATCGCTGGACTACGATTGATTGGCGCTGCCACATGGCCTGGAGCTGGCACAGGTGCTGCCTCAGGATACAGATCTGCACTTTCATTAAAATAATAAAAACAAACACTTCTAGACAATTCTTGTGAGGGGAAAGAATTAATGAGTATTTCTAGACGTAATTTTCTTGGTGCTTCAGCCGCCTTTGCCAGCTTGGCGACGCTTCCAGGTGGGCACGTGCTTGCACAAGGGGCGAGGGGCATCACAATTGCCTACAATATTCCAGTTCTTTCATGGGATCCAACAACAGGTCCCGCGGCTGTCAATCCTGTGCTTCAGGCGATTTACCTTGCGGTGTTTGACCGGTATGTGGACCAGAAGCCAGACTTGAGTTTTGGGCCCGGTATTTTGACTGATTGGGGGTTCTCAGAGGATAAATCCAAGATCCACATGACAGTGCGTGAAGGCGTAAAATGGCATGATGGTTCAGACCTGACTCCAGAGGATGTGGTTTGGTCACTTGAGCGGGCAGCGAACCCTGAAACGGGTAACCCAATTCAGTTTGTTTGGTCCAAGATCGGGAACATCGTCGTTGCTGGCCAGAATATCACGGCAGATGTATTGGAGTTTGAACCTGCCATTTTCAAATGGATGGCATTCCTTACTGGCTTTGTCATGCCGAAAGCTCACTACGAGAAAGTAGGCGCTGCAGGGTTTGAAAAGGCTCCAGTTGGTTCTGGCCCATATATGATTGACCAGTTCGAGCCAGGTGCATTTGTTCGTTTGAAGGCAAATCCGAACTACTGGGGCCGTGCACCGGAGTTTGAAACGGTTACCATCAAATTTGTTACGGACGCTGCAAGCCGTGTTGCAGAAGTTGTTTCCGGTAGCTCTGATGTCACGCTGAATATCCCTTATGAGGACTATAACCGTCTCATTAAGACCGAACACTTGAGCGGTACTGCGGTGCCAATCAGTGATATTGGTATGATTTTTCTGAACGATATTGACGTGATGAAGGACAAAAATGTTCGTCTTGCCGCGCACCATGCAATCCATAAAGAGTTAATTATTGACCGGCTTTTGAAAGGTTATGGTGTACCTCTTTCAACGCTAGATGCGCCTGGGTATGCAGCCTTTGATCCATCCCTAAAGTTTGAATACGATCCAGAGAAAGCGATGGAGCTGCTTGCTGCTTCCGGGTACTCGCCTAGTAACCCAGCAAAGTTCAAAATCCAGACAACGCGTGGGTTTAAGCCAAAAGATTTTGAGATGATTCAAGCCATCGTTGGCATGTGGCGCAAAGTTGGCATTGAAGCAGAAATCGAAGTCTACGAAATCGCAAAGCACTACGAATTGCGCGCTGCGGATCAGCTGGCCCCTGCCGCTTTCTACAACTGGGGGAACTCTACCGGAGATCCGTCCACGTCGACCGGCTTTGCAATGTTTGGCCCATCTCCTCACTCTGTTTGGGACACGCCTGATCTTATCGAAAAGATTGGTCCGCTGTTTTCCGAGCCCGATGAGGAAAAGCGGATACAGGGTTACAAAGACGTCTCCAAATATATCATGGAGGAAGCCTATGTGATCCCGCTGTTGCAGTATGCAATGCCAGTTGTCTATTCCTCGTCGCTTGAAATTACGCCTTACTCTTCAGGCGATCTCCTGCCACAGGCAATTCGTTCGGCATCATGATTTTGCGGGGAGGCACCTCGCGGTGCCTCATCCGTTCATTGGGAGATCCAATAAATGATAATAAGGTCTTTCCTTGCTCGGTTTTTCTCCACCCTTGTTACGCTGTTTGGTGTTGCCGTGGTTGTTTTTGTGTTGGTGCGAATAGCGCCGGGCAATCCCATTGCAATGATGTTGCCTCCGGGTGCAACTGAGGAAGATGTGGCTCGGCTACGAGCGCTATATGGTTTCGATAAAACTCTGATCGAACAATTCTTTGTCTGGCTGGGGAATGTGATTTACGGAGACTTTGGTACGTCGATCACAATGCGCCTGCCAGTGTCTGAGCTTGTTTTACAACGATTGCCTGCAACTTTGGAGCTCTCCATCATGGCGCTTGTGATTGCGCTGGTGTTGGGCGGCTCTCTAGCGGTTTTCGGAGCGCGCTTCAGGGGCCGTGCGCAAGAGGTTGGCGTGGATATTTCTACGGGAGCAGCGCTGTCCGTGCCGGACTTCTTATGGGGGCTGCTGCTCATTCTCGCCTTCGGTGTTGCATGGCCTGTCCTACATATTTCAGGCCGGGTTGATCCTCACATGGACGTCGACCTGACGACCAACTTTTATTTCTTTGAAGGGCTTTTGCTGGGAGATTTTGCGCTTGTTTCAAGTGTGCTGTCCCACATGCTGATGCCAGCCCTGGCGCTTGGCTTGCCCCTTGCAGCCATGATTGCGCAATTGTTGAAGCAAAGCCTGAAAGAGCAACTGGATCAGGACTATGTGAATCTGGCGCGTGTGCGGGGGCATGGGGAAACCCATGTAATTTTGAGCGAGGCACTGCGCAACGCAGCTCTGCCGACCCTGACGCTGATTGGCGTCCAGTTCGCCTTTCTCATTGGCGGGACTGTGATCGTGGAGCGCCTCTTCGCCTATGAAGGCCTTGGTAACATGGCAATTGATGCAGTGATCAATCGCGACTTACCGCTGATACAAGGCATCGTATTGCTATTTGCGGTTTTGTTTATCGCCATCAACCTGACGGTTGATCTGACCTATAGCCTGTTGAACCCGAAGTTACGCCATGACTGAAACTCAGAATATAATAAGTGCGCCTCGGCAACGACATAGGGCTGTTAACTATCGCCTTTGGCTCCCGCTGACGTGGCTTTCGCTCGTGTTTGGTGCCGCGATTTTTGCACCATGGATTGCGCCGCTAGACCCTTTGGCGCAGGACCTGCTTTATGAACGCCTGCCACCTGCCTGGGAACAAGGGGCTGAACCGGGGTATTGGCTTGGAACTGATGGATTGGGCCGCGATGTCCTTTCTCGCATTATCTACGGTGCCCGCATTGCGATTGTCGTCAGCCTCATTGCGGCGACGGCTGCGGCTATTTTCGGCTCTGTTTTGGGTCTACTCGCAGGATTTATGGGCGGCTGGTGGGATCGGGTGATCTCCCGCATTATTGATATCTGGATGGCCTTTCCTCCGGTTCTGTTTTCGGTGTTGTTAGTCGCGGTGATGGGCACAGGCCTTGCGTCGGTTATCGTTGCCATTGCAGTCATCGACTGGACACGCTTTGCCCGTGTGGTGCGCGCAGAAACGCTTGTTCAATCGCAGATGGATTACGTGGATAGTGCTCTCATCGGCGGGGCAGGGCGCTTTAAAACTCTGCTGCAGGAAGTGTTGCCAAACGTACTTCCCGCAATTGTTGCTCTGTTTGCTCTGGAAATGGGCATTGCGGTGATTGTGGAAGCGATCTTGAGTTTTGTGAACCTTTCCCTTTCGTCAGACGCGCCGACATGGGGCGGAATGATTGCAGAAGGCCGGGCAACTGTTCACTATGCCTGGTGGGTTCTTGTCTTTCCTCTGGCGGTTCTTTTTTTAACTGTGCTTAGCTTTAGCCAGCTGGGTGAGGGGTTGAAACGTCAATTTGATCCGGTGCTGCAATGACCCAGAATGTATTTACCCTTGAAATTAGCGGCCTGAATGTGTCCTCTCATAGTGGTACTCGCGTGCTAGATAACATTTCTTTGCAGGTAGAGCCGGGAGAGGTGAGGGCACTTGTTGGTGAAAGCGGTGCCGGGAAGTCAATGATTGGTCGCGCTGTATTGGGAACATTGCCCCCGATACTCGACAAGTCCAGCGGGCACATTATCCTCAATGGAAAGGATTTATCGCTCCTGTCTGAGCGAAAGCGACGCGAGTGGGTCGCCCATAATGCCGCTCTCATTCCTCAAGACCCACTGTCAGCGCTCAATCCCGTGCGAAGGGTTGGGGCGCAAATCATCACACCCCTGGTGAGGATACACAGTTGGTCTAAGCGAGAAGCGGAGGACCGGTGTCTGAGTTTGTTGGACCAGGTTAAGATACGTGATCCCAAACGCGTCCTTAAAAGCTACCCGCACGAGCTTTCTGGGGGGATGCGCCAGAGAATTCTGATCGCGGCGGCCTTTGCCAATCGTCCACCACTGATTGTTGCAGATGAGCCAACAACAGCGCTTGATGTAACCGTGCAAAAAGAGATCCTTAAGATCGTCCGCCTTTTGCAGGAAGATACAGGAACCGCTGTTCTCTTCGTCACCCATGATATGGGTGTGGTAGCACAGGTTAGCCAAACTCTGACAGTTCTGTTTGGTGGGAGGGTCTTGGAGGATTCCAAAACTCACGATGTATTCACACGCGACGCATCACATCCGTACACACAGGCACTGATCCGTTCCACGCCCGACTATCACAGTGCTGGCGGAAAGTTTGTGCCTGTGCCAGACAATGTCATTGCAACGCTGCATGCCCAAATGAGGGAGAGGCTTTCATGAGTGATTTGACACTAGAGCGTTCTTCCCAAACTGGGGACCTTAGCAATGCAGCTTTGTTTTCCATCAGAAAGCTGAGTGTATCGTATCCAGACTATGCTCATAAACCACTTCTAAGGGTAGCTCCGCGTATCGAGATTTTGAAGGGTGTAAGTTTTGATTTAAAGGCAGGGTGCATAACCGGGCTTGTGGGGGAAAGCGGATCTGGTAAAACGACTCTGGGTCGCGCACTGGTCCGTTTGCTAAAACCCGATTCAGGGGAAATCCTCTATAATAGCGTGAATATTGCGCAGATGGATCAGCGAGATCTGCGCCCTATTCGCCGAGATCTGCAAATGATCTTTCAGGACCCGATGTCATCGTTGAACCCACGTCATCCTGTGTGGAAGATCATAGCACTTCCCATGCGCCGCTATGGATTGGGGGGCACACGTAAAGACGCCTTGGAGGCGCTGGAACATGTGAAGTTGGGCGCCGCCTTTGCTGACCGGTACCCACACGAGCTTTCTGGTGGACAGCGACAACGCGTCGGAATTGCCCGTGCGATCGCAGTAAAGCCCAAGTTCATACTGGCTGACGAAATTGTCTCTGGCCTGGATGTTTCAAGTCAGGCAAAAGTACTCATGCTGTTGCAGGAGCTGAAGCGGGAAATGAACCTGACAGTTGCCTTTATCAGCCATGATCTGAGCGTGATCCGCCATCTTTGTGACGACCTTGTTGTGCTCAATCATGGGGAGATTGTTGATATGGGACCGGTACATAATGTTTTCGACCAACCAAGTTCGCAGGTAACGAAGCGGCTTATCAAAGCCATCCCGCTGCCGAGGATTGATGAAAGCTGGTTTGACGAAATAGTGTAAGGGTCGCAGATCTGTCAGAATGTATTGAGAAACGGCCTGCCTGGCGGCGGGCCGTTTTTATAGTAACGCAAAACTGCTTGAATTATTAACCGCGCGGGGCGTGGCGAATATCCAGCATGATCGAAATCGCGCGTGCAACGTCGGGCTCAGAAACTTCATTGAGCAATTCGTCGACCCAGGCGCGATGCGCGGTGGTTGCTTCTTCCATCAACTTACGCCCCTTATCCGTGGTCTTAACCAGATGGGCGCGACGGTCATTTTCCATGCTTTGACGCTCTACCAGACCGTCTTCAACGAGTTTTTCGACGATGCCTGTGACGTTGCCGCTAGACACCACGAGCTGCTCTGACAATTCAGTCATGCGAAGCCCTTCTGGCACTGCATAAAGCGTCGCCATCACATCAAAGCGCGGGAGTGTCATCTCAAAATGCTTACGCAACCGCTCGCGCAAGGCACTTTCTACAGTGCGGACGGCTTTAAGCATGTGCAACCACAGGCGCACGCGCTGAGTGGCAAGAGTTTGGTTCGTAACTTTATGTGACATAGTTTTCTTAGGAGAAATATTTGTTATCTGTTGCGTTGTTTTAGATCTAAAGCAACTCACTAAGCAACAGTTTATTGACGAGATCGCAACAAAGTTAGGTTGCGATCTGAAAGTTTATCCGATCACTCTGTTTTTTTGCCGCTTTTGTTAGCGCTCAAGCGGGCGTGCTGGCCCTATCTTTGGAGTCGCGACTGGTGAAGCAATGCCGTAAAACACTGTAATGCCTGATCCGCCTCCTTTAGTTGAGTCACGGCGAACAGGGTCACGTTCAACCACGGCGCTTCCTATGTTCCAGTTGTTTGCGACCCATACATTTCCTGCGGAGTCTATCGCTGCATCTGTTACCTTCTGCACGGTGCCAGATTGATAGTTATGGATGAGGTCCCCGCGTGAGTATCCTTCTGGGCACTGGCCCGTGGCGCCGCAAAAATATAGCAAGCTTTCGCCTAGGAAATTACCAACCCAAACATTGTCATTTCCATCAAGCGAGATACCCCAGGGTGCGTTGATTTGATTTTGTGCACCTTTAAAGCTGAACGTGTTGCCCTCAGCTGTGATCAGTGAGATATGGCCGGTTGGAACCAAATTGCTGTTAATGAGAAAATTTGTATAGGCAATCTCAAACTCTTTCATGATTGTGCTTGGGCCCGATGGAAACCTTGGAGGCGGAAAACTAGCGCTCATGTTGGAGGCAACCCATACGTTGCCGCGCGAGTCGATATCCACTCCTCTCAAGCCAGCGCCAAGAATAATCCGTTCAGCTTTTTCTGGCTGCTCAGCTGGAAATTTGGTAACCCATGAACCTTGGGAGTTGGTGACCCAGACAATGTTATCGTTGTCGACTATGACACCGAAGGGCGCTGCGAGCTGGTCGACGTTAACGATACGGCCATCTGCAGGGTCTCCGTGTGGAAACAAAACCAACTGGTCTTTTGTGGCATCAGCAACCCAGACATCCCCGTTGGGTGCAATTGCTATGCCCTGTCCCTCACCAATCGTATTCCCAAGTGTGATGCCTTCTTGAGGCCCTAGCGGAATGCCATCCAGATCAAAAACGCCTATTACGCTATTGAAGGATGAGACCCAGACCTTCTCGTTATCGACCGCAGTTCCCCAGCCCACGCCATCCACTGACATGCCGGTGTATCCGGTAATTGGTGGTGAAATCGCCGCACCATTTGAGCTGAGCTTTGCGAGGCCTCCTCCAATTCCGTTGACGGAGCCTGCCTGAGTTCCCGGCATCCAGTTTTGGCCTGACCACATGTTGCCGGTGGCGTCAAACTGAAGACGGCCAGCACTGAATACACCTCCACCAGAAAAACGGAGAGATAACGAAAAATCATCAGGGGCATACATGAGATATGGAAGATATGTAACACCAGCCCGCCGCGCTTGAGGATTTGTAGATTCTGGCACAGTGAAGGCTTGGGTAAACACTTTAAAAAGTGCCTCTGCTTTCCTCCAGGGCGCCTTCGCGATTGCGGTTATAGCCTCCAGTGTGTTGGCCGTTTCTCCTGCGTATTTGAGAAACTGATCACAATGTTCCTCCTTGCCCGGGATCGCACAAAGCGAAACAAGATTACCCAGCGTGTTTATTCGGCTGAGCGTTTCAGATTCTGTGCTGTTATTTGGGTCTAACAAGACTTCGCCCCACCCACCTGTGCTGAGGTTAACGAAGTTGGGTACATTTCCAGATGCGATTGCAAGCGCCACCGTGGGGCCACTAATCGTCGAGCCTGAGATAAACTGTGCGTGCGTAAAAACAGACGCAATTGTGGTGAGTTCATTCACCCGGTATGACACAGAGAGCGTGTTTCCCAGTGCGGTAAGTAGGCTGAGTTTTCCAGACTGTGCGGTCGCAAAAAAGTAACTGTCCTGCCCAGAGATATCTGCATAAAACTTGCCGTCGCTGTCAGTTGTCCCGCTAGCTGCTTTTTGGGGAGCGCCACCAGCTGATACCCTCCATATGGTGACGGTTGCATCAGCAACTGGCTCGCTTGCGGCTTCGACGGTAAAGTCGATTGTCTTAGCAACAGCGCTGGTTGCGATTAGGAGGCCCAGCAGACTGGCAAGTGATGAATTGAGCAGGACATGCATGATGGCGATCTCAATATTTTGTTGAAATGATCAGCTGCGGCTAGCACAATGTTTGCGACGCAGCGCTTTAACCCGCTGGGAAGTCCGCGCCGAATTCTACATCTTGAAAGGCTAAGGGAGCTTGCTGTCTTTCTAGAACCGCGGTCTTTTTTCTACTGAGCTTAGCGACCAGTTAATGTCAGACAGCACATTCGGCAGCACATCGTGCGTTCAAAACTTTGCACCAGCGAGCCATCGCAGGTCTTTATACAATGTCTATGTGCTGGTTGGCGATGTGTGGAAACCGTGAGAAAGGTTGTTAAATGCAGACTGGCCGAGTGGTCTTGCTCAATGGGGCCCCAAGAGCAGGCAAGAGTAGTGTGGCGTGCGCCCTTCAGGCGCAAGCAGATAGCCCATGGATGAACCTTGGTATCGACGCAATCCTTCGACATGTAACCCCTGCAAAAATGCAGCCCGGTATAGGATTGCGCCCGGGAGGAGAGCGAAAGGACTTGGAAGATTTTGTAGGGCGTTCCTATCTGGCGCTTTACAAGAGCATCGCTGCCCATGCAAACCTTGGTTTTAACGTTATCGCAGACGTTGGGCATCATGACAGCTATGTTAATTTAAACGGCAATTGGGCACTTTGCTTGCGCGAGCTACAAGACATTGAAGTTATGATTGTTGGCGTTTTCTGTCCGCTAGACGATATCTTGGAACGGCGGTTACATAGCGAAGGCCCTTATCTCACTCAATGTGCTGATGGCGAGATACCCAAACCCATTCTTCTTTGGCAGGAAGAGGTTCACAAGCCGGGTATTTATGATTTGGAGATAGATACCGCTCGTAAAAGCCCTGACGAATGCGCAAAATTGATTTTATCAGAGCTTTTAAAAAACAGGAATTTTGGTGCGAGAAAGATGATTATCGCTGCCTACTAGCTTAGGTGATCTACCTGCTGATCTACTGAAGACAGGCGCGGTATGATGGTGCCGGGCGGCAGCAGGGTCCCTGGGGCAAGTACAGAGTTTGCGCCAATTTTACAGTCGTCTCCGATGAGTGCCCCAAACTTGCTCACTCCGGTTGAGATTGCCCGTCCATCTCGTACAAGTTTGATTTCTTTGTCTTTCCATTCGTTGCGATGGTTTGCAACCGCCACGCCAGCTTCCAGATTGATGCCTTCGCCCAAGATCGTATCTCCGATAAAACCCAGGTGAGCTAACTTTGATCCGTTCAACATGAAACTGGATTTAACTTCGCAAAACGGCCCAACTGCGCAACCTTTGCCTAAGAAAACTCCGCCTCGCAAATAACAACGAGAAGAAACGAAGGCATTGGGCCCAATGATGACAGGCCCTTTCAAAACTGCCCCGTCTTCAATCGTTGCGGTTTCATGAATAGCCTGTCCGTTTTCTTTTTTGTACGGACCATCTATACGCTTGATCAAACGATGGACCATCTGCTCAGCGTTGGATGTCAGGACCCACGGAGCAACGTCAAAACTGGCGAACTCCTGTTTATCCCAGTTCGCAATGTACTCATGTACCTGCATCAAGAGCCCCCGGTATGGCGATGGATCTGGCTGAATATTGCCAGATCCACCGTTTCATTGCGATTAGATGTTTAGTGGAGTGTAGCACCTGCACCTGCTGAAATATCAGGTATTGGTTGCTGGGCCAGACTAGGTTCAAGCGTTTCTGGTCGGAAGAACGGATTTGCACCATCTTGCGCGATGAGGCCGTCAATCATGGCGCGGCTCTCTTGTGTCGACTCCGGCCAATCAACCTGATTACTGATTGGGAACTGCTGTTTCAGAGCACCGAGCACGCTTTGCGCAGTCTGCTGGGCTGCATTGGTACTCTCGTCGGCGCTTGAATGACCCGAATACCATGCATAATAACCTAGCACCTCGCTGCAAAAGAAGCTTTCCCAACTGTCGAAAACTTCCGCTGCAATCATCCGGAAGTTATGCAGCTGTTCCCAAGCGTCTTCTTTTGTCAGATACCCGGCCATATAAGCAGAGCGTGTTACGAAGACCCCTCTTGAAATATCGTAGGCCCAACCCAGCGGGATGATGCCATGCCGACCCTGTGGTTTGAAAATGTATTCAATAGCCTCTGCTGGCATATTGTAGATATGCTTGAGGTCGCTTTTGAATATTTCTCTGCCGAGCTGTCGAGCATAGGTCAAGATCTTGGACTTTAAGTCCATTCCCATCACGAGCACAGGTTGCGTATTTCCAAAATCTTGAAGCATTTCTGTGATATACGTTTGCAGTTCCTTTTCGCTGATCTTTAGCGTTGAGAAGACCTTTCTCTCAGCTGCGAG
This sequence comes from Pseudovibrio axinellae, assembly GCF_900110875.1. Taxonomy (GTDB): domain Bacteria; phylum Pseudomonadota; class Alphaproteobacteria; order Rhizobiales; family Stappiaceae; genus Pseudovibrio; species Pseudovibrio axinellae. The sequence continues at coordinate 46,043 of NZ_FOFM01000015.1, read as the reverse complement.
CGATGCAACGCCAAACTCTTGTTCGTCATCAAAGATCACGCGATGCAGTTCAGCTGGGTCCATCTCGCTTTCTTGCGTCATGAACTTGTAAATTCTGTCAAGTCCGTCTTGATCGATATTGTTGATGATAGCAGTGCGATGCTGGCGACCAAGGCACAGCTTTTCCAGCATATCTAAAGTGCTTTTGCGGCCTGAGAGGCCCCAATCGTTTTTGAGCATTTTTGCGCGACTATCGGAAAAGTAGAATTTTAGAAATTTGAACTCAATATCGTTAACTGGATCTTTCGCAAGCTGGGCGTTGTTACAAAACGGTCCAGCCTCAAGGGTGTGGTACCACCCCATGTCTCTGTAAATGAACCGGGCACACAAGTTGACTGCCTGTATTTCTTCCTTTGAAAGCGGCTCATTACCTCTTACCTTGTGATATTTGGCCAGCTCGGTTGCAGGTTCCCTGCGGTGTGCAGCCGTCAGCGCAAGCCATAAAACCAGAGCCATAAACAGTAGGGAACGAAAAAGCAGGCCATCACCTGCCGCCCAAAAGGCCAGACCAGCTGGAGCAAAAATGATCATGTAGATTACCCATTGAGCCGGGTCGCGGAACCTGAACAGATTTTTCCAAAATGGAAGCTTGCGAACGGGAACTTCTCTGGTGTCATCCATGTTTTGGATGATGTCCTCTAAATAAGCTTTGGTCATTAAAGTCGAGCGATCTTTCATACTGCCGGGGGCGCTCAAATGGCTTCCCCGTGTCTTGCCGCTCCCTCCTACAATTAGGTTGTGGAGGGCACGTATTGACACTGTGAGACGGATACATCGTTCAATCGATATCCTGCGTGGCTTTTCTGAAGGTGTTGGAGGTTTACGAGCATTGCAGAAATTCAGTAACTGTATCGCAGCACAGGCAATAGTCGTTTGCCGGCCTCTTGCCAAACCTGCTCACGCCTTGTTTGCAAAAACGAAGCCTAGGCCTTTCAAACGCTCAAAAAGCGCACAATTACACCATTTATTCGATGAAATATGAGATGCTTGCGACCGGGCCTGTTTAAATTAGTTCTAAAAACTACGCGATTTGTCGCAGGTGTCATTCACAAGAATTTTGATCGGGCATATAGCTTGTATTTTCTTGTTTGCTTGTCGCCAGAAGGTTACCCAGCGATTGCTTTAAGAGATCACCATAGAAAGCCCAGATCCAGCCAGCACAAAGTCTATCATGCGGTCGTGGTGCCTGGTGTTCAGCCTGTTCAAAATGAATTTAGCTGCAAAAGTACCCACACTAATAAACGAACCCACGAGTAACCCGCCAAGGAGTGTTTCGTAACTCATAACATTTAGATAGCTAAAGGTTGCCGCTTTGGAGCCAAAGACGAACAAGGAAGCTGCAGCCTCTGTTGCGATCAACGCACTCTTCACTAACCCAAAGGATGAAAAGACCGCTAGGCTGAGTGGGCCGGAGGAGGCGACCAGCCCTGTAATAAAGCCGATGAGGGCACCGCCAGAAAGCAAGTGAATTGGTTTGGAGCCAATGTTCCTAGAACGTAAGACATAGCGTATCGGGATAAGGGCCAGAAAGAAAACACCCAAAATGGTGCTGCTGACAGACTCTGGTATTGCGATGAGTAAGTTCGCGCCCACTGCCGCCATTGGAATGCTTGGTAATGCGTAAAAGAAGACAGCGCGCCAATCGATCTCATTCCACCAGATATATACGCGGCCACAATTGGCTATCAAAGCAGCAATAGCCATTATGGGTATCGCAGCCTTGGTGCCAAATACCATTACGAGGATTGGAAGCAGGATAATCGAAGATCCAGTGCCTACGATGCCTGACAATATTCCGGCAAACATGCTTGAAAAAGCGATGATTAAAATGCTCAAGAAGCCTCTCTGACCTGAAAAAGCAGAGTTTACGAAAATGTTGTTGCTCTTACAAGTTGAGCACATCCCCTTTTCGCAGTTGTTTGTTAACGCCGATTTTAAAGGCTGAGCAGGACTAACTGGTAGCTTATTGGTTCCCTACCAAGTGTACACAGAGCTGGGTGCCGGTATTGGGAGTCTCATAAAGATGTCAACGCTTACCCCTGCGGGTCAAAGTGTTTGATCGTTTGAAGAATTCTGGATCCCAATCCGTGATGGACATCGATTCAACTGTGCTTTGGAGGCGGATGACCTGATCTGATACGAGGGCGGAGAAGCCTGTGCTCGCTAATTCTTCCAGCATGCCCAATTCCATAAAGGCCTTTTGCCTTGGTGATTTGTAGGACTTGTATTCTCCGTTCCATTTGCTCGCAAGGTTTGGGTTTTCAGCAAAGTCTATGAGCGTTTTACTCTCAGGCTTATCTTGTGTTTGCTGTGGTGTGTTTTGCTCTGCTGGCTTGGAGTTTAGCCATTCAATTGTCGCACCTTCTATAAAGGGTGTCCCATCTTCAAAGCAGAGTTCCCGAAGTTCAGGTATGCGAGTGATAAAGTGCTGAGTGCTCTCCAAAATAGCGTTTGATGCTTGGATATGGTCAGCCTTTAGAGCAAGTTGAGCAGCAAGAAACTGGCCTTCGAGCCAAAACGGCATCGAAAACAAGGTGGTCTCGAGCTGATGAATGATATTGATATCGACTGTTTTGCTTTCAGCTGCTTGGCGATATTTGTCGCAGGTATCCACTGAAACTGCTGGGATTATCGTTCTATCTTCTTTTTTGATTTGTGGAGCTGCATTCAAATCTTGCCAACACGCGTGCCGACGCAACTGATAAATGTAAGGAAGTGAAGGGTCTTGTTGAAAAATAGACGTGCAAATTTCTGCTGTTACACGCTTGAATGAACGTGTATCCATCGACTTCGCATTGCTCAATACTTCCGTCGCGGGGCCCAATCCTGCCCCCAATGATGGGTCTGGTTTTTGATCCTTGGTTTGCTCTTCTAGTTTTTTCTCCAGCTGCGAACGTTCAAGTAGCAGCCGGAAACCTTTGGTTAGACCTTTGTCGATGAGCAACTGGTTCAAGGTCAAGCGCTTTAGGCTTTCCTCTAGCCCATCGGCTTCACTACCTCGTTTCCCTGGCAGCGATTCCATATCAAATATTTTGCACGATCGGCGCAGAATGAGCTCAAAACGGCGGTCTTCTTCAGGGTAGAGGTCGGCCAAAGGGAGCGACAAGTAAGCATCAAACCCGCGAACGCAACTTGCTAGAGCACCGCGAGTTTTACGTGTCATACGCGAAAGGAGGAGCGCCTCAAGAACAGCGCAGCTCTTTTGGGTCTCCTTCAACATCGCAAGTGCGCTGCTCTCTACAAGGTTCCAGTCGATTGAACCATGTGAAAGCGTACCGCGTTTCATTAACTCATCGCTCACCTCATCAAAATCTGGGTGATCTTCGATATCCTCTTGGAAAGGGGCCTCAATCGGCGCGAGGATGGCCTTGGCAAGGTCGTCGTAAGAGGTGACGAAGATTTCAGATATAGGCTGTGTTACTACCTCGTTGAGGCTATCCTTATTCTCCATTTGCATCACATTTTCGCCGGCAGAATAAGATCGGTGAGGGGTTGTTTGCGGGTTAAGGTCGTTTGCCCTTTGTGGAGCAGCGAATAAGTTACCTTTTGACCTGCAAAGCTGAACTCCACGAGCGTTGCATTCCCGTCAAAGCCTTTGATGGTAGCGTGATCGAGTAGACGGAACCCAGACCAAGGCCCTTTAAATGTCACCGTATGCGGCCTGCTCTTCCCTGATGGGAAGACTGTCAGCTCGCTCTCAGCTTCCTTGGTCAGAACATTTGGCCAGATAACGCGGATTGGGCGGCGAGGACCATGGGAGTAAGATATGATTTGCCCTTCAATATTCATCACTGCACGGCGCAACTTGCCAGAAAGAGACACAGGTTGAATATTGTATTCCACACCGATCAGACCATCCGGATTGAAGTATTGTTTCCGTAGGTCAAGGATCGCCTTCAACTTGTCTTGAAACTCTTTTTCTATTGCGAGATGACGCCCATCGATTTGGCGAGGTTCGCCGGTGGCCTCATCAACAAAGACGATTAAGTTCTTCTTGTAAAATGACTCAATCTTCCCGCCTGGGCCAAAGAAGGCTTCAAACTCTTCAAGGGGAATCTCCTGTTCAGCGTGTTTGTTAAAGGGATAAAGCGGCGCATAGTTGAGGTTGTAGTCAGCATAAACCTCTTCATTCCACGAGCGTTGCAGGTCACTTTTTGCTTCCAGGAGCAACACCTTCCAACTCTGATCTGCCAGCTTTGCGAAGAAACGATTTAGAGGAGCAGGGAGGTCCACCCCAAGCCTCTTGATCGTATAGATTGGATCGTCACCTTGTAGATTAATGCGTGCTTTCGCTCGCTCCAATGCCATTTCACCAGAGCGGTCGCCAGCCTGACGAACTTCCTTCAAATATTCATAGAGGTTGACGAGCGCCGTTTCCAAGTCTTCCAGATAGGCCTTTTCGCCCTCTTTAGCTTCTACAAGGCTGTTAAGTTGGGAAAAGGCGCGCCTTACTCGTAAACCTTGCTCTTTATTGAGGTCAAATGGGAGGGCAGCATTAACTGCTTGCTCTGCATTTAACTCGATTAGCTTGCCTTCATAGATCTCGGTCTCTTTCTTAACGCGATTGATGAGGCGTCGGAGAGGTTCATCAGGGCCGGTGAGGATTTCTAAAACATCCACTGCCTGATTCAAATTCCGGAAATCAGTGACTTCTAATTGATTGAGCGCGTTGTTCCATGATGCGATATAATTAGTTGCGTAACGGGCGACGACTTTTCGGCGAAATTCCTCAAGATCTGCATCCGAGTACTCTACTGTTTCGCGTTCATTCGCGACCCAAGCATCCTCAACAGCAACAACAGATAGGCTCTTGCTCATTTTAATGAAGAACGTCAGGAAGGCATCCTTGGTGAAAAATTCTTTTACCGCTATAGGCCCGTCATCTGCCTGGGCGGCTTGCGTGCCATTAAAGACGATATTGTAAGCCGGGCCAATGTCATTACGGAAATTGACAGGAGATACGAGCTGACGGTCACTCACTTGCTCGATATTGCGATAGAGCCGCAGGTCTCGTGGCACTTCACGAAGGTCATGTTGGGAGGCCTTCACCAATTTATCATCTAACTCTGTCTCTAAAAGAGCTGTTTCTATCGCGAAAGTGAGGTGGTTTTCGAGCGCTTGCTGCAATTCGAGATCACCCTCGAATTGTTCCTGCCACTTTTGCTTCATCCAAGAGCGGACGAGTGCCGGGTTTCGCCGTGCGGCATCACCAAGCATGAGGTAAATACGAAGTGCCTCTAATCGCTCGTTATTGTCGCGGCTCTTGTCACTTTTGCCTAATTTGGAAATTTCGGAGCGGATATATCCTGCAACTTCAGGAAGGAAATAGTTGCCCAACATCTCCATATAGGTAGCCTCTATCTCTGGCCCGATCTTTGGGCCTTGATAAAGCAGAAGGTTTGATCCCAGCCAAGAACGATCTCTATAATCGCCAAAAATCGAATTCGCTGATGTCAGCGCAGCCAGTGGTTCGATATAACTTTGCCCGGAAGCATTTAGATTGCTCGAGGGGCCTTCCTGCAAAAGTCCTTCAAATGTCTTTGCAATCTCCAGAACCTCTTGGGATTTGGCTTGATTGTCATCATATGCGAGCCAGTACAGACTCACAAATCCAAGATAGACAAGCGATGCAGCTAGCCCTGAGCCGACCAGGGCAAAGCGCTTTGCACGCTCGATCTTGATGTTATCTCCAGCAAGCCCGGCTTCTTTGAAGATGACCTTCTTGAACAGTTCGGAGGAAAAATACTGCTTTGTAGGGCCGCTATGCAACCTAAGAACAGGAGGTGAGATTTCATATTTCTGCGAGGTTGCCAATAAGACCGGGTTGCACGGTATCGCTTCCTGCCTGCAAGAGGAAAAGAAGACACCGCGAACGTGGGGAGCGGTTGAGAACTTATCCTGATGAAGCGCAGTTTCAAGAAAGTCACTCAGAATCGTGTTCAAGCCAGCGAGTTGCCGCGTAAACAGATACAGGTTTCTGCGTTCTTGAGATGAATGCATTTCTGGTATTCTGTCGACGGTCTGCGCATTCAATTTTTCTAGGAACGCGCTATAGCCTGAATTAAATTCATCCAGCCACTTACTTTGGTCCCAGTCCGTTTGTAAATCAAAAGCAAACCCAAATGGTTTTGCACGTTCTGCTGCGGGAAGGCCCGCGATAAATTCGTGAAATCCGTCGATTAGATCGAGCTTTGTCAGGATAACATGGACCGTATACCGGGTGCCAAGAACCTCGGTCATTTCGCTTAGGCGCGCGTGGATCAGTGATGCCTTTTCCGCACGTTCGTTGCTATCAAGCCCAATCAACTCAGAAACATCCAGACACAACACAACGCCGTTGATCGGTCTCCGTGGCCGAGTTTCGCGCAATAGTTTGAGTAGCTTGGCCCAAAGGTCTTTATGAAGTGTGTCCTTACCATCTGTATTTTTGCCATTTACGTGCTCGATAAACTGGCCAGCAACGTCGAACAAAACGGCTTCATCCGTTACCCAATAATCGACATCTTGCGTTGCCTGTATGCGCTTCGCATTTTCCTGCGCGAAGAGATGAGCGAGCGGAAACTTCAGCTGCGATTCAACAATAAAAGAGGTTTTGCCAGAATTGGGAGAGCCCAGCATCACATACCAGGGCAAAGAGTAGAGGCTATTTTTGCGACGCTTGTTGTCGAGACCGCTCCAGTTCTCGCTAATCGTCTTCATAGCTTGGATAAAACCATGCTCAAAATTATTTAATCTAATCGTATTTGGTTCAATTTTTACTTGTTCTACTTCCTTAAGTTTACTTGTCTTTTTCGATTTCTTATTAAAAAATATGTAAACGAGGTTGTTGATACCCCAAAAAAGCGTGAGAATAATTACGCCAATGAGACGCATGTTTACAGATTCAAATGGCTTATAAGTATAAATTTTTATGTAATTACCATATATCAATATAAGTAATGCAATAACAATGAATATCAAGGAACTCAAAAATAGATAAGATTTTATTGTCTTAATGAATTTCATAAATAAAGATTTTAGCTTAGATATAATTACTGAAATCATTTTCACAATCTTTCGGTGAATGTTTGATTTTTTCGTATAGTTACGATCAAATTTTATTATCTTTTCTTTATCTGTTCTTTAATTTTCAATTAGACTAAAGTATCTGTTTGCCATTTCTTAAAATGGTTGTCGCTGCTATTTAATTCAATTAGGCATAATATAGAATTTGATTCTGATAATATAAAAATATTTGAATTGTTGTATTTAAGTAAAAATGATAACAATTTAAATAAATGCATAATTTCTGCTTGTGTTTATGAGGGATAGTAATGGCTGGAAAAGAAGGCTCTGTTGCACCTAAAGAGCGGATAAATATCCGTTATGTTCCTGCTACCGGAGATCAGCAGGAAGAGGTAGAATTACCTCTCCGCCTTGTTATGCTAGGAGACTATCTTGGTAAAGAAGATGATACTCCTTTAGAAGACCGAGAGTTGCTTTCGGTAGACAAGAACACCTTTGCTTCTGTTATGAGTGAAGCCGGTCTTGAGCGCGATTTAACAGTCCAAAATACTTTGGTCGATGATGAAGATGCGCAACTTGCAGTGAAGTTAAACTTCGGCGGCTTAAAGGATTTTGAACCCGATTCGATTGTTAAACAGGTTCCTGAGCTTAAGAAGCTAATTGACCTGCGAGAAGCTCTGGTCGCTCTAAAGGGTCCTCTCGGAAACATTCCCGCTTTCCGCACGCGTCTAGAGCAGCTTTTGCAGGATGACGCTCAGCGTGAGAAACTTCTTTCGGAGCTGGATGCTGTTGTTTCTGAGAGTGAAGAGCAGAGCTAGTACTCTCTAGTAAAGCCTCAGTAACTTGGTGCGGTTCCTCAGTGCGTTTATTTTACTGTGCAGCCACATCTTTCTGAAAATACATAATATATATGGATTTGATCAAATGGTAGATGTATCAGCATCCGCTCCGCAGACTGATGCGGTCAGTGCCGGTGCCTCGATTTCTCTTCTCGACCAGATTATGGAAGAGACAAGAATTCGACCAGAAGACGAAGAAAGCTATTCAATAGCGCGTCGCGGTGTAGAAGCTTTTATTGCCGACCTCATTTCTAGTAAGCAAATCGATCAGAGAATTAATCGCGTACTCGTTGATCGCATGATTGCAGAGCTCGACATTAAGGTCTCCAAGCAACTTGATGCCATATTGCATGACGAGAAATTCCAAGAGCTAGAGTCTGCTTGGCGTGGCTTGAAGTTGCTCGTTGATCGGACAGATTTCCGCGAAAACATCAAGATTGATATTCTCTCGATCTCAAAAGATAAGCTCCTAGAAGATTTCGAGACCAGCCCTGAAGTGGTGCAGTCCGGTCTCTACAAACATGTCTACTCGTCAGGGTATGGTCAGTTTGGTGGCGAGCCTGTAGGTGCGATGATCGCTAACTATGATTTCGGCCCTAGCTCTCGAGATGTTAAACTATTGCAGTTTGTGGCATCTATTGGGGCGATGGCTCATGCGCCGTTTATCGCCGCTGCTGACCCTAAAATGTTTGATGTCGATGATTATGTTGATCTGCCTGCGCAAAAAGACCTCTTTTCGATTTATGAAGGTCCTCGCTTCCGGAAGTGGATGGGTTTCAGGCAAAGTGAAGATTCACGTTATGTCGGTCTAACTTGCCCACGTTTCTTGCTGCGGATGCCATATGATGCAGAAGAAAATCCCGTAAATTCATTTGTTTACAATGAAAATGTTACTCAGGAACATGAGACATACCTCTGGGGCAACACCTCTTTCCTAATGGCAACGCGTCTTACTGAAAGTTTTGCGAAGTATAGATGGTGCCCGAATATCATCGGTCCACAATCTGGCGGCGCAGTAAATGACTTGCCTGTGCACGTATATGAAGCGTTCGGTCAATTGGAAGAAAAGATTCCGACCGAAATCTTGGTTACAGACCGCCGTGAATATGAGCTTGCAGAAGAAGGTTTTATCTCTCTTACAATGCGTAAGGGCTCAGATAACGCAGCATTCTTCTCTGCTAACTCTGCTCAGAAGCCTAAGATCTTCCAGAACACAAAAGAAGGTAAGGAAGCCGAGACCAACTATAAGCTTGGAACTCAGCTGCCTTACATGATGATTGTGAACCGTTTGGCACACTACATTAAAGTGCTGCAACGTGAGCAAATCGGTGCCTGGAAAGAACGCGAAGACCTAGAGCGCGAGCTTAATACTTGGCTGAAGCAGTATGTCGCTGATCAGGAAAATCCACCGCAAGATGTACGCTCCCGTCGTCCATTGCGCGCGGCAGAAGTTATCGTTTCAAATGTCGAGGGTGATCCAGGCTGGTACCAAGTGTCGTTGAAAGTGCGTCCGCATTTCAAATACATGGGTGCTAACTTTGAGCTGTCCTTGGTTGGCAAGCTCGATAAGGACTAAGACATGCGGAAGAGCGCCGATACTATTGTTTGGGATAGTAAACTACGCACTGCCCGAGGTAGCTTATTTGAGCGCTTAGTTGCAGATGAGGAGGAGCTTGCTCCTCCTCATGGAGCAGACCTGGTCGAATCTAAGGTCAACTCAATCAAAAGACATTTGGTGAAGTTGCTAAACACCCGTGCTGGGGCGTCAGCCGCCACGCCTGACTTGGGATTGGTAGATTTCAACATTTCAAACGTTGAGACAAATGATCTGACGCAACATATCGCTGCATCTATTCGACAATGCATTGAGGAATACGAGCCCAGAGTGCGCGTTAAGGCTGTTCAGTTTATGCCTGAGCCTGATCGGCCATTGAATCTATTATTTAAAATCATTTTGATCATGCCCGCCCGCGATAGAGGCGAACAGGTGCAGATCGACATTCTTATGAAAGACGGGCGCGTTGCCCAAATTGTTTGATCAGCAGGTAGGTAGTACGTGAGAGCTTCATACTTTCAAGACGAGTTGACATATTTGCGCGAGAGCGGTCGGTATTTCGCCGAGCGTAATCCGCGTTTGTCAAAGTATTTGTCTGAGGCGTCTACTGACCCAGATGTAGAGCGGTTGTTGGAAGGCTTTGCATTTCTAACATCAAAAGTCCGAGAAAAACTGGACGATGAACTGCCAGAGCTAACTCACTCTATCGTGAACCTGCTGTTGCCAAACTTTCTGCGCGCTTTTCCCTCAACGACACTGATGCAACTTATTCCGGTCGAAAAAGCGATCACAGAGCGCCAGATTGTTCCCTTGGGGACAGAGGTTTTATCGAAGCCAGTGGATGGTATCGTATGTCCTTTTCGAACCACGTCTGATGTCGCGATTTATCCGCTCGATATTATTGATCAAAATATTCAAAGAAGCCGCGAACACTCTGTCTTAACTCTACGGTTTCAGACCCTCTCAGGCCTACCGCTTTCACGCATGAGCTTTGCAGACCTGCGCATCTGGATGACAGGCGATGAGGTCGCAGCCCAGATGTTATATTTGTGGTTGGGTCGTTATCTGAAAGAGATAAAGGTGCATTTGCATCCTGTCGAGGAGAGTGACGAAGCTGATACTGAGTTCAGCCTCCCAGCTTCCGCATTGCATCCCGGAGCTTTAGGTGGTGACGAAGCGTTGCTACCCAATGAAAATACAGCCTATGAAGGATATCGCTTACTCCAAGAGTTTTTCGTCTTCCCGGAAAAGTTCCTTTGCTACGATATTGACGGATTAGACGTATTTCTTAATAGCCGCGAAGAAACCGAATTTTCTCTAAGCTTCACGTTTGAAAGACCTCTTCCCGCGAATGTAAAAGTGCGCCCAGGGAGTTTCAAGCTTTACTGCACCCCTGTGGTCAATCTGTTTCCTTATGATGCAGAACCAATGAAGATCGATCATAGCCAGGTTCGCTATCCTATCCGCCCATCTTCAAACGGGCGTAAAGCGATCGATATCTTCTCAATTGACCGGATTATGAGTTGGCGTGCAGCAGAAGACCCCACAAGTGGGTCTCACCTGCGCGAGTATCCGTCGTTTGAATCTTTTCACCATGAGGTGGAAAGGGCCGACGGCTTAACGCAAATTTACTATCGCTTGCGGCTGCGTGAAGCGCTGCATAGGCGTGGAATGGAGCATCTGGTTTCATTCGTACGCCATGACAACGAAAGGGCTCTCCCGCAGCACGAGGTCCTTTCTGCAGATTTAAAGTGCTTCCACCCCGAACACGCAAAAGAGCTTGGCGTAGGTGACATAACAGAGCCTACCGGCGAAACACCTTCTTTTGTGCAATTCAAGAATCTGGGCCAGCCAACAGCACCTGTGTATCCACCTTTAGACGGGTCTCTCTATTGGAATATGATCTCCAACTTGTCACTTAACTATGTGTCGCTTCTGGAAAAAGATGCTCTAAAGACAGTGATCTCAACCTACGACTTTCAAGCTCTACGAGATCGGCAGGATGAGCGTGTCAGTAAGCAACGTGTTGACGGCATTTTATCAATTCAAACCAAGCCAATCGATAAGCTCTTTCAAGGGCAAGTGGTTCGAGGACTTAAGTCCACGTTGACGATGTCCGAGAGCGCCTTCCAAAGTGAAGGCGAAATGTACCTATTTTCCAGTATCCTTGCAGAATTTTTCTCACTCTATTCAAGTGTAAATTCGTTCCATGAACTCATCGTTTATGGAGCGCAAAATAATGAAGTTTATAAATGGCCAGCGAAAATTGGACAACAGCCTCTGATCTAGGAGGCGATATTCAGTCTGAGTCTCACAGCTGGTCATTCTTCCAAGCTGTTGAGCAAATTCAGCGCTGTTATGACGGGCGAAAAGAAGTTGGAACGCATCTGCTGCCGAAAGATGAGAAACTCACTTTCAGCGTTATGCATACACTTGGTTTTCCGCTCTCAGACATCTCGGGCATAAAGTTCGAGGGTGATAAGGATGTGATCTCTCAAAACTTTGTGACACGGAGTTTTGATATGGAGGTCACTTTCCTTGGTCTGCATGGGTCAAGCTCGCCGTTGCCCTCCTATTACCAGGAGGTGATCGCGAAGTATGATGCAGAGGGCTCGCTGCTCAAAGGGTTCTTCGATTTCTTTCATAACCGGTTGATCGGCTTGCTGCATCGCTCGATGCGTAAATACCGATATTATGTGCGCTATGAACCCGGTGCGCTGGACCCGTTTTCGCAATGGGTCTTCAGCGTCTTCGGATTGTCAGATCAAGAGCTACGCAATCAATCTCCCATTAACTGGGCTCGGTTGCTTACTTTTGCTGGCGTCTTGGCCTCCAGAAACCGGTCCCCTAAAGCGATTGCTAGCGTTGTATCTCATGCCTTTTTTCACAAGGAGGTTGAAGTCGAAGAATGGGTCCAGAGACGGGTCGACATTCCAGAGGAGCAGCGCTCTCAGCTTGGCTCTGAGAATATGTTGCTAGGCGAGAATACGATCATAGGCGACCGGGTTCCTGATGTGTCTTCCAAGTTTAATATCTTTATCAAGAACCTTAGTTTCGAGCGGTTTCAAGACTTCCTACCTCATGGGCGCGACTATAAGGCACTGAGGGATTTAGTTGAGTTTATGCTGCGTGACCAGCACGCCTACGACATCAAATTGGGACTTGCGGAGCATCAGGCCCGCCCAACTATCCTTTCAGATGAAAATGAAGGGAGATTGGGGTGGTCGACCTTTTTAGATAAGGGCACCGGTTGCAGCCGCGAAGTCCTGATTAGTGCCAGATTGTAGGGGGTTCTATGAAACTGGTTCTTGTCATCAATAATACGTCCAAGCTCGAAAACGGCAGCAAAGCTACCACGACCTTTGAGAATGAGGGCGGTTGCATAGGGTCTGCTGCTCACTGCCATTGGCAACTATTAGACCGGAGCAATTCGGTATCACCCGAGCACGTTCAGGTATTTTTGCAAGAAGGTGGGTTTTGCGCTGAGGCCCGAAGTAGCAAGGGCATTACTGTAAATGGCTCAAATCGGCCTATCAAAGCAGGGCTGCGCTTTCGGATCTCTGATGGTGATATCTGGGAAGTCGGCGACTTTAGTTTGGTCGCGTATGTCCTTGCAGACAATAACGAAGATGAAGAGCATTCAGATCAATGGGCAGGGCGCTTCGCTGCCATCGATACAATTATTTCCGGCAAGCTGAAGGATGATACGGACCCAGCGCGGGTCAATATCGAGTCCATTCTTGCTGATCATTTGGAAAGCGATTTGAGTGGCGAATTTTTCGCTCAAACCGGACGCCGCGGTACAAAAAACGAAGACCCAGTCGAGGTGCTCGATCTACAGGACGCAGACGGTCTCCCCGGTAATCAAGACCCTCTCTTGCAATTAAACAATGACAGCAAAGTTGAGCACGGGGATGCAGATCAAGACCTCCTGAGTACTTTGCAAAAACAGCCTACAAAGAGCGGCATGACATTTGGCGTCGATGATCCGCATGCGCATCACCGCCTCATGATTATGCCCCAAGCACAAGGAAATAAAAGGATGACTGACACAGGCGACAAGGCTGTTGACCCCGAGATGGATAGTTATCTTGAAACGCTCACTAGCTCCGGCGGCAAAAACTCAAGCCTTAGCGAAATTCAGGAAACTGAAGGGTGGCATGGGTCCGTGGCACTGTCAGCAAAGAGCGAAGGCGATATGGTCGACCATGTTGTATTGCGCCCACTGATGAGCGCACTTGGCTTGCCCGTAGGAGATATGAGCGTTCCGGAGGCGAACCGCATTACGAAGGAAGTTGGTGCAGCGCTTAAGACGGCAATTCAGGGCCTTATGGCGATCCACTCCAAACAGTGGACTGATCGCTCTACGCTAAATGATACACATCTGCATCCTGTTGAGGACAACCCCATTCGTTTGGCAGATACGCCACAGCAAGCCATTGAGGATCTGCTGTTGGTACAAAGCCCTGTTCATCTCAATGCACCTTCGGCAATCGAAGAGAGCTTGGCACAGATTGAATTACACGAAAATGCCAGTCGCATTGCTGTCGATGAGGCCTTGGAGACCATCTTAGATGGACTGTCTCCCAAGCACCTTAGCAAGAGATTTGCGCGCTACAAAGGGCACGCTCCTCGTACAGGTGATCTAGATAGCTGGCACTGGCAAATGTACGAGCATTACTACACAGAAATGAAGTCTGACCGCCAACGGGGCCTTGCACGCATGTTCTGGGAAGTTTTCCGCCAAGTTTACGACCGCGAGATGAGAAGCCAGCAACTTCATGCCGCTGAATAAGCAGATACGAACAAACTGCGGGCGAGTGATTGGGAATAAAGGTTTGCGATTAAGAGCCTGTCCCGTTCCGGTACAAGATGGAAACTACCAAATGAATTGGCGTCGAAGTCGTTCTTCCTTTGTCAAACGAGGGCTTCAATTCGCATTTGTCTCTGCGGGATTATTTGCGATGACGGCCTGTGGTGCGCAAAAGATTCCTGAGAAGGTTTTTAAAGTTCTTGCAGACCCAGATATTCCGGTCGGAGAGCCGAAAGACCAGCCTACATTGATAGATGTAACGGTCTTTGCAGAGAACGGTGCGAATAGGAATGACCTAGGGGAATATGTTCCAATCGATGTATGGATTTTTCAGCTTGGTGACGATGGGAAATTGCTGCAGTCCTCCTTTGATGAGGCAACCCAAGATTACGAAACCGCGCTTGGAACTACGTTTATCGATGTCAAAGAAGTCCAGGTGATGCCTGGAGAATCCAAGGTAGTCAGCGAAGTTGAACTAGATGAGGACACAGTCTTCATTGGCTTGGTCGGTGGGTATTCGCAACCGGAAAAAGTAGACTGGCGCGCTGTTGAGCAAGTTAAGCCAAAAGGTGAGGTCTACAAGCTGCTCGCGGTGATGAGCAAAAAGAAAATTATCACAAACCTACATCGGTAGGTTCGTCCAAGTTTTAGTTTAGGGTTTATCTTTATTATGTCACTGCGAAACCATGTAATTTGGCGTGATGGTTTGTTTTTGAAGCCTCACCATTTTCAGCAACAGCAGAGGTATTTTGAGCATCTTCTTAGGTCTCAAAGTGATGCGATCGATCCTTATTTAAAAGGCGTCGGTCGGTTGGAAATCAACAAGGAAAGTTTGCTGCATGGCAAGATCCTTATTGATTATATTCAGGGCATCTTTCCAGATGGAACACTGATCGACGTCCCTGGTGAAACGATACCGCCAGCTCCGCTTGATGTAGGTAATGAGAATGTTGTTGGCCAGAAAGTATATTTAGCAATTCCGCTGCGTTCTAACGGTGTGCCTGAGGTAGAAGACCCCATCCAACCACAGGATGCGACGCGCATGTCTGCGGTCTCCCAAGATGTGCGCAATAATACCAGCGCTGATGTGGAGCCTTTTTTTGTTGAAGTGGCACAGTATCGCTTGCGCTTAATGCTGGAGCGTGAAGACAGATCCGCCTTCTCGTGCCTGCCAATTGCTCGTATTAGCGATACAAGCTCAGATGGCAGCGTTAAGTTAGACACCGAATTCTTGCCTATGGCTTCGTCAATTGATGCGCAGCCACGCCTACGCAAGACGCTTGACGATTTGGTCGGTTTGCTACGCCAGCGTGCTTCACACATCGCATCTCGATTGGGAACGCCGGGTCAGCGTGGTGTCTCCGATGTTTCAGACTTTTTGATGTTGCAGACCATTAACCGGCTGTGGCCAGAGTTTAGGCATATGTCTTCTCTCAAAGGGTCTCATCCTAAAACGCTATACAAGATGTTCTCTAGCGCTGCTGGCGAGCTGGCAACGTTCACCCACGAACAACGTATGCCCTCAGTATGGCCTGCCTACCATCATGAAGAACCTCAGATTTGCTTTGACCCTGTGATCAATTCATTGCGGCAGTCTCTTTCTACTATCTTTGAAGCGAACGCAGTGGCTCTACCACTCAATAAGCAGAAGTACGGCATTATTACTTCCCCACTTTCTGACCGTTCGCTACTTGGGTCTGCAATCTTTGTGATTGCAGTGAAGGCAAGCATGGAGCTTGAGGAGCTGGCAAAGTCATTTCCTGCTCAAACCAAAGTGTCTTCAATTGAGCGCATTCGGGAGCTGATCCACTTACACCTACCAGGGGTGGTTCTGCAAAGGTTACCATCACCACCTCGACAGCTTCCCTATCATGCCGGGTTCTCTTATTTCCAGTTGGATGCCAACTCAGCAGGCTGGCAATACATTGAAAATGCAAGTGGTTTTGCGTTCCATATTGCAGGTGAATTTGCAGATCTGCAGCTACAATTCTGGGCGATACGAAATGAGAGGACCGCGTGATGAGTGAAGTATCCAATCTGTTTGATGCAAGCGAAGCTCTGGATGGTTCCGTTGCCACAAGCGAGACAGTGCCTTCGGATTTAAAGGATGTTTCTCCACCGGTCACCCGGCCCATGAGTTTTCCAATGCGTGGGCATAGTATCAACCGGATTGTTGATGCAAGTCAGTCTTTGCTTGCTCTCATTTCGCGCATCCCCGAAGTTTCAGAAAACAACAACCTTGACTACTTGCATAAAGATGTGCGGGCAGAAATTGAGTCCTTGGAGTTGGAGTTACAGCGCGAAGGCTTTGATAGAGCGACTATTTTGGCACATCGCTATTGCATATGCTCAGCGATTGACGAAGCGGTTATGTGTTCCCCTTGGGGGCAGAATTCAGACTGGTCAGAACGTAGCCTGCTCGCGTTATTTCATAGTGAGACATGGGGCGGAGAAAAGTTCTTTACAGTCCTCAATCGTCTCGTGCGTGACCCGGTGCGCTATGTCGAGTTGATTGAGTTCTTGTACATTCTTCTCGGACTTGGGTTCGAGGGTAAGTACCGCGTGATGCACAACGGCAAACAGCAGTTGGACGAGATCATGCGCGATGTCCATAACGTGATCCGACAGGAACGGGGCGAAGTCACCACTGAGTTGAAAAGCTTAGAGGACAAGGTGATTGAGAGATCTCATGTCATTCGCTGGCACACGCCTATCTCCATTGTTTGGATTAGCCTTTTAGTTTTATGCATGCTGACCTACGCGGTGTTCTACGTCCAAATGGACCAATACACCGACGAAGTTATTACTCAGCTGCGCGATATATTTTAAAAATTGGAGATCGAATATGGCTAGGCTGGAAATTAAGGCTCTTATTGAGCGGCTCAACCCATGTTGTCGTCAAGCGATTGAAGAAGCCGCTAGTCTGTGTGTTTCAAACTCTCATCAAGAAGTTACTGTAGAGCACTTTCTTATCTCTCTGGTATCTCAACCGGCAATTGATATTCGCTTACTTTTGCAGAGTCAAAATGTAGACCCTGACGATCTTAATGAACGATTGCACGCGACGTTTAACCGATATCGAAGGGTTAATTCTGATCGCACGCCAACCTTTTCTCCCATGCTTCAAGACTTACTACAGGATGCATGGTTGGTGGCATCTGTTGAACAGGGTGATAAAACAATTCGTTCAGGGGCTCTTCTTATAGCGCTGCTGAATGAAGCTGGCCGTTATATGCAGATGGACTATTACAGCCTGCTGCAGCAAGTATCGCCAGACCTATTGAGCCGCAATTTCGCAGAGCTAACGGCAGGTTCTTTCGAAAATGACCATAGCGGACAGGATGCTAATTCACCTGCACGTGAGGGGGCTGATGGTTTCTTACAAAAGTATGGAACCAATTTCACGCAGCTTGCCCGGGAGGGGAAAGTTGATCCGATTTTCTGCCGCGATAATGAAATTCGCCAGATCATCGAGATCTTATGTCGTCGTCGTAAGAACAATCCAATTTGTGTAGGTGAAGCTGGGGTTGGCAAAACTGCACTTGCAGAAGGCTTAGCGCTGAGAATTGCAAAAGGCGATGTGCCAGAGCATTTCAAAGATGTTGCACTTTGGGGCCTTGATATTGGGGCATTACAAGCTGGTGCTTCAATGAAGGGAGAATTTGAAAAGCGCCTGAAAGGAGTGATCGACGAAGTTCGCTCCAGTCCAGAGCCGATCATACTCTTCATTGATGAAGCACATACGTTGATTGGTGCTGGAGGCGACCAAGGTGGATCGGATGCCGCAAACCTTCTAAAGCCGGCACTCGCGCGCGGAGAGCTAAAGACGATCGCCGCGACAACTTGGTCTGAGTATAAAAAGTATTTTGAGAAAGACCCTGCATTAACTCGCCGCTTCCAGCTCGTGAAACTAGATGAGCCATCAATTGATGAGGCCATCATTATTATGAGGGGCCTCAAGCAAGCCTACGAAGATGCGCATGATGTTTACATAACTGAAGAGGCAATAAACGCCTCCGTGCGCCTATCAGCACGCTACATCACAGGGCGGCAACTGCCTGATAAGGCGATTGATGTTTTGGATACCGCATGTGCTCGCGTGCGCTCAGGTGCAAATACCTCTCCTGTTGAACTTCAAGATATTGAGCAGCGTATTCAAACGTTGAACTGGGAGCAGGAAGGCTTAAAGCGCGATCAATATACCGGCCCGTTAGAACCTGAGCAACTTGAACAGATAGCATCTATTGCAGATCAACTCGTTGAATTGGAAGAGACCAGGGCAGAGTTGAGCCAAAAGCATACGACGCAAGTTACCCTTGCTGGTGAGTTCATCTCGGTTAGAAACGAGCTCTTTAAGCAGTCACCTGAAACGATAGGTCAAGACGAGTTGCAGGAAGCACAAGCTTGCTTAACACGTCAACGAGCTGCGCTGAGCGAGGAAGCTGGAGACCATCCATTAGTTTCTGTTGAGGTTGGGCCGACGGAAATAGCCGCGATCATTGGCGATTGGACAGGCATTCCGATCAACTCCATGGTTCAGGATGACTATCACCGCTTGCTGACTCTGGCTGATACGATGAAGCAGTCCATTAAAGGACAGGATTTTGCACTGGAGGCCATTGAGTCTCGACTGCGTGCCTCCCGCCTTGATTTACATAAAAAGGGCCAACCTTTAGGCACATTCCTCCTTGCCGGACCTTCTGGTGTAGGCAAGACAGAAACTGCTTTGGAGGTGTCGCGGAGGTTGTTTGGCGGAGAGGAATTTGTAACCACCATCAACATGTCAGAATATCAGGAACGTCACACAGTTTCTCGCTTGATCGGTTCTCCTCCAGGTTATGTTGGGTATGGCGAGGGTGGTATTTTGACCGAAGCCATTCGAAAGAAACCATACTCTGTTGTGTTGCTGGATGAAGTTGAAAAAGCTGATCCAAATGTTTTGAACCTATTCTACCAAGCTTTCGATAAGGGCGAATTGGCTGATGGTGAAGGCCGTCTTATCGACTGCCGCAACATCGTTTTCTTTCTTACAAGTAACCTGGGTTCAGATCAGATTGAAAACTGGGTTGCTACAGCTGAAGAAGGCAAGATACCTAGCCATACTTCGATGCTGAACTCACTGACCCCATTGTTTGCTCAACATTTCAAACCTGCGTTGCTCGCGCGTATGGAACCGCTGGTTTATATGCCTCTTTCCGAGGATGTTCTGGCTCAAATCGTGAAAATGCGTTTGGACGGGTTGGTTTCGTTGCTTCAGGATACACAGAAGGTTGCTTTGACTATTTCTGACGCCGCCTATTCACGCGTTACGCAAATGTGTCGTGTAGCGTCCAATGGGGCACGCCTGGTGGACCAGGTTATACAGCGCCAGCTCCTACCGACCCTTTCTATTGAACTCTTGGAGGCTGGTCATAGCGGCGAACACATAGAGGCGATCACGATTGATTGCCCTGAGGAGGCCGAAGGTTTTTCCTTTGCAGCACTTTACGCAGAGCAAAAGAAGTCAGTCACAGATGAAGTGATGTTGGAGGCGGTTTAGCTTTGTTATGAAGGGGCTCTCCACCATTCACCTGCTGATGTCGCTTATGGCATGTAGATCATTGAAATCTCTGCAAGCAGAGGTGTTAAAATCAATGATGGCTATCACTCATGCCCAAGCTGCCGCTGTGTATTTACCTGACATCACAGGTCGTAAACTCGTCCCTATGGCATGTGATGGTGGAATGCCTTTCGCTAAGCTTCCTGAGTTAAGTACAGAGCTTGAAGGACAACCATACAGCGAGCTAAATGGCCTCAAAGCTGCTTCATTTTTCTATAAAAAGCCACCCACATCATCCAGACCTGAGGACCTGAGCACTGCCTTGTTTGGACGACAAGGGACAATTGCAGGACACTGGTTCTCGATCCAAGGCAGCTCAGAGGAAGATAAACCAAACCAAGTCTTCGTGTTTTTACTTGTTTCTGCACTCGATGAAGACAAAATGAATGATCATCACCAGTCTATACTTTTACTCTGGCGATCATTCTACCTGCTACGCCCGCTTTTGCATTCGTTAAAAGAACATCAGCAAAACGAGAAACTCGTTGTCGCTAATTCTAACATGCGAGAACAGCAGATCGATGCGGTGCTCTCTGAAAAACTAGTTGGATGTTCAACTCAGATTTCCGAGGTTCGTGAACAAGTTGCTCGCTTTGCACAGAATGGATATTCCGTTCTGGTTCTAGGCGAGACAGGCACTGGCAAAGAGGTAGTTGCCGGCGCACTCCACCGGCTATCAACTTGTGCGAAAGGGCCGTATATCGCAGAGAACATCTCAGCACTGCCACCAAATTTGATCGAAAGTGAACTGTTTGGTTACAAAAAAGGTGCGTTTACAGGTGCTGATAGCAATCGTGACGGTTTGATTAAGCGCGCTTCTGGGGGGACACTTTTTCTTGATGAAATAGGGGACCTTTCTTTCGAGTTGCAGGTCAAATTACTTCGGGTCCTCCAGGAAAAAACAGTTCGTCCTCTCGGTGCAGAACACAGTGAGCCTGTAAGCTTTCGTCTTATCACTGCAACGCATGTGGACCTGCGTGATGCGGTTAACCGCGGACATTTCCGTTCAGACCTGTTCTACCGGATTTCTCAATTGGCAATTGCGCTCCCACCTCTACGTGAGCGGGACGGAGATATTCTGCATTTGGCGCGGTTCTTTCTGCAGGAAATAGCGGTTTCTAGCGGAGAAACCACTAAGTCTTTAAGTGACGCAGCGGAAGCTCGGCTTCAATCTGCTGAGTTCAAAGGAAATGTTCGCGAACTACAAAACTGTATGATTAAGGCTGTTTTCCTGTCTGAGGGACAGTTGGTTATTTCAGAAAACGTCATCGACGAAGCGATTCAAGAAGGCAAGGCAGGTTTTGAAGTCTCCGGTGACGCCTATGGCAGCGTCGGGGCAACACCTTCTGATATTAGGCAGGAAGACGGCGTACTACAAGATATTGGATTACGATCAAGCCTCGCCAACTATGAACAGCGTTTGTTGCGTGCTGCATTTGATCGGTTCTCTGGTGATCGTGGAAAGATGGCGGAATTCCTGCGTCTGCCAAGACGAACCCTTGCAAACAAGCTTCTCAATTTTAATAGCCAAACCATGGAATTTGAACATGACACATAACAGAGTAGGGTATTGTGTTCGCTCCCTTCTTGTAACGAGTGCAGTGTGCGCAACTTTAAGCAGTTCTTTTGCAGCTGCCACGAATATTGACTTGCTGACTATCTCCACGCAAACACTGCACCAATGCACCCAGACGGTTGGCCGCGTTGATCGGCTTGCGTGCTTTGATCGGCTATTTGAAACACCCCTTGAGGTACTCACGGCAGAGGAGCCGTTACCTGCGTTTGTCAAGAATGTTGATGCAGAAGATGGTCCGTTGGAGCATCAAGCCAGGTTGATGGAGAAGGGTCGTGAAACCAATGATCGCAATTGGCAGTTCCGATTTGGAAGCCTTGGTCACCCCGCCAGATTCAGGTGGGAAGATATTCAAGATGAGCGATCAAAAAAGAAATCAAAACGAGTTTCATCGACCGTAATTCCAGAAAAAGTAGAAGCTACTTTCCAAGAGAACAGGCCTGAACCAGTAATCGAACCAGGTGCCACAAATGTCTACTTGAGCATGAAAGAGTTTCGTTCAGCTGATACAGCCGCGGGCGAAAAGCCTGCAATCCTGCTTCTTTCTTGTGTTGCCGATATTACAACAGCAGCACTTATCTTGAATGGCCCGCTCCCTGCGCGACGAGTGCCCTTACGGGTTTTGTTGAAAGACCAGCAAATTCAGGATGATATGTGGCAGGCTGCGGAAAGTAAGCGGGTTCTTATAAGTCCGCGAGGGTTGACCAGCATTGCGCATATTAATCGTTGGTCCCAAGTTGAGCGTGTTCAGTTTGAAGTAGATATTGGGGGGCAATCTCGTGCTTACCTTTTTGAAACAGCTAACCTTAAAGACTTACTGAAGCCCATTCGGCGTGCCTGTCATTGGTAGACGAAACAATTAGGATCACGGCATTATTCTCATGAAGTATAGTTTTCGTATTGCAGTCACATTCATCACCTTGGGCTTCCTGGCAATCCCAGTCTATCTTATCTGTGATTACTTGAATCTCATTCCAGACGAATACTCGATGGTGCGAAACCTAGTAGTATTAGCTGCCGGAAAAATTGAAATGTTCCGTAATGGGTTACCGGTACCAAAAGGTATACCCTACACACCTATTGAACAAACCGCAGTCTTCTACAATGTGGCTGCTGGGCTGGGCTCACTCTTCATGGTCCTTGTGGCGGTGCCTGCCTTTTTGTTGTTAGCCTACATAGCCACATCTGCCTTTTCTGCTGTGAAAGAGACACGTCGGAATTATGTGTTAGGCCAGTTTACAAAAGCAGCAGAGCTGTTGGAATCAAGTAACGCTGCGCTCCGCGAAGCAGGAATTGTCATTCTTTCAGAAATTGCGAAATCAAACACGAAAGACCACCACGGAGATGTCTTGCAATTGCTGGCAGCACATATCCGCAGCACAAGCTCAGAGCAGCGCAGAAACCTCATGGCTGGTAAGGAACATGCCCGTTCACGTGGAGAACTTATGACGTCGCTCCATAAGGTCTCCGAGCTTAAACAACGCTTTGGAAAGAAAACCAGTTATATCCAGCTGGACTTATCTGGTGGATACTTTAGAGGATTAACACACACCCTTCTTTCGACGTCAAAGACTCAGAAAACAAACCCGGATCTAAGTTATTGTATACTAAGCGACAGTGTGTTTGACGATGCAGATCTGACAAATGCCAATTTCAACAATGCCGATGTTAGTCGGGCTCGTGTTGAAGACAAGTGGAAAGACCTCTTCTCCGTTGAACAATGGGCTTCAGTTCAAGTGATTAATGATAAGGGTAAAGTAATCCGTCCACCCATCATCTGACGCTGTGCTTCTAGTTGCATCATTCATCAAACTTATTACGCCATAGGCTGCTCATGAAAAGCCTAAACGCTTGCGCTATATGGTAGAACTCTTGTTACTTTGTGTGGGTTAGGGATAATAGGGGAGCGTAAAGATGCTCCCCTATTTCCTCAGAGCTTTTTGTAGTTCCATATTTCGCGCGTCTGCCAGACAAATGAGATTAGAGCGAGGGTGCAGATCGCTCCGATAACCTCTATTGCACTCTGATCCCTTCCATACAGGCCTATTAACGCGAGTATGATCAGCTTGAAAAGATTGCCAATGATCAGTTGCCCGCCCCGTGCGCTTTGGGGCCGTGTGATGAGGGAGAGAAGGGTAATGCCTAACCACCACGAGGCATAACCGCCGAGCAAAATCACAAGGGTAGCAAGCGAAATACTATCATCGTTGCTTTCTATGATGAGCCGCAGTGCGCCAATTCCAACAGCTACAATGCCTAAAAGAATTGGGAAGTGGCTGTAAATGTAGGGCTGCCCTGATCCTAGTCGTAAATTTTCAGAGGCCTGCTCTATACGCTGAAAGTAACTCCACCATATCGCAACAGCTAACACAAACGAAAGCACAGCAACAGTAACACTAGCGGAATTCCAGGAGAGGTCTTTAAGCCCGTTCACCACGGCGAAAATATTTTCCCCAAGAACAATGATTGTAAACAAGCCGAACCGTTCTGGTATATGCTCTGAACTCACTTGCATATCGGCGTCACCCTTACGCCAGATATACCAAGGGACCAGCAATTCAAACCCTATTGCAATTGCCCATATCCAATAGATATGGGGCGCATGGAAGAACAGGGAGCTTGCCCAGATTAGCGTGCCTATACCGAAGCCGACGATATAAACTTTTAGACCTTTGCGAACCTGAGGAACGTGGTAGAACGCTCGCCCTAACAGACAAAGAAGCAATAGTCTTGAGCTAAGATATGCGAGCGCGAAGGTAAAGGCATGTCCATGGGCAACATTGTGAACTTCTACGGCCATTATTATGAGCGTAAACATATTGAAGAAGGTCAGAACCTTGAAGACCGGATCCCCAAAATCAAAACGGGTGGAATAGATGGTATGACCACACCAAACCCAGAACACAAGAAGGAACAAACCAGCGTAAACCGCACCCTCGCTAAGAGTATTTGCCTTTACCAGCAGATGAGCAACTTGTGCAATTGCCGCGACAAGAACAAGGTCGAAAAATAACTCGAGCCATGTTGCATGTCGGTCTTCAGTATGTGCCCGCAACCTGGGGCTCTGCATCAACGACGAAAACATGCTCAAACCTGCTCTGTTCCTTTTACTTCATGAATTTCGATTTGCGCAGACCCAACAATCATTGCAGGAAACTTCTGGCTAAAATCCTTAAAGTAGGGCTGCTCAAAGTGATTGGTAATTGCCTCTCGGGTTTTCCATCTTTCAAAGAAAAGAAACTCTCCAGGATTAAGAGGGGACTCATAAACATTGTAGGAAATACACCCTTCTTCAGCTTGAGAAGGTGTGATGAGTTTTTTTGCCATGGATATCAGGTCCGCCCGACACTCATCTTTTGCTTTAAAGCTGCCACTAATAATATACATTTTGCCTCCAAACTCTAACCTATGTGAATTCATGATAGATTCTAGAGCGGAGCGCAACATATCGATTTGTGCTAGACGCAGCCAAGCAAGAGTGCCTTCCATAAATCAATAGGATTTGGCGGAGCGAGACGAGTGGTTTTATAGCCCATCTCTAAAAGCATCTGTGATCGTATCTATGAGGCTTCGCACCTTAAAGGAAAGGTGTCTTTTATCCTGGTAGATAATGTAGATGCTAAAATCTTGTTCCTCAAACTCATCCAAAACAACCTCTAGTCTCCCCGCTTCAATCTCCTTTCCCACTATGAATGTGGGCAGATATGTTATTCCGCAGCCTGCAACAGCAGCTTCACACAAGAGGTCACCATTATCGGAAGAAAAGCGCCCTGGGGCTGGTTGCATGAATTTCGTGCCATCCACTTGAAATCGCCACGTTTTTCCCTCTGTTCTTTCGTCATATTTCATGCAATTATGCTGAGATAAGTCTGAGGGCGTGAGTGGCCGTCCATACTTGGAAAGATAAGCAGGGCTAGCGCAGACCACCCTTCTACAAGTCAATATTTTCTTGGCAATCAAGGCCGAGTCGGAGAGGTGTCCGATCCGTATGGCTAAGTCATAACCTTCTTCTACCAAATCGACTTTTCGGTCAGAAAGATAAGTGCTTACCTCCACCTGCTGATGCTTTTGAAGGTACCGGGCGATCACCGGACCCAGATATTTCGTTCCAAAGCTCAAAGGAGCAGCAAGTTTGATTTCCCCCGTCGGAGTCTGGTTGCTATACCGGATCGCAGCTTCGGCTTCATCAAGGTTCTCCAGAACCTGAGACACGTCCTTGAGGTATCCATATCCAGCATCACTCAGGCGAACTTTACGTGTTGTTCTTTGAAGCAGCGAGACCCCCAAATAGGCCTCAAGGTCTTTGATGCGTTTACTTACAACAGATGTCGCGACATTCAATTTCTTGGCAGTATCTGCAAAGCTTCCACTTTGTGCCACCAGTATAAAAGTTTTCATATTCGCAAGTTTATCCATTCCGCTATTATATAGAATATTGAATGCGAATTGTCTTCAATTATCATATTGATTCAACTGCCCTATCTTCCTGTCATAGCTCTGAACAACAGGTGGAACAAGTAACATGCAGACGAAACGATATAGGGATGACAGAGGCCCAACAGACGCTGGCTGGCTGAAGAGCATGCACACGTTTTCATTTGGCCAATACTATGACCCAGATCACATGGGCTTTGGGGTTTTAAGGGTTATTAACGATGACAGAGTCATTCCAGGAGCTGGCTTCGGCAAACACCCACATAAGAATATGGAAATTATTTCCTATGTAATCGAGGGGGCTTTGGCCCACAAGGATAGCATGGGAAATGCCTCCACGATCACCCCTGGTGAAGTTCAGGTAATGAGCGCAGGAAGTGGCGTAACTCATAGCGAATATAATGGGCTCGATGACAAGCAGGTTCATTTCCTACAAATCTGGATCGAGCCAAATCAACACGACACAGCACCCGGCTATCAGCAAAAGCGGTTTGATCCTGCGCTAACCACGAACAGGTTCGGCGTAGTTGTGTCGAACGACGGACGCGGTGACTCACTTTTCATTAAACAGGACGCACAAGTGTTTGTCGGCAAATTTGACGAAGCGCATCGGACAGAGTTTGTAACGCAAGCGGGCAGGAAGTACTGGGTCCAAATCGCCGACGGCCATGCTCGTATCAACGGTGAGAGTGCCAAAAATGGAGATGGTTTTGCGATCGAAAACGAAAGCTCAATCATCCTGGAGGCAGAAACTCAAGTGAACGTGCTGCTGTTCGATGTGCCGCAGTGAAGATCAATCATTCTAATCATCATTTATGACACCAAAAATGAGAAAACCCACCTCAAAAGGGTGGGGTTTGTCAACGACCTAAAGGTGACGCTATGACTTCAAAACTTGATTTATTGACGCCAGAAAACTGTCAGTTTATTTTTATTGACCACCAACCTCAAATGGCCTTTGGTGTCACTTCAGTCGATCGACAGACCTTAAAAAATAACGTGGTCGCCCTTGCCAAAGCGGCGCGGGTGTTTAACATTCCAACGACTATTACGACCGTGGAAACTCTTTCATTTTCTGGGTATACATACCCAGAACTCTTAGGCGTGTTGCCGCAGCATGAAATTCTCGAACGGACCTCGATGAACTCGTGGGACGACGAGAAAGTACGCGAGGCGTTGAGGCAAAACGGACGTCGTAAAGTGGTTGTGTCAGGTCTATGGACTGAGGTTTGCAACACCATGTTTGCCTGCTCTGCTATGGCTGAAGGCCACTATGAGATCTACATGGTTGCAGATGCTTCAGGCGGCACTTCAACTGAGGCGCACGATTACTCCATGCAGCGAATGATCCAAGCAGGTGTTGTCCCGGTAACATGGCAGCAGGTTCTGTTGGAGTTGCAAAGGGATTGGGCCCACCGGGAAACCTACGAAGCTGTAATGGACATTGTCAGGGAACATTCGGGAGCATATGGCATGGGGGTCGATTATGCCTACACGATGGTTCACAAAGCTGATGAACGTATAAAGCACGGGCCTCGGCGGGACACTGTTTTCAGCTAGCTCTGCTTTCCGAAAACAGTAAAATCTAAGATCTCTAAATACTGCATTTACAGTCAGATGCTTGCTAGAAGAGACCGCCATGGAAATTTGAACTGTCTTCAGATTTACATTAATGGCGCCTCTTCTGGTGGTTTCACCAAGCACAACGGGGGGCATCTCCAGGACTGTTCCGTTCGCTGAAAAGAAAGGAGATTTTTCGAACATAGCTAGTATCGTGACTGCTTTTTAAATCCAAACGGCCTTGTCTTGGGACCGCGATCAATCTGGCCCAGTCAGCGAAGGCATGTCTCCTAATTAAAATACTTGGCGCAATCTATCTTGGATGATTAGGCATCAAGGCTGTGGCAATTGCAATCGTTTAGCTGGATAAGCCTCGGGGATGGCGCCCTTTGCGAAATCATTTTGAAGCCGCATTAAAGCATTTTTACAAAGCGTCATTACGAATGACCTAAATCCTACGATAACGATTTTTTATCTTACAGCATTTCCGCAATTCATGCCGTCCTAACAAGAGATGATCATATCATCCTTTGGCTCGGTTACTTAGTACCTTCGCTGCTAGCTATATCTAATTGGTTTTTTGGCAACCTCAGCGAGGGGGGAGCGAGAGCTTTGAAAGATCAACAATCATTTACTCTGATAATGAAGCAATGGGCCAGCCTATTAATACACTTGTCGATTCCGGGCCTTTAACGCTGTAGGAAAAACGCTGTCCTGAAAAAGCGGCACGTTACGCTGTTTGAAACACAACCGGTGGCGGAACAGACAATGTAGGCGGGCCTATGACTGTGTCCTGCCCTTCATAAGGGTGATCCTGAGTGCGTCCCAGATGGAAGGCACTAGGAGAATTGAGACGGGGACTGCAGTGATCACGATGAAACTTTGTAGTTTGGAAATTCCGCCGGTCCCAACGGAGATCAGAATAATAGCCATCAGGCCCATTGCTATTCCCCAAAAGACGCGAATGGGCGTGGCTGGAGCACCCTCTCTGCTCATGGTTGATGAGATGACATAGGTCATCGAGTCACCGGTGGTAGCAACAAAAACTGTGGTTAGGATTAGAAATAGTATCGAAATTACAAGACCAAAGGGTAACTGGCTGCTGATTGCGAGCAGCGCCGCAGGCAAGTTGAAGCCCTCAAACGGGGCTGAAATGGAGCCAACTTGTTGGAGCTCAAAGGCAAGGCCAGCGCCCCCTATGATCGCGAACCAGACATTTGTCAGCACTGGAGCGACGACGGATAGGAGCAGTATTATCGAGCGTATGGATCGACCACGAGAGATACGTGCAATAAATACGGCCATCATTGGCCCATAGCCCAAAAACCAAGCCCAGAAAAAGACGGTCCACCACCCCAGCCACCCTGGGGGGCCAAATATGCCTGCTTCGCCGCGATAAAGTGCCATATCGAAAAAATTCTTCAAATAAAACCAATAGCCGGAGAAAAAGCTTTTTAAGATGAATGCGCCAGGGCCTGCAATGAGAATGTAAAGCAACAGGCAAGTAATTAATATAACGTTCATGCGGCTAAGGAGCTGAATTCCTCTAGTGAGCCCGCTAATAGCTGAAATGGTATAGATGATAACCAGCACCACGATCAGTACGGACTGCGTCGTCAGCGTGTCAGGTATATTAAAAAGGTCGTGTAATCCATAACTTAACTGGAGGCCGAGAAAGCCAATGGGGCCAACAGTTCCTGCGACCACTGCAATAACGCAAAGGGCGTCCGCGAGAAGGCCAATAGTCCCATGAATGGCGCGCTCACCCAGCACCGGATAAAGGAGGGTTCGCGGTGCAAGCGGTAAGCCCTTATCATAATGGTAGTGCATCAGCATGATGGCGCTTAGGGAACCCAAAATTGCCCAGGCCAGAAACCCCCAATGCAGGAAACTTTGGGCAAGCGCAGCATTCAGTGCTTCTACTGTGTCGGGCTCAACGTTAAAAATAGGTGGGGGGGAAAGCAGATGGGCAATTGGCTCGCCTGCCGCCCAGAATACGCCTCCCCCAGCCAGCAACGTGCACATCGTCATGCCCACCCACTGAAAAAGCGTAAAATCTGGGGTGGTGGTTCCACCCATGACTGCCCGACTTCCAGGTAAAAGGCAAAGTAAAAGACTGACCAGAAAAGTCAGCAGCAAGAACACTTGCCAAAACAGGCCGAAATACGTTGCTGCAACATCAAAGCTTTGATCCACGATGGTCGAAAGTAATTCAAGGTCAAACAGTGCGACGAGGCAAAACAGCACAATGAAACCGCCCGTTATGGCGAACAAAGGCTTGTTGATCTTATCATCTGGAGCCTTAATGTTGATATCCTCCAGTGCTCAGCTTGGGATACGCCATAAAGCGAATCTGCTGGTATGTAATGTTCGGCTCAACCGCTTGGGTTCAGTCTGTGCGTTTATAGGTTAAAGCAGAAACTTATAAAACGAGTATAAGCGGCCTTAAACAATGCTTGGCGAATAATGCAGAGGCTACACCTGCCGGGTTTAACAGCCAACACTTAGCCTTCGGTTGGTCAATTTGCCTGAGCTGGCATTTCAGAGAATGAAAACTAGAGAGCGGGTTAAGGTGTTGAGAGTTAATATATTAATCTGGCGACTCACTGGTATGACTGACTGTACTGTCAATGGCGAAGAGATGAGAGAGGTGAACGGGCATGTTGGTGCGCCCGCTGAGGTTGCCATGTAGGAGAGCGTCGTCGGTTCAAGTTGAAGCGATCATCTAATCAGTTTCGGGCAAGACATGTGAGCCAGACTTTAAGCAACTATTTTTAGATGAACGGATTCAAGACAATGGATACTAACCTCCGCTTTACTATGCTCAATCGTGACCTCGATGGCGCAATTAGCAGGACGGCCAATGATCCAATACTTGCCCGTGAAACAGAATATTTCGAGCAAAATTTCGGTAATGTTAAAACAGTTGACGACCTCCTCGACGACTATCGCTTATACAATTATGTAATGAAGGCGATGGGCATGGAGGATATGGCCTACGCAAAGGGGATGGTGCGAGACGTTCTTGTTCAAGGAACAACTGATGAAAACGCACTTGCCAACACGCTCGATGACAGCCGTTTTAAAGACCTTGCTGATGTTTTTCAGTTTAATGAGAACGGAACCATCAAAGGAACGTTTGACTGGAATGATCTGCTTCTTGATCAACAAATGGTACGCCATTCAAAAACTCCGGGTGAGGAAATTGATGATGACGTTCGGCTTGGAAACTACTTCATTAAGAAGATGCAAAAGGACGTCGTGTTTAGTGCGCAGCTAATCTCCGACCCAGCACTGTTTCGAGTGATCTCAGTTGCATTTGAAATGCCGCCTGAAGTTATTACTGGTACTGGAGATGAAATCGGAGAATGGGTTGATGAAAACGTCGACATGGATGAGCTCATGAAGCCGAATGTCCTTCAGGACACCGTCGATATATTTCAGGACAAGCTTGTCGAGCAGAAGGACAAACTGATTGATTCGGTTGCTGAGATGTATGTTGAAGTCAACTTTGAGGAAGCAGAAGGTGAACAGAGCGAGGGCGTCAGGCTTGCCCTGATGTTCCAAAGAACTGCAAAGGATGTCACTGACGTATATGAAATCCTCGCATCTCCAGCACTGTTTCAAGTGGTCAGAACTGTCCTCGGCCTGCCTGAAGATATGGTCAACGCAGGCATTGATGCTCAGGCCGAAATGATCAGCGATAAGCTTGATGTTGAAATATTCCAGGACCCAGAAGAAGTTTCCAAGTTTGTGAAGAAGTTTGTAATCTTGCACGATGCAATCAATGGCATCGGGGTCGCGCCAACCGTTCAATTGTTCACGCACGACCCCAATATGGGTATTTCAGCAGACCTTCTGGCAACTGTTAGCTCGTTGAAGTTCGGGGGCTAAAGTAGTTCTATCAGCACAGGTTTTGTAAGCGGCAAGGCACATACCATGCATAGCACC
This sequence comes from Pseudovibrio axinellae, assembly GCF_900110875.1. GTDB lineage: Bacteria > Pseudomonadota > Alphaproteobacteria > Rhizobiales > Stappiaceae > Pseudovibrio > Pseudovibrio axinellae. Next base: position 14,675 of record NZ_FOFM01000015.1, on the reverse strand, counting down.
ATCAAAGATGTATCGGGTTGCTTCGCACAGTTGCGCTCGGTTTTTGCAGGTATTAAACGGGCTCCGGCCGCCGTCTCAAGGCGTATTTTATGATATTGCTTGGCTTTGCAAGCAGCGACTTGAGGTGACGGCTCTTTGAGATTTCCTGTTGGAGCTTATATAAAGTCTCAGCGCTTTCGGTATCTTCAATACGTATGGCTTGATCGAAGAGCAGCCCAAACGCATGACCCAGTGCTTTTTTATTGAACGTCTCCTTGTTGGTTAACAAGAACGAGTGGATTTGATCAATATCCATTGAGTTGAGTGGCTTGTGATCAACAAAGGCCTTTTTGTTGCAGTAGTAATCTTGGCGCGCGGCCATGAGCCGTTCGCGCACAAGCGTGTCGTGAACGCTTTCTAAATCGCACTCATCGGCCATTTGATCTACTGGATCATGCCGTCCTGCTCGACGTTGCTGCATGCTGGTGTCGGCTAGTTTTGCGATATAAAAATGCTTCCAGAACCGGTCGTTCAGATCGCGTTTGTCAGGGTATCCGCGATAGGCGATGAGGTGCTCGGGTAAATTCGCGAAGGAGTACCTATCCTGAGCGCGAAGCCAAAGATCGTAATCCTGACAGATGCTAAAAATCTCCCGGTACCCGCGAAGGTCCACAAGGGCGCGGCGGCGGATCATCATTGAAGGATGGACAAAGGTATTCATTCCTCGGTCCAGTTGACTTTTGATCTCAAAGTCATCCTCTGGAAACTCAAAGGAACCGGTCACTTTGCTATGCTGATCTATATGCTGAGCAAAGGTTCCAAGGAACGAAATGTCAGGATTGTCCTTCAGAAACTGAACTTGTTTTGAAAACCGCTCCGGCAGGCATAAATCGTCGCCATCCATTCGGGCGATATAGGTTCCGCGAGCTTGTAAAATCCCGAAATTGAGCGCAGCTGCCATTCCAGGGTGAGGCGATTCCAGCAAACGAAAACGATCATCGACGTTGGCAATCTTTGCGCAAACCTCCTCAGAACCGTCATCGGAACGGTCATTTACGAGCAGTACTTCAAAATGGGGATAGCTTTGGTACTTGATGCTTTGCAAAGCGGGCAGAAGAAATTTGCCACAGTTGTGAACTGGAAGAACGACACTGATCTCCACAAGACCGACCTCGCCGACTGCATTGGGATTTGCGAATGTAAATGGCAACCAAACCTAGCAGGTTGCGGCTTAGGTTTATTCTGCGAGATCTGCTTGGTTATTGAGCGAGGTATGATTTGTTTGGCGATGCCCTGAGGCCCAGGTTACTACCACGCTTGTGAGGCTTCTTAGTTTGTACTCGACCTGCATGCGGCTACCGTTCCCAGCATACGAGCAGCAACTTCCTCCAAACCGGGAACGCAGCACTCTTTCCTACTTTATTACGACACTACGAGATCAAATCGCACGTGCGTTGAAAGCGAAGTAGAAACCATTCCAGCAACCCAAAGCAGAAAGATGACTACGAAAACTCCGTCGTCATTTCCGCTCTGCTGGCTTACGGTTTTGAAAAAAAACGTTGTTTCCCGCTCATTAAATTATGCATAAAGCACAAGTCAATCAGACAAACGCTCTTTAATGCTTGTTATATAGTTTCGCCGCTTGAGCGCAGTTTAGCGTGAAAGGAAATATAATGTGCGATGTCTGTGTTATGGCCGCTGTAAAATCCAAACTGCAAGCCAACAACTTGTCATTTTCTGGTGCGGGGAATATTCCCAAAAGTGAAATCTTGGCTGCATCATTACTCTCGGCACCAATTTGCACACTTGCGCAAGATATCTCCTTTTCAAGCATTGTAGACCTGACGCACACCCTTACGCCGGATTTCCCTACTTTCTATGGTGATCCTGCATTTACAGAAACCGACGATTTTACTTTCGCTCGCGATAATATGAACGGCAAAACAGTAAGCTACTACGAACACGTAGGAACACATTTCGACGCGCCGTTACATTTCAGCCCAAACGGGCAATCCATCGACGAGCTTCCGCTCGACAAATTGGTCTGTCCTTTGGCTGTCATTGATGTACGCGTCCAAGCTGAGCACGATCCAGACTACCGAATACTGCCGGAAGATATTCTTAGATATGAGAAAATGCATGGGCTCATTCCAGAAAGGGCCTGTGTTTCTGCCCTTTCTGGGTGGTCAAGATATGTCTATACTGAAAGGTTTCGCGGAGAAGACAGCTATGGCGTACACCACTTTCCCGGTTTCCACGAATCAACTGCACGCTTCCTCATCAGTGAGCGCCAAGTCTATGGAATTGGGATAGATACCATGTCTCTGGACTATGGGCCGACAAAAGACTTCTCAATTCACCGCACGTGGTTAGGGTCAGGCCGCTATGGGATTGAAAGCCTAACCAACCTCGAACATGTCCCGCCCGCAGGGGCAACGCTTATTGGCGGTGCTCCGAAGTTTCAAGGTGGTACCGGCGGGCCTGGCCGCGTGATCGCGGTTTATTGACCTTTGAAAGCCAGCAGGGCATTTGGTTTGATTGTGGAATGCAGCACAAGTGCGTTAGCACACCTAAAGTAAAGGCTCTCGCACTACTGCGAGAGCCTTCTTGTTTTAAACGAGCATGTCGTTGTTTGAGCCTAGGTCCAGACCGATGATCAATGGATCGTGGTCTGACGCGGCGTATGCATCGTCTGTGTAGTAGCCTTCGTCAGTAAACTCACTGTCGTAGCTGAGAAGATCTGGCTCATCAGCGTTGATGTGCCACTCAGTCAGTCCAGTCACCTGCTCAGCAAGGCTGTCTGTTGCCAAAGCGTGGTCCAAAGAACCGCGCTGACCATCATACACGTAGCTGTAGGCTTCTTCGCCAAGATACTCACTCAGAAGGTCGGTCATGTCGCCGCCTTCAACGAACTCTTGTACAGAATCGCCTTGTGCATAGGTATTCAGGTCACCGATGACGAGGATGTCTGGGTCAAGACCTGCGCCGGCATAGTCTGTTTCCAGCCATGAATGCAGCTCAGCTGCTGCATCTTCTCGTACCTGAGCCCAGAAGCCCTGGCCATCACCCTGATCGTAGTTTGGATCAGCAAGCAGAGCATCAAGATCTGCCTGTACCTGAGCAACGTCATCTGCCGGAATAGTACCGGCATCCAACTTCGCCTGAATGTCTTCCGCAAGATCGCTCAGTCCGCTAGGACCTTTGGATTTCAAGTGGCTGACAGCAAGGGTGAAGAGCTCACCATTTTCGTCTTCGAAGGTGGTGGCAACGGATGGACGGTTGCGCTGGTAGTCACCTACATAGTCCCGATCCGCATACTCTTGCAGGCGCTCTGCAATCGCATAGGTCTCAGCAGCACTTGCTTCGTCAAAGACGTAGGTCTCTGTCTCAACGATGGTCAACTTGCTTGGACGGTAGATCATTCCAGTGGTGATGGAATCTGTACCAATCAATTCCCCATCAGTTGGGTTCACGAATGTGTACAGCTCATCAGCACGGTCCTGAGCAATCAGCTCCGCGTTCAATGCGTCAACAAGTGCCTGAATAGCGGATGCATCATCAAAGCCATTGTTCTCCAGCTCTTGGAGACCAAAGACATCTGCATCGATTTCAAGCATTGCCTCGACAATCTTAGCGGTCTGGCGGGCGAGGTCTTCTTCCGAGCTGGCACCACGATCACCAAGAGTGGTGAAGTAGTTGAGCACGTTGAAGCTGGACACGGTCAGGTTACCACCAACATCAGCCGGTGTTTCAGGACGCGCATCCGTGTTGGTGCTTTGGTCAATGGAGATCTGACCGTCAACAACCAGCGTATGGCCGTCATAACCATCAGTCAGAACACCTTCGATCGGAGCATCGATCTCTGCACCAAGACGCAAGGTTGCACCTTCAGAGAAGTCATCACCGCTGTCCAGGTAACCGTTGCCGTTGTCGCCATTTTCCTCGGTGACTGGAACGTAGGTGAACTCATCAGGGTTCTCAACGCTTGAACCATCGTCAATGAGAATGCGGTTATTCTGGTTCATTTCCGCATGTTCAATGACCTGGTCAAGCTCATCCTGAGGATCATACAGGTGTGTTGCCTGGTACTGGTTACCTGCAGACACTGTAATCTGGCCATGGCGATCGAAGTTGAAGTTTTCGATCACAGTCAGAGCTTCATCATTCCCGGAGGACACGCTGATGCGCATACCTTCAAGACTTTCCAGAACCTCCTGGCTCGCCAGTGGCAACGTAACCTGAGTGTATTCAGGCAGTTCGTTGCCGGAAGACAGAACAACCAGATCAGAGACATTTGTCAGCTCTGTCAGCCCCCCATATTCCGTAACAGTTGCGCCAAGGGAGACTTCATCCCCAACAGCAACAGTTGGTGCAGAACCGGTGTAGACGAACACACCTTCAGAGGTGGCTGAATTGCCGTCTGAGTCGGAAGCTTCTTCCTGAAGATAGAAGCCGGAGCTGGTCACTTTGGTTACGAGTGCGCTCACGTAAACAAAGTCGCCAACCATATCAGACTCACTGCCTTCACCTTGAATGGTGGAGATCAGCGTGACGTTAATGTCGTCGTTGATCACAGTGCTGGTTGCATTGCCGGTTGTAATGCGTCCGCCTGTAGCGTTGCTCAACGTTACAGTCAAAGCTTCGCTTAGTTCGGTTGTGACATCACCGGTAATGTTGACAGTAATTGTCTTGGCAACTTCGCCGGCAGCAAACTCGATGCTACCTGCTGGAAGAGTACCACCAAAGTCCGCAGCATCTACATCACCGCCAACTGTGTAATCAACAGTGCCAGCTTCTGACAGATCGCCATCACGGGTCACGGTGAATTCGAAGGTTGTTGTACCGCTGTCGCCTTCTGCCTGTGCATCAGTTTCTGCTGCAATGGCATAGGTTGTGCTGGTACCGCCACCACCAGTGGTGTCGCCTTCCAACTGCATGTTTTGAAGCACGAATGCTTCATCGCTTCCGTTTGCAGTGCCTTCAACGATAATCGTCAGTTCAGAACCGGTTCCTTCCAGGTTTGCTACAAGTGTTTGCAGCTCGTTGGAAAGGACAAGGCCAGAGCTGGTCTCAACCATTGGGTCATCAATATCAACAGTCTTACCGCTGGCAAGAGTGTAGGTCTTTGATGCATCATCATCGCTGGTGAATGAGTAAAGAACTTGCTCTTCGCCACCATCGATAGAATAGCGGATGGACACAATATCATCGGATTCAAAATCGCCCATTGCACCAACATCAAGCGACAAGCTGATATTGCTGTAATCGGAGATATCAAAACGCCAGCTAGCAACAAGCGGATCGACATTGTCGCCATTGACGGTATCAGCCATACCGAAGAACTCATCGGTATTGGTTGAGCTGTCGATTACACCAACGTTGTCATCCGGGTAGGTTGTCGTGTCGTCCAACAATGCAAATGGCGCCGTGCCACCAACCGCAAACTTGCCAAAGCCGTCAGCAGGGCTGCTGAAGTCTGGGGCAGAGTTAGTGAACTCTAGCAGACGCTCACTCTGCGAGCCGACCATGTCAAACGCGAAGGTTTCGCGCACAATTGCCGGGTTACCCAGAATCTTGAGGTTTTGCATTGCGAAGGCTTCTGAACCACCGTCTGCAACACCTTCAACCGTGATGGTCAGCTCAGAACCTGTGCCTTCCAGTTCGGAAACAAGCGTTTGCAGCTCGTTGGTCAGAACAACACCAGAGCTGGTCTCAACAAGCGGGTCATCCAGATCTACAGTGCTGCCGTTGGCAAGAGTGTAAGTCTGTGAGGCATCATCATCACTGGTGAAAGAGTAAAGAACCTGCTCTTCGCCGCCATCAATTGAATAACGGATAACAAAGGTATCAGTGCTTTCAAAATCACCCATGGCGCCAAGGTCGAGCGACAGGCCCAGGTCATTGTAACCAGCGATGTCGAAGGTCCAGGACGCGGTCAACGCCTCGGTGTTGTCGGCGTTAATGCTGTCGGTCACACCGAAGAACTCACCGGTATTGGTGGTTTCGTCAATGATACCCAGCGTATCGCCTTCATAACTTCCAGCTGTAGAGTCCACGATTGAGTATGGCGCACTGTCTGCTGTGTATTTGCCAAAACCATCACCGGCACTGCTGAAATCAGGAGCAGTATTGGTGAAGTTCACAAGGCCCATATTCTGAGAATCGACCATATCAAACGCGATTACATCACGCTGACTTTCGTTCTCATCAGTAACCGTAACAGCAACATTTTGTGTGTCAGTGCCGCCGTCAGCATCAGTCACAGTCACTTCAACCTGATAGACATTGTCGCCGTCAGCATCTGCCGGGGCTTCAAAATCAGGTGCTGTCTTAAAGCTCAGTTGGCCAGTTTCGCTGTCGATTTCAAACAGGTCTGAGTCTGTACCAGAAACGGAGTAAGACAGGTCTGTATTATCAACATCACTTGCAGTTGCTGTTGCAACGTCAGTGGTGTTTTCCGCAACGGTTACATCAGAAGCAACTGACAATACCGGTGCCTGATTGGTGCCTGTCACAGTCACAGTTACGGTCACCTCTTTGGTGCTGCCGTTACCGTCTGTCACAGTGTAAGTAAAGGTGTCTTGCGCTGTTTCGCCTTCACGCAGGCTATCAAACACATTACCTGGATTATACGATACCTGGCCATTTTCAAAACCAACGGTTGCGCCCGCTTCACTGGTTGCAGAAACCTCGGAAATTGTCAGCGTGTCGCCGTCATAATCCTTGTCGTTTTCAAGCAAGGTCGCGGCATCAACAACTAAACCGTCATCGCCAGATGCAATCGCATCTTCGCCGGCGCGGATCTCGTTATTGCGACCATCCAGGTAGTAGGTGTAATCATCTGCTTCAAAGTACACCGCTTCCACACCGGAAAGAGCGTCTTTTTCAGAGCCATCATTAGCAGAGATTTTTGTAGCACGGCCCCACAAACCACTGTCTGTCTCAATGGTGTAGTCATCAATGGATCCGCTGTAGAGCGCCGTGTCAAAGCCAAGGCCTCCGCTGATAAAATCATTACCAGCACCAGCGTCGATGACATCATCACCTACACTCGCGAAGATGTAATCGCTCGCTCCTCCTGTCGTGATTACGTCATCGCCGAAGCCACCCCAGACCAGGTCTTGGCCATCGGTGCCGGAGAGGACGTCATCCCACCACGTGCCGAAGATTACGTTGATCGAGTAGAAGTTTGATCGAGGAAAGAAATTGAACATGTATCAACCCCGTTACAGTTCATCTTATCCAAGTTCGCCTTTACCCTCCCGGTGTGCCCAAGAAGGCAACGCGAACCTATAATTTTTCTAAATGCAGGAATGAATTTTCGCAGCATTCTCGCCTAGTTTTCTCGAAGATGAGGGAGAGGTAAAGTAGCGAATGATCATTTTTTCGCGTTTTGCATATTTTTTTAAATATTATTTTTATTTCCGAAATTTTTTTCAACTTCGCGTTGCGTATTTTAGTATTGCCTATAGAATTTCACCGCAGGCTGTGAACAATTTCTGAGATTTACAATATTCGTTTGACTACTGCACGACTCACATCAATTGAAAATTCACGTGTAAACACTTAGATTTAATTAAAATTTATTTATCAATGTTTCCTTTCTATTGTTCAACAGCATTTCATCACGGCACGATTGAGAAAATTTTGGTCCATTCTATTAATACGCTCATTTAAGGTATGAGTTTCTAACTTGACTACCATTTGTAGAATGTTGTTTTATGTATCTATCCTTTTAAGCAAATCCATTGGATAAGAGGGGCACTCAAAAGAGCCGCCCCGTAAAAAGACAACAACGCGGCGGGGCAGGCATGAGTGGGTTAATCGAGCAAATCAGAAAGTCAGTCATCGGCGAAGATGCCGCCATCGCGACTGCATTCGGCAACAAGCCTCTGGTCTATGCAGATTACACGGCATCCGGACGCTCTCTAGGTATGATAGAAGACTATATCCGCGCTCAGGTCTTGCCGTACTACGCCAACACTCACACAGAAACATCATATACCGGCGCACAGACAACCGCACTGCGCGAACAGGCACGACAGATTATCCGCTCTAGCGTGAACGCGAACGGCGAGCACTCTGTTATATTTTCCGGCTCTGGGGCCACCTCCGCCATCCATAAGCTGATTGATATTCTCAACCTGAAACTTCCTGCTGATTTGAGTGAGCGCTACAAGTTTGAGCAACAAATACCAGCAGCCGAACGCCCTGTCGTTTTCATCGGCCCCTACGAGCATCATTCCAACGAATTGCCATGGCGTGAAAGCATCGCTGATGTTGTTTCCATTCCGCTGTGCGAGCGCGGGCAGGTGTGTCTTGATGCGCTCGAAGAGCAATTAAGCAAGTATTCTGATCGACCTTTGAAAATCGGCAGTTTCTCAGCAGCTTCCAACGTGACAGGCGTGAAAACCGATGTGGAGGCTGTTGCTCGGCTCCTTCACAAACACAACGCTCTTTCATTTTGGGATTATGCAGCGGCAGGTCCGTATGTGGGCATCGATATGGCGGGCCATCAAGACGATGGTGGCGACAGCTCAAAAGATGCTATCTTCTTGTCCCCGCATAAGTTTGTTGGAGGCCCCGGCACCCCTGGGGTGCTGATCGTCAAGGATGAGATCTTAAAAAACCGGGTCCCCGCGATGCCAGGTGGCGGCACTGTTATGTATGTGACGCCTCAAGATCACCGCTATGTAGCGGACGCAGAGCGTCGGGAGGAAGGTGGCACGCCCGCAATCGTTGAATCTGTGCGTGCCGGGCTGGTGTTCAAGCTTCAACAAGCCGTCGGCACCGACGAAATTGAGCGCCGGGAAGAAGACTTCGTCTCTCGTGCACTGACGCGTTGGTCCAAGTGTCAAAACATCGAAGTCCTTGGTAATTCGGATGCCCCTCGACTTTCCATCACTTCGCTGAAAATCACCCATGATGGCAAGGACTTGCACTATAGTTTCGTGGTTGCATTGCTCAATGATCTGTTTGGTATTCAAGCCCGAGGCGGGTGTTCTTGTGCCGGACCATACGGACATACTCTACTTGGTATGGATATGCCCTACAGCAAGGCATTAGAAGAACAACTCGTAGAAGGCCACATGATCCTACGTCCGGGCTGGATCCGTCTCAACTTCAATTACTTTATTGATGACGAGACCTTTGAGTATTTGGTACGGGCAATTGAGCTTGTGGCTGAACATGGCTGGAAGCTGCTGCCATTTTATCGGTTTGATACAAATGGCTCCGTCTGGCGCTACCAAAACCACAAGACAGAGCTCGCAGCTTCGCTAAACACGCTGGACTTTTCTGCAAAATCTGCAGCATTCGTACAGCCCGAGCGCCCGACACTGGGTGAAACATTGAAGGCCGCAGAGGCTGAGTTGCTTCGTACACATCGCACAGAGCAGCGTTACGATGTCATTCAACCAGAAAAAGTTGAGGAATTGCGATGGTTCGTACGCCCTCAAGATGTTGCGGTCGCATAGCGAGGCTTCCTTCGCGCGGCATCTCATCTTCAGACAACTCACATTGAAACAGAGAGTTTTGACTAACTGCGCTTTTACCCAGTTCCGAAGCAGAGATTTCCAGTCTTCAGCTTCCAAAGTAATTTGAGGGGAAACCAGACAACTCCTAGTGCTGCTTCTTAAGAGTAGTAAAGAGACTATTTTTTGAATAAGGCAGGTTTGTCTCATTCAAAAAACTGGCCTTTGGGGCAGATTTGTTGCTTGCGCTGAACGCGGTGCCATTGACCTGCAACGAAGGCTGACAGAATGAGGAAGTACTCGGGGTAATTAGAGATGTGAAATGAGGATTGGAACACCCAGAGATCGCGGAGCAAGGCCCTTGGTCAGTCTGCAAAAGTGGTGTGGCCACGTCGTCCCAAGCAACAAGCGGTAGCCAGCGAATGCGCAGCTTTTCATTAAGCCACTTTCTGCTCTCCAGCCCCCTCGGTTATGGGATCCTCCTTCTCCTTCAACTTTTCATCGTCACGCAAACCACACAGACGGATATGCTTCATGTTGCCGAAATCGGTTTCATTCTCACGCTGCTATACACGGGCTCACTGAGCTTGCAGAGATATTTGATCCCCAAGGACCTATTCAGCTATTTCTGGTGTGCCTTTATCTACTGTGGACTAGGTATGATTGCGGGACATGCAATTGACTTGGCAATAGACCCTGGGCTGGTCATACAGCAAATGAAAAGTCTCTCACCCGTTGCAGTATTCCTAAACAACACGACCCTCATGATGGTCATCGCCATCATTCTAACCAGTCTTTTCTTGGAGCACAGCAAAGACTATCCAGGGTCAATAACTTTCAGAATTCTGGCATATGTCGTCGCGATCATCATGATGTTGTTTGGGTTATACCTCGGGCATGCACTCAACCTCATACTCCATAACAACACCTTCGATCGGTTCTATCTACAACTTCTGATTATTAGCATTCTCTTCTCTGTCAGCCTCTATTGCGCAGAACTGCACACCAGAAGAAGAACTTAATACCGAGCAAGTGCCCCACACATAAACTGCTCATATCATTCCCAAAGCGACCCTCAGATTGAGCCACTATGGACATTTAACAATGATCCTCATAATAAACGGAGCACTTGAGGATACAATTTCATGGCAACTGTAAGCATTCGACCTCTATCCGCAGAGGACGGTGAAACCGCGGCTCACATTTTTTTTGATGCTGTGCATCAAGGAGCTGCAGAGTTTTATTCCATTGAGCAAAGAATAGCATGGGCCGGAAGCGCGCCTAACCCCTCTGGCTGGCAAATTAGGTTGTGCGGAGTTTCGGGTTTTGCTGCAGATATTGATGGTGAAATGGTCGGATTCATGACCCTAGATTCAGATGGATACATCGACCTTGCATTCGTCAGAACTGATGCCTCTGGAAAAGGCATAGGCCAAAGGCTTTACAAGATGATCGAAGCGCAGGCCATACAGAACAAAACGCCGAAACTAACCACCCACGCGAGCAAAAAGGCGAAGCCCTTCTTTGAGCGCATGGGCTGGTGCGTTGACCAGGAACAGGTCGTGACCAGGAAAGGCGTTTCCTTGACAAACTTCAAAATGTTCAAGCTACTTGACCCGAATTCCTAAGGCCAGCTTTACCCGCTCCCCGAGGTCGCAATTCTCCTGACTTTGTCCCCGCTAAAGTCAAAAAAGAGGGCACAATAGCGCCCTCTTCTAGTTCAAATATAAAGCCCTTCGCAACAAAACAACCCGGCTTCAATGCGGATAAGAACCTTGAGCTCTAAGCAGAGTAGCGAAGCCGAAGAACAAATTGTTCCGACATGTCATTATAACCCTCTGAGATTTTTTCAAATCCATAGCGGGCATAAAACTTACGGCCAATCTTGTTGTGTTTGAAGACTTCAAGTTCGATAAGCCCATGTAGGGAGACCGCTTGGTCTACGAGTGCCTTACCAAGCTTACGACCGTGAAAGTGCGGATCAACAAACAACCCGCCAACTTCATTGCCGAGAAGAGCGATGAAGCCCACAACGCTACCATCTACATCTGCGACCCACGTCTCTGCATTGGGCAGATAAAGGTTGCGAACGTTATCGGTTTCTTTCTTGAGAAAGCTATCACTTAAGAAAGGATGCGCGAGTTTGCTGGCGCTCAGCCAAACGTCTACAATTGACTCGGTGTCGCGAGTTTCAAATTTACGGATCATTGGAATGTCCTAAAGAGTGCCGAAATCGGCATATGATATCTGGGATTGTAGGCACGCTCCGCCTGCCGGACAAATTGCTCGGTCTTAAAGCGCTAAACATGCAAAGGGGGTATGTTTCATCCCCTTAGATCCGGGACATCAAATCTCCTCTGAACCAATAAGTAATAGGTAAAAGATAAAGGACACGCCTTGTTTGTGTCAAGGGCTACAACCAAATGGTTGCGAGGCCAAATGCCGCTGACAACGCCCTGTGCAACGATAACCGGCGCATGAGTGAGGATACAAAGGGGGCAGATAAGGCCAAATTGCTTATGGGCGCAAGCAAGCCAATTCGCTAGTATCCCCGCGGACTTCGACGATTGCATTGGATAGGACGAGATGGCGCAGGAAACCCTTTTACAAGAACAGTTGGGCGGCGTTTTGAGGCTCACTCTTAACCGCCCGGACAAGCTGAATTCGCTGACCCCTGATATGCGTGAGGCATTACTGTCTGCGTTGCGAGCCGCTGGTGAAAATCCTGAGGTCCGTTCAGTTATACTCACCGGCTCCGGGCGGGCCTTCTGTACAGGACAAGACCTTAACGACATCATGCCCGACAGCTCTGGCAAAAAACCTGACCTTGGTGATGTCTTGACCCAGCATTACAGCCCGATCATTCAGGCCATCCGGCAACTGGAAAAGCCTGTTCTATGTGCGGTCAACGGTATCGCGACAGGCGCCGGCGCTGGTCTGGCTTTTGCCTGTGATTTGGTCTTTGCAGCAAGAAGCGCAAAATTCATCCACGCCTTCAGCCGATTAGGCCTTGTCCCTGGCGCTGGTGCCTCTTTCCACCTCCCCCGCTTGGTTGGCGAAGTGCGTGCTAAGGGGCTGCTGTTGACAGGTATGCCTGTTTCCGCAGAACAGGCTGCAGACTGGGGGTTGATCTGGCAAATGTTAGAAGACAATCAACTTCAAGACGAAGTTCTATCAATTGCAACTGAACATGCGAAAGGCCCAACATCGGCGTATGCAATGACCAAACACCTGATACATGCATCTGCGGTCAGTACGCTGGAAGACCAGCTTATACAAGAAGCAGAGATGCAACGCATAGCTGGATATTCGCAAAATCATGCCGAAGGTCTCAACGCCTTTTTGGAAAAGCGTTCACCAGCTTTCAAATAGCGCCGCTTCCTCACAGTTGGTGGCGGCGTGGTCGAACCATATTGAGGAGATTGTCTATGGGTATCATCGCTCTTGATCACGTTCAAATGACCATGCCTGCGGGCCAGGAAGACATTGCGCGAGATTTTTTTATTGGACTGCTTGGATTTACGGAACTGGAAAAACCACAAGCACTTCAGGGCCGTGGCGGAGCCTGGTTCAACTCTGGTGCAGTCTACCTGCATTTAGGCGTGCAAGACCCGTTTACGCAAGCAAAAAAGGTCATCCGGCATTCCTGCTCGATGACCTACAGGAAACAGTAGACCGCCTTGCGGCAGCAGGCGCTGTTTTAAAGGATGATGAACCACTGCCCGGCTACATAAGAATGTTTACTGAAGACCCATTCGGTAATCGTATAGAGCTCATGCAAAAGGTGACCTGACACATCCTGCTACGGCAAAACACCAGCAAACGGCTGACAACACAAGAGTGAACGGCTTCCCTCACACGGTGGGGTATGCACTCTGCGCGGTTTTGGTTTGCTGCCACTCTCCAAGTAAGCCATATGCACTCAAGATTTTGAGATTGCGCAGCGTGACAAGGCCTCGGCCCTCAAGGCCAACGCCCTTTGACAAGGGTGGCCAGTTGATTGGCCATCCCCCATCCTCTTGTTGTTGTTCCAACAAATAATTCAGGTGAGGCTCGATTTCAGCGGCGGAGAAAAATCCAGCTGCCACACTCCTTGGATCTGGTGCAAAAATGAGTGGCGAAAAGACGTAGCCGTTTGCATTTGGATCGAAGCAAGTCGCCTCTCTCACAAGCTCACGCATCTTGGGAAGGTAGGTACGAGCTAGCGCTTGGTTTGGGTGGGCGGATAGGAAAGAAAGCGCGTTGAGGATTGAGTGAGAGCTTATGGCCGACAGTTCATCCAACGCTCGCCAGCAAAACTCCTCTGCACGTACCATCCAAGAGTGTTCAACCTTACTCTTTAACAGGATGGCCACGATTGAACCCGTCGGGTTAATTGAACTTTCCTGCGCGTTCTCACAGGCCCACCATGGCGAATGCTGCGCAGCGCCTACAGTTGGGCAAGAAAATGGCAGCGCACCATCCTCATTCGTCAGCAAGGGCAGCCCTTCACAAATCGAAAGGAAATGTTGCTTATCTGCTTGCACAGCATCAAGTGTCTGTAACGCAATTTCCTGATCAACCGGCTGCGGCGCAGAAGTGCGTTTATCAGGCTCCAAACCAAAGCCGTAGAGCCCATTGTCATGACGATACCCGCTCAACGCTCGAAGAACACTTGCAGCAGACCCCGTTTCGAAATGAAAGGAGTAAAGATGCCGCTCAATGAGCCTTGCGTTACAATACATGAAGTCCCGAGCGCGTTCGAAGTCTAATCTATGCACCTGTTGCTCCTTATGATTGGAATAGCACAGTCATCCATTTTGCCCGCATGCTCATCATAACGCCTATTTCTTTCTCCCCTGCAGCTGCTGCTTGTTTCAAAAAAACAACGCTCGTGATCCCTGCTGAGAAAGTCGCGTTCGAAGTCAGAATATAGATAGGAGTGCCTTTAGGAAGAGCGCCCGGCAGACCCCGCATACCACGATAGCTGGTTGTATAATCACCGCCACCGTTAAACTGAAGGTCGACGATAACATATGGAGGCGGGTCAATCTGAGCAGATTTCAGTACGCTTTGCAAAAAGCTATCGAGAGATTGGGTCGGCGTATCACTGTTCTGCTTAAACTGTATATAGAGTGCGCCATCTCTTGGTAATCCCCCCATTTATGGAGGAGTTTGGTAATAGAGCTATGCCGCCATTTTTAGTTTTGTTGCGGGCGTAATGCCACCGATGGCCATGTTGGG
>NZ_FOFM01000076.1 GCF_900110875.1 Pseudovibrio axinellae | reverse complement strand
CTTAAACGCGAGGGGAAAGCCCCCGATTACGTCAAACTGCGACAGGTGAAGTATCTGAATAGCCGGCTTGAAAACGATCATGGCAAGCTCAAACGGCTCCCCAAACCAACGCTCGGCTTCCAGTCTATGCGAACAGCAGCTGCAACCATTAAGGGTTTTGAGGTTATGCGGATGTTCAAGAAGGGCCAGTTTGACAGCTGGATCAATTCTGCCGGAGGAGGAACTGAAGTCTCCTTGATCAACCGGCTCTTTGGAATTCACGCCTGAACTACGCCTCGGGGAAGGCTATTTGTGCCTTAACTCAAAAGATGCAACAGCGCCAATTAATGTCACGACTTCGTAAGTGACGTGCAAGTAAGCCACACACAATCTATGATTGTTATTTTGATGTGGCAATTTGTTTAGTGTTGAGGGCACCATGAGTCTATTGATTGAACAAAACGACATCAAAACCGCCAGCATCGAGTTCGAGATGCAAGGGTTTGACCTGGAAACCGGACAGGTAAAACAGGCCGAGTTCCCCTGGGAGATTGAAGCTGCGGGCGCAGATTTTAAGTTCGCCTATAACGGCAACCACCCAACAGAAGACGTCAATGCTGTCCTGTTCCAGAACCAGTCTCCAGAAAATCCCGTCGAGATTGCGTTCCTTGATGAAGTCGGCCTTCACAGTCTCACGCAAGTAGATGTCGATAACGCCACCTTCACAACAGGCCTGATCGGTCAGGCATTTGAATACAGTGACACGGTGCTTATCCGCACGCCAGAAGGCAATGTCTTTGCGATCGGTAACTCGCAGGAGAACGATCTGCCGGGACAGGATAATACCGTGACCTTTGATTATGCACTTGTCTCCAGCCCGCCACCTGCACCAATCGTTGCTCAGGAGGACATCAAAACCGCCAGCATCGAGTTCGAGATGCAAGGGTTTGACCTGGAAACCGGACAGGTAAAACAGGCCGAGTTCCCCTGGGAGATTGAAGCTGCGGGCGCAGATTTTAAGTTCGCCTATAACGGCAACCACCCAACAGAAGACGTCAATGCTGTCCTGTTCCAGAACCAGTCTCCAGAAAATCCCGTCGAGATTGCGTTCCTTGATGAAGTCGGCCTTCACAGTCTCACGCAAGTAGATGTCGATAACGCCACCTTCACAACGGGTCTGATGGATCAGGCATTTGAACACAGTGACACGGTGCTTATCCGCACGCCGGAAGGCAATGTCTTTGCGATCGGTAACTCGCAGGAGAACGATCTGCCGGGACAGGATAATACCGTGACCTTTGATTATTCGGACATCACGGATTTCCTTTAACAATAGCGCCTTACATCCTCGCCTTTCAGGGCGGGGATATAAGGCGCAGACGATTTAGTTGTTTGAAGATACACGTTGGCTTTCAACGTATTTGCGAATAACGTCCAAAAGCGCTCCACCACAAGCTCTCCAAACGCCTGATAGTTGAAAACTAAGCGGTCCGCGTGGAAAGGCTCTGTTGCAATTTTGAGGCCTTGCCTACATGATCCCGACGTTGTGGGGGATTTTCAATGTCAGACCCCAAGTAGCGTCAGTTTCAGGGAGAGATCATTCTTCGGGCAGTGAGGTGGTATTTTGGGTATGGCATCGGCTACCGTGATCTTGAGGAAATTCTGAAAGAGCGCGCCGTGGATGTTGACCACACCACCCTCTACCGCTGGGTTCAGCACGACGCGCCTGAGCTAGAAAAGCATAGTTTATGCTATCAAAATCGGCTGCGTTCTCTTGGCGTGTCGATGAAAC
>NZ_FOFM01000016.1 GCF_900110875.1 Pseudovibrio axinellae | reverse complement strand
GACGTAAGGCGTTGAATTTATAAGGCATATAAATCTGAAATGTTGGCAGGACTTCAGTAAATTAGCTTCAAATCACGATCCATGCAACAACGTCGATCTGGTGACAACGGCATTAAAGCGAGCTCTGGCGACACGAACTTCTCTGAATGGTCTCAATCATCATTCCGACAGAAGTAGCCAGTATTGCTCCGATGCTTATTAGAGGCTCTTGAGGAAGCACAAGATTACCCCCTCGATGAGCGGCAAAGGCAATTGCTTCGATAATTCCATAGTGGAAACCGCGTTCAAGACCATTAAGTCTGAAATGTTGTGGCGAACTGCCTTTCAAACTCGTCAGAAGGCAGAAAAGGCACTTGGCCTTTACATTGAGGGCTTTTACAATCCAATCAGGCGGCATTCATCGTTAGGCTATCAATCGCCAATCGCGTTCGAGAGAAAGAAAAGAAATAGTGAGACAGAGGCTCTCCATTTTCTTTAGGCCAGTCCAACCCTTGAGGGTATCGAAACGGCCCACTTGATCAGAAAAGGGCAACGGAACCGGGAGGGTGTTCCAGCCTACCGCCAATTCATGGCGCTCGCAGGATAGTTGCGTCTCGGCGGTAGGTGACTGTAGGCAAACCAAAAGTTTGCGACAAAACCTTAATTGAGTGCTCATTGGCCAATGCATGAAAAAACCATTAGAGGCTAGGCTTGTTGGTTCATTTGCAAACTTCAAACTAATAAATTGCGTATGATAGCCCACTCGACGTCACGTCAAAACCACGTAATAATCACCTCAGTGAAAAGTTTATTGATGGACTTCTAAATGAGTTGTCGATGGTCGTCCCAGTGGTTTGATATTACAGCAGATAAGTGTAAGCTGAACTTAGTTTGTTTGCCTCAAGCGGGAGGTGATACGAGCTTATATAACCGATGGAAAGCACCTCTAGGTGATCAAGTAAACGTGATGCCTGCTAAATTTCCAGGGCGAGGAACCCGGTTAAAAGAACCAGCAATAAATGCGATGGAAAGGGTTGTATCGCAGCTAGCGCTAGAGATTGGGCAGTTCGGTGGTGCCCCTTTTGCAATATTGGGGTCAAGTATGGGGGGGTGGATTGCTTACGAGTTGGCACTCCATCTTTTCAAGCAGAGCCAGCTGACGCCAACGGCCCTTTTTGTTCTGGCTTCGGCGTCTCCTTTTGCTCCAAGAACCCTGCCGTTTTTTGATGGGTGTACACGCGAGGAGATGGTTGATGAGCTCATCTCGTTTAATCCCGAGTTTGCTCAGGTTGCACAACATGACGATCTTGTAGACTTGCTTCTACCTGCGATTATAAGTGACTTTGAACTCTGTGAGACTTATAGGCCACGAGTTCCCTGGCAAATCGCGTCACCAGTCTTTGCCTACGCAGGAACTAAGGATCAGATTGTGGAACCACATAAAGTGGAGGGATGGACGAAGTTGAGTTCTGAAACTGTTACCATTGATGATGTCGATGGCGGACACTTTTTTATTGAACATTCTCCAGCTAAAATCCTTAATCAGATAAAAGATCATGCTGCAAATGTTGTTTGTCAGTTGTACCAGCCTTCATCCATAGAACTCGCTTAAGATTTCATGCCTGTTTCATTTTCCGTCTCTGACGCTCAGCAGTGGTTTTTGGCTGTGAAAGACCAATGGCAACGTTGCTGTGGGTCCAACAAAGTGATGCTTGTTTTGTTGCCATTGGAGTATCCATTTCCAATGGACCAAGCGATAACCGCTGAAGAGAAAACAAGAGGTGCCCGTTTCAGGTTCTTGCGAGACCGGCGTGCGTTTGCCTTGGGTCGCTGGGTCGTTAGATCCATTCTGGGAGTGGATCAACCGCCAACACCCTTTCTGCTGCAAGATCATGGTAAGCCACACCTCTCAGGATACCCGACATTTAATATAAGTCATTCAGGCGGTTTGGTTGCAGTTGCTTTGGCTCGTAATGCACCCTTGGGTGTTGATCTTGAGTTCATGCGACAAGACAGACAAATGACTGATTTGATACCGGTTGTTTGTCATCCGATGGAGCATTTACATATTGAATCGAGGTGTCCAAAGGAACGTGCAGCCACGTTTTATCGATGTTGGACACGGAAAGAAGCCATCTTAAAGGCAACAGGTGAGGGGTTACGTGATAACCTCAGATCACTTGACGTAAAATTAGAGCAACAGCACCCCTGGATCACTTCAGAATCCGTTCCTTTGAAACTGCTGGATATTGACGTCAAATGGGAAGGTTACAGCTGTAGCCTCGCAGTGGACCCAAGCATTAGTGGTTTAGAGATCCACTCCCCCTTCCAATCACGCCAACTCGAGTGCTTTGACTAAACCAGCGGTAGCCAGTACGTGATCTAACGTTTCTCCCATTAGAATTGAGTAGTGATCTGCTTCTATAAGCTGCCAATTTTGTAAATCTGGTAGCAACTTAAGCCAGATTTCACGGGAGTTTACTGTTGTATTTTGGGTTCCGTTCAACCCTTTGGCAGTTTCAGATGCCAAGAATACATTCGTCCGCCAGAAAGGCGTCGGACTCATTGTATGGTGTACCATCGCTTCCAGGTTGGCTTTCGTACAGCGAACAAGTGCTTCTTGATAGGCCAGTCGTTCATGACTGTCCTCAACGAGGATCCTTTTGTCTGGCCATTTTGCCTTCAGCTCTTGCAAGAAGATGACTTCGACTTCCTGCTCACTCATTTGCTTCAGGTTTGCGCCAGAGTTTGGTGCAGGCGGATCAATGAGCGTTAAGTTGCCAGGAGCTTTTTGTAGCTTCGAGAGGCAGAGTGCCATTTCTTGTGCAACCCATGATCCGAATGACCAACCGACCAAATGAATTCGCTTATTTGAAAGCCTTTTCGTTATGGCCTCAGCGTAAACCGCAGCTCTTTCATTTAAACTAATTTTTGGTAGATCGGGATTTGTGAGGGCAGGATCGGCAATCACAGTGATCTCAATGTTGTCCGGGAGTTTTCCTGCCAGTTCGCGGTATGATTCAACATCACCACCGATTGGATGTATGAGAACAACAACTTCATCGCTCTCACCAGAATGCCATTGGTGCAGGGCAACCGCATCTGCCCAAGAGCTGTTTGGAGAGGAGGGGATTGCCTTGTGCTGTCGTTCAACCAGATTCATAATCAAGTCTAAGGAGGTGTTCTTCGGGATTTGGGAGAGTAACACCCGAATGTCAGAGTGTTCTAAGAGGCTAACGACGTCCAGAAGAGTAAGTGAATCCATACCTAAATCATAGAGGCATTCATCGGGGGCAATCTGATCGAGGCCAAGTTGTTGCAGAAGAAGGGTTTCTATCTGCTCGCGAATGAGATTCAGTTTGTGTGCCTTGATAGTTCGCGCATCAGATTTGATCTCGTTCCTGACCAGTGATCGATAGAAGTATCGAGCCTTTTCAACATCGCAAGTGCTAACCAGCACTTGCGGTACAGTTGTATGAAATGCTTGAGAGAATGTGCGCAGGCCTTCTTTGTTGGATAGGCCAAGCTTGAGGTGTTTTTGATGCAGTTCATCTTGCGTATCGGAGTGGGTCGCCATCCCACTTTCGCTCCAGATATCCCAGTTGATGGTGGTTCTTATTGTGTCAGGTGCGACTGGATTACTGTAATGCGCAAAACTGTCCATCAGCGCGTTAGAGGAAGCGTAGTCCAGCTGACCAGCTCCTCCTAAAACAGCTGACATTGACGAGCAGTAGATAGCCCTCGTTGGCTGGAATACCTCAATGAAACGTTCGACAAAGATACTTCCCTCATACTTTGCAAGCATCTTCTTGTAGGCTTCCATCGGGTCACGGAAAGAAATCAGATTTCCTTCGCCAACTCCAGAGGCATGGATGACGCCTGCAACGTACATACCTAATCTGGCGACACTCTCAAATATGACGCTCCACGTGGCTGGCTTTCCTATGTCAGCCTGTATCAGGTGTATTCTTGTGCCGAACTGCAGAAGTTTTTCTGGAATGCGCGGATTGCGGGAGATAATTGCGATTTGAGCATGAGGATCAGCCAGCAGGCTCTTGCAAACTTGAGTTCCAATCGCACCGCTGCCGCCCGTAACCACGAAGAGAGCTGGCGCATCCAGTTCAGTCGGTTCGGAAGTTTGGCCATTTTGAGAAAGTGGTAAGATCCTGCATTCCCAAACAAGTCCATTACGCAAGGCAAGGCGTTGTGCCTTCATTTCTTCAAGTGAGAGTGCAAACGCAACCTCGGACCAAATGAAGCCTTGTTTTGTGTCTTCTAAATCCAGCCAGAGTGTTTGAATACCAAACTCTTGAGGGATTACAGTGAGTGGACCAGCGAGTATTCCGGGTAATGGCTGAGCGACTGTGCCATTCACCGGTGCCGCTTCGTAAGAGAGCAGGCATATTCTGGAGATCTTAAGCCCATATTTGGAGTAAGCCTGAAGCACATAAGTCAGGCTGTCCAGACAAACCTTTTTTGCTTCCTGAAGGCTATCTAATGCATTTTGCTCGCCTTTACAGGACAATGGAAGTGCATGAAGCCAGTCCAACTCTCCAAGGTTCATAAATGACAGGTGGCTCAGAAGGTCTTCAACGGAATCCGTAGAAAACGGATCTACCGATAACTTGTCTGAATGAGCACCAGAAATGCGTCCGTCATAACAAACAGGCACAACACGATGGTAGACGGCATCAAGTGCGGCAAAGTCATCGGAGACGTTGTTCGGATCATATAGAACAACCGCTGTTTTTAATCTCTGCCCTGTTTGGCAACTTCCAACGCGGCAGATTGGTTGCCAAACCATCTGGCTTAGCCATTGTTCTTCTGGTAGGCGTTTTGGAAGGCTTTCACTTGCCTTACTTTTGGCTGCTGGAAGCTCTAACACGTTGTATTGTTGAAGATCGAAGCAATAACCTGGCAAATCCCAAGGCGGCGGAGTACCTGCACTTTGTGACACAATCTCTTTGCCTTCCAACCAATCAGCTGTGGTTAGGCTAGCGGGATCGCAAGCTCCTTTATTCTTATCACAGTAATGCGGGACGAATGCTCCCAGAGCTTCAATCGCCTCTTCGACTTCATCACAATCGACTGCAAAACGCCATGGGTGTGCTCGCCTGATTGATTGCAGATGTGAGAGGACCAGCTGAAATGAAGTTGGGTTATGTTCAAGATAATTCTTGATCTTTTCTGCCAAAGAAAAAAGTGCAGTCTTGGTATGTGCTGATAGAACAAGGCATTTTGTAGTCGCGTATCGTTGATGCTCGTCTTCCGAGGCTTCTCCAATTACAACATGAGCGTTTGTGCCGCCAATTCCGAAACTGCTGACGCCTGCATAACGTGGACATGTATCTTCCCATTTTTTGCTGTTCGTCGGGATATAGAACCCCTTTTGATCCATGCCAAGCTCTTGATTGGGCTGCTTAAACCCTAGGTTAGGTGGCACATAGCCGTGATAGATCGACAGAGCTGCGCGAATAAGCCCAAGGACGCCAGCCCCGGCACCTAAGTGGCCGATCTGGCTTTTGACAGAAGATAATGCGCAGGATGCTTCGGGGAGATTGCCGTATGCAGATGAAAGGGCTTGTACTTCAATAGGATCACCCAGTTGTGTACCTGTTCCGTGCGCTTCCACATATCCGACTTGATCACCCCTTACTCCTGCATTCGTAAGGGCTTGACGAATAACGCTTTCCTGCCCGGAAACTGAAGGTGAGGTATAACTCATTTTGGACCGCCCATCGTTATTGATGGCTGATCCTTCGATAACAGCATAGATGCGATCACCGTCCGCTCGGGCGCGATCCAATGACTTCAACACCACAACCCCAACACCACTGGCACCGATGGTACCGCTGGCGTCTTCGCTGAACGGTGAGCAGTTGCCATCCTTGGAAAAGATGTGTTGAGACTGATACTTATAGCCCTCAGTCATATCGGGATCTACAAGCACGCCTCCTGCGAGCATAACATCACACTCACCATTTCGGAGCATGCCTGCAGCTGTATGAATGCCAATCAGCGAGCTTCCACAAGCGGCTTGTAGTGTAATGGCGGGGCCTTTGAGGTCCAATTGAAAGGCAACCTTGGTGGCGAGGAAGTCTTTCTCATGGTGTAAGGCCATTTGGAACTTGTCGGGAAGGGCGGTTGGAGGTTTGGAGCGAAGGGCTGCGTGATAGTAGGTTGTCTCACCGCAGCTTGCGATAACACCGATGTTTTGGTCGGTGTTTAGTGGAGGAATGCCAGCATTTTCAAGAGCATGTACACAGCTCATCAGGAAATGCCGTTGCTGCGGATCCATGAGCGCGGCTTCCCGTGGGCTGATACCGAAGTACTCAGGATCGAACGACATCATTTCGCTCATCTGGCTTCGCGCACCAACGAAATCAGGATTCTCTGGAGTGAAATGTTCAATTCCGCTTCGGTTTTCACGGACCATGGACCAAAACTCGGCCAGGTCATCTGCGCCTGGGACACGTAGTGCCATACCGATAATAGCAACTTTACCCGCGCTCTGAGTTGTCTTTGCTTTGCTAGTCCGGGTTTCTGATTCCGTTTTTCCTTCAAGATGTTCTGCCAGATCTGAAGGCGTTACATAACGAAACAGATCTGCGATACTGACTTTTTCTTCCAACACTTTATTGAGATGCATTTGGTAGCGCATTAATTGTAGAGAAGAGCATCCAGCTTCGAAAAATGTTTGGTTCGCAATGATGGATGCACCAGTGACATGTTCAAAAGCTGCAATGAGTTCATTGGTGCGTTGAATTGCGTTTTTTGTGTTTTTTTTGCGTTTTTTACGTTCAATCTTGCGCCATTTGCAGCTGGCCAGCGCTCTTTGATTTATCTTTCCACTTGGAGTGCGGGGCCACTCGTCGACCTGTCTGAACTCGTCAACCCGGATGTAGTCAGGAAGCTGTGTTGAAAGATAGTGACCAAGCTCATCTGCGTTGATGGTTTCCACTCGCAGGCTGACATAGGCATGGAGTTTTTTATGCTGGTCGTCAAAGACAACAGAAGCCTGTTCGATGGCACCGTGATTTATCAGAGAGGTTTCCAACTGGCCGAGTTCAACGCGGTGACCTGAGATCTTCACCTGCTGGTCGTGACGGCCTCCATAGTTTACCTGCCCAAGTTCATCCAGAAAGCCCATGTCGCCGGTTTTGTAATAGAGTTTTGAACCGCCAGTGCCACTATCTGGCTGGAGTATGACAAAGCGTTCTGCGTTCAGCTCTGCATTGTCCAGATAACAACGACGGACCAGATCGCCGCCTATGAGGAGTTGGCCGTGTTCACCGGATGGAACCGGATGGAAGCTGTCATCCACGATGAGAATATCGGTGTTGTGAACAGGAGCACCTATCGGTGGGCGGGTTGGCCAGTTTGCTGCTGATCCGTGCAATGAGTGGGCGCAAACCACATGCGTTTCAGTTGGGCCATAATGGTTGTGCAGGGATGCCTGGGGCAATTGCGTGAAAAACGCGCGAAGGGCTTTGGTGCAATACAACTGCTCGCCGGCCGTGATCACATTCTTCAGGGCATGGGGGGAAATGTTGAATGTTTGAGCTGCCTCGCAAAACAATTCCAGCGCCACAAAAGGCATGAAGATGCGTTGCAGATTATTGTCACGCATATAACTCAACAAGCGCTGCATGTCCTGTCGCCAAAGAGGATCAATGACATGGAAGCACCCGCCCGAACAGAGCGTTGAAAAGATCTCCTGAAACGAGACATCGAAGGCTAACTTGGAGAACTGCATGGTGTGTTCTCCAGCGGGCAATCCTCCCTGTTGCTGTTGCCAGTGCAACAAATTGCAAAGTGTCTGGTTGTAGACATCAATCCCTTTGGGGTGGCCAGTGGAACCGGAGGTGAACAGGGTATACAAGGGCCTTTCGCGATCTGAAAATTTCAGAGGATGCTGATGATCCTGCGAGTTTCTAAGCTCTTGCAAATCTACTGGGAGCGCGCGTAAGTCCTGGCGTTCAAGTGCAGAAGGTAAGGTTGCCTGCGCTGCATGGAGGATCCCAACTGGTTGGGCTTGCGAAATCACATCCTCTAACAGCTTTTGAGGATAGCTCAGGTCCAACGGAACGGCTGTTACGCCCAGTTTTGTCACTGCCAGAAGCGAGACTATGTAGTCTGGGGAGGCATCCATATAGAGTGCGACGCGCGCAGGTCCTGCAGGTTCTGTTGTCCCAAAAATAGTGGACTGCATATTAGCAGCCAAAGCACCGGATAACTCATCCAACTCAAGATAGGTGAGAGTGTTGCCGCTCCATGTGAGGGCAGGTGCATGTGGTGATAGTGAGACTTGCTGCTGAAACCAGCTTGCGACCGTTGTGTATGGCAATGACTGGCTTGCACCAGTTACATGCGAAATGCGTTGTTGTGTGTTGAGTTGGAAGACGTTCGCTGCAACCTCTTCAGTTTCCATATGATCCAAACCAGCGAACATGGTTTGCTCCAGCAGGGTGATAGCATCATTGTCGAAATAACTGAGATCATACTCCCAGTAGAACTGGTAGGTTTCAGCTTCATCAAGAACAGACAGGTAGAGCGGGCATTTGGGGGCGACATCTTCAGGGTAAGATAGCTGCGCGCATTCTCCATTGAGCTTTAGCATTTCGTAACGGGTGTTTTCGGTCGCAAACATAAACTCAAACGGAATGCCCGAAATACGCTTCCTTTTCTGGAGATGATCAACCACATGTTCGAAGGCAACATCCTGACAGGCAAGGACTTGTTTTGAAGCCTGAGTGAGGGTGCTTGTATTTTGTTGAATGGAGGCAGTTGGGTCGATATTAACCGGAACCAACGCTGTGTTGGCGAACATTCCAACTGTTGCTTCAAACTCTGTTGTTAGCCGGTTCGCTACAGGGCTTGCAACTGTGAAACTCGTTCTCCCCGTGTGCACATAAAGTGCATGGGCAAACAGCGCGTGAAAGACCTGATGGGGTGTTAGTGAAAGACGCTTTGCAATGGTTAGCAAATTTGCTCTGGTGGCTGCGTCAAGACGTGTCAAACGTGTTCGCCCCGCTGAAACACCTTGCATCCCTTGACCGTGTTTCAGCACGGGCTTCCAGCATTCCTCCATCTCCGGCGCGTCGTATAGCTTGAAGAGAGCATCCTTTTGCTTGTTGTAATGTTTAGTTTCCCATAGGTGCGACTGCCATTTTGCAAAATCTAATGGTGTCAGCCCAATTGGCTTTTGGTCCTGTCCTGTCTCGTCTGTTTCTGCCTGAAATGAACGGGAAAGATCTTCAAACAAGATGTTGAGTGACCAGCCGTCCAGAATGATATGGTGTGCATGAAACAGAAGGACGCTGCTGCCATTTGGTTCGTGGACCAGATGAAGTTGAAACAGGCTTGGGTGCTCAAGAACAAATGGTTGAGTGAGGAGTTTGGTTTGGAGTTGCGAAATTGCTTCTTCTTCCAAGGTTCCGTGGAAGTGAAACGCCTCTGGATTGCTTTCAGCGACCCGCTGCTGCACCCCATCATCGATGAGATGGAAGCTGGTGCGCAGTGCCGGGTGTTTTTTGACCAACTCATATGTTGCGTGACCCAAATTTTCGGCACTCAGATGACCTGAAAACCGAAAAATGAACGGTGTATTGTAGGATATGTCAGCAGGGTTCTTTTGTTGCTGTAGCCATAACCGCATTTGCTCCGAGGTTGCCTGCTCTTTTGCCAAACCTGATGGAGCAGATGCATGCGGTAAACTGTTGGCTTGCTCATTGTGTTTGCCAACAATCTCAGAGAGTTCAGTAAATGTCAGGTTTAGAAGCTGTGACGGCGCAACGCGGCAGCCAAATACTGTGTTGAGTTGGTTAGATAAGCTGATTGCTTTGAGTGAATCGCCACCTGCGGTAAGCAGCGTCTCTTCACGGCTTAACTGCGCCACACTCAAAACCATCTCTGCAGTTTGCAGAATGCTGCTCAGAACGGCACTCTCCGAGGCATCACAGGAGGAAACACGACGGAATGGAGTAGTCTCCATTTCTTGAAGGGCTTTTTGGTCGATCTTCCCGTTTGCATTCAGAGGCAACGAGCCAAGACAAAAGACCTTATGAGGACGCATATAATCTGGCAGGTAAGCAGAAAAGTGGGCATCAAGCTCTTCATAATCAAGCTGCTCTTCACTCGCTAAGTAAGCATGCAACTCAAGCGGTTTGCCTTGTTCCTGAGCTGCTAAAACACAAGCCTGCTGTATCTTCGGATATTGCTGGATGCGCTGTTCGATTTCTTCAGGTTCTACGCGAAACCCGCGTACTTTGATCTGCCTGTCAATGCGGCCCACATACTCGACCAGACCTTGCGGATTGAGGCGGACCAGATCGCCAGTACTATACCATTTTCCAGAGTTTGGAAGCTCTACAAACCTACGCTGTGTTTCCTCTGTTCTATTCAGATAACCATGAGCAACGCCTGCGCCGCCAAGATAGAGTTCCCCAGTTTCACCAGTATTGGTGATTTCGCCGTTTGATGACCTTAGCTGACAGTCTGTACTGGCAATGGGACTGCCAATGGGAATGATGTCTGCATCAAAGTCCCGAGGAATTGCAAAGCACAAGGCAAAGGTTGCACACTCTGTCGGGCCATAGATATTGTATATCTGACAGGCGCTTTCAGGGTTTGCTGCATACCATTTCTCGACAGTTTTGGGGTTTAGCTGCTCGCCGCCAATGAGCAGATGCCCAAGCGATCCAAAGCAGGCAGGCCCGTGATCGACCATCGCATTGAACAGAGAGACTGTCATGAACATGGTTGAGATCGACTGCTGCTCCAGCTGCCGAGCAAAGCCTGCAAAATCGGAGAGTTCGTCACTGGAGAAAACGACACTACATCCGCCAGTTAAAAGCGGTACCCAAACATCAAAGCTGAGTGCATCAAACGCAGGGTTGGAAATATGCGCGTAGCGATCTCCGATATGCATGGGGACAAAGCGGGGTTGATGGGCAAGCCTCTCGATTGCTGAGAGAGGCACTTGAACGCCTTTGGGCGTCCCCGTTGTTCCAGATGTGTAAAACAAAAACGCAGTTTTCGCCAAAGGATAACGCGGGAGGTCGCCGCTATTCTCATGCAGGCTTTGTATGAGCAACTGGTCAGCATGAAGGATCTGATGCGCTTGTTGGGAAAATGGCGTGGATGCACTCGCCTCTGGCACGATAAGAAAACGTGTTTGGCTATCAGTTAAGATTGCTGTTTGCCGGTCTGGCGGGCTGGCGGCATCTAATGGGACAACCGTTGCTCCCGCTTTCAGTATCGCGAGCATGACAACTACGAGCTCTTGAGAGCGAGGCAAACAGACGGCAACTACATCGCCGTTTTTTACGCCGTGGCCTCTCACTGCTGAGGCTACTTGTGAGGAGCGTTCGTTGAGCTCTTGGTAGCTGAGGATACGATCATGATCCTGCACCGCGGCCAGTTCAGGAAAATGGTCCGCATAAAAGCTGATACTGTCTAGTAACGAAGATTGGACGGGTCCCTGATCTCCAATTTCTAAATCATAAGAGGTCGAGGCTAAATACTCTTGAGAAGTGTTGATAGTCATGTAAGCCTCTAAGCGTCTATCTGCATAGGAACAGCAGGAGAGATGGTTTGCCGCTCAAATAATTGAAACTCATAGGAAATCGTCTTTTTGACACGCTGTATTTCTTCTGTTTCCAGCAGTTCCCAGTGGTCTCCCCGAACCAATCTCGTCATGAAGCCACCTGAGGCTCTTTCAATCCAAAACTGACGCAGTTGATGCAGGAAGCCTTTGTTGAGCGAGCCAAGCGCCTGAATGAACACAACTCGCGCGTCCAATGGCTGGCAGTCATAATCCGGCACACAGGCCCGGTTGTGATTGTAAACCTGATGGTAGCGCTTGATTTGCTCGTCATCGATGCCCGGATACATACCGTTGAACTTCACCAGCTTGTCTCGAAATTCTGCAAGATCAACTGGTGCAAGGCTCTGGCGCTCATGCTCCTCAAACCCCTGAGTGTCCAGAAGAATGACGCTGACATTGTGGTTACCACGGGCTTTCAGAAGCCGGGCCATCTCATAGGCAACGTAGCCCCCAAACGACAGGCCGGTGAGGACAATTTTTTCATGCGCGATGTGTTCGATACGTTCCAGATACGCGCTGGCCATGGCCATTATGGAGGGGAGAGTTTCCTCTTCCGCGTTGAGGCCGGGCGATTGCAGGCCATAAACGCCAATATCATCAGCCAGGATCTTTGCCAGAGACAGATAACAAAAGGCTGTCCCACCAGCAGGATGAACGCACACGACATGCTCACCGTTTTGGCTTTCGCGGAACGTAATGAGGTTGTCGCGGGAGTTTTCTTCCGCAGCTCCGTTTCGTATCCAACTGGCAAGCGCCTCTACTGTCGGATTTAAAATGAACGTTTTGGGCGGGACTTGAATTTTGAACGCCTCACCAACCCGATGGGCCACTTTGATCGCTGCGATGGAAGAACCACCGACATGGAAGAAACTGTCGCTGATTCCGATAGATGGATGGAGAAGCACTTCCTTCCAGATGTTATAGATCTGGAGCTCGATATGATCTCGTGGGCTTTCCTGATTGACCTTGAACACGGCCTCATGGGCCAGCACAGATGCCTTTAGGCTGGAATAATCAATCTTGCCGTTATTGGTGAGAGGGAAAGTTTCCAAATGCAGCAGAATATGAGGAAGCATGTAGTCCGGAAGCGCTTCTGCCAGATGACGACGAACGTCACTTTCTACGAGGGGAGAACCGTCTGATGTGGTGTAGCAAAGAGCGAGCTGGGCAGAGCCACCGCCTTGCTGAACCACGAGCGCGGCACAGGCGTGGCATTCGGGATGCTGTCGGAGAACAGCTTCAATCTCTGACAGCTCGATGCGAAAGCCATTCAGCTTGATCTGGTTGTCTTTGCGGCCTGCAAAAACCAGCTGACCTTGTTCATCATAGTAGGCAAGGTCGCCGGTACGGTAGAGCTGTTCATTTGAGTCGAATGGGCTGGTAATGAACGCTGATGCTTGTTGCTGCGGGGCGTTAAGATAGCCTGAGGACAAGCCGGCACCACCGATGTGAAGCTCGCCAACCAGTCCAATCGGGACAATCGACATGCTCTCATCAAGCAGGTAAGTCCTTGCATTCGATATGGGTTTGCCGATGGGGGCTGAAGGTTTGTCCAGATCTTCCGGCTTCACACTATGCCAGGTGCTGTCTACGGTGCATTCAGTCGGACCGTAAACATTGTGCAGTGTTGCCCACGGCAGCTTGCTGGAGAACTTGCGCATAAGTGCGCCGCTCAACTCACCACCACCGCAAAACACATTGCGCAGTTGGGTGCATTGGGCAGTCTCCGGTTCGTCAAGAAACAAATTCAGCATCGCGGGAACGAACTGGATACTGGTGATACCATGAGATGCACAGATCTTTGCCAGCTCTGCAGGAGAGGTGTGAGCATGAGGCGGAGCCAGCACCAGTGATGCGCCAGTGCATAATGGCCAGAAGAATTCCCAGATCGCCGCGTCAAATCCCATCGGCGTCTTCTGCAAAAGCGCATCACCGGGCTTGCCTGGAAATGTGCGATTGCTCCACTCTATGAGGTTCACCAAACCCTTGTGTGTGAGTTTGGTGCCTTTTGGAACGCCGGTGGTTCCTGACGTGTAAATGATATAGGCAAGATCCTCGGTGCTTATACCGTTAGCTGGCAAATTATCAGTGCCGCAGGATTGAGTGATTTTGGCTCGTTGCTCTGTATCCAGTGATAAGACTTCAACGTCACAAAGGCTCTTGAGTCTCGTGACCGCTTCCGATGCCTCTGGGTGGGTGAGGATCAGATTGGGCTGGCAGTCTTGCACCATAAACTCAAGACGCTTGATTGGCAGTCCGGGCTCCAACGGAATGAAGTGACCACCCGCCTTGAGCACGGCAAGCATGGCTATCACCAACTCACTGGACCGCTCAAAGAGCAGGCCCACTGGACTTCCCTCAGTAACACCAAGTTCCTTCAGGTGGCGGGCAAGCTGATTTGCTTTGGTATTGAGGCTGGCGTAGCTCCACACGTCTTCGCCGCACACGAGTGCAGGTGCTTCGGGTGAATGCTCACATTG
Source organism: Pseudovibrio axinellae (assembly GCF_900110875.1). GTDB lineage: Bacteria > Pseudomonadota > Alphaproteobacteria > Rhizobiales > Stappiaceae > Pseudovibrio > Pseudovibrio axinellae. The sequence goes on along the minus strand of NZ_FOFM01000016.1, from coordinate 58,626 downwards.
AGCCTCAAATGCTTTGTGAATGCACGTTGAGCTTAACGCGTGCTGCGCTCCGTGAGGCCATACTTGTGTTAACAGATGTCTTTCTTCGGGGGGGATGAAATCAATCGCACCGAGATCCACTTCTGGTGCTTCGACGGCGTTTGAGAGGAAGCAGGTGAGGTGACTTGCCATTCGTGCAATGCGGGAATGCGTAAACAGATCTTTGTTGTACTCAAAGCCAAGGCTAAACGTGGAGCCTCGTTCAAACACTTCCAGCGTGATATCGAACTTTGCAGTTTGGCTATCTGTTGCCAGTGTTTCGATTTCAACACCATCCATTTGAGCCGATCCCCCCGGCAGGTTCTGATAAATCAGCATGACCTGAAACAGAGGCGAGTGGGCTGGTGAGCGTTCCGGATTTACAGCTTGGACCACCTTTTCAAAAGGCAAATCCTGATTGTCCAGCGCTTCCAGAATGGTCGTTTGCGACTGCGTTACCAGCTCAGCAAAGGTGCTTGTGGCCGTGACATGCGTTTTAAGTGCGAGCGTGTTGATGAAGTGCCCGATCAGAGGCTCCAGCTCTACCAGATGGCGGTTGGCAAAAGAGGTGCCAATGCAGATGCCTTCCTGTTTGCTGTAGCGCCATAAGAGGGCGGCAAATCCGGCCAGATAGAGCGCAAATGGCGTGATTGAGCGTCTTTTGCAGAAAAGTCGCAGGCGGTCACTCAAGTTGTCATCAAGCGTGAGTTCAAAGTGAGCACCATTATGTGTCTGTTCTGCCGGGCGAGGGAAATCCGTGGGTAGCTCAAGTAAGTCTGGCAGGTCCTCAAGTTTGTCAGTCCAGAACTGGATCTGTTGCTGCTCTCTGGATGAACTGCGTTCGTTTTTATGATGCGTCACATAATCGGCGTACTGCATGGACAGAGGGGGAAGGTCGGGCGAGGTGCCCATTTGATAAGCGTTGTAATGAGCCGTAACTTCGCTGAAAAACAAACCGATAGACCAGCCATCAGCGGTAATGTGGTGCAGGTTTACGAGCCATACGTGTTCTTCATCTGCAAGCTTTATGTAACTTGAGCGCAAGAGCGGGCCGTGCTCTAAATCAAACGGTCGGCTTGCCTCATGCTGGACACGTTCATTGAGCGCCTCCACCTGTTTTTCGTCACTCAGATGGCAAAGGTTCAAGAGGTCAAAGGGCAGCTCAGCAGGTTCTGGAAAAGTTTGTGTAGGCGTTCCGTTGCTTGTGCTGAACCTCGCTCGGAGCATGTCGTGACGCGCAACAACAGCATTTACGGCGCGGTGCAGAGTTTCCAACTCGAGCATCCCGGAAACTTTGAGCGCAACGGGGTTATTGTAAAACGGACTCTCCGGCTCCAATTGATGCAAGAACCACAAATGGCGCTGTGATGGTGAAAGTGGTACGCCTTCAGTCTGCCTTTCTGCTGCATGTTGTTGCAGCAGATGAATCAGCTCTGATTTTTCCGCTTTCAGAACGGCGGCAAGATCAGCTCCCAGAAACCCCTTTGGCGCTTTGAAACGCAGCTTTTCTCCATCAGTCTGGAGGCTCACATTGTGCTGGGCAAAATAATCAAGCAGTTGTTGAGCTTTCATATTTCAAACTCCTCCATTTCATCTTCATCCATTGAGGAGGCAAGCGCAGTCCCGAAGGTCTCTATGGTGTGTTGCCGGTTTTGCTCAGTGGTGGGTGTGCCGCCGATCATGGAATAGATGAGCTTATGAGTAGGCCCCAACCGGAACAGCTCCGTCAAAACCGTCTCATCTATGGAGCCGATGCCGCACAGGCCTAACCCTGCTTCATGGGCACGCATGGTCAACAGCTGTGCCATTGCGCCTGTTTCGATCAACCAGAACTGCTCGCTCATCTCGCCATAAAGGGGTTCGATTGCCTGCCGCTCAGCGATGAAGAAAAGCGCGAAGGCAGCCTTTTCAAAAATTGGCCGGTTCACGAAGTAATCATAGGCATCCGGGCTCAGTGCCTTGCCATTTGCTGTCGAAATCAGAGCGTGTTTTTCAGGATCGTAATAATAGGCCCCACCTTCCAGGCCCAGCACACGACCGGGATTGATGTAAAGGTAGGTTTGCACCGGATAGAGCCCCCCGGCGCTTGCAAACAAGTGCTTTGGTGCTGTCTGGTTCTGATTACGCCGTAATGCGCAGAGGAGTGCTTCTAATCGGGTTTTGGGAACAGGATCCAAAATGAACTGACGCACTGACCGGTAGGCGTCAAACTCGTCGAACTCAGGAGAGCCGGAGTGTTCCAACTGATGCACGCCATGTTGCTGATCAAACTTGCGCAACCCAACATTACGGTCTTTGAAAGACTGTCGTTGCAGCGGGTCCTCAAGAGTGGCAATTGCGGACTTTGTTGCAGCAGGTTGCCCTTCTTCCGCCACCTGACCAAACTGCTCCCGGTACATGGCAAGGAGCGTTGCAAGGCTTGGGCTGCCCATAAACTTTGCAAGTGGTGGGCGGAATGAGAGCGTGCTCGACAACGCGTTTGAAATGCGCGTGATATCGATAGAGGTCGCTCCCAGCTGCAATAAATTATCCTCGGGAGTGACGTGATCCAGTTTCAAGATCTGAGAGACAATCTCGTGGATTTTCTCTTCCTGTTCCCCTCGCGGATTGAGGCTTGGCTCAGCTTGTGTCTCCCTGCCTGGTTCCGGCAGTTGCTTCCGATCAATTTTGCCGTTTGCAGAAATCGGGAGGCGTTCAATCTCAAGGAGAGAAGAGGGAACCATGTAGTGGGGCAGGTGGGCGCGTAAATGATCCAGAAGAGCATCAATATTGACACCGCGTTTTTCCGGAACCACATAGCCAACGAGTTGCTTATCGCCTTGTGCCGCGCCAAACATCTTAAAGACTGAGGCTTTTACGTCTTTACGGGCATTGAGCACCGTTTCGATCTCACCAAGCTCAATGCGGAAACCCTGCACCTTGACCTGAGTATCCACGCGCCCAAGAAACTCTATGTTTCCATCAGGCATATAGCGCCCCAAATCGCCGGTGCGGTACAAGCGTTCGCCGGTTTTGGGGTGGGTGATGAAACGATGGTTGGTTTGTTCTTCGTCCCGCCAATAGCCTTTCGCAAGTCCAATGCCACCGATGTACAATTCACCAGTGACCCAGCAGGGGCGAGAGGCCAGCGCGTCATCCAGAACATAAAATTGCTGGTTGTCCAGCGCTTTACCGTAGGGGATGCTCTTCCAATGTGGCGCGATATCCTGAACAGGGAAGCAGATGGACCAAATGGAGGCTTCAGTTGCTCCACCCAGAGACAAGACATGTGCGTTCGGCGCGAGCGCACGCAACCGCTCAGGCAGTGAAAGTGGGATCCAGTCACCAGACAACATCACTTGACGCAAATGCAAGCCGAGACCTTTGTGATCGCTTTCAGCATAATCTGTCAGTACACCAAGCAAAGCTGGTGCAGAATTCCAGATCGTGACCTTGTGACGAATGAGGCACTCCAGCCAATGGGCTGGGTCTTTTGCCTCAGCCTCATTGGGCAGGACTAAGGCACCACCTGCCGCCAGCAATCCAAAAATATCATAGACTGAGAGATCAAAGCCCAATGCAGAGATGGCAAACACACGATCTTCTGGCTGCACGTTTAGACGGTGGTTGATATCAAGGAGCGTGTTAACTGCTCCGCGATGATCGATCATGACCCCCTTGGGTTCCCCGGTGGAACCGGAAGTGAAGATCACGTAGGCAAGGTCATCTGGCTGTGTATCAATTACCTGCAGCTTCTCATCGCTTAAAGCATTCAGTTCACTACCCACATCAACCGTTTGAGCAAACGCAGGAAGTCCCTTGCGCTTGTCACTCTGGCTTGTCTTAACACATACGAGCCTGGACCTGGTCCGTTGCAAAATACCTTCAATGCGATTGGCTGGCAGATCTGGGTCGATTGGAAGATATGCGCCCCCTGCATATAGGATGGCGAGGGCGGCAACACTCTGTTCCCAACCGGTCCGCATCTGAATGGCAACCAGATCACCTTTTGCCAGGCCCTTCTGTTGAAGGAGAGTGGCAAGATTACGGGCACGCTGGCGGACATGTTTGTAAGATAGAACCAGATCGCCGCAGATCACGGCAGGAGCAGCTGGTGTTTTGAGCGCTTGTTCTTCAAACAGCTCATGCATCAATGGCCAATGTTGTGACAGTGCGCGCTCAGCGTTCCAGACAGGAAAGTGCTGGGGGACTTGCTGTTGCCAACGACCAGAGGTGACCAACTCTTCAAGCAGAGCACAATAGGCATCAAACATGTCCTGCATCATGCCCTCTGGAAACAGCTCGTCTATGCTGTCCCAGTTGAAATGTAGCTCGCCATCAATCTCCATGATGGTGTGATCCAGCCACACCTGTGGTGTTTGGGTGATGGTATGTACATTTTGAGCGTCCAATGCGGAGGAAAGCGTAATTTCCTCCTGATCCGGGATCATCTCCACAAGGGTGCTGTTGAAGACGATGGGCATTCCCGTTTGCTGCTCACCACGCAGGCGCGTGAGTTCCCGCAGAACCCGTACACCACTGACTTCGCTATGATCCATATCCTTCCAGAGTTGACGCTGGACTGCTTTTGCATTGTCAGAAAAGCTCTTCGCCGGGTCCGAGCCAACTTCCAGCAAAACAATAGAAGTAAAGTCGCCGATGAGGCCGTTGATATGGGGGTGGAGCGGTTGGCGATTGAACACAGGTAAACTGAGCGTGAACCGGGACGACTGGCTCCATTTAGCCAGCACCTGCGAAAATGCTGTCAGCAGACAACCGGAGGGGGTGACACCATACTTTCGCGCATTTGCTTTGATCGTTGACCATTTGGCCTCTTCCAAAACAAGTTGTCTGCGTGTGAACCGGGGATTACTGATGTTCTCTGGCTGTTTTGCAAGCGGCAGTTCCGGAGCTGCAGCGAGAGCCGATAAGCGGTCTTGCCAGTATTTCAGAGAAATCGCATAGCGAGAGTCATCCCTCATCGCCAGTTCCTGCACCACATAGTCGCGGAACGTGATTTCAATCCTCGGAAACTCTGCCTGCGGGTCCTCATAGAATGTAGCCAGTTCGCGTGAAAAGATCTGGCTGCTGGCTGCATCCACGATTAATGCATCCATGGAAATGTGTAGCCGGGTTATCTCATTATCAAGCTGTACGGCCCGGAACTCGAAAAGCGGCCATGTTCCCGCATCCAAAACCTGATGCGACATGGCCTCTCGGTTTCTTGAGATAATGCGCTCGACGACACGTTCGCTGCGGCCACGGGCATCGTCAGTCTGGATGATGTATTCAGGAACATCCTCTAAAATGCGCTGGGTGCCATCGCTGGCAAAAACAGCTCGCAGCATATCGTGACGAAGGATCAATCTGTTCAAAGCAGCGTTGAACCTATCAAGATCTAGGTGAGGGATCTCAATTTCTTCATAGGCATGAGCGCTAACACCGCCCAACCCCAAGCCATCATCTCTGCCAACCCAGTAAGCCTGCTGGATGTCTGTGAGTGGAAACGGTTCATACCGGTTTGCTTCATCTGCATGGATTTGCAGTGTTGAGGGTTCGGCCTTCCCGATGTTGGCATTAGCCGAGGCCGCCAGATCAGCAAGCCTCGGATTTTCAATAAGATCACTGAGGGACAGACCGAGTAACAGCTCTTTGTTTATTGTATGGATCAGGCGGGTCGCCAACAAAGAATGCCCGCCAAGGTCAAAGAAGTTGTCGGTGCGGCCAACCTGTTCCACCTTGAGCACCGCCTGCCAAATCTGAGCAATACCTGCTTCAAGCCCCGGCAATGGTGCTTCATAGTCTGCACTTCCTGAGCGAACAGGAGATGGCAAAGCTCTGCGATCCAGCTTGCCGTTCCGGGTGATGGGCAACTCTTCCAGAGGCACCCAGTCAGTTGGGATCATGTAGTCCGGCAAACGAGCTTTCAACTCTGCCCGCAATGTGTCAGCGGGTCTTGCACCGACGAAGTAGCAGACGAGCCGGGCCTGCTCGGGGCCTGCTTCTTTGTCCAAGATCACGGCGGCTTCCACAATGTCGTCCATCTGTAAGATGCAGTTCGTGATTTCCATCGGCTCAATCCGGAACCCACGGAACTTCACCTGATCATCTGCACGGCCATGGAAGGCAAGGCTGCCATCTGGCAGGTAGGCTGCCAAATCACCGGTGCGATAAAAGCGTTGCGCGTCTTGAGAGGCGAACGAGTGCGTGACAAATCGTTCTGCGGTTAGTTCTTCCTGACCAAAGTAACCCAAAGCCAGATTGTCTCCGCACACATATAGCTCTCCAATTGTTCCGGAAGGCACCGGACGCATGCGCTCATCCAGAAGAAACACACTGGTGTTATCCATGGGCTTGCCGATGGGCGGGGAGGCTGGCCAAGCCTCCATGTGCGCGCAATCCAGAACGTGCTGGGTCACCACATGGGTTTCAGTGGGGCCGTATTGATTGTAAAAATAGCGCCCTCCCAGCGCTTTAAGGAGTTGCCGAAGGCTGTCATTGACCAGCAGTGCCTCGCCAGCAGTGATCACTTCACAAGCAGGGCCGTCCGGCAGCTGCTCTGCCTCAAAAAGTCCTGCCATCTGTTGCAATACCGCAAAGGGCAAGTGGGCGCGTTCAACGCCGTTGGACTTGATAAAGCCAGCGAGGTTGCCGATGTCTTTGCGCTGTTCATCACTCAGCAAGACAAGGCTTGCACCCTGACACAGCGTGCAGAAAATCTCCTGAAAAGCCACGTCAAAGTTGAGTGAGGCAAATTGGAGAACGCGCGACGGGGCTCTTTCTACTGGACCCTGTTTTAGTTGCCAGTTGACCAGATTGCGCAAGGTACGGTGGGTCTGCACCACGCCTTTTGGTTTGCCTGTAGACCCAGAGGTGTAAAGGACATAGGCCGGGTCAAGAGGGGCAGGGGTAAGCCCCGCATTCTCCGTTGGAATATTTTGGCCCTTTTGTGCGAGCTCTGCGAGAGTGGCTGTTGAACTTGCGAACTCGACTGGCAGTTTGGGCTTTAATGCATCTGTGGTTATGACGAGATCCGGCTTAACATCCTGCAAGATAGCCTGATGACGGGCCTCAGGGTAAGCTGGATCCAGCGGCACAACAACAGCCCCTACCTTCAAGATACCCAGCAGCGCGACGACCATTTCCGGTGATCGGTCCACGCAAAGTGCGATGTTTGCTCGCGGGCGAATGCCGTCCTGCACAAGTGCATTAGCAAACCGATTAGTGCATGTGTTCAACTCGTCGTAGCTGAGTTTTGTCTGGCCGAAGATCAGCGCTGTGGCTGTCGGTGCGCGTGCGGCATGTTCTTCAATGCGTCTGCTGATGCATTCAAACTCAGGGTAGGGCACAGAAGGCTGTTGCCATGCATCCAGCGCCAGCGTTTGTTCCTCTTCGCTCAACAGACTTATTGAACGGACCTCCGTACCCACGTCTGCAACCATTTGAGTGAGAACATGCTCGAAGTACTTTGCGATGCGAGCGACGGTCTCTGGCTCATACAGATCGCTTGCAAACTCGATGGCACCTTTCAGCTGGCTGTCTCTTTCCTGAAGTGACAACAGTAGATCAAATTTGGCACCGCCATGGTGGTGAGGGAGTACATCAACAGAAAGACCGGGAAGCTCGAACCGGTCATTGTTCTCTCCCTCCCAGGCAAACAGCACCTGAAATAAGGGGGAGTGCGCAAGACTTCGCGGCGGGTTGATATGTTCAATCACCTGTTCGAAGGGAAGGTCCTGATTTTGTTGTGCTTCTAAAACAGTGGTCTGCACCTGAGACAGGTAGTCTTGCAAGGTAAGGCTTTCATTCGCTTCCACCCGCAAGGCCAGTGTGTTGGCGAAAAAACCAATCATGTTGTCGAGCTGTGAATGATCTCTGTTGGCGACCGGACTGCCAACAACGACATCTTTTTGTCCTGAAAGCTTGGCCAGTGTCAGCGCCCACGTCCCAAGCAGACTGGTAAACAACGTGATCCGATTGGATGCAGCAAGCTCCTTCACTTTCTGAGTTAGTGATGGTTCCAGATTCAATGGAACCATGGTGCCTTTGAAGGATTGCCGCTTTGGTCTTGGATGATCGGTTGGCAGCTCCAGCAGCACAGGAGCATCCGCGAGCCTGGACTTCCAATAGTGCTTTTGCTGGTCCCATGAGCCATTCTTTAACTCATTGCTCTGCCACTGCGCGAAGTCTGCATATTGGATTTGCAAATCGGGGAGCTTGGTATTCTGGTGTTGGGACAGAGCAGAATAAAGCACACTCAGTTCTCTGCTGAAGATACCCATGGACCAAGCATCTGAAATGCTGTGGTGCATAACAATCACCAGCACATGATGGTTCTCGTCACAGCGTAAGAGGTCCGCACGAAACAGCGGACCCGCCTCCAAATCAAAGGGCAGAGAGATCAAACGAGCAACATGATCTTGTAAAATCTCAGCCGCTGACACCTGAGTAGCCGTACTCATCCGCCAAACATTTTCTGGCTGAATTTCCTGATAGGCGGTTCCGTTCTTCTGACTGAAACACGTACGCAAAGCCTCGTGCTGTGCAACGATTTTCTCAACTGCTTGAGACAGGGCAGAGACGTCCAACCTGCCCCTTAGCTCCAGAACCAATGGCATATGGTAGGCTTCGCTCTGACCTTCCATTTCTGCCAGATACCATAAGCGTTGCTGAGAGGAGGAAAGCGGCAAGTTCTGTGTTCTATCTGCGGGCTCAATCTGTCTTTTTGTCGTGCGTGTCTGGCTGTCTATTGCCTCAGCAAGAGAGGCCAGCGTTGGGGCAGTGAAAACAATTGTTGCCGGGACTTCGACGGAAAGTGTTTCACGGATACGTTGGGCTAACCGTACTGCAAGCAGAGAATGGCCGCCCAGAGCAAAAAAGTTATCGTTACGCCCAATATTGGCGACACCGAGTACATCGCACCAGATCCGGCACAGTTCCGTTTCTCTGCCTGTTCGTGGAGGCTCAAACTCTGTTTGTGAGAGCGTGGATAGATCAAAGTCCGGGAGGGCTTTCAGATCGACTTTACCATTGGGAGTGAGTGGTACATTGTCGATGACGGTGATCCCGGTAGGTACCATGAAGTGTGGGAGTTTTTGGTTCAGGCTTGCTTTCAGTGCCTGAGGAACTTCAGGCCCCTCATTATCCGCAAGGACGACATAGGCGAGAAGCTGTTCGCCGCTGGTGTGGGGTCTTACAACACAAATGGCTGATGTGACGCGTTCATCAGATTCAAGAGCAGCTTCAACCTCACCAAGCTCGACGCGAAAACCGCGGAGTTTTGCCTGCCGGTCATTCCGCCCTAAAAACTCCATCGACCCATCGCGTAATTGACGGCCTAAATCTCCTGTCTTGAAGATCCTCAGGCCATCACCAAACGATACATCGGTAAACTTTTGCTTCGTGAGTTCAGGTGCGTTCCAATAGCCGCGTGCCAAACCAGATCCGGCAATACAGATTTCTCCAACAACCCCTTCAGGGATAAGTTGGTCGGAAGTGTCCAAAAGCAAGGCCTGATAATTCTTGAGTGCAGTGCCGAGACTCAGCGTCGTGTTCGGAGAAATCTCCTCAGGTAAGCTGAGTGCGAGGCAATCAATGGCGGTTTCGGTTAAGCCGTAAGCATGAATGATGTGCACTTCAGATCCGAAGGCCTTTCGTGCTTCGCAAGCACCTTTGGAGGACCAACGATCAGAACCGCACACGACAGTTTTGAGGCTGGTCGAGTGTTTTCTGATTGTCTGCAAGTGGGCTGTGAGATTGTCCAAAACTGCAGGAACAAAATCACCGAATGTTATCTGGTGCTGCTCGATTTTTGCGAGAAGGGCAGCACTATCTACCAGCTCGTCCTGACTCACCAGAACAAGCCTGCCTCCAAACGTGAGGGCGCGGACAAGGTCTGCGGTGAAGACATCAAACGAAAGACTCGCCATCTGCAAAACACATGGTGGTTCCTTGAAGTCGTAAAGGCTGCTCCATGCATCTCTGACAGTCCAGATCGCACGATGATCGACCATGACGCCTTTGGGCTGTCCCGTCGAACCGGAAGTGTAGATGATATAGGCCAGTTGGTCAGGCGTGATTTCAACATCTAAATTGTGTGCAGCCAGAGAAGCCCAATCAACTCTCTTCCTCGCAACATGAACAGTCTGGGCAGACAGCTCGGCGAGTTGATCCAATTGCTCCTGACCACGCATATCGATAAGAATGGCTTTGGGCTGGCAATCTTGTAAAAGCGTGTTGATCCGCTCAGGGGGATAGTCCGCATCAATTGGAATGTATGCAGCGCCGGTTTTCAAAATGGCGAGTAAGGCAATAATCGCGTCTGCGGATTTACGCATGCACACCGCAATCCGGTCCTGATTTGCAACCCCGTTAGAACGCAGATATCTGGCGAGCTTGTTGGCCTGACTGTTCAGTTGAGCATAAGAGAGTTCGGTCTCATTGCTGATCAATGCAACTTGATCGCTGTGGGCCGCAGCGGCCTCTTCAAAAGGCAGATGGATAGCGCTTGTTGCCGGTACATCTGTAGATACAAGATGGGAAGCTTTTAATGTTGCTGTATGTGTGGCTGCATCCATAAGGGGCAGTTCGGCCACTGCCTGTCCCGGGTCTACGCAGATGGCTTTCACTGCCTGTAACACATAACCCGCAAGCCGAACTATGGTTTGGCGGTCAAACAGAGCTGTCGCGTATTCCAGGCCGCCGGCGATGTTTGAGCCATCGTCTACCAGCTCAAGTGTGATATCGAACTGTGAGGCGGTGCGAGGTAGCTGTACAGTGTCCAACTCCAATCCAGCGAATTGAGGTATCCCACCCTCTGTGTTTTGCCATGCGAACATAACCTGGAAAAGCGGAGCGTAAGACAAGGACCGTTGAGGGCTTAGCGCTTCCACCACCTGCTCGAATGGGAGAGACTGATTATCCTGACTGTCGAGGAAAATGCCCCGCATCTGGGTAAGTAGCTGACCTACAGTGGGATTTTCGCTCAAGTCAAAGCGCATTGCCTGCGTGTTCACGAACAAGCCCACCATCTCTTCCAGCTCTTTGCGGACACGGTTGGCAGATGGGGTGCCAATGACTAGATCCTCTTGTCCAGACAATCGGGAGAGCACGATTGCGTAAGCGCTCATAAGCACCAAGTAGGGTGTGGAACTCGTGTTGCGCGCCAATCGGCGCACCTTGTCACTGAGCTCAGGGCCTAACTCCAACGGTAAAAGATCACCCGCATAATTTTGCTGAGCAGGCCGCCGCCGATCAGTTGGCAACAGCAAACGTTCGGGTGCACCGGCAAGCGTTCCTTTCCAATAAGCCTTCTGCTCTTCAAATTTTTTGAGCTGGTCCGGCTGTTTCTGCCAAACCGCATAATCGGCGTATGTAAGGTCGGGTGTTTCCCGCTTGATTGGTGTTTCTGCCTCAATCAGATGAGAGTAGCTTTCACCCAACTCTTTGAGGAGGAGCCCGTTGGACCATCCATCGGAAATGATGTGATGCAATGCCAGCAGCAACACGTGATGCGTCTCGCTGATCCGGATAAGACAACAGCGAGCCAACGGTCCTTGCAGCAGATCGAACGACCGTGTGCTCTCCTCTTCTGCCAAACGGCGGATCTCTGTTTCTGGGTCGCTATCGACATCAATTTTGAGCAGACGAAGGGGAAAACCACAGGCACGGGGTAAGAAGCTTTGAGCCAACTCCCCGTTATCGTCGGTAATGACTGTACGCAGGCCTTCATGACGGTCCATCAGCTGGTCTAGCGCGCTTTGCAGGTATGTCACATTTAACTCGCCACGAAGGCGCAAACCAAGGGTCAGATGATAGGCTGAATTGATGCCTTCCATGCGAGAGAGGAACCAGAGCCTCTCCTGCGCAAAGGAAAGTGGCAGGGGGCTTTGATCACGCGGGGCTGCCTTGAGAGCGCTGCGTTGACGCATCTTCAAAAGCTGCTCTGGTGTAAGAGAGCGACGTTTGCGCTTGTTTAATTCGTCCTGCATGAGTCCTCCCAATGACGCTGACAATCTGCTTTTGCGTCAGGAATATTCTTCGGCTGCTTCCAGCTCTTCAAAAATGTAATCGAGTGTCTGCTCAATGGTGGGGCGTTCGAAAAAGATGCGCAGCGGCACTTCCATTCCCAACACATCATGCATTCGGGCAATAATGCGTGTGGCGCGAAGTGAATGTCCGCCAATGTCGAAGAAATTGTCGCATATGCCGACACGCTCCAGCTGCAGCACTTCGGCCCAGATACGCGCAAGCTCCTCTTCCATTGGGGTTTCAGGGGGCACGTAACTGGTGATCGGTTGAATACTGCCGCTATCGGGCTCAGGAAGCTGGCTACGGTCTATCTTGCCGTTAGACGTCAAAGGCAAGGTATCCAGCTGCACATAGAGCCCCGGCACCATATATTCCGGCAATTGGCTGGTAAGGGTGGTACGCAATGCAGCAGGATTTAGCGAGCCAGCGCCTTTATCAGGGCATACATAAGCTACCAACTGCGTGTCTTTGGCCTCATCCTGATGGGTCACGACGACAGCATTGGACACGCCCTTACTTAGACACAAGGCATGTTCGATCTCGCCGGGCTCAATCCGATAGCCACGCACTTTGATCTGGAAGTCATCTCGCCCCAAATACTCAATAGTGCCATCTTTCAGATAGCGCCCAATATCACCAGTCTTATAAAAGCGCTCTCCAGCTTTGAACGGGCTATCAATAAAACGTTCTGCTGTGAGTTCTGGGCGGTTCAGGTATCCGGTTGCAACACCTGGGCCAGCACCATAAAGATCCCCCGCCACACCGGGGGCGGCAAGTGCCAGATGTTGATCCAGAACATACATAGTCATGCCTGCGATGGGTCGGCCTATAGGAACAACTGGCGGATAATCTGCGTGATGTTCAACCTCTTGCGCTGTGCAATATATGCTTGCCTCAGTGGGTCCATAAAGGTTCTGCAGCCGTACGGGCCCCAGTACTTCGAAACAGCGCTTTGCCAGATAGGAAGAAAAGGCCTCGCCACCACACAGCACCGAACGCAAGCTCGAGCAAGTGTCAGCCCCTTCACAAGACAGGAAGAAGCCCAACAAAGAAGGGACAAACTGACAGACTGTGACCTGATACTCACCTATGAGTTCAACCAGATACGAACCTTCCAGTAAGCGGGAGCGGTCTGCCACAATTAGGCTTGCACCACAGGTAAGGCTGGCGAATATCTCAACCACTGAGATGTCAAAGGTAAGAGAGGTGGACAGGAGAACTCTGTCTTGCTGCGTGATTTGTCCTTGCTGTTGGAACCATGCAACGAGATTAGCCGGACCTTTGTGCGGTACCATCACGCCCTTAGGTTTGCCCGTGGTGCCAGAGGTGTAGATCACATAAGCTGTGTCTTCGCGGGAAACCGATGCATTTAAGTTGTCTTCGCCAAGCGCCTGCCGGCATGGGTCAGGCTGATCAAGATTGATCAGCTTCTCAGAAACACCCATCTCAGCCATTTGAGGCAGGGTTAGATCATCACACAGAACCAGAGCCGGAGCGCTGTCTTCAATCAGGTAAGTGATCCGCTCGGAGGGATAGGTTGCATCAATTGGGACATAGGCTGCGCCGGTTTTCAGGATGGCGAGGAGTGCGATAACGGCATCAGCGGATTTCTGCATGCACACTGCAACACGGTCTTGGGTTCCAGCGCCTTTGGACTTCAGGTATCTGGCAAGCTTGTTGGCCCGACTGTTCACCTGAGCATAAGTGAGTTGGAGTTCATCAGTGATCAAGGCAACCTGACCACCGTGCGCTGCAGCCGCGGCTTCAAAGGCGCCATGGAGTGTGGTTGAACTCTCCGAAAACTCTGGCCCTGCTGCAAATTCATGGAGCCTGGTCTCCAGATCCCGATCTAAACCAACAAGTTGATGTGTTGGTGTCGTTTCAGCCTCTGGATAGACTTTTGTGAGGTGTTGCAGCCCCTCCAGTGTCATCCTCAAAAGTGCAGATGCATTGCAGCCATGTGGGGCCTGTGTTTGGAGTTTGAATGTCCCCCCGAAGTCATCAATGGTCAGATTGAACGGGTAACTGGTGCCATAATGACCGCTGAGGTACGTGGCGCCTGGTAAGTCGCGGTGAGAGGTACCTTGAGACCCATCTGACAGAAGTTCGGCATGGCGAAAGTTGATCAACGAAGTGATGAGTGGTGTAGCACGGTCCACCCCACTGGCTTCAATCGCATCGGTTAGCGAGGAGAACTCATGGTGCATCAGATCGACAAGTGTCTGGTGGACAGCACGAAGGGCACTCACCCAATCACGGTCAGCAAGCTGGATGCGTAAGGGAAGGGTGTTGATAAAGGGGCCCAGTATCCGCTCAGCATTTTCGAGCCCCTGCAATCGGCCAAGGAGAACTGTGGCAAAGCAAATATCTTCCTGACCAGAACACCTTGCCATGACCAGAGCCCAGACGAAATGAAATACTGAAGCTGTACTCACCCCTAATCGGCTGGCAAGTTCTCTGATGTCCGCAGTCAGCGTGATGCCGGTACTCGCGCTATCAGTATCCAGATCTGCGCCATGAACATGCTCACCTGTAAGACCGAAGGGTGCCGTAGCGCTTTCAAACCCAGTGAACAGGTCACGAAAGAAATTGTGTGTGTCCTCCTTACGGCTCTGCCCCTGTTGGAACGCAACATATTTTCCAAACTGAACAGGGGAAGGCAACGTCTCGCCTTGTTCCCTCATGAATGCTTTGACCTCAGCATTCAGCTGCTTGAGCGATGTGTTGTCGTCGATAATGTGGTGGAACAGTTTGAGAGCCAGCCAGCGTTTGTTGTCAGCATCATAGCAATAATGAACGCGAAGAAGGGAGGGTTCGCGAAGATCAATTTTTGTTACTCGGGGATCAAACAAGGCCTGAAGCTTTGCAATTGCATCTCCAGTCCCTTCGAGGCTATCTGTATCCAACTCGCAGGTTTTCAGCTCAACAGTCTTGAGAACAACCTGAAGTGGCTTTTCCAGCCCTTCGGACACAAACACTGTGCGCAAAATGTCGTGGCGATCCATGACCTTCTGGAGGGCCGCAAGATAGCTCTGCAATGCTTCAGCGGTCTCAAATGCCATCAGGCTCCAGAGCAGATAAGGATCCCCTTGTTCTGAAAGCCGATGATGGAAGTAGATGCCTTCCTGTAATGGTGTCAGAGGGTAAATGTCTTTTACATTTTGGATGCCACCGGGCACCGAGCCTGCAACATGCTCAATCTGCATTTGCGAAAGGCCGGCGATAGACATTGGGCTTTGGTTGGTGCTGGTTTCTCCAGCAGTTGAACTCTGTTGGGCACTGTATTGAATGTGTTGCGCAAGATCCTTGAGCACTGGCCTGCGTAGCAAATCCACCGCTGCGAGATGGCAGCCTTTGGCATGCATGGAGGCCTGCACTCTTGCAGCTAAGAGTGAGTGACCACCCAGCTCGAAAAAGTTATCAAAGCGGCCAACCTGTTTGACCTTTAAGATATCCGCCCAAACTTGAGCTAACAGCGTTTCGCTGTCCCCCTCTGGACCCACGAAGACTTTGGTCTGTGCAACGTCGTATTTTTCAAGTGCTTTGTGGTCCAGTTTACCGTTTTGGGTCAGCGGTAGCGCCTCTAACTCTACGAATACTGAGGGCACCATGTAGTTTGGCAGAAGATTAGCTGCAAAATAACGTAGCGCGCTGGAATCCAAGCCTGTTCTTTGTGCCACGGGCACATAGTAGGCGACCAGCAGGGCATCGCTTGTGGCCTCATTTCTGCAGATGATTACAACGTGCTGAAGCTTATCGTGGGTAGCTAGAGCGGCTTCGACTTCGCCCAGTTCGATGCGGTATCCGCGTACTTTCACCTGACTGTCGTTGCGGCCCAGATACAACAAGGTGCCGTCAGTTGCATACCTAGCCAGATCCCCTGTTCTATACAGGCGATCACCGGGTAGAAACGGGTTCTCAATGAACCGCTCCGCGTTTAAGGCAGGACGGTTAAGGTAGCCTCGTGCAACGCCCGCTCCACCGACATATAACTCTCCGGCTGCACCGAAGGGCACAGGCATGAGGTTGTCATCCAGTACATGAAGGCTCAGGTCATCCAACTGGCGACCAATGGGGCTACCTTCTGAATAGCGATGAATGTTCTCAGCCGTGAGCTCCATATAGGAAACATGTACGGTGGTTTCTGTGATCCCGTACATGTTCACCATCTGACAGTCCGAATTGCCAGGGTTCTCGAACCAGTTTTTGAGCATCGGCGTTGAAAGGGCTTCACCACCAAACACCACTGAGCGCAATGAATGTGGCGTGTTGGCTTCGGCCTGTGCTGTCATGAAAGCACGAAAGGCGGAAGGTGTCTGATTGAGAATTGTTACGCCTTGGTTGCAGCACAAAGCGTAGAACTGAGCGGGATCACGGCGCACATCCTCTGGCACAATTGCCACAGAGCCGCCCGTAGAAAGAGCTCCCCATATCTCCCAAATCGAAAAGTCAAATGCGTAGGAATGGAAGAAGGACCAGACATCGGAAGATGTGAAGTTGAACAGAGGCTGGCAGGTGTCAATCAGACGTGCAATGTGCCGATGTTCAATTTGAACGCCTTTGGGTTGCCCGGTAGATCCTGAGGTGTAGATGACATAGGCAAGATCCTCAGCGCAGACAGGCTCCAACGTAGGACCCATCGGTACTGAGTGGTCTGTGGTTTCTGCAAGATCTTCAAAAACATAGAGATTTTGATTGTCTGGCAAACTTGCGAGAGATTGGTGTGTTGCACGGCAGCATAAGATCAAATCTGGCGCACTGTCCTGGAGAATAAAGGCCCTCCGCGCTTCTGGCAGTGCAGGATCGATTGGAAGATATGCTCCACCAGCTTTCCAGATTGCCAGCAGTGTTACGATCAAATCGGTGTTTCGTTCCATACAAACGCCGACCAGCTTCTCCTTACCTACACCATGAACACGTAGTTTCATGGCCAGGTATGCGGCTTGCTTTTCTAATTCACCGTAGGAGAGTGATGTTTCGTCCTGAAGGATCGCGATGTGTTGAGGCTGGGATTTTGCGAGCTGTTCCAGTCTATGGACAACCGGACTTGGTGCACTGGTCTTCGGCGGTTGGATAGGCGCGCTGAGCGAGATCAGAAGCTTTCGTTCTTCTTCGCAAACTGCGCTGAAACTGGTGACTGACAGGCGTGGCTCAGATAAACACTGGTCCAACACCGCGAAGAAATTCTCCTGCATGCGTTCGATGGTTTGAGGCTGAAAGAGGTCAGTCGCATAGTTCCACAAAAGAGTCAGCGCCGGGATATCAGTATTGTCAGAGGAACGGGGGAGAATGACTACCTCAATATCAAATTTGGCTGAGTTGTTGCTATAGGCTTCGTACAGCGAGATGTTCAGATCATCTCGCGCAAGCTCTGGTACCTTTGAGTTGTGGTAGCTAAAACCAACTTGGAAAATGGGGTTTCTGGAAAGGTCCCGTTCAGGCTGCAACGCTCGGACAACTCGTTCAAACGGCACTTCTTCATTGTCATAAGCGTTGGAGAGTGTGCTTCGCAGTCGGTTCAGAAATTCTGAAAAACTCGGGTTGTTAGACAGATTGGAGCGAATAACGACACTGTTCACAAACATGCCCAGCATATGTTCTGAAAAGCTGGTTTTCCGGTTTGCGACAGCGCTGCCTGTGAGCAGATCTTTTTGGCCTGTGTAGCGGGAGAGTAGAAGATGGAAAACACCGAGAAGCACTGTATAATCTGTGTGACCACTGGCCTTACAGTAGGCTTCCAGTTTTTGAAGCAGCGTCCCTGTTAATTCCAAACGGGACTGTTTACCTTTGAATGACATTGTTTCAGGGCGCGAGGCATCAGTTGGGAGAGCGAGAGTAAAGTTGGCGCCTGAGAGTTGTTCTTTCCAATAGGCCAGCTGTTTTTCATAGGTTCTTTCAGCGTCCTCACTCTGCTGCCATCCCACGTAATGCCGGTACTGGGCAGGGACAGGTGCGAGATTGGGCAGTGCTCCATCTGCGAAAGCCTCATAAGCCTCCAGAAACTCTGAAAGAAAGATATTCGCGCTCCAACCGTCATGAACAAGGTGGTGTTCAATGTGCAAGAGAGCGGAGGAGCCATCATCAAACTTGAACAATACCCAGCGAGCCAATGGCAAGCAGCTGGTGTCAAAGGGTTTTGAGACCTCGCGATCGACAACCTTCCAGAGCTCTGGGCTATCCATTGAGGTGTTCAGGTCCACCAGATCCAATTGCGCAGGCACAGGTTGATGAACTTTCTGATAGGTCGTACCAGAAGTATCTTCGTGAAACGTGGTGCGAAAAATCTCATGACGCTCGACAATCAGGTCCAATGCTGATTGTAACGCGGATGCATCTACTTCGCCCTGCATCCGGATCAGGCATTGAGCGTTGTATGCAAGAGACCCCGGCGTTAGTTTTTCCAGTAACCACACTCCGTTTTGCTGATGAGAAACGGGGAAGGTGGTTCTTCCCAGATCATAATCAGTCAAAGACCTATCGGATCTGTCTGGTTCTTCTGAAGTTTGGATTTTTGCCGCGAGTTCGCTGAGTTTCTTTCCGGTAAATACGTCTTCTAGTGAGAGGACCAAACCAAACCGTTCACGGCACCGCGTGAGAAACTGAACGGCATCAAGGGAAGAGCCTCCCAGAGTTTGAAGTGTGTCATTACAAAAGACCGTTTCGACGTGGAGCAGATCTTTCCAAAAACCAGCGAGGATCTGTTGCGTTTCTGTGCTCGGAAGCTCCTTTGACTGCGCGCCGCGGGCATATCTGTCAGGAGCTGGAAGTGCTTTTCGATCTATCTTGCCATTTACATTTAGAGGGAACTCATCGAGGTGAATAAACGCGTTCGGTACCATATAGCTTGGCAAGAAGGCGGAGAGGCTCGTTTTAAACTCGTCTACGCTAGGGACAGGAGTGCCATCTCGTGAAGTGAAATAGGCGAGGATTTCCGGGTCTTTTGAATCCGCTGTTGTCGCGGTAACATGAGCGTGCTCTATGCATTCAAGCTTAGAAAAACACTTCTCAACTTCCTGCAATTCAACACGATAGCCACGCACCTTGACCTGCTCATCCAGACGACCGAGGAACTCCAGCGTTCCATCTGCAAGTCGTCGCGCGCGGTCTCCTGTGTTATAGAGCCGGCCAGTTGCAATGCCGGGGACAGAACGGAATACTTTCGCAGTAAGATCTGGCTGGTTCTTGTATCCACGGGCTAACCCGATACCACCCAGCCACAGGGTGCCGACCTCACCATCTTTCACTTGTTTCAGGTCATCATCGAGAAGATGGACATCAACGTTTGAGATAGGTTTGCCTATCGGAACTGTATCCGAAGTACCAGTCTCACCGCTGCTCTTGAAAAGTGTTGCGCATACAGTGTTTTCAGTCGGACCATATGCATTTATCAGGTTAACGTGCCCGGACCAGCGTTCCACGAGCGACCACGGCATTGCCTCGCCCGCGACCACCAATGTCTTTAAGCTCGAGTAATCCAACGGGTCCATGCGACTGGCAAGAGAGGGAGGCACTGTTAGATGAGAAATACATCTGTCTCTAACCATGTGCTTCAATGCATCTCCGGCTAACAGCGTGCCGTCGGGTGCAAAATGAAGCTGGGCTCCGCAGCACAAACTCACCAAAATTTCGGATATTGAAGCATCAAAACCTAAAGATGCGAACTGAAGGACGCGAGAGCTCTCATCCAAACCAAAACAGCGTGCTTGCTCCAAGGCTAGATTTAGCAGACCACGATGCTCAATCATGACACCCTTGGGCTGTCCCGTAGAGCCTGAGGTGTAGATGATGTAAGCAAGCTGATCTGGTTTAACCGATTGGCTTGTGCTGCTAGTGAAGGGAGTTGGATCCAGCTTAGAATAATTAATGATCTGCAATGAGTTCGGTATCTCGGCAGATAACTCCTTCACAAGAGACGCTGTTTCGTCAGTGCACACAACGACACTGGCCTTGCTGTCCTTAAGCATGAACTCAAGCCGTTTGCATGGGAGATTATTGTCCAGTGGGACATAAACTCCTCCAGCTTTATGAATGGCAAGCAACGCTATTATGGCTTCTGGAGTGCGAGGCATACACACTGCAACAGTAACTTCGGGCCCAACCGCGTTTGATTGCAGAACGCTTGCAAGTTGGTCTGTTGCGGCAAGCATTTCGCGGTAACTGATAGTCTTTCCATCCCCCACTAAGGCTGGATTTGAAGCATTTTTCGTCACAACTTGTTCTATTTGCGACACGACATTGCCTAGGTCACCTGGGTTCATCGTAACCTGGTTGCGAGGATTGGCTTCTTCCATGAAACAACTATCATTGATTGTGTAATTGAATAAAAATTTATATTACTGAGAGTTATTTGTACTTATTCTCAGTCCATGTTTCCGGTAAGGTCGGACTCAGGGAAGTAAAGGTGAATTTTATTCATTAAAGCCTCTGGTATTAAATTTTTAATTGCTCAAACATTCTTTCCAATATATCACAAAGTCAAGCTATAATTCGAATCTGAAGGCATCTTGTTAGCGTGCTGGGGAAATAAATGAACCACGCATATTTGAGGGAGATCATCTCAATATTGATATGATCGGCAACCTAAAAGGCTGGTCGGACACTGATTGCGAAGTTTTCTATAGCAACTAACTAGCCGCGCAACTTCCGCGCCGAACGTCCTCATTAACGAGCAGGTTATTTTGTTCATTCCCGTACCAAGTCACCGGCAATCATTTCTGCGTCAATTCTGGGGACTTCCTAGACCAGCAAAAAACATTCTGGTTGGCACCTTTTGCGCACGCTTTGCATCATTCATGATCTGGCCTTTTTTTGCGATACTCATGGCACGAAACTTCGGAACCTCTATTGCAGAACTCGGAGTAGTTTTTTCGCTGTCGGCATTTGCTGCGCTTATTGCTTCGCCTGTAAGTGGGATTATAGCGGACAAGTTGAATCGTCGCGCGATCATGCTGATCAGTGCTTTGAGCACCTTAGGGTTCTATTGCGTTCTGGCGTTTGGGAAGGACGAGCAGATCTATTTTGCGGTCATTGTGGGCATGGCCGTTGCCAATGGTGCACTTGAGCCGCTTTTACGATCTGCATTGGGGGACTGCGCAACCAAGGATGAAGACCGACCTCTGCTGTTTCACATACGCTACTATCTGGTCAATATCGCAGGTGCGTTAGGGCCGTTATGCGGGCTTTGGTTTGCAAACCAAAACTCAAACTTCGCTTTTCTCGTAGGTGCGGTCGCCTACGCTGTTCTCGCGCTCTGCATAATGAAAAGTGTCGCGCCAAGCGTTGTTGTCTCAGGCAGGGAGGAAATACCTGTTTCGACACTGTTAAAAACAGCTTTAGTGGATCGTTTGTTTCTGACACTGTTTATCTCAAATTTCTTCCTGGTCATCTTGTACGCACAAATAGATGATCCCCTGACATTTTTCCTGATGTCTCTCGAAACGCCTGACATCAATGGGATTATCGCATCGATCAACGTTACCAACACGAGCGTCGTTTTGGTCGTTCATCTGTTCTTGATGAAGTGGCTGGTTGAGCTAGAAGAACACAAGGCCATTCTGGCTGCTTTCTTTTTCCTGATGCTTGGTCTGCTGGTGATCGCTTCCAACCGCTCTGAAATAAGGGAGTTGTGGCTTGTTGCGATAGCACTTGCGACATTGGCGGAAATTATCGCCATGCCTTTGTTTGCCACAGTGGTAGACCGTACCGCTCCTGTGCGTCTTAGGAACAGCTATATGGGCCTTTATATGCTTTCCAATGCGGGCGCTGCTGCGGTCCCATTTGCCGCAGCAATGGTGATTGAACACATCGGTGGAGGGCCATTGTTCCTCACATCCGCGATAATGTGCGTACCGGTAGCTTACCTGGGTTTCCGGCTGCTCAGTGCAACCAGACAAAGAGAAGAAATTGCGGAGCAGGCCAGCTGAACTGCTGACCCATCTCACGTGAGGAGTGGTGTGAAATGAACCCGTACAGTTCTCTGGCTTCCAACAAGTTCTGGCGTCCATCGGTCGCTGAGCGAGACTATTTCTCGATCTCGCAGGTTTGGACCCCGAAGTTTAAGATACAGAAGGATGCTGCCATAATAACTGCTGGATCTTGCTTCTCTCAAAACATGGGCAAAGAACTGCAGCGACGTGGGATGAACTGGCATAATGCAGAACCCGCGCCTGACAGTTTAAGCGCTCAGGAAGCCTTTGATCACAACTATGGCGTGTTTTCATTCAGAACAGGAAACATCTACACCGCACGTTTGTTGTTGCAATGGCTCCAATGGGCTTTTGATGAAGTCCCCCAGTCTAAAGAGACTTGGAATAATGGAGAGCGGTATTTCGATCCATTCCGGCCCAATATTTCTCCTGATGGCTTTGAAAGCCCTCAAGCCATGTGGGCATCACGTGAAGACACCCTTGTGGCTATTCGCAAAGCGATAAGCTCTGCTGATCTGTTCGTGTTTACTATGGGTTTGACAGAGGCCTGGCTCAATACGGCAACAAATGTTGTCTATCCCATGTGCCCTGGCACAGTGAAAGGCCGGTTTGATGAAAGATTGCATCAAGCGCATAATTTTGCCTTTGCAGAAATACTCTCTGATTTTCAGGAATGTATCGATCTTATAGGAAGGCACAATCCCAACCTACGTCTGGTGTTCACCGTCTCACCGGTTCCGGTCACGGCGACATTCACGACGCATCATGTGCTAACAGCTTCCACCTATACCAAGTCTGTTCTGAGAGCTGTGGCAGGGCAGTTGGAAGCCACCAATGAGAACGTGGAGTATTTTCCATCCTACGAACTGGTTGCTTCTCCTCCTATGAACGGAGTGTTCTACAACCCCAACAAACGCACGATTACACCAACCGGCGTCCGATTTGTAATGGGCCATTTCTTTAATGGCATTTCTTCTGCTGACCAGACGCTGCAAGACCAATCAGACGTCAGTACGCAATCATTCCTGCCAACTGAGGACATCATCTGTGAAGAAGAACTACTCGACTATTACAAATGACATCCAGTTTATGTTGTTAGGAGACTCCCACGCTGGCGCAATTGGGCGTGCGGCCAAAGAAGCTGGGATCTTATTCGTTGGTGGTCCGATGGGGGCAGGGCGCGAGTTCACAGCTCCTTTTGTTGACTGGAATAACAAAGATCCGGTTTTTCGAAGTGGTTATGCAAATGAAATGTATCGGTCTTTTCTGGGAGAACTCGATGCAAATTCGCTGCAGGATGTAGAGGTTCCACTGCTTTGCACTTTCGGCTTTGCCTTGCATTTTTATGCAACCACTGAAAACTGGGAGATATACAGGGAGGTCGACGGCAAGCTGCCATCAGCCTTTCTGGAAGGCCCTCTGTTTCATGACCTTATCTGTGCAATGGCACAGGGCGCTTTGGATTTCTACCGCACCGTTCTCAAAATGGGAGTTGAGGCGGTTGCCGTTCTTCCTCCGCAGAAAGTACCTGAGACTTCAGAGCCAAGTGTTTTCCAGGCAGCACAAAACGTGATGATTGCAGAAGCAGAACGCTTGGGTCTTCCGGTTCTGGACGTTCGTGATGTTACTACGGGTTTTGATAAACTACAGCACGAAGACTTCTCGCAGGAAAATGATCCGATTCACGGGAATACTGCATTTGGGCAGGCTATTTTGAATGCGTTTGTCAGTCAGGGGGTATCAGCCCATGTTGGTGCGTGATTTGAAGCAAGAACACATTGAGGCTGATCTGACGAGCTGTACCATGTCTTTGTTGACCGATGGTACGGTTCAGAAGCTCCATGCGTACATGGGGCGAACAGTACTGGTGCTTGGAATTGACGCAGCACAGATGCGTGGGGAAAGCACCCGTGAGCTGGAATGCCTGAAAGATATGCATTGCAAAGCGGCGATAGGGGATATGCCAGTTTTAGAGCATTGGCTCGATGCGTTAGAAGGCGCCTATTTAGTCCTGTTTCGCCTTGCGTTTGTCGCGGAGAAAACCTACCGCGTTTCACACTCCAGTGCGCTTGAGTTTGCCGCGGGCAACAAAGATATGATCGAGAGCGAGTTTGGCTCTGCGGTAGCTTATGCTGATTATTATGGCACTTTAAACAGCGAAGCCAATACCAAGGCGTTTGCGCGAGCAAACGCGCAAGTTCATTCCAACATAAACGCCAAACTGTTTACTGATGGCTCGCTGCAAGATGCAAATACGACTGCTTTACTCAGCCTGTTTAAAGCTTCGGCCTATGCCTTTGCGTGTGCTCATGCATTTGGTGAGTTGGAGAGGCGTTACTGTGAAGCTCTACAGCACCTCGTTAGATGCCTTCGAACTGTTATTGTTTAACTTTTTTCCAAGGAGAAAACTTCATGCATGAACATGCTCTGACAGCTATTGAAAGTATTGCGGCAGCGCCTCGAGAAACCTACCGGCATATTCAGCTGGACCGCCTTACACCGGTCATTGGTGCTGAAGTTTGCGGAGTAAATCTATCTGATGGCGTAAGCAAAGAGCAGTTTGCAGAGATTCACCGTGCGTTTCTTGAGAACCATGTTCTGGTGTTCCGCAACCAAAAACTCACCAAAGACCAACAAAAGGAGTTTGCCCGGCAGTTTGGTACACTGCGTGCTCTTCCACTGAGTGACATTGATGGTGATGATCCAGAGATTGTCTTAATCCGTGCCGGTAAGAAATCTCGCTTTGTAGCAGGAGAGGTGTGGCATACGGATGGCACAGCGGATCCTGCGCCTTCGCATAGCTCGATGTTGTACATGCATGAAACACCTGAGCTTGGATGCGGTGGAGATACCTTGTTCGCGAACATGCATCTGGCCTATGAGATGTTGTCGCCTATGATGAAAGAGTTCTTACTTGGGCTTACTGCAGTTCACGATGGAGCCGTGCCGTGGAAGGGCTTCACGCCACCAAAAGGGCTACCTAAAACTGAGCACCCAATAGTTGCGAAACATCCTGAGACAGGCAAGCCAATGCTTTTTGTGAACTCAGGCTTTACAACGCATATCCCAAATTTATCCGAAGAGGAGAGTGATGCCATTTTGAAGATGCTCTTTCAACTCGTTGAGCGTGAACAGGCATTGAATTGCCGTATACGTTGGGAGCCGGGCACATTGGTACTTTGGGACAATCGCTGCACGCAGCATCGCGCAGTGTGGGATTACTATCCATACTCCCGCTTTGGCGAACGCGTGACTGTTTTAGGCACTCAACCAGCTGCCGCAGAACCTCACCTAATCATGAATGAGATGGAGTTGGCAGACTGACTGCCACGTAACACGACTTCGTTTGTTTGAAGGATAGGGGCTCTGGCTCTATCGGAAATAAATTTTATCCTAATACCAATAAATACTTTGAATGATGTAGGTTCAAGCCTAAATGCAACAGCATTACTCAAACTGAGAGAAGCGGGGCTCCAAGTGCCTTAAATGCACCCAGCCCCATCCGGTTTGTTTCGTCTTTGGCAAGAAAGGTCTGCCCATTGGCACCATGTAACTGGAGCAGAGGGGAGGCCTTATAATTTTCCTGCGCCTGAAAAAACGCCATAGCCTGGGCAAAGTCAGGAGAAAAGCTGAGGAATTCTGTATCTTTCATACCCGTCTCTAATATTAGTTGCTCGTACCATTTCCTTCATTCCCAATATAATGAAATATTAAGCTTGAAAGCCACTTCAATCGAAAAACAGACAGTCGAGAGTTCTGGCAGTGGCAGTCTCAATTTTTGTTAGCAACGGAGCGTGGTTTTTAAAGGGGGCTTGCTTCGGCGAGCCAGCAGGCGCACCAAAAGATCATTTTAACATAGGCACCAGCCAAGTGAGTTATTGATGCTCGTATTGGGTATTCAACGGGTGTATTTGACAAGAGCTTTATGGGTGGTGACTGGCCTTTTTCTGTTTGTCCTTGTTGCTTTTATCCAGATGGAGAGGCCGAAAGAATGCAGGCCGAACCTGACTGAACAGGAAATGAGGCAAGTCTTGCTCGCTAAAATGAAGACCCGCAGCAACAGTAACGTGGCAGAACTATTTCCTCCTGACGGATCGGCTCTGAATGTTGGTGAAATGAGAGTTCGTCCAGCTAGTCATGATCCTAATGACAAATCGAACTCCGAATACAATCTGGCAAAGTATGAGGTTCTGTACACCTATTCAGATTTTGCGTTCTGGGCACTCATTGATGCATGTGGGCACGTGCTTATGGCAGGTCGCGGCCATTTTATATGGAAGCCTGAGTTATCATCGGGGTTCTGGTTGCAGTTTAACGAAAGGTAAGTTCTTAGGTCGCGAAATTGAAATAGATAAATTGCTGGATTTAAAGAGTTATTTATATCTCAAGTTATGATTGTTCTGGGCTTCACTAGTGTCCGGTGCTGGTGAGTATTAAACTTTCAAAGCGAAGAGTAAGCGCTCGGTAAAGGCGACCTAACTCGCAGTCGAAGTTGTTATAGAGCCGGTCTTGAAGCAATTTACATTGCGGCAAGCCTATAAACACGCGGCATTATAGATCCAAGGGTTATTTTTTGCCTATCAGCTACAGGAAATTCTAGACATTGATGGCAGTTGTCACTCCGATATCTCCCTGTCCGATAGTCTGTATCGCCACAACCTCATAACGACAGACCTTATCATCACGCATCTGGATAAAGCTGAAAAGCTTGAAGCATATGGTTTCGCCCTGATCATTGGTCGCCTCTGATTCATGATGTTCGAAACCCTCATCGCCATTAAAGAACACCCGTTTTATTGAGAGTTTCAATGCAGGTTGGTTATCGCGTATCCAAGCCAGTCGCTGTAAAATTGCCTTTATTCCAACGAGGCGGGTGTTGTTGATCATAAGCAATGCGTCCTCGGTGAAATAGTCAGTCACTCGATCAATACGCTGTTGCTCCAGCAAATCGATCAACATGGATTTGATAAGTGTTTCATGTTTCGAAGACATCGCAAACTCCTTAGAGGGTTGCGGGTCATAGCACCGGCTTAAACCTTGGCTGTCGCCAACTGAAAGAAGAGCAGCTAACATCTCGCTATATTAGCTATTTGTGCGAAGTGTACTGACCCGTAAGTTAGATGATGAAGCGTCATGGCAGTATGACATACTGAACATGATAGTTTATTACTCGCCGACAACTGGCTGGGATTTGATAGGGGCAGGGAGGTCTGCTCATATTGCACTCATAGCCTTGGCATCAAGCTGCGATCAGGTGAAGAGCCGACAACGACCGCTGGTCGGTATGCGTCGCATGTGCTGCCGATCCATGTGCCAATAGCACCGCATGGCTGGCCATGCAGTGGTGAAGCTGAAAACCCCGGATACGGGGTGAGCAAGGCGAGCAGGCAATGCCTGCGCTACTTATTAAATTAGTTTCTTCGGCATTGGCTTGTCGCCTTGCCCGGGCATTTTGGTATGGACAACATCGCTCTTATACTGAAAGACACGATAGCCAGTTTCCTGGAAGAATAAGGCCTTGTTTGGGGGCGTTTCCTTGCCCAAACAGATCCTTCATCCCTGACAAGCCCCAATGGAGCCTGCCACCGCGTGATGCCCTTCAGGCTTGAGCCCTTCCTTCCAGAGCATGCGGTCACCTCTGAAAATCGGTTCCACCGGACCTGCTGGAAAGATACGTTACTTCCCCCAGCAGCCCCACCCAGCCCACGCCACACTGACGGACGGTCCGCCAGTAGCCCGTTACGTGGGCATGCAACTAAGAGTAAGGGGTGTTTGGGCACAGGGGGATAAAGTTTTTTGGAGCACTGCTTCCCCGTGGGCGCGTGCTTTTACTGGTGCGTTGTGCTTTAGGAAATTCGTCTTTTGACCATCGAGGGCACTATTTTAAGCGACCAGCGAAGTTACATGAGGGTTCATGTTCAGGCGAGGTATGGTCAAAGGAGCTTTGCTTTATTACTGGAGGAATGAGTATAGCTGACAGCCTCAGGTGGTGAGACAGTCGGGACAGCAAGCTGGTCTTTGTCTGGTAAGAGCAACGCTGGTGCGGGGAATTGTATTCACAGAAGAATTTTTCCGTCCTGCCGCTGATATATCCGCAACGACGCTGGGTAAGATGCGTAACGGTTGGTTGCCTGGAATACCTGTTGTTGGGGGAGAACTTGCAGGCCATCAAAATGTATGATTGCGTTCTATTGGAGAGGCAGTCTGACTATCGACTCTCCTTCAAAAACGCCCCAGGTTAGAGGTTATTAAAATAGTGCCGCTGTTTTTTGATAAGAAAAACACCCCCTTGAGACATATTGTTCTAGGTGGTGTTACTTTTGTGATTGTGTTTTTATATTACTACTTTGACATAAGAAGTATCGGTCTTGGGGTATTTCTTGTCTTCTGGTGACTTTTATACGCACTATACAAGGAATTGTCTTATCGTTCTGGGTTCTATCCTGCCGTGTGGACAGGTTTGTTTGTCATCGCAATAATTTACGGTGTTGAACCCATCGCGCAATATTACATGATGGAACCATATAGGCAATTTTACGTTGTTTACGTATTGGTGAACATTGCTGTCCTTTGTTTGCTGTGCACCTTGTGCAACAAGAGACCTGTAGGTCTCGATGATAAGACCTTTACACCTGGTCAACTGGTACTACAATTTTTAATATTTGTGCCCCTGTTTCTTATCGCCCCTATTTTGATATTTCACATTTTATTGCCAGGGTTTCATAATTTTGTCGCGCCAGAGGACCTCATAGGAAGCTCCGCACTTGGCTACTTCTTCGCGGGCGAAACGCCATTAGTTTCATCAATTATCCTAGTTAGCTTCTTGGTATATTTCGTTTGGCCTGTACTCCTACATGTTTTTTGCTTCAACACGACCAGATACCTTGAGAGTAAAAAATGATTGAGAAAAGTATTACTGATCGCATCAATGGCGGATTTTTCAGTCTCTAGCGTAGTGCTGAGATATTTCACGGAGCAGGTGCCTGGCTTCATCTTTGGAGAAAACCTATGCCACAGGCTTCATGGCGCGTTCGGCTGCGTTGTTGTCCAGCTCCAGGTGTCCGTTATCCAGATAGGGCTGCGCCTATTGCGGGCGAGATAAACAGATCCTACCGCATCGGCAGGTGTTTAAACGCAAAACTCTGCAAAAACTGCCGCTTGCGCTACCACACACAAGCCGCTTAACATCACCACGCAAAAGGCGCAGACACTCCGCTATTCGAAAGCCGATTTTGTCCAACTATCCTTGTTGACGGATAATCTTTTTACCAGAACTGTTATCATTTATCATAACTATTTTCCTTAGTAGCTGCACATTCGAAAATCTAAAATGACTTACAAAGTGCTGCTAATACTGGTGCAACATATGCCGCTTTAATGGTTAAGTCTCAGCAAGAAAACGTTAGTCGTAAATGTAGTGCGGGATGAAACGCGACAGATCCTTGGTAATCTTTGAACTGTCTTCACGGATCCCAATTCCTGCTGGCTCATCTCCGATAACCCATGATCCAATCACGGTGAAGTCCTCACCGTATTGCGGGATTGGACAATAGGCTTGCTGGACGAAGCCCTCTCCACCGTATGGTCCGTGCACCTCCTCGGTCACTTGCGTCCCTTCAATGATAGAGACATTCGCCCCTTCGCGGCTGAAGATCGGCTTTCTCACGAAGCGGCTGGTCAGGTCGGTTTTGTCTGTGTCTTGTTCAAAATAAGTTGGCAACAGGTTCGGATGTCCTTTGAACATCTGCCAAAGCAGTGGGAGCATGCCCTTATTGGATAAAATGGCCTTCCAGGGTGGTTCGATGAGGCGCATGTTGGTTTTGGGCAGGATAGGCCCATAAGACTCACGGAACATGTCTTCGTAGGGATAGAGCTTGAAGAGGTTCTCGATCACGTACTCTTCTTGATCGGCGAACTGGAATTGCTCATCTACGCCAATATCTTCGATAAAGACGAAGTGATCCTGAAGTCCTGCCTGACGTGCGCAATCTTGCAGGTAGCGCACAGTTGCGCGGTCTTCAATCGCATCCTTCACGCAGGAGAAATGCAGATGGTCTCCGGCTTCCAAGATCTCAGCTAAGCGGATGATCAGCTTGTCTTGCAAAGAGTTAAACTGGTCGGCGGTCTTGGGAATGCCGCCGCGGGTGAGCTGGTCTTCCAGCCAGTTCCACTGGAAGAAGCCTGTCTCATACAACGAGGTTGGGGTGTCGGCGTTAAATTCCAGCATCTTTGCCGGACCAGTGCCGTCATAAACCAGATCAAACCGCCCATAGAGTGCGGGCTCTGAGTTCTTCCATGATTGCGCGATCCAGTCCCAGTATCTCTCTGGAATCTGGAGCGCACGCA
This sequence comes from Pseudovibrio axinellae, assembly GCF_900110875.1. Lineage (GTDB taxonomy): Bacteria > Pseudomonadota > Alphaproteobacteria > Rhizobiales > Stappiaceae > Pseudovibrio > Pseudovibrio axinellae. The sequence continues at coordinate 28,327 of NZ_FOFM01000016.1, read as the reverse complement.
TCATTTGCTCACTTTGAACGGCTTTGTCGACGAGCTCCAGACAGAGGCTGTAAATCCCTGCCGTTACGTCTTCCAGATCTTCCTCAATCTGCTTGAGCGTGAACTGGTATGCACGGCTTTCATCCCAATAAGGTTCGCCGTACATACTGTGAAAATTGAAGCCTAGCGCTTCTGCCTGTTGTTTCCAGTCGGAGCGCTCAGGCAACAATATTCGTTTCATAAATCAGCTCAGGTGCTTACAGGGCTTCTAGAAGTTTTTGCACATCGCCTTGGCCCGGACGCTCAAGTCGCTTGATCTTTTCTTCAAGATCGGCACCGCTATCAACCCGCGCTTCTTGCTCGGCTGCTTCCAGCATGGCTTGCTGATGGGCCTGCCGTTGTTCAAGGCGGTCCAGACTATCAACTGCGCTTGCCAGCTTGCCGTTGGACGCGACTGTGCTGGTGGAAGAAGCCTTTTGTGCATGGATCAAAGCTTCTGTCGCCTTGGCGCTTTCGATCTTACGGTTCAGGTTCTCGATACGGCTTTGCGACTGACGGATAGAGGCATCCATCTTTTCTTCTGTCGCCTTGTATTGATCAGCCAGGTCCTGTTCTGAGATTGACTTCTCTTTCAGCTTGAGAATGCTCTCAATGATTTCAACGGCCAGTACTTCATCGCCGGTTGATTTTGCTGTGCGAGCAGCGTCTGTGCGGCGATGCACTTCGCTTTCCAGTTCAGCAACGGAGCGCTCTTTCAGCACTCTGTTTGCGGTCATGCGCGCGCGTTCGTCCTTGGCTTTGGCGATCGCTTCTTTTGCTTCCCGAATTTCTTGTTCCAGGATCACCATCAAGTTGGAATCCTGAATGTTTTCAGCTGCCGTGTTGACATGCCCCTTCACAGCGGAAAACAGTTTGCCCCAAATGCTCATAGATGACTCCTGTTATGCGCTGGCTTTTGGACCGAGTTCACGGGCCAGTTCGATTGCGTTTTCTGCGATCACTTTGAACTCTTCAATGATCTCAGCAAGAGGTGAGGTGGAAGACATGGTGCCGAACAACTCATGGTATTCACGGTCACCAATCTTGCCGATTGAGAGAGCACTGAGTGGCATGAGGGTGCGGTGTGAACGCAGCATAAGTGCCTCAAATGCTTGCGGATCGTCCAGCTCATCCCGTCCCCAAAGAATGGTTGAGGTAGTGATTTGTGCTGCACTGACAACTACAAAAAGAACAACATCACCCGCGCTCTTCATGTGCACCTCAAAAACGTCCTTTGTCTCGGGCGCAGCGACAAACTCCATCTCTTCTGAGGATGTTTCTGGTGAGGCTTGCAGCGCCCCTACCAGGCTTGATGCAGTCCAGTGGCTAACCGGCTGAGCCATTATCAATTCTCCAATCCAAAACCATGTAGGTTAAAGGGCTTAAATAGGTTGCGAGCCTTAATCTACAACCTTCGGAAGGCGATAGATGCCTAAAACAGGAAATATTCGTAGTTTAGTCGAATAATTGCTTTCGCTGATTTGCAAAGTCAATATAATTGCCTATCAATCATAGGATTAATTTTTGATTGTCTGCCACAAAGGCGCTTATCGTCTATTTAATTGTGCGTGGGGACCGGGAAGTTTTAGCAGTGCCAGTTATTCAACGGATTTACTCCAAGTTCTATGACCACCTCGTCGAACTGCGTTTGTGGGTCCTATTTTCGTTGATCGGCGCTTATCTGCTGATCTCGTGGGCTCTTTTTTCCTGGGCGGGCGAGACAGGCCTGACCTCCGATCTCGTCGTATTTTTATATTTCGCCTCAACCACAGCCTCCACAGTTGGGTATGGTGACTTGTCGCCAGCGACAGAAGCTGGCCGCCTTATTTCGGCAATCTGGTTTGTGCCCGGCGCACTTCTTATTTTCACTGCTGTGTTGAGCAAGCTCACCAGTTCACTCGTTCAAGGGATAAGACGAATGGTAGATGGCAGAGGTAACTTCAAAAGCCTCAGCGGTGCCACGGTAATCATCGGGTATCACAGTGATCGAACCGAACGCATGATAACCAATCTGGTTGCAGGTAGAGACAACGACACGAAGATTGTGTTGCTGGCCACCTCCGCTGATATCACTGTGCCTGAAGGGGTTCGTTATGTTCGTGGGGACCGGCTCGATACGCTGGAAACACTGAAACGGGCTGCGGTGGAGCATGCAGAAAAGATCATCGTTTACACCGAGAGCGATGCGGAAACGTTTAACACCTGCCTTGCTATCCGTGAGCTCTCCGACAATGTACATGTGGCTGCCTATTTCGGGGACCGCGACACAGCCCGCCGTGCAACCAAACTAGCACATGTGGAAGCAGTGGTTTCGAGTGCAACAGAAACGCTTGTACGTGCTGCTCAGGATCCAGGCGCAAGCCGGGTTATCATGGCATTGAGCAGTGCAACGCACAACGCCACCATCTATTCTGGTGTTCTGGAAGGGGCACGCGGATATCTGGCTGCAGAAGTTGAGCAGCAACTTCTTTCGGTTAATGCCGTTTTGCTTGCGGTAGGCCAAAATGGAGCGGATGATGTGTCATTCAAGCCGTTTCCACGCGATTTGATGGGCGGTACCACCGTCTATTATGTGGCTCAGCAGCGTCTTGAGCCGGAGACATGGTCTCGTTTAATGGAGAAGCTTGATGCTGCGGTTCTGGCGTAAATCAAAAGCAAAAACTGAATTACCTGAAGTGCTTGGCGTTACCATTGGTCGGGCTGTTACTGTTGACAGCATCTCCGTCAAGTTGCTGCCTCAGGACAGTTTGATCGAAGTGCCACAGCTGACGTTTTCAATCGTTGCGCAAGGCCATTGCGATCTTGGCGAGCAGTCACATTTGCACCGCTTCTATCCAGATGACGACACCCTTCTCTTGCAAATTCAAGGCGGGGATGGCGTCACCGATGAGCGTGTTGATGAGATTATGCTGTGGTCCTATTACGATGTTCAGTACCCCAGTACAGATCACCAATGGCGCGAAATCCGCCGATCCATCTGCCAAAAAACCTTTTCACTCTCCAGTTCTCAGGGCGACGTGCTGTTTGAGCGGGCATGGTTCGACAGCTCTGACCAGCCAGAAGAGCCTATGCAGTACTGGGAGAGCGTGAGTGAAGATCGTGCTGGTAAATCTGGACGTAAAATTTTCCAAAGCGCCATGTTGTTCGCACGAGAGCTAAGCGACGGCAAAGACGAGATGTTGCTGGTGAACATGGAAGAGGTGGAAGGCACAAACGAGCGCAGTGTGGCCTTTATGCTCGGGCGTAGTCTTTCACAACACGAATTGCATATTTGATCTTGATGGAGAATATTTTGGCTGAACTTCAAAATTCCTTATTTGGCTTAGTGCCTTTTCTAGCCTATTTTATAGTCGCTGTTGTGATGCTTGTGATTTTCGTGACGATCTACAAGTTTGTCACTCCGCATAAGGAAATGGCACTCATTAAAGAAAACAACAGTGCTGCATCCCTCTCGCTCACAGGCACAGTTATTGGCTTTTCTATTCCGATCGCAAGTGCTGCTGCCAACTCTGTTGGCCTGATTGATTTCGTTGTGTGGGGCCTTGTTGCTGGCATCCTGCAAATCATCACATTCTTGGTGTTCCGCGCGTTTTACCCGCAGGTCTCCAGCAGAATCGAAAAGGGTGAGAGCGCAATTGGTATTCACCTTGGTGGTGTGTCGATCAGCGTGGGACTTTTGAACGCCGCTTGCATGACCTATTGAGCCTAGGAGGAAACCAGATGAAACGTTCAGGACCTCTAAAACTCGTCGTGATGGCAACAGCCGGGGTGTCGCTCGCTGCATGTGATCAGTTCGAGGAAAAGGCAGATGGGCAGGTTTTTGTCGATCAGGAGCAATGTGTTTCTGCTGAGCAATATAGCGTGAATGAATGCACCGCGGCCTTTAAGATTGCCAAAGAAGCAGAGAATACCTCCGCACCGCGCTACAATACCAACCGCCTTTGCGAAGATCAGCATGGACGGTATGCATGTGCTCCAGCGCATGGGAATGGAACCTCGTACAGCAGCTACTTTGTTCCAATCGCGGCTGGATACTTTATTGCAAATGCAACGCAAGGTTTGTCTGACTGGAAGTATCGCGTTCGCCCTGTTTATCCGGATCGCAATCGCCGCCATTTTTATACGAGCGGCGGATACCTTCTCGACATGTCTTCCAACAGCCGATCGGCCCGCATTCCCAAAAAAGCGACGAAAAAACTGTCTAAGCCGCCAAAAGTGCAAACCAGAACTTCCATCGCGTCTCGAGGTGGTTTTGGGTCCAGATCAGGTCGCGGATTTGGTGGGTAAGAACAAAAACAGATGAGGCAACGTATATGTCGATGCCTCATTAACATGACTTATTAAAGTGTGTAGCTTTAACTCTTGTTTTCAAGCGAGCTGGCTCTGGAAATTCGAACATGTTGTCTTAGTGGATTTAGCTCCTGAAACTGGCATGATGCCAAGAACAGGAGACCACCTTGAGCAGACGTCCGCGCTGGAATCATAGCCCGGCTTTTAAAGCGAAAGTGGCGTTTGCTGCAATTCGCGGAGAGAAGACCTTGAGTGAATTGGCTCAGGACTTTAATGTGCACGCAAACCAGATCATGCAACGCAAAGGGCAGGCCGTTGCGGCTATACCTGATGTGTTTGGGGCTGATAAACAGGCTAAACAAGAACCTGAAGTCGAAATCAAACGGCTGCATGCCAAAGCCCTGAGAGTATCCAAAAGCAGTGTTTACTAGCGGCTTCGGGACATGAAATCTGCCAGTATCTGCTGCGTGATGTTGTGGTTTTAAGACCCAACCTAGTATGAGCCACCGACATTTCCGAAATTCCCATGGCAAAGGGCTTCACCTATTTGGTCGCTATCATTGACTGGTACTCGCACAAAGTACTGGGCTGGTGGTTATCAATCACCTTGGAGGTAGCCTGTTGCATCGAAGCTGTCGAAGAGGCGCTCTCAAGACACGGCAAGCCAGAAATTTTCAACGCCGACTAAGGCTACCAGTTCACCAGTATAGATTTCACCTATGTCCTCAAGCGCGATAATGCTTTTATCGAACGGTTCTGGCGCACTATCAAATATGAGTAGGCCACTAATGCGCTAACTTTCAATCTGGACCACTCAACTGGGGCCGCTCAAGTCAAACATAGCACAGTCACTAAAGTGTTTTGGCTTCCTGCAAGAAAAGCTTATGGTTACCTTCGCCGATGAGGCCACTGCAGAAAACTAGTATTAGCCGTCGATGTTGAGTTACCTGAAGCGAACAGATTGTATTAAATGCGCCGTCTGGCTATTGGGGGAAGCAGTCGGTGATTGGAAGCTTAACAACAAATTTATTGATGAAAGTATGTTTTCTCATCAGACAGTATTCAAATTACATATTTACGCGTCCTTGATTATTTCACTCACCTGCTAAGTCCTGCATAAGTTTAGATATTTTGAAAAATATCATTTTAACCCAGGTTCTATTGATGAATGGCATGCATTAAGTCGAAATATAACAGGCAGTCAATTGATTTACGTCAAGTAAGCCTAGTAAATATTGTGTTTCAGTTTCATGGCAACTTCCTTTTATTAGCAAAAACAAGTGAAATAGAGGAATACAGTTATGGATATACGCGAGCTCAATAAAACTAGCTTGACGCCTTTAAGTAATATGAGTGTTATTGAAAAATACTTTGCCGCAGTAAAGGAAATGGACGCTCATGCAGTGAAGGGCGAGAAGTTTGATACTGACGCAATTATGGAACTGTGGCATTCAGGCGGAAAACTTTCCATTCACGGCAAAGAGTCTATTGGCGAAAAGAACTATGCGAAACATGATGAAATCGCGGGGTTCTACCAAAACCGCGCCAGAGGCGTGGATGGCATGTTGGCAACCAACTTGTCTAAGGTAAATGTGGCCAACGCCAAGAATGATGAGCATATTGTAGTAAGTGGTCTGCGCTACATCATCAACAAAAACGGAGAAGGCCTTCAAGCGCCTTTCACCCATAACTTCCGCCTCCAGGATGGCCGTATCAGTTTCCTCGACATTCATGTGGGAACCCCGGGCAAAACTGAATTGGCTCCTGTTGGTGCACTATCAATTGATGATCTTGGCTCTCTTTCTGCCATGGCGTGGATGGTTGCCTAATCTGCACAAACCTATCTCCAATAATTGGTAGAGGACAACGGCGTTTCGGCGCCGTTGAACCCTCTTGATTGAGGTTTCGCGATGAAGCTATCTTCTCCCCTTTACGTTGTTTGGGAAACAACACTGGATTGCAACGCACGCTGCGTGCATTGCTACTCCGATGCCTTATTTGGTAGAGGGCCAGACTACTGGCCGCTTGAGGATGCGCTGGAGCTGATTGATCAGCTTGCAGAAGCCGGTGTATTCATTCTTGCGCTTTCTGGCGGTGAGGTGCTGTTACGTTCGGACTGGGAGCAATTGATTGGTCACGCTACCTCTCTAGGTATGCGAGTTACATTTGCGACCAATGGCATACTAGTGACACCAGAGGTGGCGAGGCGACTGAAGAAACTTGGGGTTTCCAATGTGAGCGTTAGTTTAGATGGCGCGACTGCCGAAACACATGATGCAATCCGCGGGCTACCCGGTATTTTTCACAAGGCCTGTGCAGCAGCCCAACACCTGACTGAAGCCGGTGTGCGGGTGACCATTAACTATACACCGATGAGGCCAAATCTGAGCGAAGCTCAGGAAATAATTGCGCTGTCGCACCGCCTTGGTGCGGAGAAAGTCAACCTCACGGAGTATGTTTATACCACTCGGGGCGGCGTTGACCTGATGCCCTCTCCGCAGGAGCTTGGTACGCTTTTGCAGGCCTGGATCAAGGCAGGTGAGAGGTGGAGAGGCAAGCTGGAAATTGACTGGCATGATTGCCGGGTTGGCTTACTGCTCCCAGAAGCTGAGGCAGATCCCTACAAAGGATGCGGGGCTGGATATACCCACTGCCGCATCACTGTAGACCGGGACGTAACTCCTTGCGTTGTCCTGCCTGTTGCTGTTGGCAACCTGAAAGAGCAGACCTTTACGGAAATCTGGCGCAGTGCACCTGAACTTCACAAGATCCGTTCCCGGGAAAATATCAGCTCAGGCAACTGCTCTGTGTGTGAGCACAAGGAGAAATGTGGGGGTTGCCGTGCAGCCAGTTATGCCTGGTATGGAGATGCGTATGCTGGCGATCCAACCTGCTGGATCAAACCCGATATGCCTGAGTTCGGCTCCGGTCCCAGTTGCAAAAGGGAGGCAAGAAGTTGAGCGAGCATTTTACAACAGTGCACCACACGGAGGGCGTGCGCTGCCGAACCGAGGAGGAAGGCAACTTTCTGCTCTATCACCCCAAAACCGACCAGCTTCACATTGTCACCAGCAGCGGTAAGGCAATCTTTGATCAGTGTGATGGCAAAGAAATTGATGAAGTTGTTCATCTGGGAGGCAAACTGCTGTTGCAGGAAAGTGACCACACGGAAGAAGTGCTGAGAAGTTCAGTCCTTTCTTTTTTGCAAGAGCTGAACAGGCGTAATCTCATTGAGTTTGGTTGAGGCTATGGTGCAAAATGATCGAGTCTTATTTATCCAACCGCCAACTTCCTTTAACCAAACCTCACCATGTCTGGATGATAAGCAATTTGGGCTTGGTTTGCTTGCTAATGCCGCGTGGCTGGAAGCGCACGGCTTTGAGGTGCATGGCCTGCACGTGCCCTTAGCGCTGCATTATGGGTTTGAGGAGGAGGATGTAAAAGCGTTCATCCTGAAAGAGGATCCAATAGTCATAGCTATTGGTCTCAACTGGGTTCATTTCAGCTCTGGCGCACTTGAGGTGGCCCGTCTTGTAAAGGCTGCGCTGCCTCGTGTCCCGGTCTATATCGGCGGACAACACGCTACGATGTTTGCTGAAGAAATCGCCAGTGCCAATGCACCCTATGTGGATGGGGTCATCAAGGGTGAGGCAGAACACGCGCTGCTTTCAATATGCCAGCAGGTTGCCCTGTCTGGAAAAGTCACGGAAGACGTGCCGGGACTGGTGACAAACAGGGGAGAAAGCGTGGCGCCTCACGTGCTGGAAGAGATGGATGATCTTCCGGTTTATCGCTACTCCGTACTCAAACCCCGCTCACTGAGACCAGATGCGGGTGCAATTTCCACTACACGCGGTGCATGTCCATTCAAATGCGCCTGGTGCGTTGAGCCCGTCATTGGCCGCCTTCAGGGCCGGCGTAAGCTGATGTTTCATTCCGCAAGGCGTATTGCGGACCAGGTTGCAGCGCTGATGAGCGAGGGCATTACGCGCTTTACTATTCAAGACAATTTTTTTGTTGGCGGAAATGTCAAGCTCATCGAACTGAGTGAGGAGTTGGTCCGCCGCGATATTCGGCCCGCTCACCTCAACATTTTTGCCCATCCAGAAAGCTATGGATATGAGGGGTACGCTGCCCTAGCGGCGTGTTGTGAACTGGCCAGTGTGGATTTTGGCGTCGAGACCGGATCTTACGATGTGGCGCGGATCAACAACCGCCATCTCGACCGCGAAGAGGTGGTGCTCAGTATTTCCGAGGCGGTCCAGGCAAAGGTTGAGCCGTTTACATGGTGGATGGTCGGCCTTCCCGGTGAGAGTGAAGCTGCGCTGCGTGATACGGAGCAATTGATCCTTGAAACCATGAAGGTCGGCGGCATTCCGCGTTGGGTAAGTCCGATGATCCTGTTTCCGCACACGCCTATTCATGAGGATCCGACCCGCTTTGGCGTGGAGCCACGCTTTAAGGACTTTGAAGATTACTCGAAGTTCTCTCGGGCGACGCTGGCAGAGGCTGTCTTATTTTCAGACACGATCACTCACAGAAGCACCGGCTCCAGTTATGAAGATATTTGCAATGCTTCGCAACGGCTGCGCAAGTTTATCGCTCAAAATCTGCAATTTGTTGAAGAGTTCTATGAAACCTGCGGCATGCAACCGGATCTGAAATCGGTCAAAGGCCGTATCCTGCAATCCTTTTTTTGAGAGGTGGTTATGTTTAAACCGTCCTATCCTTTGCATGTGGTTTTCATTTTAAGCAATCATTGCAATCTGTCCTGCATTCACTGTTCCTCCAATGCGGACAAGGAGGGTGACAAGGGCTATACTACCAATCGCGCAAAAGAAATTTTGTGGCAAATGAATGATGTTGGTGTCGTCGACGTTGCATTTTCCGGCGGAGAACCATTGCTGCGCCGCGATCTGATAGAGTTGGTGGCATATGCCCGCAGCCTCAACATGACTGTTGGCACCAGCACCAACGGATATCCTTTGACGGAAAAGACGGCGGACAAACTGAAGCAAGCCGGTCTCTCACGATTACAGGTGAGCATTGACGGTACCCAAGAGGCGCACAATGCTATTCGCGGACCCGGTTCCTTTCAAAAGGCGTTGGAGGCCGTAAAAATCGCCTTGGAGGTAGGGCTGAAAACCCACATCTGCTTCACAGCTATGCGTCGCAATGCGCACCTGCTGCCCGATATGTTGGAGCTTTGTGCGCAGCTCGGGGTTGACGGGTTCAACCTCTCTCAGTTCATACCCACCGGACGCGGTGCCTTGAGCGACGGCTTGGAGCCTGACACAGCGCACGCCTTATTGCAGACATGGCTGGCAGCCAAGGCTGATTATCCCGATATGTATCTGTCCGCCCATTCTTCAGGACTGGCTTCACTCGCACCTGACGCTGACGCGTGCCGGGGAGGCTGTCAGGCCGGGATCAGTATTGCATGCGTCACTGCTGAGGGCGACGTGACACCTTGCGTGATGTTTCCGTTGTCATTGGGAAATTTGAAGGATGCCCCCTTTGGCGAGATCTGGTCAAACTCCTCTCACATCAAGGCACTGCACCAACGCGATGTTAAGGGAGGGTGTGCCTCTTGCTCTTTCAAATGGGAATGTGGTGGGTGCAGAGCCGCCGCCTGGGCGGTGGACCAAGATATGATGGCAGAGGATCCCTATTGCTGGCTCATACATGATAAACTGAGTGCTTGAGCTTCTTAACAAAACAATCTCACGACAGAAAAGGAAAATGCCATGCCACACATCGTTGTTTATTCGCCGCGTCTTACCAGAGAGAAAAAGGCTACTTGTGTCGCCGCTCTGACAAAAGCCTTTGAGGAAAGCACAGGGCTGGACGCCAACCTCCTGACGATTCATATCGAAGAGCATTCCTACGATAATATCGGGGTCGGCGGCAAACTGTTGACAGATGCCTATCCGGAGATTGCAGAACGCGAAAAGCAGTTTCAGGAAACGAACCAATAGCTCGATTATCTGCCTTGAAGGTAAGGGGCTTTGTCAGATTATTGAATGCCTTGATTTTGCATATATCAATCCCATGCACAATCTTGATGCTATTGCTGCTCTTAAAGGTTTCTATTTCCCACGCAGCATTATTGGCTATGCGGACTGGGGCTATCATTGATTTGTGGTAAGCCTGCGCGATGTTGAAAACCTCCCTGCCGCGCGGAGAACAGTACTCAGCTATGAGGCAGTCGGTGATTAGGTGAACAAGTTGGGGCATCACTTTGCTGGTAAAATCAGACGGTATCAGCCAACATCTAATGACAAGTGGCATCTAGATGAGAGTGTGGTCAAGATTAACGGTGTAACCTACTGGCTGTGGCGTGCGGTGGATGGCAATACTCTTGATATCCTGCTGCAATCACGCCCTACCAAACGTTTCTTTTATAGCTATTCAAGCGCGGAGGCATGCCACGCGTTCTGATTATGGACAAGCTTGGCTCTTATGGGCTGAGAAGAAAGAGATCGCACCAGATCTCGAGCATCGTCAGCACAAAGGGTTGCACAATCAGGCAGAAGGTTCTCATCGCCATACGCGACGACAAGCAAAGATCATGGAACGTTTCAAGTCTCCGTGCCAGGCCCAGAGTTTCCTATCTGCTCACGATGAAGTTTCTGCAATTTTCCAACCAATGGAACGACTACACAGCTGAATTGTATGCATGAAACGGCCTCTGACACATTTTGCAGCTAATGCCAAACGACCTAGATGTTTAGTCCCGCAGAGTGATGGAGTTAGTTTACACACTCTATCGTCACTTAGGAGGGACCTGTGGGACAGGTTTTACACGGCGTGCCAAGATGACTCACGCCTTTAGGACAACGATCCAGTGCTCAAAAGGAACCCTCTCGGAATTGGCAGAGCAATACAGCCTCAACCCTAAAACGGTCATGAAGTGGCGAAGTCGCGGTTCCGTGGAAGACTTGCCCACGGGGCCAAAACAGCCGCGCTCCACGGTCCTGTCCGTGGAGGACGAGGCCCTGTGTGTTGCTTTTCGCAGGGACACGTTGCTGCCGCTTGATGATTGTTTGCAAGCCCTTCATGACGGACAAATAACGCTCATACCACCCATAGAACGTGGAGCGGGGAATGCCCAAACGTTTCGGAGTATGCTTGACTGGTTGATGGGAATTCTCAACGAGGCGAATAATTTCCAGCTTCTCATGGGCAGGGCACCTCATTCGTCTTCCTCCCATCCTCGAGCATACGGTTTTTGAGAAGTCGCAGTTCAAGTGCTTGCTCTGCAAACACTTCTTTCAGATCGCGGGCTTCCTTACGCAGTTGTTTGATCTCAATGGTATTGGCCTGACGGGCTGTATCCCCTGCAATGCGCTTTTTGTCAGCCTCCAAAAACTCCTTTAACCAGCTATAATAAAGGCCTTGTGAGGGGCCTTCCTGACGGCACAGCTCAGCAATACGGACTTCACTACGCAATCCTGCAACAACAATTCGGATCTTGTCCTTAGTGGAATAGCGCTCGCCGTCTTTGTGTTTTGCTCCATATCTCGCTCCTGTCCTTGTGATCCTGGGCCTAAACACTCCCTTATTCAACTCAACTAATCTGTCCATAACGCTTCGACGGGGAACAGGCGCAGTCTTGTATGAGCGCAGGTTTCCTGTAATCCGACAGGTGGGAGAGCCTTTAGAAACATAATAGCACAGGGTCGTTGCTGCGGGTATTTTCGAGCTGTTCAGGGCTTTAGGTATATTTAAGGAATGTGCTCATGAAGGTGGTACTCATTGGACAAAAATGAGTGGGTGAATAAATACTTTTAATAGCGTTTAAAGCGGGCCATACTGTCTCAAAAACCATTGCTCATGAGGCCGACAGGCTCAACAACCTTGCTATGAAGTGTTAGTTTTCCGTTTCAGCGCCCTGTGCAAATGGCGGGCCGGTCACAACCCTTGATGTGCCCACTTGTCAAGTGATTGTCTGCGCTCACGCTCACGTCAAACTGGCCCCATGCGCGCTTGCAAAGCCACACTTCGGGGCCATCGGTTACCATCCTCTTTGTTGCCGTACTACAGGGGCAAGAATGTAATTGCGGACGCTCTACGAAAAGCAGAAGATAGAGGGCGGTAGCGTCTATCTCCTTGATCACCGTAGAAATACAGATCCGGTGCTTTTGCAGAAATGGTGCTTTGTATGAGTAGGCGAAACAGCCCAAGAACTCTGGCATCGCGCATTAGCGCCTGAAACTACTCGCCCGTGCAATCGCTCATTTGGAAACATTGGGCCATTGGCGAAAACCGCGACCATAGGCCGTTTAACGGTTTGAAAGGGCTTGATTTTGGAGGTCGGAAAACCGAGTGTTAGAAGAGCCTTTTCTCAGCTCTTCTAACCTGCCATCGGAGGGGGAAGTTTCAAACTAGCGCTGCGCACTTCAAAGCGCCCACTAATGCAAGATATCGCGCCGTGCAACATGACGAGCGGTGACAAAGTTCTGACGGCTTGGTTTGTGTCAAACCTCACAGAATGTCTTGCTGCTGATGACCAGTGACGACATTAACGGCTCTTCCAGATTTAATTTGAAAGGGTATTTGCAGGAACTAAAAGAGGTGAAATTGCGCTTTCAAACGCGCTCATTTGCTTACATAGTGCTGACACGGTGCTTAAATGCAAAAAGCTCCCGGAAGGGAGCTTTGCTAAACCTCTTTATATACCATGAGGTTAAATGGTGAGCCCGCACGGGTTCGAACCGTGGACCTACTGATTAAAAGTCAGTTGCTCTACCAGCTGAGCTACGGGCTCTTAGGAGCGTCTGGTGTGGTCGCTGCCTGTGAGGGGTCTTCTAAGGATCGCAGGGACTTAGCGCAAGTGCTTTTTTTCATTTTCCACCTAGTTTATATGATTTTTGGGGGAAGGTGTTTTTTTGCCGGTTTACAGGGCGGTTTACAGTTTCGTTCATGTTCGGTTCTGATTAAGCCGGTTGATTGCCGCTGTTACTACCTCTGAACGTGTAACGTATTTTCTTCGAATAGAAGTTATATTTTCAAGCTTCCACCCTACAAATTCGGCAATTTCCTGATCATTAAAGCCCGCCCTAATATAGTTTGTTACAGCGGTTCCGCGCAGATCGTGCAATGTGTTTTTTAAAAAGCGCTTCGGTGGTTAGGTATTTTTGTTCGACCAGTGGGCGGGGCTATTAAACCGTGATCGTCGTTAGTGGGCGACTGTGCGCCCTTTCTTTCACTTGTTACATAAAAGCGGCTTGATAAAGCAACATGCAGGCGTCTGGCTGCAAGCTCAACGCTTCGAAAACGCCTTCATTGATTGATAGGGCAGGTTGCGACGCGCCCCATGTAAGCTGGTTGCTGGCTTAGTGCTGGTCGCTCAATGCGTAACTCACCCTCAGTGCAGGGTCTCCGATGACGACAAGATCTTCAGGGTTGCAGCAGACACTTTCGGTGGGAGCGCTGTCAAAAGTTCTGAACATTAATGTACGCTGACCAGATACCAGTGTGGTCTCGCCGCAAACGAACCCAGTTTCATCCGTTCGGTTGTGTTTAACAACCGAGCCAAGCTCAGGCTGGTCAGAGTGCCGTGCTTCACTTACTGAGTTCCACCAGTGTCCCTGGGTGGATATTCCCGCTGAACCTGAGACCGCAGTTTTGAGAAGGTCGTCAACAACGCGAAGGCGAGCGGCTGCGCGTGTAGTGTCGTTATCATCTGTAGACTCAACTGGGTTCAATTCGTTGGTCATGTAAGCTCTTTCAACTTGAAAACAAACAGCAAAATAAGACTAGTAAATCGGATAGGGAGCCCGCGGAGGATGCTCAATTATTGATTGAGCAGAATCAACAGTCATCCAGATGCATAAATCAAAACAGAAATACGCAATAAATCTTTATCTCAGATATTATCGATTGGGAAGGAAACTCAATTCATTTTTTAGATAAATTGAAACATACATACATTTTGGGAGGTTTTGATAACCGTGAATTTTAGCCGTCTAACCAAGGTGAAGGCGGCCTTTCGGGCATATCAAGGACTAATTCTGCAACACGCTTTCCATATGTATGCATAAATGATTACCACCGGAAAGTGCGAAGGTACTTTGCAAGTGCATGACCATTGCGTTTTGCTCGTTTATGGTCGCTTTAATTTGACGTGACACGCTGGTGCTTAATCTCATGTGGTCAAGCAAATTGAGACCCGCTTGCAAAGGCGGTTTTATCGAATTGTTATTGAATAAGCCTTTTGGGATTTTGTAAGGATTATCGTAACTACGAATTCCAGGGTTTTTGAAAAATCAAATATTTACATCATTTTTATCGAGTAGTTGCTCAGTGTTTCCGTCTGTATTTTGATTTTCGTAACTGTTGTTCCTATCGTTTTTTGCCTGCATCTCCAAGCTGTGCTCAATTACTCTTATATATAGATTGGTGGTAATATTAATTAGCTATACCTGAAGTGTTATGTGTTTAGTGAGTTGGCGGTGTTGGGTGCTGTTTTTTACTTATAGTTATGGTCAGGTAGGTCAAATATTCATCTAAGGTTGTGTGTTTTACAGTCCGAAGAAGGGGCGTGCGTAAACGCTCTATCCCCACGGATGTTCAGAACGAAAAGATTAAGCTTGTCAGATGGAAAGACCATGAGTAAATGGGGCAAAATTAATTTTGGAAGGGAATAAATGGTTGCCAGATAATCAAGGTACCGCTCATGCTGTTTACGGCATGGGGCGTTGGGGGAGGGATCTTCTTTCTGTACTCCCCAACGGTGATATCGCGCTCAGTAATCCGTTGATGCCGGACGCTCCGAAAGTGAGCCTTCCGGAGATCGTTCACGACCTTGAACAACGTGGTATCCATGCTCCTATTTTGCTACGCGTAAGTTCGTTTTTAGAAAACGAAATTGCCCATATCAACAATTCCATGACGGATGCGATTAATCGTGTTGGTTACCGGGGCAAGTACCGTGGCGTCTTTCCGATTAAGGTCAACCAACAGGCTCAGGTTGTTGATCGTATCGTTGAGTTTG
Source organism: Pseudovibrio axinellae (assembly GCF_900110875.1). Taxonomy (GTDB): domain Bacteria; phylum Pseudomonadota; class Alphaproteobacteria; order Rhizobiales; family Stappiaceae; genus Pseudovibrio; species Pseudovibrio axinellae. The sequence continues at coordinate 13,020 of NZ_FOFM01000016.1, read as the reverse complement.
GGCGGCCTTATTCTTACGGCTTGGAAGCTGGCTCAAAACCGGAGTTGGTGATTGCTCTGGCTCACCGCTTGCCAAAAGACGCTCTGATTGTTTGTAACGGCGTTAAGGACGAAGAGTTTATTCGTCTGGCTATCCTGTCTCGCAAGCTTGGTTTTAATACCATGATTGTTTTGGAGAGCCCAAAAGAGCTCGAAACTGTAATCGGAGTTGTCGAAGAGCTGGGCGAAGAGCCTCTGCTTGGCGTGCGCGTTAAGCTGACCAACCAAATTGGTGGTAAATGGGAGGAAAGCTCTGGTGATCGTTCCACATTTGGGATGAATACGGACCAGTTGGTTTCTGTCATCGACAAGCTGCGCGATGCCAAGCTGCTGCACTGTCTCAAGTTACAGCACTCTCACCTTGGGTCTCAGGTTCCAGATGTTAATGACGTTCGTCGCGCCGTTGGTGAGGCATGTCGTTATTTTGTTGAACTGACCAGAGAAGGCGCTGAACTCACACATCTGGATCTGGGTGGCGGCCTGGGCATAGATTACACTGGCGAGAAAAAGGCGATTGAAAACTCCACCAACTATTCGGTTGAGGAATATTGCTCTAACGTCGTGGAAACCGTGGCCTACGCCATGGATGAGGCTCAGCTTACGCATCCGACACTGATCACAGAGAGTGGCCGCGCGGTGGTGGCAACATCTTCCATGCTGATCTTTAACGTTCTGGAAGCCACGTTGTATGATGCGCCAACGGCGCCGCATCCTCAAACAGACGACCATCACCTTGTGTCAGATCTGGCAGCTGTTAAGGGCTACCTTAACTCCGAGCGACTTCAGGAATGCTTGAACGACGCTAACTTTTATCGCAACGAACTGCGTGCGCTGTTCCGCCGGGGGTATATTGACCTGCGCCAGATGGCGCGTGCTGAGCGTATCTACCTCCATCTCATGTCCAAGATCAAAGAGCTTGCGCCGCCGACAGGCAGTGCACCTGAGATTGATGAGCAGTTGGAGAAAGTGGCGGACATCTATCACTGTAATTTCTCGTTGTTCCAGTCTCTTCCAGACGTTTGGGCGATTGATCAGTTGCACCCAATTGTTCCGCTGCAACGCCTGAATGAAGCGCCTGACCGCCGTGCTGTGCTCTCTGATATCACCTGTGACAGTGACGGGAAGGTTGATGAGTTCATTCTGGCAGACGGTATCTCTCCATCACTGCCAGTCCATACGCTTGAGGATGATAAGCCATACTATCTTGGCGTTTTCTTTGTGGGAGCCTATCAGGAAACGCTGGGAGACTTGCATAACCTGTTTGGTGACACCAATGTTGCAACCATTGATTTGAGAGCTGATGGTGGATTTGATTTGTTGCAGGAAGTGGAGGGCGATACCATTTCTCAAGTGCTCTCCTATGTTGAGTATGATCCGCGCGACTGCGTAGATGCTTTCCGCAAGTTTATTGATGAGGCTGTCTCGGCTGGAACACTCAAGAATGCTGACCGACGGACGTTGATGGCCGCTTACCGCGATAGCATCAACGGCTACACTTATTACGAATAATCCAAGGACCGGGGAATAGACATGAGTAAAACTCTGGTAATCGGCGCGGGTGGTGTTTCCTCCGCCGCCGTACACAAAATGGCAATGAATTCGGATATTTTCTCCGAAGTCACGTTGGCATCGCGTCGCAAATTTAAGTGTGATGATATCGCAAAGAGCGTCAAAGCGAAGACCGGCGTTGAGATTAAGACCGCTGAAGTTGACGCGATGGATGTTGCAGCTGTTGTTGCACTCATCAAGCAGAGTGGCGCTACGCTTTTGGTAAACCTGGCGCTACCGTACCAGGACTTGAAGCTGATGGATGCTTGCCTGGAAGCTGGTATCAACTATCTGGACACCGCAAATTACGAGCCAGAAGATGAAGCAAAGTTTGAGTACCACTGGCAGTGGGCATATCAGGAACGTTTCAAAAAAGCGGGTCTGACCGCAATCCTTGGCTCAGGTTTTGATCCGGGGGTTACATCCGTCTTCGCGACCTGGCTGAAAAAACATAAGCTCGACACCATCCGTCAGATCGATGTGCTTGACTGTAATGGCGGCGACAACGGCAAAGCTTTTGCAACCAACTTCAACCCGGAAATCAATATCCGCGAAGTGACCGCTGATGCGCGTCACTGGGAGAAGGGTGACTGGGTGACCTCGCCTGCGATGACGCACAAGGTTGCTTTTGACTTTCCGGGTGTTGGCGAGAAAAACATGTACCTCATGTATCATGAGGAACTGGAAAGCATGAAAACGCACTTTTCCGAGATTGAACGTGCGCGTTTTTGGATGACGTTTGGCGATGCCTACATCAATCACGTTCGTGTATTGGAAGGTATTGGCATGACGTCTATCGAACCAGTCATGCACGAAGGCCATGAAATTATCCCGCTGCAATTCCTGAAGTCCGTTCTGCCAGACCCAAGTGATCTGGGTGAGCTGACAACCGGTAAAACCTGTATCGGTGATATTGCAACTGGTCAGGCGAAAGACGGTTCTGGCGAGAAAACCTACTACATCTACAACATCTGTGATCACGAAGAGTGCTATGCAGAAGTTGGATCTCAAGCTGTTTCCTACACCACTGGTGTGCCTGCGATGATTGGTGCTGCCATGGTTGTGAAGGGCATCTGGAATGAACCAGGTGTGTGGAACATGGAGCAGCTGGACCCTGACGCGTTCATGGATATGCTCAATGAGCATGGCCTGCCTTGGCAGGTGCATGAACTTGACGGTCCGGTTCAGTTCTAAGCTGATGGCTGAAATGATGCAAACACAGGCTGGTGATGCTGGAGCGTTCAAGGATTTTGATCTCTCTCGCGTCCCAAGCCCTTGTTTTGTTGTTGATGAGGTTGCGGTGCGCCGCAACCTCGCCGTCATCAAAGAAGTTGCGGATCGCTCCGGCGCTCACGTGCTTGCAGCGCTGAAAGCATTCTCCATGTTTTCGCTTGCTCCAGTGATACGTGAGTATTTGGGCGGTACGTGCGCTTCTGGTCTTTATGAAGCCCGTCTTGGACGCGAACAATACGGCGGCGAACTCGCTACATTTTGTGCAGGCTACAAAGCCAGTGAGATTGATGAGATCATCGGTTATTCCGATCATATGATCTTCAACTCACCTGAGCAAAAAGACAGATTTTTACCCAATGTGAGAGCTGCTGATCACCCGGTGCAGGTTGGACTGCGCATCAATCCAGAACATTCTGAAGGTGAAATTGCAAAATACGACCCTTGCGCACCGTGCTCCAGACTAGGCTTCCCTGTATCGCAACTCACAGCAGATGCTCTGATTGGTGTTGATGGGGTGCATATGCATACATTGTGCGAACAGGGCTTTGAGCCTTTGGAGCGCACCTGGAATGCTGTGAAAGACAAGCTTGCTCCCTATTTTGATCAATTGAAGTGGGTAAACTTTGGTGGTGGTCACCACATCACGCGCGCTGACTATGACCGCGAAGCATTGATTGCATTTATCAAAGATGTGCGTGCAACAACCGGTCTGGATGTTTATCTGGAACCCGGGGAAGCTGTTGCATTGGATGCTGGCATACTCATCGGAGAAGTACTGGACCTGCCTAATAATGGTATGGACCTGGCAATCGTGGATATTTCCGCAACCTGTCATATGCCTGATGTGATCGAAGCACCGTATCGTCCTGCCATGTTAAATGAGGCAGAGCAGGGGCATACATACCGCCTTGGTGGGCCTTCTTGCCTGGCTGGTGATGTGATTGGTGACTATACCCGCGACGTTCCCTTCAAGATTGGTGATCGCTTCGCGTTCCTTGATCAAGCCCATTATTCCATGGTGAAAACGAACACGTTTAACGGTGTTGCTTTGCCTGCGATTGCCCTTTGGAACTCTGACCGGGACGAGCTCAAGATCATTCGTGAGTTTTCCTATGATGACTTCCTGACCCGTCTTTCCTAAAGGAGGCGACATGTCTATTTTTCTTGAAAGTGAACTAACCCAGAGCGAACGTCAGGAAGATAACTCGCTGTTCACGATCATTCCAATGCCTCTTGAACGCACGGTTTCCTATGGCTCAGGTACGCTCAATGGTCCTGAGGCTATTTTAAACGCAAGTGATGAACTTGAACGCGGCTGCAATGGCGTCGAGCCTTGTGCGTTTGGGATCTTCACCGAGCCTGCTGTTGAGTGCGATGGTCCGCTGCCTGAGGTCATGGAGCGTCTTGCAAAGCGCACCGAGCATGCTGTTAAGTCAGGCAAGATCCCAGTGACGCTTGGCGGTGAGCATTCCCTGTCCTATGGCGCCGTTTCCGGGGTTGCGCGGGCACTTGGTGAGCGCATCGGTATTATTCAAATTGATGCGCATGCGGATTTGCGGGTTGCCTATCAAGGTGAAAAGCACTCACATGCCTCTGTCATGAACCTTCTTGCAGAGTGCGGGGTTCGCCTTGCCCAGTTTGGCGTACGCGCACTTTGTCAGCAAGAAATGGACAGCAGAGACGAGCACGGTGTTTTCTTTGTTGACGCAGAAGAACTGGTCACCAAGGGCATTCATGCCGTTGATTTGCCTGAGGATTTTCCCGAACATGTTTACATTTCATTTGATGTAGATGGTCTGGACCCTTCCCAAATGCCTGCAACGGGAACACCGGTTCCAGGTGGTCTTGGCTATTATCAGGCGTTGCATTTGGTCGAACATGCTTTAAAGGGCCGCAAATGTGTTGGGCTTGATGTGGTAGAGCTTGCGCCAGATGGCAATGCTGCCTGGGATTTTACAGCTGCCCAGATAACCTATCGCCTGATGGCAGCGGCTGTATCATCACGCAGCGACGGCTGATAAACCAAAATATGAATAAAGGCGTTGCAGTCCCAGGACTGCAGCGCCTTTATTGTCTGTGACAGGTCTTTGAAACCAGTTGATGCCACTAATTGTGTGGCGCGTTCTAGCCCGCCTGCCTAAACCATTGCTCAATTCGCTCAAGAAGAATTTGGAAGCTTGGGGAGTATCTTGAAACTTTCCGGTAAACGGCTTTTGCCTGCCACATAACTGGGGGCCCAGTATAGTTTAGCGCGCATAATTCGCCGGTTTTCAAATAAGGTTTTGCCAAGTGAAGTGGGCAGCCGGAGATCGCATGGCTTTGCATTACAGTGCTAAACAGCAGCTCATAATCACTTGTTTGTAGGCAGTTTTTAACGGCAGAACCCTTGGCAGAGCTGAACTCATCAGCCTGCACCTGAAGCTCTAAGGGCAGATCAGGTGTTGCAAACGGGAATGAGAAAAGCTCGTCTTTGCCTACCGTTGCCCTGGCACTTAACGGGTGGTCTTTTGCTGCTACAAATGCAACAGGCTCTTCTATTAAGGGGCGGATTTCAATATCGCTGCGTGTCGGAGCTTGAGATATGGTCCCAAAACCTAGATCTAAGCGCCCTGTCTCTACATCTTGCAGTATGCGGCGAGGTGTACACGTCAAAAGTGTTAGGCGTAGATCTGGGTATCTTTTGCAAAATGCCGGAATGATGGCCCGCATTGCGCCATGCATGAACACTGGCCCCGCTCCAATTTTAATCTCTCCGCGTTCGCCGCCAGCCAGCAGAGCGAGCTCATCTTCCAATCGTGTTACTCGTGAAAGGATGTCGGGCGCTGTCTCAATGATATGCTGGCCAAATAGGGTTGCCTCTACGCCTTTTTTTGTCCTGTGAAACAAACTCATTCCAAGATGCTCTTCAAGCTTATTCAAACTGGCTGTGAGAGCAGGTTGGCTGATGTTAAGCGCGGTTGCTGCACGATTTAGCGTGCCTAAACGATGTATCGTCAGCACTTGCTTGAGATGTTTATGAGTTAACACTGCAGCCTCCCACTTATAGCTAAAGCTTATAACAGTTCGAAATTAAATCCATTATATTTTCTAGCTATGATTGAATATGCTTAATGAACAATCCAGGGGAGAGGATTCATGAGAGTATATCGGCACGTATTTTCCGCAGTGTTTGCAGCAAGTAGTTTTCTCGCTGTTCCCTATGTGGCAGGGGCGGCAACGGACAAGGCAGAGCCAGCCACTATTGCGGCGAATAAAGCAATGTTGGGCAAGCTAAACTTCGCAGATCGGCAGGATTTTGAAGATGCAACGCGTGGTTTGATTGCGACGCTGGAAACGCCCATAATTCGGGATGCGGAAGATAAGGCTATTTGGGACCAAACCAAATATGACTTTTTAAAGGGAGAAGCCCCCGATACTGCGAACCCGAGTTTATGGCGCCAAGGCCAACTCAATACAATCAATGGTTTGTTTGAGGTGACAGAGGGTATCTATCAGATACGCGGATTTGATCTTTCGAATATGACGCTCGTTCGCGGTGATACAGGTTGGATCATCATTGATCCACTGCTGACAGAAGAAACCGCCCGCGCTGGGTTGAAGCTTGCCAACGAGCATTTGGGTGAGCTGCCTGTTGTTGCGCTCATTTATACGCATAGTCATGTGGATCACTTTGGTGGTGCTCTTGGGGTTGTTGATCCTGAAACAGCTGGCAATGTGAAGGTGATTGCTCCTGAAGGTTTCAAGGAGCATGCCGTTGCAGAAAATGTAATGGCTGGTAGCGTGATGACGCGGCGGGCCTCCTATATGTTTGGCAATGGCCTTGAAAAAGGACCCAAAGGGCAGATTGGGACAGGGCTTGGGCAAACAACCTCAGCCGGAACGGTGACCTACCTTCCACCTACAGAGTTTGTTGTTGAGACGGGAACGGAGCTTGTTGTTGATGGGGTTCCGATTGTGTTTCAGATGGCGAACGGGTCTGAGGCACCGTCAGAGTTTATGTTCTACTTTCCAAAACACAAAGCTTTGTGCCTATCAGAAGTAACCTCTCATGTTATGCATAACCTATACACACTGCGCGGTGCCAAGGTGCGGAACGCTTTGGATTGGTCAAAGTACATTAATGAGTCCATCCAGCTGTTTGGCGGTGATGTGGAAGTTGCTTTTGCAAGCCACCATTGGCCTACATGGGGAAATGAAGGGGTCGAAGATTTTCTTAAAGGCCAGCGTGATGTCTATCGATTTATCCATGACGAAACGCTCAGGATGGCCAACCAAGGTTATACAGCGCGTGAGATTGCAAACCTGATCAAGTTGCCTGACGGATTGGCTCAGCGCTTTGCCACACGCGGCTACTATGGCAGCCTTAAGCACAATGCGGAGGCCGTCTATAACTTCTACCTTGGCTGGTTTGATGGAAACCCTGCAAAGCTGGACCGCTTGGCACCAGCGCAAAGCAGTGCGCGTTATGTTGAATTTATGGGCGGGGCGGACGCAGTCTTGGACAAAGCAAAGCTGGCTTTTGATAAGGGTGAGTTCCGCTGGGTCGCTGAGGTTGTCAATCATGTTGTCTTTGCAGAGCCGGAGAACAAAGCAGCGCGTGAATTGCAAGCAGCAGCGCTAACACAGCTTGGATATGTCGCTGAATCTGGCCCATGGCGGAACTTCTATTTAACAGCTGCCAAGGAGCTACGAGAGGGCATAAAGCCTATCCATGGACCAAAAGCGGGACCCCATGTGGTTTCAGCAATGAGCCTGGAAATGTTCTTTGACTATCTTGGGGTGCGCCTCAATCCTGAAAAAGCGAAGGGGCTTGAAGCAAGGATCAACTTTAACTTTTCCGATATTGAGGAGCGTTATGCTCTTGAACTGAAGAATGGCGTTTTGAATCACACAGCCGGCGTCACACTTGATGATGCCAATGTGTCTTTCACTATGACGCGAGGGGCACTTAACGCATTGGCGCTCAAGCAGAAAACTTTCTTTGAGTTGGTCCGCACCGATGAAATGGCATATGAGGGCAATCCACTTGCTTTTGGTGCCATAATGTCAATGATGGATGAGTACGATCCGTTATTCCCGATCGTCTCACCATAAGGCTTAGATGAGACTTGGCTCCTGTCCGTAATTGGAGCGATGTAGACCCGCCCCAAACGCATGAGAGGCCGTTGTTCCTCTCAAATGAACTGAAAACCCCGTTGAGGAAACTCAACGGGGTTTTTATGAAAGTAAGTGGGTTAAAAAAACAATCCAGATAGCAAAAAACCCGCCTTTAGAGCGGTTTTTTTGGCCTTACTTTTCAATAAGATAAGTGTCGTAGGGGCGAACACACGGAACGCTTATGCCCTCAACATTCTTGGAGAGGGCACTGTTGTTTCGAAGGGCCTGAAAACAGTGAAAGAGCGGCACAGGGATGAGGAAACGGTGAAGGATATCGTTTCCCAAATTGCCGGTGAACATGCATTGAGCGCGGCCATAGATGCGCAGGTTTCCAGTCATCACTACGACCGGATTGGTCAGCAATCAGAATCCGATATGCATTTTTTTGGGAGCGCCTGCCCGCCGTCATGGTGCGCTTTTCTCCATCAAGGACGGGCGGCTGGTTTTTGCCAAAAAGGGTAGCGGAACAAGTGCAAGCGGGAAGGAATTGCCTGTCGCTGTCATTTCAAAGCAGCAAATTATCAACGGGACGTGCCGCGTGCACTTTGGCGATCGAAGCCGCGATAAGAGTGTGAAGGCCTTTTATCGCGCCCCCAATAAGGCGCGCCGTGTGAGTGTGGAAGCGGTTGCCGATAAATAAGGCGTGGGCACTTTTCGTATCCGCGAGACGTTTGGCTCTGAGGCAGAAGTGAAAAAAGCGGCTCAAGCGCGCGCACAAGAAATGCTGCGCGGTGAGGTGCAACATCAGTGAGCATTGAAGGTGATCCGGCTTTGTTTGCCGTTGCGCCCTTTACCTATGCCGGTGTGCGCCCTGGTGTCGATGGCCTGGAGTTCATCATTGAACGGGTGACCCATAGTTACTCAAAAGCCGGTGGGTTGAGCACCGATATAGAAGGCAAGGCCAAGGCTGCTTGATACGGGAGCGGCCTATCTTGTAAAACATATATACTGGAGACTTCCTGATGAGTACATCTGAACTGGAGCACGTAGAGGCGTTTGCTGCACTTGTTGAGGCGCTGGAGCTTCGATATTTTTCAGCGGTTGAACTGATGTTTATAGGGCACAGCCATGGCAATGTGGATCATCCTGCATATGGCCTGAACCCGCTGGGGCCAGGCAAACTGTGGGATAATATACGCCCTGCTGCCAAGGTTGCTGACTGTTTGCGTGAGGCCTCTGGCGGGCTGCTGACAATCTTGAGTGCAAATCGCAGCCCAGCATATAACCGTGCAATTGGCGGAGCCAGCAAGAGCGAGCACATGTCGTTTTCTGCTTTGGATCTTCGTAGTGACACATGGTCAGCTGCAAAGTGTTTTGACTGGCGGCCTTGGCGTTTACAAAACATTCCCCCACATTGACTGGCGCGGGGTGAATGTAATCTGGGACAATTCTTAGGAGCCCGAAAGTTCCCTAAAAACCTAAAGGATATACCAATGCATCTGATGCTCTCCTATGCAGCTGGCTTGCTGATGCTTGCCGTCTGCACTTTTGCGCCCCCGTGTCAGCTGTGTTTGCTGTTGGTACGCCGTTTACCATTGATCTTGCCAGGCTGGTTGGAGCTGTTTTGCCAACGTTGTTGACTGTTTTGGGCGCGCTCGTTTCTGCTGCATTGGCGTGCCCGTTCCAGCTTTTCGTCAAATATACCGGCGTGCAGCTGGATGCCAGGCACCGCAAAACTTTAGAGGAGATGGTCCTATCCAAGCAGCCAGAAAAGCGCCTGAAGCGATACGTCATTTTAATCTGAACCCTGCGGATTTGGAGGAGTTTGTTGCCGGGCGTTTCGGGCCAAAAACGCTGCAAGCCATCCAGGTAAACGGGGTGCTGAAACAATCGGCACGGCTAAGCCCGCAAAGCTTGGCTGGGTGATCCATGCAAGAACTCATCAAGGCAGTGATTACAGCGTTTCTTGAGGTGTTTATTGAGCGGTTGGAAAAGCTGGAGATACAAGAGCGTATCAGTAATGCGCCACAGGATGAGGTTACTCAAGCAGCAAGCCCGCGAGGCGGAAGCTCTTGAGCTTAGTGATGATAGCCCTGGCACCATCATTGAGCGGCAGCGAGAGCAGGCGCTTTGAGCAATCTGACTTACTTCAATTTCATAGGCCGAAACCTGAAGGGTTTGAGTGGGTTTTCCCAGTCCCTACGCTGAAAACCTACAGCGCGGACTATTCAAGTGCAGTTGCAAATGAGCTGGAAGCGTTATCAGGCGGAGGGCTGTGTGTGCCATTGAGGGATGGCAACAGCCTGCCTGTAAAGTTTTGAGAGGCAACCATGAAACTACGAAGATTGCCGACATGCCTTTTGGCCGTTCCGCTACTTATGGCGGCGCAGGCAAGGCCACAGAGCTTGTAAAGGCATTGGTGCAGCCTGGTGGGCGCTATCTTGGCGCCTTGCTGATCAAACAGGGTCATGCGGTGCCCTATGATGGCGGAAAAAAAACTGCGTCGATGGGTAGGCGGCCAGATGTCAACCCAAAAACATCGCTGTCCTATGCGATCGGGACAACAATGGTGAGTGCGTTATTTGCCGCCTGGATGAGACTACTTACAGCGCCGATGTCGCAGAGATGGGCTGGAATTCAATCTCAGGCTGACTTCGGCGCATCTGTTCTTGTTTAAATGTGTTCTTAAAACCTGTGACACCTCTCTATGTTTAATGAGTAGTCTAACGAAATAAGCGTTATTAGTTCCATAATATAAATTCACCTTAACCTAAATTCTTTTCGTCTGAAGCAACCTTAGTTGGATTGTTCGCACCGTCCCTGATCAATTCTCTCACCCCCCGATCAAAGTGTCTTTAGCGTGCACCTCAGTGCGGAACTCAGCACTGCATGTTCATGCAACCGGGTGTAGCTCACCAGACGAGGCGCGTCGGATCTGTCAAAACGTGGGGCGTGAAACAATCAAGGCCTTACGACAGGGCTTTTTTGATGGAGGGATGCGACTGTTCCTTTGGGCAACCTAAGATTATTAGTCGGTAATATTGCGCGGTATAGGGGAACGTGTTTAATATGCACAAGGTCTATCAGACTAATTATCAGCCACAGTTGATTTGAAAAAAAACTAGGATTTCTTTAGTATGCCTCTCGCATTTCAAAAAGCCTCTAAAGCTAGCCGTTTCCTTAGCAAAACCATCAAAGCAACCGCATGCGCCGCGGTTTTAGCCACTGCTTCCATGGGCGTAGCTCAGGCAGAATCCCCGTTCCACACAGGCGTGTGGCAGTTAAACACAGAGGAAGGCCCACGCGGATTTATTGCCAGTGATTGGTTGATCTTTGAAGATGGCCTACCAAAACGCTGGCTATATCGCCGCGCAGGCACCAATGATTCCAATCAGTTTGACTTCTTCACCCGTGAATTGGGTGAGGACAAGTATTCTCCGCTCGGCATTCGTTTTTACCGCACCGGCCCGAACGCCATGCAATACACAGTTGCTCGGAAGAAAGAGGCAGCTGTTGAAGTTTCAGCAAACCGTTTATCCATCGTAAACTACAAGGGCTCTTGTCTTTCAGTTGAGAACAAGGGCGAGCGTCTTCTTGGGAAGTGGACTGGAACTGTTAAGTCAGATTTCAACTACATGAGCCTGACCAGAGACCTTCTGACTATAGACGGTAGAGAGCGTCAGATCTCAGTTGAACCAGTACGCGTTGGCCGCCTTGCCATTATCGAAGACGGAAAGCCATTGGCATTCCTGACCGATGCTGGTGGAGACTATGCTGTTCTGCAGTGGTTTGAAAAAGGCGTCAGTTTGGATACGGTTCGCAATCCTGCTAAAGAAATTATGAAATTCAAGGATGAAGAAGTCGTCCGTAATCCAGCCGGAGACTGTGACCGTCAAATCCGTCACCGCTTGGATGCAATGAGCTAAAAAGTATCTTGGTGCACTGCTATTTTCCTGCAGTGCACCAAGATATATTTCCATCCTTTGTTGGATGGTTGTGATCGGCATTATCTGTAAACAGGTGCTCATACTCAGGCCGGGGCACAAACCACTTTCGCCTTCGTGCGGCGGAGTCATCCGCAGCCCTTCGCACCGTCTGTACCTCAGCAAAGTGTGCGTCGTCATATGAAGTTGGGCAGATTTGGCTTTTGAATAAGGGAGTGTTTGGCCCCTTTGCGAGTTGATATTAAGCGGCTTGTGCGTGGTGTCGCAAGCGGCGGTTTTGAAGTGTCTGCCGTTTAATCAGCTGCCTTTTCTCCAGGATCTGTTTGGCTCGCCCAAAGTGAGCATCCGCTGGTGTGACGTTGCCAAGGCTCTCGTGGTAGCGCTGGTTGTTGTAGTAATCGACGAACAGAGCGATCCGTAGTTCCAAGTCCCCAGACATGTAGTAGTTCTCCAGCAGAATGCGGTTTTTCATCGTTTGGTGCCAGCGTTCGATTTTCCCCTGCGTTTGCGGATGGTAGGGAGCGCCGCGCACATGGTCCATTTTCTTCCCCGCTAGCCATTCGGCCAGATCCGAAGAGACACAAGAGCGCCCGCTATCAGAAAGCAGGCGCGGACGATGCAGCACCTTTGGCTGCTCGCAGCCGGAGGCATCCAGCGCCAATTGCAGCGTATCGGTTACATCCTTTGCCTTCATGTTGGTACACAGCTTCCAGGCGATGATGTAACGGGAATAGTCATCCAGGACAGTCGATAGATAGAACCAGCCCCAACCAATGATCTTGAAGTATGTGAAATCGGTCTGCCACTGCTGGTTTGGGGCTGTTGTCTTATTCTTGAACTCATCACCTGCTTTGATGACCACATAGGCCGGAGAGGTAATCAGGTCTTGCGCTTTCAGTAGTCGGTAAACAGAAGCGTCAGATGCAAAATAGCCTTTTGTATACAGAGGTGGTCCCGTTTGTTTGGGCAGGTGAGCGTCTTTTATAAGTGGATCCGCTCCGATTACGCCGCAGCTTGAGTTATGGGCTGCGGGTGTTTGCAGTAAGCCTGATCCGGGGTATTCCGGTCAAGCGATGAATGTGGGCGTTTCTGATTATAAAAGGCGATGAATTTACCGATGGCCTTTCTAGCTTCTGGCACACTGTCGTAGGCCTTGAGGT
>NZ_FOFM01000042.1 GCF_900110875.1 Pseudovibrio axinellae | reverse complement strand
GCCGATTGCCCGACAAACTGCGCTTCGCCGGCATCAGGATCAACAATGCTCAACTGGCCGCTGGTGGTCAGTGCAGTTTCTTCAGTCACCGTGCCAATTGAAAGTCCGCTAATAACTGCTTGATCTTGAGTGCCTTGAATTCCAATGAGTATTTGATGCGAGGTTCCATCGACACTATGAACCTGAAAGGTTTCATAGCCTCTGCTGCCTTCTTTTAGGCTTTGAACTTGAGGAAGCCCATTATTTAGTGAGTATGTCCAGTGCCCAGAACTGTCGATTTTGAGGCTACCATAACTGCCAGTGAGCCTATCTGGTTTGAAGGCAGCTTCTCCAGGATCTGGATCGACGATATTCAGTTCGCCAGTAACATCAACTAGTCTATCCTCTATGGCGGAGCCTTGATCCCGGCCAGAAATGAGTGCACCATCAGGAGTTGAAGCAATCTGGTAGGGTAACAGCGCTTGGGAACTCTTACCATCTGGTTGTACGGCGATAACAGTGAGATAGCCTTGACCGGACCAATCCGGTGGCGGGGTCATCTTTAAATGGCTGATATCTGTACCCGGATCAATAAGCCAGTGCCCTTGTTGGTCTGTATGACCAAGGTTCAGATGGGCCCCCTTGGGTATACCAGTGATAACAAGCCTAATGCTTTCGCCGTTGCCGTGACTGTCTACGGTTCGGATATGAAGTGGTAGATCCTTATCCTCTTTGCCTTGTGCTGTTAGAGCTGCAACAGCAGGTGTTCCGTTTTGTCCTGCACTGACGACATTACCTGTCTGCTTGTTTCCTGAGCCACCACTACCTGCACCTCCACCACCACCACCACTACTTCCTCCCACTCCACCCGTTAAGTGTCCGGCATGAAAAGAAGAAGCGCCCGCTAGATTCCCGTTTCCCAGATTTGGGAGAAGGTAATGAGAGGCGGCTGTTGTCGCAAGTGTACTCCCATCAGAACCAGTTCCAGTATGAATTGGGTGTAAGCCTGAGATAGGCACCCCTGTCGCTGTCCCCTCCCTGTCTTGTGCGGAGGCGGACATATTTGATACTTCCGACGGGCTTGTTCCCAGCAGTTTCCCTAGTCCTTCACCTGAAAAAATAAGTTCACGATGAGGAGGAATGGAAGAGCCATGGAGCGCTTCTTCTGAGGTTTTATGTTGGGCCTCCGTAGCTTCCGGGGTCAGCGGCTCAGCACTTATGCTAACCCAACCGAAAATTTCTTCCGGAGCGGTTTGAGCGTTGGCTGCTTTTATCAGTAAAGATAGTTTTTCAATGGGAGCTTTGCTACTCATGATCAACCTCTCAACGCTCGGATAGGGCAAGATCCAGATTTGTGTAAACGGGCTTCCAAATATATTGGAATACTGTTTTGGAACCGGTGAGGATATCCGCTTCACCAGTCATACCGGATTGAAGCGCGAGCCCTGCTTTAGGGTCTCGGAAAAAAGTGTGATCGACACCAACTTCAACCAAATAAAAGGGCAAACCCCGTTCATCCATATGTGTCGTTGGTGAGATTTCTTTGACAACGCCGTTCAGCGCGCCGTAACGGCTAAAGTCGAAGCTATCTATTTTCAGTCTGACAGGCTGTCCAACTTCGACAAAACCTACATCCCGTGGCGATAACCTGCCTTTGAACTGCAGCCCGCCTTCAATCGGAACTAAGGTAATGACCACTCCACCTGGATCTATAACGTCCCCTATAGTCTCATCGGGAAGAGATTGGACAATGCCAGCAACGGGAGTAAGTACGACAGTTTCATCCAGTCGTTGCTTCAACCCTTTGACTTCTGCCCGCAGTGCTCTGCGCTCGCCTGTTGCCTCGGCGATGCGTGTGCGAGCTTTAGCTGCCTGATCCAGATCAATACCGCCAAGCTGGGATCGTAGTTGCTCCACTTGGGCTTCCAATATGCTTCTACGCCCAGCCAGCTGAGCCAGTTCAAAGCGGTATCTGGCTGCCTGTTCCCGAAGCTCAACAAGCCGCGGACGAGAAGAAATGCCACGCCTAACCAAGGCTTCCTCTATGCTGCGCTCTTCTTCTGCAACTGTAATCTGCGCCATCAGTTCAGGTTTTTCTGCATCAACGGCTGCAATTTCTGCCTTTTTTTCTGCTATTTGCGCCTCTAAAACGTCCTTTTGAGAGCGCATCAGATCTCGTTGTGCTGGTAATGCTGCAATCTCTTTTAGAACGAGTTCAGGGTACTGATCCCCCAATTTCCCAAAGTTTGGTTGACGTTTGTCAACTAGCGCACTTAAACGTTCGATTTCCAAAGAAAGGCCAGCAATACGGGCTTGTGCTGCTTCAAGTTCTGAACGGGCTTCTGTTTGGTCAAGGAGGGCAACTCTGTCTCCTGCCTCGACTGTTTGTCCAAGTTTCACGTCGACCTGTACCAGATGACCACCATGGCGACTTTCCACCCTCTGCACTTGAGCGACTGGCTCTACAGTGCCCCGCGCTTTGGCGATTTCATCAAGAGGAGTAAATATCATCCAGATAACTAGAAGGGCGATCCCAACCATTGTAACAAGAGCTGCCCTTTTTTTCCACTTGAAGACTTGGGTGTCTCCCAATTCAAAATTGTGCTCGTATTTTTCTTTTGTCATTTATAGCCTCCGGTCCAGTTCAGGCATTTGACTTATTTTTTTTATTGGCTCTGAGCAGGTGTTTGCACGGGACCAAAGTAGGCTTGCACACCGTTTTCCAAAACGATGGCCAAGTCTGCGTGGGGTACCAAATCGGTATCATGGCTAGAAAAAAATACAGTTGCTTTGCCGCGTTTTTCTTTGAGAAACTGTTTGACCATTGTTCGGCAACGCTCGCCGCCAGAGGAGAGCGGATCATCGAGAACGTAAATTGGCGCATCCTTTTGGATCACCCCATTCCAGGCATCCCGCTCGGCTTCGACTACAGACGTTCGACCCCGATTTTTATACCCCTGTTCATTTGGTTCGGTTGAGGGCGGATTGGCATCCAGATAGGCGCAATATTCAGCCATGTCGTCACTATCAAATTGTGAAACGGTACGGTTATTAATGAAGTAGCTGCCCGATTGCGCCCTCAAATACCCAGCAATAATTCTTAGGAGTGTCGTTTTTCCAGACGAGTTTGGACCAATGACTGCGACAACACTTCCATGAGGAACATCAAACGTGATTCCAGAGCATGCTGGCCCCTGCCCACCATCATAGCGAAAGTACACCCCTTGTGCTGATAGAGTAGAAACGTTTTGGGGAAATGGCTCTTGTGAGTGGACATCATGCGCCACTGAGGGAAGCTGCATAGTCGCCCGTAGTTGCTGCCATGCTGCCAGAATTGTTCCAAGTCGTGGTAAAGCAAAAAACAGGGCCTGAGCCGGAGCTGTCACCCGCCAAGTGAGCAACATGGTCCCAATCAGAGCTCCTGGCGTAATAGAACCTACAAGGACGAGATCCACCCCGATAATCAAGGTCAAGAGTGCGGTACCGGTACCCAAGGCTGTTCCCAGAGATTGAACCGCAGCCATACGCTTTTGCAATTTTACATTGTGCGGTATGATTGCCAACATAGACCGCTCAAACCTTTGCAGCCATGTTTTGGCGAGGCCACTTCGGTAAATCGTACCTTGGCTATCAACCAACTCCGACGTCATACCCTGTTTTATTTGTGAAAGGCGTGCCACCTGTGGGTCTGTTGGTGGGCTTGTTTTGATAAGAAATATGCCAAACCCCCAGAAAAATAGTAGATAAGCTGCGGGGATCAGCGCCACAATACCGCCCACGAAAACAAGCGCAATCAGCGTGAGTATGAGAAAGGGAGCATCATATATGGCTGCAATATTGGGGCTGGCAAAAATACCTGCCGCTTGTTCTGTCGATTTTAGTCGCAACACAAGCGCATCTGCTGACATACGCTGCTTCGTCGCCAGCGGCTGCCTGAAAATCTTTTGAGCCACTGCTAAACAGATACTTGCCGATAACCGTGCGTATTCTGCTGCAGCCAGACTGGAGCGTATCCGCCTTAGAACAATCATCAATACAAGAACGATTGTTGCCCCACCAAGGAGTGCTGGAAGAGTGGCAAGTGCCCCACCCCCCAGAACGCGGTCATAAACTGCCATGGTAAAGAAGGGAACTGTCAAGGCACATAGGTTGATACCAAGGGATTGCCAAGCAACTGCAAAGGCACCCTGCCGGCTTCGCTCTACAAAATCTGCATAGGAAACTTCTGCCATTAAGGCTTCTGGCAGTAAGCGAATATGCAATAAATTTTTTGAAGCGCGAATATGATCTGCAGTACACTTGGTATCATCGGGAATGAGTGTTTCTTTTCCTGCACGGCGCACGAGAGCCACCCACTTACCGTGATGACGTGTAACAAGTGCACCTTCCAGTCCATCACTCCAGCTGGCCGGAAGGCTATGATAGTGGATCGCGGTTGCTCCAAGCAATGCGCAGGCCTGCTCAATCTGGCGGATATGATCGGTTTTTTGCTGCCCCAACACAGCTTCTACCAGCTTTTTACTTCTACGGCCGCCAAGCGCCGCCAATGCTTCATAAAGAAAATCTGTTGCGTTCTTGCTCATTATGCCACCATTGCACTTTGGGGATCAAAACACTCAGGTATATACCGATCAGCAATGGCATGCAGTTCGGGCGAGGCCGTCGTCATAATAACGGTTACAGAACCTCTTAATGTCGCAAGTCTTTGTTTGAGTGATTTAATACCTGCTGAATCCAGCGAGATGTCAGGGCGCTCCAGAACGATAAGTTTGGCGTTTCCCACGAAGGCCTGCACAAGAGCTGCGCGTTTTACAGCTCCATCAGATAGGGGGATCGTACCATGTGCCCCAACCTCCGTTCTATAACCATCAACTAGCCGCCCAACCATTGCGTCGAGGCCAAATATTTCAGAAAGTTGAAATGCTTCCGGCTCCAGACCCGAAGAAAACCGGGTTAGGTTTTCCAGAATACTTCCCCTTTGTAATTCGGCGCGAGCTGGAACGTATCTCATATTTTCACTAACATCCCACTTACCCTGCCCTTCTGGCCAGAGCTTATCGACAAGCTCACGTAGGACTTCAAAGGCTTCTTGATTGGGGCTTTCCTCGATAACTATGATCTCTCCGGAGTTGGTTTCCAATTGGCTTGCGCCCAATGAAATAGAAATAGGGAGATTCGACCGATTAAGAGCTGGAGACTCACCGACTGGTATATGTTCAGAAGCCACTTTGGCAGGCGTTTGCCTCATTAAGGTGGCAGCAATGCCCATAAGCTGTGCCGAGGCGCGCCCTCCAAGTAGAGTGCATGCAGCTAAGCCGCCAGTTGTCATGTTTCCTGCAAGTACCGAAGTTGCTCCAAAACCCACAACAAGGACAGTGGTCAGCAACGCCCCACTTTGCAACAAGTCCTGTTGTAGACTGGCTATTCGCTCGACTTTTTCCAGTGCGACTGCACTGTTTCGCTTTTGCACACTGAAGGCATTGAATACCGCTCCAAACCGCCCTAAGAAAATACATTGAGGGGACAGCGTACTCATATTACCCTCCAGATCACGAAGGGTTGCATCCTGTTCAGCTGTGTCTCTTAGCGCGGTTCTATATGAGTTTTTATAATAGAAAAATATTAGAGCAGAGCCACCACCTACAATGAGTGGAGCAAGAACCACAACACCTCCGAGATACCAGATGAGCACAAGAAAAACGACAGCAAAGGGCGTATCGTAAAGGCCCATGCGACTTTGCCCGACACCCACATCTTTAGCTTTGTTTACAGAGGATATGGCAAGATGCGCCTGCTCTGGTGAGTACCCCCCATAAATGAGATTGGAGACAATACGTTGCCAGAGGGGAAAGTCATTTCTCGCTGATAGCAATGCAAAAATATCGGAGCGAACCATCCGCAGAAATGCTGCAAGCAGAAGCGCAATAAGCACGGCAAAAAATATGACGGCCGCAGTACCCCATGATTTATTGGGTAGAATTCTGTCGTAGACTTGAAGCAGAGCCAATGGAAGAGCAAGGGCTAAGATATTGACGCATACAGTGAGAAGACTCAGCCAAATGCGAGACATGGTGGCTCCCTTTTTGAGGGCATAGTAAAGCGCGTAAATCTGCCGCATCAAGTGCCACTCAGAACTAAGGTTAGCTAACTATTTATTTGGGATAGATAAACGGTTTTGTCGTAACCTTTTCGTTTGCCCGCAATACACCTACCGCCTAAAGCAATTTGCTTTTAATCGGCGCTATCAACTTAACCTGAAATTGGCAGCAATAGTTTTCTCCAGACGCATTTTAGGCGTCAAGCATAGCGGCTTGTTTCCATTGTGAAAAAGCGTTGATGCGGTGGAGGTAAATGTTGATTGCGGACCGTTGGTGGTGAGATGGAACGAAGAGATTGCGCAGGCCGGAGAAGGCCGCCAGAAA
>NZ_FOFM01000023.1 GCF_900110875.1 Pseudovibrio axinellae | reverse complement strand
AACCCCTTTGCTGGTCCTTTGCTGCAGCACTTTGTTCAAACCGCTCTAAGAGGTCTTTGATCTGCTGGCTCCAGCGCACCAGTTGTGTGATTGGCCCAACTGGCCCGAAGCTACAAAAGTGGCCAAAATCAAAATATTTGTGAATGAGGTGCTTTGCGGTGGAATCATAAACCCGTAGCCATTTGCTTTCATGCAATAATTTGAGGTTGGGTTGATGGATCATATAGCTGCACGCGACTGGAGCCTGTCCTTCCAGGACCTAGAGTTTCTGTCATCATTGTCTCGGTCGGTTTGTCTTGAAGCAGCCTTCCAGATTTGCAGCGTTCGAAACGCAGGCAGATTTATCGAGGATTGGACTGGTCTCGATGAAGAGACGGTTGAATATGTTGCTTCCCAACTCGATATGCAGCCTGTTCATCCCCACCGGTCATATTCAGATCGGACTGCCCGCCGCTATCGATTGGAGATAGCAAGGTATCTTGGTCTAACCCCAACTCAGGCAGGTCATCGCGCTGAACTTGAAGTTTGGTTGCGTGATGTACTTTGCCCGAATGGTGGGACTATGGGCGATATGCTTGAGCAAAGTTTCTATTGGTTTCAGGAACGGCGTTTACTTCCTCCCGCCGAGGGGATTTTAACTCGCTTTATTCGCACTGCGCGAAAGACGTTTACTGATGATATACTCAAGAACATCACAAATTCATTGACTGACGAGACAGTGACGGCATTAGAGACCTGCCTTGCTAATCCACGTGGTGATCATGGATTTCAGCGTTTGAAAGATGATGTTGGAGCAGCAACATTGGACAACGTATTAGATGGGGCAGAACGGCTCGCTTTTATTCAGAAACTTACTTTGCCGTTAGTCTCGATTTCAAGCATTGATCTATCATGGATCAAAGTGCTGACCCGCCGTGTCGAGGGTGAAACCGCCTCTGAGATGCGACGGCATAGCCGGGATAAGCGACTGGGTTTGTTGGCCATCTATCTAATTTCACGTAGATCGCAACTGATTGATGGGCTCGTGGATCTATTGATTGAAGTAGTGCATCGCATCGGCACAAAGTCTCGCCGCAAGGTGATCGGTAAGATTGCGACAGACATTGAGAAAGTGCACGGTAAGGAGCGATTATTGGTAGATATCGCAACGGCTGCGATGCTGGCCCCCAATGGCCGTGTCGCAGAAGTGATTTTCCCTGTCGCAGGTGCGGTCAAGCTGAAGGCTATCATTGATGAACACCGTGCTAAGGGTACGCTGGATGCGCGAATTCAGATAGTAATGCGTGGCTCATACGCTAGCCATTACCGCCGGATGTTACCATCCCTGTTATCTGTTCTAAATTTTCGTTCAAACAACGAGACTTGGCGACCGATACTGGATGGGCTTTCCTTGATAGTGCTTATGTCGGAAGGAGGGCGGCGGTATGCTCCGGCATCGCTCGTACCGGAAGGCTCAATTCCGCGCAAATGGCGTGACACTGTCATCGATGGCAGAGGACGCGTGAATGTCATTTCTTATGAGCTTTGTGTGCTGACGCAGTTACGGGAACGCATTCGGGCAAAGGAAGTCTGGATTGAGGGTGCTGATCGCTTCCGTAACCCAGATGATGATCTGCCAAAGGACTTTCCCGAAAAGCGTGATGATTACTATGCAGGGCTTAAGCTTACGCAAGATGCGCATGCCTTTTCCCGATCTGTTCGTGAACAGTTGGAGCAGGAATTACATCATTTGAATGCAACCTTGCCCGGTAACGACAAGGTGCATTTGCGTTGGTCAGGCGAAAACCGGATTTGTATCACGCCTTTTATCCCTTTGCCGGAACCCAAGGGCTTGATCGGTCTCAAATCCGAGATTGGACGACGCTGGCCAATGACCGGTCTGCTTGATACACTGAAAGAAAGAGCGCTGAACACTGGCTTCCTTGATGGTTTCGAGACTTCGGCCAGTCGGGAAGCGCTACTGAAAAATGAGCGAGGTCAGCGCCTGCTTCTTTGCTTGTATGGATTAGGCACAAATGCTGGTTTGAAACGCGTGGCGGCTGGTACACCCGAGATCAGCTATGATGAATTGCTTCACGT
This sequence comes from Pseudovibrio axinellae, assembly GCF_900110875.1. Classification (GTDB taxonomy): domain Bacteria; phylum Pseudomonadota; class Alphaproteobacteria; order Rhizobiales; family Stappiaceae; genus Pseudovibrio; species Pseudovibrio axinellae. The sequence goes on along the minus strand of NZ_FOFM01000023.1, from coordinate 20,941 downwards.
ACGCCGCCGTTACATTGATCCAGCAGCCCTTCGCGCCGCCACCAGTCGTGTTGCGGATGCGACATTGGCCATTCGCAACCCTGCGATCTGGGGAGAGGCTGGAACAGCCTGTGCGGCAGATTCCACGAAGTTTGGGGCCTGGGATCGCAACCTGATGACCGAGTGGCATGCGCGCTATGGTGGCGCGGCGTGATGATTTACTGGCATGTCGAACGGCAGGCAACCTGTGTTTATTCTCAACTAAAACGTTGCTCATCATCAGAAGTAGCCGCCATGATCGAAGGGGTGCTACGCCACTGCACTGACATGGATATCCAGCGCCAATATGTCGACAGCCATGGTCAGAGCGCTATCGGGTTTGCTTTTTGTCACTTACTTGGTTTTGAACTGGCCCCCCGATTGAAAGCCATAGCGCGACAGAAGCTGGCATTGCCGAGCTCCGAAATGAAGGGGCAGTTGCCAAATCTGTTGCCAATCTTATCTGGCACCATCGACTGGGCCGAAATCGAACAGCAGTATGACGAGATGGTCAAATACGCCGCTGCCATGCAACATGGCACGGCAGGGCCGGAAGCTATTTTGCGCAGATTTTCACGTGCTGATGTCATGCATCCAACCTACAAAGCGTTGGCAGAGCTAGGCCGCGCCATCAAAACAATATTCCTGTGCCGATATCTACGTTCAGAAGCCTTCCGCCGAGAAATAAATGAAGGTTTAAATGTGGTGGAGAACTGGAACAGTGCCAACGGGTTTGTATTTTTTGGCAAAGGTGGTGAGATCTCCAGCAACCGAATAACGGACCAAGAAATCTCTGCTCATGCTCTACACTTACTTCAGGCATCGATGGTCTATGTGAACACGCGCATGGTGCAATCGGTATTATCAGAACCGAATTGGAGAAATCGTTTGTCTGAACGCGACTATCGTGGGCTCTCCCCGCTGATCTATTCGCACATCAATCCTTATGGCAGGTTCGATATTGATTTGGAGAAACGGATCAACTTTGAAGCCATCGCTGCATAGGACCAACCTAACATTTGAGTACACATATAAGTAGCAATTTCGTGTGACGCGTATTATTGTAACAATAAGGTGGTAAGTTGCTTATTGTTACGCTATTATGTCGCAAGCCACCCTAATGTGACAAATTGCTATGCCCCGTATTGGATATGCCCGTGTCAGCTCCTCAAGTCAGGACCTGGACATTCAGATGGCCAAGCTCACCGAAGCTGGATGTCAAGTGATCCGTTCAGAAGTCGTATCTGGCGCACCCCGTGATGATCGCTCTGAGCTTGCAACTGTTTTGGAGTTTTTGCGTGATGGTGATGAGCTTGTTGTTCATCGTCTGGATCGCCTCGGACGTTCTACACGAGATGTGCTCAATCTCGTTCACGAACTTGATGCTAGGGGCGCGTCCCTCAGGGTGCTTGAGCCCGAAGTGACGACAGCAGGTGATATGGGCCGTATGGTGATCACTGTTTTGGGCATGGTGGCTGATATGGAGCTCAAATTCATCCGCGACCGGCAGCGGACGGGGATCGAGGCGGCAAAGGAAAAAGGGGTCTACAAGGGCAGGCAAAAATCCGTCGATGATGATGAGGTTCGCCGGATGGCCGGTGAGGGTATTTCCAAAGCCCAGATAGCCCGAGATCTCGGAGTGTCCCGAATGACCGTGTACAGAGCCCTTGCAGCCGAAAAATCAAAGAGCAACAGCGGCTAAAGCCCGTCTCAAGGTGCTGTGATGCAAAATCCGCAGTCAACTTCAGTGTTGGCGTCGTCACATTAACCTGAGGATGAACGCGAAAGCCCGCGGTAGAGCTATCTCAGGCCGGAGTTCGCGTAACACTTTTTCTCAGTGACAAATGCGAGGCTTCCGTCCGCTTGTTGAGGCTCATATGGGAGCGGTGCACAACCGTGGGCATGACCTAGCGTTTTACTGCCGCGTAGAGGCCAAGTTTATCGGTGATCACACCCTCATCCGGATACGAGACGTCTTCGTGGTTGGGCACCGTGCGGCATAACCAATGACCGCAGGCTGAGAAAAAACAGGGATAGAGCCAAACGACGCGGGCAATAATGTGTGGTGGAAAGTGGCGGCGCTTGCCGTGGATCAGGGATGAAGGCACCCGCCACTGCGACCCGAACAATCTGGTTCGAAAGTTTGCGTAACATCACCTTCCCCAAGATGGGCCTCGGTCATCAAGCCGTTCTCAAGCTGCCGCTTTGCACTCATCAATGTATTTGGAGCCACCCGTGCCCATTCCCGTGTCATGCAATACTCAAAGTCAAGATGCTGACGAGCCCAAAACCGGGTTGAACTCGACTAAAAGGCGGAGCTAATTCAAAGGATTAGTCTCAGGATTTCTTTATTTCAGAGGTGATAGAAGCGCGTAATTGTGAATGAGCTTGTGCAACAGAGTAAAGGTGCCATTTTGCGGCATTTTTTCGTTTCGGCGTGCAAGTACGGAGGACTTCATGGCCTTGCAATCGCAGGACATAGAAAAAGAAACAACCGCGATCGTTGACAGGCACGAACATAGGGAGGGGTCGCTTCTGCCCATTCTGCTCGATGTGCAGATGCAGTTTGGTTATATTCCTGAGGTCGCCTTAAGACACATAGCTGAACGCTTGAATATAACCCGCGCAGATGTTCACGGCACCGTCAGTTTTTATCACGACTTCCGCAGTCAGCCAGGTGGCCGCCATGTTTTGAAGGTTTGCCGTGCTGAAGCCTGCCAGTCTATGGGCGGCGAGAAATTAGCCGAAGACGTTCAAACTGCTCTTGGTATCAACTGGGATGAAACCACAAGCGACGGGAAGGTCACACTGCTACCGGTGTTTTGCCTTGGACTGTGCTCATGTGCGCCAGCTGCGATGCTGGATGGTAAGCTCCATGGCCGCCTGGATAAAGCGAACATTCTTGCGCTTATTGAGGAGATGAAATGATGACAGTCATTTATATTCCTCGCGATTCTGCCGCTTTGGCGGTTGGAGCTGAAGAGGTGGCAAATGCGTTTCATACACAGCTGAGCAAACGTAATTTAGAAGCACACATTATACGCAATGGGTCACGCGGGATGCATTGGCTTGAGCCGTTGATTGAGATTGAAACCGACCAAGGGCGTATCGCTTATGGTCCGGTTCAAGCCTCTGACGTTTCTGCCTTGTTGGATGGCGGCTTTCTGGAGGGTGCGGACCATCCGCTTTGCCACGGTTTGGTTGAGGAAATGCCTTTCTTAAAACGCCAAACGCGTTTGACCTTCTTGCGCTGTGGTGTCGCTGATCCGTTGTCGATCGCCCATTACAAAATGCATCGCGGCTTCTTAGGGTTGGAACGTGCACTACAGATGACACCCGCCGAGATCATTCAGGAAGTAACAGACAGTGGCCTGCGTGGACGCGGAGGCGCCGGGTTTCCGACCGGTATCAAATGGAACACGGCGCGCAATGCTAAAGGGGATCAAAAATACATCGTCTGTAATGCTGATGAGGGCGACAGCGGCACATTCTCCGACCGGATGATCATGGAGGGCGACCCCTTTGTTTTGATTGAAGGCATGACGATTGCAGGCATCGCAACCGGCGCGACCAAGGGCTTCATTTATACCCGCTCAGAATACCCTCATTCGGTGGCGGCCTTGCGCAGTGCGGTTAAGCTTGCAGAAGAAGCGGGTATACTTGGGCCAAGCGTGCTGGGGTCTTCCCATGCGTTTGATATGGAAGTTCGTGTTGGTGCAGGCTCTTATGTGTGCGGTGAAGAAACGTCCTTGTTGAACAGCATTGAGGGTAAGAGGGGGGTTGTGCGCACAAAACCGCCTTTCCCCGCCATTGAGGGTTTGTTCGGTTGCCCCACAGTGGTCAACAACGTGATCTCACTGGCATCGATTCCGATTATTCTGGATCGTGGAGCAAAGCACTATTTCCACTACGGGGTTGGAAACTCTCACGGGACCATTCCGATCCAACTGGCCGGAAATATTCGCCATAGCGGCCTTTTTGAAACAGCGTTCGGCCTTACGCTGAATGAGCTGGTCTTTGAGATTGGCGGTGGCACCTTGAGTGGCCGTCCTGTTAAGGCGGCCATGGTTGGCGGGCCTCTTGGAGCCTACTTTCCTCCTTCGATGTTTGACACGGTCTTTGACTATGAATCGTTCACTCAGCGCAATGGAATAGTGGGTCATGCCGGGATCGTTGTGTTCGATGATACTGTCGATATGCTCAAACAAGCGCGCTTTGCGATGGAGTTTTGCGCCATTGAGAGCTGCGGTAAGTGTACGCCATGCCGGATCGGCTCTGTCCGCGGAGTTGAGGTGATTGATAAGATTGCTCGTGGTGAACGCCCTGAGGAGCACTTCGAATTATTGGCTGATCTTTGCAACACGATGGATAAGGGGTCGTTATGCGCGCTGGGAGGATTTACCTCATATCCGGTGATGAGCTCTTTGACCTATTTCCCGCAAGATTTTGAGGTACACGAACGTAAGAGCCAGCCGGAGTGAACACATGCCCCTTATTAAAGAGATTGATTACGGTACACGTAAAATAAACTCAAAAAAGATGGTCACTCTGAAAATTGACGGTTTTGATGTGTGTGTACCTGAAGGCACTTCGGTGATGCGCGCCGCCATGGAAGCTGGCATTCAGATCCCCAAACTGTGCTCAACCGATACGGTGGATGCCTTTGGTTCCTGCAGGCTGTGTCTTGTCGAGATTGAGGGGAAGAAGGGCACGCCAGCCTCTTGTACCACTCATGTTGAAGAGGGAATGCAGGTTCATACGCAGTCGGATCAATTGAAAGGGCTTCGCCGTGGTGTGATGGAGCTTTACATTTCTGACCACCCACTGGATTGTCTGACCTGTGCGGCCAACGGGGATTGTGAACTGCAAGACATGGCTGGAGCTGTTGGCTTGCGGGACGTGCGTTATGGTTATGATGGCACCAACCACGTAAACCAACGCGGCGCGTCGGACGAGCTGAATGCTCGATGGGCACCCAAGGATGAGAGCAACCCCTATTTCACGTATGACCCTTCCAAATGCATAGTATGCTCACTGTGTGTGCGCGCTTGTGAAGAAGTGCAAGGAACGTTTGCGCTGACGATTGAAGGGCGTGGTTTTGACTCGCGCGTCGCCGCCAGCATGAGCGAGGATTTCTTCGAATCTGAGTGCGTTTCGTGTGGGGCCTGTGTGGAGGTTTGCCCAACTGCAACGCTTCAAGAAAAGTCTGTGATCGAAATTGGAACTCCGGAGCATTCGGTTGTAACGACCTGCGCCTATTGCGGTGTCGGCTGTGCCTTTAAGGCTGAGATGCGTGGTGCGGAGTTGGTGCGTATGGTGCCGTATAAAGATGGCAAAGCCAACCACGGGCATTCGTGTGTTAAAGGCCGGTTTTCCTACGGTTATGCCGCGCATAAAGATCGTATTTTAAACCCGATGGTGCGTGAAAATGTTGAAGATCCGTGGCGTGAAGTGTCATGGGATGAAGCGTTGAGCTTTGCGGCCAATCGCTTGCAGGGTCTTCAAAAAACTTACGGCAAAGAGTCTATTGGCGTGATCACATCGTCACGGTGTACGAACGAAGAGACATACCTTGTTCAAAAGCTCGCACGAGCCGTCTTTCACAATAACAACACTGATACGTGCGCGCGTGTTTGTCATTCACCGACCGGCTATGGGCTTCGCGAGACCTTAGGAACCTCAGCGGGCACGCAGGATTTTGACAGTATTGAGCACGCTGATGTGGTGCTGGTCATCGGGGCCAACCCAACCGATGCCCATCCGGTCTTTGCTTCCTTCTTAAAAAGGCGAATGCGGGAGGGCGCAAAAATGATTGTCGTCGATCCGCGCCGCATTGATCTTGTAAAATCTCCCTACGTGGAAGCCACGCATCACCTTGCCTTGCGTCCGGGCACAAATGTTGCCGTTGTGACGGCAATGGCGCATGTGATCGTGAGCGAAGGTTTGTTTGACGAAACCTATATCCGGGAGCGTTGTGATTGGGATGAGTTTCAAGATTATGTTGAGTTCGTTTCAGACCCTAAACAAAGTCCTGAGGCTGTTGAAGCACTGACGGGCGTACTAGCAGAACAGCTGCGCAGTGCTGCAAGGCTTTATGCTTGCGGCGGTAATGCTGCTATTTACTATGGTCTTGGTGTAACCGAGCACAGTCAGGGATCCACCGCTGTGATCGGACTTGCTAATCTGGCCATGCTTACTGGAAATATAGGTAAGCAAGGTGTGGGGGTTAACCCGCTACGCGGTCAGAACAACGTGCAAGGGGCTTGTGATATGGGCTCGTTCCCTCACCAGCTTCCAGGATATCGACACGTGAAGTTTGCTGAGGTGCGCGAACCCTATGAGAAGTTGTGGGGTGTTGCCATATCTGATGAACCGGGTTTGCGTATTCCCAACATGCTGGATGCAGCGGTAGAGGGAAGCTTCAAGGGGATTTACATTCAAGGCGAAGATATTCTGCAGTCTGACCCGGATACCAAGCATGTTGCCGCCGGGCTTGCTGGTATGGAATGCGTCATCGTGCATGATCTGTTTTTGAATGAGACAGCAAACTATGCGCATGTCTTCTTGCCAGGTTCCACATTCCTTGAAAAAGACGGCACTTTCACAAATGCGGAGCGGCGCATCAGTCCCGTGCGCAAGGTCATGATGCCTCGAAGCGGATATGCTGATTGGGAAGTGACACAGTTGCTGGCAAACGTCATGGGAGCTGATTGGAACTACACACACCCATCTCAGATCATGGCGGAAATTGCCGCCACCACTCCAAGCTTTGCCAATGTGACCTATGAGCTCATTGATAAGCTGGGGTCTGTGCAATGGCCTTGTACGGATGCGGCGCCGGAAGGTACTCCAGTTTTGCATGTGGATGGGATTGTTCGCGGAAAAGGTCGTTTTATCCGTACTGACTATGTCGCTACAGATGAAAAAAGCGGCCCACGCTTCCCGCTCTTACTCACCACAGGACGCATTTTGACCCAGTATAACGTTGGTGCTCAAACACGACGCACCGACAATGTGGCGTGGCATGAAGAAGATGTGCTTGAGATCCACCCCCATGATGCAGAATTGCGCGGGATAAAGGATGGTGATTGGGTCAAGCTTGCGAGCCGATCTGGTGAAACAAGTTTACGTGCGGATGTAACAGACCGAGTATCTACCGGTGTCGTCTACACAACATTCCACCACCCGGACACCCATACAAACGTTGTGACCACCGAATACTCAGACTGGGCGACAAACTGTCCTGAATATAAAGTGACCGCTGTTCAGGTTTCTTTGTCCAATGGCCCAACAAAATGGCAGGAACACTACCAAAAGCAGTCGGCACGCTCGCGCCGAATTGAAGCGGCCGAATAAAAGCGCCTCTGTGATTTCTAGGAGCGTTGGCCTCGCCTCGCTCCTGCAGCGAACGGACTTGCAACTGTATAAAACGAGAGGGAGGAGAGCCAGGTCATGTCTGCAGAAAAGCTCACCTACATGGCGAACCAGATTGCCAATTTCTTCAAGAACAAACCGCATGAAGAAGCTGTTGCTGGCATTGCTAATCACATTAATGACTTTTGGGAACCACGGATGCGGTTGCAGCTCTTTGAAATTATAAAACAGGGTGGTGAGGGTCTCAGCCCGCTTGTTGTCGCAGCAGAACCAGCCATCCGTAAGCCTGCGAAGACGTCGTCGTGAAGCTGTTCATATGGTCACAAACAATCCGCTCAAACAGGAGGACGTGCCAGCTTATCGCCAGTTCATGGCCCACTCAGGATGAATCTGTATAAACGAAGGGCGTAATCCGCCCCGATGTGACGTTTGCAACACAGCCGCCAGATTTGACCTGAAGAAATGCCAGATAGGTTTCATCAGATTGCTAAGCTAGGGTGCTTTTTGCAGCCCTTTATCGCAGAAGAGGCAGGCTCAACCATGACAAAGCCGAACAATGCGTTCGTGATCCAGCGTGAGGACTTGCACATCCTGTTTGATGTCTTGATCGAGCGCGGTTACACGCCCGTGGGGCCGACCGTGCGCGAGGCGGTTATCGTTTATGACGAGCTTAGTGGTCTGGAGGATTTACCCGAAGGTTGGGCGGAGGAACAGGACGCCGGCACCTACTCATTAAAACGGCGCGGCGACAACGCCCTGTTTGGCTTCAACAACGGCCCCCACTCTTGGAAAAACTATCTGTTTCCCTCTCGGGTTAAACTTTGGGAAGGCGATAAAACAGAGGATGGCGGGTTTACTGTGAAGAGCGCAGTAGACACCCAAAAGAAGTTTGCATTTATCGGAGTACGCGCCTGCGACCTGCACGCCATTCAGGTTCAGGATAAAGTATTTCTGGATGGTGAGTATCGCGACCCGATTTATTCCAAGCGCCGGGAAGAAGCACTTGTTATTGCTGTCAATTGTGGTCAGGCAGCAAAGACCTGTTTCTGCACTTCCATGAATACCGGCCCACGCGTGAGTGATGGGTATGATCTTGCGCTGACGGAAATACTGGACAACGACCAGCATTACTTCCTTGCCGAGCCCGGCAGCACCTCTGGGTTTTCCCTACTGGCAGAAATTCCTCATTCTGAAGCGAGCCAGGAAGCTATCGCGGCTGCTCGTGGCTGCACCAAACAAGCGCAAGAGCAAATGGGCCGCAAAATTGATATCTCCGATGTCAAGGAAATGCTCTATCGCAACTATGACAATGACCGGTGGGACGAGCTTGAAAAGCGCTGCCTTTCTTGCGGTAACTGCACAATGGCGTGTCCGACGTGTTTTTGCTCAAAGGTCGAGGACGTCACAGACCTGACGGGGAATCACGCCGAACGCTGGCGAGAGTGGGAATCCTGTTTCACGATGGATTTTTCCTACATCCACGGTGGGAGCGTACGCCCGACGACGCGCTCGAGATACAGACAGTGGCTCGTTCATAAACTTGCTGCCTGGCTGGACCAGTTTGGCACTTCAGGGTGCGTTGGTTGCGGACGGTGCATCACGTGGTGTCCCGTTGGCATTGACCTAACTGAAGAAGTCCGCTTGCTCCGCAACAGTGAAAACTGAAGGAAGTCACTTATGGTCGACATCAAGAACATTCATAGGCTGTTGGGAGAGAACCCGTTCTTTAATGGAATTTCGGAGGAGCATCTTGAGTTGATATCCGGATGCGGCAGGCTTGCACACTTTAAAGCTGGCGAGTTTCTCTTGCGCGAAGGCGAGGTGGCCGACACATTTCATCTGGTGCGCACAGGGAAAATCTCCATTGAAAGCAATAGCCCGGCACGGGGCCCACTTTCTATTTCCGGTGTTCTTTCTGGCGGGATCATCGGGTTCGACTGGTTATTTCCTCCCCATCGCCACAGCTTCGATTCTCTTGCGATAACGAGTGTCTCGACAGTGGCGCTGGATGGTGAATGTTTGCGCGGAAAAGCCGAAGCAGACCACGAGCTTGGGTATCAGCTCATGAAGCGATTTTCTCAGGTTATGCATGATCGTTTGCAGGCGACACAGCTGCAGCTGCTGGACATTTATTCGACCGGAAGGGAAACCGATGCATCGTAGCGCTGACAGGGATGCGCCGATGCTCCCTCAACCCTTCCGCGTTATGGATACCCGCGAGGAAATTTCCGGCTGTATGACGCTGCGTGTTGTTCCGGTCAATAATGCTGGCAACACTGTCTATGAACCCGGACAGTTTTATATGGTCTATTTCTTTGGTCGCGGTGAGGTCCCGATTTCAGTAAGTGGTGATCCTCGCAAAACAGGGGAACTGACCTTCACGATTATGGATGTTGGCTCCGTGACGCACGCCATCTATTCCATTAAGGCCGGTGATACCATCGGCCTGCGTGGCCCGTTCGGGAGCGCATGGCCGATTGGCCCCCTCAAAGGCCGCGATGTGATCGTCGTTGCCGGGGGGCTGGGCCTAGCCCCGTTGCGCCCTGCACTTTACCACATGCTGAACAATCGCAATGATTACGGCGAGCTGTTGCTTGCCTATGGCGCACGCAAACCAGAGACGATCCTTTTTGAAGAGGAATTGAACAGCTGGCGCGAAAAGGCTCCGATTGATGTTGATGTGAATGTCAATGCTGCCGGTAGAGATTGGCTCGGCAAGGTCGGGGTGGTGACAGATCTGCTTAAGGATCGCAGCATCGATCCGGTGAACACATCAGCGGTTATGTGCGGCCCGGAGATTATGATGCGCTTTTCGGCCTACGCTCTACTCAATATGGGCGTTGCGGCCGACAAGATTTATTTATCGATGGAACGCAATATGAAATGCGCCATTCGATTGTGTGGTCGGTGCCAATATGGTCCATTCTTCATCTGTCACGACGGTCCGGTGTTTTCGTTCGACCGCATCGAACACCTGTTAAAGATACGGGAAGTGTGATGACTGAAAAACCCAAGCTAGCAGTATGGAAATTTGCATCTTGCGATGGATGCCAGCTTAGTCTTCTAGACTGTGAGGATGAACTGCTGGCCGTGGCGGACCGTATTACAATTGCCAATTTTATGGAAGCCAGCAGCAATGTTATCGACGGGCCCTATGATTTATCTCTTGTAGAGGGCTCCATCACCACCCCACATGATCGCGAGCGTATTCGAGATGTGCGGCGGCAATCAAAGTTCCTTATTACGATAGGGGCTTGTGCCACTGCAGGCGGCATACAGGCCCTGCGTAACTTTACTGACACCAGGGAGCTGCTAAGCGTTGTCTACGCAAGCCCGGAATATATCAGCACTTTGAATACATCGACGCCAATTTCCGAGCATGTGAAGATTGATTTTGAACTGCGTGGCTGCCCGATCAACAAGACCCAGCTTCTTGAAGTCATCAACGCGTTTTTAAATAAACGTAAACCGAATGTCTCGCCCCATAGCGTGTGCATCGAGTGCAAAAAACGCGGAACCGCGTGCATTATGGTGGCACATGGCACTGCCTGTATGGGGCCGGTGACACAAGCTGGATGCGGTGCAATCTGCCCCTCTTATAATCGCGGCTGCTATGGGTGTTATGGCCCTATGGAAGCGCCAAATACATCATCTTTGGTGAAGTGGATGCGAAATCTCGGTGTACCGGAAGATGAGTTATTGCGGATGTTCAAAACCTACAATGTAGGGGCTGAGAGCTTCCGGTGTGCCGTCGAACGCGTAGAGGGAGAAGACAAGTGAGCCATGCAAAAGGAGGTGATACGCGCACCATCAAGGTTGATTACCTTGCCCGTGTTGAAGGCGAGGGCGCGATGTATCTGGAGATACGGGACAATGCTGTTGTTGACGTCAAACTGAAGATCTTCGAGCCTCCACGATTTTTTGAGGGATTTTTGCGCGGGCGCGATTTCCGCGAAGCACCCGATATTACCAGCCGTATCTGCGGTATCTGCCCGGTCGCTTACCAAATGAGTGCGATTTACGCCATGGAGGATGCCTGCGGTATTAAGGTTGAAGGTGCACTGCGCGAATTGCGCAGGCTTTTTTACGCTGGTGAATGGATATCAAGCCACACACTCCACATTTACATGTTGCACGCACCGGATTTCCTCGGCTATCCAAGCGCCGTGGAGATGGCCAAAGATCACCCCGAGGCCGTCGAACGCGGGCTTTCCTTAAAAAAAATAGGCTGTGAGATCATGAGCCTGATGGGCGGGCGAGAGATCCACCCTGTCAACGCAAAGGTCGGTGGTTTCTTTCGCGTCCCTGCACGTAAAGAGCTCATGGAGCTGCGCGAAAAGCTCTTGCTTGCCCGCGACCTTGCTAGACAAACCGTTGAGTGGTCCGCGACCCTCGACTTCCCCGCATTCGAGCAGGACTACACGTTCGTGTCTTTGTACAACGGGGAAGAATACCCGATGATTGACGGACGGATCATATCCAACAAAGGCCTGGATATTGCGGTGAACGAATACGATCAGCACTTCGAAGAGCGCCATGTTGGATACAGCAACGCGCTTCAATGCGTGATGAAACCCAAGGGGAACTGCTATCACGTTGGCCCGATGGCGCGCTATGCGCTGAACTTTGCGCAGCTTCCCGCAGATATTCAAGAGACAGCCCGAGCAGCCGGTTTGGGCGCTGTGTGCAACAATCCATTTCAGAGCATCATTGTCCGCTCCGTGGAAGTGCTTTACGCGGTAAGTGAAGCCCTGCGCGTGATAGATAATTACAAATCCCCTAGCGTATCTTCAATCCCAGCTGTACCCAAAGCTACGACGGGTTATGGCGCAACAGAAGCGCCGCGCGGGTTGCTTTATCACCGATACACACTCGACAGTGACGGCATCATAGAAGATGCGAACATCGTGCCGCCGACTTCCCAGAACCAGAAAATGATCGAAGACGATTTACGACGTTTCGTGCCCGGCTGCATCGACAAACCGGACAGTGAAATCCAGTATCTCTCAGAACAAGCCGTACGTAATTATGATCCGTGCATCTCCTGTGCAACGCACTTTTTAAAGCTGGAGATCGACCGTAAATGACGAACACGAACACACTCATCATTGGTATTGGGAACCGCTATCGGAGCGATGATGCCTTCGGTTGCATTGTTGCAGCCGAATTGGCCGGTATAGCGAGTTCTGACGTGAGGTGCATTGAGCATGACGGTGAGCCCGCTACCTTGATGGAGTGCTGGGAAGGCGTGGACGAGGTCATTCTGGTCGACGCGGTCTCTTCAGGGGCGCAGGCAGGGAAAATCTTTCGCTTCAACCTTGCCCTTGAGAAACTGCCGGAAGAGTTCAACTTGTATTCCACCCACGCATTCGGTGTTCCGCAGGCTGTTGAACTGGCCCGAGCACTGCACAAACTACCAGCCAATATATCGTTTATTGGTGTCGAGGGAGAGTGTTTCAACGCCGGGGTTTCCCTGTCAAAAACCCTATTGAAACGAAAACATGAAGTGGTTGCCGAGATTCTATGTGAACTTCGAAAAAAGGGAGACGTACATGCACGAGTTATCTCTGATGGCTGATCTCATGCGAAAGATCAAGGACCTTGCCAAGGACGCGAACTCCGACAAAATTGTCGGTGTTAGTGTTAAACTGGGGGCGTTGTCCCATATTACGCCTGAGCATTTTCGCGAGCATTTTGAAAGTGCTTCCATTGGCACCTGCGCTGAGGGCGCTGAGTTAAAAATGGAAGAATGCACCGATCATAACGACCCGAACGCTCAGGATATTTTATTGAAGAGTGTCGAGGTTGTGAGTTAGCCCCATGGCATCCAAACCTTCCCCTCATGTTCAAAATGATACAGCTAAGCGCGAAGGTTTTTTGGTTGAAGGTGCGGTGCAGGGCGTTGGCTTTCGCCCGTTCGTGTACCGTCTTTCACAGGAACTTAATCTTACAGGTTTTGTTCAAAACACGCCCAAAGGGGTGACCATCGAAATTGAAGGTGTCCCGTCTGCCCTTGAGAGTTTTAAAGAAGCGCTGATGAAATGCGGTCCGCCGCAAGCAAGAATTATGCGAATACGCAGCGCACCCATTGCCGCAATGGGCTGTCATGAGTTTGTGATTTGTTCCAGCGGAGATGAAGAGGAACACTCCGCAATTATCGTTCCAGACCTTGGCGTTTGCGATGATTGTAGGTCCGAGATGTTCGATCGCTCCGACCGCCGCTACCGCTACCCTTTCACCAATTGCACTAACTGTGGCCCACGCTACTCCATCATCAAGGAGCTGCCCTATGACCGCGTGAATACAACAATGGCAGACTTTGTTATGTGCGACACCTGCCGCGCTGAGTATGAGGATCCAAACGACCGCCGTTATCATGCGCAGCCAGTGGCCTGCCCCAATTGCGGACCACAACTGGAATTGCGCAATGTGAAGGGCGATGGATTTGCAAAGGGCGATCATGCGTTGCGTGAAGCGGCCCAAGCGGTTCGTGAGGGGAAAATACTGGCTGTTAAAGGGCTTGGTGGCTTTCACCTCGTCTGTGCAGCCCATAAAAAGCACGCTGTTGCTGAGTTGCGCCGGCGAAAACAGCGGCCCGCTAAACCATTTGCGCTCATGTATCCGTCCATGCGGGACGTGGAGCGGGATTGCACTGTGACGCGAGCGGAGAAAGATCTTCTGGTGTCCTCTGCGATGCCGATTGTTCTTTTGCGCAAAAACAAAGCATCCGCTGTGGTGAGTGAGGTGGCGCCAGACAACCCTTATCTTGGTGTTATGCTGCCCTATACGCCCTTGCATGACTTGTTGTTGGCCGAATTGGACTTTCCTATTGTCGCAACCAGTGGCAATCGCGCAAACGAGCCCATCTGTATTGATGAGGACGAGGTTACCGGCACCTTGGAAGGCATTGCGGACCTGTTTTTGGTTCATAACCGGCGCATCTTAAACCGGTGTGACGATTCCATTGCCCGTGTTGGTGCCGGCGGTGAAACAACGCTTTTGCGCCGTGCACGAGGTCATGCCCCCATGCCGATCATTTTAGAGGCTCAATTGCCAGCCCCGACCCTTGCGACAGGCGGACACTTGAAAAACACCGTGGCATTGGGCCTGGGGGACCGTGTTTTCCTATCGCCACACATTGGTGACCTGGGTACGCTTGGTGGCTGGAACGCACACCAGCACGCCATAGATTTTTTTTGCCGCCTTTATAAAGTCAATCCTGAAGCTATCGTTCACGACCTGCACCCTGATTATCATTCAACACGGCTTGCCCAAATGTCTGGCAGTCGGACGCACAGCGTTCAGCACCATCACGCGCACGCCCTTTCATGCATGGCAGAAAATCAGCTCCAACCGCCTTGTCTGGCTGTCACATGGGACGGGGCGGGATATGGCGGTGATGGCACTTTATGGGGGGGAGAGTTTTTAAAAATAGAAGCTGCCGGTTTCAGCAGGGCAGCTCACTTCCTGCAGTTTCCGCTGCCGGGCGGGGACGCAGCAGCATTAGACCCTAAACGTGCAGCTCTTGGTATGCTTTACGCCCTAGAAGGAGAGGATGCATTCAAGCGGGATATCGGCCTTGGAAGAGAAGACACGGATTTGATCGGATCGGCCCTGAAAAAAGCAATAAACTGCCCATTAACGAGCAGTGTGGGTCGCCTTTTTGATGCTGTGTCGTTTCTCACTGGTTCGTGTTTACACAATACGTTTGAGGGACAGGCGGCAATGACGCTGGAGTTTATAGCGGACCCTCGCGTCACGGATGCCTACAGTTTTGACATAGCGGAGGGTGTGATCGATTGGCGCCCGATGTTGA
This sequence comes from Pseudovibrio axinellae, assembly GCF_900110875.1. Taxonomy (GTDB): domain Bacteria; phylum Pseudomonadota; class Alphaproteobacteria; order Rhizobiales; family Stappiaceae; genus Pseudovibrio; species Pseudovibrio axinellae. The sequence goes on along the minus strand of NZ_FOFM01000023.1, from coordinate 5,733 downwards.
GAGCAATACTTGACGAGTGTGAGCGCGGAGTGTCGCCCTCTGTAATTTCCGCTAGGTTTCATCGCACACTGGCGCAGATTATCTTGGAGGCTGCACAACGCAGCTGCGAAGATATTGTGTTGCTGACCGGTGGCTGTTTCCAAAATGCACTCTTGTTGGAACTTGCACTAAACGCGCTGAAACAGGCGGGGTTCAAGCCCCATACGCACCGACTGGTGCCAGCAAATGATGGGGGGCTGGCTTTGGGGCAAATTATGGCGATGACCCAAGAAACTAGCTGAGGAGGAGAAGCTCATGTGCCTTGCCGTACCCGGGGAAATAATCAGCATCTCAGGTGAGGATGCGCTGACGCGCACCGGTCAAGTTCGCTATGGCGGATCGGTACGCGAAGCCTGCTTGGCTTTTGTGCCGGAGGCCGCGGTCGGGGACTACATTCTTGTTCATGCCGGTGTTGCAATTAGTGTGCTGCAAGAAGACGCTGCGCAGCGAACCTTTCGTGCACTCGAGGATCTGAAATGAAGTATATCGACGAGTATCGTGACCCGCAAAGCACCCGCAAATACGCAGAGGCAATTGCGCAGCTTGTGACGCGTCCATGGACGATTATGGAAGTTTGTGGTGGGCAAACCCACTCTATCGTCCGCTTCGGTATTCAGGACTTGCTGCCTGACGAGATCGAGCTGGTGCATGGGCCAGGGTGTCCGGTGTGCGTAACGCCGGTTGACATGGTTGATAAGGCCATCGAGATAGCATCTTACAGCGATGTGATATTCTGTTCCTTCGGTGACATGATGCGTGTGCCTGGATCAAAATCCGATTTGACGCGTGTGCGTGCAAGGGGAGGGGATCTGCGTGCGGTTTATACGCCGCTAGATGCTGTTAAAATCGCGGCCGCTAACCCACAAAAGCAGGTTGTTTTCTTTGCTGTTGGATTTGAGACAACAGCCCCCGCCAATGCCATGGCGGTTTATCTTGCCAAAAAACAAGGCCTCAAGAATTTCTCCGTTCTTGTTTCCCATGTTCTCGTGCCGCCCGCCATGAAAGCTATTTTGTCCTCCCCCGATAACACGGTGCAAGGTTTTCTTGCCGCCGGTCATGTGTGCACGGTCATGGGAACCCATGCCTACACGTCGCTGGCCGATACCTACCATGTTCCCATTGTTGTCACTGGGTTTGAGCCCTTGGATATTTTACAAGGTATTTATATGTGTGTCCGGCAGCTTGAAGACGGCAGCGCAACAGTTGAAAACCAGTATGAACGCGCAGTGCAGGATGACGGCAACACACAAGCGCAGGATTTGATTGAAAAAGTCTTCCGCGTCATTCCTCGCAAATGGCGTGGTATAGGCACGATTCCTGAGAGCGGTTGGGCATTGAGCGATGAGTATAGCAGTTTCGATGCTCAGCAACGTTTCAAGCTTGCTGAGGCTGCGACTGAAGAGCATACCGAGTGTTTGAGTGGCAAAGTGTTGCAAGGGCTGAAAAAGCCCGCTGACTGCCCAGCCTTTGGCGTGACCTGTACTCCCGAAAATCCCCTGGGTGCCACGATGGTTTCTGGCGAAGGGGCCTGCGCTGCCTACTACCGCTACCGCAAGGAGCGCGTGGTATGAACCGTGCTGATAGTTTTGGTGGTAGTTGCCCGGTGCCCCTGGGCGATCAGCCATGCATTAAACTGGCGCACGGCGGTGGCGGGCGCTTGATGCAACAGCTCATCGAGGAAGTTTTTATTGCAGCATTCGACAACGCGGTATTACGCGGCGGTCATGATGGAGCAATACTTGATCTACAAAACGGGCGCACCGTGGTTACGACCGACAGCTTCGTCGTCAGGCCATTGTTCTTTCCAGGCGGTGATATAGGCACACTGGCGATCAATGGCACGGTCAACGATCTGGCCATGTGCGGTGCCAAACCGTTGTTCCTCACATCCTCTTTTATTCTTGAGGAAGGATTGGAGATTGAAACTTTGTGGCGTGTCGTACAGTCGATGCGTAAAGCAGCAGATGCTGCCGGGGTTTTAATCGTAACAGGCGATACCAAAGTCGTCGAACGCGGCCATGGCGACGGAATTTACATCAATACTACCGGTATCGGGTGTGTGGATCATAGTTTATTTGTTTCGCCACCCCGCATTGCTACAGGCGATACGATACTGGTCAGCGGTGATATCGGGCGTCATGGGATGGCCGTTATGGGAACACGCGAAGGGCTTGCCTTTACCACCCAGATTGAAAGCGATTGCGCGCCTTTGTGGTCGACGGTGGAGGCTCTGCTTGAGGCCGGTCTCGAGATTCACTGTTTACGAGACGCAACGCGCGGCGGGCTGTGCAGTGTATTGAACGAACTTGCGCAAGATGCCAGCCTCCAATTTGACGTGGTCGAGAATGATGTTCCCGTAATGCCGAACGTGCGAGGCGCCTGCGAAGTGCTGGGGCTAGACGTGTTGCAAGTCGCCTGTGAGGGGCGTTTTGTTGCCATCCTGCCCAAAAACGAGAGCGTGCTGGCACTGGAAATACTGAAAGCACAAAACGAGTTCGCAGCCATGATCGGTCATGTCTCGAGTGCGCAGGCTGGGCTCGTAACCCTTCAAACCCCAATTGGTAGCCAAAGGATACTTGATATGCCAGCAGGAGAACTCTTACCAAGGATCTGCTAGGGCACCGGCCGGCCAAGGCCTGATGGCTACACGGTCTGTGACTTGATTTTAAAGGTATATAACCTCGGTTAACCGGTAAATTTGAGTGCTGTACGCCTTATGGCTGCTTTTTTAGATTGCCCAAATACCCTTGTCACGCACGGTGGCTTCGGTTTCTCCACCCACGCTAGGGACTTCTGTCTTTAAAAGAAGTTCCTCAGGGTTGCTGAAACCGTGACAAGGCCAGCGATCGTCACGAAGATGTTGGACAGCGCCCCTTTGTATTTTGCCAAGGCTGGCACAGTTCTAATGGCGTACATCGGCAGCAGGAACAAGATGATCGCGATGAAAGGCGCAAACAAGTCGGCAATAGCGCTTATGATCGGCGGTTCTAAGCTTGCCGCGAGCCATATGGTCACGAAGAAGAAAACAACCAATAAAACCCTAACTTTTCTATCTCCAACAATGTTGACCAGCTCTGGAGAGGCGGCTTTCAAAAGCCCAACCAGCGCTTCATTTGAGCCGAGGTAAAAAGTCAAGAATGAAGAGTAAATCGCCGTGACGGCAATAATGGGACCAAGTGTACTGACCGCAGGTGCATTCAGCGTTTCCGCTAGGAAGCTCAGTATGGTGGTATTTTCGCTTCTTGCCAGTACCAGCTTGTTCGGGAGAGGATGCGAGAGCGCAGCCAAGACGAAAAACATCATCAATGCGAACAGCATTCTTGACGAAATCCTGAGTATCCGATCTGATATTTCCTCGGCTTTTTCTGCGTATGTTTGTAGTAAAACGAATGCCATTAGTAGCGCTGCTGGCACGTAAAAGAGCGCGAACACCATTACTGGGAGCGTGCTATAAACCTGATCCAGTCCACGTTTTGTGGGCATGCAGTTTTCGGGTGTGGCGTGAAAGAGTTTTGTCATCCATTACGCAGGCTTGCTGGAAAAAATCTGTCATCATTGGTCCCGACTTCCTTTGCGATCATGCGATTCAGCAGGGCGTTCATGCGCATAATAAGTTCGCTGTTCTTCTGCGGATCAGCGCCAAGATTTTCGAGTTCGTCGGGATCGTTTTCTAAATCGAACAATTCAATCTCGTTGTTTGCGAGCAGCTCGTCGAGCGTCTCGGGTGTGTTGAAATTATTCGGCGCAAAATAGCGGGAATATTTATAACGGCCATCAAAGACGAAGCTGAGGAAGCCACGGCGGGACATATCGGGCCGGGCTACGGAAAACGGCGGGGCGGGGCGGCCCTCGGCAATATCGCGGCAAACCCGCATCATATAGAGCGCATCGACAGTTTGAAGGCCGACATAATTAAACAGGGCAGCTTCACGGACGGCATCTACAGCTGCTGTTCCCGGCGAAGACAATAGGGATGAAAAGTCGTGCCCTGGCAAGTCAGAAATAGCTGCGCTGCGCTTAGTCTGGTCCGTATTCGTCATGCCGACCAAGGTGGGGATCAGATCGACGTGACTTGTGAGCGCGTGACAGTTACCGCCGCCTGGATGTTCGGGGTGAACGACCACAGCAGGAACATGGACCTCCTGCTCGTATGGTAGAGGACCCTTTCCGCGCAGTCCACCATGGGACCCGCCCAGTTCTCCGTGATCGGCCGTTCTCATGACAACGGTAGTCTCCCAAAGACTGAGCGCGCTGATTGCATCCAAAACGGATTGCAGATTGCGATCATTGTCACGAACGAGATTCAGATAGAAATTATAATAGGTGTTCCACATCTGTGTTGCGTGAGAGGGAATCTCTCCAACAAAGGCTGACCAACCGATCATGTAGGATAGATGAGCTCGTGGCCTGCCCGGAGAATTCATCGGCTCAAGTGCGCTTGGTGAGGGTGAGAATTTCCATTGCTTCGCGAAGTGTTCGTTTTCGGGAGATGGCAAGATTGTCATTCCGACTTGTGATACCTGCACTTTCTCGCCCGGTTGGTTGACCTCTGCGTACATAATGTCGTGCGGTGAAACGAAGCTGACAATGAGACACCAGGGCTTGCCCTGCCTGTTGATCTCTTGCGCGTTGGTTCTTAACCAGCGAATAGCCGCACCAGTGGTATAAGTGTCAGTGTTATAAGCTTGATCGGGTGTCCCAACCTTGTCGCCGTCTGGTGCAAAAGTGTCAAAACCGTATTCGCGCAGAGTATCGGTATAATTCACAGTGGACTTTGGCGCGATGATATCCTTGCGTAACTCGAATTTTCCGAAATAAGCGGTCTCATAGCCCAGATCCTTAAATATCGTACCCAGACTGGGCTTATCGGTTCGAAGGCTCGGCACGTATCCAAGTTCCATCTGATCAAATACGCCATTGACCTGCGGTGGTTGACCCGAGAACATTACCCCGCGCGAGGGTGTACACATCGCCGAACCGATGTAATGGTTGTGAAACGTCGTGCCTCGACGCTGGAGCTCCTCACGCGCCGGCGTTGAATAATCTTCCGCATCCCTCAAGTGATAGGCTTCTTCGTCTGAGATGAAAAGAATGACATTGTAAGGATGATCTGCTGGCGTCTCACGGCTTGCCGGTTGCGGGGTTGACTGTTCTTTGATGGGGGAGCTAACCGCTTGAGCATCTGCAGATGAAAGTCCAGCAAGCGATCCAAGGGCTGCCGCTCCAGTTCCAGCTTTTAACAAATTCCTTCTGCTCACACCTTTGCGCTGAGCTCTTTGTTTGGGTCGCTTTTCAGAAGATGGGTCATCTTTTTTCATTAGTCACCTTTGACGCGCTTCTGCAGATTGATGAAACGGTGTTTGCCTCAAGAATGCAAATCAGTGGTGTTGCGGCTGAAGCCTGCCGTCAGGATATCAAATACATAAATACATTCAGTTGAGGTTTTCCGATCTATCTCAATCCTAAACGTCTCGCTTGGGTGATCTTAACGATCTTAGGCTCTTATTCGGTAGTTGAATGGTCATGACCTGCTCCCCATAACTTCCTCCATTTTGTGATAGGATTCTACCTAACATTGAGGTGGGATATGAAGCGTTCTCGTTTTACGGAAGAGCAGATCATCAGCATGATCAAGGAACAGGAAAGTGGTGTTCCAACAGCAGAAGTTTGTCGCAGACATGGAATCAGCACAGC
>NZ_FOFM01000017.1 GCF_900110875.1 Pseudovibrio axinellae | reverse complement strand
GCACTTGGACGCCCGGCGTTCGAGCGCGTACTCGCGACCTGAATTGAACGGGTAAGAGCAACCTGCATTCTGAATTCGATTTCTGCAACAAGGCCCTGATGACTGCCGCAATGATCAAGTTGACGCTAAGGAGAATTGCTCGATATCACTATCCTTGAACGCACGTCCTCAGTGTTAGAGCTGGTTGTGTGGTCTTCCCTAGGGTTATCAATGATTGCTATCACTCATGCAGATTAAATTGATTATATTTATGCTGGTGAATTTAATAAAGTCAGCATCTGTGGTTCTTTGAGGGGGGATTCATTGATGCTATGCGTTTCAGGTGTAAGTATAAGTGGCAGGAAGATAGCTATAGGCCTTTTCTGTTCAACTTTTTTGTATTCATCCATGTCATATGGAGAAGAAATACGCGGTAAATTACTGTTCGGAGATACTCACTTACATACAAGCTACTCTTTTGATGCATTTATGAACCAAAATCATAGTGCAGACCCAGACACAGCCTACCGATGGGCGAAGGGAAAGCCGGTCATACACCCATTTAGCGGCGTTCGCGTACAGATCAAAACACCTTTGGATTTTTTGGTTGTTTCAGATCACGCTGAGGGGATGGGAGTTGTCAGGGCGCTAAGCTCAAACACCGCAATTGAGCCTGACCTAGGATTGTTTGCTTCGCTGAAGCGTTGGGTCGCTGTGCGCATGTTGCGCGATGCGGTCAAGGACCCGAAAGAAGGCTATGAGTTGTTTGCAAGCCTGCTCCCTAAAGCTGCTGCGAATGCATCAGGTGACCCTGTTACGGATCCAAACCACAATAGCCCGAAAAGCAGGTCTACGTTAGGGGACACGCTCCAGACCGAAACGCGCTCATGGCATGAAATTGTTGATGCAGCAGAAGAGCATAATGAACCGGGTAAATTTACATCTTTGATCGGCTGGGAGTGGAGTTCGGTTCCAACAGGTGCCAATTTGCATCGCGTTGTCCTGACACCGGATGGAGGCAAGCATGCCAAGCAATTTGTTCCCTTTGGCTCAGATGACGGCGAATACCCGGAGGAGCTTTGGCAGTGGCTGGATAAAACCTCACAGGAAACCGGAACACGCTTCCTTGCAATTCCGCATAACTCAAACATTTCAAAAGGCTATATGTTTGCGGAAACAAGCCTAAAAGGAAGGCCCATCACACAAGAGTATGCAAGAACAAGAATTAAATGGGAGCCTGTGGTTGAGGTCACGCAGATCAAAGGTGATTCAGAGACACACCCAAAACTATCTCCACAAGATGAGTTTGCTGATTTTGAGACCTACACCTCTTACATCCAAACTGGTGGTGGCACTTATGAGGCTAAACCAGCAGATTTTGTTCGCTCGGCCCTAAAGCGCGGCATGGCAATTGAGGAGAAGGTGGGCGTTAATCCATACAAATTTGGAATGATTGGGTCCACCGACGCCCATACAGGTATCGCTTCGGCAGAAGAGGATAATTTTTGGGGCAAGTTTGCTGGTGATTCAGTACCTGCCCAAAAGGATGGATCTCATGAGGAAGGCGGCCCGATTGGGAATGGTTGGGAGATGTCAGCCTCAGGTTTAGCGGCTGTATGGGTCAATGAAAACACCCGCGATGAAATCTACGCAGCTTTTAAGCGCAAGGAAGTCTACGCGACGACCGGACCGCGCATAGCTGTGCGCATGTTTGCAGGCTGGAAATTTGAAGACGGGGCGCATGACGCTGAAGACCTGGCCAAGATCGGCTACGCACAAGGTGTCCCCATGGGCGGAGATCTACTCCCCCAACCTGAGAACTCCCAGTCAGCTCCCTCCCTCTTAATCCGCGCAACAAAAGACCCCGTTGCGGCAAATCTTGACCGAATTCAAGTTGTCAAAGGCTGGGTAGACAGTGCGGGCGAACAGCACGAGAAGGTCTACAATGTTTCCTGGGCTGGTGACCGCAATGTACGAGCGGACGGATCACTTCCACCAATCGGCAATACGGTGGACTTAAATACGGGGCATTATGAAAACTCCATCGGTAGCCCTGAATTATCTGTGGTCTGGCAAGACCCGGATTTCGAGCCGGATCACCGTTCATTTTACTACGTTCGCGTCTTGCAAATTCCAACACCGCGTCACTCGCTGCTGGATGGCATTGCTTTAAAAATTGACCCGCCAAAAGAGGGCCCCGCCACGCTACAGGAGCGGGCTTACACCTCTCCTATTTGGTACACGCCACAGACTTGATAAGGGTGACGCACATGAGACGGCTATTTTCAGAACCACTCATACAATTCATGGTGTTGGGACTTGTGCTTTTTGTAGCTGTTGAGCTGGTCGCACCTGATCAGCTCTACAGCAACGATCGCAAGCAGATCATCGTAGATGATACCGCGCTGACGCAATACATGCAGTTTCAGGCAAAGTCGTTTACGCCGGATAATGCTGAGCAAAAGTTTGCCAGCTTGGCCCCTGCAGAGCAAAACAGACTGGCACAAGACTATGTTCGGGATCAGGTGCTTTACCGTGAAGCGCTGGCGCTGGGGCTTGAGAAGAATGATGAAATCATACGGCGGCGGCTCATTCAAAAAATGGAGTTTATTGCCAAGGGGTTCGTCGAGGACGCCAAGCCCCCTTCTGAAAGTGATCTGAATGCGTTTTTTGCTGCAAACAGGTCAGATTACATCGACGAAGCTGCTATCAGCTTCACTCACATCTACCTTCCCCATCACAAAGAAAGCGCAACAAAAGCCGCTGCAGAAGCTGAGACACTGCTGCCACGTTTGAATAAAAATAAGACCACAGCGAATGAAGCTTCTGAGTATGGCAAGCGCTTTCATTTCAACCGAAGCTATCAGGTGCGAACCAAAACGTTAATCTCCAGTCATTTTGGGGAGAGTTTTGCAAAGGCGGCCTTTTCACTTAAACCTGCTGACCACTGGCAAGGGCCCATCATCTCACAATATGGTGCGCACCTTCTTTGGGTGAATGCCAGCATGCCTTCGCGTCTGCCTGAACTGTCTGAAGTTGCGCCAATCGTATTGCAAGACTACCGGCGTTATCAGCAAGGTGAGAGTAAGAGGCTGGCTTATGAAAAGCTTCGGCAAACCTACAAGGTCACCTGGAACAGAGGTGAAAACTGATGCCTCTGTTATATATGGTTTGTTTGTTTTTTTGGGCCTCAATAGCGCAGGCGCATGAAGGGCGGCCCGTTTACGTCAAACTTTCCCACGTGGGTGCAACGAGCTATGCGCTGCAATGGAAAACCCCTCCAGTTCTACCGCAGGGCAAAGAGCCACTAATCCAACTCTCTAACCCCACTTGCCAGCGTTCAGACCCGCTGCTGTATCGCTCATTACACGGGCATACGCTTTATGAATGCCAAGGTGCTTCAGAGGCAATTGAAGTTGTGTTGGAGTATCCGTCAGGCAATCCAAGTCTTTCAACACTGCTTGTTTATGAGGATGAAACAGGAGATCAGGTCCAGCAAATTTTTGGCCCTGATCAAACGCGCTTAAAGCCAGTTGTCACAAGTGGCCTGTGGCAAGTTGCTGGTGATTATATCACCTCTGGCATAACCCATATTCTCAGCGGATATGATCACTTGCTGTTTGTGATCTGCCTTTTGTTTATTGCACGGGGGCTGCGCAGAACGCTCCTTACAATAACGGGTTTTACAATAGCGCACTCCATAACACTGGCGCTGTCTGTGTTGCAGGTCGTTTATGTGCCACCTGTCTTTATTGAGTGCCTTATTGCGCTGAGTATTGTGGTTCTTGCTGCCGAGGTGAGCAGGGGAAACCGTGGAACTTTAGCGTGGCGTTACCCGACACTGATCGCCGTTGGTTTTGGTCTGCTGCATGGTTTTGGCTTTGCAAGTGTCCTCTTAGAGGTAGGGTTGCCTCCAAATTTGCAATTTGCGGCATTGGCCTTCTTCAACCTAGGCGTGGAGTTGGGGCAAATTTTATTCGTGGCCCTCTGCTTGGCTGCATACCAACTGGCTTCAAGAGGGTTACGGGTACCACAGCAACGCGTTGCAGCGTTTTCGGCGATCATTATCTTTGCGTCCGGCACCATCGCGGCTTATTGGCTGACGGAGCGCAGCTACATGTTGTTCAACGGTCTTTCATAGGATCAAAACGTTTGCGATGGTTTTACCGACGCAGTGGAGTTGGCGAAAAGGCGGGGCGCTGGTGGTGCCCCGCCAGATACTAAGCGATCTCGCGGTTATGGTTTTCCCAGAATTTTTCGCGAAGTTTGTTCTTTAATACTTTGTTCATTGCAGAAAGAGGCAGCTCGTCAGCCAAGGAGATTGAACGCGGACATTTGTAGCCAGCAATGCGTTCTTTCGCGTGGTTTCGGATCTCTTCAAATGTTGGTGCAGTTCCTTCACGCGGCACGATCACTGCATGAACCGCTTCACCGTAGGTTTCGCTCGGAATACCGATCACAGCGACCATGGCAACGTCTGGGTGCAGCGAAATAGCGCTTTCTACTTCAGCGGTATAAACATTTTCTGCCCCTGTGATGATCATGTCTTTTAAGCGATCTTTGAGGAAGAGCACCCCAAAGTCGTCCTTCATGCCAACATCTCCTGTGCGATAGCCGCCATTACGGATCGCCGCCGCTGTTTGCTCTGGGGCGTTGTAGTAACGGCTCATTATGGACGGGGTGTAAAACACCACCTCTCCAATGCTGTTGGCTGGCAGTTCGTTGCCATCATCATCCTCAACGCGAACGTCAAGCAATGGTGAGCTGGCCTGGCCTGCTGCGCCAGGGCGGGCAAGTTCGCCGGCATGGAATTGCGGCCACAAATACACACCTGCGCCCGCCTCTGTCATGCCGTAGGCCTGTGTCAGATCTGTTTTCGGGAAGTTCTTTTGAACCAGTTTTAGCAGTGCTTCAGAGATTGGAGAGGCACCATAGACGACTTGGGCCACATTTTCGAAATCTTTAGGCTCAAACTCAGGTGCATTAATGAGCATCTGAAACATGATTGGCGCCAGAAGGAAGGATGAGACATCAAATTTTTTGACCGCAGCAACCACCAGGTCAGGTCGGAACATTGGTACGATCACGGTCGGTCTGTTTTGCAACAGACGGGCAAAAATGGGCCCGTAGCCGGACAGGTGGAATATCGGCATGACCACCATGGAAGTGCCCTGCAATGTTGGGCAGCCGTTTGTGGCCAAAATGTTTGCGCAGGACATCATGGACTCATGAGTGTGCACCACGCCTTTCGGGAACCCGGTGGTACCACCAGTGTAGCTCATGAAACACTCGGTGCTCACATCCCGAGCAAGCTCTAACTCACAAGGGGCGTCAAGCAAGCTTTCATAGCGTATTACACCCTCGCCCACGTCGCCTTCGCTGATGTGAATAAAATTTACGAGCGAACCTGCGTTCTCTTTGATCCCATCAACCATTGGGGCGAATGTATCGTCATAAACAATGGTGTTTATCTGGGAGTGGTCGATAGCGTAGAGAAACTCTTTCGGTGACCAGCGGATGTTAAGGGGAACAGTGATCATTCCTGCCAGAATTGAGCCAACCATTACCTCTACATATTCAAAGGAATTGAGGCCAAGTATTGCAATGCGGCTTCCTTTTTCAATGCCAAGTGAAGTTACCCCCCCTGCAAACTGGCGTGCACGCATGGCAAACTGCCTACTGGTGAGCGTCCGCCCGTTAAGGTCGTTCATTAACGGTTTACCGGTCTCAACGCTGCCAAGATAATTGACGAATTTATCGAAATTCAAATCCCCGGACCGTACCGAGTATTCAGATGCAACCATATTCCCCTCCCAAGTTATAGGTTGTTCAGCGCAGAAGGTGCGCTGGTGTTATTAAAAAGTTATGCCTGTTCTCCCGTTGCGCGAACGCTGGTCCGCGATTGTTTTTATTCAGGCTTTAAAGGTATCAATGCATAGGCTGCTGGTTTCAGCAGTTTAATGTCGAGCTTTGGGTGCAGCTTTTGTTGAAGCGCGACACCAAGCAAGTAACTGCCGATGGAAACTGCCCGTATGGCCGTATCCATCTCATCGGGAAACTCTCCTGAGGCTTTGCCGCGTTCCAGCACTGCCACCAATATCTGCTTAATAAAATCGTGCGCTTGCTTGATGGCCTCCCCAAGCAAGGCGATATCTGTCATGCTGCCTGCAACCAGCGCAAAATACGCCCGGTAGCTCGGCTTGTTTTGTAAATCATCAAAATGAATATCGATGTAGCGGTGGATTGCCTCGCGCGCACAGGTTTCCTTGGGAATTTCACATGCAAGGTTTTGGTTGGTTTCAGTGACCATGCGGTCTATCAGCGTGACGAACATTTCGTCTTTTTTGCCCAGACGCTGAATGGTGAGGCCGCGGCTATACCCTGCCCTGCGGCCAATGCTTTCGCATGTCGCCATCTGGATACCGTCTTCATTGATTATTTCAACCAATGCATCCAGCAGCCTGCGCTCTGATTCCTCCCGCCGTTCACCCTGTGTCTTTTTCTTTTCCAAACCAACCCGCTTAAGCAAAACATATTAGTTGAACGTTTAGCAGATATATCAGAGTGTTTTTGTTGCGTAAACGTTAGTTTGCCAAAAAACTAAGTTTAAATATGCAGGTATTCTTTTTAGGAGAAGAATAAATATCGGATCATAAATATAATTTGCTGGTATATTAGTGAATGGTGATGGATATGAGATGGAACGTTGTGCAGGTGCAGCATTTTCGTGCACAGGAGCATGATTAAAACTTCAGTTATGCAATTTTCATAGGAAGGAAGTGAAGTTGGTTCTGTAAATATACTTCTCGATATTGGAAATTCTGTTGTTTTTATCGTTTGTATTTGTGTGCCGTAGGCTGGTTATGCAGCCCCCTTTCCCTTTTCGAAAGGGTGGCTCCTCAACATTTTTGCAGTGCGGGACAAGTGCCAACAAGGGCACATAGTCAGGTTGTGTCGGGCTCAGCGTAGTGCGAGTGCAGCAGCGCCGCGTGCGGAGGCATAACTGCCAGAGTACTGTGATACGGAAACAGGCGGCTGTGTTAATGTTGCCCGGTCCATCTGATCCAGCTTTTCAAAATCGACGCGTTCAACAAGCGCCTGCAGAATCTCCGGCGGCATGGTTCCGCCAAGGATTATGCCTTGCGGATCATAAAAGGCGGTGGCCAGAAAGAGCATGTCGGTGAGCTGAAGGCTGGCTTTTTGCAGCCATGGATCAAACAGCTTTGGTTTTGCCTTATAGATTGCAATGAGCTTGGAGGAAGAGGATGCATCCTCTCCGTGTTGTTTAAGATACTCCAATAAGTCTTGCGAGGAAGGGCGCGACTTGCCCCACCGGGTTAGCACGCCAAGGTTTCCTGCATTGCCGTTATGACCACGATAAACCTGACCCTGCATCACAGAGGCGCCGCCGATGCCTTTGCCGATATAGGCATAAAAGAACCCCTCATATCCGCTGGGATTGCCGAGCATGTTTTCAAAGGTTGCGGCGGCGGTGGCGTCATTTTCCACCACCACGGGGACACTCAGTGCCTGATTTAGCTGCTCAACAAGCTCATCTGCATGCCACGCCCGCATGCTGCTGGAAAGAATGAGGCCCTGTTTGTCGGCGTAAAAGTTACCAGAAAGCGCCAGACCAATACCTGTAAGGCGCTCTCGCGGCAGGTTTTGTTCTGCCATGAGATTCAGCAGTTTCTGGCTTGCAAATGAGCTGGCTTCTTGCACGGAGCTAAACGTGTTTTCCTGACGATATTCGCCGCGTACTTTGCCCGCCAAATCCATGATAATCATCGTTATGTGATCGGGGGACATGGACAGGCCGGCGGCATAGGCTGCATCGCCGATCAACTCTAGTGACACCGCAGGTTGACCGCGGGTACCAATGCGCTTTTTTTGCCCTTCCTGGAGCAGCCCGGTGCCGAGCATCGTGCGAATCTGGACGCTGATCGATGCTGGCGTGATTCCAATTCTATCTGACAGGTCCACCCGCGAAAGGCTGTTATCGCGGCGCAACAAGTCGATGATTTGGCGTTGTGTTTCAGAAAGAGAAAGGGGCAAAGTCCGGGCCTCGAGCCGCTTACAACACGGCGTATAAATTGGGTAATACAATCCATACTTGCCAAACTGTCATTAATTAGTCAAACTAACTAAATAAAAATAATCCGGTCTCTGACGGCTTTTTGCCGATGTTCATTTCATCCCTGGGAGGGTTCTTATGTCAATCAGATCGATTGTTGGTTCAGCTGTGGTTGCTGCGACCGCTCTTTCGTTTGCTCCTGCAGCTATGGCTGAGGAAATTACAGTTAAACTTTGGTCTCGTGCCGATCGTGCTGGTCCGCTAAGGGCAGGCAATATCGTTGCTGCTGCCGAAACACTCAATGCCATGCTCAAGGCCTCTGGTTCTGAAAAGAGCGTCAAGGTGGAGTTGATCGAAACCAACGCAAAGGGTTTTGATGCTGATGCTCTTGACTTGCTGAAAGCGCATAGTGTTGGCGAAGCGCCAGATATTGCGGTTGCTGCACACGAATGGATCGGTTCGTTTGTGGAAGCAGGTTTTGCAGCCAACATGGAGGAGCATATTGCCTCTGTCCCGGATCTTTATGCAGATATGATCCCCTCCTTGTGGACCTCTGTCTCCTACAAGGGGAACCGCTATGGCGTGCCGCAGGATTCTGAAGTGCGCATGTTTTTTTACAACAACGACAAGCTGCGTGCGCTTGGCAAATCTGAGGAGTTTATTGCGGGCCTGCCTGCTGCGGTAAATTCTGGAGAATTTACACTTTACGATCTGTGCGATGTTGCAGGTGAAGCCGTTGAAAAAGGAATTGCAGAGCAAGGACTGCTGCACCGGCCCAATATCGGACCGGACTTCCAGATGCTTATGGCCTCCTTTGGCATCGAAATGTATAATCAGGAGCAGGCCAAGCTTCAGATCTCAAAGAGTAAGCTAACCGAATATTACGGTTGGCTGCGCTACTGCGTAGAAAAGAAGGCAATCCCTGCTGACATTACCTCCTGGGACTGGTCTTCTGTTCACGACGCGTTCAGAGGCAAAAAAACAGCTCTTATCAAGTTCCATGGTATTTGGCATGGCAACAACCAGATTAAGGCCTTTGGTCTGGAGCTGGATGATAAAGACGGGTACTTCGATAAAATCACATGGACGAATGCACCAGCGGCAGCAAAGGGTGGGTCTCCCTCCAACATGTCGCATCCGATCGTTTATGTGGTCAACGAGCAGTCGGACCAAAAAGAACTTGCAGCAATGTTGGTTGCTCTGGCCTCTCAGCCCGTTCCAAATACCCGCCACGCAGTGACCACCAACCATACTCCAATCACCTTCGGCCAAACTGCCATGCCTGACTTCGTCGAAAAAGGGTGGTTGCAGATTGCAGGTACTCCGTTGCTCAAATACGCGCAGTTCATGCCAAATCATTCAAAAATCGGGCAGTACAACTCGATCACCTTCCAGGGCGTGCAGGCGGTAGAAACTGGCGAAATGGGCCCGCAAGAAGCTGCTGAGTTTGTGATCGAGGAGCTGGAAGCTGAGCTCAGCGATGACGTGATTATTCTGGACTGAGGCAGTCGCTAAACCAATGCCGGGGGAGTTCACTCCTCCGGTTTCTTTGTTAAGGCCATTATTCATGCAAACCACGTTGATGAACCGCAGCAAACGACGGCAAATGTCAAATGCAGCTCTGTTTATGGGGCCAGCAATTGTTCTGCTGCTGCTGTTCTTTGTTGCGCCGATCATCCTGAACCTGTTTGTCGCTTTTTCCGACATGCATCAAACGGTAGATTTTCGCGAGTTTACAACCAAACAATTTGCCAAGCTGTTTATAGCAGATGACGAGGCCTTACTCGGGTTCTCTCTGCGCTATGCCTTCAACAAGGCACTAATCCTTTCTGCCATCTATGTGTTTTGCACACTCTTGTTCTTTAATGTCGGTTTCGGCCTGATCCTTGCTATCACAACCACATCCATTCCAGAACGTCTTGGCACATTTTATCGGGCGGTCTGGCTGCTGCCACGCATGAGCCCTTCTGTGGTGTATGCCCTGTTGTGGCACTGGACGATTACGCCCACGGAAACTGGTTTGCTGAACCAGATACTGGTGTACTCCGGTCTAGAGCCCATCAACCTGAAGCTCGATAACCCTATGCTTCTGATAATTCTGGCGAACGGATTTATCGGCGCCTCCATGGGCATGATTATCTTCACAAGTGCGATCCGCAGTATTCCCAAACATCTGTTTTACGCTGCAAAAGTGGATGGGGCTGGTCCACTTGCCATAATCCGCTTTGTCGTGATCCCTGCGCTGCGTTGGCCGCTGAGCTACATCACCGTTTATCAGACGCTCGCACTGTTGGTTTCCTTTGAATATATCTGGCTTCTTATGGGGCCAGCGCGCTCAACTATGACATTGGCCATGCTTGCCTTTACCAAATCTCTGGCACCAGGCGTGGGCGGTGGGCAGTACGCTTATGGTGCTGCTATTTCTCTCATTTTGATCATTATTGGTGTGATTGCAGCGTTGGGCCTGTGGCGGCTAACCAACATGAAGAAGCTGCTTCAAGCACCGAGAATCGAGGTACACTAAGATGACTGAGGTTCTTCTCGCTCCCACATCACCTAGACCTGACGCTGAGCACGTTGCGCCGCGTGACTGGACAGCAATTGCACGAAAGTCAAAGCTGGCACGGCGCGTGCGTTTGGGCTTGCTACTGGTGTTTTTGACGGTTTGCAGTCTGCCAGTGATCCTGCCCTATTTCTGGATGTTCATGATTTCGTTCACCGCAAAGCTGGGTGAACCGGAATCTGGGTCCATGTGGATTTCCTGTGCAATCCTTGGCCCGCTTGTCCTTAGTTATGGAGCAGCCCACATGCTGCTCAAAACAACCCGTGCGCGGATTATCACTGGCAGTGTAATGGCGCTGATTGCTGTTGCCTTGCTGGTGTATTTCATCGGCGGCGAATTTCATTTCTTCAACTACCGTTTCCTTGTGACGCCTGATCTTGTTGAAGGCACACTTGGTAAAGGCACTGCGGGAGGTCAGTTCCCGTGGGTTTGGGAAGCCTTTGGAAACTCGTTGTTGCTGGCTGGTGCGCAAACGCTCATTGTCGTCATCGTATCAACGCTTGCAGGTTACTATCTGTCTCGCTTTGCATTTGTAGGGCGTGCTGGGTTTTTGCAAAGCCTGCTGGTTTTGCAGGCTTTCCCGGCTATGACGCTGATTATCCCGATCTTCCTCATTTCCCACTATGCCGGTTTGTTGAACACGCTGGTTGCACCAATGCTGGTTATTACCGCGCTGGAACTACCGTTCTTCATCTTTATTATGAAGGGGTTCTTTGATGCAGTACCCTGGGACATTGAGATGAGCGCCCTTGTCGATGGCGCAAGCCGCAAGCAAGCGTTTGCCAAAGTCATATTACCCCAGGTACGTGTGGGCATGATGGCGATTGCAATCTTTGCATTTATCAAAGGCTGGGAAGAATACATCTTTGTTTCCTCCCTTCGCACTGGCTCCTCATATTGGGTGATGAGCCTTTACCTCTACTACGTCTCTGAGGATGTAATGGGCGTTGACTATGGCCTTGTTGCAGCTGTTGGCGTGTTCTACCTGCTGCCTGCCTTGCTGCTTTATGTGTTCACTCAAAAGTACCTCACGCAGATGTCTGTAGGCGGAATTAAAGGGTAACTTCATGTCTCAAATTGATCTTAAAAACATCTCCAAGTCCTGGGGTGACAAACCTGCTGTCGACGGCCTGAACCTTTCGATTGCAAATGGGGAGCTGGTGGCGCTGCTTGGTCCTTCGGGCTGTGGCAAGTCGACCACATTGATGATGCTTGCTGGCATCTATGCGCCCACATCAGGTGACATTCTATTTGATGGAGAGCGTGTCAATGATGTTGAGCCCAAGGACCGCAATGTTGGAATTGTGTTCCAGTCCTATGCGCTTTACCCAAACATGAGCGTGGAGGATAACATCCTGTTTCCCCTCCGTTTCAAAGGCAAAGTGGGAGAAAACGAGCGCAGGCAGGCCAGGGAAATGGCAGAGCTGGTGGAAATTGGCGCATTGCTGGAGCGCCGCCCTGCCCAGCTTTCTGGCGGTCAGCAACAGCGGGTGGCTCTGGCCCGCGCATTGATCAAACGACCCAACCTTTTGCTACTGGATGAGCCGCTTTCCAACCTAGATGCAACACTGCGTATGACCATGCGTACGGAAATCAAGAGGCTGCAACGCGAGCTTGGGGTGACGACCATTTTGGTGACGCATGATCAGCTGGAAGCCACAACAATGGCAGACCGGGTGGTTTGTATGAATGCGGGGAGCATAGAACAATCCGGGTCTGCAGATGATCTATATTTGAGGCCCACCAGTCTGTTTATTGCAGGGTTCATCGGCTCGCCTCAGATGAACTTGCTTCCTGCGACCGCAAAGGGCACCAATCTGGCCTGCGGTTCTGTGCAAATGGGTATTGCCGGAATGCTGGAAGGAGACGTTATGCTCGGTCTGCGGCCAGAGCACCTTCACTTTGCAGAGCAAGGCTTTGCAGGGGAGGTCATTGGTGTTGAGCCGATGGGTCGTGAGGTTTTGTATGCTGTTCGCACTGATCTGGGTGTGCTGCGCGTTCTGGAGGTTGGTGCCCTGCCCCGCCTGCAAGCTGGGGATGGGGTGAAAATTGCAGTTGATACGGACAAGGCCGTTCTTTTTGATCGAACTGATGGGCAGCGTACCCAACACAGACTGGCAGCATAACCAATGAAATTTACGAGTTATAACATCCAGTACGGGTTTGGCGCGGATGGTAAGAACGACCTTGCCCGCATTGCAAGTGAGCTTCGCGGGGCGGATGTGATTGCGCTGCAAGAGGTGGAGCGGTTTTGGGAGCGCTCCGGTGATGTTGACCAGGCAGCACTACTCGCCGAACTGCTTCCAGAGTATTACTGGGTCTATGGGGCGAACCTGGATATGGACGCATCCCACAAGGATGCAAATGGAGCGGTGCAAAACCGGCGCCGCCAGTTTGGCACGATGATCCTCTCGCGCCACCCGATTGTCTCTTCGCGCAATTTTCCGTTGCCCAAATACGGGACCATGACACAGCATTCCATCCAGCAAGGGGTGTTGGAGGCGGTGCTGGATTTGCCCAGTGCGCCATTACGTGTCTATTGCACCCACCTGTCCCACCTATGTAGCGAAACACGACGTCCGCAGGTCGGCGCACTCATGGATATCGTCAACCGGGCTCCGCTGGAGGGCGGCGCGTGGTGTGGTGGTCATCCCGACCCTCGTGCCGGTTGGACGCAAGGTGAAATGCCGCCTATGCCCCGCGAGGCCATTTTGATGGGCGACATGAACTTTACCCATGCCTCCCCAGAATACGCAATGATTGTGGGCGTGACTTGCGAGAAATACGGCAGGCTCATTAATCCGCAAGGATTTGCAGATGCATATGTGCTGGCCGGTCATGAGGAGCAAAGCGGGTATTCGGTCATCAGTCAACAGTACCGGATTGACCACTGCTTCATTTCCAGCAGTCTTGCACCCAAACTGCAAAAAGCTTGGATAGATGTAAAAGCACAAGGATCAGACCATTACCCGCTTCATGTGGAACTGGATGTTTAAAGGGCATTGTGCAAATGGCTCGCCGGTTATACTGGCGGGTGTTGCGCTCACGTGATGGGCGCAAGCTGTAAATCGGGTCCTGCTCACCCGCTACGTGGGCAGGGTGGCAGGCCCAGTGTGAACGTCGCTGCGAAAATGGCCACGTAAGAGAACAATAAGAGAACTTATTTTTTGACCTCTGCGCGAATGCGCCCCACGGTCGCCCTATGAACTCGAAAGATTCTGGCAATCTCAGCAGCCGAGCGACCTTCTTTCAACATACCTATGATTTCAGAGCGTCGTTCGGTTGTCAGTTTTGGACGACGCCCTCCTTTTCGGCCTCGCTCACGGGCGGCCTGCAAGCCAGCCATTGTTCTCTCGCGCATGATAGCCCGCTCGAATTCAGCAAAGGAGCCGAGCATTTGCGTCATCATGGGGTCTATCCCCGCAAAGGTACCGAATGCGACATAGGATTTACGGCCCTGTTATTTGCCTGATCAGATTGGCTTTTGGTCATGTACTGGCTCCAGGCGGTGTATCGCGCTCAACTTTCAGGACGCGCCTTGCGTGATCACGTAGCTGGCCTGCCGGCCCGACGTAGCGGTAGAGGGTTGCGCGGCTGATGCCGAGTTCACGGCACAGGTCAGCGACACTGGTGTCCCGATTGGCCATGGCGGACTGAGCCAGGCGGATCTGGTTTTTGGTCAATTCGAATTGGCGTCCGCCTTTACGACCCCGCGTGCGGGCAGCAGCGAGACCGGCCATGGTGCGTTCGCGAATGAGATCACCCTCGAACTCGGCCAGCGCCGCGAATATCCCAAATATCAGTTTTCCGCTTGACGCAGTTGTGTCGATATTGGCGCCCTGGCCAGTGAGAACTCAGAGCCCGACACCTCGTTCCGAGAGGTTACGCACGGTGGTGACCAAGTGCTTGAGATCACGTCCGAGCCGGTCGAGCTTCCATATATAAAGAGTATCACCTTTACGCAGGGCTTTCAGGCAAGCCTCCAGGCCAGACCGGTCCTCCCGTTTTCCCGACGCTTTGTCCTTGTAGATGTGATCAGGAGCCACATTAGCAGCGGCGAGCGCATCTATCTGCAGGTCGAGGGCCTGTGAGCCGTCAGCTTTGGAAATCCGGGCATATCCGAGGTTCATGCTTACACTCCTATCATGGGTGTATCACAGACGACCGTTTGTGTGACGTCAGCAAAACGGCCCGCCGACAAGGCTAGACATGTATCACATCCCCTCTCACGAAGAAAGAATACCAAACCTCCCTCGATACCAAAAGAGACGCACCCCATGCCACGCATGCAAATTCTCTCGCCGGCCGAACAGCGCGCCTTCGACACACCGCCCCGGATGAACGCCGCGCAGCGCAAAGCTGCCTTCGATTTTCCGCTCGGTTTCCAAAAGGAGGCCGAGCAATTGCGAAACCCGTTTCATCAGATCGGATTTTGTCTGAATGCCGGCTACTTCCGCCATGGTCGGCGATGCTTCGCTCCGGAGACATTCTACTCCAACGACATTGCATACGTTGCCGGCAGGCTGGGGCATGACGCGGCATTGTTCGAGGCAGGCGCCTACCGAGATCGGACGCGTCAGCGTCACAAACGCGCCATAGAGCGCCTGTCCGGCTTCCGGTCTCTGAAGGGTGACGGCGAGTTGCAGCTATCTCATTTGATCGACCAGAAGGTCAGGGTACACGAAAAACCAAAAGCTATTTTCCAGGTCGCGGTTGACCATCTGCTGACGAACCGGATCGCAATCCCGGGCTTTCGCCGCTTGCAAGAAATGATCCTGTCAGCCATAGGGCGCTTCAGAACCCGCGAGACAGCCCTGGTCGAAGCCCATTTGCCGGAGAAGCTTGCCAACGAACTTGATCTGCTTTTGGGTGAGAGCCAGGAAGGTGACGGGATCACACGCAGCCGGTTGGCTGTCCTGAAACAGAACTCTCAATCCGTTCGTCCCCGGGCTGTAAAGAACAGACTGGCCAATCATACCGATCTGTCAGCGCTGTACCAGCAACTCGAGCCGATCATCGAGATATTGAGCTGGGATCGGAACAGCGCACGCAACTACGCGCTCACCGTGATGAAATCAGATCCTCACGATCTGCGGCGTCGAAAGCCAGCCGACCGCTACCTCCACCTCATCGCCTTTGTCATCCATCAATATTATGCCCTCCAGGACAATCTCGTTGCCACGCTGCTCAGTTCCGTCAAGACGACCGAGACTGCGGCAACCCGCGAGTTCAAGGATTGGTGCTATGTCGAGAGAAAGTCGCAGGCGGCAAAACTGCGGGCGCAGATTCAGGCTTTCCAGGATCACTTCAAATCCGCCATGGCGACCCTGCGCGGCGTGTTCGAAGCCGACGACCTCACCAACGCCGACAAGCTGGACAGCCTGCATCTCCTGTTGTTTCCAGTCGATGCCGAACCGGTGCTATCGGATGCCATCCTGAAAGACATGAAGAACGATGCAAGTGTATCGCAGGCCGAGGATGCCCGATATTATGATATTCTGGAAGCCAGATCCCGACGCCTGCAAAACGGGATGTGCGGCTGAGAGGAACGAAAAAGTACCACAAGGATTGATTGGTCTTTTCAAAAGTCGTATTCGGAACTAGGATCGTTAAGAGGCCTAAGTTCCCCTCTTCGGACGTTTTCCGGCAGGGCGAATTCATATCGTCCGAGGAAATTGATATGACGCCAGAAAATTGGAGACAGGCGGGCGATATCAACGGGGTCGACATTCATACCTTGATTGCTGATGCACTGCAGCGCTTCCTGCATATAGGTTGCGTTCCAATGGATCACAGCGTTGAGGGCCAACCCCAAAACTCCAAGCTGCTCTTCTTGGCCATGACGCATAGGTTTTCTGATTTCTCCCCGTTCGCCGTGATGGATCCGACGGCCAAGCTTATGTCGCAGTTCCTGACGGTTCAATTGGGTCAGAATGCGCCGCCGAAACGGCCGTTCATCAACATATCGCAGGATGTGCAGTGTCTTGATGATCCGCCCAAGCTGGGAAAGGGCCTTGGCAAGAGTGGTCGGGAGATCCTTGATCTGCAGCATGCGCATGACACTGGCGGCTTTCAGGTGGCCAAGCTTAAGCGATCCTGCCAATCTGATCAGATCCCCCCAGTTTTCACTGATAAGCTGAATGTTGACGGTGCCATCGGTAATCTCATCAAAGGGGCCGTAATCGGCATTCTTATAGATGCGCCACAGCTTGGCGCCACCTATATCCGCCAGCCGCGGGCTGAACTGGTAGCCAAGCAACCAAAACAGCCCAAATATTGCATCGGAATAAGCCGCGCTATCTGTCATGACCTCCAGCGGCTCCAGCTCACTCTCCTGTTCGAGCCGAAGGGCAAGAACTGTGAGGCTGTCCCGCAAGGTTCCCGGAATTACGGTGGCTCCCAGACCGCTGAATTGATCCGAGATCATATTGTACCAGGTTATTCCCCGCACCTGACCGAAGTATTTGGGATTGGGTCCAGCATGGATCGCACTCGAGGGTGCGACAAAGCGCATGCCGTCTGCAGAGGCAACTTCTCCCGAGCCCCAGTGCGCCGTGATCGGCAACCGGCTGTGAGCGGAAATGAAAAGTGCATTGGCAGCACTTATGGTTTCTGGACGAATGAAGTTCTGAATGATCCACGACAGCCGGCTGCGACGCAGCGCTGGAATATCGGGGCGGATCAGGGGTTCGAAACCAACATTGCAGCCCTGTGCAATCAAAGCGGCGCACAGACTGATTTCGAAATCCTCTACCCGGGCCTGACGCTCGCTCAAGTGAGTAAAGGCTTTAGCAAGCCCGGTACGGGCAATGACTTCAAGGAAGATATCGGTAATACCTGCTTTGGGCACCAGGGCGTGAACCATCGGGCGAAGCTTTTTGAGGCTGTCGGGTTCCTCCAATCGATCCAGTGGTGTCACAACAATCCTTGGTTTCCCCTCAGAATTTTCAATGCGCAAATCGGGGTTATTGGGGACACGATCAGCGACGCGAAGATAGGCTTTATCAAGCAGGTCGGAGAGCTTGTTCAGCTCTGTTGTGGCATCGAGGGAGCGTCTCAGGCTGCGACAGACCATTGCTTTGGCTTCTTGCCAGCGGGATCCCTCAAGCATACCAAGGCGAGGATCACCATATCTAATACCCGGCTTAGCAAAAACATCGCGCCGTTTAAGAGCGCTACGCCAAGCATCAATAGTGGCAAACACGTACGCCTTCGGGTCAATTACCTGACCGTTCTGATCCAGTACGTATTGCCGCCATGGCTTTGGAATGGCTCTGGTCGGTGCATCTCGCATGGTTGCCCTCGACCAATCCTGCTTGGATTTAAGATCAGAAACGGCCTTGGCGAGATCTTCTCCACCTGGTGCAGATCCGGTTTCAATGCGGGTTGTAATATTAAAAAACAAACGCCGGGTTCGACGCCAGCGCAAACGCAACTCATCATAAGGCTTGGAGGGGTTGGGCCGAGCAATCGCAGCGACTTTCCCCATTGCCGCTTCAATCTGAGGGCGTGGCAACTTTTTGAACAATGCTTCTTGCCAGTCGTTCAGCGGCATACGATTTTCGCTTATGACGAGAAGGGCCATTTCGCTCAAAACAAGAGCTGCATCATCCAGATCACGCAGACTTCTCAATCTGGTTCGGTTGTTGGCTGCTTCCGCATCACGAACCAGATCCGCCAGCAGGGCTTCGGCAAGTTCAGTAACATCATCCTGCGCGGTTGCCTCGAGAGTGTAAAAAAGAGCGGCAACAGTGGCGGTGCGCCGTGGCTCTTGCAAAGCGGCAATAGCAGAAGGCTTGCTGGTACGAGCAACACGAGCCAATCGTTCAAGACTGACCGCTGGAACACCTTTGGGCGGGATTGGCCGCATATCAAAGGCACGGACTGCATCAAGTCTGTCAAGATGACGGAAGAACTCCGTAGAAGCCCGCTTTTTGGAAGCTGTGCGCAAAGAATCCAAAGCGGCAAAGGCAGCCGGATCACTCTCATGAAACAAAGCTGCAATAGGCTGACGCTGCTCGTCAGTAAGCCCTGCAATCAGGCGGTGCCACAATCTGGTCTGCGCTCGTTCCCTGACGCGGCCAACCAGCCTTTCAAGAGTGGAGATGCCGGGCAGCAGAATTTTGTTTGTAACCAGCCAAGAAACAGCTCGCTCGACCAAAAGTCCGGGCTGATCTTCACCGCTCCAGTACTGAGAATAAAGCCAGCGACACAAACGGAAATAGGCAAAACCGCTGTTACCAAACTCGGTGAACCCAAATTTGTCCCGCACCAGAAAACTGTGCCGCTTAAAAGTCTGGGTTTTGCGGTCGAAATAGCTGGAGAGGTCTGTGTCAGGCGTACAATCCAGCTGTCCACACAAGCTAACGATAACACCTTGCGGGACGTCCTCTTCGCTTCTGGGAAAAGTGCCAAGAAATCTAGCACTGCAGAGCAGGACCACGCATCCGAGGCGATTGCGTTCGCCGCGAAGCGTTCGAATGACATCAAGGTCGCTGTGGTCGAGATGAAAGTATCTGGCCAACTGTTCAGGTGTCGGATCGGCAGTAAAGCGGCCCAAGGTGTTACGCAGATCAGCAGTAAGGTGGCGGGTGGGCATGTTTTGCAAATCTTACAAGTTTTGCGAGGCTTACGGAGCACACGAGAAAAACACAAGGAATCCTTCGCAAAAAATATGTGCGAAAATAACTACTTTTGCAATAATTTTTGCACACTCACAAGAGAGGCTGTATGAAACTGGGATATGCACGCGTTTCAACCGAGTATCAAACCCTGGATCGACAGGCTCAGCGGCTGGAACAGGCCGAATGTGAAATGCTGTTTGAAGAAAAAGTCTCCGGTACCGGCCGGAGCTGGAAAAGCTCCTTAGTCAGTTGCGGAAAGACGACGTGCTGGTTGTCACAAGGCTGGACCGTCTTGCCCGATCTACATCTGAGCTTTTGCGTGTCACTGAGATCATCAATGAAAAACAAGCAGGATTACAATCGCTTGAAGAGCCATGGGCGGATACGACAACGCCCGCCGGAAAGATGATCATGACAGTTTTTTCCGGTATTGCCGAGTTCGAACGCACCCTGATTTTAAGTCGAACCCAAGAGGGACGCGAGGCAGCCAAAGCCCGCGGCGTGGCATTTCGCAGGCCACAAAAGTTGCGCCCGGAGCAAAAAGAAATTGCCCGAGACCTCGTTCATCAGGGCAAATCAATCAGTGCTGTCGCAAGGACATTTGGCGTGCATCCGGCAACAATTTATCGCTGTCTGGAGAAAAAATAGCCTTGTGGTACTTTTTTGTTCCTCTCAGCCGCACATCCCAAAACCAGGTGTCGGGCGTCGTGAAGTCCCTGTCTTTCCAGGCGGAACCACACATCAAGCCGTTGCTGGCAGCGCTGGACCATTTCCGCAAAACCGATGGTCAGATTACCAGATCCGCGCCCTCCGGGTTTCTTGATCCCACGGAGCGAAAAGCGGTCGGATACGGTGCGGAGTTCCGGCGTGTGCGTCCGGTGAACCCGACCTAACAGCGGTGGTTTTTCTTCGTTAATCTGCGTGTAGTTTTATCTGCATGGAATTCGATAATGACAGAAAGCCAAGGACGACGTTGGGGTGACGAGGACAAGCGCGCGGTTTGTCAGGAGGCTCTGGAGGGGAGTTTACCAGTAGCTCAGGTGGCAAAGCGCCATGGTATAAGAAAAGCGCGGCTTTATTACTGGCTGAAAGATCCGCGTTACAATCCCACGCTTGAAGGGAGTTCAATAGCCACAACTGGAGCAGGTTTTGTTTCTGTTCGCATCGTCGAAGAGAACATGCTGAGTTCGGCTGTGGTGAATGCTGAGCAAGCTGAGGGAGATCGGGAACCGCTCTGCCTGGAAAACCGGCTTGCGGGCGGTCATCACGTTCATCTGAGCGGGCCAGTCAACTCTGCTCTGGTGGCGCAGATCTTACGGGAGCTGTGCACATGATCCCGGTTCCGAGCAATACCCGTGTCTGGCTGGCAGCAGGTGTAACGGACATGCGGCGGGGTTTTAATACTCTGGCGGCTCAAGCAGAACAGGTTTTGGCGGAGGACCCTTACTCGGGCCACCTGTTCGTGTTCCGTGGGCGCAGGGGGGATCTTTTGAAAATAATTTGGTGGGATAGCCAGGGCGCGTGCCTGTTCACCAAGCGGCTTGAGAAGGGAAGGTTTGTGTGGCCTGCGGCCAAGGAAGGCAAAGCCCATATAACAGCTGCCCAGTTGTCGATGTTGCTCGAAGGGATTGATTGGCGCACACCGGCTCGTACCTGGACGCCTTTAACCTCCGGATAGATAAATAATTGCAATAGGTTGAGGTGATTTTTCTTAGCTTTTTACGGGAGTGCCTGTATACTCTCTTCATGCTCAAGGACCTCAACATCTCTTCGGAAGTTCCGGCTGAACTGAAAGCCGTCAATAAGCTTCTGACTGAGGAAGTGAAGGCTTTAACACTGAAGGTTGAGCAACTCCAGCATTAGTTGCATGGTGCCAATCGGCACCGGTTCGGATCGAAATCGGAAACCCTTGATAAGCTCAACCTCAATCATACTGAGGACAAGGAGATCGGCGAGGCTGCGCAGGAACAGCAGGATGCGACCTCAGTTTCAGACAAAAAGGAAAAGCGCCAGTACAGCCGCAAGCCGCTGCCAGCTCATCTGGAGCGAAGCGATACGGTGCTTGTTCCCGGCGATAATTGTCGCTGCTGTGGTGTTGCACTGAAGCAGTTTGGCGAGGATATCACCGAAGAACTGGAGTATAGTGAGGCGGAATTGCAAATGATCCAGTGAATCATTTGCCCTCCGAACGGCGTTTTGTCGTGAACCGGATTATTCGCCCGCGGCTGTCATGTTCATGCTGCGAGAAAATTGTTCAATCCCCGCTGTCCTCCCGGCCAATCGAGCGCGGTCGTCCGGGATCGGGGCTGCTGGCTCATGTTTTAGTCTCGAAGTTTGCCGACCACCTGCCGCTCTATCGCCAGTCTCAGATTTATGACCGGGAGGGCATTGATTTGGACCGCTCCACGTTGAGCGATTGGGTTGGCCGCTCCACTGCTCTGCTGGAGCCACTTGCTGATGCCATTGGCCGGATGGTCAGGCAGGGCAACGCGGTTTTTGCTGATGACACCCCGGTTAAGCTTCAGGCACCGGGTAACAAAAAGACAAAAACCGCCCGGATCTGGGCTTATGTGAGGGACGAGCGTCCCTGGAGGGGACAGGCTCCTCCTCTGGCCTGGTACCAGTTTACCGCCAACCGCAAAGGCGAGCACCCGCAAGGACATCTGCGCGGCTACAAAGGCTGGATACATGCTGATGGCTATGCGGGTTTCAAGGCATTGTTTGGAAAAGACAAAGCTGTAGAAATGGCCTGTATGGCGCATATTCGTCGAAAGTTCGCCGATGTTCACGCCTCGCAAGGTTCAAGTATCGCGGGCGAGGCCATCCAGTGGATTGCAAAACTCTATGAGATCGAGAAACAGGTGCGCGGCAATCCGCCGCCGGAGCGAGTGAGACAACGGCAAGAACAAGCCAAGCTCGTCTTCGATGATCTGGAAGACTGGCTGCATACGCAGCTTTCCAGAATATCCGGCAAGTCAGCCTTGGCCGGAGCAATCCGCTATGCCCTCACGCGCCTGCCCAAAGCACGTCCTTATCTGGATAATGGCCATCTGGAACTCGACAACAACACGGCCGAGCGGGCCATGAAGCCAGTGGCACTTGGACGAAAAAACTATCTCTTTATGGGATCAGAAGGTGGCGGAAAAGCAGCGGCTATCGCCTATACCCTTATTGAAACAGCAAAGCTCAATGATATCGACCCGCAAGCTTGGCTCACATGGATGCTGGCTCAAATTGCTGATCACAAGATCAACCGCATCAACGACCTCATGCCATGGTGTTACGCTGATAAATCAGCGTAACTGAAGCTGTTCAAGTTAAATAGGTCAGGTTCGCCGGACGCTCACTCCTGATCAACAGCCCGCCACAGGTAGTATCGCTGGTTCTGGATCTTGATCACAACCTCATCAAGATACCAGATATCCGAGCTTTGTGTTCTTTTGCGGCGTAACTGACGAGTGTAAATTGGGCCAAACTTGATCCCCCACTTGCGGATGGTTTCATAGGACAGGGTTATGCCGCGCTCCAGCAGCATCTCCTCAACCTCGCGCAGGCTGAGGGAGAAGCGGTGGTAGAGCCAAACAACGTGAGCGATAATTTCGGGTGGAAAGCGATGGCGTTTGTAACTGATCGGAGCACAAGTCATGTTGCCCAACTACCAATCGGAGCTGGAGCCAAAGTTAACTTGATAACACCCTAATTCCACATGGTTGCCCTGTTTGCCCAGCTCCACCGCATCCACGTTCAGTCTCGGCAGGTTCTTCAATAGTGACGATTGACGGTAAACCTGCTGCCCGTGTCGGTGATGCAATCGGCTGCGGTGGAAGCATTACTTCTGGATCACCGGTTGTGACAATTGAATAAGGCGCTAGGATTCAGGTAATAGCGCTCATCTGTTCGGTGTCTGCAAGTAAGCTTGCTTTAGAGAAGTCTATAAACTCTCGAGCTGGAACTGTAAGTAGCCCAAAAATTGTGACGTGCGACCGTGTAGAATGAACACAATCAGAAATAGCAAGAACGTCCCAGCGGTCTGTGTCCCATGTCGGCTCGAATGTCCGCAAAGGGTCAGACAGTAATATGCCGCACCTGCGAAAAATCGCGCTCCGATGAAGGTCAGCAAAGGGCTCTTTCGGTATGAATCTTTATTACTTAAGAAAAAGTGTCGCTAAGAGCTGATTAGTCGCGATGAGTATGAAACTTTATGTTCTACGAGGCATTGTGTACCGGCCGTTTTCTGCCATTTGCGATGCGGGTTAGGATGATAGTTTATTACTCTCCCACATGAGTATATTGTTTCTTTTAAACAATAATTTGCGTAAGATTTTTAGGTTGTGTTGTTCGTAACGCTGCTCGGTGAGTGCCCAGAGATTAGTTAGCTGATGATGAAACCTGAAACCTTGGATATAAAAGACGTCTGGACGGGAGCGCTCAAGCGCACCGGAAATTGGGTCGTGGCCAATATTGATACGTCAGTTTCGTGGCCGACGAAGTTGCACACAATCATTCATGAAGGCATCCATTACTGGATCATTCCAGTAACTAAGGATGCCTACCCTGGTGTTGCAGCATGCGCGGAAGACATCACCGCTGAAGAATTGCAGAAAAGAACCTTACAATTTCTTAGCGTTATCTCGTGGGTAGATAGTCGCAGCATTGTCGTAAACTCCTTTACAATGGGTGATTTACCTCGCTCAAAGAGGCGAGGTCATGAAGGAGGCTATGCTATCCGAGAGGAGTTTGATTACCCCTACCTACCCAAAATAGAGGATAATCAAGCAAAGTTGGCATTGGCCTTGATGCGCGAAGGGCGCGAATTGAACCACGCCGCCTTCTCTTTCTTAAACTATTTTCGTGTCTGTGAAGTTGCGTACAGCAACTCGGAAGATCGAAAAAAATGGATGATTGACGCAATAGTTCGCATTCAAGAAAGCTGTTCGGTAGATGCTCCAACAAATTTGAAGGCAAAAGGAGTGCTAATCAGTGGCTATCAAGACAGCCTTGCGTTAGATGCCCTAACCAATTTGAAAAAAAGAGATCCGAAAGAGGTGTCGAAACATCTCTTCGAGGCAAGCCGCTGCGCGATTGCACATGCAGGCAAAGATCCAATTATCAACCCGGACGACCCAGCAGACATAAACCGGTTGTCTAGCGAGCTTCCGTTAATTGAGTTCCTCGCTGTCTTGGCAATAGAAGAAAAGTTCGGGGTCAAAACTACGTCAACAATCGATCGCGAGCACCTTTATGAGTTAGAAGGTTTCAAGAAAGCTTTTGGGAGCGAGCTTGTCGAGAAACTTAAGAGCTCTGAACAGATTCAAGGAGACTTGCGTGTTGGCCTCCCTGTTATATCGCTACGTTTGAGGGGTAGGCCGAGTTTCCCCTCGTTGGAAGGCTTACTGCCGAAACAAATGCAACAAGTTGGGTCCAATGTTCAACTAAGTTACGGCAAAGAAGACGGCTCACTGGGGGTGAAATTCAATCTCAACTTCAAAGATGAACAATTGGAGTTTGATATTCATGATGGCATCTATGGGATTTCCGACGATGAATCCGCTGACTACGCCGAAACCAAAGCTCAAATGATAGAGTTTTTCAAGTGGTACTACTTGAATGGCAGCCTAGAGATTGTAGATACAGAAACAGGTGAGGAAATTTCGCGAAAGGACGCGTTTTTGCCAGTTAATGTGCTCGTGAATCCAGAAGAGTTCGACAAGGATATTAAGTTCTGGCTCTCTACTGCAGATACACGGCGCAAAATCGAAAGCACTACCTGACGCACCAAGCTATCTTTAGGGCAAGAACGTTAGCTTATATCGTAAAGGTCGCTTCGACGGACGGAGCCGCAGCGGATGACTGATATCGCCATCAACAGCAAGCTGAGCAAAATCGACTCATGGTTGAAGTCACGTACCGGCTGGAGACGTTTAGATTTAGGCCGAATGGCCGCTAATGGTCATGAGCTGACCTTCGGGCGTTTCCATTATGGGTTGAGACACGTCCAACTGAAGGCTCCTACAGTCGCTCTTATTGACGATCTGGAAATACCCGACTGACCCTTTGCAGACATTCGGCCTTAATCTAGGAACTTTAGGTCGCGCGTGACTTCAACCATAGGTCGGTTTTGGTTAGTTTGTTGCTGAGTGACCGATGCTGACATTTAGACAGCTACTGCGCGCGCCTTGCCAGTGCGCCCTGCTTCTTCTGATTGACCTTTCTCAACTCGCGATGGGGAACGGAAAGAAGACACGCTTGTGGGGCATAATATAACCTGCAGCACTTATCGGCTATTTTGCAAGCGCATAGGGCTATGTTTGTTTATAGGGCTGTCTCCGCAGCGTAAAACTCCCTTGGTATTCCCTTTCAAAAAAAGTCATAGCGGGTGCATTTCTTACTGTGCATTGTTCTGTTGAATTCCATCAACCTATGGTTTTTTAAAATAAATTTACAATCTTAATTACTCATGCATATATATATGGATAGTGATTTCATGATTCATATATGGGCTTTCAAAATGACAAATACCCCTCCTGTTGCCAATTCTTTTGAAGAAACAGGGGTTGAAGATACCTCTGTTGTGATTACGCCTTCGTTCTTTGATATTGATACATCGGATACACACAGTTTCACTGTTGATACGACAGGGACGGTTGGGTCTGTCACCATAAATAATGACGGAACAATCTCATATGATCCAAATGGCCAGTTTGATTATCTGGCAGCCTATGCGGGGGACCTGGAAGATGACACCACAACTGCATATGACAGTTTCACATATACGGTGACAGATAGCTCCGGGGCGAGTTCAACAGCAACCGTTACCGTCAGACTTCTCGGCCAGAATGATGGTCCTGTGGCTGTCGCAACCAGTCAGACCACGGGTGAAGACAGTTCAGTCACAATCACTCCCGACTTTTCTGATGCGGATGCCTCTGATACGCACAGCTTGAGCGTGGATACCACCGAAACGCTCGGCACGGTCACTGTGAATGATGACGGAACCTTTTCCTATGATCCGGCGGGCCAGTTTGAATATCTGGCGGTTGGGGAGACAACCACGGACAGCTTTACCTACACAGTGACAGATGCTGCAGGTGAGAGTTCCACTGAGACGGTGACTGTGACCATCACCGGCCAGAATGATGCGCCGGTTGCTGTGGCTGTAGAAGCTGAGGTGAATGAAGGTGGAACCATTATCATCAATAATGGTGTAAGCGATGTGGACACATCAGACACACATCTGATTGGTGTCAACAATGCTGAGACACAAGGGAGTGTCCTCGTAAATTCTGACGGCACGTTTACCTACGATGCAAACGGCCAGTTCGACCATCTGGGAGCAGGTGAAACGGCAACGGACAGCTTTGTCTATATGGCACTTGATGGATCTTGGAGTGGTGCTTCCGCGACGGTTACAGTTACCATTACCGGAGAGAATGATGCGCCGGTGGCCGCTGAAGTTTCAGGCGAAACGGACGAAGACAGCAGCATTACGATTGCGCCGTCTTATTCAGATGCAGATTCGTCTGACACGCATAGTTTCAGTGTGGATACCACCAATACGACTGGTTCAGTTACCGTCAATGGCGATGGCACATTCTCATATGATCCGAGTGGTCAGTTTGATGGGCTGACAGCAGGTGAGACGGCCACAGACACCTTCACCTACACGGTCACAGACAGCTCCGGTGCAAGCTCCACTGAAACCGTCACAATTGAAATCACCGGCGTGAATGATGCTCCTGTTGTTTCTGGTCTTTCTGCGCAAACCTCAGAGGACACCAGTGTCCTGATCGACCCGGTGTTTACAGATGCGGAAGCTTCAGACACCCACACCATCACATTTGATGCAAGCGAGACATCGGGTGCAGTTGTTCTGGTTGATGGCAGCTTCCACTATGACCCGACTGGTCAGTTTGAGGGCCTGGCCGCTGGCGAGAACGCCACAGATACCTTCACCTACACGGTGACGGACAGTTCCGGTGCAAGCTCCACGAATACCGTTACTGTGACAATCAACGGTGCCAATGATGCGCCTGTGGCTTCTGCGGTCACGGCGAGTACCGATGAGGACAGCTCTGTTACCATCACGCCAGATTATTCTGATACTGATGGTTCCGACACCCACAGTTTCAGCGTGGA
The DNA here is from genome assembly GCF_900110875.1 of Pseudovibrio axinellae. Classification (GTDB taxonomy): domain Bacteria; phylum Pseudomonadota; class Alphaproteobacteria; order Rhizobiales; family Stappiaceae; genus Pseudovibrio; species Pseudovibrio axinellae. The sequence goes on along the minus strand of NZ_FOFM01000017.1, from coordinate 21,884 downwards.
TACCACCAGTACGGCTGGTTTGGTGACGGTGAATGACGATGGCACGTTCTCATTTGATCCGAGTGGTGCGTTTGAGGACCTGGCCGTTGGTGAGAGCACCACAGATACCTTCAGCTACACGGTAAAGGACGGTAGTGGTGCAAGCTCCACAAATACTGTCACGGTGACAATCAACGGTGTTAATGATGCGCCTGCGGCTGCTGCAGTTACCGCGAGTACCGATGAGGACAGCTCTGTCACGATCACACCGGATTATTCAGATGCAGACACTTCAGACACCCACAGTTTCAGCGTGGATACCTCCGATACGGCTGGTTCGGTGACGGTAAATGAGGATGGTAGGTTTTCGTATGACCCGAGTGGTGCGTTTGATGGGTTGACAGCTGGTGAGACAACCACAGACACCTTTACCTATACGGTTACAGATGCTTCCGGCACGAGTTCCACTGAAACCGTCACAATTGAAATCACAGGCGTGAATGATGCCCCTGTTGTTTCTGGTCTTTCTGCGCAAACCTCAGAGGACACCAGTGTCCTGATCGACCCGGTGTTTACAGATGCGGAAGCCTCAGACACCCACACGATCTCATTTGATGCAAGCGAAACATCGGGCGCTGTCACTCTGGTTGATGGCAGCTTCCGCTATGATCCCAATGGTGCGTTTGAGGACCTGGCCGTTGGTGAGAGCACCACAGATACCTTCAGCTACACGGTAACCGACAGCTCCGGTGCAAGCTCTACGAATACGGTCACTGTAACAATTAACGGTGCTAATGATGCGCCTGTGGCTGCGGCGGTCACAGCCAGCACCGATGAGGACAGCGCTGTTACAGTCACGCCGGATTATTCTGATACTGATGGTTCCGACATGCATAGTCTCACCGTGGATACCACCAGCACGGCTGGGTCATTGACAGTGAACGAGGATGGTACGCTCTCTTATGATCCGACAAATCTGGTGGGCTCACTTGGTCTTGGTGAAACTTTTACAGACACCTTCACTTACACGGTTACAGACGGCGCAGGAGAAAGCTCAACGGCGACGGCTACTGTAACTGTGGCAGGGGACAGTGAAATCCTTAGCGGCACTACGGGAGATGATACATATTCCATCTGGGCCAACAGTGGATCATCTATGATTGACTACTCCACGGAAATTGCTGATGGCGGGTTTGATACGATTGTCTTTGAGGATCTGTCTCTTTCTGACCTGATCATCACTACGGTTGAGCACGATGATGGTAACGGGACTGCTCTGAAGATCTCCTGGGAAGCAGATGGCGATCGCCTCGCGGGCCAGTTGCAGATTGCTAATATGGGAGAAAATATCGAATGCTATGAGTTTGCTGATGGGACGGTGTTGAGCAATATTTCCGTACGGGATGATGGGCGCTTGGAACTCTACGGGGTTGAAGGTGCAGACAATGTTGTCTACGGTACTACAAACGCTGACCTTATTTTTGGCAGCGATGGGAGCGATATCCTGGATGCTGGAACCGCAAGCAGTGGAAGTCAGCATCTGCGTGGATACGATGGAAATGATACTTACTTGTTCGGTCTCGGTGGTAGAAATACACTTATTCACGAGTCAGCCGATCATGGCAGTGATACGGTTATCTTCAAGGACCTCAGCTTGCAGGGCGTAACTTTTACGACCTACGAATACGGCGATGAAAGCCCTTATGGAACGGTCCTGGAATTCAATTGGATTGGAAATGAGGGCGGTGATCAGCTAAGGATATCCGGCCTTTCTCAGACAATTGAACGCTTTGAGTTTGCTGACGGTACGACGCTCAGCAGCATTGAACTGTTGGATGACGGGCGTGTTCAGCTGACTGGAACGGATGGAGATGACATTATCTCAGGAACTTCCGGGGATGATGTTCTGTTAGGAGCTGACGGCAGCGACACCTTTGTATTTGATAGTTCTTCCTTCGGCAATGATGTCATTGCAGATTTCACCGCCGGAGAGGGATCCGAAGACGTGATCAGTTTTGATGCGGATGTGTTTGCTGATTATGATGCTGTTGTGGCCGCTGCGACGGATGATGGGTCAAATACAGTTATTGTGCTTGATGAAGACAACTCCGTGACCCTAACAGGTGTTCTGGTCTCTGAACTTCATTCAGACGACTTTGAATTTGTCTGATCATAAGCATATGGTGGTGTTTGCATTATGATAAATGCGGGCACCACCGTTTTTTCGACTAATCCGAAAAGCAATTCTTCCTTTTGTGTAGTTTCTGCCTTGTACCAACTCCAACCGCCGCAACTCGGACCGCTTCAACCTTTGCTGGAAACACCCTAACGGCGGCTCTTGGCCCTGATTACAAGCTGATTAAGGTCAATCCTAGAATGACATCTCGCTCTGGATGGGGCTGATCCGTGACTAAGCCAACGACAGCAATGGTCACACTGCTACGTGCTACGTTAGTAAACTGCTTTAAACGGACCTGCGTTCAGCAGTAACGCTCTATTTTCTTGGCACAGGTGTGGCAGTTGGAATATCGGGATCGGGTACCCGGTTCGGGCCTGTTGCTGAGCTTGTTTCAGGTAGTGCGTGAGTTTTCTGGGGTCTGGCGCAGCAGGCCGATGTCGTTGTCTGTCATGATAACGGCGTAAAAGGGGTCTGATCCAGTAGGGGGCGGAATGTCACTCTAAGGCTTTTGGGCGTGCCTTTTGACAATATCGGTGACGGTGTTTTTGCTGATCCCTAAATCACGGGCTATCCATCTGTAGCTTTTACCATTCTCTATGGCATCGATCACCTTTGGTGCCAGTCTATCTGACTTAGGCCGGTCCCCTTTCTGGCGCCCCAGTTTTTTGCCACGTGCCTTTGCAGCTGCAAGGCCGGATTTTACCCGTTCGCTGAGCATATCACGCTCAAATTGAGCTACACCGGCGAGCATGGTTGCCATCATGAGTCCGTGGGGAGTATCGAGCTCAAACGTCATGCCGTTCATTGCAATAACGGAGACTTTCCAACCAGCCAGCCTATTCAAAGTATCCAATAAGTCTTGAGTAGAGCGTCCCCACCGAGAGAGTTCAGTCACAAGAATAGCATCGATTTTTCGGGCTTGGGCCAAGTCCATAACTCGATTGCGAGCAAGCCTATTTTTCGTGGTGCCGGAAGCCGTTTCTTTGAAGCTTCCGATTATTTCAAAGTCACCACGTTCAGCGAAGGCTGTTAGTTCTTCAATTTGGCGTTCGCAGGACTGATCGGAAGTGGAAACCCGGGCATAAATAGCGGCACGTTGTCCCAATTGAACCCCTCCGGATTTTTGCCTTGCAAGTCGTTGAATTTGTTGATGCGATTGTTGTCCAAAACAGACTAAAGATCAACTGGGACAATTTGAATGCCAAGACGTCATATTCTGACAGAGCGTCAGCGCTCGGCCCTGCTCGACCTGCCGACCGACACCCCGTCTCTTTTAAAGCACTACACCCTAGCCGATGATGACCTTCAGCACATCCGGCAACGACGACGTGCTGAGAACCGAATTGGTTTTGCACTTCAACTTTGTGCATTAAGGTTTCCAGGGCGAGCGCTCTATTCAGGTGAGTTAATCCCTACCGAGGTTTTAAAGTTCATCGGCGCACAGTTGGGCATTACTGGGGATGCTCTGCTGACATATGCGTCTCGTCGCCAAACTCGTCATGAACACATGGAGGCTCTCCGATCGATCTATGGTTATCGAGTTTTTTCCGGGCAACGCGCCCGTGACCTAAAGGTTTGGCTCAATAGACAAGCCGAAGACGCTCGTTCGAACGAAGACCTTGCCCGACGACTGATTGAAGAATGCCGCCGCCTACAGGTAATACTTCCAGCCATCTCTACAATTGAGCGGTTGTGCGCCGAAGCTCTGGTTGCGGCTGAGCGCAGGATCGAGGCGCGAATAGCGCAGCGACTTGACGATGAACAGCGTTCTGCTCTTAACGCATTACTTTCAGAAGTGGTTGACGATCATCGAACTCGCTTTGTCTGGCTCCGACAGTTCGAGGCCGGTACTAACTCCGCAGATGCAAGTCGCTTGTTAGACAGACTAGAGTTCCTTCAGAAGCTGAAGCTACCCAGACAGGTCATTGAAGGCGTAGCACTCCATCGTATCACCCGCCTCAAAAGACAAGGGGAGCGTTACTTTGCAGACGGTCTGCGAGATCTTTCAGATGATCGTAGATACGCCATTCTGGCCGTTTGCGTTGTGGAGTGGCAGGCGTCTCTGGCTGATACCCTCATAGAAACCCACGATCGTATTGTTGGTAAGACCTGGCGAGAATCCAAAAAACTCTGTGATGTTCAAATTACCGAAGCAAAAACAACCGTGAATTCCGCCTTGCAGTCGTTTGTCGATCTCGGCGGAGCATTGCTGGAGGCACATGAGGATGCTGTTCACCTCGAGAAGGTCGTTTCGGAACATCTTGGCTGGGATGGGTTACGCGCTCTGGTAAGCTCTGCCTCTCGCCTGACTAACACATTGTCGGCGGATCCATTGGTCCACGTCATCAAAGGCTATAACCGGTTTCGGCGATACGCTCCGCGGATGTTACGAGTGTTGGAAATTCAGGGTGCATCCGTTGCTGAGCCACTGTTGCAAGCAGCAAATTTGGTGCGCGATGGCGTAGACCATAAGCGCCGGCCTACTGCTTTCCTGCGCAAAACATCGAAATGGCACCGGTACCTTAAAGCCCAGCCCATTGATGATAACCGTCTTTGGGAGGTGTCGGTTTTGTTTTATCTGCGAGATGCCTTCCGATCCGGCGATATCTGGTTAAGGCACTCCCGCCGCTATGCTGACTTGAAGCAAATCCTTATCCCGGCCGAGGCCGTTACCGCCAATGCTCGGTTGGCCGTGCCCTTCACACCTGAAAGTTGGATTGCTGATCGGCAAGCGCGGTTAAGCATTGGGCTGAGGCGATTAGCAAAAGCCGCCCGCTCTGGAACAATTCCTTCAGGTAGTATTGAGAATGGTGTTCTGAATGTCAGCCGACTAAGTGCCAATCCATCGAATGAAGCTGAAGACCTGCTCCTCGACCTTTACAGACGTATTCCTGATACGCGGATTACTGACATTTTGTTGGAGGTTGATGCCGCCACAGGCTTCTCTGGAGCCTTTACTCATTTGCGCACGGGCGCTCCTTGCAAGGATAAATTAGGACTGTTGAACGTGCTGTTGGCCGAAGGAATAAACCTTGGTCTTAGTAAAATGGCTGAAGCAACTAACACGCATGAATATTGGGAACTGATGCGCCTTTCCCGGTGGCATATCGAAAGCGAAGCAATGAACGATGCTTTGGCCATGGTGGTTGCAGCTCAGGCTCAACTTCCAATGTCTGCGTTCTGGGGATTGGGCACTACCGCTTCTAGCGATGGCCAATTCTTTCCCACAACGCGGCAAGGAGAGGCTATGAACTTGATCAACGCAAAATACGGCACCGAACCGGGGTTGAAAGCGTATACTCACGTCTCCGACCAATTCGCCCCTTTTGCCATCCAGACCATTCCGGCGACAGTCAACGAGGCTCCGTACATTATGGATGGTTTACTGATGAATGACACAGGGCAGCGCATCCGTGAACAATATGCCGACACCGGTGGGTTCACTGATCATGTATTCGCCGTCACTTCGATACTGGGTTACCAATTCCTCCCTCGGATCAGAGACTTACCATCCAAGCGGTTCTACGTATTTAATCCCAAAGCTACTCCGAGAGAACTTCGCGGTTTAATCGGCGGCAAGGTCAAAGAAAAACTAATTACGACAAACTGGCCAGTCATCTTGTGGATTGCAGCTACAATGGCGGCGGGAACGGTAGCCCCTAGTCAGATCTTGCGTAAACTGGCTTCTTACCCTCGCCAAAATGACTTAGCCGCAGCATTACGTGAAATTGGTCGCATCGAGCGTACCTTGTTCATGATCGACTGGATTTTGGATGCAGATTTGCAGCGCCGTGCCCAGATAGGATTGAACAAAGGGGAGTCTCATCATGCTTTGAAAAACGCTCTGCGTATTGGGCGTCAGGGTGAAATCGGAGACCGCACGACAGAAGGTCAGCACTACCGTATAGCTGGTCTAAATCTGCTCACTGCCATCGTCATTTATTGGACCACTGCTCGTCTGGGAGAGGCCGTCAGTAGCCGGAAGCGTGCGAGATTGCCTGTTCAACCTGAACACTTGGCGCATGTCTCTCCGCTAGGATGGGCACATATACTGCTCACAGGGGAATATCGATGGTCTAAGAAACCCTGATTGAACCTTAGAGTGTCATTCCGCCCCATACTGGAACGGCCCCCCTCTACGGCTTCAAGTCAATGTCCCATGAAAACCAGAAAACCTGGGCAGTGCAACCGGATAAATATGTCGACGAAGACGTTATCCGCAGCCACTGGGAGGAAATCCTGCGGCTCATGGTTATCATCAAACTCAAGGAAACGACGGCCTCGGACATTTTCCGGCGGCTCAATTCCTACTCCAGGCAGAACAGTCTCTACACGGCGCTCAAGACGTTCGGCCGCATCATCAAAACCCTGTTCATCCTGCGCTACATCGATCGTGTCGGTCTGCGAATGGATATCGAGGCCATGCTCAACAAGGTCGAACTGGCCAACCGCTTTACCCGGGCGGTGGCAGTTGGCAGCCCGCGCGAGTTCATCTTCGCCCTGCAGGAAGACCAGCAGGTGGCAGAAGCCTGCAACCGACTGATCAAGAACGCCATAATCTGCTGGAACTATCTCTATCTCGAAACGAAACTACAGGCAGCCGATCCCGAAACTCGTGCCGAAATGATGAAAATCATCAAGGCCCACTCGCCGCAGTCGTGGGCGCACATCAACATGCTTGGAGAATACGATTTCTCCGATAAAAAGCTCGCAGACAACTTCGGCATCCTTCCCCTGAAAACCAGACCATGAACCCAGACCACCGATGGGGGAGAAAAACTCAAATCAGCAACAGACTTCAATGCCTTGGCTGAAATCCTATTTCGCATTCAGTACTTTTGCGGGGACGGACCCAACCTTCGAGAACACAAACCGCCGTGCAAGGCGATGGTTGCCACGCATACTGGATATGCGCCAGGTTGTTGAACCAGACTTGAAAAGGATCAGTGACCGCTTCAACAATACGCCCCGAAAGGGCCTTGGCTGGAAGACGCCGGTTGAAGTCTTCCGGGAAAAGATGCTGGCATCTTGAGCGCGATCCTTTACCCTAAATTCAGGCAGGAGTCGCAGCTCATGTAGCGGGCACCCCTTTCAGTTGTTCCGCATCGATCAGAGCGTAATGCTTAATCAGTCGACCGGATTAAGTTGTGGTACGAGTTTTGACATTGTCAAAGTCGCACCAGTTTCCGCTTCTATTGCAAGCCAACGACTATTCATCCAATTCAATGCATCTGTTCGGATAACGTAATTCATCAAAGATGCCTCATTTTGCAGGTCCTCTGAAGCCGTGAGAAAAGCCGGCCACCATGGGATCAGTGTTCCAAGCACTCCAGTCTCGGACGGTCCTGTTCCCAACGCCAATTGTAAAGCCGTTCCGATCTGTTCGGGAGTTGGATTTTTATCGTGACCTGCGGCCTTTAACTCGCCTTCTACGATATCAGTCAGCCAATTCACCGCTGCGACGCGCGGGGGTGGGTTTATGTCCGGACTGTCCTCAGTGGTCGGGGCGGTTTGAAAACTAGGGGGTATTCTGGAGACAAAAGTCGTTCGGTAAAGAACGCGCCAGCATCCGTTTTCTGCGATACTCGTCTCCCGTAATGCCGCAGCATTCGGACTATTTGACAGAGCCAGCCAGACAGGATCCACCACTTGCGCAAAGAACATATTAAAAGCATCATGGCTGGGCGGAAGATACATGGACATGAAACGATAGCTATCGACTTTTCCGGGAGCTGCATTTGTCTCATAACCGGCAAAGGTCTCGTTTTGAACGATAGGTTTGTTGAGCCAGCCATCCGCGTCCACAGAGGCAGACAGGGCAAATCCGCGATCCCGAGCGCGGGATTTTTCCGCAGTCACCGTTACCGAAGTATCGAAGGTCGCGTCCGCACCGCCATGCACACCGGGGGCTTCAAACTCGAACCCCAGTTTTATCTGGCCTGCCGTCTCGGTTAATCCCGCATAGTTCTCGGAATAGGTATTGGCCAGTTGGGTTTCCTCACTGTGATACCCCCCTCCTGCAGTCCAGACATATGTATTGACGATCGAGCGTTTATTAACGTCGCTCGTCCAGTTGTAGGACGGATCATCTGAAACAGCGTCATTTTTAAATCGCTCCAACCCCGTTTCGCTTGCAAAGCGGCTTGCGCGGTAAGTGCTAACATCAAAGGAATCGTAGTAAGTCTGGGCCTCGGCTTCAATTCTTTCCGCTTCTCGTTTGAGCGCATAGGCCTCAACCGGTCTGAAGAAACTTGGCGTGTTCTCCGGCAGCTCCTTTAACCCGATTTTACCATCCAGTGAGCCTGTCTGAATATAGGCCGGATTCAGTGGAAAATCTATGAGATTGACATCGGGTGGGATGTCCTCAGAGGGAACAACGGTCAACTTCACCGTCGTGTCGGTTCCTTTGAGTTGGCTGGAATACAAGTCCGCCGTCAGGGATTTAACGAGCGCATATCCAACACTATCAGTGATGAAACGCCTGCCTGTTGTTTGATTGAACACCTCCCCCTCGGCCTCCCACACTCCAGCAGGCGCCAGACTGTCAGAAAACGTGCCCATGGAGCCGATTGACAGGCCTGCGTTCTCACTGGAGCCCCATTTGAATGAAAAAGCATCGCTGAAGGTGATTTTGGACTTGATCTTGACAGGTTCAACCTGAACCTCGGCGCCAATACCGGCAGAAGTACCCGCAACACTTTCAAATGCGGGCCCTAGTTTAGGCTCGATCTTGAAAGCATAATCCTGACTTTCGTTGGCTGAGAATCCATAGGCGACCCCCGACGTTTGTGTAAGAGCAACCTTGGTAATACCAACATATTTGAAATAGGTTCCAACTGTCAGGTAATAGGGACTGGTTTGATTTTCTGAGGGAATAGGAGGCGCGCCTTCTATGAAGCCTATCAAACTCGGGCGGGTTTGGACCTGACCCACATGGACAGTATCCAGATCTCCCACTTTAAAGCCGCTGACGGTCAGGAGCCCATTGGGTTCAAAGCCGCTGGTGGGGGCCATATAGGCCCGCTTCATAACGCTGAACAGGTTTCCAGAAGAATCCCGTTGCAAATCGCTGTATTCCACGGCAGTTGGGGGACCACTGATATTTCGGTTCAGCCGGTTTTCCACGCCGCCAAGCACATTTAAAACCGCAGGGGCTTCATTACTGACCGGAGCACCTTGGGCAGACCAAACTCCACTAAGGCTCCCTGTCACGGTTCCTGTGTTTCCTCTCCCCGTAAAGTCAGTAATGACAGAACCAGATCCATTGTCGAACTTCCAGTAGCCCTCCAGATTAGTCTCCGCCCCCGTAAGAAGCCGGAACATGCTGTCACTGATCTGCTCTTCCGTCAGCTCCACACTCCATAATCGCAGGTCATCAATGTAACCCGAAAACCCTGCGTAAGGTACTGATGCCGCCAGGTTCGCATTCGACACGACGAACTGATCGTCCGCACCATATCCTCCCATTGATTTGATGGATATTTCGCTGAGCGCAGAGGCTTCACCATTGACGTAGAGCGATATGCGGCCCGTATCGTTCTGATACAGCCACATTTCATTGCTGGTGAGCTTCGCATTGGCCACTTTTTCCTGATCTTGAGCCGTTTTGCCGCTCATCTCTTCAAAAGACCAAAATGACACCATCCCCGTTTGGCCATCGGGAATCCAGCGGCTTGCATAGGCATTGGCGACGAGGCCGGCAGACATCGCTGTTTGCCAGACGCGGACTTGAGCTATCCACCCGTCAAACGGCTGTGCGCCGGTTTCATCCCGCCCCATGTAAAAGATGTTTTCAGATGAGGACAATGTAATGCTGTCATCGAAGTCAGACTTTTCATAGGCTTGAGCAAGTTCGCCATTCAGATAAATCTTTAAGATCAGCTGATACTGGATCTTTTGCTCGCCTTGCAGGTCTGTCGTTGGATTGACAACCGCTGTATAAGCCGTGGCCGCAATGTATGTTGCGGTGCTGGCCGGTGCAATGCCACTGCTGTCCGGACTGGTCGAGACCTGAAAACTTCCCAGATTTGTCGAAACTTCGAAGGTAATTGTTCCGTTGGCTTCCCGCCGCAGAATATAGGAGCCCTGACGGGCGATAAGTCCTTGTGGATTGGCATTGTTCACGGACGGATTTACCCATGTCTCCAAACTTAATTCCGCTCCGGGGCTCAGTGCACTGGATGTACCAGCCTCGGCCCACCACCCATCTTGGGTCTGTAACGCATTGCCGATTGAATATGTTAACGCAAATTGTGACCAACCAAGCAAAGGCGAGCTAGAGGCCAGCATTGCCCGCTCCGCAACTCCTGCCATTGGCAACCGATAAAGACCCTTACCAGCTTGCCAACTTGGATTGCTTTCACCTTGAATGGAAACATTCAAGGTGTCGCCGCCGCTTGAAACATTGGCAATTTTTAAACCACTCCCCTCTGTAAACAGGTACCTTGCACCCAAATCAGGGGAGCTGTTGGAAAGTGGTCGGGTTGCAGATTCAATCATCTCCTCGTTGGTCAAAGCGCGGCGCCAAATGGACCCTTCATTGATGTAGACCGCATTTTGGCCCTGACTCGTATCCCCAAAGAAGCACTGCCCAAGCCTGATATCACTCTCAAGGTTTGAGATCGTGCCCGCAACTTGAGCCCCCCCATCGACCGAGAGGCGCAAGGACATTGTGCCATTATCTGTTGTAAATGCGAGGGAAACATAGTGCCACTCACTTGGCGCCAGCGCGGTGGGCCAGCTTGCGACGGCTGTACCACCCGAATCCAGAACCTCGATTGTATTATCAGAATTCAACCGGACCTTAAAAACAACCGTAGAGGCACCGATGACATTCATGCTGCCGATATATCCGGTATATCCACCAAGCACACCGATACGCCATTCCATTGTACCTGCACCCTGCGCCATGGTGATCCCTTGATAGATGCGGGTCGTTGGCGTGAGCTTTAAAGTAGCCGAGGGCCTTGTCCCAACCATCCATTTGAAGACACGGGTGGGGAACTCCGGAGTACCAGTGCGCTGGTAAGTGATTACGCGGTCAATATTACTGGTTATCGGCGCTTGTGTTAGAGGCTGTTTCAGCCATCCCTCCAGCGAAAAGTCTCCCGGAGGTGCCAGTACGGGGGCAAGAGGCGCCGACATGTCCCATGTTACCGTCGTTGTGGATGCCGAAATATTCAAAGCAAAAGGGGGTGCTATTCTTATCCATCCGCCATTTGTCCCTTGGATAGACAGGTTGGCAGTTCCGCCAGTCTGGTGCGCCGTATCCTGAACGATGGGAACCGCGCCATTGCTTGCTTGCGAAGCAGAAATTCCAAACAGCGTTGATCCCCGGCGTAGCGGGTTTGATGAACTGCCTTGGGTACCGACGCCTTCAAGATGGGCAGATTGTAGAACTGAGGCCGCCTTGGAAACAGGTGCGCTGACGGCCAAATCGCGCTGTTCGCCACCAGATTGAATTATGCGCAGCATGGCGGCTCCGCCAAGCATGTCAGCTTTTAGAAGAGAGGTCTCCGGCATGTCGGAAAGTGTTGCAGTTGGGCCGGACGCCAGCACCATAAGGTTTTCGTTTAACGTCTGACGATCTCCAGAAGACAGATTGGAATAGTCATAGGAAGAAGATGTGCCGTTCAAGACATCAACGACACTCGCCAGGTCGCGGGGAACATCCTTGAAACTGGCTGATTTGTCGTCATTGCCGATTTTAGCGCCCCATGTAATATTCGCTTGGTCGGCTTTTGCAGCCTTTGAAACCTTAAAGCTCACATCAGACACGCCCGCCTTGCCAAGAAAGAGCAGGCTGGGACTGTCCAGCCCATTACCCGGTGGGTTCAATTGCCAAATACTCTGGTCACCGGAATCCCCGTAACTGTCCGTGGGAGTGTAGTCATAGGTCTCCGATACGCCAGAAAGTACAGAGAGTAACTTTTGGGAAGTTGCCGGAACTCCTGCCCATTTTTGGGAAAAAGGCACCGGTGGTGAGTTGTCCCACAGCATTGGCTGATAGGTGAGTATAAGATCCAGCACTCCGCCATTTTCGGTGATATCCACCTTCGTTAGTGGGCAACTCTCGGGAAACAGGCTGATCAGAACCAAGACGGCCTCCCAGAAGGCCTCCCCCACTGGCAGTCTCACCTGAGGGAAAATCCCGTCATAGTCGAAGAAGATGGTCCCGCCCGCTCCAATTTCTGAGTTGGTTGGTTGGGCAACTGCATTTCCGTTTAGTGCGGCAACAAAGGCGTCGGCCCGACGTGGAACACCCGTCCATGTTTCTTTGGCCCCACCGGTTGTGCTTTCAAATATGACATCGCACAAGCCCGCATCACCGGAAGAGGCTGCTGAGACAGTCGTTGTCGCGGCATTCATCATGGTTCCCGTGCGTCTGGAGACATAGGAGACCATACCTGTTTGCTTCTCCCCCCCTTCGGAAGTTGCATTCGCCTTCCAGTCAGACTGGAAGGATGCGCGTGCTGTAGAAGTGCTGAAATGAGCAACCTCGAAAACACTATCCTCACCTCTTTGGTACAGGTGAAGGTATCCATCCGAACCCGATAGAAGTGAAGGCGTTTGTCCGCTCAACAGAAAATCGGCTAAGCCGAATTCGACCGTAAGACCGTTACTATCAACATCAATATGCCCCCCACTGCCTGTTTGAAGCGGTGTTGCGGCTGCAACCAATGTTGCACCGCGGACGGTTCCAGGGTTTGCATTGCCAGTATGCGTGTCCGGTGTCGTAGGTGGATCAGCATTATAGTCAACAGCATCCAGCGGCCATGTTCCGGCAATATCGCCATCAATGGAGATCTCCAATTGGTCCAATTCCCCAATATACCCGCCAGTTTGTCTGGCAATGCGTGTAATTGGTCCGTTTGGCGATGACGCAGCGCTCGCCCCTGCCACATCCACGGCGTCCTCATTGATTAAAACTGAAAAAGTTCCACCAGAACCGTCCGCCACAAACTCTGCCACAACATGCGTCCACGTATTCACAGGTGTCACCAGATCGGTGGTAATGGCCTCAACCGTAGCGCTTCCGGTTCCAAAGCCTATTGCAACCCGCCCGCCTTCAACCAGATCCAGATAGGGGCCGCGTGTCTTATCCGACTTGTCATCCCCAACCACCTGAACCCGATTGGGAAGGTTTCTGGTTGGCCGAAGCCAGATATCGATTTTATACCCGCCGGTAACATTTAAACTGTCGTTCGAGTTTGGCAGCGTAACATCCGTACCGGATTTAAATGCCAGACAGTAGTTCGCCTGCGCCAGCGGCGGCAGCATAAGCGTCGATTTTGGCCGGGCTAAAGTACCTTGTGCCGCAACACCGAAATCCAGAAGGGCTGTACCCGCATTTTTGGCATCTGAAACCACCGGCTGTGCAAACAGAACACGAAGTTCACGGTTTAGCTCGGATTCGCCGGTGGCGGTGACATGGCGTTCGCGCCGTGCATAAAGAACCGTTGCCGGACCGGCTGTTGCACTCAAGGCGTTCCCCGCTTCATCTTGCAACTCTATCGTGTTCGTGGGTGAAATCGTATAGTCACTATTGATCGTAGTGCCTGACAGGTCAAAAATAGCCGCATCCGTAGATGGAATTGCATAGAGCTTGATTGTCCCCGAGCTGGCTGTTGTCGTGAATATATGCCAGATCCGTCCACCTATTGAGGGCGATGAGGTTGCAGTAACCGTAAACCGTCCCTCCTCCAGACCTGACACAAACGAGAGGTCGTAGGTCGGCTCAATGTAGGGCGCTCCGTCAGCATTCAAACTGCTTTGCGGATCGCGTGTACTGTCGGCATAGGCATATCGTCCGGTTTCCCGAAAGCGGACTTCTGAAGCGGGCGTTAAGATAAGCGGCGCTTCTCCTTGGTCATTGGGCTTGTCCCGTGTCAGCCGAAAACGGTTAAACCATAAAGTGTTCGTCGTGCTTTGCCGAAATATATAGATAAACTCGTTATCTGCCCAAGCAGCAAAAGGTGCATCGGCAGTCTGCAGACCCGGAATCATATCCAGTTCAGCATCAACAAGCGCCATGCCCGCTGGTCGCAACCACGTTGGAAACGCCAATTCGGTAAACCCGGACCAGTCTAAAGCATCACTGCTGGAATCGATATCAAGATCGAGAATATTGTACCACAAGCTATCACAGTGCGTTTGAGTTGTGGTGCGGGCGAGAGCCACCACGGTTCCTTGACACGTGATCAAGCGTACATCTTTAAATTGACGTTGTACCATAGGACACACTCCTTAAACTTCTGCGAAGAGTACGATTGCGCATGCCCAGCCAGACCGCTTGAGCTCTGGTGAGTTTCAGCGATTTGGACAGGCCAAATAATGTTTAATAATGGCAGGGTTGAGGGCTATAAAGGCCCTCAACCCTCTCTCGTTCAATTAGCAGCAGGCGTTGGCAACCCGCCCGACCTTGCTGTCCAGCGTCGTATGGCGGCCAAGAACGTATGCCCGGGGCACATCAGACCCGAACCACGCACGCAGTGCATCAATTTCATGACCGGCTAAGGATAAACGCCGGATATCCATTGACCGGTTATAAACGTCTTGGTGCGAATTGGAGGGTGTCGTAAATGTGAAATAGGTAAGTTCCAATTTAAAGTCGCCAGTAGGTGGCTTACCGTTTGAATAGTATTGATAGACAATATCCGCATTAAAATTAGCAGGAACCAAGCTTTGAAGGCCTGCTTGAAAGTTTGGTTGATTGTCTGGAACCGTTGTTTTTTGAAGGACTAAAGGTGGGTTTGGACCCTGCTTTGATGTGCTGAACGCTACTTCCGAACCGCCTGGTGCACCGGTTACGCTGATCTGCACATAGGTTTGATCTTCAGTTGTGCCTTGAGAAAAGTTCAAGACCTTTTCAATGATACCAGCGCCGTCACCCAAAGCAATATTGCGCCAACCTACATTTGGATTTTGACCGACATAATTTCTCAGTCCCCCAACATCATTGATGCTGGATTCTGTTGGCAACGGGTTGGGATTATCAGGAGTTACAACACGGGACACCATGCAGTAGTGATCATTTTGAATTGCATCCGGTGTCCAGATATAAGGCTCTTCGGTCACAAATATTCCATCTGACGCCAAATTCGTGAACTTGATATCTTGATCACCACTCTCGTTGGCCAGAACATTTTCAGTCCAAAAAGATGGATACATGAGCAATGAGGCTTTGGAGTAGTAAAGGTTTACATGCCCGCTTTGAGCGGCATTCTTCAAGTTCTTTGCACGTAAATACACATAGTTTCTAATCCCGGGCGTCAAGGCCCTGTTCCAGGTTTGATCATAGTTTTCGCTAAGATACGTCCCTGGATTTGCAAGGGGTTCCGGCCCCCATGGTATTATGTCCGGACAGCTCGAACTGCCGTTGACCGGATAGGTTCCCTGATCATCGTCAAGGCTATTTCGAAAATATACGTCATCCCAAGTTGCCATAATTAAACTCTCCGTTGAAATGCTTCTTAAAATGTCAATGTCTGCTCACCGATCCGGACCATCTGTGGTGGCGATTTATCTTCGGAGTTTTCCTTGGGGACAGAAGGGCTCACAGATATGGACGCGCCACTTTCCGGCATGGCAGAAGGGTCAAAAGAGAGCTTCAGCAATAAAGTTCCGGTGTAGTCACCGGCTAAGTCGACAGTTGTGCTTGTGATGAAGTTTTGCTGAGTAACTTTAACGGGACCGAGCTTTATCGTGGGAGGACTTTCATCACTTACAAGCGTGATAAATCCGCCGATTGGATATTTATTATTACAAGCGACCAAAAACGTAACGGGTCGATCACCGTCATTCCATTTTGTCGACAGGCTTCCCGTCAAAACAGCATCACTATCCGGCGGCTCGGACGGGCTACTCGCGGAAAGGTTCGTCCTCTGATAGCCGGTGGCTTCATCAGTCGTAACTTCTACCATATCTAAAGTCACACTTGAAACTGACCCCAGCACGCTGCTGGCGTTTAAAGTGGACTTATATGATGTCGAAGAAAATGTATAAGAACCCAAATTGCTCATATCGAATTCCCTATGTAAATATCACGGCAAATAAATAACAATACTACGATCACGTACAGTAAGAGTAATATTAGTTATAATCGAATCATCGTTACTTATGATTAATCGTATAATTACAAAGATCAATATTAACTCAGAAGAATCCTCAACTAACTTTCCTCCTACTAATTTTCATGGGTTATTTTATATGGAGTAAAATTACGTAGCCTGAGCGTTGGCGATCTATAATTTTATCTGGTCTATGTCGCTTTTGAGATGGGGCAAGGACAAGATCTGTCAAAAATCGTACGGTAAGACAGACAAACAGAGAACGTTGGAATGTTCAAAAGGATATCTACCTATTTTATGGCCAAGTAATTTATCCCTATCCGTAAACGGACATATTAGGCACCTTACTGACTATAAAAGATAAATTGCTTAGCGTACGCCTGCGAGCAAAACTTGTTCTGGCCCCTTCTGCGCTGAAAACCCGTTTTCAGAACAAAAGGTCCTCTCTCTGATTTATGGGGCTTTTGGTACCTTTGTTGGAACGAACCCAATCACGGGCTATCCATCTGTAGCTTTTACCATTCTCTATGGCATCGATCACCTTGGGAGCCAGTCTATCTGACTTTGGCCGGTCCCCTTTCTGGCGCCCCAGTTTTATGCCACGTGCCTTTGCAGCTGCAAGGCCGGATTTTACCCGTTCGCTGAGCATATCACGCTCAAATTGAGCTACACCGGCGAGCATGGTTGCCATCATGCGTCCGTGGGGAGTATCGAGCTCAAACGTCATGCCGTTCATGGCAATAACGGTGACTTTCCAACCAGCCAGCCTATTCAAAGTATCCAATAAGTCTTGAGTAGAGCGTCCCCACCGAGAGAGTTCAGTCACAAGAATAGCATCGATTTTTCGGGCTTGGGCCAAGTCCATAATTCGATTGCGGGCAAGCCTATTTTTCGTGGTGCCGGAAGGCGGTGTTGCCGAGTTCGAACGCACCCTGATTTTAAGTCGAACCCAAGAGGGACGCGAGGCAGCCAAAGCCCGCGGCGTGGCATTTGGCAGGCCACAAAAGATGCGCCCGGAGTAAAAAGAAATTGCCCGAGACCTCGTTCATCAGGGCAAATCAATCAGTGCTGTGGCAAGGACATTTGGCGTGCATCCGGCAACAATTTATCGCTGTCTGGAGAAAAAATTGCCTTGTGGTACTTTTTCGTTCCTCTCAGCCGCACATCCCAATACCTGGGAGCAAAAAAAAAGCGCCTTGCCGAGGACATAGCCCGTCAGGTCAAGACCAGCGAAGTCAAGAAACTTGCTGAAACGATACTGTACGTCATTTATAAGAAGAGTAAGTAGAAGATTGATTCATGAGCTGGATTTAGCTTTAGGTTCTTACAGAAGCGCTTAGTAAGCGGCGTTAATATTGAATTATTTAGATATTAATCTGACTCTTATAAGTTAATAAATTTAAGGATAGTGTAAAATGTCATTTTTGTGAACAATATTACTATTGATGTGCTTTAAATGAGCTGATAGTAACGCTTATGAAGAGAATCTTTCTATTATTTATCATTGTGCCAATTTCAGCTATGCATAGTTTTGCTAGCGCTTCCGTGTATCACGACTTCGATAATAGTACCTATCTCTCAGGCGTCTCTACATATAAAACAACGACTAACTATCTGGTCATAAAGAGTGTTCCAGACCTTTGTCTTGAAGATAGACGTGACTCTTCTCTTGCTTCTACAAATTGTACCAAATCGTGCTGTTTTATTGGCTATTATTCGGCGCCATTAGCACCGGTGCGGTCGAAAATTAGAGGGCGTTTTACGCCCCCTCAGCCTCCCAGTTTACTTCAAGATACTCCCTTACGCCCTCCCATTCTCTAGTCGCTAATAAACTATGCCTTGGAGCTCATAACAACTCCATCGCACCACTTCGTTCTCATCGCAGAAGATAGCTCCGTCCAAAATTATGGCTGTCACTCTGCCTAAAAGGCGGCGGGATGCCGGAGAGTTTGGGATTGTTGGTAGTGCTTAAAAGCATGCCATACGCCGAAATGACTCTGCTTGCCCATTTGGGGGGAGTGTGGATCTACCTCAAAAGGTATGAAGGTATGAAGGTATGACAAAGGAATTTCAAAAAACTTGCAATGCGGTTCCTCTTCGCGCGGGCGAAGCATTTAAGGACAACATCCCGGTTGCAATTCCGGCGGTTAAAAGAAAACAAGATATTACAGAAATAGTCGACCGGCCTTTTACGATCAACGTTGATGGCGTGTCGTTTCCCGCGCTTGAGGGAGAAAACGTGCTTAGTGCTCTGCTCGCCTCAGACATTCGCCAATTAATGAAAAGCGATTATGGCACCCTATCCGGGGCTTACTGCGGAATGGGAGTGTGTCACTGTTGCTTATTGCATATTGACGGCAAGCACAAACAGCGTGCCTGCCAAACAATCGTAAGGCCAGGTATGCGCATCCAGACTCAACGGAACATGGTTTTGGAACAGGAGGAAAAACATGACCGATAATGTCGTAATTGTCGGAGCAGGCCCTGCTGGTTCCTCTGCCGCAGTTGAGCTGGCCAAACACGGCATCCAAACAACCGTATTTGATGAAGCGCCGAAACAAGGCGGGGTTATCTATAGGGGCCCCTGGCGTAAAACACCCGACATGCCGCACTTGGATGAAAAGCTCGTTGCATCTATGGACAAGCTCAAGCAAGCATATCAAACCCACTCTTCTTTCATAGATCTTCAAACCCAAATACGCGTTTTGGGGCCTTTGAGCACAAATAGCCTGCTGATCTCCAGAAACAATGAACTCTCCATTGTGGAATATGATCAACTCATTCTAGCAACGGGATGTCAGGAGCGTAGCGTTCCGTTTCCCGGGTGGCATCTTCCGGGCGTTATGCTGCTCGGTGGCCTTCAATTACAGCTGAAGAGTGGGCTCGTGAGACCGGGTTACAAAGTGGTCATAGCCGGAACTGGGCCCCTGCTCGTGCTTGTGGCGTGCCAATTAAGTAAAGCCGGGTGCGACGTCCTCGGTGTTTATGAGGCAGCTAAATTCAGCGATATCGCGAAAGAGGCCTTGGCATTGTTAAACCGCCCACAGCAAGCGCTGAACGGTTTATCAATGATGTGGTACCTGAAAAAGAAGGATATCCCAATTCATTATGGTTGGGGTTTGGTTGAAGCAACAGGCAATAATCAAGTGAGTGAAGCTACCGTCGCTCCCTATGATTATGAATGGACACCAGATCGCTCACAAGCTGTCACGCTTTCGACAGACACGCTGGGTGTAGGATATGGATTTACGGCACGCTCTCAGTTAGCGCAACTAATCGGTCTTGATGTTGAATACGACCATATGTGCGGTACGATACCAAAAGTGGATGAGTGGCAGTGCAGTAGCAACACCGGGGTCTTTTGTGCTGGTGACAGCGCCAGAATTGCTGGTGCTGATGCTGCAATGATTGAGGGAACAATCGCGGGTCTGGCAGTTGCACGCGATCATGGCAAAGTAGACCATTCTGCTGCGGAGCGTAAGCTCATTCCATTGCGGCGAAAACTGGCGCGTCAGTATCGCTTCAGACAGGGCTTTGATAGCTCGGGCTATCGTAAGATGGGTCTACTCACTCTGCCCAAGAACGACACAATCATTTGCCGTTGCGAAAAAGTGGAGAAACAAGCAATTGATGCAGCCATTGCACAGGGTACCCGTGACATCATTACGCTAAAGATGAGAACACGCGTCACAATGGGCGACTGTCAGGGAAAAATTTGTTCACCCTATTGTTACGACCGCCTGAAACACGAAGGCTTCAGTCAAGATCAAGGTCTCGTTCGCCCGAGATTTCCGCTTGACCCAATTCCCTTTGCTGCGATGGAGGGCGAATAATGAAAAGGTATGATGTTGTTATCTGTGGCGGCGGTGTAATTGGCGCTGCAATTGCGTATTTTCTCAGCCGTCAAAAGGATCTGGACATTGCCCTTGTGGATTATAAACATCCAGGCAATGCATCGCGCGCCTCTGCGGGCGGTTTATGGCCAATGGGCGAGTCAACCGGCCTGGGTTGCGGGGTAATCCTTTTTAAAACCCTATCCAAGCAGATGCAGGAAACAGGTGATACAAACATCCCGCAAATGAAACCGCACATCATGCCAGAGAGTTTCTTCGAAATGGCAATGATGTCCAATGCAATATACCCAGCACTCTATGAAGAGCTATTAGAAAAGCATGGCGTCGATTTCAAATTCGAACGCACTGGATTGAAGTTCGTGATGTTCGATAAATACGATCGCCTCTACGCCGAGCAAATTGCTGCGGCAGTTCCAAATCGGAAAAATCAAGTTAGTTGGTTAGATCAGGATGAGCTGCGTGCCAGCGAGCCCCATGTGTCTCAGGAAGCGATTGGCGCAATGGAGTTTGACTGTGATCATCAAATCAATCCCTATCGCCTTAACGAAGGATATCTTGAGGCTGCACGACAAAATGGCGTAGAGCTTTACTTGAATACCAAAGTGATTGGTGTAGAGCGTCAAGGTAACCGCATAACTGCCGTAGATACCGAGAGCGGCACTTTGCCTTGCAAGGTAATGATCAATGCAGCTGGGGCATGGGCGGAAACGATTTGCAAATGGGCAACGGGCTATGCATTACCAGTCTTCCCAGTCAAAGGACAGGTGGTCGTCTCCGAAAAGCTGCCGAAGCTGCTTAACGGCTGTTTGACCACGAGCGACTGCTACATCGCACAGAAGGACAATGGCGAAATTCTTATCGGCTCCACAACGGAGGAACGAGGGTTCGATACCACAACCGATATCAGGTACCTCAAGCAATTGGCTCAAGGAGCTATGAAGTCAATTCCCGCCCTGAAAGAAATGAACATCAAGCGTTGCTGGGCGGGGCTGCGCCCCGGTTCACCCGATGAGTTACCAATACTTGGGCCAGTCCTTGGTGTCGAAGGGTACTTCAATGCGTGTGGTCATTTCCGCACCGGCATGTTGACCTCGGCAATAACCGGTCAGGTCTTGAACGAACTGGTACGAGGCCAGCCAACTTCCGTTGACATTGAACCGTTTGCTTTCGGGAGATTTCTGAATGCTGAGGGTGAGATGACTGGAAAGTACCATCTGGAAAGTAGTCTGTAAGAGGGAAGGAATGTCAGACGCCCTAGGGCAAGGTAACTTCCCTAGGGCATTTTATGGATGCCGCTAAACAATTGATGTCAACCAAAACGTTCTGGACTAGCTTATGAAAAGTGGAGGGAACTCTGATGAAACGAAGTGAGGACCTGGTGCGGTTACCAAGTTATGCAGAAGAGTAGAAACGGGAAAAGTAAGATCTACGCAGCTGATTGCTCGGCTGTCTGTCATCGATACCCCTGCATGGCCTTGTTGCAGGGGTCGTGAATAGCTTACAGCACTCCCAAACCCGTCAATTCAGGTCATGAGATTGCTTCGAACGCGGGCCTGCTGAGTTCGGTTATTGTGTTGAGAATGCGAACGCCAATCTTTGTTTCGGTCCTCTGATTGTTAAAGGTGCGTGCCTTCAGTTTGTTGCCGATGGCCTGTTTCCAGCGTCCCATCTGGGTTTCAATTCGGGAGCGCTGATTGTAGCCTGTTTGCTTTTGCCAGCCAAGGCGCCCTTTGTCTTTGATCGCAAGAATATGTTTATCTCGCGATGACGGATTCCGGTCAGCCTCAGGACTTAAAACAGCTG
>NZ_FOFM01000036.1 GCF_900110875.1 Pseudovibrio axinellae | reverse complement strand
TCAGCTGCAATGCGCCGTGAGCCATAAGCTCGGTTTGAGGCTTCAAACTTGTCCTTGATATGAGCAAGGAGCACCATGTCCTTACGTTGTCTGGCTCTGGACATACAACAACGAACGGCCCAACATGGCCATCGGCGGCATCACAACCGCTACAAAACATAAACTGCCGGCATAACTCTACTGCCAAACTCCTCCATAAATGGCGGGATTACCAGCAGAGACACACTTTTCGTTCTGTGTGAGTTTCTACCTCATGTTAGTGGAATTATCCCTCAGCCAGTTTGATCCAACAGCAAATGGTTTTTAACTGAAGTATCGAGGAGTATTAGTAGCCAGGCAAAGGGGAGGAAGCTGTCAGGAAAACCGAAGATTTGCCAGCGCATCCTAAGGTTGTCTCAAAGTTCCTTAGGTTACATCTCAAGGCAACGCTTACACAGCTCCCGCTTCTCATCTCACGAAAAGCTCTCCCGCACTTGGGCAATCAAGTGCAATTCGGTACCTAGATGAACTCCTTCATAATCTTCTTGAGCTTAAGCCTTTGGAGGAAACTGCCATTTCCAGAGGGGAGGCGCTTTGTCACGAACTTGCCCTCATAGGCATCGAAGTGATGGTACCACGGGGCTGGTTTTAATGGCCCTCGGCCAAGAAGTAGCTTTATGGCCTGTGCACCAACCACCCCGGCTGCCAATTGGCAACCAGCTGATGTTGAAGGCCCGCGCTCCTCTTTTAAGTTAAGGCGAGAGGAATCTACGAGGGAATGCTGGTGAAGTCCACTTGGGGCAAGACCAAGCAAGAACTTAAAATACTGATGGAGCTCGTTTTCTCCCTCAAACCGGAAATAGTCTTCAAAACTCATGCCATCTGGTGTGAAGCATAAATAGGCGGTTCCCATACCGAGGGGGGCCGCAGTTACAGCCGGAATGCCCAACTCACGACAGCGGGCAAAAACCTTCCGGCGCATTCCAAGCACGAAGAAATCAAAGCCATCAACGAACATATCAACGCCCTCAAGGAAAGCGTCAACATTTTCATCGGTTACGCCGTCTGGGAATGTTCGCAGATCGACCTCTGGATTAATATTGCGGACCTGTTCTGCCATCACAGAAACCTTAGGCTTTTGTAAGGTTTGAACATTCGCTCCAATCTGTCGATTGAAGTTCACAATATCAAAATGATCGAAGTCAGCAACGCTGAACGCCCCGATACCCATCCGCGCCAATGTCACGGCATGAATTCCCCCGACACCGCCCATGCCTGCAATTGCAACCCGCTTTTTCCTCAGAAGTTGCTGCTCCTCTTCGGTAACCCATCCAATATTGCGCGAAAAAGCTGCGTCGTAGGAAAAACCTGAGCCGGCGAGCGGCGAAGTCTCGTGTCCTTGGGTTGATGCTAAAACAGTCAATGCCTTCCTCCAAAATGATCTTTCACGCTCACTCAATAGAAAAGCGAGCAACAACCTAAATATTTTCTGCTTGTAATTAAATTTAGAACGCAACCAGAGAAAGCATTAATATATATTAGTAAGTATACGTCAATGTAACTATTAATATTAACGTTAATATAAATTCATATCTATTCAAACTTATACACTTATTGCAGGATGATAACTTTAGGCAAAATGTAGTTTTCTTCTTACCGAAACTGTTTTTATAGAGTAAAGGTATTTCAACATGGTAAATGCAATCACCACTAACGCCAGCGGAGAGCTGGCAAAATCACGCAAATTTTCCGTATTGAGAAAAAGACTAAAGCTCCGTGATAAGCCGCCCGAAAATGTTATCTTCAAACTTGCAGATACAACTGATGAACTCGCTCACGTCTGTAAGTTGCTATACGATTCTTATACGCAGGTCGGGTACATGCAAAAGGGTGGAACCGGGTATAGAATCACCCCTTATTACATCCTTCCATCGTGCTACACACTCATCGCAAAACACGGTTCAACGGTGATTGCAACGGCGACGATCATCATAAAATCACGGGAGCAAATACCCGTCGAACAAATCTTCTCGCTTGCCCCTATACAAAGATGGGACCGCCGCATAGCCGAAGCATCCTCCTTAACCATTGACCCGAACTATCGCTCTCAAGGTGGGGAGTTAATTCATGCACTTTTAAAATATATGTTTCAGGTCGCCCGCGAGGATTTGGGTATTCATGACCTGGTTATGGCGTGCACTCCAAAGCATATGGACTTCTATGAGGCCGTTCTCCTGTTTCGACGGTTAAGTGAGGAGGTGATTGAATCCTTTGATTATGTAAATGGCACGACAGCGGCTGGCGGCTATCTCGATTTGACAACCATGCATGAGGACTACGCAAAGGCGTATGGAAACGAGCCTGGTCAACGCAACGTCTATAAGTACTACCTCGAACATAGATGGGAGTGCTTTCAAGCCGTTGACCGCGTTAGCGCGGCCTATGATGGGAACCGGTGGGAACCAGATCAACTTGACCATTTTATGCATGGCCCCATTCAGGGCGCCACCTTTTTGAGCACAAAAGACTTAGAGCTTCTGCGCCGTCATTACCCGTCGAGTGATTACGACGAGCTCTTCGCCCCTTATAGACTTGAGAAATCATCGGTCCTGATTGATACCAGCATCGCGACCTTCGTACGCCACAAATCCTCTGTGGTGACGCCTGTAATCCTACGCCGGATCGAAGAAGACAGACTCTATGTTACCGCCGAAAAACCTCACCACCTGCTTGATGCTGCAGAGCTACAAATTTTCCCGGAAGATAAGAGCGCTGCACCAATAGCAATCACATCCATTAGGCTGACAGGCGGGTCTGACGTCACCTTAGGATGCCACTCATCACCTGCTCCCGTGATTTCACAGAAGTTTGGTGATGCCTCAATAGGTTCGTTCCGCATTGGGTTAAACGCGGCAGGCCGCATACCAGTTGTACACGAGGAGGATTTGGCACATGCAGGGTAGAGCAGGCTGCGTATCCCTTGGAATGCACCGTCAAACCTGATCCGACGATGCGAAGTAAACAGCTCACACTTTGTTGATGTGAATGCGCCACTATACCCCTTGGGCAAGAGTTGTGCGCATTCGCCGCATGTTTAATCTTGCTTAGATCAAACTAGAACTATTTCAATTTGCTATGAGTTTTTTCACATAACGAATAATGAGTAGCGCAAGGAACCCAAAGATGAGAATCGCTTACACCCTGCCAAAAGGAAAGCTGGTGCTGACGGAGCTCTCCGAAATGCTTCGGGAAGAAGGCATACGCACTTGCGGTATCGTGCAGGCTGACTCAGTAAATGAGGACCGGCACCGCTGCGACATGGAAGTGCGGGTACTGCCTGACGGGCCAGAAATTTCGATCACCCAATCCCTTGGGAAAGAAGCACTTGGGTGCCGATTGGATACCTCGGCGCTTGCACAAGCAGCAGCTGAAGTCACACAGCGCATTAACGACCCGTTTGACCTCTTCATTTTGAACAAATTCGGTGAGCAAGAAGCAAGCGGAAGCGGATTCCGTGATCTGATCGCAAAAGCCCTCGAAAATGGCGCTAGTGTGCTTGTGGGCACAAATGACATTAACATCGAGGCCTTCAAGGAGTTCTCAGGTGGCATGGCTGAGTTTGTTGAGCCCAATGTGACCGACCTCAAGGCATGGCTGGACAACGGATAATCAGGCAAAAACAGGGACCATTAGCAAACGCATTATTGCCAGGTCCCAGCCTCGACACTGCGTTTACCACACGTGCCCCCCCCGCGCGCCTTCGATTCTCAGTCACCAAGCCGTTCCCTGTTTGGGAATTTCTGGTGCATCAGGCAATTTGAGCCTGCTTGACAGAAAGCTTAAGTCTTGGTTGAGTAGATAAACTTATGCTGATCAGGGGATGTTATGTTTATCAAAAAGGTCAGGCTGACCCTGAGTGTGCTTTTACTGAACGGGGCTATTGTGGGTCACGCCAATGCTTGGTCTGAGCACAACCTCATCAGCTATCCTGTATTGCAGACGATGCCTGAAGTCGCAGAGCAACCACCTGTGGCCGTTGAAACCTTAGCTGAGTTTGTGGTGGCAGAAGCGCAGGGATTAGAAACCCTACTTGCTGAAAATGAGGCCTGGCTACGTGAACATTTTCCGCATTATAAACCGCGCCCTGATGCCATCGCTTTTGACGCAGCGAGCTCAGATTTGCTCCTCAGTTTCATTCACGCAATACGAATTAATCCTGACGCACGTCTTGCTCCCTACCTAAAGTTGCTGCCAGGGCAAGACACCCAAGGGCGCCGACTTATGCAGGCCTCTGAAGTTGCGGTGTATTCAAATCTAGGTGATTACAGAACCATGAGGTTTGTCGAGGTCAAAAGTGGTGACAGGGTCACACCACTTGATGTCTTAGCGTCTGCCAATGATGATCCTGACAATGGGCTTGATATTGGCCTGTTTGAAGACAACGATACTCCGGCAGGTAAACTATATGGCTTTGGGCAGCAAGCCTTTGGAAATCCAGCAGTGGAGTTTAGCAGTCAAGCTCCATTTCATATGGCCTTTTATCACGAAACGAGCATACTTTATACATTAGCCCCTTTTCTAAATGAGACCTTCCCTGACTATCGCGTGCATATGTACAAAGCGCTGTCTGAATATGCGTTTCGCACGGGGCATGATTATTGGGGGTGGCGTTTCATGGGGTGGGGGATGCACTATGTGGGCGACATTTCTCAGCCTTATCATACCACAGTGCAACCGGGCGTGAGTACTGCTTCAAGCATTTGGACAAATACCAAGGATGTGATGGGCTTCTCACAAGCTAAAGCGGATGCAATCCAGTTGCTTTCAAACCGCCACTTTGTCATTGAAAAATTTCAGGCAGTGATCACCAACAACGCCTATGCGGAGCAAGATTCTGGCAGTGTGATCCTGAAGGCACTAACTCAGCAAACTCCGGTTGTACATTATACCGATAAGACCTTTGTCGACGTGTTTGCCAAGAACGCCTACGACAAATCTGAAAGGCTTGCCGATTATCTCACACGTTTCGTCCCTGCAAAACTCGTGAGTGATACAAGTTTTGAAGTGGACAGCAGCGAAGAAATTGAGCAGGTCGTTGAATTGATTAGGGCTGAGCATGGACTAGATGGATTGTCAAACATGACCAATCTGCTTGTCGAACTCATGCAAGATCATAATGCCAATATACGCAGTTTTGTTAAGTCTGTATTGCAGCAAAAAAACTAGACACACGTGAAATAAAGCCAACGAAGACGTGTTTATCACGCGTTGCGGTTCCAGTCGAACTAACCTCAGTCAACTTGGCGATGCGCAATCAAACGACTTATAGATGAAAAGCCACCTAAGATATTTCAGTATCTGAGATATTTCTGTTTTCCACGATGTATCACTAAATAAGATAGTTCGTAATTATACAAAATACTCACAAAATATAATCTCCAAGCATAGAAAAACGAGATGCGTGAGACTTGGCCCTGAATAACTTCAGTGTATCTATAAGTATATATAATCACGCATCCAGATAAAACGGGTGTGCGTAGAGATCAGGGAGTAAGTCATTGAGCTGGCGCTCGACGAGCCAGACCTATCACCGCGCGAGCTTGCTGTTCGGTTTACAGATACAAAAGATTACTTTGTTTCAGAGGCTTCTGTCTACCGGCTACTGAAGGCGCAGGACCTAATTACATCTCCTGCCTATGTGGTGAACAAGGAAGCCGGCGAGTTCAAGGACAAGACAACAGTTCCAAACCAGCAATGGCAGACCGATTTCACCTATTTCAAGATCATCGGTTGGGGCTGGTTCTACCTTTCAACTGTTCTCGACGACTACTCCCGTTACATCATTGCCTGGAAGCTGAGGACCACTATGAAGAGAGCTGGCTGGGGAAAATCGGACAGGTTGCCTAAGTGGATTTCGCTTCTGAAACTGGCATGACGCCAAGAACAGGAGACCACCATGACCAGACGTCCTCGTCGAAACCATAGTCCGGCCTTTAGAGCGAAAGTAGCACTTGCTGCTATTCGCGGAGAGAAGACCTTGAGCGAATTGGCTCAGGACTTTGATGTGCACGCGAACCAGATCAAACAATGGAAAGAGTAGGCCCTTTGTGCGTGTTAAAGGGCACTAGAGATACCATTACCGAGCCATCGACAAGCATGGCAAAACCATTGATTTTCTGCTCTGCTCCCGCCGTAACACTGCTGCAGCCAAACGGCTTATCAAGCCAGCGCCCGGCTTCCAAACGATGCGAACACCGGCTGCAACCATTAAGGGTTTTGAGGTTATGCGGATGTTCAAAAAGGGGCAGTTTGATGGCTGAATCATCTCTGTCGGAGGTGAGGCCGAGATCTCCTTCATCAATCGCCTGTTTGGAATTCACGCCTGAATTATGCCTGGGGGAAGGCTATCTGTGTCTTCACTCATAAGATGCAACGGAGCCCAAAAAAGTGTTCAAGGTAAATCAACTGGGTTTGGGAACATGTGGACCAGTAGTCCAAGGCATATCATTCAACTTCTGCGTAGTTGTGCAATCTTCCGCTATTGCTATTTTCCCGCATCAAATATCGATAGCGGTGCATGCCTGACACCCTATTAGACGGAATCGCTAGAGGCGAGAAAACTGATCGTTAATAGCTCGAGGGCTCTGCGAGCGCTAGGTAAGGCACATTTGCCCGATGAGCAAATTGAGATACTCCAAAATCGAAGTAACTGGCATCAGTTAGGAAGCAAAAAAATGAGAAAAATTGCCTTCGTGCTGCTAGGGCTACTGTGTATCCCGGCACCAGCTTTAGCTCACATTGAGGTGTCGAGCATCAAAAATATCAAGGATATTAATAAAGTAAAAACTTGCAAAAATGGGATTAACAGTGCTGAAGCCACATCCGGCGTGGTTAAATTATGGACCATGCAAAAATTTGGAGGCCGAATTAATGTAATCCTGACGGGACGTGAGGAAGTAACAAGTAATTTGCGGGGTCGTCTAGGCTTCTTCATCAAGTACATCTTGAAGGGGGACGGAAAGTACGATGTTGGTCGTGTGTTTGTTTCGACCTGCGGCACAGTTTTTGAAATAAATGACTAAATTGGAATACAAAACAATGAGTGTATGGTGAGGTGGTCCCGTTTGTTTGGACAGGTGAGCACGTTTTATAAGCGGTTTCGCTCCGATTACGCAGCAGCTTGATTTATGTGCTGCGGGTGGTTGCAGTAAGCCTGATCCGGGGTATTCCAGTCAAGTGATGAATGTGGGCGCTTCAGGTTATAAAAGGTGATGTATTGCCCAATGGATTGTCGCGCCTCTGGCACATTGGCATAG
>NZ_FOFM01000020.1 GCF_900110875.1 Pseudovibrio axinellae | reverse complement strand
TAGCAACCACCCCCTCGATCTGGTCCAGCAGATCCGGCAACACCGTGGGATCAGCAGCGCGCTCCTCAGTCAAGTCAGAACACAGAATTTCGCCAGTGTCCAGATTCATACCCAGGTGCAGCTTGCACCATGATCGGCGCTTGACTGCCGTTCCGTGCTTGTTTTCCTG
Organism: Pseudovibrio axinellae; assembly: GCF_900110875.1. Lineage (GTDB taxonomy): Bacteria > Pseudomonadota > Alphaproteobacteria > Rhizobiales > Stappiaceae > Pseudovibrio > Pseudovibrio axinellae. Next base: position 38,795 of record NZ_FOFM01000020.1, on the reverse strand, counting down.
CCACTCTCCGGCCCCGAATACTTTCAATCCGGTGCTGTCGACCACAAGGTGAACCGGCTCAGATTTAGCCTGCTGCTTTAGCTGTTCAAAATCCAGCTTGCCAGCCCGGCGCGACAGCGTTGAAAAATCGGGTACCACCAGATCCAGCTTCATAAGCTGCAGCAGTGAGCGCATAAATCCCTGCGTCTGGCGCAGGGCAAGGCCAAAGACCACACGCACAGTCAGGCAAGTCTCAATGGCAAGTGAAGAATATTTTGCCTGTCCGCCCCGCGTGGTTCGCCGATCTGCTGCCCACTGATGGGCAACAGCATCACTGATCCAAACTGTGACATCTCCACGGCGGCGCAAACTTTCGTTGTATTCGCTCCAGTTCGTGACGCGGAACCGAGGTTTGACAAATTTATGGCGACGTGAGGCGTTGAATTTATAAGGCATATAAATCTGAAATGTTGGCAGGACTTCAGTAAATTAGCTTCAAATCACGATCCCTGCAACAACGTCGATCCGGGTCGTATTCGGTCTTGCTTTGAGGCAGACTCAAGGGTTTGTGAGGTCTGTGTTCCATTTGATGGAGTTGGTTTTACCGGTTCCTGACTTTTCAACCCTGTCGCGCCGCGCAGATGGCTTGAAACTTTCAAATCCCAAACCGCGAATGAACTCAGAGCCAGTAGAGCTGGTAATCGATAGTACAGGCGTTAAGATCTTTGGTGCCGGAGAATGGCAGGAAACCAAGCATGGAACCAGGATAAAGCGCAGAACTTGGCGCAAACTTCACCTTGATCTTAATGCCGGCGAAATCGTATGTTCTGAACTGACTGAGGATACGGTTGCCGATCCAACCGCTGTGCCGGATCTGTTGGATCAGATCGAAGATACAGTTGCTACATTTCTCGGTGATGGCGCTTATGATGGGACGCCTGTGAGACAAAAATTAGCAGACCGTTTTGAAGGTATTGAGGTCATCATTCCACCTCCCAAAACAGCTATCCTCGGCCCACAGGCTGCGACCGCTCCCACTGCTCGCGACCGGGATATTCTTGCCCTTCAAAAGAACGGCAAGATGTCTTGGCAAAAGCAAACCGGATATGGCCGAAGGTCTCGAAGCGAAACCTTGATGGGCCGCTTTAAGCAGGTGATCGGGACCACGCTCAGGTCACGAAAGTTGAACAATCAGAGGACAGAGGCAAAACTTGGCGTCGCCGTTCTCAACACAATGACGGCCCTCGGACGTGCCACGTTCGAGAAGGTTTCTGCATGATCAGATGCATGGGATTGGGCAAGCTGCAAGCTAATTTCGAATTGTGCAACAGCGCCTTGCCCCACCACGTACAATTACAGGAATGAGTGGGGAGCCAGATCAGCACCTGATATCGATTGTTTCTTTAATCATCCAGTCTTTAAATCTCCGAAAGCCTTCTCTCTGTGCGCGATGCCTTGGGAAGATCAAATTGCAAACCCTTAATTCAATTGTGCTTTTCTTTCCAAATGGCAACACGAGAGCCCCACACTCAAGCTCATTTCTGACAAACAACGGATCCACCAGTCCCACTCCCAGCCCATGGATTGCTGCGTTAATCGCCTGATCATCACACTCAAACACATACTTATTTTGTGGGTTCATCCAAACAAGTGTCATCTCCCGAAACCACTTTTTCCAATCCCAAGCGTCTGCCGTGTTCAGCAAAAGCGTCTGGCCATAAAGGTCTTCAGGGGTGAACAGCTGTGCGGCAATATCAGGTGTACAGCACGGGGTAGCTCGCTCCTGAAACAAAGGGATGCTGGTCGCAAACCGATCCTCACAATCGCCATATATAAGGCCGCAGTCATAGTCTTCACTGGAGAAGCTGACAGGTTGTCCACTGACACTGACCTCAACCTGAATGGATGACGTCCGCGAGTTGAAGTCTGCAATACGTGTCAAAAGCCAGCGCGTTCCGAGCGTGGGGACTGATTTTAACCGGATAGTGGCACCAGAGTTTTCCAGATCTTCCATTATTTTGGAAAGATCATAAAGAAATTGGTCCACAACGTCATAGAGCCGCTTGCCGTCTTCCGTTAACTGAACGCAACGATGACCGCGGCGGAACAATTGTTTTCCATAAAATTGCTCAGCCTGCCTGATTTGCTTGGAGACTGTACTTTCTGTTACACAAAGCTCGTCAGCAGCTCTCTTGAAGCTTTCAAACTTAGCCGCCGAAGCAAAAAAATTAAGACCTTTCAACAAAGGGTGTAACCGCGCATTCACTTTACTATTATTCATCCCACACTTTCGCAATAATCACGCAGAGTTAGGATAATTATCTATAATATATCATTAGATATGTATACTTAATAACTTTCATCTATCTAGAGTATTTAGACGGAAAGACTTCAACTCAAAGAGTTTGCATCTTTACAAACCATACAATTTTCAACTCGCATCCGAACGAATAGAAATCCGAAGCTTGCCAAATATGAATGAATGCGATCCTCCTGGCTAATTTGATAGTGGGAAAAGCAATTGCATCAGGGGCGCCCACAATAGGCGTTGCTGTTACAGAGGGCAGTTCAAACACCTTCGCTCATGTGTGTCATCCGCGAAGTTGTAACCTCCTCGCTTTCCATGTGCTTCCCCAGTACCGCACAGTTTGATCATATGAGCCAGTTTTTCGCGAGCGGTGACAGACTCGTGAGAAAGGGTCAAACCGTTAACAATGGGATTTTGTGCGAGCGGTTATTACGTCTGAAGGGGCCAGACTTTTACTGCTTTGTACCCAAAAAACAAATGATGCAATCAGCAGTCCGGGCACCTGAGAGCTATTGTAAAGGAGGATTGATTGAAGATCACAACGACACAACTAGATGCATTCTCGGCAGTTATGGAAGTTGGTACCACGTCTGGAGCCGCAGATGCTCTCAATACCTCTCAACCATCTATCAGCCGCGCCCTTCAGCAATTTGAGGCGGCAACAGGGCTTGTTTTGTTTGAACGCAATGGCAATCGGTTACGCCCGACCAGCGAAGCGTACGAACTCAATACAGTGGTGAGTGAATGTTATATCCGAATTGAACGAATCCAGACCGCAGCCGAGGATCTCCGCGCTCAGAAAGAAGGCATCTTGCGCATTGGATATACTCCAGACATTGCGCTTGGGTTTCTTGCCAAGATCGTCCGCCGGATGCAGCTGGTGAACAACCGAGACCGTTTGATCCTTAAACCTCTGAAAGGTCAGGACATGCTCACTGCAACACAAACCCGTGAAATCGATTTCGGGTTAACATCACGCGGGCTTTCTGATGCAAGCGTGCTTTGCGAGTGCATCGCCAGCGTCAATCAAGTTTTGGTACTCAGTCAGGATCATACTCTAGCAGGAAAAACTGTTATATCGGTTGCAGACCTGCAAGATCAGGAACTCGTCCTTCAAGATGCCAGTGATCCATGCAGAAAACGCTTTGAGATGGTTCTTGCTGCAAAGGGGACCCAAATTAAATCGTATATCGAAGTGTGTTCCAGCGAAGCTGCTTGCCGGATGGCGGTTGCTAACCTTGGTATAGCGCTCACCAATCCTCTAACGGCGATGGACTTTGTGGACTTCGGGTTGTGTATGCGCCGGTTTGAAAGTTCAGCCCGCATCAATTTGTCGTTGGTCTCTTCTGAGAACACACCGCATAAGGCTACCTCGCATCACTTCGTGACATCTCTTAAAAACCACCTGGCATTTGAGTTGGGAGAGATAGAGCGATGTTGTCCCACCTACTCAGGAATATCTGTTGGTGCATAAACGTGCCAGCCACCTTATGAGCAAACGGGTGGCTGGCACAGCTTTTAAAGCGGTTTCATAAGACTGCGGTAAGCTGGGAAGTATCCCACAATCAGGCCGATATTCAGCAGTAAGCCAATAAGCGCGAACAACATAGTTTCTGGCGCCAGAAAGACGTGAAACAACATGGAGTGCAGATAGATCGGCAAAGCCATAATCAGGGCGGCTCGGCCTGCAAGATTCAAGATCAGCAAGGCGCCCACAAAGATGTCACTCATTGTGATGAGGCTGGACATGTAACCGCTGGCATAAAGAGCGGCCAGAAAGGATTGTGCATCAACGGGCCAAGGTGGTTCCGGCAGAAAATGAAATATACGGTTAACCCCGAAAAACAGTGTAAACACGCCCAGAAAGACTCGCAGATAGCGGAGTGTGCGGCTCATACCGGTGCTGGATTTTTCGGAAATTCTGTGATCATTATCAGAGGCTGTCATAAAGCTGTTTCCTTATAGACATGTGGGAATTCAGTCTGGAGAATGTCCTGGGTTTTTAAAACCTGAGCAAATTCTTGATCCAGACTAGCCAGATGAACATTGTGAACCAGCTGCGGATCAAGCTGCTCGCCAGTCGGAGCTTTTCGCTCAAATGTAAAACACGCATCGCTGGCTATAATCACCTTATAGCCAAGGTTTCCAGCCATTCGAGCCGTGGTGTTCACGCAATGGTCCGTCGTTGCTCCTGTCAAAACCAAGCGTCGGATGCCTTCGCGCTGCAAATCTTCGTTCAAGGTTGTGCCAATAAAGCCGGAGTTCACGGACTTGGAGTAAACCTTTTCCTCCCTCAGAGGCTGCGCAAAGTTTTCAAACTCATTTCCAGGTAATTCCGGCCGCAAGGGTGACCCAGCTTCAACAGAGTCATGCCGGATATGAACTACCTGTCCAGCATTATCCCGCCATGCCTTGAGGAGTTGAGCTGCGTTCTTATCAGCATCCTGTCCATTACGTTTGCCCCAGTAATCAAGTTGCCTGAAGCCTTTTTGCCAGTCGATAAGAATAAGGCAGGTCATGCAAGCTCCTCTTCAGCAAGGTGTGGTTCCTGTTCGTCTTTTGCATCGGCACGCTGGTGCAGTGGGCAACGGTCTGTGCGGTCCCTGTTCTCTTCAATGATGCCGTATTGCCACCATTCAATCTCGCCTGCTGCATAGCTGCCCAACTGGGGGCAATGCGAATAGCCATCATACACCTCCACGCGGCGGCGGATTTTCGCGCGGGTTCTGCGGCCCTCTTCTGTCTCACCGGCAACAATGTCGAACCGCTCGCGCGGATTGATAACAAGCGTGAGTGCCGCTCCCAGATTTCTGCTTTTGCGCACTTGGTGGGCGGGGCTGCTCATGTTCACAAACAACTGGAGCCCGTGAAACGCCATTGACCAATACGGACTATTGGGGGCCTGTGCTGTGCCTTCGGGCCAGGGCATGTCATCGTTGTCATGGAAATACTGGAGAACCTGCCAGCCTAGCTTGTGATAATCTTCAACACTGTCACTTGAGACGTTCTCCGGGTTGAAAATCATCAGTAATGGCTCAGCAGAGTTCACCTTGCCGTCCCAATGTTCACAGCGTTTGACATATTCGAGCAAATCACTGCGGGCTTTTTCCAATCCAACATCATCTAGGGTCTCCACAAAAGAGATCTTGACGATTTCCCGCCGGAATGCGTTCTGCGCAAAAAGACATGGAAATTCAGTTCCGTCAGACAGCCGGCTGCGGACTTCCGCAAAAGACGACTGTTGCCAGAGCAGAAGCGATGAGGTGTCTATTTCATTCTGGTGAACAAGTGTCATCGGTCATGCTCTTTCGGTTTCGTGGGTTGGAAGAGAGTTGGATGTTTCTGCAGTTTGCCAGGTCTGGCTGAAGTTTCCGATCTCAGTGGCAAAGAGACGACATTCGTCAAAGTGGTCCTCCCGTGACTTTGATGCCATCAGGAACCCTTGGTTGATCGAATGATCGAACCGATAAGCCGTGTTGCTTTCTCCAAGCGGTTCGGTTTGTCCAGTTGCATTCTGGTTCTGGATGGACTGAAGAATGGCTTCGATATCAATCGGCCCCTGTGCGTCATAAGCCCGCTTGCCGACATTCTTCACGATCATATGTTTCAACGTCATGTCGCTGCGCATGGGCGTGTTGTTATAAACATAAGGCCGGGCCAGAAGGTCAAAATCGAGGGTTGTATCGATCAGGCGAGACACAGCAATGCCATCGGGGGCGTCGGGTGCAAAGGAGAACAATGCCCGATTTTCAGAAACGAACTCGCGCAGTAAACTGTCAAATCCAGCCCGGTCTTCATGGAGTGCATGAAAAACCAGCGATCCCGGCCAAGTGATGTTGGAGCGAGTTTCCCGAAACCGGTCACGGCCTTCTTCCCAAAGGGCAGCAAACCCGCCAACTCCCTGCTTGGCATCTATGAAGGTGACAAAAAGGTCACAAACGCTTCTGATCGACGCGGACCCAAGGGCATCAAGCAGTCTCAGCGTGTGGTCAAATGTTCTCGCGTCATGCAGTACCTGTAAAGCTGCTGCATACATCAGCCCGTCCAGATAATCATCAAACGGCACTTCTTTGGTCGCGATAACATTGCGGCCAGAGCCAGACTCATCAGCATCTTTCCATGTTTGAACACCAAGAGCCTGCTCCTGCCCCTGAAACCCGACATTGTTTAGCCAGAGTAACGGATATACGGCGAACGCCTGAGCCCCCCGGCGGCACAGTTGCGCCAAACCATCTTTAAAACTGGCAAGGGTCTCCCCCGGCAATGGCCATATGATCTCAATAAACGACGAGATCCCCAGCTCATTGGTGCGCTTTTGCAAACCAAAGTAGGTCTGAAGATCTATGTTATCACGATTGGCTTTCTTCAAAGCGACAGGAGAGAGGGTTTGCAAGGAGATTGGCTGGCAGGTAAGCACATCGCCCTCAGCCAGAATTGAAGCGATCTCCAGCGAGCGTTCCAGGTTGTTCTTGGCAGACGAGTATCTGACCCGCATCGGAAAGCCATATTTCTTTTTGGCCGCTACGAATTGCTTCGCATGTTCCACATCATTGGGGAATATGCCGAAATTGGCATCGCACAGCAGAACTGAGCGGCAGTTGTTTTGCCCCAGATACTCAATTTCCTGCTCAATGCGCGTTTTGCTGATCCTGTTGATCTTTTGCCCAACAGCACCGCCCCAAAAACAATAGGAACATTGATAGGGACAACCACGATTGGTCTCCAACAACGCAATCGCCATATCCTGAGGCTCAAAATACCCCGCCAGAAACGGTGACGGGATTTCATCGAGAGACTTGATCCTTTTGTGGTCAGGTGTATGAACCAGCTCCCCATTTTGATAAAAACTAATCCCGCCAACACGCGTGAAATCCGGGCTGTCTTTGTTGATTTCGTTAAGCAACTCGCAGAACGTGATTTCACCCTCACCATTGCAGATCAAGATATTTTCATCATCCGGAGTAATCAGCTCCTCGGCCCGGTTCATAGCCTCAACACCACCCAGAATATAAACTGTCTCCTTCGGCAATATGCTTCGAAGTTTCTCCAGCGCCCCTTGCACCAGTTTAATATTCCAGACATAGGTGCTGAAGCCGATTGCAGAGGGTGCAGGACCGCAACGCTCCAGCACTTCTGCAACAATTTCATCAACTGAACGCTCTATCGTTACACTCAGCAACTCAATCTGCCACGAGCTTTGTATGTCCTCGTCTTTAAAGGCATAGGCTTTCAAATAGCCTCCGACCAGCGGCGTGATCCCTTTCATGGCATTGATGTGGACCAAAAGAGCCTGTTGGCGCCGGACCATGGCAGTATCCATCATTGCATACCTCCTCTCGCGGCAGAGGAAGTGCCCCTGTCCTGCGTCATGAAATTCTCAGTAAAACGTTTGATGATGAGATCAGAATGTCCGTAAGGGAGCACAGCTGTTGTAAGATCAGGCGTCGCAAACACTGCTTCTGCGGCAGCGATGGCAGCTTGTGGTGGTATCGGCAAAATTCCCTCACGCCGAATCCGTCCTTCTTGCTCAGGACGCAGGCTCATACCGCCCTCAGGCCACGCAGACCAGGCTATTGAAAAACTGCGTCCAGAACGGCTGGAGGCGCGTTGTGCGACATAGGCCTCCATTGCCCTGTTTGCCAGAGCATAATCACTGCATCCAATAATACCCGAGTGCGCAATGAGGGATGAGAAGGCAGCGAACAGATTTGGTGCGTCATCTGCTGTTATCTCGTCAAGGTAACGCACAGCATCGAGTTTGACGGCAATCTGCATCGCAATTTCTGCAGAGGTACGGCGCACCAGCAAACCGCCCGGAGTTATCCCGGCACAATGCAGCACCCCGCGCACAGGACCGAACTGCATCCGCGCGTTTGAAATTGCAGCCTGTAGGGATTCATAATGAGAGCAATCCACCTGTGCGTAATGAATGCGCTCGGCTGTTGCCTCTTCCCGAGTCAGGTTTTCTTCGGCTTGCGGACTGCGGCCAAGGGCCAGCACCGTTGCCCCCGCCTTGGCCAGATTAGACACGAAATGGCGCCCAATTGCTCCAAAACCACCCGTTACCAGATAAAGGCCTCCTTCCGGTTCAACCATCCCTTTAGTCTTTGAGGTCAGATCTGCTGAGCGCAACACTCTTTGTTGCAAACCTCGCGGCATTAATCGAAAGCTGTTGGAGTGTTTCAACTCATGCACAGGAGCCAGAACCGCATTCAGCTGAGGGGCCGCCAACGGATCTACTTGCAAGGTTTTGACAGAAAAGGCCGGGTTCTCCAGCTCCACAGCCTTGCCAAGAGCTGCAAGACCTTCAATGACAGATTGATCCTTCAGACTGCGTTCAAGCTCAACAAACAGTACAGAACGGCTGTTGGGCACAGGCTGAGACAAACATGCTTTGAGGAATAAAGCCGCTTGTTTGAGGAAGTCGCCCTCATACCTGCCACCAGCCCCTAGCAAGACAGTTAGTTTTTCCTCACCGCTTTTCAGCCAGTCCGTTGCCGCAGCCTCACTCAGCTCAGCAGTGATCTGGACAAACTCACCCCCAGACAGCAGCGCATCTGGTTCAAAAGAGCCAGACAAATCCAGCAGTGCCATTCTCGCCGGTGTGCTCGAATTTATGGCTTGTATAGATGCCCAAGCCGGAACAAGGGGGACAACTTCCCCCTTGTCGGAAGCAGGGTTTTGCGCGGGTATCTGATGACCAAGCACGCCAAGCATTTCAATGGAAAGCGCGCCCTCCTTATCATAAAGCAGTGCGTCATAGCGCTGTCTCTGGCCGCTCGCATCACGAACCGGACGCACACGAACGTAACCATTTGTGCCGGGCTGCGAGTAAACGCAAAGTGTGCTTATATTAAAGGGAACCCGCGTTTCTTCAGTACCGGCAGAAAAGGACTGATGCAGCAAAATGGTCTGGAAGAGCCCATCCAACAGCGGAATGGAAACTCCGCAACCGGGTTCAGCGGAGGGCAGGTCCGGTATGCTAACCCTTGCCAGAGCTTCATCCCCCGACCACCACATATCTGTGATCACTTGAAAGAGCGGACCATACGAGATCCCAAGATCTGTGAAGATCTTCTCACGTTGGGCTGCGGTCGTAACATTCGCATAGGCTCGTCGCGCTTCCGCAAGTCCACTTTTGCGGGATGCCATAGCGTCCTCTTTCAGTCGGGCGGTGCAAAGAGAATGCGTCTCATCATTTGCCGTCACACTTACGTTTGTAGCCCCTTCGCCGTCTTCAAGAAGGACAAGAAGGTCCGCTGCGGGAGCCTCTTTCAAGCTGAAGGGCTGGCGAAAGGTGATATCCTCCAGATGGACAGGCGCATACGTTGTTTTGTGGCGGTGGCACGCCAACTCAATGGCCGATAGAAACCCGGCACCTGGAAGCAGCAGAGAACCTGCGATCACATGTTGCGCGTAAAATCCATCGCGCGAGGTTAAGCGTAGTCTTAAACCGTTGTCTTTCAGGTCATCAGCTTCTGCCCAGCCGGTAAGCCCGTCCCGTTTGGTCTGTTCAAGCTGCGGCAACCAATACCGTTTGCGCAAGAATTGGCTTTTGGGCAGTGAAATCCGAATGCCATCTGGGCAAAGCTGCCTTGCCCATTCAGGCCAGTTCACCGCGCCGCCCTGCTCCCATGCTTTCGCTGCGGCGTGCAAATCATTCACGTCAAGAGCCCGGCGCAAAGCCTCATTCTGGTGTTTATCATGTTTCAGGTCCCCCAAACCTGCCATGAGCGCTGCCGAAAGCTGTCTGGTCAGATCTTCAGCTGTTTCAGCCACGACTGCTAGACGGTGTTTGTCATGCACCCGTCCTTGTTGAAGCGTGAAGGCTATGTCGATCAGACGTGCGGCACGCCCGTCTGCACCGGGCAGCCAGTCGAGCAGGTCTTGTACTGAGCTGCGCAACAGTTCCGGCGTTCGTCCACTGAGCAAGAAAAGTTGAGGGCCAGCCAGCCTGATCGGCTTACCAAGTTTTGACTGAGGAGCCTCCTCAATCACAGCGCAGGCGTTTACCCCACCAAACCCAAAGGCGCTAAGGCTGGCGCACCGGGCACGCGGCAACCCTTGCGGGCCGATTGAGGCTTGCCATTCCCGTGCTGAACTCTCGAAAGTGAGTGGAGTACCCGCAGTTGAAATCTCGGTATTTTGGTCTTTAAAATGCACTAGTGGCGGTTTGACGGAGTGCTTGAGCGCCAGCATCGCCTTGATGAAACCCGCCACCCCAGCCGCCGCTTCACAATGGCCGATGCTGGTCTTGACCGATCCAACGGAGATGTGCTGATCTAGTAGCGACAACCCCTCATCTGCAATTTGTCCAGCTACGGCCTGCCCGTATGCCGTGATCTCAATGGGATCCCCAAGGCGCGTGCCTGTTCCGTGGGACTCGTGATAGCCAAGCCCGCCTATTCCACCGTCCACCTCTACAAATGTTTCACTCAGCAGCGCCTTTTGGGCCGCAACGTTTGGCGCCGTCATGGCAGAAGAGCGCCCGCCATGGTTGATGCGGCAGGCCTTTATGACCGCCTGCACATTGTCACCATCCTCAAGAGCCTGAGCCAGCGGCTTAAGCAGGACCAGCCCCAGCCCTTCACTACGGACATAGCCATTCGCCCGATCATCAAATGTTTTGCAGCGGCCATCTTCAGCCAGCACACCAACCTTGGAAAGGGCAATGTGCGGCAAGGGGTCAATCAGGACAGATATGCCCCCTGCAACTGCCATATTACAATCACCATTCTTGAGCGCATTCACGGCATGGTGGATAGCAACGAGCGAGCTGGAACACGTTGTATCAATCACCTCACTGGGGCCTGACCAGTTGAAGGCATAGTTGACGCGGTTGGCGATGAAAGACCGTCCCGTCCCTATTAACGTCAGCTGGTCCTGAGCTGCGCCGGATGCTGCCAGCATTGAGCCGTACTCATCACCCGTTACGCCAAGGAAAACACCCACCCTCTCTGAGGTTCCTGTTTGCGGGGCATAACCTGCATCTTCCATAAGGCCCCAGCTGCCCTCCAGAAGTAAGCGCTGGCGCGGGTCCATGGCATTTGCTTCACGCGGGGAAATGTTGAACCGCGTGGGGTCAAAACAATCGATGTCAGAAAGGAACCCACCCCACCGGATCTGACTTTCGTTGCGCTCCGGATCATTTCCGTAAAAGGTGCGCCAGTCCCAACGGTCCCCAGGGATCTGTGTAATGCAATCACGACCATTAACAATATTTTGCCAAAACGCATCAGGCCCGTCCGCCTGTGGCATCCGGCAATAAAGCCCGATGACAGCGATATCGTCTTCCTGAGTGTCCTGCTGGCTTGAGACAGGCCCAGTCTCAACCAGAGCTTCTGGCTCAACAGGAATTGCGGGCCTTGAAGGAGCTGCTTCCTGCGCGAAGGCAAGTAATTCATTTAAAGAACTCACCGCCAGAAGGTCAGAGGTGCGGATATCCCGCCCAACAAGATCTCCAAGTGAGGTGGAAAGCAAGGCATAGTGCAACGAGTTGAAACCCTGATGTCCCAGACCCAGATCAAGATCTAGCGACTCCACAGGGCAGTTAAGAAGCTCTGCCACGTTACCAAGAACGGCCTGTCGCAGGCCATCTGGGGAGAGTATCGGTGTATCGAGCATCATGGTTAGCGCTTCCCTCTTTGAGCCAGAGCGAGGAGTGATTTCCGGTCGAGCTTGCCGTTGGTCGTCGTTGGATAGTGAGAGACCTGCACCAGATGTTGGGGGACCATGTAAGCAGGTAATAAAGTGGCCAGATCATCCGATCCATGCGGCACACCCGGACCGACATGGAACCCGACAAGATGACGGGAGACGATTTTGTCCTGTCCCCCTTCTGTGGCCAGAACAATCGGCGAGTTAAAACCTGCGCCTTCCATAGCCCGCTCCACCTCAGAAAGTTCTATGCGATGCCCCCGGATTTTAACCTGACCATCAAGTCGGCCCAAAAACTCAATCTCGCCATTGTCCATAAAACGAGCCCGGTCGCCCGTGTGGTACATGAGACCAGAGTTAAAGGGATCGTCGACAAAGGCTCGTTCTGTCAGGTCCGGGGCGTTAATGTAACCGTCGCTCAGGCATTCCCCGCCGATGTAAAGGTCACCATCTTCTCCCGGCATCAAAGGATTCAGCTCCTCATCCAACACATAGTAACAGGCATTCTGGATTGGCCGCCCATATGGGATGCTCGTCCAATTGTCAGGAACGACCTTCACCTCATGGTAGTTGGACCAGACCACTGCTTCTGTTGCTCCTCCCAGCGCGATTAGCCGCATCTCCGGCAAATGAGCAAGGCATTCACGCGCCAGATCAAGCGGCACCCAGTCACCACTTAAAAACGCCAGACGCAAAGGGCACCGTTGCCCAAAACGGGGTGAAGTCAGCCTAACGGCGACCGTCTGGAAGTAGACCGGAGCGGAGTTCCAGAAGGTTATGCCTTCCTGCGCAATCATCTTCGCGATACGGGCAGGGTCCGTGCGATCCACCTCGCTCACAATGCGCAAACTGGCTCCTCTTGAGAGCAGGCCGAATATGTCGAAGATTGAAAGATCAAACCCAACTGCGTTGACCCATATACCCCTGTCCTGAGGGCCTAAGGGAAACCTCTTTTGCAGGTCTTCAAAAAGATTGATGACAGGGCGGTGGCGCACCATCACCCCTTTGGGTTCTCCTGTGCTGCCACTTGTGAAGATGATGTAGGCCAATCCATCAGGATGAGAAAGATCCGCTGGAAAATGCGATGGCTTTGGGTGGGCGAGCAGGTTTGCAAGCTCAACAGACTTTTCAGCCTTCAACCCCTCAACAAAAGCATCGGAGACCAGAAGTTTCGCATCAGCCCGCTCCAGCATGGTGCTTTGCCGTGTTGCCGGATCAGTCGTATTGAGAGGCAAAAAGGTTGCACCCAGACGCAAAATCGCAAGAAGCATCGCAGGCAAATGTCGATTACGCTCAAGGCGCACAGCAACAACCTGTCCCGGAGCGATGTTAAACTGAGCTTGCATCGCGTGGGCAAGCCGCATGACCTCCTCTGACAGCTCACGAAACGTTATGCTGCCCTTGTCATCAATCAGGGCCTTTCGCTCAGGATAGGTACGTGCAGCTTCATCAAAAAACTGAACCATGGTTGATTGCTGGTCATAAGGTGCTGCCGTATTATTCTGAGTTTCCAGCCAGTTCCTTGCTTCCTGTCCCCCTTGTTTGGGGGCAGATGGCAAAGCTGAGCGAACAGCCTTTGCAAACCCATCAAAGGCTTGGGTCACACTGGCAGTATCCAGCACACCGCTGTCATAAGACCATTCCACCTCAACCCCTTGCGGCGAGGCATAGATGAAGCAATCAATCTGCGGACCAAGTGTTCGCGATCCGGCATAAATAGCTGAACCAGCCGGGTTCACATTGGGCCGTTTCCATGACCCAAGCACATCAGTAAAGACCGCAGGAAGTAAAGCTCGCTCTGAGGTGACATGAGGTGCCAACCTTGGAAACCAATCCTCGCGCCTGTTACGCCTGTCTGCCTCCAGCTCTGCTGCAACAGCATCAACAGACTGAATTTCGCAGCCCGGAGGCAAAAGACCAAACGTGGTGAAATCGCCAAGTGCATCTACCCAGCCCGGCTGCTCATTTCTGTCATCATAATTGACAGTCAGAACGGGCACACCGGCAAGCCCCGCAAGCGGTCTTATGGCGCGGGCAAACTGCTGGAGAACAAAGACAGACATGCGGGAGGGCTTGTCGCTGTTCTCAAAGCCAGCATGCAGCATACGATACTCACCCGGAGGAGACTGGCGAGGTGCCGTTGCGGCCCACCGGGGTAATTCTGCCAGCTTGGTTGCCCAGTATCCCGGATCTCCTGCCTTTTGGCTGTTTTGCCAACTGGCATAGTCCAGTGCCTGCTCTTTGTTGTTCTGGTTTGAGGGCACATTGGCAAGTGCACTAAACAGGTGATCAGGAAGCGCCAGTGTGCTGGGGGCGTCCAATGCGATGCAGTCAAACACAAAAAACACAAAGGCTTCACCTTCATAGCGCCCTTTTGCAACCCGTAAAGGGGCCCATGCTCCGCCTTTGATTGCAGCGCCCATTTCTCCCTCAATCCGGCGAAACCAGATGTCTCGCGGCTCCATGGGGCTTGGCTGAAGCTGAGCAACCTCTGCCAGCGCTACGCAGGGTTGCGGTAACACCTGCCCGCTTGGGCTCAAGAGTGTAGATAATGCCCCGTGACTGGCGATGACCTGCGCCAGAGCATCTTCAACCCGATCATAGTCACTGGATGCTATGGGATAGACACGGAAAGCGTAGGAGGCTGCTTTATCCCCTTGATGGCGTAGCGCCTTTACAGCAAAATAGCTGCGCTGCGCTCGTGTTAAAGGCGCTTGTCGGGTCTCCCCGTTCAGGACCGCCAATGCATGACCACCTGAAGGCTGATCCTGTGCAGGTTGGAGCGCAGACTGAGGGGCGGGCTGTTCCTCTCCGGCAAGCTCCCAAAGGAGGGCGATAAACTCATCAAAGCCAGCACGTGCGGCGGCTTCGGTTTTTTCTGCAAGATTCACGTCCCACGCCAGATGTAAGTCACCTTTTTCAGAGCGGACCACATGGCAATGCAGATCCAGCCCGGAGGTGACACTGAGTGCATCCACCGGGGTTGCCGCCCGTGGGTCCGCCTCCTTTTGCGTCACACCTGAAAACGCGATCCGCGGCGGGGAGGACTTGATATGGCGTAGGACTTCGGTTCCAGAAAACGCCCGGTGCCTGAGGTCCTCCACGAGTTGCTTATGAACCACGGTGGGTGCAACGGCCCTGTTCTTTGCAAAGGTGCAGGGCATCATCGTCGTGAAAGGCCCGACAATTCGGTCGATATCAGGGTGCAATGCAGGGCGGTCGTTAACCGTCAACCCAATGAAGCCATCCTGTGCACAGTGCTGTGCCAGAAAACTGAGAAAGTTGCTCAAGCAACACGTGGTCACGGGCACTCTTTCGCAATCTGCTTTAGCTTCCAGAGCCAGGCACAACTTTTCAGGAAGTGTTTTTTCCAAACGCATCCAACCAACGGAGCGAAGCAGCGTTTCACCGCCAGTTTCGCAGGGAAGCCTTGCACCCTCATGCCCCGCTAACCTGCGTTGCCAATAGGACAGATCTGCTTTCCGGTCCTGCGTTGAAAGTGCGCCGCGGCGCAGGGCATCGGCCTGAAAGAAACTCAGAGCAATTGGCTTCAGGGTCAGGTCGGGTTTGTCATAAAGCTGCCAGAGCTCTTCAAGCAGTGTCTGCGTGCTTTTGGCATCTGCTATGAGAGATTCAATAGCCAGCAGCAGCCTGTCAGGCCTCCCGGGTTGCCGCAGTAAACACACATCAACCATCGGACTGCGTGTGGCATCCGCCGCCTTTGCAAAAAGAGCCTCCTTAATCCGCTTATACGCGGTTTCCATGTCTGCGTTGGGTGCAAGAGTTTCAACCTGCACCGTCGCCTGATCCTGTGCCACAATTTCTTGTTGTCCAGAGCGGGTCAGGCGGGCCCTTAACATGGGGTGGCGCTGGGTTATCTTAGTCCACGCCTGCCGAAACCTGTTCAGATCCAGCCTTTCCAAAACATCAAAGGCAGTCAGGTTCCACGCGCCAACCCGTTCAGCCAGACTGGTGCCAACAAGCTTACTTGTCAGGTAAACCGATTGCAGGTCAGTCAGCGGCGCACGAACCGGGTCTGTTGGTATTGTGGGAAGAACGTGTGCTATCCGGGCAACATGACCGTTTAAGCCAGCATCCGCTAAAGGAGGGTTTGAAGTACCGCTGCCCATGGGCAACAGCTTTTCCAGCGTAGCAAGGCCAGCCACCTCCAAAAGGTCGTATTCTGAGACCTCCAGATCAAGTTCGTTTTTCAGTGCATCCCGGAACGCCAGCACTTTGATTGAATCAAGCCCAAGGGAGCGGAAACTCTCATCGCGAAGGGCTGACCAGTCCTGCGGCCCAAGAACCGAAGTGCAGATCTCCGTTAGTGTGCGGCCACGCTTTTCTGCAGGCTGGGAAACTGACCTTTGCTCTTTGTGCGCCAGCATCCCTTTCAGGAAATAGGCTTGCCCCCCTTCCCCGCTTGTTGGCAGTGAAACGGGCAAAACCCCAGCAAATCGCGAGGCCACTGGATGTAATGGCTGAGGCAGCTCGTCCCCATCAGCCAATCTCAAAAACTGGGTGATCAGCTCTTCTGGCCGGCGACAAGAAACGTAGACGGTGCACTCTTCAACCTCGCGGCGGTTGAGTGCTTCTGCAATGGACGCCAGCGAGCCGTTCTCACTTTGCAGATACTCTGCCAACTGGCCACAATGCGCCCGCAAAACCATTTCATCCGGAGCAGAGACACAAACGACAACCGCTTCGGAAAGAGGACAATCTACAGGTTCGGGCTGACTACTGCGCTCCAGAATACAATGCGCGTTACAGCCGCTCATTCCAAACGAACTCACCCCGGCAAGCGGGCGTTGCGCAGGCCATTGATGCGCGGTTTTTGGAAAAGACAGTGCAGTTAATGCCGCCTTTGAAAAGTGCGGATTAGGGGCAGAGAAATTGGTTAGGGGCGGTATGGTTTCATGGGTGAGGCACAGCGCTGTTTTGATGAGGCTGATAATTCCCGCAGCCGCATTGGAATGCCCGATATTGGCCTTCACCGAACCAAGTGCCACCGGCACACCCTTGTTTTCCCGCGTTTCTTCCAAAACAGCAGTCAGGGCCTCAAGCTCAATCGGGTCACCCAGAGCTGTACCTGTCCCGTGAGCCTCAATATACGCAACACGATCAGCAAGCCCTTGCCCCTTGCCGTAAATGCTTTGCAAGAGGGCACGTTGAGCACCGCCATTTGGTGCAGTTAAAGACTTGGACAAACCATCGTGATTGAGTGCAGTCCCATGAAGACTGGCATATATATGCCGATGGCTAGTGGTCGCGGCTGAAACGGGTTCCAGCAAAACCACTCCGGCCCCCTCGGCAGGAACAAATCCATCCGCCTGCTCATCAAATGGCCGACATTTACCGGACCCGGAGGTCACGCCCAGACGATTGGTTTTGCGAAGGAAATCGGGATCACACATCACGCAGACCCCACCAACAAAGGCCATGTCGCATTCACCATCTTCCAGTGCTTTACGTGCCATATGCAAAGCAACCAAAGACGAAGAGCAGGTTGTGTTCACCACAACGGCGGGGCCGTGCAGGTCCAGATTGTGAGCAATGCGCCCCGCGATCATCGCCTCATCACTGCCTAAAAACAGGTCTGGCGCAAGCCGGTCAGCCCCTTCAGGGGTAAGGGCAAAATAGTTGGCGGGACGGGCACCCATAAAGACCCCAACGCGCTTTCCTTTAACGTCTCGGAGAGCCAGCCCCGCATCCTGCAAGCATGTGCGAACCAGCCTCAGCACCATACGCAGCTGTGGGTCAGCAGCCTCAGCCTCTGCGGGGGAAAGGTCATGCAGCGCAGCGTTCAGGACAAACGCATCATCCAGATATGTTCCGCGCAGTTGCGCGTCATGGTGGTCGGCATCCTGCCAGCGCTCAACAGGCACCCGAGGCGTCGCCGTCAAACCATCACGAACCATTTTCCAAAAAGCTTGCAGGTTGTTTGCATCAGGTACGCAGATGGACATGCCTGTGATCGCAACCTGCTCTTTGGCGGAGCTCCCTCCTTCAGGCATGTTTGGTTCTGCACTTTTCGGGGCTTCAGGCGTGCGTTTTTGCAAGTGTTCCAAAAGCCGCTCAGCGGTGGGGTGGTCGAACAAGTCAGTAAAACTCACCGGGCCAGGAATTTTGGGTTCCGATGTCAGGGCCTGAGCAAACGCCACAGTACTTAGTGAGTTGAGGCCAAGCTGATCCCAACCCCGATCCCAGTCACCAGCACTCAGTGACTGGCCTGTTATGCTGTAAAGGGTCTCAGAAAGAACTGTTTTTAAAGTTGGTCGGTCCACTGCATCCAGCATATCCGGGGGAGGTACGGGCTGCGGTCTTTCCTGCGCCATCAAAGCCAGAGCTGCCCGATCCGGTTTGCCAGAGGTGAGCCGGGGTAAAGAGCCCAACCTGCGGATCTCGCTGGGTACCATGTGGGCAGGCAAAAGCTCCCCTAACTGCTTTTGCAAACGGGCCGTATCAAGCCCTTCATCTCCAGTGATGAAACCAACCAGTCGAGGCCAGTCTTCCCCATCCTTTAATGCCGCAGCAGACATAACACCGTTAAAGCTGGTAAGAGCGGCTTCAACCTCAACAAGGTCTACACTCAACCCGTTGATTTTGACCAGTGTGCCAACACGGCCAAGCATCTCGAAGCGGCCATCTTGCAGCCAGCGGGCACGATCCCGTGTTTTATAAGCGCGCCCGTTGCCAGCTCCACCAAAAGTTGCCTCGCTTTGCTCTGGATCACCCCAATACCCCAGGGCCAGAGAGTTACCGGAAACATGGAGCATCCCTTCAGCTCCAACGCCGACTTCCCGTTGATCGTCATCCGTGATCTTAAGGTTTATCCCCTCGATGGGGGCGTATACCGGGCGGCCATCTTTTTCACGCAAACCGTAACCGATCGTGTTTACCTCGGTTGCGCCGTAGTCCTCCATCAAATCACAACCGGGCAACGCTTTATGGAACCGATGCACCAGACTATCAGCAAGGCGTTCGCCGCCGATTGTGACAAAACGCAGGGACAATGCTGGTCGGTAACCCTGTTCAAGGACACCCAGCACAAGACGCAGCAGCGCTGGTGTCAAGGTTACATAGGTTGCTCTGGTTTGAGCCAGAAAGTCCAGCATTGACTGAGGGTTCTGAAGGTGACTTCGCGTCATCAATGCCGTTGTATGGCCTGCACATAGTCCGCCAAAGATCTCCCAGATCGATGGCATTATGCCCGGTGTTGGGCGGGCTGCGCAAAGGTCTGTGGGCTGAAAGGGGAACTGTCGCCATATCCACTCCAGCCGGTTTACTGGTTGCTGGTGGCTATGCAAAACCCCTTTGGGCACACCGGTGGACCCTGAGGTAAACATCAGGAGAAACGGCGTATCTGTGCCAAATTGAAAGCCCGTTTGAAGCCCGTCTTCCATACCTGCATCAGCCTGCACAAATTCAGCCTCACAGGATAGTTCCGGCGTATGTGTCAGAACGAACCGTGTCCCTGCCCGCTGTATCAGTTGCTGGCGATAGCTTTCTGGGAAAGTCGGGTCCAGCGGGACTGCAATCAGCCCCCGCGACATGCATGCCAGATAGCCTGCGATCAGCTCGGGAGAAACATCTGAATGCAAGCCAATCCGATCACCCGGCACGACCCCGTTTTTATCCAGCCAGCCAGCAATCGCACCAGCGCGTGCCAAGAGCGAGCGAAAGGTGATCTCTCGCCCATCATCACAGATAAGGGCGGTTCGGTCTGCCCCGTTGGATACGGCCTGAGAAAACAGATCATGCAAGGTGCGATTAGGCATAGCTGTCCCTATCCCGGCCAAGGAGCCAGGTGCTTAACTGATACTACTGTTGGCGGTCGCTAGACGGTCTCGCGGATCTTTACCTGAGCCTTGGTCTCAACGTTGCCACGCATCGCCTGAGAAACCATGCAGCCGCCCTCAACCATCTGTGCCAGCTTCTCCAGTCCAATCTGATCAGGAACAGAATCCAGCTCAATATTGTGAGTAACACTCACCGCTTTGGGGCCGTTTGGCGTTTGCTCAAACTCAGTTGTCGTACGGCAGCTCACCGGCATTGCAGGAACACCATGAAACTGCAAAATGGCAACGGCTGTGATCAGCGCACAACTGGAGGACGCAGCAGCAAGCAGCTCTTCCGGGTTGGTGGCATTGCCGGGTCCACCCAGTTTGGTTGGCACAGAAATCGGGCTGTTAAGGTCTGGCGCATTCAACTGTCCGCCGCCGGACATCATGTCGCCAGCCCAGTTGGCGTCTACAGTAAATTCTGCAAGCTTTGTTTTGGCAGATGTGTTCATCAAAATTTTCCTTTATTCAAACCAGTCAGTCATTATCAATCTTTTCAAAATCCAGAAGCCAGCTTGCGCTGGCCTGATCTTTGATGGCCTCAGCAATGTTTTCTTTCAAGGTGCGCTTCAGCACTTTGCCCGTAATACCTCGTGGAATAGCAGCACTCTCAACAACAGCCACCGCATAAAGCTGCGGCATGTTCTGATCCTTCAAAGTCTCGTTAAAGGTTTCCAGAAGCGGGTCGGCAAGCATTGTTGCTGCGCGTTCGGACCACACCACCGCGACGGGGAGGCTCATCCCATCCTTGCCATCTATGCTTGAGAGAATGCAGTCATCCACGATCTCGTCGAGCTTCATCAGCAGCTCTTCGCTCAGCAGGCTGTAACACGGCCCTTCCCCGGTGCGGATCACATCAGACGTGCGGTCGACATGGAAAAACCGCCCGCCCTCATCGCGATAAACCAGATCACCTGTGAGGAAATAGCCATCAATCCGGCTTCGGGCTGTCAGGTCAGAATCGTTCCAATACCCCGGTGTGATGGAGGGAGACTTGATCCCCAGCCGCCCGACTTCATTGGTTTTTGCCCGGTGTCCATCCTCCAGAAAGACCTGAGCATCAACCCAGTGGTGCGGCCTTCCAATGCAGCGCCCATATATGCTGCTCTCCTTCGTGTGCTGGACCGGGAAACTGATATGTCCCATTTCCGAAGAGCCAAGCCCATCCACAAAGGTTGACCCAACCACCAAACCGCCATCATGGGGCGTTGTGCCATGGGCAACCAAACGCCGGATGTGCTTTTCGTGGGCAGCATCCCCGCTGTTGACCCAATACCGGACGGAACTGAAATCAGCACTTCCCGCATACCTCAAGGCCAGTGTAACGTATGTGATTGGAAATGCAGCCACAGTAGAGGGTTGGAACCGTTCAATGGCCTCGGCGGCAAAATCACCGCTTTGAGTGTGGGCAACCAGCACCTGACTGCCATCCAGAACGGCATGTATGATGAACGCTATGGAGGAGTTGTGCGAGGCTGGCAAAGACAAAAGCCGCCGCTCGCCTGTGCGCTCGCCTTGCCGGGCAAGGTTATCACGAATACCGTGGAACCACTGCCCATGAGCCAGCGTCACCGGCTTGGGGCGTCCTGTCGTACCAGAACTGTGGGTGATCATCACCGGGTCCGTTGCATCGTGGCGGTGCCGGGTGAACTCCTCTGGCTTGCGCGGTATTGCCGTTTTGGCAATTTCGATACAAAAACCAACCTCATTGCGCAGCGCAGGGTCCAAAGCCGCCTTCTGCTTGGCAGAGGTAACAATCCCCCTCACCCGCAGGTGACGAAAATGAGCGCTGGCCACATCGCCCGGCATGGCGCCGTTTGTTACAGCGGCCACGGCCCCGATCAACGTCAAAGCACAAAAATGCACAATTTGTGTCAGGCCATCATTGGCGTAAACGGCAACAACATCGTGCGCCCGAATGCCTTTTTTCCAGTACCAGCTGGCCCACCGGTGGGAAAGGTCCACAAGCTCAGCAAGTGACAATTGCTCAACCTGAACCCCTTTGGCCAGACTTTCAGCCTCAGTTTGAAGCAAGCAAGGCTGATCAGGGTTAAGCGACACGGCCAACGCTTTTTCAGCAAAGTTGCCAGCACCCACGCTGGGGTCCAGATGCAAAAGCTTCAGTTCCATCACGCTGATAGAGGACAGGATCTCTTCGCTAAGCGGCGTGAATTTGTTCATAGCGGCTCTCCAACAAGTTCATTGCTGATCCGCGCCTCTCCCGCTTTACTGCGGAACTTCGGATCGAAAATATCAACGGAGACAGTTTGCTCAGCGGGATCCACCGTGTTGAGTACATCAGCCAGACTATCGATAAAGTCGTTAGGCTGCCCGTTCTGGAATACGTTACGACCAATGCACATGCCTGCGGCTCCAGCCTTCAGGCCAATCCGCGCACGCTTCAAAACAGTCTCGTCAGAATCCCGGCTACCACCAGCCATCACGATACGAACGTCCTGATGCAGCCCGTCCAGCATCGCCTCCCAATCATCCGCATGAGGAGGCTGGCGTAGTTTTATGATGGAAGCGCCAATTTCAATCAGCGCCCGCGTAACATCCCGGTGGAGTTTAACCCAGGCTTCACTCTCACTGGGAGCCTGATTAATCCCCAGCATCACCATAACCGGCAGGTTCATGCGGTCCGCTGCATTGATCTGAGCTGAAATGTCCTTCAGGTTGTCGCCAAAGCTGCTCAGCTGTGCTGAAAATTCCACACTGATAGCATCAGCGCCCAACCGCAACGCGTCTTCCACCTCAACCATCATAGGTTTATCAGAGGGGTTCGCAGCATGTTTTGACATCCCATTGGCCTGCA
Source organism: Pseudovibrio axinellae (assembly GCF_900110875.1). GTDB lineage: Bacteria > Pseudomonadota > Alphaproteobacteria > Rhizobiales > Stappiaceae > Pseudovibrio > Pseudovibrio axinellae. The sequence goes on along the minus strand of NZ_FOFM01000020.1, from coordinate 16,195 downwards.
AAATAACAGACTTGGGAAGAGCCATATCGTAATTGGTAAAGGCCTTCAGAGCACCTTTGTGCATCAACAAACCGTCAATCGCCGAGTGGCCCGCCCATTTACGGGCAAGACGGTAGTGTTCAAAGCCGGGCAGAGGACCAGTGGTAAAACCATGATCCATTGCAATGAAAAGCGATCTCTCACTTTTGGTATTTTGCAACCTTGCCAGACGTCGTTTCAGGCCGGTTTCCATTTGGCAACTCCCTGGGGTTTAATTCTTTAGTCTTACTGAGTTCAGGTATTCCTCGTAGGTATTCGGGCCCGGTTGGCGCTTCAGGACCTCCCACGCCTCCAAAATCTCTGCTCGCGGTACGCCAGCATTGGCGGGGTCATTACGAAAATCGGTAATAAAATTGTTCATGCGCGCAGATGGGATCTGGGGCAGACGGCCCTTCGTTGTCATCAGCTCGTAAAGGCGGTCCGCAAGATCCTGATAAGTAAACCGCTGGTTGGCTTCTTGTTGTTTGCGGCGCCAGTCATTTAGCCAGTACCATTGGCCAGATTTATCTCGGAGTCCTTCTGCTTTGTCTGCAATCAGCTCGTATAGGAACGCTTTGGTTTTGCGATCTCCCACATAATTGACAATCGGATTGTCGGCGCGCAGCTCGTCGCGCTCTGCCCCGGCCTTGCGTGGAGGCACGGGTTTGCGGCTCGGCACAACGCCCGTCTGCAAGTATTCCCGTATCAGCTCTTCCAATTCGATCTTGCGAAAGTTGCCGACACTTATGCCGATCTCCCGGGCGAACTCTTTAAGGTCAGCTGCGTAGAAATACCCGCCATCAAACTCCTCGACAGACATTCCAGGGTGCAGTTTGGGCTGGCCACTTGCCTCCTGGACAAAATTTTTTGCAACAACAGTCATAAGTATCCTTTCATCAGCTTTCCGCCCTTTCTGCTGCAAACACATCTTTGATAAGATGCGTGAGCACAGAGCGTGGGCCCAACTCATGAAACAGGACATGGCCACGCTGTGCAATGGTCTGCACAGTTTCCAGCCAGCGAACAGGAGAAATAAGGGATTGTACGAGAAGTTCTATGATTTCTTGCCTCTCCTTTGGGAAGGGTGCAGCCGTCACATTTGAAATTACGTCGAATCGCGGAGCCTCAATCTGGAGCGGAGCAGTCTCCAGCCAGTTGCGAAACCGATGCGTCGACGGCTCGATATAGCGACTGTGAAAGGCACACCCGACATTGAGCACAATAGCCCGTGCCAGCCCCTCCGCATGCAGAGCTTCGCAAAGCTCTTTCAGCTTCTCCCGTGGGCCAGAAAGGCCGACCTGACTGGGAGAATTGCGGGTCGCAATATCAAACTCGGGAAACTGTGAGGCCATAAAGGCTTCCAGCTTAGCCAGATCCGAGACGGAGGTTGCAGCCACCATCCCCCCTTGAAACGGATTTTCCTCCGCAGAGCCCATCGCCTTTCCGCGTTCAACAGCAATGCGCAAACCGGTTTCAAAGTCGAATACGCCTGCAGCTTGCAGCGCGTTCAACTCCCCCAGCGAGTGTCCCGCAGTCATGCTGGGGTGGAGCCCCATACGCTGAGCATTCTTGAGGAATAGCGCATTGATCAGGTAAAGCGCAGGCTGAGTATTTTCCGTTTGCCGCAAAACAGCATCGTCTGATGAGCAAAGCGTCCGTGCCGACCCGCCGATAATGCGGTCTGCCGTGGCAAGCTCCTGCGGAAAATGATCCATAAGAGCCTGACCCATACCACTGTATTGAGCCCCTTGCCCTGGAAACACAAAGGTGATCATGGTGTAGCTCCTTGTTTGTGTTTGCGAATAAAGCGCAATGCGAGGTCAATGAATTCTGCGCGGTTTGAGTTCATGAAAAAGTGACCGCCTTCGATGAAATGAGCTTCAAACTCGGCTGAGCTGTGCTGACGCCACCCGAACACCTCCATCAGCGGGGTTTCAGGGTCATCCAGCCCGGAAATAGCTGCCACCGGTATGGGCAACGAGCGCGAAGGCCGTGGAACGAAATTGTCGACGATGTGAAACTCTGCGGAGATGCTATCAAGATATGGGTCCAGCATCTCCCGATTGTTCAAAAGAGCCTCTGGTGTGCCCTGCAACCTTTTGAGCCGCGCCAGAATCTGATCACGGGTAAGCGGCCCACCTCCTGATGTTCGTTGGTATTGCGGTGCCTTTCGCGCTGCCACAATCAATCCTTTTGGCAGGGCAGCGCCCAAAGCAAAAAGCCGCTGCGAAACAAGATGGCAGACAATAGCGCCCATGGAATAGCCCATCAGGAAAACAGGCAGACCGGATTGGCTTTGCACCAGCAAATCTGCAACTTGCTCTGCATACGCTTCCAAAGAGCTGACCGGCTCCTCGCGATGGCGAGCGCCACGGCCGGGGGGTTGCAAAATGATGACGTCCAGCCAGTCTTCAGCTCCAACCTCTTTCATCCATGAGAAGAACCCGGAGGCATTGCCTCCTGCATAGGGGGCAATAACAATCTGCGCCTGAGACGCCGTCGCAGGTCGGTGAAGACCAACCCATGGATTGGTCTGTTCAGCGACACGCGGCGCAGAAAGATATGTACCGGTTTCTATCATCGTTCTTCGATAAACTCGTTTACTGGAACACCTACATGACGACCGGGCTGCGCCTGATACGCCATCAGCTTTTCACCAACGGCAATTTCAGTCAGGTTCCGGGGGCTGCCATCTGCTGAATAAAGGCGGACATGCCAGTCATCCTGCATCATCACAGAAACCTCCACACCGCTGTCGAACCGGGCAGTGATCAGCCGTAACGGACGGCGCTCCGTTTTCATGCGCGAGATCGGCGCTTTGTATACCTTGCCGTCATGTCCAACGATCATTGCCTGCGACCCTGCACGCAGCTCGGACATGTAGTTGGTTCTGTTGTTCATGCCGTAGACATAACTTGCGGTGCTGCCAGCGTTTACCCGGAAAGGCCGCAAGTCCATGTAGGGCAGGTCAAACACCTCAGGACACGACATGATGCCGCCAGACGATGTCAGGCCGATCAGCATTCCCTCCCTGTCGGTGAACAGCGTGGCAACATCAATACAGCTGCGAATGCCCATCCCAACGGGAACGGAACTTTCAACCGTTGCCGCCTCCAGTTTTAGTTCTGACCGCTGGCGCTCGGTCAACCATGCGTTGAGCCGATCCAACACTGCATGGGAGCGCGGAGAGTACACCAGCCCCTCAACCCCAAACTCCATTACGCACAGAGAGTTCAGCGCATCATCAATGTTATCGGGGTCAGGGATATGTTTGAGCACGACCAGAGGTGAATCCTGCGATTCTGCAACCACCAGCTCCAGTGGTATGTTCGTCGGATCTTTAAAACTGACGGATAGAAAATCCGTGCCAGCGCTGTTTTGGCAGGAGGCCTCCAACGTCGCGCGGTCCACTACGTTGATATCGCGACAATTGCGCAGCTTTGCCTTTTTTGCTTGCGCCAGCATCTCAGCATCTTGGTGCATGATTACGTAGGACTCAGATTTCGCGCCACCCAGTTTTTTGACAGCGGCAATGTCTTCTGAGTTAGACACGGCAACCACTTTCAACAACCTGTCAAATTGTGGAGATGCCACCTTATCCAGCTGTGCCGCATCCACAAGAACACCACTATAGTGCTCACGTGCAGCACGCGAGAAAACGCTGTCCGCATCAAAGGCATTAGCAATTCCGCGCGTGTCGTACCAAAGGTCGGGCAGCAATGCAGTGGAACGGTTCCACCCCTGATCCCGTTTTGCTGAGGCGCGTGTTACCATCGACGGCTGTTCTTTTTTGACAAGAAGCTTTTGCATGCAAATCACTTTCCGGTTTCATGTGTCCATATGGAAAACGCGGTCTAGGCGGTTTCAAGCTGTCGCCATCCACCCTTGCGCCATCTGAGGTAGTTGATCGTGCTGCGCAACAGCTCATCAAGAATAAGCGCCAGCCATAACCCGACGATTCCCAACCCGCTCTCGAAGGCCAGAAGGTAGGCAACCGGCAACGAAATCAGCCAGTTAACAGCCACGGAAACTTGTGCAGGGTACACTGTATCCCCACTGGCCTTCAGGCTGAAGGAGATGATCATTGCCGCAGCTTTGAGCGGCTCATGGATAAGGCTGAGGGCCATCAGGACCAGGCCCAGTTGAATGATCTCAGGAGATTGAGTAAACAGCCCCAGCAGCGGTTTCCCGAATGCCCAAAGCACAGCCACAATCAACAGCGTTGAAAGAACACCCTTTAAGAGATGGCGGTGCATCAGTTCATGTGCGCCGTCGTGGTTGCCACCACCAACGGCACCAGCAAGCACAATCTGATTGCCGATTGACCACGCAGAAGACCAACAGATTGCTATGGTCATGAAGTTCATCACGTAGATACGGGCTGCCATCTCCACAGTTCCCAGCTGAACGGCGGCGAAAGCAACTGCAAGCATCAACAGCTCAGCTGATATTGGTTGAACAGCAGCAGGCAGGCCAAAGCGAAGAGCAACCTTTATGGTGTTTGCACCTTGCGTAAATGCTGCAACAGGCGAGATCCGCACCTTCAACCTTGCAAAGATGAAGAAGGCACCCAGAGCAACCGCAACCACCTGAGCCAGTATCGTAGCCAGAATAACGCCGTAAATTCCAAGCCCCAATGAGAACATGAAGAAGAAGTTGAGCGGAATGTTAAGCGCTGCCGAAGTGATGCCAACATACATGTTTATGTCTGGCCTGCCTTGCGTCATGCAGACTGCACCTATCACAGTCCGCAGGCCATAAAACACCAGCGCAATGGAGATAAAACGCAGGTAGATGCCAGCAAAAGAACCTGTATCTCCGGGCATGCCCAGTTGAGAAAAAACAAGTGGCATGAGGCCTGAAACAACAAACACAACCACAACGCCCAGACCAAGCGCAATCACAAGCGCGGCGCCATATACAGCGGGCAGAGTTTCCGCTTTACCAGCGCCCAGCCTTTGGCTGGCAACGTTGGCAGCCCCCTGCGAAGTCATGAGGAAGAGGATCACGCAGATAACAAAAACAGGAATGGTTGTTCCAACACCTGCAGCAGCTTCATCAGAGATCTGACTTAAGAACAGCGTATCGACGAAGAACATCGAGAACGTCAGGATCATGTCAATGAAGATGGGGATCGCAATTGACTGAATTTTCATTGTGCTTTCGGCTCCGCAAAACTGAATTCTTCAAGAATATTCTGCTCCAGCTGATCAAGATCAGGCAGAGCATCGGCCAGAGTCATCCGGTTGCGTACCGGGTCGCCTCTGTTCCATAGCTCATAGATGTGTTGGCGCCCGCCGAAGCTGTCTGCCACAAGGTTGCGCACCAGATGAAAAATCGCGGCCTTTTGCTTTGCAGAGGTTTTATGGCCGTGCATGTACCGCTCAATCAGCGCCGCAAGTCCTTCATCAGCAAAGTCCACCGCGCACGCCTGCATAACCGAACCAGACCCACTGATCTTGGTCAGAATTTCTGTCAGCCGCCCGCTGATTTGCGCCGCATAGGTATCCAGCGCAAGGGTAGAGCCCGGCGCAATAAGGCCATAGCCAGTGGGGTCACTCTCAGCTAGTGTTGCCTTCAGCCCCAACCGCGACAACTCGCAGTACTGCGCAAGCTCGCCCAGATCAGACTTGATCTCGCGAAACTCTGATACTCCGATAGCCCGCGCTGCCAATCGCGCCACCCCAAGCATGAAGCGCAAGCGGTGGTAAAACCGGATTTGCCCCACATAAAGTGACCAGCGGTTCAGGTGCCAGAACCCATCCAGCGCGGTCTGCGCATCATCCAGCAGGAACACTCGCTCTTTGGGTATGAAAACATCATCAAAGAAAATCATAGCGTCGTGTTCTTCAAACCTGTCTGCCAGCTCGTGGGGGCTTCCCGCACGCCGACCAGCCATGGAGGGCCGGGCCAGCATGGACAACCCCTCTGCATTCATCGGCACAGAAAACCAGCAGACGTAGTCAGGCAGTTCCCGCCGCGCATACGTTGGCGACAGATAGACCAGAGCGTCATGACAGTAAGGCGCAAGGGTCGCCAGTTGCTTGGCTCCGCGCACAACAATACCATCGGAGCTGCGCTCCACCACACGCAAGGCCATATCCGGGTTCTCGGTTATCCTGACCGAGCGATCCATCTGCGGGTCACCTATGGCGTGTGTCAGGATAATGTCGTTGTCGCGGCAGTAGGCATAGTACGCCTCAACACTTTCAGCAAAATCCGGGTTCACACGAGCCAGACGCTCACGAAAATCCCAAAGCCCCACCATAACGTTGGACATGAAATCCGGCAGGCGTGGCATTAAACCGTGGGTCGCTGCCATCCACTCATGAGAGGCCGCAACCTTTTGCTCAAGCTCTTCGTGGGTGTGCGGCAAAGCGTAAGACATGGAGGCCCGCACTCCGCTTTCCGTCTCAAAGCTCACAGCCTCCCGAACACCGTCCTTGTGCTGCCAGTCCTGAAGAGAGGCCAGATGCGAAAGCGGCGCGGTGAAGTTGGGATGCTTTGTAACATCCACCAGCTCACCTTCGTGATAGACCTTGCGACCATCCCGCAAACTTTCGATCAGTCGTTCGCCAGTCCAAAGGCCTTGAGCAGTGCTCCGCTCCAGCTTGTTCTTGGCCTCACGAGAGGTAAAACCGGCGACGGTTGTTTTTTCCAGAAGATCAATCATGGGCGCTCACGAGTGTTTGTGCTGATTCGGTACTGGTGGACGCCTGAGTGCGGTCAAGAAACGTCCGCAGCACCGGAAGAACATCATGAGGATGAGTGAGGTAAGGGAAGTGCCCGGACCGGTCGATTTCCACCAGTTCAGCCTCCTTCAGCGCTGACGCGATCTCCGTTGAGTGACGTGGCTCAATGATCTGGTCACGGTTGCCCACAACGCACAGGCAGCGGCAGGAAATCCGCTCCAGTACTGGCATCATGGAAAGCGACATCATCTCGTTGAGGTAACGCAGCGCTACCAGAAAGTTCACCTTCTGCGACCCCATAAGAAGTGCTCGGCACGCGTTGACGTACGCCACAGCCCGGTCACGTTCTTCGCTGCTGTTTTCACTAGCAGAGGCTTCAGCTTTGGCGACCATGTCGAAGTCGCGCTCCAACGTTGCAACAGCCGTTTGCGCAAGTTCGGCAAACTCCTGCGAACTCATGGTGGAGGGATCCCCCGCATTCAGATCAGAGGCATCATGGAAAGCCCCGAACAAGGTTAGCGAGGCTGTATCCTGTGGGAAGTCAGCCGCAAAATGCATCGCGGGGACTGAGCCCAGACAAGACCCAAAGACATGAACCGGCCCTGTTACTCCAATCTGGTGCAGGGTCTTGCGGGTAATAGCCGCCACACGCTGGTTATTGCACTCAGAAACCGGGGCACTTAAGCCATACCCGGGTTGATGCACCACAATGAGCTGATGTGACTGCGTCAAGCTGGATGTGAGAAGCGGTGTCCATGTTGGAACTGTCAATGCAACGGCTGAGAACATGACAATCGGCGTACCCCCGTTACCAACGGAAAAGACCTCAACCTCTCCGCTCTCAGTCTTCACCATGGCATGTTGAAGACTGCCATCGTCTGTGGGCACAAAACGAGCTGCCTCAGAGCTTTCATTTTCCAGCGTTTTGGCGTCGTAACTCTCTGCGTAGGAGTGAAGAAACGCCTCAATATCATTGGCAGGAACCTGATGCAGAACCCGTATCGGAGACGGTGCTTGAAGTTGCGCAACCGGCTGTGGGGCAACAGCAGGCTCAACGGCAACTGCGGCGGTGCTGACTTGCGGCTGGTCAGGCAACAAAGCACGCGCGGCCTCAGGATGATCCCGCGCTATAGCTTGCGCGATCTGAACCAGCGTAGAGTTTTCCAAAAGAACACCAGTTGGAATTGCTCCCACCTGTTCTTCCAGTGCAGTTTGAATGTTGACGACAATCAGAGAATCTACGCCGTAGTTGAGCAGATCCGCCTCTGGGTCCAGTGCGTCCGGGTCCAGCTTCAAAATATCGGCAAACAGGTTGCGCAGGCTCCCCAGCATTTGCCCGGCTTGCTCCTCCACTCCTTGCGGCTCTGCACGAACGGGCGCGGTAACCACCACCGGCTGAACCTGATTTTGCGCTGGAACCGGTGCTGGCGCGGCCTTGGGCTCAAAAACAGGGGCAATACTGACGGCAGCCTCTTGCTGCGGAGCTGGTACAGATTGCGATTGCGCCGTGTTTGCTGTTTCTTTCGGCAGCAGCTTGAACCCGACACGCGAGAGCATTTCATCTGAAGCCACGGTAAACACAGGCGCGGTATTGCCAGATTGCAGCGCACACGCTGTCGCCGACAGGCCATCCGTAACTGTTAAGAGGCCGATGCCCTTCTCCGCCAGATTTGCGGCGATATCGTCATCAATGCCTTCCCAAAAACCCCAGTTAATCACATGAACCGGCAGGCTGCTTTGTCGCGCCTTCCAGCTTGCAGACACCTGATAAGAACAGGCTGCTGTGTAAGCGGACCAACCGACGCTGCCAACGAACACATCAATTGATGAAAACAGCAGGACAAAACCGGGCTGAACAGACGCACAGGCCGCAATTATGTTGTCGGTTCCCTCCATCTTGCTTTTGATCAGCTCTGGCATCATCTCTTCTGGCAGGTCTGCAATCCGGCGGATATCGCGCACCATGGTCAGGTTCAAAACACCATCGATCCGGCCATACTGAGTTTCCACCTGACTGAGTGTTTCCTGTACCGCAGCAGCATCGGAGACATCAGCTTTAACGTGAGTGAGTTCCCCACCCGCCGCGCGGATACGGTCCGCCACTGCGCTGGCTTCCTCCGTCAGGTCAGATCTGGAAACCCACACCAGCCGCGCACCATATTGAGTTGCCAGTTCCAGACTGAAACGCTGGCCAATTGTTCCATTGCCACCAAACAGCACATAAACCCCGTTATGAGAAAAAGCGGCTGAAGGTATGGAACCATGCGGGACTTCCTCAACGGTTGGCCCGTAAACGCTGTTTCCGCGCACGGCGATCTCTGTGGCTTTCGGTTCGCCGGCTTGCCGCCAGAATGCCATGGCCTGATCTTTGGGTAGTGTCGCAAGTGCGCTGGACGGGTCAAAGTCCGCCAAAAAGATCTGGCCGTTGGTCTCGCGGCGCAACGTACGCAGATAACCGGGAATAGCTGAGGGCCTGACCTCACCAGCTTCTGCACCATCTCCCATCAGCGCACCTCGTGTCACCACATGGAAGTTGAAGCCAGAGCGACGGAACAGATTGCGGTGGATCATCTCGCGGGAAAGAGCGTGTATAAGGCTGAGTTCTACCGTTGCCATCGCCGGATCGCTGCTGCTGACAAAAACAACCGCATCCGGGTCGTCAAACAACTGGAAGCACGCTTTGCAAGCCGCCATATCGTCAACGTTCAGCACCCAGTGCCCGTTCTCCTGCAGCTGGCTGATGCCCTTACGCTGATAGGTAATCACCTGCTTTTGAGAAACAGCAAACAGCTCATCTGATGCCTGTATGTCGGCATCCGTCGGTGCAATGACCAACAATTTGCGATCACGCTCAAGAGCCCGTTTTGGCAGTGCAGGCAGCAGGTTCCACTGCTCCTCAAATTGCCGGACTTGCGGGCGTAGCGGGGCAACCTGAGGCCGTAACCCGTAGACCACCCGCGAGAAATGCGCCACCAGCTGGTGCTCATTATTGAAGATAAAGGCCTCTTGTTCAGCGTCCCCTGCTTGATCCTCAGAGGCACTTGTCAAACAAATCCAGCCCTCTTTCGGCAACTCCGTAATCTGGCAAAGCTGTCCAAGCAACAATGGTTCGTGCCCGACCTCGCCCAACGAACGCGCAACATCCGTGACAGCCTGCATCAACCCGGCATGGTCGCCTTCTCTGGTGAGCCGCAAGCGGGAAACTACGCCGCCCTGAACAACCTGCGCCTGATTTCCCAAGGCTCCACCAGAAGCCTCTGCCTGCTCGATCATTTTGGAAACAGGGGCCGCACTCACGGTGTGGGTAGCATAGCCTGAGCGCACCACCATCTCTGCTGCCGGGTGGCCATCACACTGAGCCAGAGCCACGACCCCACCATCAGCTCTGCGCTTAATCAAAATACTATCTGGAATGGAGGATGCGGTCAGATCCGCCCATTGTTCGATCTGCGCGACGGCTGGTAAGGCTGCCCCTTCCAGAACCAGTCTTGCCATCTCAGCAAGTGTCTGGATCTGCTCTGAGTATTGATCGCTTTTTTCCAGCGAGAAGAACAGCTGATCATCAGAAAGGCTGCGCTTCAGGTCCAGTACCGCACCTGGAGCCACAGTCACAACACCGCGCGGCGTCTGCCAGCTTGCGTCGGGGCGTTCCTGAGGAGCCCAGCAGATTTCATGGTCAAACGGGTAAAGCGGAAGGTCCACCCGCAGTGGTGAAACCGGAAACGCACTGGCCCAGTTCACGCTCAGGCCTTTAACCCACAGCTTCGCCAGCTTCTCCAAACGGCGGTTTGCTGTAAGCTCGTGAACATATCCCTCTGTCAGCTCACCACGCAGGCGCACAGTATCTTTTGGCGTCGCGGTACCGCTGGCGGAATAGCCCGAAGCCTTCTCACTACCCGTTATCAACTCATCCAGTATGGTTTTGAGCTCTTCAAGGTCGCGAGCGACAATTGCAACACGCTCCTGCTGAGGATCCCGGCCTGTTTGTGTGGCTTTGGCGAGACCCTGAAAATAGGCACGCTCCCAACGCTCACCCGCTGGTACAAAGTCAGGTATGGCAATCCGCTGTATCAGTTCGCTCAGCTCAAGAACCGTTTTCATCCCAGCCAGCTCGTCTGTCGTTGGCCACACTCCGCTGGTTTGGGCCAATGCCGCAGGCAGTGCCTGCCATTTTGCAGGATCATTCAGCAGGTCACTCAGGCTGTCATCCTGCTCCAGGTGCTTCCGATCAACACCGGAGGCCTCGGCCACCGCCTGATAGACGGCGTGTGCCAGCTCCTGCGCCCTTGGGCTATCATGGCGTGCATCATGTGCAGCAAGTGCCTTGCGCATCCGCACCAACAAAGCGTGTCGTGCAGTTTTCGTGCGAGCAGAAAACAGGAAGAGCTGCGGTGCATCCTCACCTGCCAACGCCAGGTCCGGTCTGGTTTGCCCGGCCTCCAAAAGCGCATGCGCGTTTGTGCCCCCTGCGCCAAAGCAATTGATCATGGCACGAAGCGGCTCTTCAACACCGGTTTTGTTAAGAACCGGTGTCCATGCGCTCAAGCTTTCCTGAAGCGCAAAGGGAGAGACGTCGAAGTTGATATTTGGGTTGCGTGTTTCAGCATGGATTGAAGGGACCAGCTGCCGGTTCCGCATTTGCTGGATCACTTTGACAACACTTGCGACCCCTGCTGCCGATTCAAGATGGCCGATGTTCGACTTGACGGACCCGATAGCAACATCGCCAGCCGTCATACCCTGTCGCCCAAAGACGTTGGAGAGCGCACGAACCTCAATGGGGTCCCCCAGGCTGGTGCCCGGCGCATGTGCTTCCACATAGCCGATTTGGTCAGGTGTGATATCTGTGCCGGTAAAACTAGTCTCAATCAACTCTTCCTGACTGTCAACATTCGGCATTGTCAGGTTATTGACAGCCCCGCCATGGTTGACTGCCGAGCTGCGTAAGATGGCATAGACCTTGTCGCCATCTTTGCGTGCATCACTCAGTTTTTTGAGAACGAGCGCTCCGCTGCCCTCAGAGGGAACATACCCATCAGCATCTGAGCTGAAGGGTTTGCAACGTCCATCAGCTGCGGCGAAACCCGTCTTGCTGAGGACGAAGTACTTGTTTGGATGAGTGGTCAGGTTAACCCCACCGGCAACAGCCATCTCGCACTCACCATTGCGGATACTCTGCGCGGCCATGTGAAGTGTGGTCAGTGAGCCTGAACACATTGTGTCTATCGGAATGCTTGGCCCGGTCAGGTCCAGCGCAAAGGACGCGCGGTTAGCAATTGTGGCATAAGAGGCGCCCGCGCTGGCATCCATAGAGCCATAATGCTGGTAAGACCCCCACATGATTGCAACATATAGTCCGCAGCGTTTTCCATCTCTTTTCTTGCGTGTAGACTGGGCATCTTCCAACGCAAGATAAACTGTTTCCAGAAAAACCCTTTCCTGCGGGTCGATTGCTTCAGCCTCAAGCTTGGACATGCGAAAGAACATGGGATCAAAGAGGCGATGATCCGGTAAAAAACCGCCCCATTTGCTGTAGGACTTGCCCGGATGGCCTGCCCGCTCCTCCCAAAACTCCTGCCAGTCCCAAAGCCGCTCAGGAATAACTGATATGTTGTCTGCGCCTTCCAGAAGATGCTCCCAAAAGCTCTCAATGCTGTCTGCATCCGGGAACTGACCAGCCATACCGACGATTGCTATCGCGTCGTCGTCTTCTGCAGTGTTTTTTCTGGAAGGGGCTGGGATTATGGTTGGGACAACCTTAGCAGTGTGATCGCCTACCTCAGGTTTAGGGGTACTTATACTCTGGAATACGTCCGGGACAATGCCTCCCTCCTCAGAAGAGAAAGTTGGTGGTGTGGTCTGTGTTAACTCTTTCTCTGCATGCACGAGTGCGCTTTGGCTCTCCTGAGCCTGCTCTTCAATGGCCCCACTCACCGTTACCAGATGAGCAGTCAGCTTTCCCACAGTGGAGAATTCAAACAAAAGCGCCTTGCTCAGTGGGCCGTAAGTGCTTTCCAGCGTTTCCACAACTGCAACGCTCAATACAGATTCGACACCCACATCCTGGAATGACGTTTCATCAGACATATCTTGCGGAGACAACCCCGTCTCTTTGCAAATGGCCCTGACCACATCAGCGCGGACCCACTCATATGCTGAGTTGCCAGGAGTAGCGGTTTGCGAAGACACACCCATTTAAAAATTCCTAACTATATGACAATATTACGTTTTATAGATAGATCCTCGATTGGGCATACCTCCTGCATAACCTCAGCTGCCCAAGGTACGTACGAGTGCTGCCAACCAACTCCTTCACGGGTGAGTTTCATGAAGGATGCATTTACTTTCAAATAGAGTTTGGTAAGACTCTAATTCATCTCTGATATAGTAGGTACGGACCATACTCTGACATGCACTCTTCAGCGCCGCTGGTTTTTTGGAGCCGGCTCGACACAAGTGGGATCAATCCGGAAGACCACCGCCACTGGTTGAGTGCGGAAGAGCAGGACAAAGCAGACAGGTTTGTGTTTCCCGAACATGCGCGGCTTTATGCATTGGCACACATATTTATGCGCGCTGTTCTTTCGCTGCTTATGCTGCACCCTCCGGGAAAACTGCAATTTTTTCATGGTGCTTATGGCAAACCATACCTGCTGGAAGGCCCTCAGATTAACCTGAGCCACTCCGGCCCATATGTTGCTCTGGCTGTCAGCGCCACCCATCAGGTCGGAGTGGATATTGAGGTGCTGAAGGATATGTCTCCAGACACACTTGGAGCAGCCTTTTCTCCTCAGGAGAGATTGGTATTTTCATCTCTTGAGAGGCAACCGGATGACCTTTTCCGATTCTGGGCGCGCAAAGAAGCTGTCATGAAATCGCTCGGTCTGGGCTTGCATCTGGACCCTTCTAGTTTCAACGTTGGTCATCCAGCACCAGTTTTTGAAACATGGCGCAACATTGATGCCAAGGTGGACAGCGACCCGGTACCAATTCAGCTGATCGACCTACATCTTGAAGAAAATCTGTCAGCGGCTTTGGCTATGGTTGGCATCAACCCTCTCAAGGCGCCTGTCCTGCATGCTTGCCATCTGGCAGAGGTTATTTTTGCAGCTCATCACCATGAAAGGTGAATTGATAGGGGCCTTGCCAACTTATTTTGAGTAAGTTTCAAGAGTTCACTTTGAGCGAATTTTATGCGGTTGTGTCGCAAACTTCGCGTCAAAGTAGAATGCACCTTCGCTCTGGCCAGATTCAGCCTGCGAGCGCCATGAATTGGCGGTAGGCTGGAACACCCTCCTGGTTGAGTTGCCCTTTTCTGATCAAGTGGGCAGTTTCGATACCCTCAAGGGTGGCCTGGGCTGAATGGAAGGCTTTGAAACCCATCATCGGCCTTGTCAGGCGTTTGATGAAACGGTGGTCTTGCTCAATGATATTGTTCAGGTATTTGACCTGCAGGATCTCGATGAAAGACCACCAGTATCCGGTGAGGAGCAAATACAGGTTGGTGTTCGTCAACCCGGCGCGGTTGGCTCCGCTCTTGTCCATGACGACTTTCTCCGGCAGAATATTGGAGCTAGGAGAGCACCAAAAAGCGTGGGGCAATCAGGCGGCAAGTTTATCGAATGCCGGATCTTGTGTTTCGCATTTCATGCCGGGATACCATTGCTCGAACTTCTGCCTAAGTGTTCCATCCAGTGCCCGTGTCCGGGTTTGCAGCAAGAGGTGGGCACCTGACTTTGACCAGCGCATCTGCTGTTTTTTGCCAAAGCGCTTGCCGACAACCGCATTAACTGTGCTTTCAACAAAACCGGTTGAGACCCGCTCCCCGTAACGCCTGCGCTCAGCGTAGTTCGGGATCATGTCGGCATTATTTTCAATGTAAGTCTGGAACTCGGCTGCTGCCTTTCTTAAAGCTTTGATGCTGGCATAGCTGGTTTCAACCTCTTCCAGATCACAGGTCAGATCCTCAATAACAATCTTGCCTTCGTGAAGATTACCGTTCCACAAATAGCCCTTGATCTGACGCAGCAGACGGCCGATCTGTTCACCGTCTTTTGGATTCACGTGATTGAGACCTTTGACATACTGGCCTATGACAGTAAGGCGCATGGTGATGTGGAACCAATCAAGAATGTGCTCTGAGGCTGGTGCCATGTGCCACGCCAAGTCGCGGACACTATCGCCGCCGTCAGTCATGAAGGTCACGCACTGGTTTTCCTGCCAGCCTTGATCTTTGAGTAGTTCATGCAGGCGCCGGCGTGGTTTGGCGTCATGGGTCTGCACCAGACCAAGGTAGCGGTCGGGACGGTCTTGAGGAATGGACTTACCCACCACCACCTCAAAATGGCTTTGGCCGTTATCTCGACAACGAACATAACCGCCATCGATGCCAACAGTGATCGGCCCTTCAGGAACAGGCAGGGCCGCACGAGTGGATTGCCTGGTCTCAACGAAGAACAGCTGTTCTTCGCCCAGTTCCGCTTCCAGCCGTCTGGCGCTCTTATGCAAGTGATTACGCACGCTTTCTGCGCAAAGACTAGCGTTGATGGGCAGCACTTCTTTGAGCAGATCAACGGTAATGCCAAAGGAGACCAGCGAAGCCCATTTGGTTTCCAGGTAAGTCAACTCCGGAGCGATATGGTCCGGCAACAATGACTTGAGCGGGCTGAAGGTTCTGGCATTACTTTGAGCGCATTGGCAATAATAAAAACGTGGGCTTTTCATATTGATGTCGCCGAAGACAGTCCGATAACGGATTGGGAACGTGCCTTTACTTCGCAGCCGAGACCCACAATGCCTGCAAGGCCCAAGGGGCTCGAACGTGCAAAAGTGGCCAAGATTCAGAACATTTGTGAACGATTGATGTTGTGCTAATCACGAAAACCCGTAGCCATTTGCTTTCATGCAGTATTTTGTTGTTGGGTAGATGGATAATAGCGCGGCACGCGATTTGAGCTTGTCTTTTCAGGATATGGATTTTCTATCGTCGCTGCCCCAGTCTGTTTGCCTTGAGGTGGCACTACAGATTTGCAGCGTTCGCTGCGCAGGTAGATTTGTCGAAGACTGGACCAATGTCGACGACACTACAGTCGGGCCTTGTTGCAGGGGTCGCTCAGTGTCTGTAATTAGAAGGCTTGTTCGTCTTCATAAAGCGATCCGATGCCCCACAAATTCAACGCCAGCCGTCGTCACAAATTTGACAAGAAGAAATATCGTGTCACGAACTGGCGTGCCTATAACGAAAGTCTTCGTAATCGTGGTGATTTGACGATCTGGGTCAACGGTGAGATTGGGAAGGAGTGGTCAGCGCAGCGCCGGACCACTCGCGGAGGGCAACGCAAGTATTCTGATTTGGCCATTGAGGCGTGGCTGACACTGCGTAGCGTGTATGCCCTGGCGTTGCGGCAGACGCAAGGATTAATGCGCTCTGTGGTCCGATTGATGAAAATTGATTTGTTAGTTCCAGACTTTTCGACACTGTCCCG
>NZ_FOFM01000071.1 GCF_900110875.1 Pseudovibrio axinellae | reverse complement strand
GCACTTGGACGCCCGGCGTTCGAGCGCGTACTCGCGACCTGAATTGAACGGGTAAGAGCAACCTGCATTCTGAATTCGATTTCTGCAACAAGGCCCCAAGAAGCCAGAAATTCTCTATCCAAGCCATTGCCCTCCTAGTTAGAGAGTAATCTCCCTACAAAGACAAACTTGGTCAAGTATCATTACGTTCTCTTATTGTTCTTCGTAACGCCCAAATATGCACGCTCGGTCCAGTTGGGCCATATTGGCGCACGTGATCAGCCATCTTTGCGTGGCGATGCCAGAGGACACAATCATAACGAATGGTGCTGGAAACTATACGGTTTGGGTCCACAGGTTTTACCAGCACCGCGCCTACCGAACACAACTTGCCCCAACCAGTGGGTCCATGGGATACGGCGTGCCTGCGGCGGTGGCAGCCAAGTGTGTGCACAGCGATCGTCCCGTCGTCAGTATTTCCGGCGATGGGTGTTTTTTGATGGCAGCTCAAGAGCTGGCCACCTGCGCTTACGAAAAGCTCAACATAATCCATCTGGTCGTAAACAATGGTATGTATGGCACGATCAGAATGCATCAGGAAAGGACCTACCCGACACGCGTAATTGGCACAGACCTGGGCAATCCTGATTTCGTCGCCTATGCAGCTGCATTTGGCATTCCAGGTGAGGTTGTTGAGCGGACACAAGACTTCCCTGTAACACTGGCCCATGCACGCGCCAGTAAGACAGATATCTTATTGAATTGAGGTTGGCGCAAGAAGCCCTCACACCGGTGCAAAGCTTAAGCGCTGCCACGCAGCGGGGGCTGAAAAAGCAAAGGAATTAATGATGTTTGTCGAGCAAAGGACCTACACGCTCCACAGTGGAAACACGGCTGAGTTTCTGCGCCTGTATGAGCAGGAGGGGTTGGCAATCCAGCGTCCGATTCTTGGACGCCTTGTTGGATATTTCTCAAGCGAAGTAGGCATACTTCACCAGATCATACATATGTGGGCCTACAATGATTTAGAGGAACGCTCGCGTCGGCGTGCAACGCTAAATGCAGATGCTCGCTGGAAGCGCTTACACACAAAAGGTCAGGCCTTTGCAAATCTCTCAGGAAAACAAAATTTTCATGCCAGCTTGATTCAGTCCGTGGTCGGTAGATGACCCAGCATTGGACTTGGCGCACGGCACCTGACAAACTCACCTAGTTGAAGCAGTAAGTGGAGATACGATGATTGATTTATATTCTTGGACGACGCCCAACGGACGCAAAGTTTCAATTCTTCTTGAAGAACTTGGGGTGCCTTATCAGGTCCACCCTATCAACATAAACCAGGGCGACCAGAAAACGCCTGAGTTTCTTAAAATCAGCCCAAACAATAAAATCCCAGCGATCGTAGACCACGATAATGGGATGAGCTTGATGGAGTCTGGGGCAATCATGCTTTATCTGGCGGACAAGTACCAAAAGTTCATGCCCAAAGATGCCGAGAAACGTTGGAAGACGATTGAATGGCTGATGTGGCAGATGGGCGGCCTGGGTCCGATGGCTGGTCAAACGCATCACTTTGCCCATTTCAACCCAGATAAGTCTGAGTATGCCAAGGACCGTTATCTAAACGAAACCAAACGGCTTTACTCGGTCTTAGAAAAGCAACTTGAAGGCCACGATTTCATCGTTGACGACTACTCCATCGCCGACATGGCATGCTGGCCATGGGTGTCGCGATACGAATGGCAACAGATTGATCTGGATGACTTCCCTAACGTACGTGCTTGGTACCAGCGTATTGCAGCGCGGCCTGCCGTGCAAAAAGGTTACCATGTGCCAAAAGTCGCCGGCACGATTCCTGCCGGTTAAAAGTCCGGTGCCTTCGCTCCTTTCCTGCGAGGGGACCGACTACGCCGACTCTGATAAACGGTTATGAGTGGCATCGCAGGGCTAATATGTGCCTTGACAGGGTCTTTCCGTTTCAGCTAACCATTGCTGTGCCTAGAATATTTCTGGCGTACTTCAAACCTTGCTCACCCCCCTTTTGGGGAGAATGAGCTCAATATGCGAGCCTGGGAGGTGCGTTTTATGATTGTTGTTTCATGTGCTCAGGTAGGTTTGATCTTATCTTTTTAAGGCTGTGTAGCGCCTAAAATTTCTTCCTGCCTGATGAAGCCTTAGCCCGCACGCGTTTGCTGCGGGACGTATCATTCTGTTTCCAATCACGGCAGAAACAATGAATTCCAGTCTATCAGACCATGGATGGTCTCCCCTCTTTAATATGCAGCTCGGATCAAATGGGCGGTGTTGCAATATTCCGGCTTTAGAGCGTATTGCTTCGGGAGTTTTCATCAGCCAAGATTTTTTCATGCCCTTCAAACACAACGCTGCTCGC
>NZ_FOFM01000085.1 GCF_900110875.1 Pseudovibrio axinellae | reverse complement strand
GGCACGGTGACTGAAGAAACTGCACTGACCACCAGCGGCCAGTTGAGCATTGTTGATCCTGATGCCGGCGAAGCGCAGTTTGTCGGGCAATCGGCAGCCCAAGGGGCGCATGGCAGCTTCACCGTGCAGCCGGACGGGTCGTGGAGTTATGCGCTCGACAACCAGCAACCGGCGGTGCAGGGCCTGAAGAGCGGCGATCAGCTCACTGACAGTCTCACCGTCACCTCGATTGACGGCACCACTCATCAGCTCACCGTCACCATCAATGGCACCGACGACAAGGCCCAGATCGGCGGTACTGCCACCGGCACCGTCACCGAAGAAACTGCACTGACCACCGGCGGCCAGTTGAGCATTGTGGATCCTGATGCTGGGCAAAATCAGTTTGTGCCCCAGTCACACGCCAGTGCTGCGCATGGCAGCTTCACCGTGCAGCCGGACGGGTCGTGGAGTTATGCGCTCGACAACCAGCAACCGGCGGTGCAGGGCCTGAAGAGCGGCGATCAGCTCACTGACAGTCTCACCGTCACCTCGATTGACGGCACCACTCATCAGCTCACCGTCACCATCAATGGCACCGACGACAAGGCCCAGATCGGCGGTACTGCCACCGGCACCGTCACCGAAGAAACCGCACTGACCACCAGCGGCCAGTTGAGCATTGTGGATCCTGATGCCGGGCAAAACCAGTTTGTCGGGCAATCCGCAGCTCAAGGGGCACATGGCAGCTTCACCGTGCAACCGGACGGGTCGTGGAGCTATGCGCTCGACAACCAGCAACCGTCGGTGCAGAGCCTGAAGAGCGGTGACCAGCTCACCGACAGTCTCACTGTCACCTCCATCGACGGCACCACTCATCAGCTCACCGTTACCATCCATGGCACCGACGACAAGGCCCAGATCGGCGGTACTGCCACCGGCACCGTCACCGAAGAAACGGCGCTGACCACCGGCGGCCAGTTGAGCATTGTGGATCCTGATGCCGGGCAAAACCAGTTTGTCGGGCAATCCGCAGCTCAAGGGGCACATGGCAGCTTCACAGTGCAGCCGGACGGGTCGTGGAGTTATGCGCTCGACAACCAGCAACCGGCGGTGCAGGGCCTGAAGAGCGGTGATCAGCTCACCGACAGTCTCACCGTCACCTCTGTGGATGGCACCTCCCACAAGCTCACCATCACCATC
>NZ_FOFM01000047.1 GCF_900110875.1 Pseudovibrio axinellae | reverse complement strand
GAAGTCATCGTAGACTTCCTGGAAGGCGACCCCGACCAGCCGATTATTACGGGGCGGACGTATCACAACAACAATAAGTCTCCTTACACCCTGCCGGACTTTAAAACGGTTATGACAATCAAGTCGGATACCCACAAGGGTGTGGGTTCGAACGAATTGCGGTTTGAAGATCAGGCCGGCATGGAACAAGTATATGTTCATGCCCAAAAAGATCAGGACATCATTGTCGAGAATGACCGGCGTGAACATATCCGGCATGACCGGCATCAGGTTGTCGAGAACAACCGACACCTGCTGGTCAAGAACAACCATTATCAGCACATAGCAAAAGATGAATATCGTCGCATTGATAATGAGACGAACTGGATCTTCGGCGGCAAACTGCTTTTCAAGGTCTATAACGCCCTGCATACAACGGTTTACGGAGCTGTCGTAAACAGTTTTCGTGCTAACCGCTCCACCATGATCAAGGGATCGGACAGCCTCAAGGTTGAAGGAGGCTCGACGACGACCATTTTGGGCAAGACCACGGTCAAGGCACCCAATGTTGTTCTGGAAGGCACCGAAGAACTGACCATCAAGGGGCCGGGTGGTTTCGTCAAGATTGATTCCGGCGGGGTTACGATCGTCGGCAATAAGGTAAAAATCAATCAGGGTGGTAGCCCGGGAACGGCGGCCGATGCCGCCCCACCACCGGCTGAAGAGCCAACGGACCCGAAAGCCGCTGAGCTTGCAACTGACCGGGGATACAGGTGATATGGCGTTGTCCTATACCAATATCCCTGACCATGTCAGCTGGGATGATCTGGCGTCTCTTCGTGATGAGGGCAGATTGTTTGCTCTTGTTGATGCCTGCGGGAATAAGGATGTTCCCGGACATGCGGCTGATCTGAAAGAGGATGGCTTTTGTCTCTATGAGGAGCTGGCTGAGGATTATTACAATACGGAAGCGCCCCATCTCGTCCGACCCAAGGACGAGATGTGGGAGCATATTGTTAGCCTGACGCAAAGTGATGATGCTTGGGGCTTCTTTCTCGAGACATCTGATAGGGTTGCTACGTCCCATCTCGTTCAGCATTGGCGGAACTGGGTAAATGTCTATCCGCCCAAAGGGAACACAACTGTTCTCTTCCGTTTCTACGACCCGCGCCTTCTCGAAACATTTTTGAGCTCAATGACACCAGAAATGGCCCAAGCCTTCTGTGGTGATTTAGGGGCTTTCCATATCGCACCGAACAGCAAGGACAAACGCTTTTATACCTATCGCATCAATCACACCGAAGAAACCGGGATTGCCAGCCTTCCGCCCTACCGGGTAGGTGCCAGGCAGTTCGAAGCATTGCGAGGCAAGCAGACTGAGCTTCGGCATGAACGCATTTTGGATTTTCTGCGTAAGGGCTTTGGCGAAAAGCTGACTGACCGAGGTGACAAGGACTTGCTAGCACTCGTTGCAAGATCGGAGAAGACCGCCAAAAAGCTTGGATTTGAAATGGAACGGGACAAGGTGAAGTTCATTGTCCTGACGACTGCTTTTGGTGAGGGCTTCCACGAAAATGGCGTACTGCCAGAGGCGAAGTCCATTCTTTCCGGGCCAGATTTTATGTCCGGGCAATCAAAAATCGAACGATTGACGCAGGTGGCCAGGCGCAAGGATGCGTCCAGGCTTGGTGCAGCATAGGACAGGGGCGATGACACAGGCAGAAACAGCAGGCGGTCAGCCAACCGGAGATGTGATTGACCTGGCCGATCTTGATTTTTCGACGGTCAAGGAACACCCGGACAGGATTTGTGACCATTGTCCGAATGCATTGGCCGTTTTTGTTCATTATGAGGATTTTTTCCCGTCTCCAGGAGCTCCGTTTCATTTGATCATGGAGGGGGGCGCAGAGACCAACGGCACCTGTGGCGATAATGGCATGGTGGCGATCTATGGTCTGCCAAACGAGGCTGCCATGGTGCTGGCCGGTGAGGATGCCATTGAATACAAGCCGGAAAACCAGCAGAAGCGGAATCCAGATTATCTGAAAAACCAAGATATTGTTCGTGCGCGTCTTGCGCGGGATGAAGCGGAGCGCATGCGCGACGAGATTGACGGTACTGCGCTTGGTCGTCTGTTTGGTGGGTTGGACGATGATACACAGCGAAAAGTCAATGAGTATAAGCGGATTGAGGAAAACGCGAGAGATACCCTACGGAAACTGGATGCTGATGATGAAAGCTGGTTTGGCTGGATATGGGGTGCGCTGCAAGGAGAGTGGAATGACAATCCGACAACCGGGCAGATTATCTTCGATGCAGCGCTGACGGCCATTCCTATTATCGATCAGGTTGGCGATCTCAGGGATGTTTCTGCGATTGTGCTCAAGCTTTGTGACAGCAAGGTGCGGGAGGAAGAAGGCTGGTTGCTGTGGCTATCGCTAGGCATTTGCACCATCGGACTGGTCCCTACTGTTGGATCGGTCGCCAAGGGGGTTTTCAAAACCATTTTCAATGCCTGCAAACCATTTTTGAAGGCGACAGGCGATTTCCTGAAATCCTTCAAGAAGGCCGCATCACCAGAAATGATCAATTCCGTCATGGCTGTGGCGCGCTTCTTTTCTTCCGGCAATGCCGTCAAATGGCTTCAGGATCTGGCGGCCGATTTTCAGAAACTGATCAAGGAGGCTATGGGCCTCTTCAAAAAGTTTCTGGCTACCATGCAGCAACAAGCCAGCAAGGCGCTGGCAGAAGCACGGGCAAGCTGGACCTTGTGGGGGTTGCGTGACACGTCCGGGTTGATCAAAGCAGCGGAACTGGCAGTTAGCAAGATTGTAGAATTCGCATCCAAGGCAGTTGGCATGGTCGAAAAAGCACTCGGAAAGCTTGACGATGTGTTTCAGGAATTTGTTCGCAAGATCATCAAATTTGCAGTTGGCAATCTTCGTGATGAAGACACCATCCGGGCTCTGACAAAAGATGCGGTGAAGATTTTTAAAAATGCTGCGGCTAGTGGTGCGGCGGCTGGTGGAACGGCCTCCGCACTCCAAGCCAGTGCGCCGAGCTAAAAGGAGAGAGATATGGCAAAAGCTCCTTCATCAGCAGCTCGAAATGCTGGTCAGGCCGGATTGATCGCTGGTCGAAAAGCAGGCGGAGAAGCCGCCGGGCTGAACGGGATGACCAATATCAAAAAGAATGGCAAAGCTCCCGATGTTATTGATAGTTCAACTGCCGCGGCGAAGAGGGTTCCTCCCAGTGGGCCAAAAGGACTAAACAAGGGAGAAAAAACAAAATTAAGTGCTAAAGAGTGGGAAGCGCAACGGCCCAAAGGTACTCCGACAAAAAATAATGAGAACTTTGTCAAAGCTGAAAAATATGCGGATGGGTCCTACAAGGTTCATATGAAGCATCCAAGTGGCGATACTTATAGTGTGCCTTACGATAAGGATGGAAATCCCGACTTCTACAGTGTTAGAAATGAATCGAAGAGTGGTGAACTTGTTGAGGCTGTCTATCCCGATAGTGAAGTAGAGTTGACTAGATTGGCGCATCCAGATGATTACGCGCATTTGTATGATCTCGACACGAAAAAAGGTCGTAAAGATGCGAAAAAAAGAGCTCGTGATGCTGATAAAAAAAAAGCAGAGAAAGCTTTTAACGAGACGCCTTTTTACCAATGGCACCATAACGGGGGTACGAGCATGATTGCTGTTGATGAGGACGTTCATCAGCTCTTTAAACATCATGGTGAATTTTCGAGAAATGCGAAGAAGTAAAGGAAAAATGATGCCTCTTGTTAATCCAATTGTGCAGCCTGCTGATGACAGTGAAGTTGATGCCTTTAAAGCTTGGGCCAAATACCCAGTTCCGGATGATTATCTTGCTTTTTTGAAAAAATATAATGGCGGATATCTGAATGGAGGTGGCGCATGTTATTATAATAGTGATGATCATACGGTGGCCGCTATTACAACCTTCATGCATATTTCTGAAGAAGTAGATAAATGTATTAATAAAACATTTGAAAGATTTTTCTTCACTTCTACAGTCGCATTCCAGACTAAAGACTTGAGAGATAACTATTTTGCGCCTGATGATTACATTAAAATTGCAAATGGTGCAGAGCATGAACACATATTAATGGATCTGAAAACTGGCCATGTTTTTAGTTTTGATGATGAAACTGAAGAAGAACTAGAGACGACGGAAGATTTTCTTGAGGAATGTTTCATCATGGCGGATAGTTTTAGCAGCTTTTTCTCGCGAATTGTTGATGATCTGCCTGATGGGGTTTGATAGAAAGTTGATTGTGAGATGGGTTTGCTGTGCTTAGTTGGTGGTTTATTTCGGAGTAGGTATGCAGGCTATAAAATATGGATATCCGGATTTAAAAGATCAGTTGGACACAGGAATTGCCTATCATGAAAAGGCATTCGAGTTCAGTTTTCAGGATCATGAAAGCCTGAAGCAGTATCTGACCTTTTGCAAGGAAAATGGAACAGGATCTGATCCTCTTCCCTGCTGTTTTGAGAAGGATAATGAATCTCTTTATATTGATTTTTTTGCGCGTCTTGCTCCGCATCCAGAGTATGGATTTGAGTCAGCGATCACGGTTGTTTCTTGTACAAAACAGCTTGAAGGTTCGATGATACGAGGCAATGTCAATGATGCTCTTATTATTGCGTATGGCACTCATTTATCGATTGGATTGGTTATCAGGGGCAAGTGTATTGGTAAGGTGTTTGCGCTTGAGGATATCAAACCTCTAGTTCTTGATGATGATATGGATGACATCCCCTCTGATATTGAAGGCATAACCAAACTTGGCGACAGTTTTGACGAATTTATCAACGCTCTGTCTGCAGATGAGGATGATATTGAGGAATGGAAAGAGGATTTTGGTGAGTAACCTTCTGTTCAAACAGGTGGGATGGGGAGCTGGGGATACCAGTACGAGAACGGCAATAAAAGTCACGTGTTTTTTCTCGGTGATTTAAGCTTGGACTATAAATTTTGAGAAAATTCAGGCCCGTTAGATTTGGTTTTGTCAGAGCTCGTTGCGGGCTTCATCGGATTTTGATTTTTGATTTTGAAGGAGAGGCGAAATGCCAAAAGCAGCACGATTGGGAGATATTGGGTCAGGCCATGGCTGTTTTCCCCCGACACCGGCTATTA
>NZ_FOFM01000050.1 GCF_900110875.1 Pseudovibrio axinellae | reverse complement strand
TGATCTTGCTAATGGCGACCTCACGCGATCACAGCTGCTTGCTGAACTGTCGCAATCCATTGAACATCAGGTCGTGGGCAACGGCCATGGAAATAACCAGAACCCGGATGTGTTCCTTCTGCCGGTCGTAGAGGAAGATGATCTGATGGCTTCCTTTGGAATTGATGGGGCCAGCTTCAACACCAATGAGATGGAATCTCTGGCCGGAACGGATGCAGGCGAGGCTCTTAAAGCAAGTGCGCATGAAGCCGTGTTTGGCGGAAGCGGTGATGACACGATCACAGGCAATAGTGGAAATGAGACTCTTTTTGGCGGCGAAGGCGCTGACACAATCAGCGGTGGATCTGGTATTGATTTTCTTGTTGGCGGTCTCGGTAACGACACATTGAAAGGAGGAGATGGCAGCGATGTGTACGTTTACATGCGCGGCGATGGCCAAGACACCATCTCTGACAGCTCTGGTGACCAGGACATGCTGTTCCTGTCGGACCTGACCCTAGATGAGGTGACCTTACGCCGGGAAGGCAACGACATGGTTGTCTATGTGCTTGATAAAAACAATCCGGATACGCCTTTGGAGAGTATCGATGATGTCATCACGATTGAAAACTGGAACACCTCTTCAAAACGCATTGATACACTCAGATTCGCAGATGGAACGGAATTTGCTTTAGGAAAACTCGACGGAAGCATTCTGTCAAGCAACTCTGGTAACCTAACTGGTTCATCTTTAAGTGACTGGCTTGAAGGAGATATCGATAACAATACTCTGTTGGGCAATGCAGGAAATGACGTTCTGATTGGTAAATCAGGAAATGATGTACTCCAAGGTGGAGATGATGATGACGTGCTGTCAGCTGGTTCTGGAGATGATCAGCTGATCGGTGGTGATGGAGCTGATTACCTCGACGGTGGTTCGGGTGTAGATACTGCTGAATATTCATCTGCAAAATTTGGGGTTTGGGTTGATCTGGTTGATGAAACTGCCAATGAAATTAAATACCTAAGTATTTTCTCTAATCCCCAAGTCTGGACTGGTGACGTTGTTACTTCTTTCTCAGATGAGCAAGAGTGGGTAGCTGGGGATTTTAACGGGGATGGTAAAGACGATCTTTTCTCTGTTCAAGAGTATGGTGATGGCTTGCTCCAGTATGTCTATCTCTCGGAAGGCGATGGTTTTACGAGCGTTAAGAATTGGACTCCAGATGAGACGTGGGGGTTTAGAGACGAATGGATGACCGGCGACTTCAATGGCGATGGCAAAGATGATATTTTGACTGTCTACGCTGCGGGTAGTGATGACGATACCAAGCTGAGGATCTACCTTTCGGAAGGCGACGGTTTTTCCGAACCAATTGATTGGAGTGGCGATACAACCTGGATCTATAAGTCGAGCCAGCGGTGGGAAGTTGGCGACTTCAACGGTGATGGTAAAGACGATGTGTTTGCAGTTTATGAGGTCGGTGATGGCCTCAAACAACGTGTTTATTTATCTGAGGGTGATGGTTTTACGAGCGTTGAGAATTGGACCCCGGAAGAAACGTGGCGGTTTAGAGACGAATGGATGACCGGCGACTTCAATGGCGATGGCAAAGATGACATTTTGACTGTCTACGCTGCGGGTAGTAATGACGACACCAAGCTGAGGATCTACCTTTCGGAAGGCGACGGTTTTTCCGAACCAATTGATTGGAGTGGCGATACAACCTGGATCTATAAGTCGAGCCAGCGGTGGGAAGTTGGCGACTTCAACGGTGATGGTAAAGATGATGTATTTGCAGTCTATGAGAGAGGAAGTTATATAAAACAGAGTGTCTACCTATCTGAAGGTGATGGCTTTTCTAGTGTTGAAGATTGGACCCCTGGAGCGGCCTACGTATTTAGAGATACATGGCTGACTGGAGATTTTACAAATGATGGCACTGATGACGTCGTTTCTATTTACGGTGTTGATGAACAAAGTCTCATCAAGCAAACTGTATATTTAACAGGTACAGATCCCAATATCGACGCTGACACTCTTGTCAATATTGAGAATATTCAGGGCTCTTCGTTCAATGACGTTATTAGAGGCAACTCGTTTAGTAATACTCTTTGGGGCAACGACGGTGAAGATGAGCTCAATGGTCGCGAAGGCGATGATACCTTAGTTGGAGGCGCCAATAACGATACGTTTGTGTTCGATATTCAAGCTTTCGGACAGGATGAGTTAACAGACTTTGAAGCTGGATCTGGATCTGATGATATCATCCTCTTTGACACTGATGTGTTTTCTGACTTTGACACAGTTCTTGCGGCCACACGTGACGATGGAACCAGTACTGTTATCAAGCTTGATGGCGAAAATTCCATAACCTTGAAAGGTGTTTCCAAAACAGACCTACACGTAGATGACTTCCAGTTTATCTGATTCTGTAGTTTTCGAATTTTGAACTTCAAACTAAAACCAAGTGACCCCGGGGATTTTCTCCGGGGTTTTTGTTTTGTTCTGGCTCCTTTCAGAGCTCAGTTTAAAATCTGAGAAGACAACAAGGCCTAATGAATACATAGCTCCGATAGTGGCCAAAAATGAAAACATACAATGAACAATTAACTGATTGACATTCCTCAGCAGGAATTGTGCCCTGCATGTACTAACATTCGGGGGGGGGGGCGAAGACCTCAATCTATCGCAGGACGACAGGGCCAGAAGGGGAAGGACACCGTTGAGGGTGCTCTGAGGAGGATGAACCTGCCAAGTGCGCGGTTTACGCTTTAGCATCACGCCACCGGCAGGACTGGTTTACTCTTCAACCTTGGAGCCACACGCATCGGGCGGTAACACTTCGGAATTACACTTTTCCAATTGATGCAAGACTTCTCGAAAGTCGTATTTGCTTTTCCAGCTCAGCACCTTTGCTGCTTTTGTTGGAGCGTAAACTCTATCAATCGAGGTTGGCAAAGCCCAGTTATGCAGATCAAACAGTTTGGCGAGGCTTGGAGCTCTCTCCCTGATAACTGAGGCTGCATCTGTTTTTAGTGCATGTGCATCATCAGCCAAGAAAGGTGTTTGCCCTGAAATTACATAGGTATCGAATGCTCGACCAGTGTCTTTGAGTGCTGCCAAATGAGCATCAGCTACGTCTCTCGCATCAACGCCTCGATGTAAGCGGTAGGTTGCCATTACCGGAGCGGGTTCAGGAAAACTGCGCGACATGCGAATAACCTTGATGTTTAACTGGCTGGAGGCAGCGTCGCGCAGAAGTGCTTCAGCGTGTATCTTTGATCGGTGGTAGATAGTACGCGGATGAGGCTCTGTTTCTTCAGTGATCCAAGCTGCACGATTTTCTAGGTTGCTGGCGTCTCCATAAAGAGCTGTCGTGCTGGTAAAAATGATCTGAGGAACACCTTCTGCCTTTGCGCCGTCAATGACACATTCAGTTCCCCTCACATTTATTCTTTGAAACTCTTCATCTGACTTCAAGCCAACATGTGGAGCGTGCAGCGCAGCACAATGAAATACGGCAT
Organism: Pseudovibrio axinellae; assembly: GCF_900110875.1. Lineage (GTDB taxonomy): Bacteria > Pseudomonadota > Alphaproteobacteria > Rhizobiales > Stappiaceae > Pseudovibrio > Pseudovibrio axinellae. The sequence goes on along the minus strand of NZ_FOFM01000050.1, from coordinate 933 downwards.
CCGCCCCATGGAACGCTCGCTTCAATTGGTCTTCATCACAAATATCAGAAATCAGCGTAGTGGATGAAGCAGGAGTTACGTCAACACCAACAACTTCATGGTTCCGCGAAAGTGTAAAATGTATTGCTCTGCCTATTCGACCAGAACTTCCAGTCACTACGTATTTTGCCATAATATGCTCTCATGCATTGCTTTATCAATTTGACTAAGGACTAAAGTTTTTCTTTGATGTGCAAATGTTTTTCCCTAAATGCCTCCAGAATGACGTTGTTGCAGGGATCGTGATTTGAAGCTAATTTACTGAAGTCCTGCCAACATTCCAGATTTATATGCCTTATAAATTCAACGCCTCACGTCGCCATAAATTTGTCAAACCTCGGTTCCGCGTCACGAACTGGAGCGAATACAACGAAAGTTTGCGCCGCCGTGGAGATGTCACAGTTTGGATCAGTGATGCTGTTGCCCATCAGTGGGCAGCAGATCGGCGAACCACGCGGGGCGGACAGGCAAAATATTCTTCACTTGCCATTGAGACTTGCCTGACTGTGCGTGTGGTCTTTGGCCTTGCCCTGCGCCAGACGCAGGGATTTATGCGCTCACTGCTGCGGCTTATGAAGCTGGATCTGGTGGTACCCGATTTTTCAACGCTGTCGCGCCGGGCTGGCAAGCTGGATTTTGAACAGCTAAAGCAGCAGGCTAAATCTGAGCCGGTTCACCTTGTGGTCGACAGCACCGGATTGAAAGTATTCGGGGCCGGAGAGTGGCAGGAAAACAAGCACGGAACGGCAGTAAAGCGCCGATCATGGTGCAAGCTGCACCTGGGTATGAATCTGGACACTGGCGAAATTCTGTGTTCTGACTTGACTGAGGAGCGCGCTGCTGATCCCACGGTGTTGCCGGATCTGCTGGACCAGATCGAGGGGGTGGTTGCTA
>NZ_FOFM01000051.1 GCF_900110875.1 Pseudovibrio axinellae | reverse complement strand
CAGCTGTTTTAAGTCCTGAGGCTGACCGGAATCCGTCATCGCGAGATAAACATATTCTTGCGATCAAAGACAAAGGGCGCCTTGGCTGGCAAAAGCAAACAGGCTACAATCAGCGCTCGCGAATTGAAACCCAGATGGGACGCTGGAAGCAAGTCATCGGCAACAAACTGAAGGCACGCACCTTTAACAATCAGAGGACCGAAACAAAGATTGGCGTTCGCATTCTCAACACAATAACCGAACTCAGCAGGCCCGCGTTCGAAGCAATCTCATGACCTGAATTGACGGGTTTGGGAGTGCTGTAAGCTATTCACGGCCCATGCAACAAGGCCGTTCTGACCCATGCAACAACGTCGTATTTACGCAACAAAGCCCCCGTAAGGTCCCTTCCAGAACGGTATTTGGGGCCATATCAGACCTTCAGGGATCAATTGACCAAAAGGAAAAAAGTTATCGAAAACCTGCAGCCGCGACAAGACATAAAACATACCACTAGACATTCCAAAGCTGTTCAGTTTCGACATACGTACCGCTATTCGCGAAGAAGCATCAGCACCGAAAAGAGTGTGGTCGAAGGGAAAAGTATAACGCGTCTGATCTTCAGTTCTGAGTAGTATCCCATTCTTACAGGGAAGACAGGAAACTGGTTCATTATCCAGCATCATAAACCAGTGCTGTCCTGCGATGTAATGAGGGCTACAGAAACGCCTTGCTCCCCCGATTTCCTTCATTCTGACATCACAAATCTGACCTGCAAGGGTATAACTCAGATCCACCTCATCATGAAGATTACTTGCTCTCGAGTTTTGCAAAAATCCTGGAAGCAAGCCCGAAAATCGAATGGACTTAACCCTACCAACAACATCACGAACCAATTCGTAGCATAGAATATCCTGGTCATCCTCACTGAGCGTCACGGTTTGAACTGCCCCAGTAGGACTGCGCTGAGTATTGAATGCTACCTCACGACTTTCAGAGATCAGAGAAAACCTATCACCATGATCGGTGATCTGCAGTTCTTGACCATTCAAGTCAATCCTTAAACAATCATCAGCTTGGTCCACATTCAGGTAGAAACCAGTACTCTCACAGACAAACCCGTTCGCTCTCGATGTGTAGCGATCCGTTCCAGTAGCGTCGCTACATTCGCCTTCCTTGTCGGAAAATCTCCTTGAAAAACTGGTTTGAATGCCATGCTGATTATCAATAGTCCCCGATTGGACCGTTCCGGTTACATAGTTAGTTTCGGAATTGAATCGAAAAATCGCGAGGTCAGGATCTTCGATAACTTGCCAGCTTTGATCTGAATAGCATTTAAATTTTTGCCCATTCAGTTTTAGGATGTCGCAACCCTCGTCCCTCTCAAACTGAGCAAAAAAGCGATCACTTGTAACAGCACTTAACCGACCAGTATCATCATAGGTGTAGCGAAAAACCCTGTCGTCAATCTGTTCCGTTTCAAGAAATGTTCCCAAATAATTTCTTTTGAAAACCTGCTGACCGTCGGTCAAACTGCAAAGGCGACCAACGCCATCAAACGCAGCATCCAGAGATTGCTCAGGTTCGTCAGTCAGGTTTGCATGCCATTGATGGACACTGGTTTTGATGTTTCCATCAGATTGTTCGGATCTTGCCAAATGAGCTGTTCGGGCAATATCAAACACATCAGCACCCGTTGAGGAAAAGGTCCATTCCTCGGAATTACCTGTAACTGCAAGATCATTTATAAACCCGGAACGACTGAAACCCACTTCAACGGAGCGATCCTCCAAACCGACGGGGCGACCAAAGCCGTCACGACCAATAACTTCGGTTTCAATCTCGACAAAATCAGAGCGATTATCAGCATGGTAAAACTGAAGATGCGATACAGGCACAACATTGGAGGAAAAAGGAGACAACAAAGGCTCGGATACACCCAGAAAAGCCGCATGAAACAAACTGGACATACGGTCCAGAAGGTTATGAGGCAAGTCTACATGAATACCAGAAGAATCCCCGGAAAGAGCTGCCCGCCAGCTGGTTCTTTCAACAGGAGCCGAAAGAATATCATGAATATGAGCAAGCAATATGTCTGCTCTGCCCTCTTGTACAGACTGCGGCAATTCAATGAGACCAGCTACCGACAAAGGCCTTTTTCGTACAATCTCAGCCAAGGAACCGAATAAGTCTGACGGAGAATATGGGGCTGATCGAGGTGTTTGTACAACCCCATCTGTGAAGCTTAAGCTGGTGTCGGGCGTGATAAGTTCCGACAGGGTGTTCGTAACTTGATTATATTTCAGCAACCATTCCAGACCCCGGAAATTCATCGAAAGCGGATTTCCGGCATCGTCATAACCAATTCTCAAAAGCTCCTGATCACCATCCCCTATTGACGCGAGCAGGCCCCATTCATCCTCATATGAGAATTCCAGACTTGTATCTTCACCTGCCTCCACCCGATGCAAGCGGCCATCTTGCCAGTGATAGGTAACGGTTCGCCCATCTGCCAACCTGAAAGAGGAAAGAACGGCCTGGTCACAATCAATGCTGAATTCGGTTATTGCGTCTCCACCACGGCGGATTACCGTCTTGTCAGTGGCCGGATAGGCACATTCCAACGGCGCCATGCCATGCCTGAAGCGCCTATTCAAAAGCCGGTTATCACTATCTAGCTGCAAGGCTTCAAACGCACCTGAAGGTCTCACCCGGTGGGTAAGCTTCCCGTCTTCATTATACATATAGGCCCACTCTCCGGCATATGCCGAGCGAACCTGTACAAGCCTGCCATCATCATCATATCGATAGGAACCAACATCCTTTAGTTGACCGGTTATCCGATCCCGCTCGCTTATCCGATTGATTTGCAAATCATCACAATGAATATCAAGATGCAGCCCGTCACTGCGGGAAACACTGGTCAAATTTCCGTAGGCTGATCGTTTGAAACGGATTTCATCGCCAGCTTCATTATATAGCCTGCGCAGAAAAACTTTTTTACCGTCCGACAAACCAAACTCGTAAAACAATCCCCCTGCTACCCGAAAGGTCGGGCGCATATTCAGGATTTCAAGCTTCCAGTCCTTTACAACAGGATTGGTGGAAATTCCCCCGGACCAGGGTATCTGGAAACGTGCTATCTCACCCGTTGGCAGGTGAAGGCTCAACCATTCCGGGCCTGGCAGAACATACAGGCTCCAGTTATCAATCCATCCCTCGCCAGTCTGTCCGTTGAAAAGTGACATGGACTGCCAGGTCGAGGTCAGAAAGAGGGGAATTTTTCCCGGGTAATAAAGATCAGTTCTGGAAAAGGTCGCTTCACCAGAGACAGGATTGAAAATTGAATCCACAAGCCGGGTGTTTCCTGGCCTCTGCCCCCGATAATCATAAAGGTCATAAAGTATGGACATATGTTAGCCCTGAAAGCTGAAGAGACGTTCAAGGAAATGATCCAAGTTTTTCCCGATGTAATTCAGATTGCTGTAATCAGCGTCCCCTTCATTTTCATGATCCCAGAAATATATCGCGCCTGCATCATCTCCAGACAAGGACAGCAGGATCAGATTACCGAACGGATCATGCGCAATGGGAAGCATATGGGATGGAACACGCTCGTCCTCGACATACATGGAACAATAATCCAGTAAATCTGACGGATCATCAGTTCCCACTGACAAAAACCAGTCCACCAACGAATCGCTATAGGGACCATCATCATCAAGAAACGAGAAGCATTCTGGTACTGGTCTACCGCCATTTTGCTGAGACAAAAACGACCGATAATCTGCTGGTAGAGCGAGCCCCAGTTTCTTTTCCAAAGTTGCAAGACCTGCTTCATCAAGCCCGGTGGAAGCGTCCAATATCACTGCCTTAGCCATTCTTCAGTTGCTCCTTGATTACCGAAACACCACCGGAGTGAGGAAAGGCGTTATGCATGATGGAATCGACAAGTTGTAATGTACCCGGATTGGCGCCATCATGGTGCCAGGTAAACCCCTTTGGAGTTCTGACATGTCCTGCATGCTGGTTTGCCATATAACAGTCACGTACCCGACTGGGTTTAGCTGTCTTTGATACAGTCATATTTCTCTCTTTTAATCTCGCTTTGACAGATCCAATCCGACCTGTTTCTTGCATGCATGTTCGTGTCTGCACCCTTAAAATCAATTTGTGAAGGCGTGAAGAC
>NZ_FOFM01000054.1 GCF_900110875.1 Pseudovibrio axinellae | reverse complement strand
GAAGTCATCGTAGACTTCCTGGAAGGCGACCCCGACCAGCCGATTATTACGGGGCGGACGTATCACAACAACAATAAGTCTCCTTACACCCTGCCCGACCACAAGACCAAGATGGCCATCAGGTCCGACAGCCATAAAGGCGAGGGCTTTAACGAGATCAGTTTTGAAGATCAGGCAGGCCAGGAGCAGATCTATGTTCATGCTCAATAGGATCAGGACATTCACGTTGAAAACAACCGCGCCAAGCGTGTCGATGTGAACCAGTCAGAGAGCGTCGGCCACAACAAATCCATTGAAGTAGGCAACAGCCATCACGAGGTAATTGGCGGCAACATGACGCTCATGGTTGGCCCCAACAAGCTACAGCAATTCGTCACCGAGAAGTTTAAGTCAGTTGAGAAAGCGCTCGGTAAAAAGATCGGAGGCATCGCCGGAACGCTCGGCAAGTTCGGCCTCAATATGGGTGAAGGTAATCTTGTCATCGGCGTTGGCAAGAATAAGGCTGAAACTGTGATGGTGTCGTCAACTGAGGTGGTAGGAGCAGGCAAAGCGACCACTGTTGGCGGAGGTTATCAGTTGGTTGTTGGAGGAATTCACAACCAGTCTATCGGAATTGGGTCATACGAAGAAGTTGGACAAAACAAAGCAACCGTAGTTGGCAAACTTTATGAAATCACGGTTGGAGACTCAAAAATTCTGATGTCGGAAAAAGGCATCATCAATGTTTCTGGTAAGCAAATCACCATTGAGGCATCGGAAACGATCAATATTGAGGCAAAGAACTCGATCACCATGAAGGCTGGCAAAATCAACTTAAACTGAGGTGTAATATGACAAATTACGGAGAAGCTGAGTGGGCCACAAGAGCTAAAATACGCAGAACAGTTCGTGATAAAGTTCGAAAAAAGTTTGAAGCCGATCTATCATTATCACCAAAGAAGTCTGCCGATGATCTAATGTTTTCCCCTCAAGCGCAACGATTAATAGTTACGCGCTTAATTCAAGTAACACGTGATGGTGCGATGGGAGCAGAGCATAAGGAAATGCTCACTCTTCTCGCCCAATCGATCGCTTCTACCGGTCTTGGTATTGGGCAAATGGGGGGCACCTCACGGCACGTTAAATCTATACACAAAAACCACACCCGTTACCTCGATAAATTCTTTCTGCATCAATATAAGTTTGAAGGATCTCGAAGATAATGACAGGAACTTCGGCACCTTCGAGTGGTGTAGCATCGAGCGGGGTCAAGGCTAGCTCAATCATGCGCGGCTCTGAGTACATAGACATGCCTTTGGGCCAGTTTTTGCTTGAAGTAAAAACAGATCTTGGCGAACACATCTATCAAAAAGCGATGGCCAAGTGCGCTGAACTGCAGGTTCTTGGAGTAATTGCAGGGGTTCTTGACGGACCAACAGAAGAGTATCGGAAAGCAATTGCAGAAACGGCAGGGAGTTATCTATCTAATCTTCTTGCAAGATCAGAACGAACTGCATGGTGGGAGAATACGAGCCCACTTGATGCGGCAGCTACAGCATTAGGTTATTGGCACAAAGGTCTTGCGGAAATTGCGGGTGCCACGGGTTACGACGACACAGCAAAGCAATGGCACTCAACGGGGGATGCCTTTCTTAATACAGACCCAGAAAAATTCCTCTTTAACGCCAGCAGTGATTTCATTACCTCAATTGGAGAGGATTGCATAAAGCGCTGGGATGTGTTTTGGCAAGATTTCCGCGAAAAGGTTTGCTTGTCGCTTACGGAAAACTTCAGGTTGACGGTGCATTTCTTGCCGCTGAGTTGGCTTTAGATGTTGTTCTAGCAGCCGCAACTGGTGGATGCTCGGTGTAAAAATCGTTGCACGCCGCGTGAGTGCCGTTGCAAGCCGTGTAGTCGTTCGTGTCCTACATCAAGCGGGAAAGGCCATACCGGACAGTGGTAAAGTTCTTGAAATTGACCTGCCAGATGCGGACATTAATGATGGCATTATTCGCCAAGTACTAGACGAAGATAAGCTTGGCGTCGGGTCGAAATCTGATGATGCTGCTAGCCGAGCTAAAGAAAAGCCTCCTGTTGTAGAAGAGCCCAAAGGTGGAGGAAATGAGTCAGCTTCCTCTACTAACCGTCCCTCGGAAGCCGATGGAAAATTCACCAAAGAGCAGTTAGAAACAGCTGAAAAATATGGAGTTCCGCCTGATTATACCAGACCAGATGGATCTACAAAATGGCCAAATGCAGTAACCCCAGATCCCCATACAGGAAAACTACACCCACGTGGTTTTTTAAATGGAAAATATGATGAGGTGGTTTTGCCAGAGGGTAGACTTATTGATAGATATGGTGGTGATAACGGGGACTATTTTTCTGTTCCAGGAACTCCATTTGAGCAAAGAGCAATGGCAGGCAATGGACCAAGTGGAGAACCAAGACTATTTAAAGTGATTAAACCATTACCCATGAAACAAGGCGAAATAGCTCCATGGTTTGGGCAACCTGGAGGAGGAACTCAATATCAGTCCCAAATGCCACTAAAGAAGCTGTTGAAAAAGAAATACCTTGAAGAATTAAAGGGAAATAGTTGGCGATGATTAATTCGAAGAATATAAAAAAACACGAAAAGCTTAGATATAGTCTCGAAAAATTCGGCATTAAAGACTATTACGTCATAGCTACAGAAAGGATTGAATTTATAAATGAATACTCTAGTTCAGTCTTATTTTACGGAGATAATGATTATATTGAAGTATTCGGTGTCGAACAGGGGGAAATATCAGATATCTGCAAGTTTAAAAATGAAGAAGATGCTCTGAATTATTTCTTTTGGAGTCTGACGCAATTCGAAAGTGAAGCTAAAACATATTATTCAGTTTATGAAGAAGTAAAGCCTGAAAAAAAATTACCTGATGAACTGTCTATTCAAGAAAATATTGAGATGCTCAATGTTGCCTTGGAAGTAAAAAATATCCCACTTCATAGATATAAAATTACAAATAGTGATAATTATTTTGATATGAACGGGCTAGTCTTATTGTGTGGGCGTCAGGATGAGAAGTTTGCTGTATTTAAAATGAATAGCGGTTTCAAAGAGGAAATCGCAATTTTTGATGATTTTGAAGAAGCATCCGATTTCGTGTTTTGGACTTTAACAAGTGCCAAAACTTACATACAAGTCTATAACGAAGATCATTCTTGAGGGCGCTTAATGCCAGCTGCATATAGAAAAGGCGATATCGCCGCAGGCCATGGGTGCTTTCCGCCTACGCCGTCGTCCGCTGGAAGCCCTGATGTGTTTGTAAATGCTATTGCTGTGGTGCGTGTCGGTGACGGCGTTATCCCGCATGGTTGCGGCAATTGTCCGCCTCATCCTCGTTCCATGTCAGCGGGATCTGGATCCGTGTTCGTCAATAGTCGTGCAGTATGCCGAGTGGGCGACGCTGTTGGATGTGGTGGTTCTGCTTCCGCTGGATCTGGAGACGTTGAAATTGGCGGTTGATCAGGACACATCAAAACCTGGAGCATTTGACTTGGGAGAAGGCCTCACGCCAGTGGATGTATGGCAAGGCCTTCATGCCAGTGAGCCACTTTGGATCGCCTCTGCTGGTGTGGAAGGGGGCGAAGAAAATCAAAGCCGGATCAATAGCTCTGATTTAAGCCTTTTGAAGAAACTGGAAGCCTTCCCGGCAAAACGTTGGGCCCAGATGTGTGATGGCATCGGCTGGACACATTTGGGCGCAATTGGTCTTTCCTGGTGCCAGGGCTCAACAGACCAGGCCTTCAACACAGCATGGTCCATCGCCGTACCTGACAAAGACCACACTGACAGCCAGCAACGCGCCTTAAGGCTAGTGAAACCGAGCTGAACAGCTGGCTGATTGAGGACGCTATCAACTTAACCTGAAATTGGCCGCAATAGTTTTCTCCAGACGCATTTTAGGCGTCAAGCATAGCGGCTTGTTTCCATTGTGAAAAAGCGTTGATGCGGTGGAGGTAAATGTTGATCGCGGACCGTTGGTGGTGAGATGGAACGAAGAGATTGCGCAGGCTGGAGAAGGTCGCCAGAAA
>NZ_FOFM01000060.1 GCF_900110875.1 Pseudovibrio axinellae | reverse complement strand
GCCGGGCAGATAGGGCTGGAAATGATAGCCGCATAAGGCTTGAATACAAACAATGGATCCTCACAAAAACTGGAGGAAACTTGGGTCTCAGGTCATCTCATGAAACCAAATGTGTGGGTTTGGGGAAACCTCAGCTCAGTTCTGACCCATGCAACACCGCCATGATCAGATGCATGCGATTGGGCAGGCTGCAAGCTAATTTCGAATTGTGCAACAGCGCCCTGTTACGCTGCAAAGTCAGCGTAACAGGGCCCGTGGCTGGTTGGTAGGTCGCCTTCGCCAAACGCTTACCTTACACCCCCAATGTTGGGATTTTAAGTTAAACGAAGATGAAGTCCTCAGCGCCAATAAGTGAGGGATCCGTATTTTGTAAAATGATCTCACTGTCTCCAAAGGCGACAATGACGTCGGCGTCTCTATTGGTTAAAGACAGCTCTGCAAAGGAATTCGCGCCAAATTCAGAGCCGAGTTGAATAAAGTCAATTGTGTCCTGAAAGTCAGCAATAGTGTCAGTGTCACCTATACTCGTGAAACAAAAGGTATCACGTCCCGCACCACCTTCTAAAAGGTCATCTCCTTGAGCTCCATCAAGGAAATCATCGCCGGAGAAGCCCTGAAGTACATTCTCCAAGGAGTTTCCAACCACAGTGTCACTGCCAGCACCACCAGAAGCATTTTCTATCTCAACACCATTGGCGATGGTATACCCTCCGCGCACACCTTCTGTATAGGAGAGTTCACCACCGCCTGTGCTACTGTAATCAAGAGTAGCGGCTACAAGCGAGATATTGACGCTACTGAAGCCCGTATACGCGATTGTATCGATACCGCCGGTGTCCCAGATGCACGAGTAGAATGTGCCCGAACCGTTAAGTTCTGGTAGGAGATATGTATTGTTATCTATATTTGCGTCTTTTGCTCCGTATTTCTCCTGCAGAAGCGCCAAGTCGAACGCCATAGGACCCACCGTCGCGCCATAGTCACTCGGCCATTCCGGATAAAGCTCTGCATGGCCGACATTATAGCTCATCATGGTATAGATACCTTGATTGAGATTGAAGTCACCGTAATCGCCGCGTGAGCTAGAAACCCCGTTCATCACACTGGAACCGCCCCCAGTATCATGAGGGTGCGACATACCCAGTCCATGACCAACTTCATGTTGAAACACAAAGTACTCAAGTGAGCCTGGATCTAGGTTTGCTAAATTCATATTAGAGGTATTAAAAACGGCTACGCCTGGATTTGCTTCGCTGGGAGGATTCATATAGGCATAAGTACTGCCGCCAAAGGCAGATGTTACAAATTTAAACTCCGCATTATTTGAGCTGTTCGCTACCGAAAAAGTGAGATTTGTCCCTTGCGACAAGTCGTTTAACGACGCCATCGCACCATCAATCTGCGCCTGCGTCCAACCATCTGAACTTTGGCCATCAAAAACTTCACCAGCTTGCGCAAAGTAGACAGAAATATTTGTTGTATCTACAGCTGAACCACCCCAATCGAGCGCATCCAGCGGTGATGGAGGCAAGGTCTCCTCCACACTGACAGTATAACTTCCGGTCTGCCCATCTGAGTAGGCAGCGGCGCTGATGTAAAATCTGCCTGACGTGGGCGCTATGAAGTTTAAAGATGAATTTAAACCAGACCCGCCGTCATCGTCAAACGCAACTAGGTTTCCTGAGGCGTCGTATATTCTTAAATAAGTATCTGTAACCGGCGCAGCTCCGCTCCCATTAAGGTTGATCGTATAATTTGATCCCGCACTAAGGTCGATCGCCACCCAGTCGCGGTCCCCATTGGTTTCAAGTGCACCTGAAAAGCTATCCCCTGCGGCAATGAGGTATTGCGTCGAGGGCCCTGCGTCAGCATCTTCTCCCTCATTCATGACTAGAGTATTTGCTAAGAAATTCGTCACCTCGACCTGTGCTGTAACCTGATCGGCAGCTTGCGTGCTGAAGGCCGCTTTTTGCTCCGTGGCACTTGAGTTGTTGGATATACTTTCTGCAGTTACATGCAGTTGATTCATCATGCATAATTTACACATTTTCTACACCCCTTAATATAAAAGCGATCATATAAGTATAAAATTAATAATGATTCTTGCAATACTTAAATATACAAATAATATCAATTAATATATTTAAGCGATACTTATGTTGGGTAAAGGTATTCTTCGTAGTTTTTACATGTATGAGTCATTCGGTGTAAATATGCGCAGATTTCAGTATTGATTTTCTTAAGTGCTGCCAGCGCTTTGGTTTTCCCTGGATTGGCCTCCTTGTTCTGGATGCTGTTTGGAGAGTATTTAAAGGTGTGGGGCAATCAGGCTGCAAGGTTGTCACTTGCTGGAGTTTGCGCTTCAGATTTCATGCTGGGATACCATTGCTCGAACTTCTGCCGAAGTGGGAGAGCACCAAAAAGTGTGGGGCAGTTAAGCTGCGAGTTTGTCAGTTTCCGTGCCTTGCGTTTCAGCTTTCATACCGGGATACCATTGCTCGAACTTCTGTCTGAGCGTTCCGTCGAGCGCTCGCGAATGAACCCACATTGTTTGCAACCAGCCTGCAATCATAAGTCCGAACCCACATTAATTGCGAACCGTAGCAGAGCGAGCAAAGTGGTCTTTCGCTGCAAGGCATCCAATCTCGGCTTTGTGGAAAAAATGTAGAGTAATTGTCTTGGTCGACCGGTGCCTACATGCTCCGAACAAGACGTTGCCAATGTCCCGGTGAAATACCGTAGTTTGCCTTGAAGCGGCGTGTCATGGGCCTTGTTGCAGGGGTCGCTCAGTGTCTGTAATTAGAAGGCTTGTTCGTCTTCATAAAGCTATCCGATGCCCCACAAATTCAACGCCAGCCGTCGTCACAAATTTGACTAGAAGAAATATCGTGTCACGAACTGGCGGGCCTATAACGAAAGTCTTCGTATTCGTGGAGATTTGACGATCTGGGTCAACGGTGAGATTGGGAAGGAGTGGTCAGCGCAGCGCCGGACCACTCGCGGAGGGCAACGCAAGTATTCTGATTTGGCCATTGAGGCGTGGCTGACACTGCGTAGCGTGTATGCCCTGGCGTTGCGGCAGACGCAAGGATTAATGCGCTCTGTGGTCCGATTGATGAAAATTGATTTGTTAGTTCCAGACTTTTCGACACTGTCCCGGCGAGCTGGTGGCTTGCAGATTACCAAGGCAGCAAAGGCCAGAACAGAGCCGGTGCATCTTGTGGTCGACAGCACTGGCGTCAAGATTTATGGCGAAGGCGAATGGCTTCAAAACAAACATAAAACCAAGGCAACGCGGCGTTCCTGGCGCAAACTTCACCTTGGTATGGACTTAAACACTGGTGAGATTGTATGCTCCGATCTCACCTATGAAAATGTAGGTGACCCGACCGTCCTGCCTGACCTTCTGGATCAGGTTGACGGTCCTGTAAACAGGTTTTTAGGCGATGGAGCCTATGACGGTGAGCCAACACGAAGGGTCCTTGAGACACGGTATGGAGTTGACGTTGAGATTATCATTCCCCCACCCAAAACAGCTGTTTTAAGTCCTGAGGCTGACCGGAATCCGTCATCGCGAGATAAACATATTCTTGCGATCAAAGAC
>NZ_FOFM01000065.1 GCF_900110875.1 Pseudovibrio axinellae | reverse complement strand
TAGCAACCACCCCCTCGATCTGGTCCAGCAGATCCGGCAACACCGTGGGATCAGCAGCGCGCTCCTCAGTCAAGTCAGAACACAGAATTTCGCCAGTGTCCAGATTCATACCCAGGTGCAGCTTGCACCATGATCGGCGCTTTACTGCCGTTCCGTGCTTGTTTTCCTGCCACTCTCCGGCCCCGAATACTTTCAATCCGGTGCTGTCGACCACAAGGTGAACCGGCTCAGATTTAGCCTGCTGCTTTAGCTGTTCAAAATCCAGCTTGCCAGCCCGGCGCGACAGCGTTGAAAAATCGGGTACCATCAGATCCAGCTTCATAAGCTGCAGCAGTGAGCGCATAAATCCCTGCCTCTGGCGCAGGGCAAGGCCAAAGACCACACGCACAGTCAGGCAAGTCTCAATGGCAAGTGAAGAACACTTTGCCTGTCCGCCCCGCGTGGTTCGCCGATCTGCTGCCCACTGAGGGGCAACAGCATCACTGATCCAAACTGTGACATCTCCACGGCGGCGCAAACTTTCGTTGTATTCGCTCCAGTTCGTGACGCGGAACCGAGGTTTGACAAATTTATGGCGACGTGAGGCATTGAATTTATAAGGCATATAAATCTGAAATGGTGGCAGGACTTCAGTAAATTAGCTTCAAATCACGATCCCTGCAACAACGTCGCTCTACATTGTAGGTGGATGTAAATAGTTGTGTCGAGCTAAAGCAAACCTCCAAGGGGCATATGTTTTGGTCAGATTGGGGAAGTTTTCATAAAAACTTTCACCGCCCAATCTACAAACACTCTCACCCTTGGCGATAAGTATCGGTCGCGCGGATAGAAAATCGATACCCGAGACGAGGTTGGCGGTGTATCTTTGAGTAATTCAACCAGTCGCCCTGCTTTGAGGTCTTCAGCCGCAGAGTAGCGCGGCTTTTGAATAATACCAAGGCCGAGACATGCACACTGTGCATAGGCTTCTGCTCCGCTGACCGTCACTGGTGTAGGAAGCTTAAAGATCTGAACCTTGCCATTTTGGACAAACTCAAGCGGCAATATTGCCCCTGTCGCGGTGGACCAAAAACCGACCATCTGGTGCCCTTCAAGTGCGTCGATCGTTGAGGGTGTGCCGAACCGCTCAAGATAATCCGGTGACGCGCAGGTCACCTCGTCCAGATCAGCAAGCTTGCGTCCGATCATATCACTATCAATTGGATTACCGACGCGCAGAGCGCAATCCACACCTTCACGCACCAAATCGACCAGCCGGTCGCCTTCACCGATATGGATCTGAATGTCGGGATAGCGTTCCAGGAAATCAGGCAATGTCGGCAACAAAAAATGCCGCGCGAGGACCCCGTGCACGTCAACGCGTAGCATCCCCTTGGGCTTTGTCCCAGCAAAGGCATCTTCGGCGTCTTCAATTTCCGACAGGATAGATAGGCAACGCCGATAATAAGCTTCACCATCCAACGTTGGACGCACAACGCGGGTAGTACGATGTAACAGGCTGACACTTAATCTGGCCTCAAGGCCCTTGACTGCATCCGTGACCGTTGATCGGGGCAAGCCAAGGTCTGCTGCGACTTTGGTAAAACTTCGAACTTCCACGATCCGTGTGAAGACGTTCATAGCATCAATGCGATCCATATATTATCCGACTTAGCAGAATAGTGATGACGATTTGTACACGATTATCCACACAACGAGAAAGCCTATTTCATAATCACAACCAGCATTGGTTGATCCAGGAAAGGAAAAAAGACGTGAGCACTACTGAAAACAGAACTGCAATCATAACTGGATCTTCACGCGGGATCGGCGCTACGATTGCGGAACACCTTGCGGCAGGCGGGTTCAATGTAGTTATAAACTATGTGGGCAATGAAAACGCTGCGCGTCAAGTTGTCGAAAAGATCAGGGCGACAGGCAATAATGCTATTGCGGTCCAAGCGGATGTATCCGATGCGGCAGCAGTAAAGCGAATGTTCGAGATGGCCGAGAAAACCTTCGGCGGTGTGGACGTCCTCGTCAACAATGCAGGCATTATGAAGCTAGCCACCATTGCAGAAAGTGATGACGCTCTTTTCGATAGTCTGGTCGCGATCAACTTCAAGGGCACGTTCAACCCCCTACGTCAGGCAGCCAAACGTCTCCGAAATGGTGGTGCCATTGTGAACTTCTCAACCAGTGTTGTCGGATTGAAACTCGAAACTTACGGCGTCTATGCTGCGATCAAGGCCGCAGTTGAGACGATGACGGCCATCATGGCTAAAGAACTGCGCGGGCGATCTATCACCGTCAACGCCGTGGCCCCCGGTCCGACCGCAACCCAGCTTTTTCTAGATGGGAAGCCTCAGGAGGTCATCAATCGTATGTCACAGATGACACCGCTGGAGCGTCTCGGTAAACCGAAGGATATAGCCGCCGTTGTGGCGTTCCTCGTAGGGCCCGACGGTGCGTGGATCAACGGGCAAACCGTGCGCGCCAACGGCGGTTTAGTCTGATCGGCATTGGAAATGCAGGCGTGATATGGCCTTGTTGCAGGGGTCGCTCAGTGTCTGTAATTAGAAGGCTTGTTCGTCTTCATAAAGCGATCCGATGCCCCACAAATTCAACGCCAGCCGTCGTCACAAATTTGACAAGAAGAAATATCGTGTCACGAACTGGCGTGCCTATAACGAAAGTCTTCGTAATCGTGGTGATTTGACGATCTGGGTCAACGGTGAGATTGGGAAGGAGTGGTCAGCGCAGCGCCGGACCACTCGCGGAGGGCAACGCAAGTATTCTGATTTGGCCATTGAGGCGTGGCTGACACTGCGTAGCGTGTATGCCCTGGCGTTGCGGCAGACGCAAGAATTAATGCGCTCTGTGGTCCGATTGATGAAAATTGATTTGTTAGTTCCAGACTTTTCGACATTGTCCCG
>NZ_FOFM01000055.1 GCF_900110875.1 Pseudovibrio axinellae | reverse complement strand
CAACTTCACCATGAGATAAAAATACAGCATCAAAAAGAGTTTGTTACTTGGTCGCCCACGAGCGTGGACCGCAGCTCTTCGCAATACGGTCTCAATATGTTCACGTGAGTAATAACTCATCCATGCTTCTTTATATACACTTTCCCATTCCTCATCGCTCATCTTGCCATGGTGCGAGACCCGATGGTTCAAATCATATTTATTTAAATCTTCATCCATCCACTCATTTTCTCTATACAGCTTCAGATGGTCTTCAGAACCCGGAAGCGGCGTCAAATAGAAAAATTCGAGTAGATCTAGCGGCAGCTCCTTCTTAATAATCTCAATATCTCGTAGGATGCTTTCGCGGGTATCGGACGGAAATCCAAGTATATAACCTGCATATGTTGTTGCCCCATGATCGCGCCATTCCTGTAGCATCTGGCGGTATTCCGTAATCCTGTTTTGGCGTTTTTTCGCTGCAAGCAGATTGTCTGGATTGATATTCTCCAAACCAATAAAAACCCGGGTTACGCCCGCCGCACATGCTTTTTCAATGAATCGGTCGATACGGTGGCATAGCGTATCAACTTGAATGATGAATTTGATATTAAATCCCTGATGCTGACGCAGATCAATGATGCGATCAAACAGCGCTTCCCAATCTTTGTTCCGCGCAAAGTTATCGTCAGTAATAAAAAAACGATTGATACCCTGTGCGTAATTGCGGCGTATGATACGCTCAACGTCATCCGCTGATCGACTGCGGCTTTTGCGACCCTGTACGTTTATTATGGTACAAAAAGAGCATTGATAGGGACACCCACGCCCTAGATCGAAAGAAGAATGTGAACCAGCTGTCCTGACTATATGCTTTTGCGGTAAAATCGGATCGGGTTGACCATCCAAATTCGGCAGATCGTTCATAAAATTATAGATCGGTTTTAAAGTGCCCAAAAAAGCATCTTCCAAAACTTCGTCTAACCGCTGGTTTTCTGCTTCGCCAGCGAAAAACGAAATTCCTTCTTTTTGCGCTTCTACAATTTGCTGTGGAATCTCAGGAAGCATTGAGACACAGCCTGATACATGAAAGCCGCCGATACTCACCTGCATATTTAGCGCTCTAAACTGGCGAGCCAAATCCAGCGCCCTCGGAAATTGGTTGGATTGCACCCCTGCTAATGCGATCAAAGCACGGCCGCCGTCTTTGTGCACCATGTTGGCTATCCGCTTAGGCTGCACCCGCCTATTCGTTTCATCATAACTGTGAAGCTTGAGCTCAACGGTTTCACCCAGTACTTTCCTATTCTGGCAATCCTCCGCCAATCCATATAGGCAAGCAAGTGTATTAGAAGGAATTCCAGAGCGCAGCCACTGAATGGGGTACCCTTCATCGTCATAGTGCGTCGGCTTAATTATTATTAAGTGAAACTTACTATAGTTTTCCTGGTCTACCGCTCGTGATTTTCTGCCAATATTATGATCAATGCTCATGTTTTATTGCCTCTCTAACGCAGAAGAGACGGACACTAAGTTATTTGCTAGCGCCACCCAGGATGCTTACGCTACGTAATGTAATGTATTTTATTGACTGTGGGGACATTGAATTTTTAGGTAATTCAATAGAAAGGGAAGGTGAGTGAGAAAAACCTATATTGTTCAATAAGTAGTGTCAGTCTACTCGAATAGTCGTCACTCATAATCCGCGGATGATCGTGCTATTTTTTGCTCTCTCCTATTGCCGCAGTTAGTGCCTCGGCTAGCGCTCGCACGCGCCGTGGTTGTGCCTGGCCGGGGGGGAACATCATCTGCAGCGGACTCGGTGGAGGGGAATAATCCTCCAACAGTGCGATAAGCTTACCAGATTTGAGATCGGGCATTACGTCGAGTTCTGATTTCAAAATGATACCATGCCCCTCGCGCGCCCACTGCCGTATCAAAGAGCCATCATTAATAATCTTGTTACCACGTACTGTCACGACTTGCGGTTTCTTTGCAGTACCGAAGCGCCAAACATTGTCCAAGGAGACTCCAAACCTCATGATTAAGCAATTATGCTGCGTCAAATCTACGGGTGTTTGCGGTACGCCAAAAGTTTTGATGTAGGATGGCGATGCGCAAACAATGCGGCGAAAATACCCTATATTCCGCACCCTCAAAGTGCTGTCTTCGATTGAACCAAAGCGCAGCGCAAGGTCGTATCCTTGGCCAACTAGGTCGACATAGCCATCTGATAGAAACAGCTCTATTGAAATAGAAGGGTGTTCTTTTACGAAGGTAGAGATAACGTTCGAGACGAGACTGCGTCCAATGTCAATTGGTGCACTTATCCGAATTAGCCCAGACAGGGTATTCGCCCCATGGCGTATACGGGCCTCAAGTTCCTCAATCTCTCCCAACACGAGCTTTGCTCCGCTCAACAGGGTGCGGCCTTCATCTGTCAAGCTCAATGAGCGCGTCGTACGGTTAAACAGAACGACGCCAAAGTGCGCCTCAAGCGCAGCAAGTCGCTCGGAAACTGTGGTTGCAGACAAGCCGACTTCACGTCCTGCTGCGACAAGACTGCCTTTCTCGGTGATGGTCAAAAACAGGCGGATGTTGTCAATTAGCATTATACGCTATTTCCGGATTATCATTGCGATTGAAGCCTGTTTATCTGTTTATACCTGATTTGTATAACTCAAACATCAGAACAGTTAATCGAAGGAATGACCTAATGTCCAAGCTCACTATCATTGCAAATATTCACGCAAAGCCAGGCCAAATCGAACTCGTAAAGGCAGAGCTGCTCAAGCTGGTGCCTATCACTCGGGCTGAAAAAGGCTGCATTAATTATGATCTGCATCAGGACAATGAAGACCCGGCGCATTTCACATTCCACGAAAACTGGGAAAGTCGAGAAATCTGGCAGGAGCACATGAATGCACCGCACCTTGCAGCCTACATGAAGGCAACCGATGGTGCTGTTAATCAGTTTATTCTTGCAGAAATGTCACAAATCGGCTGACTTGCCCCATTAATGGAGGGGCGCTGGCGTGGAAATATGCCACCAATTTCAGTTCTGTGGCATGCGTAATACCACCAATGGGTGCGATCAACTTAACTTGAATTTGGCAGCAAGAGCTTTCGCCATGCGGATTTCAAGCGCGAAGCATAGCCGCCTGTTTCCATTGTGAGAAAGCGTTGATGCGGTGGAGGTGAATGTCGATTGCAGAACGTTGGTGGCGAGGTGGAACGAACAGATTAGGCAGGCCCGAGAAGACGGCCAGAAATCTTTGAAGCTGACCTTGCGACTTGAACTTTTGCATGGCTCGCTCTCGTTTTAGCAAGGGCAAATGCGAGTTCTGTGCGCGATTATTTAAGCCCCATATGGCTGCAGTGCTCGACAGTCGGCATCACCTTGCATTTTGCCGCTCCATAAGAGCCGAGTTTATCGGTAATCATCCGCTTTGGAGTAACTTGCTGCTGGGATAACAGACGGGTCAATAAACGTTTGGCAGCCTTGGTATTACGCCGTCTTTGAAGGATTTCGTCCAGAATGTAACCATCCTGATCAACGGCTCGCCACAAGTAATATCGCTGATCCTGGACTATGATCACAACCTCACCCAGATACCAGACATCATCGTTGCGGGCCTTTTTCCGGCGCAACTGGCCAACATAAGCTGGGCCAAACTTAATACCCCAGCGCCGGATGGTTTCAATTGAGACCAAAATGCCCCGTTCCAGCAGCATTTCTTCCACCTCGCGCAGGCTGAGCGAAAAGCGGTGATAGAGCCAACAACGTGAGCTATGATCTCGGGTGGAAAACGATGGCGTTTGTAAATGATCGGAGCTGAGGTCATACATCGCTGCTATCCTATCAATCTGGCCCGAAAGTTAACGTGAACTCACCCGTTTAGGTAGATGGCAAGCCTGAAATCTGACATGGCAAAACACCATTTCAGGCGCCTCCGCTAGCCC
>NZ_FOFM01000057.1 GCF_900110875.1 Pseudovibrio axinellae | reverse complement strand
CGCTTATCGATGGCCCGAAACAAATATTTCCATTGACCCTTAACCTTCACATATGTTTCGTCGACACGCGAAGAGAACGACAGCCGATTTTGATACCACAAACTACGCTTTTCTAGCTCAAGCGCGTCGTGCTGAACCCAGCGGTAGAGGGTGGTGTGGTCAACATCAACGCCGCGCTCATTCAGCATTTCCTCAAGATCGCGGTAGCTCATGCCATATTCACAGTACCAGCTCACAGCCCAAAGAATGATCTCTCCCTGGAACTGACGAAACTTGAATTCTGACATTGCAAATCCCCCACAACGGAGGGATCATGCAGCCGATGACCCAAGGTTGCAACGGAGCCCTGATTTGTGCCTGGAGGGAGGCTTTTGCGATCAAACTCAGGTTAACGTGACAGCACCAGCTCGTGCCGCCTTTTTTGTCTCGATAGCTTCGATTAATTAACTGTCACTCTTGACAGTTAATTAATCGAAGCTTATCTCTACTCGTGCCCGATGAATGAAAGCACATACCCATGCCGCGTCCAAGTGTACAATCCGCCAGACTGAATGAAATTGTTGAAGCTGCTGCAAAATGCGTTGCTCAATATGGTTTGGAAGGCGTGACGCTGGAACGCATTGCTGACGAAACCGGATTGAAACGACCGCTTATCAGGCACCACGCCGGTAATCGGGAAGAAATAATAAACGCTGTTGTAACCCATGTTCTGTCAGGCTTTGGTGAGTTGACGACAATGTTCGCAAACGCATTGCCAGCAAAACGTGGTTCCTATACTGCCGTTGATCATCTGTTTGATGATCACGGCCGCTCTGATCCAGCTGAGATGATGGTGTTCCAATCCATTGTTGCAGCAGCAGACAGGTTTCCTGCTGAGGCAGAAGCGCTTCTGAAATGGGTTGGTGATTTTACAGCAGTTGTCGTTGAGGCAATTAAACGAGACTTTCCTGAAGTGGAGAGTGAAGCTGCTGAAGCCGTTGCCCATGGGATCGTGGCACTCTACTTCAACGTTGATTCCTTGGCTCCTCTCAAGCCGCCACTCGCGTGGAGGCGTTATGCAAAAAATGCAGCATTGCTGCTGCTGAGGTTCTTGGAAGATAATGCAGGTACTCAAAGAGCTCCTTAGAACAATAATCAGCTACGGCAAGTGGCGAACCATATTTGCTCTGATCCTGATTGCTGCCTCGCTTTACTATGGCTGGCAGTGGGTCTGGGGTGCACTTTTCCTCCTCTGGACAGTTAGAGCGTGGCGGAGCCAATCCGTCTATGTTGTCGAAACTCTCACTCGTGGTGATAACCCGTTTCTGTTCTGGATCACGATCATCTTGTGGGCGACGCTTTCGCTCTACCTCATCCTCGCAGATCTAATAATGAAGCTAGGAGGCGTTCCCCATGTCTACTCATAGCAACGGTATGCCCGTTCTCCCCAAAGAGGCTTACACCTCGCAAGAATGGTTTGATCGAGAACAGGCCCAAATTTTCTCCCAAACCTGGTCACTCTCAGGCTTTCAGGAGGACATCACTGAACCTGGCCAATACATCTCCGTTCAGGCTGGTTTGAACAATATCTTCATCGTAATGGGTCGTGATCATCGCTTGCGTGCGTTTCACAACATCTGCCGCCACAGAGGCACCCAGCTTCTGCGGGCTGAAGGCAAAACGCATAAGGCGATCACATGCCCTTATCATGACTGGACTTATGACCTTGAAGGCAACCTGATTTCTGTCCCGGAACAGGAAAAAGAGTTCCCAGGTATCGATCTGTCCTGCAATGGTTTGAAAAAAGCATCTGTCGATATCTGGCGCGGAATGCTCTGGGTGCACCCAGATGAAAACGCTCCATCCATCATCAATTGGTTTGGAGAGGTAGAGCCATACCTTGCGCCTTATGATCCAGCTGGATTAATTGAGACGGAAGAGGGCTACTCAAAGCACGAGATCAAAGCCAACTGGAAGATCATCGTCGAGAACTACATCGACGGATATCATCTGGCACACCTGCATTCTCATACGCTCAACATGTATGACCACTCAAAGATTGAGTGCGAATTCATCGGCCCGCACTTCGCCTTTTGGGAGCCTCTTGCTGACTTCTACGCGGCTGAAGTGGAGAAGGTCACACCAATGCCGCTCATTCCGGGCATCCAGAAAGACAAGATGGGAACCTGGGTACCAATGCTGTTTCCGGGGATTGGATTGGGTGAAGCTGAGAATTCATGGTCCACCTTCCATATAACGCCAATTGCTCCGGACAGATCCATGGTTGAGATACGGACCCGTGTGGCAAATGAATCCAGTTGGGCCTTCACGAAAGCGGCCATGGCATCAGCCTCCTTCTGGGATAAACATTTGGGTGCCAAATACAACGAAGACCCAAAAGTAGATCCGATGTCGTCTGGCGACTTTATGCAAGAAGATATCTACGCCTGCGAACAGCAGCAGAAGTCCCTGCAGAGTCCGTTCTTCGAACACGGCCCATCCTCCAAGTACGGCGAAAAGCCCGTTCGAGATCATCAGCGTGTCGTGGCTGAATGGATGGAGCGCAAACCGTGAGAAATATTGTTTATTCACTGAGGGTTTCAGAGGTTTTCACTGAAACAAAGCATGCGAAAACCATCAGGTTTGACGTCCCTGCAGAGCTGAAGGAGGAGTTTTTCTGGAAGCCAGGACAACACATCACCTTTGAGCTGGATGTAAATTGCGAGAAAGTGCGTCGTCCCTTCACGATTTCAGCGGCCCCCGGTTACTGCAACGCGTTACAGATCACGGTCAAATCCAATCCAGATGGCATTGTCTCGAGGTACCTTTGCTCAAAGGTGAAGGCAGGTCAGCAGCTAAATGTGATGCCACCCTTCGGAGGTTTCACGCTTGAGCCTCTGAAAGAGCAGCAAAGAACGCTCTACTTCTTTGCCGGTGGCAGTGGGATTACACCGGCTGTCGCAATGATTGAAGCTGCATTGGAAAGAGAACCACGTTCAAAACTGTTCTTGCTCTATGCGAACCGGACAGCTGATGACATCATCTTTAAGGAACAACTGGAACAATTGGCAGAGCGCTTCTCGTCTCAGTTGGAAGTCAGACATATTCTGTCCAAACCATCCATTTGGTCTATGTTCTCACCATGGAAATCTGGCCGGATAACCAAAGATGTGGCCTTGGAGTATTTGTCTGAATGCCGCCCAGTTGCTCAGGATACGCAATACTTTATTTGCGGTCCCGGCACCATGAACGCAGATGTGCGCGAGGTTCTTCAAGACTGCGATGTTCCGACAGATCGTATCCATGCGGAGAGTTTTGGCGGGAACCTTGTGACGCCGAAAGAGGTGTCCAGCGTGCCCGCTCTGCTGAAGCTTGACTATTACGGCGAGGCCGTCGAGCTGGAAGTTGCTAAAGGGCAGTCGATTATGAATGCTATCCGGGCATCGGGCATGGAGCCACCTTACTCCTGCCAGTCAGGAATCTGCGGTGCATGCCGAGCGCAGATCAAGAGCGGTGCGGTGAACATGAAGGCAAGAATGGCTTTGGAAGATTCTGAAGTCGCCAAGGGGGCAATTCTGACCTGCCAATCCTACGCAAAAACTTCAGAACTATCAATCAGCTTAAAGTAGTTCAAGACCCGAACAGTTTGGCGAAGAAGCTTTTCTCATACCCAAGCTGGCAACGGGATGTGATGATCTGGTCTAAAACGGTGTTCATCAGATAGAGGAACACTTCGCACGGCTCTGTCACGATGAAACTTTATTTGGCTCTGTTGCATCTGTTGAGTGAAGACACAAATAGCCTTCCCCATGCGCAATTTAGGCGTGAATTCCAAACAGACGGTTGATAAAGGAAACCTC
>NZ_FOFM01000075.1 GCF_900110875.1 Pseudovibrio axinellae | reverse complement strand
AGGCCAGCTTCAAAGATTTCTGGCAACCTTCTCTGGCTTACGTAATCTGTTCGTTCCACCTCGCCACCAACGTTCTGCAATCGACATTTACCTCCACCGCATCAACGCTTTCTCACAATGGAAACAGGCAGCTATGCTTCACGCTTGAAATCCGCATGGTGAAAGCTCTTGCGGCCAAATTCAAGTTAAGTTGATGGCACCGCCCGCTTCTGGCCCTGCGTGCAGGCAACGGCCTCTCATTTGCCTGAGTTCTTGCGGTGCAGCGAACGGCAGCTTTGCCCGCGTCTTACCAGTTCATACTCCGAGTAGCCAACGATAGCTGCTCAGCATGTTCTTTAATTGTTCTGATTTTTGGCCACTTTTGCAGCTTTGAGCCAGTTGGGCCAGGCTGAGCGAAAAGCGGTGATAGAGCCAAACAACGTGAGCTATGATTTCGGGTGGAAAACGATGGCGTTTGTAAATGATCGGAGCTGAGGTCATACATCGCTGCTATCCTATCAATCTGGCCCGAAAGTTAACGTGACATCACCGATTTCTGGCAGTCTTCTCAGGCCTGCGTAATCTCTTCGTTCCACCTCATCAACAACGCCCTGCAATTGACATTCACCTCCGCCGCATCAACGGTGACAGATAGATCCCCATATGGAATAACAGAAAACTTGGATCTAAACGAATTCTACTTCAAGAAAAAGCTGCTTTAACGAGATAGTTTTCCTATTGCCACCAGAGCTTAAAAGACAACGATTAACTTTGAGAGCCGATGCATTTGAAATTGTTGCGCGTATTGAATTGTTGTCGGATTATCCAGAAAACAGAGGAAAGAATCGACAGCGCTTTCAGTGAAATTCGGCTACGGAACTGCCACAACTATCGTCACCAGTGCTAATAACATTCGCCTTAAATTCGCGAGCCAATCCATGGAAGCTTTGGAATGGAAAACCCGCACATCAGAGCTGAAATAACAAATTAAATCACCATCGAAGTTTTCAGAGGCAGCTAACCACGAATTGGTTTGAGGCTCGCACTTGCGCACGAACACCTTTTAAAAGGAACAATAAGTGTTTTTACCATTGCAATTTTTGCATTTGGAAAGGTTAATTAAGCCATGTGCAAAATCACCCTCTTAGGCATCGCCAGCAGTTTCCTGTTTCTGCTTCCTAGCATTCCGGCCAGCTCACAGGCCAGGCCAGACACGACAGTCATGACCTGCCAACAGGCCAGAGAGCTGGTCTCAAGCCATGGCGCTATTGTCCTTGACACAGGACCCCGCACCTATGAACGGTTTGTCAGCTCACGCAGATATTGCCTTGTCCCCGATTCTCGCCACATCGCATGGACATCAACGACTGACAGTGAAAGCTGTCCTATAAGGCGTTGTTACTCTCGCGATTAATTCAATGGTTGCAGCTTCACACTGGGCGGTCAGTAGCGGTTGTGATGCCGCCGATGGCCATGTTGGGCCGTTCGTTGTTGTATGTCCAGAGCCAGTTTGTGGCTTCTTCTTGTACCTGTTCGATGGATTGAAAGCAGTTCTGATCCAGCCATTCCTGCCTGACCGTTCTGTTATAGCACTTCACATAGGCATTCTGAGCGGGCTTACGTAATCTGTTCGTTCCACCTCGTCACCAACGTTCTGCAATCGACATTCACCTCCACCGCATCAACGCTTTCTCACAATGGAAACAGCCAGCTGAGGGCCTCTATTAACCACAAGCGTTTTCGAGTGTGTTCTGATTCAATTGTGCTGTCGGCTGGGGAGGCAATCATGTATCGGGCACCAGGG
>NZ_FOFM01000058.1 GCF_900110875.1 Pseudovibrio axinellae | reverse complement strand
GGGCCAATCACACAGGGCGCGTTTACAGAAGATTCTGTTGGCAACGTATGGCAGGAAGGCCATGAAGACGAGATCATGGTGCAGGCCATTGATCATACCGTCATCATCCCGCGCGATATCCAGTCCGGCCAGCCAGCAGGCCAGCGCGTGCACACTCCGTTCAAGTTCACCTGTTCCATGAACAAGTCCATCCCGTTGCTGTACAACGCGCTGGTCTCCGGTGAGATGCTGCCCAAATGTGAAGTCAAATGGTACCGCACCAATTCCTCCGGTAAACAAGAGCATTTCTTCTCCACCTCCTTTGAAGATGCGTTGATCACCAACATTGAGTGTGGCCTGCCCCATTGTCAGGACCCTAAGAACGCTGACTTTACCCAGTTGATCACCATTGAGCTGTCCTACCGCAAGATCATGTGGGAGCACACAGTTTCCGGCACCTCTGGTGCTGATGACTGGCGCGCCCCTGCCGCTTAAGTCTTTTGTCCTAATGGGACTGGACGTCAGATCCGGGCCAGCTTTGGCCCGGACACTGCCCCGTGCACGTTGTGAGGGGCACTCTTTGATTTGGGCCTGATCTGCGGAGTTTGAAGATGCAACCTGTCTTTGGCAAGACACCAAGGAAGCGCAGCTACCTGCACAGCTTCTTTCGCAACCTGTTGTGGCGGCCGCGCAAGGTGGAAGCGGCTGCAGAAGTTGCCCCGCGCCACAGCGACCCGGCTGGCACAGCGCATGTGGTGCTGCAAGGCCGTGATCGGCCTTCACGCAGCGCTGATGTTTTGCACGAGGACCTGTCAGATGAGCTGGAAATCCGCGGCTTTTTAGACCAGTTCCCCGAGCACCGCTTGATGGTTAAGCCAGGCGAGAAGCCCCACAAGGAGATATTTTGATGGTCTATCCGCTGGCAGAACAACGCATGGCGCAGCAGCACAGTTCAGCTCACGACGTAAATCAGGTTCAGGATGAAGCAACCGTTGTATCTCTTGAGGGGTTCGCTCAGGCGATCGTGGATGCCCATCAAGGCATGGCGCTTATGACCGGTGGCGCTTTAGATCTGGCAACGATGCCCGGCACGTTGCTGGACAGCCGGTCAGGACATCAGCTTTTGAAAGAGATCGGCGTAAAGGGGCGTTATTACACAAAGATAGCCAATGGGAAGACCTACGTGATCTTTAAGGGCTATCCTGCCGTGCGTGAGGTGCTCACGGGGACGCGGTATTTGTCTAGCACGCCCAAAGTCGTAGCCTTTGGCATTGGCCCAGAAGCCATTCGGGCTGGAGGCAGGTTGAATGCGGTGATCATGATCACCTGTTATGTGGCGCTGGATGTCATGCAGTTCATCATGAGCGATACGCAGCTTTACAGCGAACTGTTTGCCAACATCATTACCGATGTTGCGATCGGGGCTGTTGCCATTGGTGCCGGGATGGCCGCTGCAGCTGCTGGTGCGCTTTTGGCCGGTGCGATTACCACTGTTGCTATTCCTGCGCTTGCTATAGCTGCCGGTGCCATCGTTGTTGGGATGGCAGTGGGGATGGCGCTTGGTCAACTGGATAAGGCATTTGCCCTGCGAGAAAAGCTATCTGCTGCGCTACGCTGGACTGGTGAAGCTGTTGCTCTTGGCCTTCAGAAAACCGGTCAGACCATTCGCGAAGCGCAAGTTTCCATGCGCCAGAAGGTGGAGGAGCTTGAACGCCGCGGCAATCGTTTTCTTTATGATTTGGAACGCGAGACCATCTGGCATTTGGGTGGGCCTGATCTTTACAACCAGATCTACAGGCGGTGATGATGATCAACTGGTACATTGATAAGACCATTCAATTTGGCCAGTGGATTGGCCTGGACCCGCGCAGAGGACACGGGTTTGCTGCCGCGCTTGATCTTTTGATGGTGTTTTTGGTGTGCAGTACAGTTCTTGACTTTCTTTATGCTGAGCAAGTCATTGAGCTCAGGCAAGATAACTTTGAAATTGCTCATGGCATCCAGGCTTTAGCTCTTGGATCTGTTGCTATCCCAATCGCTCATTTCTTCTTCACGCCCTGGGGGCATCAACGGCTGCAATGGTCTGTAAAAACATACCTCATTGTTATTTTTGGATCACTTCTGATCTTTGCAATCTCTGGCAACCTATGGGCTCAATCAATCGGCCAAAGAGCCCGCGCTGAAGGGTATTTGCTTTGCCAAAATGAGGTCTTCGCACCAGCTAAATCCTTCCATACCTATGTGCGTGCGCACACTTTATGTCCCGCTGATGAATGGCATTCCAAACCCTTTCCGCCGCCGGGGTGAGGCTTTGGTTCAGCCAGCAAGACCACACTTAATTCTTTTCGTTCCTTTGTTTTTCCTTTTGCCAGTGAGTTTGTTATGAATGCTATTGTTCAAATCCCTCAGCTGTTTCAACAACAAGATCTCGCCTTCACCTTTGCAGCGCCTGCGCAGCCCGAGGCCGGATTGCTGGTGACTGGCTTTTCGGCAACCGAGCGCCTCAACGGGCTGACACAGGTCCATATTGAGCTTGCCAGCCCCGGCAACGCGCTGGACTTGCATTCCCTGCTGGATACGCCTGCAACGCTGACCATTCATCATAAATATGAGGGCCTGCGTCACCTCTCCGGGGTGATTGCCGAGATTGCGCGGGGCAATGAAGGCCATCACCGAACCAGTTATTCGCTGACATTATTGCCCAGCCTGCACCGGCTGGCTCATGGTTCTGACTGCCGGATCTTTCAGAAAAAAAGCGTGCCTGACATCGTCAAGATCTTGCTGAAAGAACATGGCGTTGAAGATGTGAAGTGGGACCTGACCGAGCCCCATGAACCCCGCGAATACTGTGTGCAGTACCGCGAAAGTCACTTAAGCTTTTTAGATCGCATCACCGCAGAAGAAGGCATCTGGTACTACTTCACCTATGGGGCCAATGGTCAGCATCGCCTGCACTTCATTGATAACCCGCAGATCGTGCCTGAACTGCCGGATCAGCCGAGCCTGGAATATAACGCCATGGCTGGCGGGGCTGTCAAAGGCGTGTCTTGCTCCAGCTTTGTGTTGCGCGAACAGCTGCGAGCCACCAGCTTCATGCAGCGCGATTATTCGTTCAAGAACCCGCCTTACAACCAACAACATGCCCATCAGCGCGGCGAGGATAATGGCTCTGGTGCAGACTACGAGCTCTATGAGTATCCAGGGCGTTATAAGGCCGACGGGGTTGGCAAGCCGTTCACAAAACACCGGTTGGAGGCAGCCCGTGTTGAGGCGACCACAGGCCATGGTGCCACCAATGCCATTCACCTGATCGCAGGTCACCAACTTGCGCTCACAGACCATCCAAACAGTGAGTACAACATCAAGTATCATTTGCTCACCGTCTCCCATCAGGGCAGCCAGCCGCAGGCTGTGGCGGAGGAAGCGGGCGGCGGCACCACCACATATAGTGCCGGGTTTGAGGCCATGCCTGCGCGCCTGCCCTACCGGCCCAAACTGCGCAAAAAGCCATTGGTGGACGGCCCCCAGATTGCCCATGTGACCGGGCCTGAGGGTGAAGAGATTTACTGCGATGAACATGGCCGGGTGAAAGTCTGGTTCCCGTGGGACCGTCATGGAGCCAAAAACGACACCTCCTCCTGCTGGATCCGCGTGTCCTCCAACTGGGCCGGCGCCAGCTGGGGCCACATCGCCATCCCCCGCATCGGCCACGAAGTCATCGTAGACTTCCTGGAAGGCGACCCCGACCAGCCGATTATTACGGGGCGGACGTATCACAACAACAATAAGTCTCCTTACACCCTGCC
>NZ_FOFM01000064.1 GCF_900110875.1 Pseudovibrio axinellae | reverse complement strand
TATCGCTGAAACGAGATTTCTTCATAAAATCAGTCCTCAATATGAGGTGACAATATCTCTACTTTTGAACTCGATCAATTAGCGGGGGGATTACCACCCCTTCTCTGTAGCTTTGAGTACTAAAGCCGTTGCTAACATAGGAAAGCATGACGAACAGCATGCTGGCATTGTAAAGCGTTGGGCTCGAGATATCGATCACCGGATGATAGGGCATATCGGGAAGTCTGATCACCTTACAGCAGTATTGTTGCTATACATGCGTAAAATGATGGCTGCTCCGCCAAAACACCCGTTTATTAAGTATGAGAACTTCGTTATAGACCCCAAACCTGAGTTGATGAAGGTTTTAGACCACCTAGGCCTTGACTGGGAAGATAAGCTGTTAAATGCGCATCAGATGTACAATGAGGGTGAGTTAGGGCATGGAAGAATAAAATTATGGAAACCTATACACCAAGAGTCTCTTGATAAGTACAAATCAATAAACCAGGAGACATTTGATAAGATTTACTCGATAGCATCACCGGCACTGGATCTATATGGGTACGAGATTGACGATAAAAATGATATTGTTTTTGGATAATGACTCTTTGATTACCCCACCGTTTCAACTCTCAAAAATTAAGTTGGCGATGTCCACCGATCTTAAAACGTCATCATCATATTCAACTTAATGCCATAGACTTCATAGTCAGATACACCGATCCCATCGTAAAAGCCTTCGCTATAAAGGCTGAAATTACGGTTTGGGAGAGACACCTTGGTCCCTGCCTCAAACCGAGCTCTCATATTATCATCCCATGAAGCCAGCAGGTCATCTCCAGGTATGGTAGTCTGAGGTTTCTCAAAATCGTATATACCGGAGACGGAAAAGAACGGTGCAAAATGCCAGCCGCTTTCACTGACAAAATTAAAGGATACACGGGGCCCAAATTCCAGGCGCCCAAAATTGAAATTCTGGTTTCCTATTGAATTCCCTAGTGTATCCTTGTAGGCCTTTTGTTGCTCATGAAAGTACGTGATACGAGCGAAAGGATTAACGGTCAATTCAGCGATCGTGAAATCACCTGTTAATCCTGCCTGCAACAAAAACCTCTCCGTCTCAAAACTGTCCTCAAACAGGCCTAATGCATTTACTTCATTGCTTGACTTTCCATAGGTCGCGCGTGCGTCGAAGAGTAAATTGTCTTTCAGACGAATAACCGAGTACGGGCCAACCATCCAACCTTGCCCGCTGACTTTTGTGCCGGCAGCGCGGTTAGTTTCCTCAGAAATGTCCAGCTGAGCCATCAGACCAAAAAGAGCTGAGTTTTTATAGCGATAATCAACTCCAAAGAAGAAGAGACCGTTATCGCTGGAGTATTCATTATCGTTCGCACGCGCATAAGTACCCTGTGCCCAAAAATCTAAACCAGATACGTCACTCTTACCTGAATCCTCTTCGCTCTGAGCGACCATAAATGGATCAGGGACTGTTTGCCCTGGAGAGCCTTGCACCGTTTTTGAATCGCTAAGTGGAGAGAAATCATATGCAAAGCGTTGAATTGCATCATTGCCCGAAGCTGCTTGTTGCTGATGGAGACGGTTTTGGAAAGCTGCCAAGCTAAACTTGAAGGAGGCCGTCTGACTATGCGCCATAATATCGTAGGATAGACCATTTACATTTTTTTGCTCTCCAAAAGAGCCGCCTCGTAACCGCTGAACGATATTCGGCTGCTCTGAAACAATCCGATCTGCTCGGTTCGAAACGAACGTGGCTATGACCTGCTTGGTCCGGGCAATATCAGCCTCGCTATCGCGTGTGTTAGTGAGTGAGAAGTCAATTGACGCGATGCCAGAGATTTCTGCACTTACGACATAACTGGAAAACAATTTCCCTCCAACAAACGGCGAGGCTACTAGGTTAGCCGTTATATTTGAGGATACGGCACGACCGCTCGTATCGGTCAATATAGTTTCTTCATTTGTGCCTGTACTAGCGAAGGTGAGTGAAGCGCCATGGACCGGTGCTTGAAACACTACGCGCGCATTGGGAACCGGATTATTGCTGGTGTCCCTTACAATCACCACAAGCGGGTCGCTGAACTGATGCCCAATTTGGGTTGATTGCTCTGAGCCACTCTCCACCGATGCTGAAGCAGCTGCACCCGTCAAATTGGTGAGGCTAAAGTCTGCTGTTGGGGCAACGCCAACAACAGAGGCTTCAACCGTGTAAGGCCCGCCAGCTGACGCATTGGCGCTCACGCTTAAGGACGCTTCACCTGCACTGTTGGTGGTCGCTGTTTGTGTCACTGCACTCAGGCCAGCCCCGCTGGAGGGACCGGTAAAGGTCACGGTTTCCCCAGCAACCGGATTGCCGCCTGTGTCTAACACCGTCGCAACAAGCGGGCTTGCAAAGCTGGAGGAGATTGTCGTGCTCTGGTTATTACCCGCGCTCACAGAGATGGTTGCAGCGGCACCCGTCAAATTGGTCAGGCTAAAGTCTGCTGTTGGGGCAACGCCAACAACAGAGGCTTCAACCGTGTAAGGCCCGCCAGCTGACGCATTGGCGCTCACGCTCAAGGAAGCTTCACCTGCACTGTTGGTGGTTGCTGTTTGTGACACCGAGCTCAGGCCAGCCCCGCTGGAGGGACCGGTAAAGGTCACGGTTTCCCCAGCAACCGGGTTGCCGCCTGCGTCTTCAACCGCGACAACAAGCGGGTTAGTAAAGCCGGAAGAGATTGGTGTGCTCTGGTTATTTCCGGAGCTTACAGAGATCGATGCAGCGGAACCCGTCAAATTGGTCAGGCTAAAGTCTGCTGTAGAGCCAACGCCAACAACAGAGGCTTCAACGGTGTAAGGCCCTCCTGCGGAAGTATTGGCGCTCACACTCAGTGACGCTTCACCTGCACTGTTGGTGGTTGCTGTTTGTGAAACCGAACTCAGGCCAGCCCCGCTGGAGGGACCGGTAAAGGTCACGGTTTCCCCAGC
>NZ_FOFM01000078.1 GCF_900110875.1 Pseudovibrio axinellae | reverse complement strand
GCCGGGCAGATAGGGCTGGAAATGATAGCCGCATAAGGCTTGAATACAAACAATGGATCCTCACAAAAACTGGAGGAAACTTGGGTCTCAGGTCATCAATTTTGCAGTGAGCCTACATATAGCAAGTTCAACACCTTCAAGACTACATTACTTATCTCCCTCTACGGTAGAATTACGCAACAACGCCGTGAACAGTAGGATTTGAAATGAAAATTAATTCTCTATGGCAAATAATAGGAGAGTAACGCAGTATTGTCGTATGTCTATTATAGCCTTGGTGATCAATTCTCAGACCCGCGCTCAGGTAGGTATCAAGCATGACATACAAGCCGCTAGAAACTTCAGAGGAACTTTCTCAAATTGCTTTCGGGTTTATGGCTTCCAAGGCCCTGTTTGCCGGTTTGCATATTGATTTGTTTTCCCTTCTTTCTGGTGGAGGAAAAACAGCGCGTGATATATCTAGTGAAGCCGGTATTGCGGAAAACAGGGTCACAACACTTGT
This sequence comes from Pseudovibrio axinellae, assembly GCF_900110875.1. GTDB lineage: Bacteria > Pseudomonadota > Alphaproteobacteria > Rhizobiales > Stappiaceae > Pseudovibrio > Pseudovibrio axinellae. The sequence goes on along the minus strand of NZ_FOFM01000078.1, from coordinate 1,106 downwards.
TACGGCGCTTGCGTGTGTTGGTGTCCTTGTTCGCAATGGTGAGCGATATACAAATTCTCAAGCCGCTGAAAAGTTCTTGGTCAAAGGCTCCCGATATGACTTCGGTGATTATCTCAGATGTCAGATTGACCAGCAGATGTATCCCTTGCTGTTACAGCTGAATGACTCTCTTGAGGGGAAGTTGCAGCCGGACCATCTCACCTCCTATGCAAAGTGGATGAGCGATAAAGAAAGTACCGAGCTCTACAGTATATCCCAGCATGCAGGCTCGATTGCTCCGGCGCAGTCACTGGCAAGGAAACTAGACCTCTCGAAGGCCCGGAACCTGCTTGATGTTGGTGGCGGAACCGGCGCGATGACAATTTCACTTTGCGATGCCTATGAAGCCCTCAGCTCAACGATCATCGACTTTCCAAATGTTGCGGAGCTCGGGCAAGGTTTCATTGAAGGGACAGGGCTTGGAGATAGGGTCCGGTATATCTCAGGCAATGCGCTGGAGTGCGAATGGCCAGACAGGCAGGATGTTGTTTTAATGTCCTATCTCCTCAGTGGTGTTCCCGGAGAGAGAATTTCCACGCTGCTTGATAAAAGTAAAAGGGCACTGTTGCCTGACGGGCGCTTGGTTCTGCATGATTTTATTGTTGAAGCTGACAGAAGTGGTCCACCGCTCTCGGCTCTTTGGCAATTGCAACATATGTCGTTCACACCAGAGGCGCAGTCTCTTTCCGTCAGCTGGCTTTGCGATGCCCTGACAGCCGCAGGATATAAGGTGCAAAAGTGTGATGAACTTATCCCCGGCATGACAAAATACATTGTCGCAGAACCGGGCTGAAACGGGCTTGTTGGGGTCCGTTCCAGTATGGGGCGGAATGACACTCTAAGGTTCAATCAGGGTTTCTTAGACCGGTGCCATCAAGTTAACCTGAATTTGGCCGCAAGAGCTTTCACCATGCGGATTTCAAGCGTGAAGCATAGCTGCCTGTTTCCATTGTGAGAAAGCGTTGATGCGGAGGAGGTAAATGTCGATTGCAGAACGTTGGTGGCGAGGTGGAACGAACAGATTACGTAAGCCAGAGAAGGTTGCCAGAAATCTTTGAAGCTGGCCT
>NZ_FOFM01000062.1 GCF_900110875.1 Pseudovibrio axinellae | reverse complement strand
ATGCCGCGCTCCAGCAGCATCTCCTCAACCTCGCGCAGGCTGAGGGAGAAGCGGTGATAGAACCAAACAACGTGAGCGATAATTTCGGGTGGAAAGCGATGGCGTTTGTAACTGATCGGAGCACAAGTCATGTTGCCCAACTACCAATCGAAGCTGGAGCCAAAGTTAACTTGATAACACCATCTGAAATGTTGGCAGGACTTCAGTAAATTAGCTTCAAATCACGATCCCTGCAACAACGTCCAACACCGCCCATCTAGTTGGCAGAGATTACTCGTTTGCGGTTTTCTGTAGGGGCTTGCCCTAGAGAATACGAGTCAGAGTTGTGGATGTACTTCTTATCTAGTAATTTCAGCTCCTCTGCAGATAATGGCGTATTATTATGGGTCTTTTCGTCAATTAATTGAAGTTCAGGGGGTATATCTGTTATGCCTAGGATCGGCTTACTTGAAGGCTCTGTCGACGTACTGGTCTCATCTCTGTGCTGGATTGGTACTAATGGAACGCTGCTGGATACAGCATAGTCATGCATTTTATGAAGTGCTATTTTCGAAAGCGATCCATCCACATAGTCGCGTTGCATTGTCGTATCGAAAATCTCATCATTTACTAGTTTTTGAGTAATTCTCCCATTTTCACCTTCATAAATGCACTCTTTAACTTGGGCTGAACGGTATACGGTGGTGGTTTGACAATGCGGATCGTCAACAGAGCCGATCCGCCCTTCGTTAATAGCATGCTCTACTGCATCTGGGTGAGTGCCAAGGTCGACCTCTGTACTCCCAGACAAATAACCTCCGCCAATATCCGAATGGGATCCGTAAAGGCATTCTTCTAGATGGTTACCTTCGGTTTTTAATTCTGGTACTTCACAGCTTACAGGATTTGACAAAATCGATTTCAGCGCAAAATTCTCTCTGCGTTCATTAATCGCCGCAAGCTGCACCACTTTTTCTTTCGCAATGCCGGGAGATAAATGGAGTAGAACTGAACCGTGGTCTTTATTAGTTGCAGAAAGGTCAAAGTATTTTGGTGATATAATTGAAGGGACCGTGTCGAATAATCCAATAAATTGGATATTCGTCGGGATTTCATGAAATACACTGTACAGAGATTTCTCACCTCGCACTTTAAGCGACATTACTTGCCGTTTTAAGCCGTCCATATTCTCTTTCGTTTTTGTCATATTACGCCTCCAACCTTTCTGCGTCTTATAATACGGACCATAGATTGCTTGAAACAAATTTAGGACGTGAGCGTAATGGCGCGCGGCAGCTGCCCCACGGGAGAACCCAAAAACATCAACTTCTATTCTAGTAATGTTATAGGATGCGTACGCACGGACAAATTCCCATGCTTGCGATGCTCCCTTTGCGGACTTCGCAATCACACCGTAATCGCCACTGCCAGAGACTTGTCCGTATGGGGAGTCAATATACCCGGTATCTGTTCCGATTCCTTCAATATAAAAGTTACCGTAGATGTATGTTTCCCCTTCGACATTTCTTTGGCTATGCGAGGTCGGGTATAAGCGATGAAGCTTCCAGACATTAGTATAATCTGCCTTATAACTATTTGAAGTTAAAGGCATACTATCAATACCAGGCAGCTCACCACCCGATATACGAGTACTTACATTGTAAGAATTGTTGCCTGTACCGTCAAAAAATAGGCCAATCCGCAATACAAATTTACAAGTTTCGCAGATAGAAAGTTTGTCTTTTATTGATTGATCGGTCATCTGCTATTCTCTATGGGAGTCACATTATGGTTCTCACTTTTATAGAGCATTCCTGAAAAGACTATTTGTGTCACTAGTGCGCTTGCAATAAATATCACCGTCAATATAATAGATATCGATTTAGTGAAGTAACTATAGTCGCCTTTTCTAAGGACAGAAAAATACCACATTATTAATGCAAATAATGCTAAATTATAATACAGTATTAAGTATTCCCCAGTGAGGTAACTAAATTCTTTTATGTTAAAAATATCAAATATCAAGAAAAATGGATTTATTGATATTAGTTCAATAAAAAAAACACTTCCGAACGGTATCAATATTAATAGTAAAAGAAACAAAATTCCTGCTAAAGTAAACCTTGGAATTTCTTCATTTTTTTTCGTCATTTGTCCCTCGAATTGAGTCTTTTATATTAAACTTTTTATGCAAATGTTCATTTAAGTCTTCAATAGTCTCCACGCCATTTTCAATCGCTTCATCAACCCGATCTCGTGCAAAATTTTGCACATCAGTAAAGGTCAAAAATTGCTCTTGAGGTAAGTTTCCTGCTTGAAAGATTTTCTGCGCAACTTTCGCCACAAACAACTCCCACTGCATGTCTTCAAATGCCTTTTCCTGTGCTTTTCGGATGAGGGTGATGTGGCCTTTGGGGCGGTCATTGGTTTGCGTCGAGCTTTCTGCAAATGGCGTCATGGGCGTGAGTTGACGTGTTTGCATATCAAAGCGGTTTGCCGTGCAGTGTTCTCCGGGGCGGGGAGCTGCAAAGTGCCAGAGCTGATGATCATGGCACAGGCTGGGTTCCTCGCACCAGTCCTCGGCAATGAAGTCTGTGATTGGGCCAAAGAAGGCCTGTGTTTCCAGCGGGTTTGTGGAAAGTAACCAGACCCGCAGGACAGCCGGGTCAAAGAAGCGGAAGCGCACCAGACGGCCATCGCTTTCAAACTCAACGCGCAAGTAACGGCGGAAATGGCGACGCAGCAGCACCACATCTGTTGCTTCATCCTCAGAGATATCGGGCGAGGCAACAAAGGCACCGCGCTCGACTTGTTGCTTCAAGCTCTCAGGAGGAGGGGTCTTGTAAAGCTCTTTTGCTCTGGATTTTGAGGCTAAGAAGTAGATCCCCCAGCCTTTGCCCCAGCCTTCTTCAATCAACCAGTTGGTGAGGTCACTGTCTTGTTCCAACCGTACCAGATAAGGAGCGGTCAGCGCCAATTCGTGTGCCAGTTCTCCAGCAATCAGGCTGCACCAGTCAGAGTTCTCCTCTCCCAGGAGCCGGCCATAGATATCTTCACACCACTGGCCATCGATGATGGCATAGGCGGCAATGTCATCGGTGACTTTGGCAAACAAGCTGGCTTTCACACTGTCCGGGATGAGTGTGTCTGACTTAGTCTCCGGCGCTAATGCTGCCTGGGTCATGAGGCATCCTTTGCAAACGGGCACTCTTCGGCAAACGGCTTGCGGGTGCCAGCAGGGGAAGCGGCTCCGATAAATACATTTGGGCTGCCGGAAACATCTGCTCCGCCGCAATCAATCGGGTCGCCAACACGGCCCGCCTGTTTGTTGTTAAAGTTCACTGTTGGGCTTCCAGCTGCCAGCGCTCTGCCATGCGCCGGGGAGGGGCAAGGTGAGCAGCCATGGGGCGCGTAAGCATCGCCCTGGCGCACCGCAGGCTTGTTGTTGATGAAGATATTGGGACTGCCGGCAATGGCCGG
>NZ_FOFM01000063.1 GCF_900110875.1 Pseudovibrio axinellae | reverse complement strand
GGCAAGTTTAAATGTGCTGTATTGCTCATATTACCGCTTCCTAATTGTCATCAAAAAAGAACAGTGATGGAACGCCCCGCCCATAGGCTGCAGATAGTTGGAACACCTGAATTTCAAAGCTGCTTGCAAGCGCGCCAAAGTCCTCAACCTGCATTGCAGCGCTGTAGGTTATCGATTGGCTGGTAGAAGACAAAACCCGTTTAACGGCCTCCCCGTCCCGGATCTCAATTTCATAGTGTTCTGCCTCTTCTCCAAGGGGCACTTGCTCAGCTTCCCAGCTATCGCCTCCGGTTCGTGTGCGCCGAACCCAGCCTATTAAAATACTATCATCCCCCGCACGGGTGGAGGATAAGTGCACCGGGGAAAGCGGGCGCTCTCCCTTGCCGGTGAAGGTTTGCAGGTAACTTGTATAGTCTTGCGACCCAACACCAGCCCCGGCTCGGCCTGCCTGCCAGTTGAGAGGCAACCCCAGCTCAGAACGCGATAGCCCGTTTTGAACTATGCCGCCATCCAGCACGACCACGCGCGCGCCTGTAGCTGCCCCCATTGCAAGCTCACTGCCCCGTTGCCCGCGCAAAATCTTGCTCAAAGAATAGCTGCGCGCTCCTACAAGGTCAGCTTGTGCAAACTGCACCACCTCCCATTCCCCGTTTATCCCTTCAATCAGCAACGCATTGCCCCCGGCAAAAACAAGGCTATCTTCAAGAGACGCCAGTTCGCCGCTGTATAGCTTCACCTTTATCAGGTTGCCCATATCCCAGCGATACAGCGGCCCGGCTGGAAGGTCTGCAACCAGCTCGCCTAATATACCTGTCTGGTCAATGGCCGCACGCAGTTCATAGCCGCTTGTGATTGGGCTGGATAAGAACGCCATGCCCGGCGAAAACGGCAATTGATAGCCGGTTAGATAGCCTTGCCATGGCGTGTCTTGATCACGCAAAAGCGGCCCGTCAATAAACACCGCAAGGGGCGCAACCTGCAGGTATTCCCCTTGTGAGACAAAAGCCCGCTGTGCGCCCTGCGTGCCCTCATACACTGGTGCATCATAAAGCGCCGCTTCCACGGCCCGCGCTTCCCCGTCTTTCACGCCGGTTACACGTGCGCTATACGTGCCCCCGGAAAGTTCCAGCTCCAAAAGGTCACCTGCTTCAATCTGCAATTCAGTAGGGGCAAGCGTAAAGGTAAAGCGCTCACGGCTTGCCCAGGCTTCCTGCAGCAACCCTTCACTAATCCCCTGCAGGCGCTCATAATTGGTCACTAAAGGCAGATCCGTAATAACAACCCGCTCAGAAGAAGCCGCGCCTATCAACGCTTGTGCTGTAACAGTGTTAAAATCGTTTGAGCTGTCATAGCCGGTCACACGCACCACAGCGGGTAATTCGGTTTCCTGTGCCCGCACGATTGCAACGCGTTCTTTATCCTTGCCCTGATCAATCATGCTTTGCGCGTTGATCTGTTTGAGCGGATAAAGCGAACGGCGCGAACGAAATTCAACCCGCCCTCCTGATTCCACTGCATCAAAAAAGAAAGCAGCACCAAGGGTTTCAAGCACGCTGCGTGCACTGGTAACAGAGGAGATTAAAAACCCATCGCCAACACCATCAGCCCCGGCGCAATCAAAATCTTCACCCTCAACCAGTCCGCAGCGTTGCATTAACAGGCGCGCAAGCCCGTCAGCAGACACGCCGCCCAGGCGACCAGATAACCAATGCCCGGTCGTGAAATTTCCCCAATCTGCCCATGTATCGCTTTCAATGGGATAGGAGGGGAACGGGCGCACATCCCACGCCCATGCATACATGTTCACAGGGTCCACCATAGGGCCGCCATAAACCGGGCTAATGGGATTATTGCCAGCCTCTTGCGCCCAATATTCTTGCGTTGCGCGTAGGTAACGCCGCTGTATCAGGTCATCACGCACACCAGAGGAAAAATAAGGCACCTCACTTTCAGAAGATTTAGGGTCATAAAACACGTTGGGCTGATTGGTGCCCTTATCGATTGCCGGGCAGCCATACTCTGTAAACCAGATAGGCTTGCTCTTGGGTTGCCATTCGCTTGCATCATTTGAACGGATACCGCCCGGCCGGTTATGGTGGGCACTCTCCCACCAGCCGCGCAAATCCTTTTGCCTGAAAATCCAGTCTTCACCGTGTCCAAGGTCTTCAATTGGCGAACGTATCTGGCTTTCACGATCTGCAGCGCTGGCATAATAATAATCAAAGTATTCCCCGCCCTCGATACCGCTTTTGAGATAGTTCACATCATGAATGGATTGTGCGCCGGGGGCGTGATCCGCATGGCCTTGCCCATCACGCCAGTCAGACAACGGCAAATAGTTATCAATCCCGATAAAATCAATGTTCTCATCAGCCCATAACAAATCAAGATGAAACAGCACATCGCCACTGCCATCATTGGGCCGGTAGCTGTGATATTCGGACCAATCCGCCGCATAACTAATCTTTGTATCAGCGCCAAGCATACTTCGAACTTGACCCGCCAAGAATGCCATTAAGCTCGCAAACATAAAGAAATTACCAGTGGTACGCACGCTCGAAAGGCCGGGCATTTCCGTGCCGATCATAAAAGCGTCAACGCCCCCGGCAACCTGCGCAAGCTTGGCAAGGTGCAAAATAAAACGTGAATAGCGCCACTCATCGTCCCCGCTATAGGTTACACTTTCACCGTCCCATCCAAAATCTAAGGGATCAGCAAACCCCATAAAATAAACGACCTGATAGCCTCCAATCAGCGTTTTATCTGGGGTGCCGGGCTGCCCCGGTGCAGGGTGGCAAGTGATCCGGCCGCGCCATGGATAGCGCTGTTGCTCTGCGCCGCCGTAAGGGTCAGGCAGGGCGTTACCTTCTGGAATATCCATCATAATAAACGGGTAGAGCATCACCTCAAACCCGCGTGCTTTCAGGTCCTGTATAGCTTCAACAATAACGCTGTCAGAAGGCGTTCCGCCATAAGCGGGCTTACCATCCACATAAGAGACAAGCCGCGCCTGACCACGCGACAAGCCCGCAACGCGCCATTCAATAGGGCTGGTTGTTTTCAGTGCTTCAACACGCGGGGCAATGGTGCAATGTTCGGCGCGCAAATCATCACCAAACCACGCAACCACAAGAGAAATTCTTTTACAATTCGGGCAACTGCCCTCTAAAAGATCTAGCGAAAGCTCCCAGTCTGTCTGCGCTGCTAAAGTGTGGCGGTTGTTATAAGCAGTCGATAGCCCGTCCTTGTTTTCTTTAACAAGCGTTTTGGAATAGCCAAATTCGGTCGAACCGG
>NZ_FOFM01000070.1 GCF_900110875.1 Pseudovibrio axinellae | reverse complement strand
ATCTGCTCTTCCGTAAAACGCGAACGCTTCATATCCCACCTCAATGTTAGGTAGAATCCTATCACAAAATGGAGGAAGTTATGGGGAGCAGGTCAGTAGGTATGAGACTTTATTGCTCAACTACATATCGTCCCCTGACGAAGTTGAGGGCATCGTGCGAGTGAGTGTCTCAGAGTCTGTAGGCATTGAGATCTTACCAACTATGTTGGCATCCCTTCGCATTCATCACCCGAAGCTACGTTTAGAGCTTGTCCTGACTAATGGCGGTGCAAATTTGTTGGAGTAAGAGGTTGATATTGTACTGCGAATGATCGACGCAAAACAGTAAGCACTGCTCGCACAAAAAATGGCGAAAGTCCCTCTAGGTTTATTCGCACATCAAGCCTATCTCGAAGTTCGAGGCATGCCAACGAGCGTTGAAAAGTACAAAGATCTCATGCAAGTGATACCGGGCCTTCAACTAGGTCCCCTGGAAACTTGGGTGTGGCCGATAAGAACTTACGGAACGTCTCACGCGTGCACGCATTCATTGACCATCTGGTACAAGTGTTTAATGATTGGAGCCCAGACGATCCTTCCTGTTGAGGGCAGCAGCCCCCCTCATTCAGGCAGGAACTCAGGATGAGGGGCTATTGTTTTGATGTTCCACCAGCATATCAATAAAATGGCGTACCCGAGGCTCCAGAAACCGTTTATGAGGGTATAGAATAACGATAGGGACATCACCGGGCTTTACCTGCGGCAGCACGTGTTCCAGACGACCGGCTGCTAGATCCTCCCTGACGAGACGTTGTGGCAACAGAGCAATCCCCAGCCCGTATAAAGCTGCTTCTCGCAAGGCTTCTGCACTATCAAGTCTCAAGCGCACGCGGCCTTGGGCATTGCTCCAGAGACCATCGGAATCCATTAAATGCCAATTTTGCCTTTCTCCACCACTTGAGAACTGCAAAAGGTCATGAAAGCCGAGTTGCTCAACAGATGTCGGGTGGGTGCGCTCCTGAAAATATGAGGGAGCAGCACAAAAAAGAGACGTATCTGTCAGGAGAGTTCGTGAGATCAAACCTTGGGCAGGTGAGCTAAGGCCAACACGAATGGCAAGATCAAAACCGTCTTCAATAACATTGTTGATACGGTCAGAGAAGCTTATCTCAATCTTTATATCTGGCCATTTTTTAAGAAACTTCTGAACAGATGGTAACAGCAATTTGCGACCGAGTGCATCTGGTGCAGTAATCCGAAGTGTACCTCGCGGCGCCCCAAGATCATCAGCAACACTGGCATCAGCTGCCTGGACTGCTGAACGGATGACTTGCCCATGTTCGTAGAGGTTGCGTCCTTCCTCTGTAAGACTAAGTGAGCGTGTGGTCCGGTTTAAAAGACGTACACCGTAGCCACTCTCTAATCTTGCGACTGCCTTGCCGGCTGTTGATCGGGACAATCCAAATGCTTTTCCGCCCGCGACAAAGTTTCCAGCATCAACGACTGCCAGGAAAACAAGAATGTCATTCACTTTGGATCCGACCATGACACATTACCTTGTAGATATGAGCTCGCCACAGAGGCGATCACAAATCGACTATTGTTGGGCATATATATGGTCGTGTTGCTCTCAAGGAAAGGAAAAAACATGTCCTCATCACTCAAGCGGATGAACCCACAGTCACTGCCCGACGCTGGCAAACTAGGTTATTCTCAAATCTCAATAGCTGATCCCTCCCGATTAGCCTTTGTCTCTGGCCAAGTCGCTTGGCGTGCCGAAGGTGGTACCGCTCCTAGAACGTTGGAGGAACAAACAGCAGTTGTCATTGAAAATCTCAAAGGTGCTTTAACTGCAACTGAGACAAGTTCTCAGGATATCGTCCAGATGCGGGTTTACATGACCGATCTGCATGCAGAATCTATGGAGGTTGCTATGACGCAGGTAATGGCATTTCTTGACGGAGCGCAACCGAGCCTGACCGGGGTCGGCGTAGCTGCTTTAGCGGCCCCTGAGCTTCAAATAGAAATTGAAATAGTCATTCAATTGCCACTCTAATTCTACCTAAAGCTGTTTTGGTAGAGATCACCTAACAAACTGGCATCATTTCATTTTAACACCTCAAATGATGCCAAAAAAGGCCTTCTCTCACGACAAGAAAGATGCAAAACAGAGGATCCAAGCCTCCGGCTCAGTTTTTGGAGCAGCTATATCTCAACTTTTTCTGAGAGAGCTAACGCACCTTCCAGTTTGATGCAAAGGATAAAGCTCGGGTTCTTGGCAGCACAATGACGTTGTTGCATGGGTCAGAACTGAGCTGAGGTTTCCCCAAACCCACACATTTGGTTTCATGAGACCTTCTCGAACGTAGGACGTCCGAGGGCGTTCATGATGTTGAGAGCGTTGACGCCAATTTTTGCCTCTGCTCTCTGGGTTTTGATGTTGCG
>NZ_FOFM01000072.1 GCF_900110875.1 Pseudovibrio axinellae | reverse complement strand
GCCGGGCAGATAGGGCTGGAAATGATAGCCGCATAAGGCTTGAATACAAACAATGGATCCTCACAAAAACTGGAGGAAACTTGGGTCTCAGGTCAACGCCTAAAATGCGTCTGGAGAAAACTATTGCGGCCAATTTCAGGTTAAGTTGATAGCGCCTAACTGAGGCAACTCTCAGGGAGCGGATAGGGCTGCCTACAAACACTCCTAAGGTGCTCGAAGAAATTCTCGACAAATTTACTCTAAGGGCTCGCCTTAAAGCCCTAGGTTTATCCGATCTTGAAGCATTCTGCGCGCAAGATGAAGAAATTTATGTAGAGTTCGTCAAAACTAAACCGCTTGTTTTTAAACCAAGAAAAGGAATGGGTAGCGCATCGGTCACAGCTCTTGCGGTCGAATTTAAGTTAAGTTGACGGCACCCTTCATAGCCCCTTCGCGCAGCAACTTCGTCAGCGGATCATCAAAAACAGTGCTTTGACAGGGAAGCTCAAGAACATTAGTTTCATCCATGGTGGCGTATCTCCTAATGGTTGGAACGTTGGTTTGCTAATCAAACATTCAACCAGGTGCCCTGCCATCTCAAAAGCCCCGTACACCAGATTCAGTTATAGCTCTTTTTACATTTGCCTGCGAGTTTACTATGAATGCAATTACACAATTGCCCCAGCTCTACGAACAACAAGATCTCGCTTTTACTTTTGTTGCGCCTGCATTGCCTGATGCGCAACTGCTGGTCACAGGATTTTCGGCAGACGAGCGCATTAATGGGGCGTTGTTGCATAATAGAATAATCCCACACCAAACCAGACATTTTTTGCATAATGCTGCTTGTTTTAAGCGCAAGAATAGCTCTGTATTCCCGCATGTTCTGTTAGATAATTCCCTTATGCAACAACGCCTCATTACTCCAAGTTTCTATTGTTGACAACAAGGTGGTCGTAATGATTTTCGATAAGATTAACGAAGGAAAATCTGATTTTACAAAGGTATACAATAATTGTACGCCTTCACTTTATTTTCAAACCATGCAGGGAAGCGGTTATAGTATTCCGGAATCGAGTGCCGAGATGACTATGTATTTATTGGAGTTATTGTCTTTTAAACAAGAAGAAAATTTTAATATACTAGATATTGGTTGTTCTTATGGAGTAAATTCGTCCGTTCTAAAGTATGGAATGCGCCTTGATGAATTGTATGAGCTTTACGCAATCACAGGAAATCGAGGCGAAATAATCACACGTGACAAACGTTTATACACTGAAAGAGATGCTCAATCAAATTTGAATTTTTTTGGGTTTGACAGTGCAGACGAGGCTGTGAAGTACGCTATTGAATCCCGGGCGATTAGTGATGGATGGAGCGCTGACTACGAACACTCTGATTCAAATGTAGGCGTTGATCAAATACCTATCAAAGCTCTAGGCTCAATTGATGTGATCCTTTCGACCGGATGTGTGGGTTATATCACAGAACGCACCTTTAACACGATTCTGCCATTTATGGGGAACTCTCTCCCTTTAATGACCATATCCTATGTTTTGCGCATGTTCGACTACTCGAACATCGCAAAGGCGTTGAAGCAACATGGTTACAACACCGCCAGGTTGCCGAACCAACAGTTCCATCAGCGACGTTGTACCGGCCGCGAGGAACATGATTTTTCTTTGTCTCAACTTCGAGCTCGCGGACTTCATCCCACCCGTTCTGAAGTTGAAGGTATTCTCTGCGCAGACCTGTATGTTTCTTGGCGCGATGAAGTTCCGGAACAGGCTCTAAAGTGGGTCAAAGGTCTCCAGCAGCTGCTGGCGTAATATATAATCTTGAATTTTAGGGAGATGGATTGGTGTTATCAAGTTAACTTTGGCTCCAGCTCCGATTGGTAGTTGGGCAACATGACTTGTGCTCCGATCAGTTACAAACGCCATCGCTTTCCACCCGAAATTATCGCTCACGTTGTTTGGCTCTATCACCGCTTCTCCCTCAGCCTGCGCTAGGTTGAGGAGATGCTGCTGGAGCGCGGCTTAACCCTGTCCTATGAAACCATCCGCAAGTGGGGGATCAAGTTTGGCCAACTTACACTCGTCAGTTACGCCGCAAAAGAGCACAAAGCTCGGATATCTGGTATCTTGATGAGGTTGTGATCAAGATCCAGAACCAACGATACTACCTGTGGCGGGCAGTTGATTAGGATGATTACATTCTGGACGAAATCCTTCAAAAACGGCGCAATACCAAGGCTGCGAGGCGCTTGTTGACCCGTCTTTTATCGAAGCAAGGCGTTGCTCCAA
>NZ_FOFM01000073.1 GCF_900110875.1 Pseudovibrio axinellae | reverse complement strand
CCAACATGGCCATCGGTGGCATTACGCCCGCAACAAAACTAAAAATGGCGGCATAGCTCTATTACCAAACTCCTCCATAAATGGGGGGATTACCAGTCCACTTATCGCATACTGAGATTCCTGTACTCAAGGCACTCTCAAAGGCTAGTTGCTTCGTAGATTCAAGTCTTACATGTACCGAAGTTCTTGGGGATATGTTTCAGTTTATTCCGCCTGCATACCCTTAAAATCAAAATTGCAATTTCAATAGGGATAAATTACACGGTACGAGAGACTGTTTGATTGGCCCCTAACCCTTTATCATATCTTAAATACTAAAATCTACGGAGATGTTGTTGTCAGATAATGGAAAGAACATAAAAAATGCTGCTCTGCTTTCGTATGGAAAGTGCAGTAATGCAGGGGATGTTCTAATTTATGAAACTTTCTGCAAGCTGTTTTCGAAGGAAATCCAACCCAACTGGCATCATGTCCGCTTGGATGAGCTAGATACCAAGTCTGAGAACATCATTATCGGTCCGGGCGGTTTGCTATCTGGTTCATACAAGCCAGACGTTGCCAAGGATCAGCTCGTAATACGTCATTTGAAGTCTAATAAAATTCAGAGCTGGCGGTCTGTAGGAAAGCGATTGTTTGCCTTTGGGACCGGTACCAATACTCCCTTTGACAATAACCCCAAAGCCAAACCATTTTCTGCGAAGAGCCAAAAAACTATTGCTGATTTTGTCGCTTCATCCGGTGGTATGTACCTACGCGGATCTGCGGATATCCGCAGGCTTTCCGCTTTTTGTGCGAGTGAAGACCTTCACAAATTTAAGTTCCAACCATGCCCTTCAGTTTTTTTGGATAGGTTGTTTTCTATAAAGCCAACGGTAAGTGATCAAATTGCCGTGAATTTCCCCTTTCGAAAGACCCTAACCAAAGAGAATTACAAAGATCACCCAATTAACAAATTTATCGAATTTTCAAGGGCAAACGGCCTGTCTGTTTCTTTATTAGACAACCATCCTCAAGATATTAGTTCAAGCATCCCTGCAGTATTTTCTTCTCCAGTCTCCGATCCTCAACAATTTGATTTTATTAATTCTCTCGAAGGCCCCCTATCTGATGCGAGGTATGCAAAACTATTCGAGGACCGGTGGAGTAAGGAGGACCCCATAGCAAAACGGTTCAACGGGTATAGATTCTCTTTTGGTGCTCGCCTTCACTCATTCCTGCCATTTATGGCATTTAATACGCCCTCTGCTTTCTTAGCAGGAAGTGAGATTCGTACTCCTATGGCTTTGGAATATTTTAGAAATCCAGTCTTCGGTGCCAAAACACCGCTTGGCAAAGGTTCGTTTTCTCAGGTTGTTGATGGGATGATTGACAGACTAAAATTCTTCATGAAATACGAGGATCAACTTAGAAATGAAATATCAGATGAGAGATCCCGCCTGTGGGAAATTACCATGAACAATAAGGCTGATATGCTCAGCAGAATGTCATAAACGGCGTGCTCGCTGATTATGCTTTTCGTAAACTATGAATCGCGATCAGTTTTAGGAACTTATCTTAGATCTGCTCGCGGCTGTGTCGCAAAGTTCACTCGGCTCCCAGCTCTCGCTTTTTTTGGTTACAAACGGTTCGCTTTGAATTGACAGTTTGATGTTCGTTGAGTTGATCAGTTTTAAAGGTGAAATTCGTCGCATTACTCGTAATCGTCCGGCGAAGTCGACCTAACCGTGTCGACTGTGCTGCTCTATCATGCGTGCAGTTTTATCTGCATGGGCTTTGATGATGACGAAGACGAGCGGGGAACGGCGCTGGAGCGATCATGCCAAGCGGGCAATTAGTCGGGAGGCTGTTGAAGGAAGCGATCCTGTTGCTCAAGTAGCCAAGCGTAATGGGCTAAAGAAGCGGCGGCTTTATTATTGGCTGAAAGACCCACGTTTCAACCCCACCCTTAAAGGGAACACTGCGACTACTCCCGAGGGGCGGTGTTGCAATATTCCGGCTTTAGAGCGTATTGCTTCGGGAGTTTTCATCAGCCAAGATTTTTTCATGCCCTTCAAACACAACGCTGCTCGC
>NZ_FOFM01000074.1 GCF_900110875.1 Pseudovibrio axinellae | reverse complement strand
ATGCCGCGCTCCAGCAGCATCTCCTCAACCTCGCGCAGGCTGAGGGAGAAGCGGTGATAGAGCCAAACAACGTGAGCGATAATTTCGGGTGGAAAACGATCGTGTTTGTAACTGATCGGAGCACAAGTCATATTGCCCAACTACCAATCGAAGCTGGAGCCAAAGTTAACTTGATAACACCGTTTGAAGGGCATGAAAAAATCTTGGCTGATGAAAACTCCCGAAGCAATACGCTCTAAAGCCGGAATATTGCAACACCGCCTACCAACACTGCGATGAGAAAATCGCAGTGTTGGTATCTTCAGCTCAATTAAACAAACTGGAAGTCGTCGACGTGCAGATCTGAGACAAGAACGCCTTTGAGTATCACCGAATTGCTTTCATTCACACGAATGACGGTATCGCTGCCATTATTACCGGCTGCTGTGAGCAAATCCTCAAAGCTTGCAAATAGGTCGGTACCAAAACCGATGACGTCATCTGACCCTGCTCCGGCTGTAAAATCGCCAATGACGTCGTTACCGAAGTTGATATCAGAAAAGATGAAGGTGTCAGATCCTGCCCCACCAAACATATTGTCTCCAAGACCGGTGCCAGAAATTAAATCATCACCATCCGTGCCGTGGAGTTCCACCCGGCCATCATCTCGCACCTTAATCCCGCTCAGCACCGACCCGTCAGCAAATTCAAAACGCTCGATGATCTGGCCGTGATTGGAGATACTCAACCTGTCGGTACCGCTACCAGTCTGCCAGCTGAAGTTCAGCACCGTGCCATAGGGCTCATCAGCGGCAGAACCAGTGGTGCTGAGGCTAAGACCAGCCAGGCTCAGGTCGGTGAACCGCACCGTGTCGATGCCGTCCTCGATGCCTTCATGGAGCATGGTGCTGCCGCCACCAGAACCGAACAGATAGGTGTCGTTGCCGCCAGCGCCGCGCAAGTGTTGCGAGCCGCCGACCCCGGCGCCAGCACTCAAGGTATCATTGCCGGCACCACCATAGACAAAGTCGTCGTAGGCAGTGCCATAGATTACCGAATCTTGGCCATCTGCCAGACCGTAAAGTTCCACCCGGCCATCGTCACGCCAGCTGACCCCGCCGAGCACCGACCCGTCAGCAAACTCAAAACGCTCGATGATCTGGCCGTGATTGGAGATCCTCAACCTGTCGGTACCGCTACCAGTCTGCCAGCTGAAGTTCAGCACCGTGCCATAGGGCTCATCAGCGGCAGAACCAGTGGTGCTGAGGCTAAGACCAGTCAGGCTCAGGTCGGTGAACCGCACCGTGTCGATGCCGTCCTCGATGCCTTCATGGAGCATGGTGCTGCCGCCACCAGAACCGAACAGATAGGTGTCGTTGCCGCCAGCGCCGCGCAAGTGTTGCGAGCCGCCGACCCCGGCGCCAGCACTCAAGGTATCATTGCCGGCACCACCATAGACAAAGTCGTCGTAGGCAGTGCCATAGATTACCGAATCTTGACCATCTGCCAGACCGTAAAGTTCCACCCGGCCATCGTCACGCCAGCTGACCCCGCCGAGCACCGACCCGTCAGCAAACTCAAAACGCTCGATGTGCTGTCCCATATCCGCAATACGCAGTTCTCCGGACTGACCATCTTTGTCCCAGGAGAAGCGCAGGACCTGACCTTGTGTTTCATAATCAAAACTGTCGATTGTAAGATCAGAAAGTTTTAGGTCCTTGAAGTGCAGGGTATCCGTCCCGCTGCTGGACCATTCGGCACTACGAGAGATCCAGAGCTGCCCATCATCTTTCCCAATCAGATAAGTGTCATCCCCTTCCTGACCGCGCAAGTGTTGCCAGGAACTGGTGTACCCGCCAGCATCAAGAATATCATTGCCAGCCCCTGCATAGATAATGTTCGAAACCGGTGTCCCGATGATGTAATCATTGCCGGAGGTACCATCAAG
>NZ_FOFM01000077.1 GCF_900110875.1 Pseudovibrio axinellae | reverse complement strand
GCTGTGCTGATTCCATGTCTGCGACAAACTTCTGCTGTTGGAACACCACTTTCCTGTTCCTTGATCATGCTGATGATCTGCTCTTCCGTAAAACGAGAACGCTTCATATCCCACCTCAATGTTAGGTAGAATCCTATCACAAAATGGAGGAAGTTATGGGGAGCAGGTCAAAACGAATGAAGCAGGTTGCACCGCTCTCTTGTGGGCCGTCTCAATTAAGAATGTCTATATCTTTGAGGCACTTGTCGCAGATAAAGCTAACGTACATCAGGAAGATGCCGTTGGTAGAAGTCCCATGATGGTAGCAGCGGTCAAAGGATCTACGTTTATGGCGCAAAAATTGATTGATGCTGATGCAAATGTTAAACAGCAACAATGGGGCGGCAAAAATGAGAAAGACCGAACCGCATTACATTATGCTTCATACAGAGAAAATACTGAAGTCTTGACACTCTTCTTGAAAGCAGGCGCGGATGCACTCCTCTAATGGCTGCCGCACAAGCTGGAAATATAGAAAATGTTCGCTTCTTGAATGATAATGGAGCCGAGGCATTACTCACCAATAAAGCAGGGCTAACGGCCTATCAGATAGTTAAAAAATGGAACAGGAAAGCCTTTCAGGCGCGCAAATGAACTCGGGATCTACATGCCAGATTCACTAAACGAAAGTCAAAGCTTAAGCAACTTGGCGATACCTCACTCATCTTTATGCAACAGAACAGCCAGTCGATACCTAAACGGCAGCAGGCAAAGCCTTCTTCGATATGCTCGGTGTGTTTGCAGAGTTTGAAACCAACCTGCGGCGGGAGCGACAAGCGGAAGGCATTGCGGCGGTAAAAAAACAGAGATGTTTACAAAGGTCGACCGCCACGGATCGATAAGACCGAGATTAAAGCGCGACTTGCCGAGGGCCAGAGTCCAACTGTCATTAGCCCGTGAACTTGGTGTATCGTGCGGATCTGTTTATAAGGTAAAGAACCGATGAGACAATAGCCTTACCATTAAGTAGTTACAAAGAAAAATGTAGATTAAATAACAAGATGAAAACCTATGACAATTAAAAATATTATAAAATCACTATTGATTGTGATATTGATGTATACACTTATATCACTCTCAGTTTATCAATTTCTTTATAGTGTATCTGTTCTAGCTCCAATAGCCGTTTATCTTCTGATTGCTACATCATTAATATTTGCTTTATTTAGTATGTTTAGGTTTTGGACTGCTACTTTAATAGTGTTACTTTCATTGTCACTATCTTTGTATAGCTCACCAACTTTTAGGATAATAAATAATATTAAAATATTTGTGAGCAGTGGAGAAGAACTTCCGAATTCAGGTGAAATAATAAAATGGGGAGGTAATGGAACATTTCAATCTGATTATTTTTTCTACTTATTGAAAATGGAAGAAGTAAATACCGCAGACCTAGAGTCAAATATTAAGAAAAATGCAAATTTTTCTTACTTAATAAATGATCGCTGTCGACTAAATCTTGATCGTCTGAACCGAAACTATCTACTAATTGGAAGCAACTGTTAATGGCAAATCCCACTTTCACTGTCTACGATAGTTCAGGAAGCTGAGGGCCTCTATTAACCACAAGCGTTTTCGAGTGTGTTCTGATTCAATTGTGCTGTCGGCTGGGGAGGCAATCATGTATCGGGCACCAGGG
>NZ_FOFM01000079.1 GCF_900110875.1 Pseudovibrio axinellae | reverse complement strand
TTGAACTCCCGCTCTGCGGTCAGGCAAATCTTACTTCGCCTGACCAGATAATCTACTCTTAGCTGATGCTCTCCAACAGTCGCTGCAACCGCCCACCATCCGGGCTGTCCAGCAACGTTACTTTTTGCTGATTGGCTTTACCTGGATTGATGATCATGTCGAATGAGCTTGTGACCTGTGTCCCACCCTCAACATTGTTAAAGCGCAGGGTAGCGCGGGCACGCGGAATACCATCGCTGTAAGAGGCGTGTTGTTTTCGCTCATTGCTGTTTGGGGTAAGGAGCTGTTCAACAACAACAGTACTCCCGGCGCTGCGCAGGACTTTAAATTCTCTGCTCTGGAATTTTGCAATGACGGCCTGTTTTGCCGCTGGAATTGACTTTTGCATCACCACACGGGGCGGTTGATTTGACGAGACGACAACAGATGTTGTCTGACAGGCCGCCAACATCATGGTTGCGGCAAGAATAAGAAATAGCTTTCTCATTGAGGTTTCCTCTTGAGTGGTTCACCGGATTGCGGTGAGGGTTGGTTGATGGAATTTTCTCTCACTGTGCGTTTCATTTTTCCCGCCATGCAAAACGGGGGAGATCGCTGTCAAGGATCGGGCTTCTGGCGGGGTTCTCCCATTGAAGTGCGCTTGCACGTAAGCCGTCCTGCAAGAGCGTTTCGCTTGCCGCACGTGTGCTGCACGAGCTGACTTTTGGGCCGCAAGTGCCGGCGCAAAAGTCAGGGAGGAAGGATAGGGAAGCCAGATGCCCGAGGAGCTTTAGCTCCCTTGTCCTTGACAGCGATCGGGGGCAACGCCCCAATTTTGTGACGCTCCTATTCATCAAGGTTGCCTTTGGCCAGCAGCCCAAAAACAGATTTGTGTAGATGTAGATTACCGGTTTCAGCTTTCGCCAGACAGCCGCGCACAAAGCCGCCATAGGAGTTGATGGGAGTGGTCGGATCGGTGCTGCGGCGCTCGGCAATCACAATGATTGTTGCGGCCGCACTTGCGCCAAGCTTGTCGCAGGCCTCTTGCCAGGCTGGAGTTGAGATCCCCAGAAAGCTTGCCGCTAATTTTGCCGCCTTGATGAGCGCCGTCCAGTCGGAGCCCCCAGCTTTTGAGGCGTTGCTGATCATTTCGCGCAGCATGGGGCTGCTGCACGCCAAAATCTGTTTAAGGGTGATGTGCTCAATACCTGAATTTAGGAACGCTGCTTGTGCTGAAGGGGGATTAGTTTGGGGCAGGGCAGGGGCATCGGATCTTCCCTCAACCCCATGAAGGTGTTGACGGGCGCGATCGGCACTTTCAGGCTTTGATCTTTCAAGAGCCATTTGCGCGGTAGCGCTCAAAGGAGAGTTTAAGTCATTGCCGTAAGGCAATGCCCGCTTATTACGTCTTTCGTTAGAAAGTGTTTGATTTGTATAGTTTGTATTTATGTGTCGGAAATCCAGTTCCGGCCTGCCGGAAGTTTTCTTCCGACCAACAGTGTTTTGTGGGTCCTCGTTGCCCCCAATTTCAACTCCCAAATGCGGCACTGACGGCGCGCCTAAACCCCTTTGCTGGTCCTTTGCTGCAGCACTTTGTTCAAACCGCTCTAAGAGG
>NZ_FOFM01000080.1 GCF_900110875.1 Pseudovibrio axinellae | reverse complement strand
CGAGCAGCGTTGTGTTTGAAGGGCATGAAAAAATCTTGGCTGATGAAAACTCCCGAAGCAATACGCTCTAAAGCCGGAATATTGCAACACCGCCGAGGAAACTTGGGTCTCAGGTCAGTTGCAGGGGTCACTACTGCAGTTATAGCGGGTGTAATTGGTGTTAAGAAACCTCTTACGAAATGGGATGATAAAGATCCTGCTACAAATAAAGGGTTGCCAAACAATGGTATCGATTACGAAACAATTTCGACAGCGAAACCTCATCAAGCTACAAAGCCCCGCGATCTAAACGAGCAAACGCTTTGGAACCGTATTACTAATGACGCATCTGCTGGGCGACCGTTGCCGGGCTTAAATAATGATCCACGCTTTAAGTCGGCAGATGGGTTCCAAAAAATGGAAGCAGTTCATACAACGCCTAGCGGCGAGACAATCACAATCCATTATCAGTACAACTCAAATTCAGGTAGAGCATATGATATGAAGTACACAACACCGCAACGGACACCACCTGTTTTGCAACCTGGTCCAAGTTTGGAGTAAGTAATGAGAATTAAAGAAGCTGGCCGTGCAGTCGATGTAGAGGTATATGGGATTTACTGGGCAGAATATCAAGGAAAGTTACAGCGAATGCACTTTGTTGTACCTTATGAAGGGTATGAGGGATTTGTTGCTGTGCCTGAGGTGGAGTGTGTCGTTACACAGCCGCAACTTAACTCAAACTTTCAAGTGATAAAAAATTCAGAGGGACAAGACCTCATTCTACACGAAGCGCTAATAGAGGGCGATTTGTTAGATGAATTAATTGAACACGAACCGCGGGCAATGCAAACTTTTAAGAAGCGTCTCACAAAAAAGGAATAGCACCCAATTTGAAGCTGAAATTGTGATCCCGAAAGGTACTCAAATTCGTGTTGGTAGAGTAGCTCCCCAGCCTATTGGATCAACAGGGTCAAGTATCTAGGGGGGCAAATCAAGTGCTGTTACCAAGAGACTATCCAAATACCTGGATTAAGTCTGTATGTGATGGAAAAACCGGGAAAAGCTATTCGCTCGATGAATTCAAAGCTAAATTTCCCGATTAATTCAACTGAGGTAACGCAGTGAGAAGTATACAAGAAGAAAACCTTTTAGACTTAATAGAAGCGATCCAGCGAGAGTTGGCTCAAGATGGCCGGGATACAGCTTACCCAGGGTTATCGAAATCTCTAAATATTCTGAAGAATAAAGATCGAAATGGTTATGGAAAACTGAAACATCATTTATTGAGTGACTTCAGGCGGCTGTATGATAATAGACACGACAATGATGCATTGAACCGACAGTTTGAATCAGCTTGTCAGCTGGCAGAGCAAATAGTATCATCAAAAGGATGAGTTACATGGCGGTGTTGCAATATTCCGGCTTTAGAGCGTATTGCTTCGGGAGTTTTCATCAGCCAAGATTTTTTCATGCCCTTCAAACACAACGCTGCTCGC
>NZ_FOFM01000082.1 GCF_900110875.1 Pseudovibrio axinellae | reverse complement strand
GGTACTGCCACCGGCACGGTGACTGAAGAAACCGCACTGACCACCAGCGGCCAGTTGAGCATTGTGGATCCTGATGCCGGGCAAAACCAGTTTGTGCCCCAGTCACATGCCAGTGCAGCGCACGGAACGTTCACCGTGCAACCGGACGGGTCGTGGAGCTATGCGCTCGACAACCAGCAACCGTCGGTGCAGAGCCTGAAGAGCGGTGACCAGCTCACCGACAGTCTCACTGTCACCTCCATCGACGGCACCACTCATCAGCTCACCGTTACCATCCATGGCACCGACGACAAGGCCCAGATCGGCGGTACTGCCACCGGCACCGTCACCGAAGAAACGGCGCTGACCACCGGCGGCCAGTTGAGCATTGTGGATCCTGATGCCGGGCAAAACCAGTTTGTGCCCCAGTCACACGCCAGTGCTGCGCACGGAACGTTCACCGTGCAGCCGGATGGGTCGTGGAGTTATGCGCTCGACAACCAGCAACCGGCGGTGCAGGGCCTGAAGAGCGGTGATCAGCTCACCGACAGTCTCACCGTCACCTCTGTGGATGGCACCTCCCACAAGCTCACCGTTACCATCCATGGCACCGACGACAAGGCCCAGATCGGCGGTACTGCCACCGGCACGGTGACTGAAGAAACCGCACTGACCACCAGCGGCCAGTTGAGCATTGTGGATCCTGATGCCGGGCAAAACCAGTTTGTCGGGCAATCCGCAGCTCAAGGGGCACATGGCAGCTTCACCGTGCAGCCGGACGGGTCGTGGAGTTATGCGCTCGACAACCAGCAACCGGCGGTGCAGGGCCTGAAGAGCGGCGATCAGCTCACTGACAGTCTCACCGTCACCTCGATTGACGGCACCACTCATCAGCTCACCGTCACCATCAATGGCACCGACGACAAGGCGCAGATCGGCGGTACTGCCACCGGCACGGTGACTGAAGAAACTGCACTGACCACCAGCGGCCAGTTGAGCATTGTGGATCCTGATGCTGGGCAAAATCAGTTTGTGCCCCAGTCACACGCCAGTGCTGCGCACGGAACGTTCACCGTGCAGCCGGATGGGTCGTGGAGTTATGCGCTCGACAACCAGCAACCGGCGGTGCAGGGCCTGAAGAGCGGTGATCAGCTCACCGACAGTCTCACCGTCACCTCTGTGGACGGCACCTCCCACAAGCTCACCATCACCATCAATGGCACCGACGACAAGGCCCAGATCGGCGGTACTGCCACCGGCACGGTGACTGAAGAAACCGCACTGACCACCAGCGGCCAGTTGAGCATTGTGGATCCTGATGCCGGGCAAAACCAGTTTGTGCCCCAGTCACATGCCAGTGCAGCGCACGGAACGTTCACCGTGCAACCGGACGGGTCGTGGAGCTATGCGCTCGACAACCAGCAACCGTCGGTGCAGAGCCTGAAGAGCGGTGACCAGCTCACCGACAG
>NZ_FOFM01000084.1 GCF_900110875.1 Pseudovibrio axinellae | reverse complement strand
TTGATGGCAATGCCACTGATGGTAATCGGGTTTGCACCGTTTTCATGGGCAAAGGCCTGTGTCAGGGTTGCTGTGACCTGGACTGTGCCTTGCTGGCCTGCGGCAATGGCGGCGGCATCAAGCGCCAAAATGATGGCAGGAGCGCCATTGATTGAGCCAATGAGCTGACCGTTGGACAGGGCCCAGCTGACATCCAGTGTGGCTGTTCCATTGGAGATGGTGATGGCAGAGGGATCAGCAAAGGCAAATGAGGTTAGCGCGTCAGAGCCAGCTGTAAAGGTCAAAGCACTTGAAACGTCGGTCTCTGCGTCACTGTTTGGATCAGACCCGGTGATGCTGGCGCTTGCCAGATCATTTTGATCCTGCACTGTATCAAGAGCGGCTTCGCTCACCGTCAGGATGAGGCTGGCGGCCTCGCCGGGCAGATTGTCTGGCGGTGTGGGGTCTGCGCCATCTGTAATTGTGATTGTGTGAGTGTCAGATGCTGTATCGCCGTCGCTGTCTGTTGCGGTGATTGTAAAGGTTAGTTGCTGGGCCTGATCATTGTCTAAATTGTCGTCAGCTTCAAAGGAATAGGTGCCATCGGGATTGACTGTAAGGGTGCCGTTTGGGAGCACAAAGGTGGCGGATGTGGTTTGTGTGAGCGCAATGCTCTGGTCTGCTTCGCCTGGCAGCGAGACTGTGATGTGGGTGACGCCGTCTGCCCCCGGGTTCAGCGCCCATGTGCTGGAAAGCGTGCTGCCTTCTGTAAGTGAGGCCGGGCTGTCAGCAATGTCCAGAACTGGAGCATCGTTTAAGATGTTGACCTGGATGTCAGCGGTGACGGTATCGCCGTCATGGTCTGAGGCATTAATGGCAATGCCACTGATGGTAATCGGGTTTGCACCGTTCTGGTGGGCAAAGGCCTGTGTCAGGGTTGCTGTGACCTGGACTGTGCCTTGCTGTCCGGCCGCAATAGCGGCGGCATCAAGCGCCAAAATGATGGCAGGAGCGCCATTGATTGAGCCAATGAGCTGACCGTTGGACAGGGCCCAGCTGACATCCAGTGTGGCTGTTCCATTGGAGATGGTGATGGCAGAGGGATCAGCAAAGGCAAATGAGGTTAGCGCGTCAGAACCAGCTGTAAAGGTCAAAGTACTTGAAACGTCGGTCTCTGCGTCACTGTTTGGATCAGACCCGGTTACGCTGGCGCTTGCCAGATCATTTTGATC
>NZ_FOFM01000086.1 GCF_900110875.1 Pseudovibrio axinellae | reverse complement strand
GGTAATCCCCCCATTTATGGAGGAGTTTGGTAATAGAGCTATGCCGCCATTTTTAGTTTTGTTGCGGGCGTAATGCCACCGATGGCCATGTTGGGCCGTTCGTTGTTGTAAGTCCAGAGCCAGTTTGTAGCTTCTACTTGTGCCTGTTCGATATTTTCAAAGCAGGTCTGATCGAGCCATTCTTGCCGGACTGTCCTATTGTATCGCTCAATATATGCATTTTGAGCAGGCTTTCCAGGCTGAATATGCCGGATCTGGATGCCTTGCGTTCTGGCCCATGACAGCAGGGTTTCACTTATGTTTTCCGGGCCGTTGTCGACGCGTATCACCACAGGCTTACCCCGCCATTCAATAACCTGCTTCAAAGCCCGCACGACCCTGAGTGCGGGAAGAGAGAAGTCAACTTCGATAGCCAGCCCCTCCCGATTAAAGTCATCGATGATATTGAGCGTGCGGAGCCGTCTACCATCTTCGAGCTGATCAGACATGAAATCCATCGACCATACCTGATTGGGCTTGTTAGGCACTGCAAGCTTGTCTGGTTTCGTGCGCTTCAGCCGCTTGCGTGACCTGATCCTCAGGTTCAGTTCCAGCTCCCGGTAAATGCGATAGACTCTCTTATGGTTCCAGCCAAAGCCTTTGATATTGCGAAGATAAAGAAAACACAGACCAAAACCCCAAGTCCTGTTGGTTGTGGTTAAACGCAACAGCCAGTCAGCAATGACAGCATTCTCATCACGCAGGCGCCGTTCATAACGGTAGCAGCGCTCACTCACCCCGAAGGTGCGGCACGCCAGAGCGATGGAAATCCCTTTTGTCTCAACAGCAAACACAGCCATCTCCTTGCGCTGAGATGGCTTCAGGGCTTTTTTACAAGCGCTTCCTTCAAAAGCTCATTTTGCAGCGATAGCTCAGCATACATCGTCTTGAAACGACGCAGCTCTTCTTCCGTAGACTTCATCTGCGAGATCATCGGCGCTTCAAGGCCGCCGAATTTTGCTCGCCATTTGTAATAGGTTGCTGAGCTCATGCCGTGTTCCCGGCACAGCTGAGCAACCGGAACTCCGCTTTCGCCTTGCTTCAAAATCGCAATGATCTGCGTATCGCTGAAACGAGATTTCTTCATAAAATCAGTCCTCAATATGAGGTGACAATATCTCTACT
>NZ_FOFM01000088.1 GCF_900110875.1 Pseudovibrio axinellae | reverse complement strand
CGTTTTACGGAAGAGCAGATCATCAGCATGATCAAGGAACAGGAAAGTGGTGTTCCAACAGCAGAAGTTTGTCGCAGACATGGAATCAGCACAGCATCGTTTTACAAGTATAAGGCCAAGTATGGCGGCATGGATGTTTCAGATGCGCGCAAGCTGAAGGCTTTGGAAGATGAAAATTCCAAGCTCAAGAAGTTACTTGCCGAAGCTATGCTGGATAACGCTATGCTGCGTGATGTGAATTCAAAAAAGTGGTAGGGCCCGCTGCTTCACGCCAAGCGGTTGCCTTTTTATGTCAGAGCTTTGGTGTGAGCGAGCGGCGGGCCTGTTCTGTGCTTCAGGTTGATCGCTCCAGTATGCGTTACAAAAGCGTTCGTCCTGACGACAAGCCTTTGCGTGAAGCTATCAGACAGTTGGCCAGTGAACGCCGCCGTTTCGGATATCGCAGGATCCATATCCTTTTGAAACGTCAGAGAGTGGTTATGAACCTGAAGAAACTACGTCGTTTGTATCGAGAGGAAGGGCTGCAAGTGCGCAAACGTAGTGGTCGTAAACGTGCGCTTGGAACTCGCAGGCCCATTGTTGTGCCGTTAAGAACCAACGAGCGTTGGAGCCTAGACTTTGTCAGTGATGCGTTCACCGATGGCAGGCGCTTTAGAGTACTGGCTGTCGTCGATGATTATAGTCGTGAATGTCTGGCTCTTGTTCCCGACACCTCTATGTCCGGAGCGCGTCTTGTGCGCGAAGTCGAAGCCATTATCGCAAAACGGGGGATGCCAACGACAATAGTCTCGGACAACGGCACAGAAATGACCAGTTCTGCAGTGTTGAAATTCTGTCAGGATACAAACATCAACTGGCATTACATTGCACCAGGCAAGCCTATGCAAAATGCTTTTGTCGAAAGTTTTAACGGCAGCTTACGGGATGAGTGTTTGAATGAAACACTGTTCTCGTCACTGAGCGAAGCCAGAACCAAGATTGAAGCTTGGAAACACGACTACAACACTCAAAGACCGCATTCGTCTTTGGACAACCTAACCCCAGCCGAGTTTGCCGGGCAGATAGGGCTGGAAATGATAGCCGCATAAGGCTTGAATACAAACAATGGATCCTCACAAAAACTGGAGGAAACTTGGGTCTCAGGTCA
>NZ_FOFM01000089.1 GCF_900110875.1 Pseudovibrio axinellae | reverse complement strand
GGCGGTGTTGCAATATTCCGGCTTTAGAGCGTATTGCTTCGGGAGTTTTCATCAGCCAAGATTTTTTCATGCCCTTCAAACACAACGCTGCTCGCCGCCATAAGATCCCGAAGGCAAGGTTTCGAGTTACCAACTGGCCGGACTATAACGAAAGCCTGCGTGGCCGCGGCGATATAACCGTTTGGATTGAAGAGAGCGTTGCTCAGGTGTGGTTTGCGAGGCCTCGCAAACAGCGTGGACGACCAGCTACGTTCTCAGATCTGGCTATTGAAACCTGCTTGCAAATCAGGGCCGTGTTCGCTCTGGCATTGCGGCAAACGCAAGGGTTTGTGAGATCGGTGCTTGGCTTGATGGGGCTGAACTTGCCAGCGCCAGACTTTTCTACCCTGTCGCGCAGAGCCAGTAGCTTGAAACTTTCAAGGCCTAAACAGCAAACTAATCTGGAGCCATCGACCCTTGTGATCGACAGCACGGGAGTGAAAGTCTTTGGAGCGGGCGAATGGCAGGAAACAAAACATGGAACGCGCGTAAAGCGCAGGAAATGGCGGAAACTCCACCTTGGTTTGGATCTGAATAGCGGCGACATCATCTGTTGTGAACTGACTGAAGAGAACGTTGCCGATCCATCCGCCTTGCCTGATCTGCTGGATCAGGTTGTGGATCCGATTGCCACTTTTCTGGGCGATGGTGCCTATGATGGCGAGCCCTCCAGAAACGAGCTGGAGAAGCGCTATGACGGAGTTGAGGTCATTATCCCGCCACCGAAAACAGCTGTTCCCAGCCTTGAGGCTGAGACCGCCCCGACACAGCGCGACCGGGATGTTCTGGCCATTGAGAAGAACGGAAGGATGGCCTGGCAGAAGGCGAACGGATATGGGCGGCGGTCGCGAGGAGAGACCTTAATGGGGCGCTATAAGCAGGTCATCGGACACTCTGTAAAGTCCCGTAAGCTCAACAATCAGAAGATGGAGGCGAAAATCGGTGTCTCCGTCTTGAATAAAATGACTGCACTTGGACGCCCGGCGTTCGAGCGCGTACTCGCGACCTGAATTGAACGGGTAAGAGCAACCTGCATTCTGAATTCGATTTCTGCAACAAGGCC
>NZ_FOFM01000090.1 GCF_900110875.1 Pseudovibrio axinellae | reverse complement strand
TACACGCTACGCAGTGTCAGGCACGCCGCAATGGCCAAATCAGAATACTTGCGTTGCCCTCCGCGAGTGGTCCGGCGCTGCGCTGACCACTCCTTCCCAATCTCACGGTTGACCCAGATCGTCAAATCACCACGATTACGAAGACTTTCGTTATAGGCACGCCAGTTCGTGACACGATATTTCTTCTTGTCAAATTTGTGACGACGGCTGGCGTTGAATTTGTGGGGCATCGGATAGCTTTATGAAGACGAACAAGCCTTCTAATTACAGACACTGAGCGACCCCTGCAACAAGGCCCCTGTATGCCGTCTTCTTCTACGTTCGCTATTCGCTTTCCTACCGCGACCTGAAGGAGATCATGCACAGCGTCGGCGCAGCGCGCCTTGTCGAGAGGGTCATTGAGCTGGGTAACAGCGTAATTGCTGACACTGTTCAGTTTGCTGAAGAGCACATGGATTTGGCTGTGGCTTAGGCAAAAAGAGTTCAAGGCAAATCAACTGGGTTCGAAAAAATGTGGACCAGTAGTCCAAGGCATATCATTCAACTTCTGCGTAGTTGTGCAATCTTCCGCTATTGCTATTTTCCCGCATCAAATATCGATAGCGGTGCATGCCTGACACCCTATTAGACGAAATTGCTAGAGGCAGGAAAACTGAGCGTTAATAGCTCGAGGGCTCTGCGAAAGCTAGGTAAGGCACATTTGCCCAATGAGCACATCGAGATAGTCCGGAAATCGAAGTAACTGGAATCAGTTAGGAAGCAAAAAATGAGAAAAATTGTCATCGTGCTGCTAGCGCTACTGTGTCTCCCTGCACCAGTCTTAGCTCACATTGAGGTGTCGAGTGCTGAAGATATCGATCAGATTGGAATAATAAGAACCTGCAAATATGGGCTCAACAGCGTTGGAGATACAAGCGGCGTCCTCAGATTGTGGGCTCTTCAAGAATTTGGGGACCAAACAAGCCTAATAGTGGCTGAGTGGGAAGACATCCAAACTAATTTGCGAGGGCGTATTGGCTTCTTGGTTAATTATATTTTGATGGGTGAGGGTGGTTTCGATTCGGGCCGCGTGTTTGTCACTAC
>NZ_FOFM01000091.1 GCF_900110875.1 Pseudovibrio axinellae | reverse complement strand
TACACGCTACGCAGTGTCAGGCACGCCGCAATGGCCAAATCAGAATACTTGCGTTGCCCTCCGCGAGTGGTCCGGCGCTGCGCTGACCACTCCTTCCCAATCTCACGGTTGACCCAGATCGTCAAATCACCACGATTACGAAGACTTTCGTTATAGGCACGCCAGTTCGTGACACGATATTTCTTCTTGTCAAATTTGTGACGACGGCTGGCGTTGAATTTGTGGGGCATCGGATAGCTTTATGAAGACGAACAAGCCTTCTAATTACAGACACTGAGCGACCCCTGCAACAAGGCCCCTGTATGCCGTCTTCTTCTACGTTCGCTATTCGCTTTCCTACCGCGACCTGAAGGAGATCATGCACAGCGTCGGCGCAGCGCGCCTTGTCGAGAGGGTCATTGAGCTGGGTAACAGCGTAATTGCTGACACTGTTCAGTTTGCTGAAGAGCACATGGATTTGGCTGTGGCTTAGGCAAAAAGAGTTCAAGGCAAATCAACTGGGTTCGAAAAAATGTGGACCAGTAGTCCAAGGCATATCATTCAACTTCTGCGTAGTTGTGCGATCTTCCGCTATTGCTATTTTCCCGCATCAAATATCGATAGCGGTGCATGCCTGACACCCTATTAGACGAAATTGCTAGAGGCAGGAAAACTGAGCGTTAATAGCTCGAGGGCTCTGCGAAAGCTAGGTAAGGCACATTTGCCCAATGAGCACATCGAGATAGTCCGGAAATCGAAGTAACTGGAATCAGTTAGGAAGCAAAAAATGAGAAAAATTGCCATCGTGCTGCTAGGGCTACTGTGTATCCCTGCACCAGTCTTAGCTCACATTGAGGTGTCGAGTGCTGAAGATATCGATCAGATTGGAACAATAAGAACCTGCAAAAATGGGATCAACAGCGTTGAAGCTACAAGCGGCGTCGTCAAATTGTGGGCTCTTCAAGAATTTGGGGACCAAACAAGCCTAGTCTTGGCTGAGCGGGAAGAAATCCAAACTAATTTGCGAGGGCGTATTGGCTTCTTGGTTAATTATATTTTGATGGGTGAGGGTGGTTTCGATTCGGGCCGCGTGTTTGTCACTAC
>NZ_FOFM01000093.1 GCF_900110875.1 Pseudovibrio axinellae | reverse complement strand
AGCTGAGGGCCTCTATTAACCACAAGCGTTTTCGAGTGTGTTCTGATTCAATTGTGCTGTCGGCTGGGGAGGCAATCATGTATCGGGCACCAGGGCTATTTGATGTTGAAGACCGCTTGCAGCGGCTCAGTGATATTGGCGACCAACTAGAAGCCTACGATAAGACAGTCGATTTTGAGGTCTTCCGCAGCGACTTGGAGAAAACGTTGGCTTATGGCGATCGCGCCAAGGGTGGCCGCCCGCCTTTTGATGCTGTGCTCATGTTCAAGATCCTCATCATCCAAGCACAGAACAATTTGAGTGACGAGCGCACCGAGTTTCTGATCAATGACCGGCTGTCGTTCATGCGCTTCCTTGGCCTGGGGCTTACAGGTAAGGTGCCTGATGCCAAGACAATCTGGTTGTTTCACGAGAAGCTAACCAAGGCTGGTGCGATTGAAGACCTGTTTTGCCGATTTGACAAAACGCTGCGGGAGGCTGGCTACATCGCCATGCCCGGGCAACTGGTCGATGCCTCTCTTATTGCCGCTCCCAAACAGCGTAACACCGAAGATGAACGCAACGCGCTCAAGCAAGGCCGTATTCCCAAGGATTGGCGGAAAAACAAAGCTAAACTGCGCCAGAAAGATACTCATGCACGCTGGACGGTACAGTTTGGCAAAGCCCGTCAACGCAAGGATGGCAGCAAACATCTGGACATTGCTATTCCCCACTTCGGTTACAAAGCACACACCAGCATCGACAAAGGCTACCGTTTCATTCGCAAGTGGCTGGTCACTGATGCGGCCAGCCATGATGGCAGGCAATTACGTCAGGGCTTGTTGGATAAAGCCAATACCGGCTCGCAGGTCTGGGCGGATAGCGCTTATAGATCCAAGCAGAACGAGGACTTCATGGAGGAAAACGGGTTTGTCTCGCAGGTTCATCGTCGCAAACCGAAAGGTAAGCCTATGCCCACCAATGTGCGCCGTGGCAATAACACCAAATCAAAACGTAGAGCACCGG